>JAEZJF010000021.1 GCA_023415825.1 Bacillota bacterium
TTTTTCTACAAAGATTGTTAAGCATGCAGCGGAAAACCGCTGCATGCATTTTTACATATGGAAAAATTACTAATTCAATCTAGCTAATGTTGCTTTTATTTTGAGACAAAATCAAAAACGCTTGACATCTTAGAATTCTGGAATCTCTGATTCTAAATTCAATGCAATTGGCATGTTGGTTATAGATAAAATGAACTTTATGATAAAGATCTTTCCAAGGTTTTAGAATAAGAATACGGAAAATAAAATCAGCGGCAAGACAAACAGATATGATGACGTTTCCACATTTTCAAAAGACAGCTCCTCATCTACCTCAATACAATTCACGACGCTGTATGCTGATAAGGGTGTTGTTCAAATACCACTTAAAAAGCGTACAGCCGCCTCATTTACGGCACAAATAAAACGGCGAAGCTGTGAGCGGAGGTGATAGCGGCGCAATCAATTTATCGGCGCGTTTGCCGCCCAGTACGAGCGTTTATCGAGTAGAGTTTCCATAAAAAGACCTACGCGGAGTAATCACGACCCAAACGGCTGGTGTCTTTGCAGAGGACGATACTGACGTTTCCCGCCTCGATTTCGTCCATCATTTTCACGAATCCCGGTCTGTCCCAGGCAGAAAAACGTCCGCTTAATCGCCATCGGCGATAACGTCGATACGGCTTTTGGCGAAGATGATTTTATGCCTTTCCGTAACATTTTCGCGGAATGGCACGCCCGCGACACATCTCGCAAAATCAAGGCAATCTACAAGTCCAAAGGCATGAGCGGCAAGCATACCGCGAGCCATACGCTATACGGCTATGTTAAAAGTGCCGACGATAAAAACCAATGGCTGCCCGACCCCGACGCGGCGGCGATTGTGCGGCGGATTTTCCGATGACGATTGAGGGTGTCGGGCCTTACAAAATCGCCTCGACGCTCATAGCGGAGCGCGTACCCTGCCCGGCGTATTACCTTGCTCAGAAAGGCATGGGCAACGGCAAAAACAAACCCTACATCGACCCTTACCGATGGCACGGAACAACGGTTTGCTACATCCTTGAACGTGTCGAGTATATGGGGCATATGGTCAACTTCAAGACGTTCAAAGCCAATTTCAAGGATACACAGTGCCAGAAAACGCCGGACGAACAGCTTGTGATTTATGAGAACGCCCATGAGGGTATCGTAGATGCCGAGACTTGGCAGACGGCAAACCGCATCCGCAAGAACGCGAAACGCCGCCGCCCAAATTCCTACGGTGAAACGAATCCGCTGACGGGATTGATGTGGTGCGCCGACTGTGGAGCCAAGCTGTATAATGAGCGCGGATAGACGCTCAAAGGCGAATGGAAAGACATATATATTTGTTCCAATAACCACAAGAAAACGACGGACTGCACCGCTCACCGTATACGCACCGACACGGTGAATGAACTGGTACTTGACACCCTGCGGACGGTCAGCGAATACGCGAGGGGCAACGAAGCTGAGTTTACCCGCCAAGTCAACGAAATGTTTTCGACTCAGCAAGCCGGAACAGTCAAGGTGCAGCGTAAGAAACTGGCGGCAAGCCTCGCGGGCTTGGAACAAAAGGTAGATTCTATGCGCGGGAAAGTCAACCGGATTCGGGCGGATTTGAAATCGGTGGAACGCCGGATTAGTACACTTAGTGAGCATCTCAAGCACAGCGAAAACTTCAAGAATTACCGTAAGGTTGCCGAAAAATATTTACGCGGTGTTTTGCAAGGGCGGTTTGACCCGAAAAAGCTGCCGCCGATTACCAAGTGGCGCGAGGAACTTGCCGCTAAAACCGCCGAACGGGAGGCGCTGTATCGGGAGCATGACGCGCTGAAAAACGAAACCCAAAAGGTTGAGCAAATCCGTCGGAGTGTTACGGAGATTATGCGGGAGGAATCGCGTGGACGGACTCCGCAGAAGTTGCAGGGGATGGAACTGTAGTTGATGGTGACAGGCGGGCAATTTTGTGCCCGCCTGTCACTTTTGAAACTCACTTGTCGGCAATGCCTTTAAGCCGTTCGGCCAAATCGACGTATACACCGTTTTCAGGGGGTATATAAGTATAAAATGCAGTAATATCGTTGACTTTATCTCGGTATTGAATGAGGTCATACCCGCCATATACCGTAAGAATACTATCCATGTCGGGTGTGTAGATTTCGATGAACAAATCAAAATCGCTTGCGGAATAACTGCTCAGTGTTCGATTAGCGCGCCATTCATACTCGGCAAATAATGAGAGCAGTTGTCCGAATATCTCATCATCAACATTAATAAATGGATAGGTAATAGTGCTGGTTTCACCCTCAAAAAATCCCTTTTGCATGTGAACATATTCGCTATTATCGTACATATCTGACAGCAGCTTTATAACTTCATCGTTGACGATTTCATGTCCCATTGTTTTTGGACTGGCCTTCTGTAACTCACTCGTATCAAAGGAATTGCCAAGCGGAGTTGCTTCTTGTGATTCCGGCAGCGAATTAAACCATATCACAGGGATAGCATCACTGGTGTGCTCCACACCGCCTATGTCTGTCGTGATTGCCCAAATCGAACCCGTAAAACCATCAGGATTGATGTCCCGCGCGCTGAAAGTATTTCCGCTTGGGTGTAATAATTCTTCAGGAGAATATTGATGCGGATGTGACCATTTGTTATCAGCCATTCGATAGCCCATCCCTCCGACTTCGGCGTAATAAGTCCGCATGGACACTGCACCTTCGGGAACTCGGACATCAATGAATATCATGTCCGTTAGAACGGTCACACCTGTGTTCACATCGGGTTGCAACCGACTTGTGAAATGCTTCTTAACTTGGTCCGGGTCGCCGTTGTCTTTGCTTTGGTCAACGCCATAAAGCGTAACCACAGGTCGTGTTGCGTTTTCGGCAATAGGCTCCATTAGTATCGGGGAATCAGTGCGGATAATAAATGTATACTCACATTCGTTGCCGCCCCATGAACACACAAAACGATAGCCTTTTGTTGAAATTCCCGGTTCATATTCATCTCTGCCGGAAATCAACCTCGCGTCACTATATGGCGTCAATGTAAAAACACCTTTACCGGTCAAACTCGGAATATAAGACATTCCTCCGACCTTTAGTGCCGGACTTCCATTTTCGTCAAAAACATACTCCGTTAATTGGGTCGTTTGAGGATTTTTGCCGTTGAAATTAATTGTTATAGTTTCGTTATTCCGAATATAAGGTAATTCATCAGATGTTGTTTTCGACATTATGGATTGAAAGTTGTCTAAACGATCATAAATGCTGCCATTCCATTTATTCAAGCCAACCTCCCACGCGATTTCAATATCACCCGCTTTTATCATTATACCTGGAGGTTCATTAAGTGGAATCGCTTTTCCCGCGCCAAGTGCAATCACCGCGCCGCCGACAGCTATAATCAATACCACCGATACAATAATTGCCAGTCGAGTATGTTTCTTGCTTTTCATAATTGCGCCAAGCCGCTCTTTAAGGGCTTTCTTTTCCTCGCACATGGTAGTAGAGAGAACAGCATGGAGTGTTTTGGCGTCGGCGGCAACGTAGAGTAGCGTTTCGCCGTAATTCTGCTTGCCGTCTGTGTCAAGATTGCGGATAACCGCTTCGTCACAGGATAATTCACAGGCGCGGTCAATCTCACGCCGTACGAGCCATACAATCGGATTGAACCAATGGATGGCAGCAACAAGCACGGACAGCCATTTCACCAGCACGTCTTTTCGCCGTAAATGGGTTAGTTCGTGGAGTAGGACAGCGTGAAGCTGCTCATTTGTATATTCACGGTCGGGCAGGATTATCGTCGGACGGAATAAGCCAATCAGCATAGGCGTTGACGCCAGCGGATTGCGATATAGGAGCGGTACGCGGCGATTACCGCAAAGCTCGGCGAGTATGGCATTTTCTTCTGTGGTCGCAGTGGTATTGCGTCGTTTTATCTTGCTTGTAAAGGCGTTATATGAGCAATATATAAATGGAAGATAAATGATAACGCCTAAATAATGGGCAAGTCGAAACCAATCAACCGCTTCCGGCACCCATGAGTCAGGAACGAGAGCCTCAACCTCTGCCATACTGGATTCAGGTATGCCTATGAACCCCTCGGCGTTTTCTGTTTCATATGGTCTTATCCGCTCAAAAATGTCCTCGTTGGACACAATGTACCAATCAACAGTTTTGGAGATAGTCGGCACATCGGAAGTGGAATCCGGTAGAACAATGAACTTTGATATTGGCACAACTAATGCTGCAAGAACCACGAACCATAAATAATACTGTGCGGATTTCGGCAAACGGTTACGGAGAAGCGGTTTTAATACAAATAGGATTATCGCAATAACACTTCCCGTAACAGACATAGTGAGGATCGCTCTAAGAGCGTCATAACTAATCATTTACCATCGCCGCCCATCTTAAAGTATTTGCGTAATTCCTCAATATCGGTGCCAGTCAAATGTCCGTTGCGAACCATAGCAAGCGCGAGAGTTTTGGCGCTCCCGAATTTTTCAAGCACGGTCTTTTCTTCCGCGAGTATGTACTCGTCCTCTGTTATAAGCGGGACATACCGCGCAACGCCATATCGCTCTGTCGGCTCAATAAGTCCTTTGTCACGTAAACGAGCGACGAGGGTATGCGTCGTTGACTTGTTCCATCCCTTATTCTGTTCGAGTTCATCCTTAAACTCCGCAACTTTAAGCGGACGCTTCTCGCGCCATAGAATCCGCATGATTTCAAGTTCTGCATCAGTAATTTTATAATCCACGTAGAAAAACCTCCTGCAAGCCTACTACTATAAAATATTCTACATAAGTAGTCTATCGATGTCAAGAGGAAAATTATCCGTCCGTAGTTCCGTACGGTCACAGAATCGGCGAGGATAAACGAAGAAAGCCCGTGGAATGGCTGATTTGTCAGCTTTTCACAGGTTTTTTAATATTATCTTGAAAAAACACCTTGACAAACGTCAGCGGATTGCATCTGGTACCTTTGAATTTTGGGATAATCCATCTTCTGGACAATAGATACTAAAAAGGATGGAATGAAGCTTATATATAAAAGGTTGTCCTCTTGTCATTCTGATTATAAGTCAAGGCTTGTGGTGCGTGATTTATAAGAGTTTGTGTACGGAATCCAGTAACTATCATAGGATATATTGGCTGGATTAATGCTTAAGATCAAGGACTGGTTTTGGTGCATCAAACTGACGGTAACAAGCAAATTTTGAGATTGACGAATGCTTTTAACAAGGATGGATATGAAGTAAAAAGAGTCGTCACCAAATTCAATAGAGTAGGAATAATGGCCGAGCATAAAACTGCATTTAACTACGACACCGGTCAAAAAAAGAAAATATACTATCTCGAAGGAACACACTATGAAATGGGGTATCTCCTTGGCCTGCTTGCCGAAAATGAAATAGCCGATATGACCGGGCAATTTACAGATAAAATTGCTTTCAGGTTTATCGGCAGTAAGATTCTGGAACGAATAAAGCTTCTGGGTGAAACTCTGACTTATGTGATATCGGTACTTTCGAAAGCAGAGTTTACGAAGATGCCCCAGGACGTTAAGGATGAAATTCAGGGTGTTTTTGAGGGATGCAAAGCGCAAAATCCGGTAACAAAAGTCAGTCTGGAGCGTCTTATCACATTGAATTTAGGCTTTGATATCATCCTGTCCATGGTCTATTCCGGGAATTTCTTATTAATGTCTGTTGCCGACATCAAGCCATCCGATCTGGATATCCCCATCATGTGCAATGCCTTTTCTGTGTTCGGGAAAGCGGCAGGAAACGGCCACTATTTTGGCAGGGATTTTATGTTTCCAACCGCCGACGTTTTTCAAAATACTGCCACCATGCTGATCTGTAACCCAATAGACAAAAAAGGCAAACGTGTTTCTCCATTTGTGAGCATAACTGCACCCGGAATAATAGGGAGCATATCTGCCATGAATATTCATGGTGTGGGTATAGGGGTTGATATGAGCCCGGCCTTCAACTGTAATCCTGAAAATATAGGTATAAATTCTCTGCTCCTCGCCCGAAAATGCATACAATACGGAACAAACGCAGATCAAATGATTCAAATCATGAGGGATACCCAAAGAGGTGTATCATGGAATTACATCATTTCAGATGGAGACCAGGACAGAGCCTGTGTTATTGAGGCTGTGAAATCGGAACACCAGCCTGATCCTCTCAGATATCCTTCTGAGAATTACCTGCCTTCGCTGCCTGACTACCATTTTATCAACCAATTTTGGTCTACACCTTACCAAAACGGTCTAATGGTACGCTGGAACGATTACCGCTATCCTCTTGAATACCTCAAATATAACCCTCCATTGTGGCAATACTACAATAAAGTGACATCTTCAAAAAAGATGATTCATCCTTATGCTTTCAGCTCTACAGGTTATATCAACAGAACCTTGAATGAAAAAAACTGCCCCTCACAATACTATTTTGCACCTCAGAGAGAGGAGTCCGACAATCTGATTATTACTACCAACCACTTTATTATTCCAGAAATGCGGTTCTATGCCATGCATCCCTGGACTGCCATGGTAGTTGGGGATAAAATCAATGACATCCAATGGCGGTATGACGTATTGAACGATCAGATTTTAGAGGCGCTTCGCGAAAGAGGAAGCATCAATTATCAGATGGCCAAGCAGCTCATTGACTATCTCGCTCCGAATGGCAAATACCCTTCCTATTATGCGAAAAATCCCAGAAGCCGTGATAAACGTGAAATATGCATAGAGGGCTGTACATCAATCTTTGACCTTAAGAAAAAAACAGTAGAAAGCCATTATGGCTACTACTGTGATGAATGGGTCAAAGTGACGCTGCCCAACTATGTGAGTCCTCATTAAGAGGACTTTTTATAGTCCTCTTAATGCTTAAAGACGTCTAAATTCACAATATCCAGTTCTTCCGGCTTTTTATTCATCTGGAGGCTGCGCAGTACCGCAAAGGCGGTATCCAGGCTTGTAAGGCACAGAATGGAGCGTTCGACCGATTTTCTTCTTATTCTGAAGCCATCCCGTTCTGAGCTTCGGCCCTTTGTAGGGGTATTCACAATCATCTGAATCCTGCCTTGCTCCATGAGGTCAATGATGTTGGGAGAGCCTTCGTTGAGCTTCTTAACCGCATTTGTGGCAATGGCATGTTGATTCAGGTAAAGGGCGGTTTTGCCTGTTGCGTAGAGGGTGTATCCCAACCGCTCAAAGCCGTCGGCCAGATCCACCAGCTCAGGTTTATCGGAATCACGAACCGTAAACAGTATGCCGCTTCCAGGCTCGGGAAATTTAAAGCCCGCTCCTGCAAGACCTTTTAAAGTGGCTTCGTGAACATTCTTGGCAATTCCCAGCACCTCACCGGTGGATTTCATTTCAGGCCCCAGGCTGGTGTCCACATCATGGAGCTTCTCAAAGGAGAACACAGGCACCTTCACCGCCACATATTCGCTTTCCTGATAAAGCCCTGTACCATAGGGGAAATCCGACAGCTTTTTGCCCATCATGATACGGGTTGCGATGTTGACCATGGGAATACCGGTCACTTTGCTGATATAGGGTACCGTACGGCTGGACCTGGGATTGACCTCGATAACATAAACCTCATTGTTAAACACCACATACTGGACATTAACCATACCAATGACATTCAAGGCCATGGCCAGCTTTTCGGTGTAATCAATTATCTTGTTCTTAATCTTAAAGGACAGGCTCTGGGGCGGATACATAGAGATACTATCGCCGGAGTGAACCCCTGCCCGCTCCAGATGCTCCATGATGCCCGGAATCAGGATGCTTTCACCGTCACAAATGGCGTCCACCTCAAGCTCCTTGCCCATCATATATTTATCAACCAGTATGGGATGCTCCTGCTCTTCCCTATTGATGATTTCCATGAACTCGATGACGTCCTTGTCGCTATAGGCAATTTCCATCCCCTTACCGCCCAGGACATAGGAGGGGCGCACCAGCACGGGATAACCTAAGCGGTTGGCCGCTTCCAGAGCTTCTTCCAGAGTATAGATAGTACTGCCCTGGGGTCTTGGAATATTCAAGGCTTCCAGGATGGCATCAAACTTTTCACGATCCTCGGCTGCGTCCACGTCCTTGGCACTTGTGCCGAAGATTCTGACGCCTGCATCTGCCAAAGGATTTGTAAGCTTTATAGCAGTCTGGCCACCGAATTGGGCAATCACGCCATCGGGTGCTTCCAGCTCAATGATCTCCTCTACGTCCTCCGGTGTAAGCGGCTCAAAATAAAGCCTGTCGGAGGTATCAAAGTCGGTGGACACCGTCTCAGGGTTATTGTTGATGATAATGGCCTCGTACCCTTCTTCCTTGAGCCCCCATACCGAGTGAACCGAGCAGTAATCAAACTCTATCCCCTGACCGATACGGATGGGCCCCGAGCCCAGCACAATAACCTTTTTATTCTTTGTGGGCACCGATTCGGTATACTCGTCGTATGTTGAGTAATAATAAGGTGTTTGTGCCTCAAACTCGGCAGCGCAGGTATCCACCATCTTATATGCTGGCCTGATCTCCCACTCCCGCCGTTTTGCCTTTATATCTTCTTTCGTTGTCTTTACATACTTTCCAATGACGTCATCCAAGAAGCCCATTTTCTTGGCTTTCAAAAGAGCTTGACGGTTCAGAGTGTCGCGTGTCAAGGTCTTTAAATGCTCTTCCATGTCGACAATCTTCTTGAACTTGTGAAGGAACCATAGGTCAATTTTCGTAATGTCGTTGATCTCCTCCAGGGCCACACCCCGGCGGATAGCTTCGGCAATAACCAGCAGACGGTTGTCGTCAATATTGTGAAGCTTTTCTATAAGGGCTTTATTGTCAAGCTCTTTGCAGAGAGGCGTTTCCAGTGTTTTAATGCCCAACTCCAATGAACGCACAGCCTTCATAAGAGCTCCTTCAAAGGAGTTGCCAATGGCCATGACCTCACCGGTGGCCTTCATTTGGGTTCCCAGAGTACGTCGGGCCTTAACAAATTTATCAAAGGGCCATTTGGGTATCTTGACGACGCAGTAATCTAATGTGGGCTCAAAGCAGGCATAGGTCTTTCCCGTTACGGCATTCCTGATTTCATCCAAACCATAGCCTATGGCAATCTTGGTGGCCACCTTGGCAATGGGGTAGCCCGTGGCTTTTGAAGCCAGAGCTGAAGAGCGGCTGACACGGGGATTAACCTCAATAACCGCATATTCAAAGCTGGTGGGATGCAGTGCAAACTGGCAGTTACATCCGCCCTCGATGCCCAGGGCTGTAATAATGTTTAACGATGCCGTTCTGAGCATCTGATATTCTTTATCAGCCAGAGTTTGGGAAGGAGCCACAACAATGCTGTCACCTGTATGAACGCCCACCGGGTCTATGTTCTCCATATTACAGACCGTGATGACATTGCCTTTGCCGTCACGCATGACCTCGTACTCAATTTCCTTCCACCCCGAGATGCATTTTTCAATTAAAACCTGATGCACACGGCTGAGGCGAAGACCGTTGGAACCGATATCCCTGAGCTGTTCCTCGTCATAGGCAATACCGCCGCCGGTGCCGCCTAAGGTATAAGCCGGACGAACCACCACAGGATAATCGATGACTTTCGCGAACTCCAGAGCATCCTCTAACGTGTTAACAACCTTACTTGGGATACATGGCTCACCGATGCGCTCCATGGTATCCTTGAAGGCCTGCCGATCTTCAGCCATCCGGATAGCTTCAACAGCCGTACCCAAGAGCTTGACGCCCTGCTCCATCAAGAACCCGGATTCAGCCAGTTCCATGGCCAGGTTCAAGCCGGTCTGGCCACCCAACGTAGGCAGGATACTATCGGGCTTCTCCTGTCTAATGATATTTTTAACAACCTCAACATTTAGAGGTTCGATATATACTTTAGTAGCAATCTCATTATCGGTCATAATAGTGGCCGGATTACTATTGACCAGAATGGTTTCAATTCCTTCTTCTTTAAGGGCCTGGCAGGCCTGGGTGCCGGCGTAATCGAATTCTGCCGCCTGACCGATTATGATGGGGCCCGAGCCTATAACCAACACTCGTTTAACATCCTGTCTTTTTGGCATTGTCTGAACCTCCTAGCTATTTGTGAGCATCCATGAGTGAAATGAATTCATCAAAGAGATACGCCGTGTCCATAGGCCCCGGAGAAGCCTCAGGATGGAATTGAACCGTGAAGGTCGGAGTATCCAGGTATCTTACGCCCTCTACCGTATTGTCGTTCATATTAATATGGCTTACTACGGCCTTTCTGGGGTCAAGCTTATCAGCCAGCACCGCGTAGCCGTGGTTTTGAGAGGTAATGTAGGTTCGATCCTTGGCAAGATCCTTTACAGGATGATTGCCGCCGCGATGACCATACTTGAGCCTTCCTGTATCACCCCCATAAGCCAGAGCAGTAAGCTGATGACCCAGGCAGATGCCGAAGATGGGCTTTTTGCCCAATAAGTCCCTTAAAACGTTGATTTGAAATTCGCAGTCCTTGGGGTCGCCAGGGCCGTTAGAGAGCATTATGCCATCGGGGTTCCTAGCGAGAATCTCTTCTGCCGTGGATGAGGCTGGATAAACATGAACCTCGCAGCCACGCTTTTGAAGGGATCTTATGATGTTGGTTTTTACTCCGTAATCCAGAAGTGCAACCCGGTGACCGGTTCCCTTATAGGATTGCACCTCCCGGACAGTCACCTCGTCAACGGGCTTGATAATGCGATAATCATGAATTTTATCCATCCAATCCTCAAGCTTAAAATGAGGGTCGGAGGATATAACGCCATTCATGGTACCCTTTTCCCTCAGTATTCTGGTGAGGGCCCTTGTATCAATCCCTTGTATCCCCATAATATTATGCCGTGTCAAATAACTATTGAGAGACTCGGAGGAGCGCCAGTTACTGGGCTCATCACAGAGCTCCCTTACGATAAAGCCCTTCACCTGGGGCTTAAGAGACTCTTTATCATCCTCATTGACACCATAGTTTCCAATGAGCGGATAGGTCATGGCCACAATTTGTCCGGCGTAGGAGGCATCGGTAAGAACCTCCTGATAGCCTGTCATCCCTGTATTGAACACGATTTCGCCTACACAGGTTCCTGTGACACCAAAGGCTTCACCGAAAAATTGGGTTCCGTCGTCCAGAGCCAGTATCGCTTTCATAATGTTTTCCTTTCTATCAAAAACCTATAGCGGTGCCGATATCCTTCTTCATACGCTCAGCTTCAGCCCTTGCAGCCTCCTGGAAATCTTCCTGGCTAAACTTGTCCTTCCAGGCCTCAAGCTTATAAGCGCACATGAGGCTTCTTGAAGCATTGACCACCGCTCCCAGGCCGTTTTTATCAAAGCCATATGCTACATCGGATGCTGATCCACCCTGAGCGCCATAGCCCGGAACCAGAATCCAGGCCTTTGGCATTCTTTTTCTCAATTCTTCAAGCTGTTTGGGGTAGGTAGCCCCCACTACAGCACCAACGGATGAATATCCGCATTGTCCTACCGTTGTACTGCCCCATTCATTAACCAAATCAGCCATGGCCTCATAAACAGTTCGTCCATCGTTTAGCTTTAAATCCTGTAGTTGGCCGGATGAAGGATTGGAGGTTTTTACAAGAGCAAATATGCCTTTGCCATACTGCTCGCAAGCTGAAACAAAGGGCTTGATTCCGTCCACACCCAGATAGGCGTTGACCGTCAGTGCGTCCGTATTGTAAGCTTCCTGCTTTTTACCATTGATGTCCGTCTGACCAAGATAGGTCGCGGCATAGGCTTCAGCCGTTGTACCGATATCATTTCGCTTACCATCGGCAATGACCAGCAGGTTCTTGCTTTTTGCATAACGAACCGTCTCATTAAAGGCCCGAATACCCTCAACGCCATACATCTCGTAGTAGGCAAGCTGTGGTTTTACAGCAGGAATTATATCATATACCGCATCCATTAGTCTTATGTTAAATTCAACAATGCTTTTGGCAGCTGCCATAAATGGGCAGGCATTTTCTTCAAAGGCCTTTTCCCTTATGGATGGGGGGATAAATTCAAGTTTTGGATCAAGTCCAAGAACAGAAGGATTCTTTTTTAGCAGGACTTGCTCTGCTAACCTATCCGAAAAATTCATGTTGTCTCCTCCTTATTAATTATAGCTTTCTATCAAAGTGTTCCATTCTCATATTCATATACAATCTTTCCGCCTACCAGAGTGGCCATCACTCTGCCTTTCACTTTATAGCCATCATAGGGTGAGTTTTTGCCCTTTGATGCAAAGCTTGATACGTCAATGGCATACTCGGTGTCAAAATCCGCTAAAATAAGGTCAGCCGCCTTGCCGCAGGTTATGGTGCCCTTATCCAGATGAAGTATTTCAGCAGGTTTTGCTGCAAGCTTGCAGACCAGCTCAGGCAGGGTCAGGATACCCTTTTCAACCAGGTAGGTGAAGGACAGCGGTAAGGCTGTTTCAAAACCCACAATACCATTGGGCGCAAGATCAAACTCTCTGTTTTTCTCGTCCCGGTGATGAGGTGCATGGTCTGTGGCAATGATATCCAGGGTCCCGTCTTTCAAACCCTCAACCACAGCCTGCAGGTCTTCGTCAGCACGAAGAGGCGGGTTCATTTTGGCATGAGTATCGTAGCCCGTACATGCCTTTTCGGTGAGGGTAAAGTAGTGTGGGCAGGTCTCGGCGGTCACTTTCACTCCACGTTTCTTTGCCTGGCGAATGAGCTCTACCGAGGTCTTTGTGGACACATGGGCGATATGAACAGGTACATGGGTATATTCCGATAAAAGAAGTTCTCTTGATACCATCACATCCTCAGCCGCCGATGGAATCCCCCTTAAGCCCATGACAGTTGAAGCAGTCCCCTCGTTCATACTTCCTCCGTCCGCAAGGTCTATGTCTTCACAGTGGGAGATCACAGGCAGGTTGAATTGGTTGGCATATATAAGCGCTTTTTTCATAACGGCCCCATTCATAACGGGTTTCCCATCATCTGATACGGCCACAATGCCCGCTTCTTTCATGCTGCCCATCTCGGCAAGCTCAATCCCTTCAAGGCCTTTGGTGATGGAGCCGATGGGATAAACATTTACTATCCCTTCTTTTTGAGCCTTATCCATGATATAGCGAACCACAGTAGGATTATCAACAACGGGCTGTGTGTTGGGCATGCAGGCCACAGATGTAAAGCCGCCTTTTGCTGCACTTCTTGTACCGCTTGCAATATCCTCCTTGTACTCAAAGCCAGGGTCTCTCAGGTGGCAGTGGGCATCCACCAACCCCGGCAGTACATATAACCCCGAGGCATCGATCACCCGGTCGGCTTCTTGCTGGATATTGCTGCCCATAAGGGTTAGAACACCATTTTCTACAAAAAGGTTCATGTTTTTTTCGATTCTGTCCGAATGCACTACCGTTGCATTTTTGATTAAAAGCCTCATAGTTCTTCCCTCCCCGTTAGTAGATAGAGCAGAGCCATTCTCACGGCTACGCCATTGGTAACCTGATCATTAATAACCGATTGATCCCCGTCAATCAAGGATGAAGTCATCTCAACACCCCGATTAACTGGCCCCGGATGCATGATAAGCGCATTTTTTCTCGCTCCTCTTAGATTATCAGGATTCATGCCAAAGAAACGTGAGTACTCAAAGGAGGATGGGAACAACGCTTTTTTCTGTCTCTCCAGTTGTACTCTCAAGCCCATGACCACATCGCAGTCCTTGACAGCATCTGCAACGCTGGGGAAGATCTTTGCTCCAAGAGCTTCAATGCCCTGGGGTATTAGCGTGGAAGGTGCAAAGGCATGAACCTCTGCGCCCATTTTAGTCAGTCCGATCATATTGCTTCTCGCTACACGGCTGTGGTAAATGTCTCCGATAATGGCCACCTTCAGACCCTTTAAGCTCCCAAAGGCTTCCAGCATGGTGAACATATCCAAAAGCGCCTGGGTGGGATGCTCGTGCATGCCATCCCCAGCATTAATCACTGAGGCTTCAACGTTACGGGCCAGGAGGTGTGGGGCCCCGGATAATCCATGTCTCATGACAATGATGTCGGTTCCCATCACATCCAGGGTCTTGCCTGTATCAATGAGGGTTTCTCCCTTGGCCACACTGCTGGTTGAAACCGAGACATTAACAGCCTGCGCTCCCATGTACTTGGCTGCAAGCTCAAAGGAAACCCGTGTACGGGTACTGTTTTCATAAAAAAGAGTGATGACAGTTTTACCCTGTAGATAATTGACCCTTTTCATCTTACTGGTCACAATTTTTTTCATATCTACCGCGGTGTCCAGGATGAGACCTATTTCTTCCGGTTCCATGTGATCCAGCCCCAAAATGTCCTTAGAACGCAGCTTCATCTTCTTTCCGCCTTTCTAAACCTGTTTGCGTCAACAAAAATTCATACTTTTTTTTAAAAAAAATAGCAAGACCTTCGTCTTACTATTTTGAAAACAATAATTCCTTTTTCAATGACACTTCTGATGGGAAAAGAGAAGCTAGCCCGTTCTTCACAATCGGTACATGGGGTATGCTCTTGTATTGTGGCGTGTAGTAAGCCATACACTTTCCCTTTCATTAATCCCTACTCATAATTGTCTAAGATATAGTAACATAGGATTTAGGGATTGTCTAGATGAAAATAAAGATTTTTTGCATAAAAATAAAGAAAGCTCGTATGTTTATGCATACAATCCTGTGGTGGCTTTCTTTAGAAACCTAAGGCTTTTGAAATACGCTTTACATCAGGGAAATCACATTGATTGCAAACAGCTTCAAGAATCTTTTTCCGAGCCTCGGTACGTTTCATGGGCTTACCCGGTTTAAGCCAATCGGGTGGCGCCCAGTCTTTTACCCGTTCATAAGTATTGGCCGGCCAACCGTAGGGTTCACCTCGGGAATTAAGCTTTCGTCTGTTCCCAGAGACCGTAATGTGGTACTCTTTTTGCAATGTCTTGAGGGCAGTATCTACAGATCCTGCCCCGTGTTTTTTAGTCACATTGAGTTTGTAGCGTATTTCATCGGTGCTTAATGAGGTTCCATCAGAAAAAAGCTGCCATACCTTCAACACATTCTGATTGATCTCCCCTGCCTCCCATCTTTCTTCCATGGAAGCAGCAGGATGATAGGCTGCATAAAATACGGGATACCAGTTCTTTGAAACAAAGCCTTTATGGCCATTCAGAATACATCCGAAGGCCAATTTTTTCTCCTGGGCGACCCTGTTCTTCCATTGCCATGGGTCGGTACCAATCTCCCCTGTATGCCATTGCTCTTCGGTCGTTTCGTCAGAGAGGCTTGTCCACTCCGGAAGTATTTTGGAAAAAACCATAAAGCCCAGGTCTTCCACTCTATCAATAAAGCTTTCATAGCATGCCAGCTTTTCCATATCAACTCTCCAGATTCTCTATATCCTGCTTGTCAAACTCTAAGTAGTTCCTATCCACCCAAAGGACACCCTTTTGGGCTGTAAACTTTAAGATGCAGTAATTGGGGTCAGTGGGTCCTTCGGGGAAATGCTCGATAAACCAGTCCACCCAAAGTTCTCTCTTGATTTCTTCATTGGTCAGAATATCAATAATTCCCATCAGCGTTACATTTTGCCCTTCTTGCTGATAACAAACACTTACCTTATTGTTCTTTTTCAGGCATCTAACCTTTCCCGAGGATAAACCTGTTGAAAACCACATGGTATGAAGACCTTCAACTTTTATGCTTGAAATGGATGAAGCCCGAGGAAACCCCTGGTCATCTATAGTCGCGATGGTGCAATGCTCCAACGCTTTCACTATCTCTGCTGCTTTTGCCAGTATTTCGTATTTCATACCGCATCCTCCTTTTTTGCCCATACTTTCACTTGCTCAATTCTTAAACCCGGAGGATTATCACCATGCTCTTTATCCAAAAATGAAAAATGATAAAGTACCTCACAGGGGAGCTCTGCACATAGTCCACAGTGATGATGGCCTTTATCCTGACAACAGGACGCTACCCTGCATTCACCATGGAAGGGCTTTCCATTGGTTTCAACACATCCTCCACAGCCATAAGGTTCCCTGTACGAGCATTCGCTGCATTTTAGACCACACCTAGATTCAACCATAAAACCTTCCGCCTTTGTTTTTGAACTCAGTTTAGCAAATCGAACCGGACAACTGATTGTCATGTTCATAACGGCTTATGATTTTTTTTGCGATATCTTGGTGTGCCTGGACCATATCAGAAGGTGAGAGCACCTTGACCTTTTCCCCGAAGCCTAAAACCCAGGATAGGATGTAATCCCTGTTGGTATAGCTGATGGTAGCCTTAAGCCTGCCATCCTCCTGTATCTCATAGGAATCGGGCCCATACGCTTCAATGACAAGATACTCTGCACTTTTGTCAAATAAGAGGGTGATTTGAGCATCATCCTTGAATATTTCATCCAGATCCTTCTTATCCTCTGGAATAATTCTGGGAATAAAGGCCTCACCCGTAAGATCGGCTTTCCAAAGCCGATTGAGCTTAAAAAGCCTGAACTCCTGAGAATTGCAGCAAAAGCACAACACATACCAGGCTGACCATTTAAAGGTGATCAGGTAGGGCTCCGCAACACGGCTCGTACGACCTCCGGGTGAATAATAATCAAAGGTGACCCTGAGATTTTTCAAAATAGCGGTTTTTAAGAGCGTGATTTTTTCTGAAAGGCTGTTTTTATAATGTGAGGATAAATCAATGACAATACTATCGGTGATCTGCAAAGGAGCATCCTTGGGTGAGAGCTTCTGTACAAGCTCTTCAATCCTTGCTGTATCGGATACGCTTCCCAAGCTTCTGAGACCGATGAGAACATTTTGGAGCTCATCAGGCTTTAAAAGGCTTCTATCCAGATTAAACCCGTCAGCTATTCTGATACCGCCGTCACCGCCCTGGGTTGTGACGATCGGGATTCCTGCCATGCATAGATCCTCAATATCCCTCTGAATGGTCCTTCTGGAGACCTCAAAGCGCAAGGCCAGCTCTGGAGCCGTAACCTTCCCTTTTTGCAAAAGAATGGTGAGGATACCCATCTGCCGGTCGATTTTCATATCAGACCGCCTCCAAAAAACTATACTGAGCAGTATAAAGGTTATAATAGGCGCCTTTTTTAGCCATTAACTCATCATGGGTACCCGCCTCAATTATCCGGCCCCTGTCAATATAGAAGATGAGGTCGGAATGCTTAATGGTGGACAGTCTGTGTGCAATAACAAAGGATGTCCGCCCCTCTAAAAGCTTCAGAAGGCCTTGTTGCAGCAGAATCTCAGTCTGGGTATCAATGCTGGAGGTAGCCTCATCCAAAATCAAAATACGCGGATCGGCAAGCAGTGACCGGGCAAAAGAAATAAGCTGTCTTTGCCCGACAGAGAGCCTTGTCCCTCTTTCGTTAACCTCTGTCAGATAGCCGTCCTTAAGGTTTTCTATAAAGTCGTGGGCCCTAACTGCCTTAGCTGCGGCAATAACCTCTTCATCTGTAGCATCTAAGCGGCCATAGCGAATGTTATCCATGATGGTTCCTGAGAAAATGAACGTATCCTGCAGCATAATGCCCATTTGCTTGCGTAAGGATTCCAAGGTGACTGTGCTGATGTCCACTCCGTCAATTTCGACTTTCCCGCTTTCAACATTATAAAAGCGGGTTAAGAGATTGACAATGGTTGTCTTTCCAGCACCTGTAGGACCCACAAGGGCAACTGTTTGGCCTTTTTCTATGGAAAAATTGATCTTTTCTAATATGGGATACCCATCTTCATAAGAAAAGGTGACATCGGAAAACGTTACATGCCCTTGGATCTCTGGCATATTAACAGCTCCCGGCAGATTAGCTACCTTGGGTACCTCGTCAATGGTCTCAAAAATACGCTCCAAATAAGCCATGGAATTAATGAGGGCATTATAGAAGTTGCCTAAATTCATAATAGGCGTCCAAAAGCGCCAGATATAGCCCACAAAGGCAATAAGAACGCCTATGGTAGCCTCACCGCCCATCATGGAGACACCCACAATATAGACCAGTGAAATTCCCCATACAGAGATATTATCAATGATGGGCCACATAATGAAGAGCGCTCTGACATAGGCCATCCAGGTTTTTTTATACTCGGTCCCAAGCTCCTTGAAAATCCTAAAATTTTCTTCCTCCCGGGCAAAGGACTGGGTAACCTTAATTCCGCAGATGCTTTCATGAATATACGCATTGAGATTCGATTGCTTACGTGATACAGCCTGGGTTCTTCGCCTCTGGACGCCCTTTACCAAAAAGACAGCCAAAACTAATAGGGGCAACCCCACAAGGCTGACTAAAGTAAGCTTAATGTCAATGAATAGCATATAGCCCACTATGACAAAAAGGGTAAAGAGGTCGGTGATCATGTTAATAAGACCATTGGAAAGAAGATCGCTCAATGAATTGACGTAATTGACCACCCTCACCAGAATCTTGCCATGAGGTCGGGAGTCATAATATTCAAAGGGAAGCTTTTGAAGCTTGGTAAAGATATCGGACCGAATATCCCGAATGATACTTTGTCCCACATCGGACATAAGCCGCAGCCTATATTTCAGGCAAACACCTGTTACCACTAAGGTCAAGAGGATCAAGAACGCCAGCAGCACAAGCCCGGCAACATTTTTCTGAGGGATGAAAACATCAATGCCGACACTTAAGAGGTAGGGCGATGATAAACCCACTACACTGGAGAGAAGCATAATGCCCACTGTAATGCCCATTTTCTTTCTATAGGGCTTTATATACTGCATGAGCCTCCTCATATGCTGCATGCTAAAGGGTGTATCCAATTCTTCATCAATATCATATTTGTTTCTGGCCAATTAACCCACCCCCTTTTCAAGAACTTTGTCAAAATCACCGAACTGGTTTTGAAAGACGCTGTAATAGTAGCCTTTAAGGGCCAAAAGTTCCTCATGATTGCCCTGTTCAAGAATACGTCCGTCATCCAGAACCAGGATCATATCCGCATTTTTAACCGATGAGATGCGATGAGCGATGATAAAGGTTGTCTTGTCAAGATAAATGCTCCTAAGAGAGCTCTGTATTCTGTGTTCGGTTTCGGTGTCCACACTTGATGTGGTATCGTCTAAAATCAAAATGGAAGGGTCTTTCAGAAGAGCCCTGGCAAGAGCAATCCTCTGCTTTTGGCCTCCAGAAAGGCCTACACCCCTCTCACCTACTATCGTATCATATCCCTCCTGGAAGCTTGCGATAAACTCATGGGCACCTGCCATACGTGCTGCCCATTGAATTTGTTCTTCGGTGGCTTGTGGAACCCCATAAGCAATATTACCTTCAATGGTGTCCGAAAACAAAAAGATATCCTGCATAGCTGTCGCAATATTTTCTCGTAACAGCTTAAGATCTATTTGACGAATATCAATACCGTCAATAAAAATGCAGCCTTCGGTGCAATCATAAAAACGGCAAATCAGATTCAGCAGGGTCGACTTACCTGCGCCTGTAGGCCCTATAACAGCAATGGTCTGACCGAGCTCAGCAGTAAAGCTGATATCATCAAGGACCTTTTCGTCGCCATAGCTAAAGCTCACATGCCGAAACTCAACCCGGCCCTTAAGGTGATCCTTGGAAACAGGTGCATCATCATTTGTGATCTGAGGCTCACTCTTTAAAAGGGATATGACCTTTTCTGCCGAAGCCGCAAATCTCTGAACATCGTTGATGAGCCATCCTACCATACGCATGGGATTATTCAAAGCCCATATAAAGCCATTGAAGGTAACCAGCTCACCCAAGGTCATGGAGCCTTCGATGACCAAAACTCCACCGATAAGTATCATCACCACCATAAGAGAGCTGGCCAAAGAATCTATAACCGGCAGATATTTACTCCATACATATGATGACTCTATATTTTTTTGACGATAGGCTTCATTTTCTCGTTCAAATTTCTCTATTTCATAGGGCTCTTTTGCAAAAGCCCTGACCACGCGATTTCCGCTTATATTCTCTTGAACCACCGTGTTAAGCCTTGAAAACTGCTCACGGATTGAAAAAAACGTGGGCTTGACTTCCTTTGATAAACGCACTGCAAAATAGCAGGTCAGAGGTGTTATGGCCAGCATGAAAACGGCCAGGCGAGCATTTACGATAAAAAGCATGGTCACAGCAAAAAGGAATACAGCAGCATTCTCAAATACCATATAGATTACCCATGCGATAAAGTGCCGGATAGCATCCATATCACCGGTCATTTTAGCCATGATATCGCCGGTCCTATTCTTATTAAAAAAATCAAAATCCAGCGCTTGAATTTTTAAATAGATATCCTCACGGATCTTTTTGAAAATAGTCTGTGAAATAATTTCAAAGACATTCTGGAAGCCGTATCGGATAATAGACTTTAATAAGGTACTTGCCATCATGATTCCAATAACGGTCCAAAGAAGCTCTTTTCTGGAAAGCTTAATGACCTCATCAACAATGATGCCTGTCATAAAGGGATTGACCATGGCAAGAGCTGAAGCCAAGAGGACCATCATAAGTCCCATCAGCATTTTTAAGCCATAGGGTCGAATGTAGCCCCAGATCCATCGAAAAGACATAGCTATTCCACCTTGAATGTTGATAGTTTGGCTAAAGACAGCTTAATCCAAATTTTGCATATTATCAATACCATTTTCTTAATATCTTTTCAAAAAAAGCTTGATATTTTTTGGGCAATTTTTATTCCAGTAATTTTCATTTGCTCTCTAGATGCTATTTATGTTACCTTTATATAGAGATATTACATTTTTGGGGGGTCAATACATTGAACGAGAGAAATAGCACAAGTAAGCTTCGTGCTATAATGGATATTGCAACGAAGAAATTCATCGGCCTAAATAAAGGGAGTAAGCTTCTGCTGAAGATCAGTGCCTTCGCATTTTTGGCATTTCTCCTTGTTGCTTTGGCTCTTTCTGTATTGTTTATGACAAACCTTGTCCAATTTAATGGACAGATCCAGATGATCCAGTGGATCGTACTTTATTCTTTCAGGTTTTGGGTTATGCTGGTCTTTGGTGCAATTATTATGGATATCATGATTAAGCGATAATATCAATAAACGCTTCCAAAGAAAAAAGGACTGTTAAATCCAGTCCTCCTTACATATATGGTTTTTTAGGATAGTTTATTGAATCTTGACATTTTTGAGATCTGGCACAATCTCAATCCAGGTCTGACCCCTGTTGAGGACAATAGGCTTGCCATCCTCAGTGGTATAGGAAGTTTGTGCATCCCTGGCCTTTTTTGACCATTGAATGGGGATAACCTTACCACCTGTTATATAGTATCCCTTGCCAGAGCCGATGTTTTTAAGATTTCGCCTGCCCTCGGGATCTTTCTCGATAAGCGGAGAGGCAATCTCCTGAACAATAATATTAGCAGCCTTTACCTGTCCTTCAGTATTTCGTTCAATATGGGGCTTCCCCATCCTCATTCTGTCATAAACGCCTGCTTCTTCGTTATAGATAAAGCCACAGGTGCTACCGCTTGAAGCAAACTTAATAAAAATGTCCACGGCTTTTTGTTCCGTTTCAGGTATCACCAAATTGTCGTGGTACTGAAAGGGAAATGGCTTCTGAGGCTCAGTCCGATACTTCAGACGAGTAATCTGCTCTTTAATCCGATCCTTGGAGGTATAGGTATCCTGCCAGTTCTTTATATCCTTGGTTAGATCCCAAAAGGCATCGCCATTAGCTAAACCATTGATTGTCTGTATTTTCAGCTTCACAATATCCTTCTTGGCGTACTCGCTGCCTCCCACATGGGTATAAACAGCATCATACTCCATGGCGTAGTCCAAAAAATAATGCCTTGAGCTTCGAACAGGCCCCACCATTTCAGGCATTGTCCCCCAAAAGAAAGCCATATAGCGAGTTATATTGTATTCAACCAGCATCTCATAGACAATTTGAGCCTGGCTGATTCCGCCCTGAGGAAGAACCTTATCCCCCTGATTGTCTATCATGACCGCAACCGGTCTTACAGAAGAATCAGGAACAACAAAGTCATGGCCATAGGGCGGTTCCTCTGTAGGAACCGGCTCTTCAGGCTTTGGTGAATCAGTGGGAGCAGTCGTCACAGGTGTTTCTGTAGTTGTCGAGACCTGTTCCGGCTTTGATCCGCAAGAGGTTGCCAGAACAAGTACCATTGACAAAGAAAGCATAAGAATAGTCTTCTTAAGCATAGTCTTGACGCTCACCTCATTCTCATAGGTATAGGGATGATCGAAATTAAACTTCCGATCAATCTTCCGGTAAAAGCTGAAGAAACGGAAGTTCTATTTCGATTGCTCCTCAAATGAGTGATTATGCTCTATTCAAGCTCATCCTCGTCATCTTCTTCGTCAATCTGCTCTTGGAAGGCTTCGAAAGCTTTTTCGAGCTCTTCTTCATCTTCTACGGGAACAAGATACTCTTCGTCGCCACTCTTCTCAATCTTCATGATAATGACTTCAGAGCCGCATTCCTCATCGTCACAGCCGCAGGAATCACAGCCGCAGCCGTCCCCGTCGACAGGAAGCAGTACAACATATTCGTTGTCATCTACTAATACTGTGTCAAGATACTCACATTTGATGGAATCTCCATCTTCTCCGGTTAATTCGATGATTTCATTTTCGTAATCCATCGTTTTTCTCCTTTCAGTCTTTTCCAAGGTTCCTTATCTTTTTGAATCCAAGTAACCTTGAAGAATAAAGGCAGCCGCCATTTGGTCGATCCTGCCCTTTTGATTTCTCGCACTAATACCCATATCGTGCATGGCTCGTTGTGCCATAACGGTGGTTAGCCTTTCGTCCCAGGATATAATATCGGTCTGAGGCAATTCATGTTCCAAAAGCTTCATGAAATCTCTGGTTTTTAATTCCCGTTCCCCAACCGACCCATCCATATTGCGAGGAAGTCCCACCACTATGGCTTTGCATTCCATGGTGTCAACAAGCTCGCGTATCCGCTGGATAGGCTTTTGGATATCGTTTTTCCATTTTATTGTTTCCAGCATTTGTGCCGTCAATCCCAACGGATCACTCACTGCGACGCCAATTCTGACATCACCATAGTCGATACATAATATGCGCATAAAATGCTCCATTTATAGCTTTTTTTTTAATGACAAAAAGCAGGGATTGGTAATCCCTGCCTCAATCATAACCCATCTTTTTTTAAAAATCAAGACTACAGAATCTCGATCATGGTCTTTTCCCAGATATCCGGCGCTTCGTAACCTAACAGATTAACAACGGTAGAAGCGATGTTGGCAAGCCCGAAATCACCCTCAGCAAGGCGATATTTCCCAGCATTCTCAGCATCATAAATGATAAAAGGAACCTTGTTTAGTGTATGACTGGTCTTAGCCTTAAACCCTCCGGCGGAATTGGTCTTGGCCTTCCCTGTCTTCTTATCCACTTCATACATCTCATCAGCGTTACCGTGATCGGCTGTGATAATCATCATGCCACCCAGCTTTTTAATAACGGGAAGAAGCCTACCGATACAAAGATCAACCGTCTCAACTGCAATTTTTGCCGCTTGATAATTTCCTGTATGACCCACCATATCACCATTGGCAAAATTGAGTCGTGCAAATTTGTAATTGCCTGTCTTAAGTAGCTCAATCATCTTATCGGTAATCTCAGCGGCTTTCATCCAGGGTCTTTGCTCAAAGGGGATGATATCTGAAGGAATCTCCACATAAGTCTCCAAAATCTCATCAAATTTACCGGAGTTGTTGCCATTCCAGAAATAGGTCACATGACCGAATTTCTGAGTTTCCGCAATAGCAAGCTGACTTACTCCTGTCTTGGCCAGATATTCGCCCATGGTGTTCTTAATTGAAGGAGGGTTAACCAGATAACGATTGGGAATATGGAGGTCTCCATCATATTCCAGCATGCCGGCATAGGTCACCTGGGGCCATCTCTTCCGGTCAAAGCGGCTAAAATCAGCATCCTGGAATGCCCGGGTAATTTCAATGGCGCGATCACCACGGAAGTTAAAGAAAACAACACTGTCTCCGTCATTAATAGTGCCTACAGGCTTGCCATTTTCTCCAATTACAAAAGCAGGAAGATCCTGGTCAATAGCATTGGTTTCTTTTCTCAAGGTTTCAATAGCTTCCTGCGCTGAACCAAATAGACGGCCTTCACCCAACACATGGGTGTACCATCCGCGTTCAACCATACTCCAATTGGCCTCGTAGCGATCCATGGTAATGAACATGCGTCCGCCGCCACTTGCTATCTTAATGTCAAAGCTCTCATCTCTGAGCTCATCCAGGAAGGCTTCAAAGGGAAGAACATATTCAAGGGCCGAAGTTTCACCAACATCCCGACCATCGAGGAGAATATGCACCCGAACCGTTTTGACACCTTCATTCTTGGCCTGACGTATCATGGCTTTCAGGTGATCCATATGTGAATGTACATTGCCATCACTGAACAATCCTATAAAATGAAGTGTGGAAGCTCTAGCGATGCAATTCTGCCGGATCTCTCCCCAACCTTTTCCTTGGAACATGGTTCCAGTTTCAATGGCTTCTGTTACAAGCTTTGCACCTTGAGCAAATACTTGCCCGGCACCAATGGCATTATGTCCGACCTCGGAATTACCCATGTCGTCATCACTGGGAAGGCCTACAGCCTTTCCATGAGCTTTTAAGAGAGTATTGGGGCATTCTTTCATCAGTCTGTCCAAATAGGGCTTATAGGCATCGTTTACCGCATTACCTACGGTTTCTTCTGTAATGCCTACTCCATCCATTACCACAAGTAGGATGGGACCCTCACAGGGGCTATAACCATTCTTTTTAAGCATATTTTCATCTTACCTTTCTATAAGCTTTACGAAGTAAAGCAGGTGCGATCATATGGCAGGTATTTGTGTAGCAAACACCGTTATGCGCAAAGCCCTCCGGAGCTTATATGAAGCCGGAGGGCAAAGCACTACAAATAATGTTTAAGCGTCATGCTTGACAATCTTCTCAAATGCATCAAGTTTGAGGCTCGCACCACCAACGAGGCCGCCGTCTATGTTTGGCATCGCAAAAAGTACCTTTGCGTTACCGGCATTAACACTGCCGCCATAGAGGATACGTGTCTTTTCTGCAACATCTTTACCGTACAATTCAACAAGAAGCTGACGGATAATAGCACAGACCTCTTCGGCCTGGTCATCCGTTGCCGTTTTACCGGTTCCGATAGCCCAGATAGGCTCATATGCGATAACAAGATTGGAAACTTCCTCGGCTGTAATACCAAGTAAAGCGACTTTAATCTGGTAACGCACATGCTCAGCGGTAACTCCCTGTTCCCTTTGGGTGAGAGACTCACCACAGCAGACAATGGGCAGCATGCCGGCATCCAGAATAGCTCTTGCCTTTTTATTGATCATTTCATTTGTCTCACCGAAGTACTCACGTCTTTCGGAGTGGCCAATGATCACATAGGATACACCCAGTTCCTTAAGCATGCCACAGGAAACCTCACCGGTATAGGCACCATTGGCCTCCCAGTGAACATTCTGTGCTGCAACCTTAATGTTGGAGCCCTTAGCAGCTTCAACAGCACCAGGAATACAAACAGATGGAACGCCAATAACTACCTCAGAAGTAGCGCCAGCTACAAGGCTTTTAAGACCATTTACAAATTCAACGGCTTCCTTTGGAGTTTTATTCATTTTCCAGTTGCCTGCCGCCATAATAACGCGTTGTTTAGACATTTTTATTTTCCGTCCTTTCGATTCGCTTAATACTTATTTTCCTATAGAAGCATTAATCAATACCTTACTTCTTCTCGTTGAGAACAGCAATACCGGGAAGCTCTTTGCCTTCAAGGAATTCCAGGGATGCACCGCCGCCTGTGGAAATATGAGTGATCTTGTCGGCAAAGCCAAGCTGCTCAACAGCTGCTGCCGAATCACCGCCGCCTACGATGGAAGTAGCACCTGAATTAGCCAGAGCCTCTGCCACCTTCTTGGTGCCCACTGCAAATTGTTCCATTTCAAATACGCCCATGGGACCATTCCAAACAACAGTCTTGGCATCCTTAATGGCGTTTGAGAAAAGCTCAATGGTCTTTGCTCCGATGTCAAGCCCCATCCAGCCATCAGGAATGGCATCGGAAGCTACGGACTTTGACTCGGTATCAGCCTTGAACTCCTTACCTACTACGTTGTCAACAGGCAAAAGCAAGCTAACGCTCTTTTCCTTTGCCTTTGCCAGAAGGCTATTGGCCAGATCCAGCTTATCCATTTCACAAATGGAGGTACCGATATTATGGCCCTGAGCCTTTAAGAAGGTGTAAGCCATGCCTCCGCCAATAATAAGGGTATCAACCTTATCCAGGAGATTTTCAATAACGCTGATCTTATCAGAAACCTTGGCGCCGCCGAGGATGGCAACAAAAGGTCTTTCTGGATTGTCAAGAGCCTTGCCCATGAAATCCAGCTCTTTTTTAATAAGAAAACCACAGCAAGAAGGAAGGTAGTCAGCTAGACCCGCTGTTGAAGCGTGAGCTCTGTGAGCTGTTCCAAAAGCATCATTGACATAAATTTCTGCAAGGGTTGAAAGCTCCTTTGCGAAGGCCGGGTCATTTTTCTCCTCTTCCTTGTGAAAGCGAACATTCTCGAGCATTAATACTTCGCCTTCCTTGAGATTGGCTGCCTTGGCCTTGGCGTCCTCACCAATAACATCAGCGGCCAAAATAACTTCCTTGCCTAAAAGTTCACTTAAGCGCTTAGCTGCAGGCTTCATGCTGTATTTGGCTTCAGGGCCGTTCTTAGGTCTTCCCAAGTGAGATACAAGGATTAATTTTCCGCCGTTCTCAATGATATGGCGAATTGTGGGAAGAGCACCTTCGATCCTCTTATCATCTGTTATGTTGCCCTCTGCATCCAGGGGTACATTAAAGTCCACGCGAGCTATAACGCGCTTGCCCTTAACGTTCATGTCTGAAATACTCATTTTGTTTTTCATACTCATGGAATAAACAACTCCTTCTAGAGTGATTAAAAATTATGGAAAATTAAAATATTAAAAATTCCAAAGACCCTATTTATTTTACCTTATTTAAAGAATATTTTTCAACCTATAACCTGATAAGCTAAAATTTTTTAACTAATTTATATCATATGGGTTGCACATCGTGCATCAACATGACTCAACTGTAAAAAGGAGCAGCTTCAAAAGAAACCGCTCCTCAAAACACTTAGAGATTAAGCTTTTAGTTATTTGTGATCAACGGTTGCCATATAGGAAATGAGATCGATGAGCTTATTGGAATAACCCCATTCGTTGTCATACCAGGAAACCAGCTTCACAAAGTTAGCATTCAAAGAGATACCAGCCTTAGCATCGAAGATGGAGGTACGTGCATCGTGAATGAAATCAGACGATACAACTTCATCCTCTGTGTAACCCAAAATGCCCTTGAGTTCATTCTCAGAGGCCTTCTTGAGAACTGCACAGATCTCTTCATAGGAAGCGCCTTTTTCCAAACGGCAGGTTAAATCTACAACTGAAACGTCAAGGGTAGGTACTCTGAATGCCATACCTGTGAGCTTGCCGTTAAGAGCAGGAATAACCTTACCAACAGCCTTGGCGGCACCGGTAGAAGAAGGAATGATGTTACCGGCAGCTGCACGGCCACCTCTCCAGTCCTTCTTGGAAGGGCCGTCAACGGTCTTCTGTGTAGCGGTTGTAGCATGAACGGTGGTCATAAGGCCTTCAACGATACCGAAGTTATCATTGATAACCTTGGCAAGAGGAGCCAAACAGTTGGTTGTGCAAGAAGCATTGGATACGATATTCATATCCTTGGAATAGGTGGTGTGGTTAACGCCCATAACGAACATGGGAGCGTCCTTTGAAGGAGCAGAAATAATAACCTTCTTAGCACCGGCCTGAAGGTGAACATTAGCCTTTTCGGTATCGGTGAATAAACCTGTTGCTTCAATAACATATTCAGCGCCGCAGTCCTTCCATGGAATCTCCTCGGGCTTCATGCAGGCATAAACATTAATAGCGTTGCCGTTTACAACGAACTTGCCATCTTTAACTTCGATACTGCCATCGAATTTACCGTGAACTGTGTCATACTGAAGCATATACTTCATGTATTCAAGGTCGACAAAAGGATCATTGATTCCAACTACTGTGACATTAGGGTTAGTAACAGCAGCCCTGAAAGCAAGACGGCCAATTCTACCAAACCCATTAATACCAATTTTTACTGCCATGATATAAACCTCCTAGAAAAACATATTGAAATTTGTTAAAGTAATCACAAAATTCACAGATTATTTTATATTATTTAATATTCTTTTTCAAGGACTTTCTAGAAATTTTGTCTGCACTGGAGAAAAAACATACTTATTCTGAATATTTACTGGACTAATTGATGAACCTTTTATCCATGCTGGCGCATACTCTCGTAGAGCAGCATAGCAGAAGCTATGGAAGCATTTAGGGATTCTGCCCTTCCAGCCATAGGAATCATGACCTTCCTGTCAGACAGCTCCAGCATACACTCTGAAAGGCCGTTCCCCTCGTTTCCAATAACAAGGGCTATTCTCTTTGAGAGATCAGCTTCCCAGCAGGGCACAGCCTCCCGGGGATGAGCTGCAAGAATGGAGATATTTCTTTTTTTCAATTCTTCCAGTGTTGAGTAAATATCTTCGCATACAAGTACAGGAAGATGAAAGAGCGATCCCATGGTAGACCGGACGACTTTGGGATTATAAGGTTCTACACAGTCTTTTGAAAGAAGGACGGCATCAAAACCACAGGCATCGGCTGTCCTGATAATAGTTCCTACGTTTCCTGGGTCCTGTAAGCCTTCCAGAGCAATTATTCTGCTAACCTTGGATAAAACCCCTACCTCATCATGAAGTGGAAGCTCAACAACAGCTATGAGCCCTTGAGGGGTTTGGGTCTCACTTACTCGTTTAAAAAGCTCATCCGGCAATACAATGATCTTGTGATGAGGAAATCTGGCCAGAAAGGGCTCACTTTTATCAAGAAGGCCATCCGACAAAACAAAATATCGAATCGCAGCACCAAAATCCGCAGCATCAGTTACCAGACGGACGCCTTCTAAAAGGAGAGCCTTTTCTTTTTGCCTCCCTTTTTTATCAGCAAGGGATCGCAGCTCTTTTATGATGGGATTCGATGCTGATGTAATTCGGGTGTGATTCATAAAGATAAGCCTCCGATGGAAAACAGCAATATTCTCGGCCTGCTAAAAAAGTCCCATCACTTTTGGTGAGGGACTTTAAGTTTACCTTTTAAGCGGGATAATTACTTTACCTTTTCTACAAGTGACTTGAAGCCTGCTGCATCATTAACAGCCATGTCGGCAAGAACCTTTCTATTTAAAGAAATGCCTGACTTTCTAAGGGCATTCATGAACTTGCTATAGGATAGTCCATTCATACGGGCAGCTGCATTGATACGCGCGATCCAAAGCTTTCTGAATTCACGTTTCTTTTGCTTTCTATCCCTGAACGCATAGTTAAGGGACTTCATAACTGCCTGATTGGCAATTCTATACAGCTTGCTCTTTGCTCCAAAATAGCCCTTCGCAAGCTTGAGGATTTTTTTATGTCTTGCGCGGGTGCGCACTCCACCTTTTACTCGGGACATCGATTAACACCTCTCTCTTATTGTTTATGCGTAGGGCAGCATCTGCTTGATGGTAGCAGCGTTTGCATCGGATGCAACTGAATCTTTACGAAGATTTCTCTTCCTCTTGGTTGACTTTTTTGTGAGGATATGATTCTTATAACCTTGAGTTCTAATGACCTTTCCGGTAGCTGAAAGCTTAAATCTTTTCTTCGAACCACTATGGCTCTTAAGCTTTGGCATATGACTAACCTCCCTTATCCTATTTTTTATGAGGACTTAATATCATGGACATTGTCCTGCCTTCCATAACAGGCGGTCTATCCACTTTCCCAAACTCCTTGACGGTTTCGGCAAACTTATTCAAGACCTCACGACCTAAGGTTGAATAGGCAATTTCACGACCCCTAAAACGGATTGAGATTTTAACCTTATCACCCTCTTCAAGGAATTTCATGGCGTTCTTGGCTTTGAAGTTATAGTCATGATCTTCAATTTTGGCTGAAAGTCTCAATTCTTTTACTTCAATAATATTCTGCTTTTTTTTGGCCTCTTTCTCTTTCTTATTCTGTTCGTAGAGAAATTTCCCGTAATCCATTATCTTGCAAACAGGCGGGTTCGCATTGGGAGATATCTTTACCAGATCTAATTCCCTTTCGTTTGCTTTAAGTTGAGCCTCTCTAGCAGAGACGACTCCAATCATGGTGCCATCCGCGTCGATTAAACGTACTTCCTTGTCACGAATTAATGAATTGATCTGTGTCTGGTCCTTGCTAATAAAAAACACCTCCGAATAAATTTGAACCTTTCGCTTTCGAGCAGGAACCTTGCTGCTCACGATAACAAGCCGCGACTCGTAAACAAAAAACAGGTGAAGCGCATATCTCACCTGTTTCAAATGCCAAAAACGAATCTCTAATCGCGCAACGCGCGTAACGGATTACGCTATTGACCCGCCAGCTTTAGCCGAACAAGGTGAGAAGCACTGCTTCTGCTTGATTACCTCATATAATATACAACATGATCGGGAACCTGTCAAGCAATTTCTGTTGGGCCAACTGTCCCCTTCCCTATTTTCTTAAGAAAAATACGATTCCAATAAAATGGCTGAGTGCACCAAGATTAACGAAGAAATGCCAGACCATATGGTAAAACCTTACCCCTTTTTTAGCATAGAAATAAACTCCAGCAGAATACAATATGCCTCCTAAGGTGATTAAGACCAGTAAGGGTGTTGGGGCCTTGGCTAAAAAGATGGGCATAAAAAAGATGATGGTCCAACCCATGACAAGATAGATCGTTACGCTTACCTTGGGAATGGAATGCTTTGAGATGGATTTGTACAGAATACCAAAAAGCACCATTCCCCATTGAACGACAGTAATAAGTATCCCTTGCCAACCCCCGATAATGGAAAGAGCAATAGGGGTATAGGTTCCTGCAATAGCCACATAGATAAAAATATGGTCCAGAATTTTAAATATTTTTTTATGCCTGGTCCCTGAAGCCATAACATGATAAAGAGTAGAAGCCAAAAGCATTAGAAAAACTGAAATAACAAACAGGCTTACTCCTATCGCATCGATAACTCCGCCTTTGACATAAGCTCTTATTGATGCATACGGCAAAGCTAGCAAAGCTAACGCCGCCATGGGGCCATGGGTTGTTGCATTGGCGATTTCTTCACCCAAGCTGTAAATCACATTTTTGACGTTTGTTTCTTCCACGGTATCCTTCCTTTATCTTTTTCCTGTATTATGATTATACCATGCTTTTTCCTATGTATTCTTATTTATCGGCTTCGCAATGCGCTCTAACCTATGCTAGAGTTAAGTATTTGAGCCATCCGTTCAATATTTTGAGGTAAGGGCTGAGGACCTTTTTTCCCTTTTTTCTCTGCGTCCTTGGTCACCATTTTAGTAATAAGCTTATGCATAAAGCCCATCTTGCTTATATCCATAAGTCCTCCAAAGCACTCTTTTGATACAGAATTGTCAAGCAGTTCCTGGGGTATGTTGGCCTTGAGTTGCTCTTGTGCCGTATCAGAAGATGCACAGCATATGAAAAAGGCCAGGCGCTTTTCTTTCAAGCTTTCCAGATTAGCGGAGATCCACTCCCGCAGGCCTTTGTTCATCTGTCCCATATAGACTGAGCTTCCTAAAATGAGTGTATCATATACCCCAAGATCAATTCCGCTCACATTCTTTATATTGAAGCAGTCTGTAGACACCTTGAGCTGTCGAGCCAGTTCCTTTGCACACGATTCCGTGTATCCATATGTTGTTCCGTAAAGTATCAGATTTTTCATAAAATCATTCTCCCTCTATCCTTGTGGATTCTATCCTATTAAGATTTTCTGAAATCCTTTGAAGAGCTTTACTGGTACAGGCCAGCTCATTTTGAGTTAAACCATCAAATATGACACTAAGAAATTGATTAGCCTGTTTATCCCGCTCTTTCCAAAACATATCGCTTTTCTCAGTTAAGCTGAGTCTTATGACCCGCTGATCCTTCTTATCCTTCTCAAAGCGGATAAAGCCCTTATTGGCAAGTTTTGATGCAATCTGCTTGACATTCTGATGTGAGTATTCCATTTTCTCGGCTAGCTCGCTTAGGGTGGGAGGTTCTTTAAAGAAGAATCCCAGAACGATTGTCAAAAACCATTGCTTCGATGTTATGTCATAGGGGGCTAATTCCCTATCCATAAGCTTTTGCAGCTTACTTGACATGGAAAACAGCATGCCAAATATCATCTCTTTGTCTTCAAAGGGATAAGGGATTTCCTTCATCTATTCGAACTCCTTTTATAATATCTTGCACCTTAGAATCCGCGGAAGCATCTCCCCAAGAATTCTGTTCCATGCAAGATAGGTAATATATTACTCTATTAAGTAATATATTACTTATCTACTTTTTTGTCAAGAAAAATTAGGAATGAATCAAACTTTTGAGACCACAAGCTCTTTTAACTGATTACTTAATTGCTGTATTTCCTTTAAGGATTGACTCAGTTGAAGCATCTGCTGATTTTGATTCTCAATAGTTGCCAGCACCTCTTGGGTTGACGCAGCGTTTTCTTCTGAAATACTTGCCACGTTTTCAATTTGCTGATCCACTATAGAAAACTTTACAGCCACTGCTTCCGTTTTTTGAAGTCCCTCCACTATAGCGTTGTTTGTATCATCGAAAGCCTGTTTAATATCTTGAAACCCCCTCGAAATGTCTTGAATAAGTTTTTCCCCTTCGCAGGTAGCTTCATTCCCTTTGGTCACCGTTTCAATGGCTTCTTTTGATTTAATTGATAGTCCAGTGGTCACAAGAGAAATGTCCTTTGTTATACTGGCACTTTGTTCAGCAAGCTTTCTCACTTCATCTGCGACTACTGCAAACCCTCTCCCGTGTTCCCCGGCACGAGCTGATTCAATAGCTGCATTTAAGGCAAGAAGGTTCGTTTGCCCTGCGATTTGAGTTATTCCTTCAAGCAGGCTGTTGACTTTGTCCAAACTTGCTTGAAGATCAGAGACGGTATATGTTGCGGCATTGATAGCATAACTAATGGTTTGCATCTGAGTATTTATTTTCTCAATTTGCTGCCAACCTTCATCAACCTTTTGGCTCATCTCTGAAGACTTCTGCGCTATTCCTTGCGAAATATCCCGGGACTCATTTACCGATTGAATAGAATCCGTCATAGTTTCATTGACCTTGTAAGTACTAACAGCCTCTTCTTGAATAGCCTTGGCCATCTCATTCATGGAAGTTGTAATATTCTTACTAGATTCACCCATCTCATGAATATTGGTATCGAACAAACGAATGTTTTGATTGAGTATGTCAGCACCTTCTTCTATTTTATCAAAAGTGCTTTTAAGCTGCTCCAAGAGTCGGTTGGCATGTACCTCCTTCTCATAGGCCTCGTCAACCAGTTTTCTTCCCCACGAGGTCAGCAGGACAAGTAACACGATGATACCATTAAAAATAATTAATACCGAAACAAAGGCAGTCACTGAACCACCGACACCCATCAGATTCTCTGGCCTTAAGAGGTAAACTCCGATTAATAAAATATCCAATATCGCACCAAATATAATCAGTATCTCCTTTTTAAAATACAGGGCAACCAATGTAACCGATATAATAAATAGATAGTGTTTATTTAATGCATATTTATCAATCACAATTAACGCACTAACGGTTAGTGCGGGAATTAGACCGAACAACAGGCCCTTTACATATTTCTGCATAGGGATGAAATAAAGAATAACTGATAGAACGGCAATACCGGCACCTTGCGCCAGAATCCTGATTCCTGCCGCCATTCCTCCTGTTATGGCCGCCTGAACCGTCATAAGTAATACAATAAACACCGTAACGAGAACACTGACCCTATTTACTCTTTGAGTGTTATATGTATCTTGCTTAATCATATTGAGACCCCCTTCAGTCTACTGGAATAAATCGTCTTATGGTTAGTCATTTAATAATAAAGCATCTGACCTACCCAGTATTAGATATAATCACCACCTATATTATCGTTCATTTTACATTAATTAATAAGACTCATTTCTGGCTTGGCTTTACGGAAGTAAGACCGGTATTTTTGTATCGCTTTGGTAAGTAAATAATTATTGCCTAAGATATGAGTTTTGTAAAGACGTTTTCTCTACAGTCTGTTTATTAATGAGCGACTTTTGTAAAACTCTCTCAGCCAAACCGCCTTCAGTCGTTTTACAATGTTGGTATAAACTTTTGCAAAGTAAGAAACTATATTGGAAACACATTTTATTGCGGAGGAAAATCGATATGCGTGAAACAGAACCTCAAAAACCATCTACACCCGGCAATGCAAAACATGAGTCAAGACAAGTACACAAGAAAAATGGTTATAATCCAAAGAATTCTACTGATACTGGCAATTCTAAATCTGAATAATATAGCATGAAAAAGGAACCCCTGTTTTTTGGAGTTCCTTTAAAATTAGCCTTGCTTCATAATGGTTCCTAATCACTTGACTTCCGAGGGTCTATAAATAGGTGGTTAGGGGTTATATTTTCTTATTCATTTCTTACAGCTCCGCGCTAAATATATAAGCAGTGCTGTATTTGTCGCATCCATCAAGAAATACTTCCGCAGTCCAGTACTTATCCGGGTATGGAATTTGTACGCCTTGGCCAAGCATAATGTTTCTGGTGACATCGTACATGGCATCGCTGTCATAGCCCTCGTGTCTGTGTATAGCGTCCATATCGCCGGAGAAGGTGGCATACGCAAACTGGGAAATGTACGGCGGACCTGCCTTGCCATCATTATGCGGCACGAAGTCAAAATAGAGAAATCCTTCCGGCACAGGGGTTTCCGCCCTCATAAACCGCCCCCAAACACCATGCCACTGGCCAACATCCATACCTAACCCATAATGGTGCATAAACAAGACATCATAGGCAAGGAAAATATAAACAGCATGGACTCCAAAGGCGAGGTCATGCTCACCATTATGGCTTCTCTTGCCCAGCCGATAAATTCTCATATTTGCTTCGCTTCTCATAGTATTTCGGATACTAAATGTCACTACGCCAGACTTAATGAGGCGTTTATTCTCGGGTTTTCTTTTCTTTTCTTCTCACGAAATATCTTCTCACTAAAAAAGCCGCAAACCCCTTATTTCTATGTTGAGTTAACGAATTCAAATTTAATAATAAACGACATTCATTACAAAAGCACACATATCGGATTTTACACAACCCAATATGTGTGCTTTTTCTGTTATGGACAAAACACTATTAATCCAAGAAATCCTTCAGCTTCTTGCTGCGGCTGGGATGGCGAAGTTTTCTTAAGGCCTTGGCTTCAATCTGGCGGATTCTTTCACGGGTTACGTTAAACTCACGTCCCACTTCCTCCAGGGTACGAGCTCGTCCATCATCCAAACCAAATCTTAATCTTAGAACCTTTTCCTCTCTGGGGGTAAGGGTATCCAAAACGTCGATGAGCTGCTCTTTCAGCAATGTAAAGGCTGCTGATTCAGCAGGAGCCGGTGCATCATCATCAGGAATGAAATCACCAAGATGGCTGTCTTCCTCTTCACCTATAGGCGTTTCCAGAGATACAGGCTCCTGGGATATTTTCATGATATCCCGAACCTTATCCTCACTCATGCCCATTTCTTTTGCAATCTCCTCAGGAAGGGGATCCCTGCCCAATTCCTGAAGAAGCTGTCTGGACACACGAATAAGCTTATTGATGGTCTCCACCATGTGAACAGGTATACGGATAGTTCTGGCCTGATCGGCAATGGCTCTCGTAATAGCTTGTCTAATCCACCAGGTGGCATAGGTGCTGAACTTGAATCCCTTTCGGAAGTCAAATTTCTCAACGGCCTTAATAAGGCCCAAATTGCCTTCCTGTATCAAATCCAAAAAGAGCATGCCTCTTCCGACATAACGCTTGGCAATACTGACTACAAGGCGCAAATTGGCTTCAGCCAGCCGCTTTTTCGCATCCTCATCGCCAACCTCCATCTTCTTGGCAAGCTCAATTTCATCATCGCTTGATAGAAGCGGCACTTTTCCGATTTCCTTTAAGTACATTCTTACAGGATCATCAATGCTGATTCCCTCAGGAATACTGATATCGACATCTTCTTCCTCAGTCTCTTCAACATCGATAAACTGGAGGTCTTCGAATTCTTCTTCAATATTATCCGCAACAATCTCTATACCCATTTTTTCAAGGGTTTCATAAACCTTCTCTATCTGATCAGGCGTAATGTCCACACGTTCAAAGGCATCCTCAATCTCATGATAGGTCAGCATGCCTTTCTCTCTGCCCTCTTCGGTCAGTTCCCTGAGAATACTTTTAGGATCCCGTCCTCCGTCCTTGGATGCTTGTTTCTCCTCCTCTGAATGCGCCTCAGATGCTAATGTTTCTTCAGCATCATTCTCGTCAACATCCGGCGACATAGCATGAAGGTCCTCTCTCTTTTCAGAAACAACCTCAGTATTGTCCAGCTTTTTTTCTGTTTTTTTACTCTTTGCAGAGTTATCGGCATTCTTTCTCTTCATTTCCGCCATTTCTTGTTTCTCCACCCCTCGGTATTTTTCTTTGAACCATCAAGCCATTCTTTTAAGCTCAGCGATGCGTTCTGCTCTTTTGCTGAATTCAAACCCCAACTCCTGCCTTTTGATTCCGTCAAGTTCGTTTTTTATCCTTTCAATGGTCTGTTTTTGCATTTCTTCAAGCTTTAGCAGCTCGAGCTTGTTTAAAACCTGTGTTATTGCTCTTTCTGCATCCTCCAGCTCGCACTTCGTCTCAGCGATATGAACCAGATAAGAAGCTACTGCGGGCTCCACCTCGTTCAGAAGCTCAGCCAGAACACAGCTTTTGTTTTGATCCAGCTTTTTATAAAGTTTCTCAGCAACGATGGCTGCACCCTGATCCACGAAGGAATCAAGGTCATATGCGGCTGAAGCCTTCCGGAACAAACGATTCTCAAGGCAAATCATCACCAGCAGCATGTATTCCAATTCACCAAAGCGTCCATCAATATGGAGCGGGCCGAATGCCCCAGTGCTTTCGGTTCTTTTACCTGCTGGAGTATTGGTACGTCCTTGCCCCGGCTTATTCTTTTTCATTCTTTTCAGAACCTCATTTTGAAGAGATTCCGAGGATATCCCGTATTGTTCCGCATATGTTTTTAAATACAGCTCACGTTCTATGCTGTTATCATGAGCAGCAAGAATATCGGCCACGTTATTAAGCAACATTAGTTTATCATCAACTGTATCCAGATTATGCATGTTATTCTGAACTCTAATTTTGTAATCCAGCAGTGATATTGCCCTGTCCACAAGGTTTTTAAACTTTTCCGGGCCATTATTTCTTACATACTCGTCCGGGTCCTTACCTTCCGGGATCAAAAGAACCCTTACACGACACCCCGCCTCCTCTAAAATATCAAGTCCTCGCATTGTGGCTGCCTGGCCTGCCGAATCGGCATCATAGGCTATTATCACTTCATCGCAATACTTTTTAAGTATCCAAGCTTGCATTTGGGTTAAGGCCGTTCCCAAGGAGGCTACTGCATAATCGATGCCTGCCTGGTGCAAGGAGATAACATCCATATAGCCTTCAACAATCAGGAGTTTTTTGCTTGCACTCATGCGCGCATAATTGAGGCCATAGAGCTCACGGCTTTTGTAATACACAGGTGTATCAGGTGAATTCATATACTTGGGCTGTGATCCATCCATAACACGGCCGCCAAAGCCAATAATGTTTCCTCTGATATCGAATATTGGAAACATTATCCTGTCCCTGAACCGGTCAATAAGATCTCCGCTTTTCGATTTCAGAGAAAGCCCCGAAGAAAGCAGCAGTTCTTTGGAAGCCCCTTTTGCCATAAGTTGATTCGAAAGCTCGCTCCAGCTGTTTGGAGATAATCCCAGCCCAAATTGACGAATAGTCTTTTCAGTAAGACCGCGCTTCTTTAGGTAGCCTTGTGCTGCAAGCCCGCTCTTGCCGGCTAGTACCGAGTAAAAAAAACGTGCCGCGTCCTTATTCAAATCAAGAATTTCCTTACGTCGCCTTGCTTTTTCCCGTTCTCCCGAATCCTCAGGCTCGGGCAGGGCAATTCCCGCTCTTTCAGCCAGATACTTTAAAGCCTCCACAAAATCCAGATGCTCAATGTTCATGATAAACTGGATTACACTTCCGCCCTTATTGCATCCAAAACAATAAAAAAACTGCTTTCCGGGCTCAACACTGAAGGAAGGCGATTTTTCATTATGAAAAGGACAAAGCCCGAAATACCTTCTTCCTTTACGCTCAAGCTTAACATAGCCGGATACCACATCGACGACATCATTGCGAAGCCGAACTTCTTCGACGAGTTCATCTGGGTAAAACATACGGTAACCTCATAAATTTTATTATTCGACAGATTGCCCAGTTTTCCTTCTTAAAGACGGTAAATATTTTATCTCCCGCTCACCAGGAAACGGGTACAAAAACCTCTTGGAACTTCTTAACAGCATAGCGGTCGGTCATACCGGCCACATAATCTAAAACCACTTGTTCAATTCCGTCATGAGGTATGAACAGCTGGAAATCCGACGGTAGGAGTCCGGGATGGTGAAGAAGGTATAAAAATAGCTCCTTGACCATACGCTCAGCCTTTGCTTCTTCTTTTTTGGCTATGGATCCCACATAAACATTTTCAAACATAAATTTTCTCAAGCGGTTGGTTGCCTCCTGAAAGTCCTCGCTCATCCTAATACCATTTCCATCTGGGCTATTTTCTATGATATTTACAATCATGTTATTTATTCTTATGGATGATGTATTGCCTAGAACTACGGAGCATTCTTTCGGAAGGTCCAATTCTGAGATGATGCCGCCGCGAATGGCATCCTCAATATCATGGTTGATGTAAGCGATTTTATCTGCAAAACGAACAATCTGACCCTCAAGGGCTGCGGGCATATCTTTCCCGGTATGGCACCGTATACCATCCCGTACCTCCCAGGTCAGGTTAAGGCCTTTACGTTCCTTCTCCAGAGCTTCTACTACACGTACGCTTTGTTCATTATGCTTGAAGCCGAAGGAGCACACTTCATTAAGAACCCGTTCTCCTGCATGGCCAAAGGGCGTATGCCCCAGGTCATGGCCCAATGCAATGGCCTCCGTCAAATCTTCATTGAGTCTAAGGCTTCGCGCCATGGTCCGCGCTATCTGTGAAACCTCCAGGGTATGGGTAAGCCGCGTTCTATAATGGTCGCCTTCTGGAGAAATAAAAACCTGGGTTTTGTGCTTGAGGCGTCTGAAGGCCTTTGAATAGACTATTCTATCCCGATCACGCTGAAAATCAGTGCGAATATCACATTGGACTTCAGCCTGCACTCTCCCCTTACTCCTGTTGCTTATACAAGCAAACTCCGAAAGGTTTTTTACTTCCATTTCTTCCTGATACTCACGAATACGCATAGGCACCTCCAGTAACGCACCAACAGGTCGACCCATTACAAGTCCCGACCCAAATTAGAAGCTCTATACTATTTATACCCAAAAAAATGCGGCGGGAATACCGCCGCTAAAGGGTCTTTAAAAATAGAAATATATCCTCACCCTTAGGTTTGGATACATTTCTGATATTCGTTCCTCACTGTTCTATTTACATATCCTTAAGGCAATCATTGCAGATAACCTTACCTTTAAAATCAATGACATCCGCTCTGGCAACATCACAGAAAACGCATCTTGGAATATACTTGTCGAGAACTACATTTCCGTCATCATCGACATACATTTCAATGTCATCACCTTCGTTAATATTAAGTTCCTTACGCAGGGACTTTGGGAGTACGATTCTTCCCAGTGAATCAAGCTTTCTTACATATCCGGTAGCCCTCATTGCATATCCTCCTCGACAAAAAAAGTGGTTTGGTGCTGTATAAGAAGAATTATATCATAAATTGTCATATTGTGAATAGAAAAGTTAAAAAATATAAGTTGACTTTGAAGTAAATTATGCCAATGTTATCACTTTCTGATGTTTTGTAGTGTTTCAAGTACATTTTTTAAGAACAATTACATTAGACTGTTTATGATTTCACAAATTTGCCATACTTGTGAAACGGCTCCGTAATCAACTCTTAAGCGTTATTTAATGAGAGGAAATAGAAAAAATGAAATAATATAGTGTTGTAAAGATGTACTAAAAAAACAAATAGGAGGTATTTCCATGAAAAAAATTAACCCTATCTTGAAGAACAAAATCATGATCCTGCTTCTATTCCTTTTCATGACAGTTAGCGCAGTTCTTCCCCTTAACGGGTTTGCTGCTGTCATAAACCCAGGCTTGGCCTCGCTACAGGCCTATTCGACTTCGATCACAGCTACAGCCATTACCCTTCGTGCGCAAGCGAACACCGAGAATGTCACACTTGAGTGGAATGCCATTACACACCCCAAGGGTGTTTTCGGTTACTATGTTTACCGGTCTACCACATCCGGCGGACAGACAAGCCTTCCTGAAACAGATTTTTGGATTACCGGAACAAGCTATGTGGATGCCAAGGTTGTCCCAGGAACCACCTATTACTATATTGTAAAGCCTGTATTAGGTGATCGTTCCATTGGAGCATCGTCCAACCAAGTGGATATCTATTACCAGAAGTCGACCCAGTCTATTACACTGCAAGCAGTAGTTAATGCCGGCAATATTACTCTTCAATGGAACAGCATTACCGACCCAAAGGGTGTCGTCGGTTATTATGTATACCGATCTACCACATCCGGCGGACAGACAAATCTACCTGAGACAGATTTTTGGACTACCTCAACCAGCTATGTAGACACCAAGGTCGTCCCCGGCACTACCTACTACTATATTGTAAAACCAGTGCTTGGAGATCGCTCCCTCGGGTCTTCTTCCAACGAAGTGGTGGTTCTGCACCAAAGAATTTATGGAACGATTGCCATGACTATTGGCAATGCCATCATGCTGGCTAACGGAAAACTTATGGAAATTGATCCTGGTGTAAACACCGTTCCCGTTTTAAAGGATGCTAGAACCATGCTCCCCATTCGTGCGGTTATTGAAGCCATGGGCGGAACCGTTGATTATACCGCAAGCCAACAGAAAATTACGGTCAAGTGGCAAAGTAAAACGGTTTTAATGTGGATCGGAAGCAAAACCATACAGGTTGATGGTGTTCAAAAGACTATTGATGTGGCTCCTTATTATTCAGATACCGGCCGCACCATGATTCCTATGCGCTTTGTCGTTGAAAATCTAGGATGCAGCATTGACTGGGATGGCGCTACTCGGACTGCAACTATTTCGTATCTTTTAGTCGGTGACGGCTATTATCCTCCAACACCTTCCGAGGATCCAATTCCCAATAACATTTGGTCTGGGTTGTGGTTTACAGACAGAGGCAAGCTTAATATCGTTCAGAATGGCATCTATATCCATGGAACCTATGGTGACGGGAATACAATTGAAGGTGTACTCTCGGGAAGCAAGCTCATAGGCACCTATAATGAGCGCGGTACCAAAGGAGATTATGAATTTGTCATTTCCTCCGATGGTAAGAAATTTGATGGTAAATTCGGTTATAAGAATAAGCAACGCAAGCACTGGGAGGATTGGGACGGAAAACGTGAGGAAGATACCTTTAACAAGTACTTGAGGCAGCTTTCATCCCCGTGTAATTTTACAGGCATCTGGTCCACCGGTGTTGGCAGACTTCATATTTCCCAAAGCGGAAACCAGGTAACAGCAACGATCGGTGACAATGGAACTATCAATGGTACGGTTGCTAATAATAAGCTCACTGGCACCTATCAAAAGGGCAGAGAGTCCTACCAAATTGAAATTTATATGTTTGAGAACAACAAAAATATTATCGGCCATTACGGGAACGGTGATATTGCCAAGCAGGATTGGAAGGAATTTGAAGGAGAAAAACGTAGTGACTATTACTATGATGACGAAGATGACGACGATTGATGTTATTTAAATCCAATCAAAGACTAAGGGCTATGGTTGTACCGCAACCAGGCCCTTAGTTTTTATTTACAGGTCAATTCTAAAGATCAAGTCTTGTTGGTGCGTTGTCACAAGCACAGCAAAAGTTCATATTACTTATGCTTTGAAAGCCAATCTGCGATATCCCTAAAGACTTCGTTTCTATTGATTTCATTGAGCATTTCATGACGACCTTCCGGATAGAGTTTCAGCGTTATATCCTCAATACCCAGTTTCCTGTAAATCTCATATAAGGCTTTTACACTTTTACCAAAGTGCCCCACAGGATCTCGTTCACCCGACATGATATAAATCGGTAAAGTCAAGGGGACATTTCTGAGCTTATCAGCCTGGTAAAGCTTTTTTAATCCCTTGAAAAAATAATAGTAAAAATCTATGGGAAAGACATAGCCGCAGCGGGGATCGTCACAGTATTTGGAAACCTCACCGGTGTCACGGCTCAGCCAGTCAAAAGAGGTGCTTGGCTCTTTTATACTCTTGTTATAGCTTCCGAAGCTTAATGAATCGAGGAGCTTCCCCTTTTTCTTTCCACCAATTAGTCGTTTTTGCAAGGTAGCAAGTATGGCTCCTGCTGAAACATCAATTCCGTTCTGAGCAGCTGACCCTGATAGAATAATGCCATCAATATTCAGGCCATAATGGGTTATAAAGTCCTGGCCGACAAAAGAGCCAAAGCTATGGGCAAAAATAAAAACAGGAAGACCAGGATGTTTTTCTTTGATCAGGTTTGTGATAAAGTGGGCGTCTTTAACGGTACTATTAAAGCCGTCTTCACCTATATAGCCCAGTTCCTCCATGGACTTGCAGCTATATCCCTGACTCCAGTGATCGTGACCATAAACAACATAGCCCTCATCATTGAGAAATTTCGCGAAAGCCTCGTATCTTCCTGCATGCTCTGCCATACCATGAAGAATTTGAATTGCCCCGATAGGGCTTTTAACCTGGTTCCATTGATGGAGACATAGTTCTCGATCCCCAAGAGCTTTAACATAAGAACAGGCATTCTCCATAACAAGTCCCCCTTTTCAATTTTCCACAAAATACATTCCCGAACAGACTGATAACCAATACTATTATAACAAATATTTCCTGCGGAATCGAGAACGATGAGCTATTTTAGCAGGCCCATGCTCTCATACCCTTGTGAGATGTTTTCATTGCAAGCACTGCTACTTTACGGTATACTGCGGTTGGATATTTCTTTTTTACGTTGGTCGGGAAAACAGGTACGCATCAGTGAATTCATAAAATGAGGAGGAGACTCTTATGAAGAAACTGTTCCTGTCATGTTTTTTGGTGCTGTGCATCCTATTATGCGCATGCTCCAAAACAAATCCTGCCGCACCTACTATAAACCCGTCCCCCTCACAAACACCTGTAATTAGCAATACATCCTCTCAAGCACCGACATCTCAGCCTACCGTTGTACCGACAGAACCGAATTTTCCTGAAATGACACCTGAACCCAAAAGCTCTTCCTCAGTCATAAACGAGGAAGATTTATATACTATGTCGGAGGATGAAATAAAGGCTAAGCTGGATGCCTTACGCGCCAAGCCGTCTAATGAGCTGTCTGCTGATGACAAGTATAATACCTCATTGCTTGATTATTATCTTGAAGTTACTTATGGTGATTATAATACCCACGTACCTCTCGGTTCGTCAAACTATATAAAATATCCGTATAATAAGGAGATTAAGGTTGACTTAAACGGTGATGGTAAGCTTGATAAAATCGTTGTGACCCCGACTGACCAAGGGGTAGTTCTTAATATAAACGGCTTAAAATACGACTACAATCATTTTGGTAATTTAGCAGAAGAATTTGCCATTATCGACATTGACGAAAGCGATAAATTTAAAGAGATCGTTATAAGCGATTACGGTCCAAGCAGCGATGATACCTCAATCTTCTTTTGCTTTGATGGTAAGAAGATTGTTTATATGAACGAGAATGCCAGTAATAACCGACCCAGGCCAAAAGGGGAAGATCAACTCTACGGCGGTAACGATGAAATCGGCGGCGAGTTTTCGTATATTGAGTGCGGAGGCAAAGGTGAAATAGTAACCCTTCAACGGGCAGCGCTTTTGCATACATGGCAGTACCCTATTCGGTATAAGCTGACAGACGGACATCTCCTGAGGGTTCAGCCTGAAATCTTCAAGGTCAGCTGGAAGGTGTTCACATTAAGGGAATTGCCTCTTTATACAGAAAGGGACAAAAAAAGCCGACAAATTACAATGGATAAAGGTACTGTGGTTACATTTACCGCATTGGATGATATCGAATGGATTCAGGTAACACTGCCGGACGGACAACGCGGTTGGTTTTGGGTAAAGAATCATAGCAATATAATAAACGGAAACGAGGAAATCTTCGGACACCAAGTTTTCTTCGGTTTATGTTATGCAGATTGAACACTATAAGGGGCCAAGCTGCTAAACAAATAAATCAAGAACCATCTGAACATGGGGGATTCCGTCTTCAAGGAATTCTTCCGATACCTGTCTAAATCCATGCCTTTCATAAAGCCCTTTTGCGTATGTCTGTGCTTCTATTTTTATAGCAGTTGCCTTCAACTGATTCTTTGCAACTTTTATTCCTTCTGCAAGAATCCTGCTGCCTATGCCGCACCGCCTTTTTACAGCAAGCACCCTGCCGATTGATACATCATCAAAGGACACGCCTTTTTCTATAACTCTTAAGTATGCCTGGATTCCTTCACTATCCTTCAGATATACATGGAATGAGTGTTTATCCTTGTCGTCAAACTCCTGATAAGGACAATTTTGTTCTACGACAAACACGGCAACCCTAATCTTTAGGATTTCATACAGTTCTTCGACTGATAACTCTTCAAATCTTTTTACTACAAGTTCCATTAGTATTTCATCCTCCCAGAAACTATGTGATTCTCCCTTTCAGTTCATTGTAAAAGCTTTTACTCAGTCTCTTGTTAAGCTCACCCCATGACTTGTAATGATCCATACTATAATCCTTTCGCAAAATATATACAACTTTTGATTATATCTGCTCACTAAATTCCTGTTTTTCCCATGCTATATACACGCCATGGGACTCATATTGACGCCAAAAGATTAACTACGGAATCTCTTTATTCCTCGTTTCGCAAGCATTCTAAAATGCTACGGATATTTCTGTCCAGCCGCTTTGAACGGATCGTGATAAACAATTCTTCAAGCGCGGACAGGCTTGCAAGACTGCTAATCATGACCGCTGTCGCCGCCAATCCAGTGGCAAGATAAATCAAGGGGAAACAAAACAACATGAAGCCGGTTGCTTTGTTGATATAGGTATGCAAAGACGAGAAGGCTTTGTATTTCTGGTATCCAATTCCCAATACTGCAAATCGAATCAACGCAATGACCGCAATCCAATAAATCATCCATTTTTTAAAATAAATTATTGGCAAGAAAATGACGAGCATTACGGCTATGAAAACAAAATCGGCGATGCTGTCAAGCACTTCGCCAAGTTTACTGGCGGTATTGGTTTTTCGGGCAACGTATCCGTCCACCATATCACTAAGTCCGCAAAGCGAATATAGTACAAAAAAGGGCACTGATAACGGTTCCATAAAAAACAGCGACACAGCGCCTGCAATTCGCCCGATGGTGATAAAATTGGCAGCGTACATGATCTCATCACCCCCTTAACATATGATAAAACAAATAGCATATTATTAGCAAAAAATCCAATTAAAAAAGATGCAACCTTGCATCTTTTTTAATCGGACAATATTGGTCGGAGTGACACGACTTGAACGTGCGACCTCTTGCACCCCAAGCAAGCACTCTAGCCAGAACTGAGCTACACCCCGACAGCGACAAAACCTATTATAATGCATATCTTCAAAAACCACAATACCCTTTTTTGAGAAATTCACATCAAAACCGGTGGAAAACAAATGAAGATATCAGAATGATAAATCATAATTTTTAGCTACTAATCTAATATAGTCCAAATTATAAGTACTTTAACATTTTTTTGTTTTAGTCTATTAACTACTATCGGATATTTTTTTATTGTACCATCAGCAGCCTTTACTGTTATTGTAAATTTATTAGTCCCAACTTTTAAATTGTAATTTCCATTCCCAGTTACTTTTGCAGATATATTCTCTGCAACACCTAAAATATTTACTTTTTTTGTTGAATAATTAACATCTAAAGTAAATGAATTCTGCTCTGTACCGCATAGATATTCATTAATTTGTAAGGATTCCAATTTAGCAGACGGTTTTAATCTATTTATTGTTACCGGATATACTTTTGTATCACCATTTTCAGCCTCAATAGTAATATTTATTATATTAGTACCAACTTCTAAACTATGTGATCCACCGCCTATTATCTTAATATTACTAAATTGTAAATAAGATACTGAAATATTAATAGAAGAGACGTCATATGAAACATTTTTAACAAGATTCTTTGGGTCGGAGCTATATCTTATCTCTTCATTGCCAATTTTGGTATTGTTTTTATCATATTCCTCAATACCAAGATATAAAAAGGAATTATCAGAACATTTTTCTCTATTTATATTAATTGTATATACTTTTTTTATGCCACTCTTTGATATTACAGGTATTTCAATTTTATTATCTCCAGGGTTTAATATGTAGTCATCACATATCAAATTTTCATTAGCAGTCATGCAAGTAATATTTACTTTACTGACATCATTTTCAACATTTGCATAGTAATTCTGAATTTCAGAGTTAAATTTTGGAGTTTCTTGTATTGACATGTTTTTGGAATCATCAATAATTGATAAAGAAGTCAAATTATTATCATCGTCTGGGTTTTGTTTTCTTGTAATTGTAATAGTATATGTTTTACTTATGCTACCTGATTGGGATACTACTAGCTTGATTTCGTTCTTACCAACAACTAAATTATATTCTTTAGCTCCAACTACATTACAACTACCGCGACAAGTTGCTTCAATTTTAACATTAGTTACACTATGCTCAACAATCGCGGTATAGCTCAAAATATCCTTATTGAAATCTTCATTTAAATCAATATATCCATAATATAGAGAATCACTTCCTGGCATTGGTTCATTATGTTTCGGCCTGATTCGGATGGAACTTAGGAAATTATTGTCAGCAAATATTGGTACACCCAAATTCATAATTGTAGCTATAACTAAAAGAATACATATCAATTTTTTCATTAATTTGTTCTCCCCCAACTTTATGTTTTTCAAATCATTATAGTTTTTAGTTAATATTCACCAGTATGAAATTTCACTCTGTTTATTTCGATCCCTGTTGGTCAGCATTGCATTCTCTTCCTTTTATTAGTATCATCTTATAAGATACAGTATATTATCTTTTTTATACTTTTTGCAATCTTTTTTCCACGAATATTACAAAAGAATAAGTAAATGTTAATGCCATGCGGTAAAAGCCGCATGGCATTAACATTTTCCGGGGTTATGTAGTGTGATTTTTACCTCACGAAGCTGGTCATTACCTTGGCCTCGGATTGGGGCTCCTGCACAGCATTCTTCCCCGCTTCGCATAACTGGAGCAGCCACGCCATGTTCTTCCCCAAAAGGCGCATGATTTGATTACCTTCCGCGTCCTCCCTCACCTCTCCTGGAACACGGCCATGGATGACATTCCAGTAATTCGAGGACGCGATCAGCATCTCTGAATAAAACAGATATTTGTTAAGCTGATCCAGCGCGGTAATCCCGCCGCTCCTGCGTACAGCCGCAAGGCTGGCACCGACTTTATGCCGAAACAGACCGCCGTTTGCGCCGGCCACGTAGAAAGCCCGGTCCAGAAGACACTTCATGGAGCCGGTGATGCCCGCATAGTGTGTAGGAGAACCCAGGAGGATCCCATCCGCCTCCCGCATCTTCTGAATATAGCCGTTGGCGATGTCGTCGTCAAACCTGCACCTGCCGTTTTTATTCCTGTGGCACTCTCCACAGCCGATACATCCCCTCACCGGTTGGGCACCGACGGTCAAAATTTCCGTTTCTATACCCAGGGCTTCCAGTTCCTCTGCAACGACGCCGATTGTCTGGGCGGTGTTTCCTTTACTCTTTGCGCTCCCGTTGATGGCCACCACTTTCATTTCCCTGTTCTCCCTTCAAATCGTATGTTTACAAATTCAGATATACCCTGATTGTACCTCGTTTCATGCCTTTCCAGCAACTGTGAATTGGCGAGAGACGGCACAACGGAACGATAAAAAAAGCATCCCTTTTCGTGGGATGCGTACACTGGAGCTTCTATTTATTTGCTGACAATTTTATTGAGGGTCTTAACAATGTACTCCTCATTAAAAGGTTTAACAATAAAATTTAGGGCACCGGAAATTATAGCCTCTTTAACCATAGGCTCCTGACCCATGGCACTGACCATAAGCACCTTCGCACGGGGGTCAAAGCTTCGGATCTCTTTCAGTGCCTCTAAACCAGACATGATAGGCATGGTAATATCCATGGTCACAAGGTCAGGCTTAAGCTCCTTATATTTATGTATGGCTTCCTGTCCATTTTCGGCCTCAGCCACAACCTCGAAGCCATTTCTCTCCAAAATAAGACGAATGGACATTCTCATAAAAGCTGCGTCGTCTACAATTAGTACTTTTGCCATAAGTCCCCCTACTTCTTTTTGGGATATATTATAGCAAAAAGCAACTTCTTTTAACAGTAGTATTTCGGTGCTTAAAAATTATCCTTATATTTGCCCCACCAAGCCTTTGCCTTTTCAATCATTTCAGGGTGCGAGTCAGGATTAAAGTCAAGGTTAACATCAAGGTACGCTCCGTTGGTAAAAATCTTGACATTGTCGTGCTGGCTGGCCAGAAGGAGCGCGTATATGGCTAGTGATCGTTCATAATCATCCTTCGACTCGAGCTTCTCCATCAAGCCCGGTATAGCCGGCTTGCCCATCGCTCCCAATTCTTCAGCTGCGGTGTACCAGGTATAACCATCACCATAGGTGCCGGTATAGCTCTGGTCTTTGAGCTTATCAAGGTTATACTGCACTTTTTCTTCTATCGTCTCATCTACAGGAGCAAGAGTCTCTTTAGCTACAGCACTTTCCTTAGTAGGGGGTTCTGTGGGCTGCACAGACTCAACAGTGGCCGTCGGAACGGGTGTAACAGTAGGGTCTTCGGGCTTTTGGTTCCTATCACTCTGTGCATTAGTCAATGTCGAGCAACCTATCAAAACAGTCATAACAAAAGCCATAAGCGTACCAATTGCAGTTTTCTTTTTATATTTCGTTATCATACCAATTCTCCTTTTAACACTGGATTTTTTCTGTATAAGACCGCTGGTGCAGGCCAGAGTATGGGGCTCGGAAAACATGTCTGCCAGATTTAAGATAGTCCGTCCATATTGGTGATACTCTGAAGGGCTTAGCCTTTTCAGAACACTTTCATCGCATGAAACCTCACAATCCTCCCGTATCCTGTGGAAGGCGTATACAATGACGGGGTTGAACCAGTAAACACACCTTAAAAATGCCATAAGCCAATTGAAGAAAATGTCCTTACGTTTATAATGTATGAGCTCGTGTATGAACACATACTTCATCTCCTGTTCGGAGAGCTGCTTCAACACCTGTCCTGACAGAACAAGCCTGGGCCTAATGATACCGTATAGGATGGGTACCCTGACACCCTCATGAATGACAAGGGGAATAGAACGTTTTACTGAGGCTACCTTATGGCAATCTTGTATTATTCTAATGCTTATGGCATCACGGCATGGTATGCTGAAGCGTATTTTCTTATAAAACCGTATATTAAAATACAGTATGATTAAAGCCATTATGACTGCGCCCAACAACCAGATAACGGCCAGGATGTCCATAAATGCAGGTGCATTTTGAAGGTTTATAGCAGTTTCGGGCTGATTTGCTCCAACGACGGGTTGCTGATGGTTCTCCTGTGGTCTTTCGGCAGGCACACCCGCTGAAAGTCTGGGAATTGCTGTGTTGCTTTCATCATATTGCTGGATACCGACCATCACCGGATTGAATAAATTATAGAGGCTAAGCTCAGCCTCAGGCGCAACCGGAAGGACGAGCCGGAGAATCAACAGAAGCCAGACTGTATAATGCCAGTTGGCACTGAGCCTATCCCTTAATATGCCCTTAATTATAATGAGAACTATTATGAGCAATGTCCCCTTTAGGGAAAGCCTTAAAACTTCTTGAAAGACCTCAGTCAAATTCATGGCTTCACCTTCTTTCCCGATCCGCGTCCAAAAGTGCCCTTAGCTCATCCAGCTCTTCCCTGCTCAATTTCTCTTCCTTGATGAAACTGGCAACCAAGTGATGAATGGAACCGTTATAGACTTTATTAATGAATGATTCAGTCTGGGTTTTTTTATATTCAGCCTCAGAAACCAATGGATAGTAAAGATGGTAAGGGCTCTCCTTTTTTACTCCCACAACGCCCTTTGACACCAACCGACTGATAAGTGTGTGGATGGTCTTAGGATTCCATTGGGTTTCTTCACGCAAAGACTCAATAATCTCGCTTGCATTTTGAGGTGAGTTTTTCCAGAGAGTCTTAATGACATACCATTCAGCGTCTGAGATTTTGTTTGCCTTATTCAAAAGATTTTCTCCTTCCTACAATTGTAGTCTCTTATCCCATACTACAATTGTAGGAAGAGATTGTCAAGACTTTCCTAATAAATTTCCAAATATTCTTAGGATAATGTTGATAGAATCTTTGTTTTAAAGGTGCAGGCCTCAACCCCAAAATAGAAAAATCGCCTGGTTTATCAACCAAGCGATTGGACATTAAGTATACATATGTATTCCTGTGTGCTTTTTCTACTTCGCCAGAGTCTTTTTATAGGCCGAATAAGCGAAAAAGCCGTAAACGATCACTGCGAACAGATAAGACCAGCTAAATGATTCATATTTGAAAAGAAAAACTAAAAACTCTATAAGATTGACTACAGCTACAGCACCCAGGCCAATCATGAGCACATTAAAATTCTTATTGGCCAAGCATAATAAAATTGAGATAATAAACAAATAAAAGAGCAATGCACTGATGAGTCCTCCAAGGTAGAAAAAGCTATTAATGATCATGAGAGCGACATATCCGTAAAGCAGCACCATATCCAATCCCAGTAAAGAAGAAATAACCGGCTTCCCTTCAAAATACTTTCGAAGTTCATTACTCACATTCTCAATCACGATAAACCCCTCCTAACAAAAGTATGGTAGAATAGAAATATCTACCTTGTCTATATTATACAAAACTTTTATAAATATTTCTGCAATTATTTTAGCGGATATATCCAAACTATAGGCAGATAGTTCCTTTAGTTTAGAAAATGAATTTACAAAAGCACATAGTTCTTTCATCCTATGATAAATTGTGCCAACATTATGTATAATAAGAACCTGACCCACTAACGCCATTAAAGATGGCGAGTGGGTACCCCAGAACCTTGTTGTATTCACAATAAGAACCTGAAGAGCTTAACGGAGGATTTTAATAATGTACCAATACAAAACCTTAAAGTGGGATAATAAACCTAAATATAAGCACAAGTTCTTTTTTCTGCTCCTAATTCCTTTGGCACTTCTCATTAAATGGCTGTTGTCACTATCTCCGGAATTCACCGAAAAGTATTATTCACAAGGTCTTTACAAGATTATAATGCAGCCGGTGAGTCTACTGACAGGGTTAATCCCTGTGTCGGTCGCAGAGCTTGCTATTTATTTGATAGTGATCTATCTCGTGGTAAGACTTATCTACTTGATTATAAAAGCAGTCAGACAACACAGATGGTCGGTCTTTCTCCCCTTCCTTGCCAATATCGTAATGATTGGCTCATTGTGGTTCTTTGTTCAAACCATGGTCTGGAATGTCAATTATGAGCGATTATCCTTTGCTGATAATGCCAATATCCAGGTTCGTGATTCCAGCGTTGATGAATTGGAGGCCATGTGCAAATGGCTTATCAAAAACACAAATGCATTACGTGAACAGGTAAAGGAAGACCAAAATGGCGTGATGACAGTTGAAAATGGTTTTAAGTCTATAGTAAAACGTTCTTCACTTGGATATAAGGAAGTCGAAAAACGCTATCCATTTTTAGGTGGAAAATACGGTCCTCCAAAACCTGTCCTTCTATCCAGACTCATGTCCCATACCAATATTATTGGGCTTTATTCCTGTCTTACCGGGGAAGCAAACATTGATGCAGATATTCCTCCCATGACATGGGCCTCTACCGCCCTACATGAAATGGCCCATCAGCGCGGCTATGCACGCGAAGATGAAGCCAACTATATCGCCTATATTGCTTGCATGGCCCATCCTGATGTGGATTTTAAATACTCGGGCAGTGTCATGGCACTTCAATATTCCATGAACGTACTATATGGTGTAAACCCTGACCGCTACTTTGCTTTGACAAACGACTACAGCTCAGGATATCTTCGGGACCTGCAAAACGAACAGGCTTACTGGAAGCAGTTCCAAGGTATCACCAAAAAAGTGGCCAATAAAATGAATGACACCTATCTCAAGCTCAATGGTGAAGAAGATGGTGTAAAGAGCTATGGTCGAATGGTAGATCTTCTCCTTGCCGACTTTAGGAACCAGCAGGTTTCTTCAACCCAATAAGGTTTGGACTAAAAATATTAAGTGTTTTTTGTTTACACCTATCATGATAAGTGATAATTTATTAGATGTTGCATAAATCATGAAAGGGTAATTAATATGCTAAAGCCAAAGTTATTTACCGTCTTGCAGGATGGTTACTCGAAGGAACAATTCTTAAAAGACTTAACAGCCGGGTTCATTGTTGGTATCATCGCTATTCCGCTTTCCATCGCTCTGGCAATCGCATCGGGCGTTTCTCCTGAAAAAGGCTTGTATACTGCAATTATCGCAGGTTTTCTCATCTCCTTATTAGGCGGAAGCCGTGTTCAGATTGGTGGACCCACAGGTGCCTTTGTCGTCATTATCTATGGCATCATCGAAAAAAAGGGCTATCCGGCACTTGTCATAGCCACTATTTTAGCGGGATTTATCCTTATCTTTATGGGCCTTATGAAATTGGGAAGTGTTATCAAGCTGATTCCTTATCCCATTACGACAGGCTTTACCAGCGGTATAGCAGTGGTTATCTTCTCCCAGCAAATCAGTGATTTTCTTGGTCTTAAAATGGAAAAAACGCCATCGGAGTTTATACCAAGAATCAGTGAATACATTAAGTCCATTCATACATTATCCATTAATAGTCTTATTGTAGGTCTCATTGCCATCCTCATTATCGTAGGCTGGCCATACATAAACAAAAAGATCCCGGGCGCTCTGATGGCTATTATTATTACAACAGGAGCCGTTCAGCTTCTTGGAATTAAGGTAGAGACCATCGGAGACCGTTACAGTAATCTAAAAGCTGCACTTCCTACTTTTCAAATGCCTGAGATAAGCCTCTCACTTATTACTGAACTTTTCCCTACTGCTTTGACAATCGCTGTATTGGCAGGAGTTGAATCATTATTATCAGCTGTTGTGGCCGATGGTATGATTGGTGGTAAACATCGCTCCAACATGGAACTGGTGGCTCAAGGCGTTGCCAATATTTTCTCGGGTTTATTCGGCGGTATCCCAGCTACAGGCGCTATAGCCCGGACTGCCACCAATATTCGAAATGGCGGCAGAACTCCCGTTGCAGGCATTGTTCATTCTCTTACCGTGCTGGCCATTATGATGCTTTTAATGCCTCTGGCCAAAATGATTCCCATGACCACTTTGGCGGCCATCCTCATAGTCGTGGCTTACAATATGAGCGAATGGCGTGCCTTTAAAAATTTGCTTAGAGCTCCCAAGACCGATATAGCCATCCTTCTCACCACCTTTGTTCTCACTGTGGTTGTAGACCTAGTTGTAGCCATAGAATTTGGTGTTGTCATGGCAGCCTTCCTCTTTATGAAGCGCATGGCCGATATCACCAAGGTAGAGTCTATCAAAGATGAACTGGAAGACAGCCCTGATATTGCCCTTAACAATCCTGAGGGTATTAACCCGGCAATCCAGATCTTCCAGGTTTATGGGCCCTTTTTCTTTGGAGCTGCCGATAAATTTACGAATATAATTCATGACAATATTACACCTACACGCGTTATGATAATTCGCATGAGACACGTTCCTTATATGGATGCAACAGGCTATCACGCTTTATTCAAAACCTACTCCTATTGCCGCAGGCATAGCATTTTGCTTCTGTTTACCCAGGTACAGTCACAGCCTTATGAGCTCATGACCAAGCATGGCTTCATTGACCTGGCCGGTAAAGATAATTTTTGCGAAGACATAGAACATGCCCTCATTCGCGCCAATGCCTATGTGGAGCTTAACAATAAATATCCTGTAAGAAAGCTGGCATAAGCTGGTAATATTCTTCTACCGGAAAGCATTCAGCAAAAAAGAAGTACTAATTACAAAAGGCTGGCCTCCAAATTGAGGCCAGCCTTCTTAATACACATTTAACGATTATGATACGCTATCTTCTTTGTAAAACATTTTAATTGCTAGACAGTTCTTTAATGGAGGTAACCAAGGAAGCCATGTTCTGAATTTCAGAAGGAATAATGATCTTGGTTGCCTTGCCGTCAGCGGCTTTTTCAAAAGCTTCAAGGCTTCGGATGGCAATAACCTCCGGGCTAAGCTCCTGCTCCTTGATCATCTTAAGACCCTGTGCAGTAGCGCTTTGAACCTTTAGAATAGCCTCGGACTGTCCTTCAGCCTCTCTGATGGTAGCTTCCTTTTTAGCTTCGGCGCGTAAAATGGCGGATGCCTTCTCAGCCTCAGCTTCGAGAATAACAGACTGCTTTTTACCTTCAGCAACCAAAATACTGGAGGTCTTTTCACCTTCGGCTCTAAGAATAGCTTCGCGTCTTTCGCGTTCTGCCCGCATCTGCTTTTCCATGGCATTCTGGATATCAGCGGGAGGAATGATGTTCTTTACTTCTACACGATTGATCTTGATGCCCCATGGATCGGTAGCTTCATCCAGGATAATACGCATCTTGGTATTGATAATGTCACGTGAAGTCAGGGTTTCATCCAGCTCCAGGTCGCCGATAATATTACGCAGTGTAGTGGCTGTCAAGGTTTCAATGGCCATCATGGGCCGTTCAACCCCATAAGTATATAGCTTGGGGTCAGTAATTTGAAAATAGACAACCGTGTCAATTTGCATGGTGACATTATCCTTGGTGATAACAGGCTGGGGCGGAAAGTCCAGAACTTTTTCCTTAATGGACACCCGATTGGAAATTTTATCGATAAGGGGTACCTTGATATGAAGGCCCACCGACCAGGTTTCCTTATATGCGCCCAGTCTTTCCACGATATAGGCCTGCGCCTGGGGAACAACCTTAACATTGCTAATAATGATGATGATGATTACAGCGACTAAAAAGAGTAAAAAGTATCCCATAATAATGACCTCCTATTAATTTTATCTATTCAGAGGCGCTCACAATTAGCTTTACGCCTTCAATAGCTTCAACAACCACCTCGGTGTCTTTGGGTATAGGTTTACCTGATTTACTGATAGCCGACCAAATCTGCCCCTTCAGCTTAACCTGCCCGGTGGCAAACTCCGTGATATCCATGATAACAATACCTTTTTCTCCAATGAGGGCATCAGTATTGGTTTTATGGGTGCCCACCTTGAGGTATTTCACAGCGACCGGTCTTGTAAAGATAAGCAACAACACCGATACAGCTAAAAAAACAGTAATCTGTATCCATAGAGATACGTCGAAGAGGGCAAGGAGAAAGGCAACCAACGACCCTGCAGCCAGCCAAATGGTCGTGAGACTGACGGTAGCAGCTTCAATGGCTATCAGAACAAGCATTAACCCGAGCCAGGTATAGATATATCCGTTGTCCATAAGAAACCTCCTTTATTGCCAGTAGATGATATATATTTAGTAAAAATGAGTAAAAGTTATTCAGCTTTTTGCTGTTCCTGGGCTGTACCATCAAAGAGCTTGAGATAGCAGCGTCTCCGGCGATGGATGCGTGTCTGATAATTTCGCCACATAGAGTGAACGGCGTGGTTGGTTTCAAGCTCCGGAGACGCGATTGCTCTGACAACGCCATTCTTGAGTGCGGTTCTGGTCAGCTCGTCCAACATGACATAGGGAACGCCCTTTGAACGCAGCTCAGGCCTTATGGCTACCAGATACAAATCCAGGGTGTCATTTTTCTTGATAGCCTTTAGGAAACGAACAAAGCCGAAGGGAAAGAGACGTCCCTTGCTTTTTTTAACGGCCTGAGAAAGAGAAGGCAGAATGATGCCAAAACCAGCCAGCTTACCATCCTCACCCTTTACCAGGCTGATGTAATCCACATTTACAAAGGAAAAAAACTGTTTGACATAAGAGTTTACCTGCTTTTCGGTAATGGGGACAACACCGTAAAGATGCTCATAGCCTTTATTAACGAGATCAAAAATCTCCGGTATGTAAGGTATCAAATCTTTCGTTTTCTTTGTAGGTACCACGCTCAGCCCATACTTCTCCTTGGCTTTTTCGGCTAATGCAGAAATCTTGCTGGCAGGATCGGACTCTGGCATGGTAATGTCTATCTCAATCCACTCCGCATCCTTGGTATAACCGTAAGCCTCTATGTGCTTCATGTAGTATGGAAAATTATAAATGGTTATAAAGGTACCCATTTCCTCAAAGCCTTCTACAAGCAGACCTTCCTTGTCCAAGTCACAGAAGCCCAAAGGCCCGTGAACACCTTCCAACCCCTTCTCCTTTGCCCAGGACTCCACTGTGTCAAAGAGAGCTTTAGAAACATCACAATCATCAATAAAGTCAACCCAGCCAAAGCGTGCATAACGCTTCCCCCATTTATTGATATAACTATGGTTGATGATGCCCGCTATTCGGCCTACGGGCTTACCATCCTTATAGGCCAGCCACAACTGCGCCTCACTGTATTCAAAAGCAGGATTCTTTGTTTTATCCAAGGTGAACTTTTCGTCAGAGATAAGGGGCGGAACCCAATACGGGTTATCTTTATACAGTTTAAAAGGAATTCTGACAAATGTTTTCATCTGACGTTGATTTTCTACTTTAACAATTTCTACCATCTCGCCACTCCTCACGACTTTCCTTAAGGACATCTCTATTATACAATTTTCAAGAGGACACTACAACTCATAAAGCTTACATGTTCTTTTCGGCTATACCGGCCAAAGGACTTCTCTCTACTTGTTTTAAAGCAACATGGCCGGTTATGGCAAACGCCTTCATTTTATCCACCGTATACACCAATCCATTGCTCTTGGCATCCACCAGAACATTGTCAATCTGGTTATCCGAGGGGTCTCCCAGAAACACAAACTTGGAGCCGAAACCGGCACGGGTCAGCATGAGCTTGGCAAGATGCGGTGTAAGCTCCTGAGCCTCATCTACAATAACCAAGGCATTGCTCAAGGTGCGCCCTCTCATATAGGTAAAAGTCTTGGTCTCAATTATGCCCCTTGCCTTATAGGTCTCAATAAAATGATCCACAGAAAAGTCGGGCTTATCCATGTGGCGAATTGGCTTTGCGTGCTCATCCTTTGTGTTGATCTTAACGCTCATCAAATTCTCAATGGCATCATAAAAGCTTCCCATCCAGGGACGGAGCTTTTCATCCTCTGTTCCGGGGAGATATCCGATATCATTACCTGCAGCCACGGTGGGCCGAACAAAAACGATTTTGGCGTATTCCCCCTGCTCGATGACCTTTTCCAAAGCTACAGCGGTAGCCAGAATTGTCTTTCCCGAGCCCGCTCCGCCAGTGATGGTCACAAAAGGAATATCTTTATCCATAAGAAGCTCAAAGGCCATTTTCTGCTCCCTGTTTATGGGAGTCAAGCCCCAGGCATTTTGTTTTGAGTACTTTAAAGGCACGATATTTTTACCGTCAAAGCGTGCCAAAACCTTATGGTTATCATCATCGGTACTGGTAATGTAAAGAAATTCATTGGGAAGAAGAGGATCTTCCAGCTCCAGCTCCTCTATCGGAAGCCCCCCTTTAAAAATGGCATTCATTTTCTCAGATGAGACAAAGACATCCCGATAGCCTGTATAAAGCTCATCACACTTTATTTTATCGTTATTGTAGTCCTGGGCAGGCAATCCGAAAGAATCGGCCTTGATGGCCATATACACATCCTTGGTAACCAGAATGGTAGGGATATCCTCCCCATATTCTTTTTGCAGGTTCTTAGCCATAGCCAGAATCCGAGTATCATTCTTTCGGGTGTCTATTCCTTGAGGAATGCAGGACATGTCCATATGATCGAGTTCAATGCGGATAGTCCCACCGTTCTCAGTTTGAATACCCTCTGCCAGATTCCCCTTGCTCCTTAGGTTATTAAGTTCTCTGGCTGCCATTCTGGCATGGTAGCCTACCATGCCTTCCCGGTTTTTTATGCTGTCCAGCTCTTCAATAGCCACTATAGGAAGAATCACATTGTTGTCTTCAAAATTATAAAAACAGCCTGGATCATGGATGATGACGTTTGTATCAAGAATATAGTTTTTTATCATTGCCTAACCTCCATAAAGAAGATGCACAATTTAATCCTCTAATTCTATTTTATATACACTTCTTCGATCCAGTGACCAAACCGGATCAGAAAATTGCCCAGGCTTAACATTTCGTATTGCATTCTGATAATCATAAACCCTTGCGTCGATGAGGTCGATATGATGAAGGAGCTCCGCCTCCAGGAATAAAGGCTTTTTAGGGCTTCCATACTCTGCCTCGTAATGGTGGCTGACAATCATATGCTTAAGAAGCAGAAGGACTTCTTCGGATGCACCAACAAGATTTCCGGCTTTCTCCACTTCTTCAACACCCATGATGATATGGCCCAGAAATTGTCCTTGTTTGGAGTATTCAGCTATACCCAGCTCATTACTGGAGAGCTCGCCGATCTTGGCCAGATCGTGGATAATCACGCCCGCAAAGACTAAATCGGAATTAACGCCTTGATATACGCTGCAAAGCGCCTCCGCGGTTCGAAGCATGCGTACGATATGATACAAAAGGCCGCTTCTGATGGCGTGATGAAGGCTCTTGGCTGCAGGGTAATAGAGTAGCTTTTCTTCCTTCTCATCAAGAAGCTGCATGACAACTGAACGGATCTCGGTATTCTTTATTTTGGCTGCAAAAAGATAGATTTCTTCCAGCATTTCCTGAGGTGTGAGGGGTGCAGAGGGAACGAATTCACCAATAGATTTTTGGTCCTCCTCGTCAGCTAGCCTTATTTTATTCAGAGAAAGCTGCAAGGCATCCTTCCAAAGGTCCACCCGTGCATTGACATAGTAGAGCTTATTGGAAGTCAGAGAGCTGTAATCCGCCTCTCCCGCGTCCCACCATTTTGCTGAAACATCACCGGTATGATCGGCCAAGGTCATATCGAGATAGGTTTTTTTATTTGCTGAAATTTTAAACTCAACGGTTTTTAAAATATAAATACCATTAATGGTCTCTCCGGATTTTAAATCAGATATTTTAATACCCTCAAATTTCATTATAATCCCCCATAAAGTGACAGTTCATTCTAACAAATTCATTGTACATGAAAGAAAAGTAAAAAGAAAGGTGCGTTCTTGCCAAAACGCACCTCGTATCCCAGCACCGTATTTTAAGGAACAGCTAAATATCCCATAAACCAATGATCCGATATTCCAGTTTCCTTGAAAGGTCGACTTCTCTATGCTTGTATAGCATTTTCCCATCTTCATCAATAACCACTCGGATAACCGGCCGATTTGGAAAACCAGGATTATACTTGGCAACCAGTCCCTTTTCTCCTGAGTTAAGCACAATAGCCGTACCCACAGGGTAGTTGGCTATATGTTTAATAAATGCGTCAAGCACAGCTTTATCAAAATGCTTGTTGGCCAGCGAGCACATGTAATCAACAACTTCGTTGGCAAGCATTTTTTTGCGATAAACACGATCCGTAGTCAATGCATCAAAAACATCAGCCACAGCCACAATGCGCGCAGGCATCGGAATATCGCCATTCTTCAGATTGTAGGGATAACCACTGCCATCAATACGTTCATGGTGGGAAAGAGCAATGATATGAGCCGTTGAATTAATGTCACTGGAATTCTTTAAAATCTCAAAACCGTAAACCGTATGCCTTCTGGTCTCATCATATTCACTTACAGTCAGACTGGAAGGTTTTTGAAGAATCGCTTCATCAATTCTGACCTTTCCAATATCATGAAGCAGGGCTCCTACACCCAGGTTTCTGAGATTGTCTCCCTTTATTCCCATGGAGACGCCTGTAATGAGCGACAGAATACAAACATTAACACTATGGGAAAAGGTATAATCATCAACTGAACGGATATCGGACAGGTTCATAATAATATTGTCGTTCTGAAGAATATTGGTCATGAGCTTGTCCACAATTTCAAGAACCTTTTTTCCCTCCACCGATATTTTGATGGTGGGTGTGGTCATCATGTGTTTTATTTGAGATTTAACCTCGGTTATTATTTCTTCTTTTATAATCTCTGGAGCCACTATATCCTTGGAAAGCTCATCATCGATATAGACCTCTGTAATACCGTAATGCCGGAGTTTTGCAATCATTTCCTCGTTAAGTTCTGCCCCTGCAGATAAAAGGATAATACCATCCAATGAAAGTATGGTACGAGCAACATGAACTCCTGTCCGAGCTCTCTCAAGACTCACTCTTCTCACAAAGATTTACCCTCCGGACCAAATAAAGTAAACTAGGCTGTAACTCTCTCTATATAACGTTCTATCATCATGTATCGGCTTGGCAACAAAAAAGCTTTAGGCCTAATATCACTCAAGCAAAGGACCAACAACGGATAGAACATCTTTTTTTAAGGTCGTAAGCTCTCTTTCCGCACCGTTCAGTGAATCTGAGGTAACGCCGTAATAGATTTTAATCTTGGGCTCAGTGCCCGACGGCCTGATACAAAACCAAAATCCCGTAGTCATCTTATAATGGAGCACATTGGATTGGGGCAAGTCCAGACATGTTTTTTCTCCTGTCAAAAAATTGAGGGTGACCTTAGCCTCATAGTCGGAAACAGATGCTGCTTGCGAATGTCCAAATGACCTAGGGTTTTTGTCCCTTAAGGATTCCATAGCACCAGCTATTTTTTCAAGGCCCTCCTTACCCTTTAATGTGAAAGAATCAATACCTTCCTTCACATAGCCGTATTTTTTAAAGACCTCCAAAAGCCCTTCATAGAGATTCATACCCCTTGACTTGTACCAGGCATAAACTTCAGCCACCAGCATAGCGGCAACGACCGCATCCTTGTCACGGGCATGAGTACCTGCAAGATAACCATAGCTCTCTTCAAAGCCAAATATGAATTTTTTTAGACCGGTGTCGTCCAGAAGTCTAATCTGTTCACCAATAAACTTAAATCCTGTGAGTACATCAAGAAGCTCCACCCCATAGTATTCGGCGATCTTTCGTGCCAACTCACTGGATACGATGGTTTTGACCACAAAGGCATTTTCAGGTAGCTCACCTTTTTCTTGCTTTTGGGAAAGGATGTACTCTAAAAGCAGGCATCCTGTTTGATTGCCGGATAGAGTGATATACTCGCCGGAGTTATCTCTGACGACAACACCAATGCGGTCTGCATCGGGATCGGTACCTATGATGAGATCCACATCCTCTTTCTTTGCCATCCGAATTGCTATTTCAAAGGCTGCTTTCTCTTCCGGGTTTGGATATTTCACTGTTGAAAAGTCCGGATCAGGAAGCTCTTGTTCCTTTACAACGAATACCTTCTCAAAGCCAATCTCTTTCAAAATTCTTCGTACTGGCTTGTTTCCGGTACCATGAAGCGGTGTATAAATCATTTTAGCGTCTTTACCAAATTCTTTGGAGAGCATGGGATTAACGCAAACCTTTTTAAGAGCTTCGCAGTAGGCATCGTCCAAGGCCTTACCTATTATGATCAAAAGACCTCTTTTAAGTGCCTCCTCCTTATCCATGCATTTTATACCAGCCATATCTGAAATGGCGTTGACCTCATCGATTACCAAATCGGATTCTTTGGGCGGGAGCTGACCGCCATCACTGCCATATGCTTTAAAACCGTTATATTCTTTAGGGTTATGGCTGGCTGTGATAACTACTCCGCCGGCACACCCCAGATAGCGAACGGCAAAGGAAAGCTGCGGCGTAGGACGCAATTCGTCAAAAAGATAAGTCTTAATTCCGCTACAGGCCATAACCAATGCGGTTTCCAGCGCGAATTCATAAGAAAAGCGGCGGGAGTCATAGGCTATTGCTATGCCTTTATCTTCCCCACCCTGCTTTATGATGAAATTTGCAAATCCCTTTGCGGCTTTGCGTATGGTATATTTATTTATACGGTTGGTACCGGCACCAATCATTCCCCGCATACCACCCGTTCCAAATTCAAGATCACGGTAGAAACGATCCTCTATCTCTTTTTCATCGTTTTGAATGCTTAATAGCTCAGCCTTTGTGCTTTCGTCAAAATAAGAGCTCTCAAGCCAAAAGTGATAATTATCTCTGTAACTCATGATACCTCTCCGTTCATAATGTTCTTCTGGGCTCAACTATCAACTTCATGGCTGTACGTTCTTCACCGTCGATTAATATTTCTGAAAAGGCCGGGATGCAGACCAATTCAATACCCAAAGGTGCCAGGAAGCCTCTTGCAATAGCTACAGCCTTTACTGCCTGATTCAATGCACCGGCCCCTATGGACTGCACTTCCGCAATACCTCTGTCCCGTATTACACCGGCAATAGCCCCTGCCACAGAATTAGGATTGGACTTGGAAGAAACCTTCAACACATCCATATTTGACAACCTCCAAAAACAAATCACTTAAATCTTTATATAATCCGATATTCTTTTTATTTCAGTTGCTCTCTTTTTTTCTTCATCTATGGTTATTATGACTGCGTTAATCTGGGATCTTCCCTCGGCAATCTCATGCTGTATGGGAAGGCCCAAAGTAAATTTCCGAATAATGAGGTCTTTTTCCACACCGATAACGCCATCCGCAGGGCCTGTCATACCCACGTCGGAAATGAACGCCGTGCCTTTGTCCAATATTCTCTCATCCGCTGTCTGAACATGAGTATGGGTTCCTACCACACATGAGACACGTCCATCTAGATAATAGGCTAGTGCTGTCTTCTCACTGGTAGCTTCGGCATGAAAATCGACCAGAATGGTGTCAGCTTGACCTTTAAGATAGGCCAGCTCCCGATCTGCAGTTTGAAAAGGACAATCTACAGGGCTATCCATGTAAACTCGCCCTAAAAGGCTTATAACCGCCAGACGCATACCGTTTTTTTCTAAGACCAGGCGCCCTTTTCCAGGTACTCCTTTTGGATAATTAGCCGGTCTGATGATCTTAATACCGGAATCAATAATATTTAGTATTTCCTTGCGGGCCCAGGTATGATTGCCCATGGTTATGGCATCAATACCGGTATCAAAGATTTCCTGGGATGTATTGTAGCTGATGCCTTTACCACCCGCTGCGTTCTCACCGTTTGCTATGCAAAAATCAGGCTTATAAACTGATTTAAGCTCGGACATCTTGGCCTTAAGTGTCTCCCTGCCCAGTTCCCCAAATACATCACCAACAAAAAGGATCTTCAATTAATTCTTCCTCTCTAATAGAGCTCTTGTACAAAAAACCACAGGAAGCGTTTTCACGCTTCCTGCATACAACTATTTTGCAAATTCTACGGCTCGTGTTTCCCTGATGACATGAACCTTGATTTGCCCTGGATAGTCCATTTCATTTTCAATTCGTTTGACAATGTCTCGCGCCACCATGATCATGCTATCATCATTAACAAGCTCCGGCTTAACCATGATACGGACCTCACGTCCGGCCTGAATGGCGAAGGATTTGTCAACCTCAGGGAAGGTATTTGCAATCTCCTCCAGCTTCTGCAGACGCTTAACATAAGTTTCCAAAGTTTCTCTTCTGGCTCCCGGCCTAGCACCCGAAATAGCATCAGCAGCCTGAACCAGAACTGCTACGATTGTGGTTGCTTCTACATCGCCATGGTGAGCCATTACGGCGTGAATGACATCTTCACTTTCTTTATACTTTCTACAAATGTCAGCACCAATAGTGACATGGGTTCCTTCCACCTCATGGTCTATTGACTTGCCGATATCGTGTAAAAGACCTGCACGCTTTGCCAACGTCACGTCCTCACCAAGTTCGGCAGCCATAAGTCCTGCAAGGTGGGATACTTCGATAGAGTGTTGGAGAACATTTTGTCCATAGCTTGTTCTGTACTTGAGCTTGCCAAGCAGCTTGACAATCTCAGGATTCAAGCCGTGAACACCGGTTTCGAATGTCGCGCGGTCGCCTTCCTCACGAATGGCATTGTCGACCTCTTTGCGCGCTTTTTCAACCATTTCCTCAATACGGGCAGGGTGAATTCTTCCATCAATAATTAATTTCTCAAGGGTAATACGGGCGACCTCACGTCTGATGGGGTCAAATCCGGACAATATAACGGCTTCAGGTGTATCATCAATAATCAGATCAATTCCTGTAAGCGTCTCAAGAGTCCTGATATTCCGACCTTCTCTTCCGATAATTCGGCCCTTCATCTCATCATTTGGTAAAGCCACCACTGAAACTGTAATCTCCGATGCATGATCGGCGGCACATCTCTGAATGGCTGTGGACAACACTTCCTTGGATTTACGGTTAGCTTCCTCCTTGGCGCGCTCATAAATGTCCTTGACCATGATAGCCGCTTCGTGCTTGACTTCACCCTCAATGTTACTTAAAAGATACTGTTTTGCTTCCTCAACAGACAGCCCGGAGATACTTTCAAGCTTTTCAATCTGCTTTTTGTGAATCTCTTCTATATCGGCCTGTCTTATCTCAATTTCACGGATCTGCTTATTCAGCGATTCTTCCTTTTTCTCAAGGGTATCCATTTTCTTTTCAAGGGTTTCATCCTTTTGCTGCAGCCTTCTTTCGGTACGCTGAATCTCAGTTCTGCGTTCACGGACCTCCCTTTCAAGCTCTACCCTGCTTTTGTGAATTTCCTCACGTGCTTCTATCAAAGCATCACGCTTTTTTCTCTCTGCAACTTTCTCAGCTTCACTTACAATACGCAGGCTTTCCTTTTCTGCACTCTCAAACTCTGCCTCTGCCACACGTTTTCTATGTTCAACTCCCTTTCGGAAGAATATAAGTGAACTAATGAATGCTACGATAAGTCCAATAACTAGTCCTATTATAATAGAAAAAATATCTGGAATATTACTCACCTCCTTCGGCTTTTGTTGTTTTCATACGAATTCATCATCAATAAAGCAATAAATGGCACTAAAAAATACGCATACGCAATGCCATTATGGAACTATTGTATACAGTTTTAAATTTCATGTCAAGAAAGCCTATCGTTTTTGTGCATATTGTAGGCCTTAATTGTATTCTTTAACAACATGGCTCTGGTCATAGGACCTACACCGCCGGGTACCGGTGTTATGGCCGAGGCTATTTTACTAACCTCCTCAAAGGCCACATCTCCCGTCATACCCCCGTCGGGGGTGCGATTGATGCCCACATCCACAACCACGGCACCTTCCTTGACATAATCTTTTGTAATAAAGTTAGCCTTCCCGATAGCCGCTATCAAAATGTCCGCACCTTTACATACTTCTTTCAGATTTTTGGTTTTGGAATGGCAAATGGTGACCGTGGCATTGGCGTGAAGCATCAGCATGGACATGGGCTTGCCCACGATATTGCTTCTTCCCACTATGACACAGTTTTTCCCCGCTATTGTAAGACCGGCATCCTTCAGAAGCTCCATGACACCCGCAGGTGTACAGGGTGCAAAGATCAGATTGCCAATCATAAGTTCACCTACATTGTAGGGATGAAAGGCGTCCACATCTTTTTTAGGGCTAATTCTTCTTATGACCTTTCCTTCATCCAGATGCTTGGGAATAGGAAGCTGAACCAATATACCGTCCACGGCCTGATCTTCATTGAGTGCGTCAATAAGCTCAAGAAGCTGTTCTTCTTTTGTTTCCTCGGGCAGGGTATATTCAAAGGACCTGATCCCTACTTCTTCACAATCCCTTTTTTTGCTGTTCACATAAATTCTCGAAGCCGGATCATTGCCGACAATGACCACCGCAAGCCCAGGAACATTGCCCTTTGAGGCCAGGTCTTTAACTTCCTGTCTCATGGCTTCCTTCATTCTTTTTGCCAGGTCCTTGCCGTTCAATAATGTATATGCCATAAAATCATCCTTCTCCATTAGTTTATTTTTATCATAATCAGTGTAAAACAATACCATTCCCCATGTCAAATGCGGGATAGGTGGCACTTATTTGCACAATGCTATAAAATCCTTTGCACTCTCAGTTAAAAATTTATTTCGATGATAAATGACGCAAAAACTTCTTTGAAACCGTATCCCTTTCAATTGAAATTGATTAATTTCTTTTCTTTCAAGGGAATCATGCACAAGCAAGTAAGGCAGCACAGAAATACCCAAGTTTGCTTGAACTGCGCGTACAATTGATTGTGTACTGGTACTTTCCCATGCCGGAGAAATTTTCAATCCATGTGCTATCATTGTACCGTCGAATATCTCACGTCCCGCACTTCCGGCTTCTCTAAGAATTAAATTCTCACTTTGAAGCTGAGAAAGCTCAATGGTTTTATGTTGAGCAAAAGGGTGATCATTTGCACAGATTAATACCAATTCATCGTTACGAAACTTGTGATCAATAATATAAGAGCTATGGACAATACCCTCTATTATTCCAATGTCTATATGATTGGATAGGATATATTGTTGAATTTTATCAGAGTTGTCTATGACTACTTTTACATCCATCTGAGGATGTGCCTGTTTAAATTCTGATATATAACTCGGTAATAAAAAATTACCTATGGTTATGCTTGCACCAATGCGGATAACCCCTATCGCATCTAAATTTCTGACCTCTTTTTCCATATTCTCAAAAAGGCCGACAATGTGCGTTGCATATTGAAGAAAATGCTTGCCCGCTTCCGTGATATGAAGTCTTTTTGCAATACGGTCAAATAGTTTGATTCCATAGTAATCCTCAAGCTCGGATATTGAAAGACTGATTGAAGGCTGCGCAATATACAGTTTTGCTCCGGCTGCGGTTGCACTGCCAGTTTCACAAACAGTAACAAATATTTTAAGATGCCTTAATGTCATAGCAGCCTCCTGCTTTATTATAACTAAATTATTATGAACTATATAACATAATAATATTTACCATATATAAAATCAAGCACTATACTGAATAAATGAGGGGGTAATACCAGGTGGATAGAAAAAAACATATTTACAGGAAACTTTTTAGCTCTACTTTTTACTTAAGTGCATTTACCTTCGGCGGAGGGTTTGTGATTATTCCTCTGATGAAGAAAAAGTTCGTGGACGATCTGAAATGGATTAATGAAGATGAAATGCTGAATATGACGGCAATTGCTCAATCCTCGCCCGGAGCTGTCGCCATAAATGCATCCATACTTTTAGGGTATCGTATGGCAGGCATATTAGGCGCCGCGGTAACCATTTTAGGAGCGGTATTGCCACCGTTAATCATCCATTCGATCCTCTCTTTTTTTTATACCGCATTTAGAGAAAACATTGTAGTAAATGCCGTTCTAAAAGGAATGCAGGCAGGAATTGCCGCAGTCATTGCCGATGTGGTACTGAATCTTGGCAGTAATGTTATAAAGAAAAAGGAGCTGATTTCTATACTTGCAATGATAGGGGCATTTATCGCGACCTTTTTCTTAAAAATCAATGTCATGTATATTATTTTAGCCTGCGGATGTATCGGAGCCGCCCAAATCATGCTTCAAAAGAAAGAAGCCGAACAGGACGGTGATGGAAAATGATACTTTTAAAGCTTTTTTGGAGTTTCTTTCAAATTGGTATGTTTAGTATTGGAGGCGGCATGGCGGCCATGCCATTGATACAAAATCAAGTAGTCAATTTGAACCACTGGTTGACACTGACAGAGTTTACCGATTTGATTACCCTTGCGGGAATGACGCCGGGATCAATTGCCATCAATTCCGCAGCCTTTGTAGGAATCAGACTGGCGGGCCTTCCGGGCGCGCTCATTGCCACCATTGGCTGCATTTTTCCATCCTCCATCATTGTCTCTCTTTTGGCCTGGGTCTATTTTAAATACAAGTCCTTAACGGTTATGCAGGGCGTTTTATCCGGACTCAGATCCGCCGTTGTGGCACTTATCGCATCGGCCGGGCTAACCATTCTAGCATTGGCTCTTTGGGGCGAAAACGGATTCTCAACGGACCTGCAATCCCTTAACCCTGTTTCTCTTCTTCTCTTTTTGAGTTCAGTGTTCATTATGCAAAAGTGGAAACCCAACCCTATTTTTATCATGCTCGGTTCAGGTATTATCGGGGGCGCGATTTATCTCATGATGTGAGGAGGACCATTTATGAAATTACGGGTAAGAAAAGGATTTTTCTCTTGGAAGCTGGTAAATGAAAGTGGCGAAACTGAGGCAAAAATAAGTAATCTAAAATTTATAGGCGCCGCTAAAAAGATCAGCGACGCCCAAGGCAGGGTTATCTTTACCACGGATATTATAAATCTGCCCATGCAGAAGGAAAACTGGAACTATGCAGATACCAGAAAATATATCATTTATAAAGATTCAAATCCTATCGCAACTGCAAATCTTTCTTTCGCAAAAAACCCGGAACGAACGAAGGTACAGACTTTTTTCTTCCGGCCGCCTCAAGTGGACAAAATGAACATAGAAACACCCTACGGTATCTGGAGCATTCAGCGTCAAAAGAACAATGGCCTAATGATTACATTTGGCGGAGTCCAATTGGGAAGTGTTACTCCATTTTTTACATTCAAGCCCATTTACCTCAAACTCACAGGAAAATACGAAGTTGCTTTTTGGGCTGGAATTTACACGCTCATAGAGTACATGATGCACGAAGATGACCTGATTGTAGTGTAGATACATTTAAATTCTACAGCAATTCTTTTCTTAGCTCCTCAGGGGTTTTGGGTGACAGATATCCTACAGGAATATCAAATACGGTCAATGCTCCGGTCTTACCTTCCCGGTTAAGTTTTGCCACAGCCCGAGCATAAGCCACAAGGGTGCTGCTGGTAAACTCAGGATTGCTGTCAAGCTTCAGAGCGAATTCTACAATGTGTTGATTCTCCAGGTTTTCTCCAGTCTTTCCGCTCCTGATGACAAACCCGCCGTGAGGCATTTGGCCATGGTTTCTCTTGAGTTCATCCTCAGATATAAAGTGAACAATAGTGTTGTAATCTGAGAAATAGTTTGGCATCTCTTTTATGGTCTTTTCAATAAGAGTCCTGTCAGCTCCATCTTCTGCAACTACAAAACACTCGCGAAGATGCTTCTCACGCGTTGACAGCTCTGGATTTTCACCGCTTCTGACACGATTAATTGCTTCGTCAACAGGAACCGTGTATTGAATAGCATTTTTGACACCTTTAACCCGTCGTATGGCATCGGAATGCCCCTGGCTTACACCCTTTCCCCAGAAGGTGTAAACATTGCTTACCGGAAGTATGGCACCGGTATACATGCGATTAAGAGAAAACAAGCCGGGGTCCCAGCCAATTGATATAGCAGCAGTCTTACCGCCTGCTTTTGCAGCTTCATCTACGCTGGCGAAATAGTCGGGAATTTTTGCATGGGTATCAAAGGAATCCACACAATTGAATAGACGGGCAAATTGGGGGCCCTGCTTTGGAAGATCGGTGGCTGAACCGCCACAGAGAATCATAACATCAATTGCATCCTTGTATTGTTCAGCATCGTCTATATGAACCACTTTAACACCCTTTGTAATGGTTTGAACGGTTTCAGGTGCTCTTCTTGTAAAAACCGCTTCTAGCTTCATATCGGGATTTTGTAAGAGTGAAAGCTCTACTCCTCTACCGATGTTTCCATAACCGAGAATTCCTATCCTTATCGCCTTTGACATGGATGTACCTCCCACATTTATCTGCTAAATCCGTTTGGATTTAGTCAGAATGATCATGATGATTTGCTATTTATTGTTAATAGCCCTTTTAAATGTACACGAAATGAAGGATTTTTTCAAGTGTCTTTCATTATTTTCTCATTCAATGTACTATTTTTTGAAGAGATCTGCCATGAATTTTCTTTGTTTAGTGTGATCTTATAATGTTCTATCTCATAAATTACTTAAAGCAATCTTTTTTATTTTCCCTAAAAAATGCAACTTTAAAAAAGAATAAATTGCATTTTCTCGTCATCACTTATACTGACATCACCGGTTACCGAAATCGAAGATTTCGAACCGGTACCGAGTCAGTGAAACTCGAGGCAGGGGAAATTTTAATTCTCGTTATAACGTTTCTTCCCACCGGTCCCGGTTTTTCGTCTGCTTTTTTGATTTTTTTGTAGACCTGTGTTTTTCCTGCCTTTGTTTCGGGCTTTGGAAGCAGGTCGTTTTCCGCTTTCCTGTTCGCCTGTTTGAGCTTTGTGTGATCTCGATGGTGGTATGAGACAATCCTTCCCATAGCCTATCAAGTCACTTCTCCCTGCCTTTCGTAAGGCTTCTTCGACCAAAGGCCGGTTCTTTGGCAACGCATATTGAAGAAGGGCGCGTTGGAGCTCCTGCTCTTTTTCAGTACGCGGCACATACAATGGCTTCATGTCACGGGGATCAAGGCCTGTATAATACATACAGGTAGATAAAGTACCCGGTACCGGAATGAATTGCTGTACCTGCTCGGGGGTATAGCCCAAACGCTTGATATAGAGAGCAAGCTGAATAGCGTCATCCAGCGTACTTCCCGGATGACCTGAAATAAAGTAAGGCACCAGAAACTGCTTTTTGCCAAGCTTTTCATTAATCGCATTATATTTGGATACAAAGCCTTCGTAGACCTCATGGGAAGGCTTTCCCATATACCGCAGCACCTTGTTGGATACATGCTCGGGAGCGACCTTCAACTGCCCGCTGATATGGTTTTTACTCAGTTCTTCCAGGAATTTACCCCTTTTCTCCTTCATGGCAAAATCAAAGCGCACACCGGAACGCACAAAGACTTTTTTCACCTTCGGAAGGCTTGAAAGCTCCCGTAAAAGATTCAGATAGTCATCATGGGATGTGTCCAGATTCTTGCACGGCTCAGGATAAAGGCATTCTCTCCCTTTGCAGGCTCCTTCCGATCCCTGTTTCTTGCAGGCTGCCTTTCTAAAATTGGCGGTAGGCCCGCCTACATCGTGAATATAGCCCTTAAAGTCCTCTTTCTGGGTGAGAAGGGTAGCTTCATCCAGGATGGACTGTTTGCTCCGGGGTTGTATAATACGTCCCTGATGATAGCCTATGGAGCAGAAGGAACACCCTCCAAAACAACCACGGTGGCTTGTTATGGAAAATTCCACCTCATGAAGGGCCGGAATGCCCCCTTCCCTGTCATAGATGAAGTGCCAACGGCGCATATAAGGAAGGGCATACACCCTGTCCAGTTCTTTCTCGCTCATGGGTGGTGATGGCTTGTTTTGTACAATATACCTGTTCCCATCCTGCTGAATGAGGGGCTGCCCCGTAAAAGGGTTCTGTTCCCTGTACTGGATCATAAAAGCCCTGGCGTAATCCCGTTTATTCTGTGTGACCTGTTCCCGGGAAGGCAGCAAAGGATACCCGGAATCCAGTTCTGCTTTTAGCTTTTTGGGAAGATCCTCTTCTGAACAGGCATATGCTGTCCCTCGGATACTTTTGATGCTCTTGACGGGGACTCCTCTCTCTAAAAGCCCTGCAATTTCCAAAATGGCCTTCTCTCCATTGCCAAAAATAAGAAGATCGGCATTTGTATCTATTAGAATAGAGGCTCGTATGGCATCCTGCCAGTAGTCATAATGAGCAAAGCGCCGCAGGCTGGCCTCAAGGCCACCAATCAAAAGCGGAATATCTCCGAAAGCCTCCCGAATGCGGTTACAATAAACAATCATGGCGCGATCAGGTCTTCGTCCGCCCTTACCTCCCGGTGAATAGACATCCTCCCGCCTCCTGCGTTTGGCAGCCGTATAATTATTGATCATGGAATCAAGAACACCCGAGGAGACCATTACTCCCAGTCTGGGTCTGCCCAGCTTTTTAAAGTCGTCAACCGAGCGCCAGTCAGGCTGGCTAATGATGCCCACGCGATAACCGGCATCTTCCAAAAGCCTAGTAATGACAGCATGCCCAAAAGAGGGATGGTCCACATAGGCATCCCCGCAAACAAAAAGAAAGTCGGGAACGTCCCAACCTCTCTCTATAAGATCTTGCCGGCTTATAGGTAAAAAGCCTTCAGGCATTTTTTCTCTCCTCTCTTACGGGAAGCTTGGTAATTTCCATGAATTCCGGGTAGGTTCGATAGGCCGAAAAATCATGGGAGGCTTTAGCTCTGAGCCTTAAATCGGGATTTATTTCAAATGCCCGGGACAAAAAGCCCATGGTAGCCTCTACATCTCCTGATAAGGCAGAGACTCTGGCAAGGCCAAATAATATCTCGTCATCATCGGGTTTGATTTTCAAGCCCTCTTTATAAAGCTTTGCTGCCTCAGAATAATCCTTAAGGCCTATCACTGCCGACGCCCAATTATAATAAAGAGCGGGATCATCATTCGTGAGCTTTTGAGCACGTTTGTAGACTCGTACAGCCTCTTCATACCGCTTCATCATCATGAGGGCAACACCAAGGTTATAATGAACCACGTAAGATTCAGGATGTTCACGGGTGGACTCCTCATAGACATGAATGGCTTCTTTTACTTTGTCACTGGAGATATAAATTTCTGCGAGGAGATTATAGGCCATCTCCAGCTTTTCATTTCCTTCCAGGGACTTATTCAAAAAGTCTACGGCCTTGTCGGTCTTTCCCTGGGCATCAAAGATTGAAGCCATGCTATATAACGCTCTGCTGTGGTCGGGCATGAGTTCGGTAGTAAATTTAAAGCTTGCCAGGGCTTCCTCTGTTTTTTCCTCCTGACGTTGGGCAACACCAAGTCGGTAGTAGGAATCGGCATCCTGGGGTGTCAATTGAATAAGCTTCTTATAGGCAACCTGAACATTCTTCCAATCTTCGTTCTTGCGATAGAGCTTTCCCAATAAAGCCCAGGCCTCTGTGAATTCAGCATCGCTTGCTACAATGGTCTCCAACTGGTATTTACATTCCATTTCCTCGTTCTTCTCAAAACAGAGACGGGCCAGGAGGTAACGGAGTTTGTTGTCTTCCTTTGACTTAAGAGCTGTCTTAATATGCTTTTGTGCCTCATCCAGATTACCGACAGCCATATAGCACCGCGCTATATTGATATCGGCCTCCCGGAGCTCACCCGCAGCTTTCTTGGCTAAACCGAACTGATTTACAGCCAGTTCATATTTTTTCATGGCATAAAGACTTAAGCCGTACCCAAAGTGAGTACTGGCACGGATGTCCTCTATTTCCTCGGCGGGATCATGCTTCTTTTGAGACTTGCTTTTTGGCTCTTCGCCAATGAGAGAGAGCACCTTTTTATAAAATTTGACTGCCTCTTCAAAAAGTTGATTTTTATGGCTTAGCCAGGCTGTATTATAGGCAATAAGCGGGCTTTCGCTTAAGATACCGGAAAGAATGGTGTAAATATCCAAAGCCTGCTTGTAGGCTTGAGTGTCAATTAATTTATGGACAACTGAAAGCTGCTGTGTCACATTTGTTTTAAGATGTTTATCTGTTAAATTGAGGTTGTTTACGATGATACCGGCTTGAATCTCAGCCTTCCACTCAATGGGCTGATCAATATAGTCCTCGTAACGCCATCCCTTATTGCTCTGTTTTTCCATCCTCTCAATAAGTGGAACATCTGAATTAGCCTGTTTAATCCGCTTCTTCATCTTAATATAGTCAAAAAACAGAAAAAAGGCAGGCAAAAGGACACCAAACAGAATCATCGCAATTTCGTAGGGAGGTATAACCACAACGCGGTTGAGGACTGTAAGAACACCGGTAGTCAACAAGCATAGCTGAACGACAAAGGTTATAACCGTTGGAATATTAACCCGCCTGATACAGCGGATACCCATGTAAACAGTGAGAATAGCTATTATTAGCACTATGAATGCCAACGAGATGTCGTATTTTACCGGTATACTTTCAATCCACTTCATAAATCATCCCCCGTACTATAACTGGACATTTTCATCTCTTCCCAGCGCTCCCGTGAAAGCAGAACTCTTCTGGGCTTACTTCCTTCATAACCGCTGATAACATTGCGTTCGGCCATTTGATCAATGATCCTTCCGGCCCTGGCATAACCCACCTTGAATTTCCTTTGGATAAAGGAAACCGAGGCCTGTCCGCAATCAATTACCGCTTCTATGGCTTGATTTAAGAGCTCATCACTTCCGCTTTCAGCAGCATCGTCATCTTCATTTTTGACATTTTCGTTGATGTTCTCGATTATTTCCTGATCATAGTGGGCATGAATTTGATTTTTAACAAAATCAACAACCAACTCCACTTCCTTGTCTTCTACAAAAGCTCCCTTGACACGAATGGGCTTTGGTATACCAACCGGATAGTAGAGCATGTCACCCTTACCTAACAGCTTCTCAGCCCCGCCCATATCGATTATGGTACGGGAGTCCACCTGGGATGATACGGCAAAGGCTACACGGGAAGGAATATTAGCCTTGATAACGCCTGTGATGACATTAACCGAAGGCCTTTGAGTGGCAATAACCAAATGCATGCCGGCCGCTCGTGCCATCTGGGCCAAGCGGCAGATGGAGTCTTCTACATCATGGGGGGCTACCATCATGAGGTCGGCCAACTCGTCTATGATGATGACAATCTGAGGAAGCTTGGTGCCCTCCCCTGCTTCGTCAATGGAGGCATTGTAGCCCAATAGATCCCTGACCCCCCTGTCGGCAAATAGCTTATAGCGCGTCGTCATCTCGGAAACCGCCCAACGAAGCGCTCCTGCTGCCTTATTTGGATCGGTTACAACCGGAATCAGCAGATGAGGAATACCATTGTAAACACCTAATTCCACTACCTTGGGGTCTACCATAAGAAGCTTAACCTCTTCCGGAGATGCCTTATAAAGTAAGCTCACCACAATGGAGTTAATGCATACGCTCTTACCTGAACCGGTAGCGCCAGCAATAAGAATGTGAGGCATTTTTGCCAGGTTTATGACGATGTTTTCACCCGAAATATCCTTACCCAGAGCTACAGCCAAGCGTGACGGATGTTTTTGAAACTCGGGAGACTCGAGGACGCTTCTAAGGCTGATGGGCGCTACCTCTTTATTAGGCACCTCTACCCCAATGGCAGCCTTTCCCGGAATGGGCGCTTCAATACGGACACCGGAAGAAGCAAGGTTTAAAGCGATGTCATCAGTTAGATTGACAATACGGCTAACCTTGATGCCGGGGGCAGGCTGGAGCTCATACTGTGTAAATGCCGGCCCAACCGATACATTGATGACCTTGGCGCCTATTCCAAAGCTCTCCAGTGTGCTTTCCAGCTTCTTGGCATTTTCAACAGCAGAGGCTTTAATGGCTTTCATATTGTTTTCGCCCTCAGTTGATTTGGAAAGCAGCTCAACCGGAGGATAAATATAGGATTCACTTTTTTCAACGGTATAGCCAATGGACTCAGTCATTGGAGCTGCTGCGGGCTCAGCTTGAGCTTGAGCCTCTGGGGATTTACTCCTGGTCTTCTTTTGAGGCTTGCTTTTATCCATGTCAGGGGTTATCAAGGTAAAGCTGGGCTCTTCGTCTTCTTTGTCAAGCACCGTTACTTCGGGCTGTACCTGTTCGGGTGTATGCACCTGCTCCTTCTTAACATTCTCTTGGCCTTCTATAGGGAAATCCAGTATTTTAGCTTTTCTCTTTTTTTCTTTTATAGGAGCTCCCGAGGCAGCGGCCTCCTCATTCGCCATCATATCAAGGCTTCTTTGAAGCTGCCAATCCTCCCGCTTTTTACGGGCTGCATTTACCATGCCATTGACGGCCTCACTTGTGCCTTTGGCCACATTGCGTGCGGCTTCGGCAAGGGAGAGCCTTGTAATCAGCATAGCTACAATAATGGATAAGGTGGTAAGGATAATCATAGCGCCCCATTTCTTAAAGACAAATAACAGGGGAACACCAATAATACCGCCCAAAACACCGCCGCTCGCCTGGAAAAGCTGACTCTTTCCAATAGCGTCAATCCCTTCTTTGAAAAAAGTATTGATATAACGCCATAAGCTCATGTTCTCATAATAAGAAATGTCATGCAGTCCCGCCTGAAGCATTGCTGATATAAGCACGAGAAGGAGAAGAATCATGGTGAACCGTCTGTCTTCATTAAGAAGCTGAGGTTTAAATATTTTGATCAACCCATGGAGAACAATCAGAGGTGGGATCACATAACCTGAAAGACCAAACAACCCCCCTACATGTCTTCCAAGGATTTCTCCAAAGGGTCCAGCAGCATTTTTAAAGAAAATGCTTATACCCACAATAATTCCCAGCGTGACCAGAATCAGGCCGGAAAACTCACCTCGTAATTGTTTGGTGGCTTTATTGTTTTTACGCTTTTTTTTACCGGCAACCGGTTTCTTTTGTACTTTTTTTGGAGCCACAAATATTCCTCCACCTTATTATTTTTGCATGTTTACTATATCATATTAAATTACCCTTTGACAATGTAAGGGAGAAATGATATCATTTACGATAATTTCACACTCCTTTAAGCAAGAGTGTGGAGTCCGTTAAGAAAATAGAATATAATCTATAGATAGAGGTGCATTTTTCATTAGTCACTTAAGGAAGGGTAACGGACCCGAGGAACTTAAGCAAAAGGGAAAGATGCCGAAGGGGTAAGATGCCGTTTCATCTGCCGCCTGGTTGAATGGTGAAAAACCCTCCAACTGTCGCTTTTTTTGCGGAGAGCTATCGGTAGAGTTCATAAATGAGCTCATAAGCCTTTCAGGTTATAACAGGCTGCCGGTAGAAATACAGGCAGCTTTACTTATGACTAGGGGCTTGTATCTGAAATGACTACTTGTAAAACTTAACATCATAGAGTTGAAAGGAGTGCTCAAAAATGAAAGAAACCTTGTTTACCGGTTCCTGTGTGGCCCTTGTTACCCCCTTTACCGACAGCGGAGTGGATTACAAAAAACTTGAAGAGCTCATTGAATGGCAGATAAAGGAAGGTACCGACGCGCTTTTGATATGCGGAACAACCGGAGAGGCATCAACCATGCCTGATGAAGAACACCAGGAGGTCATTCGCTTTGCAGTTGAGAAAATCAACAAGCGTGTTCATGTTATGGCAGGAGCAGGCAGCAACGATACAAGACATGCTGTTGAACTCTCTAAGTTTTGTGAATCGGTGGGTATCGATTCCATACTGACGGTAACCCCCTATTACAACAAAACAACCCAGGAGGGTCTTTACCAGCACTTTAAGATGATTGCCGACAGTGTCAGTATTCCTGTTGTTCTATATAATGTACCCTCTAGAACCAATTTGAACATTAATCCCTCAACATTAAAAAGGCTTTCTGATATAAAGAACATTGTGGCCGTTAAGGAATGCAACCTCCTGCAGGCCGCTGAAGTTTTCCACCTTTGCGGAGAAAACCTGCATTTGTATTCGGGTGAAGACGGCAATGTGGTTCCTCTTATGGCTCTGGGTGGCAAAGGTGTTATTTCGGTTCTGGCTAATATTATCCCAAATGATACGCATCATATGGTTAAAGCCTTTATGGAGGGAGATCTTGAGACCAGCCGCCGTCTTCAAATAAAATCAGTCCCTCTTGAAAAAGCGCTATTCTGTGAAACTAATCCTATTCCTGTCAAAGCTGCAATGAACCTGATGGGTATGAAGGTCGGATCCTGCCGCATGCCGCTGGTGGACATTTCAGAAGCAGGAATGATACAACTGAAGAAAGCCCTCAAAGAGTATGGTCTTATCCAGGAAATTTGAGCATGCTTCTCTGACATTACCGGAGGTTTTAAAATGATTCGCATACTATTAAACGGTTGTAACGGAAAAATGGGCCAGACCATAACCAGGACATGTGCCTTTAAGGAAGATCTTTTTGTGGTGGCAGGGGTAGATCCTTCTGCAAACGGGGGAAATACTTTTCCTGTTTATTCTGATCCCTTTGAGGTTACCGAGACTGTCGATATTATCATCGACTTCTCCCACCCTAGTGCTTTGGCGGGTATTTTGAAATATGCCGTCCATAAGAATCTTCCCATCGTTATTGCCACAACCGGTCTGACCGATGAGCACAAAAAGCTTATTGAGCAGGCATCACAATCGGTCCCGGTCCTCTTATCGGCCAACATGTCGCTGGGTATTAATCTGCTTTTAGACCTCGTCAAAAGGGCAACTAAAATGCTTCATGGTACCTTTGATATTGAGATTATTGAAAAGCATCATAATCAAAAAATTGATGCACCAAGCGGAACAGCCCTGGCCATTGCCGACGCCGTTAACACCACGCTGGCAAGCAAGCAGATGAAGTATGTTTATGACCGTCATTCCGAAAGAAGAAAGCGTACCCGGGATGAGATCGGTATCCATTCCATCAGGGGCGGCACCATCACAGGCGAGCATACCATCCTTTTTGCAGGAAATGACGAGATGATTGAAATTAAGCACACGGCTGTCTCCAAGGATTTATTTGCAGAGGGAGCACTAAAAGCCGTCGCCTTCCTGTATGATAAAGCACCCGGATATTATAGAATGCAGGATATCTTCGAATAATATGGACCAAAATAGAAGACCTGACTTGTTAGGAATGGGCGTATAAGGAAGTAGTAATAATTGTGTTATGACAGGTGTAGTTTCATGCTACACCTGTTTTTCTCTTTATTTACTATTAGGATAGATATTTCTACATTGATTTTAGAGCAGATATTATCCAAGTAAACCCATACTTGTCTTTCACGCTGCCACTGATTCCGCTATCATCAGGCGGAGGATTTGTCGCTAACTCACCTAAGACAGTCCCATCTTCCGATAAAGCAAAAAATACTTTTTTTGCTAACTCTTCACTCTCTAAATGGGCTTGGATAGACATACTACTTCCCTTTTCAGTTGGCCACATGGCATCAGAGCCGCTAATACCACCGCTTTCAGTCAACATAATCTGGGCGTGCATGACTTTGCTTTTTTGTTCCTCGCTTAATGGTGTAGCTGGATTTTCTGGAATATCACCATATTTTGCCATATGCTGTATCTTGCCATTGAAAACTTTCTCATACCACAGAAATGCTTCTTCGCAATTTCCATCAAAACACAAATAAGGCATTATCATAAAATAAATTTCCTTCCATTGTTATTTGTGATAATTAGGCATTTTTATTATATCCGCCTAATTTGAACGGGTCATTGTAAAAAAGCGACATGTTACAAATATATTCCTTGGGGGTCAAACCGTAAACATTCTTAAAATCATGCGCAAAGTGAGCGGAATCATAATGCCCTGTAATCTCTGCGAGCTCCGATAAATTAATTGGATGCTTTAATAAATGTGCAGCGTGTTTCATCCGAACGATATTGGAGAAGGTCTTGACATTTGTTCCAATATGTTTTTGAAATAAGCGGTTCAACTGTTTTTCGCTATAATAAACCTCACCGGCTAATTCTTTTATGCGAGCAATTCCCTTATCGGTAATTATCCTTTGTATGGTATGCCTTACTGTTAAGTTGATATTATCGCTATCAAGGTTCGATAGAAAGATATGGTCCAGCTTTTGCTTTAAAGTGCTAACAGTATCCGATATGAAATACGCATTGATAATTTGATTATTAATGTTTTTACTCAGTTCTTCAAAAGAAAAAGAGTTATCACGTAATAAGTTTTGTTCTATTTTTATAAAAGGATATAACCCGGCAGGATGGAACTCAACCAGAAAAATAAAGGTAAATTGCTTTGCGTAGTTGCCTATAACCGTCGGCTTTGTATTCACACCACGCAGCCCATTGATAATGCCACAATTAGTAATGGAATATACAAGCGTATTACTGACCGACGGGAGGATTGCTTGCTGCTCTGGCATATTTTGCGGGTTACAGAAAGTATAGTTGGCGATATAAGGACGCAGCAATTTATGGGGAGACACAATCAGGTTATTCTCGTCCGTGAAAATAGAAGCGCCTTGATATGTTTTTATACTTTCACTGTTTATCAAACCATATACTCTCCTCATCATTTGGAATGGTCTGTTCAATTTATTGTTTGCTGATATTAATCTAACGTTGTAGGATAGATATCAATTGTACAAGGAGCGCTCTTCCGTTTTGACGGGAGAGCGCTCCTTTTTTCGTAATTGCCCTACTTTCAAGTTATAGTTATTAACTACATAAGCAACGTAGTGGTAGAGACAATGGTTGTTACATCTTCATCACTAAGAATTTCCGTGAGCTTTCCCTCACAAACCGGACACTTCTCATCTTCAGTATCAAATTCCTTTTTGCATTTCACACAATATTTCATTGTTGCACCTCATTCCGCATCCTTGGGGGCAGGCTGAAGATATTTATCAATGACGGGGTTAATAAAGAAGTTGATAATCAAGCCAGGTAAAGTAAAGCCCAAAATCAAATAAAAAACATACATAATTGCCAGTACCAGCACATTTCCCGTCAATTGAATCAACAGGCTAGGGCCAACTATTAATATTAAGCATATGGCCAGAATAGCCAGGTTTGGCAAGAATTTGGCAAACGCAAATAGAAAAGCATTCTTGTATAGATTCTTAATCTTAAGATCATAGGTTACCATCATGGGATAAATATACAAATTCATCATCAGGAAAATGATGAGAACTACGATAAGTAAGCCGTTGGCTATGGGGAAAATGACATTTGATGAGACATTAAGCTGAGAATACAAGTAAAGATCAAATAAAAGAAATACGATGCCAAACAGGTTAATAAGGCTTACAATTATTCCTTGCTTCATATTCTGCTTCATCTTGTCCTTAAAATCAGACCACAGAAAGGTTGGAAGCTCATAGGAAAAGCACCGCAGAAGATATGTCAATCCCGTTTGGGCCGGGCCGACGGTAATTATGGGCACAGCCATTAAAAACATGACCAGAGGTAAGGCAAATACAAATAAAATGGTGATAAGATCGGTCTGTCCCGCAGCTTCTACCAGTTTAGGAAAGAATAATTCCATCATGTAGATTCCAAGAATAAAAGATATAATAATAGCCGGGAGATTAAAAAGCACAAACATAAAATTCACGCTGATGAGCTTCCAAAACTTTCTTCCCAGTACCTGAAAGAATACCGTTAAGCGACTTCTGTCGTCAACATACTTTTCACCCGGGGCAACTTCAAAGATTTTTTCTTCCATCTTCTCTTCAATTTTTTCTTGAGCCATCTTTTTTACCTTGCCTTTATTTGTGTTTTTTTAGTATAGATTGTATAATTGGATTAGTTGTATCATAATTAATACGAAGTATCAATAACTTGGGACCCGTTCGAAATTTTTAATTTCGGTAACGGGTAATGTTATTATAACACATAACTGTTATCTAAATTTGAATCTTTTGTAAACAATATTTCTAAAATTTATAGGAGCGTGAGATAACTATGACTCATCTTTATATCCGTCAAAAGGTATTCTCCATTGGTGATCGTTATAATATTGTCAATGAAGCCGGCCAGCCTGTTTTTACGGTAGAAAGCGAAATCTTTACCTTCGGCGCCAAGATTCACCTTTATGATACGACTGGAACCGAGCTTTATTTTATTCAGCAAAAGCTCTTTAAATTCCTTCCTGAATACCATATTTATAATGGTGATATGCTTTGTGCCATCATTAAGAAGGAGTTCTCTTTTTTAAGGCCAAAACTCAATATCACAAGCCAGTTTGGTGATTATACCTTTGAGGGCAACCTTTTTGCCATGGATTTTGCTATCCTGAACAACGGTATCATGATAGGTGAACTTCATAAGAAATGGTTATCCTTCGGCGACAGCTATGAGCTCACCATCCAGGACGATAGTAACACTCCCCTCTTCTGTGCCCTGACAATCGCCATTGATCATTGTCTGCATAACGAGAATAATAACTAAGGGCCCTTGAAAAAATTGCGGTTATGTATTGACAGGGTCTAAATGAGTCTGTATAATAAATCTTGCTGTTAAGAACAGCATAAACGCACAGCCCTCGCCTCATCACAGTATTTTAACCATATGCGATCGTGGTGGAACTGGCAGACACGTACGTTTGAGGGGCGTATGCGCGAGCATACCGGTTCAAGTCCGGTCGATCGCACCAAAGGAACTCCATTGGGTTAACCAATGGGGTTTTTTTTGCCCACATTATAAGTACATATATGGAAGCTGGAGGATTTTAATCATGAATGAAAAACCGCAGGAAATTAAAACAGTTCTTGCAGACCCAAGTGCTCTTGGTCTTTTTGGTCTAGCTATGGTGACATTGGTTGCATCATCACAAAAACTCGGACTTACAGAAGGTTTCTCAATGCTTATACCATGGGCTCTGTTTCTGGGAGGCTTCGCTCAGTTATTTGCATGTTTCGGTGATGCTAAACGAAACAACGTCTTCGGAGCCACCGCATTTGGCGGCTACGCATTTTTCTGGTTCGGTGTCGCTTTTTCTTGGCTCGTCAAGCTTGGCTTTTTTGGTGAACAGCTAGCAGCAAATGCCGACAGTAAACAATTGGGCTTTGCCTTTATCGGATATTTGATTTTCACTTTATTTATGACGATTTTAGCGACAGAGACAAACAAGGTTCTTCTTATCATCTTTATACTTATTGACTTCCTGTTTATTGGTCTTTCATTGAGTTCCTTTAACATTATGCCGGAACTTACCCATAAAATTGCTGCATGGTTTGAGCTTTTTATTGCCATGGTTTCATTTTATGGATCAGCCGCTAATGTTTTTAATAATCATCTCGGTAGAGTAGCCCTGCCGGTTGGAAAACCGTTGGGATTATTGAAGAAATAAATGAGAAAAAGGGGTGACTAACCCCTAATAATTTGGGTGTATTGCTATTCCGATGTATAAAGAGTATAATTTTATTCCATTCACAATCAGAGTATGTTTAAATCTACAAGCATACTCTGTTTTTATGTTGAGCAAAATTCAGAGGAAAGCGAGGGTTATTATGATAAAACTACAAGATATAAATAAAACCTTTAAGGTTTCCAAGCGCAAGTCTGGATTTGGTCAGGCAGTAAAAGCGCTCATTGCAAGAGAGTATGAAATAATCCACGCACTCAATAATGTAAGTTTCACAATAAATGACGGTGAAATGATAGGTTACATAGGCCCTAATGGTGCGGGGAAAAGTACAACTATCAAGATTATGTGTGGTGTCCTGACGCCAGACAGCGGACAATGTGATATTAACGGGCGGGTACCTTGGCGAGATAGAATAGCCCATGTCCGTGATATCGGGGTTGTGTTTGGTCAACGCAGCCAACTTTGGTGGGATGTTCCTGTATGTGACAGTTTTGATCTAATTAGAGATATATACAAAGTCGAAGAACAACAATATAAACGTAATCTTGATGAGCTTGTCACATTGCTTGATCTAGCGGAAATACTTAAAACTCCAACACGCAGTCTGAGCCTTGGTCAGCGTATGCGTTGTGAACTCGCGGCATCACTTTTGCATAATCCAAAAACTTTGTTTTTGGATGAACCGACCATCGGTCTTGACGCTGTGTCAAAAATTGCAGTACGGCAGTTTATTAAAAAGCTCAATGTCGAACGTGGTACAACCGTAATTCTAACCACGCATGACATGCAAGATATAGAAGCACTGACCGAGCGTATTCTACTAATCGGTAAGGGTAGAATTTTACTTGACGGAAGCTTACAAGAACTAAAAAAGCGCTCGTCTGAGCGCAAAACCATTGTATTTGAGTATATAGGGAAACCTCCAAACCTCAGCGAAGGTATGATTTCTATTGAGCAGCGCGAAGGACGATTAGTAGTTGACCTTAACCCGTCTATCTATTCGGTATCAGATGCAATTGCTCACATTTCAGCACAGGTAGAAGTTTTGGACATCTCCGTTTCAGGTATAAGCGCCGAGGAAATGGTTGCCGGGTTGTACAAGGAGTATCATATATGAAAAAGTATCTTGCGATATTCCGCATCCGCTTTACGAACAGCCTCCAATACCGTGCTGCAGCGCTTGCGGGCATGGCTACCCAGTTTGCGTGGGGTTTTATGGAGATCCTTGCTTTTTCGGCCTTTTACAAAGCCAATCCTGCCGCATTTCCAATGGAGTTTTCTCAAACCGTTTCTTATATATGGTTGCAACAGGCGTTTTTAGCGCTTTTTATGGTTTGGTTTTTTGAGACAGAGATATTCAGTGCTATTACAAGCGGTGGAATTGCCTATGAGTTAGCTCGCCCTGTTGATCTTTACGGACGCTGGTTCTGTCAATCTGCTGCAAATAGATTGTCAAAAGCCGTCCTACGTTGCCTTCCAATTTTAATTGTAGCATTTGTTGTGCCAGAACCGTTTAGGATGTCTTTGCCAGAAAACAGCATCCATTTCTTTTTATTTTTAGTCTCCGCCACTCTCAGTCTGTGCGTTGTAGTATCGTTTTCAATGCTCGTATACATATCAACCTTTTATACCTTATCCCCTATGGGTGTACGAATTATTTCGGCTGTGCTGGCTGACTTCTTGGCAGGTGCAATTATTCCGCTTCCTTTTTTCACACAACCGTACCGTGCTATTGCCGAGGCTCTGCCCTTCGCCGCGATGCAAAATATGCCACTGCGCATTTACAATGGCAATATTGCGGGAGCCAATGCGCTTTGGGGAATTGGGCTGCAAATCTTCTGGCTCGTGGTGCTTGTATTGGTTGGCAGGCTTATGATGAAAAATTCACTCCGCAAAGTCGTGGTTCAAGGAGGATGATATGAAGCTGTATTTGAGGTTTTTTTCGATGCACTTAAAGAGCCAGATGCAATATAAAGTATCATTTCTTTTAACGGCTCTTGGACAGTTTTTAGTTTCATTTACGGCGTTGCTCGGTATTTGGTTCATGTTTGCGCAGTTCAACGAGGTGGAAGGCTTTAGTTTTCAGCAGGTGTTATTATGCTTTGCGACGGTACTCATGGCATTCTCACTGGCAGAATGCTTTGGCCGGGGCTTTGATGTTTTTCCACGTATGATTAGCAATGGTGAATTTGACAGGGTGCTTGTAAGGCCGAGACATGAAGTATTCCAGGTCTTGGCATCACAGATTGAGTTTACACGTATTGGTCGCCTTTTACAGGCTATAATGGTTTTTTGTTATGCAATACCTGCCAGTGGTGTCAATTGGACATATGATAAAATAATAACGCTATTTCTCATGATTTCATGCGGGAGTATTGTCTTTTTCTGTCTATTTATGATTTACGCTGCCTTTTCATTCTTCACAATTGAAGGACTTGAGTTTATGAATGTTTTTACTGACGGTGGCAGAGAATTTGGCCGTTATCCGTTTTCGGTATATGGAGATGATGTGCTTCGGTTCCTTACCTACGTCATTCCACTTGCTTTGTTTCAATACTACCCACTTTTGTATCTTTTGGATATGAAAAAGAGCATACTCTATATGTTGACGCCTTTGTTGGGTCTGCTCTTCACAATTCCGGCATATGCCTTTTGGCGCTTTGGATTAAGTAAATACAAATCAACAGGATCATAACTGTCATATTACCCGCCAAAATGGCTTTTTCTTAATACTAAACCCAATTTGCTTTTTACTTTTTCCAGGGTTAATGATGATAATTCGTAAGCTTTCTCTGCCCCATTGACGTATATATTCTCAACGTAGTCCATATTTTCAATCAGATAGTTGTACTTATCTCTAATTGGATTTAGAGTATCAATAATGATTTCAGCTACTTCACTTTTCAGTTCACCATAGCCTTTCCCCTTAAATCTTTCTTCTGTAAATTGTATTTTTTCGTTGGCCAGACACGAATATATTGTCAGCAAGTTACAAATGCCTTCTTTATCCTCTCTATAAAAAATACTGTTATCAGAATCAGTAACTGCCCTTTTCACCTTACGCCTAATCACATCAGGCGTATCTAATAATGCTATATAATTATTTGGGTTTATATCTGATTTTGACATCTTTTTGCTTGGCTCTTGCAAGCTCATTACACGAGCTCCCGCTTCAGGAATAAAGGGATCAGGAACCTTAAAAACATGCCCGTATAAATTATTAAATCTTATAGCTATATCCCGGCATAGCTCTAAATGCTGTTTTTGATCATGGCCTACAGGTACCAGGTCTGTCTGATATAAAAGGATATCGGACGCCATTAAAACCGGATAGGTCAGTAATCCTGTATTAATATTATCCTGATGGTGACTGGCCTTATCTTTATATTGAGTCATCCGCCCAAGCTCACCCATGTAGGTAAAACAATTTAAAATCCATGTTAATTCGCAATGTGTGCTAACATGTGATTGTAAAAAAATGATATTATCCTCCGGATTAATACCACATGCTAAATATAACGCTAAAAACTCTATGGATCTTTTTTTGAGCTCTTGAGGTTCTTGTCTTATTGTTAATGCATGAAGATCAACAACAGAAAAAAGACAGTTATACTCTTTTTGAAGCTTTTTCCAATTACTTATTGCTCCTATATAATTCCCTAAGGTTAAGCAACCCGAAGGCTGGGTCCCACTGAATATGATTTTTTTATTATTATCGAATACCATATATCCATCTCCTCTCTTATTATGCCTTAATCATTTTAAGCTTATTATGAAAAGGCATCCTCGTTAATCCTGTCGGTCCCACAGCCCATGAATTGATTTGGTTTTATAAGCTCATTCAAACTGGGCGTAATAGAGCTGGCTGTAGAATCCCCTATCATTCATCAGTGACTCATGAGTACCCTGCTCCACTACATTTCCGTCCTTGACCACAAGAATGTGATCCGCATTTTTAATAGTTGACAGCCTGTGAGCAATAACAAAGCAGGTTTTATCCTTCATGAGATTCCGCATGGCTTGCTGAATCTGTATTTCTGTCCGGGTATCCACATTGGACGTTGCTTCATCCAGTATTAGCATTTTGGCATCGATGAGCATGGCCCGCGCAATGGTTAAAAGCTGTTTCTGGCCCTTTGAGATATTGGCTCCGTCCTCATGGAGAATGCTGTTATAGCCATCTGGCAGCCGCTTGATATAGGAATGTATTTTTGCCGCTTTAGCTGCTGCAATAACCTCCTCCAGGGTGGCATCCTTTCTCCCATAAGCGATGTTATCAAAAAAGGTGCCATGAAAGAGCCAGGTATCCTGCAAGACCATGGTATAAGCTTTTCTGAGGCTTCTACGTGTCACATTCCGGATATTCTGATCGTCAACGCTGATTTCTCCTTGATCTGCATCATAAAAACGCATTAACAAATTGATAAGTGTTGTTTTCCCTGCACCGGTCGGTCCCACAATAGCTGTGAGTGACCCTGGCTTGGCATGCATATTGAGATTATGTATGATTTCCTTATCCTTGGTATACCCAAAGCTCACATGCTCCATTTTGACATCGCCCGCTTTTACATCAAGAGGCCCGGCATCAGGGGCATCGGATTTTTCCTCTAGCTCATCCAGAAGTTGAAAAACACGATCTGCAGCAGCCAGCGCCGATTGAAGATCGCTGATGATATTGGCGGCTTCATTGATAGGCCCTGAAAATTTTCTTGAATATAACACGAAGGATGATATATTACCCAGGCTCATGTTCCCTTTGATAAAGAGAATTGCGCCCAACGCGCTGATCAGCGAAAGCGAGACATTATTAATTAAATTGATGGACGGTCCGTTGATCCCTCCCATAAATTCCGATTTGTAATAGGCATCAACAGCCTCCTGATTTTTTTCATCAAATTTATCCATGGTGAATTGCTCTCTGTTATAGGCTTTCAATGTCTTTTGCCCAGTAATCATTTCCTCCACAAAGCCATTGAGTTGGCCGAGCTTTGCAGACCTTTGCTTAAAGAGTGGCCTGGTCCTCTTAGTAATCCATTTGGTCAGAAAGATGGAAACCGGGACTGTCACAACAAAAATCAGAAACAATACCGGCGAAATGGTAACCATCATGAAAAATGAACCGATGACAGTAATCAGGCTTGCCGAGACCTGTACAAGATCATTGGACAGGGATGTGTTTACCGTATCAATGTCATAGGACATCTTGCTGATAATATCCCCCGTCTGATGGGTATCATAATACCATATTGGCAGTTTCATGAGCTTACTGAATACGTCCTCACGCATCTTATAGACCACCTTACGGCCTATGTCGATCATTAGGATGGAAAGAACATAAGACATGACGAAGGAGGCTATATAGAACAATATCATAATCCCTGCATAATAAAAAACCTGATCAAAATTGACTTTTCCCGTACCTAGCTTCATGCTGTCTATAGCGAAGCCGGATAATTTAGGCCCGACAAGCGCGAACATATTGCTTCCTATAGCAAGGGCCATCGCCAGCAACAATAGAAATTTAAATTGATACAAATAGGCACCTAAACGAGCCAGCGTCTTCTTCTTCATGCAGACTCACCACCCATCTGCTGACTACTGATTTCCCGATAGACCTCGCAGCTTTTCATCAATTCTTCATGGCTACCATAGCCTATTTGTTTGCCATCCTCAAGAACCAGGATATGATCAAGAGACATCACTGAGCTTACTCTTTGGGCTATGACAATCTTGGTTGTATGATCAAAATAGTTGTGCAAGGCTTTTCTGAGGAGTGAATCGGTTTTATAATCCAGTGCGCTTGATGAATCGTCCAGAATCAAAATCTCCGGCTTTCCGGCCAGAGCACGGGATATCAGAATGCGTTGTCTTTGTCCGCCACTCAAATTGGCCCCCTTGATGGATAAGTCTTCCCCGTACGCCTTGACTCTATCTTCTATGAATTCTTTTGCCCGGGCATATGTGGCAGCTTCGTTGATATCCTCTTCCGTCAGATCCCGTCCAAGGCGAATATTCTCATAAATAGTGTCCTCAAACAAAATATCATTTTGAAAGGCAACGCCAAACATTCGGCTCAACTCACCTTTATCTATGGTTTTGATGTTATTCCCTTCTATTTTGATTTCTCCTTCTCCGACATCGTAAAAGCGCATTAATAGATTAATGATCGTCGTTTTACCTGACCCGGTTGAGCCGATAATTCCCAGGGACTCTCCTCTTTTTATGTGAAAATCAATATCTTTGATATTATTTTCGTCCTCGCCCTCATATCCCTTTTTACTGTATCTGAATGATACATGGTTAAAGTCGATGTGAAACTCCGCAGTACTTTCTTCATTGAGCCTTGACCCAGCTTCCTCCTCATGGCTTTCAACAACAAGGTCTTCTTCAGTCTTCAGTATCTCCTGGATACGGTTTGCCGACGCTATCGCTCTGGAATAGACAGTAAATATCTTGTTCATTGAGAGCATGGCATTGAGTATAATCATAAAATAAGTTAAAAAAGCGATGATTTTACCAACCTCGGTCAGCCCGGAATTAACGCGGTAGGCTCCAACAATAATAATAAATACCAAGCCTATATTCAATAAAAGGCTTATGGTCGGATTGGCTACAGCCATTGTTTTACCGGCTTTTTTCTCTGTTTGGATAACGTCCTTATTGATGGCTTTAAATTGTTCCTTTTCATATTCTTCCTTTGATAATGACTTAATGACACGAATACCGCCTATGATTTCCCTAACCTTTCGGACCATCACATCGGCTTTTATCTGTAATTGCGAATAGAGGGGAACACCCTTCTTCGATACAAAGTAGAAAACCGCAGCAATAAAGGGCATTGTTAAAATTAAAACCATCGTTAGCGCCCTGTCCAGGGACAAGGTCATCAGGATTCCTCCGAATAATAATATAGGAGCCCTTATGCCAATCCTTTGCATCATGCCCAGCATATGATGAACATTGTAAGTATCGGTAGTCATTCTGGATATTAGAGTTGGAACCGAATAAGTATCTACTTGTGAACTTGAAAGGTAGCATATTTTCTTAAATAAATCGTGACGTATGGTTTTTGTTATGTCACGTGCGACGCGGGCCGCCATTATATTGGCAATTACGTTTCCGCCAAATGCGGCGAGCGAGAAAAGTAACATCAGCGCAGCCTGAATCAGCACCTGCATAACATCGTTCATGGGGATAATATCATCTATGATATGAGCCAATACCCACGGTATCAGCAAGTCCATTATCGTTCCAATAAATTTGATCAAAACACCGGCAGACATGCGCAACATATAAGGTTTCAGATATTTTAATATCATTCTCATGAGAACTGGATGCCTCTTTGCTTTTTTATATTGTTGGTAGGCCAAATGCACTTGTATAGGAAAATTATACTATATAATGACTAGAACTTGCAAAGTTCTAGTATGTAGATAGGATACATTTTTTGTGGAATTCATTATCATGCTAGAGATCGCAAACCGTGGTAAAGTAGAAACGAGCAAAAAAAAGAAGGCCTAACCTTCTTTGCTATCAGTAAAACCCACTTTTCATTCTCTATAAACAGTGGTATATCCGTAAAGGTTATGAACATGCCCATCATTATATGATGTCTGGGCTTGGTAATAGTGTGTATGTCCGCCATCAGCCTCCATTTCGGGACCGGTATAGAGTGAATACATGTGAATATGACCATCTACGAAAGAAGTTTCTCCCATCATCGTATGCACATGACCAGGCACATCGGGATTTACGCTGGTTATGCCTGAATATCGATGCTGATGCCCATCGTTTAAAGTAGTTACACCACTATAGTTATGACTATGCAACCTATTTGTCATTCTACTCACCTCAATATCAGTTTATGTATCCCACGTCTCAAGTGCAACCGGAGTTGTCCGAAATAACTAGAAGATTATTGCCATGTTTGCAACTTATGTCAGGTAATCATGCACATGGACTGATATACTAAAGGAGAGGAGTGAAGTAAATGTCCGTTCAAACGATCGAAAAGATGGTGAAATGGGTAGAGAATAACATAACTGAGAACCCAAATCTGAAAGACATGTCATCGTACGTTGGTTACTCGTCGTATTACTGCTCTGCGAAGTTTCGGGAACACACGGGAATGACATATAAGCAATTTCTCGCCCAATGCAGGTTGAGAGCTGCTGTAAACGATCTTCTCAACACCGATGACAAAATCACAGATATTGCTTATCGCTACGGGTACTCGTCATCAGAATCATTAACGAGGGCATTTGTTACAATATTTAAATGCTCCCCTCGCCAATACCGAAAAGGTTCCCTCAAGGTTTGTGAATATAAGGAGTAAATTATGTCCTACGAACTTGGAAGAAACGACACTTGCTGGTGCGGTAGCGGACGTAAACACAAGAAATGCCATGCCCTCATTGAAGATCAGATGGCAATCTACCATTCAAAAGGATACAAGGTACCCCACCGCAAACTGCTGAAAACCCAACAACAAATTCAAGGTATAAGGGTTAGCAGTAAACTGAACATAGCCTTGCTGGATTTCATTGGGGATTATATTGTCGAAGGAATAACCACTGAAGAACTTGACCGGCTCATTTATGAAAAAACAATTGAGCTTGGAGGGACTCCGGCAACTCTTCATTTCAATGGATACACCAAAAGCGTTTGCATCTCAATTAATAACGTTGTTTGTCATGGTATCCCATCCGACCATGCAGTTCTACAAAACGGAGATATTGCGAACATTGATGTGTCAACGATTTACAATGGCTTTTTTTCGGATTCCTCCCGCATGTTTTGTGTCGGTGATGTATCCAGCGAAAAGCAAAAGCTTGTTGATGTTGCGAAAGAATGTATGGAGCTGGGCATTGAACAGGTAAAGCCTTGGGGATTTCTCGGAGATGTGGGGCAAGCCGTTAATGACCATGCCAAAAAAAATGGATATTCCGTTGTTCGGGAAATCGGTGGCCACGGCATCGGTCTGCAATTCCATGAAGATCCCTGGGTCAGTTATGTGTCCAAACAAGGAACAGGGATGCTTTTGGTTCCAGGCCTTGTTTTTACTGTAGAGCCTATGATAAATATGGGAAAAGCCCAAATATTAAATGGAAATGATAACTGGACAGTTTATACTGCCGATGGAAAGCCCTCCGCGCAATGGGAAAAAACCGTTCTTGTAACAGAAACGGGTTATGAAGTACTAGCATATTGACATTGCTCAAATGTCTTTCAATGTACGTTTTAAGAACTCCCGGGTGCGCTCTTGTTTTGGATTATTAAAGATCTGCTCCGGACTTCCTTCTTCTAAAATGATACCCTGATCCATGAAAACCACACGATCCGCTACATCTTTTGCAAAACCCATTTCATGGGTTACAATCAGCATGGTAAGGCCGCTTTCGGCTAATTCCTTCATGACCTTGAGGACTTCACCTACCATCTCTGGATCAAGGGCCGATGTGGGCTCATCAAAAAGCATGACGTCCGGCTCCATGGATAACGCTCTTGCAATGGCAACACGTTGCTTTTGTCCACCGGATAGCTGATTGGGCTTTGCATTGATATATTGATCCATTCCAACAACATTCAAGTATTTCATGGCTACTTTCCGAGCCTCTTCTTTTGTACGCTTCAATACCTTTATCTGTCCTACAAGACAGTTATTCAGTGCATTATGATTACTGAATAAATTAAACTGTTGGAAGACCATCCCCAGCTTGGCGCGGTAGGTATAAATATCATGTTTGTCATCCAGGATATTTTCACCTTTATAGATAATCTGTCCGCCACTTGGCCTCTCTAAAAGGTTAACACATCTAAGAAGGGTTGATTTGCCGGATCCGGATGAGCCAATAATACAAACAACCTCTCCCTTATTCACCGAAAAGTCGATATCCTTTAAAACTTCATTATCCCCAAAGGATTTGCTTAAATGTTTTATTTCTATTATCTTTTCCATACTGTCCTTCCTTGTCTATGATAAATTGGCGGCAGCCTATTGCTTTCTTAAAAGCTTCTGTTCCGGCGTCTCTACCTGCATCTGATTAGCATACAAAATAAAGTTTTCGGGCCCATCCATCTTTTTCTCAATAAACCGCAAAATCCTCGTTACTGTAAAAGTCATGACAAAATAAAGAACACTCGCCACAAAAAAGGCCTCAAAGTATCTGAAGTTGTTGCCTGCGATTGAATTGGTCTGAAAATAAAGCTCCGAAACGGAAATAACATTGAGCACCGAAGTGTCTTTGATATTAATGACAAATTCGTTACCTGTTGCCGGTAGAATATTTCGGATCACCTGGGGCATAACCACATTATACATGGTCTTAATATGATTCATGCCGATTGCATGGGCGGCTTCAAACTGTCCTTTATCAATGGAAACAATGCCGCCGCGAACAATCTCAGACATATAGGCCCCTGTATTAATTGATACAATAAATATTGCGGCCGTCAAGCGATCCATATGGAAACCGACCATGGCTGTTCCGTAATAGATAACCATGGCCTGCACAATCATGGGTGTTCCTCGAAACACCTCTATGTAGATGGAGAGGATGGCATTGGTAAACTTAAGAAAGCCTCTTTTTATCCCTCGATTGGGCATCGGAATGGTGCGGATAACCCCGACCAATAAGCCAATGATAGACCCTAAAATGGTGCCTATGATAGAGATCAAAAGTGTCACGCCCGCACCACGTAAGAACATTGGCCAGTAATTTGAAACTATATTTGAAATCCAGTGTAAACTCATACAGATCCTCCGATTGATAGAGGTGCGCTCCATACTGAACGCACCTCATACTCGACCCGCTAAAAAAAATTATTGAGCTGCCGGTTGGTTTTTAACGGCTTCACCCATAATACGGATTCGCTCTTCTGAAGAGAGGCCTGCCAATATTTTATTTATTTTTTCAGCCAATTTACTGCCTTTTTTGATTCCTACAGCAATATCCGTATCTTCTTCAGATGCTACAAACCCATCTTTGAATTCCACCATTTTAAAGTTTTCATTGGCCGCTTCGGCACTTTCACCCTCGGGCTGCTCCGAGACATAGCCATCGATAATCCCCGATTCAAGAGCGACTCTCATAGCTGGGAAGTTAGCCATTGCCGGTTCCATGACAACACCCTCAATCTGATCTATAACAGAATAGTGGAAGGTGTTTAATTGGCCTGTTATTTTTGCGCCCTTAAAGTCCTGTATTGAAGTCGCATTTTCGTATTTGCCGCCTTTTTTAACAACCATGACTAAGTTGGATTTATAATAATTATCCGAAAAGTCGATGGTCAATTTGCGGTCTGCTGTTGGTGACATGCCGGCAATAATGGCGTCAATCTTCCCTGACTCAACGGCAAGGCTAAGGCCGTTCCATTCAGTCTTGACAATAACCAGCTTCTGACCTAAACCCTCTGCAATTTTTTTTGCAATTTCTACGTCATACCCACCAGCAAACTCTTTACTACCTTCAATCGGCACAGCTCCGTTGGAATCGTCGATCTGAGTCCAATTAAATGGTGCGTACCCACATTCCATGCCCACTTTGAATATGCCGTCGTCCTCTTTTGACCCACAGCCAGTTAGCAGCATAACCAATACAAGAGCTGCTGCAAATAAAAATGACATTCTTTTTCTCATGATCCTTCTCTCCTCTTAATTCTTTTTAAATATGGCACTGTTTAAAGGAAGCTAAGTATAGGTTGAATAAAATAAGTGAATAAAAAAAGGCCTGAGATGAACTCAGGCCATTAATACAAATTTGCCTATAATTCCTCCTCTTCCCCAAATGAGATAGCACAACTCAATAAACCGGGTCGTTTACTGAGACAGCTCTACAGCTCTTAACTGCAGATCCAGCCAATAATACCGAGCATATTATAAGCTTCGGCGACATTTCCTTCTCCCTAGCCTCATTGCGGCTCAAGCTCCACTAAGGACTGTTAAATATCGCGCCTCTACCTCACCTAAAAAAGTGAGGTCCTATATACATACAGTCTACAACAGCGTAACTCCCTGTGTCAACTTCGCTTTTAAATTTTGCATTTTATGTTTTGGGAGGTTTTAAAAGGCCGGTATTTTAAGAAAGATGGGATTAGAGCTTAATCATAAGTATATGCGATTTCTTTTTCTATCTCCGCGTAGTTTTCAAGCATAGCGACAAATATATAAACAATCTGGGAATCAAACTGTGTCCCAGCCCCACCCAGCAACTGGCTTATGGCAGTTTTTAAATCCAGCTTTGAACGGTAGTGGCGATCGGACATCATGGCATCAAAAGCATCAGCTACTGATACGATCCGAGCCATTAACGGTATCTGCTGCCCCATGAGGCCTTCAGGATAACCCTTTCCGTCAATTCTTTCATGATGGCATTTTACAACATGAACCACATCCTTAAACATGGAGATAACAGAAAGAATACGGGCACCTTTTATGGGATGCTTTTTTATTTCGTCGTACTCTTTTACGCTCAACTTCTCACTTTTAAATAGTATATCATCTGTTATACCCATTTTCCCGACATCATGGAATAATCCGGAAACTCGTAATGTTTCAAGCTCATTCTCGTTTAAATCCAATGCTTTCCCTATTTTTACACAATAATATGAAACCCGGTCGGAATGTCCCCGCGTGTATTCATCCTTTGCATCAACAACCTGCCTGAGTGCCTCAATTGTATCCATATATCGGATCCGCAGTTGTTCATAAGTTCGATTTAGTTCTTCATTTTTTATGTTCACAAGAGAATGCAGGAAGGCGTTACTGAGTGAGGATGCTGCCTGAGCTGCATAAATTTCGAGAAGCTTATAACCCTCTGTCATTTCGTTGACCGCATTTTCTTCACTTTCCACATAGATTACACCAATGGATTCGGTTATTTCATTGATTAACGGAAGAATAATGCCGGTAGAAATTTTGATAGTCTGCCTGGTTATTTTAGCTTTTCCTATATTCTCAAGCAGTTCTGAGTCCAGCATAGGCATGAAATCGGATATATCGGCTTTGTATTTGCCGATACCCTTAAATATGCTTTTTCTTGAATCAAAGCTATCTACAATATTGTCAACGAGAATAAAAGCATTCTCGCTGCTGAACAACGGGAGCAATTCGGTAAGAATATCCTCCAGTATATTACCTATAGGCTGCAACTGATATATTTTGGGAACCGCCTGAAGTATCTTGTTTAAACCATCGCGAAATTGCTTTATGGTGTTCATCATGCTAATGGATTTTATTCCTGACTCCACAAGAAGCTGTAATTGATCAAAACGGTCACTTTTTTCACAGTAGCCCTGAATATCAAGTGCCTTAATTGTTTCCAAGGGTGGTGCCAGATCCTTATGTCCTGTTAATAACAAGATATATATTTCTGAATTGAATTGGCGGATTCTTCTTACGACCTCATCACCATGAATGGGTGCCATCAAATAGTCCAGTAACATAAGATCAAAATGCTTGGTACGTACCCTTTCAACCGCCTCTAAGGGATCGGTAACACCTTCATAATAATAGCCGCTTCTCTTTAGCATGATGGATAGCGAATCAATAATGCCGGGTTCATCGTCAACGAGCAGAATCTTCATGTCATTTGTAAGAGCTGCCATTTTTCTTCTCATTTGCGACACTTCCTCAGTTAAAAATTAGCTTATAATATCCGAGGCATGAGGTAGTTGTATATAAAAGGATGTTCCTTTACCTTCCACAGAATCAAACCACATCTTTCCACCGAACCTGCCCTTTATGGTTGAGTAGGACATATACAATCCAAGTCCGGTTCCGTCCTTCCCTTTTGTTGTGATCATTTCTTTCAGAAGCCTGTGTTTTATACTCTCTGGTATACCTTTGGCATAATCCTTAATGGTGAATAGAATACTATTCTCATTGTACTCTATAATGAAATCAATAACACCACTTTTCTTTTCGTAGGCCTGTATGGCATTCACAATTATATTATCGAATACTTGAACCAAACTGTTAACATCTCCAGATAACTCCGTGTTGCAATTAGCGTTGATAACAGTATTCAATCTGCAATTATAGCGAATCAGCTCATATTTCATAAGCAGTTCAATTCTTTTAACAAGCTCGCATACAGTAAAACTCAAAAGCGAAGAAGAATTAAATTGCACAGCTTGACCTTTGACAGTATCAATAATATCCGACATATATGAACAATACGGTTTTATTTTATCAAGCCAGGAGCGCATTTCTTCAGCTATTTCATGATGGTCCTCAAGTGTGACACAGCTCTCCCCAACTGACTGTTCATATTCGTCAACCAGGTCCTTAAGTCCCTCAACTGCTCCTGCTATAGACATGATGGGTGTCTTAAGGTTATGAGCTATCCCCCCCATGAGTTGACCCAATGAAGCTAACCGTTCCTGCTCCATCATAATGGCGTGTTTTTCTTCAATGGTTGCTATGTTTTTGACGTTCTCAGTTATGTCCTTGAATAAAATAATGGTTCCAAGATAATTACGGCTGGATATGATGGGGGTTATTTCTATTTTAAAGTATTTATCAAAAAGACTTTCCTGAATGTGCTTTTCAAAGGAGATGGATTTCTCGGCTCTTCTGGCTTTTTCAATAAGCTCCATCAATTTTTTATCGTGGCCTATCAGGCTCGTTCCCTCGAGTAATCGAAATAAACTCTTATTTCTGTAAATGGTGACAATATCTTTGAAGGTCGTTGCCATCGTTCTATTAAAATCAATAATCTGATACTCCTCGTTAATAACTATAAAACTATCTGAAATTCTGTCCACTACTGTTTGCAGCGCAATGGGCGCCACGCCTAAAAAGTTATAACGGAAGATTGCCAAAGCGAAGCACAAAACAGCAAAGGAAAAAGATATAGCTGTTGAGTAAGCAGGTAGAACTATTACTTTAAAGGTTGCAAGAACATTAACAATGAGAGGTATTAAAACCCCAATTAATAGCAAAGTTGTTTGCTTGGAAAAAAAACCAGAGTTTTTAAACGAAGAATAAATTAAAAGGCTTATCCCAATCAATATATAGATGTATGCATATATAGAATGAATAATAAAGAATTCGCCATATTCTACCACACTATTGTAAATAGAATATTTAACAAAGTAATAATGATGGTATTCGTTAGTTATTAACAATAAATAATCTATAATCGGGAAAACAAATAATAGAGCAGTTTTGAGGGAAATTCTTATTTTAGTATAGAAATATATAAATCCGATGAAAAGAACTGTTGTTGGTATAAAAATAAGCCCGAAATAGTAAAAATAAACAAACAACATCGTAAAAGGGCCGTTCAACATAATTGAGTATACCTCAAGTATGTGTCCCAAAGTCCATATAAAAAGCAACAATATAGCGCTCAAAAAGCAATAATGCAGTTGAGTTTTATGCTTCATCCTACAAATGAAAAAAAACAGAACCAACGATAGAAGAGCCGATATATGTAATAATATAAAATTAAAATCGAAATACAAAATTGAGCCTCCCCTTTAAGCTACAATTTAGCGTATTACTTTTCCAAATAGCTTTCTGAACAAATCTACTTTTTGTTGCGGGATAACAAAATCGTCACAATGAAGGGTCGCTCCACTAAAATGATTATTCTTGAGAATATGATAGTGTTTTACACTATCGTTGCATTTTACAGCTCCAATTGTTGGTGATATTTCCCGGAATTTTGTTGTAAGCAGACTGGACAGTATACAGCCGGTTATTTCATGTTTACTTATAAAATGCTGATAATAATCCTGCTTAATAGATTTATCAACATATTCAGGTAGATAAACATATTTATCCATTGGGCTTTCTGAATAAATGACTCCACCTTCAGTAAAGAGTATATCTCCATTCCTATTCAATCTCTTTATAGCCTGATCTTTGGAAAAGCAGTGTGGACCTGAATCATCTATAATTAATGTTCCAGGCTTTAGTAAATGAACATCAATAATGTCTGGCGCATTTGTCGCGCCAATAATCAATGTAGAATCATAGGCTTCCGGTGGTAAGCTATTTGCTCTGGAATAAATGATGTTAATTTCTCCATTATAATTTTTTTTAAGCTTTCGTTTAATTCCATTTAAATAATCACTTTTTTGATAAAGATCACATAAAGTAATTCTTTTAGTTTTTGTATAAAGTGACAGTAATAATTCAGTTACTGCAGTACCGACACTTCCCATACCTAAGACAAGAATATCCTCATTTTGTATATCTCTGTTACTCTCAATAATTAGTCTTTCAATTGACAGTACTACAGATGCGGCTGTCGTAGCATGACCTGTCGTTACTTGAATTTCGGATTTTATATTATTGGCAATATCTATGCCATAATTTGTGGCAGACGGTATCAAACCCGTTAATGAAACAATTTTTGCACCAAGATACTCGGCTTGCTTAATTCCTTCTAAACCTAGGCTTAGCAATCTGTCTTTCTCACGATACAGATCCATGCCAATTATAGGTAAAGCAAAAACGCCAATATTACCCAATGAGGTTTTCATATAGTTATAAAGGAACGGCTGATCATTATGCATCAGAATACCTGAATCATTTGGAATATAAGTTAAAGCAGCAGAATCAATTTTAGGCAAATCACCTTTAATAATGAGTTTTGAAATATCACTTTCTACAATAATACTTTTTGAATGTTTATCATTATAATTTACGTTTTTTCTGTCCTTTTGCCTAATGATATTACTTAATTTACTGATTGTGGGGTTTTTGTACACATCCTCAGTACTTAACCTATACCCCTCTCTGTCAAAAAAAGATATAAGCTGTATCACTGTTAACGAATCAGCACCGTATTCAAAAATATCCCCTGTCACACTTAAGTCATCTATTTTTAGGAGTTTTCTAAGTACATCAAACAATTTGGCTTCTATTTTGTTTGAAGGCAGAATCATTTTTTCATTATCTTTCTTATCAAAGTTTATTTCTGGAAGCTTACGAAAATCTGTTTTACCGTTTGATGTTAGTGGAATATTGTTTACTTGAACGAGAAAACTTGGGATCATATGCCGCGGCAGATGGGTACTTAATAATCCTTTAAGATCATTGGGACTTATAATAGTACCCTCTCCACAAACATAATAGGCACAAATAAAATCATCATAACTATTTCTACTTTTTATAACAACTGCTACGTCCTTAATTCCAGAGCATTGCAGGATTATATTTTCAATTTCATCCAACTCAATTCTATAACCTCTTAGCTTGATCTGTTTATCTTTTCTCCCTAAAAACTCAATTTCACCTTTTGGGTACCAACGAGCGATATCTCCGGTTTTATAAAGTCTGTCATTACTATCAAGTGGACTAGGGATGAATGCTTTTTCTGTTAATTCATCATTATTAATATAACCTCTTGCCAAGCTTTCGCCAGAAATATAAAGTTCTCCTTGAATACCTATTGGAACAAGATTAAGAGAACTATCTAAAATAAAAACTTTAGTATTATTAATGGGCTTTCCTATTGTTATTTTATTAGTATCAGATAAATCTTTGAATGTCGATGCTATAGTAGTTTCAGTCGGCCCATATGCATTAATTATTTTTGCTTTTGTTTGTTCCTTTAATTTAGCCAAAAACTGCGGTTCAAATTTTTCTCCACCTGACATAATATGCTGTATTTTAGCTAAGCAATGCTTACAATGATCATCATTTAATAATAGTTTTATTTTTGCCGGTGTTGTCAGCATAGTCGTAACATCATTTTGGATAATTAAGTTACTTAGTAAAAAAGGTATTTTTTGTTCCTCATTATTAGCGATAATAAGTACTGATCCATATATGAGGGCTGGCATAATTTCTAAAATAAAGACATCAAAACAGATTGACGCAGCTGATAAAACAACTGACTTTTCATTAATATCGAATAAATTTTTGATGCTGATAATAAAATTATGCAAAGCTCTGTGCTCAATCATTACACCCTTAGGTGTTCCAGTAGAACCAGATGTATAAATCAAATAAGCCAAATGGGTCGATTGATTAAGCGGATTCAAGTCTTTTGTATGCGCGCTATCATATAAGGAATCATTAAAAATATCGATAAATTCTACGTCAAATTCTTTATTCTCGTATATATCTTTTGATGATAAAACAATGCTGGTATTGCTCTCTTCAAGCATGTATTTAATTCTTTCAACAGGGTAGTCGGGTTCTATGGGCATAAAAGCTCCGCCGGCCTTTAGTATGCCTAATATTCCGATGATCATTTCAAGTGATCGGTTTATCAACAAACCAACTACTTGATCAGCCTTGACTTCTTTCTGCCTTAAAAGATGAGCCAATTGATTGGACCTATTGTTTAGTTCCCGATAGGTTAAGGTTTTGTCTTCAAACTTTAATGCCACCTTATCCGGTGTCTTCTTAACCTGCTCTTCAAATAATTGATGTATTAATTTTTCCCGTGGATAAACCATTCCGGTGTCATTAAATTCATACAAAAGCTTCTTTTTTTCGCTTTCCGGCAGTATTTCTATTTTGCAGATTTTATTATTGGGATTATCCAGAGCATGCCATAAAAGGCTTAAAACATGCTGATGTATGAATTCTATTTCCTTATCATAGTACAAGTCGATATGATAATCGTAGTCAATAATAAGTACACCTTCATCATCCCTGTCATTGATATGTATGGTAAGTGAATTAGATTGGTTTTCATTAAAATGCCATCTTGTAGAATAATTGAGCTCATGGGATATATCCAACTTTGAATTTTGGTATGAAAGCACGATATCATATAGATTATCTGAAAAACCATGTTTTTCGCGTACATACCTTATTATGGAATCATAAGGATAGCGTTGGTGCCTGTATGAAGTCGAACATAAATCTATAATATCCCGGAAAAAAGATGAAAATGAATCTTCACTCTTAATATTGATATATAATGGTATGGTGCTTATAAACATACCAAATGTACTCTTATCCACCTGATTGAGTCTATTTATTATAGGAGTGCCAATAATTAAATCTTCTTTTGCGCTTATTCTGTTAATATACATGGCTAATGCTGATAAAAATAAGGGATAGGGTGATATTTTGTTTTCTGCACAATAACTTCGCAATAAATTGGTGAATTTTTTGGGGGCGACAAATGTTTTTCTTTTAGATCTTGTAGATTTGGTATTAGTATTCCGCTGTTTTAGTACTGTTACCTCCGGAGAGCATTCAAATTTATTCTCCCAGAACAATTTATCTTTTATATAGCGGTTGGACTCTTTATAAAGCTGTTCATTGTGAATGAATGAAAGGTACGATGGCAATACCGTATTTTTATTAGCATCACCCTTATTATTCATCAATTCAAAATAGCACCTGGTAACAACGTTGCACATAAGACTCATTGACCATGCGTCTGAAATAATATGATGGATTTTAGTAAAAATTCCACCTTCCGTATCACTCAGTTTAAGGATCACAAAGTGGTATAAATCGCTATTCAATAACTCAAACGGTTTTAGCGTCTCTTGGCTATCCCATTCGTACATGGCTTTTACAGGATCATTACAGTTTGAAAAATCCTTGATCTCAATGCCTTGATACTGATAATCTGAAATATACTGACAGGGATTCCCATTATCGTCCAAACAAAGCCTTAATCGAATTCCCTCATTATTTTTGATAAAGAGATTTATAGCTTGTGTAAATAAATTAAAATCAACCTTTTCTTTAATTTTTAATGTACCTGCGACGTTTGATATGCTTGTATGAGGATACATTTTATCGGTATACCATATGGATAATTGTGGTGATGTTAATGGGTAATACGTTATATCTTGCATATATACCTCCAAATGACAATTTATCATATGTAAATAATTATAATTGCATTATTTGAATATTTTATCATATTAGAGTATATTTAGCTATTAATTTAGAAGAATATTGCATTTTTGAAGCTTGACCCGAAAAATAAAAACCTCCATAGCTAAGGTCTGCACAATAAGCGACCTATAGAATGGAGGTTTTATACTAAAAATTGCTTTTACTTTCTCAACGAGCCAAGCAGCCCACGGAACAAAGAACGCCCCAGCTCTCTTCCAATGGAAGTGACGGCAGATCCGGCAGCCCTTTCCAACATTGATTTCCCAGCTCTGGTTTGACTTGTCGAGGACCTTCGATTGGTACTTCTTGCTCTTTCTCTTTCTTCCTTTTCCCACTGTTTTTGTCGTTCAAGCCGATCCTGTTCATCTCGCGCAAGCTCCTGCTCCTGCCTTACTTTTGTTTGCAAGAGCTCATAGGCTGATTCTCGGTCAACTTCCCGGTCATATTTACCGCCCATTGGGGAAGCTGCAATGATGCGGCTCCGGGCTGTCTCATCAACGGGTCCGAACTGACTTTGGGGAGGTAGAATAAATCCCCGCTCTACGATTCCGGGACGGCCTTCTTCATCCAGACAGGAAACAAGGGCTTCACCTGTTGCCAGCTCTGAAATAACAGATTCTGTATCAAACCCAGGGTTCGGGCGAAATGCCTGAGCGGCTGCCTTAACCTTTTTCAGTTCGGCAGGCGTATAAGCACGAAGCGCGTGCTGTATACGGTTTCCAAGTTGCCCTAATACGTCCTGCGGCAGGTCGGCCGGATTCTGAGTAATAAAATAAACACCGACACCTTTAGAACGGATCAGTCTTACAACCTGCTCTATTTTTTGAAGCAGAATCTTGGGAGCATCCTCAAACAGGAGATGGGCCTCATCAAAGAAAAACACCATCTTTGGCTTGTCCATATCCCCCGCCTCGGGAAGTGTCTCAAAAAGCTCGGAGAGCATCCAGAGAAGGAAGGTAGAATAAAGAGCCGGTGTATGAAAAAGCTTGACACTATGCAGAATATTGATATAGCCTTGCCCTTCCCGTGTAGTCTGCATCCAGTCGAAAATATCCAAGGCTGGTTCTCCAAAGAAATAGGTTCCTCCTTGATCTTCCAGGGCAATCAGGCTGCGGAGGATAGCTCCTATGCTTTGCGCTGAAATATTGCCATAATCCAAAGTATATTCCTTGGCATGGTCCCCGACATATTGAATCATGGCACGGAGATCCTTTAAATCAAGCAATAATAAGCCTTTATCATCAGCTATGCGGAATACGATATTTAGAATACCTGTTTGGGTTTCGTTCAATCCGAGTAGTCTTGCTAAAAGTAAAGCGCCCATCTCAGAAACAGTGGTGCGAACCGGATGGCCTCCTTCACCAAACAGATCCCAGAAACGTACCGGGTAAGCCTTATAAGAAAAGTCCTCTATACCCAGACGATCTATCCTCTCCTGGAGCTTTGGATTGTTCGTGCCAGGTGCTGCAAGTCCTGCCAGGTCTCCTTTGATATCAGCGAGAAAAACCGGAACCCCCCTATCGCTGAAGGATTCAGCCAATACCTTCAAAGTGACGGTTTTACCCGTGCCGGTAGCCCCAGCTATAAGCCCGTGCCGATTGGCCATTTGAGGTAATAGATAGATGGGGATTTCGCTTTTTGCAATCCATATTTTATCATTGGATAACATATAATCGCTCCTTGCATTCATTTTTAATAGTCCTTCATGTTTCACATGGCAGCAAAATCATTGATAATCATATTAATACGAAGTATCAATAACTTGGATACCCGTTCGAAATCTTTGATTAAAGAAACGTTTCTACGGGAAACGTTTCATAGGTAACGGGTAAGATTATTAATACGAAGTATCAATAACTTGGGTACCCGTTCGAAATCTTTGATTTCGGTAACGGGTAAGATTATTATATCCACCGGTACAATAAAAGTCAAAAGTTACCTATTGTCAAAGCAGAATACAAGGAGTGGCAATACTTTCTTTTCAAATTTCAAAATATGGCTTCAGAACAGCAACAGTCTTTTCATAGCTGATCCGTATGGTCGTTTCATCATCCCAGTCCCAGTATTCGGGGCGAAAAAGCTCAATGCTGGCCATATGGTCGTAGCCGATTTCTTTAAGCACCTCTAAAATTGCATTCAGGTCTATGGCTCCGTCCCCCGGCATTAATCTGTGTTCATCTCTTGCTGCACCAGCAGGCAAATCCTCACTGTCATCAATATGGAATATGAATATTTTTTCTGGGTCCGCTTTCTTTAAATCGTCCAGTCGAGAGCCCATACTATGAAAATGGAAGCAATCCAAAACGATACCCACGTTTTTCCGATCAACCTTTTTAACGATGCTATAAGCCTGTCCAAAGGTATTTACAGAACAATTGGGGTATCCAACAAATTCGAAGGCCAGCTTAATGCCGGACTTCTCGGCATAATCTGCCATGATGTCAATAACGCGGATTGTTTCTGTCTCTATTTCCGAAATAGTTCGGTTGCCCACATCAAAGGTCGGTACAATGACAACTTTATAGCATCCAATGACCTGCCCTGCTTCACACACAAAGGCCAGATCTTTCATAATATCGTCAAAACCCTTTTCATCCCTGAAGCTTATAAATTCCAGCGCGTTAAAGGCATAGGGTTTTAGGGTATGAGTATCAAAAAACCGTTTCAGATCCAGTATAGTGTTCCGTGTGAGGTAATCATTAAGCTTATCTAATCGAATTTCGATAAAATCATACCCCTGTTTGTCACATAGCTCCAGATCGGATTCCAATGTGGAATTTTTCATGGTTGTAGCCTGATTAAAACAAATTCTCATATCCCTTTCCCTATGCCTTTCTTGAAATTTTCCTCATATCGATGATTACTGCAACTACAATGATGATACCCTTGATGATTCGCTGCAAATAGGGCGAAACGCCTAAAATGAGCAGACCATTATTGATGACGCCCAGTATAAGAATTCCGACAAATACTCCCGGTATGGTACCAATGCCCCCTGTATGTGAAACACCCCCTACGGTTGCAGCCGCTATGGCATCAAGCTCATACCCATCTCCAAGAGAGGCGATACCTGATGCTGCTCTTGAAGTTATCATAATGCCTGCGACCGATGCGCAAAGGGCCGACCAGGTGTAAATGGCTACGATATTGCGCTCCACTTTAATACCGGCTGCCCGCGCGGCTTCTGTATTTCCACCGATGGCATAAACATTCTTGCCGAACTTTGTCCAGTTAAGCAATATGTACGCGATTACGGCAAATACAAAGAATACAACCACAATGTTCGGCAAGAAGCCAAACATTTTACCCTGGCCTATTCTTGTAAAGTCTTTCCGCAGCATAGGAACAGGATAGGCATTGGTAAACAGTAAAGCCACACCCCTTGCTATGACCATGGAGCCCAGGGTTGCAATGAAAGGCGGTATCCTGGTATAAGCGATAAGCACACCATTTAGAACACCAAACGCCGTACCTATGATAATACCGGCAAGAACCGCAACCCAAGCCGGAATAAAAACAAGCTCCGGGATGATCAGCGTCGCATAGGTCATTTCCTGTACAAGGGCGGCAGAAAAAACAGAGGATACGGCTACAACCGACCCCAATGACAGGTCAATGCCTCTGGAAATGATGCAAAATGCTACGCCCAATGCCAGCAGGCCTCTGCCGGCTTCAGCGGTAAAGATATTGACAATATTATCCCTTGTTAAAAAAGCAGGAGAAGAAATAGATAAAACCAAGATGAGCAGCAGTAATATCAGAAATATGGTGTATTTGCTGAGGTATGATCTGAAATCAAACCTGGATTTTCTTTCTAATAGAGACGCATTATCAATAGCTTTCATACCGTTGTACCTCCTTTATACGTTGGTAGCGTATTTCATAATACGCTCTTGCGTTGCTTCTGCCCGATCTATGATACCGGTCATTCTTCCTTCGTACATGACTAAGACCCGATCACACATCCCCAGAATTTCCGGCATTTCCGAAGACGCCATGATAATGGCCTTACCGTTGGCTGCCATCTGGGTCAGGAGCGAATGGATTTCGGCTTTTGCTCCCACGTCGATGCCTCGGGTCGGCTCATCTACCAACAGAATCTCTGGATTTGTAAGAAGCCATCGCGCAACTAAAACCTTTTGCTGATTGCCTCCCGATAAATCCTGGATCCGTACTTCCGTCCCCGTTGTTTTAATGTTCAGTTTGTCCACATATTCAACGGTATCCGACCGCATTCTTTTGTTATTGATAAAGCGAAGCTTTGAAACATATTTTTTTAGATTAGCGATAACAACATTGTCACAGACTGTGGCTACAGGAATGATCCCCGTACGGCGCCGATCTTCGGTCAGCATGGCGAACCCGTTTTTTTTGGCATCCGACGGCTCTCTTATATCGACTTCTATACCCTTTACAAGAATTTTTCCGCCGGTTTTTTTTCTAAGTCCAAATAAGGTTTCCAGCACTTCGGTTCTGCCCGCTCCCATAAGGCCTGATAAGCCAAGAATTTCTCCCCTCTTCAAACTAAAGCTGATATTCTGGAAAGCATCGCCTGCTGATAGTTCTTTCACTTCCAGTATGACATCTGTGATGGGACAATCCACTTTAGGGTACATCTCATCAAGCTCACGTCCTACCATCATAGTGATGAGTGTATGGACATCCAAATTTTTGATATCATCCGTTCCAATATAATGGCCATCACGAAACACCGTTACTTCGTCTGCTACCCTGAATATCTCATCAAGCTTGTGAGAGATATAAATAATGGAAACACCTTTCCTTTTGAGGTTATCAATCATATCAAACAACTGATCAACTTCTTTGGTAGTCAAGGCTGATGTGGGCTCATCCATAATAATAATGGCACTGTTATAGGAGATGGCCTTTGCAATCTCCACCAATTGCATCTTTGCGACGGTTAAATTGCCCATTTTTTCATGGGAATCAATAGGTATATTCAGGCTGCTCAAAAGCTCATCCGCTTGCCTGTACATTTTTTTATGATCAATAAATATTTTTCCGCGAGTAGGTTGCCGTCCCAAGAAAAGATTCTCGGCCACTGACCGCTCGTTTACTGTTGAGAGCTCCTGATGAATCATTGCAATTCCGTTATGTGCGGCTTCCAGAGGGTTTCGGATTATTGCCTCCTTGCCGTTAATTAAAATTTTACCACTGTTCATCTGGTATAAGCCAATAAGGCATTTCATCAGTGTGGACTTACCTGCTCCGTTCTCTCCCATCAGTGCATGAACAGTTCCCGGACGCAGCCTGAAGGTGACGTTTTGCAATGCCTTTACTCCCGGAAATGTTTTATTGACTTCCACCATTTCGAGTATGTAATCGGTCAACTTTCGCTCACCTCCACTATTTGGTTCTTTAAATACTTATGGACATTGCAAACCTGACTCACGATAAGTCAGATTTGCAATGTCGAATACCATTGAGGATTATGAATAACAGGTCAGTTATTTCATGTAAGCGGTGACATTTTCAGCTGTAACAGGCTCAAAGGGTACCCACCCGAATATTTCAAACTTCTCGCCTTTAGCAGCTTTTATTGCATATTCCATAGCAAGTGCTCCCTGAGCTTTTGCATTCTGGAAGACGGTTGCGGCCATTTCTCCTGCTTTTACAGAGGCACAAGCCATATCAGTGGCATCAATACCTACAACAGGAATTTTCTTAAGGTCCATATTGGCTGCCTTCATGGCTTCCACACAGCCCAGGGCCATCTCATCATTATTGGCGATGACACAGTCGAATTGAGCTCCAGTGCCAATGATGGTCTGCATTTTGTCCATGGCCTTGGCTCGATCCCATTCAGCGGTATCCTCAAACACCATCTCCAGCTTAAAGCCTGCCTTTTGGAGCTCTTCCTTTGCTGATCTGGTACGCTCGTTGGTGTTTTCAAGCCCTAGCTGACCCATAAAAAGAACAACCTTAAGGGTCTTATCTGCCTTATCCTTGAAGAATTGAGCAAGAAATTCAGCCTGCATCCTTCCTGCATCATATTCCTGTGAACCCACATAAGCATATTTTCCTTCTTTGAGCAGGTTGTCGGAAGGGCGCCTGTTAATAAAAATAATGGGTATATCCTTTGCCTCAGAAATCATGGTCTCGGCTGTAGATGTATCAACCAGGTTGACAATCATGGACTTATACCCTTTGGTTTGAAAGGTTCTGATCTGTTCAGCCTGTTTCTGTGTGTCGTTGTTGGCTTCCTGAGAATCAACCTTGTAGACGGTCTGCTTTTCAGAGGCGGCAAGTATGGCCTGCTCCAATGTTGAAATGAACTGATCGCGTGCATAGAGTGTAACACCGATGGTGTTTGATGAGGCACCGCAGCTTACAAGCGTGAGTGTCATCATAAGGATGAAAATGAGGACCAGGGTCTTCTTCATGATTTGTTACCTCCTAGTTATTTTATTTTTTGAATTCTTTCTGATGATTCGAAATAGACTGGAAGCGCAATTCTTCTTAACAAAGTCCACCGAGGGTACGGACAGCGCTTCAAGAGCAAAGGCTCCCTGATAACCGGTATTGGCAACAGCTTCATAAACTGCATGAAAATCAATGGTTCCATACCCCGGCAGCCCTCTGTTGGAATCAGCAAGGTGGATATTGGTGATTCGGCCGGCTGCGGCTTCTATTGCCTCCGGCATTCCGTCATCCTCAATATTGGAATGAAACGTATCATAAAGCAGCCCGAGATTATCAGGATTACCCAGCTCCTTCAAGAACCAAAGAGCCTCATATGTATTATTAATTAAACATGTCTCAGCCTTGCAAATGGGCTCGATCTGCAAAGCTACTCCCCTTTTATACGCGTATTCCACGCATGTCATGACAGAATCCTTTAAATGATTCATGAGGGCATACTTATCACCCTTTTCACGCTTGCCCCGAATCAGACCAAGCGTAACGGGAGGATGTCCCAGTGCTTCCGAAAGCTCCACATGTTCCTTGATTAACTGTATGGTACGATTGCGTATATCCTTATCGGGAGAAGACAGAAAAAGCCCTTCAAGACCCACTATTTGACCTGTGGACAGTGTTGTCACAGTCAAATGATGAGCTGCCAGCTTTTTATTCAGCATGGATGTGTCGACCTTAACAGGGTAAGCAATGGCAAGTTCCACACCCGTAAAGCCCTGTTCCTCTGAAAAATCCAGCGCGTCATCAAATTCACCGGCCTTAAACGGCGAAAAAACAGTATCGTATTGGTACGGGATTGTCAATGATACCTTATTCATAGAAGCTCCTGCTTAACAGGCTGCAGCAAATAGCCGCAGCCTGTGATTAAGGTTGTAATTGTCCATCATGCAGCTCATTTTGCACCTTTATAGGGCTAATACAAAAAACATCGCAAACGTTTTCCTTAGTCATCTTAAACAACACCTTAAACTTATTGATGTATATTATTGTAAATTACATATAAGTTTCGCACACATAATCTATATGATTGACAGTGCCGTATTTATGCTTTACAATCATTTTGAAGTGAAACGTAAAGTATTGGAGTTTGGAAAGCTAATGAAAAACGCGACTATCAAAGATATTGCCAAAATCGCAAACGTTTCCTACGCCTCGGTTTCCCGGGCTCTTTCAGGTAGCCCCGGGGTCAGTAACGAGACCCGCAATTTAGTATTGAAAATTTGTGAGGAGCTAGGTTACACACCCAATTACATGGCCCGTTCCATGGTGACCAAAGCCACAAAGCTGATTGGTCTGATTGTGACTGATATTGCCAACCCGTTTATGTCTGAAATGGCTTTGAACATAGAACAAATCGCCCGGGAATCAGGTTACCACATTATGCTATGCAATTCAGTCAACGATATAGGACAAGAAGAGCGAGTTTTTAAATTATTGATGGGGCGAAAGGTCGATGGGGTTTTAATATTTCCCACCAGCGCCCATTCTCATGAAATATTGAAAAAGTATCTGGACAGAATTCCAGTTGTCTTTGTGAGTGAGAATTTAAGCGACTTTCCTGCAAGCTATGTCACTGTCGACAACCTGCTCGGAACGACGATGGGTACCGAGTATCTTTATTCCCTGGGACATAAGGACATTCTATACTTCGGAAGGCGCCAGAAGCGCATCGCTCACAGGCTTCGGTTCGACGGCTACACCTCTGTATGCAAGAAGTACAACCTGACCCCTTATTTTTTCGACAGCCCCTTCCCTACCGATGCCATCCAGCACGGCTATACCATGGCAAAGGAAATGTTCAAAGAAAATCCTAAGCCTCCCTACACCGCGATTTTTGCTTCTACTGACTCCAACGCTCTGGGTTTATTGCAGGCAGCAGATGAATATGGCTTACGCATACCCGAAGATATTTCCCTTCTTGGGTTTGACAACATTCCCTATACAGGTCTGCCTAAAATTATGCTTTCAACTATTGAGCAGCCCTATAAGCTTATGGCAAAGGCTGCCATAGAAATGCTGATAGATAAGATCGACCAGCCTGATATTGGTTATTCGCACAAGGTTCTGACTCCCAGACTGGTCATACGCAATTCATGCCGTAATTTGTAGGATGAGTTCCATTGTATCAAGCAAATCCTGGGCAATATTTTTTAAAATTAGGTCTTTTGTAAGCACCGTACTGAGCATTGTTTTTCTAAGAATGCCGGTAAGAGCTAAGGTTGGAGTATTGGCAGGCCCATCCACCCGTATACTTTTAATTTCCTCCAGAAAAGTGCTCAGGCTGCGAATCTTGAACCTATCCAGACCTCTTTCTTCGGCTATATACTCCAGAATCCCGATGATGGCATCCTGATAGGTCATTTCCGGGGGAATACCTAGCATACGTGATAAACGAGGAATGATCTTCTCAAAGAGCATTCTTTTCGGGTCCATTGGTGATAGCTCCATTTTTTTGCCTATTGATTCAATCACATGATCGGGTATGGATAATAATCCCTTTAAAATCAGATCGTCATTAATGGGCTGTATGTAATATTTCTTTCCTTTAAGATGCCTGATGGCTCGCATGGCATCAAAATAGCCCATCTTTAAATTATTTTGTATAAGGTCATGATCAAAGTTCAAAACGCCGCCCAGATCGTCGGAGGGAACTATATTCAAGACCTTTACGCTGTCATCCTCAACTTTTCTTACTATTCCTATGGCAAATGTTCGAATGGCTATTATTTCCCTGTATCCCTTGCGAATAAGAAGATTAACCGGGCAGTTATCATAAAAACCCCCATCAATAAAAAATTTCCCATCAATAGGCTCTATTTTGAACAAAGGAAAATTGGCACTAGCCATTAAGTAATCGATTATTTTGCCCTGGGGGATATCTTCCTTATAGAGCTCTAATGGTTTAAAATCAGACAGAGATACTGTTACAAGCCCAAAATCAGTAGGGGATTCACGTAGTTTCTGTTCATTGATCATATTTTCCAGCAGTGCTCTTATTTTGCTGGTATCGAGGCCTTTATTTTCAATAACATTCTTAATTTTGGTCGTTAAATGAACAAGTGCAGCCCGGTCGATTTTCTGGTTGAGTATCTTTTTTAAAGGCATATCTTCCATTTCAAAAAGAAGGGAATTATCCATGGTCTCCCACATATGATAACCAGCCTTAAAATCACCCTGGGCGATTATGGCTCCGTTTAGGGCTCCAATTGATGTTCCGGCTATACCCTCAATGCAAAAACCCTCCTCTATGAGTGCTTTAACAGCTCCCATATGAAAAGCGCCTTTTGCTCCTCCACCTTCCAAAGCTAAACCAACCACTTAAAGGGCCTCCTTTGCTTTTTGCTACTGGGTCTCAGGATTTTTCTGATTCTGCTTGGGGCCAATTTTTCAGCCCTTCCTTTTTGATCGTGAAAAACCCGATGATTACGATAACCAATGCGCTGACCGCATCCACGATGAGGTCCTTCATGGTATCTCTGAGGGCCTCGCGTCCCACAAGCTGAACTCCATTCTCAAATGCAAATTTCTGCATATTAAGAGACAGCAAACCGTCAAAGGTAAACTCATAGATCTCCCATACGGCTCCAGCAGCCAGAGCAAAGCAGAACGCAAAAAGCGATACAAAAACCGGGCTAAGTTGAATCTTCATGCTTTCCGCCTCATTGAACATACTGACCACCGTAAAGCCCAATGCCCCTAGCATAGCCCCGCTGAAAGCATGCAAAATGGTGTCCCAATAAGGAATGAGATAATAAAAGTTGCGAACCTCTCCGAGATATATGGCACAATACAAAAATAAGAAGTAAATAACCTCCATGTAATTGGGAATATCAATGGACCATCTGCGCTCTATGATTGACGGAATTATCATCACAACGAGGCCTAGTATACATTGTATAAGCATGAGCACATAATCGCTTTTTAGTTTTACATGTTCTTGCCCGGTAACCGATGGTGAAACAACAATTCGAAAAATGGCGTAAGCCATTGACAACAGAAGAGTTATCAATAGTATAAACCCAACTAAGGATTTCCACTCAATCTTCTTTTTCTTAGCATTATTACGTTTCATAAGCTCTCCTTATATAGATTCGCCTCATAAGCCCTTAGAATAGGTTCCCTATCCTTGTAATTTGATAGAACCTGTTTATAGGAATCACAATTAACAGGACGTTTCTGAGGCCTCTCACATAAATTAATCTCCACAAAATACTTTATTTGCCCAAGCTCCCTGTAATAGCAAAAAACATTCTTTTTCTTTTCGGCTATGGGTATGAAGTCACCATATACCAGGGCTTCATTCTCTTTTCTGATAGCTATCAGGTTCTTGTAAAAGTTCAAAACAGAGAAGGGGTCTTTTAGAGCCTTTTGAACATTATACGTCAGATAATCATCCCCCATGGCTATCCAGGGCTCTGAGTCCGAAAAGCCGCCATTTATTTCATCGCTCCATTGGACAGGCGTTCTGGAATGGTCCCGGCTGCCGCAGAGGATCTTTCGTAAGGCCTCGGACGGCCCTTTTTGGGGTAAAAGCTCTTTGTAAAGATTAATGCTCTCAACATCCCGGAACTGGTCAATTGAAGTAAATCCTGCATTGACCATACCCAATTCCTGTCCCTGAAAAATAAAGGGAGCTCCCTTCAAGGTTAGCTGAATCATGGCCAGAAGCTTGCCCAAAACATCCCTGTACTGGGGATCGGGATTAATTTTGGATATCATGCGGGGGTTATCGTGATTCTCAAAAAACAGGGTCATCCAGCAATCATTTCCGTAATGCCGCATCCAATCAATGAAGTATTCCTTTAAGTAATTCAAGTCGTATTGGTATTCATCAAACCGGACCTTGCCCGGGTTTTCAAGATGATCGAAGGAAAAAACCGTGTCCAGCTCTTTACGATGTTCGGATGTCAAAAGCCTGCTCATCATAAGCCCTGTACCGGGGGTTTCCCCAACCGTGTAGGCATTAAAATGATCGAAGGTTTCTCGCCTCATTTCTCTTAAATACTCATGGAGACGGGGCCCGAAGAAATAATGCTCAATTCCGTAGAAGCCCATTAATTTGCCTATGCTCTCGTTACCCATAGGCAAGCCTTGCTTTTTTGAAATATAATTGACCACATCAAGCCGGAAACCGTCCACACCTTTTTGCAGCCACCAATTGATCATATGGTAGAGATCTTTTCTTACCTTTTCATTCTCCCAGTTCAGATCCATCTGCTTTTTTGAAAAAAGATGCAAACACCATTCCTTTCGCTGTTCATAGTAATTCCAGGCAGAGCCCCCAAAGAATGAAGTCCAATTATTAGGCGGGTTTTTGTCAGATGATTCCTGCCACAAATAATAATCCTTATAAGGCGAATCAGGATTATTGAGTGATTCAACAAACCACTGGTGCTCATCGGAGGTATGATTGAGGACAAGATCCATGATGAGCTTCATACCCCTGTTGTGAACGGCCTCTAGAAGTCTGTCGAAATCCTCCATAGTGCCAAACTCAGCCATAATCTTCTGATAATCACGGATATCATAGCCATTATCATCATTGGGTGAATCATACACAGGCGAAAGCCATATAATATCCACTCCCAGCTCTTTTAAATAATCCAGCTTTTCAGTGATGCCATTTAAGTCGCCTATGCCATCACCATTGGAATCCTTAAAGCTGCGGGGATAGATCTGATAGACAACGGCTTCTTTCCACCAGGCAGGCTTGACCTTACCCGTTTCCCTTTCCAATGAACATTCTTCACTATTAAGAAGCTCAAGAAAGGTATCCATAAAGCCCTCGCCCAGTAAACCCTTGGTCAAGCCTCCAAGAGTCTTGAGCTTCAGATTCCCCACAATTGCATTTTTAATAAGCCTTTCACTCTTACCCATCTGCAGAAGAATCTTGTAAATGATGTCATGCCCTATGGGATTCTGATAGACCTCTTTTATTTTGCTATTTTCGGTTATCACACTATTTTGCAAGGCAAGACCCCCATTCATAGATTAAAATGATAATTTTCTGATAATGAGATATCCATGATATTATACTATCAGATATAACAAAAAGTCTGTAGCCCTTGAAGCGCAAAAAAGCTCCTAAGCATTTTGCTTAAGAGCTCCATGTGGTGCACTCCGTAAGGTGAACCGTACCTTATTGATAGCCCTTTTCCTGGGCTTCAGCCTCATCTTTGATTTCCTTGCGCATACCATCAAGAGCAGCTTCTCTTCTTTCATTTTTTCCCTGAAGCTCCTGTTTGGTCTTGTGATTATCGACTTTGCCCATCATGTCATTGGCAAGCTCAATATTGGCCACGGTATGGTTTATATTGCTCTGGATCCTTTCAACATTGTCTCTTCTATCATCTGGTTTAGGCTTCATTTCAAATCTCCTTCCTTATTTTTTTATTATCTTTAGTATTTTACAATCGGAAGAAAATTTATGCTGGACTCGATGACCTAATCACAATCGCTGAATATTGGTTCAACACGCTCTATAATAAGCCCTATCCTATCCTTAGCACTTGGCTTATAAAGAGAAGCAATAGCAACTACTATTTTTTTCTTTGTATTGATATAAATTACATTGCCGCTATCTCCCATAGCTGCATATCCATTTCCGACCTCTACCCACCATAAATATCCATATGGCAGATTGAGTTGTTTCCATCGGCTATGTTCCATTGTACTCTCGTCTATCCACCCAGCGGATACAATTTGCTTGCCCTTCCATTTTCCGCCATCCAAGTACAATTGCCCAATTTTCGCCATGTCCATAGCGGTCAAGGTAAGGCCCCAGCCTGCTGTATTGATCCCTTGGGGGTCAGCAACCCAGCCGCTAACATTTCTAGCTTTGAGAAATGCGAATTGCTCCTCTTTATCCTGAAAAATAACGTTGGTCTTACCTTTAATTCCCAATGGCGAGAATAAGCATTCTGTTGCGAAATCAAGCACGGATTGCCCGGTTGCTTTTACCAGAATGCCCGACAAAATATCCGGCCCTATGAGGGGCGTATACCTGAATTCCCCGACCGGGCTCTTACCACCTAATAAATCAAGAGCGGCCTTTACCCAGTCATCGCTTGTAAAATACTTTGTGTATGGTGCCGACCTGTATTTATACGGGGCTGTCATAGTCAGCATATCCTTAATCGTCACGCTCTTTATTGTTTTTTCGCCTCTCTTAATGGTGTAATCCGGGAAAAAATCCAGTACTTTCTGGTCTATGCTTTTGATATATCCCTTGTCGAGGGCGATACCAATCAATATGGAAATAATACTTTTGGTTACTGAGAATACATGGATGGCGTTAGCAGCAGTACATTCATTAAAGTAGTTTTCATATAGCTTTTCACCATTTTTTAATACAATAATGCCCGCGATATTGCTATAGTCACTGCTGATTGTCTTTTCAAGCTCTTTAATTTTATCCTGATTCATTCCATTTCCACCTTTCAGTTAGATTAGAAAGGATATCCTTAAAATAGAGGATAAGTCTATAAGAAATTAATGTCAATAAGTCATTTTAAATGATTAATAACTTAACAATAAAAAAGCCGAAGATCCAGTTAAAACCCGACCTCCGGCCATTCAAATTGTTTTGCTTAAGCTACTTTTCCGAATCAATCATTCTAAGAAGTACACTGACCGCCTCGGCTCTGGTCACAGCACCCAAAGGAATAAGTTTATTACCGGAGCGACCGATAATAATGCCCTTATCCGTGACAGATTTAACAAACCCTTTTGCCCAGGCCGGGATATCGGCATCGTCATCAAATCCGGTTGTTGCTTGAGTTGAAGCCTCCAGTTTCAAAGCCTTTGCAATCATGATAGCCATCTCTGTGCGGCTTATTTTTGCTTCCGGACCGAAACTTCCATCCGGATAGCCGTTAACTATACCCAACTGCACGGCTTGAGCAATAGCCTTCTTGGCGCAGGCTGCTATATCATCCTTATCCGTAAAGCTCAACGGAGCGCCTTCACCTTCCGGTTTCAATAGGTTCATCAGCATGATGACAAACTGAGCACGGGTTATTTCCTGATCCGGCTTGAATGTTCCATCCGGATAACCGTTAACCAGCCCAATAAAACGAGCCCGTCTAATGCTTGCTTCTTCCGGGTGTCCTACTGTATCGGAAAACGATGGTGTCAATTCCTTTGCTTGATCCACAGCAAATACCGCAAATTTTGTGAAATGGTCAACCTCAGCAATGATGTAATCACCGTCAATTTTCCCACCGATTTCTACCCATTCTTTTTTATTCTCATCATAATAGAATATTGATGCTCTTTGGTTGTCCTTTAGGCCAGCAGAATTAAATTTAAGCTTAATCGTAACAGGCTTATTAAATTTACCGGTGAGGTTTTTCTGGACTTCAACAATCCAAGAAAGCAAGGCATCCTGGTCTTTAATCAAGTTCGAATTCGATAGAACCCTTTTTATACTTAACAATATTTCAGAGCTTTGTGCCCCGGCAGGAATCGTCACAAAAATTTCTTTGCCTAGGTTTGTCTGACCTGAACTGCCTGCGGGAATCGTAACCTTAGTCTCCTGTGAGCTGCCCGTGCTGCCGCCTCCTCCGCCTGAAGGTTCTGAAGGTGTCGGAGGTTCCTGGGATGCCGGAGGCAGATCTAGAGGCGACCACCAATTACCGCTGACAACAAATAGGGATATCAGACGGATACAATTTGCAAAATAGAAATCATCTTCAGTTGCAATCCCCGCATTGTAATCCCATAGGTCGTTCAACCACTGCTGATTATTCGCATTCACCATGGCGCTGACCATGAAGGGTGCAGAAAAAGCCATATCCGCATACTCTTCGGTCCCTGTTCCATCCAACATATAGCCTGCGACAATTCTATCGGGCTTGCCGCCTGTTTTGCCCTTAATCCAGCTGTTTAAAGTATCCAGCTGTTGTTTTGCACGGTTATCACCAGTGACAATGTAATCTGTGGCCACACGCCAAGGGGTTCTGCAGGCGTTATAGGACATCCAGCCGTCAGTTTCGCCCTCCAATACTTCTCCCCGGGCCGCAATAAACTTGCCGTCCACATACTCTATAAAGTCGGGCAAGATACCGGTTACCGGACTCTCGTTTGTGAATACCTCGTTAATAGCATCATAGGTTCTGTCAACAACCTTATCCCAATTGCTGTCTCCCGAAACCTCTCTATAGGCCTTCATATGCTGGAGCATAAAGTCGGACGAACGGGTAAGCCTTTCATACTCACTTCCGGGTGCCCAATCGCCTACCAGAAGATGCTGATTGCTTTGGCTTACTTCATCGGCCATAATGGCGTTAATAATCCTTCTTGCCTGTTTCAGGTAGTTGATGTCACCGGAGCTGCCCCATTGCCTGTCAGCAAGTATTAATGAATAGGCAATATCCATGTCACCATCGGTGGCGGCGTCGACTCCGTCAATGTCAACGATGGCGGTTCCATTGTCTCCCTGTCTCCAGGCCATTAAATCCGGGTTGATTTCACTTGGATGCGCCTTATAATAGCGGTATAGGGCATCGTAATTGTCTTTGGCTTCGGGGTCCGCCGAGCCCATCATTGCGGTAATCAACATACCATAGCCATGGGCCTCCGACACGGTAATGGGGAATATGCCATTCTCTTCTTCAAACCAATCCCCATCGCTGTACCAGACATATTTTTGGCCATCTTGATAGGGGTGCTCTTTCAGGTACTTGGCTTTCCATTCCTTGTACAGCTTAAGCACCGTAGCATCCATTTCAGCCTGTGTCACATGATTCGGTTTGATAACGCCCTTGGTATATGCTCTGTGGGCCGGGAAGGGAACGCCCTTTGCCGACTTCGGCACGGTTTTTGCGTGGACGGAGGCGCTTGCTGGTGAGTCATTTCCTTCAAAGTCACAGGCAACTACATAGTAGCTGTAGGTCGTATCAGGATTCAGTCCCGAATCTCTGAAGGTGGTGTCCGGTGTTGTGCCGGCCAGTATGCCGTCACGGTATATCCTATACTCTTTTACTCCCGTATTATCGGTGGACGTATTCCACTTAAGGTCTACGGAGTAGAGAGCAGCGCCGGTTACGCTGAGGCCTGTGGGCTGAGTAGGCGCTTCATTATCCTCGAAGCCGTCATTAATTTTTACTACCGAGGGGTCAGAATTATTTCTCACGCCAACAGCTTTAATAACGAATTCATAGCTTTTGAGAGGATTAATATCGACGCTGAAGGTATAGTCTGTTTTACCGGCTTCGACGGGAATATAGGCGCTCCAGTTGACAGCTACTTTATCATTTTTCTCATAGATTCTGTAGCCTCTTATGGGCTCCTTGGTTCCCGACGGCGCTTTCCACGATATGACGGCCTTGCCGTCTGCAACGCTGACCGCCTCGTTTTCCGCCTTCGCTGGTTTGGTATCGTTGCGGGTGATGGTGTAGTGGTCGTAGACCTCGAGGTCTTCGTCCATTGGAGCGGTGTAGGAGGTTATCTTGAGCTCCTCATCTGTGACAGACAGGTCAACAAACATCTTTTTTTCTGGCTGCGCATCTATCCATGACCAGTAATCCACAGGAAGCTGATCTTCGGGAATAGGATTTCCGTCTTCATCCTCCGTTGTCCTGCCATAGAATTTATCACCTACAGCGTTAGTCATCATGTAAACAGTACCCGGAGCATCCGTTACTTCATGCCTGAATTTCTCTTCATTAAGCTGCGGCACGTCGTTGAGCATCTGGTAGGATCTCATGTACATGTGGTCATGTCCATAAAATACAAGGTCCACACCCAACTCATCGAACACGGGAACCAGATATTCCCTTAAAAACAGCCTGCGGTTGCCTTCCCAAAGTGTTGCGTTGTCGCCCACCGAATAGATGCCCTTATGGAAGGAAACAAATTTCCATTTGGCGTCGGACTTGGCCACTTGGTTTCTCATCCAATCCAGCTGCGCATAAAATTCTTCTTCGTCATAATCAATCTCGCCCTTGTCGTTAAGCTCCCCTGCAAACTGAGAGTTAATTTGCATAAAGAGCGCGTTGCCGTACTCAAACGCATATACGGAGCCCTTTTGGGTACGGCCTTCGATACCGGCGTCCTCCGGCAGGTTAAAATGATAGAAGAAATTATCCGTATCGGTGTTTTCATCCTCATCATAGTCGTGTACCTCATGGCCGCCGAGCACGGGAACCAGGGTACAGTTTGCAAGCTCTTCCTGGGGTACGCCCAGAAGCGCCTGCCATTCGGGCTCCTGATCTCCTAAGCTTACAAGGTCTCCCGTCAGAATAAAGAACTCCGGGTCTACTGTTTCAATAGCCTTTTTGAGGGTATCCTTCCAAACCTCGCCGGACTCCTGATCCTCGGCATGTGAATCGGACCCCACGGCGAAATGGAAATCCTGCTTGTCTGGTGCATCGGTCCTGAAATAGCCGATTTCCCCCCATCCATCTGCATCGCCGTTCCCCACTCTGTAGGCGTAACGGGTGCCGGATGCAAGGCTGTCGGCGATGGCCTTGTGGCTGGCAAATTGCGTATAGACCTCATCATCTCTGTCATCTTCAGACATAAACACATTAACGGTCTCAGTAGTTCCTTCGAAAGTCCTGATCCCCTCTGCCGGGAATACATCACCGATTACTTTGGACGCTTCAACGACTTGCAATTGGCTTCCGGCAGCTTCTTTTTCTGTATACCATGCAAAGGCTCTGCTCGTTTTGGGATCACCGTTAAATGTCATATTCAATAATTTGGGCATCTTAGGTGATATTCTGGTTTTGAAGCTCCATTTAATATCACTGCCTAATGAAACATCATCCGTACCCTTAACCAGCTCTTTGGGAATGGTTACGGTATAGGTTTTATCATATTGGAAGTCCGAATGATTAATTGTAAGCATACCACCGGTTGTAATTTCAACCGACACTCCCGCCACTGGCTCTTGATCCTCGTCCGAAATGGTCACATAATGACCTTCCACAAGCGTGATATCCTTACAGAATTTAACGGTCAAAGGTTTGTTTACTTCCACAGAATCCGCTCCGGCCCTGGGAGATTTCAAGACTGCGACAGTTGGAAGTGTGGTAGTCCCGCCTCCTATGGGCTCCCCCCTAACCACCACATCCTTAAGGTAGCCGGAGCCGCCTCCTCCTACCGCCGGTTCACTTGGCCTAGTCGCATTGGTGCTGGTTACAATCCAGCGTATGTAGAGCATATCCTTATTCTCCGCTCCTGCCAGGGGGATATCCGATAATTTGAAAAGCTTTTTGACACCGGGTACCATAACGGTGCTATTTTCCACATCCATCCATGTCTGCTGCTCATCCCAGCTTATCTGAACCTTGAAATCTCTGGGGCCTGAGCCTGAGGAGGTCTGTTGCGAGGATAGGGTAATTTGGTCATAGCCTTTTGTAGGAACGGCGGCAAGCCAGTATTTTGTCATCGTTCCATTATCCCATCCCTGGTACATCAGGGAATTGAGAAGTTCATCATTATCCGAATAGATGCTCTCAAATCTAGGGCCGCCTTCGGCTCTAATGGTGGAAGCTGCTTTATATCGGCCGCCTGTCGCGAAGAAAGTATCTTTGTCGCCCTTATCGCTGAAAATCCATTCCGCAATAATTTCCTTCTCCGGGGCTCCATCGGCAAATACAAACCCGGAAAAGCTTGAGAACAACATCATAAAAGCCAGCAGCAGTGACATAAAAGGATAGAATTTGGTTTTTAGCTTTTTGCTAACGATCATTTTTCTTCCCTCCTGTTTTCTTTCACTTTAGTTTCTAGCATGATGTAGGGTCTTGACCAACCTGAAACACTTCACCCCCTTTAACCCAAAATACTTTAAGCGCTTTAACTTTTTGGATGCAAGACAGGGAATTTCCATTAAATGCCCTATTATTGTATAATTAGAGGACATGCTAAGGATAAAAAAAATAAGCTTATAGAACATGAGAATGATTGATATAAGCCCGTAAGCTCTGTAAATGTTAATGCGCTTAAACTTTCTGCTTCAATCATACACTATCCATTTCAATATTTCAACTATGACAAAACGATAAAAAGGCTCTCATAAATTATTTTTTGGTGCGGCTGTCGATTTTCTGACAACAAGCTCCGGTTCAAGTACGACCAGAGTATTACCTTTGAATTTTTTATCAATGAGCTGCATAAGAATTTCCACAGCTTTCCGCCCCATCTCCGTGCCCGGCTGTCTTACCGAAGAAAAATAAGGATATACCTCGGATGAAATGGTATCGTCGTCATATCCAATAAGCGAGATGTCATCCGGTACCATTAAACCTCTTTCCCTTATTGCATCGTACGCGCCCAGCATAATATTGTCGTCTGCGGCGAATATTGCCGTTGGCACACACCCTGCATCCAGCCAGCCTGATGTTACTTTATACCCTTCGGCAATATCAAAATGCTCTCCGGCTGTCGCATAGGGCTTCAAACCGGCATTTTTCAGTGCCTCCTCATAGCCCCTCTTTCTTTCCCAGTTGCTTAGGTACCGGTTGGTACCGCTAATGAAAGCAATCTTTTTATGTCCCAGATCCAAAAGATGCTGAGTCGCCATAAATCCGCCTTTATAATTGTCAACGAGCACTGTGGAGGCCGAAGATTGCATTTTCTGATTATCCAGGAGAACAAAAGGTATTTTCCTTCTCTTGAGCTCATCAATATATTCATCCTCAAAAAGTGGAGAAAGAAGTATAATGCCGTCCACCCTTCTTTGATGAAAAAGGTAATTGCTTACCTGCGCACTCTCGCTTCGTTCTTCCAGGGACATGGATAGAAAATAATTGTAATCTATCAATCTGGAATTGATTTCCTCAACAACCTCATTGAAAAAATCATCATTGAGCACAGGCAGCACAAGCCCTATAATGCCTGTTTTCCCTTTTGCCAGGCTGCGCGCGGCAAAATTAGGGTCATACCCCAATTCTTTCATGGCCTGGAGGACTTTATCCCTATTATACTGACGCACGCTGGACGCATTGTTAATGACCCTTGATACCGTGACTACCGATAATCCGGACTTTTTTGCGACATCATAAATATTGACATTCATATTTTCACCTTCACTTCATATTCGCTAAAAAGCAGGCACCCCGGATGCATGTCAAGCTTTACCTCTCGTAATAGGTATATCCGCGAAGGCCATTATCATAGGCCTGCATGATTTCCTTTCTGTCACTGGCGCTGATAAGCCCGTCACGCACGGCTTCCTCAGCTTTTTCACGGAAACGCACCAGCATGTCTTTTGTGTCGAACTCTACATAGGAGAGAACGTCTGCCACACTATCTCCATGTATTTCCTTAACGAAATCATAATGTCCGTCAGGACTGATGCGCACACTGACAACATTGGTATCCCCAAACAGATTATGGAGATCACCTAATGTTTCCTGGTAAGCACCCACAAGAAATACACCGAGGTAATAGTCATTGCCGTTCTTCAATTCATGAACAGGCAATGTCTTGCGGACGTCATGGAGGTCAATATAGTGATCTATCTTTCCGTCGCAATCACAGGTGATATCAGCAATGACAGCTTCACGTTTCGGCATCTCCAATAAGCGGTGCACGGGCATGATGGGAAACAGCTGATCAATGGCCCAGCTGTCGGGTATGGATTGGAATACCGAGAAATTGCAGTAATAGATATCGGCAATAGCGCTCTCAATGTCCTCCAGATCCGGCGGAGCCACCTTGAGCTTGGTCTTTTCTCTTGCAATCTTATGGATGGTATTCCAGAATATTTTTTCTGAAAAAGAGCGCTCCCTGAGACTGATACGGCCATGCTTAAACATATCGCGTATTTCATCCCTGTAATAGAGGGCATCATTATAGCATTCCTGTATGTTCTTCAAGGTAAGGTTCTTGTTCACGTCAAAGAGATTCTTGATCTGTTCCGACGTATCATCAGGAAGCTTATCAGGTATATCATATTCCTCAAAGGTTTCCACATCCAGGACATTGAAAAGCAGAACCGAGTAATAAGCTACCGTTGTCCGGCCTGACTCGGTCACAATGACCGGGTGCTGGATATCGCTCGGATCCAATATGGACATAACCGCTTCTACAATGTCGCTGCAATACTCTTCAACAGTATAATTACGGCTGTTGGTATAATTGGTGTTGGAACCGTCGTAATCCACAGCAAGACCGCCACCCAAATCCAGATAGCCCATGGGTGCACCCTCGTTTACAAGCTCGGCATAAACACGGGTGGCCTCCAAAACGGCTGACCGGATATCTCGAATATTGGGTATCTGGGAACCAAGGTGATAATGAAGGAGCTTGAGCGTTCCCAGCATATTTTTCTCCTTCAGGGTATCCACCATAGCAATGACCTGGGACATGTTCAAGCCAAATATGCTGCGGTCACCACCTGATTCGGTCCAGTGACCCCCGGCTTTTGCCGAAAGCTTGATGCGAATGCCTATGTTAGGCAGTACACCCAAGGCCTGTGAGCGTTCCAGAACCAGGTCCAGCTCTCCAGGCATTTCAATGACAAAAAAACAATTAAAGCCCATTTTAACAGCATAGAGCCCCAGGTCAATGAACTCCTCATCCTTATAGCCATTGCATATCAAGCAGGCTTCTTTATCCTTCATGACTGAAAGTGCAGCCACCAGCTCAGCCTTACTCCCCACCTCGAGACCATGGTGATAGCGCTGGCCAAATTTAGTGACCTCATAAACCACCTGCTGCTGCTGATTTACCTTAACAGGAAAAACACCACGATATACGCCTTTATAATTAAGCTTTTTCATGGCATCACCAAATGAGTTGTTGAGAAAAGAAATTTGTGAATCCAATATATTCTCGAAGCGCAGCAACACAGGCATGTCCATGCCACGCTCCCTAATACCTGAAATAATTGACATTAGGCTGATAGCAGCCGATTCATTTTCCTTATACGGGCTCACCAGCACCTCACCCTGATCTGAAATCAAAAAATAGCCGGCACCCCAATTTTTAATTCCATAAAGCTCTTCGGACTTTTCTTTTGTCCATCTTCCCAAAAGTTCTGACTTATTCATTCTTGATTCCTTCCATTCAGATCATTATCAATGAAAACTTTGTATCCTGGGAACCTTGTTACCCCGTAAATAATAACATATCAATTATACAATTATCAACGAGTAACCCTCTGGAAAATTAATCGGATAACAAGCTCACCTCTATTGACAGACCTTGCCGGGGTTTAAAATATTCTTCGGATCAAAAGCCTTTTTAATACCATTCATGATTTGAAGGATTTCTGCATCCAGAGACTCTCTGAGATATGGCTTTTTGGCAAACCCTATGCCGTGTTCTCCTGAAACCTGCCCTTTTAGCTCTCTTGCCTTTTTGTACATTTCATCCATAGCGATGGTCAGCCGCTTTTCCCATTCTTCTTCACTTAAGTCATCCTTCAGGACATAGGCGTGAAGATTACCGTCTCCCGCATGACCAAAGCTTTTAATCCTGACACCGACTTTTTTCTGAAGCTCATGGCTGAATTCCACAATCTCATTGACTTTGTTTCTGGGAACCACAACGTCTATTTCATCCATGTAGGTAGTCGAAGCCTTGATGGCTTCAAGGAAGGCACCCCTGGCTTTCCAGATGGACTCATCCCGTTCCTCGGTATCCGAAATCAAGATGTCGAGTGCGCCTTGATCCAAGCAAATCTGTGCCACTTTTTCAAAGCTTGCTTCAACCTCCTCAGTCGAATTACCGTCAAATTTTAAAAGTAAATAAGCATCCGACTGATTATCGGGGAATTTCTTGCCTAAAAATTCCTCGGCATCCATGATGGTCTCTCTTTGCATGAATTCTATTGCCGTTGGAATTGATTTGGATTTGATAATCAAGGGTACTGTTCTGATAGCCTGCTCAAGTGTTGGAAAAGGAATCAAAAGGCTGATAGCTTTTTTGGGGAGGGGCAATAGCTTTAAAATGGCCTTTGTTACGATGCCAAGGGTCCCTTCAGAACCTACAATTAAATCCTTCAATGCATAGCCCGAGCTATTTTTAACCACCTTCCCCCCAAAATCGACGATGCTTCCATTGGGCAGAACAACCTCCAAGCCCCGAACATAGTCTCTGGTGACTCCATACTTGACCGCACGCATGCCACCCGCATTGGTGTTAATATTGCCCCCGATGGTTGCCGTTTTTTCACCTGGGTCAGGTGGGTAGAATAAATCATGCTCCTCTACATATTTTGAAAGCTCCATGAGTAAAACACCGGGCTCTACTGTAATGGTCAGGTTTTCCTCATCCAGCTCCAGGAATCGATTCATCCGGCTCAGATCAATGACAATTCCCTTTCTGACTGCCACAGCCGCACCTACAAGCCCTGTTCCCGAGCCTCTGGGTGTAACAGGAATATTATGTTCAAAAGCATACTTCATAATCTCGGAAACCTCGTGGGCAGAAGTCACCTGAACAACAATATCCGGATAGCATTCGGTTCCGCTGAGCTCGTCATGGCTATATTCTTCATTGATGGCATCCTTGTATAAAACCCGTTCGTCATCCCTTATCATTTGCCTTACAGCCAGATAATCCTGTTCGTCAAAAATCTTGTAACTCATATCTTATGCCCCCTTTGCGCGCTTTATATCATCGATGAGCTTCGGAAGGATATCATAGAGATCTCCTACAAGGCCATAGTGGGCTATGTTAAAAACAGGTGCCTTCTCATCCCTGTTAATGGCAAATATGAATTCTGACTTGTTCATTCCCGCAGCAAACTGGACCGAACCTGAAACGCCGCAGGTAATAATAAGCTTGGGTCTTACAGTTCTTCCGCTCAACCCGATCTGCTGCTTGGCATTAAACCAGCCCGCCTCTATAAGGGGTCTGGTACAGGCTATTTGACCGCCTAACAGGTCGGCCAGTTCACTGACCAGCTTCAAATCTTCCCGGGATCGCACTCCCCTGCCTGCAACCACAAGGATATCGGCGTTTTCAATGAGTTGTTCCTTTGGTTTGGGTAACACATCCAGGACTTTAATACGAGAGGTAAGCTTATCTTTTGAAAGGGTACATGGGGTTATCTTACCATGAACCTTTTCGTTTCTTGCGGGTGCATTCATAACCTTATAACGAACGGTTGCAATTTGTGGTCTTGCATGGGGAGTGTGGATTTCGGCCATAATGTTTCCGCCAAAGGCTGGCCTGATCTGTATAAGATCGGTATTTTCATTAATGTCAAGAATGGTGCAGTCCGCTGTAAGACCTGTTCTGAATCTTGCTGCCACTCTTGGAGCAAGCTGTCGTCCCACATTGGTTGCTCCCACAAGGACGGCAGTCGGCTTTACTTGATTGATAAAATCCTCGAAAACATTAGTGTAAACGTCAATCTTAAAGCGATCAAGGACTTCGTCATCATAAACGAATACCTCATCAACACCATAATAGAGAAGCTCGGAGGCCCTTTCGTTAATTCCGTACCCCATAAAAACGGCATATACCCTGTGATTGATTTTATCGGCCATTTCTCTTGCTTTTCCAAGCAATTCAAAGGTTACGGGATGAATATTGCCATCCATGTGGTCCACATAGACCGCAATTCCGTTCCAGGCCGACTTGTCAATGACCTCAGGCTTTTCTTCCACAAGCTCTGCCGCGCCGGTTGGGCCGTTTTTTATGCAAAGCTTGCACATTTTACAGGCTCCGTTGACTTCAACAATACCACAATTGTTTTCCAATGCCTTAAACGGACATAGCCCTATGAACTGATCAATACTTGTGATTTTATCCTGATGTATGATTAATTTCGCCATTATGCCAACCCCCTATATGAATTTCAGTTCTTTCAATTTATCAAGCATTTTCTCGGTAAGCCTGTCAGAATCATCTTTCCACAGCTCACGCCGGGTATTGGCCTCCGGAGGAAAGATGCGTTGAACCTGGGTAGGCGATCCGTTTAGGCCATACTTCCTTTCATCCTTATCCTTTAGATCATTAAATGTTATGATCTTAATTTCCCGATTTTCCGCAGCCTTTTTTTTGACATAGGACGGTAGCCTTGGCTGGTAAATGTCTTTTTCAACCGACAATAGGCAGGGGAACTCAACTTGAGCAATTTCAACGGTATCGGCCATATCCATTTCAACCGTGATGGCTGTATCTGTAATCTCAACGATTCTTTTGACATTTGATATGCTTGGAATATCAAGATATTCAGCCATTTCAGGACCAACCTGGGCGGTGTCGCCGTCGGTGGTTTGCTTGCCGCAAAGTATCAGGTCGAACCGGCCCATTTGTAGGGCTCCCTGAGAAAGCGTATAACTGGTAGCCAATACATCGGAGCCACCGAATTTCCTGTCTGAAATCAGCACTCCCTCATCAGCTCCCATGGAAAAGGCTTCCATAATGATGAGCTTGGCCTGGGGTGGGCCCATGCTCATGACCTTGACGGTACCGACATAGGCTTCTCTAAGTCTCAAGGCTGTTTCAAGAGCGTATAAATCATAGGGATTCATTTTTGAATCCACACCGTCTCTTTTTAAAACACCGGTTACAGGATCAACCTCTACCTTGTTTGTACCAGGCACCTGTTTGATGCATACTAAAATATCCATGCCCTCAACTCCTCTATAAAACAATATGCAAAGATCATGGGGTAAATTGGTATGACCAATTTATCGACAAAACTCTTTTCTTTAACTTCTTGGTTCGTCATATAATTGGTCATACCAATTTATAATTTAATCTTACAGAATCGTTTGTAAGATGTCTATGAGAAATTTAGTGTATTAGTGTTAAATTTAAACCGCAAATGATTTTCAACAGTTAAGTTACCGCACCTGCCCGCTATGAACAAGATGCTCGGCAATAATGTCAAAATGCTTTGTTACAGCCTGATAGACAACCAGGGCATCCCTGTTTTTCAGTCCTTCCACCATTTCTTCATGAATAAGCTGAAGCCTTGGGGCATTTTCGCTGTTGCTGAGTATTTCCTGCCTGTGATGCTTTATGTCCCGGCTTATCATTTCAGACAGTATATGGAGAATTTGAATAATGAGCCTGTTATTCGAGGCTAATGCGATGATATCATGGAGTTCTTTGTCCAAGGTCACATTTTTTCTTTCATCACCGGTTACCGACATTTCTTTTACAATTTCCTGAAGGCGCGTAACCTGTTCCCCGGTAATATTCTCTACAGCAAGAAGTGCTGCTTTTATCTCAAGGGCCTCTCTCAATTGGCTTATTTGCAGACCGTTGATCTGCTGCAGCAGAAACATCATAGACATAGACTCAATCAGGCTTTTTCCGCAGTTTCCGGTAATAAAGTTTCCTGAACCCTGAATACTTTCAGTAACCCCAAGGATTTCAAGGGTCCTTAAAGCCTCACGGATAGAGGTTCGGCTTACGCCAAACTGTTTGGCAAGTTCACGTTCTGGAGATAGCTTATCGCCTACATTAAGCCTACCTTCAATAAGATCGGATTTTATAGAATCAATGATGGATTCATATGCTTTTTTGGACGTTTCTGTTTTTTCCAATAACAGCACCTTCCCAGCCAAATAATTATCCCTCATATTAGCCCGGTATTGAGCAGACCTCATTATCGTATCATTGATAGGCGAAGAAAAACAAGTCAAAAATGCCCGCCTCATATATTCCGGTGAAGCGGGCAACAAGTGAAAAATCGCTAGTTTAACAGATTAAAGCCCATCAGTCATCATAACCATTGGGATTGTTTTTCTGCCATCTCCAGGAATCCTCGCACATTTCTTTAAGATCTTTTGCTGCTGCCCAGCCAAGCTCTTCGTTTGCCTTGGTGGCATCTGCGTAGCAAGAGGCTATATCACCCGGTCTTCTTGGTTTTATGGTATACTTGATCTCCTTGCCGCATACTTTTTCAAAGCTTTTAACCATGTCCAGGACGCTATAGCCTTTACCTGTTCCTAAGTTATAGGCTAAGACGCCGGGATTTTCCTTGAGCTTTTCTATGGCTTTTACATGACCAAGTGAGAGATCGACCACATGAATATAATCACGAACTCCGGTGCCGTCCGGAGTATCATAGTCATTGCCGAAAACATTAAGGCTATCTAATTTACCAACCGCAACCTGTGTAATATAAGGCACTAAATTGTTGGGTATATCCTTGGGATTTTCACCTATTCTACCGCTTTTATGCGCTCCGATGGGATTAAAATAGCGCAGTAAAATAATATTCCATCCCTTGTCGGCTACATAAAAGTCCCTGAATATGTCTTCCAGCATTAGCTTCGTTCTGCCATAGGGGTTGGTCACAGACAGCGGAAAATCCTCTTTGATGGGAACGGTCTTTGGGTTGCCGTACACAGTTGCGGATGAACTGAAAACCATATCCTTTATGCCATGCTTTCTCATAACATCACAAAGGATAAGGGTCCCGGTTATGTTGTTGGAATAATATTCCAAAGGCTTTGCCACTGATTCGCCAACTGCTTTAAGGCCCGCAAAATGAATGACGGCATCAATGGATTCCTTTTCAAATATGGATTCCAGCGCTTCTCTGTCCAATAAATCAGCCTTATAGAACTTAAGGCTTTTTCCTGTAATCTCTTGAACACGCTCAAGTGATTTCTCACTGGAATTGGACAAATTGTCAACAACGACAACCTCATATCCATCATTCAAAAGCTCCACGCATGTGTGGCTTCCGATATATCCGGCGCCACCGGTCACTAAAATAGCCATTTTCAAACCTCCTCGTATTCATTAAATCTTTAGCGATATTGATTTACAATCTTCCTCATGTTATCCCACTTTGCTTCCATATCGGCTACAAGCTTAAACTGAGTGCGGCATCGGTCTAGATTATGCTTTTCCCTATGAATCTTAAAATAAACATCACCCCGAAGATAATCAGTCAAAAAGCGTATGCCGCATTCGAAGGTCATCAGCTTTGCTCCCATGGGAAGCATATCAAGTTCTTTCTCGGTCAGGCTCCCTGCGCATCCCTCTAAAAATCCTCTTGTATAAATATCAAATAAATCAAGACTCATGGTGACCTTGGACAAATCTGTCTCATCCTCGGAAGCAGTACTGGCTCCAAAACGAATGGAATCTCCATAGTCATTAACGGAAAGGCCCGGCATGACCGTATCCAGGTCAATGATACAAAGGGCTTCTCCTGTGGCTTGATCAAAAAGTATATTATTGAGCTTCGTATCGTTATGTGTGACCCGGACAGGCAGTTCGCCAGCTTTTTGCATGTCTACCAGGATACCTGCCTCGGACTCTCTTGAAAGCGCAAATTGAATCTCATCCCTGACATCTTTTGCTCGACCGCAGACATCTTCTGCAATAGCCTTCTTAAAGGTCTCAAATCTCACAGCGGTATGATGAAAATCTTTAATGGTCTCATAAAGGGTATGAGCTGGGTAATCAATCAGAAGCCTCTGAAAACGACCGAAAGCAAACCCGCTTTTATAAAAGTCTTCGGGTTTCTCTACCGACTCAAAGCAAAGCGTGTCAGCAATAAACAGATCGCTTCTCCAATAGCCTCCCAAGCTATCCCTGTAGTAGCTTTTCCCATCCTTGGCCGGTATGACGTTCAAGGTCTCCCGTTCAGGGTCGCCGCCGTTCATGATGATCTTTTTTCTTAAAAATGTTGTGACATTCATGATATTTTCCATGAGCTCCAAGGGGTTTTTAAAAACATCCTGATTCATTCTCTGAAGCAGATACTTAATGGTTTTATTTTGCCCTATATCACAAACTACAACAAAGGTATCATTAATATGTCCGTTTCCATAGCTGTAATGCTCGACTGCCTGGCCTTGGTAGGCCATCTGTCCGATCACCTCTTCAATTGTCGAGCATGCCTCTTCTCTTGTCATTCCATATCCCCCATTAGGCATATAACCTTTTTATATATTCGCTAAATATGATATTAACAAGGCTCCCTATTCGTTCCAAAGCCTTTCGGGATAGCGTCCTTCCTTTTTTAAACCGGCTAAAGCGGAAACAACCATCTCCTTATCTTCCTTATAGGTCACGCCATACCATCTGTCCAAGGACTTTAGCACCTTTACGGTAGCCTTATCTTCCTTTAACAGTTCTCCGACCACATCGGGTAAAAAGTATTCCGCTTTGAGCGGGTTATGGATCAGGTTTACATCAAGGAAGCGCTTGAACCCGTTCATCAGCTCTCCCAGAATACTATTGGTAAATCCCCACATGTTCATGGATACAATGCTGCCCTTGGGGATTGGTATCCAGGTTTGACCATCCTCTGTATAAGCTGCGACCTCATCCCTCTTCTCTATATGCGTTCTTTCTTTAATATGCAGGAGATAATCGTCAGCTCCGGTAGTGCAAACACCTCTGGCCACATAACCGTTTTCCGTAAGGGTATTTTCCAGGATATAACCAACCATGGTATACCGATGCTTTTCATCATCCTGCGCTTTGGATAAATAGTCATAAATCATGGAAAATGCATGGCTTCCGTAATAATCATCTGCGTTAATGACCGCAAAGGGCCCATCTACTTTTCCATAGCAGCTTAAAACAGCATGGCCTGTTCCCCAGGGCTTTACTCTTCCCTCAGGAATCTCATATCCCATCGGTAAATCGCTAAGTTCTTGATAAATATACTCAATCTGAACCTTCCCGGTTATCCTGCTACCAATTCTATCTCTGAAATCGGCCTCATTTTCTTTTTTGATAATGAATATTATTTTTTCAAACCCAGCTTTAATGGCATCATAGATAGAAAAGTCGATGATAAGGTGACCTTGCTCATCGATGGGATCTATCTGTTTCAATCCACCATATCTGCTGCCCATACCGGCTGCCATAATCACTAATACTGGTTTATTCATCTGTACCACCTATTCATTTTAATTTTACACAAGCTAAAGCATGAAAGGCTAATAATCTATAACCACCAAGCCTTTCATTTCTATATCCATTCTATTTTACCTTAATGGGCTTAACCAATGCAAACACCAAAAAAGCAATATTTCGGCCCCTTTATATCATATATTAACAATATTTACTGGTTGATCCATACTTGGTTCATCGTTTACAATGTGGGTACACAAGAAACGCCGAATCCATTTACTGGAGCGGGGGATTATCATTCGGGGTTAATATGTCTGAAGGCCTTGCCTTCGACATTAGGATGGCCTCTTTCCGAACCCGGCAACTAACCTCGCAGGCGAATAAGAGAGGAGAGATACTATGAAAAAATTATTGATTACGGGAGCATCTGCTCTTGTTCTATTTTCAGTAATCTACACTGTGAGTATTAATTCTCACCCGGTAGAGGCTAGACAGGATGGAGCGGAAACAGCCCGCTCGTCTATTTCGGATTCAGCTATGAGCAATAGTGAATCAGAAGAGGCAAATACTTTCTCCCAGGAGGCATTTACGGCTGAACCGGCAACACCACCAGCCTCTGCCTCTGCTACACCAAAGGCGACACCCAAGGCAACCCAGAAGTCTACTCCGCAAGCCACACAAAAGGCTACGGCTAAAGCACCGGCAAGTACACCAAAGGCTACAGCTACTTCTACGACATCGGGGACTGCTTCTAAAATAATAGCTACAGCAAAGAACTATCTGGGAGTGCCTTATGTTTGGGGAGGCTCATCACCCTCAGGCTTCGACTGTTCAGGCTTCATCCATTACGTGTATAACAAGCACGGGATCAGCCTTCCAAGGGTATCAGCCGACCAGTATAAAGCTGGCACCAGTGTCTCAAAGAGCAATCTGAGGCCGGGAGATCTGATATTCTTTGAAACCTACAAGCCAGGCCCTTCCCATGTTGGCATATACCTTGGCAACAACCAGTTTATTCATGCCAGCTCGGGTGCTAAGAAAGTGATGATTTCCGATCTGACATCATCCTATTACACCAGCCATTATATTGGTGCCAGAAGGGTTATTAAGTAAACGCCAACCCGCATCTAAGACAAGGCAGGAGAACCACTCCTGTCTTGTCTTTTTTTGAAGTAACAAGGTTCCTTGGAACCGTTCGTGTATAATGAAGGTAAAAGTAGCTTGATGGCTATTGATGAAAACATAGAACCCTTTATTGAAAAAGAAACTCAGCCGTGATAGGTTATATAATAATAACCTAAACAAGTTCCAACTTCATTACAGAATAAAAAAGCATTGGGAGATATGAGATATGGATAAGAATTGGTATGAATTTTTTGAGCAGGACCGGTTTGCTGTAAGCAACGGTATGAAGCTCACCCACATTGAACCGGGGATGGCCGTAGCGCAGCTTGATGTTGAGGACAGGCATTTAAACGCGGCAAACGTGGTTCAGGGCGGTGCCATCTTTACACTTGCCGATTATGCCTTTGCAGCTGCTTCCAATGCCTACGGCTCTCTGACCTTGGGTATTAACGCCAGTATTAATTACTTTAAGGCTCCAAAGGGAAAAAGGATTACGGCTAAAGCACGATTAGTCTCCTCAAGCAATAGGCTTTGTACCTACCAAGTAGAGATTACTGATGAATTTGAGAATCTTGTGGCCAGCTTTACAGGCACCGGATACATGAAAAAAAGCACTTAATGAACCTCAATATTCTTTTCCCTCAGCTTGCGATACGTAATCCGTCTTATAATGGCATACAGAACCGCAAATGCCGGAATTCCCAATAAAACGCCGGTAAGACCAAACAGGCTCCCTCCAACTATAATGGCAAACAGCACCCATAAACCATCCAGGCCAATGGAGTTTCCCACCACTCTTGGATAAATCAGGTTACCTTCAAGCTGTTGAAGAATAACAATAAAGAGAATAAACCATATGGCCTTGGGCGGCTGGGCCATAAGAATGATGAACGCACTTGGAATAGCGCCAATCCAAGCACCAAAGATGGGTATCACACTGGTCACCGCTATGATGACACTGCAGAGTAGGGCATAGGGAAATCTAAAGATTAGCATGCCTATGAAAACTAATACACCAATAATGAGCGCTTCAGTTAATTGTCCCGATATAAAGTTTTGGAAGGCCTTATTGGTCTGAACGCTAGTATCAATCAGTCTTGCTGATGTATTTTTAGACGTAAATGCGTAGGTAAGTTTCTTTAGAATTCTGATCATTTTCTCCTTGGTGGCCAATAAATAGATAGAAATAATGAGGCCCATGATGAAATTGATTATGCCATTGGTAAGACCCAAAGTGAAAACTAAAATCTGGGGCAGCGCGACCCTGAGAATTTCACTGGCTTTAGCAACGATTTCATTCCAATTAATCGTAATATTGCTCCAAAACTCTCCCGTAAGGTTGTATTTTACCGTCATGTCATTTATAAATTTCTGCAAAGATTCCAGATAGCCATTCATATTGGATGTAAGCGTTGAAATGCTCTGGGACAGCTGGGGCACCACAAACAGGATGATGGCTGTTATAAACGCAAACACGACTACAAAGGTCGTTAAAATGGATAGAGGGCGCTTTAGCTTTCTAACAAAGGATTTTTTTGACTGATCAAGCTTAGAATAAAGCATCCGCTCAAACAGGCTCATTAAAATATTCAGTATATACGCGAATACAATGCCCAGAATGAAGGGTGACAGAACCGCTAAAATTTTCCCTAAAAACGCGATTACGTCACTGATATTAGAAACTGCAAGATAGAGCAATATAGCGTAGGTAATAAGTATGATATAACCTTTCAGCTTATTTCCCCATTCATTCATCCGGTAATCTCCCATCTTCTGTCATTGATTAAAAGTATAGACCATATTCATCCAATCCGCAACCAAGGACAGGTTATTCATGGGCTTTATAATAGCATTTACTGACAAGCTGATTTTTAAACTCATTTGGAATACCCGTTATCCTATATTTTTCATTAAAGCACCGGTGTGATGCGCATTTTTTCACATTATATGACGGATTTATAATCAAGGGTTTACTCTTGTCCAGAAAGGTTTATAATGGTATTAATGATAACCGAAATATAGGAGGTATGTCATGCAATTAGGCAGGAAGTCATTGATTCCCCTATTATGCCTTATCTTGATAGCCGGTTTTCTCTTATCATCATGCAGCTCAAAAGTAGGAAAAACAAGTACCACCCAGGAGAATGCAGATAGCCTGATTTCTGATGAAATATCACGCAACGCTGTTAATCTGGCTTCGCCAAACCAGCCGCAAACATCCTATACATCATCGCAAAAAGCGTTGTCCCCCGTGCAAAAAGAAACTGAGCGATTGAGTATCATACTTAATCCTTACTTTGACGAGAATTCACCTCTGTTTATAGGCCAAGAAAACAAAAAATTCATACAAAATTATATTTCAAAACCCGAAGCATTTTTAGAGCCTCTTTCTGTGACGGATTGGGAGAAATTCATCCGCATTCTGTTCTTCTTTCAGACTGAGGATGATGACTTAATCCAGATCCATGTTACCGATTTTACAGTTGATGGGAAGATTAAAAGGCAGCATGCCATGGCAGGGCTTATGAGACTCCTGTCATCCCGTTATAACCTATCTCTTGGCGAAGATTCCGAGAGCTTGAAAAAATCTGATGAGCTTATAGATATTGAACTCGTGGCTGAAGCCCACCGACTGCCGGTTCGCCAAGCCTACTGTATTGGACTTGCAGACATTACTGTTGAGGAAAACAAGCTATTCCGTCCTTTCGATGCTTTAACAAGCGGCGAAGCCCTTTCCATGCTTTATCGCATTATTGATAGCCTGGGACCACCTGTTCTTGACAAGGAGGATGCTCTTAAGGCACCAACGGCTGAACCTCTGACAACCGCCGCCATTAATGAAGGACTTCCTGTTGAAGAAATCGGAAAAGAATATCAAGCCTATCTTGATATACTGAAAAAATCCAGCGGTTCCGGCAATAAAAAAAGACTGGAGCTATTAACAAAAGCAGAAGAAATTATTAACATTGATTATGATTATGAAAGCCTAATCACGCCGATTAATTTGGAGCAATGGCGTCAGATTCTCCATGAGGTTTTCAATATAGAGCTTGAAGTCATAGAGCCTTATCTTGCCTACGAGACCGGCGGAACCCTTCCCTATGATGTTGCCGCCATCAGTATTTTCAAGCTTTCCTTCCTGTATGGTGGCTATGAATCCAAGGATGCCTCTGCCGAGGAGCTGGAACAAGCGCGGACGGCTATCCCTCAGTTTGATACGGCGCGGGATACCAGTAAATTTGCCCAGATGTTTACTGTAGGTCTTTTGGAGGGTCTATACCAGATACCGGGCTTTACCCCGCAAAGACCGGTCAGCAAGAGTGAAGCTCTTTTATTGATCAAGCGTATGGTGGAAGATATGAAAATCAAGTAATGCTATGCGCGCTTTAGGGCATGAGAAGCTTTAACTCGGCAAAGCTGGAAAAGGCTTGATTCATAATGGCATGGCCTCTTTCATTAGGGTGTATGCCATCTTCACAAAGATAGTTATAGTAATCCCTTTTCATTAAAAAGGGTTGCCTGACGTCAATGAGGTCACAGGCTAAGTTTCTGGCAATCTCCATTACAGCCAGGCTATAGCTCTCATGATGGCGGTAGATCAGCTCTTTATCACCCAGCCAGCTTAAGATGGCCTCTGGATTCAACCCTCTGGAAATCCACGCAAAATACTTTTCAGAGTGAATGGGCGGAAGATTTACCAATATCGGTTTGATGCCATTTTCCCTCAAGATGCGCACCATATCTGCTATGCACCCTTTAAAAACATCCAAGGGTGTATTGGGCTGATGCTCTCTTTCAGGATGTTCAGCAATCTCTGCCCATTTAAAATCACAATCGTTACCACCGAATTCGATAATGGCTACTTCTGCATCCGTTGCACGGACACCCTTTTCCAGAGCACTCAGCATTAGATTTCTGGCCTTGGGCGCTGTCATACCGAACTTTGTATTATTTTTAACGTCCAAACCCATTTCAACCATTTTGTCCAAAGCTGTATTCTGCTCCAGACGCTTATATTTTTGCCGATTTGCATCATATATAACACCCTTAAGTACAGAGTCTCCCCAGACCTCAATGTGTTTGATCATATTAAACACCATCATCACATCCTATAAAGTAATAAATTATTTTATCTAGTTTTCATTATTATGTTATAACATTAATATTATTATGTCAATAATTTTAATAATTACATTGAACAGTTTTTACCTTTACGTTATAATAACCTTACCCGTTACCGAAATCAAAGATTTCGAACGGGTCCCAAGTTATTGAAACACTGTGTGTTATAATAAAGTCATCTTACTGGCGCGGCGGCGACATAATTTCAAGACTATCCCGAAAAAGGAGAATCATTCATGCAGCATTTACAAGATGCCCTTTTAAAATGGGTTGATGAGTTGGAGCATTATAAAGCACCGAATTGGGACGCCCTGCCTGACATTGACCTTTATATGGATCAAGTCATAACGTATATAGAGAGGCAAATGACCATCTTTTCATTATCTGCTGAGGAAAAGCTGATAACACCTGCAATGATTAACAATTATGTCAAAAACGAAGTCATTCCTCGCCCGGTTCAAAAAAAATACACCCGGGAGCATTTGAGTCATATGATGGCTGTTTTAAGCCTTAAACAGGTGCTTTCACTCTCGGATATTACTAAGCTCGTGGCCCACGAAACCTCGGATAAACCCATCCAAGTCTTATTCGATCAGTTCAATACCATTCAGGATGAAGCCCTGCAAAAAACCTCCATCAGGGTTCGGGAGGCGCTTGAAAAGATAGACGGAGAGCCTAGTGAAGAAGATATAGAGAAGAGATTAAGCCTGCTTGCCTTAAAATTATCCTTAGAAGCCAATGCCAGCCGCATTGCCGCTAAGAGGATACTTGATGAGATCATGGTACAAAAGGCTAAGACTCAAGAGGAAAAAGAAAAGAATAAAGAAAAAGACAAGAATAAAAAATCAGATGAGAAGTAGAAAAGGTGCGTTCCTTCTGAAACGCACCATATGATCCGACCCACAATAGACTAGCCAACAAAACCTATATTTAGCGACATCCAAATCGTTCATACGGATGTTCGATTACAATAGGTGTTTTCATCGTTTCATTAACTATCGACATCAGGACAGAAACCTTTTTTTCGTGATAGGCCTGTCTGATTTCCGGCATATTCTCAAGCATGGCATCAATCCACTCTGGGCTTAGACGTTTGCCAAAAACGGTCTCCTGAAAAGAGATCTTACCGGTTTCAGAATATCTGGCATCACAAATGACATACAATATTCCATTTTCTTCATTATTCCTATACAACCTATCAATTCCGTCACGGTTTTGTTCACTGCTGATTCCCTGAACATTTATTTTCTCTGAAATATATGCCTTGTCTAATATGGCAATTTGAATTCCTTCCTCTAATGCTCTTTTCGCAAGATCCTCAGCAGTTTCCTTTGGCAATACACCCACAACAAAATCGTCATCATATTCTGGGGCAATTTGAACCAAACGATAATTGCTATTTTCAAGCTGCAATCCAATTCTCCCCAAAATCACAAGGGGCTCAAATGGGGCAAGCTCCGTGAGATCCAGTTCCCTATATGTCTTTTCTGGTAAACCGTGTTTTGCGAGCACATAAGCAATCATGGGTACGCTGGCTTTCCAATCCAATGTTCCAACAATTCCTTCTTCTTCCATAAAATATTGGAACAACCCAACATACATTTGAGGGCAAGTAAACGCAAATACCTTTTGAAACTCCATATGTTTGTCAAGAAAAGTATGGTAATCTTTTTTACATTCTTCGAAAAGAGTGCTATATTCCTGTACGTGATCAGGAAACATCTGAAACAATCCCAAATAAGTCCCTCCCCGCTTTTTTCCTGGACTTTTCAAATGCTTGAATTTAATACTACTTCCCTAAATTCTTCATGACATGATAGGATACAAACCTATCCAAAGCACTTATGGCTGAACGAATATCTGGGAAGACAGGCAAACCGTTCTCTTCAAGATAGGATACCAGGCCTTGATAGTGATTACCTGAGTTGATTGACACCACAAGAGGCTTCCCATGCTTTTTTGAGATCTCTATCAACCGTGAGGCTATGGCTTCAGGTTTTCTGCAATTTTCATCAGTGGTGGTGACATTCTCCACATGAGGCACAATAGCCACAAATACACAGTCCACACCGTCATCAGCCAGTACCGCATCAACAAACTCAGCAAACATTCGGTCATCAGTCATGGGTGTTACATCTAAAAATGACATTTCAATATCAACCAGGCCATGGGTGTTGATAACGCTCAAACGCTCACGCGTAGCCTGTGATAAGACTGCCTGCTCCAAAAAGCTCAGGGTATCGGCACCCATGGTGGCATCAAGACCCGCATTGACAATACCTGCTACGTGCTTGCCTCTTGGAAGCTTTGAAGATAACATGGAAAAGGCTTTCATGCAGTTGTAGAAATCCTGAAGCTCTTCCAGCAATACTATCCCTGCTTGATCACATGACGCGCTGAAGGTGTCATAGCTACCCGACATAGCCGCTGTATGGCTGGCTGCCGCTTTGGCTCCGGCCTCTGTCCGCCCTGCCTTATAGACCAGGATGGGTTTATCCGAGCCCCGGGCCATCTCAAACAGGCCGCGTCCCTCTCCTTCGCCCATTCCCTCTATGTACATGGCTAATACCTCTACTGAGGGCTCCTGCAGAAAATAGCGGGTCAGGTCGGGAATATTAACATCGGATTTGTTGCCAAAGCTCACAATGGCTTTATAAATGGGTGAGTTTTGAGCCCTTTCAATGCTGGTGATAGCCATGGCCCCACTCTGTGTAAACAAGGCCGTATTGCTTCGCTGGTTAAACCCAAGCTTGAGCCGTTCTTCACCTATAAATAGGGTATTAACACCATCGTGGCAGGCATCAGGGGCAAAAAAGACACCCATGCAATTGGGACCGACAAAACGCAGCCCTCTCTCCTTGTGCTTTCTTATTTCAGTCACAAATTCAGTATATTTTATTTGCGGTGGAATACCCGAAATCAACACCACCGACTTATGATCGGGGACAGTCTTGATAAATTCAAGGGTATGCTGGGCTGGAGCCGCCCAAACAACAAGGTCATATTCATGAGGAATCTCATTTAAATTTCTGTATAAGGGATAGGTTTTTCCGTTTATTACAGTTTGCCCCCCCTTGGGATTGGTGCAGTAGATATCCTTACGGCCCAGATCGGCCAAAAGCTGGACAATGTTCCTGGCCAGGCTGTATTTTTGAGCCTCGGAGGAAACTCCCGCCACTACGATCCCCTTAGGATCAAAGAAGGCTTTTAACCCCTCAACCTGGGGTTCTGCAAGGGTCAGTCCACTCTCTTCAAAGGTACAAAACTCTGTAAAGCCATCAACGGCAACAAAATCACCACCCTCAGAAAACACAAACGGATTGATGTCCATGGATTTTATAATGTATTTGGGCTGGCGTTTAGCCATAAAGGAATATTGGTAGGCTAATTTACTGATTTGCTGCAGAGCTTTTGACATAAGTTCTATGTAGTCATGATGGCCTTGGGCTTCATACTTATGCTTGATTTTTAAGGACGTTACGATCTTTAAAATCTCCTCATGCTCCACAGGAGCCAAAAACAGGTTGGCAGGGTCATAATAGCGGGAAAAGAACTCGGCGTCATCGCCCCCCTTTGAGAGGGTTATAACCGGCCCAAAGGACGGGTCCTCTTTTACTCCGATTAAAATCTCATTACCAAGTGACATGGTAAAGGGCACCAGCTCAGCTATCAAAAACCCGTCGATACGGGGAAGGTTGGGTTCGGAAAAATGTGAAAGCACCTCTTCTCTCATATTGGACATGACAAACCGTATGAATAAGGGGTCCATATTGGTGATGCGGCGGACTCCTCCGATTTTTGATTTATGGGCAATATCCCGGGAGACAATTTTTATAACAACACCATTTTGAAATTTTTTAACCAGTTGAGCATTAACCTCATTGATATCAGAAACAAATGCATAGTTGGGAACATTTAATGAAAGGGCTTCCAACAGCGCATAAACCTCGAACTCATAGAGACTTCTGCGCCCCTCTTTAACGGCTTTTTCAAATACCTCATCAATTTGGTCAGCAATTTCATTGGATAAAAGCATCAGACATACCTCCCTTTCATCTGGGCAGTACAACCTTAAAGCTGTTCTGCCTTCCCAGGTTAATAATTTTAACCGTACCTATTGCGTTTAGGGCATTTCTTATCCTGTTGATACCTACGCCGGACTGTAAAAAACGTCTTCTTTCATCGATGGAGATAAAGCGCTGATAAAGCCATGCATTGCGCCTTTCAGGAAAGCATTCCTTCATGTGCCGGTAAACTTTGCTTCCGGATGTAACTGCTCCCGGATTTACAATTTCAATGGTTTTCCCGGTGACCGTTATATTGATGCCTCTTGAAAGATCACAGTAATCTCGATGGATAAGGGCATTGGCTAAGGCCTCCTCAAAGGCTTCCATGGGGTAATCCTGTGAGAGGATCATTCTGATACTTGCCGTTGCCTTATCCAGCATGGCGGGAATGTTGCCTGAGATGATTTGGGTATCATCCCCATGCGCGATACTTACATAGCACTGGGGAAGATAAATTTGTGGATTTTTTCCAAACAATAAAAGTCCACCGATGGTGGGAGAAAATTCTCCTCCCCCCTTGTTGCTGATAAAACCGAATGCTTCCATCAGAATGGTTTGGGGCTGTTCTGCTTCAACATGCATGCTTTTAAAGAAATGATTGATTCTTTCAAAATCGAGTGCTTCAAGGTCTGCGTCCTTGACTACGACCGTTTCAAAGGTCAGTAGCCCATTCTCCTGCATCATGGAGGCCAGTTCCGAACGTCTGGCATAATCGGTGGTAGAGCCTCGTCTGACATAAAAGGCACCGGACTGGATAATCTGGTGGGGAGCATGTCTGCTTCTGAAAATAGACAGGACGGCGACGATCTTTTCCTCAATCTGCACCAGATCAAGACTGACAGGGACAGGGGGATCAGTACGATTGTAGATAATTTGCTGAATTTGCTCCTCCTGAAAAATCGTAGGATCAATGCCTATGATAGTCTTGGTTTTATCTGCCACTCCATAAAGGATGTGGCCTCTTCCACCCCGGCTGTTGGCTATGGCAGTGACATCCTTGACCAGCTCCTTTTTCTCGCTTTCGGTCGTAAGGTTCAATTCAGCTTTAAAATCAAGCTTTTCGCCCTCTTCTTTTGAGAGAAGCTGTTTTAGCTTCTGAATATCCACCGTCAAGTCTCCTCATTATCAATAAGCATTCGTTTAATTCTATGCAATAATTTCATATTTTTTCCATCTGGCCAGAAAGATATCCGATTGCATCAGAATATTAAACATATATCGGTTTTTGATACTCTCGAATTCTTCTTCTTCAAGTATGAAACGAATCTTTATCTCATTACCATTAAGGGTTCCTGAACAAATATAACTGGTTTCAGGCGCAACCTCATCATATTCAAGTGCGCTACCTAGTAACATCCCCTCAAGCAATTGCTTTTCATTCTTTTGATACATGACCTCGCCGGAACTGAAAAGATGCCTCTTCATCTTTTTAAACCTCTTTCCCAAATTAAATCATTAGCTCTCAAACTCTTTAAGGAAATCAAGTTTTCTGTAATTTTTATCCAAACGCTCCCCAATATATCTGAGGGCAATTTGAGAAAAAACCTCCAAGGTATTTTTTGAGAGCTCAAAATTAAATATTCCACTGTTCTCGGCACACAAAACATGCAATATGGCTTTTGCCGTACCGATATCGATTTGGATACCCTCTGCATCTTTTTTAGCACATTCTTCGCAGATAAAACCACATTTGTTGAAGCTAAAGAAAATCTCCTCGATGTCATGAGTTCCGCAAGAGGTACAACTGGTAATATGGGGCGGGTAGCCTGTCATTTGCATAAGCTTGAGAGCAAAGGCCGAAGAAACCAAAAGAGGATTCCGCCCTTTTCTAAGAGCCTGAAGGCCATACAGCAGGACATTAAGCACCTGGGCAGACGAAGCGGGATCATGGGCGGCATCGCTTGCCATATCCAGCATATGGGCGGCATGGGTAAAGCGCGTCAGATCTGATGCAAGATCATAATATTGAGTCAGGACATCGCAGCTATTGAGTGAAAAGCCCCCCTTGCCCCTAAAAAGAATATACTCCCCATAGGTCAGCACCTGCGTTCCATAGGAAGAGCGGCTGCCGCTTCTTCTGGCATTTCTGGCCGATACGGTTACTTTACCGAAATCCGATGTGAGAAGCGTAAGCAGCTTATCGGTATCGTTTAAGGGGATTTCCTTTACTATAAGGCCCTTTGTTTTTAATAATGCCATAAAATGATATGTCCTGCTATTCCTTATTTCTGTATCCCAGCTCATTAAGCATGAAATCACTGTTTCGCCAATCGTCCTTAACCTTGACCCAGAGCTTTAAAAAGACCTTGGCATCAAAAAGCCGCTCCATATCCTTTCTCGCCTGCATTCCCACTTTCTTGAGCATAACACCGTCTTTGCCGATGATAATCCCTTTATGGGACTCTTTCTCACAATAGATATTGGCATCGATCTCTACAAGATTTTTATTCTGAATCTCCTTAAATCTGATAACCTCCACACCAATCCCGTGGGGCACCTCATCGCTTAAAAGGTTTAGGAGCTTCTCACGAATAAGCTCCTGGGCTAAAACCTTTTCGTGCTGGTCAGTCAGCATATCATCGGGATAATACTTTTCACCAATCGGGAGGAGCTTCTCAATGGCATCCATAACAAGCTTTGAGGTGTCGCTCTTTATCGCACTGATTGGAATGATCTCCTCAAAGTCATAAGCTTGACTATATTGGGCGATGAGCGGAAGAAGAGCCTGTTTTTCCACCAGGTCAATTTTATTAATGAGAAGAATAACCGGTGCACCTGTTTTACCAAGCTCCTCTATGATCATGGAATCACCCGGGCCTATAGCCTTGTCTGTGGCATCAACAAGAAAAACCACCACATCCACCTCATCCAAAGTTTTAAACGCCTCTTGCATCATATATTCGCCCAGCTTATTCTTGGGCTTATGAATACCGGGTGTATCAACAAAAATCATTTGATAATTGTCGGTAGTGACTACAGTTCGAATGGCATGGCGGGTAGTCTGGGGCTTGCTGGACATAATGGCTATTTTCTCACCCGTCAGCAAGTTCAAAAGGGTGGACTTTCCGACATTGGGTCTTCCTATAATAGTTACAAAACCTGATTTAAATGACATAATATTTCTAAACACTCCTTGATTGAGAATATCTGAATGGGTTAATCGTGTAAAAGGTCGCTCTGTTTAAATGAGTGAGGGAGAATTTCATCAAAGGGATAGGTTTCAAATTGGCCATTTCTATCACTTAAATAAAGAGGCATATCCGATGCGCAAAATTCACCCATGAACTGCCGGCAGATGCCGCAGGGCATGGTGGCTTTGTCACTGTCACTTGAAACAGCTATGGCCAATATTTTTTTTGCGCCATCCGATACGGCCTTGGTTATGGCTGTTCTCTCGGCACAAATGGTAGCACCATAGGATGCGTTCTCTATATTGCAGCCGGTATAGATTTTTCCGTTGTCGGCTATAAGCGCTGCGCCTACATGGAAGCCTGAATAGGGTACATATGCGTTTTCTCTTGCCTTGACCGCAAGCAGAACAAGTTCTTGAGCTTCAGGAACAAGGTCGTTTTGATTTTTAGGATTGGCTTCTGTCATCGATATCCCTCCCGAGTGCACATTCACTCTTACTTAGATTATTGTATCATGTAACCGGCAATTGGAATAGTCTTCCGACTCTGAGGGCTCTTAAATTAATAATGCCCGTACTAGAGCAGAGGCAGAATGATGGCAAACAACGCGCCACCATCAGGACAGCTGGATGCTGTAATACTTCCAAGATGCTTTTCCACAATGGCCTTGGTTATGGTCATCCCCAAACCCGTGCTTCCTTTTTTCCCTTTATAGAAGCGATCAAACACCTGTACCAACTCTCCTTCATTCATTCCCGGACCGTCATCCCTTACCATAATTGCTACTCCCTGCTGCACCCCATGGGTTTCAATGACGATGCTGCTCTTAGCATAGCGCACTGCATTGGAAAGCAAATTGAGAAGAGCTTGCAGTATTTTATCCCGATCCATGTTCACCCAATAATTCGCATCAAGCTCCAAGGTTAGGTTTAGGCCTGCCGAATCTACGAGACTTTGCACTTTGTCCCGTGCTTCCTCAAGGACTTCATTTAGCTTTTCATTTTTAAATGAATAAAATTCCTCTACGGTCTCAAGTTTAGAAAGATAAAGCACCTCATTGACCAGGCGATGAAGGCGTTCACATTCTCCGATAATAACATTCAGTGCCTTTTCATCATTATCTATGACGCCATCCCGAAGTCCCTCGGCATATCCCATAATGGACATGATGGGTGTTTTAAGCTCATGGGTGACATTTTGTAAAAAGCGCTTCTGCGCTATATCATAATCACTCAGGTCGCCTGCTATTTTATTCATAGCCTGCCCCAGACTTTCAATCTCATCCCCTGTATTAATTTTCACACGAGCATTAAAATGACGTGCGGCTATTCTTTCGGCATGATTTTTTAACGCTTTAATAGGTTTAGATATGTTGGTTGAAAGGTAATAGGACAGAAAAGCCGCTACAAGGAGTGCTATACCTATGGCATAGGCAGCCTTGAAATTCATATCCCTGACCAGCCGGTTAAGCTCGTAAACCGGAGTATAGGCTATAATCCAAGCTTTAAGAGCGGGTGTTGCACCGTTGCCCTGAAATAATGGGCGTGAAACAGAAAAATAGGGGGTTTCATCCCCTGTAATTCGAAAGAAAAAAGGTTGGTCCTGTAGCTTCGTATGAAGCTCATCAGGACTTATGGCACGGAAATTCACTTCAATTTGACTCTCTCCGGGTGTAAATATCCCATATCGTGTATCATCAGTTCTGATAACCAAGGCAATATGTGACGCAAAGCCAATGCCCGAAAGCTTTTTTACATCGGAAAACCATGATTTGATGAGCCTTTTCATTTCTTTTACATTATAGCTTTCATCTTTGTCAAGTGAGATTGTCACCCGTTCCCTATAGAGCTCTTCAATGATGGCCGATTCAGTATGCAGATTTTTTACAATGGTATTTTCTAAATAATTTCTTGCCGTAATATTCAGGAGGAATACCGTTATAATGAGAAATACGCCCAATACAGCCGAATAGGTCATGACGAGCTTTTTTGTTATGCTGCCTTTCAAGGTATTGTCCTCCATCATCATCGATTATTCCTGATTATCACACTGCTTTTATGATGCTATTTTAAGTGCCATATATGTTTAAACACTGATTTTATAGCCATAGCCCCATACAGTTGTGATTTCGAGCTCTGAACCCACTACCGCAAGTTTTTTACGGATACGCTTGACCAAATCATCTACCGATCGGCTATCGCCAAAATAATCTTCACCCCAGACAGCCGATAGAAGCTGATCTCGATTAAACACCATATTTCTATTGGACGCCAGAAAGTAAAAAAGGTCATATTCTTTTATGGTTAAATCCAAGGCATCCTGACTCTTATAGACCACTCGTTCGCCTGATTTGATGAGAATATCCTTGATCTGAATATCCTGGGATCTAGTTTCTGGGGGCATTGAATCCGGTTCCTTAACCCTTCTGAATATGGTCTTGATTCTGGCCAGCAGCTCCCGGGGACTAAAGGGCTTGGCGATATAGTCATCACTGCCTAATTCAAGACCCAGCACCTTGTCAAAGGTATCATCTCTGGCCGATACTAATATAATGGGTACCTCACTGGTTTTTCTTAATTCACGACAAATATCAAGCCCGCTGATACCAGGCATCATAATATCCATTACGATCATATCCGGTTCTTTTTGGCTAAAAGCCTTAAGAAGGGACTCGCCATCCTCAAAGGCCTCAACAAGATAGCCCTCCCGAGTAAGATAGGAGTATATAAGTTCCCTGATATTTTCTTCATCATCACAAATATAAATTACTTTTTGCATAGCCACACCTCGCTTTACCCTTTTATTTTATCAGAAATCGCTCATTCTGTAAAAAGGCACAGGCCTGAATGGTTTTATTGCTTCATTATCCTCCTTTTTGGAGATTTTTCCCATAGATCTTTGGTCCCAAGCATGGATTTTTTCAAACCAAGAATTATCTGTATTGAGAGTATGTTTGACCGGAAATTTTTGAATAACCTCTTGTTTTTTTTAATGGTCATGTTATACTACAGTTAAGTTTTATTATTCCTATGGATTAATACAGTTTTGGTGTACTGCCCTCTCCTTAAATTATATTGGATAAGGGGTTTAGTTCAAAAAGGTATAATCCAGAATATTTAAGGAGGATTCAAGGACCATGGAAGACAGAACATTAAAATGTAAGGATTGCGGCGCGGACTTCATTTTCACCGAAGGTGAGCAAGCTTTCTACAAGGAAAAGGGTTTTGAAAATGAGCCCCAGAGATGCCCAGAGTGCAGAAGGGCCAGAAAGCAACAGAGAAACAACGGTGGCAATAGAGGCGCTAGATATTAAAAAACAGGAGAGCAATTGCTCTCCTTTTATTATTGTCTATTTTCCTTTAGTTTTTTTTCTCAATTATCAGCCTCTCACCATCCGAATCCACCAATGCGGTATCACCTTCCCCGATAATACCCTTCACCAAAAGCCGGCCCAATTCAGTTTCCACATACTTTTGTATATAGCGCTTAACCGGCCGTGCTCCGTATTCGGGAGTCCAACCCTCGGTAACAATGAATTCCTGCGCCTTATCGGTTACTTCAATAGCTATCTCTTTTTCTGACAGCCTATCCGACAGTGTTTTCAGGACAAGTCTGACAATCTGCTTCACTTCGTCGCGAGTTAAGGGCTTAAACAGCACAATATCGTCCACACGATTTAAGAACTCGGGCTTAAAGCCAAAATGCAGCTCATTCATCACATTTTTCCGGGTTTCCTCATCCAGTTCGCCGTTCTCTCCCGCATTCTCAAGAAGGTATCGGCTTCCGATATTAGAGGTCATAATGATCACCGTGTTTTTAAAGTTGACCACATGCCCCTGACTGTCGGTTAAACGTCCATCATCCAAAATCTGAAGAAGGATGTTGAACACATCGGGGTGAGCCTTCTCGATCTCATCAAACAAAATGACGCTATAGGGCTTTCTTCTTACAGCCTCTGTAAGCTGTCCGCCCTCCTCGTAGCCCACGTAGCCCGGAGGTGCCCCTATAAGCCTTGCAACGGCATGCTTTTCCATGTACTCACTCATGTCGATACGAATCATATTGTCCTCGGTATCAAAGAGTGCCTCTGATAAGGCTCTTGCCAGCTCAGTCTTTCCCACGCCCGTTGGCCCTAAAAAGATAAAGGATCCTACAGGACGTTTCATATCCTTCAACCCGGCTCTGGCACGCAGGACAGCATCGGATACTGCCATAACGGCTTCATTTTGACCGATTACCCTCTTGTGCAAAATGTTCTCGAGATTAAGAAGCTTTTCCTTTTCTTCCTCCACGAGCTTGGTTACGGGGATGCCTGTCCACTTGGAGATAATCTCCGTAATTTCATTCTCTGTAACCTCTTCCTTGAGCATGCGCCCTGAAATGCCTGCCTGATGACGCTTTTCCTCGAGGAGAGCAGCCTCCAGCTCAGGAAGCCGTCCGTGCTTGAGCTTGGCCAGTGCTTCCAGATCATAGCTGCGCTCAGCCTGCTCAATTTGAAGCTTGACATGCTCAATCTCCTCTTTGACTTCCTTCTCCCGTTTGATATATTCCTTTTCAAGCTCCCATTGGGCTTTCATGACCTTGGCCTTATCACGGAACTCGGCGATTTCCGCCTCAATGTTTGACAGATGTTCCTTTGAAGCCCGGTCACTCTCTTTTTTCAGGGCCTGTTGTTCAATCTCCAACTGCATGATTCTGCGCATGATCTCATCAAGCTCTGTGGGCATACTGTCAATCTCAGTTCTGAGCATGGCTGCAGCCTCATCCATGAGGTCAATGGCCTTATCGGGTAAGAAACGATCTGAAATATAGCGATTGGATAAGACCGCACTGGCTATAATGGCACCGTCGGTAATGCGGACGCCATGATGGATCTCAAAGCGCTCCTTCAGGCCACGAAGGATGGAAATGGTATCCTCCACCGTAGGCTGATCCACCATAACAGTCTGAAAACGTCTTTCCAGAGCCGCATCCTTTTCTATATACTGCCTGTATTCATCCAGTGTGGTTGCCCCGACACAGTGGAGCTCACCCCGAGCCAGCATGGGCTTTAAAATGTTTCCTGCATCCATGGCTCCATCCGCTTTCCCGGCCCCGACAATATTGTGAATCTCATCAATAAACAGAATGATATGCCCCTCAGAGGCTTCTATCTCCTTAACCACCGCTTTAAGTCTTTCCTCAAATTCACCCCGGAACTTGGCACCGGCAATCAGCGAACCTATATCAAGAGCGAATATGGTTTTGTTCTTAAGCCCGTCGGGAACATCACCCTTCAGGATACGCTGGGCCAGCCCTTCCACTACTGCGGTTTTTCCCACACCGGGTTCGCCGATCAGTACGGGATTATTCTTGGTCCTTCGTGATAATATTCTGATAACACGCCTTATTTCGGCATCTCTTCCGATGACAGGGTCAAGCTTTCCCTTACGTGCCAGCTCAACAAGATCGCGACCATACTTTTCCAGTGCCTGGTAATTCATCTCGGGGTTCTGACTGGTAACCCGCTGATTGCCCCGAACCTTGACCATGGCTTGCTGGAATGTTTCGGGATTAACATCATAGCGCATTAAAAGATTGGATGTATAGCCATTTCGTTCAGAAAGCAGGGACAGAAACAAATGTTCAACACTCACATATTCATCTTTTATTTTTTTGGCCCAATCTTCAGCATTTAAAAGAATTTGATTGAAGCGGCGGGTGGCATACACATTGGAAGCTGCACTGCCGTACACCTTGGGCTGACGCTCCAATTCCTGCCGAAGATCCCGTGAAACGCCATTTGAATTGACACCCAGCACCTCCAAGAGTCGTGGAATCAACCCTTCCTCCTGTTCCATGAGGGCCAATGCCAAATGCTCCCCGTCAACCTGCTGCTGATCTAATCGTATAGCCCATTGCTGTGCTAAAACAACAGCCTCTTGAGCTTTTTCTGTATATTTTTCAAGATTCATGTACTACCCCACCTTTGCTAAATTAATGATCCAGATCCTTGAGCTGCTGATAAAGGGCCCGCTGCTTCTCACTTAAATGCTCAGGGTTGCTGATTCTGACCTGAATATACAGGTCTCCCCTTCCGCCTATGGCATTTGGATAGCCTTTGCCGGAAATGCGTATTTTCCCGCCATTTCGTATACCTGCAGGAACAGAAACCATAATGCGGCCATCGGGAGTTTTGATTATGACCTCTCCTCCCAAAGCGGCTACCCAGGGTTTTATGTCCGCCTGCTGTATGATATCGCTCCCGCTTAAGGTGTACTCATCTTCCTTAAAGCGGACCACCAGGAACAAATCCCCATCAGGTCCGCCATTGCCTTTGCCGCCCTGACCGGCCAGACGGATTTTCCCTCCGGATTGGATGCCTTTAGGTATGGTAACGGCGAGGGTTTTTCTTCCTGTGGGTGTTTCAATGGCAATATGCTTTTCTGCACCCATTAAGCCGTCAGGCACCGAAATTCTGATTTCCGCCTCCTTGTCCTCTCCGCGAGGATCTTGCTGAAAACCTGCTCCCGGAGCTTTTCTTGAAAAGCCGCCGAAGCCGCTCCGTCCTCTATTAGAAAACAAATCGTCCATACCATTCTCACCAAAGAACATATCAAAAAAATCGCTGAAGCCGTGTGTTCCTGCGCTTTTGAATTCATAACGCGTATTTCCGCCCCTGAAACCGAATTGAGAGGGATCAAAATCATACCCGTCGGAAAATTGAGTGGTACTTCCGAACTGGTCGTATTTCCTGCGTTTTTCCTCATTTCCCAACACTTCATAGGCCTCATTTATTTCCTTGAATTTCTCCTCGGACTTTTTATCTCCCGGGTTCGCATCAGGGTGGTATGCCTTGGCGAGTTTTCGATAGGTCTTTTTTATCTGGTCCTGAGAGGCATCTTTCTTGACTCCCAGCACTTCATAATAGTCACGATATTTCATTGTGCACACCCCCTAAAAAGTGTTTGACCTTCCTTGACCTTTGAATCTATTATACCATTTCCTTTTTAAATTTCAATATTTTATTTTGAGCATGAATTGTTTTATTATGATTAACGGGGTATATAATAAACAGAACAATTTTGGGGAGGAAGAATTATGACTCGTAAAGAAATTGTTGCCCTGCTTCTTGCTGGTGGGCAAGGAAGCCGTTTGGGCGTGCTCACCAAAAATATCGCAAAGCCCGCTGTTCTCTATGGCGGAAAATACCGTATCATCGATTTCACCTTAAGTAACTGCATCAACTCCGGAATAGACACCGTAGGCGTTCTTACGCAATATCAGCCACTCAAGCTCAATTCACATATAGGCATAGGAAAACCCTGGGATTTGGATCGTGTCAATGGAGGAATTACCATCCTGGCCCCCTATATGAGGACTGAAAAAGGCGAATGGTATTCTGGAACAGCAGATGCTGTTTATCAGAATATTCATTATGTTGATGAGATGTCTCCCAAATACGTCATTATTCTGTCAGGCGATCATATTTACAAAATGAACTATTCAGAAATGCTCGAGCATCATAAACAAACCAATGCTGATGCCACCATTTCAGTTATTGATGTTCCCTATGAGGAAGCCAGCCGTTATGGCATTATGAATACCCATGATGACGGCAGCATTTATGAATTTGAGGAGAAACCCACCAATCCCAAGAGTACCTTGGCATCCATGGGCATTTACATCTTTAATTGGGATGTCTTAAGGGAATATTTGATGAACGATCACGTCAAAGGCCCTTCCGACCATGATTTTGGTAAAAACATTATACCTACCCTGCTTTCCGGCGGAAAGAAACTGGTAGCATTCCGGTTTACAGGTTACTGGCGCGATGTGGGTACGCTTCAGGCTTATTGGGAATCGACCATGAATCTGACTGAGCGTATTCCTGATTTTAACATGTTCGACCCCTATTGGAAGATTTTCACCCCCAATCCCGTTTATCCTGCCCATTTTATCGGTGATACCGGAAGAGTGGAAAAATCGGTGATTGCAGAAGGATGCATGGTTTACGGAACGGTTCGAAACTCGGTTATCTTTCCCGGTGTCACCATCAATGCAGGAACCGTCATCGAGGATTCCATTATTATGTCGGATGCGCTTATCGGATCCAATACAGAGATATTCTGCTCCATCATAGGTGAATCCAGCGTTATCGGAAACAATGTTAAATGCGGGGTAGGAGAATTTGCCGTCAACACCTACAATCCCAAGGTCTATGATTCAAAAATCACTGTTATCGGCTCAAATACGGTTATTCCCAACAATACGGTACTTGGAAAGAATGTGGTGATTGATAATTTCATCACACCTCATGATTTTGAAACTAATACCATTCCATCAGGCGGCGCCATCATGAAAGGAGGCGAAAAAGCATGAAATCAGCAATGGGTATTATTTTGACAGGTGGCAAAAACAACCGTCTTAAAGAGCTTTCCATGGAAAGATCTATAGCAGCCGTTCCATTTGGAGGAAAATACAGAGCCATCGATTTTACCCTCTCCAACATGGTGAACTCCGGTATTACGAATGTGGGTGTCCTCACCCAATATAACATCCGATCCCTGATAGATCATTTAGGCTCGGGCAAGGAATGGGATCTGGACCGTAAAAATAAAGGGCTCTTTATCTTCCCTCCCTATCTGTCCGAATTCGGAACCGGATGGTATAAAGGAACTGCTGATGCCATGTATAACAATCTCACCTTTCTTGAGCGAAGCGACGAGGAATTTGTTGTTGTCGCACAAGGTTATGTCATTTATAACATGGATTACAGGCCCATGTTGGAATATCATATTCAGAAAAATGCCGACATAACAATCGCATGCCGTAATATGTGCGATTTTTCATGCAACGACCAGAAGCTGCTGGGCATGGTGGAAATCAATGACGAAGGACGGATCACTGACTTTATGGAGAAGCCTATGAACCCAAGAAATAGTATGGGTTCCATGGGTGTGTACATTATCCGGCGCAAGTATTTGATTGAGCTTTTGCAGGACAGCGCCGCAAAGGGACAAACAGAGTTTGTTCAGGATATCATTGTGCGCCACACCAATGACATCAAGATATATGCCTACGTTTTCAACGGCTATTGGAGACCCTTGAGCAATATTCAGCTCTTTTACAGGACCAATATGGAGCTACTAAACCCCAAGGTTAGACTGGAACTGCTCATGGATCGCAGGAAAATCTTTACCAAGGTCAAGGATGAGGCCCCTGCAAAATACAATGAAGAAGCAAATGTCCGGAACTCTATTGTAGCCGATGGCTGTATTATTGAGGGCGAGGTTGAAAACAGTGTCCTGTTTAGGGGTGTCCGGGTAATGAAGGGCGCTGTAATAAAAGACAGCTTGATTATGCAGGGAACGGTGGTAGAGCCGAATGTCAGTCTTCGTTATTGCATCCTGGACAAGGGTGGTACAATAACCGCCGGTAAAACCCTCAACGGGGATTCCGAGTGGCCTTTAATTGTAGGAAAGAATGTCCGGGTATAAGGGTTGCTTGCTTATTGGAAGTAAAATGGGCGTATCTCAAAACTTTTTTCATTTTGAGATACGCCCATTTTGATTTGCGGGGATTATGGATCCGCCTCCATTGAGATTCCTAAATCTCCTTACTGATCTTGCCTGCAAAAAAATATAGGAAGCAATGATAAACAAATAGGCTGCAATTAAAGATAAAATGACCGCAAGGTCAGCTTGTATCAGCGCATAAGCCATTATCAGGGCACCGAACACCATTACCATAAGGTCATAAGCCTTTGCTTTCGCCTTGTTCAGTATCGCTATATTTCTTTCATCCCTCTCTTCTATTTCTTTTTGCTTTTGAATTTGAGGATTCTTTTTCATTGCAAGAATATTGAAAACTGTTCCCAGGTTCTGCCCAAAGATGCCGGCGCCGATTCCGATCATTATATAAGGCAGCGTCAGCATGATGCCCTGTGCTTCTCTCGAGAGCTTTGCCAGCACGCCCCCTGCTGCCAGAATCAATAAACCGATAAGTGAATATGACAAATACAACCCCATGCTTTTATTCTTCATTTTTATCCTCCTCCTCATAAATAAATAGTTCTTCAATACTCATGCCAAAATAGCGGGCTATCTTGAAGGCTAAAAGAATTGAAGGATTATAGCGCCCATTTTCAAGAGAACCGATGGTTTGCCTGGATACCTCCAAGGCGGCCGCCAGCTCCTCCTGGTTGATCCCCCGCTGCTTGCGCATTTGCTCCAGCCTGTTTTTCATACAAATTCTCCTCATGATATTCTAATAACAAAAAACGGAAAGCTAACTTTACATTTATCATATTCCTACGACCCCAAAATGTCAAGCTTGCTTTCCGTTTTATAATCGAATTTTTTATTGTCCTTTACCAGCCCGTATCTTCCGTTTCATGCTTCCGGCTTCTGGTCATGAGGTCATAAACAGCCTTTCTGCAGTCCTTTCCCTCAAAGAGAATCTGATAGGCCTCCTGAGAGATGGGCATATTGACCTTGTACCTTTCCGAAAGCTCCTTGGCAGCACGAGTGGCGGAAACCCCCTCCACCACCATTCTTACTTCTTTTTGAGCCTCATCCACAGTATGGCCTTTGCCAATCAAATTACCGCACTGCCAGTTGCGACTGTGCTTGCTGGTGCAGGTAACAATGAGGTCTCCTATTCCCGTGAGGCCGGAGAAGGTTTTGGCATTAGCCCCCATTACAATACCAAGGCGCGCTATTTCTGTAATACCACGGGTCATAAGCGCAGCTTTACTATTGTCGCCATAGCCCAGGCCATCACAAATACCGGCGCATAGAGCAATGACATTCTTAAGCGCAGCACCGATCTCTGTTCCTATAAGATCTGAGCTGGTATAAACGCGGAAGGCCGGTGACATAAAAATATCCTGAACAACCATAGCGGCCTCCTGATTATACGATGCCGATACAACCGTTGTAGGAATACCGAACGCCACCTCCTCTGCGTGGCTGGGTCCGTAGAGAGCCACAACCTGAACCTCGGGAAGCTCACTTAAAACAACTTCGCTTAAACGAAGGCCTGATTTTTCCTCCAGACCTTTTGAACAAAGAACCACAATATCGTCCTTTGATACATAGGGTACCAGACGTCTGGCGCTTTCCCTAACGGTCTGGGAGGGTACGACGAGCACGATGACATCATGGCCTTGGAGACACTTCTCAATATCCGTCGTAAATTCAACGGATTCGGGTATTTTCGCTCCCGGAAGCTTGTCCTTATGTTCACGCTCTTCATTGAGCCGATCAACTTCATTCTGAAATAGGGACCAAACACGAACATCGTGTCCGTTGCCTGCTAGAAGTATGGAAAGACTGGTTCCCCAGCTCCCCGCTCCGATGATGGATACCACAGACATGTCTTGCTACACTCCTTAAGATTTTTTAAAGCTTAATTTTTTTTCATTTCCGGCCAGTAGCCGCTGAATATTTGCCCCGTGCCTAAAGACAATTAAAAGAGCCAGAAATGCTCCCACTAAAACCAACAGCATTGGCTCCCCAAAGCTAAAAGCAATAATTGGAAAAAGAATGGCACAGACGATGGATCCTAACGAGACATAACGTGTTAGGGCCACAATTACAATAAAGCCCACAAGACATAAAAGCGCCGCCAACGGAGAAAACATGAGAACCACGGCAAAGGAGGTCAAAACTCCCTTACCTCCTTTAAATCCAAAGTAAATGGGCCAATTATGTCCTAATACCGCAAACATTCCCGCCAGGTATTCTCCGGCATAAACACCGGGTATGAGCTCACCTGCAAGGTAACGACCGATGAGGCAGGCTATTACTCCTTTTAAAAGGTCTCCTACCACAACCCAGATGGCCGCTCCCTTACCCAAAGTTCTCAATGTATTGGTTGCTCCGGCATTGCCGCTTCCATGCTCCCTTACATCGGTTTTGTAAAAGAGCTTCCCCACAATGAGGGAGGTATTGATACTGCCTAAAAGATAACCGATAACCGAAGAAAGTAAGATCCACCAAACCATTTATTTTTCTCCCTTTTCCTTGATTGTAAAGCGTAAAGGAGTTCCCTCAAAACCAAAGTTACTGCGCAGGGTATTTTTAATATAGCGCTCATAGGAATAATGCATGAGTTCAGCGTTGTTGACAAACAGCACAAAGCTCGGCGGCTTAACCCCTGTTTGGGTCATATAGTAAATCTTCAGCCTTTTGCCCTTGTCCGATGGGGGCTGCACCATAGCAATGGCATCATTAAGCACATCATTGAGCACTCCGGTCTGGATTCTGAAAGCAGCCTGGTCATTGACATAATCGATAAGCTCAAACAAGCGTTCCACACGTTGTCCCGTTTTTGCCGAGATGAAGACCACAGGAGCGTAGTTCATAAACTCCAGATCCTTAAGAACCTTTTTGCGGTATTCCTCCAGCGTTCCTGTCTGTTTCTCAATGATATCCCATTTGTTTATGGCAATAATGGAGGCCTTACCCTGTTCATGGGCATAGCCCGCAATTTTTGTGTCCTGCTCAGTAACGCCATCCTGGGCATCAATCATGAGCACGCAAACATCAGCACGATCAACGGCTGCCCAGGACCGGATGATACTGTACTTCTCAATTTCTTCATCAATCCGGCTTTTACGCCTGATGCCGGCCGTGTCGATAAACATGTAACGCTTTCCGTCAACCTCGTAGAAGGTGTCAATGGCATCCCTGGTAGTACCCGGCACCTCGCTTACAATGACACGGTCCTCACCGAGGATTTTATTAATGATGGAAGATTTCCCGGCGTTGGGCTTTCCGATAACCGCAACCTTGATGCAATCATCATCCTCGCCCTCATTATCCTCTTCCGGGAAATTATCATAGATCTCATCCAAAAGATCGCCCATACCAAGGCCATGGATAGAGGATATGGTGAAAATCTCACCCATGCCCAAATTATAAAACTCATAGGCCTCAGGAGGAGGATTTCCAACACTGTCCGCTTTATTAACTGCAACAATTACAGGCTTGGCCGATTTCCGGAGCATCACAGCAACATCCTCATCAGCGGCTGTAAGGCCGGCCCGAACGTCCACCATCAGAACGATAACATCCGCCGTATCTATGGCAATTTGGGCCTGTCGGACCATTTGCTGCTTGATATAGTCATCGGAATGGGCTTCAATACCCCCGGTATCGATGAGGGTAAATTTCTTACCCTTCCATTCGCTCTCTGCATAAATCCTATCCCGGGTGACACCGGGTGTATCCTCAATAATCGAGATCCTTCTCCCGGCCAGATAATTAAAGAAAGTGGACTTGCCCACATTAGGTCTCCCGACAATGGCAACTACCGGTTTTGACACAGTTGTACCTCCAGTTTTTCTTTTCCAATATGAACATTGTACCCGCTTTTTGCCAATATATCAAACCTAATCTTCGCTCCACATAGAATGTCCGGCCTATGGAAGAGTTCTAACCTATTCAGTCTGGGTAGTCCTGTAAACTGCTCCTTGATTAGTGGAAAATTTTATGCTATGATCAACATATAGTGAACGCGCTTTCACAAGCATGTATTAAGCATTTCAGCTTTTATGGGGGTGTAAAAAAATGAAGGAATTAGTAGCCAGAGGGCTTGAAATTAAGGCTGACGCATTTGCACAAAAAGTATTTGGTGAATACTTTTCACGACCTTATGGCAATGCCATCTACATAGACAGTGCATTAAACAGCGTGATAGCAGTTTCAGGCCTGAAATTCAAAGCTCCGGCCGTACTCGAGCTGCTTAAGAAAGCTCCTGTATCAGACTTTATACATTTAAACAGCATGGGCCAAAGCTCTCTTTTATTTCTATTTAACAGGGAAAGCAATGGCCTTAAAGTATTAAAGGCAGATAGGGGTATACAGTTCATTCCAGCACCCCAAGAGGTTATCAGTGCAGCAGCAGAAATATTACGGGACGCGGACCAATGGGCCGGTACATTAAACCAGGAAGGCGAGCATGAGATTGATCTTCTCTCCCCCGCTCCAGGTCCTCATTTCAATGTGAATCTCCTGATTGGAAACCGCATTGGCTTTCCCCACGCTCTGCAAACAACACCCAAGAGTGTCGTGGACCGTATTGGTGGCGGAAGTTTCCGGTCCCATGCGGCCACACAGGTTCTGGCGACGCGCTGGGATATGCTCCAGGAAGAAAACGGGTTCCCTGCTAACCGTCAATTCTATATTCTGGAGGAAGGGAAGAAGATTTTTTATTCTGCTTCACCTACTGATACCAACATTGAATGGGCCAAATGCATTCACGGCAGAAATCACACCCGAATTCTCTATAAGACACGTTGCGGTCTTACTATTAAACGCCTCATTTTTATTCTTTCTCAATATCAGGGACTTCCCCTGGCCACCGAGGTTCAGCGTATCGAAATAAGCAACGAGTCAGGAAAGTGCCGCAATCTGCGTATTGTTTATACGGGCATGTTTGGAAATGTATCGCCCATGGGACAATGGGAGGATGTACTCTATACCAATGTCATCATGCAGTCTCGCATTTTGCAGAACGACGATGGCTCTATTTTGGCTGTGGGACCTGATTATTACCCGCCCTATGCCAAGGGTGACCAGCGTTTCCATACCCTTATGGTGAGAGAGGACAGCACCGTCTCCTTTGCAAGGGAATTCTGCATGAACTACAATGAGTTCGTGGGCGTGGGCAGCCTTCAAAATCCACAGAGCCTGTCCAAGCTTTCAAATAATCTATACAGAAAGGGTCCGGGATTTTTTGCCCTAGCCGCGGACTTTAGGGTTGAACCCGACAAAACCTGTATCATTGACAACTTTACCGGACTGGTCTCCGAAAAAACCAATCCTTCTTATCGTTACAATGAAAGCTATACCTCAGGAATTCTAGCCCTGGTGGAAGCCTTTAAAAATAATGGAACGGTGGAAAAGGCTTTCGCGGAAAACCTTTCATTACTGTACCAGTACTCAGGCTTCATTCAACTGGACTCCTCAAATCCGATTATGAATGCTTACTTTAATAAAAACCTCCCCTTCCAGGTGCTTTATCAAACCTTTGTATCCCGTTCCTTCTGCCAGACTCAGAAGGGGTATCGGGAGCTTGGCTTCAGAGAAATTCAGGACCTTTTTGCTTCCATGTACTATTTTGTGGCCATGGGGTTATCCCATTTTGTCAAGCAGCTCTTAAAGGAATGGTGCAGTATGGTCTTCGAATTTGGCTATGCTTATCATAACTTCTTCTGGGAAGGGAAAGAGGCCGGAAAATGGTCCGATGACGCCCTTTGGTTTATTCAGGCTATCTACCGCTACATTAATCTGACCGGGGATTTAAACATTCTGGACGAAGAGGTCACAATCGCCGGTAAAAACAAGCAAAAGCGGCCGGTTTACGACACCCTGAAAGCCATTCTCCGCTATTCAGCACAGATTTCGGTTGGAAAGCATGGGTTACCCCTTATTGACTTTGCAGACTGGAATGACTGTTTAAAGGTTGATGACAACTTTATTGACGGCCCTACCAAGGAAAAACTGTATAAAGAGCAAATTCAAAAAGGGGGTAAAATGGGAGATCCCCTCCAAGGTGACTACTCGGAAAGTGTTATGAATGCCTTCCTTTTAAAGCTTGCCATAGATGAAACGGCCTTTTTAGCCCAAGAAAAAGGTGATCACGCTTATAAAGAGGAGCTCGGGCTTTTAAGCAACCGGCTCAATAAGAATATCCAGAACCATGCCTGGAAGGACGATTACTTTGCTCGCGTACTCATCAATCGTTACCAGGATGGTCGCTATACCTACTTAGGCGCAAAAGGCGACGGCTTCTCCATAGATCCTGATATTAACGGTGTCTACTTCCTAAACTCCTTTAGCTGGTCTGTCCTGGCCGAATCGGCCAGCGACGAGCAAATCCAGAAGATGCTGGATGTTATGGACCGTACCTTAAGAACACCCTATGGCCTTAAATTAGTCTCTCCATCAGATCTGGGACCTATCACAAGAAGCAGCGCCACCGATCATTACCATCCCGGAGATCGGGAGAATGGCGGAGTTTTCAAGCATGCCTGCATGATGGCCACCAGTGCCATGTTTAAGGCAGCTAAAACAGTTAAATCCGTGCTTCTTGCCGAACGCCTCCGGGATACAGCCTATTGGATGCTTGATGTCGTCATGCCTTTCAGAACCATGGAAGATCCCTTTACCATTTGCGGTAATCCCCGATTCTGCACCCAATACAATAACAGTGACACTGGAGAAAATATCGGGCCCTTGCTATCCGGGACCTCCACATGGCTGCTGTTGACCTTGATGAGCGCTTATGGGATAGAATGCATGAGGAATGGGATTCTATTTGACCCCATACTAAGATCGGATGAAATGAAGCTCTGTTACCTGTTGAATACCGGTAAAGCGCGCTACAAGGTAACTGTGATAAAAGACACAGGCTTTAGCCGTGTGGCTGATGGTAAAGCGGTCATCCTCCTTGATGGAATGAGGCTCGGTTCCAACCTGGTTCCCATTTTGAGTGACGACAGAGAGCATCATGTTGAAATTACGCTATAAAACCGATTGTATCCAATCCGAAATGGCTCCAAGGGGAGCGATCTTCATGGCTGCCCCTAATGCAACCGCTTCTCTTGGCATGCCATAGACCACACAGCTTTTTTCATCCTGAGCCAGGGTCTGAGCTCCGGCCTGTCTCATTGAAAGGAGACCTTTTGCACCATCCTTGCCCATTCCGGTAAGGATGACGCCTACAGCATTGGCACCGGCATATTTGGCCACCGATTCAAACAGAACCTCCACCGAAGGTCTTTGATGGAAGACTGGAGGACCATCCTTAACCTCTGCGAAATAGCTTGCGCCATTTCGATTCAGGGTCATATGGAAGTTCCCGGGGGCGATCAACACCTTACCGGGGCTTAAGAGCTCACCGTCTTCGGCCTCTTTTACATGAAGGCTGCATAATGAGTTGAGCCGGTCAGCAAAAGATTTTGTAAAGTACGGAGGCATATGCTGCACAATCATGATAGGGGGCATATCGGCTGGAAGCCGTATTAAAACGTCCTTTATGGCTTCTGTTCCTCCTGTGGACGCCCCAATGGCAATGATTTTATGGGTGGTTTTGACAAGCGCTCCGGATTTTGCAGGAGTGACCGTTGATCTTGCGCCAAGAGCCGGGGCTATGTGAGCTTTAATTTTTAGACCCGACACAGCCCTGATCTTCTCTGCCAACTGAGCGCTCATATCCTTGACCGAATAGGAAAGCCCCGGCTTTGCCATGACCTCGGCCGCACCAAGCTCCAGGGCTCTCATGGCCACTTGTCCGCCGCTTTCTCCTAAAGAGCTTACAATGATAACCGGGAGGGGATAGTGCTTCATCAGAATGCCTAAAAAGGTCAAGCCATCCATCCTCGGCATTTCTACGTCCAATAAGAGCACGTCAGGCTTAAGCTGGACGATTTTGTCCCTGCCCGCAAAAGGATCATTGGCTGTCCCCACCACCTCAATATCGTTGTATTGGGACAGCTCCTCACTTAATACTTTTCTGACCACCGCCGAATCATCGACGATGAGAACTTTAATTTTCTTTTGAATCATTCAAATGCCCCTAACCTTTCCGGAAGAAGCTCTCCACATCAAATATCAACGCCGCCGAACCATCTCCCATAATCGTAGAGCCTGCCAAAAATCCCAGACTGTTAAAAGTGGAATCCAACGGTTTTATGACAATTTCCTGCTTGCCCAGCACTTCCTTGACAGGTAATGCCCGAACCTCTCCTTCATATTCGATGGCCAGGATAATATGATCCCGGATATCAAAATTTCCTCCCAAAATTGCCGCTATGGGAATAAGCGGGATGAGTTCCCCTCTGTACCGCACCATGTCCACATGGCCTCTGATGGATACCCAATCGTCGGTTTCAGGCTTAAATATTCTTTTGACGGTCATGGTAGGAAGGACATAGCGCTGTTTGTTAATTTCCGCCACAATGCCGTTTATAGTCGCCATATTAATGGGAATCTTCAATACAAAGGTTGTCCCTTTGCCCTTCTCCGTTCTGATCTCGACTTTACCCCCGACCTTTTTAATTTCCTCTTCCACCACATTCATGCCCACACCGCGGCCTGAAATGCTATTAACCTTTTCTTGGGTGGAGAAGCCCGGTAGAAAGATGAAATTGGCGATTTCCTTGTCGGAATACTCTTTGTCAGCCTGGGCTAAACCTTTTTCAATGGCTTTGCTGAGAATTTTTGAGGAATCAAGCCCCTTACCGTCATCGGAAACCTCAATAAGCACCTGGCCCTTGGCGCTGGATGCGGCCATACGGATTGTACCCTGGGGATTTTTCCCTAATGCGGTACGTTCATTTTGATCCTCTTCAATACCATGGGACACTGCATTACGGATAAGATGCATCAAAGGATCGTTAAGCTTTTCAACGACGCTTCTGTCCACTTCGGTTTCATCGCCTGTTATTTCAAACCGGATATCCCGGTTGATCTCCTTGGCCGTGTGCATGCCTACTCTCAATATTTTCTGGAAGGTAGCTTTTATAGAGACCATACGCAGAGACATGGCAATAGATTGAATCTCCTTGGTTACGCGTTCCATTCTGCCCATATTATTATTAAGCCTGTTGATATCCCCGCCCGACAGCACCGACAAAATATCTTCGCGCTGTTGGGACTGCATGATGATGAGCTCACCCAAAAGATCAAAAAGACTTCCGACTTTATGCTCCGGAATACGGACATAATTCGTTCCGGCTGTTTGCACATTGCCTGCCTGCTGCTGGTTAATGGTCTTTCTCACGGTATTGGCGTCGGTCATTCCCTCTTTAACCAGAACCTGACCAACATCTAAACCTATGAGAGGTGATTTATTTTGGGCCTGTGCTTTTATAGCGGGTGCAGCGGCCAGAGTTTCGAATTTCTTTTGATCCGCTTCCCCTTGGTCGGTTGATTTTTTTACGGCGTTTTTATCTAAAAACTCCATGATATCCTGCTGCAAAATATTGACCAGGGTTCCGATCTTTCTTTCAAGCTCTCTGGGAACAGGTGAATGGCTTTTATAGCAGCGTATGACCTTTTCCGCAAGATCAAGAGCATGTCCTATAAACTGAAGATTGCTCTCATCATGCAGGTGCTTTCCCGTTTGTATCATTTTAATATGATTGGAGGTTTCGGATGCAAGCTTACGGACCAGGGGTATGTCCAAAGCCAACGCCGTTTCGTCGATATTGTCCAGGCTTCGCATCACACCCGGCAGCTTTTTGCATGATCTCTCGCATTCCTGAAGATTCGGACACATTTCAATAAGGATAAGCTCAATGTTCTTGATCTCCTGTAAAAGGTCTTCCAGGCCCTGCTCCATTAAGTTCTGTTCTGTTGCTGCCTCATTGACTGTTTCCGACAGGTCTAGCCTGGCAAACGCAATATTCTTCTGATCAAGCCTATAAACGTTTTGTTCCTCATCAAAGCTAAGGTTTATACCCTTAAGGCCATCCTGCTCTGCACGAAGTTCTTCAATATAGATATATTCAATATCTGACAGCTCCGATATAAGCTGGCTTTCCAATTCGGCGGGGGCCATTTCGGTAAGGACTATGAAAGAAACAGCCTCGGGTGGATTCTCTCCTTCACTGGTCATCATGATGTCTATATTTTCTTTTGAAGGCTCACTGGCTACAATTTCTGCATGCCTGCTGACTTCATCATAAGCCATCCAGGCCCGGACAGTCTTAAAAGCCGAGTCTTCTGTGGTTTTTATCATGATGGCCAGCAGCAGCTTCCCGGAAACCACACTTTCCCGGATATGCACAAGCATGTCACCATCAATCTGGATGCCTGTTTCTATCGTAACAGGCATCTCCCGGTTTTCAGATACTTCCTGATCTCCGGATTCCATTAAGGAGACCCCATCCGTTTCATTTTTTAGAGTTTTCAGTTCACTCAATGGATCGGTAATATCAAAGGCATCCTCACTCTCGCCTAACGCAGCTGCTTCTATGAACCGCGCCAAATGGTCATAGACCTTCAGAAAAACCTCCAGCTTATGGGGAGTCAGGCTTGTACGCCCGTCCCGGATGGTCTGGATGATATCTTCCATCTGGTGAACCAAATTGGAGGTCTGGATATAGCCCATCACTGCCGAAGAGCCCTTTATGGTATGTACTGATCTAAAAAGATCATGAATGCAATCGTACTGTGGATCTTTCTCAAGCTCCAGCAAGCATCCCTCTATCTTTTCAAGATGCTCACGGGTTTCCTCAAAGAACAGACTCCTATATTCATCTTCTTTACTCATTTTATCCACTCCCGGACTAATGCTTTTTGCGCTTTTGCTTTAGTCCTCAATACCTCATATAAACTGCGGGCACCATGTACTTGAACCGTAAGGCCTTATTGGGCATGGCTTCGGAATGACCTGTAAACAGCAGCCCACCGGTATTTAAGCTGTGATAGTGTTTACCAACCAAATGGGCCTGGGTCTCCCGGTCGAAATAAATCATCACATTCCGGCAAAATATCATATCAAATTTTTTTCGGAAAGGAAAATCGTTCATGAGATTAAAGGATCTGAAGGTTACCAAATCCTTAATCTCCTGCTTGATTCCACATTGCTCCCCGGACTTGAAGAAATATTTTGCTTCAAAAATACGGGGCACTTCCGAAAGCAATGATCGATTATAAATGCCTTTTTGAGCCTCACTCAAAACGCGCGTGTCAATATCGGTGGCCAGCACCTTGATATTGTATTGATCCCCAAAGGTCTCTTTCAGCACCATGGCAAGTGTATAGGGTTCTTCACCCGTAGAGCTTGCGGCACTCCAGGCTCTGATCTCTCCGCTGGCCTTGATATGGGGATTATTGGCCAAAATGGAATGGGCCTTCTGCATAATGTAATCAAAATGCTGGCTTTCCCTGAAAAAGTCGGTCTTGTTGACTGTAATGGCATTGACAAACTCTTGTACCAATGCGGGGGGATGACCTGTGATCAAGGCATTGACGAAATAATCCCAATCTTCAATGCCGTTTCTTTGCATAACACGCTGTGCCCGCCCCAGCAGTATATCTTTTTTATCTCCCCCATATTGAAGGCCATAGCGTTGGCGAATGAGTTCATAAAGCCGTGTATAATGATGCTCTGTAAATCGGGTTTGCCCCATACATTGCTGCCCTTTCGCTTTTTGGTGAAAATGTTGGTTTAAAAGTCTTGATCGTCCTCAAGGGGGATGATATCTGAAGGCGAGAGTGCCTGACCCGGCTTATTCAAGCCATAACGCATGGGAACCTGTTCTCTGGAAGCAGTTGAAGCAATTCTTCCGGAAGCATGGGCAGCCATCCGGCGTCCTGACTGGGTAGCGGCATCGATGTCTGCAGCCGATCCTTTCACAAAATGCATGAGCTCACTTACGATTTCCTGGAGCTCATAGGATTGATTTCTGAGCTCTTCGGAGGCGGCTGCACTCTCTTCACTGGTAGCAGCATTCTGTTGGGTGGCCTTTTCCATCTGAGAAATAGCCTTGGTTACCTGTGATACACCTCTGAGCTGTTCTTCACTGGCGGCTGTGATCTCCGCCATGAGGGTCGTTACCTTTTCAGATCTCTGATTGATTTCCTCAAGGGAGCGGGCTACCTCACCACTGATGTCCACGCCGCGGTGCGAGAGTTCAATATTCTGCTCAATGAGGGCTGCCGTATCCTTTGCTGCCTGGGCACTTCTTTGGGCAAGATTCCTTACCTCTTCAGCCACAACGGCAAAACCCTGACCTGCTTCCCCTGCTCTTGCAGCCTCAACCGCGGCATTCAGAGCGAGAATATTGGTTTGAAAAGCGATATCGTCAATAACCTTAATAATTTTGGATATTTTATCGCTGGATTTTTTGATTTCGTCCATGGAACCGCTCATGTCGGCCATCTGCCTGGTACCTTTGGTGGCCGAGTCACGGGCCTGGGTGGAGAGTACCGAAGCCTGACGCGTATTCTCGGTATTCTGCTTAACCATGGAGGTCGTTTCATCCATGGTAGCGGAGGTTTCCTGAATGGAAGCAGCCTGCTCATTGCTGGCCTCTGCAAGCTGGTGACTGGCTGCAGCCAATTGTGCCGAAGCAGCAGCTACCGACCGGGATGATTCGGAAAGGCGATCTGTTACCCTGGAGAGCATCCTGTTGATGCTTCTGGAGATGATGAGTCCAAGGGCAAGGGCGACAATAATACCCACAGCCATGACCAGAATCAAAAACCAATTGGCGGCTGCGCTGTCAGCTCTTAGCCTTGCATCCTCACTTTTACCCAGCTTAATGTTATCCTCAAAATGAAAATCAATATAGGACTTCGCCGCTTGGTAGGGTGGTATTGCCGCTCCTCTTAGAATATCGTAAGCCTGCTGTTCCTGATTATCTAAAGATAGCTCCACCATTTGGAGCAAATACCCATGGTATTCATTGAGACTGCTCTGAAAATCTTTAAACTCTTTAATCTCATCCTCACCATGAATGGTTTTCTCATAGTGGGCCAGATACTCGTTGGTTTTTTTAATATTGGCATTGACCTGGTCGACATATTTTTGTCTGTCCCGGCTTCCTTCTTCCAATATCATGTCCCGGCTTAGGGCTCGGTTATCATTAAAAGCCACTGCGACAATTCCCAAATCTCCCAGAGCTTCTCCGTATTGGCTGTATAGCTCCGAATAGTCATTCCTTTGGTTCTCAATAGTGATAATGCTCACTAGACCGATTATACAGGTAATAAGTATGACAATTAAAAAGCTCCCGACTAATTTTGTACTGACCTTCATTTTTGCTAACCCATTCATAGGCGACTCCCCTTAATTATTTATTTTTCTGTTACGCAGGCATCTCCTCATCGGTTTGAAGGGTGATGCTCTCTTTTTCTTTATCTGTTAGAATTCTGTCGATATCCACCAGTAGGACAACTTTGTCCTTCACCTTACCCAAGCCTGTTAAAAATTCCTGTTCAGCCTGGCTTGAAGATGGTGGAGGCTCAACACTCGAAGGCGCAATGTCTAAAACCTCTGAAACCGTGTCCACAACCAATCCACTCAGCTTTGGCCCAAATTCGGCCTGTATTTCGGTGACGACAATGCATGTCCTGTCGTCGTAGTCCCTATCTGCCATGCCAAATTTAAGCCGCAGATCAATAACCGGAATGATCTTCCCTCTTAGATTAATAACGCCCTTGAGATAATCAGGCATTTTGGGAACATGAGTAATGGTCATCATGCCGATAATTTCCTTAACCTTCAGGATAGGAATCCCATAGGTTTCATTCCCTAGTAATAAAGTAAGAAATTTATTATGGTTAACTGCCATTTTTGCACCCCCTAATTCAGTTCTAAGCCTTCTTCTTTTCTGTATCAGTGTTTTGTTTACCACTGTATACCAATACAAAAACACGGTGATAAAAAAAATGTAACATTATCACTAAGTTCTGAAGAAATAGACAAGAACGACTCCTCATGCCTGTAAAAACTAAGCAACTTAACTATATCTAAACGAGTGCTAAAAAACCTTCAGACTCGATATATATTGTATAAATAAAAACCGCTAAAGGCTTTTGGGAGGACATTATGAACGATAAGCTCTCCGCTTTTAAAGATCGGATCATCAAACAAAGGGTGGCTGTCATCGGCCTGGGCGTGAGCAATACCCCTCTGGTGGAGTATTTAGGCAAGCTCGGTGCGAGAATCACCGTCTTTGACAAAAATGACCGGGAATCCCTTAAGGATAAAATTGAAGCCTTAAAAAGCTACAATGTAGATTTTAGTTTGGGCCAGGACTATCTCTCCAGACTCAAAGGGTTCGATATCATCTTCAGAACACCCATTGTAAGGCCCGACATTCCGGAATTTTTGGAAGAAGAGAAAAACGGAGCGAGCATCACCTCCGAAATGGAGGTTTTTATGGAGCTATGTCCGGCTGAGGTATTAGCCGTTACAGGCAGCGACGGCAAGACCACTACAGCAACCATAACCTGTCGGATTATGGAAGAAGCAGGGTATCACTGCCTTTTAGGAGGAAATATCGGAACACCGCTTCTAAATCGCATTGACGACATTCAACCTGAGCATAAAATAGTTCTGGAGCTCAGCAGCTTTCAGCTTTTGACGATGAAAAAGAGCCCCCATGTGGCCATCATCACCAATATATCGCCCAATCATCTGGATGTCCACCGATCCATGGATGAGTACATAGATGCCAAGAAAAACATTTTCCGTTATCAAAGCAATCAAGACCTTCTTGTTCTCAACCACGACAACGCCATCACCCATGATTTTATGGGCGAGGCCCGGGGAAAGGTACTTTATTTCTCACGAACCTGCGAGCTTGAGACGGGAGCCTTCCTTAAGGGAGATACCCTTTGTTACCGGGAGGATGGTGAGACCTGTGAGATAGTGGACAGAAAGGAAATTTTGCTTCCGGGAAATCATAATATTGAAAATTATTTAGCGGCTATAGCGGCCACAAAGGCTTATGTTGGACCGGAAGCAGTAAAAAAGACAGCGCAGAACCTCAGCGGCATAGAGCATCGCATTGAGTTTGTCAGGGAGCTTAACGGTGTCAAATACTATAACGATTCCATAGGAAGCAGCCCCAGCCGCACCATGGCAACTCTGAACGCATTTGATCAGCGCGTCATCCTTATTGCAGGAGGCTACGACAAAAACATCCCCTACGAACCGCTTGGTGAAGTGCTTGTTGAAAAAACCAAGCATCTGATTTTAATCGGGCAGACATCCTCGCAAATAGAGATGTCCTTAATGCGTAAGCTTGTGGGGAAATACCGTGGCATCAATATCCGCATCACCCATTGCTCCACCTTGAAGCAAGCCGTGGACTGCGCCTCTCTTTCGGCCAAACCTGGAGATATTGTCCTTCTGTCACCGGCAAGTGCCAGCTTTGATATGTTCAAGGATTTTGAGGAAAGGGGAAATCGGTTTAAAGACTACGTACGAGAGCTATAATAACTTGTACTGTCGTAATAGGTTTACCCTTTTACTTTTCTTTTCCTTTTCTGTATAATTATCGAATGAGGTATCTCCTGGTGTCTCAGGTTGTAACAACTGTTCACATTCTATGGTCCGGGGAATAGGCATGATTGATATGATGGATGGTTATGATTACTGCATTTGTTTCATAGAACAGCCTTCGAATCGAGCTCTTGCGGAAAGGCTTGTCTCAGAGGTGGCTTCTTACAAGCTGCCGAAAAATGTTCAGAAGCTTGAAAGGGTGGAATCCTATCAAAGGGCCTATCTCATGAGGCTTCCCTCTGGTGGGTTGCTGACCCCTGAGCAGGAGAGTCTTTTAAAACGCTGCAGGTGGCTTTTGATATTCTGCACGGGACAAGCTCGTGAAGCTCAAAATATACGTCAGGCCATCCAATTCTTTATGGCTGATAAGGGCCGGGCCTTCATTCTTCCCATACTCCTGGAAGGCGAACCGCAGAACACCTTTCCGCCCGAGTTTTTTGAAGAGCGAATCAGTATGATAACTTTTTTTGACGGAACAACTCAGCCCGTTAAAGAAATAATCGAGCCCTTGGCCGTTGATATAAGAGCAAAGGATCATAAGACCTCCCTTTCCCTTATACATCATGCCCGTATAAAGGTAGTGGCCGCGCTGATCGGAGCAAGCTTTGACACCTTGGAGCAGCGGCATGAAAAAAGAATACGGCGGAGAGTCCAGTTCCTTGCCGCCATTATTCTTGCGATACCTATTCTTTTGGGTACCTTTTTTACCTACCTTTGGATTAATTCAGAGCGTCAGATAGATAGAGCTACTCAAAAATCTCAAATTTCCAAGGATTTGTTGGCTGACATGTGTGAGAATTATCCAGCTCTTTTCAAGGATATTCCGGAAGCCCTTCCCGTGGTAAACGGACTTCTTCTGGACAATCTGGAAAAGCTCCGGGTTGCCGACAGCAGCTATATCACCCTACTGCCCGTCGACAATCTTATTCTTGCCGATGAATCGGACGACATGGAGCAAGCCCGGAAAAAGGCAAAAATCTTACGTTATCTCGAAAGAAAAGACGATGCTGTTGCAGCCTATAAAGAGGTCTCACTTAAAATGGAGCAGGGTGGATATGAATTTCGAGCTGCTTCCCGCCCGTTTGCAAAGATGGTCCCCGCCTCTTTATATCCCTGCGGTATATGGGTTAGATCCATCAGTGATGAAACCTCCAAGGCTTGTGACGGCCTTTTAAACGGAGATATCATCGTTACCGCAAAAGGCTTCAAATTCAGGAGCATTGAGCAGTTTCAGTATCATGTCTACTCTTACCTTCCCCAGAACAAAACAATGGAAATGATCATACTCAGGCTTGAAGGAGAAAGCCTTAAAGAGCTTACCCTGGATATAAAGCCTGAGGATTTGAAATTTGAAAGCGAAGAGCTCTAGAAAGGGGGATGTGGCCATGAATTTAAACGCTGTACAACATTATGACGTTTTCTTAAGCTACCGCCACAAACCCCGGGATAGCAAAATATGCAAGAAAGTGCATACCCTTCTGGAAACCTTTAAACCCCCGAGAAAATATAAACAGGCTGATATTAAAAGAGTTTTCCGTGACAATGAAGAGCTTCCGGCCGCCGGGGTATTGAGCGATACCATTGGAGAAGCACTGAAGAACTCTCGTATTCTTTTGGTCATTTGCTCACCGGACACGCCCCAATCCCAGTGGGTGGATCGGGAGGTTCGCACCTTTATGGAACTGGGTCGCTCAGACAAGATCTTTTCTCTCCTTATTGCTGGAGATGCTGAAAATTCCTTCCCTCCCTCACTGCGACTTGTTCCTGGCATTGAAAACAGGACATTGCGCATTCAGGCAGGAAGTGAGCAAAGCAACAGAAAGCTGAAGATGGAGCTTCTAAAAATCGTGGCAGCGGCGACCGATACACCCTGCGACCCTCTTCGTATTGCCGTAGGAAGGCGCAGGCTTCGCCGTTCTATTTTTGCTGCAGCGGCATTATCCCTTTTTCTGTTTGCTTCGGGCTTCTATTCCCTCTATCAATGGACTAAAGCATCCTATTATAATCTGGTTGCGCAAAGAGAGGAATTGGTCATTCATGACGTCATCAACAGCATTACCTTTGATCTGACTAAGGCTGTGGATTCTCTGCCGGGTGCTTCCGGAGCCCTAGCCGCCATCCTATCGGCCAATATTGAGTATATGGATCGCATGATGGCTATTGACGGCTCTTCAGAAAAAACCCAGACAGATAAAGGGAATAATTACTTAAGCCTTGCGCGGGCCTATTTGATGGAGGGTGATTATGATAAGGCCTCAGAATCGGCTCAGCAGGCCATTATCCTCTTTGAAGATCTGGCAGAAGACAGCACGGACTTAACCATTATCAAGGAACTGGCCATAAGCTACAATATAGCGGGACTTTATATGCAGTCCATGAGCAAATGGGAAGACGCGGTAGATTTTCTGGGAAAAGCAGCGGATGTTTATAAAGAGTTGGGTGAATTAGAGCCCGAAGCCGATCATCCCGCGAGCCGGGCCGATTGTTTGAACAATTTAGCTGTCTGCCACTATTTGAAGGGTGACTATGAGAATGCGGCAGATATGTTTATAGAAGAAATGAAACTTCGTAAAAAAAGCATGGGAAAAGACCCTTCTTACGAAGATCAAAGGACACTTGCCGACCTTGCGGCGACTATAGGATCATGCCTCATGTCAGCCCAGGAATATAAGCGTGCCGAATCCTATCATACTCAAGCAATGTCCCTTTATAAATCCCTGTTCGAACAGACTCCAGACGCTTCAAGTCATAAGTCGTATGTAACAGCTCTCTATTCCCTGGGAAGAAGCCAGGTATTTGCAAAAAAAGATACGGAGGCCGAGTACAACTTGAGATTAAGCGTTGTGGAGGCTGATAAGCTAACCCGTGAATCACTCCCTGAATTCGACCCCCTATATCTCTGCATGTATGCCATGTATGATTTACTCTATGGGGATGAAAACAAACGAGAAGAAGCCCTTAATATTGCCTCAGAGGCATATAATATCAATGCAACCGACCCCTTCATTCGTCTTACCTACGCCTATAGCCTTCTTTTTAACGGTCACGCTACAGAGGCCCTGGAAGAGCTCCGTACTTTCATGCATGAGGACGTATCCAATACCAAAGTCATTTTACAGGATATCGAGCTCTTCATCATCAGGGACCGTACCACAGAGGATCTATTGCACTTGAGAGAAACCTTGTCCTTGAGCCAAGGAGATAGTTCTCTCACCCCATGAAACAGGACGGAACAATTAGGGAGGATTTTTATGCGGAAAAGCACCTGGTTTCGTGTCATACTCGTGATCTTGGCCTTTGTCATGGCCTTGTCCCTTGTGGGCTGCATTTTTTCACAGAACGACGATGAGGATGAAGATGAAAAGACGTCGGACAGAAAGGAATCTCGAAAGAGCAAAAAGGGAGCTTATGAGAACCTGGTCATCAATGATTTTCCTGTCGCGTCTGAGAATTTCATTCTGGAGGAGCACGGCAAATCAACGTATATCCTGCTGGACAGCGAAATCATCACCTATCCCTTCAAGATTCCCTATGCATCTACCTCCTATCCTGAGCTTACTACCGACAACGGACAGATTACCATGTCCTGGTCTGATCAGGACAACATTATTCTGAAGATTGATATGGTTGAGGGAAGCCAAGAGGCGTTTATTAATAGCAGTGACGAGCCTATTGACATGGGTGTGTCACCGAAAACTATTAACGATAAGCTCTTTATTCCTATTAATCTGATTGCTGAAGTACTTAAGCTTACCGAGACCTATGACCGGAAATACAATATTACCATTCTTCACAGCCAGGAGAACTTTCCTGAAGACTTACTGGTGGGAAGCTGGTCAGATACCCATACCGACATCTTTACACTTTTTGAAAGTACTGTTGCAGGAGCAGGATCTTTATCCTCATATGCAATGGGCTATGAGTTCAAAGAGGATGGCACCTATCGCCTTTTGATGGTGACGGTGGGAGGCTTTACTGATAAGCTTATCCAATGCAAAGGTAAATATAAGCTTCTAGGAAACACCATCTTTTGTTATGATATCTATGAAACCCTCTATGAAGGAACCCCTTTTAAGCTGGTTCACAAAAACATGAAGCTTGATGAACCGAGCTATGAATTTATTAGCAATTATAACCCTGATGAGAATAGTATTGACCTCAATGCTTTCTGGCTGTATAAAATCGATCCATAGCCTCAGATCGGAAATGTGCCCTTAAGAACTCCTATAGATAACGAAATTCTTAAGCGGCACATTTTTATGATAGAGGATATAGCTTTATGATTCTATTCTTCGGTGAACAAGGCCGTTGACAGGTAACGTTCACCTGTATCAGGAAGGATCACCACAATATTCTTACCCTTGTTTTCGGGTCTCTTGGCAAGAACGGTGGCTGCATGGATGGCTGCGCCGCTTGAAATACCTACAAGTAAGCCTTCAGTTTTTGCAATCTTCCGGGAGGCCAGGAAGGCTTCTTCATTCTTAACCTTGATAATTTCGTCCAGGACACTCCTATTCAACACATCGGGTACAAAGCCGGCACCGATTCCCTGAATCTTATGGGGCCCCTTTGGATCACCCGATAAAACAGCTGAGTCAAAGGGTTCAACCGCCACAACCTTAACACCAGGGTTTTTGCTTTTTAAAAACTCACCGACACCGGTAACAGTTCCTCCGGTTCCAACACCCGCAACAAAAATGTCAACCTCTCCGTCAGTGTCGTTCCATATCTCCTCTGCGGTAGTCTTACGATGAATTTCAGGGTTTGCAGGATTTTTGAACTGCTGGGGTATAAAGGAATTGGGAATCTCAGATGCAAGCTCCTCAGCCTTTCGGATGGCTCCGGCCATTCCTTCAGGTCCGGGTGTTAAGATCAGTTCAGCTCCCAGCGCCTTCATCATGTTTCTTCGTTCCAAGCTGAAGGTCTCAGGCAGAGTGATGATGAGTCTATATCCCTTAGCTGCTGTTACAAAGGAAAGAGCGATTCCCGTATTGCCGCTGGTAGGTTCAATGATGACCGTATCTTTATTGATGAGTCCTTTTTCTTCAGCATCCTTTATCATGGCATAGCCAATTCTGTCCTTAACACTGCCCAAAGGATTAAAGTATTCCAGCTTACCTAAGATTGTTGCTTCAATACCCTGCTCCCTCTCATAATTGGTGAGCTCTAATAGAGGGGTATTGCCGATAAGGTCGGTAAGATTTTTTGCAATTTTCATAAGAATACCTCCATTTTTATCTCTGATAATTCCTATCAACTTAATATGATTAAATTATAAACCTCACTATTTTAATTGTCAAGAACTAAATAAAATTATTCTTATCGGTTTACTAGGCATTATCAAATCCATGCTAAAACCTAGGCTTTTTCAGGGGTTGGCTTGTGTAATGATGCCGCCGCCTACCACTGAATCCTCTTCATAGAGGACTACGGACTGGCCCGGTGCTACAAAAGCTTGGGGTTTTTCAAAAACGATCCGGGCATTTGTCCCCTCAAGAGCAATAAGCCTTGCCGGTTCTTCCTTTTGTGAATAGCGGGTTCGGGCCATCACCGGCATCTCCTTATCTGGTTTTTCATAAAGGATGTAATTCATATCCCTGGCCATGAGACTGGTTACCATGGCTTCCTCTTTTGAGCCCAGGGTTACGGTATTGGTCCGGCTGTCTTTTCCAATGACATAACGCGGCTCCTCAAAGCTCATGCCCAGGCCCTTTCGTTGACCAACCGTATAATGAACCATACCCTTGTTTTTGCCCAGCACCCTGCCTTTTGTATCTACATAGGTTCCTTCCGGAATATCAATTCCTTTATATTCCTTAATAAAATCCACATAGCTTCCATTTTGGACAAAGCATATGTCCTGGCTGTCAGGTTTTCTGGCATTGACTAAACCCTTATCCTGAGCTATATCTCTGACTTCTGCCTTCTTGTAATCACCCAGAGGAAGCAGTAATCTCTTCAGTTGTTCCTGAGTGAGCATGTAAAGGACATAGCTCTGGTCCTTTGATAAATCAAGGGCTTTCTTTAGGAGGTACCGCCCAGATGTCTCATCATAAAGCACCCTGGCATAATGCCCTGTCGCTATATAATCCATGTCAAGAGCCATGGCCTTATACAGCATGGCTTGAAATTTGACATACTGGTTGCAGGCGATGCAGGGATTAGGTGTCTCGCCATGCAGGTATGAGTCAACAAAATAATGGACCACCTTTTCCTCAAAGAGCTGCTTCATGTTCAAGACATAAAAAGGAATACCCAGCTTAAAGGCAGAAGCTCTGGCATCCTCCACATCTTCAAGGGAACAACAGGTTCTTGTCATTTTATCGCAGGTATTCACAGCATCCCAGAGCTTTAGTGTGGCTCCGTATACATCATAGCCCTGGTCCAACAGAATGGCGGCGGTGGTACTGGAGTCCACCCCACCGCTCATGCCGACCAGGACCTTCTTCTTTTCAACGTTTTCCATTTTTATCACCAGATTTATACTCGTGCCAGTGCTTGATTCAAATCGTCAATTAAGTCTTCCACGTCCTCAATACCGATGGAAAGACGGATCATATCGGGAGTCACGCCTGCAAAGCGCTGTTCCTCTTCATTAAGCTGTGCATGGGTGGTACTTGCAGGGTGAATGACCAAGGACTTGGCGTCGGCTACATTGGCCAAAAGTGAGAAAATTTCAAGACCTTCAATGAAAGTCTTTCCAGCCTCAAGCCCACCTTTCACACCGAAGGTGAAGATGGAGCCTGCACCCTTAGGCAGATACTTCTTAGCCAATTCATAGTATTTATTATCAGGCAGGGAGGGATAATTCACCCAACTGACCTTCTTATGTGCCTTTAAAAATTCAACAATTTTCTTTGTATTGGCCACATGGCGCTCTACGCGCAAAGACAGGGTTTCAAGGCCTTGAAGAAGCAAGAAGGCATTAAAGGGACTCAGGCACGCCCCGGTATCACGAAGCAGAGCAACCCTCGCTTTTGTAATATATGCGGCAGCCCCCACGTCCTGAGCATAGCGTATACCATGATAGCTGGTATCGGGCTCGGTCAGACCGGGAAATTTGCCGCTTGACAACCAGTCAAATTTTCCTGAATCAACAAGGACACCGCCAATGGAGGTTCCATGTCCGCCTATAAACTTTGTGGCAGAATGAACCACAATATCCGCACCAAAATCAATTGGGCGAAGAAGGTACGGCGTTCCAAAGGTATTGTCGCAGATAAGCGGAATGCCGTTGTCATGAGCTATTTTAGCCACTTTTTCAATATCTATGAGGTTAATTCCAGGGTTGCCGATACTTTCAATATAAAGGGCACGGGTTTTATCAGTAATGGCCTTTCTGAAATTCTCAGGGTCATCGGGGTTAACAAAGATTGTCTTGATCCCCATCTTTGGAAGGGTATTTGAAAACAGGTTGTAGGTTCCTCCATATAAAGTGCTTGCCGAAACTATCTCATCCCCTGTCTGGGCAATGTTCAGTATGGCATAAGTAATAGCTGCTGAGCCTGAGGCTGCAGCCAGTGCACCCACACCACCTTCCAAAGCGGCTACTCTCTGTTCGAAGACATCGTTGGTGGGATTCATAATTCGGGTGTAAATATTGCCTGTTTCCTTAAGAGCAAAGAGATTGGCAGCATGCTCGATATTATCAAAAACATAAGAGGTAGTCTGATAAATGGGAACGGCCCTTGAACCGGTTGTAGGATCAGGCTTTTGGCCGGCGTGGACCTGCAGGGTATCAAACTTGTAGTTTTTTTGATTCATTTAAAATCATCCCTTCTTAAAATATAAATCCAATAAGTTTTGTCGTGTTTCTTTTGAAAAAAAGCTAGATATAATACATAATCGCTTCCATACCATTGAGACGTTTGTAATCATTGGCCAGATCCTCAAGGGTAATGGAATCCACCAATTCATTAATACAGGTATCCATTTTATCCCAAACCTGGACCTTAAGACAGTATTGAATGCTCTTGCTATCGACATTACGATTTTCTGCACTATCAATAACAGAAAGCTGACCCTCCAAAACTCTTAACACGGTTCCCACTTTAATGGCTGATGGCTGCTGAGCTAGAATGTATCCACCCTGGGCCCCTTTTACGCTTTTAACCAGGCCTGCTTTACGGAGGCTTGCGAAAACCTGTTCAAGGTAATTCATGGAGATATTCTGCCGTTCTGCCACGGCACTTAATGGCACATGATCTCCATCTGTATGAACAGCAAGATCCACCATGGCACGCAGACCATACCGGCCTTTTGTTGAAATCTTCATAAATCCTCCCTATTTTAATAAACAGTATTCATAGTATTCCTATATGTTTTGATATAATATACACCCCAAGATGACTCTTGTCAACTATTAAATACAATAATCTTCCTGATCTGAAGGATTGTGATTCATGGCAAGGTACTCTCCTACTAAATCCTCAAGAGTAATGGAGTCAGCCGTCTTATTGATGGTTTCCATTACCCGCTCCCATAAGAGGCGTGTCGCACATCCTTCTGCTCGGGCACATGGGCTTTTGCAGCCTTTGACAATACAGGATACCGGAGACAGAGGTCCTTCCAGAGCACGGAGCACCTCACCCACGGTAATTTTAGAGGGCTTTCTGCTTAAGGAATAACCGCCCTGGGCACCTCGTATGCTGTCAACGATGCCTACACGTCTCAGAACAAGGAAAATCTGCAGAATGTAGGCCTCCGAGAGATTACAGCTTTGCGAGATGGTCTTCAGGCTCACGTGGCTCTGATCGGAATCGAGGCACAGGATCATTAAAGCCTCCAGCCCATACCTGCCCTTTGTAGATATTTTCATGGAACCTCACCTAAGTTTCTTTCTTGAGATTGCAGCTCATTTCTGTTTGTATCCAATGAGATCCTTAATGACCTCGCCCGCGATAATAAGCCCTGCTACAGACGGGACAAAGGATATGCTTCCGGGTATCTGGTTTCTTGTGGTACATGTTCTTTGGGTTCCCTTGGGACAAATACAATGAGTTGCACAGCTTGTATCCTCTGTCTCCATGGGTTTTATGGGAGGTTCTGTTGAATAAACCACCTTAAGGGACTCAATCCCACGCTGTCTTAGTTCCTTACGCATGACCTTCGCCAGTGGGTCGGTGGCGGTTTTATAGATATCGGTTACCTCGAAACGGGTGGGGTCAAGCTTATTGCCCGCTCCCATACAGCTAATGATGGGGATGTTTCGCTTTTTTGCCTGCATCACAAGATCCACTTTAGCCGTAACGGTATCGACAGCATCCACAATGTAGTCATAGTCATCCTTTATGAGCTCGTCGGCACACTCGGGAAGATAAAAACGCTGAAAGGCCGTAACCTCAGCTTTGGGATTTATGTCCAATATACGCTCTTTCATTATTTCAACCTTAACCTTGCCAATGGTCTTGCGCGTAGCATGAAGCTGGCGGTTAAGGTTAGTCAGGCAGACAAGATCGTCGTCCACCAGGACAAAATGACCGACACCGGCTCGTACCAATCCTTCGGCCACATAAGTTCCGACCCCGCCTATTCCGAATATTGCTATCTTGCTGTTTTTAAGCTTTTCCAGACCTTCCTTCCCAATGAGAAGCTCAGTCCGTGAAAATGCATGAAGCATAGTTCGTTCCTCTTTCTGATAAATGTGTTTTAATGTATTAATAAGTATAATGCTCAGGTAACTATTAAAAATAGTTTGTTTTTATCCCCTTCATTATGTTTCAAAGCCACAAAAAAATCAACCGTACTTCATCATTATTTTGATCTTTTTTCTGGAAATTTATGTATTATAAACGACCCTCAAAGCACCGTTTTATCCCGTTATAATAATTATCCATTTACTAATATATTATATAATATTTGGTATATTTTATGTAACGATTGCACAAAACACCGCATATGCTGAATTGGTAAATTGGGCTCAATGACTCATTTTTGCTTTATTTTTTGTATACATAATTTTGCATAAAAAGAATTGATTATTATTTTTCGTTGTAGTAGAATGGATAGGAAAATGTCAAAAATCAAATAAATCCAGCTAAGGGGGTCTACACATGTTTGAAATCACAACCCAAATGATTCAAGTCGCTGCAATTCTCATCTCCGCCCTTGCTCTTGGTGTTGCCGGATGGCTTTACACCTGGGTAAAAGCTCAACCCTCATCCAATGCTCGTATAGCCGAAATTGGCGAATACATTCGCAAAGGTGCGAATACCTTCTTAAAGCGTGAGTACGTTGTATTGGCACGCTTTACGGCTGTCGCAGCAGTATTGATCCTGTTATTCCTTCCTAAACCTATTTGGGCCGGTAACATGACCGATAATATATGGATGGCTGTGTCTTTCATTTTTGGTACTGTTTTATCAGCACTTGCCGGTAAAATCGGTATCCAGGTCGCAACAATTGCCAACATTAAATCTGCAGAAGCTGCAAAACAGGGTATTAAGCCTTCATTTATGGCAGGCTTCCGCGGCGGTGCCGTTATGGGTATGGCCGTTGTAGGAACCAGCCTTTTGGGCGTAACTGTAGTTTTAATGCTCGTTGGCGATGCTACCTCTGTTCTGGGCTTCAGCTTTGGCGCAAGCTCATTGGCACTCTTTGCTAAAGCAGGCGGCGGTATTTTCACAAAGACTGCCGACATCAGTGCAGACCTTGTTGGTAAGGTTGAGATGGGCATCGATGAAGATGATCCCAGAAACCCTGCCGTTATTGCCGACAACGTTGGCGATAATGTCGGTGACGTTGCAGGTATGGGTGCTGACCTTTTTGACTCCAATGTTGCTTCCATGTCTGCCGCACTGGTTATGGCCACCTCTTTGGGCGGTATAGCCAGCAATAACGTGAAGATGGTTTTTGCCTACGCAGCCCTGGGTCTTCTGGCTTCCATCATTGGTGTGGCCACAGCACGTATAGGTAAAAATGGCGATCCTAATAAGGCTTTAAACAGCTCAACCTATGTAACAACAATTGTTTATGCTATACTCACCGCTGCCACTACTTATCTCTTTGGATTTGAATGGCGTATTTGGGGAGCAACTGCCATTGGTCTTCTTGTTGGTACAGTTATTGGTATTGCTTCCGATTACTTCACCAATGACGCCAAGCCTCCTGTCCGCGAGGTTGCCGAAGCATCCAAAGCTGGACCTGCTTTCACAATTCTTTCGGGTTTCTCCTACGGTTTATTAAGTGCTCTTCCTGCTTTAATCGGTATTGCGGTTTCAGCACTTTTAGCCTATAACATCTGCGCACCCTTAGGTGCAGGTTATGGTATGTTTGGTATTGCTATGGCGGCTCTTGGAATGCTCTCCATTGTAGGTATGATTATTTCCAACGATGCTTACGGACCTATTGTTGACAACTCCCGTGGTCTTGCTGAAATGGGTGGTTTAGGCGAAAAGGTAATTGCCATTTGTGATGAGCTTGACTCAGCAGGTAACACTGTCAAGGCCGTTACCAAGGGTTTCTCCATCAGCGCTGCAGGTCTTACCGTTATCGCACTTTTGGGAGCCTTCTTGAGCGAAGTCAATACCGCCGCGGCCGAGCTTGGTCTGCCTGGTATTGAAAACTTTGACATCATGAATCCTACAGTATTCTTTGGACTCATTATCGGTGTCGCAATTCCTGCCGTATTCTCAGCCATGCTGATGCTGGGTGTTGATAAAAACGCTCAGAGAATGGTTGATGAAATCCATCGCCAATTTGATACAATCCCTGGTCTCAAAGAAGGCCGTGAGGACGCTAAACCTGATTATGACAAATGTATTGACATTGCTACTACAGGTGCTCTTAAAGAGCTTATTCCTGCTGGTGTTGTAGCCATTGTTTCCACCTTGGTCGTTGGATTTATTGGTGGTGCGGAAGCAATCGGCGGTTTCTTAACAGGCAATATCGCCTCCGGCTTGCTATTGGCTCTTCTGATGTCCAATGCAGGCGGACTGTGGGATAATGCCAAGAAGTATGTTGAATCCGGCAACTGTGGCGGCAAGGGCTCACCGGCTCATAAATCGGCTGTTGTTGGTGATACTGTCGGCGATCCTTTCAAGGATACAGCAGGTCCTTCCATCAACACACAGATTACGGTTGTCTCCCTGGTTTCTTCCCTTTTGGCAACAATATTCCTTCAGTTCTCCATTTTCTAAGAACTGCACAAGAACATTGAAACACTTTGTGTTATAAACCGCTATATAAAAGAAGGTCCTCCATTTGGAGGACCTTCTTTTATTGTGAATACAACAAGGTTCCCGGGACCCGTTCGTTATATATTCATCTTGATTAGATGAATGAGCCCACCTTCATTTTTTTCTGCTTTTAAAACAAAGTCAAACCGGCTAAAGGCCATGGCCAGATGAAAATCACCTTCCGGGCTCCAGTCAGAATTCTTAGGGTCAAAGAATCTTCTTCCGCCTTCCTGTTTCAATTGTTCCTTCATGGATTCAAGATCAAAGCCAGTGCCTTGTAATAGGCTTGTGATATATTGCGCACAATAGGTATCTTCCTGATTTTCTTTTATGCCCTCATCCCCCATGCAAACCAGTGACACCTTGTCGGGGTTTCTTTCTTTAATATACCGGGAGATGGCCTTCGCATTGACAAAGCTTCCCGTAATAATCTCGTCGGCATGAACCGCATTTACGATTCCCTGTGTTCCGGCACTGGTGGTATGTACGAGAGTCTTACCTGTAAAATCCACCTTTTCAATCTGAGCCGGTGAATTACCAAAGTTAAAGCCCTGTTGAATGCGTCCAAGTCTTTCGCCCATCAGAATGAAATCGGGATGTTCTTCTTTAATGGCGTAGGCATCCTCCAGCTTTCCAACCGGAAGAATATCGGAAGCTCCGTTGCTGTAAGCATAACACGCAACTGAAAACGCTCTGAACACATCAATAATGACGGTTAAGCCCGTAGCTTTTTTAGCACCTTCAATGAGATGCAAAATATTGATCTCCAATTATGCAACCCTCCATTTTTCATTACCAGCCTTTACTTGCCAAATATCTTTTTATTTACACCTTATAGTCTGTTTATATCACTGTTTTTATAATAGGTATGTCAAGGCATATATGAGGATTAAGTGCCCCGGGTAAAAAGTATAAAACCAATACTTCAGACTCTTCCCCCGCTCTCCATTATATTGGAATATCAGCAAAATAGCTAGCAGTGATAGGGGCATCAACCAGATCAACAAATGATTGGACAGGAAACCCGATCCTGCTGCCAGGTCATACAACGTATAAACCATGGGTATTACCAAATAAAGAATTGCCATTCCCTTAATCAGAGAAGGTCTGTCCTCCCGGAATCGATAGAACAGATACACCAGTGTGCTTATTCCCATCCTTCCGTCGGTTTGAAGGAGAATGGCTATACATGCTGCAGCAATCACCAGCCCCCATTTCTGATATTCCTTATTGAGCTTCTGGGAAAAATGAATCACCATGAGCCCGAGGAAAAGATCAAACAAGATGTTAAATGGGGAATTTTCAAAGACCAGACTGTAAGGGATCATGCTGATAAGGGCAAAAAACAAGAGCCTGACTCCATACCTCTTAACACTGCGTGTTTTCAAGTATCCTTCTGCAATGAAAAAAGCAAAAATAGGTGCTGCCAGCCTCCCCACCATCCGAAATACCAGAATATGCGGGAAGAATACGGCTCCCACATGGTCCATAAGCATGGCAGAAATAGCGACCAGCTTAAGCTGAAAGGCATCTAAGGAATCGGAATTGCTCATGTTCGGTCCTTTATCAGCCGGTCATAAATGGAAAGTAAAAATGCTGCAAGGTAGCTTAATATCACCATCATAAAGCTTTCCTTTACAAGGCGAGGGATTAAAAACAGTACGAATCCAACCTTTCCGAGCTCAGGGATAAAGAGCTGCAGGATGCCGGTATTTATGGTAGTCACCGTTAAGCCTGCCGAGCCAAAGGTTATAAGGAGCTTTAAATAGTGTTTATGGAGTGGAGCATTGGGGAATTTCTTTTGAACGGCGTAGTTTATAGTGAGCAATATCAACCCCACCAGTGAGACTGCTAACAATCCTAAATCAAGAAAGCCCTTATTTTTGCCGATGGCGTCAATAGCTTGAGTGACCGGAGAAAGAGGGAAAAACTGTGTGTTAATATAATTAAAAAGGCCTACTATACCAATAGTTATGAAGGCTATCCAAAGTCCCCGCTGAATTTTTACACTATCAACCTTTTTAAGTCCCCTCCATAATAGCCCAACTATAACGCCGTCAAGAATTGCAGTAAGCGTTAAAAGAGGGATATAGGGACCTTCCGGTTTCAGCAAAAAGGCCATTATATCCATAATTCCCGCAGCAAGCCCCCCATAGAAGGGCCCGAAAAGTAAAGCAGGCATCCTTGAAAAGATGGGTGAGAAGCTTATACGCATCCCAGGTGCTCCCAGAAAATAGATCATAGTACTGAAATTTCGTACTGCCAGCGCAAGGCCGATGAACAGGGCTGTCTGGATGATTTTTCGAGTGACATGTGATTCCGATGATTTGTTTTCCATGATATTGCATATCTCCTTTCTTTTATATCCATGCTGCTACTAAAAGAAAGAAGACCTAGCAACAGTGGATGCAGTATTGCACCGCGAGCCTCAGGGATAATCAAATCATTGATTGCTCCTTTGCTCTTCGTTTAGAGACTCTACTCCCATTCTCTAACACTTCACGCGCAAATACCTGCTCTGTTTTATTATTAAATGATATATGATTTTCCACATTATATCTCAGACTCATTGACTTGTCCATGCTTTTTTGACGATAAATCTCATAATGTTCTTCTGATGAATTCCTTAACAGTTTCACGATAGCCATCATTGTCCATAATCAGCGATTCACCATGCCTCGCTCCTGCAACAGTAAAGAGCTTTTTATCGGACTTGCAGGCTTCATATAACCGGTTGACCATCTCAAAAGGAACAAAGGTGTCATCCTCACCATGTATAAATAGAATAGGCAGCTTACTCTTCTTAACCTGCTTCAAAGCGGAAGCCTCACTTAAAAAGTATCCTGCCCGAAGCTTTGCGATAAGGTTGGTAACAGTCATAATGGGAAAGGACGGAAGTGCAAATTGGCGTTTCAGCTGATAGGTAAGCACATCCATTGCCGATGTATAGGAACAGTCGGAAACGATGGCTTTAACATTGGGAGGTAAGTCTTCTCCACTCAGCATCAGAACTGTAGCGCCTCCCATGGATACACCAAAGAGCAAAATTCTGATATCCTGACCATAGGTTTTTATGAGAAATTTTATCCAATCCATTAAATCCAAACGATCAGGCCATCCAAAGCCAATGCACTTGCCCTCGCTTTGCCCATGTCCCCTGTCGTCCGGTGCCAAAACGTTGAAATTAAGTTCCTCATTAAAAAATTTCGCATAAGCGCCCAGGTCCATGCCTTTACTGTTATAGCCATGGGCCATGACCACAAATACTTTTTGATCGGCGTTGCTGGAGGGTATTAGAAACGCCTCAAGCTTCAGACTGTCCTGACTCTTAAGAGTAAAATGTACTTTATCTACCTTATCCAGCCATTCCTTTCCTTCAACCCAAATCCCGCCCAGAAAAGTTTCGGGAACATCCTTGTTCCCTTTCAAAAATGGCTTTTTACCGCTACAGACTGCCAATTTATAAAAATAATTACAGATAAGAAATAAAACAATCAGGATTACAGCAAGACCTATGAAGAACCACATGCAGATACCTCCTGATAGTTATCCTTTATCATAATTGCGTCTTTTATTAGCGGGTTCCGGAATTTTTTCTCTGATCCGTACATAAATATGCTTGATCCGACTGTTGTTAGAATCTCTTTCATCTATTTCAAAACGCTTAAGTGTTTTTATGAGGGGTGTAAGCTTGGCAAACCCGAAATTTCGAGCATCAAAATCGGGTTGCTTTTTCTGGATCAGGTTGCCAACATCCGCTAAAAAGGCCCATCCGTTTTCATCAGCCACATCGGAGATGGATGAGGCAATGAGGTTAATCACATCTTCTCCTATCTTGCTGATAGGAGTCCTATTAACCCTCTTGACTCCTCCTTTATGTGGTTCTTCAGCCTCAGCCGGTTGACTGGGGATACTGCTAATGATCTCAAGATAGGTAAATTTATCGCACGCCACAATAAAGGGATTGGGAGTTTTTCGCTCCCCAATACCAAAAACCTTCATACCCGCTTCTCTTAGGCGAATAACCAATCGGGTAAAATCACTGTCACTGGACACTATACAGAAACCCTCGACCTGATCGGAATAAAGAATGTCCATAGCATCAATAATCATAGCCGAATCCGAGGAATTTTTCCCTGAAGTATAACTGTACTGCTGGATTGGTGTAATGGCATTTTCAAGCAGTACGTTCTTCCAGCCTGAGACATTTGGTTTGGTCCAGTCTCCATAAATACGCTTGATGGTTGGAATACCATACTTGGCAATTTCCTCAATGATTCCCTTGACATTACCATAAGGCACATTCTCCGCGTCAATCAACACGGCTAGGCGGAGCTCAGTATAATTTTTCATAGTGTTTCCTTTCAAGCAATTGATAATATTCTCTCTATGTTGTTTTAAAAGCTTACTTCTTACTTTCTCTTCTATTATTATAGCCAATCATGAGCTATTCTCCAAGATTTATCCAATATCGCTGGACTATTTCATTTTTAAGTTCCTGTTCATTCTCAAGAATTCCGCCATTTTTTATAATAGTTCTGGCTGAACCCATATTGATCTTATCACAACAGACAAGCACCCTATCCAGGCCTATTTCCTTTGCCAAAGGCAATGACATCCCCAGCATTTTTACAGCATGTCCTTTTTTTCGTTCTTGGGGTCTGATTCCATAACCAATATGTCCACCATAATTCAAGAGGTACTCATTAAGCTCGTGACGTATATGAAGCGCACCTATCATCCTATTATCATTATCCATATAGAAAAACAAAGACGCAGGAACCAACCCTTTATCACGTACCATCTCAGTTGACTCAAATTCCCATCTGGATAATAGTTCGCTGTAGCTTAAGCCTTCTCTGCGGGCCGCATAGGGAACGATTTCCTCTTCTATTTTCTCCCACTCGGAGATGTAATCCAAATAAGCCTGCTCCAGCTCCGGGTTTGGACTAACCAATTTCATCACTATTCCTCACATTCCTGAACAAGTTTTATTGCATTTTTCAGCTCATCTATGTATTTTTCGGTTTTATCATTTTCTCATAAAGGCTTATGATAATGTTTGTAGGAAACAGACGGTGCTCAAATAGGAGAATCAAGGACAATAGGGCTTCAAATAATCCAATAATAAAGTATAGAACATGCAGAAAGACAACGGAGCCAAGCATTATGCATTGAACAGTTATCCAAATGACTAAAGCCCAACTGAAAACACTGCTTATGTAGCCTTGATATTTCGAATTCAAACGAAAGGTTAAAGCGCTAATGATGTTTCCAAGACCTATTACCGAAAGTAAAATGATTCCCGGTACCAGATAATTACTAAAAGGTGAATTTTTTAAAACCTCGGTAGACATTCCAAGGGGGGCATCAGGATTTAAGATAGCAGCAAGTCCGCCTGCAATAGCTCCTATTCCGACAAAAGCATGTATAATAGGCAATATAGTATATACTTTCTTCATTTATGTTCCTCCTGCTATATGGTTTTTATGAGCAAGAACTACTTCCTGGAAGTTTTAAGTTTATGGGATGTTACGATTGTCGTCAAGCAACTTAATTTTTGAATTAAGCGTCTGCTCATCAAAATATCCTATTTCTTTTATTTCCTTAAGAGCTTCTAAACTTTCTGAATATTGATTAGCCTTGATGGCCTTGTCTTTCATTTGACAATACAGTTTATTGATACCCTCCAAATCCTGATTATCTATAATTCCCATATCCCTCAGCCTTGTATATTTTAACAGCTCTCCTTCAGATAAATCAATGGGCTCAGATTTAGGAATTAGTGGGCTTATTGCTGCCCGAACCGCCAAATAAATGATAAGAAACATAATAAGTCCACTAATAATCATATCTTCCAGGGCCATAACAACACCTACTCGGATTAGGCCAATTTTCTAAGACAAACGATATTACCATCCGGGTCTCTAAAATGCATCGATCTGGCACCCCAGGGGTATGTAGTAGGCACTGACACAAATTCAATATTCAGATCTGACGACTTAAGCCTATTGTATTCATCATCAACATTTTCAACAGTAAAGCCAAATGTGAACATTCCTGTTCCACAAAACTTACTAAAATCAAATCCCATGTCGCTAATAGCTGCTGATTTTGAATAGACAGCCAAACTACCACCATCAATTAGTATAAATGTATGTATGTCATCACCTTCTGAGGTAGTCTGCAAAACCTTTTCATAAAACTTCGCCAGCCTTGGTACATTATCGGTAATTAAACAGATTCCGCTATCAAAAATCATCACGACATCCTTCTCTCCCTTCATAAGTCTTGCTTGATTTACTCATCTGCATCAATATGCAGTCCCATTTTTTCAAAGTGCTTATATCCCTTTTCTGTTATGACATAAACTGTTGCCTTACCCTCATCAAGTTCAATCAGCCCTTGTTCTAAATAAAAATCAAGCAATTTTGCCCCTAGACGCCCGCCTAGGTGGTCATAACATTTCCTTCCCGTCATCTTTTTCGAACGCATACCAATACTCCCTGTTTTAATTAGTATAATCAGCCCATACTTATATTTTTTGCAATGATTCATTATTCTCCACGATTATACACATCCGATAAATGTTGAAAGTTATGTAGCAAATCAAGATATTTATCTGGATGAAGCAAACTAATTTCACCATGGCCGCTTTTTTCTATGATTTTTAAAAAGCTATTATTAATGGTATTATGAAGCAATGTCGCAGATTTTTTCATTATGGATAATTCTTTCCCACCAACCAATATTAATGTTTTTGCTTTCGTCTTGCATAATGTTGGAGGTATCGAATAATCTCCATTACTTTTCGTAATATTAATGAGTGATTCTTTGGTCATTCTTATACTGTCCTCATAATAGTTTTCAAATAAGCTATCAGGTATATTTAATGATTTAGCCTGTAGTTTCGAATACCATCTCTTTTTAATCAATCCATAAAACATATTATACATTGGTACAGTTAGTGCAACTGCTGTTTTAATAGGATAAACCAAAGCGCTTTCTATTACAGCATTCTCTGTTATATCACATTGTTGAGACAATATTTCTACAACGATTTGAGCTCCAATAGAAAGACCACAAAGTACAAAAACTTTTCCATTACAATTTTCTTTTATATAATTGACCACATGTTCAGCAGATTCTTTTATACTTACAAAAGTCGTGTCATATGCGTCACCATGGCCGTCAATAATCGGTGTCACTATATGATAGTTTTTTTGTAACACTTCGATTTGTGTTTTCCATGACCACCATGACAACCCACCCCCATGAAGAAAAACAAAAGTTGGCATGTTTTTGTCGCCAAATTCTTTGAATACCATGTTTGTCCCCTTCCTTTGCATCATAAATATTCAAATCGAAGTCTTAGTCATGAAGCATCTATTAATTTCACATGTTCAATAAGCGGATTTATATATTCTTTTTTAGTGTGGTCATTTGATTTCGTAAGAGTATCGTAAACACCTTGTTCTACAGATGATTTATCCTTGTTAAGTCTCAAGACAAATCTATATACGCCCATTAATCCTTTATTCTTTATTCCCATCGTTTCATAGTTCATACCGCTCAGGAAATAGAAGAATTGAAGCCTTTCTTGTTCTTCTAAAGAGAAATTTTTATTTTTCAAAGCATCAGTATCCATGGCAGCAGGTGGTGTTGCTCCCGTTGCAAATATAATAATCTTTTTATCTGTCATCTTCAAAATGCTATTTTTTATCGATTTTAGCCCACTAATTTGGCCGGCATGAATTCCGCCGCCAAATATAATAGTATTATATTCAAATAAACTATTAACATCTAATTTATCTATAGAGACTGCCTTACAATTCAATTCTTCTGCAATCCATTCAGCATATTTCTGAGTAAATCCTGTATTCGACTTATATAAAACGATTGTTTTTCCCATTATTTTCACAGCCCTTCCCTTTAGCTACACTTGCTGCCCAGGATTCTTAAGTAAGCAGGATAGCGTTTCGATTAAGCTGATTATTATATTCTTGGTGTCATACTGTCGATGAGCTGTTGTACTTTTTCACTTTTGCTCTCTCTAGTCCTAAGTATAGCCATAATATATATTGCTTTGTCTATATCTTTCATATCTATTGTTTTATCCTTTTTCAGTAAAGAGAGATATTTTTGTGAGAGACGGTATGCAATTTCATATAAGATAATATAAGTTCTTGCATAGTCGTAAATGGGATTGCCGAGTCTGGCATTAACCCAATCTATGATATAGTACTTACCAAATGAATACATAATGTTAAGCAAATGAAAATCAAGATGACATAGATTATGTTTTTCTTCTATGTTATATAAATATTGTAACGCTATTTTTTTCTTTTCTTTGTCAAAATCCAAATCTTGAAGTTCGTTCTTAAATGTAATTTTTAGATTTGAAATATTTATGTTTTCTATAGAATGTACTTGCTTTTGAAGTTGAATTAAGTCTTCAATGCCTTGTTTATACTTCTCTTTTAGCATTCTTTCACCCAAAGTGATTCCATCAATATAATCCATTCTAGTAATATGAGGGTTATCTGTTTTATAATATTTCACTGTTGGCAAAGAAGTTTTATTAACCTCATTTTGAATTCGTATTTCGTTATCAATCCATTCAACAGGATAAGTACTGTTATAAAGCTTAAAAGCAAAACCATTCCAGAAATAGACCTTTGCTTGCTTTCCTACTCCTATTTCTTTTCTTGTATCATCAAATGATCCACTCATGCAGCTCACATCCTTAAAAATTAAGCTCTATTATACACCAAGATAGAGACAATATCCGCGACGAAACGGATCAGCACAGAGCCTTTCCCTCCATTAATTTTTATATAAAATTTTATCATTTAAGACTCTAGCCATCTATACTAACATAAGATAACTGCAAATCATTATTAAATTCAACTCCTATGATGTGTTCATCCAAATTACTGTTTAACCAAGTCAATATACCCCATTCATCACTTATAATTTCTATATCAGCTTCATTAAGCCTTTTTGCGATTTCATCTTGCGTATATTCACATTTGTAAAAGTCACTTACACCATTATTTAACACATATTCAATTATCTCTGACTTCTTTAATAAATACAACTCGAGAATCTTTTGGGCATACTCTACTGTTTTATCATCCATCGCATCTTCTCTAATTTTAACAACAACACCGCCAACCTTTGTCTCAAATGAAATGTCACCTAATTTGAAATCCTCTTTCCTCATATTCCAATTCCTCACCTAGTTATTCTTTTATATACTCAATAAACACTATAGCGTAGCAACTGTATTGAATAGTTTTCGTTTAATAATGCTAGAGCAAATTTCTTTTTATGCCCTTCTTCCAGTCATTCTCCATGTAAATGTGATGTTACTTGAAGTAGGCAAATGGATGCTTACCATCTATTGAATCTCTTTCGAAAACTATATCTTTATATCCTATTTCATCTGCTGATATAACAAAATCAATAATTGCTCTATCTCTTATTGTCGGAGATTTTGAACCAACTGAATAAACATCTATTAATACAAGAAATTCCTTGTCGCTTTGTTCACCAATATCCTTTATAAAATAATCGACTGGACTAAATATTATATTATCTTGAATATCCTTATAATAATCGCTATCGACCTTAATATTATTACTTTCAAGTTGGCTTTTCTTTTGCTTCCAACTATTTAATTCTTCTTCTGTGAATTTCATTGTACATATTACATCAAATTTCGGTAAACTAAAATCGATCGTTCCATTCTCGTTATTGATGTCTTGTATCTTTGCTAGTATATCGTTACTAGAAAAAATGTTATATATTCGATTTTCTTTATACTTAAACAAATCTAGTATCATATAAGATCTTACTGCTGTATGATTTTTGTTAACAACCGCTATTACTCCATTCCCAATGTCAGCCAAACTATATTGCTGCTTTAATGCATTTATATCATTATCACTTGTACTTTCTAAAACTATTGCTTCTGAATCTTTCACCCTTAGTTTGATATTCCCATCAAAATAGAGTTCAGCTTTACTTGGATTTTTCTCATCGATTAATTTTACTGATAAGCTAGATATCAACTCCTCATCAATATTTCCTTTTTCAGTTTTGACATTATTTATTTCACAACCAGTGAGTAAAATTATCAGTAAAAAAGAAACTATAATTTTTCTAAGCATTTTATACCCTCTTTTCATCAATTTATCTATTCCAGCTAACGTTCTGGCTTCACTAAGCCAACGAATCGGATCAGCGGAACCCTTTTTTACTTACCGTCTAGGTTGCATGGCGAGCAGCGTTATTTCGATAACCATTGCCGGCTAAGTAATGAGGCTAATAATAAACCCAAAATTATACAATCAATACTTGTAACAATAAAAACGCCGATATTAAAGGTTGTGCGATATGTTGCCATCATTAACATTATACCAAATAATAGGATAAAGCTGATAAGGAAAGTTGATATAATGTATCGGATCTTTCTCTTTGTAGAAATTGCCTGTTTATTATCGTTTATATTTTTAAATCCATAAAAATAAGCCAAAATAACAAAGAATCCAAATAATGAGCTACCATGCTGTAATACCTTATAAATAGGTACTAAATAGCCTAAAACATAAAATTTTGAAGCTAATAATGGTATCAGTATAACCATTGTTCCAGTATCATGAGTAAATGAATCCCAGACCACATGGGTAAACATACCTAAAAGTGCTGAATAACAAAATCTAAAGACTTTCTTTATGGAATCTAAGGTCCAAACCCTATGGGCTATGATACTGAACCACTTGTCAATTGGATTGGGCATATGTAAAATTAAAGGCTTCTTAATTATAAAGTGAAACACAAATGCTAATAAAAAACATAGTGGCAAATTTAAGATGAAAAAGCCGATTATATTATGTCCATAAAGAGATATAGGCTTTAGCTGTATGAAATACTCAAAATCTGGAGCCATGCTTCCCAACGCAAGTCCTGTCAGGCAAAACTTATCTTTCCATCTCCTTTTTAGCGGAATTACTGCTGCAGGATGCGCAAAAGTAAACGGCATAACTTACTCCTTAACAGGAATTCTTTTTTATCCTACTTGTTTATCTTGTTGAGTACTATTATTTAACGAGTTTATGACCGCTGAAGTCACATCTTTGCCACCCTTACAATTATTAATCAATGTACCAATAGTATAAATGGGTCCCCATGGAATACCCCACCACCCGATTATTAATGAAATCATCGAAAAGATAATACCTTTTGAAAACGAGTTTTCACCATTTTTAATAAAATATATATTTGAGCTTCTTTTAAAAGTCATAACCAATATTGATACACAATACTGATAGACAACGAATTTTGCCCCCTGCTTCAATTCATTATTAAGCTCAGTGGTTGTAAGTCCCTCAATCCCATTAATCTTCATGTTTTTATACACTCCATCTTTTCTTTTATAAGGTTTATAATTTTATTATATATCGAGACCTGTCTTAATGAATTCCAACTCTGAGCCTCCAAATTCCGTCTTGATATATTTTCAATTATAATGCACGGCTCCAATTAATTCCAGTGTGATTTTAATTAACTCTTAGTCAAATAAGCCCCTTAGCAAAAATTAATTCTCTAAACTGAAATTTAGGTTTTGGCACCTTATATACGAAATACGAAATGAAATCAAGAATTACTATGGTGAAGCCAGACAATAATGGAATAGCAAAACCACGGTTACAAATTTTCAGCATTTAGACGATTTTATTAACTATAACTGATAAATTTGCTCATAATTTGATGCTAAATACATTTTTTAAGTTGGATGCAAATTCTTTTTCGCTTTTTATCTCAACTCTAGTTTGTATGCCCATTTTGGAATGTAATAGGCGACTATCTGTTAGTGAAATCCTCTCATCACATTTTTCCAATGAGCAAAGTCTGTTCTTATTAAATCTGGATTCTACATCCAACTCAAAGAATCTGCATCGCTCATAAAAATCGTTTAACTGCCTTGGTGACAATGTAAAAGTATATTCTAAAAGATCTGAATTGTTCATATTTCTCCACAATTGATATTCACCATTTTGTTGAATAATACGGAACATACCTTTACAATCTTGCTGAGGAATATCTTCAACAAACCGTAATGGAACAAAAAATCCATCACCGTAACCAACATCCACTAGCCATTTTTCATCCAATTCGACCAATATCAAAGCATGGTCAAATTTATTCCCATAACAAGGAACTTTGGTAGATAAGTAACAATCCATTTAATTCATAGCATATTCCGCCTCGTCTTTTGCAAACTATCTTTTCCCACAAATAGTCTTTATCAAGCTGAATTTCAATTTTATTCATGATATCAAGATTTTCAAACGGCACACTTGCCAAATGATGTTCCTGCAACGCTTTTAATGATTCTTCATTCGCTTCTATTTTGCCATGATATTGTATCCTATTAAGATATTCTGTTATGAACTTATAATCATCCATTAGTTGTTTTCTTTCCTTCTTATTTCTTTTAATCAGCAACCTTCTCTATAACACGATAAGCAAACACATTTCCATGATCAGAAAGTAACCTGGTAGAATTTCCATCACCTAAGGGATCACAAATAATAAATTCGCCATCATCTGCTCCTACAATGAGTACCCAATGAGTTACACCTGTTTTATTATATTTTACATTAACAATAGGCAGCAGCCCTTCTTCTAAGTCTTTCTCGATTTTTTCTCTACTGAAGATACGGCTATATCTATAATCTATTTCAGGAAAAACCTCGTTAATTTTATACCATATCAAGTCAGCTCCTTGAAAACCATTAACCTGAGTAAGCATTTTATTCAATTCTTCTGGCGTTACTGGAGACCGAAGCTGTGATATAGCTGTTGATACAGAAGAAATAAGACAACCTGTACTGCCCATCTTTCTCCTTGAAGTGCCGATTTCGACATCTTGCCACCTAGGATCATTTTGCCTATAATAGCTTGATACTTGTATAGAGTGATTTTTTAACGGTACAAGTTTTATACCATAGTTCTTAATGTAGAACACTCTTCCAACATAAAAAGAGAGCGTAATTACTAAAATTACTGCCAAACTAAGAGCGACAAGAAAAAAATTGTATAGGAACTTTTTCTTAGGTGAAGAATTCTTAATTTTCATTAGTAGTTTCCTCATACTAAACTCCTTGAAATGATGTCTACTGTGAAACAACTTCTAATTATGCTTATGTGAGAAGTTATGGCTTTATTTCCAAATTTATGCCCGCGTAAAATGATACAGCTCCTGAGTGGAGCGACGTATTATCATACTTGATCTATATATACGACTTTGTCCGCTTCATATCTGTAACTAAATACGGATTATCTTTCTTCATATTCTCAACAAATATTTGCGCTTGATTATGGTTTTCTTTCAATACTTCCAACTCTCGTTGTGTAATTCCGACTAATTGTGTAAATTCAACTCTTCCGTGTATAGTGTCAATTCCATTAGCTTCAGTGTCATTAACTATAAATAGAGCTGTAATGGCAGAATCTATGCCTATATGTAGAGAGGTACCATTCCCCGCAATAAATTGCATTGGTTCAAAGAGCCTTTTCTTTGTATAGGTATAACGAGCAAGATTAGCTAACATATTTATTGCCCACATACATTCTTCATTCGTATCTTCTTTAAGTTTTATTGTCATTTCATAACCCCAACGGCTCCATTCGCCACCAAAAATTTCCTCATTGGTATATAGTTCAGTCATTCCATATGTCAGTATATGTTTGTATCCATTAGGTGAATGATAAATACTATAACCATCCAAATACTCGTCTCCGCCAAATATGGAACGTTTATGTAAATCTGTTCCATAATGCGCAGGTTTCTGATTAGGATAAAGATAATCAAATACTTCGTCAATAGCTTCCCAACCAGGGGCCCAGTCTTCATGTTCAGATGAATACTTTTTATACTCTTCCAATGTCATATGGGTTTCCTCCACTTATACTATGTCATACCCCGTCAACTGACTTCTTCTTAATTATCTCTGGTGGCCATTTATCCTGTACTTTATCTTCGTTTAAATAATAATCAGCTATGTCGTCTTTTTGGTATATCTCTTGATAAGGTAGAATGTTTATTTTACCTGAGTCCGGATATTCACATACATCTAGTCCAACAGTTGTCCTAATATCCAGAAATGTACATGGACTATCCGTGTGATTATATAATTGGTGTGCTCCTGTTGTTCCCATTTCAAAAAAGGCAATATCACCAGTCGATAATTCCTTAAACCCATCAGGCGTCCTAAGCATTGCATTGCCTGAAATAATTACAAAAATCTCTTCCGCATTCCTATGAAAATGATAAGGGTATGAATATTTACCCGAATCTAATGCCCTTACATCAAATTGAAGATGTTGCGAATTTGCCAATTGTGATAGCTTTTGACTAGTGTGCCATAAAAATTCGGATATTGGAGATTTCCTCGGTGTAAATATTAGATCTTTTTGTTTAAAAATTTTTGCCATAACCAATCCTCCTAAATCATTACTCCAGAGACTTGATAGAATTATCTTGCTATGCCCCCTGCATAAAAGCATTGTCATAAGAAGTGGTCACTCGTTTATGTAGATGTTATGTATTAATCAACACGGCGCCGATGAACCGGACCAACGGAGCCAACTTCAACCATGGACTGCTGAACCTTTTACAGTTTATTGTTTTCAATTAATCTACTATAAACAATTTAGCACCCTTTTCGGTATGCGAACGATGTGGATTAATGTTATCCGCAACATGATAACTTACTCCTGGAGTAAGTATAAATTCTCTTCCATCCTCAAGTTCGGTAACTAGTTCACCTTCCAAAACGAGAAGTACATGCCCACGACTACACCAATGATCTGCAAAATACCCTGGTGTATACTCTACCATTCTAACCCGTATATTCCCAATTTCTAAAGTACGCCAATAGGCTTCACCCGTTATACCAGAATGCTTTGTTGGTTCAATTGAATTCCAATCAACCGTTCCAAACGGGACATCATGAATCTTCATATATTTGCCCTCCGATCAAATAATAAAAATCTAAAGAATTAGCATTTAAACTAAAAACCTAAACTTTCTCCAACAAGTATTACTTTAATTCGGCCTTTAAACACGGTCTTACTTGTAATTACAAGCTGACAACAACTATCTTCAGCTGCTTTAGAAAGGTCATCAAAAGTTGAGAAGTCCTGCTTAAATGCCAAACAGATCATTTGCGCTGCATAGTTTTTTACTCGAAGAATAGCTGCATCTATGTTTGGCTCAACTTTATTGAGTCCAGCTATTACTATGACATTTTTGGGCCCAAAAATAAGAGGAGCTACCCTATTACCAATGCCATCTGCATTTACTAACTCGCCGGTAGCCGATATAGCATTAGAACTCATTAAAAAGTAATCGGCACTTAATGCTTGATGAGCAACTTTCTCCATAGCTCTAGCATCTTGAGCGTCTTTTGGGTCTATAAAATTGTATCCATTATTTTTTAACGCGACCCTCAAACCAATTTCATCAAGGGTAACAGAACTTCCACAAGAAACAAAACTGTCTTTAGGAATCATTTCAAGGACTTTTATACGGGCATCATCTTTGGTCTCGCAATAAAATCCTTCCATATTCCGTTTTTCAAACTCTTCGATTAGCTTCTGCGCTAATAAAGCTTTATAGCATTCTTTTGCCTTTATAGTATTCATAGCGCTCCTCCCGTGAACTTTATTGCTATATTTTAGCAGAATGGTGCAAAAATGAACAGACTTTATCTTCCATTAATTGTATGATATAATTAAGGCAGGGAGAGCGTTCTAGCAATAGGTAAAAACTATTAATGAACTGTTACACATAACTCTACAAATAAACAGCTAACAAGCTATTTTATAATTTTTAGAATTTCATTTAAATAATCTCTTGAATACTTTTCTGCTTCAGTACGCTTTATCAGTTCAGTCGTAACATGGTGGTCTCGCAAGTCTATATAAAGTTTAATGATTACTTGCAAAGCTTCAATACAACTTTTAGCACTATGGGTAGGGATTGTTTCTAGCAATAGAGGTATATCTTTAGGAGCATCAGATTCAATTCTTCTCACCCCACGAGGAAGTTTTCCATTTTTCATCAATATTAGTGGTCCTATTACAACCTGTCGCAAAAAAGATATAAATTCTATTGCTTCAAAAATCTCATTTCTTCCTAATTTTGTTGCTCCATAATGTATCCAGACCCAAAATCTATCTTCAATCCACTGCAAATCAGGTATTGGAAATTTAGCCTCACTCAATTGTAGACGATTCGTAATTGCACTATCTCGCTCCCATAAAATTATTGGATCTTCAACTCTTATAGCTATATCTTCTACTGATACAAACTTAAAATCTACATGTAGTAACGGTGGCCCATATAAGCAAATAACCAGTCTTGGCTCACCAACATGTTCACCAGTGAAAGCTGATAGCACTTTCCCTAATCTCTCTACTATTTTAAACCTATCATCCATTACAGCTTTAAAATCATTATCAGTAACAGCTATAACAAGGTCAATATCAGAGAACTCATCCATTTCGCCTGATATGTAAGAGCCTCCTGCGGCTATACCTAAAATTCTTGAGTCATCTTTAAGTATTTCTATAGAATTATTAATAAAATTACTATGGCTACTTGGCACCATAAAAGTCATCCCCCTTTTATTAAAAGACAAATTATATATAATTAGGCATTAGGTTAACATAATATATCCTTGAGCTAAATACAAGTGCCCTTGTGTAAAAGCAATGCTAGACGAAGAACTTTGCATCCCATCCATAAACCGTCACGGTTTTCCATATTAATAATAGTTTGGCAGCAATGACCCATGAGCACGCCCATAGCGTAAAAGCACTGTTATCTGACGCACCCTGTACTTCGTAAACCTTACCCGTTACTAGATAATCCAAAATCAACAAATAGCATTGGATAATCAGCAACTTTTCTAAATCCGCATGACAGTGCTGTCTTTATTGAAGGAATATTATTCTTCCAACATTCCCAATACACATTTAACCCCCGCTGTGTTGCCTTATTTAGAAATCTAATTGTCATAGCTTTTGCGATGCCTTCCCTTTGATATTCTTCTAAAACCTCAATACCAATCGCCAATGCACTTTTACTTGGATATTCGCTTGTACAAAAACCGCAAACTTTATTATCAATAACAGGTGTATAACCAATACCACGTAAAAAGAAATCTTCCATACTGTCATATGTCGCAGTTCCAAGTACTTCTTCGTTTATCATATCAAAGTTGTTGATGCTTGAATTCATAAGCGCAGAGTCAATTTCCTTTATAGTAACATTAATAGGTGCTGCTTCTATGAAGGTCGGCTTGATATGATAAAGGCTGCGCTCATATTTATTACAACGTTCTGCTAATTGGTATCTTATAGCTTTTTCCCATTCGAGTGTACCACAGAATATGTAAAAAACACGATAACTATTTCTCAAATTCAAATTAAGTATGTGATCAAGCAAATAGTTCAAAAGTTCATATGAAAACTTGCCCCCTATAAAAATCATATGCTTTATTTGCATGATACATATACTTGGTATAACTTCATCATCAACATAAACTCTAGAAATATTAGGATTTTCACAAGCAGCATCAAGCATATACTGCAAATCAGTAAACTCAAGGTGTTTCCTCGCTGCTAAATTCAAGGCTGATATTAACTTCATTGTGTTCCTCCCTTATTTGCGTAAAAGCATTGTTATGTGACGTTTGGCTTTCCTAATTCTTAATAATTACAATGAGAATTATTACTCATAGTTTTAAAACTCTTTCTATAATCGTATCCCATGGCCTTGATTCAATAACAGGCACATTGTATTTTTCACATTCTGAGGCTAGCCAATTACCAAAGCGGTGACTTACATCAGCCCGATAGTGTTGCAGCCCGCTTCCCTTTTCTCTTATTAGATAATTATTCAATATCTGATTCCTAGAGGGCTCATGGATGAATAGTGACCTTACTTTAAGACTATCAAATGAGGCGGATAGTTCCGGCAATATAAAATCACCTTCAATAATTACAGGAATATTTGCATCTATATGGTTATTGATAACCGCCTCAAGCCCTGGCTTAATAGCCCTTCCAACATTAATAAGCTGTTGCATAGTGTTCTCAACACCTTCACTTTGCCACTCCGGATGAGTGTCCCAATAATGTATTTCTGGTTGTTCTTCAGGCTTTGACATAGAAAATAAAAATACCTGAAAATCATCAACCTCTATTAAATTGACACCGTACATTTTCGCTAAAGGATAACTAACGCAAGTTTTACCTGAACCCGATGCACCACCAATTAGTAAGACACACCACTCTCTATTCATTTCCATCTCCCCATTTGCAAATTAACGCTTTCAAGCATTTCTTAGGTTTTAGCATCTGCTTTTAAATATCTCCGATGAACCATCTTGGTGGGCCTTTATATCTTTTGTATATTTCAGGATCTGCATATTTCCCAAAATGATATATAGCATTGGTAGGACAAAAGTTATAACATCTCATACATGCTGTACATGTTGATAAAAATCTAAAATTACCATCCATAAAAATAATACTTTTGGTTGGGCACCTGTTTACACAAAGCATACATTTCTTACACTGGTCTTTATTTACGCTTAATGATAGGTAACAGTCTTTTTGGCTTTTTTTCGTTACTTTTCTAATGATATAGCCAGGAATGAGATAAGGACCTATATTTCGAATGTACTTTTTCTTTGTGATGATATGATTTACTATTTTACTTATAACTAATTTATTTCTTTCAATCCTTATTTTTATATTGTCATTACTCTGGATACTAGCTTTTAGTAATGGTGTTGAGACATTATTACTCAACTTAAGATTAATATAAGACAATAGCTTAAATCCACAGGTTTTAATCTGCCGATTTGCAGATAATGGGCCAAATCCATCAACATACCCTGCCGTAGTAACAATAAAAGCAGGTTTAATAGTATTTCCATTATCTATATGATTAAGCTCTTGAAGAAACCTAAACATAATATTCGGCATGTTTGCTCCATATATTGGGAAAGCAAAACCAACAATATCAGAATCCTTAATTATTTCCTTCAAGCCAATTATCTCATTTTCGATATTGTATACTCTACACTCATTACCTTCATTGATTAAACACTCATATAATTGATTAACTGCCCACTCTGTATTTCCTGTACCACTAAAATAGAAAACTGATACTCTCATATAGCTCAACCCCAGTTTCTTTTTTTCTCTTTAGTTACAAGGCTCAGCACGCGGTATTTCTTATAACATCCCGGTTTTACAATGCTGACGAACTGGGCCAGCGGAACCTTTCTCCGTGGCGGCGCTTGCCGCCTAGGTTGCATAGCTTTGTTAGGTGAAGTTTCATTCCCCGAAGAGCCAGACCATATTTTTAACATTCCTGTTTTCCAGTCCGCCTAAATTTTACTGGGTATCATTCAAATTCTTATTATAAGTAGCGACAGGCTTCCATATAACATTAATCATTCTTGCTTCTCCTGTATCTTCAAGTGGTTCATAACCTGCTGAACCATATTTCCGTATTAAAGAACAATATTCTTCCTCTGTAATACTGGCTTCTTCCCCTTGAACATCTTTAGCACGAAAATGTCCGATGAACTCGCCGTCCTTTTTGACATCGCCATTTGTGAAAAGTTTATTTAGTGTTACTAACTTTCCGTCCTCATCAATCGTGTAAAAAAAATCAGTAGCATAGCCCATGTGACCCCATGAATCTTCAATAACACTATTACCATCGCTATCCATTAACAAACTAAGATTGTGCCGTGATTCTACTTGAATGACGGATACAGGAGATTCATTTTCTAAAATATAGATCCCGGAAATAACCTCATCTGCTCCAATTAGTAATTCCGGTGAACCATCGCTGTTTATATCGTAAAAGGAATACACTAGAGTCGGTTTTTCACCGAAGTTGTAGGATCTTCCACCACTTTCCGTCAACACAGAATCTCCAATGATATCTTTGTCGAAAGAATTAAAGCCGCTACGTTCAAGTGCTGCATACGCACTAATAATCGGTGCGAACAACCCGTCACTATGTGAAGTATTCTCACTTGTAATGGGTGTTGTGGTTTGTGTAGGTGCCGTTGATGTCACAATTGGCGGCTGGGTCGACATTGGGGCTATAGATGGCGTTGGCGTCTGCCCGATTTCATTATCTACTGCTTGAGGAATGCAGGAGGTAAACAACAATGTGACGGATATAGCCAGGACTATAATTTTCAAAGCCCTTATAGATTGTTTTTTCTTTAATAACATATTATCGGTGATATTCAAAATTATCTACCCCCCAACTGTTTTGTCCTTTAACCGTTAATGGCAGTAATTTTTCGCTCTAACATTGTCTAATGCTAATGCTATAAAACTTGATTTTTAGCTTTTTACATATGATTCCTTATAGCGTTTATGTCTTCTGCTATACCTATGTAAATCATTATTACAGCTGTGCTTGAGAATGCAACTACAAAAGTTGTTACAACTATTAAGATACCCAATAAAACATTTTCATTGTAAAAATAGCGAGAAGAAATCACTATTCCACCAATAATCCATAAAATAAACGATACCCACCCAAGAATTTTCAAGCCTGTGGTCCACCCATTTGTCTTGGGCTTATTATAGTCATCAGAACCTTTAATAATTATGGGTCTTTCTTTCAGACCTGTTTCGAAATTATACCCACAATCGCATAACATTGCATCTTCCGGATTCTCAAGTTTACACTTTGGACATAGCATATAAATTCCTCCTTGTATTGATTTTCTACCTGTATATTTTTTCAATGTTCATTTTACTACCGAGAAACCTCTCTGTATTTCGGCTAACGTCCCGGGTTTCACGACACCGACGAACCGGACCGTCGGAGCCTTTCCTTTAAGCGGTGTTTGACGCCTAGGTTGCATAGGCGAGAAGTGTAGCGGAGCGAAACGACCAGCCCGGTGAGACGGTATGGCAGCAATGACCTCCTGAACTTCTTATTACATCATACTGCCTGATATGCCCCTTACATAAAAGCATTGTCCTCTGAAATGTAACGAGCTAGTGAAGCCAGAGCCCCATGGACGGGGCACTTAATATTGCAAAACTTTATTCCATGCTATCATCCAATACTTCTTCAATTATTTCTGCTGCATCTTTAACACACTTTTGGCAAACAGAAGTAAATAATCCCTTCTCTTTGGCAGTTGACAAATCACATCCTAATATTTTATAACAGTTTATTGCTCCATTCCTTTCAATAAACTTACTGCAAAAATAATCGATCATGCTATACGTCTTCTCATGGGATTTATTATCATCAGCTTCTGTCTTTCCATATTTCAATCCGATTAACATTATAGCCCCGGAGCAAGCCCCACAAAGTTCCTGCTTTCTTGCAACTCCACCACCAAAACCGTTTCCTATTTTTAAAGCATATTCCTGCTTCATCCCAAGTAATTCTGAAAATGCTGCAAAAACCGCTTGGGAACAAACATAACCTTTTTTAAATAACTCTTCAGCACATTTTACTCTTTCACTCATCTCAAACCCTTCTCCTTCAAATTAAAATAAAAATTCCTGGCACCACACTTTATTTTGTATTAATCTACAAACATCATGTTCTTTTAGTCTTTCAGTATCATAAAAGCTCTCTGTATCATAAGTTATGATTTTATTGGAGCTTGTTACAATTTGAATAGCTAATGATATTTCTTTTCCGTAAGTGATATCCGAATTTTGAAGCCATGATAAAGCGGAGGCTTTGCTTTCATCATTATTGTATATTTCTGAAGCTGTTGTCCATCCGTTTACACCGTTTTTGTCTTGAAAAGCTATTCTAAAACCCTGAATTCCTACTTTTGAAATAGCGATTCTACCATCAAAATCCTTAACTTGCGATATGGAGCTGCCATGTTCCTTCCATTTATTATGGTCATCTAGAATATAGCAATTGATATGAATTGATTTTGCTCTTTCATCCACGGTATAATCAAATACTTTACTAATACTATCTGCTCCCACTAGTTTGAGAATATTGTTTTCTTCTTCCGTAAGCTCTATGGCTTTAATTTTCATTGTACCTTTATTAAAACTGGTACAAGCTAAAAGTAACACTATTGAAATCAAAGCAAATGTTACGGTAATAAGCTTTCTCACAACTTCAAATCCTCCAAAATAGATCTTGACTACGCTTAACGGCATTGCTCAAAGTTTATTCTTTCCTAACCACCATTCTATGTACGACCCACACAGGAAAATTCATCTAATTCACCCTATGCAAAAGCTGCGCTAGGCTTAGATGATGACGAAAAAACTTCAGTATAATTTTATACCACTATGTCTTAAATTACCATATATGACGATATAATAATCATAGGCTGAGTTGTAAGCGCGTCGGGACGATTGGTAGATTTCGTTGGAGGAGTCCGAAGTCAACAGCAAAAAGTTATTAGCAGTAAATCTTTAACCTACGAAGACTCATACTCGATCTAGAGAAACGTTACGCCTCATAATCTTCATCATTCCACTTCATTTACATCATTTTTAGGTTTACTTTTATCACCAATTATAATGAGAACTATGGAACTAATAAAACCGAAACCGCCAATACTTAATAATGCTGCAAAAGGTGCATCTAATAAATAAGCAATCAACAAAGCAATTATCACAAACAGGGATAAGAACAAGCCGCCTTTTCTATAATTGGCTGATGTAATCATAAAACATCCTCCCTCGTCAATCTGATATATCTGTGTACTTAATATCTTTTGCTAAACCATCCTGCACCATATTTCAGATAACGTCCCGGTTTTACGACGCCGACGAACCAGACCAACGGAGTCATGTCCCTTAAGCGGCGCTTGCTGCCTAGGTTGCAAAGGTGAGCAGTGTAGCGGAGCGAAACGACCAGCCCGGTAAGACGGCTTGGCATAATGACCCTTGAGCACCGCCCGTCAGCGTGAACGCTTTGTTATAAGAAATGGGATTGCCTTATAGAAAATCCCTCACTCAATTTATTTTTGAGCAATTATATAATCATGAAATTCACCAAGCAGTTCTTTATTTGACCAAACACCGTATGTTATTTGCTTTATTGTAAGGTCATTCTTTGTATAACACTCTATGACTCTATCTTCTCTATGTGCAAAGCCCTGTTCTGGAACCTCTTTATCCAAACTAAATGAATCATCGTTAATTTTATATCTAATATCAAGATGAGATTTATTCATTACAATTTGATTTTCAATAAAATCATTATATAAATTGAAAGATGATATAAAACGACCGCCTAGTTTTAATACCCTATGTATCTCTTTCAAATATGGGTCAATATCATATAAATACATATGGGTAAACACTGACCACATAATTACAACGTCAACAGAGTCATTTTCCAAAGGTAAGACAACTTCATGGCATTTAAGCTTCCCTTCTGGTGCATATTCACCATTATATACATCTATATATTCGAATTTGAAATTTTCATTTAATGGAGCTATGTAGCCAGTACAAAAAGATAATAAATTTGTATTGTTATCAATGCCAAGATACTTTCCTTGCGGGGATAAATAGTCTAAAAAATGTATGGCTATTCTTCCACAACCACAACCTAAATCTAAAACTTGAGAATCAGGTTTTATGGAAAGCAGGTATTTAATTTTTTCAGTCTGCTCTTTACCAGAAATAAAGTACAATTCTTCATCAAAAGGGCCAACCCAAGCTCTTATATTCAAATCGGGTATTAGTTTTTTAATATCCATATATCTTATCCCCACTTAAATAATTACTAAACTTAACTATCTTTACTCCCATTTAATCTAACGTTTCGGTTTTATGATGTCGTCAAACCGGACCAGCGGAGCCCTTCCCTTTTGCGGCGCTTGAATGCTTATGCTGTGAGTTAAATTTTTATCTGATAACAATAAAAATCAATATCATACATGGAAACTTCCCCACATTTTTCAAAACCGTTCTTATCATATAAAGCTAAAGCTGCAGGATTGGTTTTACTGACTAACATTCTTATCCCGTCAAACCCTTTTCCTTTTACTGTTTTAATGATGTTTTTAAGAATAGTCGTTCCTATACCTTGCTTTTGCATCGTTGGAATAACGCCAATCCTCGCCAATTCACAGGGCACTTTCATTGTCCACTGCAAATGTTCCAATTCGTTAAATTCACCTACCGATGCAACAGCTATTATTATGCCATTCTTTTTCAAAACATATAAAGATTTGCTGTCAACATCAGATTCTGCTGTGTCTCTATTTGGATAATCTAAACTCCAAGCACATCCTGGAGTACCTATCAAACTGTGATATATACCAATAATCTGTGGAATGTCATCATAACTCGCTAATAAAAATTCGTAGCCATCCACCATACCAAAACCTCCACTAATATAAATAATTTAAAGTACACACTTGCAAACTAAAGTGTCTCAGTCCCCAAAGCCAATTCTACCAAACTCGCCCCCGGATGGGGCGATCTATGAAAGAAACTTCGTCTAACGTCCTGGTTTTACGACGCCGACGAACCGGACCAGCTGAGCCCATCCCTTTAGGGATGCTTGCCGCCCGGTGAGACGGTGTGGGCAGCAATGACCTCATGTAGGTGAAGTTTTCTGCACCACGGAGCCAGATTCAGCCATAGAAGGCAGAACCTTTTATAAAACCCTATCTTTCATAATATATAAACATTTTGAAGTAAAACAGCTTCTGATTATGCTCATTTTGTTCGCAACAATTCTAATGCTTTTTTATAAAGCGGGTCAAATTCACAACCACAACTTCCACACTCTTTATCTGCTTGCTCAATTATAAGGAGTAATTCTTCATTTCCTTTTTTGTCGTCAAGCCATGCTTCTGATGGCTCATCAATCAAACTCCAACCCGATTCCGCAAGTTCTGTGATAATTTTTATAAGTTCTTCATTTTTAACTGACATAACTTATACCTCCATAAATTTAGTAAATATCATTCGCAATCTTGCAAAAAATCTGAACAATGAATATTGTTTTTAATATATCGAATTTCCGCAGTTAATGTCAAAAGGCATAATTAGCAACTTTTGAATATCCTTGAGATGATTCTTGAAAAACCATTCTGTCGCTTTGCCGTAATTCTCCTTATTGTTGAATTCCCAATAAGAAAAATACTTAACACACTTAACAATTTTGGTTAACTCTCGGGGCGGTTCTCCACTCTCGACACCATCAATGGTAAAAAAACGCTTGACATATTTGATATCAATACAACCCATTTGCTGTTTTTGTTCGCCAGCTATCGTCGTTATCAATGTTTCAAATTCTATCAGTTTATCAGGTTTCACTTGAAATAGCTTAACCTCAGAAAAATTATTTTTCATCTCACGCACCTCACTGTCATATAAATAATCTCTAGTTTGTGCTTTAAAACCAATGTGATCTTCACTTCAAAGTCAATTCTTCAATTCTCGCCCCGGGACGAGGCGATCCAAGCAGAAAATTTCACCTAACGTTCCGGTTTTACGACACCGACGAACCGGACCAGCGGAGCCCTGCTCTTTAGCGGCGCTTGCCGCCCGGTGAGACGGTATGGGCAGGGAATACCTCCTGAACTTCTTATTACACCATACTTCTGGTATGCCCCTTGCGTAAAAGCTATGTTCGTATACTCGTAGCATAACCAGTTCAATCTCGGTGTGGTTCATCTATACTATTTATACTAACCGGAGGTGTAGAACGTAAGCTTTGTTGGGGCTTTGACCCCGCCGCATAAAGTGTTCATTCCTCTTGCTTCCTATCATACCCCGATTGAGCTGGTTGGGCTTCGAGCCCGCATCACCGTACGAACCTGGGGAGAGAGGTCAGCATTAGGCCCCGGTAATTTTAAGGAGGTCGTTATGTATAAACCTGTTCTGAGTATTGATGTCTCAAAATCAAAGAGCGTCGCTGCTGCCTTCATTTCTTATGAAGAACCTTTATCTAAAGCTTTCTCATTCACACATTCTCCTAAAGGTACTGCCCTTTTATTAAAACATCTGCAGGAGCTAGAACGCAAAACCGGAATCAAGCCTGATGTCACCCTTGAGGCCACCGGTAATTACTCCAAGCCTATTATTGATTTCTTTCAAAGGTCTGGGTACAATGTCGTTGTTTTAAACCCTATCATGACTCATCTGCAAAAAGCAAAGTCCGTTAGAAAGATTAAAACTGATCCTGTTGATGCTAGCGAATTGCTAAGGTTTACTACCTTAACAAGCTTGATGTGAACTATGATGTGCCTGATTCTATTGCTGAATTACAATGTCTTTCAAGACAATACGAAGGTCTAATGCGTACTTATACTGAAATTCAACTGCGTATGCAAAGTATCCTTGATCTTGTTTTTCCTAATTTCCATACTGTGTTTAATCACTTATGCTGCAATTCTTCACTTTTGCTTCTTTTGTCCTACCCTTCTCCAGAGGGTGTGCTTAAAGCTAGTAAGGATGACCTATTTAAAGTTATTAAGTCTACCGCTCGAGGTCATTCTGATAATTGGTGCAACATTAAGGTTAATCAACTTTTAGCTGCTGCAGGAGAAAGCTTGCCAAGTCATAAGGCCCAGCAGTCGAACATACGGGTTCTAAAGGATTACATCAGCATCCTTATGACCCACAAAAGAATTATGACTGATTTACAGGCCGATATGATCGCACGGGCTTCGCTTTCTCCTGCATTTGCTCTTCTTCTGTCAATACCAGGCATTGGAGAGCTTACTGCAGCTGCCATTCTCAGTGAGATTGGCCAGGTTTACAGGTTCCCAACAGAAAAACAAATTGTTGCCTTTGCAGGACTGGATCCATCAGTTTTTCAATCAGGTAAGTTTAAGTCAGCTAACAACAGGATCTCAAAACGTGGTTCCAGTTACTTAAGAAAAGCCTTATATCAAGCCACTATTGGTGCCATATCCAATCGCAAGAATGGACCGACTAATCCTTTGTTATCCGCGTTCTACACTAAATTGAAGTCTGAAGGTAAGTCACCAAAAGCTGCTATTGTCGCTACAAGCGGCAAGCTTCTTCGGATTATTTATGGCATATTAAAAAGCCAAATACCTTTTAGTATAGAACATTAATACCATTTTACTATCTTCTAGAGAAAAAACAAACCTCTTTGTGGAGGTTTATTTTGCTATGCTCATTTTAAATGTTATTAATATTTTAATCAAGGTACTTGACAGCGATTAGCTGGTTATATGAAGTTTTTCTCTCCAACTCTTGAAAAATCTTATTATTCCATTCTCCTGTAATTTCCAAGACCTATGCTATCAAATTCGTCATTACCCTTTATTCGGTTCACACTAAGCTCTTTAAGTATTGAATTAATTGCTTCTACCCCTTCAGGAGTATGGATATACCCATTGGAATTTTCATCCCATTTGGTTTTTGTCTTCAGTGGCTCAACAATTATTTTACCTTTTTCAATTAGTAAAGCCGATTGACTTCCTGATCCACCAAAATAATCTGTTTCAATATAACCAATTTTACCATGATGAGATTCAAATACCATCAATTCATAAACTGATGAAGAGAAATATTCAAAATAATCAGAATAATCAGTATCAATTTTACTGTTCACTAATTCTTGAATATTATCATACAATTTATCAGTGAGGAAAAACATTGATAAATCTTGTTTTAGATAAATAATATCAGATAACCATTTTTCTGAAAAAGGTTTAATTATGTCCATATTACCAATAAATCCTCTTATATTATGCATATGGTCCATCCTTTTCTCTGAAATTAAGCAATGTACGAAGCGTACCCTGTGTATTCTAAAAGAGAAAAATTACATATAACGTCCCAGTTTTACGACGCCGTCGAACCAGACCAGCGGAGCTCTTCTCTTTAGCGGCGCTTGCCGCCCGGTGAGACGGTGTGGCAGCAATGACCCAAAAGCACGCCCGAAGCGTAAAAGCATTGTTATACGTAGTAGCGGTAAATAAGGCTAATAATTATTTTTATAAATTTATATTTAGTATTATTCGTGATATATTTACTTATGTTTAAAAAAAATGTTTTGCTCTGATTTTATAAAGTTTATAAACTCATCAATACTCCCCACGGTAAATCCATTTTTATCTAATCTAATTCCATATCCAGTTTTTATTTCAAGAAATAAATAGTCCTCATTTTCCATAAGTTTAACAACTTGGTTCCATTGATACTTGATTGTTATATTCCCATCAATTGATACAATTGAATCACCAAACTGAACTGTTCTTTCCCATTCATAAGAACCCTGACTGATAGTAAGATTCTTAAAAGCTCTCGAGAATAATACTTTATCACTAAAAAATATCCTATAAACACAATATAGCATAAATAAAAGATAAAATACTACTAAATATGTGCTTTCTAGAATAACAGAAAACACAACCATAAATATGCAAAATATTAAAAACAGATAATTAATTATGAACATTGGATTTTTCTTAAAAGGATGTTTCGAAAAATCCTTTCTCTTATTATTTACTTCATAAACTTGTAACAAAGATAAATTCACTATTACGTATAACGTCCCAGTTTTACGACGCCGTCGAACCAGACCAGCGGAGCCTTTCCCTTTAACGGCGCTTGCCGCCCGGTGAGACGGTGTGGGCAGCATCGACCTCATGAACTTCTTATTACGTCATTCTTCCTGCTGTGCCCTTTACGTAAAAGCATTGTTATATGCAGTTGCATAACAATTAATCTATCTTAATTCCACACTCTTTTAAATATTTCTTAGCTGTCTCATCGTAAACGAATCCATTTTTTTCTAGTACATCTATATATCCTAAAATAATTGGGTGATACTTAGAATCCGGATATGTTTCAATAAACCTGATAAAACTATCACTATGCTCATTTGGATTTCCATAGTCATACCGCATGTAATCAAAGGTATCCATATCCAAGCATTGAGTATATAAATAGATATAAAAATCTTTACTTTGTAATACTTTGTTTGCTACATATGTAAATTCTGAATACTCATCTAAATATTTTTCAAATCTTATTATGTAATCACTTA
>JAEZJF010000025.1 GCA_023415825.1 Bacillota bacterium
TTTTTCTACAAAGATTGTTAAGCATGCAGCGGAAAACCGCTGCATGCATTTTTACATATGGAAAAATTACTAATTCAATCTAGCTAATGTTGCTTTTATTTTGAGACAAAATCAAAAACGCTTGACAACTCTTATGCAAATCTACTGGATTCACTCCACCCCGCACCGCCAGATCTTGACTATCACCCTCAAAGCTGTTAAATTATATACATACATTTATATGTATGTAAGTTGAAAAGGAGTTTCCATTATGGCAAGAAACAAGTATCCAGAAATTACAGAACAACGAATTTTAGACTCAGCCTATAAGTTGTTTGTCGAAAAAGGGTGGGAGAATACAACAATTCAAGACATAATAGATGACCTTGGAGATTTGACAAGAGGCGCATTTTATCACCATTTCAAGTCAAAAGAAGATATTATTGATGCAGTTACGACAAGGATTTTTACAGAGGATAATCCATTTGAGAATGTCGAGAAAATCTCCTCAATCAACGGACTTGATAAGTTAAAGAAAGTGTTGGCACTTTTTCTGACAAACGAAAGCAATATTGAACTCTTAAAGAAGCTTCCCCCCACTGTACGAAAAAGCCCTCAACTTATCGCCAAACAGGTTGACGAATGTACTACTGTTTTGGCTCCGTGTTTTGAAAAACTAATTGTATGTGGTATTGAGGATGGCTCCATAAAGGTAGAGTACCCCAAACAAGTAGCCGAGATGTTCAGCTATCTAATTACACTTTGGGTAGCACCAAAATATATAAACTCGAATGAAATGGAATTTATTAATGCTATTGACGCTTTTTCTAATATCCTCAAAAGGATGGGGTTACCGCTTATTGATGAAGAAATGCGAACATTATGTATTCACATCTTTAAGCGGATAAACTCAAAAGAATAGAAAGGTGGAAAACAGCATATGGAATTGGAATGGAATCTCGAAAAAAACAAAATAATACCTCCGGGCATGGTTGTGACGGTAAATAATCACAAGATGCACGTATACAAAAATGGTGAGGGTGCAGATATTCTTGTGTTTATGGCTGGCGGGGGTACTTGTTGCCCTACGCTTGATTTTAAACCACTATGGATGCCTCTGTCTCAAAAATTCACAGTCGTTGTTATTGAAAAGGCAGGATATGGATGGAGTGAAACTGCCAATGTATCACGAGATATAGATACGATTTTATATGAAACTCGTACTGCATTAAGCCTTGCTAATCTGTCTCCGCCATATATTTTGATGCCACATTCTATGTCGGGACTAGAGGCGTTAGCATGGGCAATACGCTTTCCCGATGAAATACGAGCAATTATAGGAATAGATGCCGCAACCCCAGTTTGTTACGATCAGTTAAAGCCCATAACTGCAACTGCAATGACATTTCTATATCGTATTCTTTCGTTTGGTACACGGATTGGATTACTCCGGCTTATCACGAAAGTAGCGGAGAAATCCATTAAAGCCAGCGGGCAATTTTCCGAAAAGGAGATAAGCATATATAGGCATATGTTTATCCACAACAGCTTCACGAAGAATATGGTTGAGGAAGTGAAATATTGCCGCAATAATGCACAAAAAGTCAAGGACTTAGGATATCCAAACGCAACACCATATTTATCATTTATTTCGGATGGCAAGGAAATTGGCGTATCGAATTGGCGTGAGCTTTTGATAGAATTTGTTTCACATATGCAGTATGGAAAATATGTCACCTTGGATTGTGGGCATTACATTCACTACTATCAACCTCAAATAATGGCCCTCGAAATAGATAAATTCATTTCTGATCTACAGAAACGGCTACATTAACACGAAAAAAGGTTCCAGATAAGTCTCTGGAACCTTTGGTGCGAAAGGCGGGATTTGAACCCGCACGTACTTGCGTACACTAGAACCTGAATCTAGCGAGTCTGCCAATTCCACCACTTTCGCATGGCTTTTAGCATAATAAAGTATACATGAAAAGTGGCTCTATGACAAGACTATTTTTATTCTTTTTTCCTTAACTACTTTCTAAGACTTTTTCAAGCAATTCCTGCGGTGTAAAGCCGCTTATTATCCAATCTTCATCTTGCCTAGTAAAATCAAGGGTTCCAGATAATAGTACATTTCTAATATCATGATTGCCAAAGTCAAGTTTTACTTTCACAACATATAAATATGAAGGGTATCCGTCAATGGACGAGCTTTTCACTTTTTTGAATGAGCTGCTTTTAAGCGAAACCTTACAACTATATTTCTGGGCTACTTTCTCTGACTCTAAAATAACTCTGTCGGCAACCAAGGTTCCATATGTATCTTCTGTTAGCAGCTTTTTGTATTGTTCGTTATACAGCAATTCTAAAATATCTAAATTTCCTTGGGATAGCTCTATATATCTATCACAGCTTTGAGCACTGTAGTATTCCTTAAGGAATGCATTCATTATACTTTTTTGCTTGTTTGATTCAGAAGGATCAAGTAATGAGAATAAAACGATTAAACTAAGGATAGAAAATCCAATGGTGAGTATTATTTTGATGTGATGATGCATCCTTCTACCTCTTCCTTCTTTCGTATATCCATCTATAGCTATACTGTAACATCTTAATGCTTTCTTTATATTTGAAATGTAATAACTGCGGCTTTAAATGTAACAACTGCGGTAACTTACATTTTTAATTTGCTATGCTTTGCCTTAATTATATAGAGCTTTTTCGTAATTACTCAAAATAACATGATTTTCCACAATAAACATTGATCTGGGAACACAATTTATTAAAAACGCTCACTTTAGGTCTAAATTGTCTTCATTTAGCGTTATTTCACCATTTCATTTAATAGTGCATTTGCTATACTTAAGCAAGACTATTGAATAGCTTTTTAAACCCTAAATTTATTGTAAAGCGAGTGTGATTGTAATGGAGACTGATGCCGTCCCTCCTCCCCTAACTGTCGGAATAGCTTATAATCTTAAAAAAGGTATAGCTTCCGACGTGGAAGATATTGAAGCTGAATACGACTCTTTTGAGACCATTGAGGCCATTCGTAATGTATTTTTATCTGAGGGTATCAGGGTCGAGCTTCTTGAAGCTGATGCTGACTTTGTGGAGAAAATAAAAAGTACCAAGGTGGATATTATTTTTAATATCGCCGAGGGTACTTCCGGAAGAGGCAGAGAAGCTCAGGTACCTGCCATATTAAATTTTCTAGGCCTTCCTTTTTCAGGATCTGATGAGACAACTCTTTGTTTGGCCCTTGATAAGGCACTAACCAAGAGATATCTTTCAACATATCATATTGAGACACCTGAATACCGGCTTGTAAAAACCCCGGATTACAGGCATGACTCATCACTGGATTTTCCCTTAATCGTAAAACCAAATTCTGAAGGCTCAAGCAAAGGAATCTCGGATCTGGCTATTGTTGATTCTGAAGAGCAGCTTTCAAGCGTTATCGACAGGAATTTCAAGCTATATGGGCAGCCCATGCTGGTGGAAGAGTACATAAAAGGCCGTGAGTTCACAGTCGGAATCCTGGGCAACGGCGACGATATGATAGTATTTGAGCCTATGGAGATTGGTTATCTTCGCAAGGAAAGAGAAAATGAAATTTACAGCTATCATGTGAAAAAGAACTATAAAGAGTATGTGACCTATAGCTGCCCGCCAAAGCTGGAGGGAAGTATTATCGAAGAGATGAAGAAAATCGCCGGGGAAATTTGTCTGGCGCTGGATTGCAGGGACTTTTCAAGGGTTGATTTTCGGCTTTCCGAGGATGGCATTATCCATTTCATTGAGATCAACCCGCTTCCCGGCCTTGCTCCTGGCTATAGCGACTACCCTATGCTGGCACAGTTTTGCGGGACAGACTATCGAACTTTGATTTTAAGTGTGTTGAACAGCGCTTTAAAAAGATATGGCATGAATGAAGTCCCTTTGAATCGAGGCGAAATATAATGAAAGAAAGCATGAAAGGGACATTGTGGGGGGACATATCGCCAGAACAATGGAATGACTGGAATTGGCAGATGAAAAACAGAATCACTTCCGGTCAGCAGCTTGGTAAGCTCATAAACCTACAGGCTGATGAAGGCCAGGAGATTGAAAAATGCCTTGAGCACTTTAAAATGGCTATTACCCCTTATTATGCAATGCTCATGGATTCTGACAATCCGGACTGCCCTATTAGAAGACAGGCTGTACCCTCTGTAGACGAGCTTATTGTAGATGAATGCGAAATGGATGATCCCCTATGTGAAGAGCAGTTTTCTCCAGTTGAAGGTATCGTGCACCGTTACCCCGACAGAGTCCTTTTCGTTTTGACGCACAAATGCTCCATGTACTGCCGGCACTGCACAAGGAGAAGAAAGGTCGGATGCGAAGATTTTTCATTGAGCAGGGCCAAACTGGAAAAGGCTTTTGAGTACATAAGCCAGAACCCCAGAATCAGAGATGTGCTGCTGTCGGGAGGAGACCCCTTGATAATGCCTGACAGTTGGCTTGAAAACATCATAAAAAGGCTTAGGGAAATACCTCATGTTGAGATTATCCGTATAGGAACACGTACACCCGTGGTTTTACCCATGAGGATTACTGATGACTTGCTCAAAATGCTGCGCAAATATCATCCCATATGGATCAATACCCACTTTAACCATCCTAAAGAAATTACTCCTGAATCCTCCCTCGCCTGTGAAAAGATAATGGATGCGGGCATACCCCTTGGCAACCAGAGCGTTCTTCTTCGAGGTATTAATGACAATGCCGACCTACTGAAGGAGCTTTTCACTAAGCTGGTCAAGATCAGAGTAAGACCTTATTATCTCTACCAATGTGATATAGCGAAAGGAATCGGCCATTTCAGGACGCCGGTTTCTGAAGGAATCGACATCATGAAGCACATAAGAGGCTATATTTCAGGTTATGCTGTGCCCGAATTTGTTATTGACGCACCGGGCGGCGGTGGAAAAACACCCGCAAACCCTGAATATATTGTGAGCCTTGACGACAAGAAAGCAATATTAAAAAACTACGAGGGCAAGCTTTATACCTACCCAAACCCCAATAATAGCCCGGACTTTCAATAGGTTGTATTGAGGCCGCAATTCTTACATTGCGGCCTCCTCATTATTCATAAATAATCTTGGGCGCTTTCCTTATTGAGATTTTCCAGTTGGAGCCTGTCTGTATGTTATAGGCCTTAGAAAAAGAACCCTGATTTATTGCAACAGCGATACAGTCCACTGAGTTAACATACACGAGGGGCTCTCCAATGTGAACATCTGCAAAGGACTTTGCATATTTCATGATATTTCTGTATACCTCACGGATATCATTGAGAATCGTTATTTCGACTCTGCCCCCAAATGATACCCCCAGCTCCCTGAATAAATCTTTGCTGATATTCGTCCAGAGGCTTCCAAACCGAACATCCAGTATATCTATTGTTCCCGTTACAATGTCTCCGTCTTTTACTGTTTCTGTAACATTCAGCTCAACTACATCATCAACGTCTACCTCAGGTCCAATTTCTTCAAATGCGATAATACCTGCCGCCAGCCTGGCACCGGTATAAGCATATATATCCCTGCCATGGAAAGTATAGGACTCTCCGGAGTTTGGCAAACGATTGATATTCTCATCAATTTCCCTGGCCTCTATTATTTTTGACATGCGCTTTATATGTGTAAGCGTCCCATTATCTGGAGTGATTATGTATTGCCCTTCGCTGGTTTTAATGGCTATACTTCGTCTGGTTGAGCCCACACCCGGGTCCACTACCGATACAAAAACAGAATCACGGGGCCAGTATCGGACTGTCTGAATCAAACGGTATGATGCCTCCCATATGTCATACTGAGGGATTTCATGGGTTAGATCGCAAATGGTGAGCTTGGGATTAACCGAATAAGCCACACCATACATGGCACTGACAGCTCCGTCAGCAAGACCGAAATCCGATTGAAAAATTAACAAGCTACTCATGGTATCCTCCTAGGGCCGTTGCTTTTTCCCAATTCGACTTTCCAATCGAAGCCAAAATCAACATGATAGGTTTCCTTGAAATTTCCCATACTTATGGCGATGGCTACCTTCATAAGTTCATTGGTATACACAACTGTATCACCTTTGTTTACGTATCCGAAGGATTTGGCAAAAGGTGCTTCACCCTGGTAAATAATCTTTCCCTGGTGACTAATGGTAATACACAATAAGTCTCCGTATTGAAAACCATTGGTTAAAAACTTCTCCACAGGTATATTGGTCCACATATTACCAAAGTTAGGGTCACAAATTTCAATGATACCCTCTGCTTTTTCCCTGCTTATTGAAGGCTGGTGTATGGGGTGTACTACAATTTCATCTACCAGGTAGGCCGGCCCGACTTCCTCATAGGAAATAATCCCTGCTGCGAGCTTTGCCGCACAGTATCCAAAAAGATCCCGCCCATGAAAAATACTGGTTCCCTGGGTTGATTGCAGACGATTTCGAGTCTCATCTATCTCTCTTATTTCCTCAATTCCAACATGCTCCTTCAGATGGGTCAGTGCACCATTGTCTGGAGTAACTACAAAATATCCGTCCTTTGTCCTTGCTACGGAAGCACGCCTGGATGTTCCAACACCGGGGTCCACAACCGATACAAAAATGGTACCATTGGGCCAGAATTTCATGGACTGATACAAGCGGTAGGATGCGCTCCATGTGTCAAAATGAGGTATTTCATGGGTTCCGTCAAATATCTCCAGGCTTCGGTCTATTGATTTAACAACGCCGTACATGGAGCAGACAGCGCCTTCCTTATACGTAAAATCAGTTTGGAATACTAAAATTGGTTTATCCATGATATGATCAGATTCCTTTCATTGTCACTTCAAATTTGCAAGCCGAATCATGGTCTGACTGTATATCTCAAACAGGAATTCAAGCTTTTTAATATCAATGCTTTCATTTGCCTGATGGGCCAGTACCAAATCCCCCTCTGCCATTGGCCCAAATGCTACACAATTGGAGAAAACCTTGCTGTATGTAACCCCCATACCGATAATTGGCTCTGCCATGGGATTTTTACTTATTTCACGGTAGGTGGTTAGAAGAACGTCCAAATAGGGTGATGGACCGCTAACCAGAGTCGGCCTGTCATTATATTTTAAAGTCACATTCAAAGGCTTTAATGCATGCTGTATCTTTTCTGTCAGAATTTCGGCAGTGATACCGGACGGATAGCGGCAGTCAATACTTGCTGTTACTGCTCTATTTCGGATTTTAAGAAGTCCTAAATTCAATGTCAGTTTTCCCATGGGTGAAAGGTCATAGCATATATCCGCACCTTTCCCATAGTAATCGTAAAAGCATTGATGTATAAGCTCCGCCAAAGGGTCATGGCTCACTTCCCGAATCAATTCCAACAAGCGAACAGTAGCATTAATACCGGACTCCGGCCTTGAAGCATGCGCCGCTTTCCCGTTTATCTTAAGCTTTACCCTTCCAGCCTCCTCTAGAACCTCTCCCTCATAGCCCAGCTTTTCTATCATCTCCTGATAGACGTTATAGGCTTCTATAGGGTTGACCAGAGCTGATGCTGAAGGACTGACAACATTGCATTGCACACCGCCGTCCAGCTCTTCAATACATGTCTCCATGCTGCCCTCAATGACCCACATTAATGCGCCTTTTTCACCCATTGAATAGGGAAATTTACCGTCTGGAGTAAAAGCAAAAGCCGGTTTTCCTGCCTTCATCAGGTAATATTTCATGTCGCCCATGGTGCATTCTTCATCGCAGCCGATGACAACACGAAGTTCTTTTTTGCATGGGAATTTGTTGTCTTTTATGTACTTAAGAGCGTAATAGGTAAGGATAAGTGACCCTTTCATATCCTGTGTGCCTCTGCCATAGATGCGCCCATCTATGACGGAACCGCTAAACGGGTCCTGATCCCACCCCTCTCCCGGCTCTACCACATCCAAGTGGGATACAACATCCACTCTATCGATGCTCTCATTGCCAGGGATACGGATTGCCAGAGCATGGCCGTCATATTCCAGGACCTCGAATCCATCCTTCAAGGCTTTTTCTTTCATCCAAAGATAACCCTGATAGACATTTTTTCCATAGGGCATTTCTGCTGTTGCAGTTGAAGCATCATATACTGTTGGTATCTTAATCAGGTCTGAAAGATCCCTGATCATAGCATCACAATAATCTTTAAATACATACCTCATATGAACGGATACCACATTTTAGAAGGCGGTGGCAGTATAATTCTGGAAGCAATCCAATATAAACAGAATAGCAGTAAGCCAGTATAGATTACCTTGAAAACCTTGTCAGCTTTCTGCTCCTCATGCTCACTGTAATAGGTTCTGGTTTTTCCTTTTCCATAACCTCTTAAGTCCATGGCATTTGAGATATTACCCACTCGTTCAAAGGAGGAAATAATCAAAGGAACCAAAATCAGTACATTCTGCTTTAATCGGCTCATAAGCGTCGCCTTCTTGGGATCCAGCTCAACCCCTCTCACTTGCATGGATACTTTAATGTTTTCAAAATCTCTTCCAATATCGGGTATATACCGGAACGCAATAGAGAAAATGGTGCATATTTTATAGGGAACTTTGATTGAATACAGTCCTGCAGCCATTTCCGATGGTGTTATGGACAATATGAAAACCACAGAAATCACAAACGAAGTGATCATTTTAATAAAGCGAATAGACAAGTACCATACCGTTTCAGCTGAAATAAAATACCTCCCCGATAGCGCGATGAGAACTGTATCCCGTCCGCCACACCAATAAGCTCCTATACTCGGATCTACCATCCAGAAAAGTACAATATTAATCGAATTCATAACAAGGATTATGATAAAAAAGTATTTCAGGGTTCTCCAATTAGGCTTTAAGGACGCCAATCCTATAATTCCTGCAATAAACAGCGGTAATATCAATCTTATATCAAAGGACATGATGAGATAAACCAATAGGATGACGAAGGAACGAACTTTTGTTTTTCCAGTTAGCTTATGGAGAAAAGTATGACCTGGAATCAGGTTAAGCAATTGGTTCTTCATGCTCCTTAAGCATCCTTTCATAAGCAATAAAATGTTCTATGTAGCTTTCCGGGTCCAACTCCAGCCGTTTTGCCAGAGTATAGAGCGAGGTCTGCTTTAAGTTGGCTTTATTGATGATCTCATCATCAGACAGAACCTTGAATACCGAATCATCGCCCACAAGCTCCCCCTCAGCAAAAACAATGGCCCGGTCAGTATACTGTATGGCCAGATGCATGTCATGGGTTATAAACACGATGGTAATTCCATACTGTTTGTTTAACTCATCCAGGAAGTTCATAATTTCGGTATAATGGAAATAATCCTGACCGGCTGTAGGCTCATCTAAGATAATAATATCAGGCTGCAATACGAGCATTGAGGCAATGGTGATTCTTTTTCTCTGACCATAGCTCACTGCCGATACCGGCCAATTTCTCATACCATAAAGCCCACACATCTTAAGTGTCTTTTTTACAGCTTCATCTATTTCAGTCCTGCTCTTGCCGCGCAGTATCAGAGCCAGTTCCGCTTCATCCTTGATAATATCCTTGACAAGCATTTGATTGGGATTCTGCATGACATACCCTATTTTTTCTCCAATCTCTTTTATAGACATGCCAAGATAATTGGTCTTGTGAATATGGACATTTCCGGATGAGGGTCTGACAATTCCGCATATCAGCTTGGCCATGGTGCTTTTCCCTGCGCCGTTCTTCCCTACAAAGGCAACTTTCTCACCCTTTTTGATTGAAAACGAAATGTTCTTCAAAACATCATTTTCCCCATAGGCAAAAGAGACATTTTCAATTTTCAATATTTCGGTTCCCGTGTCAGGAACATACTTTTCAAATTCGGTTCCATGCTGGGTTTTAAGCTTATCGGCAAAAGGACTTAAATCCATATGATAAATATCGGATAGGTTTTGATTCTCGGTCAATTCACACCCTGCATTTTTCATGGCCTTAATATAAAGGGGCTCACGGATGCCATATCGGGACAGCAAATCCGATGCCAGGAGTTTATCAGGCGTATCATTAAAAACAATCCTGCCTTCATTCATAAGTACAATCCGGTCAACATGGCGATAAAGCACGTCTTCCAGCCTATGCTCAATAATGAGGATTGTTTTTCCCTGTTCCTTGTGGATGCGGTCAATGAGATCAACGGCATACATTCCCATTTTAGGATCAAGAGATGCCAAGGGTTCATCAAAAATCAGCAGGCTCACATCATCATGAATAACTCCGGCAAGAGCCACTTTTTGCTTTTGTCCCCCCGACAACTCGTAAGGAATGTGATTGAGAAAATTCTCCATACCGACGATTTCACTTGCTTTTTGAACCTTGGGCAGCATTTCATTTCGTGGCACACTTTGATTTTCAAGAGCAAAAGCAATATCCTCACCAACGCTTAAGCCTACGAACTGGGCATCTGAATCCTGCAAAACAGTCCCCACCGTCTTGCTCAATGCAAAAATGCTGGCAGTTCTAGTTTCCTTGCCAGCAATTTTGCATGATCCTGTTATAGTCCCATCATAAGAAAAAGGATTCAAGCCATTGATACAATTTGCCAGTGTTGATTTTCCACTTCCGCTTGGGCCAAGAAGCAATATTTTTTCACCCTCATAAATCGTGAGATTGATGTCATGCAAGGTAGCCCCGGTCTGTGACTTATATTTAAATCCAAAGTCTATAAATTCTACAATGGGCTTTTTCATTTTATGTATATTAATCTTCTTTCTCTTCAATTTTGAGATTTGTACTGCGTGCATTACGTCTTGCCAAAACTATGAGAATCGGAATACCAATAACCACTAAAATAGATAAATTTGCAAGGCCGCCTGTTAGCGCCTGAATAAAGGTTACATTCAGTTCTCCGCCATAAAACAGGACTGTCAATAAAGGTGTAATAACGCCAAAGGCTAATGCATTGCCAATGAGACAGGTTATTGTGTAGATAACAGCATGAATGGGTTTAAAAATGCCTTCATTAATTTTTGCACCGTATAACGGCAATAATCCGACAATAAAGCCTAATACACCATTACCGATTGACCAGTCAAACCAGAAGCCCCAACCGCCTATTAAATCAGCTATAGTGTTTCCAACCGCACACGTAAAGAAGGCCGGAAGCGGTCCAAACATCGAGCCTACAATGACCGGAATAATCATAGCCGTTGTTAATTTAGTGTTTGTCATGATTGGGATCCCGCCAAAATTCATGAGCACACCAAACAATGCTGCACCTATGGCAATTGCGACGACAGTCTTGGTGTTCCATACACCGAGAAGTGTTTTTAAGGTTTTATTCATTTCATGGCCCTCCAAGTTCTTAATGTTTTTATCATTATCCATAACTCAATTTTGAGAGTTATGCCCTGAACAAATTTACAAACACTTTAAATATGTTCTACCGAATAAAGTACATTAATTGGGGAAAACCATATGAGTTAAACGACAAAATACAACTATTTATTTCATATATTGACATTGTTTTTTTTATTAGTCAATATAAATTTTGTTTTTTTCTACTGCACCTTCTCCCATTCCTTTTCTCTTAGGTTTGTATAAATATAGATGGCGGCCGAAGCTGATGAAAAAAGGAACATAACCACCGAAAGTGCAGCCGCTAGCTCATAGTTGGAATACTCGGAAAACTGCTTCCTAAGATAAATACCCAACATAATAGGATTATTGCCCCCCATGACATAGGGTGTGGTAAAAGAACTGACATTGCTCATGAAAATAAAGGTCATGGCGATCATAACATCCTTAAAGGAAAGTGGAAGAATCATCTTGAAAAAGACATTGATCTTTTTTGCTCCCACGTCCCGTGCGCTTTCAACAACAGAATCCGGAATACTGGAAAGTGCCGCCACGATAATCATGGTGGCAAAAGCAATATTAAACCAAAGGTTCATCAAAATAATGCCTTTGGCATTAAACATGAGTCCCGGCTTAAAATTATAGCCAAATAAGCGAGAAACGCGGTTTAAAAAGCCCGTGTCCCTGATAATTGTTATCATGGCGTAAACGGCCACAAGATTGGGTACGAAGCGAGGAAGAAGATAAATGGTTCCGATAAATTTACTGATTTTACTGTCTGAAAACCGTAGATACAGGGCCAGCAAATAGGAGATGATAATGGCCATTACAACGGTTACAACAACAATCCAAATGGTATAGACGATATTATTTACCGCGATCTTGTCAGTAAATATAAACTTATAATGCTCCAGGGTAAAACCACCGGTCTCTCTGGATTTAAAGCTGCGGATTACGGTATTTATCATAGGATAAACGATAATACCCAAGGTAAGAAGCAGTGATGGGGCAAGCATCAAAACAATAAACAGATTTGTTTTCCATGTTCTTTTTTCCATATCAATCTCCTCCCAATGGTCACCCATCGCATCACTTCTTCAAATTCTTTTGCATACAAGACAGTCTTGCGCCTATCCGATATACCAGGAAAGCTTGGCAGATGGGCAGGTACGGCCTTTCCCATCTGCCATTCCTGTTGAAAACATTATTCTATGGCAATGTTGCGATATTGGCATCCCAATACTCGTTTCTCTTATCTCCAAGCTTTCCGAAGGAAATAACTGAAAAACCGGTAACATCCAGATCAGCAACCATTCCCTTGGCATCGGAATTTATTTGTGCCGTATCTATAACAGGAACTGCGAAGATTGATTCAAGGCAGATTTTTTGTCCTTCAGGTGATATCATGAAATTGATAAAGTCATAAGTCTCCTCTGCTTTGCCACCGATATTGGGAACGGCAAAAACCACGTCTGTGCCGCTAAGCGCGGGGTCAAGCTGATAGATTTTTACGCTTTCAGGTAGAATTTCCTTCGACATATTGGTCAGTGCCTGATCAGCCCAAGCAGGAATTATATCCACCTCTTTGTTGATCAAAAGGTCAAGGGCGCCCTGGTTCTTATTGGGGTAGACGACCTTCCCGCCGGATTTATAAAGGTAGGGATGGATTTCCTTGAGTCTATCCCAACCGGCTGTCCATTGCGCAACCCACTTCTCATCAGTAGATGTTCTAGCTTCCAAAGGCAGATCCTTGTAAAGAGCCAGATTGACAAAAGCCCCACCGGCACCGCCGGATCCGGGAGAATTATACGCAAACTTACCAGGATTGGCTTTGATCCAAGCTACCAAGTCATCCCAGGTTTTTGGAGGGGCTGGCAGTCTGGCAGAATCATAAGCCAATACGACGGTAGTTCCTCTATAAGGAACAACGCATTCGGTATAGAAGCCGGATTTCATCAGAACATTTTTGAAATTAGGGATCTTTGCAAATTCCAGAGGAACAAAGAGGTCGCCGCCCGCTTTATCTACATAGCTGGCTAGAGATGAACCGTTTTCAGCAAGCAAATCAAAATCGGTGTCGGTTTTTCCGGCTAGTTTAGCCGCAGCAATTCTAGCATCCAGCCCTTGATCACCGGATCCGGACAATACGAATTGAAGTTCTACGATACTTGTAGACTCAGGCTTTGCATTATATGTACTGATAGCCGTTTCAAAAAGGACGCGCAAGTTGTCGGAACCCGTTGTCCATAACGTTACCTTTGGTTTTTCTGCCGGAGCAACTGGTGTAGCAGATGATGAAGCTGATGATGGTGCTGATGATGGTGCAGCACTTGATGGTGTATTAGCGGAAGGTTTCGCGTCGCCGCATCCAACCATCATAAGCGCAAGAGTAAGTACAAGTGTCAGCGTGAGGATTGTTTTAATCTTCATTTTGCTTCCTCCTTCATCCTTTTTTTGCTTCATGGCTGTGATCCTTTTGACTCCCATTTGATAACCTCCTTTATTTGTTTTTATGTAAAAACAATGGAGCGCAAATTAAGCTAAAATCTTTTCCTTTGGGTATTCGTGTGTGCGGGTGTATGTAAGGGTTACCTTATCACCCGGGTAGAATCTACCGGCCTCTTCATTATTGACGAAGGCTTTAACGATGCCATGCTCGGTATCCACTGTGACTTCAACATAGTGACCCAGTATCATGACGGCACGAACGATACCGGTCTCTCCTTCCCCGTTTTCCCCTTGAATTGAGACATATTCAGGTCGAACAGCAACTATTTTGTCCCTCTTTTCAATAAAATTCATATCACCTATAAAGCTCGCCACATACTTGTTGATGGGTTTATCATAAATGTTGGCCGGGGTATCAACTTGTTCAAAGCAGCCCTTGTTCATAACAACAATTCTGTCGGACAGGGCCATGGCCTCCTCCTGATCGTGGGTCACAAAGACGACGGTAATGTTAAGGTCAAGCTGAATTTTCCTAAGCTCTTCCCTCATCTGGGAGCGGATCTTGGCATCCAGCGCAGAGAAAGGTTCGTCCAAAAGAAGAACTTCGGGCTTTAATAGAAGAGAACGTGCAATGGCAATACGCTGCTGCTGACCGCCCGACATTTGTCCGGGATATTTTTTCTCCATACCTGACATTCTTACAAGCTCCAGCATATCCATGACCTGTTTAGTCCGCTCGGCTTTTGGTACCTTACGCAGTTTTAAACCAAAGGCCATGTTCTCAAATACCGTCATATGGGGCCAAAGATTATAACTCTGAAAGACCATGGCAGTGGGTCTTTTTTCAGGAGGCAGACGTTCGATATTCTTCCCGTCAATCAGGATGGCGCCCTCATTACATTCGAGAAAGCCGCCAATGGTCCTCAAAATTGTCGTTTTCCCGCATCCCGAGGGACCCAGAAGGGTGACAAGCTCCCCCTTTTTGACTTTTAAATTGATATGTTCAACGCCGTCTCCGTTTTTATATTTCTTGGTCATCTCTCGAACTTCCAGCTTTATATCATCATTCATACAGGTATCCTCCATTTCGTACTTTTTTCAAGGACTAATTCATCTTATATCCCTTGGAAAGAGTCTCAGGCCCCACATACTTCCTCATCAGCAATAACAAAAGCAGATTAGGTATGATGAGAATAAGTGCAAATACCGCACCCGCTGTCGCTGGATAGTCAAGTATAACGCCGTACATCTCCACAGGCATGGTCCTGTATTTGGGCAGACCGACAAGAAGAGTACCCTCGTTCTCGGCTAGTGAGGCGATAAAGGTAAACATGGCTGCCACAGCTATGCCTGGCCACGCCATTGGCAATGTAACATGAAAAAAGGTACGTATAGGTCCAGCCCCCACATCTCTCGCTGCTTCCTCCTGTTGGCGCGGTATACTTCGAAAAGCTCCCGTGGGAAGCCAGATCATCATCATCATTGAACCGATCATATGTATAAGAAGAACACCAACAAATGTTCCCATTAAATTCAACTTATAATAGATAATACCGATGGAAGTGTATAACCCGATTTTAGGAAAAGCATTCCCTATAAGAAAAGACAGCATAACAAGCTTACGACCGGGAAAATTGTAGCGTGCCAGCACATATGCCGCAGGAAGGCATATGATAAGTGCTAAACCAGTCGTAATAAAGGCAATGGTGAAGGACAGCGAAATAGAGCTCACAAGGCTTTTCTGGTTTAGAATGTACTCCCACCAGCGAAAGCCAAATTCTTTCGGCAATACCCAGGGAACCTCATATTTGTTGGCAAAAGCCAGCATGAATAGATGAAGGAGCGGCCCGTAAAAAAAGACAATAAATATGATTAAAATAAGGTATTCGGCGAATTTTTTGCGCCCCATCATGTGATACCACCGTTTTGGGTTTAAGAACTTCATAAATAAATCTCCGCCTCTCTTTTACAGCTTTAAGATTTATGCACTATGTCGCTCTTATAGATGTGTTCATGATGTCTGCTAGAAGCCAAGAAGGTTTTTTCTAATTGATTTTGCCTTACCCACACAGCGTGTGGTCAGATTTTCTATGCCGTAGGAAAACAATCTGGTCATTTCTGTCTCTTCGTTAACTGTCCAGACCGAAAGCGGTACACCATATTTTTTGAAGCCTTTGATGCTTTCGTCCGTCAGACAGACATAAGGTATATTAATCCCTTTAACACCATATTCCAGGCATGTCTCGGACAGAATCCCAATATAGGGATCAATACTGGTTATAGTCCTCTTTATATATTTCCATGGATTTTCACGAAATGCATCATATTGGCTCTGTGTCTTGGCTTGGGAAGTCTCCTGAAAATATAGTTTTTCAAATATACACTCGGCATTCAGATAGACATCTGCCATTTGAACAAGTTCAGGATGGCTTGACAGATAGGTTGTCGCAACGCTGCCTGACAGAATCAGCCGATTTACTCCGATGCCAAAGCTATTGGCTAGTGCAACCACCTCCAGTGGCAGATCATCATCCTTAAGGTCACAATTAATTCGAATATCGGGATGTTGCGCCGCAATTTCAAACGCTTCCCCTAGCCGGGGGTATGTATCGTAGCCGCTTGGGCCATGTGCGTCGTGTGAAAGAACCAAGTCTGAATCCCCAGCTTTTCGAATATCAACCTCAAACGCATCCGCGCCCAAAGAGATACTTTTATGTATCGATTCAATAGAATTATTCTGCGTTCCATCATTCCCTGTATGCCCGGTTATCATGGGATAGCGCATAATGTCATCTCCAAAAAGCTTAAGAATAATTTATAATGTTCAGTTAGCCAAATCAATTTATTAAATATTATATAGATATTGGGAATGAAACCGGTTGTATTCTTTAGTAAAAAAATTTCTTTTTATGAAATAGTGAATTGACTAATTACAGAAATTAATTTATAATGAAACCGGTTTCAAAAATCATGGTTAAATTCTACCATATTTATATACACATAACAACCCCTTTTTGTGATTTTTTCTAAAAGAAACGGGAGGTCACACATTATGCCAATAAAACTAATTGATATTGCTAGATTGGCGGGAGTTTCAAAGGCTACTGCATCACGTGCCCTCCGTGGCTCTCCTCTTGTAAAAGAAGATACCAGACGCCTTGTCATGGAAAAAGCAAAAGAGCTCAAATACCAGCCGAATTCCTTGGCTCAGGCCATGGCAACCAAAAAGACGGGGATCATTGGATTTCTCATGTATAAAAAAGATCCTCCCTATGTGGCTCATACCTTTTTTGGACCTATTCTTGACGGAGCCATTGAACAAGCCACAAATCAAGGCCTCCATATTATTCTTGCTGTGGCAAACGAGATGGACGACACCTTTGATGAGTACTTTATCAATGACAGCATAGACGGTGCGTTGCTTGTTTCCTTTTATCCTAATGAGGTGATAAAAGAATTTGAGCAAAGAGGCATTCCCCTTGTTGTCATTAATGATTTTGTTGAGTCTAAAAACAATGCTTTTATTATAGATGACAACTATGGCGGTGCTTGTGCCGTTATGAAGCACCTTATAGAGGATAGAGGCCACAAAAAGATAGCGCATATTACAGAGCATCTCACCCATCCAAGCTATCGCACCAGATATCAGGCCTATCTGGATGTCCATGCTATGTGTAATCTTCCTGTTTTTGACGGGTTTGTTTCAGTTAATGATACTTCTTTTCGAAGCGGAACTATGGCAATGAACCAGCTTCTTTCCCGTAAGGAAATGCCGACTGCTGTTTTTGCCACAACCGACTCTCTGGCCTTGGGAGCAATTCATGCCATTAAAAATGCAGGACTTCGAGTTCCTGAAGATATAGCTGTCGCGGGATATGATGATATTGAAGCTGCTCTAATGAGCGATCCAACCTTAACAACCATTTGCGTAGACAGGGATCGCATTGGAAGGGAAGCTGTTGCGGCGTTGGCAGAACAGATTGCCGATCCTGAGAAGCCCAGTCGAGTTATTACAATTCATAACATGCTTGTTGTGCGTGAATCAACATAGTTATTTAACAAGAAAGCAGCTTGGTCGCTGCTTTCTTGTTCTGTTCTAACGAGTTATTTACCTCAAAATGATCATTACTACTTTGCCCCCATAGTTTATGGGCTTATCAAGATAGATGGTAACAGTAACGTTTTCTGTGCCTTTGGTCAGATCAGAGATCTCAAGTTTTTTCCAAGAGGAGTCACCGGTGACTTTATAGATGGATAAGTTTTTATGATAGGTATAAACCTTTCCATTAATTCTGATCCGTGAGGAATCAACTGCCTCTATCTCCTTTGCATAGGCTTCTGATGTAATCGCATTTACAATGGACTGTACCTGGTTGCCATTAAGCCTGATCTTGGCCGGAGAATTGATATATACACCGGTGTCTAAACCTGTATAGGTCATGGTTTGGCCATTGACAAGAAGCGTGACGGTCTCATTCATAACAAACTCAGTACCAATCATGTTCCCTGTCGTCTTTTTCCCTGTTACAAGCCCATATGCCGTGTTTTCATCCAATGCATCGTCCAGCACCATCATATCAATATCCATAAAATCGCCGGATTTATGAATATATTTAACCTTGCCGTTTATGAGCGTTCCTGAGGGCAGATCACCAAACGAAATGACGGACGCCTCAATTTCCGCTGTGGCTGTATTCTTAATATTGAAGAGAACGGCTCCATTGGCTACATAGCTGTCACCCAGCATCCGATCTTCCTTATTAACCCGGTAGCTTCCTGTAGCGTTTGTATCAATACTTCTTAAAGAAACAGTGTCATAATCAGTTCCTTTAGCGGTTACTTCGTAGGTAGCCAGCTTACCCCTTAGCGCTGACATGGAGTTCTTTGTAAGGTAAGTGTCTTTACCTCCGTCTGCATGAAGCAGTGTAACATAATAATAGGGGGTTCCAAAATCGGCCGACTTCACGGAATTTTTTGTATAAGCATTAAGAACAAACGCAAAGTTTTCAGTACCGGATACGCTGTCTGCAATAATATCAACAACGGTTCCATCAGAGCCAAGTATTATCTTTGCGGTCTCCCCCACCTGGTTTACGCCGGAGGCGTTTAGCTTTTCCTTTGGAAAGCTTTCATCCAGGGTATAGGACTTTCCATCCATCTCTATGGATACCGGAGACACCTTATTGGGTAGAATTGCTGTAATCTTACCTGAAACTGTATGGGTATAAACTATGACATAAGCATTCTTTCCCCAGATATCGGTAATCTCATACAGCACATCATTGACCTCAATCTGGGAAGCACTCACGTATTTCCCTTCCTTTTCTATGAGGACATCATTGTACTTGATTTCTAGAGGAACGCCAACCTTGGAGGCCGTCATCACCTCGGGCTTAGAAAATTGAGGATCGAATAAGGCCCCATAAACGGCATCATTTTCATCATAGGAGATGATAATGGAGGAGTTGGCTTGAATAGATGCACTCACTTTGTCATAATCCGTTTCGCTCCCCTGATAATAAATAGGAATGCCGGCAGGAACAGAGACTTTTTCACCCTCATTGGTGGTAATTTTACCACCGCTTATTGAACGAACAGATAATTCCTCATATTTCAAAGCAGACTGTGAAGCATATTGTATTTCTTTATTATTCAAACGCAACAAATACTTCTTTCCTGCTTCGGGAAGGGATATTCCCTTTTTTAAATAGAAGATTCCTTTATCGGTTAAAAGTCTTCTTTCATCACTATCGGGATTCAAAACGCTGTTTTCCAGAATAATAACGGTTTGGTAATTGGAGACTGTCTCGACAAAAGTGCTGTTAGTGCCAAAGACTCTTGTCGTAAAAAGCCTGTCCAGCATGACAGCCATTTGACCTCTGGTGACTGTTCCGGTCGTTGTATACGTTATCTCATCAAGAATTCCCAGATTGTCGATTTGCGTTAAATAGTTCTGCGGATAGCTCCCTGAGAGATTGGCATCATCATACTTGAGAAGCTTTCCAAAAACAGTGGCGGCCAAGGCAAAGGTTACCTTGTCGGTGGGATGAAACTTACCATCGGGTAAAGCGGTCATATAGCCCAGCTTAACAGCAACCTGTATGGATGCATTGGACCACCTGTTACTTGGAACATCAGAAAACAGGCTGCTGTTTTTATAAATATCCAGTTTGTCCTGCTGGCCATTTACCTGCACAAGGACAGTTGCAAGCTCCTCCCGCGTTATGGTTCGATTAAGGTCCATTTTATCCGGGGCTGTTTTCGAAAAAATCCCCAAATCCATAAGCCTTTGCATGCTTTGTGCTTCAATACTGCTTGAGGTTTCTGCATAAAGCTTAACCACAGGCATAGCAAGGGCTGACAGCAATAAACTGAGGGAAAGAATAATAACAAGTGTTCTCTTCATAACAGGTTCCTCCTAAAGATGAATGTACAGGTTAATTTTAACACTTTTTCACTCGTGCCGGAGTGCTGCAATTGGATTTAAACTGGCAGCCTTGTTGGCAGGGAATAATCCGAAAATGATTCCGATTAAAAGTGAAATACCAAAGGAGATCAGCATCCAGACCGGCGAATAAACGGCAGTCACAATATTCAGTTTACCAATTACCCATATGGCGCCCGATCCAAACAGAAGACCAACAAATCCACCAATACCGGTTACAATAAGCGCTTCTATAAGAAACTGAACGAGGATATTTCTTCGCTTGGCTCCAATAGCTTTTCGGATACCGATCTCCCGTGTTCTCTCGGTTACCGATACCAGCATAATATTCATAATACCGATACCGCCTACAATTAGAGAAATAGCGGCAATACCGCCTAAAACCGACATCATGATGCCTGTAATGGAGTCCAGGGTTTCCAGCATCTGTTCCGCATTGGACACTCTGAACATATCCTCGCTTCCATAGACTTCAATTAAATAGGTCTCAATTTTCTCCATGGCTTCATCCACTTTTTCAGGTGATGATGCCAGGAATGTATAGCTTCTGATATTGGCATTTCTGAGAACCCGCTGTGCTGTTGCAATTGGAATAATAATCTGATCATCCTTTGTCCCCTGACTACCGCCCTCCAGTTCCTGAAGCAGGCCTACCACCATAAAAAGACGTCCCTGTATTTTAAGCGTCTTGCCTATGGGGTCTTCCTGGCCAAAAAGCTCCTCTGCTACATAAGTACCAATAATAGCCACAGTTTGTCTGAAATCACTATCCAATTCAACAAGATATCGGCCGCCCTGAACATTTTGCTTTCTGATGAGGGCATAGTCTTCAGTGACTCCATTAATCGTTGTGTCCACCGTATTGCGCTCACCCTTTACTGTCACCTGTGATGAAACGGTAGGAGACATGGCCGTTATGCTCTCACTATTTTCATCGGCAAAGGTCAAAAAGTCTTCCCAGGTAATGTCCCGGTTGGTATTAAAGCCCGTAATATTAACCTGTATGAGCTCGGTTCCGAGAGAGGATATACTTTCAGTTATTTGACGGGTACTGCCCTGGGCGAAGGCTACAGCCGTAATGACGGAGGCTACGCCTATGATCACACCCAACATGGTCAGAAAGGAACGAACTTTATTATTTTTAATGCTTTTAATGGCCATTTTATAAGCTTGCCAGATACCCATTATCCCACCCCCCGGTCTTCCACAATTTGCCCGTCCAGGATGCGTAAAACTCTTTGAGCCTGGCAGGCAATATGTTCGTCATGGGTTATCAGCACAATGGTATTCCCGGCCTTATGAAGGCCCCTAAACAGCTCCATGATCTCTTGGCCGGAGTGGGAATCCAAATTTCCTGTGGGTTCATCAGCCAGGATCATGGGGGGGCTGGTAACCAGTGCTCTGGCAATGGCCACCCTTTGCTGCTGCCCCCCCGATAGCTCAGACGGAATGTGGTTGAGCCTTGATCCCAAGCCCACGCTCTCGAGAGCTTCCTTGGACATTTTAGAACGCTGTTTTCCATTTACCCCCGCATATATTAATGGAAGCTCAACATTTTCAAGAGCTGAGAGCTTGTTTACCAAATTAAAGCCCTGAAAGATAAAACCGATCTTAGTATTTCGGATATGCGCCAATTGATTGTCATTCATATCGCTCACTTCAACCCCGTCCAGCGTGTATTTTCCCGAGGTGGGCACATCCAGACATCCTAACAGATTCATAAGGGTTGATTTACCTGAACCTGATGGTCCTACAATGGCCACAAAGGACTGCTTCGGAATGGAAAGAGTCACACCATCCAACGCCTTTACGGTATTATCACCCATCTGATAATACTTGGTGAGATTTTCAGTCTTAATCATTAATTCCCTCTCCTGTTGCCGGTATTGCCGGGAATTGATCCTCCGCCAAATCCTCCTGCGGGTCCCCCGCCCCCCATGGGCAATGTGAAGGTTGAGCTTTTACTGTTGGAGGAATTGGACACTAAAGCGGGAAGGATAACGGTATCCCCTTCATCCAGACCTTCCGTAATCTCCATATAGGTTTCATTGTGCTGGCCAATATTTACCCTTACAGCAACAGCACCGCTATAATAATTGGAAGCGGCGTTTTGTCTATTCTTCTGAGCAGCAGTACCGGAACTGCCCTGAGCCTCAAATTTCTGTCGCATGGCCTTTCGCTCTTCATCGGTCATGTTATCAATATCTATTCCCCCCGTACCCCTCTGACCTCCGGGTGGATTTTCGCCCATTTTGATCGCGTCCGAAGAAGCATTGCCCTTAACCCAAACCATATAACCATTTCCTTGCTTTTGCACGGCTTCTATGGGAACCAGCAAGGCATTTCCCTTACTGAAAATTTGTATAACCGCATCTACATTCATTCCGCTTTTAAGCTTTTCGCTTCCGGGTATGGTCACGGTAACAGGATAGCTGGTCACGCCATTATTGCTGGTGCCCTCTTGAGCCACGGCCGTAACCTTGCCTTCTATGGGCGAAGTAGTTGAATCTTCAAGGGCATCGGCGGTAACGAAAACATTCTGCCCTGTCTGTATCTGTGAAATATCAAGCTCATCGATATTTACGGTGAAAGTCATTTCATCATCATTATTAATGACACCAACTTTGGTTCCGGCTTTTATACCGTCACCCTTTGACAAATCAGTGACTGATGTGATGACGCCGTCAAAGGGTGCGCGAAGGGTAGTGTTCTCCAGCTTTTCTCTAGCCTGTTGAAGCTCAATGTAGGATTGCTCAAGAGCAAGCTGCTCTTCTTCAAGAGTGTAGACTAAATCCTCTCCCGAAAGTGTAAGCAATAGATTGTTTTTCCCGATCTTTTGACCATTATAGGCTAAAAGGTTGGAGACGGTACCCATAGCATCTGCTTTGACCGTTACCTGATGATGTGCCTCAAGAATACCTTCAGTGCTGGTTATACTGCCACTGCCTGTTTTTGCCTCTACCCATGCAGAAATTCCTGATTCCAAAGCCCCCGGATTATCAACTGTAACAACGGCATGGAGATTCGATCCATCCTGAGCCAAGGATTCGATCTGTCCTGTCACTGTCGCCATAAAATCAGGTATATGAAGCTGTACTGTATTGATGCCGCTGAACTGTGATGATGTGGCATTTTCAAAGGTCACCCTGGTTTGGAAGCTGTTTTCATCGATCACGGTCATAAGTACAGTACCCTTGTTAACCGTATCCCCTTCCTTGACTGAAAGGCCGGTTACTCTTCCCGAAATTGGAGCATTAATGCTTAAAGCACCATTTTGAACATTCCGCTCGCCCAGTTCCAGTTCCTTTTGCTTAACGGAATTCTCAAGCTTTTTCAATGCCAGTTGAGCATCGTTATCCTTAAGCTTTAAAAGAATATCACCAGCCTTAACCACTTTTCCTTCTTCCAAAAAGCTTTCTTCAACCTCTCCCTCAACTTTAACCGTAATATCTTTTCTTAGGGTGGGACTTACTGTTCCGGAACCCGATAATGTCACATTAAGTGTCCCTCTTGTTGCCACAGCCGTTCTCTGTTCGGAAGCCGTTGTACTTGATTTAGCAGCATTTCCGCCTATTAATAAAGCACCTGCAACTGCTACCACCAAAATTAAAGCAATGATTATTAAATATTTTCTGTTCTTAAATATTTTCATGTAAGACCCTCCATGCCAATAAAAGTACATAAAAAAAGAACGGGGTTTTCACGTCCATTCTATATGAGAGAAAAGAAAAAAATCCCCGCAAATTTGAGGCAAATTGTGGCAAAATTGACGCAAACATCAGATGATGAAAAGGTTGTGCTATAATAACCTTACCCGTTATCGAAATCGAAGATTTCGAACGGGTACCCAAGAGCATTGAAACATTTCATGTTATAATAAACCACATAGTGCCTCTAGACAATTCGGAGGATTATTATTTATGAGCGCCAAACTCATTTACATAGCCGATGATGAAGTAAACATCTGCAATATCATGAAGTCATTTCTTGTTAAAGAGGGATACCAGGTACAGACCTATTATGATGGTCGCAATCTCTTGGAAGCCTTCAAAAAACAGCCCGCAGATCTTCTGATTTTGGATATCATGATGCCTGAACTCGATGGTTATTCCCTTTGTTCTGGGATTCGCGAATTCAGCCATGTTCCTATCATTATCGTGTCTGCCAAGGATTCTGAGACAGACCGTATTTTGGGCTTGAATCTTGGTGGGGATGATTATCTAACCAAGCCCTTTAGTCCTCTTGAGCTGGTAGCACGTGTACGAAGCATTTTCCGAAGAATTGATCTCGATAAGTCCTCAGAAAGTACTGTTAACTGTATCTGTGCAGGCGATTTAAGCCTTTATCCTGAAAAGAGAATCATTTTATGCCATGGTAAAGCTCTCAATTTCACAACTATGGAGTTTAATCTTATGCAATACTTGATATCCAACAAAAATAGAGCAATCAGCCGAGAGGAGCTTTTAAACCGGATATGGGGGTTTGAAGCAGAGACAGGGACAAGAGCGACTGACGACATGATCAAGCGTGTCAGGGGAAAGCTGGCCGAGGCTGGTTCCCGGCTCGTCATTGAAACCTTGTGGGGCTTTGGTTTCTGTCTGTCTGAAAAAGAATGAGCTTTTACCAAAAGCTGTGGGGTATAAAATGAAGAAAACCATCAGAAAAAGAATATTTACGGTTAATCTATTAACCGTCACGCTCTTGTTAATCATTACAGCAGTGGCTTTTAATCTTGTGGCGCGATCCTATCTTGAAAAGGATACACTCAGGCAGCTTGGCAATATTGCTTCAAGAACTGAGAAAGCGGTGCGCATTCGCCCGCCTCATCCATTTCGTATGGAATATGATACGGAGTCTGATCTCGTCGCATCCTTTATTAATCTCATGCTCGCTATGAGAGCGCCAAGCTCAACCATTCACCCCGATTACGCCCTTATTGACAAGGATAATAACATTATTACACCATTTGAGAATTTTGATAATAAACCTACCGAGTCCGATGTTAAAATCATTAAAAAGTTTCTTGCCCTCAGTCAAAAAAAGGATAACAGTAAACTGACGCTTCATGAAAAAGGGGTTCAATATGCAGCAGTGATAAAGCCTATTCAGCAAGCCAATGGAACCAAGCTGGGAACCCTTGTCATTTATTCAAGCCTGGATAAAGTCAATGAATTGCAGAGCACCATCAATTTATTTCTTCTTATAATACTTCTGGTTTCTGCAATCTCAGTTCTTTTACTTTCCAACTATCTTTCAAGAAGAATATCGGAACCGCTCTCAACTCTCAACAACCACATAAGGAAGCTCTCAGAGCTTAATTTCAGCAATACCCTGTATGTTCCGGCTGACAATGAAATTCAGGAACTGGTACAGAATATTAACACCATGGCTGTGAAACTGGATACCCATAACAAAAGTCAGAAGCTCTTTTTACAAAACGCTTCTCACGAATTTCGTACACCTATTATGTCCATTCAGAGCCATGCGGAGGGAATTCTCTACGGCGTGGTAGAGAGCCCTGAAGCTGCCCAAATTATATTGGATGAATCAAAACGCCTGACCCATATGGTTGAAGAGCTTCTTTATCTTTCGAGGCTTGATGCCATTGAGGAGATTTACTCCCAAGATTTAATTGACATCAAAGGGCTTATAAAAGCCACCTGCCATCGCATGGCTTCCCTTGCTGAAATCAACCACGTTTCTCTTAATCTGGACTTTTGTGAGGAAACCTTATGGGTTTTGGGAGACCACGATAAGCTGGAACGTTGTTTATCCAATATTATCAGCAATGACATCCGATATGCCCAAAGTCAAGTGAACCTGCGGCTATCCTGCTCCCAGCAGCAAGCTCAACTTACCATATTCGATGATGGACCGGGCCTTGATGAAAATGAAGAGAATCAAATTTTCGACCGATTTTATAAAGGTAAAAAAGGCAACACCGGCCTAGGTCTTGCCATTTCTAAAAGTATTATTGAAAAACACAAGGGAACCATCATTGCTCGAAGCACCTCAATGGGAGCTGAATTCATTGTTGAGCTTCCGTTGATAGTGTCTTAAACATCTTTTTATGAGGAAGGGTAACTTCGATAAATTCCTCCCCCGTGGTTTGATAGCCAAGCTTTTCATAAAAGGCAACGGCAGTTTTACGAGCATGAAGCGTAATCCCTTTCGCTCCCTTTTGACGTGCATAATTCTCTGCATGAAGAACAAGCATTTTGCCTATTCCCTTCCCCTGGAACATCTCCTCCACGGCCACTTGCCTCATTTTAAAATCTCCACGGTCAAGCTTGGTGAGAATAAGTACTCCTAATAGCGTACCGTTTTGGAGAGCTCCCAGGTGAATATCCTCTTTCTCATGGTCCAGTTTTTCTTCATAAAGCGATAACCCTAAAGGCCTTCTTAGGATCTTGTCACGAAGGGCAACCTCCAAATGATACTCACAAGATTGATAGGGTATCTCCTTTATTAATAGCTGTTCCATAATAGCCAACTCCCTTAATGATGCCTGTAGGACTCACCACAAGCCTCGACCGTAAACAAAAGCCTTACCCGAGAGTAAGGCTTTAATGGTAATAAACCTTTAGAAAAGCCATCCATGGCAGGAACACAACACTTATTCAATAAACACCGCAGAGTACCAGTTTGTTGTCTCTCCCTGCTCCTTAAGGGTTTCAATGGGTAAATGAAACTGTCTGACAGTTTTGAAGACATCAATACCCACACTGTGAAAGGCTGGGCGCGCTTTTTTAGGATTGGCACACTTAGCGCCTGAAAATCCCGTACATTTCTCACAGCAAGCGCAGTCGCTCATTGAAAAAGCAAAATAAAAACCGTCTATAAAGGCCTGCCGCTCAATTTCAAAGGAGACATCCTGGGATATCTTTTTGTCGGTTGAATGGATGATAATGCCCCTTTTATAGTTTCGCAGCACCTTCTCATATTCCCATGGCTGCAACGAGCCTTTTTTTGAAGGGCAGGTATGTCCATAACCCCAATCCGAGCACCCGAACATGCATTTGAGTATGGTTCGAGAGTCAAAGGCAATCTGTTCAATATTAAACTCTACTGCATGATCTGCCCCTAAATCACGGGCAAGGGCTATGTATTTTTCTAAACTCATAAATCCTCCAATGTCAATCACCGGATGTTGGCAATATGCTGTCGGTTATCTCGCTGACGGTATCATGAAGCCAATCGCCATCAGTTAATTCCACCATACTGAATAAATAGAAAATAACCAGCAAAGCAAGAACTAAAATAATGGTTGGAAAGGCTTTGAATTTTTTCATGGTAAGCTTAAGGCTAAAGGTGTATATAAGCAACGCAATGGAAACCGTAAACAGTACGATTCTTTGAGCATCCTCTGTAAACTGAGGGAAATCACCACCATTACTATATAAGTAGTACAGATAAAAACCCCAGCCACCAACAGCTATAAACAGAATAGTCCAAAGTACTGCAAAAAACCAGGGGAATTTTTTCTTCTTAGGGTCTTTCTTCACATCATGGGACTGTGATAATGGGTCGAGGCTTGTTGGTGTGTTCCGCACCTCAGGCATGGGATTTTGAACCTTAGGAGCTTCATACCGGGCTTGTTCCTGTACATGGGCATGTACCGGAGCCTGTGCTGCCACATGAGTTTGTTCGGATGCCTGTGTTCGATCAAGTGTTTGATTCAGAGCAGGCTCCTGATCATTAGATTGAGCCTGAGCCGGCTGTGGAGCCGGAATTTGCTCTACAGCTTGTTCCTTCTCTTCTACTTGAGGCTGAGCTATTTCTTCAGTTGCAGAGGTTATGTCTTCCTTGGAAACCATTGGTTCGGCATCGGACACCTTTTGCTTCTGCCCGCATTTATGACAGAAACCAGCAGATAATGAAAGTGTCGTGCCGCAGGACGGGCAATACTTGATATCGCTCATAGAATTACCTCCACTAGATAATTTTTCTTTTATATAAAGAATTCTATCATTTTCATGTCCTACCTTTCAACCTTTATTTCCCTCAATAAGAATCCTCGGAATCTTAGATTCCTCAGAAAGTCATTCTGGTGTACTAATGCGCCCCTAGTGGTGCGTTTCGTACAAAAAGAGCTGTTGCTCAAATGATCTTTCAATCACTTTTGCAACAGCTTCTTTTACTTTTATGATGAATAGACATATTAAATTACTGTTCGTCCCTCATCTTTGACTCTTATCATAGGGTATACCCTCTGCTTTAGGCGCTCTTGACTTTTTCGATGTAAAGGCAAGAACGATCATGGTTACCACATAGGGTAGCATTTTATAGAAGGTATTATTGATATTTAAAGAACTCAAGAATGGGATAAGTGCAACGGAATAGGCCAATGTACGCAAGAATGCAAAGAATAATGCTGCCAGGAATATCTTTAGAGGCTCCCATTGTCCGAATATCATGACCGCAAGTGCCAGAAAACCGAACCCGGCAACACCGGTGTGGCCGTTAGTGTTTCCATCCATAACCCCTACCGCATAGAAAAAGCCGCCGATACCGCCAAGGATACCTGAAAGGCTTACACCGCCATATCTCATGATCAGCACGTTTATACCAACAGAATCAGCTGCATGGGGATGCTCGCCACAAGCTCGAAGACGTAGACCAAACTTTGTTTTATAAAGAAGAATAGTCGCTAGGATAAAAAACACAATTCCAATATATACTGTGATATACGTATTCTGAAAGAATAGTTTACCCAATATAGGTATTTCGCTAAGAACGGGTATCTCTTTAAGATAAAAGTTCTTATTGGTTGTAACACCGTCACTATTGAAATACATTTTTGCAAACAGCAATATTGCTGCGGGAATCAACATATTAAGTGATGTACCGGTAATGGTCTGATCGGCCTTCATATTAACGGCCGCAAAGGACAAAAGGAGTGAATATAAGAATCCTGAAACAGCAGCAACCAGCATTCCGAGAATTAAGATTAACTGTGCATCCATTGGAGTTCCCTGAACAAAGTAAACAAAGAGGCATCCAAAAAACGCACCAAAGAGCATAATACCTTCAAGAGCAATGTTGATTACGCCGCTTCGTTCACTGAACATACCGCCCAGTGCCACCAAAAGCAATGGGATGGCAACCGGAAGCGTATTTTGAATTAAATAATACAATGTATCCATCGTTTACGCCTCCTCCTTAATTTCTGTCTGGATAGGTTTATCTGCTGTAGGACTCACTTCTGCCGTGTCAACATGCTTGACTTTTCGCCTCTTTATCAGCCTGGCGATGGTTGCATTCATGACCATGGCAAAGGCTGAAAAATAAATAATAACCGCAATAACAACATCTATAATTTCGGGTTTGTAGCCGAACAAGCTTGCAAGCGTGCCACCCCGCTGAATATAGGATACAAATATACCAGAAAAAATGATTCCGATGGGGTTTGAACTTCCTAGAAGCGCTACAGCTATACCATTAAAGCCATTGGGGGCAATAACATTAATAGGTTCATAAGTCATGCTGCTGCCGGAAATGGTGGAGGGAGCTAGAATCGCAAAGGCTCCGCCAAGCCCTGCCAAAGCACCTGCAATTGCCATGGTGAGTATAATATTGCGCTTGCCGTTCATACCAGCATATATGCTGGCAAATTTATTATATCCGGTCGCTTTTAACTCATAGCCAAAGATCGTCTTTTGCAAAATTACAAATAAAAGAACCGCTATGGCAATAGCAAAAATAAAAGAAATATTGGCACTGGAATTTTTAATGCCCAGAGACATGAGTTGGGCACTAGTCGGAAGATAGGCCGTTCTGGCTTTGGTTGAAATGTACATGGTGGCATTTCCCGAAATAAGCATGTCCACCAAATACATACCAATATAGTTGAACATGATGGATGTAATAACTTCATTCACATTCAGCAGAGCCTTAAACAGTCCCGGTATAAAACCCCAGATCATGCCACCAACCATACCGGCCAGTATGCATACCACCCAGTGAATACCTGGAGGGAGCTTCCACATAAAGCCCACATACATCGCAAAGAACATGCCCATGGTATACTGGCCAGAAGCACCGATGTTGAACAAACCCATCTTAAAGGCAAATCCCACGGCCAGACCGGTCATCATTATCGGAGTTGCGTAGAAAAATACATCCCCAAGTCGTCCAAAGCCGCCTAAAAGCAGCATCTGAAAACCGGAAAAAGAGTTTTCCGGACTTGCCACTATCATAACAATGAGCCCGAAGATAAGACCTAGAAATATAGCCAGCAGTGCCGATGTAAATGCCGAAAAGCTCTTGCTTTTTGTCACTTTTTTTATATCAAACTGCATGTTCATTCTCCTTTACAATGTTACGCTTTGCGCCCGACATGTAAAGACCGAGTTCTTGAACTGTGGTCTTCTTCGGATCCAGCTCACCTACTATTTCTCCTTCATACATGACAAGTATGCGATCACTTACATTCATGACTTCATCAAGCTCAAGGGATACAAGTAAAACGGCTTTCCCCGCATCCCGTCTCGCCACTAGCTGCTTGTGAATGTATTCAATGGCACCAACATCAAGTCCCCGGGTTGGCTGCACTGCAACCAAAAGCTCATGCTTTTTGTCAATTTCACGTGCAATAATAGCCTTTTGCTGGTTGCCTCCCGACATGCTTCGTGCGACAGTGATGGGTCCCTGCCCACTGCGAACATCAAATTGCTCGATTAATTTCATGGCATATGAGCGCACCGCACGACTTTTTATAAATCCCTTATTCTGAAATTCAGGTTCCCAATAGCGCTGTAATACCAGATTTTCCTCCAAGGAATAATCAAGGACAAGACCATGTTTATGACGATCTTCAGGAATGTGGCTCATACCGGTTTTCGACCGGGTTCGGATATTCGCTTTTGTTATATTCCGGCCACAAAGCGTAATACTTCCGCCGCTTGACTTTTCAAGTCCAGTAAGAGCTGACACAAACTCGGTTTGCCCGTTTCCGTCAATTCCCGCAAGACAAACAATTTCACCTGCTCTTACATCGAAAGAGACATTATTGACAGCGTTGTTTTTATGGTGTTTGGAGGGGACTGAAAGATTTTTGACAGAAAGAATCACATCTCCTGCCGCCATCTCTTCTTTGGCAACTTCAAAACTGACATCCCGTCCCACCATCATTCTCGATAATTCTTCTTTGGTGGTTTCCTTTATATCAACAGTTCCTATACATTTACCTTTCCATAGAACGGTACAACGGTCGGCAACAGCCATGATCTCATTCAGTTTATGGGTAATAAACAGTATGGATTTCCCTTCTTGTGCAAAGCCCCGCATGATGTCCATGAGCTCATCAATTTCCTGAGGGGTTAACACAGCGGTTGGTTCATCGAAAATGAGAATGTCATTGTCACGGAAAAGCATTTTTAAGATCTCAACCCTCTGCTGCATGCCCACTGAAATCTTTTCAATGACTGCATCGGGATTAACTTTGAGACCATATTGCTCGCTAAGCTTTAATACTTTTTCTCTGGCTTCCTTTTTCTGTATAAAGCCAAGTTTGTTCGGTTCAACACCTAAAATGATATTTTCAAGCACTGTAAAAATTTCAACCAGCTTAAAATGCTGATGAACCATACCAATACCCAAAGCGTTAGCGTCATTGGGATTATTTATTTTTACTATTTTCCCGTCTTTCCTGATTTCTCCCTTTTCTGCCTGATATAAGCCAAAAAGCACGCTCATAAGGGTAGATTTACCGGCACCATTTTCTCCCAATAGTGCGTGAATTTCACCTTTTTTTAAACGCAGGGTTATATTATCATTTGCTATAATGCCGGGGAATTCTTTAGTGATGTTGAGCATTTCGATAATATAATCTTCCATATTTACCTCTTATCGTTATATTTTTCTTCAGGACATATAGTCATCTTAAAACATTTTCCTAGCAGAACCTTGTTCATGAATAAAATGAATATTAATAATGATATTAATCCTTAATAAAGGGGAAAGCCATCTGCCTTCCCCTTTATCTGTTCCACCCTCCATAAGGCTTCGACCAATATGTTAGGTAACGTTATTGTTTTATTATCTTGTTACTACAGCAACCTTAGCAAGCTTAAGACCGGAAACAAGCTCATCAGCTGTTGCATAACCATTAGGATCAGCAACTTTGATTTCACGGATAGGATCTATAGAGCCGTCAACAAGCTTTGCATATACAACATCGTAATTTGCTTTATTGAAAGATTTGAATCTGTCAAATGCATTGGCTTTTGCATCGCCAATAACTACTGTCGGGAGACCTACACCACCGTTTTTGGCGTCAAAGTATGTGGTTGTGCCTGCAAATTTGTTCCAGCCATTGGTTTTGTAGATAGCCTCAAGTACTTGCTTAACAGAAGCTCCAAGGCCCTTAGTAGCAGAAGTCATAACGGTGTCGCTGTCATATCTCTGGTCGACGTCAACACCAATTACCTTTTTGCTGGCTTCGCTCGCAGCAGACATAACACTCTTACCTACAGATCCGCCACAGGCAAAGATAACATCTGCACCTTCTTGGAACATGGTCTTAGCAGTAGCCTTATTGGTATCGGTTTCTGCAAAGTCGCCTGTATAGTGGTAAGTAACTGAAATTGAACCATCAGCAAGACCCATCTCTGCAGCAGCTGCCTCAGCACCCTGTAAATATCCGTATCCAAAGGCTTGTACCGCTGGAACGGCCATACCGCCCATGAAACCGAGCTTGGTCAAACCATCCTTAACAGCAGCATATCCTGCAAGATAGCCGGATTCTTCTTCAGCATACTTAATGCTGGCAACATTTTCTTTTATAGTATTGTCTTTGTAGTCTGGTGTATGAGGTGAACCATCCAGGAGTATGAATTTAATATTGGGATATTTTGTCTGTGCTTCAAAAACTGCGACCTCAAATAAAAAGCCAGGAGTTACAACAACTTTTGCTCCACCGGTTACAGCCAGATCGATAGATGCAAGATAGGCTGCATCAGTAGCATCCTCAGGTTTATAGTATTTGTGTGAAATTTTATTAGCCTTTGCAAATTCTACTACGCCATCCCAAGAGCCTTGATTAAAGGATTTGTCGTCAATGTTGCCTTTGTCGGTAATAAGCGCAATCTCAAAAGTGCTTGGACCACCGCAGCCTGCGAACATTGTACCAATAAGTACAAGAACCAGAACAATTGACAAAACTTTCTTCATAAAATTATTCCCCTTTTTTATTGATAATGAACTTTTAACTTTATTGTAACATTTTTTTACTAATTATCAACATCTATATTTTTGATTCTTCGTACATAATTAATAATGATGGTAAGTTTTATCAGTTTTTCGATTTCCCACTCCGATTTAAATTATTACCTTGACGAAGTTTTATTACACATGCTATGATGCGAATGTACTCCAATGAAAGGGTAAGGTATTTATACTGATGAGAATTGGCTGATTTCGGTAAAATTAAAATGAATACTTGTTTTTAAGTTTCGTTTATGCATCCGGAATTGGCTGTTCATATGGTGTTTGCTTATCCTTGATACTATCCTTGTATAGCTTTAAGGCTTTGTTCTGATCAGACCTTCCGGCAGCATAGCGCTTTTCGGGAGGTTTTTTTATGTTATTACTCAACTGTGATCAAATAAGCAAGTCCTATGGTGATAGAAAGCTTTTTAGCGACGTTTCACTAAAAATATATTCGGGAGATCGTATTGGACTCGTGGGAGCTAATGGGTCAGGCAAAAGCACCCTGCTTAAAATTCTGGCTGGGCTGGAATCCCCTGATGAAGGGCAGATTAAAGCATACACGCGACTTTCTTTTATTCGTCAGCAGGATGATGGTGTTCCGGAAATAACATCCCCCTTTACGAATGGTCCCGTCGATGGAAAGCTATCTTCTTCCCTGGGCGTGAACTTTGAAATGCTCCACCAGAATATGAGCGGTGGTGAGAAGTCGCGCGCCCGTTTTTCCTTGACCTATGATCCTCAAGCCGGGCTACTTTTTGCTGATGAGCCAACCAGCAATATGGATATGACGGCTTCCGGTGTAGTGGAAAAAGAATTGCAAAGCTTTTCAGGAGCCTTGCTCCTGGTTTCCCATGACAGAAGTCTTTTGGATCGTCTCTGTACCAGCATTCTTGAAATTGTAGACGGCAAGATCAGGAGCTTTTCCGGTAACTACTCCCAATACATTGAACAGCGTCAGGAGCTCTATAACCGTCAGCTTTTCGAGTACGAATCCTATGCCAAGGAGAAAAGAAGACTGGAAGACCGTGTCCAGGAGCGTACTGAAAATACCCGTTCCATCAGAAATGCCCCTAAAAGAATGGGAAATTCTGAAGCCCGTCTTCACAGACGAAGTGCAACTGAAACACAGGAAAAGCTTCATAAGAGTATCGAAGCTATGCGGACCAGAGTCGACCACCTTGAAAAGAAAGAAAAGCCCCAGGAATTACCTCATGTCAAGATGGCCATTGATCCCCCTAAGAACCCTATTTCTTCAGTAGCAGTCAGAGCAGAGCACCTTACTATAGGCTTTTCTGGATTATCGCTTCTAAAGGATGTGAGCTTTGAGATTCCATCCCGCAAAAGAACCGCACTTTTGGGAGATAACGGCACGGGAAAAACCACATTGGTAGAGCTTTTAATTAGAAATCAAGGAGACCAGATTACCACATTGGGCAGTGATTTCGATAATGCCATAGCCATAGCTCCTGGAGTCAAGATCGGTTATTTCAAACAGGATTTTTCAATTCTCTCCGAGAACAAAACGATTCTTGAAAACGTTATGACCGGGAGTGTTCGTCCCGAGCACGAAGTCCGCACCATACTGGCCCGTCTTTTGATTGCCCGGGATGATGTGTTTAAAAAGGTCTCGGTTTTAAGCGGTGGTGAGAAAGTAAAGGTGTCTTTGGCCAGAATATTGGTATCTGATGCGAATTTTCTTATTCTTGACGAGCCAACAAACTACCTTGATGTCTTTTCCATGGAAGCTCTGGAACGTGTTCTGTGCGATTATACTGGTACGCTGCTCCTTATTTCCCATGACCGCAAATTCATAGAAAATATCGGTGAAAGACTTTTAATGATTGAGAATGAGGATGTCAGAACCTTTGAAGGCTCACTGAAGGAATTTGATGAGGATCATAAAAAACGTCCTAAAGAGAAGGTTACTGAAAATACCCTGAATGCTACCATACTCAATATGCGGCTCGCTGAACTATCAGCACGCATTGATTCCTGTAAGGATGATACGATGAAGAAGGAATTGGAAGCCCAATACTTTGAGCTGTGCAGGCAGAGAAAATGAATTTTTGAGACCGATATGCTTTCAATGACTCTTTGTCCGGTTAAGTTCAATCAGAGATACATCGGGTCTGTTGAAAAGCCGAAAATTGATGACCGAATAGCCCAAGCCTCTGTTAACAATCATTTTTGATCCGTCTTCTTCAAAGAGTCCTGCATCGTACTCAGGGAAAAAGACGTGTTCCGGAGATAGAAGGCCCCCCTTAAAGGGAACTTGAATGACACCGCCATGGACATGACCGGATAAAATCAAATCCGCGCCCCAGGCGGTGTATTCTTTAAAATAGGCGGGGTTGTGCGCCATTAAGACCGTGAATGCCTCAGGGGGGTTCCCTAAAACATCATCTATATAAGACTTTTTTAAATAAAGGCTCTCATCATAAGGGTCCAGATCTCTGCGTGAATAATGATAAAGCTCTATAGTCAGTCCCGCCAGAGCCAGGGTATCACCATTTTTTTCAATGAACACTCTTTCATTATCCAGAAGCCTTACACCGCGTTTTTTTACTTCAGCGATAAAGCGCTCGTAATTAACATTATTATTTTCGTCAAGCAACCACCGGGCAATCTGTTCGTGATTGCCGAGGCTCATGTAGACTGGACAGGCATTATCAAAGCTGTCGAGGAAATCAAGAAAGGCTCCTCCGTCATTGATGGTAGAACTCATCATATCCCCTGTGGCAATAAGAAGGTCAGGTTTTAACCTCTTTATTTTTCTTGCCAGGGCACTGTTCTTCCGGCCAAAGGTTTTGCCGTGCATATCGCTGATCTGTACGATTCTATATCCATCAAAGCCCTCAGGGAGCTTGTTATAGCTTAAAACATACTTTGAGACATCCAAGCAGTTATTCTCCCAATATAAAAAGAACACCAATAATAACAAAATAATGAGGGTAATCAGAATACCCCTTTTTTTTATGACCATAATCCACCTCTGTCATATTAATACGAAGTATCAATGTTCTCGGAGCCCATTCGAAATTTTTAATTTCATTAACGGGTGAGGTTATTATATCATGGCCATTTATCCTTAAAAACCTAAAAGTGAAGAATTGAGCAGAAAAAAAGAACGACTGACTCAATCACTGATTAAATCAAACGTTCTTTTAATTAGAATATCCAGTCATAGAGCAAAAAGAGAAAGAAGTAAATCCCCGCTATGGCAAACGCCCAGGGAAGAAAGATCCTGTAAATGGCAATTATAATAGCAAGAATATCCTTCCATTGAAGTTTAAGTCTTTCTTCTTCCTCAGCAGTCTCTTTATGCCCATCATCATATTGTGCTGTAAAAACATTATAGGGCTTATTGGTAGTCTTTAATTCTCTATCGTCCAATCAACTCATCCTTATGATTAGTTATCGCTATAATTCAGTTTACAGAATTGGTGCGGTTATTCGTTTGAAGCATAATGGCAAGCCACAAAGTGATCGTTTCCTTTATTAATCAGTTTCGGATTATCCACCTTGCATTTTTCAGTAGCAATAGGACAGCGGGTATGGAATTTACAGCCCTCCGGAGGGTTGGCAGGTGAAGGAATATCCCCTTCCAATACAATCCTATCCCGTCTCAGAGTCGGGTCTGGAATAGGCACAGCTGACATTAATGCTTTGGTGTAGGGATGGAGCGGTTTTCTAAAGACACTCTCTTTAGGCCCTATCTCTACAATGGAACCCAGATACATAATACCTACACGGTTTGAGATATGCTCCACCACCGACAGGTCATGGGAAATAAAGAGATAGGTTAAGCCATGCTCCTTCTGCAGATCCATCATCAGGTTAATAATCTGAGACTGTATGGATACATCAAGGGCCGATACCGGCTCATCAGCCACAATAAATTCAGGAGCAACTGCAAGCGCCCTGGCAATTCCGATACGTTGACGCTGACCCCCGGAAAACTCATGAGGATAGCGGTCCATATAGTAGGAAGGCAAGCCGCAGTCATCCATTATCTTAGCCACACGGCTATCATAGTCTTCCTTTTTACAGAGCTTATGATCTAATAAAGCTTCACCAATGATATTACCCACAGTCATCCTCGGATTTAACGAGCTGTATGGATCCTGGAAGACAATTTGCATTTTGGGCCTTATCTCACGTAATTGCTTACGTTTCAGCTTAAAAATATCGACATTATTGAAATATACTTTTCCATCTGTTTTTTCATAAAGCCGAAGCATGGTTCTGCCTATGGTACTTTTACCGCAGCCTGACTCACCAACCAAGCCCAGGGTCTCCCCTTTGTTAATTTCAAATGAAACATCATCAACAGCTTTTACATGGCCTACGGTTTTTTGAAAGACGCCGTCAGTGATGGGAAAATACTTTTTGAGGTTTTCTATTTTAACCAGTGGTTGGTTCATATCCTCACCCCTTCCTTATCAAAAAGCCTGCAGGCTACCTTGTGATTATTTCCTAAATCCAGCATTGGAGGTATTGTATCAATGCACTTATCCATACAATACTGGCAGCGGCTGTGAAAATAACAGCTATCCTTTAATCCTATGGGGTTAGGTACCTGCCCCGGAATAGAATACAGCCGTTCCTGAGGTTTTGATATAATGGGTTTGGATTTTAGCAATCCAATGGTATAGGGATGCTTGGTATTCTTGAAGATCTCGTAAACAGGGCCTTCTTCAATGACCTTACCTGCATACATAACCACCACATAATCAGCCATTTCAGCCACAACACCCAGATCATGGGTAATTAGCATGATAGACATACCCAGCTTTTGCTTCATATCCCGTATAAGGTCTAAAATTTGGGCTTGAATGGTAACGTCCAGAGCGGTTGTAGGTTCATCGGCTATGAGAAGCCTGGGGTTGCATGACAGAGCCATGGCCGTCATGATGCGCTGGCGCATACCACCTGAAAGCTGGTGGGGAAAGGAATCATAAACACCCTTAGCCCTGGGAATATTGACAAGCTCAATCATTTGAATGGCCTTTGCCTTCGCCTCAGCCGGAGAGAGCTTTTCATGAAGGATAATGGATTCGGCAATCTGTTCCCCAACCTTAAAGACGGGGTTTAAAGAGGTCATAGGCTCCTGAAAAATCATGCTGATTTCATTGCCGTTTAAATGACGGATGTCATCCTCATTGGCCTTTAAGAGATCCTGCCCGTTATATACGATTTCGCCTTCGACAATCTCACCCGGAGGCGTGGCAATCAAGCGCATGAGGGATAGCGCAGTAACCGACTTTCCGCAGCCCGACTCGCCAACCACACAAACAGTTTCCCCTTCATTGATTTTGAAGGATACACCGTTGACAGCTTTTACTGTACCCCGGTCGGTATGAAAATAGGTATGCAAATTTTTAAACTCTAATAGTGTTTTTGCCATCTCGATGGGCCTCCCTACTGCTTCATCTTCGGGTCAAAAGCGTCTCTTAAGCCATTTCCGATGAAATTGATAGCCATTACGGTAACAAAAATCATAATTCCTGGCGGAATCCACAGCCAGGGGCGAAGCTTAAATTCTTTAAAGTCATTGACAACGTTGACCATATTGCCCCATGACGGGTAAGGAGGCGCAACGCCAAGCCCCAGAAAGCTCAGGGTTGATTCCAGGATGATTGAGCCGCTGATATTTAATGTAGTATTGACGATAATAACCGGAATGACATTGGGAACGAGATGTTTGAATATCTTACGGCTGTCCCGAAGTCCCAGGGCCTCGGTGGCCATCATAAACTCCTGCTCCCGCAGGGAGAGTATCTGGCCCCGGACAAGACGGGCCAGCGCCGGCCATGTCAGCACGCCGATAATGAACATGACATAATAAATGCGCGTCTCCGGTGTGATTCTCATATCTGAGATAATGGAGGCTAAAACCAATAAAATAGGCAAAAGCGGAAGCCCCATAAAAACATCGGTGACCCGCATAAGAAAGCTATCTATTTTCCCGCCGTAATAGCCTGAGGTACCACCTACAAACACACCAATAAGTACAGTTATAAAAGTCGATACTAAACCAACGGTCAGAGATATTCTTCCTCCATAGAGCAATCTGAGTAAAACATCGCGCCCCGCCAAGTCGGTACCTAACCAATGAGCCATACTGGGCGGCTTTTTAGCATTAATGATTTTTGTTTGCAAAATTTCATAGGGTGATAGGATGGGTCCAAAAATGCAAACGATGGTCACAATCGCCAATGTTATAATTCCTATTATGGCCAGCTTGTTTCTCAGGAACCGTTTTATGGCCATAGCCCCGGGAGACAGTATTTTTTCTTGCTCATGAACTGGTTTAATTTCTTCCTTCATCATATCTCCACCCCCCCTATTTCAGCTTTATTCTGGGATCTGTCATAGCCATCATGATGTCGGCCATAAGCGCACCCAAAAAATACATGAGCGCCGCGAACAGGTTAAAGCCTACAATAAACATATAGTCGCGCTTGGTCAATGCTTCAACCGCAACCTTGCCGATACCCGGAAAAGCGAAAACCTGCTCGGTTATAATGGCGCCTGTAAACAGACCGGGTATGCTCATACCCAAAAGGTTGGCTATGGGAATCATGGCGTTTCTCAAGGCATGCTTATAGATAACAATTTTCTCTGACAGACCCTTGGCGCGGGCTGTTCTGATATAATCCTGCTTAATGACGTCCAGCATGGAGGAGCGCGTATACATCATCCAAGCTCCGATACCCTGAAGGGACAGGGTTATAACGGGTAAAAGCATATGCTTGAATATATCCCAAACGGCCGCAAGGCCTGACATTTCAACACCAAGTGTTCGCATTCCCGCCAGGGGCAGAAGCTGCAAATCTATGCAAAAAATCTTTTTTAATAGCAATCCTATAAAAAATGACGGCATGGAAAGGCCAATCATGGTCAAAGCCGTCACAGTAAAGTCCAGCTTTGAATATTGCCTGGTTGCCGATATGATGCCGATTGGAATGGCAATCAGAACTTCCAGCAGGAACGCCATAAACGCAAGAAAAAAGGAATTCCACATAAATAGACCGATGATTTCCGTTACGGGTTTCTGATAAGTGAGAGATTCGCCGAAATCTCCCTTGAAGGCGTTTCCAATCCATACTGCAAAGCGTTCCAGAAGAGGTTTGTTAAAGCCGTATTTGTCCTTCAGCATTTCGATCTTCTCAGCCGAATATCTGGGATTGGCACCGACAACGGAATCGATATAATCTCCCGGTACGAGGGCTACGATTGAAAAAATAATCAACGCGGTGGCAATCAATATGGGAATATATTGCAGCAAGCGTCTGATAATATATTGCTTCATGGTTCACCTTCCAGTTTACAGGTTAATAATATAAGCAAAACAAATACCCGACTCCGGAAAGAACCGGGTATTTGTTTCAGATTAAACAGGGTAAGAATTATTTACTTGCGCTTGAAAGCTCTGTTTGATAAAGATCGTAGTAATAATCCCTGTAAGGTGATACCTTGAAGTTCTTAACCCTTGAGTTCACAGCCCACATATCGCTTCGCTGATACACCCAAAGGCAGGGAACATCTTCATTGAGGGTCTTATAAACTTTTTTGTAGACTTCCTTTCTCTTTTCAATGTCTGTGGTTAACAGGGCTTCCTTCATGTATTTGTCAGCATCGGCGCTCTTATAATAATACTTATTTTGAGGTCCGTCTGAACCATAGGTGCCATAGGGATCAGGATCGGCAACCAAGCCCCAGGCCATGAACCACATATCGGCTTTTCCTGCGTTGGATTTATCCATAAGGGTGGGGAAGTCAACATATTCAATCTCAAGGTCAATACCGAGCTTGGCATAATCATCCTTCATGACGGGAAGCATGGGTCCGGTAACTGAGTGACCTTGGATAGTGGTAAATAGGATTTTAAACTCTTTTCCATCCTTTTCAAGCTTGCCGTTGCCATTCTTGGTCCAGCCCGCCTCTTTCAGAAGGGTCTCGGCTTTTGCAAGATCGAATTCGTATTTGTTGATGCCCTCCTCCGTATACGCCCAGGAAACCTTTGAGTTAGGAATATTTATAACATTGGCGTAAGGACCAAAAACAGCCTCAACAACATCTTTTCTGTTCAAAGCATGTATAAGGGCCTGACGGACTCTCTTGTCCGAATACTTGGGATCGTCGTTTCTGAATCCGACATAACCGTAGCCATTGGTGGGGAAGCGGTATATGTCAACAAATCCGGCGTTTTTCGCCTCTTCAATATTATCCACGCCCACGGTGGGGAAATCGATATCAACCTCGCCGAGGGTCACTCTTTCAAGCTCCTGCCCTTCTGGGGTTACAGAATAAATGACATTCTTGATTTTCGGAGCACCCTTAGAATAATCATCCCTGCCCGCGAGAGTGATGCTTTCACCCAGCTTGAGCTCTGTGAGCTTGTAGGGGCCGGCTCCCATCGGTGTGTTGTGGAGAGCTTTGATGCCATCAAGATTACCTTTTTTATAATCCTTGCCGTAGTAAGCTTTGCTCATGACAGGATCTCCAAAGAACCAGATAGCCTTTGCGTTAACCTTTTCAAGCTTGATCTCAATGGTTTTGTCATTAACAACCTTGATGCCGGAAATAGTATCGGTTTTATTATCAAAATAGTCCTTGTAACCGACAATACCGATGGAGGCGGCATCCGTTGGGCCGTCATAGGACGGATCACAAAGAACATAATATGTAAATTCAATGTCCTTGGCTGTGAGAGGGGTACCGTCTGAGAATTTGACGCCATTCTTGACAGTAAGCGTATAGGTGAGGTTATCCTCAGAAATTTTAAAGTCAGCCAATCCGGGAACAGGCTTGGCATCGAAATCAGGCTCAATAAGAGCGCCGTGGACAAGGATGGTGACGGCCTGATCATAAGCACTTTCAGCCCAACCGGGTGTAAAAATACCATTAAAGTCCGTAGATCCAATTATAAGTGTATCTTTTCTGTTGGAAACAACGTCTGGGCTCTTTTCAGGGTTCGTGCCCTTAATAATGTCGATTTGTTTAACTGCAAGATCCCAGCTGGAGGTTGAGGTTTGTGTACCACAAGAAGCGACCATGAAAGCACAGCAAATAACAAGAGCAATAATTGCGGTGATCCTTGACTTTTTCATCATAACTCCTCCTACCTATCATAGATAACACTTATGGCGTGTTTGTGATAATTATACTGGAAGAATTATCAAAATACAACTATAATAAAGAAATATATCATTATATGATTAATATAGATAAAAAGAGCTCTAGATACATATGTATCTAGCTTTAGGACTATAGATTAATGAGATTCTTAACCAATCTTATAGCTCATTCCAATTAGACTAAATTTTAATATAATGAAGTTTTTTACATCTTTACTTGCATTATACTGTGACTTTACTGTATATTTTACATTTTAAAGCAATATTATGAGAATATTTTGGGAAATATGATAGAAATGTTGCAACTTAAGCTAAAGCAATTATTCTTCCAGTAGTTCCAAGGTATAGTCTATGAGGCTTGTATCCCCCCACTGGCCGTGGCCTGGAATCACAATATCAATATTTTCATATTTTTCTTTGATTACTTCAATGGAAGTGGGCCAGGCATGCAAATTGGCCTCTGAAATATTACCCAGAGAATTGGAACCAAGCTCCTTCACTAGGCAGCCTGCATAAAGAACATTGTACTTTTCTATCCAAACCACTGTATTATCGGAACTATGTCCTTCTCCAGGAAAAAAGATCTCAAAATCGGTATTATCGAGGTCAAGAATGACAGAATCTGCTTTGCTAACCTGATCCGGTATGACTAACCCTTTTTCTTTCGCTTTTTCGGCCACAATTTCCAGGCTTGCTATAGGGATTTTCTTCTTCTGAAGATAGCTGGCTCCTCCCATTCTATCAGGGTGGGCATGGGTGACTATAGCCGTACTGAAGCCGCCCTTAAAAGCCTCGTGGACAAGCTTGTCCAAGCTTTCCATCTGTTTGTCGGTCCATGGTGTATCAATAAGAACCAAGCTATTGTCAGCAACCACAATTAAACCATTTGCAGGAACAAGCACACCATTTTCCTCAAAATAGGAAGTATGCACCCATATTGAGTTGGTTACCTTACTGAGCTCGACAATAGTCTCATTGGTTTCTCCGTATTTCAAAAAAGATTCATTCGGTTTTTTTATCGGTTCTTTCTTGGGGGGCTGCTCCCCCTCCCGACAAGCAAACAGCAGGACTGTCATTATCAATGAAAGACAGATGACTGCTATCTTTCTGGTTATATTCATAAATTACCTCCAAAACTACTTCGCACTACTTATTTTAAGCTTGTCCACTTCATTCTGTCAAATTACAAGGTTCTAATAAATCGCACTCGTAAAGAATATCATAGAACTTAAATTGTTAACAGGCTATTATTCATGGTATACTATTTCTAAATATACCCATAAGGAGCTGATTCATTTGGATAACGCTTTTCAGATAATGAAGCCAAGTGATTTGACTGATAATGTATTCAAGCTTATCGGTCAGGATTGGATGCTTATCACATCCGGAACTCCCGACAACTTTAATATGATGACGGCAAGCTGGGGTGGCATGGGAGTCCTGTGGAGAAAAAATGTTTGTTTTGTCGTTGTTCGTCCCATCCGCTATACCTATGAGTTTATGGAAAAAAACGATAACTTTTCGCTCTGTTTCTTTTCTGATGAATGGAAGAATGCTCTTAATATCTGCGGAAAGAAATCTGGAAGGGACATTGATAAGGTTAAGGAAACTGGTCTTAAGCCCTTTGCCGGAATAAATAACACCATTGGTTTTGAGCAGGCACGACTGATTTTAGAATGCAAAAAGCTCTATTTTCATGATCTTGAGCCTAAGCAGTTTATAGACCCCACTATAGAGAATAACTATCCGAATAAGGATTACCATCGCATGTATGTGGGTGAAATACTGAGTATAAATATAAAAAAGTGATGATATAAAAGATCGTCAATCAAAAGATACTTCAATAAATGGAGTATCTTTTTTATCATACCTCATACACTTCAAACATTATCTGCTTTCTTTCCAGCATTTCGTCGATACGGTCTATATATTGGGTAACTTCCTTGACATTATAACTACGCTCAATCTTTTTATTATCAGGAAATACAAATTTCGAGGCGGCTCCTGCCCCCAGAGCAATTATGGTTTGCCTCTCCTCCATGGTATGAATATTATAAAGGCATTCAAGGCCCGGCTTGGCATAACCCGTGTTTTCAAGATTAGCCAGGATGTTTTTCTGCCGGTACAGATAATAGGGCCTCATACCCATTTTCAATGTCGTTTGCCTTGCTTCCTCAATCATGGCTTCCACCACATCATCGGGTGTTGCAGAAAAACACTCCTGTTCCTCCCGTAGCCTGGACGCCCGTTTAACTGCCATTGTATGAACGGTTAGACTATCGGGTGCCATGGCCTCAATTAATTCTAGGGTGTTACGAAACATCTCCAGATTTTCTTTGGGAAGTCCTGCAATCAGATCCATATTAATATTGTCAAAGCCCAGGCTCCTTGCCATTTTATACTTATCCTGAATATCCTCAGGGGTATGATTTCTGCCAATAAGCTTCAAAGTCTCCCGGTTCATGGTCTGAGGATTGATGCTAATGCGTGTAACCTGCTGTCCATGCATGGCTTCCAGCTTTTCATGAGTGATGGTATCGGGCCTTCCTGCCTCAACCGTGAATTCTTTTCCCTGAAGCTCAAAGCTTTGATTGATCTGCGTCAAAAGCCGAGTCAGACTAGGAGCATCCAGGGCTGTAGGGGTTCCGCCTCCCATATAAACAGATCCGATTTTATAATCGTTTTTATAAATCCATCGAGCCACAAACTGTATCTCTTTTTCCAATGCAGCCAAATATGCAGGAACCAGGTTTTGATAACGTCCGATAGGATAGGCTGTAAAGGAGCAGTATAGGCATCGACTGGCGCAAAAGGGAATTCCGATATACAGGTGTATACTTTTCTTATCATAGGAGCTATAGGGTTTTTCAGCTTCTGCTACCTCATATAGTAAACATGCCTTTTGCTCGGTCATGCCTGTAGCATTGACCAGTTGCTGCACTGCATCAGCTTTTTCCATACCGTCGTCAAGGCACCGCATGGCAAGCTTTACAGGCCGAACACCGGTTAATGAACCATAGGGAAGCTGCTTTCCTGTAATTTTCGATAATACTTCATAGATACATAATCCCACAAGGATATTACGACTTTTTAGCAGGCTCCCACCCGGTTCGTTCAGTTGATGCCGATTGACCTTTCGCTGGCTGAAAGCTTGGTGTTCCATCTCCAGGACTTGTGCCAGTTTCAGCTCTTCCAGGGTTACCAGATGAGAAAAGTAATAGACGCAGCAAGTCCATAGCATCCTGTTTTCTTCTACCTTTACTATCATTAAAGAACCGGGATCAAATACTTCTATTGACTCATCTTCATGAATGAATTGTATAGCATGGGCATCGACAAAAAAGAGGCGTATCAGTTCCCACGCCTCATGCTCCATATCTGTACCCTCAAGGATAACCCAAAGCTTGTTTTGATCAGACATAGGGATTGTTCTCCCTTTCATAGGCAATTGTAGTGGATGGACCATGTCCTGGATAAACCTTAACATCACCATACAAAGTATATAAACGGTTTTGAATGGAGTTAACAAGCCTCTTTGAGCTTCCTCCAAAGAGATCCGTCCTCCCTACCGATCGGTGGAAAAGGGTGTCTCCACTGAAAAGAAGACTGTCACACAAAATAGAAACTGAACCCGGAGAATGCCCGGGTGTATGAATGATCTCCAAGGTTAAATTCCCCAAAGGGAGCTTGTCCCCATGCTTAAGCAGGCGATCCGGTAAAGAAGGCTTAACTTCATTTTCAAACCCAAAAAGGGCGTACCCGTTTTTTTCAGGGTCAGAATATAAGGGCAGCTCCTCCTCATGGAGGCATAGCTCCGCGCCGGTGGCTTGCTTCAAGTCATTTACATTAATAATATGATCCACATGACCATGGGTTAGAATAATGTACCGAACCTTAAGTGCTTTTTCTTTTATCACGTCAAGTACATTCTCTGCTTTTACACCACAGTCAATAATAGCACACTCATTTTGGTCTGAGAGCAAATAGCATTTTGAATCGAATAATCCCTTGGATAAAATCTTGAGTTCCATAGCTTTTCCTTTGTTCAGAATGTTTTTTACTATCCAAAAGCAATGTCACAGGCCCTTCGTTAATAAAATCCACATCCATCATGGCCTGAAAAACACCGGTTTCTACCTTTATGTCATACTTGTCATGAAGATACATCACAAATTCCTCGTAAAGCCTTTGGGCTTCCTCAGGTCTTGCAGCATCTGAATAACTGGGCCGCTTGCCTTTACGGCAATCCCCGTACAGGGTGAACTGGGAAACCACAAGCAGGCTTCCGCCCACATCAAGCACCGACAGGTTCATTTTGCCCTCCTGGTCTTCAAAAATGCGCAAATTTGCTATTTTATCAGCCAGATACTCCAAGTCCTTCCGATCATCACCATGACCTACCCCCAGGAGGATCATAAGTCCTTTTTCTATTTTACCCGTAACCTGGCCCTCAACCCGGACCTCGGCATGTTTTACTCTCTGTACTACAGCGCGCATGTATCCAAACTCATTTACTATTTATTCCGTGATATCTCAAAGACATCCTTTATACGGCTCATCTTGGAAATAATACGGTCCAGTTGTTCGGTATTATTGATTTCCAGGGTCATATGCATCAGAACTGAAGAATCTTTTAAGGTTCTGGCATTAATGGCCCTTAAGGGTATTCTCGACTCACCTATGGCGTTTGTAATCTCAACAAGTAACCCTGGTCTGTCATGAGCTTTCATGGTGATCTCAGCCAAATAGGATACATTATGAGAAACATTCTGATACCAATAGACATCAATAAGCCTGGCGTCACCGTCAATGATGGTATTTTTGACATTTGGGCAGTCGCTTCTGTGAACAGATACGCCGCGTCCTCTGGTGATATAGCCAATGATTTCGTCACCCGGAACAGGGTTACAGCAGCGCGACAGCCTTACAAGACAATTATCGATACCTTTTACTACTACGCCGCTATCCGGTACAGTCTTACTTTTCTTCTTGTTCTCCTTTTCAATCTGATCAAGAAGCATACTGGTCTGCTCTTCGGGAGGAAGGCTCTTGCGGTATTCCTCCTTGAGCTTGGAAACAATTTTAGCGGCTGTAATTGCGCCAAGAGCGATAGCTGCGTAAAGATCCTCAACATTATGGAAATTATATTTTTTTAAGAGTGTATCAAGATAGTCGCTTTTTATAGCCTGATTCATAGTCAGGCTATTCTTTTTGACCTCTTTTTCAAAGATCTCCTTGCCCTGCTCAACGTTCTCTTCTCTTTTTTCCTTCTTGAACCATTGGTTAATTTTATTTCGGGCTTGAGATGTTTTTGCGACCTTCAGCCAATCCCGGCTGGGTCCATTACTGCCGCCCGAGGTTATAATTTCAATTATGTCGCCATTTTTGAGCTCATAATCAAGATTAACAATCCTGCCATTGACCTTGGCTCCGATCATACGGTTACCGATGGCGCTGTGTATGGAATAGGCAAAATCTATGGGATTGGAACCCGCACGCAAGTTCTTGACATCACCCTTGGGCGTGAAAACAAAAACTTCATCGGTGAAGAGGTCTATTTTGAGATTTTCCATAAACTCATCGGGATCCCGGGCATCTTTTTGCCAATCAATCATTTGTCTGAGCCAGGACAGCTTTTCAGCATAGGATTTTTCCTCGTGCCCGCCCTCTTTGTATTGCCAGTGGGCCGCAATACCGACCTCAGCCACACGATGCATTTCCCGGGATCTAATTTGAACCTCAAAGGGAATACCTTCGGGGCCGATAACCGTAGAATGGAGGGATTGGTACATATTAGGCTTGGGCATGGAGATATAATCCTTAAAACGGCCCGGCATTGGCTTGAACAGCTCATGCATAAGGCCCAGAACCGCATAGCAATCCTTTACGGAATCCACAATCAGACGGATGGCGAAGAGATCATAGATTTGCTCGATAGTTTTGTTTTGGCTTGTCATCTTTCTATAGATGCTGTAAAGATGCTTGGCGCGCCCTTCGATTTCTGCAGCAATACCTACCTCAGCTGTTTTTTTCTTGACATCTTCAATGACATTCTGAATATATTCTTCACGTTCCCGGCGCTTTTTGGCAATCTTTTCAACCAGATCATAGTAGTTTTTTTCATCCATATATCGGAAGCTCAAATCTTCAAGCTCCCATTTAATCTTGTGAATACCTAGTCGATGAGCCAACGGTGCATAGATTTCCATGGTCTCACGGGCTATTTGATGCTGCTTATCCTTGTTCATGAATTTAAGGGTTCGCATATTGTGAAGACGATCGCATAATTTAATGATTATGACCCGTATATCCTTGGCCATAGCCAGAAACATCTTGCGGAAATTCTCGGCTTGAATCTCCTGCTTGGTGGTATGGGGAATTTTGGTAAGCTTTGTGACGCCGTCCACAAGCTCAGCTATTTCCTCCCCGAATTCCTTTTTGATTTGCTCATAGCTAAAGGTCGTGTCTTCTATGGTATCATGGAGAATTCCGGCCGCAATAGAGTTCTCATCCATTTCCAGCTCGGCTAAAATGCAACCTACCTCCACCGGATGGATGATATAGGGGTCCCCCGAAACGCGCGCCTGACCTTCATGCGCTATTTTTGAAAGATCGTAGGCCTTCTCAATAAGCGCAAAATTGGCGTTTGGGTTATATTGAATTATCAACTCCTTAAGCTTCACAAATTCATCTATCATGAAATACCACCGTTCTAATTTTAGGACTCTATTGTAATGCGTGCACGGCCTCATTCACCCAGTCAAGGATTTCTGAATCCTCCAGATTAACCTTCTTTGGCTCATCACACGGAATAAGCATGTATATGTTATCTGATTCAAGATGTAAGCCCATAAGTGTCAGCTCATCAAAAATCAGGAGTGCCACAAAAAATTTAAAGCAATTAATGTTCTTTTTTGTTTCATTTTCAAGAATTCTGGTATGAACGAACAAATCGGACAAGGACAAGGACAAGGTTTTGGACTCCATTTTGTTTATATATCTGTATATGATGGCAAGAATGTCCCTGTTAATCTCTATATCGTCAAAATTGATTATTTTATCATTAATCCCATTATAAAGCCAATTTTCGTCACAATCAAGACATTCAACCTGGCGTGCCGCTTTGAGCAAAAATCTGTTTTTCGTAAGCAGCGACTCAGATAGGCGCATATCCCATATTTTAATCTGGAGAGACTCGGTATTATTCCAAACATTGATCTCCTGGGTAAAGACAATATCCACCCGATCTCCGATGAATAAGCCTTTTTCAAGATGGCCCTTTCCAAAATAAATGCCATCTGCAGTCTGACCGTCAATACCCAGTGTGAGTCTTAGATGCTTGCCGTTTCCAATTACCTTTTTACTTAACAAAACAGCACCTCGGAAGCAAAATAGCGGCATTTGATTGCCTGAGCCAAAGGGCTCCATCCTGGAGATGAGTCTAGCAGCTTCAAGGTTCACATCATCACCCTTAAGATCAAGATCTACATTCATAGTCGGTAATAGCATCTCTTCCCGGATAGCTTGATCTGCATAAGCATTGATACGTGTACGGAAGAATTCCACATCCCCGGCCATAAGGGTAAGGCCACCGGCTTGCTCATGACCGCCATATTTGATCAGTACATCTGAAAGGCCTTCCAGAGCGTTGAAAAGGTTAAATCCTTCTATACTTCTTCCTGAGCCCACAGCCTTTTCATCCTCAATGGAGATGACAAAAGCCGGCTTATGATAACGATCCACCAGCTTGGAGGCTACAATCCCTATAACTCCGTGATGCCAGCCTTCCCCATAAACCACCAATAACTTTTCCTTTTGATAACGGGAATCCTCTTCAATCATTTGAACGGCTGAGCGGTAAATTTCATCTTGAACTTCCTGCCTTTTGGTATTGGATTGGTTAAGCAGAAGCGCAATTTTCTCGGCTTCAAGCTCATCATCTGTAGTAAACAGATTCACCGCCCATTTGGCATCACCCATGCGTCCGGCTGCATTGACTCTTGGTGCGATGGTAAAGGAAATCTTAGAGGAATCCAACTGGTTTTGCTGTACCGTCGACACTTTGAGCAAGGCCTTCATACCTTTACATGGATTCTTCAAGATTTTTTCAATGCCGTATTTAGTAATGATACGGTTTTCACCTTTAAGCTCTACAATATCAGCAACGGTTGCCAGAGCTGCCAAGTCCAGATACTCTTCATAGGCCTTGGGCATGTCAAGTCTGGTGCTGACAGCCTGAACCAGCTTTAAGGCTATTCCGGCTCCACAAAGGTTCTTAAAAGGATACTGGCTTGCCGGTAAATGTGGATTGATCACAGCCAGAGCCTCCGGCATCAATTGCTCGTTGCACTGGTGATGGTCTGTAATAATAAGGTCAACCATTCTGCCTTTTTCAGTGCACCGCTCGTAAAGCGTGTCAACTTGAAACCGTGCTGTGATACCGCAATCCACTGTAATAACCAGATCAAAATCATGGTTGCTTATGTATTCTACGGCCATGTCTGAAATGCCGTATCCCTCGTCTACGCGATCAGGAATATAATACTCGATTTGAGCGTTAAGGGACTGAAAGAAGCGAATTAAAATGGCTGTAGCAGAAACGCCATCCACATCATAGTCGCCATAAACCAGGATCTTTTCTTTATTTTTCAGGGCTCTAACAATCCTGTCGACTGCATGATCCATGCCTTCCAGTAAAAAAGGATCATGAAGCGCTTCAAGAGAAGGGTTTAGAAAATTTGACGCATCTTCCAGAATTATGATGTTTCTTTGAACCAGAAGCTTTTTAAGAAGCTCCGGAATATCTTTTTTATTCTCAGAGAGTTGCTCCATAGAGGGTAATTCTGAAAAAACCCAATGCCTGCCATTGCCTAAATAATAATTCTCCATGTATGCTTGACTCCATCCATTAAATGATAAGACATTGTCTTGATTTTGGGCATAAAACAAAGCCCGGTGTTTCTCCGGGCTTCGTCAGCTATGACAATAATTTCTTGACTATGACATTGACCAGGTTACCGTCTGACCTGCCTTTCACCTTGGGCATGACAGCTTTCATGACCTTGCCCATGTCCTTGGCGGACAGAGCGCCGGTTTCCTGAATGGCCTCTTTGACGATGGTCTCTACCTGTTCCTCGGTAAGCTGCTCCGGCATATATTGCTGAATGATTTCGATTTCACGCTTGGCTTTGTCAATTAAATCAGTCCGGTCAGTCTTCTCTATTTCTGCAAGAGCATCCCGTGTACTTTTCAACTCTTTTGCCAAGACTTCAGCAATTCCTTCATCATCAAGGGTAATATGCTTATCTTTCTCGATTTGAAGGATGGCGGCCCGGATTATTTGGATGATATCCTTTCGGATTCTGTCCTTATCCTTCATTGCGTCCTTCAAATCATTCAACAATCTCTCTTTAAGGGTCATTGCTATCTCCCCTTACTTTGTCTTTCTCTTCCTCGCAGCCTCGGATTTCTTTTTGCGCTTTACGCTGGGCTTGACATAGTGCTCTCTCTTCCTCACTTCAGCGAGAACGCCTGCCTTAGCACATTGTCTCTTAAATCTTTTAAGCGCACTGTCAAGGGATTCGTTCTCCTTAACTCTTACTTCAGACACATCTATCCCTCCCCTCTGAAACGTACGTACAGCCGTGCCAGGGGATTTATCCAGTCAGTGTGAATGGTAAACCATGTTACAGCACGTATTCTATTATATAATAGCGTTTGAAACAGCGTCAATACATTTTTCCTAATATATAGGACTATAGTATTTTTTCGCCCATCCGAATACCGCCAAGAACATGGTAGTGAAGATGGAAAACGGTTTGTCCAGCGCTTTCTCCGCAATTCACTATAACTCGATATCCTGTATTGTTAATTCCCATTATTTGAGCAACTTTTTTTATTCCGCTATGAATGGGGACAATATTTTGGATATTTTCCTCATTGAGCCCTTCCAAACTTTCAATATGAACCTTTGGAACCACCAAAACATGGACAGGCGCCGCAGGATGAATATCCTTGAAGGCATAGACATAATCGTCCTCGTAAACCTTGGCAGAAGGAATCTCACCCTTTATGATTTTACAAAAAAGACAGTTATCCACGTCAATCACTCCTGATTTATTTTCATCATCCCAGCATTTCTGTGGCCTTGGCTTTGGCCACTTTAAGTGCCTCATCCATGCCATTTGGGTCTTTTCCCCCGGCTTGGGCCATATCGGGGCGTCCACCGCCACCACCGCCGCATACTGCTGCCGCGTCCTTTATGATATTACCGCAGTGGATACCGGCACTTACTGCATCTTTTGTTGCAGAGACAATAAGATTAACCTTTCCGTCCTTACTGGAAACAAGTATAACCACTCCTGAGCCTATTTTATTCTTAACCGTATCGGAAGCATTTCTCAGGGCGTTCATATCAAGGCCTTCCAGCGAAGCTGCAACAATCTTCATACCCTTAACGCTTAGCGCTTCATCTACCAGACTGTCCGTGGAGCCCTTGATAAGCTTGGCATTGGCCTCCTCCAGCTCTTTCTTTGTACCTTTTATTTCATCAAACAAGGCTTCTATTCTTCTCACAATATCATCAGTTGAAGATTTTGCCGTATCGGCAGCGGTCTTTAAGAGTGCGTCTCTATTCCGGTAGTAGGCTATGGCATTAAATCCGGTTAAGGCTTCAATTCTCCTAACCCCTGCCGAAATACCGCTTTCACTTAGAATTTTAATCAGACCAGCCTCACCAGTTGATTTTAAATGAGTACCACCGCAAAGCTCCTTACTGTAGCCCCCTGCTGTTACCACACGTACAACGTCGCCGTATTTCTCACCGAACAGAGCCGTAGCACCATCTTTTTTGGCTTCATCAACGGACATCTCTTTAACAGTGACAGTCAAGTTCTCTAATATCTTTTCATTAACCTGATCTTCTATGGCCTCAATCTGTTCAGGGGTAATGGAGGAAAAATGAGTAAAGTCAAAGCGAAGCCTATCGGGAGAAACAAGGGAGCCTGCCTGGTTGACATGGTCACCCAATACATTTTTCAGTGCCTTATGGAGTAAGTGAGTCGTGGTATGATTACGGGCCGTAGCCTTTCTTTTCTCTATATCAATGGCTGCCGTCACCTTATCTCCGATGTGTACGCCACCGGACAACACTTTTCCAATGTGCAGGTATTTACCATCAGCGGTTTTTCTGCAATCGGTAACCTCCATCTTAAAGTTGGCATTGGAGATATCCCCTGTGTCACCTGTCTGACCGCCGCTTTCCGCATAAAAGGGTGTCCTGTCCAGTACAAGGGTGATGGCGTCGTCCTGCTGGGCGCTGTCAGTCAGTTCATCGTCATGGACGATGAACTGAACCGTACTTTCACAAGAATACTCAGAATAACCTACAAATTGGGTGGTGACTGATTTATCTGTTTTTGCAAACAAATCCTTTTCCCATGCCGATCCTTCTCTATTCTTATGGGCTTCACGAGCCTTGTTTTTCTGAGCTTTCATCTCGTTTTGGAATCCGGTCTCATCAAGGGTAAGGTTATTTTCATCAGCAATTTCACGGGTCAGATCCAATGGGAAGCCAAAGGTATCATGGAGCTTGAAAACCATCTCGCCCGTAAGCTGATTGGACCCATTGGCTCGGACCTGGTCCATGTAGTCCTCCAAAATGAGCATGCCTTGGTCAATAGTGACATAGAAGCGTTCTTCTTCAAGGCTGATGACCTTTTTAATATAATCCTGCTTTTCTCTGAGATTGGGGTAAGCATCACCAAAGCAGGCAATAACTGTATCCACAACTTCAGCCAAGAAGGTACGATTAACGCCTAGAAGCCTTCCATGGCGGGCAGCCCTTCTTAACAGCCTTCTTAAAACATAGCCCCTGCCTTCATTGGAGGGCAGAATACCGTCAGACACCATCATGGTCACACTTCTGGTGTGATCAGTAATAACACGGATGGAAACATCTTTTTTGTATTCCTTGCCATATGAAACATGTGCAATGCGGCAAACATGATCCAATATAGCCCGAATGGCATCCACCTCAAAAATATTGTCCACATCCTGCATGACGCAGGCAAGGCGTTCAAGGCCCATTCCCGTATCAATGTTTTTACTGGCCAGTTCAAGATAGGTGCCATCTTCCTGACGATCAAACTGCGTAAACACATTGTTCCAAACCTCTATAAAGCGGTCACAATCACAGCCTACGGTACAACCGGGCTTTCCGCAACCCTTGTCGGAGCCACGGTCAAAATATATCTCGGAGCAGGGGCCACAGGGTCCTGTGCCATGCTCCCAAAAATTATCGGCTTTACCCATGCGGAATATTTTGTCAGGAGAAAGCCCAACATCCTTGTTCCAGATATCATAGGCTTCATCATCATTCTCATAAACAGAGACATACAGCCTGTCTTCAGGGATTCCTAGTGTTTTGGTCATGAATTCCCAAGCCCATGGAATGGCTTCTTTTTTGAAATAGTCACCAAAGGAGAAATTCCCTAGCATTTCAAAGAAGGTTCCATGCCGTGAGGTTTTTCCGACGTTTTCTATATCAGGGGTACGAATGCACTTTTGACAGGTGGTCACGCGCTTGCTTGGCGGAACCTCCCGACCTGTAAAATAAGGCTTTAAAGGCGTCATACCCGCGTTAATCAAAAGAATGCTGGGATCATTCTGGGGAACCAGCGGAAAGCTTGGCATACGAAGGTGCCCCTTGCTTTCAAAAAAGGACAGGTACATCTCTCTCAGTTCGTTTAATCCTATCTTGCGCATGATGGTTTTCCGACCTCTCTTGTTATAAGTCTGCTTAAAAAAATTTGTCAAACTATTCTTGTAAACAATATAAATAAGTATACCCAAACCGCCTTGCATGCGTCAAGCATCTATGAGGTCAGGAGAATGGTTCTACTGAATTCCCCTGACTCACTAATTCATGAATACGAAGGCTTACAATAATGGCATCTATTTTTTTAAGGTCGCCATCCCCCAGAATGAGTTCCCCTTCGTTATCTCTGGTTCCGTAAAATAAACCGGCATAATAGGCGGCATTGACATAACGGTTGTCCTGACCAACCCTATCAATGAAAACCTCTTCATTACTTTCATCAGTAGGAAGACCCAATGCTATGCAAATCAAATAGGGCACATCTGAGCGCTTGACAGGATCATCCCAATTCAATTCACTATTGTCTCGATTTATTCCCAATTCAGCCGCTTTGTCAAGAATTGAATCATACTGATTGATACCTGTACTGATTAAAAGCATTTCAAAGAACTCTTTATTAGTCAGGGTTTGATGGGCATCAAAATTGTCATTGAATGGCCCATTGAGCATATTCAGACTTACCGCCTTATGAACAATTTCGTGATAGGGGCTGTTAAACGGTACATCTTGAAAATAAAGGGTTTTCATTCGCTCTTGAAGAAGATTAGCAGATTCCATTCTTGGGCTCATTCCCTTGTAAATACTCTGAATCTCAGTCTTTGATGCAACCAAGGTAAAATGATCATAATATTCTTCAAGAGTCAGTTTATGTTGTGTCAGATAATTAGCCAGCTCAATTCCCACATAGCGGAAATGCCAGGGCTCATAGGAAACACCGGTTATAACTTCCTTCCCCTCAGGATATCGAAGGATAAAGCCATATTGTGCGCAATTATTTGCCATCCACTTTGACGCTGATGAACCGATAAAATTTTGACCAGTACCATATGAAATATCAAAGGCTAACCCTACCTGATGCTCGCTGGTACCAGGTCTGGCAACAATAGTTGTGGCCATTTCCTCAGCCATATCCTTGTAGATTGGGCGAAAAATACGAACCCTGTTGTCAAAAAGCTGTTTTTGATAAGCTTGGGTACGATAGCCACTGGTAATCTTGATTTTTTTATATCCGGCTTTGTGAATGGCCGCAACAAAACGGCTGGCTGCTTCTCCCGCTTCTTTTCTGGTATAGATGTCTGTACCAGGTATTCTCGTCATTTCCTTAAGGGTTATTTCTTGTATAATAGGGTTGTTCTTATTCACAAGCTGTAATTGTGTGATGTCAAAGGAACCGGTAAGCAGCTGAATAAAAAGTAATACTGAAGCAAGTATAATTTTCAAAGATAAAGCCCCCAAAAAGAAAAATAAGATAAAATATTTAGAAAATCATACCATGCATCTGCAAAATAGTAAACATTAACACTTATTTCTACATGTTCCGACATCTCACTTCATATCATTTCGGGCTAGAGCCACTCTTAAAAACGGAAGTCGCGTTTCCCTGCATTAAGCTCGTTTAAATGTTCAATTGCTATTTTTTTGACCTTTTCGCTGGGTATGTGATTAAGCTCCTCCAAAATAACCGCCTCTCCAATTTTCTTGGTTTCAGGTGATGCATAATCCTCCAAGTATTCTTTCAGCGTCATCAGGGCATTGGGCTGGCAGCAGTTTGCAATCTGGCCGGATTTGACAAGGCTCATAAAACGGTCGCCTGTTCGTCCCTCCCGGTAACAGGCCGTGCAAAAACTCGGAATATGGCCCAGCCTTAGCAGCCAATTCACCACTTCATCAAGGGTACGCTTGTCATTGACATCAAACTGCGCTGAATTGTCCTCCTCGGCTTCTCGCTCAACATAGCCTCCCACGCTTGTACTGGAACCGCCGCTGATCTGCGACACGCCTAGCTTTAGAACACGCTCACGGGTTTTTTGGGATTCCCTTGTCGATATAATCATTCCTGTGTATGGAACAGCCAAACGGATAACTGCCACGATTTTTGCAAAAACATCGTCGGATATGGCATTGGAGAAATCGTCGGGGTTGATATCGTCAGCAGGACGAATCCGTGGAACGCTGATGGTATGGGGCCCCACTCCCTTAGCAGCCTCCAAATGCTCTGCGTGCATTAAAAGGCCTACAAAATCATACCGATACAGGTTAAGTCCAAACAGCACGCCCAGGCCGACATCATCAATACCGCCTTCCATGGCACGGTCCATGGCCTCGGTGTGATAGGCATAGTCGTGTTTTGGGCCTGTTGGGTGAAGTGTTTCATAAGTTTTTTTATGATAGGTCTCTTGAAACAGGATATATGTGCCTATCCCGGCTTCCTTCAGCTTCCTGTAGTTTTCAACGGATGTTGCCGCAATATTGACATTGACACGGCGGATTGCACCGTTTTTATGCTTGATTCCGTAAATGGTCTTAATGCTTTCAAGAACATATTCTATAGGACTATTGACGGGGTCCTCCCCTGTCTCCAACGCTAATCGCTTATGCCCCATATCCTGCAGTGCAATGACCTCACGTCTGATATCCTCCTGGCTCAGTTTTTTACGTGAGATATGATTATTGGAATGATGATACGGACAATATATGCAGCCATTCACACAATAGTTGGACAGATATAGGGGTGCAAACATCACAATACGGTTGCCATAGAATTTTTGTTTAACCTCCTGGGCTAAAGCAAAGATTTTCTCATTAAGGTCCGTATGTGTACAATCCAAGAGAACGGCGGCTTCCCGATGGGATAACCCCTTATATGTTCTGGCGCGCTCTATAATGCTTTCTATCAACTCCCGGTTGTTTTTATTTCTTTGAGCATAATCAAGAGTCTCTAGAATTTCTGTGTCGTCGATAAAATCTGATGCTGTTTTTGATTTTTTATCATACATGTTTGAAAACCCCTTTCAATTGCTATATTAATCGCTCTCTCAATCAGCTTCAGCAGGACGAAAATCTCCCCTGTCCACCACAAGCTCGTATCCGATTTTATTAACACGATTTTGCAGGCACATTCTGCATTCCGCGGCTTCTTCTCCGGTGCAGATCTTATTGTCATACAGTTCATACTTCTTACGAACCCTGACCGGTGACAGATTGGGCATAACCACATTGGCTCCGGCTAATATCCCCATTTCACGCCCGTTTGGGTTGATAGTTCCCAATGCTGTGGTTGCAGGAATAAGTCCATTGGGAAGCATGAGCCTTAAGAGTCCTATTAAAAACAGTGTGAGCTCAAGACTTCCAGAAGTCTGATCCTTAAAGGGTGTATCCTGGTGTGTGATATAAGGTCCTATACCAACCATATGGGGTTCAAGCTCTCTGATAAAGAGTAAATCCTCTGCGAGGTTTTCCATGGTCTGATAAGGTGACCCCACCATGAAGCCGGTTCCGACCTGATAACCAATTTTTTTGAGGTTATATAAACATTCCTGTCTGTTTGAAGCTGCCAGACCCGGAGGATGAAGCTTGGCATAATGTCCGTAATTTGCCGTTTCATGCCGCAGCAAATAGCGATCTGCTCCTGCCTCAAAATACTTTAAATATTCCTCGTAGCTTTTTTCACCGATTGACAGTGTTATGGCACAATCCGGATAATCTTTTTTGATGGCGGCTATAATCTCGGTCATTTCTTCAACCTTATATTTCAAGTCCTCACCGCCTTGCAGCACAAAGGTTCGAAAGCCTAATGAATAGCCCTGCTTACAACAAGCCAATATCTCATCCTTACTTAATCGATAGCGCTCAACCTTGTTATTGCTTCTACGAATACCGCAATAGTAGCAATCATTTTTGCAATAGTTAGTAAATTCTATAAGACCCCGGACATAAATTTTGTTGCCAAAATGCTTTTTTGCGATATTTCTAGCCTTATCAAAGAGATAATCACTGGTCTCTTTGTTAAAATGGCTTAAGAGCATTATAAATTCCTCTTTGCTGAGGACTTTGTTTTTCTCAAGCTTGTCAATGAGCTGCAGCATAGATGCCCTCCATTATTCTTCCGCTTCTTTAGTAATCTTTGAATAGACCGTCTTGGTATTAACATGGGGAATCATCCCCAATTTACCTGATAATGCGCTGATAATGTCTTGATTTGCATCCACCACAATACTGATGATTGAAACCTTGCGCTTGGCATAAGGGATTCCCATACGACCTATAATGTATTGCCCATACTCATGAAGAAGTGCATTAAGCCTTTCAGCAGAATCCTGATTTTCAACAATAATTCCTATAAGTGCTACTCTGTTTTCCATGTAAACCACCCTTTCTCCTAATGACAATCTGTCATCATATCGGCCTTACTTCATATCAACATGATGCATACAATGACAACAAAAAATCCCTGTACCGCATGGCACAGGGATAGTGTAACAAATCCTCTCAGCATTCACCTTTGAAAGCTGTTATCGCTCACTATACACTCGCCTTGCTGCCCGGGACGAACCCTAAAAGCATTCAGTACGAACTCATTTTTATGGCTATGGTTTGTTGAGAGAAAAGAATTCTAATCTCGCAACGCACCCTAAGGATTGTTAATATTATAACATAGTATTAACAAGATAATCAAGCGGATTAATTCACTTTTTAAACTTTTTTAGCTTTCTGTTATAATTACTTAACATCTCTATAAATACTAAATTATCTTATTGTCAATGTTCAAAAGTTCCAAACCAGAACTTGTATTTCGTTGTTTTACTTTTTATAGCGACACCGTTTATCAGTGATTTTTTGACGGTGATTTTTTCCGATCTGCCCAGCTTGCCGACACCTCCACCCGTTTCCCGGATATGAACGGTGCCCACATCCGTAATAATATTGGCTCCGCTCCTTTCAGTATAAGATCCTGATTGGGTGCTGTCCGAATAGGAGAAGCCTATCTTTCCGAGCTTCTGGGTGCCCTTGCCTGTTGCTCCTGCATGGCTTAGCGCCTCTGAAACGGCTTTTCTGTCGGTAAACCACTTGGTATCGCCGGTTGCGGTAGCACCTATGACCTTATGGGTGTATGAGCTTCCATCGGATAAATTGTATGAACCTTTTTTCCCACCCAAAATGGAATTGAATTCGAGTTCAAGAGTTTCACCGTCATAGCTGGCCGAAACGCTGGCTATACCAAAAACCGGCTCTGACAGTTCAATGCCCCAGGATCCTATATCCGATGATTCGGAGAATTCGGTGATCGCTTCTCTTTCTATTTCAGGAACGAAATCTGCATTTTGGGGATCTTTGTTATTATCGTTATTGCTTTCGAGATCATCACCAAAAGGATCATCATTTCGAAGTATATCCTGGAAGTTACTTTTAAACCGTACAAGGTCGGCTTGGGCATAATCCAGCATCTCTTTATAGCTTACCAGGGTGTTGGCGGTATCGGCCACAGGATACAAAGGGTTTGCAATAAACTCAAATATCTTTTTCTCCCTTTCCCCACTCATGTCCATGTATAAATCCTCATCCTTAATATATTTAAGTAGCCCCCCATATTTCAGCCAGTATTCCTCCAGCAGTTGCTTCTGCTCGTTGTAATAAGCCTGGCATAAATTCACAATACCATTTGAATCGTTTTTTATTTTTTTGAGAACGGCATCCTGCCTTTCCACTCTAGCCTGAAAAATAGCCAGGGTAGCTTCCACAGCCTTTTTAAATTCAGCTTTTCCTAAATCTGATGAAGAGCTTTCATTTAATGGAGCTACTAATATCTCTGCAAGTCCCAAATCCGAATACTCCTCAGCTTTTTCCCGGAGCTGTTCTTCTTTTACATCATATCCCTGCTCCATTTGTTGAATCTCATTCCACATATCCTCATTGAGCTTGTCAATCTTTTCTTTATTCTTTTCATACAGCTGCTTGAGCTTAAAGGTGTAAAAAGAGTCCAATACTTTTATTGAATATATTTGGCGCAAATCTGTCTGTACAGAGAATTGGCCTTCTGCGGAGGGTGAAAAGGAATATTCAACATCGGATAAGGCATTATCTGCCGCACTTTCATAAGAATCATAGTATTCACTTATTTCCGTTTCCTTGCTGTTTAGATCCTCTAAAAGCTGCTGAAAGTAGTCTGCCGATTTCATAAGGTTGTCAGCACCAGTTATTTGCGGAAAGGGCTTTAACGTCAACTGTGAATCAGGAGTATCAGTGCTCATATCTGAAAAGCTTCCGGTATCTTCCTTGGCTATGGTATAAAGATCCTCAATAAACGCTTCCTTTAGAGGATACTCATCTTCCTTGGGATCGAGTTGGGATACCGCTTCAAGGAAGGAGTTGAAATGATATACGGAGATGTCGTTAAAACAGTATTTTGCGCTTTTTATCATGGTTTCGGCGGCAAGCATACTGTTATCATTTTTTAGATGTACAGTAGTAAGCACCTGATATGCGGGCCCATAATCGTTGGATGCGCTTAAAGCCATGCCTGCATACCGTTTAGCCTCCTCAAAATTATCAAGATCCATATAAACATTGGCCAGATTGGTGAGAATCACAGGGTTTTCAGGCTCCTGAGCCGCAGCCAGTGAAAAGAAATACAAGGCCTCTTCAGAGCCAAACTCTTCAAGAGTCATCGTTGCGAAATTATTTAATAGAAGCGGGTGGGGATAAGCCTTAACAAGGCTGCCGGCAACGCCCAGAATGTCTTCGCCCGAAAGCCCGATAAAATTGGCCCGAGCGATATCATCGGCCATTTCCAGAGCCATTTCGGCTTTCTTGCTGTCGTTGGCCTTGTAAAATTCCCTTATAACCCCCGAATCACTATCATCCAGTGAAAAGGAACCGATGATTTCATCCACCGCATCTACCAGCTCAGCATATTCCTCACAGGTCTCAAGCTTCACAGCAATATCTTCCTCAGCACAACCGGAAAATGAAAAAGTCATTGATACAATCATTATAAGAGCAATTACTTTTGAATAAATGGTGTTGATAGATTGCTTCATATAAATAGCCACCTCAGCATCAATTTATTGGGTATTGATTCCATTATAATAAATGAATAGATGTGAAAGCAAGTAATCCCAGCGGTCGTCTATTTACTCATTTATAGTGGCATAAATTTAAAACACTCTCTTTATTTATTTCTAGTTCTGGAATCATTAAGTAATTTCAAATTGAGACTTCGTAAATCTTCATTTATAATAGAATTAATTCTTTGAGGAGGGGTATAGACGGATGATTTTATTTAAAAGCCTTGAAAGAAAAAAGAAAGCTTGGCGGGACGGAGTTGCTCACGTTACTCTTGACCCTAATGGACCGGGTGTCGCCAGATTACACTTGATTCCTCCAAAACCTTCTTTTTTTAATGATCCTCCCAGCCTTCTTGTTATCAATGGTACTTGGTTCCTGCCTGTAGGCCCCTCATGGGCAACCATCCTGATAGTGTTTTTTGAAGAACTGCAGCAGTGCTGCAAGGATAAGCATGAAATAAGTCCTGAAGAAATTAAACAGATAGAAGCGGCTGTAGCCGAAAAGGTTCATTATTTTTATCCTTCGGCAAAGGCTCAACTCATTCTTGAGGATTTGGATGAAATCATCACCCTGGCTGTAAATATTGCAACAGGAAAGGATATTCCCGAGGAGACCATGAAGGGTGTAAGTATTGAAAAATACAGTAAGCTCATGACGGCTCCTCACCGCATGGATCTGATTGTCGCCCCCATGTCCGTCAACAGTAAAAGGGTCTGTCCCTTGGAATGCTCATGCTGCTATGCCGATGCGCATGAGATGATGGATATCGATCAACCCTTACCAACCGAAGACTGGAAAAATATCATAGACCGTTGCCGGGAAGAGAGAATTCCCATGCTAACCTTTACAGGGGGAGAGCCCCTGACCAGGCCGGATATTGTTGAGCTTGTTGCGCATGCCTCCTGGTTTGTAACGCGTTTGAACACCAATGCCTTTCATCTGACTGAAGAGATGGCAGAAGCCTTACATAATGCCAGCCTTGACGGAATTCAAATCACCCTCTATTCCAGCGATCCAACCATTCATGACGATCTGGTCGGAAGACCCGGCGCCTGGGATAAAACGGTGACCGGCATCAAAAATGCTTTGAAGGCTGGGCTTAGCGTCAGCATTAATACCCCGCTGGTGGAAAGAAACAGGGATTACGCTTCAACCCTTAGGTTTGCACATTCCTTGGGTATTCATTGCGTGGGCTGTTCAAGCCTTATCCCTACGGGTGGAGCCCAGGAACAGATCGCAACGGGAAAGGCGCTGTCACCCGAAGAATTAAAAAATATACTGAAAGAAGCCGTGACCCTTTGTAAAGAACTGGAGATGGAAATCTCCTTTACCTCTCCGGGCTGGTTGGAATCCCAAGAAATTCTTGATCTCGGGCTTCCCAGTGCTCCTGTATGCGGAGCCTGTCTCTCCAACATGGCCATAGCGCCTAACGGACAGGTTGTACCCTGCCAAAGCTGGCTCAACGGCCTGGCCTTGGGAGATATGAGAACAACCTCCTGGAAGAATATATGGAACCACCCTGAATGTAAAAAAATACGCAGCAATTCAGCAGGAAAGCCTCAATGTGCTTTAAAGGAGGTTAAATGATGAAAATTAAAAGATTGCTTGTTTTGGCTTTGATGATCTGCCTGTTCTGTTCAAGCGGATTCTTGTCTTTCGGTATTGCTCCCGACATCATACATGAAATGGTCGTTACTATTACCCCTCAGGATGACGGCTATCTCAACCTACACTATTCCCTGGATTATGAAGCTGCAACCGATTTCCCTTCCGATATACAGTACCTTGAGGTCGGAGTACCCAACACTGATTTCACATTATTGGAGTATTCCCCCTCCTCCTTGATTAAAGAAGCCTATGAGAAAAAACAAAACGGCTCGTTCGTTCATTTAGGTTTTGTTGAGCTGCCTAAAGCTGGAGACCGCTTTACTTTGGAATTCACGGTCCGGCAGGGCTCCATGTACAATAAGTCCGGACAGGGCGATATGTCTTTTCAGTTTGTTCCTGGATGGTTTGATTTTGCAGTAATCGAGGTGCTCCAAGTCATTGTTGAAACCAATGGTCTATCAAATGTGGTAGTAATGCCAGAACCTGATGTATGGGCGGATTCAAAAGCTATTTGGATTACAAAAAATTTGGACACCAATGAGAAAGCTGAAAAAATATCTGTACTGAGCAGTAACCCATCCGCAAGCAAAGATACAACGAATAGTAATTCAGATTATAATACTCATACACCTTATTCATCAAATAACCATAGCAATAACGTCGGTAATCGTACAGGCTCAGCCGCCAATGGTATCGGAGTTTTAATAGCTATCTTTATCATGCTGTCTTTTTTCTCTGCAGCCGTTAGAACCGGCAGAAGAAACAGATATGGTGCCGGTCGGTATGGGGGTGGTTATTGGGGCAGTCCTCCTCCCCGCAGCTTTTTCTGGGGCCCTCCTGGTGGAGGCGGGTTTCATGGTCACGGAAGACCCGGTGGGTTCCATGGTGGTGGCGGTTTCTTCGGTGGCGGATTTGGAGGCGGCGGCAGACCCAGTGGTGGATTTGGCGGCGGCAGCAGACCCAGTGGTGGATTTGGAGGTGGCAGCAGCAGGCCAAGTGGTGGCGGGAGCAGCAGACCCAGCAGCAGCGGTGGTGGCGGCGGTGCCCGCAGTTGTGCCTGCGCCTGTGCCTGTGCCGGCGGTGGCCGTGTAGGTTGCTCTGAAAGAGGATATCAGGTTTTGCATTGGTTAATTAAAAATAAGAAAAAATGCTGCTAACATGCTTAGCAAACAAACAGCGAGTTATTTCTTGAGGGAAATAACTCGCTGTTTGCTTTAATGTTCTATTATCTCTGTCTTATTTTCACTTTCCATTAATTGATAGGGTTTCCAATTCAGGAGTGCCATCTTTACCATTATAGGATATGAGATATTCTCCCTTCCCTTCAGAACTCGAGACAACAATTTTGTAAAACGGCGGTCCTTCAGGCCTTATAGCTGTTAAAAAAAGGCCATAACCATCCTCCGTGCTGTCCACCTTATAGGCTGTCCCGGTCTCGATAAGCTCCTCATTATCCCATGTGATATTCTTTATTTCGATTGTTACCCCGTTATGTACAGGTAATAGCAAAAGAGTCTCACTTTCATCATCAAACTTTAGGGTTGTTAATTGAGGTACTTTTTTAAGGGTTTCTTCATCGGGAAAGTTCTTAATGACCGCTAAAGTCCCTTTTTCCTGATTTTCAAGCTTTAAGCTCTTAAGTGCACTGTTTTCCTCGTTATTCTGAGCACTATTAGTCGGGGTGCTACTATTTTTGGGGGGATTTGTGCTTGAGCATGATGAAAATAACAAGGTCATGAACATTACCATGATCAAACATGAGAATATAAGTTTACGTTTTTTCTTTATTATCTTCTTTTTCAACATCATTTACCTCCAGGTCGAATATTAATAGTCGCTTAATTAGACGATCTATTAGGATTGTGGTTCATTTTCTTCACATCATTTCACAAGCTGATCAGCTTCTTATTGCGCAGCAACAAGCTTTGTGCTACCCGTTTCACATACTTCGCTTATTGCGTAGCAACAAGGTTCCGGGGTACACGCTCGAAATTTTAATTTCGCTAGCGGGTCAGGTCCTTATTGCGCAGCAACAAGGGCTGGTCGTCTGCTCCGCAGACTGCTCGCCTAAGCATCCCAGTTCTGGGGCACCCGCTCGAAATCTTTGATTTCGCTAGCGGGTCAGGTCCTTATAATAAAAAATTGCAAGCTGTGTTCGGTCTCTTAAGCTAAGCTTCTCAAGGATAACGCTAATATAATTTCTTACAGTGCCTTCACTTAAAAACAGCTTCTCTGATATTTCCTTATTGGATAGGCCCTCGGCCACCTGTGAAACAATCTCAAGCTCTTTCTCACTTAAGTTAAAGCTGTGAAGGGTTGTTTTGCCGCTGTCACCCAAAAGTTGCGGTATCTTTGTAATGATTTCATCCCCAAATACCCTCTGTCCCATGTAAACTGCTTTTATGGAAGGTACAATACTTCCAAAATTTTGTTTTAAGATATAACCTTTGGCTCCGATTTGGAAGGCCCGGGCAATATACTCATCGTCTGAAAAGGTTGTTAAGAACAGGATTTTAGCCATTTTATCCTGACTTAGTATTATCTCCGCAGCGTCAATACCCGTCATGCTATCCATTCTGATGTCCATGAGCAAAATATCGGGCTTTAATGCTTGATAGAACTCAACGGCCTGCTGGCCAGATGCTCCGGTTTCCACCACTTCTATTTCTGTATCTGCTTCCAAAATTGTTTTTAATGAAGCAGATACCAGCCTGTCATCATCTACAATCAATACTTTCATGCAATTGCCGCCTCCTTCGGAATTGAAATAAAGATTTCAAAACCTTTTTCAGTACTGATATTCATATTTCCGTTAAGGGAATGGACCCGATCAAACATATTTCTGAGGCCCAGGCCATTGTCCATGGTGTAGCTTTTAACGATGCCGTTGTCTCTTATAATGAGCTGATAAAGCGCCGGATGTTCTCGAAATGAGATAGCTGCATGATTAGCGTTGGAATGCTTCATCATATTGGCCAAAGCCTCTTTTGTGATGGAAACAAACGCATATTTCAGCTTCTGAGGCGGATTACTGCTGATATTATAGTCATAGGACACTTCACAAAAGGTAAATTCCTTTACCAGTGCCTGGACTTGAGCATCAAGATCAATGGATTCATCATACAGGTTATGCACGCTACTCCGTATACTATTCATAGCATGAGTCAATGTATCACTGAGAGTCTCCAAATGCTCCTTAACTTTTTCATCCTGATTTATTGTCAAAAGCGCTCCCGACTGTAAAATAGCACTTGACAGCAAATGCCCCACATTGTCATGAATTTCCCGGGCTATACGATTCCGCTCATTTATGGTGGCCAGGTTTAGCTCATTATCCTGTTTTTCAATTAAGTCGCTGTTCTGCTTCTTTAATTGAATGGACATTTCTCTTGTAGTATCATTTAGCACATTATATCGGGATTGCTGCTTGATCTGCTGTTCGGCATGATACTTAATCAACAGGCAAAGCATGTACATCGTCAAAACCATTGAAAGGGTCTGGATAGAATAAGTCTGAGCTAAATTCAGCAGCGGGATAATGGCTAAAAGGCTTACATTTTGATATTTATAAAAGTGTATGTCATAAGCTATCAAGGGCAAAAAGATAAACAAGCCGGGCTGTAGTCCTGACAGTATAATAAACCCCACTGCAATACCGGCTCTTAGCCTGTCATCCTCAAAATAACTTAAAAAACTGCTGCATATGATGGCAATGAGCACGGGTACAACGTTGATATTTACATCTCCCTGAAAAAGATAGATGGACAAACAACTTATAAACAGTATGAATTTATCAGCAAGACCTGCAGATTTTAACATAACCCTCTATTCCCTATCATCGTTCTGGGTGATAATCATTTTATCATTTCATTCCTGCGACTACAATGATATATGACAATTGTCATGTCTAGAAGTGATTCCAGACACTTACAAGTAATACAAAGCCGGACTAAAATAATGATAGAAACTGTCAATAGCAGTAAGCCTATATGGAGGTAATAGAAATGATTATTGAGGTTAAGAATCTGGTCAAACGTTTTGGAGATCTAGTTGCTCTGGATCATCTTTCCTTTTCGGTAAAAGAAGGTGAAATATTCGGACTGCTGGGACCAAACGGTTCAGGAAAAACAACAGCCATCAATTGCATATTGTCATTATTGCATTACGATAAGGGTGAAATTAAGGTTTTTGATCAGCCTATGACCCCGGATGCCTATAAAATCAAGCGTGATATTGGAATTGTCATGCAAAATGTTGCTGTCTATGAGGAATTGACCGTATATGAGAATATTGATTATTTCTGCGGACTTTATGTACAGGATAAAGCTTTAAAAAAGAACCTTGTAAATGACGCAATAGATTTTGTCGGGCTCGGTGATTTTACCAAATTCTATCCTAAAAAGCTCAGTGGTGGCTTGCTGAGAAGATTGAACATCGCTTGCGGCATTGCGCACAAACCCAAATTGATCATTTTGGATGAACCTACGGTTGCAGTAGATCCTCAGAGCCGAAACAAAATCCTGGAGGGAATTATTGATTTAAATAAGCAGGGTGCAACCATCATCTATACCTCCCACTACATGGAGGAGGTTGAGCAGATCTGCAGCCGAATCATGATCCTAGATAAAGGCAGATCCATCGCGACCGGCTCCAAGGACGAACTCAAGGCCATGATTACACTTGGTGAGAAAATCACGGTGGAGACCTACGGTTTGACAAATGAAAAGCTTTTAACATTAAGGAGCCTGCCCAATATTGTTTCTGCTGAATACAAGGATCATTTGCTTATAATCAAATCCAGCAAGGGCAAAAACAATCTGGAAATGGTTCTGGACTTTATTAAAAAAGAAGGCATCCAATTCGGTAAAATATATTCTGAACTACCTACCCTAAACGACGTCTTTCTGGAGATCACCGGAAAAGAATTAAGAGATTAAGGGGGAATCATGATGTTTGCTCATATCTTCACATACAGACTTAAATGTCTCCTGCGGAATCGGGAAATGGTATTCTGGACATTAATGTTTCCTCTGCTTCTGGCTACATTTTTCAACCTGTCCTTTTCCAATATAGCTAGCGCTGAAACCTTCCAGGCCATTGATGTGGCAGTAGTGGATGATACCCAATATCAAAAGGATACAGACTTCAAGTCGATTTTAGACGGTGTCTCAAACGGCGAGAACAGATTATTCAATCTAACTGTAGCTTCAAAAGATAAAGCCGATCAATTACTAAAGGATAATAAAATTTCGGGGTATATTGTTGTCGGTTCACCAATCAAGCTTGTTGTCAATAAATCCGGCTTAAGCCAGACCATTATTAAGAGCTTTGTTGATGACTATAATCATACATCGGCTGCTGTCACTTCCATATTGGCCGAAGATCCCACCAGATATCAGGAGTTAATGAAGGATCTGGGGAACCGCCAGAAATACGTAAAAGAGGTCTCAGGTACAAGTGCCGAACCCAATAACATACTTGCCTATTTTTACGCATTGATAGCCATGTCATGCTTTTATGGAAGTCTATTGGGTAATCGGGAGGTCATGGAGATTCAGGCTAATATTTCGTCACTTGCCGCCCGGGTGAATATTGCCCCTGTCCATAAGCTGAAAACCTTTATTTACAGCAGCAGTGCAGCCCTATTGATTCATCTAGTTGAAATGCTGGCGCTGCTTGCCTATTTATTCTTTGCGCTAAAGGTCGATTTTGGATCCAGGATCGGATATATACTGCTTACAGTGCTTGTAGGTTCTGTTACGGGGCTGACCTTTGGTGCCTTTATAAGTGCCATTGTCAAAAAATCCGAGGGAGTTAAAATCGCTATCTTGATAACCTCAACCATGCTATGTTCCTTCCTGGCCGGTATGATGGTCCAGAATATGAAATATATCATTGCGCAAAAAGCACCTATCCTCTCATATCTAAACCCCATCAATTTGCTAACCGATGCCTTTTATTGCCTTTACTATTATGATACGCTGGGAAGATTCTTTACTAATATCGCAGCTCTTTGCGCCTTTATTCTTCTATTCTGCTCTGGGACTTATTTCATCATAAGGAGGAGAAAATATGCAAGTCTTTAAGCTTAGTATGAAAATTATAAAGAAAAACATACCAGTCATGCTTATTTATGTTATTATTTTCTTATCCATCTCGATTTCAGTGTCGGTCTCCACAGTAAGTGAACTAAATAAGGATACATCATTTACCCAGGAAAAAAGGGATATGGCTTTCATCAGTGAGGAAAGCAGTCCATTAATAGATGGCCTTAAGGTCGAACTGGGCAAAATTGCGAACTTCATTGAGCTTCCGGATGAAACCGAAGCCTTGCAGGACGCGTTGTATTTCCGTTCTGTCAACTACATCCTTCGTGTACCAAAGGGCTTTACAGAGAGTTTTATGAGTGGTGGAAATATCCAGCTTGAAAAGACAGTGATTCCGAATTCTCCAAGCAACATCGCTATTGATTTGAGCATTAATAAATACTTTAATACGGCCAGTCTCTATGTAAAGCAAGTAAAGGGCATTTCCCAGGAGTCTCTGGTGGAGCATATCAATTCGGATTTGGCAGTAAGCACTCCCGTAGAGGTGAAAACAACTGTCGAAAAGCCGGCGGATCAATCGTACGCCAACTATTTCTTTAACTATATGGCCTATACGATCATGTCTGTTCTTATCCTGGGTATGAGCACCCTTATGCTGGTGTTCAACAAACCGGACTTAAGAAGAAGAAACGCCTGTTCACCGTTAAGTACTTATAAGTCGAACATTCAATTTATCATGGCCAATTTAGTGTTTACCTTTGTTACATGGTTCATTACGGTAGCATTCTGCTTCTTCCTTAATTTGGAAAATGGCTTCAACCTGAATACCGTCTATTTTATGATAAATTCACTTGTATTTGCTATTTGTGCCGCCAGCATCAGTTATTTTGCCGGCAGCCTTGTTAAGAGCGACAGTGCAATTTCAGCCATCAGCAATGTAGCCTCTTTAGGGCCTTGTTTTATAAGCGGTGTTTTTGTGCCTCAGGAGCTTTTAGGAGATTCAGTTCTGAAAATTGCCAGCTTTACCCCAACATATTGGTATGTTAAAGCCAATAACCAAATTGCAGCATTAACTCAGTTTGATTTCACTCATTTAAAGAGCATTTTATCTTATATTCTTATTGAAATAGGTTTTGCGGTGGCCTTCTTTGCCGTAGCTCTGGTTATCGGAAAGAGAAAAAGGCTGGTTTGAAAACTTTGTTGAGAATTCCGATATTGCGTGATAAAGTTATCTAAATGGATTATTTTGTTCTAATGTTATATGAATTTCCGTGTGAACTCAATATGCTTGAGAGGTGGAATTTTCTTGAGAACAAAGCTTGCTGTTACGATGATTACAATGCTATTCGTGGTACTTCTTTTTTCGAGCACTGCATGGGCACACCCGACAACCGATGGCATTGATATCATTATCCCTGAAAAAGCATTTTATTATGGCGGCCATACTTATGTCCAATATTGGATACCTGATGCCAGCTGGGAGTATAAAAGGGATTTTTGTATTGAGCTTGGGAAAATGGCCGGCGTACCGGCACACCTCGTCTATATTAAAAACGAAGGTATCGACAATCAGCTTAGTTCCCATGACGTACGCGGCATCATTGGCGCTTTTGAAAATGGCGACGGATATTGGCGCTGGCTTGATGGTACGCCGATGGGGAGAATGGTTCCGGTGCAGGTTCCCGACGAATACGGTAATTTGCGTTGGGATTTCCGATACGATAATATGGGTGCATACGATGGTTGGTGTAAGGGAGCAGAAGTCGCACACGCAACATATGAGAAGCGTGAACCTGATGCTTTCAGCGCCCCGATGACTGACCAGCATTACGCGCATAACGGCTCAGAATTCGGATGGCATAACCATTTTGAGGAACCACTTTCTTTCATTTGTGAATTTGAGGGTGAAGTGACTTTTGCTCTGGCGATGGAAAACGCTAATCTTGAATATAACCGCTATAACTCGCCTGTCATATTATCAAGCCCATCCGTTTTTGCTAATGTGAACGGCAAGTTGACTGCCATTCCTATAAAAAATGAAATTCTCAAAAAAGACGGCCTCATAAAACAAAGTATTGGCAAATATCCTGTTCATCCTGAGCGAGAATTTAATTTTCACGGCTGGTCTTACTACTCAAAGAAAGGACAAAACGAGCTGTTCGGGAATAAAACAGCCCAGCTGATGAAAATCTGGGATTACACAAGCACAGAGCCTTTTACTGAAAAGGATCCGCTCGACCCGTTGCTTTTCCTTTACGCAGTATGGGAAGACGCTCATATTTTCAATGAGGAAACAAGCTTTGAGGCGGGCTCGACATATCTTGCCCTTGATCAACTCGTATACCTTATCAGCGCTGATCCGAACGAAACATACAAGGGCAAGACAGTCGCTGAAATGCTAAATAAATCGCACAGCAGCGAAATGGATAAAATGAGGGACAATCGTCCACATCGTGAAAACGGCACGGATGTCGCAATGATAGACTTTCTTTACGCCAAGATCGGCGGCTGGACAATCAGCGACTGGAGAGCGGGCGATAAGAAAAGCGACGAAGGCGGATGGTCATTTTTCGCAGCAAAGGTTAATAATCGCCCTGACCAAACAGCGCTTGTTTATGAAGGCACAGCCTTTGCTGACACCGACTGGGCACTGGTTAAAGACAGCGTAGGAACAGATGTGGACTTTGGGCTCAATGGCAAGTTCAACTCCCAATTCCGCCAGGCACTTGAGTTTTACCGTGACTTCAAATGCAAGGACGGTAAGACCTTCGCCGTGGGACACTCATTAGGTGGCGGACTGGCCGCTCACGTTGCGTATACGTTTGGAATCAACGCCCACACATATAACGGAGTAGAGGGCTGGACTCTCCCGATCTCTGTGAGACAAAACTACCTGCTCAGAGATTTCCCGGGCGTTGATGCGCTGGATAACATTGACTCGTGGTGTCATGTGGGCGACGTACTCGTCGGTATTCATGAAAGGGAAAAACGCACCAGGTGGCTCATAGAACCGAAAGACCTTCACGGCATAGCAAATGCTCATGAGATTTTCCCTGCGGTCGCATACAGAGATGGCATATACAGTGTAGCTGACGCGAAATTCAAGAATGTCAAATCACCGTGGGTGTGGCGTACAGTTAGCCTCGGTCTCTCTAAGGACGAAGTTTTAGTGGCTCGCTCAGGTGATGTAGCCATTCGGGATGGCGATTACAGATTATTCTTATTTGGTGGAAATGGTAACGATTACATAGATTGCATTAGTGGTGATCCATATGCCTCTGTAATTATCGGCGGGCGCGGCAATAACAAGCTTATAGGCGGTGCATGGCCGGATACCTTTATTATAAGGGAAAACCCTAGCAGCTTTACTGTTATTAATGATAAATACAACCTCTCACCTAAAAAGAATCGTATTGAGATTGTGAACCTTGGCATCGTTGGCATCGATAATAACATCGAATCCCTCGATACTGACGGAAAAGCTGTACGCGGAACCATGATAACGCTCTCGGATGGTCAGAAGGTATTCGTTGATACTAAAACGCTTGCAGCAGCTGAAATATGGCTTGTCAACGCACCGGGCGACATCATCTATGGAAAAGTAAAGCCGAATTATTTCCTTGTTGACGATAAAACCAAAGTGAAGGTCAACGGAGTGCTTGTCGCTTTCGACCAATTGCCCGTGAGCCAAAACGGAAGGTTATTGGTTCCGGTACGGGCGATAGCCGAAGCTATGGGATATAGGGTATCATGGGATGGTGTAACAAATACGGCTACAGTCTCGAACAATTCGAGCACTACTGTTAAGATGACAATTGGCAACCCTACAGTGGCTATTTCCAAAAACGGAGTGAACAGCACAATCACTTTAGATGTGCCTCCACAAATGATAGGCGGACGGACACTCGTCCCGCTTCGGGCACTTGCTGAATCATTTGGTGCAAAGGTTGATTGGGACGATAAGAACAAAACAGCGATTATTACGACACATGCTCCCTGAGCATCCCCTCTACCCGTTAATTACAGCACCAAAGGCTCTGGCTATATATACGGCCTGTTCCATATCAACCTTGACATCTTTTAAACTAAAGCTTTTAAAGTCAAGCCCTTCAACAAGTGCCTCTCTCAGATCGGCTCCTTTCAAATTAGCTTGAACGAGAAGGGCAAAGCTGAGATTGGCACTTTTGAAGCAGGCCTTTTCCAGGTTGGAATCAGAAAGGTCTGCGTGGGTTAGATTCACCTCACTAAGATCAAGGTTTTTCAAATCGCATGATCTTAGATTTGTATAAGACCAATCCCCCCGAGTGATCTTTATGCCTAATAAATTTGCTTCAGTAAAGCTTGATCCCAGCATTCTGCAATCCAGAAACTCAGTATTAAAGAGATGGGCGTAGGTAAATTGGCAATTCGTAAAGGACGATTCCCTATGGACCGAGCCATTGAGCCTGGTTCCTCTAAAGCTGCAATCTATAAAGGCGCATCTCTCAGTAATGACATCCTCCATGTTTACGCTTTTCAAGTCGCAGTTTATAAATTTGCAGCTTATAAAAACCTGTCCTTCGAAATCTTCCTCAACCAATGATAGATGATCAAAAACCTCAAGTTGTGTTGTTATCATTCGAACACTCTCCATATTAACCAAAATATTAAATAAGAACCCTCGGGAGCTTTATTCTCCTCATAACGTTATAGAATTCAAATAAGCTTTGGCATATTGAGAATATTCTAAATTCTCTTAAAAATCAATAATTAAAGTAGCTACTATCTTGCTTTAGCAGATTGTGTATGCTAATATTGTGTAAGTTGGGAATGAGGTTCTCCCCTAGCAATTTATTTGCTTAAACCGCTTATCAAGCTGATGACTTCTGTGATTCAAGATCGCAGAATTATCAGCTTTTTTGCACTTTAAGGAGGGTATTCAATCATGTTAACCAGCCTTGCCTTCATTATCATTTTGGGTTTTACACTAAGTAGTCTATTTACCCGTATAAAACTACCAGGACTGCTGGGAATGATTCTTACCGGTATAATTCTTGGCCCATATGTGTTCAATCTAATTTCACCAGATATTCTTAATATCTCGGCTGATTTAAGAGAAATTGCACTCATTGTGATACTAATAAGAGCAGGTCTTTCTCTGGATATCAAAGACTTAAAAAAAGTAGGAAGGCCTGCAATTTTAATGTGTTTTGTTCCTGCCACTTTTGAGCTTGTTGCTGTGACAATCCTTGCTCCAATTTTTCTGAACATTTCATATATTGAAGCCGCCATTATGGGGACAGTGTTAGCAGCGGTATCTCCTGCTGTTGTCGTTCCCAGAATGCTTCATCTTATGGAGAATGATTATGGAAAGAATAAAAGCATCCCCCAATTAATTATGGCAGGGGCATCGGTCGATGACATATATGTCATCGTTTTATTTACTGCCTTCATGGGAATGTACCAAGGCAATGGTTTTGACGCTTTTAGCCTTATTTCTGTACCCGTTTCTGTAATCCTGGGACTTCTCGTCGGCATTTTATCGGGCCTTTTTCTCGTTTGGATATTTAAAAGGATACACATAAGAGATACCATTAAAGTATTAATCATTATGAGCGTAGCCTTTCTTTTTGTAACACTTGAAGATATTTTAAAACCTTATATCCCTCTATCAGCTTTACTTGCTGTAATGGCTTTAGGGGGAACAATACTAAAATCATATGAAATTCTCGCAAAACGCTTGATAGGTAAATTCACAAAGATTTGGGTAGGCGCTGAGATTCTTTTGTTTGTTCTGGTTGGTACAGCCGTTGATATTAGATATTTATCTGAAGCCGGACTCCTATCTGTCGCTCTCATTTTGTGTGCTCTTATCTTCAGAATTTTCGGCGTAAATATTAGCCTATTAAAAACAAAGCTAAACAATAAAGAGAAGCTGTTCTGTTCTTTGGCCTATCTTCCAAAAGCAACAGTTCAAGCTGCAATTGGTTCCATTCCGCTTACTGCTGGAATAAAGTCTGGAAATACAATACTTTCAGTTGCAGTACTCGCTATAATGATTACAGCTCCAATCGGTGCTATAGCTATAGATAACACCTATAAAAAGCTGCTAGATCGCACTATTGCTTAATACAGTGCTATCTTTTTATTGAGTTAGGTTTCTTGGCTTATTAACCTTATAAGATTTCTCTGTCTTATTTAGTAAATAGGGCAACCGATAGGAATGCCCTATTTACTAAATAAATGAAAGGTTCTGAAAAACGAAGTCTCCGAGGATTCTTGATATTGGATATAAGTATATAAGTCAGAGCGGACGGCAGAAGAATATTACACCTCTTTTATCTTAGTATCTCTTCTATTGCTGTGCCATCGGCATTTGGCAATTCGACACCCAGAATTCTGGCAAAGGTGGGCGCTTCGTCTACGATAGGCCTTTGCTCAAGAACAATCCCATTTTTGATATCAGGGCCCTTTGCAATGAATACAGGCTGAGGACCTTTGTCGGGGTAATAGCCGTGAGTCGCTCTGCCAAAGCGGTAATCCGACAAATCAAAATTATTGACTACAGGCCGCACACAGGAATCACTGAAAGAGGTATACCCGTCTGTCTCTAAGACAAAGGCAAAATCTCCGTCGAGATGCTCTTTTTCGGCCAGTTCTTCGCGGGTATAGACCTCGCTGAATCCATAAATACCTTCATTCCTCATGCTTTTAAGTAAGGCATATACTTCATCATAAGTCTTCTTATCATTAGGATTTTTTAAATAAACCATGGCTGACATGGCATTGGAAAAGCTATAGGCTTTCCAATCCAGTACTTTACCCTCGGGAGAAAGTGTAATAAAGCCATGATCCGCCAAAAACACGTTAGGCTTTATAACTCTTGTAATGTCTATTTGGCCATGGTCGCTCACCATGATGATATTGGTGTCCTCTATTACACCAGCCTCTTCAAGTGCTGCCATCATTTCGCCAAACCAGTCATCTACAAGTTTCAAGCCCTCAGTCACATTTTGATTAAAGACACCATTTTTGTGTCTGGCATCATCAATATTTCCGTTATGAACAAATACAACCTCTGGTTTAAACTGGCGAATGATGTCGCAGGTGCATGTGATCAGGAAGTTGTCTATTTCAGGATGTAGCATGACATTTGTTCTGCCTGTTTTTGTGTAGGAGTCAGGCAGGAGATTTTTATTTTTATCAATGATCTTCAGAACCTCATCACTGGAGCCAGCCCTTTTAAAAGATTCTAATAAGGTGTCATCCTTGTTGGGGAGCCAGTATTCGTTTATCAGATAATCAATATCCCTATGGTTCCCCGTCACTGTCCAAAAAACGGAGGCTGTTTGATATCCCGCATTTTTGGCAGCAGTAAAAATATCCTCTACCTTGACGTTATCATGAAACCAATTCCAGGTATCTTCCTTGTTGTCGGTCGTAAAAGCATTGTTACTAATAACGCCGTGTTTGTCGGGATAACAGCCTGTCATGATACTGACATGAGAAGGATACGTAACAGTTGGGTATATGGTACGGATCTTCTTAACCTCGCTACCCCCTTCAAGATACTTTTTAAAATTTGGCAGCGTCCGTAGATAAGCTATATCCTCGTGCACCATGGCATCGACCGAGAATACGAATAATCTTTTCTTCATAGAAAAAGTCCTTCCTTATATTTATCTAAAATTTACTTTCGATAAATAGTGTGCTCTTCTCTTATTCAACAATATAATGTCCGTCCAAAGCCGGCTCTCCAATTGTTGTAAGCTCTCTTATTAACGTGCTTTGCACTTCATACTTGCCATCACCCGAGGTTGAGACCTTGACCGTACCATCAACACAGTTATAGAACGTAATCGCACCAACCTTCTGGTAGCGCATATTGACGACGGGACTTAGGATACCCTCGTTCATGGCCACAACAATTTTAGGTTTCACAGCCTCGATATATTCTGTCTTGTTGGATGTAGAATCCCCATGGTGATTCATCTTACAGACATCCGCCTGCAGTTCGTCTCCGTATAGCTTTGCAATACGTGATTCCGAGTCTACGTACATATCACCTGCCGAGAAAAAGCTGGATTCCTTATAAATCATTTTTAAACAAAGGGAAGCATTATTTGCAATAAATTCCGCTGTCTGAACAGCATTTTCATAATTAAAACCAGCCTCAGGATTATAGACTTTTACCTGGATCTGGTCACCAAATTTAAATTCATCGCCTTCCACTAAACGCGTTGTTTCAATCCCCTTCTCTTCAATGATCTTCATCATGCTCCAATAGGTTTGACTATCATATTCATGCTCATTCATATAGACCTTACCTATGTCGAAGGCTTTTGAAACAGCGGAAAATCCACCGATGTGATCAGCATGGGGATGTGAGGCTACAAAAATATCAACTCGTTTAACACCCATTTTTTTTAGATATTCCACGACCTGCTCTCCGGATGTTTGATTTCCGCAGTCTATCAACATGACCAGCCCCTCAGGAGACATGTATACTGTACTATCACCGGCTCGTATGGCTGTGGGATCAGCCGGATGCTTTTCCGTCAGGTACAAAAAACGGCAGGTCATGAAGCCAGAATCTCCCGATGTATCATAGACCAGGTCGGAGTAGTCAGATTTGGTTGATTGTTCATCCGGTTGTTGCTTTTGCCCGGGAGCCTCCGTCTCTTTTTGTTCTGCTACGGGTAGTTCTGTTGGTATGGTTGTGCAGGCTCCAAATATAAAAAGTGACACTAATAGTAGGAGAATGATAAAGAGATTTTTTTTCAACGGATATTCCTCCCTCATCAGGCTTTCGCGGTCTTTTGAGACAAGCAGAAAGATGGTGAGCTTGCCTCGACCATCTTTCTGCTGTCCATCTTAACTTTTCAACAAACAACGGTTAAAGGAAGTTTAATTGGCTAGATTATAAAGCTCAAGAGCTTCGGCAATAGTTGCGTTTGCATCCTTAATAGCCTGGTCAATACTGTACTTGGGATCGTTGCAAACCTGCTCTACCGCAAGGAGATTAGCTTTAAGAACCTCGTTTGCAATAGGAAGATAAGGAGTCTTGGTATTGCTGTCCCCATTTTCCTGTGCATCGAGACAGTAAGTAGCTCTTGGGAAAACCTTCTCGACAAAGGCTTTGTATGTATCAGTTTCGGCTGCGTTGCTGCTGACAGGTAGATATCCTGTGCTGGTAGACCAGTATGCAGCGTTTTCAGGTTCTGCCAACCATTTAATAAAATCATAAGCACCTTGTTGGGATTCGGTTCTGCCATTGTTGCAGATGAAGCTGCCGGTGCCGCCTGCGGGTTGACCTGAAGACCTGCTGTTGTCTGAGCATCCAGGCATTGTTAGCATACCGATATCAACCTTGTCCCCACCGGCCTTCAAAATTCTGTTATGGAAAGAGATAACACCAACGAACATTGCCAATTTACCGGTTGCGAACATAGGAACAACTTCAGCGTTGCAATCAGTTCCATAAGGAACACCATAACCCCCGGCATAAATTTTCTGGTAAGCATCCAACATGCTGTAAAGTGCATCCTTTGTCGGGGATGTATCGTACAAGCAGGCGGTAGCCTTTCCATTGTATCCATTGCCGGCATCTACAGAATCAACACCTTCAACAGCCAAAGCTGCATTTACATAGTAGCCGTTTGGATGGAAAGCCACACCATATTCGCAATAGCCACCGTCTACCAGTTTTTTAGATATTTCGTAGACATCCTGCAATGATTTTATCTCTTTATAGGGATCAATGCCTGCAGCCTTAAAAATATCCATGTTTACGTAAACGCCGGCAAAACTGTTTCCGATAGGATATCCGATTTGTTTACCCTCACCATCGCTGTAAGCTGATTTAAGGTGCGGGTACGTGGTGGAATAGTCCCATTTGTCCGCATCAATAAAATCCTGAAGAGGTTTTGTAAACTCGGAAGCTGCAAAGAAGCCGGTATGCTCAACGGCACCAGAAAACATGTCGGGAAGTTCTTTTTGAGTAGAAGCTTGAAGCTTAGCCATTAAATCGCTGGCGCCGCCTTGAAACTCAAACTTTACAACGTACTTGTCCTGAACATAGTTGTACTTTTGTATCATGGTAGCAAGGGTTTCCGCCATGGTACCACTAAAATTGCTCCACCAAATAACCTCAATTGGTTCTTTTGATGCATTGGTGGGGGTTTCAGATGCTACCCCTGTACTTGTGGCTGAAGGAGTAGCGGTGGGCGAGCCAGCGGTATTTGCAGGTGCTCCGCAGCCAACCAGCAATACCAGAGCAAGCAATACAGCTAAGTAACTCTTGATTCTCTTCATCATAGATTCTCTCCTTTTGTTTTTTATTATTTATACACTTTCAGTAAATATCTGTATTAGTCTGTTGCCTAACACAAAATATCCCTTCGGTGTAAAACATGACTACCCTTTCAGGGCACCGGCTGTCATACCCTTGACTATGTATTCCTGGCCAAAAATGAACACAATAGCAGCCGGTAAAATACATGTTGCCGCACCAGCAAGCAGGGGACCGAACTCTAGCCTTTCCGAATGAACAAGCATTGCCATACCGATCTGAATGGTACGCATGTGGTCTTTATTCGTAACTAACAAGGGCCAAAAATATTGATTATAGATATTGATGAACAGATAGATGCTTAAGGAAGCTACCGTAGGTATGGACAAGGGCATTGCAATTTTGAAAAGGAAGCCCATATCCCCGCAGCCGTCCAGTGTGGCCGCTTCTTTAAATTCCTTGGAAAGGGTCATATAATACTGCCGCATGAGAAAAATAGCAGTACCGGATATCAGAGATGGAAAAACCAATCCCAGATAGGTATCCGATAGTCCCCAGCTCTGAATCTGAACAAAGTTAGTAATAATAACGATGTCTGCCGGTATCATCATAGTGGCAATGATAAGAGTAAAAAACAAATTTTTTAAAGGAAATTTAAAAAACGCAAAGGCATATGCCGCGAAGCTTGAAAATATGACCTGGCAAGCTATGGTTATAAAGCATACAATAAAGCTGTTTTTCATGTAGCTGAAAACCGCGACATTATTAAACACCCACTTGTAATGATCCAAAGTAGGATTTCGTGTGATCCACGTAGGCGGGAAAGCAGAGATTTCTGCCTCAGGCTGAAGACTAAACAATACACATATGATAATCGGCAATATAAAAACTAACCCAAGGATAATCTTAAATGCAAATGACACTGATGATTTAATGATTTTATCTGTTTTAGCATTAATCATTGATAAAACACCACCTTTTTCTCAAAGAAGAACTGAGTACGTGTCGCAATCAATATGAGAAGGAAAAGAACCAACGACTCTACACAAGCGGTTTCAAAGCGCCCGTTGACAATGGCCTTCTCATAGATCGAATAAATAAGCGTTTTGGTGGAGTTGGCAGGACCGCCGCCGGTTAAAAGTCTAATCTGTGCAAAAGCTTTAAATGAGCTGGTAATGTTGAGGAATACCACAAAAAAGATCTGCGGCGATGCAATGGGTAAAATGATTTTGAATATTTTTCTTAGGGGACCTGCACCGTCAATAATGGCACTTTCAAGAAGCTCCTCGGGAACGTTTCTAAAGCCGACCAGCAGGAATATAAAACTCGCGCCAACATGCATCCAAACCGTAACCATGGCCGTAGACTGTAGCGCTACCGCTGCGTCACGGGTCCAGGTATAGTTTGTTCCCAGTAAAAGGTTTAAAAGGCCGTTGTCCCTTCTAAAAATGAACATCCAAATGGCGGCGGCAGGAGATGACGCAATAGCCATGGGGAGTGCAAACAAGATCTGATATATTTTCGAGCCCTTTACTTTGTTCATGGAGAGTAATGCAAAGATCATGGCGATTAAAAAGGTGAATACCACATTTATGGCAGCAAATCTAAGCGTTGTTCCAACTACCTGCCAGAATGAGTCCTTGAGCAGCACTCTCTTCCAAATATCCAGCCCCACCCACTTTGAAAAAGCTCCACTCTTATCTGTTACTGAGAACGATAGAAGAATAGTTTTTATAAAAGGATAATATGTAAAAAGTGCAAAAAGAATAAGGGTTGGCAGTAAAAGCAAATACGGAGTTGGTTTAACTTTATTAAAATTATATCCTCCGATTTTCTTGACTGTCTTGGTTTTTCTACAAATCACTTTCAATCAACCTTTCTTATTTTGGTATAATCGAGAATTTGTTATTGTAATTACAAGACCAATTTGATATAATTTAGAAATGCAGTTTGTTTATATTGTATATATTACATGAATTTATGCTTGCTTGTCAACAGTTTATTGTATAATATTTAATGTAATTACATTTGGAATTTGTGTTAGTATTGCTTTAGAAGCTTTACTTTTGTAAATGTAATCAATTGACATACTTTCAACATTTGACAAGCCATACTTTCCATTTTATACTATATGGTATGTAATATTTCAGTGATATTTAACGTAATATCATAAAAAGCATTATTGAGCAGGACCCAGTCCATTGTAAAAGGAATACTGGATTTAAAAAATATCATATGCGATGATCTTTAAATTTTTGTGCCCTAAGCACTGTGAAAGGATTGTAATTTCATATGGGAAAAACACTTTCTGATATTGCCAAGCAAATAGGAGTATCTACCGCTACCATATCCCGTGTCATTAACAATGAAAGCCATATTACGCCTGAGACCCGCCAATTGGTGGAAGAAGCCCTTAAAGCCAACAATTACAAGCGCAGGCCAAGACGTAAATCTGTAGCCAGCAAAAATGCAAACACTGTGCTGATCATTGCCGGTCAAATAACCAACCCCATTACCGTAGCTTACATAGATGGTATCCAAGAGGCTCTCCAGCCCCATGAGAAACGAATTTTTATCTCATTGACCGATTATTCAGAAACCACAGAAATAGATTATCTGAAGTATGCAAGAGACAACGGATTCGCGGGCATCTTTCTGCTTAACGTCATGGAGTGTGATGAGCTGATTCGTCTGCTTGGTACGATCAATGTTCCCGTTATTCTGGTTAACCGCAACCTTCGCTCCATGGATATTGATATTGTGATGGTGGACAATTATCGTTATGGTTATATGGCCACACAGTATTTGATTCAGCATGGACACAAAAATATTGCTCATTTGGCGGGACCTAAGAGCTCAATAACTTGCTACAACAGAACCCGGGGCTATATTGATGCCATGGAATTGGCAGGGTTACCCATTTCCTCTTCAAGCATTTTTTACGGTGATCGTCATTACAAAAGTGGCTATGAGTTTGGAAAAGTCATTTCGGCCATGGACGAAAAGGATCGTTTTACCGGAGTTTTCTGCACAACTGGCCTTATGGCTACAGGCATGATCGACGCCCTTTGCAGTAAAGGTATACGTATACCTGAGGATATTAGTGTGATTTGCAATGATGACCCCGGAAAGACCATCAGCCAGGAAGTAGAGATAACAACCGTCGAGAACGATCCGCATGTTATGGGTGTTGCAGCCGCTGAGCTTTTTCTGGAGCGTTTAAAAGCACCTAAAAAGCCTCCAAAAAGGATTATCTATCCTCCTGAACTAACTGAGCGCAATAGTGTCCGTTCTCTTTGATGCCGCCATATTATCCTTTACGAGCCTTTCCTTTATATGAAGTGAAAAGGCTCTTTTTTATTTTAAAAGGCATCAATCATTACCACGCCCTCTGCAATACCCAAAACAGCAAGGATATCGACCACCTATTTCATATATAGGCCACCGTTTACCTGCATGGTATCTCCAGTCACATAGGCTGACAGATCACTGGCATAAAACACAACGGCATTACCTATATCTTCAGGATCAGCAAAACGGCCAAGAGGTATGGTCAGCTTCGGATCATCCTTCGGATCGGTCAGCCAACTAAGACCTTCTGCCATTTTTGTTAATGTTCTGCCGGGGCAAACCGTATTGGAGGTAATATTGTATTTACCAAAATTAAGAGCAAAGGATTTCGATAAATTAATAACACCTGCTTTTGCAGCTGAATAGCTTGCAGATGAACCCCTTCCGCCTCTTTCACCCGCCATTGAAGAAATATGGACGAGTTTTCCGTAATTTTGCTCTTTCATTATTTCTAGAACAGCCTGAGTGCAAAAGAAAACGCTTTTCAGGTCGATACTCTGCATTCTGTCCCATTGAGCCTCAGTTATGCTTTCAATGGCAGCAGCCTCGGTTATGCCGGCATTGTTAACCCAGATATCTATCCTTCCAAACATCTCCTTCATTTCAGCAATCTTGCCCCGTATGGCTCCAAAGTCTGAAACATCGAACTGGATAGCCCTGGCCTTGGACCCTGATACGCAAAGCTCATCAGCCACCTTCTGAGCGCTTTCCAGCATAATGTCGTTTACAATCACTGCTGCTCCGTGCTCAGCTAACTTTCTTACTATGGCCTCCCCTATTCCGCGTCCCGAACCGGTTACTACAGCGACTTTTCCATCTAGTAATTTGCTCATGATTATTTACACCCCTAATTTCTATCTTGCAGAAGGCAAGATTTTTCTAATGGCCGAGGGATAGCTTGATAGCCTGATCCCAGCCCGCCAGCTTCTTGTTTCGGATCTGCTCCGACATTCGGGGCAGATATTCCTTATATTGTAAATGGTCGTTTAAGCTTTGTCTGTCATAAACCCCTAGAGCTAAACCGGCAATGTAAGCCGCACCCAGGCAAGTCATCTCCTCATTATAAGGCTTTTGCAGGGGACATTCCAGAATATCACTTTGGAATTGCATGAGGTAGTCGTTCTTGGTGGGTCCTCCTCCAACACGCATAACGGAAATCTCTGTATTGGCATCGTCCTTCATTGCGTTTACTACATCTGCGATTTGTAAAGCGATACTTTCCAGTGCCGCCCTTACCAGTTCGGCTTTACCCGTTGTTCTCGACATACCGCAGAAGACTGCCTTTGCCTCATTGCTCCAATGTGGCGCTCCGATACCGGTAAACGCAGGCACTAAATAGGTGGTGTCGGCAGGATTCGCTTCTTTTGAAAGAGCATCCGTTTCATTTGGAGCGAAAATAAGCTTTAAATCATTGATAAGCCATGAAATGACGGCACCCGAATAATTGATGACGCCATCAAATGCGTACCTCACTTCACCGTTTGTTTTCCAGGCAATGGAGGTCAGCACACCTTTTTTCGAAAGAATTGGACGATCCCCCAAATTCATCATGACACAGGAGCCTGTACCATAGCCCGTCATACACATGCCTGATTCAAAGCATCCGTGAGCAAAGAGCGCCGCATGAGAATCACCAATGGCTGCGTGTATGGGAAGCGGTCTGTCAAAAAGTCCATTAAAATCAGTTTCTCCAAAAAGTGCATCTGAATCGCAGATTTCAGGAAGACAGTTCATGGGGATGTGAAAAATGTCGCAAGTCTTCTCATCCCATTGTATCTTCTTCAAGTTGAGCAGTTGCATTCTGGACGCATTGGAGCAATCGGTTTTGTGATGCTTCCCACCCGTCAGATTGTAAATGACCCAGGAGTCCATGGTACCACAGCACAGCTCCCCCTTATTTGCCCGTTCTAAGGCTCCTGGAACATTTTCCAGTATCCATGCTATTTTAGGACCGGAGAAAAAAGGTGACAGACGAAGCCCCGTCGTCTTACTTATGTACTCAGCACGCCCTTCTCTCTCTATACGGTTGCAGATATCCGCCGCCCGATTGCATTGCCATACTATCGCGTTATATATGGGTTTTCCAGTTATCCTATCCCAGACAGCCACTGTTTCTCGCTGATTGGCAATTCCAACACCCACAATTCTGCTTTTGGCTATTTGATTGTTTTCAACCAAAAGTCGAACTGCCATAAAAAGGTTGCTTATGATCTCCTCCCCATCATGCTCTACCCAGCCCTTGTCATTCACAATCTGCCGATGAGGAACAACTTCACTGGCTGCAACATGGCCCTCGTTATCGATGAGCATCGCCTTGGTTCCTTGTGTACTCTGGTCTATGGCAATGATATACACCGTATCCATCATCCGCCTCCTTACACTAAACGACGTTTTAATCAAGCATTTTGTAAAGCTATGAGCTGTGGATAATGATGCCTGCCTTCAACAACAGACACATCATAAGCCACATTGTAGGTTTTCTGCTTAAATCCTGCAATGCGAACATACTCATTTTTTAGCTCAGCAATCAGGTGACTGTCATCCCCCCATTTTATAATTTCAAAATCACCATTCTCCCATACGTCCATCGTCGTGACAGAGGTATTCTCCAGCCTGTTCATGTTCCAAACCTCAGAAATAGGGATATTGAGCAGCTTGCCCATGATAAGCTGAATGGTCAGCATATGACTGACAATGGCAACAGTACCCCCCTTCTCTCTTTTGACAATGTCGATAAAGGCTGCAATGGCACGATCCTGAACCTGCTTGAAGGTCTCGCCATCTTGCATCGCAAGCTTATCCGGCTCATACTGCCACAGCTTGAGCTGACCAGGCCAGCGTGCCTCTATTTCTTGCCCATTGAGTCCCTCCCACTGTCCACAATTAATCTCACACAATCCCGGAACCTTTACAATTTCTATAGCCCGATCACATTGTACTTGTTCAGCAGTTTGCATTGTTCTCAGATAGGGGCTTGCGTAGATTCGGTCAAAATCAATTTTCGACATTGGCTTTCGCAGGCACTTGGCCTGACTAAGACCTCTTTCATTTAAGGGAATATCTGTACAGCCCTGAAATCGATGCAGGACATTGTTCTCTGTCTCTCCATGGCGGACAATATATACGCGTGTTTGCATATTTTCTCTCCTCATTCTCTATGAAGTCAGCTGGTTGAATTCATTTAGCCTTTAAGCTTACACTTTATGAATGGCTTTCTTAAATGCATCCATCGCAGCCTCACGAATCATTTCTGATAAGGAAGGATGTGCCACGATGAGGTCTTCCCATTCCGATAGAGTCATTTTTTTAGAAACAGCCAAGGTTGCAAAAGAAATCAATTCAGATGCATTTTCACCTACGATCTGAATACCGACGGTTTCTTGACTGTTCTTATCCATAATGGCATATACCGTACCGGATGCGCCTTCTGCCAATGCCATTCCGTTACCTTCATAGCTGAAGGAGCCTATAACCGTATCAATCCCCTTGCTTTTTGCCTGATCAGTAGTCATACCAACTGCCGCAAAACAAGGCATTGAATAAACGCATCTGGGTACACTGCTATAATCCACTTCTTTTTTATGACCAAGGATATTGGCAACAGCAGTTTCACCCTCAGCATAGGCTACATGGGCAAGCTGATAACCACCTGCCGCATCGCCGATAGCATAAACATGATCCAAATTGGTCCGCATATGTACGTCGACCTGAATAAAACCTTTTGCCGTCAGATTGAGACCAAGTGCCTTTGCATCTATACCAGACAGGCTTGCTTTTCTGCCGATGGCCATGAGCACGACATCAGCGGCCTCTTCAAAGCGTTGGCCAGCCTTGCTGTAGGAAACGGAAAAAATACCGGCGTTTTTCTCAATGCCTTCTACTTTACTGCCAGTCAGTATTTTCAAACCACGCTTTTTAAGCACCGAAGTTAGATAACGGGCAGCCTCCTTTTGCTCATTGGGCAACAGTGAATCCATCATCTCGACCACTGTGACTTCTGTTCCAAAAGATGCATACGCACTTGCAATTTCCAGGCCGATAACGCCGCCTCCTATCACAAGCATTCTTGTAGGCAGCTTTTCAATACTCAAAGCACCCGTGCTGTCAATGGCATGCTCCGAGCCCGGAAACGGAATGATAATGGGCGAGGAGCCTGTAGCGATGATGGCATTATCCGCCTCATACTCCTTCCCGTTGCAAATTGCTTTGCAGCCGCTCTTCAACTGAGTTTCTCCCTTAACAACGGTAACACCATTAGCCTTAAGCAGAGAGGATACGCCGTTCACTAATTTGCCGACAACTTCAGCCTTTCCTGTCTGTATCTTCTTAAAACTGAAGTAACCTGCTTCTTTAAACAGTCCATTGGCTGTCAACTGTCTGATGTTTTCTATCTTTGATGCCTTATCCAGAAGATACTTGGTAGGAATGCAGCCAACATTAAGGCAAGTCCCCCCAAGCTTTTCTTTTTCGAAGAGTACAACCTTCAGCCCGTTTTTGGAAGCTGCTATAGCACTGGAGTATCCACCGGGGCCACCGCCAAATACCATTAAGTCAAAATGTTCAGCCATAGTTTCCTCCCATCAGTACAGCATCAATGCCGGGTTTTCTAAAAGCTCCTTGAGCATCTTGGTAATCTGAGCGCCATAGGCACCATCAATAATACGATGGTCAAAGGATGCCGTAATCTTCATATTGGGTACCGGCTTCCACTCGCTACCCTGCCAGACCGGCTTTACCTCAATGCTTCCCACTGCCAGGATGCAACTTTCGGGAGGATTGATGATGGCAGTAAAATGATCCACATCGTACATGCCGAGATTGGAGATGGTGACGGATCCGCAGCCCATATCTGCAGTTGACAGCCTGCCCTCTCTCGCACTTTCTATTTTGGTTCGATAGGCTTTAGAAATTTCTGCTATGCCCATCAGATTAATATTTTTAACAACAGGCACCACAAGTCCGCCATCAACCGAAACAGCCAAGCCAATGTTTATATTCTTGTAGACACATACACCTTGTTCTTCGTATCTGGCCTTTAGCAAGGGATACTTTTGAGAAGTCACCGCAACGACCTTTGCAATGATATCGCTATAGGTCACCTTGGTATCATTCATTCTGCTGATATCATTTTTCAATGCTGTCGCTTGGGTCATATCAACATTAAAAGTAACCTGGAAGGCCGGAATGGTTTGTACGCTTTCAAGCATTCTTTTTGCAATGGTCATGCGCATTTTTGACATGGAAAGCAGTTCAAATTCTCCTGTTTCAACCAGTGTTGCTGTTTGACGCTTATCCATGAAGTCCTGTATATCTGTCCGCTTGATAACAGTACCATTTAAAGGAACAACCTTGAAAATATCCACTTGGTTTTCACGGGCCAGCTTCTTTGCATTGGGCATGGCAACAACGTGTACATTCTGTTTTTCTTTGGGAGCTATCGTATCACGAGTAGTATTTTCTGCCCCCTTTTCACCCTTGATGATGGGCAAGTATTCATCTTCTTCCTGATCAGCGATTGCAGTGGGTGCATCAGTAACTTGATCGACCGATGAAGGAGCAGGTTCTTGCTTTTCATTTTGTGCTGCTTCTAAATCCTTTTCATCACCAATAATGGCGAGCACGTCACCTGCATCTACAGTGTCACCCCTGCCTACAAGCAAATCGATAACGATGCCTGCTGCATAGCTTTCTACGGGTAAAACAGCCTTATCGGTTTCAACTTCAACAAGGATGTCACCGCGATTGACCTTATCACCCTTAGCCACCATCCATTGAGAAATCACTGCCGTATCAGTGGTTTGACCCGCACTTGGCATTATAATTTTTTTAATCATAGCTTCACCTACTCCATGTTTTACTTATGCTTTTGCAAGAGCTCTTGCAGCCTTGACAATTCTCTCCGTAGAAGGAATGACAAAGCTTTCAAGTGGCGGTGAGAATGGGATTGGCGTATCGTATGTTGCTACACGGGTAATAGGGGCATCCAGCAGATAAATCTCATTTTCAGCTATGTAAGAGGCCAACTGGGCTCCCCAGCCGCAGTTATAGTTATCCTCATGGACAATCATGAGTTTACCTGTTTTACGCAATGATTCTACAACTGTTTGATAGTCAAAAGGTACCAGGGTGCGCGGATCAATCACTTCGCAGCTAATCCCCTCCGCCTCAAGAATCTTTGCCGCCTCCAGGGATTTGTAGCTCATAAGTAAATTGGCAACGATGGTTATATCCTTACCCTCCCGGCGAATGGCGGCCTGACCAAACGGAATGGTGTAATCAGTATCGGGTACTTCGCTGGTAGAATTTATAGCATCCTTCTCTTTTCTCTTGCTTCCGTAAAGGAGCTTATGCTCGAATACCAGTACAGGATTGTCATCGCGTATGGCTTGCTTCATAAGCCCTTTTGCATCATAAGCTGTAGACGGACAGATGACCTTAAGCCCCGGTACATGAACAAAATAGCTTTCCAGGCTCTGTGCATGCTGTGCACCACGGTTGGTCGCGCCACAGGGTGCACGCATGACCATGGGAACCTTGACCTTCCCTCCGGACATGTAACACATTTTAGCAGCCTGATTGACCAGTTGATCCATCATACAAAACAGGAAATCTCCGTATTGCAAATCAGCGACCGGGCGCATGCCCATCATTGCAGAACCGACACATAATCCGGCAATCAAAATTTCTGAAATAGGTGTATTAAGTACTCTTTCAAATCCAAATTCGTCAGCCAGACCCTTGGTCACTGTGAAAGCGCCTCCCATACCACCGGGAATGTCTTCATCCTCACCTAAACAATATACGGAAGTATCTCTTCTCATTTCTTCAGCGATTGCGCTTTTAAGTGCATCTGTAATTGATAACAATGCCATTAGCGATTACCTCCCTGCCAGAAGATATCGGTCAAAGCCTTCTCAACTGAAGGGAAAGGGGCTTCCTGTGCAAACTTAACCGACTCTTCAATATCTTCGTTGATTTTATTTTCTATCACGACGATCTCTTCTTCTGATGCCATCTTCGCTTGGAGGATTTGCTTCCTGAACATAACAACAGGATCCTTGCCAAACCATTCCTTTTCCTCTTCCTTTGGACGATAGCCGCAGGCGTCGTTTCGAGAATGACCAACATGGCGGTACGTTTTTAACTCAAGAATAGTGGGACCATCACCTTTTCTGGCTCTCTCGATTGCCCTGGTGGCAGCTTCGTTGACAGCCAAAACATCATTTCCATCAACCACTTCGCTGGGGATATTGTAAGCAGTAGCCCGATCGGCCGCCACATGTTCCATATTGCATGTAAGCTTTATAGATGTTGTTGCAGAATAGAGATTGTTTTCACAAACGAAAATAACAGGGAGTTTCCAGATAGCAGCACCATTCATTGTTTCATGAAAGGAGCCCTCATTTGTAGCGCCGTCGCCAAAGAAACACACAATGACATTATCTTTTCTCTGCATTTTGAAGGCAAGGGCAACACCTGCAGCAATGGGAAGATTACCACCAACAATTGCATTAGCCGTGAGGGCCCCTACTTCCATATCGCCGGTATGCATGGCTCCTCCCTTACCGTTACAGCAGCCATCTTCCTTACCGAACATTTCGCACATCATGGATTTCAGTGTTACGCCCTTTGCCAGATCATGGCCTGCAGGACGATGTGTGGAAGCCATAAAGTCGTCTTTTCTTAAATCATACAGCATACCTACTGCGCAAGCTTCCTGCCCGGTACTCTGATGAATTGTTCCCGGCATGATTCCTTCCAAAAATAAATAATATATCCTCTCCTCGTATTTACGGATCAGATACATCTTTTCATACATTCCCAGTGCCTTTTCTTTACTCGGCATTGTGCTCAAACAAATTCACACCTTCCTAAATGTAATTACATCCGATATGATTACGCCAGTGTTATAATATACACCTGATATTTGGATGCTTTCAGAGTTTTATTTGAATCCAGTATGACATATAGTTTTTATGATGTCAATGATATATTACACATTTTTATTATGTAATTACATCTACGATAACTCTTGTTTAGCTCTTTGCACACCTTTTATCCCATTTGCGGTTTTATTAGGAAACAAAGTTATAGATTATCTAAAGAATTGCATTTTAAGAAAATCAGAAAGCCAATGTGATTAAAAGAATTAAGAAAAAGAGCCGCCCGGAATATGGGCAGCTCTCTTGAAAAAGAGATGTCTGTGTGTCCTCCTAATATTTCTTCTTGAATTTCGACACAGATAACGTGGCCAGAAGTAGAAGTATAACGAGCCCGGCTATAATGGCGATATAGCTTTGACCGCCTTGCAGTGCTGTTTGAGTTTGATTGTTCATGTCAGGTCTTTGCATATTCCCATCTGGCTTTTGGAAGTTTCCATTAGGAGCTGCGCCATTTTGACCCGGTGCCCCGAAACCCTTCCCCATGCTTTGCAGGAAAGTTATCTGCTCAGCAGTTAGGCCAAGCTCTTTGAGCTGTTTTGTTTGATCTTCGGTTAGAGTTTCGCTATTTGAGCTTTGCAGAATTTCCATTGCCTTTTGCATTGTGGCCATATCAGGCATATCCGCCATATTCCCGAAGCCACCGGCCGGTCTTCCCGGCTCATTTGCATTATCTTGATTCTGGTCACCCCTGTCGCCACGGCCACCTCCACCCATTCCATTGCCTAAATCACTTATAGTTAAGCTGCCGGTGGAAATAAGCGCATTCGGGTTTTCACTTTGGCTTGTTGTTGTTGATGGAACTGTCCCCTTAAGCTGTCCTAAAATACTTTCTGCCCGAAGCTCTCCTAAGGTCGTCAAGGCCGGTAATACTTTAAGATAATCCTCATAAGTGCAGAATGCGGTTAAATCCTTCTCTACATAGCCTGCAACCAATGAATCAAGCTGTTCTATCTTTTCGGCCCACTTGCCCTCTGTAAAATACTCCGTCATGATCTCATTCAGATACTGGTGATACTTCTCTTTATACTCATCATTTTCAAGTAATTTATTAAAAAGCGGTCTATCTTCCAAAGCCACACCGCTTACAGGTGTATCAATGGGAAAATTAACAACGCTGGAAGCACTGCCCGACTGAAAACCACCAAACGAAAAATTATAGTCCCATGGCAAAATAGTGATTTTTCCGTCATTTTCATAGATGTAATAATTCTGTGCCATATTTGAAGAATAACTGTCCAGGCTGACCACAACCGTATGCGCTGCCATGTAGCGCAGGATTTTGTCCACATCAAAATATTTTTCAAGGTCTGTTCCTGTACTTAAGTTTTTAAGAGCTGTGATCACTCTTTGCTGGTCGACCTCAGTGGTTTTCCCAATTGCATTATTGAAAATTGAAGAATAGCTGCTTATGTTGTCATCAGAATATTGGAGGTCTCCGCCTGATGAGCCGCGTCCGCCCATTCCACCGCCCTTAAAATTGTTTTGTCCATCCTGTCCGTTAAAAGGCGCTTTATTTTGCTGATCGACTCCTTGGTTTTGGGTTGCTCCGTTATTGATATCAGGCATCTGGCCCCCATCAGGCCTAGTGGGCATTTGCCCCCCATCCGGCCTTGTGGGCATTTGCCCGCCATTTTGCACCTGTTCATTGCCCTTGTTACCCATATCCATTGACTTTACATTGTACAGGTTTCCTGAGGTATCACCATAGACTCTGCTCAGGTAGCTGTCATCATAGGCTTCAATTGCCAGGTAAAAGCCCCAGGCTTCGCCATTAACCGAAATATCAGCAAAGTCGTACAGAGGGGTGTCCACGCCAATAGTGTTCATAATATCATAAGACAAATATTCTTTCATATAACTGTTGTCGCCAAGCATATTGTTCACAACAAAGGTATCAAGCCCAAAGCAGGTCTGCCCTTCTATATACTGATCAAACTTGAGCCGAAAGCTGAACCTGTCGGTGGTGCTGTCTTGTGCCACTTGTGTCAGACTGGAATTACCCTTGGGCCTTATTCCGACATTTTGAAATTTGGTACCGTTTATCACCACATCCACCATAATGTATTCTTCCGATATGGCATTTTCAAGCATAGTCTCCCAGTCTGACTGATCCGCAATAATGTCTATGTCGATGATTTCCCCACCAAAGAGCTTTGTCTCATATTGTTGTGTCATTCCGGCACTTACTGCCTCACTATTTGAATAGCCTGTTAAAACTACTGCTATAACCAGTAAGAATGCAACAGCGGCTGTGATAATGCCTTTTATATATTTACTTTCTATCAAGGGATTTCACCTCCCGTCAATCTCCTTTTTATCACATGTACTCACCGTTATAGCTTACAAGTACGGCATTTTCCACCCCTTTTACTGAAAGAAGCTCATTGACAAGACTCGCATTCATATCAAGAAGCCGAACCTCAACTGTAAGCTCAATGCCGTTTCTTGTTACAGTTTTTGCTTTAACAAGGCTCTTTTTGGTTTTAGATTTAACAAGCGACAGCACGTCTGCTTCGGACTTATCATTTTCGCAGTTCACAACAATTAAATAAGGTGTGTCCGTGCTTTTCTTGTTTACAAATACAAAGAGTATAAGACCAATGAAAATCGAGCCAATAATGGCAAGGGGGATGAGTCCTGCACCGGTCACAATTCCAGCCGAAATCGCCCAGAACAAATAAGCAATGTCAAGAGGTTCTTTTACTGCTGTTCTAAAACGAACGATGGATAATGCGCCCACCATTCCAAGCGATAGGATGATATTGGACGTAACTGCCAGGATAATAAGTGTGGTAATGAGTGTCATGGCCATAAGAGAAACTCCGAAGGATGCCGAGTACATGACCCCGGCAAAGGTTTTCTTATAAACAAAAAAGATGAATAATCCAAGGCAAAAAGCCACAGCCATGGCTAGCACTACGTCTAAGAGTGAAAAAGAAGATGCTTTCTCTAAAAAGCTACTTTTAAAAATATCTTGAAAGGTCATAGTTAATTCCTCCAATAATTAAAGTATTCTACTGATTGCATATTTGGAAAAGGCGTTTCTCTGTCGATTGCTTAATTGAATAATATCGGCAATGACCTGGGGCAGAAAATCATCATATTTGACCTCGAGGATGATACTCTTTGTAGGGCTGTGGCAAACCAGCAGGGGATCTAAAAATTGTGTGATATTACTGCTTGTCCGAATGTCACTGTCGATTGTCACCCTTACATTCCCTGCCGGAAATACAAACGCGTGGCGTTTGTAGTCCACAATGTTTTTGGGACGAAGCTGTTCGGCCCGTATCTTTGCATATAACTCCAAAAACAATATCTCGCTGCTTTCTTTCAGAAAATCAATTTTTCCGTTTAAAAGCATTTGACATTGCGCCTTGGATATACTCGCCGATTGCTTTTGGCAAAGACCGCTTCGTTTACTCTTTTTTTCAAGCCGGATATAGGATGTGTCCCCGTTATAATAACGGATACGAAACTTTTCCCTGTTTGAGACACCGTTTATCTTCTCACGGAGCGCTTTATCATAAAGATTGTCAAAATACAAGCTTCTGATTTTATAGCTACCGTCAGCTGATGCATGATCATCTGGCTTTGCTATATACTGGAGTCTTGAAATAAGCTCCATACAATCAAAGTAATTGATATCATGCTTCAGCTCATGACGGAACCTTTGCTCTTTCACTTTTTCTCACCCACTTCTGATCTTTATTGGATGAGTTTATTATACTTTGACCATTTGATGTGCTTTTGTTCTTTATGTGAATTTTATGTGAATACCGATATGATTGAGGTGCTGCACATACCTTTATGAAAAAAGGCTGGGCACTGTTTCAGAAAACCGCTAACAGCTTTTCCTAAATATTGGAGTCCCATTTATATATACAGTTTTTGTGGTTGCTCTATTTTTTAATACACGCTCAATTAACAAATCCAGAGCAGAACTGCAGATAATCGTAATATCAATATGGAAAGTTGTGAGCGGTGGTGAAACATATTGCGCAATACCAATATCATTGATACTAAAAAAGGACACACGATTCGGAATCTCCCATTGCTTCTCATTAAATGCTTGCAATGCACCAATGGCTAAAGCATCATTTGCAACACAAAATGCAGTAGGTAATTTATCATAGAATTCATTTATAGCTTTCATCGCAATGCGATATCCTTCTTTTACAGTAAAAGCATCTGCAATAAAGATATGCTCCTCTTTTAACAGGTTGTAGTATGACATTGTCTGTCTAAATGACCATTCTCGCACATCCATTATTGGTTTATGTGTTATTAATTCATAATCAGGTGCACCTATAAAGCCAATGCTCTTGTGCCCTTTTTTCACAAAATAATCAACAATTTGAGTGACCATGGAATCCTGATTAGCCTGAACACTGTCAAACAAACTCTCGTCCGGTCTAGTATTTATGAACACTCCTCTGCATGTAATGCTTTTTAGATGCTCAATTTCATGCATATTAAGCCATCCTATTACGATGAAAGCCACGGTATCTTTATTGACAGCCTGAATGCCGTCACGCTTCTCATATCTCGTAAAATTTATATTCCTGGCTTTTCCTTGCTCTTCTATTTCAGTCAGAATAGATTTATGAAAAATTTCATCCAATTCTTCACCATCTTCAACCCAATAGATTAAAGCAACATTGTCAATTTTAGGGCTTATCTTTTTCTTCTGGTATCCAATTTCATCAGCTGTCCTCAAAATTGCACTTCTTGTTTGCTCACTTACTGAGATTTCAGGATCATGGTTCAGTACACGTGATACAGTGGCATTGGAAATACCTAATATTTGTGCAATTTCTTTAATCGTTGCCATTATAGCTCCCCCTAATTAACAATGTTTAAGTAAATATTTTACTATCAAATAAAAATAAAGTCAACTTACGTCAGACGCAGAGCTCCTATACTAATATAAAAAGTGAGTTATCCACTTTTAGCCTTCCAAAATACAAACCATAATATTGCTTAGACAAAATTGTCCTCTTCCGTTCTTGGCTTCACTTCATAAGCAATCACAGTTCATATTATTGATTGATAATTTGAATAACTCACTTTTGCTAATTTAATTCAATAGAGTTATACAAAGGACTAGTCAATTTTTCTGAACATCGCTAAATCAAGATTACACCAATCATTTGCACCTGCAACAGTATATATGCCAATCTCGCAAGTATTGTTTGTAACCTTTATTTCATCAATGGTAAAGCGATTCCAGTTGATGTCGCTTGTGCTAATGGTTTTTGTTAGTTCTGAACCTCCGTAGTTTTTAGCGTAAAGCCGTAACGTACTCTGAGCGCCATTGGTCATAGCCCATACACTGAAGGTATAGGTACCGTTCTCGAGTCCGGTGAAGGTTTTGTAGACTGAACAGCTATAACTGCTACTATCCCAGAAGGTGAGCTTATAGGAACCATCAAATGCGTTGGTGCTCTCGGTCTTAACGATTTGAGCACTTGAATTGCTCTTCCATACAGTCCAACCGGTTGGCGTGCTGGTATACCCATCCGATTCAAAGCTTGGGTTGGTCAGTAAATTGGATTTTGGCTGGTTCAAAAGCTTCATTGAAGATAGGGCATTTCCGCTGAAGTCAAACAGCGTTAAGTTATCCCATGTGTTGGTTGGTGTCACCGAATCATTGGCATAAAGAACTCCGGCCGGAGTACCCCAAACCGCTCCGGGTACAGGCAGCCATGTCGGCTCCCAGTAAAAATAGCCCAGTCCTCGTTTATTGGCGACATTCAAAATGATGGTTTCCAAGTCATTAATAAAATCAAACTGCCCTTGTGGGGTTGCGGGATATCCGCCAATTTGCTCGTCACCGCTGATAAAAACGTTACCTGCACCGTCCCCGTCTTGTAAGGTATGAGCATAAGCGGTTTCAACGATTACCACGTCCTTATTATAGCGCTTGCTGATGTCGTTGAGGTTATATTCCAAGCCTTCCATTGTGCCATGCCACATGGGATAGTAGGACAAACCGATAATGTCAAAATTCAGGTTAGGCGCGAGTTCAAGGACTTTGCCGAACCACCAGGTATAGAGCTGATTATTGCCGCCGTGGTCCAGATGCAGAATAATTTTTGTACTTGCCGCATTGGAAGCTCTCACACCGGAAATCGCACTTTGAAGAAGCTCCACAAGCTTTGTGAAATCTTCATTTCCTCCCCCGACCTTGCCGTCATTATGCAGTATTCCCGTGGGAATTTCATTACCCACCTGAACCATCTCGGGAGTAACACCCTGTGACACAAAGTCGTTCAAGGTATTTTTCATATAATTGTAGACTGTTGTTTTTAAAGAGGAATAGGATAAGTTGGCCCAGGCCTTTGGCTTAATTTGCTTCGCGGGGTCGGTCCACCAGTCGCTCAGGTGAAAATTAATTAAAACTTTCATACCCAGTGCTTTAGCTCTTTTTGCTAGAGCAAGAGTTGTATTAAAATCATTAGTACCGCCTCCGTAGCTGTTTCCCTGCGCATCATACGGATTAACCCACAGCTTCAGCCGTACATAATTCGCACCTTGATCACGTAGAATCCTCAGTGCGTCACCCTGAACACCATTATAATAGTATTTACCTCCTAGGCCTTCAACCATGCCGAGCATCGATACGTCGACACCTCTGATAAAATCGGAGTCTCCAGAACGAGCTGCAGATGTCATCAGGCTGCTCATAGGCAGGATTGCAGTAATTAACAAAATACAAATCACTCTTTTAATCCATTTTCTAAACATAATAAACCTCCTCTTCTATCCTTCAATGTTTCACTGCATAGACCATGGTGCAATCTTTATGCTCACAAAAAAATACTAAACAACGATTGCCGTTGACAAGAAATCAAGAACGGAAGAGATCACTTTTTCACCTATAAGGATGGCATCTTTCTGACAATGGAAATGATGGTTTAGTATTTTTGATGACCAAGATTAATCCTTAATTCCGGTAGCCGCTAAACCATTTTGAATAAAACGCTGCATGAACATGAACATGATCATGATGGGTAATGAGGAGAGAACCGCTGCCGCTGCAAACAAAGTCCATTTTGCTGCAAATTGATTTGTAATAAAGGTTTGAAGCCCAACCGCTAAAGTATGATTTGCAGGGGTATTTAGAAAGATAGACGAAAGAACATACTCACTGTATGAAGCAATAAATGAAAAAACAAATATCACCGCTAACTGTGGTTTTGCTAAGGGTAAAATGATTCTGAAAAAAACTACGAAATGGCTTGCACCAGCCACAAAGGCCGCTTCATCAAGCTCCTTCGGTATGGTATCAATATAGGATTTCAGCAGCCAAATATTATAGGCACTCCCACCCGCTAAAACCAATATTAATGCCAATAGACTGTCCGACAGGCCAAAACGATAAATAATAATATAATAGCCTGCAACAGCCATCGTGCTGGGGAATACCTGAAGTACTAGCAAAGTTAACAATCCATTTTTTCGCCCAGGGAATCGCATCCTTGAAAAAGCATATGCAGAGGTACTTGTTAAACACAGCTGTATGATGGACACACATAGACATAGCTTAAGGGAATTACGCACCCAGCTCAGAAAGTTAGTCTCTTCGAATAAATCCTTATAGTTTTGAAAGCTTAAAGCCTTCGGAAAAAGTGTTGAACGAAAAAAGCTCTGTCCTTCCGAAAAAGAAGCCATTAAAATCCAGCTTGCCGGAAATAATGTAAAAACTATGACAATCCATATCACCAGCCGACTAGCCCACAAACCCGCTCTTTGCGTTCGTTTCATACTAACCTCCCCGCCGCTCATCACTCAGTTCCTCCGTTATTATTCATAATCGGAGCGTTCCTTAAATGCGCCAGAAAGCTTGAGATTAATCAACGTCAAGGTTCCAACTATTATAAATATAAAGACGCTGAGTGTTGCCGACAAATCATATCGGTTGGACCAGGTTGTCATTTTGTAAACCGTACTTGCTAAGATATCCGTACTGCCCGCAAACTGTGAACCTACCCTGGCAGGCCCGCCCTGTGTAATCATATAGATGTTTCCGAAATTATTAAAATTAGCAGCAAAAGAAGCAACGACTAGAGGAATGCTCACTTTGACGAGCATTGGAAGTGTAATTTTCTTGGTCATATACCAAGCGGATGCGCCTTCTACCTTTGCTACTTCGTAAAATGATGGTGGAATGGATTGAAGTCCGCCAAGACAGACATTCATCATATACGGAAAACCAAGCCACACATTGACGATAATGATACCCACTCTTGCCCAAAAGGCATTGGTCATCCAAGGAACCCCCGATGAAATGCCAAATAAGCTGAGTAAATTGTTAATACCGCCATATTGTTCATTCAACAAGCCTTGCCAAGAAAGTATTGCTATGGTTGCGGGCAGTGCCCAAGGTATAATCAGAACCGAACGATAAATCTTCGCTTCCTTCATCAACGGGTTGTTTAACAGTATGGCGAGCCCCATTCCTACAAAATAGGACAAGAGCGTACTCAGTGTCGCAAAGCTCAGCGTCCAACCAAGTACAGAAAAAAACACGTTTTTAATGCTGCCCCGTAATATAGTGTCATAGTTTTTAAGTCCAATAACATCAAAGCTTTCCAGGTGATACATGTTGTAATTAGTAAAAGAAAGAAATACTGTATAGATCATAGGAAGGCAAGTCAGCAATAATATTGAAATAAGAGCCGGTAATAAGAAACCATATGCAATTATATTGTTCTTACTTCTTCTCATCAATATATCTCCTAACCGGCTCATCTTGCTTCACTTCTACTTGCCTGAATGCATAAGATCAATGGCTTCTTTGAATTGTGTTTCAATATGTTTGGCTGCTTCCTCTGGTGTAATTTTTCCGCCAAACATGAGACGCATATTATTGGAATAAGGTTCCCATAAATGCCCTAATTCCGGAACCGAAGGAAGGGGTTCTCCGTTCGCTATTTGATTCATGAAGCCTTTGGTCGTTTCATCGATTTTGATTTGCTGCTGTACGCTTAAACGAGCAGGGATTCTCGCGCCTACCTCATACATTTCTACAGCTGCTTCATCCATCAAATATTTGTAGAAATCCCAAACAGCGTCACTTTTTTTCGTTTTAGAGCTAACAAAGCCTACCTGTGTTCCTACGGGTGTGGCAAAAGGCTTACCATTCAATGTAGGCATTTCAGCAACCGCAAAATTAACTCCTGCTGCTTTAAATGCGTCAACATCCCAAGGTCCGCCGATATAGAAGGCTGTTTCTCCGCTTTCAAAGGCACTTCGTGCTATATCAAAAGTAATATCCGCCGTTATGAAACCCTCTTCCACCATCTTTTGGATATAACCATACCCTTTAATGGCACCCTCATTTCCTAACCCTATATTCTCTATATCGTACTTATTATTCTCCCATTTAAATATGTAGCTATCAAATGCTCCAATAAAGCCTAAATCATAATAGATACTTGTGGCATCGAATTTAATACCACCGCTTGTTTTTGCGGTCTTCAGCAAATCATCCCAAGTTGCAGGCGGCGATTTAACCTTATCAGTATTATAGAATAATGTGATGGTTTCTACAGCAATTGGAACGCCATGACGTTTTCCGTCAACATAACTTGCTTGAACCGATGCATTGGTAAACTCGCTGTCCTTGTAGAAATCATTCGGTACTTCGGCCACTAAGCCAGCGGTTACAAAGCTGGCCAGCTGGTCATTGGCAATACCAAATATACCATCCGGACCATCGGCATTATTTGTTGCTTGCGCAAACTGCTGCAGCTCAATACTCGTGTTAATAACTTGAGCCTTGTTGCCGGTCTTTTCAGCCCATTTATCTGCATGTTTTTGCAGCATTTCAGCCTCTACCATGAAATTTGTCCATATCGTAATTGATACGCTTTCTTTTGTTGTTTGGCTTGGGCTTTCAGATGTTGCCGCAGGTGTTGTAGTCCCGGATGTTGCAGGTGCATTATTACACCCAGTGAATGCAATACAAATCAGTACACATGCAAGTAAAACACTTAATAGCTTTTTCATTTCTGATCCTCCTTCTATTACCTTTCTTTCCCCAGTTATTAAAAGAGAATGACTTCAAAACAAATCGGCCTGCGGTCAAAAATCCCTTATGACATCAAGTGCAGGTAATGCATAGCCATTGAAATCAAACAAGGCAAGGTTTGCCCATGTATTACCTGGAACACCCTCTTTGTTTAGAAATTTCCTGCCAACCTCCGTTGTCCAGCTCGCCTGCCTGATATTTATCCAGGTAGGCTCCCAGTAAAAAAATCCAATACCCCTGTTGTTGTCAACTGATTTTATGGCATTCATCAAATCTAGCATAAACTTGCACTGACCCTCTGTATCAGCGCTATACGGCACTGTTTTTGCATGTTCATCTGTAAATATCATGATATCACTTTTAATTTGTTGAGTTGTAAAGGGAAAGGCTGTTTCTACAACCATTACGTCCTTATTATAACGTGAAGAAATATCATTCATATTGTAAATAAGCTCATCTAATGTTCCGTGCCAAAATGGATAATAGGAAAGTCCGATTATATCAAAGCCTAAATCCGCGGATGAGATCTTATCAAACCATTTTCTATACAACTGATTGTCTCCGCCTCTATCCAGATGTATTACAGTTTTAATGTTTGGATCAAAGTCTTTTACCGCTTTAATGCCGGCTGATAGCAATTTAATCATTGCTTTGCTATTGTCAAATTTTCCATCAGGCCACAGAAAACCATTCGTTATTTCATTGCCGATTTGCACCATATCAGGTAATACACCATTATTGGCTAAATCTATGATCATTTCTAGCGTATAGTCATATACGGCGTTCTCTAGAGCTTTCCCAGATAAATCCTTCCAGCTCTTCGGTTTAGTCTGTTTTTCAGGATCTGCCCAAAAATCGCTATAATGCAAATCAAGTAAAAACTGCATATTATTCTGCTTTGCCCTTTTAGCAAGATATATCGTTGTTGGTAAGTCGTTTGTGCCACCACCATAGGGTCTGTTTTCTTCATCATATGGGTTGCACCAAAGCCTCAAACGGACTGCATTTGTGCTAAAATCCTTCAGTATTTTAATTGCATCTTCTTCTTTACCACAATGATAGTATTTAGCACCCATCTGCTCAATTTCTCTATGTATAGAAATATCCATGCCTTTTATAAACGTCATGCATCTCCATCCTTTAAGTAAATTATTTATCTTTTTTATGGTAAATTGTTTACTTAAGTTTAGGCTAACATGTACATTTCATTTTGTCAAGTATTACTTACCATTTTATCGAGAGAGTTAAAGTCCACGAGCGTAAAGAAGCGGAGAACATGCTGGATGACGACAAAGGCAGACAGCTGAATTTGCTGTCTGCCCTCCCTAATCTCCCACGATTCATATCATGCTTCTATGGGAACGAACCTATTTTTAAATTTTAAGGCTAAACCAAAACATACTGCCCTCATTGAGCTTGGATGAAACACCATATTCACCGCCATGTAGTTCAATGATGGATTTAACAATGGAAAGACCCAGTCCTGTGCCTGTTACAGCCCGTTTATGGAATTTATCGCCTTTATAATACCTATCCCAAATATAGGGTAAATCTTCTTCTGCTATTCCTTCACCACTGTCAAGGACTTCGATTTTTACTGTGCCGGCTGTGACGATCTGCCTTACTATAACCGTTTTATCCTCGCCCGTGTAATTGATTGCATTTATCAATAGATTGTAAAACGCCTGAGTTATTTTGGGTTCATCGGCTGTTATATTAAGCTCCTTATCATATATAAATTTGATGCTGTAGCCATCTCTTTTTAAGAGTTCATTCATGGCATCCACAATGCTTTTGATACTGCCTGTAAAATCAAAGCTTTGGGGATGAATGCTTTGCAAGCCCGATTGGAGCTTGGAAAGATCCAAGGCATCATTAACAAGAGTAGTGAGCCTCTTTGTTTCATCAACAATAATTTGTGCGTTCTCCGGATTGTTTTCATCGGGAAGATCACGCATAGCCTCTGCATACCCGGAAATCAGTGTAAGCGGTGTTCTAAGGTCGTGCGATACATTTGCTATGAGCTCTTTCCTTAAATGATCCACTTTTGAAAGCTCCTTTGCCGTAAAATTCAAGGTATCGGAGAGCTCGGCAATTTCCTTGTAGCCTGTGGCCGAGAATTCAGTCTCATATTTCCCCTTTGCAAGAATTTTTGCAGCTTCATTTAGCTTCTCAATAGGCTTGGATACTCTTTTGGCAATGACAATGGCAAGGAGGATAGAAAACACTAGCATAAATCCGGTAATCACATAAAGCTCTATACGGATTGTTGTTACTGTTGAGCTCACAGGTGAGATTACCGAGTTAAGAAAAACAAACATCTTTTTGCCTTCATTATTTGCAACGATTTTAGTTAGTATAATGGACTCCTGCATACCTGTATCAGGCGGAGGCACTCTTCCGATAAATTTCTTATCATTATATCTCTCGTTTTTAAAATTATCCCGATTAAAATGCTCTAAAAGCTCACCACCCAAATCCTGTGTCTTCATAATCAATTGAATTTTTTCAAACGGAGGCATTTTATGCAGGATGCAGTCCCACAAAACATCGGAGGAATAAAGCTGTTCCCCTGTTTCAGATAAAATCTCAATACACATATCGTTGTTAATGGAAAGACGGCTGACAAGCTCGCCTAAGTCTTCGCTGTCTATGTTTTTTTGAATAGTATTACCACTTGTTTTTATCTCGTTTATCTTAATCGCTTTATAGAAATCATCCAAAAAAACAACCTGAAAGAGCCAAAGCAATATCAGAAGAATCCCGCAAAATCCAATTAAGTAAAGAAATATCTTCCATTTTATACTGATGTTTTTCATATTCATTCCTCAAACCGGTAGCCAACGCCGCGCAAGGTCGTGATGAGGGAGGCATAATCCCCCAGTGACTTTCTTAGGAGCTTTATATGGGTATCGAGTGTTCTGTCATCACCATAGAAATCATATCCCCACACTTCATTAATTAGATTCTCACGTGTCAAAGCCCTATTTCTGTTCTTGATTAAGTAGAAAAGCAGATCATACTCCTTTGGAGACATCTCCACATTTTGACCGTCTATCAGTATTTTACGGGCGGTGAAATCGGCAGTCAGGCCATCCTTTACAAACAGCTCATGCTTTTCGCCCTTATAGCCCCCACTTCGTTTCATAATGGCGTCGATACGCATCATTAATTCCTTTGGCGAAAAGGGCTTTACAACATAATCGTCTATACCCAGTTCAAAACCATGAATTTTATCATATTCCTCGCCCCTGGCAGAGAGCATTAAAACAGGGACATCATGTGTTTTTCTAATTTCCTTTACAGCAGAAAAGCCATCCAGCTCAGGCATCATAATATCCATGATGATAAAATCAAACTGCTGTTTTTTACAAAGATCAACGGCTTCCATACCGTTTGCGGCCTCAATAACAGCATGTCCTTCAAAAAGCGCATATTTCTTTATAAGTGCCCTGATTTTTTCTTCGTCATCTGCTATGAGTAATTTATACATCGCCTACACTCCTTTGCTTTATTATACCTCTTTTCATCATCAAGGGATCTCTAAACAAACGGTATTTGCCCATACAAGATTCCACTAAGCTTGCATGGGCAAAGTATAACCAATATTCTTTTTTACCTTAATGCGTTCATGATGTAGCTTGCTCCATCGTTATTTCGACTATCAGGGTTTGCCGGCCTCTTTCGAGTTTGAATTCAGCCACATCTCCGACCTTAAGACTATCAAGCATTGATTTCACATCACTTGATGATGTCATTTGAGTACCGTTTATGCTGACAATTCTGTCGCCGGATTCAAATCCATTTTGCTTTTCGGCTTTCAGCACATAAACGCCTGCGTTGGAAACACGATACATCATGGCTGTTCTGGAATCATTGATATCAAGCAGGGTAAGGCCTAAATCAATTCTGCCTTGTACATAGCCATATTCAATAATCTGATTAACCACTTCTTTGGTGGTGTTTACAGGAATGGCAAATCCCAGTCCCTCAATACCGGAGCCGCTGGACTTTGCATTGACAATCCCCACAAGCTCACCGTATTCATTAAAGAGACCACCGCCGGAATTACCGGGATTGATGGCCGCAGATGTCTGCAACAGCTTCATGCTTTCACCATCAATGACGATGTCACGGTCAAGGGCAGAAATAATACCTTCTGTTACTGTTCCGCCGAGTTCACCCAATGGATTGCCGATAGCTACCGCAAGCTCCCCTACAACCAACTGGTCCGAATTACCCAGAATGGCTGTTTGCAGGCCACTTGCGTCTATTTTCAATACAGCTATATCAGTCTTGGCATCTCTGCCAACTAGCGTTGCTGTATAGCTATCGGTATTTTTCAGCCTCACCGTAATCTTGCTTGCGCCATCAATGACATGATTGTTTGTAACAATATATCCATCACTGCTGGTAATGACACCGCTTCCTGCACCCTCAGATACGAATTGTCCCATTCTTCCGCCCATCGTTACCGTTTCAGTTGTGATTTCCACAACGCAATCCTCATTCATTTGTGCGATCTCCGGAATGGTCAGGGTATCTTTATGGGTATCTGTTTTAGTAAGCTGCATGATGATATTTTCCGCATTACTGCTTGATGTACCGTCACTTTGTTCATCATTGTTTTTTTCAGTCTGTAAAGCAGCATCACCCTTTAATTGATTGGCAAGATATGTTCCTCCGAAGCCGAACAACCCCGAAAGGACGATGGTTGCTGTCATTAGTCCGGCGATGCTTTTTTTCTTCATTCCATCCATCATAACCCTTCCTCCTCACTGTCCTATTTTTTACTGTCTCCAGGTGATATTTTCATTATGTTCTTTCATTGTGAATTCTGTATGATGACTATTGGAAGCTTAGCTGAAAAAGTTCAGTGCAGTATACATAAAAATACAACCATTGCAATGCCGAACAAAATGTAAGACGCGGTGAAATATAGGCTAAGAAGTCCCGAGGAGCTTCCCGCTATCTCAAAAATACCTTTTAATAAAAGGCCTGCCATCAATGTGGTAATTCTTCAAAAGCCTCCATTACATGTATAATATCCTTCACTAAGTGCTGCCCGTCAGCATCAGCAGTTAGGATTCCCGAGAAAGGTATTTGGCTTTCTAAAATCGCCTTAATGCCAGTTTTTAGAGCACGGCCTTTCACCGGGTTGGTAAGCCGGAATTAAAACAGCCGTATTCAACATCAATCCTCCATTTCATGCGCATTAGGATGCCAATTAAAACTATAAACCTTCTGCCTGTGGTTTTGATGTTGGCATTGTGATTGTTGGGTGACGCCGCTGTTTTTCTTGACGTCAGGTTGTCTATTGTGATAGACTAAATTTGTCTATTACAATAGACAAGAACGTCAAGTCTGTATTTAAAGGTTTTCTGGAGGTTATTTAATGGAACAATACAAGCTTTTCGATGCGGAGTTTAAATTAATGTGCATTATTTGGGAATCCGAGCCACTTTCAGCCCGGAGGCTAACTGAGCTATGTCAGCAAAATCTGGGCTGGAAAAGAACTACGACTTATACCGTACTTCGCAAGCTATGTGATCGTGGTATACTCCAAAATGAGAATTCCACAGTATCATCCATTGTCAAGCGTGAGCAGATTCAAAAGTATGAAAGCGAGGTTGTGGTGGAAAAGGCCTTTGATGGCTCACTTCCTAAATTTATCGCCGCATTTCTTAACGACAAAAAACTATCCGATATTGAAGTCGAGGAACTGAAACAGTTGATCGATCGCCATAAGGAGGGCTGAATATGAGTTTTCTGGAAGATGCTTTTATCTACGTACTCAACATGAGTATGACCGCCAGTGTTGCAGCTCTCGTTGTTATCATTGCCCGTCAACTGCTTAAAAGAGCCCCCAAGGTATTTTCCTATGCCCTCTGGAGCGTTGTATTTTTCAGGCTTGTTTGCCCGTTCAGCTTTTCTTCATCATGGAGCTTTTTTAGATTAACTGAATCTGCACAAACCAATGTCTTACAACCTCAATTTATCTCTCAGGGTTTAAGCAAGGTGGTAATCCCCATAATGGATAGGGGCAGTGAATTCCTAAATGATACGCTCATTAACAATTTACCGGTTCCGGCCCCCCTTGCAGCCCTGAAGCCTATGCAACCTTTGTCCATCCTTGCATTTGTCTGGAGCATTGGTATTGCTGCTTTTCTTCTGTATGCAGTGATTTCATATATTCGACTAAATAAACGCATCAGTATGGCAACTCTTGTTTCGGATAATATCTATGAAACCGACCTTATCAAAAGTCCCTTTGTCTGCGGATTTATAAGACCAAAAATCTATCTGCCTCTGGGTCTGGTGGAAAACGAGCGAGAATATATCCTCTGCCATGAACAGACACATATCAAGCGATTTGATCATCTTGTAAAGCCACTGGCATATTTGGCGCTTATTCTTCACTGGTTTAATCCTTTTATTTGGCTTTGCTTTTCACTTATGATAAAGGATATGGAAATGTCCTGTGATGAAAGGGTTATGGGATTGACAGCCGGCAAGGGAGCTTCCAGCTACAGCAAATCCCTGCTTTCCATGGCTATACAGCAGAAAATGCCCGGGCCAAGCCCTCTGGCCTTTGGAGAAAGCAATGTAAAAGCAAGAATAAAAAACATACTTCATTATAGAAAACCGGAATTCTGGGTGATCATAACATCTGTTATTATCGTGGTGATCCTGGCGGCTACACTGATGTCAAACCCTGTAAGCGGCTACTCAATAGATGGTCATCCTGAACACTTAATAAGTGACAACAGTCCAAAAACACCCGAAAAGATTGTCATCACTGATCTTGTAAACGGTAAAGAATATCTATTTACCGATACAAAGGAGATTTGGGAGATAACATCTATTGTTAAGGATATGCGCATTTCCAGGAAGGAGATAAACAAAACACGTGGCGGTCAATCAGATAGCCGATATACAATCACATACTATGATGAATATGAGGACAGCACTGAGGATTTCAGTTATACCTTCCATATTGCTCCCGTCTGGATTGACAATGATGTTAAGCCAACCTTGAGATTTAAGCTCATTAATGAGGACATTATCCTGAAAAGGATCGAGGCTGTCATATCAGCCAAAATCAGCAAGGTTCCCTATGACATTGACTATTTGATGGAAAACAAAACCCAATATATCGGCAACCATGTCAAGGTCGGGTCACTCTTAAGTGGCATGCCACTGCCCGAGGGCATTACCCGGGTGAGTATGCAGCTTTCAACAGAAAAGCCACCTTATGGCGTAACCTACCATTATGAGCTTAAAGATGATTCCATTGTTGTCAGCGAGGAACAGTTTTTAAGAAACTCCATCCTTCTCTTTGCCCTGATCGACAACGCGGATGAGGTCACACATTTGGGTCATTGGAACAATAAATTGCTCTCCTCTACTCCCTTTAAATTTACCTATACCCGGGCTGATGTCGAACTGATTTTCAATGGCGATGTGCGGCAATTTTCCGAGAGTAAGGAAAAGCTTGCCGAGCTTATAGAGATGGTTGAGCTTATCAGTTTTGACACCACTGAATAGTATATAAATGATCGAGAAAGACCGTCTCAAATAAGTTTTGGGACGGTCTTTTGTAGATTTACTATTTCAGAACGATTTTTTCTGGAAAAGCTTCATTTCTTGAAATATTCCACATCTTATCAATATAGGCTGTGGTGTAGGCCTGCTCGATAGTGTGGTAGTAGTAGGCCCCTCGTTCTGTCAAATGATATTCATTCCCCTTCTTTTTAATAAACCCTAAAATACGGCAGATAAAAAGCTCCAATCCATACTGACGGCTTAGTGGAACATTAAAAAATTTTTGAAAATGATTCATGTTAATCCTCATGGAATAGGCACTCCAAAACAGGTAATAAACCATTCTTTGATATAAGGAGAAATCCAGGGTCAAGGACGTTGGCAGACGCCCCTTATCCACTCTTTCTATATATCCGGCAATAGAAAACGTGTTGATTTTGAACTGGGTTTTCAAAAGAGTTGTTGCTGATACTCCAAAGCCCAGAAAATTGTCCCTGGTTACAGAAGAATACTTGTCTGTATTGGGCTTTGCAAAGGTCCATACCGATGTCCGCTTATATCCCTTTTGTGCACAGTAGGCTGTCATCTCCGACAACATTTTTTTCTTTTCCCGTTCAGGTAATGGTTTATAGCGATTGTTAGCAAAAGTAAAATCTATAAAGGGATAGGCTGAAATCTGAGTTGCACCATTTGAAAAAGCAGTGTCAATATCCTTTTTCAAAATTTCGCTTGTCTGGCCGGGTATGGCAAAAATAAGATCCATATCAACTGTATTAAAATTCGCTTTGCGGATTGCTTTAAAAATCTCGTTATAGTCGGGCATTTTCCGACCGATGGCTGACAGACAATCCTGATGAAAGGATTGGATGCCTATGCTGATCATAGTCACCCCAGCTTCTTTTAACTTCAAAAGCGTTTCATCATTGACATCATCAGGATGAAGCTCTACGCCAACTCCGCCGCGAATGACAAAATACTGCTTCAAGGTACGAATAATCTCCCCCAGAGAATCCACCATCAACGCAGGAGTTCCACCACCAAAATAGAGGCTGGTCACCTCTTTTGAGTCTGTTAAAGTATCTCCTATCAGCTTGATCTCTTTTAACAAAGCCTGTTTGTATCTTTCTGCAAGATGAGGATCATAGATTTCCTTGCAATAGGGACAAAAGCTGCAAAGGGCCCTACAAAAGGGAATATGTACATATAAACCAAGCTGACTAGTCTCTTCAAAATCAAGCCGATCCTCATATTTATTTTTAAATTCAAAGGGCTTAAAAGATTTAGTAAGCCAAATTCTCATGAGGGATGTTAAGGTCATTGTGTTTTCTCCTATATATAGCGTAGATATGTGCGCAGCATATCAAAAATGACACGCAGATTGCCTTGAAAAACAAGAGCATATTCTGCAGCAAAGAAATAACCACATTGGCTGCACAACCCGGGGACATCCAAACACCTTCCGCAAACCGACAGCTTTCCGTTTTCCATGACTACGCACTGATGACATGGCGTGGGGAATTCATTTCGGATAATATATGGAAAGGCGCTTTTTAAGTTAAATACCGGCATGCCTTGATTCATCATTTCCGAAATAGTCCGACAGCACCGTTCTTTCTCCTCAACTGTTAATGAAAGCTGCTCAGTACCTGGATAGGGTGTATGAAAATTAAATGAAACGGCTTTTATATTGGCTTCTTTTTTTGCAGTAGCACACACCTCAGGAATGTCCATTTGATTCAGCTTATTAATAGCCATATAAAGGCAGATATTAGGTGATGTGGCATTTCGGATATTGTCCATAATTCTATCGTATGTATCTCCACGAATCAAATTATGCTGCTCTTTTCCACCGTCCAGGCTCAGCAGAATCAAATTTGCTTCGGGCAAATCAATTATAAATGTTCCGTTCGTAACCACATTTACAATTAAAAATCCCATATTTTTTGCTTCAATCACTAAATCCCGCACGGTTCTCCCGCTATCTTGCCATAAAAAGGTTTCTCCCCCGCAAAAAAAAAGGATGCGGATCCCATTTTGGTATAGGCTCTGCATTTCTTTTTTAATTTGCTCATAGGGATGTATAATCGATGTGATATTATTGACTGCACAATGCTTGCATGAAAGATTGCATTTGTCTGTAACTATAATTGTCCCTAAAATAGGCTTTTTTCGACGAAAAAGGATTGTGCTCATACCAAAGGCCGAAAACTGTATAAATGAAGAAAATTTCATCCAAAATCCTTTCCTGAATCATTCTTTATTTATGATAAAGCTTCTTTGACTGGTATTGCGGCTCACAGGTCATGTTGATTCCTAGCTTTTGGAATACATTTTCGTCAACACGGGATAGAATTACTGTAGAGTGAGCCTCGCATCCACGAAGCTTTGGAAGCTGCTCCATGGCCAGCGCCGCGGTCGGATTGGTAGCTGCACAAATAGTCAGTGCTATCAATATCTCGTCGGTGTGAAGACGCGGGTTCCTATTCCCCATATGATTGACTTTTAAAGCCTGAATAGGTTCGATGACAATGGGTGAAATCAAGTGTATGTCATGATGGATACCGCCCAGTTCCTTCAACGCGTTTAATAAAAGCGCTGCAGAGGCTCCCAGTAACGATGTCGTTTTTCCTGTTACAATTCGTCCGTCGTTGAGCTGTAGGGCTACAGCAGGGCCATCAGTAGCTTCAGCACGATTTAAAGCCATTTCCACTACAGGACGGTTTTTAGGTGATATACCTAATTGGTTCATTAAAAGCTCTAGCCTGTATACTTCCGCTTTTTCAGCCAAGCCTTGCCGCTGAGCGCAGCGGGTATTATAGTATCTTCGTATTACCTCCTGCTCTGATGCTCTGCAGACGGCCTCGTCGTCAGTAATACAGGAGCCTGCCATATTGACACCCATATCCGTAGGGCTTTTATAAGGCGATTTGCCTGATATCTTTTCTAATATAGCATTTAATACGGGAAAGATTTCGATATCCCTGTTGTAATTTACCGTTGTTATACCGTAGGCGTCGAGATGGAAGGGATCAATCATGTTAACATCATTGAGATCGGTAGTAGCGGCTTCGTAGGCAAGATTAACAGGATGCTTCAAGGGTAGGTTCCATATGGGGAAGGTCTCAAACTTTGCGTATCCGGCCTGAATGCCGCGTTTGTGGTCATGATAGAGCTGAGAGAGGCATGTTGCCATTTTACCGCTTCCCGGTCCCGGAGCAGTAACCACTATAAGGGATCGGGTCGTTTCTATATAATCATTTTTACCATATCCGTCGTCACTTACTATGAGCGGAATATTTGAAGGGTAATCGGGGATGGGATAGTGCCTGTAAACCTTTATACCAAGATTTATAAGCCGTCTTTGAAATAAATCGGCGGCAAATTGTGAACGATAATGCGTAATGACAACGCTTCCCACATACATACCAATTTCATGGAAGGCATCAATCAACCGCAGTACATCATGATCATAGGTTATTCCGAGGTCACCCCGGCGCTTGCTTTTTTCAATATCGTCAGCATTGATTGTAATAACAATTTCGGCCTGTTCCTTAAGCTCCAACAACATTTTTATCTTGTTGTCCGGCTTAAAACCAGGAAGTACTCTGGAAGCGTGATAATCGTCAAAAAGTTTTCCTCCAAATTCCAAATAGAGCTTCCCGCCAAAAAAAGATATCCTATCAAGTATTTTCTGAGATTGTTGATGAAGGTACTTATCACTGTCAAATCCAATTTTAGTCATTTCTTACTCCCATAAATGTGTTTTGATATGAATTTAAAGCAAGAGCTTGTTTTTACCTTTACCCACAATAACACAACTGCCATATGCCGGTCAATTGCCTCATAGAACTTTATTTTTTGCCCTTAGCAGTATTCATTTTGCTTCTGTCAACTATTTTTCTGGATATATCAAATAGTATGGGGATAGCCGCCTCGTCATCGAATTTCACTTTAGCACAGCCTTTACCGAATTTGGCCTTGGGAAGTTGACTTTTTAATTCCTCAATCATTTCAAAATCTAGAGAGTGATAGGAAAAATGCTCTTTTGCGATTGAAAAGGCAATATACATGCCATTAAACTTAAACATGGGCATTTGATAGGACAGCGTTTCTTTTGCTTCAGGGAAGTTTCCATGCATGAATTCAATGAAGGTAGTCAGCCACTTTCTTTTTTCACCTTCAAAACTGTTTACATATTCCATTACTGAATCCATACTTATCTCCTTTACTAAAGTATTTTGAATATAATGTCCTCCAATTTTCTTTTAGGCACATGATGGACACCCTTATCATCTCTCCAGTATTTAATACTGCCTGTTTCATCAAGCTCCTCTAAAACGACTTTTTCCTTGGGCTTCCCCAGTGCAATAACTAATAGAACCTCGTATCTCTCAGGGATACCAAGTTTACTTTTTAAGCCATCTCGATCAACTGACCCGAACATACAACCGCCCAGACCTTTTTCACAGGCTCCTAAAAGAATACTCTGACATGCAATTCCGTGATCCCAGAAGAAATTTTTACTGATATCCTTGTCTCCAAGTACAATGATATAGGCTGAAGGTCTTTCACCTTCCTGGGGTCCCGGCCAATCCGTCAAGTACCCTGCCCATTTTAAATGCTGAAAAATGAGATTATTGTTCTCCGGCTTATTTGATATCACATATTTTAAAGACTGCAAATTTGCACCGCATGAAGATAGCCTCGCTAAATCTATCAATTCCTCCAGAACACCCCGATCAATCTCGGCTTCCTGATAAAACCTTCTATATGTTCTGTTATTTCTAATAAGATCCTTTATCATCATATAGTCCTTCCTTTTTCGTTTGTATATTTCTACAGTTATTATAACACAACGTGTTTCAATAGCTTGGGACCCGTTCGAAATCTTTGATTTCGGTAACGGGTAACGTTATTATAACACAACGTGTTTCAATAAATCGGTCACCTGTCACCCTCTTTGAAACCCGCCCTCACTGGCTATAACCTGACCCGTTATCCAGTTTGCATAATCACTCTGTAAAAAATGCACCAGCCGGGCCGCATCCTTCGGCATTCCCCAACGACCTGAAGGGAACAAGTTTGCTACTGTTTTGTAAGCAATATCATTAGTATCAAGATACCCTGTATCGGTAGGTCCTGGATTGATACAATTTACTCGGATGTTTTGAGGAGCAAGTGCAGCGGCTGTTTGTTTGCATAGTCCGATAATGGCATCTTTTGAAACCGCATAGGCTATTTCATTTGGCATGGGACCCAAATACTGTCCGCTTGTAAACAAGGTAACAGCACCGCTTTTGTCCTTCGGCAGTTGCTTGACAAAAGCCTGTATTAATAGCATAGAGACTCTGACATTAGTAATGAGGTGGGCATCAATATGCTCTGCCGTCCATTCTCCTATTGGAGAACATGTAGAATAAGCGTGGTTTAATACCATTCCGTCAATGAACCCAAATATGGAGGAGGCCTCAGAAATCATTTTTCCCGGAGCATCATTTTCTGAAAGGTCTGATGATGGCAATGAATAAATACGATAACCGCTTTCGGATAATTCCTTTACCAGATCATTCGTAAAACTTACGGAAGCATCAGGATATTGTAAAGCTCTATCGTAGCTTAAGCACCCATGGGTCACGACATTGGCGCCGGCTTCTGCCAATGTCTTTGCAATTGCGGCTCCTATACCCATGGAACGGCTAACACCAGTCACTAAAATATTTTTATTCCTTAAAGATAATCCTGAATCAACATTCATAAATATCTCCTTACTAAAGCCAAAAGCTATTCCAGGGCCGTCTCTAGTATTTCAGTTTCTGTCAGATGTATGTAGTGGCTGCTTTTTTGTGCCTGTATAAATCTTGATCTTGGTGAGAATGCCAGGCACTCTTTCATTAAGTTCTGCCATATTGCTTCAACTTTTTCTGCAACCTCCAACGTGGTTTGCCCAAAATACATTATTTCATCAATAGCTGTTTTTGAATGATGGGTTAATAAAGTTAAAGGTACTTCTGGAAAACCTTCCGGTGTTTTGAGTGCTTTTATCTCTTCCTCAGCATGTGATAATGTATATTCTGCTATAGCTGTCTGATACTGCTTGTTTTTCGTCAAGGAAGACAGGATATAGTTGGAGGCTTCTTGAGAAAAGTTTTTATAATAATAAAACGGTGGAGATTTTTTTAATAAGGGCTTAAATAAAAAGCCCAATCCTACTCTTGTTATTACCGAAGCAATTTTGAGTGTTTGCAGTTTATCTACACCACTTTTTTTATATTCATCCGGGGTTAGCTGGTGTTTAAAATCAGAGTCGTTGGCTGACAATGGATCAATTAACAGTATAGCCTTGATTCGTTGCGGATATAGCCGGGCAAATTGCTGAGCATAGAGTCCGCCCTGAGAATGTCCAATCAAAATTAATTTTTCCATAGTCTCGAGTTTTGACAGCAGTTTATGTAATTCTTCAGCAATATTTCTGGGAGTCCTTTTAAGGCTTGATACGTCACTTGCACCGTAGCCGGCACGGTCATATACAAGGACGGCAGTTTGGGTTGATAGTTTTTCAGCTATATGCCACCATTCTGCACTGCATGAATTTAGAGCTGTTTCAATGACAAGCCCGATTCTACCTTCTCCAAAAATCCGATATGCAATTCTTGCAGTATCAATATCAACAAACGCCATACTCCTTGTACCTCGTATACGCTTATAAGATAAAAGTATCATGTTGTTTAATGAAATTCTATAAATTTTTTATTATTCTTTAGTCATGCTTTTAACCGCAGCCTGAAGCACTTTTGCCGCTACAGGAGCTGCCACCTTGCTGCCGGACCCTCCATTTTCAATGACGACCACAAAGGCAAGAGGACAGTCCTCCCTATCCAAATACCCGGCAAACCAGGAATGAGGTTTTTTGCCTTCACCTACTTCGGCGGTACCGGATTTGGCGCACAGCTCAAGTCCTGCATAATTATTTTCTCCGTATGAACTTTTGACATTGTTTCGCATCATTGCACCAAGCTTCTTGGCTGTGTCTTCTGAGAGTATACGCTTGTTTCCCCCCAGGGATGAAAACATACCCTTTTCGCTGATTATTCTCGGAGTTGTGCGAACGCCACCATTTGCAATGGCACCCATATACGTCATAAAGTTTAGCGGGTTTGCCAAGTCATTATCCTGCCCGATTCCGGCCCACGCCAATTTTCCGCCTTCCGCGCCTGTGACATTTACCTTACCGACCGCTGTCTTGATGCCGTTAACCTCCAAGCTAGAATTAAATCCGGCTATATCTGCATATTCCTGCAAAGTGTTGGCTCCAAGTTCAACGGTAATATGTGCAAAGGCTACGTTACATGATTCGGCCAGTGCTTTTTCAAACGTAACGTCTCCATGAGCAGTCGGACAGGTCACCAGCTCACCGCCAATAATCACCTTCCCATCACAATGGTACACTGCTTTATCGATGTTTTTAAGCTTGTCAATAGCCGCTGCAGATGTCACCAGTTTAAATACCGATCCCGGTGTATAAGTAGCCGAAAGGAAACGATTGAGATAGACCCCTTCGTATTTCTCCGGATTTTTTTCTACATTAGGAGGAGCTTCCGGGTCAAAGGTTGGCAGGCTCACCATGCAAAGGATCTCACCTGTCTTGTAGTTATATACACCCACCGTCCCCTTCCGACCATTCATGGCTTTATATGCCGCAATGCTTAGATTGGCATCCAGTGTAAGTTTCAAGTCACCGGATGAAGTGCCGGACTTTTTACTGAAGCGGTATGTCCCATTTAGAAAATCCCAGCCGCTTAAAAAATCACCGAAAGCCACCTGCGCGCCGGTCACCACATTGCCGTTGGCATCTCCGGTCGCATGCATAAGAGCCATACGTACCGTTTTATCCGTATGGAATTTCTTATTCCCACTGACTGTCTGAAGAAGAACCTCTCCAAAGCGGTCATAGACTTTCCCTGGCAACAAAAGCTGCCCGTTTTTATACAAATGACTGTTGGTGGGATGCATCACCCAAGTGGAGGCATCCTTCACATATTTCACAGTAAAGGCAAATAGGCCGAATACCAGCAGTAATGAAATGACCAGTACCACTGCTGCGCGTCTTGAGAGCAATTTCATATCATTCACCTTTCTCTGCTGCTACTTTTTCTTTGTTAGGCCTGGTATTGGGCCTTAAACGTTCATCCGCAGATTTGATAAATGCCATTAGTCCCCATGAGGCGATCATGGAAGAGCCGCCGTTGGATACAAACGGCAGGGTGACACCCGTAAGCGGTAGGATGTCAACAGATCCGAAAACATTGAGCGCTGTCTGTATCAAAAAGATGGAAGCCGCTCCACAGGCCGCAATAGCATAAAATGATGATCTGCAGTACCTTGATAAAAACACGGCAAAGACCGCAAAAAACACAATAATCAGAACTGCCGTAAGCGCTACTATCAGCCCCCACTCTTCACTAAGCATCCCGAAGACCAGGTCGGTATCAGCCGCTGCAATATTGACCAAATACCCGTTTCCACCTCCGACACCCAGCAGCCCGCCGCTTGCCGCAGCAATCATGGTACGCGTCTGCTGGTAGCCAGTAGTATATACATACTCCCATACATGTCCCCAAGCTGCAAATCGAGACGCTACGTAAGGCATAAAAGCCACAACTGCTATAGCCCCGAGAACGGCTCCAGCAGATATAAGCGCAATTGTCCGCACATCTCCGGAGCGCATAAACGCAATAACCAGAAAGGCGCCAAAGAAAATAACAGCCGTTCCAAAATCCCTCATGAGAGCAAGTACACCGATGCACGCTCCGGAAAATCCAATGAACATAGTCAAATTGCGTGATGTGAGAAGCTTATCCAGTGTTGCTGCTCCCGCGATCACAAAGGCAACCTTGACAAATTCTAAAGGCTGAATGGTAATAAAGCCAAGGTTAATCCAGTTTTTTGCACCAAAGCGGGTTTCTCCTATTGCCAGGTTCAACGCAAGAAGCACCAGAGCACTTGCTGCAAGGAAATATTTTAGCTTGCGCGCACGACCCAGATCCTTAAGAAGTATTTTAAGTACGGTAAATACGGCAATGCCCAGCAGGATTGAAACAAGCTGTTTATACAGGGCACTGGGTGCGGATGATGCTACCACAAGCAGGTCCAGTCCGCAAAGGAAATAGACCAGCAGTTCAAGCTCAAAATATTTTTTGCTGAATCGTCGCATGATCAAATAGTAAATACACTCTACGGCAATAAAGATCAGAAAAGCCAGAGGTACGGCCGGAATTACATCGGCACCCATGGAAAAGCAGATCTGAATACCTCCAAGAATTTGAAAAAGCAGAATCAGCAAAAGTGTCAGGGCTGATTTTATACGCTTTGCTGAACGAAAAAGCGGTGGTTTGCCATCTTTCTTTGGTAGATCCTCAGCTTCAGCATCGGCTGGGGCCAACGTCAACTTAACTCCCGCAAGGGAAAGGGTATCTCCCTCCTTCACCTTCTGGGACTCCTCTATTTTTTCTCCATTGACCTCTACTCCTCCTTTTGATCCCAGGTCAGCAATAGACCAAAAACCGTCGCTAAACGTAAGTACAGCATGGCAGCGGGATACAAAAGACAGATTGATTACAACATCGGATAGTTTGCTTCGCCCGATTGAATTTTCCCAATGGTTAAGGGGAAACCGGGTACCGTCGGTCATACAAAGATAACCCCAAACAGTGTTGCGTTTCCCATCCTTCAGAAGCGGGAGAATACATCTGAAAAATACCATAACTGCCAGAATAGGAAGTATCCATCTTGTGACCAAAGTAAAGATTTCTGAAGTCTCTGTAAATTGAGACAAGTAGCTAAAAATAGTCATTAATCCATCGCCTATTTCTGTAAAGAACCAGTTTATAGACTGTTTCACATCCTCCAAAATTTTGTTCATTTAGCTTTCCTTTAATTACATCGCCTTAAGTGTATCTAATCATTTGTAAGATCACCGTTTCCGTTAACAGGTATTGCTTCGCCCAGATAGGTAGGAAGCGGTTGAATAATTGCATTAAAAAAGTCTTTAGTTCTTGCCATGATTTCACGAAGTTCCCGATATTCCTGACCTGCATATTGCTTTGAGTCTGCAGCCACACCATAGGCATCAAGTCCGAGTGACTTTGCGATATATAACGCACGATATAAATGATACTCTTGAGTAACGATTATTATTTTTTCAGCCTTAAAAATATCCCTGGCACGGTACATGCTTTCATAGGTAGAAAAGCCGGCATGATCCATAAAAATGTGTTCAGAGGGAATATCCTTATCCATGGCAAATTGTTTCATAGTGTTGACTTCATCATAATCTTTGCGCCCGTGATCACCGCTCATAAGCAATCTGTCCGAGGCCCCGGCTTTGTATAAATCAATGCCCTGCAATAATCTATCCGTAAGCATAAGGCTGGGTCTTCCTTCAATAACCCCTGCGCCGAGTATAAGAATACAATCTGCATTCATCTTTGAAGCATCATCAGGAGAAATGATTCTATCATTAGCCGAGATTTTGACATATGCATTGATTGATAGTAGAGCTATTACCATTAATAGAAGCATTAATGCAAAAAGTAAAAAAAGTTTTTTATAATATATCTTAATCTTTTGTAAAACCATATTAACCCCCCCTATAGCAATAAATCAATTGATTTAAATCCTTACTCTATTGTTTTAACATCCATGATTCAATTATACCATTAGTATGCAAGGGGTTATATGGAAAACAGTTGTCTAACTCATCGATCGCATAACATTATTGGGTCGACGGTTATTAAAAAACCGCCGTCACTATCAATAAAAGCCATTCCGGATCCATCCGGAGATATACACGGATAAAGATAGCTGTTATCCTCAGTCAGGATTGAAGTATGGCCATCAGAAGAAACCGACAAGAGATTGCTCTTTCGTCCATCCTCCATGGTGCTCTTAAAGAATAGTAGCCTATCATCCGGTAGAAGACTTAAAGGCATAATGTTCTGATCTGGACTTTCCTGGTATTCGGTATAATTCTTAAGCTGAGTATCATAGACTCTCCAGGTATTATCCATTTGTCTCCAGATAATTCTGGGATTGCGCCCTGACAAGAATAGATTGTCTCCCATACTGCCCAACTCCTGAACTGCGCTTGTGTTAATATCCAGCAAGCTGACATAATGCCCGTCATCCCAACCTGAATCTATCCAGGCCACATTATCCTGCAATACCCAATGAAGATTTTGGTATACGCGTTCATCTCCCAGTACTTTCAGCCCGTCAGGTTCCTGTGTATCTAAAACGCAGAGGGAATAGAGTTGGGCTCCATCAAGTACAAAAGGATTCTTGCCGGTGTCCTTAAAAAACAGGATATGGCGGTTATCCGAAAACCATAAGGGGGTGTGGCCTCTCATCTCATCAGGAAGTGATTGAATAGTTCCATCGGATCGTTGATAGATGTGCAGGCTTTCATCCGAACCAACATATAGTATTTTGGTACCATCGGTACTGAATTCGGCCTGGCGCCCATTTATTGAAAGATCTTCAAGCTTTTCCTCACGAATGTTATAGATATAGATGGTTGGTTCTTTGTCCAAAAAATCCTCACTAAATGACAGCAAAACCTCCTGACCATCAGCCGACCAAATGGGCTCATCCAGATAAAAACTTTCATCCAGCTTTCCCTGCAGAATTTTTATATTCTTTTGATCCTTGAAATTGTAATAATAAACGGCAGGGGTATATTTTCCTTCCTCATTTTTCTGATAGCCTTCAAAGAAAGCTTCTCTATTATTGGAAGACCAGTAGAATGAAGTTCCAAAGCTGTCAAACCCCAAATCTGCCGCATAAACCACCTTTCCCACTTCAAACAGGGATTTGGCTTTTGGGCTTGAGTCATCCTTTATAGGTGTTTCCGTTGGATAAGATTGAGATGACGGATTGGAAGTAGGGTCAGCTCCCTCCTCTGGTCTTTGAGAAGGATTATTATGATAAGAATCGCTCAGAATAGTCTGCGAAATAGGGGTATTCACTTCAGCCGGTAAATCACTCTGACAACCTGTCAGAATAATCAATAAAAGGGACATACACATCAGCCCGCAGAAAACCTGCTTTTTCATATTTCACCCCATGAACAAAAATATAATCGTCTGTCGGCTTGATGCTGTCCTTACTTCATGCCTACCCAACCCAACTGACAACTTCCTCAAGGCTCTTCCTTTTCTTTTCTAACTGCCTATTATCATCGGCCGGATAACCCAAAGCAAGCAGTACAATAACCTCCAGGTTCTCAGGCAAATCTAGCACCTGGTGGCATTTCTCTGAATCAAAAGCGCATACCCAGCAGGTCCCAAGGCCACTATCGGCAGCAGCAAGGGTCATGTGATCTACAGCAATTGCTGCATCGATATCGCAGTGATCTTTACCGTCTTTTCTCTTCCACGACCTGGAATGATCCCCACAGACGGCAATAACAACAGGTGCTTTCCTGAACCAATCTCTCGGATAGGCTTCCGCAACCTTATTTTTGACACTATCATCTGTAATTACAATAAAATGCGTGGGCTGAATATTGACAGCCGAGGGTGCAATCCTTGCGGCCTCAATGACTTGAAGTATCTTTTCTTTCTCTACAACCTTATTTTGATAGTCTCTGCATGAATACCTCTTTCTAGCAAGATCAATGAATGACATATTACTATCTCCTTTATAAACTGTGCTTCTTTAACTATTATTTACCCATAAAAGATATACTTATTGCATGATAACATTATGACTTGAGTACAGCCGGTTTCTTTAACAGAAATATTAAAGAGGTGATTTCTGCTAAACGCAGAAATCACCTCTTTATACCGATTAGTCAGGTAGGTATAAACACTATTGATGAGACTTATTGTGGCGCCCACCAGTTGCCTGATATAAGGATCATGCACAACAAACTGATAGAATCGCCATAGTAACCGTCCCTGGTACCGCTAATCAAGCTCCATCCCTGATTAAGGTAATTTTGATGTGAACTGTCAACGATACACGCGGCTGTAAACGGTGCTACAAAGGCCATATCTATATAATTTTCTATAGCTGCACCGCTTGACAGTTTATAACCTGCAACTATATTATTGGGATTATTTGAGGTCTTTGTTTTCAGCCAGTTGATAAGCTTGTTCATTGCCGTTTTGGCTTCTGGCGTACCAAACAGCGCATAGTCTGTTGCAATTCTCCAAGGATACCTGCAGGCATTATAGTAATAATCTCCGTCATATTTAGTTTCAAGGAATATCGGAGATGCCGGTACAGGTGCAGCCGGATCTTTTTCCACAAAATCAGGAACCAACCCGGTTGCTGAAGAGTAATTGGTATGCATGCGGGATATCAGGCTATACGCAGTATTCGTAACATTATTCCAGAAGCTATCCCCTGTGGCCGCAGCAAACACTCTGAAATGGTCGGTCATCCAATCGGATGATCGGGATTCATGAGGCTTGCTCACGTTCCAATCCCCCAGAAGCGTTTTATAGGTAGAGGTACTGACTTCACTACCTTTAATCCCATTGTTAATAATTCTCTTGGCTTCTGAGAGATAGTTGATGCTTCCAGAAGATCCCCATTGGTAGTGGGCTAACAATAGTCCATAGGCTATATCCATATCACCATCAGTGGCGGCAGACGTACCGCGAACAAGTTCACTCTTATCTACAACCCATGCCATAAGGTTATTGTTAATAGGGCTTCTATGAGCATTGTACATTTTGTATAATCCATCAAAATAGGTTTTTGCATTACTGTCATATCCAGCCATTAATGCAGTGATCATCATGCCATAACCATGAGCTTCGGAACAGGTAATAGGATTTGGTATACCATCCTCACCTGTCACAGTTGGCGAGTACACATAATAGCCTCCGCTTGTCACACTGGAAGCCTTTAAATGATCACTCTTCCAATTGTTATAGTAGCTTGTAACTTCATCATTCAATTGCTGCTGTGTACGGTTGTTAGGCTTGATACAACCGGAATAACTGATACTCTGCGGGAAAGGTCTTGCCACTCCACCTGTGGATGGAAGCGTAGTAGCACTTACAATACTGCTCCATGCGCTAGTTCCTGCCGTGTTCTTAGCTCTCACCCTGTAATTATGAGATGAGCTCGCGGCTAGACTTGTGTGTGCGTATGGACTTGTCACATCGCTTTTAGTAGTTCCATCCACCTCAAGATCATAACCGGTTGCGCCGCTCACACTGTTCCAGCTGACATTGATCTGTGAGGAGCTGGCGGCAGAAGCTGCCAAGCCTGTGGGTACTCCCGGAACCTGGGGTGCTGAGCCACTCTCATATACCTCAAACTCGTATAAGGAATAGCCATAGGTGGTGCCCCTTTGGGTTCCATACATTCTGACATATCTCGCACTTGCACTGCTGAAAGTGATATCATCTGTCCCACCATCACCGCTTGTAGTTGAGTAAACAGTGGTCCAGTTTGATTTATCGGAGGAGACATCTATTTTGTAAGACGTTGCATGGGCAGCTTCCCAAAGAAGCTTAACCCTTCCGATATTATAGCTGGCACCAAGGTCCACATATAGCCACTGCGGGTCTACATATAACGCAGATGCCCACCTTGTTGTGGCATTGCCATCAAAAGCCTTTCCCGCTTCAAATCCTGTCCCTTCAATGGACAATGTGGTACCTGTTTTGTTCAGGGCAATATTTGCAGAAACAGTTTGGGTAGAAGCACTTATAAGGCTGCTCCATGCACTTGTTCCTGCAGAGTTTTTTGCTCTTACCCTATAACTGTGGGATGAACCGGCACTAAGACCTGTGTGTGCGTATGGACTTGTCACATCGCTTCTAACAGTTCCATCCACCTCAAGATCATAACCAGTTGCGCCGCTTACATTGCTCCAACCGACATTGATTTGGGAGGAGCTTGCGGCGGAAGCCGTCAACCCTGTGGGTACTGCTGGAACCTGGGGTACTGTTTCACTCTCATATACCTCAAATTCATATAATGAATAGCCGTAGCTGGTTCCCCTCTGGGTTCCATACATTCTGACATATCTTGCGCTTGCACTGCTGAAAGTAATATCATCTGTTGCACCGTTACCGCTGGTGGTTGTATAAACTGTGGTCCAATTGGTTTTATCGGGGGAAACCTCTATCTTGTAGGATTTTGCATATGCATCCTCCCAGGACAGATTAACTCTTCCGATGTTATAGTTGGCTCCAAGATCTACATAAATCCACTGAGGGTCTGAATATTCTACGGATGCCCACCTTGTGGCAGCGTTGCCGTCAAAAGCTTTTCCTGCTTCGAATCCAGACCCTTCTACTGACAATGCAGTACCCGCTTTGTTAAGGGCAATATTTTGTCCTGCTGCATAAACTTTGTATGTAGGTGTGACTGCAAGACTCATTGAAAAAACTAATGCCAACAATAGAAGCAATGAAATTCCTCTCCTGAATAAGCTTTTTCTCAAAATACTCATACTTACCATCCTTTCTTTTTGATCTTGAATTTGATTGGACCTCTAATAAAAAACCTCCTTTCACCAGCGTCATAAATTAAAGCCCTTATACTTTTATGTTAATAATTTTTACTATTTTGTCAATACTCTTCCAAAAACAATTAGTAAAAATATGGTTATAAAGTATCTGAAGCTCATATTTTATTAAAAATTAGAAGGGAAATTATTTCCCAAGAAAAATCACTTTTCCTTACTGCATTTGTTTTTTAATCTGCTACAGTCATTCAAGTGGCCGATGCATTTTATGCATCTCAATATTTTATGATTTCCCTATCGAATATAGTTCACAACGTCATTATTCCGTTTTGGGGTTGGTATGCTAATACCTTCTTTTTTATAGCCCAGAGCTATACCATGAAACGGTTCATAGCCATCAGGAATACCGATATTCTGAGCTAACCCTGGTTTTTTGAACGCATAAACTGAAAATCCTATCCAAACCGATCCAATTTTTAAGCTTTCAGCCGCAAGTAAAATGTTTTGTATTGCAGCAGCACAAGTAATTCTCCAGGATTGATCTTCCTTTTTTCCTGATACAATTATTAATGTAGGTGCATTATATGCAATATTAAATTGCGGATTTATACCAGCTTTCTTAATCCAATCAACTTCAATTGTTGCCATAATTTCTTTGGCGGCTGCATTAATCTCGTTTATCACATCAGGATTTTGAATAACAGTAAAATGCCAAGGTTGACTATTATGTACAGATGGAGCATATATTCCGGCCTAAATAATTGCATTTAATTCTTCTTCAGATATTTGTCTAGACTCAAAATTCCTAATGCTTCTTCTCTGCTTAATAGTATTAATAATTTCATTCATGTATAACCTCCTATGCTGTATTGGTTCCTCTTGAAGGCATCAACGGATGTTCTTAAGCCATCAATCGTCTTAGTCTCAATAACACAAGTACAATTGAATTCCTTTGCGATATTTATCTTGCTCTGTATATCTATCTCTCCTAAACCTAGTGGCAAATGATTGTTTGCACCTATTGCATCATGCAAATGAAAATGTTTGATAGAGCTTAAATGACTTAAAATAAATGCTGAGTCAACACAGTCACATGAGTGATCATGACCTATATCCCAGGTAAGTTTAAAGCACCTATTGCGTAATAGTTCTTCTACAGCTTCTGTGACAAATTCTAAATTGTAATTTCCTATATTCTCAATACAGATGCAAATGTCTTCTTCCTTAATTAAATCATAAGCTAAATTACCGAAATAATTAATATTTTGCATGTATTGGTCGAAATATTTATCAAATAAATAAACTTTTTTACTTGGCATTGTAAAATAGACTCCCGAATTCAAATGCATATTTATAATCGGAATTCCAATATTTTTAGCAAGTTCAATACCGTCAGAAATAGTTTTTATGTATGCCTCCTTAACCCTAGGGTTAAAATCCGATATATTAATTTCCTCAGGAAGATGAAGAGTAAAAAAGATATTATGTTTAGACATTAAATTTCTATAGAACGCCGGCTCAATATTCTCTATCTGATATTGAGGTAAATTCATATTCAACTCAATAAAACCAAGATCTAATTCTTTACATAATGAGATGTTTTGCTCAATATTCTCATATTCAATTAAAGTCGGCATGCCTAACGTAAACTTCTTCTTATAATCCATGATTCCCTTTAGCGTTGCTTGCCACCTCAGATTATATGACGATCGGCAACGACTTCATGTTATCTTCATTTAAATATTTTTGATGCTATCTCTACATTTTCTTATATACCCCATTATACCAATGAGTATAGCAATATTAACCACTAGCATTATCAAGATAAATAAAAGCTATCGCTGGAATAAAAACTAGAAAAAATGCAACTGCATTTGCTAATTGAAGTAACAAATAACTATTCCACTTCCTATCCGCTTCAAATGCTAATTCTGGTTGATCTTGGCGTTCTTCTATTTCCCTAATACCATTAAATAAATTATAAATAACTAATAAATTTAATATAAAATAAACTATCGATAAAAGTATTCCGAATATCCCTAGTGGCCCAATTTGAATTCCTCCACCTTGAACTTGGAATTGATAAATTGAAAATAAAGATAAAAAAATCATGATGATATTAAATATAGAAGCTTTTTTGAAGTAACCACTATGAGACGATAGATGACGAAAACCTGAAGCAAACAATAAATAACCAACAATGTTCGGGAGGATGTCGAATCCTTGGATTCTAATGCTAACCATTATAAATAAAAAACCCCAACACAATTTTTCTAATCCAGTTTGAATCATGGTTGTTTATATCCTCCAAAAGAGCTATTTGTATAAGATATTCAATTAATCAAGGAAATCTGAGTATCCAAAGCAATAGGGGCAGATTTCGCGGCACTTATAACATTTAATTTTAAAATCTCCACCATTTTCTCCCCCAAAAGCATAATTCCAGCATTCAATTTGTTTAAGCTCGGGATCTCCAATTGCTTTTACTGGACATATATCTACACAAAGATCGCACCCATCCGAACAAGGATTTTCTTCTATAAGTTTGTCTGCAGCTAATTCGATATCTACTAAAATAACACTTAACCAAACCATATTTCCGTACTTTGGTGTAATAAGTAAAGTGTTTTTTCCGATTACCCCCAGACCCGCTTTGACAGCACAATGCTTCGCAGAAACAATATTTCTATACCTTCCAGTAGACTTATCAAACTCTGTTGGGCCATTAGTCCCTGTTGGGATTGCAATAATACCTTGCTCTTCTAATTCAGTACATATTTGTACGGCCATCTTATCCATTTTATCTGATAAGATATTTCTTACAATAGTATAGGGTATCGTTGATTTACACTGTAATGTACCTTTTAGAAACTTTTTTGCAAATACTATGGCTGATTTACATGAAGGTAAAACATCACAAGGATGAAAGCCTTTCGGTGCATCACTAAACCGGTCAATAGACGCAATCCCGCATAGATCTGCACCATTTTCCATTACTAACTTTTTAACATCATTGGCTGTAATCATCTTTTTATCCTCACAATACTTCATTTGGCCATTTTTTACTTACTTGCTCCTCACCTTTATAATAATCCACTTTACTTTCTTTTTCATATATTTCTCTAAACGGTAATATATTGATTTTCCCTGAATCAGGATATTCACAAACATCCAAACCAATTACTGTTCTTAAATCAATATAAACACAAGGTTGTTGTGTGTGGTTATAAAGTTGGTGCGCACCTTCTGGGCCCATTTCAAAAAAAACAATATCGCCTTCAGACAATTCTGAGAATTTGTCCGGCATTCGGAGCATAACCTTTCCCGACATAACTACAAATATTTCTTCTGAATTTCTATGAAAATGATATGGACATGAGTACTTCCCAGGATCTAATGACCTAATGTCAAACTTTAAATGTTTTGATTTTACTAATTCAGCTAAATCAGGACTAGTATGCCATTCAAATTCGGGGATTGGTGCACTATCAATTTCAAAGGGAATATCTTTTGCATTAAAAATCTTAGCCATAATTTTATTCCTCTCTATAGCTTATTACAAATAATTAACAAGGAAGTGCAGTATTCGTTAAGTACTAATAATGTCCAATTACTGGTTTATCTTTTGATCTATGTTTGCGTTCTGGATCATATTCCCCCCAGTATACTCTTTTTTCGTTATATCTTGTTCTAGGTTCTTTTTGTTCTGCTGAATAACCAATATAGACCATACCAAGCGGAATAACATAATCAGGTATATTTAGAGTTTTTCTTATTAATTTAATTCTATTTTCAATTGGATAAACTCCAATCCATACTGAACCTAGCCCTAAACTAGTTGCTGCAATTAGAATATTCTGAATAGCTGCACTACAGTCTTGAATCCAAAACTCTTGTTCTATCCCTTTTCGTGCTAATTTCATATTGCCACAAATTACAATGGCAACTGGGGCATTATATTTAGCAAATTTAAACTCCTCTTTTACTTTTGATAACTTCTCATTTTCATCAACAATAATGAATTCCCAAGGCTGACAATTAATTGCTGTAGGTGCAGCCGTAGCCGCATTTAACAAAGTAATGATTGTATCCCTTTCTACTGGTTTCTGTTCATATTTTCTTATACTTCTTCTTCTATAAATTGTTTCAATTGCATCCATAATAACCTCCGATAATTTTGATTCCCTACCTAGGACGTCCCAACGGCAGGACGCCCTCCATCAAATAGCATACTATACCTTCTGAGCGACGAATATAAACCGATGCTCTGTTCCTATAATACTCCCGTTGTCTTGTAGCTCGTTATGCAATTTACACAGATTATTGAAGCAAGAATCAACTGAAAAACCTGGAAACTCCCACTCAATTATTTTTGCAAAGTAAACCAATGCACCTAAATCGTAATATTTAATCTGTGTGAAGCTTTCATCTTCAAGCAGAATTTTAAATCCTAAATTCACCAATAATTCCCGATTATGTTTCAAGTTATGGTCTGAAAATTGAGGATTGAAATTATCTAGTAATTTGTGAGATAAATCATTATTGTTTTTCCCACCAACTTGCTGAGTTATAAAGTATCCTCCATCCTTTAGTATGCGATTAACTTCCACAGCATTAAAAGATTCGTGGCGGTTGCTTATAATATCAAATGTGTCTACACTAAATGGTAAACTTTTATCATCAAAAACTTGCTTAACTTGGATACCCAATGGAGATAAATTATCCTCACAAAGTTGTATATTCGGTGGATAAGTTTCTGTAACGCTTGTTAATTCATATGGGTGGTTTAGGCTCAGTAAGAACTCACCGCCTCCGGTTCCCATATCCAACAGTTTATCCGATGATTGTAGATAACCTAATAAAATCTGCTTATAATCCCACGGTAGTTTTTCACTATCCCACCTGCCATTCAGATAAGTGAAATGCCAGCCTCTAAAAGCTTTAGCTTCTTCACTCTTTAAATACTTCTTCAACTGAATAAAATTCATTCTAACCTACTCCTTTTCATTTCTATTTCAATATGAAAAGCAGTGCAGTTAAACTGATAACATAAAATAACCTCGGTACAATCTGCTATCAGATTATTTTAACTGCACCGAGTAGTTAATTCGTTTTATTCTCACTTTAAAATCGCCCCTATCATTAATACTAATTTTAAATCATTTCAATTCGCCGTTGAATGCAGCGTTCTTTGCGCCCTTTTTCTTATAACGTTCCAATTTGACGAAGTCAGCGAACCGGACCAGCAGTGCCTTTCCCTTTTAGCGGCGCTTATCGCCTAGGTTGAATAGGCGTAAAGTATAGTGGATCGAAACGACCAGCCCAGTGAGACGGTATGGGCAGCAATGGCCTCCTGAACTCCTTTTTTCGTCATACTTCTGGCATGCCCCTTGCGTAAAAGGATTGCTAATCGATGTTTCTTGCCCCTTAAAGCCAGATTGAGAGCCATGGACGGCTGAGCCTCATATAAAATCAAAACTGAGCAATTTATAACAAAACAACTCCCTTATCCCTTCCCTTCGGCGACTTCATTTGTGCCCTTCGCCGTCTGTATCACCTCGTATTCGAGGAGCAGCATCCCACTGGGATAGGCCCGGTGCCCGACAAGAGTTAAATATCGACGTACTCCATGTGGAGAGAGCAACTGCACCCCACCTCCCAGAAGGATCGGTATCACCGCCGGTTCGACAGTATCAACCAGATTCCAGGCGAGAAGCTGGGAGAAGAGACCACCTCCGCCGTAGAGCCAGATGTCTCGACCGGGTTGCGCACGAAGCTCTCGAACCCGCGCTTCAAGACCCTCGCTCACGATCTCGACGTCAGGATAATCCGCTGACCGAAGCGACCGCGAGGCGACAATCACTTGCTTTCCGCGAAAGTTCTCACCCGATGCACGTACAATCTCGAATGTGCGCCGACCCATTAGTAATGTGTCGAATTCCGCATACAATGCCTCAAAGTCAAACGAAGGCTCTGGCGTTATCCAATCAAACTCATCATTCGGTCCTGCGATATAGCCATCTAAGCTACATGCGACCTGATATCGAACCCGCCTCATCCAATCATCACCTCCACGTTAATTCACACTTTTCTAGTAATGTGATCAAAAATTCTTCCAAATCAATTCTTCCAAACTAGCTCCTGGACGGGGCAATCCTACGTTCTGGTCCCACGAAGCCTATGCTTCTAATCTTCCTCTTGCTTCTTTCCATTCTACTAAAAGATTATAGTGCTCTGTTTTAAAACGCAGTACACAATAATTAGGGTCTTCCGGCCCATTAAAATGGTTCGCCAGGCCTTCATACCACATTTCCCTTTTCACATTTGGGTCGGTCAATACTTCCATTGTACCAACCAGCGTGATATTATAATCATCAGCATTAAAGCAAACGCTGGCCCAGTTCTACACCAAAGCAAAACTCATAAAATTATTTAAAGAATGTACTATCATACAAGCCCATAGTGATTTCGTCTTCTTTAAAATATACCCCTGGAATAAAGCAAAAATTAAAATGTATAATGATGAGCTGATTAATTTCTGTGTGTTCAAATTCCCTTCAATAATCCATCCAGGATAATGTATTAATGTAAAAAGTATAGCATTTATTATGTTTGCTACCCAGAATCGGGTATATTCATTTGCCTTCTGTAATATAAATCCTCTAAATAAAACTTCCTCACTTAATCCGACAAGCAGAACTGATCCAATAAATCTATTAAGACCGAAATTCAAATTTAAAATTACTTTCCCGTAATATAAATAGTTGGCTGTTATTTTTATAAATAAGATTGTCCCACCAATAATCAGGCCCCATATTATACCATGCAATATTCTATTATCCAGCTTTAAATATCCAAAAATATTTAATTTTCTTAAAGCAAGATATAATATTACCGGAAATGACCAGATTAAAAGCCTCAACAATAACGGTACCATCAAGCCATTTCTTAATGCATAATTCCCTTTAAAATACTCTAAAGCATATATCGATTGGAAGATGAAAACCAAAATTACTAATAAACAAGAAATTAGTATGTCTAACTTACGTCTTGATTTTGAGAGTAAAACGCTCTTATTTTCTTCAATTACCATATGTAATCTAGCCTCCTTGTACTAAAATTCTGAAGGTCTCATCTTCCCTCCGTATTTCAGATAACGCTCTGGTCTTACGATAGCTCCTTACTCTTCCATACAATATGTATTATTTATAGCTTATAAGGGAATGGAAATGCTTTTCCAAGTGAGTCATTGTGCTTATAGTTAACGAAGTCTTGGAAGTTTATCTCAAATTCTCTCTCTGCTCCACTTTCCAAGTGTTTTATAATTACTTTTATTCCTTCTCGGAATCTTGCAATTGGAAAATTGCTTCCTCCTATTATAAAATCTATTTCTAAGCTATTATCTTCATATTCTGTATTAATACTACTGCTATAACCAACACCGGCAGAATCTAAAACCTTAATGCTAACGTTGTCTTTAAAATATTCATGGAAGTCTGCTTTCTCATTAGTTTGCTTGGTAAATATACACTTACCAAAAAAAGCAGTTTGATAAAATTCATCATCTATGTCATAAGGGCTACTGTATAAATACTGTATCCTCAAATATGGTCTAATGAGGGATTTCGGGAGGTTCGAAAGAATCTTGTCCTTTAATTCATTTCTTGGAGTTTCAAAATCACTTGCTTTACGTTCAAAGTTATAAAGTACCAAACTATTAAGTTCAATAGTAATACCCTCAAATTCTACGGTTTCGTTTATCTTGGCTTCTTTACCGATTACGGAATGCTGGACAATGAAATAAAATGTTACTCCTAACCAAATTACAAATATTGCGAGAAAAACTATCAAAGCTTTTTTATATTTCCCCATTCCTTCCCTCCATTCAACCCCGGATACCACTATGTACCTATTATACAATTATATGAACATACATTTAAAGACTTTGTACATTCTCAACTTTTATTTTCTATCGTAGAATTTTCATAGCTTGATTTAATTGTGAATTTTCGGAAGGTAAATCCTATAAGAATACTTCAACACAAAATTAAGTAACAGGATTTATTCAATATAATAAATCTACCATATTATTATATTATTGCTTTTAGAATTATTTTAATGTATTATTGTTACAAATATACTATAAATGGAGGTATACATATGAACTCTGTCTTTCTGGGTGCATTAATAGCAGGATTAATAATCGGAGCTATTCCAGCGATTGCAGGCGCGACAAAAGGTAGAATAGGATTAGGTCTTGGTGGCTTTGCCTCCTGTGTAGTTGGTTCCCTGTTATTGGGCATGATTCTTTCTATTCCATTATGCGCTATTTTTATGTACTTGATCTTTAAAAAGAGTAATGAAAATGGTCAAGAAGCTGTGAATACATACAACACAAACTATATTCCGGTACCTCCAGTAAAAGATGATATTCCCGAGCAAATAAAGAAGTTAGCCGACTTAAAAGATGCTGGAATTTTATCCGAATCTGAGTTTCAAGAAAAAAAAGAACAGATGCTTTCTAAAATGTAGCTAGGTATGATGAGCATGGCGTTTACCAACCGCCATGCTCGTTATTTATATATGAATTGCATTTATATAATTCTTTTTGCCATCAATATATCTGATTTCCCTATACCATTTTAAATTGCTGCGATTTACGCACAACAATCGGATGCAATTCTATCTTCTTCTAAACAATTTTCTATTTCTTGTATTGCACAATCAGAATTGCGGTGTGGAAAACTCTCAATTAATAGCTCGGATGCTTCTCTAATAAATTGGGCATTGTTTTTATCAAACCTACTTATTTGCATTGAATTCTCCCTCATTTCCTTTTTAGAATGCTTATTTTAAATCCGTACACGGATGGCGTATTCTTCTACTTCCGATTTACTTAACATTCAAGTTTTACGATGCCGACGAACCGGACCAGCGGCCCCCTGCCCTCTAGCAGCGCTTGACGCATAGATTACAGGTGAGTAGTTTTCACATACACTTACTAATTACGCAATATAGATTTTAAAATATATTTTCTATATATATAAATCACCAAAATAAAAAATGAACTTACTATTAAGTGGTTAAGAAAAGAAATATAAAAATTGCTGTTGTCAAAGATAGAGCCTGAATATTGCGGCCAATGCCATGGAAAAATTTTAACTACTGGTAAATTGACAATATTAAGTTTGTTGACTATGGCTGGGCCTAAATCAATTATATCAGGAAGAATACTACCAAAAAAGCATGAAGCAAAAACAAAAATATACTTAGATTTAATGAAAATATGTATTCCGATTAATATAGACAATGATAAAATGACGTCAAATTTTCCCCTAAGTGGGTACGAATGAGGTAAGAGGTCTAGAGCTCCGTGTAAAATGACATTAATTAAAACACAAAATAGTAATACCCTATTTTTGATATGCCATTTATTAGAATGTTTTTTATCAAGAACTGATGATACAACTATTCCACTTGCGATAGCACTTGTAGTATGAAATATTATATTCAGAAAAAACTCCCCTTTCTGAAAAGTAGTTACCACCTTTAGTCTGCGTTTATAAAAATAAAAAACATAATTTGAGGTATTACACATAGCGTCTCGGTTTTACGATGCCGACGAGCCAGACCACCGGAACATTTCCCTTTAGCGGCGCTTTCCGCCCAGGTTGCACGGGAGAACAGTATAGCGGAGTGAAACAAACGTCCAGCTCTGTGAGACGGTTTGGGCAGTAATAACATCGTGAACTCCATTTTACGTCATGCTTCTTGGTATACCTTGCGTAAAAGCTCTATCGTATGAAGGATGGCTTTGTAAAGATCTAAGTATTTCTACTCTTTCCTTTCCTAAGAAGATACTTGATATAATAAATATTCATCACAAAACTCGAACCAAAAAGGACACATCCAGTAAGTCCAACAAGCGTATGATAAATTTCTTTTGATAAAACCATACAAACGAATGCTAATGAGGTCATCATGAAAGACGCAACTAATAAAATGACGCTTGTTCCTAAACCCATTTTGATTGCAGTATTATTAAGTTTTGCTGTAAATGTCGTTTTAATCCTTTCACTAGTAATTGGGCATCCTTTTAGATACTTACTTATCAGAATCACATATAAAGGGATTTCAAGAATGATTAAAAGAAGTGCATACATCTTAATTAATAACAATAAGATGATAAATATTATATGTCTAATTAAGTAATAAAATTTTAGAAAATAGCTTATTTCCTCTACTTTCTTATCAGTTAATATATAGCTCTTTCCCCATTTATCATAAGGGTTAAAAATTACTTCACCTTTTTCATTTTTTATAAATGAATTACTTATTAATCCTGATAAATATCCCATTTCATCAACCTCTTAGATATTTATTGTTATTATAAGTCAAACCATTTTCACATAACGTTTCGGTTTTTACGACGCCGACGAACCGGACCATCGGAGCCTTTCTCCTTGGCGTCGCTTGTCGCCTAGGTTGCATAGGCGAGCAGTGTAGTGAAGCGAAACGACCAGCCCGGTGAGACGGTGTGGGCAGGAATGATATATCTAACAGGCTATTTTTTCATATTCTTCGATTAGCTTCCTTACAACAGGTATTTGGGGTGGACTAATTTTGTTAGGCAGCTCATCAATTGCAAAGAACCTGCATGCCTTACTCTCCTCGTTTGATTCAACAATTTCTCCAGAATATTGATTAGAATAATAAACATGGTCAATATTATAAACTTCATCACCATTTGGGTATTTGTAATATAGTTCTTCTCCAGAAAAGACATCAAAAAGCTTAAGATTTTCTGCTATTAGGCCTGTTTCTTCATATGCCTCTCTTTTAGCAGCAGTTTCTACCTTTTCACCTAATTCTACAGATCCGCCAGGAAAGCACCAACAATCATTATCGGTTCTTTGCATCATTAAAACTCTATGTTTAGCATCAAAAATAATTAATGTTGCCCCACATTGGATTAAAGGAGCGTGACCTACATATTTTCTTAATTCCTTTATATACTCTGTCATACTAACCTCCAATTAAATATATAAATTGTTATTAATATAGCATAAAAAAACCAAACATCCTAGATTGCGGTATGCCATATAACGTCTCGGTTTTACGACACCGAAGAACCGGACCGTCGGAGCCTATCCCTTTTGCGGCGCTTGCCGCCCGGTGAGACGCTGTGGGCAAGAATCCCTCATAAACTCCTTATTACGTCATTCTTCTTGGTATGCCCCTTGTGCAAAAGCAATGATAGTTGAAATACCCTAGCACCATTAACCTTGTTTAAAATTCGATATCATATATATACCGCCGCCAATGTATATTGCAATCAACAAAATAGTAAATAACAATATAGATATAACTAATAAAAATTTATTTTTAGATTTAATAACAAAACTCTTAGTTATTGTATCTGAAATTAGTGATTTCAATAAAAACAATCCAAATATTCCCTTGATAATTTCTAAATAAAGCTTAGGGGACTTAATTATTGTAAAGACATCAATTACCTTCGTGTTAGGCATTGGAAATTTAAAAAGAATAAATACAATCAAACTAAAAATAATAAAGATCAGCTCTAGAACTAAGACCATTGAAAATATTGAAAATCCATACCACCCAAATTTCTTTCCCCTTATGATACAAATACTAATTATTACAATCGCTATGTATGGTACCATTGAATATAAAATAAAAGCAAATGCTTTTATTCCATATCCAAAAAGTAAAGGTAAAGCTGGAAAAATAACAAATACTGAATAAACAATTAATAGAACAGCTAATATAGAGATCTGATTTTCCTTTGACCTAATAAACTTTGATAAACTCGTCTTAAAATCCATATTAACCTCTCATCAATACTACTTTGTGTTGCAGAAAAATAGAGCATTTCATATAACGTTCCGTTTTCACGATGCCGGCAAACCAGAGCAGCTAAGCCCTTCCCTTCTGCGTTGCTTGCCGCCTGGTGAGATGGTTGGGCAGCAATGACCCCTCATGAACTTCTTTTTCGTCAAACATCGTGGAATGCCCCTCGAAGCCAGAAACATGAACTTAAAAAATCCTCTAAAAGTGCCCTGTTAGTACAGTAAAAAATGTTACACCTTGCCCTGGTTAACTACCTTCTCAATAAATTTTTCTGCTTTGCAGAGGTCCTTGTCATTAGGATGGCCTACTGCAAATTTGCTCATGATCTCAAATATTCTGTTATCGCTGAAATCTCTGCTGACAAAGCTTCCTTTACATGCGAAACTCCCCTTGTTTCTTGCCCCCTTTGACTTCAAAAGATTTACTAATTTCTTATTATAAAATCCCATTCCAGCTCCACTTGTTGAAAATACAAAAACGTCCTTACCCTTTAAATTCAATTCCTCAACGTAAGTATATAATTGTTGAGACATGCTTTCCTTGTATACTCCGGACCCAAATCCGATAAGATCGTAATTATCGATTCTTACTGCCCTGGAGTTTTTTAGACATACCAGGTCAGCATTAATTTTATTGGCGAATACCTTGGCTATTTTTTCAGTATTATTTTTATAAGTAGAATGATATATAATCAGTGATTTCATGGACTTTACTCCCTCCAATTTTCTTCATACTTATATTGTTACGCTGTAACGAGCTATGCTGACACATCGATAACTGCGAATATAATTGATAGTCTCCTGCACAGTAAATAAATAATCCTTACTTCACTTTTCCCTACTAATATGTTCTATAACACTTCAAAGCTAATTCTTTCTTCCCGCCCCCGGATAGGGTAAGCCAAGTAAGAAATTACAAATAATATCTCGGTTTTACGACGTCGACGAACCGGACCCGCAGAGCCCTTCCCTTTAGCGGCGCTTGCTGCCCGGTGTGACGTGTGGGCATCAATGATTTCATGAACCTTCTATTTATGCAAACTTCGTGCTGTGCCCCCTACGTAAAGGCTATGTTACATGATAATTCCTAAATACCTAAACCTTTCAATTAGTATGCGGGTTTTACCATAAACCTACCTTCAGGAGCCTTTTCAAACCCGTATTGACCATATAATCCGTGAGCATCTTTTGTGGCCAAAATCCCTCTAAGACCTTTAAATTCATCTGATTCATTTATTAACCTAATTAATTCCTTACCTAATCCTTTTCCCCTGTGATTATCATCAATAATAACATCACAAAGCCAATACATAGTTGCATAGTCTGAAACCAATCTAGCAAAACCAATTTGAGAATGATTATGGTAAATACCATAGCAAAATGAATTTTCTATTGATTTTGCAATGGTTTCAATTGGCCTTTGATTAGCCCAATAACTTTTATGTAAAAGATCAGTGATCTTGTCAATTGATAATAGCGATTTGTCGGTACTAATTACATACTCCCCAAAAGTGTAGTCCATACGAGTTCTCCTTTAATAGCGTTATAACACAAACATAAACAAAAACTGTTTAGCATGCGGACATAAATTGTCTCTCCACCTGGTTTCATGTAACGTCCTGTTTTACGACGCCGACGAAACCGGACCGGCGGAGCCTTTCTCTTTAGCGGTGCTTGCCGCCCGGTGAGACGATGTGAGCAGGAATACCGCACGCCTCGTAAGCGTAAAAGCTTTGTTATGTGTAGTTTCTGTCCCATAAAGCAATATTCATCATGCCGGCTGAACCTTATAGTCTATTTGGCCATTGATTTATTAGCTTTTATCATATGCCTCAAGAGCAATTGGTAAACACCCTATAAGCTTCCATCCATGCTTTGTGCCTCAGGTGCCTCTTGTGCAAAAATTTCAAATGCTTTACTTACTTTCATTTGTCTCATCTCCTCGTAAACACTTATTAAATTCTTTCAGTTCTTGTTTTGTTTCTTTTGAAAGATTTACATCTTTTATTCCCTCAATTGCACCTTGCAAGCCGTATAGCATATGAATGCAAGCTGTAGGATCTTTGATCTTGATACGCAAAAATGCCTCCTTGGCACCAAGTTCTCTAAGTTGTTCCGCAGTTGAAATTCCTACCTCATTAAGATTTTTTTCTAGCACTTTACCCACATTCTGCAAATCTGATAGCTTACTCATTTTCTCTCACCCCTTACACATAGCGATAACCACTGTAGAATAAATTACGCTTCCATTAATCTACTAAGTAAATCTTTCTTTACGCCCCTCGATTTAGTGCCCAAAACAGAAATTACACATAACGTCCCGGTTTTAAGACGCTGACGAACCGGACCAGCGAAGCCTTTCTCATTAGCGGCGCTTGCCGCCCGGTGAGACGGTGTGGGCAGCAATGACCTCATGAACTTCTTTTTTTTACGCATTCTTCCTGATGTGCCCTTTACGTAAAAGCTGTGTTATATGTAACTCCCATCTCTTAATCTTGATTTTTACTCATTTTTAAACCTATTTCCAGTATTCGCATAAATTAATGCAAAAACAATCACTACCAATAATAATATCGTACCAATAGTAGATAGAATATTAATATCTAAAACAGAGTCTAATAACCAAAATAACTGACAAATTGCCAATGCAAACATAATCTTTCCCATAAACTTACATAAAGCCAACTTATCATACTTGTCTTTTTCTTCCTTTGGTAATGTATTAAACCCAGCAATTAAAAAAGATCCTTTCCCTATTGATAGTAGAATACCAAGGATAATAAAGAATAAAATAAAAGTTCCCGCTATGATTACTGTAGTTAACATAATAAATCCTCCACAATAGAAAATAAAAATTAACTTTTAACAATCAATTGTATTCACTCTCGACTGACATGATCCAAAAGGGAAATACATATAACGTCCCGGTTTTACGACGCCGACGAACCGGACCATCAGCGCCTTGCCCTTTAGCGGTGCTTGCTGCCCGGTGAGATGGTGTGGGCAGGAATACCCCCTAAACCTTCTTTTAATTACTCATTCATTCCTTTTCTATATTCATTTAATCGATTAGTAAATTGTTGTGTTTTATGATAACCACAAGATTTAAATTCGTAACACCAACCACGATAAATACAATCAGGAACACAGATAGAGAATAATTCAGGCTGTTCATCTTTAATAGAATTCAAAACTAATTGCCATGCTTCACGAGTTTCTTTTGAGGCTTGGTTACATAATCTTCTTCTTGAAATGTTAATAATAGCTTGAGCATTAGCCAATATTTCGTGCTCTACATTATTTGATTGAGGAAGATCATCTCTTTCGATTCCAGTGCGATCTTCCCTTTGGGTCCTTACCCAATGTTCGATACCAATTTTGTGTCGAACAAAATGAACTGAAACCCAAGATTTCAAATCATACCACTTAACCTTAAAAAATAGTTGACGAATAGGAGAATGTTCACACATTAAGATACGTCTTTTCCAGGATGATGAAGGTTCTTTTGCACCAGCTTCTTTATGTATGGTGGTATAAGCAGAGTCTGCGACATCTCTCCATGTACCTTTTGCCCCTAAGAAAACGGCTTTCATAAAATCACCTCTAGTTTTTCTTAAGTTTATCACTTTTCAGTAAATCACAACACATGTACTTTTGGCATTTCTGCTACGTCCCGGTTTTACGACGGCCGACGAACCGGACCAGTGGAGCCCTTCCATTTAGCGGCGCTTACCGCCCGGTGAGACGGTGTGGACAGCAACGACCTCATGAACTTCTTTTTACGCCATACTTCTTGGAATGCCCCTTGCGTAAAAGCGTTGTTATATGAAGTTTCCTGCTTTTCGTAAACATCAAGTAATTAATATCCTTACAATGCGATTTCATGGGTGAGTGTAAATAATGTTTATGTCTCCATCACAAAATCCAACACCGACTGCTGTAACACCTTTTAGAACATCTGCATATTTTCCTCTTTCAAAATAATGTTCAAGAAGCTTAATTATATAACTTAAGCCTTCTTCCCAATCCTCTATCGCTTTTGTTCTTTGAAGGTAACATACATTCTCACCAGTTGTAAAAAAATCTGTGCAAGCCCAGTCATCATCATTCCCATCAAACTCATCAGAACCAATTAATTGAATATCATATGTACCTTCAGAGCCTTCATATAAGCAAAAATCATACGCAATTATTCCTTCGGGAAGCATATTTTTAAGCACATCATCTAGCCAACTTGCTAATAGTATGTAATCATTAGCTTCTTCATTATTTTTCTTACTGAATAAACCCATTTTGTGTCCTCCTCTTAGTCAACCATGTACGAGCGGTGTAAACCCGGTGAGATGGTTTGACAGCAATGACCCGTGAGCATGCCCAAAGCGTGAAAATATTTTTCTACGAAGTGGGGAGCCCCTCGTAGCAAGAGCAGCAACCATTTGCCGACGAACACCTTCTTGTGTCAACCTAATTTTTTAAGCATAGTTGAAGATGCAATATTACCGTCAAGAACACTGCCATAATATTTATTGAGTCTACGTTCAAAAAAAGCGTAGCATAATACAATTCTCATTGCAGCCGTGCCATAACCCTTACCTCTATGATCACGGTCAATCTGCATTCCAATACTGAATGTTCCATTTTTCTCGTCAATACTATTAAGGTTTATTCCTCCTACAATATCGCCTTCGAGATTTTCAATTGTAAACATTAATCTTCCTGTTCCAGGTTTAAAATCAGTAAAATCATCAACCATAGATTTTGCTTCAGTAATTGTGGGAGGGAGTTCAACTTCATAATTTAGCAATCGTCGAGCTGGTGTATCAAAACGATTATAAAAATGGTTCTCCCAATCATTTTGTTCCATAGCCCTTAGTCTAACAAGTATATTTTGCCAGAAATAATTCTCAAATTTAATCTCTTTCATAACTATATACCCCCAATATAAACATTAATACTTAACAGCGAAGCCCTTCTTAAACCAAAGGAGCACGGACGCGCCATTTTCCGTTCCCCATTTCGTAGAACGTCCCGTTTTCACGACGACGACGAACCGGACCAGTGGAGCCCTTCCATTTAGCGGCGTTTGCCGCCCGAAGAGACGGTGTGGGCAGGAATGACCTCCTGAACTTCTTATTACGCCATTCTTCGTGCTGTGCCCTTTACGTAAAAGCAATGTTATGTGAAGTTCCCTTCCCACTTTTTAAATAAATAATTTTTAAATAAAAATCCATCTAATATATTATTTATATTTTATTCTAATAATGGCCGTTCATCATATTTGTGAAATTCATATGGAAAGATTGATTTATAGTATTCTAAATCGAATATTAATTTGTCTCTGTTCATTTCCCCTAATGATGGATTGTAGTTCCAGATTACAAGAGGTATTATTTCATATAACTCATTATTTACCTTCTGAAATACTGATACATATTGAGGAAAGCGTTTATCATAAATTGCTCTTTTACCTATGTATTCCTCACTTCCGTATGGAACAATCTTTGCAGTCCCATGAATTTGCAGTGTTCCAACAGCGATCGCGACATGAGGGTTATTGGCTATATTTTTGCATTTTAATGTATCTGAATAACTTCCAAAATATAAATGTAAATTTTCATCATAGGCGAAGCAAACAGCAGAATTATCTGGATATTTATTATTTGTTGTCCCCAAGAAAAGGAGTTTCTCCTTTTCTAATATACTTATAATCTTCTCTGCATTAAGTTCCATAGCATCATCTCCATATTTTTTACTAATAATATATTCTTGCTATTAATAGCTAGCCTGAAGGGAATTTCACATAACGTCCCGGTTTTACGACGCCATCGAACTGGACCAGCGGAGCCCTACCTTTTAGCGGCGCTTGCCGAACGGTGAGGCGGTGTGGCAGCAAGACCTCGTGAGTACGCCCGAAGCGTAAAAGCATTGTTATATGTAGTTTCCATCCCCATGAAGCCAGATTCAGCCATGGACAGCTGAACCTAAAAACCTTATATCACACTTATAAAATTAGTGTTGTTTATTCACCGTTCAAAATTATGTGAATACTACAAAGCTATCCTCTATACGCAATGGCATCAAGTTGAAATTGGAGGCCATCATTACCACCACTGTGAGCAAACTCTGTTTGTAAAGATTTTCGAGCAGGATACTTGCCTTTGAATCTTTCTTTAATTACCTTTTCCATTACTGGTATATTCCAAACATCTCTAAACAAGCAATCCATCTTTACAACTGATTCTAATGTTAAACCGATTGATTCCAACCTTCCACTCAAATGATCAAATGCACCATTAATTTGGTTTTCAATAGACTGACCAATATTTCCAACACAATAGCTTATGAAAACAAAATCACCGGCCTCCACAACTCCTGAATGTGCCCACTCCTCATTTACATCACTTCGTATGATTTCTCCCATTTGCATTCTCCTCCTATTAATAAATAAACAAGCCTTCTTTGTTTTATCTTCCCACAATACAACAGTCTATAATGATGAATACAATCCGCAGAGACAATTCTTTTAATTCGCCCCTGGATTGGGCGTATCAAGCTGGAAATTACATATAACGTCCCGGTTTTACGACTTCGTAAAGGCTTTGTTATGTGAAGTACTCACAACATTCCCTCTATTCATTCTCTATAACTACATTTTGATAATGCGATGTGTCTCCTTGCAATAATATTCGGCTACTTAAACCATCTGTTTCTATTATATTTAAACAGGTTTCTTTCATAAAAGGTCCTGACCAAAAGTCCTTAAGTTCCTTATTTTCAAAATAAACCATCATAGCTTTTAATACGGCTGCATGTGTGACAATCAGAATATTCTTATCTTTATACCCCGTAATGATTGAATCAATAGTTATCTTTACTCTATTTATTAAATCGCAAAAATTTTCTCAATCCGTAGATTTATATAAAAGAGGAGAATTCCAAAAATTATTATACTCACTAGGATATTGGTTTTGAATGTCAGTATGTAGCATACCTTCCCAAATACCAAGATTAATTTCCATTAACCCTTTATTCTGAATAATGTTTATATTCCGATTACCACGGATTAATTCCGATGTTTTTAATGTCCTGCCACTGGAGCTTGAGATAATAATATCTAAATCTATACTGTTCAACCTTTCACCTAGCCACTTAGCTTGTTGCTGACCTAAAGCAGAAAGTGCTGAGTCCTTATGTCCCTGTAATCTTCTTTCAATATTCCATTCTGTTTGCCCATGTCTTGTAATGTATAATTTCGTCATTCATACCCCCATAAATTTTCTACTCTAGCGATGTGCTGTATATGAGTATTTCACATAACGTCCCGGTTTTACGACGCCGACGAACCGGACCAGCGGAGCCTTTCCCTTTAGCGGCGCTTGCCGCCCGGCGAGACGGTGTGGACAGCAATGACCTCATGAACTTCTTGTTACATCATACTGCCTGATCTGCCCCTAGTGTAAAAACATTGTTAGACGAAGGATGATGTCTTCTCGTCCAAAATGCAATACGGATGATGCATCCCTAGAAAATATATTGCTCAATTCTTATCTTCTAGATGAGCATAATCATTGAAACTATGAATATAAAAATTTTGTGACTGCTTATCATATTTTATTAAGCTGATACTGCAGTTTTCAGGCGGTTTACCTAAATAAAATCGCTTTGCTTGATTAAGTTGTAATAGGCCACAAATCAAAGCCCTAATAACACCGCCGTGTGTAACGATTGCAATATTATTTGATTCTTCTTTTATTATTTCATACACAGCCTTGCTAACTCTTATCCATACATCTTCTCCACATTCGCCATCTGGTGGATACCTTAAATCTTCTTCATGTTTATTATACTCTACTATAAATTCGGGGTAATGTTCCTCTAAATACTGCCATCCATTTGTGTCACAAGCTCCCATATTTATCTCACGTAACTCAGTTTTTATAATAATTTCTACTCCTAAATAATTGTTTATAACTTCAGATGTTTGAATGGCTCTTTTCATATTACTGCTATATATTTTTTCGATATTATATTGCATTAACCTTTTTCCTAATAAATCAGCTTGTATAACCCCTTTTGATGTAAGTTGAAGAAGTTCATGATTTCTATCGTCATCTATTTTTTCTCCATGCCGGATTAAGAATATATTCATATCTAACGCTCCCTCCAATTTATCTTAGCATCTTTTTTTCCCAAATTAGCACAGGACGGGCTTCCTCTTCCATCATCTTTCTTCTAACGGTCCGCTTCTGCGACGCTGCTGAGGCCTAGGGTGAAGGTCGAACTGGACCCACTTAGCCCTTCTTCGTGGGCGGAGCTTCGCTCCCAGTGAGAACGAGCTGTTCGCCCAGAGGCGACTGGCCGAAGCGAGTGTGGTGAAGCAAGTCTTTCTTTCTATCACCTCAAATTCAGCAGCTTTGCTTTCTTAGTCCAAGTCCTCCTTACTGCTGAACCCTTGCGCAGATGCCGTGTTCTACGTAGCCACACGCCCCGTGATTCAGAGGCCGACACGATGTCCGGACCAGCGGAGCTCTGCCCTTTAGCGGCGCTTGCCGCTCGGTGAGATGGTGTGGCAGCAATGACCCATAAGCACGCCCGAAGCGTGAAAATATTGTTATATGAAGTACCCTGTGACTTATATCACTATATGCTCCGGGTGTTTCTGCTCTCCTTAATTACCATGGCCTATCTTCACATACCTTGTTCCAACAGTAAAGCATATCTTCATAACTAAAATGAATCTGACATTCTATATGATATGGCTTTGATTTAGAACGTAATAAACCAATAAAAAATGCTTCATGCCAAGCATAAAGCTCATCAATAAATTCAAATTGCCACTTTCGAGAATTAATGAGCGTAGAAAGTTTCTTTAAAGGAAGTTCTATTCTCCTTGTAAAAAAAGGTTTCCCAAAAATGCGATATGTATTATAAATGTAAATGCGAATAAAATCAAAATCACAATTTGTAAACTGTACTTCTGACTTATCAGTACGCAATGTTTTTTCATCTGAATTATATTTGCTGTTTCCACTAACCCAGAAACCATTTTCATCAAAATCAAATACAATATTGTGACCATCAATAGTTATATTCTCTATGCAGCAATCATGAAGAATAATAATAGGGTAATCATTTTTTGTAGAGTACTTCCACAATACAAACCCCTCCCGTCACAAGTCATTACAACTTTCCAACTTGACTCATTCAAATCCTATACTGCTACCCATTCTTAAAACAGGGTATTTCAGATAACGTCCCGGTTTTACGACGCCGACGAACCGGACCAGCGGAGCCTTTCCCTTTAGCGGCGCTTGCCGCCCGGTGAGACGGTGTGGGCAGCAATGACCTCATGAACCTTCTCTTTATGAATTCTTCATGCTGTGCCCTTCACGTAAAAGCATTGTTAGACGAAGTTTCTTGCCCCTAGAGCCAGATTCAGCCATGGACGGCTGAACCCAAAAAATCAAAGCTCGCAGTATATAAATGATGTGAAATAGTTCAATCATGGCTTTTGGCATTTATAGCGACTATAATAAGACCAATAATTCCTAACACTACTCCAATACACCATAATATAGAATCTGCTGGAACAGCGAAAATAAGCCCTAATATAAGAAATGCAAATCCTACATTTTGTTTTTCATAATTTCTTCCTCCATAAAGCTCGTATTATATAAATAATTTAAGCTATCAAAATAATATTTCCTTTACAATCTTGTAATTGGATTTGCATAATCAAAGACAACAATACCACACTGCTTACAGATATAACCTTCAAAATCATTACTTTTAAAAGCTTTCCGTGAAATCATAACATCTTCGGACTCATTAGGATTTAACGATACCTTATGTCTACGTTTATTAAATGCTACAATATTTCCTGTTTGCAAGTATCCAGATTGCATTTCATTTGCACATTTTGGACATTTCATACCGTCACCTCTCACCAGTTCCTATTCTTAAACTTATTAGACACAAATAATCTTCATTTCGCATTTTTTACTAATGTGTCTCAGTTCCCAAAGCCAATTGTATCAAACTTGCCCTGGATGGGGCGATCTATGCAAGAGATTTCGTCTAACGTCCTGCATCTACAACGTCCTCCGACCCTAGATAACTCTTATCTTGGGTCGGAGGATGTGTGCAGGATGACCCTCATGCCTTTCTCCATAGCACTTCTACATGCTGTGCCCCGTAAGCGTAGATGCTTTGTTAGGTGAAGCCACACGCCCCACGAAGCCAGAGCGCCACGGACGGCGCGGCATAAAACACTCCCCAAACAACCTCTCACTTTGTGAAATATAAACTTGTGTTTTTATGCAGTACCCCTAATGACCCTCATGTTTAATATAGTTTTAGCTCCGTTATTAGCTTATCAAATTTATTCGTATCCTTCTTGAAGAAATTAAATATTCGTGACATAACATTATAATTTGTTCCACCACGTTCTGCGACCAACGAATTTTGTGCATTTTCTTTCACTACTTCATTCTCCAACACCGAATATATTCTCTCGAAATTACCTTGTTCAAATACAATGCAACATGAAAGTAATGCTATACAATAATAATATCCTATAATATCATAATCGCTGAATTGAGAATTTGGCATTAGTTTTAATTCATAAGTTCGTACCACATTGGCAATAAGCCCTGTTACTTCATTTGATTCGATAAACGGCTTCATACGTAATACATGCTGTTTGTTTAATGGTGCATGAGAAAAAGTTCCCAGCTTATTGATCAATTTTATAAGAGACACTTGCCCTTCCTCACCTAATGTATCTTTTTGTGAGGCTAACAGATTTGCAATCTCACCCATATTTTATCTTTTACTAAGCAATTGAATAACAAATATCAAAGACCAATAAAATCCTCCCTTCTAACCTATTGTTGATTTTATTTAAATTTAAGTCGCAATATCTAACAAATATGTAATATTCAAAACTCCAGCGCTCCACCTTGATAAATCCCGCAAGGACGGCGGGTTCTCGCGTGTGGTTTCACATAACGTCCCGGTTTTACGACGCCGACGAACCGGACCACCGGAGCCCTGCTCTTTAGCGGCGCTTGCCGCCCGGTGAGGCGGTGTGGGTGCGCAATCCCGTAAGCACGCCCCTTGCGTAAAAGCTTTGTTATACTAGTAGTGATCCCTCGGAGCAAGAGCCACAGGACGTGGCGGCCTTACTCTTTCTTGATTTACTTTATTTTTCTATAGGGAGTTTCTTTATCTCTATAAATAACAAAATACTAAAAACAATTTCAAAAATTATCATTATAGATGATACAATGGCTGCACTATAATTTAATCCAATAATTAATGCTGCGATTGGTATAACTATTGATAAAACCATATAACTTCTTGATTTATATAACCATCCAAAAGGTAATAAATGTGCTCCAAAAATAATTGCTAAAACCATTACCATTTTATCTGGTACTGTTGCATAAACCCACATTGCAATGAGTAAGTAAACCATTTGGTTTACCGAAAATAATACACCTAAATTAGTCAATGGATTACCCTTATTTGTGAAATCAACTTTAATAATTTTTGAAATAGCGTAAGCTAAAGGCATTAGTGGAGCTGTAAAACAGAAAGTTAAAAGATTCTTCGTAAGCATTGGTAATAAAGAAAAATGAACTATGGAAACAGCAGTCCAGATAAAAACTGAAGCTATAATAAAATGAATACCTTTCTTTTGTTTTACCGCACAATCCAATCGTAATTGTTCTAAATTCATACTCAACCTCACATAATTGACTTTAATATTTATTCCAATTATAGCGCATTTACATATTTTAGAAAACAAAACTGTCCAAAACAATCGCCACAGGACGTGGCGCACCTCTTTCACTATTACGTATAACGTCCCGGTTTTACGACGCCGACGAACCGGACCAGCGGAGCCTTTCCCTTTAGCGGCGCTTGCCGCCCGGTGAGACGATGTGGGCACGCATTCCCTTGAGCACGCCCCCAAGCGTAAAAGCTATGTTAGGCGATGCTGATATCTCTTTTTACCCAATCTTCTATAGGCTGTAATTCTTTATTTTCAATTATTGTAGAACGTATACTATTTCCACTATAGGAAATAAACCATCCAGCATATTTAGGAAATTCAATCCACTCAGGTATTTCTGATACGTGAGTATTTCGTGATCTAGTATGGTAATTACTCTTACCATCTACAAAAATTATTGTTGCTATTCCATGAGCAACTGCATATTCTAATGCACCTCTCTGAAAACCTGAAGTAGAGAATATCATCGCTTTATGTGCACCAACATCACTCAATTTTGAATGAAGTGACAAAACTACTTCACGTTCAACAGGTCGGTTGTATCGCTTACATTCAATTAATACAATTATTTGTGCACCTTCAAAAATAGAAAATTCCGAAACTGCATCAAATTCATACTCTCCACCAGTACCAGACAATTGAGCTAAGTGGCTGATCTGAAATTGAGTTAGGCTAGCCCCAGCGCATGTTAGCCATTCAGCAACTTGCTGTTCATATTCCTTAGGAGTAATCATTAAAGATTTTTGAGGATTCCACGGAGACATATAATCTGGGTTATCCATAGTAATACCTCCCTTGTTTGAGCTTAGTTCAGTTTCGCCTAACGTCCCGGTTTTCCCAGCCCCGCGAAGCCAGATTCAGCCATGGACGGCTGAACCTAATACAAAACTACTCTTACGTAAATAATGTGAAAAACTCAACTACAAATTGGAATTTAGCGGTCTGTTTGTTCCGTCATCAATCCCCATCGGAAACCAAATTTGTCGATAAATACAACCATACAAGAGCTATATGTCGTACTCTGCATCTGATAAATTGTCTCGCTATCTTCCCTTAAAACTTCATATGCCTGCTTTACTTCTTCCTTTGTATTGAATGTGACGGTCAGTGAAAGCGCCGTACTTTTTACAAAATTAACATCCATATTGTCGCACATCATAATCCTTTGGTCACCAATAAAAAGCTCTGCGTGATATATGTAATTTTCTTGTTCAGGTGTTAACTTTTTATCCCAATCAGACTTATTAGCATCGGAATATCGTAGTAAACAACCAGCCTTTGCATCAAAAGCTTTTTGATACAGTATGATTGCTTCTTCACAATCACCTGCAAAATTAAAGTTCGGTGTAATTATAGCCATTTTACCACCCTTTCATTTATTCATTAAGTTTCTGCTTATCTATTGATAAGTTTTATATTATTAGCTATTTAGTTCTACTAATCAAACAAGTGTGGCTTAGAACACCTTAACGCCAATTCTTCAAAACTCACCCCCGGATGGGGCGATCCAAGCTGGGAATTACATATAACGTCCCGGTTTTACGACGCCGACGAACCGGACCAGCAGAGCCTTTCTCTTTAGCGGCGCTTGCCGCCCGGTGAGACGGTGTGGGCAGGAATACCCATAAGCACGCCCCGTAAGCGTAAAAGCTATGTTATATGATGCACCCTGCACCTCGTAGACTACTGGAAATTAAAATCTAAATTATATCACTCATAATATATCTTTTCTTCCACCAATTCAATAACATTCCAGTAAGAAGAATCTATAAATGAGAAAGCTATAATATATCTCGGAGGTGATATTTTGAAAAAATACTTGATCACGGTTTTTTTTGTATTAGGCTTGGGACTATCAAAAATACTTTTCTCATCAAATAATAATAGCCAGATGCCTGAAATAGATGCACAACCAATAATTGAACTAAGTAACCCGAGAGATATCTCTGATAGACAATTGTACTATGACGCTCTTTCTTCATTTCTTCAACCATATGTACAAAAGGCAGTAAGCGATTGGTACCAGAAAAATTCTAAATTCCGTGATGGTACTGTTGATCCTTGGCAAACAAAAATATTATCAATCGAAAGATCACCTGAGCATAATTTCATTTTCATTATTAAAGTCGAAGCATTCCCATATATACTTGCGCATATCACAGTGGGACGTGAACAAATTACATTTAAGCTAGGCCCAAATGGTGATGTAACAATGATAAAATTCGAGCATATTGAAACTATTGATGATTGGATAAAATATAGGTTTCCTCAACCTACATCAGCGACTATAGAATAATACTGGAAAAGCCTAATTTCTTCAAAGTGATGCCATGTGCAAAAGCAGGGTGTGTCATATAACGTCCCGGTTTTACGACGCCGACGAACCGGACCAGCGGAGCCGTTCACTTTAGCGGCGCTTGCCGCCCGATGAGACGGTGTGGGCACGCATTCCCGTGAGCACGCCCTGCAACGTGATAGCTGTGTTATATGTAGTTTCCTGCCCCACGTAGCCAGATTCAGCCATGGACGGCTGAACCTTTTACAAAACCTGATCTTACGCATTATATAAATATGACGAAGTAATACAATATCAAATTATGCTTATACTGAATAATTACGCGAGAATGTGTTTCAGCTCATCGAACACTTTAGGACTTGATACAATTATATTGTTCCCGTTAATACATTCAAGAGCAGGGTAACTATCTTCTTTTTTATAGTGGCCTACCTCCGCTCCAGCTTCAATAGCAATTAATTTTGCAGCAGCAACATCCCAAGGAGATAACTTTCCCTCATAAAATCCTTGCATTCTTCCACATGCTACCCAACATATATCTAAAGCAGGTGAACCTAATCTTCTCAAATCTCTTATATGAGGTAGAACACGCCCTAATCGGTTTATTATTTCTTGAATATCGTCTTTCCTATGTGGAAAACCAGTTCCAATTACACAACTTTTTAATTCTGAAACGTCTTTAACACTAATCTTATTGCCATTAAGAAACGCCCCTGAATTTTCTGAAGCATAATACATTTCATCAAGAAATGGATTATAAACAACTCCATAGCGAACTTTGCAATCAACTGCATAAGCAATTGATACAGCAACTTGATAGTGGTCGTTTGCATATCCAACAGTACCATCAATAGGGTCAATAATCCATGTAGGCTGCTGTAAAGATTGATTTTTGTTCCCATTATCTTCTTCGGATAGAATTTCATGATTACTAAATATCTTATTAATCTCTGCTTTAATTACATCATTTGAAGCTAAATCTGCGGTTGTAACAAGTTCATAGCCATCTTTTACAGATTCACTGTATTGTTTTGTTTCTCGTAGTTCTTTGATTTTCGTTCCAGCAAGTTTCGCTATTCTAATTGCTTCGTTCAATATTATGTCCATTCAAAATCTACCCCCTATGCATTATATAAATTATCTTTAATTCGCTCTATTAAACTAATGTGTCTCACTCTCCAAAGTCAGTGCTACCAAACTCGCCCCCGGATGGGGCGATCTATGCAAGAAATTTCGTCTAACGTCCCGGTTTTACGACGCCGACGAACCGGACCAACGGAGCCTTTCTCTTTAGCGGCGCTTGCCGCCCGGTGAGACGGCGTGGGCAGCAATGACCTCCTGAACCTTCTATTTATGCTAACTTCGTGCTGTGCCCCTTGCGTAAAAGCTATGTTAGCTGAAGTCCCATGTCCCTCGAAGCCAGAGCGACCATGGACGGGAGCCCTTAACATTTATGACGTTCACACAGCAGAAGTATATACCCTCGAACTTTCTCCCCAAGGATGATAACCTACTCCTAAATATGAAAAACCATATTTCTCATAATATCCAATATGGTCTGTACATAAGTATATATGTGAAAAACCAAAATTCTTAGTATCTTCTTTG
>JAEZJF010000009.1 GCA_023415825.1 Bacillota bacterium
AGCTTAATTTGTCGGTCCAGTCCCCGGCACTTCCTGAATAGCCGTGAAACTGCAAAATAGCCGGATGGGGCTCGCTTACATTTTTAGGACGCAGATATTTGGCATGGATTCTGGCTCCGCGAACGCCTGTAAAATAGAGGTCGAAACAATCTGCAAAAGGTACCTGAAAATCGCTTTTGACCAGCTCAACTTGAGGATCAACTGATCTCATCTCTGTAAGGGCGGCTTCCCAATAGGCATCAATATCCTCGGGGCATGGGCTGATTCCCCCATATACCTTTAGTTCCTCCAGAGGCATGTCTATCATTGGCATAAATAACTTTCCTCCACATGTAAAAATATTTAGGTTTAAATTATATTTTATTTGTATTGTGGCTTCAATGCAAACCATTTTGTCAAACCACTAAATGTCCTCTCTTTTCGGCAACTGTAATGGTTGCTTCTATGCCAGAGTTAAACTGGAGGTAGTCATTTTCAATGCCGTCACTGAATATCACTCCATTTTCCGGCATTTGGGATAATATCTTAAGAGAGCTCCCTTTGGTTACTTTTCCAAAGACAATATCCGCTTTGGATGTTTTGCTTGGAAATGGCTCACGCACGGAAAAATATAAGTAATCGATATCCCACGGTAAGCTTTTTTCCTGCTGCACCTTGATTTTTTTATCTGAGATTCCGTTTACAATGTTTGCAGCACCTGCGAGTATACTCTTTAACCAGCCGGTTGAGCCAAGTCCCGTTGATACAATAATTCCGCTTGAGGACTGGTATTCATGCCGAGCTCCCAATTGAATAAGATATCTTGAAGATACATGCGTCCTTTGCCCGATAAAGAGGTCATTAACTGCGTAAATAGTCTGCCCGTCATTTAAAGCAGCTTTTGCCATAGAAACCTCTTTAACCTGTCTTCTCTTTTTTAGAACATCCTGGACGATGAGCTTTAAATCAGCGACTGTGAAAGGAAGCAACACACCATCCCATCTTGAAGGGTCCGGATTTACTCCAATGAGCACCTGGTTTGAAAGATACTTTAGAGTATTAGCCACAAGACCATCCTGACCTATGACCACTACAATATCATGATCTCCAAATATGAAATTGGGCACATACTCCCTATCAACAACCTGGACCCTTCCAAGTGCCTCCAACTGGCTATGAGCTTCTGATATAGCCCTTTTATACTGTTCATCTTCAGAAATATAATCTGAAAAATCACTGCCCATATGTTCGATATAAAACTTAGCCTGAGCTATGGTGTTATACCTTGTAATTAAATCTTCAAGTCTTGTTCTTCTTTTTATCAAGACTATCTTATTTTCAGTTAATCTTTCCATATCATTTTGATTCCTTCATCAATGCCTGAAGCAGATCAGGTGATATGTTAAGCTGGCCTATCTGTCCCGCTTTTTCCGCCAACTCCTGGAACGCTATTGCAATAAGTTTATTGGGCTGCATCCCTATGCTTGCAAGTGACTGTATGACATTTGGGTCTATCCCTTCCAAAGCCTTCATCACTGCAGATAGCTCATAGGCCTTTGCATCAGCTTCCGCCTTTGAGTTTTCAACTGTGAGCTCAATAAGGTCTTTTCGCTTTTCCTCCAGGGTCGTTTCAAAATGCATCTGTTCCCCTTTAAGTTGATTCTGCTTCTGCTGTACAGCTCTTTCTGCCTCTAATTGAGTTTCTCTTACCTGTTTTTTCTTGGTTTCAATTGCTATCTCTGTATTGAACTCGTTTTCCTTCACACGTCTTTCCTGCTCAATAGATGCATTTCGTCTTTCATAAATAGCCTCATCAGCTTTTTTAAGGATCTGCTCTCTCGCTTGTGCTTCTAGAGCTCTGGCAGTCTCCTTATTCGGAAGGATGGCAAGAATTGAAAGGCCTAATATCTCTATCCCAAGAAGATTGATTTCTTCATTTGCCCTGATTTCTTTTAGTATCCCCTGTGCCAGAACCTCGCTGGATTTAATGGCATCCTTTAACTGCAAGCCTTCGAGTGTTTTCTTTGTCAGTACTTTTACTATGTTTATAACGCGTTGTGACAGCTTTTGAGGATCGTCAGAGGCATATCCCCTTCCTCTCATATCAAGGGTATAATTGAGAAGTCCCGCAATCTTCTTTTGATCGACTATCCTAAATGTAATCTGCCCTTGAACCGTGACAGTTTGGAAGTCTGACGTAACTTCCTCAAAAATAAAAGGCGCATCTACACTTCCTACCGGTACAACAACAATTGACGTAGTGGGAGCATAGTAGTAAAACGATATTCCTGCACCTTCCTTAACTATTTTACCGTTCCTGTACTTTAAGACATAGTCACTTGGCTGGAACTTAATAAATCTGAAACCAAACATCATTTAGTCCCCCTTTAATTAACTTTTAGTTTTCTCAATGACTACAATACAAGTGCTGTCAGGCAGTCTTGTTGGATTTCTTTTTTCATCAAAAAGCTCTATCTTCTGGGACAATGCTATCGTATAGCCTTCCTGAAGGAAATGCTTGAACTCAACTATCCTCGCATTGCTGCCTAGAACCGAAGCAATGAACGCTTTGAATCCGCTTGGTGTAAAATATCCGAATTGCTCGTTTACCTCATGAACATACGACTTTTCTCCCCAGGTATAAGTATAAAGAAACTCCATTGCATCGTTTACCGGCATCAGTACTTCATTCTGTCCGACTACAGTATACTCAATCTCTCTGCCTTTGAAGTCCTTGGCATACCTCTCCAGAAATTGCATGCCTTCCTCGGAGAAAAACCTTATGATTCTTTTTTCATCGGTGGGCTCTGTCATAATGCCGTCTCGGATAATAATCCTCCCACCTGCCGGCAGAACATTAAATACACTTTTGAATGCAGCAGCTAATGTCTCGTGATTAAACTTTCTTCCATTGTATTCGATATAGGAGAACAGCTCATGCAGAATAGAACAGAAGATTACAGTATCAACACTGCCCTTCTCAATATACTGGTCCAGATTAAGGGCATCTCCGTACAATACATCCCATTTCCTGTTTTCAAGCTGCTTCTTCTTTTTAAGGCTATCGAGAACATTCTGTGATATATCGGCTCCTAAAACCTTCTTCTCCGGAAACCTATCTTCAATGAGGTCCATCAGAGCCCCGCCTCCCGGGCCAATGTCTATAATACTGCTGCCGTTGATGTAATCAAGAATAATTTTTTTGTAATCTATAGTCTGATTCATGGTTGCGAGATATTTCTCTTCTTCATAAAAGCGGTCATATTTATCCTTCCTCAGACCGAACAGGTCAAATAGCAGGATAATAGCACTTTCATAAAGCACATCAGACTTTTCTGCCTCAACGCAGAATTCTATAAGTTTACTGCCGGCTGCTGAAAAGCGGAAGGTAAAAAACACCGTATCATCCAGGTTTTCATGGAATGTCACCCCATGTGCAACGTGTAGATTTTCTTTATAACGGCCTGCCAAGATATCCTGTACGGTCATTTCAGAAAGATACTTTTCAATGATCCGTTTTTCATAGATATTGACCCGTTTCTTCCCATCATGCTGGTAGTAAATAGCCTTCATCAACCATTCAAAGCTGATGTGTCTGACTTTGCTCGGATTCACTTGCTGCGAAATGAGAAGAAATACCTTTATGAACTCTTCAAATGAAAAATCAAAGAGGGCGGCTTCCACGTACCATAGATTTGTCGCATCAATCAGTTTGGACATTTCATCGATAACCCTCGGGTCTGAAAGGATTCTTTCGAATTCTGCTTCAAAATTTTCACCGTTTTTGATAGAAGTCGCCCTTAATCTCCTCATTCTGTCCTTGAACTCGTATTGTTTATCAAACTGCCCGTCGACTACAAGTTCGATTATTTCACCGGCCGGCTTGCTTATCTCCCGCCATATACCTTCATCAACTGCAGTCACAATGCAATAGTTGAGCGCTTTGAGTATTTCTTTCAGCTCCGCTGCTGATAGCTTTTCATCCTCAACAAGCCCATATAGCGGTTTATTATCCGAAAGCGGTACTTCTCCTCTTATGTACTGTCCTATTAAGCCATGAGTAAGTATAAGGCTGTGTACTATCCTCTTGATTTCAGGATTTGGTTCGACAGCTTCCTCCAGGTAGATTTCTGCAGAGCCAATATTATGGGCAAAAAGGTTGTAGCCCTTTTTTATCCAATGTTTTCTTTGATGAATAAGCCCGGACTTGGCGACTTCAGACCATTTTAACGTTTCTTCAATTATGAAAGTTTGATATTCACTTAGCTTCAGGGTTGCAAGGGCTTTAAGTGTTTTTTCTACATAGCCTAATACATAATGGTTCTTCAGTTCCTCAAGGGAGCTGAGACGTTCAAAATTGACATTGGGCTCCGAGGTTAATGCTAAGAATCTAAGCCATTTTTCGTTCTTTAAAACCTGCAAATCACCCTTTTTTATTCTTTCAATGGCTGTTAAAGATTTTAACGCAGGCGTATCACATTTCGAGCCTTGATGATATTCACTATAATAGGCTTCGATCACTTTTATACTCCCAATAATATGGCTATTAAAATCGTCAAGCTCTTGGGCAGGAACCCATAATTCCTTATGCATGTTGCTACCCACTGTCTTTACTTCAAATTTGGAAATATAATCATCACCTATATCAAACTCCGTTACGAATCCGGCAAATTCCGGAGCACTTTTTGCATTCCATTCTTGTGCAATTTGGCGGGCATACTCAACATTGAGTACCGGATAAAAAATAGGCTGCTCGGGTAGCCTTGGTGGAAATTTTGTCATTCCAGACTGCTTTATAAGCTCGAGTTCTTTTATTCCTATCGGTCTAAAAAGCTTCACTAGTAAGCACCTCACCTGATAATACTTCTAAAATTGCATTCCTAAAATCTTCTGAACGTTTTCACTCACTAAGTACTCATTCTCTTTTGGTAATACCTCCAGGCTAAATCTTTCTGCCAGAATTTCTTGATGCCAAAGATGTACTTCATCAGAAATATCAGTTATTTTTATAATCCATTCATGAACATATTTCTTAACCATCAGTCCAGAAATACCCAACTGTATTGCACGTCTGTCGATTGGATTGCCGTAAATATCTCTATCAGGGTCCCATTGACATCTTACATTAGAACCAGCCAGCCTTTCCTTCCAGAGCTCGTAAGTCCCATACAAATCCTTATCAAATGTTGATAGTACTGCATGTGATAGAATTTCATCGAATCCTTCTCGCGCAATATCAATTGCCAGTACCCTTTCCTGCCCGGTTTTTGTGCCCCAGCCGGCTCTATACATCATCCAAAGGAATGAAGGTTTAATCCAAGTCATTCTTTCCATTTTAAATTCAGAACCAAATGTGCCAAGTTTCAAAGCTTGAGCTGCAATTGTGTGATTATAAGCTTGATATACTCTAACAGTTTCCTCGTTAAATTGAGCCATAATAACTCTCGGCTCTTTTGTTTTCTCCCCCATACCATTCCACTCCCAATAATTCTAAATCCCTATATATTTTTTATCTATAAAATCAGCTAACCATATCGTCTCATTTCCATGGTAGAAATTGACCCCTTCATTCCAAGCTCTTTTAGCATGTATTTTAAGCAAGATAGGTTCTTCATCTCTTCTTTTACCAACTTGCATTGCCGTTCCGGTATCAGAAGAAAGATGAACATACTGTCTCCCTGCTTATTTTACTGAATATTCTTGCAGTAACCTTTCTTTCGTCTCCCATAATGACATTGATAAATCGACATAGTATCTATGCGGATTTTCAAATCTTTTTACCTCATCCCATAATGTATCGATTTGCTCTTTACAGTATCTTTTTATTTCTCTTAGCTTCGGGCTTTCATACACACAGGTACCCTTATGGAGAAGCCTGACTAAAAGCCTTTTTGCAATGAAATTCGTTACCGTCTTTCTTTTCCAAGTATACTCGGGATCAAACAATTCATACGGCATGCTTTCATCTATAATCTCATCATTCGTTGTAAGCACATCTGCAATTGCTTTTCCGCTTTCCTTGTCAAAAAGCCTCCAAACCTGCTTAAATCCCGGATTAGTTATTTTGCCTACATTTTCGCTAAGCTTTATTTTTGGAATCACTTCACCATTTTCTTCAACTGCTACCAGCTTATAAACCCCGCCGAATACCGGGTCCGACTTGGAAGTGATCAAGCGTTCCCCAACACCGAACAAATCCACCTGGGCGCCTTGCATAAGTATATCCCTGATGATAAATTCATCCAGCGAATTGGATGCAACTATTTTGCAATCGCGGAATCCGGCTTCATCCAGCATTCTTCTCGCTTCCTTTGAAAGGTAGGTAATATCGCCGCTGTCAATCCTGATGCCCTTAGGTCTGAAGCCCCTCGGAACGATTTCCTCGTTAAATATTCTTATTGCATTGGGTACACCGGATTTCAATACATTATAGGTGTCTACTAGAAATGTACAATTATCAGGATATGTTCTTGCATAAGCACGGAAAGCCTCCATTTCAGTCGGAAAAATCTGAATCCAGCTATGCGCCATTGTACCGATAACCGGAATATCAAATTCTTTTTCTGCAATTGTACATGCACTTCCAACACATCCGCCTATAAGTGCGGCCCTTGCACCATAAATAGCGCCATCATAGCCTTGCGCCCTTCTTGAGCCAAACTCCATAATGTCTCTTCCCTGAGCGGCTCTGACGATACGATTTGTTTTTGTAGCGATTAGGCTTTGGTGATTAATTGTTAATAAAATCATTGTCTCAATAAACTGAGCTTCAATAATAGGCCCTTTCACCGTTACTACAGGTTCATTAGGAAATATTGGAGTTCCTTCAGGTATAGCCCAAACATCACAGCTGAACTTGAAAGTTTTAAGATAGTGCAAAAATTCTTCACTAAATAGTTTTTTTCTCCTCAGGTATTCGATATCCTCGTCATTAAATCTGAGGTTTTGCAGATACTCTATAAGCTGTTCAACACCGGCCATTATTGCAAAGCCGCCGTTATCAGGAACCTTTCTGAAAAACATATCAAAATAAGCAATTTCATCTTTTAAACCATTCTGAAAATAGCCATTTGCCATGGTTAATTCATAAAAATCCGTCAGCAAGGATAAGTTCCTCTTGTCCATTTATTCCACCCCCGCAACCACTTCTATACCATTAATCATCATATTGTACAGTGCCGTTACATTCATCAGATCACCGTCATGCAAACCGAGATCATAAGTTTCAACCGTATTTACAGGAACAATAACTCTTGCTTTTTTGTTTTGCATATTGAACCAGGTCTTTAATGTTATTGCAAATTGCTGTATACAGATATCGGTACAGTCACCGGTAACAATGAAGGTATCGATGTGTTCGTTTTCCTTAAACCACTTCTGAAACTCTTCTTCAAGGAAACCATTTGTAGAGTTTTTGGGAATAAGGGTATAACCTCCGATTCCCTTGAGCTCGTCAACGATTTCCCCTTCGCTGGTTCCAATCATACAATGTACCGGATAAGCATCAAATTCCGGTGAAGCTATGGTATGGTGGTCTGCAAAGGCAAGCTTTGCAATCTGTAATTCGTCGCAAGCCTTCGACAATTTCGCTATTTCAGGAATCAAGCCTTCTACTCTTGGGCTCTTTAACGCCCCTTCCCTGGCAAAACCATTTATCATATCAACTATTACAAGGGCTGTCTGCTTTCCGTGTAAAGCTTTCAATTGGACGGCAGGAAGCTTGGCCAGCATATCAAATACTTCCCCAAGAGTTTCAGCACTCCTTTTCAAAAACTCATTTTTATTTATCATTCTCATATAAATTTCTCCCTTCAAATTACTAGTAATCCGACGCTTTTCATGCTTCCAGCCAGTTCGGGTTAAACCTGAATAGCTTAGAAGGTCTGTGCCCTGCGTCCTTGGTATATTCATTCGTTTCAATCACCATATCGGCGGTCTTCCTTCTGAAATTTGCTTTTAACAGCTCCGTATCAAGAATAACTTCGTACACCTGTTGAAGCGCAGTAAGCGTGAATAGCTCTGGCATTAGGTTAAATGCTATATCCGTGTACTCAATTTTGCTGCGTAGTCTTTCAATCCCATATTCTATTATTTTTGCGTGGTCAAAAGCTATTCCATTTGATTCAACCACTTCTCTTTCTACTTTTGTCACTTTCCCCTCAACAGTCTTAATGACCTTTACAATTGCAGAAAGATTTTCTTCATCATTTGATAAACTCAATTTGAAAAATCTTTGCCGAACATATCCCTTTTCACTTACTGTCCTTTGCTCTTGATACAATTTACAGGTAACCGTAAACCATTTTGCATCATCTGCATCATCACTCGCCTTGATATCAAGGGTAGAACTGTCAACCAATGACATATAGGAGGCACCTATTACTCTTGTACGTGGGTCTCTGGCAACATCTCCCCATGTATAAAGCTGTTCCATGTAGATATCATCAATGTTTGTTTCCTCTTTTAATTCCCTTAATGCTGCTTCGTCCAAACTTTCATCCATTTTAACAAACCCACCGGGAAGAGCCCACTGGCCAATGTGCGGATGGTCGCCTCTTTTAATCATAAGCAGCCTTAGAACTTTTTCAGGAAGTTTCCTGTAGTTTTTCTTTTCTTCATCAGTTACTGTAAAAATCAGCATATCTACTGTCACCGAGGGTCTCTCAAATTTACTCGCATCATATGCCGCTAAAAATTGTTCCTCGGTAAGGCCTTGTTTATTTATGAGTAAATTACTTTGCATTGTATCACCCTCAACCTGTTATTTTTTATTTGATAATATCAATTTGTTAATATCATTATATTGCCATTATAATTACCTGTCAATATGTTTTTTATTCAGTTCACTGGGTTTTTAGGGTTCGCTTTCAAAGACAACGGCTAATAGGACAGTAAGAGGAAGCCTTGCTTACATGACCGAAAACCATAATCAAGCTACCCACGCCGAAAGAAATCTACGAGCGCAAGATAGCAATAGAACAGCTACACGCCGATTGAGCGCATATTTTTTTGTGGATTTGAACTACCCCAGATTGGAGAGACGAAGGTATATCGCCTGAAAGCATCATGCAAAACAGCTCTCAACGGTCGTCGTCATTCAAGGCAATCAGATATTGTGTCGAAAACTTCGCGAAAGCGCTTACTTTTTTTATCCTCATTGTGGCCTGCACCATATCCGCCGGATTTATAAGTATTACCATTTGCTGTAACCTCGATATAGTAGCTTGGGAAGTCATATCCCTCTATCGGGGATAGTTCAGCTGGCAACTCTATAAAGTTGTTTTCCTCCAGAACTTGCGTAATACGTGCCCAAGCACCTTCTGGCAATTTCAATGTATCTACCGAATATTCATTTTCGGGAGGGAGAGAGTCCGGAGAATAGCTATAGTTGTTAGACTGCCAGTAAGATGTGAAATCATATTTCTGTACTTTGCTATCAGGTGTTATCACATATACACCATAATATGCAACATCACCACCATAACTGTGAAGCACGACACACTCATAATTTAAGGCTTCCACTCTTTCCGAACACCCAGAAAAACACAGTAACCCAAATGCCGTAAATAAGGTAATTAAATGTTTCATAGCATTATTCCTCAATCATAATTATCACTTTGGGCTAACCTGACCTGAAGTTTCGCTTGTACTGCTATTAAATTTTACCACAACTATCATCAATCCTGATACTATCGACGAGGATTCACACCTCAAGGTATATCCCATGTAACCTCTCCCTGCAAAAAAAGGTATAAAAAACTCACAGAACTTTCATTCTGTGAGCGTTTGGAGGCGCCACCCAGATTTGAACTGGGGAATAGAGGTTTTGCAGACCTCTGCCTTACCACTTGGCTATGGCGCCATATTCAAGAACCGCAGAAGATACATCTTCCGATATACTCCCCTGCGGTTCTTTAGTGGAGCGGGATACGAGATTCGGACTCGCGACTTTCACCTTGGCAAGGTGACACTCTACCACTGAGTTAATCCCGCATATGGATTTTTGCTTTACCAAAAATCCTTGGTGCCCAGAGTCGGAATTGAACCAACGACACGAGGATTTTCAGTCCTCTGCTCTACCGACTGAGCTATCTGGGCAAAATGGCGACCCGGAAGGGGCTCGAACCCTCGACCTCTAGCGTGACAGGCTAGCGTTCTAACCAACTGAACTACCGGGCCACAATGGTGGGAACAATAGGGATCGAACCTATGACATCCTGCTTGTAAGGCAGACGCTCTCCCAGCTGAGCTATGCTCCCATACTATCTTGTTTTGCGCCACATCACTCGCGGCTTTTACAGTATACAAAATCCCGTCGATCATGTCAAGTTCTTTTTCAAATTTTTTTGAATGTCTATTTATGCCATTCCGCGCCACATCTTGTCAAAAAAGAGCCTTACTATAAAATAAGGATAACTTCAGGCAAATAGGCCTACAAAGCCCTTTATAGAGGATAACAAACTATTGCATGTCATCCGGGAGGAAATCGTGATATGAGGATCAAGTTCTTCGTCAATAGAGGTACCTATGGACACACACCATAAGCCTCGACCCGTATGCGCAAAACCCCGGTAGAAGGCACTGAGGTTCTCAAGCGCATCACCGGGGTCGTTAATTTTTTTGAATTACACAATGGAGCCTCTTGAAGCTCTTTCAGAAAGCCTTAATCAGGCTTTCTCAAACATGTCCTTGCCTACGCCGCAATCCGGGCAAACCCAATCTTCCGGAAGATCCTCAAAAGCTGTGCCAGGCTCAATACCTGCATCAGGATCCCCTACCTCCGGATCATATTCATAGCCGCAAATAGTGCAAACCCACTTTTCCATACTTGACTCCTTTCATCAACTTATTTTTTTGGTAATTTAATTGTAGCTGTGTTATAAGACCTTTACAATATATTACCTAAGTGTTGATTTATTTACCACCATGGTCCAAGTTTAAAACTTGTATTTGACATCAGCCTTTTATATTATGAAAGTATTAAGAATAAAAGCGCAATGTATTAGTTGAACTGCGATAGAGAAAAGGAATCCCGCAAAGTTAGGGACGAATACTCATTAAAGGCCATATGGAGTCCTCGCGCTATGATATCGGCCATTTTCATGACTACGGAAAGTCGTGTACTCTGAAGAACCAAAAAGTCCATAAACCCTCCTGTGTTGACTACACCTGTAATGTGCATGTCACCAACGGCAGGAAGTTCTTTTTTAAGTCCTGCACCAGGTTTGATAGGCCCCTGACCTACAGAAATACAGCCCACATGGTCTAAAATCCCGAGGGAGGCATCAATGGCCACTATATAAGCTTTGGGATGAGCTTCAACAGCCTTTAAAAGCGTTTCTTCGAGATTTCTGGCATGAACCGGATTATCCAGCGTACCGAAGACATGAACACCTGTCAATCTCCACTTGACCAGCATATCGCCCACTAGAGGGCCCAAGGAGTCGCCTGTTGAACGGTCTGTTCCGATGCACATGACCACGACGGGGCGTTCCTGGGCAGCAATCATTTTGTACTTTAATCCGGAGATTTCCATTGTATCTGATACAGCTCTTGCCACCTTAAAAGCAGCAAATTTATCGTCTGACTTAAAATATCCCTTAACGTCCAAACAAACACGCAACCCTTCCGCAATTCACGAATACTCAGTTAATAAGTATTCCCGCTGCCTGTCCCAATATGCAGGTGACAGCTCAAGCATTAGCGATACTTTTTTTACGGGTCGAGGCTTGTGGTGCGTTTTCAATAAAAACGCACCTCTTTTACGGAAGGGTTAAAAATCGGTCATTTTATTCCTTTCATGGAAAGGGATATGCGCTTTCTCTGTGCATCAACCTCCAGAACCCGTACCTTCACAATATCACCTACTGAAACGACCTCCATGGGATTTCTCACAAAGCGGTCACACAGCTCGGAGACATGGACAAGCCCATCCTGATGCACCCCGATATCCACAAACGCCCCAAAATCCACAACATTTCGGACTGTTCCGTCCAATATCATATTGGGCTTTAAATCAGCGATATCCAGCACATCCTCGGATAATAAGGGTGGCGGAAGCTCATCCCTGGGGTCACGTCCGGGTTTTAAAAGTTCATTGATCATATCGTTGAGGGTGGGCACACCAACGCCAATGGCGACCGCAACCTTTTCCACCCCAAGCTTTTCAACCTCATTCCTTAACGAGCCCAGCCTCTTCTCCCGGACATCGTCCAGAGTATGCCCCGTAAGCTTCAAAAGCGCTTTACAGGCCTCATAGGACTCAGGATGCACTGAAGTATTATCCAGGATATTAGAGGCTTCGGGGATTCTTAAAAATCCGGCGCACTGCTCGAAGGATTTCTCTCCGAGCTTTTTAACCTTCAAAAGCTCTTTTCTTGATTTAAAGCTTCCGTTGGTCTCCCGGAAATCCACAATATTGTTGGCCACCGATGAGTTGATGCCAGCCACATAGGACAAAAGCGAGGGCGAAGCCGTATTGAGATCTACCCCAACACTGTTGACACAGCTCTCAACTACGCCGGAAAGGGCCTCTCCAAGCCTTTTCTGGTTCATATCATGCTGGTATTGGCCCACTCCAATGGCCTTGGGATCAATCTTAACCAGCTCGGCAAGAGGATCCTGCAAACGTCTTGCAATGGAAACCGCACTTCTGAGAGAAACATCGAACTCTGGGAATTCTTCGGCTGCAAGCTTGGAGGCTGAATAAACCGAGGCTCCCGCTTCGCTGACAACCATATACCGAACCTTTTTGTCCAAGGTCTTAATAACTCCGGCCACAAAGATCTCGGATTCTCTGGAAGCCGTACCATTGCCGATGGCGATAATATCCACGTCATGCTTGGCAATCAATGCCTTGAGCGTTGCTGTAGCTTCGGCTACCTTGTTCTGGGGTGGGGTGGGATAAATGACGCCGGTATGCAGCACCCTGCCTGTTTCGGTTACTACGGCCAGTTTGCACCCCGTTCTGTATGCCGGATCCAGTCCCAATACCACTCTGCCCTTGACAGGCGGCTGCAAAAGAAGATTTCTTAAATTCTCGGAAAATACCTTAATGGCCTGCTCCGATGCAGCCTCAGTAAGGCTTCCTCTGATTTCATTCTCAATGGATGGTGCTATCAGGCGATCATAGGCATCCTCCACGGCCTTTTCAATAACTTCCTTGAAAATTGAACCCGTCTTTGAAAGCGTACGATTCTTGAGCCAATCCTGGATTCTCGCCTCTGGAGCCTCAAGCTTTACCGAAAGAAATTCTTCCTTCTCCCCTCTGTCAATGGCTAAAACCCTGTGGGGAGCAATTTTGAAAACGGGCTCCTTAAAATCGTAGTACATACGATAGGGGGAATCCTCTTCCTTCTTTGCGAGGGTTATTAAAGTCCCTTCCTTGAAGGTAAGCTCCCGTACAGCTCTTCGGTATTCAGCGTTGTCGGATACCGTTTCGGCAATGATGTCCATGGCACCCTGAAGAGCCTCCTCAGCTGTGTTGACGCCTTTTTCCACGTCTATAAACTCTGAGGCCAATGTCAAAACATCACCCTTCATGAGCTTCTGGGCGTAAATCATAACAGCCAGCGGCTCAAGGCCTTTCTCGCGGGCAATGGATGCCCGGGTTCGGCGCTTGGGCTTGAAGGGACGGTAGATATCTTCAATCTCCTGAAGAGTGGCAGCCTTGTCCAGGCTATTTGAAAGCTCCTCAGTGAGCATCCCCTGAGCTTCTATAAGGCGGCGTACCTCCTCACGGCGGTTTTCCAGGTTTCTTAAATAAACCAGACGGTCATGGAGCTCCCTTAAAACCTGATCATCCAGACCCCCTGTCACTTCCTTGCGGTAGCGTGCGATAAAAGGAATGGTATTGCCTTCGTCGATAAGCTTAACGGTGCTGTCAACCTGGGATTGCTTGATTGATAGCTCTCTTGAAAGTCTCGAAAGTATATCTGCCATATGATCCTCCTCTATTTTCAGTGTTCTCCAAGTCCTCCTTTACTCTACAATGCTTTCAGGGGGTTGTAAACCTCCTTAACCGAATTTTACCTCTTTACATCGAACATATGTTCTTTTATAATAAGATTATGACATCGTTTATGTGCTAGGCTGGAGGATTTTTATGGACACTGGAAAGGGCGGGAACCGCACTATTTTACACATTGATGTGAATTCCGCTTATTTGAGCTGGGAGGCGGTCTATCGCCTTCAGCACGGTGCCACGTCAGATCTTCGGGAAATACCAAGCGTGGTAGGGGGTAATGAGGAAAGCCGTCACGGAATTGTACTGGCTAAATCTATTCCTGCAAAAAAAATTGGCATTCATACCGGCGAGGTTTTATGGCAGGCCAGAAGCAAATGCCCCAATCTTGTGGTTCTGCCTCCTGATTATTCGCTATACATTCAGTGTTCCAACGCGCTCATGGATTTATTAAGCAAATATTCACCGCTTATTGAAAGATATTCCATTGATGAATGCTTTCTTGACATCACCGAGTCCTTGCAGCAACAAGATCCGCTGGAATTTGCCAAAGGAATCTCAAAGCGCATTAAATCGGAGCTGGGCTTTACGGTTAATATAGGCGTGTCCACCAATAAGCTTCTGGCCAAGATGGCCTCGGAGCTGGAGAAGCCCGATAAGGTACACACTCTGTTTCCCCATGAGATTCCCAAAAAAATGTGGCCTTTGTCGGTTAAGGAGCTCTTCATGGTAGGGCGGAGTACAGCCCCCCGGCTTTACAGACTCAATATTTTCTCCATTGGCCAACTGGCCCATGCCGACCCTCAGTTTCTCACGGCTCATTTTAAAAGCTTCGGGAAGGTGCTTTGGCAATACGCTCATGGCCTTGACGATTCACCCGTCAACCCTTTTGGAAATGAAGCCAAGGGCATTGGCAACTCCACCACGACCCCCTTTGACGTGGATAATGAAAAGGAGGCCTTTCTCTATCTTCTGTCCCTTGTGGAGACAGCTTCGAGCCGCTTAAGGAATGCACGGCTGCTGGCCCGGGTAGTTTCAGTTTCAATAAGGAAAAGCGATTTGAGCTTCTTCTCTCATCAGAGGAGGCTCTTTACGCCTACCGATAATACCGATACTCTTTTCAAAACGGCCAGAGCGCTTTTTCGGGAGCTCTGGGATGGCGGGCCCTTAAGGCATTTCGGAGTGGCTTTTTCAGCCCTTTGCAATGATCAGTTTTGCCAGACCTCCCTCTTTGATGAAGCCTGGCTCTTGAGAAAAAAGGCTCTGGATTCCAGTATCGACGCTATTCGCCTGCATTTTGGAAACACATCGGTGGTACGGGGCAGCTTTATCAACTCAGGGATCCCTCCTCTTACAGGTGGTGTGGTAGAGGATTTCCCCGGCATGCGCAGCCTGCTTTGAAAGGAGTGACAGCTTGTGAAAGTTCTTATGAAAACCGTTGATATGATCTTCTTAAGTACCAGCGAGGGGGCTATCACCCCTCTTAAATTTCGCTTTACAGAAGGCGATCAAGCCACCACTATCCGGATTGACCGCATCATCGAGCGGAAGGAAGAGAAGCTTGCCGGAAACCGCATGCTTGTTTTTACTGTCCAGAGCGTCCTTAACGGCATCGAGCGGATCTTTGAGATGAAATATGAAATCCAGAGCTTTAAATGGTATCTTTATAAGCTCTAGCCCAACTCATACCTGCACAATTCCTGATTGAGCACGTACAAAGCTTCTGCATCCATTTTCACAACTTCCCTGTCATAGGTTAAAAGACCGTTTATCTCTGTCTCCACGTCTGTAAGCTGGGTATATACCACCGCGGAGACACCCCTTTCTATGAGGGGCTTCACCTGTTCTTTCACAAGGGCTGCATAAGCGGCCTCAAGCTCATTTGCGCCCTTGAACTGCTTGTATCCGAACCCCTTATCCTCAACCCACATATGACCTTTCTGTGGCAGGCTGTAGCCGCCGTATTCAGATATTACCACGGTACGATCCCCGGTCCGTCTGGGCATGTTGAGCTTTCTAAAGTAAGTATGGATACTATGAATCTCGCCAATCTCCTGATCATACCAGCCGCTGGCATGGTCCACCAAGCGCGTGGGATCGTAGGTATGCACCCACTGCGCAATTTCTGCGGCATCGAATTGGCCCCAGGCCTCATTAAAGGGTACCCACAACCCAATGCTTGGAACATTGTAAAGTGCATCAAGCATTTCTTTAAGCTCTTTTTTGTAATTTTCCCTATTAGCCTTTTCATGGCGGCCAAGGGCTTTATACTTTTTATCCTTGATTTTCATGAGGCCTGCGAGATAAGGAATGAGGACCTGATAGAAGATCGACCAGCCGGCGCCGCCGTTTATCATATCCTGCCATACTATAAGCCCTTGCCTATCGCAATGGTAATACCATCGGGCAGGCTCCACCTTGATATGCTTTCTCACCATATTGAAACCAAGCTTCTTTAGAATCTTGACATCAAACTCCAGGGCTTCATCCGTGGGTGCGGTATACAGCCCTTCAGGCCAATAGCCCTGATCCAGAACACCGTTCAAGAATAGGGGCTGATGGTTCAAGCATAATCTTTTGAGTCCTTTTTTATCTTTTTCGATACTGAATTTTCTCATACCGAAATAGCTTTTGATTTCATCTACCGCTTTATCGCCATCCATCAAGGTTATTTTAAGATCATAAAGAAATGGGGAATCCGGACTCCAGAGCCTGGGGCTTGGGATAGGGAGCTTTAAGACATCTCCGGCGGCACATTGGCCTGAGGCTATCATTTGACCTTCTTTATAGGCTGCTGCTTTAAAAATCATACCCCGGCGAGCCCCTTCAACATCAACGCTTATGGCTAATGATTCGGAGTCGATATCCGGCGTCAGCCTATGAGATTTGATATAATTTTCAGGAACCGGCTCCAACCATACGGTTTGCCATATACCTGAAACGGGTGTATAGAATAAGCCCGAGGGTTTTAAAAGCTGTTTTCCTCTTTCCTGCCCAAAGGAGTCTGTAGGGTCCCAGACAGCTACTGTTATTTCATTCTTCCCATCCTTTAAATACTGGGTAATGTCGAAGGTAAACGGGTAATAGCCTCCCGTGTGCTCACCGGCCATTTGGCTGTTGATCCATACCTCGGCTTTCCAGTCAACTGCTCCAAAATGCAAGAGCAGCCTTTGCTCTTTCCAATCATCAGGAATGGAAAAGATGGTTCTGTACCAAAGCCTTTCATCGGGCAACAAAGGCTTTTTTACGCCTGAAAGAGCGGACTCAACAGGAAACGGAACAAGAATTTTACCATCATAAGAGGAAACCTCCTCCACATCCCTTGGCCTTATAGCGTATTCCCATAAGCCGTTTAAGCTCATCCAACTGTCCCTTGTCATTTGCGGACGCGGATATTCAGGGAGCACATTATGGGGAGACACCTCCTTTGCCCATCGCGTCATTAAACCGTCCCCTACCGGCTTCCAAGCCTGTTCTTTATTAAATTCCATGTTAAGCCCCCCTCTTTTTACGGCTCATGATAATCATAACCGGGATAATGGCTGTGATGGAGACAAGTGCCGCGACCTGGAATACAACAGGAGTCGGGATAAAACCGGCTTGTCCGTTTAATTGAGCAGGGATGCCAAAGCGGGTTATAAAATACGAGCCTATGGATGGCCCGATGATCATGGGAATCGCCACATTAAAGATCATTCTTACACCTTCAAACTGGCCCCTGTTCTCCTGCGGCATAAGGTTCTTCATCCATGCGCCGGTGGATAGAAGCAATATGATTAAACCAATGAATTGTAAAATGAGAGTTATGACAACCTGATAGATTTGTGTCGAAAAAGAAAATAGCAGAACACCTGCGAAAAACAGGACAAGGGAAGTAATGACCGAGCCTTTGACATATCCCCTGTCAACCAGCTTTCCCGACGGAACGGCTGCCAGCATTGATGTGAGAACGGCTATGGCCGCAATTATCCCTGCTGAGGATTTTGAAATATTGAGATAGTTGTTGATATAAATCATCTGGTAGGGCGAAAACACCTGATACCCGGTAGAAAACAGTGCCAGCGCCGTAAAGACCAGAAATAATTCCTTATTGTTCTTGATACTTTTCATGCTAAAGACCTTAAATAAATGAGTAATAAAGCTTTTTACAGAAAGTCCCGGCATTCTATGCATTTTAGGTGAGTCCTTGAGCATTAATCCGCCGATGATGCCCATTAGGCCAACCACTATTCCCAAGGCATAAAAGAAGGTGTAATACCCGAATTCATCAATTAAAAAGCCGGATAGTGCAGTTCCCACAAGAGCTGCCATCAGAGGAAAAATGGAAATGACACCGCTTAGAACACCCCTGTTCGTTTCATCTGAGATGTCCGTGGTCCAGGCATTGAAGGCCGCATCATAGGCCGTTGATCCGAAAAAGGTCATGACGGCGTCGGCAATAATGATCATGACAATAGCCAGGCCAATATTCTTAATAAAGGCTGTTGTGGGGAAAATAACGGTTGACAGTCCCCATAGCATATATCCGTAAAGAATGAACGGCTTACGTTTTCCGATAATGTCACTGACCGTTCCCATGACAAGAGTTGTTAGGGTAGCCGTTATGGCGCTTATGGCAACCATCCAGGCGATCGGCTTTGGATCCGGAGTGATAGTATCGAATACAAAAGTGTTAAACCAGGAATTCTCCACATTCCAGGCAATCTGGCCCGCCATGCCAAGCATAATAACGATAAACCAATTTTTGCGCCCGATCCTGGAAACAGAGCCTCTTTCATTTTCCATGCCTCAGACCCCCTGTTAGTATTAAGTTTTTCTATATTTGATTGTACCAACTCTGATTAAGCTAGTCAAAACAGGGTCGATGGGCACACACTTTAATATTTAATAAGCTTTAACGGTTCCAGGCTTTCAACTTTGGAAGCTTTTTATGCCGACGGGTCAGGAGCTGGTCCGCAGAATTGGACAACATACAAAGAATATGCTTATGCATTTACTGTTGACTATACTATGAATACAGTAACTTTGACTGATAAGTTCTTTGCTGAAGAAACAAGAGACGGCGAGATTTATCTCAAGTTCCATTTCCAGAGCGGAGAAGTTTTAGATTATGCAATTCTAAGAGACGGAAGTACTGTAAAATCTCTGCCGTTGCCCCAATAACAAGGTGCTTGATACAAAAGCGGTTATGGCTTAAAACCATAACCGCTTTTGTCACTTTTAACCCTCTCGGTAAAGCGCTACCTTTCGTTTGTCAAAATATGAGGCCAGCACCCTTTCCAGGTCCAGCACATCCCGCATTTCAAAGAAGCCTTTTTTGTTTCTGATAAAGCGGATTCCTTTAAGGGCTCCTGCTGCAAAAGCCTTTCTGCTGAAGGATTCATGGACGATTTCAATCTTATCGTTTTCACCGGCGATCATAAGCTGGTGGCGTCCGATAATCCCCCCTGCGCGAATCGCGTGAATGGGAATATCCTCATTGACATCTACCCCTGAGGATTCAAGACCTTTTTCAATTTCATCCGCAATTTTCAGGGCTGTTCCGGATGGTGAGTCCTTCTTGAACTTATGGTGAGCCTCAGTAATTTCAAAATCATAGTCGGTGAGAATGCGTGCCGCAATATTGGTCAAGAGCATCATCACATTGACTCCCAGAGTGATGTTTGGGGCGTAGAGAATTCCCGAGCCATTCTTTTTGGCTAGAACCATCATGCGAAGAAGATCCGTCTTGGAAAAGCCGGTAGTACCGATGACCAGACCCACACCATGTTCTGTAATAGTTTTTACATTCCTCATGGTAGCTTTAAAGTTTGAAAAATCCACAAATACATCGGGCTTCAGCTTTTCAATAACAAAATCGAACTGATTAGGCGTATAGATTTTGGCCCCTGTGGCAGGTAATCCCAAAATCTCCCCGATATCCTTTCCTGCTTTACTGGAAAATTCAGAGCAAATAGCTCCTACTAGGTTTATATCGCGTTGTTCCAAAAGAATGCGCGCGATTTCCATGCCTGTTCTGCCAAGGCCGATAAGGCATACATGAGTCATACAACTCCCTCCAATCGTAATTTAAAGATAACTTATTGGATGTAGTGAGCCTATGACATTACAACATACCAACCACCCTCTCCTCCAACGCTTACGAGATTAGCTGACGGATTCGGGTCGAAAGAGCTTAACCCTACCGGTTGAAACCGGATTCACCCCAAAGGTTGGTTCTCCCGCTCCTTGCTTCAGCAAGGATTCAGCGCATGCTTGATTGATCTTAATGATCGAAATGAGAACACAATAAAACAGCATCAATACTATTTTATATGCTGAACTGAAAATTATGCTAACAAAGCCTGAGTTGTTAAATATTATACCACTGAATGGAAATCAGTTCAAGTTTCACAGGGAAATGTTTCAGACAGTGTTTATCATAACGCAACAAGACCGGGCCATGGCCCGGTCTTGTTGCGTTATGTAGCTTTTGAATTTTTACTTAAAGGAGAAGGTATTGACAATATCTTCAAGCTGTGTTTTCTCATCATCTGAGAAATAGGTGAGTGAGAAGGTCATAACATAATCATCCACCATGGTCACATACATGGTTTGAGTAATCTCCATGCCTTGTACTGTAAGTACACCATCCACTTTTCCAAAATCACGGCCGCCAATCTTTAATTCCGTAATTTCGCCCATTTTGTAATCCAATCCCTGGGCTTCCATGCTCTGGGGTACAAGCTCAAGATAGTTCTTAGGCCCTTTTATTAGGGATTTCGAAACACCTAAATTCTGAGCAAGGGCATTAATATTTGCATTGGTGCCGCTGGTGTAATCCAGGGGGTGCTGGCTGACAAAGAAAAGGGGAATGATTTGTGCCATGGCCATATCAATGGCAGCGCTGTTTCCACTGCTTTCCTTGATATAATCAGCTCCAAGCCTGTTAATCTCTAAAAGCTGTTCCCTGTCGGCGATATTCCAGTCAGCAGGAAACTCAGCGGTAAACTTAAAAAGCTCATTGGTATAGAGGTTGCCATCGATGACACCAATAGCTTTGTCGGCATCAACTTCATTTGAAGCTTCGGGAGTTGCTTCCGGCGTCGCTACGGGAGTAGCCTCCGGTGTCGCTTCCGGTGTGGGCTCGGGAGTGGACGTCGAAGTTGCTTTCGGGGTGCTTTGATCCTCGTCGTCGTTTACTGCTCTCTGGCCACATGCAGCAAAGGATGCCGTCAAAAGAAGCACACTAAGAAAAATTGCAAGAACCTTTTTTGTTTTTTTCATTTTTAGTTATCCTCCGATTATTTAACCAGATCAAATTAACCATTGTACTTTTACATTGGCGTCCTTTATGATACCATTATAAAAGCGTAATATCAACCAAAATATGAAAGTGAGTGTAGTTTATGGCTGCAAATTCATGTCAAATTCCAGTTCACTACAAACCTTCTTTAAATTTAAGAGATACAGAAGTCGCTATTAAAAAAATCAAGGATTTCTTTGAAAGCGCCCTAGCAGAAGCGCTAAATTTAACCCGTGTTTCAGCCCCCTTGTTTGTTCGTCCCGAGTCCGGACTGAATGATAACCTCAACGGGGTGGAACGGCCCGTTTCCTTTGACGTCAAGCATATTGACGGTGCTACTGTTGAGGTCGTGCAATCCCTGGCCAAGTGGAAGAGAATGGCGCTGGGACGTTATGAATTTGCCCTTGGGGAAGGGCTTTACACCGATATGAATGCTGTTCGCCGTGATGAGGAACCTGATAACCTCCATTCGATTTATGTGGATCAATGGGATTGGGAAATGGTGATATCCAAGGAACAACGCAATCTGGACACTCTTAAAGCTACGGTTAAAAAGATTTATCAGGTATTTCTGAAGACTCAGGATTATATTATAAAGCTTTATCCCTCTCTCACCCGGTATTTGTCCGATGAAATCACATTTATTACCACCCAGGAGCTGGAGGACATGTATCCAAAGCTTACTTCCAAGGAGCGTGAAACAGCCTTTACCAAGGCTCACGGTGCGGCCTGCGTCATGCAGATCGGAGATAAACTTAAATCAGGACAGCCCCATGACGGGCGCGCCCCGGACTATGATGACTGGAGCCTGAATTGCGATATTATCTTCTATTATCCGATATTGAACACCGCTTTCGAAGTGTCCTCCATGGGCATTCGTGTGGACGAAGAATCTCTGCTTGTACAGCTTGAGAAAGCCGCATGTGAGAACAGAAAGCATTTCCCCTTTCATAGAGACATTCTCAATAAGAAGCTTCCCTATACCTTGGGCGGCGGCCTTGGGCAGTCCCGTATATGCATGTTCCTCCTGGGAAAGGCCCATGTAGGAGAAGTGCAGTCCTCTATCTGGCCGGAGGCCATGCAAAAGGATTGCTCTGATGGGGGAATTGTTCTTCTTTAAAACCAGGTCCTAACATAAGTTTAAGAAGACTTACATATATTTAAGATATTGATTGTCAGAAAAAACGGCTGTAAGAGATATATCTATATTCTCTTATGGCCGTTCTTGTTAAGCTTTACAGTCCTGTGAGATCAAATTTAGGCGTATAGTCGGAGCATGCCGAATCCAGGTCTTGGATGTATCCATTCTTTATGCCCAATTCATGGAGCCTTTCCACAACCAAATCATATTCCCGCTTGGAAAGCCTTCTGTCAAGTCCCCTAATGCCGTGGGTGTATTGCGTGGGCGTATATTGGCCCATCAGGCTGATATAAGCATCCCCCGGGATATTGTTGTGAATCCATTCCAATACCTTCAGGGAATCGTGGGTTGAATTTGGCAGGATCAAATGACGAATAATCAAGCCTTTCTCTATAAGGCCTTCCTTATTTAGCTGTACTCCGCCCACCTGTCGGTACATTTCCAAAAGCGCCTGGCTTGCATACTTGAAATAATCACCAGCTCCCGAATAAAGGGTCGACAGCCTGGTACTGACATACTTTAAATCCGGAAGAAAAATCTCTATAAGCCCCTCCAGCTTCCTCAAGCTTTCCACCCGCTCATAACCGCTGCTGTTCCATATGAAAGGAATGGCCATTTTGTGCTTCACAGCCTCAATACTCTGTATAATCGGTTCTGTAAACAGGGTTGGATTGACTAGATTAATATTATGGGCTCCCTTTTCCTGAAGTTCAAGATAAATCTCCGAAAGCCGCTCTATCGTTATTGTTTTACCTGCTTTTTCATGGCTGATAGGGTAGTTTTGGCAAAAGCAGCATTTAAGGTTGCAGCCTGTAAAGAAAATCGTTCCCGAGCCACGGCTGCCACTTATAACGGGCTCCTCATAGGCATGAAGAGCAGCCCTTGCAACCACTGGCAAATCTCCCATACCACAAAAGCCAATCTTGTCTTTCCGCGAAACACCACACAGGCGTGGGCAAACTTCACATTTCAATTAAACGTCCCCCTTATTCCTAGGACTTTTGGACTATTGTACCATGTTTTTTGTTTTGATATCGTATAAATATCGATGAATTTTGCGACACAATTATTGTTTAATAATCCATTTTTTATGACATTGTTATTTATTATAACAAAACTTGACATAAGTTGATGAAAGCTTTAGAATTCTTTTATAGACTATATCGGGGGGAAAAATGAATATGAAAGCAACCGGAATGATTAGAAGTCTTGATCAATTGGGTCGAATAGTTATACCAATAGAATTAAGACGTGTTCTCGATATTGAAATCGGGGACGGACTGGAGTTTTACTCCGACGAAAAGGCCATTGTTTTGAAAAAGTATGAACCTGCTTGCATCTTTTGCGATAACGCCAGAGATATTAAGGTTTACAAAGGAAAGAACGTTTGCGGTGAATGCTATTCACAGCTTAAAAAATAGTTCTGTTCAGTAAATTTAATTTAGATCCCCCTCATTGAAAAATGAGGGGGATTTTTGTACAATAGCAAAGGAATCACAAAGTCAGGAGTGCTGCCTATTATGCTTGATAACAAGACTACTGTAAATAAATTATCCCCTGTCTACCCCCTTACCTTCAAGCCTTTGTATAAGGATTATCTTTGGGGAGGCAGAAGCCTTGAACGACTGGGAAAAGCTCTTCCAGAAACCATTGTAGCTGAGAGCTGGGAAATATCTGCTCATCATGACGGTATGAATATCGTAGCGTCAGGTCAATATGCCGGCCGAACTCTGGAGGATCTGGTTCATGAACTGGGAGAACAGCTTTTAGGCTCCCAAAGCTATCAGCATTATCAGAATCTATTCCCTCTGCTGCTTAAGCTTATTGATGCCAATGAGTGGCTATCCGTACAGGTTCATCCCGATGATTGCTATGCCCGGACTCATGAGAGTGACCTGGGCAAAACCGAGATGTGGTATGTTTTAGAGGCTCAACCGGGCGCGCATATCCTCTATGGCCTTACCCATGCTATGACCCGTGAAGAATTTAAAGATATTTTGGATAAGGGTCGGATCAGTGAGGTTTTAAGAAGCGTGCCTGTTCAGGCAGGGGATGTGATCTATATTCCGGCAGGTACCATACATGCAGCCGGAAAGGGAATATTAATCGCAGAGGTACAGCAAAACTCCAACGCTACCTACCGTTTATATGATTATGACCGGAAGAACCCCGACGGCACCTCAAGGCCCCTTCATCTTAATAAAGCACTGGATACCATTGATTTCGAAAACGTCCTTCGACAGGGGAAATGCGAGGGGCTTACTTATGATAAGGACGGCCTATCAGTGAGGGTTATCATCGCTGACCCGCATTTTTGCGCGGAAGTTGTAGACGTAAAGACTGAGGCTTCACTTATAGCTGACGGTCGTACTTTTATGGCCTATACGTTTTTAAGCGGAAGTGCTGTTTTACAATGGGATTCAGGCTCCATGGCCGTTATGGCAGGACAGTCTCTATTGATTCCCGCCAGCCTTGGCCATTACACAATTAAAGGCAATACAAAGGCTCTTCGCGCTTATATCGGAGATCTGGAAAGAGATATCATATTGCCTCTCTCCAAGAAAGGCTATACGAAAGATCAAATGTTTTCCTCTATCGGAGGGCTTTCTCTATTCAAATGAAATGATACCACAAGGAAATTCAAAATAAAATTTTATTAAACTATTGACTCTTAACCTATTTTCATTTATAGTTAGTTTGTAATCATTACATATTTGTAATAATAACAATTTAGAAAGGGATCATTATGAGTGTCGCGGAATACTTACAGGAGCATAGTGTTAAGCCATCCTATCCAAGGGTGCGAATCCTGGACTATATGCTGACCAAGAAAAATCATCCTACCGTTGACATGATCTATGGAGAGCTGTCAAAAGAGATCCCTACCCTGTCCCGTACAACAGTCTATAATACAGTTAACCTTTTCCATCAAAAAGGTCTCGTACAAAGGCTGGGAATCGACGAGCAGGAAACCCGGTATGATGCGGATATAAGTATCCATGCTCATTTCAAATGTGATGGTTGCGGAAAAATATTGGATCTGCCTGTTAAGGGAGATTTTCCCGAAATCAAGGGTTTGGAAAAGTTTAAGGTCCGGGAAATTCAATATTATGTAAAAGGTCTATGTGATCAATGTTTCTAAATGTTTCATGCATTTAAATTTTATAAATCAAATCAGGAGGCGTTCTAATGAAAAAATTTGTTTGTTCAGTATGTGGATATGTTCACTATGGTGATGAGGCACCGGAAAAGTGCCCCCAGTGCAAGGCTCCCAGAGAAAAGTTTAAGGAAGTTACTGAAGAGGCCGCTATGACTTGGGCCGATGAGCACAAGATCGGTGTAGCACAGGGTCTGGATCCTGAAGTAGTTGAGGGACTTAGAGCTCATTTTACCGGCGAATGCACCGAAGTGGGCATGTACTTAGCAATGAGCAGACAGGCTGATCGTGAAGGATATCCCGAAATCGCAGAAGCTTACAAGCGTATCGCTTTTGAGGAAGCAGAGCATGCTGCCAAATTTGCTGAGCTGCTGGGCGAAGTGGTTTATACCAGCACCGAAGCCAATCTTAAGGCAAGAGTAGAAGCTGAGCATGGTGCATGTCAAGGTAAGAAGGATATTGCAACCAAAGCCAAGCAGCTTAATTATGATGCAATCCACGATACCGTTCACGAAATGTGCAAGGACGAAGCAAGACATGGTATGGCTTTCAAAGGCCTGTTGGAGAGATACTTTAAGTAAGCAGAGCCAAGTGCTTGAGGATGTTGGTGTAAAACTAACATCCTTTTTTGCTGCAATTTAAAGAAATTGAGATGAAGCAATATGATCCATCTTATGATATCATTACATACATAATTCGAGACTTGACACCTAAAATTATTGTTTATATAATATCCAAAATAGCTAAATTCGATGAAGAGAAAAGTATCCTTATAAAATTCTGACAGCGAGTAGGAGTAGAGTGAAAGTCCTATAAGATATTATTGGGAGAAAAGGGTCTCGGAGAAGCTGCCTGAGCTTTTACAGGTCAGGGCATGACGTTGACTGCGTTAAAGTCATGAGTGGGTTGTAAATACAATCAACTAGAGTGGTACCGCGGTTATATCCGTCTCTTATATAAGAGGCGGTTTTTTTGTGTGCATTGACAAGGGAGGTAATAAGCAATGAAAAAGTTAGCCGAGTTAATAACGGATGTAGTAAAGGATGCATTTGCACAATGTCATTATTCCTCTGAGTATGGACTGGTTACATTATCTAATAGACCGGATTTATGCCAGTTTCAATGCAATGGTGCCTTAGCAGCTGCTAAGGCTTATAAAAAGTCTCCTATTACTATTGCTGCTGAAATAGCAAACATATTAAAAGAACACCCTGATTTTAAAGAAGTAACACATGTTATGCCAGGATTTATTAATATTACTATAGAGGACCACTTTATTATTAGCTATCTATGCACAATGATTGATACCGAAAAATTTGGCTGCAAGATCGGCGGCAATAAAACAATTATTGTGGACTATGGTGGTCCTAATGTTGCAAAGCCACTTCATGTGGGTCATTTAAGAACAGCCATCATTGGTGAAAGTATCAAACGTATTGGTAATTTCCTAGGGTATAAAATGTTAGGAGATGTTCATTTGGGTGATTGGGGCCTGCAAATAGGCTTAATTATAACCGAGTTGAAACAACGCAGTCCTGATTTAATCTATTTTGATTCAGAATATAAAGGTATATATCCATTAGAGGCACCTTTTAACATAACAGAACTTGAAGATATTTACCCCGCGGCAAGCAGATATGCCAAAAGTAATGCTGCCTTTATGGAGGAGGCAAAGCAGGCGACCTTTTTATTCCAAAATGGCCACCGGGGTTATACCGCACTATGGCAGCATATTTTGAATGTGTCAATAGAAGACCTGAAGAAGAACTATGCCGATTTAAATGTTTACTTTGACTTGTGGAAAAAAGAAAGTGATGCGCAGCCTTACATCCCTATGATGATAGAATACTTGAAAAATAATGGATTCGCACATCTTAGCAATGGGGCCCTTGTAGTGGATGTAAAAGATGATGCCGATACAAAAGAAATGCCCCCATGTATTTTAGTGAAATCAGATGGCGCAACTCTTTATAGTACAACTGATTTAGCAACAATCATTGAAAGAATGGAACTATATGACCCTGATGAGATCATTTATATTGTTGACAAAAGACAGGAGCTCCATTTTGAGCAGGTATTCAGGTGTGCAAAGAAAACAAACCTTGTTTCACCAAATACTAAACTTACGTTTTTAGGGTTTGGTACAATGAATGGTAAGGACGGTAAGCCTTTTAAAACACGTGACGGCGGAGTAATGCGTTTGGAACATCTAATCAAAGAGGCCGGTGAAAGAGTTTACCAAAGAGTTATCGAGAACAAGGAGATTCCTCAGGAAGAAGCAATAGAAATCTCTAAAAAAGTGGGGTTAGCAGCTCTTAAATATAGTGATTTATCTAATCACATTTCAAAAGACTATGTGTTTGATGTGGATAGGTTTACATCTGCAGAAGGGAATACAGGACCGTATATCATCTATACGATAGTAAGAATAAAGTCCATACTTAATAAAATTCTCATAATCAATCCTAGTTATAGATCAGAAGCGGTATCCGTGCAACTGCCTTACAGCGAAAGCGAACGACAGTTAATGCTTAAAATCACTCAACTTAACGAAGTTATAGAAAATAGCTTTATTGATTATTCGCCTCATAAGATATGTCAATATATTTACGAGTTGTCCAATGAATTTAATAGATTTTATCATGAAAATAAGATCATTTCGGAGCAAGAGGCTTTAAAGCAGTACTCATGGTTAAAGCTGATTATCTTAACTCGAGATATTCTAACCACTTGCTTAGATCTGTTAGGAATAGAAGCACCTGATAGAATGTAGCAGTTATATTCCGGTATTTTATTAAGGCCTGCTTTTGCATTTCCATTAAATATGATAGTGTTAATGCTATAAGAGAATTTATTCTTTGGGGGAATCCTAATGCCGCAGTTTTACCAATTTGTCAAACAAGAACTGCCTGAACAAACCGTAGCCAGAATAAATCTTATGCTGGCCAAGGATATTATTCTTTTGAAATCCCGGGAATTTGTGGCTTTTCCTGAGTATCTGGCCGAGGATTATCACATCAATCTTATTCCCTCTGCCCCCCCTCCCCTCACCATTAATCGTAAGGATCACTTTTTTAATAAAAAGAGTGTTATTGCTACACCACCGGGAGTTCTTATTTCCTGCAAGCATAGTCTGCCCACCCAGGATTATTACATGGTGACTATCTCAAAAAACCGATTTCAAGAAATTTTATCGAGCATCTCTTCTAAATCAAAATTTACCGTGCCATTAAGCTTCCCTTACAGCCATCAGCTCTTTTCCTGTGCATCTACTTTGATGCAGGAGTTTGAGAAAAGGGATATCGGCTACGAATTCATGGTCCAATCCCTCTTAACCGAGTTTATTATTCAGCTTATTCGCGAGGGAAGAATCCTTGAGAACATGGAAAAGTCTATAGGGAAAAATTACAATTATGCCGATCGGGCCCTTGAGTATCTTCGTACATACTATAATGCTTCTATCTCTTTGGATGATCTGTGTATGGAGCTCAACTTGAGCCGTTATCATTTTATTCGGATTTTTAAGGCCCAAACAGGTGTTACCCCCCATGCGTATCTGATTAACCTGCGGCTTGAGCATGCCTTGGAATACCTTTCAGAGAAGGATTTCCCCTTGGAACAGGTTTCAACCCTATGCGGATTTGTAAATCAAGCTCACTTTTCGCAATGCTTCAAGAAGAAATATGGCATAACACCAACGCAGTATCGCAGCAGAGCTTAGCATTTTACACTGATCATAAAACGCAATTTTAATAGAAAAGATACCGCAATTTTTAAATAACAGACACCCTAGAGTCATGTTAAGATAATGGGTATAATGTTACCCCCCGAGTAACAAATATAATGGCATTAAAACCAAGGCTGCTCTTCAGAAAAGAGCAGCCTTGAATTCATGTAAAGAATTCATAGGAACGTGTCCACGTTTTAACCTCGCCCGGCTCCAACAGGAGATGAATAAACATTTCCGGGCTTACCACATGAGTCTTTCCCCAAATGGCTGCCTTTAAGATGGGAAAACTGCATGTTTCCTGCATACCAACACCCGTGTTCTTATTTTCCAGCCTCCACCAGCTGGAGGAATGTCCCTCAAAGCCTTTTGGCGTCCAGTAGAACTCTTTGTCAGGAATCTGTTTCCATTCTATACTGTTCCCAATAACCTGGAAGACATCGGGAACCTTGTTTCCTGTAGGCTCAAAGGAAAATGAAAGCCTGTTATGGGGGCCAATATCCGCTCCATCAACGCTGACAAAATTATGAATATACTCGGTTGTGTCTAAAGTCTTATCCCCGACATTTTCAAGGGTATAACGTATTTCCATCCGATTATCGATGATCTCTATATCCTTTTGAAGACGAGCCGCATAACCCCTGCAGGAACAGGGCTTTAACATAAAGCTCACCCGATTGGTATCAAACTTGACATCAACCTCATATGGGCTTATGGCATAAGCTTCAAAAAAATTGTAGGGCTCATCACTCTTCTTCTCCAGAAGACCGACTCCGAGCTTTGGAAAGCACTCTCCCACTCTGGCTTCCTTATAGCCAATGGGCTCATGAATGCCAAATTCATTGCAAAGTCCTCTTCCACCAGTTCCAAACCCTTTTGTAAGCGACTCGTCGACACAAAAATGATGCTTGCCGTCCAGTGTAATTTGAGTGATAAATCCTGTCCAATCAAACCGTGAGCCGGAATAAAAGGTTCCGGGATTTGAAATTTCTACAGTCAGCACACTGCTTTTTATCTTAATATTCTCCATGTGCCCTCTCCTTCCTGATATCGTTTTTTATATAATACACCTATTCCTCACAAACAGAATAAATATCTGAGAACTCTATATTGATATGACTTATCACACTTGCCGTCCCGGAAGGTAATGCTTTACTCTGGTCAGCTAAACCCGCCCCAGATGTCTCTGTTTTATCCAAAACATAAATAGGAAGCCTGATATGAAAAGCTGTACCCTCAGAAGCTACACTTTCAACCGAAACTGTTCCTCCATGGGCCTCTACAAAAGCCTTTACGAGGGAAAGCCCTATACCGCTTCCGTCTTTATTGCGGCTGTAGGTGTCCTCCACCTGTTTAAATCGTTCAAAGATAAGACTAAGCGTATCCTGCGGAATGCCAATCCCTGTGTCTTTAACCGTAAGGATGAGGGAGTCATCAAGCTGCTTTAAGCTTACTGTGATCTTTCCATTCTTATCAGTAAATTTAAATGCGTTGGAAATAAGATTCAACAAAATCCGTTCAATCATGTCCGGATCACAAGCCATGATTCTGGACTCCAACTCGGATTCAAAATAAAGCCCGATGCCTTTGGCCTCCACATAGCGCTCAACGGAAAGGGTAACTTCACGTACAAGCTTAACAATATCATAATTATGGAGCTTAATTTTAAGAAAACCACTGTCATGGCGGCTGATATCAATGAGATTGTTAATGATGCGCATAATACGATAACAATTTTGGCGAATAATCTTCATCTGCTTGGAGACCTTAACCTGATAGTGTTCGCAATCCAATGAAGCCTTATAGTTTTCGATGAGTTGAACTGATGAAAAAATGACATTTAAGGGTGTTTTAAGCTCATGGGATATGTTGGCAAAAAAAAGCATCTTATTCTCATGCCATCTTTCAACGCTTTCAGCCATTTTATCAAAGGCCTCTGCCGCCAGTTCCATTTCATCATAGCCCTTGATATGAGTTCTTGCCGAATAATCGCCGTCCATAATCTTTTTGGTTGCGTCTCTTAAGGCTGAAACTGGTTTTAGAATATGACGTACTAAAATCAAAGCGGCTAATAATGAAAGAAGAATGATACCTATTAGAACCGCCAGTTCATGTATTAAATCTCGAAAATAGGGTGCCATTGCCACTTTGTAAGGAGTAAACACCCTGCAATTCCATCCTATCTTTGGTATAGGATAATCAACACTCATTATCACAGTCTTGTCTATATCTGATTTTTTTTTGACAGAGGTCATGAGCTTTCCTTGAATGGCTTGTTTCACCTCAGTATCCTTGTTAAAGCAGATTGCTTCTTCAGGTGTTTTCCCTGTGTCGCTGCAATAAACCAGCACCCCTTGACTATCCATCAAGTAATAGCGGATATCTGATCTGTATGAAAGATTGGGAAGGCACAGCTCCAGCTTGCTGGTATCAATAGTAGCTGCTACAGTACCCACTAGCTTACCCTCACTTCTTATTGCACGAGCAACGGGGAAAATATATTGATGAGGGCTGCTGATACTTTTTACAAGATCTGAAACCACCAATTCTTTTCCGTTTATTATTTCCTGAACATAGGGCCTTGATGAAAGGCAGACCTGTTTGAGCCCATCAACAGAGGAGGCTATGACTTTCCCCTTGGCATCGAGCCAGGAAAGACCTAGAATGCCATCATGCTTCTGTGTGATGAGCTGAAGATAATCCTTTATCTGTGAATTAGCGAGTAAAGGGCGCTCCTTTAAAAAGGTTCCTACAATATCTTCAACGGTCCATATTTCCTCAAGGTAATTATTAAAGGAGGTCGATATAGCCTCAGCAAGATTTTCGTATGTACTTAATTCATTCTGGACCTCAAGATGATAAGAATTGATAATGTCGACTGCTCTTAATATCATAATAGGCACAAGTATGGCAGATATCAAAATAAAGAGTTTTGTGCGGATACTGCATTTACTAAACATATACCCTCCAGTATTTGGCTCTCAATCTGCTTACAGTATTTAATTGTTAGAATGCCTTTGCGATAACTAAATCAGTACCCTCAAAAGAAAGCTCGAGCTGTAAATATTTACCCATTTTATTTAATTAGTAACCAAATTCTTGATTTCCCCCTTTTCTTTTCATTCCTTGCTTGGAACCCAATTCTCCCCAGTAGATTCGGTTATTTTCTGGACAGTGTTAAAGCCGGGGCAATTTGTGGGCGTCCAGCTAACACTCCAGTCATTCCCGACCTTCTTTAATTCAAAGGTCCCACCGGACTGCGGTTTGGGATAGGTATTATGAGTGAAGCTACGCTTGACATAGTTCTCCACTATGACCTGGGCGCTGGACTTAGTATCTTTTTCGCCTAGCCGGGCCAAACGAATAATCTCCTTGGCAATGGCCCCATCGTCCTTAACTCGTGAAAGATTTTTCATATTCGTACATTGGGGAATGGCGATAGCAACCAGAATCCCTAAAATAGCAACAGCAGCAATAGCCTTCACCAGATTGTTCCCGTTTTTTTGTGCCATGTCATCACCTTGTTTAATTTATTCTTTGTTATTAGTATGTTTGGGGAAAGGAAGGTTATTCGAAAAGCATTGAAGTTTATCTATCACTCAACTGTCCCTATTGGCAATATTTTTAAATAACGGTATGATGAATGCATAGCGTTTATTTATAGAAACGGGGTAAACGTCAATGCATAAAATTCTGATTGTTGATGATGAGCAAATCATCCGCCACGGTATCATCAGCTCAATTGATTGGGGTAATTACGGTTACGTCATCGCAGGTGAAGCTGAAAACGGCAAAGCTGGTTTAGAGAAGGCTATGGAAATCAAGCCTGACGTTATCCTTACCGATATTTACATGCCCCTTATGGACGGTATTGATTTTTCACGGGAAATCAAAAAACACCTGCCTGAGGTTATCATTATTTTCTTAACAGGTTATAATGCATTCACCTATGCACAGCAGGCCATAGAAATTGGCGTCTTCCGATATATTACCAAACCCGTTCTTCATGAGGAGTTGATTCAAACCCTCCTGGAAGCCTCCGAGGCCCTTGAGCACAAGGAAATGGAAAAAGCTCATTTAGATAAGCTTAAAAGACTTCTAAAGGACAGCTTGCCCCTTTTCAAAGAGCGTTTTTTTCTTAATCTGGTCATGGGTGCTTTTACTGAGGATGAAATTAAAAACAAGCTGGATTATTTGGATCTCAGCTTAGTCTCCGACTATTATGCCTGTATCATCATCACTCTGGACGATTTTACCGAACTGGCTCAAAAGAACAGCGAAGCCGATATGAATCTCCTCAAGTTCTGTATTCAGAAAATTTCCGAAGAGGTTCTGTCCGATCCAAACCACATCATCTGCACCTTCGAGGAAAAACGTAACGAGATCGGTATTTTATGCGGCGTTCGAGATATCGGTCAAGACGATGCTTTACTGGATCTCCATCAACGCATCAAACAGTTTCAAAATTCAGCCCGTCAATATCTAAAAGCCACAGTTTCGGCAGGTATAGGCAGGTTTTACCCAAAGCTTATCGATATGGACAAGTCTTACAATGAGGCCAAGATGGCGCTGGAATACAGAATGCCCTTTGGTAAAAACAGTATTATTTTCATTGAAGACATGAACCAGTCCTCCGAAATCATTTTATCCCATGGCATGATACAAAAAATAAACGATCTTATCCTTAACACCAAGGGTGGCAATAAGGAACAGGCACACGCCCTCCTTTGCGAGATTTTTAAGGGCCTTAAAGGGGCAGGTGCTCCCAAACGGGATTATGTTCATCTTTTAGGCATTGAAATTGTCAATCGTATTGTTCGCATCATTCTGGAGTTCGGTGCCAATTTATCAGACGTATTAGGAAACAGCTTTTCACCCTTTCACATTATGAAAATTGATACGTTGGAAGATGTTCAAAAAGAGCTCGCCTTACTTATTGATCATTCAGTGAGCTTCATTAGGGGCAAGCATCATGTGGTCACTCGAAATTCAATTGAAAAGGCCAAGGAATACATACTGGAAAACTACAGCAACAGCGAAATAAACCTCACAACCATTGCAGAGAGCGTACATGTCAGTCCGGGGTACTTCAGCCAACTTTTTAAGCAGGTTACAGGGGAGACCTGTATAGAATATCTGACGAAAATACGCATAGACTCTGCAAAAAAGCTGCTGAAGGAAACAGCCCTTAAAACCTATGAAATTGCTGACCAAATAGGGTTTAAGGATTCCCAGTATTTCAGCACCTGCTTTAAAAAGCTCATCGGTGTTTCGCCTACCGATTACAGAGACATTATCCAAAATGACTTTCTGGTATAGGACGGATTATCATATTTTGAAACACATGAAAATTTCAAACAAAATCGGCATATTCTTTATTTAGCTTTTTGGGTGTAACTCCTATAATGATTTTGAGATGTAGGTATCTCCCCCCCGAGACTAGCCTACACAAATAATCTTAGGAGGAATATCCAGATGAAGAGTTTGAAAAAAACCCTGGCCCTTGTGCTTGCCGTAGCCATGATTCTGGCTCTAGGCGCTTGTGGCACCAAACCTGCAGCTCCTGTTGATTCAAAAACCCCCGAAGCAAGTCAATCAGCTACACCTGAAGCAAGCAGCGTCGCACCCACACCGGCTCCGGAAGCTGTTGAAATTGTCTATGCTAGAGGCGTGGACAATACACAGGCCAATGGCAAGATCGTTGAGGCCTTCAACAAGAAATACGAAGGCAAAATCAAGGTCAAGTTTGTCGAAATGCCCTCCGATACAGGAAAACAGCATGATCAGTATGTTACCTCCTTTGCTGCTGGCGGCAGCGAATACGATGTTGTAGACATCGACGTTATCTGGCCGGCAGAATTTGCCCAGGCAGACTATTCCTTACCTCTCGACAAGTATGTCGCCAGAGACGGTATTAATTTAAATGATTATATGGCAGGTCCTGTAGCCGCCGCTACTTTTAAGGGTAAGCTCTGGGCCATGCCCAAGTTCATTGACGCAGGTCTTCTTTTCTACAGAACAGATATCGCTTCAGCCCCTCCCGCAACCTGGGATGAGCTCATTAAGGCTGCCAAGGAAAATAAGGGCAAAGAGGGAACAAAGTTTGGCTACCTGATGCAAGCCAAGCAATATGAAGGCCTCGTCTGTAACGCTATAGAGTTTATCGTTGCCTATGGCGGTGCAGTTGTTGACGGCGACGGCAATATAACCATTAACAGCCCTGAAACCATCAAAGGCTTGAAGAAAATGGCTGAGATCGTTCAGTCCGATTTCGTTCCCAACAATATCGCTACCTTTACAGAACCAGAGTCCCATACAGCATTTATCGAAGGCCAAAGCGTATTCATCAGAAACTGGCCCTATCAGTGGAGTTTAGGTCAGGACGCTTCTCAATCCAAGATTGTGGGCAAATTGGCAATTGCACCGCTACCCAAGGGTGATGTCAGATCTGCCGCTTGTCTGGGCGGCTGGATGACCATGATCAATAAGAATTCCAAGAACCCGGATGCTGCCTGGGAGCTCCTAAAGTTCATTGCAGGTCCTGAAGGCCAAAAGATCACCGCTGTAGACGGCGGCGGCGCTCCTACATACATTCCTCTTTATAGCGATCCCGATGTGGTCGCCAAGAATCCCCACTTCGGTGATACCGGCTTCGTTGAAGGTATGAAGGCTGCTATTCCAAGACCTGTATCTCCCATATATCCCAAGCTATCTGAAATCATGCAGATCGAAATCTCCAAGGCTCTTGCCGGACAGCAGTCTATTGAAGATGCTGTTAAAAACATGGACGAACAAATGAAGGCAGCAGTTGCAGACGCTAAATAGTTCTGGTATTTAATAGGCAAAAGCCATTAGGTGTTGTTCCTAATGGCTTTTGCCTTGAATGTGAAGGGCAGGGGATGATTATGAAAAGAGTAAAAATAAAGAATAAAGAGAAAACCAACGAGTCCTTAGTTGCTTACGCGATGGTTCTGCCGGCAGTCGTTATCATTCTTGCTGTGGCCCTATGGCCTGTCCTTAATTCCTTTTGGAACAGCCTGTTTGATTTACGGCTCAATCACCCCACAAAGAATAAGGTTGTGCTCGATTACAAAATTGATCTGGAACGATTCGTCGACAACCAGTATTATATTAAAAATACCTTCAGGCAAATGAGAGCATCTGAAAAACTTAATGCCGACCCTCAGAAAATTGATACCATTGAGGCAAATCTAGAAGCATTGAAAAATGATCTGAGCAAAATGCCCGATATATCTGATAAATACACCCAGGTCACAAAAATACTGGATGATATGAAGCCGGTGACCGACCCTGAAATACGCTATGCCGAAATTAGCAATGACTTTGCCAAGCGTTACTTTGAAGAAGTAGAAAAGGCCCGGCTTGCCCTTAAGGATTTAAGTCTTAAAAACGATGATGCCGCCAATCAGGCCGCTTCATTAATGGAGGAGCTCAGAACATCCATCCTGGAACCCAATTATATAGGACTTGACAATTACAAACACTTTGCCAAGCAATTAACCGTTAAGGACGGCAAGATAGGCCGATTAGGCAAAACCCTTCTTAACACGGTTAATATAACCGTTACTTCTGTGTTCCTTGAGCTTGTTCTGGGGCTTATGATAGCGCTTGTCATCCATCGAACATTTAAGGGAAGAGGCTTGATACGGGCAGCCGTCCTGGTGCCATGGGCCATCCCCACAGTTGTGTCCGCCAGAATGTGGGCTTTTCTCTACGACGGGCAGACCGGAATCGTCGCCCATTGGCTGGCTGAGCTGGGTATTATTAAGGATTCGGGTGTTTTACTGACCACTCAGTTTGGGGCTTTTTGCTCCATCATTCTGGCAGATGTATGGAAAACCACGCCCTACATGGCGCTTTTGCTTTTGGCAGGATTGCAGGGAATATCCGCAGACCTGTATGAGGCATCAAATATTGACGGTGCGGCTCGTTTCCAGCAATTCTTTAAAATAACGCTGCCCCTTTTAAAACCCACTATTGTTGTGGCTCTTCTTTTCAGAACGCTGGATGCCTTCAGAATTTTCGACCTTATCTATGTGCTGACCGGAGGAGGTCCAGGAAACACCAGCGAATCCATTTCCATGTATGCCTATGTCACCATGTTTTCACAAATGGAGTTTGGAAAGGGTTCCACTTTGTCCATCATCGTATTCCTGTGTGTCTCATTGATCAGTATTGCCTACATCAAGCTGCTCGGTGCAGATGTCATGGGTAATCGTTTGGAAAGTAGGGGGTGAACAAAATGAATAAGAAGGCAGGTTTTGGCTTTTACATATTCCTAGTGTTCTTTTTAATCTGTATTGTATTTCCTTTTTACTATATTTTATTGACATCCATCAGAAAACCTGATGAAATCTATTCCACCTTTAACCTATATACACTTAAGCCTACCGTTCAGTCCTACATAAACGCTTTCACTATCCGCCCCTTTGCACGGTATTTATGGAACAGCGTCGTTGTCGCCTTTGGAACCACCTTTTTCTCCATTGTTATTGCCTCTTTTACCGCATACGCCGTAGCGCGGCTACGATTTAAAGGGAAGTCCATTCTTCTGGGCGTTGTTCTGGCAGTCACCATGTTTCCCCAAATCGCCATTATTTCTCCCGTTTATATCTTCCTAAAGGACATGGGACTCAGAAACACTCATTTAGGGCTCATTATTCCCTATATCACCTTCTCATTGCCCCTGGCTATCTGGTACCTGACCACCTTCTTCAAAGAAATTCCCTTTTCTCTTGAGGAAGCAGCAAAAATTGACGGTGCCGGTCCTTTTAAAACCTTTTATCTTGTCATTGCGCCGCTTGCCGCGCCAGGTGTTTTCACAACGGCAATCCTGGTCTTTATAGGAGCCTGGAATGAATACCTTTTTGCCCTGACCATGAACACTGACGACCATATGCGGACGGTAACGGTGGGCATCACCATGTTTAATGCTCAGTTTACCATCCCCTGGGGCGATATTTCGGCAGCAGCCGTTATTGTGACAGTGCCGCTTATTATTATGGTTCTCGTCTTCCAGAAGCGCATTGTATCAGGATTGACATCAGGTGCGGTTAAAGGGTAAGCTTGCATTATTAAGGAGATCATGAGTATATGAACAAAGGAAGTATCATTTATCCCTACACTGAATGGTCCATTGAAGAAGATAATTTTATTCCCGAGAACAACCTGAGAAATGAAACACTGTTTTCACTGGCCAACGGGTACCTCGGCATGAGAGGGAACTTTGAAGAAGAGCTATCCGACTATCCAGCTTTAAGTGTTGAAGGAAATTATATCAATGGCTTTTACGAAAGCGAGCCCATCCGATATGGGGAAAGCGCCTATGGCTTTGCAGAAAACAGTCAGACCATGCTTAATGTAGCCAACGGCAAAAAAATCAAGCTTCTTGTTGATGGAGAAGAGCTTCACTTTACAAAAGAGAGCGTTTCTCAATACTCGCGGGTACTTAACCTAAAGGAGGCTTGCCTGACCCGGCGGTTTATCTATGCCTCCCCAAAAGGTAAAACGGTAGAAATAGCCATTGATCGCCTGGTTTCCTTAACCAATAAGCACATTGCCGCTATTCGTTATCAGGTAACACCCCTTGATTTTGACGGGAAAATTTGTTTGATTTCCTCAATCGACGGGGATGTGACCAATATCACGGCGGGTGACGATCCTCGTGTGGGTTCGGGTCTTCATGGCAGGGTTTTGTCAGTGGAGGAGAAATCAACTGATACCGAATGGATTGGCCTAAGACAAAAAACTAAAAATACAGGCTTTTCCGTGGCCTGTGCCGCAAGCCACAAAATCCAGGTACCCTGCGCTTATTCCATCACACCCAAGGAAACAGACCTGGAGGTCAGCATTGCCTTTGAGCTTGAGGCTTCCAGAGGGACAAGAATTGTTCTTGAAAAATTTATCGCTTACATAACCTCCAGAGAATGTGATGCAGAAAAGCTTCTTTCATCAGCCGGAAAAATGGCCGTTGATACAGGATCAAAAGGCTATGAGCTTCTTTCCAAGGAACAGGCTGATTTTATGACCGTCTTCTGGAGCCGGGCCGATGTGGAGATTGAAGGAAACAGAGCTCTCCAGCAGGGAATAAGGGTGAACCTCTTTCATCTCCTCCAATCGGTCGGCAGGGATGGTAAAACCAATATCGCAGCCAAGGGCTTGACCGGTGAAGGCTATGAGGGGCATTATTTCTGGGATACGGAAATCTACATCCTTCCTTTTTTCCTCTACAGCTTCCCAGAAATAAGCAGAAAGCTTTTGGAGTACCGCTACAGCATTTTGGATAGCGCCCGTATAAGAGCGCGGCAGATGGCTCATGTCAAGGGGGCCCTCTATCCCTGGCGAACCATCGGCGGAGAAGAATGCTCTGCCTATTTCCCAGCAGGAACAGCTCAATATCACATTAATGCCGATATTGCCTACGCTCTCCAAAAATACATGGAAGCTACAAATGACGAGGATTTCCTCGTCAAATATGGTGCGGAAATGCTATTTGAAACTGCACGTATATGGGCGGATCTGGGAGCCTTCATCGGGGAGAGGGGCAACCGTTTCTGCATTAATACCGTTACCGGACCCGATGAATATACAGCCATCGTTAACAATAACTGCTATACCAACATGATGGCAGCGGGCCATATGCACTATGCCTATAAGGTTTTTTGCCATCTTAAAGATAAGTATCCGGAAAGCATGCAAACCCTCGCCGAAAAAATAGGACTCCAAGAGTCGGAACCGGAGCTTTGGAAGCTTGCGGCCGACAATATCTATATTCCCTACCATGAAGGGAAAAGGCTCTATCTTCAGGACGACAGCTTTTTGAGCAAGACACCCTGGGATTTTAAAAACACTCCCCCCGAAAAATATCCGCTTTTATTGAATTTTCATCCCCTGGTGATCTACAGGCACCAGGTCTGCAAGCAAGCCGACCTGGTCCTGGCTCTTTTTTTGCTGGGTCAGAGGTTCACCCTGGATGAAAAACGCATTAATTATGATTTCTATGAAAAGATCACCACCCATGATTCCTCACTGTCGCCCTGCATCTTCAGTGTGATGGCCAGCGAGGTGGGATATCCTCACAAGGCCTATCCCTACTTTATGAGTACTGCCAGAACCGACTTGGATGATTTGCATGGCAACACCGCCAACGGCATTCACTCCGCCAATATGGCCGGGGCCTGGATGTGCATTATCAACGGATTTGCAGGTTTAAGGGCTTTTGACGGCGAGCTCTCACTTACGCCCTACCTGCCTGAGGATTGGCAGGGCTATCGCTTTAAGCTGACCTTTAAAGGAAGGCTCATCGACATAGCTGTGAGGAAGGACCTTACCTATTATGAGCTTTTGGAAGGAGAACCCATCACCCTTAGGCATAAAGGGGCTGAGCTTCGTCTTGAACCTGGATGCAGGGTAGGCTTAAGCTGACAGGGCGCACCTTTCTATGACAGGAATGGTGATGCTGACTTTGGTTCCCACACCGAATTTACTGTTGATGGCAACACCATACTTTATGCCGTAGGAGAGCTTGATTCTTTGATTGACATTCCAGACGGCAAAGCCATGAGTTTTAGGATAGCATTCCCCTGCGGGCTCATCAATTTGCCTGCTCAGGCACTCAACCTTTGAAGGCTCCATTCCAATCCCGTTATCGGTGATTTCAAAAAGAATGGAGTCTTCTGTTTTTTTGATTAAAAGCTTGATGATACCGTCGCCGTCTTTTTTATTAAGGCCGTGAATAATGGCATTTTCGATAATGGGCTGAAGGATGAGCTTGGAGGTCATCATATTTTCTATATCCCGGTCCATATCGATGACATAATTCATTTTATCGCCGGTGCGCATTTTTTGAATAAACAGGTACTGCCGTGCATGCTCAACTTCGTCGCCGATCTTGATTTCCTCACTTCCCCCGCTGAGACCGATTCTGAAAAAGGTTGAAAGTGAACTGATAAGCTCTGAGGCCTTTTTATCATCCTTGGAATAAATAAGCCATTTGATGGAATCCAGCGTATTATAGAGGAAATGCGGATTGATCTGGGCTCTGAGCGTTTTGAGCTCGGATTTTCGGAGGGCCTTTTGCTCTTCCATGACTTTAGTAAGAAGCTCCTGAATGGTATCCAGCATAAAATTAAATTCGGTGGATAACTGATTAACCTCCATACAGCCTTTGACATCCACCTTTCGGGAGAGATCACCCTTTCGGGTCTCCTGTATGGCATAAAGCATCTTGTCCAAAGGATCGGTAATACTGTTTAAGATAATGGTGCTTATAAGCGTTATGATAATAAATGCGGCCAGGGCAATGAGCACGACTGAAGCGACGGTATTATAGAAGCTTTCTTCTATGGCGCTTACAGGCAGGGACAAAACAAGCCTCCAGCCATTAATGGCAAGGGGGGCATGATAGATGAACTGCTTGACCTGATTACTTTTTGCTTCAAAAAAATTCTCATTGGCATTACTTTTGAATATCTTATCTATCTGCCCATTGTCCAGTTCAAGCTTGCTAAGAATTCTGGACCGATCCTGACTGGCCAAAATAGCGCCCTGCTTATCAATGATATAGAGCTTTCCTTCTTTCCCGAATTGAATGTTTTCAATGACCTGGGACAGATTCTCAAGGTTCATGCTGATGGCAATCCATCCCACATCCCTTTGTCTTTTCTCATCAACGACATACCGGATGAGCATAAAATTATTGAGAAGCGGAATGTCCTGTTTATTATTGCTATTGAAAAGCGATTTGGAGGGCGAGTTGAGGAAATGATCGGTCCACATGGACTTGCCCTTGTTATGATAAGCCATCTGAAACCATTCACTCTGCAAATGGCTCTTAATATTATAGGTCGAGAAATGAAGCTTTCGCACAATCAGGTAATTATCATCTGTAATAAGGAGAATATCATCGATGAGGTTTTTGACATAGGATAGACCTTCCTGATGCAAATCAAAGCGATTGAAGTCATAGCAGCTATTGAGGTATCGGAGCACTTCCACATCGCTGTTTGTGGTTATGAGCTCATTACCGTAATTAAGAATTCGGGAATCATTGGCAATCATCTCAACGGTATTCTCCACAAGCTTCAGCCTTGAATTGATCTTATCCATGGTCTCCTGTAAAATCAAAAGACCATTGTTCTTAAAATTTTGCTTGGTCTGATTAAGGGTGTTGTAATAGGTAAAACCGGTCAACAGGCAAACCGTCACTAAAATGATCAGGCCTATGGTGATATTCATCTGTGTACTTAAAGGATAGGTTTTAAAACGGCTTATAGCGTTTTTCTTCATGTCGATCCTCTTGAATTTCAAGGCGTTTCTTTATCTATGAGGCTGTTCAGATCCCGTTCGATATTTTCAACGGCGGTCTTCACATCTAAATTTTTATTGAGAGCAGCACTGAAATTAAGCTGCAGGGTTTCCGACACTGTGGGATAATAGGGCGAAACCGGCCGCAGACGCGCATTCACCAGGATAATTTGCAGCTGGCTGAGAAGAGGATCTTTCCCCTTTAGCTCGGGTCTTTCGTAGACGTCCGACCGTGTGGGCGGATTCCCGCCCAATTGGGTATCAATAACCTGCATGTCCGAGCTGGTCAGCCATTCAATCAATCTCCAGGCTTCATCGGGATATCTGGAATTTCTATTGATCATATAATTCCATCCGCCCAAGGTACCGGAGGATTTTTCTGCTCCTTTTACTCCTTGGGGCAATCTGCATATGCCAACATTGCCCTTTACCGGAGAAGCATCTGCATTGAGCTGTCTATAGGCGTAGGGCCAATTTCTCATGAAAAGAGCATTTCCGTCTTGAAAGGCCAGCCTTGTATCGTCCTCTATAAAGCTCAGCACATCAGGCGATGAGGTTCCGTCTTGGACAATGTCGACCAATTTCTGAAGTCCGGCCTGAGCTTCGGATGAATTGATAACAACCTTGCCATCACGCATGACATCTCCGCCATAGGCCCATATGAATTCCAAGACATTGCAGACCATTCCTTCATAGGTATTGCCCTGGAAAACATACCCGTACTTAATACCGGAGGCCGACTGATACCTTTTAACCATGTCGATCAATTCATCATAAGTTTCAGGGGCTTTCGGAATAATGTCTTTTCGGTAATAAAGCAAAGGGGCATCCGATCTTTTGGGAACCCCATAGACCTTTCCTTCATAACGACAGCCGTCGATGGCGCTCTTGATAAACTGACCCTGCATTTCCTCGGTAAAATATCTGTCCAATGGCAGCACCCAGCCGTTGGATGCGAATTCAGCCGTCCAAATAATATCCGTACTCATCACATCAATGCTTGCGTCATTGGCCTTGAAGGCCGACACATAGCTGTTCCGTTGATAATCGGTGGAATTGGGAAGCTGAAGTACCTTTACTTCAATATCGGTATTTTTCTCCATAAACAAACTGATTTGCTTCTTAAGATTGTCATTGAAATCGATACCCCCAAAGGAGAAGACAATGGTTTTTTTAGCATCGACAGAAAGATTGACCCTGGAGGTAGAGTCATTGTCCGAAATTTTAGAAATTCGACTGCCATAAACAAAGATGAGCACTACGACGAAAACTGCGGCTATGGCATGAGGAAGCCAAAATACAAAGGAGTTCTTGGGTTTCATCATAATGCCTCCAGACAGCTTTAATTCTGCCGAAACGTTTGGGTTGAACCTCATCCTTATTTTACCTTATCACACTGTTTTATTCAATGTATCTTTGCATGGAGCCATATCCGCCAAAAGGCAAAAATGGCGCGTTCCTTAAGGAACACGCCACTCATACCTCTGTATTTTTAACAAGCTTATCAGCTTTATCCTAGCGCTTAACGCGTGCATTGCCCTGCCAGATGCTCCAGACCTGCTCCTCATCCGCAGGCTGGGCATAATCGGTGAGGAAGGTTGTAGCCAGGACTCCGCTTGCCCAACCGAACTGAACCCATTTTTCGGGCTCCCAGCCCTTTAAAATGCCATAGAGCATACCGCCCACAAAGCCGTCTCCACCGCCGATACGGTCAAGAACGTGAATTTCACGGGGCTCTACCACATGCCAGTTTTCGCCTTCCAGCATGATAGCACCCCACATATGGCTATTGGTATGGATGACCTGGCGCAGCGTAGTGGCAAAAACCGAGGCATTGGGGAAAGCTGCCTTGACACGGCCAATCATTTCCTTAAAGCTGTCAATCTTGGAACCCAGCTCTTTTCCACCGGCTTCGGGTCCTTCGATACCCAGGCAAAGCTGGAAGTCTTCTTCATTGCCCACCAGAATATCAGCGAGGCTGGCAATTTCGGTGAAAATGGCTCTAAGCTCACTTTCCCGACCCTTCCAGAAGGAAGCGCGATAATTCAAATCAAAGGAAATCCTTGTACCATATTTTTTTGCAGCTCTGGCAAGCTCGAGGCAGAAAATACTTGTTTCAGGTGAAAGCGCACCGATCAAGCCCGACAGGTGTAGAATTTGCACCCCTTCTTTCCCGAAAATCCTGTCCAGATCAAAATCCTTGACATTTAAAGTACGCCCAACCTCGCCGGCCCGGTCGTTCTGTACTCTTGGCCCTCTTGAACCATAGCCGCTGTCGGCGATATTGAACTGATGGCGGTAGCCCCAGGGGCCGCCCTGAGGAACATCCTTGCCCTCATAATCTATATGCCGGCTTTTGAGGCTGCTCTTGATAAAAGCGGCAATGGGGCTGTCTTTTACAAAAGTAGTCAGCACTTTAACAGGAAGTCCAAGGGATGACGAAATGTTTAACACATTGGACTCGGCACTGGTGGCCTGCATGTTAAAGGTATCGCTGATATGAACAGGTTGTCCATTTAAAGGTGTGATACGAACCCCCATACTGGTAGGTACGATTAAAGAATAAGCACAATCCTTACGCAATTCAATATTCATAGTTACCCTCCTAAAGCTCTAAGCTAAAATATTTCACCACATTGTTGAAGCAGATGTCTTCCACTACGCCGCCAAGCAGTTTATCATCCATGGGTACCTCACCCTTTTCGGCCCATTCGCCAATAAGGTCACATAAAATTCTACGGAAATACTCGTGCCGGGTATAGGACAGGAAGCTTCTCGAGTCGGTAAGCATACCGATGAAGCTAGTGAGCACACCGATATTCCCCAGGGTTTTCAACTGATTGCGCATGCCGTCCAGATGGTCATTAAACCACCAGGCAGAACCCAGCTGTATTTTCCCCGGAATGGGCCCGTTCTGGAAGCAGCCAATAACCGAGGCAATTTTAGCATTATCATTTTCATTAAGAGAATAGGCCACGGTTCGAGGTAGCTTATCCTCTTTATCAAGGCTGTCCAGCAGAGCAGCCAGAGAATCGGCTGAAAAACCATCCCCTATGGCATCGAACCCTGTATTGGGCCCCAAGCGATTGAACATTCTGGTGTTGTTGTCGCGAATACAACCTACATGAAGCTGCATGGCAAAACCAAGCTTGGAATAGATTTTACCCAAGGCCAGCATGAGCTGTGTCTTGTACGCATCGGCTTCAGAGTGGGTGGCCTTATGACCTGAAAGAGCCTTCTTAAAACCTTCCCTGGCCTCCTCCATCGTACCTTTTGTAAAATCGTGGGTACTAAAGCCATGGTCTGAAATGTTGCATCCGACTGACTTGAAAAATTCAGCGCGTTTTTCAAGAGCAGCAACTACATCCTCGAATGAAGCAATTGTCATTCCAGCAGCTTGGGACAACCGTACCATGTAATCCACAAAGTCGTTGCTTTCCAGATTCATGGCCCTGTCAGGCCTGAAGGTGGGCAGAACCCTGACATCAAAGCCTTTATCCTGGGAAAGCCGGATATGGAAGTTCAGATCATCTGCCGGATCATCGGTGGTACAGAGGACCTTCACATTGGAGCTGCGAATGAGCTCACGAACAGAAAATCCACTTTCCCCAAGCTTTTTGTTGCAGATTTCCCAGATTTCCGGGGCAGTCTCAGGGTTAAGAAGCTCATCAATACCGAAATAACGCTTTAATTCAAGATGTGACCAGTGATAAAGAGGATTCCCCAGGCATTTCGGAACTGTTTGGGCCCATTTCAGGAACTTTTCATACGGGTCTGCATCACCCGTGATATATTTTTCCTCAACACCATTGGCACGCATCAATCGCCACTTATAATGATCCCCTGCCAGCCATATCTCGGTAAGATTCTTGAACCTTCTGTCCTCCCATATTTCCTTGGGATTCAAGTGGCAGTGATAATCCACTATGGGCATTTGTGCCGCGTGTTTGTGATATAACCGAATCGCTGTCGGACTATTGAGTAAAAAGTCATCATGAATAAATGCTTTCATTTCTACCCTTCTCTCTCAAATAGACTCTTGCTTGCCCATAACCCGATGGCCGGGTTGCTGATAAAGAAGATTTCCTCACCATCCTCCATGGTATTAAAGCCGTCCTTTAGTATTGAAGGATCGTATTTTGCATGGACCTCGGTGTAAGGCTTGTAATTAAATCCAACCTGCTCAATTTCCTCCCGGCTCAGCTTTTGTACCGCATAGGTGATGGAAAATCTTCCGTCTGAAGAGCCGTGAATGAGGTGTGCAGCTGCTGAAAGATTCTCCTGCAGGTCGGCATTGGCCTTGTAATGCTCCAAAACCTTGATGCGGCCAACATAGCCATACTTTCGGATCAGCTTGTCAATAGCCTCATCCTCACCAAATTTACGGACGCCCGGAGCCATAATAATGAGCTCACCATCATCGGCAATGGCCATGCGAGTTCGATAGACGGCCTTATTGCCAAGCCAGGTGCTCTTGAATTCCCTTTCATCCAGATAGACGACCACCTTTTTCAGTGGCTTATCCAGGAAAATAAGATTCTTTTGCTGGCTTAAGGCTACGGCCTCTTCAAAGAGCTTGCGATCACGGCCTATAAAAAGACCGTCCAGATTCACATGGCCGCTTTCCACGGTTGTAACGGTGAGGACATAGAGTAGCGGTAAGTGTTGAATGAAGTTATGCTCCGCATAGTCAAAAACCTTCCGGACGGGGGAATGGTCGCGACCCATCATTCTCTCCATGCCATAGACGGCACCCAGGAAGTGGGAACGGTTGATAATGGTCTTCCCTCCGCAGCCCACAAAAATGTTTTTGCTGTAGTTGGCCATGCCCACCACTTCATGGGGGACAACCTGTCCTATGGAAATAATCAGATCATACGAGATGTCCATGAGGCGCTTATTGACCTCAACATCAATGGGATAATCAATAAGCCCGTCTGAAACCTCACTGACAAAGTCGGAGGGTACCTGCCCGATTTTTACGATATCATTTCTCCAATTATGGGGCAGGATGGCCTCATAGGGCACCTCTGGGCCAAAAAACTCCAGGCACTCCGCAGGAGTCATGGCCTCATGAGTACCCAGGGCAGGCATAATGTCCACCTGACAGGTATCTTTAAGCATACCGTAGTATAAGGCGGTGATTTTCCCAGCATAGGAGTGCAGCCTGGTTAAGTCGGGTGGCAGCAGTAAAATTCGGGAAAGCTTACGGCCCTCTATGGACTGTTTCAATGCACCTAAAAGCTCTTCATCGGATATGGGTTTTCCAAGGCTTGACTTCATTGAAAGATTCAATGCCTTCACCTCCGTTTAAAATGTGAGGGGCAGGATCGCAATCCTATACCCCTGAATAGGCTGAGAAGCCTCCATCAACCGGGATAACAATGCCCGTAACAAATTTTGTTGCATCGGAACAGAGATAGAGCAGTGTTCCTAAAAGCTCTTCATCTTCGCCGAAGCGGCTCATTGGCGTCATATTAATGATCTTTTGAGCTCTTGCGGTATAAGAACCATCAGCATTGGTCAAAAGCGACCTGTTTTGATTGGTCAGGAAGAATCCCGGTGCGATGGCATTGACACGGATGCCCACCTTTGAAAAGTGCACGGCCAGCCATTGGGTAAAATTGGACACAGCCGCTTTTGCACCGCTGTAGGCAGGAATTCTGGTTAATGGTGTGAAAGCGTTCATTGAGGATATATTGATAATGATGGCATCTTTATCAATCATATCCTTGGCAAAAGCCTGGGTGGGAATGAGGGTTCCCAGAAAGTTAAGGTTAAACACAAACTCGATGCCCTTGGGATCCAGATCAAAGAATGTGGTTACGCCTTCAATACCGGCAAGATCCTCTTTAAAGAGGTAGTCCTTGGAGGTGGTGCCTTTGGGGTTGTTTCCTCCTGCACCGTTAATGAGTATATCGCAGGAGCCCAATTCGCTAAATACTCGATCCCGAGCCTTCTGCATGCTTTCAGCCTCAAGAACATTGCAGCCTATGCCAATGGCTGTTCCACCGTTTGCTCTAATCTCTTCTGCCACCTTATTAGCCGCTTCTTCCTTTAAATCAAGGACTGCAACGATGGCACCATTTTGAGCCAGGGCCTTGGCAAAGGCGCTGCAGAGAATGCCGCCGCCGCCGGTAACCACAGCAACTTTATTATTTAAATCAATATTAAACGGTAATTGCATAAAATTTCTCCTCTCTTCGTATTGAGAAAATGGTTCGTTGTTAAAACATGAAATGCTTCAATTAACAAGCTTTTATACAATATAAGTCGACGCGGAAGTTGTACCACCCTCGCCGGTCCAATTGGTATGGAAGAATTCTCCACGAGGCTTATCAACTCTTTCATAGCTGTGGGCACCAAAGTAGTCACGTTGTGCTTGTAACAGATTGGCCGGAAGCCTTTCGCTTCTGTATCCGTCATAGTAACAAAGGGCTGTTGTAAAGGCCGGCGCAGGAATTCCGTTCATAAGAGCAGTAGCGGCCACGCGTCTCCATCCAGCCTGAGCACCTTCGACCTTTTCTTTGAAGAAGGGATCCAACAACAAATTCTTGAGATCAGGATTCTTGTCGAAGGCTTCCTTAATCTTGCCTAGGAATACGGAGCGGATAATACATCCACCACGCCACATAAGCGCAATTTCACCATACTTCAGATCCCAGCCATAGGTTTTAGCAGCAGCCTGCAAGAGGGTATAACCCTGAGCATAGGATACAATTTTTGAAGCATAAAGAGCATCTTTAATATCTTTAATGAAAGCCTTTTTGTCACCTTCGAATTTGGGTTTAGGCCCTGTCAGTACTTTTGAAGCCGCAACGCGCTCATCTTTAATAGCGGAAAGGCAACGCGCATAAACTGCTTCCCCTATGAGTGTCAGCGGAATGCCTTCATCCAAGGATGCGATGGACGTCCATTTTCCGGTGCCCTTCTGGCCTGCCGTATCAAGTATTTTATCAACAATGGGTTCACCGTCGGTGTCCTTAAATTCAAGGATATCTCGAGTGATCTCAATTAAGTAGCTGTCAAGCTCGCCTTCATTCCAGTCCTTAAAGACCTCATGCATTTCATCAGCTGTCATGCCAAGGTATTCTCTCATTAAATGATAGGCTTCACAAATTAATTGCATATCGCCGTATTCAATTCCGTTATGCACCATCTTTACGAAGTGGCCTGCGCCATTGTCTCCCACCCAATCACAGCACGGGCTTCCATCGTCAACCTTTGCTGATATGGCTTGGAATATAGGCTTGACAAAAGGCCAAGCAGCAGGGGAACCTCCGGGCATAATGCTGGGGCCTTTAAGAGCACCTTCTTCTCCGCCGGAAACGCCCGTGCCAATATATAAGAGGCCTTTTTCCTCTACATATTTTGTGCGGCGAATGGTATCCGGGAAATGGGAGTTGCCGCCATCGATGAGTATATCGCCCTTCTCAAGATAGGGAATAATGAGGTCGATAAAATCATCAACAGGTTTGCCGGCTTTGACCATGATCATAATTTTTCTCGGTGTCTTTAAGTTGTCCACAAGCTCTTGAATGGAGTAGGTTCCGATTATGTTCTTACCCTTTGCCCGTCCTTCAATGAAATTGGTAACCTTTTCTGTGCTGCGATTAAAAACGGCTACGGTAAACCCTTTACTTTCCATGTTCATCACGAGGTTCTCACCCATAACCGCAAGGCCAATCAGGCCAATATCCGCTTTACCCATCATTTCACATCCTCCTTAATAATTTTTGCTAGAGTATTCTACCCCCTATTATACAATCAGATTATGCAATTTTCTTTGCTTATATTGATTGTTTTATTGCAAAAATTGCTCTATTATATAGGTGAGGTGATCAAATGAGTTCCCTTGAGCAGCGTTTTACTCACAGGCAATATATGGTGGGTTCGAATTTTGAATTTTTTCACTATAAGGATGAGCCTCAGCTTGAAGTGGAATATCACAACCATGACTTTTATGAGATCTATTTTTTTATTTCAGGAAAGGTCACTTATATCGTCGAGGGAAAATCTTATTCTCTAAAGCCGGGGGACATTCTTCTTGTCAATAACAAGGAGCTTCATAAGCCCATCATCGAGCCGGGACGCATCTATGAAAGAATTGTCATCTGGGTTAATCCTGACTTCATTAAACGATTCTGCACAGGGAATTCAGATCTGTTCACCTGCTTCGAGACAACGTCCAAAAAAAAATATAATCTTCTGCGTCCGGGAACTGAAATATACAGTATCATAAGAGGTATCGTGACCAAACTTAACAGGGCCTGCGCCCATTTGAGCTATGGGAGTGATGTTCTGAAAGAGACCTATCTTGTAGAATTGCTGGTTTACTTAAACCGTGCATACCTGGATAACGATATCGGCAACATTGAAGAAGATACCGTCTATGACTCGACAATCAATGATATTATTCACGACATCAATCAGAACCTGGGCGGGGATCTTTCGCTGGAAGCGCTGTCTGCAAAATTTTATACCAGTAAATATCACCTTTTACGCCAGTTCAAAAAGCACACCGGATATACCCTTCACAGCTACATCCATCAAAAAAGGCTCATAACCGCAAAATCCCTGTTAAAGGACGGTATGAGCCTAAACAATGTGTGCCAGGCCTGTGGATTTAATGACTATTCAAACTTTATTCGGGTTTTCAGCAAGACCTTCAATATTTCACCTAAAAAATACGCCAGACAGTTTATCAAGGAAGCCCTTGACTAAACCCTCTGACAGCCCTCGCAATAGTAAATGCTGCCACCCAAATAAGCTTCCTTTTTAATCACTTTCCCGCATACGGGACACGGCTTGTCAACGGTATTCTTGCTGAGCTTTGTTTTATATCCTCCCAGGCATCCAAAAAGATCTCTCTCAGTATCTCTGCCCCCTTGAAAAGTCATTTCTGCAAGCGTTTCTTTTACCGAGTCAAAAAGTATTTCCTTATCCCTGGCAGTAAAAGTCTTTACCTTTTTCCTGGGATGAATGCCCGCGTTATAAAGGATATCCTGCAAAACACCGTTGCCCAAGCCGGGAATTCTCTGCTCAGTGGCAAGCAGCGCCTTAGCGCTTAGGTTTTCGTTTTCGGGTGCTGAAACAATATGGTCAAAATAATCCTTGCCGAATTGTTCCGATAGAGGTGAAGGTTTTTCTTTTGCCACAAGAAAATACGGGTTGTCGAACTCCCCTTCTTTAAAGCACCATAAACCGCCGTACATTTGAATGGACGCGCTGATAGCCGTAAAATCATCAAACTCGATTAGCAGTTGATGCTTCTGCGGCCGCTTCTCATTCTCCCCGTGAAATCTTATCCCAACGCCTTCACCAAACAGAATCACCGAGTCCTCTGCCTGGATTTCAACCATACTTCCATGCCCTGTCGCCTTGCCTATGACCTTACCGGCAAGCAATTCATGGTACTTACCGGGGTCGCCATGGTACCAGGCAAATTTGTGGGGGCTTTGCGCCGCAATGACATTCATTATTCTTTTCCCGGAAATGGTTTCATTGATTTGTTTTGAAACAGCAAGTGCTTCAGGCATTTCAATCATGGTTTTCTTCCCTCCAAACTATCTCACCTTTTCCACCTTTTCAACTGGGGAAACATTTCCATCATGGCTTTTCTTGCCGTAGCTTCATCCGGCCACGGATCGCCTTTTGACACAAATGGAACACAGGTTTCAATCATCTCTTCCATTGTTTCATCCTTGGTAAAGGCTCCACCCTCGTAGCAATATTGACAATAGTCTTCATTCTTACTGCCATCTGCATTGGTCCCGTACAAATCGATGCTTCCCATAGGCATTGCACAGCTCTGACAAAATTTCATCTCATTTTCCATGATTAACGACTCCTTTTCGGATTATTTACCATGATTCTATTTCATTAGATTAGACAGCAGTATGTCATATTTGAAAATATATTTTAAAACATACTGAGCTGCTCTGCCTGTTGCTTATCCTCAAAGGTACGAAGATACTTGAAGATTTCATCATTGTTGCTGACAATGCCATGCTTTTTACACGCGCTGCGAAAAATAGCTCTTAGCTCCTTATCATTGTCGCTTTTACATTCATAGCTTAAGCCGTATTTCTTCTGATATTTTTGCTTTAGGCCAGGAAAACGCTCGTCAAGCTTGGAATAAAAATACTCCCTGTTGCCGTCCCGCAGGGTCAGCCCCATGCCAAAGCAGATAATGCCGTATACTTTGGCCTCGATGCAATAATCCAAAAGTCCTCTTAAATTATCCGCGGTGTCATTAATAAAGGGTAAAATCGGGTCAAGCCATACAACAGTGGGAATACGGTTGTCCCGCATGGTTTTTAAGACCTCAAAGCGCTCCCTTGTTGTACTAACATGGGGCTCAATTATTTTGCAAAGACTCTCGTCATAGGTTGTCAGTGTTATCTGCACAACGCATTTAGCTTTCTGATTGATGCCCTTGAGAAGGTCCAGATCGCGCAAAATACGACTTGATTTGGTTTGAATGCTAAGCCCAAAGCCATATTGATGAATGAGCTCGAGGCATTTTCTTGTATGTCTGAGTTCAGTTTCAATGTGCATATAGGAGTCACACATTGCGCCGGTGCCAATCATACACTTTTTGCGTTTTTTTCGAAGGGCAGCTTCCAGTAATTCGGGGGCATTGATCTTAACCTCAATGTCCTCAAAGTCATGGTCCATATTATAGCATTTGCTTCTGCTGTCGCAATAAATGCAGCCATGGGTGCAGCCGCGGTATAGATTCATCCCGTTAGTGGGAGACAGTATGGCCTTGGCTTCTTTAAAGTGCATAACTCTTTTCCTTGATTCCATTTTACTAAATTTGTAATCGATTGGCTATTCGATTTTATTTCTATAGAAATCCAGCGACTTTTTCATTCTGTCGACAATGATTTCTTTAATATGCGGGGGCTCCAGAACTTCAACATAGCAGCCATAGGAAAGGAGGTATCCATACACCCACTCATCCTCGGGAAAGGTTATGGATACATTGCAGGTGCCATCGTCGTTTCTGATGATCAATTCGTCATCAAAATCGTCATAGAGCCTGTACAGAGCCTGAGGAGAAAACTTCAGCTTCAAATCCACCAGCTTTTGCGGTTTTTCATCGGTCTTGAACTTTTTATCATCAGGGTTTTTTCTTTCAAATACTTCATTGGAAATCCTCACATTTTTCATTCTGGAAATACGAAAGGTTCGGAAATCCTCTCTTGATTTGCAATACCCCCACAAATACCATGCCAGGCCCTTGAATACCAGCCGCATGGGCTCTATTTCACGTTGACTCCTGCCCCCGTCGGCATTGACATAGTCAAAGGAAATGCTCCGACGCTGCAGGATTGCCTTTTTAATATCTGTAAACTTGTTATATTCATTAGGTCTGCTGCCCCAGGGAGAGAAATCAATATAGACCCAGTCCTGCGAGCCTGCATTTTTGAATATCGCTCCAATCTTATCCAGTACCGCGTCGATTTCAGGGTATTTTGTCACCTGCAGGGTTTTAAGGGCAAGAATCAGGCTTTCGACCTCATGCTCGGATATGAGGGCTTTATTAAGAGAATAGTTCTCCAGCAGTGAGATGCCGCCCCCGTTTCCTTTGCTCGTGAAAACAGGAACTCCTGCGCAGGAGAGCACATCCACATCCCTGTAGATGGTTCTTGTGGACACCTCAAATTTTTCGGCAAGCTCCTTTGCAGTTACAGAGCCTTTATTGATCAAGAGAATGGTTATCTCAAGTAAACGGTTAATTTTCATTCATGCTTCACCAATAATAGTATATCAAACGAATATGACATCAGATAGTCATATTTGGAAATGTACAAGTGATTATTAATGACCAATAAAAAAGAGGCAGATTAAATCTGCCCCACTAAAAACTAAAGATGTTACCATTCGGCAATAGAGCCGTCTATATGCCGCCAAACAGGATTTTTCCAGCAATGAGGATTAACGTTTTCCTCAAGAACCAAATCTTTGTTTACTTCTACCCCCAGACCCGGAAGTTGCGGAAGGTCGACAAAACCATCGACAAAGTCGAAAACATTCTTGTTAAGTATATAATCCAGCACACTGCAACCCACATTGTAGTGAATGCCCATGCTCTGTTCCTGTATGACTGCGTTATAACAGGTAGCGTCAACCTGAAGACATGAGGCCAGTGCGATGGGGCCCAAAGGACAATGAGGTGCTAACGCTACATCATAAGCTTCGGCCATGGATGCGATTTTTTTAACTTCGGTAATGCCCCCGGCGTGGGAAAGATCGGGCTGGATGATGTCTACACCGCCAGTTTGGAGTAAACGCTTAAAGTCCCAACGGGAAAAGAGACGTTCGCCTGTTGCGATGGGAATGTTGCAAGCCCGGGCTATTTCGGGGAAGCTTTCCATATTTTCGCATAGCACCGGTTCTTCGATAAACATGGGATCAAATTCTTCCAGCTTTTTGGCCAACACCTTGGCCATGGGCTTGTGAACTCTGCCATGGAAATCTATTGCAATACCAAAGTCCCAGCCGGTTGCGCTTCTAACTTGCGCAACTCGCTCCAATACCGCATCAACCTTGTCATAGCTGTCAATGAATTGCATTTCTTCGGTGGCATTCATCTTAATGGCCGTGAAACCCTGCTGCCGTTTTTCCTTGGCTGCTTTGGCCACATCATTGGGACGGTCACCGCCAATCCACGAATAAACACGCATCTTGTTTCGGCATGAGCCACCCATCAAATCATAGATGGGCGCGTTAAAGTGCTTGCCCTTGATGTCCCAAAGGGCTTGATCGATACCCGCAATGGCACTCATGATAATGGGTCCGCCACGATAGAAGCCTGCCCTATAAAGCTTGTTCCATATGTCCTCAATTTGCAAGGGATTTTGACCGATGAGCTGGTCTGTCATTTCTTCCACACAAGCCTTGACAGTGGCAGCTTTACCTTCAATGACAGGTTCGCCCCATCCGGTAAGGCCGGTATCTGTTTGAATTTCAACAAAGCACCAACGTGGCCGAACTAAATAGGTGTTGATATTTGCTATCTTCATATTACCCCTTATGTAACAACTCATATTAACGCTAAAGCCCAATTATTTACACCAGAATTTTCTCCTTTATTAAGCGAGCAAGTTCTTGCGCCTCTTTATCACTGAGGATTTTATTATTGCCATCAAGCACAAAAGGTTTACCCCAGCAGAACCCGTCCTTTTCTTTGGGCACAATATGACAGTGCAGGTGAGGCACGCCATCACCGTAAATGGCATAGTTGAGCTTACCAGGCCTAAAGAGTTCATAAATCGCCTTGGAAACCTTAGATATATCATTCACAAATCCGGTTTGTTCAGCATCAGTCAGTTGAAAAATTTCTTCTTTGTGCACTTTGAAGGCCACCACACAGCGGCCGTAAAAGTTTTGATTAAGCGTAAGATACACATTGGAATAGGATAGGTCACAGATGGGAACCATCAGAGCCGCGCGTTCCTGCTCCTGGTTACAGTAAAGACATTTATTCACTATTGCTACCTCTTTTAATCTATCGTATTTTGAACTATGTGGGGTTCACATTAATAATGTAGGAACTTTTTGAGGCTACTTGGTTCTTTAGATACCGTTTATTTTGGTTTAAATCACTAACGGTGTCTCCTTCCACTAACGCCACCGGAACAACAATCTTTATTCCCTGCAAGTTGGTTAGACGGGAGTTGAAGAAATAATCAAGAGCAATCTCTGAAATTTTTTCTACATTGGCATCGGTAGTGGTAAGCCGCTGCTCTCGCCGCCGGATCTCATTCATGTTGTCGTTACTGATGATGCTAATATCTTTTGGAATGCTAAGCCCTGCGTTAGTTATGGCATCTATAACACCCAGGGCCATCATGTCGTTAAATGCATAAATCGCGGTGGGACGCTCTTCGCCCATGGCCAACAACTTGCTTGCACAGTCGTATCCGGAATCATACTCCCAATTACCTTCCAGTACATAATCGCTATGTAAAGGAATGTTGTGAAGAATCATTGACGATAATGCGCCCATAAAACGGTCTTTAGAAGACTGGTAGTCTTTAGGACCTGTAATAAGCGCGATCTTTTTATGCCCTTTTTCAATAAGATGGTTCACCGCTAAGGTACCGGCGGCGACATTGTCGTAACAGACCGTCAACCCGCTGCTGCTGTATCCTAACATCTGGGCCACCTTGATCCCGGCATTTTCAGCATGCTGAATATATGAATCTTCGGTCTTACTGGCGAAGATGATGCCATCAAACCGACGCTGTGAAATGATATTGAGATATTCGGCTTCATTGTAGATGGTGGAATAGATGACATTTGCATCGTACTTTTTACATTCATTTTCAATTTGATAAAAAAGGTCGGAATAAAAAGGCTGGGTGATTTTCTTGCTTGAGCTTCCATGCTCTATGATAAAGAAGCCAATCAATCTACCATTAGAAAGACATGCCGGAGTTGTACGTTCTCCCCGATAGATGACCTTGGTTCCGGCTCCTGCACGTTTTTCAACAATTCCGTCCTCTACCAGAAAAGCTAAAGCCTTTCGTACGGTAGCTCTATCAACCTCAAACCTCGTAGAGATATCCTTTTCCGATGGAAGAAAAACATCATATGGATAGACACTATCCATAATCTCTTGTTTGAGCGTACTATAAACAATTTCATATAAGTACTTTTTTCCACCTGTCTTCATGTATCACTATCTCCTAACCTAATTGATCACAGTACTTCTTCTACCATCTTCCGAATAACTGACGGTTCTATAGGACGGGGGTTGTTCTTGATATGACCCATGGATTCTTGCACACCGGCGATAATTCTGTCAATATTAATGGTCTCGAGAGGGACGTAATCGGTCAGTTTTTGGGGACCATTAACAGACGAAATAATTTCCTCAACTCGTTTAATACCAGCTTCGATTATTTCATCTTCATTTTTACCGGCCTGGTCAACACCTAAAGCTTTAGCAATATCAATCAAATAATTGTGAGCATATGGAGCGTTTGCCTTCATGGAACCAGGAAGGAAAACAGAACATATTTCACCATGACTAATACCATACAGAGCACCTACAGGTTGACCAATTATATGAGCAAGACCAGTTCCCGCCGCAATGGCATAACCGGCTAGATAACTCCCCAACAGCATGTTTTCCTGAGCTTTTACATCCTTAGGGTTGACATAGGCACGGTAAATATTATCAGTAAGCAGTGACAATGCCTTAAGAGAGTACATACGGGTAATCTCGTTTGCAAAAAGTGAAAAGTAAGATTCAATTGCATGCGTTATTGCATCTATACCTGTGCTGGCGATCAATTTTGGAGGAAGGCTTAAAACGGCTTCAGGATCCAGAATAACAGCCTTTGCAATCATAGAATTATGGTACATCGCTTTCTTCCAGCCTGTGTTGTTGTTATAAATGACACTGACCTTTGTAGCCTCCGCACCAGTGCCTGCTGTGGTAGGAACAGCAACAAAATAAACAGGTTCCTTAGTCACAGGCCGATTATACATCTGATAATCCTCAGCACTGCCACCATTTGTGGTTATAAGCGCAATAGCTTTTGCGGTATCTATAACGCTTCCGCCACCGATAGCAACCACCGCATCACAGTTGTGCTCACTTAGAATTTTTACACCCTCTTCGATAACTTGAATATCCGGCTCTTTTTTTACTTTATCGTATATGATAGCATTAATGGAATTATTTTTCAACAATTCCACCGTTCTAACGACAAAAGGTGACGAACCGTCAAAAACAACAAGTAAAACGTTATTTTTGTCTTTTGATTTTAAGAGCTGGGGTAGTTTTTCAAGAGTACCTTCCCCAATATGTAGGGTGCGGTTAAAGATTATTTCAAGCATGACCAACATCAACCTTTCTTTAATAGATCAAGCATCAGAAATAAACATACATGATGCTAACATGTGTACATACTAGCACAAGCCGATACCTAAGTCAATAGTCGCTAAAGAGAAAATTAATCATCTATATTTATACATTATTGGTGAATTATTTAATATTAATTGTAAGTTTTGCACAAATTAAATGATAGTTTTTTGTTTTTATACACAATTTTGCTTTAGCTCAGTTGACGAGCTGCCTGTAAGTGTAGTAATGTAAATATCACGAAGCATAATCAATATGTTGTCTACTTGTTGGTAAAGTTTCAGTGAGACGCAACATTCAAAAAGTTTAGCCGAGAGGAAATCCGACCTATTACAATTTCTCAATCTTTTTCATTATTGTTTCAAAATGATTGTTAATTTCAAGGCAATCATTTAATTAATAACAAAATTAAAGGAGAAATTAACTATGAAAAAAGCACTTGCACTTCTGTTGGTATGTTTTCTCATGCTAAGTCTTGTGGCTTGTGGATCAGAAGCCTCAAAACCAGTAACTTCCGGCGAACCAACCCCAACCTCCAGTGAACCCGTGGGTTCTGATAAAAAGCTTGTCATCGGTTTCTCACAGCCCCATAATACCAGCGCATGGCGTGTCATCCAGACCGAAAGTGTTATGACTGCCCTGGAAGACGCCGGATATAAAGTCATTTATACCGATGCACAGAACAATACCCAGAAACAAGTTTCTGACGTAGAAGATATTCTCGCACAGAATCCGGATTACCTACTGCTTGCTCCTAGAGAAGAAGACGGCCTGGTCCCTGCACTTGAAGCTGCCAAAAAGGCAGGTGTTCCCGTAATCCTGCTAGACCGTAAGGTAAAAGGCGAAGCCGGTGTTGACTACCTCACCTTCGTAGGCTCAGACTATGTGCAAGCTGGCAAGACCGTTGCCGAATGGATAGTTGAGGAGACAGGAGGCAAATGCAACATAGTTGAAATAGCAGGTACTCCAGGTGCGACTTCGACGGTTGAGCGTGCCGATGGGTTCCGTCAAGGCCTTAAAGACCATCCCGAGGCTGTTATTCTGGCTTCTCAGGTAGGTGATAACAAACGTGTTGAGGCTCAGAAGGTTATGGAAAATATGCTCCAGGCTTATGGTGATAAGATCGACGTAGTATTTGCTCAGTCTGACGAAATGGCTTTTGGTGCAATTCAAGCGATGAAGACTCAAGGTTACAAGCCAGGGGAAGACATCAAGATTACCACCGTTGACGGTACCCAACAAGCACTTGAATCAATCATTTCAGGTGAGCTGACCATGTCTCTCTACAATAACCCCGATTTTGGATCATATGTCATCGATGTTATCAATCGTCTCGAAAAAAGTGAAACCGTTGATACCTGGGTAAAGGTAGAAAACCGTATTTTTGAAAAATCAAATGCTCAAGAGTCCCTTGATACCATTTATTTGAAAAAATAAATATAAGCATTATTACAAAAAGGAAGGAAACTGTGGCGTTCAATTATGGGGATATGCAGTTGTCCCATAAAGATCCCACTTCCTTCCTTTTACATCTTGAAACTGCCAGTTAAAATCTTCAAAGGAAGGTATTGATGAAAATGGAGACATTATTGGAGGTGCGCAACATCAACAAAACGTTTGCCAGTGTAAAGGCGCTGTCAAATGTTTCCTTTAGTGTACGGCCAGGCGAAGTTCATGCGCTGATGGGCGAGAACGGTGCCGGTAAATCCACCATCATTAAAGTATTTACCGGTGTATATACAAAAGACAGCGGGCAGATATTTTTTGGTGGTAAAGAAATAGCTCCCGCAACAGCCCTGGAGGCACAAAAAGCCGGCATAAGCACTATTTATCAGGAGCTTAATCTAAGCCCTTACCTTAGTGTGGCCGAAAATATTTATCTGGGCCGTGAAATCAAAAACAAGTACGGCGCTATTGATTGGAAAAAGACCTACGAAGCTGCTACCCAGCGTTTAGCTGAACTGGGCATACATATTGATGTAAAAAAAACACTTCATTCCTACAGCACTGCAATTCAACAGATGATCTCCATCGCACGGGCCCTTGTAATTGATGCAAAATTAATTGTAATGGACGAGCCTACCTCATCTCTGGATTCAAAGGAAGTTCAGGTGCTCTACGGTGTTATCCGTCAGCTCAAAGGCATGGGCCTGTCAGTCATCTATGTCAGCCATCGTATGGAAGAAATTTTTACCGTTTGCGACCGGGTAACCGTGCTCAAGGACGGCGAGTGCATGGGAACCCATGACATTAAGAATCTAAACGTAACAAAACTGCTGTCCATGATGATAGGACGTGACGCTTCCTACATTTTTGAACGGACAAAGGTTTATAATCTGGAAAAACAACAGGCTCCGGTTATCTGCTCGGTCCGCAGCATTCACAAGGGCAAGGTGCTAAACGGCGTCAGTTTTGATATTCATGAGGGCGAGGTCTTGGGATTGGCCGGCCTACTAGGCTCAGGCCGCACAGAACTTGCCAAGATTATATTTGGCGAAGACCATTTCTATAGTGGTGAAATTTTCATAGATGGCAAGCCCGTAAAGTTTTCATCGCCCAGGGATGCTATCCGTAACCGCATAGCTTTTTGTTCTGAAGACCGTAAGGTAGAAGGCATATTCCCCCGCATGAATATTCAGGATAATTTAACGGCGGCAGTACTACCCCAACTGACTAAAGTGGGCGTTATAAATAAGAAATCCCAGCAAAAGCTTTGCGAAGAATACATTAAACGTTTGGCGGTCAAAACGCCTTCAGCTAAGAATATTATCAGTAGACTGAGCGGCGGAAATCAACAAAAGGTGGTTCTTGCCCGGTGGCTTTGCATGAGTCCTCGACTCGTTATTCTGGATGAGCCTACCCGGGGTATTGATGTCGGGGCAAAGACCGAAATTGAAAAACTTATTCAAGAGCTTTCTGCATCCGGTATTGCGGTACTTTTCATTTCTTCAGAGCTGGAAGAACTAGTTCGCGGTTGTGACCGTGTGGTAGTGCTTTACAACGGAACAAAGGCTTCTGAGCTGGTTGGCGACGAGATTTCCTATCAAAATATTGTAGATACCATCGCCGAATGTGGTGAGAAGACAAGGGCAGTTGAGGCTGCAAAAGAGGGGGGCTCAACCAATGGATAATACTATGGCAAAAAAAATCCAATTCAATTCAAAAAGTGTAAGTCACTTTTTCCAGGACTATGCTGCGCTCATTGTTCTGGCATTGGTACTACTCATCAACCTAATCTTTACGCCTAACTTTCTACATGTAAATACCCTATGGAATCTGATTTCTCAGGCAGCCGGCCTTGTGATAGTCTCTGTGGGTATGACCTTTGTCATTTCTTCGGGAGGAATTGATCTTTCTGCCGGTTCCATGATGGCTATTTCAGCTGTTGCCTTCACCCATATGGCCTATTCTACTAACAATGTGGGCTGGTCCTTGATCTTTTCCTTTTTGGTATGCGGCGCTATCGGAATTTTCAACGGTTATGTCATTTCCCATTGGAAGGTACAGCCCATCATTCTTACCCTTTGTATGCAGATGATTTTACGCGGCGCAGCACTGCTCTCAACTTCAGGCAACGCCCTGTTGCTTGACCGTTTTCCCGCCGCCTCAGTTTTAGGACTCTATCGCTTTCCCAATGGCATGCCTGGACAAGTGATTCCTATTGTTATTGTGATCTTGATTGCCTTGTTCCTTTTGAAGAAAACCAGTTTTGGTAAAAAAATAGAGTACGTGGGTGATAATAGCCGTGCTGCACGTCTTATTGGAACACCCATTCTTGGCACAATGCTTGCAGTCTATATAAGCAGCGCGCTCCTCGCCTGCCTTGGTGGGTTGACAGAAATGTTCCGTACAGGTGCCTGTGACCCCACTACCATCGGGCTCACCTATGAAACGAGCGCTATAGCTTCTGTTGCCATCGGCGGCACCTCCATGAAGGGTGGCCGGGCAAAAATATTCGGCACTTTTTTAGGCGCAATCATTATGACCCTTATAAATAGTACGGTCAATATGAACAATGTGCCTTTCGCTTACTCCAACGTCATTAAGTCGATTATCATTATCGCTGCGGTTTCGCTACAGCGCGAGCGAAAAGCTTAGGCTGGGAGGATAAATATGAACAAAAAAAATCAAAAACAGTGGCTAAACCGAGCAATGTCGTGGGCTGAACGGAATGGTCCCATTATTATTCTGCTCGTACTTTTTATTTTATCGTGTGCAGCCTTTGGTGGTAGCTTTTTCTCAGTATTCAACTTGACAAATTTGGTCCGACAGATAAGCATCGCAGCCATTGCTGCGGTGGGAGTAAACTTTGTCATCATAAGCGGCGGGCGTGATCTTTCAGTTGGCTCCATTTGCGCCGTATCTTCAATGTTCATTGCCTTACTTAGCCCTTACGGCTTTTTACCGGCAGCCCTGGCTGGAATGTTGGCTGGTATTTTGTTGGGCTTTTTAAACGGCATTATTATTACCAAATTTGGTGTACAACCCTTCATAGCTACACTGGGCACACAATTGGGAGCCAAGGGTATTGCCCTGCTCATCAACAACGAGCTCTCGGTAACTGTGGATTCCAATGTCAAGGCCTTTGCAGTACTTGGCCGTGGTTATTTATTTGGTATCCCTAATCCTGCTATTGTAATGGTTATTGTTGTAGCCATAGCTTACTATGTCGCCAGGTTTACGAAGTTTGGACGTGCCGTTTATGCGGTAGGCGGTAACGAAGAAAGTGCGTCAATGATGGGTCTTCCTGCCAACAAAACCAAGCTGCTTGTCTATACTATCAGTGGATTCACAGCTGCTCTGGCAGCATTGGTACTGACATCCCGTTTGGGTGCTGGCCTCCCGACGGCCGGAGATGGATGGGATATGACCATCATGGCCACCGTTATCATTGGTGGAACCTTAGTACGCGGTGGTGTTGGCGATATGCGTGGTGTACTTACCGGTGCTCTCATCTGCGGCATCATTACTAATATGATCAATATGCTGGGTAACGTTAACTCTTATTTACAAAACATCATCAACGGCTTACTGCTGCTCATCGCCGTGGTAATGCAGACCGTATCGGCTAACAAAAACGCCAAGGCATCATAAGAACGGAGGAAAAAGTATGGAACAACCTTTGCATGCCATTCTGGATCAAGGAATCATAGCCATTGTCAGAGGAGTCGCGCCCTCACATATAATTCCCACCGTTGAGGCCCTTTATAGTGGTGGTATTGGTGCGGTTGAGATCACCTTTGACCAACGCAGCCCCCAAACAATCGCACAAACATTGGAATCTCTCAGTTTGATTCATTCAAATTTTCAAGGCAGGATGCTGCTGGGTGCGGGGACTGTTTTGACTGTTGAACAGGTTGAATCCGCAGCGGCCAACGGTGCTCAGTATATGATTTCCCCAAATGTAGACGTGGAGGTAATCCGACACACCAAGAAGCTGGGATGCCTATCCTTCCCCGGCGCCTTGACCCCAACAGAGATTGTTACAGCACATAACGCAGGGGCTGATGCGGTTAAGCTCTTCCCCGCCGGCACCTTTGGACCTGGTTATATCAAGGCCATCATGGGGCCGCTGGGACACATCCCCTACTTTGCTGTGGGAGGAATTACCCCAGACAATATGGAGGATTTCATAGAAATCGGTGTTCGCGGATTTGGTATCGGAGGCAACCTGGTCGATCTTAAGGCAATCATGGAAAACAGGTTCGAAGCCATTGAGGCGACAGCCAGACGTTATTCTACTAATTGGACAATGATAAAAACAAACAGGGCAGGTATTCAGAGATGAAGTATATTATTACAATAGATGCTGGAACAACAAATACCAGATGCATTCTTTGGGATGAAGACAGACAGGACCTTGCTGTTGAAAAGCGTCCTGTAGGCGTACGCAACACTGCCATGGACGGTAACAACAGCCGCTTAAAAGAGGCAGTTAAAAGCTGTTTACTCAATCTACTTGACAAAAACAACCTCACCTATACCGATATTAAATGCATCATAGCAAGCGGCATGATCACCTCCAACGTTGGGTTGGTTGAAATCCCCCACGTAGTAGCGCCGGCAGGCAAGGAGGACCTTGCTAAAGCCGTCACTTCAGTTTTACTGGACGATGTTAGCCCTCTCCCCTTTTGGTTTATTCCTGGGGTGAAGAACTATGGCGGTGAAATTACACTGGAAAACTTTGAAGCCATGGATATCATGAGGGGCGAAGAGGTGGAAAGCGTAGCTATCATTGACCAATATCCCCGCGGCAAGGATTACCTATTGGTGTTGCCCGGCTCTCATACCAAGTTTGTATCGGTTGATAAGGAAGGTCGCATGACAGGTTGTTTGACCACCATCAGCGGTGAACTGATGTCGTCTATCATCAACAACACCATTATCGCCGATGCGGTTGGCCGCAAATTTGTAGAACCGGAAACCTACGACAAAGATATGCTGCTTCTGGGTTATGATACCGCCAAACGGTCCGGCATTGGACGCTGCTGTTTCTCAGGACGCATACTCAGTCTTTTTACATTAAAGGACAAAACAAAGGTTTCAAACTTCATCACCGGCGTCACACTGCAGAACGACATTGCAGCTATTAAAAATTCCTCTGCCCTGCAAACCTCCCCTGAAACCACTGTCATTGTAGGAGGAAAGGAACCTCTGCGCACTATGTTTGTAGATATTCTAAAGCACGATGGCTATTTCCCCAGGGTTGAATGCTTTGAAAATCCTGAGGATAAGGCCCTTTCTGCATTAGGAGCCTATATTATTGCCGATTTATGCAACATCCTGTAATAGAAATCTTTTGATATAATGATGAGGAGAAGAATCATGAAGGTAGTAATCACAGATTATGAATATCCCAATATAGACCAGGAGCGTGCCATCATCACCGGCTCTGGTGCAGAACTGGCAGCCTTTCAGGTCAAGGACGAGGAAGGTTTGATTGAAATTGTACGAGATGCCGATGCAGTAGTGGTGCAATATGCTAACATTACCCCCAAGGTCATTAAAGCCATGGAGCACTGCAAGATGATTATTAAGTATGGCATTGGTGTTAACAATATCGATTCCATGGCAGCCACAGAAAAGGGCATCTATATCTGCAATGTCCCCGACTACGGTATCGACGAAGTATCTAACCATGCCATTGCCATGATGCTGGCTCTTGCCAAGAAACTGCCCATAGTTACCAAATCCCTTAGGGGTGGCGAATGGGGTTACCTCAGCACAATTCCATTGTTCCGTTTACAGGATTCGACCTTGGGTCTAGTAGGTCTTGGCCGCATTCCATCCTTGGTGGCCAAAAAAATGAGTGGCTTTGGTATGAATATTCTTGCTTATGACCCTTATGCCAAAGAAGACTATGCTCGCTCCCAGGGCGTCACCTTGGTTGACTTTGATACCTTGATTGAAAGAAGTGATTTTGTTTCCGTCCACTGCCCTCAGACAGAGGAAACAACCCATCTCTTTAATAAAGAAGTTTTTACACGGATGAAGAAGACCGCTTTCCTCATTAACACTGCCAGAGGCCCCATCGTCGATCAGACCGCACTTATTGAAGCCCTCAAATCCGGTGAAATTGCCGGTGCAGGCCTGGATGTTTTTGAACAGGAACCCATTGAAAAGGACAGCGAACTGCTTAAGATGGACAATGTCATTGCTACACCCCATTGTGCATGGTACAGCGAACAGGCCATCACCACGCTCCAGCGCAAGATTGCTGAAGAGGTGATCAATGTCCTGAAGGGTAACAAGCCATTCAACTGCACCAACAAAGTGGCCTTGGGCCTATAATTCCAATCAAAGGGGAAATTCAGATATGCAGGACCAAATTTGGGTCTTTCACGACCAACAGCCTGCCCAGAAAGTAAATGAAGGCCTTATACGTCAAATATGTGCCTATTGCAAGGATTTAATGTGCGTCGAGAACCACTTTGAAGCAGGGGTTGTCGGCCCACTGCACAGCCATCCTCACACTCAGATAACCTATGTGGTAGACGGAGTTTTTTCCTTTACCATTGGGGGGACAACCAAAACGGTTCGAAAAGGCGATACCATGCTTAAGCAGGGTGGCGTAGAACACAGCTGCGTTTGTTTGGAGAAAGGTATCTTGCTGGATATCTTCACACCGATGCGTGAAGATTTTGTACCCTGATATTGCTATTCCTCTGCAAATCACAACGCACCTTACTGATACCAGTAAGGTGCGTTCTTTTTATCTATAATCTAATTCCGATTATGATGTGAGTAAGGCTGCGTCCCTTAATTAATGCGCTTTGACTTCAGTCCATATCCTTCCGTATTCCTTGTTGATTGCATCTCCGGGGTATTGAAAAATCTCGGAGTTTTTCAGGTCCTCGGCAAGAGGGTAGGCCGCACGGTCAGAGGTCAGGGCGGGATCAAGCTTCTTCATGACCTCGGTATGAGGGGTGGCATAGCCGATATAGTCCGTATTGTTAAAGGAAATATCCGTCTCGCACATAAAGTTTATAAAGGCTTCAGCTTCCTTTTGATGCTTGCTGGTTTTGGGAATGACCATGGAATCAAACCAGTAATTTGATCCTTCCTTGGGAATGGCATAGGCCAGGTTCTCATTCTCCGACATGCAGTAATAGGCATCTCCGGACCAGACCACAGCCAGGGCGGCACTTTCGGCAATCATCATGTCCTTGACCTCGTCAACCACATAGGACAGTACCAAGGGCTTTTGTTCTATCAGTTTTGCTTTTGCTTCCTCCAGCTCAGATATATTCTTGGTATTCATGGAGAAGCCCAGCATTTTCAACGTAACACCGATGCTGTCTCTTTCACTGTCCTGCATGAGGATTTGTTTGCTGTACTTTTCACCCCATAGGATTTTCCAGCTGTCCACCGGTTCGGAGACCATGGTTTTATTGTACAATATACCCACGGTTCCCCACATATAGGGAACTGAATATTCATTGTTAGGGTCATAGTCCAGGAACTTGAATCGATCATCAATATACTTATAATTCGGTATATTGTCCATATTGATCTTATTCAACAGGTTTTCATCCAGCATCCGCTTGATCATATAATCGGAGGGAATGGCTACATCGTATGCTGAAGCGCCGGTTTTAATTTTTACATACATATCCTCGTTTGTTGTGAAATATTCGTAATTGACCTTGATTCCCGGATGAGCTTCTTCAAAATCTGCGATGGTTGTTTCCCCAATATAATCTCCCCAGTTAAACACATTAATGGTCACAGGCTCGTTTTCGTCTTTTCCGGGTTGAGCTGCGTTTCCACCGCATGCCGTCAGCAAGGTAATAAGGATTAAAAGGACGGATAATACTGCAATTAATCTTTGTTTTTTCATTTCAAAATTCCTCTCTATAAGATTAAATAAGCTCGCTTATTTTTGCGGTTTCTTTGGTATTGTTTCCGGAACCGTTGTTCTCGGAGGTTCTCCTGTTTATGATCAAAAGCAGTACCAATACTGCAATAAACATCAGTGTGGACAGAGCGTTGATTTTGGGATTGATACCCCGCCTTGCCATAGCAAAGACAGTTATGGACAAGGTGGATACCCCGGAGCCGGTCGTGAAAAAGCTTACGATGAAGTCATCCAGCGAAAGGGTGAATGCCAGCAGGAACCCTGTAATAACACCCGGCATGATTTCAGGAAGAATCACTTTCCAGAAAGCATAGAATGGGGTGGCTCCCAAATCCAGCGCAGCCTCCCCCAGATGTTTATTGAGCTGCTTGAGCTTCGGAAGCACCGAAAGAATAACATAGGGCACATTGAAGCTGATATGGGCAAGCAGCAGGGTCACAAAGCCCAGCCTGATATTGAGGAAAATGAACAGGATCATCAGAGATATACCTGTGACAATATCCGGATTCAGAACAGGCAGGTAGGTAATATTCATAATGATGGATTTTTTCATCTTACTCATATTGTGGATGCCCCATGCGGCTGCCGTCCCCATGACAGTAGCAATCAAGGAGGCCAGCAACGCAACCGCCAGCGTATAATACAGGGAGGACATGATCTGTTTATCCTTAAAAAGCTCTACATACCATTTGAATGTAAAACCGTCCCAATTGGCCCTTGATTTAGAGTTGTTGAAAGAGAAAACAATCAAAACGACCACTGGCGCATATAAAAACAGGAATATCAGTCCCAGATAAGTCTTTTTAAGAAATTTCATCAAAACAGTCCACCTCCTGCTTCTTCCTTGTCATAGCGAGACATGATGGCCATACTGATGAGAATAAGCACCATCATAATGATGGAAAGGGTCGATCCGAAATTCCAGTCATAAATCCGCATGAACTGATCCTCTATCAGATTTCCGATCAGCGTGTACTGATTGCCTCCCAAAAGCTTTGAGATAATGAAGGTCGTCAATGCCGGCATGAATACCATGGTTATGCCGGACACTACGCCGGGTAGGCTCAGGGGCAGGGTGATTTTTCTGAATACGGTAAATGCGTTGGAACCCAGATCCTCTGCAGCTTCTATGACACTTTTGTCAATCTTGCTCATGACCGAGAAAATAGGAAGGACCATAAAAGGCAGAAAATTATATACCATACCCAAAATGACAGCGGGATCCGTATACAGGATATTGATCTGCGGCAGGCCCAGGGACGCCAGCAAAGTGTTGATAAGCCCTTTTCGTTCAAGCAGCGTCATCCAGGCATAGGTGCGCAAAAGAAAGTTCATCCACATGGGTATGACGAAAAGCAGCACCAGTGTATTTTTTTTGCTCAAATCCCTCCCGGAAAGTATCATGGCAACAGGATATCCCAGTAGAAGGCATATAATGGTACTGATAAATGCAAGCTCCAAGGACCTAATCAGGACTTTAAGATAGATGGGCTGCATTGCTTTTTTAAAATTTTCCAGACTGAAAACCATACCCGATGGTGTGCTGACGGTAACGGCATAATACAGCACCAGCACAAGAGGAACGAGTATGAAAATCAGCATCCATACAATGTATGGGAATGAAATCCACCCTTTTTTCATCACGCACACACCTTTTTCATGATTTGAATGTCAGAGGGCTGAATACTAAGTCCAACCATTGAATCAACGGGCTCCATGGATGTGCTATGGACGATCCAGTTAAAGCCGTTATCATCAGCGACCTGCATCTCATAATGCACGCCCTTAAAGGTGACTGATCGTACGATTCCCTGAAGAAGATTCTCGCTTCCCTTTACCAACCGAATATCCTCAGGCCGGACAACAACATCAACCGCTTCATTGAGCTCAAAGCCTTTATCAACACAGTCGAATTCATGACCGGCAAACCGCACCTTGTAATCTCCCAGCATGGTTCCGTCTATGATATTGCTCTCCCCGATAAAATCGGCTACAAAAGCATTTTGGGGCTCATTATAAATGTCCTGGGGTGTTCCGATCTGCTGGATGGTGCCCTGCCTCATGACGACAATGGTATCCGACATGGTCAGCGCTTCCTCCTGATCGTGGGTAACATAGACAAAGGTGATGCCAAGGCGCTTCTGCATATTTTTCAGTTCAAGCTGCATTTCTTTGCGAAGCTTTAGATCAAGGGCTCCCAAAGGCTCGTCCAAAAGAAGGACCTCCGGTTCATTGACAAGGGCGCGTGCTATGGCAATCCTTTGCTGCTGGCCTCCGCTTAAGGAATCCACTGATCTCTTTTCAAAGCCCTCCAAATTGACCATGGACAGCATCTTTTTTACTCTGTCCTGGATTTCGCCTTTGTCCACCTTCTTGATCTTCAAACCAAAGGCAATATTGTCAAACACGTTCATATGCGGGAAAAGGGCATATTTCTGAAACACCGTGTTGACCTTCCGTTTATAGGGAGGAACTTTGGTCATGTCAGCACCGTCAAAGAGAACCCTTCCCGAGGTTGGGGTCTCAAAGCCGCCAATGAGCCTGAGGGTGGTTGTCTTTCCGCAGCCGCTGGGCCCTAACAGCGTAATAAATTCATTCTGACGGATATAAAGGTTAATGCTCTTTAATACCTCTGTACCGTTATATTCCTTGGTCAAATCCACTAATTCAATAATGTGCTTCGCCATCACGCATACTCCCTGTCTAATACTTCTAAAAACTCGGAGGGGTAGAGACCCAAAGAAGCTTTGCCTGGGATTTGCCCCCGTTTGATATATAATGGACGACCGTTGGCTTGAAATAAAAGCTTTCGTCCTTTTTTACCTTGTACTTTCTGTTGCCAAGATGAATGGAAACACTGCCCGATAGAACATACCCAAATTCTTCGCCTTCATGGGGATCATCCGGCTCAGAGCCTCCTCCGACCGCAAGGGTCATAAGGATGGGTTCCATGCGGTTCTTCTGGGAATCCGGTACAATCCAGCTTATTTCATAGTTTAAGTCCCGGTTTTCCTTGACAAAGATATCTTCTTTGCCAAAAACGATTTTTTCATCCACGATTTCATTGAAAAAATCCTTGAGGTTGGAGCCAAGGCATTGGAGCAGGTCCATCAGCGTAGCGATGGAAGGAGAAGTAAGATCCCGTTCTATCTGCGAGATAAACCCTTTGGAAAGCTCACTCCTGTTTGCAAGCTCTTCCTGCGTCAGGCCGTTTTTAATTCTGAGCATCTTTATTTTGTTACCGATTTTCATTTTAAAATCCCTTCCGCAGTTTTAATTAAGTAAACATTTTGTTTAGATATACTAAACAAATAAAACAATTTATTATAAACACAGTCTAAAGGTGTTGTCAATTAAAAAAAATGGAGAAAAAAGAAGCAATAAAAAAGGCTACCGGCGGGCAGCCAATAGCCGAATTCTTATCCGATTATTTTTCATTTTCCCTGAGAACTCCAAGGGAGCCTCCCGGATGACGCAAAACATATTCCTGTGGCGTCAAACCTCTATGGCTTTGTAAAATGATGCTTAATCCCTGTAAAGCCAGCATTTCGGCTATTATGGACGTTCTCGGAGCACGATTAAGTGGTCCCCCCTCCTGGCTTACCCCTGCATATATATGTGCATCGGCCATTTTTGCAAGCCATGAATCGGGATTTCCTGTGACAGCAATAATCTTGCATCCGTTATTCTTAATGGCAGTGGCAGTTGCTTTAAGTTCAGCCGTTTCACCACTGTTGGATATACAAATAACCACATCGCCGGCAACCAATTGTCCGCAAGATCCATGAACGGCTTCGGTACCGTGGAGTACATAAGTCGGTGTTCCTGTAGATGAAATTAATGATGCTATATAGCCGGCCACATACGAAGGTTTTCCAATACCGGAAAGATGAAGTCTTCCACCATTCTCCTGACTTTCAAGAATTATATTAACCGGCTTAACATATTGCTCCCATTGTATGGTTTCTGCGTATGTATTAACTTCAGTCTTTGCCGCAATAATAAATTTGTTTAAATCTTCTCTGGCTTCTTTTTTTATCATTTCTGTGCCTCCGTACTGTTATTTAAAGCTTCCATAAGCTTAAGGTCAAAGCCTGTAAAACTCTCACGCTTCATTAAAGCCAATACTTCATCCAGGGTTGGTAAAGAAGGTTGGGCACCCATTCTGGATACTGTCAAGGTAGCTGTATAGTTGGCAAACTCCAGAGCTTGGGTATGGTTAAGCCCGGCGCACAAAGCAGTGGTAAATGCACCAATAAAGGAATCCCCTGCTGCCGTAGGGTCTTTGACCTCCACTACATCCACGCAGGGACGAATTACTATTTCCTCCTCATTAGCTACTACCGCCCCGCTGCTGCCCAATGTGATAATGACATTCTTAACACCTTTTTTCATAAGACTTTCAACAGAAGCTTTCACATCTTCCATATTTACTTCTTTTCCTTGCTTCCTTATGGTTACACCTGTCAGATCGGCTGCTTCATGCTCATTTGGAGAGATATATGTAAGGCAGGAAAGCAACTCCGGTTTTAATGGAGCAGATGGTGCGGAGTTGAGCATTACTGGAACACCCTTGTCAAAAGCATATCTGGCTGCAATTTCATTAATCTCCATGGGGATTTCAAGTTGAAGTACCACCATGTCATATTTGCTTATGGTATCCTTAAGAAAAGCTATGTCTTGGGGCTTGATAGCCATGTTTGCCCCTGGAGCAACAATGATTCTGTTTTTGGTCTTCTGCCCCTCGGCTACTTCAAGGATGATATTTCCTACAGCGGAAGAATTGTCTTTGTCAACTTCAATATGAGTAGTATCTATACCTGCGGAATTTAATGAGGCTACCATCTCTTTTCCAAATAAGTCATTACCAACTCTGCCAACCATGGTCACATCCGCCCCCAAACGAGCCATCTGGACGGCTTGATTAGCCCCCTTGCCTCCAGAAGCGGTGCTAAAGTTTATTCCCAAAACTGTTTCACCGGAATTTGGAAAAATCTCAGTGCTGACAGTTAAATCCATAACCAGGCTACCTACAATGAGTATTTTTGGTCTTTTCAAGCTAAATACACCTCCGCATTTTACTAAAGACTGCGATAGACTTTTTCTGAACGATGCAGACAGTCATTACTTGAGGCCTGTAGTCGCAATATTTTCCACTATATGTTTTTGGAAAATCAAATATATGATCAAAATAGGAACAATAGAAAGGGTTACTCCAGCATACAGGGTTCCGTAATCCGTCATATAAAGACCCATTGAAAGTCTTGTCAAAGACACCTGAAGAAGCATCTTTCCTTCATCATTAATAAAGGTAACAGGAACAATAAAGCTGTCCCATTGTTGAAGGAAAACAAGAAGCCCAAGAGTCAAAAGGGGCGTTTTCGCAAGGGGTAGGTAAATCTTTGAAAATATGCCGAAATGTCCGCATCCGTCCAAAATTGCGGCTTCATCCAATTCCTTTGGAACGTTGCTGAAAAACTGCCTCATGAAGAATATGCCAAAGGGCGAGGCCAGAAACGGCAGGATCAAAGATAAAAAACTATCTGTTAATCCTAAATCAACAATAGTCAGATATAAGGAAATAATAAGAATTTCAATCGGCAGGACCAGCATTGAAATGAAAATCAAAAAGATAAGCTTCTTGCCCTTAAAGTTTATTCTTGCGAAGGAATAACCGGTAAGCGAATTGATAAACAAGCTTCCCACCGTTACGCTGGCGGCCACGACTATCGTATTTATTATGATTTGAATCATATTCAGCTGTTTAAACATTCTTTCAAAATTGCCAAGGGTAAATTTTTTCGGGAAAAAAGTTAGCCATGAAAGGTCTGTATACATTCCTATTTCAGCATTTGGACGAAAGGCATTGCCGAAAACCCATAAGAACGGCACAATGACCAGCAGTGCTACCAATACAAGGAAAATGTACATTATAAATCTAAGAACTAAACGCCTGGTCCTGACTGCAAGATTGTTGTTCATCTTTCCTACCTTCCTTCATCATTCAGTTTTCCATCTACTTTAAACTGCAAAATTGTAATCATAATAATCACCACGAAAAGCACAGTAGACATTGCAGCTGCAGGTCCTACCTGCTGTAAGCGGAAAGCCTGCCTCCAGATGTAATGGACTGTGGTATCGGTGGAGCCCAGAGGACCTCCGGCAGTCATTGTAAAAGACGGAATAAAAAGCTTGATAGCATCCATGGTCGTTATAATGATCACGAAAAGAGTTACTTTTCTAAGCATTGGAACTGTAATGTAGAAAAATCTCTCAACCTGGTTTGCACCATCAATACGGCTTGCTTCCTGGATTTCCTGGGGTATATCCTGAAGGCCGCTTATAAATATGACCATAAAATAGCCCCACGATTTCCATATACATGTTATTGCCACTGCAATGAGGGCCTGGCTTTTAGATGAAAGAAATTGGAAGGGCCCAAGGTTCAATATTCCCAGGATCGAATTTGCCAGGCCAAATGTGGGATTATAAATCTGCTTCCACATAATAGCCACGGCAACAAACGATGTTATTGCAGGTATGAAATATAGGGTTCTAAAAATCTTCATCGCCGCTAATTTCTGGTTTACGAACACCGCCATTATCATGGCAATGATGGTCTGTACGGGTACAATAAACAAAGCGAGCTTGAATGTTACCACCAGCGAGCCAATAAAATCTTCATTGTCAAGCAGGGCCTTGAAGTTTGTCAACCCGATGAAATTGCCGCGTCCGGACATCAGGTTGTAATCTGTATATGCAAGGCCAAAAAGCTGAACTGCAGGATAGATAAAAAATATGCCTATTATTAAAAGTGCCGGAAGAATAAACATGTAGCCCTGGAGATTATCGGCAATTGTCTTTTTAATTTGATAATTCTTTGCCTTAGACATTTGATCACTCCAATATGACAAAATATGATGTTACCAGGTTATATACAAATGAGAATACCAATTAGATTAGCATTCTCATTTGCAATACTAAAGCCCGAATATTATGCTATGTTGTTCTTATTTTACAGCAGCCAAGGCCTCGTTCATTTTCTTTGTAGCCTTTTCTACAGCAGCATCAACATTTTCACCAAATGCTACTTCCATGAAGCAATCCATCAGCGCTTCTGAAACCTGTGGATAAGCGGGAGTTACAGGCCTCGCCTTTGCTGTTGCGACGAGCTGTTCATTGATGATATCAAATGGATATTCCTTATATGCAGGATCTGCCGCCAAAATAGACTTTCTTGCAGGGAGGTTCCCGGTGTTTGTGCACCAAACAGCCTGGCCTTCCTTGTTGGTGATAGCGTTAAGTGCTTTGTAAGCGTTATCTTTGTTAGCCGAAGCTTTTGCTATTGCTATGTTCCAGCTACCGGCACCAGAAGCGCCTCTTGCATCCTGGGGCAGAGGTGTTGCACCCCATTTAACATCCGGGAAGTCCCTCTTCCAGTTTCCTATACACCAAGGGCCATTTGTCCACATAACAACCTTTCCGGTCTCAAATGCGTTTACAATGTCCTCAGTTGTAGCATAACCATTCTTGAAAAGGTCTGCATAGAATTGGATACCCCTCTTGGACTCTGCACTGTCAAAGTATCCCGTGGCGGTTTTACCGTCAGGAGAGATAACTTCTCCGCCAGCCATCCACAGCCACAGCATCTGAGTATATGTCTGTCCCTCGTTCTTGTTTGCAAGGGAGAACATCTGAGGCTGAATAGCATATCTTTGACCCGGGATGGAAACTTTCTTGCATACTTCGGCAAGTTCTTCAAATGTCCATGCATCCTCAACCTTTGTAGGAGCAACGATTCCCAGGTCATCAAAAACTGTCTTGTTGTAGAATAATACGGTGTTTGATTCGTTAAGAGGTGCCGCCCATATTTTATCGTTCCATACCATAGCTGATTGAGCGGATCCTACAAGATCCTCAAAATCAGCTTTGTCCCAATAAGTATCAAGCGGTTCCAAAACATCGCTTGCAGCGTAGCTGGCAATGTTTGGACCATCCATCAGGATCAGGTCTGTAGAATTTCCTGCACCGAATGCCATTTTGATCTTGTTTTCATATTCGTTTTGCGGGTATTCAATGATGTCTAGTTCAAAATCAAGGTTTGCTGTTTTGAAAGCTGCAATCAACGCATCCTTGGGTTGATCGGGAAAGGACGCCAGGGTAACCTTTTTGGTACCTCCGGAAGGTTCGCTGGAAGCGGGAGTCTGTGAAGCGGCATCAGGTGTTTTTGACGGCGGCGTTCCTGCTTGCTGTGCATTTCCGCAGCCTGCGGCGGAGAAAACAAGTAGTCCGGATAAAACCAAAGCAATTAGTTTTTTCATGAATACATCCCCCTCAGTTATTTGGATTTTTCCATAAACTAATTGTAATGCCTCCGCCTTAATATTGGTTTTTACGATCTTTGGATAACTTTATAAAAATATTGGCTATACAGACATGATAAATAGGAGCAGCCTTTTATTCGAGCTGTTCCCGATAGCTTGTGGGGCTTAATCCGGTAGCTTTTTTAAAAAGGGTGCTGAAGTATCCCTGTTCTTTTATACCTATTCTATAAGCCACTTCATAAAGCTTCAGGGATTTGTCCCTTAAAAGCTCCTTTGCCATATTAATTCGTTTTTCACGGACATATTCGCTGAATGTTACTCCCACCTCACGCTTAAACAGGTCAGACAGGTACCAGACATTAAGATAGACGGCCTCGGCAACCTCTTTCAGGGAAATATCGTTCTGGAAGTTGCTTTCAATGTATTCCAACGCTTCAGAAACAGATTTTGAAAATGCAGTCTGGGGCATTTCATAAATAAGATCCTGGAAATATAAAAATGAACTATCCTCTTTTACTGCCTTGTCCAGAGCGTAACAAGCCTGATTATAGCAGTCGAACAGCTCCTCTATCTCATATTTTGCCTCGCTGCCTCCAATATAAAGCTTTACCTCCAGCTTTTCCATTATAATATTGGATGCCCGGACGCACAGGTCGTGCATCAAATCCTGCCAGTTATCTTCCAGACCGGCAGTTTCTGCAACTGCAATAAAATTATGTATGCTTTCTGTTAAAAGAATTGTCTTCCCGGCTTCTCCCAATATTTCAGTAAATACATTTTTTATACAGAAATCAAGCAGCAAAATATCATCAGTGCTTGTGCCAAAGCTTTTGTTCAGAGATTTATAATTAATATTAAACACAGTAAACCTTTTAAACTCTATTTCATATTCTTTAAGCTTTTCAAAAATATTCACGCTTACAGGGAGCAGACCCTTCATAATATCACGGAAAAATTTTTCGCGCAGTAAAGCTTTATTTTCATTAATCTTTTTGACTAAACTGTTTTGAAAATTCTGCTTATCATTCCTGTCCTTCAAATACCGTTCCGCCCTGGTTAGACAATCAATTATATCGTTATATCGAGTCGGCTTTAAAAGATAATCAAATATATTGAGCTTAATCGCCTTTTGGGCATAATCGAACTCGGCATAGCCGGTAAGTAATATGACCAATATATCCGGGTTACTCTCTCTTATCTTTTCAGCCAGTTCTATGCCGGAAACATTATACATTCTGATATCGGTAATAACAACATCCGGACAAAGCTCTTTTATTACAGGTATGGCCTCTTCCCCGCTGCCGCACTCGGCGACAATTTCCCAGTCTGGATTGGACCGTTTAATTATGGTACTTATACCGCGAAGTACAATTCCTTCGTCATCAACCAGCACTATTTTCATATTGGTCCTCCTTATCCTTGTCATACAGAATCGGCAGTCGTATTTTTACACAAGTGCCTTTGTCAAGCACACTTTCGATTTGCAAGCCATACTTTTCTCCAAAGGAGATCTTTATCCTGCGGTTAACACCCGGGAGTCCAAAACCTGTATGACCGCGACTCTCCTGAATGTTCCGCTCTTCCAGCAGGTTTACGACCTGATCACGGGACATTCCCTTACCATCATCTGTTACCTTAATCAGAAGGCTGTCTTCTTCAATAAATGCCTCTATGGCAATACTTAAAAGAGGCTTTTGAACATCCATCCCATGGAGTATGGCATTTTCCACAATAGGCTGAATGACCATCTTTGGTGTATACAGGCTTCTGATATTATCGGGTATGGAGATATACCAGGACAGCTTATTTTCAAACCTAGCTGTCTGAATTATTTTATAGTATTCCATCATTCGCATCTCCCGGTCGAGAGATACGATGCTCCCATCCTTTGAAGAAATGCTGTATCTTAGTATCTCACTTAAGGAAACAACCAGTTCGCTGGCCTTGTCCTGGCCTTCCAGAACCAGCATCCAATATATCGTATCCAGTGTATTGTACATAAAATGAGGATTAATCTGGGCTTGAATAGCCTGAAGCTGGGCTTCTTTCTTGCTTAGCTGCTCCTCATAATTACATTTTATAAGCGTCTGCACTTCCTCTGTCATATGGTTATACAGCTTACTGAGGCGTCCAATTTCATCATTGGACTTAACCGTGACTCTGGAGCTCAGGTCACCATCCCTTACCTTCTCCATAGATCTGAACAGGTGTAAAAGGGGCTTAGTCAACTGTTTAGATAGAAAATATGAAGTGAGCAGCACCACTAAAATACCAACGAAACCTATAACCAGATTGGTGGCCTGGAGAATATCCTGCTCCCCTGCCACATCCCTTATAGAAAGTCTGGTTATTACACCCCAGTGGGTAATCTCCGATTTCTGAAAGGCAATAAGCTGTTTTTTTTCAATAAAATAACCGCCATCACCCATTTCATTAATTCTAACAAGAAGGTCCTGATCCATACGGGTTCCGATTACAGAAGGATTTTCTGATGATATAAAATAGCCATCGCTGTCAAATAGCTGAACAACACCGGAAGATCCTATTTCAACATCCTCTATGATCTCCCTGAGCGCCCTCTCTTGAATATTTATTGAGACATAACCCAACTCCTCGCCAATCTTATAATCATATATTTTACGAACTGCTGAAAAAATGGTGGTATTCGTCGCATAATATTTGTCCACAAATTCAAATCGCGAGGGAATAAGGAGCAGCTCTCCCCTGGAATTCTTTATTTTTTCGCTTTCTTCACGCTCAATTGAGAAGTCCATATATTCACCGGCAAAGTTATAGCTTACGCTGTAATAAGGTGTGTATATCTGGACTGAATTAATATTATCGTAGGCCAGTGTCAGCTTAGAAATCTCCCTGATCAGCTGCTGAGTATCCTCATATCCGATCTGATATTGTACGTTGGTATTCTTAGCTTCTTCATTATTACGGATTAATATATCCCGTATCTCTTCATTCGAAGTAATACTATTGGACATAATGCGTATCGTGTCTATGTATGTCTCTATCTTGCTGTTTGTTTGCTTAAGGTTCTGGATTATGTAGTCATTTGCCTTTGACTCAATTACCTCGGAAATAAAAATATTGTAAGCTATTATCTGGCAAATAAATATTGCAATAATGAGCAGCGAATATGTCCACGCTATTTTCTGCTGTATGCTCATGTCTCTGATTTTATTTTTCATATCTTCACATCCCCGTGGAGTTTAGTTTGATGTATTAAAAGTCTCCAGGGACTTATTGATTTTCTTCACTGTCTCTTCTACCACTTGTTCAATATTATCTCCGTGAGCTACGCTGTTGAAGCAGTCAATAATTGCTTCAGAAATGTCCGGATAGGCCGGTGTGACAGGGCGGGACCTGCTGTTTTCATTTAGCTGTGCCCTTACTATTTGGTATACCGGATCGGTATCGTACTCTTTATCATTTTCCAGAATAGATTTTCTTGCAGGAATGTTGCCGGTGCCCTTACACCAGATTCTCATTCCGGCTTTTCCTGTAATTGCCCTAATAACAGACCAGGCCGCCTCTTTATTTTTACTTTGCTTGGTTATAGCGATGTTCCAGCTTCCGGTAGGGCTGGCTGACGCCATACCTTTGGGTAGGGGCATAGCACCCCACTCACCGTCATAAAAGTCCGGAAAATTATCCTTCCAGATCCCTAAAAGCCATGGACCATTAATCCACATTGCTATTTTCCCGCTCACAAAACCATTGACAATTTCCTGAGAGGGCGCAACATTATGTTTATAAAAAAGTTCCCCATAATATCGTATCGCTTCAATACTTTGAGGCGAATCAAAATACCCCGAGGCAGTGGTTCCGTCCGGGCTTAAAATATCACCACCGAACCACCACAAGTAAAGCATCTGCGTAAATGCCATTCCCTCATTCCGGTTATTGCTAGTAAACATGGAAGGCAATATGCCATACCGGATTATGTTTCCATCACCATCCCTTTTAGTTAAGAGCTTAGAGACCTCAAGGAGCTTGTCCATGTCCCAGGCCTCACTTAAAGCTTTGGGGGCTTTAATCCCCGTTTCTTCAAAAAGCCGCTTGTTATAAAACAGGAGACAGCTGGATTCATTCAGTGGAGACGCCCAGATATGTCCATCCCATTGCACGGATTCCTTAGTCGTTTCCAAAAGATCATTGAAATCCCCTTTATCCCAGTAAGCATCAAGGGGTTCAAGTACTCCGGTTACTGCGTAACTGGCAATATTGGGGGCATCCATTAATATCAGATCTGTTGCCTCCTGAGCCATCAACATCAGATGAACTTTATCTTCATATTGATTTTGAGGAACTTCCAAAACATTTACATTTACATTGATACCTGCATACTCGACTGCTTTCTGAAAATACTCCTTCGGTTGATCAGGAAAGGAAAGGAGCGTTACTGTTTCCCATGGAATCGAAGTATGGGTTGGTTTGCGGGTTTCTATGTACTCAGGTAACATCGAACATCCTACGGATATATTGACCACAAGAGAAAAAAGTAAGACTATAAGCATCCTTCTAAACATAATCAGCCTCTCTTTCTTAAGCACAATGCACAAGTATTGGAAGGCTTTTAATCATAATTATAGCATAAAGGCCTTATCTGAAGAAGTTTTTGGCCTCGCCATAATTAAAACTCTAATAGTTATATTTTAATTAGAATAGCGCAAATAGACTTTCCATTATTATTGGAGCTTTTTATAATATAATTGGCTTTTATTAAAACGGGGGCCCTGTAATCACGGATTACAGGGCCCTCCCATTGATTATTAAACTCAAAAGCATAATGGCTGCTATTGCTCGATTACTGAAATATCGTCAAATCGCATCCAGACATCATTTCCATTAGACCAAAATCCTGCAAATATTGTCATGCTGGTATTGGAGCCTGAATTAAAGTCTACTGTCAGCTGTGTATAGTTTGGTAATCCTGCGAAGTTGTATTCGCTGTTCACACTGCCATTTGCATTTCTGATACCAAAATAGCCTCGATTGTCAATGTTGTTGGAATTTTGTACCCACCCTGTTAATCTATAGTTTGTATTAGGCCTTACCACTATGGTCTGCTTGATAGAATTCCATGTATCAATTGCAGAAGTCCTGATATATGCATTGCTTTTTCCACTATGGGAAAAACCCAAATTTATATCAACTCCCTTGTCTGTAGCAGTACCTTCAGTTGACCAAGGCATGGATAGGGATGTCCGGCTCGTTTGCTTTTCAAAACTACTATCCTCAACCAGTTCAGCATCCTTATATGCCAATACATTTTCAATCAAGGCTGTTGAACTATAGGCGAGCATACCAAACTTTCCGCTCGTGTAGCTCATATCATTTACTTCAAAAGCTTTAACGCCATCCAAGTAACATATCATTTTAGAGCCGATCGCCTCAACCTTCAAGGTATAAGTTCTATTCCTCTTTACATTTACCGGTATAGACCCCAGTTCAACATAAGGCCGTTTGCAAAGCTTCAGTTTTCCGTCCACAGCGTCCAGGATAAGATCATAGCCACTTAAGCCTGTACCATTATTTCTAAAGGTTATTCCAGCAGCATTGCCACTCTCTATCTTGATGTCAGCACTGAAAGCCAAATCTGATACCACTGTGCCATAGGTATTCCATGCATCGCCTGTTGCAATAACTCTTGCATTAGCGCCCGGATTACTCCATGTGCCCCCGCTTGGCGTCCATCCTGTAAGATTCCCGTCATTGAAGTCGTCATACAGGTACATATCCCGAATATCCACATTCACTGTAATATTTTTGTTGCTTGTTCCAATATCTTGAGTAACCCATACCCATTTTGCATCGCCCTTTTCTTCCAGGGTATAGTTGGAGATGCTCTGTCCATTAACAGTTACAGAAGAAACATTTACATCTTTTTCAAACGGACCGAATCTAAACTGGACACCCGTTACAGGATTGGATGCAGAGACAGATATGCTACCCTGTATAGGGCTTATTGAATAATCGTAAGTCACCTCTGTCTTTGCATAATTTGAACCATTTTTATATGTGACAGGCCATTTATTAACTTTTACACCATCCCAGCTTGCAGGTATTCTCGGCATGATTATCAAGTTGTTGGAGCCATTCAGTGTATCATCAGCCCCTGCCATAAGTCTGACATTTTTTATAGTTACGATATATTCAACCAGATTCATGTCCTCCACTTCGCCGCCATTTCCTACGTCAGCTCCAATAATGCCATTGTCATTCTTGGAAGTCTCTCTTACCAGCAGCCATGGGGATGTTTCCTGTACACCCTCATTATCGTTTGCAAAGTTCAGGTCGGTGCTGTTATAAATTAAATGGTTAAGATTTTTCTTGGCCATATCCATTCTGTCTCCCATCAACATTGCGTTTAACGGCCAACCACCTCGTTCGGACAACACACCGTAATCGGTGCCAAAACCTCTGTTATGTCCATAGGCATTCCAATCTGCCCAGAAGTTTGATGAATGGTAATCAAGCATCCTATCTACAGCTAATCTCCATGAAGGAATGGCGTTTCCTTTATAGCCATAGAACATTTCTTCCTGATTACCTACCCCAAACCACCCGGCATGACAATTACTTACATCGGTTCCGCTCCCCGTTATTGCATACCTGAATGTATCTGCGGGTATGGTTTTACCCAGCCAGCTTATATTATTACTGAGTTTGAGATGAGTATTTATACCTTCGAGCAAAGCTGCCGCATGGCTGTTCCAATTGTTTCTGTCGGCAGTATTCCCCACATTACCGGCTGCTTCAGCTCCGGCTAGAAGAGCAAAATATGCTATAGAGTTATTATATATGCCATAGCCACCGGACGTGGTCTCCCAGTTATTACCTAGTATCAGTTTTCTGGAAGTCTTGTCTATTTCGGTACAGAAGTAATCAAGGCCTTGCTTCATTTTGGGATAAATGGTTGTCGTATAGCTTCCGGTATAATTATCGGTTTTCATAAGATACGCCATGGTTGCAAACATAATACCCGCTGCACCATTATCTCCAGCTGCTCCCAGGGCGGGATCATAGTACTCTGCCGCAGTCTTAAAGCTTGTTATCTGCTTGGCAAGATCGAAATATCCCCACTTTGCTACTTCAAGTGCTGCCGGCGCCGCATCAGCCACCCAATAACTGTTAGCGAATATACCGTTTGGAAGTGATGCATCAACAAAACCCGTACCTTTATCCACCATATATTCATTATTCCAATACATCGTCATATTTGCGAGTTTTGTCCAATTCTGTGCCATTTCATTACCTTTGAACACAACCCTCAAATCATTATCTGTTATGCTTCCGTCAGTCACTTCTACCAGTACTGCAAAATCTAGCTTGTGCTGCGCTGGTATTGTAATTTTAACAGTATTGTCATATGGCGCTGCTTGCTTAATGAGGCTGGTCACGTTCAAGTCAAATACTTTTTCTCTCTTAACCAATCGGCTTATTTCGTTTGAACCGTCATTTTTTACATCAATATTGGTGGTTCTTGCTACGTTATCACCGATTATTCCGGTCAGAAGATAGTACTTCTTCCCACTTACAGGCTGTCCACTCCAATTGATAGATATTGTCCCGTTTTTAGCAAGAGTTGAAATATCTCCTCCTACAGCAAAGTTTGTTACAGCCCCCTGAAACTCGTTGGCCATACCATCATAGTAACCTACTTGCCATACGACCTTTGATGTATCCCATACGATATGCTTGACTCTCTCTCTCCAAGGAGAAGTTGCGCCAAGCTCTATCCAATATAGATTGGGACCCCATCCATCGCTTGGATCAGCATCTTCAAATTTGACATCAATATATCCGCTTGACCAAACAGAGCTATCACTTAGTGTAAATTCTCTTGCACAATAATCACCTTCACCGCTGTTACCGGTATTCAGCATTACTGTTCCGTTAACGCTCATTTTCACTTCACCTTTTGTCACCATTGATAGGTATAATGGTGCAGGTGTGGAAGGGTTTAATGGAATGCGGTAAGTAAAATTATTATTTCCGTCTGACCATCTTTTTGTAAGTAAATGTCCGCCTCCATAATTACTCCATTCACTTGTAACTTTAAGCTTTTCAGTCTCAGCATTTGAACCGTTATTAATATAAAGATATTGTTCCTGCATAAATCCCGAAACTGAGCCGCAATTAATTCTTAACTGTCCGGGCGCGGGGGAATCTGTGACTTGAGCAATCCCAATTGATGAAGATCCAAATGTTGTCATTAGCAATGTTGCCATACAAATTACTGCAACCAAGACTTTGGTTTTTTTTGGCATTTTACACTTCCTCCTTGTTCAGTTAATTTATCCAAAAAAAATAATCTGTTCTTTTTACTCCACTAGCATAACTTCATAATATCGCTCACCTCCTGATTATCTGTTTATTAAGCTTAAAAAACTAATCCCGGGAAAGGCATGTCCAATGTCAAAGATATCGGCAATTGTGCATGCTATATCGGAAAAAGTCCCCCTTGTACCTAAATCAACACCCTGGGCTATACTCTTCCCATAAACCAAAAGAGGCACATACTCACGCGAATGGTCGGTGCTGAGTGTCACAGGATCGCACCCGTGATCTGCGGTAATGATCAGAAGGTCATCCGCTCTTAGATTATCAATTAAATCAGAAAGCCTCATATCAAAATCCTCAATGGCTTTTTTGTATCCCGGCGCATCATTTCTATGGCCGTACAGCATATCAAAATCCACGAGATTAGTGAATATTAGGCCCTTTTCAAGCGTGTGCAGATAGTTAAGTGTTACATCCATACCGTGCATGTTATCTCTTGTATGAATGGCTTCGGAGATGCCTTCTCCAGAAAAGATATCTTCAATCTTTCCTATGGCTGCCACAGGCAGACCCTTTTTGGTCATCTCGTCAAGAATAGTGGTCCCTATGGGTTCTATTGAAAAATCCCTTCTGTTTTTTGTCCTGACAAAGTTGGGGTACTCTCCGATAAAGGGTCTTGCCACAACTCGTCCCACCCCGTGGGTCCCTCTGAGCATATTCCTCGACTTCCGGCACAACACATAAAGTTCATCAAGAGGAATGACCGCTTCATGGGCGGCAATCTGAAAAACACTGTCTGCGGATGTATATACAATAGGAGAGCCGGAGTTTATATGTTCCCGGCCAAGGACATTAATGATTTTCGTCCCGGAAGCGGCGTAATTCCCCAGTACATTTCTTCCTGTTATTCTCCTGAACTCGTTAATAACATCATCAGGAAAGCCCGACGGGTAAACTGGAAACGGTTTCTCAACATGAATTCCTGCTATTTCCCAGTGTCCTGTTATTGTGTCCTTTCCTTTGGATACTTCCGCCATTCTCCCATAATTTCCACAAATACTTGCAGGCACATCCGCATAATAAACCCCTTTTATCTTTCCGAACCCCAGCCTGCACATATTCGGTATGTTCAGCTTTCCGCAGGTCTTAACGATATTGCCTACTGTGTTGCTGCCCTCATCGCCATATTCTTGTGCATCCGGCAATTCACCAATACCAACGCTGTCAAGTATCACAAGTACAACTCGGTTGACTTTCATGTACATACTCCTTCGAACGGAATGACATTACTTTTTCACATATTCAATTTCAATTGCGTTTTTCGATTTTAGATTCTGCTCTATGTACTGCTTGGATAGTTTAATACTTAACTCATCCTCCCCATAAAGTTTCTGATTCAGAAGCTGACCATTGAAATATGCTTCTCCCAGTTTGTATTCGCCCCAGTCAAGACCTCCGGCATTCCTTACTATAAGGGTCATATTCTTTTTAAGGTAAATGAAATCGACCTTAATCTCCTTTTCTCCTATAAACTGTTCTTTTACCAGCTTCGGTGAAATATTGAGTTCTCCCAGAACGGATTTGATGCCGAATATTTCAGTTATTATACTGAAAATGAGCCAAGAACCGGAACCTGTCAGATAGTTGTAGCTTCCTCTTGCTGATTTTGAATCTATTGAAGCCGGAACTCCAGGGAATATCCTGCTTTGAGCAGAGTTCATGCACAATCCCGTAAGTGTTGAGAACACATCATAGCCTTCCTTGACAAGGTTGTTTGTATATAAGCCGTTCATATACTTTACAGCCATGTGATTGTACTGGCCGCCGTTCTCCCTGGTCTTGAAAGCCAGACCGAAGCCTCTGCCCATAACATCAATAAGATTCAGGTCCTTGTGGTCGGATCTTAAAATATATCCTCCGAATTCATTTCTCAAATACTTATCCACGCTCTTGTGGATTTCCCTCGCCCTATCCTGGCTGGTAAGCCCCAGCACCATGAGATAGGCCTGTGGGGTCAGGCTTATATTTACGGTACCTGCGTCATTCTTTCCGCCGAGCATTTTGAATGTATCTGTGTAATAGGCATTATAGAAAGAGTCTTCATTATCAACAGTAATAAACTCCTGTGAGTTTACAAGCTTAGCTGCAAATTCAGACTTGGCTGTCAGGTCATTAACCAGTGCATCAATATTAACCTTGACGGTCTTGCCGGAAATACCGTTATCCAGTATATCGTAGTATTCCTGAAGCCTGCCCTGCTTCTGCCTGTAATCAGCATAGTCAACTTTTTTCTGGCCGTGAAGCCTGTCAAACAGCACTAGCATTTCCTCAAAAACATCAATGGTTTGGATACCTTTTTCCTGCAATGCCTTCAATAATTCGCAGATACCCTTCAGATTTGCCGCATAGAAGGCTGTAAACTGAACTGTTTCACCATTTTCCCTAGCCATGTCCATCGTATCATCCCAATCACCTGCTTCAAGCAAGGTGATATTATGAATACCTACATTGTAAAATGATGTAAGATTTTGAATGAGCAAATGCTCCAATACGTTTCCATAATAAATTTCGTTGTTTATTGTTTTCTGTTTTAAGCCATACTCTTTTGTCCATAATCGATCTGTACCCTTCCCTCTCCTTGTAATATTGTCCTTAAAGTAGGGTACCTTATCAAAGAGTATATTTAGGTCACCTGTCAGATCCATGTACAGGCGGGTTGTGAAATAAGGCCAAACGCCATGGTCAGACCAGGTACGTCCCAAATTGCTTCTGTGGGCAAATTCTCCAGGTTTATCCCCAACCAGTGTAGCATTGGAGCCATCCAGCTTTACACCGTTATAATTGTTCATAATATCCTGTTTTGTACTGTAGGGATCGGCTATGATTATAGCCAGCAGGTCCTGCCATAATTCCCTCCAGTATCTTTTACCTGTTCCATAGCCATAGTCGGGCAGATAGCTGCTTCCGAACACCTTTCTTAAGAAGGGCTGGAAGTTTACCCACTTCAGGAATTTATTCAGATTTTCATCCGGAAACTCGAATTTTACAAGATCAACATAATCCTGCCAGAATGTTTTTGTTTCTTCCAGTACGGCATCAAACTTTGCTGAAGTATTGTACTTTCTTAAGGCCCAACCTTCAATTTCCTTATAATCCTCAGTAATACCTTCAACAATAATAAATTCTTTTGTTTCATTTGCCTTTATTACAATGGTTGGGAATTTGACAGCACCAACGGTCTCTTCACCGGTCAAATCCATTTCCTCGAATTTCTGAGCCTCATAGTTGTTATAAACAGCTTCCGGGGCTTCCATGGAGCCGTTTTCACCTATGTAATCATACATTCTTCCCCAGCCGCCCACGGCCTTGTCTCCCTCTCCGGTAAAGCCAAGAACTGTATAGTGTTCGGCATTTTGATAGCATTTAGTCTCATCATGAACCATAAATGGTTTCACAATAACGCCGTAAGGATTGGGAACCAAGCGGTTGCAAAGGGTGCTTACATCCCTGTGGTCCCTTAAGTTCTGAATGCTTCTTGCATAAATGGGAACGGAAAAGAACGGAGTAATCTCCGCTTCTTCAGAGTCCAGATTGGTGATTTCAACCTTTACTAATTCAACAGTGTCATCATTTGAAGGGATAAATATCGTCAAATCTGCTCTAATCTTGTATTCCGGGTTGGTTCTGCTGATCCTTATCCAGCCTATACCGGCATTAATCTCCACCTCTTCATCATCCAAGCCTTTGATGCTCTTAAGATGATGCTCGGAGCTAGCCCCCGCACAGGACCAAACGCCCTTGTTCTTTATTCTCAGCCAGACATTTCGTCCATCTTTGGAGTGATGAAGATCTTCAGTGCTTTTTGGAATGGTAAGATACCTGTGGTAGTCCAGAAGGATATCTCCTTTAAACTCAGGAGTGACATAGGATTTCAATTTATTGTTACATAGCGGAAAATACATCCTTGAATTTATTACCGGGTTTTTCATCCGAAATGAACCGTCATCTTTGTCGGTAAACTTCCATCCGTACTCATTTTTTATTGCCATAACAAACCTCTCCTTAGATTTTTAGTCCCAAATAAAAAATCAGTAATTACTCCAATTTTTTTCATCTTAAGACTTTTGACTTAGCGGTACAATAAAAAATGATTTGTACTTTTTATAAAATGATTAGATTGATTTAGGAAGTACCATACAGGGGATCATTTCTAAAACTGCAGGAGGTATAAAAAATCTCCCAAGTGCTAAAAGCATTTGAGAGATTAGGCGACTGCAAGTATATAAATTAAAAGATATTAAACTATAACTTAAATTGGCTCTATTTACTCTGCACGGATAAGATAGTACATGGAAGGATAAATATCTCCAACTTTAAACGTCATGATTCCATTCTCAAATTTGCAGGGCAGTTCCCCTACATAGAAACCTTCCGCGTTTACTCCCCATACCTTAATATCCTTCCTGTCGGTCTTTATGGAAATTTCAGCTTCTATGACCTCAACAGTTATGGGTGCCTTTCCATAATCCAACATTTGAGTATGCTCGGCATTGAATTTCATATCGGTGTTCTCGGATCGCCCAACCGTTGTTAGAAGCATATTATCCGCCTTACAGACAGGATCATCGGAGAGCGAGCTGAGGGCTATAACGGCAAAATCGGTCCGACTTGTAACTTTTAAGGCTGACAGTTCAATTTCCCCCAGGGCTCCGATTTTACCATAAACACATTGAGTACGTGGTGAGTCAATGGTTCCGTAGCTTTTTTCCCAGTCTCTCATAAGTTCACCGGTATCGGAAACAACCTTTTTTAAATTCAAATCAACAATTTGATCCTCTTCGTTATAGAGGTTGGTATTCTTCGGCTCCCGTCCTTCAAAGTAAACACCAACCCCAGTTAATTCAGATGCTGCTATCAGAGCCGGAATCTGGCTGGAGGCCTTCTCCAATGAAGACAACTTAACTGCGCTGCGGTTTTTCGAAGGTGCCACATCCTGTCTTCTGGTAATAAGAGCACTATGATAAAACAGTCCGAACTTGGCAGGGTCGTTCCAGGTATTAAAGATACCCTCCCGATATGGCACTCCGCCTATTGAAGATGATGACACTTCTTTTCCTGTTATATGGACATTGGTTCTGGTATCGTAGCTGTAAGTATGAATCGCGCAACCGGCCCAGTTTTGAAATGAATGTACGGCAGCATACAAAATAGGACTCTCGGCTCTGAACTCTGCAGGCCATGGAACATCCCATTCCGAGGTAAAATAGGGTTTGTTCAGATCCCGGTAGAAAGCAAGTTCAAAAAATGAAGAATCAGGCACGCTTGTCATTGACCGGTTTTCAAACCGTTTCTCCTTCTCTCCCCATTGCCATTGGTACCAGTAAACATGACCGTCGCAAAAATCAGTTACAAGCTGCGATTTTCTGTTAGCCGCATTTATTGACCAGTTGGTACCGGTTATAGGGATTCTGACGCCAATTTTTCTCATGAACTCCATCATTTCAATATAGTATTTTTCCTGAAGCTCAATCTTAAAATCAATAAGAACCGGGTCATCTCTCATTAAATCTTCATCGGAAAAATCAAAGCTTTTTCCCGTATTTGACAGGTATTCCTTGAACATATCCACAAACTCGCTGCGATACGGCTCCACCTTTATAGGACGTGTTTTCATAAATAAATCACATTCATTGGTTATTTCAGTCATTACAAAAACAGGGTCGTCCTTATATGCGAGACCTGTGTAGGGGTTTATATGATTCCATATATCATAGGCGAATTTCTTCTGGAGCTCTATCATTCTGCGGTTATAGTTACTGTAGGGTTTTGCAGAATCCATTAAAAGATGGGCATTTTCAATTCCATCTCCTGTTTTGAATTTCCGGTAGGTCAACATATCAAGATAACAGTAAATACCCTCTTTTTTAAGGCAATATACCAGATAATCAAGGCGCTTCATGCTTTCAGCATCTAAATTAAGAGAATTTGTCTGCCTGGGCCCCTTTGTAAACTGGAATATGTTAGGTGTCGCCCATTCAGAATCAAGCTGATGGAAACGAACAATATTAACACCTATCTTGGCAAGCCGGACAGCGATTTTTTCGCTGTAGTCAAAGCTCGGAAAACAGCCGCCGCTGTTGAAATTGGTACCCCAAAAGCGTGCGGGTGAGCCGTCCTCGAAGACGAAATTCTCGCCTTCCACCTTCATAAATCCGTGCTTTCCCGCAGGTTTTTCATTCGCATAAACAAACCTGAGATCAATGGGGACATCATCATAATATATAGGGAAAGGTATAAAACGTGACATATTAAAATCCTCCTATCAGATAAACTCAATATTGGGGGCCCTATCCTTTGACCGCAACCGATGACAACCCCCTTATAAGGCTCTTTGAAAAGAACAGGAAAAAGATCAGCATGGGAATTGTGCTTATTCCAAGGGCCAGGATCTGAGCACCGTAGTCTACCCGGAACAAAACATCAAGGGTCTTAATTCCCAGAGGTAGGGTGTAAAGCTCTTGTTTGGAGATAACTACAAGAGGAACAAGAAAACTGTTCCAGCTCCATAGGAAGGAAAGAAGCCCCACCGAAAGCATTGCGGTTTTTAAGAATGGAAGGGAGATGGTGGCAAATATACCCAGCTCGCCGCAACCGTCCACCCGGGCGCTTTCTATAACTTCTTTCGGGAGATTTTTTTCACAGTACTGATATATCCAGTACATTGCGAAAATGCTTGCTGCAGCCGGAATGATCAATGGCAAATGGGTACCGTTCCACCCTATAGCTTTGACTTCGATGGCAAATGCTATGATCCCAAGCTGGGTAGGTACCATCATCATACCAATGCACATACTGAAGATAAACTTTCCGCCCTTGAATTTATAAACGGAAAAGCCATAGCCCGCCATGGAACAAATTAAAAGTGTCAAAGCGGTTACAAGAATGCTTATATACGTGCTATTGAAATAATACCGGCCGAAATTGGCATCAACTATTGTTCTAAAGTTTTCCAGCAAATAATTGCCTGGAATCAGTGTTAGTCCTTTAAATAAATCGTTGGTATACTGAGTGCCCATTATAATCATAAGGTAGAAAGGAAAAAGAACCACTAAAGCGAGCAGGATCATTATAAAAGTGAAGACGGATTTTAATACTCTATTTTTCATCCTTCCCCCCCCTGTTCAGCATGTAGACAAGCGTTGATGAAGTAATAACGATTACGACGAACATTAAAATCGCCTCCGCGGATGCAAATCCAAAGCGGAAATTTCGGTAAGCCGCATCGTAAACTTCCATAACAAGAGTAAGAACAGAACCTTCAGGACCTCCGTACGGCTGACTCTTCGTAAAACCACCGCTGAAGAGTAGGAAGGGTTCGTCAAAAAGCTGGAAACCGTAAATTACACTGGTCATTGTAAGGAAGGTTAATACAGGCTTTAATAAAGGAAGAGTTATCTTGAGAAAACGCTGGAAAGCATTTGCACCGTCAATTTCAGCAGCCTCGTAGTAATCGGAAGGTATGGCGGTTATTCCCGCCATCATCATAACTACAAAGTATCCTCCATTCTTCCAGATAAGCATTAAAGCCATTATGCCTTGGGCAAAAAGCGGTATGCCAAGAAAATTAACAGGCTTATCCACTAAATTGAGCAGCGTAAGAATTCGATTTACCGTACCATATTTCCAATCAAACATAATGGACCACATAATACCAAGGGCAATAGGCGCAACAAGGTATGGCGAGAAGAAGGATATTTGCAAAAACTTTTTATGCCGGACCATTTTGCCGCAAAGTATCTCTGATATTACAAGAGAAACGGTCATGCAAATAGGTAAATACATCAAAAGTATAATAGCAGTATTTTCAAGTGACATGAAGAATCTACTTGTCTTAGGATCCAGTGCACGAATATAATTATCAAAACCAATTATATTGAATTTACCCATACCGTCCCAGTTGGTTAAACTCATAAAGAAAGTATAAATTATTGGAAAAAGATTAAATACCAATAAAATGATAACGAAGGGTGCAATAAAAAAATAAGGCCAGGCAGCATGGTAGGTTGTAAACTTACGCTTTTTTGAACTGGACTGTAGTTCCGCCGCAAGTGCAACAGTCTTGTGCCCCATAAAACCACTCCTTTATTATAAACTGCTGTATTTAGCGTCCCTGCATTCAAAAACTACAAAAATACATATGTTAATAAAACAATCCCCCGGACAGGTAATTCATAACACGCCCGAGGGATGCATCCAAAAAATTAAATGTGTTAATCAAATTTTGGATTATTCATGCAACTCGGGAACATTTCTGATAACCTCTTCAACCACCAGGCCCAGAGCTCTATCAGCGCTTTCGCCATTGTTTATTGCTTTTACGCCAATGTTGAAGGAGTTTGTAAGTGTCTGATCATAAGGAGTCAATGCACGAATTTTCATTGTTCCCATCATTGATTCCAGCTTGTTCAAAATCTTCTGGTTATTATAGTAAGGAAATTCGGAATCGGTGAGTTCACGATATTTTGGATCCGTGGTTGCATTCTTGTTGGAGGAAAGTGTATTTCCCCAAATGGTAAACATAGTCTGTGCCCCCTCTGACGAGAAAGTTGCCCATTTGATCATATCCCAGGCTTCCTGCTTGACAACAGAAGTTTTCATAATACCAAAGTTTGTGCCGCCATAGGAGAATGTTCCGCCGGGAGCATTCATAAGCGACCAGTTTCCGGAACCGTTAGGATCGTTGGGTTCGACTGCGTAAGGGCCACTCCAGTGGGTAAACGGATAGAATATGGTGGTGCCGTTTGCATAGGATGCATTCCAGGCAGGAGTCCAGCTTTCTATCAAGTCAACAATTTCCGCTTTCCTGAACTTCTCAAGAATATCGAAATTTGCTTTGGCAGTTGTACCTGCGGTTAAAAGTTTTTTCTCAAGATCTACATAGGGTTCGTTGCCCTGTCCTGAAAGAACAGTCCATAGATCACTGATTCCTGACATCATGAAGACCGAGCCACTGCTCTTTTCCTTTACTTCAAGACCCTTGTTGTAGAAGCTGTCCCAATCGGACATCATTGCTTCGAGCTCCTCAGGCTTGTCTGTCCCGAAGTACTTTGCGGCAAGATCACGGCGATAAATCAAACCTGCGGGGCTGGGTCCGTTTTCAATACCCTTGATGGTACCCTTGGTATCCGTTGCAAGCGTTAAATAAGCAGGAACAAAATCTTCGCGTTTTACATTGTATGGGGCCTGTTCAAGGTCATCCCAGATATCCATCTCAATTACGGCTCCACGCCATGCGTTTTCCATTGCACCGATATCCGGAAGATCTCCGCCGGAAGCAACTGTGCTTTGAAGCTTTGTCATATAGTCGTCGGCCGCCACATTTACATATTCGACTTTAACATTGGCACCTGTTTCTGAAATATAAGCATCCCATACTTTGTTCCAGGTGTTAGCCCAATACCAGAAAACAACATTTTTGGACTCATTGGCAGTCGGCGAACTTGAAGGAGCAGGCGGTGTTGATCCACACCCTGTAAACATAGCTACTACCATCATCATCACTAACGTCAATGCAGTAATCCTTCCAATTAAGCGATTACTTTTCATTTTTGTCCCTCCTGTTTCCTATAATTTCTGCTTATGTGCAAAGAAAGATTTGCACAACGCTGTAGTCATATATTAGTTGAGGCCTATACCCTAAACAATTTATAATTTTAAGAATTGATATAAATATTTAAGATTTAGCCTGTAGCATGATCTTTTTTTGTGAATTTTAACAACAAATTAATGGAGTAATTCTAGTAATTTCATTAGACATATCGCAAATAAAATGCTAACCTTTAAGTAATTTTCCTATTAGTTTTACCAAAGTGAGGGTGGATAAGATGCGTTCCCTTTCAAGTAAAATGTTGGCATCTGTATTGATAATTCTGGGGACAGCTTTTATTTCAATAGGTTTCTTTTTATACAGCATGAACTACTCCCTTATTAAAAATATCGCCATTGCCAATTTGGATAGTTCTTTAAAGAGTATAGCAAGTAGCGCAGGCTATTTTTTAAGAGATATTTACGCATACAAGACAAACTTTATTATGAACGACATAATAAGTGAAAGCCTTGACAATCCCCTGCCCGGGAACAAGGGAGCAGAAATCGTACTGATAGCCCGCATCCAACAGTATTTGCTGCTGAATCGCATCAACAAGCCCTATTTGACGGATATCGCCCTGGAAGGCGAAAACGGCTTGTTTGCAGTAAGCGTTCCGCAAGCTGTTCCAAACACAATTTTTAATGATATTATAAAACCTTCTTGGAAGGAAAGCAAAAGGGAAAGCGACTGGTTTCTTCTTAAACCCTCCCAAACACTATGGACAAATTATTCTAAAGAAAAAGCCCTTATGAACCGGCAGAATATTTACTCATATAAAAGTAGTTACAGAAAAATTGGAACAGCTTATTTTATCATCAATACGGAAGCTCTTGATGATATTTTGAAGGGTATGCCCCTGGATTTTTGCGACTACTACATAATTGACAATGCAACCAACCAAGTTCTGTCTGCCAGCGATATATCGGACGGTGCCCAATTCATAAAAAACCCGGATGAAAAGTATTTTACAGTATCTATCCAGTCATACGACAGTAATTGGAGCGTTATTGGCAGGGTATATGACTATAAAATCCGCCAACGCGCAATGGAAGATTTAAAGCCCATACTGCTCGTATGTTTTATATTGCTGGTAAGCGCAGGTATTGCCGTGGAAATTTATGTCTACTTTCAGACCAACTCCATAAAGAAATTGGAAAAAGCCATGATTAAGGTTTCCAAGGGCGACCTTGACGTAAAAGCGGAAATACATTCCAAAGATGAAATCCAACGCCTTGCAGAAATTTTCAATAATATGATCGTTAAAATCAAAGGACTTATCTCTGATGTTGAGAAAGAAAATAGTGCCAAAAAGAATTTTCAGCTCAAAGCCTTGATGATGCAGATTAATCCCCACTTTATTTATAACACGCTGAACTGTGTCATATATTTATCCCATGCTAAAAGAAACGATGATGTGATTCAGCTCTCCCGCTGCTTCATCTCGCTTTTAAGAGAAACCATCCATTGGGAGAATGGTTTTAATAGCATCAATAAAGAGCTAAAATATCTTGATGATTATGTCAGTATCCAGAAGATACGATACGGCAATAACTTTTCTGTTGAATATGATTTGAACCCTTCGATACTTGAGCGAACCATGCCTAGGATGATTCTGCAGCCTCTTGTGGAAAACAGTATATTCCATGGAATATTAAAAAGAGAAGAGGCTTCTGAACCCGGATTGATCAAAATTTCCGTGACACCTTCCAAAGAAGGCGGCATACTGTTCAATATTTCCGATAACGGTGCAGGGTCCGTGCTTGAAAGCTTCTACCATTCACGAATTGAATCCTACGATAAAATGAGCGGCATCGGAGTTCCCAATGTACGTGAACGGTTGAAAGCACTTTATGGTACTGATATTACCATTCATTCAGTTTTAGGGGAAGGTACCAATATTCAATTCGTAATATCTGATTTGAAGGAGGAAGATACTTATGATCCGGGTACTATTGGTGGATGATGAACCTCTTGCTTTAGAATACTTCTCCAAATTGGTGGACTGGAATACCTTGGGTTTTAATATTGTTGCAACCGCCTCTAATGGTAAGCAGGCGTTCCGTCTTTATGAACAGCTCCATCCCGAAGTCATAATAAGCGATATAAAAATGCCTGTTATGGACGGACTCGATTTGGTAAGCCAGCTAGGCGAAAATAATGTTATTGTGATATTCTTGTCTTCCTATGACGATCCTCAGTACACTATAGGCGCCATTAATGAGGGTGTATACCGCTATTGGCTCAAACACAACTTGAATGCCCAGACTTTGATGGAACACCTGGAAAAATTAAGGGTATTCATCACCAAACGAAAAAATGAAACTCTATATCAGTATAATTCTCAGATAAGTGAAATTTTGCTTACAGGAGAAAAAAATAATGAATTGATACCTTTATTCATAAGCCTAGGGTTTCCTGTTAAAGGCTATGCCTATTACGTTTGTGCGCTCCGCCTTGACAATGTGACTGAAAGAGAGCCTGTCAACTTTCTCTCTGATATGCTTTCAAAGAAATTTACTGGCAAAGCCACCTTTTTACGGCTAGGATTCAACAACTATGCAGCTGTAATATTAATTTCGTCAAACCCAAGTCAAATGGAGCAATATCTGGAGCTGTCCGGAATGCTGAAAGAATACTCCTATTCCTTTTTTACCGAAACGGGTTATACTCTTTCCATCGGAGTAAGCAATCCTGTCAATAATCCCGCCGATATACCGACCCAATACGCCTGTGCTATTGAAAACATGAATATCAGTTTTCTTACTGGGCCGGAAAGCATTATCAGCCCTTCAACTATTAAACAAAATATTTATGACCCTGCAATGGTAAAGCCCCTGGAAGCTGTTGAGCAAATTCTTAGTGAAAACTCTGGCAAGGCTCTAATAAATTATCTTAAACAGCAGCTAAAGCTTTGCACAAGAGAAGCAGACGCAAGAATTCTGTTTAAGAAAACGATCGATGCTTTTTATATCCTATTGCATAAACATGAATTCCATTGGGACCCCCAAAACGACCTGGAATCATACTGGGCTTTGATAAATGGGGCCCGGTTTGCCGATGATGCATTGCGATATTTTGAAGAAGCAGCCAACAAGCTCATTGACAGCTCCGGAATAAACCGTAATCAAAGGTATTCCCCCCACGTAAGTACGGCTATGCACTATGTGGAACAAAACTACCAGAATAATTTCGGGCTGGATGATATAGAGAAGCATCTGGGTATAAAAAAGGAGTATTTTTGTACCTGTTTTAAAAAGGAAACAGGCAAACGTTTCGTCGAGTATATAACAGAGTATCGCATAAGGAAGGCCCGGAACCTTCTGGAAAGCACTTCGCTTAAACTGAATGAAATTGCGGTAAGAACAGGGTTTTCCAACTCCTATTATTTTAGTTTGACATTTAAAAAAATAACCGGTTCCTCTCCAAGCGATTATCGAAATTCCCATTACAGGAATCCTTCGCCTTTCTCTTAAGGAAATGACACCAATATAATATACAAAACCTTAATAATTTATATTGTTTTCAATGCCTGCAGGATAAATAATATGGCTATCCATTCTATGAACCAGACTGGGTAGCCATTCATTTTTTATGATGATTTTTAACTTATAATCGCAGATTGAACGAAGGAGGCGGAACAAATTGAGTAATAACTTGATTATCGGCTGGGGGGAAGCAGACATCACTCCTAATGACTCTATATTATTAAACGGGCAGTTTTATCGGAGATTTGCCGATACTGTTGATACTCCGCTTAAGGCAATCGCATCTGTATTCGGAGATGGAGAAGACCGCGTAATATGGGTGGCTTGTGATTTATTAAGTGTTCCATATGAACTTACAGTAGAAGTCGCAAAACGTCTTTCTTCAAAAATACCCGATATTACTGAAAATCAAATCATCCTCTCAGCTACCCATATACACGCTGGACCCTTTTTACTGAGGACCGGCAACGGTACATTTTCCTCACTTCTCTCCTTCCGGCATGACGGTGAGGATATCTTGCTGCCCGAAGATATATTTTCACAGGTGGCCGGCGGAATTGTAAATGCCATTCTGGAAGCTAACTCAAATAAAAGACCCTCATATGTTGAAACTTCTGTTCTTAGAATTTTAACAGGATATAACCGCCGCTGTGTTTATTCGGACGGAACCGCCGAAATGTACGGAAGCCGCCAGCGCTCTGATTTTGTGGGTCTGGAAGGCTGTGACGGAGGACCATGTTCTGTCATGTATGTTTACAATAAAGAGGACAGCCAACTTTCCGGTATTATAGCAAGCGTTCCCTGCACCGCTCAGGTATTGGAGCACGTCCGGTATATAACATCGGATTATTGGGGATATGTACGTGAAAATATCCAAAGAGAACTGGGTGAAAATGTAACGATTCTTGGTCTTTGTTCTTCCGCGGGAGATTTGTCTCCCAGGGATTTAATATCCACCATGGCTAATGAGCCAGACATGAATGAGAAGGATGGCTGTAAAAAGCTGGCACAGGTTTTGTCCCAGGGTTTTATCCAACAGCGTAACGATCCTCTGTCCAGATCTGAGGAATCTTTTACCCACAAAGTATCTGTCGTTGATTTCCCTTTGTGGCAGCCGACCAAAGAAGAATATGAAAAAGCCGAAAAGGTCATTCAGGAAATAAACCAAAATTACGATTTGTCACCCAAATGTTTTGATGATGGATCAAAGTTGGATTATGACATGTGTATCCGCTATAGTGAAGCAGAAATTCAGCGAAGCAGATATTCTGACCGGCAGCAGTACAAAAGCTGTGCCATACATGCACTTCGTATAGGCAATGCCGTTTTTCTCACCAATCCTTTTGAATTATTCATCGCATATGGCATACGCATCCGTGCCGCCCTTCCGGGGGTTCTGCTCTTCGACAGCCAACTAACCGTAGATAACTTCGGATATTTGCCCACAAAGGAGGGAGCAGCCCATAAAGGATACAGCGGTATGATTTTCAATGGCATTACAGGCCCGACAGGTGGCGATCTGCTGGTTGAAAAAAGTATCTCTTTGGTAAAGGACTTATATCTGTTTAAACCGGCTGCTTCCTCTAAATAGCTTAACCACATGCACTTCAACTTTTTTGTTTTGTGATTGGTCTGTCGGATGCAAGCAAGCTCCGTAGCTGTTACGATTCTTCAAAGACTTGCTTTTTACGGAGTAATAAGGGCTGGTCGTCTGTTGTACGTTCCTTTGGAAACGTACCCTGTAAGCGGTGGGGTTCATATTATAAAGTAGGACAATCTTCTCTGGAATTGTCACATGAAAGAGAATAATCTGATTATACTCGCGGCAGGGATCAATACCAATGCATCGAGAAACTTATTTAAGGACCTGAAGGAAGAGCTGGAAAAAAGATATGCCCGGCGAGGTAAAGGTGTTAAATTCATAGAGGTTTTTCCCTTGGGTGAAGTGAAGAATACTACCGTTGTAAGGCAGATATTGGAGGTTGGGGTGCATATGCACCGCGGAACCGGCGGGATAGAGGTTGTCAAAGCCGTTCAGAAGAATCTGAAAAAGACATCCAAGGTTATTTTAATTGGCCATAGCGGAGGTGGTCAGGCTGTCGGGGACGCCCTTGTCACCCTGGAGAGGAAAGGCATCTCTATTCATCATGTTGTTCAGATCGGAGCACCTTCAAAGCTGATACATAAAAATTATGTTCATAAGGTTACAAGGGTACAGACAAATACTGATTTTGTCCCAAGAAATATTTACATGGGAACAGAAGCAATCTCCCATGGTATCAACCCGATATCGGGATTGTTATCGTCGGTATATAGCATGCCTAGCATGGGAATGCCGGAGACCCGATATGTCGATCTTAATATTGAAGGACAGCCCTGGGGCGGACATTCGGCTTATTTTAGAAAAGATCTTAAAAACAGGCACGGAATTGACAATGTCACCGAAACCATTAATGCTTTCTGGGATAAAATAAAATAAAAAAGCAGCTCATGGCGGATACCTATTTTAGAGTATACGATCTGCCTTCATTGCAGAAAAATTCGATTGAATGCTCCGACACCTGCTTTTTATCAATACCGATGTCATTTAAGAAGATATTGACATCTCTTTTTGCACGCACTCTGCACTTTCCATCTACGGAAGCTATTATTTCAGCTCTTTTAAAAACACCTTTCTCCCAGAAAATATTAACCTCGAAGCCGCCTCTGACCCTCAATCCTTTTACATGGCCGGTATCCCACTGTTTTGGCAGCGCAGGAAGAATATCTATTTCTCCTGCGTGGCTTTGTAAAAGCATTTCGGCTATACCGGCGGTCCCTCCGAAATTCCCGTCTATCTGAAAAGGAGGATGTGCATCAAACATATTGGGATAGATTGATTTTGTTAATAGCGTATTAACATATCTATAAGCGCTTTCAGCGTCTCCAAGCCGTGCAAACATATTGATGATCCATGCACAGCTCCATCCCGTATGACCTCCGCCGTTTTCCAATCTTCTCCGAAGTGTCTGTTTACAAGCAGAGGCAAGCTCTTTATGCTCGTTAACAAGTATTTGCCGACCAGGATGAAGACCGTAAAGATGTGAAATATGTCTGTGCCCTGGTTCTGTTTCATCAAAATCCAAGAACCACTCCTGGAGTTGTCCATGTCTGCCAATACACATGGGTTTTAACTTAGCCCGCGCATTTTCAAGCTCATTTTTGAAATCATTGTCCATATCTAAAAGATCAGCAGACTCTATGCAATTGGTAAACAGATCCCAGATTATTGACATATCCATTGTTGAAGCAATGCTAACATTACATCTCTCGCTTTTTTCGGTCAGAAATGCATTTTCGGGTGATGTGGACGGACAGGTTACCAGATTGCCGTTCTTATCTTCTATCAGCCAATCAAGACAGAACAGAGCTGCCCCCTTCATCAGCGGGTACCCCTTATCTCTGAGGAAGTCGATATCTCCCGTAAAGCAATAGTGCTCCCATAAGTGACGGCATAGCCAGGCTCCGCCCATAGGCCAGTAGGCCCACTGGGCACTGCCTCCCACATTGGTGCCATTCCTCCATAAATCGATATTGTGATTGGCAGTCCACCCTCTGCAGTTGTACTGATCACGGGCGGTTCGTTCATTAACCTTGCTTATTTCATCAATAAGCGTGTATAACGGCTCAAAGCATTCAGATAAATTGCATACTTCCACAGGCCAATAATTCATCTGCGTATTAATGTTAATGGTATAGTTGCTGCTCCATGGCGGACGGGTCATATCATTCCATATTCCCTGAAGATTGGCCGGTTGGGTGCCGGATCTTGAGCTGGAGATCAAAAGATATCTGCCATACTGGAAGTACAGCGCTGCAAGGCCATTGTCGCTATTATCTTCTTTAGCGGCATTTAGTCTTTCATCGGTAGGGATATGGTCCTTTCCCCCGCCCAGATTGATTTCGACTCTTTTGAACAACTGTGAAAAATCTTTTACATGTGCAGCTTTTATTGCTTCATAGCTTTTTTTGCACACAGCCTCCATCTGTTTTTTGCAGATAGCACTATAAGCCTTCCCTTCTTTACCGGGAATTTTGTCAAATCCATTATAGCTGGTTGATGCGGTAATAAATAGGGTTGCTTCATCCGCTCCGGATACTTTTATGCCGTCATCACCAAAAGTAATCCTTCCGTTTTTCGCCTCAACCTTCAGACGCACTTGGAAAAGCATGGCTCTGTTATTTGCATCACCGTCGTAAATGATGGGATTTTCATGATCCACATAACTGGGTTCCACATGGGACGGACATTTTCCTGACAGGACAAGGGCATCGTTTTCATAGTAGGTTTTATAGTCAAGCAGACTGTCAAGATGGGCACAAAATGAAATCATACCTTCCTTATTCGATCTTAAGCTGACAATCAGCGCCTGATCAGGTTTGGAACAAATTACTTCCCGCCTAAAGCTAACGTCTTTGATTTCATAGGCAGTGGAGGCCACCGCATTTTCAATATCAAGCTCGCGCCTGTTTCCGTTAATATCGCCCATATCGCCAAAGTGGATGTAAAGATTCCCCAGAGGCAAATAGGATTGATTCCAGGGCCCAAGCATTTTCTCTTCTATCACTTTTTGAGCGCTTGTATATTCGCCGTTAAATATAAGCCTTCGCACCTCAGCAAGGTGATTAATTGCGTCATCATTGCTTATGGGTTTCGGATAGCCCGACCAAAGAGTATCTTCGTTTAATTGTATTCGTTCTGTCTTTACTCCCCCGAAAACCATCCCTCCAAGTCTTCCATTGCCAACCGGAAGGGCCTCAACCCATTCTTTTGCTTCCTGCTTATACCATAGCTTCATATTCAATGCTCCTTTATCAAAAATCAATGACAAAGCTTTTCACTTTTATATATTTTATACGATTTTAGTCCATAATGGGCGCAGGAAGCTTTAGCTTAAATATCACAATTTCTCCTTCCTTCTCCTCAGGAGCTTCCAGCACCAACCCTTCGTCGGTTAAGCATGAGGTAACAGGCCCATTTCCCGAAACAACGCCTAAAACATTCAAAGAACCCAAGACAGCCTCGACGATCCCCTTATTTAAAATCTTTACACATATCTTCCGACTTTCAGGAAACCTCATGGAGAACACATAAAGAATATCGTTTTTAACAGTAAAGCGTATCTCTTCGGAAGTGAAATCAATAGCCGAATAATTGATAGAATTTAAACCGGGTATGATTGAAGGCCCTTCGCCGCATACCAGGAAAGGCCCTGTATCATAGATGGCTTCCCCATAGGTTTCAAGCCATTTTCCTATTGAAAGCAGAACTTCCTGTTCTTCCTCGGGTATGGTTCCGTCGGCCCGAGGACCGATGTTCAGCAGCAATGCCCCATTCTTGCTGACAGTATCGATAAGGTCGCATAACACATCATAGGTTGAACGAAATTTATGTCCTTCGATATATCCCCATGAGTCGTTTGTAATGGTCGCGTCTTTCTGCCATATCATAGGCCTTACATCATTGATCTGTCCGCACTCGACATCAAGCACGCCACATCCCACCGGCATGGCGTCATGCTTATAGTTAATGGCTACTTCCATGTTCCATTCCAGCCCGCGATTGTAATAATAGGCGGCAAGCCTTTTTAAATAAGGCTTGAACGCAAGATTCATAATCCATGTGTCAAAGTATATTACCTGTGGTCTGTATTTATCAATCAGCTCGCAGGTACGTGCAAGCCAATCATCGAGAAACGCTTTATCAGGAGTACAGTCCTGGTAATCGTCATAGGACATTCTGATTTTAGCCGGGCCATAAAACTCTAGATTATCGGGAACATCGGAATCAAATCTCATCCCTTCGCCCATATAGAAATAATGCTCAGCGCGATGACTGGTCAGCCCCTCCGACCTTACAGCCTTTCCAAGCTCGCCGATTATATCAATGCCCGGTCCCATCTCCACTGAATTCCATTTGGATAATGCGCTCCCATATATCTGGAAGCCATCATGGTGTTCTGCAACAGGAACTACATATTGGGCACCGGATGCTTTAAAGAGCTTTACCCATTCCTCAGGGTTGAATTTGTCACATTTGAACATGGGGATAAAATCTTTATATCCGAATTGCTTATGGGGCCCATATGTATTGATATGATGCACATACTCAGGGCTCCCTTGAACGTACATGTTTCTGGGGTACCATTCGCTGCTGAAGGCCGGTACCGAATAAACGCCCCAGTGAATGAATATTCCGAATTTTGCCCTTTGATACCACTTCGGGATCTTAAAATTCTCCAGCGAATCCCAGGAAGGCTTAAAGCTACCCTCAGAATTCACTTGATCAATTTCCTGCAGAATTTTCTCCACCATTGAGTACACCTCTCTTTTCAATATTACCCATTTTTAACTGACCTGCTCCTCCGGCTGCAAAGGATCTTCAGATTGGATGTTTATTCCTCTGAGAATGGCGTTCTTTTCAGATATCTCCTGCTCAATCTTTTTACTCATAGGAAACATAAGAAGCGGTATTATCCCTATAATCCCCATAACAATAGGCACCAGTCCCGCACCAACTCTGATGCCCCAAATTGCACTTTCTGTTTGAACTGCAGCTCTTCCATCATATCCGAACCAGCTTATTATATTTGTGAATACGATGGACTGAAAACTCAAAAACGTAGTTGCCATCAAAACCCCGAGCCCGTTGAATAAACCCGTTTTTCGAATGCCCGTGCGCTGCTCGTTTTCATCAACAAGGGCTCCGCCAATTGGTATATTAGCGGTTCCGCTTAAATAGAGACTTAGTACGATGAAGGTATAGCATATAATGGCCTGCCAGCCTGTATTGATGACTAAAAGCCCTCCAAAGCCGATAAAGGCCGGTATGTAGGATATAATAATGGTGTTCTTGCTGCCAATTTTTTTAATTAATGTGCCTATCAAAGGCATAAGTGTAAGAACTACAATCCCGGGCAGTACATCGGCCAATGTCGCGACCAGACCTGACGACCTGAGTACTTTATCCATAAAGAAAAGAAAAGGGGTGAAATAATAATTCATAGATCCTCTGGCAATAACGTTGTAAAGGGTTATTGTCCAGAACGGTTTGGATTTAATGATTTCCCCTGCTTCTTTCCATGTCTTTCTGACATTGTGATATGCATCAGGCTGCTTAATGTTTTCATATAACTCCCTTTTGTCCTTAAGCGTACGCAGGGCAAAAACATAAGCCAGGGCATTAACACCCAATACTGCTATGAACACCGGGATAATCAGTTTTCTGTTGCTGTTGCCTACAAGGAGCAGTGTGGGAACAAGTGTGCCAAGGAAGCCCAGAACATTTCCGACATAAGATCTGATAACTTCAACATCTATTCTGTCTTCTTTTGTTGGGGCCGCTATCAGAAAATAGGACTGGTAAGACACTGTGTAAATGGTATAAGCAGAATCGAAAATAAACAATTCAATCAACAGTATAATAAAGATTACCCAATCCTGCCACGCCGGGCTTGAGAATAGCATGGCAAATGATGCAAACAACATAATTGGCGCTGTTACACGCATTAAGTAAACATATTTTCCTCTGTCAGGCCGATACTTAAATTTATCCACATAAACACCCAACAGCGGATCATTAATCGCGTTCCACAGGTTAAAAAAGAAGTAAATCCAGCCCACATACTTTGGATCCATACCGATAATATCAGCATAATACTTCAACAGTGCCCCATGGACAATGGTGTTGCCAATGACCGATGCAGGTCCCGGGAGGGCAAGGGCGAACTTTTCTTTTAGCGGTATGCCGCCCTTGCTGAATTGATAGCTGTTCTTAAAATTCTTGAACGCATTTCGAATATTCATCGTGCAATCCACCCCTCTGATCCATATAAACTCATATTCTATCTCCGGCACCCGGTTAAAAAAGTGCCAAACCTTTTTTACCAGACTATGGATTGAACAGACCCTATATCCCCACCCCTGAGGGATAGATATCCTTTATTTTCGGAAATTTCCTGTATGCTGCATTCATACTGATCTTTCAATGCCTCATAGGCCCTCTTTAAATCCGAAGCAAACAAGATGGTGTCGGCATCAATGGTCTTCTTATAGGCAAGGCTGAAGCTGCCGTTTTTATAATCATAATGGTAGTTCAAAAGCTCACCGCTTATGCTGTAAGGATAACTTTTTGAAAGAACTTTAAAACACGGCCATTTTTCCATTCCCCTTATATAGCTCCAGAAGCTGTCAGACCACCCGTATTTCTCATAAATATTGAATATATACTCTGCAGCAGGCTCGGTATTTTCATGGGAGTCATAAGCTCCCCATTCGCCTACTATAATTGGAACATTCAACCTTTCCTGAGTACTCCTGTGATTTTCAAAGATGAGACTTACGCGTTCGTTATTGGGATAAGCAACATACGGTGTATCGGTTACCAGGTCGTATCCGTGAGGTGAAAAAATAAGGTTGACTCCGTCAATATCTTCAATACCGCTTCGGACTCCCATATTGCAAAAATAATTAGCTTCCATGAACAAAAACTGATCTTTGGAATGTCTTCTTAGAACTTGGCTGATACGCTTCATGAAAGGATTGTAGCAGTTTTTATCATATGCGATGCATAATTCTTCAAAGGAGGCCAGAACTTTGCGGTAGAGATCAATATCACCAAGAGAGCCCAGGATGTCCTCTTTGACATCAGGGTTAAGCCACAGGGCTCCTAGCTCTTCTACAGGCAAATCAGGCAGTTTCTCCGCTCCATAGGTTGCAAGTATTCTTCCGAATACCTCCTTGGCAGGAGATCCTATAAAAGGCTCATTCATCACATCATAACCAATGACTGCAACATTATCTTTATAGCGTTCAAAAAGCATCTCCCACATATTGACGTAATGGGTCTGGATACCGATACCATCCTCAGCTTTTTTATCAGCCCAAAAATTGTCAAAGGCAGCCTGTACGGCATCGCTGGTAATGTATGCATCACTCCACAAATTGCTCAACACCTGGTTTTCGAAGCCATCTGTCAAGGTGGCCCACTCTGGTGCTCCATCGCTCATATTAGCCCCATACAGATCCTGGTGCATGTCGAGGTATACATACATGTTATGCTTACTCACAGTCTCGATCAGCTTGTCAAGCTGCTCCAGGTAGGCCTGGCTATAGATACCGGGCTTTGGTTCTATCCCATCCCAAAATATTCCCAGGCGGATAAGGGTGGTTCCCATTTGTTTCAAAACATTGAAATCCTCATCGGTCCAATTGTCGTAATAATTCTTCTCCTTTTCCTTACAGATAAGGCTGGCTCCTCTGAAAATAACTTCACGCCCGTACTGATCAATTATTTTTGTACCTTTACAACTGAATTTTTGATACGACTGCATCACCATATTCATTTCAACCTTTCATAACTTAATTTGACTAAGAAATAAACAGTAACACGAATACATTGGCAAAAAACAAGCAGAAATTTGACATTAAAAACATAACCCAATGAAAGAAAAATGAGATATTACTTTGGTGACCTTTTATGACATGTACTATGAAGTCTTTTCGATAGTATAATTATAAACCCTGGTGTAACTCCAGGGTCAAGAGCACGAACTATATTTTAACTCAGAGAGTGTAACCGCCCAGACCAAATTCAGACATTACAATGGCAGTCACCTTTCCTGACAGGTACCCACAGTTGCAGATGGTTCCGCAGAACATCTTTTTGAAGAAACTGGTTGTAAATGTTTATTTCCAACGTATTTCCGCATATTTCATAACCGTTAGCCATAATCCATTGGCAAATATCATCATAGTCTTTATCTATTTCATAATACTTATCGTGATTCACAGTAATACACTTGAAAGCGCAAAGTTCTTCCTGAAAGAACACCAACTCTTTGCTTTCAGTATTGCATGGTCGTGTTGAAACCAAACCGTTATATAAGTAGGAATGGTACTGTGAATTTTTCATATTTTCCGGAGATATGACGGATATAATATTTGAGAAGGATATCCAGCTTTTATCTGTAAGAGCCAGGTTCTTCTCTATTTTTTCAGGTAAATCTCTATCTTTGGAATCAAAGATTGATTCAATCAGCAGTGCCCACATTTTTGGTCTTGTACATAACGATATGCCTTTTGATGAATTGATCTGCCCGATACTCTCGCAAATCATTTTTACTTTCTCTTCCAGCATCAGTAAGTGCCGTATTTTTTTCCGGATAGACGTTCTCTCTTTTTCCAGAGTCTGCTTTACCTCTTCCAAATCTTCCTGATGCGTCAAAGCCCTTATCTCATCGAGGGTAAAGTCCAATCCTTTTAAAAGCTTGATGGTGGATAAAATCTCAAACTGTCCTATAAAGTAGAAGCGATATCCATTTTCACGAATTTCAAAGGGCTTTAAAATATCAAGCTTATCATAATAACGGAGCGTATCGATGGAGAGATCGAAAATCCTAGCCACTTCGCCTATAGTATAATACAGCTTCATTTTAATTCTCCCTGTTGCCTTATTAAAATTATAAACCCTGGTGTTGCGCCATGGTCAATTGTTTTTATTCGCTTATGTATTAAGTTTATCACTCCATATTTTGTGGTCAATGGGAGCTATCAGCATTTTATTTTAAATGTGGATTTTATATTGGAAAATAACATATTTTTTATTAATATGTAATGTAAGGGGGAATGAAGAAAATGAAAGTTTTTATGATTGGCGGAACAGGTCTGCTCGGCTCTGAAGGGGCAAAAGAATTGATACGCAGAGGCCATGAGGTTGCTTCAATAGCACTGCCCCCTATTCCTGCAGGAACCAACTTGCCCAAAGAAATGAAATTGTCCTTCGGAAACATTATGGAACTCAACGACGAAGAAATAAAAAAACATATGGAAGGATGCGAAGCCTTTGTTTTTGCAGCAGGAGTGGATGAAAGACTCGAAGGTCCGCCGCCGATCTATGATATGTTTTACAAGTACAACATAAAGCCCCTGGAGAGACTACTGAAGATTGCTAAAGAAGTCGGGATCAGGCATTCAGTAGTCCTCGGATCCTATTTTGCATACTTTGACAGGGTATGGAAGGACCTGAAGTTATATGAGACCCATCCATACATAAGAAGCCGTGTGGATCAGGCAAACATGGCCCTGTCATTCGCAGATAATGAAATGGATGTCTCTGTTTTGGAATTGCCCTATATATTTGGCACACAGCCTGGCCGCAAGCCGGTATGGGTTTTCCTGATCGAGCAGATTAAAGCAATGAAAGGTGCCACTTATTACCCAAGGGGCGGCACCACCATGGTCACTGTCAGGCAAGTTGGGCAGTGCATTGCAGGAGCATTGGAGAACGGCAGGAGCGGTGGGAATTATCCCGTTGGATATTACAATCTTACGTGGAAGGAAATGCTGACTATCATTCATAAGCATATGGGAGTTCCCAATAAGAAGATTATTACTATACCAAAATTAATATATAAACTTGGTATGAAGCGGATGATTGCGGAAAATCAGAAAAAAGGCACAGAACCAGGTCTCGATTTCATGGGATTGGCAGAAATAATGACCAAGGAAGCATTTATAGACAAAAAAACAATTGTTGAAGAATTCGGCGTAGAGGCTGATGATATTGATAAGGCCATCGGTGAGTCAACCAGACTATGTCTTGATATTATGGAGGGCAAGCAAAAGGCCATAGATATGAAAGGTGAATAACCACCGGTCAAACTTGATCTTGACATTATCTATTCCATCGTTTATGTTTATCATGTAAACGTTTGCGTCATGTAACAGAAAGTCATTTAGTTTCTATATTTATCCGGGAAAACATATCGTTTTATTTCTATATATAAGGGGGACAAAAAATGACGAGGATAAAAACAGGTATTGTCGGATTAGGTAGACTCGGATTACATCATGCAATTGATATTAAAAATAATATTCCAGAAGCACAGCTCAGTGCAGCTTGCAGTATTTTTGAAGCGGATGCAGAAAAAGTAAGGGACTGGGGAATCCAGTTTTATACGGACTATGATGAGATGTTGCAAAAAGCGGATATCGATGCAGTCGTAATTGTCTCTTCTTCTGCAATGCATAAGGAACATGTCATAAAAGCGTTAAAAGCTGGAAAACATGTGTTCTGTGAGAAACCTATGGCGCTTAACCTTAAAGAATGCCTGGAGATGGAGAAAATTGTTGATTCATATCCGGAGCTTGTATTCCAATTGGGATTTATGCGCAGATATGATCCTTCTCTTGCAGAAGCGAAACGTATGATTTGTGAAGGTAAGATTGGACGTCCCGTCATGCTTAAGGCGACCAACCTGGATCCAATAACAAGCATACAGGGCTTTATTGATTTTGCGCCTACAAGTGGTGGGGAATTTTTGGACATGGCTATACATGACATTGATTTGGCACTATGGTATCTGGAAGATGAAGTAGACACTATATATGCCGTTGGTAATTCCTATTTAACTCCTGAAGTAATGCAGTACGGAGAATGTGATAATGCATTTGCCATTATGAAGTTCAAGAACGGGTCTATGGCATTTTTGCACCCTGGCCGAACCGCCCCCCACGGGCATCACAATGAGATTGAGATCATCGGAACGGATGCAACTTTGAAAATAGGTGCAATACCTCGGAAAAACAATATTCAGATTTACAATAGCGAAGGCGTACTGGAAGAATGTATCGGATCTTTTCAGGAAAGGTACAATGAAGCCTTTCTTCTAGAAAAGAAAGAATTCTTTCACTGCATCATAAGCGGTAAAAAACCAAAATGCGGCGCAAAAGACGGGATTGCCGCCACCAGAATTGCTTATGCAGCTAATGATGCATACCAAACAGGATTGGTAGTTAAGGTTGAATACAAATAGCTTAGAATTCCGTGTCAGGTATTATTGCTAGTATTGGGATGATAAAAGCTAATCCGGCTGATGCAAATGCTCCGTACAGCCACCGATACGGCTAGTCGTGAACAAGCTGTAATGATAGCTGTACGGTTTCCTATTTATACAGCTTCAGCAGTTGACAAATATTATCACGATGATAAAATGGGTGCTGTAAATGAGGTATCAAATACCTTAGGTGTCTCAGTTGGAAGAGTATACAGATACTTAAGTAAAATAAATAAAGATGTGAAAGTGGAGATGTTTTATGTCTAAGAAAGTGGTTAACGCAGCAGCAGCCCCGGCAACAATAGGACCTTATTCACATGCCATTGATACTGGACTTGGTTTAATCTTTACATCCGGTCAAATCCCGGTAGACCCTAAAACGGGTGAAATTGTGGAAGGTGGAATCGAAGCTCAGACAGAACAAGTGTTTGAAAATTTAAAGGCAGTTCTCGAAGCAGCTGGTACTTCCTTCAGCAAGGTTGTAAAAGCAACGGTGTTCCTACAGGACTTAAAGCATTTTGCTGTTGTGAATTCAATTTATACTAAGTACCTTGGGGTTGATTCTCCTGCGCGCTCTGCTGTGCAGGTAGCCGGTCTTCCGAAAGGCTCTATGGTTGAGATTGAGGTTATAGCATTAAAATAGCTGAGTTTTGTGATAAAATTTTATCGAGCTGAGAGATATTTTATGAAGATCTATCAAAGCCGTTTTTTTGTGTGATAATTAACAAAAAGATGGCTCTGATTCTTTTTATAGGGATATAAAGCAGTACATCATCAATACACCATTCCAGATGATTTTATACAATTTTATAAGGTTTAAAAGCGATAACAAAAAACCTTGAAATACTGATAAATCAATACTTCAAGGTTTTTCTACTGGAGCCCTCAATCGGAGTTGAACCGATGACCTCATCCTTACCATGTTTACGGAGCTACTTCTTAATTTGTATTACCCTGTATTATTACCTGTTAGATGGGCTTATTTCAAGTGTTCTGTACTAGTCAACTTATTAGTTGATATTATTTAGAATTACCTAACATCTGCACGGTAAGGGTATGGGTAAGGGTATATTATCACTTTGGTCATTTTATTCATTCTTTACGTCATTCTCATTAATGAAAGGCTTAACAAATTTATTAATGGTTGTTTTTAATCCGTAAAGTGGTCTTCCTTCTTCGCTTAAATAAATAAGTGTACCACCTACTAGGAGTGCCCCACCCATAGGTACTGCAAGATATGGATTGTCCTTTACTTTTTTTACAATGCTATCAAACGTCATAAATATCCTCCTCGTATATTATAGGGTTTTTAATACTTATAATAGTAAAGGATTCAATTTTGAAGTTCCATGACCATATTTCAAATTTTAGTGACTTATGTTTTCGGCAATTAATCGGCTGCTTCAAATTTCTCATTATAATTACGAAGGGTCTTAATGACATCTTCCAAAACATTGCTCATCTCTTTCATATAATCAGCCTTAAAATCATTATCTATCAAAAACTGATTTTTACTATAATCGGGCATTTTAATATATTCCTTTAGATTCACTTGATAAATTGCCTTAGTAAAATTATATAGTAATTTTTTTGTCTCCTTCAGTATATCAATCCATATTTGTTGTTTAAGCGTCTTTTGTACTAATAATAATAGGTCCCTTTCTCCTACATTATTAATTACATCTTCTATATTTTGTGCATATAACATCAGAAATTCTTTTGATGATGTTATACTCATTAAAAATTCTACATCCTTATCTCCTATCTCGTGAATTGATGGCAATTTGTCTGGATTAGTTTCAAACTGGGGAAGATAATTTTCTATTTCATTTTTGAAACGAGAATGATATACAAAAAGTGTATTAATAAACATCTCCATTTCAGTAACCGGCATTCCGTAAGTATTATTATCGATCAAGTATTCTTTTCTATCAGTAATCCGCTGGGCAAGGTATTTCTTGTGGAAAAAGTCTCGTATCATTTTCTCTGAATATCCGGATCCAGTTTTGCTCAGGATCAATGCTATCTCTGGTAGGGAAACTTTTCGGTTTTCAGAGAACATGTATTCAACGAATGCATTAAGCATGTTTCTTGGGATGTAGCGTGTACTTTTTCCATCCCGCACGATTTCAACTTTTGCAATACTTTTACAATATTCTTTGAAATGTCTCGCAATAATTTTAGGGGTATATAAATCCGATATATCCTTTTCCTTAAAACACCCGCTGCTCTCGAGTAAATCAAATATTTCCTTTGGTGTCATCATATCGCATTTTGTTTTTTTCATTACTCTCATTTCTCTTTCTTTTCTGACCAATATAATTTTAACTAACATTATCCTTAAAAGCATAATGACTTAAGGGTTTATAACTGATTAATTAATTCAATCTGATACACTAAATTCGTGTTGAATATTTAAAATAGTCATAATAATAGAAAGTTCACGATAAACAAGGTCTACAAAACTAATGCATAATTCGTATGCTATTTGTTCATCAAAATTCGTGAATTGATCATCAGAGCAACCATCGAAACATGGATAATCATTACTTACTCTATTTAGTAAAATCTCCATTTGTTTTATTTGTTCGCCTGTCAGTGTGGGTATAGAAAAAACAAAGACTTTACGAATAACCCTTAGCGTAATTATTTGGTCTTCCTCCATATTCTACCTCCGTCTAAATTACCGTAAATATTCCGAATTTAAACAGTATATTATGAAGTTTTCCGGTATTCTTAATTCTCAAAATTTAACTTTCCTTGCCTTTGTAGATCTGTTTATGATAAGTATCAAGCATTTTACAATTTGATTATATGTTTTCTAATGAGTTCCACGGTCTCCCCATCAACACCTAACTTATCCGCTATTACATTAATATCCGACATGCCGCTCATTAACATATCCACCAACTGGAGTATTTTCTTGAAGGTGATTCGCGCCAGCAAGGAATTGTTCAACAATTCCTGCACCCCTTTAGTATCGATCGAAAATAAGGCTTGTTTATTTATGACTTGGCTCATTTCAAGTTGAACCGGTTTTTCTACTTGTTCAAGATTTTTTGAAGCATCTTGGTCAGTTTTCCCTTTCTGTTCGAACTTCTTGACATACAAAGTTTGACCTAACAGGGTTATCATCTTATCGACAATAACTCGGCCAGTTTTACCACTTGGTATAATTGAAGTGGTAATAAGCCTGATCTTACCAACAGGCGAATCCATCCAATCATTGTACTGAGTTTTATATTGATTAGTGATATGCTTCGATGCCTCGATCATGTTGTTGGCAAGCAGAATTTCTGCAATGTTAACTAAACAATCGTAGTCTTGAAGTAACTTCCATTCAGTTGGAATCCAAGATGTCCCGCAGAGCATTCCCAATAATCCGCCGGTCATAGATGCAATTGTGTCGGTGTCCGCCCCAACCGAATATGCAGCAGTTTTTATTCCAAGTACAGGATTATTTGCGTATTTTGATGCCAAGTATAAAGATGAAAGAGTCGCGACGTCACCAGCACCGTTTGCTTGATCAAAACACTCCAGCCGTTTTAACACTGCGCTATCATTTACGAGCAAGCCTTTATTCAATGACTCAATAATAAACTCAAGCTTTTCAATCATCTTGTTAACAGTCTCTGCCCAAACACGGTGATAGTCATAACCAGAATGCTTTTCAGCAAAATCAAGCCATCCAGCAGGAAGCACATTCAGCTTTAGCGAGTTCCAGAATTTTAAGCCACCAATTACAGATTTTATCAGCTCTCCGTACTCTAAAACAGTATCCTTTTTCATTAGATAATTTAGAGCAAAGGCATAACAGGTCGCCCCTAAAATTGCTCTTGGGTGTCCGTGTGTATATAGGCTATCCTTTATTACTTCTGTGATAAGGGTTTCTATATCTAGTTTATCAGCTGTTGCAATTACATGAGGTAAAATACGCATCGCTGCACCATTACCACCAGCCGAAAAATATTCACGATTATCTTTTGATTCCCATGGAATCACACCTTTTTTATGAAGCCTTGCAGCATTCTTTAATGCACCACCTCCTCCACGTTCGTATTCCAGCCAATAAGGTAGCTCTTTTTTAATGAATGTAGATTCCCAATTCCCTGTGATGATACTCCTCGCAATTGCTAATATCATCTGTGTGTCATCACTGTACTCGCCAGGTAGTATTTTTTCGACGTGTGGCCAGTACTGGCCGCCAGTGCGCCGAGTCCATTCATGTAACTGCTCAATGGCCTTTGTATTTTTTGCAGTATTACTAGCCTTGAGTTCATTTGGCCAACCCAAGGCATCGCCAATAGCAGAAGCCAAAATTGCACCTGTTGATTTTTCAGCAATAGTCGGTATATTAGCCATTATATTATCCTCCTCTTATGACTCAAATAAGATCTCTCTTGGTCTTCTTCCTGTTCTGACAATTTCGCTCCATCTTGTACTCAATACATCCGGTGCAATAAAAATATGTATATCTGGTACAGAAAAAGTTGTCAGTATAGCTGATACTCTCGTAGCAACATCGTCATTACCTACTGCAATTCCTGTTAAGTAGCTTCGAGGAACACATTCTTTTACTAACACCTCAGCCTGATCATCCGTCGGGCAACAACTCAACATGTTACGATCACGTTGTCTACCAAGCACAGTCGGAGATGAAAACAGAGTCCCCAACCGCGACGAATCGCTAAAAATATATGATCCATAATTTCTAGCCGCATTGCAAGCGCAAAACTTCGTGTCTCTATAATCAAATATTCCTAAGCTAATGTAGAGGACGACCCACTCCTGAAATATTTGATCAGTATTGCGCTGCTGTGCCTTTCTGAGAAACCATGAGTTCGGGTACTCAACTGAGCAACAAACGTATTGAAGTTCGCCGTCATATCTATCAGCATCTGTCACGGTCTTAACATCAGAACGAATTGAATCGCTTGCAAGGATTCCTTCGCTGGTGGAAAGAATATGCGTCAACATTTGTAATTTCGTAAAGTGGCATAATCGCGTTACGCCTCGCCCTTTAAAACTCTCACGAGCCCCCATTATAAATCCTCTCCAATTGCTTTGTCATAGTTTTTAGATCCTACCGGGAATAATTGAGTCAAGGTTTCGTGGTACGACATATACAAGCCATACTTGGACCTGGTAGCAGCCACATATAGCAACTTTAATTCATCCGCAAGAGCGCGCGCTTCGGTTGCAGCCTTTTCTAATGTTTCTTTATCCGGAAAAACACTGTTGCTTAGAAATGGAATGAAAACATTCTCAAATTCCAGCCCTTTCACTGCGTGGAAAGTGCTTACATAGACATCTTTAGCATTCACAAACCCAGCCTGATCTTTATTGATTGTGGTCGGAACAATGCCATGCTTGATAAAGGCTGTTTTCACCTCATCAACAAGAGCACGATTCCGGCATATGACAACATGCGAAGAAGTCGAAGCGCTGATTTTTACTTGTGAAATAAGCCACTCCAGTTCTTTTTCTTTTGTTCCGAAACTAATCAGAACAGGCTTTGGGCCTTGTGCAATGAAAGCTGTAGGAGCTACCATATCAATGTTTTGTTCCCAATATACACTGTCAGTTATATCCTTAGTAAATGCGGATATAGTAGCTGGATTACGATAGTTCTTATCAAATCTCCATATCCTATTTTCTGTGATATGTATTCCAGAGTCTCGCCACGATAGACGGCTCCCATATATTTGCTGGGCAACATCACCAAAAAATGAAAATGAACCCTTCTCTCCAACGGCAGCAATTAAGGATTTGACCATCATGGGGGAGAAATCCTGTCCTTCATCGACGATGATATGGTCATACATCCTCGACCTTTTATCCGACAGGAACTCGTTGTATGCATATAGAGCTATATCGTCCCAATCATATGGAGTAGGTCTTAAAGCAAGGTATCCTTCATATATCATAAAAAACAATTTCCTGTTTTCGCGCTTGATATTTGCGGAAGCTCGGCCAATACGTTCCGCTTCTAAGTAGTCATCGAGCGTTTTTATGCCGAATCGCTCCATGAAAGTAATCTCATCAACAAAAATTGAGACAGGCCTTTTGAAAGTTGATTCACCGGGCCACTTTTTCCTAGCAGCTTCAAGCGCTTGTCGAATAAATTGCTCTTTTCCTTCAGGACCAAGAATACCATTCCAAGAAGGCATCTTACCCAAACTACGAAGGTATCCTCGTGCAAACTTATGATAAGTTTCAATTCTAAGATTGCGCAAGGATGTGTTTGTTATCCTTGACATGTACTGAATCAGCGCTCCATTAAAAGTAACAACCAGCACATTAGGGCGTGAAGGAAGATTCGCAAGCCCAATCGCTCGCAATAATGCCATTGTTGTTTTGCCACTCCCTGCTGTTCCCAATACTACAGTGTGGCCCGTAGCAGGGAGTGCCAACACTTCCCTTTGTTTACCTTCCGGTTTGATAGTTCCTAACATTCTTCCACCTCGGCGCTTTCAATTTCTTTCAGTGTTTTACCATTAGTGGTTTTCCAATCGGTCAGGCCATTAGTGTGACCACCGATCACAAAAGCTGCTGCATAAGACGGGCTCTTGAAGAGTATATCTTCCTGTAAAATTCCATTCTCATCTATCAAGGCCTTTTTTCGACGTTCTCGGATTCCGGGTGGAATGCTGTCAGAATCGATAGTTTCTATATGGCTACCTTTAAGAACAACAAAGCCTTCGCTCGTTTGCTTGCAATCCGCTTCAATCGTTCGCCCGCTTTTTTTGCTTTTCCTTTTCATATGCAAAATCAAATCATTGCCTTCAGCTGAAATAATATTACCTGATGAGCTAGGCGAGGGAATGGTGGGAGCTAATGGCTCGAAAATCTTATGCCCTAAAGTCCCCATCACGATCTTTGCGTAGTCGATGAATTCCTCAAGTTCGCTCTCTTTCTCTTCTGTTATGTTTCCCAAAGTAGGATCATTGCCGTTTTTCACGGTATAACGCTTGGCCTCCAGCGAGAGTTTTACAAAGCGATTCTCAAGATAACTGATTTCAGTTGGTCCAAAGGAGTTATTTGATGTCGTAAAAATCACGGCTTCTGTCCAGTAATCCTTATCCGGATTGCGTTTATGCTCGTGTAAGCGGTAAAGAAGGCCCTCTCCGTTTTTACGCACACCAGCCTGTCCAATGTATACGACGCTCTCGCCGGTATCATAAGATGTCCCGAACAAGAAATAGACTCCGCTCTGTTTCAAAATATCAATGTCTTTACACTTTTCGAGCTCTGTCCGGGGTATTTTATATGCAACGCCTGTCCAGTTAGCGAGTGTGATTTTAATACGCCCCGTTGGGGAGGCGTCCATCAAGAACAGATTTATGCTTTTACCGCGTGTGGCCATCCTGCGATACCTCCTATTAATCAATTAACTTTTAAGAAGCCACTTATAATCGCCGAAGGGAACATGAACATTTTCTCAGCCTTACCGAAGGCCACAATTATCTTGTCCTCTACAATTCTGACTACAGTACCGCTCCCAAAAGTCTTATGCGTCACAGGTGTTCCGCGCTTAAAGCGCGAGATATCTATCTCGGGTGTCGGTGCTGATGCGTGCAATGTCTGAACAGGGACATTAACTGTATCAGGCGACTTTATGCTGCGTATAGGCTCTGTGGATGGCTCATTTTTTCTAATAGTAGTCTTCCCAGAATCCTTTGCTATCTTGACAGGCTTCTCCTCAACAATATCGTCCTCATCATCAACATTAAAATCTATATCCACTTCCGGGAGATCATCAAAGTCCTGCATGACGGGTGTCATAGAGCCTTGCTGCGAAGCGAATAACTTCTTATACTCCTCAGAGGTAAGAATAGTGTCGTAGCCACCAACATTTTCACCTTCGTGCTTATTTACGCCGGTATAGCTGAGACTTGAGTCTTCATACCTTTTGAATTTGTAAACGGCATCGTTCATCAGCTGATCGTTAAACACGCCGAGGGAAACGAGCAACTCAAAGTCCTTGACATCCAGACCTGTTACACGCTTAAACAAGCCTGGTTCGAGTTGGGTAATTACGTCTTTCAGACTGTATTCGCGATAGTCAGTAAGATACATAAACACAGGTACACGGGTAGCAAATTTGATAAGTTTCTCTTGGATCATCTTACGCTTTGACTTGTACTCTTTCTCCTCCTCGGAAATCTCCTTTTTCTCCTTGGGGGTCAGTTTTTCGCCCTTAGCCTTTGCCTTTTTCACCGCATCGGATAGATTGATAATAGTTTGTATGTCTTGGTTAAGGCTACGGAATCCCTCAATGCTCATGAGAACACGCATTGCATCCTCGTTAGCCATGAGGCGTTTGAGCGTCTCATTATCCACATTTACCAGCAGGGCGCTCTCCCAGCGTCGTGCAAGCAGCGTGGCAGATGTACCGGCCATAGCTATGTCAAGGATATCACTCGCGCTTATCTGCTTCATAGTGCTGCCATCATAAGCGATGACAGGTAGGAAATGTATAAATTCCTCCACCTTCTTCTCTGGATTCGTCTCGTTTACATTCAGGCGGCAACTATAATCTGATATTTGTTTCAAAGCGCGATCCAAGGCAAAGTCGAAGACATAGCACTCGTGCTTCATGATCTCTCGTTTTCCAGCCCCAGTATCGATTTCCCATGGGCTCTGGACGCGGAAAGCCGCCTGAAAATACGTTTCGGGGCTAGACAGATTGCGAAGCATGAATATACCAGTCCATGGCTTAACTGTCACACCGGTGGTTAACTTACCACAGGAGAGTGTGATTGTTTTAGTCTTGAGCGGATTACCCATTGACTCCAACACTGGCCCAAGAGCATCTGCACCTATGCCCGCACCCGATCCCGCACAAACATTGATTTTATAATCGTGGAAGAACGTATTGTTCTTCTTGGCTAGCAGGTTTCTCATAGCAAAACAAGATGCTATGTTCGGCAGAAACCAAAGTGTATGTGTCAGGATGCTGAGAAGCCTGCTATTGGAATATGGCATCTCCGGCTTCCTCGCACCGAGCTTTAAGTCGTCAGTAGTCGTGCCGAGATACGCGCCACGTATCAAGTCAAGCCACTTTTGTACATCGTCTTCGTAGGTGAACTTTGCTTCATCGCCTTTACCTTTTGCCGAGAAAAAAACATTAAGGTCAAACTCGTCGAACTCCCCCTTCATGGCGATCTGGCGGATACTATCTGGTATTTTATAAGTCATCATCACCATGCGCGGCAATGAAGCATACGGATTATCAGGTACCTCTCCCCAGGCCTCTTTTGCCCTTTGTTCGTCGGAATATGTCCAGTTATAAATCTGATCCTCAATGAACTCGCCAGAGTTTATGGCACGAAAAGGAGTGCCAGACAGATATAAATATCGGCTGGCCGAGATCGGCAAGAAGGTTTCGTTGTAGGCGTTGTCTGCCTCCTCCTTCTTGTACACCTCAATATCGAGAGAGTCATAGGCGTCCTCGTCCTCTTGTTCAAATAACTTCTTGGCATTCTCCCGCCAGGCACCGAAATGGTATTCATCGAAAATAACCAAGTCCCAATTAGTAGCATGCACCCATTCGTTTTTCGTCTTGATCCCACCAGAGTCATTCGTACCGAGTAAATCCTGAAATGAACCAAAGCAAACAATCGGTTTATTTGGATTAGGGTGGACATCCAGTATACCGTTTTTACAGGTAACATACTGCCACCCCTCAAAATCAACATGGGTAAGGATATCCTCGCTCCAAGCCGTCTCAACAGCAGGCTTAAATGTTAGAATCAAAATCTTTGATAACCCCATACGTTTAGCAAGCTGATACGCGGCAAAGGTCTTACCAAACCGCATCTTTGCATTCCAGAGGAACTTGGCGGTTCGAGCGCCTTTCTCCTTTAAAATGGATTTATAATATTCAATGGTCTTGGAGATCGCTTCTTGCTGCTCGGGACGCATTTTAAAATTGCGTGTACGGTTTTCCTCGTTATCGACCCGGTCCCTGACTGCTATGTATGCCGCCCACACATCGTCAACTCTGCAACGGAACCACTCACCGCCTTCACTGTGGAATCCCTTTTTCTTTAAGATGCGGTGAATATCATGATCAGTGAATGTGCTACCGTTAGAGTAAATAGCTGATTCGGCAAACAGGATTCGGTACGGCTTTTTCCCGTCTGGGCGCTTTGTAGGATATTGCTGTGCCACGCGCTGTTCCACGTCAACTGCCGTATAACCCACTTTAAGCAAACCTCGGTATTCTGGGTTACTATCTTCGTAGGCATAGATCATCGGCTGCGCATTGGGGCGAAGCGGGAAGAACTCTTTACTCATCATCATCACCGCCTAAATCCATCACAGGGATAGCATCTTCGATTACCTTGATCTCTTCTGCAGACAATCCATATTTTTCGTACAGATCTTTATCAGTCCATTTCTGTGTGAAATTTTGCATTGGTACAAATGCATATGCTTTCGGCGGCATGTCTTGGGTAGTTGTCTTTAATGAAACGAGGAAACGTAAAAACCTTGTTTGCAGGTAGATAATTATATTCTCTGCTATCTCCCTTTGGTTTTTACCTTCAGGCGGAATAGCTATAACATAAGTGTTAGAACTACAAGAGTTAGGCTCACTAAGCTTTGGCTTTCCCAAGATTGTACTTCCCGGATTTCCGGATCTGGGGATGATTACTTTGTACTTGCACACATCCTCAAAATTACGAGTAATATTAGATTCTGATATCCAGCAAGTACCCTTATGAATATACACCTTAATATTATAAGTTTTTGTCTCATGGGATAGGATTGGATACTTGGATTTTCCGTCTGCGGTTTGGATGAACCCGTGCTCTTTATCTTTCCAATCTACTTTTGTGTGGAAGCCGAAGTATCTGCCTCCATTAAGTAAATCTGAGAAAGATGGTTCTTTCAGTGAACGAACCTTATGAAGAATGGAAATTTGCTCTGCATTCCTTAGGAACACATCCATGCCCTCTTCAAGTAATGGGCGCTCAGAGAATGAAACATCATCACCCGAGTGAGAATAAACCTTGCAGTTCCCATGATTATCACGTTCCCAAAGAAAATAGCAGACACCGCCTTTAATTTCAACTCCGGGGAAGCAATCTGAGGCATTTGGGAAATCGTGAATAACCCTGAGTCTGTCGTCGTGAAGCATTTCATCACGAAATGCGTCGAGTCCCCGACCCCCTGTAAACCATCGAGAAGGTACTATCATTGAAAGATACCGTGGCTTTAGTTTCTTTGCTTGCTCTATGAATTTATGGTAAATCGGCATTGCGCTTGATTGATTTCCACCATCGCTGAGTTGGTAAGGCGGATTGCCGACAATTACATCAAATTTCATTTTGAAAATCTCCTCCGGTTTACTGGTATGTATAAGTTCATAGGCATGTGTTTCGAGTCCATCGGAACGCTTACCGCCTTCTGATATATAGCCGTACTCGGATTGATTTGCCCCGCAAAAAGCACACCTGCCGTTTGTCCATACATGCCTTAAAGTCTTAAAACGGATATTTCCTTGGACATCATCAAAGGAAACGACTGAGTATCTACTGTTTGGATATTTTGAACAGTACACACTCCGCCTTGACAAAAGCGAGGTCATTTCGGTAATTGCAATACCGAAGAGCTGCTTCTTGAATATATTATCAATTCGTTCCTGAAGGTCAGGTATCTCACTTTCAAGTCCGACAAGTAAGCGCTTGGCAATCTCGCGAAGGAATACGCCCGACTTACATGCAAGGTCGAGAAATGTAGCACTTTTATCCCGAAATACCTCCTGAGGGAGCATGTCCAGTACTTTGTTCGCAACATCGGGAGGCGTAAAAACCTCGTCACTTGAGAGATTCGCGAGGCACATAAGGACATCTGGGTTATAAGTGTTAGCATAGAAGTCCGCACTACTCATATTGCTGCACCCTCCTATAATGGATCGGCGGGAATTCCCTGATTGGAAGCGGGATGAAGGCTTGTACTTCCTCATCATATCTCCATTCGGCATTGCCAGAAAATAAATCGATCTGCATATTAGGTGTATGACCATTAAGCATCTGATCAAGCCTGAAATCTCTGCGTTTAAGAAGGTCCCCTGACACCATAGACCACTCCGCAAAGATAATGGGTTCACCCGACGCTTGCTTTAATGTCAAAGCATCACCGTATAGGATGTTATGCCGCAGTATGAACCGGACGGCTTCGCGACACTCGTCGCTCGCGTATTTCTTGCAGTGTACAGTGTATTCATTATTAAATATTACGTACATGCGCTCCCTGCACTCTTCTACGTTGTCAGGGAGCAATTCCACTCCGTAAATGCTCGCAACAGCGAGAACAGCATATTTCTCGTAACATGCAGAGCTTTTGCGGTAGCGGGATTTTACTACCGCCAGTTTTCTACGAAGTATCTCCGCCAGAAAATTGCCATCGCCACAAGCCGGTTCAAAGAAACGACTCTCGATGCGTTCGGTCTCCTGCTTTACAAGGTCAAGCATCGCGTTGACCTCGCGGTCAGCGGTAAAAACCTCCCCGTGGTCAGCTACTCGCTGTTTTGATTTTGTGTATTTATTATTGGTGTTTCGTGCCACTTCAGAATCGCTCCTTAACTAACGTTGAACCTCTGTAAGTGTAATGGTTCCTTCCTTTATGTAATACTGAATGTTGTGCTCCTTACAAAAAGCTATAACCTTTGCCGCCTGCTCATTGTAAAAAGCACGATGCATCACATACGCGCTTACTTCCTTGCTGTAGTTGGTGCGCCCGAAAATAATCCTATTTGTAAAATCTATTGCCTGTAGGATTGTATCTAAATCCTGATCAATGAGATTTGGCGTTGGGTATGGCTCAACACTAACCCATGTCTTACATCCACGTTCATGCAATGCCCTCAACGCCGCTAGTCGGTCTGAATATGGTGCTGCTCCTGGTTCAGTCTTCTCACGGTATGCCTCATCAAGGGATATAAGAGTAATTCCATATTCATTGTCTTTTGAAAAGCCAGATAACTCTATAGGTAATATGCCTTTAGAAAGAATAGTACACTTGATGCCCGCGGCATTCAGCTTCCGTATGGCAGCAATACTTATTTCTTTTATTTCATCATACCCGTACATGAAAGGATCAGTAGTGAAACAAAGATGTACGGACTTGATTTTCGACTTCAGTCGCGGGATTTCCTTATCAAGGATTTCCAGTGTATTGATGACTAGCCGAGGCTCAACCCACTCGCGATAAGATCCAACTTTGCAGAATCTCTTAGCTATCAAGTATGCATAACACGGGTATTTGCAACCATGTGAACAACCAAGAACGTGATTCATGGTGTAGTCTCCATATTCCACGCCTGTTTTATAAAGCATAGTTTTACGTTTAATCGTCTCCATATATACTCTTCTCCTGTAATCATTTTAACCAGCTACCATCAGGGAAAGGACATCGTCGATTTTGTTATAGTAACGTGACAATAAGTCTTTAATTCCTGCTTTATATCATTTCGAAACCCATCAGACGGGAATATAGGGTGTTCTTCTAAAGATCCATAGACATCATCGAATGGTATATCCTTCTTCCCTTTGAATTCCCCACAAAGATATTTTGCTATGTCACAGATGGTGTAGCAAAATTCATCTGTAGCGGTTGTGGGCTCGAACGAGCAGCCCAAATCAAACATGAGTTGGTTCTCTACTTCGTGAGTGATCTTCGCCGACGATTTCCCACCAAATGTTTTCCAACTAGTTTTCTTAAACAACTTGAACCCTTCAATGTGCCCTGTACAATGAATCAGGCTGTAAACCTGTCCATTAGTTCTATTAAAGAACGGGGCCGACGCTATGTAGTTCTTGCGGTCGGAAGCTGTTTGCTTCGATATAACATCCTTGATCTTCTGCTCATATGCCTTCCGGTCACTACCAAGCTCCAACAATTCATCGATGTCAGACTGATATGTTTCTTCGTATTTTACTTTAACAGTTTGTTTCTTTGCCTTGGGCAATCCTCTGACCACATCTGAAACCATGTGATTGATGATCACTTCTCCCCACGCGTTCAAAAAGGGTGTGAGTGCATCCCAGTCAATTGTCGCCTGATAAGGATCATAGATAAGAAGGTATGGATGCTTTGGATTGATTGGGAACTTCCGTAGTAAAGTGTTCCCATCCATGGCACTTGTATGAATCACTAGTGAAGCAGTGTTGGGCGGGAGGTATTCTTTCAGCATCTCAATCTTCGCCAATGATAAATCGTTAAAGTATAGCTCTGCTTTCTTGTTGGGATATTTCAGCATAGTTTCAGCTAATAGTCTTGATACTCTTATGGGGGTCCCGAAGACCTGATTTCCTGAGATGTCTTGATAAACACCACTGTTACACATACAGTCAATGAAGATAATACCATCGCACCCTTCATACTGGAGGAGCTTTTGCGCCCATGCACCGACGTACTCTTCGACTAAACCGAATTTCTGGACGGTATGAGGTTTTGCAATATCGATTTTTGCTTCGGATATGTCCTTTTGCCTCATAAATAGCCCTCTCTCCCTAGTAATCAAATAGCCCTCTCTCCCTAGTAATCAAATAGCCCTCTCTTCCTAGTAATCAACCGGAAAATATATAGTACAGTTATTTCTTATCATATATTATCATATTTAAGGAGGCAAGATATATGTAGTTACTCTGTCGACCCGGGCAAATATGCTAATAAGCACTGTCGTCACCAAACCAGTGCTACTTTCTAAAAAATTCCCCAACCAGAAAGCCTAAATCTCCAGGAAATTCCAATATAATTGCTTTATACGCAAGTCATACTTCATTGGCAAATAGGTCGAAAGTAAGTCTTGGACTGAGTAAATTCAACCACAACCACAAACTAGTGATCGATATGCAAACCAAAAAAAGTTTATTTGCAACATTTTCAATTCCATCTTACAATTATCTTAAAGTAATTCAGTTGGTGATAATTGTGATCTGTAACAAATACCCAAATCAATACCAATGCTGCTATTTCAGCAAGTATGGAAAAACCACGGCTATCATAAATGGAGAAAAGTATTATTGCTCAAAAGGCGAACAATATGACATTGTAACAGAGCAGAAGTTGCCTTGCGGTGGAAAATGCTCAGATTGGACCGGTTATCGTTGCCGTGGGTTATTTGAGCAGTGTGGCATCCCCAAACCTGAGAGGCCTTTTACTAAATAGAAAGACTTCTAAGTGGAATATTCTTTGCCTTAGACTTAAGGCAGATAGCTGATTCTGCCAAAAAAGAATAAACCACAGGGAGCAATATGCTCCTTCCCTTTTTACAATATTCCTTCCTAACAATATTATCGGACATCTTATAAAAAATAGGTTATAAGAAATATAGCAACGAATACTTAATCAAGTGTTCGTTATTTTCGTTCATTAATCAATTTCTTCGGTATGAGTAAGGTAATAAATACCAGGAGGTTGATATCATGGACAATACTATAACCACCGCATTAAGCCGCACAGGAGCAAATCTTCTTAAAACAGGAGTAGCCCTAGTCGTTACCACAATCGCTTCGAATAAGCTGAGGGACGAAAGCAATAACGCTATTCGCTCAGTTGTAGAAAGCTACAATGTTGTCAAAGAGACATTGACAGCAAACAAACGTATCGGTAGTTAAACTGCCGACAATCCACAGAGCCGTAAGGCTCTCTTTTTTCAGCAAGGTTTGCTTGCTGTTTTTATATGCAAAAAATTCAGACAGGAGGTGAGAATTATGCAGAACTCATTAATTCGAAGTTTATCAAGAACTGTAGTAAATACACTGATACTCGGTGCAACAGCAGCAGCGGCTATCTTTACCGTGTACACCCTTAAAGCTACTGGGGAAAGAATGCTGGATACTCTTGCATCAGACATCAGCACCATTACAAATCATGAAATAGGCAAGCAAAAAGCCGCATAAAAGGGGGAAAACAGATGGAATCTTTTCCGTTTCAGCTTTATTCAAAATACGATAATAATGAGAAATACGAAACCAGACAAAATAACAGTAATACAATGAGTAATTCTTTAGACAGCTGTGTTAACCGAATAGCTAAGTCCATTGCCAATACTGTAATCCGCTCCAATATCGAAGAGAACCAAGGATTAAATCAGGTAAACTTCCGGATCCCTAAGATACCCCAGGAAGTCTTTTTATTCGGAGCGGTGATCACTTCAAAGATCCTGCTGTTTTGGGCTTATAAGAAGGCAAAAGATAGCGGACTTGAGATTCTTAACCTTTAGGAGGAAGGTGTCATTATGTCAAACTGTATATGTGATATAACCGTACCGGAAGCGAAAACTATGCTTATGAGGCTTATCGGTTTTGATTTTCTCCATTCCCAGGTAGGACCTGAAAACGCCATATTCACCCTTAGAGCAAAAGGAATTGATAGTTTGGAAGGTCCTCTAATCGAATGGATAGTAAAGGGCAATTCAGGGCTTCTGATTATATCTGAACCAATTACGCTTCTAGATTTCTGGAAACTACCGGATGACATCTATATTGATAGGGATCGCGAGGATGCCGAGCGACAAATCATGGATGATTATTTATGCTTCCTTGAGCACTTGGAACAAGAGGCCTATATCTCATCAAGCCGTTGCAGCCTAGACATCAAAGTTGATCGGTCAAATTCTCCAAGGATTTATACTTTCCTTGGAAACAATAGGACAGATGATGATTTTGTTACAGCTATATTGGCTATGGATGAATTGCTTCCCCGAATCATGGTGACAGCTTAAGGAGGTAGGAGATGGTAGATGAGCGCTATATTGTCAACATTAAGGGCACCAACTTCGTAAAGTATGAGGGCCTCCTGAATGAGGCACATAATAAAGGTATTCTCTGTCTTGAGGTTACGATCATTCAGTTTCCCTCTGCCGACAACGGAAAGGTATGCATATGTCGTGCTTGCTTGGTAGGAACTGATCATCAGAGTTTTGCCGATTATGGAGATGCTGGGCCCGAAAGTGTTGACCAGAAAATTATCCCGCATATTATCAGAATGGCTGCAACAAGGGCGAAAGCAAGAGTGCTGCGTGATTTTACAAACATAGGGATGTGCTCGCTTGAGGAAATTCAAATGTGTGATCTTAATGATTCCACCAGTGAACCGGTTACTCCTGCTCAAATGAATTTACTGAAAAAGCTAGCTACCGAATTGAAGCTTGATATTAACTTTAAAGCTTTGGACAAACAGAAAGCCTCAAAGCTTATTGATGAGCTGAGTAGTAAAAAGAAGGCAGGATAAACCGCTTGAGGGACCGAATAAGATCCGGTCCCTTTTCATTTGTTCTCTAAAATAATTATAAGGAGTGTTTAGAAATGCCTGCAAATGTTGAAACAATGTTTTATGTTAGAGAGGTGCCATGGTATGGGCTTGGCACTAGGATTGAAAAGGCGCCTACATCTAATGAAGCGTTAAAATTGGCCGGTCTTGATTGGGATGTAAACCAGCAGGAGATATACACTGAGGATTCGATCCTCATTCCAGGCTTTAGGGCCAATATTAGAGCCTCTGATAACAAAGTTCTGGGTGTAGTTACCGATAGATATCGGATTGTTCAGAACCAAGAGGCCTTTGCCTTTACTGATGCTTTACTTGGCGAGGGAGTTACTTATGAAACCGCAGGGTCGCTCCAGCAAGGGCGGCGGGTTTGGTTACTTGCAAGATTACCTCAGACCTATAAAATTATTGGAAATGATATAACACCATATATGGTCTTCAGCAATACCCACGACGGTAGCGGTGCAATTAAGGTAGCAATGACACCCGTTCGTGTGGTATGTCAGAATACTTTGAATCTTGCTCTTCTTGATGCTAAGAGGATCTGGTCCACGATTCATACCGGTGATATGCAAACGAAGCTACAGGAAGCAAAGAAAACTCTGTTACTATCGGAATTTTATATGGATAAGCTTGTGATAGGAACTGAGGTTCTTAATAGTAAAAGTCTTTCTGACAAACGAGCTATGGAATTTATTGAGGAACTGCTTCCAATACCCGAGAACGCCGGAGCGGCTCAAGTAAGGAATATAGATCTACTTCGTTCCGACCTAAAACAAAGGTATTTTGAGGCACCTGATCTCGGTGATATTCCCAAAACCGCATACCGGATGATCAATGCTGTATCTGACTTTGCCACACATACAGAACCGCTACGTAGAAGTGGTTCATATAAAGAGAATCTGTTCGCCAAAACAATGGATGGAAACCCTTTGATTGATAAAGCTTATGACACATTACTCAGGTTATAGGTATTTTGTCGTCTTTATAATCCAATTTTCAGCCATCCCCTCCCCGGCTTATTATGTGAATATAAACGATAGTACTTAATGCTCATCGACATAGGGAGTGAAATTTGATGGCTGTTAGTGACATTTTAACAGTAGCGGAGGCGGCGAAAAAACTACATATTGGTTTAAACCTTATGTACAGCTACACAAGGAGACCCGGATTCCCATGCTTCAAAGTAGGCAAAAAGATCAGAATAAGAGAAGCAGATCTTGAGGAATGGATCATATCACATTACAAATGATCAGGTGTCTGACAGGGCATATGCAGGTTACATTATGCCCTGTCAATCTTTTAAATTGCAACAAGGAGAACGAGGTCATGGCAAAGAGGAAACGAGGACAAAATGAAGGAAGTATAAGACAACGACGAAAAGGTCTATGGGAAGCAAGGTTCAGTATCGGTTTTAACGCTGAGGGAAAGCAGATCCAGAAATCTGTTTATGGAAAAACCCGTGAAGAAGCAAATTCAAAGATGATAAGCTTTCTGGCAACAATTAAAGAGGGTAAGTACGTTGAACCCTCAAGAAAAACCTTAAGCGATTTCATCGATTCGTGGCTGGACCAAATAAAGTCGAGCGGTAGAATCAAGCCTACTACTTACGGAACATATGAGCAACACGTTCGCGTTCATATTAAGCCGTCTTTAGGCAATACCGCATTAAAAGATATTGACATAGATTGCATTCAGCGGTTTTACAGTGAAAAGCTTTCAAAAGGTAGGTATGATGGCAAGGGAGGGTTATCTACCGCAACAATAATAAAAATACATAATATATTGCATCAGTGTTTGGATAACGCGGTAAGGAAGAAACTAATACCTGCTAATCCGGTAAAAGATGTGGATCCTCCAAAACTAAAGGAGAAACCAATACGTGTTCTAACAAAGGAAGAGCAAGCCCAATTCTTGACTACTGTTAATGGCTCCAGGTTAAAGGCGGCCTTTTACTTAGATTTAGCTACTGGATTGCGTCTTGGCGAACTACTAGGCCTTACATGGAAAGACGTCAATCTTGAGGACCAATCGATCAATGTATGCAAGACTCTTGTGAGAATTAGGTTAAAAGATAGTCCGGATGGTAAAAAAACTCAGCTAAGTGTTCAGACCCCTAAAACCAAAAAATCAAGCAGATTGATTCCCATACCAGATTGCATCATACCTATCTTGAAGGAACACAGAGAAAAGCAGTTGAAGGAAATTGACAAGGCTGAAAAGCATTATAATAATAAGAATCTTGTGTTCTGTACAGAATTAGGCAACCATATTGAGCCGAGAAATATGATGAGGCATTTTTATAGTCTCATCGAAGATGCAAAAATTCCTCATACAAATTTCCATGCTTTGAGGCATACCTTCGCCACAAGGCTACTAGAGGCTGGAGAAAGAGAGAGGGTTCTACAGGAATTACTAGGGCACAGCACTACTACCCAGACCGCAAAATATGCCCACGTTCTCGATGGACTTAAGCGGGAATCTATTAATAAAATGAATCAGTTCTTTCCTGATCTCAAGTAGCATAAACCGGACAAACTCCGGTTTTATGCTGCTTTGCTCTTATATCGACTAATCATGCGCTTTTCGCGAAATCACTACCGATAGCCGCTTGCGGTGGTCTCCTTGATCTAAGAGAAGTAATAAAAATTTCTAAATAACAAATTAACTCTATAGATTTTTGAAGCATATCTTTTTAAACATGTTTGTCTGATAATTTGCCTGTTTTCTTCGGTAAGGGTTACGGTAAGGGTATAAAGCTAAAAGCTTTCGAAGTTAAAACCTCGAAAGCCTTTTAAACTGGAGCCCTCAATCGGAGTTGAACCGATGACCTCATCCTTACCATGGATGCGCTCTACCTACTGAGCTATGAGGGCGTACTATGTTGAACTGGAGCGGGTGAAGGGAATCGAACCCTCGCAATCAGCTTGGGAAGCTGATGTTCTGCCATTGAACTACACCCGCATGCACCATGTCATGCAGCGAAGTCTATTGTAGCACAAGCTCATAGCATTTGTCTAGTACTAGTATAAATTTCTACCGAATCTTATCAAGACGTCTTGAATGGCTATCCCGAAAGCCTACTGCGTTTATACCTTTGTCAGTCATGAGTAGAGAAGGGATACTTCGGCCCGCGAAAGAGGTGCGTTCCAACAAGAACGCACCAACAGGTTAGTCTTCTACATCCTCTTCGTCAGTGAAATAATCATCCTCTGACTGTTCCCGGCTTTCCTTGATGATCGCCACGTTCTCCTGGATGGAGAAAAAGACCATGAAGAGCTCAAACAGCACCCTCAGGATAATTTGCAGAATAAGTGTCCCTACAAGCCCAACCAGGAAATTGGCCACAAACATGGCCACAACACCTACAATAAATAAAACCAGAGCGAAAGCCATATAAAGAATCTTGGCCAACCCGCTGCTTAACATCACCCTGAAGTTCAGAATATCATGAAGATATTCCGACAGGCCATTGTATCGTTTTGTTTTCCTGGGTACGAGAAAGAGAAAGTAAATCCAGATAGCAATAATCACGGCGCCCGTTAAAATGTACGGGAATGCCTTGCCTATAGCATCTGTGACCTTATCAGCCATTGAAAAGAATCCGAGTTTTAAAAAGCTTTCCATGTCAAACCCCCATTAATGTTCTTCTTTCTTGAAGCTTTGTGCCAATTTTACCGCTGAGTAAGCATCCTGAGAATAATGTGCCCCAAAACTCTCTGCATAACGCTTATCCAACACGGCACCCCCTACCATCAGCTCGCAGTCCAGCCCCTCCGTTTTCATTAGGGACATGACCTTTGGCATCTGGTTCATTGTGGTGGTCATCAGCGCGGAAAGGGCGATGATATCTGCATTATTTGTCTTTGCAGCCTCAATTATACGAGAGGCTTCCACATCCTTTCCAAGATCCACCACATTAAAGCCATAATTCTTTAAAAGCATGGCCACGATATTCTTGCCAATATCATGGACATCGCCTTTAACAGTCGCAATGACGACTGTTTGAGAACACTCTGTTTTTTCTTCTGTATCACGGGTCAACTCCGGTGTAAGCACAGCCATTGCCTTTTCCATAGCCTCAGCGCCGCGTATGAGCTGGGGCAGAAAGTAATGCTTCTGCTCATAGAGATCCCCAACTGTTTTAATAGCCGGAATCAGCTCCTCGTCAATGACGGCCTTTGCATCCCTTCCGTTGATAAGCGCTTGCCGAGCTAACTCTTCAGCCGTGTCACGGGCACCGTTTATAATGGCATCATAAAGCGTTTTAGCAGTACCTTCCGAAGCTTTTGCAGTCCTATCCGGAGCTTTGCCCTGGCCTGAATAAACAGCCGCATAATTGACGGCGTTTTTATCCCTGGCCGCCAGTGCATCGGAGGCTCTAACTGCCAACATCATTTGCTCGTTATTGGGATTCATAATAGCCGTACTCAAGCCCCTTGAAACAGCCATGGCCAGGAAGGCCGAGTTGATGGATTCACGCGCAGGAAGGCCAAAGGATACATTAGATAACCCCATGACGGTATTTATCTTGGACTTGTCGCACCAGGCTATAACCTTGAGGGTTTCCAGCGCACCTTCGGCATTTGAGGCCACCGTCATGACAAGGCCGTCCACTAAAATATCTTCTTTGCCAAAGCCCAATTTCTTAGCTTCACGCAAAACGCGCTTTATGATCTCGATTCTCTCCTCGGCAGTTTCAGGTACACCTTTGTCATCGACGGGGAGGAGAACAAACATGGCCCCATATTTTTTCGCCAGCGGCAAAAGCCGTTCTATTTTTTCTGTTTCTCCCGAGATGGAATTAATGACCGCTCTTCCGGGATAAATCCTCAGAGCCGCCTCCAGGGCCTCAGGGTTGGAGGTATCAATGAGAATGGGAGCAGAGCACGTATTACAGACAGTACTGACCATGGCCGTCAGGGTTTCTTTCTCATCAATACCAGGCACCCCGGCGTTAATATCCAAAAGTGCAGCGCCCGCCTCAACCTGTTCCCGGGCAATATCGGCGACGGTATCCATATCTCCCTGTAAAAGAGCCTCTTTTAATGCCTTTTTCCCCGTTGGGTTCAACCTTTCTCCAATTACGGTAAAGGGCAGGCTGGGATGAATCTCATGGGTCAGTCGATTTGAACAGGCCAGGCTATAGGGTCTTCTTTCAACCTTTACAGGGCGGCATCGAGAGGTGATTTCCGCAATTTTTTCAATGTATTCCGGCGTTGTGCCGCAGCAGCCTCCCAGACCATTAGCCCCAGCTTCAATCAGCGCTTCCGTATAAGAGGTAAACCTGGCTGCATCCATATCAAAAATGGTTTTGCCGTTTTCCAGCCTTGGCTTTCCCGCATTGGGCTTGGCAATTAAGGGAACCTTTGCATAGGGCTTCATACGGGCAAGGATATCCACCATTTCAGCCGGTCCGCTGGAGCAATTGCACCCCACTGCATCAGCCCCCAGTGACTGGAGGGTGACCAGGGCACTGACCGGATCAGTTCCCATCAGTGTGCGCTGGCCTGCTTCATAGGTCATGGTTACCATGACGGGCAGCTCACAGAGCTCTTTAATAGCTATAAGGGCCGCACGTGCCTCCTGAAGGTCCAGCATGGTCTCAATGACAAAGAGATCCACACCCCCGTCCAAAAGGCCTCTGACCTGTGCTTTAAAGCTATCCACGGCCTCTTCAAAGCTGACATCCCCATAGGGCATGAGAAGGGTTCCGCAAGAGGAAATATCCCCGGCTACAAGTCCTTCCTCTCCTGCCGCGCTTCGGGTGACCTGGGCAAGAAGCTTGTTGATGGCATAGGTCTCATCCGAAAGGCCATATTCCGAAAGCTTGATGGCATTAGCTCCAAGGGTAAAGGTATAGAGAATATCGGAACCGGCCTCTCGATAACGAGCTTGCGTCATTTTTACAACTCCTGCATTTTCAGAGGCCCATTTTTCCGGGCAGACCCCGCTTGGCATACCCAGCTTTTGAAGTAGTGTGCCCATGCCTCCATCCAGCAGTACGATTCTATTCTGAAATAGTTTTTTAAACCCTCTTTTTGTCATAGAAACCTCCGTTGCCTATCCTGCACCGCCGATACCGGCAATTGCAAAGACTGATTTCTCCGGAATTAATAGGTAAGCATCATTCAAGGTAAGTCCATAGGACTCAGCCTTAAGCAGGCGGAAAAAATCTGCCTGTTGGGTAATATCGAAATCCCCATACCCCGGACTGAAGCGCATTCGTGTCAGAGCCAGTCCCTTGGGCCGAAGCTGCTGCGCAACAGAGGCCATCACCACATCCAATGCGGCATCAGTGATTTCTGAAGCGGCTGCGTCCACGATAATAGCTTCGCTCATATGCCCGGCCTTTTGAAGTCGGGCCAAATGCTCCATTATTCTCTTGCCGCCTGTAGCCAGCATGAGGAGTGCCTGTTCGCAATTATTAAGCAACTCCGAAAGCTTTTGACCCACAAGCAGGGTATTATCCTCAAGCATCACTCGAGGGGCTTTTATTTCTAAAATATTCACGATGCGGAAGGCCGCAGTAATGTCCAGGATATTTTCCGTTTTTGCTAAAAGCCGCTCTACATCATTTCTTATTTCAGTCGAAAGCTCAGTCCTGTTCTTATCATACCCAAGCCTTGTAAAAATGAGACTTTTATTATAGGACGGCTTAAGATTTCTCATGGTCTTAATGTCATGCATGGCCCATCATCCCTGCCAAGTTTATCCTCTAGTGTTCTCCTATTTTATCATATTAAGCAAAACCCGGACAAATATTTTAAAGTTTTTTTCTTCGAACAAAACGAAGATAGCTGCCTTAAATCTAAAGCAGCTATCTAAAAGTTACCTATATTGCCGGTTCAACATTTCTAAGAGTGACTCTGTCCATCAAAAAAGCTTACACATTTACGGGCGCATTGTAGCCGTTTTTAAAGATCTCCTCAAATTCGTCGGAATCCAGGCGCTCTTTTTCGAGGAGAGCCTTGGTAATATCCTCAAGCCTTTGCATGTTCTCGGTGAGGATCTCTTTAACTCTGGCATAGGAGTCGTCGATGATTTTCTTGATCTCAGTATCAATCTTTGCTGAGATTTCCTCGCTGTAATTACGGGTATGCCCATAGCTCTTGCCCAGGAAAACCTCATCGTTTTCATCGCCGAATACGAGATTGGAGAGCTCCTCGCTCATACCATACTTGGTGATCATATTACGCGCGATGCCATTGGCACTCTTCAAATCACCGGATGCACCGGTGCTGATTTCACCTAAGACCAGTTCCTCCGCAGCCCTGCCGCCAAGGCTTACAACAATTTGCTCAATAAGCTGAGCCTTTGTGGTATACTGCCTATCCTCATCGGGCTTGAAGGAGGTAAAGCCTCCGGCCCGGCCTGAAGGAACAATGGTTACTCTGTCAACCTTGACAGTGGTGGAAACAACACGGACTGCAATGGCATGGCCCGCCTCATGGTAAGCAGTAAGCCGCTTTTCCTTGTCGCTGATGACACGGCTCTTCTTTTCCGGACCCATCATGACCTTATAATTGGCTTCTTTTATTTCAACCATGGAGATATCTTTACGATTCTTACGAGCTGCCAAAAGGGCCGCCTCATTGAGGAGATTCTCCAGGTCTGCTCCTGTAAAGCCGGGCGTAGTCTTGGCAATATCCTTCAAATCCACGTCGGTTGCCAGGGGCTTGTTCTTGGAATGAACCTTCAGAATGGCCTCGCGTCCCTTGATGTCGGGATAGCTTACTACAACCTGCCTGTCGAAACGTCCCGGACGCATAAGTGCGGGATCAAGAATGTCAGGACGGTTGGTGGCAGCCAGAATGATAACGCCCTCGTTAATTCCGAATCCGTCCATTTCAACCAGGAGCTGATTCAGGGTCTGCTCACGTTCATCATGGCCACCGCCGAGGCCTGCGCCTCTATGACGGCCTACAGCGTCTATTTCATCAATAAAAATAATACTGGGCGCATTTTTTTTGGCCTGTTCAAAAAGGTCACGGACACGGGATGCACCGACACCTACGAACATTTCCACAAAGTCGGAACCACTGATGGAAAAGAAGGGAGTTCCGGCTTCACCTGCTACGGCTTTTGCAAGAAGAGTTTTACCGGTACCGGGAGGTCCCACCAAAAGGACACCCTTTGGAATACGGGCACCAAGCTCCACAAACTTTCTGGGTTCTTTCAGGAATCCTACTATTTCCTCAAGCTCTTCCTTCTCTTCATCGGCACCGGCTACGTCGTTAAAACGCACCTTCATTTTGCCGTCATCATTGACCATGCGCGCTTTGCTCTTACCAAAGGACATGACGCGATTGCCGCCGCCCTGGGACTGCTGGATGAAGAAAATCCAGAAGAATACAAAGAGAATGACCATGGCAAACATGGGAAGCATTTCGAGCCACCACGGCGGGCTGGCTTTCTTCTCAATATCGAAATTCTGGAGCTTCCCGGAATTGTAGGAGTCATCCAGTAGATTTATAAAAGCTTCCTGTGACAGAAAGCTGATATTATAGCGATAATCAGCGGATAAGTTGCCTGATGCCTTTTCCAAAATAACTTCTGCTTGAAGCGTTCTTACCAGTACGCTTTTTACATTACCGGCATCGAGTTCCCGACGAAAGTCGGAATATTTCATATCAGTTGGATTACTGATATTAGTGTACATCATGATGACCAGGGCCATAATCACAAATATGATGACATAAAAGCTGAAGCCCCTAACATTCTTCAATAAATTCAACCTCCTGTAACGACCTGTTTTTAAGGCCTGTATGGGTTATATATAAAATATTACAACCATTTCAAATTATTATATTATGGTAACATACCCAATATAAAAAAACAACATTATAACTTTTTTCGAAGCATCATATTTCCTCTACAATGCATACGTCAGGCAGGTTACGGTATTTTTCGGCGTAGTCCAGACCGTAACCGATAACAAACTTATCGGGAATTATTATACCCTGATAATCAACTTCTAAATTCACCTTACGCCTTGAAGGCTTGTCTAAAATGGTACATAATCTAACACTTGCACAATGCTTTGCCGCAAACAAATCCTTCAGGTATGTAAGCGTCAAACCTGTGTCAATAAGATCTTCTACAAGCAATACATGCTTACCGGTAATATCATAATCAATATCCTTTAAAATTCTGACCACACCTGAGGAAACCGTTGAATTGCCATAGCTGCTGACAGAAATAAAGTCTATGCTGACAGGAATCTCGAGCTCCCGCACCAGATCGGACAAAAACATAAATCCACCCTTCAATACGCCGACCAGTAAAAGATCCTTGCCTTCATAATCCTTGGCAATCCTTGCGGCCAGTTCCCTGGTTTTTGCCTGTAGTTCTTCTCTGCTGATTAAAACCTTCAACTTTGCCATGTTTAACTCCTCCATAATTAAAGCCCCTCCCACGAAAGCACCCACACCCTTTGGGTGTCGGGTCGTGCCCTAAAGTCTTCTGAGGTTCTCATGCCAATAATCCAGATGATCCTTTGGTCTATTGCAACCAATGGAATTCTCGAGCGCTTATCCCATGGAACCTTTTGATCAATAAAGTAATCTTTTAATTTCTTTTCTCCTCCGGCTCCATAAGGACGAATGCGGTCTCCGTCGTTGCGGTTCCTTAGAGTTATTCCACATTTTAGCTTATCATAATCAAAGAGTTGAATAAATGCATTTTCTTTTATTGTATCCGGGTTGCCATAAAGCAGGAACGCCTCATTTCCCGGTAAAAGGGCGGCATGTAAAATTCCTCCAGCCTGTTGAGCCCTTATTGTTCCTTCATCGGGAATCGGATAGGTATAGGGCTCCTGAGCTTCTATCTCCTGCCTTGAAAAAATCAGCTTATCATAGGAAATCCGTGCTTCAATCCCTTTAGGTAACCGTATTTTTTTCCCTGTATGGCCGCTGCGGCATAGTTCCATTATTTGGTCAACATGCACCTGCTCAAGATTTTTTCGATTGGTGTTTATTCTCTCCCAAGCACGCCTGATTATCCTTTTTATTATGGATGCGGAAAAGCTTTGGAGATCTTTTAGGGACAACTCAATATGATCATTTTCTGAAAGAAGCACAACTTGGTATGCCTTTTCTGCGGCCTCTTCAATATAATCCCTATCTTCTCTAACAATATGAGACAACCTGACAAGCTGTGTGGTCGGATCAACTCCAAACATTTCCTGAATCATGGGAAACAGTACATTTCTGATACGGTTCCTGGTAAATTCGCCGGTGAGGTTGCTGCTGTCAATGCGAAAAGAAATCCCGTTAGCCTCAAGATATCGAAGGATTTGTGCCCGCCCTGCGTTTAAAAGGGGCCGGATGACATATCCTTGTTTCATATTCATGCCGCACAGCCCATCCAGGCCCGTTCCCCGTAAAATATGGAGCATGAGGGTCTCGGCCTGGTCTTCCCGGTGGTGTGCCACGGCCACGGCATTCGCGCCGGTTTCCTCCATGACCTCACGAAAAAGTCTGTAGCGGACTTCACGTCCGGTTTCCTCAAGAGAGCCTCCCTGCTCATGGCACAATCTCTTGAGATCCACCCGGAAGGTTTTCAATGCTATACCCCAGCTTGCGCAAAGAGCCTCCACAAAGGCTTGATCCTCGTCGGCCTCCCGGCCTCTCAAGCCATGGTGTACATGAACAGCGATAATATTAAGTTCAAGCTCATTTCTAAACTCAGACAACACCTTAAGGAGGCAAACCGAATCGGCCCCTCCTGACAGCCCAACCACCACACCTTCTCCTTTTTGAAGGAGGGAGTGTTTTATTATATCTTTCCTAATTTGCTCCAGCAAGCTACTCATCCCTTGCCCGTTTCCCTGAAAGTGCAATCAACCCTTGTTTTGATAGGGCTGTTCATCAAACATACGATTCCCGAACTTGGTGTATTGCGGGATCCAAGCCAGCTCTACCGTACCTGTCGAACCGTTTCTGTGCTTGGCCATTATAACTTCGACTATATTACGTTTCTCCGATTCCTCATTGTAATAATCATCCCGATAGAGAAACATGACCATGTCCGCGTCCTGCTCAATGGCACCCGATTCTCTCAAATCGCTCAATATGGGGCGATGGTCGGTTCTCTGCTCTGGTGCACGGCTGAGCTGGGAAAGCGCTATAATAGGAACATTGAGCTCCTTGGCCATTATTTTCAGCGAACGGGAGATGTCGGAAATCTCCTGTTGACGGCTATCACTCTTTTTTCTACCCTCCATCAACTGGAGATAGTCAATGATGACCATTCCCAAGCCCTTATCCATTTTGAGCTTGCGTAGCTTTGACATCATCTCCATGGTATTGATGCTGGCATTATCATCTATATATATAGGCGATTTTGAAAGAGGACCTAATGAAAAGCCGATCTTCTTCCAGTCCTCAGCCTCAAGCTTACCGGTACGCATTTTCTCAAGCTCCACCATGGATTCAAGAGACAGGATTCTGTTTACAAGCTGAACCCGGGACATTTCAAGACTGAAGATGGCCACGGGAAACTTGCGAAGGGCAGCGTTAACTGCGATATTCAGAACAAAGGACGTCTTACCCATGGCAGGACGGGCTGCAATAAGAATAAGGTCCGAGCTCTGAAAGCCTGATGTTTTGCGATCCAAATCTAAAAATCCGCTGGGCACACCCGTCAAATCACCCTTGTTCTGACAGAGCTCCTCCAACTGTGAAAATGTTTGATCCAGAACGGTGTTTATGGATTCCAAACCAGTTCGATTCAAACCCTGAGAGATATCAAAAATAATTTTCTCAGCCTCGTTGAGTACCTCCGTACCCTCCATGGCACCCTGGTATCCCAAGTCCACAATTTTTCCTGAAACAGCGATAAGGCTTCTCAATAAAGCCTTATCCAGAATAATCGACACATAATGGGATACATTGGCGGTTGTAGGAACGGCGTTGGCCAAATGGGCAATATAGTCCACATCTCCGATTTTCTCAAGGGTACCGCGTCTTGAAAGGGTATCCGAAACCGTTACAATATCAACCGGCAGGCTCTCCTCGTAGAGGGTCATAATCGCCTCATATATTTCCTTGTGCTTTTCTAGGTAAAAAGCCTCTGCCTTAAGCCTACCGCTTACCTCCGACAGAGCATTGCGGTCAATTAAAAGCGACCCCAATACAGATTGCTCCGCCTCCACATGGTGGGGCGGGATCCTCGTTAAATCGTCCATTGTACCCCCCGGAAAGCTTATGCAGTCTGATCGTTTTCCACCCTGACCTTTAGCTTTGCGGTCACTCCCGCATAGAGCTTGACCTCAACCTCGGTTTCACCCAGAGCGCGGATAGGTTCGGGAAGATTGATCATCTTTTTATCTATGGTCAGTTTATGCTGATCCTTCAGACGTTCTGCTATCTCTTTACCGGTAATGGAGCCGAAGAGCTTACCGTTAGCTCCCGCCTTGGACTTGACAGTAACTGTGACATTGGCTATTTTCGCTCCCAGTGCCCTGGCATCGGTGAGCTCCATATCCTTGCGGTGCTTTTCGGCATTCTGCTTGGCCTTGGCTTCATTTACGGCCGAGGTCGTTGCCTCGGCAACAAGCCCTTTGGGAATAAGAAAATTTCTTGCATAGCCATCATTAACGTCAACAATCTGATCTTTTTTACCAAGAGTCTTGACATCCTGCTTTAAAATAACTTTCATCGTGCAACCTCCATTCTATCGATTCGGAATGAAATGTCGGCTGCTCCCATGTGCTACGATGCGTTTCCCGATTGGGAAGCTCCGCTTCTGGTACGGGATAAAGCAGACAAATCTCCGAAATATTTCTCTGTTTCATGCTCCTGCAGCAGGCCAAGACGAATCTTGGACGTTATCTGCTTTTCAACGGCGGGATAATCAAGACCCAGCCTTCTGGAAAGAAGATAACTGATGATGATGGCATCCGACAGTGTATCGAGAGCCACATCCCTGATATCCTCACAGGTTTCCGAAGCCATTTCGGCATAAAGATGGGAAACTGCGAGGAGCAGGTCACTTTTAAGACTTTCAATCAGCCGCATATTCTTGGTGATATCCATTCCTTTAAGATTCATTTTATCACTTCCACCCCAACTTGTCAGAAACTATTAATACGAAGTATCAATAATCTCGGTGTTATTATAACATTGGACGGGATGCAAGTTCCAATTTCCCGAAGGCTCTTTTTGCGGCTGGTACATTAAAGTTTAGAGTTACGTTAATTGAAAATACAGCCTATAGATAACAAATCTATAGGCTGTTCAGTATCCTATGAAGCAAACCATCGTGTAACGCTACAATAGAGCGTTACTCTAACCTCTGAAGCGAGGTAGTTTTATTAGTCAGTTGTATAAGGCAATAAGGCAATATGGCGGGCTCTCTTGATAGCTACTGTCAGTTGACGCTGATGCTTTGCACAGCATCCGGAAATTCTTCTGGGAAGAATCTTTCCCTTTTCTGACAAGAACTTTCTTATTTTCATGAGATCCTTGTAATCTATATCTTCCACCTTATCGACACAGAACTGGCATACCTTACGCTTTGCCCTTCTCATGCCTCCACGGCCACCCATTCTACCTTCGCCGCCGCTGTTGCTGCCGCCCTTTCTAGGGCCTCTATCTTTTTTCATTTCAGACATTTTAAAGAATGCCTCCTTCCAAGACTCTTTCTCGTTTATAAGGCATACACGCTTTTTATTTTTCTCTATCTATCCGTCATGCTATTTTTATAGCTAAATAAATATATCACAAACCAAATGAATATGTCAATCCATGAGCCTTAAAACTTGTTCTTCCGGTAGGGGCCTGCTGAAAAGATAGCCCTGAATACGCTCACAATGTCGTCTTTGAAGATAATCAAACTGGTTTTCCGTTTCGACACCCTCTGCTACGATGCTGAGCCCCAGCTTGCGCCCTATATCCACTATGGAGCTGATGAGCAGACTCTTTTCCTTAACCTGACCGATGTTGTCGATAAAGCTTTTATCAATTTTTAAGGTGTTGATAGGTATTTTGGTCAGGTAGTTCAGAGATGAATAGCCTGTTCCAAAATCATCCAAGGCAATCCGAACACCCTTGTTTCTCAGCAAAATAATATTGTGAAGCACCAGTTCCACTGATTCCATCATGGCCGATTCGGTAATTTCAAGCTCAAGGTTGTCAGGATAAAGCTCATATTTCTCAAGCAGACATAGAACCGTTTCAGCAAAGTTTCTCTGGATCAGCTGAATAGGCGAGATGTTCACAGACATAATAAGGTAGCGATGGCCTTGATCATGAACCTTTTTTAAGAACTTCAAGGCTTCTTCAAGTATCCATTCTCCAAGGGGTATAATGAGCTTGGACTCCTCTGCAATGGGAATAAATTTAGCAGGCGATACCAGGCCCATGCTCTTGCTTTTCCAACGAACCAGCGCTTCCAGACCCATGATGCTTTTATCCCTGGACCAATACTGGGGTTGATAGTAAAGTAAAAATTCACCATGATCCAATGCGGCTTTGAGAGAGTTTCTCAAGTTCAGGCGTTCCACAATAGCATCATTCATTTCCTGGTTATAGAAAACATACTTGCATAATTTTTCATTAGCCTTATACATGGCAGTATCGGCATTCTTTAAAAGATCATCAAAGCAATCGGCATCCTTGGGATAGAGGGAAATACCTATGGTAATGGAGAGATTGATATTGTATTCATTGATCTTAATAAAGCCCTCCAGGTAATAAATGAGATTTTCTACGAATTCGGTCAAAGCCTCTTCGGACGTGTAGTCCCATACCATAATGGTAAATTCGTCTCCACCCAGCCTGGAAATGTACATTTTATCAGTACAAATCTCTTTTAAGCGCTTGGAGACTGCAATTAAAAGCTTGTCCCCTATGTTATGACCGTAGGAATCATTAATAAGCTTAAAATTCTCAAGATCAATAAAAATCAGAGCAATGCTGCCATCGGTTTTAATCTTTATGGCATTGAAATTCTCAATGAGGTTGCTTCGGTTGGAAAGGCCTGTGAGGCTGTCATAGTATGCAAGCCTTTTAACTTTTTCCTCAATTTCCTTCCTGGGTGAAATGTCGGTATATGAGCCTGCCATTTTGACGGGATTGCCGTCTGCATCCCATAAGGCCTTGCCTACGGTATATACCCATTTAATATTTCCCTTAGGGGTTTTTATGCGATATTCACATTCATAGTAAGGTGTCCTTTTTTCTAGGTGCTCATCATAGGCAAACCTGGCAATTCTGCGGTCCTCGGGAAGAACAAAATCCAGCCAGTCCTGTTCCTTGCCTTTGAACTCATCCTTTGTCATGTCAAATATTTCATACCATTTGTCAGAATAGAAATGGGTGTTGGTTGCCATATCCCAGTCCCATATACCGATATTGGAGGCTTCTACCACCAGGTTATGCCTTTGGTCCTTTTCCTGAAGCATGATTTTTTGCTGGATAAGTTCGTCAAGTTGATCCTTAAGCTCTTCTTCAGAAGCCGCCAATTCCTCATAAACTGCTGATAATTCCTCATGCTTCTCAATAAGGTCAACCTCGGATTTAACGCGATCAGAAATATCAACACCCATGAGCTCATATGCTATTACGGCATCGTCCCGATCTAAAACGTTGAGGTTAAAGATGACATGTCGGACTTCCCCTTCCTGTGTCCGGATGCCAAGCTCGAAGTTGCTCTCCTTAATGCCGTTATTGTTATCCTCTATTATTTTTTGCAATTTTTTCTGATCCTTTAGGTTTAAGAAATCATAGATGCGCAAGGTCTTGACGACTTCGTTCTGGGTATATCTAAACCGCTCTTCCGCATTGACATTAAAGTCCAGTATGACACCATCCTCCAAAAAGGAGATAATAATGATATTGGCGGTTTCTATGGCGCTTTTGAGAGATTGCTCCTCATGCCTTATCTTTCTGTTGAGCACAGCGAAATATATTGTAATAAAAAGTAGGACCAAGCCGAAGATACAGGCGACCGAAGCCATAAAGACCAATATGGGATTGGCATTATTAAAGGCTTCTGACATGGGTGTTGTGGCAGCAAAGCTCCAAGGCGTATTTTGAATTTTGGTAAAACCCATATATTTTTTCTGGCTTAAATAAGTGTATGAGCCTGAATCAGTCTCTCCCAGAATCATTTGCGCTTCCAGGGCCGCAAGCTCCGTCAGGCTGGAGTCGCTCCTGGCATCGAAAATGGAATTCACCCTATTTGCTACAAGGCTTCTATCCTTGTGTGCGATGGTGTCTCCCCTTTCATTGATGATATATCCATAGCCTTGTTTACCGAAAGTAATGTCTGCCACCAGGCGATTAAAGATCTCACTTGAATAAAGCGCACAAAGAGCACCTGTAATATCCTTGCCGTTATAAACAGGAACAGTAAAGGCTATGGGTAAATACCCCCTGGAAAAAGGCCGCTGAGAAAATGAGACCCTCCGCTCCCCTTTCATGGCCTGTATGAAGAATTCTTCATTGGCAACATCAAAGGTCTTCCCGAAAATACTGTGAAGGGTTCCTTCTTTTGTAATAAAAGCCAGCTCCAGTTCAGAATTAGAATGGTCAACTGCTTTTAATAAAGCCAGCTTGTCATCAATAGAGTTGTTTTTATTCCTGATAACATCCAGTTCAGAAATCGTTGTCAAATTATCAAGACGCCTGTCGATGTCATTTTCTATCGTTTTGGCACCCTGCTTGGCAATTTCAATAAGTGATCGTTCTATCATATCGGTGAGGGCATTATGGGTATAATAATAGGCAACAATCCCTAGGATCAGCGAAACAGCCACCACTAGAGCATATTTTACTATGTGACGAAAATGCTTCTTGAAAAACTCCATGGATGCCCTCCATTGCTTGCATTTATGAAATACCAACGCGGACGGTTATAATTACCCAAAAAAAAGGGCTTAAAACTTTTTTCGACAAAAAATTCCACACACCCAATTTGAGTATAGTAATGAACTTCATAGAAATTATCGGTTATTATCGTAATAGGCTGAACAGATTTCACGTTCTATTGAACGGAAATGAGAATCTTTTGAACTGTTGCTATTATTTCAGAGTATATGAAAGAGATTCAATTAAATCGGCCACAGCGTGGCAATTATGGTCGGCTGTGATTTTATGTGCAATACTCTTTACTTTTGGATGCGCATTTTGCGGCGCGGCCTTAATATCTGCTGTTTGAAGCATTTCTAAATCGTTGAGATAATCGCCAATAGCAATGACTTTTAAAACTCTGCTTCCCAGTTCCTCTTTCAAAAGGTTCAGGGCAAAGCCTTTGGAAACCTCCGCATGAGTGATTTCAAGGTAAGTTCCGATGGAGAAAAACACATGGTAATTGTGGTGCTTATCCTCCTTTTGAATAGCCTCCGAAAGTTTTTGGAGAACAGCATGCTCCTCATGAAGAATAATCTTGACCCATGGTTCTTTTATGGCCTCCATCTCTTCATATTGAAATTCCTGTTTCTCATTGACCATGGTTTTATCTTCATTTCCGTTAGGATTTACCAGATAGAGCTTATCAGCCGTATAGAGCTGAACACAGATGGAAGGAAACAGGGCCAGAATCTTTTTGAGGATTGTTTTTATGGGGTCTTGTTTTAAACAGACCATCCTCATTATGGTATGCGTCTTAAAATCATACAGGCATGCGCCGTTAAACAATATCCAGGGACAATTGAAGGGCAGTCCCCTTAAAAAAGGTTTAATATTATTCGGGGTTCTGCCCGTGGCACCGCAAAAAAGCCCGCCGTTCTGTGTGAAAAATCGGATGGCCTCAAGATTTTCCTTCGAAATTTGTTGCTTTGAATTAACAAGGGTTCCGTCAAAATCCGAAACCAAGAGCTGTTTGTCAAATATTTTCATACGCTGTCCTCTTATGTTTTAAGTTTAACGTAGCTCTGGGACTTAATAAATTCGGTGGGTGAAGTGTTGGTATATTTTTTAAAAACACTGCAAAAATGCTTATATTCGCTAAACCCCACCTTATAGGAGATTTCATAAATACGGAGCTCTCCTTTTCCCAGAAGCTCAATGGCTTTTTGAATGCGAAATTTATTAAGAAGATCCAAAAAGGTCTGCTTTGTTTCCTGTTTGAACTTTCTGCTCAAATAGCTGGCGCTTACACCAAGTTCTTCCGCGATACCCTCGATGCTGAGTTTGTTATAGTAGTTATCCTGAATTTGCATGAGGGCCTTTTGCACAAACGGATTGGTTTGGGTCCCAGTCATATAGAATTTCAGGTCAACAAGGGCCGGGTCCTTTTTATCCTTGGACTTCACATAAATATGATGATAAATCCGCTTTTGCTCAATAAAATCAATGGCCTTAACAACTATATCCATGAGCTTGCTCTCATCAATGGGCTTTAGGATGTAGTCAAAGACCTTCATTGAAATCGCTTGCTTTGCATACTCGAACTCAGCATAACTCGTTAGGATTATGCTTTCAAAGCTATATACCGATGACGCCTCCTTAATCATCTCAATACCGTTCATAAACGGCATCTTGATATCGGTGATAACCAATTCCGGCTTGTGCTCTTTAATCATCTCAAGGCCCTGGACCCCATCGGCCGCTTCTGCGACGATGGTACATCCGATGGAAAGCCAGTCGATAGTATGAACCAGCCCTTTTCTGATAATCTCTTCGTCCTCAACAATTAATATTCTAATCATGCCACACCTCACTGATCGGCCGGTATGGAAATCCTTATGGTGGTCCCGGCACATTTTTCACTCATAATGTCCAGGCCATACGCCTTGCCATACATGAGCCGAATCCTTCGGTTTACATTGTAGAGCCCGATATTGACGGTATCATTGGCATCATCCTTTAGCATGGCTCTGATACGATCGACCTTATCCTCGCTCATACCTACACCATCATCGTAGATGACAATAATGAGCTGTTCCCCAAAAAATCGTGCCTTTATTCTTACGGTTAAATGATCCTTGCCTTCAAATCCATGCTTGACAGCATTTTCAATAATGGGCTGAATAAGAAGCTTGGGCACAATACAGTCCAAGGCCTCTTCCTCAATGTGAATCTCATAGTCAAACTTCTGATTAAAACGGTATTTGAGGATTTCCAGATAATTTTTCGTATGTTCGAGGTCCTCCCCCAAAGTTACGGTCTTAATGGCATTATCGATACTATAACGAAGCAAGGCCGAAAGATTCACAATAATTCGGTCCACCTGTTGGGGTGATAGCTTCACCATACACCGGATGGTCTCCAGCGTGTTATAGAGAAAATGGGGGTTGAACTGGGATTCCAATTGCTTGACTTCAGCCAGCATGCTCCTTTTGGTCTCTTCCTTATTCTGCTCAATAAGATTTTTGATGTCGGCCAGCATCTTGTTGTAGGATTGGGCAATAATCTGAAATTCATCATGGGAGTCGATTTTAAGCTCGGTATCCAGGTTTCCGCTTTGAACACTGGTAATAGCCTCAAGGATATCATCGATGACCACGGTTTTTTTCGCCGATATTCTTTTGGACACCAACACCATGACCAAAGTAATAATAATGAGAAGAATCGTCAGAAACAATCCCCCTAAAAGGAAAGTCGTTTCATAATAGTTCAGGGTGGTCATGGTATAGACAAAGAAATTGCCGCTTAAGAACTCACTCCGGTAAAGATAATATTTTAAGCCGTTGACCGTCAGCTTGCCCGTGTTTCTTCGAAACGCGTTGCTAAGCTTTGTAAAGTTATCGGTATAGTTATTGTTGGTGGCTGCTGCCACATTGTAATACCGGTCGGTAACGACCGTGTCATTATTGGAAATGGTGCTGATGAGGGAAAACAAGTCATTCTCCAAAAGTTCAAAAATCAAATAACCCTGGATACGACCATCGCGCCAAACAGCCTTACCAAGGGTAAAGATACTGTACTTATTTAAGGGGGAGTATACACGATTTATAGAAACAGACACTACCTCCGGACTTAGGCGCATTCTCTTAAAAACACCCCAATCAAGCTTACTGCTATCCTTAATATAGTCGGGAGGGCTGGTCGTATTGCTCATGACCATCTCTCCGCTGCTGTTAAAAAAGTAAAAATTGCATTTGATTTCTTGATGGTTAACAAACTCATAAACTTTTTCATAGGCTGTGTGCCGTTTGTTTTCATACAATATAGCCTCCAAAATGGCCTCGGATATGGAATATGCCATAATTATTTCCTGATACTTAAGGAGGTTGTTTTCTAAGTGTTCGGTAACCCTGAGGTTGCTGTCCCTATTTCTTTGCTCAACTGACATATAACCAGCGACAAATATCAACAGAAAGGCAATAGCGGTCAACAAAATAATAGGAGCCATGGCATACCAGACAAATATTTTGCGAAGCTCATTCCGATAAGGTCTGAATTTCATGTCCTGCATACCTGACTCCTTTTTAACATCGTTATATATTTATTTCCTTCTTTCCTGAGACTTTAAACGAAATTAAAAGAGATATGATGGTTGTAAGGGTAAGAATAGTGGAAAGGGCTGCGGCAGTGCCATAGCTGGCTCGAATAACTTCGGTGTAAATGGAGACTGACATGGTCCTGGTCATGCCGGTATAGAGAATAACCGAGGCACTGAGCTCGTTAATAACTGTTATCCAGCTCAATATGGCACCGGCAAATACTCCGGGCATCATCATGACCGCCGTAACCTTGAAGAAGGTCTTAACCGGAGAGCATCCCAGGCTTATGGAGGCCTCCTCCATGCTGGGACTGATTTGATACAGAATAGCGGCACTGGATCTCAAGGTATAGGGTAAACGCCGGATCACATAAGCCACAATGAGAATCATAAAGGTTCCGCTTAACACGACGGGCGGCTTGTTGAAGGCCAGCAGTAAGGTTAGGCCTAAAACAGAGCCCGGAATAATATAGGGGAACATGGTGAGTGTATCCACAATCCCTGTGAGGGTATTTTTCCTGCGAATGGACAAATAGGCTATAAAAATTCCTAGTAAAATGATGATCAAAATAGCGACAAGACCGTATACATAGGTGTTGGTTATGGCGCTTCCCAGCTTGTCAAACACCTTTTCATAGCTCTTAAGCGAAAAGCCTTTAATAAACATGGACCCTTTTGTTTTTAAAAATGAGGTATAGATGACAGTTAATTGAGGTATGATGGCCAGAAATACAATAATGTAAACGAAGAGATGAGCTGCCACATTTTTGATGCCATGAATCTTTTTGGGTTTCATAGGTCTTAAGGAGCTCATGGTAAAAGACTTTTTATTGACCACATACTTTTGCCCCATGAAAAGAAGCGATGTAATAAAGACCATGATTGAAGCCATGGCTGCAGCAAAATTGGCTTGTCCGCCCACTTCACCTACAAACTCAGAGTAGATCATGACGGGCATTACATTAAAGCCCTCACCAATGAGCATGGGTGTGCCAAAATCCGCTAAAGCATTCATAAAAACCAGGAGAGCTCCTGCCAAAAGTGTGGGTAAAATGAGAGGGATAATAACCGTGAACACTTTTTTAACGCCATTGCAGCCCAGGCTCTCAGCCGCCTCTCCAAGGGAGACATCGATTTTTTTAAGGGCACCCGACACATAAAGATAAATAAAGGGAAAGAGCTTTAAGGTCAAAACTAAAAGGATTCCTCCAAAGCCATAGATGGTGGGAAGCTGGATGCCGATACTATTGAACAGCTTTGTTAAAACGCCGCTCCTTCCGCATAACAGCACCCAGGAATACGCACCTATAAAAGGGGGAGAAAGCATGGAGATGATGATGAGAATTTCCACAATCCCTTTTCCTCTAATCTTAAAGGCTGACATGATATAGGCAAGAGGCACACCTATCAACACGGCAATCAGAGTCACACTGGCTGTTACGGTGAAGGAATTGACAAGAGCCTGATAATAATACTTTTTCCCAAAAAATTTAGTGAAATTCTCAAGGGTAAGACTTCCCGTCGAGGGATTCTTAAAGCTGCTTAAGAACAAAGAGAACAAGGGGTAGACCAGAAAAAGAGCAAAAAGTCCTACAATGATAATGGTCATAATTGTCCAAAAGTCCAGGTTGAATTTACGCTTATTCATCATTCATCACGTCCCTTATCAGACTCTTGCTGCCATCTTGATTAAAAATATTCATTCTCTTGGTGCATGGCTCAAGAAAAATCTCATCCCCGACATGATAAAGCCTGTCGGTACTTCCAATATCCTGAGAGACTTCAAGGATTCCTCTGTCATCCAAAAGCAAATCCCCCGAAAGCTTTAATTCATAGTTGACATATCGTCCCTGGAAGGTTCTGGATTTTATGCATGCTTTAAGCCCCTTATCGGATATAGTGAATTCTTCAGGTCTTATGGAGGCCACTACGTCCATTTCATACTTGATATTAGGATTAAGGTGGTTGACAGAAACCTTATAATCCTTGGTAAATTCAATAATGGTCTCCTTGTTTTCAATGCGCGTTTTGGCTTTTAAAAGATTGGAATGGCCAATAAAGGTGGCAACAAAGACATTAACCGGGCGTTTATATATTTCTTCCGGCCTGCCCACCTGTTGGATGATACCATCCTTCATAACGGCAATACGATCTGAAATAGCCAGGGCTTCTTCCTGATCATGGGTTACATAAACAGTGGTGATGCCCACTTCTTTCTGAATATCCCGAATAGCACTTCTCATCTCAATTCTAAGCTTGGCATCGAGATTGGACAGAGGCTCATCCATTAAAAGAACATTGGGATGAATAACGATGGCCCGTGCCAGAGCAACACGCTGCTGTTGCCCTCCCGACAGCTTTTCAGGCAATCTGTCCTGATATTCATCAATTCGGGTTACCTTTAAAATATCCTCAACCTTTTTATGTATCTCTGCTTTTGGAAGCTTTCTGATCTTAAGGCCATACTCCACATTCTGTTTGACGGTGAGATGAGGGAAAATGGCATAATTCTGAAAAACCATACCGATATTTCTTTTGTGGGCAGGGATATCGTTAATAACCTTATCATCGAAGGAGATTTCACCGCCTTCGATGGTATTAAATCCCGCAATCATTCTTAAAAGAGTGGTTTTACCACACCCAGAGGGTCCCAGCAGGGTAAAAAACTCACCATTCTGTATCTCCAAAGATAAATCTTTTATAATCGTGATCTTATCATAGCTTTTTGTCACCTGGTTTATGGAAATGTTAACACTCATGGTGTGGCCTCCTTAGGCTTTTTAAACAATCGCCCACAACTCTTGCTCTTTGTTGTGGGCGATTGTGCTTGCTTCAGACGATTTTAATAATCAGTTGACACTTGTAAATACATCCTTGAACTTATCCAGCCAAACCTGCTTGTTATTCATGACTGTATCAAGATCATCATAAATAAGCTTTATCTCGGTAGTCGGCTTTAAGCCCTCTGCAGGAGGAACGTCCTTACGGACGGATCTTCTGTTGAGCTGAGAAGCGATAAGGCTTTGGGCATCCTTGCTTGTTACAAAGTCAATAAAGCTCTTGGCATTGGCCATATTCTTTGCGCCTTTGATGATGACTACGCCGTCAGGTTTGGAAATAACGCCTTCTTTCATGTACACCAGCTTAACAGGCGCTCCGTCAGCTACATACTTGGCTCCGCCCTCTTCAAAGGTCAGGCCAACGGTATATTCGCCGTCTGCTACGCCCTTATAAACTGCCGACGAACCCGAAAGCAGCTTTCCGTCCAGGTTTTTACTTAAGGCAGAAACATAGTCCCATCCCTTTTCAGGATCACCATTGCCCATGGCATATAGCATGTTGACCAGATGCTCAAAGGAGGAGGAGGACTTGGAGGGATCTGCATGGGCAATCTTGCCCTTAAGGGCAGGATTCAGCAAATCCTGGTAACCTTCAATCTTAATATCACCAATTAAGTTGGTGTTGACCATCAAGACACTTGGTATATTGGTGAACCGGGTCATGCGACCATCGGCATTTTTAAGATCATCAAAGACAGCATCTTCATTTGCGGACAAATAAGGTTCAAAGAGATCCAGTTTAGGCTCAAGAGTAGATTGGGAGCCTCCCCAGAGAACATCGCCCAGGGGGTTATCCTTTTCAGCTTCAATACGTTTTAAAAGCTCGCCTGTTCCTGCGGCCACAACCTCAACCGTAACGCCGGTCTGAGCTTCATACTCGGCTACGATGGGATCTATGAATTCCAAAGGATGAGGACAATATACCACCAGATCCTTGGAAGCAGGCCCGGGAGTTGGAGTGGCTTCGGGGGTGGAACTTTGGCTTTCGGAAGGCTTAGGGGTTGCGGTACCGGGTGTAGCGACTTGTTCTTGTCCGCAAGCTGCCATTGAGAAGACTAAGGCTAAAATAATCAGTAAAGAAAGGATTTTTTTCATGGTGTATTCCTCCGATACATTATTTAGGTTGTGATTCTAGAATAGCACCTGACTCTTTTTGTTAAAATCCTATAAAAAAGTACAATTATACGAAAAAATGAACTGCCAATTAAAAAAGGCATGGAGGCGCATTTGGCCTTCATACCTTTCATAGATTATCGTCATTATAACTCTTATTCCTTGTTTTCCGTCTTTATTTCAGAGGCCTGAACCTGCTTTGCGAGATGTTTTTTTCTTCTGCTTCGCTTAATAGAAATAATAAATATGACTATAACGGCCAACAGGAACAGGAGGGTTATCCAGGAGCTCACAAGCCAGACCAAAAAGTCCTCAATACCCATTCTGAAATCATCCAGGGATTCAGTGAAGGAGCTCGAAATCCTTTGATCCAGCGTTTTTGCCACCGGTCTTGTCTCTGTTTCTTCATCGACCTCCTGAATATTGATGGTAATCCGGCTTAATGCAACCAGACGGTCATAATTTTTAAGTGTGTTCTCAATGCTCTCTATCTCGTAACGAACCTCTGAGATTCTGCTTTCAAGTGTAATGACGTCCTCAAGCTTTGCAGCCTTGGATAGAATATCTAGAAGCGTCTGTTCCTGTACCTTGAGTGTTTTTACCCGCGTCTCCGAATCGGTATATTTATCTGTTATATCGGTACCCTCAGAAGTAGATTCTATAACTGTTCCTACGGCTCCCATGTCCTTTAGTACAGCATCATAGCTCTCAGCAGGCACCCGGATCACATAGTCGGCACTTCTTAACGCGCGAGAATGGCTGCTGTTCCCCCGAACCGTCCTGACCTCCGCGAAGCCTCCTACCGTTTGTATGAGTTTATCCAGGGCGTTAATGGAGTCATCAAAGGTCAGGGTTTCAATGTAAACCCTTCCGTTCATGATCATCTTGCGCTGACTTGCTATATTCTCCTTTGATACGTCCTCTGAAAATTGGACATCGTTGCTAGTCCCAATCCCATCCTTTGAAGCCGATGCCGATGCTTGAGGCGCTTCTGCCTCTTTAGCCGCCGATTGATTTGTGTAAACTGCCTGAGCTTCACCGGGAGCTATCGCTGGGGAGTCCATAGTAGCTTTATTACTCCCACAGGAGGTTATTAATAGTGCGGTAATCAGTATGGCTGCCACTCCCCAGAATAGCTTCTTTTCCATGCTCCAATTTCTAATATTGATTTTTTGCACGCAGAACACCTCACTTTTCTCTTCTACCCTATTTGACAGCCTAAAGTCAAAAAAGTTCATTTCTTTAAAAAATAATATCTGTTAATCTCTCGTATAATTACATTAAAAAACCCACTGAAGCCATTGCCTCAAGTGGGTTCTTGAACTTTTTTCCCTATATTAAGAGTCTTTTCTATTGCCCATGTTTTATCGCAGCATCATTATACTCGCTAGTCAAAGTATTCATCAGTTCCTCAACCGAAACAATCTTATCCGCTCGATACGCGTTTTCTCCCGCAAAGGCGAATCCATGCCTGAGTTTTCCTATCTTCGCATTCATGAGGGCAAGGGCAATACAGTAGGGACTCTTTTCAACATCGCATGTAATAATGCAATGGTACGGGCATTTATAGGGTTTTTTGCTTCCTTTATTGACATCCTCTAGAAACTCGTTAATTATAGCTCTTCCTGGCATGCCAACAGGACTTTTGATAATTCCGATATCCTCTTTTTTGCAATTTATGTAAGTATTCTTAAAGTCCTCTGACCCATCACATTCAGTCGTTGTGACAAAGCGTGTTGCCATTTGAACCCCATCTGCACCTAACTGCAGGAACTTATAGATGTCTTCTCCCGAATAAATACCCCCTCCAGCAATAACAGAGATGGCTTTACCAGCTTTATCCTCTAGCTTTTTTACCTCATCGATAACCTCAACCACTAGCTTTTCAAGCTTATACTCGGGGTCAGTGAGGTTCTCAGCTGAAAAACCTAGGTGCCCGCCAGCCATGGGACCTTCAACTACAACTGCATCCGGAGCATATCTATATTTTTCAAACCACCTTTTTCCAATAAGTCCCGCCGCTCTTGCGGAGGATATGATGGGCACAAGCTTGGTATGCCTTTCTTCGCTTAAGAATGAGGGCAAATTCAGAGGAAGCCCCGCACCTGCAAAGATGACGTCTATTTTTTCTTCAATTGCGGTCTTCACCATTTCCGCAAAATTTGACATAGCCACCATAATATTGACGCCTAGAATGCCTTTGGTCTTCTCTCTGGCTTTTTTGATCTCATTTTTTAAAGCGTTTATGTTCGCCTGGAGAAAATCCTTTGAACAATCCTTTTCAAACATACCTACACCAGCGGCTGAAATAACCCCAATACCACCTGCATTAGCAACCGCCGATGCAAGGCCGCTTAAAGAAATTCCAATGCCCATACCACCCTGGATAATTGGCACCCTTGCTGTGAGATTTCCTATGCTTAAGCACTTACCATTAAAAGAAAGCATAATGATTCTCCTTTTCCCCAACTTTTTATTTATATCATTACAAAACAAGTAAATCATATTATAATCATCAGTTTCTATCATCTGATTATATCATTAGGTAATATTATTAGCAATGAAATTTGAGTCCGGAATATTTACAATAAAAAAAGACCTGCAGCCTTAAATACGCTGCAGATTTACTAGAGCGTTATTCTTCCTATTTATTTAAAAATATCTTGAACTGCTTTGTTAATCAGGCTTATAACCTGCTTTTCCTTGTCATTGTTTGGTATACAGTTTTTTTGCCACTCATCAAGCAATACCGCCGCCATTTCATTACCGTCTTTGGCTTTTCTAAATACATGCTTGAAGGTTTCCTTCTCCGGAACAGTAATCCTATTATTAATATTATCCTTATTATCTTTGGTACGGTGTGACCGAATATGATTTATTGACGCTATTTGTGCTCTATCATACTGCATTACCATACGCCTCCAATAAACATTATACCGGCCGTAAGTACTGCCGCCTTTCATAGGTTTTACATAGTTTATCAATATAAATGTAAAACAATATTAATATTTTAACTTACTAATTTTTGTCAATAAATAATCTGTAAGTCCTATGGGTATAGGACCTTTGACCTATATCCTCATCATAGGACCAGGTTTTATTTAATCCGGTTTTTCCATGCCATAGTGATCCCATTGTACAGCAGGTAGACCGCAACAATAATGGAGCCAAAAGAATCCACATATCGGGTCACCGGGTGAGCAGGGGCAAAAGCTACTGCGGCCAATGCCGCCACGACGCAAAAATCTACGCACGCCTTAGCGCGATACAGCTTTTGCTGCGCCGTGATAACTGAATCGAACTGCGCTCGATTCAGACTCCAATACCGCCGCCAGAACCATGTGTTCACCAATAATCCCAAAATCGCAATGATGAGTCCCATGGTTACATTTCCGCTTGCCTCATAAACAAACAACCGGAACATTCCGACGATGAACAAAGCGATCCCGGAGCAAACCATAGCCCCTGCAACGGTCAAATTTGTAATGCGTTCCAAACGGGTACGGTAGGCGTCGCCTGACGCCTCATTGTTTCGGAGCCTACGGAAAACCCACCAGGAAACAAATGTCGCTGCCAGTTCCGCGCTTCGTCGCAGGAAATCTGCAATTTGCGTTGCAGAATGGCTCGTGATGGCAGCGAACCCTGTTATGATCGGCCCCGGCGCACTAAGCAACAATGCCACCAATAGTGTTCTTTCGCTTTTATCGGATCGGTTTTTTTTCAAATCAGCCATTCTATACCCCCATATATGTAAAAAGACTCATCAGCGTATATACTGGCACCGCTGCCGCAAAGGGGACGGTTACAGTGTCCATTCCATGGTGGGATACCAACTCCACCAGAGCACAGATGGGCGCAACAAGCAGTGCTGTCGCAAGGCATAAATACCAGGGTGCCGAAGCATAGGCTAGAAGAGTAGCCAATATTGCAAGAGCCGACACAGCATACATGGCAAACGAGCCTTCCACAGTTTTCTTTCCGTCCACTAAACGGCTGCGGATCTGGCGACGACCTAAAGATTTGCCCACCAGAGCGGCTGCCGCATCACCGAAGCCCCAAGCCATGATCGAAACGGCAATGATGTATTTCCATTGCTCACCCAGCAATCCCCAGAATATGGTGATCAGGGCGGCCATCATGAGAAAGACAAGCATCAGGCTGGTCTTGATCTCCCCTCTTTTTCTCTGCTGAAAAATCCCCATGAGCTTTGGATACTGTTCAATTAATGCGATCACCGGATACACAATCAACGCGAAGGCAAGCGCGGCAAAAACCGCCAGATACCAGGTCTTAAAAGCGTACAACAACACAAACACAGACAAAAAGCAAACAGAATGAAGCAGCTTGCGGACCCATTCCGCCGGAGGCTTCAAGCATACTTTCACAACGACTATCAACGAGGCTGCCAGAATATAATAGCCGACAAACATAGCCATTCCAACCAAGGCTTCACGCAGCATTAAAGTCAACCATCCTTTCATTGTTCATCGGTAAAGTTTTTCGAAATGCGTCTGAGTAATTCAATTAGATAATCAAATTCATCGGGAGAAATATTTTTCATTGCCTGTGCATACACAAGGGAATAAACTTGTTCTATTCTCGGCCCGATCTGCTTGGCGTTACCACTCAGCATAAGCTGATAGAAACGTTTGTCACCAGGATCTTTTTGACGGATGAGATAGCCCTTTTCTTCCAACGAATCGACCGCACGGGATATGGCGGCCTTACTGATATCGAGCTGCTGCACAAGCTGATCCTGGCACATTTTTTCATTTTTTACCCACATATGAAGTAGGATGTTCCCTTCCGCGCTGCTTAAGCCAAGCGGACGCAGTTCCTGATTTATGATTTGCCTGGCCGAGCGGATAATACTGTTCGCATACTGCCAGACGTCCCTGATACTTGACATATTGGATATCACCTCTTAGCGCTCATTTTTACAGTAATAGAGCAAGACAAACAATAATAGCACTATCATACATAATATTAGTTAACAAATCAACTAATTTGAACTCAGTATTAGGATGTTCTTTTTTTCTGTCCTTGTCTTAGGTCCTCTATTCAATGCTACTTCCTATAAACTTGACGAATTCAAAAACTGCGAGTCTGGCTTGCATCTGTTGCCTTGCAAGTTGTTCTTTTGAAAACTGATTCTCAATACATTTCTGAAACCAATAGAGTCTGATCCTTGCATTAAATTCGTAAGTGATGTAACCGTGATGAATCAAGGTGTTTTGATTGTGGCAATATCTTGACTTTGCCGTATTCATGACTGATTCAAGACGATTGAATGATTGAACAAACTCTCTCATGCTTACCTCCTACAGACTGCCCCTGAAATAAAGTAGCTTTAACTGCGAGTACGAATAACAAGCCTCCGATCACAAATTTAATATTACTCGCTATTATCGACATGTACCATCAACCTCTTAACTCTTCTGGGTGTAATAAAATGCATGCCCTATAGAGATCTTGAGCTACTGAATTGAGAACGGTAAGGACTATGGCAAGGTCGGTATAGACAAGTTGACCGACAAATGCGGCAAGCGCAGACCGTTTGAAGAGACGACAGAAGTTCAGCGTCTTCGTGTGGAGCTTAGACTCCTTGAAGCTGAGAATAAGCAAAAAAATAAAAACCGGATGCCGTTCTGATATGCTCCCCTTGTGGTAGACAGTTTAAATAATAAAAACTGTTAACCATAAGGAGGAGCATATTTTTATGGGACGAAAAAGTAAATTTTCAGCAGAAGAAAAATTAAAATACGTTCTCATATG
>JAEZJF010000032.1 GCA_023415825.1 Bacillota bacterium
TTGCGTTTCCCGAAGGGTCTTGGGTTTGAGAAAGGTAGTTACCATCCTGAGTATAGGTGCTGGAGGTTTTTAGTCCAATACCCGCCATGCTGACGTTTGTTATCTCGGTGGAGATTACATTGCCATAGCTGTCATACTCGTAAGAGTGCTTGATATCCTTGTTTCCGTTGTCCTTCCTGGTGGTATAGGATGTTTTCAGGTTATGGGTAGTGTCATCATATTCATATTCCGTAGCAGTGTTGTTGGTATCGGTTATGCTAATCGGGCTATAAGGGCTATTCCCTTCTTTGTTGTATGTATAATCTGTTTCACCCGTCTTTCCCGCATCAGTAGAACCGGTGATGTTACCCTTCTCATCATAAGACAAGCTGTTCTGATTACCCTTGTACAGGTGGATGCCATCGAACATGACAGAGTTTCCGTTATAGTGGTAAACAATATGAGCTTTTAAGCCTGTATAATCCTTTTTCGCAATAAAGATACCGCTTGCAAACTGCCACTCGTTGGTATCCATATTAAAAAAGACATTATTAAACTCAGATGAACCATCGGAATAAATGAATTCCAATGTAAGCTTGTAAGCACTGTTGCCCGAGTTGTATACGGCATCACCGCTTGCCCAGCCGCCTAAAACCAGGACATCGCCTTTACTTCCGGCTTGCGGTATCAATTGATTGAACTTCTTAAGGCTTAATGGAGAGCCTGTTATCTTTAATACATTATTGTCAAGTCTTAAGGGGTGTGTTTTGCTATCGGTGCCAATGCCATCCCCCGCATCGGAATTCTCTGCAGTCCAGTTGGTTAATCCGTTGGCGAAATCTCCATTCTCGATAAGGTTAAAGGCATTGCCCAGCGCGGATTGCTCCACCTGGACTGAATCAAAGTATGCTGTTCCGGTTTCGCCTTCTAGTATCAGCTTGACATAGATGGTACCGTTAGTATCTTCTACGGGAACAGAGACACCCACCCTTGTCCAGTCCTGTGTGCCGGAAATGATCTTAGAACGCTCGTCAATCCATTGGCCGTTCTTGTAATAGCTTACAGCCAGATAAGCACCCTGGTTGTTGGCTGAACTAACATTTGAGGTCTTGATATAGGCCTGGATGGCGTAATTATACCCGAGATTTACCTGCAGGGGCTGTTGGTAAAAATGATAGCCCAGAGTGTTATTTTTTTTGAGTTCAAAGCTATTCTTACCGGTATGGCTTTGGGTGGTATTTATTGTGGCCGAGCCTGTCGATCCGCCTGATGTATAGCTGTTCCAATCAGAATTGCCTCGTTCTGCACCAGAATTCTTAGATATATTCATTACCGGCTGCTGCTTTTGAGTTGCGGCAGTAGGCTTGTTCCTGTCCGAGACAGGGGGCATGTTCTTATCCGTGCTTGATGAAATAGTATCGTTGCCGTAGTTTGCCATGGTGACATAACCCAAATTATCAACAATCGAGACAGTCCGGCCAAAATTGTCAAAATGATAGGTAACCGCAGTGCCTGCCGCATCGGTAAAGGTGTTGATGCCAGGGTAAACACCATAGGTTATACCGGTCTGCTGACCTAAAGTACCATCGGTATTGAGCTCCTTAAGCGCACTTACCCTGAATGGCCTTGTTGTATTGTATTCAATGGCTGCCCTATACCCGTCATGATTGGTAGCCGAGGTCATGTTGCCACTTGCCGTATATTGATATTTGGATTGCTTTCCGTCCGGGTAGGTAATAGTTTCAAGATTGATACCGTTATATTCGTAGCGTGTTATTCTTCCTGAAGGGTCTGCTATCGTTTCCAAAAGGCCGGAGGTAGGGTTATAGCCCAGATTTATAGCCCGACCGGCGCCATCGGTCACCTTGACGATTCTGTTGGAGGTGTTGTATTCAATGCTCTGAGCATTGCTATTGGAATCCTGTATTTTTGTAAGGTAACGGGTTGAGCTCCCGTTTCTTTTTTCAAAGGTATATTGGTTATACCCCTTATCCTTAATTACATAGGCTTCACCTTTGGTGAGCTCAAGGTCAAGTCCGGACTCGTCTGTATATGAAGCTGATACCTCGGTTGTATCAAAATAGTGCTTGGTGCCATCGGAATCGGTATAGACAGAGTAATTTCGATTTTCGATTGTAACGTCAATGATGGTCTGGGCAAGGTTTAAATTCCATCCATTGCCATAGCCTGTTTGAGTTCTTTCATAGCTGTTGAACACATGGGATAGGGCGATAGGAAGTCTGTTCCCATTCATACTGATATCATCATGAACAAAAATCAGATTACCGTTATAGTCATTGACATAGGCCATACCGGCTCTTCCTGCATTATAGGAATGATAGCTCCAATAGTCCTCAAGGCCGGAAGCATTGACATAGGAGATGGTTAAATAAGGTCTGTAGCCTTTGAGCGTATCACTTATATCACTTGAATAGAACTCATTATAGCCAAAAACATTCTCATTGTTGCTTTTTAGTACAAGGCCATTGTTGATTCCAGATGTGTACCACATCTTTGCCATGGTCGTAATATTCCATGTGTAAGCTCCTATATTTTTGACCATTTGTACATCATGGATGACGGAACCATCATAGGCAACCTGATTTGACCAGTTAAGGGTCTTTGGGTCCCAGGAATAGTCGCTGTATACTCTGTGAGCATTTATTTGCTGCTGGGTTGAGCTGGCTGACCGGGTGTGCAAGGTAAGGGACGCATCTATAACCATATCCGCAGCGGTAAGCGTTGGAAGGTTGAATTTCATATAGGCACGATTGATTCCGGAACCACCGGATACATTGTTTAGCCCAACTACCAATCTATCTGCCAGATTATTGATTGTTGTAGGGAAATTGGAGGATACATGGGTATCAGAAATGGATGCAGTATCCCTTGATGTAGTAACGGTAGGGTCAATAACAACGGGATAAGCCCTGTTGGTACTTTCAAGCCAAGCCTTATCAGGGGTGAGGGTCATTCTGTAACGGTTCTTATCCTTTTCAAGGCCGACTGCGATGGCTTCACTTCTTTCGCCGTTGCTATCAAACATATAGGGTGCATCAAAAGTAAAGATTTCTGTTAAGGTTTTAGGGTCAACAAAGCTGATTGAGCCATCATCCTTTAATTGGCCCTCAAGCTTTCCGGCATCCAATTCAAATATAAAGCTGTTTTGAGAGGGGTTTTTAGAGAGAATAATGTTTTCTTTGATTTCTTCGGGCAGAAGGATGTATTGAAGATCGACGTCGGTCTGAATACCTTTGTATGTCAGAGAGGATGTGAGATTTTTTAACGAGGTTATATTGTCTTTTTGATCGGAAGCAATAGCATCATTATTGGGAGAATCAACGACCGCATTTGTTTTAAGGGCATCCTTTAAATTCCATGAGAGCTTGTATTCGTCTTTCTTGATGCTTACAAGCTTATTGGAATTAGAATTCTTTGCGAACTTTACTTTGATATCATTATTTTTATTCTCAAGAACAGGATCATTGGATTCATCAACAGAATCAGTCAAGGAGTTATCTATGTCTTTCCATGAGCCATTTTCCGTATAATGTACCGCTATAGGGTAGACGGCAGCTTCGTATGTAAGATCATCTTTAATAAAATGCTTGGTATATTTATCACGTTTTTCAACTGCTTCACCCAGAATCTTGGATTGGGGTTTTTCTGGCTTTGAAGTATAACTGTTAGGCTGCTGTAGTTTTGAAGTTTGATTGGCCAACGCCTGAGTGGGAATTGATGTGACAAAAAGAGCAACAACAAGTGGAATGGACAGTTTTTTCAATAAACGGTACATGGAAAGCTACCCCCTGAAAAAATTTGTTTTAATTTACTAGGATATTACAGGATATGGGGTAATCTTTCAAGGTGAAATGTTTGGCAGTTGGGATAGAGGCCTCACGTTTCAAATACCTCATACCCCGCATGCTCCAATATCATGGCTATATTTTTTACCTGCTCATAGTCCAGGTCCTGATAGGTAGGGTTCTGGTTGAAATGTTCGGTGACAGCCACCAATTCATCCCAAGAGACCAAGCAGGCATGCCGTCTGTTTTTAAGATCCTTGGCCTTTATGGCTTCTCCTATTTGGTTTAGGGGCCATGTGGTCCAGCCGGAGGCATAATGAAAGGCATTCCAACGGAGGTGCTCCTGTCTTGCCAGGTTATCCAGTTTTTCCCCAACAAGATAATCCATCAGATTTACCCGTCTTCCGACTGATAGTGCGGTCTTCTCTGTGTTTTTCTCCTTCTCAACCATTCCCAGCCCTAAAAGCCTGAGCTTGGTGGCAATGTTGGAGGCGGCAGAACGGTTGGATTCCTTGGTAAAGGTGTCCAGGCTTCCCCAATTGTCGGCAGGCTCCATATGATAAATGCTGTTAAACAGGGCGTTCATTTTCCGTGCCATGCGGTCCATGCTTTCATTGATAATAATATTCTCGGTGAAAATATCAGAGCTTCGTCCAAAGAACCGAATATTGGGTAACAGCTCGGATTTCTCCAAATGCTCGAACTCCTCCTGTTCTCTGATATGGACGGCAATAATGGGTTGAATTGAGAAATGGTTGCGTTTGACAAGCCTTTGAATTTCAATGGCTGTTTTCATATTCAGGCTATCATCGCCCAACGCAACAACAATATAATTAATGGTGTGGATATTTTTCTCCAGAGCGTCATAAAAAGCTTCACACCCTGGTTCCGCTTCAATAGTCTCAATCTGATAGTTTCCCTTAAGCCCGGGATATTTGTTAAAGAGGAAACCCCTTTTTTGTAGCATTTTACTATCGGTCAGAATAGCCCGGTAATCTCCACCTATAAATTGACCCAGATAAAGGCTTTTTCTGAGTATTTCAATCCCGGTTGATTCAAGGCCGGCCAAAAAGAGAGTAAAACCCGAACCAGCCTTTGCCAGGCTCGTATCCAAGGGTACAAAATCATGAATGGGATAGGCTTCAAATAACTGCCTTGCCGTCAAATCGGGAAGGTTAAAAATCTTTAGCTCATAGTGGGTGTCGTGCTCTTGGTTAAAGGTATCAAAGATTTTTTCAACGCCCTCATCGGCTGTGTTTATATAGAAATGGAGCATATCATCACTCATGTTGACTTTTTTGGCTTCCTTGAGCAGAGTAATGGCCGCTCGAGCATTTTTGTTCTCATCATCCGAAAGAGCGAATAGATGAACCTCATTATTTAATAATCGTCTGGGTATTTGCAATCTCCTAAGGCTTGTGAGGGCTTCCCAGCTTTGATCCAGTATGATTAAACGATCTTCACGAAGCTTCTTAACGAGATCACCGTCTTCTTCCCGGTCCTTTAAGTTCTCAAGGACGATAAAGCATCGTGACTTCCCGTTCTTTCTCAGGCTTTTAATGAGATTCTCTGTGGCTTCATTAAGTCCTAAAAAGATATAGACCTGCTTTGCTCGGGCGAAGAACAATTTTAGCCGGGATATAAACTTCATGCCGATAAAAGAAAGGACGGTCATAACGGTGAGCATGACACCCAAGGTATGTACCAGGCTGAGGCCCAGGATATAAGCACCATTGGATTGAAGGGCCTGATTGACATCATTTATGTCGCTTTCCAATATGAAAATTCGGCAGGTGCTGTAGATTGCACGCAAAGCGACCGCTGGGATTATAAGCTGTCCATCTCCTGTATTGTCAGCTGGTATATAGCCAATGGTATAGAGGATGAGCCCCCCTAGGACCGTCAGAACGGCAATGGGAAACTTAAGTCTATCGAAAAGATGACGATACTTGGCCATAATATAACAGCATAAAAGAATGATGACCAATGAAAACAAAATTGACACAGCCGATAACGGAAAAAGCATGGTGCACGTCCTTTCAAGCGGGGGCTACAATATCAAAATCAATTTTAGCATAAACTGGTATAAAAGGACACATAGAAAGAAGTCTTTCTTGTTATTTAAGGTTCTTTTGATATTTACTCATCGCTTTATTTCGCTTTTTACTTTCTTCCCGCATCTTCCCACTTTTCTTTTGATCTAGGAATAAAAGCTCTTTTTGGAGCTTGAGCCAATTGTTCCAGCGTTTCTCAGAGAGTGATCCGTCCTGTAATGCTTTACTGACGGCACATCCCGGCTCGTTTTGATGCAGGCAGTCACTGAAACGGCATCGGGCTGTGATTTGCTCCACATCTCCAAAAACCTCCGTCATGCCCTCATCTGCCTCCCATAATGACAGTGTCCTCATCCCCGGTGTGTCCAATATTAGCCCACCTTGGGGTAATAGCACCAATTCTCGATGAGTGGTGGTGTGCCGACCACGGGCATCTCCTTCCCTGATTTCCTGGGTTTTCAATATCTCTCTTCCTGCAAGGGTATTGACCAAAGTTGATTTTCCAACTCCGGAAGAGCCTAGAAGGGCAATAGTCTTGCCCGGCATCAGATATTTGTTGAGCTCTTCAAGGCCCTGACCCGATACGGCACTTACAATTACAACATCAACACCTTTTGCTGTATCATAGACCTGTGCAAGCTTATTGTCGACATCGCTGCAGATATCGGCCTTTGTGAGGACTACTATGGGAACCGCCCCACTTTCCCATGCTGCAATGAGATAGCGTTCCAGTCTCCTTAAATTGAAATCCTTATTGAGGGACTGGATAAGGAAAACCACGTCCATATTTGAGGCTGCCACCTGCTCCTTAAGCTCTATTCCGGCTGCAGCACGAGAAAACTTTGTCTTTCTTTTGATAACCTCCAGGATCATGGGCTCAGTTTGGTCCTCCCATTCCTTGTATATAACCCAGTCCCCAACGGCAGGAATTTCTCCGCCATAACCATGATAGAAATGGGGTGCTTTTATAGCTGAGACCTCTCCTTTTTGAGTCATTATTCTGAGCTTTTGGCCGAAGTCAGCAACAACTCTGCCTACGGGCAGTCCATAGTTCTGACTGTTTTTGTAATGTTCTTCAAAATAAGTATTCCATCCATATTGAATAAGATCAATCATCATTGATTTCCTCCATTTACTTTCTTCTCATCACCCTAAAAAAGGGCACAAAAAAACACGCCCAACTGCGTGCCTGTAAATTGACTGTTACACGGTTTTAGTTGTTCAATAAATTCGCCTGAATCAATCCCTCTTTGATGGATTATTCAAGCCAATAATCCAGTTAGTTAAAAACCACCTCATATTTTAATGCCTTCATTTAACAACAACTCCTTCCGTATTAGGTCATAATGATTAATCTATACCCATAGCTTAAAAACAGTCTATGATATGACCAAAGCGTTTGTCAACGACCTACTTTTTTTATAGCTATTCTCTACCAGAGCACCTCATTCTTTTCTGGGAAAGACCATGGCGCGTTCAGCGGTTTGAAAGCCTAAAGACCTATAAAAGCTTTCATTTTCCAGATCCGCTCTTAAGAGGTAGGTTACTTTAGAATTATGGGACAGGATCTGCTTTACCATTTCCTTACCTATGCCCTGTCCCCGGTATTCAGGGTCGACCACCACATTGTTTATTTGGCCGTTAAAGGCCTCATCGCAGGTAACACGGGCAAAGCCCACCATATAATCAAAATCCCAAGCTGTGACCACAAGATCTGAGTTTTCCACCATGCTGACAAGTCTTTTAAAATCCTTTGTCTTATCTTCCCAACCAGCCTCAATAAACAGCTCAATTAAACGAATGAAATCAATTTCATTGCCCTTGCGATATTTGATCATGGTATCCCCCTACAGGTTTCTGTCTGATAACACTATCATATAATTTTTTTAATCAAAATAAAAGATGCAATCGGGTTTCAACCCTTCTTAACCTTTCGTTTTATGAGCTTAATCAGTTCTACGACAGGAATCATGACAAAGCTGATGCCTATGGCACTGACCCATTGTGTTAAGGAAAGCTGCACAACACTAAAAATATGGTTCAGAAAAGGGAGCAATATAACAGAAAGCTGAAGCACGGCAGCTATGACAAAGGCTCCAATCACATAAGGATTTGAGAATATTCCAATTTTAAAAATAGACTCCTCATTGGATCTTGTATTAAAGGCGTGGAAAAGTTGAATCATCCCCAATGCTGCAAAGGCCATGGTTATGCCCGCTTCAGACGAGGCATCAGGTCCAATATGCGCTCCGACATAGAAGGCTGCCAAGGTCAACAGACCCTCAATGATTCCCTGGTAGATAATATTGATGCCCACACCCTCTGAATAGAAGCTACTGCTTGCCTTTCGGGGCTTCTTTTTCATGATGCCGCTCTCAGCTTTTTCCATCCCCAAAGCCAACGCAGGTAAAGTATCGGTTATAAGATTCACCCAAAGAATGTGGATGGGCGATAGTATGGTCCAGCCAAGCAGGGTGGCGACAAACAAGGTGACAACCTCACCCAGGTTACAGGAGAGGAGGAATTGGATGGTCTTTTGAATATTGCTGTAAATCTTTCTTCCCTCTTCTACTGCTTTAACAATGGTAGCAAAGTTATCATCGGCCAGAACCATATTGGATACGCTCTTAGATACTTCAGTACCGGTAATACCCATGCCCACTCCAATATCCGATGCCTTGAGGGCCGGTGCATCGTTGACACCGTCACCAGTCATGGCCACAATCTTGTCTTTTTTCTTCCACGCATTGACGATTCGGACCTTATGCTCAGGTGAGACCCTGGCATAAACTGAATAATGCTCAACGTCTGCATCAAACTCCTGATCGGTGAGGCCGTTGAGCTCAACCCCCGTAATAACCTCATCATCATTCTCAACGATGCCAAGCTCTTTGGCAATGGCAGCGGCGGTATCCCGATGATCTCCCGTAATCATTACCGGACGGATGCCCGCCTCGCGACAGACTTGAACTGCTTCCTTGGCCTCGGGTCTGGGTGGATCAATCATTCCGACAAGCCCGATAAAAGTCAAATCATTTTCGTTCTTATCAGGCGTCAAGTCATCGGGAATGGCATCCAGCTTTTTTTGTGCAACTGCCAGAACACGAAGCGCCTTATCAGCCATAGCCTTATTCGCTTCCACAACTGATTTCCTGTGTTCTTCAGTCAGGTCCTGAACCTCATTGCCAAGCATAATACTCTTGCACCGGCTTAACAATACATCGGGTGCGCCCTTGGTAATAAAGCGGTAACCGTCCCCCACCTTATTAATGGTGGTCATGAGCTTACGGTCGGAGTCAAATGGGATTTCGGAAACACGCGGGTTCTCCTTATCGATTTTGTCCTTTGCCATACTCTTGGTCATGGCAAAATCGACTAAAGCAGTTTCAGTAGGATCACCCAGTATCTTGGTTTCTTTGTCGTCGCGCGTAAGCTTGGAATCGTTGCACAGGACCATAGCACTGACAAAGGTCTGGAAGCTCTCATCCTCCTGTTTCGGATCCTCGCTCTTTTGGAGGTTGTTATTCAGAAAAACCTCTTTAACAGTCATCTTGTTCTGGGTTAGGGTTCCGGTTTTGTCCGAGCAGATGATTTGCGTGCTGCCCAAGGTTTCTACAGCAGAAAGCTTACGGATAATAGCGTTGCGTTTGGCCATTCTCTGGACGCCAAGGGCAAGAACGATGGTTACCACGGCGGGAAGCCCCTCGGGAATGGCAGCAACCGCAAGACTCACGGCTGTTAAAAACATTTCAAGAGGGTTACGTTTTTGAAGAATGCCCACCACAAAGATAATAACAGAAACAATAAGAACACCCACACTCAATACTTTGCTCATTTCAGTAAGCTTTCTTTGAAGCGGTGTTTCATTGGATTCAGTGTTTACCAGGTGGCCTGCAATTTTGCCAACTTCAGTGTTCATGCCGGTTGCAACAACAATACCTGCACCTCTGCCGTAGCTTACATGGCTGCCGGAATAGGCCATATTTTTTCTGTCACCGATCACAATATCAACCTTGTCTATGGGCTTTAAATCCTTTTCGACCGGAACGGATTCACCGGTCAAGGCCGCTTCTTCAATCTTAAGGCTCGCACTCTCTATCAGGCGCATATCTGCTGCAACAATATCTCCTGCTTCTATATAGACAATGTCGCCGGGCACCAATTCCTCTGTCTTGATTTGCTTTGTATTCCCCCGACGTTTAATCTTGACAAAAGGGGACGACATGCTCTTCAATGCTGCCAGTGCCTTTTCAGCCTTGCTTTCCTGGATAACGCCCAATACAGCATTAATAATAACTACTGAAAGAATGATAATAGCGTCGGCAAGGTCCTCACCCTTTGTAGCAATAAGAGAAACGGCTGCCGCTATAATGAGTATGATAATCATAAGGTTTTTGAATTGGTCCAAAAACATCATGAAAACAGTTCTTTGCTTACCTTCCTTAAGCTCATTTCTTCCATACTTGATAAGTCTTTGCCCGGCCTCATCCTCTGTAAGTCCATCGGCATTGGATTTTAGTTCGCTGATGACAGCCGAAGCCTCCATCGTATGATAGTACTTTCCATTTTCCATGGCTTCCTCCTGAATATCGCACAAGTTTCACTTATTTTATGCTAAAAACATCTCTTTCAAGCATTTAATTGTATTGGTGCTGCATATTTGCCGTTTTAATGAAATATCCGGCTAAAATGGTTGCCATGGCTACCGATTTTTTTTGGTTGATTCCTTATAATGAGGATAGAAAATGATAAGAAAAACAGAAAAATATTTTTAATCTGCAATAATTAAAAGTCTCGAAAGGAGCATAAAAATGAAAAGAAATATCATTCATATTGATGAAGAAAAGTGTAATGGCTGCGGTATTTGCGTCAATGCCTGCCATGAAGGTGCTCTCAGAATCATTGATGGCAAAGCAAAGCTCATTTCCGAATCCTATTGCGACGGTCTCGGTGCCTGTTTACCCGAATGCCCTACCGGCGCTATCAGTATTGAAGAAAGAGACGCCGACGCCTTTGATGAAGAAGCGGTAAAAGTTAATATGGAAAAAGCCAGACATCATGCTGCACCAGCAATGTCCCCAAAAGCTAAAATGTCCGAAACCATGGCATGCGGCTGCCCCGGTACCCACGCTAAGGCAATAGAAAGAAAAGCTATAGTCAGACCTGTCACAACAAAAACAACCAATGAGAGCTATTCCAAGCCTGAATCTCAACTTAGACAATGGCCGTGCCAGATTAAGCTGGTTTCACCCCAGGCCCCCTATTTCGAAAATGCGCACCTCTTGGTTGCTGCTGATTGCACCGCTTATGCTTATGCCAATGTACATGAGGAATTCATGAGAAATAAGATCACCATCATCGGCTGTCCCAAGCTTGATGAAGGGGATTATTCCGAAAAGCTAACAGCTATTTTGAAGATAAATGAAATTAAGAGTGTCACCGTCCTTCGCATGGAAGTTCCATGTTGTGGCGGTATTGTGCAGGCTGTTAAGAATGCACTGATTGCAAGTAATAAAATGATTCCCTGGAATGTGGTCACCATCACAACAGATGGTCAAATTCGCGAAGATTAAGTATATAAGGCTTATGAGCCTATAATTTGAAAAGAGAGAGGTATATACAAATGTCAATGTTTTGTTTTCAATGTGAGCAAGCTGCCGGAGGAAAAGCTTGTACATCAGCGGGTGTTTGTGGTAAAAACGCCGATGTCTCCAACAAGCAGGATGAATTGACCTGCGCACTTGTAGGACTGGCCCGCGCTGCAGGCGACAAGGCCTCCAAGGAAGCGGATCTTCTTATGATGGAGGGGCTTTTTACCACTGTCACCAATGTTAGCTTTGACCCTGATCAAGTTGATGCCATGACAGCCCGTATTAACGACGAGAAAAACAGATTGGGTGGTGCCGATAATCTGCCTGTGGAGACTCTTTGGAAGGGTGATTCGGATATCGTATCCCTGCGTTCCACACTTCTTTTAGGCCTTCGGGGTATGGCTGCTTACGCCTATCACGCCTATAACCTCGGTAAGGAAGATTCAGAAGTCAATAACTGGTTCCGCAAGGGCATGAGAGCCTTGGGCGAAGAACGCACCGTCGAAGCGTGGCTGGACCTTCTAATGGAATTTGGTATGATCAACCTTAAGTGCATGGCACTTCTTGACGAGGCCAACACCTCTACTTATGGGCATCCCGTTCCAACCAAAGTCAGTACAACTGTTGAAAAAGGTCCTTTTATTGTCATTAGCGGCCATGATCTTCATGACCTTAAAATGCTTCTTGAGCAATCCCAGGGTAAGGGAGTCAACATCTATACCCATAGCGAAATGCTTCCTGCCCATGGCTATCCTGAGCTCAAGAAGTACTCTCACCTTAAGGGCAATTTCGGTACAGCTTGGCAGAATCAGCAAAAAGAGTTCAATAGCGTTCCTGGTGCCTTCCTCTTTACTACCAACTGTCTGATGCCTCCTAAGGATACCTACTCCGACAGAGTCTTTACAACAGCGGTTGTAGGATATCCCGGCCTTCTTCATATTAATGAAAACAATGATGGCTCAAAGGACTTTACTGCTGTCATTGAAAAGGCACTGGCTCTGGGCGGTTACAGTGAAAACAAGGTGTTCACCGGCATCAATGGTGGCACTGAGCTCATGACCGGTTTTGCGAGAAATACCGTTTTAGGTGTAGCCGATACTGTTATAGAGGCCGTAAAAGCCGGTGCAATCCGTCACTTCTTCCTTGTAGGCGGCTGTGATGGTGCAAAACCCGGAAGAAACTACTATACCGAGTTTGTTGAAAAATCTCCCTCGGACACGGTCATTCTGACTCTGGCCTGCGGTAAGTTCAGATTTAATGATTTGGATATCGGCACCATCGGTGGCCTGCCCCGAATCATGGACATGGGTCAGTGCAATGATGCTTATTCAGCTATTCAAGTGGCAGTAGCTCTGGCCGGCGCATTCAATTGCGGTGTCAATGAGCTTCCGCTTACTTTAGTGCTTTCGTGGTACGAACAAAAAGCGGTGTGCATCCTGCTCACATTGCTGGCTCTGGGTATCAAGAACATTTATATCGGTCCTTCAATCCCCGCCTTCTTCTCATCAAACGTGCTTTCTGTACTCGTCAAGAAGTTCGGTCTTACCCCCATCAGCACTCCTGATGCCGACCTCAAAAAGATCCTCGGCTGATTCGTAAAGGTAGTAAAAAAGCGGTTGGAAGCAATTCCAGCCGCTTTTTGCCTTACGGAAACACTAACGCCATAACCGGTTACAAAAGCTTTTCTATTGACTGCTGACATTGTACAATGTCAGCATGAAAGGGGATAGCTGGGATGGCACCGCGTTTTGTTGCGCATAGCGCACCAGCAGCATTTGCATAGTCTATAATCTCTTCCAGTTGATGGCCAGTCAAGTCACGCAGGTTCACCATTTCATTTAATAAGCCATGCAGAAGTGCCCCCATAAATGCATCTCCCGCTCCGGTTGTGTCAACTACTTTTGTATCATATGTAGACAGGTGGCCTCTTGAATTCTTATGCGCATAATAGCAGCCTCTGGCTCCCAATGTTACGCAGGCAAGAAGGATTCCTTTACGTAAAAGCCATTCTGTTCCCTGTTCAATTTCGGAACAACCGCTTATGAGTTTTAATTCTTCCTCGGAAACCTTTATGATGTCGGCATATTGAAGGCCTGTATTCATCTGTTCAATAGCTTCGTCAGTGCTCTCCCACAATGCAGGACGAAAGTTTGGGTCATAGGAGACTATTTTCCCATTAGTCCTTGCATAGGCGGCTGCATTTAAAGTTGCCGCCCTGGACTTTTCATGGGTCATGGAAACTGATCCGAAATGAAATAGTCTGCTTCTGTCAATCAATGAGTAATCTATATCATCAATTGTCAGCAAGGTATCCGCACCTGGATTTCTGCAGAAGCTAAAGCTCCTGTCCCCATTCTCATCAAGATGAACAAATGCAAGAGTAGTCGATGCCTTATTTGTGAACCGGAGCCCTGAAATATCAATCGCATTTCCTCTCAAGATTTCCTTAAGATAATCACCAAACTGGTCATGACCCACCATGCCTATGAAAGCACAGCTGTTACCAAGGCGAGTCGCAGAAACCAGCACATTTGCCGGTGCACCTCCCGGATTCTGTTCAAACAAAGGGTTGCCGTCCACAGACTTCCCGGCAGGCGTAAAATCAATCAGAAGCTCCCCCAATGCCACTATATCGAACATCACATTCTACATCTCCTATCTATTTCCAGGGATTGACGATTACCTTCCCGGCCCTTCGTGTTGCCGGGTCACCCAGAACCTCAGCGAGCTGATCAAGCCCGATTGTATGTGACAATAAAGACTTGATATCAATTCGGCCCGATTTAATAATATCCAAAGCTCTGTTTTGCGTATAGGGATTTATAAACGAGGCCTTAATTGCTACCTCTTTCTTAAATATCTCAAATGGCTTTATGGGTATTTCATCATTTGGGTTTCCCAGCCCAAACAGCATGGCAACAGAATTTTTCCCTGCATATTTTATGGCATCAAGCATGGTGCTTTTAAGACCAATACACTCAATAACGGTGCTTACTATTAAAACACCATTTCTCGCCAATACTTCCTCGATTGATTGATTCAACGGATCAATGACTATATCAGCGCCCAGCCTTTCTGCTATATCACGTTTTTCCTGAAAAGGCTCACTTAGAATAACAGTCGAGGCCCCGGCAAGCTTGGCAAGCTGGAGCATATTAAGACCAATAGTTCCTCCACCAAGAATCATAACCGTACTGCCTGCTTTTATTTCACAGCAGTCAATAGCATGCAGACAGCAGGCTAACGGTTCTACCATGGCTCCCTCTTCGAAAGAAATATGATCCCCTAAAGAATAAACCTGCTTGTAATGAACAGCACAGTACTGAGCAAATCCGCCATTGGTGGTGGTTCCGTAACCAATCATATTTTCGCAGAAATGCGCCATTCCATTTCGGCAATAGTAGCAGGAACCGCACACATTATTGGGATCAACCGATACCCGATCCCCTGGTTTTAAACCGATGACTCTGCTTCCGACTTTTTCTATAATACCGGCGAATTCATGTCCCAAAATAACGGGGGGAGTCGTTTCTGCAGCCCCCTCTGCCCCCTCATAAATATGTACATCGGTTCCGCATATTCCACAGGCCTGAACTTTTATCAAAACATCATCATCGGCAATCAGAGGAATAGGAACCTCGTCAATATCTATTGTTTTATTTCCTTTATAGACAGCAGCCTTCATTTTTTGTTCCTCCCATCATAAAACAGCATTATTCTTAAGAAGTATAGATTTAATTTCAGCAACATCCAGCTCAGCTAACTGCTTCTTTCCTTCGATACTCAATCCGGCGGCCACACCTGCAGCCTCGCCAACAGCCATACAAGGACCCATCACTCTTGTAGCGGCATAGACATTCGAGTCTACAGAGATAGTTCTGCCGCTTAAAAGTAAACCGTCAATATTTTTTGGAACAATACAGCCATAAGGTATACCAAATGCTTTTTCAATCAAGGTTAAATCGATATGATCGCTAATTCCGCTATGTATATCAATATTGTAAGCACATAAGGCTATAGCGTTTTTATAGGTTTCAGCGTCATATATTTTATCGACAGTTAATCGGTCAATACCAACAAAGTGTCTGGTTTCACGTATTCCAAGTGAAGGCGAAATCTGTGACAAGTTAGCATTCTGGAAGCCCGGTACATATTTTCTCATGAACTTTAATAGCTCCATTACCTGATTATAGCCTTCTACCAGTCCGTTTGACAACTCAAAGGGGTCCGATGCATTAATATTGATCATGCGAGTAGTATTTATTGCTAAAAGGTTGTCAGAGGGGGTTGTTATATAAATAAACTGGTTACGTGGAACGTCAAAATCACCGCTATCTTTTGCTTTGCTTATCAGGTTGTGCAAACCTATAAAACAATGTCCTTTTGTATTCTTAAGGAATTCCAAATCATAGCCTTCAGCATATTCTTCTTTGATGCCAAAATCGTCCGGGCATCTTTTAATATATTCAAGGAATTCCTCCATATTATAATCACTTACTGTGAACATCAAAGTGCAGGGCTGCATAATCCCTGTGCCATCCTGCCCGTTGATGTACGCTGCTCCGGCCATAAAAGCAAGGTCTCCGTCACCCGTGCCATCGATAAAAACTTCTGCTTCAATCTCAGTTCTGGTACACTTTCCATATGTCGCTACCTTTTTAATTTTCCCATTATCGACCATTACCTCCAATAATTCATTATTGAATAAAATATCCACTCCGGCTTCCGTGCACATTTGAACTGCAACGATTTTAAACAAATCCGGGTTTATGGGGGTAATCGAATTATGTACCGGGCATTGATAATGACCTGTAGCACCGCCAATTTCAGTCAGTCTGTCTATAATCTCCTGGGCGATACCGCCCAATGCTTTGTTACCCTGACGGTCTATATATCCCAGAATTCCAAGGCCCGATGCCGCAGCACCTCCCAGAAAGGCATTTCTTTCAACTAGAATAACTTTTAAGCCCATCCTTGCGGCAGCTACTGCGGCAGGAATGCCTCCAGGGCCTCCGCCTATTACCGCAACATCATATTTTAACTGCTTTGTATTGTTCATGAATATTACATCTCCTTACGTATTTAGCCCTTAACAGAGCCTTGTGTCAATCCTGAAATAAGCATCTTGCCTAAGAAAGTAAATATAATCAGTGAAGGTATTATTGCAAGGGAAGCCGATGCGGTTAAGGGTCCCCACTCCTGCCCAAAAAAGCCCAGATAATTGTATATAGCAACTTGTACAGGCATTAGCTTTGGTGAATCAACCATAACAGCGGCAAGAATAAATTCATTCCATGCCCCTATAAAAATGAATAATGAGGCTGATGCAATAGAAGGCAGCATCAAAGGAAAAACTATTCTCCAGATAATAAACCTTCTGCTGCAGCCATCTATTTTTGCTGCTTCTTCTATTTCAACCGGAACGCTCTCAACTCCGCTTTTCAGTATCCAAATAGCCATTGGAAGGTTATAGGCGGTGAACAGAATAACCAGTGTATACCATTTATTGATTAATCCGATTTCCGACATAAAAACATAATTTGGAATCAATAATGCAGCACTGCCGATAGAGAGAGGAACACAGGATACAATCATCGTAAAAATCAATTTCTTTAATTTAAAGTGATATCTCTGTAATCCGTACGCAGCAAGATACCCAAGAAACAACCCAATGACCACACAAAGAAGGCAATAGATTATACTATTGGCCATTGAACGGAAATAGCCGTCTTTGATTATTGTTTGATAGTGTTCGATTGTTGGAAGAAAATTAAATAGCTTCGGTGGGTATACAAAAATCTCTCGTTTGCTCTTAATTGAGGTAATGAACGACCAGAAAATGGGTACCACATTGATGACCAATAGTGCCAAAAATACGATGTATTCAAAAATTCTGTTCATTATACCGGCCTTATTTCTTTTATACATCGTATTTCACCGCCTTTATATAAATAATGGTTAGGATGGCGTTGATGGCAAAAATGATGAATGAAAGCGCACTTGCATCACCGAACTTATAAAAAGAAAATGCCATTCGGTAGAGTTCAAGAGAAGTAACGCTTGTGGCGTTTCCCGGTCCCCCGCCTGTTAAGACCATAGGAATTGTAACATTATTGAAATTACTCATAAATAAGACAATGGATGAAATCATAATGGGCGTTTTGATGATCGGAAACTTTATTTTCCAGAAAATCTGAAACTTGTTGGCACCATCGACATTCCCTGCTTCAATGAGCTCATGTGATATTCCTTTTAGTCCGGCCAGTATCATAACCATGGCATATCCGATGGTTCTCCATGCCATAACAATAATGACGGCCCATATAGCTGTGGTGCTTGTTTGATAAATATTTAAAGTAGGGAATCCAAGGGATCTGAGTGCGTAATTTAAAAGCCCCAGATCAGGATCAAGTATCCACTTCCACAGTAATCCGCCTACGACCATGGAGGTGACCCAGGGAACCAATCCAATGATCTGGATCGCGTACGCAAAACCACCGCTCTTTTTATCTACCCATAGAGCCAGAAAGGTTCCCAGGGTCATGGATATTGCAAGACCAGCGAAGCTGATGATAAAAGTTGTGCCAATAGACTTAATGATCTGCGGATTGTTCAAAACTTTAATATAATTTTTCAAGCCTACAAAACTCGTTATATTCAAATAATCTGCGTTATGGACACTTAGATATAAGGTATAGAACAATGGTGATATCAGAATGACAAATATCAGCAGTGCGGCGGGAAGCGCCATGAGCATTCCAGCATTGAATTTCGAATTCTCTCTGATCATAAAAGCCCCCCTTTCATATTGGAGCGGCACTTTTCATGCCGCCCCCTATTTTCTTTATGTATTTCTTAAAAATCAACTTTTTACTCCATTTAATCATTTCATCAATTACTTACCGGCATTTCTGTCATTAAATGAAGTCTCTGCCTTTTTAAGTGCCTCATCAAGATTCATGCCGTTTGCCAGAACATCCTGTGCAACCGTATTGAGATCAATTCTCCATCCGCTTATTGCAAAATTTGTAGGCTGCGCCCATCCTGCATTCGCAAAGCCCTCCGCCATGACAGCAAGATACTTGTTCTTATCATCCTTGAAGAATGCTGCCTCACTTGTAACCGTTGACTTTCTGACTGGAACCTGACCGCCTACAGTTACCCAAAGCTTGTCGGCCTCAGGACTAATCATATGCTCAACAAATTTCCCTGCAGCCTCCTTGTTCTTGCTTTTTGACCAAACACCTACACTCCACCCTGCAATAGGTGTAGGAGAATTTTTACTTCCGTCAAAGCTTGGAAGAAGCATCATCTGTACAGCTTCAGGAGCAAATGTGACTTCACCCTTTAATTTAGCAATACGGACACCAGCACCCATAATCATGGCATATTTTCCTGATGCAAAGTCCTTGTACAAATCTTCCGGTGTTGATGTCAATGCTGTTTCAGGTGTGATTTTGTGCACGCGAACCATGTCCAACTGCATATTAACTGCTTTTTTTACTTGATCATTGTTCCAGTTTGCTTTTCCGTCGTTTGTAAACAGAGTTCCCTGTTCAGCAAGTATTGCTCCTGCTGCTATTTGCGCATCTGCTTTATCCACGCTGAAGGCCTGTCCCAAACCGTATCTCTGCAGGCCGGTTTTCGCGTCAACCTCTGTGAGTTTTTTACCGGCTTCTATCAGCTCATCCCATGTCTTTGGCACAGCTATACCCTTTTCTTTAAATAAATCCTCGCGGTAGATAATGCCAAAATAATTTCTTGAAAGCGCTGCCTGGTAATGCTTTCCGTCGGCAGCCCCCATGCTCCAGAAAGCATCATCCACATCAGCAATCTCTTCAGCAGTCCAATCCTTTAAAAAGAGATTCTCAAAGGGCTCTAGTGTTCCCAATTTTATTGCAGCTCCAAGTTCATCCTGCAAAACCCACATGACATCGGGTGCATTTCCAGCCTTATCAGCAGCAAAGAACTTACCGGTCATAACATCCCAGGTTTGCGGTTCAACCGTAACCTTGATATTCGGGTACTTCTCATTAAATGTCCCCAACATTTGTTTAAGCGCCATTCCTCTTCCATCTGTTCCTTCAGGATTCAAAAATGTCCACATCCTGATCTCAACATTTTCTTGTGTTACTTTGTCATTTGACGATGAAGGAGTTGTTGATGGCGTTGCCGAAGCATTCGGTTGTTTTGAGGTACATCCAACCATTACGACCATGACCAGAGCTAACAGGCCTGCAATTAATCTTTTCATTTCTGTTTCCTCCTAATTTTGTGTTCTATTTGCTTTACCCGACCCTTTCAGTCGGTAAATAGCCCGCCGTTGACATCAATAACTTCACCGGTAATGTGTGAAGCCATATCGGAGCATAAAAAGGCAACTACCCGTGCAATCTCAACAGGTTCCGCCATTTGTCCGATAGGAACCATTTTATTTAGCATTGCACGTCTTTCTTCAGTATGGAATTTCAAAATATCGGTATTCACTACACCGGGACAAACACAAACGGTTCTTATGTTATGCCGGCACCCCTCGATTGAGAGTGCTTTTGTAAATCCTATAACACCTGCTTTAGAAGCTGAGTAGGCAATGTTATCTCCGAACAGAGTTCCTCGCTTTCCTGCAAAAGAACCAATTGAAAGGACGACACCGCCTTGTTGCGGTATCATGTATCTGAAAGCATATTTGCTGCATAAGAATACCCCCAGCATATTGACATCAAATACCTTGTTCCATGCTTCCACTGTTGCATCCTGAATAGGAGCGGCCCATCCGCCGATTCCAGCATTATTAACTAATATATCTACCCTGCCAAAGGTCTTTTTAGTCATTTCAAATGCGTCAGCAACATCTTCTTCCTTTGTAACATCGCATCTTACCCCCAGCACCTGATAGCCCTTCTTATTGAACTCCTGGCATGTTCGGTTCAGTATTTCTTCATTTAAGCCAACGATAGTGATTTTAACACCTTCATTTGCAAGAATTTCAGCAATTTCCTTGCCTATGCCTTGCGTTCCTCCTGTAATAACAGCTGCTTTATCTTTCAGCTTAAGGTCCATATACCTTCTCCTTTTAATTCGTTGGCGCGCTCCAATTTTTAAATAAAAAAATAATTATTTGATTTTACGGACAGAATCACGTTCAATAAGGTTCACAGGTATAATAATGCTTTTCGATTCCTTTTCAAGGTTCTCCAATCTTGCCAGCAACAGCTTTGCAGCCTGCATGCCAATTTGATCTTTATTGATTGCGACGCTTGTGAGAGCAGGTACGGCATGTGTTGCGAGAATCGTATCATCATAAGTGGCAATAGACATTTGATTCGGTATACGTATGTTTTTTTCATAAAGATATCTCATGGCCCCTACAGCAATAGCATCGCTGCTCGTAAATACTGCTGTCGGATTTATTTTACGGTTGGTGAGTGCATCCTTTATTGCATCGTAACCACCAAGTCCACTAAATTCACTCTTAGCAATCAATTCTTCACGAAACGGTATCCCTGCTTCAGTCAATGCCAGCTTATAACCATCACTTTTCATTTTAGTTGAAGGTGTAAGATCCGGACCGCTTATAAATAAAATCTCTTTATGTCCTTTTTTTATCAAATACTGAACACCAATATAGGTTGCAAATTTAGAATCGGTATTGACACTATCTATTTTAGGGTAAGTACGGCCCAGAATGACCATAGGAACTTTTTCCTGCAAAATATTCCTTATAAAAGAATCATCAAACAATCCTCCTATAATGAATAACCCATCTACTCTTTTTGTCTTGACTATGTTCGGAATCTTGTCCGCGTTATTGGCAGTTGCTGTGAATTGTTCCGTCAAGATGCCATAATTATAGTTTTTCATAGCATCATAAATTCCGCTGGAAACATCATGGAAATAATTATCATCTATAGAATCAAAATCTGTACGCCTAACAGAATCATGATTTGTTACAAGGATCATCCCAAGATTAAGTCTTCGTTTGGTAGTAAGCTCTACAGCAGCAATATTAGGGGTATACCCCAGTTTTTCAATAGCACTGAGAACCTTGTATTTTGTTTCAGGCTTAATTTTAGGACTATTATTAATGACGAGAGATACTGTGCTTTTAGAGACTCCTGCTTCATTTGCAACATCATATATTGTAGGCATGTATGAAATCCTTTCAACCGCTCCAACTCTTATATTTTCATTATAGGTTTGTAATGGCAATATGTCAATACAGTTTTTGATTTTCTATGCGGTTTTTGTTTAATATCACTTTCAAATGGCCATATTTCATTTATAGTTTGTGTCCAATTTAATTGGAGCGGTATAATACAATGGTCTTCGAAGCAGATTTTTAAGGCGTTTCTGGGATAGACTTCAATAGACTAAAGACAAAAGGTGAAAAGTCTTTAGACCTTTTGTCCTTAGCCATTTATGAAATTACCTGATATGCTTAAACTGTGTAATTATGCGATCAATCGCTTTTCGAAATTTACTTCGATTATCATTCGGAAGTTTAATATTACACTCAATGCATCGATCAATCTGGTGGGCCGCCCACGAATTTTTGGTTTCAAGTCGTCTGCCAAGACGTTTTAGTATCGTTTCCTTTGTCGCAGAAAGGATCACCTAAATCGCATATTGCTTAGCAGCAAGCTTTGAATCACACGTTACGAATACTTCTCTTGTAAGCACGAATACCCTCTTCATGGGCTGCAATGAGCCTGTCGCACTCCAGATCCCACTCCTCGTCGAGCCACAGAAGCTCGGGATGCTGCAAATACCACTCTACAGACTCCCTGATTCCTTCTTTGAACGGCTTGGTAGCCTTATAGTCGGGAACCAATTGCTTGATCTTTGAATTATCGAAGCAAACACTATTGCTCTTATCCCCCAGCAGCTCGCCATATAGTGCAGGTATACAGCGGGTAATAAAGTCTGTAGACATGTGGATGATATCTGGAGTCATTCCAACGGCCTCACCTAAATTCTGAGTAATCTGGTTCCAGGTAAGAACCTCATCGGAGGTAATGTGGAAGGCCTCACCAATGGCTTTAGAATGACCTAAAAGTCCCACAAAGGCTTTGGCAAAGTCTGAACTATGGGTCAGTACCCATAGGGAAGTCCCATCACCTGGAACGACAATTTTCTTGCCGCGCTTCATTCGCTCCACAATGCTCCAACTGCTTTTCCTGCTGTTAAAAATACAGGGCAGCCTGGTGACGCCGTAGGTGTGAGAAGGTCTTACGATGGTAATTGGGAAGTTATTCTTATGATATTCTTCAAAAAGCAACTCCTCACAGGCAATTTTGTTGCGGGAATATTCCCAGTATGGATTCACAAGGGGGGTTTTCTCGGTGATGTTAAAATATTCGACAGGCTTTTGATAGGCTGATGCAGAGCTGATGAAGATGAACTGGCCTGTCTTCCCCTTAAAAAGCCTCAAATCCGTTTCAATATGGTCAGGGGTAAAAGCGATCCAATCCACTACCACATCAAAGCTATAATCCTTCAATATCATCCTAGCTTGCTCTTCATTTCTGATGTCACCTTGAATGATTTTAGCTCCCGGAATAATGAATTCTGTTTTTGTGTTGCGATTAAAAAGATAAAGTTCAATACCCTTCTGTATGGCCAACTCCGATACATAGGTACTGATATTCCCTGTACCGCCAATGAAAAGCACCTTCATATATGCCACCTCGATCACTTTTGTTTTCATTAATACGAAGTATCAATGACTTGGGACCCGTTCGAAATTTTCAATTTCGGTAACGGGTAATGTCATTATACCCCAGTATCGGCTTTTTAGAAAGCAAGAACCCTGTAATTTAAAATTACAGAGCTCTTTTAATAGATAGCCGGAATAAAGGAAGGATTATTCCTTGCATGCGATGCATGCTTTTGCCCGCCCTTGGGGAATACACCCTTTTGGGGGAAGCCGGCGCTCCGGCAAATCGCACCAATATTATTATAACATGAAATGTTTCAATAACTTGGGCCCCGTTCAAAGTCATGATTAAGATTCTATCTCTATTGCCTCTCGTATATCCTTGGCGTTAATGAGCTTGTTCCAAAGGCTGTACAGCTTCTTGTCCTCTTTTGTCCAGTTGGTCTCACGGCTGTTTAGGTGCTCCTTAATTTGATCTGTTCTGTCTTGGACAAAGTCGAAGAATTTATCAAGGCTATGCTTGGGGGTTATTGTATAATGAATATCCAGCAAAGGATTTTTAATGACATGCCTGCGCCCGCGGCCATGCTGGATGTATTCACTGTGAAAACGCACCTTATCTCCCTGGTACTTAATAAGACGCTTGGATAGATTATAGGCCGGAAGCATGGCGTGTTCCAGACCAAACCCGCATGCCGCGCATAAAAAGACGGCACCCAGCGTGCTGTTCTTTTTGCAGTTGTACCCGCAGCGCGGGCAGGTTTGCCAGAGGCCGAAGGGGCTTACCATCACCGGTTTTTGGAGGCCCTTCAAAGTGAGCTTGTAATTTAGAAGATTGATAAGGCGGTTATACTGAGGATGGTTTTCAAAAACCGCCTGAACCCGGTAGCGATAACAAACACCCGTAATGGCATTAGCCAGAATATGCAGTTGGTCATGGGCTTGAGGTAAAATTCCCCGCCCCTCTGAGAGGATGCCCTGATGCAAAAGCTCTCCTTTCAAATTACAAACCGTATGGTAGGTCTTACCGTCATTTGCGCAGAAAAAGCCCGCATAGCCTTTAACTTCAAGGGGAGGCACGGGTTCAAGGGCTATGCTTACTATCAAATAATATTCCCCGTTCTTCTTGAGCAGTCTGGCGGTTTTAAGCATGTCCGGGTTTTCCAGGGCATTATGCAGGAGCTTTTCCTGCTCTTTTCCAAAACTTAATGGGACAATTATATAGCGCTCGGGTCTTTGTGAAGCGGGTAGGAGCTTGTTCTTACCCACAACCTGCAAAACGCAGTCATCATCCTTCTGAGGCCTGTGCTTGAGCTCATCATGCTGGTTTAATAGATAGAGCCTGGCATAAAACCTTTTTTTATATGGTTCATAAAGCAAGGAATAATCACGCTGATCACCGTATCGGCAAAAATAGACAGTCTTATCCGAATCAAGCTTTTCATACAATTTATCCAATGCTCTTTCACTCATATTCTGCAATTCAAGCTTTTCTGTCAATTCCCGGCTGCTTATGGTGACTCTCGGAAAAGCTGCCCGGTTATTGTTCATGCCCCTTTTCCTGTAGTTGTCCAAAAGGTTTACAAACTCAATTTTAAGGGAGTCCTTAAAGGGTTGGGCGTGAAAATCATTGAGGCTTTTCAAAAGGTTTTTGTCCATCAGGCGCGTCGCCAGCGTCTTGGTGCTCTCGTTGGAGGTGCGCATGGCGCTTAAGTATCCGGGCTTTTCCCTTGCAGCATCCAGCATGGTCTGGAGCGCGACCGCATAGCGCTTCATGGCCTCGTCCATAATGTGCTGCTTGACCTTTGAGGGATTGTGTATTTTCAGTGTAAGGGTTTTAAAGACAGTGTTAATAGTACTCCACCCCCACATTTTTGCCAAGACCTCTCAGACATTGAGCAATATCCTCCACAAGCCGAAGCTTTATGGAGAGTGACAGAGGAAGGTCCGGATTCTGATGGGCCGGATTCATGGCACGCCCTACCAGGAAATGCACCTCGGTACATTCCTCCAAAAGGAGTTTTGCTATGCGGGTGGCCCCATCCTTTTTATTGAGGCTCAGGTTTTCTCCGCTCTTGGCGTTTAGGGAGCAATACTGCTTAATGATTTCTAAAGCCTTACCCAATGTCAGGACGCCCTCGGTGGCCAAGTCAATCCCTTCAATGCAACCTGTGGGAGGAACAGCTGCATGGTGGTATTCAAAATTCACCATCAGTTCCCTGCCTGTTTCCCTGCTTACAATCTGAGAGGTCGTTCCCCCGCAGACTACCTTTTTCCCCTCTCCTTCAAGGAGTTTTCCGACCACTTCGGCATCTCGTGACGGATCTACGGGCGGGCCGACCATAATACGAGCCTGAACAGGCTTTAACGCCCTCACAGCAGCAACTGTGGTGTCGTCTCCGGGCTTTTGCAGGTATAGGCAATCACAGGCCGAAACCAATTGCCTCGCCAAGGCTCGCGCTGTAATACCCGGACGCATGGCCTTTTGTATATAATCCTTTACATTTTCATGCTGCCAGCCCAGGTTTAAAAGCTTGCCCACACCGGCATGGACAACCCCGTCGGAGAAAAGAATGAGCATATCGTCAGGCCTCATTCCCCACCGGCTTTCCGTGATGTTCTTGCCGCTTACGTTTCTAATGGTTTTTTGAAGCTCCTGGACCTTGCCGTCCCTGACAAAAATGGCTGCGGGATTATCAAACTCAGCAAGATAAGCTTCTCCGGAATAGTTTATACAAAGGATGGAAAAGGTTGAATACGCAATCCCTCGATCATGACAAACCGGAAGTGTACTGGCAATGGTCTCCACGCATTCATCAATATCCGCTCCTTCATTGAGCATGGTTGCGATGATTTTACTGGTTAGGGTGGCCAGGATATTCGCCTTAACACCGCTGCCGAGTCCGTCGGCAAGCACAATAATGATAGAATCACTGTTTCTGATGATCTCAATCTTATCTCCGCAAAGCTCTTCACCAAATTTGATCAAGCTCTCATAACCGGCCTCTATATAAATACTCATGAACCCTCACCCACATCCGTCAGTATGGATTTTTTAAGCTTGGTAAGGGCAGTCTTGGTCTCTGCAGTGGTCTCTCCCAAGAGACTCGCTATTTCCTGTGCCACACGCATCTGTTTGTCAATGACCTTTTGCGCAATTTCCAGAGTGTCCTCCCTGACTTTCGCAAGGCCCTGCTGATGCTTTTCCTCACTGGTGATGTTTTTCAAAATAATAACCGTAACCTGCTGCTCTTTGATATGAATGACAGTCTGTTCAACAGTAATGCCAAGGCTGTCATAGGTTACCTTATGATTCCTGGCCGTTTCTCCTTCATTGATGACCTCATCATACAGCGAACAGGGAACGAAGCCCTCAATGGGCTGACCCAGAATGTCGTCTTTATCTATCATAAACATGTCAAGGGCGGCAGGATTGATTTCCTGAACCTTAAGCTCACAATCCAAGGCAATAATTGCATTGGGCGTATTATCAATAATGAGGTTTGAAATACTTTCGGCTCTTTCTCTTACAAAGGGTAGGCACATTTTGGGATCGGCTTTCCCCTGAAAGACCGCGACAGCCTTATCACGGCAGGACGGATAGCCGCACCCTCCGCAGTTAAGCTCCTGTTCCGGCTTGGTCTTTCCTATTCGCTTCAGGATTTGAGCTATCTCCTTCTCATTGGGCATTGGTGCAACAACCGACCGGTCAATGAATTTTCTTTCAAGACCAATATCTACCCCATCCGTTACATAGCCTGAGCCTTCTTTGAGCTGGCGGACATTTTGTATGAGGTCATCCTTGGCCCTTAGAAAGCTGATCTTTGAGGTCCGCATGCATGGTCCGCCTAAACAGCCTCCCTCACAGGCATTCATTTCAATAAAGTAGTTGCTCACTTCGCCCTTCCGAATAGAGTCCAGAATCTCCATACATCTTCCCACACCGTCCACACTGATGCACTTGTAATACCTCCGGGATTCTCTGGATAAGGTTCTGATAATCCCACCGGGCATAGGATAGAAACGCGAAGCACCATTTTTAATACTCTTTACCGGTGAAGGCTCCGCATCAAGAGTTACACCCTCCTCCATGAACCAGAGCTTCAATTCCTCAAAAGTAATGGCTGCATTAACCTTCCCGCCTGACAGCAAATCGTCAACCTCATGCTTCTTTGAGATGCAGGGACCTATGAACACTACTTTGATACGGTTTCCAAAAACCTCACGAAGAGTCTTGGCATGGGCCATCATAGGTGATACTACGGGTGCCATCAGGTTGATAAGATCCGGATAATACTTTTCTATGAGCAGAACGGCTGAAGGACAGGCCGTCGTAATAATATTCTTCATCTGCTCCTCTATAAGGAGCTTTTCATAAGCAGTGCTTACCTTGGATGCCCCCACAGCAGTTTCCTCGACATGCATAACTCCGAGCTTTTTCAAGCTATTGCTTATGGTGCCAAAGTCTACACCCTCGAAGAAAGAGGTATATGAGGGTGCCAAAGTAACGTAGACCTTGTCCTTCCGCTTTATAAACCCTTTTACCTTATCCAGATCGCTGACAACTTCCTTGGCATTCTGAGGGCAGGCTAGAATGCAATTCCCGCACAGAATACACTCCTTTTCCATGACACAGGCCTGCTCCTCTTTGAAGGAAATAGCCTTGACCGGACACTCCCGTATACACTTGTAGCAGTTTTTACAATTAGCTTCCTTAAGCTGAATGATTCCCACTATCTCAGAATCCTTTCTAAAAATATCGCTTCACAGTTTTGAGCCGTCAGGTTTTCTATGGGCTCACCATCAAGGGTTGCTGCAATTCCACCCATGCACCTCTGCATGCAAAAAGAAGCCTTCAGCATGACTTTGTCGCCCAAACCATACTTTTCAATAAGCTGCTTATAGGTTTGAATGACATGATAGGAGCCTTTCATGTGGCAGGAGCTTCCGACACAAATTTGAATGATCATAGAATTGCACCCCTTTACTCATGGATTGATCGGTCCTTTTCTTTATTATTTGGTTGTTCTTTAATATTGGCTGAGTACTTCAGCCTTAAAAAATTCTTCAACACTGTCCGAGGTCAGAAAGTGCACAGGGCCCTCTCCGACCTTAACAGACACACCATGACCGCATTCCTGCATGCAGAAAACAGCCTTGATCTCTACCCGATCCGCCAGATTATGGCTGGAAACAAGCTGTTGAAGCGTATTTATAATATGGTACGAGCCTTTTAAATGGCAGGCGCTGCCAATGCACACACTAATGCTCATATAGCCTCCTTACGCTTTATGGTTGTGGTGGCAATGCAGAAGTTTATGGGTCTTTCCTTTCAATATACCATTATAAAGAGCTATAATCATGGGGTTTTCCTCAGACCGCTTGATTTGGGAAAGCTTGTCCGCATTGTAAATACCCATGGCGCGGCTCTTTTTGGTAGTTGTCCTAATAGGGATGGGCTGACCGGCTCCGCCAATACAGCCGCCCTGGCAAGCCATAACCTCTACAAAATCATAGTGTTTTTCACCATTTTTGATCATTTCCAGCAAGGTCTCCACATTGCGAAGGCCATGGACCACGGCGAGGGACAAAGTCTTTTCCCCAATTTTTACTTGAGCCTCCTTAATACCCTCCATGCCACGAACTCCGGAAAAGGCCAATTCTTTTAAGGATTCCTGGGTTCTCTCCTTTACACATCGACGAAGTACGGCTTCCGCCACCCCGCCGGTGACACCGAAAAGCACACCGGAGCCTGAAGCAAGGCCAAATGGCATATCAGGGGCTTCGGATTCCAGTTCTGAGAAGACAATGCCTGCTTCCTTAATCATTGAAGCCAGCTCCTTAGTGGTAATAACCACATCCACGTCTTTCTCTCCTTCAACGGCGAGCTCCGGCCGGGCACATTCGTACTTCTTTGCGGTACAGGGCATGATGGAAACGACCATGGTGGACTTGCCGTCCACGCTATTGCTCTTCCGGTAGTGCTCTTTTATTATAGCACCAAACATTTGCTGTGGGGACCGACAGGTCGAAATCTGCTCTAAAAGCTCGGGATGTCTGGTTTCTGCATAATTCATCCAAGCAGGGCAGCAGGAGGTAAAGAGCGGCAGTTTTTCATTCTTGTCCAGCTTCTCTAAAAACTCCCTCGCCTCTTCCATAACCGTGAGATCGGCTGCAAGAGAAGTATCGTAAATTTCATCAAAGCCGAGCTTTCTTAAAGCAGCGACGATCTTTCCTGCCACATTCTCTCCCGAGGGAATATTAAATTCCTCGCCTAGAGCAACACGCACAGCCGGAGCAATTTGAGCGACTACTCGCGTATTGGGGTTATGAAGCTTTCTCCAGACACGGTGGGTTTCATCCTTGACCACAAGAGCTCCTGTTGGGCATACAGCCGTACATTGGCCGCAATTTACACATCCGGTATCCTTAATCTTTCTGTCAAAGGCCGGCATAACCTGCATTTTGGAGCCTCTATGGGCAAAGTCCAGTATGCCCATACCCTGAATTTCAGAGCACATACGTACACAATCACCGCAAAGGATACATTTATTTGGATTTCTTACAATTGAGGTACTACTGTCATCAATGGGAAGTTCGGCCAAATCATTTTCAAAGCGCACTCTTTTAATGCCGAACCGTGCAGCCAGCTCTTGGAGCTTGCACTTGCCGCTTTTTTCACAGGTGGTGCAGTCCCTGCAATGACTGGCAAGCAGGAGCTCCAAAATCATTTTCCGATGCTTTTGAAGTTTGGGCGTATTGGTATAAACCACCATGTCATCCTTAGGGGGCTCTGAGCAGGAGGCTAGAATACTGCCCCACTTGTCCTCCACCACACACATTCGGCAGGCCCCATAGGTGGAAAGCTCCGAATAATAACAGAAGGTGGGCAGCTCCACTCCTGCTTTTCGGATGAGATCCAGGATGTTTTTCTCATTGGTAAACTCAACTCTCTGACCGTCTATATACATAATACCCATCGGTTCATTCCTCCTTGATGGCCTTAAATGCGCAAGCCTCGATACAGGCCCCGCATTTGATGCACTTGTCCTGGTTAATGGTATAGGGTTCCTTGATTTTTCCTTCAATTGCTGAAACCGGGCATATTCTTGCACATTTTGAGCAGCCCTTGCACTTCTCAGCATCAATGGTGATGCGCTTCAAAGCCTGGCATGTGCTTGATTCGCAGCGTTTATGCACAACATGGTCAATGTATTCATGCCTGAAATACTTCAATGTGCTCATAACAGGGTAGGCGGCTGTCTTCCCAAGGCCGCAAAGGGCGGTCTTGGTGATGGTTTCGGACAGCTCTTCAAGCATATCCACATCGTCCATGGTCCCTTTTCCTGCCACGATTTTTTCAAGAATCTGCAGCATTCTTTTGGTCCCTTCCCGACAGGGCACGCACTTGCCACAGGACTCGTTCCGGGTAAAGTTCATGAAGAACCGCGCAACCTCTACCATGCAGGTATCCTCATCCATGACCACGAGTCCGCCGGAGCCGATCATGGCTCCCACCTTCTTAAGGGAGTCGAAATCCAGAGGGAGATCCAGATGCTGCTCTGTAAGGCATCCTCCTGAAGGGCCTCCGATCTGCACAGCTTTAAAGGCCTTCCCATCCTTGACCCCACCGCCGATATCAAAGATGACCTCTCTCAATGTGGTTCCCATAGGCACTTCAATAAGGCCGGTATTATTCACATTACCTGTCAAAGCAAAAGCCTTGGTGCCCGGACTGTTTTCGGGGCCAATGCTGTGATACCACTGGGCACCGTTTATAATGATGGCCGGAACATTGGCAAAGGTCTCCACATTATTAAGTACAGTCGGCTTACCCCATAAGCCCTGTTCAACAGTTCTGGGGGGCTTGACCCTCGGCATCCCTCTGTCGCCTTCGATGGAAGCTGTTAAGGCGCTTCCCTCTCCACATACGAAGGCACCGGCACCTTGATTAATATGCAAAATAAAACTAAAGCCTGATCCTAAAATATTCTCGCCTAAAAGCCCTAGGTTTTGCGCTTCCCGTATGGCAATTTTCAGCCTTTCCACAGCCAAGGGGTACTCGGCTCGGACATAGATATAGCCTTCTTGTGCGCCAGTGGCATAAGCCGCAATCATCATGCCTTCGATCATTTTATGGGGATCACCTTCCATGATGCTGCGATCCATAAAAGCACCCGGATCCCCCTCGTCACCATTGCATACCACATAACGGACGGGCTCAGCCTGTCGCTTGACCTGGTACCATTTACGTCCCGACGGATACCCTCCGCCCCCCCGGCCCCTGAGATTGGAATCGGAAATAGTCTTTATTACCTGATCCTGTCCAAGCTCAGAAATAGCTTTGGAAAAAGCGGCATATCCGCTTCTTGCTATATACTCCTCTATGGATTCGGCATCAATATGGCCGCAATTTTCAAGCACCATACGGGTTTGTTTTTTATAAAAAGGAATGTCGTCCTGGCTCATGACAACCTCATCCCCACTCTTGCTCATGAGCCTTATTACAGGTTGATCACCCAAAACTGTTTTTTCAAAGATCTCATCACAGTCATCAAGGGTTACCTTAAGATATAAATAGCCAAAGGGCTCAATACGTACCAATGGACCCATTTCACAATAGCCATGACAACCGCTTTTTTTAACGCCTATCCCCTCTTTTTCTTCCTTCAGCGCTATCTCCACAAGGTTTTCGCTACCCTTTGCGAGTGCTTTAAAACGGTTGTAAATATCCAGAGAACCACCTGCTACGCAGCCTGTACCTGCGCAAACCAGTATCTTTTTTCTTTGAAGGGATAGTGCCTTTTTACATGATTCACGAAACTGGTCCAATTCCTGAATGCTGTCTAGTCTCATGCCTGCTCCTCCTTAAGCTGATTAAGTAATGAAATGGCGTTTTCCGGTGTAACCTTTGCGTACACTTTATCATTAACGGTTATAACAGGTGCCAGACCGCAGGCTCCAAGACAAGATACCGTTTCAATGGTAAAAAGCATATCATCGGTGGTATGCTTGGATTCGGAAAGCTTTAACTCATTTCTCAGGGCGTTGAGGATAGGAATGGATTTTCTGACATGACAGGCCGTACCGTCGCAAATCCTGATAATAAACCTGCCCTTGGGCTCCAGAGAAAAATTCTCATAGAAGGTTGCCACACTATAAACTTTGGCCTCGCTTAAGCCAAGTTTTTCTGCGATATAGCTCAGTATATCGGGTGGAAGATAACGGAATTCCTTTTGAATATCCTGCATCACGGCAATGATGGATGATTTTTTAAAGCCATGCTGCTCCAATATTTCATCCACTTTGGGATTGATTTTGTATGTAGGCATGAAAGGATCCTCCTGTGCTTTTATTTTTAATCCATTACTTTACTATCTCATGGCTCTTGTTTGTTAAAGACTTAACAATAAGCCGACTTCATTGTACTTAAAGACAGGTTTTTTTGCAATCCAATATTTATGGTATTGTATACAATATTCATTTTCACTTCCATTATTTGATACGGTTTTTTATATGTCCCTCTCTTTCAGCTTTTGGAATTTCAATAATCTCAGTCACGTAAAAGCTTGACGTATAAATAGTTTCAGCTATCAATATACCTCAACAAATTGGGGGAGGAAAAAGCATTTCCATCCAGAAATTACATAAGCGCTAAAAAGCTTTGTTGCAGAGAAAGAGGCCTGCTCTCGAATCAATCGACAAGAAGCAGACCTCTTTATTAAGTCATAAAATTTACCTGCTAATCACTGTCCTGCAGCCTTCATCACCATGTTTTGATGCTCCTGAATGTAAACCTTCGATGTGGTAGTGCTATGGGAGGTACTATTTTTCATATAGAGATCGAAGTGCCCGTTAACACCATTATCAATGGTATCAACCCCATGGGGCATGCCCGATAAAGACGTGGCGATATTCATACCATCATGGTAGATGACAACCGCTCTCGGAGACCAATTCCATGTACCGAATAGTGACTTCATGACAGTCGTATCACTGGCTGTCAAAGGTTCAATATCAGCATGGTTATACCCCCCTATCATTTTGGCCTTGAATTGCTTGCCTGTATCAACGTCCGTAATCGTGAAGGTATCACCACGCTTAATGATATATTGACCCTCCAGATTCCAATCCACCGCAGTTCCCCTGCGCGCTGGTGCTTTATCCTGTCCTGCATGTACAGTGGTAACCTTGGGAGCATAACCGGAAACAGCTATTTTATCACCTGCATCAAACCATTGATCTTGACTCATGTAGTTGTATTTCAGAATATCCTCGATAGGAACACCGAACTTTCTGGATATTGAAGTTGCTGTATCGCCGGGTTGTACGATATACGTTACGTCCGGCCACTGATTATTTTCAGCGGGTGCGGGTGCGGGTGCAGGTGCAGGTGTTGGGGCGGTATTTACCGTTCCAAGCGGAATGATCAGAGTCTGTCCTGGAAAAATGGTGTCTCCCGTTATATTATTAGCCCGCTTCAGGTTGTCAACTGTAACCCCGTATCTTTGGGAAATCTTCCAAATGGAATCCCCCGATACAACTGTATAGGTATTGCTTTTATCTTCCGAGTTCTTAGAAATGTTAACAATCTGGGTTGTGGGATCCAAAGAAACCTTATAGCCTAGATTTTCTGAAATAAAGCGTACGGGAGCATAGGTCACATCATCAATAACAATTGAGGCAGGCATGGTCTTTTGTACACCATTGACACGCGCCTTAGTTGAACCGCGCATAAAGGAAATCATGGTATCATTTTTGTTTATGCCTACGGTGTTGGAGCTGTCGTTCCACCAGACACTGCCTCCTATAGCCTTGCCAAAGTCATACATGGGTACATAGGTGGTATTGTCATAGATAAAAGGTCGTGCTTTAAAGCTTTGAAGGCTTCCATTAACTGATACCCTGACATTATAGTTATAGACACTTTGGGTTTGTGTAATGCTTGAATCAGGCGCTTCAGCCGCTTTGGCTGTTACAGGCGCAACCATGAAAAATGACGATAGCAGTACTGCTCCCGCCATGATTTTGATCAGATTGATTTTCTTATTGGGGAATTTTTCGCGTACATAGTCGGTTATATTCTGATTGAGCCGTTTTTTATTGTCTTCATCAATACGTCCGAATTCATCTGCAAATTCCACATCGTTCATGTCCGTGTCCATGAACAGAATGAGGTCATATCCATCCTGAGTTTCGATTAATTGATAACTTCTGAATAAATCCAAAATCATTACCCCTTTCAGCCATAAAGTATGATGATCGGCCATAGGAGTATTATTTCCTCTTTCAAGGAAACTATTAAAATCTATTCACCTGTACTTGCATCAGCGCTTATATTTGTATTTGCATTCCCCTTTGCATTAGCATTGTTCTTTGCTATACGCGTTTTGATTTCAGCCGTTATCCAGATAGCAACAGGTAATATAATCTGAAACGGGATTGCATAATACATATAATAATTTGCTGCCCATTCAAACATCTCCATAGTACTTTTGTAAATTGTTATAGAAAAAATAGCCATTAATAGACCCAATGGTGCGGTTATCCTATGATAATCCTTGATATTGAATATCCTGGCAACACCGCTGGCAAAAGCAAACAGACAAACACAACATTTAATAAACGCACTTGTAATAAATACTATGGATACAGTAACCTCGATTCTTTGAAGGAAATTGCCAATATTAATTAACCTCGTGGATGAATAGGACGCAAAATAAGATATAGAGGTATCTCCAGCACCCAGGACGAGAACATTTCGCACTGCAATGAGAGTGACAATACCGCCTCCGATCAGCAAGCTTAAAAAGTAAACTTTGTACGAACTACCACTCTTAGCCAGACCGCCCAAAATCGTTATAAACAGGATTGTCTCGGCAAAAGGAAATGCAAAAACATCGAAAGCGGTATTTATAACAGGCTGTAAGCCATTATACAAAATAGGTTTCAGGTTTTTAAAATCAATAATGGGTGAAGTTAAAAGTGTTATGGTGAAAATAAATAAAATCATTATCGGAAAAAATATGGATATCCATCTTCCAATTAGCTCAATGCCCCCTCTGACAGCCCAAATAACCAAGAGTGATACAAAAAAGGCGATAATGCATATAGGTGTTTCCGGCAGCGAAATAGTTGTCATGAATTCTGTAATATTTCTAATGACCAATGCCCCCAAATGAAAGGCATACCAGATAAAAAGAAGGGATATTATTTTCCCCATCACTTTTCCAAAAAGCGATTCCAATATCTCATAGAGCCCCTTTCCAGGGAAAAGTTTTAAGATTCTACCATAAACAATAAATATAATGCCCGCCATTACCGTGGCAAGGATAAATGCTATCCATACATCCTGTTTGGCTCGTGACCCGACTCCCAGAACAGCAGTGCTTCCAATGATAAAGGTTGACATCATGACAGTAGCCTGTTTTTGGTTTATGACTTCTTTACTTATCATGTAAGATCCCTTTCTGTCAGTTATTTGAGCCCCCAGATGACAGATATTATTTTCTTTATCGGGTCGGCCGGACTTGGTATTTCTACTTTCATATCAATGAGTATGGCTAGGAAAAAAACCACGATCAGAATAATTGTATAAACCCAGAAAGACATCCATTGCTGCTCTTGGTAGAGGGGTACAAGATCAATAAAAACAAAGAAAATGCAAATAAAAAATAAAGCAACAATTGTCTGCATGGCACTAATCTCCTACTTCAATCTGTTTTCTCAACAATCCTGAATTGTGTATATCAATAGTTGGAGTCACTGACACCTCCAGGTCTTTAAATAAAGTATTCCAGTCCTTTCCCTGTTTTTTCCACACGTTGGGAAGATTTTGGTAAACAGAATTCCCAAAACCAAAAATATCTGAATTAAAGTCATTCTGCACCTTCTTGATCAGACTCTCTATCTCTTTTTTCAACTGCTCTTCAGCTGCCTTTTTCAGGGATTTTATTCCTTCCTCTTCAACAAATTTACTTTTGCCTGTATACTCGGCAAGCGCAACCTTTGTTTTAATATCGATTTGGATGGAAAGCTTATTATCGGAATAGATGGGCTTTACCTTGGTGCTGCTATCATGAATTTCCAGAGCAATATACTCATCACCATCATTCTCCTCCGAACCGTCCTTTACAACAAGAATCCCCCCCTTAATTTCGTCTAGTACAAAATCAAGACATTTTGTTTCATCAGAATTCAAAAATCCTAAAAGTTTATCTGACTTAAAAACTGCAGTTCCAGATAAATCAAAAACTTTTTCACCATTTATTTCTGTAGTGGTAATGGCGGTGGCTATGGCTGACATGCCTTCCGCAGACAAGGCTTTGAGAAAATCATACACTTGGATTTGCAACGCTTTGGAAAGATACTTCTGGTCATCCATCATATCAGTGATCTCAGAGGATTTAATCAATGCTGTAAGAGTCTTTGCACTAAGTATCTCCTTTGCCGTTTCTCTTTGGGAAACAAGTAAGTCTATACTCAATCTTGGTTCTGCATCTCGACTAAGAAAGTCTATTATGCCGACTATACCTTCACGTGCCACCTCCTGGCTTATGATAGCAATTGTGGCGTGCCCCCAATAAAACTTTGGAGAATTTGTATTGAGCGCATTTCTTGCTGCCTCTATTATGGTTTTTCCTTTGGTCTCTATAAGTACGGATTTCATTTTACTCTCTTTCCCGCTTGATTCATGCATATTCACGGTTTCCATTGTAATTAAATAATCACCATCTTTAGTTTTATCAATGGCAACGCCCGCCACAATATTCAGCTGGTTAATCTCCCTATAATTCCAGCATGATGTCAGCAGCAACGAGTTGATGATGAGTAAACAAAATAATACCAGCTGCCGTTTTCTCATTTTATTTACTCCTATCCGCCTGTCTGACCTTATTTCTGCCTGAAATGAATTTTGGCCGGGTCTTCGTAAACCATAACGGAGCTCTGACAAAGGTATCTTTAACCTCCTTAGGATCCAGCGAAGAAAAGGTTATCATATAGGGCACGCCGAATGAACGAATACTGCATAAGTGAAGAAAGAGTCCGATAATGCCGAAGATAAGGCCATACAATCCTAAAAACCCGGCCAGAAGTGTAAAAATAACTCTTATCATTATTGACGGCCCTTTGATTCTTGTGGTCATAAGCCCGGTCAATCCCGTTAGAGCTATCACAATAATGACGGTTGCACTGACAATCCTGGCCTCAACTGCTGCAGATCCCAGTACAAGTGCACCAAGAATACTGATGGTTTGCCCTACAGAAATAGGTATACGCATTCCAACCTCCCTCATTATTTCAAAAACAATCAACAACCCAAGGGTTTCAACGATTGTGGGAAACGGGATACCCTCTCTTGCAGCAGATATACTGAGAAGAAGTGGATTTGGGATCATTTCCTGATGAAAGGTCAGAATAGCCACATAAATCCCGGGAAAAGTAACCGTGATAATAAATCCCAAAAATCTCAACATTCTGTTGATGGATGAGTAATAGAAATTAATATAATAGTCGTCATCGGTTTGAAAATATTCCTGAAGCAGGAAGGGCATTGTAATAACAACAGGTGTTCCGTCTACCACAATGGCGATACGCCCCTCCAATAGATTCGCTGCTACTACATCCGGTCTCTCAGTACTTCCAATGGTTTTAAAAGGTGAGTAGGGACAATCTTTCATGAGCTCTGCCAGATTGCCAGATTCCAATATTTCATCTATGTTTATCTTGTTTAGCCTTTGAAGCACTTCGTCCAAAATTTGACGGTTGACAATGCCATCAATATAACAGACACTTATTTTTGTCTGTGTTTGTTTACCTATGGTCAATGATATGAATTTTAAATCAGGTGTTACCAATCTTCTTCGTATCAATGAGAGGTTGACGAGTATTGGCTCTACAAAGCCTTCCCGTGGTCCACGAAGGACTTGCTCATTCTGAGGTTCATTAATCGTTCTTGATTTCCAACCCTTGGTACAAACGATTAATGCTTCCACGCAGTTTTCCATCAATACAACACTTTCACCCTCAAGAATTCTTGTGATCATTTCCTCTGTGTTGTCGGATTTTTCGGTATGATTGGAGAGCACCACCTGCTTGAAAATAACATCCATATTCCCTTCAAAGTTCTTGGGAAGGGTGCTTTGGACAATGGGTTGTATGATGTTTCTATTTGCGGTTTCAACATCAACCATGCCATCGATAAAAAGAACGCAAAACCTGGCCTTGGCCTGTTCCTGGTTTGTGAAATAGCGTATCAGGAAGGTATCATCGTTTTGAAAGATTTTCTTAAATTGATTAACATTATCCTCTAACGATTTCCCCAGCGTTATGGATGTTTTTTGATTATTCTTTTTATCTCCGGATTCTTCCTTGTTGTTTTTCTGTGAGGCCATAATCCACCTACATACAATTGTGTACTAAATCCATTTGACCGTTTACCTGTTTTCATGAACTAAAGTCTTTTTATCATTTCCTATAATTGAGATAATTATTGATAAAACTTCCTTAATCATGATCTCAAGCATCACCTCAAAAGGAGATTATAGCCGTCTTTTAAGTTATGTATTCAATGATCAGAAAAACTCTTCTTTCTTCGAATATAGCAGATAGCGAAATAGGTTAGCCATGCCGCAACTACGCCCACTGCGGCTATTCCGACTATTGTGCCGAAAATGAGTGCAGCAATTCCTTCGGCCGAGATTGCACCAGCTGAGTGCGAACCCAATAAACCACTTCTAAGTGCAAGAGAGAATAACGCACCTATAACTATCAAAAAAACTGGAATAGATTTTACAGCTTTGCTCTTTCCTTTACAGCAAAGGGTAAGCTGAGCAATGAAAAATAAAATTGCTCCGGTAATCCCTGCAACAATAATTGTGTAGTCAGTACCATTAATTATTAATATAGCTCTGCTCACCTCACAAAATATAAATGAACCTAAAGTTCATTTTACCATAGGGAGCAAAAGAAGCCAATTGCAACCGCTATCGGCTTCTTCGACTTTCTAGTAATCATTACTACGCATTTTCAGCTTCAAGCATATAAACAAATGCTTTCTTTTCAATATCTGCAATTTCTGTAATCAATCCGGGAACGTCATCAAGATTGCCACAGTTCCTCAGCAGATAATCCGTCATTCTCTCAGTCATGTGAGAAAGCAGAGCACCGCTTTTTTCAAACTCCTGTGCGGACCTTCTCCATGAGGCAATCTCATATCTCGCAGAAAGCTCCTTCATCACACAGGCCAGTTTTTCTCTGGCCGCCTGATGAAGTATGCTGCTTCGTTCCTCCGGCTTTAGTAGTGCATCCGGGAGCAACGGAACCGTTCCTGTGAACGTCACAATACTCCGTAGAGCCGTCCGATATTCTTCATCGCTCAGTTCATTTTTCCATGTACCGAACTCTTTTGCGAGCTTTTGCATTCCTTTTATGCCAAGAAAGCTAGTCGGTGGTTCTAGCATATTACGGGCCTTTCCTGTAAAAGCCCTCACTGCAATTTCCTTTGCATTGGGGAGTTTCTCATCAAAGGTGATCGTAAACATTCCGTTTTTATCTGAGAGATCTGTTTTTGGTACACTTAAAGCTTCTTTAAGGTCTGTATAGCTCAGTTCCTGAACAGCATCAACACCGCAGTCCAGAATGTATACACACTGCTTTTCCTCGTTGTAGCCAACCATTAAGACGTAGTGTATTGGAATGTGTTCTTTGTGATAAAACTTTGGATAATAACTTAAGCAATACATATCAAGGCATCCAAGGACAACGGGATTGTTTGCGTCAACGCTCTGCTTTGCCCTCTTTAGCATTCTGGAAAAACTTATTCCATCGGTATGCTTATACTGGAAACCGATGAATGGCGCGAGCCTTTCATACATTTTTTTCGTTCTTCCATCATTCCACACGGCCCACCGTTTAACGGCACTTTTTGGGGTTCTGAGATAGATGAAATTTCCTATTCCCGCCATAGCAAAGAAGAAAAAGTTCGGAATGGCTTCTCCTGTCTTTGTCAGATACAGATCTTCTATCCCATTCCACATACATTCATAGTCATCTACATGATGCCTGACTTGAATTAATTTTTCTAACATACGTTTCCCCTTCCATCGTATATGAATTTGTTTCTCGACGGAAAGAGTATAAACCCTCGCATCGTGCGAGAGTCAAGCGCTTATTTTTTTATAGGGAAGCAAACTTCGGTAATGAATTTTTCCGGATTGTTTTCATTTTCGGGAGAAATATAGTAGGTCTGAAATGCTCTGCCGCAGATTTTATAGCCGTTTTCCTCAATCCAACGATAAATATACCTGTTTATATCTCCGATTCTACTATATATGCCTTGAAATGCGACGGTTGCAACTTCTGTCTCAGGTATTTCGGCAAATCTTAATTCATCGATGTCAGGCATGATTCTTTCAACGGTCCTCAAAACTTCCGTGTCAATTCGCTTTTTCTCAAAATCCACACTATGTGTAATTGCAAAGCTATACGGTACATCGGCTAGCCCTACCCCATGCTTTTTGCATCCCTTGGCTAGACGCTCCCATAGCAGCCCTTCCTCAGAAAATTCCCGGATAATATCGCGTACACTGACCACCTTTTTTGCTAGAAGCTTCTTGACATTAACAGATAAAGTGTATTCATTCTGGGAATTCAATTCCTTAAGCGCCTTTTGCATTTGCTTAATCTGTTGTTTTGTTTCTGAAAGAGCTCTTTTCTTCTCGCTTATCTTGTTTCTCAGGAAAGTTTTTATTGTATCATCTGACATGCTGTCAAGACGCATGTCGAATATTTCTTTAAGTCCGAAACCCAAGCTCTTTAATACCTGTATATGGTTTGCCTCGACTATCTGTTTTTCGCCATAGAATCGGTATCCAGTTAAATCGTCCACCTGTTCTGGCTTCAGCAAGCCGATTTTGTCATAATTACGGAGCATATAAATACTTATTCCGGTAAGTGTAGAAAACTCCCCTATTCTAAGCATTTTTCACCTCCGGGAATATACTAATTATTTCATCAAACCATGAGTTTTCGCAGAAGACCTGCCTTATAAATAAAATGGGAGGCTGAGTGATTACTCGGCTTCCCATTTTGATACCATCCGCCACTGGCTAATCAAGAATTTCGCCTTGACGATCAAACAAGGGTAAGTGCTCCAGGAATAAGATGTCATCACGTTTATTAGCATCTCCCTCGGCTAAAATGGCCATCTTGCCAGCCACTATGCCCCCTGCTTCCTGCACCAGCTTTTCAACGGCCTTGACTGACTCGCCCGTGCTGATAACATCGTCTACAATAAGCACACGCTTACCCTTCATATATTCAACGTCCTCCCTGTCAATAAAGAGAACCTGCTTTTTTGCGGTGGTAATGGACTGAAGCTCCACTGAAACAACATCCTTCATATAAAGCTTAGCCATTTTCCTTGCCACGAGGTATTTGTTATTACCGGCTTGGCGAGCCATTTCGTAAATGAGAGGGATTCCCTTGCTTTCGGCTGTAATCATAACATCGTAATCGGGTGCTTTTTTTAAAAGCTCGGTGGCACAGGCTACTGTAAGCTCAACATCACCAAAAAGCACAAAAGCTCCTATATATAAGTCATCATTAATCGGACACAAAGGCAAACTCCGGGTAAGGCCGGCAACATTTATCTCATAAAACTCCTTCATCTATAACACCCCCAAGAATTGATTTACCTCATTTATTGTACCAAATTTGATAGGTCTGTCAATTAGAGGTTTTGGGAACCCTTTTCCTTAGGATTGCAAAGACAGTAAAGGTCAATAAAGGGATAATGAAAAAATTCACAAAGCTGATATAAACATAAATATTCAGATACTTAAATAAATTGAACAGGTTTCTACCCATCAGATAACTTACCACAAAAACGAGTACACTAATTAATATATTCAATCCCCTCTTTTTAACACTCATATATCTTAGCATCTGATCAAATACAAAAAATGTAGTCACAAATCTGACAACCCATCCGCCAACTATCTGAAGCATAACAAAAAGCTCTCCGGTTTCCAGAAATCCGAAATGCATGATTCTTTCGGTCTGGGTAAGCTTTGTAAATGGGTAAGTGTTGGCCAGAGCTGGCTCAAATGTAGCCAGGCTGCCTGTTATAGCAAAAATGTGAATTTGTGCACTGAATGCATATCCAATAGAGTTCATTCTCATCAGATTCTTTTTGTCACGAACATCCTTAAAAAGCGGAACTAAAATGACCAGACTAGCCAATGAACCTACAAGCATGATAACACATCTAATAAAATCTTGATTAAGGCCATATTCCAATATAGGCAGAAGTCGTGAATAATCTTTAAATTTATGAGTTTGGACTGCCAGTGAGACACCGGATACTGATATAAAAATAATGCCAATAGAAACAACAACCAGCACCGACCGATAGCCTAACAGGATGATGTAAAGACCGGCCACGACAGATAATAAAAGAAAGCCCCAATAGGGATTAAAATTAATAAATTGATATTTCATTGCGGCCGATTCAACAGAAGTAGTTTCCAAAAGCGTAAGAAAAACAGTCATATAAAAAAATACTAAAAGAATATTACCCATTACTTTTCCAAATGCGCCTCGATAAATTTCTACCATATCAAAGCAGTTCTTTTTTTTACAAACCCAAATGATGAAGGTTATGAATGCATAAACGATAACCAAGGCAATCGTCATGGCTATCCATGAATCGCGCTGACCATACTTTGTAAAAAGTGTCTGATAGGTTTTACTCGGTACAATGACGACCGCAGGTATAAAGAAGAGTAAGTGTCTGGTACTCATTGATTTCATAGTGTACTTCCTTGTTTACATTGATAGTAATAGAATGGGCATATTAATTTATGGTTATACCGCGCTTGGTTAATTTTGGGGTTTGGAGGGAAAGAAATATGGAAGAATCCATCCTTCAGATTATAAAATCAACATTCAAGGATGCTGCCGATATCACTTTCAGGGAGATTATTATTCCAAAAGGGAAGATTACTCTTATCTTTGTTCGTGATATTATAGAAAAGCATCTTATTGGCGAGTATATTATTCGACCTTTACTTAAGCACGGCAAAACTATTGAAACCCTGCAGGGTATAATGGATCATGTTCTTCTCACCTCAGCTAATGAAAAGCTTGATGAGCTTGAGGTTATCTTAGGTAAGCTTCTCTCAGGCAATGTAATCATCACCTGTGATTTTGATCATGGAGCAATTGGATGTGAAACTACAAAGTTCTCCACCCGGAATATACCCAAACCCGATACCGATCCCGCTATCAAAGGCCCTCAAGAAGGCTTTAATGAGTCATTACAAGACAACCTCTCACTTATACGCAAGCGTATTCAAAATAGATATCTTGCTATAAAGCTCTTCAAGGTTGGCTCAAGCTCACAAACTTCGGTAGCTGTTATCTACCTCAAAGAAACAGCACCAGAAAAACTTATTAATGAGATAACCGATAAAGTCCAAAATCTAAAAACGAATTTTATTTTGGAGACCAATTATATTGAAGAAGAGTTTAAATACAAATACACACTATTTGATACTGTTGGGAATTTTGATAAACCTGACATCGTTTGCTCAATGCTTTTTGAAGGACGTGTAGCTATAATGGTGGAAGGAAGCCCCTCTGTTGCAATCCTACCGTATTTTTTTACGGAGAATTTTATCTCCCCGGATGATTATTACACCAACCATATTTTTGCCTCAGGCTTAAGAATATTGCGCTATTTTTCTTTTTTAGTTTCTGTGCTCGCACCTGCTTTTTACGTAGCGCTTACAACTTATCACCACTCCCTTATTCCTTCTGTTTTTTTATTTAAGCTGGCATCTGCCAGAGCCGGCGTTCCATTTCCTTCCATCCTTGAGACATTACTCATGCTACTGTTTTTAGAATTGGCCCGAGAAGCCGGCAGGCGACTTCCAAAAAGCATAGGGGCTACTTTAACCCTGGTATCGACTCTTATTCTCGGCGAAACGGCAGTCTCTGCCGGAATGGCTTCGGGTGGAACCATCGTGGTTGTGGGTGTTTATGCCGTTACTTCTCTTATTAACCCCAAGCTCATAAGCCCCATAATAACCTTAACTATTCTGGCTACAATACTTTCCTCCATCTTTGGGCTCCATGGCTTTTTCATCTTTTTTATCATGATGATCGCCCATATAGCTTCTCTGGAATGCTGCGGTTATCCTTATCTGTTCCCATTAGGAACCTCGAAGCGGATTAACTATAAAAGTAGAGACTTTCTCTTTCGCGGAAAAGCAAAGGATATTTCATATAATATCTTGAAAGGAACAGAAGAGGAATGAATAAATTCTGTTTACTCCTTTTAATCCTCATAATGCCCCTTACATTTACCTCCTGTGAATATCAGGATTTGGATAAAACTCTGTTTATTACAGCAATTGTTATCGATAAAGGGGAACAAGAAGGAACAATGAACATCTATTATGAAGCCTATCGCCCATCAGCCTCATCCGCTCAGGAGAAAGCTGAGGGCGAACGCATCATTTATGGAGTTAAAGATGCGGATATTATGGAGGCCAGTGATAAGCTCAACGAGTTATCAAACCTTTCGGTCAGCTATTCACAAACCAAGACCCTCCTTTTTACCCGAGCAGCAGCCGAGCAAGGTCTTGACCTATATGTCAACTTATGGAATCATTCTACTGATTTCACCATCAGAACTTATCTGGGTATTTGGGATGCCGAGCCTGAAGAGATAGAGAATATTGAACTGAAAGGTGAACAATTCCTGGGAGTCTATTTACGAACTCACATCAATAATTCCGAAAAAAATACCTCACATGTCAATGTTGTCACAATGCTGGATTTGATGAATGCAGCTGCCATTAAAGATAAAGTCATTACACTTCCGATTATCAGACCCATTAAACAAGAAAAAACACAGCTTATTGATCTTCCTGGGGTAGCCCTGATCCGTAATTATAAGATGGCAGGAGAACTTCCTGCTGCTAGAACGAGTTTTTTGCTTTACATGAATAATACAATTAAAAAAGATTTCATCGCAACTGAAAATCCGGATGCTAAGGGAACTGACGTTGTATTAATAACGATGTCGTCCGATGTTGATACTATCATCAAACCGCAGAATGAACGTATGATCATAACAAAAAATGTAAACTCATCCACATTATTGCGCGGATCTCAAAAGACATTTGTTGTGGACGATTGGTCTATTAATACAATTGAAAAAAACATGAATGAAGAATTTGAAAAAAACTGTCTAGCTTTATATAAAGAGTATGCAAGCCAAGGCTTGGATATCTATAATCTGGGTGAATCCATCTATAGAGAGTATCCCTGGTTTGATCAGAAGGATCTCTTTAAAAAGATTGACTTTAAAGTTAAGGCTGATTTTAAAATTGATGGGACTAACTATAAATTTGACTTTAATACCACCATAAAACACAAGAAACCCAACCGTTAACTAGAGTGCGTGAAACGCACAACAAGCCTCGACCCATAATAGAGTGCGTGAAAACGCATGAACTCCCTTGCTTTCTAATATACTTTTATGAAAGCAGGGATACTATGATTAATCGCATCCTTATTGTTGTCATGCTTATTTTGACATTATTCACCCAATACGCCGGAGTGCCTTCCTTAGGGTTTACAGCAACAGCACAAAGCTTGAATACTGTGCCCTCTTCACCCATACCACAGACTGAAGAATCAGCAAATACCCAGGAACTACCTACGCCTTCCCCGGAGGTCTTGCCCGGCTCTCCGACACCCACTCCGGAAGTCAGTCCGGGGGCTCCCACACCTATCCCGGAGAATACCCCACTGCCTGATACATATCCCGGGACTTCTACGCCACCGGCAATAACAATCGGCCCACCAGCTATAGAGGACCCCCTGGTTCATCAATTGCCGGCTTTTGATGTATTGAGTAAGGAGTACCTTTTGTTTGAGAAGGATATGGTGGCCATTATCGATAAAGCAAAGAAGCAATCCGGCATCAAATCCACCTTCGGTCTTTTTATCATGGATCTGAAAACTGAGCTTTCTTACGGCGCCCATAAGAATCTTGTCCTGATGGATCCCGTTGATAAGGTTCCCGAGGGCTTTTTTAACAGCGCCTCAGTCATAAAGATGTTTCAGGGCTATATCTTCTGCGATATGCTTCGATACGGCGAGCTCGATGCGGAAAAGGTTTATTATGACAAGGTTACAGGAAGGAAATTTAAGATACTACCCATGATCAAATCCATGATCAAATACAGCGATAACAACTATTCCAATGCCTGTCTGCGTTTAGTAGACAATAAACAGAGCAATGCGGTACTAAGCCGTCTGGGCATTACCAATAGCCGTCTCTATGGAGAAATGTCGGGAGCCGTTGGCTATAGCCGCCAAAACAATATTGAGAGGTACGGCACCGACAAGCGTTGTGCGCGCATAACCCCTCAGGATTCGGCACTTATCCTTTATAATATCTACCGGAACAAGGATACAGATCCCTATATGAAAGTCCTCAACGAAGCCCTTATTGGAAATGTTTATAACACCCGGATTCCCGTGGGAGTCAAAAGAGTCTCAAAGAAATATCTCATCGCCCATAAAACAGGTACTAATTCCGCTTTAGGCGTATATAACGATGCCGGAATTGTCTACTGTAAAAATCCTTTTATTCTGGTGTCGTATACCCAGTCCACAACCAGCTTTGCTGGCCATACATTTATACGAAGCCTGGCCGAGCAGCTTACACGTTATTTTGATAGTAAGGTGCAATAGTCACTTAGTCGCTTAGTCCCTGGCTGATTTTCCGATATTTTTCAAGGATGCGCGTCGCTTCATCACCAGAGGCAATAATGGGCTGATAATTATTTCTCCCGGCTTCAGAGGAGACTCGGGCTGGAATAATTTTGTGCTCACTTCCAAGTATGGTCTTTTCCAAGGTATCTATAGTTATAACATGCTGATAAATAATGGTGTCCTTATCTTTGGGATTTGGCGCTCCGCCGAAGCAAAAATTACCAAGGCTATAAATAATGTTCTTACCCTTATAGACCTCAAGGCCTTGAAGAACATGAGGATGGTGGCCGACTACAAGATCTACCCCATTATCTATGGCGAAGTGGGCCATTCTCTTCTGCAGTGCATTAGGAAAGTAACTATTCTGGTCACCCCAATGGTAATTGGCAACAATAAAATCAACCCCCTGCCCTCTCATCTCTCTTACATGTTTTTCGAGAAGCGCATTGGATCTTTTCTCATGCTCCCAGCCCTTATAGCCTAAAAACCCAATTTCTATGCCCTTAATTCTCTTTATGAAATAAGTATCGAAATAGGTATAGGCGATTTGACCTCTATTTAAGGTTTGAATCGTGTCTTCAAAACCTTTTTCCAGATAATCAAAGGAGTGGTTGTTGGCAAGAGTGACGCCCTCAATACTGCCTTTGACTAAAACGTCAATATAGGATGGGTCACCTTTGAAGCGATATTCCTTGACAGCTTTTATTGTCGCCTTTGTAAAGGTTCCCTCAAAATTGATGAAGGTAAAATCATCCTGTGCGAACACGCCTTTAACACCCTGAAAGAAGTATGACGGATCCTTTACCTTGCTATAGACTTCATCAAAGGTATTCCACGTATACTTCTCATCGTCCCCAATGGTACAATCCCCCGCAAAGGAAAGGGTTAGCTTAAGAGCATCGGGGGTTGAAATCTCCATAGAATGGGAATCCGTACTGTTGGCTTGATGGCTTGTATCATCAGGTTGCTGTGGCATATAATTAGGAGGTTGTGGGTTCATCGCAACGGAAACGAAGCCGGGTGTCCCCGGCTCCGCTGCAGCGGATAAAGCTATTGGGGCACTTACCATGCGGGACTCAGCCACGAAAGGAAAAGAATAGGTAAAGAGAGGCAATAACCATAGTATGACTATGGGAATAAGAAGCTGCTTCTTCATAAGTCCACTTATTTAAAAGTAATCCCATGCTATGTATAGTGGACGACCATATAAAAAAGTACTTCCAAAAATTATTACGAAGTTTCTATCTCAGCTCTATGGTTCCAAGGACATAGATTCTGTCCTGGCGGGAATTTTCCATGGCTAGGGCAATGCCCGGCTCACCCGTCAGCGGATCTAAAATGGCAAGGCCAACCTGATATACACCCTTTTCGATGTCCTTGTCGGAAATGTCAATGGAAGTCTTGGATATGACAGGCTCGTCGGGTATAACCCTCGTTAAATCCACTTCAACCTTTTGTTTTTCCACAGTGTTACCTTTACTGTCCAGAAGATAAAGGACTGTGTCCCAATTGTAATAAAAGGGTGCAATGCCGTCATTAACCCATTTTAAGGTAATCTCTGGATTTTTATTAAAAAGTAAAGACCTGAATATCACGGCTTCTTCAATTCTCAATCGGTAGCCCATAGTCAGCCGTAATTGCTCAATACCACCGGCAAACAGGATACTGTCTTCTTCCACCGGTGCTTTGGGTCCGATAAACGTAGTATGGGAACGTCTAATGAGGCTTAATGTCGTATCCAGCTCATCCTTCAGCATTGTCTTCATGGGTATGCTGCTGGTGAATTCACCCCCAATGGGAGCTGTTTTCCACCCTGACCGCATGGGTGAAAGCGCACCTTTTTCAGAGGCCTGACTATAATCACCACCGTTAGCGATCCAGTCCAGCCATTCCTCCGTGTCTTCCTTGTGGCCCGTCATATCGTTAAAAAGACCGAGCCCTTCCGACGCGGCAATATTAAAAGGCCGGCGCATCATAAGATGGGTATTGGGAAAAGCTTCTTGATAGTGACGAACATATTGTTCACGGATAACCGCCCCTGGAATCTTACGAATACCCGAATCGTACTTCACATGCCATTCTCCCCAGTGGCCCAGGCTGCCAAGCTCTATAAAGCAAAAGAAATCATCGGCCCCGTATCGCTCACCCAGTGCTTTTATCGCTATTTCATGACGCTGCAAAAAAACAGGGTCGGCATAATCGGGAGCATATCCTTGGCCATATTCGGTGTCGTACCAGTCACCGTTACCATTGGTTTGATCATACAACCAGTCAGGTATATCCATATGCTTTTCATCACCGGGCTTGTCGCACACAAAACGGAATACCACCCGTTTACCTTCCTTGCGCCATTTTATAAGATTAGTCTCTTTTTCAAATGACTCATAGTCGTAAATACCCGGCTCGGGTTCCCAGTCTCTCCAGGTAAGGTCTGCATAAACCAATGTACAGTCCTCAGTTATAAGGTTCTCATTTGCAGCCCAGGGCGCAAATCCGGCCATGGGGTTGGTCAAAACATCCTCAATGGCTATCGGGCGCACACTTTTCCTGTAAGCGCATGAGCTTAAAAGAAAAGCCATCATAAGAAGAACCGCCATGATTCCAATAAGCTTGAAGCCAACTGTTTTAAAAGGATCATCCATTGTATTCACCGTTATATTGAATGATAGTCAGGTCACTGACCCGCTCCAAATCCCTGATACGCTCTGCAAAAGTGAGGTTATTGTTTTTAACCAGCACTTCAATTGCCATCTCTGCTGTTTCGCCGCGCATTGTTTTAGACTTAATTTGAAACTTTGCATGGCTCATGGCCCGCCTGATTTCGTCACTAATATCATCACCGCTATAGTGTACAATCATAATATAAACGCCATGTCCGCCATTCTTTCGGTTGAGTATCAACAATATTATTACAATCACCAGCGCGGTAAAAACCGGCAGTATGTAAGAGTTTGCGCCGGTGGCAATACCTGTGGATATGGCCCAGAACAAGAACAGAAGATCCAACGGCTCCTTGACCGCGGTTCGAAAACGCACAATAGAAAGGGCACCCACCATACCCAAAGAGAGCAGTACATTAGTACTGATAGCCAGGGTTATCATACTGGTAAGCACACACATGCCTACCAGGGTGATGGCAAAGGACTGGCTGTATACCACCCCTCGGAAGGATTTCTTATATACCATGTATATAAACAATCCCAGCAATAATGAAACGAACATTGAGGTGGCTATGTTGATGGCTACCTCTGCGGAGTTGGCATTCTCAAAAAGCCCTGTCTCAAGAAACGATTTTTTAATAACATCTTTTATACTGAGTGCTTGATCCTCTCGCATATTCTATCTCTCCTACCTTTCGATATTTACTTGCTTTATCAAATCAATTGATGGTATTATTGCCTGTCCCTCAAATACATTCTTCGATCGCAGCACATAATGTATTTTGATACCGCTGACAGCTCAGATGACTTGGGAGGCAGTGCTTTTCTGATTAAACGGGGCAGAAACTCGGTAAACTTAACCTCCATCACCAGACGGTCCGGCTCCATGGCCTGAAGGGTGGGCAGATTTTTATCAAAGATGTCATAGCCCATACTTCCTGCCCGAAGATTCCGGTCAAAGGTGATACGTACATCGCCCGGCAGAAACACATACGGCTCACGATTATAGTCCACCACGACACGAGGGCGCATGACCCTGGTGATGCACTCATAATAAAATTCCCGGCAAAGGGGCTGATCGCTTCGCTCCAAAAAACCATAATCACCTTCGAGTATTTGATAAACCTCTTTTCGGGTTAACGATGCTTTTTTTTTGGCAATATAGCTCCCTCTCTTAAGCTTGCACTCCAGGCTGATGGCTTTGTCACTATCGTTATAAATGCGAATACGGTACTTGGCTCGGTTCGCTATTCCCATCATCTTTTCTTCGTAGGCACTGTTCCAATAATCATCAAAATAAAGGCTTCTTACCTTGTATTGGCCATTCTCGTCCACATGGACATCTCTTTGAAGCAACCCTCCCAGTCGGTGTTTCAATAAATCACAATCCCAATGGCTTATGAGATACTTGAGCTCATGGCGAAATGTCATTACACCTTTCTCATTCAATTGCCCTCACGCCCTTCCCCTTGTATCACCGTTCCATTCTCCAAAACATAAAAGCATTTGACACCGAAATGTTTTATAGATTTCGTGTCAACATAATAATCTAACGCTTTTTGGCTGTACCCTGACTCGTTTGTGGCGGTAACCCGGTAGAAGTATTGTCCGGGAGACAGCATGTCCAATGTTATTGTAGGCAGCTTTAAATCAGTTGTCTCAAAAATGCTGTTTTTAAACTCATAAGTTTTTGCGAGTTCAAATTTATAGGTGATGTCTTCTGTATCCAGATCATAAGCAGCATCCCACAAGTATTTCAATTTTTTTCCATCAACCGGATCAGGCACCCCCAAATAAAAGGGCATGGGCTTTTCCAGACTTTCCAGATACAAAGCATAGTTGCGCTCTACCTCATAGGGAAGTTCGTTGTAAATCTGATTCCATTCTTTCTCTGTTGCACGAATATACATCCGATCCGGCATTGAAAAAGCGTATTTCTCAATAATCGGTCGATAGGTATCAATCATCGCCTTTGTTTTTTCAGGCGTCATCATTATTCGAAGCGCCTGTATTTTCTCATCCAGCATGGCCCTATACTTGGGTAATGCTAAAACCCGGTTGTGTAAAGTGCTCCCCCAATAGTTTGATAGTCCTGCTTCAAATCCTGACTCTTCTCCATTTATTGCATTATCCTCATACCTACTCCAAGCCCCGTCATAATCCCAGGGTATAAAATACCATGTGCTGCTGTTTGTGGGACTATACAGGTAGTAATTCTGGGATTGGGTGTCAATGTTTCCGGAGAGAATATTGAAGGCCAGCCAGGTAAAGTAATTATCCCTGTCAAAATACCGTTCAAATACATCCTCAATGGATTTACTGTAGTCATTGAGATCCTTCAGCATTTGCAAGAGCTTGGTATGATCCTCGTCACCCTTGACCTCCAGAATACTGTTAAATTCATCTTCATCATAGGATGGATCCGTTATAAGCTCAAGTTGACCTTCATAACGCAGGAATTCAAAAAACGTTGCCTTATAGAATTGACCACCGCTATCCAGTCCGTGATTCTTCAAATACCGTGTATTGGGCTGCTCTACCTGAGTGAATAGGCCATAATCTACAAATTTGGCATTTGAGGCTCCGCTTGTTTCATCCTTTACATATAGGTGTACAAATTGGGTGCGAAGGCCCATCATATCGGGAATCTGCTTGATATAATCATAGGATAGCTTGTTGCGAAAGCGTGTTATATCAAAGACATGCTTGTTAAGGGCAATGGTCTTTTGATTGCGCCATGTACCCGCATTATCCTTTAAGGATATTTTATAGGATTTCTGAGCTATCTTTGAAGTAGTCGCCCCCCGTATGTTTACGGTAGCATTGGGAACCAAAGCCTTGTAACCCAGCTCACCGGCCAGAGGTCCATTTTCGTCTCCAACCTGCAAAATGGCTTCAACTCCATAACGTTCCACTCCCATTTCGACATAATCATAGATCGAATACTGATTGACCTGCGCCCATGAATAATCGGTATTATCGGCCGAATTTCCGCGACGTACCGTAAGATACATGGTTACTATGCTTCCGTCATCGTCATCGGCGTAAACCGTTTTATCATCCTGCAGGGTGACATCGTTTATATCAACAACAGGCTCTTTTTCAACTACGAGAGTCTCAGGAGGTTGTTCAGGAGCTATGTCAGCCGATGTGGTACATGAGCTTAGCAGGAAGGCCATGAGAAAGAGCATTCCTAAATGGATAACCTTTCTGCTTTGGCATTTAAGCCATTTTATCTGAGATTTTATTTTCATTGCTATTCCCCCTTTGCTCTGATTCATTTACTGCATGTCTTTTGGCTGCAACCCGCTCTAAATAATCAGCCAGCTTTGTAAAAAACCCTCTGTATACCTGCTGTAAAACAGGCTGTGAACAGAGTATATGATAGTCGAGTTTTTTAATAAAGGTCATTAATCGCATCCATGCCACCATATACATGACAAAAGATCCGACTAAAAAACCAAAACCATAGTATTGGTAATCCCCGTTCATCAGCATAAGGGTGCCAATATTAGCGGCGACCACGAAAATGACGGAGGAAAGGAATGCTCCCTGATTATCCGCAAAGTAAAGCTGTATCAGCATTATGCTATTTGCAATGGCATAAAGGCCATAGCCCACACACAGGATGCGAAATGTTCCGAACATGGCCTCAGTAAAACCCATGTTGAGGCCGACTAAAATGGGTCCGCCAACAACAATGAACAAAATGGTGGCAAAAACCTGTCTGAGGGCAAGATAGTAAAGTTCCTGCTTAAGTACTGTGAGCATTTCCGTCTCGGCACGCTGTACGTCGGACAATGCTCCTTTACCGTTGAACAAGCTGAAATACTGCCTGTAACGAGGGTAGAAATTGACCTCCACTGAAGTCACAAAATTAACGGTGGTTATGAGGATGGATAAAAAAGCAAACAGTGCCGGTACATCATAGGCAGGAGCTCCGTAGAAAAGCCCCTTAACCTGAACCCTCAATGGACTGAACCACATTATGACCAAATGGCCGAACAGTCCTAACGTTGTAAAGAAACCGATCCAAAGCAGCTTCGGGTATCTGTCGATGAGCTCAAGGAATTGAAACGCACTCCCCTGGCCTTTTGGAAAGTACCGGTGAAGCAGCATGAAATTCCAGGACATCATAACGCCGTAACCTGCAATAACTGCTATTATAAGCGCACTAACAACCTCTATTCCCATCCGGCTCAGCACAACACCGAAAACCAGTGCTAAAAGTATACTTGTAAAAAACGCCAGCAATATGCTCTTATAGTCCTTTAATGCAGTTATATAATTAATCTGTATCCAAATAACCACCAGCTCTGCGAATAGTATGAAGCAGAGGATTTGGTGATGTCGCTCTATACCGGAATTTAACAGGAAAATCCCATAAAAAACCGAGCCAAGCACCAGGGATACTGTGATGCTGCCGTATAGAGACGGTAATACACGTTCCTTCTTTTCAATGAACAGCATGTCGGCTGTATACCTTGTTGTCAGCATGGACAGAAGGCTTGACACGGTCAGGGATGCCAGAAGGGTGTATGTGAACATGGAGTTGAGCAGTTCCTGCTCAAGACCATTCGCGCCATTCCTGCTTGAAATATAACGCACACCAAGAAGTAACGCCACACTGAGTAGCATGGGTCCTGTACAGACAATAGAAGCATAGCCGTATGCTCGAAGGCTTGCCAGAACTCCTCTTTTTGAAAATAGCTTTTTCAACTCAAAACCTATGCCGGCCAGTTTTCCATCACCCTCTCGTACACGCCTAAATAAGCTTTCATCATCGTTTCATGTGCAAATCCATGTAATACCCTTTTTCTTCCGGATTGACCAAAATCGCGCCTTAGTGCTGCATCCTGGCAAAATCTGGCCATGGCTCGGGCTATGGCCGCGTGGTGCATGGGCGGACAACAGATACCTGCCGGACCGAAATGATCATTCATGCCTTCAATCAACTCACGACAACACCCTACGTCGGTGCATATCACCGGTCGTGCGGCTGCCATGGATTCAATCACCGCCAACGGCTGTCCCTCGGATATACTGGTAAGCACCGTAAAATCAAGCTTATTCATATAGGCCTTCACATCCGTATTTCCCAGTATCAATATATCCGTTACTCCTAATTGATCAATGAGCGCCATGCACTCCTCATAATATTCTTCATCATCCGTATCGCCTAATATATGCAGTCTTGCGTGGGTCACTTTTGACTTAAGGGTGGCAAAAGCATAGATCATGGTCTTAATATCTTTTATTGGTGCAAATCGGACGATGGCGCCAATATCAATCCATTTATCCGGTTCTTTTTCCGCTATATTCATCAGCGCGTCGTATTGGATTCCATTACGAATGACGACAGATTTTTCAGCAGGACAGCCAATATCCTGCTGTATCATCCTTGCACGATCAAACAAGGAAGTGACCGCCTGGGCCCGGTCATAGGCGCAGCGCGAGAACATATAAAACATTTCGATCCACATATCCTTGAAAACGGAGGGCACCCATTTGGCACGCAATAACTCCTCCTCGCGTTCCCTTGTATAAATGCCATGCTCGGTGAGTATAAACGGTTTTCTTGTTTTCCAAGAGGCCAGGGCACCCATTACACCACTATATCCCGATGCAGCAGCATGATAAATGTCTGCTTCCGGAACAGGCTGGGATAGCAGATAAATGACCGGCAGAAACATTGAACGCACTGTGTAGAATAAATCTGCAAATGAAGCAAAAGGAAATTTATCATGGCATAATTCCTTTAATAATTCCAAAAATTGAAGACTCATCAAAAACGCCAACGGGTTCTTGTTCTTGTTATTATAACAGTTAAAGAGAACATCCCAATCGGGGTCCTTGCACAGCATCATTTTTCGAATGGCTTCATGCTCGGACGGCGTAAAAGAAAAGGCTCTGTTTTTTTTGGCGCGAAGCCCCAAAGCTGAGTCGAGAAAAACTTCCCGGACTTCCACAACATTTTGAGGTAATTCATACTTGAAAATACCCTTATCTTTTTCAAAAGCGCCTATGGTCCACAACACAAATTCATGCTGGGGCATTGCACATATGTAATCATGCATCCAGTTGGAAACACCGCCGCGAACATAAGGATAGCAGCCTTCCAGTATCATGCATATTCTCATTCTACATTCTCCCTGGTTTTAATAGTTACCTTGGACTCTGTCGCATGGATAAGATATAGATTGTCACATACCTTTTTCATGCTTCCACCTTCAATTGAATTGGGAATTCCACTATTTAAACGCAGCATGAGCCACGCTTCATCATAAAATCTCCCTAATGTGAGTTTTATTTCATCTTCGCTTTGCTGTTTGCTTACCCTAAGGCGGTCATAACGCTCCACAGCACCTCCGGCCTGTTGAGCCGTCATATTGCGAAGGTTTGGTGCCGTTTCCTTAAGCCAGATGATATATTCCTCAAATTTGTTTCTTAGATATTCCCAACCATTTTTAGCTCCCCGCTCATCATCCAGCACGTCATCAGGATGTAAAAAGTGAGAGTTGACATAGTGGAAACCCAACTCGTTAAATGCCACCCAACGCATATAGGGGGTGATTTCGCATCCCGCCACAATACGGGGTACATTTACAATGCCATCCTCGCTTACGTCAAATTCTTGCTCCATGACATGATCTTCTCCAAGATAGATGCCGGATATGACCTTGATCTGAGGAAACCTCTCAATCAGCATTGCCCGTCCTTCATCGCTAAGTATATTGGATGGCGGGACATAGGTTAAAAAGCTGTTCTCCGGAAAAAGCTCTGTTCCAAATCGGAGCAGCTCCTTCATGGCTTTATACATTTGTTCTTTATCAGGCCATATATTATACTCTAGTTTACCTCGATAATCAAAATCCCCCAAGTTCAGGGGCATATGATTGTAACCGTGCAGACCCAGTTCACCGCCGTTATTTAAAAGCATGGCACCGAAATACTTGAAATTTTCGACATTTTGCTCTTGGAGAAAAGGCTCATTAACGTTATCGGTATAGGTTTCCACCAGCAAGCCTGTATATTTGATTCCGTATTTTTTGTTCAGCTCAAGCATATCCGGCCACCATACATTTTTATAGAAGCTTGAGATATTTCGGCCATACTGTTTCTGGATTAATTCATGATACCCTTCCGGTACAGGGGCTGGAAAATCGTCGATATAAAATATAGATGCATTTATAACCGGATAGACACAATAATCCCGAAGCAGGCTATAGGCAGCGGCAGTAATGCCGCGTGCTTCCTTATTGGCCAGTATATCGTTATTATAAACAACAAATCTTCCTTTTCCAAAATCACGTTCCCACAATAGCGGAATCTGTTTTTCGTCAAGAGAAACAATATGTTGACGGCAGTCCTCGGTTAAGCGAAGTACCAGGCCATTTCCGTCAATGGCTTCCATGCCGAATTCCAAGCCCTTTGCCCCCGGCAGCAAATCCGTTTCAAACCTTAAACCCGTTTGGTTTCCATATGTTAATTCACCATACTGGATTCCGAGCTTAGGATAGATAACCTCCAATGTGGGTGTGGACTCCGGTGACATTGCAAATAAAACGGCGCCACCCGATTCAACCCAGTCACAAAGCTCAAAAATATGATTGGCTATTGCGTCATAATCCTGCAATGCCACAACAACCGTTTTATAATCAGTGAGGTTAGGAAATGCTTGGGTCGCCACATCCACCACATCATGAACAATGCGCATACTTTTCAGCACAAAAGATATGGAGTCTTTACATTTGATACTGCCCTCCAGCCGGGAATCGAATAAAAGCGCGCATTCCATCTCCTCTGCAAACACTTCTTCGTTGGGTAAATCGGCGGGCAAGAATACCTCTTGAGTCAATTTGGGGTTATATTTTACACCAGTGCGTTCAACTAAAATAATCATTGCTATAAGAAGCAGACAGACAAGCGGACCAAATAGCCATGTTAACTTCACTTTTCTCATATGAGCTCTCCTTCTTCGTTTAATTGAGCAGAGTAAGTATGACTATGTTGGGTATCTTCAGTAAAGAAAGCCAATCGGGCTCTGCCCCTGCCTGTCCACTTAATTCTCATTGTTTTAATTTTCTCCAGCATTTTCACAAGCTGCTGCTGATCATTGCTAGCAACACATAGTTGAAGCGTTTTAAGCCATACATTCTCATCCGTTGCCCATTTATCTTGCATCAATTCTACGATTTCTCTCGCTTTTGAAAATTGCTCGCTCTTAATAGCGTTATCGAACCTGTCAAAATAGGTCTGCTTATTATTTGAGTTTAACTTGAGCTTTTGACCAAGCAGATCATCCAATTTAATGTGCTGCCGTTTCAGCATCTCGCCTTCCAGAAGCTCACTGTTTATATAGCTTTGCAGTGCGGTTATATACTGATCAAGAACCGATTCATCTTCGGGTTTATTTTGATAGGCGGCCATGCATCTTTGAAGCTCCAATTCATAATCACGCTGTGCCTCCATTATAGTCGCAGACGCATAATGGGTGATTTCCGCGTCATGGTTGAACCGTGCCATCTTAAGCAGCTCAATGTACTGAGAAGGGTCTTTATGCAAAATATCGAGCATAATGGAGCGGCGCGTTTGGGCATCATTGATGAGCAGCGCTTCTTCCAATGGCACTATTGACGTAGCATCCTCATTCTCTTCAACCATATATTGATTAAATATGCTTTCTCCCAAGGCCAATTCCAGACCTTCCAGCGCTAATTCCTTTTCGCCTGTTTTCTTGCGCCAGTAAAGCTGCTCAATACAAAGGGCGCTGACCACACCGAATACAGGGATCAGGAAAAGAATCAGTGCCATATGTCCGGGCAGATTTGAGACATGACGCAGCATAAGTAAACTATAAACAACACAAACAACGATGTGCACGGCAAAGAAGGTTATCCAAAAGTGCTGGCTCATAATTTCAATCCACCTTCAATAATGCTGCAAACTATACCGCGTTCACTAAGGCGCTTGAGCACAAGCCCGACATTTGCCTCATCTGCCTGAGACAATAGAACGTAGTATCTGCTGTCTTCCAACTGCCCAAGGGCGTCTGTACTGCGAATACAGGGCAATATCGTATCGCTCAGCCAAACTGGTTCAACCGGCTCCGTGTCTACTCTGAGAAGTTTAAATTTGGCAATATTATTCTCAAGCATTTGCATCTTGATTTTTATAAGATTAATGAATTGAGGGCTTACCATAATGCGCGTTTGGGGCAGAAATAGGTTTTGCTCTGTTATGGCACGGAAAGCAACTGCTCGCACGAGGGAGGCCTCTACCAGCCGTGAAAGGACTATGAACAGGTTAAGGTAAGCCGCCGTCAACTGATTATAATCAACATTCCATAGAACAATCATAGCCACTACGACGCCCTTGTCAAATAACGGTGCACAGTAAGCGGGTTCATTGTCATCAAGGATCTTGTTGCACCATATCCCTTCCTTAAGTATGGCCTCACGCATGAGCTCATGATCCGACATTTTAAGGGAGCTGGACAACCTCGCATCCATACCCTCCGAGCTGGCTACAAGCCTGGCATAGTGCATACCGGCATCCGCCGTGTAAAAAGCTACGGTTTTGACTTCCAGCACATCCTCAAGAACTTGGATGGCTTTAAAGAATATCTCCTCGTGCTCCAGGCTGTCCAACCGGCTGACTGCATCGTAAATACGCCCAAAGCTATCACGATAGCCAATAAGCTGGTCTTTGAATGTGTTTTTATTGGCCACGGTCTGATCGTACAGCTCATAGAGGAAAACATATCTTTCTTCAAGAGTAGTCTGTTGGTTTTTAAGTATCAGTTCCCTGTTCAATGCTTTATCCTTGCTGTTTCCGACAACTGCTCCGGCGATAAAATAAGCTACCAGCGGAAGCCAGTTATCAATATTATAGAACAGCACTTCCCAATCCGCCCCGGTTTTAAAATAGCCGATGGCGTAGGACACAGAGGCGAGTAGCGCCGCTACCACACCGGTACGGACACCATGGGTTACTCCCATTATGACTACAAACAGAAGTCTGAAATCTATAAATCGATATTGAGCGGCGGTATGTGTAATGTTATTAAGATATTCCATCAGGAGGAATCCTAAAAATACCTCCAGTATTCGTTTGAGCAATTGATTTGACTGGATGAAAGAGCTAATGCGCTTCCAAATGCTTTCTTCCTTCGATAGAAAGCTTTTATTACGTTCTATTAATTTATATAAATCTTCCGAAAATCGCCTGGAGGCAATCCAATCATAATATCGGCGCGCTGTTTCCACTTTAACAGGAACCGGATAGCTAGCTTTTACCGAGGAAAACTGAAATTGAGCGTCGGGAAAGATATTTTTAAGATATCCTGCAAGCTCTCCAAAAGTAAGTGATGAGCCACTTTCCAGATTGATCGCGCCGCTATCCAAAGAATAGGGTTCGTCAATCATGCGTAATAACAGATCGGCAAGATCAGCCTCACACAAAAAATCACATCTGTCATCCGAGGCCCCCGGAAGCTCTACATTCCTTCCCTCCATGCACCTTCGAAGCACTTTGTCAGTGAATAGGTCTGCTCCTTCATCACCATACAGATAAGGCACATGCAGAATGACGGTATTCATACCAAAATTCTCTCTATAATAACGGCAGAGCTGTTCCTCGGACTCAAGCATCAATCCGCTAATTCCCAAAGGCAACGGGTTTGCTGCTTCATTAATTTCCATATTACCCCCATAAACTTCACTGGAGGATACAACGATGACCTGCCCAACCTGTTCCCCTTTTGCCAGATTTAAAACCTGTTCAAGATCATCCAGTTCACCCGATTGCTCGGCTTTATTACGAAGGTGTCTGGAGGTAATAAAAATGACCGTGTTAAATTCAAAAGAGCTGAATAGTTTTTTATACATCTGATCACCCGGTTTTAGCGAAAAGGGTACGACATGTTTATCCAAGCCTATTGACTTCGCATTTTTAATTACTGCAACTACCTTATTATCTTGACAAAGTGCTGTCGAAAGAGATTTTACCACTCTCGGATCGTTGCCGGTAATCAGTACTGTCATTTTCGGTATACCTTCCTAACCTTGAATAACAGCAATTGCTTTTAACGCCAGCTCAAAATGAAACTCGGAAGTCAGCAATGGCTGATATAAGTAAATGTGCCTTGCGAAATCTATAACCTTGTGTCATAATTTATACACTCGAAAATTAGAAAAACTGCTTGTAACCTGTCTAAATATGAAATACCGCATTTAAAAAATATTATATACACAAATGACTATTATTGCAAATATTATTTGGTTTGTTGTTTATTGTAAATTTGTGCAAACTCAAATCAAAAAGTAACTTTATTATTATACTCTTAACTTCATTTTGAGCTGAAAAAAGAGCTAAGCAAAAAGCTTAGCCCGATTTTTATCGATAATTGTAAATTTTCATTTATTTTAGATTTATGAAACTATTCAGCGGCAACATTAATTGATATGATCCCCAACCCTTCTATGTCAACGGGGACAACAATGGTAGATATTTTGTTTGATATTTCAATTTTTTCTCCCGTCAACAAAGATGGCGGTGTAATATCGATACTGATACCCTTTTTAGCAAATATCGTGCTTGCATTGCCCATAATCATGTTTCCCATTTCAGATACTGCACTCTTGCTAATTTCGTCCAGTTCCGAAACAGCCATACCACCCATCATGGCAGAAGCAACTTTTTTTGCAGTCTCCATAGAAAGCTCAAAACACACTTGCCCCTTAATTTTCCCAACTATTCCAATCATGATAACCACTTGATCAACAGAAAGAGGGGAATTTCTCAAATAGACTTTACCAAGCTTTGATTCACTGCCGCAAAGCATTTTTATTACTGATTGAGATGCCTCTATAAATGGATTGATATATTCTACGTTCATTTATGCTCCTCCACTTTAGTTTGTTTAGCCTTCTGCTAATAAAGTCCCTACAGGTGTCGGTCTTCCGAGCAAATAGCCTTGGGCGTATGTTATTCCCAAGTGTTTTGCCGTATTTAAATCCTCTCTTGTCTCAATGCCTTCAATGATGATTTCTGCTGCATCTGAAAGTAAATCTACTAAGCTCCTGACAGTTTTTTGCTTACGCGAGCTACAAGAAAGATTTTCTGAAAAATACCTGTCAAGCTTTATAAAATCCGGATCCAACTCAATCCATTGACGAAGAGAAGAATATCCTGCCCCCATATCATCCAGTGCAATTTTTACGCCCCTGGCCTTAAGCCATTTTATCACCGTTTGAAGTGTGTTCCAATCCATAATCTCTTCATATTCCAATATCTCCAGTACCACAGGCAACAGAGGGGGGACATGTTCGTCCCACCAGGATAAAAAGTTTTTATCCAGCAGTGTTGACGGAAATATGTTTAGAAACAAAAGGAAAGTCTGATCCTTAAATTTTTCAATGGCACTTTTAATTGAACTAAGATCAAGAATATTTCGGCATCCTTTTTTCTCGGCATCATTAAAAATATCTACCGGTGAAACATGTAATTGCGTCGGATCACGCAAAAGTGCTTCATACCCTATTACAGCTTGATCCGTCAAGCGGTGAATGGGCTGAAACCAATGAGTTATTGAGTATTCAAACTCATTCCCATTATTTTGAGTAGCCCGCAACTTAATCCCCTCCATAAAAAAATAAGCAACATTTGAGTTGCCTATTGTGTCATGGCAAGGATAAGGCTAAAGTTCCAGACTTTCCCCTATACTTGTAACTACATAAATGGCAACCCAACCGTCATACATCTAAATATCCCTAAATGCTACAGACTTGTGGCTTTGCGTCTCCACCTTTCGATGGATTTGCCCTTTTCATTTTTCTTTTGATGATAAATTCTCTCTATCTCAAAGTAGAATTTTACCATTTTTATATACCATTCTATCATATATTCGTCATGGTTCAACATATTTTTCCCTTTTTTATGGTATTTTTTAAACTATAATTACCATGTTCATCTTAACAACGTATACAGGATATTGGGTATATCATTTAGAGGAGCCTGTTTTTCAACAGCTCCAATGTTATAGGCTACCTTTGGCATTCCATAAACCACTGAGGATTTTTCGTCCTGCCCGATGGTCCTCGCACCTTTTTTACGCATAGATAAAAGACCTTTGGCACCATCATAGCCCATTCCGGTAAGAATAATTCCGATAGCATGACTGCCATATTGCTCTGCAACCGATTCAAACAGGACATCGACGGAAGGGCAATGACCATTCACCTTATCCCCTTGAAAAACCTCAGTTATGAACCTTTCCCCTGCCTTTTTGATTTTCATATGTGCATTACCCGGAGCTATTAGCACCTGCCCCTTTTCCACCTGGTCGCCATTCCGGGCTTCCTTAACTGTTAACTGGGTTGAATTACTAAGCCTGTCTGCAAACATTTTTGAAAAAATTGGGGGTATATGCTGCACAACAACAATGCCGGGTATACTTGGCGGCAATGCTTTCAATACATGATAAATAGCCTCTGTTCCTCCCGTAGAAGCGCCAATTGCTATTATCTTGTTGCTCGCATAGCTGTCCGCCTTCCCCTCTGGCTCCTTCGCAAGATGTTTGGCATTCAAGTTTTGCAGATTTGCCAAAGATGCAATTTTTATTTTAATAATTAAGTCTCTTAAAAATGCTGCCACATTATTGACCGATCTCACATCAGGCTTTGTGACAAAGTCCACAGCTCCCGCACTCAAAGCCTCAAATACAGCCTCGCTCACCGAACTGACCACTACAACAGGCAACGGGTACTGGGGTAAGAGCCGACTAATGAACTCAATTCCATTCATTTTTGGCATCTCTATATCACAGGTTATTACATCGGGTTCAAATTCGATAATCTTGTCTCTTGCTTCAAAGGGATCATTGGCCGTAGCTACAACATCTATACTCGAATCAGAGGATATGCCTTTTGATAAGATTTCTCTAAATACCAAAGAATCATCCACAACCAATACTCGTATTCTTTTTTTTGTAAGCATACTATCTATTCCTTTCTGTAGACAGCCGGCATAATGTACTTATATTTTGTTTCATCGCGGTTAAGAGATTCTGAATGCCCTATAAAGAGGTAACCGCCATACTCTGTTAAATCATAAAACTTTTCGACCAATTTCTGCTTAGTCTGGGCATCAAAATAAATCATCACATTCCTGCAGAATATGACATGGAATTTCTTTTTAAATGGAAAGACCGGCTCCATGAGATTGAAATTTCTGTATATGACTTCATGCCTTATTCCATCAACAAGGAGGCTGTTGCCATTGTCAAGCTTTTTAAAATAATTGAGTTTCCAATAAGAAGGCAATGGTGCAATTTCTTCATTACTATATATGCCTTTCCTGGCTTCTTCCAAGACTTTGCTCGAAATGTCCGTAGCAAGCACCTTTGTGTCCCAGTAAATTTTCTCTTTACCCAAGACATCATCTATAATCATTGCAAGGGTGTAGGGTTCTTCCCCGGTAGAACACCCTGCGCTCCATATCCGTAGATCCTTTTGATTTAAAACACCTTTGAGAAAGGGAAGCACTCTGTCCCTAAAATAAAAAAAGTGGTTGGCTTCCCTCATAAAGAAGGTATGATTGGTTGTGATCTTATCAATCAGGGTAATGACTGCATCTCCAGATTTGTCTGATACTAGTGCATCATAATAATCGGAAAAATTATTGAAGTTGTTTTGCATGAGCACACTTTGAAGCCTGCCAGTTACAAGAGCTTGCTTTTCATCCTTTAGATAGATACCGTAATTTGATTTTATGTAGTCTGCCAGCCTTTTAAATTCTTTATCCGTAATGGTAATCATAGACGATCCAGCCTGCCTTTATCAGTAAAGGAGGGAGCGTTTTAGCACCCTCCTGAACCTTATTCTTCTGTTGCTCCTATAAGCTAGTACTTGCCGAATTCTCTATCACTTAATATGATCTTTTTTTCTTTTGCAACGGCAGCTTGGTTATTTCCTTCTCCCATAGCCCTTAAATCGCTCTTTCTTTTTTCTGTCATACTCTCAAGCATTTTTAGAACGTCGGGGCTAATATCTTCCAGTCTATCGTATGATTTATTGATTTTTTTCAAGTTGAAATCGCTGACCATTTCTCTCAAAAGCGCAGCCTGACTTGAGAGCTCCTCGCTCGCTGCCGCACTTTCTTCTGATGTTGCCGAGTTACTTTGAACAACCTGTGATACCTGCATGATTCCCTGATTAATCTGTCCGATGCCTGTAGCCTGTTCATTAGATGCTACAGCAATATCATTCACCAGGTTGGCTACCTTTTGTATGCCGGTTACGATTTCACTTAAAGCATCAGCGGTAGCTTTAGCGATCTTGGTACCATCTTCAACCTTCTTTATAGAGCCCTCTATCATATCTGTTGTTTCTTTGGCTGCATTAGCTGAACGTGCTGCGAGAGTTCTGACTTCTTCCGCAACCACAGCAAAGCCTTTGCCGTGCTGACCGGCTCTTGCTGCTTCTACTGCGGCATTCAAAGCAAGGATATTGGTCTGGAAAGCAATGTCATCAATGACTTTAATGATTTTATAAATATTGCTTGAAGACACATTGATCTCATCCATGGCCTTAAGCATTTCCTTCATTTGGCTGTTGCCCTGTACGGCATTTGTTTTGGCATCACCGGCAAGCTCATTGGCCTTATTGGCATTCTCGGCATTCAGCTTTGTCTGGGATGATATTTCTTCAAGTGAAGCAGTCAGTTCTTCTATTGAACTAGCTTGTTCTGTAGCTCCCTGTGAAAGAGCCATGCTTGAATCAGATACCTGTTTTGATCCTGCCGCCACTTGTTCCGAGGACGCAGCGATATTTGTTATCATCTCGTTTAGTCCATGCAACAATTCAGAAAGCTTTTTACCAAGCAGGTCGTTTTCAGATCTGATATCAGCTTCAACGGTCAAATCCTTCGAAGCAATTCTTTCAACAACCACTGCCTGATCCCGTGTACTTGCAATTAAACTGCTAAAGGATTTTGCAAGTTTTCCTACTTCATCCTTGGTATTGACATCTATATTCACATTTACATCACCCGCGGCCAACTTGTCAGCAACAGCGACCATTTTATTTACCGGTTTGCTTATTATACGGGATATAAAGATTCCTAGTGAAATTGCAATAAGCACGCCAACAATGACTACGATAATCATGATAAATGAAGCTGTTTTTGATAGTTGTGTATTGCTGTCGGATCTTTCTTTAGCGGAAAGCGCATTATATTCTGTTAGCTTTGTTAAATAATCCTGCAGAGAAGTACTCACATCCTTTGCATCTTCCAGAAGCAAACGATCTATTTGATTATATTGACCTGCTTTTGATAATTCAACGGCCTTTTGCACAATAGTCTTATACTTTTCCCACTCAGGCATTAATACATCATACTGCTTACGGTCATCTTCATTTATAATGCCTTCTCCATACTTTGTCAGACAATCGTCAATAGTGGCCATAAATGTATTGTATTTATCTACAAATTCCTCATGCAAGCTGTCATCTTCCAATAGAGCCATTTCAGCCAAATTGTATCTCAATCTTTGATAGTACGTAGCCGCAGTGCCTGAATACGCAAGTCCCAACGCATTTTCCTCATAAAGAAGCGTATCGGCCTCGTTCATATTATTCAAATTAATCAGACCGACAACTCCCACCACGCCTGCGATAAGAGCAACAATAACGAAGCCTAATATTAATTTTGAAGCTATTTTCAAATTATAAAACCATTGCATAATTTGATCTCCTTTACAAATTAAATCGGTTTACTTTCTTTACAATGCCTCACTTAAATGCTCAATTTCATCTTCGGTAAGCAATTTTTCACAATCGAGGAGCAGTTTCACATCATTCCCGATCTTCCCAATATTCTTGATATACCTGTTATTGAAGCCTGTGTTCATTTTTGGGGGTTCAACAATATCCTGTTCGGGAATTGTAAGTACCTCTGAAACGCTATCTACAATAAGACCAATTGATATGGTATTAATATCAATAACAATGACACAGGTCCTGTCGTTATATTCCCTTTGCTCCTTTTTGAAACGTAGCCGTACATCCATAACAGGAATAATCTTTCCTCTTAAATTGATGATGCCTTTAATATACTCGGGCAGCTCCGGTATTTCTGTTATTGCCTGAATTCCAATTATCTCTGTAACATATTTGATTTCTATACCATAGGTATCCTTACCGATCAAAAAGGTCAAAAACCGGCCCTTTTGTGTGTCTTCTTCCATATCCAAGTGTAATTCAACGACATCTGCCATTTTTTCATCTCCTTTCGTTTTTTAGCTTTCGATCAGTCCCGCAATGTCAAGTATTAAGCTTATACTTCCATCACCTAGCAAGGTACAACCAGCTAACCCCCTCACTTTTTTTATATTCCTGATATAACTGGGTAAGGCCTTTACAACCACCTGCTGTTCCCCTATTAACCCATCAACGAAAATGCAGAGGCCTTTGCCTTCATTTTCGACCATTACAATTATTCCGTCTGGAATATTGCTAATATCAGTGTTTACTTTATAGATCTCATGCAGCCTCAAGACAGGATAACACTCGCCTCTGATCATAATCATTTCATTGCCGTCAGGATCGGTTATTAAATCTTTTTCTTTGGCTTTAAATGATTCCTTAATGCTGATAATAGGTACTGTAAAGATCGATTTTCCAACCCTTACAATCATTCCGTTCATAATAGCAAGGGTCAGAGGAATCTTTAGGGTTATCATTGTACCTTCGTCTCTAATACTGTCTACTGTGACAGTTCCTCCCACGGCACCTATGTTTTTCGTTACCACATCCATGCCGACACCACGGCCTGAGAATTCTGTTACTTGGTCATTTGTAGAAAAGCCCGGGTGGAATATGCATGAGTATATCTCTCTGTCTGAAAGCTCGTTTTCGGACTTGTAAATAAGGCCGCTCTCTTTTGCCCTGGCCAGAATCTTATCTTTGTTTAAGCCTCTGCCATCATCCTTCACAATAATCAGGACATCGCCCCCTGCATTTTTTGCTTCCAAGGTAACGGTTGCAGCCTCTGGTTTGCCTTTTGCTTTTCTTTCCTCCGCTGATTCAATGCCATGGTCAATGGCGTTCCTGATAAGGTGCATAAGCGGATCGGAGATGTGCTCAATTATGTTTTTATCAACCTCTGTTTCCTCTCCGATTATTTCGAGTCTCACTTCTTTTGACAGCTTTTTGGACATATCCCGGACTATTCTGTTCATTTTCTGCAAGGTAGTTGAAAGTGGAACCATTCTGATAGACATCGCTATATCCTGGAGCTCATCGATGATTTTTCTATGCTGCCTTGCAGCCTTTTGGAAATTATCCAGGCCCAACCCTGAAAGATCGGTATTTTGTGTCACCATGGCCTCGGATATAACCAGTTCACCGATTAAATCCATGAGCTTGTCCAATTTAACGACATTAACACTGATAATGCTCTGATGGGAAGAAATCAATTGGGTATCTCTATCCGAGCTTTTCTCGTTTGTTTCGTCTTCCTGCAGCATTTCCTTATTCTCCAATTCGACCAGCTCCAAATCCTTGAGGAAAATGGTTTGAGAGAAGAAATGGTGAATTTCCTCAAGAGAAAGGTCTGATGTAAACCAAATTTGGAAACCTTCTTTCCGAATGATATCAATGCTGCTATCATTTTCATTAATATCTGCAGGGATATAGTAAACATCTTGAATAATAGCCTTGAGATTATGAATCAAAGTGTATGCCCGGAGGTTTTCCATTTCACAGCCTGGCTCAAAGTAAACAACCGCTTTGAAACCTTTTCCGCACCTATGTCCTTCATCCATAGTAGTAGGCTGTTCTTTGACTTCATATGAATCCGCTTTGCTATTGAGAGTTTTTAGCATCGATAAAAAACTCTCAATATTACCTATAAGTGAGGTCGCATCTCTTACCGGGTTATTTCCGTCATTAATCTCCTTCATTTCAGCTTTGATAAAGTCAATGCTTTCCAGAACGATATCTGAAAGATGTAAACAATCTACACGCTCTGGCTTTTCTTCACGCAAGAAATAAAAGAGGTCTTCTACCTTATGCGCAAGACTGGATATACCATTAAAGTACATCATCGCGGAAGACCCTTTTATAGTGTGCATAATCCGGAATATTTCATTAATTGCGTTCTGTGTATAACAGCTTGATTTTTCGCTGTCCAAAATTGCGTGTTCAAGCTGCTCAAGCAATTGGGTAGTTTCAAAAACAAACAACTCAAGCATGGGCTCATGGTTATAACTTGACAATCAAATCCCCCCTCTTAATTGGACAATCTCAAATTGCAAGAATTTTATTTAGAACGGTAATAACATGCTCTTCCTTAAAAGGCTTAACAATAAAGTATTTGGCGCCCAGCATAATCGATTCCTTGATATAGAACTCCTGGCCTAACGCGGAGGCCATAACGATTTTTGCTTGCGAATCATGTTCCATAATCTTTTTTAGTGCTTCAATTCCATCCATTTCCGGCATGGTTATATCCATGGTCACAATGTCAGGGTGGCATTCCTTGTATTTCCGCACCCCGGCGGCCCCATTTTCCGCTTCACCCACAACCTCGAATCCGTTTTTTTCCAGCATGGATCTTAGCGTCATTCTCATAAAAGCTGCATCATCAATAATAAGCACTTTTTTCATTGGTCCCTTACCCCCATCACACCAAATTTTCATAAAAAAAGGCAGGCCAAATAGCTTGCCTACCATGAATAATCCATCTCATTCATTTGGCAACCTGACGATCATAGCAATTCATGCTTTAGATTCATGGCTTTGCGTCCCCATTTTTCAATGAGTTTGCCTTTTTCAATTGATAAAGTCTTTTTCTCTATAGTCATTTTGATCAATAAATCAAATAACTTCCAATGTTTACCATGTATTAATATTCCAATGCAACAATTTGATTAAAATGTTACATTTAATAATGTTGAAAGCTGCTGCTACACCAGCATTTTTTTTGCCATTCATTGAATCTACAATAATATCAGCTGAAATATTATGTAACATTTTATATAATTTTTCAGTAAAATAATGCATTGATAAAAGGGGTATATTTTATGACAGTCGAGCCAATAAGAGATGAAACAAAAATCAAACAAATGTATCAGTACTTGCATGGTAAAGACCCAAAATATGGATTAATTTTTAAGTTTGGACTTAATACAGGGTTGAGAATAAGTGATATTTTGCCATTAAAAGTAAAAGATGTTCTTAATAAAAAGGGAGAATTTCTTGAATATCTTGTTCTGAAAGAAAAGAAAACCAAAAAGGAAAAGAAAATAAAACTTAATAACGCTCTTAGAAAGAAAATTAAACCCTATGTGGTCGACAATAATCTTTCATATACAGACTATCTGTTCCCAAGCAAGAAAGGCGATTATATCGGAAGGATACAGGCCTACCGCGTGCTTAAAGAGGCCGCAAGTCTGATTGGAATCGAAAACTTTGGTACTCATAGCCTACGTAAAACCTGGGGCTACTGGACCTATAAAATGTCTAAATACAATGTAGGATTGATAATGGATACCTTTAATCATAGTTCACAGAGAATAACCCTACGATACATCGGTGTGAATCAGGACCAAAAAGATGAATTATATTCACTTGTCCAATTTTAAGGAAATATTATTGCAAATTACCTTGAATAATATTTACGCCAGTGGTATATTTATGTAATAAAAAGTCTAATTTTGTCGAAACTTTTTAAACAACATTTTAATCAATATGTTACATTGATATTTATCCATATTGTTTGGTTTTCAATCAGAAATCCTCATATAATAACGATTTTAAAGCTATTTTATGTAGATGTATCAATAAAAAAATAGGGTAAGCGGATTTTACTTAATCCTCTCACCCTTATCATCACATATCCTATTGCCAAAGTAATTAAAATTCTCTCTGCTTATAAAACCATGCTGCAACATTGTAAGATATCATCAGGAAAACCAGTATTACACCAAGTAAAAGAACCGCAATAAGTGCATCACTCTTAGTCTGTATAAAATGAGTTATGTCTTTCATCCAGGCAATCTCTTGTTTCTGAAGCACCTCTGACAAAGCGGAAACTCCAAAGAAAAACACAAAGAACAATATAAAATTATAAATTTTAGACTTAATATATCCTAACTTGAAGAATACCGGAAGAAAAAGCCCGGATAACAGACTTACTCCTGCAAATCCACCAACAAAACTTTCAAGAGATAAAGGGTTAGGCTTTATTGGAATGCCAGAAATAGATATTACAAGAGTCAATATGGCATAGGCCACAGTTCCCATTAGAAAAAAGACCAGTACAGAAAGATATTTTGCCAGTACAATCGAGGATCTTTTCAAAGGTAAGCTGTTAAGCAGGATATCTGCCTTATTCTTGTCTTCATAAGCACAGGATGTCATTATCATCATGTAGGTAAAAGCAACTATACTTACTGCAAACATAGCTTTCCCCACACTTTGAAAAGCGAAGACTATCAATAAGATATATGCAAAGCTAAGGGGCAACTGTTTCTTTTGTACGAGAATATCCTTCGCAATCAGATTAAACATTTTAATTCCTCCTTGTGTGATAGAGCATGATATCCTCAAGGGTAGGCTTTTCAATAATAATTCTATCACCAAACTTCTTTCTTGCTTGAATTCGGTCCTTGGTCAGGCCTTCAAAACCAAATTGATTTTCTTTTATACCCACAAAGCTCTTTCTTGTGGTACCATCTAAAAGCTCTTTCCCACCTTTTACAAGTCCATAGTTGTTTAGTAGGTCGTCCTTTGCCATACTCAGGACAATTTCTCCCTGGTTGATCATGGTGACGAAATCTGCAATTTTATCAAGATCTGATGTGATATGGGTGGAAAAGAAAACCGCTTTGTTTTCGTCCTGAATGACCTCGGACAATATATCCAGAAGCTCGGATCTGACCAGTGGATCAAGACCGGAGGTCGGTTCATCCATAATCATCAGATCTGCATGATGGGATAGTGCAATAGCCAGAGAAAACTTCATTTTCATACCTTTTGACAGTTCTTTGATCTTCTTTTTAGGTGGCAGTTGAAACTCCTTTATATGCTTTTGAAAGGCTTTTTCATCCCAGGTCCTGTAAATAGGAGCAAGCACCCATTTCATCTCTTCAACCGTCAATTCCTCATAAAAATAGTTTTCATCCAACACGAAACCTATCCGGTTCTTTACGGCCTGCTCTTCCTTAATAGGGTCTTTTCCAAATATTTTAATTTCTCCCCCATCCTTTTTAAGCAGGTTCATGATGAGTTTTATGGTTGTGCTTTTTCCTGCTCCGTTAGGACCAATAAACCCCATGATATATCCCTTATCAAGAGTCAAATCAATGCCTTTTAGTTCAAAGTCTTTGAATTCCTTACGAAGCCCTTTTATTTCAAGAATCGATGCCATTTTAACCCTCCTCGTATAATACTTTAAGCATTTTTTGCAGTTCTTCCATTGAAATATCAATTGTCTTTGCCGCCGATACAGCTTCCGACAGTTTCTCTTCCACAATTCTTATCCTTGCTTCCTTGAGCAATTCCTTGTTTTGTGCGGATACGAAAGAGCCTTTACCGGGCACACTTACAATGTAGCCTTCCCGCTCCAATTCCTCATAAGCCCTTTTGGTCGTAATAACGCTTATCTGAATCTCTTTGGCAAGATTCCTGATGGAAGGCAGCATCTCCGCCTCTTTCAAATCCCCATTAATGATCATGTTCTTGATTTGCTCAACAATTTGGTCGTAGATCGGTTTATCCGACGAATTGGAAATGATGATATTCAATCGTTTATCACCTACCTTAGTTTATACTGTATATACCGTATATATACAGTATAAAGTGCATTAACTATATTGTCAAGCATGGATTATCGCATCGCAAGCCTCAACCTGTTGGTAAAAAAAGGGTTAAGCGGATTCATTACAGATTCCGCTCAACCCTTATCTTATAAACCTTAAACCTAACTATCCATTTTCGCGTTCTTTCCTGCGCTTGATAATTAATAAGTAAACACCGGCAACAAGCGCAGTTATAAGAGTTAGAACAGTTCCGGCTATTATCTTAATGACACTGATTTCTTTTTTTACATAATTGCCGCGCTGAATTATCTTAACAACATCTGCATGAATGTCCATATCCCCTCCATGAAAAGAGCAGGCACGGTTAAAAGTACCACTTGCATAAACAATATCCCCTATATGCTTGTAGTCGCCGAAAAGGGCTATTTTACCGGCATCTTGAATGGTCATCCATATCCCAAGCGCACTTGTCCGATCATTTATATTAACCCAGGCAAATTTACCTCTTTCAAGCACTTCACCAATGGCCTCACCTTGTACTGACAAGGTTTTCCCGTCAAATTCTCTTCCCTTTTCAATCAGGTCATTCAAGGTTATGTTATCCTGAGCGCCGCTTATACATGGGACTGTAATAAAAACCAGTATAATAAGCGCTGCACCCGTTATGATTTTGTACATAGTTTTTTAATACCTCCAATGAAATAACCAATCAATGCAAATACTGAAAGGAATTCAAGTCTGGCCAGGTACATAGCAACGATATAGTATATTTTCATCAATACCGGCATTGAAGCAGAGGCAACTCCGATAGACAATCCGACATTACCCGTGACTGAGGCGGATTCAAAAGCTGCGCTCAGCAACGGATAGCCATAAAATGCTCCTAATGCCGTACCTATGGCAAATATCACAATATAACATAAGATAATCAACGAAGAAGCTCTGACCAATCCGTCGGAAAGAATCTGTTCCTTGATATAGTGAAATTTGTTCACTGTAACTTGCCTTTCAGGCGATAATAATTTTCGGATATCCGCCAACAACCCCTTAAAAGCGATACCTACTCTCAATCCTTTAAAACCACCGGCTGTTGAACATGCCGATCCTCCAATAAGCATTACAATGATCAAAATCAAAACACCAAAATCTCCCCATTCCAGTGCAAACTGTCTTGCATACAGGGTTCCAAGCCCTGTTGTTGTATGGGCCGAAAGCACATGATAAATAACCTTTCTGAAGACCGATATTGAATCCTGATATATATTTAGCTTAGTGAGCCCTATAACAGCAAATACACTTGCAGCAAAGACTGTTATGAAAAAGCTCTGTGTTTCAATATTTTTTCTTAGCTCCTTCCTGTTTCCCTGCCACACAGCATAATGCAGTCCAAAATTTAGTGAGCCCAAGACAAAGAATATCATTGTTACTATCTCATATGAAAAACTATGATAATAAAGAGCATTCTGATACATGGGAGCAAAACCTCCGGTACTCCAGGAGGATTCAAACATAAATAATCCATGGAGAAAAGCATTCAGAGGTTCAAGACCAATCAGAATTCCGTTAATCCACAAAGCTATTGTGCCTACGACCAGATATATCATGCTTATCTTCCATATGATTCTGGCTGTTCCCTTAACATTCGGAACCAGTTCAATATCTTTTGCTTCACCAACATAAATCTTGTATGCCCCGCCGGTTTCCCTGAATAGAAAAGTTAAGGCAAATACTACCATCCCCTGGCCACCTATGAAGGTAAGCAAATGCCTCCACATGTTTAAGCCAACGGAAATATGATCAAGGTCCTGTATCATTACAATACCGGTGGTTGTAAAGCCGCTCATTACATCGAAGCATGAATCAAGAAACGATTTTAAATGTCCGCTGAGCCAATATGGAACCGCGCACAGAACCATCAGCATAATCCATGAAAGTGATGCAATTGCAAAACCATGTTTCCATTGAATGCTGAACTTTTCTCTCTTTATTTTTCTTCCATTTAAAATCATTAGAAAACCAATGATAAATGCGATGTTGATTGATATAATAAAATCAAACAGAGCATTCCATTCACCAAGAAGCAAGGATGTGAGGATTGGTATAAGCATAAGAAATGCTGTTCCAAGTATGATATAGCCGGTATAGTAACTAATTATGTAAATGCCGGTTGAAGCAGTCTTCACGGTCCTCACAATACTCACCCCATTATGATAAAACTGATGGCCAAAAGTACTCCAAGTAAAATTGCGGTTGACAGCAATTCCACAGCAAGTCCCTTAAGATTTTTTATGGTTTCTTTCATTTGGCTTACCTCCAATAGACCGGTTCAACCGTTTTCTGAATTCAGGCATGACATGAGAATTGAGGACGACTAAAACCCTATCCCCATTAACAATCTTGGTATTTCCTCTGGGATAAACCACCTGGTTCTCACGCAGAATCGAGACAATGACACATTCATCAGGAAGTTCCAGTTCTTTAACATGTTTGTCACACCAAATACTATCTGAATTAACTACTGTTTCAGCAAGAATCATGGCTCCCCGCTCAAATGTTTGAACTATTTTAACATTATCTTTTTCAAACTCCCATTCAATAAGGTTTGCAATGACCTCGGTGCTGCAGACGGTCTTATCCACTCCAAGAGCTTTAAACATATGGATATTCTTCGGATTGTTTATTCGTGCTATGGTTTTTTTAACATTGAACTGCACCTTCGCTATCTGACAGATTACCAGATTCTCTTCGTCAGATCCTGTTACGGCAGCAACTATCTCAGCTTCCTCAATACCTGCATCACTGAGAACATCCGTATCGGTTCCGTCTCCGAATATGATGTCGGCATTAAGATCATCAGCAATTTCACTGCAGGTCCCTTGGTCCAGTTCAATGAGGGTTACCTTCTGATTTCTTTCTTTCAAGGTTTTTAGAAGGTAGTATCCTATCTTTCCACCTCCAACTATGAGCGATTTCATTATGGCATCTCCTTTACAAAAGAAGTGAGCACTGTTTCCTTCTTATCGTTATCTGTTATCCGTTTCTTTATGATCTGTGCCCCCAGCCATGTTGGACTTATGGTTTCAATTCCGAGTTTCTCATAAATCTTTTCTCTGTTGGGAAAGCAGACCCTCGCGATTATCCTTGGAACATGGTAGATTTTTTGGGCAATCAGCGCACAGGTAATATTGATGTTATCACTTGGGGTCATTGCGAGAAATACATTTGCATTCTCAATCCCGGCATCCAGCAGGATATCATTATCAAATTCTATACCTCTTATTTTTCGTCCATTAAAGCCGCTGCCCAGAACATCCAGTCTTTCTTTATTCCGATCAATTATGACAATGTCATGGCCCTCATCTGACAACTCCTTTGCCAGCGTGCTCCCCAACCGCCCGCAGCCGATTATTACAACATACATACTGTCACCTCATTTTTTAAAAGTCAGTCCTTCCGGAGATTTGCTTTATGATATCCTTTTGAATTTCAGGCGGTGATAGCACAATCAACTTGTCATCAGCCTGAATGATTGTCCTGCCTCGTGGTATGAAGCTGTCGACACCACGGATAATACAGCCAATTATTGCTTCTTCGGGAAATTTAATATCAGACAGTGCTTTACCGATGACAGGAAAATGGTCGCGAACCATGATCTCCATGACAACTACCTTGCCCTGTTCTATGGGGATATAATTCGATATTTCATCCATTGCCGCCATTTGCTCAATAATTCCGGCAACAATGTAGGTTGCACTGAGTGCCGAATTAATTCCCAACTTTCTAAACACTTCAACATTCTTTGGATTATTGACTGTTGCAAAAGCTCTTTTCACTCCATAAACCTTTTTTGCGATTTGACAAATAACAAGATTATCAGCGTCCTTCGGAGTCATTGTAATAATTATTTTAGCTTTATGTATATCAGCTTCTTCAAGAATATCAAGCTTGCTTCCGTCTCCGCAAATAACAGGAATGTCATGTGTCCGAGATAAATACTTGCAGTAATCCTCATTATCATGAACAATAGTGACTCGATGTCCTTTAGAAAGAAGAGACCGTGCAAGAAAGTCAACCTTCTTTCGTCCCCCGACAATTAATATGTTCATCTAGCAACCTCCGGATCGGGCTGTGATAACACATTCTCGAACTCCTTCATTGAGAGCTTTGCCGGATAGATGGTGTTAATGTTGAATTCATGATAAACACTTTGCTTGTCCGTATCATACAGCCTGGATATTACTTTTGGTACATGAAAAATGGCACTTGCTATTTCCGAGATCATAATATTAGCATTATCATCATTTGTAGCGGCTACTACCATATCAGCCCTGTCAATACCAACTCTCTCCAAAACATCAATATCAGTTGCATCTCCCTCTATAAACAATCCTTTATAATTATTGGAAAGCTTCTTGAACGATAATTCACTTATATCGACAACGGCGACTTTATCACCTTGGGATGAAAGCATAGAGGCAATGCTCATTCCCATCCTGCCACATCCCGCAACGATGATGTAATCGGTTTTCTTCTTAGCCATAAATCATCACCTCCTTGTTTGATCTAATCAGAATATATACTATAGGCCCATAAATCCGGTGTTAAGAATGGTCACGAAATATAAGCATCTAATTAAGAAAATCGAAATCGTATAAAAATTTTGTTAAGAAAGCGAAAAAAAAGAACCCTTATGCGGGTTCCAGAATTTTAAAGTGTTTACTGATCAATTAGCCGATAACCGACTCCAACCTCAGTAATAATATATTTTGGTTGTGCAGGATCTTTTTCAATCTTTCTTCTAATATTGGCCATGAAAACCCGTAACGATTGGGTATCATTTCCGCTGTAGCTTCCCCAGATCTCGTTTATGATGAATTTATGTGTAAGCACTTTTCCCGGGTATTTGGCAAAAATCAACATAAGCTTGTATTCAATAGGTGTAAGGTGTATTTCATCATTATGCAGAAAAACACGCCGTTTCTCAAAATCTATTACCAAATCCCCAATTGTAAATATCCCTGATTGATTACATTCTGGTGTATTTTCTGTGCTTCTGTGCCTTAAGGCTACCCTGATCCGCGCTGAGAGCTCTACTACGCTAAAGGGCTTTGTAAGGTAATCGTCAGCCCCATTATCTAAAGCTTCAACTTTTTGATTATCTTTATCCCTGGCAGAAACAACGATAATCGCTGCTTTTGTTAATGGTCTCACCGCCGCAATGACCTCCAATCCGTCAATGTCAGGTAATCCCAGATCAATAATAATAATATCCGGATTATGCGATGAAACGAGAGATATGGCGGATAAGCCATTATGTACATCAATGCATCTATAACCCTGAGCTTCAAGAGACACACATATAAATTTACGGATTGGTTTATCATCTTCAACTACCAGTATCAAGGGTTTACTATCCATACACTTACTCCTTTAATGGCAACACAAATTTAAATGTTGCTCCGCCGCTATCATTGTTATATGCTTCAATATCACCGCCATGAGCAGTAATAATGGATTTGCAGATGGCCAGTCCAAGACCTGTACCTCGCCTACCCCCCTCATGGGTCTGAACGGTGAAAAACCTATTAAATAAAGATGTAATCGCATCCTCCGGAAAACCTCCGCCATTGTCGGATACTTCGAAAACGACATGTTCACCTTCAACTCTGATGTTAATATCAATTGTCGAATTTGTCGGCGTGTATCGGACCGCATTGTCAATCAGATTAGCCAGAACTTGCTCAATTAACGCTCCATTCATAGGCAGCATAATTAATTCATCGGGCATGTTAATATTAATAACATGGTTTTCTGCCAGTTTTTTAAATCGCGACACAACCCCGGCGACAATCTCTTCAACGGCTTCCATGCTTTTTTTAATCTCTATCCGTCCTTCATCAATTCGAGTCATGCTTAATATGTTTTCAACAGAATGAATGAGCCAACTAGCGTCCTCATAAACGTTCAGCAAAAGCTCTCTTCTCGTTGGCCGATCCAGTTTTTCGTCATTTTCCAGAATGGTACCCGTTGCCCCTAAAATATCTGTCAAAGGCGTTCGCAGATCATGGGATATTGAACGGAGAAGATTTGAGCGAAGCCTTTCGCGTTCAACGTCTATCTTTGATTTTTGTTGTTTTTCCGATAACCGTTCCCGCTCTATCGCAAAGGCGATTTGAGTTGCAACAGTTTCCAGAAGCTCCTTTTGCTCATCATTAAGCAGATTATTGTTGAAGCAATCAATACCGATAACGCCAAGCATGCCGCTTTGACCTTTTATCGGAAGATAATAAGCAGAACTATCTGAGAAAACGGGTGTACCAGCTCCACCAGGTATTCCGGTTTTAAAAGTTTCAGTGATTGCCTGCAGTTCATTGAAAGATTTGAAAATATCTGTGCGCTCGTCATCCCTAAATGAATAGATTCTTGGTTCGTCAAGGCCATCATTCTCACCTATGACAGCAATAACGACAGAACGGTTAAAAAGTTTGACAATATCCCTGCCTGCTATCTCAGCAATTTGAAAGACACTTCGAACCTTTAACAGGCTTTTGCTGATTTGGTAGAGTGTTTGTGCCCTGATCTCACGAAGTGAAGTTTTGTAAGTTTCATTTTTATAACGGGTTGTCAAAGTGGCGGCTATAATGGCAACAATGAGCATGATGATAAAAGTTACCGGGTATTCCGGTGAATACGCAGCAAAAGTATAATACGGTTCGGTGAAGAAGAAATTAAACGTCAGCACCCCTATAGCCGACGCAATTATACCATAAACATATCCATCCGTTTGAGTGGATACTACAAGAACTCCCAATATATAAGCCATGATAATGTTGGATTCATGAAAACCGATATATCGAAATAGAAACGAAAGCAAGGTAGCTAAAATCATTGTACCTAAAACTATTCCAAAATTCTTTATAAGGCTTATGTAATCAAGCTTGCGCTTCGATTGACACAAATGGTCAATTATTACACTTCTTCTCATTTATTTTATCACCGAATTCATTATACTACAAAATGAGCAACGTTTAATTAGAGTTGCAAATATGATTTTTAAAGATGTCATTTAGCTATATTGTCAAGGCTCATATAAATTTTTCAGATTTTTTGTTTTTATATGATGATAATAAGAATCATGATGAAATTTGCACATTTAAAGTTGTTTCATTATGCTTTATTATGTATAATATTTATATCTTATACTTCCTTTGCAGCAATATGGATTATGTTTTGTCACATATGGTATCCGCATGATAAATTTCATCCGTAGAATGAAACTAAAGAACAAAATATTTATTTTTAATGTCATAAATGTGTTTATCGTTATTATGATCTATTCACAGCTTCTTTTGGGCTATGTTTCTAATCAGTACACAAAAACCTTTACGTCAAATTCTTCGGAAATGCTGGTTCAAGTTGCCAACTATCTGGATGTAAAGTTGAAGGGAATCCTAGGCAGAATTAATACCATGATGCTGAACAATTCCTTTGATACCTCCATGAAAAACTTTCTGTTCAATGAGGAATCCTACTATGAGGCAGTAGCAATGTCTGAGTTTTCGAGTTTGTTCTCTGAGCTGAGAACCTCGGACCAGTTTATTGCATCCATCTATTTATACACCCCCAAAGGCAGTTTCTTTGACCTGTCAATGCCCACCAATCACAATGATTTCGACTTTTTGCAAACTAACCTGTACAAGAGAATAAATGCAAAGCCCCTTTCTTCCATATACTGGGGAGACAGGGGTTCTGATGAGATTTATCTAAGTAAAAAACAGGTAATACCTCTTGTATACCGCTTCTTTCTGGACGGATATAACGGAGATATACTAATCGTAATCAATCTGGACGAACAGGAAATGTTCGATTACCTTGCCGGAATCCGCTCCGCTGAGGGCAATTGGATGTTCATTCTGGACAACAACGGCAAGGAAGTTGTTACAAACAATCATTCAGCGATAGGAGCGCTATTAAAAGATGCTGCTATTATGAACGGAATTACCTCAGAAAACAGCGGAAGCGCTACACTGGATAATGACTATTCGAAGAATTTCATTGCGCATCAGTCTACACGGGTAGCCCCCTGGAAGATTGTCAGCATCAAATCCGATAAAGAACTTCAGGGCAAGCTCTACGATATGAGGCTTTACACTTTCTCTCTTATGGCGGTCGGAGTAGTTATATCCCTTCTTTTAGGAGTAGCTCTTTCTGGTACACTTACAAAGCCGCTGGCACTCCTTCAGAATACAATAAAGAAAGTAACCAATCGAAGATTCGAAGCAAGGTTTATTTATCCCTTCGATGATGAAGTAGGACAATTGGGTAAAAGCTTTAATTATATGCTGGACGAAATCAACGAACTGGTCGAAAAGCTTAATGGTACTATCAGCCAGCTTCGTGAAGAAAAGGAAAGGGTAAGGATAGAGCAGCTTTTAAAAAGGCGTGCCGAGTTAAAAGCATTGCAGTCGCAGATTAATCCCCATTTTCTTTACAATACGCTTGATTCCATCAACTGGCTGGCTGCTAATATTGAGGCACACGACATAAGCCGTATGACTACATCACTTGCCACATTATTCCGCAATGGGTTGAATCAGGGTTCAGAAATTATATCCCTAGAAGACGAGCTGAATCACGTGTCCAGTTATCTGGCCATTCAAAAAATCAGGTACGGGGAAAAGTTCGACTACGTCATACATAGCGAGGAAAGCTTGCTCCAGCTGTATACCATCAAGTTGATTTTACAGCCCATCGCAGAAAATGCCATCTACCACGGAATAAAATTGAAGAACGCACCGGGAAAAATAGATATTACAGCAATGCTTGTCGGCGACGCCATTGAAGTTGTCGTAATGGATGATGGAGTTGGAATGGACCGATTGAAGTTGAATTTGATCAACAATAGATTGAAAAACAATATTGTAATTGGTAAGAGCGGCTATGGCATATACAATGTCAATGAACGGATAAAGCTGTATTTTGGAGAAAAGTACGGTCTCGAATACTCTAGTGAACCCGGGCATTGGACGAAAGCTAAAATCCTGCTACCGATTATAAACAGCGAGGAAGTGGAAACCTATGAACAGTATCCTTGTCGTGGATGACGAGAAGCTGATTAGGGATGGAATCACAAAGGAAATATCAAAACACAGCGATGTCTTTAAGATGATAGGAGAGGCGGAAGATGGCGATCAAGCGCTGGAGATTGTTACAAACACACTTCCGGATATTGTGATCACTGATATAAATATGCCTAGAGTCAACGGTATGGAACTCATAGAAAATATTAAAGCCATTTATCCTGATATCAGGATCATCATTATCAGCGGGTATGATGATTTCCAATATGCACAAAAAGCGTTGCAGCTTGGGGTTTATAATTATCTCTTAAAACCTGTCGAACCAGGCAGACTTTTAGAAACGTTGGATAAGGTCTGCAGCGAGCTGGACCAACAAAGAAGGGATTTATATGATTTACATAAGTTAAAAATGCAGGTGAACCTCAGTTTGCCTGCTGCAAGGGAAAGGTTTCTGACAGGACTTGTGACTGGGAAGATTCAGGGTAGTGAGGCCTTGATAAATCAGCAGTATTTAGACCTGGATATAACCGGATCCCTATTCTCCATAGTGATTCTTAAGTTTAGAAAAAACCCCAGCAGCGACACCGATCTGCTTAAGGAGGATGTTCTTCAGAAAATCGTCGGAGCAATCCTGCAGGATGCTTTTCCCGAAAATGTTCGGCTGCACCCATTTTTTACAGCATACAACCAGATGACGCTGATATTTTGCTTTGATAACGCAAACCAGGAATATAACATTAAATTAATCAACCAGGGAATGAATATAACAGTTATTCAGATGAAAAAGATTTTTAATCTGGACTCTTACGCTGCTATAGGCAAATTATGCAAGACCCTTGAAGATCTGCAATTCTCTTACCTTCAAGCTGAGTATGCTTTACAGTATGGATTCCACAAAACAAGCCCCACCATCATCAATTATGAGGATTTTTGTATTCACAGGGATCAAACCTTCAAACGAGCGAATAAATGTGAAACCGATATTCTCACCAATGTTGCATTGTGTGAAAAGGAAAAGGCTCTGACTATTGCCGAGGAATTATTTGCTCATAGCCAAGAGGCTGATGGGTTTAATCATCTGCATTACAAAAGAATGATATTTGAAATCATACTACAGCTTATGAGATCCTCGGAAGAAAACGGAGTTTTATATGAACCTGGTTATAATCCTTATGAAAGCGTATTTCAAAGCGATAGCCTTGAAGAGCTGCAAAAGCTTCTTTCTGATTTTGTCATTGATTGCATAAACCGTATTGAACGTGTAAAAAACGGCAAAAATGAAAATATCATTGAAAAGGCTAAAGATATCATCGTAGCTAACATAGCTAATAGTTCCTTTAGGATGGAAGACGCTGCCGCAAAGCTATATATCAGCCCAAATTATTTAAGGCGGCTTTTTAAGCAAGAGACGAATAAAACCTTTGTCGAGTATATCACCCAAATCCGCATGGAAAAAGCGCTGGCGCTTTTAGACACCAGCAGCTTTAAAGTCCATGAGATTGCCGAGAAGGTCGGGTACGAGGATTCGGGATATTTTTCAATATGCTTTAGAAAATACTATTCTTTAACACCCTCGGATTACAGAGAAGCAAAACAGCTGGACAATCAGTAGGATGAAATTTCAGCTTCAATAGCTGCCCCTATTCTTTTTGCCTGCTTAATAGGCAAGGCTGACGCCGCTTTATTGGGATTGGTATGGCCCACATGTTCTTTCCACGCTGCACTCAGTATTCTACGGCGCATCATTACCATGGTATGTACTGGGGATGCTTCCTGATGCATAACATACTTTGGTTCCTCGGTAGATGGAACATTGAAAAGTTCCTTCAAAAGAATATTTGCAATAACCCAGTGTCCCTGTCTGTCCGGATGTATTCCATCACCGTACCGGTAGTCGGGTTCAGCCTCTCTTTTAAGTTCAATGAACTTTTTTATCGGTGTATGCAGGTCTATGGTCTTTTCAATGCCTGCTGTCTCTAAATCTGCCATAATCCATTGGGCATACCCTTTCAGAACATTGTCATAGCCCTCATACGGCTTAGGGTAGCCAAATATGCCTACGGTTTCTGATAACAGTGGTCCGTTGAAAGACCTAGGATCGAAAGGCGGAGGTGACATGACCACCACCTTCACACCCGCTAATACAAGTTTTTTAACTAATTTTATGAGTCCTTCTTTATATGCAAAAAACCGCTCATCTGAAAAGGGGTAATAAATTCCGTCATTCATCCCATAACAAACAACCGCTAAATCTGGTCTGCTCTCTTCAATAGCCCTGTCTATTCGCTCATGAATACACGGGCGTGGGAAGTCCCTGTCTGGTTCCGAAAGGCCTGAAGCCGTCTCGGCGCTTACACCCAGATTGATAAACTCCGGTTTTCCATCTGGATTATTGCTATAAAACCAGTTTTCGATGAAAGCAATAAAAGTTCCGTCATCGGTTATGCTGTCCCCTAAAAACGCAATTCTGTTACATGATTGAGCGCAGGCTACCTGTCTATCTTCATAAGTCATTGAAGGTGCCCTCCAATTCCGGCTTTCTTTCTCCTACTTTCCGTGCCGGATTTCCCGCCCAGATTTCGTAAGGGCCTGGATTTTTTGTTAGGACTGCATTTGCACCAACGACTACCCCATCCGGAATATAGGTTACCTGTGACAATATTGTACAACCGTGGAGCCATACGTCACTTCCGATTACAAGATCGGACCAGAACACCCCGCGTTCCTCCTGAAGCAGTAAAAGGGGCTTATCCCTCCCAATATGATAGTGGTCATGGGTTAAAATCTTGGTATCCCAGCCAATCATGCACCAGGGACCGATGGTAACATTTGCCGTGCAATCGATTCTGGCTGTAGGGAGAATCACAACATTGCAGTACCTGTCGGGCGTGGTGAAGCAGTCTTCAGACAGATGCAGATTACCCCGGTGTAGATCACTATGGGGAGCATAGACTACCTTACCAAGGGCATCCTCCAGTTCATCCTTTGACATACAGTATTTACGCATATTTAATCCTCCTATATCATCCTTTTACAGCGCCTGCGGTAAGTCCCGAGATGAATTGCTTATTTGTAAAGATATATAGAAACAGTATAGGCAAGAGGGCAATAGCAGCTCCTGCAGTCATAATATGCCATTCTGCCGCCGCATTCATGGAATATTTCAAGCCGACAACCGCAACTGTCAGTGTCCTCAGTTTAGTGTTCGACATAGTAAACACCAGCGATGTGATATAATCATTCCATGCTGCCCGGAATGAAAACAATGCCACAACCCCTAATACAGGCCTTATAACAGGCAGAATTATGTTCCAATAGATCCTGAAAGTGTTGCACCCATCTAAATAGGCAGCTTCATCCAGTTCCACCGGAACTCCCTTTACAAACCCCATGACTAGAAATACATTGCTGGCCTGTCCTCCCGTGAGTACAAGCGCAAGCCCCACTAAGTTGCCTGTCAGTCCCAGTGAATGCATGAGCTTATATTGCGGATAAATAGCAACTGCACCGAGTGAAATAAACATTAAGCCAAGATATAAGCTCATAAGAATCTTTTTCCCCGGGAATTTATGCCGTGCAACAACATATCCCGCTAAAGAAGATGTCACCAGAGCAAACAACATGGAAAGGCCGCTAAGTACAAGGCTATTAACCGAGTAATTTAAAAAATTGGAATTTTTAAAGGCATACACATAGTTAGAAAACATCCATTTTTTAGGCAAGATTCCTCCACCAAGCATCAATTCCGCATTGGTTTTTAACGACCCCAACAAGGTATAAATCACCGGAAATGCAGTCATTATGAGCATTATAACTAAAAATATCCATTTACTTCCAGACCCAAAGATTGAATATATTTTGTGTTTTCTCATATTTTTTCTCCTACAAACCGTCCTAATAAATGTCATCTAGCTTCCTGGCAAAATACAAATATATTAAAGTAATTACCCCGACAATGGCCGCAGATACGATGCATACCGCAGCCCCGTATCCATATTCGGGGTTGATGGGAGCACTAACAGATATAGGGAAATAAAGCTGATATACATACAGGAACATTACCAGTGTGGATTGTACCGGTCCGCCTTCCGTCAGTACCATTATCCCCTGCATATCCTGAAATGCTATGACAATTGCCAGCATCAGAATAAACTTCAGAACAGGACCCATCATCGGAATTTCTATAAGAAAGACCCGTTGAAAAGCATTCACTCCATCGAGATTTGCAGATTCGTATATTTCATTAGGTATATTTTGCAGACCTGATAAAAAATAGATCATATAGTTTCCAATTCCACCCCAGGCCCCAAGAATGATGACAGATATAAGGGAATGATCCTTGCCCAGCCAGTTAATTGGTTCATGAATAATATTCAGGTTTAAAAGTATACGGTTGATTTCACCATTATAGGCATTAAAAAGCAAATAGAATATCATTCCTATAACTGCCGCACTCATAATGGTTGGGCTGAAAATCACTGCCCGAAAAAAAGAACTCCCGAAAAACTTTTTATTTAAAATCAAGGCCAGAATAAATGCTATGGGCACTGTAAAGATCAGCTTTCCGATTACATATTTAAAAGTAGTGACGACGCTCGTCCAAAATACAGGGTCCCGGGTAAATACCCTTACAAAATTATCAAGACCGGTGAATTTCGCCGGATAAATTCCGTCATAACTAAAAAACATATACTGAAGTGCCCACATAATCGGGTATATCGATAATAATGAAAATAAAATCACATTAGGCAACAGCATATAGTACAATTGCCTTTTTTTAAACACATCTTTTAGAATGGATCTGACAGCATTGTTTTTTCTTCCTGCTTTTTTATTAATGCTCATTTCCAACATTACTCACCTCTCGCTTCACAGAAGCAACTGCAGATTTATGAAGCAGTTGCTTCTGCGAATACACTAATTAAAATCCTTTTCCGGGGTTAAAGGGATCAAAGTCAGGATTCAGGATTCTTTTTGTCTTTCCTTCACTGATTGCTTTTTCAAAGGCGGCATTGTAACGGGTATTGAGGTCCTGTATAGCTGCATCCAGATCTGTGACACCAAGAACTACGGCCGCATATACCGAGTACATGTCTTTGCCTTCAGGACTTACGTTGATAGGAAGACCGGGCCACATCTTATCATATTGTGTGAATGCCAGCTCAGGACGTTCTTCAATGGACGCGGGTTTCTTCGCCTTTTCTACAATAGATGGAATCATTAGTAAACCAAATCCGTTTTCATAGTAACCTTTAGCAACCTCATCACTATATAACAGTTCCATGACCTTCCATGCCTTCTGAGGATCCTTTGTCTTGGAATTCATGACGTACCATCTTCCGGCAAAGAATATATTCGTCGAACCCTTAACAGTACCGTCAATGGTTGGAATCTGCGCAACATCCCATTCCTCTGTAGTCGTAAACTGATGTGCATATACATTGGGTTCTGCATGGGACCAGGAAATGTACATTCCGATTTTGCCTGCTGCAAATTGAGTTCTTAAGGGGTCTATCTCCAATGATTCACATCCAGGGAACGCTATATCCTTGGCGAATATTTCTCTGTATGCTTCTAGCACTGGTCTATAATCATCAAAATTGTATTTGCCGTTTTTAAAATCATAACCGCTGCGTACACCGCCACTTCTCATTACAATATAGTCAATAGACCTGTTAAAAGCAGACAGAGGAGTCTTCAAATTAGCGGCAAAGCCATAGATTCCCTCTCCCTTTAATTTATTTGTTATGGTCCTTGCAGTTTCCACAAGTTCATCCAAGGATTTAGGTGGTGCGCTGATTCCTGCCTTGGCAAATATACCCTTGTTATAGATGAGTCTTGCACTAGAGCCGATTCCAGGCATAGAATAAATTTTACCCTCATACATATTTATGCCTTCCAGAAATGCACCTTCACCAAACCGTTTTTTGTAGTCCTCGGTCAGGAATTGATCTAAGGGCATCAAATTACCCATGGGAAGCATTTTTTCGTATACACCGTTTGCATCCAGATATACATCGGGGCCTTCTCCGGTCGCATAGGCCAGTTCTATGGTCTGAGGATAGTTATCGGTAAACACCTCGTAAACTATTTCTATTCCGTCTGGGTTGGTTTCATTAAACGGATTAATCTTGGAAAGGTAATATTCCTTATCCGGCCGTCCCATCGTCCACACTTTAAGTTTGCTTTTTTCAACCGGTTTTGTTGTTGGATTATCACTTTTTTCCGGATTATTGACTTCAGGTTTTGTACTGCCACACCCAGCAAATAATGTAACAAGTAAAGAAAGGATAAGTAGAATGGTCAGCGGTTTTACAGACCTCATTATGAACTCCTCCTTGTAAGAATTGCTTAGTAACATTTCAACCTCTTTGCAAAATTAGCGTTATACAGAAAAGTACTTTTCATAAGTAATTATAAAATAGCCACTATTGTTTTTTAATTGAAAATCCTACGATTTGAATTTGAATATTTTACAAATCTTTAATAGATCAAAAGAAAAAGCAACTTGCTCGAATTCAACATTCAGACAGGTTGCTTTGAAGGAGTAGCATTTTTATTAATTCTCTACACCTTATCTAGCCTTGGCAGCTACTGTGTACAAATCATTTTTCGAATCGTATGTCAGGATAACCTTTACCTCAGCAGTAGGCCATAGATAACCAATGTTTGGCTTCACATTTTTATCGGTCATTCTGAAAGTTACTGTAAAGCCATCAATCCAATAAAATTTTTGAAGTAGATAGACCATTAATTCGTCTTGAGTCTTTATCTTCATTCCGTCAATTTCAGGGCATAAAGCTTCTTCTGGCACGCCCATCATAGGTACATGATCCTTCATAAACGTAAATTTATCCACCAAATAGTATTTATACGAGATTTTCTTTGGATCACCATCATCCCAGGTCGTATCGATAAACTTCCATTGGCCGTTCAAAAACACAACGTTCCATGCATGAGGATCAGGTGACGTGCTAACATCACCAGCTTCACTGATGCATGGAATAGATGCCCTGTCACACAAGTATTGGAACAACATCGTATAATCTAAGCATACACCCCGTCCTTTTTCAATGGTTTTCAATAGATTCTCTATCGTTTCATCATCATCATAATTGGAGTCATATGTGATATATGTCACAACGTAATCGTGAATAGCCTTGACTTTTTGTTCCGGCGTCATATTAGCCTTGATGATTTTAGCCAGAATAGTATCAATCTTCGCAAATAGCTTCTTATGTTCCGAATCAATCTGCATATTCATATCCACTGTTTCGCCGGGTTTTAGTACGCGAGGTTCAATTGCATATTGTAATTGGGGGCCATAAACCCCTTCTTCAAAATCAATATACTTAACGTCATTTTTAAAGGTAAATTTTATACCGTTTTCAGGAGTAAAGAATTCCAGCAAGGCACAGCCTGTGTCAATTCTCATATAGCTTCCGTTTCTTTTGATATTACCTATTGCTGAATCTTCAAACTCGTATGCAATATATTCCTCTACCTGCTCCTTATTTTCAAATTGCATATGCACGGAATTTTTTCCTATTACTATTTTGGACGGATCAGATAAATCTATGGGAGCGTTATAACCTCTGATATTGTAGAAATCAAATTTAAATTTATCTGCAATCGCATCCTCTTTTGTATACATTCCTTGAGGTTCGAAATTCATTCCTATTGTGTCCATGCCATAGTTAAGACAATTTGCTACTGTTACCAGATCAGCAAATGGAATTTTAGCACAATCACTAATCGTCAATGTTGTTGCAACACCTGATTCCTGATATATGATACCGTTAATCAGCCGCTTTGTTGCTTCAAGCCTGTTAAGAGGTTTATTCAAATCCCTGCCGTCATCTATCATTCCATAGATAAAGGCACTTTTAATATAGTCAGGTGCATTCCGGTCAATTGTTCCTTCCTCAAACTCTATTTTTTCGTCAACTTCTTCCGACTCAAAATACAGTTTTGCAAGCTCATCAATTGTTATTGCTTTATTAAAACCCGAGGTAAATGATTCTGATAATTCCCCGTCAAGTATTGATTCTACTATATATTTTCTATGTTCCGGCGATGGCTCATCCTTTGGAAATTTATATTTAGTAATCTTATTTTCTTCGTCCCTGTTTTCCTGACGACTTTCAATCAAGGATTGATAGCTTTCTATAATTGACTCCAGTGATTCGGTGCCATCAAATTTTGTATAATCGACCATGTATATGTCTCTATGAATTTCAGAAATAGCCTGTGCCGCAATTATTCTTGAGGGCCTTAACTCTTTGAACAGACGGTCAATTCTTTCAGGCAGATTCTTTGCTATTTCCGGGCTAACCTTATTGCCTTTTTGTAAAGACTGTTTAATATATCTTTCAACGTCGGCTTTTACCTCTAAATCGGCAGAAGACACCTTGTCCATTTCAGAACCCATGCTTGCCAAGTTGCCCGTTAAATTATCAAACCTTTCATACTCGCGTCCGCCAATGCCAAAAGACAATATAATATATTTCATTTCAGCATCCCAGTATAAGTATCCCTTGCTAACTATTATGCCCTTCATAAGCTGAGCTGAAATTTTGGCATAATCCTCTTTAGTCAATCCGCCCAGTTCCTCTTCCTTAATCTCAATATTAACCTTTATTTCGTTGAGGACTTCCGTTACTGCTACCTTAATTAAGGCATCAGTCATTTTGGGTACTTTTATGGTTTTTTTACCTTGAAAAACAGCCGCTTCAACCACTATGGGCCAATCCATTTGCTCACTTGCCATAAATGCTTTTTCCAATTGTGCAAAGGTCCCATCAAGTGCCTTGTTGTTTGTAAAACAGGATGTATCAGATGCAGCAGAAAACAGTAAACCATTGGATATTAGAATCAAAATTATTAAAATTGTGCTGACCTTTTTCATAAATTTCTCCTCTAAACCAAGACGTGCATTTTTATGATATTTTATTAAAAATTATAAATAAAAATTGGCAACCTGTCAAATTTTAACTAACAGTTTTTCTCCAGAAGAGATTAACTATTGACAAAAAAAATTATTAAATTCTTACAATATTTTTTTGAAGGGGAGCACTGTTTCCGTGTTATACTGACATCACCGGTTCGAAATCAATGATTTCAAACCCCTAAAGGCAACGGGTACCGAGTCAGTGAAACTCGTATACTCGTTATAGTAAAAACATACAAAATAGACGAAAAACGTGGAGGCCTCTATGAAGTTCGACAAGCGAAGAAAACGGCTGTCCATTCGAAAAAAATTATTTCTTGGGATGGCCCTCATCTCCATCATCCCTGTCTTTGCTGCTACGTTCTTTACCATGAATCATATTTATAGCACCATGCGCGAGCAGATTATCCAGACCCGGCGTATGAGTATTGGCTGGCTTCAGGACAGGCTGGAGCTGATTATCAAAGGATATACCGAACAATTCTATGAATTTGAAGTTAATAAGGAATTAAAAGCAGATATCCTTTCATGGTGCAATGATGGTCAAGAGCTGGATTACGCAGCAAAGTGGAGGTTGATTTCATCCATGAACGCTGCTATCAGCATGGATTCCACTATCAATTCCATTGAGCTGTACAATTTATCAAATAATATTGTGCTGTCGGCAAGGCGTTCCGGTGCCGTGATGGAGAAGACACAGAATAAGCTGGATTTTTGGCTGCAACGAACGGAAACGCTACAAACCAATACGGTATTTTTTTTAGAAGAAAATGAATTATTGGTTGCACATCAAATTAACCGGTTTGAGAACAAGACGCCCTTAGCCTTGATGGTGATTCGGATGCGCCCCTATGCAATAGAAGAACTTTTGGCCGATATCAAAACCAGCGATGATGAGACCATTACGCTTCTCAATGATGACGACCAATTGCTGGTAGCCAATTACGGCAACGAAAACCGCTTACAGCTTGAAGATATTCTTACCCTGTCACATAAGCTAAGTGAAGGCCAGCTTTGGGAAAATACCGACAATGAAAATTTTTCGTTCTATCGTCCGGTTGGCGGAGGTAAGCTGCAAATAATGCAGGTCGTGCCAAACCAGGTCATTGTTTCCGCCCTGAAGCAAACCCTTTGGATCGGTGTTGCAACCGCTGTTTTCGCTATTATGGCAGCTATTCTATGCTCAGCATTATTTAGCCGTATCATTAGTAAGCCTATTATATCCCTTTCAAATCAAATGCGTCATGTTACCTTAAAGGACTATGATTCTCCTTCTGGTCCTAAGCGCTATGATGAGATTGGTTTTCTCAATGAGAGCTTTGATGTCATGATGACGCGAAACCAAGAGTTGATTGCGCAAGAATATCAAAGCAAGATTGAAAAGCGTAATGCACAGCTTCGAGCGTTGCAGGCGCAAATCAATCCCCACTTTATGAACAACACCCTACAGGTCATTGGCGGGATGGCGTTAAAGAAAAATGCTCCTGAGATTTATTCAGTCACTCTGGCCCTCGGCGACATCATGCGGTACTCCCTCAATTTTTCCCGCGAAATGGTGTGCTTAAGAGAAGAGATACGGTACCTTCAGAGCTATCTCACCATCCAGAATCAGCGGTTTGATAACCGTATCAAGCTGACAATGGATATTGATGAGAATGTTATGGATTGTCTAATTCCAAAATTGATCCTCCAGCCTATTTTTGAAAACAGCTTTGAACATGGTCTTGCCGACAAAACCGGAAGCTGGCGCATATGCTTGGGTGGGCATCTGACAGATTCAGGTGACCTGCTGCTGTCGGTTGCAGATAACGGTCTTGGAATTTCACCGGACCGCCTTGCCTATATCCAAGAGGAATTGGCAAGGGGTGCGGAAAGAGCTTTGGGATCCGGTGCCCACATTGGCCTTAATAATGTGAATTCCAGGATAAGGCTCAAATTTCCAGGGGATGAATATGGCGCCACCATATCCAGCACTCAAGGAGAAGGGGTTTTGGTTCAGGTTTTGATGAAAGTGACAAAAGAGGAGGTCCAAAATGGAACGATATAAGGTAGTCATCATTGACGACGAGCCCTGGACAAGGGATGTGATTAAAAGCCTTGTCCCGTGGGAAACACTGGCTCTTGAGGTTGCCGGAGAGGCTTCTGATGGTGAATATGGCCTGGAGCTTATCGAGCAGCTACAGCCGGATATCATTCTCACGGATGTTCATATGCCACACATTAGTGGCATTGATCTGGTAAGCCACCTGCGGAAGAAGGGGAACAATGCCAAGGTTATCATTATCAGCGGATATGATGATTTCGTTTATATTCGGAGCGCATTAAAACTGGATGTAGCGGATTATTTGCTTAAACCCATCAAGCCGGAGGAACTCAATGATCAGCTTCAACGGTGTATTACCTTACTTAATGAAGAAAACCGGGAAAAAGCCGAAACCGGTGAGTATATAGACGGTTTCTTAAATGCACCCTGGACGGATGAATACTTTGCACTGCGAAGCAGCGCTTATGAATGTCTTTTCTCCGCTGATGCACCGATGATCCGGCAAAAATTTAAACAAATCCGACAGTTGATTGAAAATCATGAAAAAGAAAATATATCCCGAGGAGCTATTATTGGTATCTATTACGGACTGATCGGATGGTTGCAGCGTTTTATCAGCAGCAGCGGGTACTCTCCCTCAGAAGTTTTTGAAAACCAAAATACAAGTTTTGTTTTTAGCCGGGGCTGTACGCTGGGAGATATGCTTGATTTTGCCTGTGAGCTGTATTGCCGGGCATCCCAGTCGGTGCAGGAGCTCATCAAAGCCCGAAATCGATTGGATATACATCTGGTAAAGACATTTATTCAGGAGAATTTCGCTACTGGCATCACCCTGAAGGAAACCGCAACCCGATTCTTCGTAAGCAAGGAGTATTTAAGCAAGCTTTTCAAGGAATCCACCGGTGAAGGCTTTTCCGAATATGTTACGGCTTTGCGCATGAATAAGGCGAAAAATCTAATCACAGAGTATAAAGTGCCTCTAAAAGAGGTGGGTGCCATGGTTGGTTATTTGGATCAGGCCCATTTTTATAAAGCATTTAAAAGGTTTTTTAGGAAAACTCCGGGTGAAATGCAACGGGATTAATTCTTGACAATAAAACACATTGTCTATAGATATAGCTTTATGCACAATGCGTAAGTATATTTGAATTATGTTATGATGCATAACTACCAAATAATAAGGAGGATGAACATGAAAAAGTTATTAGCACTTATCCTTGGCTTGTGTATGATTCTAACTATGGCTGCATGCGGCAACAAGGCTCCAAGTACCACCTCTACTCCCACCCCTACTTCTACCTCTACCGGGACTCCCACGGCTGCAGCACCTCGGGAAGCTGAAATCAATATTATGATGAGTTTCCCTCAGTATATGGAGCAATGGGAAGCCTATTGCAAGCAGTTTGAAGCAAAAGTGCTGGCAGAAGATAATATCAAGGTAAAAGTAAACCTTGAAATGCCCAGCTCCGATCAATATGAGAGCGTTCTGCAGGCTCGTCTGACCGGGGATGATGCACCGGATCTGTACACACTGCACAGCAACAATATTTCTACATACAACAAAGCAGAGAATCTAACCGACTTATCCAGCCAACCTTTAGCCGGTAAGATTTACGAAAATGTTAAAGCTACTGTTACAAAAGAGGGCAAACTTTTAGCCGTGCCCATCGAAAGTCAGGCATGGGGCTGCTTGTACAACAAGACTATTTTTGAAGAATGTAATCTAACACCTCCTAATACTTTGGATGAATTGAAAAATGTCTGTGAAGTACTGAAATCTAAAGGCTATGCACCTTTCATGCTGGCTTACCAGGAACAATGGGTTCCTCAGCTTATGACCGCTCTTACCCTTGGTGGTAAGGTTTCCGGCGAGGTTCCCGACTGGGTAGAGCGCATGTATAAGGACGAAGGTTCCTATGAAGAAGTGCGCGATATCTTCGGTGTTATTGACATAATCATGAAGAATGGTACGGACCGTGCCCTCGAGCAAGGCTCTGAGGCAGGTTCCGCTGACTTCGCCAATGGCAAGGCTGCAATGTATGTACAAGGAACATGGGCTTCCGGCACCATTATGTCCACCAATCCTGATATGAAGCTGGGCGTATTCGCTCTGCCCGTCAATAACAACAAAGCCTGTACCTTGGTTAACTTATCTACTTCTACTACATTGGGCGTGCATCCTAGCAGCAAAGAGATGGATTTGGCCTTGAAATTTGCCAACTATGTATTGGACGACAAGGATTCCGCAAAGCTGTTCCAATCCTGCTCCTTCAATCCTCTGGTATCCGTCCACACTTATGAAGCTTCTTCCTGGGTTAACGACGCTTCCGAATATGTTGCCGCTGGCCGAGCCTATCAGGATCTGGTTCTGCCTTCCTCCGTCACAGAAGAACAGGGCCGCCTGCTTCAAGAGTATTATGTAGGAAGTGTAACCCAAGACGAATTCATTTCCCGCATGGATAAAGCTTTTCAGAATGCCAACAAGCTGGCAAAATAGTTCATTGACTTTGAAAAGGGCGGGCAAGCACCTGCCCTTTTTTCTACACAAAACTGAGGTGATTATTTGAAGAAGAGACATGGACAAAACCTCACCCTGCTCGTATATGTTCTTCCCGCACTATTGGTATATCTCATGTTTAAGCTGGTTCCAGCCGTCTTCGGTTTTTACTACGGCATGACCGATTGGAATGGCCTTAATAAAACCTTTAACTTTGTGGGATTGTCCAACTTTACTGAGATCATGACTGACAAATATTTTTGGCAATCCATGAAGTTTACATTCAAATATGTAATCGTCATGGTCGTGGCTGCAAATGCTGTCGCCCTCACATTGGCTGTAGCTATTGAATCCCGTAGACAAGCAAAAGGATTATTACGCACACTGTTTTATATGCCCAACATGGTAAGCATGGTTATTGGCGGTTATATGTGGATGTTTATCTTTACCAAGGTAATGTACTACATGGCCGATAACTGGAGTTTGAAGTTTTTGGATAAGTCCTGGATCGGTGATCCTAATTACGCTTTTATAGCCATTATCATCGTAGCATGCTGGGGTGCGGTAGGCTATCTCATGATTATTTATATGGCCGCATTGCAAGGTGTCCCCATGGAAATGAAAGAAGCCTCCCACTTAGATGGTGCCAATGCATGGCAGAGCTTCTGGCGCATCATATTTCCTATGATACAGCACGCACTCACCATCTGTATTTTTTGGACTCTCAATTCGGCATTCCAAGTGTTCGACGTGATCTATGCCCTCACTGGAGGCGGTCCCGGTCGAGCAACACAGTCGGTGGCTATCAATATTTATGAAGAAGCCTTCAAGGGCAATATCCGTTATGGCTATGCCACCGCAAAATCCACGGTGCTTTTTGCCATCGTATTTATCATCACAGCTATTCAGCTCTATCTGATGAAGAATAAGGAGCAAAAGTTATGAATCGAAGAAAAATAGCTTCAAGTGTTCTGATTTATACCTTATTGGCAATTGCAGCCGTGTTTTGCCTTTTTCCCATCCTGATGGCCTTGATGAATTCTTTTAAAACAAACGGTGAGCTGTTAACCAATGTAATGTCTCTGCCAAAAACCTTATCATTCAAGAATTACGCGCGGACATTTGAGAAAATGCATTACATGAGAAGCCTTGGAAACACTGCGTTTCTTTCATTTTTTAGCGTATCTTTGATGATCCTATTTTCTTCATTGGCGGGCTGGAAGCTTTGCCGTACCGATACCCGCTTTGCCAAGTTTATATATGCCCTTTTTGTTTTCTCCATGCTTATTCCCTTTAGCTCCATCATGATCCCTTTGTACAAAGTGGTGCTTGTGCTGGATATCAAAAATTCCTTATTAGGTCTTTCCTTTGTATATGCGGGCCTTGGGGTTAGCATGGCAATCTTTCTATATCATGGCTTTACCAAAAGCATCCCTCTGGAGCTGGAGGAATCGGCCCAGATCGACGGATGCAGAGGCTTGCAATTGTTCTTCTTAGTGGTATTCCCTCTTTTGAAGCCCATAACGGCAACAATTTGCATTACCAATGTACTATGGGTATGGAATGACTTTTTATTACCCTTGATCGTAATCTCCAACAATAAAAAATATACATTGCTGCTTTCCACCAATACGCTTTTTGGACAGTACAGCAGCGACTGGACAGCCATACTGAGTGCTCTGATTCTTGCAGCTATCCCCGTTATTGTTTTCTACGCTATTTTCCAGAAACAGATTCTGCAAGGGATTTCCGAAGGTGCAGTGAAAGGATAGGATCATGGATTTTGTAAGAGCAGACAACAACCAGCTTCTAGCCGGACAGACCCCTGTTCTGCTCCGTGGCTTCGGCCTTGGAGGCTGGTTTTTACCCGAAGGGTATATGTGGAAGCTATCCACTAAATGTGACCGCCCCCGGCGTATGGAGGAAATGCTCCTTGCCCTGTGTGGGGATCAATATGCTGAAAGGTTTTGGGAGCGGTATTACGATTCTTATATTACCGAAGAAGACATAGAGCTGATTGCAAAAGAAGGGTACAACTCCGTACGCCTGCCTCTGAACGCCCGGCATCTTTACACGATGGACAATGGTGCTGTTAAGATGGTACCTGCAATGCTCGAACGCATAGACCGGCTTATTGAATGGTGCAAGTCAAGGGATATCTATGTGATTTTAGACATGCATGGTGCACCCGGCGGTCAGACCGGCCAGAACATAGACGACAGCGAGGATGATTCCCCAAAGCTGTTTATAGAAGAGCAATATCGGTTAGAGCTCATCGAGCTTTGGCGCCAGCTCGCTCTCCGTTATGCGGAAGAGCCTGCCGTGGCCGGGTATGATCTCCTCAACGAGCCCCTGCCAAACTTTTTCAGTCAATATAATGACGGCATTCTTCCTTTGTATCGCAGGCTTATTAAGGCTATACGGGAAGTGGACAAGAATCACCTCATGATTTTGGAGGGTGCCCACTGGGCCACCGATTTTTCAATTTTCGAGACCTTCACGCCTCAGGAAGCGGAAGATAATATCATGCTCCAGTTCCATAAGTACTGGAGCCCGCCCGAGCAGGAAAGTCTTATGGAATTCATCCGCCACGGAGAACGTTTAAAGACGCCACTTTTCATGGGTGAGGGCGGCGAAAACAACCTTGCTTGGTATACCACTATTTTTCCTCTGTATGAACGGTTGGGAATCGGTTGGTCCTTCTGGTCATACAAAAAAATGGACTCTAAAAACTCTCCCGTCACTTTCTCGGTGCCGGAGGGATGGAATAAGCTAATAGATTGGCTTGACCATAATACACCCCTTGGTCGTGAGGAGGCCATCGCCATATTCGATGCCTTTATCCAGTCCATTTCAACACCAATACTGAATCGAGAGGTGTTCTGCGCGCTCAATCGTCAGCCGCCGGTCACCATCCCCTGCGAGGCCTTCGATACTTGCAAAATCAGCTCCATACGAAGACCTGGTGCGGATTTACGTTTATCCGAGCCCGCAACCCTGCTCTTTAAAAACGGGAAAACGGGCGTTCCTGATTACAAGCGTTATGGCGGTGAACCGGAGCCAGAGGAAGAAAACGTGATTGTCCTACTAGAGAGGGATGACACCCTTTATTATCGTTTCTCTATGAAGAATGACGGATCTCTTTTTGCGACCTTTCTGGGAGAAGGCCAAGGCACGCTCCTGGTTCGTTGCCACCAGCAGGAACATACGGCTCTTGTAGATGGGCAAGGTGAATACCAGGTGACTTTGGGGCTATTGCCAAAGGGAGAGCATATGCTGGAGCTTTACTGTCGAGACGGCAGTCTCCGGTTAGATACAATATCCCTGAGTACTTAAACAATTATGTATGCATCTTTACTTTTTGACACAAAATAGCTATAATCATTTGTAATAAATTTGCTGCGATGATAGAGGATAGTAGACTGGATTGTTTCTTTTACAGAGAATCCCAATAGCTGAGAAAGGATATAGAATCTCCAGTTGAACAGGCTCTTGAGCTGTGCACCGATACTTAATTAGTTTAGGCTGCAACGGGCGCACCCGTTATCGTGCAGGGGTATTCGTATTTTGCTGTAAACCAAGATACCGTACCTATCAAGATCAATACTGCAAGGTATTGGTGAACCGGGGTGGTACCACGAAGTATTCTAGCTTTCGTCCCCAGGATTAATTATCCTGGAGGTGGGAGCTTTTCTTTATTTTGTAATAAAGTCGATAAGACAATTTACTCATGATACAACAACACGAATGAGCATCATATAAAAAGGAGGAGCTAATATGAACAGACCCAAATTTCCTAAACGTGCAGTTGTAACCGCCGGTATGCCTTACGGGAACAAAGAACTCCATCTTGGCCATATAGGGGGAGTATTTATTCATGCGGATACTTATGCACGATTTCTGCGTGACCGAATCGGCAAAGAAAATGTTATTTTTCTTTCCGGTACGGATTGTTATGGCTCTCCCATTATGGAAAGCTATCGTCAATTAATCAATGAAAATTCATTTGACGGCACAATCTATGATTTTGTTGAATTAAACCATAATCGTCAAAAAGAAGTTTTATCCTTATATCATGTAGATTTGGATTTATTTGCTGGATCGGCTATAGAACCTTTTGCAAAGATTCATGAAGAATTTACCCTCGATTTTATAAACAACCTGTATGTCAACGGACATCTTGATAAAATGACAACATCCCAATTCTATGATACGGAGCTAAAAATCTTTCTCAACGGGCGCCAGGTTATCGGGCAATGTCCCATAGCCGGGTGTTCATCAGAAAAAGCATATGCGGATGAATGTTCTCTTGGACATCAATATATGCCAAACGAATTGATAAATCCAAAGAGTGTTCTTTCAGGGAATAAGCCTGTAATGCGGGATGTGACAAATTGGTATTTCAAGCTTGATCAGTTTCATCACTTGCTTTGCCAATGGGTGGAAAAGGTAAAAACCGAACCAAATTCTCGAAGCTTTGCCGTAAAAAGCATTCAAGAATTCTTAGAACCACCCGTTATCTATATTAAGAAAGATCATATGGAATTGGTTGACGAGATAAGAAATATTCTTCCTGAATATTCCTTGCAGGATGACGAAAAAAAATCTTCAACACGATTGATTTTCGATAGCCTTAAGAATAGGGAGCTAGCATGTCAAGTGCTTTCAGATCATTCCATTAGATTTCGCACGGGAAAAACCCTCGTTCCTTGCAGGTTGACCGGCAATATTGAATGGGGAGTTCAAGCGCCAGCTCTTGAAGGATTGGATGACCTGACCGTCTGGGTATGGCCAGAATCACTTTGGGCACCCCTATCATTTACAAAAAGTTGTCTTGACCAGGGAAATAAGAGCGAAAAAGATTGGAAGAACTGGTGGTGCTCCAAAGATTCAAAAGTATATCAGTTTATAGGCGAGGATAATGTTTATTTTTACGGCCCTGTTGAAATGGCTATGTTTATGGCAAGCCAGAATAAAAATCCGACTGCTGATCCCCAAGAAGGGGAGCTCCAATTACCGGATCTCATCGTTAATAATCATCTTTTGTTTTTAGATAAAAAGGCGAGCAGCAGCGGTGAAATTAAACCGCCAACAGCAAGGGCGCTGCTTGAATATTATACACCTGAGCAATTGAGGGCGCATTTCCTAGGCTTGGGACTTGGTATACGAAGCGTTGGGTTCCAGCCCAAACCCTTAAACCCTAAAGCAGTTGAGAATAGCAGCGACCCAGTTTTAAAAGAAGGAAATCTGCTTTCAAATGTATTTAACAGGGCCGTAAGATCATGCTTTTATACCGCTTGGAAATACTATGATGGGAGGATTCCTTATGGAGAAATTAGCGAAGAGATACTGGATGAAGCTCAACGGACTCTTCTGGAATATGAGAGATTGATGCACAAATGCGATTTTCATTTAGTTATGAATCTCATGGACATCTATATCCGGAACATAAATAAATATTGGGCAAAGAAGATTCGAGAGGCAGAAGAAAGTAATGATACGAATCTTCATAAGAAGGTGCTAATAAATACGTTTCACATGGTTCGAACGGCAACAGCTCTCATGCATCCTATCGCACCAGAGGGAACCAAGATGATTTGCGACTATCTCAACCTCGATATGGCTTTTTGGGATTGGGTAAACATATTTAAGCCCCTATATGCTTTTATGAAAGACCCAGAAAATCATAAGTTAAAATACTTGGAGCCGAGGGTTGATTTCTTTAAAAAGCATCCTAGTCAAATAAAACAATTTGATGAGTGATAAGTGGAGTTTTCAAAGATGAGGCTTCCAGAATACCCTCTGGTGGCCTCATTCAGAATTAGAACTTGAGTCTTATTACATAAGCAGAGGATGAATGTTATGGGATCAATGTGTTATATGTCTTTATTCCGAAAGCGCCATATGGCTATGACCGCAGTTAATGCACTCCAAGTAACCAGGATAATGAAAGCCATTAAAATCCCGGTGTATTCTATATTTCCTGCTTGTGCCACTCCCGAAAGCGTGTGTATTGCGGACGCGGGTAAAATCGGAATAAATGCCTCTTGAATTGTTTGGGGAAAAAGCTCCGCAATGGCAGGAAGAAACATTACCACAAGTGGTATCACGATACCGGCTGCTGTGCTTCTTGAGAAAAATGTAGCGCAAACTGTAAGCAAAACATAAAAAAGCGGCATAGCAACACATCCAGTGGCAAACCGCCACACATCAGATGCTGGGAGCGTCTGCCCATGTATAGATGAAAGAATAAGCTGTCCATTGCCAAGCGTAATGAGAGCGACAATTACGCCCACTACGAATGACAGTAAGAAAAACATCAGGAGTTTCGCGCCAAAATAACGGGTTCGGTTTGGTGTCGTTATAAGGTATGTCTGTATTGTTTTCCCCTGAAACTCTTTGCCAATTTGAACGGCGGAAAAAAGTATAAGCAGGATAGTTATTACATCTACACCAAGCATATTTGCTTCAATAACGGACATGGGTTTAAGCTGCGACAACGCTCTGTGTTGGGTTATTTCTGTTGTAAAAGCAAGCACGAGCCCCATTAAAACACTGAAAATTATTGCAAACGGCAAATACAGCCGTGAAGATTTAGGAAACCATATTTTTTCCCATTCTGCATGAATAAAATGTGTCATCGCTTTGTCGCCTCCTGATTTTAATTCAGCTTTAATCCTTTATAGTCTATTTTTCCGTCCACCAGTTCGGAAAAAAGCTGTTCCAGTGAAGGTTGATAGTTTACCAGTTCGTAAATGCGAATACCACTTATAAAGGCAATATCTCCTATAGACTTTGTGGTCATTTTTCTTACATGAAGAATCTCGGGTTCTTGCATATCCACTTGAGCCCCGTTCTCTGTCAGTATTTTTCTTAGTTTAGGCATGTTGTCTGACCGCACTTGCACGTAAGAACCGAAACTTTTTTCCTGCATCTCTTTCATACTCATATCAGCAATCAGTTCACCACGCGCAAGCACAATGACTCTGTCAGCTATTTCCTGAACCTCACTCAGTAAATGACTTGATACAAGAATGGCCTTACCCTGTTTTGCTAAATCCCTGAGTAGCGTGCGGAGCCAGTGAATACCCTCCACGTCCAAACCGTTAAAAGGTTCATCCATCATGACCGTTTCAGGCTCGCCTATAAGAGCACCGGCTATGCTAATCCTCTGCTTCATGCCAAATGAAAATTCACTTATTTTTTTATCAGCGACTTCTTGTAATCCGACAAATGCAAGAAGCTTATCAGCCCTGTTTTTATTTATCCCGGCAGCAGTTGCTAAAATCATAAGATGCTGCCGAGGGGTCAGCCTTGCGTCTATAGCGCTGGCATCTACCATTGCACCGATTTTACTCAAAGGCCGTTCCAATGCGGCATAAGGTTTTCCAGCTACGGAAACACTCCCGGAAGTGGGTACGGCCAATCCAAGAATCATACGCATGGTTGTTGTTTTTCCGGCTCCGTTAGGGCCGAGGAAACCAGTGACTACACCGGGATGAATGTATAGGCTGATGTTGTTTACCGCGATTTTATCTACAAATTTCTTTGTCAGGTTTGTTAGTTGTATCATCGTTTTTTCCTTTCTTTCTGCCCGCTTTCAGTCGTGTCGAGATGTAAATCGTTTTGGGCGGCATATATTTCAAAAGCACTTTCTAGAAATTGGCTTGCGGAATTCATCATTTCTTCGTTTTTTGTCATCATTTGTTTTTCAAGATGAAGATCAGATAATTGTTTGATAAGGTCCACATTTCCACCCGTAAAAGATAAAACTGTGTCTCCCCAACGCTTAGCTAATTCCTGCGCCGCAATATTGTCCGGCGGTATGTTATCATAGAGTAAAATAGTTGCTTCAATTAATATTTCTTTCCATTTGTGATAGAATATTTGAATTGGTTCAATATCTTGAAATTGCGAAGAAAGCGCTTCCTGTTGCTCCTTTGTCAGCATTTGCGGGGCTTGAGAAAATATATCGTCCCCGGGCAAGGCACTAAGAAACTGTAACAGTATATGGAATGGAGGTTCTTTTCCCGCCTCAATCATATTGGACATAATGCCAATGGTGGCAAATGAAGTGTGCAAATGTTCCATTCTTTGCAACAAAAGAAGCTGCTGGTTTTTAAACATCTCCAGTAATTCTTTTGTATTGGGCTTAATTAAAAGCTGCTCTTTAATTTGATCTAACGAAAAATCAAGTGATTTATAAAACACAATTTGCTCAAGGCGAATCAAATCTTCCTGCGTGTAATAACGGCGTCCGCCCTCTGTTCTCCCGGATGAAGGTAGCAAGCCAATATTATCATAATGCTGAATGGTACGAATCGTCAATCCGGTAGCAGAAGCGATTTCACCGCTTGTGTACTTCTTTTCGGACATTTTATCCCCTCCTCGCGGAACCTTTTCTATTGGTTATCGCCAAAACGCATTCAAATCAGTTTCCAGCTCGTTCACAACCTCCATAGGTAGAGAGTGGGTTGTATTTGTCCATACCCTGATCGTAGCGTTGGGAATTCTGTTTGCGTTTTCAACCGCCTTTTTTCCGGTTATAGGTGAATGATCTGCTAGTGCAACATAGACCGGCATATCCAGCTTTGCAAGCTCCGCTGTTGTAAGGGTTTTTGGCGTTGGTAACGACAAAGAATAGTAGGTCGCAGCGGCCTTAACCATTCGCGCGATGGGGTCATCCGATACTATGTCGGAAGCATCTGCGCCTGATATTTTCGCCAAGCCGTAATTGCGCCAGGCTTCGGGGAGAAAACTCATACTTGCTACTGATGCCCAGAATAGAGTGGAAAACGGAGGAATATTTAATGCAAATGCCGGTTCAAGTAGCGTCAGCGTTTGAACCTGTCCCGGATGACGAAGCGCGAAATTCGCCGCATAACCTCCGCCAAATGAATGCCCGACAACATGAGCGCGTTTGATGCAAAGCTCATCCAGTGTTTCACTAATCCAGTCGGTGACAGCATCAATGTTTTCCAAAGGTACGGACTGCGTGGATTTGCCCGCGTCGCCAAGGGCGTCAACGGCATAGACCGTATGATTTTTTGTAAAGCCTTTCATATTTTTTTGCCACATGGGCGCTCCGGAACTATGACCGGGTAGGAGTACTACAGGAGGCTCGCTACTGTTTTCCCAATTTAACCACTCATAGGCTCTGACGGTTCCCCAAGAAGTATTGATGTCATGTATTGCAGGTGGAGAGGACATTGCTCCCATGACCTCGTCATATGCCTTAAGATATATTTTTCTCCCCGCCACGTCCGTAAAATAGCCGACACCGCGACGCTTTGGTTTTGTTTTATCGGGTATTTTAGCTTTCCCCATATTATCTTCTCCTTTAGCTACGTGGAAGTCTAATATTATTATAATTCATTACGTTACGTAACGAGCAAGCATTTTTTCTCGAAACTGGCTAAAATAAAAATAATAATGACCTCCTCATAATTGAGAAGGCCATTAATGTTTTTTAACAACTTTATTACAATTTGAGTAGCTTTACTCCACTGTCACACTCTTTGCCAAATTTCTCGGCTTATCAACGTCGTTGCCCTTCATGACCGAAACATAATAGGCAAAAAGCTGCAAGGGTGTTACCGCAACAACCGGAGCAAAAAGCGGGTCCATGTCCGGAATTGTAATGACAGCATCGGCCACCTTTGAAACCTCTTCAGCATGCCTTTCCGATGCAATGGCCAAAACCACTGCCCCTCTTGCCTTAACCTCCCGGATATTGCTGACCATCTTGTCAAAGAGCTGCTCCTGGGTCAGAGGGCATACCACCAGTGTCCCTTCTTCGATTAATGCAATGGTGCCATGCTTGAGCTCACCGCCGGCATAGGCCTCCGAGTGAATATAGGAGATTTCTTTGAGTTTCAGGGAGCCTTCCATGGAAAGGGCATAATCCAGGCCTCTCCCGATGAAAAAGACGCTCTTGGCGTTAAAGTGCTCATAGGCGAATTTTTGAATAAGCTCTTTCTTCTGAAGTACATGCTCAACCCTATTTGGCAGTTCTTGAAGCTGAGTCAGATAGTTCTGGAAGGCCTTGTCATCCAATAGACCCTTTCTTCGCGCGAAGCTCAATGCCACAAGACATAATGCCGACAATTGGGTGTTATAGGCCTTGGTGGAAGCAACGGCTATTTCAGGTCCGGCCCAGGTATACAGCACATCATCGGCCTCTCTTGCTATTGAGCTTCCGACCACATTCACGATGCCCAGAATTCGTGAACCCTTTTTCTTTGCTTCACGCATTGCCATCAAGGTATCCAGGGTTTCTCCGGATTGACTGATGACGATGGTGATTTGCTTATCATTGACCAGAGGATCACGATAGCGGAATTCGGAAGCTAGATCAACCTCAACCGGAATCCGCGCCAGTTTTTCAATGGCGTATTTTCCGACAACACCGGCATGATAGGCTGTTCCGCAGGCAACGATATTAATTTTCTCACAATTTTTGACCATATCATCAGTCAGGTTGAACTTGTCCAGTACAATCTCATTATTTTGAATTCTGGGACTAATGGTCGCCTTAATGGCCGAGGGTTCGTCAAACATCTCCTTTATCATGAAATGCTCGTATCCGCCTTTTTCAGCCGAGGTCACATCCCAGTCCACATGAAAGACCTCACGGTTGACTTTTTCGCCCAAAAGGTTATAAATCTCTACCTTGTCGGCACTAAGGCTCACAACCTCTTTATCCTCAAGTATATAGATGTCCCGGGTATGCTCCAATATGGCCGGAATATCTGATGCAATAAAGTTTTCACCCTCTCCAAGGCCTACGATGAGCGGGCTGTCCTTTCTTGCTGCAACAAACTGCTGAGGGCAATCGGTGCATACCACTCCCAGAGCATAGGCTCCTTCCACATCATTTAAAGTGTTCATTACGGCCTTAATCAAATTCCCTTTGTAGTTATAATCGATCAGTTGGGCAATGACCTCGGTATCCGTTTCGGATTGAAATACATAACCCTTACCCATTAAAAATTCCTTGAGCATCATGTAATTCTCAATGATTCCGTTATGTACAACCGCGATCTTTCCACTGTTGCTGATATGGGGATGGGAATTCACGTCATTGGGCTCTCCATGAGTCGCCCACCGTGTATGACCGATACCCATGATCCCTGGGAGCTTAAGATCCTTCAGCTTTTCCTCAAGGACGGCGAGGCGTCCTTTTGCCTTTATAACATCAATTTTCTCATCGTTAATAATGGCAACGCCTGCAGAGTCATATCCTCTGTATTCAAGCTTTTTTAATCCGTTTATTAAAATAGGGGTAACATCCTTTTTTCCAACATAACCAACAATTCCGCACATAAATAAAACTCTCCTTCATTAATTTTAACTATGACAATTAAACCTTCGGGTTATACCTCAGGTACTTTGCTGTTTCTTTGTCGCGGGCTTTGCTCTAAAACGCCTGAAAATAGTATAGTTTGCTCTTACAGGCATAGCCCAACACAGCCCTGGCACGCACAAAAAAGCATACGCAAAGAACAGCACATGGTTTAGTTAAGATCCCAATTATGATTGAAAAATGAAACTAAAAAGAAATGCAGGAAAGTCCACTTAACACATTCTGTTCCGTCGTCACCGACTGGCTTTGTAGGTGTTGTTACGATGGTGGCACACCGGAGGGTTTCCGCCGAAGATTCGATATCCTCCCTCTCCTCGTCAACTCAGTGATTTCAAGCTTTGAAATCTCCTGGAAACAATGATACGATACTTACTCCGTAAATATCTTTCATCATTGTTACTGAGTCCTGGCGCTTTTCATACTGTTTATAAACTTAAGCCTCCTATCCAACAGTTTTACTTTTGCATTTCACTTCTATTATATTCTATTTGGTTTACTATGATCATGCAAGATAAATAATGAACAAATCAACCTAAACGTTCCTCAATCATCTTGACAAGCTCCACAGCTTTTTTTGTGATGAATTCCTGATCCCGGCCTTCAATCATGACGCGGACCAATGGCTCGGTTCCAGATGGTCTTATAAGAACACGACCTTCTCCGTGGAAGGTTTCCTCAAGCTCCTGGCATTTTTCTTCAATGACGACATCATCCAGATAAGCGTTTTTCTTGTCATTGCTGACTTTGGCATTTTTGAGAACCTGGGGGAAAACGGTCATAACACTTGCCAACTCCGAGAGCTTCTTACCGGATTCCTTCAGTACCTGTAAAAGCTGCAATGCTGTAACAAGGCCATCACCGGTAGTATTGAAAGTACGGATGATAACGTGGCCGGACTGCTCGCCGCCAAGAATAAAGTCGCCCTCCAGCATTTTTTCGAGAACATAGCGGTCGCCCACATTGGCTTTGAGAATATTAAGCCCGTTTTCTCTCGCCATGACGTCAAATCCCAGATTGCTCATGACAGTGGCCACGATGGTATCCTTTTTGAGAAGACCTTTTTTCTTAAGGCTCAACCCTATAATAGCCATAATTCTGTCGCCATCCACCAGTTGCCCCTTTTCATCGACAACCAGAACCCGGTCAGCGTCTCCGTCAAAGGCAATGCCTATATCACAGCCATTATCAACGGTATAATGCTTCAATGCCTCCATATGTGTGGAGCCGCAATCCTTATTAATGTTTAATCCGTCGGGATCATTGCTGATAACCAAAAGCTCGGCCCCTAGCTTGCGCACCGCTTTGGGAGAGGTTACGAAAGACGCGCCATTGGCACAGTCCATAGCGACTTTCAAACCTTTTAAGCTGCATTGAATGGTGTTCATGGCAAATGCCACATAATCATCAACTGCCGTATGTAGATCAGAAGTAATTCCAACGCCTTCGCCCATGGGGTTGGGGACAGTTTCGGCGTTATCCAGAATAATGGCCTCAATACGCTCCTCCAGGGAATCTGAAAGCTTAAAGCCTTCGCTGTTAAAGAACTTGATACCATTAAATTCAGCAGGATTATGGGATGCTGAAATAACCACGCCCGCATCAAAATTATTTTTTTGCACCAAATGAGCTATGGCCGGTGTAGGAATGAATCCAGCCAGGACCGCCTCGGCTCCTGCTGAGCATATGCCTGCGATAAGCGCTTTTTCCAGCATATCACCGGATCTGCGGGTATCCTTTCCAACCAATATTCTGGGCATATGACTTGTTTCACTTGCCAGCACATAGGCTCCGGCCCTCCCAAGCTGGAAAGCCAGCTCCCCTGTTAATTCCGTATTGGCAACACCTCTTACACCGTCCGTACCAAAGAGTCTTCCCATATATGAACCTCCGTTAGTCTTTATCATCATTATACGCGATAAAGCTTTTCCATTGCATAAAAAATGGTTCTCCATTTCGAGAACCACTATGGTGGGGAATGCCAGATTCGAACTGGCGACTTCTACCGTGTGAAGATAGCACTCTCCCGCTGAGTTAATCCCCCATTACTCTTATGCTACGACTGTTTGATACCTTTTGTCAAGATTTCTTGATATTCAAAATCCGTGCTGATATTATTGAAGTGCATAAGTTTGCCAATAACCCTGCTTGTACTTAGTTTAATTACGAAAGGATACCGGAATATGTTTAGCAGTCAATATGATAAAGAGCTGGACAAGCATGAGAAGCTCATCGGCAGGAAAAACAAGATGAGCGAGCAATATCAAGGTGTCTTTGACCGATACATATACCCGGTGCTCACCAGGGATCACACTCCCCTCTTCTGGCGATATGATTTAGACCCTGAGACTAACCCTTATTTTATGGAAAGGCTGGGTATTAACGCAGTCTTTAACGCCGGAGCCATCTATTTGAATGGTAAATTTCATATCGTTGCCAGAGTCGAAGGAAATGACAGAAAATCCTTCTTTGCGGTGGCTGAAAGTGAGTGTGGAACAGAAGGTTTTAGATTTTGGGACTATCCTGTGATTCTCCCCGACACAGAGATTGATGAGACCAATGTCTATGATATGCGATTAACACAGCATGAAGACAAATGGATATACGGCGTTTTCTGCTCCGAAAGTAAGGACCCCCATGCACCAAAAGGCGATCTCTCCTCAGCTATGGCCATGGCTGGTATTGTACGAACGAAGGATCTGAAAAATTGGGAACGCCTGCCCAATCTCAGGACAAAATCTCCTCAACAGAGAAATGTGATCCTTCATCCTGAATTTGTTGACGGAAAATATGCCTTCTATACAAGGCCTCAGGACGGTTTTATTGAAACAGGCTCTGGTGGCGGTATCTGCTTTGGCCTTTGCGACGACATTCTCAATCCGGTTCTTAATACGGAGACTCTTATAAGCCCGCGTAAGTATCATACCATCACCGAAGGCAAGAACGGTGCCGGCGCTGTACCTATCAAAACCGAAAAGGGCTGGCTGCATATTGCTCACGGGGTTAGAAATACAGCAGCAGGCTTAAGGTATGTCATCTATCTTTTCGTTACCGATCTCAATAACCCTGCAAAGCTCATTAAAGAACCATCCGGTTATCTTATTGCCCCTTTGGGACCGGAACGAATAGGTGATGTTTCCAATGTCGTCTTTACTAATGGCGCCATCGTCTTAGATAGCGGTAAGGTGTTTATCTATTATGCCTCCTCGGATACACGCCTGCATGTGGCCACATCCACCATAGACAGATTGCTTGATTACGCTTTTAATACTCCCGAGGATCCCTTGCGCTCATCGGACTGTGTCAAGCAAAGATGTGATCTCATCAGCAAAAACCTCAAATTTATGAATAGATAAATAGGAGGCTGACTCATCAGCCTCCTGTACATCTTTCATGAATCAATTTTTAATGAATTCAACATTATCCAGGCAGCTCCAATTGCCGGAATTTCCTTTTGTATAGAAAGCTATCGTACATTTATTATTCGTCACCTGAATATTTGATATTTCAACTTGAACCCATGGTGTACTTACCGGAATCTGGACACTCATCTCAGACCCACCGAAATCAGTTGCTATAACTTTATTCTGTGTTTGTCCGCCTCCGGACTGGACCTTAGCCCGCAATGTATATGTCCCATTCGCTAAGCCATATACTGTCTGCCATGTATATGCATCGTGAGCTGCTGCAGAATAATGGACGACATGGAAACGGCCGGATGCCGAATTGCTGTTTTTCTCAAGGTATGTGGATTCAGGATTTGCTCCATGAAAGCTCCACCCCTTTGGAGAGGCCACCTTACTGCCGTCATCTTCAAAGCTGCCATTTACAATGAGGTTTGATCCAAGACTGGGAATACCGTCGGTGTATCCAAGTGAGAAAGAAAGATCATCAATGTAGTAGGTGCCTTTCCAGTAAAATCCTACTCGGATTTCTTTAATATGTTGTCTGTCAAATCCATATTTGCCGCCTACCGGAACCCAAATACGCGTCCAGTTTCCATAAACTGTTTTTTCATGACCCCAAGCAGAGGAGGTATTGTTGTTCTGGTCAACAAAGGTGACCTTCACCGTACATCCGGACGGATTAACCATATCCTTTACAGAAAATTGTAAATATTCATATCCGGATGCATCAATGGTTGTTCCTGCTTGTGGACGAATGATTGCACATTGATTACCTTCGCCAGGATCTCCATTTGCGGTCGTCGTGAGGTTAATACAAGTTGTGCTGTTCAGGTTTGCAGTTCCGGTAGCAGACGTAGTGGAAGAGCTTGTACCTGCAGAGAAGTTCTGATTGCTCTCTAAATTGTTATACCAAATAGGCTGCAGTGCAGAGCTTGCTTGAGTGCCGCTCCATTTCATCGATACCATGGATTCAGCAGGGATTTGATAAGTAAAGGACTGGTTTCCCCATAACACTTTAATACTCTGTGCTGAGGCAATAAGGTTGGTTAAAACAAGCACTTTTGTTCCATCAGGGTTTTTGAATGCGACTGTTTCTATGTTATTATCCAAGCTTGTAGATTCAATTCGCACTGCACCTGGGTTGACAAATTTGCTGATATGACCGAGAGTATAGTAGTCAACATTATATTCCCAACTATTGGTGTTAGTATTGATGGTAACTAGTCCTCGATTTGTAGAGTCCTGATGCTGATTCACATCATAATAGTAATCCGGGCCGCCATTCTGATCGAGAGCAAGATTCCAATAGATGATGGATTTACACCAATTACGTGCGATGTTTATGGCGCATGAGCTTTGGTTGAGGAAAGCAGTTTTCCATTTTGGGAATCCCCATTCTCCACCGGAGCCTTCGGTAAACCAGAGGTCTTTGTTGGGAAACTCCTTACGGACCACCGACATGACTTCTTCGTCGCCTTCATACCAGTGCCAGGCAGAACCATCGGTTTTTGCCATGGCGTCCGTATCACTATAGAAATTAAACGGATACACGCCATCTTTATAATTGGTCGTCGTGTAGCTGTGGTCCCAGCAAAGGATCTTGGTATCCAAATTATTTGCACGTAAAGTGGGATATAAATAGTTTTTCACCAAATTTTGTGCTTCAGTATGGGACATTGGAAGTGCAGGCCAATCGTAGCTCGCATGGTCAGGCTCGTTGGTCGGGGTGATTGCATAGATATCAATTCCCCGAGATTCATACGCTTGTATAAATTTTGTGATATAGTTCGCATATGCCTGGTACTTATTTGTTTTCAGTGTTCCTTTTATGCCATTGTACATTCCGAGCTCTGAGTTGTTCTGTTTCATCCAGCCCGGAGGGCTCCAGGATGATGCCATGACCTTGATGCGTCCGGGCTCGACAGCCAATGCATCTTGCACGGTAGGGAAAATTGCGGCCAACTCAGGGGAGAAATCGAAATTGGGTAAGCTATCAGCTTGCTCTGAAGGTGCGAAATTATACGGCGCAACACAATGGTCAGTAGCGCCGATGGGCTGGCGAAGCATACTTAACCCGATTCCATTTTCTTTATCAAAAAGCGCATTCATTAAAGATGACTTTTGAGCAGATGATAGCTTACTTTGATAAAGGTAAGCAGATGCTTCTGTAATAGAAGCCCCAAAACCATCCATCACTTGATAGGTATTGTTTTCATCAACTGCGATCAAATTTGAGATTCGCGTTCCGTTATCATCATTAAATTGCAAGTTAGACTGTTTTTCAAGTCCCTTTTGCATCCCGGTATTAGTGGAATTCACCTGGGAAACCCATACTTCCACGGATGGACCAACTGCGATTGCTGTTATTGGAAAACCTGTTAATACCAAAGCAACTGTTATAACACCTGCAATTATTTTTTTACGCATTTTTGTTACCTCCCATCAAAACTATTTGTTTATGATGACTGTACTGATTGACTCCTTTCTGATTGTAAGCTCCAAAAGCTGTTCACATAACCTGATTACAACGGTCAAGTCATTTGCTGTCCTGTTGAGCAGTACCACGGTTAGTGTTTCGTCAGCATTGTCAAAAGCTGTTACTTCGATGTCGGAGGTATATTTCGTTGATGCAATTCGTTTTGCGCCCGGTTTAATGTACTTGCTAAAGTGAGCAATGTAATAGTACGATAGTTTTTTGTAAAGCTTCCCCTCTTTTGTGTTGCATATGATGGGTGCTTCACAATAATTGCCCGCATGATTTGGACCCCCCTGCTCGTCCAAAACAATGTTCCAGTCAATGAAGGTATTCATCCCTGCGTTTAGATTTCCAATCATATCATGGGCATACATTTGCGCATTCTGTAATTGTCGGCTTCCATCGAACCGGCTGTACTCAATGCATCCTTCAGAAAAGAGGAGCTTCTTGTCCGGATATTTTTCACGCACCAGTCGCAAGGCATCAAAATGATCGCCACTATACCAGTGAAAAGCCAGACCGTCTATCATCGCATCTGTCGTCTCATCGATCTCTGCTTTTGCCCGTTCAAAAATTCTCTCTTTATTGTGATCCCAAATGTAGAGCTCAATTGAAGAAAGCCCCGATTTTTCTAATTGCGGTACAAGATAGTTCTGCAAAAAGTCTTTTTCCTCTGCAGGGGTAAAAATGCAGCTGTCCCAGCTCTGAACTGCATTTGGTTCATTCTGTACAGAAAGCATTTTGACATTGATATCGCGCTCGCGGTATTCCTTTATGTATCTGCAAATATATTTCGCCCATGCCTCATAGTAGTTTTTCTTAAGCTTTCCACCTCCATTCTTGTTCCCGTTTGACTTCATATAAGCCGGAGGAGACCAGGGAGAAAGCATCACGGGAAGATTCTCCCCTGCTGCCAAATAAGCTGCTTTAATATACGGAATAATGTTCTCCTCGTCGTGCTTAAGATTAAATTTAGAAAAATCTGCATCCTCTTTTTCCTCAACTGCAGAATAATTGCCTGATGAAAAATCACAGCTGTCCAAATGTGTACGAATCGCCTTGTAACCAATGCCATCCGGCCCAAAATAGCTCTTGATAACTGTATCAGCCAATTCAGTAGAAACCTTCCCCAAGGTTATTCCCACTGCTTCTGTAACAGCACCGCCGAACGCCTCTAATGTCTGATAGGTTATTTCCGGGTATAAATTGACTAAATTCAGTTCCCGATTTTTCTCATCCAGGCAAAATGCCCGTTCCTCATGACTCTGCTCTACTACATCATTTCTATAGAGTGTGGTGATAATTTTAGCCCGCATAATGCACCTTTTTTCCTTTTATTTATTAAATACAATACTATTGAATGACTGTGGCTCCAAATCAAATTGATAGGTGTTATTTTCCAGGGATACATGGAGGGGATACACTTTCTTAAAAGGATTGAAAGCTTCCAATACAATTGAGCCATCCGGATTTTTAAACAATAAGCTATCCGCCGCAAAGGGTCCTTTTGCTCCAAGGCGGATGGCACCTCTTTTAATGGGAGAGGAAAAGTGCTTCATCACGTAAAAATCCGGATTATAAATCGGTACCGGTTTATTGGAGTCAATTGTGACCATTGCATTTTGAGGATCACCCCAAGTACTGCGGCCTAAAGGCTCCAGGATCATATTCCAATAGAGATAGCTTTCAGCACCATTGCCTATGTAGTGCTTAAGCATGGTCCAAACATAGCGAGCATATTCCCACGTATTGTCACCGAAGCCACACTCATTTTCCGACTGCATCAGCCTTATTCTTGGCCACCAGCTTTCAAAGGTTCGCTGGATCGCTATTTTACCACCCCATTGATAACTCACCCCTGAAATGTACTGCAAAGCTTCTTTATCTGACAAAACGGTGTTGGCAAAATAGTCATAGTCTTCCGTAGCCCACTTATCAAAAATGAGGCGGTTAAAGTCACAGCCGGGAGCGTTGATTGTGCCAAGCCAGATTTCTGTATTCAATCCTGCTTTTCTGAATGCCGGGCCTAAATAATTACGTATAAATTCGCGCAGCTCCTCCCCCGTCCACATGCACGAAGGGAATTTTTGATTGGCTACCGGTTCGTTTTGTACATGAATCTGTTCAATTTCAATTTCATGCTTTTCATAAGCTTCAATGAACTTTACAAAGTAGTTGGCATAGCTTGTTAAATTCTCCTTGGTCCAAATAAGCTTACCCCAATTGTAAACAGGCGGATTTTTCATCCATGTTGGAGGACTCCACGGTGATGCAAAGAGCTTAAGTTCTTCAGCATAGCTTTTCGCCCGCTTAATATAGGGAATAAGCAGTTTTTCATCCCGCTCTATCGAAAAGTGCTCAAGAGTAAAATCGTTTGGTGTTTCATCCAGACTGTACCAGTCTTCAGAATAATCATTGGCGCCAATGGGCATACGGCATAGGTTAAAATTACACCGTTCTTCTCCGGGCTGAAACAATTCCTTTAGCAAGGCTTCCTGCTGTTCCGAAGATAATCTTTGTAATGCCCTATAGCCAAGTTCATTAAAACAGGCACCAAAACCAAGCATGGTCTGATATTCTGCCCCATCCAGCCATAAATCCGCATCTTTCGCTGCGCTTTCTTTATAGGATTTTTCCGCCCATTGTTGTGCTTCATTGGAATAACGCCATCTTACTTGTTTCATAAGTCCTCCCTCACTTCTCAGCGCCCACCGTAAGGCCATTGATGATATATTTTGAACAGAAGATATAGACAATGACGATTGGGATAATGGATATCGCAATTGCCAAATACATAGCACCGTAATTGGTCATATATACTCCCTTAATCATCGCAATCATAACCGGCATGGTGTATTTGTCGCTGTCACTCATGATAATCAGCGGTCCCATGTAGCTGTTCCAACAAGATACGAAATTGAAAATACACATGGTAGAAACACCCGGGAGAATACAGGGAAGTATCAGCCGGTTAAATATTCTTAATTCTGAGCTCCCTTCTATTCGCGCGGCTTCAATCATTGAATCAGGGATGCTTTGTTTAATGATTCCCTGCAGGAAAAATACCGCTGTAGCATTTGCGATACCCGGTAGAATAAAGGGTAAATAGGAGTTCAGCAATTTCAGCTTAAGATTGAGCTGAAAAAAGCCAATGATGCTCAACTGGCCCGGTATCATCATGGAGGCCAGCAATACTCCGAAAAGAATATTCTTTCCGCGAAAGTTGAACTTGGCAAACCCATAACCTGTCATGGCTCCAAAATATCCTGTAAAGACAGTATAAGGAATGGCAATGAAAAGACTGTTTGCAAAACCGCGCCAAATATTCACATGGCTTTGCATGGTAGCGTAATTTTCACCCAGATAATTGCCAATCAATAAATTTAAGCGTGTTACAATATCAAAGCTGGAATGGGTGCTGTTCACCACAACCAGGTAAAAAGGGATGATTGAAAGCAGTAAAAGAAGAATAAGAAAGGTGTACATCATGGTGTCCAGAAGGATCTTATTTAATTTAATCATCATATGCACTTCCTTTCTTCTGCATAAAGCGGAAAGCAAATATGCTTAATACTGCTATGATAATGAACAAGCCCACAGATATTGTTGAGGCATAGCCCAAATTGTGACTTTTAAAGCCTTGATTATACATATACATGGAGGGAGTAAGAACTGCTTTTCTCGGATCACCGGAACCGTTTGTCAAAGTTGCCGGTACGTCAAAAAGCTGCATACCGCCTATAATTGATGTAATCATAATATAGATGAGCGTAGGCTGAATCAGTGGCATGGTAATGCGCTTATATATTTGAAGCTTCGTAGCTCCGTCCACCATGGCAGCCTCATATACGCTTTTTTCAATTGTAGTCATACCCGCCATCACGATAATGGTCGTGTAGCCGAACCACATCCACCACTGGATATAAGAAACCAGTCCGGAGGTAAAGGCTTGACTGTTGAAAAAGCTAAAAGGTGCACCCTCCACGCCCAGAGAAATCATGATATAGTTGATCACCGACTTGTCACCATTAAATAGAAGGTTGAACAATAGGCCCACAGAAGCTGACGTTATAAGATTGGGCAAGTAAAATGCAGCTCGAAAAAACGTCATGCCACGAATTTTATTCAATGTAAAAAGAGCAGACAGGATCAATGCGGATAAGATCTGGGGAATGAAATTGAATATCCAAATGCGGAAAGTATTCCAGACAGAAAGATAAAAGACCTTATCGGTAATGAGTCTCTTAAAATTTGCCCAGCCTACGCTGCTCGCAGGCATCAGACCATCCCATTTTTGAAAACTCGTAATAAAAGTACTTATAATTGGATAGAGCCCAAAAATCACAAAGATAATAAAAAACGGAGCAATAAACAGGTACCCATACAGGCCTTTATCAAATCTTCTGCTCTTGAGCTTAAACGATGTCATAAGGAACCTCCGTGCAATAATTACCCTGGTTTTTGGAACAAAAGGCCAGCGGATGCTGATCCGCCGGCCCATCATCATTTATTCGATAACCAGATCGGGGTAAGCGGTTGCAACGTCTTCTTTAAACTGCTTGATTGCAGCATCCTTGTCCAAAGCACCGGTTGCATAGGCTTTTGTTGCCGACAGGAATGCGTTGTTGATTTGGCCGTCATAGCCCGTCATTAAGTTATTAGGAATTTTAGCCATTTGTTCATTATAGAACTGGAAGAGATTTTGTCCTCCAAGAACTTCCTCTCCTGCTCCTGTTGCCAATGCCTGGTCAGCAGATTTTAAGGAAACATACTCGCCATATTGGGCAGCATATGCTTTCTGTGCTTCGCTGTTACAGGTGACATATTCCATAAACGCCCAAGCCAGGTCTTTATTGGGGCTGTTTTTATAGATACCCAGCCATGTGCCGCCTTTAACATAAGGAGCCGGACCTTCGGCAAGACCCCACTGGCCTTTTGTTTTATTTGCCGCAGGCTTAACCACAAACTGGTAACCCCAGGTAGGAAGTACATAACAGAAAGTATCGTCGCTCTCCACCGCTGCTGTCCATTCCGGAGCCCATGGGTCAACATTAAGATCATATCCGCTCTTAGAAATGGTCTTTGCCATATCCATAAAGCTGACCATAGATTCATCAACAACAAGCTTGCCATCGACGACCCACGGCTGCTTGCGGTTAGAGAACTGCATGTTCATGATATCCTGCCAGCTGGCGAACATCTTAACTCCGCCATCCTTCAGCTTCTTTGCAGCCTCAAGCATTTTATCATTGCTGGAAAGTAATTTACTGACTTCAGCGGGGTCATCGGTACCGAGGTATTTCTTTGCCAAATCACGACGGAACATCACTGAGCCCGGAGAAGCCTGCCAGCTCAATGCACGAATCGCTCCGGAGGCATCGGTGCCTACGCTTACGACATATTCCCACATATCGCCTACATATTTTTCAACTTTATAAGGTTCGTTTCTCAGATCATCCCAGAAGCCGGAGTCAACTAAATACTTGACATAGTCAGATTCACCGGTATATATATCCGGGGTGCCCTGACCGCTTGATAGTGTCGGGGTAAGCTTGGCAATAAAGTCTGCATTAGGTACAACCTCAATTTCAACCTTTATGTCAGGATATACTTTGTTAAAGCCCTCCACAAAGCGACCCAACTCCTCACCTGAGGACCAGACCTTTATTGTACCGGAAAGGGTTTCTTTGGCAGGTTCTGTCGCAGGAGCGGGTGTACTGGATGATGCAGCCGGAGTTGTCGGCGCAACTGTCGATGGTGCAGCCGGAGCGGGCCCGCCACAAGCCGCCAGTGAAACGACCAACAGCAAACAAAGAAGTATGGAAGTTACCTTTTTCGTCATAAATATTCCTCCTACCAATTTTAATTTTTATTCAAATGCGAATCAGTTCGCATCGAATCCCAGTTTTTCTACAGAATCCTCAATGATTAGCTGAGGCTCAACAAGCTCGGTTGTTCTCTGCCTTTCACCGTTTAGCTTGTTAATTAAGGTTTGAGCCAGCATTGAACCGATTTTGAAAATGGGCTGTTGAATAGTTGTTAACCTGGGTGTATTGAGCAGATGATGTCCTAATCCGTCAAAACCGACAATGGATATATCCTTCGGAATTTTAAGGCCCTCTTCCATGAGTGCGTTGGAAACTCCCAAGGCAATTGTGTCGGTGGCACAGAAGATACCCGTAAAATTTTTTTGGCGCAGTAGCTTTTTAGCGGCTTGATAACCACCATTGACATTATTGGGGGTGGATACAACGGTCATATTTTTAAGAGGCAAATGATTCTCTTTGATTGCTTGCTGAAAGCCTGTAAGTCGATCTACCGTATAGTCTTTATCTTCATCTACATTAATCATTGCAAGCCGCTTGTGACCCATTCCTATTAAATATTCCGTTGCCATTTTTGCCCCGGCAGTATTATCAACGTCTATGCAATCAACCTCGGGCAAATGAGTATGTCCGAACAACACTACCGGCCTGTTGTATTTATGTGCATGCTTATAAAAATCATTGATCTCATTTTTTAATAAACCGGTCACGATATATCCGTCGCAAATATGCTCATTTTCCAGGTTTCTGCAAATTAAAAAGGAGTACATCTGTTTACTGAGCGTTTCGCTGATTCCTGATATAAAGTGCATAACAAAAGGATTGCTTAAGTCAATGTTAACTGGAATATAAACATCAATTACTCCTGCTCTCTTAGAGACGAGGTTCTTTGCTGCTGAATTTGGAACATAGTGAAGCTCGTCCATTATCTTTTCAATTTTTTTGCGGGTAGCAGGTTTTACCTTGTCAGGAGTATTGACTACGCGAGAGACTGTAATCATTGAAACATTGGCTGCAGTAGCGATATCTTTTAAAGTAACCATTTTATCCTCCGAACTAGATATGTTAACGTTATCATTTTACCACAAAAAAAATTTATAACTGTTTTCCATCAATATTGTTAACGTTAACATTATAACGATAAGATATAGGGCTCAGCGGCCCCTTATGTAAATGTTAGCGTTAACATTCATCTATAAATTATTATAGCTTGGTCATTATTAGTTGTCAATATACAATTGTTTTTGTGTTTTTTCATGATACAGCATGCTTATAACCCACACATAAACTGGTAGGTTTCATCAGCAAAGCCGGGCAGGTTTTCATGCCCGAAATCCGGATAAACAGACATCTTCTTCGGTGACGTTATTTTATTGTAGGCTGCGAACTGAGTGGAAGGCGGGCATACGACGTCCATAAGACCGGTGCCCATCAGAACCTCCCCCTTGATTCTCTTTACAAGATTCTGCAAGTCTATGTATCCTAATTTCATGAAGATTTCATCCTCACGCACGTGCTGGGGATCAAAGTGCCTGAAATACTGACTGAGCTCTTCATAGGCATTTTTGGCCTGATCCATCTGCCATACTCTTTTATAGTCGCAAAGAAAGGGGTAAACAGGGGCTAATCGCTTAATTCTGGGTTCCAAGCAGGCGCAGGCAAGGGTAAGCGCTCCACCCTGGGAGCCTCCCTTGGCTCCGACCCGTGTTTCGTCGACCTCAGGCATTGACATAATAGTGGCAGCCAATTGAGCAGTATCTAGGAAGATATGCCTGAACAGAAGGTTTTCTGGTTTATCATCTAGTCCGCGTATGATATGCCCTCTAAGTGTATTTCCAACAACTCCGCCCAAATCCTCGGATTTGCCACCCTGACCTCTTGCGTCCATGGCAGCAACCGAATAACCGTTTGCCACAAAGCTTAATTTGTCGGTCCAGTCCCCGGCACTTCCTGAATAGCCGTGAAACTGCAAAATAGCCGGATGGGGCTCGCTTA
>JAEZJF010000014.1 GCA_023415825.1 Bacillota bacterium
AGACGGCTCGACCTCCAGCCGCAGCGACGCGCCTACCCACGGCGCACCAGCCGCCCCAGCAGGCGCAGCAGCCGCGACGCACGCCGCAGCAGCAGCGACACCAGCAGCAGCCCACCGAGCGAGAACCAGCCCGCCGACTCCACGCCGAGCATCACGCATCGCCCTTCGGCTCCCAGCGACCGGCCCGCAGCACGGCGACCTCCGACCAGGGCCGCGCCGTGGCCTGCGCGAGCGGGTAGGTCATCCTCCACCGCGCGATGACCGCCGCCACGTCAGACACGCAGCCAACGCACGCCGGACCCAGCACGAACTGATCCGTGCCGCTGATCGTCACGACGTACGCGTACCGACCGTGGTGCGACCACGAGTGCTGCCCGTCCCGAACGTGAGCCGCGAACTCCGGCACGAGGTCGCACATGAGGTCGAGCGTCGCGAGCAGCTCGCAAATGGAGTCCGGCAAGTTGGCGTGAACGCTAAGAATGCGTCCCGCAATGGCGTTGCGCCGAAGGTCAGGAGCATTTCCGGCCGACCGAGCATTTCCGGCCGACCGCCGATAATGCACATCGTGCTTGCCCGCAAGTGCAGGTCTCTGTACCGTCATGGCTCAGGGCCACCTTCCGTGGTTGGAACGGATGGATTGGTCTAGTCGCCCCGGGTGTCCGCTGCAACGGCCCCGGGGCGCGGCTATTTGCCTGCCGCGTAACGGACGTTACGTCCGTTGAGCTAGAACGGCGGGTCGTCCAGCGGGGGAGGGCCGGACCGGGCGGGCGTGCGCGCGATGGTCGCGGTCGCGAACCGCAGCGACGCGGCCACCTCGTCCAGCCGCACCAGCAGGCGCGAGCGCTTCTGCCCCTCGTGCTCCCACGTCTGGTTCACGTACCGGCCAACGACCGTCACGCGCGCGCCCTTGGTGAGCGAGGCCACGATGTTGTCCTGCAGGCTCTCGTCCCAGGTCTCGCACTGCCAGAACACCGGGTCGTCCTCGACCCATGCTCCGTTCGAGTCACGGTGGCCCGTGTTCTCGACCACGGTCAGCGACGTGACCGACTTCCCCGACGGCGTAAACCGCCGCTCCGGCTCACCGGCGAGGTTGCCGGTAACGGTGATCGCGTTACGCGAAGGCATGAGGGTCTCCCTCAGTGGTTGGACGGGGACTGCAATCCCCGGAACTGATGCGCAGACGCTAGCACCCTCATACCCTCACAGGATGCAATCACGACCGCTTAGCCCAGATTCCCCCGAATGGCCTAATCCGCGTCGTCCTATTGCTCCCCGTTCGACCCGAGATAGGGGCGCACTGCTCAACGAGCTAGCCGACTACGTGTGCCAGCCCGCCCTGAGCAGCTACCCGCTCGCACACGCCTACTGGCACGCGCACCTGACCTACGCCCGGCGCGCCGCAATGCTGCTCGCGCTCGGGGAGCTGCACCCGGCGCAGATCGCCGCCGAGGTCGCCGCAGAAGCGCTCACATGCCACCGCCGCCACGGCGGTATGGAGCCCATTGGCCCAGGTCAGGCGGTTGTGTAACGCGTCGTTCTGAGTCAAGACGCGCTGCGCGCGAACGACCCGCGCGGCCGGTCACGAGGCAGCGTCCCGGCCCGGACGGGTACGAGCCGCAACGCCGGCTCGCTGCGCTTGCAGCCGGCCTTGCGCCTCGCCCCGCCCCGGGCGGTCGGCTCACCCGCGCAACGTCGGGGGCGGTGCATTCGGCGGGCCATCGTCCACGCCACCCAGCACGGCGTCAACCGCGCTCACCTGCGCATCTGGTCCCGGACGGTGCTCCGCACCAAGGTCCACGCCAGAGTTGTATGGCGGTTGACACCGCGCCGGGTGTCGAGGTCGGTCCCCTTATCGAATGCAGCGCAGCGCTGCAACACACGAAGGAGACCCACCCATGAGCACGGCAACGAACCCGCTCCTCGGCGCAATCCGCTTCTACCTCAACTCGCTCGAGACTGCACCGTCCGCGCTCACCGTGTTCACCACACGCGACCACGGCGACTCCGCGCTCATCGAAACAGCGCTGGCCTACTACCCCGACGCCGTGCCCACCCGCCTGCTCCGGGAGGCCCACGAAGCGCTCCGCGACGCGGCGACGGCCCGGCTCAACGAACTGACATGACCGTATCGAGGTCCGGCCGATCCGGTGCCGCCAGACGCGCCCACGCGGCCGACGCTGCCCGCACGGCCGCCCACTCGTCGCCGTCGCGCAGCCCCCACACCGGGAGCAGCTCCAGCGTCATCACGTAGTGCCGCTGGTCCGCGCGAACCTGGAGCATCGACAGCCCCCACGCGCGCGACGCAGACCAGGTGCGATAGGTCGGGTGCGCCGACTCGACCTCAAGAGCGTCCCCGATCACCTCACCCGTGCGCCGGTCCACCAGCCACCCGCGCGCGCGGTCGAGCACCAACCCCGGGTCCCGGGGCCGGACGTACTTACGCGCGCGCCACGGCACGACCTCGCGCACGTCAGCCGACTTGGCTACGTACTTCGCGACGTAGCTCGCGTGGCCCGTCTCGCACGCCTGAACGTCCACCGAGTGCCCAAACCCGTGCTTCAGCGCCAGCGCGCGCAACACACGCCGCCGGACGACGAGCGGAGCCCCATCCTCGCGGCGCAGCAGCACGTGCAGGTGCAGCGCCCCGCGCTTCTGCGGCTCAACCGCCTTGAAGTACCGCAGCACCGACCGCACCCGGCGGCGGCCCTGGTCATCGAACGTCGTCACCGTCGCCCCGACCTCGCGCGCTAGCTCCTGCACGAACCGG
>JAEZJF010000007.1 GCA_023415825.1 Bacillota bacterium
CCCCAATGGAATACAGACAACATCTGATAAATCAGGCTGCATAAAAATGACGCCAACCAAAATTGTTGGTTGACGTCATAATTGATTTTTTATTTCTTCCACTGTCTACTTGACAGGGAGCATATCATGCTGACCCATTCATGGCGGCTTTTCAAAATATTTACTCTCAGCGTTTCAAGCATTCGTATTGCTCACGGTAGCGTGGGGACGGCTTCAAGCGCAGCTCATTTTTCATAATTCGGGCGTATTGCTCGTAACGTGTCAGGTAGGCTTCGCGGCTGCTGGTTTGCAGCGCCATATCAAGCAGAAGGGTGTGTGCTTCCTCGCACAGCGCATTACCTAGAAGCAATGCGCTCAGGACATTCTCCGCTTCCGGCAGGCGACCCGCCGCGATATAGAAGCTCCCAAGGCCCAAAGCGATACGCTCGTATTCGGCTTGCGCTTCGCTTTCCCTCTCAATCGCCCACTCATAGCTCTCCTTTTCGAGATATCTCCCTCGATATAACCCCAGCATGCGCATCGCTTCGGGAGCGTTTGCTTTTGTGATGACAGAGTTCTCCCGCGCGAAGCGCATAAAATCGGTAAAGTCGCATACGCCGGGAGAAAGTATAAGTACGTTATCCGCCGTCAGCCGTAACAGGCTGCGTTCCGGATCAATCATATCCAGCAAGCTTTTCAGCCGGTAGATCGTCACATACAGGTTGTGGACAGCATTCTTATCATCCTGACCGCCAAAAAGTGCACCCAGCAGCTCAGACTTTGATGCCGGAAAGCCGTTTTTGCCGATCAGGTATAGCAGCAGTTCCCTGACCCGGCGCGTGCCCCATTTGATCCTCATGCTGCATGTCATTTCAAACGTTCCAAAGCAGCGGACATTAAGGCCGCGCTTTACCGATCCTTCCGGATGCAGCAGCGCGTAGTGCCTGCGCAGATGGCCGACGCAGTCAGAAAGCCTGGTCTGCTTGACGGGCTTTAGCAGAAAGTCCAATGGATGGGCTTTATACGCCTCCAGCGCAAATTGGGCATATGCTGTGACGAAGATTACGATCACACCGGGGCATTTCTCCTGTATGCGCAGGGCCAGCTCCAGCCCGTCGAACCTCGGCATATCAATGTCCAGAAACACCGCATCGGGCGGGCGTAAAGTCATTTCCTCCATCCCTTTCAGCGGATTTGTTTCCATACCCGAAATCTCCAGATCGGGATATTGCCCCAGCAGCCATGCCAGCTCATCCAGGCAGGGCAGCTCATCGTCAATCAGCCATATCTTCACGAAGCTTCACCTCCCTATATGGAATTTCAAAATAAACCTCGCAGCCGTCCTGCGGTACGGTAAAGACCAGTGCGGTGCGGTAGAGCCGTGAAAGACGACGGTTGATGTTCTCGATTCCCACGCCCCTGCGGGATGATGGTTGGGTTCTCAGAAGCCCTATGCCGTCGTCCTGGACGCCGATTCGTACCCTGCCGTTTTTTACTCGCCGGGAATAGACCGTGACCGTACCGCCCTGCTCCTTTTCACGCAGTCCGTGAACAAAAGCATTTTCCACCAGCGGCTGAAGCATCAGCGAAGGGAGCAGAAAATCCTCCGTTCCCAGTTGGTATTCCACCCGGTATTTCTCCCCGAACCGCGCCCGCTCCAGCGCGGTATACGCCCGCACCAGTTCCAGCTCTTGAGAAAAGGGAACCAGTTCATCCCTTTCATAATCGTAAAAACCCCGCAGATAGCTGCTGAAATCCACTAGAAGCTCTCTTGCCCGGTCCGGCTCCCTGCGGGAGATGGAAATGATGGAGGTCAGCGAGTTGTGGATGAAATGCGGACGGATCTGCCCTTTGAGGTGGGCGATTTCCAGCTCGTGTGCCCGCCGGTAGCGCTTGGCGATCACGGCCATCTGAGCGAACATAAAGACCATATACTGAAAGGCCGAGGTATCCAGCAAATAATACCAGGTCGAATAATCCGGCAGAAAAAGCCCGTAAAAAATGAGAGACGAGGTCAGCGCCATAGCAAACAGCAGCAGCGGCGCGCCCTGACGGCCCTGCCACGCCGCCCTTACCAGATGCCCCGTCACAAGAAGCATCGCTAACAGGAGGATATAGTTCATTATCCGGTGTGCCCAGGTCGTGATATCAGGCGGGAAGAACAGGATAAACAGCGACACCGCTATGGTATAGGTAAGCAGAAGACCAACCTGCCACCTGGGGACCAGCCGTCCATAGGCAAGATAGAGAAAATACAGCAGCAGAAGCTCCGCCCAGGGCGTGCATAAAAGGTAGAGGCGAAGCAGCCACACCTCCGTAATATCGGGGAACATGGTATACAGCGCGTTGCCGATAATCGACAGGCGCAGCAGGATGGCGGCGGCGAGAATGGACATGATCAAGGCTTCTTTTTCTCCGCGCTGCGCGAGAAAGAAGATGAGGAAGAACAGGCAGGAGATCATCTGCACCGTCATGGCATAGGTAACCACGCTCCCGAGTCGCTTGTCGAAGGCTAGAACCTGCGCATAGCTTCCAAGCATGACCGGCTCCAGCATTCCACCGTTTCCGTATGTACTATTGCTTATTTGCATCACCAAATCAAAGATGTCAGTCTTAGGCGTAAAATAAGCAAGCTGAGGCCGGTAGCTTGAGGCTGGAGCGGACGAATCGTCACCGAAGTCACCGTTTTGGGCGATAAGAACGTCGTCCACATACAGCCGGTAGACATTTCTCATATCCTTTATACGCACGCCGTAAACCTCACTGGATTGCGCTCCTGTTACGCGGACACGATAGGTCGCCGTTCCTTTTTCAGGCAGGTTAGCACCATCGATTTCATACTGGCTCCATTTGCCGGGGGCAATGATGAGAGCGGACGCTTCGCTTTCGTTGATTTGCGCACTGCTTAGCAGAGAATCCCAATAAAACTCCCATTGGCCTCTCACGGCAAACGCCTGCTTTTTGTTCCAGTCCGCCAGATCAAGTACGCCGTTTTGAGCCTGAGGCATTTGGCTGCCCGATAGCCGCGCGGGGAGGAAGAGGCCTGCAATGACAAGCAGCGCCAGCATAACGGGCAAAACGACCCGCGCAGGCCTTTTCCAAACCTTGTCCGTATAAGAGGCTGTCGGGAAATGCTGAAACAGATGATTTAATTTATCGCGGATTCCGTGACGTATTGTTGGTCCGTCCTTTTTCATCCGGCCTTCCCTTCTGAACGGGCTTGCGTCCGTTTCCTCTACGCCTGTCGTCGGGCTTTTCAGCGGCTGTCGGCACTTGCACTTTTTTCCATTATACTTCCTAAACAGGAAGTTTTCAAGGAATAGAGATATGCTCCTCTTTTAGCAGAGTATAGGCTAGACAAACCGTTTTTATATAATACTGTCATGGAAAATGCAAACATGTAACATCGCCTACTATTTCGGAATATCATAAAACATAAAGATGTAAGGAGATGAACTTATTTATGTTCCCACCTAGTACAAGCTATCCCTTTATAAGCCAAAATCCGGATGTCATGTATAGCCTTCCACAAGATTTTCAAGGACAACAATATCCGCAAGAATTTATGACAACGCCTCAGTATTATCCTTTGCAGGATTCTTTCGGTATGTTTGGTGATAACAACTTGGGCAATACTAATGGCATGTTTGGCGAAAACAACTTGGGCAATACTTATGGCATGTTTGGCGATAACAACCCCGCCAATACTTATGGCATGTTTGGTGATAATAACCTCGGTAATAACATTGGCATGTTTGGTGATAACAACCCCGGCAATAACATGGGCATGTTTGATAATAAAAACCTTGGTAATATAAGTCCTGAAGCTAAATTAAAGAGAGATCCACCACCTCTTTTAAGTAACAATCCGGCAACGACCACTATTGTTCTTTTTAAAGAGCTTACAGCCTTCCCCAACTACGGAAATCCCAGTGGAAACGCAGATATACTATACACCGGAAACAGAGGGACATGGACCTTCGAATCCCCTGCATTTTTATTTGTTCCTGGAAATCTAAGAGCTCAAATAAGGATTCGTGCCGTCCTTGACGACCATTCAAATGTACCGGTTAACCGTTACTCTGCGAGAATAACAATCAATGGCAACGTGGTGCATAACGGAAGGCTAAACCTTGCACATGGAATGCCTGCTGGCGGCATATTTACAAACTGGAGAGATTTGACTTTTAACGTCACGAATTTAAGAAGAGTCACCCGGGTAACAATAGAAAACACATCCACTACAGGCCCTAATGATTGGATCGGTTTGGACTGGATGGAATTAAGGCTCGTACCCAGATAATGAAAAATAGGGCTTCAAGATAAGGGGGTTAAGGATATATACTTAACCCTCTTTATTACGAAGTAACAAGGTTCCCGGGACCCGTTCGCAATACTTGATTACGCTAACGGGTGGGGTTCATATCATTCCAGCCTTTGCAGACATCAATCCATTCCGTATATCCAGAATATTTTTCAAGCTCCGGAATGGTTAATTCAATTGCGCTATTACTGCTTCCGCAGGCTGGAAAAACGGTCTCAAAACGTTTCAAGGATTTATCGAGATACACAGGTACGCCATCATTTATTCCAAACGGGCAAACACCGCCAACGGCATGACCAACTAATTCTTCCACTTCCTCCGGGGTAAGCATTTTGGCTTTAGCAGCAAACTTTTCCTTGTACTTTTGATTATCAATTTTAGCATCACCTGCAGCCACAATAAGAATTGCTTTCCCATTCACTATAAAAGACAACGTTTTTGCAATGCGTTCCGGTTCACAATTGAGAGCTATTGCCGCCAACTCAACCGTAGCACTTGAAACCTCAAACTCCTGTATCCTATTGACCATATTCCAATTATTGAAATATGCCTGTACTTTTTCAATTGCCATAATGAGATCCTCCTGCTTGTTTATATATCCCATCTACTGAATGGGTTTTCCAGCCTCAAGCAACACCTTGTTGTTCAGCATAAATAGGCCTTCAACAAATATGAGCAATCCGGTTACCAACAGCAGCCATTCTATCCTTATGATGTCGGCAATCGGTCCATAGACAAGCATGGCCAAAGGCATTATGGAGCTTGATATCATGCTTAAGACTCCGAATACTCTACCCAGAAAATCAGGCTCAACCTTCTGCTGCAATAGAACTGTGAAGGGTGTGTTAAACATCGGCATAACAAATCCGACCAATGCCATCAGAAACAGATAAATCCAGAAAACAGGAATTATACCAAGTCCAACAGTACAAGCCGCTATAATAAGCGTCGACAGCACCATGGTGTGAACCTTGTTTTTAAAGCCGCCCCAGGCTGCTATAAGTATGCCGCCTGCCATCATACCGACTGAAAATGTCATTTCAATAGCTGTTAAACGCCAGACATCATCTCCAAAGCTGCGGGTTACCTGCAGCGGAGTCAAAAAGGATAAGGGTGCCACTAATATAAAGTAAGCACCACAAAAAGTAAAGATGGTTTTTACGTAGCCATGATTTTTGATATATCTGACACCCTCAAGCATATCACCAAAATAGCCTGTTTCCCTTTTCTCAAGCGCTTTTGCATGGGTTGGAACATGTAGGAACAAAAGCAATATAAAAACCGCTGCGGCTGCTGTAACAACATCGATAAAAAAGATGGCCTCGATTGATGCAAAAGACAGCAGTGCACCGCTCAGCATGGGTGATACCAGCATAAGCATGGATTGAATACTGCTATTTATACCATTTACCTTTGTTAGCTTTTCTTCAGGCACCAGACTTGGGAGAATGGCTCCTACTGCGGGTGTTTGAATCCCCGAACCGACTGATCGTATGGCAGATGCCACAAAGAGCAGCCATATGGAGTCATATCCCATAAAAAACAATATGGCCAGAATAAGCGTTGCTATCGCTATTAATGAATCCGAGAGCATAATAAGCAGCTTGCGATTATATCTGTCAGCCCACACGCCTGCAAAGGGTGAAATGAAGAAAGTCGGAACAAAACCGCAAATAATGGCTATCGTCATCATCAAGCCCGATTGTGTTTCCAGTGTAATATACCATGTGATAGCGTACTGAACCAGCATTGAACCAAAAAGTGAAAAGGCTTGACTTGATAAAAACAGTATGGTGTCCCTTTTCCAGTTTTTATTGAGATCCAAAATATTTACCTCCAACATTGACAGAAACATTCTCTACTATCGTTGCTATTCGTATACACAGGATAAACTTAAACCTATCATTCTGTCAATCTTCCCCTATGAAAAAACCGGTTGAGGATTATTTTTCCCCAGCCGGTATGGTTAGTTATCCTGATGCCTCCATCCTATAGATGATTCTGAATTAAAAAAGCTTTCCATACCCTCAGATATTCTTCCCTGGAATATTGAGGTTTAAATTCTTCCCTGATTTTTTTACCTGTTACTGCGCCATTATAAAGTAAATCGATAATGGTCATGGCCATAGCCTTGGCAGGCAGGATGTAGGCTGCCTCTTTATCGACTATTTCGAAGTCCCTGCTGTGGGCCTGCCCCTTAAAGCCACCCATTGTAGGCTGGATAACGGGCATGATGGTACTTAAGTCACCAATATCCGTCGATCCTATCATATCAACACCGCGTATCACATGATCTGCACCGATAAACGGACTGATGTTGTTTGCAAAAAGTTCACCCAGCCTTTTATCCTGATTGAGAGGAAGATAGCCTGGTATTTCATTGATTTCAGCCTCCGCTCCTACGCAATCAGCCCCGGCTTTGATAGCACGGTTCACCTTTTCATTGGCAGATAGTATGGCCTCAATGTTTTTACCTCTGACATAGGTTTCCATACGAACATCGGCAGGGACAATATTAACAAGGTCACCGCCCCTGGTGATAATAGGATGCACCCGTATACCGTCCTCATCTCTGAAAACCTCTCTTTGAACATGAATGCCCATGATGGCAAGCATTGCGGCGTTGAGTGCATTAACGCCCTCGTGAGGCGCACCTCCGGCATGGGCTTCACGCCCTTTAAACCTGACCGTCTTCCCGACAAAGCCTGAGCCTCCGCCATTAATGAAGGCCTTTCTTTCAACTGTTCCTCCATGGGAATGGACCATCATGGCCATATCAATGTCATCAAAGACCCCTAGCCTGATAAGTTCCTGCTTTCCGCCAAAAAAACTGATTTTCCCAGTACTTTTAAGATGCTCCCTATATTCAAGCTCTACAAATTCCTCTGCCGGAACAGCCATGAAAGCCACATCACCGTCCAGTTCCTCCATGATGCCGCTATGTACCAGCCCGTAAGCCACACCGAGCATGGAGGCAACCTGGGCATTATGTCCGCAGGAATGTGCAGCGCCTGTTGAGGTATCAGCCTGAGGATGTGAGGGACAGATAACCGCATCCATTTCTCCGATTACAGCAACCTTAAGCTTGCTGCTTCTGCCTTTTATTGTACTTTTAAGGCCTGTCACAGCAAGATTTTCCTCATATTCTAAACCCAGAGACCGAAAGACTTTGGCTATACCTTGAGCTGTCTTAATCTCCTTAAACCCCATTTCAGGCCGGCTTAATATGGCATCGCCAATGCTGATTATCTCATCTCGGCTTCTATCAATGGCCGCTGATACCTTCTTCTTCAACTCATTACTATCCATCATTCGCTTCGCTTCCTCCAATTCACCCATGCTGACTTCGCCCCACGGGATCGGTTATTACGCCCAGTTATTTATATTGTCGGCTACGAATTGATCATCATTTAGATGCGGGTACATACGGTAAACCCGATCGATCTCCTCCATCTGTCCAGGTGAAAGGGTCTCGTCCTTGTTCAGGCACCAAATCCCTTCCATAAGCTTCTGCCTTCTTAAAACTTCATGAAGGCCTGCAATACAGCCTTTAAAGCCGTTTGCCGTATCAAAGAAGGCAGCGTTTGCATCTGTTACCTCCACAGCCAAGGTTAAAAGCTCCGCCGAGATAGTCTCTGATAAGGCGGCCTCTTTAAGCATTTCAAACATCTTGACTGCAGTATTTGTCCATACGGACCAATGGCCTAACAAGCCTCCCACAATGCGTTTTTCATAGGTTCTTCCTTCATGGGTGAATCTGTACTTTGTAAGCAAATCAACAACAATATTGTCATCGTTTCCGGTGTATAGCGCAATTTTATCGGCTCTTGATGACAATGCGGCGGCTCTCACTACATCCAGCGTTTGATAGCGATTGAAGGGTGCGCTCTTAATGGCGACCACGTTCTCTATTTCACAGAATTTCTGCCAATAATCATAGGTAAAGGCCCTGCCTCCCACTGAAGACTGAAGATAGAATCCTACTACGGGAATGATCTTGGAAACTGCCCTTGTACGCGCGAGCATTTCTTCCTCTGTGAGGCTATTTAGTCCTCCAGGACTTAACAAGACCGCGTCATAACCGAGATTCAGCGCTGTCCGGGCTTCCTGAGCCGCCTGGTTTAAAGGGCCACAAACGCCTGCTATTCTGACAATTGCTTTGCCTGTTTTATTTTCAAAAGCCTCAATTTCTTCAACGGCCAATCTTAGCACAGGCTCAAACAGACCAACATCAGGCTTTCTGATTTCAAATTGGGTAGTATGTACGGCGATGGCCAATCCTCCAACACCGGAAGCAAGATAATAACGCGTAAGCATTCTCTGCCTTTTTTCATCCAGCTTTCTGTCCGCAGTCAACGCAAGGGGGTGTGCCGGTATAAAGGTGCCATCTGCCAATATTTTTAATGCTTTTTCATGTCTGTTCATCAGTAATTTCCCTTCCTTTCTTCAAAATGAGTGGGTTTTCCCAAGGACCTTCCTCCATCCAATATCCATTCTGCCTGCCAGCGAATCAAGGTCTTCATGGATACAGTGGGATACCCGAAGGTTTCCATAGCTAGAGCCGAATTGTTGAGTAGCGCGCTATCGGATTCCTGCCCTTCAAATATAGGTTCCTTACCCAAAAGCTTTCCCAGTTCTCTAGCTGCATGGCTGATCGACACGGTTTCCGGTCCGGTGATATTTACTTTGACAGCAGGACTGCCGGTATGCAGCAACGCACGCAAAGCCATTTCATTGGCATCACCCTGCCAGATGCAGTTAAAGCTTGTAGCAGCCAGGCTGACGGGTTTTCCCTCCATAATGTTTACGGCAATATCATGAAGGACCCCATACCTTAAATCCACTGCGTAGTTCAATCTATATATAAAGACCTCTGTTCCGTATTTGCTGGAGCCGTATTCAAACATACGCTCACGCCCCAGGCAGGACATGGCATATTCCCCCGTGGGCGAAGGCTTTGTTTCCTCGGTAGCACCTCCTGAATGTACGGGCATCATGGGATAGATATTGCCGGAGGAAAATACAACTATTCTAGAATGCTTAAACTTTTCCGCAATTAACGAAGGAAGCCATGCATTCATTGCCCAGGTTTGAGCCTCCTGACCGTCGGTCCCGAACTTGCGCCCGGCCATGTAGATAACATTTGGAATCTCGGGTAGTTGTTCCAAGGCACCCGGCTCTAGCAAATCCACGCTGATTGTTTCAATCTCATCGTCCTTCATGAGCCTTGTAACAATGGGATCAGTAAAGCGTGATACGGCGATTACCCGTTTATTGATGCCTGCTTCTCTTATGGCATTCTTCGCGAGAATAGCCAGAGAAGGACCCATTTTTCCCCCTGCTCCAATAATTAAAATATCCCCCTGGATTTTTGACATATCCTCGATAAGCTTCGGGGATGGTGTTGATAATTTCCTGTCCAGTAATTCCTCATTCCACATAAAATCTCTCCTCTTTCTATTTAAATCATCAATTTTTATGCCATTAATGATGGTATTTAGTGGTATTCAGCTTGCACTCCTTATAGTAAATAACCATTTAGTTACTTTAAGGCATGAGAACTGATGGGGCATTGATCATTTCTATAATGTGGGACAGTTAAGTCCCCCTATATGCAAAGGTAGGATAAAAACATTCCGGTTACATGCTCAATACGTTTATTGATATTTTCATCCTCATCTAGCTTTTTACCTAAAAGCGTGGATAATGTATATCGGTTTGAAAAATACGAAAAGCAGTAGGTGAGCAATGACAGTATAACCTGCTCGGTATCAGTCTCAGGCTTAAATGCCCCTTCTGCCTTGCCTTTGCCGATAATCTTTCTTAAGAGCTCGAGAGTCGGATCTTTGATTCCCGTAAAATCCGCGTCCTTGATATACCTTCCCTTATTAAGATTCTCCCACTGCAGAAGATTGACATAAGTAGGGTTTTCCTTCAGAAATTTAAAATAGAGCTTTATGAGCTTCCTTATAGCATCAGCAGCGTCGGTTTTTTCAGTCAAAACACCGATTTCCTGATTGCCAAGCCTGCCATATACATTTACCAGTACAGCTTTATAGAGCTCGTCCTTACTTCCGAAGTATTCATAAATCATCCGCTTGTTGATATTGGCCTGTTTGGCTATTTCGTCAACTCTGGCACCATAAATACCCTTTTCTGCAAATTCAATTTCTGCTGCAAGCAGTATATCTTCTTTTGATTTTTGGGAATTGCGTTCTCTCATTGATTACGTCCCTTTAATAATAAGTAACTATCTGGTTACATTATCAACCCAATATTTATAAATGTCAATAGGTGACATCATACTTGCTTTATGAGCAGGAAAAAAGAGGGTATATCTTCCCCTCTTAAATATGAACGGTCAAATATTGGTCAAAACTGTATCTTTGGTACTGCGGCTTCTGCTTCGCTAACCCGGATAAATTCCTCTGTCTTAAACCTGAACATACCCGCGATGATGCTTGACGGCACCATCTGAACCGAGTTGTTATAATCCATGACCACATCGTTATAAAATTGTCTTGCAAAACTGATTTTATCCTCGGTATTTGCAAGCTCCTCCTGGAGCTGAAGGAAATTGGTATTGGCCTTCAGTTCGGGATAGGCTTCAGCGACAGCAAATAGCTTTCCTAGACCTTTGCTTAACTGGCCATCGGCGTCAATAGCCTCCTGATGGTTACCTGCCGACATATATTTTGCTCTTGCTGCCGTAACATCCTCAAAGGCCTTCTTCTCGTGGGCGGCATAACCCTTTACTGTCTCCAGTAAATTGGGTATCAGGTCAAACCTTCTCTTGAGCTGGACATCAATCTGGCTCCAGGAATTGGCCACCTTGTTCTTCTTTCCTACAAGTGAGTTGTATGTGGTCAAAGCATACAGCAGGATAATAGCTACGATAATAATGATTACGATAACAGGTGTTGGCATATCGATCATCCTCCTCAATTTAAATACCCGTTCAATATGAGTTAATTTTATCATAAAGGGCGCGTATGACCAAACACTGCTGACGGTCAGAAGGCCCCGCCCCCACCGCCGCCTCCGCCTCCGCCGGAGCTCCCGCCGCTAAATCCGCCGCCTCCACCGGAAGAAGAGGATAAAGTTGAATCGGCCACCGACATGGCATTACTGATTGCACCATTTACGGAATCAACAGTTCTGTCAAGGGCATTGCTTAATATGGCAAAGCTTAAATAGCTGTTGTGGCCATACATAAAGGTAAGCCCGCTGTCGTGAAGATCAGCATCGTTAAAGACCAGGGGGAGCTGCTTGATAACTTCCTTTGCGACACCCAGAGATATGGCGTAGACAAGATAATGCTCCCAGATGACAATGGATGGCATGGTAGCTTTGTCCAGCCTGCTGAAATCCTTAAGAAAATTCTTAAAGGCGTCCCACATGGCCTTTTGCTCATTACCATAGGCTGTGCGTCTGCCAATACGCACCGAAAAAATAAAAAGAATGATGAATAGCACAATGAGAATTGAACCAGCTGCAGTACTAAATATAAGGAGAATTAAAACTCCCAGGAGAAGATATAGCAAAGAGAAAGCGACACCTGTTCCAATGCCTTTTTTAGGGATCTTCTCAAAAAAGCCGTTTTTATCTGCTTCTTTTTTAGCCAGCTCACACCATTTATCATAATCCTTCTTAAATTTTCTGGCTTTCGATTCGGTTTTAGCATATTCGGCAATTGTATCAAGATTGACGCTATTGCCATCACCCAGAGTATCAATGAACCAATTCATAAGAAAGGCTTCATGCTTCTTAAGAGATATATCCGGAGCTTTTGGATTACGTGATACAGTATATTCGTTGACTTCCGAGCTTTTAAATAATCTCTTTTTCAGAGCTTTCTCAGAAGACAGGATCAATTGCTTCTTTCTTACAAGATCCATCAAGGTTGCGGTGACATCCCGGGTTAACACGTTACCCATTGAAAGCAGAATACTCATTTCGGCAGGGGTGTAATCACCAGGAAGCTCTCTGTAATACTTGCCTTCAAAGCTGTGCTTGAACTCCTTATCATATTTTCGGTAAAGAACGATGATGATCCCTAGCCAGGCAATTGAGAAAACGACGGTGAGGGTATTTCCAATGGACCTCATCATGGCTTTTCTGGCCTGTTGTTTTTTTGCTTCTTCTCTTCGTTTGTTGGCTTCTTCAGCAAGAACCTTTTCATTGGCCATGATCCTCGGCAGAGCATCCTTATTGATAATTTTTGTTGATTGGGGAACCAGCCTTGTTGGGAACAACACCAGGGTCTCCACCATCTCTCCTGGTTTGACATTGGGAACTTTAAACCGCACATGGCCCTCATCTATTATCTTTGACTCTCCAAGAAGGGAGCCATGACCGAATACCTTTATTTCATCACGTGCTGCGCCTTCGGGAAGAGTAAAGTTAATGGAAATGTTATTCAGGGCGACATCCCAGTTGGGATCTATCATCTTTCTGTTGAATTCGGCTATGTCATTGTATTTTGTCACAACATCCTCAAAGGTGTATGTGAAAACAAAGCTTTTATCTTCATCCTCAGATTTCTCATAAATCTTGAAGCGTGCGAGTTCACCCTCAATTACCAGATTATAAGTGCCATTCTTCCCTCTTGCATCCAAATCCTTGGTGGAATTTAGCTGCAATTCAGTAAGTCCTCCATCTCTCTTAACAAAAACCTTCGCATTGACTATACCACCTGTGGATGAAAAATCCACATCACGAAATACCCCATTAAACTCTCCGTCGAAGCGATAGGTGATGGCTTCTTCAATATCGGCGGAGCCATCGGGATTGATGACGACATTAATCGTATACTTGGAAACATCGTAATCCTTATTATCTGCATAAACAGTTATTGGCGAATAAAGCAACACTATAAGGACTGAAATCAATAGAACTGTAACTATCTTTTTATTCATATCAATTCAAGCTTACGCCCGACCCTCACCTCACTTACTTATATTATCATTTTATCGCAATATTCATGCCATGAAAATAGCAGTGAAGCTTCTGACATATCAACCTTATTCATAAATCACAATAGTATTCTTTGTTTCTTTGGCTCTATACAATGCTTTATCAGCATAATTCAAAAAACAGTCGGCGTCCATTGAAATTTGGGTAGTTGCAACTCCTATACTGACAGTCATTTTATCAGTAGCAGAACCAAAAACAAATACCTTTGATTCAATGACCTGTCTAATCCTTTCAGCCAGCTTAAGCGCATTTTCACCACTGGTTTGAGGCATAACCACAGCAAATTCTTCCCCACCCAACCGAGCAACTATATCACTACGCCTTGTATTATTTCTAAGAATTTCAGTAAGCTGTTTCAAGGCTTCATCTCCTGCCGAATGTCCATAGCTGTCATTAATCCTTTTGAAGTTATCAACATCAATCATTATTAATGAAATTGGGAGTTTCGTCATTAAGAATGCAGACATCTTTGTAATGAAACATCTTCTGTTGAATGTGCCCGTCAAACTATCACTATTAGCCTGCTTGTATAGTTTTTTAATAATTATGCCGCTACATAAAAACAGTAGTAGTTGACAGACCATGCAGGAAATTAAAGTTATTTTTAATCCTATTTTTTCATAAAAAAGAAAAGCAACCAGCCACATTTCAATGCCAACTACAAGAAGTATAAGCGGAGCATGCTTAAATAAACAGTCTTTCAATGAAAGTCACCTCTCTTTACAGCCATTTATTTTGACTCCTCATACACCGATAACTGGCGTATTCTGAAAATCCTTAACCTTTTAATGACATGCTCATCGATTGGCGAATTCTTTGAAATGATAAGAAACCCGGACTGATCGTATAAATCATCTGCAAGTATATCGCCCATCCTGCATTGATAAATATGTATATATTTTTTCATCTTCATCATAAAGCCTCTGTGTATTTACCACTTGGTTAACTTCATTTCCAATAAATTGTTTTTTCTCGGCAGAAGGCCCTTAACTACTGTCACATAGATATTTTCTCCAACTGCCGCATAGCCGGCTACCCATTCAAAAGGCCTCTTCAAAGTACCTCGAGGAAATATCGGGGTGAGCTTACCTGTACCGCAATCAATCATATCCTGCCCATTATATGCTTTAGCGATATTTCCAATTTCCCCAATGATCTCATAACCGCCATTTGGGTATAACTCACCCATTTCCTGTTTTGAATAATAAGGTATCCTGCAATGACAGCATTGTTCCAACATAAAAAGCGTATTTTCCCATTTTGGATAAAACCTATAAACCATATTCATCTCACATCCATAAAGCTGCAATATATTTCGAATCACATTATAGCGAAATTGAGCCATTCCCATTATGCCTATGACGAAATTGGCCCTTTTATTGCCGAAATTGGACAAAGAGGTTAAAAAAAGAGACCCCCCTTGTCTTGGGAATCTCAATTTGAAATTTAGTCTATTTTTCAGGAACTGACGCCATCAAAGTAAATTCCTTTTCATCATACTCTATTTTCACAATACCACCGTATGATGCAATAACTCTTTCAATGTTCCGGAGACCAAAGCCGTGTGACTTCCCGTTTTTTGTAGAGATAAGATGATTGTCCCTGACTTCACAACTGCCGTTATAAGTATTTCTTATTTTCACGAGATTTTGTTTTTTAAGGATCCCCGCTTCTATGGATATATATATCCTGTTATGTCTTTCCATTTGCTTGCATGCATATACAGCGTTTTCCAAAGCATTTCCAAGTACAATACAAAGGTCGCTGTCACTCATGACGGACTGTCTTGGTATATTGCATTTGCTTTCAAATGTAATTCCGTATTCTTTAGCTCGCAAGTAATAATATCCGATAATGGAATTGGCCACGATGTTCTCGCAAAAAACCGGAAGCTGTTCCATTTCGGTTTTTTCGCTGTATTCCCGCAAAAAACCTTTCAACTCCTCATAAAGATCCTCTTCAGCGAGCCGGCTCATAGTCCCTATGAAGTGCCGAATATCATGCTTGATCTCCCGAATTTCATTCATCTGACTGCTAAGCGCATCAAAATATTCCTTCTGTATGGTGATCTGGCTGTTTGCCAGCTCCAGCCGTGATGATGATTTTGAGAAGTCGTCGTAGAGATCTCCCACACGCATAGCATAAACCCAAGCCATAATCAGTGCAAACACTGTAAATAAAAGCAAGACCACCAAAGACATGTTCATATAAATCTTCCCGTTGATATAATAGCTTTCAATGGTCAGCCCTGTAATAACAAGGATGGCGCTCCAAAAAATCGCCATCCCATATTTTTTCATGGTATCACGGTCACGATAAATTTTTACAAACAGAAAGAAGTCCAGGACGTAGGTAAGCATCGGTACCACCACAGACAGGTAATGGTTATAAATACTTTGAGGCGTAAATAAATAAGTAAGATAAAGTAATATATAGTAAACGAGAAATCCGATCTTTTCTTTTTTTGTAAATTGAATTCCACATTGCTCCTGCACAAGGAATATCAGCAAATATTTCAGCATAAAGGTTGAGAAATACATCAATTCATTCGTTGATTCATAACATAGGTTAAAGAACAAAAGCGGTTGCCAGATACTGTAAAACTCTGTTGTAAGCATAATACGCATCAGTATAAAAAAGATCATAACCGGCAACCAAAAGGAATGCAGCTTTCGTCTGACGGAAAGCGTATACATGGCAATCAGACTTAATAGTGAAAACAAGGCGATTCCAAATAGAATAAATCGAACAGCGTTCCTGATACTATTTTCATTTACGACTTGGTTGTAATCCCTCAGAACCGGTACCATATAAAGCCCGGAAAAGCGTGTGGTCGCCACCTCGATAACCGCTGTGTGGGTTGATTCACTGGAAAGCATCACGGGATATAACGCAGCTTTTGGAACCGTAAATATCATGTGGTTATCTTTGGACACAGTACCGCTTTGTGCGGCAAGCTGCCCATCGATGAATACCCGATAGGCTCCTCCAAAGTCAGGAATATATAATGCGACAGGATGATCATACTCCAGTCCGGTAAGGGTTAGCTTATAGCTTCCGAATCCACTGGCAGATAAGCTTTTCCCATCAATCACATAATTGGACCATGAATCAGGAACATCAATGATCATATCAGGCTTAGGAAGCTGTTCAGAATCGGTCTCAATAAGTCGGTTCCAATAAAATTCCCACTGCCCGTCCAAATAGATCTCATGGGACAGATTTTCAGCCGACAAATTGATAGTGCCGTTGAAAGCCTTAGGTGCGTTTGTAAACTCGTGATAATATTTTGTATATATCACCGGCAAATTCATAAAAAAAACCGAGAGAATAAGGCACAAGATAAGAACTCGTTTCCGCTGTTTCTCTTTTATCATATCACGGCCCTCTGTTCAGATGAGCAAAAAGATACGCGAAATACTTTTCTTTTGACTCTTTTAGATGTTTTTTGGATATGCCGATAACAGCAGGATCAATGCGGAAGTGTCTGTCACCCATCTCAGTTACGTGAAGAATATTGACAATAAAGCTTTGGTGACAGCGGATAAAAGTCTCTCGCGGTAATTGTTCCAATGTCTCATCAAGTTTTGCGTAACATTGCAGCGTGGTTTTATCTGCCATGTGAAAATAGATGATTTTTTCTCTGCTTTCTATGTATTGAATATCACTGCAAAAAACCCGGTGACTTTTTGATTTATAGCTAATGACTATCTGTTTGCGACGTTCCCTTGTAACTTCCTTCATGGCCTGATTTAATACGTTGTTCAACTTTTGAGAATTTATCGGCTTGAGTATGTAATTAAATGCGAACACGTCATATGCTTCCGGGTAATGTTCATTGCTTGAAGAAATAAAAATGATTTTCGCATCATTCATACACGCCCGTATCTTCCCGGCGGTTTCAATTCCGTTTAGTCCGGGCATATAAATATCCAGGAAAAGAATATCGAATAAGATTCTTTGTTCCAAACAATCCTCTAGTAAAGCTTCTCCGTCAGAATAGGTTGAAATTTGAAAAGAAGGGTCATAAGCAAATAAAGCTTCTGAGAGTATTTTAATATCTGACTCATTATCGTCACAGATGCCAATTTGAATAGACATTAAAACGGGCCTCCTTTAAAACCATAAACCACAAAAACTACGGGCAGCGGAAACGGCATGCGTCATTCTTCATCCAACAGCGTATCCCATTCTTCCAAATAGCCGAGGTTTAATTCTTCCTGTTCCGCAAGTTTTTCATGCAGCTCTGTTAATTTAACATAATCTGAAACAACATGGTCCGATTCAAGCTCATCTTTAAGCTTAGCTATTTTTTCATCACAATCCGAAACCAAGGCTTCAAGCTTTTTAATCCTGGCTTCCCGTTTTGCTTTTTCCTTAGCGGGAGTCGTAAAGCTTTTCTTTTCCTTTTTATCTTTTACAATGGCGACTTTTTCATCTTCTGTCTTCTTTGCAGCCTGCTCAAGATAATATTCGTATCCATAGGGGTACAGCTGGACATTGTCGTTTTCAAATACAAGAACCGATTGAGAGACCTGCTTTACAAAATATCGGTCATGGGAAACGAAAAGAAGCGTGCCTGTGTAGTCCTTCAACATCTTTTCCAATGTTTCCTTACCAATGATATCCATATGGTTAGTAGGCTCATCAAGAATTAAGAAGTTCGGTCTTCGCTGCAGTATTTTGCAAAGCTCAAGACGCACCTTCTCTCCCCCTGAAAGGGCATTGACCGGCTTAAAAACATCATCATGTGTAAAAAGGAAAGCGCCAAGGCTGCTTCGCACCTCTGTCTGGGTCAAATCAGGGAACTCGTCCCAATATTCGTCAAGTACGTTTTTATCACTTTTATACTGTGCCATCTGCTGATCAAAATAGCCGATTTTGACCCTTTCTCCAACAGAAAATGTACCACCCAATGCCGGTATCCTGCCAACAATGGTTTTTAAGAAGGTGGATTTTCCAAGGCCGTTTCCGCCTATTATACCGATCTTTTCCCCTCGCATGACTTGAAGAGAAATGGTTGATAGCGGCTCATCATAGCCTATTTCTAAATCCTTCACCGATAATACCAATTTAACACTTTGATTTTCAGGCTCGAAACTGGCGTGAAAGCTCCTTGTATCTGCCAGTTCAGGTGCATCCACAACGTCCATCCGCTCAATCTGCTTCAATTTTGATTGTGCCATGGCGGCCTTAGTGGCTTTATAGCGAAATCGCTCAACAAGTCCGCTTAAATGCGCAATTTCCTTTTGTTGCTCAATATAGTCTTTTTGCTGCTTTTCCCACTCAAGACGCTTTTTTGCAGCAAAAGCAGAATAATTTCCGCTGTATTTTGTAATCCTTCCCCGTTCAATCTCATGTACCGAGCTGACTATTTTATCAAGAAATTCTCGATCATGAGAAACGATAACAACCGCGTTTTTGTAAGACTTCAAATATTCTTCAAGCCATTCGATAGCATTGATGTCAAGATGATTGGTGGGCTCGTCCAACAGTAAAATGTCAGGCTTGCTGAGCAATAGCTTAATAAAGGCTATTTTCGTCCGCTGCCCACCAGAAAAATCTGAAAGGGGCTTTGCCTTGTCCTCATTTGTAAATCCAAACTGCCTGATGGCAATCTCGCATTCCTTTTTATAGCCGTATCCGTCAAGCAGCTTGTACCGTTCCTGCAATTCCGAGTACTTGGAAAACGCCGCATCATTGGGATTGCTCTCCATCTCTCTCAAAAGCTTTTCCATTCTGTTTTCGATATCCAGCAATTCCCTATATGCTTTTTTAACTTCGTCTTCAAGGGTAACGGTTTCATCCTCAAACGTAACCTGTCGGAGGTAACCGATGGTTGGGCTTCCTGATTTAACAATGGATGAGCTTTCCGCATCACTAAGCTTTGTAAGTTCATATTCACCAACCATCAGCTTAAGCAGCGTTGTTTTTCCGCATCCATTTCGTCCGACCAAAGCGATCTTTTCACCTTTGTTGATTTCAAAATCTATTCCTGATAATATAATATCCGTGCCGAAGGCCACACAGCCATTTGTTATTTTAAGCAGCATTTACTGTACTCTTCCTTGTTTTAATTATTACGAAGTATCAATAACTTGGGTAAATGTTATTAATACGAAGTATCAATAACTTGGGCTCCCGTTCGAAATCTTTGATTTCGGTAACGGGTAATGTTATTATATCATACTGTCCACTCCCTCAAAACCTCCCTAAGTATATGGAAACGCGACGCAGCAAAACAAAAGCACAGCTCAAAACTTATTAAGATGCAACTTGCTAAAAATCAAATCATCTTCCGTATAGGCCTTCTTCTCTTCTGCCGGATATCCAATTGCTATCATGCATTCAACTTCATATTCTGCAGGTATCCCTAGAATTTCTTTGATATAATCTCCTGCTTTAATATTGTTTTTGCCGAATCTTTCTCTAATCTGTATCCAGCATGATCCCAGCCCTAAAGAATGTGCCGACAGCTGAATGAGGGTTGCCGAAATTGAAGCATCCTCTATCCAGACATCACAGGCCTGTGGGTTTGCAGCAATAGCAATACCCAACGGAGCTGCGGCTATAAAGGATGAGCTGTGCTCCCTGCATTCTGAAAGTTGCTGAAGCAAGGCTTTATCAGTGACAGCTACAAACTCCCAGGGTCTTCTAGCTCGTGAAGAAGGTGATAACAGGGCACTTTTTAGTATAGTATCAAGCTTATCCTTTTCAACTTCCCTCTCCTGGAATTTCCTTATGCTTCTTCTGGCTTTTAATAAGTCGTATAACATAGAAATTAGCCTCCCCATTCAGCAAGCTTTATTATGAATGATTCTCCCTATTATCTTTTACGTTAAAGAATCGTGGCGGCATGATTACATGGATTAAAGCCCGAAGTTAACCTCCGGGCATCTCAATTCCATAGTCTTATATTATCATGACTTTTCATGGGCGTTAAGATATAGCTCAATATCTTATAGCGATTTTGATTTGCAGCTTTTAATATAAATGTCCGATACGGTAGCAATAGGACAAACCGTACACCAGGTTCTGGGTTTATAGATAAATGCAAGAATCAGTCCTAATGTAGTGGTGGTCATCATCATTGAATAGAACCGGTAGGAAAAATGGGTAAGCCATGGTGCAATCCCGCTTAATTCAATCAATTGCGGCATTTCACCCCTTATAGGGATAACCAATAAAAATCTCAGATAATTCATTGGCATCATTGAACCGCTGGCAACTTTAAGTGTTGAGCCAATAATAAAGAACAATGATATTGCAAAATAAGCCAGCATAATCCACTTCATATGGCCATTAATAAAAAACATGGGGGTTTTTCTTGAGCTCTTGCCCTTTAATTTTCCACAGTTTGTATAAAGGGAAGCCCTTGGACAATAACCTTGGCACCATGTTTTTTTCTTATTCTTTAATAAAAGAATGAGAGGTAATGCCATGCAAACTAATCCTAATAATGCAAAATGGATATTAACAAATCCCAATGCGAAATAAGTAAGGGTAAACAAAAATAAAAATCTGCTATTCTTCAACTCATCACCTTTATTTTTATTATTTTTCTTAACCCTTACTATATCTTTTATTAGAATCTGTTTCAGTGACTTGATTACATTTCAAGGCCATACGGCTTCGAACTTTTTCATTTCAGAAATTTTGCAAGCGGATGATTCAGCTCTTTCAGGCCCTCTATAATAAGTTTGCAGATTTCAACAGCACCTGATAATTGAAAATGGACATTATCCTTAACACCATTCGGATAATTGTCCCATTCGCCCGGTTCAAGCCATAAAAACAGTTCCTTTGCTTTTCCCTCTCCCGCTTGATTAAACAAAAGCTGGCTTTTTGAGGTCATATCAATTAATGGTACCTGCAAATCCCCGGCAAGCGCCATCATGGCCTTGGGATACTCTCCATGAGAAGGAATAATACTGCCGTTCTCAGAAAAGCCTCTGCGTTCAATGGGTGTCAGCAATAAAGGATATGCACCGGCCGCTCTGGCACTCTCAACAAATTTTGCGAGATTCTGCTTGTACGTTGTAAACGGCTCTGTATACCGGGCCGGGTCCCCGGTTTTCCCATCGTTGTGTCCGAACTGGATAAAGAAATAGTCCCCCGCACTCAAATCTCTTAAGGCTTCGTCCAGACGCCCCTGTTCGATAAAGCTTTTGGTGCTTCTTCCCGGTGATGCATGATTACATATTTTGACGCCGTCTGTGAAAAATCTCTCGAAAATCTGTCCCCACCCGGTTCTGGGAGCTACTGAATCCGGGTATTCGCTGGCTGTGGAATCACCCGCTATGACGATTTTTATTTGGTCTTCCGCTGTATCACACCTGTCGTCGACCGCGCTCAAGCCCACATCCTTTGGTTCAAGGGGACGGCGGGTTGCTATTTTCCGCTCATAGAACTCATAAGCGCCGATGTCCCTGGTTTCTTTCCGGTAATGCTGGTCAATATCCTCCATGACATAGGGGAATTCTCCAACCCCTTTGCCTATGGCTGGGCTTGAGGCCGACAGCCGCTGTATGCCTTCATCATCCCTGATCAACAAAGGGTCGACTACCCAGGCCTCATCATCCCGCCTCATGGTATTGGAAACGGAGGCGCTCCCTTTGGGGTATACGATGTTGCCCTTGAAAACAGTCGTTCTGGAATCGGTATAATCGTGGAGGAGGATACCCATGCTGCCGGTTATGATATTTTTAGCCACGACACAGTCCTCAGGGTCATAAATATACCTTTTTCCGATTTCTATATTTTCGTCGCAATCTATAAGGGTGTTGAAGGAGACCTCAATACGTCTTGGCGTCCAGGCCGCCGTAAGCTTACCCGTAGTGTGGGCATTGCCTTTATCGATTTGTATGGCAGAGGCGGTCAAGCCTTCCATATAGTTATTGTAGATTTTATGATCATCGCCATATACGCGCACACCGCCTTCCTCGGGCCTTCCGTCAAAGGCAATAAAATAATTGCCGTAAACGCTGCTCCTGTCTCCGTGGCGGAGGACGACCTGACCCTGGGAATTCTTGAAGGTATTGTGCCGCACCTCGGTATCACAGGCCTTGATCGATATGATTTCAGGCTCTCCGCTGCAATCCTCGAAAAGATTGTACTGGACAACAGAAAAAGAGCTGGACCGGGATACGTTACTAAGACCGATTCTCACAGTCTCCTTGCCATTGACGATTTTTGGGGTATTATCTTTAAAATAATTGTATTCAACCCTGTCGTACTGGCTTGCCTGAGATTCCCCACCGGTGATGTCCAGCATGAGTCCGCTCTTATGCTTACCCTCGAAGAAATTCCGGTCAACCCGGTGATGATGGCTGTTCTCCCCGCTTATGAGCAAGCAGGTGGTTTTTTCCCATAGCTCATTGACCATGATATGGCAGCGGGTCACACGCATGTGGCTGCAACCTTCAAACCATATGACATTGACGTTTTCATCCTGATATTTTCTCCCAGACGCAGTTATTTTCAATCCCTCAACAATAATATGGGAGCAGTTTTCAAAGTGGAAGCCGCTTTGGCCCCCGATTTCCGCCATACCGCGGTTGGCTGCCCTAATCCTTATGACAGCTTCGGGTGTCCCCCTCTTGTTTTGAACCGGCTCAATTTCTCCCGTATATACACCATCATTTAAAATGACGATGTCCCCAGGCTCTGCTTCAGCCAGAGCGAGGTTGAGTTCCGGGGTACTATTGACATAGTGGATTTTCCCCGTGGTTGTTTTTTTATATGTATTGGATTCCGACATACTTATCTTTATCCCCATTTCCTATATAGTGCTCACCGGATCATTCACTTTTCAGAGGAATGACCATGTTCCAGGTATTTGAAGCTCCCGCGAATCCTCCGCTTCCGTCGGCCGTTGCAAAAAACATATGAGTGGGTCTATTCTGCTGGAAAAGGATGAAGGGCCTTTCCAGATTCCCCATGACCTCTTCCTTACCATCGTCCCATTTGATTTTTCGCGAATAAGAGAGCCTGCCTTTTAAAACTTCCCAATTGAGCCCATCTTTCGAAAGAGCATGGATACCGCCATGCTTTTCCCCGCAGATATTGCCTTCCATATCCTTGGCTATAAGCTCATAGCCTTCCTGGGTCTTCCAGATAAAGGGGTCCTCTACATGGATTTCCGGCGGAAAAAGAGGCTCATTTTTTAGCACCCTGTATTTTTCCTGAAAATGATCGGCAGCCGCAACCCCAATGGTCATTCTGCCATGAGTATTGCCTTCATATCTGCGAGCTTTATAGATAAGCAGCACCGAACCATCCTCGTTAAGGCATGGAGAGGGATTCGAGGTAAGGAAGCTGTCAAAATGTCTCGGACGGGTTGGAAGAATGGGCTCATCCAGCCTTTTCCATGGACCAAACACGCTTTGGGCCGTGGCAATGCCTACTCTTTTATTAGCGCGCCCCACAATGCACCGGGGATCGTCCAATCCATACTCTTCACCGCACAGGACGTCCTCAAAGGGATGGGTGGAGCCCATATAATAGAGAATATAAGTATCCTTGTACCGTGTGATATGGGGATTGTGCGTGCTTCGGCCATCCCAATATTCCGCACCCCTGGCGGGAAGGACAACCTCCTGAAAGACATAAGGTCCTTCTGGTGTATCGGATACGGCTCTTACAATTTCCGAAGCCACAATCCAACCCGGATGCATGGGTAAGCTTTTAGGCCATCTTGAGGCAAACATGTGGAAGCGATTATCCTCGCCCTTTACCACAGAGCCGCACCACACCCAGTAGCCCGGCATGCGGAAGCCTCCAGCCCTGGGAGCCGGAAGCATCCTATCACTAAAGCTTTTTTTTGATTGATTCTTCATAGAAACCACCCTCCATTATTGTAGATACTACCAGTAGAGTGTCCAATCCTTCAAAACCCTGACCAGGGCTTCAAAGTAGTAATAATCACCGAAAATTAAAGGTTCATCCACATTGCTGTTCAAGGGCTTTGCACCCACAGCATGGAGCAGCACAGCATTGGATTCGGGCAGATTCTTGCTTGTATAATTTTCAGTGAGGGACTCTAAAATCCTAAGCGCTGCGTTCTCATACATTCTCTTATATTTATCGGTAAGGGGCAGATGCTTTGATAACTCAAGAAATCCGCATGCTGCGATGGCAGCAGCGGAGCTGTCTCTCTCCTCAGCACCCTCGGTAAAGATTAGGTCCCAGTAGCAGACATCATCCTTGGGCAGCCTGTTGAGGAAATAATTACCCAGCTTTTCAGATAGCTCAATGAGCTTATAGTCCCCGGTATAGATATAGCTGAGGGTGAAGCCGTAAATCCCCCAGGCCTGGCCTCTGGACCAGCAGGAGCTGTCTGAATAGCCCTGTCTGGTCTTGCCATATTTAGGTGCTCCCGTGTCGATATCCATGTAATAGGTATGGAATGACGAGGCGTCCTCACGTACGATGTATTTTGCCGCCTGATTGATATGCCTCTCGGCGATTTCCCTGTATACTGTTTTTCCGGTGACCTGGGAAGCCCAGTATAACAGCGGCAGATTCATATTACAGTCGATAATCATTCTTCCCAGCTCCTCCGGGTTGTTAAAATCACCCCAGGCCTGAATGATTCCCGCCTTTTGATGGTAGCGGGTTATGAGATAGTCTGCGGCTCTAAGGGCGATATCCCGGGCTTCGGTATTTCCGGTCAGCTTATAGTCCGTCACACAGGATAAGGAATAAAGGAAGCCCAGATCGTGGTTGTCCACCTTTATCCTCTCGTCAATTCTCTTTTTGAAGCTCTGCGTATGGTGCTGGGCCACTTGTCTGTATTTTGCCTCCCCTGTCATCTCGTAGGCCAACCACAGCATACCTGTCCAGAAGGATGAGGTCCATAGAACATTGTCAATTTGTCCGTATCTCTGATTTCTACCGTAATCAGGGAAAAAATCTGTAAAGGTGTTCAGGTTCTCGTCAACTTTTCTGATAATAAAAGCCACAGCCTTTTCAGCGCTTTCCTTGCTGAATTCAGGCTCAAAAGAGTATTTTGCCGTGTTTTTAATTTTTTCGGTTTTTACATCCTTCATAACGATCTACTCCTATGGATGTTTATATGTATTGTGCCTTCGGCACTAAACATCCTTCCTGTCTTGTATTAAAGCTTACTCTCGTCACACTGTTTCTGTTGTTCAGGTTGTTCATATGCCCTATCAATCTTAAGTATCTTGTTTGAATTCCGTTGAGGCGAAAAACCTCACTTTCTTTCACGCCGCTGCTATGTCCGTTGATAATGAGGCTCCAGTCAAGTCCATTACCGGAAGCTTCTATATCAAAGGAATAAATTGTGTTTTCTCCCTCGGCAAAAGTGATTTCCAGGCTGTCAATGGCTCTTACGGAGCCGAGATCATATCTTATCCACTGACCGTCCCCATAGGCGGTCCAACAAAGTGAGGAGTCCTCTTTCAAGGTATTGGCCGGTATGTCTCCATGGCTTTTTCCTGGAGGGGGATCGAACATGCGTATATGAAAGCTGCTGGCCGTGGCTTTAAAGCATTCATGGAATAGCTCCTGCCTGTCTTTGGCATTTAAAAATTCCTCATAGTACTCATCCCCGGTCAGAAAAACAACGCCATTATCAAATCGAACCAGCTTTTTATCAAGGAGCGTAGCCAGAAGCTCTGCCTGGAGGAAGGGTTTTCCCTGAAGCATCGTCATATCGCTCTCCAGGGTCCTTGTCCCCCCCTGCTCCGTTATTGTGATAAGCTTTCCTTCAATGCAAATTTCCGTATTTTCTTTCTTTATGGTCAGAGATTTTACTTCCCGGTCATAGAGAACCCTCGCACCCCACTTGAAGGCTGAAAATTCAACGGGAAGCAATATCCTGCCTTCTTTTTCTATTGGGCACAAGTCGCGCTTTTTAGCATCAATTTTCATTCTCCTGTTTCCAACAAAAGCGTCACAGCTCCCTGTGCAGAAAGCCATAATATCCCGTACATTACCCCAGGGCACCTCCTCAACTGTAGAGAAATTGTCTCTTGGTTGAAAAGAAGGGTCGCCATCAGCTCTTTTCCGTTTTACCCATTCAGGGCCCACATCCGAGGCTTGTAGTGCTCTAAACTTGCTCATTTCACGGTCTTTTTCATCCCAAGCAGGCCCTTCATAGCTTATTCCCTCAGGAAGCCGTTCTTTTCCCGAAGGATTACCATAGACTCTGTTATTTTTAAAGCTGTTCTTCTTAAATGCTTTATTAAAGATACTGTTGTCACGGATCGCTTCTTTAAGCACCTGGGATCTTTCCGTTACAATGATATTATCCTCAATGGTGCAATCCTCGGGCAAAAGCACGCGCTGCTGCCGGGGCCAGTATGCCAGATACCGGAAGCCTATTTCTATGTCGGTGCCTTCATTTTTAATGAAAGTGTTTTCTTTGATAACATTGCGTTTTACAGCATTATACATAGGTACGCGTCCCAGAGGCGTCCCTTCTCTTAAAACAGGCTTCCATTCCCGGGTCAGGGCTTCATAAATATATTCGCCGGCCATGAGGCTAAGTGCATGCCCCTGTAGTCCGTACATATCATTTCCATATATCCGGTTGTTCTCCCCTGTAATCCGTATTCCGTCGCTGCCACCTACACAACCGCCTATAAAACAGTTTCTTTCAACCAGGGTGTTATGCCCGCTTCTTATGACCAAGCCACCCTGGGATTCTCTGAAGGTATTCTTGCGTACGATATTATGACTGGATTTTAAAGAGATAATTTCAGCGCACTCACCATCGGTATGCTCGAAGAGATTGTTCTCTATGAGGAAATAGGCACCCCCGGCATCATTGGCTTCACCATTGCCTCCTATGCCGAAAACCTGAATAATTTCCAATCCGTTGATGCCATAGGGCGGTATATCGGTAAAATAATTGTCCGCAATGCGATTGAATTTTGCACATTTGATATTCTTGATTACCTGTCCGGCATGATTTTTCCCTTTGAAACAACAGCTATCGACACTGTTATATGTTCCGTTCAAAGCTATCCAGATGTAATTGACGGTCTTTTCCGTAGGGTTATAGTCCACAATGGCCGAGTTCGTCAATCTGCAGTGCCGTGATTCCTCTTCGAAGGTCACGACAGCCCTTCCTTCCAGGTTGCAGCCTTCCGATTCTCCCCTGAAAAATAGTCCGTCGACCATTAGGTGTTCACCTGAAATCTGTAGGGTTGAGCATCCGGTAAGTATCACTTCTCCGGGAGTTTCTGCGGTTAAAACGATGGGATTGCCTTCTGCACCCTTGTCACGGAAAAATAGATTGCAATCCTTCCAGATTCCGTTTTTAAGTGTAATTCTGTCTCCAGGCATTAGCTTATCCATAAGAAGATTCACTTCCAACGGATCAGATATGGCAATTTGATTCCCAAACTTCATACTATCCTTTGATTGCACCTACCATTACGCCTTTCACAAAATATTTCTGCAATAAGGGATACAAGCAGAGAATGGGCACTGTAGCGGCCATGATGGTAGCATATCTCACTGTTTCTGATAATTGGGCAATGTCTGCGGCATTAGATCCACCTATCATGTCGTCCATTTCACCCTGTATAAGAATTTCTCTTAATATCAGCTGCAGCGGACGCAGTTTTCTGTCCTGCAGAAAAAGCATAGCGTTAAACCATGAATTCCAATGGCTTACGCCATAATACAGAATCATGACGGCTATGGTGGCTTTGGAAAGCGGTATGATAATACGGAATAGCACTGTAAAATCATTGGCTCCATCAAGCTTGGCGGATTCCTCAAGACTGGGTGGTATGGCTTCAAAGGACGTCTTCATGATAATGAGATTAAAGGTGCTTATGGACGACGGAAGAATCAATGCCCACAGGCTGTCAATGAGCCCCAGATCCTTTACTGCAAAAAAGTAAGGGATGAGTCCCCCGCTGAAATACATGGTAAAGACGATTAAAAGCATAAGAGGCTTTTTGAACCGCAGACTGGGCCTGGATAACGCATAAGCGCCAAATGACGTCAAAAGCAGGTTATCCAAAAGACCGAAAATAACAATAAAAAATGTATTGAGATACCCTCTCATAAGCATTGGGTTTTTGAACACAAACTCATAGCCGGCCAAAGAGAAGCCCAGCGGGCGAAAAATAAGCCCTGAATGCATTAAAAGCTCGGATCCGTCACTGAAAGATGCCATTGCCACATAATACATGGGGTAAATGCAGATTATGATAAGCAGGATAAGAAAAACACTGTTGAACAGGTCAAATATTCTGCCTGAAATCGATTTTTTTATGACCATGATAATTCTCTCCTACCATAAGCTGGTCTGGTTCATTTTTCTGCTGAACCAGTTCGACGATAAAACCAAACAGAAGTTAACAACCGAATTGAGTAACCCTACCGCCGCACTGAAGCTGTAGCTGAACTCCTGAATACCCTTCCTGTAGACAAAGGATGAGATAACATCGGCTGTATCATAGGTCATGGGGTTGTACAATAGAATGACCTTTTCAAAGCCTACATTCATGACCTGCCCAAGCCTCAGTATCAGCATAATAATGATGGTCGGTATGATACCGGGCAAAGTGACATGGAGCAATTGCCTCCAGCGGCCTGCCCCATCGATCATAGCAGCCTCATACTGTTCACTGTCGATGGCTGTAAGCGCCGCAAGATAGATGATGCTTCCCCATCCCACATGCTGCCAGATGCCTGTTGAAACAAAAATCGTTTTAAAATACTCCGGTTTTAATAGAAAGCTAATGCGCTCTCCGCCGAGTATGGCAATTAAATCGTTGATAACGCCGTCTTCCTTGAGAAAGTCTTTGATCATACCGCAAATAACAACCAGTGAAATAAAATGCGGCATATAGGTAAAGGTCTGAACGGTTTTTTTAAAAGCGGTATTTCTTACTTCATTAAGTAAAAGCGCTAGAATGATGGGAGCGGGAAATCCAAACAACAACTCAAAGAAGCTTATTAAAACTGTATTGCTCAGCACCTTCCGGAAATTGAGGCTTGTAACAAAATCCACAAAATGCTGAAAGCCGACCCATGGACTACCCCATATACCCTTTGCGGGAATAAAGTCCTTAAAGGCTATAATAGCACCATACATAGGCCTGTAATGAAATAAGAGATAAAACAGCAATACCGGTATGAGCATCAGATATATATTTTTATTATACTTGATGTCCTTCATCAATTCGCCAACCCTTCCCGGGGACTTTAGCCCTGGGGGGATCTTGGCGGCTGCACGAACTTGTCTAGCCATCATTATCACCTTGAAATCCTATAATTTATTCTTCTTTTAATTAGAGGAGAAGGCTTTCGCCTTCTCCGGATCGATAATTATCTTGCTTTATACCTTTCATAGCTGTTCTGTCTTATCTCAATTGCCCTTTCAATACCCATCTTCTTCATTTCCTCAACAAACTTGTCAAAGTTGTCAAGAGGCTCAACACCCATGACAAACTTTGAGAACATCTGTGCGGCATAGGCATTGGTATTTGTTATGATAGTCGCCAGTTCCTTGCTTTCCTCGGTCGTCGGCGTCAAACATGCGGGAAGGTTATGTAGTTTGGCATTGGTCTGGCTCCAACGGTTCGATGCTTCGGGCATTTGGGGGTAGGCCATCACTTGCTCGGAAGCTCTCGGGTCTACTGCAAAAGCGCCATTAAGCTTCATATACTGGGGCTGCATTTGTGTGAAAGGCTTGCCGTCGGGATTTTTCATGATAAATTCAGTAACCTTGGGGTATCCGTCCACCATCTTGTAGCTTTCACCCTCAATACCAAAGTTGTAGACCAGGCTGCCCGCTTCCGAATAAGCGAAGTCAAGCCACTTTGCAGCCACTTCCACATTCTTACAGCTCGTCATGATGGCAGCGCTTGCCTTAGGATTGTACAGGTCATCGGCTTGACCGGAGAAGGGAGTGTCCCCTGCTTTAAGAACGGGATAGGTTGCTCCTACCAGATTAAAGCTGGGATTCTTGCTCTTCATGTTATCCATCATTTTGCCGATAACACCGGATAATAATCCAACAGTTGCACCGGATTTGTCACCCAGCATTTTTGATTCCATATTCTTTTTATCCGAAAGAGCAAACTCTTTCTCAATGAGTCCTTCTTCATACCATTTTCTGAAGGTGGTGAGGAACTCCTTGTACTGCGGCTCAATGGGACCATATTTTACCTTGCCCTCATCATTGACATAGAAGCCGTCGGAGGTTTGATAAGCGCCTACAAAGGTATCGTAGAGCGACATACCCGAGTTATTAACATAGCCTGTGTTGCCGCTGCTCTGAGTATATTCTGCGACAAAAGGAGCAGTGGCACCTTTCTTATCCTTGAAGGCTTTCAAGGTAATATACCAATCATCAATGGTCACAGGGAGCGGCAAGTTCAGTTCGTCAAGCCAGTCCTTTCTGATGATGGGGCCTCTGAATACTCTGGCAATTGTAGAAACCCTTATCATAGGATAATTGTAAAAATTGCCGTTGTCTGTTTTAAGCTGCTTTTCGAGTGCCGGATCCTCGGCTATCAGCTTTTTAAGGTTGGGGGAGTACTTATCAATGGCTTCATTGAGGGGAAGAATCAGACTGTCGGCAATAGCCTTCTCAGGTCCTCCGGGATATTCTGATGCCCAGTTAAATTCGACAATATCCGGGATTTCACCTGAAACAAGCATAATGTTGAACTGATCTCTTTCCTGACCCTGGGTAGGATGGATATAGATAACCTTAACTCCGGTCTGTTTTTCTATTTCCTTACCGAGCGGTGTTTCACCCAGGTTATCCGCAACACCCAGGAGATTGGGATTCATTTGACTCCAGAACTTTAAGGTATAGTCAGTTTTGATAGGGTATGCACTTGTCGGCTCGTTGCTTGGTGTTTCGTTACCGGGTGTCGCACTTTGTGTTGCACTGTTTGTGGGAGTTGCGTTAGCAGGCTGCTGTTTTTGAGTACAACCAACCGTTATACTCAAAACCATTAATGAAGAAAGAAAAATAGACAATCCTTTTTTCAAATATCTGTTCATTTATTTTCCTCCTACAAGTTTTAATCGAGCGCACTCTCTGTGGTTTTTATTATATTGCATCGGCATCAAATTGAAATGGTCAGATGTGAAAAAACAACCTCCAAAAAGTGAAATAGACAACGGTCAAAAAATAAAATAGACCTCCAAAATCAGTATTTATTATAGATCCTGTACAATAATGCTGCTGCGGCGGCACGTGTTGTCTTGCCACCAGGATTTAGCTTACTTCCGTCACCGGAAATCAGGCCTTCCCTAATCAGAGTCGCCAGGCTTTCTGTTGCATAACCGGCAACTTCTGCTTTGTCGCTGAATGAATGAAGTACACTAAGATCTCCTGATTTTTTCAGACCTTTGAACTTTTCCAGGGCCCTGGCTGTCATAGTCATCATATCCTGCCTGGAGATAGCATCTCCGGGATTAAACAGGTTGTTTCCGCTGCCGGCAGTAATACCGAGCTTCTTTGCGATACCTATGGCTTCACAATAGGAGGCACCTGGTTTAACATCATCAAAGTTGTCGGTGAAGTCGGCTGTGAGCCCCAGAGTCTTTATCAGCAGTACCAGATAGTCGGCTCTGGTGATGTTGTCTGAAGGAGAATAATGGGTTTTACTTGTGCCGTTAATGATACCCTTGGAAGCCAGAACCTCGATGGCATTTCTTGCCCATTCCACACCGCCCAAATCGCTAAAAGTTTTCTGCATATAGGCTACGGCATAGTAACTGAAATGGGTGATAGAGAAGTTGACGGTTCCTGTGACCGGGTCATATCGGCCACTGGGTACTGAAATCACGTTACCATTGCCATCAATGTACCATACAACGATATGTTCAGGATCTTTCAGCTCTTCGGTCGTTGGTTTATAAGGCATGGAAACATTTACCGGCGCATTAGGATTGCTCCACTTAGTTTGTTTTCCGTCCAGCTTCAAGGTTAGCTGTACCAGAGGTCTGTCACCTATGGCTTCCTTAAGGTCATCGGACAGATTTGATTTTTCACTTAAGCTGATGCTGAGGTCAGCGATAGAAGAACTGCTGATATTTGCTTTGCTGTTATTGAGCATATTTTCGGGTAATGTTACAGCAGCGACGGCAGTCCTGATCACCAAGTTTCGGGTAGAATTATCGGATACAAGTAATTCGGCAGGAATTCCCAACGAGTAGGAATTAACTCCGGATATTTCCGAGACCTCAGCCGTTACAGTCCGATTGCCCTTTGAATCTGTTTGAGCATTTTCGAAGGCCTTCAGTAACGTACCTTTTTCAATGGTACCACTGGCTTGGGTTCCGTTCCGTTTAACTTCAGCCTTGATGGTCGAAGAAGCAGCATCAGAGTCGCTATTGGAGCCACCCAACGGACTCCCGCTGCCCGAGCCGTTGCCGGAGCTTCCTGATAGCAATGTTCTAGTTGTAACCTCAGGGCCTACCCAGTTCATATTTCCGTCTTCATCCAGTGCCTGAACTTTAAAGGTGTATGCTGTATCGGCCTGAAGTCCGCTGATGATCACACTGTTTGTATTCCCAATAACTGACGATTTCTGCTGGTCTCCGATGTAGATCCTGTACTGTGTCACAACCTTATTATCGGTTGCACCTTCCCACGTCAGTTTGAGGCTGCTGGCTGTAATTTCTGAAGCGATGAGGCTGGTGCTTTGCCAAACAGGGCCGACTGAAGAAGCGTTGAGACCTACATGGGCTGCCGTCAGCATATCGTTCTTTGCAGGGGAATCAGAAGTCTGGTCAGCTCCTACATTACAGGGATTTAGAATCGTTTGCCCATCAATGTCTATTGTAACATAGGGATAAGTTCCCGTTGCCGCACCAAGAGCAGGGCTTGTGGCAGAAGGTCTGTAAATGCCGTTGGCCAGCTCCATTAAAGGATCAGCCACCACGATCTCGCTTGTTGCTGAGGCGTCATTGGCTTCAAGAGCCGCTTTCATCGATGGATAAACCATATTCCCTTCATAGAAAGGTCTCGGGGTGGGTATACCGGGTACAGCGGATTTGCTTGTTACATAGGATAGGGGTGAGGAGCCGGAGTTGACCACAAGGTTGTTGGCTATGGTAATCTCTTGGGGTGCATACTCACGTCCGTTCCAAATGAGGATACCATTGGAACAATTGATGATGGTATTGTAGCTGACATGCAATCTCCTAATGGTCCATTTATCAGTCAATCGCCCATTGGTGTAGGAGTCGCCGCCATCAATCTGGAGAGTATGGGTTGTAAGTCCCTGGAAGTAGTTACTGAAAATTTTATGATCGGTTCCATAGATTCTAATGCCGCCCACACCGGTTTTTTTGCCGTCTCCGATAAAGTAGTTTCCGTAAATGGTAGTACGATCACCATGGCGCAGGGTAAGCTGTCCCTCGCTGTTAAGGAAAGTGTTATATCGGACGGTTAAATCGGAGGTCTTTACAGACAGAATTTCCGGATCGCCATCGCATTCTTCAAAAAGGTTGTACTGTACGATACCATGGGCACTGGATTGAGAATTATAGCTGGTGCCGTAACGTATGGTCTCCTTACCGTTAGCGATACGGGGTTTGATATCCTTGAAATGATTGTATTCAATAATGTCATACTGGCTTATCTGTTTAGCTTCCCAATCTCCATCTATGGATAGCACAACGCCGGGAGCCAATTTCTTTTCAAACAGGTTGCGGTCAACCTTATTATGGTGACTGACAACATTATTATGACTCTTGATGGTTACCCATGCCATACTGAAGCTGTCTGCATTCTGAACCTCTGTTTCATCCAGAATAAAATGACACCGGGTAATGCGCATGTTATTACAGCCGAGCATATCAATCGCTTGAGAATTGGAAGAAAGCGTCTGTTTACCTGTAAACTTTATACCTTCCAATGTCATATACGAACAGTTGGTGAAATTGAAACCGGTGACAGCCTTGATCTCTGCCATGCCCGCAGTTTCAGCGCGTATGATGATTCTCGCATTGGGAAGACCATGCTTGTCAGCCACAGGTGCAATTGCTCCTGTCTCATAAATGCCATCCCTCAGGATAATCATATCCCCGGGATTAGCCAGTGCAATGGCGGCATTCAGTTCATCCAATGACGAAACATAAAGAGTTGTACCAAATACGGGAGTCGTGGCAGCTTCTGCGAAAGGCCCGTCCACCGACCAGTTTCCTGCGGCATCGCAAGCCTGAACAGTGAATGTATAGGGCATACCGGGTGCCAGATCATAAAGGGTACAGGAGTTTGTTTCACTATACACGGTTTTGATCAGGCTGTCTCCCACATATATTCGGTAACCTGTAACACCGACCCCATCTTCGGCTCCGCTCCAGCTCAAGCTAAGCGAATGGGTTGTGATATCCGAGACATTGATCTTTCCCTCGGACCATACCGGAACGGTCGTATCATCGGAATGAGCTGTTGTGACATTTATGGCCGGGCCATCGGTTGATTCATTGTTCATGGCATCAACGGCCTGTACTTTGAATTGATAGGAGGTATCATGAAGAAGATCCTTTACTGTATACTCTGTTCCTTCGGCAATACCCACCAGCAAGCCGTCACGATAAATGCAGTATTTGGCAACCACACCATTATCGGTCGCTCCTCTCCACTTAAGGGTCAGGCTGGAGGCTCCCACATTTTCGGCTGTTAATGACCCCGACTGCCATACCGGAAGCAAAGGATCATGGGCCTGGAAGGTTGCTTTCGGATTGTCCATTGACCAGTTTCCTGCTTCATCTCCTGCTGCTACAGTGTAGGTATGCTTTTGGCCGGGTATCAGCCCATCAATGGTAATAGCCGCTTGAGTCACCGTTGCAATCAGGGTACTGCCCTCATAAACGCGGTATTGTGTTACCGCTACATTATCGCTGGCACCCCTCCACGAAATAGAGAGCCTGCCCGTCGTACTGCTGTCCAGTTCCATGCCAAAGTAGGGTGAATCCCAGACCGGAGGCCTGATATCGCCTATGGTGGACACTTCCAATTCAGGTCCCTCTGACCAGTTGTCCGATTCGTCCCCTGCCCAAACACGGAACAGGTATTTGGTCTTTTCAGTCAATCCGGTAACCGTATAACTTAACACATCGCCCGGAACGGTAACAATGAGGTTCCCGTCCTGATAGATGCGGTAAGCTGTCACTCCGGTATTGTCAGTTGCAGCAGTCCAGACCAATTTGAGCGTATTGGCACCAATATCCTCCAACGGTGCCTCAAGCTTGGCTTCTGTCCAAACGGGAGGCACTGTTTCATCCTTCGGTGATGTGGATACATTCAGGCTCGGTCCATCAACCGACCGATTCCCTGCCGCATCCTCTGCTTCAATCCTGAAATCATAGGCAGTTCCAGGATAAAGCTCGCCTATAGTGTAGGTTTTGGTATTCCCGGACACTATTGCGATCTGAGTGCCATCTTTATAGATGACATAATTCTTTATACCCAAATAATCGGTGGCCTCGGACCAGTTGAGGGTTATTTCCTTCTTGGAGATTCCGAAAGCTGTCAGGCTTTTTCCCGAAGGCCAGGCAGGAACGTCCGCCGATAGATCGGTATCGTATACCTTGATGTCATCGATATAAAGATTGACAAGATCGGTACTCTTTGTGTAGAAGCCAATTTCATTCAATGAAATGGGGGTATAAGTAGCCGAGGAAATGCCATATAAAGGATTGGCTTCTGATACAAAGCGGGTGTTGTCTTCTTCTGAGATAATGCCGAAATAAGACACCTTGTCGTCTATGTCTACCACTACCCTGACGCGATACCATTGGTCAGTGTTTATCTTGCCAATGTTAACATAAGCAGAGGTTTCATTTCCGTAGACCAGCATATCGTTACTGGCTGTAGATAGTCTGAAGAGTTCTCGGTCAGCACCATCTAATATGCTTCCATATACCGGCAAATACATGGTTTTAATGAAATCCTTATGCATAAAGCGGTATTCCCATGTGAGTACACCGGCTTTATGCCCGAATTTATATCGAGCCGAAACACTCTTGGCAGCATCGGTATCCAAAAGCTCCAGACTCTTTCCGTATAAGCCCAACGGATCATCTGCTGCCTTAACCGTGCCTCCGCTGCTGGATATTGTCCAGCCGATGGGAAAGCTCCCGCTGTCAAAGTTTTCTTCCATAAACGGGGTACCGGCATCCAGTGTTGTCACATGCACGCCAGGTCCATCCGCAGACCCGTTACCCAATATGTCGGAGGCCTCAACCTTAATGGCATATTCGGTAGAAGGAGATAAATGATTTAGCGTATAACTCTTTACACTGGAGGGAACCGTAGCCACAAGCGCTGAATCCTTATAGATTCGATACTCTTGTAATCCGGTAGCATCAGTGGCATCCGGCCATGAAACGGTCACACTTCTTTGCCCCAGATGTGTGGCAGCAATATCGGTCGGTGAAGGCCAAATGGGTGGGTCCGTATCCGTATAGGCAGATGTCGTAAAGGTTTCTGTGGGCCCATCCGCGGACCAGTTTCCTGCTACATCCCCTGCTGTAATGGAAAATACATAGCTCTGGTTGGCAGAAAGTCCTGTGACCTCATAAGATGTGGTATTTGTTACTGTGTCAAAAAGTGCAGCGTCCTTATAAATTCTGTAGTAACGAACACCGCTTTCTAGGGTGTTCGTACTGTCTTTGGCTGCACTCCAGGATAATTTCATGCTTTTGTCGGTGATATTAGAGGCATCCAGAACAATGGCATCCCATGTGGGTGTTGTTGTATCAGAGAAAACTGCAATGTCATCCAGATACATGGTTTGTGAATTGCGTAATGCCCCGTTGATACGAAATATTACACAACTGTTGTTATCAGCGCCTTCCAGCTTGTGAACCCTATAACCGTTTGAGTAATCTTGATCTGTAAGTGTTACATAGCTCAGACCACCATTGACTGAATACTCAATGGTATTGGCAATGGTAGTTCCCTTGAGCCAGTATCTGGCAACGACATTGGTGGTACCGGTTGTATCCAGGGAAAGCTCAGCAAGGTTGCCATCCTTTTGGATCTTGACAGAATAGCCGTCTCCGGCGGTATTGCTTGTACTGGTGGACATAGAGAATAACTTGTTTGTAGTGGTATAGCTAGGCTGATACCAATACTGATTAGCTGCAGGAGCATCGGTATAACCTAGAGTATAGGCACTTCCGATTACTTCCACGTAAGCCATATCTGCTAGGTCTGCCAATTTAACGGGTTCCGCCGCGTTAACAGTTAATGGGACGCCGCAAACCATGGACAGCAAAATAGAAATGGACACAAAAATAAAAAGAACTCTTCGTGTTTTCAATTTCACTCCTCCTTCAATGGAAAACAATTGAATCATTTCTTACAGTCATGTTAGATAACTAAGGAAAAACTGATGGAAGCCACAGCCTGCCTCTCAGGCGGCTGTATGCGAGTGTGCGCTCGTAGTTTTATTATATTTCCATCTAAATAAAAGGAAATGGTCAGATAGGATAAACCATACTCCAAGATGTAAACTGGTCAGGGTCAAAAAATAGAATCAACCCCCAAAAGCTAAAAACCATACAATAACAGATGGCCCAAAAGACATATTGTAGAGCACCGGAGCCCACAGTACTCTATCTGTATGAAAAAAGGGCTCTGCAGGTTGACTGCACGATACGGCGCAATCCTGCGAAACCCTTGTTTATCCTTCAAACAATAACAATTGACAGAAGCTTTTTATCATGTCAAGTTAGCCCATACCCTTTAGCTTTCCGGGAGTAACACCTTCATACCTTTTAAAATATCTTGTGAAGGTCTTCACATCATTATAGCCTACCCTATCTGCTACTTCCTGAATGGTATATTTCTCACTGGACAATAATTCCTTTGCTTTTTGGATCCTGATCTTATTCATGTAGTCCAGCAAGGGCTCTCCGGTTTGGTCTTTATAAAGCTTCGACACATAGGCGGGTGTCATATCAAAATATTCTCCGATAGCTCCCACACTTAAATTAATATCCTTATAGTTTTTTGATATATAATCGCGGACTCTCTCGTAGAAGCCTGTGTTCTCTTTTTTTCTTCTCTCTTGAACAAAATGACAGACAATCTTTAGTATGCCGGCGATTTCATCTTCCATTTCAGAAACGGTTTCACAGCCCAGCAAACCTTCGGCGGGATTCGAGTCTTCCAGAATATTACTCTGATAGTGCACCGACAGGTCATTGATGGTTTTTAAAATCGTCCCTGCCAGATTGAACATCACACACTTGGCTAGCTGAATTGAACGAGCCCCCTCTTCAAAATTCGATCTTAAAACTTCCTCCACGATGGCAATAGCACCGGCAAAGTCTCCTGTTTTAATAAAGTTGATGAGCTGCTGCTCCAACAGCATTGGATAGTAGTAGCTGTAGCCCTGATTTTTATTTTGGCTTCCGGCCACATTTTTATAGCTGATTATTTTACCGCTTCCCATAACCATCCGGTGTTCCAGTGCTTCCATGCATTCTGCGTAAGCCCTGGGTATTTGGTTGGCAGCATCATGAATATTGCTGACAGCCACAGTAAAACAAATACTGAATTTTTCTTTGATAAAATCCTGTGCTTCTTTCACCGCTACCAGTAGCGTCTCCATAGAATTTTCTTCCGAAGTGACCTTAATACTGATGAGACAAGCGATGATGTTGTCAACCTCCACCATAAAGCATTGGTTATTCCTATTGATCATTTCCTCGGTGACATTGCGAATAATAAACTCTGCCAATCGCATTCCGTCTTCCTGATTCATTTCGGGCGGAGTAAAAAGCTTACCGTAGTCATCAATATAAAAGGCCATAACCAAGAACCGCCCGGACTCAATATTAACATCCAGTGCCGACAGAGGCTCACTGATAGCTGCAATCTCGTTGAATCTTCCCTTTAAAAGCTTAACTAAAAGGTTCTCTCTGATGATTGAGCTTTGCTGCCTTAATTTCACCGAATTCTCTTTATTTTCGTTAATCGTGTATGTCAGTGCATCTTCAATAAAATTATACTCATTATATTTTTTTTGCAGAGGAATACTGAGCTTTTCGGCAATCATATGAATCAGGGAATTTACAGAGCTGTAGTTTCTTCTTAAGAGGATATAGGTTGCAAAGCCCGCAATCACCATGCACAGCAAGAAGCTTATGTAAGTAAAGTTCCTTACATAATCTGATTTTTCCCAGAATACTTTCTTTGGAGTCACCAGAATATACTTCCAGTCTAGAACCTGAGATGAAATGTATGTGGCAATATTCTCTTCCCCTTTGTGTTCAAGATGGATCATTCCCTGCAGCCCCGGGAAGTCATCGTACTTAAAGGCAATAGATTCTTTGTCTTGGCTGCTGGAGGCCATAATATCACCATGCCTGTTTATGACGACAAATTCTCCGTTTGCAACCGACGGGTTCTTCTGGATATTATTTAAGAGAGCGGTTTCCCTTACTACGATGATCGCAATGATATCCGCAGTGTTTAAGCTGACATCTGAAATAGGCGTTGCATAAACAATGGATCTATCGAGCATGCTCCTGTTAGACGCTCCTTTAACGACCCTTACGGAAGTTGAGGTAACACTGCTTAAGAATTCTCTTGTCTCCTCATAACCCATTCCCAGATAATCCTGCACATGGTTATCATACTCTTCTAAGCTGATTCTTGCATTGGGCCCCCATAGGGTGTCCATTTTTTTATAGTACAGATATAAGCCATCGATAAACTCGTTACCAGCTTTAAAAATTTTGAGCTCACGGGCAAAGTTGACTAATTGGTACATCTCCTCGTCTTTTTCGGGTGCAGGAAGATTGGCAGCTTTAATAACACTATTATCGAGGCTGAGTTCATAACAAATTCGCTTGACATCCCGTAATTTACTGTCGACCTCTCGCTGCACCTGAATAAGAATAGATTCATTGGCCCGGTTTATTTCCTGCTCCAGAGTGTTAATCGTTTGAATATAGATAACTGTGCTTGTGGCGATAGGAATCAGCAGAATGAGCAGATAAGATATAAGCCAGGTAACTCTGATGCTGCGTCTTTTATAGAAGGATACGTATTTTAAATACTTATCTTTTTCAGACACAATTTCTTCCCCAATCATCCTTAAATTGATATGCGAATATACAGAACACCGGATTTGAGTTATAAAATGGATTATACCATAGTATTTAAAAAATAAATATTATCTGATTCCATATTTTGTGAAGTATTATTTTCCTAATCTCCCTCTATTAATCGTTTGTAGAAATTTTTCCAAATTATTAGTCTGTGACACATTTGTCGTCCTTGAATGACTCCTGATATTCCCATTCCAATGATTAATTATTTGTACTTTTTATTTATTTACCCAGAATAGTGGTACCATATAAATAACCTTAAGGCATTACGAAAGGTAGAGTAACAGAGTTTTATAGGCTATACACATTCTTTTACGTAACACTTTATGATTTTTGTGGTACAATCTCATGTGTGATTTTTAATGCCTGAACTTTCAGGAGGTTCTCATGAAGAAACTACTTGTCTACTTAAAAGAATACAAAAAAGAGAGTGTTCTTGGGCCACTATTCAAGCTGCTGGAGGCTTCTCTGGAGTTATTCGTACCCCTTGTCATAGCGGCCATAATCGATAATGGTATTGCAAACAACGATAAGGGCTACATTGTAAAAATGTGCCTGATATTGGTCGTACTCGGCATAGTTGGCCTGTTTTTTTCCATCACGGCTCAGTATTATGCCGCGAAGGCTTCTGCCGGTTTTGTAAAAAAAATCAAGCACGCCTTGTTTAAACATATCGGACAGCTGTCCTTCTCTGAAATGGATACACTGGGCACCTCTACCTTGATTACCAGAATGACCAGCGATATGAATCAGGTGTATAATGGCATAAACCTGACGCTCCGCCTGTTGCTCCGCTCTCCGTTTGTAGTATTCGGCGCTATGATTATGGCGTTTACCATCGATGTAAAAGCAGCACTCCTATTTGCGGTTGCAATTCCAATCCTCTCTGCAGTTGTATTCGGTATTATGCTTGTCTGCATCCCCCTTTACAAAAAGGTACAGGCTCGTCTGGATAAAGTTCTTGGCATTACTCGCGGAAACCTGACCGGTGTCCGTGTCATTCGTGCGTTTTGCAAGGAAGAGGAAGAAATAAAAGAATTCAAAAACAGGAATGAAGAGCTAACCGCCATCCAGAAGCATGTTGGCCGCATTTCAGCACTGATGAATCCGATTACTTATGTCATTATTAACCTCGCTATTATTGCACTGCTCCGAACCGGCGCAATCCGTGTGGAAGCAGGCATAATCACACAGGGTGCTGTGGTGGCTCTCTACAACTACATGTCCCAGATTCTGGTTGAACTCATCAAGCTGGCCAGCCTGATCATCAGCATCACAAAAGCTGTGGCTTGCGGAAACAGAATTCAAGGGGTTTTCGAAATTGAGTCCAGTCTTGTTGATCATGATACTCTACCCAAACAGAATCCCAGTCAATATGCGGTTGAATTCAAGCACGCAGACCTTCAATATAAAAATGCAGGCGCCAACTCTTTAACGGATATGGACTTTGTGGTGCGGCATGGCGAAACAATTGGTGTCATCGGCGGCACAGGCTCCGGTAAATCCTCACTTGTGAATATGATCCCTCGTTTCTATGATGCAACGGAAGGGGTTGTATTTGTAGATGGTATTGATGTTAAAGACTATTCTTTGGAAGAGCTGAGGAACAAAATAGGTGTGGTTCCGCAAAAAGCGGTGCTTTTTAAGGGCACTATCCGTGATAACATGCGGTGGGGTAAAAAAGATGCCACCGATGAAGAAATGATGGAGGCCATCACTGTTGCACAGGCCAAGGAGATTGTAGCCGGCAAGGAAAATGGACTTGATCACAAAATAGAGCAAGGCGGCAAGAACCTTTCCGGCGGTCAAAAACAGCGCCTCACCATTGCAAGAGCGCTGGTGAAAAAGCCTGAAATTCTGATTCTTGATGACAGCGCCTCTGCCCTGGACTTTGCAACTGACGCCGCACTCCGTAAGGCTATCCGTGAAATGGCATATAGTCCCACTGTGTTCATTGTATCCCAGAGAGCTTCCTCCATCCAATACGCTGACAAAATCATCGTTCTGGATGACGGCAAAGTAGTTGGAATTGGCAAGCATGAAGAGCTTTTGAACACCTGTGAGGTTTACCGTGAAATTTATTATTCCCAGTTTAAAAAGGAGGAAAAGTAACATGGCTGATAAGAAAATTCAAAAAGGCACGTTAAAAAAGGTTCTGCATTATATTGGCCGTTATCGATTTCTTCTTGCTCTATCTATTTTCTTAGCGGCTGTTTCAGTCGCCTTGACCCTATATGTCCCCATTTTGATTGGTAAGGCCATTGACTATATGGTGGGCAAAGGTCAAGTAGATTTTGAAAGCATTATGGCCCTACTTGTTAAAATCGGTGTAATTGTTGGTGCTACAGCCATCGTTCAATGGCTGATGAACATTATGAACAATAGGATCACCTTCCATGTGATTCGTGATGTGCGCAATGAGGCGTTCAAAAAAATAGAGGTTCTGCCCCTTAAATACATCGACACCCGTTCTGTCGGTGAGATTGTTAGCCGTGTCATTGCCGATGTTGATCAGTTTGCCGACGGACTGCTTATGGGCTTTACGCAATTGTTTACCGGCGTTGTCACCATACTCGGCACTTTGATTTTCATGGTGACCATCGAATGGAAAATTACCCTTGTGGTGGTGCTTCTGACACCGCTTTCTCTTTTCGTTGCTCGATTTATTGCAAAACGCACCTATGATATGTTCAAACTTCAATCCGAAGCCCGTGGCGAACAAACCGCTCTGATTGATGAAATGATAAGCAACCAAAAGGTTGTACAGGCATTCTCCCAAGAGAAGGAAGTGTTGGAGCAGTTTGACGAAATCAATGATAGATTGGAGAAGCATTCCCTCAGAGCTACCTTTTTCTCCTCCATTACAAATCCAAGTACAAGGTTTGTCAACAGTCTTGTTTATGCCGGAGTCGGTTTGACAGGTGCTTTGGCAGCTGTCAGCGGCGGGATCACCGTTGGCGGGCTATCCATCTTTCTGAGCTATGCCAACCAGTATACCAAGCCCTTTAATGAGATTTCAGGCGTAATCACAGAGCTTCAGAACGCCTTGGCCTGCGCTGCCCGTATCTTCGACTTGATAGAAGAGGAACCGCAAATTCCTAATGCTGCAGACGCAGCTGTACTTTCCGATATAAAAGGGCATATATCCCTTGAGCATGTAGCCTTTTCTTATGTGCCTGACCGTCCGTTGATTCGAGATTTCAATTTAAATGTAAAGCCGGGTCAAAGGGTCGCCATTGTTGGTCCGACGGGTTGCGGAAAAACAACCGTCATCAACCTTCTCATGCGCTTCTATGATGTAAAGGTTGGCAGTATCAAGGTTGAGGGCAAGGACATTCGTCATGTAACAAGAAAGAGCCTGCGCCAAGGCTTTGGTATGGTGCTTCAGGAAACCTGGCTCAAGGAAGGCACTATTCGTGATAATATTATTATGGGTAAGCCCCAGGCCACCGAAGAAGAAATCATTGCTGCGGCAAAGGCTTCTCACGCCCATAGTTTCATCAAGCGGTTACCCCAGGGCTATGATACCGTTATCACCGAAGACGGCGGCAGTCTTTCCCAAGGTCAGAAGCAGCTTCTCTGTATCGCCCGTGTCATGCTCTGCCTGCCACCTATGCTAATTTTAGATGAAGCCACCTCTTCCATTGACACCCGAACGGAAATTAAAATTCAGGAAGCCTTTGCAAGACTGATGCAAGGTCGATCAAGCTTTATCGTCGCCCACCGGCTTTCCACCATTCGGGAAGCAGACATTATCCTCGTTATGAGGGACGGCAATATTATTGAACAGGGCAATCATGCTGATTTGCTTGCTAAAAACGGCTTCTATGCCAACTTGTATAACAGCCAATTTGCATTATAATCTGATGGATCAATTGTCCAAATCCATCCTTAAAAATATTATGATATGATAAAGGCAGATGTGAAAAGCTATAGTCTAAACATTCATGTTTTAGGGGCATCATATGCGTTATATTGTATTTGATTTGGAATTTAACCAGGATGTATCGGGTGAAAGGTTCTCCAAATCTCTCTTTGAAATTATACAAATAGGTGCAATAAAGCTAGATTCAAATTTCAATACCTTGGATACTTTTAGCCACCTCGTTAAGCCTACTATTTATAAAAATATAGCACCGCCCGTCACGGATTTAACCGGTATTACTCTGGAGCATCTACAATCAGAGAAACACTTCCCCGAGGTTTTTCATGACTTTAATGAGTTTATTGGCGGGAGTGATGCCGTATTTTGCAGTTGGGGATTGTCCGATATTAGAGTACTATTTAAAAATGTTGATTACTACAAGCTCGATCAACAGCTTTTGCCACGAATGTTTATCAACCTGCAGCCCCATACTTCGCGGTATCTGGGTCTTAGCTCAAAAAAATTGCTTCAACTGCAGACCACAGTTGAAGCCTTGAATATCCCTAAAAAATATGATTTCCATCATGCACTTTACGATGCCTATTATACATCTGAAATCTTAAAAAAAATAAACCCTTCATCGATTCAGCCTCAGCTCTACGATCCAAGCTACGTTATAGCCAAGACAAGACAAAAGAAACAAGAAATTGACTTTGACGGTCTCATCGAGCAGTTTGAAAAAATGTATGCCCGCTCCATAAACGAAGAAGAGAAGGCAATGATTAAGCTTGCTTATCAAATGGGAAGAACTCATCAGTTTTTAAAATAATAGGCTCAATAAAGCGTATTTACAATACCTTTGATAAAAATTCCTTGGTTCTTGCATTCTGCGGGTTGGAAAAGATTTCTGCCGGAGTATTTTCCTCAAGAATCCTTCCTTCATCCATAAACAAAACGCGAGTAGCTACTTCTTTAGCAAAGCCCATTTCATGGGTCACGATAACCATGGTCATTCCTTCATTGGCAAGCTGCTTGATAAGATCCAGAACCTCGCCCACCATTTCCGGGTCAAGCGCTGAAGTCGGCTCATCAAACAACATAACCTTTGGGTTCATGGCAAGCGCGCGTACTATTGCAATTCTTTGCTTCTGACCACCGGACAGGGTTGATGGATAGGCATTAGCCTTATCCTCAAGGCCAATTCTCTTGAGCAACCGAATAGCGTTTTCCTTTGCTTCTGCCAATATCATGGCACGGGTAGTATTGATTTCATATAACGCTTTTTTATTTTTAGCAAAAACATTGCTTATTTTTATAAAGAAATTCTTTATTTTCTTCATTCGAAGATCATGGATTGCAATGTGAACAGGAGCTAACATGATATTGCCAATCACCGTTTTGTTATTAAAAAGATTGAATTGTTGAAAAACCATGCCCATATGCCGGCGATGGACGTTAATGTCAACCTTCATATCGGCTATGTCAACGCCTTCAAAGATGATAGAACCGCTTGTGGGGTCTTCCATACAGTTAAGGCAACGTAAAAACGTACTTTTACCGCTTCCGGAAGGGCCTATGATAGCGACCTTTTCACCTTCTGAAATAGTATTGGTAATGCCTTTTAATACTTCAAGCTTACCAAAGTTCTTTTTTAGATTAATGACTTCTATCACTTTTTCTTAGGCTCCTTTCCATCATTTTAACGAGCATTGCAATGATCATAACCAAAACAATATAAATGACCGCCATAACAAGATAGGGAACCATAAATTCATAACTGTTGGTACCTATGTAGTTAAATGCAACATATAAATCGGCAGCGCCAACGAAGCTTACAACCGACGTTTCCTTGATGAGGGCTATGAACTCATTGCCAAGGGTGGGCAGTATGTTTTTAATGGCTTGTGGAACAACAACCTTAAGCATTGTGATACCATAGCTTAAACCCACCGCACGGCCTGCTTCCATCTGACCGGGGTCTACAGACAGAATGCCGCCTCTCATGATTTCTGAAACATAGGCACCGCTGTTGAAACCAAATACCAGAACGCAAACATTAAGGGCTGGCATATTGACCCCAATCAACGGTAGAATAACATAATAGGCCACCAAAAGCTGGACAACAACCGGTGAGCCCCTAAACAAGCCGACATAAAATCTGCAAATGCCATTGAGTATTCTCGGCAGTCTTTTATATTTCGGAAAAACTTCAACAACAGCAATTAAGGTACCAATAATGATACCTATGGCCAAACCAACAATGGCAATATACAATGTGTTTTGAAGACCGGTCAGAACCTTTGTGTAACCGCCGTTTTCGTAGAAGATCTCCCAAAACTTTTCTAATTTTTTATCAAAATTCCCCATATTATCCCTTACATTACAGTACCCCGCAGCTTTAGCGGGGTACTGTATCATGATGCATCGATTTAGTTAAGTTCGTTTATAGCAGTTACAATAGCCTTAGCCGGTGCTTCATCAATGATAACATAGTTGATATTGCCGTTAAGCATATCCTGAACAGCTAGCGAGCCTGATTTATATCCTGTACATTGAACCTTGTATCCAGTAAAGCCCCAATCTGCATCACCTTCAACATAGAACTGGCCGGTTGTACCTGTCTGGACACCAATTTTTGTATCGCTGCCGAGCCCTGAAAGAATTGCCTCTATATCAGCTGCTGCTTTTGCATTGTCGAACTTTGTCTCTGATGCCTTCACGATGATTTTCTGCGCTGCATCATAGTATTTGTCCGAGAACGTAACATATTCTTTTCTGTCTTCTTTTATTGTAAGACCGGCCATGGCGATATCGGCTTTGCCCTGACCAACTGAAAGACAAACCGCATCAAAATCCATATTATTGATTACAAGCTCTTTACCAAGATGCTTGGCAAGAAGCGCTGCGATTTCCATATCAATACCGTAGTACTTATCCCCTTTTGTAAATTCAAAGGGTTCGAAGCCCGCGTTAGTAGCAACAACAAGCTGATCCTTGGAGTTGTCTAGTGCAGCAGACGTAACAGCCTCAGGTGTCCCGTCTCCAAAGTATTTGTTTAAGATCTTCTCAAAAGTACCGTCTGATTTAATCTGAGCTATAAATTCGTTTACCTCTTTAAGAAGCTCAGGTTGGTTTTTATCAACGCCGAATGCATATTCCTCTTGAGTCAGAGGGATGTCGATAACCTTAACACTCGCACTTTTGGCCGACCCGCAGCCTGCAAGTGTAAAGACGCAAAGCATTGTTATTGCAATGATTAATACGATATTTTTTTTCATCATCAGCTTCTCCTTAAAAATTTCTTGAATACTTATACACTGTATGCGTGTTTTGCATAAATATACATTATCGTATTCATAGACGTTTGTCAACAAAAAAAACACCCATAATGGACTTGTTTAAAGTCTTTTTTCACTCTTACAAATTACCGTTCGCCATTAATCATCTGCAGGTTATTCCTCCCAGATTGTATAAACCTGCATGAATGAGCCTAATAACTGTTAACAGTATAGCACTGATGATGCTACGCTCATATGATATTGTATATTGTTTATATGATAAAGGGAGCCATTATGTTTAACAATGATTTATCGGCAAACATGAACCCTCCTAATATTGTCTCTTTTGGCAGAGCGGATGTAAACGGCGATAGAATCCCTGATAATGTCTATTTAACCGGTATAAGAACTCCAGGCAGTCCCTTTATACAAAATATCACCCTGGTGATTCAAGATGGCCTGACAGGCAGGTTTACCGTTATACCCCTTAAAGAAAATGCAGGCTATAATCCCACCTTGTTTTTGGGGGATTTTACCGGAGACGGTGTTGCAGATATTTTAATCAGCATCGATTCAGGCGGCAGCGGCGGAATAATGTACCACTACATCTATTCGTTTATCAACAACAATGCCCGTTTACTGTTTGACTTTGAGGTATATAACGCAGAATTCCAATATATTGTGACTTATAAAGACAATTACCTGGTTGAGGTTATCAGCCAGCCAAACAATGTAAAATACCTGCTTGATATATCCTATAAGGGTTCTGATTATTTAAATGAAATATATGATGAGAACGGTAAGCTGAAGCAGCCCATTACCGGATTTGTCAACCCGTTGAGTGGCTTATATCCGGTTGATTTTAATTATGATGGTGTATTTGAACTGCTGGCGTATCAAAAAATAGCCGGAAGATATAATGCCGATGGCTTAGGTTATGTATTGAATACCTTAAAATGGGATAATAACAGGTTCGTCCTGGAGAATCAAAATGTTGCCATCTGGGGATCACAAAACTGAAACATGTCTTAATGGGACCCTGTTATAGGGTCCCATAAAAAGTGCCAGAACCGAATACCGATTTACTTTATATATTCATGACCGGATAAAATATCGCTTATTAACTCTGTGGGAATGACAAATTCAACTATCCCCATGTATCCGGGTGCGACCTCATATTTATCAAATGATATGACCAGCTTATTTTCTGAGTTAATATAGAAGTCCTGCTCCTTTGATATTTTCTCAAACAGTCCCTCAGTCAATTCCTGCTCTATTCCTTCAACGAAATAGAACATGTTTGTATCCGCTTTATTCTGTTCGATCATTTGTTCTTTGATGTTTTGGCTTATAATGTCGACATATCTGTCGTCTTTAAATAAGCTTGGTAAAGTAATCAAGATTTCGTTTTTCTTATCAATGGTATCATATTCCATTGTTGTTGATGAAGAGCCTACTGTATTTACTTCATAACGGGCTATAGAGAATATGCGATCCGTATCGGTCTTTACCAGATAACCGCTATCGACGCCTAAATGACCTCCGCCGTTTTTCTTTAAATCTTCCATATCGGCTACAAATTGTTCATATAACTTTTTATTTTCTTCAAGATATTTTTCATTTAAGCTGTTTTTCAGGGTTTCATTTTCCAACCCTTCTATAGCAGGTACTTTTATATTCGCATTGTAGCCATCTTCGTTTACTTGATATTCTCTGAAGGTTAATACTTTTGCTATACTGCCTACAACCGGTACTTTTGCCAGCGCTGCTGCAAACACCGGGCTTGTATTAACACCTACAGTAAATACGGCTACTGCAGCAACGATTGAAGCAGCGGCTATTCTTAATCCTCTAAAGTGGCTCTTCTTTTTTGGTTGAGTTACCCCCATATCTTTTAAAGCTTTTTGAACTACAAAATCCAATTCCTCAGGAATAGGCATCCCTTGATACTCCTTTTTAAGCTGCTCTAAATTATTTTCTTTCATAGTTAATCCTCCTTACCATTTTCGCTTATTTCTACTCGCAACAGTTTAAGCGCTTTATACAAATGGGTTTTTATTGTGCTAACCTTTTCGTCCAGTATTTTAGCAATTTCCTCAATTTTAAAATCTTCAAAATACCTTAATACTATTACATTCCGGCAATTATCCGGCAGGCTGTTCAGGGCTCTTTGCAGGTCAATGTTCTCGTAATTGTCAACCTCTCCCGTATCATAGCTTGATAGAATTTCTTCATCAACAATAACAACCTTTTTTTGTTTCCGTATTAGATCCAGCGAAGTATTGACCACAATCCTGTAGAACCATGTTTTCATATAGTCAGGATTTTTCAGAGAACCCTTAGATGAAATGGCTTTACAGATCGATTCCTGAACAATATCCAAAGCATCGTCGGTATTTTTGACATAACTAAAAGCTAATCTATAGATATTTTCTTTATTCCTGATGACATAATCCGCTATTTGATTTTCTAAGCTGTCCTTACCTATTCGCACGAATGATTCCTTTCTTTTTTCTGATACGTATCTTTTCTTGTACACCTTATAGACGATGATGCTAGATAAAAAGTTTTAGAGTTTAAATTATTGACCACATGGTCTGTTTTAGATATGATAATTATAACCCAATGGTTTTCAGTTTAAAAGAGGAGGATACCTATGAAAAGAGAACAGAAAAACATGAGAAGCAAGACCAAAATCTTTCAGTCGGCCATTCATGAATTTGGCTTAAAAAATTATGCAAATGCTTCAATAAACAATATTTGCAATGATAACAAGATATCAAAAGGCCTTATTTATCACTACTATGAAAGTAAAGATAAGCTATTTTTGCTGTGTGTGGAAGAATGTTTTGATAAATTGAGCGACTACCTGAATAGAAATGTTACTTTTTACTCCGATGATGTTGAAAAAAGTATAGAGAGTTATTTTGTAGCCCGTTACGATTTTTTTGATGCAAATAAAGAGTTCAGGCAGATTTTTTGCGATGCTGTCTTACAAACCCCGGATCATTTAAGAGAACAGATTGCCAAACTAAAGGAAGGTTTTGATTCAGCAAACCGAAAATTCTTAGTGGAAATTCTGAGACAGCTGAATATCAGAGAAAACATTTCTTTGAATGAAGCAATGGGATATTTTCTTGAGTTCCAGGAATTTTTCAACAGCTACTTTCAAAAGAATACATCGGGTAACAACCCTGTAACGGATATAATAAAAACGCACGAAATACAATGCCATAAAATATTTAACATTTTACTTTACGGCATTGCAAGACAGGAGAACAAGAAATGATTGCAGCAGATATTCTACGATTAATCATTGTGATAATAATCGCATTCTTGGCTGGAAAACTGGTGGCAAAGATCAAAATGCCGGCAATATTAGGATGGTTGATTACCGGCATGGTGATGGGACCCCATGCCCTTGGGTTTCTTGGGCAGTCCATAATGGAACAGAAGTGGTATGAATATGCCATGCATATTTTCGAATGCTCAGTGGGACTTATGATAGGTACTGAACTGGTATGGCGTAAAATACGCCATTATGGAAAGCAGCTCTTCATTACAACACTAACTCAATCCTTAGGAACATTCATAGTTGTATCCGCAGTGTTTGCAACGATATTTCACTTCATAGGCATTCCATTGTACCTTGCTGTTATTTTCGGGGGAATTGCTTTAGCCACCGCACCCGCACCGGCTCTGTCAATTGTCAATGAATTCAAAACAGACGGCCCGGTCACAAGGACACTGATTCCAATGGCAGCCCTTGATGATATGGTAGGTGTTGTGGTTTTCTTTTCCGTAATTGCTGCTGTTGCAGCTCATGTATCCGTACAAAAACTACCCTTGTATCTGATACTGCTTGTTGTGACTTTACCCATTTTCATCGGTATTGCGACAGGGCTGCTGGCAGGATTGGTCTTAAAAAAGGAAATGAAGCCAGTTACAACAGTACTGGCTTTAGTTGGTATGATATTTGTGGCCTCCTGTATCGGTTTCTTATTTAACTACATTGTTTTACCAAGCCCCGCTTTAAACTTTATGATGATTGGAATGGCATTTTCCGCTACCTTTGCCAATATGATTCCGGAGGAACGACTGGAAGCCATCATGACTTCATTTAACCCCATATTAGGTTTTAGTTTGATTGCCGCTATTTTGAATCTCGGTGCTCCTTTGGATTACCACTTAATATTAGGCGCGGGAATATTTACTTTGGCTTATATCTTATCAAGAGCGGCAGGTAAAATTGGTGGCGCATATTTTGGTGCTGCTATAACCAAATCACCTCCGACCGTAAAGAAATTTTTGGGGCTCACGCTGCTCCCTCATTCAGGTGTATCCCTTGTCTTTACTGGAATTGCAGTTTCTGTTTTAAGCATACCAGCACCTGAGAGTGCCAAAATCATTCAGGGAACAATTGCGGCAGCAGCAGTTATCAATGAAATCCTTGCCGTTATCATAGCAAAGCAGGCCTTTAAGTGGGCGGGTGAAATGCCCGAAAGCGGATATGATAATTAAAAGTATTAATTATACGCCCCAATATTGCAGGGCGATTCTTTGCCCTTGGTCAATCTTCACCCACTGCTCGTCTTCGGTAAGTTCATTGCCGCCGTCGCAGGAGGCAAAGCCACACTGGTGCGAAAGGAGCAAGCGGTCTTTCGTGATAATCTTGGACGCTTCATCGAGCAATCTGATAACGCGGGATTCGTCGTCAAGGGTGTTTGTTTTACTCGAAAGCAAACCGAGTACGATTTCAGTATCGGGCTTGTCCTTAAACACCGCAAGCGCATCAAGTGAACCCGCCCTCTCGTCGTCCCACTCAAGGAAAAAGCGGTCGTATTTCAGTTGTTTCAAGAATAATTCGGCAATCTTGATGTACGAGCCACCGCCCATATTCCGAGAATCGTAGTTGCCACGACAGTTGTGCGTCCACATTTTCAGTCCAAGGCCGTGACCGAAGTCAATTACCGTGTTGTTAATGTCGATAAATTCCGCCGCCAACGCCCGAACCGTTTCTTGGTCGATATTTTTGCCCGTGTACGGAGAGTTGGGGTTGTCATCGGCGAAAATCTCCCACAAGCAATCGTCAAATTGCAGAATCTTCCCTCCTGCTGCGGCGTAATCCTCAACGAATTCTTTGTACGCCTGAACAAGCCCCGCTTTTAACTCCTGGGGCGTGGAATAGACGGAATCTTTGCCGCCGATGTTGTCCGACCACGAAAGCTCCCCAAAGATGTGTGACGGCGATGGAACACAGAGCTTCGTTTCTCTGTTGCCTGCAATTGACGCCAGTCTTTGGAAAGCCTTAATGAAATGGTGGTTCTTGCCGCTGAGTGGTTCGGTAATGCGTAGACCAATGTCGCGGCGCGTTTCGTATTTTTGGGTTTCGTCCTTGTCGCGGAAAAAGTAGCCGTGGGCTGCAATATATCGGCTGATGCCTTTCAGCCCCCAAACGAAGTCCAAGTGCCACATAGACTTCGAGTATTCGCCGTCGGTAATGACCTCAAGCCCGTGCTTCATTTCCTTATCCACCACGTCTTGGGTTGCTTCATACTCACATTCCTCATACCCCACAAAATCGGCATAGAATGGGTATGTAATGTCGTCACAGTGTTCAATTTGGTGTTTGTAGCTCAGCAGTTTTTTGGGGCGTAGCAAACTGCCAACTATTTGAAATTTCTTGCTCATAGAGAAGCCCTCCTTAATGCTTGATGTAAGCATTGTAGTACAAAAAAGGGCATATAGGGTAACACCATTATTCTATGTTCTGTTATAGGTATTAACTATACCTGATCATCCATTAGAACATCGTACTCGGCTACCACCTGTTTTAATTCCTCAAGGTACATGGTTGCTTGCTTGGTGAGTTGTATGGAATTATGCGCAATCCAGCCCACTTCTATCGAATCGTCGACACGGAGCGGCACTGCTGTAATGTTGTTCCCATTCAAATCCGCGCTTACAATCCCCGTTGAAATCGTGTAGCCGTTGAGACCTATCATCAGGTTGAAAATGGTCGCTCTGTCGCTAACGAGGATAGTTTTCTTGCTGAACGCCGTGCTGAGGATTTCCTCCGAAAAATAGAACGAGTTGTATTCACCCTGCTCAAAGGAGAGGCACGGGTAATCTTTCAAATCATCAGGCGTAACATACTCTTTTTTTGCGAGTGGGTTTGACGCGCTGACGAAAATATGCGGCTTTGCGGTAAATAGCGGATGAAATGTCAAACCGTCCTCGCGCAGCAGTTTTTCGAGTACCCTTTTATTGAACGAATTCATGTACAAAATGCCAAGTTCGCTCCGCAAGGTCTTTACATCCTCGATAATTTCATGAGTCCGTGTTTCGCGCAACGTAAATTCATATTCGTCCGCATTGGTTTTCTTGACCATATTCACGAATGCATTCACCGCAAAGGCATAGTGTTGGGTTGAGATGGAACATAAACGGCGAGACGGCTTCTTGCTCAAATAGCGCTGCTCAAGAAGGCTTGCTTGCTCGATGACTTGGCGGGCATAACCCAGAAACTCTACGCCGTCAATCGTCAGTGAGATGCCTTTCGGTGTTCTGGTAAAGAGTTCAACACCGATCTCGGTTTCCAAGTCTTTCACCGCGTTTGACAAGCTCGGTTGTGCGATAAAAAGGCTCTCCGCCGCCTTATTGATAGAACCACAGTTCACGATTTCGATAAAGTACTTAAGTTGTTGCAATGTCATCGGATTTTCCTCCCGGCAGCGCCTGGGTCAGTTGTTCCATTATTGCGCCGTAATCCTCCCGCATGTCACATATTAGATTAAAGCAAAAGCTAATAAAGAACCTCATAGCTTCTGTGAGATATTTATTCTTATGATACACAAGCTTAAACCGCCGCTTGAAAAAAAGACCGTTTATGTTCACGGTGTGTAGGATTCCAGATTCTATTTCCCTACAAACGGAGCGTTGTGAAATCACAGAAACGCCAAGTCCTTCAGCAACAGCCATTTTAATAGTATCCGCATTATTGCATGTCCAGGTCGATTTCCACGTCAGTGCCTTTTCAGACATCACATCCTCAAATGTCTTTCGGGTTCCGCTCCCCACTTCACGTAAAATAAAGTTTTCCTTTTCGAGTTCATGTGGTTCAACAGAAAAACGCTGTGAAAAAGGATGATTTTTCCCGCAGATCAATACCAGCGTATCCTCTGCAAAGGGCTTACTCATGATATCGGAAATTGTAATTTCGCCTTCCACAAGTCCCAAATCAAGCCTATCACTCAGAATGAGCTTTTCGATCTGTGTTGTATTATCTTCTGTTACTTCCACAGATAATCCGGGATTTTCTTTATAGATTGCTGCTATCAGCTTTGGTAAAACACTAGCTCCAATCGTGACACTCGCACCAATTCGGATTATGCCATTTTGGTTTAAAGACCGCATTTCGCTTTCAGCATCCTTGCTCATGCGAATGATATGTCTGGCATAGCCCAAAAGTTTTTCGCCCGCCTGCGTAAGATATAATTTCCTGGATAACCGCTCGAAAAGCCGAACTTCATAATGACCTTCAAGCTCAGATATGGCTTGGCTGACAGCAGACTGAGATATGAAAAGGTTGTTAGCGGCTACGGTCATATTCATTGCATCACAAACGGTAACAAATATTTGAAAATGTCTGAGTGTCAAGCAGCTTCTCTCCTATTCATAAGTAATACATTATTATAATAATAAAATATTAATATTTTACTTATGTATCGTCAAGATATATGATTATTTTTTAGGAGGAGTGATCGCATGAAAAAAATACTTGATAAGCTGCCCGGAATCGTACTTGCTGCGATTATAGCCATTCCGGCATGGCTGCTTGGGGGCATTTTTCCCGTCATTGGAAGCCCGGTGCTTGGTATCCTGTTTGGTATGATTCTTGCTTTTTGGAAGAGACCTGCCCTAGTCGAAAGCGGCATTACTTATACTTCCCGAAAGATATTGCAATATTCCATCATATTGCTAGGCTTTGACATGAACCTTTTCAATGTTTTCAAGGTAGGCAGCCAAACAATTATTCTCATGATCTTTACACTTACCGCTACTTTTCTTACTGCCTTTATAGCCGGTAAACTTTTAAAGGTGGATAAAAAAACAAACATCTTAATTGGTGTTGGCACAGCCATCTGCGGTGGTTCGGCCATTGCAGCTACTGCACCTGTCATCCAAGCTGATGACGAGGATGTGGCTCGTTCCATTTCTACAATCTTTCTTTTCAATGTATTAGCGGCCTTTTTGTTCCCGCTTCTTGGTCATAGCTTACATATGACAGACTACAATTTCGGTCTGTGGGCGGGTACGGCAGTAAACGACACTTCCTCTGTGGTTGCTGCAGGATATACATTCAGCAACGCAGCAGGAAATCTCGCGGTTATCGTGAAGCTCACAAGGTCCTTGATGATTGTACCAGTCACACTTGTACTGGCCTTCTACACTTCAAGGAAGAAAGCACAACAAAGTGAGTCTAAATACAAACTATCAAAAATATTTCCATGGTTCGTTTTATTTTTTGTAGCGGCTACAATCATCAACACATTCCTGCCAATGCCTGAAGGAGCTGGAAGCTTCTTAGCGGGAGTCGGGAAATTTATGATTGTTATGGCTATGGCGTCCATTGGTTTAAACACGAATATTGTTAAGCTCATTAAAAATGGGTGGAAACCGATCTTGCTTGGGTTAAGCTGCTGGGCTGTTTTATCCATTACTTCACTTATTGTGCAGTATACATTACTAAAGATATAAGAGTTTCACAGGTTTGGGTGTTAACCCAAACCTTTCTGACCAATAACAACGTACATGTCTTCATCGTCAACAGTAGAAATTGTTTTTAATGACGCATAATTAAAGTATTCGGAGATTTGATCTGCAGGGGGAAGTCTATCGTTTTTCACAACTTCAGAAACTTCCCTGTGCAGATTGTTAATTGCATCCCTGCTTTGAGAATGACATATTACAAACTTTCCACCCTTTTTTAAATAGGTGCTCAGCTTTTCAATCGCAGCTTTTTTATCGAGAAAATGAGGAAACATTGAGTAACACATAATGCAGTCAAAAAAATCATATGGTAGTTCCATGTTCAAAACATCCGCCACAATATATCGAACATTTTCAAAAGAGAATTTTCTGCCTGCAATTTCAATCATGTTTTCTGCTTCGTCAACAGCTGTAATCGTGCCTGAAGCTCCGACATAAGCGTGTAGAAACGGGATCATGACGCCTGTGCCCGTCCCTACATCAAGCACATTACTCCCTTCGAAAAGTCCCACCATATTTAAAATACTTTTGATTTTTTCTTCATCATGGTTTACTGTACTGTCCCATTTCTCAGCCATGGAGTTGAAATATTCCCTGTTATTCAACTTGAAAAACCTCACTTCTGATAATACTTGTTTTCTTTAATAATATAATGATTGGTGGAATGAATACCAGCTGAATTATAATTCCAGGTATCCCTACCGTTACTGTTGATACTATGAAGGCTAATGGACCTGGAAGCTTTACTCCAAAAATCCCTACCATTCCCCACACGATAATACCCGCTGCAATTCTCCCGGCTACCATGCTTATGATCAAAGAAAGATAGGTATTCAGCTTCAATTTTCTACTCATCATATTTGCAGACGCCGCATATACCATCAGTTCAAAAGCCATATAAGGCAGGACAGGGAACATTGGCGGCATTCCAGTAAGTAGAGCGCTTAGCAATGGGGTCAAAGCTCCCACAGCAACAGCGAAAGGCAAACTTAATATAAACCCGGCTAGAAGCACCGGTATGTGCATCGGCAAAAAGCTCTTACCAAGCCCTTGGCCAAATAAGTGGAACACCATCGGAAAGACAAGACCCAGTGCAATAAAAAGACCTGACATTATCATTTCTCTTAAAGTACTTTTTTTCATTTTAAATCTCCTCTCAATTTTGAATAATAGAGTTGTGCGCCTTGGGCACCGCACCCAAGCCCCGGTCTGAACTAAAATTCAAAATAAAAACCACGAATAGAGCCGTTTCTTACAGCATCCCTTCGTGGTTAAGTATCCGTGATTTTGTATTCAAATATAAATCTGGCAAGTGGTATTATCTTAAACCTTCATGGTTTGATTACTCGAGCTATTATAAAGTACCATAAACACTAGGCTCTGTCAAACAGTCTTGGCCTATAAGCTAGATATCTTCTGTTGATACGATGCGATTTTTCCCACTCTGCTTAGCTTCGTACATTCTACTGTCGGCAAGTGATATTAATTCTCCAGCAGTCAATGGCGAGTTTTTCATTGTACTTACTCCGAGAGATGCAGTGATATTGATTTTTTCATCTTGTGATATGACCAATCCGGATATTTTACTACGAATTCTTTCGGTAATCCGATAGGCTTTATCATCTGGAGTATTATACAAGCAGATCAGAAACTCATCACCGCCATAACGAGCGACCCAATCGGTATCCGTGCGGATACAATGCAGGATTGCTTTCGTGACATCCTTAAGGGCTTTATCTCCAAGAACATGTCCGTAAGTATCATTAATTTCCTTAAAATTATCTATATCTAAAAAAACTATTGATAATGGCAAAGTCTCCAGGATTGCCTTAGCGATGTCCGCCGGCAGGCGCTCATCCACATACCGTCTGTTATATATGCCTGTCAATTCATCTTTTATAGCCAGATCATTAAGATCTGAAACTAGATTATGGAGCATACGACCATCGGTGTACGTTCCATCCCCTATCATCATTGTTTCTGTTGCGTTTTTTATCAACTCCAAAACCGTTGGTTTATCAGCGCCTTCAACCGGAAGAGCGGTTACCATCATAATGGCATCGGGTGATTGTTCCAGTTTCAGAAAGCATTTGTCACCCAGATAAGCACGAACCGATATGCAGTTATCACATATTTCCCCGCCGCTCCAATAGGCATGACAGACTTCATCGCTCTCGCCTCTGCATCCCCCGCGGTATTCTATTACTTTTTTATCAACAGGGTCTACAAGCCTTACCGCATCATACATTTTACTGAAAAATGCCAAGTTATTCTCCAGTTTGTCTAGCATTATACTGTCGGACAAATCGTTTACCTCTTTTCCTTGATTAAAGAAATCAGCATATTTATTATTAACATATAACCGCCTGAATTTCAATTATTTATATTCATCTCACAAAATATTGCGCACTGATTAAGATGGTGTAAAATGGAATTATAAAATCAAATCCATGAGGCTGTTCTATTTGTCCAAAACTCAAATGGAGCTTTTTCATTCAGTAAGGGATATGGCGGTAGGGATCTAAATTCTCCGCTCCTTATGGCCAGCATTACCCCACACAACGAAAAGAGCCCACTATGCCGATATAAATTTTGATATACTCGGTGAAATAGCAAAAAAAACGATGAATCTACCATTGAACGAAATATATAAACAGTTTATATTTGAGCCATTAGGACTAAGGAATACATATCTCCCCGTAAGTGAAAATGACTCTGTGCCAAATGTTTATTACAAGAATACGGACATTCACCGTCCTAAATTCGTTATGAGCAGCCGAGCAAGCGGTGGCTGTGTATCAACCGCTCACGAGATGATGATATTTATTAAAGCTTTCTTTAGCGGAGACCTGTTCAATAAATCGATTTTTGACAAGCTATCATCATACAACAAGCTGCAAGCTTCTATGTGGCCTATCCACTATGGCGGCGGATATATGCAAATTCCCTTAGGTGGCTTGACCACACTCTTTATGGGAAAGGGTGAGTTAAAAGGCCATTCCGGTTCAACCGGGTCGTTCGCCTTCTATTATCCCCTTAAGGATTTATATATTGTAGGGGACCTAAACCAGATGGCGAGTGCCGCACTTCCTATAAGGCTGTCCATGCTAATTGCTCTGGCAGCTAAATAAAATCTCAGAGCATGAATTCTTAGTCTGAGTATATTAAATCAGATTATATGATAGATGATCTTCAATAAAAGAAATAACTAGATTAGGTGAAATATTTAGTGCTATTGAAAATTCTTCAAATAAATTAGTTTCAGCAGCTTTCATAATATCTTCATCTGCCTTACCCAATTTCTTTCCAGCGACAGTTTTCTTTTGTTTCTCGATATACAATGTCTTAAGCAGCTTTATCCATTCTTCGCACTCACCTGTGTTAAGAGAAGCTTTAAAACGGAGATTTCGCTCTCTGTTATTTTCAATCCAAACCGTTTCAGTCCCGGGAATAGTCTCTATTAATGACAAAGCTTCCTCTTTTGAGATAACTTTTCTTATCAATATTTTAGGACTGTCTACAGGACATTTAATGGTTAAATTATTATCGCAAAGCGGTTGTAATACATAATATTCTGTTTCAATATTATATATATTTTCTTCTTTTGCAATATCGACTATTTTGTATACTCCCATTAAACCATATATTACGAAATCGTTTATTTTCAACATAGTTATCCTCCTTCTTCTAATATGGTGCTTCGTAAGTATTTATAAATAGTTTGGATGACTGAATCCAGTCATCCAAACTAAAAACAGGGCTGTGTTTTTATTGATTTACTTCTTCCTCTTCTTTGACTTCATTTGTATTCTTAACATTTAATTTAGATGCATTTATCGATAATACTATTGTGTCATCTTTAATTTCTGGTTCTATTCCCTTTGGATATTTAATATCGGCTATACATATTTTATCTCCCAAATTAAGATCGGTTACATCAATTTCAATACAATCCGGTATATCCTGGGGTAACCCTTTTACCGGGATTTTGTCCATTTGCTGCATCAATAAAAGTTTTTTAAAATCTATAGCTTCCTTACCCATTATTTTAATATCAAGATTAGCCTTAATTTCTTCACTAAATGATATTTGCTGAAAATCGACGGTTAAAATCTCTCTTTTTATTGGTGAATAATGAACTTTTTTAACTATGGCAGTGTACCTTTCCTGCCCTTCAAAATCGAGATTGAACAAATAATGCCTACCGTATTGTGATAGACCTTTTATCAATTCATCTTCTTTTACTTTTACTGAAACTGACTCCATACCTTTTCTGCTGATAGAAGCAGGTATATAGCCAATTTTTCTTAGTTGTTTACTTGCTCTGCTATTTACATTTTCTCTTTTCTCGATTATCATTGTTGCTCTTTTACTCATTTATTTTCTCTCCTGAATTAATATTTCACAGAAAGCTGCTGGTTCTTACCTTTCACCTCCTCTACAAGGACAAAATTAAATAAACCAACATTTTCTGCAACGAACTGTCAGACGTCTTTCTCAATAAATTATCTGCACTTTTACATAACGAAGTGTTTTTTAGACGTATTTTATGGCAATTATAATTTAATTTTTAATTTTTTATTAATTTAATATATTAATTATATCAGATAAAATTATAATTTTCAAATTTGTATATTTTAACATTAAATATATGATAAAAGGAGCTGTCTCATTTTGATATGCTCCCCTTAGTAGGCCCTAAATAAAATATCAAATCAATAATGACAAAGTTCCTGCCACAATCATCACCAAACCAAATGCTGATTTTTTATTCAGCTTTTCTTTAAGGAACAAATAAGAAAATGCAATGGTCACCAAGATACTCAACTTGTCAATTGGCACCACAACACTGGCCGGACCGTCTTGTAAAGCGCGATAATAGCACAGCCATGAGCCACCGGTAGCAAATCCCGACAGAATAAGAAATATCCAACTCTTGGTGTCAATATCTTTTATTGTATTCTGCTTCTTTGTAGCGAAGACGACCAACCACGCCATAATGAGTACTACAATCGTCCTGATTGCTGTTCCGAGATTCGATTCAACCCCTTCAATACCCACTTTACCGAGAATAGATGTCAAACTGGCAAACACTGCAGAGCCCAGAGCATAAGCAAGCCATACATGATTACTAGAACCTGCATTATGAGTTTCTTTCTTCTGTATCATAAGATATGTACCTATTCCAATCAGTACTATGGCTATGACTTTTATGACAGTAATTTTTTCACCAAGAAAAATTAACGCAAGAATCATTGTTAAAATAGTACTTGATTTATCTATGGGGGTTACCTTGTTGACATCTCCAATTTGAAGTGCCTTAAAATAGCATAGCCAGGACGCACCGGTAGAAAGTCCCGAAAGCACTAAGAACAATAATGTCTTACCGCTAATATTCAGAAGAGTATTCTGAGAGCCCACAACAAACACCGTTAGCCATGAAAAAAACAGCACTACCACAGTTCTTATTGCTGTCGCCACATTAGTATCTGTGTTTCTAATTCCAAATTTTGATAAAATAGCTACAAGCCCCGCAAACAGCGCTGATCCAAACGCAAATAAAATCCACATTTTAAGATCTCCTTTGCTATGCACTTCTCACACTCAGCTCAATATTATTATATAACAGACTTAGCTTTTTAAATTATTTTTATTTCCTTTGCTTTACAGCACGCCTTAATATCGAGAAGGGTTTGTTTAAACATCTCAACATATTTAATATCGGATTTAATAACAACCTCATCTATTTCTGCTTTCATTGATAGAGCATTTTCCGACTTATATTTCCTTGTCTCAGCAACAATTTCCTTTAAGGCCTCACCAAACATAATTATTTCATTATCAATACAGGTTTCCTTCTCCCAATAGAGCTTATGAACGGAAATGCTCGCCTCATTTCGTTTAAAAAATTCCTGGTAAATGTACTCCGTAATATGTGGAGCATAAACGGCATACAGCTTTAGTACATTTAGCATACAATAATAGAGCGCATGTTGCGCCGACTGCCGCTCTTTATATCCATGTATCTCAGGCTGATATAAACGTTCTTTAACGATTTCAAGGTAATAATCACATAGATCTTTCCAGAAAAAGTCATCAATTTCTTGCCTTGCTGAACCAATTTCATATTGGTTTAAAAGTCTTGCGGCCTCAAATGTAGTTTGCCTGCAACGCTCAGTTATCCACCTGTCAACTGGCATTAAGTCTATTTCAGCATCAAAATCAATATCATTCAGATGAGATACTGCAAATTTTGAGGCATTCCAGAGCTTGGTAATGAATCTCCTGGCAGTACCCAAGTCCTCTTCTGCAAAAAATGTATCCGTACCTAGCTTGGAATGAGCAGCCCAATACCTGATAACATCAGCAGAGTGATTCTCAATGAGAACAGAAGGTGAAAGCTCGGAATTACTCTTTGATTTACTGATTTTTTCTCCTTTTTTTGCGAGAACAAAACCGCAAATCATGATATCCTTCCAGGGAACTTCACCCGTGTGGTAAAGACTTTTAACGATAGTGTAAAATGCCCATGTACGGATAATCTCATGGGCCTGTGTCCTCATACTCATAGGTAAGAGCTTGCCGGACAGGTTATTTTCCTCACACCATTTTGCATTTATTTGTGGTGTAACTGATGAAGTTGCCCATGTATCAAGTACGGAATGCTCAGGCATAAATTCATTACATCCACAGGAACAAGGCTTATTGGGTTTTGTTTCAAGAGGATTGACAGGCAGCATCTCCTCACTTACATGTATAACCTTGCCACACTCCTTGCAATACCATACGGGAATAGGCACACCGAAGTACCGCTGGCGGGATATGCACCAGTCCCATTTAAGATTCTCAACCCATAAGGTGTATCTGTTTTTCATCTGTGCAGGATACCAGTTTATTTTGTCAGCAGCTTTTAAGAATGCTTCTTTATTTGAAAGGATATCAATATACCATTGTTTTGAGGGTATAATCTCTATCCCCTTTCCACATCGTTCGTGAGTTGCAACAGTATGGCTTATATTTTTCGAATCCCTAAGCATCCCATGATCTGAAAGGAGTTTGATCATTTGCTTTCTTGCTGCTATAACCTTCAATCCTCCAATAAGGGGGACATTTTCATCTATCGTTCCATCGGACAAAATGACTTTCCTATAAGGCAGATTGTGTGCCTCATACCACTCAACGTCTGTGCTGTCACCGAAAGTGGCACACATAACAACTCCTGTACCTTTTTCAATGTTGACCTTCCCATCTGAAAGTATCGGAACAGGATAATGATATAAGGGGACAATTGCAGTTTTACCAATATACCCCTTATACCTGTTGTCGTCTGGATTTACAAATAAACAAACACATCCATAAAGCAATTCAGGCCTGGTTGTGGCAACAATTAATTTTTCTTCATCCACCTTAAATTCAATATCATTAAAAGTAGTGTCTTTATCAATGGTCTCCAATTCAGCCTGAGCTATTGATGTCTGGCATTCTGTACACCATAGAACCGGAGACTCTTTCATATAGGCCTTTCCAGTCTCATAAAGCCTTATAAAGGATTTCTGGGATATACGCTGAACCATGGGATTTATTGTTTCATACTGCAGCGACCAATCAACAGAAAAGCCCAAGCTCTGCCATAAGATCTTAAATTCCCTTTCATATTTTTCAGTAACAGCAATGCACTTTGTGATAAATTCACTCCTGGGCAAATTCTTAGCGATTATGCCCTCATCTCTTTCTACAAGCCTCTCTGTAGGTAGACCATTATCGTCAAAGCCAAAGGGATAAAAGACATTGTAGCCTTGCATACGCTTAAATCGTGCAATCATTTCTGCTTGTGTATAAGAAAATATGTGGCCAATGTGTAAATGTCCGCTTACGGTTGGTGGCGGTGTATCAATAGAATAGATTTCATCTTGACTATTGACATCAAAGTCATAAATGCGATTCTCTTTCCAAAAGCTTTGCATCTCTTTTTCAACTTGCTTAAAGTCATAGTTTTTCTGCATGGCAATACCTCCTAAAATTTACGAACACAAAACAAAAAGTCCGCCTAAAGCTTTTTATTAAGCTTAGGGCGAACTGCATGTGTCCGTGGTACCACCTGAATTCAGATATAACTATCTGCTCTCTGCCAATACAGGACAATTTTCAATTCAAACCATCCGATATTGCTTTCCTTTTAACGGTGGAAATTCCGTTGAAGCCTACTTAGCTTTTTGCTTTTCGGTTCACAGCTCAAAGGCTACTTCCATACTTCCATCACGAAGATTTTCACCAACCATCTTCTCTCTACGCTTCAGGTGAGTATGTACTCCTCCTCGTCAACGCCATTTTGTTTGTGTTCATTTAGATTATAATAATTGAGTATATGCAAATAGTCAAGAATGATTCTCACATTTTTCTCTGCTGAATTTTGCCCTGCTTGCCGTTTTGCGTTGGACTTGTATCTATTCGTTTAAGCGCATATTATTATAATTGGTTGATTATATGATGTTTGCTTAAACAGAAAGGGAACGATAGATATGGATTATATATCAACACAGCAGGCAGCTGATAAATGGGGCATTTCCAGCAGACGGGTACAACAGCTATGCGAACAAGGACGTGTCATGGGCGCGATTCGATTCAGCCGTGTTTGGGCAATTCCAAAGGATGCGCCAAAACCTCAAGACCCTCGCTTGAAGCAGAGCAAAGAAAACGACGGAGGTACACAATGAAAAAAACGATTTTAATATTGGAAGATGATGAAAACTTAAACCGTGGCATTGCATTTACTTTTGAGAAAGATGGCTATCAGGCTGTTTCGGCAAACTCTATCAAAGAAGGGAAACGGCTCATGGAGCAGCACAAAGCCGACCTTATCATACTGGATTTGGGGCTACCGGACGGCAATGGAATGGACTTGTGCAAAGAAATCAGGACATATTCAAATGTCCCGATTATTATGCTTACGGTTTGCGATTTAGAAACAGACGAGGTATCGGGCTTACTGGCAGGTGCAGACGATTATATGACCAAGCCGTTCTCACTCTCCATCCTCCGGGCAAGAGTGGAAGCCTTACTGCGTCGCACAGAAGCGGGAAGCCGACATATCATCAGTTCCGGCCAATACAGGCTGGATACGGACACATGCAAATTTTATCGAGGTGAAGAAGAAATACCCATCAGCGTTACGGAATTCAAACTGCTTGTTTTTCTTATGACGAATGCCGGACAAGTGCTTTCAAAAGAACAAATCCTCTCCGCGCTATGGGACAACGCCGGAAATTTCGTGGATGAAAACACCTTGCCCGTCAATATCAGTCGCCTACGCGCAAAGCTGGAGGACGATCCCAAAAATCCTCATATTATTAAGACCATTCACGGAATCGGCTACATTTGGAACGGAGGGACGTAAGGATGGCATTTACAGTTACTATTGTCATTGCTTTAATTTTGTGCAGCTTGACCATTCTTTTCAGCTATTGCTATGTAAAAAGAACTTTTGATTCTATTGATCGGGTTTTAGATAGTGTATTAGCCAGAAATGCAAAGCTTTCATTGGGAGCAGCAGCAGACAGCAGACTTTCCAAACTGACGCATAAAGCCGTTAAAATCATTCAGATGAACACAATGGATATTTCCCAAACCAAGCAGGAGAAAGAAATTATACAAAGCTTTATTTCGGATATGTCCCATCAGATGAAAACGCCTCTATCCGGTGTCGCCATGTATACTGACCTGCTACTGGAAGGACGTATAACCGAAGCCGAACGGCAAGAATTTTTATCGCGCGTTAAAACGGGAACGGAAAAGTTGCAATGGATGATGGACAGCCTTGTAAAAATGTCAAGGCTGGAGGTAGGAGCCATCGAATTATCCCCTGTTCCCACAGGCATCAAACAAACTATTTCCGACAGCATCAGCACCGTTTACGGGGCGGCGGCCAAGAAAAACATTTCCATTCAAACAGCGTATTTTGAGGATATTCCATTGCTTCATGACCGCAAATGGACAAGCGAGGCGATCACAAATATTCTGGAAAATGCGATCAAATATTCCTCACCGGACAATGAAATCAATATATCTGTGGAAGCTCTGCCCATCTACACAAAAATCAGCATTACCGATTATGGCATCGGTATTGCCCCAGATGAATGGAATTCCATCTTTAAGCGGTTTTATCGGGGACAAAACGCAAAAGGTGTTGACGGGGCTGGATTAGGACTTTATTTAGCTTCACTGATATTTCAAAAACAGGGCGGCTATATCTTCGTAGATTCCAAGTCGGGGAAATATACGACATTCTCAATGTTCTTTCAAAACTGTAAGAAATAAATCCGATTCTGTTAGGAGCCTGTAAGAATTGCAATTTATGATAGAAACATAAGCGAAAGGAGCGTGAAGAAATGCCGATTTTATTAACGCAGGGACTTAAAAAGCACTATGGAAAGGAACCGAATATTGTCCGCGCCCTTGATGGCGTTGATATAGCTGTGGAAGTGGGAGAGTTTGTGGCAGTTGTCGGAATGTCCGGCTCCGGGAAAAGTACGCTTCTGCATATGCTGGGAGGTCTTGACAAGCCGACAGACGGGAAAGTGATTGTTGATGGACACGAGCTTGCTAAAATGTCGGATGAGCAGCTAACCATATTTCGTAGGCGAAATGTGGGATTTGTGTTCCAGAACTATAATCTCATCCCTATTTTAAGTGTATATGAAAATATCGTGCTGCCGATTGAACTGGACGGCAATACGGTAGACAAAGCATTTATAAACGAAATCATTGACACGTTGGGGCTTGGCGAGAAACGTAACAATCTGCCCAACATGCTTTCCGGCGGTCAGCAGCAGCGCGTAGCGATTGCCCGCGCGATTGCAACAAAGCCGTCTATTTTACTTGCGGACGAGCCTACCGGCAATTTAGACACGAAAACCAGCCAGGATGTTTTAGGTGTTCTGAAAATGACTTCCTCCAAATTTCATCAGACCATGATGATGATTACCCATAACGAGCAAATCGCCCAGCTTTCGGATCGCGTTATCCATATAAAGGATGGTAAAATCGTCCGGGAAGGACGTGGCTGAAAATGAAGAATAACAACGGCGCTGTTATAAGGCGGCTTACAGGCAGAAGCCTTAAATCCAATAAAAAGAGAAACTTTTTTATAATCACAGCCATTGCGCTCACAGCCTTACTCGTAGGGTCTGTTTTCAGCATAGGCATGAGCCTTGTAGAATCTGTGAAGATGGATCAAATACGTTTTGCGGGTACTTTGGCACACGCCGCAGTCGGACACCCTACCGCTTCGCAAATAGAGAAGCTTCATACTTTGGATTATGTTAAAGTAGTTGGTACCGGTAATAACGTCGGTTTTGTGAAGAATACGCCGGAAATGGGAAAAATTGCTCTGACATTGCACTTTTTCGATAAAACCGAATGGGAAAAACTACACATCCCCGCCTATGGGGATATAGAGGGGAGCTATCCCGAAAAAGAAAATGAAATAATGGTTCCTCTTGCGGTACTGAAACGATTGGGTATTGATACTCCTTACATTGGTATGGAAATCCCCCTTACTTACTATGCGGACAGCGAAAACAAGGATGCGCTGATTAGCGAAAGTTTCCGTTTGTCGGGGTGGTTTACAAGCTACGGTTTTGTTAAGTCAATGAATTCTGCGGGCGTGATGCTTGTTTCGAGGGAGCTGTCGCAAAAACACGGCAAAACCGTTGAAAAAGACGGTTCAGCAACGCTAATATTCGATAATGAATCGCGTGTTTTGGAATATTGCAACGCATTAGTGTCTGATTTAGGTTTATCCGAAAATCAGCCGGTAGCAGCGGCAGAAACTTATGATACTAATACGGGACAATCGGCAACCACTTTAATTGCCTTATGCGCCATAGTGGCATTCTTGATTTTTACAGGGTATCTGCTGATCTACAACGTCCTATATATTTCCGTTTCCCGCGATGTGCGTTTTTACGGGCTTCTTAAAACGATTGGAACAACGCCGAAACAGATTAAGCGAATCGTTGTTGGACAGGTTTTGCGGCTTTGCTTAATTGGAATACCAATTGGCATAATACTCTCGTTAATTATTTCGCTCAAGTTTGTTCCGTTCTTTATTTCAGAGCTTGGGGCTGTTTCCACAGAAACGGTTGTGTCTTTCTCCCCGTTCATCTATTTAGGCGCGGTGGTTTTTCCTTTACTCACGGCGATATTAGGTGCGTCGAAGCCAGCTAAAAAAGCGGCGGGTATCTCTCCCATAGAAGCGCAGAGATATACGGGCGTGGAAGTAAAAACGAAAAATATCCGTTCGTCCGCACATGGCAAACCGTATAAAATGGCTTTTCGCAATATTTTTAGGGATAAAAAACGTGCGGGAGTGGTATTACTCAGCCTGATTTTAGGCGTAACGACATTTTTAACGATTACTACATTGGTTTTTAGTATGAACATAGCCAAATACATTGAATCCAAATTTGAGAGTGATTTTGTGTTGGAAAATAGAGCATGGACGACGCAAAAGTTTGATAATGCGTTTATAGAAAAGCTGGAAGCCCTACCCGGATTTGAATGGTTAGGTGTAACGACATCGGAAATAATGAGCCTTGATTACTCACCTGACGCTTTTGGTGAATACATTGCTAATTATCCCATGAAAGAGCAGATAGCCAATTTGACAGAGAAAGATATTTTTGAGAACTTTCGCGGATTCCTTCTCGGTGTTGACGGTGAAATGCTTATGAAATCAAGTAACACGCTTGAGAAACCCATTGATATTGACGCTTTTGAACGCGGTGAGATTGCGTTAATTACAACCGACAACCCTGCTTTGTTTAAAAATGTTCATGAGTTGACTATTTCGCCATCTTATCGAAGTGAAAACGACCATGCCGACAACCCCAAAATTAAAATACCACTTGGCGGTTTCGTTCCCCTTGAATCTAAAGGCATCAGCTACAGTCTTGCGCCTACCATTCTTATATCAAATGCTTTAATGCGAGAATGGTTTGATGAACCGACTGTATCGAAAATCAGCCTTGATGTTTCAAACGATTATGAGCAAAACACACTGATTGCGTTAAAGCAAATCATAGAGAGCGATTTTGAAATATCACTGACGTCAAAGATGGAATCAATGGAAGAATTGAATAGCGGAAAAATGGTATTACTTGTTCTCGGCGGCGGCATTGCGCTTGTTATCGCTTTGATTGGTATTCTCAATTTTGTAAATGTAATGTCTGTTAGTATATTGGTTCGTAAGCGTGAATTGGCGACGCTTGAATCTATTGGCATGAGCCGAAAGCAGATTAGAAAACTGTTGATATACGAGGGGCTTGGATATGCCGTAATAACACTGATTTTCGTTTTATCAGTAGGTAATGCGGTAACATACGGGATTTTTAAGCTGTTTCAACAACAAACAAGCTTCGCGATTTTTACCTACCCATATATCCCTCTGGCAATAACAATTATAGTGATAATGGCGGTTTGTTTAATAACGCCAGAGAGAATATATCGTTCTATCAACAGAGCAACAATTGTAGAGCGGTTGAGAGAAGCAGAATAACAAAAAAGGATTACTTATCGGCCGATAAACAAAACAAAGAGCTGCCAATACCTAAAGGTAATGGTAGGTAATTAAATGCACGCTTATACCGGTTCGTCCTTTGGCAAAGTTATAAATACTAAAAAGCCCGCAATAAAAAGTGGAACAATTGCAAAGATACTGAATTTGGCATTGCCCGTCAGGGTTGTTGTCAGTGCCATCATACCGGGACCAATAATGGCTGCAAACTTACCAAATATATTGTAGAAGCCAAAGAACTCATTTGAATTTTGCTTCGGAATGATCTTGGCAAAGTAGGATCGGCTTAACGCCTGGATTCCTCCTTGAGCGGAACCGATTAAGGCACCTAATATAAAAATGTGCCAGACAGATGAAATAAAATAAGCCGCAAAACAAGAAATGATATAAGTAAAGATACCTACAATGATCATCGTTCGGGCTGAATACTTTTTCGCCAGATTTCCATAAAGGATTGCGCAGGGAAAAGCAATGATCTGAATAATCAGTAATATGCCCAGCAAAGTGAACGTATTGAGTGAATCATTCCCCAATACGGCAGTAGCATAAGGAACAACCATTTTAATGATGGTATCCACGCCGTCTATGTATAGAAAATAAGCAATTAAGAAAATGAAGACCGTTTTGTGCTGTTTAATATTTTTAAATGTATGAGCTAACCGTTTGAAGCTGTTGATTACCGGATTTGGCTCTGGTTCAATAAAGTGCCTCTGCCTCACATCCTTGATCATGGGTAGGGTTAACAGTCCCCACCAGAGTGCGGTCACAATAAATCCGATCTGATATCCGATGGCCTTATCCATTCCTAAAAACAGGATCAATACCAGGCTCAGGCCAAAAGGAATGACACTTGAGATATAGCCGAAAGCAAATCCCCTTGTAGAGACCTTATCCATCCTTTCATTCGAAGATACGTCCACCAAAAATGAGTCATAGAATATATTCGCTCCTGCAAAACCAATGGATGACAAGATGTAAAAAAGGGCTAATAATTGCCACATACCGCTATCAGGTGATACGAATGCCAATGATGCAGTAGAAATTACCCCAAGCAAGGAGAAAAATATGAAAAAGCGTTTTTTCTTATCCCTATAATCGGCAATTGAGCCCAAGATGGGGCTAAGAACAGCAATCAGTATGCTCGCTAATGTATTGAAATATCCCAGATCCATACTGCTGTTTACATTTTTAAACATACCGAAAACAACGGGCAGCAAGGCAGTGGTGATGGCAATAGAATAGGCTGAATTGCCACAATCATATAAAATCCACGATTTTTCCTCTTTCGTCAGCTTCATAGTGAAACCTCCTTCAAGTGAATCTAAGAATAGCGTATCACACGCAAGTAATTTGGGCGAGTAAAAGATCAAACATATGCTTATCAAGCATCTACCGTTTTGAATTTGAAACAGGCAACCTTATACCCATGTAAAATTATTATTGTTAAATGTAAAAAGTGTTATCTATTTTTTATTCCGGGTATTTGCTAACATTCATGTGAAGAAAACTCATACATCTTTGGGAAATAAAGATGTTGTTGTCACAAAGATGTACTCACGATTATGCAAAATACCAGAGCAAGAAATTGAATAATAATGAGGAGGATTTTATTATGAAACAGAGCAGGATACTCAACTGGTTTCTCATCTTTTTCATGTTGGCCGGCATATTCTCCGGAACTCAGCTTGCATTCCCTGATACAGCAAATGCGTCAACTGATGTATTTCCCTCGGAAGGCATCGACACCGAATCTGCTCCCGATTCAACAACATCAGATGCAGTAGTTCTTCAACTCCCACCGGTAAATATGGAACTGACTGAATCGCCGTCGCCATCATGGGAGCCCCGCATATTTGGAAGCGGAGTGTCCGCAGCCTACAACAGGATCGCAGTTGAAGGGGACAATGTCATTATTGACACCACCGGCGGAGCGGGCACAAACGGTAAGATCTCCAGTAATGCGGACGGCATCGCCTATTATTACTGTAGGCTTCCTGCAAACACCCCATTTCAGTTATCGGCCAAAGTCATGGTAAATACCTTTGTGGCAGGCAACAATCAGGTTGCATTCGGCTTGATGCTCAGAAAAACAGTAGGAGAGAATGGAAGCACTGCCGGTCACATGTCCAATTTCGCGGCTATAGGAGCCTGCAACCAGAAAATACAGATGTTCTCCAGAAGAAACGGAGAATCCAAGCTGACCAATGTGGATCTGATACCTTCCATACCGCTGGCAGGCAATGTCTATGAACTTCGAATCATCGGGACTGATGACAATAAATGCATCGTAAGCTGCGGAACACAGACCACTATCATAGACAATACACAGGATCTGGTCGGAGAAGGCTTCTATATCGGTCTTTTTGCAGCACGAAACGCAAAGGTCACTTTTTCCGACATTAATCTTGTGACAACGGCCAGTAGCCTTGCTATTACAACCCCTCCCGCAAAAACGGAGTATTTACTGGGTGAGAGCCTGGACCTCACCGGTCTTCAGGTAACAGCGACCTATGAAGATAGCAGCACTCAGGTTCTCAATCCAAAGGATTACACAATCATGGGCTTCGACAATGCTTTCGTTGGGATACAGGAAATCACCGTGAATTATGCAGGGAGACGGACATCCTTCTATATAAACGTAACAAAGCTGGTATGCACTTCAATGAATTTGGTATACACCCCGGCAAAGACCACCTATTACTTGGAAGATGAGTTTGAACCGTTGGGAATGGTGATTAACGGAACCTTCAGCTCCGGGCTGGTCAGACCCCTCACACCGGATGAATATACAATATCCGGCTTTGATAGCAGCACTCCTGGAAAGAACACTATTACCCTAACACTCAAGGAGAACGTCTCAATGACGGCAAGCTTTAAAGTCACCATAAGGGCTTCTGTACTGCAGAGCCTTGAAATCACAAGGTTGCCGGCCAAATCAGTCTATTACCCCGGTGAAGCGTTGAATCTCAGCGGAATGGTTGTAAGCGCCATTTATGACGATTCAAAGGCAATGCTGCAGGCAGGCGAGTACAAAGTTGACAGCACAGGCTTCGACACCAGTACATCTGGCGAGAAACCAGTGATTATTTTATATAAGGGAAAGACCATCAACTTGGTCTTGACGGTCAAGATAAGGGAACTGGCGGGAATCGCTGTAACAACGCTTCCGAAAACAACCTTCTACGCTGGCGAACCCTTTGATTCTGCCGGAATCGTGGTGTCCAAAATATATGACAGCGGAGAAAATGAATTGCTTAATGCCAGTGAATACACAATTGACTCATCATCCTTCGACAGTAATATACCGGGTACATATAACATAAGTGTGGTGCCAACAGACCAGACTCTAGCAGCCACTTCATATCAAGTCACAGTAAGGCCTCGGACAGATTATGTATGGAACACGGTAATCTTCGGACAGTCGGTAAGTACCAGAAATAACTATGTTACTGCCACCGAACCCGGAACCGTAAACGGCACCATTACCTTAACCGCATTGGAAGGCGGCGGCAAGGTTACAGGCGCCCATGACGGCATATCCTTCTATTATACAGAGATTGACGGTGGCAAGGATAATTTTGTTTTGTCGGCTGATATCAAAGTCCTGGCTTTTGCCAAGCCTACTCCCGACAACCAGGAGGCCTTCGGTTTGATGGTGCGTGATGCCATAGGCAGCTATACGACCGGAACCCAGCCTGTTTTCTCCTCAAATATTGCAGCCGTGGGCGGTTACAGAGGGTTGACCAATGCCTTTATGAGAACAGGTGTTATCAACTCGGCTGGAAATCAGGGTACAATCATGACCGCATCCTCATGGAATACCCCGAGGCCGATGCCGGAAAATACAGTACCCAATGCGCCGTATAGACTGACACTGGAGAAAACCAACACCGGCTTTAAGGCAAGTCTTAACGGGCAGCCCTCGACTTCCACACTGTTCTATTCTCCGGATGATTTTAACTGCCAGGATTCGAAGCTTTATATTGGCTTTTTCGCAGCCCGTCTGGCTACAATCGAGGTCAGTAATGTCAGCTTCTCGGTAAGCGATGCCGCAACCGATCCGACAAGAGAGCTGCCGCCTTCGAAGCCCCTCACACCCGAGCTCAATGTCCTATCGCTGGCTAATGTATCAAAGAGTGATTACATATTAAGCCTTATGTCCAATATCAACGGAACAGTGACCATTAAACAGGGTGAAGAAATAATTGCCAGTGATGAGGCTGTTACAGCCAACACAGCATTCACCAAGGATACGATAATAGCCGCCAACAGCAATACCAGCTTTACAATCACCATGACACCTGATGCTTCTCAGCTTCTAACCTCCTATAATAAAGTGATAAAGAATTTCACCGTTACAATGAAAACCTATGAAACACCGGACGGTAACATCTACGTCTCATCTGACGGTACTGCAGCCGGTGATGGAACATTATCAAATCCGCTGGACATTGATACGGCGGTCAGATATGTAAAGGAAGGCCAGACCCTATTCATGCTGGGTGGCACATACAACCGCACCTCTCCTCTGACTATCCCAATGGGAAACGACGGTACTCCGGAAGGCATCAAGACCATTGCCGCATATAATGGGGAACCGGTCATTCTGGACTTCGGTACAACCTCGGCCGGTTTCCAGTTAGGTGGTAATTACTGGCACATTAACGGTATCAGTGTAACAAGAGCGGTTGCCACCGGATTTTTAGTAGGCGGGAGTAACAATGTAATAGAACGGTGCATTTTATATGCCAATGGGGATACAGGGCTTCAGATAAGCCGGTTTCTTCCCACACTGAGCCGGCTCTTCTGGCCTCAAGACAACCTTATACTCAATTGTGAAGCCTATGACAACCGGGATGCCTCAGAAAACAATGCGGACGGCTTTGCCGCCAAGCTCACATGCGGGGAAGGCAATGTGTTCAGAGGCTGCATCTCTCACAACAACATTGATGACGGATGGGATTTGTATACGAAAGCTGAGACAGGCCCTATCGGCGCTGTCCTCATTGAGAATTGCATTGCATACAATAATGGCATTCTTACAAGCGGACACCTGGGGGCAGGCGACAAGAACGGGTTCAAGCTTGGAGGAGAAGGTATTGCTGTTCCGCATGTTATCAGAAACAGCATCGCCTTCGGAAATAGAGCAGCAGGCTTTACAAGTAACAGTAATCCAGCTGCCCAGGCCTATGACTGCATTTCCTATGACAATGCAGGCGGAAACATGGTCTTTACAACATTTGCCCACCTTCCTCCCCAATTCGTCATTCAAAACAGTGTATCCTACAGAAGCGTTTCAGGTCCGATAGACAGCGTGCCCGATTTAACACTTAACACAACCAATTATTTTTATAATGGAACCGCCTCTGTTAATAGCTCGGGGTTTGCTTTAAGTGACGCAAATTTTGTAAGCTTAACCCCGGTATTGCCCTATCAGAGGGATGCCAACGGCAATATAATCCTGGGCGACTTCTTGAAGCTTATCTCACCGGGTAATGCTGCGCTTAAAGCACTTACTGCAGGCGATGAAACATTGTTGCCGGCTTTCTCTCCCGATGTGCACAAATACCTTGTTACCGTAAAGAACAATGTAAAGAACATCATCATAACACCAACCACAGCATCACACCTTTACAGCAAGGTCCAAATAAACTCCAGGTCCGTTTTAAGCGGTGAGCCTTATGAAGCAACCCTGGATAAAGGACACAACTTCTTTGTCATTACTGTGACCGCGCAGGATGGTATCACAGAAAGCACATATCTACTGGATGTGTACAAGGAGCACGACAGTAGAAAAAAGGATTTGGAAAAGCACTTTAAGGAGCTGTGGGATGCCATAGATCAATACTGGGAACAAATAAACGGTTGACAGAAATGCAAAAGGCTTCCCTGTTATAATTAACTGCCCCCTGTCTGTTTGACAGGGGGTTCGCTTTCTGTTTTCTAGTTAGTCTTTCTCTTAAACAGCTTAACATGTGCTACCACTGATGTTACAAAGAACAGTCCTGCTAATGCCCATGGAATCCAATATGTGTTGGAGGTTTCTTTTTCCGTCTCAGCTCCATGTGCAGCTGCTTCAACATGAGTTGCATGGTCACCTGAGGCACCATGAGCATCATCTTCTCCTTCAGCATATTTGAAGAATTGAACATAGGCTTCAATGTATTCTCTACCAGCCTCAACATCATTTACATCGTAATTTTTCAAGGACATTACTTTTTCAAATCTTTCGGTAAGCTCAGGCATTTTTTCTTTTTCAATCAGATTTTCCAAAGGTGACAAATTTCCGATTTCAATACTCTTATCTGCTGCCAATACTTTTTCATCGACCGGTGTTCCCGAAGGCTTCAGGCCGGTAAATGGTGCACCCTCTCCGGCTCTATGAATTCTGACCAGATTTCCAAAGAAATATTGTTCAGCTACTTCCTTCGTTTCCGGACTTATATCTTTGATTTTCATACTTTGGTTAAATATTTTTGTTATTTCCTCTTCGTACCCTGGCTGTACCCATTTCAAAGCATAGTTGATGTTATTGTTCTCCATTGCTTTTCTTCCATCTACGACAGTTGGGCCGTCCATCGTATCGCAGTGTGCATTGGCTGTTAGCGGCAGCATTGCAATAATTGTCACTGCCATCAAAATAGCCAGAACTGATTTCATAGATTTTGACTTTATTACGCTTGCCATTTTTTTACCTCCGTTTGTTTTGATGTATCCATCTTAATTGATTCTGTGAGTAATAACTTTGACTAAAGTCAAATTTTAGAAATTTATTTTTCTAGCAACCCTCAAAATCAATATAACGGGTAAAATGGTTCGGAGGGCGCAAAAAAAGAGCTGCTGCTCAAGTCTTAAATTCCTTTAGCAACAGCTCTCATCATGCATTTTCTTTAGGTCATTTCATGGAATAGCTGAATTTGAAAACAAACCTGGCATCATCTTCATACCACATGGGAAAATTGGTTCCCCAAACATTATTATATAAATTATAACTTATCCCCTCATTGAGACTTGCAAATTGATTATCAAACTCCAATATCTTACCCTTTCCCAGAGAAAACAAGGGTGCATGAATATTCTTTATTATAAATTTTCTTTCTTCATCCTCGTATTTCAATTCTTCAACTGCGCTCATATTTCTGTTGCCATTTAAAACAATATCCGTCACAGCCATAAAGTTATTTAACTTCTTCATTTTCCAGCAATCAGAATTCTTAAGCGAAAGGTTAAAATTCAACCATAAAGCTTCAGGTATTCTGCTGGCATCCTTATCAAACCAATTTATTTCATAGTCAAAGCTGTCCGAATCCTTATAGAATTTATACTTTGCCTGAATGGCTCTTGGCGCTCCATAATCCACGCTTAGTGCCTGGTCAATATCATAATCTATTAAAACCAAATCACTATCAATACCGTGCATTAAATACATGGCATTGAGTTTATAGGGATATCTGCCGTCCTTGATAGATTTTTCATATCTTTCAATGCCCGGCTTGGTAAAGTCCAGCCTGCTCCAAAATTCTGTTTGCTTGTAGTTCCGTAAATATTTATCAACAAAATATTGATAATCCTTGACACCAAATATTTGGTATTCAATAGTACCGAAATTATTGCCATTGGAGATTAATTCACTATTATCACTGGCAACCAGGGACTTTATGTAACCGTCGGAGTCAAAAATAACACTGTATTTTCCGAGCTTCAATAATTCACCAGTATTTATCTTTTGGTAGCTTTCATGGCGAATGTCTTTATGCGGAATTGTAGCATTTATTGCTTCCAGCGCTTCTTTTTGCTTTGCCATGTCAAGTTCACTTATTGCTTTATCAATATACTCCCTTTGCTCTGCCCATGAATCTTCAAACCGTTTATAGGATTTTTCGGTAGAATTTTCATTTGCAAATGCGCAGTCTTTATAATACTTGGGAGGATTTTTCAATATATTTATTTTATCGTCTTTTCTAGCTTTGATAAAATCTTGCTTCAAATAGTTCCTGAAATCGGGAAGATATGTTTTTTCATCCATTCCCCAGGTATGTTCAGCTATTCTAAGAAGATAGTCGCAAAAATTCTTATACTCCCTGCTATCCTTGGACATACTCCCCTCAGACAGCCATTTATTCTTCAGCATCAATAATTCCCTAAATCTGCTTACCTTCGAAGGGTCACTTCCTGACCCATGAATCCAGCTGTCTCCTATTTCACTGGTTAACACAGGGAGTTTGTTTTTAACAGTCCAGAGACTCTCAGCAAAGCTGTCTAATGTTGAAGCCTTAACTTCATAACCGGGGTACTTTGTCTCAAGCTCCTTCAATTGCTTATTGAGCTCAGCCTCATTCAAAGGCCCCTTGTTATCATTGGTGTGTGAAAAATATAAGATTTCATCCAAATACTCATTTTTGTATGCCTTACCATATTCGCCAGCATAATTCACTATGATCTCCCTGCCGGATTCGCTTCGCCATAAAAATGCAGGAGGCACATCTGGAACGGCAGACGCCGGGTTAACTCCTATATGCAGGTATTTGATCCCATGCAGCGCCAGTGTATCAATGATGGCTTTTGTATGCCCGGGTACATCTGTAAGCTTTGCTGCAATCGTTTTCTTATGATATCTTCTGTCAAGTTCCTCTGAAAGGCTTATCCCGTATTCCAGCAAATCCGTATCCAGAAGCTCGGTATGCGTTGTGAACGGAAGTGCATGCCAGGCAATATGTCCTTTTGCGATTGCCTTCTCAAGCATTGTTTTATTATAGGCGTCTGCCTTTTCCAGAAAGTGATAGATCAACCATGAGCCCGTAGTCCAAATAAAATCGATATTATTATCTGTATTAACCTTTTCAGCCAATCTGACAGCATTTATTATGAATTCGTTAAAATATTTATCGGTGATACGTTCGGCTAAATCGGTAAAACCCAAGTCTAAATGAGTTTTATGGATTACATGGATTCTCTTCATGATATAACCCCTGCTATAGAATTTTTCCACTTACATTACAGGTCTCTATTGAGATAGTTTCTTCATAATATTTCCACTAGCTCCGTTTTTTTATTGTATCACAAAAGGGTACAATTTGCATCTTGGGTAACATGAACAGCACCTCTGTATGCTTATGTGATATAATAACATTACCCGTTACCGAAATCAAAGATTTCGAACGGGTACCCAAGTTATTGATACTTCGTATTAATAACATTACCGTTACCGAAATCAAAGATTTCGAACGGGTACCCAAGTTATTGATACTTCGTATTAATAATGGACGAGCCCCTATCGGTTGACGGAGGTGCTGGCTATGGGAATACGAATCCTGGTTGCTGATGAAAATCAATCATTAAAAAAAGAATTAATGACACTTCTAACCTGCGAAGGATATGAAGCAGATTGGGTTTCAGACGGTATAGCGGCTATCAAGCACTTTCGGCGATATGACTATCATATTGCTGTTATTGATGTCGGCCTTCCTGAGCTGGATGGCAGGAATGTTATCCGACAGCTTAAGAAGATATCTCCCATTCCGGTGGTTTTAATGTCATTTAACCAAGATGAGGAGTCCATTCTTGAGGGGTATGCCTTGGGTGCCGAGGACTATATCAGAAAGCCGTTTTTCCCAAAAGAGTTATTGGCCAGGCTCAAGGTGATTACAAAGCGCTGTGTGGAGCATGGCAGTACGGCCATGCGCTGCCTGGTATTTGATGGCCTGCACATCAACACTCACTCCCACACCGTTCTGGTGGATGACAAGCCCGCCATACTCACCTCAAAGGAATATCATCTGCTGGTTTACCTTGCCCAGAATCCCAACCGGGTCTTATCGCGGGAAATGCTTTTGAATAAGATATGGGGACAGGATTATCAGGGAACGGACCGAACGGTAGATACTCATATTAAAACCCTTAGGGAAGCCCTTCGACCTTATGATCCGTACATATCAACTATTCGTGGCATAGGATATAGCTTTGATGAGTCTTGCAGAGGCAATAGAGATAAAAACCTAGGCCAGTAATCGGCCTAGGTTTTTACATGAAATTTGCATTTTGATTGCTCCTTAGTTATCACCTTTTGTTGTTGTGAGTATAATCCGTAATGACCTGCTTTAAGATATCCACAGTTTCCATGGTATCGGCCAGCTCATTTTTCAATCGTTTGTTTTCAGCCTCGAGACTGAGTATCCGGGTCGATTCCAGCTCGGCACGGAATTGAGCAGATGACCTGAATTCTTCCTTCCCGGATGTTTCCCTGGCCTGGCGAGTTTGCGAAAGTTTTGGCTGAGGCGCTTTCAAAACAAAGGTTTCGTGGGTGAGCTCATTATGTTTACCCCTCTTTACATAGCGGGTGTGCAGGAGCTCATGAGCCAAATGACCGTTGGGTTCCCCCAAAAACTCCTTGTAAAAGGACAGGATAGCAGGATTTTCATGAGACTTTCTGATGGTCTTGCTCTCATCCTCGTCATAAAGTCCCCTCATACGCTTTTCAGCAACCTCGGGATCATCGCTTCTGGGCTGTCCTCCTCCTGTAATGCACCCATTGGGACATCCCATGACCTCAATGAAGTGATAGCCTGACTTTCCTTGCTCTATTTGTTCCAGCAGGACCCTTGCATTTTTCAGACCGCTTGTAACAGCCACCTTCACCTCAACCCCTTCCAGGTAGTCATAATCCGGAAGAGGAATCTCAATTTTGACTGCAGCCTCCTTGATATTATCCAACCCTACGATAGGCGTGACATGGAGCTTGTCAAAGGGCAGCTCACGCCCTGTAACCAGCTCATAAACGGTTCTCAAGGCGGCTTCCATAACTCCTCCCGTCACACCGAAAATATCAGCTGCACCTGTGGAAATTCCCAGTGGCGCATCAAATTCACGGTCAGGAAGGTTGACAAAGTCAATACCTGCCTCCTTGATCATATCGCCCAACTCCCTGCAGGTGAGTACGGCATCCACGTTGGGAAGTCCGTCGTTTTTCATTTCTTCCCTGGCAATTTCAAACTTTTTGGCGGTACAGGGCATAACGGATACAACAAACATATCCTTTGGATCAATACCCAGCTTTTCGGCATAAAAAGACTTAACGACAGCACCCATCATGGTATGGGGCGATTTACAGGTTGAAAGATGTGGCAGGAGATTAGGAAAGGTATGCTCAATATACTTGATCCAGCCGGGACTGCAGCTTGTGATCATGGGAAGTACGCTATTCCTGCCCGTTAATGCATGCTTAACACGGTTCAGGAACTCCGTACCCTCCTCGATAATGGTCAGGTCTGCGGCCCAGTCTGTATCGAAAATGTCATCAAAGCCCATGGCAGACAGAGCATGAGCTAGCTTTCCCGTACAGCGCGTGCCGGGAGCCAGACCGAATTCTTCTCCAATAGCCACGCGAATAGCCGGGGCCACCTGCACCACTACACGTTTCTCCTTGTCATGAAGCGCGGTCCATACCTTTTCGGTGGCTGATGTCTCCTTTAATGCACCTACCGGACACACAACGGTGCATTGCCCGCAGAAGGCACAATTCACAGAGCCCAAGGGAAGATCCATGCCCGGGCTGATCACAGTCTTGAAGCCACGATTCTGTGGGTTTAAAACTCCGGTTCCCTGTATTTCATTACAGACTGTCACACATCGGCGGCATAGTATGCATTTGGACATATCTCGGGTAATAGAGACCGACATATCCAAGGGGCTTTCGGATCGCTCCCCATCAAACCGAGACTCCTCAACTCCCAACAATCTCCCCAGATCCTGAAGCTCACAGTGTGTATTGCGCTTGCAGCTCAGACAACTCCGATTATGATCTGAAAGGAGGAGCTCGTATAAAACCTTGCGTGCCTTTTGCACCCTCTGACTATTGGTGTGAATCACCATTCCCTCTGTAGCCTGTGTAATACACGAAGCCAGGAGCGTTTTGGCACCTTCCACCTCTACAACGCAGATGCGGCATGAACCGATAGGGTGGGCGTTTTTCAGATAGCACAGACTGGGGATATGAATATGATTGGCTCTGGCAGCCTCAAGAATGGTACTGCCCTCAGGAGCAGTAACTTGCTTTCCGTTAATAGTCAAATTCAACATCTTATTCACCTACCTCCTATCGCAATGCAAGCAGCGCATAGCCTCTGCCATGGCATTGAGCTTATGATAACCGATAACCACCTCGTCAAAGGATTCAGCGCGGCGCTCCAGGGGCAGAAGCTCCATGGGGAAGCGGGTATGTGAAACCACCTCATCCTCATCGATTGTCTTAGGGATATCAATCTGCTCACCCTTATTCAAAACGCCTTTGCCGTTTAAGTGGATGTCAATGGCCCTGGCGGCATTCTTACCATCGGCAATGGCTCGAATGACCTCGTCGGGGCCTCTGGCAACGTCGCCTCCTGCAAATACACCAGCCATTTTGGTCATTTGGGTCTCGGCATCCACGACAAAATTGCCCCATGGCGTAACTCCGATATCGTCCTTGGGTACGAAGGGCAGGTCAGCATATTGGCTTACTGCAACAATGACTGTGTTGACATCAATAAAGAAATTTGATCCTTCAATATGATGCGTGTTCCGCCGCCCTGTGTTGTCAAAATTGCCCAAATACCGGCGAACGCACTCCATTTTGGATACATGGCCATGCTTGTCGGACAGGAAGCGAAGGGGTGACACCAGCTCATGCAGCTCAACACCCTCGTGCAAGGCCTCCTCGATTTCAACATCATAGGCCGGCATCATGTCCCTGGTTCTCCGATAAAGAAGCATCACTTTGGACGCTCCAAGCCGCAGGGCGGTACGTGCTGAATCCACAGCCGTATTGCCGCCTCCGATCACAGCTACCACATGTCCTTTCAGGTCTACATTGTTATACAGCTTGACATCTTTTAAAAAGCTGATGCCCGGCAGCACACCCTTGAGATTTTCACCGGGGACATTCACCTTCTGCGGGATCTGAGTGCCTGTTGCGATATAAATGGCATTATAGTTAGCTCGAAGCTCTTTAAAGCCGATGTCTTTACCGACTTCAGTATTGGCAAGGATATTGACGCCGGATCGACTGATGATTTCTATCTCACGCTTGAGTACCTCTGTGGGCAGACGATATTCCGGGATACCGTAGGCCAAAACTCCTCCCGCTACGGCTTCTCTCTCATAGATGTCTACCTCGTAGCCTGTTCTTGCCAGGTAATAACCACAGGTCAGACCCGATGCGCCTGCTCCAATGATGGCCACTTTCTGGCCGTTTTTGGAGCAAACCACATCCCGTACATATTCCTTTTCATGTTTGATAGCATAGTCTGATACAAAACGCTTCAGATCACAGATAGCGACAGCTTCGTCAACTGATCCTCTGCGGCAGCGCTTTTCACAGGGATGGGTGCAGATGCGGCCGCAGATGGAAGGCAGCGGATTTTCCTGACGGATCAGATTGTAGGCATCAAGAAATTTCCCGGCAGCAACCAGACTGAGATATCCGGGAATATTCACATTGGCAGGGCAGGAATTTTCACAGGGCGAGATAAACAGCTCGCTGCATACACCCGCGCGGCAGTACTTCTTCTTGATGTGCTCTTCATATTCCTCCCGGAAGTACTTGATGGTACTCAAGACAGGGTTGGGTGCTGTCTGGCCTAGGCCGCACATGGCTGTATCCTTTATGACAGCCCCAAGTTCCTCAAGAAGCTCAATATCACCTTCCTGGCCTTCACCCCGAGTGATGCGCTCCAAAATTTCCAGCATCCTTTTGGTACCCACACGGCAGGCAACACATTTTCCGCAGCTTTCGTCCTGGATGAAATCCATGAAATATCTGGCCGTGTCCACCATACAGGTATCTTCATTCATGGCAATGAGCCCGCCTGACCCCATTATAGCCCCAAGCAGAGTAAGGGATTCGTAGTCGGTAGGTACATTCAGATTATCCTGCGTCACGCAGCCTCCTGACGGACCTCCGATCTGTGCCGATTTGAACTGCTTCTTGTTTAATATGCCCCCGCCGATTTTGAAAATGATTTCTCCCAAGGGCATGCCAATGGGTACCTCGATGATTCCTGTATTGACGATATCACCGGCCAGGGCGAATACCTTGGTGCCATGCGCTTTTTCTGTGCCAAACTGAGTATACCAGACACCACCCTTCTCCATAATAACCGGAACAGAAGCAAAGGTTTCTACATTGTTGATAATGGTGGGCTTCCCAAACAGGCCTTTTTGGAAGGGGAAGGGCGGTTTTTGCCGAGGCTCGCCACGACAGCCTTCAATAGAGGACATCAGCGAGGTTTCCTCACCGCAAACAAAAGCACCCGCACCGATGCGGATTTCCAAATCAAAGTTAAAGCTGCTTCCCAGAATATTTTCGCCTAAAAGGCCATAGGCCTGGGCTTGCTTGATAGCTGCATCAAGCCTTTCAACGGCCAAGGGGTATTCGGCGCGTATGTACACAAAGCCTTTAGTAGCACCAATTGCATAGCCGCCAATGATCATACCTTCTATCAGCGTATGGGGATCACCCTCAATAATACTGCGGTCCATGAAGGCACCAGGATCCCCTTCATCAGCATTGCAGACAATATATTTCTGATCGCTGACTGCCTTTCGTCCGGCTTCCCACTTGATTCCTGTAGGAAAGCCTGCACCACCGCGCCCCCGCATTCCCGAGGTCTTCATTACCTCAATGACCTGTGTATCGGTCATGGTATTGAGCACCCTTTCAGCCGCACTATAGCCACCGGCGGCTATATAGGCTTCAATGCTGTTATACTCGAGAATACCGCAATTCCGGAGCGCAATTCGTACCTGTTCCTTAAAGAAATTGATATCATCTATTTGGGGTATGTATTTTTGAAGGACATGATCAAAAAAGGTATATTCCTCCAGGATCTGGTGATCCACAATATGAGCCTTTATTATTTTCTGGGCGCTTTCAGGTGTAAGGCGGGTATAGAAAATGCGCTCGGGCAGAATAAGCATGACTGGTCCTACAGCACAGGTTCCCATACACCCTGTCTCAAAAACGACAACGCTTTTATCCAGTGAAAGTGCTTTCACTTGCTCCAGCACAGCATCTCTGACAAGCCCGCAGTCTGATGAGACGCATCCTGCGCCGGCACAGACCAAAATTTGATGGCTGTTTTTTTCTTTTTCTTGCCGGTATGCTTTTTGAATATTTTCAAGGTCTTCCTTGCCAGTTATCTTGATACTACTCATTTTCTCACCTTCCTTCCCTAAAATTTGGCCAGCAGAGCATTCAGCTTGGTGGGCGTCATCTGTTTATACACCACATCATCAATCATGATGGCGGGGGCAAGCCCGCAGGCTCCTATACAACGGGCCACTTCAAAGGTGAACTTGCCGTCGGAGGTAGTACCGCCGATATCCACATTCAGGGTTTTCATGAGATGCTCTATCAGTTTTTTACCGCCTCTGACATAGCAAGCCGTTCCCAGGCAGACGCGAATGGTATGCAATCCGCGGGGCTGAACTGAGAAGAAGGAATAAAAGGATACCACACCCGACACTTGGGAAAAGGGTATTCCAAGTGCACCGGCAATGTATCGCTGCAGGTCCAGGGGAAGACTTCCGTAGATCTTCTGTGCAGCATGCAAGATTTGAATTAAGGAGCCTTCCTTATCCCGGTAAAGAGCAATGATGTTTTTCATTTCAGAATACTTGTGCTGCTCCTTGCATTGCTTTTCAGTATGAGCGCCTTTAATCATAGGTTCCCTCCTTACTCATGCCAAATGGAATATGTTTCCTTTTAATCTTACTCAATCATTGTGAGGATAAAAAGAAATTTTATAAATTATCCGTATAAATTTTTTGATTTGTCGTTGAGTAATGGGGCACTTGTTCATACTCACTTTACAATGATTTCACAGAACCGATCCTTCAGCTGCATCTTGATTATGGCTATACGCTTTCATTTTAAATGATGCGAAGATAAAAAGGGCGGTCTAGATCTCTATACGTTTTATCGCATAAAGAACGACCGCCCCTACCTCACGCAGAATTTCGCGGAATTAAGCAGTTGGAAGTGTGGCTAAGGTTCTCAGATTTTTAAGTCCCAGAGATATTCCTGTTAAGGGGTGCTCCAGTCCTTCAAATTCAATAGAAATCGCTCCTTGATAACCTGCGCTTTTTATGATTCTCAGGCATTGGGCAACCGGCACATCTCCGTGGCCAATGATGGAACCGCGCAGATAATTACCGCCTCTGGAAGTGAACCAGCCTTCACCCGGATAAGGCAAGGTGCCGGGTTTGGTGTGAAAATCCTTCACGTGAACATGGACGGCATAAGGAGCTAATCTTGCCACAGCTTTTACAGGTTCCTCGTCAGCGCAAAGAAAATTCCCCATATCCAGTAGAATACCGAAATTCTCATGATTGACGCCGTTCACAAGCTTCTCTACCCTCTCACTGTCCTGGCAGAAGAACCCGTGATTTTCGACCATTGTCCTGATTCCAAGGCCCTGGGCATATTCAGTTACTTCCCGACACCCTTTTATCAACAGAGGAAGGGCATCATCGAAACCTCTCGGGCCTCTATGACCAGGCTTGAAACCTACAGATGCATCATGACGCATCCCCGGTGCTCCGAGAATTGCTGCTATTTCAACTTCACCCTTGAGCCTGTTTATTTCAGCGGCAAAATCTCCTCCTGAACCATTTATCATATCAGCACCAATAGTATAGTTTCCCATCTCTATCCCGATACGGGCGCACTCTTCTTTGATCCTAGTTGCGTAAGACTTGGCAGTCTCTCCCTGGGGAATCGACAGTCCGGCAAATTCGATGACCTCAAACCCCATTTCCTTCGCTTTGCTTATGGTGTCAAACTCGGTTAACTCCCCGCTTTTTATAGCATTAAAAAAGCTATATGTACTCACTCCGATTTCCATAATGCTCCACCCCTTCTTACAGCAGGACTTCACGTCCTGTTTTTGCGGACTCATACACGGCATCAATAATTTTCATGAGCTCAACACCGTCTTCAGCCGGGCTGGCGCATTCTGTCCCATTGACCACACAATCTACAAAATGGGCTATCTCATTTTCAAAAAGACCAGTGAAGCTCAGCGCCGTGTCATGGGCCGGCGTAATGTCAACCAGATAATTGTTCATTTCAGAGTAAAATTCCAGCTTAGGGTCCAGCTTTGCTCCAGACTTTGTACCGAACAGTTCAATATTGCCTACATCTTTCTTCATATTGAGGCTGAAGCTTGTTTCAACATTCAAAACCGCTCCGTTATCAAATCTGATCATGGCGACAGCCAGATCCTCAACATTGAAGATATTATCATTGTCTGCCGAAACATAGCCCTTCTGCTGACTGATGTGATCCCTTGCTCCCAGTTTGTTAAAGGTAGCTCCGGTAACCGCGACGGCTTTGGGCTTACCCATGAGATATCGAACCAGATCAATGACATGAACACCAAGATCAATCAATGGGCCGCCGCCTGATCGGCTCTTGTCGCCAAACCAGCCGCCGGGGCATCCGAATCTTCTTAAATAGGCGGCTTTGGCATAATAGATATCACCCATCATTCCATTATCAATAAAGTCTTTGAGTATTTTGGCATCATTGCCGAATCTTCTGACAAAACCAATCATTAAGAGTTTACCCGATTCTTTTGCCGCCTTTTCCATCTCCATCGCCTGTTCTGCGTTCAAAGCCATGGGCTTTTCACATAAAACATGCTTTCCTGCTTTTAATGATGCTATGGTGGCGGGCGCGTGAATATTATTCCCGGTACATACGCTTACCGCGTCCAGTTCCTCAAGCTTCAGCATTTCATTGTAATCGGTAAAGACATGCTTTAAATTATGATTTTTGACACACTCATGAGCTCTCTCACCATTAATGTCACACACTGCATAAAGCTCCACATTGTCCAGAGCCTTATAGCCCGCGATGTGGCTTCCGCTGATGTTGCCTACGCCAATGATCCCTACCTTGATTTTTTTCATAACCTTTCCTCCTTTTCAGCCATTGATGGTGGCTATGGTGCGATTCAAAAATTCAACTGCTATCCTGATGTCCGTTTCGGGATTTTGACCTACTTCCCGCTCAATGGTCAGAAAACCCTTATAGCCAATGGAATCAAGGGCTTTCAGATAGTCGACAAAATTGACGCTGCCCTGACCCAGAGGAACCTCCCTAAAAGAAGTTTCCGACTTGATCGCTTCTTCGATAAGTCCATAGATGACCTCAGGATTTCCTTTCTTCAGCATGATCCCATCCTTGGCATGGGTATGTACAATATAGTCCTTCAACGTCAGCACTGCTGTTGCAGGGTCGTCTCCTGTCACCATCACAAGGTTGGCAGGATCCATGTTGACCTTGACACCTTTGGCATGCAAGCCGTCCAAAAAATTTTTCAGCACCGCCGATGTCTCGGGTCCTGTTTCAATGGCAAAAAAGGCCCCCACAATATCCCCATATTCGCCGAGCGCCTCACAGGCCTCCTGCATAACGCCCCATCTTGGATGATTTGAATTCTCCGGCACAACACCGATATGGGTTGTAATGATGTTGGTATCAAGATCCCTGGCAAGATCCATAATTCTCTTCGACTTTTCAATTTTCCAGGGGTTGGTCTCTCTATCCCCGAACCCGCTACCAAGATCTCCGCAGAGAGCTGAAATCACGAGCCCGTTTGATTTGACCCTATCCAGGAATTCTTTTCTTTGCTTTACCGACAGGTTTTCCGGAGACATGGGGCCGTTAGTCGCATAAACCTGTATGCCCGAAGCACCGACTTCTTTTGCTTTTTTGATACCTTCCTTCATGTCCAGCCTGAAGGAATCTACAATGACACCAATTTTAAAATCTGCCATACGGATAAATCTCCTTAACCCTTATTTTAAATATTGTACTTTTTGTCCTAATCATTTTACATATAATCGCTTTTCAGAATTTGATCATATTTCTATAGATACCAGGAGTCGAACCCTCAATCTCAATAGCACCTACAATTTTATTATAGAAATCCTTGGGCCCCGCTCCCCCAGTAGTTCCCGAATTTGTCCTTAACCCATGAGACGATATCCATTTTATCAGGTGCAAGGGGCCGTCTAATTTCGATACCTTCATCAGTCAATCCTGAGAGATCCCCAACCGTAGGAAGATCATAAAGCCTTACTAACATATCAGCCATTTTTTATTCTCCTTTATTCAATTAATCAGGTCTTATATCCCTTCCTGAATTCTGAAGGCGTAATCCCGCAATATTTCTTAAAGGTGCTGGCAAAAGTGCTGGGATTTAAGTATCCGATCCTCTCTCCTATTTCGTTGACAGGAAAGTCAGAGCCCTTCAGCATTTCCTTTGCATGAGATATTCTGACCTTGTTCAAGTACTCGATAAAATTAATACTAAAAGCCTTTTTAAAAAAGTTCGAGAAGTACTTGGGCGTTGTATCAAATATTTCCGCCATTTTGTCCAGGTAAAGGTTTTCAGCGTAATGAAGCTGGATATATTGTATTACAAACTCCTTGTTCAGCTTGCCTGGACTTTCGGCACGGACTTTATCCATTGTCTGCTCAATCAGTTCAGTAAAAAAAGCAGTAATTTTTTCATAATGAATATAGTTTGGAACCACCGTTCGCCTGAACTTGATTTCAGTAGCCAGTATCTTTTCTCTGTCAGCATTCAGATGAATCAGTATGTTGATGATATTATTAAAAATACTGTTGATAATACTTTGAAATTTTATATAGCTGACGTTGTTCTTTACATTGGTCTCAATCACCTGTCTGATCAGGCTGACACTTTCTTCTGAATTTCCGCTCAATATGTAATTTGAAAGTTTTTCATCAAGATCAAGCGGCATATAAATATCATAGGTGTACTCATTTTTCTCCAGATCAATCAAGGTTTTTGTACTGCTTACAGATCGATAGGAGAAGCACATCTGGATATCATCAAAGGCTTCTTTGCAGCTCTGAGCCTCCGTATAGAATTTACTTACCGCCACAATCACATGATAATTAGTTAGTACGGTACTTTGCAGTTTGTCTTTTACAGCATCAATCTCTTTCAGAAGCTTGTCCCTTTTTATTGGGTCATTGACGCCAACAAGCGCCACAAGCTGCATGTTTTCCAGATAAAATACTACAACAGAAACATTGCCGATATTCTCAAGAGATTTTTGAATCTCGTTTATCATTTTTTCGGGCATGATGATAGAATGGTCTTCATCCAGATCATCCAGAATATTTTTAGTGTTTCCAAGGTCGAAAGCCACCATAAGGAACTGCCTGCTTGAAAAGATGACTTGAAAATAGGTGTCAATCTGTGTTTTCATATCCTTGTAAAAGGTGATGTCATCGATCATTTTAAAGAACACACTTCTCATGACCTCTTCTTTTACATTGTCCATCCTGCTTGTGATCATTCGATTTTCAAGCTGCATTTTTTCTATACTTTCATAAATATGCTGATAGTGGTTTTGATTATTCTCGCCGTCCTTAATGCCCACAAGTGCCAAAATCCTTCGAATCGGTCGGTATATATAAAGGCTGATCAAGAGAGAAATCAGTATCCCGGCAAATGTAGTCAGCAACAATATCCTCTTATTGATCTGAATAGTTGAAATAGCCCCTTCATAACGGTAAGGAACCTTATTGATATACTTAAAGGAATTATACTCAGATTGGACGATGTGGTAATTGTACTTTCCTTCTTGAAATGTCACATCGTTGTCCGAGTTAAAGAAAGCACTTTCCTGTCCCTCTAATTCATAATCTCCATCTGTGCTTATAATGACATTTTTGTCTTTGTCCAGTATGACCAATGACGAGCCCTGCATCATACTTTGCTTGTTGACCTTTTCATAAAGCTTGGCCACGTCAACAAAAACAACTATATTTTCAACCGAATTGCTTATTTGATTGGACGCAACGATAGCCAGCAGATTTCTTCCCATCACTCCGGCAGAGGACCATTCATCATAATAATAGCTAACCGGTATGATCTTCATGGGATGACTGGTAACCGCATAATTTCTCCAATACTCGGGAGCAAATTTGTCGCTTTTATATTTCTTGGAAAAAACCCTTTGGAAGCTTTCTGTACCGCTTATAGTCAGAGCCAGGTCGGAGTTTCTTGAAAAAATAATAAAGTCATGGATATAATCCTGCGATATCAGTTGATTGACATTTTTTATCAAAAGGTAGGCGGAATTCATATTGATGTTGTCAGGCCAATCCGAATCATATACCCTGTAGGGGAGGGTCTCCACAGTATAAATGATATCATTGATCTCTTTAAAGCTTTCTTCAAAAGACTGGATAACGCCCCTTACAACAAGTCGGTTATTCGTTTCCGCCTGCTCAAACATGGCATCCATCGAGCTTTTATAGACATAATAGTTGGAAAAAAACATGACGGCAATAACAATCAACAGAACCATAAAAATTTTAAGTATTGACTTATTAAAAACACCCTTTGGCATACATACACCCTTCCGCATAGAAATCTGATCCTTGCCACAAAAGCGTTTCCTGATAAATAAATTGTAGCCGATTATTTGAGGGTTAGCAATCTAATAGCTAAAGTTACCGTTCTGTGCTTGATTACCTTGACATTCTGTTAATGTACTCCGACGTCATTTCATATTTCAGTCTTTCACCTTTGAAAAGCCTTTCAACGTCATCCAGAATTCCCTGGGTACAGTGCTTTCTTCGATCAATTGTCGGCCCGCCCATATGCGGTATTAAAATGACATTTTTCAGGCTCCTCAGCCTGCTTTCAGCCGGAAGGGGCTCCTCTTCATAAACGTCCAGTACTGCCTTGAATCTGCCCGTTGATAGCTCCTCGGCCAAGGCCGCCTCGTCAATAAGGCTTCCACGGGCGGTATTGACAAGTATCCTTCCATCCGGAATCATTTTTAGCATATCCCTGTTGATGATATGGTAGGTGTCGTCTCTTTGAGCCATATGCACCGATATGATCTTGCATGTCGTCAGAACTTCCGCAAGCGAAGCGCGCCTAACGCCATATTCCTTATAAACATCATCGGTTTTGTGCTCTGAGAAGACCTTAATCTTTACGTTGAAAGGTTTTAGCATGGATACCAGGAGCTGGGCGGTCATACCAAACCCGATGAGCCCCACGGTCTGATCCAGAAGCCCTTCGTTATAATAATCATCTTCTCTCCAGCGTCCCTTATGAACTTCACGATCATAGAACGGAATATCCCTCAAAGCACTGAGCATATAGGCCAAGGTTCCCTCAGCCAGAGATTGGGCATAAAACCAGTTGCCCGTAACAACCCTGATCCCTCTGTCAAAAAGCTCTTGGCTGACAATGCCTGCCGCCGAGCCTCCGGTATGAGCGACCAGCTTCAATCTGTCCGCATATCGCAGGGATACCCGATCAAACACCGGACTTCCCCAACCGCTTATACAGACATCTACACCCCGAAGTCTCTCTCTTAACTCTTCGCCGGTCCAATTCTCTTCCGACTCGTTCCAAATGGCATGACCCAAGCAATGGATGCGCTCAGCCACCTCGGGAGGCATAAAAGTATTTCTTACCGCACCTTTTGGAATCGTAACCAATATATTCATAAATCTCTCCGCCGCCGTTTTATTGAATCAGCCCTTGACCGATCCCAGCATGACTCCCTTTGTAAAATACTTTTGCGCAAAAGGATACACCATCATCACGGGTACCATGGACAGGAAAATCGTAGCGTTCTTCATGGCTTCCGGAGTCATTTTCGCCTGCGTCATCAAATTGCTTTCCTTTGCCGAGCCATCCAGCAGCATTTCTTTCAATACTATTTGAAGAGGGAACTTATCCGAATCATTAAGGTATATCAACGGAAGGAAAAAGCTGTTCCAATGGCCCATGAAATAAAACAGGGCAATGGACGCAATTGCCGCTTTCGATAAGGGTATCATGATTTGGAACAGTATCCTGAATTCCGAAGCGCCGTCAATGATGGCAGCCTCATAAAGGCTGGGCGAGATGGACTCGTAAAAGCTCTTCATGATCAAAAGCTCCATGGTCCATATGGCATTGGGTATCACCAACGCCCACATTGAATCAATGAGGCCTACTTTTTGAACCACAATGAACGAGGGAATCATACCGCCGTTAAAAAACATGGTGATGACGATGGCCGTAATAAAGAACTTCCGGCCGAATAAATTCTTTTTTGAAAGGGGATAAGCGCCCACCGCAGTCATCATAACGTTAATGAAGGTTCCGAGGCTTGTGTATATAATGGTGTTTAAATAGGCGCGGGGTATTCTGGCATTCTTCAAAATCAATTTATAAGCTTCAATATTAAACCCCTTCGGGAAAAAAGTGACCTTGTTCTGAACGATATAAATCGTATCGCTGAAGGATACTGAAACAATATATATAATCGGATAGAGCAGAATAAAGCCTACAAGGAGCATAATAAAGCCATTTACTATATCAAAAAGAGTCATTTTCTTATCCATTAATGTCACTCCTTAGTTTACCACAAACTCTGCTCGCTTAGTTTTTTACTGATTCTATTCGTAGCCAATAGCAGAACCAGCGCCACAAGGGACTCAAAAAGGCCAACTGCGGCGGCATAGCTGTAATTGGTTTCCAGAAGACCTTTCCTGTAAACATAGGTCGAAAATACATCGGCCACCTTGTATGTTGTAGGAGTATAAAGCAGCAAAACCTTTTCGTATCCGATGCGGAACATGTTTCCCGATTTTAATATAAACATGGTAGCAATGGTCGGCATCATGCTTGGAAGTGTAATGTGCCATATGGATCTGAATCTTTTACATCCGTCAACCCTGGCCGCCTCATATAATGACGGGTCTATACCGGAAAGTGCGGCAAGGTATATAATAGCACCATAACCCATACCGCTCCATATCTCGGAAGCTATATAAATGGTTCGGAACCAGGCCGGGTCGATTAGAAAATAATGAGGCTGAAGTCCAATGGCTTTCAATAATGTATTTACAATACCATGACCCGGCGACAAAAAATCTGTCACCATACTGCAGACAATAACTATAGAAAGGAAGGACGGAAGATAGCTTACTGTCTGAATGCCCTTCTTTAACGCAGTGTTTTTTATTTCATTTAAGAAAATGGCAAACAGTATGGGGAACGGAAATGTCCACAATAAGTTATAAAGTCCCAATAGCAGCGTATTTTTAAACAGAACAAAAAAGTCAGGACTGCCAAAGAATTTCTCAAAATGCTCAAAGCCTACCCATGGGCTTTTCATAAAGCCCAGAAATACTCCGTACTTCTGAAAGGACATGACCAATCCAAACATGGGTCCGTAGCGGAATATGGCGTAAAACAAAGCGCACGGCAAAAATAAGATCAAAAGCTGTCTGTCTCTTTTTATATGCTTCCATGCCCTGCCTGGCCTGGATTCCTTATTTTCGTTTTCTGATAAAGCGTGAATGGGGGTGGATTCCATATCTTGAGCCTCCTTATGCAACTCCCAAATGATGCGCGTCGTCTTTTTTGGTAAGGGGCTGTATCAAGCTCTGAAAAGTCATGATGTAAGGCCTGATAGCATTAACAACTTCCTGCGACGAGGACAGCCAGAAGGTCTGAACATTATGGCAACTCAATCATTTTGAGACAGCCCTATTTGCTTTATCCTGCCTTATCTCGCATCGTATCTTTTCTGAGCCGCATTATAAGTCTCTTCCAGCTTTGAAGACCCAAGCTTTTCAGCCTTGATGAGCCATTCGTTCCATTGCTTGTCGCCGAAATTTTTATCAAGTATATACTGTACGGCAAACTCGTATCCTGACTTCTTAAAGGACTGGGTGAGCTCCGCGATGGTGGATGTCTCTTCGTCGGTGTATTTCAGATTCGGATCAACAGCCTCATACCTCTTGCCCGCATTGATCTTGTCCTGAGCTTCCTGCTCTTTTTCGGTATAGTTGAAATAAGCGCTTCTGGTATCAACTCTCAGATACATTCCTTCAACCCATGCGCCGAATCTGTCTTCCAGCGTTGTGATCTCAATTTTTTCAACATCGGTGATGGTCGGGTATGTAACCTTGCCGTCGGCGCCAAGGGTATAATGCTTGCCCTCGATACCCAATGTAATCAGCTCACCGCCGGACGGACTGGTCAGATAATCCAGCATTTTCAAAGCGGCTTCAGGATTTTTGTTCTGAGCAGCGATTGCTGTTCCAAAGTTCAGGATCTTTGGAAGTGATCTTACATTTCCGGTAGGGCCCACAGGATTCCCGTATCGCAAATTATACTCGGGAATGGTGTCCTTAACCTGCTCGGCGAACATATCAAGCCTGCCGATCCAGTCAAAGGTTACGAAGGATTTCTCCTTCTCTGTCATCTTTGCGGTCCATGACGCGGGTGTATCGGTTATGAATTCGGGATCCAGCAAGCCTTCATTATGTAGCTTCTTCATAAAATCGAGCATGTCTTTGAATTCAGGCTGGACAAGGGCGTTCTTCCAAACCTTTGCCGTTTCGTCATAATAAGCGGGGAAGATCAGGTAATCGTTGCCCATTCCCCAGCCATATGCCCAATCCTTGAAAATTTGATCCTTTGTCTTGGAAACGTAAGGTATTGAATCAGGGTAGATTTCCTTCAGTTTTTTCAGAGCCTGGTAGAACTCTTCGGTATTGGTCCATTCCTTGATATTGTGCTTGTCGAAGATATCTTTTCTGTATAGGAAGCCGTGGTTGACGTCTCTGTTAAGACCATAGATAGGCCAGGTGTAAACATTGCCCTGATCGTCGGAGTTGGAATACATAACCCAGTTATTCTCCGGATTGTCAACATAAAGAGCCTTAAAGTTTGGAAGCTTGTCCAAGTATTTGTTGATGGCAACAAAGGCTCCTTGGGTACCAAGCCTGTTGATTTCAGCCAAGGTTCCTCCAGTGATAATATCGGGCAAGCTTCCAGACGACAGGGTGACCTTCAGCTTATCTTCGTAGCTTGCAGCCGGATAGCTTTGGATGTCCACGTTGACGCCTGTTCTGGCGCCGATTTCTTTAATGACGTCCTTATCACTCAGTCCCTGCACGGTACTCTGGAGCATCCATGTTACAGTTACCGGCTTGTCGACCACAGGTAGCTTAAGTCCGCCGACGTCGCCGTATTTGTTATCTGGTTCAGGTGACGCTGTTTCCGAAGGCGACGGTGTCCCAGAAGACGACTGGGAAGGCGTCGGAGACGGATCATTCTTTGAAGCGCTTTGTCCGCAGCCCGTAATTAATGAGGCGCACATGATAACAGCAATGATTCCGGCAAGTAGTTTTTTCATCACTTTGTATTCCTCCAATTCACGAATTTTTGTTGTGAGGCCATGTTACCATGCTTGGTTATTCTAAGTATATAAAGCAATTTCTTATGCTGTTCATTATTCTATATTTAATCAAGGCAAACTCTGTATTCCTCTGATAAACAGTGTTTAAGACGTTGTAGAAATTGATGCATAAGTAGAAAATGATAAAGCTATGCCACCATTGGGTTATTGTTCATACTCACTTTACAATCACTTCACATAATTGTGTTATCATGTAATTAATAGACTATTTATTCTACAAAAAAGCATATACGCTGGGAGGATGCTGATTAAAGATAATGTTAGAAAAATATGAGAAAATAGATTTCTTGAAAGAGTTTTTTCCTGAAGAACCCGGGCAAATGTTTGACTATATGGTTCAATTTAATGAAATCATGCTGAAATATAACTCAGCTATTCGTGAGGTAAAAACAAAGCTTGAGATACTTAACGATGAGCTTTCTTTAGGCGATAACGGCAATCCCATTGATTCTATACAGTCAAGAATAAAGAAGCCCATTAGTATAGCGCAAAAACTAAAGAAACTGGGCAAACCAATGACTCTTGATACACTTGCTGAATTAAATGATATTGCCGGTGTGCGTGTCATTTGCTCGTTTATTGATGATATTTACAAAATATCAGATATGATCGCAAAGCAAGATGATATAGTCGTTGTCGAAATAAGGGATTACATTAAAAATCCTAAGCCAAATGGGTATAGAAGCTATCACATGATTGTAGAAGTTCCGGTGTTTTTTTCTGATAGCAAACAGCTAATACGCGTTGAGATTCAAATCCGTACTGTTGCCATGAATTTTTGGGCAAGTTTGGAGCATCGCTTAAAGTATAAGAATAATGCAACGGATACAGAAGAAATTGCCAATGACCTAAAAGAATGTGCGGATGTCATTGCAAATACTGATTTGAAAATGCTGGAAATAAAAGGAAAAATAGATTCATTCAGCTAGAGTTTATTTTAAGATGTATGAATTGTCTGTACTGCTGAAATCATAGATACTGGGTTGAATTATGTAGCAAAAAGAAGAAAGCGGCGTAATATTAATTATCAGAAGATTAAAACCAGGAGTACGGACTTGAAAAAACATAAAACTCTTAAAACTATTTTGGTTATATCCATCTCAGCTGTTTTAGCACTTGTCCTTGGTGTTTTTATTTATGTTTACTTTTTGTTGGATAATATCAATTACAAAGATCTGCCTAAAAGCGATGAGGAACTTGGAATCACTCCTATGCCCACGCCTTCGCAAGTCATCAGTGATTCTAATACGGCTACAACAATTACACCCAGTGTAACGAATGTCGTGCTTTACGGACTTGACAGGAGAAATCCTGATGATGTATCAAGGTCTGATACCATTATGATTGCTTCTCTTGATGGAAAGAACAGGATGATCAAGGTCACCTCTCTGATGCGTGATATGTATGTTCCAATACCGGGAAATGAATCCAACAGAATCAATGCTGCATATTCTTTCGGGGGTGCCCCCCTTGCCATAAAGACGATTAATTCCAATTTCGGACTTGATATACGAGACTATGTGGCAGTTGATTTTATCGGCCTTGAAAAAATGGTTGATAAAGTAGGCGGCCTTGAAATTAATGTTAAGGATTACGAGATTCCGGAGATCGAGGGGGTAACACAGCCCGGCCTTCAAATTCTGAACGGCGGACAGGTTGTGGACTACTCCAGGATCAGATATGTCGGTGATTCTGATTTTGAAAGGACACAAAGGCAACGGTACGTCTTGGATACACTGTATAAGAAAATTAAATCCCAGGGGATCACAAAGCTTCCTGGGACTGTTTCCGAATTGCTGCCCTATGTTGAAACAAGCTTATCAAAGACGGATATTATGAAGCTTGTCATGGAAGTAGCGCAGTACAATGCTGAAGGGATAGAACAATTGCGACTTCCTGCCGACGGCCACTTCAAAAGCAAGAAAATCAGAGGTATGTATGTTCTCGTGCCGGATATCGAGGCCAACAAGAAATTGCTTCATCAATTCATTTATGAGATTGGCGATTAGCTCTCCCTGATCATGAAAAAGAGTCAAATAGGGCGCGCCACCTATGGCCGCGCGCCTCTATAATGTGTTGAAACTCTACTCACATCTTGGCTATTCGACTGTTACGGTGCCATCTTCCTGCACCAACACAGTCATACCTGTCTTAACATATTCAAGAAAGTCATCTCCCAGACTGTCTACAGTTGGCATATCAACTTCAGTCCAGACATCAGCAAGTATGGCACCTGCGGCAGCAAGAGAATCAATGGGTTTGGAAAACAAAAGGCATGCGGGCTGTCTGCCAAGAGCAGCGGCACAATAAAGCACCATGCCCCCGGTGGTTGATCCGATGGTCTGTGGCAGGCACAGTGCCTTGCCACACATAGGCTTGCCATAGATATCGGCATTATTCTGGTCTGAACAGGTTGCCTTTTTATCTCCAAACATGAGACTTTTTTGGAAGCTTGCCAGAGTGTTGAATCCAACCGTTGAAACAACGGCCTCAGCCCTTGCTTTGCCTGGGACTACAGGACGGCCTTTGAATACTCTCATCTTATTTGCCCCCTTTCGTGAGCATATCAAGTATCTCATCATCCGTATGATAGCGGCAGGATGTATAGGTTCTGAGTTTATTTGAGTTGGTGATGACGGGCATCTTGCCGCAGAGCGGGTTATTCATGTACATAAGAGGGCAAATGGGAGAGGTGATAATACCCATTCTCTTGAGCTTTTCTGCTTCCCCGGTTTCTCCAAAGGCTTTAAGTACGGCAGAAGAGGATGTGAAAACCGTCGGGATGACCACCTTCTCTTTTTTGGCTTGCAGCAAACCGTCTTCAAGCCGATGTGTCCAATCGATCAATTGAGAGAGCGAAAGGTGGGGGCATCCCACAAAACAAAGCTTGGGAATGGCTGCGGGTTCTTTCCATATACAAGGATAGCTCGCCTTGACCCTTGCCAGCTCTGCATCGTCTATCACATAAGCTTTAGCATCAGGGGCAATAAGTTTTTCACCCAGTTCAACGGCATCAGGAGTCAGTCCGTCTATATGGTACAGCCCCACCGCACCATTGGAAGCAGTAGCTGCTCCCATATCCTTTAGATAAGCCCTGGTTTTGTCATTCAGTTCTGTGCCTAAAAACTTTGTTAAGCCCCTTATGTAGGGAACCGCTTCCATCACCTTCATGCCTATGGCACTACCCAGCACCTGGGCCTCGGGTATTTTGTCAGTTTGTATATCCACCACCCAGGTCGCCCGGCGTCCATCATCGGTTAAAAGGCCAAAATAAGGAACGCAGCCTGCTATACTACCGAAAAGCTCAATAATGCCGGAATTACGGTTACACCGTGCTCCCAACACGCTATTGGCATACACAACGGCACTGCTCTCGGCCCAACTCAGAATGTCACCCTTTTTCGGTATGTTGCCTACCTGATCCATATAGCATGTGCAGGTAAAGGCGTCCTCGTTCAAAAGTCCCATTTTTTTAAGCTGTTCTTCGTAGTCTGCCTGCTTGGAATACATCACCTTAAAAAACAGCTTTTGCAGGACGTTAGCCGGTACATGGCTGTCCAATGGACGGGGGTCAACGCTGAACGGCTGGCTGGAAAGGGTTCCAGCCTCAATAAGCTGATCAATAAGCGCGTATACGGGCTTCATGACCGAAAGGCCGAAGCTTGTTACAAGATGCCCATATTGACTTGTAACGGGTATCATGCGCTCTGCACCAAAGGTCTCTCCGTACATCACGAGGGTTTTCATGACCTTAGCCATTACCTCACCTTTTTTACCATCAAGCAAGGCTTGCTGGTCAGGTGTCAGTATCATTTTTGCCGGCATTGCCATTCCTCCTTTACAGCTTTATGGCGAGAGCATAAGCAGCACGTGTAGCCTCAAGTATTCTGCCTCCTGCAAAACTGTCGCCTATGTTATACAGCTCGGGTGCAATCCTCTGGCGTTGTGCTTCAAAAAACATCGAATCATCAGGACGTCCGCCCGTTGCCATGACCACAAGATCAGCAGGCAATACAACTTCTTTCTCCTCATTGCCCATTTTAACGGCAAGGGGATTCTCAATGTTTTTGGGAAGAATGGGCTGCCATGTGTTATAGGGATCAGGCGCGCCTTTTGAAACGTTCCGAGAGAGCAGCACACCGTTTTCGCTAAAGGATTTGACCTTTGCACAATTCAGAAGCTCAACGCCTGCTTTCTTAAGGTAATAGATAAGATGTCCGCGGTTCGCAGTACAAGCACCTTCCATGAAATAGGGCAGCATTTCTACCACCTTAACATCACGTCCGCACTCATAGCTTAGCCAATAAGCGGTTTCACAACCTACTGCACCGCCGCCTACCACAACAACAGATTTTGCATCGCCCAAAAGCTCCGGGTTCAGCAGGAGTTGTGTGGCTTGTACGGCTTTGACTGTACCCAAGCCTGGAATAGGCGGATTTTTATCCTCGGTTCCAATAGCAAAAACAACACTGTCATAGGATTCCTTTTTAAGCTCTTCCACAGATGTCTTTGACTCCATATGTACTGTAAGATCGAATTTTTTAGCAGTTTCGGCGAGCAAATTTTCAAGGAATAGCCGATAGTTCTCAATATCATATTTGACTTTTGGGATACCGCCCGCTATAGTCCTTCCGCCAATTTTATCGCCCTTTTCGAATAGCTCCACCTTATGTCCGCGTTTTGCAGCAGTTATGGCAAACGTAACACCTGCAGGACCGGCGCCTACCACTGCAATTTTCTTAACGTGTTCCGGTTTTGCAGGAATCTCGGGATAGAGATGCTCAAACGATGTACGAGGATTAACGGCACATTGCGGGTGACCACCTTCCACAAATTCGTTGATGCAGCCCTCCTGACATCCGATACAGGGCGTAATCTCGCTGACTCTGCCGGAATAAGCTTTATTAGGCCATTCCGGATCAGCAAGAAGGGGCCTTCCCAGCATGACCATATCGCTGTAACCATCTCTAAGCGCCTTTTCCGCCAAATCCGGATATCCCAGCTTGCCTACAGCCACTATGGGTACTTCCATACCTGCATTAGACCGAATGCCCCGTTCACGGAACCGATCCTTAACCAAGCGTGATACGTCAAGGAAGCATCCGGCCGGCATACCTGAAGGCGGATGTGGCAGCCACCAGTTGTCGTAGCAGCCCAGGTCCACATCAAACATATCCACACCGGCTTTAACCAGGTTCTCCATATAATTCATTGTTTCTTCGATGCTGCGGCCGTTCTTGAATTTCTTTAGGGCAGAGATATTCATCCCTTCCTCACCGTAGGTTTCATTTAAAGCCAGAGACAGGTCTATGCGGTACATGATAGGGTAATGGGGCCCTACACGTCGGCGCAACTCACGGATCAAATCTATTCCGAATCGTTGCCAGTCGGCATACCGACCAAGCTTGCGGCGGTTAAAGGCAGGGTTTGTAAGCTGCTCCAGAAGATATCCTTCGTGGCCATGCAGGTATACGCCGTCAAGACCGGCAGCCATTGCGTCTGCTCCCGCCTGTCCGGCGTTGTGTATAATTTTCTTGAGTTTTCCGTCTGAGAGCCTCAAGCAAGGAATTTGCGGAATATAGAAATTGGGGTTAAATGATGCTGATACCGGGAACTTTAACTCATTAACCAGACATTGGGGATTACCAACACGGCCCAGACCGGGTGTCAGCTGTACGAATATTTTAGCGCCGAAGTTGTGTATACCTTGAGCTAAATCACGCCAGCCGCTGAATACAGTACGGCTGCGATCTATTCGTGGAAAGTATGAGAGCTTGCCCATTTCAGTAACAGAATGATCGATTCCGTGACTGATGGGAATGAGTCCCGTGGTGATAAGGCCAACGCCGCCTCTTGCCCTTTCGAAGAAATACTGCAGCATTTTGTCATTGGGCCGACCTGTTTCCTCACACATATCAATGTTTCCCATAGGGGCCATTACAAGCCTGTTCCTGATGGTTGTGCGGTTAACTTGAATCGGTGAGAACATAGCGCTGTAAGGATAAAGCTCCTGGGTCATTCGGCCTGTGCCGCCTGCACGGTTTTCATGATTGGCCTTCGTAAACCAATTACCGTAGCTGTCCACAAGTGATTGAATCATTTGATCTGTTTTCAAAACTGATTCTCCCCTCTCATCGTCATATTCTGTTGTCTTCGAGTGATTTGATAAACCGAACATTGTTCTATTTTTACTGTAGCACAATGACAAAAATTTATCAATCAAAATTTTATAAATCCTATCACATATGATATGACCCATTAAAAGACCTTTTAACATGATATCGGGTATATGATATAATAACCTCACCCGTTAGCATTGATACTTCGTATTAATGCTGTAGCATGAAGAAATCCACAACCAGCTGGTCAAGGAGCATAAGATGGCAGAAACAAATAAAGAACGCTCAACGCGTACACAGGCAAGCCTCATACAGGCTGCTATACGGTTGGCGAAAGATAAAACACTGGAAAAAGTGACGGTACGAGACATCTGTTCAGAGGCAGGTGTGTCCATCGGCGCATTTTATCACCATTTCGGCTCGCGGCAGGAGCTGTTACACAACGCATTTCTACTTTTTGATGCAACCTTGGAGGATCAATTGCCCCATAACGATGATCCGCCTCTCGTTGCCATTAAAGAGGTGCTTATGATTCAGACCGGCTTTATTGTCAAGGAAGCGGGCCCGCTCATTACTGAATACTATAAAAACATTCTGTCAGATTTAAATCACTCGGCAGCAAGCCCCCAGAGAAAATATTATCGCGCGGTTTTACACCACACCCGTCGTGCCGCTGATGCCGGTTTACTCAAAGAGGGCTTTAATCCTGAATATGTGGCCGAGTTACTGATTAAATTTGTCCGTGGCTGTGTCATAGACTGGTGTCTTCATGACTGTAAATATGATGTCGTTCAGCTTACCTCAAAGGAACTGGATTTACTCATAAGCATGGTCTCAGTGCCCGTTTGACCAATAATGATGTTCAGTCCTTATTGCTGTCACTATACTTTTATAAAGCTCCACCGGGATAAGCTATAAAGCGGGATAAAAGGGATAAGTAAGGGTGTTTTACTGATATAGGCCTGATATTCTTCATTTGACCCATAGTTTTTGTTCTGCCGTTGTTCCAGCCTCTTTGCACCACTGAACATAACATACAGAATGGTGATATATCCAAGTATGGCAACTGTCCATTGAACAATACCCTTGAATGCACCGAAGCCGGATAGAAAAACCCCCGTCCAAAAGAGTATCTCCCCCAGATAGTTGGGACAGCGCACCAGCTTATAGAGCCCCGTGTCGCAAAAGCGATGCGGATTTTGCTTTTTTGCTGCACTCTTTTGTATATCCGATATGGTTTCAAGGATGAGAGCCGCTGTCATGACAGAAGCGCCAATCCAGGGCACAACGCCTTGTTCCAGGCCGTTGGAAAGACGATAATACACAGGTGATGTCTGAGCGACATACAATATCGAAACGCTTATCCATATACAGAATTTTACGAAAAACGGTATGGGTTTTTCAGTTTGAGTAGTATTTTCAAGTGTTTCACGGTAGGAAATACTTCTGATTTCGCGTACTACCAGGAACCCGGATAGGCGTATGCCATATAATATGAACAATAAGCATTGAACCAGGCATCCGGGGGACAGCCTCCCGCTAAACATCAGGATCAGTGAGACACCTACACCACTGATGGCAAAACCATAACCGATGGAAAGAAAATATACGAACTTATAGAATCCAATTGCGCAAAGAATAGCGCATATTATCAGAAGCGTCCATAACTGCGGCGTAAATGCGAGACTTAAAGCATCAGAAAAAGTCATGGTATGTACCCCCTTCAATAGCAGTTCTTAATGTATTCCTTAAAGCTAAGTTTCCCGTATTTGTTCTCAGCCACCATCTCCTCAGAGAGCGTCCATTTTGAGAATTTGATAATGGCCTCCTTACCGTTCTTTTTTTGCTTGGCAAGCAAAGCCAGGACGGTAAACAGAAATTTGGGTGCGCGTTTTATAACCGCGGGCTTTCCCGCAGCCTCAAAAAACATCCGTGCGATTTCTTCATAGGAATAGGTTTCCGTCCCGCCTATATCATAGATCTTATTCTCATCCTGAAGATGCATCAATATAAAAACCGCCAGGTCACTGGTGTCTATAACGTTGGCATGCACCGGCCTTTTTCCCAGCAGTGTAACCTCACCCTTTTCTATCATGGGCATGAATACTTTCGCGATATCATAGAAATAACCCGTAGGTCGGAATATGACATAAGAAATGCCGCTCTTTTTCAGTTCCTGCTCAAAAAGATATTTGGCATGAAGCATCGGTACCGTGGGATCGCCATCGGCTTTGAGCACAGATATGTAAACAAACCTTTTGATACCCGCACGCTTGGCTTCCTCAAGGAGATTCAAATTCCCCTGATAATCAATATCGTAATTTGTAACAGCTGCCGATGAGCCTGTGAGCCCTACGGTCGTAATGACCGCATCCGCTCCGTCGCAAAGGCCTGCGAGCGAAGAACTGTCGGTGATATCTATTTTTCGGGGTGTAAATTGCCCTTCAATATCCGGAAGTTCCCGTATCACAAGGTCTACAGCAATAACCTCATGTCCACTCCGGACCAAAGCGCGCAGTATATCACTGCCTAGCTTCCCAAATGCTCCTGCAAGCACAATCTTCATAGAATCCCCTCCCCATCTACTTTCCCTTCTCTTTTGAGCGTTTGTCGTTGATAATCTTCATATGCTCCTCTGTAATGAGGGATACTTGATTTTCTTTTGCCCATGCAACACATCCCTTTAGTGCCGCAGGCAAAAAAATGCGTGGTACTTTGACCATCATTGCACAGGCTTCATCCGAGAATTTAACCGTATCATCGATACGGTCGGCCGCATACCGCACAGAGTCGATTGACGCCTCACGTATGGGAAGCAGCTGAGGAATGGGACGGCGGAACCGTGTATACCAGAAATTTTTGCTGTCGCGATAGCCGTAGTCCACAGGCACCCGGGGAAATGCACCAGCTGTTACGCCGTTTACTATAGCACTATAGTACTTTTCTTTCATCAGTATTTTATCAATGCGCAGGATGAAATGGGCACCAAATTTAGAAGTGATACCGTTAAAATCGTGATATGGCGGCTCGTACCCTTCAAGACAGCCCGGTTTGTCATTCTGTGCGCCATCCAGCTCGCGCATCCAGGTACATTCAAATACCTGAAAAGCTTCGGCTACCACTTTGGGAAAGGCCTCGCCTTTATACTCGGCAGCCATCTGCCCGTCCTCCAGCGTAAAAATGCAATCCTTCATTTTTTCCTCGGGTTTGTCGCCGGGAAATCCAAGACGTACGGCTTCCTTGAAATACTTTCTTTTGTCGGGGATGAAGTTGATGCTGCATTTACCATATCGAAGGAGATGCTGTGCCGTGTTGGAAGAATTACGCGTACTCAGCAGCATGGCGTAATACTCCCTGCCTGCTATATAGTAGGGCTGCACCAGCGAATAGGAGCCCAACGAGGTCGATCCGTCTTCAGCCATCGTACCGATCACAACGGTAGGCATGGGAAAAAACGCTGAGGTCTGATAAAAATTGTCTACAATGCGTAGGTTTTTAAAACTGCTCATATAACCCCTCCTTATGCTTTATGAGAATACGGCTCAATATTTTTTCCAAAGACTTAAAATCGAACTGATTTGCTGATGCTAATAAAAGATTCTCTGCTATAAAGATTTCTAGAAATTCATCCTCATCCGCATTAAAGCGTGCAAGCAACGGGTGAATGATTTCCACAAGCTGACTTCGCAGCATTTTATGCTGCTCTGAAAACAGATACTCCGTTCTGCCCCTGATGGAATAATCCGACCATATTTTGTCGTATATTGACGTAAATTTGGTAATCCCATTATAAACGCAGCGTAGACCCTCGATTATCGTTAGTGCACTCTCACAGCCCTGTCGCATATCATGAATTGATTTGTGCCAATCCTCCAGCATGACGCTTGCCGCAAGTATATCCTTTGACGGATAATAGTTGTAAACCGTACCCACCGCAATACCGCATTTCTTTGCTACTGAACGTATTGTGAAGCCGCTGTAATTTCCTTCAAGCAATACGCATTTTGCGCTTTCTAGTATCCTCTCTTTTATGTCTTCAATAATCTTGGGCATCTGATTCTCCTTTTGATTATTTATTTATGTTAATTTATATGAACATGTTCATTTAAATTATATCTTTCAGTATTCCAGAATGCAAGATTGAGTATGGTATAAAGTATAGTAAAGCAAAAAAGCAGACATGGTGGACTAATTCCTTGTCTGCTTACATTCTAAAACTTCACTTAACCAATGGTTTTTGTATCACCCTAATGATAAATATCGTTGATAGAATAAAGAGGAGCATAAAATTTAATACAAATATCAATCAATCCCTTTAACTAAAAGAGTATCACATTTTGCAGCACTAAGACGGTATTTAGCTATTGCCTGGTATTCACTGGAATCATACCATCGTCTTAACTCTTCTTCATTTGGGAACTGTATAATGACCATCCTGCTGTATGACCACTCCCCTTCAAGGACTGACGGACTTCCGTCAACAGCCAGGTATTTACCATTATACTTGGAAAAAACTTCATCTACACCATCTAAGTATTTTTGATACTCGACCATGTCTTGAATCTGAATTTGAGCTACAAAATAACAACTCACATCATCACCCCTATAAATTTACGCTTCCCAAATTTTCTTTTACTTCTATACAGCATTTTTGACCCTCCCACAGGAGTTCTTTCACATTAAATGTGCTGTTTGGGCTTATTCCCTTAACCATACCTTCCATCGGGTTAAGACAATAGATATAACAGGGACAGGCATTACCTATTTTTTTGGCAACAGCACACAGTTTACATGCTTTTGCTTCTGCAAGGAATTGATCTCCATCACGGCTAATTTCCCATGAGGCGCAGCCAAAAACTTCAGACAACTTTAAAAAGACCTCCTCTGCATTCTGTATACCGAACCGCTCCGCTTGCAATTTCCCTAATGCAAGCTGTTCGTTTTTCTTCTGCTGGGTTACCTTCTCAAGAACACCCTCATTACCAAGGCAGCGCACCGCATCCGCCTGTATTCCCACATAAGCAGACTCAAGAATCTTAACTCTTTCTTCCAAACGCATAATAAACCTCCCAATAATTTTTTCAGATCTGTTTTGACCTTCTGTAATTATGAGAGGCTGTTGAGTCAAATGTGTGACGTCATCATAATAAATATTTATTCCAATCATTTTTCTGAGGGAGTACTTTCTGAGATTCTAAAAAAATGTTTGCTTTTTTAATGAAATTTCGTAATTTTATGTATTCCTGAGGGAGCTGAATATCTGTAACAAGTTTCTTCATTCGGCATTTGCATTTGCCATTTGGATTATATAAAATGCATTCATCTTCTAAAAAATTCTTAAGCTTCCTTCTGCTGCGCGAAACGATCTTTCTAATGGCTACCGGATCTTTATCTAAAATGATCCCTATGTTCTGATATGAAAGTTGTACCATATCCTTGAACAAGTATGCCATACGACTTTCTGCATCAAGACAGTGTAATATACCCGTTAAGCACTTATCACACATCTCTTTTATCCATATATCTTTGTCATAGTCAATATAGCAGGGTACTTCAAGCTGATCACCATGAAAATAGCTTCTCAAAAATCTCGTTGAATAAACTTTCTCATTTTGAGAATAGCGCATAGCTGCGTGGTAAGTAACTGTATAGATCCATGTCGATATTTTGGAGGCCCCTTTGAACGCCGGAAGTCCTTTTATTATTTCTGCCCAGGCCTCCTGTGCAGCATCCTTCGCATCTTCCTCATTTTTAATCATCCGGCGGCAAATGGATGAAACCAATGCTCCGTAACGATTAACAATTTCATCAGTATTATCTGTAAATAGACTTTCTTCCAAAAATCACTCCCCCTTCATGCTGGTCAGCAAAAGTGACTTTACACTTACTTGGCGTCAATCACTTTTTTATAGGGTGCAATCATACCTTCATTGAGACGGTTGCCCATCTTTTTCTTGACCGCCGGGCTTGACAACAGCTTGCCTACCAGCTTCATCTTAAGAATTGTCCCCCTCTTCTTCTGGGGGAAGTCATACATTCCATGTGCCTTATAGAATTGATGATCGGCTCTCATCATACCTCGCATTACATAAATAAGGTCACGGAATATCTTCATTCCTCCAACACCGTAGAAGTTCTGCGGAAGCACCAGCTTATTCTTAAGTGCAAAGCTAAGGGTCTTTGAGAGCCTCTCTATGCCTGCCCTATCTGTTGCAATACCCGCCAGATAGTTATGACCGACCTCACTGCGGCCTTCGATAATCATCTTTAGATTGGCTTCATTTGATAAGTCACCATTGACGAGATACCCTATCGGCATACCCATGGTCACGGTACGGTGTCCATTGCAGAACTGCCTGTCATCATAGCATTTGAAGCTTGCACCCATAGAATGATCTTTTATAGTAAATGCGTATACCAGTGCAACAGCCTTCTGAATATCATTCCGCAAGAATTCATCAAAATTATCCTTATAGATGCACTTACCTGTAACAGCACAGTTAAAGCATCCCAAACAGCCGCCTTTAAAAGGATATTCGCGAATATTGACAACTCTTGTGCTATGGGGATATAATTTTCGAAACTCAGCAATCATTTCCGTCAAGCGGTCATCCTCAGGCTCACAGTTTGTAACGATGACCGTATCATTGCATTCATTACTGGGCTGACTGATCCCGCTGTAATCCATTTTATCGCCTTTAATGGGTACACTTTCTTCAGGCTGCTTTTCATGAGCATTAGCGGTATGTTCATATAGGCCTTCCTCATAGCAGAAACATACGTATTCCCAGAATTGTATGGCATCCTTCTGGCCGCTTGGTACCAGCAGGTCATCCATATCGGCAGAAAGTCCTTTTATGTACTTAAGCCCCAGATCATTACAGTTCTCCTCTATGTATTTATGTGCAGTAACATCATAGAAATGTTTGGAGGTCGTAAGCTGTGTCGCAAACTTTCCACTTATATCAGCTCCTGATTCTTTAAGCAGTTCAATAAATCGGTGGAGCTGGTAAGGTGCAATGAAGGTATAAACAGGATATGAAAAAAGGATGATATCCGATGCATAAATGACATTTAGTGCATTGCTCAGATCCTTCTCCAATGCCCTTATGCTTTTACCAACATTGATGATATTGAATTGGCAGTTTGGGAATTTTTTCTGAATAAACAGGACCGTTTGTAATGTAATGCTGTACTCTCCCTTGGGACTTCCGTTTAAAACTGCTACTTTCATATAAACCTCTTATTCAGCCTGCACATCATCTTCAACGCACTGTACCGGCAAAATATAAATGGAACCGCTGCGTTTGCAGTTCTCTAAAAATTCATCGTGAATCCTGCTGCAAATGGCATCCGTAACTTCCTGGGTCGCAGTTATCATCACGACATCCTCTTCCGGCTCAACTTTAAAGCTAAACAAGCCTTCCTTGGCAGATTGCCCCAACCCCCGGGCACGGAAAATAGTAGCTCCGGTGGCTCCAGCTTCATGAGCCGACTCAATCACCTTTTCAGCATATCCCAGCGGTACAATTGCTATCATCATAAAATTATCCATAGAATGACCTCCTACCTGTTGCCGGCATCCCGGAACAAACCAACGGTCTTGCCGACACCAATCTTGATCAAAAGCCCTTTATTCGCCTGGTTGAGTTGCAGTTGCTTGTTTAGGAGGACTGCCAACTGATTTGCACGATTACTTTCCATTAACATCAACACGGCTTCCTTCTCCGGTTCCACGATCATATCCAATACAGTATTGAGTTTGCTGGCAGAACCACGGGCTTTAATAATGGTGCCCCCATAGCAGCCTGCATCTTGGCTGATTTGAATTACCCCCTCTGCCTTGCCTTTGTCTACGATAAGGAATAAAACGGTATACTCACATTCATTATTTTTAGGTAAATGACTGTTGCTCCATTTTATTGCATTATCCCTTTTCATTTTTAGCACACCGGCAAGAGGCATGGTAAAGGCTATACCATGATGGGGCCTTTCAAAATGAAATTTCATATTCAGCTGGTCCAGAATTTCGGCTTCCCTGGCAGAAGGCACAACAATCAAAAGAATCTCTTTAGCGACTTCATTCATTTCAATGAACTGTAGCAAATTGTTCTTCATCGTACCTTTCCCCAAAAAACAGCTTACATCTCTTGCACCCTTTTCCCGTGCGAAGTCCAGTATCTTGCTTGCTTTTCCGCGGTTCACAATAATAGTCAACAGACTAAAGGATATATCATTCGACATTCCATGGTTCAACATGATTATATTTCCTCCACATCATCATCCATTGCTTCTGCCATAAGCGGACGTGACTTCATTTTATAAATCAATCCCAGCAATTGCAGCGCAATCAAGGGTGTCATAGCAACCAGCGCAATAACACCGAATCCATCTTGTACAACACTTGCACCGGGAATATACTCTGCAGCCCCTTGTGCAAAAGGCAATATAAAAGCCGAGGTCATGGTTCCGGCAGCAACACCCCCGGAATCATAAGCAATACCGACAAAAATATCAGGGACTATGAAAGACAATATAATCGCGATAACCATACCTGGCAGCATTATATGCCATAGCTGAAGCTCGGGTATCACAATGCGAAGCATGGATAAACCCACAGCCGCCCCAACACCCAAGCAAAGCGTTAACAGGACTGTAATGGCTTTGATGGAACCAACCGTTTCATCTTCAATCTGACGTGTAAGGACATGTACCGACGGTTCTGCGGGAATAGTAATTATTCCAAACACCATGCCTACAACCACCAACAGCCACGGTTTCTCAAAAGCCGCCAACTGATAGCCCACCTGACGACTCGCTTCAATGAATCCGGTATTGATGCCGGTAAGAAACAGGATTAAGCCCGCATAGGTGTAGATACAGCCGATAAAAATGCGTTTCAGCTTGCTAATCGGCTGTCTTATCCAAATTAATTCGATGATGACATAAATAATTAGTATAGGCAGTATGGCTATAAGCGTCTCTTTCGCATATTGCGGAATACTTGTAAGAATATCGAGCAGCGCATTCTTGTCTACTATTTCCGCTTTCGGTAATCTCCCGGTTAATGGACCTGCGCCGGTAAGAATTCCCTGGAGCATAACAGCAACAACGGCACCGGTTGAAGCTATACCAAGCATACCAAACCCGTCGTTCTCTTCTTTTTCATGACTGCGCGTCATGCCGGAGATTCCCACTGCAAGAGCAAGAATAAATGGTACAGAAACAGAACCTGTCGTATTCCCGGATGCATCAAAGGCAATGGCAAGGAAATCAGGCTGTGTAAAAATGCCAAGTCCTAGAATGATCAGATAAACAACGGTCATGAAGCGATTCAAGCGAAGATTCTTTAATATTCTGTATGTTCCAAATGAGACCATAACGCCAACTCCAAGAGAAACCAGCAATACCATAAGATCTGATTGGAACCGTCCGCTTGTCACCGCTGTTACCTGACCTGCCAAAATATGCAGATCGGGTTCGGCTACAGTCACAATGAAACCAAAAAATACGCCGCCAAGTAAAACAAGCCAGAGCTTATTCGATTTTACAAGCACTCCACTGATTTGTTCCCCTATCGGAGTTATAGAAATATCAATTCCTAACAGAAAGAGTGGCATGCCTATAATCATCAGGAGTGTGCCTATAATGAATTTGAGAATAATTGGTGTATCCAGAGGGGTTAACGTAAAAGATAAAATGATAGTAATGATGAAAATTGGAATGATTGAAAATATTACTTCCTTTATCTTTTCCAGTATTGATACCAATTTGTTACTCCTTCACTTAGTTACTTTTTTCAGTTGAGAAACTTTTGAGTGCCAAGGAATGGACCGCCGCAGGAATAATAATTTTTGCCACAAAATGAGCCATTTCTTCCGGTGGCTGTTTCCGACCGGTTTTTAGCCATGTTTCAAGTAAGCCAATATAACCGTTGATAATAAATGAATTAAATAACTCGTATTCGGCTGATCCCAAAAGCGAACCGGCTGCTTTCCATGCGTCTGAACATTTGTCATCGACGAGCTTTTTCAGGCGCTGAATAAATGCCATATCACCATTATGTCCAAGCATAATTTCGCATATTACAGCATTTTCATCAAAAAAGGAAAATACATTTGTGAGAATATTCGAAGCATCTACATCTGGTAAAACAGAGACTTTTATATCATTGATGATATAATTGAATTCAGTAAAAAAGTCTTCTTCAAGCTTTTTTAGCATATCAAAAATATCAGCGTAATGGTAATAGAACGTTCCTCGATTTATATCCACAAGACTGCACAACTCTTGTACAGTAATTTCAGACGCAGGTTTTTCTCGCAGTAAAGTGATAAGACCTTCTCTTAACCTTTTCTTTGTATTTTTTACGCTCCGGTTTTCGCATCCTTTTGATTTCATTAAAAATCACCTATTCGTTTAAACAAATGGCTTTAGTTCTGTTGAAATTCATTCATTTTGAAAAAAAGCTGTATATTTGATATTGTTTATATTTATGCTAAACTTAATTCTAGTGCAAATTTCAACACTTGTCAAATATGGAGGCAGCATGAGTACATTTGTTAGCTTTGAAAATGTAGATAAAGTATATCGTTCCGGGGACGTTAAAGTTACAGCTTTGCATAGTGCATCTTTTGAGATAGAAAGAGGAGAAATATGCGTCATTGTCGGACAGTCCGGAGCCGGAAAAACAACACTGTTGAATATCCTGGGAGGCATGGATACCCCGACCTCCGGTGGAATACGGATAGGCGATAAGGAGATTTCCACCCATAATAAGCATCAATTGACGGCGTTTCGCCGTGAGGATATTGGCTTTGTATTTCAATTTTATAATCTTATGCCCAATCTTACAGCACTTGAGAATGTGGAAATCGTTACTCAAATGATAAAAGATCCCTCACCTGCAGACCAGGTGCTTCAAGATGTCGGTCTGGGTGATCGGCTTGATAATTTTCCTGCACAGCTTTCAGGCGGTGAACAGCAGCGTGTAGCCATTGCAAGGGCTTTAGCAAAAAATCCGAAATTACTGCTTTGTGATGAACCAACTGGAGCTTTGGATTACCAGACCGGCAGGCAAATATTGCAGTTGCTGCAGGATCAAAGCCGCAGAAATGGCATGACGGTTGTCATAGTCACACATAATTCTGCACTGACAGAGATGGCTGACAGAATCATCCGAATGAAAAGCGGAACCATCGTTTCAGTTGAAAGAAATGAAAAAGTCACACCTATTGAGGAGATTGAATGGTAATGAAGCACAGCTCAGCTTGGCATAAAAACAACAGTCGTGAAATTAAACTTACATTGGAAAGATACATTGCCATTCTTGTTATTATCGCACTTGGCACAGGCTTCTTCTCTGGCTTAAGGATTACAAAAAGCGCCATGGTAGAAACCTTTAACAACTATGTAGCAAAATACCAAATGTATGACTACCGCTTGATTTCCACCTTGGGATTGACAAAGGAGGATGTCGAATACTTTTCAAGTCAGGACGGTACCGTCGCAAAAGGTGCCGTATCGGTGGATTTCATTGCTGATCATGGCTCGAAAAAAGAGATTGTTTTAAGAGCTCATTCCATAACGGATTCTGTCAATAAGCTTAATATTGTCTCAGGCAGAATGGCTGAGGCAAATAATGAGTGCATAGTGGATTCCCGGTACTTTTCGAAAGATGATATCGGATCTACGATTCGTGTATCGTCATCCAATGACGAGGATACGACCGACAATCTTGCATATGAGGAATATACCATTGTTGGCCTTGCTGATTCCGTCAATTATATCAGTCATGAGCGCGGAATCACTAAGATAGCTGGCGGCTCCATCAAAGCGTTTGTTTATATACCTGAAGATGGATTCTCAATGGATTTCTACACTGAAATCTTAATTAAGCTTGCCGATAACAGTGAAGTCTACAGCGATGAATACAAAGCCTTGATTTCTTCCAAAGAATCGTATTTTGAAGAAGAATTGGCTAAAAGAGCTGATCTGCGCTATCAGAATATTTCATCGGAAGCCGATGAAAAGATCGCAGAAGCACAAAAGGATTATGATGAAGGTTATGAAAAATACCTGCTTGAAAAAGCCGATGCCATGGCCAAACTGGAAGATGCGAGGAAAAAGCTTGAGGATGCCAGAATTGAAATCCAAGAAAATGAAATAACGCTTCGTGATGGTGAAAAGAAACTAGCTTCTGCTGAAAAGGAATATAACGATTCACTTTCAGAATACAAAAAATCTTTTTCTGAATATGAAACAAAGAAAGCAAGCACACTTGCAACCTTGGAATCACAAAAAAGTGAGGTTGACAGCAATCACAAATCAGTTACCTCCGCCATGAAACTGATTGAAAGCAGCGAGGTATTGGAGCAGTATCATACTCTTACCGAAACAATCCGTTCCCTGGAAAGCGCGCTATCCCAAATCGGCAATCCGGAAAGTCCGGAGTATGTCAGAATTCGTGTTCAATTAGAGCAGGCAAAGACCGCTCTGGCTAACATAGAAGCTACCGGTGTCATTCAACAATATGCTGCACTGGAAAGCAATCTCATACAGCTGGATGCCGCTCAAAAAGAACTGGCGAAAGCAAAGAAAGAGGCTAAGCAACAATTCAGCAGTGCAGAATCAGAGCTGATCGCTGCTGGAGTACAATTGGATTCCGCTAAAGAGCAAATCGATACGAAGAAAAAGGAAATCCGTGATGGCTGGACTGCTTTAGAAGAGGGAAAAGCCGAGTATGAAAAAGGCCTCAAGGATTACGAAGATGGTAAAAAAGAGGCCGATGAGTCATTTGCATCAGCAGAAGAGGAACTGGCAAAGGGCAAGAAGGAAATTGATGATGCCAAAGAGGAAATCAAAGACATCTCTGAACCAAATGTCTTTGTAATGGATCGAAGCTACAATTCTGGATATGCCAGCTTTGATAATGACTCCTCCATTGTTGATGGAATTGCAAAGGTCCTTCCAATTTTCTTCTTTTTGGTGGCAGCGTTGGTTTGTTCAACTACTATGACAAGAATGGTGGATGAGCAACGTACACAAATTGGCACGTCAAAGGCTCTTGGGTACAGTAATGGTGCAATTACCAGGAAATATATTTTCTATTCAGGGAGTGCTTCCGTGCTTGGATGCATTTTCGGATACCTCCTGGGTACTAAGTACTTTCCAATGGCAATATGGACGGCTTACGGTATGTTATATGGTTTTGCTCCGATTGTATATGTATTTGATATGGGGCTTGCAATCATCTCTTTGGTCGCTTCCTTATTGTGCTCGGCCGGTGTAACCTACCTTTCCTGTAAAAGTGAGCTGACTCAAATGCCGGCGGAGCTGATCCGCCCGAAGGCTCCAAAGTCCGGCAGGCGTGTCATTTTAGAACGCGTGCAGTTTATTTGGAACAAAATAAGTTTCCTGCATAAGGTATCAATCCGCAATATATTGCGTTATAGAAAGAGGCTTTTGATGACCGTACTGGGCGTGGCAGGATGTGCGGCTCTGGTTTTGGCAGCTCTGGGGATCAGTGACTCCATAAGCAATATTGTTGATGACCAGTTTGATACCATCATGACCTACGACTATGACATTTACTTTTCAGAGGCACAAAGCAGGGACGAGATACAAAAATTTACCGAAGAATACTCGGGAGAATTATCTGAATGTGTATTTGTGTCCACCGGCACCTTTGAAATATTGAGCGGGAATAGCACAAAAAAATCCTATATCGTAGCAACCGATGATCCGGATATATCAAACATTATCGGACTCTATTCAAACGGCAAGAAGATACCCTACCCCGGGCCCGGTAAAGCGGTCATAAATGATAAGCTGGCAAAAAACAGCAACGTATCTGTTGGAGATACGATTACAATTAAAATAAGTGATACTGAAATGGTAGACCTGGAAGTCGAGGGCATTTTTGAGAACTATATGAACAACTATATATACATGACGGGGGAAACTTATAAAACTTTGTTCGGAGAAGATCCTCTCTATAAAAGCGCTTATGCTGCAACAGAGAAAGAAGATCTCTATGCTGTCTCAGCGTTGCTGTCGAATGGCGATAAGGTTGCTTCCGTATCTGTCCTGAACGACATGCGAGGCACTGTAGATAATATGATGCAAAGCCTGAACTATATCATCTGGCTGGTCATTGCCTGTGCAGGGGTTCTAGCCTTTGTAGTCATGTATAACCTTAACAACATTAACATTACTGAGCGTACCCGTGAGATTGCAACGATCAAGGTACTTGGCTTCTATGCCAAGGAAACCCATTCCTATATTTTCAGGGAAACCCTTCTTCTGACGGCAATCGGTGCTTTATTGGGATTAGGCCTCGGTAAATTACTTCACAAATGGATCATGAGCCAAATTATTGTAGAAGCCATGACCTTTAAGGAGCAAATATTCCCGGTGAGTTATATCAGTGCTGTCGTTGTTACATTTATTCTTACATTTTTAGTAAGCTTAATGCTTAGAAGAAAAATAAATAATATCAATATGGCTGAATCATTAAAATCAGTTGAATAAGCTAGATAACGAGCCCTTTATGGGGCTCGTTTTTTGTTAGTATTATTTCATTCTAAAGCCGATTAAGGCAATATCATCCCTTTGCTCTTCATCCCCCATAAAGTCCTTCAATGCGGTTTTAAAAGTTTGTGCCTGTACCTGCATTGGCTCATTGGAATTCTTCTGAATCAGTTCAGTAAATCTATGTATTCCAAAGCCATATATATCCTCTACACCATTTTGATCCAGAAATCCGTCCGTAGTCATGTAGAATGCTGTTTTTTCATTCCAGGTTATTTCATGATCCTTATACACATAGTCAACATGAGACTTTCTGTATCCCACACTTTGTCTGTCTCCTCTTATTTCTTTCACTATGCCGTCATTGGCTATAAAAAGAGAGAGTTTTGATCCAGAGTAAATAAGCTTTCTGTTTTCAGGAAAAATCATGCATATGCCTATATCCAATCCATTATGCAATTTATTGGAGCTATCATACGCATTCATTGTACTTTTTACTTTACGATTCAATTCACTGATTACGCTTGCCGGACTTTGACAGTATCCTTCCTCTACAATTCTTTGTAAAACCGCATTTACAGTCATAGTCATCAAAGCACCGGACACCCCATGCCCGGTGCAGTCAAAAAGCGCTAAAACCAATCCATCCTTCATTTTCCTAAACCAATAAAAGTCCCCGCCTACAATGTCTTTTTGCTCATAGAATACAAAAAATTCAGAAAGGCATCTTGACATGATAGCATCATCCGGCAGTAGCGAGTGTTGAATCATTTTTGCATATGTCATGCTTTCCAAGATACTGTCATTCTTTTCTTTTAAAATCGCTTCAACACTTTTTCGTTCTTCTATCTCATTTTTTAAACTCTGTTCTCTATCCGAAAGCATATCCGCCATCTTATTGAATGCTTCAGAGAATTCACCCATATAGTCTACCCGTTGGGCATAATCCCCTTTTGCAATTTGCTGCGCCTGCCAGGTAAGATGAAGTAATCTTGAATGAAGCTCCTTTAGACTGGAAGCTAGAAAGTTAGTCTTTTTAGGTCGCTCTATGCTTAAATTCCCTTGAGAAAGAGGAATAGCATATTCATAAAGCTCCTTAATATCTTCTGTCAGTGTGTTTGCTAAAGCAATCAAATCATTTAATTCATCGTTCTCGGTGCTTTTATTCGAAATCGGGTAAAACTTCCCCTTGGTTAACAAATAGAGGCATTCCAATACTTCGGCAATTGTATTCAATTCTTTTTCATTCATGTGTTATAAACTCCCGGTATTATTTCTTAATATTTACCTGGAATCTACACACCCGATCTCCTGTAGCCCAGCAATCAATTTCTTTTGCAATAAACGCCATTCCTGTATATTCCTTCATAATTCCTGCAATGAACCCCTCATCATAATCGCATACAGATTCTTCTGTTATGGGTAAGCCGGAACAATCCAAATCTTCTGCAACAGTCAGTGTAAATTCAAGTTTTTCTACATCCGCTTTCTCCACCACTAATATGCCGATCCCCAGCTCCTGAAGCTTCTTTTGAAGTTGTGCAATAAATCCGTTAAAATCCAAGCTTTTATCCAGAACATTTTTACAGAACTCTCTACCGGCAAGGAGTCCACATTCCCTGAAAATTTCTGTAGTAGCCTCAGTGCCATATTTTGAATTGAGAATATCTCTCATTGCAAACTGAAAAAGTCTATAAACAGAAACAGGCATGGTATCTCCCAGATTAGGGCGGCCAGCCTCAATATCACCAATTGCTTCCCAAGTAAACTCTGAATTCTCCAACCTGCTCTTAAATTTAAACATGCTTCCCTCCGATGAATTCATTTTTGCAGACCAGCTTTTTTTTTGTATTTTTTCTTTTGCTCATACATCCTTTTATCAGCAATTTCTATAATTTCATCAATATTGCTTTTGCACTTATCGTCTACTTCCAGTATTCCATAACTGAAATCAAGCTTATATGGTTTATTTATCTGATTATTTTTCTTTTGAAGAGAAGATACAATCTTCTTCAGTATTTTTTTTGCGTCATCCTCTTTACACTCGGGAAAAATAACCAGAAGCTCATCTCCACCAATTCTGCTTATGCTGTCACATTCTCTTATGGTTTCTCTTATCAGATTACAAATAGTAATAATAAATTCGTCTCCCTCTTGATGTCCATAAGTATCATTCACATGCTTCAGTCCGTTAAGATCAATAAAACAGACACAAAAGCTCATTTTATTTCTTTTTGTTAATTTAATTTGATTGGACAGAAGTGTCAGACCGGTTCCTCTGTTGTATACATTGGTTAATGTATCAATGGTAGCCAGGTAACTTAATCTTTTTTCAGTTTTTTTTCTTTCTTCAATTTCTTTTTTAAGTTCACTATGTATTCGCTGCAAATATTCCTGCTGCCCATCACTTATTCTTACTAGCTTCTGAGTTAATTTCAGCATCTTTTTAAATTGAAGAACCAAATCTTTATAGTTATTGAGTAAGGGATCATCCTTAAATTCCCCATTTTCAATTATTGAATCAGCACTTTCCAAGGTATCATTTTCTATCTTAAACAGATCCAGATTACTGTCATCATTCAAGATGCACACTTTTTACCACCTCAATTGTTGAAGCTAATAATTTCAAAAGGGAAATCAACATCCTCTACCAATTCTTCCCCGCACTCCATCATATTTCTGTTTCCGTCTTTGTAATACCAATACAATTTAATCAAAACGCCATTCAGATATGCGTTATTTAGTTTTTCAAAAATATCAAACATGCATTTTGAGCTGCTGGTATTTAAATATATAATCTTTATCTCTACAAGAACTTCCTCTTTTATATCTTTTAAATATTCATCCAGCCAAATAAATATTGGGTTATAGAATTTCATTGCGTTCTCAGGATAGGATTGGCCACTAATCTTCAAGGTATTGGTTTCCAGATTAAAATCTATTTCGGGGCTCGATTTGGTTGCTTCGATAAATACACTTTTCATAATCATCACCTTGATTTATTCTAAATAATAACCTTTAATATGAAAAACGAAAGATCATCCTCAAGCTGTAAAAAATTATATTCTAAAGGCATTGACGCCTTTTTAACCATCTCCAGCAACCCTAATCCTGCACCTATATCCTCTGATTCTCTTTTTTTGCGAAGCTGTTCCTTGTAGAATTTCTTTATTTCAAGTTTATCCATTGCATTAATATCAGCTAAATATTGCTTTAGCTTTGGAACACTCTTACTTTCTATAACATTTCCAGAAGAGACATAAAAATTATCATCTTCTTTTCCGATTACAACGATACTCTGTGCATAATAGTCAACTAAGCTTTGATTTTGATGTGCTATTTGTTTTTCAAAATAATTCTTAATATTTTGTGTTTGCTCTACATAAACTGAAAACACATCAAAATATGCTCTTTCAGCAGAAGCCTCATCGTTTTTTGAATTGCTTATATACGCTCTTATGGCTCCTCCCAGCTCTTCAATAATTCCCTGAGAAAAGGGCCCTTTAAAGCAAAGCAGAATACCATTAATAAATAGTTCGTTGCTTATATGAAATAGCTTTTCATTAATCATTGTACTGACCTCCCTTTTGGGCTTTAGAGAATACGAAAAGTCACCATTTGCTACTGACATGATTAATACGAAGTATCAATTCTTGCGATAACCTATCGAAATTTTAATTTCGATAACGGGTGAGGTTATTAATACGAAGTATCAATGTTCTCGGGTACCCGTTCGAAATTTTAATTTCGATAACGGGTGAGGTTATTATATAATGAAAGTATATTAATTACAACTGATCTCTCCTTGTGCCACTCCAAAAAGGGCATTGGCGATCAAGACAAATCTGTTGCCCACATGCTATTCTGTTTTCAAGGAGGTGCTTTAAGATGCACGCATGGGAACAAATACAAATAACCGTGGACTATATTGAGGAACATATTTCTGAAGAAATAAAAATCGAAAATCTGGCTAAGCTTGCTTTACTGTCTCAGTTTTATTATCAGAGACTGTTCAGCCGATTGGTAAAAAAGCCTGTAAACGAGTATATCAAGCTGCGACGCCTGGCAAAAGCATCCGATGCTTTACCAGATAAAAGCAGAAGAATTCTGGATATCGCATTAGATGTTGGATTCTCCTCTCATGAGACTCTTACACGAGCATTTAAGGATGCGTTTGGAATGACACCGGAGGAATACCGTGTCAATCCTGTTCGGTTGAATAACTTTGTAAAACCGCAGTTATTGTTGAATTATACATTGGTCGACGAAAATGTGCCCTTAATTGCTGACGGGATCGTTCTTGAAATAACACGGCGGCAAGTTTCATCATCCCAATTTTTCGTAGGGCTCACAAGAGAAGAACCCATTAACCAGATGCCCGGAGGCTGTGAAACCGGTGTAGACACACTCGGAGAATTGTGGGATACTTTTCACGAAAACAAATCCGCTATTCTTGAACTAAAAACGGACGGCGATGAACTCGGTGTCGCCTATGCCGGTACAAAGGAAGGCTACTACCGTTATTTCGCAGGTGCCGAAGCTGTAGCAAACAAACCGTCCGAAGGTTATTCTTCTTGGGAATTACCTAAAGGCGAATATATTGTCTGCTCCTTTGAGGCGGAGGATTTTGAACATCTTGTTATGGATACGCTATACAAGGCTAACAGATACCTGTTTGAAACATGGCTTCCCAATCATAAACTACTGGTCAAGCCATTTGCAGCAGAGCGCTATGCCACTCATAGCCCCGATACAACCTGCATGGAAATATGGGTATTGCCTGAGGCTATGGATTAGTTGAACAAAACATTATATGGAGCGGAACTCATATGAAATGGCATACACTTTACGATCAAAACAATCCCCCCACCTCGGAAGACATCAGCAAATATGTGGGCAGTGAGCTATGGGAAAATCTGAATGCTTTTTTACAAGGTTCTTTCAAGATTCAGCCCAAATTCTCTTATAGCCGGTGCTCCATGCAGCCTGGCTGGAATGTCAAATACCAAAAAAGCGGAAAATCTCTGTGCACGCTTTACCCTATGGAGGGGTTTTTCATTGCCCTTGCAGTGATCGGCAATAAAGAAAGCCTTGAAGCCGAGTTACTGCTGCCTTCACTGAGCAAATACACACAAAGCTTATATCAAAACACCGTTTTTTCTGCCGGAGGCCGTTGGCTGATGGTGAATGTCACAGAACCGGTGATTCTGGATGACGTAATCCGTTTGGTTCAGATAAGGGCAAAATCAAAATAACATACTTTCATTAAGTGCACTGAAGTTTTTTCTGTTGCATTTATACAGGGCTTTGAAAACCTCAAAATAATGATCATAAACGGCCTTATTTCTCATATCAGGTATAAAGCGATTGCTCACCTTAATCAGCTTCTTCGCTTCACCGACCTTGCTTACGATACCGAGCCCCACTGCCGCAACGAGGGCTGCTCCAACCGCTCCAATATTTTGAGGATTATCAACTGTTTCGATTTCACGGCCCAGCATATCCGAAAGCATCTGGCAGGTCAGGGGTGCCAGAGCTCCTCCCCCTACAAAACGTATGACGCGGGAGGTCTTGACCTTTCTCTCCTGAGCCTCTAGCTGCCATCTCAAATGATAGCAAATTCCTTCAAGAACTGCATGAATCAGCTCGGTTTTTCCTGTTTCCAGACTGATGTTGAAGAACATGCCCCGTGCATTGGCGTCTTCAAAAGGACAGCGGTTGCCATGGAGCCATGGTGTAAAAATCACGCCGTTGCTGCCTGGGGCCACATTTTTAATGGCATGGATCATATAGTCATATAAGCTTTTATATAGGGTTTCCTGTGAATCGGTGACATTTATCTTTTCCAGGTAGATATCTATTTCATCCAGAGCCAAATGGTCTTTTACCCATTCAAGACATTTGCCCGCTGTTTCCAGCTCAGCGAAATAGTTGAAGGAATTAAAATCTGCACCAACAATTGCTGCGATCATAGAAGTAACATCCACAATCTGCTTTTTCACAACCGTCGATACCCAACCGGAAGTACCTGAATAGATGTGGGTATCCCCCGGTTCTACCGCACCGGCACCGATACCAATCAAAGAGGCATCACCGCCGCCGCCGAATACAGGGGTACCCTCTTTAAGATGAAGCTGGGCTGCTGCTTCCTTTGTAATACGTCCTGCGATATCACTGCTATGTATAATTGGGGGCAGATGCTCCATGTTAATGCCAAGCATGCTGCAGATTTCCCTGCTGAAGCCCTCTTTTCCCTTCCGCGTATCGTAAAGCAATGCGGCATAGGCACTGTCGTGGGTCATGACAAACTCACCGGTGCACCGGCATATTAGAAACTCCTTCACATCCAGCCATTTGTATACTTTTTTATAAACCTCAGGCTCATTGCGTTCAACCCATTTGTATTTCCATACCGGATCCTTCACGCTGGCTGCTACCGCACCGGTAATGATGAGTGACTTAAGGAGCTTGAAAATATTAGCGCCCGATATCTGCAAGCCATAGGACATCCCCCTCTTCAATTCATCCTTTGCCCGCTGGTCCATATAGCTCATGGCTCGGCGTACAGGCCTGCCCTCACGGTCGACAAGAACAAGCCCCTGCATTTGGGAACAGAAGGATATCCCCTGAATGCTGTCGGCAGAAATATTGTTTTCTTCCAGAACCTTCTTTGTTGTACTGCACATGGCGTTCCACCAGCTGTATGGCTCTTGTTCGGCGCAGCCGTTTCCTGTGACGAAAAGCTCATAGCCTTCCATTGCAGAGGCTATAAGCTTTATGGTATCCGAGATTTCAAATATACAGGTCTTCATTCCGGTTGTCCCTACATCATAAGCAATAACACGCTCTGCCATGCAATAACCTCCGCATCCCTGTGCGCTCGAAACCCTTTATAATTCTATAATACTCATGGATGTGCAATAAAACCGTAAGATCATTTAAGGAAAAATGCGCCTTTGATGAACTTCATCAACTGCTCCACAACAAGCTCATCCTTATCAAAAATATCTTCTCCAACAAATATTTTCATTCGTTCCTTATAATACTCACAGGCATAGGAAAACTGCAGCAAAATAAACAGATTGTCAAGATAAAAAGCAAACAGATTTGCATTTACATCCGCTCTCACTTGACCGGCAGCCTGGGCTTCCTTTATAAAAGAGGTATATAGCCCTGCAGTGGCGTTCTCCATATCGGAAACAATTTTCCACACCAGATCGGAATGGCTCTCCGTTGCCATGCCATTATAAAGCTTTGTAAGATGGACATTGCTGCGTGAATGAGATTGTATGGCTCTGATGATCTTCTCTATCCTGCTCTCTAAATGCTCATCACTTTCCATGATCTCCTTAAGAACCTTTTTCAGTGTTTCCACACCAAAATGGACCATAGTCAGAAACAAGTCCTCTTTATTATCAAAATATTTATAGATGGAACCCACACTGATGCCGGAATTCTGTGCAATGCTATTAATATTGGCGCTGTCAAAGCCACGCTCAGAGAATTCCATAATGGCGGCATCCAGTATCTTCTTTCTCTTTTCGTCGGATATTTTCATGAAGGACTCTTTAAAGTAATCTGTTTTCAGTTATTCCACCTCCAGTGAGTGAATGTTCACTCATATTTTACCATACCATAAATTTTTTTCAATTATTAAATTCCCATGTATGGCTTAAATGACATATCATTCTCTTATTTCAATACTTTCAGCTATGTGCCAAATTGAACAGTATTTGTTGACTTTTACCAATAGCGTGATATACTGAAAATAGTGAGTGAACATTCATTCACTATTTTGGAACGAATAAATCATATGAAAAACTCAATTCTATCATGCTTTATTATGCAGATCGGAGGGTTTATGGATAAAAGATTTGCCATTTCTGATTACCCTGATACCACTGCAGTCGTAAAACAACTCGATGAGCTAATTCAAAAACCTGTTTACACAATCCGGCCCGATGCCTTGAAAAACTATGAGAATGAATACTATGACAAGAAATGTGCCCAATCCAAAAGAATGATCGAGGAAGCCAAAGAGATCATTCCAGGTGGAGTCCAGCATAACCTTGCCTTCAACTATCCCTTCCCTCTGGTCTTTACCAAAGCGGAAGGAGCCTATCTCTATGATATTGACGGCAATCGTTATTATGATTTCCTCCAGGCCGGCGGCCCTACCGTTCTCGGAAGCAATCCTGTTGAAGTCCGCAATAGGGTCATTGAGCTTTTGAATGATTGCGGCCCTTCCACAGGACTGTTCCATGAATTTGAGTATAAGCTTGCAAAGAAAATCTCGGAAAGTTTTGAAACCGTGGAAATGTTCAGAATGCTTGGCTCCGGCACCGAAGCCTGTATGGCTGCCATCCGTGTTGCACGCCTTGCTACCAAAAAGAAATACATATTAAAAATGGGCGGAGCCTATCATGGCTGGAGCGACCAGTTGGCTTACGGCATCCGTATTCCCGGCTCCAAATGGACGCAAGCTCATGGTGTTCCACGGTTTTGCTTTAAACATACACAGGAATTCTTCCCCAATGATCTTAATGACCTTGAAAAGAAGCTTCGACGAAACAGCCTGCGCGGTGGAACTGCTGCCGTGCTGATGGAGCCGGTGGGCCCGGAAAGCGGGACCAGACCGCTGGATAAGGATTTCAACAAGGGTGTGGAAGCACTCTGCCGCAAATACGGAGCTCTTTTGATATTTGATGAAGTGGTAACCGCTTTCAGAATCGGTATGGCAGGCGCACAGGGCTATTTTGGCGTTTCTCCCGACCTGACGGTTTTCGGGAAGGTGGTTGCGGGTGGCTATCCCGGAGCAGGTGGTCTGGGTGGCAAGAAAGAATATATGAAGTATCTTTCTGCGGGTATCCAGTCAGGGGACAAACATAAAAAAGCGCTGATCGGCGGCACCATGGCTGCCAACCCCTTAAGCTGTGTTGCTGGTTACTATACCCTTTGTGAAATCGAAAGAACCAACGCCGCACAAACAGCAGGACTAATGGGCGATAAGCTGGTGAAAGGCTTGCAAGCCCTTGTTAAAAAGCATGGGCTCCCCTTTGTTGTTTTCAATCAGGGCTCCATATGCCATCTTGAGACAGTGGGAACCATGCACTTTTCCATCAACTGGTCCAAACCCTGGCAAATTCCCGATGTGTTAAAGGCCACGTCTTTGCGTAAAAAGGAAATGGAACATATGGGCGCTGCCTATATGGCAGAGGGCATTGTAACCTTAGCAGGCAGTAGACTTTATACGAGTGCGGCTTATACGGAAGAGATGATCGATGATGTTCTGACCAGATTTGATAAGGTATTTGCCAATGTGGCAATAAAAGCATAGTGGTGAGGGATGCCCATATGACGATACAAGAGGCCAGAGAAACAGTCGTACTGGCAGGTAAAAGGCTTGTGGAGTCCGGTTTGATTGCGCGCACCTGGGGTAATGTAAGCTGTCGGATCAGCAGCAGCCATTTTGTGATTACCCCCAGTGGCAGGGATTATTTATCGCTGACACCGGAAGAGATTGTAGAGGTTGCCATATCAGATTGCAGCTACAACAGCAGTATCAAGCCTTCCTCCGAAAAAGGTGTTCATGCTGAGGTCTACAAGCTTCATCCTGAGATCCAGTTTGTCATTCACACCCATCAGAAACATGCCTCCGCGGTTAGCGCCTTGATGCTGGATGCTATCAATGTTTCCAAGGATTACCCCTCCCTTGGCGGCCAGGTAATCTGTGCAGCCTATGGGCTTCCAGGAACGAAAAAACTACGCCGAGGTGTAGCGGATGCGCTGGCTCGTTCCAAAGGAAAGGCTGTCATCATGAAGAATCATGGGGCTCTTTGCTTTGGTCAGAATTATGAAGAGGCCTTCAGGGTTGCCCATGAACTTGAAAGTGCCTGTGAACGCTTTATTCGGGAAAAGTATGCTGAAATAAGTAAGGAACCTGATACGGATTTTGGTCAAATAGGTTGCTTCGCTCTCTCCAAGCTTACCGGAAATAAAGTGACAACAGCTGACAAAGGCCCTGTTCTTTCCTGTTCAAGTGAAAGAACAGCAAATGGTTTTTGTCTGCATATTAATGGTGAATCCCTGGATTATTCCCTTGAACACTTTCCGCTGCCGGATTATCCTGAAGCGGAAATTCATCATGACATTTATAAAAAACATAAAAATATCAATCACATTATACATACAGGCACACCTGTCGTTTTTGCCGTGTCCTGCGCCGGTATCAAGGTCCTCCCGCTTCTTGACGACTTTGCTCAAATAGCAGGAATTTCTGTTGGTAATGTCGAAATGAATAATAACAGGATTTTAACCGCATTAAAGAAGGCCTCCGCTGTTATGCTTAAAAACAATGGTGCACTATGCTGCGGCAGCGCAAAAGGTGATGCTGAAGCCGTGAACATGGTGCTGGAAAAGAATTGCGAGGCTCTGGTAAGCGCAGCTCTTTTCGGTAAAGTCAAGCCCATTAACCGTTTTGAGTGCAGACTAATGCGTTTTGTCTATTTGAAAAAGTATTCTAAACAGGCTCATATTTAGCACAGCCAGGTTGAACATGGAACCATTGCAAATTACCCAATAAGGGGGTTCACTATATGTCAGCCGACAAAATGCCGTCGATGGAAAAAAGCTCGTCATCCTATCGTTGGATCATCCTGCTGGTCATCGTCCCTATCATCATCTCCACAGAAATGATGTGGCTTTCTCTGGCACCCATATCCAGTATGGCCGAAAGCTTTTACGGGGTCGGCAGTATGAGTGTAACCCTGTTTTCAATGAGCTATATGATCATGTACATCATTTTTTCACTACCTGCTTCCTGGGTAGTGGATCATTTCGGCTATAGGTACTCCCTCATCATCGGTGCCGTCATTACTGCAGTCTTCGGGCTTGTCCGGGCTCTCTATGCAGACAATTTCACCATCGTACTTATTGCACAATTTATCATTGCTATTGGCCAGCCGTTTCTTCTAAATATTTCGACAAAGGTTCCCGCCAACTGGTTTCCGCTCTCTGAGCGCTCAACCGCTGCCGGTATATTGACTATGGCACAATATCTTGGTTTTGCAGTTCCAATGCTGCTGGCCCCCATGATAGCAGAAAGCTCCGGCATCCCGGCAACCTTCATGGTATTTGCCGTTATAGCAGTTATATCCGCCTTAATCGCCATCGTATTCACCCGGGAAAAACCGCTTGTCCCTCCCGCCGGCCCTGTTGCACCTAAAGAAGATTTAAGCCTGGCATCGGTGAAAAAGCTGTTTTCAAATAAAGCCTTTGTATTGGTGCTCTTTATTTGCTTTATTTCTATTGGCATATTTAACACATTGTTAACCTTAATTGAAGCCATACTGCTTCCTCGCGGTATCACTTCCGCCCAGGCGGGCATCGTCGGTGCGGTTTTTGTTCTTGCAGGCGTCATCGGCGCAGTTGTTTTACCCATTATTTCAGATAAGCACAGAATAAGAGTACCTTTCTTTATTGGCGCCATTTCATTACTGATACCGGTTTATCTCGGTTTCACATTTGTACCTAATTTTATACTGATTGTCCTATTAGCCGGGATAGCAGGTTTTTCAATCATGGGCGTCGCTCCCATTTTGTTTCAGCATGGCGCGGAAGTGGCCTACCCCATACAGGAAGGAACCTCTCTTGGCGTTCTTCTCCTGATGGGACAGATATCCGGCGCTCTATTTGTTTATCTTTTTGAAATACTGCAAGACGCATCCGGTTCTGTGGTCGGGCCCATGCTGCTGCTTGTGGCACTAACGGCGATAGAGCTGCCTGCAACGCTGCGGATAAAGGAATCAAATATGGTTAATCAATGAGAACATTGCCATGATATATACTGCTATGCAGCTCTTATGGATTCTTTAACCCATCTAGAAATTCTTGAAAGCTACCTGCTATAAAATATGTATTTTCTGCTTCATTAGATTGTTCAAAGTAAAATGAATGATCCCAATAATATACCCCTTTATCTAGACTATTTATCAATACAATTAATCCATTTCCGGGGTCATCGCCAATGATTATTGTATTTTCAAGCATATCCTCCCTATATTCATCATTCCATTTCTGCAAATCAAGTTGATCGACATTAAGACCAAATAAGACATCTAGCGGAATTTCTTGATTCAATGCTTCAACAAAAAAAGTACTGTATCTTTTTTTTGCGGTTCCTCCATTATATTCATAGAGGAACTTCCTGTAATCTTCTGGCAGCATGAAACCAATCTCTTGCTCGAATTTGTTTATCATTTCTTCTGATGCATTTCCGAATGCAGTAATATTCATGTTATTTTTCCTTCAATTATTTTCACAATTTCTTCTTTTACAATTTTGATTTTTAACGGATTACTTATTGAATAATTTTCAACTAGAAATGTAATTAAGTTATCAATAGCTTGCAAATTCACCAGTTTTTCATCAACTACATCTTTTATGTAGTCATTAAAACTCTCTTCATCAATTCCTTCTAAAATTTGCGGAAGATACTTAACATTTTCCTTATTAAATGCTTGCCAGGTTGTATACGCAATAGCATCTGTAATATTATACCACATAATTTTCTTGCGATATTTTTGCTCGGCCATACCATATTCATATACTCCATCGCATTCAGGACTATCGATTAATTTATATAAATCAATAGCTTGAACATTACCATTCTCCACCCAGCACCAACATTTATCCAATGATTCTCGCCCATCTTTATATTGTTCATCATTTTGATCTTCACTAAATACACTTTTAAAACCATTTTCAGCTATTGCCAAATATAAAGCAGCTCTGGCTTCTATACTTATTTTTTTAAATAGCTCAACCATATTTTTTGGTAAACCTCATTATTCTATCTGAACTAGCAAATTCCTTGTATTTAGATTGCTCAGCTCCATGTTTTATTTTTTACGTGCTGCTACCAGCAGCATCATCGGTCGCCGTAACTCATCCTTCATTCCAGGCTCACTTATGAGGAAATCAGCCGGTTTAGGCTCTACCAGCCTGATGATCTCAAAGCCGCATTGGATGAGCGTATTTACATAAGTGGTGAGTGTTCTATGATACTTCATAATTTCCTCGCCCAGAAAGACCGCCTTACGAACACCTTCTTCAAAGTAATGGTCCACCGGCCAGTGTAGATAATTCCCATCAGCATCGCAATACCACTGCTGGCTTCCATGTGCGGTAAAAACCGGATGCTCGACAGAAAAAACGAAATTGCCGCCGCTCATCAGACATCGGCTTATCTTCAAGCAAATATCTTCAAAGGACTTAATATAGTGAAATACCAGTGAGCTGATAACAACATCAAAGGAGTCCTCCGGGTAATCAATGTCTTCAATGGGCATGCGTACATATTCAATAAGCGCCGAGGTTGTTTTTTCTTTTGCCTCCTGCAGCATCTTTGCTGAAAGATCCACTCCAACCACCGACCTTGCGCCCTGTTCCACAGCATAGCGGCAATGCCAGCCAAATCCGCACCCCAGATCCAAGACCCGTTTTCCTTGAAAGTCTGGCATCATTTTCTGTAGCTCATGCCATTCGCCGGCCGCCTGCAAACCGCCAATGGAACGTGCCATTTGCTTATATTGACTAAAAAATTGAATATCGTCATATTTGTTTTCTTTCATGTTTCATTCCTCTACTGGCTAAAAAAATCAGCCTATATCCTCTCTTTTTAATGTATTTTGCTCCCAATGTATAGTCCGCATGAGACCTTCTTCAAATGAGATTACTTCGTCATAACCCAGTTTTGTCCTGATTTTAGCAGTGTCCAGAACCAGGGGCTGTTCCAGATTCAGCCCTGACGAAAATCCGGTTGTAATGCTATCAGGGTTTATATGTATCTCTCCATGCCAATTCATTAGCTTTGCAATCTGTCTTGACCACTCCAATTCGGTAAAGGTATCATGGTGGGAAAGGTTATATATTTCTCCTGCAGGACTTGTTTCGGCTGCCAGTACAATGCCGTGTGCCACATCCTCTACATAACATTTGCTCGAACGAAATTCTACCATCCCGGAAGATATCTCAATGGCATCCGCTCCACTCCCCATCTGTCGAATTACATCCGAAAAACGGCGATTGGTGTCGTTTTCTCCATAGACCATCCCTAAACGCAAGATCACCGAATCCAATACAGTACTTTGCAATGCTGCCTTTTCTACGAGGATTTTTTCATAGTCATATGCAAAATCGGTTTCAAGCTTGCCCCGATAGGGAAAAAGCACCTCTCGAAGTGCTGATTGCTCTGTAAAGGGAATGGGCTCAATCGGGCCGGATTCAAGTCCAGTTAGCACGCCATAACCTCTATATACATCAGCACTTGATATGATCACGGCTTGCATTTGTCTTTTCCCCAGTGCCTGCTCCAATGCTTCAATGTGACTTTGATACAAGGCGATCATATGGACAATAACATTCGGCTTCGCTAACTCAATGGCTCTTTTGATATCTGCGGAAACGTTACAGTCACCCTTTATCTGCATGTATTCATCAGGTATACTGCTTTTTTTGCGATGAAACAAGGTCACATGATGTCCTGCTTTATGGAAATACTTGGCTGTAGCTGGGCCGATGAATTTAGTACCACCAATAATCAAGACGTTCATCTTTTTTCCTCCTAAATGGCAAAGGGTTAAGGCCTTATAAAATCATTCCCATCAATAGTAACATTTGCTTTTCTCATAAATCTTCTACTCCTATAGTTTTTGCGCTGCTCGGGCTGGTGGAGAGCAATTATTTATCCTGGACTTTGATAATGCATGTAGTTTGTTAATTGTTTTCCAGTTGCGAACAGTCTGCGGTACATCCAGCTTTTGAAGATGATTCGCAAGCTTTGAATTTCTAATGCTATGACGTAATAAAAGATAAATATCTCGATTTTCGATTCTATACTCATCATTTTCACTTTTGTAAGTATTCAGGAGATCCCTATTTTCTTGAGAAGGGGCTTTAATCAGCATGGAGACATATAGGCTTTCTCCTTCGGAATTTGACAATTCTGCTTCCGCCACCTCTTCCTCAGAAAATGGGCAAGCCTGGATAAGCCGTTCTAGCTCGGCAGCTGATCTCAATATAACAAAGGTAGAAAATCCGAAATTTGTTTCAATCCCATTCTCTATTTTCTTTCGTAGTGTATCTTCATTTTCATTGGATTCAAATATAACATTGCCGCTTTGAATATAGGTTTCTACACGAGTAAGACCTATTGATTCAAACATGCGTTGTAAATGTGTCATCTTAATCTTGTTTTTTCCACCTACATTAATTCCCCGCAATAATGCTATAAAAACGGCCATTTTACCATCTCCATTTCGCTCTCTTTCAACAGTCCCTGCCATGCGGTCAGTTATCTGCTCCTTTTACATATCTTGGGCACCTCTTATAAAAGTCATTTTAATGCATATCCCGTTTTCTATCAACATAAGTAGTTCTATCAGCAGGAATAAAATTACTGCTCCAACTTTATGTAAGCTCAACACGTCATATAGATAGCACACTGCTAAATACAGAAGTATTCTAAGAGTCGCATCAGGAGGTAATATCTATAATGAATTCACTGGCTAACAATCAAAGTACATACATGTGTGCAAAAACAAAACACTATATGCCGGGACTTGATGGTTTGCGAACCTTATCCATTTTTGCAGTCATCGCTTATCATCTGAATTTCTCACGGGCTTCCGGAGGGTTTCTCGGTGTTGGCATCTTCTAAGGCGCAAGCTACTATGCTTCAATTATCGCTGAAGCTGTAGAGGAAGAAGGAAAATAGGGCGGTCTGTCCCAATGTGCCGCCCCTTCAAAGTTATAGTCTGCGAAACATTTTATAGCATTGAAATAAGCATAGCCACTGAATATAGAGTGTTTCTTCATTCTCATATAGTGGTGGCAATTGCGCCAATTTTAAAGATATAGAGATTTGCTTTTTTGTCAGCAAGCTCTTTTTACCAAAGAAGCCGTATTTTAAAGAATACTCCACAAACTTTTTGTAGGCTCCGAAATCTGCTCTGTCGATGTCAGGCTTCCGCTTGTGCGACAAGTGCAACAATACCGAGTCCACTGAAGGCTTTGGATGGAAATCTTCTTTTCTGAAATGATAGAGGATTTCCAATTCCCATTTGGGTTTAAGAAGTAACGATTTACTGGTTTCCTTCGGAATTCCCATAAATCTTTTTGCGGCCCCTTTTTCCACAACAATCCATATTTCATGAGGTGGATTTGGTGCTTCCGTCAATTTATCGATAATTTTTGTCGTTATAAAATATGGAATATTGGAAAAAACTTTGTATTTTTCTTTTCTAGGCAAATGGAACCTTAAAAAATCACCATTGATAAGCCTAAGGTTTTTGACCTCCTTCAATTTAGCAGTAGATTTTTCGAACAATTCTCTGTCAATTTCGATTGAATAAAGATGTCGGCATTTATTACACAGTACACTTGCAAGATGTCCTTTTCCAGTTCCAATCTCAAGTACAGTATCATCTTTATTGATTGTGCTAAGATTAACGATTCTCTCAATGAGCCGCTTACTCGTCATGAAGTTCTGAGAAACAGCAAAATTTCTGCTATTCGGCATTTTATTTCCTCCTGCATTCTTATTGCGCTTAACATGAAAAAAGGCAATAAAAATGCAGGCACGCCTACACTTGGGTAGACTTTGCCTGCAAAAGCTCATAAAGTTTGTATATAGCACAAAATAAACTGATCTGTAATGTCAGCTGCCAATACCTGCACTATCCACTAAAATGAGCATAGCAACAAAGTCTATCCAACGATAGGAGCTTACGTTTTTATTGCCATACTTATCTTAAGCGCATAGATGCAGTCATCACACACCTCCATAGCTATAATAAATTATATAAAAACTTAAAGAATAATTCAAGATCTTAATCAGGGCTAACAAAAGGCCGCTCCAAGTAAAATCAGCTTGAAACGGCCTTTTCTCTTCTGTCTTTATTTATTTATCTCTTCCTGTTTCGTTAGTTTGAATTTGTCAATTTCTTTGTACAACATGGCCGCTTGTGCATAAAGCTCTTCGCTGGAGGCAGAGCTTTCCTGCACTGCAGCAGCATTGGTCTGAACAATAGCACAAATCTGGTCTATACCATGGTTAATCTGTGTAATAGCCACTGCTTGCTCCTGTGACGCTTCTTCTATCCCTTTGATAACTGTTTTAACCTGCTCTGTCTTTTCCGAAACATCCTCCAAGGCCATAGCCGTATCCTCGGCAATCCGCAAACCCTTTGACACTGCTTCAACAGATACCTCTATCAATGTGGTCGTTTGCTTCACTGCTTCAGTCGACTGGCCGGCAAGTTTCCTCACTGCATCGGCAACAACAGCAAATCCTCTGCCTGCATTACCTGCATGGGCTGCCTCAATTGCTGCATTAAGAGCCAGAAGATTGGTTTGTTCTGCAATCTCATTTATAACCGCTATAATGCTTCGGATCTCTTGTGCAGCCTTATTCATTTCCTCCATTGCAGAAAGCATCTCCTGCATCTTTTCGGTGCTTTCCTCCACCTTTGCAACCGTAAACTGAGCATACTCTGCCGCTTGCTTTGCATGCTCCGCATTTTTATTTACTTTCTCGGATACGCTGGAAACAGAGATCGACAATTCTCCAATGGAGCTCGCTTGTTCTGCTGCTCCTTCAGCCAATGTCTGTGCCCCCTCGGCAACTTGGCCGGAGCTAGCGTCCACCAGAGTGGCGGCTGAATGAATATCTCCTATTAGATTTCTCAGATCTTCTGTTACTTTATTGATTGTAATAGATAAGATATCTTCCAGAGATTTGGGCAATATGGTTGCTGTCAGATCCCCATCAGCAAGCCGCTGCATTGCTTCAATCTGGTCAAGGGTACTGGCAACCATCAAATTGAATTGGTTGGACAAAGTTTCCAATTCATCACCTGTATGAACATCAACTCGTACGTTTACATCCCCCGTAGCCAGTTTGCCCGCTGCGTCAATAATACCGTAAATAGGCGTGATCATACGCTTGGTAATGTAGTAGGAGGTCCAGATTGCCAGGACAACAAGCAACAGTGAAATAGCGCACAGCTTTAGAATCAGGCCATAAAATTCCGGATAAAAGTCAGATATAGGAACTGAAAAGCCGTATGTCCATCCATTTTGCGGAATAGCGATTGTGGCAATATACTTTTTTTGCCGGTCGTAATCTTTATCTTTTTCAAGTGAAAAGCCCTGTTCATTTTGCTTACGCTCAGCCTTTATACCTGAATCATTAAAATTGATATAGATTTCGTTCTCACCAGAAATTTTTGGCAGAAATTCATCGTTTTCATGAACAATAAAATTATCTGAAGAATCCAGTAAAAATGCTTTCCCTGTAGTATCGAGAATTTTCTCGTTGCTTATATAATCCACTAAGACATCCAGGGTAATGTCCATAGCAACCACACCTAAATACGCACCACTTTTGTCACTTGCAGGCATACTCAAAGAAATGATCATTTTTCCGGACGTTGCGTCGATATAAGGAGGGGTATAATAAATTTTACCGGTCTCTTTGGCTTTGATATACCATTCCCTTGTCAATACGTTATATCCGGCATCGGGCACCCAAAAGTCACCGGAATAAAGTCTGTTATCCGGGGTACCGATATAAACAGATATCATATAATCATACTTGTTGATATAGTGGCTGAAATAATTTTCTATTTCATCCTTTTGAGATATCTCAAATAAACGCATGTCTTCTGCGATAGTTGTGAGCAAAAGCTCTTTATCCAAAAACCATTCGCTTGTCTGAACTTGCCCTATCTGTAATGATTGTTCAAGGGATTTTTCAGTTGAATTCCAAAATGAATTCATGGATACCATAAACATAATGATTGATGCCACAATCAGAACACTTACCGTTATGATACCAATTGACAGTATAAACTTCATCTTTAGTGAGTTTGTCTCCATTTTCTTCATTATCCGGCACCTCCAAAGTTAACCTTCTATTTGCTTAGGAGTATCACATCGTTCTGTATACACCCGTTTTCATTCACAAATTCTATAAACTTATCAACAGTTAGTGACCTGCTGAAGTAAAATCCTTGGAAATACTGACATCCAAGTTCATGCAGTATTTCCATCTGTTCCTTTGTTTCCACGCCTTCTGCCACAGCCATGACGTTCAGTTTACTGCAAAGAGAAAGGATGGACTTTACAATTTGCTGACGCTGTTTATCACTTACGATTGTGCGTACCAAGGAAGAATCTATCTTGACAATGTTTGCGTAGAAATCACAAAGATATAACAGAGAACTGTGTCCCATCCCAAAATCATCAATAGAAAGATTCAGTCCCATGGTTTTTATCCGCTCCAGATTATTTCGTGTGGTGCTGCTTTGATCAATTGCAGCATTTTCCGTAAGCTCCAGCTCCATATATCTTGGTTCAATCCCTAAACGCTCGATACAGGATTGAATAGTCTGAATCAGTTGCTTATCATCATGAAGCTGCCGGGGATTCAAATTAACGGAAAGGGACAGGCTGGTATAACCTTGTTCATGCCAGCACAACAAATCAGAAAACGCCTCATTCATAACCCATGTTCCCAGTTCATTTGTAAGGTTAGCTTCTTCACAAATACTCAATATAACTAATGGTGATACATATCCGTAAACTGGATGAATCCAACGTAGAAGTGCCTCGGCTCCCATAACTTCGCCTTTATGGTTTGTCTTAGGCTGATATTCAAGATGGAGTGGCAGATCATTGTTCATAAATCCATACTTCAATTCGGTAGCCAAAGATCGGGCAAGATAACCGATTTCATCATGTCTGTTAAAGGCAGTTTTCTGCTTTACCTCCTGCACATATTGAATTTTGTTTGCGAGGTTCTTAAATACCGTGATTCGGGTACGTTGGTGATACCTTTGCTGTAATCGGATGAAAGGAGTATATATCAGCACAGCTAACACCAGATTTACTGCCTGTAATATGGACCCTGCAACCGACCCGGTACCGAGATAACCGGATAGAAAGATTGGGGTCGTCCATTCTACTATCTGCGTTACCGGAGGTACCCATCCCATGCGAACAGATACCCAAGCAGTGAAGCTTAGGACAATGGGTGACAACAGAAATGGAATGAAGTAGTACGGATTGAATATGATAGGTAAACCATATATCATAATTTCATTTATGTTGAAAATCGCAGGCAGCACAGAAACCTTGGCCAGCCTGTTTTCATTACTTTTGCGACCAATCAACAATAAAGCAACCAGCAGTCCCAGAGTTGCGCCTGCCCCCCCTAAATAAACGAAGGTATCAAAAAAAGCCTTGGTAAAGATACCAACGTCCGTTGTAGATGCTAAACCGGGGGTTGCAGTTGACATCGCATCTATAACAACATTGCCTCCGTGTACACCAAAAAACCATAAAATTTGAGTTATAATGATGATGAATAATGCTGACAAATAGTTATATCCTGTCATCCAGGTCTCTTTTATCAACGGCTTAAGCATCAACTGGACATTATCCAGTCCTGTATAGCCAAGAATCAAGTTTACTTCACTGAAAATAAAAATGGTGAGGAGAGCGGGCACAGCTGCTCGAAAAGATGACCGGATTAAAGCGCCTCCATTATAAGAGATTGAATCAGAAGGCCATATTCGGTCACGGCATTTGTAAAAAAAGCAAAACAGATTGCATGCCAGTACAGATATAATCAAAGCCTTGAACATACCGGCAGAACCTGCCTCCTCCGTACTGATAATGACTTCTGTTCTGTCTGTAAATGAAATAAATGAGGCAAATGATGTGATTACGATAATGATTGAATTTATCTCACCGGATTTCACAAGCTCCATTTCCTTTGAAATAGCATAGCTGACCGTAATCAGTGTCGTAAGTGACATGATTTGAAGCGTGCCTTTATAAATCAACAGCCCAAGGTCCTTCCAGCCATCTCCAAAAATATGAAGAAGAAAATTCTGATAAGCCGGAATGGGCAAATTAAGTACTGCCAGGATGGCCGAACCGATTAAAAACAATGGCATCGAATACAAGAGTCCTCTGCGAAGAGCCCGAATTGTTTTCAGGTTTGCTAATTTAGATGTTAGTATATCTAATTTTTCAAACAACTTTTAATGCTTCCTTACCATGTTTTTTATAGGGATCACGATTTTTAAGTATAAAATATCCAATCTTTTCATTGCTTTAGCTTGTATTCAATTCATATATTTTTGTTCCAAATATTATTTTCACGTTAGGCCAGAATGCCTCTGCGTCCCGGATTTTTGCATTTCTTGTCTTTTTAGGGTTTTGCATCTATACATTTTTTGATCTGCCCGTTTCAGCAGGTCTGAAACTTGGGAAACGGAGTTGGATGAAAAGGATGCGATACCATAACTAAAGGATAATGTGTAGGGTTTTTGACCTCTGCGATTCACATGTGCCAGTTCTTTTTGCATTCTTGAGATCATTTTCTCTGCAGCAATTTCTGTGCAGTTTTTTAAGATGATGAGAAATTCATCACCACCGTATCGACAGACCAAATCTGTTCCGCGAATGGAAGAAAGGAGTATCTTTGCAATGGTTTCTATCGTGTAGTCACCCTCGTTATGACCGAAGGAATCGTTTATTGTTTTTAGACCGTCTATGTCAATAAAGGCAACACTATGTATTTCCTTGTTTTTTATGCGTTTCAAAATCTTTCCAAGCTCTTCCAGCCCTACATTACGGTTATATGTACCGGTCATCAAATCAGTCGTTGCTGATATCATCAATTGTCGCTCGTTAATTTTCCAGTTACTGATATCCTCAAGAATGTGCAGATAGAACATCTGCCCGTTAGGAAGCAAAAGCCTGTCCGATGTAATGCGATACCATATGTCGCTGTTGTCCTCATAGACCTCTTGAAAAATGGGAAAAGCATTTTCTGAATGACTAAACTTTGCGATAAATCTCAGCAGCACAGTATTTTTTTCTGCTAGGTCCGTAGAGATATACTCTAAATCACCTAAATTTTGCTTTGCAGGACGGTTAGAGTATGCCACGCGTCCATTAGTATCTACCACCAAGACCAGAATATGGAGCAGGTCAAGTGCTTGAAGAATCTGATGATAACACTCAATCTTTACATCGCGCATTGCTGCTAGTATTTTCTTACTCTCACCATCCATCTTCCATCACCATCTCTACTGTTTTCATACAAATCCCCTTTATTTCCATGCAACTAAACACCCCGCAGGGGTGCAGTTAGGTATAAGTATAATTTCGCTATGAGGTGTGTATTATGTAAATGTACTTAATTGACAGAATTTTGTTCCCAATAATGTGTAAAAATTCAAATAGTATAAAAGCCGCACCTCGGCCTAATCCAAGTGCGGCATTCTTAATCAAACCTCATATCAAAATAGGGAATAAAAATAAGAGAACATTACTATAAAACCCTTGGGATATGTAGTTTTAGCGTGAATATTTTATTTTCCTGATTAACATCAATCAATACCATCCCGCCTGCACCTTCAACTATTTTCTTAATACTCATTAAGCCAAAACCGTGGTAGTCTTTATCTTTCTTGGTTGTAACCAGCTCATCATCCCGGTATTTTATCTCTCCGGAAAAAGAATTTGCTATTTCAATAAAAGACCACTCTATATTTACATTTCCACTGACTTTTATAAATCTTTCAGATGCATCGGACACTTTATCAGCTGCTTCAATTGCATTATTCAGAACATTGGTAGAAATGCGAACAACATCCAGATCGGACAACACTATGTCGCCAGGCAAATGAAGAATTGCAGAAAACTTAATGTTATGCTCTTCACACGTATTTGCCGCATCCTGTAAAATTGCATCCAGAAGAACGTTGTCAGAATAGGTTTTATGCATCTGAACATTTTTTTGCATCGTATCGTGAATTTCGTCCAGCAAATTGACTGCTTTTTCGTTTTCATTGTTTTTTATTAATGTCTTTACTGTTGACATCATATCCTTATAGTCATGTTTAAAAGTTCGGTAACTTTCTGTGAATTTTTTATATGACATGTAATGACTAACTTGCCTTTCAAGCTGCTCCTGTAACCGTTTGGTGTAAAGCTCGTAGTCCAACAGTGTGGCAACCCGGTAGGAGGCATTCCAGATAAAGGCCAGCGATCCCATGGTTATAAAGAATGATCCTAAATAGAGGATTGAAAACCATAGAGCCCTTATATCAAGGAAACGGCCATCGTTTAATAAAAGAATGTAGGCGAGAATTGCAAATTGATAGGTAACAATCAATTTCAACAGTTTGGTATTGGGAAACAATGGTTTAATTTTATCATCGGGTGCAATGATTTTTTTTACAAGCTGAACATATCCGATTGCAACAAGTGCAGACAAACTAGCTATGATGTAGTAATAAAAATCCTGCTGGAGTATATCATTAACACTACTTTTTAGGATTATAGAAAAAATAGATACTGTAATTCCTCTGCTGCTGTAAATAATGAGAATATATGAGCCTCCACCATGCAATATTCGCAGGAGACTCATCTTAAAAATCAGCTTGAGTTCCAGCATAAAGGATGCCATTACAATAAGAACTCCTATTTGATGATAGTTAAGCAGGTCAACCGCATAGAAGCAGGCTAAATTAAATATTACTGCAATGACATAATATATCCAATGGGTCCGTTTCTCCGGAAAGTGTCTTTTAAAATACAGAAGGCTAGTTATATTATATATAGCGAGTAATATCAGAAATATAAACTGCATATTCGCCTCCTTCTGTTATCTATAAATGTTTAACCTGGATATATAATCAGAAAAGGCCTGGTCTACAAGTTTTGTATAGGTCACACCAATAGGTATGACCTCTCCGGTTTTTAAAACCAGGTTCGGTCGCTGAAACTTTGCGATGTACTGCAAATTGACCATATAGGATCGGTGTACCCGAACGAAGTCTTTTCCCAGCATTTGCTTTTCCAGCTGTTCCATGGTACCGTAATATTCGATGTTTTCTCCTCCTTTATTATGTATCCTTACCAATCGCTTATAAATTTCAAAATAGGAAATATCCTTTATAGGTATGACTTTACGGGTGCTGCCCGACTCACATACAAACATCTCCGTTTTTTTGCCCTCCGCCAGCGAAACAGCACGCAGTAAAATCTCCTCAAATCGCTCAGCAGAAGTGGAATCCTTAATTAAATATTGAACGGGCGAAATATCGAATGCCTCAAAAACATAATCCTCGCTGGTAGTTAAGAAAATGATCTCCGAACTACAGCCAAGTTCCCTCAACCGCCTGGCTGTATCCATACCGTTAAGCGCACCCATCAGAATATCCAGATATATGATATCTGCTTGATTTGGAGCTTCAGAAAGGTGGAATATTAACGCTTCACCGCTTTCAAATATGGAGAGGGAAATGGTTACCCGATTCTTATGAGCAGATTTTTTAATCAAATTGCTATATTGATTAATCATCTGTGGATTGTCATCACATAAAAATATTGTCACCATTAATATTCAATCCCCCATTCTCCAGCACCACTTATCTGTATGATTTACCACCAGAATGTAATCCATTGTAATATAAATTACCAAATGATACAAGCGCATCATTATAAAGGCAAGCGTCGCAATAATTTTATCCAAACCTCAAAAAGGGTATGCAGAATTTGCATACCCTTTTATACCTCTGAACCATGTAATTTTTGATCATAATATATGAGATTTCTTCTGAGCTAAAGAAACTGCACGTAAAAAAACGGATTCGAACATTTCTTCGGTAATCTTTTCCTTTATCAGGTACTGTACCGGTAAAGGATTGATATCATATGCCTCATAAACATATTCGCCATTTGATGTAACAAATATGATTTCTGCGCAGCAACCTTTCCGTCTTAATTCCTTTGCAGTTTCTATGCCATTGAGTGCCCCGCTCAGCATAACATCCAAGCAAATAATATCGGCAAATTCTGGTTGATGCGATAAAAGTTCCGCACCGCATTTAAAAGTCTTTATGTTGGTATCGAGATACTTTTTCTGAGATATTTTCGTTATAGCTGTTGACAGTTTTCGTTGTGAGGATATGTCCTTATCGCAGATATAAATGTTTAGCATTGCATCACCCCCAACTTCATTTCTGCTATTCTCGATTTACATTTTTTGTATTGATAATGTTAATGATCATTTTCTTGTTCTCAATGATATTGAATGAAGTGCGCGCAGTGCATCACGCCTGCCTTCTTCATAAAGACTGTGAAGCTTATGAGGGTTCCGTTCGAATCTGCTCAAAAGAACAGGAGTTGAAGGCGCAATAATAACAGCTTTCCCCAAATACTCAAGTTCACGGACATACTCCAGTGTTTCATTATAAATTCTATGCCGGTTATCAATCGTCTCAATCATATGAGGGTAGTTGCAATACATTCTTTTATAAATGGTCTGAAACTTTTCAGGTGTCTTCCGATAGCTTCTGTCACGCGTGAGAACAACAATAACCAGGTCGCAACCATCTGCAATGGCTTTTCGTACCGGAATAGGATCTGAAGTCCCACCATCAAGGTACTTTTCGTTGTCAATCTCTACCATAGGGGAGAACACCGGGATGGCCGAAGATGCTCTTAGCACATTGCTGCCTCGGAAAATAGCATTCTTTTTGAAATAGACCGGCTTACCCGTTTCTACATCGGTAACTCCCGTCCAAAAATCGATGGGAGAGGCTGAAAAGGCGTTATAGTTAAATGGAATCAGCTTATGTGGTATTTCGTCAAAAATAAAATCCATTCCAAACATTGATTTATTTTTAATAAAATTTTGAATGCTCAAATACCGTTTATCCCCCAGATAAGCAGTATTTATTTTATATCCGCGTTCACGCTGTCCAGATATATACGATACACCGTTACAAGCGCCTGCCGATACACCGACAACATAATCTGCCTTGAAACCGCGGTCCATCATGCAATCAAGTACGCCAACTGTATACAAACCGCGCATTCCGCCTCCCTCCAGTACCAGACCTATTTTCATTCTGTGCCTCCTTATTGCTAACAAAATGATAGTAACAGTAAATTAGTTTAAAATTATACTATAAATATTGTTTATTTGAGGTATGATGTGCCCAATTAGCAACTTACTGCTCTTAATAAAAAAGCATACTCGGCATAGAAAGCTACACCGAGTATGTCATATTTCTCTATCAGATTCTCCTTGCTATTACTGCCAGACGCCCGTTTTCAGTTGAGTATTCACAAGTTGTCAGGGTAAGGAGCTGATCGCCATATTGAGCAGATAAACCCGTATCGTAAAGGGCCAACTGTTTGACATTTTGAATAAACGAATCAAATTCAGTCTGCGTTTCAGCATTGACGAATTGATAGAATTTAAAAACATCTTCATCTTTGCGGTAAACCTTAGAAAGAATAACCGCAATAATCTCATATTCTCCTTGTTCATAAAGGGTATCAAGCTTAATAACCGGGTGTTCTTTATAGTATGCCTCGTTCTTGTAATTCATCAAAGCGTGGAACATACTTCCATTTTTCATGTTGTGCCCATAAATTATCCAGTTTGTCGTTGGTTTATCTATGCTGCAGCGGTAATCCAAAAAAGGAAGACCGCTTTTGCTTTCTTGTCGGTTAAAATCACGACTCAGGTAAAACTCAGCATTCAATGGAGTGTGCATGACAGGGTAACTTATTAGGGAACCTTCAATTTTCAGCCAACCGATTATGTCTGAGTTTTGTGCATATAGTTCCTTAAACTCCGGGAGCATGACTGGTTCCGCAGCCTCAGGGCTGGCAGACATTACTGATTCCGGGCTGGTAACGGAGGAATCAGGCACTGCTGCCTGTTCCTCCATCAGCCGCTCTAGTTCGTCGATACGAACCGTTGATCGGTAAAAATCAAGCAGATAATTTCCAAGAACCACCATCGAGTATCCAAATAAAATGAGAAAAATGGTGATAAGGGTTTTCTTTTTTCTGCTCATCATCTTTACCGCCTTTCCTTTGTCAGATTGATTCTTTTCTGCGAGGAAGCAGGATACCTAATGCGATCAGCGATACAAGCATCAGTGACGCGTAAAATGTCCATGAAGTATCGGTATCTCCTGTTTTGGGTACATCGTCCAATCCACCGCTTCCTGTCGGCAAATCTTCTTCATCAATGATCACTCCACCAGAGCCACCGGTTTCTCCGGGATCTGTTCCAGGATCTGTTCCAGGATCTGTTCCAGGGTCTGTTCCAGGGTCTGTTCCAGGGTCTGTTCCAGGGTCTGTTCCAGGGTCTG
>JAEZJF010000028.1 GCA_023415825.1 Bacillota bacterium
GGACTGCAATGCTTGCATTGCAGATAAGACGGTAAGAGGCAATAAGCCAGCATGTCTTTGCTGAGCTTGTTGCCTCTTAGTGACTTATAGCGAAGCGTGTCCTACGACAGGACACTATCACATACACATCACCCGCTGTGTTTTTAAGCCACAACACCTCCCCCTGCCATCAGACCTTACGTACCGTTACGCTGCTCATTTCATGCGAGAGCTTGCCTTTCATGGATTTGGCTAGAGCCGCCTATAAGCAAAAGGAGGGAATCGCACTGATTTTTAGTGCGATTCCCTCCTTTTTAGCCACACATCTTCACAAATTCTTCACAATAAAATCAAATAAAATAGATACAAAAAGTAGACATAATCAACGAAAAGAAGTAAAATAGGTTCGTATGATATTAACAAATTCTTTATGTCAATTGTCGGAATCTTAACATACATACCTTTGTAAGATTTCTGATGGAGTACCAAAATACAATATAATAAAGGAGATTAAATTATGAACGCAAGGAAGAAGGGAATACTTCAGCTCTTGCTTACCGTTTTGGTAATTGCCGGATGTGCATTTATCGTTCTATTTGGTGTTGGTAAATGGCACCGCGGTAAAGCAGAGAACATTAACCTAGGTCTTGATCTAGCAGGTGGTTTAAGTGTTACTTACGAGGCTGTAGATAAGGACGTTACTGAGAAAGAGATGGAGCTGACATTAGAGAAGTTAAAACAGCGTGTGCAGACCTATTCTTTAGAGTCAGATGTTTACTTAGAGGGAACTAACAGAATTAATGTGGATATTCCTGGTATGGAAGATGCTAAGAAAGTACTTTCCGAACTAGGAGAGCCTGCTACTGTAGAGTTTAAGGATGAGGCTGGTAATGTCTTATTAGATGGTTCTATGATTTCACAAGCCCAAGGGTTTGCTGGAACCAATACAACCACTAATAAAACAGAATACAAAGTACAGCTTGAATTTACAAAAAAGGGTGCTGAAAAATTCGCTGAAGCTACAGCCGCTAATGTAGGTAAGATTATTTACATTTATTACGATGGAGAAATTGTTAGTGCTCCTACTGTAAATGAAGCAATTACTAGTGGTTCTGCAGAAATCAATAACATGCTAAACTATGAGGAAGCAAATAAATTAGCTACTTATATTAACATTGGTGCTCTTCCTGTTGAGCTTAAGTCTATTCGTACTAATATCGTAGGTGCAAAGCTTGGTGCTGACGCCTTAGAGAAAAGTTTATTTGCAGGTGCAATCGGTTTAGTAGTAGTTATGATTTTCATGATTGTTGTATACCGTGTACCTGGTGTGGCAGCAAGTATTGCCTTAAGCTTATATGTATTATTAATGCTCATTACCTTAAACTGGTTAAACATTACGCTTACTCTTCCTGGTGTAGCCGGTATCGTTCTTTCTATCGGTATGGCCGTGGATGCGAATGTTATTATCTTTACAAGAATTAAGGAAGAGCTTGCTAAGGGGAAAACAGTACGTTCTGCTATGAAGCTAGGCTTTAACAAGGCCCTTTCTGCTATCGTGGATGGTAATGTCACTACCTTAATTGCAGCAGCAGTATTGTACTTTATTGGAACAGGTACCGTACAAGGATTTGCACAGACGTTAGCAATCGGTATCATTCTATCTATGTTTACCGCTTTGGTAGTAACCAAAACTGTGATGAATATTTTATTTAATATTGGTTTAAACCAAGAGAAGTTTTACGGTATAGCAAAAAATAAAGTGTCTATTCCTGTGGTTGCTAACTTTAAGAAGTTTGCAGCAGTATCTATTGCAATTATTTTAATCGGTGTAGGCTTTATGGTTTACAATAAGACCGCCGGCAATGATATTCTTAACTTTGGTCTAGACTTTAAGGGTGGTACTTCTACCGAAGTTCAGATGGGTGCAGATACTAGCCTTACAGAAGAACTGAAGAATCAAATCTCCAATTCTGTAAAAGAGATTGTTGGTGAAACACCAGTCGTTTCTGCAGTAGAGAATCAAAACTCTTATATTATTAAGACTAGTACGTTGGATGAAGATCAAACTGCTAAGCTTCAGGAGATGTTTAAGAAAGACTATAACATTGCTGCAGAGAATATCAGTTCTGAGACCATCAGTCCTACTGTAAGTAACGAAATGAAGACGAATGCCGTGAAAGCTGTCTTAATTGCTACTGTTTGTATGCTTATCTATATTTGGATTCGCTTTAAGGACATCCGCTTTGGTTCTAGTGCAGTAATTGCACTAATCCACGATGTATTAATTGTTCATACTGTATATGCAATTGTACGCAGTTTATCTGTAGGTAATACATTTATTGCATGTATGCTTACCATTGTAGGTTATTCCATCAATGCCACTATTGTAATCTTCGATAGAATTCGTGAGAATATTAAAGGTAGAAAAGCGATTGCTAACCTGGATGAAGTCGTAAATGATAGTATTAACCAGACATTAACAAGAAGTATTTATACTTCTCTTACAACTTTTATCATGGTATTCTTCTTATATATTTTCGGTGTGGAAGCATTGAAGGAATTCGCCCTTCCATTAATGGTAGGTATAGTAGGTGGAGCATTCTCCTCCATCTTTATTACAGGAAGCTTATGGTATGTAATGAGCTCTAAAAAGAAGAAATAAAGCAAGTGTGTATATGTTTACATTCCTATAAGGGAGTATTTTAAGAGGAGGCTGTTTATAAACAGTCTCCTCTATTTACTTAGTGGAGAGTGTTACAAGTATCAGCCTTTTTTAATAGAAAGTGATTTATACTATACACAAAAGATGGATTTTATACTATAATGAGGGTTGAGCCTATTTAGAATAAATAGGTATTATAAGTATAATAAGGGGTGGAAATAGGTGTATTCAGAAGAAAGAATTGTTGTAAAGTCAGAAAAAGTGGAATCAACCAGAATAGAAAAGCTGAAAACAGTACTAATG
>JAEZJF010000030.1 GCA_023415825.1 Bacillota bacterium
GTCACATGGTTTTCCGCGGAGAGTGGGGTATCTGTGCGGGCAACGATACTTCCGTTCTCAAACACCACCTTGCCTGGGAAGCCAAAACTCCATACATCAGCAATTTCATCGGTGATGGGCGTACCGCCCCCAAGCTGGATTTGAACTGTCACATCGGTAGGGGTCGTGTTCATCCCATCATTGACGAATCGGAAGTTTACGCCGTCCCTGTCGCTGTAGCCGCCTACCGCCTTATCCAGCTTATATTCGATTGTATAGCGGTTTTGCCCGTACGTACTGATGCCGAAGCAGATTTCCAGGCCGCTGTCCGTATTATTAATACCGCATTTTCTTGCCTTTTCTTCAAAGCTCCAGTCAAGGTTCCAATCGGTTACCCTATCATAGCTGCCCTTTTGGTCAGAGACCGTGAGGGAGCTTAAGGTCAGGTAATCAGGCATATTCATGGGGATGTAGATTTCTGTTCCTTCCTCAAAGCTCCCGTTCCAGTTCTGGGTGATACTCATTGAGCCGTCCTCATAAATTACAGCCTGAATGTCAATGGTATTTACCTGATTCGCTGCAAAAGCAGGGAGAGGGAAAGTAAATAGCAAGACAAAGCATAGGATCAGGTATCTCACTCTTTTTCTCATAGTGCACCTCATTTCATGCTTGGCATGTCCGCCTTGGATGCCTGCTCCTCCAGATATTCTCTTTGCCTGAAGCCTAAGGTTCCGGCAATCATGGAGACTGGGAACATTCGGATTTCACGGTTCAGCTTGGTCACGCTGTCGTTGTAAATCAGGCGGCTGGTGCGCACCATGTTTTCATAGGTCTGCACCGCGTCCATGGTTTTGATATAATTCTGGTTTGCCTTTAGTTCGGGGTATTGCTCAGTTACCATGGCAATCCTGCCCAGGGCTTCGGAGATAACCCCTTCCTGGCGCAGCACATCCTCGGGTGTGGATTTTGCCGTAATAACGCTTCTTCTTGATTTAATCGTTTCAATCAGTGTTTCGCTTTCATGCTTGGCATAGCCCTTTGTCAAATCCAAAAGAGCTGTCAGAGCATCGAAACGGCTTGACAGCTGCACCCCGATCTGACTCATGGCATTGCTGATATTTTCATCAAGCACTACCAGCTTGCGCTGTGTAGAGATTACCCATAAAGCAATTATTGCAACAATTGCAATGATTGCAATTAAAGTTGGCAGCATAATACATTACCTCCCTGTTTATTTTTTAACGGGCAGAGGGACCACAATTTCGGACCTCTGCCAACTTTGTGCTTATATCCTTACAATTTAACCCTCAAACTCAGCTTCCAGATTTTGTGCCTCAGGAGCCAGGGTAATACTATTGATTATCTTACCGGCTATTTCCGGGGTGAAAAATTCATCATCTGCACTGTGCATAAATGTAATTATATACTGGGCAGTGAGGTCAGCATTATAAAGCCTTACCACTTGAACCAGGCGTTCTTTGCCATTTGCGTTTTTTCCATAGAAGGCATAATAAACCGCAGTATTTCCATTCATATTGATATCGCCTTCAAAAGCAGACAATTCCAGATCAGTGTATGTAGAGCCATATAACATATCAAGGGTCTCCTTCGCAAGGCTCTCATCCCATTCGGAAGGCTGTATGTCAATTCCCAGGGTGGGGGTAACTACGATGGAAGCATCAGGCCCGGCAGATACATACACCCCCTCTTTTTCTGTGACACCACTGAAAGTACTCGGTGCGTTCATGGTAATATAACCAAAGGTCATAGAAGCAAATTCTGCACCCGTCGCTTCCCCGGAACTGCTTTGGTCTGGAGCAGGGGTTTTCTCGCCTCCGCAGGCAGCAAGGCTCAGTGTCATGACAAGTGCCATAATAAGTACCAGTAATTTTTTCATATTAAATCCTCCGTTTTCTATTGGCTTCTGCAGGGAACATTCCCTTATGTCCAACCTATCAAAAATTCGCTTAAAAAAAACGTCCGCTGCATGAAACATGCTTTTTTTTGCATGAAACATATTTTTTCTGCATGATATATAGTGTCGAATAACCAATTATTATGTTAAAATGATGGTGGAGAAATGGAGGAATGCTTATGCTGCAGATTGCAATCTGTGATGACAATATTGACGAGTTATCCAATATGGTACAGCTCATAAACTTATATCGATCATCAAAACAACTAAGCTGCGAATACGCCGTCTTTCCAAACGGATTTGATTTGGTTTCAACATTAGAAAAAGGAAAGTTGTTTGATATATACTGTCTGGATATCATTATGCCGGGCTTTACGGGCATTGATGTCGCAAAGGAAATCCGTGTTTTTGACAAAACCGCGCCGATTTTATTCTTTACCTCATCCCCCGAATTTGCTTTGGAAAGCTATTCGGTGAAAGCCATTAACTATGTATTAAAGCCTATATCAAAAGAGAAATTATTTTTCACCTTTGATGAACTGCTGGAGCAGATAAAAGTGGAGAAAAATGATGATGCAATTATTGTAAAGAGTAATGAGGGAATCCAAAAAATACTTATCTCCAATTTGGTTTTTGTCGAGGTCATCGGTAGAAATGTGTTATATCACTTGCGCTCCGGCAAGGTAATCGAATGTACGGAGCCCTTTTCCTCTGTCTGTGATAATCTTCTTAAATATAGGTGTTTTATCAAAACTCACCGCTCCTATCTTGTGAATATGCAGTATGTGGATACCATTGAAAATCGTCAGATTACCTTACAGACCCTGACCTCTGTTCCTGTCGCACAGGGCAAGGTCCGGGAGATTAAAGAGCAGTATCTGGATTATCAGATGGAGGGGGAATAGGCAATGGATAAGCTTAATATGCAGGTGCTCACAAATGCCTTATTCCCTGACTATTTATGCATGTGTGTGATAAGGAGGGAGGGAAAAAATGATAGCAGTTGTTATTGAATTCTCTCGTTACTGGTGTGCCCTGTTATTCGGTGCGGCGGTTGCGGTCAGTTTCGCCGGAATGGCGCGTACACGGAAAAATTATATGGCTTTTGGGTGCTTTACCTTCATTTTATTTATTTTACAAATCCTCTGCTTACGGACATGGGGTATGGCTGTGACAATAAAAATATATCCACTGCTTTCCCATTTGCCGGTTGCTGTTTTTATCGCCTTTTACTTAAAGCGCCCGTGGCTGATTTCGCTAACAAGTATGTTTGCCTCCTTCCTGTGCTGCCAGCCTCCCCGCTTAATTGGCAGTGTCGCAAGTGCTGTTTTTGACAGTGCTTCCATGGACCATGCCGGTTATATTGGGGCTGCGTTTCTGATGTACTATTTCCTGCAAAAATATGTGGTAAAATCTGTTCGGCATCTGATGGAGCGCTCCGTTAAATCCTGTATGTTTTTCGGCACCATACCGGCTTTTTACTATCTGTTCGACTATGCTGCCACTGTTTACACCAATCATATGTACAGCGGAACACACTCGGTTGTACAGTTTATGCCCTTCGTGACATCGGCATTCTATTTTATGTTCGTCCTCCATTACTTTGACGAAACGCAAAAACAGACAAGTATTCAAAGAGAGCGGGATATGCTGGATATGCAGCTTAGGCAGGCACAAACAGAGTTTGCTTCCCTGCGGCAGATGCAGCAGAATGCCGCGGCCTATCGGCACGATATGCGCCACCATTTCGCACTTTTGCAGGGTCTGGCCTCCAAGGAGCAAATAGAGGAGCTCAAGGAGTATCTGCAGACTGCTCAGTCCGACATGGACGCTATCACGCCCACACGCTTTTGCGAAAATGAAACCGTCAATCTGATTTTGTCCTCTTTCGCGGGTAAAGCAAAGCAAGCGGGAATCCAGTTGACGATAGATGCGAAGCTGCCTGATTCCCTTCCCTTCAGCGACACCGAGCTTTGTTCGCTCTTGTCAAACGCTTTGGAAAATGCTATACACGCCTCTGAAAATATACCTGACATCAATAAACGCTATATCAAGCTGCGTGTGTATTCCAAAAATAATAAACTGTGCATTGACATCCGCAACAGCTATCAGACAGAGCCGATATTTCATCAGGGCCTGCCTGTATCAAAAGAACAGGGGCATGGTTTTGGCACAAAGAGTATGGCTCATATCGTAGAAAAGCATGGCGGTGTATTTCAATTTTCAGTCAAGGATGGCTGGTTTATATTTCAGGCCACTGCATAGGAGAATATTCTTTTTAATGGGTATTTTCGAGGCGAAACCCCCAGAAAAGCAAGATGTCATGCAGTTTTCACCGCATGACATCCGTATTTGACTTTAATTATGGAGCGGGTGAAGGGAATCGAACCCTCACGACCAGCTTGGAAGGCTGGAGTTCTACCACTGAACTACACCCGCATGTTTATTAGATTATATGGTACATTTTGTACCGCATTGTCTATTATACAGAGAGCTACTTAGCTTGTCAAGCAGACCGGAGGGTGTTTTTATTATTTTTTCATGTCGCTTTTTTCATGCCATGTCCTCTGGCATGAACGCCGTCTCCTTCAGGCTTATGGAGCTACCCGGGTGGCTTCACACAACTGCCCGCTCCGGTACCCGGAGGGGGTAACGCCATGATACTTTTTGAAAATTCTTGCGAAATACAACTGATTTTGAAAGCCTACCATCAATGAAACCTGTTTTACATTGAAATTCGTACTGTTAAAAAGCTCCCGTGCCTTTTGCAGTCTGAATTGGATGATGTATTCTTTCGGCGTGAAGCCCGTGTAAAGCCTGAACACATTGATGTACCTGTTGACACATAACCCTGAAATCTTTGCCAAATCTCCAACCTTCAACTCACCGGTATAATGGGAATAAATATGGTTCAGGGTCATTTCGATATTACCACTTGTGTTTACCACCGGGGGAATCGCGCCGCTTGCCGAGACACTTCGTGAAATTGCGGTGATGCACTGTATCAGCAGAGCTGCCACCATGGACTCATAGCCATACTTCCTATACTGGGTTTCATCAATAATCATTTTAATTAACGAAGGAATTTCGATATTGGCTTTGCCTGTGAACAGGCTGCTTTCATTGATGTTGAGGGATTTCATGAGTTCAGGAACGCCATAGCCTGTAAAGTGTACCCAAAAGCACTTTACGGGGCTGCTGCCGGCAGACCTGTAAAGCTGGTCCTGACCGGGGCGGTAGATATAACTGCCGCCTTCCAGAAGCGTTACATCTCCGGAGTCAGCTGTCTGCAGCAGCATTTTTCCTGAGTGAACGTAAATAAGCATATAGTCGGCGCGTCCGCCCTTTCTGTGGCGGGAACTCCAATTTTCATAAAATTCGAAGTAGCCGGCTGAATTCACAATCAAAAAATGATCATCAAGCGCAAGTCCTTTATCGTCCTTGTCCTCAAACCGGTATGCGGAATAAGTGTGCATGTGTGCCTCCCGGAGATATGTTACAGGTCAGACCCCTGGACCTGTAACTTGATGGTGATTTTATGCATATACAAATACATTTAATTTATATATATGGCATCTAAAAAACTATTATAATAACAGTGTATTACGATTTCAGCCAAAATGCATATTATTTTTAGATTTTTAAAAAGTATATATGCAGTCACTATTTGTTTATACGCCTCGTGCGTAAACAGGAGGTTTTATGGCTATCACCCTCAAAAAATTATCTTCGCTGGAAAAAGTATTTTTGAATCAGGAGCCCTTGCCAAAGAGCACTTTGGTTGGCTCAATACTTAAGAATGAGAGATTTTCATTTCAGATCGCCTATTATATCGAGGAGCACGATATATTCAAGTATCCTTACATAAAAGTATTGGCGGAAAATGATTTTGGAGGTTGTGTCAGGATTCGTGCGGTGGGAAATGTTCCATCGGAGTTTCCGGCGTACTCGGGCAGTGAAAATGACGATTATATCACGACAAAGCCCGGATTGTTTCCCGATCCCCTCTTTGCATTGACAGACCATCAGATCAAGTCTGTCACCGGTCAGTGGAGAAGCCTGTGGGTTGATTTTACACCTGATGAAAATATAGCAACAGGAATTTATTATATTACAGTAAAATTTATGATAGGCGACGGCAAAGAAATCGGCCGTGCAGAGCACTGCCTAGAGGTACTCGATGCACTACTGCCGAAGCAGGAGCTGATCCACACCGAATGGTTCCACTATGATTGCCTCGGAACACATTACGGAGTTGAAATGCTGGGTGAGCAGCACTGGGTCCTGATTGAAAGATATCTCAAAACTGCGGTTGAGCATGGAATCAATATGATTTTGACACCTCTGTTCACTCCCCCACTGGATACCCAGGTCGGAGGAGAGCGCCCGACTGTGCAGTTAGTCGGTGTGACTGTTGAAAACGGCCAATATTCGTTTAATTTCACAAAGCTTAAAAGGTTTATGGATTTATGCTTGAGAACCGGTGTTCAATACTTTGAGATGTCCCATCTGTTTACACAGTGGGGAGCGGTGGCGGCTCCAAAAATCATGGCTGATCTGGACGGCACAGAGAAGCGTATTTTTGGATGGGAAACCGATGCGGCCGGGCCTGAGTACAAACATTTCTTGGATTGCTTTTTGAAGGAATTGGTGGCCAGTCTAAAGAATTGGGGGCTCAGCGAAAAATGCTGGTTCCATGTTTCGGATGAGCCGAGCATTGCCCACCTGGAGAGTTATAGAACCGCAAAGCAGACAATGGAAAAGCATCTGAAGGATTTTAACATGATGGATGCGCTCTCCGACTTTGATTTTTATGAAAAAGGGCTTGTAAAGACCCCGATACCGGCGAACGACCATATTGAGCCGTTTATTGGCGCAGGGATTAAAGGGCTTTGGACGTATTATTGCTGTGGCCAGAATAAGAAGGTGAGCAACCGGTTCTTTTCAATGCCCAGCCGCAGGAACAGAATTATTGCCCCACAGCTGTACAAATATGACATTGGGGGATTTTTGCAGTGGGGATATAATTTCTGGTATACGCAATACTCCATTAAATCTATCAACCCGTATTACGTTACGGATGCAGGCTGTGCGTTCCCATCGGGAGATGCCTTTATGGTGTATCCCGGTGAAGACGGATATCCGGTGGAATCAATCCGGCTAAAGGTCTTCAGTGAAGCCCTGTATGACTTAAGAGCGATGAAATTGCTGGAAAGCCTTACCTCAAAGGAATTTGTCATGAGAATCATTGAAGAAGGCGGCGGAAAAGGGATGACATTTTCCGAGTATCCCCGCAATGAGCAATACATAATAAACATGCGCAACAGGATTAATGAAGAGATAAAAATTAGGCTCTAATCACTTGAACCAAGACAATCAATGCCGAAATGGTCAATTATCCCTGCTCTTCTTAGAGGATTTTTTCGCTTGCGTTTCCTTTTTTGGCTTTTCCACTTTGTTGGTTTCAGAAGCTTTAGCAGCCTTTTCTGCAGTCTTTTTTCCTCGGGAAGTGCTTCTCGGCTCAGATACCGTAAAGCTGTAATTACTCCCGGAATTGTTATCCCAGTTTCCCAGAGGATCAACGAAGGCGCAGTTAATGGTACCTGCTTTTTTGAGGGTTAACCGAACTACAAAGGCATCATTGATTGGTGCCATATCCAGGGTTACCGCATCCTCCCAAGTCTCGTTGTAGCCGATATGTGCTCTGACATCTCCTGCCCCGCAGTTCTTAAGAAGCCCGTTGTAGATAAGCTCCAGCTCATCGCCTGCTCGTAGAACAGATTTTGAAAGCGTAACACCGTATTCCGCATAAATTCCTTTTTTCATGATTCTCACTCCCTTTTTCATTTACCTGATCTTTCCATGTAAATTATAGGATGTGAGTTTTTTCCTGTAAAGAGCAGGCCGAGGATTTCGTCAGCATGGGCAAAGCCTTGGCCTCAACCTGTTTAAAATTTATGCATATCAACGGTTTGTTTAATGAGCATGGGCTCTGCTTCGAGCCGTTTTGCCATTTCCCTGCAAGCTTCGTATTTCCCCTTATTGAATTCTCCCGTAAGGGTGGATCGAATCAAGAGGTTCTTAGGTGTATCAAGGGGTGATACATATTCCACAGCGGACACGGTATAGCCAAAGGCCTCAAGTATCATACAACGCAATCCGTCGGTAAGGACATCGGCTAGCCGTGCCTTAAAAACCCCATGCTTAAGAATCTCCTTAAAGGGCTCATAGGTGTACTGGTTCAAGAGCTCGCAGTGACAGCAGGGCACAGCAACGATTCCTCTGGCCTTGTTGCGGATACCATAGGCCATGGCATAATCAGTGGCCACATCACAGGCATGAAGGCTGATGACTAAATCGGGCTGGGTCTTGTTGCCGCTCTCATCCTCATAGAGCAGGGTTCGAATGTCACCCGTTATAAAGGTCATATTTCGGTAACCCAGCTTCCTGGCAATTTCTTTGGACGAAGAAATAACACCCTCAGAAATATCAATGCCCATAAATCTGCAGCTTATTTTCATGACCTCTTTAAGATAATAGTTCAGCACAAAGGAGAGATAGGACTTCCCGCAGGCGCAGTCCACAATTTTAAGCTCATTTCTGCCTCTGATAAGCTCTTTAAGCATGGGCTCCAGAAGCTCAACAAAATGATCGATCTGATTGTATTTCCGGATCATGTCATTTTTGATTTTTCCGTTTTCGGCCATGATTCCGATAGCTTTTAATAAATCATCTGCTTTTCCGGGTTTTATGAGATATTCCCGGTTGGAGACTGTGCCGGATTCGGCATGTCCTTTAAAGAGCTGCTCCCTGTCTTCCTCAAGCCGTTTTGTTTTCATGGTCACGTTTTTAGTATCGGCCTCTATAATAAGGGCTTCGCCCCTGGTTTTATAGGTCAGGATTACTTTCTCAAAACGGCCTGCAAAGTCAGATACCAGGCTCGGGAGTTCAGAGGGTGCGGCCACCATGCTTCTGCCCTCAAAGCTGATTTTAAGCTGATTTTCTTCCAAAGTACAGGCCATAGGAAAGGATTTAGTTCCTGACTTAAAATCGCCTGTCAGCTCTTCAAAATAATCCAATTCATCACTCAGGCGATAGGCGATGCCTTGCACCATGAGATTTAATTTTTGCAGCGCTTGCTTGTCCATTGTCAATCTCCTCGTATTCTGATCTTTTTTCAAATCCATATGCTACAGTCCAAAAGCCTATCCGCCCAGCAAGGAGATTTCTTCGGCTGTGAGCTTCCTGTATTCTCCGGGTTTAAGGGTTTCATCAAGCCAAACCGCACCCATGCGCAAACGTTTCAAGCTAACCACAGTAGCACCAACGGCCTTGAACATGCGCTTAACCTGATGAAACTTGCCCTCGTAAATTTCAATTCGGGCAACTACGGGGGTTGTACTTGAAAGATACTCAAGGGTTGCGGGAAGAGCCTTGTAGCCATCACCCAAGAGCACACCCTCCCTAAAAACCTCGACCGACTGCTCTCCCGGAAAGTAATCCAGTTCCGCTTCATAGAGCTTTTTTACATGTTTTTTGGGTGAAAGCAAATCGTGAGCGAAGATGCCATTATTGGTAATGAGCAAAAGCCCCTCAGTATCCCGGTCCAACCGTCCAACGGGAAAGACCTCTCTTCTTCTGATACTCTCCGGAAGAAGATCCAAAACGGTCTGAAGGGTTTTATCCTCAGTAGCCGTTATGACCCCTTTGGGCTTGTTCAGCATATAATAGACGAATTCCTCATATTTTACGGGTTTTCCGTTAATGGAGATCCTATCCTGTTCAGCATCCACATGAGAACCCGGGTCTTTCTCCGTCTCACCGTTAACTTGAACCAGGCCCTTTCGAATAAGCGTTTTAAGCTCGCTTCGGGATGCTAATCCCTGATCCTTCAGAAATTTATCCAGGCGTATCTTGGGCATCACATCATCCTCCAGCCTTTTGGATAAAGGTTCTTCAGCGTACCGACCTCCTGTTTGGCCCATCCCAGAGGATAGTCCTCCATACAGACAACAGTATAACCCTTTTCCCCATCCGAAAAAAGCGTCTCCCCTTTTAAATAGCGTATAATGCTCGGGTCATGCCGTTCAAAGCGCAGGACTCTTTTGAAATTCTCGGTCTTGGAGGCCGTGACCAGTGATTGAGAGGGTTCGAAGCGCCCTTTTTGATATTCTCCCAGATAAAGCCCTGCCTTCTCCCATTTGATCATAGGAACCTCATCCATATACGCGGGCAGTCGATACAGGCTTGCTCCTTTAAGATGGAAAACCCCATCCTCAAAGCCGTTCATATTATTTTCAACAAAACCAAAAAAGGACTGAGCGGCTATTTCCGCCTCTTTGGAGGTATACCCCCTATGGGACTCAGTAAGATCGTTGACAGATTTCTGGCCCTTTTTTATGAGGCGGCAGACAAAATGTCCTTCTCCCCTTGCTTTATGGGGCCATAGGCGGAGCCCCCCTTCTAAGGCAGCATCACCTGATTCGGTCCACTGGGCGCGAGAGGGTTCAAAACCCCCTATGGGCTCTATTTTGTCCACCGAGAGATCATATGTTTTAATAAAAAACTCAATATTCCTCTCATTTTCATCCGGGTTAAAGGTACAGGTTGAATACACTATCGTCCCTCCCGGCTTCAGCATAGCATAAGCGGATTCTACAATCTCCCTTTGTATGGCCACACATTCGCTGCTTTTAAATCGGGTATAGCTTTGGACAGCTTCCCTGTCCTTTCTAAACATGCCTTCCCCCGAACAGGGTACATCCAATAAGATGCGATCAAAGAATTCCGGGTAAATTTTTTGGAGCTTTTGCGGTGTTTCGTTGACCACAAAGGTATTGGAAAGACCCATGAGCTCTACATTCTTAACCAGTGCCTTCACGCGTTTCGGGCTGATATCGTTGGTAACCAAAAGCCCCTTGCTTTGCATCTGATTTCCTAAATGGGTGGTTTTCCCGCCCGGAGCGGCACAAAGATCCAGAACTTTTTCTCCGGGCTTTGGGGATAGCGCCTGGGCGGGCATCATGGCGCTGGGCTCCTGAATATAATAAAGCCCGGCGTGATAGGCCGGAAGCTTGCCAAAGGACTCTCCTTCGGGATAGTAAAAGCCCTGAGGTACCCACGGGATGGGATCAAGTTTTTTATCCATAAGCTTTAGAAAGTCGACCGGCTGTATTTTCAAGGTATTTATTCTGATACCGTAATGGCGTTTTTCGTCAAAGGAAGCTTTAAAAGCCTGGTATTCTTCATCATTCATCAGACTTTTAAAGCTTTCTTCAAAAAATTCGGGCAAATTCATTTTGCTACTCCTTAATTTGTTATATAATAATATTATCCGTTACCAGAGTTCGTTCCTAAAAGAACGAACAACAAGCCTCGACCCACTAGCGAAATCAAAGATTTCGAACGGATCCCAAATTATTGATACTTCGTATTAATGAATATATAAAATCAAACGCAATGCAAAGGCGCAAGGGGTTATATGGAGCTTGACAAATTTAGTGTGACATCCTGCCTAGAATATACACCCCAAAGTATTGATTCCTTCATTAGCATGTGTGAAGGTCTGATTGCCTGCGTCACCAATGACTCCAGCACACAGTTTATCCTTAAAAATGCCATCGATGAATTCACCATCAATGCCATGGAGCATGGCTATAATAAAGCCTCAGGTCTTGTAACCGTAAACGTCCAGCGTTTTGCAGACCACATTGCCCTGGAGATTATGGACCAGGGTGTCGGCGTGGATTTGACAAAGGTTCGGTTTGACCGGGAGGCCCACTCCGTCGACGATTTGAACTCCAGAGGCTGGGCGCTGTCCATACTTCATCACATAGCAGGCAGAATAGACATTGCACCCAATAATCCTTCCGGTTCCATCATCTCTCTCAGTATCCCCGTTCCTCTCAATATTTAACAGCCCCTATTTACATTAGTTCACTAAGCATCATATAATTTATTATCAATAAGAAGCTTGGCACGCTCTGCAGTCTTCCCACCCTCACCTAACGCTTCTGAAAGAAAAGAGGGGTGCTCCTTTAAAAAGCGCTTCATAGATCCATCGGGATCATTCATATAGTCCAATACAAGCTTGAGCTGGGCATTATCGATATAACCCTCTTTGCATGCCCTGTCAAAAACTTCCGGCGCAATAGCAACAAGGGCATGAGAACTGACTCCCAGTTTTCCGAGAACCTCCGCCCCTCCCTGTAGTCTGTCCACTACCACAAGGCTCCATTTCATATTACCATTCAATTGTCTGATAGCAGGCACCCAGGCTCTTTCATAGCTGGAAGCCGTGGTTATGAGGTCAGCCACATGTAATACTTTCGCGCCTTCAAGCCCGCCTGCCGTTTCCGAGCACCCATCCCGGTAAATGACAGCCGACATGTCCTTAAACAGTGTGATGTGGGGCTTTCCTAAAATTTCTGCAACCAGGAAGGAGAAAAACCAGTCCCTTCGCTCGCCTCCGGAAACATATGCGATTTCCTCGACCTTCAAATTGCTCCTGATATAAGATACCAAAGCATCAATTGTTCCTTTAAACACAGGATCCGACAGATAGTTTTCCTTTGACAGGCGATGAAATTCTTTTGAACAGGCCAGCTTGTTTTCCTTGAGTCTGTCAATTACAGCGAGAAAGGCATTGGCTTTTTCCTCACTGCCATAAAGGAAATGGGTATTGATATAATAAGGACCGATCTTGCCGGAAGTATACCAAAAAGGCTTGTCCTCCGGACAGACGCGTACGGCCTTTGTTTTAAACAGGTAACCCGTGAGTGCTTGATTCATACTCTATACCTCTCCCTCAATCTATAATGAGACCGCCGACAATTTGGTCGATTGCGGTAAAACCATTTTCGAGCATATAGGCTTCTATTCCCTCAACAGTCTCGACCCAAGCCATGGGATTGACAAAGCCTGCTGTCCCAATCATAATAGCCGAGGCACCCGCCAGTAAAAATTCCACGGCATCGGTCCCGTTTGAGATGCCTCCCATGCCGATAATGGGAATCTTAACGGCCTTGGAGACCTGATAGACCATTCTAAGTGCCACCGGCTTAACAGCAGGACCTGAAAGGCCTCCGGTTACATTGCCCAATACCGGTCTGCGTGATTTGGCATCAATGGCCATACCCAGCAGGGTATTAATGAGAGAAACCGTATCAGCTCCTGCTTCTTCAGCTGCTTTTGCAATTTCGGTGATATCGGTGACATTGGGAGTAAGCTTTACAATAAGGGGTTTTTTAGAAAATCGCTTTACCCTTCCGACCACCTGGCCTACACCCTCGGGAGTACTGCCGAAGCTCATGCATCCCTGCTTGACATTGGGACATGACAAATTGAGCTCAATGGCATCCACATCAGCCTCTGAGAGAATTTTAACCATGCTTTCATATTCTTCAACTGTATTACCTGAAGCATTAGCAATAATGGCAGTATCGTACCTGCGAATAAAAGGAATTTCTTTTTCAATAAAAGCATGGACACCGGGGTTCTGAAGCCCTACACTATTTAGAATACCGGCAGGAGTCTCAGCTATACGGGGCGGGGCATTCCCTTTACGGGGTAAGGGGGTTAAACCCTTTACAGCAATCCCACCCAACCGGTTCAGGTCAAAATACTGGCTGTACTCCCTTCCGAATCCGAAAGCACCGGAGGCTGCAATAACTGGATTTTTCAGTTGAAGCCCTGCTATATTAACTGCAAGGCTTATGTTTTTACTCATGCTTTGACTCCTTGAGGTCCTTGATGCCAGACCTTCTCAATCATCGTTAAATAATCAATCGAATATGACTTCCTCGCCTCTGAAGACCGGACCATCCTTACATACATGACTATAATCCCAATCATCTTCTGTACGGGTCTTGCAGGCACAGACCAAGCAGGCTCCTATACCGCAGCCCATACGCTGTTCCATGGAAACCTCACAGGGAATATTCCGCTCCAGGAGCATTTTTACCCCAAGCTTCATCATGATTGTGGGGCCGCAAAAGTAGACCATGTCTACCCGCTCTTGCTGAAGCTTCTGCTCTAAAAGAGATGTAACAAAGCCCTTTTCACCGTAACTGCCATCATCTGTTGCTATAAGAAGCTCGTCAGAATGCTTTTTAAATTTATCCTCAAGAACCACCAGCTCGTGATTTCTGAAGCCTAGTATGGCCGTTTTTTTACGGGCCGGATGATCCTTTAGAAGCTGAAGTAAAGGAAATGTACCAATTCCACCCCCAACAACCACGATATGCTCATGCTCGGGATTAATGGTAAAGCCCTTTCCTAAAGGCCCCATGACATCCACCTCATCATCGGCCTCAAAGGCACACAAAAGGCTCGTACCTTCGCCTCTTACCTGATAGACAATATCGAAGGTATGGTGTTCCCGGTCAATGGAGCAAATACTGATAGGCCTTCTTAAATAGGCGTTCAGGCCCTGGCAGCATTTAATATTGACGAACTGACCGGCTTGGGCGGTATGGGCGATATCCTCCGATTTTATGCGAATCAGAAAGGTATCGCTATTAAGCTGTTTGACCTTCTTAATCTTTTTTTGAAACCTCATGAATGTCCTCCAAATATTGGCAAGTCACAGGCATTGTAAATAATCACATTATAACAATCGTTGTCCCCAAGAGCAATAATTAATCACTATTTATGGAATAACAGATTTTGTGGTTGCATATGAAAGAAAAAATCCGGATTTTGGCCAAATTGAGCTAATTCCCGGACTTTTATTGTGAATACAACAAGGTTCCCGGGACCCGCAAGCAATCTTTGTTTGCGTAAGCGGGTGGGGTTCTTATTTTTAAGGTCGATATGATCATTTGAGAGCTTTTAAGACGGTTATTTCACCTTCCTGGTCTGCAATCTTCGACTTGAGGTCTGATAACTGATCCGCAATTTCTTCTTGGCCTTCAGCAAGCTGTTTATACCCATCCAGGAGAGCCTCTACTTTTGGGACGAGACCATTTTCAAGCTTTGCCACTTGATTACCTACAGTCCGAATTTCATTTCTTACAGAGTCGATATCATTTCTTACAGTGCAAATATCATTTTTTACAGAGCCAATATCATTTTTAATTTCAGCATACATTTTTTCAAGAAGCTCAAAAATTTTCTCTTCCACGCTATCACCCTAAAATATTGTATCATATATTTTATGCTTTGATAGACTTCATTTCATTTAGTGTTATCCGGATATCAAGAATACCATGGACTTGGGAGCATTAGCTTTTAGCTAAGCAATTTAAGAAGCGCATCAACGCTTTTTTCAGTTAGCTCCAGAGATACGTCTTGCTCAAGTATATCTTGCAGGAAATGAGCATCCGATGAGCGTAAGAAAGAATAGTTCTCAAGCTCGGGGTGATTTTGAAGAAAATCTTGAAGGTTGCAGTTTTTTGAACACTCCAAAAAACGAAAGTCATATTCTTCTGGGATTACCCCCAGCGTATTGAGCATACTGTATGATTCACGGTTAACATGGGCAGGAAGTACTGCCCCTCCCAAGCCTCTGACAAGCCTAAGCGCTGTCTCGGTATCCAGATTACACGCCCCCGAAAGAAGGCGTTCTTCCCGGCCGATCTCTTGATCCGACTCGTCCATAATAATTTGTGAACCGAAAATATCCTCCCGGTTTTTTATAGGGGATAGATTTTCATAGACTGTTTTCTCAAAGGCCAGTACTTGCGTAAGATCAGGGAATAAGCAAACAAGATGAATTTCTTCAGACGTACAAAGCTCCATTCCCGGAACCACCAAAAGCCCCGCCTGATTCCCCAACCTGATTACAGCGCCTGTATTATGAGCCGAGTTATGATCGGTTATGGCGATAATATCAAGACCCTTTATAAGCGCCATATTGACAATGTTATTTGGGGTCATGTCCTCATCGGCGCATGGGGACAAACAGGTATGGAGATGCAGGTCAATCCAATATTTCATGATGCTTCTTCAAGTACCATAAGTACTTCATGGCAAACCTTGGCCGAGCTCGACGGGCATGAAAGGAAAGCCACGCCTTTATCAAGCGCCCTGTCAATTGTTTGCTGTTCTATTTCGATATTCTCGGGAATAAGCACGCAGGCTGCATCCGTCAGGGATGCTACCGCAACCACATTCAAATTGGTATGCACCGTTACCCAGAGATTACCCTGCTGTACCTTGGCCATGGCATGGCTTAATAAATCACAGGCATAAACCCCTGTCACAGTGGTTTTTAAGCGTTCAGCCTCACCTGAAACAATTTTATAGCCCAACCTTCGGGCCAATTCTTCTATGGTCATCTTGTTCCTCTTTCCTGAATGCTTTATATTTGTAATTAGTCCTCTATCTGATGTAACTGATTGGCAATATTATTGACCTTTTCACGCAGCTTGAATATGCAATCGGTCTCCTTGGCATCTTCTCTTACAATATCCTCAGCCAGTGCTCTGCAGCTTGGCGCGCCGCAGGCCCCGCAATCCAGCCCGGGAAGCCCTTCGGTAATAACATCAATCACCTGCATTTTCTCAAGGGCTTTTATCATATCATCATCAAGCTTCAGGATCGGTCTGTACTCTACATTGGATTTCCAGACAAATTCATCGACATTTTCAACCTTAGGGACACTATGGGCGTGACTTTTCTTAATCCTGTCAATTTCATTTCTAAGGTTGACCTTTGCTATGAAAGGATTTTCCACGGTTAAGGGACCTCCCAGACATCCCTCGGGACAAGCCAGTGCTTCTATAAAATCAATATTGTCAAGGCTCCCTTGAACAGTCTGTTCCAAAATAGTATTAATGTTATTGATACCATGGACTGCAATGCATCTTCCTTTGGAAAGTGCCGAGCTTTCGCCTCCTGTCCCTGCCCATGCCACTCCGATGGCACTTGACAGGGAAAAGTGTTCCGAATCCGTTCCCTTTTGCTTTTTCATAATCTCAAGAAGGGGCAGATAGACATCTTTCATGGCCAAAACCCCATCCACATGCGATTTTTTATTCTCATAAGGCGCTTTGACGCTAGTGACTTTAGCAGCGCAGGGTGATATGAAAAAAGCACCTATATCCTCTACAGGAATGCCAAATTTCTCATGAACCTCCTGTTTGGACAAGGTAGCCGCAATTTCCATAGGGGACTCGATTCTCATCAAATTTTCTATAAGATTGGGAAAACGCACCTGAATGAGCCTTACTACCGCAGGACAGGCTGAAGAGATAACAGGTTTTCTGATTTCCTTGTTCTTTAGATATTGGCCCGAAGCCTGGGTAACAATTTCAGCGGCTCTGGCCACCTCAAAGACATAATCGAAGCCCATCTGCTCTAATGCGTTGATGATACGTTCCCGTGGGTAGTTCTCTCCAAATTGTCCATAGAGAGAAGGAGCCGGAAGGGCTATTTTATAGCGAAATCCTGTTATACAATCCAGAGAGTCCGTAACTGCTTTTTTGGCACGGTAGGGACACACCCGAATACACTCACCGCAATCAATACAACGTTCTTTAATGATAACAGCTTTACCGTTACGAACGCGAATCGCCTCGGTGGGGCAGTATTTAATGCAATTGGTACAGCCCTTGCACTTTTCTTTATTTAGCGTAACCGAGTGAAAATATGCCTGTTCCATATTGAAATCCCTTCGCTGTAGCAACAATCTTCAGCTATACGGTGTTAAAGAAAACTGTGATATTCACCGTAGTACCCTTGTTAAGCTCGGTGTCTATTTTTAAAATATCTGAATGCTTTTTTATATTGGAAAGCCCCATACCAGCTCCGAAACCCATTTCTCTGATGCTGTCGGGAGCGGTTGAATATCCCTCCTGCATAGCAAGTTCCAAATCAGCTATTCCAGGACCTTCATCAGAAATACATATGATTACCTTACTTCCGTCAATTTCAACGTGGGCTTTACCACCATGGCCATGAATAACGGCATTGATCTCAGCCTCATACATAGCAATGGATGTACGTTTGACAATATAAGGATCTACACCAAGCTGAGCTAAGATTTTTCGTACACTGCTTGAGGCTTCACCCGCTACCGTAAAGTCGTTGGCGGGAATGCTATAGTCTCTCACAATCACATTATTCATTCTTTATTCTCCACGCCCGTGAATACCATTTGTATAGAGTTTTCCGCTTGCTGCAAAGAGCGGATATTCGGTTGTTAGAAGAACAATGCCTTTTTCTTCGGCCAGTTCGATCATGGGCATCGGAGGGGTCTTTCCCCTTACAAAAACAACCACCTTGATATCCATCATCTCCGCGGTTCGAACCACCTGTGGATTCACAAGTCCCGTAAGCAGCATGGCATTTCCCTTTGAAAAAGCCATGACATCACTCATAAGATCCGCACTGCAGGCTGTTTGCAGGTCGATGTCAGAATAATCACTCCGAGTACAGACTTCCGCCTTGAGAATGCTGGCAATTTCTTGTATTTTCATAAAACACCTCATAAAATACCCCGTCCGTCCGCGCCTCTGCGAACAGATCTCGGGAACCTTGTTGTTATCACAATTAGCTTGCTTTTCCTAAAAGCCTTTACTTATGGAGCAGGAACCGTTTCTATGGCGATTTGATAAAATATATGATTATTCCTCCGAGGTATTCTGGGAATCAAAATAGGCATTTAAATCCTCAACAAGCTTATCCGCATCAATACCATGAACCGCGCATGCATCAACAATGCTCTCACCTGATGCCGACGGGCAGCCAAGACAATGCATGCCGTGTTTTATGAAAATTGGGGCTGTTGCCCTGTCCATCATCAGAACATCCATTATGATTGTGTCCTTAGTTACCTTTCCCATTTTAACCCTCCTGAAATTGTTGAATAAACTGCTTTTTTATACATTTTTAATTATAACATTATCGAAAAAATGCGCAACATCTTATGATAGGATTGACTTAATCCACTGTATTGTGTTACTTTTAACAGGACAACATAAGATATATGAAAAAAGCGGAGGTGGATTATAATGTCACTGTTTTCTAAGCTTTTTGGCTCTGATAAATCCCAAACTGAAAACGCCATAAAAGAGAATCCTTCAAAAATTGAAAGTGCTGTGGCCGTTCAAAGCAATGAGAATGCACAGGATGACGGAGAACTGGTTGCGGTTATTATGGCCGCACTGATGAATATGCTGTCAGGGGATGCGGTCAGTGATCTTCAAATCAAGTCTATCCGACGCATCGGAAGGCATTCACCCATTTGGAATGCAGCCGGTCGGGATGAATACATTGCTTCCAGAATTTAAGTTAATTTTATGAATAGACCCGTTCCAAGCCTCGACCCGTAAAAAGAAGGCTGCTTTTTGTGAAAAGCAGCTTTTCTCATATTAACATTGAACATAGAGATACAAAAAGGGGGCTCCTATGAAATATATACTTGTTCTTGGTGACGGCATGGCTGATTGGCCCATTGAGGAGCTCGGGGGTAAGACACCCCTTGAGGTGGCCCATAAGCCGAACATGGATCAATTAAGCAAAAGTGCTGATATGGGCCTGGTTCATACCGTTCCGATCGGTCTGCCTGCAGGAAGTGATGTGGCTAATCTTTCGGTTTTTGGCTTTGATCCCAAGGCTTATTACACGGGGCGCTCTCCCCTGGAAGCAATCAGTATGGGGATAAAGCTCCATGCAGAAGATACTGCCCTTCGGTGTAACCTGGTTACTCTGAGTAATGAAGACGCTTTTGAGGAGCGCACCATGTTAGACTACAGCGCTGGAGAAATCACCACCGAGGAGTCAACCGAGCTCATGCGTGCAGTGGCTGAAGAGCTCAACAAAGAAGGTCTCGCCTTTTTTCCAGGTATCAGCTATCGCCACTGTCTGATTTGGAAAAATGGCCCTATGGACATCTCGCTCACACCACCCCATGACATCTCAGGACAGAAAATTACAAACCATCTCCCCAAGGGACCCGGGAATGAAATCGCCTTGGACCTTATGAAGAAAAGTGCCTCTATTTTAAAGGATCACCCGGTCAATGTACAGCGGATAGCTAAGGGATTGAATCCAGCTACGTCCATCTGGCTCTGGGGTCAGGGTAAGAAACCCCAAGTCCCCCTCTTCGTGGAAAAATACGGGCTCTGTGGCTCTGTTATCTCTGCTGTGGATTTAATTAAAGGAATTGGAATCGCATCAGGTATGAAATCCGTCGAAGTCAAGGGAGCAACAGGTAACATCCACACTAATTTCAAGGGCAAGGCCGATGCAGCTCTGAAAGAACTGAGAGAAGGCCGTGACTTTGTCTATATTCATATTGAAGCCCCCGACGAATGTGGTCATCAGGGGCAGCTTAAGGATAAGATCCGCGCTATAGAGCTTATAGATTCTGAGGTAATGGGTACTCTGCTAAAAGGCTTGAAAGATATGGGAGATTACCGGTTAATGATTTTGCCCGACCATCCGACACCCCTTTCAATTAAAACCCATAGCTCTGATCCCGTCCCTTTTCTGATATACGATTGCCGAAAGCCAGAGGTCGTAAACCCCGAACGGATATACTCAGAAGCATGCGCCAAGGCTGCCGGATTCTATATAGCAAAAGGTCACACCCTTATGGATAAGTTTTTAGAAATATAATCCTATAAAAGCAAGAGGCCAGCCAGTTTTGGCGGCCCCTTGTCTGTATGAAAACGGGTTAAGGCTTGTGGTGCGTACCCATAGGTCCCTTCATCGGCTTTTTGCCTTTATTATCACAGGACCAGTCTTTGCCCATTTTCCCGGGATTCTTATCTTTTTGAATTTCAGCTTTTATGAGCTTGAGATCTATAACATTGATAACACCATCTTTGTTTAAATCATAAGCTTCCACATATTTCTTTTTAGACCCCATAGCCCGGGCTACAAGTATCATGTCCTTGATGTCCACTCGGCCATCATTATTTAAATCAAATTTGATAACCGGAGTTACAGGATCAGTTATTTTCTTAACAAGCACTAAATTGATGTTGGCACGGTTTTCGCCGCTGATATCCACTTTAGTTGCATCGGAAGCTTTTATAGCTGTACCTGTGGTGCTGTACCAACCTTGCTTTTCATAATCTGCCGCCTTTGTATTGTACATGACAATATAGCTGGCAGTGGTAACAGTTGTAGGAACCTTCAAATCATAAGCGATTGCTGAATTGGTGATATTGACTTTTGCTACTGCCTCAAAATCATCATGTGTTCCGTCTGAAAGGCCTTTTGTCTTGGCGCTTACATCAACTTCCACAGCCTGCTGTGTAGTGGTATAGACTGGTAAGCCAACTGTACCGGAAATTCTGGATGCCTTTAGCGGGGTGATGACCAGACCGGAAACAGCGCCTTCATGGAATTGCATCTGCCCTTCCTTGTAATACTGCATACCGCTCAATGCATAATAGCCTTTATGCCAATATTGGGATGTTTCCGGAAGCGAGTATCCCAGTATGAATTTTGCATCAGCCGAACCAGTAAAAGGAATATCCCAATAGAAGGATGTTTCATGGGATCCCTTCATCAATACGATGACTGAAGTGGCAGTAAAGTCGTCCGCAGGGTCTGCGGTACCTTTGTCGGAACGGTATTCAAGTGTTAGGGACAAGTTACCATCGGGTGCAACGTCATTACCGGGAAGAGCAACCTTTCCTTCAATCCTGAATGTTGGCGTTGAATCAGCGAATATTGGAACTGAGATTATTGATGACAATATTGCGATAACGACCATTAATGACAGTACTGATTTCTTTTTCATAATAAATCCCCTTTCTTTAGATGCTTTCGAAATACATCCGCTACCTAAAGATTACCACATAATTCCCAATTACGCGGTTTCAGTTCCTTATCATGTTTATGGAAAAAGCGCTATGCCATTTCAGTCATATATCAATTTTGTGTAAAATGAGTAAATTAGGTGACTCTCGTAAAAAAAGGAGCTGTTGGAGTGATTCATCACTTCCAAACAGCCCCTGAATCTTTGCTGATCTTTCTATTGTCCCATCAGGACTTCCTTAGGAGGTATCTTGATGACCTGATCAATCTTGATCTTGTTAGGATCACTGATGTTATTATAAGCACATACCTTGCTGACTAAATCGGTATTGCCATAGTACTTTCTGACGATTGAGTTTATGCTCTCTCCTGATTTAACAACGTGATTGATAATCTCACCTGTATCAGGGGTAGGAGTGGGTGTAGCTTCTCCGGGATTGTCGGTAGGCTCACCGGTAGGAGTCTCTTCACCGGGAGTGCCAGTAGGCGTAGCCGTTGCACTGATAGTAGGCGTAGGTGTAGGTGTAGTTATGTTGCTCTTCCCAGTATTCATTAATGAATTAATGATGAGATACAAGAACCCAAAGAGTACGATAACAGTTGAAATTACCAACACAGAGAAAACAACGCTCTGATATTTATTAGCGCTTCGTTTATTGTATTTATAGGTTACCGCAGGAGCCTTGTTAAGCTTGTCAACCTTGGCCTTCATGGACTGCTGAGGCTGCTGACGGGGAGGTGCTTTTCTTGATGGCCCCTGCCCCTCGATAATCTTCTCAACCTGCACCACCAAAGCTGTTAGATCGCCATTGGACTTGCGTTTCATGGCTTCATCCACCAAACGGAATGCAATATAACCGCTATCACTTCGAAGCGCCAGCATGTCTTCTATCTTTTCTTCGCCCAGCGCCTCTAACAGACCATCGCTCAGGAGTATAAAAGAATCCCCTTCCTGAAGGTCATAAATATCCGAAACAATAACACTCCCATTATTTTCAACACTGGGGGTCTCTATTTCATTAGGCTCTTCTTCTTCTTCATAAATTTTTGCATCAATCATGCGCTTGGCTTTGGTTGTTTCGGAAGCCAAAGGCCGGAACATACCGTCACGCATCATATAAATCCGACCGTTACCGCCTGTCAATGCCACAAACTGACTGTCTGACAAGAGCAAACCTGAAAAACCCAGATTCCAGCGTGAATCGGTCACTGGAACTCTATTCATTTCAAGAATGCTCGACAAGAGCCTCTCAGTATCGTTAACACGGGATTCCAATTCTGTCGCCTTGTCATTTATGTCCCCGCCATTAACAGTGATTTTCTCATGAAACCTTCCTATTTCCTTTAGAATAGATACATTGGTATCCTCGCCGGGATCCTCAACAATCATATTGTCAGAAACGGCAAAAAGATACTCAGAACCTCTATTTTCCATTGAAGCCTGTACATTATCGATGTGATGCTCAGATGAAAATTTACCGTTCATGTAGAAGGTATTGGTATTGTTCGTTCTTCCGTATCCAATACGGGAATAGACACAAGAATTTACCTTGATCACGCTACTCATTGGATTCTCCTCTTTTCGACATGACTCGCGCCATTATTCATCACTATTTATGACATCATGATACCATAATCGAGTCTTATCTTTCAACAACTTGGCAAAATTACTTACCTTTATTGACAAAGTTTATGCGGGATTATATACTCACTTTATAAGTGGAATTTAAGATTATCATACGACTGGCGGATAGGGAAAACCCTGGGGGAGTATGATAAAAGCGCGCCGACCGCCTGGGCATAAATACTTTAAAGTGTTGTGCTCAGGCGTTTTTATTTGCCCTCTGCATGGCACCATGAGCAAGGGGGTTTTTATGACGACGCATGATGATTTTAAACCTGGGAAATGGCAGTCTGCCATTGACGTTCAGGACTTTATTTCCAAAAATTACACGCCCTATGACGGGGATGACAACTTTCTAGCCGGATCGACAAAAAGCACCAAAAAGCTATGGAAAAGTTGCCAAGAGCTTCTAAAAGCTGAGCTAGCCCATAACGGAGTTTTAGATATCGATGTGGAAACAATATCCGGTATTTTAAGCTTCAAGCCCGTTTATCTGGATAGGGAAAACGAGGTTATTGTAGGACTTCAAACTGACAAGCCCCTAAAGAGATCAGTTAACCCGTTTGGGGGCATCAGATTGGTCAAAAAGGCCTGTGATGCTTATGGCCATAAGCTTTCCGCTTCCGTTTTCGAAGCCTTTTCATCTGTTCGTAAGACCCATAACGATGGTGTATTTCAAGCCTATACCCGGCAGATGAAGCAAGCCCGTCATTATGGTGTTATCACAGGCCTTCCCGACGCCTACGGAAGAGGCCGCATCATTGGTGATTACCGCCGTGTGGCCCTCTATGGCCTAAGCCGGCTCATAGAAGAAAAGCAAAAAGACCTTGACCTTCTTTCGGACAAAGAAATGTCCGAAGAGACCATCAGACTCCTTGAGGAAGTCAGTGATCAAATTAAGGCCTTGAATGATCTCGCGCTCATGGGTGATTCCTATGGCTTTGATCTGAGAGGACCTGCACAGAATGCCTTTGAGGCAGTTCAATGGACCTACATGGCCTTTTTGGGAGCCATGCGTCAGACGAATGGTGCAGCCAACTCCATAGGCCGTTTAAATACATTTCTTGATATTTTCATTGAGAGAGACCTTATAAAAGGCATTATCACTGAAGAAGGCGCCCAGGAGCTCATTGATCAGCTGGTCATCAAATTCAGGCTCATTCGTCACTTAAGAACACCTGAGTACAATGAGCTCTTTGCAGGAGATCCCGTATGGATTACCGAAGCTCTTGGCGGAATGAGTGATGACGGGCGGCATAGGGTTACCAAAACCTCCTACCGCTTTTTACAGACCCTCATCAATCTTGGTCCTGCACCTGAGCCCAATCTGACCGTGCTGTGGTCGGCCCGTCTGCCAAAAGCCTTTAAAGCTTTCTGCGCGGAGATTTCCATAAAAACCAGTGCCATTCAGTATGAAAATGACGAGCTCATGCGGCCTGTATTTGGGGATGATTATGGCATCTCCTGCTGTGTCTCGGCCATGGCGCTTGGAAAGGACATGCAATTCTTCGGTGCCCGGTGCAACCTCCCTAAACTGCTTCTTCTGGCCTTAAACGGCGGCCGGGATGAATTGACGGGAGAATGGGCGGCACCGGAGTCCGAGCCCTATCCCCATGAGATTCTGGAGTACGATGAGGTGATAGCCCGTTATAAGCACTACCAAGAGTGGCTGACCGGTCTTTATGTAAAAACCATGAATATTATCCACTACATGCATGATAAATACGCCTATGAAAGCCTTATGATGGCCCTTCACGACACTGACGTCCGCCGGTATATGGCTTTTGGCGTGGCAGGCTTGAGTGTTCTTACAGATTCCTTCAGTGCCATCCGCTATGCCAAGGTCAGGGTGAAAAGAAACCAAAACGGCCTTATTACAGACTTTGAAGTTGAAGGCCGATATCCTGAGTTCGGAAATGACGACGACCGTGTTGATCAAATTGCAGTTGATCTGGTTCAAGGCTTTATCGATGATCTTAAAAAGCATAAAGCCTATCGTAACGCAGAACATACCCTCTCGGTTCTTACCATAACCTCCAATGTGGTTTATGGCAAAAAAACAGGGGCAACCCCCGATGGGCGCAAAGCCGGTGAGTCTTTTGCACCCGGTGCAAATCCCATGCATGGAAGGGATAAATCGGGGGCGTTGGCTGTACTGAACTCGGCAGCCAAGATCCCCTACTCGGCCTGCAGGGATGGCATATCCCTTACCCTCTCCCTCATTCCTAAAACCTTGGGCAAGGAGGTAAAGTGCAGTCTGACCAATTTCATTGCCCTTCTGGACGGCTATTTTTCCCAGGGAGGGCATCATATCAACATGAATGTCCTTGACCGTGAAACCCTTATTGAGGCTATGGAAGACCCCGACAAATATCCTCAGCTTACAGTAAGGGTATCAGGCTACGCCGTCAGCTTTAACCGTTTGACGAGAGCACAGCAAAAAGAGGTTATCTCCCGAACCTTCCATGAAGCGATTTAGGAGGCGCAAGAGATGGAACAAACGCCTACCGGAAATATACATTCTTTTGAATCCTTTGGAACTCTGGACGGCCCGGGTATTCGTTCAGTTATCTTTCTTCAGGGCTGCCGATTACGCTGCCTCTATTGCCATAACCCCGATACCTGGCAGGAAAATGCCGGTACACCCATGACCTCTCAGGCCCTGTTGAACCGTATCCTTCGCTATAAGCCCTATTTTGTGGCCTCAGGCGGTGGTGTAACCGTTTCCGGCGGCGAACCCCTGCTTCAAACGCCCTTTGTAACCGATCTCTTCCGTCTTTTGAAAAAGGAGAACATCCATACCTGTCTGGATACCAGCGGTTTTAGCCCCAATATCGATCCGGCTCTTTTAGACGAGCTCCTGGCCTATACGGATCTAGTGCTATTGTCCGTTAAGCACATGGATCCTGCTGAACATCTAAGGCTTACAGGGCAAACCAATCATGAAACCCTTGGCTTTGCATGGCGTCTTTCAGAGCATCATATCCCGGTCTGGCTTCGATATGTGATAGTACCCGGCTATACCGATGGTCCAGAGGATATAGAAAAATTCACAGCTTTCGCTTCCTCACTGACCAATGTCCAGAAAATCGAGTATCTGCCTTTTCATAAAATGGGAGAATATAAATGGCAAGCATTATGTCTGCCTTATCGGCTGAAAGACGTCCAGACCCCAGCCCCGGCTTTTATGGCTGCCTTGCAGATTTAGGGGGACTTATTGTCATCCCCATCAGTTTCAAGTATAATATTCTCGTCATACGGATAATAACTATGAAAATATCTTCATTTGTCGAAACTGAAGATGGGGGCTGGAAAGATGGGAAAGGCACGCGAACTTTACGATGTGCGTAAAATCAAGGATCTTAGGAACATGGTTCAGCAAAGTGCTGATATTTACGGTGATTTGGATGCTTTTCTGGTCAAGGACCTAACATCCGGAAAATTGAAGAATATTTCCTTTCGTCAGTTTCAGAATGATATTCATTACCTTGGATCAGCCTTATGCGACTTAGGCCTCAAGGATGGGATGATCTCCATTATCAGCGAAAACCGTTATGAATGGTGTCTCTCGTATCTGTCCATAACCAACGGCACGGGTGTGGTAGTCCCTCTGGATAAGGAGCTTCCCGAGCACGAGATTCAAAGTCTGCTTGAACGAAGCGAGTCCTGCGCAGTTATGTGTTCCAGGAGCTACGTGGATGTATTGGTTCAAAATAAATCAGCTCTTCCTCACCTCAAACAAATTATATGTTTTGATTATGATAAAAGCGAAAACGGTGTTCTTTCCTTTAATGAATTGCTGCAATCGGGAAAATCTTTGGTTGACAAAGGAAAAAGCGCATTTCTTAGAGCCTCCATTGATCCTGAGGCCATGAGCATGCTTATTTTCACCTCGGGAACCACAGATCAGAGCAAAGGCGTCATGCTAAGCCATAAGAACGTTGTCTCGGATATGATGGCGGTTTCACAACTGCTCTATGCCGATAATAACGACCTCATCATGTCCATTCTGCCGCTCCATCATACCTATGAATGTACGGCAGGCTTTTTAACCATGGTTTATCTGGGTGTTACCCTATGCTTCTGTGAGGGCTTGCGCCATATCACCAAAAACCTTCAGGAATATAAGCCCTCCATGATCATGAGCGTCCCCCTTATTTTAGAGAATGTGTACACTAAGGTCATCAAAAAAGCACAGAAGGAAAACCGGTATGGTGCCGTTAAATTTGGTATCTTTGCTTCCAGAACCCTGATGAAGCTTAATATAGATGTCAGGCGCCAGCTTTTCCACGAGGTGCTGGATAATTTGGGAGGTAACCTTCGCCTGGTCATATCGGGAGCAGCCGCCCTTAATCCAAAGGTGGCCAAGTCACTTCGAGCCATGGGCTTTAATATCATGCAGGGCTATGGCTTGACAGAATGCTCCCCCATCGTGTCGGTCAATCGGCTGGACTGCTTTAAGGACGAATCAGCCGGCTTACCCGTTTCAGGGATTGAAGTTGCCATAGACAGCCCCGGTCCTGATGGGATTGGAGAAATAAAGGTAAAGGGCCCTATCACCATGCTGGGCTACTATAAGAATCCTGAAGCCACCGGGGCAGTGCTCCGCGACGGCTGGCTTCATACCGGGGACAATGGCTATATTGATAAAGACGGCTTTATCCATATCTCAGGACGTCAAAAAAACGTTATTGTCACCAAGAACGGCAAGAACATTTTCCCTGAGGATGTGGAGCTCTATCTCAATAAAAGCGAGTACATTAAAGAGTCTCTGGTATATGGTGTGGACAGTGATAATGAAGAAGACACCATCGTTTGTGCCAAGATCGTGCCCAATATGGAGGTCCTGGTCGAAAAATACGGTCAGGTACCTGTTCCGGATGAGCTTTACAAGATTATCAAGCAAGAGGTTGTAAAGGTCAATAAAAAGCTTTCCTCCTATAAAAAAATTAGGCATTTTGAAATTCGTGAAGGTGAATTCGAGAAAACGACCACAAAAAAAATCAAACGCCAGGTAGAGCTGGTTTCTCTGAAAACATTGAGCGATATGTTTAAGGTTTTCAATAAAAACGGAAAATAATCAAGACAATTAATGCAAAAGGAGTTCTTATGTTTAAAAGTACATTCCATGCACACAGTCGGTTTGATGACGGACAGGAAGAGCTTGAATCCTATATACGTGCCGCTTTGGCGAAGGATTTCAAAGTATTTGGATTTTCCGCTCACGCCCCGGTCAACTTTGACAGTGACTGGAATATGAAGCAGGATGACTTTTTAGAATATATCGAAGCCACCAAAGCCCTTAAAGAAAAATACAAGGACTCCATTGAAATATATACGGGTCTGGAAACAGACTACTACATGGGTTGTACCGATTGGCGCAAAAAGAAAGGAATCGATTATACCATCGGTGCTGTTCACTTCCTAAAGAACGAAGAAACCGGCCGGCTGATGCCCATGGATGGGAGCCGCCAAGAGTTTGAGGAGTCATTGAAGGAAGGCTTCGATGGGAATATTCAGGCATTATATAAGGCATATTACAGCCAAATCCGGGATATGCTCCTTAAGATGCCACCCAATATTGTAGCCCACTTGGACGTCATACGAAAAAACAATCAAGATAATGCCTATTTTGACGAAGAGGATGAATCATACCGGGATGAGATCATCAAAACATTGGATATCATCTCCCTCACCCACACCATTGTGGAAGTTAATACGGGTGGAATCGCACGGGGTTATATGAAAGAGCCCTATCCAAGCACCTGGATTCTTGAGGCCTGCCTCGATATGGATATACCGGTCATGGTGAATTCCGATACTCACCATCCTAAAACCATTGATTATTATTATGAGGAAGCTGTCGCCCTCCTGAAAGGACTAGGCTTTCGCCGGCAACGGATTCTCTATGGAAATGAATGGCGTGATGTTAGTTTATAACGAGAGGCAAAGAAGCGGGCATATCTCTCGCCTCGAGTTTCACTGACTCGGTACCCGCTGCCTTTAGGGGTTCGAAATCTTTGATTTCGGTGACCGGTGATGTCAGTATAAACCTGAAAGGAAAACAATATGAAAGCAATACACCTTATAGGTGGCGGAGATGAAGGTGGGGCCAAGAGCCATGTCCTTCAACTGGTAAAAGAACTGGGAAAGCATATTGAAGTCACGCTGGTCAGCTTCAGAAAGGGCTCTTTTCATGATGATGCCGTTGCAATGGGGATCGATGCCCGTATTATAAAAACAGGAAACATTATCTCTGATCTGCGTAAAACCTTGAAGATGGTAAAATCCGGGCATTATGATATGATTCATGCCCATGGTGCCAAAGCCAACATGATGGCGACCATCATCAAAAATATGACGGGCATTCCCGTCGTGACAACAGTCCACAGCGACTACAAGCTGGACTACATGCACAGCCTTTTAAAGCGGTTTTCTTTTGGCGTCATCAATATGATAGCCTTAAGACGCATCAATTATCATGTCAGCGTTTCCAACAATTTTAAAGAGATGCTGATTGAACGCGGTTTTAATCCACAGCGCATTTATTCGGTCTACAACGGTATCCCGTTTGACAATGAAATAGAGCCCTGCACGCGGGGGGAGTTCTTTCGGCGCTTCAAGGTTCCCTTTCCTGAGGACTGTGTGCTCATTGGCATCATGGCCAGGCTGCACCCCGTAAAGGATCATGAGACCTTCTTGAAAGCAGCCGCAGAAGTGGTTAAGGCCAATCCTTCAGCCCGCTTCCTTATAAGCGGCCCCGGCGATGAGCTGATGCCTCATCTCAAGCAGTTTGCCGATAAGCTTGGCTTGACACCTTACGTCTATTTCACAGGTATGGTTGACCGTCCTTTCGACTTCTTCCAGAGCATTGATATCAATGTGCTGACCTCCATCAGTGAAAGCTTTCCCTATGTCATTTTAGAGGCAACCCGCGTCGGAAAGGTCACAGTTAGCACCCGGGTGGGCGGCTTGGGTGATCTCATAGACTCAGGCGTTAACGGTTATCTGGTACAGCCCCGGGATTGGAAAACATTAGGGAAGCATCTATCCGAATTGTCTCTGAGCAAGGAAAAAAGGGAACATATGGGTGCGCTGCTGAAAGAAAAGGCCGAAAGAGAGTTCTCTCTTAAGAACATGTGCCAAACCCAGCTTTCCATATATGAAACAATTTTAAAGAGCGAAGAAACGGTCAAGAAGGACGGCAAGCTATATGATATAGCTATCCTGGGTTACTATGGCTATAAAAACAGCGGAGATGAAGCTATTTTACGCTCCACCCTGGATGCCTTAAGGAAGCTGGATCCTGAAATAACCCTTCTTGTGTTTTCAAAGGACCCCCGTGAAACAAAGAAAGTTTACCATGTGGATTCCGTCAATCGCTTCAATCTTCTAAAAGTCATGAAGCGGCTTAAAAAAACCCGTCTCTTCCTGGCAGGCGGAGGCAGCCTTATACAGGACAATACCAGTACCCGGTCCATCCTTTATTATCTGACTGTTTTGAAAATGGCTGAAAAACTGGGTACACGGGTTATGCTCTTTGCCAATGGCATCGGCCCAATTAAAAGGGCCTTTAACCGTCACTGCGCCGGAAAAACACTCAATAGTCTTAATGCTATCAGCTTGCGGGACTCCGAGTCCTACAATGAAATCAAGGCCTTGGGTATCAGCAAGCCCAGTATTTACGTGACCTCTGATCCCGCCATTCTCATGGAGCCCTCCGATAAGGCGAGCATCAACGAGCTTATGGTCAAGGAGCGAATCCCTCAGGACAAGCCTCTTGTCGGCTTTTCCATACGCAAATGGGCTGACTCCGATTATTTGGATCAGATTGCAAAAATAGCAGATTACTGTGTGGAGCACTTTGGCGTTCATCCTGTTTTTATGCCCATGCAATACCCCTCTGATTACGAAATATCCCAATCCATCAGAGCACGTATGGAAAACTCAGCTTCGGTTATTGAGGGAATGTACCGTCCTGAGGTTATGCTGGGCTTTACAGGGCGGCTGGAGCTCTTGGTGGGTATGCGCCTTCATTCTCTTATATACGGGGCAAGCCAGTGCGTTCCATTAATCGGCTTGGTTTACGAGCCCAAGGTAGATGCTTTCTTAAAAGAAGTTGGGCAGCCTTCAGCCGGAAGCATGGACAAGCTGGATGGAAATAGTGTTTGCTCTATTTTAAATGGAGTATGGGAAAGCAGAGCCCAGATCAGAGAGGTATTGAGAGAATCCAAGAAGCGGCTGGCCTTTATGGCTCAGAGCAATATCGAGATAGCCTATCATATGATAAGAGCAAAAGAATCTGATGATTAGGATAGAATTATTAAGCGGAGGGGCTGGATCATGCCAGGAAAGATTGATATACACGGTGTTGGAATAGATAATGTCACCATGGACGAGGCTTTGGACCGTGTCATGGATATGCTTAAAGAAAATAAAGCTCATAAGGTCTATACGCCCAACTCGGAGATCCTCATGCAGGCTTACCGGGATGACGGGCTTAAGCAGATATTAAATGAGGCAGACCTTGTAGTAGCGGACGGGGCAGGCGTCGTGCTGGCTTCCAGAATACTGGGTCGCAAGGTAAAAGAGAAGGTTTCAGGTTTCGATCTGGTCAGAAGAATTTTTATGAATACCGACAGACGTACAACGAGCTTCTTTATCTTCGGAGGCAAGCCCGGAGTTTCAGAGCAAGCCTCTATAAACATCCTGTCCGAGTTCCCCAGAGCCAATATACTTGGCTTTCGCAACGGCTATTTTAATGAGAATGATGTCCAGGGTATCATTAACCAGATTAATGCCGCCAAGGCTGAAATTCTATTGGTGGGTTTGGGTGCGCCAAAACAGGAAAAATGGATTCACGCCCATGCCCATGAGCTTAATTGCAAGGCCATCATGGGTATCGGAGGCGCCATTGATGTCTTTGCAGGTACGGCAAGCCTGGCCCCGGAATTCATGAGAAAGGCCGGGCTTGAATGGCTTTACAGACTTGCAAAAGAACCATCACGCTATAAACGCATGATGGATCTGCCCCGTTTTATGCTTCTGACTTTGAAAGCAAAGTTTATGAAAGATTCCGATAACGATTATTCCCACTAAAGGGAACTTACGACTTTATGGCCTTGACCGTCTCTACAGCGAGTCCATAAACCACATCCATGGTTACCGGACCGTCAGCTGTTAACCGATCTGTCAGAGAAACAGGAAGAATCCCTTTTTCCTTGAGCGTCTTGAGAGCCTCTCCTTTTTCAAAGGGTATTGAAAGCGCATCCAGAACAATGGCACTTGCCAGCTCTCCTGAAAGCTCTTTTTTCACCTCATATACTTTGAGAGCCTTATCAAGCTCCAGATTATAAAAATTTGGAGCCATTTTTATGATGGCATTTTTCACAAGCACTGTCAGAACTTCCTGACTGGCTTTAAAGTCAAGCTTGAAGTCATTTTCCTTACCACCGGCTATGAGCCCGAATTCGGCAAGAATCTTCATATTGGGATAGGCCCAATGATCGGTAAGCTTTTGTTCGGTTCCGGGAATAAGTAGGTTTTCAGAAAAATCGGTGAGGCTAACCCCTCCTCTTTTAAGGTAGGCCTTCCATGCCTTACGCTGTTCATCGGGAAGCTTAAGCATATCGGCGGGCGATGTGTTATTAACAAAGCTATAAGCTGCTACAAGTCCAGCCGACTCGCCTAGGGTAATCTGGGTAGGCATGTTACCAGCGCTGGTTGCCGCTAATGAAGTAAAAGACGCCTTAGCTCCTATCATCATGACATTTTTAAGGTTGGAAGGGATGATGCTCTCGAGGGGAATGGCATAAACATGGGGTTTGGCCACAATATATTCAATGCTTTTATCCACATACTTACCTGCATCGACTGCTGCGGCGCAGAGGGCTATCTTATTATTGAAATCCTTATTTTCAAGAATATCCGACACCCTTAGCCGGTAACGTCCCTCAAAATGCCGGTATTCGGGTATGAAGAACGCTTCCGGGCTTTCTTTATATTGACTGTCCTTGAAGGCGACCATCACATTTTTTAAAAAAGCCGTGAGCATTCTCGCCTCTTCCTCCGCCGCTTTATATGCGGCAGTAAGAGCCTCTTTGTCCTCCACATCCACACCATAAATCTGAAGACCGGTAATAACCAGATCCTCGTCGTTCTGACTGATGAAGGATGGGGAAATGATTTTAGAATTGGGATTGACCTTCTCATAAGCCAATAAAGCTATTTGGAATTCATCGAAAAAGTCAGTAATCTTCCGATTCTTTTTAAGAACCTCCATGTCAACTCCGGTTATTCGGAAGTTAAACTTTAGAGGTGAATAAAAATTGGGAAGCCCTAAGTCCTCCGATCCTTTAAAATAAGGCGTCTTGCAGAGGACAAGAAGCTCACCGTCCTGAGTCGCATCAATAAAATTGCGTGCCTTATAGTATTGTTCTCCGTCCTGGTTCTGGACCACAATGCCTTTTAATACATCACCCTCAAGATCTACTTGTGTTATGGTGCTGCCATAAATAATCTTAAGGCTTTCTTCCTGCTCCGTAAGCTTCGCTATGGATTTTTCATAATCCTCCACATTAAAGCCCAAATCGAATTTTCCGAAGATTTCTTGATAAATACCCTGATTGAGCAAGACCTTTTTCTGATTAATAACCCCCTGCTGGAGATCCATAACCGGAATCATGCTTTTTGTGATAGAACTGCCAAGATTATTCTCGTTGGTAATAAGCAAGGTTTTCAAGCCTATCCTTGAGCAGGCCAAAGCCGAGGCGATACCCTCTGGCTCCGAGCCTATGATAATCGTTGCATACTCATTTTCCTCAAAACTAAAGTCACCCGGACGAACTTTGGTGTAGTTCTTATGAGAAGTTCCTAAAAAGAGGGGCCTTAAGCCAAACCACAGGGTTACTATAATGAGTACAGCCACTATTAAATTCTTAATCAATCGATCATTCTTCATAATATTCCTTTTTATCTCAACTCTTTTAGACATCCCGTTTTTCTCATACTATTCTCTATGTTGCTGTTTATGCGTAAGCATCACATTTTACAGTAACATAATTTCTGCATATTTTTACAAGTTCTTTATGCCTGAGCAGTAACCCCCTATTGGGTACTTGATGAGAAAAGGTGTCTATAGTATTTATCGTATAAAAAGAAGAAAAAAGAAAGAGGTGCAATTGAAACTTTTCGTTTCAAATACACCTCGGCATTGATCTTTTAAGCTTTACTGAATCGTGTAAGCTCCGCGAATAAGCAGAAAGGCATTCGCTTTTATCAGCAATCCACGTCCATCGGTTCTTGCAGAGATTAAAAGATGTTGAACGGGAATATTCACCCCGTCATTCAAATCAAGACCCGAACTGGCATCCACAATAACACCGTTGGCACCCTTTATGGCCGTAGCCTTGCCGCTTCTTAAAAGAGCTTCGCTGCCACCCGAAAGTAGAATTTTCTGTCCTGCTTTGGCTTCAACAACTGTATAGCCGCTTTCCAGACTTGCTACTCTCGCTTTTAATGTCTCGATTTCCGTCAGGGCATCAATGATGAATTTCGTCAGATCCCCCATGTCTGTCTGAAGCTGGGCAATAGCCCCTGAATCTACGGTTCCTGATCCGGTTCCGGATGAACCCGAGCCTATTTGAGCGGTCAGCTTGGCAATTTGCTGATCCACATAGCTTTTAGATACAAGAGGGTCTGTGTCGCTTCCTGGTTGTCCGGCTCCGGAGGCCGATGAAACCACGAGAATAATACAAGAAAATAGGATACAAACCATCATGACCAGCTTGCTTTTTCTTTTGAATATCATTTTGCTTCCTCCTTGGGAGGCGCTTACATCAAGCTTTTTACTGCACGTATGTAACGCTCAGGCCGAAGCTTGTACGAAGCGCATGATCAACCTGTCTCATTAAGTAGTCGTCCAGATGTCCTGCTTTTTCACGCAGCCTTCTCTTGTCAATGGTTCTGATTTGCTCAAGAAGAACGACTGAGTTTTTGTTTAGACCAAATTGCTCCCCGTATATTTCAATATGTGTCGGGAGCCGAGCCTTGTCCAACTGCGAGGTTATGGCTGAAACAATGATGGTAGGACTGAACTTATTTCCGATATCATTCTGGATAACCAATACAGGTCTTACACCACCCTGCTCTGAACCCACAACAGGACTCAAGTCAGCATAGTAGATGTCGCCTCTTTTTACCAGCAATTTCAATCACTCCTGTAAAAAGTATTGACCTCCAAAGTCTGACCCCAACTGCTTCATGCTCTTGTTTCTATTATAGGAAGACGTTTCAAGAGCGTCAAATTAAGATTAGGTTACGCATGCACTACTATTGTTACACATTTCCTTAAACTGTATACATCAGGAGCAATCAAAGTATAAATGAATTATCACACAAGATAATTTAAAACATTAACCACCTGTCCACCCTTAAAATAAACGCGAGGAATGCGTTTACCAATGATTGAAACAATTTCGTAAGGTATGGTGCCGATAAGTTGGGCAATTTCATCGGCAGTAATTTCATTTTCGCCCTGGCAGCCAATTAAAACAACTTCACTGCCGACCTCAAGTTCTCCCGAGATATCGGTAACATCAATCATGCATTGATCCATACAAATGGAACCTACAACAGGTGCATATTGACCGTTGACCAAGACACGGCTTTTATTTGTGAGGAGTCTGGAATAGCCATCAGCATAGCCAATGGATATTGTAGCGATACGGCTTTTTCTTTTTGTCGTAAACTTTCTTCCGTAGCTTATGGATGTCTCTCCGTCCACCCACTTAACAAGTGTGATGTTGGCTTTGAGCGTCATAGCCGGCCTTAGATCAATAACAGTCTTGTCCACCTCATTCGAGGGGTAAATACCATAAAGAATAATGCCCGCTCTCACCATATCCAAGGTCATTTCAGAATATTGAAGAATGGCCGCGCTGTTGGAAACATGGCGAATGGGAATGATGATGCCGATTCGGTTGAGTTCGCTGATGATGCTTTCAAACAGCTCCATCTGGTGCAGGGTATAGCCTCTGTCCATTTCATCCGCCGTGGCAAAATGAGTGAATATACCCTCTACAACAATACCCGGAAGCTTTTGGATTTTAACCACATCCTTGACGGCACTATAGCCTGGAAGAAATCCCACCCGGGTCATGCCCGTGTCGATTTTGATATGTACTGGGACCTTCGTTCCCTGCTTGACAGCCACATCAGAAAGAGCCTCTGCCATTTCATGGCTGTAGACGGTCTGGGTGATGTGGTATTGTATAAGCTCATCAGCACGCTGGGGGCTTGTATGGCTCAAGACCAGGATGGGGACGTCAATGCCGATTTTGCGAAGCTGTATGGCTTCATCCAACATGGAAACGGCAAGCCGGGAAGCACCGTTCTCTATTATGGTACTGACGGTCTCCAAAACGCCATGGCCATAGGCGTCGGCTTTAACCACAGCCATGATTTCAGTGCGTTTCCCGACCAATCTGCGAATTTCTCCCACGTTATGGGCGATATGATCCAAATTAATCTCAGCCCATGCTCTTGTTAATTTATAGTCCATAGTATCACCTTCAATGTTTTAAAAATTTTCTAGCCCCATTAAATGCTTGAACGCGTCGGGTATATGGGCGACAATATCCGAAGCCATTAGGCATATCCTGCCCTTCTCCTGTGCTGCAAAATCCCCTGCGAGCCCATGTAGATATACTCCCGCCAAAGCCGCCTCATAAGGAGACACTCCCTGTCCTAAAAGTGAAGCGATCATGCCGGCTAATACATCTCCCGCTCCCGCGGTTCCCATACCGTCATTACCTGTAGGGTTAATGGCGACCCTTCCGTCATTGGTGGCTATAACTGTTCCGGCTCCTTTAAGCACCACCGTTATGCCATATTCATCTGCAAATTGCTTAGCCAGGCCAATCCGGTCATTTTGAACAAGCTCAGTTTCGATTCCGGCCAATCGTGCCATCTCTGCAGGATGAGGTGTTAAAATGGCCTCGCACCGGAGGTTTTCAAGTAAGGTCTTGTCTCTCGCCAGAATATTCAAAGCGTCAGCATCGAAGACCATGGGTTTTTCGCAATTCTCTATAAGATATTTCAAAACCATGCGAGTGTCCTCGTTGCAGGATAATCCGGGCCCAACCAGTACAGCGTCGGCTTCCTGAATGAGACCTTTCAAAAAGGCCGGGGTGCTCCCGTCGTCTAGTTGGCCTTCATGGATACATATATGGCCGTTATTTTCGGGCATCTGAACCAAAACGGCCTCAGGAACCAGCATGGACAGAGTATCCATACAGCTTTGGGGAACTGCCAGCTTCACAAGTCCGCATCCCGATCTGTAAGCTGAGGCTGCGCTAAGATAAGCTGCACCTGACATGCCCTGGGAACCCGCCACTGCAAGAAGCCTGCCAAAAGTCCCTTTATGGCCATCTTCCGGCCTTTGAGGGAGCAGCGCGGCAATGTCCGCATTTTCAACTAATTCCGGTACATCAAGTTCCTCAGCCAATTGATAGGGAATGCCGATATCAGCTACGGTTAATTCTCCAAGTCGGGAAGCTCCTGGATACTGTACCATTCCCAGCTTCGGAAGATAAAAGGTAACCGTTGCATCAGCCCTGATACTGATTCCTCTTATTTTTCCCGTCAGGCCATCCACTCCCGAGGCTATATCTATGGATAAAACAGTTTTTGCATGGTCATTAATGGTTTGGATGACCTGGGCCCATAATCCTTCCACATTACGGTTGAGACCGGTTCCTAAAAGACCGTCTATGACAAGATCACTATGCTCCAAGGATTGCACCAGCCGCTCTAAAACAGTTTCACCAGCGTGCGCGGAGTACACTACATGACTCGACCCGCTATCAGAAATGATGGGAATTTCCATACCCATATTTTTTAGAATGAGCCCATTGGTAAGAGCATCGCCAATGAGTGCTTCCATTGAAGTCATGGAATATACCGATACCGAGTAGCCCATCGCCAGTAGATGCCTTACAACGGCGAAAGCATCCCCGCCATTGTTGCCACTTCCTGCCACGACGGTAATAGAGGCAGAAGCACCTTTTCCCTTTAAAAGACTTTTTGCCTTTTTGACCACTTGAATGGCGGCATTCTCCATGAGAACAATACCGGGAATGCCCAGAGAGTCAATGGCTATTCTATCGATTGACTTCATCTGCTGTGGTGTCAACAGCTTCATCTTTCAACCCCTCCAGCTCGAATTGTTCTTCAAGGTCTTTTACCTGGCTGGCGCCAATAAGTTCTGTAAGGTCAGTTGCACATTGGGTCCAATTGGTTGATATGGCTTCCAGTTCCTCTCTTAAAGCCTTCTCTTTTTGATCCAACATGACCAGCTCGTTCTTTATGTCAAGGGCTCTGTCACTGTTGATTTTTAAAGTGGAGAATATGTACGCCGCCGAGTCCTCCAAAAGCTTTAGATTGGCCGTCTTCATATGCTCCTCAAGCTTTTCAATATCCTCCAGTACGGCGTTCATCCGGCCATTGATCTTTTCAATTTCCTTCTTGCAGTCCTTAAGCTTATCCTTGGCTGCATGATTATCGTTCTCAAAGGCCTCCTGAGTCAGGCTTATGATTTCATTCATGCACTTTCGCTTTTTGGGCTCCATATTTTCCTGCTCATTTTTAAGCATGGCTTCCTTTTTAATGAGCTCACTCATTTCCTTCTCAGCCGATTCAAGCTCATGATTCATTTTTATGGTCACAAACAGCTTCGTCCAACGCTCATCAATGGAAAGCCGCGTGATATTGTTCTGCCTCAGGATTGAGGGGTCAAATTCGACTTTTGGCTTTTCTTTAATGCTTTGTTCGTTTTCTTGTGTTTGTGGGGCGGGCTTATGCTTGAACAACCACATAAAAACCCCCTCCTTTATACTCTAGATTTTTCTCTCTTTTTCAAGTCCATTAACATAATCGGCTACAACATGGGTGGTAAGATAACGGAACTTCCCCCAGTCCCGCCATTCCTTCTGTAAATTAAGAAGACTCTCAGAAAGCTTGTAAAGCTCTTCCGAGCCGGTCTCCAATACCTCTGAAACCTCTTGGTCGGTAGCATCCTCCAATAAACGTCCGCCTGCCTCCTTCATGTGAAAAAAGAAAGAGTAAAAAGAAATGGTCTCGTCTTTATATGTCAATCTGGTGTCATTTACACCTATAAAACGCTCCACCTGTGCCACCAGTCCAAGCTCCTCGCTAACCTCACGCTTAACGGCTCCTAGAATGTCTTCACCATGTCCGACACCCCCTGTAGGAATTCTGAATACCCCTTTCGGGTAGTCCTTGCTTCTAACACAGATAAAACGGCCATTGGGTCTTTCAACAGCAAAGACCACCTCGCCCATGCGATCATTTAAGATAAGGTCCTTCGTCCTGAAAAAGAAACGTTTGCGTTCAAAAGGAAAATCTATGACTCTCGTCCAGGCATTGGTACCGAGATGTTGTTTAAGTTCTTCCAGGTTGGTTTGATTATTGCTATTCACGAAAATCACCTTCTAAAACATCTATTTCTTTAGTATATCATAAGCGAGGACAATTAATCGCAATAATACCCCCTAAAGTCGCCGCTGAATGAGAGACACTTACCGCCCAGCGTGTTGTCAAGGTTTTTGAAACCTGCGATAATGGAGTACAGGCACCCATCATTTAAAATCTGGGGGTAATGCTATGGAAATCAGCCAGTTTAATAAGTCCTTGATGCCCGATTTGTCAAAAAAGCTCGACCGCAGGCGGAAGTTTGCTATGATTTTTATATCGGCTTTTTTAGTGTTGCTTTCCATCCTTTCTCTGGTGTTTCTTCGTTCATTGTTAAATGCCCCATCCCTTTACAAGGGTGTATGTATTCAGGGCCAAGATGTTGGAGGTTTTACCCGTGAAGAGCTTACCTCCTACCTCGAAGAGTATTATGCCAATGTATTCGATGATATTACCCTTACCTTTTTTAGCCCGCAATTTGAAAGACATGTAACCATATCTGAGCTGGGTATAGGCCTCGATATCGGTGCCATGGCTCAAAAGGCCTATGAATTAGGAAGGTCAGGAAACCTTTTACAACGTCTTTCTCAAATCGCCAAACTGGTTAGAAATCCTGTTAGCATTGGTTTAGTGTTTGATTTTGATTCCACCGCCTTTAACAGTTTTCTAGATAAAACCTATGAGTCAGTTTTTCAGGAAATCATACCCACGAATATCGTCATATTGGAGGACAGCGTTATTCTTTGTACGGGCATATTTGGCCAGGAAGCTGATCGTGAACGGCTGAAGGCTGACATTGTCCGGGCTGTTGAAAGTCTTGATTCTGCCCAAATTTCCATTCCCATTATTCAAAAGGCTCCTCCTATCATTGACATGGAAACCACATTAGCGACTCTCAATCAGGATCCAGTCAATGCTGAATTTGTAAAAACGTCCCGAACCACTTATGAAATAAAACCTCATCAGATGGGACGAAGAATTGAGCGCGAAAAGCTTATGGAGGTTCTGACTTACGTTGAAAATCGGGAGAGCAAGGAGTATGAAGAAATTCTGCTTCCTGTAGAATTCATTGCCCCTGCGCTGACAGAAGGAGCTCTCCGGGAAATGCTTTTCAGGGATACCCTCGCATCCTATACCACCCAGTTTAATACCGAAACAACCAATAATAAAAATCGTGCCATTAATATAGGTCTTGCTGCAAAAAGTATTGACGGAACCCTTCTTCTTCCGGGTGAGGAATTTTCCTTTAATAAAATTGTCGGACCCCGCACACCTGATAAAGGTTATCAGATTGCTCATATTTTTATTGAAGGAGAAATACGCGATGGAACAGGCGGTGGAATCTGCCAGGTATCCACTACCCTCTACAATGCGGTTTTGAAGGCCAACTTACCCGTTTCAGAACGGCATAATCATATGTTTACCGTAGGATATGTTCCCCTGGGCCTGGATGCGGCAGTTTCTTATGGTTATGCAGATCTAGTCTTTAAAAACACCAACGCCTACCCTCTTCGTATAAGCGCGGTGGTATCTGAGAACAATACCGTGTCCTTTAAAATTTCCTCCACCAACGACTATCCTAATCTGATAGTAAAAACAGCCACAAAGACCATCAGCACCACCCCGGTCACCGTTCAGTATGTGGATGATGCCACCCTGCCCCAGGGTACTCTGGTTGTTACCGAAAACGGAATGGATGGGTATGTGGTAGACACTTACATAAAAGTATTCAACGGCGATACACTGATACGGGAGGAAAAGCTTCATAGAAGCGTTTATCAAATGCTTCCCAGAAAAATCAAGCGAGGTACCGCATCGGTTTTTGAAATGATTGAGTAGGGATGATCAATAGGTAACTTCCGGTAACTCGGAGTTAATAATTTGATTGCTCCTTAGCAAATGAGGTTGGTCATGAAAGAATTCATTGTTCCCGCACGTTACGATCGGAAAAGAATAGATGCCTTTCTTTTTGAAATGCTTACCGGCGTCAATGCCTCCGTAATTTATAAAGCCTTTAGAAAAAGAAGCATCAAGGTCAATGAAAAGCGCGTGAAAGAATCCTTTATATTAACTACAGGTGACCGGGTGGAAGCTTACATCCCCGACGAGTATCTAAAGGATGCCCCACCCCTCCCGGAAATACGCGAAAGCCTTCCCTATCCTGTCTATGAGGACGATTATCTTCTTATTCTTTCCAAACCTCAGGGTATGCCCGTCCATCAGGACAAAAATGAGGAGACCCTGGTCCTTGACAGATGGGCTTCAGCTTACTTGCAGGATAATAATTCACATCCTTTGGAAAAAGGCTTCCCTGCCCTTTGTCACCGGATTGACCGGAATACCGGAGGGCTGGTTTTAATGGCCAAGGACTCAAAAACCCTCACCCTTATGGAGGAAAAGTTTCGTCAACATGAAATAAAAAAATACTATCTGTGCCTGGTCAATGGTATACCCCAAAAAGGTGAGCAAGAGCTTACCGGATACCTGAAAAAAGACAGTGCTAAAAGCAGGGTATATATCTATGACCACCCGGTAAAGGGCGCTGAACGCATTACAACCCGTTATCGCACCGTAAAGGCCATGGGTGATTTTTCACTTCTGGAAGTGGAACTCGTTACCGGAAAAACCCATCAGATACGAGCCCATTTGGCTTATATAGGCCATCCTCTGGTGGGTGACGGGAAATATGGGGTCAATGCGGTTAATAAGACACTAAGGTTAAAGTGGCAGGCCCTTTGGGCCACCCGCATGGTTTTTGACTTCACCTTCCCCTCGGAACACCTGTCCTATCTTAAGGGAAAGACTGTGTCATTGCCTGAAATCCTGTGGGAGGAAGGGCTTAAAAATCTGGGATTAAATCAGGATCAGGCACAATATATTTGAATAGTTTGATTAAATCCCGTATAATTAGGGTAAACAATCAGGACAAATAACAAAGGAGGACTTTAAGTTATGAAGCTTTTATTTGCCATTGTAAGTGATGAGGACAGCAATATGCTTGCCGACAATCTCAACCGTGAAGGCTTCGGAACGACAAAGCTCTGTTCCACCGGCGGATTTTTAAAAAGCGGTAATACCACCTTTTTAATCGCTACCGATGATGATAAAGTAGAGCGGGCCCTCAGCATCATACGGGACACCTGTAAGTCTCGCCGCCGCATGATCGCACCTGAAAAGCTTCCTGGTAGTTTTGGAGCCTTTAATATGGCCATGCCTATTGAAGTCAATGTGGGTGGCGCGACAGTCTTTACCTTAAATATTGAGCAATTTCTTAAGCTATGACGTGATAACTAAAGAGCAATCGAAGTATAACTTCCGAATCTTCTTTTGTCCAGAAGATCTATCGGAAGTTAATTTTTCGATCATCTCTAGATGAGGTTTACAAAATGTCTATAAAGATGAAGTACCCTTCAGAAAAAGATCTTGAGAAAAACCGTTTGCTTGGGATCATCGAAGGTGCGACTGCAAGAATTATCTTTAACCTTACCAGCGGTGCTTTTCTGGTCGGTTTGCTTAAATATATGGGGGCCAGTGACACTGTTTGCGGGTATATTCTTGCTATACCCGTCCTTGCTGCTGTCATTCAATTCTTATCCCCCATTATATTTGAGAGTCTTTCTTATCGGAAGAGGATTATTACCATCGGTTCAATGATACATAAATGCTTGCTGTCGTCCCTTATTGCCATCCCGTTTCTTCCCATAGGGATCACGGCCAGGCTATGGGCGGCAGGCGCTGTATTTTTTGTCTCCTATGTGGCCATTTCTCTGGTAACACCGGCTGTATCCATTATGTATGTAAGCTTTGTCCCTCAAAATATCCGAGGAAAATACTTCGGTATGCGGGAGTCCTATATCCTTTTGGCCTCTACGGTTATTACGCTGATTCTCGGCAAAATTCTTGATGTTTTGACCGAGGGGGGCAATGAGGTGGCCGGGTATATTGTGGTTTATGCAACCATTTTTCTTTTGACCCTCACCAATTTATTCTCCTATTTTTCCATGAAAGAGGTTCCCCATGTCCCCAGCAAGGAGCGTGTCAAGATTTCGGAGATCTTTACTCTTCCCTTTAAGGACAAGCGGTTTATCACCTATTTCATCATGCTGATTATATGGAATATATCGGTGCAGTTGTCCAGTGCCTATTTCGCCGTTTACTTAAAATCGGACTTGAACATGAATTATACCACCATTACCGTCCTGTCCATGATCAACTCTGTTGTCTATGTGCTGACAGCACGCTTGTGGGGAAAGTATGCGGACAAAAAAGGATGGACAAGCACCTGCATGATAACCATCGCTATCCTGGGAATCACCCATTGCATCTGGTTCTTTATTACAGTGGGAAGCCCTCTGGCTTTGATCCTTCTTACTATAGCCCATATCGTATCGGGAGTAGCCTGGTCCGGTATCAATATTGCCATTTTTAACATTCAGTTTGATTTTACACCCGATGAGAAGCGAACAGTTTACATAGGCTTAAGTGCAGCAACCGGCGGCATCGTCGGCTACATAGCCGCCATGATTGGCTCTCAGCTGGTGGGTCTGTTTGGAAAGAATAAGATTGAACTTTTCGGATCATTATTCGATATAAAACAGATATTGTTTTTGTCCTCATCAGTGCTTTTGATCCTATGCGCGCTCTATATCGGAGTTTTTATGAGACCGGAAAAAAACAAGGAAAAGGTGGAGGTAACAGATCATGTTTAAAGCTCGCTCAGATATGTCAACGGACATCCGTGAAAAAATGCGTGGTGGTACCGGTCAGGTGCAATTGCTCAATGTTTTTAATGCTGACGAATTTAAAGGCAAATGTCGCTTATTCAGTAAAATAACCCTGGAACCCGGTAGCTCCATTGGCACCCATGTCCACGACCAGGAGGAGGAGATCTATTTCGTTTTAAGTGGAAAGGGCATTGTTGACGATAATGGACAAATGCGTGATATCGGCCCCGGTGATGCACTTAAAACCGGCGGTGGGGAATGCCACTCCATTACCAATAACGGAAATGAACCACTTGTTTTTATGGCGGTGATTCTTCTTTTTTAGCTATAATTTGTAATAGAAGGTATTTTGGGGAGATTGTGTGAAAACATATGATTTTATCGGACAAGACAATACGATCATTATTATCAAGTGGCGATCTCAAAATAGAGCCACTTGAAGATGAACAAATACAACCTGCGAGTGTTGATATACGTTTAGGAGATACTTTTAGCAGCCTCAATTCTGACTGCAATATACCCATAAAAATGGACAGTGCAAATACATATCAAACAAAAAAGGCAGAAAAGTATTTGTTACTGCCAGGACATTTTGTTCTGGCTACTACAATGGAATACTTTAGCTTACCGGATAATATGACTGCATTTGTTGAAGGACGCAGTTCTATTGGCAGACTCGGATTGTTCATTCAAAATGCTGGTTGGGTTGATCCGGGTTTTGAGGGTGAAATTACACTTGAATTATTTAATGCGAGCAATTATACGATTGAACTTAAAGCTGGACGCAGAGTAGGTCAATTAGTTTTTGCACAGCTTGATCGTGATGCCGGGAATCCATATCGGGGCAAATATCAGGGGCAGCGTGGAGCCACAGGTTCACGCATCCATTTGGACGAAGATAATAAGTCTTACGATTAACCACAGCCTGTGGGATAATCTGTTACTACTGGCGCTTTCTATTCCATGAACAGCTTTTTAACGTAAAAGCCAAGCTCTATCAAATCACTTTTAGATATAAAGGCTGTCATCCCCTGGGTGTATGCTCTGTTAACCTCTGCTTCCAGCATGTGCTCCGACACGATGATAAAGGGAACATGAACAGCGTTATGATTTCTGACCTCCAATGCTCCCAACGCCGAAAAAAGAGGCATGCAGTTATCGCTGAGGATCAAATCCCATTCCTGCTTTTGCAGGGCCTTTTCCATTGTTACTTTTCCTGAAACAATCAGATACTCAATATCAAACCCGCTCCTTTTTATCTGCCTTGCATTTATGTCTGCAGCATACTGGGAGTCTTCCACTATGAGTACTTTTTTCTGTTTCATTTTCACTACCAACCTTTTTGCATGAAAAATCCTTCTTCCATATTATAGCTATTCTGCAAAACCAAGAATGGAAATTTCAAGGATTTACCCATGAATTTTGACGGGTTTTCCATGATCTCTATGAAATTGGGCCCGTCATTTTAGTTTTGACATAAAAAGAGGCTATCCCAATTCAATTTGAGATAGCCCATTTTTACATTCTGATGTATTAGTCGACGTATGGTTTTGTTGTGTCAATAATGACAGCATTGTTCTTTGCATCCCATTCTACACCGAAGTTAAATAATTTTCCTATATCTCTTAGCTTGAAATAATTATATCCTGCAATGCCATACGCTGTTAACTCAATTTCCGAACCGTCTGCAAGAATTTTTGATGGCGTAGTTTTGGCTTCCTTTTCGGTGAAATTTGCGGATACGACAAGTTCTCCTCCGGCAACGGTATACGCTTTGCCTGAAGTAAGCTTAATTGCGTTATTTGCAGCATCCCATGCAACATCGAATTGTTTTGTAGTACCACTAACAGCCATAGCAAGATCACGCAGCTTGAAATAGTTAAATCCATTAATTCCGTAAGCTTCAAAGGATATAGCCTTTCCATCTACCAGAACCTTGGATGGGGTGGGATTGACCTTTACTGTCTCAGGCTGGGTAGGCTGGGGCACAGGAGTTGTTGATGGCTTGGGTTCGGGTGTTGTTGATGGCTTGGGTTCAGCTGTCGCTTCTCCTGTAATATGTATTAAAACGTCCGCACCCTCTGCTGCTTCAGGGGCAGCACTTACAATGTAATATCCAGGCTTGGTTAAAGTAGCTTTGTTACCTGATGCATACAAGACGATATCTTCAGGTGGCTGAGTGTACATGTCATATATTGTATCACTGTCATAGTATCTATACTTCATAACATCAAACTTAATGGACTCGTCAAAATCGCCCCATTGAACCCCATCGCTTACAACCTTAGAGTCTATAAAGTATGATATAAACTCTCTGCAGATATCATCACCGTAGATTGTTACAGTTACAGGAGATTGTGCTACAAATAGCGGAAAATATCCTGCTTGCTTAACTTCGGTAACATTAGTAACTGTTAAGTAGCCACCTTCGCTATCAGCAATTTCTACCCGCTTTTGCTCTGCTGCAAATCCTGCCAGTGTATTCACTGACAATAACAATGCAATTGCTATTAGAATTGAAGCAATTCTGGATGCTTTCTTCATGGTTTTTTTCCTCCATCAAAATAAAATTTTGCGAGCACTTTGCACTCTTTGTATTAAGGATAATTATACCATGAGGTCGACAATATTCAACATTTTATTCCAATTAAAATATTATTGAGGATATCTCATATTAAGTAAAATCCGGATATAGTTATCTTTCTATTAATGCTCAATGACTATAAGTTTTTATCTTTCGGCAATGAAATAATGAATTCTGTGCCTATCCCCACATCGCTATGCACTTCTATGGTTCCCTTATGGGCAGTTACAATTGCTTTGGCTATGGTCAGTCCGATACCGGATCCACCTGTGAGCCGATTTCTAGACTTATCCGCCCTGTAGAATCTTTCGAAGATATAGGGCAGATCCTCTTTGGGGATTCCCGGTCCATTATCCTTAATGATGACCGCCACTGTATCCTCTGCCCCCTTAACTCGTATGTCAACCTTTCCACCTTGGGGAGTGTACTTCTGTGCATTGGATAAAAGGTTAACCAGCACCTGGCTGATCTTGTCCCTATCTGCGGAAAGCTCCTGAATTTCCCCTGAAACTGTAACATCTATGTTTTTGTTCAAAAATGCTTTTTCGAAGTTCTGAAGTAATCGCTTAATCAGTTCTGTCACATCAAAATGAACTTTGTTTAATACGAGGTTCTCGCTTTCATACCGGGCAAGCTCTTCCAGGTTACCCACCATTTTGCTGATCCTTACAATCTCGTCATGACAGCTTAAAAGCCTCTCTGAATCAGGCTCCCAGATGCCGTCGATCATAGCTTCCATATGGCTTTGCAATGTTGCGAGGGGTGTCCGCAGCTCATGGGCCAGATCACCCGTAAGCCTTTTTCTTAAGCTTTCCTGTTTTCCCAGGCTCTCGCCCAAATTGTTGATAGTTGTCGTCAATTGACTTATTTCCCTTGTACCTGAATCATCCGGTATCTTGTCGGTATAATAACCCTTCTCAATAGACTGAGCGGATCGGATTACCTTTGAAATGGGTGCGCTCACGCGCCTTGCCATGATATTGCCGATGATAAGGGCAAAAGCCAGAGAAAATATGCCCGCGCCCAAAAGGAGGTTGTTCAAGGTATTGATAAAGGCCAAATCATTATCACTTAAATAATAAGGGCCGTAGGAACCGATCTCTGCAACTCCAACCTTGCTCAGCTTATGATACAGAGTGTAGGGAATTTCGGTATAGGAGCCCTTGACATTGGGGTAACGGACGCTTACATTATGGGCCATCTGCTCGATAATCCTCTGACACATACCGTTATTATGCTCAGTAGCATCCCATATGGTTTCTCCCAATTGATCCTTGACCTTCATGATGAGCCCATTTTCAAGAGCACTGACGCCTATGGCTTCAATCATGTCATAATTCCATTCACCCTTTTCGCTGTACTGAGCGGATAATTGCGCCACAATTTGCTTATTTTTTTGTTCCTGATTTTCCTTCACATACTCTCTAAAATGCTTATCGAAAAAAAAGTTAGCAAGAGCACTTATTAAAAGCACACACAAAACGATAACCATCATATAGGAAAGTGAAAGCTTGGATTTTAAACTGATTCTCATACTCGGGTACCTTCTTTTGAAAAAAGCATTATATTGTTTCCTCTCCTCCAAATCGATACCCTATTCCATGAACTGTTAATATATAGGTTGGCGACCTGGAGTCTGATTCTATTTTCTGTCTGATATTTTTAATATGTGTATCCACCGTCCGGTCAAATCCTTCGAAATCATCTCCAAGGGCCACATGAATGAGTTCTTCCCGGGTAAATGTCTTTTGCGGGTACTTAATGAGCGTCAAGAGTATTCTGTATTCCTTTGGCGTCAAATTAATAATGTTTCCCTGTTTCCTGACCTCGTGCTTCAAATCATCGATGATAAGATCATTTTGATTAAAGGATAGGCTATTGAAAAGCATGGAATGGTCCGAGACTCTCCGCAGGACGGCCATAACTCTTGCAACCAACTGTTTGGGGCTGAAGGGCTTCGTGATATAATCATCCGCCCCTATATCAAGCCCCCTAAGGATATCTTCCTCTTCAACCTTTGCCGTCAGCATGATAATGGGAACCTTGGACTCCCTTCTGATTTTTCTGCAAATATCTTCACCCGTAATATCGGGAAGCATTAAATCAAGAATAACCAGCGACGGTTCTACCCTCTCAAACATCTGAAGAGCCTGATTACCGGCGTAAGCAGTGTAAACCTCATAGCCGCTATGCTCCAGATAGGACTTAATAACTTCTACGATCTTTTGCTCATCATCGACAACAAGTATTTTCCTTGTGTTGTTCATCCTGCCATGGGCCTCCCAAAGATTATCTTGCTTTTTTTCATTATCTTTCGCCATCTTCTCCAGAAAATCCTGCCATGCTTTTTTTATTCTTGCCCAAAATGACATCCTATCATCTCCCTTAAGATTTCTCAAACAATATAAAGCCTCCAAGGTATGGAGTGAATCAAAGAATTTAATGGCAGGAAGCCCCGCCGCCAGAATTGTTAAATGACGGCTGATAATTATTAACCTCGTCTTTTATACCGTCAATGTTGATCTTTGTGATATCCTCGACAACTTTAACATACCCGTTTAAGGTTCCTGATGAGCAGCTAAAGGTGAAGTCAAATTCCGGCATAACCTTGAGGATATTTTCTCCTTCCTGCACATCCAGCCTCGCTTGATACTCCGGGAAGAGCATCTGTCTGTTATGGTCATTCAGCTCTACGCCGTTAATGGTCCATACGGTTTCAACAAGCTCCTGTATAACCACCACTGCAGGGGAAAACTCATCTTCATTAACCATAATACTGACATATTGAATGCCGTCTCTTATTTCCCCTATGGCGATTTCATCTGTGGGTACTTTTTGAATATCTTCAGCCGAGGCATTGTTTATGTCCGAAACAACACGAATTCTGCTGCTGATCATCCCCATCCAGCAGGTGTAAATAATATCTCCCTCTTTTTCAGGGATGAATTCTATGATATTATCCCCTATGGCAAGCTTTGCCTGCTTATTGTACTGGGGAATGGTAATGGGGTTATTGCAGCCATTCAGATCACCTTTTTCAACCTTTATGGTCCACTTTACAGGAATTCCCTTCTGAACCACAATAGGTGAATAGCCACCCGGTTCAAGCTCTGTAGATACATATTGCACACCATTTTCTATTCTTGCAATACTGCCGTCACCTGTTGAAGCGGAGGATGGAACAAATCCCAGGCCCGAAAGATTCAACCCCCGGTTGAACATAACCATGCCCAGAATCATAACCAAAACCGCACTTATCTTCATCATCCTATGTGTAAACTTCCCGCTTAAAATAGAGCTGACCACACCAAATCCAAACATTAAGGGAACCGTCCCCAAGCTGAAAAGGAACATGGATAAAGCACCATACAAAAAGCTTCCCGTACCAAGAGCATAAAGCTGCATAGCCTGCAAAGGTCCACAAGGCATGAGTCCATTTAAAAGCCCCACAATCAGTGGCCCTTTTTTATCAGCATTGCTATGCACCTTTCTGCCCAAGAATTTCGGTAGTCTTGGATTGAGGTTTCTAAGCCATGGAAAGATGTTCAGCATATTGAGGCCCATAATGATCATGAACAAGCCGGACAATACCGATACAATACCCTTGGCCGTTCCTGAAAAGCTTACAACCGACCCCAATGCGCCGACAAGACCGCCTAAAAGGGTATATGAAATAACACGGCCCAGATTGTAAAGGAGACTGGGCTTTAGTTTTGCAAGCTTAGACCCATCCTCCTCTGTTTTGTATTGCATACAAACCGACAGGTTTATTCCACCGCACATGGCAACGCAATGCAGGGATGTTAACATCCCTACCATGAATAATAGGCCAAGCCCCATGGATTGATTGATTTCGGGAATAAAGCTTAAGCCGATGGTATTATTGATAACGAGATATGATGCCAGTATAATGATGCCTATACCCACCATTCGTCCCGCTTTTACCCTTGTCTTTACATTATCGGCCTGCTGACTATCGCTTGCTTCTGCTCTGTCCTCACTGTCTGAAGATTTTTCGGTTACCTTATAACCCAGTTTCTCAATGGCTTGTGCCATACCGGATAGACCAAGCTTTGCCCTATCGAAGGTCACATCTACCGTTGAACTGTTATAATCGGCCTTTACCTCAATAACGCCTTCCATTTTTCCAAGGGCATTCTCTATCCTTGTCTCGCAGCCGGTGCAGGTCATACCTTCAACATGCAAAACGACTTTATCGCTATTCTGACTCACACCACACCTCCTTACCGGGTCTTCCAATTTTCAGTAAACAGACCTTTGTTTTGTGCAATAACATCCTTTGGGATGGTGATGGTATCACTACCATCAATTTTCTCATCCTCCATAATGGGAACAGGATTACATCCGCCTCTCTGCTCTTCGATCATATCCATACTAAACTGATTACCACAATTTTGGCAGATCACCATATCGCCATCCTGCTTGTAATAGGCTCTGGGTGAGCCATTACAGACCTGGCAGGTATTAAATGCCGTTCTGATGGTGCCATCGCTTGCCTTTACAGCCATGATCTCCATGTTAGTTTTACCGACTTTGGTAGGTATGAAAGTTACAGTTTCAGTAATATCACTTTTTGTAATGACAACATCGCTTCCTTCAGGGACAGATCCAGCATTGTTTCCCTTGTTCCCATTGATTATTAAAAGCGCAGCGACTACAACAACAATTGCGGCTATGCCAATGATCACATTGCCATTGGTGATACCTGTTTTTTTAGCCTTTGATGCTTGCTTTTTGATACTCATTTTTCCTCCGCCTTTACTCTTTTGATAGGCCTATTCTATCAGGCAGTTATGAAGATTTTATGGAGAAAAAAAAGGGGCGGCATACATGCCGCCCGCACCTCTTCGCACCTCTATTGAATATTTGTCACTTCATATCCAGCCTCATCTACTGCGGCCTTTATTTTTTCATCATCCACATCGTGGGTCAGCTCTATCTCTGCAAACTTTCCTTCAAGGCTGACCTTGGCCGATGTAACCCCGTCAAGCTCCTTTAGCGCTTCTTCAACATGATGCTTGCAATTATTGCATGTCATGCCTTCAATTGAAATTTTCTTTGTCATAATAACACAATCCTTTCTTTGATTATTTTATCACTATTTAATGCACAGGCTTAAATCTTTTAAGTCTCAATGCATTCATAAGCACCGATACTGAACTAAATGCCATGGCCCCTGCGGCAATCATCGGGTTTAGCAGAGGTCCTCCAAACAAATAGAGCAAGCCTGCTGCCACCGGTATACCGGCTGTATTATAAGCAAATGCCCAGAACAGATTCTGCTTGATATTTCTTATGGTACGCTTGCTAAGTTGAATTGCAGTGGGCACATCCATGAGGTCACTTCGCATAAGTACGATATCTGCAGATTCCATGGCTACATCAGTTCCTGATCCAATGGCTATACCAATATCGGCCTGAGCTAATGCGGGAGCATCGTTTATGCCGTCGCCCACCATAGCCACTTTTTTACCTTCCGACTGAAGCTTTTTAACCTCATTTGCCTTATCCTGTGGCAGAACCTCGGCCAGTACCCTATCGATACCTACTTGCTTTGCGATAGCCTCTGCAGTTCTCCTATTGTCACCGGTAATCATAGCCACTTCTATCCCCATGCTGTGCAATGCCTCAATGGCCCGCTTACTGCTGGCTTTCATCACATCTGCCACCGCGATGATACCTGCAAGCTGGTTGTCAATGGTAACATACATGGGTGTTTTACCTTCCTCTGCTAATCTGTCGGACTCATTCTGCAGAGTTATTTCTATTTTCCTGTCATCCATTAACTTTTTATTTCCTAAAAGCATCTTCTTCCCTTGAATGACTACCTCGATACCATGACCCGGGATAGCCTCAAAGCTTTCAACTCTGAAGAAATCCATATTTTTAGCCTTTGCGTCATTAACAATGGCCTCACCCAAGGGGTGCTCAGAGCCTTTCTCTGCTGAAGCCGCCAATTGTAATAATTCAGTCACTCCAACGATACCGGTTGAAACGATATCTGTAACTTTTGGTTTACCTTCTGTTATGGTTCCGGTTTTGTCAAATACGATGGTTTTAATCCGATGGGTGGTTTCAAGAGCTTCTCCACCCTTTATCAACACTCCGTATTCAGCACCTTTTCCGGTTCCGACCATGATAGCAGTGGGTGTTGCCAATCCCAGTGCACATGGACATGCGATAACAAGAACTGCAATAAAAATTGTGAGCGAGAAAATGACCGACATGCCTGAAAGGTACCATGCAATTCCTGCTATTACTGCAATAGCCATAACAATTGGAACAAAGTAGCTGGCGATAATATCCGCCATCTTCGCGATAGGTGCCTTGGAGCCCTGGGCATTTTCTACAAGCTTTATAATCTGTGATAGAGCCGTATCTTTCCCTACCTTTGTGGCCTTAAATTTGATGGTACCGTTTTTATTGATACTTGCGCCAATCACTTTGCTGCCCGGGTTTTTCTCTACAGGTATGCTCTCACCGGTTAACATGGATTCATCAACCGAGGTTCTGCCTTCGACAACCTCACCATCAACCGGTATTTTCTCACCCGGCTTTACAAGAATAATATCCCCAACCTCGACTTCTTCAATGGGAATAACCATTTCCTTGCCGTCATGAATAACGATAGCTGTTTTTGGTGCCAAACCCATCAGCTTCTTTATGGCCTCGGAGGTTTTGCCTTTTGTCACGGACTCAAGATATTTACCCAGAAGAATCAATGAGATGATGACTCCTGCGGTCTCAAAATATAAATCCTGAGAGTATTCAAAATTCCCGCTGGCTATCTGTATGATTGCGTAAATACCGTACAAAACTGCAGCACTTGTACCCACTGCAATTAATGAGTCCATATTGGGTTCTCGTTTTATTAATCTGCTAAATCCTACAGTATAGAACTTATAGCCTGCAATTATTGGGGGTATGACCAGTACAAGCTGTACCAGCCCAAAATTTAAAGGGTACATCTCAGGCATGATGATCTCAGGCATAGGAAAGCCCAGCATATGCCCCATAGCTATATAAAAAAGAGGCAAGGTAAATAGGGTTGACCACAAAAACTTCGACCATAAAGTTTTCACTTCTTTTTCTCTGCGTTCTTTTTCACGATCAACCTGATCGCCTGTTTCAATCTCAAGAGCCTTGTATCCGGCTTTTGAAACGGCATCCTTTATTTCGGATATCCTTGTCTTTGAGGAATCATAGACTACCTTTGCCTTTTCTGATGCAAAGTTTACACTGACCTCATTTATCCCTGCAAGCTTTTGAATTGATTTCTCAATGGCTTTTGCACAGGACGCACATGTCATTCCGGATATTGGCAATATGACCTCCCGAATGTTTTCATTTACACTTTCCTGAACGCCGTAGCCGGCCTTTTTAACTGCTTCCTTTATTTTATCGATGCTGGTTTTAGCTTCATCAAATTCAACGTTTAGCTTTTCTGTGGCTACGTTGACATTTGCCGAATTTATACCCTCTACTTTTGTCACGCTTCTTTCGATGGCTTTTGCGCAGGATGCACAAGTCATTCCTGTAACACCTAATGTTTCTTTTACCATTGCTCTCACCGCCCTATTCTATTGAAGTCTTCAATATTGACCTTTCCCTTACCTATATACCCGAGTGCTTTTACAACATCTAAAACACATCTATGACAAAGCATATTATCCTGCTTTAGATTAACTGTATGCACTTTCATGATTAAAACCCTCTTTTAACTATTTTGCGTATTTATCAATCAACTCTATAATCTCATCCACCTTTGCATTGCCGGCTCCTTCCCCCTCAGTAAAGGCTTGTTTTACACAATGCTTAATGTGCTGGTCTATAATCTTTAAATTTGCCTTTTTTAGCAGTGCCTGAACTGAAAGAATTTGTTTTGATATATCAACGCAGTACCTATCCTCTTCCAGCATCTTTATGATGCCCTCAATTTGCCCTTTAGAGGTTTTCAGAAGGTTTAGAACCTGCTTTTTATCCGTATGCTCCATAAAAATACCTCCTATCAAGTAATCTACCCAGCAAGCAGATTTGTTATTTATCCCACCCCACCTCGGGTGGGGGTGTATGCTTTCATTATACTCATCCTTTTTTGAATGTCAAGGTATTCTTTTAGAAATTTTATTTTCATTCTGCTATACATATGGCCAAGCAGCATAGCCTTAACTATGCTGCTTTTAGAGTTTCATCTACAGTCGCTCTATAAAGTCTCACTTGTCGAAAAGGAAGCAGTATAAGCAGTACAGCGGGTATTGCACAGCATAGCACCATCAGAAGCATGTGCTTACCATGTCCTTTGTGACCATTTTCATGGCCATTTTGTCCTTGATTATTTCCTCCATGACAATTCATAGCTTTTTACCTCCACCCTTAAAGGGGTCTATTAGATAGTCGTTATACTACGCTAAACTTATGAAGTTTTTATGAAGAAGTCGTTCCTAGAATAAAAAATAATCTTATATTTATGAACTAGATCATATAGGTGTATTCCGTTGATATACGTTGTAAAAACTGTTGAGTTCTGGTCTCACGCGGATTTTTAAAAAACTCTTCAGCAGCTCCATGTTCGATAATATGCCCTTGATCCAAAAAGACAACATCCGTCGCAACATCACGCGCAAAGCTGATCTCATGTGTAACGACAACCATAGTCATACCCTCGTTGGCGACTTTTTTCATGGCATTCAGCACTTCCTGCACCAGTTCTGGGTCAAGGGCACTGGTTGGTTCATCGAAAAGAATCACCTCAGGATTCATGGCAAGGGCACGCGCAATGGCTACTCGCTGCTGCTGTCCACCTGAAAGCTGCGGCGGATAATGCATTTCTTTATCACTTAATCCTACTTTGGCAAGATATTTTCTCGCTGTCTCCATAGCCTCATTTTTCTTTATCTTCTTTACTACTATTAATCCTTCGGCAACATTGCCAAGGGCAGTCTTGTGCATGAATAGGTTGTAATTCTGAAATACCATTCCGGTTTTTTTTCGTATATCCAATACCTCTTTCTTGTGGACCTTGTGGTAATCAATATTCATTTCACCTATTTTAAGTGTTCCCTTTTGGGGTAGCTCCAAGAGATTGATGCAGCGTAAGAGCGTTGACTTTCCTGATCCGCTCGGTCCAAGAACTGCAACGACACTGCCAGGCTTAATATCCAAATCAATACCCTTTAGCACTTTGTTTTTACCAAATGATTTATGCAAGTTCCTAATCTCAATCATAGCTTACCCCTCGCTCATGACGCCGTAACCGTCTTTCCCCCAGATTCATTAATTGCTCCAGGATAATACAGATAACCCAATACATAATGGCCGCTAAAATATACGCCTCAAAAAATTTTGAGGAACGTGCGGCCGCAATTTTTGCCTGTCCGATGATTTCCGGAACCGATGCGGCAAATGCAAGAGATGTATCCTTAAGCAAGGCAATAAATGTATTTCCCAGATTGGGAAGTGCCACAACTAAAGCTTGTGGAATGATAATGCGGCCCATAAGCTGGGGAGTTGTCATCCCCAGCGCCTGAGCTGCTTCAATTTGACCCTTACTCACTGACAAAATGGCAGAGCGTATGGTTTCAGACAGGTATGCCCCCACATTAAGTGAGAAGGAGACATACATAAATGCAATGGCAGGAATTTTAGAGATATCAATATCCCATCCGTAAATAGCGCCAAGATAGCGTAATATAATCGGAGTCCCATAGTAGGAGAGGAAAATCTGCACTAAAAGCGGTGTACCACGCATAAACGAAACGTAAACCTGTGCTATTCGCATGAGAAAGGGCACTTTATAAATTTTGACCAAAGCCACAGCGAAGCCTAACAAAATACCAAACAGAAAAGCGACAACCGCAATGGACAAGGTAACTGGTATACCTGATGCAACACGTGGAATAGATTGGATCATATAGTCCCAATCTAGTAATTTTTTTTGCTCCATACCATACCCTCACTATTTAGAATAGTCTACTCCGAACCATTCAATGGACAGCTTGCTCAAAGACCCATCTTCATGCAGCTTTTCAAGAGCAGCATCGACCTTTTTCTTAAGCGCTTCGCCCTCTGTACCCTTTTTGATGATAAAGTGAGTAGGATCAGCTGCGACACGCTCACCAGCCGGCTCAACATCAAGATTTTGTGCCTCAGCTTTTGCAACAGCCATGATGGGGTCGTTCAAGGTCGCATCAATTCGTCCATTAACAATATCCTGGAGCAAGGTGGTAACATCTTCTTCATAGTAAACAATATCAAGAATCTTACCGTTGGTGTTGTTCCAGTCTTCCAATATTCGTGTAAATGAATCACCCACAGTAGTACCGATCTTTTTACCCTTAAGATCATTGAGGGATTGAATATCGTTGCGTCCTTTTTTAACAATCAATTGACTTACGCACAGAGCATATGTATTATCGGTTAGAAGGTAATTGGCTACACGGTCAGGATTACTGGTAATCTGATTTGCCAGCAATTGAAATTTATCTGCGTCAAGGCCCGGGAAAAGTGAGTCCCATGGTCCTGAAATAAATTCAAATTTCAAGCTTGGGTCAACCTTTTCTATAAGGCGCAGAACTTCAATATCATATCCGGTAAGGTTATTGCTCCCATCCACATAAGAAAAAGGTTCATAGGTGCCCATAGTACCCACCTTGACTACCTGGGGAGTAGCTGTTGGTGTTGCAGAGGCTTCGGCTGTGGGCGCAGAAACAGTCGGTGTGCTGGTTCCGGTTGCATCTTTGGCCGAGCATGCCGTAAAGACCAGGGTTAAAACTGCGATGATCACTGTTACTAAAGTTAGTTTCCTCATGATATCCTCCTGAAATGTTTTATTTAATCTTTTTTTACCTTGTTAAGAGTCCGGCATCGAGTACAAATTGACTTCCGGTTACAAAACGTGACTTGTCACTTGCAAGAAAAAGAACGGCCTCAGCCACATCTTCAGGTTCTATCCATGGTACGGGCAGAAGATTTCCCGCAGACCTGACTGCGATTTCCTCGGCTGTGGTGCCTTCCAGGAAGGCAAGGCCATCGTTCATGGGTGTGTTGACACCTGTAGGGTGAATGCTGATAACTCTTACATTATAGGGAGCGAGCTCAAGTGCCAGTGACTTTGTCAGGCCCACCAGACCCCATTTGGATGCGGCATAATGGGACAGGCGATTCATTCCACGTAAGCCTGCAGTTGAAGAATTGTTAATAATGACACCGCTTTTTTGCGAGATAAAATAGGGAATGATGGATTTTGCGGTCAGCCAGGATCCTTTGAGATTGATATCAATCATAGCATCCCATTCGGCCTCAGTCAGTTCGTGTACATAACCGTATGCGCATATGCCTGCATTGTTAAAAAGCACATCGATAGTCCCAAAGGCTTTAACGCCAACCTCGACTGCAGCTTCCACATCTGAAGCATACCTGACATCTCCCCCAAACACGACAGCTTTCGCACCTAGGGCTTCAATATCTTGTTTGAGGTGCTCCAAATCGTTATTTGAGCTGTTATTATAGGCAGGATAGCTTATTTTTTGCTTGAGGTCGAAGCCTATGATATTGGCACCCTCTTTGGCAAAAGCCAATGCTGTAGCCCTTCCCTGCCCTTTTGCGGCACCGGTTATAAATACTGTTTTCCCTGAAAATTGGCCCATTACGGTTTTACCTCCTTGCATAACTTTCGAGATATTGATCCAAATCAACATCCAATGCATTATTTATCAGGTTGGTTGCTATCATAAGTCCTGCAAATGCAGTCAATAGCACAATCTGTTCATCGTTAAAATATTTACGAAGCTTTTGGAACATTGCATCATCAATCTTTAAAGCATCCGTAACGCAACATCGTCCAAAATCCATCAAAATCTGTTCTTTTTCGGAAAACACCGGATGCTCCGGATCTTCTCCGTTATCTTTCAGGATTTTACGGAAGAAAGTGGAGCAAATCAGACAATTGTTTTGAGCCGAGATTGCATGTGAAAAGTAATTAAAGCTTTTTTCATTCATAAACTCAAGCAAGCTGTCCCTGAGCGGGTACCACTCCATGAGGGCACGAAAAGCCGGCAATGAATGAAGCAATGTCTTTTTCATGTTGGTAACGCGTCCATGCTTTACAATCTGATCATCAAATTGCTCCTTTACTGCATCACTTGCTTTTTCATATTCCACAGGTTGTATGCGAGCCATATCATTCCTCCTATCTGGCCATTCCCTAAAAATCAGTTCTTATACCAGACTATTCATATATGTTTTATATAATTTATGATTATAATGAGTTGCTCTGTGCCTGTCAATATATTTTTTAACTAATCATATCGTTTTAGTAGGAATTAATAGATCATGGTGCAGAAGTGGTAGAAAAAAAGCAGCAGTTTCTATAATGAGAGACTGCTGCTTTAACGCGCTGCGAGAGTTAGTATTACTCAATAAAGAGTGTTTTTCTTTCGTCATCTGTAAGAATACGCCCATTAAGCTGCTTTTGGGCTTCATCCAGAAGCATCTGAGTTGTATAGAGCGGCATAAAGAGTACATTATGGCCGTCCCGTGATAGAATTGACTTAAAGTGTGGATCAATGCTCAGAATCTCCATCCTGGCAAGAACTTTTAAGGTGGCGGCATCAAAAATCTGGGCATTTCCACTGCCATCAGTGCAAACAAAACGGTCTCCATTGCTACTGAAGACAACGCTTTCCAGAGGGGAGAAAAAATGCTCTCCGCCCTGCGTATTCAGAAGAATACCTGATTTTGTCTCATAAAAGGAAATGCTCTTATCATCGTAGCCAGCTAAAAGTTTCTGAGAATCAGGGCTGAAAACGATCTTTGATAAATTAAGTCCGTTATCTTTAATGATTACTGTCTCACGAAGATTGTCTCCTCTTTCAAAAAGCTTAAGGGATCTGTCTTCATAGGCCAACGCAATATAAGCTCCGTTTGGGCTGATGGCACCATCACGAATTTTATCGTCTTTGACAGCAAGCTTTTCTTCACCAGTTAAAACGTCAATTAGCTTTATCCCCGATTTTCCGGTTACAAAAAGTCCAAGATTCCCCGAGAAGGAAAAGGACTGAATGGATTCCGTTTCAAAACTGTTAATTACTTTTAAATCCTTCAATGATAAAAGGGTGACATCGTTATATGAGATAATGGCAATCAAATTCGTTTCCAAGTTAAATTCGATATTGCTTATATTCGCATCATATTTATGTTCTGACAGTATGGTTAAGTCCGTGGCATTTAAGAGCATTATTTTACCTGACGACATCCAGGCCAAAATCTTGCTGTCCATGTCTACGAACTTTAATCCTCTTACCTTATCTCCCAAAATTGTTGTTTTGAGCAGTTCATGATTAACTGCATCCCACAAACAAAGCAAGCCTTTTTCAGAATCCTCGGAGGAATCCAAATCGGCGGTGACGGCTGTTTTACCATCAGAAGAATAACATCCGTAACCAATATTGTCATGGTGTCCATCAAGCTTAACTATTTGCTCATTCTCAAGATATTTTAGTACATAGACCTTATTGGATGAGGGATAATAGAGTGCAATTCTCCCCTTTCCTTGCACCATTTGTTTAATTGAATCGGGGAAAGTTAAACGCATATAGTTGTTCTCATATCCGGAGTCTTCGGTCATTAAAAAGCGGGCTGTTCCGTCCTTGGAGGATGAAAAGATGAAGGTATCAAATATCTTATAGCTTGTAACACTGTCTCCGTGAATAAAAGTACTGATATTCTGTCCTTTTTTATAATCAATAACATGCAGCTTTTCACTTTCAATAAAAACTATCCACGAACTGTTATAGGGGTGGAAAACTGCCTTTTCAACTTTTGAGTTTGGAAAGTCCATGGATAGCAGAGGCTCCGTTCCATCAGGCGAAAAAACCTTAAGAGAGCCCCTTCCCTTGGTGAATACAAGATTTTCTTCATCCCAATCATAGGAAGAGACAATCAGATTGCCTTCGTCAGAAAACTCCAAACTGCTTATATTTTTGTAACCCGCTTTAAGAGTACGCACCAGCCTGCCGGTTGAACTATCAAAAATATAAACGGTTCCGTTATTAAATGAAACAGCAAGAAGGTCAGCTTTTTTATCAAAGGCCAGTTGATTAATATAGGTACCTATAACGGCAAAGTTAAAATCCTCACTTGAAGCAATATCCAGAAGAATCTCTCCTGTTGTGGCATTTATTATACTCAGATGATCGCTGAAGTTACAGACTAATTTTGTGCGATCCGGACTGAGGGCCATTCTATAGGCAAACCCTTCAACCTCCCATTTTTTTGAACCCTTTATATCAAAGCAGGCGGTTGTTTCTTCTGTGGAGGCTATAATGCTGTTATCATCAAGAAAACAGGCTTGGTATTCAATAAATGAAACGTCACCTGCATTGATTGTTGCAAGCTTACTACCGGTTTCTATATCCCAGGTCATAACAAGCCCATCATTAGAAGCGGTCAGGAGAGTTTGTCCGTCAGGACTCATCTCCAAGAAGCATACATTCTTATTGTGGTCAAGGACAATATCCATGTCGGGGGTATTATCAGCATCATAGACATGCAGAGCTTGAGAAAGTGCATATTCAGCTTCGGGCACATAAGGCCTTTCAGGGCTTGAAAGATCCTGAGGAAGCGCTTCCTGCGCCGCGAGGATAGCCCGGTACCGATCCCCCTCTTCATAAAGCTGATTGGATATGTTGGCGAGATACCGGGATTGGCTGATCTGAGTTTTTTGAATCTGTGCCATAATCTCCTGGGATTTTTGCATGACCTCCCGAGACTTTTGATTGATTACAAGAGCTTGATATGTACTAAAGGAACCGAAAGCCAAAAAGAACGCCGAAAAAGATATGGAAGCAGCAAGAACAGTTTTGATAAGACGCTCTCTGTGGCGTTGTTTAAGATTGTCAAATTTACAGTTGAGCAGGGGTGCCAGGAGCCGCAGAACTTCGGTTTTCAAGTTCTTAAACATCCCTTTTGTAGTGGTGGCACGGATATCAGCTGAAAGAGGTTCAATCTCGGTTATGGTTTCGACAGGGGTTCCATCTTCCTTTGTATCTATTCGTTTTATAAACCTCAACTGAGTCGGGAACGACTCGTAAGGTTCTCCCTCAATCAAGAGCGCCAAAATTTTTTCAGGACCGCGCAACGCCTTAAACTCCTCAATCTCCTTTGATACCCATTGTGATTGGGGAGTTCTTGGTGAACAAATAACGATGAGGTATTCAGACGCTTCCAGGGCTTTTGTTATATCCTCGGCCAAATTTGAGGAGGTGGGAAGCTCGTCCCGATCACGAAAAACCCTTTGGATTTTCTTTTTACCTGTGAGCTTTGAAACACTTCTGGGGACTTTATACGTCTCCAGCATTCTATGCAGCTTTTCTGCCACTATTTTATCAGGATCACAGTGTCTGTAGCTAATAAATGCATCATATAGATAAGGCTTCTTATCAACCATATTTTTACCTCATTAACTCATATACAATTAGGTTATCGTCAAGAAGCCACAGTGTCAAGATAAATGCATTGATGCAAGGCTATATTCATTCCTCCAAAGAAGGACGTTGCTGCAGACTCATATCTGATTCGTACTCCCTTTTATATGTGGCAACAGCTACAAATGTGGCGTATCCGCCTAAAAGGCCTCCTGCTACCAGCCAAACCCCTGCAAATTGCAGCCTTTCAATCATGATACTGCTAAATAATGAGGCAATTAACACACCGATCTGTGTAGTAAATGAACTCAGTGAGAGAACACTTGCCCTCATATGATTGGGGGTCAATTTATTGATTAATGTGCCCTCTGCTATGTTGCTTGCTCCCAGCAGCAGATATACACCGGCATACCAGGCCATGAAGCCTATGATGCTCTTTTGAAAGGCAAATATAAGAATAAAAGCGGCAAAAATTATACGGAAAAATTTATAAAAACGCCACTCTCTGTTGCGGTGCTTATTCAATAGCTTTTGAGCGATGATATTTCCAAGGGTTACGGCCAGGAATGCCAAAAAAGTTATGACTCCAAGTATCCATGTGCTGTTCTGTACATTGGGAATTTGCATGAACGCCGGCTGCCAGTATGTTTCTACGGTACAGAGAAAAAATCCTGCAAAAAAAATACCCGGTAATATAAAGCCGAATTGAGGCGTGGAAAGTACAACCTGCTTACTTTTTCTAATATGGTCAATGAGTGGTATGCGTTGCTCTTTTTGATGAACAGGCTGCTCTTTTACGAAAGCCAGACAAAGAATAAAGAGAATAACAATGAAGACCTCACGTAAAGCCAAATTGAATAAGTAGTTGCTGTTAGCATTGGCAAAAAATCCTCCTGCAATGCCTCCCGCTGCAAGAGCCCCACCTTCTATAACAGCCATTCGGGTTGTCACTCCGGCAAGACAGCCCTCTCCATTTTTGTCAATGGCTTGATCTATCATAAGGGCATCCAAGCTGCCTGAAGAAAAAGAACGTCCCAATCCGGAGAATGCAACGGCAAATACCAATGCTACCATATTGTTTGCCATGATCATGATAAGAAACGATATGAAATAAAACCCGCAGGATAGCAAGAAAACCGCTTTACGTCCATAAAGATCGGCACATATACCACTGGGCAGCTCTAGGATAAGTACAGTCACCGAATAAATTGCAAGCAGCAAAGGTAGGGTCTGAAAGCTTGCACCCTTATCCAGTAAAATCAGATTGAGTATAGGAACCATTAGGCCTACAGAAAAAGCGTTTATGGCAAGAATAATCTGGTGAAGCTTACTCATCATACATCTCCTGTGCGTTATATGCAATAATCGCATATTCCCATGGGTTGCTATCAACAGTCGGTGCAGCGTGCTGTTCGATATATTCAGTAACCAGCTTTAAAAGCTCCTGGGATTGCTGACTTGATAAATGAACAACACCGGTCATTATATCCCCCCACTTTTGCAGGGCATCAAGGTTTTTCTCCCCTTGCTGGCAGATTCGCCTGCTCATTTGCTTTCTGAAGCCGTCATAGACCTGGGCGATTAAATCTTGTACCAATACCTCTCTTTGCTCTTCCAAATCATCAGATTGACTCAAGCCTATCTGTACCGTCACTTGGGCAGGCTTGTAGAAGCGGGCTTTTATTCCGTTGATCATCTCTGTGTGATCCAACTCAATCAAACCGAGCAGCATCAGCTTCTTGATATGATGCTGCACACTGGATGGGGATATTTGCAGTTTATCGGCCAGCATCTTAGGAGTCATAGGAGCATTCGCAATGCTTAGCTGGCGCAAAAGCTGCTGACGGACAGGACTCATGTAAATGTTCAGCTCTTCCTTTGTTGTGAGTGCGATTTTTTTCAAAGCTTTACCCCCTTACTGATAAAATAATACCTTCATACGTTACACACATTATAACATTACATACATTGTAACGTCAATGGACAAAAAATTAGACTTATAAAACGCCTGTGTCTCCTGGGAGGAATGGGCTTATATATTACAGCTTCGTTGACAGTCCAAACCAAAGAGATATAATTGAAATAAGTGGAATCTAAGAGCAAAAGAGGTTGTTTAAATGAATAGTATTATTGTTTATTATTCCTGGATGGGTAACACCGAAGTCGTTGCTAAAGAGCTTAATAAAATCATCGGCGGAGATTTAGTAAAAGTTGAAGAGATAAAAAATCGCAATGCCGGCATTGGGTTTGCAGGAGCCGCCATTTCAGCTTTATTGGGACTGAAAAGCAAGCTTAATTCAATGGATTTTTCGCTAAAAGGTTATGATAATATCTTTCTTGGAGGCCAGGTATGGGCAGGTCACAGCACACCTGCCATAAATTCCTTTATCAACAAAGCCGATTTTTCCAATAAAAATGTTTATTTGCTTTTGACAGGAGCTGATGATAAAGTGCCACAGAAAGTTATAGACTCTATAAAAAAGAGGGTCGAAGACCGTGGTGGCAGATTTGTTGACAGCATTTTTATAACAACTCAAATGAATAGTGTGATTTCACCTGAAGCTGCCAGAGAAATGATAACCACTTGGATAGATAAAAAGTTGGTTTAAAACTATTGCAATTAAATAGGATCATTGTATAATAGAATTACAGAAACCGATTACTGTACAGTCAAATACAAAAGATTGGTATGAGTATATGGATAACAAGAAAAAGACAATAAAAAGGGCTACAGTATATGACGTAGCTAAAATGGCAGGCACATCCACAGCTACTGTATCCAGAGTGCTCAGCAATAGTGATTACCCTATTAGTAAGGAAATTCGCAAAAAAGTAATAGATGCAGCACAAAAAATGAACTATACTCCCAATTTGCTGGGTAGAATGCTTAAAAAAAGCGAGAGCAAAGATATTGGGGTCATCATCCCCAATATTTCCAATCCCTTTTACCCGCAGCTTGTTCTAGGAATCGAAACGGAAGCAAAAAAGCATGGTTTTAATATATTATTATGCAATTCATTTAGAGACGTAACTAACGAAAAGAAATACATAGAATCAATGTACCAAAAACAAGTCAGGGGGATCATTTTATCTACGATCAGCGAAGAGCATGGTTTCTTAAAGGAATTATGTGATCGTGGATTGAAAATAGTAGGCTTTGACCAAAACATCGAAGATTTCCAATGCAATAAAATAACCTTTGATTTTACTCAAGCCGGAATGATGGCAGTTGATTATCTTATAAGCAAGGGACATAAAAAGATTGCATTTGCTACTTCCCCACTGACCAGAAGGAGCCGCAGAGAAATATTTGACGGGTATAAACTGGGCTTAATGAAAAATAATATAGGTTTTTCCGATGATTTGGTTTATATAGTAGAACTTGAAAAAGAAGTTGAGAATGGTACGTTTGAATTTCAAAGCGGAGTAGATATCGCAAGAAAATGTCTTGCATCTGCAAATTTGCCCACTGCAATATTCGCAGTAAATGACATAACTGCGATGGGTATTATTCATGGCCTTATCAACTCCGGCATTAAAGTTCCGGATGATATTTCCGTTATGGGCTTTGATAATATTGAATTCTCCGCTATGATTAATCCGCCGCTCACTACCATCAATCAACCGGCTTTTGAGACCGGTCGCCTTGCATGTAAAATTTTGATAGAAAATTTAGAAGACAGCGACAGTAATTATGTCTCTATTAAGCTGGAGCCAACATTGATCGAGAGAAAATCTGTAAAGAACCTAAAAGTATGAAACTAAAATTTTTTTAACATTGTAGTAATCGATTACCATTAATAATTGAGAGGATGTACTTATGAGTATGATTAGGGAATTTCAAGCAGAAAAACTCAAAGTGAAGGTCTATGAGACCAGAAAGGATATGGGCGAATCATCGGCAAGAGAAATGTCTGCTGTACTCAAGCAATTATTAGAAGAAAAGGATGAAGTGAATATTATTTTTGCTGCGGCACCTTCTCAAAATGAATTTCTCGAAGGGCTTGTCAATGCAGAAGGCATTGATTGGAAAAGGGTTAACGCCTTTCACATGGACGAATACGTGGGACTTGATGCAAAAGCACCTCAAAGATTCGGCAATTTCCTGAGGGAAAGGATTTTCGATAAGGTTGAATTTAAATCTGTTTACTATCTTGATGGTAATTCAAACCCTGAAGGGGAATGCATCAGATATTCTCAATTACTCAAACAATACCCTACAGATATTGTCTGCATGGGAATAGGTGAAAATGGCCATATCGCGTTTAACGATCCTCATGTTGCACAATTCAACGACACTGAATGGGTTAAATTGGTGGGACTTGATAATAAATCCCGTGAGCAGCAAGTACATGACGGTTGCTTTATCAGTTTTAACGACGTTCCTACTCATGCATTAACACTTACAATACCATCCCTCCTTTCGGCAAAATACATCTTTTGCATTGTACCGGATAAGAAAAAAGCTGAAGCAGTAGCACAAACCATATCAGGCGAGATCACTGAAGCATGCCCTGCTTCCATACTCAAGACTCATGACCATGCCATACTGTATATTGACAAAAATAGTGCTGCGGACATCTTAGTTTAAAAAAAAGTGTAATTCATATATTTTAGCAAGTCAGGAGTTTTACATAAATGAGTAAATCAAAAATCATTAACGGCAAAATTATTACTCCCTATAGGATTATTGATGGAGGAACGATTGCCTTTGAGGACGGAAAAATCATCTATATAGGCCAGGCAGATATTGAGTTGGAAGGATGTACGGTTATTGATGCCAAAGGAAACTATGTCTCCCCCGGCTTTGTGGACTTGCATACCCACGGAGGTGGAGGCCATGACTTTATGGATGGTACATGTGAGGCCTTTCTGGGTGCTGCTCAAATGCACGCCCAACATGGTACCACATCAATCCTTCCCACTACTCTGACCTGTACAAATGAAGAATTGAAGCAGACCTTGGAAGTTTTTAGGGAAGCAAAGGACAAAAATAAAAATGGTGCGCAATTTCTAGGAATTCACCTTGAAGGTCCATATTTTGCTATATCACAGGCCGGGGGGCAAGATTCAAGATATATAAGAAATCCCAAAAAAGAAGAATACGAAGAGATATTAGGGTGGTCTGATGATATAGTGAGATGGAGTATTGCTCCGGAGCTGGATGGGGCAATAGAACTGGGAAAAGTTCTAAAAGCCCGGAGCATACTTCCATCAATAGGCCATTCCGAGGCGGAATATGAAAAGGTACAAGAAGCATTTGAGAATGGCTATACCCATGTAACTCACCTGTACTCGGGAATGACAGGCGTGCATAGAAAGAATGCTTATAGATATCTAGGAGTCATCGAAAGTGCTTATCTCATGGATGACATGTCCGTTGAAATGATCGCGGACGGTTGCCATTTGCCTCCAAGCCTCCTACAGCTCATTTATAAAATAAAAGGGCCTTCAAAAATCGCTCTTATAACCGATTCTTTAAGAGGAGCCGGAATGCCTGAGGGCGAAAGCATATCAGGAAGCCTTAAAAACGGACAGAAAGTCATTATAGAAGATGGAGTCGCCAAGCTATTGGACAGATCCGCCTTCGCAGGAAGTGTTGCTACAACCGACAGACTTGTTAGGACTGTTGTCAAGCAAGCAGGTATACCGCTTATAGACGCCGTAAAAATGATGACAATTACTCCAGCAGAGATTATCGGCGTGAATAAGGAAAAGGGTAGTCTGGCTATTGGCAAGGATGCGGATATTCTTATTTTTGATGACGACATTCATATCAAAATGACTGTAATTATGGGTAATCCGGTATACAAAAGCAATCTATAATCAATGATTTAGATCAGACCTTGAACTTCTCTATTGTTTTTAGAAGATCACCTGAGAGCTCATGGAGGCTTTTGGCCATATGATCCAGCTGTTCCATGGAAACAAGCTGTTCTTGGGCGGAAGCCGATACCTCCTGCGTTGAAGCAGATACCTGCTGGGATACTGAAGAGATATTCTCCATACTTGACATGACATTTTCCTTATAGGAGTCCATACCCATAATCATGTCATACACATTGTTTATATTTTCAGTCAGTTGGGAAGTCTTTTCCTTGATTTCTGAGAACATCTCAGCGGTTTGCTCAACCATGCCGCTCTGCTCCTTAAAGCTCGTTTCTGCTTTGACAACAAGCTCTACAGAGCTCTGGGACTGCTTGAAAACATTCTCAATGTGCTTTTGTATTTCACGAGTATTATTATTGGACTGCTCAGCCAGCTTTCGGATTTCATCCGCAACAACAGCAAAGCCTTTTCCTGATTCACCCGCCCTTGCGGCTTCAATTGCGGCATTCAGCGCGAGCAAATTGGTTTGATCGGCTATACCACGAAGCACATTTGTAATGACATTAATATTTTTCACATATTCATTGAGCCTGGCCATTTCTCTTACGACATCAGCTGCAATTTCATTGGTCTCAATGGTTTTTTTGTTGAGATTCTCAATAACAATTATACCGGATCCGGATAACTCCTTCATGGTTTCTGCATCAGCTTCCATGATTCTTGTTCTTTCAACGGCTGATGAAATTTTGTCCGCAAGCTGGGTAACGCTCTTAACACTGGTTTCTACTTCCGTCGCCTGATTAGAGGAGCCTGAAGCAACCTCTACGATAGCCTGGGATATCTCTGAAAAAATCCGGGAAGAGTCGGAGGAAATGGAAGTCATCTTTTCAGATGAATGAGCGACTTCTTCCGCAGCCTGCTTATTCTGTGAGACCAACTCCCTAATTTTACCTATCATTTTATTAAAGCTGGCAACAAGCTGACCGATCTCGTCCTTACGTTTCATAGTCAGAGATGCTGTGAGATCACCACTCTCGGCTTTAGACATAACACTCATTAATTTTTTCATGGAATTGGACATTCTTAGTGAAAAAATGAAACCGAAAAAAGCTGCCAATATAACAAACAAAACTCCTGCGTAGACTGTTGTTTTTACAATTTCCTTTACACCTTTGGTAACAGAGGCATCAGGAACAACGGTCACAGCAATAAGACCTGTTTTGGGAGATGTTTTGTAGGATACTAGATATTTGATACCCTTTTCATATGAATAAAAGCATTCGCCCTCACTCGAGCTTAAGCGCGCTATGACATCTTTCACAAATTGCCTTTGTGCCAGTTCTTCCTGATTGATATTGGATGATTCCGCTAAAACTCTGCTTTCACGAGTTATGATATAGGTAGAGTCTCCCATGCCTAAATCAATACTTGAGAGTATTTCATAAATAGGAATGTTCTTGATATTAACAATAACGACTCCTTTGTCCAAACCGGATAAAGGATCTGTGTAAAGACTGACCATGGACAGTAGGTTATGGTCAGCTTGTGCTTGCTCCATTCCTTCGCTGCAGTTAATCAGTATGGGTTTCCCTTCTGCTTTTTTAACCTTCTGATACCAGTCGGTCGCCATTACTTTTGACATGTCTATGGGAGCAGAAAGATTATGTCCGAGTATTTCGCCACTATTGAAAAGCAGTCGGCCCTCCAAGTCCTGGGTGGATGCATTGATGCTGTTAAGGGAATTTACGGCTTCTTGCTCAAGGACTGATGCTTCGCTATTATTCGTATTATCCAGGTCGGCGTACCCCATCAATACTTTGTTTTCAATTATTTGATTGGTTAAGTTTTCTGCTTTTTCTATAAAACCATCAAAATAATCTGATGTCAGTTTTGTCGCAGCTGCAAGACTATGCTCGGCATTCTCAGTAAGATTTTTTGCCGATGTTTGCGTGGCAATAAATCCAATGGTAGAAACAGGAATGATAATTAACAATAAAAACATTGCCACCATTTTTGAGAGTATGCTTCTTGCCGATGTTAAATCAGCAGACTTGTTTTTTCTAATCATTTTAACCCTCCCAAAAAAAAACTAAGAATACGCGCCACAGCATCAACTAGAAAAAAAGGGACATTTCGTTCACCTTATTCAATTATAAGGAAAAACAAAACACCCTTGTCTTGCTTTAACTGCTTATGCTTATAGTAATGGTTATTGTATCTAGGATAATTTTACCGCACCATAATGTCAAGATACGATTTAAAAAAAAGAAAATTAATTTTTAAAGGCTTTTTTCAAGGCTTCAATTCTTCTCTCTATACTTTTGCGCACAATTTGACTTTTCCGCGCAATTTCAAAACCATGAACTGTTCCTATTGTCTTATACAATTCAACATGTATACCACATTTTTGTAAAGCTTCTGCATAATGTGTCCCTTCGTCTCGCAGGCAGTCAAAGTCTGAAACTTCAACATAGGCATCGGGCAAATCTTCAAATGAAGCTGCCTCCAAAGGTGAAGCATATTCTTTTTTACTTTGTACTCCATTCCTAAGGTATAGATTCCACATTTTTTCGTTGAGTTTTGAATTCCACATAGGGGTGTCAATATATTTTTTAATTGATTCCGAATTCTGCCTGGCATCTGTTACTGGATAAATGAGCATTTGAAAGCATATCCAAGGGGCTTTCCTGTCTCGGGCCATTAGGTTGACAGCAGCAGTAAGTGCACCACCTGCGCTATCACCTCCAATAGCTATTCTATTTTTATCAATGCCAAGTACTTCTGTATTTTTGCAAACCCATTCAAATGCAGCATAGCAATCCTCGACACCAATTGGGAAAGCATATTTAGGTGCTAGTCTGTAATCGACAAAAATCACCTTACAAGGCGTCTTTAATGCATACTCACATACTAACTTCTTATGAAAAGGTGAACCTTTTAAAGCAAATGCTCCTCCATGTAAATATATAAGACAAGGAGCGTTTTTTTCAATGTCCTTTGGCTCATATATGAATAGTTCAATTATTCCATTTTGGTAGCCTGGGATCTTCTCCCTTGTTATCCTTACACCCTCAGTAGGCTTTATTAAGTTAACTATCCTTCCCATAAAAGTATTGATAAATGGTAAAAGCAGTGGAGATAGAGGGGATCTCAAATTCTCATATTTTTTAAAGTCACTGTGAATGTTGTATTTACTCATAGGCATTCTCCTATCTATCTTATGAAACATACTGAGGATTCCATTTTATCATGCCTTAGAAAAAAGACTGATTAATAAAACATTAATCAGTCTTTAAAAATTCCTTCATATCACTTTTGTCTCAAACTTTATGCATTCTTATACTGGTGTGCCTGCTCCAGCATCATGTCTTTGACCTTCATGAGGCGGGTTAGATTGCCGCGTTCATTTTCGTCCAGCTTCATGACAATATACTTGATGGTTTCCTCCAGGTTGGGGATCATCACGTATTCCAGAGCGTTAACCCGGCGGCGGGTTTTCTCGATTTCATCGGCCATAAGCTGCGCTGTCTTTTCCAGTTGGGCCAGCTTCAACAGATGCGGGGTGACCTCCTGTAAAGCTATCATGGCCCCGTCCAACTCACCCGATGTTGTGGCAAAGCCGTAGGGGAAAATATCCTCACTACCCTGTCCCTCCGTCGAGAACTCAAAAACCGGAACCTCAACGCTCATGACATTTTTTGAGGATGCCTTTAAGGTAACCTTCTGCTTGGGGAAAATCAGGGCTTCCTCTAAATGGGTGTCGCTCATTAAGGCACGAGCCATAACGAACCGGGAGTGGACCTCCATGAGCTGTTTCTCCACGATTTCGCGCTCTGTACGATTTTCCCTGACGACCTCAAGGAATTTTTTCATGAGTTCGTCTCGTTTGTCTTTTAAGAGCTTATGCCCGCGCCGCGCTGTCTTTAATCTCTTTTTCAGGCCTGTAAGCACCATGCGGGTGGGATTGACGTTGAGCCTTGCCATGTCTTTACTCCTTGTTGTTGGGGTGATATTTATCAATAAATTCGGTCTTGATACGCTTAAGCTCTGATACAGGAAGAATGGATAACAATTGCCATCCTATATTCAAGGTATCCTCAATATTGCGGTCGGTATCATATCCCTGAGACACATACTGCTTTTCAAATTCATCGGCGAACTTGGCATACAGCTTATCCACATCGGTTAAAGCCGCTTCACCCAAAATTGCAGCCAGTTCCTTGCTTTCCTTGCCTCGAGCATAGGCTGCGAAGAGCTGGTTCATGGTGTCGGCATGGTCTTCACGGGTTTTGCCCTTACCGATACCCTTATCCTTCAAACGTGAAAGAGAGGGTAATACGTCAATGGGCGGTGTCAACCCTTTCTTATAGAGCTCACGGCTTAGAATAATCTGTCCCTCGGTAATATAACCGGTAAGGTCGGGAATGGGATGAGTCTTATCATCCTCCGGCATTGTGAGTATGGGGATAAGGGTTATGGAGCCCTCTTTTTCCTTCATACGTCCGGCGCGCTCATATAAGGTTGCCAGGTCGGTATAGAGATAGCCGGGATAGCCGCGGCGGCCCGGTACTTCTTTACGGGCGGCTGAAACCTCGCGCAGCGCTTCCGCGTAATTGGTGATATCGGTGATAATAACCAGAACATGCATGTCTTTCTCAAAAGCCAGATACTCGGCTGCTGACAGAGCCATACGCGGTGTTGCAATACGCTCTACGGCCGGGTCATTGGCCAGGTTCATGAAAAGGACGGCGCGCTCGATGGCACCGGTTTTCTTAAAGTCACTGATGAAAAAATCGGCTTCCTCAAAGGTTATACCCACGGCCGCAAACACAACGGCAAACTTGCTGTCGGTACCCAGAACCTTTGCCTGACGGGCAATCTGGGCTGCAAGCTCTGCATGGGGCAAACCTGAGCCTGAGAATATGGGAAGCTTCTGGCCACGAACCAGGGTATTCAGTCCGTCTATAGCCGAGATACCTGTCTGGATGAACTCATTGGGGTAGTCTCTGGCCGTGGGGTTCATAGGAAGTCCGTTGATATCCAAACGCTTATCCGGAATGATGGCAGGTCCGTTGTCAATGGGCTTTCCAAGACCGTCAAAAACGCGGCCCAGCATGTCCAGGGAAGCAGGGAGCTCAAGGTTACGGCCTAAAAACCGAACCTTGCTGTTGGAGAGGTTTATACCTACTGCGTTCTCGAAAAGCTGTACCAGTGCGGTATTGCCGTCAACTTCGAGAACTCTGCAGCGCCTGATCTCACCATTTGCAAGCTCTATCTCACCCAACTCATTAAAGGTAACCCCTTCTACATTACGGACGAGCATCAACGGGCCAGCTACTTCTGCTATTGATCGATATTCTTTAAGCATGTCGCTTTTCTCCTTTCTTATGAGACGGGATTATTTCTCCTGATTGCAAAGGGCTTCAATCTGAGATGAAAGCTCATCCTCAATCTGATCGTAAGCGACCTTCATTTCATCTTGAGGTACAAACTTCATTCGACCTATTTTTTCTCTGACAGGCATTTTAAAGAGATCCTTAATATCGGCGTCCTTCTTGATGGCCTCCTGAGATTTATAATAGAAGGAAAGAATGATTTTCAGCATTCTAAATTGCTTTTCCAAAGTTGAGTAGGTATCCACTTCATTGAAGGCATTTTGTTGCAGATAGTCCTCACGGATGGATCTGGCTGCCTCCAAGGTCACGCGGTCGGTAGGTGAAAGTGCATCCACACCAACCAGCCGCACAATTTCGTCAAGCTCGGATTCCTCCTGAAGGATACGCATCATATCAGCCCGATACTTGGTCCAATCCCTCGAAATATTTTTGCGGTACCAATCAGATAATTTATCCGAGTAGAGCGAATAGCTGATAAGCCAATTGATGGCTGGGAAATGCCGTCTGTAGGAAAGATTGGAATCAAGCCCCCAGAAAACCTTAACGATTCTCAAGGTTCCCTGTGTAACAGGCTCGGATATATCGCCACCGGGAGGTGAAACAGCTCCGATAGCGCTTATTGCTCCTGATCTTTCACCAGAACCCAAGGTCTTTACCTTACAGGCTCTTTCATAGAATTGGGACAGGCGCGATGACAGATAAGCAGGATAACCTTCCTCACCGGGCATTTCTTCAAGCCGGCCCGACATCTCACGCAGAGCCTCAGCCCAACGGGAAGTGGAGTCAGCCATAAGTGCTACAGTGTAGCCCATGTCTCTGAAATATTCAGCAATGGTAATACCTGTATAAATCGAGGCTTCACGAGCTGCAACAGGCATGTCCGAGGTATTGGCGATAAGCACGGTCCGTTTCATCAGCGACTGGCCCGTTCTGGGATCATGAAGCTCGGGGAATTCTCTTAAAACGTCTGTCATTTCGTTTCCGCGCTCACCACAGCCGATATAAACAACCAAATCAGCCTCTGCCCACTTGGCAAGCTGGTGTTGAACCACTGTCTTACCACTTCCAAAGGGGCCGGGGATAGCAGCTACGCCACCAGAAGCTATAGGGAATAAAGTATCGATAATACGCTGGCCGGTAATCAAAGGCTCAGTCGGTGAAAGCTTCTCTTTATAAGGTCTTCCTTTACGCACAGGCCATTTTTGCATCATGGAAAGATCAGCGCTCTTTCCATCATTTCCCTTGACCCGGGCTACTACAGCATCAACGGTAAAGTCCCCTGCTTCAATACTCTCAACGGTACCTTCAATACCAAAGGGCACAAGAATACGATGCTGGAAAACCTCATTCTCTTGAACTGTTCCAATGATATCTCCCGATGTTACGGTATCGCCAACTTTAACGGAAGGTACAAAGTGCCATTTTTTCTCTCTGTCCAGAGCCGTTATTTGGATACCGCGTGTAATATTGTTGCCCGAAGCAGTTCGTATGGATTCCAAAGGCCTCTGTATACCATCGAAAATATTCTCGATGAGGCCTGGTCCCAATTCGACACTTAGGGGAGCTCGAGTTGAAACCACCGGTTCGCCGGGGCCCAATCCGGAGGTTTCCTCATATACCTGAATGGAAGCCCTATCCTCATGGATTTCCAGAATCTCTCCAATCAAATTCATTTCCGAAACGTGCACAACGTCCAGCATGTTGCTGTCCCGCATGTTTTCTGCAATAACCAAAGGTCCCGACACCTTGACGATTCTGCCTTGATTCATCTTCTTTCCATTCCTTTCACATCCGCATATATGGGTCGAGGCTTGTGTGCGCTGCGCGCACTCTAGTTACCCAAGCTTAATGTTTAGTCGTTTTGAGACAAGATGTCTGCGCCAACTGCCTTCTCAACACTTTCCTTCACTGATCTTAAGCCAATTCCCAAAGATCCCTTGGTCCCAGGGATCAGGATAATGGCTGGATAATAGCTGTTTCTGTAGTTGGCAATCTCATCCATGATCACAGAAGCCACATCCTCGGTAATATAGATGAGGGCATACCCCTCTTCAGCCAGCCTTGCGAGAAGGCCTACTGCATCCTCTCTATTCTCGGTGGGATAAATGTCGAAGCCAATGGCCTTAAAGCCCAGGATACTATCCTTGTCCCCTATGACCGCAATCTTATGCATAGCCCAACCTCAGCCTTTCCTTGATGGTTTCCTGTGATATTTTATTGGTTTTGCCTGTCATAATCAGGCGAGCATTTTTAATCTCGGTTTCTTTAAAGAATAAGTACGCAACAACAGGCTTTACGCCAAAAATATCATACTTGCTCTGTCCTAAGAAAACAATAATTGAATCCTCCAGAACCTTCTCAACTTCTGTGAGCCCATTGGGGTTTTTAACAACCGACGAGAGATCCTGGGCGAGCTTTTCTAGCCCGTTAGCTTTCATTGCATCAAAGAACTGCTCTATGTTCTTATCGGACAGTTCTTCAAAGATATTTTCCGGAAGCTTTCCGCCTTTGACGAGAGCCCTTCTGATGAAATCCCCGGAGCGCGAAAGGAGCTTGGAACGAATAAACACTCTTATATTAGCACTATCGGACAATCTTTCTACAAGCTCAATAAGAAAAGGTTCTTCGGTTCTTTTCGCATCCTCCATCATATTCTCATAACTGGCCCTATCCAAAATAAAGTCAATGTTCTGTGGATCCCCTGTTTGATTAAAGGAATCCAGACTCTCTAAAATTGCCTTACCGAAAATTTCGGGAAGCTCTGAGAGCTTTCTTTCAGTGATGATCCTGATGAGTACTTCCGGCTTAACTGTTCCTAAAGGAGAGAGACTACTCTTGACGTTCATTCCCAGGAATTCTGCTTTTAAGATAAGCTTGGCATTCAGATAATCGTACCGCCGCATAAAGAGGTACGCTATCTCAGGGTCCGGAAGAATATCAAACAGGAAGTCATAGGCCTTCTTATGCTCCGAAGAGAGGAGCACCTCAACATTTGCGGCCCCATCCTTGCTATTATCCAGGCGATCCGTACCATAACCGGATTCCATCAAAAGCTTCATAGCATCCGAAGGATCCGACATGTCCAAGAGACGCTCCAGTTTACTTTTGTTGATGAGCTTCGTCTCTATAGAGCGAATACGCGCTGTGGCATAAGCATAATCCTCTTCCCTGATTCTGGCCATAAAGACTCCTTTACTTACTCACTTTACAAGAACCTGATGGACTGCTGATTCACCAGACCTTGCTATTAGTTTAATCAGGATCTGATAAGCTGTTCGCTTACAGAACCTTGTTACTGACGTAAAAGTATAGTTGCAACTTCGGGCTCAAGAGTTGGCCTTGCCATGGTCATCAACACTTCAAGGGTGCAATTAAGCTCCATGTCGCCATAACGAATAACAAAGCCGCCACATGACTTTAAGGCATCCTCTGCAAGAGCTAAGCTAGCCTTTTTCCCTGCCTTGGCAAATTTATCATTCATTTGAGAAACGAATGACTGTCCCAGGCGCCCTTTATCCTTATCATTAAGTACAATTGTGCCAGCCTCATTCCGTACCACATCCATGAGTATTTCTTCTAATAACCGGATGTATTGGTCTTCCGGCAGGTCAGCAAGTCGTGTGAGAGCCGCATCAAATGCCTCATCCACACTATCCTGGCGCGCCTTTAGCGTATTTTTCCTATCTTCCAATTCCGAAACGGCATAGAGGCGCTGCTTGATTTGAATCGATTCCTCCTTGGCCTTTTCGGTCATAACTGTAGCTTTTTTAAAGGCTTCTTTTTCAGCGTTCCCAATGATGCTCTGGGCTTCGTGCCTTGCATCCTCCAGGATCTTTTCACACAAGTCCCTGGCATCCGCTAAAATCCTATCCTTGATTTTTTCGGCTCCATTCATTGCTTAAGCCCCTTTGTTTTATATTTTTCCCAACATGAGAATAGAGACCACAAGGCTCAAAATAGCGAACATTTCTACCATGAGTGCATAAATGATGGCACTACCAAGGGATTCCGGTCTCTTTGAAATCAGGTGGATACCTGCAGTAGCCACTTTACCCTGCCAAATAGCGGATATATAACCTACGATACCTACAGGAAGTCCTACTGCAAAGAGAGCGAGCCCTTGCTCAAGGGTCAGGCTGGTGGTCAGCTTGTTACTGATAATCATAAAGGCAATAACGAATCCATAGATGGACTGGGTTGCAGGAAGAGCCTGCAGAATCATTGTAGCACTGAATTTACTGGGATCTTCCGCTACCACACCTGCAGCAGCCTGTCCGGCGATACCGCAGCCTTTTGAGGAGCCCAAAGCTGCGACTAAAAACGCAATAGCAGCCCCCATTAGTGCATAAACAGTAGGATTCAAAAAGAGATCGACGAATTTCATTTGTGTGTCCTCCTAATTCTGACTTTTAATTATGCTATATCCCGGACTTTTGCTCCGGAATTTAGAAACTTGGATATTTCTGTTTTGACAATAATATATTGTGTATTGGCTTTAAATGGCTTAAAAGGTTCCCCGCCGCCTTCAAGAAACTTTCCGAAGAATTCAAGGAACTGTAGTCTGCAGGAATGGACATAGGCTCCTAAAGCATTGAGGGCAAAATTAATGGTATGGCCGATAATTATTATAGCCCCTCCTGCAACCACTTTAATAACAACATTACCACCAAATGACATACTCAAGGTATTGACAATGTCCCCAATGATGCTGGATGCAAGCCCCAAGGCCAATATTCTCGAATAGGAAAGACAGTCGCCGAAGAATGCGACCACATCATAAAGCTTTCCTACTCCACCGAAGATTTTCCCGAATAAGTTTTTTGAATGCCTTCCATGGGTCAAAAGCACAAGTCCTACACCCGCAATAAAGAGATAGTTCCCTATTTTAACAAGGCCATCCAAGTTGGAGGTGTTAATTCCGGGTGCATAGGGGAGCAGGGTGAGTACAAATCCGGTAAAAAGAATGTAAATGAAAAATACATCACAGATAGCGTCCCATATCTGACCGCGTCTGATAAGATTGAGAGCCTTCATAAAAAGCCCCACAAACATATGAATGATACCAAACAGAATCGACCAGCTCATCATGAGCTCCGGGGTCTGAGTAGGCACTATCCACAGCGCATATTTTGAAAGAGCGGCTATTCCAAACCAGCTTCCGAAAAGAAAACCGGCGAAAATCGTGGAAAGTCCGCAGAAGAATAAAAGCTTTATAAAACGTCTTGTGGAATCCTCCAACCGGAATTTCTTTAAAATAATCCCGGTAACTAGGGCCATAATAAGCCCATAACCACCATCCCCTAGCATAAGTCCGAAGAAGAAGAGATAGAATGGCATCATGACTGCGCTTGGGTCAATCTCTGAGCTTGATGGCACGCCATACATATTCATAATGGGCGAGATAGCCTCTACTATCGGTCCATTCTTAAGAAGAACGGGGAATGCCTCGTCTTTTTCAGGTTCCTCAATTTCAACCGAGCAGAAGAAATGCTTGTCCAGATAGTCTCTAACCTTTTCCGAGATATCAGCAGGCAGCCAGCCTTTTAAAACAAACACTCTCTGGGTGGAAACCAGTCGGCTTCTAGCCTCGATCCTGGCCCGTTCCATCCGATAACCGTCAGAAACAACTTCCAAACGCTCTCTTTCTGAAGCCAGATCCTTAATGGCAGCAAGCTTTTCCTCACGCGCTTTATTGAGATCAGTCAGCCTTTTTTCAAAAAGCTCCTTACTTTCTTTAGCCGTTCCTTCTACCTCTCTCAAGGTGATTCTGTTCCAGCCCAAATTTCTCAAAAAGGACATGACATCAGCTTCAACTGCCTGATGAGCAATAATGGCGATATAGTGATGCTCACGGTCGCTTCTACCCCTCAAAAGAATAGCTTCGGGGCATGCTTTACCAAGCTCTTCTTCGGTTTTATTGAGATCTACAGTGACCGACAGACTGCCTGTCATGCAGAAGGTATGGCGTGTATTAATAATATCTAAAGGGATTTCGAGCTCCAACCAGGGATTCAGTGAATTCGAAAGACTGGCAAGACGATTTTCCTCGCCCTTCATCCTTGACACTTCATCTTCGTACTGATTAATACGGTTTGCTTGGCTGATTACTTCTTCACTATGCTTCATTACGCCGGAGTAATCTGCTTCCATAACAATTCTTCTTGCAGAAAACATAGGCTTTTTTACAGGTACATAGCGGTTGAGACTTTCAATAGCCCGCGAAAGCTCAGCTAATTGAGAATCTATTTTTGTCAATTCATTTTGAACATTGGGGGTATGGGCTTTATCCCTGATTTCCTCACTTGGCTCTTCCTGTTTGATATCTACAACACCAAGCCCCATCAGGGACTCCAAAAGAGACGAACGTTCTTTGTTAAGCCCCAGCACGGTGATCTTGTTCATTTTTACCACTGCCACGACTTGTTCACAACCCTTCCCACAATATAGTCCACAGCTTCATCGAGCTTTTCCCGGGCTTTCACTTTGATTTGTTCATTACTTTCAAAGTGTGCCCTCTCATGGTGCTTCCTTTCATCAAGAGCTTCAGTTCTGGCTTTCTGAAGGATGTCCTCAACCATGTTCTCTCCTTCAACAAGAGATTTTTCAATGATTTCCTCAGCCTTTTTTCTAGCCTCGGTCAGAATTTCGAGAGATTGTTTTTTTGCTTCTTCCTCAAGTCTTAAAGCCTCTTCCTCACTTTGAATGATGTCTTGGAGAATGCTGTCCATTCAAACCCTCCCATGGCGCTAAATTTTTGACACGCAGTTTCTGCCGTTGTTTTTTGATTTATATAACGCTTCATCAGCTTTTCGAATAACATCATGAAATGTTTTTAAAAGGTCATTCTTCTGGGCGACTCCTATACTGACAGTAATATTAACGGTTTCTTTACTCTTGGCATATGAATTAACGGTTTCTTTACTCTTATCGGCAGGATTGCTGATTTTTTTAGGCTTTTCCTTGGGACGGTTAGCCGCTCTAAGATAAAAAGGCCTTCTCTCAATTGCCTTGCGCATATGCTCAAGCTGTTGCATTATATCATTATACGGCATTCCTGAAAACAGCACAACAAATTCCTCGCCTCCATAGCGAAAAACCTTGGCACGGCCAGAGGCTTTATTAAGAATCGAGGCTACCATTTTAAGCACCTCATCACCCACATCATGCCCATATTTGTCATTTATATGTTTAAAATGATCCAGATCAACCATGGCAATGGCATACCTGTTTCTGAGCTTTAACAGCTCCTGTTCAAGAGCCCGGCGCGACAAAACACCTGTCAGGGTATCATAAAAAGCGAGAGAATACGACATATCCAGCAATGCTATAACAATGATAACAAAGATGGCAGTGGTAAAAACGGCCACAAGCGGGGTACGATGCGCAAAATGAAGTGAAATATACGAAGTAAGGAGAACCGCAACAAATATAAGATTTAGATATTGGTCCTTCAAGATATAGCTAGCCAGGAGAATGCAAATAGATATGATAAAAAGCACTACTGCAGGTGCATTAAGGCTGATGACCGCTTTGTTTATTCCAGTAGTTACAGGTACGCTTGACTTCCCCATCATATTTATAAAGACCCATATGATTTGAACCAGAACAATAATGGCCTTGTTCCTTCCATAAGAGCTGACAACGCCTCTCTCCTTTGAAAAGCCCAACCATACGGCATTCAAGGGCAGCAATATGCTGATAAAGGCTACAACTTCATATAGCATGGGAGGTTTTGATTCCGCTAAGTTCACTAGAATATACGTGAAAAGGATAAAACAAACCAGGAAAAAGGAATTGCTGTTTTGAAACCAGACGCTCATAAAAAGAGCTAAAAGGGCAATGACGTAAGGAAGAACCTTAATCAAGGATTGGACAGCGTCACCGAAAAGCTCGACCCTAGTGGCCATAGCCCATGCAATCAGAAGAACTATAAATGGCGCAATCACTGTCGCAATCCTTCTCATTTATCCTCTGTACCTCGCATTGAGATTAATTATCCGGGATACACTTCTATTCTACATAATTCTGTTTATTTATGCAACTTGGCAAATTTTAAAAGGAAGGACTTAAAGTCCTTCCTCTCAAACTCTATGTTCTTCCAGCCCGGGGAAATCAAATTTCTGAGGTGGGAAGAACTGATCCAGCGGGAATTCGATGGTGTCAAAGATTTCGCAAGGATTCTCATCAGTAGAGGTAATGCACTCCTTGTTGGGGTAGCAGAAATTGAAGGCAGGAATTAAGAGCTGGACAAGGCGCACAAGCTTAATGATTGAGAATAATCCAAGAGTAATGACTACTCTTCTCTGTGGGCCTATCAAGGCATTAACCTCGCTTCTTTCATCATCGCATCCGCAGTGGTGTTTATCATGTACTCTCTTAACACGGGTATTCAGAACCAACGGCTCAGCAACCTCAACCTTGATGATAGGGAGGTTATCCTGTTCTACCAAGCCACCGCAGCCATCGTTGCATCCCTCGCAATTAATTGGCGTATTGCTGTGCGGATCCACACTCTTAAAGATCTTAATTTTGCCCTCAGATCCAAAGAGAATGACAGTCTTTGAAAACCACACAAAGCCTATCTTTGGAGTAGAATTCACGATATTGCCTGTTACATCCTTGTAGCAGAATTCAACTGCTACACGAATCTTGTATCGTACATTAACAGTAAAGAAGCCTCTCTTAAAAGGAACATCCTCAATATCAGCCAGTATTGCTACCACTTCGGCATCTTTTGTTTTTACCTTGATTGCATTGTTGATGAGATCTTGTACGTTATCAACAAAGTCTACGACCGCATCTTCCACACAATCCTTTTCCCGGCAATTGTCATATACTTTTTCTACATGAACACAAACGGCTTCGCGTAGCTTGCATATGTCTTCGCCACCTATAAGTCCCGGAACGACTTGATCTTTGCAGCCCATTGTATCGGTCCTCCATTTCAGATTAATTGCCTTCACATTGTCATAATATGCCTTTTGACTGAATTGGTTACTGTTGGTCATATTCATCAAGGGACATAAATAAGCATTATATTGGCAAGCCATTGAATGCTTCATGATATATTTTATATAAAGGGGTTGTGTGATGTGCCTTCCAATGAAAACATCAGGCATTTATTAAAAAACAGCATGGGTATAACCACCTGCATATGGTTTAAGAATGGGCTGTTTATGAGTATGCTGGATAATGAAAACAAATGGGGGCCTCCCTTTTTGCTATCCGATAATGCGACCTCCGATTTTTCTGCATTGCTCGATTTAGACGAATCCATAAGCACCTGCTTCGTGGATTATTCCGGCCGTCTTCTTTATATGAATGCATGCGAGGAGAAGAAAGAGCCTGTAGTTCTTTTAGAGAGCCGTATCAGCGGCAGCTCACCCTATAATGTTCGTTTAGTTTCCGCCGATGGTTCCAAGTATGTTTTTTATACCGTATCCCATAACCGCAAGCAGCTTCTGACCTGTCAAAAAATTGACCGGTCAGGGTATTCCATGCCCGAGGTCGAAGGTGTCATCATTCGGGAAGGCAAGAATTATGCGATATGTTCAGATGATTCAGTCATCCACCTCTTTTTTGTAACCGATGTTCAAAATGTAAATTTGCTGGTTCACAGGAAAATAGTCGAAGGAAAAGCCTCAAAACCTATTACCACGCCTTTTCCCTATAGCCCCTCCCTTCGTCTTCAGACTGTTATAACAAAAGACGGAACGCTGTATGTCATGGCCGCACCCGACGATGGCCAAGACAGCAGTGTTCTCTTTAGGTTTGACCCCATATTAAATAAATTCTCAAAGAGTATTGAGGTATATAATGTATCTTCAGGTCCGGGTAGTGATAGCCTTATACTCATTAACAATCAACCCTATGTGGTCCGTTCGCTTCGTAATGCTTTCATTCTTTCTAGGATTCGAGTAGATTGTTCTGCTGTTGCCGAAGAATCAAGGATTGATCTGGAAGGCAGGGATATTCCGTTAAAGTGCAGATTTCAATCCAGTCATAAAGAAGACCGGAATTTTAAGTGTGATATGACCCCCATGCTTTTCGGAAATGGATTGCATTTTCCTTTTGACATCAGAGCACTGGCTTCACAAAAAATTGAAAAAGGCAATGAAGGCAAAGAAGCGCTCAATGAACGTATTCGAGAGCTGGAAGGAAGAATTGAATTTCTAGAAAACACCATTAGAGAAATTTTAAGGCCATAATCCATTCTTGATGGTAACAAAGCAGTGTGTTAGCATAAATATATCAGATTTCAGGTTTGATCCCATATTTAAGATTTCTTTTGAGGAGAGGGAAATACATGAAATTCGCACTCTATCTCTTGGCCCTGGCTGCCGCTGCTTTTGCTTTATCCTTTCTTTTTATCATCATTAGCAGGAAGAAGAATATCAAATGGTATAGCGGCTCCCCTTCAGAAGGAAAATTTGCAGATGTTCATGGAAAAAAGATCCTTTATCGCGTGAGAGGTAAGGGCGAGCCTATCATTGTGGTTGTAAGTGCCATTGGCACCTCCCAGGCCGAATGGTGGCCCATTCAAAATGAAGTGGGATTAAAGTATCGTATGATAACCTGGGATCGGGCAGGTTATGGGTGGAGCACATCGGAAGAGAGCATCAGGTCGGCTGAAAATATATCCAACGAATTGGATATGATCTTAAAGATTCAAAGGGTCAAAAAACCAGTTTACTTGGTAGCTCACGGTACCGGATCGATATATGCCAGACATTATGCAACCACCCGTCCCCAGAATGTAGCAGGCGCACTTTTCATCAATCCTTCACCTATGCAACTTTCCCATTGGCTCAATACCGTTAATGAAAATGAAGAGTGCTGCGACTCGCTTAAAAAGACCCTTAAGCTGAAAAATAAAGCATCGAAGGGACTTTTCAGAATTATACCGCTCTTTAAAGGCTATCAGTTGGACAGACGCTACAGCCGTGATGTTGTGGAACACTATACGAGAATGGAAAACTACGAGACCATGCAACTGGAGTTCTCCCAGCTTCAAGAGAGCCTTAATGAAATCGAAGCCGCAGGCAGCTTTCCGCCTATTCCTTTAAGAGTGCTTTACTCGGCCAATGAATCTCTAATCCGGGAATGGATTCGGAACGGTACTCCGGAATATTCCGCGAGACAATTAGGAAGACTCCATCATGAGCTTTCCAGAGATGTTTTAAAGCTTTCTCCAAAAGCCACCATTCATGAGATTGAGGGCTCCGGTGAGTATATTCATTTAAGCAAACCCGATATCCTGGTTAAGGAAATGATAGAGTTGGTTAAAATCTAATGAAGATATATGAACGGTTCTGTATTTTCGAAATATGCGAACGGTTCTGTATTTTCGAAATATGCGAACGGGCTGTTCATTGCTGAACAGCCCGCGCCCCAAGATGCCGTTTACCTATTCTTGACACCTGGCACTCGCCAGGTGGGTGTCCTATTGAGCATTTCATACTTCCACTGCCGTTGCACAGGACTTGAGTCCTGTGTCGGAATTAGGTTGTGGCCTGTAATACGTGCCCAAACAATCGGGCTCCCGTGTCAAATATAGCAGGTTCAAAATTAAGGCATCACGTACATCTCAGGATTGTTTTCCTGACTTAATTATAGCATACCCTTTGATGACGCTCAATATGAACTAATTGTAAATATTGATCTATTTTTCATAGTATAAAAGTATCATATACAAAAACTCTCTTACCGCAACATAGTGAAATCAGGGACTTTGCTTTTCTACAAGATTTTTCCAATACCGTCTTGGCATAAATTGTTTCTGCAATCTGGGATTTATTCTACTTTCAATGGCTATGGATTTAAAGTAGCGTTTCCAAAGCTTCTCAAAGGCTTCGTCATCCCTTTGATCTTCATGAATTGGAATGGGTTCATTTGAAAATACAACCTGCTCGGTATCATATAACGCAAAAATGTCCCGTTTGGCATCATGAATAATCCAAGGCTGGTCAGAAAGCCTATCAGCAAAATGATTTGAAATCAGCATGGTTATATTGTTATCAGGCTCCATTCTGGCGTAATAGAGGCCATTCTTAAGCCTCTTAAAACGCAGGATGCCTAAAAATAAATGAACTTCGCTAAAAACCTTCCTGCTCATATCATTAACCCACAAAACATCAGGGTTTTGAATATAAGAAGTGGCCTTTCTCCCAATTTTCAATCCAATCTTAATATAGCGATAAATTGCGGCACCCACATCGGGATGCTCATGAAGATAGGCACTGTAAAGTATTTCAATGGCATCCTGAGACATTTTTCCCACAATCGCCTTATAAACTCTATCCGACTTTTCCTGGTCGGTGATAATATCCCGAATCTCTGAAACCAGTGACATCTGATACTGACTTTGCGAAACAATGCTATCAGGATCTTCCTTTCTTGCATATGCCTCAAAAACCGCCGTGAGAATTCCCTCAAAGCTGCCATCCGTGACATAAATCATATCTTGTGCCTCTTAGCCAAACATAGAGATTTGCCCGTATAGATTCTTTGAATCCGTTTCCTCGGACAATATGGGGTATAAATCGGCTGAATCAATATCAACACCGCCATAATATGCTCCTTTGCAGGTTATAAAGTACCTAGCGCGTTTTAATACCACTCTCATTCTTTTTAAATCTTCGTAGGAAAGCGCAGCAACCCTTCTGGCAAGTACAATCTTCTGAGCCATTTTATATCCGATACCCGGAACACGCATCAGCATTTCCAAAGGAGCGCGGTTAATTTCCACGGGAAACTGTTCCAAATGCCGTAGAGCCCAATCGCATTTGGGATCGACCCGGGTATCAAAGCTGGCATGTCCCTCATCCAAGAGCTCCTGGGCCTCAAAGCCATAAAACCTTAAGAGCCAATCGGCTTGATAAATGCGATGCTCTCTAAGAAGCGGCGGGCTGGTATTGAGAGCCGGAAGATCCTTATGGTCATTTACAGGTACATAAGCGGAGTAATAAACCCTCTTAAGCTTAAAGTTCTTATAAAGATCGGATGTCAGGTTTAAAATAGTGAGATCGCTGTCACGGGTTGCTCCCACAATAAGCTGGGTAGACTGGCCCGCCGGTACAAATATCTGCTTTTTTCGGTAAACAGTGAGCTCATTAGCTCCTTGAATCTGTTCCCGGACAAAGGACATGGGTTTAATGATGGACTCATGATTCTTTTGAGGTGCCAATAGCTTTAACCCCTGCACCGAAGGCAATTCGATATTGATGCTCATTCGGTCGGCCAGAAGCCCGGCCTCATAAATGAGGCGTAAATCCGCTCCGGGAATCGACTTAACATGAATATAGCCATTGAATTTTTGCTCATACCGGAGTTTTTTTAATGCCATAATAATGAGCTCCATGGTGTAGTCGGGACTTTTAATTACCGCTGAGCTCAAAAAAAGGCCTTCTATGTAATTTCTGCGATAAAATTCGATGGTGAGCTCACAAAGCTCATCAGGAGTGAAGCTTGCACGTCGAATATCATTGGTGGCACGGTTTACGCAATATTTGCAATCATAGATGCAGCAATTGGTAAAAAGCACTTTTAAAAGTGAGATGCATCGCCCGTCGTCGGCCCAGCTATGACAAATGCCTGCAAGCGCAGCATTCCCCAACTGCCCTTTTTTGCTGCTCCGATTACTTCCGCTTGATGAGCATGAAACATCATATTTTGCCGAGTCGGCCAAGATATGAAGCTTTTCAAGAAGTTGCATAAACCCTCCCAAACATATGTTCTTTTATAATTATAGCATAACTCAAATTAAAAAAACATATGTTTGGTAAATTTAGCTATACATTTAAATGGATCTGAAGCCTTTGCCAATGATCTCTGAAGAATTGGTAATGGTAATAAAGGCGTTTTTATCCACCCTGCGGATAAAATTTCGAAGCTCGAGGGCCTGCCTCCGATTCATAACAGAGGTAATCACATGTTTCTCTTCATTGGTAAAAGCTCCGACAGCCGTATGGATGGTCGCCCCACGCTTGATGTTCTTGATAATGTATTCCTTAATGGGCTCTGGGCTATCGCTGACAATAACCACTTGCTTTCTTAGGTTGAAGCCTTCTATAACATTGTCAATAATAAAGCCCTTCATGACGAGTCCAAGAACCGAGTACATGCCGATGCGGATGCCAAAAACAACCCCAGCGAGCACTGTTATAATGAAATCCGAACCCATAAGCGCCTTACCGATATCCAGGTTTGTGTATTTATTGAGTATTTTGGCGATGATATCAGTTCCCCCTGTGGAGGCATTTTTATTGAACACAATGGCAGAGCCCACAGCCGGAAGGCTTATGGAGAAGATCAGCTCCAGTAACGTATCGGGTGTAAAGGGAGTACGCATAGGGATGACTACACCCAGGAGCCATACCATTCCTGACAAGGCAAGACTGGAATAGGCAGTTTTACTGGTAAAGTCAAAGCCCAAAAGTACTAGACCCAAAAGCAAAAAGGCAATATTAATAAGCAGCATTAAAGAGCCCACGCTTAAATGTGCAATTAAGCTGTCGGCAATAATGGCAAGACCACTGACACCGCCTGTAGCGAAGTGATTAGGCGCCTTAAAAAAGTGAATGCCCGCGGCTACCAGAAATAAACCCAGATTGATGAGCAGAAAATCTTTTACTTTTTTCATGATTCCCCATCCCGGCCTGTTACTAATTTGATAAAACCTCTTTCAGCTTTGCAGCCGTCCTCTCAACCTGTTCTTTCCCAATATAATAATGGGTCACCAGGCGCATCAGACCATCCTGAGGAGGATTGACGAGGATTCCCTCATTCTTAAGCGCTTCTGTAACAGCTATTGCATCTATTTCTTGATGAATCCTAAAGAATACCATATTAATTTGAACATCCTCAGGATGCACTTCCAGGTTCGGAAGCTTGCTTAAAAGATCAGCCAGATAACGGGCTTGATCATGATCTTCATGAACTCTTTTCGTCATTTTCTCCAGAGCTACGATGCCTGCCTGAGCCAGTATACCGACTTGCCGCATACCCCCACCCAAGAGTTTTCTCTTTCTTCTGGCAGCTTCTATAAAGGTTCGGGTACCGGCCAGAATGGAGCCGACAGGTGCACACAGCCCTTTCGACAAGCAGAACATGACTGAATCAGCATATTGGGCTATTTCAGAAGCATCCACCTTAAGGTAGGACGCCGCATTGAAAATTCTTGCGCCATCAAGATGAACAGGGATCTTATTTTTTTGTGCCAGGGTATAAAGCTCTTTCATATAGGAGAGGGAATGAACCACACCTGTGGAATGAGCGTTCTCAGTGCAGATAAGACCCGTTTTAGGCTCATGGATATCTTCACCGAAGCGGATGGTTCGTTCTACGGCCTTAATGTCAACTACTCCCTTATCCGAGGGCAGACATCTTAAGTTTGCTCCGGCAATAATAGCAGGAGCACCGCCTTCATGAACCACAATATGATTATCCTCTGCTATGATGACTTCATCACCGCGGTTGATATGAGTAAATAAAGCCAATTGATTTCCCATGGTGCCTGAAGGCACAAACAGGGCGGCTTCCTTATGCATCAGGCCTGCAGCCAAGTCTTGAAGACGGTTTGTGGTAGGGTCGTCACCATATACGTCATCCCCTACCTCAGCATTAACCATGACCTTTCTCATCTCTTCGGTAGGCCATGTGACAGTATCGCTGCGTAAATCAATATTTTTCATGTCAACCTCCTATAAGAGAAAGGAAAAGCTCGGTTAGATTTTCATGAACCGGTACGCCCGTAGCTTCAAGTCTTTCCCTATTACAATGGCCATTGGCCACCAGACGGCAGTCAAAGCCGGATTCACTTGCAACCTCATAATCATGAACAGTGTCACCAATAAAAAGAACCTCTTTAGGGTCACAATCCGTCAGCTCCACCAGCTTTTGGGCTAGATGTGCCTTACTCTCAGCCTGGTTGTTTTCTTGGCCCAGGATATGGGTAAAGTACGAAAAAAGTCCGAAATTCTGGACCTGGTCAATAAGAATATCCCGGCCCGATGCAGACACTATATGCTGTTTCACATCTTGCTGCCTGAATTTGTCCAGCACCTCTGCCGCATCCTTTTGAATTTGGATCAAAGCGCTGTTATCGATGTAATTCTTTATATATTCGTCACATACAGCTTCGTAGCTTTCTTCTTCCAGATCAAAGCCCGCTTCGTAATACAGATTGATAACGGGGAATACAATCCTTTTACGATACTCTTCCAAAGATAAAGACCCCATATTTCTCTTTTCCAGCATTTGGCCTACAGCTTTGGTACAAGCCTCGGCATCATTTAGCAGTGTTCCGTTCCAATCCCAAACAATATGTTTATAGGTTATAGGTCATCACCAACTTTTTCCAATTTTGCAGTAACAAGCTTTGCATTGTCCCGTAACGCATACTTTGCTCATTCTGCTTCCCTGATTATAACATAGAATATTTCAATATTCTTGGGACCTGTCACCTTTAGGCGTTCGAAATCTTCGATTTCGGTAACGGGTAAGGTTATTATAACCATGTTAAGGGATAATTGTCAAAACATACGCGTAAGGAATTTAAAGACTTTTACCCGGAAAACTGGTATAATAAGTGTGTAGTTTTTTAGGATTACACATAAAATGTTTTGAATACATTCGGAGATGGTTAATTTGAATACATATGGGTCAATACTGGTGTGCGTCACCCAGCAAAAAGCCTGTGAAAGACTCATTCGAACTGCAGCAGAATTAAAAAAAGAAGACGGCTCACTCTACGTGATTCACGTAACAAAGGATGATTGGAATTTCGTCGATAATGCCAAAGACGGCGAGGCCTTGGAATATCTGTTTTCCCTATCAAAATCTTATGGTGCAGAGCTTACTATTCTTCATTCCAACAAGATTCCAGAAACCATTGCACAATTTGCCCAGCATTATGAAGTTGAGCTCATCGTTACCGGTGAAGGGCCTGATGGGACCCAAAATCCATTTAGCTTGCGCTTGAGATCACTCTTAAAAGATACAGGAACCAGGGTTCTATCCGTACCAAGCCCCTGCAGCCCTTTATAACGACTATTACGAAGTATCAATAATTCGGGGACCCGTTCGAAATCTCTGATTTCGCTAACGGGTGACGTTATTATTTTTGTGAATTTAATAATGCATAAACCTCGCGTTTTGAAAGACCTCTATCTTTGGCTGCCAGCTTCATGGCATTCATGCGATCATGACCTTGCTGCAAGTAATGATCCACATGCTGCTCAATAGATAAGCTGGAGTAATCAGGCTGCTGAATATCAGAAGCCTTTATTTGCGAACCTTCAACAACGATGACAAATTCACCCCGAGGATCATGGGTATTAAAATGTTCAGTGACCTGACTTAAAGTTCCTCTTACAGCCTCTTCATGAATTTTGGTGAGCTCCCGCATGACAGCGCAGCGCCTGTCTCCCAATACCTTAAGGGTATCTTCCAGCATATTCTTGACTCGGTGAGGTCCTTCGTAGAAAATCAGCGTTCTTTCCTCATGCTGAATCTTTTCGAGGGATTTGACCCGTTCAGAATGCTTCTGGGGCAAAAAGCCTTCAAAAGCAAAGCGCCCCGCAGGGAGGCCTGATAGAATGAGCGCCGTTATGGATGCGGAGCAGCCTGGAACAGCAGTCACATCTATTCCTTCTTCAATGGCCATGGCTACCAGTTCCTCTCCTGGATCCGAAATAGCAGGGGTACCTGCATCGCTGATAAGCGCAATGTTTTTTCCATCCTTAAGCTTGTCCACCAGTTCTTTTGCCCGAGAGATCCGGTTATTGTCATGGTAGCTTATTAAAGGCTTCTTTATATCCAGATGGTTTAAAAGCTTTAGTGAATGCCGTGTATCCTCGGCAGCAATGATATCCGCCTCGGATAATATCCTCACCGCACGATAGGTAATATCCTCAAGATTTCCTATGGGTGTTGCCACAAGATAAAGGGTTCCGTAATTTTCGCTCATGACCTCTCCTTTAATGGGGACTAAAACTATAGTGCCACAGATTTATGCCGGGTTACATGGCAGCTGATGTTGACTGCTACCGGAAGACCGGCAATATGGGTAGGATAGGTCTCAACATTGACTCCTAAAGCAGTGATACGGCCGCCCAAACCAGCAGGGCCTATGCCCAGCTTATTGATGCCGGAAAGGAGCTCTTGCTCCAAGTCTTTATAGTAGGGATCCGGATGGTTCTTATTAACAGGCCTCATTAACGCTTTTTTGGCCAGCAAGGCCGCCTTTTCCATGCTTCCGCCTATACCCACACCCACAACAACCGGTGGGCATGGATTGGCACCAGCCTGGCTTACAGTATCGAGAACAACCTTTTTAACTCCTTCAATGCCATCCGAGGGCTTAAGCATTTTAAGGGCACTCATGTTCTCGCTTCCAAACCCTTTAGGTGCTACGTGAATGACAAGACCGTCGCCTTCCTTAATCTCATAGTGAATAACAGCCGGTGTATTGTCTTTTGTATTCTCTCTTCTGAGCGGATCAGAAACGACGGAGCTTCTGAGATACCCTTTTTTATAGCCGCGGCGGACACCTTCATTAAGAGCGGCTTCAAGGCTGCCTCCTGTAATATGAACCTCCTGGCCTATCTCTACAAAAATCACAGCCATTCCCGTATCCTGACAGATGGCCAGACGTTCATTGGCAGCAATCTCAGCATTCTTAACGAGGCTTGCCAGGATAGACCGGCCCGTGTCGGATTCTTCCTCGCAAGAAGCCCGTATAAGGGCTTCCTTTATGTCTTCGTTAAGAAAAAGATTGGCTTCAATACACAGATTTTCTACGGCATCAATAACGGTGGCTGTATCGATTACTCTCATAACCGGAATCTCCTTCGTTTTCATCCTTGACCCTTATTATCATAAACTCCCCTTCATTAAGGTCTGATAAAATACGGACCTCCGTAAGGGCATATTTATTTTTAATGGCATGAATATTGGATTTTTTATGTCCAATGAGCTTGGAAACCAGTTCAGAACGTGTTCTGATGATAAGCCTTTCCTGCTTTAGGGGCTCCATGGCATCCAATTGCTCAACAAGCTTATCATATAAAATGCGGGATTCTACCAATTCGCCGAAGGCAGGATGATAGGGGCCCGCCACAACCGAGCTTTCCAAGGTTTCCGATGCATGTAGACCAATTCGTAAAAGAGTAATACCCGCTTGCCGATAAAGCGGTACAATGGCCGCGCACCAATTAACAGCCTCCTCAATGCTGAGAGGCGTATATCGGCCTGTTCTATAGAGGGCTTCCATCTCTGTTCCCTCCAACACCAACGCAGGGTAGATCCTTACCATGGAAGGTTTTATTCTTATAACACCCTGCGCCGTTTTTAAGGCTTTGGGAAAGCTGTCTCCAGGAAGCCCGAGCATAGTCTGGATACCAAGCTTGATGCCCCTTTCCTTTATTAGGGTACAGGCTTTGTCCGTATCATCCGATGTATGCCCTCTCCGGCTTAGCTTTAGGACCTCTTCATCAAGGCTCTGAACCCCCAGTTCTATGGTTGTTACCCCATATTGCTGAAGAATGTCCAGTATATGATCATTGATGGTATCAGGCCTGGTTGAGAGCCGTATGCCTTGGACTTTCCCTGCTTCCACATAAGGGCGGGCCAACTCCAGGTAGGAAACCATTTGAACCTCCGGAAGCCCGGTAAAGCTTCCTCCGAAAAAGGCAATCTCCACATCATCTCCTGCTTCTACGGTGGAAAGGCTATCTTCCAGGATCTCTTTTACTTTCAGTAAGGATTGCTCCAGCCTGGTCCCGCTGATTTTTCTCTGGTCGCAGAAAACACAGGTGTGGGGGCAGCCTTTATGGGGAATAAAAAGCGGAATATTGATGTGACGTCTTTCTCTCATGATCCGGCCTTTCCACACTATTGAGCCTGATTTATCTCTTCCAAAGCAGCCTTGGCCGCCATTTGCTCAGCATCCTTCTTTGATTTCCCCACGCCGACCCCAATAGCCTTACCATTGGCATGAACCGCTATTTTAAAGGTTTTGGAGTGATCAGGCCCCATGGACTCCATGAGCTTATATTGAATCTGTGCATCCCCGGATTTTTGCAATTCCTCCTGGAGCGCTGTCTTATAATCCATAAAGAGCATTCCGTTTACAGCTTTGCTGTAAATATCCCCAAGAAGGCTCATAATGAATCCTTCCGCCTCATCCATTCCACCATCCAGATAGATACTCCCAATAATAGCCTCCATGGCATCGGATAAAATGGACGGCCTTGTCCTTCCGCCATTGGCTTCCTCACCACGTCCAAGGAGAATCATATCCCCTAGTCCTATCTTTTGGGCACAGATGTTAAGAGACGCTTCACATACGATGAGCGCCCGCATTTTGCTCATCTCGCCTTCACTGAAGTTGGTATTATTATTATAAAGCATAAGACTTAATACAAAATCAAGAATGGCATCACCTAAAAACTCAAGGCGTTCATTGTTTTTTGCGGCAAAGCTATGATGCTCGTTTGAGTAGGAACTGTGAACAAGGGCATTTATGGCATATTGTTTATTTCTGTATCTATATCCGACTTTTTGTTCTAATTCACTGACGGTTTCAAGAATAGTGTCCGGAATCTTATTCAAAATAAACCTCCTCTGTTATGGATAACAGCAACTGATAATATTTTAGCACAACATTCCGGCTGCTGTCATTTCTATAATCTGCTCAAAAAATCCTTGCTTAAGCTGCTTTAACATCACTCCGGTGTACAATAAACCTTACTCCAGGCTCTTTAATCCCTGTAAATCAAGCAGTAAAATCTGTCTCTGGCCGCTCAGCTTTATCAGCCTCAGGTCCTGAAAATGAGATAGCTTTCTGCTGAGGGTTTCCTGGCTCATACCCAAGTGGGAGGCCAAATCCCGCTTGCTCATCTTAAGCACCACTTTTCCCTTATCATCACCAAGACTGATAAGCATATCCGCAAGACGCTTTTCAGCACCTCGGAGGCTGATATTCTCAATGAGATTTTCAGCCTTTGCCAGTCTTTTGCTTAATTCCTCCATAACCTTAAAGCTTATGGATGGATGCTTGGTCATCAGCTCCTTGATATGCTGACCGTCTATGACACAGACATTCACTTTTTCAATGGCTTCGCTGTTATCGGTAAGGGGATCAACGCTAAACAGGGAGAGTTCTCCTAAGAACTCTCCCGGGCCCAGTATTCTGATAATTTGTTCCTTACCGCTTTCAGAAATTCTGGTTACCTTAACCTTTCCTTTATGTATCACATAAAGCCGCTTTCGCTTATCTCCTGCACTGTAGATCATTTCACCTTTTTCAAAGGTCTTCTCGGCTGTTATTCCGGCAACCTCCATCATTTCCTCATGGGAAAGGCTACTGAATATGGGAACAATCTCAATACAGGTTTTCTCATGCTTTTGGTGAAAATTGCACTCCACGTTTTATCTCTCCTCTAGCCCCATAGCCTAAAAGTCTGACGGCATTTATAATGACCAATAAAACACTCAACTCGTGTACCAGCATACCGAAGGATAGATTGACGGTTCTGATAAGAACACCTGCCAGCAGAAATCCTGCAACCATCAAGGCAAAAATAATATTCTGTTTCATATTATTCACGGTGGCACGACTTAATCCGATAGCATGGGAAAGCATTTTAATCTCATCCGACATGAGAACAACATCAGCGGTTTCCATGGCCACATCGGTGCCTGCACCACCTATGGCAATGCCCAAATCAGCAGACACAAGGGCAGGTGCATCATTAACACCATCTCCCACCATGGCGGTATTCCCATATTTCTCTTTAAGTGCTGACAGCGCCTTAACCTTATCTTCGGGCATCAACTGTGCGTGATACTCATCCAAATCCAGTTCACGAGAAATAGCCCCGGCGGCTCTTTCATTATCGCCTGTCAGCATCACGACCTTTTTGATTCCTAAATGCTTAAGGTTGGCAATGAGTTTTTTAGCGTCCTCCCTTACCACATCGGCAATGGAGATAATACCATAAACCTCATTGAGATCTCCTACAATAATGACGGTCCGCCCCTGTTCTTCCTCATCTCTTATGTCACCTTCCCTGTCTTCTGTGGAAATATTATTCTCCATGAAGAGCTTCCTGTTCCCGATTAAGATTGTTTTACCCTCAATTACAGCTTTTAAACCCTGTCCAGCTACCATCTCGGCTTTTTCAGGTTTTTGCTTGAGAGAGCCCATCTCCTGTTCTGCTCTTTTGATAATGGCACGAGCAAGGGGGTGCTCGGAAAAGCTTTCTCCGATGGCAGCCACTCTCAATAGTTCATCTTCTTCCCCAATAAAGGCTTGAATGCGCGTTACCTCAGGCTTACCGACAGTAAGGGTTCCTGTTTTGTCAAAGGCCAGCACTTTTATTCTGCCCAGCTTTTCCATAATATCTCCGCCTTTTACAAGGACCCCGTGCTTTGCACCGTTGCCTATCCCAGCCACAATAGAAACGGGAGTCGATATAACTAAGGCTCCCGGGCAAGCAATCACAAGCAAGGTAAGCGCCAGCACCAAATCCATGGAAAGCAAATACACCAGAACTGATAAAACAATGATGCCCGGAGTGTAGTACTTTGAAAATCTCTCAATGAATTTTTGGGTATTGGCCTTTTTATCCTGTGCCTCCTCCACCATTTGAAGAATTCTCGCAAAGGTCGTATCCTCCCCAACCCGGTCAGCCTGGATGATTAAATAACCTGATTCGGCAATTGTGCCTGAAAAAACCATATCCCCGGTATCCTTACTAATGGGCATGGACTCACCTGTAATGGCGGCTTGATTGACATAGGCCATGCCTTCCTTGATAGTGCCGTCCACTGGTATTTTTTCTCCAGGCTTCACCACCACAAGATCGCCTTTTACAACACTATCAGGAGAAACATCTATCTCAACTCCGTCTTTCAGGACTCTTGCGGTATCGGGTGCCAGCTTCAGCAACGCTTTAATGGATGAACGAGTCTTTTCGAGGGTTCGGGATTCCAGATAGTCACCCAGCATAAACAGAAAGGTAACAGCCGCAGCCTCCCAGTATTCACCGATAAACATGGCCCCTATAACGGCAATGGATACAAGTGCGTCTATACCGAGTATCTTATATCTTAAAGCCGACCAGGCATTTTTCAAGATGGGGATTCCTGCAACAAGAGCTGCTGCGATCATGACAATATGTGTTATAATGTGCTCACCGACAGTATATTTCAACACGAAAGCCACTGCGACAAGAATCCCGGAAATAACAACTCTCTGAACCTTACTCATCTTTATCATACCCTTCTCCCCAAGCACTCAGGACTATTTTTCTCCCAGCACCTTAAACCCCAAGGACTCAATCTTCTTTTTAAGTGAGTCTGAATCCACTGCCCCCTCATCGAAAGTCACCTTGGCCTTGCTGGCGTTAAACAGTACTTCTGCATGATTGACTCCTTGAGTCTTTTTCAGCATGCCTTCAATTTTGGCCATGCAGGAAGGGCAGGTTAATGTTTGCAGTTGAAATGTTTTTGTTGTCATAATATCGTCTCCTTTTTTTATCTGATGTCTCTATTTTAGCTGCTCTTTTTTAATATTACTTTGACCTAAATCAAATTTTGAAAATAAGCTTGGCACAATAAATAAGGGTCGCATCTCCGTTTGAATTTTGAATCAAACAGGGATACGACCCGTGTTTTATTGTGGGGTTCTTAGCTGGTCATCAGTTCTACTTCTCGAATTTCTTTATGACCAGGGCTCCGTTATGTCCACCAAAGCCGAGAGAGTTGGAAATGGCGTATTCCAGAACTTTTGCACGGCCGACATTGGGCACATAATCCAAATCACAATCAGGATCAGGATTTTTCAGGTTGATAGTGGGCGGAAGGAAGCTGTCTCGGATGGCCATAATAGTAATTATGGCCTCAATACCACCTGCTGCACCCAAAAGATGTCCTGTCATGGATTTGGTTGCACTTACCGGTACATTTTTGACATGTTCACCAAAGACCTTTTTAATGCTCTTTGTTTCCAGAGGGTCATTGAGAGGCGTACTCGTGCCATGTGCATTGATATAACCCACCTTTTCAGGTGAAATACCGGCATCCTCTATAGCAAACTGCAGACATTTTACACCCGCTTCTCCCTCAGGATCGGGTGCTGTCATATGATAAGCATCACAGGTAGCGCCAAATCCAACAAGCTCAGCTACAATATTGGCACCACGCTTGACGGCATGTTCGTATTCCTCCAGGATCAGTATGCCCGAACCTTCTCCCATTACGAAGCCATCACGATCCTTATCAAAAGGCCTTGAAGCGGTTGACGGATCCTCGTTTTCAGTCATGGCTCTCATGGAACAGAACCCGGCAAAACCTAGAGGGGTAATGGAAGCCTCTGCGCCACCGGTGATCATGACATCGGCGTAGCCGTTTTGAATAATGCGCATGGCCTCACCAATTGAATGATTGGCCGTTGCACAGGCTGTGACCATGCTCCCGTTGTATCCCTTGACTCCAAACTGTATGGCTACCTGTCCTGATGCCATATTGACGATCATCATAGGCACAAAGAAAGGGCTTACTCTTTTAGGACCCTTTTCGAAAAGCGACTTGCAGTTATCCTCCAGGGTCTCAATACCACCCACACCTGAACCGATGAGAACACCGGTACGATAGGGATCCATGGCGGCAAAATCAAGTCCGGACATTGTAACGGCTTGCTTTGAAGCAGCTACAGCATATTGGGTAAAAAGATCCATTCTCTTGGCTTCTTTTTTATCAATGTACTGGGTGCCATCAAAATCATCAATTTGTGCACCGACTTTAGTGGAGAAATTGGTTGTATCAAACTTTGTAACGGTCTTTATGCCATTTTTGCCTTCTTTAATTGCATTCCAGAAGGTCTCTACGTCATTGCCAAGTGAATGAACGACGCCCAAACCTGTTATTACGACTCTTTTCTTCATTAATTTGACCTCCTTGCAACTTGGATAAATGCTTCCGGTATCAAACATGTTGCTCTTTACTATTTAGGTTTTATATTGTATCACAAGTCTCGACCCACTCACAGAGGTACGTTACCGGAGGAACGCATCTCAAGCCTCGACTCACTCCACTAAAAAAAGCCCCAACTAATAAAGTCGGGACTTTCTTTATACACTTAATTCATTATTGATGAGCCTTAATGTAATCAACAGCATCACCAACGGTTGTAATCTTTTCTGCTTCCTTGTCTGGTATTTCCAAATCAAACTCTTCTTCGAGAGCCATAATAAGCTCTACGATATCGAGTGAATCGGCACCGAGGTCATCGATGAAAGAAGCCTCCATTGAGATTTCACCCTCATCAACACCCAGTTGTTCTACAATGATATCCTTAACCTTTTCAAATACCACACCATTCACCCCCTTCCAGACAGGAATTATAATATGAAACTATCCCTATTATTGCATCCATTAGAAATAATATTACATATGCAGCCCACCGTCAATATTTATTACCTGTCCCGTAATATATTGAGCCCTGTCGGATGCCAGAAACAATGCCAAATCAGCTACTTCTGCAGGTGTCCCATACCTGCCGAGGGGTATGCCTTTAAGATATTGCTCTTTTATTTCCTCAGGCAATGAGCCAGTCATCTGGGTTTCTATAAATCCAGGTGCGATTGCATTACAGGTAATCCCCCGTGCAGCAAATTCCCGGGCTACAGACTTTGTAAAGCCAATAAGCCCAGCCTTGGAAGCCGCATAGTTTGCCTGTCCTGCATTTCCCATCAGACCTACAACTGAGGTAATGTTGATAATTCTGCCGCTTCTTTTTTTCATCATAATACGCGCGGCAGCCTTTGTGCAGAGGAATGCACCTTTGAGATTGGTCTCCATGACTCTATCCCAATCGTCTTCCTCCATACGGATTAAAAGCTTGTCACAGGTAATGCCTGCATTATTGACCAATACATCCACGCTTCCGAAGGTCTCGACGGTTTTTTCAATGAGACCTTGAGCATGTGATGGAATACTGAGGTCACCTTTGTAACCTGCAACGGAAAATCCCTGATTCTTAAGCTCATCGGCGGCCTTGTAGACGCTGTCTCCGGTGCCGGAAAGCATCACATTGGCACCGTTCTGAGCAAATGCACATGCCAGTGCATGACCAATACCACGGGTGGATCCCGTTACAATTACGGTCTTATTATGAAAGTCCATGTTATCATCCCCTATCATAGGCTGCTGGCACTATTTTTAAAGGCCCTGTCCCGCAGCCCCCAGAACCTCCAAGGTCTGTTTTAGTGATGCGTTGTCCTCCACATTACAAACCCTGACATTCTTGTCAACCTTCTTGACAAAGCCGCTCAGAACCTTGCCCGGTCCTATTTCAATGAAAGTGTCCACGCCATTTTCAAGAAGCGTAGCAACACAATCCTCCCACAGAACGGAGGAGCTGACCTGTCTGACTAAGAGATCCTTAATCTCTTCTTCTGAGTTCACGATCTTTCCTGTGACATTGGTAACCACAGGAATGGTCATGGGCTTTACGGCTATATTCTCAAGCTCTTGTGAAAGCTTCTCTCCAGCTGGCTTTAAGAGACTGCAATGGAAGGGAGCACTTACATTCAATAGCATGGCTCGTTTTGCTCCTTTTTCAGTGGCAAGCCTTATGGCCTCCTTTACCACCTCAGTCTTTCCTGCCACAACAATCTGACCGGGGCAGTTAAAGTTGGCAGGCTCGACCACTCCCATAAAACTTGCTTTTTGACAGATATCAAGAATATCCTCACGGGAAAGTCCCAGTATAGCCGCCATGGCGCCTTCTCCCACAGGGACGGCCTCCTGCATGTATTTCCCGCGCTTTCTGACCAGTCGGACCGCATCCTTGAAGGATAGGGATCCTGCGAGTACATGGGCTGCATATTCGCCCAAGCTTAAGCCTGCCGTATAATCAGGTCTTATTCCTGCTTCCAGTAGAGGTTGCGCACAGGCCATGCTTGCCGTTAAAATAGTGGGTTGAGTATTTTCGGTTATAGTAAGAGTTTCGTCGTCACTTTCAAAGATCATTTTTCTTACATCAAAGCCTAAAGCTTCTGTGGCTTCATCCAGGATAAGGCCTGCAGCTTTTGAGCTCTCTGAGATTTCCTTAGCCATTCCTACATACTGTGCACCTTGACCAGGGAAAATAAAAGCTGTTTTACCCATTGGGGTACCTCCTTGAATGTTTAGGCATGATCAAATAATAATTCCCCTATTCTTTTGTCATGCCTTAATTATTTGGACCAGGTCAGTAGAACCGCTCCATAGGTCAGTCCGCCGCCGAAGGCCACCAGAATAATTTTGTCGCCTTTTTGGAGCATATTTTTTGAAGATGCCTCATCCAGACAAACAGGGATGCTTGCACTGGATATATTGCCGGTGTATTCAAGATTGGTATAAATCCTTTCCATGGGCACATCAAGCCTTTTAGCGGCATTCTGCAATATCCGCACATTGGCCTGATGAGGGAAAACATACTTTATGCTTTCCATGGTGATGCCTGCAGAATGGAGGACGTTATTAGTAGCCTCGCCCATAATACGCGTTGCAAAGGTGAAAACCTCGCTGCCGTCCATCCAGATAACCTGATTTTTGCCTTCATTACGGTTGGCCTGGTCCTCTTCATTCGAATAGAAACAAGGCAAGGTCAGAACAGAACCGCCCTCACCTGAAGCTCCCATTAGCGCTGATTCTATACCTGTACCATCTTCTACCTTACCCAGTACCACAGCCCCCGCTCCGTCTCCAAATAAAACACAGGTCTTACGGTCGGAAAAATCCGTCACCCGGCTCAAGGCCTCAGCTGATACAACAAGAATATGGTTGTAAGTCCCATTTTTAATGAATTCCTGTGCAACCTGAAGTGCATAGATAAACCCGGTACAGGCCGCATTTAAGTCAAAGGCGGCGGCCTTTTTTGCCTCAATCTCCTTTTGGATGGAGCAGGATAACGATGGGGTAAGATAATCCGGGGTCACCGTGGTGGCAATGATAAGATCCATATCCATAGGTGTAAGCCCCGCGTCGGAAATTGCTTTCAAAGATGCTTGTGCAGCCAGTTTCGATAAAGGAATATCCTTTTCAAGGATGCGTCGTTCTCTTATACCCGTTCTTTTAATAATCCATTCATCTGTCGTTTCTACAATACTTTCTAGTTGACTGTTGGTGAGCCGTTTTTCCGGCAGCGCGCTGCCAATTCCAATAATTCCAGCCTTAAAGGGCTTCGTCATACAGACCTCCGACTTCCATGCACGCAAAGATATTTTTCATTTGCTCCACCACAGTAGTACAAGCAGAACTGCAAGCTCTGAGAATGGTATTCTTAATGGCTTTTGCCTTAGAATTTCCATGGCATTTATAAATCATGCCATTGACTCCCAGTATTGGTGTTCCACCCAATTCTTCAGGATCGATCTGTTTTTTTAACTTTTTGAGCTCATGCTTGACCAAGAGATAGCTTATTCTTCCTGATAAACTCTTTGAGTACATCTTTTTGAGATAATCCATGAAGTATTTGCCCGTCCCCTCCATGACCTTTAACATGGCATTTCCGGTAAAACCGTCGCACACCACAACATCAACCTTTCCTTCAGTCAGGTCACGGCCTTCAACATTGCCGATAAAATTGATGTTTGCCTTACTCAAAACCTCAAAGGCCTGTTTCAGAGCTTCATTGCCCTTGCTTTCCTCAGTACCGACGTTAACCAGTCCGACCTTTGGGTTTTGAATTCCAAACATGGCTTTCATATACTCGGTTCCCATAATACCAAATTGAAGATAGTTGATTGGCTTGATTTGCGTATTCATCCCCGCATCAATAATCATAGTCTGGCCTTTGATGGACGGAACAACGGGAGCCAAAGCCGGCCTTACGACTCCCTTCATTCTCCCTGCTACCAAAAGCGATCCGGCGAGGAGAGCGCCTGTACTTCCTGCTGAGATAAAGGCATTTGCAGATCGGGACTTTATTTTCTTCATGCCAACTACAATGGCTGAATTTTGCTTTTTCTTAATTGCTTCAGTCGGTTTATCAAAATTGGTGATCTCATCCTGAGTTTCTGTGATAATAATTCGAGAATTATTGCTATTCTCGCTTCCCAGGCATCTTTGTATTTCAGTGCGGTCACCCAGAAGCTCGATCTCAAACCCCTCACTTGTATTTAAAGCTTCGAGACAACCCTTTACTATTTCATCGGGTGCGTTGTCTCCTCCCATTGCATCAACTACAATTCTCAAAGCACTCCAACTCCTTCACATTGATTATTCATACTTCGCTTTTTGGAGTATACCCAAAACCGTTAAGCACGGTTATTAATTTCCACTAATAAGAACTTCCCTCTAAATACCTCAACTTGCTTATTATAGATCATAACCCACACAATATGCCTTCCCTTAGGACGTTTTTCCTTGATGGTAACCTTGGCAACCAATTTATTTCCCGCATGAACCGGTTGCTTGTATTTGATATTCGCTACTCCCACCAGGGCTACATCCGCATCGATGACAGCTATAGCAATTGACTCTGCCATAGAATAGATATAATGACCACGTACAATTTTTGATTGTGCGAAAACCATCTGATCGGTGGTTTCAAGTACTGAAATCGCACTTTCACCCAGATTCAATTCGACGATTTCTCCAATGATCTCATCTAAGCCTAAAGAACGTACCTTATTGTGGTTTTTGGATGCCATATCACGAACCCGCTGCCTGAGTTCGGGTACTCCCAACTCAAGCCGATCAAGTCTGACGGTGGGTACACTGACGCCCAACTGATCTGCAAGCTCCTCATCAGTGAGGAATGGATCCTCTTTCAGCTTCTCAACAAGCTTGGTCTGTCTCTCATGTTTAGCCTTTGGATCTCTGCTCAATGGTATCCTCTCCACGCTTAATTATTACCTGATAATATGGTCTGTTGATAGTATATTACATTTTCCTATTCTATGCAATACTTTGATTAATTATTGAAGTATAAAAAAACACCGAAACTTTTGGTCTCAGTGTTTTGTACTCACTCATTATAAACGGTTTTGCTACGGAGTAGGCGTCGGTGTATAATTTTTCATTCCGGATGGTGAGAACCCTGCATTGGGATCATTAAATATGGAATCCATCAAGCCGGCGGCAAAAGCTCCTATTTGATCTCTGAATATAATAGCGATACCTACCACGATAGCCAGAATAATGACAACCTCAACGGTATTCATTCCTTTACGGCTCTTAAGAAAGCTTTTTATTCTATTTTTCATAACAACCTCCGGCTATATAAAATTACATATTTATACAATAATTTTATATATTTGAATCGGAGGTGTCAACTCTTTTTTATACTATAATTTACTAATTGTGCTTTGATTTATTATTTTTGACTATTATTCGGTCTTAAGCCGCACCAAAACCCTTTTCCCTACCTCAAAGGAAAAACCCCTGTGGTAAAGAAAGCTCAATAACTTTTGCTCGATTTTTTGTTCATTGAGATTATATTTTCCAAACTTTTTCCTTGCCGCACGCAACGCAACCTCTTCATCGTCTGTTTCGAACTCTGAGAGAGCTCCCTCTATAATAGATGGGTCAATGCCCTTATGCTCCAGCTCAAAACGCAAAGCTTTTTTTGAGAGAGCCTTGGTTTTGACACGTTCGGAAAGGTACTTCAGGGCATAGCGGGTATCATTTAGGTAACCTATGGCCTTTAAAGCCCCAGTAGTACTCTTAGCCACATCTTCATCAAAGCCTAAGTCCATAAGCTTTTTAATGAGCTCACCTTCGCTTCTGTCTTTAATCATTAAATAGCGTATCGCACGCTCCCTCGCTGCATGGATCAACACATTCTGGCGTATATGGTGAAGCTTTTCCTCACTGACCTCTTCCTCCTCATAAAGATGATTCCGAATATAATCCTCCTGGGGAATGGTAAAAGCATAGTGATTATCAATAAATATGCGCATCATATCTTTGTTTCGAGTTTTTTCAACTGAGGTTATGGTCATATCGCTCACCTATCCATAAATAAGATAGGTTAATTATAACACATCTTTTTGTAGCAATTGAAGCAAATTGAATAGGGCTGGACTGAGGTGGGGAATCACTTTCCTTTGAGACCATCATTTTATCAACACATTGATTCATGTGCTGCATTTGGACAATATTGTCCTCAAGGGTTCTAAAGATATCTCTTAAGGATCAAGGCTGAATAAGTATATTTCATGATAACCCTCAATCTATCAAATTTAAACAAATTGGGGTAAGGCTTTCTTAAATATCATTTTTAGTATATCAGATATTTTTTTGTTAGCAAAGTAATGGGTAAGACAGCTTTGAATCATGACGAAATAAAATACCAAAAAAATTATTTAAGATAAAATATTATTACAGATTGTATTGACACACCCGGCTGAATTAGGTATTATGACGCTAAGAAATCTTTCATCATACTCATCATTTCAGACAACGTGAAAGGCGGGATGCATGGATGGAATTGCGTACAAAGCTGGGCCAAATGGTAAGTGTGGGTTTTGAAGGTCTTATGCCGCCCCAACAATTCCTTGACCTGATCAGGTTATATAAGATAGGTAATGTCAGCCTGTATGCTCATAATTTAAAAAACAAACAGCAAACCTTGGAGCTTGTATCGTTTTTAAAGGATTATATCCATAGGGAGACCGGCTTCATCCCCTTTATATCTGCAGATCAGGAGGGTGGAATGGTCACCCGCTTCAGCAAAGACTTTACACATTTCCCTGGGGCTATGGCAACGGCAGCCACGGGTAATACAGAAAATGCATTCCGTGTCGGATACCACTGCGGCCTTGAAATAAAAAACGTAGGCTTAAATGCAAACTTTGCTCCCGTAGTGGACGTCAACACCAATTCCAGAAACCCGGTAATAGGCGTACGGGCTTACGGGGACACTGTGGAAGCAGTAACCGCCTACGCCATGCGTATGATGGACGGCCTTGAAAAGGCTGGCGTGATGTCCGTACTCAAGCACTTTCCGGGCCATGGCGATACCTATCAGGATTCGCATTTCGCACTGCCCCGGGTTGATAAGAATCTTGATCAGTTGTTTGACCTGGAGCTAAAGCCTTATATTGAAGGCATTCGACGGGGAGCACCCGCCATTATGACCTCTCATATCGTATTCCCAAACATTGATCCTTCGGGCTTGCCCGCTACCATGTCCAGGGTGATCATGCATGACCTTCTCCGTGAAAAACTTCATTTCGATGGCATAGTCCGCACCGATGATCTTGAAATGGAGGCCATCAGACGTGAATTTGGCATCATTCCCGGTGCGCTGGCCGCTGTTAAAGCCGGGGTTGATATTATCTCCATCTCTCGCAGCCCTGCACTGGGAGCGGAACTGGTGGAAATACTGGAAAAGCAGATTGCTTCGGGAGAATTGGATGAAGCCATAATTGATGCTTCCTTTAACCGTATTATAAAGTGCAAGAAGCGGTATTGCCAAAACACACCTGTTAATTTAGATATGATTGGCTGTGATACCCACAGGGAAATTGCCCGGAACATCAGCCGGAGCAGTATCGCGCTTTACAAGGATCCTAAAGATCAGCTTCCCGTCAAAGGCAGGGTATTGGTGGTCGGTACCAACGCTTTCAACCAAACCAATGTACGAAACCCCCTCCAGCTTGAGCTTAATATGCCCGACCTTCTCAGCAAGCGTCTGGGAGGTCAGGGCATAACCGTTGCCACTCAGCCTACGCCCGAGCAATGTGATCAGGTCCTGGCTGCTGCTGCCCATGCCGATACAGTGGTGTTCGGTACATATAACGCCCATTTGTTCCGTGATCAGCTTACCCTGGCCGATAAGCTCTCAAAAGCCCACCCCAATGTCATTTTTGTTGCCATGAGAAATCCCTATGACCTGCCGCTTCTGGATTCGGGCTGCGCTGCTTTGGCTGCATATGAATATACACCCTTATCCATTGAAACACTGGGTGATATTCTGGCCGGCCAGCATAAGCCATTGGGTTCCATATGTGTGAAGCTGGACTAATTTAAGGAGGAGGAATTAGAATGAAGATACGCTATTTGGGAACTTCTGCTGCGGAGGGGTGCCCCGCACTTTTTTGCCGGTGCAGTCTATGTCAAACTGCCCGTGAGCATGGCGGCAAGGATGTTCGCACCCGTTCCCAGGTACTGATAGACGATAGCCTGCTGATGGATTTTCCACCTGACACCTATCACCATTTTCTTAATACACCTGAATTCGATTTGCCTGGAATCAGGCATATACTCATTACACATTCCCATGCCGACCATTTCTATCCGTTGGATGCTGCGCTTCGCTGCAACGATTTTGCACAGGATGTCGACGGTATCATGACCTTATACGGTAATGATATGGTACAGGCCACCTGGGAAAGAACCATTATGGGTGAATATGCCGTATTCAAGGATTTACCCAACCGGGTGACATTCCAGCCCTTACTCCCATTTATACCGGTACAAGCCGGCGACCATCTGGTAACGGCTCTACCTGCCGACCACAAGCGCGATGAAAACTGCTACATCTATATCATTGAACGGGAAGGCAAGCGCCTGTTATACGCCAATGATACCGGTACCAATTTTAAGCCTGAAGTATGGGATTACTTGAAAAACTTACATTTTGATGGGGTGAGTATGGACTGTACGGCTATGGACCGTCGTGTTGGCCGTTATCACATGGGCCTTCCGGATAATGCTGAGCTTAAGGCCAAGCTGTTGGAAATAGGCTCCGCCGATGAAAGCACATTATTTATTGTGACACACTTTTCCCACTTTGGAGGGCTCACCCATGAGGAGCTTGCCCAAAGAGCCCGGTCGTTGGGCTTTGAAACGGCTTATGACGGCTTGGCGCTAATGATTTAAGCGACCGGTCGCTCTTTCGTATAGAAAGGAGAATGGTTATGCCCGATATGTTTGTACATCTTTTGGATCTGCCCAACCCCGCCTCTTTGCTTGAAAAGCTGGACGCGGAAGGCATCCATGTCCACCGCCCCCTTTCCTGCAATAAGTACAAGGTGCTGGACTGGGTCAACACCCATTCAGGGCCGGGAGGTGCCGGGCAATGCGATGTTTGCTTTTCGCGCACACCGGTATCCTGTTTTATCGCCACCCGTGGAGATGATATTTTAGGCTACGCCTGCTATGATGCCACTGCACTTAATTTCTTCGGACCTACCCGGGTGCTTGAGAGTGAACAGGGCAAGGGTCTTGGAAAGGCTCTTCTTCTTGTGACACTGCAAGCCATGCGCGAACAGGGCTATGTCTATGCCATTATAGGCGGTGTAGGCCCTGTGGAATTTTACGAGAAATGCGTGGGGGCAACGCTAATACCCAACTCCACTCCGGGCGTCTATCGCTATATGCTTAAAAATAAAAAGTAGCCTCAAAGATAGTTCTCTCTGTCATGTGCAACCAGGTCAGACAGGCTTTCAAAAACAAAGGTCGGCGGGTCCTGAGAAGAAATATCCTCCCTGCCGGTGAGTCCCGTAAGCATCAAAGCACCACGCATCCCATTGTTATTGGCAAATCGTATGTCGGTTTCCTGCAGATCACCCACCATAATGGTATTCTGAGGCTCTGTTCCCAGGAGCGCCAAAGCATACCGGGCCATATGGGGGCCTGGTTTTCCCAGCATCACGGCACAAGCGCCGGAGGCGCTTTCCACAGCGGCACACAGTGATCCGCTATGGGGCACCGGACCCAAGTTTCCGGGGATGACCTTATCGGGGTTGGTACAAACCAGTACCGCCCCATTTCTTATCTGCCGAGCGGCTCTTTCCAGCTTTTCATAGCTAAAGTTCTTATCCCAGGCTACCAGCACGCAGTCGGAGTTCTCTTGTACAAGACCGATGCTCCGGCTTTCCAACTCTTGCCTTACACTTTCACCGCCCAACAGAAACACCCGTTCCAACCCCTGTTCCTTTAGGTACATGGCCGCAGCCATACCACTGGTAAGAACAGCGCGCTCCGGTACATGGATAGAAAGGCCCGCCAGCTTCTCCACCACTTGAGCCGCTGTTCGTGAGGGACAATTGGTAACCAGCAGGTAGGGCCTGTTTTCTTGTTTCAGATAATGTATGAATTCGGGCGCATGGGGAATGGGATTGTCTCCTGCATAGAGCGTCCCGTCCAGGTCAATAAGATACGCCGGTTTCACAAAGTCCTCCTTAAAAAGTAATACGGGCCTGCGGCAACACACCACAAGCCCGCCCTTAAATTTCAACATCCATCTTTCTCTAGTTCAGCCTTTAACCGCACCGACTGTAACCCCCTCAAGGAAGTACTTCTGCAGACTGAAGAACAACAAGAACATAGGAACCGCAGCCACAGTGGCACCGGCCATCATGGGCCCGAAAAAGGTGGTATTGGCAAAGCTGAAATTCTTAAGGCCTACCTGGATAGTTTGCATCTCCATTTTACTTGTGACAAGAAACGGCCAGAAGAAGGTGTTCCAGTTGCCCATAAAGGTTGTAATGGCCATAACAGCCATGATGGTCTTGGATAAAGGCATTATAATTTTATATAAAATCTTGAACTGATTGCAGCCTTCTATTTTTGCAGACTCGATAATTTCAGTAGGAATACTGCCCATGGACTGCTTGCATAGGAAGATATTGTAGACATTGCAAAGACTGGGCAGAATCAATGCCGCATAAGAATTCTGCATCTGGAATGTATTGACGATTAGCACATACAAGGGTACCTGAGTGACCTGATAAGGAATCATCATCGCACACAAAAGGACATTGAACATGAGCTTATTACCCTTGAAAGGAACCTTGGCAAAAGCATAGCCTCCCATGGTGGCAAAAACAACATTGCTCACCATAATCCCCGTACAAACAATGAGGGAGTTGAAAAGCCAGCGAACCGAGTGCCTGCTGTAATTGAAAAAGAATGTATAGCTTCCCATCGTCCACTTGGTCGGAAACAGGGATTGGCTGGCAGCACCTGCTTCTATGGGAGGACCGAAAGAGGAAATGATCATATAGTAAATGGGAAACAATGTGGTTATGGCAAAAAGGCATAAAAAGATTATGATCAGCCCATTGCGCAAATAGCGCAGCTTTTTGTTTTCATTGAAGTCATTATATAAACCCATTCCATCATCTCCCTTTCTAATACTCTACTTCATCGCCCATGAACTTGAACTGCAGCAGGGAAATCACAGCGATTACAGCTGCCAGTACAAGAGCCTGTGCCGATGCTTTGCCAAATTCCGAGTATTTAAACGCATTATTGAAAATCAGCAGACCGACCATGGTTGTATTGTTGTCGGGGCCGCCGCCGGTCATCATATAAGCGTTCATAAACACCTGGAATGATGTGATGATACCTGTAACAAAGAGAAACAGGGTGGTGGGTTTTACCATTGGTAATACAATATAGCGCAGCTTTTGCAGAAAGGTTGCGCTGTCAATGGCCGCAGCCTCATAATAATCATTGGGAATAGCCAGCAGTGCAGCTATGTAAATGATAACACTGGTGCCGTGGTTTGACAGCCATGACATCAGAACAAGAGAAAACATCGCGGTTTTACTTTGACCCAACCAGTTTTGGCTTTCCAGGCCTAATAGACCTATGAGCTGATTGAGTAGTCCGGTAGGCAGAGAACTGTAAATCCAAAGCCAAACTACCGAGAGAGATACGCCGGAAGCTACACCCGGCAAATAATAAAGAGCCTTGAAGACTGTTTGTGTTCTCTTTTTAAAAGGAATAATCAAAATCGCCAGTGCGAATGAAAGCGCAATGTTGACAGGAACAGTCAGCACTGTATAAACTACTGTATTTTTAATGGATTTAAAAAACAATTTGTCTTTGAGAAGCGCTTCAAAGTTTGCAGTACCCACCCATTTGGATTGTATGGGGTTATACTTCTGCATGCTGATGATACATGCGTTAATAATGGGATACAAGGTGAACAGACAGAATACAATCACTGCCACAGAGATAAACACATATCCCCAAAGATTTTCATCTTTTCCGAATGAACGGTTCCTGGGCTTTTTGGTTATTCCTGCATTTTCTTTTCCCATGGGCCTCTCCTTTCCCTATCGCTGTCCATATTCAATATTTACACAAAGTAATCTTAAGTAATGCTTACCCGTAAATACAGGCACAGGAACATTGAGCTCCTGTGCCTGCGGCCAATCAGTTTACAGGTACGCTGAGAAAATTAGTCCTTAACAATGCCATCTTCGCCAAAAGCGGCAACTGCGGCTTCATAAATTGCATCATACATCTGTTGAGGAGTAATTTCTTTGGCCAGTAAAGCCTGGAACTTAGGAATGATAACTTCTGTCATGATCTTGGTACCCTGGGCCAGCTTATCGGAAGGAATTTCAGGACGGGCAGGAGCAGCCTTACCCATCAGCCCTTCGGTACATGCAAGATTTTCGGCATTCCGTTCGATGGGGTACTTGCTGGAAGCTTCCTGACCGGATTTGCTGATATTAACTGCAAAGAGGTCGGCATTAACTTCAGCTGCATTCTCGCCTGATGCCAGATAATAAGCAGCTTTTACGACATTATTCATATGAGCTTCTGTAGGAGCTTGTTTACCGCGGAATGTAACATATCCGTCTACTACGGCATAGTATGCGGGAGATGCGCCATTGGATGTAGGTACGGGCATTACCACATAATCTACAGGCAGGGAATCCTTTACAGCGGTACCATCATTGGCTTTTATTTTAGCGTTGTTTTTCTTTGCACTGTTCTCAAAGGTAGCAAGTCCCTTACCAGTAAATACGGTCTGGCCGGTGAGGAAGAGATTCCATCTCTCACCCGAGGTGGCATTCATGTTAGCACCGTTGTTGATAAGTTCACTGACACCTTCAAGGACCTTAAGAAAATCCTTGCTGGTGTATGTATATTTCAGGCTGCTGTCAAATTCACTGGGCATACCACCGTTCTTAGCGAAAATTTCAATATAGTTCTTGGTGGTCGTACCGGCTGTTGCAAATACGAGGCCGTACTTGCTGGTGCTGTTGGCACCCTTTACACCGACTGACTTTTTAACTGCAGCGGCAAACTCTTCAAAGGTCCAGCCGTTCTTCTGGATGCTCTTCCAATCGATACCGGCAGCTTCCATGTATTCCTTATTTCCGCCTATACCATGGATTTCCATATATGCGGGTAATCCATAAAGGCCATTGCCGTTTTTCATGTACTGAATGGGAGCGGGATCGAAATCTGCGATCATATCAGCCGTGGCATATTTGGTGATATCCATTGCCACACCCATATCGACGTATTTGGCAATAAATTCCGAGCCCAGGAATGCGATATCCGGTGGAGTACCGGCATTTACTTGTGTGTCTAGCTTTTCAATACGGTCATCCCAGCTGGCAGCTTCAATTTTCAAGGTAAGGTGGGGATATTTTTCCTTGAACTTGGCTTCAACTTGTTCCAAACGATTAACAAATTCATTGGTGATAGGCGGGAGCAATGCTGTAATCGTATCCGGCTCTTCCGGCGGTACAGTGCTAGGTGCCTCAGTGGGTGTACTACTGGAACTGGCTGAAGGTGTAGCTGTGCTGGGTGTAGCTTCCTGTCCGCAGGCGCCTAGCAGCGTAACAGCCATAACCATTACAAGAACCAGAGATAAGAGACGTACGTTCTTTTTCATTTCGTGAACTCCTCCTTAATCTTTTTTATATGAACTGCCTTCCAGGCAGAATACATATTAAAAATCATGTACTACATTTTAAACAGAGGAATAGAACGGCTGACTCGCATAGTTATATTATACAAAACATCTGTGTTATTACCTGATTTTATTTATACAATAACCAATGGAAATTGTCAATTACTTTTCGTAATATAATTTTATTATAGAATTAAAATGTGATATTTTATTTCATTCCCGCCAAGAGATGACATCTATGGACCCTATGTCTGGCCCAGAGTAAAACTCGCTCTGCAAGCCATTCTGAGTCTGATTAACGCTCGTTCTCACTGTAAAATGAAGGGTTGAAAATGGGTATTTAATGAAATTTTTTGATGGAAAAATGTCATGGCATGATATCATGGTGAATGATGGAAATAGAGTAAAAAGAGCTGCCGCAACATGATTTTTCATCACATCGCGACAGCTCTGATAACTTCTGCTTATTGCGTAGCAACAAGGTTCCCGGGCACCCGTTCGAAATCTTTGATTGCGGTAACGCCTAAAGGTGACAGTCGGGGTTCTTATTACAGCCATCCCCTTTTACTGTGGCTGTCAGGTATCCTCATCAGCCACATGAGCCTGAACACTGCTCAAAAAGGCTTTATCATATTCAGCCTTGATTTTGCCTTCAACTTCTTTGGCCATCTCGGTATTTTCTTTCAGGAACTTCTTCACATTTTCCCTGCCCTGGCCGATTCTCTGGTTATTGTAAGAGAACCATGCACCGCTTTTCTTAATGATATCCAGGGTGACGCCAATATCAAGGATACAGCCTTCCTTGGAAATGCCCTGACCATAGATAATATCAAATTCCGCTTCTTTAAAAGGAGGTGCTATCTTGTTTTTAACCACCTTAACCTTAGTGCGGTTGCCCACGGGCTCATTTCCGTCCTTGAGGGTCTCTACTCTTCGGACATCCAATCGGACAGAAGCATAGAACTTTAAGGCACGTCCGCCCGGTGTTACTTCAGGATTGCCGAACATAACACCAACCTTTTCACGCAACTGGTTGATAAAAACAGCCACTGTCTTGGACTTGCTTACACATCCGGAGAGCTTTCTCATGGCTTGGGACATAAGCCTTGCCTGAAGGCCTACGAACTGGTCACCCATTTCACCGTCAATTTCCGCTTTCGGAACCAACGCTGCAACCGAGTCAACAACGATGACATCGATAGCACCGCTTCTTACCAATGCTTCAGCAATTTCAAGGGCCTGCTCGCCTGTATCAGGCTGAGCCACAATGAGATTATCAATATCTACACCCAGATTCCTTGCATACACCGGGTCCAGGGCGTGTTCCGCGTCGATAAAGGCTGCCTCGCCGCCTGCCTTCTGGGCTTCGGCAACAATATGAAGGGCTACCGTTGTTTTACCGGAGGATTCAGGGCCAAAGATCTCAATAATTCTTCCACGGGGTAGTCCGCCGGCCCCTAGCGCAATATCCAGCGACAGGGCGCCCGTAGGAATACAATCAGTGGTTACATGGGCTACTTCTCCCAGCTTCATGATTGCACCCTTGCCAAATTGTTTTTCAATCTGGCTCATGACCAGATCCAATGCTTTTTTCTTCTCTTCCATAACATGCCTTGCGGCAAGCCCTCCTTTACCGAACATTTGTTCTCATTATAATATAATAAATTAAAACCGTCAAGTATTTTTTATGTAATTTTTTTACATATATCCTATTTTCAGTGGTGTCATGAGCGTTTAAGGCGGGATAACACCAATTTACCGATATACGATACCTCGGGAATTTTAAGCCTGATCAGGGTGAGCCAGTAAATTCCGATACCTGCTGCCAGAGGAACACAGAGAGCCAGTATCTGACTGATTTTTGAGCCGATGTCGGGCCGTACGACCAGACTAAGGGCATATGTGACAAGCCCGGTAGGAATAACAGCCACCACAACCTTTACAAGATAACTGAAATTTTCACTGATAACATCGACCCCCGTCTTCCTCTTAAAGGTTATAAATAGAATCATCATATTAACGAAGGAAGCTATGGCATAAGCGAGAGCCGTGCCGGCAATACCTATTCCGGTGAAATCCCTGAAAAAGCTGTTAAACAAATAGTTTGCCAATATACCGAAAAGTCCGCTGACAAGCGGGGTTTTACTATCATGTATGGCGTAGAAGGCACGGGTCATGAGGGCCATCATGGAGGCAAAAACCAAAGCTGCCGAATAGCCCAGGAGTGACAATCCCCCATAAAAAACCTCATACTCCGAAAAGCTCCCCCATTTAAAGAGCACCCGCATAATATCCTGATTGAGAATCATCATGATGAGGGAGGTAGGCATAGACAGCAAATAGACCACCTTGAGTCCCTTGTAAAGAACGTTTTTAAATTCACCGTAGCTTTCCGACGCATAGTGTTCTGAAAGGGTGGGGAGAAGCGCGATCCCTATACTTTGGGCAAAAATACCCAGAGGGAGCTGCCATGTACGGTTGGCACTGTTTAATAGCGTCACCATTCCCTTATCGAAGTATGTAGCATAGCCCCTAGAAATAATGAGATTGACTTCAATAATCGTCGAGGATAAAAGTGAAGGCACGGCCAGGGCCAGGAGCTTTTTAAAGGCCTGGCTCCCAAGAAAAAGCCTCGGTTTGTATAAAGTAAGGTGCCTTAAGGTTCCGATTAGCTGAACGATAAAAAAGATGGCTGCCCCAAACACGACACCCCAGGCTGTCAGTTCCGCACTTTTTGCACCAAATACCGCGATGCTCAGGATGGTACAGAGATTGTATATGACAGGGCCAAAAGAAGCTACTGCAAATCGTTTATAGGAATTAAGAATTCCGTTGAACTGTCCTGCCATCATCATAAAGGGTGCAGAGAGCAGGAGTATGCGGGTGAGCCTTATGAGCAGATCCTTGTCTCCTGAGACCCCCTCATTATATCCCCCTGCCAATATGCCCAACAGATTATCGGTAAAGATGAAGAAAATAACCTCTAGGATGACCATGACAATGACCGTCAGATTCATAAAAGTGCTGACAGCCTTCCAGCCCACGCTTTCCTTGTCCTTGGCAATATAAGCTGAAAGGATCGGAATTAGCGCTGCCGCGATGGCTCCACCGGCCAAAAGATCATAGACCAGATCAGGAAGGGTAAATGCCAGAAGGAATTCATCGGAATACCCTTTCGGCAGCATATTGGTGGTGATGAGCAGCGTTCTTAAAAAGCCCGTGATACGGCTTAAGAACGTAGCAATCATAATGATGCCAGCCGCACCTGTGAGCTTTTTCACTGCTTCGTTATTGTTTCCCATTATTTTCTCCTGTATGTCAACCCGGCCATTATAACGAGAATCTAAATGTCCCCCACCTCTAAGGTGGTGGGTATCATTTACTTTCTCAGGCGGGGGCATATCCCCCGCCTCGAGTTTCACTGACTCGGTACCGGTTCGAAATCTTTGATTAAAGAAACGTTTCCCGCAGAAACGTTTCTTAGGTAACCGGTGATGTCAGTATAAACGCCCGAGTATCATCTTTCTTAGTAAATCCATTCCATTAAGGCTGGCTACATTCCGAATCCTGTCCCTATCCCCTCTAAGCCTGATTTCACGGCATTCAGTCTTTCCATCCAAACTTGCCGCAATATAAATAAGACCCACCGGTTTTTCCTCGGTTCCCCCATCAGGGCCGGCTATCCCCGTTATGGCAATACCGGCGCGGGTTCCGGTCTTACGCACAAGACCTTCCACCATCTCCCGGACGGTTTCCCGGCTCACGGCACCATGGACTTCAAGGGTTTCCCTCGAAACGCCTAGTTCCTCAACCTTGGCATTATTGGAGTAGGTGATAAAGCCTCTGTCAAATACATCCGATACCCCGGGAACATTGACAATCCTGGAGGCCAGCATTCCCCCGGTGCAGGACTCAGCCGCCGACAGGCTGATGTTGTGCTGCTTCAGAAGGTCAACTAGGACTTCCTCCATGGACTCACCGTTCTGAGCGTATAAATAATCTCCCAAGCGCTCTTTGATCTTTTCAACAACGGGATCAATCAGGCAGTCCGCATCATTTCTATCCTTGCAGCGGGCCGTGACACGTATAATGACCTCCCCCACGCCCACATAAGGAGCAATGGTGGGGTTGGACTGGGATTCAACAATATCCAGAATGCGCATTTCCATCTCGGATTCCCCAATACCGAACACCTTTAGCATCTTGGACCAAATGGTCTGCCCGGTCTTTTGCTCAAAGTAGGGAAAGACCGTTTCTTCAAACATTGGAATCATTTCTTTGGGCGGCCCCGGAAACATGACAATAGTTTTGGTGCCGTTTTCAATAATGCAGCCCGGAGCCGTACCATTAGGATTTGGTACAATCATGCTGTCCTCCGGAAGATAGGCCTGTTTAGCGTTATTATCCATCATCTTCCGGCCAAGCTTCTCAAAAAAAGACTTAATACTCTCATAGGTCTCCTGATGAAGGACAAGCTTGAGGCCCAGGGCTTCTGCAATGGTTTCCTTTGTCAGATCATCCTGGGTAGGACCCAGCCCTCCGGTGGTAATCACCACATCGGCACGGCTCAAAGCCAGCTTCAGACTTTCCTTCAGCCGGGTGGGGTTATCCCCTACCACACTATGATAATAAACACCAACACCCACATCGTTAAGCCTTCTTGATAAATACTGGGCATTGGTGTTGGCTATTTGACCCATTAAAAGTTCAGTCCCAACTGCAAGAATTTCCGCTATCATTACCTCACACTCTTTTCATTCCAGCTTCTATAGTTGACCAGACCTCTTCAATTCCCATCCGTTTAAGGGATGAGAACGGAATAACCTCTGTATTTTCATCAAGTGAAAGAACTGTTCTGATCCTGTCAATCTGTTTTTTGAATTCCGACCGGTTGAGCTTATCGGCCTTTGTGGCCACCACGACTGCTTCCCTGCCCGACTGTCTAATGAAGTCAAGCATCAGCATATCATCTTCGGTAGGGTCATGACGAATATCAACCAAAAGAAGGATCACCTTTAAGGAATCCCTGGTGGTTAGATAGGTTTCAGCTAAGAGCCCCCAGGATTTTCTCTCTTCCTTGGAAACTTTGGCGTAGCCATAACCGGGTAAATCCACCAGCATGAGTTCATCGTTAATATTATAGAAATTGATAACCCGGGTCTTGCCGGGGGTATTTCCAACCCTGGCAATAGCTTTTCGATTAACCAGGGTGTTGATGAGGGATGACTTCCCTACATTAGAGCGGCCTGCAAGTGCTATCTCAGGCCAGCCGTTCTGGGGATATCCCTTTGGTTCAACCGCTGTTATCATGAATTCAACCTTTTTGATAATCATGTTGCGTTCCTTCCATCCTTTAAAAGCTCCCGCGCAAGACTTCTGGCAGCCTCTGTTACATGTTCACCGCTTAAAAGCCGGGTAATTTCATTTTCTCTGTCTTCTTCCTTTAAAAGCTTGACAGAGGTAAGGGTACGTCCTGATTGTTCCTTCTTCTGTATCAGATAATGGGCATCGGCCAGACAGGCGATTTGTGCATGATGGGTAATGCAGATGACCTGATGGCCTTTCGCTACTGCTTTAAGCTTCTCTCCTACTTTTGATGCAGCCTTGCCGCTCACACCCGTATCAATTTCATCAAAAACCATGATGGGTATGGCATCAATATTGGCCAGGATTGATTTTATAGCCAGCATGACACGGGACATCTCACCGCCTGATGCAATCTTTGACAAGGGCTTCAAGGGTTCTCCGAGGTTTGGCGAAAACAGAAACTCCACTTTATCGGTTCCGTCCTCATTAAAGCCTTCTCCCGGGCAGGCTGTTATAGTGACTGCAAATTGGGTTTTAGGCATTTCAAGAGCCGTGAGCTCCTCTTGAATACTCTCTTGGAGAAGCTGTGCCGCCTCTTTTCTTAACCCGTTCATTCGCCCACACATTTTGTGCAAGTCCTGCGACTTTTCCTCAATATCCTTTTTAAGGCTCAAAATGAGCTCCTCACTTCTCTCAATCTCATCAAGCCGCTTTTTTGCACCATTTAAGAATTGGAGAATGTCCTCGACGGTTTCCCCATACTTGCGTTTAAGCCCTTGTATCAAGCTTATGCGTTCTTCAATACTCTTATGTAGCTTTGGATCATACTCCATTCCATCCCGTACATAGCGAACCTCGCGGGATAGCTCCGTCAGCTTGTCCTGCATGTCCTCCAAAGTTACGCAGATGGATGCATAATGGGGGTCCAATTCCTCTATTTTCTGAAGGATTTCCAGTGATGAGCCCAGCTTGTCCAAAGCGCTCTCATCCTCAGTATCCTCACCCCGGAGCCATTCATAGGCATTGGAGAAGGCAGAAATAATCTCCTCGGCATGGGAAAGAAGCCTACTCTGGCGCTCCAGCTCATTGTCCTCACCAATAAAAAGATTGGCTTTTTCGATCTCTTCAATCTGAAAGCGAAGTATGTCCAGGGTGCGTTCCCGTTCCTTTCCCTCCCCTGAAAGAGCCCGAAGGCGCGTCTTTAACTCTCTCAATTGTTCCAGCCCGATTTGATATTTCCTTTTTTCCTCAACCAGCCGCTCCCCCGAGAATAAATCCAGAAGCCCGATATGAGTCTCGGCACGCAATAATGACTGGTTGTCATGCTGGCCATGAATATCCACCAGCTTTTGGCCAATATCCTTCAGCATGGCAACGGTTATCATTGTGCCGTTGATTCTGCATATGTTTTTCCCCGCCTCAGTGAAGGTGCGTGAAACAAGAACTGTTTCATCCTCCTGGGGCTCAATGCCATATGATTCCAGTAATGCAGCAAAAGACGGATCATGTGAAAAAAGGCCCTGAACAGTGGCCTTATCGCTGCCGGCGCGAATAAGCTCCCGTGAAACCCGGGATCCCAAAAGAGCATTAAGAGAATCGATGAGGATTGATTTTCCCGCACCTGTTTCTCCTGTAAGCACATTAAAGCCCTCAAACAGTGTCATATTCAGTTTTTCAATAATTGCCACATTCTCAATTAAAAGCTGAATAAGCATAACAGCGTTTAGGACACCCCTCTCACCATGCGCGTGAATTTTTCCATGAGGTCTTCGGCAATTTTTTCAGCCCGGCAAATAATCATGATGGTGTCATCCCCCGCTATTGTCCCGACAATATCGTTCCAGCCCAGAGCATCCAATGTGGCCGCAACAGCCTGAGCCATACCCGGAAGAGTCTTGATGACAAGAATATTGTTGGCGTAATCGCAGGAAACGAAGGCCTCTTTTATGATAACAAGCAATCTGTCATTCATATTGCCGCTATCTCCGTGTATGGCCGAATAGCGATACTTGCCTCCGGGTGTCAATACCTTGACCAGCCTGAGCTCCTTGATGTCTCGTGAAATTGTGGCCTGGGTGACATCCATACCGATTTCTCTCAGTTTATCAGCTAATTCATCCTGGGTCTCAATTTCATAGGACTCAATAATGTCCAGAATCTTGGCATGGCGATTATACTTCATACCTTCCTCCACAAACCGTATGGTTTATTCCTTAGGAATGATCAAAATTTAACTTCCGGTAAATCTTCCGGTTTTACCGGAAGCTTCGGAACTTATACTTCGATTGCTCCTTAACTGTGTATCTTGGACCGCAATACATCATAATAGTTCACCTGGCTGACCGAAGCGAAGAAAACATTATTCCGGGATGCTCGGGCACAAACCAAATCACCCTGCTGAAGCGCGAACCCTTCCTGTCCGTCCAGGGTGAGCATGGCACTGATCTCACCATTTTCATCGATACTCACCTTAACAGTCCGGGAGTCTGATACAATAAAGGAACGGGAATAAAGAATATGCGCGCATATGGGCGAAATGACCATGAGCTTCATGTCTGGCTGTACAATAGGTCCTCCTGCCGACAGAGAATACCCTGTTGAGCCGGTAGGGGTGGAGACGATAATACCATCCCCTGGGAAGGAATCCACATACTTTTCATCCAACATGACTTTGAGCCTCAAAATTCGGGATAGGGCCATTCGCGATACCACGGCATCATTAATGGCAATGTCTTCGAAAACCTTTTCTCCTTGACGAATGACCTCTACCTCCAAAACCATACGGGGCTGAATATGAAAATCCCCGTCTGCAATCTTATCAATAGCCCATTCGATGTCTTTTGCCTCTACCTCCGCCAAGAACCCCACAGTACCTTTGTTAATACCCAAAACAGGCTTTTTGTGTACATATGCCTGACGGGCAACCTTGAGAAAAGTCCCGTCGCCACCCACACAAATGATAAAATCCGAGTCCGCAATAACCGAGGCAGACGGGAGAGCGGGTAGACTGATGCAGGCCTTTACATCCTGCTCAACAATGGCTTGAAAGCCCTTTTCCAAGAGCTTTTGCACAATTAATGACGTATATTTAAATTCAATGTCTTTAGCCTTGTTTACAATTATTCCAATTTTCTTCAAAATATCTTCACCTAATTGTTATTCCTTTTAGGGTTATCCGACCCACGAAAAAGCTGGATATTTCTATTATACATTTCATTCGTATATTAATACAACCGTTATTCCAAACCTACTCAAAAACAATTAGTTCTTATCCAATCTAATTATTCTTTATGTTGGATTCCTGCTTCACCTATACTTAACATTTTTATATACCTATATTTTATCATAATAAGTAATTTATGCCAACTTCGATTAACCTATTTTGACAAAGCCCCATCTATTCCTCTTCGGTATTTTTCCCGCGCCAAGGCGCTACCAAACCGTCAAACTTCTGAATAACCTCCTCCAAACCACTGACGGCCATGATATTAAAGACGGGTATAAAAAAGGTGAGATACCGGGAACGGGTTTCCCATGCCAATAGGAAGATCATAATGCCCAGACAGGATAACACTATGACAGTTTTTAATCCCCCCATATTCCGGGATAGGATTGCACCAATCGTTCCGAAAAGCATCAAAAACAGGGTCGCTGAATGTACGATCTGGCATAGCATCAAATATGGGGTATTGGTGTTCTTTCCGTCGTCGTACAATACATATTGATGAAAAACTCCCCGTTTTAGCGGCTCCCGTGCCAGCTTAACAGGGGCAAAATAGGTTCCGTCCGTCCATGTCCATTCAAGCTTTTTAAGCAGAAATGACGTATATCCCTTTGGCCCAAAGTCTTTAAGCCTTTCTTCCATACGGCTTAAGTTAGCCTCTATACGCTCCGATTTGGTTTCAAAGGATCTTGAGAAGGTTAAATCCTCGCCGCTAAAGCCTCCATAGCCGTAGGAAGTACCCCCTTCCTTGATGGGGCGATTCATCCCCATCATAAGCCAATGGGTATAGGGCAGGGCTCTCTCGCTGGAAATATTTTTTTGGTAACCCATAAGACCAACATAAGAATTGAATATTGCCAGGATGAGAAGGAAAGCCAGTATAGCCGAGGGCAGTGAAAAGAGCAGCTTCTGCAAACCGGAAGAAGGCAAACTCTTAAACACGACAGAAATGAAAAGCTCAACGATGGCGGCAACAAATACGATGGCCGCTATGGGCTTGATTAAAAAGCCTATTGCTGAAAAAGCGCCTATCAATGAAAAATACAGCACCTGCTTCCATGGGCAGTTTGCAGCCCGCCACTTTATCCAGAAGTATAGAGATAGGACAGGAAAAGGTAAAGCAAGCGTATCCGTATAGACAATGGGTACATAAAGATACAAGGGAGTGGAAAGCAGGCAGAAAAGCATGACAATGACTGCCGCATTGATGCCGAGTACCTTTTTGGTTATTAAATAAGCACCTGCAACCGATAGGGATATGGCCATTATATTAAGTATATACAGACTCTTATCGACATCATTGAATATTTTCAGATATGTGCCTATGATTATGGCCGGGTTAAGGTTATGGGGATACAGCTCAAAATATTTGCTGTTTACAATGGATTGCCCTAAAGATATTTGCTTGGCGCCGTTAATGACTTCACCGAAATCCCAGGTAGGCTTAACCTCAAATGTTTGTGCACAGAATATTTCCAGCATGATAAAGAGTATAAACATTAAAATGGAGCAGACTTCTTTTGTCTTGTCGCTCAAGGCTGTAAGTATATACCTTCGGATAACCCATAATAACAGACAAAACAAAAGGACTGCCCCTAAAGCGGCAATATTCTTCAGAGGAAGCTGTTTAATATTAACAACCGGAAAAACCATTCTAAAGCTGATGTAAATTAAAGCTATAGAAAAGACTGAAAAAATGAAATATCTACAAACATCACCCAATGTAATTTTCGATGTTCTGCCCTTATATTCTGCTTCTGTGATCATTCGTTCACACCTGTCGCTTCATTGTCATTATGGTATCAGCCGGCCGAGTCCATCTTTCCAAGGGATCGTGCAAAACGATAGCCATAACGACCCAGCTCAAAAACACCTAAAAGAATAATGGCCACAAGAACACTTCTATATGCCCTATAGATCAAGTCGGACAGGGTCTCCTGCAATTGTAAATCAGTCAGACGGGAAACATCCACTAATGCAGGTCCTGTAAGCATCATCACCGCAAGGCCAATCAGCCCCAGTGCGCCCGCTATCTCTAACGCAAAGGTATAGGCTTTATACTTTCCATCAACTAAAAGTAAAACTAGCTTTAAAAAGCTTAACCCGATCAGGACATTAATAATCGTTATATATTCTGTAAGTGCATCCAATTGAATTAAGGTGATAAACTCCTGTCTCTCATTGAAATAAAAGCCCAGGGTCCTGGGATAAAAATTTAGAATGATAAAGAAAAGTATTGTAAAAAACAAACCCACGATTAGCTCTGATATTTTTATCGTCTCTGATGGCTTCGGAACAGCGGGGAGTTCCCTGGGTTCCCAGGTATCATGAGAATTTTGGCCATCTTTGTCTGAAACTGCATTGACTCTTTCAGAGAGGGCAAAGGCCACTGTAATAACGCCAATGGTCCCGAAAAATGCAGAAGCAGCCTGCCCCACGAAATAGAAGAGATTCAGCACTGCGTCGCCTTTTTCAACCGACTCCACGATAAAACCTATAGCAAGGGCTATAGCAGCAATAGTCAAGGAAATTTTCAAAATCAACACATAGAGCCCGTAAAATCTTGGACCAATGACATAGCACCCTTCCTTATAGTAATTTTCAGCCATGGCCGAGGGGGCTCCAAATTCCTTCAAAACTGCAATAATATCTTCTTCTTTAGGCTTATTCCCCTGGGTCTTTTCATCCAGGGCGTCCATAATAAGAGATCTCAGCTCTTTTTCTATGTCTTTTCTGTTTTTTGCTGGTAAGTGTTTAACAACAGCGTACACATAACGCTCCACTAAATCCATAACGCTCACTCCTATTTCAACATTTCTTTCATGGCTGCAACCATCTTGTTCCATTCCTTTTCAAGGCTTTCCAATACACGCCATCCATCATCACTTAATGTATAATAACGCCTGGGTCTGGACTCCTCCAAGGACCAATCACTGTCCAGGAGACCCTGTTTCTCCAGCCTTCTCAGCAAAGGATAGAGTGTGCTCTGGTCAATTTCAAGGCCATTCTCCTTTAAGTCCTGAACAAGTGAATAGCCATACTTTTTCTCTTTCAACCGCCCCAGCACACACAGAACAAGCGTCCCTCTCCGAAGCTCCAGAACCAGACCCTCATATACCGTTCCTCTGTCCAACCTCATCACCCTTTTTATTCCATTAGCTCTATTATACTGTGTGTCATACACTATTGTCAATTTAATATTATTATATTCAGAATATTCTTTTAGCCTCTACTTTCACCTAAAAAATTTCGAATAAAAAATGACTTCCTGCACAGAATCACATTAGAAAGTAAATTAAGGAACGACCAAATACGCAAATGTATTAACAAAGGAGACTCAATATGAATGAGAGAACAAAACGTGATTTGAAAGAGCTTATAGTAAACCAGGAGGTTATGATTGAATCCTATACCAGAATGATCGATAGGGCAAAGGATGATGAATTGAAGGACTTTTTCAGATCCTTGCAGGAAAATCATTTTGAACAGATGATGATGATTTCGGATCGCGTTATCGAGCTTGGAGATGAACCTAAATTTAAGACCGGGTTTACCGGAGTTATGGACGAAATGCGCCATAAAAAAAGTAAGGAAAATGAACATAGAATCACCGATTTTGATTTAGCACAGATTGCTCTGGACGGCGAACGCTTAAACGCGGAAAAGCACGCCAGCTTCCAACTTGGCGAGGTCGATCCCACAAGCCTTGAAATTTTGCAAATGACCATCAACGCGGATGAGCAAAATATTAAAGCGCTGGAAGAGTATGTTCAGCACTATGAAGCGCAATAGATTGAGCAGGGCTTTTATGCCATTTCACGGTACTGTTTCGGAGACATACCCGTAATGGAGCGGAAGACTTTCGAAAAATAGGCAATATCGCTATAACCAATCTTATGGGATACCTCATAAACCTTAAGACTGGTCTCCCTGAGATATTTTTTTGCGTAGTCGATTCTGATATTATTGAGGATGTCCACAAAGTTCATATCCGTGCCTTTTTTCAGTACACGGCAGAGATGCCATGTACTGATATAAAGATAATCCGCCAATTGCTGCAGGGTAATCTTCTCTGAGTAATGTTCATTGATGTAGTTTATGGCCCGGGAGACAATAAAGTTGCCCTCGGGCTCATCGTCCAGCTTTGCATCTGTGTTGTGAGGCGCATAGTTCTCAAGAGGGATGCCAGAAAGCTTGAGCATTGCGGCATTTAAAGCCTCGTGAATCTCGTCCATCTTGGACGGCTTTAGAAGGAAACGCAATACTCCCAGCGAAATGGCGGACTGGGCATAGTCAAAATCCCTATAGCCGGAAAGAACTATGATTTGCATCTGAGGAAATTCACCTGTAAGCTCCTTCAGCATTTCAAGACCATTCAAATAAGGCATGCGGACATCGGTGACAACGATGTCCGGCTTGTGCTTCCGAATAAGCGCAAGACCTTCCTTACCATTTGTGGCCGAAGCTACAACCTTGCATTTATATTTGTCCCAGGGAACGGTAGCCTGAAGCCCTTCGATGATAATATCCTCATCATCCAATAGAATAACCTTGAACACATCAACACCGTCCTTAAATGCTCTATTTGTTTTTCCTGACAACCTCAGCCAGCACCTCTTCAGGTGTCGCCTGACCGTCTGAAATTGGACCAATCATGGATACGAAATATGTCCACGCTTCCTTGCTCAGTCTGGAATCGATAGGCATATTGACCCTTTTGGCTTTTTTGGCTTGATCATCCATCTCAAGGCCTGACTTCATAACCTCCGTAAGGCTGTCGGGTCTGCGAACATCAGCAGCAGGAGTACTGCCGGTCTTGGCGTATGCAGAGATGGCTTTCTTGGAGGTCATGTACATAACAAACTTTACGGCAGCATTCCGCTTATCCGGATCGTTCCATGCATTGGTCGAAATATAGAAACCGGAAGAGAAACCGCCAATGATATCGTTAGGCTCCTTTTTCCCGTTAGGGGTAGCGGGCATGGGAAGAACCACTGTGGTTGCAGGCTTTTTAATACCCCCGATGTTCCATGAACCATCAATGGTCATGGCTGCCTGTTTGTTATAGAAAAGATTGGAGATGATATCATTCTTGGTGGCATTCACATCATCAGGGAAAGCACCCATGTCTTTCAAGGTCTTTAAGTAGCCCAGCGCCCTTGCCCAGCTTTCAGGATATGTGTCCTGAGGATTGATAGAGTGGTCGGCAATGCCTCCCTCTGCAAGAATGAGGTGTTCTATCCAATAATGTGGAACATCGGAGAAGCTGACGGCAATAGGAACAATGCCCGCTTCCTTAAACCTCATGATGGCTGCCTCAAACTTTGCCCAATCAGTGGGAAGCTCGAGATTATACTTGTCAAAAAGGTCCTTGTTGCAAAAGAGACCTTCATAGAAGCCTCTAACCGGCACAGCATAATGTTTTCCGTCATATTCCCTCATGAAGCCCATGGCATCGTCGGAAATATCTTTTATGTAGTCAGGGTAAGAGCTCTTAATTTCCTCAATGGAAACTACTTTTTTGTTTTCGATAAGCTGCTTGGCATCAGGTCCAGTGAAGTACAGAGCAACATCCGGATCATTTCCGCATGAAAAATCGGTAGCAACGAGAGCCTTCCAAGTCTCATCGGCTGTAGCTGATTCATCAAATATGGTAACGCCTGGATTGGCACTCATGAAATCCTTTATGAAACGTTGGTACTCGGAGCCTGTGGGATCAGTGCCGCCAAACATACTTACAGTACGAAGCTCAACAGGCTTTTGTTCCATGTTTGCTTCTGTTCCGGAAGGTTCTAGGGATGAGGACGGAGTTGAAAAACCTCCCGTCGGCCCCGTATTACAGGCAGCCAAAAGAGTAATTGTCATGGTGAACAGCAACAGGTAGGCAGGCAGTTTTTTCATGGCACAACTCCTTCTCGGATTACAGGTCAGACCTCTGGCCTGTAACCTACTTGACGCTTTTCAGTTTTATCATACTTCGGTCAGGCCTAATCAAAAATATGTGTACCTTGTTAGATTTTGCACTAAATTGCTGACTCGAGGCGGGAGACATTAAGATTCCCGTTATACTGACATCACCGGTTACCGAAATCAAAGATTTCGAACCCCTAAAGGCAACGGGTACCGAGTCAGTGAAACTCAAGGCAGGGGAGATTTCGCCTCTCGTTATAAAATGTACGGAATGGTGATGATCGCTGTCGTTCCTCTCTCTCTGCCCTTTTTCAGGTGTAAGCCGTATTCCTTCCCGTAGATGATCTGAATACGCTCATGGACATTTTTTACACCTATGCCGGTTGAGCTTCCAATCTTGCTGGGCTGGCCCATAAACAGCTTGTTGAATTCTTCAAGATCTTCATCCGAAATGCCTGCTCCATTATCTTCCACAGTGATGACCAACCGTTTCTCAATGAGTTTGACAGACAGCACAACACGTCCTCCGCCCAGGGGCTCCACTCCATGTATCATGGCGTTTTCAAGAAGAGGTTGGATTAGAAGCTTGGGAATGGTTCCCTCAAGCAGGTTCTCGTCAATTTCTTTAACATATTCCAGCCTTTTGCCGAGACGCTTATCCATAATTAGCATATAGGATTCTACCAGCTTTATCTCATCCTTGAGCCTGCAGATGCTTTGCCCACCCCTGTTCATTCCCGCATCCAACAGTCTTCCTAGAGCTTCAATGATTTCAGACAGCTCGGTATTGCCGCCGATTCTTGCCTTCCAGTTCATGATTTCAAGGGTGTTATAGAGGAAATGCGGATTGATACGGGCCTGGAGGGCCGCAAGCTGTGCTTCCTTCCTGGCCAGCTCCTCCCTGTAAACAACATCAAATAGATATTTGATTTCATTGGACATGTTATTAAAGGAGTCGAAGATAAACTTAAACTCGTCATTCTTTATTCTTTGGGATTGAACACCCAGGTTTCCTTTTTCCAAAAGCTGCATGAGCCCCACCAGCTCACCGATGGGAGACCAGATGGCTTTGGAAAGCGGAAGGGCTACAAGAAGCATGGCGATAGTAACTAACAGGGTGAGCGCGACCAAAAGCCTGACTGCATTATAGTAGCGATCCATGACCAGGTTTGTAGGCATGATGACACCATATCGCAGCAAGACATTATCCAGTGTAAAACTACTGCTGATGACCTCATAGTGCTTGAGGTTGAAAAGACTGCTATCGTTGTCGGGCGAGAGGCCCAGACGAATTTGCTCCATTATGTCGCTTCGGCTTTCCTGAGGAATCTGCCCCTGCTCAAAAATGCTGCGGTCATCATAGGTAAGAATCATCCCAGAGCTGTTCTTGAAGTCATCCTTAAAGTAAGCCAGCATATAATCTCTGTCAATTTTAATAATAATGAGTCCATATTGCTTAAAGGTGAACCGGTCAAACATTTTTCTGATGATGTAGAATTCGCCGTCATCCGATATGTAATAGCCAAATTGCTTCTCCATCATTTCGGCCTTCTCCACTATAATAGGATGAACAGTATTCATATATTTGCTATATGAACTATCGGGCTGCACCATGTAATTAACTTGACTCTTATCAGTGAAGAAAAAATAAACCGCTTTTATTTCCTGCTTGGAATAGAACTTGGAATAGAGGTAATTGGTCACATCCTTGTAAACCCCATCCTCGCTTACCTCACCGTTTTTTCTCCTTACATAGATATCATTAAGAATTCCATCATAAGGAATCATCATGGCAAAGCGCTTGGTTTGCTCAAATCGTTCCAAAGTGAGGTCGTTCAGGCGTTCAATACGTTGGTCCAGTGAATTGATAATTTCACTTCTAATATCCTTGGCATATTTAAAATAACCGAAAAAAGAAACAATAATGACCGGATACAAAACAAAAACAATAAGAAGAATGGTGAGCTTTTGGCGAATAGTAACATTGCTGACGAAATTTTTTATCTTTCGGATCATAGCTACCCCCAAGGATAAAGCACCGTTTTTCCTGTTTATTATCCTCAGTATAGCATATTGGAATAACTTTGTTAAAAAAACAAATAATAATAACGTTACCTTCCCAATTATAGTAAAGGTCCATACCATTAAACTGAAATGAACGGCTTTATAAGGAGGATTTTACAATGGATATGAATACAGTCGATACCTTAAATGATTTGCTTAAGGGAGAAGAAATGGCCATTACTTCCTATTCCAGATTCATTCATGAAGCCAGCGACGAAGATCTGAAAAAAGAGTTTAAAGAAATACAAAAGGATCACAATAAGCACTCCCAGCTTTTATCCGAGAGAATTATTGATCTGGGCGGAACTCCAAAGTACGGCACAGGTATGGCCGGCGTCATGGCCGATGTTAAACATGCTTTTGAAACCATGGATCAGCGGACCAACCATGATATTCTTAAGGAGGCCTGGCATGGTGAAGACCAGGGCGTCGCAATGGCAGAGAAGGTAGCTGACGACAAGCTGGATGAAAAGAGCGCCCGCCTGGTACAAGACATTATGCAGGTGGACCACGACCACATTAAATCACTGGAAAAGCTGCTGGATAAACACAGAGTACAATAAGGGACTTACAGCTGTAAGTCCCCTTCTTGATGGTAGCCTTTATCCCCAAAAGGTTGAAGCTTTTTAAGCCATTTTTCTTCGAGCTTTTTGAGTGCATCCTTCTTATCAAAAATACCCTTCTCCTCTTCATCCAGCGTCTCCAGGATTTCAAATACGAAAGCTTCCTGGCCGAAATCCTTCCACTCCTTCTGGAGTGTGGCACAACGATAAGAGCCCATTTCAAGTTCAAAGCGTTTTCCATTCATGGTTTTAAAATCTGGAGTAGACAGAACCATTATCTTGCCATTTTGGATATTTCTAATTTGATAAACACCACCCACTTTTTTAATCTCTTTATATTGTTGGATTAATTCTTTCTTACGATCCATATCCTCTTCTTCCTCTCTGTCTTTGAGCCAATATTGACTACAGTCCTTCTTTCTTTGCATAAAGCCATATTCAATCAGGTAACGGCGCAGCGTTGCAAAATCCTCATAAGCATTTTGAAGTACCTCATTGACTTCCTTTTCCGTATATGTTCTATCCTTTGAAAAACGCTTAGCTAGCTGCTTTAAAACCACTAATTTATACTTTTCCTTGATCTGAAAGGTTTTTAGTGGCCCTTCCGGTCCAAGAGGGAAGAACTTTTGCAAAGCTTCATCTTCCTCTTGAAGTGTCTTATTCTCAGGTACACCGCTTACCGAATCTGATTCATAGGCTTTCTTATCCCTGCTTTTTATAATGTCCATCAGCGTTAGAAAAACTTTAGCCTGACGTTCTTTTTCTTTAAGGACAAACCGGTGATTTCTGATGGTGGAGCTACTTCCGATACCCAATTCCTTCTGAACCTCCAGATCATTTTTCCCTTCATAAAAAAGCTCCATTAACCTTTTCTGGTGGTCTGAAAGACCTGTATAGCGTTTATCCAGACCGATTAAAAATTCAAAGACCGATCCATGCTTATTCTCAATATGACTTTTCATCTGCTTATGGGCATCATAAAAATTGCCATCCTGCTGATAAATAACACCTTTCTCTGTTTTTTTTCCACAGAGCAGGCACTCATAATATTCATCTTCTTCTTTATATCCCTTTTTCAATGCGTCAAGTGAGGCCGATAGCAATTGATCCATTTTACGCATTTATAAACACCTCATTATATTGTTTATTCATCCCCAAACATAATAACATTATGTCTATTAATACACCAAGTATATTGCTTCACAGTCAATTTGTCAACGCATCCCTTTACTTTTATTGTCGGAGGAGTATAATAGTTTGTAACAAAAGCTTTGAAGGGAAGAGTAAGCTTCATTGGAGGCCCCAAAGAGAACCCGGCTGGTGAGAAAGGGTGGGCAAAGATAGGCTGAACATGGTCCTGGAGCTGTGGGGGCAAACAAACTGTTGTAAGCTTTCAACGGGCGCACCCGTTAACGTGCCAGGGTATAAGCATAAACGCCGTACCCGAAGAGGATCCTGCCGCAAGGCCGGGTTAAATAGGGGTGGTACCACGAAGCACAGGCTCTCGTCCCCAAGTCGGAAGACTTGGAGGTGAGGGCTTTTTTGTGATCCTGATAACGCATTGACTATCCCAGAATTAACCCTAACAGAGGTACGTTCCATAAGGAACGTACCACAGACCTCGACCCGTTTTAAGAAAGGAGGATCCTATGAATATTTTAATCGGGGGTGCCTGGCCCTATGCCAACGGTTCCCTTCACATCGGACATTTGTCGGCTCTTCTGGGCGGCGATGTTCTGGCGCGCTACTACCGGCTTAAGGGTGATAAAGTCCTCTATGTATCGGGCAGCGACTGCCATGGCACGCCCATATCCCTACGAGCCCGTAAGGAGGGCATTGAACCCGCATGTATTTCAAGACGCTATCATGAGGAATTTTCAGATTGCTTTAAAAGACTTGGCTTTTCCTATGATCATTATGGACATACTGATTCGGAGGACCATAAAGCCTTTGTCAAGGAATTCTTTAAGGATCTTTATGAGAATGGGAAGCTTTATGAGACTCAGACGCAACAAGCCTACTGTCCCCGGTGCAGTCAATTTCTTCCCGACCGATTTGTAACAGGCATCTGTCCCCATTGCGACAAGATGGCGAAAGGCGATCAGTGTGACCATTGCGGCAGCCTGCTGGATCCTGCACAGCTTCATGAAAGAAAGTGCGGCATCTGTGGGCAAGAGCCTCAATTCAGGCAGACATCCCATCTCTTTATACCCCTATCCCAATATGAGGAAGGGATCAGGCAATGGGTATCCCAGGCTGAAGGTTGGCGTGCCAACGCCATTGGTATGACCTTAAGGTATCTAAATGAAGGTCTCAAGGACAGAGCCGTAACCCGTGACATAGACTGGGGAATCGAAGTACCCGCTGAAGGCTATGAGGACAAGAAGATTTACGTCTGGGTAGAGGCGGTTTTAGGCTATCTTTCCGCTTCAAAAAAGGCTATATCGGATCATAGCCTTGACTTTGATGACTTCTGGAGCAAAGAAAGCAATACGCGTCATTACTATATCCACGGAAAAGACAATATCCCCTTTCACTCCGTCATTCTGCCTGCTCTCTTAATGGCAAAAGGTGGGCTGAAGCTTCCCGACACCATGATCTCCAGTGAATACGAAACCCTGGAAGGAAGGAAAATATCTACCAGTGGAAATTGGGCGGTTTGGGTGCCCTACCTTCTGGATCGTTATGACCCTGATTCCATCCGTTTCTTCTTCATTGCCAACGGCCCGGAAAAAAAGGACTCCGATTTTTCCTGGAGCGAGTTCATACAATGCCATAACACTGAATTGGTTAACCAATTCGGAAATCTGGTCAATCGCACCCTGGTTTTTATAAAGAAGTATTTTGACCTTAAGGTTCCCCCAGGAATTCCGGCACCTGAGATCGAAAGCCTTGTTGAAGATACTTATAGAATATGCGGAAAGGCAATTGAGGCAGGTTCCTTCAGGGACGCATTAGAAGCAGTAAGCGATCTTATTCGGTTTGCCAATCGCTACTTTGATGAGCAGAAACCATGGATTACCGTAACAGAAAACCCTGAGCAATGCTCTCAGGCCCTATATAACCTAATTCAGATCATCGCCAACCTCTCGGTTCTTTTTGAGCCGTTTATCCCTTTTGCCGCACAAAAGCTGAGAGAGCTTCTAAAGCTTTCCATTGATTTAAACTCAGGCGCGGGCTGGAGACCGTTGTATGTTTCACCGGAGCATTCGCTCTCTGAGCCTTTTCTCCTCTTTAGCAGGCTCGATAAAAAGCTCGCTGATGAAGAAAAGGAAAAGCTTCTCCAAATGTAAGCTTCACAGGTCATATATGAAATTTTTTAGCAAGATAGGCCTTCAGATCGGCGTTACCATCCACGATGATAAGAAAGATCGCTGTTGGGATCAACACAGACGACGGTACGGGGGACCAGGTAAGATTAAAAAGGTGGCTTAAAAAAAGATTGACCACCGCATCGGTTCCAATAAAAAAAATCGCTACCGCAAACAGGAATACACCTGCTGTGAGGAGCGGTTTTTTTCTTACGATCTTTGCAAGAAAAAAGCCCAATAAACTCATCAATGCCATCATGACCATAATAGGAAATCCCAGAGGCATGAACCAGTCTATGCTGCCGGTTACCTTGTCCATAGCAAGCAGGAAGCAGCAAATTCCCAGAAACCATGATCCTATAACGGGAAGCGGGGTATTCCAAATCAACAGTGAAGCAATAAAAAACCAGATTAATAACAGCGACAGTGCCGGATATTGGGCCCATTCAAGGGAAGGCCCAGAAAAAAGATCCATTGAGATGAGAAAAAAGACAATGGCGAAGATATCGACGGTAATGACCTGAAGCAGTGTGTGGCCCTTAAGCTTAGCTGGATAGGCGATTAAAATCCATAGTAAAGCCAATGAGGTCATGGGATAGAAGGACCAAGTAACAGTGTGGCTGTTGGTAAAATCAATAAAGAAAGTGACAAGGATAGCCACAATTAGAAGAAAGGTCATAAAGAACATAAAGCCGCGGCTTGGTACGAGATTCAGGGTCGGACGCATGCGTCGCGGCATATGATCCGGAAAAGCTATGATATCTTTACCAGAGTCTTTATCACTCGGCAGAATGACCTCGGTCTGACACAGAGGACATGCTTTGTACTCTTTTTGAAGTTCCACACCGCATCGTACACAATATGGCATTTAATCCCTTCTTCCTATATGATGCTTACATGAGCATCATGTATTGATGGCCGCATTTGTCTCAATACGCACCGGAATGCCCATCTTAATCAATCGCGTGAAAAACAGTCTTTCCAAATCCGTATCTGTGATAACCCGGCTAAAGCTGATAACCAATTTATCTCCATATCCGCATACGGCGCACCCCGTTTTGTTAACCGGGCTTGACCCCAGTATGAAATCAATGCGTTCCACTTCCTTAGTCATACCTTCAGGCAGCTTCACGAGCCCAATATTGGATAAGGTACCCGAGTACAGGTCTTCCCCCATACGTGTATAAAGGAGCGGCATCAGCAACTTCTTCAAAGCAAGTGGTGTGGCGCGGATAAGCCAGTTGCGCTGTCCTCCGACATTCCGGGACAAATAGCGGCTTATCGCCTTTTCATTGGTTTGCGTAAGCATGGTCTCACGGACTACCTGGAGGATTTCCTCGAAGCTGTATTGGCCGAGACGAGGATCAATTTCCGGGATAACGAACAGAGAAAAATTCCTGAGTGTCTTGCTTGGATAGATATTGCGCATGTTCACCGGAACCTGGAGAGCAACAGGACGCTTTTTAGTATTCTTTGAGGTGCGGCTGTCCTGAAGCTCCTGCAAGGCATCCATATAGACAGCTGCAAGCATGACGGACAATGTAACTTTGCGATTTTTCGCCTCTCGGATGGCATATTCCAAAGGAATAATACCCGTTGTAATCAGGATAGTGCCTGGAAGTAGCAGCCTCCCAGGTGGATGATACGCCTTACTCCCTTTGTCAGGAAGAGGCAGCGTGCTTTTATAGAACCGATTGTAGGCATCTTCCGCCTCTTCTGCGGATAACTTCCCAGTCGGTATTTCGCAGGGTTCTCCTGGATTCTTTCCCTTGCGCTCCAAATAGTCATAGACCAGAGCTTTCAGAAAGGTCAATCCGCCGGTTGCATCTGTAAGTATATGGCAGAATTCCACCGCAATACGTGACTGCCAGTAGCGTACCCGAAATAGGAAACGCGATCCCAGATTCGGATGAACTCGGCCCATTGGATAGCGTGCATCCTTTTCAACATGCGGTATTTTAGGATTGTGTTCAAGATAATACCAAAAAAATCCACGCTTTAAGCGCACACGATAAAACGGGAAATAAGCAATGATGGCCTCGAGGGATTGCTGCAGCACCTGTGGGTCAACCCTGTTTTTGAGGGTCATGGAAATACGAAAAACGGTCGTGATGCGGTCAGATTGCACTGACGGATAGATGAGGGCCGCATTGTCCAGACGATACCAGACATGCTGCTCGCTATGGCTCTTTTCTCTTCTTGACCGTTTAGTACCCTTTGTCACTGATGTTATGCCCTCCAGGAGGAATCTAGTCATTTTATCGGATATTCTCTCCCTAATATCATACTACCTTTTTTTAGCAATGTCTTATTTTTTGCACGAAATCAGGTTATCCTACAGATAAAATTTTTTCTGAGTTAAGATTTAAACGCCTTGACATACGTTTTCTCACTTTATATAATAAGTGTACTAACTCATATAGTACACTTAACGGTCAGGAGGGGATACCTATCATAGTTGTTGATTTAAGGAATCCAAAGCCCATTTATGAACAAATCAAAGACAACATCAGGCAACTGATTGTCACGGGAGCCCTCAAGCAGGATGAAAAGCTCCCCTCAATCAGAGAATTGGCTCAGACTACCTCTATAAACCCCAACACCATACAAAAGGCCTATCGGGACCTGGAAGCTGATGGATTTATCTATACTGTAACAGGACGGGGCAATTTTGTGGCTCCCTCTCCCAGAGATACAAATCCCAAGCGTATCGACGAGCTCACAGCTACACTGAAAGATGCAATTTCCGAGCTTAATTTTCTTGGCTTATCCAAGAATAAGATTCTTGCGATTATCCATGAAACCATCCCCCAAGAAGGAGGCACGCTATGATAGAAATCAGAGATCTGAAAAAATCCTTTGATGGCTTTTACGCCCTCAATGGTGTCGATATTAATGTTTCAAAGGGCTCCGTATATGGGTTGGTGGGTCCCAATGGAGCGGGAAAAACCACCTTGATCAAGCATATGGCAGGAATTTTCATTCCCGATTCAGGCTCACTCTTAGTTGATGGACATCCCGTTTACGAGAATGTTTATGTCAAATCCCGCATTGCTTATATTCCAGATGACCTCTATTTCTTCCCTCAGGCTTCAATACTGGATATGAAAAAATATTATCAGTCCATTTATCCGACCTTTGATAATGACCGCTTTAAAAAGCTTCAGGAGGTCTTTCCCATTAACCCAAAGAAAAGCCTGAAGAGATTTTCCCGAGGTATGCAAAAGCAAGCCGCTTTTTGGCTTGGCATATGCATGCGCCCCGATCTGATGCTTTTGGATGAGCCCGTGGACGGCCTGGATCCCGTCATGCGCAGAAAGGTCTGGAGTATTCTGTTGCAGGATGTGGCAGAACGCGGAATGACGGTATTCGTCTCTTCACATAATCTCCGGGAGCTTGAGGATGTGTGTGACCATGTGGGCATCATGCATGAGGGTAAGGTTATACTGGAACGCAGTCTTACTGAAATGCAAAGCAATATCATGAAGCTTCAGATTGCTTTTGAAGGAGAGCTTCCTCATGAGATTAACAATCTCAATATATTGCACAAGCAATCCAGTGGCCGCATATGGATTCTCATTGTGAGGGGTGACCGGGAGAGCATTTTAAACGAGGTCAATAAGCTTAATCCCCTTTTAGTGGACGCACTGCCGCTTTCACTGGAGGAAATCTTTATCTACGAGTTGGGAGGTATGGACTATGCCGTCAAAAACATCATTCTTTAATAAAGGTATTTTCTTTAACAATATAAAACGATTTTGGCTCATCACCTTTTCCTATACCTTCTTTTTGCTTCTATTTGTAATGGGCTATTTAAACTCGGCCATCAACAGGCTGGAGAACACCTTTGAGCTGGGCATATTCAACGACATCGGTCTGGATATTTTTAGCCAGAGCGGAGAACTCATGACCTTTTTCCTGGGTTTCTATACGCTGGTGACCGCCCTTGCCATGTTCTCCTACATGCAGTTTCCCAAGAATACGGCCATGGTCCATTCTCTGCCGCTGCGCCGTGAGACTCTGTTTATGACAAACTATCTTTCAGGCTTGTTTATCGTCACCTTCCCTCTTATTTTCAACACCGTAATAGTGCTTATTACCCAGGCGGTAACGGGCTTTTCAAACCTTACTCATGGACTGCTCTGGCTGGGAGTGAATCTGGTTCTGACCTTCCTTTTGTACTCCTTCGCGGTTTTTGCCGGTATGTTCACGGGACATATGGCAGCCCAGGCTATCTTCTTCTTCATCTTCAACTTCCTGGCTCTTTTTCTGGAGTCTATGATAAACAGCGTTTTGAGCGACTTTCTGTTCGGCTTTAGCAGTAACGAAAGCAAATTTGAAGCCTGGTCACCGCTTTATTATATATTGGGGCTTTTTTCGGGATTTGCACGAGGGGAAGGCAATGTGGCAGCCGTAACAGGTTATATGATTGCAGGTCTTCTCTTTATGGTTTCCGCCTTCTTCCTCTATAAAAAAAGGCATATGGAAGTGGCTACCGATGTTATCAGCTTTCAAGTGGTCAAGCCCATCTTTAAATACAGTGTGTCCTTTTGCTCGTCCGCTCTTCTCGGAAGTATCCTGGTCAACATACTGGACATCCGGCATAGTCTTGTTCCCTATATTCTCACCTATCTTGTGGGAGGACTTATCGGGTATTTTTCTTCTGAGATGCTCCTACGCAAAACCTTCAAGGTCTTCAAAGCCTATAAAGGGTTTCTGGTGTTTGCCCTAATCCTTTCCCTGCTCCTATGCAGCATCTACTTTGACTTTTATGGATACGAAAGCTATGTGCCTCAAGACCGGGAAGTTGAGCTTATGGCCATTTCCGACCATTCTGACCCTGTTCTGGATATTGCTCTCTGGCCTGAAACCTATGATCCTAATCAACATCGTTATATGCTAAACTTCCCCGAGTTTAATAACAATCCACCACAAGTTTTGAGCGATGCTCATATTAAAGCACTTCGAAAGCATCAGGGAGTTACGGAGAGCCGTGAAGCTATTACAAAGGCGCGCCTGATTCACAGCTACATTACCGAAAATCAAGAATACTTTAGAAAGAACAGGTCTTACCTTTATGACACGGATACAATTGTTAGTGCAAGTGCCTATAAATCCAGGGCGTTGTATTTTATATACAGACTTAAGGATGGTCGTCGCGTAGAAAGGTACTATCCCTTGATTCACGATAGCAATAACACGGAGTTTGATCAGCTTTTAAGGGACTATCTTTCACTCCCGGACATCAGGGAAAAATATGAGCCCCTTCTTAGTAGAACAGCACAAGATATTCGTTCTGTCAGGATTCATTTTACTAATAGGGAAGGACAGTATACCAGCCACGAAATAGAAGACATTGATAGCTTCCTGGCTGCCTATAAAAAAGATATTCTTGAAAAGGATCCATTGGAAATATTGTACCCGACTTATCCACAAAAGATCTACTCTATTGAATTAAGTATCGAGTTCCAAAATAATGAACTCTACAATTACGGGACATCCTTTTCACGATCCCTTGGTATTGATTTCCAAAATACAGTGAGCCTGCTCAAGAATATGAAGATCATTACTGAGGAACAGATTAAAGAGTTGGAATTGCAGTATAAATGATAGACCTGGCTTATATATGTTAAGGGGGCGGTTCTTAGAGAACCGTCCCCTTTTGCTTACTTGGACTTATTGACCACTTAAAGCATTTTTCCTATCCTTACATGAACATCCTGCTTAAAATTATTGATATAACCTGTGACATACTCGCTGATATCAAGGCTGTCATCCTGACCCAAGGGTGATAGGTCCATGGCATAGCTTAAGGCTTCAATCTCATCTACGCCATGGGATTCTGCATAGGTGGCATTGGCCAGGCGTCTCCCCTGGGTTGCCAGATCATAGCGTTTTCCTCCGCAGATCTGGGAATCGTGAACAGCAAGAACTGCAGCCCCGATATTCTGGTGGGCTGAAACATCCAGCATGACCTTCTGGGAATCCACCATCCAATCCAAATTGCGCCAGACCTCACAGCCATAGATTTTCTTAGGCCTCATCTCTTTTGGCAGACTTCGAACAGCCTTAATGACCTTGAGCACTGTAGCCACATGAGTATCGTGCTTGTCAGCCAGATTATGGGTGTAAATAATTTCAGGCTGGGCCCGTTTTAGAATCTCAACAAGCTCGGAGACCAAATCCTTATCTTGAGGATCTTTTACTATACTGCTCTTATAATGAAGCAGGGCCACACCTGAGTATTCCCCCACATAGGCCGATTTCTTCTGTTCCTTTTTCCGGATATTTTTCATGTCCTCATCGGTATAGTCTTTATAAATATCATCACGGGGGCTTCCTGCTCCGTCGGTAACCACTACGCCAAAGAACCATTGGTCATCCCTGCCGAAGCAATTCATGATACCGTTATAGGCCATGATTTCTATGTCATCCTGGTGGGCTGAAATAGCCATATGGGTGGTCTTCTTCAAAGCCGACTCAATATCTGTCTGATCAGGCACAAAGAGCTCTGCCCCTTGGTTTTTAAGTGTTAGCACGATTATCACTCCTTCATTTCACTATTTGTGAGCTCGCTTTTCTTGCTTCGCTCATTTTGCTCTAATTAAGCGAGGCTTGCTGCAGCAATGGATTGGCCGACACGGCGGTCAGATTCATCGGGCAGCTCCAATTTCATCTTCTTTTCAAGCTCAGGGAACTCTTCTTTTAGAACTTTATTCGCTGTCTCCAAAATAATGGCTCCACCCTTGCCCGAGGTTACCCGGCCAAGAATCAGCACATGCTTGATATCGTAGAACTCTGCATAGAAAGCCAGGGTATAGCCCAGATAGCTGCCAATGGATTGGAAGATACCATCTGCCCTTTCATCCCCCTCTTCATGAAGGGTTTGGACAACCTTGAGCTTCTCAGCAGGAGAGAGGTTTTCATCCAATTTGATCCCTGCTTTGGGAGCCAGTTTGATAACCGCATCCTGGGAGAAATACTTGACGCCGCAGCCAAAGTCACCGGACCACTCATCCACCATGGCTCCTTGATGGTAATCAGCAGGAACAAAAGCAAGCTCATTGAGCCAGCCCGTTATGTTGCCTTGCTTATCCACATAGCCTCCGGCTTCACTGGTACCCATAGCAATACCCAAAACATTGCCGTCTTCCAGATCAATGGCTCCAGCCAGGGCGGTCACATCACCGTCATTGGCAACCACAAGAGGAACATCTCCGATTTCACGTGCCGCTCTGATATAGATGTCCTTGACCTTTTTGTCAAAGAGCTCCTGGGGAACTTTTAAAAAGAGTGACGCAATCATGGCTCTGTTATTGACATATACCCCGGCTGAGCTCACGCCGATGGCATCCACTCTGGGCATATGGGAAGCAGCCGTTTTAAGGGCAGTGACAATGCCATCAAAATGATAATCCGGATCACTGTTAATTTTAGGATGCCAAACGACCTCTTCACTATAAACCACTTTGCCGTCGATCACAGCCGATACCTTGCGGTCGCTTCCTCCCGCATCAAAGCCGATCCGGCAGCCATCCAGATGCCTTCCGGCGGGGCGGGTCTCCTCTTTTTCCTCGGGAACATGATCATAATCCGTAATGATCACCTCAAAGGGCTGCTCATAGACTCTGGCCATGAATTCGGCATCAAAGGCGCGAAGCCCACCCTTTGTATATGCTTTTTTGAGGTACTCTCCAATGCTGCGGGGACCGCCGAATATAATTTTAAAGCCGCCTCTCACCCAAAGGAGGGCTTTGGCAAGCCGTTCAATATAGAAGAAGTTTTGGTCGAACTTCTCGGAATTCTCTGCGAATACCTTGGTACGATAAACAGAAACCAAGCCGTCATTTCGTTCAATGGCTACGGCTGCCGGCACACCCTGCCCAGATTGTTCTACAGCCTTTAAAAATGCACGATTATAAAGGATGGCCGGATAAAACGATGGATCATATTGAGGCTTTACCTTAAGTGAAATTTCTTGATTCATACATGCCCTCCTACCCTATTTATCGTGTTACGGTAACTTTGGACAAACCTCTTGGGGCATCAGGATTGAGGCCTCTCAAAAGGGACAGATTGCAGGCAAACATCTGACCTACTACTACATTGATAAAGGGTGTTATTAAATCATTGTTCACATCGGGTATTTCAATGGTACAATCACCCAAAGCCAGAGTCTCAGCATCGTTGGATACAATCAGAAGATCTGCCCCGGCATTTTTAAGCTTATGGATCATTTCTCTGATGTCATTGAGGCTTTCACCCTTGGGGGCATAAACCATAACAGGCATATGATCTCCAATCATGGCAAAGGGACCATGGTGAAAATCCGAGGTTGCATAGGCTTTGGCGCGAACATAGGTGGTTTCCTGGATTTTCAGAGCTCCTTCAAGAGCAATGGCATAGTTGACACCCCTGGCCAATACAAAGCATTCATTCATAAAGCGGTAGCGATTTACCTTGCTCTCTATCTGACCGGCACCATTAATCGTTTTGGTAAGAAGCGCGGGGACTTCTGACAATTCCTTTTTAAAGGCTTCATCTTGAGCCCAATAGGCCACCAACTGAGCCATAAGATAGATTTCAGAGGTAAAGGTCTTTGTGGCAGCAACGCTCTTCTCAAGGCCTGCAGCGCAGAAAAGGTGGAATTCGGCTTCCTGGGCCAGAGGTGAATCCTCGTGATTGGTGACGGAGATGGTTGGAGCTCCCTGTGCTTTTGCTGCTTTTAACACTTCCAACACGTCAGCGGCACGTCCCGATTGGGAAATTCCGATAACCAGGCTGTCTTCCATGGAAAGGGTCTTATTATACAATGTAAAAACTGACGGTGCCGCAAGGGCAACAGGTATACCGAGCTTCATTTCAATAATATATTTTGCATAAACAGCCGCATGATCTGACGTGCCTCTAGCTGCAATAATAACATGACGTATGTTTCGTTCTTTCAGCTTTGCAACAATGGCCTCAATGGTTTTTTGATTCTGTTTCATGCAATTTTCAAGAACCTTGGGCTGCTCAGAAATTTCAAGCCACATTTGTGTCATCTTATACATCTCCTTACACATGTTTTATCAACTAGTGGTCTATACCACTAGTCTTATTATAGAATTTTCTTCTAGTTTTTGCAAGGGTATTTTGTCAGTCCCAGTTCAAAAATATACGGGCATTGTAGACATACTGATCCGACCTGTAAGCATCCCTTTCATAGGAAAACTTACGGTCATTATCAGTATAGCTTACCCCGGATACCCTTAAAACCGGTGTAGTCGAGGTCATGCAAAGAAGCTTTTTCTCATCGGCCGAGGCAGCAGAAGCAACGATAATGTTGTCCATAAAAGCAATGCGTATACCGTATTCTTCCTCAATGAGCCGATAAAGAGAAGCATCGAGCTGGAAGCGTTCCAGGCCGGGGCAATACTGCTCGGGAATAAAAACCTCCTCCAGGGCCACCGGGATATCGTTGGCACAGCGAAGGCGCTTGATCACATAGATTTCATCGTCCATGGAAAGGTCAAGGGCATGGGCGATATCTTCGCGCATCTTTTCTTTTTTGAAGTAAAGGACCTTGGTAGAAGGCACCAGGCCCTTACTTCGGGCTGACTCAGAAAAGCTCTTGATATTGCGCTGTTCGATTTTGCGTTTGGCCACAAAGGTGCCGCGGCCCTTTTCCCTGTATAGCAGGCCTTCGGCTACCATTTGGTTCAAAGCCTGGCGCACGGTCATACGACTGATATTATAGTTTTCAGACAGCTCTCTTTCAGAAGGAATAAGCTGTCCTTCCTCATATTCGCCGCTTTGTATTTTCTTTTGGACAAGCATTTTGAGTTGATAATAAACGGGTATGGGGCTCTTTTTATCCAAAATCATCGGTTTATCCGTTCCTTGCTGAGGTATCTTTTCATGATTGAGTGTAATCCATTATATCGCAAAAGTCAAAGCAGCCTGACAAAATTTTTCTTACCCGACTGGAGAACATCTCCCGACTGAAGCTTCATTCTCAGGGTTTCCGCCCTTACACCATTGAGCTTGACTCCACCCTGGACAATAAGCCTCCGTCCCTCGCTGGAGCTTGAAACAAAGTTCATGGCCACCAAAGCCCTGACCAAATCGGCAAGACCGGTCTCATCAAGAAGCGATGCAATTTCAAGGGTGGGGATATCTTCCGGAATGCCTTTATCTCTGAATACAAGATCAAAATGTTCCCTTGCTTTGTCTGCGGCATCGGAACCATGGTAGAGCCTTACAATTTCATGGGCCAGCTCAATTTTGACAGTTCGCGGATTCTCCCCTGCTTCCAGCCTTTTTTGAATTTGCTCTACCGAATCGGGGTGAAGATCGGTACAGAGCTCGAAGAATCGGAGAATTAAGGTATCGGGTATGGTCATGGTCTTTTCAAACATGATCTCCGGCGTTTCATGTATACCTATGCTGTTCCCCAGGCTCTTGCTCATTTTCTCAACACCATCGACGCCCTCCAGAATAGGCATAAAGAGTGCAATCTGGCTCTCCTGATCAAAGTGCTTTTGGAGGTCCCTGCCCATTAAAATATTAAAGCGCTGATCGGTTCCGCCCATCTCAATATCTGCCTTTAAAGCTACTGAATCATAGGCCTGCATCAAGGGGTAAAAGAGCTCATGAAGTCCTATGGCTGCATTATTTTGGAACCTGTTTTTGAAATCATCCCGCTCAAGAATTCTTGCAACGGTGGTTTTCCCGGCAAGCTTCAAGACATCGGAGAAAGAGAGCTGTGAAAGCCACTCACTATTAAAGCAAACCCTTGTCTTTTCAGGTATGAGTATTTTAAAGAGCTGTTCCTGGTAGGTTCGGGCGTTTTCCACAACCTCCTCCCGGGTGAGCTGCCTTCTGGTTTTGGATTTACCGGACGGGTCACCAATCATACCCGTGAAATCTCCTAGAATAATGATCGCTACATGGCCTAATTCCTGAATTTGACGAATTTTACGAAGCACCACCGCATGCCCCAGATGTAAATCCGGAGCAGTAGGATCTAGGCCAAGCTTTACCTTGAGAGGCATACCGTTCCGTTCTGCCCTTTCAAGCTTTTGCTTCAGCTCGGAAACCTCGATGATCTCCGCGGCACCTTTTTGAATAATTCTGATCTGTTCATCAATACTTTTCATTCTTGCTCCTCCTCAATTCATAGTTTATGCTGCTTAAGCTCTTTCATAAGCTTTTTGGGTTATGGCTTAACGCAAAAAAAGCCTTCATCCTCAATAAAGAGGACGAAAGCTTATGACTACGTGGTACCACCCCAATTTATCGTTGCAACAGAAGGCAACGACCTTTATCAGACACGACTTTTTAAAGTGTATGTCCTAGCACGGTAACGTGTGCAGGCGACGGCACAGCCTACTTAAGGTAAAACTCTTTTGGTGTGCGGCTCCAAGATGTATTCAATCACCCGCATCCTGCCCCTCTCACCTGCCGGGAACTCTCTTTTGGAAAAAAGTGATTTACTTCTTCTTTTCAAAGCCTTTTAGCTTATTCAGTTTATCAGCTTGCATGTATCTTACCATGAAGTTTACATTTATGCAAGGCTCAGACTGATGGTTGGCATTTCTTCTCTTTATCCTTATAGATAAGCAGACACAGAATAGCTGCAAAGCCTATAATGCTCAGGCTGATAAACGCTATCCCCAATGAAAAGAGATTGCTGATAAAACCCGTTATCGCAGGCCCTATCCACATGCCAACGCCATAAATGGCCTGAAATGCGCTAAGTGCTGTAGATCGTGTTTCAGAAGGTAAATGGGAAACCGACTGCGCCATAAAAAGCGGAAGCAGAAGGCCTCTCCCACAGCCGGCTATAAATAACAAGCCCAGCATAAGGGGAGTACTTACTATGATGGGGAAAAAGAACATGGTTATCGAAAGTATCGCAAACCCCGTAATAGCTGTCCATTTTGTACCAAGCTGTCTTCTTAGAAACCCTACAGCAAGTGGTGCCGCAAAAGTTGCAGGAAGTATGGCAAGTGTTGTGCCAAGCCCTTTTTCAAAATCACTTGCGTTAATATTATTTAGGAGGGTAGGGACAAAACCGGTCAGAGAGGATGTCGAAATAGCTTGCAGCAATAGGGCCATCATGGAATAAAACAGTAGCTTTGTATCTTTGGCGACTAAAATAAAGCTGCTCAGCTTAACCTTCTCACCCACTGATTCATAGGTTTCGTCAATTAAGGATAACAACACCAAGCCAATAAAGGAGGCTAATATGGAGATCGTAAAAGTCCATTTTACACTTAAATACTGTGCTATTATTCCTCCGAAAAAAACACCCAGGATTTGGCCCAACGCCATCAGCGAGTTAATAATGCCAATAGAGCGGGAGCTATCATCTTTCTCGTCCAGCGCACCGTATGTCGTCACAAAAATAGCCCAATTGGAAACCGCAACCCCCGCTAGGGCCCTTGCAAGTAATAACATTCCCGAGGAGGTAAAAAAGTAAAAGCAAAGACTGCTTATCAGAGAGGCGAACAGCCCTAAATAAAGAAAGAGGCGGCGATTCTCAAGGATATCAGATAGAAGGCCAAAAGGAATCCGAAGGAGCATTTGAGCCAGGCCATAGGAGCTTAATATTAAACCTACCATGGTCAGGGACGCGCCTACAGACGAACAATAAGTACTTAAAACGGGTACATATATGTAATTTGAAAACCATAGCAAGAGTATAATCACCACCATAAGTTTTCGTTGAACCCGCTTGGATATTCGTTTACCCACGTGCACCTCCAACTGCCCACAAGCATGCTTCAAGATGAGGGCTTTAAATCAGGGCTTTTTTCAGCAAAACCTCTTCATATTCTACCTCATGGGAAGCCACAAGGTTGATTTTACTGTTGTGAAGCGCTTCAAGCCTTGATATATTATCCTTTTCACTGCCCTCTAAAATCTTAAGAATTTCAGGATGAACATGTGCTTCCACATAACCCGACGGACTATCAACCATATGGGAAGCAATACGCTTTTCAATACGGCGCGCTATTGTGACGGGAGAAATGCGATAACCCGCACCCTGGCAAGCACGGCAATCCACAGTGAGGCTTTTATAAAGGGGCTGCCGTATTTTCTTTCGGGTAATTTCCACAAGGCCCAGACTTGTCATGCCCATAACCATGGTTTGAGTCTTGTCGGCCTTAACTGCTTCACGCAGGGTTTGAACCACCTGTTCCCGGTGTTCCTTTTGGTGCATATCAATAAAATCCACAATGATAATGCCGCTTAAATCCCTAAGCCGTATTTGTCGGGCAATTGCCTTGGCAGCCTCCACATTGATTTTATAGGCTGTTTCCTCCAGGTCTGTCTTGCCTACAAATTTTCCGCTGTTCACATCAATAACTGTCAAGGCTTCAGTTCGGTCAAAAACCAGATAGGCTCCGCTCTTAAGCCACATCTTTCTGGACAGGGCCTCCATAAGAGCGCTTTCTACATGATAATATTCAAACATGTCATAGTTCTTGGAAAAGTACTCGACCTTCATTTTAAGACCTGGCGAAGCATCATCAAGAAGAGATAGTATCTTTTCATATTCTTCCCTGTCATTGATGAGGAACCGGTTGATATCTGCTGTAAGATATTCGCGCACGGCATGGGCGATAATGCCGGGTTCTCCATAAAGAAGCCTGGGGACAGCCCCTTTTTGCTCTTTTTTTATAAGAAGATCCATGTGCTCTTTTAGATTCTGAATATCCTCCACAAGCTTTTCTTCAGGAACATTTTCAGAAGCAGTCCTCATAATGAGGCCTGCGTTTTCAGGCCGGTATTTCTGGGCAATGCTTTTAAGGCGTTTTCGTTCCTCCGGGTTCTCAATTTTTTTTGAGATGCCGGAAACATTACCGTTAGGCATCATGACCGTACATCTTCCGGCCAGTGATAAGCGCGCACTGACCCTCGGCCCCTTGTTTCCTGTGGGCTCCTTGATGACTTGTACCGAGATTTCCTGGCCCTGGGAAAGGAGTTCGGAAATCTCCGGAAAGCCATCCCCGGACAGCAGCATGTCGCCCTCGTCGTTATAGTTTATCGGAACAACGTCCTTTACATAAAGAAAGGCGTTTTTATCAAAGCCAATATTCACAAAGGCCGACTGCATACCTGGCAGCACACGCTCAACCCTGCCTCGATAAATATTACCCACAAGGCTTTCACTTTCGCGCTTCCCAATATATATTTCCGCAGGTATACTGTTTTCCAATACAGCTACTCGAATTTCCCAAAGACCAACATCCACCAGTACGTCCTTAACCATTGGCCACCTCAAAAGGGCTCTTCCATTCGTTAAAGGTGGATGCGTACAGGGCTTTGCGATGCGTGGCCAGGGTTTTTACCGCAAGACCGGTCTCCTGATTGAAGGCTTCCATCAAAAGATCTGCCCTTAGATTGTTTTCGGCTCCGGCACTTAAAAAGGCTTCAAGGCTGAATTTATTGCCGTCTTTCTTACAGGTTGACAAGGCATAGATCATAGGCCTGATATTGACAGGGCGCATGCCTTTCTTGGTCTTTTTCATGACTGAAATGTCTTCCTTTGAAAGCAAGCCTTGAACCAAATTATCCATTTCAAAATGGCTCAGGGGCTTTTCAGTTTCAAATGTGATTTCATATCGTGCGGCTGAGATCTGATTCATGATATTATCTTTCCTATTATGCTCCTGCTCCACAGCAGCCAACACGCGTACTCCCTCCGGTAGGCTTTGGTTAATGGCCTCGATAAAGCCCTCAGGGCTTACATCCTGCTCCAGCTCAATATCTGCAAACTCAGAATCAGAGGTCAAGCCAATGGACATAGGAAGACCGAAAACCAGCTTCTGCCTTGGATTGAAGCCCTGAGTATAAGCAACGGGTAAACCCGACCGCTTGAGGGCTCTTTCAAAAACCCTGAGAATATCTAAATGAGCAATATATTTCAACCCTTCATCCCGGGAAAATTTAAACCTCAACGCTTTCGTCATACCCTAAACCCCGCTTTGTTTTTGTGCATATTCCAGTTTTATATACCTGGGCTCCGCACATGGAGCAGCCAACGGCGCAGTTTCTGGTAAGATCCCCTTCGTAGGCCTTTTCACTTTCTCTCTGTAAAAAGCTCTTGGAAATACCCATATCAATATGATCCCAGGGCAGAACCTCAGAATACTCCCGTCTTCTGTTAGCATAGAATTTGGGGTCTATGCCACACTCCTTAAAGGCCTCCATCCATTTGTCGAAGGAGAAAAACTCATCCCATCCGTCAAATTTGCAGCCCTTTTTCCAGGCGGTATAAAGCACTTCCCCAACTTTCCTGTCCCCTCTGGCCAGCACGGCTTCCATGAAGCTTAATTTGGCATCATGATAGTTATAGTCAATCTTCCGGGTACGCTTTTTTATGCGATCCTTTAAATGATATTGTTTTTCCATCAGGCTTTCCATGTCGTCCATGGGTTCCCATTGAAAGGGTGTAAACGGCTTGGGAACAAAGCATGAGGTACTTAAGGTAATCCTAAGCGCCTTACTGTATTCGCCAGGAAGGCCACGGCAGGATTCAATGAGGTTGATGCCCATATCGGCAATTCCGTCCACATCCTCCATGGTCTCGGTGGGAAGTCCTGTCATAAAGTAAAGCTTTATGGAGCTCCAGCCTCCGGCAACCGCAAGCTTAGCCGAATTAATCAGATTTTCGTCTGTGATGCCCTTGTTGATGACATCCCTCAGTCTCTGGGTTCCTGCCTCAGGTGCAAAAGTAAGTCCGCTTTTTCGTACCTTGGACACCTTTTCCATAAGTCCCAATGAAAAGTTATCCACGCGGAGGGATGGAAGTGATAAGCTGACCTTCTCCGCCTCAGTATAGTCAATGAGGTTATTGCAGAGCTCCGGAAGGCTGGAATAGTCACTAGTACTTAATGAGACCAGCGAAATTTCCTCATAGCCTGTTTTTTCAACCGACGCTTTAGCCAACTCCAAAAGCTTTTGGTGACTCCGCTCCCGTACCGGGCGGTAAATAAACCCTGCCTGGCAGAACCGACAGCCACGCACGCACCCACGGAAAACCTCCAGCATAATTCGGTCGTGAACTGTTCCCACGTATGGGACAATGATTTCATCAGGGAAGTCTACCGCATCAAGATCCTGGATTAACCGCCGCTTGACAGAATCAGGCACTTCAGGACTATTGGGCAGCACCTCCATAATGGTACCGTCTTCATGGTAGGAAACATTATAAAGGGAAGGGACGTAAACACCCTCAATGCGGGTAATGCGCTTTAAAAAGCGATCACGGCTTTCGCCCGCTTCCTTCCACTTTTTATATTCATCAATAATCTCAAGTGTTACTTCTTCGCCCTCACCTATGACAAAAAAATCAAAGAAATCGGCAAGAGGCTCTGGATTGCAGGCGCAGGGGCCTCCTGCAAGGACAAAGGGCATGCCCTCGGAACGGTCCTTGGCAAGAGGAGGAATCCCCCCCAGATCCAGCATATTGAGAATGTTCGTGTAACTCATTTCGTACTGAAGAGTGAAGCCAACCAGATCAAACTCCGAAAGGGGTGTGAAGGTCTCCAGGGTATAGAGCGGTAGTCCATTTTCCCGAAGAACGGCCTCCATGTCAACCCATGGGGTAAAAGCCCTTTCACAATAGGTATCTTCACGCTTATTGAGAATATGGTAGAGAATTTTCATGCCCAGATGGGACATGCCGATCTCATAATCATCAGGAAAACAAAAGGCAAAACGGACCGCAACACTCGCCGGATCCTTTTTAACCATATTCCATTCATTCCCTGTATATTTGGCCGGTTTTTCAACCTTTAATAAAAGACTGTCATCTAATTTTACTCGCATCATATTTTAAGGATGCAGTTCATGCATCCTATCCTCCAAGGTAAAAAGGTAATGTCTGTAGTATTTGAGAAAACTAATCCACTATACATCATACCTTAAGAAGGGCAAAAAGACAAGGGAGCGATCTTTATTCTAACCAGGAATCTGTGAGGCTCAGCTTTCTCTGATTGTAATTCACATGAATACCATTAAGGATATTGCCGGCACCGTTGCTAGCCTCATAGTAAAATGTCCCATTTCTCGCATCCCCAATATGGCTTGAAAAAAATATAGTCATATTTTTTAAATCCAAACCCATCTTATAGTTCTCTACCATTTTCTTGACTTGTTCCTCTGTATAGGGTTTATGGATTGAGAGAATCCGAATAAGAGCCTGAATGTCCTCCTCTTTCAGGGCCCTGGTGTATTCTTCTATTAACTGATGAACCTCCGCAGATAAGCTCAGGAAAGGGTGCGTACAGAAAAAAGCCCCATCCATGTTCCATTGAATTGAGATATTCCGACTACTAAATTCATTCTTGGCAATAAAACGGAAAGAATTCACCTGATTTGGGTCCAGCCCACAGTACGAGAATTCCTGAATGGGAAGATTTCCGAAGCTATGGCTGAAATCATCTAATGCAGAAGCTAATTGTAAATTATTTCGCTTTTGGGATGGATCAATAAAACGCTTTAAACGATCAATATTCTTGTCATTGATTGCATTTACCAGATCCTTCATCGCACGATTTGCTTTATCCAATTTCTCCGGACTTGGTAATCTATCAATTGCACCCGCAGGTATTCCATAATCTGGTTTATTCCAATTAAACCCTTCTGGCTTAGTGCTGTCAGATGATGCTTCGAAAGCCTTTAAGACCCAAAGCGCCTTTTTTTCCTGTATTCCGTATACGAGATAAAATTGATTATCGGTCTGTTCCCCTGCATATTGATACTTCAACAGTACTTTTTTACTGTCAGGACTCCAATCTACAAGGCTTTCATAGGGATCAGGCCTAAAATCTCTATAAGGCTCCATATTAAGGATAAGTCTGTATGCTTCAAGTTGCTCCAGTGAAGTTGACGATGGCGCTGTTACCCTTTCTCCTGTTTTAATATTGGCTAAAACAGTTGTCTTCGTGATTCTGGTTATTTCAGTAATGCCAAGCCAGTCACCATCAGGTGACCAAGAAGTAATTGCGGAATTAAAGCCTTGATAAACCATCGTGATGTGATGATCTATCACCGTGAAGACTCTGCCATCCTTCAAATAAGCTTCCGGAAACAGTACAAAGGCGTATCGATCGCCATTAGGCCATTTGGTGATGTACTGGGAATCATAGGTCTGATTAAGAATGGATAGAGTAAAAACTGCACTGTTCCTAACATAATCCTCCTTGGATTCTAACAGAGATATCAGACACTGTTTTACTGTCTCTCTATCGATTTTATCCAAATAATCAATAAGCTTATAAGAAGAATACCATTGAATAATAGGATTTTGATGCTTGAGTCCGTCTACTAGAATATCCGATGCCTGTTCACCTGCTAATTCATCGAAATTAATTTCAGTTACCCAAAGCATGGACGGAGACTCTATTTGATCCAGCCCTAAAGCCTCCCATGAGAAAAGAGTATTCCCGTTAGGCGTCTGATTCGCAGATGAATCAGTTTCCGAAGGAGCCAGTGAAGAGGCGTCAGTGTTATCCTCTTTTACTGTGTTTGAAGCTTTATTGCAAGCAGAGAAAACCAAGAGAATTACAACCATACAGACTGTAAAGAAAATAAAAGAAGAGAATTTTTTAATCATCTTAATCCCTGCAATTCTACAGTATAGGCAATGTAATCTAAATATACTTTTATGGTATATTATACCTATAGAAAAGTAAAGCTCATTTAGATACCCATTTCTTTTTTAGTTTCTATGAAAGCTTTTATTGCAAAGTCCAAATCCTCACGGGTATGGGCTGCCGAAAGCTGTGTTCTGACACGGGCCTTACCGTGGGGAACCACGGGATAGAAGAATCCACGGACGTAGACTCCTTTTTCGAAAAGTATTTTCGCCATTTGTTGAGCTATTTCAGCCTCCCCAAGCATGATAGGGACAATGGGATGGCCTCCCTCAGGAATTTGGAAGCCCGCTCTTTTCATCTCAGTTCTGAAAAAGTGCGTGTTTTCAAATAGCTTATCTCTAAATTCTGTTGTCTCGCTCAGAAGATCTAAAACCTTGATGGAAGCAGCTGCAATGGCAGGAGCCAATGTATTGGAGAACAGATAAGGCCGGGATCTTTGTCTTAGTAGATCAATGAATACCTTCCACCCGCTGGTGTAGCCCCCGCTGGCACCACCCAAGGCCTTTCCCAACGTTCCTGTGATAATGTCAACTCTGCCCGTGACGCCGCAATACTCGGGAGTTCCTCTTCCTTTTTCGCCTAAAAACCCTACGGCGTGACTGTCATCTACCATGACTAGCGCATTATAGCGTTCAGCCAGATCACAAATACCCTTAAGATTGGCAATAGTCCCGTCCATTGAAAAGACTCCGTCGGTGGCAATCATGCGAATGCGTGCGTTTTGGGCCTGCTTAAGCTTTTCTTCCAAATCGGCCATGTCATTGTTTTTGTAGCGGTACCGATTTGCTTTACAGAGTCTAACACCATCGATGATGCTGGCATGGTTAAGCTCATCACTGATGATAGCATCCTGTTCAGTGAGAAGGGTTTCAAACAGGCCGCCATTGGCATCAAAGCAGGAGGAATAAAGAATGGTATCCTCGGTCTCTAGAAACTCTGAGATCTTATTCTCAAGCCTTTTGTGCACGTCTTGAGTACCGCAGATAAAACGCACCGATGAAAGGCCATAACCCCAATTATCATAGCTTTCCTGGGCAGCCTTCACTACAGCAGGGTGATTGGAAAGGCCCAGATAGTTGTTAGCACATAGGTTTAAGAGGTTATCCCGCCCACGTACACTGATTCTGGTGTTCTGAGGACTGGTAATAATCTGTTCCTCTTTCCACAGACCGCTTTTTTTGATATTCTCGATTTCTGAGCGATAAAACGCCTCGGTTTCTGAATTGAACATCATTTCATCTCCCTTATTCTGAAAGCCAGTCGAGGACGACCTTGCCCGAGTTACCCGAGGCCATAACCTCAAAGGCTTCCTGATAATCCGTATAGATATATTGATGGGTGATAACAGGAGTTATATCAAGACCGGAATGCAGCATCACCTGCATTTTATACCACGTCTCATACATCTCCCGGCCATAAATCCCTTTTATAGTGAGACCGTTAAAGACCACCTTGTCCCAGTCAATCTTCGTATCCTGTTTCTGAATTCCCAAAAGTGCTATCTTTCCTCCATGGGACATGACATCAATCATGCTCTGGAAGGCCGTGTTGTTGCCTGACATCTCAAGACCTACATCAAAGCCTTCCTTCATACCCAGAGCTTTCATGGCATCATCTAGGCTTTGCGTTCTGATATCCAATGCCATCGTTACACCCATCTTTTTTGCAAGTTCCAGGCGGTAGGGGTTGACATCGGTAATAACCACATAGCGAGCCCCTGCATGACGCACCACAGCCGCTGCCATGAGTCCGATGGGCCCCGCTCCGGTAATCAACACATCCTCACCCAATACATCGAATGACAGGGCAGAATGCACCGCATTGCCAAAGGGGTCAAAGCAGCTGAACACCTCAAGGGGTATTTTAGGATCACAATGCCAGACATTGGTGACGGGAATGGCCAAATACTCGGCAAAGGCTCCCGGTCTGTTTACGCCAACCCCACTGGTTTTCATGCACAGGTGGCGGCGCCCCGCAAGGCAATTCCGGCAAACGCCACAAACCAAATGCCCTTCACCCGAAACAATGTCCCCAACTTTACAATCATGGACATTGCTCCCATAGGCTTCAATGGTTCCTACAAATTCATGGCCGATGGTCATGGGTACGGGGATGGTCTTCTGAGCCCACTGGTCCCAGTTATAAATATGTATGTCGGTCCCGCAGATGGAGGTTCTATGTATTTTGATCAAGACATCATTAATACCGATTTCGGGCTTGGGAACCTCATCCATCCAGATACCGGGCTCTCGGTACTTTTTGACTAAGGCCTTCATCATGTTGCCCAAAATAACCACCCCTCTATTCATTTGTTTATCAGGAACCAAATTTCTTACAGTGTATATATACCCTTAAAACACAAAAAACTGAACCGTCGCTTTCATTTTTTATATCTTTTTTTCATAGGGTATTTGACATATACGCCACAATCAGGTCGTCCAATTTTCTGCTGATAGCCAGAATATGATCATTATTGATATTACTGCCGGCATCCCTCTTTTCAATGGCCTTTTCGAGCTCTGCCCGAACTTCGCAGATACTCTCGTATAAATGTTTCTCACCCATTTCCACACTCCCCGAAATTAAATTTATAATCTGGTATAAAACTCTATTAGCATTATTATAATGCTTTTAGTGGCTTGAAGCGAGTGTCAAACATTCGCTTAAATAGAAAGGTGAGGTGTTACTATGAGTCAAAAGTCTGCCAATGTCCGAAAAACACTGGGTGTAAGAATTCGACAGGAACGCATAAAAAGAAGCTTAACCATAGAAAAGCTTGCTGAAAAGCTTGATGTATCACCCTCATTTTTGGGTTGCGTCGAAAGAGGGGAACGCGCTTTAAGCCTTGAAAAGCTTTATAATATTTCTGAGCTTTTTGATGTTACGGTAGATTCCCTCATCAAGGAGAAATCATCTGAAACATCCCGAGTCGAGGAGATGTCTTTACTCTTAAAGGAATTAGATGAGAACGAATACAGGACTGTCTATGAAATTGCACGAACTGCCAAAGAACATTTTAAAAACTCAGGCAAATGAATGATGCGTAACAAAAAAACAGGAAGCATCTTAATAATGCCTCCTGAAAGGTTGTTCTCCTAAATCATATCCCGATAGATACCTGGATATGAGCCCGGAATGACTGTGGCATTGACCGATTTTTCATAAAAGCCTATGGCATCTTCCGGTCCGCCGATAATAGCATAGGCATAGCCCATTTCCTTGAGCCCTTGTAGAGCACTTATTAATAAGGCTTTCCCTATCTTCAGCCCACGGCATTTCTCCAAAACCCCGGTAGGCCCGAAAAAAGCTTTACATGTTGTTTCATAGCAAGCAAAGCCTACAACCTCTTTCTCCACATTAACCGCAATGATGCAGCTTACAGGATGATTGCTAAAAGCTACATCACATTCGCTGGCCCAAAAATCACCAAAATTGTTTCTGACAAATTCAAAAACCTTGATTTTGTTTGGGGCCATGGCTCTTATTATACGATAGCCCTTTCCTTGAAGCTCCTCAAGAAGAGCTCCGTTATCAGGAAGATCATAGAGTTTAACCAACATATCCGGCATAGCCGCAACTCCTGTCTATATTAAAATTAATATGCTGTTTTCATTATACAATAAATATTGTAAATATCTACCGGATTTTTCCTGATAAGGGGTGCGTGAAACACACCACAAGTCTTGAACTGTGAGAACTAAAAAACAGCTACCCTCTGTGGATAGCTGTTGTAATTTGTTGATATTTTCTGCTTCATGCTTTACGAGTTAGCTTCTTCAAATTCTTTCATGAAAGCAACCAGGGCTTTTACTCCTTCAACAGGCATAGCATTGTAAATGCTTGCCCTCATACCGCCAACGGTTCTATAGCCCTTGAGGTTGGCAAGCCCTCTGGCCTCAGCTTCCTTGACAAACTTCTTGTCGAGCTCCTCGCTTCCGGTGACAAAGTTCACATTCATAAGGGAACGGTCATATTTTTCGACAGTACCCTTAAAGAGCTTGGAATTATCAATGCAATCATAAAGCAATTGTGCCTTTTCTTCATTGATCTTCTGAATGGCTTCAACCCCACCATTACGTTTAATCCAATCATATACCAAGCCGCATATATAGATGCTGTAGCAGGGAGGTGTATTATAAAGAGAGCTGTTCTCCGCATGGATTTTGTACTGGAGCATGGTAGGAACAGAGGGCTCAGTCTCTCTTATAAGGTCTTCACGAATGATGACAACCGTCACACCGGCAGGGCCCATGTTCTTCTGTGCACCGGCATATATCAAACCGAACTTGGATACATCATAAACCTCGGACAGAATGTTTGAGGACATATCGGCCACCAGCGGCACATTTTCAAGAGCAACAATATCCTTATCCCGGAGGCGTGTACCATACACGGTGTTGTTCGTGGTGATATGGAAGAAATCCGCATCGCTGCTCAGGTCAGTCTTATTAATTTTAGGAATAGAGGTAAACTTTTTATCTTCTGACGAGGCTACTACATTGCATGAAAGATATTTCTTTGCTTCCGAGCAAGCCTTTTTAGCCCAAACACCGGTTACCAGAAAATCAGCTTTTCCATTTTTCTTTAAATTGAGCGGAATCATGGAGAACTGCAAATGAGCGCCACCCTGCAAGAATAGAACCTTATAGTTGGATGGAATGTTCATAATCTCACGAAGGTCGCTCTCGGCCTTGTTCTGAATATTTTCATACCAGGAAGATCGATGGCTCATTTCCATAACGGACATGCCGGAACCCTTATAATCCAGTAATTCCTCTGAAGCCTGCTTTAGAACTTCCTCAGGAAGAATACCGGGACCTGCCGAAAAATTAAACACTCTTGCCATAATGGCCTCACTCCATTTCTCATCTAAGCTTTGCTTGATAAAATTTGTTATTATTTTAACACTTTAGCGAGCTAAAGTCTATACTAAGAATAAATAATAGTACTATGGTCTATTTACTGTTTTCATTGCAGTATGACTTCTTAATTTATCAGTTATTAAGGCTCTGTGAGAAGCTTTAGTCCAAGTAATAGCAGCAGATTAAAAATATTACTACGCATACGTGAAGGGAACGACAGGCTTCATCGAGCCGACATGCGGCAGAATAAGAATTTTAGTCCACGTTCCCTGTAAAGGGAACGACCTGGCTCATCCAGGATGTCTATAGGCCTAAGATTCATTTCAATCCACGTCCCCTGTAAAGGGAACGACTCGCCCGGGCAACCTCTCTGGTATTTTCAGCGTAAATTTCAATCCACGTTCCCTGTAAAGGGAACGACCACTCCATGATATCGGTCATAACGCCCAGGCGTGAATTTCAATCCACGCTCCCTGTAAAGGGAACGACCGCTGCATTTGTGGCCATGTCAGTTAATCCCTTGAATTTCAATCCACGTTCCCTGTAAAGGGAACGACTTAAATTCTTCTGGGTCCTTATTATATAAACTACCATTTCAATCCACTTTCCCTGTAAAGGGAACGACCACCGGTGGATTTTTACCTGACATCTTTCAAAACATTTCAATCCACGTTCCCTGTAAAGGGAACGACGGCAGCTCTCCAGGGCATCCGACGTTTACTATTTATTTCAATCCACGTTCCCTGTAAAGGGAACGACGGATCAGGAAATCGCAAAGGAGGGGCTACGATGATTATTTCAATCCACGTTCCCTGTAAAGGGAACGACTTTCAAAACTATTCACCATGTTCCAGGCGGAAGTATTTCAATCCACGTTCCCTGTAAAGGGAACGACACAATATGCGTTTGATACGGATGTGGCCGGGATACAATTTCAATCCACGTTCCCTGTAAAGGGAACGACTTGACCGCTACCAGTATTCCATCATAGTCATTACTATTTCAATCCACGTTCCCTGTAAAGGGAACGACCAAAGGGACTCTTATTGGAGATTAGATCGTTAATAATTTCAATCCACGTTCCCTGTAAAGGGAACGACCATACATTAAAGTTCCTCATATTCTCTTAATATTATTTCAATCCACGTTCCCTGTAAAGGGAACGACCTAAAACAAAGAAAATATGTCGCTAAAGATAACATTTCAATCCACGTTCCCTGTAAAGGGAACGACAGGTCACCATGGCGCCCATCCATACATATGCCACGTATTTCAATCCACGTTCCCTGTAAAGGGAACGACTCAACCGGCATATCCTCGATCTTGTTTAACTTAAATTTCAATCCACGTTCCCTGTAAAGGGAACGACTTTTTCTATACCCAAAATTACGCCCAACCATAGGCATTTCAATCCACGTTCCCTGTAAAGGGAACGACATATACACATAGCCGTCACTTTTCCTCATGTAGCATTTCAATCCACGTTCCCTGTAAAGGGAACGACCCAGAGCAAAACGCACTATACGCAAGT
>JAEZJF010000010.1 GCA_023415825.1 Bacillota bacterium
CATATTTAATTCAATCCTCCGCATTTTTTCACCCCGTGGTTTTTTTATGGGGTAATTATATACCGTTCCAATATTGAGACAAAATTACTAACGACTTTTAAAGACAATATCACAAACGGATCACAGAGGGGACAGGGTCGCCTTTTAGTACCTTGACAATTACTATGAAAGAGGTATAATAGCATTAACTAAATACAATACAATCTTCAGGGCAGGGTGTGATTCCCTACCGGCGGTAATATGGTTTAAGCCATTAGCCCGCGAGCTAAGGAGCAATCAAAGTATTAATTCCGTTTCTTCCGGATCAGCCGGAAGATTTATCGGAAGTGAATTTTGATCATCTCTAAGCAGACCTGGTGTGATTCCGGGGCCGACAGTAAAGTCTGGATGAAAGAAGATTATAGAAATAGACTATAGTTCGTTCCCCTGAGATTGCTTTGGGGAATTTTTTATTGCCTTTGAAGCGTCTCAGACCTCAGATTGTATTGTAAAAACAAATTTTTAGGAGTGTTTGTTTTTATGAAAATCGGGGTCAGAAAAATGTGTACCATGGCTATCTTAGCCGCATTATCATTGGTTCTTTTGTTCATTCTCCATTTCCCGATTATCCCCGCTGCACCATGGCTTGAATATGATCCGGCCGATATTCCTATCTTGATAGGGGGCTTCGTTTATGGTCCCATTGCCGGAATCATTATCACCGTCATTGCCTCATTGGTTCAAGCATTAACCATCAGTGCTTCATCCGGATGGGTTGGTTTTGTCATGCATGTCATTGCAACCGGAACCCTGGTAGCGGTAAGCTCAACCTATTACAAATTTCATAAGACCCATCAAGGTGCTTTAATCGCATTGATTCTCGGGTGCCTTTCGATGGCGGCTATCATGATACCCACCAATCTTATTTTTACCGTTAATTTCTTTAAACAGCCCCTAGAGCTTGTTAAAGCCAGTATAATCCCTATACTTATTCCATTCAATCTTATTAAATCCGGTGCTAACTCAATCATTGTTTTGCTGATCTACAAAACGATTCGCAAAGTTGTAAAAGAATAAGTCTTATTGGGGATAGTTCCCGTTGTTGAAAACATGAATGATCCCCATTCTGCTATGGGTCATGGCTTGTGGTGCAATTTGCGCGCCTCTGGTAACGGGTCTAGACTTGAGGTGCGTTCCTGACATAACGCACCTCTGGTATAGAGATACTAATTTATGTCAAGAATACATACTGATTTGGGCCTGCTTAAGCTGATGTCATATGTCAGCTTAAGTTGGCCAAAAATACTGATAATGGGAGATACTCTCTTTACAATTCAGGTATCTTCATGTATGCTAATAGGTGGTTATTAATTTAACAAACAATGGAAAGGAGTTTATCATATGAAACAATATCTTGAAATTGAAAATGTATTTGGAAGAGAAATTCTTGACTCCCGCGGAAACCCAACAGTTGAAGTGGAAGTTATTGTTGAAGGCGGCTTTATTGGCCGCGCAGCTGTTCCTTCAGGAGCATCAACCGGCGCTTTTGAGGCTGTCGAATTACGCGACGGCGATAAGGGACGTTATTTGGGCAAGGGCGTTGAAAAGGCCGTTGAAAATGTCAATGAAATCATTGCACCCGAAATTGTAGGCATGAACGTTTTTGACCAGATTCTGATTGACAAGACCATGATCGCTCTTGATGGCACACACAACAAGAGCAAGTTAGGCGCAAATGCTATTCTCGGTGTTTCCCTCGCTGTTGCTAAGGCAGCTGCTGAGGCTCTGGGCCTTTCACTTTACCAGTATATCGGCGGAACTAACTCAAAGATTCTTCCTGTCCCAATGATGAATATCATCAATGGCGGCAAGCATGCTGATAACTCTGTTACTATCCAGGAATTCATGATTATGCCCGTTGGTGCTGAAAGCTTTAAGCAGGCTCTCCAATGGTGTGCAGAAATCTTCCACAACCTAAAGAGTGTTTTAAAGAGCAAGGGCTATTCCACAGCTGTTGGTGACGAAGGTGGATTTGCTCCAAACCTTAAGTCCGACGAGGAAGCTATCCAGGTTATTCTTGAAGCGGTTGTAAAGGCTGGCTTTAAGCCTGGCGAACAATTCCGAATCGCCATCGATGCTGCTGCTACCGAGATGTATGAGGAAGCCAAAGCTAAGGGCAAGGAAGGCATGTATTACTGGTGGAAAGCTGACAAGTGGATGACCAAGGCTGAAATGGTTGGTTTCTGGGAAGATATGTGCAGCAAATACCCCATTATATCCGTTGAAGATGGCGTAGGCGAAGAAGACTGGGAAGCTTGGAAGCTCCTTACCGACAAGCTGGGCAAGAAGGTTCAGCTCGTGGGTGATGATCTCTTTGTTACTAACACCGAGCGTCTTAAGAAGGGTATTGACCTGGGCGTTGCTAACTCCATCCTGATCAAGGTTAACCAGATCGGAACCCTGACCGAGACCCTTGAAGCTATTGAAATGGCTAACCGTGCTGGTTATACAGCAGTTACCTCTCACAGATCCGGTGAAACTGAGGATGCCACCATCGCTGACATCGCAGTTGCAACCAATTCCGGACAGATTAAGACCGGTGCTCCTTCCAGAACAGACCGTGTTGCTAAGTACAATCAGCTGCTTAGAATTGAAGAGGAGCTTGGTGAAGTCGCTGAATATCCCGGACTTGCCGCTTGGTTCAATCTGAAAAATAAGTAATTGACCGTTTTCAGGAGACCGCGTACAATAAGTGTATGCGGTCTTTTTTCTACAAAATTTTTAACTAAATGCCACAGGACGGGCATCTGGACCATTACTTCAAGCGAATTACACAGAATTGAAGGAGAAATTGTTATGGCAAGTAAGAACCTGAAAGAATTTGCTGCATCTCTGGGTTTTGAGAACAAGAACAATCGTTTTTTTGGAGACTATCGTGGCTACTGTATCACCTTGTCGGAAAGCAGCGGAAGGAAAAACCTCATTATTGGTATGTCACTACCAAGAGATGATTCACGTCTAAATCAGATTGTTGAATTCATTGAGAACAACAAAAAAGAGAGCAGGATTGTTGAATACTCAATTCATCCCTCTCATGTCTCCATTGCGATTCAGGATGTAAAGGGTGTTATCGAACGTCTGACAAAGCTTATGGATGATGGAATTAAGCTGCTTATGGAAAAGGGTATACCGGGTAATTCGATCTGTTGGTATTGTAATGCACAGATAACAAGTGGGGCTGAAAAAGTTCAGGTTAATGAAGCCGTTGTTCCCATGCACAGTGGCTGTGTGGAAAGTTTTAGTCAGCATGTTGAACAAGCCGCAGAAGAATTTCACAAGGAACAGAAAAACTACGGCCGCGGGTTCATTGGGGCACTTATTGGTGGTATTGTTGGGGCTATTCCGTGGGTTGTTGTCTACTTACTAGGGTATTTATATGCTGTTTTAGGCATTCTTATTGGATTTGCCTCTAAAAAAGGTTATGAGATATTTGGTGGTAAGCCGGGTAAAGCTAAGGCGTGGATGGTTCTTTTTGTTGTCATTGTAGTAGTCTTTGTCGGCCAGTTCATTGGAGATGTTGTTGAACTAAACAAACTGTTTCAAGAAGAAGGCCTTACGGATTATGAACTATCCGATGTAATTGAATACCATAAAATATTAATTCAAGAAGAGGCAGAATATAGGGCCATAATAATTGAAAACTTGATTAAAGGTTTAGCATTTGCAATAGCAGGAGCAGTAGGTATCTTCATTGAATTAAAAAAAGAGGGTAAAGGAAATATCGCTACTGTGAAACGGTTGTCCTAGGTACATAATTTTTAGTACTCGGTTTGCTTAAGGAATATGTTTAGGATTAGCTAAATAAAACACAATAACAAGGATGCTGGTTCAGAGGGTCAGCATCCTTGTTGCATTCAAAAAGGAGAGCCGCTCCAGCCATGTGGTGCGTTCCAGTCGGACCGCACCTCTATTGCCCCAATTCCTCCCAATGATCATAGGCTTCCTTCAATTCCATTAAAGCGCTGGATTTGTCTTGAGCAAGAACAGCGCCTCGAAGGCGTGCAATATTAGTACTGAAAAAATTGATTTCGTCTCTTTCTGAACTGAACTGAACACGCCTTACAATTCTTTTCCATAAGGCTACAAGATCTTCGGTCAGGCTTGATGCTTGCTCCCATTTGCCTTGCTCAACACTTTCTATAAGCTGATCAATGGCTTTGGGGACGTCATCATCCTTTCCCAATGGCTTTTTTAAAAAATCACCGCTTAACATAATCAATACAAAAATAGCCAATGTAACAATTGGAATAGCTATCACCATTAATTTTCTCATAAATTTCTCCTAAAAGGGTCCTTTAAAGTCTCCAATATCCAGGACCTTATGAATATGATCTTCATATTTATCAATATAGATGCTTCCTCCAGGATCCATTGTCACCAGGAATACTTCTGATATATCGTTAATGCCTTTCATTTTTAGTTCATTCATGAGCCAAGCCTTATCTTTGTTAAGCTGCCTTAAATTTTCTTCTATCAATATGCCGTCGTAGACCAATTCGGTGCTGATACCCGAGTCTTTCACCTGGATATTCATATCGTTGGGGGTCAAGGGCTGGTATTCAGGTTTCTTTAAAATAGATAACTGACCATTGGGTTCTAGAATCGCAAAATCCACCTGATTCACATCGAAGACTCCCTGATTTCTAAGGAGCTCCAAAATATCGGAAATCCTGTATTTTGCTTTTTTCAAAACGTTTTCCATGATTTTTCCGCTCATGATGACGATGACAGGTTCACCTTCCAAACACTTAGCAGCATAACGCCATTTTAAGGTGATGACCTCCATCAGGTAACCCAGAGCGGCCCAGGTGATCAGGCCTACCCAATGGGGCCACGCTCTGCTGGATAAATCTGTGGTAGTGGAAGCAGCAATGGAGCCTATTGTTATGCCCAGAACATAATCAAAAAACGTAAGTTGGCTGATCTGTTCTTTTCCTATGATTCTTGTAAATATAAGGAGAGAGAAAAATGCAATGATAGATCGTACTAAAACTACTAACCCTTCATTCAAAGGTAAAATCACCCCTTGAGCCTTCATATATTATGACCCTATTGTTTATCACAAATGAATCTTTATGCGGGTGTTCATAAGATTTCTTACCTGGTTGATCAACTTGTCCATGGTTTCTGACGGAGTAGGCGGTAGAAGAAACGACAAACTGTGATAAAAATGTATAAAATATAATATTATCTATTGTTGACAATTATAATTTAAAATGGTATATTATGAAAAGTCAGAAAAATGTCGAAATAAAGAACGTAATGAGCGGCAGTAGCATGCAGTCGATCATATTGAAAGGAGAATTCCTATGATTATCACATCCGGAATTTTAGCAAGAGATATGAACCTCAAGCAGGTCCAGGTTAAGGGGAATCCCAGAGCAGTTCTTAATAATTGCATTTTCATCAAAGGAAAAGGAGAAAAGGATATCCCGGTATCCATCACTGCCTGGGGCGATTGGGCAGTATATATTGCGCAAAACTTTAAAAAGGGTGATCCCATCCATATCATCGGTGATGAGACACCGGAGCTGTACACAAGCGGAGAAAGCAAAATTGATCTCTTGGGATGTGTGGTAAAAGCTGTTGTGGATGCTCAGGTGGTGACCACGGCGAACTCATTTTTCAAATCAATGGCTTCTGAGCTGTCAGGTAAGCAAAAAAGTGCAGGACATAGCGAGGAGAAGGTAGGCAGCCAAGGAGAAGAGATAGAGAATGATGAGGAAAAACAAATATAAAGGTATAGCCGGTCTGTTGATTATGACGCTTGCACTTGTGGTCATGTATGTTTGGCTGATGTATGGCCAGAAGGCTCTTGCTTCAAATTCGGTGCTGGTCGCAAGCATGGATATTGAGCCGGGAACAATACTTGATCCTGGAACCCACTTTGTTATAAAGAATATTAGCAAGGATTGTCTTGTTTCCGGTTTTATGAATCAAACCGACCTCCCGTCTCTTGACGGTCTTTCAGCCAATCAATTCATTCCCATGAATGCTCAGATAACCGGGCGCTTCTTTGAAAAGTCAGGGATTGTAGTAGCAAATGACAGATTCATTTTTAAAATACCAAACAGTTGGATTTATGCGGTACCTTCGTCCATTCGGAGGGGTGACGAGATTCTGATCTATGAAATTGATTCAAGGATTGACCAAGGTGTAAATTTCTCGTCATCGGTTACGGAAGATGATCTTGAAACGTTTCAGGCAAAGCCAACTATTGAAATTAGCTCCCAAAAGCCAATTATTGAAACCACAGTGATTTATGTTAAGGATTCATCCAACCGTGAGGTGGTAGACGCGGACGATAGAAGCCGTTTGGATGGTACTTCACAAGTATCATCCATTGAAATTGTTTCAACCAGAGAAGACACTATCGCGCTTGAAAAGAAGGTCGCCGAAGGAAAGAAGCTTATTCTGGTTTATAGGTAAGGTAGGAGGACATAGCGCATGAAACTGGATATCCAGCTTATTTGCAATGATATTGATCTCTATAATACCTTTAATGGCAGTGGCTTTTTCAATAGCGTTAAGATAGGCGGCGTTCTTGATCTTAATGCTTCATACGCCAATTTGATCCTCTCTGACAGAATTGTTGGCTACAGCGATCTTCTCAATTACCTGAACAGTAATCAGCTGAAGGCTTCCAAAATTTTTTATCTGCTTTCTTACACTCATAATGAAAGCCATATCAGTTCAATAATGGTTGTGCTGAAGGCTAAAAACATTATTGTCGTCCCCCCAAGGCTGACCGATAAACAGATTCTTGAAAGGATATGCCAGGCGCTTGCCATTGATAAGATGGCTAACCGCAACGCCATTGCCTTTTTCGGAGCGGACAGCAAGGTGGGTACTACTATTACCGCTCAAGGCGCAGCCGAATGCTTGGCTGAAAATACTGTGCTAAAGGTAGGGCTCTTAAATCTTTCCGGTCAGCCTTCTTTCAACTATATGCAGGGTTCCGATGGCTATGGCCTTGATATCATCAAAACAAAAATTTTCAATTTTGTTTTGTCTTCAGATGAGTTAAAGTCTGCTATGATTCAAAGGGGAGGTCTCTATGTCCTACCCTCTGCCAAAACCCTTACCGATCTTCGTTTCTATAAACCAAAGCATATTGAGTACCTCATTAATCTTGCCACCGGTTTATTTGATATTGTCGTCGTGGATGCGGGATATTACCCCAACAGCGGTCTGTATATCGGAGCTTTGAATGCTACTCAGCTGCGCTATATGGTAGCGACCCAGCAGGTGGCCTGCCGCGTCGCTTTTGATATGACAAAGGAACAACTGTTCAAGGTTCAGGATATTGACACGGGTTCCATGATGCTGGTTATAAATCGTTATTCGGAAGAGTTTAATCTGCCAAGCACCTACAAATTGGCTGAAGAATTCTACAAGATGATTCTGGCAGCTTATCTTCCAAATGTTCCGGGAGTGTTTTGGAAGACTGAATCAGAGAAAAGGTCCTTGAGAGGTTTTGATACCTTTTATGATGCACAGCTTCACGAGTTGGTCAGAGTTATAGCAACTCAACTCAATATTGATTATCTCCCAAGGGCAGTACCAAATAAAAAACGCTTCTTATCATCCTTTCATTCACTATTTAACTTGGGGACAAAGCAATGAATATTGAGGTTATGGAAGAATTTAAACTGGATGAATATCTTTCAGGTGCCAAAAATAAGGCGACCCAGTCACTATCGGCAGCTTTGGATACCAATACACGCTTTTATATCCTTTGTGATCGCGTTAAAACCTATCTTGATGAGGATTGGCTTAATGAGCATAACAAAGGGAATACGGATGTACTGCTTGAAAGGCAGAAAAGAGCCATTCTGGGATATATCTCGGAGGTGAACTATTTCAAGGATAAGATCAAAGAGTATCTGAAAGCCAACAGCCTTGAGGACGAGAGCTTTCCAACCTGGTACGAGAACCTTGTGGACGCAATATTCCATGAGAACTGGGGGCTGACCGGACTTGCTCCCTGGATGAAGTTAAGTGACTGTTCATCGGCTAAAATCATTGGCGAGCATATCTATTTTTTGATCAACGGTAAAATGGAGTGTCAGCCTCAAAAGATATCGTCCAGGAGATATGAACAACTCAGAAAAGCCCTTATGCTGTCAGACAGAAGCAAGAGACTAGATGATAACTATACTGAGGTCTACATGCTCACCGGTGAGCGTGTGACCATCTATACGGGCAATCTTGTGGTTGAAGGTCAGCAATCCATGGTGTTCAGAAAATACATCGTAGAGGCTCTTACCTTCGAAGAGCAGGCTCAAAGGCAAACCATTCCCCATCATTTGATTCCAGCTCTTGAAGCCTTGGTTAAAATCGGAGCAAGATTGGCTTTTATCGGTCCCGTAAGGACAGGAAAATCCACCATGCTCACAACTTTCCAGTTGAATGAAAATAAAAATCTGGAGGGCCTTTTTATTCAGACCGATCCGGAAATTAGAATCAATGAACTGATGCCCGGAGCCCCCATCATGTCATTAATTGCCGATGGGGAAGAACTGGTTGGTTTAAGTAAGAAAATTGTTCGCTCCGATGCAGACTATGTCATTGTAGCAGAGGGCAGGGACGGCTATGCTTTCAACATGATAGTAGAAGCCGCCAATAAGGGGACTCTTCGCAACAAGACAACACTGCATCTTTCAAATGTTGAGGATTTTGCTTATGAAATAGCCAACAAGATAGTGGGGATTTACGGGGGAAATCTCGACTATCAAATCGTTAAGGTAGCCAAGTCCTTTGACTATATCTTTGAAATGGTGCAATTACCCAACAACAAAGCCCATAAGAGGCTTAAATCCATATATGAGCTAAGATATGACTACCAGACTCATGAAATCACCTATCACAGAGTATGTGCGTATGATTATTTAAATGATACATGGACATTCGCCTATGACATTGGCAGAAAGATTGAAGAAATAGGAAGCTATGAGAATCCGGCTGCATTATTGGTTTTTAAAAGCACTCTGAAGGTGTTAGCCGAGAAATATCCCATGGAAGAAAAGCTTGTCGTTAGGCCGGTGTATTCCACTGGAAGGCTTATAGCAAAAGAAGGTGAAAAGAGTGGTTAGGACGCTGGATTTTATAGTGAAGCTGGTCCTTTTGCTTACCTTTGCCTATGGCCTTTGGTTGTTGTTGGGCGGCTCAATATCAAGCCTTATTCAGGATTTAATCAGGGAAGACTCAGTTCTTAAGAAGTCTCGAAAAGGAATGAAAAGAAGAAACAGGCTGATCAAGCATTTGGCCAAAATTTTAAGTGTGGTAAGCAAAAAGGATGATACCCAAGCACCCTATCTATTTCTTGCGGGCTCCATCCTGCTATTTTTCTTCAGTTTTTTTATGCTTTTGAAAATTCAAGGAGTGTTCAAGGCTTTTGTCACTTCGATTCTCATTTCCGTGGCTCCCTATCTGATTCTTCAGGCGAGACTCCACACCATTCGCATTTCAAGCTCTTATGAGGGTAATACACTGGTAACCGGTATCATTAACAATTACAAGCAAAATAATTTTAATGGAATAGAGGCAGTGGACAAAACAGCCTGTTCTGATCAAATCGGCTTCTTCTCAAAGAATAACCTGCTCCGGCTTTCATTGGCCTTGAAATCTTATAGGTCGGAACAAGAATTGGATGAAGCCATCAAAACCTTTGTTTTTGCGTATAACACCGAGTGGGCCATCCTATTGGGTATGAATATTAAAATTGCTGCCTACGATGGAACCAATGTCTGTACAAGCATGGAAGATATCCTAGTTGAATTGAAAAGCGTAGGTGAAACTATAGAAGCTAATAAGCGGTACAACAATGAATCCTTTTCAATGATAAAGTATTTGTTAATTCCTATGTATTTTTTTACTGTATACCTTAGTATTAATGCCTTTGGTTTTACCTTTAAAAGATTTATCCAGTATCAATTCTTTACAAGTATAGGGCTAAACTTTGCCATTATAACATTCACAAGCATAGCCTTATGCTTTTTGGTCTATTCGCTGGCCAAGCGGCCTAAATACGATATATAGGAGGAGCAAGAGAATGGGCATGGGCTTCATGATGAGGGGGCTTATTCTTTGTTTATTCATAGCTGGAGCATGCTTGTATTGGAAGGGGACGCTCAGCAAAACTCCTATGCAATCTCCGGAAGCACAGCTCAAAAAGGTCAAGATGTATTGGATGAGAGTATTCCAAAACCCGGAAACAGATGATTTGGCAAAAGGGCTGGGAATTAATTCAGGTATCACGTATCAGATTATTCGGTACATCTTTTTAATTATTTGGTTATGCGTGATGATATACAGAAAATATTGCAAGGGATTTGATGTAACCATGCAGATTCTTCTATGGATGGTCACCTTTTTTATATCCTCTCCACGTCGATCCTTCTTTGGTCGGGAGAGCCCTTTTCTTTTTATTGTCACGCAAATTCAAAAGAAGAACAGAAATAAGCTCAATATTGAAATATATCGCTGCATGAGTCAGCTCAAAAATCTCGCTGTGGCCAAGGCTAATTCCAGTTATTCGGCCAACTTTATTATCCGTGAATTGGCTGAATATACCCTCTATACCAAGCCAATCTTTAACCGTATGCTTGGGTTTTGGTATGAAGGAAGATATGAAATGGCCGCTAAATTTTTTTCTGACACAATCGGAACCGAAGATGCAAAGGCATTGGCAGGTCTGTTGCTTAAGATTGATTATCTTAAACCCATCGAGTTCATTAGCCAATTGGAGCTTTATCAGAGTGATATCAAAGAGAGGAGAAAAACAGCAGCACAAAAGGCTAAGGAAAATAGAAGCAATTTGATTTATGGAATGGTTATTGTTTCGGGCGTTTGCATTCTCTTGAATTTTCTTATCGTCTCCATTGGCATTGATGCTTTTGAATACTATAAAAGTTTTGTTTTCTAGGGAAGGAGGAAAGTTTGATGAAAGAGGCAATAGTAACCGTTGCAGCCATTGTTTTGGCAGTTGTAATTTATTTGCTCATAGCCGGAGATACCAATTCTCTAAAGTCTGAGAGTCAACGCATTATGAACTCAACACGTACTCAACTCCAGACTATCCAGCCCTAATTTAGTACTAAAGCCGGGGCTGGAAGCGCTCCGGCACATTTTTAATCCAGCGGGTTGAGGCATGTGGTGCGTTCTGCACCTTTATTGTGGGGGTAAAGCAAATGAAAAACTTTATCGCAGGTGCAGCGATTTTGATGCTGCTTTTGATATTTCCATTGCAGTCAGCGCTTGGAATGACAAACGAGGCCAGAATAAGCAAATTTTCGAATATTGTGTATCTGGCTACTCAGAAGGCGAGGACTGACGGATACTTTAAACAAGCCACCATTGATAAGATGAAAAATGACTTAATGGCGGCATTTCCGGACCTCATAGAGTCTGATATTTACATAAACGTGACTACAACACCTAAATACAGGACGGACGTTTTTGATAATCGTGAAGTTATTTATTACGATATTCGTATACCAATACGAAAAATCCTGACTGCTCCCGGTTTTTTCGGTATTTCGGCTAGTGAAAATCAGTATATGTCCCGTAGATCCGGATTCGTGTTAAGTGAGGTACCCATGCCATGAAACCCTTTATTGTTGGCCTTGCTGCCTTCCTGCTCGCTATTACCTGCTATTCCTTTACGCACGATTATAACCTGAATAGACATAGCTTGGTGGAATTAAGGATGGTATGTGAGGAGGCTTCAGCCGCCGGAACACTGTTCTATTATAAAGACCATTACTCCAACGGGAAAGTTGTTTTTAACCAGGACGAATCAAGAAAGGCCATCAAGGCTGTGATAGCAGCCATGCTCAGACTGGACTGTGACTTTGAACCTACTCAGGAAAGCTATTGGCAAAATCAAATCAAATATGAAACCTATTTTTATGATGATCATAATACGACTTATCCTTTCTTATTTGTTGATCCTGACACCGGTTATACGCATCTTGTCAAAGCACCTACGGTTGTTGTGACCATAAATGCTGGTAAGGCCCGGTATGCTCTGCAATTCCTTAAAAATGGATCTGACAATATCCGAAGCGCAGCACATACATGGGAGGGAAGGTAGGAGGCTAAACTTATAACATAATTAGGATATACTGTAAACATATGTTCGTGATATAATATCGATAAGACACTTGGAAAAAGATGGGTGTGACTTTTATATACCGGATAAAAAAGGGGAACTTATTATGTTAAAGAAATCAATTCTTTTATCAATAATTATTAGTGTTTTTATTTTGATCATACCTGTAGGAGCTGAATCACAATTTACGGATGTTAAAGACGGGTATTGGGCAAAGGGCAATATAGATTTTATAGCCAATAGTGGATATATGGTTGGCTACGGAAGCCGATTTGGCATCCTGGATAAAATAACTGAAGGCCAATTTGTCGCTGTGTTATGCAGGATACTAGGCTATAAAAACCAGTCTCCATTAACAACAGAAGGACCGGCAAGAGAGCTGGGGCTTGTACAAGAGTCTGAATCTCTTAATGTAACCGGCAACCTAAAGCGCAGCAATATGGCTAAATACTCCGTGCGAGCTTTTGAGTTAATTAACCCTAATGTGTCCTATCCGGATTATCTTAAAGCATATAGAGGGCTTGTAACGGACTATGACCAACTGGATTCAGAACTGCAGAACCTGGTACTAAAGTGCGTTGAAAAAGGACTTATAGCCGGTGGGCCTGACGGTAGCTTTGATCCGGAAGGGGAAAGCACACGGGCACAAGCGGCGGCCATCATTCATAGAATGTTGAGCCAAGACGAGAGAAATAAGGTTATGCCGGTATTCGCTGAACCTGATCTGGAGTTTGAGGCGTTTATGGCTAAAAAGGAACTTGCGGGTGAATTCTGTTCAATACGTGAAATATATCAGGTAGTCGATGGTAGGGTAATTTGGGATGGAACTAGTGGATGGGGAGATTATGACCAGTCATTACTACCAATATATAACAATAAAGACGCTAATAGGATCGCATATAATCTACTTAAAGAGCTTGTGAAAGAAGCACATAAGAATAATAATTATGTTCGCACAAGGTATCAAGATTCAGAGTCTATAACAGAGGCCAAGGGTGTTTACAGGCATAAGGTTGCAGTATTTGAGTATTACTGTACGAAATTTGCAGGGCTAAAGGCAACAGAATACAAGGCATTTACGACCACCTTATGGCTATATCCGCATACGATGAAGGACTACTGGCCGGATTACAAAGGGCAAAAGGCTCCGACTGTTTATGAGTGGGAGATTGGTAACTTATTTGACGCTGATGATGACATTACAAAGGATTTGGTTGCTCTAAAACATAAAACTGAAAAATACACTTTGCCATTACAAAACGCATTTAAAAGCGTTTACGATGATATTACTGGCGAGGCTATGTATAAGCATAGTATTAAAGAATATGATGCTACGAGAGCTACGTGGGGAACAAATAAGAATTATATTAATTTAAATTTAATAGTTATCAACGGTATTGAGGTTCAGAACCGTATCGGTGATTGCAATATCAACATTGGTACAAGTAAATAAAAAGTAAAGGAAGATAATGAAGATGAGGAAAAGGACTATTGCGAAGCTCTTAGTCTTTATTTTGTTATGCACGAGGTTTACTATCCCATCTATTTCAATAGCAGTTCCGTCACAGGCAGAGTATGATAATATGAAAAATATTTTTCTTAATAACCCTACAGAATTTGATATAAACGGCACTAGAAAAGGGGGATATGACGGTTACTGGGCTAAAATTCAGGAAATCAATCGTATCACTGGTTCGCCTATACAAAATAGTAAAGGCCAATACATCAACCCCTATGTCTACGAAAACTATGGAAAGCTTGTGGTATACGACGAACCATCGGGTGATTTCTACGTAAAAACAAGAGAAGCGCACATGAAGAGGCTATCAGATAATAGCCTCGGTGAATACAAGTATCTTGGTTATGCCGTTAATGGTGATCTGGTCACAAATGACCTCTATCATAACCCTGCCTCTACCGGTGGATTCAAGACGAAGGAAGATTATAAAAACAAAAATTACAGTGTGGTGCCAGGAGGACAAGAGTCTTGGGCTAAGCTGCACCCTCTACAAAAAGAATTCCTTAAAAATACTGAGTTTTACGATGATGATTACAACAAACCTGTAGGTGGTAACCCAGGCATATTTCTTGCCTACGTGTTGGGAAACGACAGAGTAGAAACCCATTCAAAAGTACAAGTTGCTCCTGGTTTAGCACGTGGTTCATCGGTTATGATACCATATGACAAAACAAATTGGAATACTGTCACTTTTCCCCCAATGGCAGACGTTTCAATAAAAGGTACAATTTCTACAGACAAAGAAACCTACACAATCCCGGCAGGTGCAAACAGTGTCGATGTTAAGGCAACGGTAAAAGGAACGGCAGCAGTTGCCCCTATCGAAATGGCCTCTTTACTGGATAAGATGCTATTTGAATTTTATGGGTTAAAACCTGACAACGGGCAGGAATCTAGTAAGCCTGTGGGCATAGGTAAGCTAACAGAATCGGTAGCCTTCACAAAAACATATACTCGCAGAAATTTGAAGGTGGGAAGTAACTCTGTGGAGTTGGTGGCTAATGTCGGATTAACCACCAAGCTCAATGACGATATTAAACCCGATAACCCCAAGAAAACAATCACCATAATAGTAGAGGAAAGCCCTGATCCTGGAGCCATGGCTTTATTGGTTGCGGACCCAAGAGCCATACAGTATGCGAATAAGGATATAAACATAAAGCTAACAATAGGCTATGGCATTTCTGGCATCACCGATATAAGCAAGATAAGCAGAGTGACCGCAACATTGACAGATGTGGGAGCCGGGTTTGACCTGCCTATCAAGCTTAACGGCGAAGAGCTGAAGAATGTGACAATACCGGCAAGCTTCATGAACAGCGTTGGGAATGATGGCAGCAAGGACAAGCTCTATGAGTTGCTTGTCACATACCATCTAAAGGATGGCCAACAGCTCCGGGCAACATCTAAAGCTGTGGTTACAATCAGCAAAAAACCGCCTGAGCCCACACCGTCACCAAGGCCGGATAATGAACCTCCCATGGTTAAGCTGAATGCCCCGGCAGAAGTAAAAGCAGGGCAAAGCTTCAGCGCATGGGCAATGGGAAGTGATCCGGACGGAGATCAACTATCATATTCTTGGGAATTAGGAGTAGCAAATGGTAGTGGAGGCGGGTCAGGAGCATGGCTCTGGTATGATTCAAAGTACAGCAATACCACCCAAAGGATTGACGTAATAGTTTCGGATGGAAAAGATACAAATGGTGATTGGGCAAAAATATATGTCCTGCCACCAACTGTCGAGGCCAAAATAGGAATAGGAGGAAGCCTAAAGGAAAACCGGAAGGTTACAATATCGGACGTTTCTTCTTCACCGGACTATTTCCCTGTATCGAGCCGCACATGGAGCATAATGCCTGTACCATCCTCCGGCACATCTATCAATGATATAAAACATGATGGTAATATAACATCGGTAAACAAGGATGTATTATTTAAAAAAGCCGGGGAGTACATGATTACTCTGACCGTCAGAAACACGGCGGGGTATGAGGATACGGTTACAAAATATATAACCATCGCGCCCGATGAAGCTCCGGTTACAGGAATCAGCACGGTAACAATAGTGTATCGTAATCCAAAAGACGACAATAATGCCCTTATGGAGCTATCCGATAAGTCCTACAGCAATGACAATGATGTAATCACTCGTAGGCTATGGAGATACAAATATGATTCGGACAACGACGGATCTTTTGAAGATGAGGCATGGCTTGTATTGAGCAGCTCAAATTTTGAGACTGCTTCATTTAAGACTAAGAATGTAGGAAAGTATCTTATTCAGGTAGATGTAAAAGAAAGCTTTGGCCAACCAACTATACCAGAATATATAACAGACGTAGACTATAGAACCGCCAGCACATCTACTGTGGTAAATGTGGCGAACTTAGCACCTATAGTAAGTTTGAATCTTAAGGAAAAGAAAATGGCCGATTTTTACTTTAATATGCAAAATACGGCCTATAATAATAACCAAGTTACTGACTTAATCAATACCAAGTTAGTGCCTGTGCTGAATGCGCAGAATTATGACTATAAGATATCAGTTAATAATAATAATCAGTTTCATGTTTCTAATGATGCCATTCCAGAAAGGCAAACTAATTTTAGGACTGATAACACGTTTCTTTATTTTACAAAAGAGGCTGGTTGCACAAACTTCACCTACACTCCATCTAAAAGGAACATAATGATTGGTCAAAATTGGAATAGTGGATTGGGGAAATTGGAACCTACATGGGGAAATGCGGCGGCAGATATTCTCGATTTAACTGTTGGTATTGTTGAGCTAAGTGATGGTCGTTCATACACCGATTTTGGAAGATTGAAGTTCTATGCTAAAGACAACTTAGGAAAAGAGGTCACCTTATTTGATTTTCAAAATTATAATTGGTATGTAAGGCTGTATGTAAAAGGGAATCTTATTTCAGAATTTATGCCTGTGCTTCAAGCATATGTCTATTTGTATGATATTCAACTTAGGGATTCGGTTTTGACATATAGTTTCCGTCCAGTTTCTTCCCGTTATGGTTTATTGTCTTATGGAAACATAATAACGGTAAGCGAAGATTTGTCTAGTTTGAATTTAGATGGGGATATTCAGTTTTATGTAACCTCTTCTACTGGTGCTAGTAGTCCTGTAACAATGCGTGCAGGAGGAAATATGACCCGCATTTATGGCGGTAATGGATACTTATCGGATATAGCAGATGCAGAATTTTATCGTGAAGGTGCTGAAAAACACTTAATAACAATATCTGATAAACCAATAGAGCAGCTATACGCAAATAAAAAAACTTCTATCAAGGCCGATGGTCGAAACGGCAGCATAAGTTATCTTTCATTTGACACTAAATATCCTTATAGTGAATATATACCAATCAATAAACATTACATCGGTATAGTTCAGATGCGTAAGGACAATTTTAATTTTTCCAGTAATAATTATGGATTATTTGCAAAAGATGTTGACGGTAAACAAATTCCAATTTTGCAATCAGTTTTGAGTTATACCAGTGAAGCTTTACTTATTGCGGGTCAACCTCATGCTAAGATTGTTCATAATATTGGCGATACCTATGGAGATAATGGCATAAGAGTAGATATACACCGCATACAACTTGATGGATCTTTATTGACTGTTACTGCAAGTGCAACTGCTTTTTGGAAAGTTGAAGCTTGGAACCCAGGGCCAGGAAATTGGTGGAGTGAAGCCAGTACAATGCTTCTAAATAATTATACGTTTACTCTGGATTTATCCTTATCCGGTTTAAACCTAAATAGTGATATCAATATAATTGCAAATACGGCTGATTTCTCAATCAATGGCGAATTAACAAAATATGAGGGAAATACTGAGCTGGCGGCAAAGTTTTTGAGCCAAGGCATGGAAATTATGGGTTTTGGCAATAACATCAACAAAGCACAATTTAACAGCTTTATAAAAGTCAATGACAATAAAGGATGGTATGCAGACAACGCTAATTTGGCAACAGCAATGGACACTATAGTGGCTCATGTATCAACTCCCAGAGATGAATACGATATATCCAAATATATACTTCTTAACGAAGCGATTGATACAAAGCAAATGTATAATGATTTTGAAACCGATCCCAAACATGGCCAAAGATATAGGTATACCCACACCGATCCTTACTATTTTGATAACTCTTTAGGTGTCATGGGCAGCTCCGGAATCTATACCAATGAGCCCAAGGTAGTCTTTGACAAGGTTGGTAAATTTATAATTGATTGCGAAGCCAGAGACAATCCAAAGGGTACAGATGCTGGTTTCGATACTTACAGGTTATGGAGTGATCCGGCAAGCATAGAGGTTATCGTACACCGTGCGCCGATTTCAGAGCCCGTACTAAATTCCTTCGCATACGATGGTAATGCCTATATTCTCAATATTTCCGACACTAGCTATGATCTGGATCATACCTCCTTAACTAATAAGGGTATTGTGCAAAAGGTTTGGAGCTATAAGGATATGTCAGACCCTAATGCCGGCTGGGTTGAGGGGAAGATTACTAAAGCCGTGCCAGGAAAGAAATACTTCATCAAACTCGATGTTATGGACATGGAATATGCTTGGGGTACGAAGATCATAGTTTTCTCACCAGACGAGAAGGGAAGCATCGGTATAATTCCTCAAACAAGAGATTGGGCGAATACAGGATTGACGGCTACAATTAAATACTCACCTAAAGAAACATTGAGTAAGCTCAAGTATCAGGTCACAAACTCGGAAAATGCTCCATCTGGTACTTGGACGGAAACAACTTTAGACACCGTGACACAGGTTTTGAATCAGGAAGGTATCCATTACATACATAGTCAGGCAATTGATACATCTGGTGGTGTTACAGGAGCTGTCGGCGGGCCATACAAAATAGACTTGACACCTCCGGTCATCACTACTGACAAATCCAGCGGGGATTGCACACCAAAGGCAGATATACAAATAACAGCGACAGATGCGCTAAGCGGCTTTAAATCTATGCGCTATGCCTGGTCAACCTCTACGACTGCGCCTGCTAGTGGATGGTTTGATTGTGCTAATCCTTCAGCAACAGCCTCGCAAACCACTCAAGGCGTTTATTATCTATATGTCGAGGCATGGGATAATGCAAATAATAAGAGCAATACACAAAGATTCGGGCCGTATACGGTAATCAATAACAGGCCGCCGGTTGTATCTATTATTGGAACAGCTCCATCATTTTTATATGAAGGCGATAATGTAGCCATAAAATTTACCGTATCGGACCCGGATCTGGACACCCTTTCATGTGATGTGCTTATACAGCAGGGAACGAATGCCATATGGTCAGGTTCTACTGTTGTTTCCCCGGCAGGGGGAGTTTATCCGCTGGTAAGCTTGCCGACGATTCAGGATGTTGCAGCCGGTGACTATACGGTCAAAATTACGGTCAGAGATCCCTATAATGCAAAAGCAACGGCGAACCATTCATTTACGGCATATACTCTGGGCATCACAGGAATGGTGAATCATACCCCAAAATGGGAGGAGAATCGCCAGAAGTATAATCATGCAGCTATAGCAGCGGGGAGGGAAACGCATGCTCAGAATACCTTCTTCCCAGGGGAGCGCTATATTCTTCATGGAGATACTACAGTAATTGATCCTCATAGCGCTGTAAGAGCGACTAATGTCAAAGTTTACATCCTGGAGACGAGTTTTAATACCATACTTAATATGACCGGTGCAAACGGCTTCGATGGCGAGATTTGGGATGAAGTCATGGTGCGATGGGATGATAGAACGGTTGATTTTATCTTTGAGGTTACTTACAGCAATGGGACAGTTAAAACTGATACCGTGAGAACCACTATCAAGGATGATGAATACTGGCGGCTGCACTTAGAGTTTTAATAGGTCCAAGGGATATCATCATTGGGGGAAAAATAAAAGCGCCCCTGACTAAACCAAATCGCTTTTACTACGTCATATATGATTGAAAGCAATTAGTTCTTTAAAAAAGATTGACTTAAATATTTCTTTTTGTCATTGAACTAGCCGATATTATATGATAAGAGGAAATTAATTTTGACAAAATAGATGTAAAATTTACACAATTATTTTTTTAATATGATAAAATATGAATTGAATACAAATGAAAAGGAGAATACGAATGATGAAGAACACAAAAAGGATACTTACGATTTTTTTACTCATTGCTTTAGTACTGACCAGCTCTTTATCAGTAAATGTTCTTGCGGCTGAAAAAACATCACAGGAAAAGGCTGAAGCACTAAATACCGTCAAAGTCATAACCGGTGTCAATGGTGAATATAATTTACGCAATCAGCTTCGCAGAAGTGAAGCAGTTACGTTTATTGTTCGTTTAATTGGAAAAGCAGATTATGTTGTACAGAATAAGACTCTTTACAGTATGACACCCTTTTCCGATGTTCCCTCCAATCAATGGTTTGCTCCCTATATCGGGTATTGTATCGAAAAGGGATTTGTTTCAACAGGGGCGAAAGAGTTCAAACCCAACGATTATATCTCGGACAAGGATTTCATAAAGCTTGTTCTAAATGCACTGGACTATAGGGAAGGCATAGACTTTACATCGGATAATGCCTTTGATAAAGCCAAAGATATCGGTCTCACGTCCCTTACCTATTATGTCAATCATGTTAGCCGTGATATTATCACTACCCGAGAAAGTGCAGTGGATATCCTTTATACTGCGCTTTCACTCAAGGTGCGCACCGGGGATAAAATATTATGTCAGAAGTTAATAGACGAGGGAGTTGTTACAAGAAGGCAGCTCACATCGTTAGGTTTTTTCGAGGATACCCTTGTCACTGATATACTTGAGATTAACACCATGGATCTTAAGAAATTGGAAATAAAGCTCAATGAAAATGTTACGTTTGTTTCAGGTGTTAAGATCTATCCCAAAGACAATGTATTTGCAGTACTTGATAGCAGTATTGAGTTGATAACGGGAAATACCCTTATCATTAAAACAGAAGCTATGGATGAAAAGAAGGAATATACGCTTGAATTGACCGGGGTGATAGATGAAAAAGAAAATGTTGTTGACAAATTGCTGAAAAACTTTAAAGGCTTTGAGTCCAAGGAAGTTAATTCAGACTTTTTCCGTATTAAAAAGATAGAGCCTGTCAACAGCCATAGCGTCAAGGTCTATTTTACCCATCCTGTTTCCGTAAACAGCGAGGTATTCTTACATTATTCATTTTTAATGGGGAATACGGTTATTGCCGATGGTAAGCAGGGCCATATCAATGCGGCGCTAATCAGCTCAAATGAAAATGCGGTATTGGTAAGCCTTAACAATGGGATGCTTAACCAAGATACTCTTTATACCCTTCTTATTGAAGGTAGTATGACGAGTGGCTACGGCGTTAAAATGAATAATGGCCAGGGCGACAGCATGAAGTTTATTGCCAGCGGTGGTGATAGCCAAAAGTTCGAGTTGGAGCAAATAATCACCATTGACAAGAAAACTCTGCTTTTACAGTTCAGCAAGGAAGTTAATCCGTTCCTGGCGGGACAGATCTTTAATTTCTATGTCACCGACGAAGGTAACACTCCTATCAGGATAAGTAGTACAACCGTTGATAATAGTGGTGCCGGTGTTTTTATAAACCTTGAAAAAGAAATGACCCTGGATAAAAAATACGCGCTAACCATCAATAATTTAAACGACGCCGCAAAGCAGCAATATATTACTGAAGAAAGATTCTCATTCAAGGCTGACTATGGAACAACTACTGATACCACATCAATTTATGATATCAATGTCATCGATAATCAAACTGTCGAGGTTATTTTCAGCAAGCCTTTAAACGCTGCCGCCGCCACAAAACCTTCAAACTATACCATCAGGCGCAGGAGCAATTATGCGGGGATTCAACCGGACAAGGTTCTCTATGACCCCATCGAAAACAAGGCCAAGTTGTTTTTACCCAAGAACAACCCTCTGTATGATAACTATGACTATGAGATAAGACTGGATAGCGCTTTGAAGGACTTTTTAGGTAACAGCATCAATACTTCGGGCGTCGGGTTTTCCGGGACAAGCAGGCAAATGGAAGAGGCCGTCATTGAGCGCATTGCTCCCATTTCCGATGACGCAGTTAAAGTGACTTTCACAAAAGAAATTGCCTTCACCGAATCCAATCTTGTTCCCTCTAACTATACATTGGAATATATGTACAACAGATTCAGTATTAAAAAAATACCCGTAAGTGTTCTTTATGTCAATGAAAAAACACTGGTTCTTAAATTTGATGCCCTTGAATACGATCTTTCCTATAAGCTTAAAATAGCCGAATTGTTGGATTACACAGGCAATATCACTAAAGGCAGAGAAAAAGAATTTAAAATGGGAAATCAGTAAAAAAGAAATAAGAACTATTCAAATAGAGGGCGTAAGCCCTCTATTTTTTTCGCGATTATTTTTTACATTTTTTATTTTCTATCTGACTGGAAGAAGAACAGTTTGTAAGCAAGGGGTTTCATAATCAAGCGAAGGCTTTCAATACATAATAGTTTTGTATTAGTCATAAAATTGCTAGAGACAAACGAATGGCAGAATTCTATGAAAGCTAGGGTTATCATAATTAAAAAGCAAACTGCCTTTTTTTGTATTGTTTTTCTTAGCTTTATTCTAACGGGTATGCCCCTATTCATTCATAGCTTAAGTGAGCCAGCTCATTCATCTATACCAAAAAACAAAGTAGTTGTGATTGATCCTGGTCATGGAGGTATTGATGGAGGAACAAGTAAGGATGGGGTGGTTGAAAAGGAGATTACTCTTGCGATTGGTATAAAACTCAGAACCATTCTTGAAGAACGGGGATATACCGTAATAATGACCAGAGAAGAAGACATTTCCCTTGGTGGATTGGAAAACTCTGTAAAAAGCCGTCATATGAAGGACTTAAAAAAACGAGTAGATATTATCAATAATAACAACGCTGAATTTTTTGTGAGTATCCATATCAACAGCAATCCCAAAAATCCAAGAGCTAACGGATCAATTGTATTTTATAGTACCATCTTTGATCAGAATAAAATACTGGCGTATAGCATTCAGCGCTCTTTGAACAGCATTGTCGTGAATGGGGAAAAACGATCGATTCATGATCCACAGAAAGCGAGCTTCTACATATTGAAATATTCTGAAATACCAGGTGCACTTGTAGAAGTGGCATTTATTTCAAATAAAGCTGAAAAAAAGCTACTGTCAGATGATGGCTTTTGTACTTCTATTGCCGAGTCAATAGCAAACGGAATAGGAAACTACATCAAGGGATTTAATGAAGACTTTATCAAATAGTGGGGTGGAGCTTTTGAAAAAGATGTATTTTGTTGTTGTCAGGCCGACTCTATTTAGCAAGCTAATCATTATATCGGTTGCTGTCATAATGAGTTTCTCAATTATATCGTCTGGACGAAGTATTTATGAAGGTGCCAAGTCCATATTTTGGGAAGGTGAAAATGCTGAGGGAAGACCTGATGAAGCTAAGCTTTCAATTGTAATAGACGACTTTGGTTCCGCAAAAGATGGTGTGGAAGAGATGATGTCTATAGAGCAGCATTTGACTTTTGCTGTGATACCTTTTCTTGATTTTACTAATAAAAATGCATTACAGGCTCATGAAAAAGGCTTTGAAATTATCGTACATCTACCCATGGAGCCTAAGAAGGGTAAACGCAGTTGGCTTGGGCCTAATCCGATTTTATCGGGAATGGAATATGATGTGGTAAGAAAAATTGTTAAGGACTCCATGGATAATGTTCCTTTTGCAGTCGGTGCTAACATACATATGGGGTCCAAGGCAAGCAGTGAAGAAACCATTATGACCGCGGTTCTGGATGAGATCAAGGAAAGAAATCTTTACTTTTTAGATAGCCGTACGGCATCAAAACCGGTAGCAAAAGACATAGCCCGGGAAAAAGAGGTAGTATGTTTTGAAAGAGATGTCTTTTTGGACGGACAGCAACCGAAAGATTTTGTTAAAAAGCGTTTAAAGCAGGCAGGAGATTTAGCATTGAAAAAGGGCTATGCAATAGCGATAGGGCATGTAGGTATAGAAGGAGGGAAAGTGACCGCGGAAGCCATAACGGAGATGATCCCTGAATTTGACAGAAAAAACATAAAGCTTGTATTTTTATCTGAATTATTCTAAATCCTCTATATGATGTCTGTTTCACGGCTCGTTAGCATATGATTTAAGTGTTATAGACATTAACTTAAAAGGAAGATTTATGATAATCAGAATCAAGCCTAAAGCGATTATAGCAACTCTTCTGGCAGTTGTTATCATTCAGTTGTCTTTCTTAATGGTAGAAAACTTTTATGTAAAGTCCGTTAATGGGGATGCAGAAGAAAAGGTAACTATCCCGATCATCCTGTATCACAGTATATTAACAAAAGATAAGATCATTGACAGATATACCATCACCCCCAGTGAGCTTGAAAGTGATTTAGAATATGTTCGTGATAATGGGTATACAACAATCACCATGAGCGATCTGATTGATTACGTTTATGATGGCAAGGCTCTGCCTGTGAAGCCTCTGATTATCACATTTGATGATGGTTATCTTAATAACTACGAATATGCTTATCCTTTACTAAAAAAGTATGAGATGAAAGCTGTTTTATCGATAATAGGTTGTTATGTGGATCTATTTACAAATGAGAAAAGCGACAATCTGGTTTATTCACACATTAACTGGGATCAAGTTAACGCGCTGTTAGAATCAGGCTGTTTTGAATTGCAAAATCATACCTATAGTTTGCATACCAAAAAGAAAGGGAGAGTGGGCGCAAAAATTAAAAGAGGAGAATCACTTGAGCATTATGAGAAAATATTGACTGAGGATATTGGAGGTTTTCAGCAGCTCATAACAGAGAAAACAGGATACACACCTAATACTTTTGTGTATCCCTATGGAGAAGTAAGCAAAGAGTCCATCCTTATCTTAAAGGACATGGGCTTTAGAGCAAGCCTTTCGACATATGGCGGTATTAACTACTTGACACGCGACCCTGATATGCTTTTTGGATTGAAGCGCAATGACCGCCCACGGGGAGTATCAAGCAGAACATTTTTTACCGGCATATACAAAAAGTGATGAGGATTTCGCAGTAAGCTATTAATGCAGGTTTGGCAGCTATTTACTGCTAATATCATTATTGTTCTTATTGTCCTTACTGTCCTGGGCGGCTTGCGCTGCTGCAATAGTAAGGATAATACTGCCTACGGCTACTAAAAAATTGCCTATTATATTATTTTCATCAGCCGTTTTGCCTGCGGCAAATACAACTGCAAGGGCATCCGCCAATACGGCCAGTTCAATCGGATCATTGCTACATGCCATTTTTTTCACCTCATAAATATTGTATGCGGACAAATTTGTTAATGTTAGTACATATGTTGCTTGACAATAAAGAAGAAGTTTGGAAGACCACGGGCTGGTAGGCCATCCAAGCTTCTTCTTTTATGAATGGGGCGAGGTATGTGGTGCGTTCCTTGCTGAACACACCTTTATTACAGGTAACCCCTTGTTGTTCCTGCCGGAACGCATTGTGAAGGCAATTACCGGAGGACCTTAGAAATACTTTTTCTTTCCCATGGTTTCTTCCACAATTCGGAGAGCTTCACCAAAACGCTGATAGTGAACGACTTCACGTTCTCTCAAGAAACGTAAGGGATCGATGACATCAGGGTCATCGGCCAAACGAATGAGGTATTCATAGGTCGCTCTGGCCTTTTGCTCAGCAGCCAGATCCTCATTCAGGTTGGCAACGGGATCTTCCATAGACTCAATATAGGCCGCGGTGAAAGGAACACCGTTGGAATCAGAGGGATAAACACTCCTCCCATGGATAGCGTACATGGTATCAACATGAAGCTTCTCCAATTCTTCAGGTGGTACCTTGTCCATTAACTGGTGCACCATTGATCCGATCATCTCTAAATGCGCAAGTTCTTCGGTTCCTATATCATTCAAAATGGCCTTGGTTTCCTTATTGGGCATTGAAAACCTTTGGCTCAAATAACGTAAGGATGCAGCTAACTCTCCATTAGGCCCGCCGTATTGAGTAAGGATGTTCACAGCCATTCTTGGATCTGTTTTACTGATCTTTATCGGATACTGTGTTTTTTTCTCATAAATCCACATTGCTCATACCTCCTCTATAATCCCATGGCCACGGATCGTTAATCCACTGCCAACATGTGGTGTTAGGCAGGTATCGGGCGGTTAAAGGTCCAAATTTCGACTGATATTGGCGCTTTAGGTTCTCGGATTGATCCAGGGCCATTTTATAGTCCCGGAGAGCATTTTCATCAGAGGGATGTGTATCTAAAAATAGCTGTAGATCATACAGAGCAAAATCGTAAGCCATAATTTGCTCTAGTAGTGTTGCCTGTTCGTCCACGTCATAACACCTCCATACCTTTTATTTGATGAGCTCTGGGAAAACAGTTCCTTCTTTCAAAGCTTCCTGTGCCGGCAATATCTTGCTATAAAGCTGATAACGAATATAGGCTGTAGCCAGTTCAGGCCTCACAGGCATAACTGGAATCATAATGGGCTCACCGGTACAATTGTTTCCTGTATAAATAGTAACAAGATTTAAATTCTCCATCGTAAAGAAGCCTCCATGCTTGTTTCTTTTACATACTATGTACAAGCGTGAAGTTTTGTGAAGGGTAATCAATCAGCGTTTGTCTTCATGAAGCAAGCGATACTCTAGAGCTGTGAGGTTGTGGATTTTTTTAAAAAGTCTACAAAAATTGCCGACATCCATAAAGCCAGTTCTGGCACAGACCTCTTTAATAGATAGACGTGTTGTGGCGAGCAGCTTCTTTGCCTCTAGCATTCGTTTCGCCTGAAGAAATTGATAGGGAGTCTGGTGAATCAGTTCCTTAAAGACAACATGCAAACGCGGAACGCTTATATCTGCTACTTTTGCCATTAGTCCTATATTTATATCCTCATAATAATGATTGTCAATAAAGCTGATTACCCGCTGAATCTCATCGTCACGTTTATTGTTCGGAGGCAGCTTAAGCTCGGTTTTTCTGCAATGCCAATATAACTGACCAAAGGTGTAATATGAAAGTTTCTCCATATCTCTGGATTCACTGTGATATTCGGTAAGAACATTATCTATAAAGGTCTTGAAAGTGAATTTGTCAGCCCAATTGCTAACGGTTTGAACCATGGGCTTATCTCCAGAGTTTAAAGTGATGACTATACATTCATAAGGATTTTCAAAATCATTAAGATAGATTGTTTTATCTCCAGGAGCATGCCAAAGCAAGGTTCCAGGTAGAGCCTCTATTGTCTTGCCTTCGTACTCAAAAAAACCCCTGCCTGCTATAAGAACCTCAATGTCCTGCTGCCCTTCGGGAATAATCCTCGGCTGCGGATTACTGCCATAAGGTGCTTTAAAATACCAAACATAAGAAACCTCAGGGATATTAAGCATTATGATTACCTCATAAAAAATAGTTTTTGACAATTTACTGAATCGAAATAGAGTAATATTATATAGCTGTTGATATTATATAACAATTAAACATTAAATTTATACTTGTTTGTGAGGTGCGGAAATGGAGTATTTAGAAGAAGCTAAAAAAATTCTTGCATCAATGAGCTTAGCAGAAAAAATCGGACAAATGAACCTGGGTGTTGTAACTAAAGATAATTTGTCAGAAATACTTGAAGCCATGAGGCAGGGCAAGTATGGTGCCTATCTGTCCTATGAGGATTTCAGCTATGACAAGGAAATACATAAAAAGATCATGGATGCAAGCCGTAATAGCCGTACGGGTATTCCTGTCCTTTATGGAAAAGATGTCATACACGGGCATTGGACAATGTTCCCCATTGGCTTGGGAATGGCGGCAAGCTTCAATCCGAATCTGGTGGAAGAGGCCATGACTGTGACAGCAGCTGAAGCCAGCTCAGAGGGAATATTCTGGACCTTTTCCCCCATGATGGATATTGCACGTGATCCCCGATGGGGACGCATAGCGGAAGGCTTCGGAGAGGACCCTTATTTAGCCTCACGGATGGCCGAAGCGGCAGTCAGGGGATTTCAGGGGAGAAATACCGATGACCTTAAAAATCCTGATAGAATTCTTTCCTGTCCCAAGCATTTTATTGGTTATGGTGCTGCTGAGGGAGGAAGGGATGCCAATACTGTCGAGATCTCACAATATACCCTTCTGAACATATACTTCCCTCCATTCCTAGCTGCCATGAAGGCAGGGGCTGGAAGCCTTATGTCAGGCTATCATGATTTGAATGGTGAGCCGGTCTCAGCAAGCCCCACAGTGCTTACCGCTCTTGCTAAAGAAATAGGAGAATTGGAGGGTTTTATTGTCAGTGATTACGCGACCACATCACAGCTTTGCAAATTCCGGTTTGCCGAGGATAAAAAGAAAGCAGCCGCTCTTTCAGTAAATGCCGGGCTTGACATGGACATGTGTTCCTTCTGCTTTGTGGAGCATCTGGAGGACCTGGTCAAAGAAGGCATAGTTCCCCAAGAAAGAATTGATGATGCGGTTCTTCGTATCCTATCCATCAAGCTCAGGCTAAACCTGTGGGATCGGGAAGTTAAGCCGTTAAGGGATAGAAACAATTATACCTTGTCTCATAACTCCTTTGAGCTTGCTGTCGAAGCGGCGCGTCAAGCTTCGGTTCTTCTTGTGAATAAGGACTCTGCGCTTCCGCTTTCCAAGGACATTAAAAAGTTATATGTGGCGGGGCCTTTTGCCAAAGCCAAAAATGAATTTTTCGGCTGCTGGTGCCTGGATGGCATATCTCATGTCATCACACCCCTTTACGATATTTTAAAAAATAAGCTGAAGGATATTGAAATCAAATATGGAGAAGATCCCTTTACCGATCGCGTGGTCAGGAATGTGGAATTTACCGATACGGTTCTCTACCTTGCGGGAGAAAGCCCGGATCGTTCCGGTGAGCGGAATAATATCGCCCATTTAAGCTTACCAGAAGGCCAAGAGGAGCAAATCCTATCATTCTATAATCAAGGGAAAAAGGTTATTCTGGTGGTTATAGCAGGTCGACCCTTGAGCCTTGCCAGAATCCTTCCCTATGTTTCGGCCGTGCTGTATGTCTTCCACCCGGGTACGGGCGGAGCTGAAGCCATATCAAGGATTTTAACCGGGGAAGCTGAGCCTGGCGGACGCCTTCCGGTTACCGTACCCTGGTCCGAAGGCCAGATACCGCTTTATTACAATTCTATACAGACAAGAGATGACAGGCCTGAGCATCTGCGGTATATCGATATGACTGAAAAGCCGCTCTTCAGCTTTGGATATGGGCTGACATACACCCATTTTGACATAGCAGACATTAAGATTGACCGGCCACAAATTAAAAAGACTGAAAAGGTCAAAGCATCTATTTGTGTGAGCAATACAGGTATGCGTGAAGGAGAGGCCGTTGTTCAATGCTACATACAGGATTGCGTTTCATCTCTCCTAAGGCCTGTGAGGGAGTTGAAAGGTTTTAAGCGGGTGATGCTCAAAGCAGATGAATGTCTGGAGGTAGACTTTACTCTGGGAGCTGATGAGCTCGGATACTTCAACCATCAGGGAGATTGGATTGTGGAGCCGGGCCGTTTCAAGGTTTTTATTGGAACCGACGTGGACAATACTTTGGAAGCTGACTTTGTGGTAACAGAATAATAACCTTTATGATCTATAAATCTTCGAGATGCTCTTTGAAAAGTCTTCCGGCTTTTTGGGAGCATCGCGTTTTTTCTGTACGTTTTTTAATATGGCACCATTGTGCATATAATAAAATAAGAACCCCACCTGTCACCTTATAAGCCGTCAATTTTCTTATAGAATGTGTAGGCATAGGAAAGAATAGCAATTGTAATGAGATATCAGAGTGAAGTAAAACAGCTCTTTGACGTATCCAGTGCTGGAAAAGACAGCTGGATAAAAGAGGGTATGGTTTGCTTGCCGAATGAGCTGGAATATAGGATAATAGGAACGATGGTAAGACAAAGACGAAGCAATGGTAAACCAGCGGTAAACCAATGGTAAACCAGCGGGTAAGGAGTTTTTTACTATGGCAGATCAAGAGGTTCGCATAAACATAAACGGACAGGATTTAACGATTGAGAAAGGAACCAGGATAGAGGAATTGGTAAAGGGTCAGAGGGGAAAGAAGGATTCCCTTATTGTGGCAGCTTGTGTTGATAATGAGGTAAAGGAGCTGACCTATTCCATTGAACATGAATGCACCATCACCTTCGTGGACTTAACCAGTGAGGACGGCATCCGCATTTACCAAAAAAGCTTGGTATTTCTGCTGATCAAGGCTGTTCATGATTTACTTCCGGGTAAAGAGGTCGAGATACGCCATTCGGTAAGCAGGGGCCTTTTCTTTGAGATTCTGGATTACCAAGTCACCGCTTCTGATGTGGAGCGTATTGAAGAGCGTATGCGGGAACTCGTTAAAATGAATAAAAAATTCATGAAGGTCGTGGTTTCCATTGAGGATGCCCGTAAGATCTTTCTGAAAAGAGGCAGGGAGGACCGGTATCGCGCCATTGAATATCGTGAGAAGGATTATGTTTCGCTGTATATCTTTGACGATATCGAAGACTATTTTTATGGCTACATGGTTCCCAGTTCGGGCTATTTGACCCTTTTCAGGCTGGAAGCCGACAATGGCGGCCTTGTTCTGGTTGTGCCAAAGAAGGGAAACCCAAACCAGCTTCCCGATGTGCCCATCCCCAGGAAGCTTTTTAATATTTTTACCGAGTATAGAAACTGGATAAACATTTTGGGCGTTGAAGATGTTGGAAAGCTCAATGATACGGTTGATTCAGGCCGGATCAATGAATTGGTATTGATAGCGGAAGCTCTTCATGAAAAGAAGATCGCCAGTATTGCCGACATGATTAAAAATCAACAGCCAGAGAAAAAGGTCATATTGATTGCGGGGCCTTCCTCTTCAGGAAAAACCACTTTTGCCCAGAGACTTTCCATTCAGCTTAGAGTAAACGGTTTGGTTCCCCTAAATATTTCTGTGGATGACTATTTTGTTGACAAAACCCGGACGCCCCTTGACGAGGAGGGAAAACCCGATTATGAAGCGCTGGAGACCGTTGACCTGGAGCTCTTCAACAAAGATCTCAACACCCTTATTTCAGGAGGAGAAATCGACCTTCCGACCTTTAATTTTTTAACAGGTACAAGGGAATACCGGGGTCAGAAAATGCAGCTAAAAGAAGGTCAGGTCTTGGTCATAGAAGGTATTCATGCCCTGAACCCCCAGCTCACCAGCGAGGTTAACGCTGAAAACAAGTTCAAAATCTATATCAGTGCCATTACTTCCATGCGCATTGATATGCACAACCGTATCCCGACTACCGATCTGCGTCTTATAAGGCGTATGGTACGAGATAACCGATACAGGGGAACGCCGGCGCCCAAGACCATTGATATGTGGCCAAATGTAAGAAGGGGCGAGGAACGGAATATCTTTCCCTTCCAGGAAGAAGCGGACGCAATGTTTAATTCTTCGTTGATTTATGAGCTCTTGATGCTAAAGCCTTTAGCAGTGCCTTTACTACAGGAAATTACCAGGGAAATGCCCCAATATTCCGAGGCTCGACGATTGATTGAGTTTTTAAGCTATTTCCTTCCGGCTCCCAATGATCAGGTACCGCCAAATTCCATCTTAAGAGAATTCTTAGGCGGGTCGGTATTTAACTAATTTTATCACGATGCAGAATAAAGGGTATATTAGACAGGACCTATAGGCCCGTCTTTCAAGATTAGGAGAAAACATGAAGCAACTAAAGCTTTTTGCCACCGCGACCTTTGGCGTCGAATCGGTTGTGGCAAGAGAACTGAAACATCTGGGATATGAGAATACCGTTACCGATAACGGAAAGATTTTTTTTGACGGCGACTTTGAAGCCCTTTGCAGGGCCAACCTATGGCTGCGCACCGCCGGCCGTGTTTATGTTTTAATGGGGGAATTTACAGCAACTACCTTTAACGATTTATTTGAGGCTACCCTGGCCCTGCCTTGGGAGGATTGGCTTCCAAAGGATGCGGAGTTTCCTGTAACTGGTGGATGTGTCAAGTCCACGCTCATGAGCATTTCCGACTGCCAATCCATTATAAAGAAGGCTGTTGTTGAGAGGCTTAAAAAGGTTTATAAGCTTGAAATATTCCCGGAGACGGGCCCCAAGTACCATATCGACTTTACCATTCATAAGGATAAGGTAACATTGGCCATTGACAGCTCCGGAGCGGGACTTCATAAAAGAGGATATAGAAGTCTGGCCTATGCGGCACCTATCAAGGAAACCTTGGCAAGCGCCATGCTCATGATCAGCCGTTGGGCGCCGGGGAAGCCCTTAATTGACCCATTCTGCGGTTCAGGCACCATTCCTATCGAGGCGGCTCTCATGGCCATGAATAAAGCGCCGGGATTGGACAGGGAATTTGACTGTCAGGAGTGGCCAAATATACCTAAGGAAATCTGGTACCGGGCTTTAACTGAGGCAAGGGACCTTATCAAGCCTGTTAATGAAATTCTTATCCAGGGTTATGACATTAATGCCGAGGCCGTGAGTATGGCCAATTATCACGCCCGTCAGGCAGGAGTCTCGGATATTGTTCACATTCAAACACGGGACGTCCGGGAGCTTTCTTCGAAAGCCAAGTACGGTTTTATTATCACCAATCCCCCCTATGGCCAAAGAATCGGGGAGAAGAAAGAAAACAGCCGTCTTTATCAGGATATGGGTGAAAGCTTTAAAAAGCTTTCCACATGGTCATATTATGTTATCAATGCAGATCCTGACTTTGAGAAATGCTTCGGTCGCAAGGCCGATAAGAACCGCAAGCTATATAACGGGGGTCTTTTGTGTTATTATTATCAATTCTTTGGGCCCAAACCGCCTGCTGATTTATATGAAAAAAATTAAATATAATTATGCGTTAACTCGCTGAATATCACGGATTTCATGCACGAAAATCACAAGGTGAAGTGTTTTATGCATGAAATCCGATGATTTTAGAGTTTTTGCAGTATAATCAAATATAAATGACCAATAGATAGGGGAGGGGCCTGTCTTGGACAAAGTAAGGAAGAACGGGAAAGATATAAGGTTCTTAACTAAAGGTAAACCTAAAATCTATCAACGGCTGGTCATCATTTTTCTTGTTCTTATTTTGCCTTCGTATCTTATAAGCTTTGTTATTACCCGTAGAGCTGTCCAACATATTGAAACCTCGGTATCATCCGCCATTAAAACCAATGTTGACTTTTACAGCACCTTGCTTAATTATCAGCTCTCCCAGGTTCAGACCCAGCAGATTGCATTATTACATAACACCGATATCCAGCAAATCTCAGTGTATAAGACCTATGAAAACTTTAACATTGTTACCAAAATTGAGAGCCTCATGCTTCATATGGCGGCCATAAAAAACACCAGTAATCTTATTTCTGATATTGGGGTTTATTTTAATGAATCGGATAAAACTATTTCCGCTTCTTACGGTCTTCGCCGTAAAGCAAATGTATACAGTCGGGAGATTGAAGGCTTTTTGTCAGAGAGTACAAATGCAAGTTGGAATACCAGAAATACCAAAAACGAAGTTATTTTTTTTAGGGCGCCTAATTTTAACTATAAGCTTAAAGGTTCCTTACCCGCATATATAACTTTTTTCAGTATGAATCACGATTACCTGCGTTCAACCTTAAAATCTATCAAGTACTCTCAGGATGGTATTGCCATACTGGTAGTCGGCCAAGAAATCATTGAAGCAACGGCTTCACCGGATTTGGATTTAAATACCGCAATTAAAAGCTATGATAAGCTTGATCAGGAAGAGGGACGTTCAAGGGTCATGAACCTCAATGGAAACAAAATGCTTGCGGTGGCTTCAAATGTCGTTCTGGGACCTGTCAAAATCTATCTCTTCGAGCCCCAGGATAAAGTAAATGTGATTATAAAAAATTATAATACATGGTATACACTCTTTTTAAGCATTTCCTGCGTCTTGATCTTTACTTTTGCCATGACCATGAGCCGTACACTCCACAACCCTTTCAGGCGTTTAAGGAAAAGTATTGAGGCTTATATGACCGGCAGCAGCAAGAGCTTTATGACCCAATATGATGAAACCGAAGAATTCAGTTATTTGTATAAAAGCTTTAATGAGATGGTGGAGGAAATTGACGACTATATTTCTGAGGCTTATGAACAAAAACTTGTTGCCCAGCAAATGGAGCTTAAGCAGCTTCAGAGCCAGATCAACCCTCATTTCCTTTACAATTGCTTTTATACCATCTACAGGCTGACCAAAAGTGAGGATTATGAAACTTTAGCGCACCTTTCATCGCAATTGGGGGGCTATTATGAATATATCACCCGGAGCGGGAATGATTGGGTGGAGCTTAGCCGTGAATATGAGCATGTTTTAAAGTATATTGGAATTCAATCCATACGATTCGTAAATCGCATCGAAATTACCCTTCAGCCTCTTCCAGACCATGTCGGGAATAGGGTTGTACCCAGACTTATTCTTCAGCCATTGGTTGAGAATGCCATTGAGCACGGATTTTCAAAAAAGAAGAATGGCGTCATCAACATAGAAAGCAGTTTTTGTGACGATGCGTTAATATTTAAAGTAGAGGACAGCGGGGACGGTATGGCGGATGAAGACCTAAAGGCCTTTCAAACTACTCTTATGAATCCCCAGCAAAGCCTTGAAAAAACAGGCTTACTCAATATCAGCCGAAGGCTCAAGCTTAAATATGGTTCCCAAAGCGGCATATACCTGGAAGCCAATGAGCTGGGAGGTTTGACAAGCAAGCTGATTATATATTTCACGTCAGGTAGAATTCAACTGGAGGGCCAGGAGGTTAATTAGATGTATAGAGTTATTTTGGTTGATGATGAGCCCAATATTCTGGATGGAATGATTGCGCTTCTTTCTACATACGAAAAGTATGAGCTGGACATTATTAAGTGTACATCCGGAGAGGAAGCCTTAAATATCCTGTCCCAGAACAAGATTGATCTTATTATCTCGGATATCGTCATGGGTGAGGTTTCCGGCTTGCAATTGGCACAAGAAGCTGCTCTAATGTGGAATGACAGCAGAATCATCCTACTCACGGGGCACCATAATTTTGATTACATCTATAGGTCCGCACAACTCAGTCATGTGCGCTATATCCTCAAATCAGAAAAGGATGAAACGCTTCTTCAAGCCATTACAGAAGCTCTTGACGAGATTCATACCGATCTTTCCAGGCGCACTTTATTGAATAAGGCACAATCTCTCCATTATGAGCTGGAAAAAGTCCGTTATGTGGTTCGACATGAGCTTTTAAGTCTCTTAATGTCACCACGTCCGGATATTGGCAAGTTAAGAAAATCTCGAATATGCTATGACCCGTCAAAACCGGTTTTAGCTTTTGCTACTGTGAAAAACGGAGGAACCTCTGAGGATGTCTCTATCATGGCACAATTGCTGGAGGGACTTCTGGGTCAGCTGATGACCTTTGATTATTTCCCCCATGATGACCATACCGTATTCTGGATTTTACAGGATAACAATGAACCGTCGGACAGTCAATCCAAAAGATGGAGAGTTCGGGCTAAAGAAAATCTCGAGACCGTTCAAAATGAGCTGAAAAACCAAAACGGTCTTGAGGTCAGTATGATTATCGGACATGTACTTTTGGGTGCAACAGCTTTCAAGGATGAGTTTACAGGCCTTCGGCGCATATCTGAGCGCATTCGGATAAATAGTCATCTCCTATTGTTTATTGACATCATGTCCGAAGAAAATAATGACCTTTTGTCTGTTCTGAGAGAAAATGAAGTCGTTGATAAAATTAACGCTTATATCAGAGAACATATCGGCGGGGATCTTTCCTTGACCAAAATCGCCAAAACCTTTCATTTTAACGGTTCTTACTTAAGCCGGCTTTATAAGGCCAATACAGGCAAAAACATTATGGATGTCATTAATGAAACGAAGTATGAGATTTCTAAGGATCTTCTTGCCAATACCGATCTGAAAATCAATGAAATTGCACTTAAGGTGGGTTTCGATTCCCCGTCTTATTTTACTTTTTTCTTTAAAAAAATGGCTAATCTGTCACCCAAGGAATTCAGGGCTAGCGATAAATAGCCTCCCAGTATCTTGGCCTTTAGTAAAAGTCAATAAGCAATAAGGAAGTAAAGACTTTGTGATTGTGCAGATTTTACAGCAGGAATTACAATAATGCTAAGGGGTTATATTGTTATAACCCAGTAACCATTAACGACCAAGGGGAGGAATTTTATGATTAGGAAAAGAAAGCTCTGTCTCGTTATGGCTGTACTGTTAACCTTTGCATTATTGGTTTCTGCTTGCGGCGACCGGCAAGCATCTCAATCCTCAGAAACGCCGTCGGCCTCAGTCCCACCGGCTTCAAACCCATCATCTGCTACACCCGATCCCTCGAAAAACTATGATCCTTTTGGAAAGTATGCCGAGCCCATTGAAATAACGGCTGTAGGTGTGCTGCATCCTGTTGAGGGCGAGGTTCCGGAGGGAACTACTCCCGAAAACCAATCCTTTAACAAACTCGCTGAAGAGCAGCTCAATATTAAGCTCAAGTATCTCTGGACCGTCACACCCGATCAATATGACCAGAAGTTCAATGTAACCATTGCCACGGGGGATATACCGGATCTGATTTTTACCACTCAGCCCGCGCAGTTTGAAAACATGATTGAATCAGGTCAGCTGGCAGATATGAGCGATGCATACCAATACCTTTTGCCCGAGTTGAAAGAGATGTATGAAAAGGATGTGCCTGAGGTACTTGCTTCAGTCCAAAGAGGCGACAAGCTCTATTCTCTTCCTGTGGCAGCCAACCGTTATGAGTCCGCTCAACGCCTTTACATAAGAAATGACTGGCTTAAAAAGCTGAAACTGAATGCTCCCACCAATTATCAGGAAATGGTAGCTGTAGCGGAAGCCTTCGTTAATCAAGATCCGGATGGCAATAACAAAAAAGACACGGTCGGCTTGGCCATTCATAAGAATATCCTTTGGGGCGGCAGCTTTGGAACCTTGCCATTGTTCCAGGTATTTCATGCTTATCCCGGATACTGGGTCACCGGTAGTGACAACCAGCTTCATGATGGAATTATTGCTCCTGAGGTAAAAAATGCCCTTGAAGGCATGCAGGACCTCTACAAAAAAGGCATTCTTGATAAGGAATTCGCAACCAAGGATGATGGCATGGTTGTAGAAGATATCATTGCCGGTAAGGTTGGTATGGTTTTCGGCGAATGGTGGATTCCTGAATGGCCTTTAGGTCTGACTGTCCAGCAGGTTGAAGGTAGTGATTGGACAGCAATACCCGTACCCTCTGTTGATGCAAATTCCGCAATGCCTATCGTCAAGCGTGTGACCCATTATGGCTTCAACTCTGTCAGCGCCGACTGCAAGAATCCTGAAGCTGCAGTCAAATTGATCAATCTCTTCTATGATGCTTTCTACAATCCTAAGGCCAAGGAAAAGTACGGTGAGCTTGTAGAACAAAAGAACGGCTTCTTCCACAATTTTGTTCCTCAAAAGCTCTGGGATGCCATGGCTTCGGTAGACGAATTCTATAGAAATAACGAGGCCATCAAGACCCGCGATTCCTCGAAGCTGCCTCCGAGAGAGCTCAATAACCACTATGTGCGTTCGGTTGCTTTGCTTGACAATAAAGATCCGGCAGGCTGGGGCATCTATAACTGCATGGTCGCTGATAACAGCGGATATGCTTATGTCGCAGAACTGACCAAGAGCAAAAAAGTCATCTTTGATGAATTCTACGGCGTTCCTACAGAAGCCATGATCGAGAAGGGGGATACCCTGTCCAAGATGGCTCAGGAAACCTTTGTCGGTATTATTATGGGTGATTCTGTAGATGAATTTGACAGCTTCGTGGCTGAATACAAAGGGCTTGGCGGGGATGATATCGAAAAGGATGTTAATGGCTGGTATCAGTCAGTTCCCAAATAGTTTCAGCTTTCTTAATATGCATACCAATTAGTGGTTTTTCAGATAGGAAAGGGTCTTGAGCATTAAGGGTAACCCTTAGTACCCTTTCCTTTTCTTATCTCGGGTCTCTAGTATACGAGCACGAATCTCGCGTTAGCTCATCGAGGAGTGACATTCATGAAAATAGGAGACGCTATCCCGGTTAAAAAGACCGTAAAGATAAAAAGGACAGGTGTATTGCGCAAAGAATGGCCTTTGCACCTTATGCTCATACCAGGTCTCATTCTCACCCTTATCTTTTCCTATGCCCCCATGGTGGGTATTCTCATGGCTTTTGAAAAATTCAACCCCGTCCTGGGCTTTTTTAAATCCAAATGGGTGGGATGGAAGAACTTTGATTATATCTTTAAGATGCGGGACTTTAAACAAGTACTGTATAACTCCGTTTATATTTCCGGCATGAAGATCGTGTTTACTCTTGTTGTGGCTTTAATTTTAGCTTTACTCATTAATGAGGTGACTTCAACAAAGCTGAAAAAGGTTATTCAAACCAGTATCTTTATACCCTATTTTCTGTCATGGATCCTTCTTGGCGGTATTGTCATCGAGTTGTTTTCTCTGGATGGTCCTGTCAACCTGCTTCTGACTAAATTATTTAATATAGAATCCATCTTTTTCATGACACGAAAGGACATTTTTCCGTCTCTTTTGGTGGGGACAGATGTATGGAAAAATATGGGGTACCAGGTTGTTGTTTTTTTGGCCGCCATTACAGGCATTAACCCCACTCTCTATGAAGCTGCCGATGTGGATGGAGCCACTCGTCCTCAGCAGGTATGGTATGTCACACTCCCAGGCATGCTCCCCATCATTGTGCTGGTGTCCACCCTAAGCATTGGCAGTATTCTTGATGCTGGCTTTGAGCAGGTTTTGGTGCTCTATAACCCTACTGTTTATGCAACAGGTGATATTCTGGATACCTTTTCCTATCGGTTAGGCCTTTTGAGCGGACAATATGCGCCTGCAGCAGCTATCGGGCTTTTCAGGAGCTGTGTTTCTCTTATTCTGGTATCCCTGTCCTATTGGCTGGCGTGGAAGTTCACGCGTTATCGTGTTTTCTAGGGCCTCGACCCGTTAAAAGAAAGGGAGGGAGAATATGAGATTTGAGACCTTAAGCCGCAAGATCTTTAAAATATTTAATACAGCTTTCCTTCTATTGATTACCTTAACCTGCATTCTGCCCTTTGTTCATTTATTGGCCGTGTCTTTAAGCTCCAACGCCTATGCCATGTCAGGAGAGGTTACCTTCTGGCCTAAGGGTTTTACACTTGAGGCTTATCGCTTTTTAGCAGGCAAATCCGAATTTATAAAAGCCACCGGAATATCCATTCAGCGGGTTGTTCTGGGTACAATCATCAGCATTTTTGTTGTGGTGCTGACCGCTTACCCTTTATCAAAGTCCAATTATCAGTTTAAGTACAGAACTGCTTATGTTTGGATTTTTGCCTTTACTATGTTTTTCTCTGGAGGTCTTATCCCCACATTTATGATCATCCGTTATCTGGGCATGATTGACAGCATTACGGCACTGACTATTCCTGTTGCCATGAATATATGGAATGTTGTCATGATGATTAATTTTTTCAGAAATGTACCCAAGGAATTGGAAGAATCCGCCCTGCTGGATGGTGCCGGGCACTTCAGAATCCTTTTTAAAATATACCTGCCTGTCTCTCTTCCATCCATTGCAACATTACTTCTGTTTACAATCGTTTTTCATTGGAATTCATGGTTTGATGGCATTATCTACATGAATTCTCCTGATAAATACCCTCTTCAAAGCTATATCTATACCATGATCAACTCTATTAAAGCCATGACTCAGAAAAGAATAACCCGCCAGGATCTTGAGCTTTTGAAATCCTTAAGCGACAAGACCCTGAGAACCGCTCAAATCTTTTTAGCCATGGTTCCTGTTATGCTGGTATACCCCTTCCTTCAAAAGTACTTCATTAAAGGTATTGTGTTAGGAAGCGTAAAGGAATAAAGTGAAGATTGATTAGAAAGGAATGATCTCTATGCCGATTAAAGCCATACTTGTGGGAGCAGGCCAAAGAGGACTTCGGGCTTATGGTCCATATGCCCTTCAGAGGCCCCAGGAATTAACCTTTGTGGGGGTGGCAGAACCTAATAGCGAAAGAAGAAACGGCTTTAGCCTGGAGCATCATATAGCGCCGGAAAACGTATTCAGCTCGTGGGAGGAGATATTGGACCGTCCCAAGTTTGCCGATGCCGCGCTCATATGTACCAATGACCGTATGCATTTTGAACCGACCATGAAAGCTCTGGCACAGGGCTACCATGTACTCCTTGAAAAACCCATGTCCTATGATGCCAATGAGCTAAAGGCCATGGACGAAGAAGCACGAAAACGAGGACTCATTCTATCTGTTTGCCATGTGCTAAGGTATACGGCATTTTTTTCAGAGTTAAAAAGGCTTTTGGATGAAATGAAAATAAGAGAGCTGATCAGCATTCAGCACCTGGAGTCTGTAGGGTACTGGCACCAGGCCCATTCCTTTGTTCGTGGCAACTGGCGGAGAAAGGATGAAACCAGTCCCATGATACTGGCTAAATGCTGCCATGATATGGATATACTTAATTTTCTTGTAGGAGGGAAATGTGTCTCTGTATCTTCCTTTGGTTCTCTAAGACATTTTAAACACGAAAATAGGCCGGAGGGCGCGCCGGATCGCTGCATATTAGGCTGTCCCCATGCCGATGCCTGCCCCTATGACGCCACACGCCTATATCTGGGTGAAAATATCGACTGGCCCACATCAACCGTATCCAATGACACGTCCATGGAAGCGCGAATCAAGGCACTTAAGGAAGGACCTTATGGACGCTGTGTTTATGCCTGCGACAACGATGTGGTAGACAATCAGGTTGTAAACCTCCTGTATGATAACGGGGTAACGGTGTCCATGGGCATGTGCGCCTTTACAAAGGAAATCAAGCGTACGATAAATCTTATGGGAACCCATGGTCAAATCACAGGTGATATGGAAGAAAACATCATTCACGTGGATGACTTTGTGTCAGGAAAACGAGAGACAGTCGAGATCAATCCGCATGGCGGAGGGCACTCGGGTGGAGATTACGGATTAATGAAGGATTTTGTCAGGCAAGTGGCCTCAAATGGGCAATACAAAGGGCTGACATCTTCCGAGGTGTCTATTCAGAGCCATCTCATGGCACTGGCTGCGGAGGAATCCCGTTTGATAGGAAAAGTCATTGCCCTTTAGCAAGCCTCGATCCGTGAAATCAAAAAGCACCTGATAAGCCTAAAACAGGCCGTTCAGGTGCTTTCTCAGTACAGATTACTTTTGGATTTAATCCCAACCGTTCGGATTTTCTGAGTTACCCCAGTCAATCCTTCCCCAATCTTCCTCTTGGATAGGTTCGCCGATATCCTCATTTTGCGGGTCAACTAAACCAATACCCGGACTTGGCGTTATGGAAGGGACGACAGCACCCTCATAGAGGGGATCGCCCACATCTTCATGAGTGGGTGGCAAAAGCTCCTCATTATGCGGAGGAACAATAACGCCGGGCCCGTGAATGGTGCAATATTCTCCTTCAGGAACCTCATACAGGTGATCCTCAGGATAATTGTCATTAGGGAATTTAGGCTTATACTCTACGGGTCTTTTAATTCTCACTCTTTCAATAGCAGTACCTGCCGGACAGTACTCTGTGGCTAAAAGTAATCTTCCGAGAGCATCCTTGGACTCGGAGCAAAGCTTAACCATGACATGGACATTGCAGGTATCACTATAAGCCGGCTCGGTTCCCTCAATAAAGTATTCTTCTCTTACCCGACCGCCGCGGGGATCGGATTTGCATAGCTCAGTGGCTAATTTACCGGAGTCAATACAAATTGTCCGCTTGACGATGTTGGGCGGCGTACTCTCAAAGAAGGGTTTTGCTTCCATGCCTTCATGAACCTTGGTCATAACAGCATTCCATATGGAAAGAGCCATATTGCGCTCGCCGGTTTCAAGGGTGACACCCTTATCATAACCATACCAGGTAACACCTACATAATAGGGTGAGAATCCTGCATACCACTTATCCTTATTCTCATCAGTGGTACCTGTCTTACCGGCAGAGGGAATCGTAACGGCTTTACCCTCTGCATTTTTAACCTTAATGGCGCCATAACCCGCTGCTGTTCCTTTTTTCACGACGTCTTCCATCATGTTGTTCATGATAAAAACGGTCTGCTCGGAAAAGACCGGGGTTCTATTGGGTTTATTATCAAGAATGACATTGCCTTCGCTATCCTTTACCTCTGTAAAGAAGATCGGCTCGGTATAGACTCCCTTGTTGATAAAGGCCGTATAGGCGGCAGTCATTTGAAGGGGTGTCATGCCTTTACTGAAGCCACCCATGGCGATGGACAGATATTTTTCATCCTTTCTGTCAACACCAAGCTTGGCCAGGTAATTAAGAGCATTGTCAAGTCCTACATTGTTTTTAAGCAGCAAGGTTGCTACGACGTTTCTGGAACGGAAAAGACCTTCCCGGACGCCTGTGAGTCCAAAGTTCTTACCTCTCTCAACATTGCGAGGCCACTCTTCATTAGGCTTGTCATTCAAAAGGTATTGCTTCACATCATCCACCACGGTTGCTGCGGTAATGGTTCTGCTGTCGATACCGGGACCATAGACAAGAAGAGGCTTTATGGACGACCCCGGGGAACGCACGGCCTGAGTGGCACGGTTGAAAACACTGCCCTCTTTTTCGCCCCGACCACCGTATATACCGCGTACATTGCCTTCATTGTCAATAATAGCCATAGCAGCCTGCGGTTCTTCGTCGGTATAGCGGTTTTCAGCGTCAAAATTCTTGGGATCCAGGAAAACATCGTCCATAGCTTTCTGCACCTTGGGCTGCATGGTGGTATAGATATGGATGCCAGAAGTATAAATGAGATCCAACGCAGACTTTTCAGTATAGCCATAGGCTTGCATCAACTTATTTTTAACACTTTTTATGGCTTCATCAACAAAATAGGACTGGGCGCTGGTCTCCATGACTTTACCAGCTTCAGGATTATATTTGAATACAATTTTCTCAGAAACCGCTTCATCATATTCGCTTTGGTTGATCATACCCTGTTCCAGCATGAGACCGAGAATCGTCTTGGCTCTGGCTAAGTTGGCTTCTATTTTCTCCTCATTGATGGGCATATACTTGTTGGGGTATTTGGTTATGCCTGCAAGGCTAGCGCATTCAGCCAGCGAAAGATCCCGGACATCCTTGCCGAAATAACCCTTTGCGGCTGTTTCAACACCATAGAAATTACCACCCAGGGGGACATTATTGACATAGTGGGTAAGAATTTCCTCCTTTTTCAGAACATTTTCAAGCTCGATGGCCTGCCACTGCTCCTGAACCTTACGGGGAATGGTGATATCGTCTTTTTTTGTCCGATTTTTTATAAGCTGCTGTGTGATGGTACTGCCGCCCTCAATATCCACATCAGCACCTAACAATTTCTTGCCATAGGTGAGAACGGCACTGCCGATTCTTCTAAAGTCAATTCCCGGATGATCCCAAAAGCGTTTGTCTTCAACAGCAATATAGGCTTTGATCAGCATTTGGGGAACGTCTTCATAATCAATCCAGACACGGTTTTCTTCTTTTTTAAGCTCTGCTATGACATTGCCTTCGGCATCATAAACATAGGAATTTAAACCAATTACCTTAAAAAGCTTTGGATCCAGCATAGGTGTGGTTTTGATTATGGCGTAGAGACCACCACCTCCAAGCCCTGCTGCAGCACTTCCTATAACGAAAAGAATAGAAAATACAATGGCGAGTGCAGTAAGGAAAACCCTTAATGCCATTTTGCCTGGAGTGATTTCATTTTTTCTGTCTTTTACTGAAGAAGCCACGGGCGAAGTCGTTTTTGTCTGCTTGTTGCGGCTTCCTGAATTTCCATTCATAATGTACCTCCTGGTTAGAGCGCGTGCCTGTGGTACACACCACAAGCCTAGGCTCGTTAATTCATCTCAAGACGAATAAATCGTCTTGACGGAATACTACACTATAGCCTTAACATCCGGTAATATCATCAAAATTCCGGATCCCATCATAATAAAAAAAGGCTTATAGTCACGTAATTCCTGCATATCCTACTTGAAGATATGCACTCCTATTATAGCACAAATCATTATTCCTTAAAAATTTTTTTCCCTTGAGAAGTTTTGGGATAAAAGCCGCCTTGTGGCTTTGGCTGTTAGGCGATATAATAACATTACCCGTTACCGAAATTAAAATTTCGAACGGGTACCCAAGTTATTGATACTTCGTATTAATAACATTACCCGTTACCAGAGAAAGATTTCGAACGGGGGCCCAAGTTATTGATACTTCGTATTAATACTGTTTTAAAGGTATACGGAAAGGAAGTAGAACCATGAACACCAATGTTTTTGACACATTGAAGGAGCGAGGATTTATTGCACAGACCACTCACGAGGAGAAAATCAGAGAGCTCCTGGGAAGTGAGAATGTGACCTTTTATATAGGCTTTGACCCCACTGCTGACAGTCTCCATGTCGGGCATTTGCTCCAATTGATAGTCATGGCTCATATGCAGAGAGCAGGCCATAAGCCTATTGCTCTTATTGGCGGCGGAACGGCCATGGTGGGTGATCCCTCAGGCAGGAGCGATATGAGACAAATGCTTACCCGGGATGAAATTGCCCATAACGGGGAAGCTTTCCGGGGCCAGATGAAGGGGCTTGTTGATTTCAGCAACGGTAAGGCGTTGATGGTGGATAATGGCGATTGGCTTTTAGATCTCAATTATGTTTCATTCTTAAGAGATGTGGGCGTCCACTTTTCGGTTAACCGCATGCTCACGGCTGAATGCTTTAAGAGCAGAATGGAAAAAGGCTTGTCCTTTATAGAATTTAACTACATGCTCATGCAGAGTTACGATTTTCTAAAGCTTTATCAGGATTATAGCTGCAAGATGGAGCTTGGAGGAGACGATCAGTGGAGTAATATTCTGGGCGGTGTTGACCTTGTCCGGCGTGTAGAGGGCGTGGAAGCCTATGGTATGACATTTAAGCTTCTCACCACCAGCGAAGGAAAGAAAATGGGAAAAACCCAGAAGGGTGCCGTATGGCTAGATCCTCAAAAAACCACTCCTTATGATTTTTATCAATACTGGCGTAATGTTGATGACGCAGATGTCATCAAGTGTCTTAAGCTGTTGACCTTTTTACCCATGGCCCAGATTGAAGAAATGGCGGCATGGCAGGATGCACAGATCAATGACGCTAAAAAGATATTAGCTTATGAAGTGACCAAAATTGTCCATGGTGAAAACGAGGCGGAAAAAGCAAAAAGCGCTACAGAGGCTGTTTTTGGCCAGGGTGCGTCATCTGAAAATATGCCTACGGTTAGTTTTGCCAGGGCAGAATTGGCGCAAGGTGTTCAGGTTCTGGATCTCTTGATGCAAACAGGGCTCATTCCTTCCAAGGGAGAAGGCAAAAGGCTTATACAGCAGGGAGGGCTCAGTCTTAACGGCGACAGAGTTGATGCTGTGGAAAGATGTGTAACAGAATCCGACCTTAAAGACGGAGAGATTATCGTACGTAAGGGTAAAAAATCATTCCATAGAATTATAGTCGAGTAATAATAATAAACTAATAAAAAAACCTTGACCGGCAAACGGTTTCTGAGTATAATATGTTATGCGCTTTTCAATTAAGCGTGCGACATTCCTCAATAGCTCAGTCGGTAGAGCATGCGGCTGTTAACCGCAGGGTCGTTGGTTCGAGTCCAACTTGAGGAGCCACTGGGGCCTTTAGCTCAGTTGGTCAGAGCTACCGGCTCATAACCGGTTGGTCCGGGGTTCGAGTCCCTGAAGGCCCACCAACACAAAAAAAGATGATTGCGCGACAATCATCTTTTTTTGTATCGTAGTTTTTGGTTAGTGCATCTTTTTGCAAAACGTTTTCCGGCCGAGGAACGCGTGGAGTAAAATTTTTAGATTCAGGCAGGAGACAAAATGGTTCTGAGAGGCAGACTCAAGCTCATATACGATATGATTCCACCATGTGATATTTTAGCGGATATAGGAACCGATCATGCCCTCATTCCTGCCTATGCGCTTTTAAATAAGCGGTGTAAAAAGGCTATTGCCTGTGATGTTAGAGAAGGGCCCCTGGAAAGAGCCAAACGGACACTTGATTACTTCGAGCTTCAGGAGCATATGGATTTGCGTTTGGGAAGCGGACTCACCCCATTGTCACAGGAAGAGGCGGACTGTATAGTCTTGGCAGGTATGGGTGGAATACTGATTACAGAGCTCTTCAATGAAGCGTTAGCCATTGCTCAGCAAGCCAACCACATTATCCTGCAGCCCATGGTGGGACAGGAGCTGGTCAGACCTTATCTTTGGCGGCATGGCTTTGAGGTTTTGGATGAGGGCCTGGTGCGTGAGGATGAAAAGCTCTACCAGGCGCTCATGGTACGCTACACAGGAGTAATAAGGGAAAATTGGGATTCTCTATATGAGGTTATTGGGGAACATCTCCTTCGTAAAGGGGAGGCGCTTTTGAAGGATTGGATAGAAGATCGGCTCGAAAAGCAGCAAAAGAAAGTGAAGGGGCTTGAGGCCGCTCGGATACCCAGTCAGAATCTGCAAGCCGAGAAAGCGCTTATGGAAAAAATTCAGGGACTAATCTATTAAATACAGGGTCAATGACCCGATGGGAGGATATATGAAGCTCACAGATATTTTGTCCTATGTTGAGACACTGGCACCGCATACATTTCAAGAAGACTATGACAACAGCGGCCTGATTCTTGGAAATCCGGAAGCAGAGGTTTCGAGTATTCTTGTTTGCTTGGATGTTGATCAGGATGCTTTGAATTTAGCTGTTGAGAAAGGGTGCCATTTGATCATATCCCACCATCCTGCTATTTTTAAGGCAGCTAAAGTCTTTACCCAAGATACGAGAGAAGGACGCCTTCTTGTTGAAGCCATTAAGAAGGATATCGCCCTATATAGTGCCCATACAAATTTTGACTCCGCCTTAGGAGGGCTTACCGATTTACTTTGTAAGAAAATTGGTCTGAGAAATATTGAAATATTGAAGGAATCCTCCCCTCTTAAAGCAGATCATGGTTCTGGGCGTTATGGAAATATCACACCTGTTGGTGGTGAGGAGTTTATAAAGGATATAAAATCTGTGCTGTCATTGGATGTAGTGAGGACCGTGGGTAAAATTCCCGAAAGTATTTCAAGGGTGGCTGTATATAATGGCTCCTATGACCGGGATATTTTGCCGGAGCTTTGTGCTCTTAACCCCGAAGCCTTAATAACGGGTGATTTAAAATACCATGATGCACAGGAACTATTGGAAAGTGGCATTTTTACTCTTGATGCGGGACATTATGGTACAGAAAAGCTCTTCGTGGATGAGATGGCAAAGCTCCTGAAAGCCGCTTTTCCCCACCTCAATATTCTGTCATACGAGGGGACGGATGTTTTTTGCTACCGCTAGTAATCACTTAATGAGCATTTCAAGAAGCGATTCGCCATAAAAGTCCTGAATTCCTTTTTTTTCACACTCTTACTGTAACATTATTTTGCTTGTCCACATAATGTGAAATAGGAGATTTGAAAAAGGAGGACCTTTTGTGGCATACAATTCACGCAACCCTCGTTTTCACGAAGAAGGTGATGCATATTCTTTCAGAAGGACGGTAAAGCAACCGAATAGTAGCTCTAGTCCTGAAGAGGAGATCCATACACATGAATTTGAAAGCAGTACTAAGCTTGCAGAAGAAGGGGAGGACAGACATAACCACCGAGTTGCAGGGGTTACAACCGGTGCAATCCCAATCCCAGGAGGCCACCATATTCACGGCTTTCAGACCAACACAGACTCAGTTGACCATTTCCATGAAATCGCCGGGACTACCGGGCCTGAAATTATTTTGAATCCCCAAGCGCCTGTAGCCATGCAGAAGCATGTTCACGTAATGAGTGGAAATACTACAGAGGTTGATGGACATAACCATCAATTCCTTTTTGCGACTCTCATAGAGTCACCCCTTGTGCCGATGCCCAGCTAATTGCTGAAACGGAGGTTTCATTAAAGCGAAGCAGGCTTCTTGCCTGCTTCGCTTTACCTCATTTATCATTTGAGATATAATAACAAAAATCAAAGATTAAAAAATGATAATCAAAGGTATTGAATCATTTCATGTTATAATTTAGCTAGGCGTGGTTGATTACAGTCGAAAAAATAATTAAAAATACAATAAAAGGAGCATATACAATGGCATACAGGCTTATGGCAGTGGATATAGACGGTACACTTTTAGACAGTAACGGAAATCTTACCGAAATCACAAAGAAAGCCATTACAAGCGGAGTAGAAAGAGGGCTCATTTTTACAATAGCCTCGGGCAGACCCATACAGGGCGTTGAGTATCTCAACAAGATGCTGGGCTTGGATTTACCCTTTATTACCTATAACGGCGCTATGGTGGTTATGGGTAAATCAAAGGAGATCCTTTATGAGCAAAAGCTCTCGGCCAAGGATGCAAAGGACATCATAGAACTGGGCGAAAAATATGGCGTGACGGTTATGATTTGGAAGGAAAATGGGCTCTATGTGACCAAGATGGATGACAGAGTGGAAAAATATAAGCAAATATCCAAAGTTGAACCTGTACTGATCAAGGATTTGGATGTGTTTTTAAAAGATGGTGTCACTAAAATGCTATGGTATGATGAGGTAGAAAAAATAGGAAAACTCCAGACAGAGATTGGTGGCATGCTAAGCGACAGTGTTAATTACCATACCTCCAGAGCTTACTTTTTGGAGTTTGTCGATAAAAATGCTTCCAAAGCCATTGCAATGGAAAGATTGGGGGAGCATTACGGCATTAAGCAAAGTGAAATGATTGCTGTAGGGGATGGCTTCAATGACCTTTCTATGATTGAATACGCCGGATTAGGAGTCGCAATGGAAAACGCAGAGGAACCGGTCAAGGAAAAGGCGGATTATATTACCCTATCCAATGACCAGGACGGCGTTGCCCATGTCATCACGAAGTTTGTGTTGACCGAAAATTAAAGTTTATATTTAGCTCATGAATGCATCGAAATAATGGGTAAGCGCTTCTGCATAAGCTTGGAGAAGTGCTTATTTTTTTAGCCCCAGAGATCATACAGGATTTCCCTTGACATCCTTTATTTAAATTTATACAATAAGGTTACACGTGTTACCTTTTATAATGTATTGGGGGGAATTAACATAAAGAGCAAACCCAATATCCTATTCTTTTTCACAGATCAGCAGCGCTTTGACACAGTTGGCTGTTACGGACAGAAGCTCAATATAACGCCTCATTTGGATAGAATGGCTTCCGAGGGGGTCCGCTTTGATAAGGCTTTCACACCCCAGCCCGTATGCGGCCCTGCCAGATCCTGTATTCAAACGGGCAAGTACGCGACTCAGACAGGATGCTTCCGAAACGACATCGCTCTGCCGCTAAACGAAAAGACAATCGCTCACTACATAAGAGAGGCAGGCTATGACACCGGGTATATAGGGAAATGGCATCTGGCCTCCACATTATTAAAGGATGACTACAAGAAAAAGCCCGTTCCAACCGAAAGAAGGGGCGGCTGGCTGGATTACTGGATGGCGGCGGATGTCTTGGAATTCACCTCGACCGGAAGCTCAGGCTATTTATTTGACAAGGATATGAGCAAGGTTGAGTTTGAAAAATACAGAGCAGATGCTTTAACGGATTTCGCACTGGATTATCTTGAAAACAAACGAAATAGAGAGAAACCATTTTTTCTATTTATCTCTTATCTTGAACCTCATCATCAAAACACAACCCATCGTTATGAAGGGCCTCCCGGATCCCGGGATAAATATAAAAATTATGAGCCTCCTGAAGATCTCAAGGGTACTGAGGGCGACTGGAGGGATAGCTACCCCGATTATTTGGGCTGCTGTAACAACCTGGATATGAACCTGGGCCGAATCCTTGATAAGCTCTCTGAGCTTGGAATCCGAGAAGAGACTCTGGTTATCTATGCAAGTGATCACGGTACCCATTTCAAAACCCGAAATTCTGAATATAAGAGGAGCTGTCATGATAGCTCCATAAGAATCCCACTGATCATAAACGGCCCTGGGTTTAAAGGCGGTCAATCAGTAAACGAGCTGGTCAGCCTTATGGATCTTCCGCCCACCTTTCTAAAAGCGGCTCAGCTTGGTAAGCCGGCCTATATGCCGGGACGCCCCTTACAGGATTTAATGGAGGGTGGAACTGAAGATTGGCCCAAAGAGGTCTTCGTACAGATAAGCGAGAGCCAGGTTGGCAGAGCTATAAGGACCGATGCATGGAAGTATTCGGTAAAAGCCGTGGATAAGCATGGATGGCTTCACAAGCATAGTGATGTGTATATTGAAGAGTTTTTATATGATCTTGAAAATGACCCCTATGAAAAAACCAACCTGGTCCATTCACCGGCTCATGTCGGGATTAGGAAGAGCCTCTCGGAAATGCTGAAGAAGAGATTGATAGAGGCGGGAGAACCGGAAACTAGGATTTTACCATGTACGCCATCGAATATTTCGGTGTATTTAAGAAAAAAGCCATTGAAAATCCTAGAGTGGTTAATAAGGAGGCAGAAAAGTGGAAGACAGGACACATAGAGAGAAAAGGAAGGAAGACATTACAAGCATTGCGTGGAAACTGTTTTTAGAGCTAGGCTACAGGGATACGACCATGTCTGATATAGCTGATGCGGCTGACTTAAGCCGCAAGACCCTCTACCAGTACTTTAAGTCCAAGGAAGAAATAGCCCTAGAAATAGAAGTCCTTGTCTTTGAAAATTTTATTGATTTGATGGAAGAGCACTTTCCTAAAATGAAGGGTAATGGTTATGAGAAATTGGCTCAATACTTTGAGATCATTGACGCCAACCTCGATAAATATAGGGATGCCATACAGTTTACAGGCATATTCGACTTCCATATAAAGGACAAATATATTATTGAACCCCCTGTTGAAAAATTTCTTCAACTCGTTGCAAAATCCAGCACCTACTTAAAGGACATTATAGAAGCCGGAATACAGGATGGCTCGCTCAAAGAGGCCATAAATCCGGAGCTTGCGGCTGAAACCATCAATGATTCCTGGCTGTATCTCGCTCAGAGGGTGTTTTCCAGACCGGATAACATAAACAAGTTCAAAGAAGTGATCTCAAGACAGGAAATTTCATATCAGATGATGCTTTTTAAGGAAGCATTGAGAAAGTAGCCGCAATTAAAGGGGGATGGGGGAAATGGATAATAAACCGTTATCTTGGAAGGAAAAGCTTTCTTATGGATTCGGCAGCCTTGGGGCCAGCACTGTTTACGGAATAATGAGTACCTACTTATTGGTGTATTATACCGACTATTTTGGAATATCTGCTCTTGCCGCAGGCACTTTATTTCTGGTTGCCAGGTCATGGGACTCTGTAAATGATCTCATTATGGGCGTCATTGTTGATAATACAAAGACAAAATGGGGGCGATTTCGGCCCTACCTGCTCTTTGCACCTTGGTTTATTGCCGCAACGACTGTATTGTGCTTCACAACACCAAATTTAAGCAGCACCGGCAAGCTTATTTGGGCCTATATCACCTATCTGGCCTGGGACCTTTCCTTCACGGTAAGGGATATCCCGTTCTGGTCGCTGTCCGCAACGATAACCCGAGATCCTGTTGAACGGAATAGCGTGGTCATGATACCAAGAACGGTATCCATGATAGGCATCATCGGCATCAATGTTATTACACTGCCCCTTGTGGATATCTTGGGAGAAGGTAACTCCAATTTGGGCTGGCAGCTCGTTGCTGCGCTTTATGGCAGCCTTTGCGTCATTTTCTCACTTATAACCTTTTTTAATGTAAAGGAGAAGAACGTCTACCGAAAAGAACACAAGCAGAAATTTTCTGATATCTTACGTCAATTGAAGGTGAATGGCCCTTTAAAAGCACTTCTCTGCTTCATGCTCATTTCTGAAACGATCATGACAATAAAAAATATATTTCCTATCTATTATCTTAAATATAATTACAAATCCCCCGGCCTTATCCCTGTTTTTATGGGAGTATATGCAATATTAGCTGTTGTGGGAGCTTTAATCACGCCCTGGATTGCAAAGAAAATCGGGAAGAAAAACACGGTCTTTTACAGCAGTATTGCCGCTTCCATAGCATCTATGGGACTATTTTTTTCAGGGTATAGTTCAGTGTCCCGTCTATTCTTTTGGGTGGTTCTCATGGGCGTTGTGGATGGTATAGCGGAAATAGCCCGAAACTCAATGCTTGCAGATACCGTTGAATATGGGCAATGGAAAACAGGTATACGCGCAGAAGGGATGGTGTTTTCCGCCAATATTTTCAAGACAAAGGTGGCATCGGCATTAGGCGGTTCAATGGGTGCCTTTGTATTAGGTGCTATCGGCTACATACCAAATGTTGCTCAGTCCACCACTACGCTTAACTGGATACACTATACCTTTACCATTATTCCGGGCTTGATTTCTCTTCTGGCGCTTATTCCGCTTTCCATGTATAAGCTGACCGAGAAAAAGTATCAGGAGATATTGGATGAGCTTGAAGCTGGTCCGGCAACAAAAAATATTTAAGGAGCTGATAAAATGAAACAGGATATGAAGGAAAGCTTAAAACCCTTTAAACTGCCTCAATCCTTTCTGATGGGATCGGCAACGGCCTCGGTACAGATTGAGGGCGGCGACGTATTCAACAACTGGTACAGATTCTGCGAAAACGGAAGAACAAAGGACGATTCTCATTGCATTGTTGCAGATGATCATTGGAATAGAGTTGAAGAAGACATAGAGCTTATGAAGGAGCTTAATCATAAGGTTTATAGAATGAGTATTGAATGGAGCAGAATTGAGCCGGAAAAAGGTAAATTCTGCGAAGAGCCTCTTTCACACTATCGTTCAGAAATTCAGAAGCTTCTTGACAACCATATTCAACCCCTTGTTACGCTGCATCATTTTTCTCAGCCTATCTGGTTTGAAGATATGGGAGGCTGGGTCAATAAGGAATCGGCCCAACTGTTCTTAAGGTATACGGAGAAAGTTGTTTCTTATTTAGGAGATCTTGTTTCCGATTGGGTCACCATCAATGAACCCAATGTCTATATGGACGGTACATACTTTACTGCGAATTTCCCTCCCGAAAAACCGTCCATCGCCAATTATTTCAGAGCCACGAGACATATGACGGATGCTCATATCGGGGCATATAAGCTTATTCATGACATAAGGACAAAATTGGGGCATCAAGGGACAAAGGTTGGCATCGCCCTCCATATAAGGGTATTCGACGCCTATAGGAATCAGCTTTTATCAAGACTGATGAAAAATGTGCTGGATTACTGCTTCCATGTGCTGTTCCTGGAAGGAATGATGCGAGGAAAGTACAAGTTTCCCCTTGGGATGGGAGGGTATCCGCAAGGGGAAAATACATATTGTGATTTTTTTGGCTTAAATTATTACTCAAGGGATATAGTCCGATTTGTTTTTAAGCCCGGCAAAATGTTTTCCGAGCTACTGGTCAAGGAAGGTGCAAAGACGAATGATATGGGATGGGAAATCTATCCTGAAGGACTGTATCGGATCTGTAAAAAGTACTGGAAAATCTATGGCAAACCGATTTACATAACCGAGAACGGCATTTGTGATGAGAAGGACACCCAAAGAACCAGGTTCATCTATGACCATTTGCATGAGGTTAAAAAGCTCATCGATGAAGGGGTGGCTGTAGAGCGTTATTACCATTGGACCTTACTTGACAACTTTGAATGGGATGATGGAACGTCAAGAAGATTTGGTCTTATAGAAGTTGATTACAGCACACAAAAGAGAACTGTCAGAAAGAGCGGAAGGTTTTATGGAGAAGCTGCAAAGGATAATGAAATTACCAAGGATATGATTGACAGATACATTTGACACATGTATTGGAGTATGATAATATTAAACTAACTTTATATTAAAGGCTTTGAAGGGGACATGCAAAACCACTACGAGCGCAAAGAGAGGGAAGGTCATCGGGCTGAAAGCCGTCCCGCGCATCAGGGTGTTGAACCGCCCCGGAGCTTGAAGGCAGAAATATTTCAGTAAGTCTTCACGTTGATGACGTTACAATCATGTAATTGAGTGACAGGCTGTTTAAAGCCTGTAATCAGGGTGGAACCGTGTGAGTCAATAGCTCTCATCCCTAAATGCATAAATGCATTTAAGATGAGGGCTTTTTTGTATCCTGTTTTTTGGAAAAGCTATATGTTGATAGGAGTGATTTTTATGATTCAAATTACATTGAAGGACGGAAGTGTAAAGTCCTATGAAAATGGCACCACCATTTTGGCCATTGCCAAGGATATCAGCGAAGGCCTTGCCCGTGTGGCGGTTGCCGGTGAGGTCAACGGTAAGGTAAAGGATTTGGCAACCCCCATATATGAGGATTGCAGCCTCAACCTGCTAACCTTCGACAGTGAGGGTGGTAAACTGGCCTATTGGCATACCACCTCCCATATTATGGCACAGGCTGTAAGGAGGCTTTTCCCCAGTGTCAAGCTGGCTATCGGCCCTGCTATAGACAGTGGCTTCTACTATGACTTTGACTCGGAAAAGACCTTTACCCCCGAGGACTTAAAGGCCATTGAGAACGAAATGCAGAAAATCATTAAAGAGGATCTGCCCATTGAGCGGTTTACTCTTCCAAGAGCCGAAGCTCTTGAGCTTATGAGAGATGAGCCCTATAAGGTCGAGCTTATTAGCGAGCTTCCTGAGGATGCCGAGATTTCCTTCTACAAGCAGGGTGATTTTACCGATCTTTGCGCCGGACCCCATCTGCCCTCCACCGGAAGGGTTAAGGCCGTTAAGCTCATGCAGCAAGCGGGAGCCTACTGGCGAGGAAATGAAAAGAATAAGATGCTCCAGCGTATCTATGGCATCTCTTTTCCTAAAAAGAATGACCTGGACGACTATGTAACTCGGCTTGAAGAGGCCAAGAAACGTGATCATAACAAGCTTGGAAGGGAGCTTAAGCTCTTTACCACGGCAGAAGAGATCGGTCAGGGGCTGCCTCTGCTCATGCCCAAGGGTGCTAAAATCGTTCAAATCCTTCAACGCTTTGTAGAGGATGAGGAAGAAAAAAGAGGCTATGTGCTCACCAAGACGCCTTTTATGGCTAAGCCTGATCTTTACAAGCTTTCAGGCCATTGGCAGCACTATAAGGACGGCATGTTTATTATCGGTGAAGAAGAGAAGGAAGAAGAGGTCTTTGCCCTGCGTCCTATGACCTGCCCCTTCCAGTTCATGATCTATAACGCTGAGCTTCATAGCTACAGGGATTTACCCATCCGCTACGGCGAAACCTCAACCCTTTTTAGAAATGAGTCCTCGGGTGAAATGCACGGATTAATCCGGGTTCGCCAGTTCACCATTTCTGAGGGTCATCTGGTCTGTACCCCTGAGCAGCTTGAGGATGAGTTTAAGGGTGTTGTGGATCTAATCAAGTATATGATGACAACCCTGGGCATCCAGGATGATGTGAGCTACCGCTTCTCCAAGTGGGACCCCAATAACAAGGAGAAGTATATCGGAAACGCTGAAGACTGGGAAAGAGTACAAGACAGGATGCGTGTTATTCTGGATCATCTGGGCATCAATTATCGAGAGGCTGAGGGTGAAGCTGCCTTCTACGGGCCAAAGCTTGATATCCAGCTCAAAAATGTCCATGGTAAAGAAGATACCATCATTACCGTTCAAATTGACTTTGCTTTGGCAGAACGTCTGGGCATGACCTATATTGACAAGAACAATGAAAAGAAGTACCCCTATGTCATCCACAGAACATCCATCGGCTGCTATGAGCGTACACTGGCCATGCTGATTGAAAAGTACGGCGGAGCCTTCCCAACCTGGCTTTCACCGGTTCAGGCTAAAATTCTGCCTCTGGTTGACAAGCACCATGATTTTGCTCAGCAAGTTGAACGCAAGCTGAAGGATCAAGGAATTAGGGTGGAGACTGACTACCGTAACGAAAAAATCGGTTATAAAATCCGTGAGGCTCAATTGGAGAAAATCCCATATATGCTGGTCATTGGGGACAAAGAGCTTGAAAACGGTGCGGTTGCTGTTAGATCAAGAAAAGAGGGCGATTTGGGCTCCATGAGTGTTGACGAATTCGTCGCAAAGATCGTGGAGGAAATAAAAACCCGGGCACTTTAGGACTAGCTTAAAAAACAACATCAGTTATTTTAGAGAAACGGCATGGTTACCATGCCGTTTATTTTTGTTTATTCATGGAAAATTTCATATTGAAATAGATTTCCGCTGCATTTTCCTCGGGTAACATGAAACCGGATTGTGTGTTTATATAGCCGGAATGCTCCGTATCACAGATGAACTCAACACCAGCTTCAGTAAAATTGAAATCCTCAAAGGAATTATTGCTAATCTGTTCTGCTATCCGGCTCGGAGCTTTTGAAAACAAGCCTATTTCATCCTGAGCACCGGCGAAAGCAAGAGAGAGTAAAAACATTTGACTGTCATACGAGCTAAGCCAGTCCCGCTTGTTATGTAGCTCCACCGTAAAGGATACGCCTGTCACATATCCGTTGTCCATGATGTAGTTGCACTCCGCAATCTCGGTAAAACCGATGTCAATATAGGCTGTTCCATCAAATGCCTTTTCCCTCCATTTCCCGTTTTCATCCAAGTACTTATTGCCAAAGTCAATACCGAGAAAATCAGCATAGTAATTAAAGTTCTCAGCAAATTCTGCTACAGTCAAATCACTTCGATTGGGGGGAAGCTTCTGTGCGGATATTACTGTAGCTAAAAGAGCAAGGACGACTGCATGTGCGCCGACCAAAAGTACTCCTCGATACCATTTGGTGTCCTTTATGGTGTAGGCTATACATTCATCCCATGGCTGTGCTTCATTTTCACTGCACAGCTTATAACTCTTCCAAAGGCGAACAAGGTTGTAGATGGGAATATTGTATCCCATTCCGGCACCCACAACGCCCCAGGTTCGTTCCAGTCCCTCACCGTAAGTAAGGCGCCTGCCGTCAGGAGTTTCTATTCTTAGTCCCAATATGGCCTTGCCCAGTGTAGTTCCAAATAGATGGAGCAAGAGTGGTTCTAAAAACAACATCAAAATAATTGCTACAAAGGTATTAAGTAAGTTTCCTATATTGCTTATGGTCGCTAAATTCACATGGAACACAAGGGCAATAAAAGCCGACCAAAGCGTGTTGTAAATAAAGATATCAAGCATTCTTCCCAAATATCTTCGCCATGGATGGAACACCTGCGGAAGCTCATCGCCCTTGACTGTGAAATACGAGTTGCCCGTTTCTTTAGTCGTGCGGTCGATACCATCGAGATATTTCTTCGCATCTAAATTCGTGAAGGTCACTTTGTCATTCTGCATAACGCGGCAAACGTCTTGGGCATAAGAAGCACCTTGTCTTTCTTGCTCCAACTGCTCAATTTGCTTTGATAGCGTATCTGCTAAATCCCTGCTTCCGTCCTTCAGTGCTTTAATCTCATCCAGCGAAATGTGAAGACTTCGCAGCAGCTTGATGCGCAGTAAAATCTGCAAATCATTCTCCGAATAATCTCGGTATCCGTTATCCATACGCTTTGGCGTTATGAGATCCTCGCGTTCATAAAATCGTATGTTGGCCCGTTCCATTCCGGACAGCGCTTCAATTTCTTTTATCGTCATAATGTTCGTCCCTTCCTGTTTGCTAGCCTTATGATAAACGGTGAAGCCTGTTTACAGTCAAGCGCTTTTTACGATTTCTTTTAGGCAATCCATTCTTCCACCTCTCAAACGTGGATAATCGCCGTTTTTTGGTTGGTCTGTCACTAAAACAATTCTATCATAATACCTATGTACCGCCCTTGATTTATTTGCGCATCCAGGCAATTAAATTCGCTGTCACCGAGTTCGTTCCTTTAAACAACAAGCCTCGACCCGCAAGAGAAATCGAAGATTTCTTGAGATTATCGAAGGCATTGAAACATGATTACCCAGCCTTTTACAGAGGCTGGATAATCATGTTATAATAAACTCCTGATGAACAATCGGGGGTTTTTTTATGTCTGCAAAAAGTACAGGATCCAAAAGCTTCAGGAAAGATAAGAATACCGAGGTACTCTCCGTACTTAAGGATCATATCAAGAATAAACAGCCGGCTAGAGTTTACCTCTTCCACGGAGATGAACGCTTCTTAATTGATTATTATGTGGGCGAGCTTAAAAAGCTGATTCTGGAGAATGATAACGGCCTGAATTTATCAATCTTTGAAAACAAGGTGGATATCCGTGATCTCATAGATGCCTGTGATACCTTTCCGGCTTTTTCAGATCGTAAATTGGTTCTGGTGAAAAATTCCGGACTTTTTCACAATAAGGTTAAAAAAGAAGCTCCGGCAGCCGTGGATGAAGGAGACGAAAAGGTTGTAGAAAATACCGAAACCGATTCTTCGTCAGAGTTGGGTAGTAAAGCCCAGGAGGTATTAAAAACCTATATTCCGGAAATACCCGAGACCACCTGCTTAATTTTTATAGAAGCACAGGTGGATAAAAGGCTGGGCGCCTATAAGCAGATAGTTAAATACGGCCTTACAGCCGAGTTTAATCGGTTGAGCACTTCGGAACTCATCCCCTGGGTTATAAAAGGAGTGAGACAGTCAGGAAAAGTAATTTCGGAAGAGGCGGCCCAACATTTGGTGGACATGAGTGAGCCTGACATGTATTCCCTTAAAAATGAAATAATGAAATGTTGCGCCTATGCAGGGGAACGAAAAGAGATTACCCTTGCCGATGTCAGGTTGATGGCCACACCCACCATTAAGAGTATTATTTTCGATCTTCTGGATGCTGTGGCACGGAAAGATGCCCCAAGAGCGCTCCATTTGCTGGAGGACATGCTCATTCTCAAGGAGCCTGAACAGAAAATCCTGTCCATGCTCTCCAAGCAGACCGGTGAGCTATTAAAGCTTAAAACCCTGTTAAAAAAAGGAGCCTCACAGCTTCAAATCGGTCAATACTTTCAGGGGAAGCACCCTTATGCCCTGAAAATGCTGATGGGCCAGGCCCAAAGCATGGATGAAAAATACCTGAAGGAGCTCTTGAAAGGCTGCATGGAGTCCGAGGTACGATATAAAAAAGGGCTTATGGATTCCAAGCTCTCTCTGGAGGTTTTGTTAGGGAAAATAAACAGTTAACAAACGTTTAACATATCCTTGATTTTCTCATAATAATGGCAAGATATATTGAGATTGTGCAGTAAATGATTGTGAGAAATGAGAGGAGAAATGAATAAATGAAAATCAACAAGAATATTGTTGTCTTGGGTTTAGTTGCAACGATGTTATTAGGCCTTACAGCTTGCGGAGGGACGAAGGCTGACAACAAAAATACCCCCGAAGCTACAAACCCTGCCGGATCAGTGAATGGTACGGTTCTTTCCGGGAAACTGGTTATAGAAGGATCAACATCCATGCAAAAGATTTTTCAGGAACTGGGTGACACCTATTCAGCTAAGAACTCTAAAGTAGATGTTCAGTACATTGGTGACGGATCAAGCGCCGGCATAAAAGCGGCTATTGGTGATACAGCCAATATCGGTACGGCATCAAGAGAAGTTAAGGAAGAAGAGGCAAGCCAGGGCCTGGAAGTAATTAAGGTGGCAGAGGATGCCATTGTTGTCATCGTCAATAATGAAAATGGTGTTAAAGATCTTTCCAAGGAACAAATCGCAAAAATCTACAAAAAAGAGATTACAAACTGGAAGGATGTGGGCGGAAAGGACGCACCCATCGTAGTAGTAGCCCGTGATGCGGCATCTGGAACCAGAGAAGCCTTTGAAAGCCTGTTCGATGTCAAGGATAAAGTGCAGGCTGATCAGGAAGCAGCGAAAACAGGTGAAGTAAAGACAATTATATCCCAGAACCCTAATGCAATCGGATATATCTCCCTTGCCTATGCAGATAAAATGGTTAAATCCCTTACCGTAGAAGGAATGGTTGCCAGCACGGAGAATGTGTTGAATGGTACTTATACCATCAAGCGTCCTTTCAATATTGTAACCAAAGGGAAGCCGGATGAACTTGAAAAAGCTTTTATAGACTTCATCTTCACAGAAGAAGGAAAAGCGATCATATCAAAGGAAGCAGTACCTGTAAGCAGATAAAGTCCACCACCCAGGCAGACCTTTAGAAGGTCTGCCTTTTATGGCATACGGGTCGAGGCTTGTTGTACGTTCCCAAAGGAACGTACTCTGCTTTCCAGGAAGACGGAGTGATAATATGGAGCATGTACTTGTTCAAAAGAAAAAAATAGGGATGAGCTATGAAAAAGCCATTGAGCTTATTTTTGCTTTTTCAGCGTCTCTAATGGTTATTTCTGTTGTTTTGATAAGCGTTTATATCTTTATTGCGGGGGTTCCGCCCATTCTTGAGATCGGGATTTCCAATTTCATTTTTGGAACCCAGTGGACGCCAACCTATACTGAGCCCCAGTTTGGCATTTTGCCCATGATTCTTGCCTCGGTATTAGGCATGCTGGGGGCCATTATTATTGGTGTCCCTATCGGTATTTTAACGGCTGTAATGCTGGCGGAAATTGCGCCTAAAAAAATTACAGGACTTTTAAAAGCAGCCATCGAGCTTCTGGCGGGTATTCCCTCCGTGGTCTATGGCTTTTTCGGGCTGACGGTTATCGTTCCTTTTATTCGTGTTCATTTCGGAAGTCCAACCGGAACAGGCCTTCTGGCTATGATTATCATCCTATCGGTTATGGTGCTTCCGACAATTGTCAATATATCAGAAACCTCATTAAGAGCTTTACCCAGAGAGTATAAGGAAGGTTCCCTTGCCCTGGGAGCTTCTAAAATAGAAACAATCTTTAAGGTCATGATTCCCGCGGCTAAATCAGGCATTATGTCCTCGGTGGTACTGGGCATGGGAAGGGCCGTAGGAGAAACCATGGCCGTTATCATGGTCTGCGGTAATATTCCGAGGATGCCTAATTCTTTAATAAGCACTGTGAGTCCCATGACGGCCACCATCGCAAAGGATATGTCCTATGCAGGCCCCTTTCACCAATCCGCCCTTTTCGGAATTGGGGTTGTTCTCTTTATATTCATCATTATGTTGAACCTGGCTTTGAATTTGCTTGTTCGAAAGACTTCCAAAAAGTGAGGGGGGAAAGAAGTGAGTAAGAAAAGAAAAATAACCGACCAGATCCTGATGGCTCTTATATGGACTTTTTCCCTGATCACTGTGGGCTTTCTGGTTTGGATGATAGTCTACATAGTGTCACGCGGTGTATCGGGCATCAACTGGGAATTTATAACCAGCGAATACAACCTGTACAAGGACAAGACAGGTATACTTCCAATGATTATAGGCACACTTCTTTTGATTTTCGCAACGATGGTCGTGGCTGCACCCATAGGTATATCGGCAGCCATTTATTTGACCGAGTATGCAAAGCAAGGGCGCCTGGTACGCGTTATCCGCTTTGCCACTGAAAGCTTGTCGGGTATTCCGTCCATTATTTATGGGCTTTTTGGTTATATATTTTTCAAGGACACGCTTAAACTGGGTTTTTCAGTTATTTCGGGTGCGCTGACCCTGGCTATCATGGTCCTTCCCACAATGGTAAGAACCACGGAGGAAGCGCTGCTATCGGTCAACCCCGGGTATCGGGAGGGCAGTCTGGCTTTGGGAGCTTCGAGACTTCAGACAATTTTCAAGGTGGTGCTTCCAAGTGCAATCCCCGGTATTTTAACGGCTGTTATATTAAGTATGGGGCGCGTAATCGGAGAAACTGCCGCCGTAATCTATACAGTTGGCTCAGTTGCCAAGATTCCGCCCATTGATCACCTTTTGACCAGCAGTGTCAGAACCTTGTCAGTGCACCTCTATGTTGTTGCCCTTGAGGAAGCGGATTTTGTCAGCGCATTTGCGACTGCTACCATTCTCATGGTCATTATTGCAGTTCTGAATTTTACAGCCAACAGGTTTGCCCGAAAGCTGATTAATGGAAAAGGCATATAACAAAGAAAAGGGATGAGATAGAATGGATAATAAGAATAGACAAAGCAAGCTTAAGGTAAAGAATCTGGATTTGTTTTACGGGGATTTTCAAGCCCTTAAGAATATTAATATGGATATCAACGAAGGAGAAATCACCGCGCTGATAGGTCCTTCCGGTTGCGGAAAATCAACTTTTTTAAAGACTTTGAACCGCATGAATGACCTTATTGAAAATGTGAAGATAACCGGGAGCATCAAGCTCGAAGGGGAAGAAATTCTTGGCAATGTGGATGTTGTTGAACTGAGAAAGCGTGTGGGTATGGTATTTCAGAAACCCAACCCCTTTCCCATGTCCATCTATGATAATGTGGCCTATGGCCCTAGAATTCATGGCATAAAGAAAAAGGCCGCCCTGGATGAAAGGATCGAAAAAAGCTTAAAGGATGCCGCTCTTTGGGATGAAGTGAAGGACAGACTTTATAAAAGCGCTTTAGGTATTTCCGGCGGACAGCAGCAGAGACTGTGCATCGCCAGGACTCTTGCAACGGAGCCTGAAGTGATCCTGATGGATGAGCCCACCTCGGCTCTGGACCCCATATCAACCGCTAAAATTGAAGATCTCTGCGCAGAACTCAAGAAGAAATATACCATCATCATTGTGACTCATAATATGCAACAGGCAGGACGTATTTCGGACCGGACGGCCTTCTTCCTTCTGGGTGATCTGATTGAGTATAACAGTACCGAAAAAATCTTTAACAAGCCCAGGGACGAGCGAACTGAGCGATATATTACCGGGAGATTTGGTTGATTTGTTTTAAATCCTGTTTGGTTAGGTAAAAATGAGTAAGAGCGATGAAAGGATTGTTTAGTATGAGATTTCATCTTGAAAAAAGCTTACAGAAATTAAAGGAAGATATCGGACGGCTAGGCGGCATGGTAGAAGAAGCCGTTGACAAAACCCTTATTGCGCTGAGAGAAATGAACGTCGAACTGGCCAGGGAGATCATATCCCAGGATGATGAGATCGACAATGTTGAGAATAAGATAGAGAAGCAATGCTTAAGCCTGTTTGCACTTCAGCAGCCATTGGCAAAGGATCTTCGCATGATTGGATCCACCCTTAAGATGATCACTGATTTGGAAAGGATCGCCGATCAGGCGGCTGACATCTCTGAGTTGACCATAAGGCTTGCCGAAAAACCGGTCAAAATCAATCCTGAAATCTATCAAATGGCCGAAAAGGCCAGGAGCATGGTAGCGCGCAGCATCGATGCTTATATTAATCAGGATGTCGAGACGGCAACAAAAGTGTGCAATGATGATGATGAGGTGGACAATATGTTCAATGACCTTGTCATGGATATTGCCACCCAGATCAAGTCAGGATCACACTCAGTTGAGCAGCTTATTGACATCATGTTCATCGTAAAATATTTGGAACGAATCGCCGACCACGCGACTAATATCAGTGAATGGGTCGTCTATATTGAAACAGGAAATCATCAGCACTTGCAGCATCCTGAAATGCATGCAAAATATGATTCGGAGGAGTAGGAGGCTGCCATGTCTGTCAAACGGACAATATACCTTGTAGAGGATGAGAGCCATATACAAGAGCTTATCAAATATAATCTGGAGGCCAGCGGGTATGGAATCAGCGCTTATTTGAGCGGTGAGGAAATGTTCCAGCATTGTGAGTCCATTCTTCCGGACATGTTTATCCTGGATGTCATGCTTCCGGGAATGGACGGCTATGCAATCTTGAGAAAAATCAGGCAGGATTCAAAATTAAAGAACCTGCCTGTCATTATGTTGACAGCCAGAAGTGAAGAATTCGACAGAGTGTTGGGTCTGGAGCTTGGTGCAGACGATTACATAACGAAGCCTTTCTCAATTAGAGAGCTGACGGCCAGAGTTAAAGCCTTGTTCCGACGTTCCGAAATACCGATGGAGAGTGTTTCTGAAACTCTTACGGCCGGGGTAATCACCATGGATCTCGAGCGCCATGTGGTTTATAAGGGTCAGCAAAAGCTTGACCTGACCTTAAAAGAATTTGAGCTGCTTAAGATACTGATTCAAAACCGTGGCAGGGTCTTATCGCGTGATACACTCCTGGAAAAGGTCTGGGGATTTGACTACTTTGGTGAAACCAGGACTGTGGATGTGCATATACGATATCTGAGACAAAAAATAGAACAGGACGACAGCAAGCCGGAATATATTGAGACTGTAAGAGGAGTGGGATACAGGTTTATTTAACCATAAGCTCGCGTGAACATTGCATTTGTGTTACACTAGAAACGAGGCTATACAAAAAATTTGAGGAAGAGGATATAATTTAATGTAAGGCCAGAAATTCTCTACATTAAAGGAGCTTAAAAGGTGCCTGGTACCATTGGTGATATCGTAAGTTATGTCATGAATTTTTTAGGGCTTAATGGACCCTTGGATATTCTCAGGATGCTGGTTGAACTATCCGTGGTTTCCTATGTCGTTTACAAAGGTATTCAGTTGGTTCGAGAGACACGAGCTATTCAGCTTGTTAAGGGTATTATCTTTATTCTTATTTTTTCAAAGCTCTCTCAAATGCTGGGTCTAAAAACCATTGCCTATCTCCTTCAAGGTACTTTGCAAATCTTTGGATTTGGTCTAATCGTGCTGTTTCAGCCGGAGCTCAGAAGAGCCCTTGAAAAACTCGGAAGCAGCGGCTTTCAAGATATCATGGTGCGTAAAAACGATGAAGATAGAGTTCAGACCATTGCGGCTATTGAGGCCATCGTTCAGGCTTGCACCAAGTTCTCACAAGACTATATAGGCGCCCTTATTATCATTGAAAGAGGAACCAAGATTGGTGATATAGTCAATACCGGCACCCGGATGGATGCTGTTCTGTCCAGCGAATTATTGGGCAATATTTTTACACCCAAAACCCCATTGCATGATGGTGCTGTCATTATTCGCTCAAATACCATCAAAGCTGCGGCCTGTTACCTTCCCTTAACCCAGAATGCGGGCTTGAGCCGTGAGTTGGGTACACGACACCGGGCGGCCTTGGGTATTACCGAGGTGTCCGACGCCATTGCTGTCGTTGTCTCCGAGGAATCCGGAAAGATTTCCTATGCCCACAGCGGCGGTCTGACAAGGAACCTTACTCCCGATATATTAAGAAAAGCCCTGACCAAATTCTTGTTGGAAAGCGAAACCGACCGAAAGCTTTTTACTTTCAGAAAGGTGAAGCAGGATGAACAAGCTGATTAACAATTTATTTGAGAAGGATATGGTCATTAAGGTCGTTTCTGTTCTCACGGCTATATTAATATGGTTCCTGGTCTTAGACACCGATAACCCTTTTGAGGAGAGAACCCTGGCGATCCCCTTGACCAGTAATATTGAGGTGCTTCAGGCAAGAAACCTCCAAATTGTCGGGACTCAGCTTCCCACGAGCATTGATATTAAGATAAAAGGCCGTCGGCAAAAAATAATGAGTGTTACCGCCAATGATTTTAAGGTAAGCATTGATTTATCCGGTATTACCGAGCCAGGTATGCAACGTATTAGTATTGATGCTCCAAAATATCTTGGCGATCAGGATGTTTTGATTTCCGGCACTAATCCTCCTTCTGTGAACCTAAACATAGAGCGCAGAATAGGCAAGCCCTTCCCTGTGAGCGTGGAATTCCAGGGCAAGCTTCCCGCGGGTTATGAGCTCATTAATGTGAAGGCCAATGATGTTGTTCTTGAGGAAAAGGAAAGCAGTATTTCAAAGGTCAACAAGGTTGTTGCCCGGGTTAATTACTCCGAAATCAAGGATAATAAAGAAATAGTCACAACAGCGGTAGTGTTGAATTCAGAGGGGCAGGCCCTGCGTCAATTCGAGGGTACGGTTCCGGTTATTGTAACCTTTGATTTGGCTAAGCGTATTCCTGTCACTGTTGCTACCAAGGGAGAACCTGCAACTGATGTATATTTGAAGGAGATTCGCTACTCTCAGGATTACGTGCGTGTTTTAGGGCCCATGAATATCCTGGACACTATTACAAAGTTTACGGCTGAAACCATTGATATTGCCGGACAATCGGCAAGCTTTACAACACCCCTTGTTGTATCCACTCCAAAGGGTGCCACCCTTTACAAGGAAGACGCGGATAATCTTACGGCAGAAGTCGTATTGGAGCGTCTTGTAACACGAAGTATTAATATGCCTACGAACTTGATTTCCATATATGAGAGCGACCTATCAGGAAACAAGGTGTACAGAGTTCTCGAGGAATTCATACCCATAACCATCAAAGGAAGACCCGAAGAAGTAAATGCCGTGAAATCGACTGACATTAAACTGTCCATTCAGGTTAACGGCTTTGAAATAGGTGAACATGAGGTTCCACTTAAGGTACAGCTTCCCGGCAATATAAGCCTGGTGGGGGAATACATCGTAAAGTTGATTATCGAGGAAGCCCCTAAAGACCCGACAACCCCAACCCCTGTAACAAACACTCCATAGGAAGAATACTATGCAATATATTTTGAGAAGACTATCGGTGCCCTTGTCTGAGTTGACCCGTGAAAACGAATGGAGTCTTTTAAAACATTTGTCAGCAAGGAAAATGGGTATTTCTGAAGGAGAAATCCAGGAATTCGGCATTTTGAAGGAATCCCTTGATGCCCGGAAAAAGAGTAACTTACAAGTAGTATATTCTGTTTTGGTCTCATGCTGCGGCAGGGTGAAAAGCGATAAGGATATTGTGGCTTTTCTGCCTTCGGAGACAATCCCCCTTCAAAAAAGAGAGCCATCAACTCGCCCTGTTATTGTCGGAGCAGGCCCTTGCGGCCTTTTTTGTGCATATGAGCTCATTGAAAGAGGTTTTTCACCTATTATACTGGAACGCGGTGAAGAGGTGGACAAGCGTTTTCTGAGTGTCCAAAGCTTTTGGAGTAAAGGTATCCTAAACCCCGAATCCAATGTACAGTTTGGAGAGGGGGGTGCAGGAACCTTTTCGGATGGCAAGCTTACCACACGAATCAACGACCCTCGTTGCACCAAGGTGCTTGAGGCCTTTCATACCCATGGTGCTCCTAACGAAGTCCTGTATATGGCTAAGCCCCATGTGGGAACAGATGTGCTTCGCCAAGTCATAAAGTCCATGCGGGAAAAGCTCCGGGAAAGAGGGGCTCAATTTCTTTTTTCTACGCGCATGGAATCTCTTTTGATAAAAAATGGTACCGTTCAAGGTGTCAGACTTTCAGATGGCACCGAAATTCTTACGTCCGCCGTTATTTTAGCCATTGGACATAGCTCCAGAGACACTTTTCAAAAGCTCTATGAACAGGGAGTAGAAATGACGCAAAAGCCTTTTTCAGTAGGCGTTCGCATTGAGCACCTTCAGGAATGGATTAATGAAGCCCAGTATGGAAAAATGAAGCATTATAAGCTGGGAGCGGCAGATTATCAGCTCTTTGAGCATATGGAGGACAGAACCGCCTACAGTTTTTGCATGTGCCCCGGTGGAGTTGTTGTGGCGGCTGCCTCAGAAGAAAAAACTGTGGTAACCAATGGCATGAGCTATCATGCCCGAAATGGGGTCAATGCCAACAGTGCCTTCGTTGTTTCCGTCACCCCCAAGGATTTTGAAAGCACTCACCCATTGTCCGGAATAGATTTTCAAAGAAGACTGGAGCAGGCCTGCTATCAAAAAACAGGAGGCTACAGGGCACCTGTTCAGAAATTATCCGATTTTTTAAGTGACAAGCCCAGTATGGCGCTGGGTCAGGTCAAACCAAGTTATACGGGGGATACTGTCTGCACCTCTATTTCGAATATTCTGCCTGATTTTGTGGTCAATGGCATCAAGAGGGCGGCTCCGCTATTTGACAGAAAGCTCAAGGGCTTTATGCATCCGGATGCCCTGCTGACAGCAGTTGAAACACGAACTTCATCTCCTGTCCGGATACAAAGAAATGAGCTTTTTCAATCGACCTCCATAAAAGGACTTTTTCCTGCCGGAGAGGGAGCCGGATATGCCGGAGGCATAGTCAGTGCGGCAGTCGACGGCATACGGGTAGCTGAGCAGGTTTCTATGGATTTCTAGGAGGAAATGCAGCATGAGATATCGTATTGTAGCCCTTTATCTGGTGCTAGCCGTCATGGTCTCTTCCATGGTGGCCTATATCATTTATCGGTATTCCTCTGAGATGTATATCCGGGAAACTGAAAACGGGCTTCAGCATGAGGCCCTCCTGATATCCCGTATTTTAAAAGAAATGGACCAAAAGGAGATTACCGATGCTTTTTTGAAGGAGCTTTCAGGGTTAGTGACCTCAAGAGATCTTGATGTTGAAGGCGTAAAGCCGGCAAGGCGCATTACACTCATTGAAAGAACCGGCAAAGTATTAGCCGATTCAAATGTAAGCTCTAAGACTATGGAAAATCACCTGGATCGCGTTGAAGTGCTAAAGGCCCTTGAGGGTGGAATCGGCATCAACATAAGAAGAAGCGAGACGACAGGAATCAATCTGATTTACCTGGCTTTTTATTCTGTAGATCTGGATGCGATCATACGTATCTCTGCCTCGGTTGAACATATCAATAACATAAGAGACACGGTTTTGTTCTATGCTATTATTGCCATTGGCGTGGCTATGGTGCTGTCTTCACTTATTGCCTTGAAGCTTTCGGAGTATGTGGTAAGGCCGGTTGCGAGGCTTGTCAAAGAATACGGAGGGGTCCAGGAAACGTCCATGAGCTCTACTCGCCGCAAGGATGAGGTAGGTCAGCTTTCAAATACCTTAAGCAGTATGACCAGGCATATCGAGGATATCATTAAGGAGCTCAAGGAGAGGAATGCCCGGGTAGACACCATTATTAACAGCATGAACAATGGCCTTATCGCGGTTGACCGGTCCATGCACATATTAATGATCAATCCCATTGCCAATAAGCTTTTTGGTGCTACCGAGATGTCCGACTTCGTAGGAATGCCGTTGGTTCAGGTCATTCGCAACAGGCAAATAAACGAGCTCTTAGCAAAAGCCATTACCAACAACAAGGTGTTAAGTGATGAGCTTCAGCTTTATAAAAATGGAAAGCGTATTCTGCAGGTCCATGTCTCTCCCATCTATCCTACCGATAACAGGACAATGAATACGGGTGCGTTGGCTTTCATCAATGATATCACCCAGGTCAGAAAGCTGGAGGAAATGCGATCGGAGTTTGTCTCAAATGTCACCCATGAGCTGAAGACCCCTCTGACATCCATACAGGGCTTTGTGGAAACACTGAAAGAAGGTGCTGTCAACGACCCGTCGGTGGCGGAAAAGTTCCTGGACATTATTGATATTGAAGCCGATCGCTTAAGGAGTCTCATCAATGACATCCTTCAACTGTCGGAAATTGAAAGCATGAAACAGGACAATGAGAAACAGCTCTTCGAACTGTGCCCGCTTGTAGAAGAGGTGGAATCCATGCTTGCCAATGCAGCATCGGATAAGAACGTAACCCTATATAATCAGACGCCTTCTCCTCTCGTGCTTGAAACTGACCGGCACCGCATGAAGCAGCTTTTGATAAATCTGGTGGATAACGCTATAAAGTATAACAAGCCTGGCGGACAGGTGACTGTCTGGGCTGAGACTGTGGGGCCTTCCCTCGAAATACATGTCAAGGACACGGGTATCGGTATTCCTGCTGATCATACGGACCGCATTTTTGAGAGATTCTACAGGGTGGATAAAGGACGGTCCAGAGCCATGGGCGGCACCGGTCTGGGCCTTTCCATTGTCAAGCACATTGCCCAGCTCTATGGCGGATCGGTCCGAGTTGAAAGTGTGGAGGGCAAGGGCAGCGATTTTATTGTGACACTGCCTTATACTGTTCCTTTTTTAAGGAATCCTTTATAAGTGTTCTTCTCTATGCTAGAATCAAGATAAAAACTTTGTAAAGCACGGAGGAATCTCCTATGAAATATTTATTTAAAAATGCGTTAGTCGTGACAATGAACCAGGATATGGAGGTCTTGAAATCCTGGGATGTGCTTGTTGAAAATGACCGTATCCGAGCCATGGGGAACATAAGCCCGGAGCAAAAGGATAATGCCGTCATTATTGATGCCGCGGGCAAGCTTTTAATGCCTGGCCTCATTAATAGTCACTCTCATGTACCCATGACGCTCCTTCGGAATTATGCCGATGATATGGATCTTCAAACCTGGCTGTTTAAGCATATCTTTCCTGCCGAGGATAAACTCACAGGCCCCGATGTTTACTGGGGAACCTTTTTGGGAATTATGGAAATGCTTGCGTCAGGCACTACATGCTTTTTTGATATGTACTATTTCATGGATGATATGTGCAGGGCTGTGGAACAGGCTGGCATACGGGCCCAGCTCTCCCGGGGCATAACCTCCATGGATGAGGGACCTGATTTTTCCGGCCTCAAGAGCCTTAATGAAAGCAAAGAATTCTACCAAAGCTGGAATGGCGCCGCGGACGGAAGAATAACGGGGGCATTTGCACCCCATGCTCTTTATACCTGTTCACCCAGTGTCATAAAAGCTATTGGCAGCACGGCCCAAAAGTATGGCGCCCCCATTCATGTGCATGTTGATGAAACTCGCACCGAGCATGTGGATTGCCTAAAGAATTTTGGAAAGACACCCACCAGGCACCTTTATGATTTAGGCCTGTTTGATCAAAAAACAGTTGCTGCTCATTGTACATGGGTCACCGAGGAAGATATGGCTCTTCTCAAGGAAAAGGATGTATCCATGGTTCATAACCCAGCCAGTAATCTGAAACTGGCAAGCGGTATCGCTCCTGTCCCACAGGCTATGAGTCAGGGCTTGAATGTGACTTTGGGCACCGATGGGGCTTCCAGTAACAATAATTTGAATCTTTTTGAGGAAATTCAGCTTTCGGCTTTCATCCATAAGGGCTCAAGCCTTAATCCTCTCTTGGTCAGTGCAGCGGAAGCTTTGCAAATGGCTACGGTAAACGGGGCTAAAGCACTTGACAGAGATGATTTGGGAATTGTCAAAGAAGGCAATAAAGCAGATCTTATTTTAATTGATCTTGATAAGCCTCATTTTATGCCCCTTCACAATCCCATTTCAGCTTTGGCCTATTCGGCTCAGGGAGCGGATGTCTGTCTCACCATGGTGGACGGCCGTATTCTTTATGAGAAGGGCGAATATAAAACCATCGACAAGGAAAAGGTTGGGCACTATATCAAGAAGATATATGACCGTATTTTTTAAGTTCCTTCAGGCGCATTAGGCGTAACCACAACTGTACTGTAATTGACGTAGATGACCATTCCTGGCTTTGAGCCCGAAGGCTTTTTAACATTCTTAACAGCAGTAAAGTCTACTTCAACCTTGGGAGCTGATCTTGCCTTACTGAACCATGCAGCATATTGGGCGGCTTCCACTTTTGTGGAATCAGGCACGGTCTTTCCTTCGGTACGGATGACCACATGGGAGCCGGAAAAGTTCTTGATATGGAACCATATATCCTCATGTCGGGCCGTTTTCAGCGTTAGCTTATCATTTTGCTTGTTGTTCCGTCCGATTAAAATTTCAAATCCATCCCGGGACATGACCTTTAAAGGAAGGGCCTGTACAGGTTGGAGCTTTTTGCCCTTCCCACCGGCTGATTTGGTATAGCCCTGTTCAAAAAGCTCCATACGAATCTCGGACAGCTGCTCGGAGCCTTCTGCATTTTCAATGGCAAAAAGGACGCTCTCAAGGTAAGCTATTTCCTGCTTCAAAAGGTCAATTTCCTTTTGAGCATACTGGTAGGCTGTCCGAGCCTTGTTGTACTTTTTAAAGTAGAGCTGTGCATTATCCTGGGGGTTCTTATCCTTGTTAAGAGGAATTTCTAGGGTATCCCCGGTTTCACTGTAGTAGTTGACAACCCTTGCTGTATCCATACCCTTGGAAAGGGCATAGATATTAGCGGTGATAAGCTCACCGAAAAGCTTGAGTTCGTCGAAATTCTTACTCTCCTCATAGGTCTGCAAATTAATGGCAAGCCGTTTTTCGCATTTCTCCAAATGCTTTTCCACAAGCTTTTGCAGGTCATTGGCCTTCTGATTGTTGAATTCCCTGCTATTTTTGAGGTTAAAGAAGGTATCAACAGCCGTACTGATGAGATCAAAGCTTTTATAGTCCGAGTATTGGGTTAGGTTCACACAGTGGAAGTCGATGGCTCTGGCAGTATTCTTTTCAAAGACCAGGGTAGGAGAGGGGCCTTTGTCTTGCAGCTCCTCCATGAGTTTTTCCAGGACTTTGGTGAGCCTTGCCCACTGCTGTGTTGTTAATTCACAGGCAGGAATAGAATCCTCTATCCCGGCACGGAAAGCTACTTCCCGGCAGAGGACTGGTGAAAAGCCCTGGAGCCTGTCCAGCAAGAAAGACTCAACTTTTCTGGCGCAGGAGGGGGCATCCTTTAAAAGGGCTTCCAAAGACTCAGCCTTGGTAGGATCGAGCTTGTCCTGGGAAGGCGGGAGCACATAGGTTCTGGCCGGGAGAAGCTCCCTCACCCGATTGACTTCAATATCCACATGCTTAATAGCATCTATGATTTTATCGTCTTTATTAAGCAGAACAATATTACTATGGCGTCCCATGATTTCTATGACAAGCTTCTTTACACTTCTGTCGCCCAGTTCGTCGGTTGACTCAACCTCCAGAGTTATGATGCGTTCAAACCCATTAGTATGAATGCCTTTAACAATACCTCCCGAGAGATGCTTGCGTAGAAGCATGCAAAACACAGGCGGTGTCTCCGGATTTTCATATTGCTTCTCAGTCAAGTGGATCCTGGCAGAAGCCGCATTGCTTGATAGAAGAAGTCGATAATTCTCACCTTTGGCACGCACCTGAAGGACTATGGCATTTCTGTCCATCTGATGAATTTTCCCGATGCGTCCGCCTGCGAGAAGAGCATCGAGTTCCTGGGCCATATTTTTCGCTAAAATGCCATCAAAAGGCATACTGTTTTACCCCCTAAGCTTTGCTAAGGAGAAATCGAAAGTTAAATTCCGATCATCCCTAAGCATATAAAAACATTCTAACAGAGAAAGTATTGCACCAATCTTAAATTTATTTTACAAATAATTTTCCAAGTGATATAATAACCTCACCCGTAAGCGAAATCAAAGATTTCGAACGGGTCCCGAGAGCATTGAAACATTACATGTTTTAATGTCAGCGAATAAAAGAAGAGGTATCAAGCAAGGGAGGAAATGAAATGCCTTTGAGTAAGAACCTTTTAAAAATCAGTGTTCTCATTATATCCATTCTTTTATTTTTGGGTATTAATTTATCCTTTTTGCTAAAGTAAGAACCCCACCCGTTACCGCAATCAAAGATTGCGAACGGGTCCCGGGAACCTTGTTGTATTCACAATAAGAACCCCACTCACTAAAGCAATCAGAGATTGCGAACGGGTCCCGGGAACCTTGTTACTGCGTAATAATATTCCCCATGATTAGTGTTTTATTGCCCGAAAATTGACCCATTACATTTTCCTTTGGGGGTGTTTTTTTGAGTTACAGTTATGGCAGACCAAAGCCAGCTGCTGCTACTATTAACCGGCTTCCGGCCATCTTATTGTTTGTTGCTGTTGCCCTTTTTATTGCTGCCGACCTGTTTTTATCTCTTGATTTTAATTGGGTTGACTATGCAATGGTAATAATTATTGCGCTTTTTGGACTTAAGGGCTATTTGAAGGGCCTTATAAACACCGTTTTTAGTCTTGGTGGTTATATTATAGGCCTGGTTCTTGCCTTTGTATTCTCTCCCAAGCTGGCTTTAATCGCAATGCAAAAAACCACATTGGGAAAAAGTATCGGAGAAAAGCTTAATGAGCTTATTCCCACCTTGTCTTCCGTCAATGCCATAAAATTAAACGAAGCCCAGTCTGTCATGGATGTCGTGAACAAGAATCCGGATCTGGATAAAGCCATATCGGCCAATCCCATTATTAAACAGCTGCTGACAGTTACCAGTACGGCTGCCGAAACCGGAGCCATGTATTCCGAGACTGTAGTGACAGTTAATGATCTCATTGTTTTCACCATTCTCAAGGTTCTCGCTTTGGTTGTTCTGTTTGTTGTTATTAAACTATTAGTGGTTTTGGTCGGTAAACTTTTGACCTCCATTTTTAGTTCAAGTGCCGTTCTTGGAACTGCCAACCGTTCCGGAGGCATGGCGATTGGTCTTGCAGTGGGACTTTTGATTTGCTACGTACTCTTTTTATTTGCTATTCCAGTATTGGGGTCCCTAAATATCATCAAGATTCCCGATGCCTACAGTCAGTCGGTTTTATTGGTTTTGTTCAATAATCTTGTGGGCTAGGAAACCCTCTTAATCAGGAGAGGTGACAATTATTGAAGAATTCGAAAAGCTTTTCAGTCAGAAGCTCCGGTAGGGTTTCAGACAAATACTATATTGATTGTGACGGACATTTTAATATCAATGAGATTGCTGAAATCACCGGTTTGGGAAAAAATAAAGTAGAGGAAATTTATTTATCCTGCCATGCTCATTTGGATGATACTATAGGTGCCTATTATTTTCCCTCTGGAGAATACGCCTTAAAAGCTCTTAAGGAGCTTGGAAATCAGTCCTCATGCAAGGAAGCTGGTAAGCTGGTTTTTCTGACCCTTGAAGAGATGGAATACATACGTCAGGCTCTCATCAATGAAGGCAGCAATATAATCAATGTTCGAAATGATCTGAAAAAAGGACTGTTCGACAAGTTTAATTCATAAAAATACAATTCTCTTCCAGAACATGCAATTCTATTGACTTTTTTCATGTATACAATGTATAATTATGTAACCGTAAAGCGGAGGCTCTTTAGAGAAACCACCAAGGGAAACAAAGGATACATATATGTCACGACAACTTAAAGCCGATCTTTCAATTTTGAGCATTACGGTGATATGGGGCTCATCCTTTATCATCATGAAAAATATTTCTGAGAACATTCCTGCTTATGCCTATCTCACACTTCGATTTACTGTGGCAGGGCTGATTTTATCCCTTATCTTTTTTAAACACTTGATAAACATAAAGTGGAAAAGTATGTGGAGCGGAACTATAATAGGCTTTTTCCTTTATGCTGGCATGATGCTGCAGGTGTTAGGGCTTCAAACCACTTCTGCCTCAAATTCGGCCTTTATTACCGGGCTGAATGTTGTCATGGTTCCTTTTATATCGGCCACGCTACTAAAAAAAAGACCACCCGTGAATGCAACAATCGGCGTTGTTCTGGCAACTCTTGGTCTTTTTGTACTTAAAGGCTTTACGGGTGTCTGGGGTATTGGTGATACCTACACGCTGATGTGTGCCTTATGTTTTGCCTTTCAGATTATTTTCATTGATAAATTCGCATCCGACGTGGATACCTATCAATTAGCTATAGTACAAATTGTATCTGCCGCCGTGTTCTATGCCATAACCTGGGTTGTGGTCGATGTGGCAGCATCACCAGCTCCAATAATCCTGGACAGTGCTATTATTCTTGCGATACTTTATACAGGCGCGCTGGGGACTGCCTTTGGCTTCGGAGTTCAGACCCTCGCCCAGAAATATACCACGCCAACTCGGACAGCACTCATTATTGCCTGTGAACCGGTTTTCGGCGCTTTCTTTGCCTTTATTGTGCCCAATGCCAAAGGGGAAACGGAGCCTCTGACCCTTGGAACTATACTCGGGTGTCTTCTCATCCTTACCGGTATGTTCATTACCGAAGCAAAAATCAACAAAGAAAATGAGCAATGTAAAAAATAATCAAACCAGTGAAAAGCCGCAATAAAATTATCAGGAATACTGTAGATCATTTTAGTATGATTGTCTTGTAAGGCGGTAAACAGAAATGAATATGCTGAGCCAGTTCAATGATGTCATGACCTATATCGAGAAAAATTTAATGGATGAGATCGAATTAAGCCAAATATCTCGTATAGCCGGCTGCTCTGAATATCATTTTCGCAGGATGTTTTCTTTTCTTGCCGGAATGCCCCTAGGTGAATATATTCGTCGTAGAAGATTATCGCTTGCCGGTATGCTTCTGCAATCCGGGAATGAGAAGATAATCGATTTGGCTATGCAATTAGGCTATGAGTCACCCGAAGCTTTTAGCAAAGCTTTTCTGGCCATGCATGGAGTTCTGCCATCACAAGCCAAAAAGGATTGCACGGTGGTTAAAACATTTCCGCCTTTGTCTTTTCAACTCATTATTAAAGGAGGAATTGAAATGAATTATCGAATTGTGGAGAAAGAGGCCTTTCATATTGTAGGCTTTAAAAAACGAATTGCTATGCAATTTACGGGGATTAATCCGCAAATGGATTCACTGGTACAAAAGCTCACGCCCGAAACAATCTCAGAATTGAAAAGCCTATGTAACACAGAGCCTTCAGGTATTTTAAACGTTTCTGCAAACTTTTCAGAGCGGACAATTGAGGGAACCGAACTTGACCAGTTCATAGGCATTGCAACGACAAAGCGAGCGCCTGATCAGTATGATACTTTGGATATAGAAACATCCGTCTGGGCGGTTTTTGAGGTCATTGGTGTTTTCCCGGATTCCGTTCAGGAAACATGGGCGAAAATATATGCAGAGTGGTTTCCGACATCCGGCTATGAATTAACCGGAGGACCGGAAATATTATGGAACGAAAGTCCGGACACAACTAAAGCTGATTATAAAAGCGAGATTTGGATTCCAGTCCGTAAAATCTGCCCTTAAAACATATAGATTTAAACTTTACGCTTTTGTGACAAATGACCTTAGCGAGGTTATTTGTCACAAAAGCGTAATGGAAAACGAGTGTACGACTTGCCTTCAGATGCCGATAATCATTTTAGATTCTATTGATTGGAGGCATAAAATTGCGGTTTTTAAAGAAAGCCTTTATTGTGATACTCATGTTAACCATCATTCTTTCTACAGGTTATAACATTGGTATTCCTGCCAATGCTCTAGCCTATAGCGCCAAAATGGCGCAAGGTGATCTGATCAGTGGCATTGTAAGAGAAAATAATCCGTCCCTGGGCTATATCACCCTTTATTTTCAGGATGGCTCAGGCGTGGATGCCTATAGCACGCTTACTTCACTTCGAACCTTTACCTATGGTTTTGAAATACCGGTTCTTAGAGATGGAATCACCGTTACAGCAGAAAGCATACAACCCGGTGATCAGGTATTTATTAATCTTGATGCAGACGGATATATTCAAAAACTAAGTGCCAAGAGCTATTACAGGCCTGTCTACGGTACTGTTCATTTAAAGAGCGCTGCCTGGCTGATTTTAAAAAAAGAGGATGGCTCCTTTGTCAATTATCCCATTTCAAATTCGCTTCCCGTTTATAAAAACGGACGCTTGGGAAGTCTCTCCGATATATTACCGGGCGATCGTGTAAAGCTTCTGGTACAGACAGATGATGCCAAGCTTCATATAGCCAGCATTGATGTGGAAAAGGTGACCAGGCCCATTACAGGCTTATATCGCGGAAGTGTCGAGTTTTTGGACTCCATGCAGGATACCCTGACTGTTTCAGGCGTTCAGGAATTCGTCAATGGAAGATGGGAAAACAGTTCGTTTATTGGTATCCAAAGCTTTACCTTCAGCAGTGATTATAAGATCAGACCCTCCAGAAGGGTCTCCGGAACAGTATATTTTGCCACCAGGAAGTCCAATGACGGGGAGAATAAAATTGTGGTGGCTTCCTATCGCGGTAGCCCGCAATATGAGGCAATCACCAAGGACAATCTTATCAATATTGCCGATGGTGGCCGTTTGGAGCTTGAAAACTCGTCAGATATTATTAGCTTTGACAAGGATACCATCGCCATTAAAGACGGGCGATTAGTAGATATGAGTGCCCTTAATACACTGGATCCCGTCAAATTAGCCATGGAAAAAACCTATGCAGGCAGCTACCGGGCCAATGTGCTGGTGAGCGACAGCATCACAGAAAACGCCTCAACCATTTACAGGGGGCGAATTAAAAATATTGTTCCTACTAAAAGCATTACCCTGGAGTCCTTCGCTCAGCTTAACGGGGTTACCTGGGCCTTTACAAATACACCAAAGACCTTGGATATTGATCTTACCACAAGCCGTCTTATTGAAGATGCTGGAGTGGGCAATATGCGTGAATTTGGCCTGGATGCCGTAGGCAAGAGTGTCTATATCGTTGCTGACGGCAATAAAATTAAGCTTATCAGTACGGCGCCTTATGCCGACAGCGCTGCTTCGGGACGAATCCTGAGTTTAACAGGCGGCACATATGACAGCATTGGCAATGTGCTGACCGATCCCACAGGCCTGAGACTCACTGAGGCCATGGTCTATGATAGTACAAATCATGTGTGGAAGGCTAACTCCAATCTGGATATGAGCGTTCCCAAACATGCAATGGTTATAAAGAAGGGCAAAATCGGCACGGCTTCACTATTGAAGCCCGGTGATCAAATTAAGATCATGAGGCATTCACAGAGCTTGAATGGTATACTGATACTTTGCGACTAAGGTTGTCCCCTTATAACGAGGATAAAGCGGGGGCATATCCCCCGCCTCGAGTTTCACTGACTCGGTACCGGTTCGAAATCTTTGATTTCGGTAACCGGTGATGTCAGTACAAGGAGGTTACATCATGAGAAAGGGATATTTGAAACTTTTGGCATTTATACTTTTGGCAGCATTTCTTGTGGTTCCCTTTGAGGCCCAGGCTGTAGAAGGTACTTTAGGGTATGAGGGTGGTATTTCATCTGAAAACAAGCTGAAAAAGGATGAGTATCAATACAGCGAAATGTGTTTTCTGACGGGAAAACCTATTTTGCTTACAGGAACACTGACCATTAAAAAAACAGATAAAAACGGTGTTGTAAATGCAACCTATACCTATAGGCTGGAGAATCCCGAATATAACGCCACTATGAACCGGGTGCTTATGTACACCACCACAAGGGAGACTAAAATTAACGGGCAGGTTACAGAAAAGACTCAGCTTAGTCGTACCCCCACCGAGGTCGTTAACATTGGAGGAACTAGCTATCGTCTGACCGATTCCAGCTTTACCCGGTCCATGCTCACCGACCCAAAGCCAGCCATGAATTATCATTCCGGTGAATTCACCGAAACAAAGACCTATTCTATCGGAACTGCTTCTCCAACAAGCTCCAGCAACGTAACTGTGACCCTTTCGGGAAGATTGTATGCCTATGAACAGTATTGGAGCACCACACAGACGCAAAAAATAAACGTGCTGGTTCAGACGGAATTGCGAGATACGAATAATTCCGCTCAATGGGGAGGATCAGCAGAAATCATTATTTCCAGCGCCACCAGAAGGCTTATCCGTTATGCTGAAAATGAGCCTACCCTTATCAGCTTTGACGGTGGATATGTCCAGAAGCAATGGACGGAATCAACCATGGATTATACCGCTCGCTTTCCTGAATTTGACAAGAGCGGGAAGCCCACTGATATCATCAAGACCTATACCGATACCCAAAGCCTTGCAACGGCACCTGAGTATACCCGGCTTATGGTCCCGGATATCAAGCATTTAAACGGATATTGGGCCGAAGAACCCATTAGAATCCTCTTTGGCCTTGAGATCATTCCAGGGACAGGGAGTTCTTTCAATGTAGGAAAGAACATCACCCGCCGTGAATTTGTTGCCATGCTGATGCGGGCCCTAAAGGATATACCTCAGGACCCCAACGTTAAAACTGCTGCAGTACCGGTAAGAAGAAAGACCAGCAAGACGCCTGAAGTGTCTCCATTCAAGGACGTACAACCGACAGACCTCTATTATGACGAGATCAAGGAAGCTTATAAAAGAGGGATTATCAAAGGGGATGGAACGGCCAATTTTAATCCCAATACATTGATAACGCATGCAGATGCAGTTAAAATGATAGTATTAGCTCTTGGACTTGAAAACCTGGCCCCCTACCCGAACACAACGACCCCTTTCACTGATAATGACAGCATACCGGCCTATGCGCGCAATGCCGTGACGGTGGCAAACGCTCTGGGGCTTGTTGAGCCTGATGAAGCAGGCCGGTTTAATCCCAATGATAAAATATCCAATGAGCGCATAGCCAACATGCTCTACAGCCTTGTTAATTATATGGGTGAGGAAATGATCCTGGATTACCGCGACAGGATGATGTCGTTCTAAGACCGGATAAAGCTACAAAAGAGGAGATCTTATGAAAAAAATAAGAGGAGCCGTTACCCTGATCCTCCTGATTGTCTTCTTGTTCACAGGCAGCATCGGAGCATCTGCCGCTGAGTACGGAACGTATTTTGATTCAATGATCCGGTTCATGCAAGGCATGTTTTATAAGGATGTATCGGATGAGGAAGCTTTAAAGGCTGCTTTAAAGGGTATGTTTTCTGCGCTGGATCCTTATTCGGATTTTTATGATCCGGAAGAGACCGAGGCCCTTAATAATAGCTTGAATGGAAACTTTGTAGGAATTGGTGCCGGCTTGGAGAAAACCGATAAGGGCGTCAAGATCACCAAAGTTTATGAAGGCTCACCTGCTGAAAAAGTCGGGGTCTATGAGGGAGATATCATTACTGCGGTAGATGGAAACAGTGTTTTGGATAAGGATGCCGAAGCTGTCGCTGCTATCATTAGAGGTACTGAAGGTACATGGGTTCGGATCTCCATTCTGCGTGGTGATAAAACCAAAGAATTTTCCATTGTACGGGGTGTTGTTACCATAAGCCCTGTTGAATACAGGCTTGAGGGTGATAAGGCCTATATCCTAATTGACAGCTTCGGCCTGGGAACTTCGGAACGTTTCAGCAAAGCTTTGGCTGAGGCGGATAAAAGCAAAATACAAAAAATTATTTTGGACCTTCGGGGCAATGGCGGCGGATATGTAGACGAGGCTGTCAAGATAGCGGAACAGCTTATTCCACCGGGGGTTATTACCACTCTGGCGTATAAATCTGATGAGATGTCGGATCGGGTGTATTCTGCAACCAAGACTCACCCTGATTATATTGTTGCCGTGCTTGTCAATAAAGGGACAGCAAGCGCATCGGAAATTCTGGCCGGTGCTTTGGAGGATGCAGGTAATGGTTACCTGATAGGCCAAAATACATTTGGCAAGGGCATATTCCAAAACATGTTCTGTGTTCTGACACCTGAAGCCTTTTTAAAGTATAGTGAGCTTCATGGTGACGAGTATGTAACTGAGCTTCAATGGATGAGCTATTACGGTGTCTTCCCCGATAAGGATGAGATATTGGGAACAGTAAAACTTACCACCGGACATTATCTGACGCCTAAGGGCAGGGCTATTCATGGTATCGGGCTTAAACCGGCTGTTATCCTGCCCGATGCCGCAACTCCCAATGGTGTTGTTTTGTCGTCCGTCAAATTCCTTTCTAGCACAACGCCCATATCTATCAATCAATATGATGTTGAGGTTTATCAGACAGAAAGTATACTTAAGGCTGGGGGCTTCTTTACAGGGACCCCGGACAGGCAATTTGATACTGAGACCCAGGACGCCGTTAAGCGCTTTCAGGAAAAATTTGCCCTTGCACCAAGTGGTATAATTGATATAAAAACAAGAGACCAGCTCAATAAAACGCTTTTAGAGCTTAGAAGTGATAATGATAAGCAGTATACAAAAGCGGTTGAGTTACTTAATTGGTTTAGGTAGCGAAAGACCATAACGAGAAGGAGAAAATGTTTATCCATGCCGGGGGAAAAAGAGAAAAAAACAAAGGGCTTTAGCTTTTTAAAGCTGGCCCTGTTTCTGTTAATTGTTATTTTAGTTGCGGGAGTTGCGCTGTATTCCTTTATGGGAATTAACCCGGCGGATATGCTTGTTGACGGATTCGCAGGACTTTATAACCGTGTCCTCACCGTCGGCGCAGAAGAACTTACAGAAACAGTAAAACAGATTATTACCTATGACAGTAGTGAGCGCCTGTCTTGTACTGTGGTCTCCAATGATCTGGCGGTGGCTACAATCAGTTCCGTTAAAATCTATGATTCGGAAGGACGGGAGAAAGGCTACATTCCTGTCAATCTTAAAAAGCCCTATGTACAGGCATATAAAAAGGATATTCTTGTTGCAGATCTGGAAGGGCGCTATTTCGGCCTCATCAACGAAGGTAAGCTGCTCTGGGAAAAGAGTACCGATGAGGATATCGTCAATGCCAATTTATCCGAGAACTGGGTCCTTCTGATAACCAAGAGCAAGCAATCCGGCTATAAACGAACTGTTCGCGCTTACTCCAGAGATGGGCAGGAGGTCTCGATGAGAATCGTATCGGACTATTATCCTTATGCCGTGTTTCATTATCCCGAGTTTAATGAAACAAGTTTTGTCATCGCAGGCATGGAAGCTTCGGGGCTTGAGGCGAATAGCCTTTTCGAATTTCTGGACCCCTCAATGAATCAGAAGGCCAGTATCAGGGGAAATAAGGAAGTTTTCGCAGAGGGTATTCCTCTTAAGAAAAACAGCCTCCTCCTCTATGGTGAGCACAGTCTCATATCAGTGGATCCGACCTATAAAACCCTATGGGAAAAAGAGATTACCGATGCGACTATAACCTGTGCCAATGCCATACAACAGCAATATCCCGTAGTGGCAGAACTTAATTCGGACGTTTTAGCCCGTGAAAAGAAATATGAAACAACTGTCCGCATTCTTGAATCCAATGGCTCTGAAAAGGCAAGCCTGGTTTTAGATGCCATGGTTACGGGAATAGCTTCGACCGGAAGGACCGCCGCACTGAAAGCAGGCTCCGAAGTCTTTTTCATTAATGCTGCCGGAGAAGTAATGGATCATTATACTGCAAATGCTGATATAGCAGAGGTTTATCTTGCCGGGGAGGATCTTGCTTACGTAGTCTCGGCAGGAACGATTAACCGCATCAAGGTAAAGGTAACCAATAAGTTTTTGGGGATTTTTTAATTCTATTCCTGATTCCAAAACCTACGAGAGGCTTTACCTATTGAGTAACCCTCGGAGGATCGGGGGATGGGAAGCCATTCTGCCGGTAACAGCTTAAAGTATTCCTCGGTAGCAAATCGTGAATCGATAAGCAATAATGCACCCCGGTCTGTTTCTGTTCTGATAAGGCGGCCTGCCGCCTGCATGACTTTGTTGAGGCCGGGATAAATATAAGCATATGAAAAGCCTGACACTGTCTCGGTCTGATAATAGGACCGCATGATTTCCAGCTCCGGGGATACCTGGGGTAGGCCCACTCCCACAATAATGACACCGGTTAATCGGTCACCCGTAAGATCAATTCCCTCTCCAAATACTCCCCCCATAACGCAAAAAGCAATTCGACTCACGTCTCCGTAGGCTTCAAATTCCGCCAGAAAGGCATCTCTGGAGGGCTCATCCATTTCACGGCTCTGACAAAGAACTTCAAATTCGCCTTCAAATTCTTTGAAAATATCCAGAACATCAAGAAGAAATTTATAGGACGGAAAGAAAACCATCACATTGCCCTTATGGGCCATGGTCCACTCATAGATGGCTTTTGCCGTGGACTCCAGAAAGCGTGCCCGGTGCCGAAAACGTGTTTCGATACGGTCCTCATTGAAGACCAGAAGATTCTCTCGGGGGAAGGGAGAGGGCAGCCTAAGTGTCACATCGTCGTTTCTCCCCCCCAGGATACTCTTAAAATACCAGAGTGGGGAAAGGGTGGCCGAAAAGAGTACGGTACTTCTGGCCGCCTTCATATGGTGGTCCAGCGTGGAGCTAGGGTCAAGGCAAAGGAGTTGCAGCTGCATATTGGATTTGGCACCGGTTATGACAGTACGGTACCGGGGTGAGAAAAGCTCCAAAATGTTCTTAAAATGCAGAAGATCAAAGAAGAGTGTCACAAGCCCTTCAGTATAAGGCTTCTCCTCCTGGTCGGTCATGAGCCAGCTTTCGGTGGTAAAGATGAAATTCTCCAGGGGTACCTTTAGAGACAGGGGTGGCTCTGTGATGGAATGGTATTTTACACCACCCGCATCATGAGGTTCTTGTTCTATTTGTTTTTCCAGAGCAGATAGCGCTTTTTTTAGTGCCCTCATATCATGATGGACCTCGGGAAGATCTTTTTTTATCTCCTTTAAAAGCTCGGATAGCCCCTTGACCTCAATTGAGGCTGAATACATGCCGCGAGAGCGGTCAAAAAGGTTATGGGCTTCGTCCACCATGATGAGATATTCTTCGCGGCCTTTTTGCTGAAAAAAGCGCCGCAGGTATACCCTGGGATCAAAAACATAATTGTAGTCACAAATAATCAGGTCACAGCTTAAAGCCAGCTCAAGGCTCAATTCAAAGGGGCAGATACCGTGACGAAGGCCAGCCTGGCTGATTATGTCCCGGGTAAAGAAATCCTGCTTCTTTAAAAGCTCTTTAACCACCTTTCTGGATTTTGACTGAAAGCCCTGGATAAAAAGACACTTCTCCGGATTGCAGTTTTTAACAGTGTTCAGGCACAGCTTGTCCTTGGCTGTAAGGGTGAGAACCTTAAGGCGCATGCCCTGGTCGGCCAGCATCTTGCAGGCATTTTCGGCAATTCCTCTCGTGGTTGTTTTAGCTGTCACGTAAAAGAGACGGTCCAGCTTTCCCTCTCCCAATGCTTTGATAGCCGGAAATAAAACACCCATGGTCTTTCCCGTGCCTGTTGGTGCTTGGGCAAAAAGACGCTTTTCATCCTCGATGCATTTATAAACATTGTAGGCCAGAAGCTTCTGCCCTTTTCGGTAATCCGCATAGGGAAAAGCCAGTGTTTTAATGGATAAATCCCTGTTCTCACGCCATTTTTCCTGAGCCAATGCCCAACTTGCGTAAGGATAGAGAAGGGTCTTAAAAAAACGTTGAAGCTTTTCTATGGTGAAGGATTGATCAAAGGACTTCTCCTCATTTTGGGTCTTATCATAATAGGTAAGGCGCACCGTAACCTCTTTTAAGTCCTCTATAATACCCAAAAGCAATGCATAGCATTTACCCTGGGCCCAGTGGGCGTCGCTAAAATGCTCATGAATTTCTGATAGAGGGGTGGCCGAGGTTTTTATCTCCTGAACGACAACTTTATCCTCGTATCTGAAGATGCCGTCGGCTCTTCCGTTGACCTCCAGGATACAACCTTGCGCCTCAAAAGAATGGGAGAGAAAGACTTCGGAGGTGTAATTGCCGGCCTCCCGGTTGATGGCTTGAAGCTGGGCATGAGCAAGAGAGCCTTCCTGGGCAAGGCGGTAGGAGGAAAAACTCCATGCCTCGTCGTCCCTGACTGAAAAAGCCACAAGGCTTCTCACCGATGCTTTGAATTGGGGGAGGATGTTCGTTTCCGGATTTGGTTCTTGAGCTTCATCCACTTTTTTCTTTGGCAAGGTCGCACTCCTTCTTGCAGAACATATGTTCACTCATCTTAGTTTACTTTATACCAGGTATTAGGTCAACTGCTCAGGATAAATCTTTTATCGCACTTGCAGAGTGTTTCGGACTTTTATATAATGGAATAGATTTATGCGAAATAACGGCGTTTGTTCCATACTTTGCCAGACTTGAGTCTTTGCAATGATTTGAAGGGAGAATTTTCATATGAATAGAAGAGTAAGACTAATAATGGTTCTTTTTATGATAATAAGTCTTTTTACAGTGGCCAGTCCGCTTAAGGCCAGTGCTGATGTCGGCAACCATAATAGCTACGACTCCGGCGGCAGCTCTTCTTCCGGTTCAGACTGGGATTTCTCGAGCAGCTCTTCCGGAGGTTCCGGTGGAGATTTGGAAATAACCTCAATTCCCGTCCTTTTGATCATAGCTGCTATTTACATATGGACTAGGTCCAGGGCCGGTAAATCAAGAGCTGCAAACACATCGTCAACCTTTCCCAGTGGCCCTTCCTATAGCGGCGTAACAGACATGACTCAATCAATAGAAGCACAGGTAAGGGAGACCGATCCCGACTTTTCCAGTCAAAAATTCTTAACCTGGGCAGAAGAAGTATTCATAACCCTTCAGAATGCCTGGACTAAACGCGATTGGAAGATCATTCGCCCCTTTGAGTGTGAAGCGCTGTTTAACAAGCATAATAGTCAATTGGACGAGTACCTGAGAAATAACACTATTAATGTCATTGAACGAATTTGCATTAACAAATCAACCCTAGCCAACTATAGCCAGGACGGCCAATATCAATATCTTACTGTCTATATGGAAACACGCATGAATGACTATATTATTAATGCGGATACCCGCCAGGTTGTTAAAGGGGATATTAACAGAGAGTTCTTTACCAATTATAATCTCAAATTCATGAGAAGCCTGGGTGTCAAGACCACTGTCAATTCAGGTAAAAGTACAACAAATTGTCCCAATTGCGGTGCACCCACACAAATAACGTCGGCAGGCGAATGCGAATATTGCAACAGTGTGATTACAACCGGCCAGCATGATTGGGTGCTATGTGACCTTGACAGTATTTAGCGTTGCGGCGGTAGTGTAGCACAAGAGCGCTTAAAGCGAGTAAGTCGGAATATAAAGTACTACTATTAATAAGAAGGGAATGAAGTATTATGGGGCTTATTAAAGCGATTTCATCAGCAGTAAGATCAGGTCTGGGAGATCAATGGCTGGATTTTATTTATTGCGAGGCACTTCCTGCCGATGTACTCCTAAAAAAGGGTCAGAAAAAGACCAACCAATCTAGATTCGGAACCTCTAATACCAAGGGAAGCGACAATATCATCACCAAGGGCAGTAAAATAGCGGTTAACGAAGGTCAATTCATGTTAGTCGTTGACCAGGGCAAGATAGTGGATTTCACCGACGAGCCCGGTGAATATACAATGGATATCAGTACCGAGCCGTCACTATTCTATGGCTCCTTTGGAGAGAGCCTTCTTGAAAGCTTCAAGCAGGTAGGTAAGCGCTTTACCTTTGGTGGAGACACCGCCCATGATCAGCGCGTTTATTTTATCAACAAAAAAGACATAATCGGCAATAAGTTTGGCACACCTAACCCCGTTCCCTTCCGTGATTCGGAATTCGGGTTTACTGTTGATATCAAATGCTATGGTGAATATGTTTATAAGATTGTTGATCCTTTGCTATTCTTCTCGTCTCTTTGTGGGAATGTGGATGATGAATTCAGACGGGATGAAATTGACAGCCAGTTTAAGACAGATCTTTTGAGCGCTCTGCAGCCTGCATTTTCAAATGTGGCCATGAAAAAGATTTCCTATGATATGCTCCCCGGTTCCGTACCCGAAATCTCTGCTGCTGTAAGAGATCAGCTCGGGCAGACATGGGGCAGTGTTAACGGTATCAACGTCACAAAGGTTTCCATTGCCAGTGTGAGCACCACCGAGGAAAGCGCCAGGAAGATCAAGGAATTCCAGTCCAGTAGGGTCTACAGTAACAGCACGATGCAGGGAGGCCGTATGACGGAGGCCTTTGCCAATGCAGTAGAGGGAATAGGTAAAAACAGTGGTAACTCAACCAATGCCATGTTCGGTATGATGGGTGTTGGCATGATGAATAATATGGGCAGCAATATGTTTGGAGGTGTTGGTGCCGGTCAGATGCAGGGGGGACAAAACGCTGCGCCCCAACAGGCACCACCTGCCAATCCTAATAGTTGGACCTGCAAGTGCGGGACAATGAATGCCGGCAAATTCTGTACCGATTGCGCATCCCCTAAGCCTGCTCCCGCAAACACATGGCGATGCGAGTGCGGTGATGATAACACCGGTAAGTTCTGCAAGGAATGCGGTAAGCCCAATGCCACTGGAAAGATATATAAGTGTGATAAATGCGGCTGGACTCCGGAAGACCCTGCAAAGCCCCCCAAGTTCTGTCCTGAGTGCGGAGATGTTTTTGACATGAGCGACGTAACAAAGTAAATGACCATAAAAAGGTGCTGTCTTAAAGCTGTGAAGCTAAAGACAGCACCTTTGCTATTTTGTACTGCCTTGTTCCGGGTCTGTTGGATCATTTCGGTATTCCTTGGGGGAAACACCGGTAAATCGCTTAAAAATTCGGGTAAAGTAGTTGGCGTTGTCAAAGCCGATTTTATCACAAATCTCATTAATCCGGATATGATCGTTAAGCATCTGCTTGGACAAATTAACCTTATACCTGTGAACATAGGTGACAAAATTGACGCCGGTCTCCTTTTTGAAAAGCTGGCTGAGATAGGGGGTGGAGACATTAACATACCGGGCTGCTTCGGTAAGCTGGACGAAGCGGGAAGGATTCTGGATGATAAATTCAATGGCCTTGGCAACAATGGGTGAATACCCGTCGGAATTTTCGGAGCTGGCCGTAAAGGTTATGTTGGCGAAATTAAGCAGCTCGTGATGAACCACAGAAACGCTCTGGGCGTTAATAATGGTTTTCTGGCAATGGTAGTACTGACTTTCCAAAGCCCCGGAATTTGGCTGAAACAGCTTAAGAATGGCGATGGTATATTGCAGGAACTCGTCCTTTGGAATATTATCGGCATGAGAAAAATAGTAGAAAAAGTCATCAATCTCTTTTAACACGCCCGAGGCGTTTTTTGCACAATTATTACAGGAAATCGTTTTTTTGTTTTCCTGGTAAAAAGCTTTATGCTTGGCATCCATAGCCTGCATCCGGGTGTAGACAGCAACATGTCCGGGACGATCCCAAAAAAGCTCGTCAGCAATCTGGCTTGCATGGAGGTAATGACTCCTAAGTTCCGACCAATCGCCATATTCATCACTAAAACCTATAGAACAAAGGGCATCCAGAGTTGGCTCCAAATGGAGCTTGAGTGCGGCCGCAATCGTCTCCTTGTCTGCATTTTGGGGAAGGACAATACAAATATTGTCTGTTTCAGTCAGACAGATAATACTTTCCACCCCACAGTTTTTAAGAATTTGGCGGCACATATTGAGTTTTATACTTGAGGCCACAATATGGCCCGGCTTTTGCGAGGTCAGGATCACACAGGCCAGAAAGCCGCCGGGGAAAAGCTTCTGCTCGTCTTGGGCCAGGGATTCGTTATGATTGATTACTTTATCCAGCAGAATGGATGCATCCGGGCAATGAGTCTCGCCATCCGTTTTTTCAGTAACCCCGTGGGAGGACGGAAGGATTTTAATCTTGTTTAAAACCCTTAAAAGCTCTGTGGGATTCATGGTCAACTTATTGACATAGTCCACCACTTTATGGCGCAGAGCTGTACGAACACTATCAAAATCATCACAGCAGCTTAGGATAATGATATTGATGAAGATACCTTCATCCTCCAGCTTCTGCATCAGGTCAAAACCGCTCATTCGGGGCATCTTCAAATCCAGCAGCATAATATCGGGCTTTAGCTGATGAATTTTCTGATAAGCATCCAGGCCGTCGACGGCATCATCCAGAAGGGTGAAGCCCTGACTTTCCCAGTCCATGCAGGTACGGAGCCCAACCCTTACCAGGTATTCATCCTCTACTATCAGAACTGTTGCCATGGTACACCTTCTTTCATGAGGTTTTGTAAGGCAGCGTCATGTCTACAAGACAGCCCTGATCGGGGCTGCTTGTAATCTTTAGTCCATAACTATTTCCAAAAAGCAGTTTAATACGCTCCTGAATATTCCAGATACCAATTCCGGTAGAATGGACCGACTCGGTTTTTGTAACGGTCAGTTGGTCTGCATCCTGCTGGTTCATACCCGCCCCGTTGTCCTTGACCGACACAATCAGGCGGTCATTTTGTCTTACGGCTGAGACAGTAATGAGTCCTTTGGAAAAGGCAAAGTTACCGTGCATAATGGCGTTTTCCAAAATGGGCTGAAGGCAGAACCGTGGAATCTGGCAGGATAGCAGCTCTTCCGGAACGTCTGTGATATAGGTGATGGTGTTTCCATAACGTACCTGCATCAGGGCAACATAGTCGTCCAGGATGTGGAGCTCTTCCTTAAGCGCGATGAAATCTCCGCTTTTACTGAAGGAATAGTGAAGAATGTTGCCGAGTCGGCTTAACATGTCTGCTGCCAGATTATTGCCATTTATGGAGGATATCCACTTGATGCTGTTCAATGTGTTGTTTAGAAAATGAGGATTTATTTGGGCCATAAGAGCCTCAAACCGCATATTTTCTTTCATGGCCGCCTGCTTTGAAGCGGTATCCATCAAGACATAAATGCATTCAGAGACCTCATTGAGATTTTCCGAGAGCAGATTGATTTCCTTAAAGCTGTTTGGAGCAGGTGTCAGGGAGAAATCAGCCTTCTGCAGCTTGTGCATCTGACCTAAAAGGATATTGATGGGAACACCCATATAATTGGAAATGGCGTTTATAATCAGGAAAAGAATGAGAATCAGCATCACGAAATATCCCAGAAACATTGTCTGCTGATTGTTTACCCTGGCATTGAGCACATTGGTGGGAACAGTGACCACCAGCTTCATGCCCCAGGTTTTAATTTGCTCTTCAAAAACGGTGGCTTTATTCGGATTAGTTATAACATAACTGTTATTAACACAGATGAGGGTATCCCGGTTGTAGATTTCCTGTTTATACTGAAGAAAGGGGTGGTTGGTCATTTTCTCCCAAAACCACTTTTGTGGGACCTTGATATGCAAAAGAGCGATGATCTGCTGATCCAAGCCACGTATAGGCCAGGTGGCCTCCAGATTTCCGGTGGTTTCAGGCTTCAGAACATTATACCAGACTGCCCGGTTCTCATCGAGAAGCTTATTGGTAAAGACATCAGGAATAGAGGAAAGCTGTTCGACTTTTTCAAAGCCGACCACTCTGCCTGTACGCGTAATGACGGATACTTCAGGATTGAGAGAGTACATGGTGGCATTTGTGAGATTGCGTATGTAAGCCATAAGGCGTTCCCGGGCAAAAATGGCATCGGCCGACTCAGGAGCGTCGGCCATGGTGTTAAGATAGGAGAGTACGTCGGAGCTTGAGCTGATATAAGCAGCCGTATAGCTGATGCTTTCTACGACCGTTTCCAATTGGTGGACATTACTGGTAATGGCGAGCTCGGCGGATTCAGACTCAATTCCCCGGAGAATACGGTTAAGGTTACCGGTGAAAAGATACGAAAAAATGACCACCGGAATGATGACGCCAATGGTAAAAAACAGCAGTAATGCCCACCTAATGGTCAGACGGCCCAAAAAACGATCACGCATAGCATGTCTCCAAGTTACTCTGCCAGTGATGTTTAAATATTCCGGTTATAGTACCTGATCCGCTGGCGAATTTCATCGTCAGGGAAGGAGCCGGTGTTAAGATATTCCGTAACAGTTTTATAGTCCGGGATGGCGGCCCGACCGCCGATCCCTGTACACTTTATAGCAGAAACGGCTGATGCCAGCCGGGCGGACTCAACGGAATCAAGCCCTTTACATAGCCCTGCCAGATATCCGCCATGGAAGACATCACCCGCCCCGACTGTATCTACAACCTTTATGTTTTTCTGAAAGGCCGGTACTTCAAAGTAGGTATCGCCCGCCATGCCCCGACAGCCCTGTTTTCCAAAGGTAAAAATAACGGTGGAAGGCCCGGAGGCCATCATAAAGCGCAGGTTTTCCTTCATGTCCCCGCCTAAGGGAAAATACTGGTGATAAAACTCCTCGGACCCGATTAATATATCCACCATAGAAAGGCTTTCTACAATTTCAGGGGAATAGAAATCAGCGTCAAGGCATACCTGGGTTCCTGAAATACGGGCGATTTCAGCAGCCTTTCGATCTACCGCATCCATTCTGCATAGATGCAGGAATTTAGCTTGTGAAATGGCCTCGCTGCAATTTTCAATATCTCCGGTGGTCAAGCCTGTTCCTTGGTCATTATAATTCCAGAGAATACGGCGCCCACCTGATTCAGTGTCGGAAATAACGATTGAGAAGCCTTCCTGATAGCCCTTCTTCACAGAGATGTCGGCCACATCTATACCATGGCGCACGAAGTCGTCCAGAAGGAATTTACCACGTGAGCTGTCCCCTAAAACCGCAATCATCTTGCAGGGAATACCCTGCCTTGCCGCAGCCACCAGTGCCGTTGCAACCTTGCCGCCGCCCTGACAGCTGCTTTCGACTATCTGCATGCTTTCGTTATCCCGGGGCATTTCTTTGAGTCTGATCAGTTGGTCGAACCAAGGAACATCAATTCCTACAATTAAAGGATTAGCTTTCATTGTTAAAGTCCTTCCTTATTAATGTGCAGGATAATCACTATTATAGTAAATGGTATCCTGAAAAGCAAACTATGGTCTGTCGAAATTGAGGCCTTCCATATATTTGCATGCCTCTTCAATGGGAGCGGTGTGGTGCCCGTATACGCAAGCCACATGGTGGATGTAGGGGCCTAAGACCAATTTCTTTTCCCATTTAGCCCATGAGTCCACTTCTACCCATAAATAATTGCCGTTTGTTTGAGGACCATCAGTTGTTTTAGCCAGCCCAGCCAAAAGATTATAAGTTCCTCGGCAGCCGTCAAAGCGCAGTAGGGTGAGCTCCCCGTCGTGCAGGGGCCATTGTCCCATACCGTCGTTGATGAAAGCGTGCGCGTTAGCCTTCCTGAGGCCTTTTGGGAAAGGTCCGCAATGCCAGAGAAGCTCGGCGTTTTCGTTAGTGGGATGGCGCTGGGTAAGATCGGCGAGGAATACGGGCTCTGAATAATTGTTGCAAGCTTGGGCTATCAACATGCTGATGGCACCGTGGACATCATTTTCACATGCAACGGGAAGTCCCTCATCCAAAAGGTTACCGAATACCGCACAAGGGCGTATGCCAAGGCCCTGTCCATATATGTTCCAGCACTCGCTCACCACAGCGGAACAATTGTTTTCATGAGCAAATTGTCGTATGGCAAGCTGCAACCCTGCCATACGGCTAAGGCTTACGGCATCCATTTTACTGGTGTCTACCCCGGCTTTATGATAGCCTTCAATGATTTTTTGTGCATCTGGGGACTCTGCCAGGCTCAAAGCGGATTGGATGATGGTGGTGGCGGGAACAGGGACAAGCTCGAATCCGAAGCGTTCCAATAATTCACTTTCGTTAATCATAACACTGAGGAAGGGCTGGGGACGGACACTGATCTGTGCGATGCGCACATTTCTAAGATTGGCAAGTATCCGGGAGGTCACGATAAAATCTCTGAAGCCCTTTTGGAACACTTCGTCATCGGTAAAGGAATTTTCAATATAGGTAAAGGGGACACCACCCCGATAAAGTGCCTTGCCCGCAGCAAAAAGACCGCACTGGGTATCGGTATCCCGCCACGCGAAGCCTTCAGGAGTACTGTCACGCTCTCCCCAAATAAGAACAGGAAGCTTCAAGGCTCTGGCCAAGCGGAGCACCGTCTCCTCCTGTCCGAAGTTGCAGTGGGGAATGAAAAGAGCATTGACCTTTTTATTACGGAAATGCTCAATGATTTTGTCGGCAGTCGCAATATCGGACATGATATTATCGGAGCTTAATCCCTCAATTCCTACAAACTCCACGTCGTATTTTTCACAGAGGGTTTTTGTTACTTCATTGATATGGTCACGGTTTTTCAGTGTGGCGGCGTTGGTGACCCAATCCCTTCTTGTGGGTGCCACACCCAGAATAACTTTTTTATGGCTCATGAGTCTGTTCCTCCTATTGTTAATAAATATCACTTTATAGGTCAACTATAATGGAACGATTTTGGGCAAGTCAACAGCTCCGAAATAACACATTAAGATTGTGCGGGAAAAACTAAAGAATGTTCAAGTCTATCCATCCTGAATAAAAAAAGCACCTAACAAGCTTAAAATTATTGCATTTTAGATAAATATGGTTTCTGTTCTACAATGTAAATCTCAAGTAAAATAGATTTCAAGGAAATCCAAATGAAGAAAAGGAATGAAGCCCTATGAAATTGAAACCTGAAGTACTTGAAAGAGAATCCTTTCGTAAACTGGGGGACTTTGAAAATCTTCTGGAGCTAAGTAATGTCTATTCTGGTCAAAAGGTAGATGAGGGTTTTTTCCCCGATGCCCTCCGCTTGGATAACGATAGCCAAGCCACCTCTGTTTCCATCACCAAAGTATGCGGAAAGCCAAAATCTATTCGAAGTGTGGAGTATCATTCCCATAGCTGTGAAGGCATTCTTCCGCTGGATGGCGATGTATACATTTTTGCAGCACCGGCCTTTTGGTATTTGAAGCTTGAAGAAACAAGGTTGTTTCGGGTGCCCAGGGGGACCATGGTCAAGCTGAAGCCTGGAGTTGTGCATGGTGCACCGATTTCCGCGGATGGTAGCCCCGTCAATGTTATGATCCTGCTTCCAGAGAGAACCTATAGTAATGACTGTACGTTCATTGATCTGGAAGAAGAAAAATACATGTATCCGGAGCTTGATTAGTACGGTTTTCATCAATAAGGGACAGAAGTTCCCCTTTTAGACGTGAACCGGTATTATATAAAAGTAACAGGAGGGAAAAAAATGAAAAAGATTCTTTGTTTGTTTCTTGTGGCAGCAATGACGGTGACACTATTTGCCGCTTGCGGTCAGCAGCCGGCTCCAGCATCAAGCAACACGCCGTCACCATCTGCCTCTGCACCAACTTCATCACCGGGGGAAGCAAAGCCTGAAGAAATCAAAGGGGATATTACCTTCATGGTAATAGATTCCTTCACCAAGAGTGAGGATGCGGCTTTGTACGCTACCACCAAGGCTTTCATGGAAAAATACCCCGGCATCAAAGTAACCATTGAACCCACTGCAGCTACAAATATCAAGGATAAGTTCACTACCTCCGCACTCTCCGGTGCAGGCCCCGACATCATCGCTCTGGACTCCGCCGGATGGGCTGTTGATGCTGCAGCTGCAAACCTGCTTGCTCCTTTGGATAAGGAATTAGGGCCCATCAAGGATCAGTTCAACGAAGGACCTCTGAATTCCGCCTTATACAATGGTAACCATTATGCTGTACCCTGGTACATGAACAACATGGGAATGTTCTACAACAAAAAGATACTGGCTGACGCCGGCGTAGACAAGGTTCCTGCAACATGGGCAGAGTTTACAGACGCACTTACCAAGGTTGGCAATGCTGGCAAGAAGGGAATCATTCTTCCATTCTTCTTCCCATCCTATGTCATGTATGCGTTCTACTATCAGAATGGCAATCCGGTTATTGACACCTCCGGTGGCAAACCTGTTTCAACACTGATGACCGACAGCGGAAAAGAAGCTTTCAACTATCTGGCAGAACTGCACACCAAGTACAAGGCGTTCCCTGAATCCACAAAAGATGCCATGTCATGGGATCAAACCTATGCTCCTTTCATCCAGGAAGAGGTTGCCTTCCTTTTCTGCGGCGACTGGGCTAACTGGGCATTGAAGGATAGCGGGATTGATTACGGGATCGCACCTCTGCCTGTTGGAAAGCAGCCCGCAACGGTTCTCGGAGGCTATACACTTTCAATCAACAAGAATACCGCCAGCTATGACGCAGCTTGGAAGTACATCGAATGGCTGACAGCCAAGGAACAGAATGATGTTTTATTGTCCTATGGTCGCGTAGGTGCAAGAAAAGACATCGACTCCGCAGCACTTATCAAGCAGGCCCCTCATCTGGAACAGTTTATTTCACAGAACTCCTACACCATGGCCAGACCTTCTATTGTAAAACTGGCAGAATTTGACGATATGTTTGCAAATGCATATAAACAAGTCATTTTAAATGCCAAGACAGCCGAAGAAGCATTAAATGAGTTGGATGCAAAGGTTAATGCTTTCCTGGCAAAAGAGTATAAATAGGGGTCCACAGGAAAGGGAGGCGTAGAAGGCGACATGACGCCTCCCTTTTTTTCACCAACATGATTTCTGATTTCGAGTCTATTTGCAGCCTTGGCTGTCATATCTGAAAAAACGCATTACAACTGGTATAGGCTATTGGCTTATGTTCACTATGGGGGAACTATAAATGAATTCAACGGACTACAGCTTGAAAAAGAATTGGGTGGGTTACCTGCTGGTGCTCCCCACCTGTATCGCAATATTCTGTGTTACCATCTATCCCATGCTTTACGGCTTGTTCATAGGGTTTCAGAATTACTCTTTGACCAAGTCCAATTCGCCGGATTTTAAAGCCTTTGCGGGCATTAATAATTTTATAGAGATTTTTAAGCAGCCGGAATTTATGCAGTCGCTTGGAAACACCATGATATGGACAGCGACCAATGTTGCTGTTCAACTGGTGCTTGCGACTATCATTTCGCTGCTATTGAATACCGACATGCGCGGACGCGGCTTTTTCCGCACAGCCACATTGGTGCCTTGGGCCATTCCGTCCGTTATTGCCGCGCTGACCTTTAGATTTCTTTATGACACTAAAGTGGGCATTTTCAATCTTGTGTTAACAAAATTAAATATCATTTCAGAAGGTGTTTCCTGGCTGGGGAATATCAATACCGCCCGGTGGGCCGTCATAATTGAAAGCATCTGGAAAGGCACACCCTTTGTCATGATCTTTATTCTGGCCGCACTGCAGACAGTACCCCTGGAATTATATGAAAGCGCACGTGTGGACGGTGCATCCCGAACCAAAATGTTCTTCCGGATCACTCTGCCCATGATCAAGGAGCCCGTGGCCATCGCCACTATTCTGACGACTATCGGAACCATCAACAATTTCAATGCAGTTTGGCTCATGACCCAGGGAGGACCTTTGGGAACTACTGAAATTCTTTATACCTATTCTTATAAACGGGCATTTGTCATGTACGAATTCGGTGAGGCTGCCGCCATTTCAACCATTATCTTTGCGATAATTGCAGCGCTGACTTATTTATACACCAAGCTCATTGCAGAAAAGGAGAAATAAAATGAATAAACGGGGGAATAAAGAAAAAGTCGCACAATACATATTGATATCAATTTTTGCTCTCCTCGCCCTTTTCCCATTGGTTTGGGTGATCCTAACTTCTCTGAAAAGCAAGGAACAGATCTTCAGTGTTGCAGATATTTTCCCCAGAAGCATTACGGTGGAAAACTACATCAATGTGCTGGTTAAGGCAAAATTTCTGGTTTACTTTAATAACAGTGTCATAGTAGCTGTTATATCAACTTTGGTTTCCATTTTCCTTTCCGTAACCTGTGCTTACGGTCTCACCCGGTATCATATCCGGGGTGGCAATAAGCTGAAAATGGCCATTTTATATACCAGGATGTTTCCGGGCGTTTTGTTGGCCATACCCTATTATGTCATCATGAGAAGTCTTCGTTTAGGAGATACCCTTTTGGGGTTGGTCTTTATCTATTGCTCCTTTACGCTTCCATTTTGCATCTGGAATGTACAAACCTTTTTTGAAAAACTCCCATGGGAGTTGGAGGAAGCCGCCAGTATTGACGGGGCCAACAAATTCCGGACTTTAATCTCCATCATGCTTCCCATTGCTAAGCCGGGTATTGTAGCTACGGCCCTGTATTCCTTCATGATGTCTTGGGATGAATTCATGTTCGCCAATTTATTTATTACCTCAACAGAGAAGAAAACCATTTCCCTTGGAATTCAGTCCTTCATAGGAGAATACAGCACCGACTGGGGAAGCCTGATGGGCGCTGCCGTCATCAGCCTGATTCCCATTATCATATTCTTTTCGGTAGCCCAGAAGAGTCTTGTGGGAGGACTTTCTGCCGGTGCAGTCAAGGGATAAGGAGGCTTGTTATGTATATCGATCTTAAAGAATACAAAACCTTTTCAAAATCTGATTTTACAGGGGAACACCTAAAGCTTCATATTCCACGCACCATTAAGAAGCTCCAGCTTTTAAAAGGGCGTGTGGAAATAACTCTGGATGCGTTGGTCTGCCATAAGGAGCCCATTGTCATCAGCGCTCTGATGCAGGGAAGGGCTTTTCGATATAATGGCGACTTGACTGAAATGACTCTGGTGCTGGAATTTGTATCACCCTCAGCGCTTCGCGTTCGCCTCAGTAATGGTAGTTGTGTGCCGGAGAAACATCAGCCCATGCTTTTGGAAGAACCACGACCCATGCAGAACTTCCGGTGTGTTGAAGGTGAGGAGGGCTATAGCCTTATCACCGATAAAGCCCTAGTCAAGCTCTATAAAAATCCTTTCAGAATGGAGATAGCAGATTCAACCGGACAAGTCCTCTACCACCAATATAACGACGACATGCACAATGTCACTCAAGACCGCCGACGAGGCTTCAAGGAAGGCGAAGACGATAATATAACGGGTAATACGGCCAGCCTGAGTTACCCGGGCTTTGAGTGCTTCCCGTTTGGCTATGTAGAGGATGAAGACACAGGTCGCTTCTGCTACTGTGAAAGCGTGAAAAACCGCTATGATGAATGCTTTTACGGCTTTGGGGAACGCTTTTCTCCCATCAATAAAAACGGCCAGGAAATTTTGAACTGGGTCATCAATCCCGTCGGGGTATCCAACAACAAAGCCTATAAGAGTGTGCCGTTTTTCATAAGTAACAGAGGATACGGTGTTTACTATAATACACCCCGAAAGATTCGCTTTTCCATGGGTGATTACTTCTATAAGGCCTATAGCAGCCAGGTTGAGGATGATCTACTGGATATGTTCATTTTCGTGGGACAGGATCCCAGGAACATTCTCGAACAATATACGGAGCTGACGGGAAAAAGCCAGATACCGCCCAAATGGTCCTTTGGCGTCTGGATGAGCCGCAACTGCTATATGACCCAGCAGGAAATAGAGGATGTGGCACAAAAACTCAGGAAGGAAGAGCTTCCCTGTGATGTCATGCATATTGACTGGGCCTATTGCAAGAGCTTTAACTTCGATTTTGAGTTTGATACCGAGCGTTACCCCGATATACCCGGTATGTGCCGGAAGCTCTTGGATAAAGGTATCAAGGTTTCGGTGTGGCAGCTTCCCTATATCAAGGAAGCCAGCGTCATTTACAAGGAAGCGGCTAAAAAAGGCTATCTCGCTCGCCATGAAGATGGAAGTGTTGCCGATCAGGAAGCCCATGAGGGTGTCATTGATTTTAGTAATCCCGACGCGGTTTTATGGTATCAGGAAAAGCTGCGGAAGCTTTTAAAACAGGGAATACGCGTTATAAAAACAGATTTCGGCGAAAACGCACAGGACTGTTACCGCTATTTCGGCCTGGATGGCCGGGATATGCATAATCTTTATCCTTTACTGTATAACAAGGCAGCCTATGAGGTGTGCCAAGAGGTTCATCCGGGAGATTCCCTGGTCTGGGGCCGCTCAGCCTATGCCGGATGTCAACGGTACCCCGTCTATTGGGGAGGAGATTCCGACTCGGATTATAACGGCATGTACCACTCCCTGCGCGGCGGTCTTTCTCTGGGATTGTCGGGCTTTCCGTTCTGGAGTCATGATGTGGGCGGCTATTTCTGCACACCCGAGCCCGATGTCTATATCCGGTGGCTCCAGTTTGGCATGCTTTCTCCGCTGGTGCGTTTTCATGGCACATCGGCCAGGGAACCCTGGGCCTATGGGGAGGAAGCTGTGCGCCAATACCGAAAATATGCGGCTCTCAGGTATTCACTCATGGAGTATTTGTATAGTGAGGCTCACCAATGCGCCAAGGACGGAACCCCCATGCTGCGGGCTCTGGCTCTGGATTTTAAGGACGATCCTATGACAGCCCATATAGACGACGAATACTTACTGGGAAGAAATATACTGGTGGCCCCTGTTTTCAGCAATGATCCGGTTCGCAGGGTTTATTTGCCGGCCGGTACGGCCTGGCTGGATTTGCACCACCATCAATGGTACGGCGGCGGCAGAACAGTGGAAATTTCCACGCCAATCGATATCACACCTGTTTTCTTGCGGGGTGAAACGGCAACTCCCTTTGTGGAGTCAATGAACTATGTGGATGAGAAGCCCCATGAAAAAATGCGATGGGAGATCTGTCCGGTTCATGATATTGCCTATTATGACCTTAAAACAGACACCTGGGATATCAGCTTTAGATATGACTTTGACGGTGATACAGGTGTCAGCAGGCTGAACATTCAGGGCGCCCAGGGGTTGGAGCTGACCTACGCCATTAACTGTCCCGATGTTAAAAAGCTCTATATAAACGATGTGGAGACAGAAATCACCTACGATGAAAACCATTTTGTGACCATAACAGAAAAGAGATAAGGAGAGAACGAAAAATGCCATTGGTATCGTCAAGAGAAATGCTGAAAGCGGCAAGAAAAAGCGGCTATGCGGTTGGTTCATTTAATATTTTCAATATGGAAAGCGCCAAAGCCATTGTGGCGGCGGCAGAGCGTGAGAATGCGCCGGTGATGCTTCAAATTTGGAGCGGGTTTGAGTCTTTTATTGGACTGGATGTTTTGGGAGCCATTGCCCTATGTGAGGCGAAGCGTGCAAAAGTGCCTGTGGCTGTCCATCTTGATCACGGAGCAACTCTTTCTCAAGTAGGGCAGGCCATTGCTGCCGGATTTACATCGGTGATGCTTGACGGATCATCGCTGCCGTTCAATGAAAACATTGAGTTGACCCGTAGTGTAGTAGACGTATGCAGGGGCTTGAACCTGCCTGTTGAAGGAGAAATAGGCCATGTGGGCGGTTCTGAAGGCGGCGAGCACAAGGACGCCATCGTCTATACCGATCCCGACGAAGCGTTGCGCTTCTATAAAGAAACCGGCGTCGATTATGTGGCTGTATCCATAGGCACCTTCCATGGTGTCTACGATGATGTGCCGAATCTGGATATTCCGCTGCTAAAACGTATTGCGGCTAAAGTCGATGCACCGCTGGTGTTGCACGGCTCATCCTATACACCTGATGACATGCTGGCGGAAGCCGTTAAGGCGGGTATATCCAAAATAAATGTAGCCACAGAAATCAGTGATGTCATGATAAAAGCCACGATCAGGCATATCAAATCTCTGGAAACAGTGAAGTATGCCAGCGATTTGACTTTTGTGCCCTATGAGGCAATGACCAAAATGGTACAGCAGAAAATACGGCTCTTTGGCGGAACCGGAAAAGCAAATTAAGGGGGATACTTATCCATGAAAATTATTGATGTCATAACGGATTTTGTTAAATGCCCGCTTCCCGGGGAATTCCATCCCACATGGGGGAGCGGAATGACCATGACGGCTGTGGGCATGACGGTGGTGCAGATTGTCACAGACGAAGGGGTTACCGGTATCTCAGCGGGTACTGCCGATGGCTGGGAAAACGTAGTAGGAGTCAACACCTTTTTAAAGAAGCAGTTGATAGGGAAGGACCCCTTGATGATTGAGCATATCCGGCCCATTATTTCCAACGCCAAGCTGCGTATGGGCTGGCCGTGGATGGTGGAAGCCGCGCTCTGGGATCTGGCAGGAAAATACTGCGGTATGCCGGTCTATAAAATGTGGGGCGGTTATACCAACAAAATGCGGGTTTACGCCAGCGCGGGGGAAATTCTCCCACTCGAAAAGAGAATAGAATATGTGCAAACCTGTATTGATTTGGGCATTTCAGCCGCCAAGCTCAGGATGCACAGCCCCAATCCGGAGGATGATCTGGAGGATATCAGGACTATTGTGGCCAAGTTCTCGGGCAAAATCTCCTTCATGGTGGATGCCAATCAGGCCGATCATTTACCCGGTGCCAGTGATATCAACTATTCCTGGGACACCTATACGGCGCTCCATGTGGCCAGGGAGCTTGAAAAGCTGAATATTCTATGGCTTGAGGAGCCATTGGCAAGATACAACTATGAAGGCCTTGCAGCCATTGCCAGAAAGGTGGATATTCCTCTGGCAGGCGGTGAAAAGAACTCCGGCCTCAATGAATTTAAGGACCTTGTTCGAAACGAGGGCTATCATATCCTTCAGGGCGACAGTGTTTTCTGCGAGGGCATGTTCCAGATGCGTAAGGCCGCTGCTCTGGCAGAAGCCTATCACAAGCTGTTTATTCCTCATACCTGGTCGAATCCCTGCGGGCTCATGGCCAATATGCAGGTTGCGGCATCCCTGCCCAACTGCCCCTGGTTTGAGCTGCCCTTTGAGCCTCCGGCCTACACCATCTCCATGTATGACAATGTCTTTAAGGAAGGTATTCGGGTGGAAGACGGCTTTATTTATGTACCAGATAAGCCAGGTCTGGGATTTGAATTCCGTGACGGCTTCCTTGAGGAAAACCGCGTGCCCTTTAGTAAGGAAAGCTGTGGCATCCGATGAAAAACTGGAAGTGGACATGGATTGCGCTGGCAGTGGTTCTTTACCTGTCAAATGATGTATCCATGCGTATGGTGGCGGTAAATGTAAACTTTATAGCAGGCTCAATTGTGCAGGCTTTGCCATTGGTTTTAATAAGCTTGTTGGGTATGACCCGCGAAAAGGGAGGCGGTGCTTACTGGAAAAGTCGTTCCATCCTTTACCGGATCCTGCTTTATGGCACTGTGCAAGTGTTAATGGGCAACGTACTCTATTTTCTCGCCATGCGTTTTGGCGGCCTATCTATTGCCTCCCCTACTGTACAAAGTCAGGCTATATGGGCTGTTGTTCTGGGAGCTGTTTTACTCCGGGAGCATATATCCCCCAAAGGCTGGGCAGGGGTGGTTTGTTTTGCGGCAGGCATCGCCATGATTACCTATTTTAAGTCTCAGGGAGTCGTAACTTTGGGTTGGCAGTGGGGAGTATTGTTCGGGATATTGGCGGGACTCAGCTGGGCATCAGGCTCGGTGATTCAGAAAACACTTTTTAAACAGCAGGTTTCGCAAAATACGATTTTCTTTTATGGCACCCTGTTTGGCATCGTGCTGCTGACGATTCTTGGACTAAGCACCGACCCCATGGGCTTTCTTGGCAGCTTAGCTACCCCTGACACTTACAAGATGCTATTGCCCGGCCTCTTCAGTAGTATAGCGACATGGTGTTTTGCTCGGGCGCTGCGGCAAATACCCGTTTCAACCATCATCCCCATTCTGTCGGTCAATATCATTTTCAACACCATTATTGGTGCTCTGGGCTGGAAGGAATATGTCAATACAGGCACCATAGCAGGGCTGCTCATCGCTTTTATGGGTATCCTGCTCTCGCAGAATATCCGGCTTGGCCGGAATATCAAGAGTCATAAGGAGGAAGCAATATGAGTAAAATGGAGTCCTATCCGCTGATTATCGGCGGGAAAAAGGTTTACCGTGAGGAGACAAGACCCATTCTGGACAAGTACAGCGGCGCCCATTATGCAACCATCAGTATTGCTGGGGAAAAGGATGTCAACGATGCCGTAGCGGCCGCAAAAGCAGCATTCAAGTCAACTTATTTTGATGTGCAGACACGATACAATATACTGACAAAGGCAGCTTCACTCATGGCAGAGCGGGCAGATGAGCTTGCCGAGGTTCTGATTCATGAAACAGGTAAAATTGTTCAGGATGCTAAAAATGAAGTGGCCTGGACCATTGATCTATTGACCGAATCGGCAGAGGAAGCCAAGCGTATTACCGGGGAAACGGTTTGCTTTCCGGTGCCCTGGCTGGACACAAGAACCTGCTATACCCGTCGTGAGCCCATTGGCATTGTGGCTGCTATCACGCCCTTTAACTTTCCGCTGAATCTTGTAGTCCACAAGGTGGCACCGGCTCTGGCAGCGGGTAATCCCGTCATACTAAAGCCTGCCGAGGCTACGTCGATCATAGCTTATAAGTTCTGTGAAATTTTAATGGATGCCGGTGTTCCCGACGGATTTATCAGTTATTTAAGTGGCAGCGGCCGGGTGATCGGCGATATGCTCACAGCCAATGAGGATATCCGTTTTTATAGCTTCACCGGAAGCGTGCCGGTGGGAAAGAGCATCAAGGAAAAAATCGGATTACGCAAATGTGCTCTGGAACTGGGCTCCAATTCCGCAACCATTGTCTGCAAAGACTATGACGTGGAGCAGGCAGCGTTAGCCTGTGCCGATGCTGCTTTCACCAATGCAGGCCAGGTTTGTATCCATCTCCAGAGAATTTATGTAGAGCGGCCTATTTATGAGTCTTTCCTGAATCGATTGGTAGAGCTCAGCAAAGCTAAGATTGCCGGAGATCCTTCAGATCCTGCCACCCAGGTAGGACCCATGATTTCCTTAAAGGATGCGGAGCGTGTCATGGAATGGGTGGATGAGGCCAAAGCATCAGGTGCTGTAGTGCACTGCGGCCATCAAAGGAAAGATGCAGTGGTGTGGCCTACAGTCATTACCCATGTCAACAGGGATATGAAGGTCATAAAGGATGAGGTTTTTGGCCCGGTTGTATCGGTGATTCCTTTTGACACAATGGAAGAAGCCTATAACATGGTCAATGACTCCAGGTTCGGCCTTAACTCGGGTATTCTCACCAACAACATGCCCATCGCCATGGAAGCCATCTCCAAGCTCCAGACCGGCAGCGTGATTGTAGGCGGAACCTGCGGCTTCCGATTTGGGAATATGCCCTACGGCGGTGTCAAAGAAAGCGGATTCGGCAAGGAAGGCCCCAAATACGCCATTGAGGAAATGACCGAAATGAAGACAGTTGTTATACTTGCTTAGGTTTCTTACTTCCTCCTTACATATAGCGAAACACCTTCATGGATTAGTGCGCCGTGGAGGTGTTTTTGCATGCAACGCATATAAAGCGTTTCTATAGTCTGTAATTTGCGACAATAATGGATATATTTGTGAATTTCTTTCGAAAATAAGAATAGTATAGTATTCAACTTTACACAATAAAAATAGATTAGAAAGAGACAACGTGTAAATTTGAAAGGCGGATAACATGGAGCAAAGAAGTATTTATCTCTCCCCTTCTACACAAGAGAATAATATTGGTGCTAGTAACTATGGGACAGAAGAAAAAGTAATGAATCAAATTACAGATATCCTTGAACCGATACTTGAAGCTCATGGACTTATAGTATATCGTAATAAACCCACTATGACACTTAAAGAAGCTGTTGCAGATTCAAATTCAAAGAAGCCTGATTTTCATTTTGCAATACATAGTAATGCTTGGAATAAAAATACAAGAGGGTGTGAGGTTTATGTTCATAGATTTGGTGGTGAGGGTGAAAAATTGGCAAGAGCAGTTTACAAAGAAATTGAAGCTATGACCCCTACAGGTGACCGTGGGGTAAAAGAATCTGCTAATTTCTTTGGTCAGGGTAAACCCTTGTATGAGCCAGCTTATACAAAAGCTCCTGCAGCATTAATAGAGATTGCTTTTCATGATAATTTTGAAGATGCTATGTGGATACTTGATAATATGGAGAAGATAGCTGAAGGTTTAGCTAAAGGTATACTTAATTATTTTGAGATACCAATGATTGATGAAAATACAGATTATAAGGCGACCATTCAGGAGCATTGTGGATTCGGTAATCCTGATGGGGTATGGAAATTTGTTAACATGCATCCATACGCCAATGCTTGGTATCAGCAATGGGCTGATAGTTATAGATAAGGTGGAATGATTAAAGAAAAGAGTAAGTTTAAGAACTGCGGGAACCTTGCTGTTTCACAATAACAAAAACCTTATCCCAAGTGTTTTAATCTGCTTGGAATAAGGTTTTTTATTGGCAGGGGAGACAAGGATCGAACTCGCGACACGCGGTTTTGGAGACCGCACAAGACTCCCCGTCAGACTAAATCCTTTATTCAAGCGGCTTTGACCACAATTTGCGTCCTGTTAATACTTCGGTCTACCAATATTATACTAAAATACAAAGGGAATAACAAATCATTCTTGATTTCGTTCTATAGTTGGAACCCATCGTATAATACCCTCTGGTTTAGCTTTGCCTGAAGATATAAGTTCAAATTCTATCGATTCCACATCGTTACGACTAAGCTCCATCTTTTCATGGAAGTGTGTCTTGTAATTATCAAAGCGGCAAATAAATTTTCTTTTATCTTCATCATCTTGACGAATCCATATTGAATCACACATAGATACAAGTGGAAACTCATCAATTTGAACTGATTCTGCATCTTCAATAAGATATTGCACTGATTCATAACCCCTAGAAGGCTTGTCCTCTATCGATGGTATTAGCCATTTATCACCATCTTTTTTTGCATTTCTGAGTCTGCCACGGTGAATCCATTGCGTAACTGTTAAGGGCTTAACTTCTTGTATTTTAGAAAATTGGTCAATAGTAACATATTCACATTTTACGTTTAATAAGGTTCGTTCAAGAGCAAGACTCATAGTGGAAATGCTAGTCCCGTCTTCATCTACTTCAAGGTTTTCAGCACTCCATAGATTTAACTCAATTCCGTTTCCTGTAAGCTTATAATCGTAAAAATAATAAAGTTCTGTTAGTATAGGCAGCTTACACTTCTTAAGAACCACCAAGAACTTATTACACAATTCTAATTTCTGTTTTATAGACCCTTTTGTATAACCGGCATCATGTTCAATATGCTCCATCATAAGCTCAAACGATAGTATAAGTTCTTCTTTTGAAAATAACTGACTGTTCCGAAAAGCAGCTTCTATATCGTGCATGTAACCGTCTCCCATATATTTCCTTTGTTTAATTGTATTGGATTATCAATTTCTCGTCAAGCAACAACTAAATAGAAATCAAAAGGGAGATGTAGAATTTGCATATTTTTAAGTTGATTTTAAAGTTTTAAAGGCATTTTATATTAAAATTGAGCTTAGTTATATCCAGAAAGAAAAAATGATTCTACGGCTTTGTAATAAGTTCAAATAGTATGCTTTATATACAACCTCTTTTTAACTAAAAATGATAATAATTAGTTAAATCACTTAACATACCAATTTTAGTTAAATTATTATATGTAAATTTTTACCGCAGTTGTTACATTTCAAACCGCAGTTGTTACATTTGAATTAATAAATAGAAATGGTTCTGGTATAATCAAGCATGAACACATGCATGGAGTTTAAGATAATAAAAAATTGGAACAATGGAAAGTACAGCAAAGTTACTTGTCTTTTCAACTGATGAATTCTGCTTATTAATAGTTTAAGTAATAAGATTAATGAAAGGAATGAAATGAAATGAGAAGAACATTTAAAGTTATTTGCGTTATTATGGCTATTATTATGATTTCTGGAACTGCCGCTTTTGCTGCAGAATTTGGAGCACCAACAGATAGATTGCAGGAAATTAGTAATTTAGCAAAAAAGCATGGGGTAAGTATTACCGAGAAGCCTTCAGACTTAGGAATTATGTATGAATTCCAAGATATGCGCGAATTTGAAAAATTCTTATCAGATATTAACAAAAACAAAATTAAACAAAGAGTTATAGAAGAAGCTATAGCACCAAATAACGATAGTTTAAGTAGTATGCTATTTGCGTCTTCAGATCCTCCTACATATAATGGAATCCATAATAGTTCTCATTATATTAGTGGACTGGCTTGGATGAATCTAACTTTGACTTACACTTATCAAAACATTGGATATATGAAGTACTTTAGAGATGTTAAAAATCTTACTACAAATTTATCAGGTTTAACAATTGGTCTTTCATGGACACAGACTGGCTATGCAGCAAATATTGTTGACGACGGTCAAATAATTGAGTATGAAGTACATGGGTATCTCACTGTAGGCGTAAAGATTGGTGATTATCCAATAGGGGCAGTGATTCCAGATGACTTGTATGGAAGTGTGTATTGGCAATAATTAATGTGATTACCTTTTTGAGATAAGTTATAGCACTGTCAATAATGATTTTAAAATGTTATTGAGGTAAACATGATTAAATTAAAAGCTAAGAGACTTATCGTTATAGGTTCGTTTTTATTCTCACTTTTCAGCATACTCATATTTGACATGAAAGTTATTGATGCTATTACTACAGGCTTTGGATGGCCATTAAGATTCTTTTTATATTTCAATCCATATGGTGCTAAAGATATTTTTTATGTATTACATAATTTTAAAATAACATCAATAAATTTCAAAATAGAATTATATATTCTAAATTCCTTGTTATACTACCTTACTATGCTTTGGCTATATAAAATAATTGAAAAACTATATAGAAATTTTAAAAGTAAACAGCCATAGTCATATTATACCATGTCTACAATCTCTCCCCCTCACCGGAGGGGCTTTTTTATACCCATAATAGAAATATAATATAAGTGAAAAACGATGTAATATGGAGATAATTGAATTTTTACAAAGATATATGTATATATTCAGAGTTTCTTGGAAAGCATTATAAACAAATGATTACCATAACTCTGAGGTGGTGGTTATTCCGATTCAGTTTGACCCAGTCATCCGATTCAAACTGACCCACCCCTCCGATTTAGATTGACCCTGGGGATACTTGATGCTTCAATTGCGTTAGCTCTAAATAGCTAAGTTTGGGCCGTTGAACCTGTCCACGTGTCCCTCCTCTTCACCATATGTATACTAAATACTATGTGTTTCTGTTAATCAACAAATTTATCTTAAACTAAAAACCTTATTCGCAATAAATAAAGAACGAACAATTACCGAGGCTTAACTTTATCAAATTTCACTGCCTTTAGTTTTATATCTGGTGGTGAAATAAGTTCATAATCATTTTTAAAAATATACGTTGTACCATTTATGGTTTCATATTTTAGTACAATAAATGAATATTTATAAGTTGTTACAACCACCTTATTGTTTTCTAGAACTTGGTAATCTTGTTTTTGAGATACACTTAAACCCGTTGTATCCGCAACCAGATCAGTAAGCCAACATAAAGGTAAAAACGAAGAAAAGACTAATAGGCACACTGAAAATAAAATTCGTAAAAAACCTATTACCTTCTTTTTTAATGTTTCTAAAGGTTTACCACTGAAAAAGTTATTTGTGATTGGCCTTAAATTATAAATAATAATACTTCCAAGAAGGCAAATTACTGGGAAAATAGACTTATGAAATTCATTGTATGTTTTGATGTAAATATTTGAAATTACCATTGTTATTAAGATGGCAAAAACTAAACCCAATTTATTCCCAAAACCTTTCGCTGGATACCTATAATTTAGGTAAGGAAAGGCAAAGATGAAGATACTAAGAAAGAGATGTTTAATTATGTATGGTATACTCTCATTCATATTGACATAAAAAAGGTCTTGACTTATACCATAAAAATTAAGTGTAGCATATTTTCTTAAACATGAGATTGCAAAGACGATAGGAACGATAATAGTTATCATGAATGTAAGGAATTCCTTTATGTTCTTTTTAGGGTTTTTATCAGTATTAGCCTTACGATTTCTAATGTATTTTCTATCTCTCCTATATATCATTGACATCACTCCCTTTTTTATCCATGCTATACTTATCGACAATTTAATATATCGGAATCAACCTAATTATCTACAGACTAATTATTAGGCAGGTAAAATTAGAGGCGGTTAAGACCGTCCTCTATACTGAACCCAATATCTGAGACACAAAATTTCAAATGTAAGTTATAATGAAACCATGAGTCGAACGAGAAGAAACTTTAGCCCCGAATTTAAAACTCAAGTTGTCCTTGAACTCCTGAGAGAAGAGAGTACAGTTAACGAGCTAGCCGCAAAGTACCAAATCAGTCCGGTTGTCATCAGCCGGTGGAAGGTCGAGTTCTTGGAAAGAGCTTCTGAAGTGTTTAAGAAAGGTCCTTCAGATGCCGAGAAGGAATTGGCCGAGAAGGCGGAACATATTGCTGAGTTAGAGCGTAAGGTTGGTCAACTGACGATTGAGACTGACTTTCTCAAAAAAAAATCTAGAGAGTTGCTTGGCGGAAAAGGACCGTTTATTGGCAGTTGAACGCGATTCTACACTACTAACCATAAAGCGTCAATGTGAGCTACTTTCAGTAAACAGAACCAGTGTCTATCGGGATTACACACCTCCTGAACCTGACACTAAGACTGCTGATGTAATGAACAGAATTGATGAGATCCATACTGCTCATCCTACCTTTGGGTATCGCAAGATTACTCAACTACTCAAAGCTGTGTACCCTGTAAACCATAAACGGGTATATCGTTTGATGAGAAAGATGGGGATTATGACAATCTTCCCGAAGCCGAACCTCAGTAAGCGTTACCACGCGCAATTTCTGAGACCTTACTTGCTGAGGAAGCTGAAAATTACAAGACCAAATCAGGTTTGGGGTGTTTTCTGCAATATAGAAATACAGAAAAATGCAGCATTTTTATGCATAAGACACTTGCCAGCAAATATTTAGTTTTGAGTTCTTTTCATAGCCTCTTTTAAGCGGAAGCTATCACCTGTAAAAGTTAGAATGTGAGCATGATGAACAAGTCTATCAACTAGTGCAGCAGTCAATTTGTTGTCACCAAATACTGTTGTCCATTGTCCGAATTCCAAATTTGTTGTTACCACAACGCTTTGCTGTTCGTAGCAATCAGCAATAACGTTGAAAAGCAGCTCTGCGCCTGTTTGATTAAAAGGTACATATCCAACCTCGTCCAGAATTAGCATCTCAAGTTTCCGAAGCTTGCTTCGAAATCTGGTAATGAGACCTTCAGCAAACTTTTCCTGCAAGATAGACACAAGTTCAGCAGCACGATAAAATTGAACATTCATTCCCTTACGACAGGCCTCAACCCCTAATGCAATAGCCATATGTGTTTTCCCTGTCCCAACAGCACCCATCATCAAGATATTTTCTTTATGCTGCATCCAATCCAGTGAAAGAAGTTTATCCCTGTTGCAACTGGGTGGAAAAGTAATGCTCTCGTATTCATAACCCTCAAATGTCTTTAGGTGAGGAAATCCTGCGTTGGCTACCAATTTCCCTAGCTTGGCTCGTTTACGTCCTTCAAGTTCTGCGGTAAGGATGCCTTCAACTAATTTTTCTAAGCTCTCATCATTTCGATCATTCACAGTTTCTACAATATGAGCAAGCCGCAATTGTCTACAAATATTAACTAATGATGTACTCATGCGATTTCACCCCCCTTCGTGAGGGAGCTGTACCTTGCCAGATCAGGTACAGTGCCCTTTACTGCAGAGGGTGTATACTCTTCATTGAACCCGCTTTTGACCGTCCGGGGATTCTCGCTGATAAGCGGTAACAGGCTTGTAACCATTGATACGTTAGCACTGTCTTTTAGCCTTCCTATCGCCTCAGAAATGTCGTTTAAGGAGTAAACACTACACCAATTGACAAACGCACTGATCCTTTCTTTGCGGTCATCCACATCCTCAATCAGAATATATTCTTGCAATACTGCAGGCAGCATTCGGGTGAACTGAGAGTGTCGAACACTTCGGGGTTTACGCTGAAATCCCTTAAATACATCTACCCAAGGGATATCATATACTTTCCCGGTATAAGGTCGTGGAATAGAAGTAAGTACCTTGTAATGCTGATCCAGCACCTCAAGCCTATCCCACCATAGACGCAATAGCACCTCATTGCCTGGTCTCGAATTAAATACCTTTATTGACATTTTGTCTATGGTAACTTCCCCGTATTTATTCACTTGAGCACTATCAAGACGAAATACCTGAAAGTCATTGTCGGGAAGCTTGTTTAGCTTGTCCTTCTCTTCAGTCCATAGATCCTCAATGGCCGTTCCCTTTGCATAATGAGGCCTATCCATATCTTTTTGAGCCAAACTGTCTAATTCTTCAGCGAGCTTTTCCTGACTTTCCAAGATGGGGATTGGTACACACCAGTTCCTTCTCCCATAACCGCACTTGTTCTCTACATTTCCTTTTTCATTGCCGCTATTTGGATTACAGAATATGGATTCAAATCGATAGTGGCACTCAAACCTCACAAAAAGGTCTCGCAATTTGCGTTCACCATTCTTTTCAATCCCTGCAACAGCTGCTGATAGATTATCAAACCATATTCTTGTGGGTACTCCACCTGCCTTAATGAATAGGATCTTAAGCCCTTCAAGAAAACATTCTTGATTCTCAGTCGGAACAGGATGGACAAAAGTAGCATTGCTATACGGAAAGGACATTACAAGCAGCTTGTAGTCTACAAGATTTGATTCTTTGCTCACTTTAATGGTGCAAAAATCTACTTGCGCTTCGCCGCCGAGATGCTCAAGCCGTTGATATGTTTTAGCTTTTTCAAGGTCCATGTCATTCTTTTTCCTGCGGACATAGTCACAAATTGTCCTGTAGCTGCCTTTAAATTGATGTTCATCTAATAATCTTTTGAAGATCTGAATTGCTGTGTGACGTTGCTTCCGAGGTAATATTTGATCTTCAATTAGCCACGTATCTACAATTTCCTTAAAAGAATCCATTACAGGAGCTATACGACTATTTTTGTTTATTCGTATGTTCCAATCGTCGCGGTCTGCATATTTCTTAGCTGTTCTCCAATCAATATGTACGGCTTCTGAGATTTCGTTAATATTTAGCCCTTCTACCTCACGCAAAAACTTGATATACTGTTGTTGAGGCATTTTCAACATCCTTTCGCTACCCCCTCGATGTACTTTTTAGCCGAATACAACGATAAGGGTTTTTATGGATGCTGACAAGTGCCTTTTTCTTTACTTCTTAGCTGCAATCTAAGTATGCATTTTTATGCTGCAATGCTCTGTATTTTTAGTATGACATAAACAGTTTGGGGTGTGGACATTACCTACATCAAGATGGCAAAAGGTTTCATGTACTTGTTTGTGATCATTGACTGGTATAGCCGCTACATTGTTGACTACGAGCTATCGAGCACCATTGAGAAGAGCTTCGTTCTAAGTTGTATGAAGCGCGCTTTCTCAAAAGGTGTACTCGAAATTGTGAATAGCGATCAGGGATGCCAATTCACCAATCCTGAGTACATCCACCTTCTAGAGGAAAGTGGTGTTCGCATTTCGATGGATGGAAAAGGCCAGGCCCTAGACAATGTACGTACCGAGAGATTCTTCAGGACTATCAAATATGATAACATATACATAACCGAGTATAATACGCCCAGAGAGCTCCGTAGCGGCATCAGTGACTACATCCATATGTACAATACCTATCGCCCACATGATTCTCTCAGAGGGGATGTACCTCATAACTTTTATTTCAATGTCAATGTTCAAGAAGTCGCATGACACTACAAGACATAAAGGAAGGGAGACAACTTTCATTTATTAAAATCGTGTCTTGACAAAGGGGTGCGGTATACTCAGACTGCTAACAAACATAATTTGCGAGCAGTTTTAAATACTGTAACGGTATAATTTGTGGAAAAAATGGATTAATATAATATGATTAAAGCGCTAAATTACATATGAATAGAGAGTTTGAAGTGCTTAGGAAGAAACTGATGAAGGTAAACAAATCTACCGTCACCACAAAGAAGCAATTAAATAGAGTTTTGCAGATTCAAAAGAACTGCATAAGAAAAACCTTATTCCAAGTGCTATCATCTACTTGAAATAAGGTTCTTTTATCTGGCAGGGGAGACAAGGATCGAACTCGCGACACCCGGTTTTGGAGACCGCTCAAGGCTACTCGTCACCAAAAATCCTTTATTCAAACGTGGTTGACCACAATTTGCGTCCCGTTTGGCTATCGGTTTAATCAATATTCTATCAAAAACAACTTGTATATGCAATATAAAAGTTTACGATGTATATTTTTGAGTATATAAATTGAAACATCTAAGAAATAGATGTAAACTAATATTGTGAGGAAGGAGTTAAAAATGAATGCAATAGAATACCTAATTGAACATGAAAAGTTAAAAATACATGAACTTGCTGAGAAAATTGGTGTTTCAAGAATGACCATTTATAAATGGACGCAAGGAACAAAAATAAGGAAAGTTTATAGAGAAAAGTTATCTGAGTTATTTTCAATTGATGAATCATATTTTACCAAAGACGAATTATTAATATCTGAAATGCTTGAGATAGAGAAAATTTTATTGATGAATAAACAGAATGAAAAGCACCAAAAACAAAAAGTGATTTTATTACAAAAAGAAATAAATCAAGAAGAGTTAATTGAGAAAATTAGAGAATTAACAATTGATGCAAATATATTATTTACCTATAAAGTGCTGACAAGAGTTATGGAATCAACCCGAAAAGGTATTGAGTATGACATATTAAAAATAATATTATATGCTATTCAGTTTGATGATGATACATCAGATGCTATTAAGGATGCTTATATACCTGGAGTAATAAAGAAAAAACAAAAAGAAGAACTATATACACTAATACATGACTTTATTATAAGAAAAAATTACGAAAATAAGAAAGATGTGAATATATGAAAAAAATACAACCAATTTATTTTTATGAGACCGATAAGCCGTACTATAATAAAGAAATTGATTTGGATGAAGAATGGGGAGTTACTACAAATGAGTCATTGGCAAAGAAACTAGATAAAAATTATAGATTATGTTCAATTGAAGATTTGGAGGAAATGGCCTCAATCTTTGGTATAGTGTTTGAGAAAAAAACATTGGTTACTGTTGAAGGTTTAGTTGAATGGGTAACAGGTATTAATTATAGTGATTTTGAAAGCTATCCATATGAATATGGACGATATATGCTTGTTGGTGAACAAAATAGAGATAGTATCAAAGAAAACGAAGGCTTACTTATGGAAGGACTATTTACCGAATCTACTGATTATTGGCGCAAGCAATTCAAAGAAAAACTTGGGGCAACTATAATTGAAAATATTGACAGTGAGAAGGTTATAGAATTATATTATGAAATTGACGATTTTACATCAAAGCTAAACTGGAATTGTGATGTTTTTAGTTTTGATGCTATAGCAGAGATAATATTGAGTAAAAAAAACTACCAGAAAAATAAAAGTTGGATTTTTAGTGATATGGAAAAAGAGTATTTAAAAAATAAGAAATTGGATTTTGATCAGGCTTTTATAAATGCAATTCATAAAATTCAGAATGAAATAGAAAGGAGAAAAAGAGAACCCGAGTAGATTAAGGAGGTGAACTTGAAAATATGAAAGAAAAACTTAAAAAGGTAAAAGACAATGTTGCCGTTATTCTTGAGAAATATCCTGCAACTCGATCAAGTGATAATATGCTATTTAGGATATATCTGCAAGAGTATTATGGAATAACGTTACCGACAATTGAAGCGGCAGTTCCCTATGAATCAATCTCAAGAGCAAGACGATTCTGGCAATCCCAAGGGGAATATAGACCACTTGAAGATTCAGTAATTCAAGCAAGGGAGGAGGCTGAACAAATCTATAAAGAAGAATTTAGTAGAAAAAACATAAGCCTGAGAAATGCCTCAAGCTTCTAAGAAAATTTATATTATTATTTAATCTCGACAATTAGATGATAACACATTTCTTTCTTAGTAAGCAATAGGTACTTAAAAATTTTATAGTGCGCATCATAGGCCACATTCAAAGAATATAGGCTTAATAAAATGCATCAAAAAAGAGGAGTAAGAAATTACTCTTGCTCCTCTATACCCTAATAATATGAAGGGAAATATTTAATTATGAGCAAAAACAAACAAAGGAATAATGAGGATTATACTTTATTACCTCAAAATTGTATTGATGCACTTCCGTACTTACGAAATATCAGAGCTTCATGGATTGCAAACAAAAGTCATTGTAATCCTCAAAGTCCAATCGGAAGTAAAAGAGACCATTATGTTGAGAAAGGAATCTCCATGTGTGATGAATGGTCAGATGAGGTTGGTTTTTTACGCTATTATATTTGGCACATCGATAATGGCTATAAAGTAGGCAAAACAAAGCTTAAGCGTATAGATGATAATAAGGGGTTTTCTCCCGACAATTGTTTAATTGAAAAAACTCCTGAAAAAAAAGCAATCAAGCCACAGGTTATAAATGAAGTAGCAAACTCATTAACTGACATTGATCCAAATGATATTAAATCCTTTATGAAGGTTGCATCATTTATTGTAGGCTCAATATCGGCAGAATCAAGCAACAAAAACAATACTATGATTGAGCTAATAAGCCAATACACTAAAAAAATATCTATAAAACCAGCAACTAACCAGTAATGTAACAAATTATTGAAGCTTTGCAGGATAGACACCTGCCGCTTTACTATACCAAATTAACATTTTATTCAAAGAGGAGGAAATTTTATATTTTGAAAGTATCAAAGCTAGATCATTATACATTCGATATAATTGAGGAACTTCAAACGGCGAAAACCCAAGAGGTAATTAATCCCTCACAAGACTTTATTAGGAATGGGATGGTTTATTCTTTTGAAAATAATAATAACCATTACATTATCAATTCATTTAAGAAAGTATTCAAGTATGAAGATTTAAACGAAAAAGGATTTATATTGAGAAATAATAATTATCCGAGTATGTGCCATTTTAGAGCTAAATCGGCGGTTGATTTTGTAAACGGCATAAAAAATCTACCTTAATTGATTGCTACAATAAAATTTCAAATTATATGCAGAAATATATAGTATTTGAAGATGCAAGAGTCTATTCTGTACTGACTGTCTGGGTTATAGGAACATATATGTATAAGCTATTCAGATATCACCCTTATATGGCTAAATGCCGATAAGGGGGAGCGGCAAAACTAGAGTAATGGAAGTAATCTCTTCGCTTGCTTTTAATGCGGTATTGGCAGTAAATCATTCAGAAGCATCCATTTTTAGGCTTGTTGACGTAGATGGAGCAACTCTGTTAATTGATGAATTTGAAAAGCTAAAAAAAGATAATCAACAAGGAATTATGACTTTACTGAACAGTGGATTTAATTCAGAAGCCACCGTAATAAGAAACGAGAGGAGAGGGGATTCATTTAAGCCAATACCCTTCTCCTCATATTCGCCAAAAATGTTTGCAGGCATTGACGACATTTCCGATGTTCTCATGGACAGATGCATAAAGATAAAGCTATTTAAAAAGCCTAAAGATGTGACTCTTGAGAGATATAAATTGGACAACGATACAACCAATTTTTTGAAGGACTTGCGGGATGAACTTTATATTTGTGGTTTGCAATATGCCAGCAGTATTAAGAAACTTTATAACAGCAATTGTATTCAATTACCCAATGAGGTTTCAGATAGAGAGAAAGATATTTGGGAATTGCTATTCTCTTTAGCGAATTTTATTGACAGAAAGAATAATACAGCTATTGAGAATACCTTAAGGAACTATGCCATTGAGTCAAGCAAGGAAAGATCAAAGATTAATATTGAAAAGAATGATTCATATAAGCTAATAAGCGTACTTGTGGATATTATTCCTGCTCTGACATCTAAAAAAGAAGCAAAGGGTATTAAATATTACGATTCCGATGCAGTTTTTGAAAAATTTAAGGAGACAGAAGAATTTGGGTGGATTAAGACAAAGAATTATATTACGACAATGTTGAAAAACAAATTTCATATTGATTGCGACAGAGTAACCATTAACGGTAGTAAGGCAAGGTTGTATTGTATTCCTGATGGACATTTGAGCGAACTCGTTGAGAGATATAATCTTAATGTGAGCGGTTTATAGTATGGTCTTGTAGTCTTAATATCAAAAATGCTTATATATACAGTATTTTGAAGTCGTTTTATAGACTGCAAGACCGAATTTTATGTGTTCTATATTTATGGATATGTTATATATCGATATCGATAAATAAGGGCTTTTCTTTTCAATATTTCTTTTGGAAACAATACATTAAGTCACTTATAGTAATTTTTACGACAAAGAATTTGCAGTATGATACAATATTGGAATAAAGCTGCTATAAATGTATCAAAGACTTATGGAAGACTGGAGATCTATAATGCCAAAGGTAATATATAAAATCTATATTCCTTTCCATTTTGGGATAGGAAATATTTTCAATAAAACAAATCTGACAATAAGTGAATTTGATATAAAAGATGTTCATATCAAAATGCACTTGGATGAATTTGGTGATGTGGAAAAATCATATATGATTGCCAATACCAATATTGAAGAAGATGGAGTTCATAATTTTGAGGATCTTGCAGATTCAAAAGTTGGTAATGCTGTTCAAAGTTTTTTTGATGGTATTTCAAAGGGGTTAAGTAATGCAGCCTTTTTCAATGTGTATAATGGTGATGAATTTGTTGTTGGATATGAAATGCACTGTAATGGTTGGGGATCTAAAACACCTTTTCACAACAGAAATGAAGGATATTATCTTGATGATGAACTTGTCAAGAAAGCTGTTGAGTTTGCCAACTCTGAAAACGAATACTTAAAGCAGGCTTTCCTTTACCTAAAAGAAGGGGAATATCTTGTTGACATTGGAAGGTTTGGAAATGCAATTATTCAGTTTGCTGCAATGACAGAATTTCTTATCAATTATCAGCTAAAAGATAAGAAGTTGGTCAATGCAAAAGGATATTATTTTGAAGCTGATGAACTTAAATGCAAAAATCAATGGGAAAGAATCTGCAAGAATAATATAGGGAGAAAGCCTTCATTTGCTTTCTCAAAATATGTTTATGGACTTTCAAAACTAAATCTGACTATGGATCAGGTTCTTGTTGATGCGATTGAAAATACATATCATCTTAGAAATAAGCTGGCACATGGTTACCATGTATTTGAAGCCTTCCAAGAATGTAATTTTGATTATGATAATGAGCCAGTTACTAAATTTAATATTTGGAGTTACATGATGCTAATCAGTAATTATATGACAGGTGTATATAATTTTTTTGTTGATAATTTTAGTTAATATAAAGATTTGAATGCTTTAGAATGTATTATTATTTTTTAGGGGAATTTATATATGGATAATACACAAAATATTCCGCGTAGACATCATTATGTTCCAAGAGTTTACCATCAGAATTTTTCCAAAAAAGAAAGTAATGAATGGATAATAACGGTTCTTGATAAAACAAAATCAGAACCATATAAAACTAATATTAAGAATGTTGCAGTTGAAAAAGACTTCTATAGAGTTAAAGAATATGTTGATAAATTCTATTGGGAGCATTATTATATGTCCATTCCTCGTTTTACTGCTTCTACAGCAAAGGTATGTCTCCAGACATGAGGGGTACAACGTTTCCCAAGATGTTGTTTCTCTCCATGTCGTTGGAAATTTCTGATTATATATTCGGTTGTAACCTTGTTACCATTATGGCTATTGAAAACAGACTCACATGAGTTTTCTTTTGCGATATCAACCCAATTGACTCAGAAGGGAAGCGGTTTGTTTGCTTAAGGGGAGCGGCCTTTCAATTCTTGTTTTTAAAACTTCCGCTCTAACTCTTAGAAGCCTATTTTTAGTAACAATATCTCCTAATTTTGTCTCACAAAGTTCATTAATCCTTATTCCAGTATCAAGGATTACAAGCATAATAACGAAATCTCTGAAGTTTAGTTAGTGGTTGTATTGTATCTTGAGGTACTTTGACAAGTGAAAGGCTGGGGGCAATGTTTTCTTGAATATGACCATTTGAGAAAAGCCAGTTAAAATAGCATTTTAAAGTCCGAAGCCTAAGATTGATAGTTCAAGGCTTCAAGTATTTATCATTAATCATATAATGAATATAATTCCTGAACATATTCTTATCAATTTTGTCGTGCTGTTGATATTCACCGCATGCATAAGTTTGAAGATAATTCATGTGCTTTTTGTGGTCACTAATAGTACGAGATGCAAGTCCTTCAAGGATTTTATCGTTTATAAAGTCAGAGTGGAGGGAGCAAAACTCTTGCAGTGTCAAAGTGCGGGCCAAAAGACGTGCAGTGAATTGTTGGGGAGTAAATCGCATTTTCATAGGGTTTCGTTCCTTCATCTTTCAAATTCAGGACTTGCGGTCTATACTATTTCTTGAAATAAGAAAAACCTTATTCCAAGTGTTTTAATCTTCTTGGAATAAGGTTCTTTTTATTGGCAGGGGAGACAAGGATCGAACTCGCGACACGCGGTTTTGGAGACCGCTGCTCTACCAGCTGAGCTACTCCCCTACAACTGACGAATTCCAGTATACAATAGGAACCGTATGGTTGTCAACATATTATGTAGGCGCATTTATGGCTATTTAATGCCTCATTTTTACGCATTTATGACTTATGAATACTCTCTTGTTACCGGATAGAAAAAACTCATTAAAGTATACAAATTAACGAGAGATTAAGTAGTTCCATGAAAACCAAAGAAGGCTTAGCGACGCCTTAAGGTTGAGAAATCTATGATAGCCGTGAAATCAGAAGGTGTAATTCATAATTATTTCAATATAAGAATAGCTTGGTAAGATCAATTATGCCATAATGGAGATAAGCTTGAAGAGCTGGATATTTATTGATTTTGTATTGGGGAGGGTTTTCTTATGCGTAAAGTAACGGCTATACTCATAGGCGCGGGTGATAGGGGCACTAAAGCCTATGCGCCCTATGCCGTGGAACATCCTGATGAGCTTCAGTTTGTGGCTGTTGCTGATTCGGATAGGGTAAGAAGGGAGAATTTCGCACAGACTCACGGTATTCATCGGGACATGTGTTTCTCCAGTTGGGAGGAGCTTTTGGATAGACCCTGCCTTGCAGACGCAGCGCTCATCTGTACCCAGGATAAAATGCATTTCAATCCCACTATAAAGGCCTTGGAAAGAGGCTATCATGTATTGCTTGAGAAACCTATGTCCACAGATCCCGTGGAATGTATCAAGATGGGGGAGTATGCGAAAAAATATGAAAGAATCTTTTCAATATGCCATGTCCTTAGATATACAAGCTTTTTCGGAACCTTAAAAGCTTTATTGCATGAGGGAAGGATAGGCAGGCTCATATCCATCCAACATAATGAGAATGTTGCATTCTGGCACCAGGCTCACAGTTACGTCAGGGGAAACTGGCGTAATTCGGATTTATCCAGCCCCATGATCCTGGCCAAGAGCTGTCATGATATGGATATCATGCTCTGGCTTGCTGGCGCCGATTGTGTCAAGGTGTCGTCCTTTGGTTCCCTTACCTATTTCAAGGAAGAAAATGCTCCAGAAGGTGCACCATTAAGATGCCTTGATGGATGCCCCGTTGAAAACGAATGTCCTTTTTATGCGCCTAAAACCTACCTGACCGAAAATACCGGTTGGCCGGCTTCGATTATCTGCAATGACAGCAGTTTGGAGGCTAGAAGGAAGGCATTGGAGGAAGGACCCTATGGCAGGTGCGTCTTCCACTGTGACAATAATGTGGTCGATCATCAGGTGGTCAATTTGGAGTTTGCAAATGAAGTGACGGCGGCCTTTACCATGTGCGCTTTCACCAATGATTGCAAGAGGACCATCAAGCTTATGGGTACAAAAGGTGAAATAAGGGGCGACATGGAAAAGAATGAGATAGAGCTTATCGACTTTCTCACCAGAACAAGCATACCCATCACTGTGAACGAAGCCAACGGGAATAATGGTCATGGTGGAGGGGATCAAGGCTTAATTAGAGATTTCGTCAGGCTCATTCAAAATGAAGGCAAAGTAAAAAGCCTCACATCCGCCGATATATCCGTTCAGAGCCACTTAATGGCTTTTGCTGCAGAGAAGGCAAGACTGGAGAATAAGGTCGTTAACATTATCGAATACAAGAATGAACTCATTAACAGCTGAGTGTTGGCTCTAAATATACTGAATAAGGGACGGTAAGGGGCTTTCTCAAGTCGATAGAATAGATTTGGATAGTCCCTTTTTTATAGCATTTCATGCTGACGGATCACGGTCAGCCGCCGTTTTTAGGTAGCTTAGCAAAGGTAAGTTTTATTATTTATGTGGTAAAATACTCGAAGGGAGGTTATAAATATGAAGTATGATTTTGAGAAAGTTATTAACAGAGCCAATACCGGATCGTCCAAATGGGAACAGATGAAGAAATGGAATCCCCAGGTATCAGAAGGCATCGTTCCTTTTTCTGTAGCTGACATGGAGTTCACTAATGCACCTGAAATAATTGAAGGATTGAAGCACTGTATTGATACCACCGTTCTTGGCTATACCAGGCCAACCGAGCAATATTACAGGGCTGTGTGCGGCTGGATGAAGAAGAGACATGACTGGAATGTATCTCCCGAATGGATCGTGGGTTCCGCCGGTGTCGTATCCGCATTTTTCTCAGCAGTCAAAGCTTTTACCGAACCGGGCGATGGGGTTATCATTATGCCCCCTGTTTATTATCCGTTTTATGGCGCCATAGAAGACAACAACAGAACTGTGGTTGAAAGTCCTCTAATAAACACAGGCTCTACTTACAGAATAGATTTTGACGATCTGGAAAGAAAGGCAAAAGAGCCTAATAGTAAAATACTTCTATTTTGTAGTCCCCACAATCCTGTTGGTAGGGTATGGACTAAAGACGAGCTTATAAAAGTAGGGGATATCTGCTTAAGAAATAACGTTTTGATTATTTCTGATGAAATCCATTTTGACCTGATTATGCCGGGTCATAAACATACCGTGTTCGCAGCTCTTTCTGATGAGTTAGTCGATCATACAATCGTATGCACCGCACCCAGTAAAACCTTTAACCTTGCCGGGCTACAGACCTCCAATATAATCATTCCCAATAGAAAGCTGAGAGAGGCGTATCTACAGGAAGTCCACTCCAATGGATTCTTTTCACTGAACATTCTGGGTTATAAAGCCTGTGAAATTGCCTATACACAGTGTGAAGAGTGGCTTGATCAATTACTGAAGGTGATTCATCGCAACCATCTGACCCTTAAAAAATACATAGAGGAGAATCTTCCTGCCATTAAAGTCTATAATCTTGAGGGCACCTATTTGCAGTGGATGGATTTCAATGGTCTTGGCCTTGATAAAGATAGGCTGGAAAAATTGATGCATGAAGAAGCTCAGCTCTTTTTCGACGAAGGCTATATTTTCGGAGAAGAAGGAAACGGCTTTGAAAGAATGAATATCGCTTGCCCCACAAGTGTTCTGGAGCAGGCACTAGAAAGACTCAAAAAAACAATCAGCAAATTGTGAGCCGGGGGACAACAAGGCCGAGTCTCAAAAATAGACTCGGCACAGCGTTTTATTATAGTCACTATATCGGTTTACAGTGTTTCCAGGGCCTCTTCAATGGCCTGGGACAATTGATCGGGGCAAGAAGTAGACTTATATCCACAGCGTATTCCTTTAAGCTTTTTAACAGCTTCCACGGCGTCCATTCCCTCTATAAGGGCAGCTATACCTGAAAGATTGCCGTCGCATCCGTTTGAAAAAGTCACATTATGTACCTTGCCCGATTCAATATCAAATTGGACCTGGGATGAGCAGGTTCCTTTATTCTTGTGCTTGTATGTCATGGTTATCACTCCTTTTCTTCGTTTTGACCGTTGAGTTTAGCAATGAGTTTATTAATAGGTGTTCCAAGGTTATGGAATTTTTCCTCGTATTCGGTAGCAATATTACCCTCTATCAGATCACTGCTGTATAGGTCAAAGGTTATTTTCTTCAAAGTATATTGGGAGTTTTTGAATTCTTCAAGCGAAAAATCAAACAAACCCCGGTTATCGGTTTTAAACTCTATCGTTGCGCCAGCTTTCAAAACCTTCTTATAAAGCTCCAAGAAGTTGGCGGAAGTCAGCCTTCTCTTGGCATGGCGGCTTTTTGGCCATGGATCTGAGAAATTGAGGTAGAGCTTTGCTATCTCTCCCGGGTCAAAGATCTCTTCCAGATGCTCCGCGTCGGTGCTGACCACTGCAAGATTACGGATTCCCTGCTCCGGTATCTTCTTCATCAGCTTTAAAAGTACAGTCGGGAACTTTTCAAGGGCGATATAGTTGATATCAGGGTTTTGCTGAGCTAAAGTGGTAATAAAACGCCCTTTTCCTGACCCGATTTCCATGTGGATGGGGTTTTGATTGCCAAAATACTCATACCATCGGCCTTTGTAAGCTTTAGGGTCTTGAATAAAGTTTTTTGAATGCTCCAGCTTGTCATAAGCCTGGGGATCGTTTCTCAGCCTCAACGTCAATCACCTCTTCATTCGGGTAAGGTTATTAATACGAAGTATCAATAACTTGGGCACCCGTTCGAAATCTTTGATTTCGGTAACGGGTAAGGTTATTATAAAGCATCGAGCCGATGATGACAATACGCTAAGTTCATAGATGTATGGTGATGACTGGAGGAGCGATATGTTACTTCTTCATGCTAAATCAATATTTCACAAGTATTGACTGAGAGTCAGTCAGTATAATATAATAGAAGCAGAGGTGATTTTTTCCAATGGCAAGAATTACAAAAGCTCCACAGGAGCGCAGAAAAGAAATACTGGACACAGCTTTGGAGCTGTTCTTAAAAAACGGGTATGAAAAAACGTCTGTAAGCGATATTGTGCACAAGCTTAATGTAGCTCAGGGCCTTTTCTATTACTACTTTAAATCCAAGGAAGAGGTATTCCGGGCTGCACTGGAACAATATACCGATGATTTTGCAGCTAAGCTTGAGTCCATTATCCTCGATGACTCCATTTCTTTTATAAAGCGTATCGAGTACGTTCTTAAGACCAAGGATCAGCTTTTCCACCAGTCGGAAGAGGTATTGATGGAGGGAATTCAACACTCGGAACAGCTTGAAATGGACTATAGGCTTTCCATTCATGTGGCGCAGATCCTTGTAGGCCCTGTTAGTGAGGCACTGAGCAATGCCAATGAGAAAGGGGTCATCAGTATAAAAGATACTACTGCCACAGCAACATTTTTGGTATTCGGTATTTTTGGACTGATACACGGAAATCCGGAGCAGCTGCATAACAACCAGTATTTGGACCCTCAAGATATCATTCATCTCATTTCAAAGGTGTTGGGGGTAACTCCTGAGGCTTTGGGCCAAATTTGAAAACAGGAAGGGAAATCGTTATGAATCCTCTTATTCAGTTTAAAAACGTCACAAAAGAGTATCCTGCAGGGGAACTTAAAATCCGCGCTGTTGACGATATCAGCTTTGATATTGAAAAGGGCGAATTCGTAGTCATTCTAGGGCCCAGCGGAGCAGGTAAAAGCACGGTTCTGAACTTGCTTGGAGGAATGGACAAAGCAACAAAGGGGTCTTTAATGATTGACGGCCGGGATCTCTCACTGTTGGATGATAATGGGCTTACGGCCTACAGATGTGACGATGTGGGCTTTGTTTTTCAGTTCTATAACCTTATTCCCACACTTACAGCTTATGAGAATGTGGCGATTACCAAGGAAATAGTGAAAAACGCGCTGGATGTCAGGGAAACGCTTGAGTCAGTCGGTCTGGCAGATCGTATGCATCAGTTTCCAGCACAGCTTTCAGGTGGTGAACAACAGCGTGTCTCCATTGCAAGGGCCATCTGCAAAAATCCAAAGATCCTCCTTTGTGATGAGCCTACAGGGGCATTGGACAGCGAAACAGGTGTGCTTATCCTGACGCTCCTGCAAAAAATGAGCCGGGAAAAGGGCCACACAGTGGTCATTGTCACCCATAATTCATCTCTTGCACCTGCGGCTGATCGTGTTATCAAGATGCGGAACGGCAAAATTAATGAGCAGGTACTCAATTCTAACCCTCTTAATGTGGAGGAGGTGAACTGGTAATGCTCTTGCGAAAAATGTTTCGGGATATGAAGACCAATGTTACCCAATTTATTTCAATTTTTATCATGTCTGTTTTAGGCGTGCTGGTGTTTTCAGGTATTAATGCGGAATGGTATGGTATGGAGTCGGAGGCTGACCGCTATTATGAGGAATCAAGGATGCCGGAATTTTGGATAGTGGGGCAGGATTTCAACCGGGAGACGGCAGCCGAGGTTTCTAAGATACCGGGGGTTCTCACCGCATCTCGCCGATTGACCCTGGACAGTGTTGCGGCTTTGGAAGGACGGCCAATAATTAGACTCAATATTGTAGAGGATAATCAATTATCCCGCCCGCATGTTGTTGAAGGAGCTATGTTTGATACCGCCCAAGATGGCTTATGGCTGGACGCTTCTTTTGCAGAGGCCCAGCATATGAAGGTTGGCGATTTCATTACCCTTGAGGCTTTTGGACTAAAGATAAACAAAAAAATTCTCGGCTTCATTCTGCATCCCGAGTATGTTTATAACGTACAAGATGAATCTGAGCTTTTACCGAACCCAAAAGTGTATGGGTTTGCCTTTATGCCGAAGAATGCTCTACCGGCTGAAATACCGCTTCCCAATAATCAGCTGCTCATAAAGACGGCAGTGGATGCGGATTTACCGGTTGTTCATTCCAACCTTGAAACAACCCTTTTTGGTAAGTACAGCCTTATTATCACAAGGGATAATCATCCAAGCACCGCCATGTTCCGGTCCGAAATAGAGCAGAGTAAAGCCATGGGTGGGGTGTTTCCGGTTGTTTTTTTTCTGATTTCAGCCCTCTCCATGCTGACCACCATGACCCGTTTAGTCAGCAACCAGCGGACACAAATAGGAACCTTAAAAGCGATGGGCTTTAAAAGACGTAAAATCCTGTTCCATTATGTTTCTTATGGCTTATGGATTGGGCTGGTCGGAGGAATTATCGGTTTATTCACCGGGCCTCTGATTATTCCGCCCATTCTTTTCACTATGCAGAAGTCCATCTATTTGCTGCCCGATTGGTATGCTGTCATTGCACCGACCGATTGGATTGCTGTGGTCGTTGCAGTTCTTTGCTGCAGTGCATCCAGCTATTTTGCCTGCCAGAAGGAGCTGTCAGAGGTGCCGGCGGCCTCCTTGCGACCCCGCGCGCCAAAGGTGGGACGGCATACCCGCTGGGAAAAAAGCGGGAGCTGGCATAAGCTTGGTTTCTCTGTGCAATGGAATATCAGGGATATCTTAAGGAGTAAGGTGCGTTCCCTTATGGCAGTTGCAGGGGTTACTGGCAGCATGGCCTTGCTGCTTTGCGCTTTGGGCTTAAGTGATACCGTAAGCGGAATAAGTCAATGGATGTATGAGGATTTACATACCTATCAAAGTAAAATAAGCCTTAAAGAGGATATTTCGGCAGAGGAGAAGGACAGGCTTAATGATCGCTATTCCGGGCAATGGGTTCAGGAATTGAGTATAGAAATCAGGGAAAATGGTATAAAGAAAACAGGGTCACTGACGGTTTTGGGAGAAGGAACTCAGATCCGTTTTAAGGACTCTGATCACCAAACCATTGAACTGCCCGGTAGCGGAATCGCCTTGTCATACAAAATGGCCGATCTCCTTCATGTAAAAATCGGGGACAGGGTAGAGTGGCGGCTCTTTGGACAAAATACCTGGCAGCAGTCAGAAATCCTCAAAATTTTTAGAACACCCATGGGGCAGGGTATCGCTATGAGTGAAGAAGCCTATGAAAAAATGGGCGATACCATGAAGCCTTCGGCGTTGCTCTCAGCTCATCACGCTAAGGATGCTGAAAGGCTGCCCGGTGTAAAAGGCGTGCAAGAAAAGGATGATCTCATTAAAAGCTTTAGTACCATGCTTGAAAGTATGCAAATGATGATTGGAATCCTTATTCTGGCGGCGGTCATTCTAGGGGTGGTGGTGCTTTATAATCTGGGCGCCCTGTCTTTTACCGAACGCTTGAGAGAACTGGCGACACTAAAGGTGTTGGGCCTTTTTCCGAGGCAAATACGCTCGCTTCTTCAAAAGCAGAATATATGGCTCACAGTTCTGGGAATCTTTCTGGGTATTCCTTGCGGTTATGCACTGGTTGGCTTTATTCTTTCGACGATGACCGATACAATGGATATGTTCACACGCATAACCCCATACTCATTGGTTCTGTGCTGCTCAGGCACTTTTCTGCTGTCAGTTTCGGTCAATTATCTGCTGTCACATAAGGTCAAAACCATTGATATGGTTAGCTCTCTTAAAGCTGTAGAATGAATGAAACCTTGACAGAAAAGCGTATCCCCAATTATAATAATCAGGTGTAAAGTAAAAATACTTGACAGGGTGGGATCATATGAAGGATAATAATAAGGTGGAAGCAAGTTCCCTAGGAACTGTCGAGGATGTTTTAGAAGTAACCGTACTGCTGGATTTTTACGGTCAGCTTCTGACCAAGAGACAATATGAGATAATGGATCTTCATTACAACAGTGATCTTTCTTTGGGAGAAATTGCTGAAGATCTCGGAATCAGCCGACAAGGCGTTCATGACAGCATCCGGAAGGCCAAGCAAACTCTTGAGGGATACGAAAAAAGGCTGGGGCTTGTTGAGCGGTTCAGAGAGCAGGAAACGGATATTGAGAAAACCTTGGTAACACTCCGAGTCATGGGCGAAAAAGCACCGGAGCTAACAAAAAACACAGATTACAATAAGGCTGTGGAGCTTCTTGAAAAGCTTTTAGACACGTTATGAAGAAGAAATAACGGATCGTTGAGATAGAGGGATTATATGGTATTTGAAGGATTGTCGGAAAAACTGCAGAATCTCATGAAGAAAATGAAGGGTTCTGCGCGTGTGTCTGAAAAAGATGTTAAAGAAATGATGCGCGAGGTTAAACTTGCGCTTCTTGAAGCGGATGTTAATTTTAAAGTTGTCAAAGACTTTGTGAATACGCTGACTGAACGTGCGGTAGGACAGGATGTCCTGGAAAGTCTCACACCAGGCCAGCAGGTAGTCAAAATTGTCCACGAGGAGCTTATCAAGCTCATGGGCTCGGTGCCCTCAAAGCTGACCTATTCTCCGGCACCCCCTACCGTTTATATGATGGTCGGGCTTCAGGGTTCCGGTAAAACCACTACCACCGGCAAGCTGGCCAACATGCTCCGCAAGGATGGCAAGCGCCCCTTGCTGGTTGCCTGCGATGTCTATCGTCCGGCTGCAGTCAAGCAGCTGCAGGTCGTTGGCGGGCAGCTCAATATCCCGGTCTTTGAGATGGGAACCAACACAGACCCTGTCGTAATAGCTCAAAAGGCTATAGCACATGCCAAGTCCATGCAGTTTGACATGGTCATCATCGATACGGCGGGCCGACTTCATATAGACGAAGCGCTTATGGACGAACTAAAGCGCATCAAGCAGGCTGCGAAGCCTCAGGAGATTCTGCTGGTGGTGGATGCCATGACCGGTCAGGATGCCGTCAATGTGGCGGGCTCGTTCAATGAAAAGCTGGGCATCGACGGTATTATCCTTACTAAATTGGATGGCGATACCCGCGGTGGTGCTGCCCTATCAACCCGTGCCGTCACCGGAAAACCCATAAAATATACAGGCTTGGGCGAAAAGTTAAGCGATCTCGAACCCTTTTACCCGGACCGTATGGCCTCAAGAATCCTGGGCATGGGAGACGTTCTCAGCCTTATAGAGAAGGCCCAGACTGCCTTTGATGAGAAAAAGGCCCTGGAGCTGGAAAAGAAAATGCGTACGGCCTCGTTCACTTTGGATGACTTCCTGGAACAAATGCAGCAGGTTAAGAAAATGGGCCCCTTGAATCAGGTTCTCGGAATGCTTCCCGGAATGGATACCAAGGCATTAAAAGGTGTTGACCTTGATGAAAAGCAGTTTGGCCGTACTGTAGCCATTGTCCAGTCCATGACTAAACAGGAGCGAAATAATCCAAACGTGCTCAATGCCAGCAGACGAGTCCGGATTGCCAAGGGGAGCGGCACAACGGTTACCGATGTCAACCGCCTTTTAAAGCAGTTTGAGGATATGAAGAAGCTTATGAAAACCTTGTCCGGAGGCAAAGGCAATAAGCTCATGAAGGGCATGGGCGGTTTTAAAAGGCCCTTCTAATGATTATTTATTTCTCGCTAGAAACGCCGATACCTTGAGATTTTAAGGTCGGGTGGATAGATAGAAAAAACCTTGACTAAAATTTGAAAGGTGGTGAAATGATGGTAAAGATAAGACTGAAAAGAATGGGTGCAAAGAAAAAGCCCTTCTACAGAATAATTGTCGCAGACGAGAGATCTCCACGTGATGGTAAGTTTATCGAGCAGGTTGGTACCTACGATCCGCTGGCAAATCCTTCCCTGATCAGTGTTGATGCTGAAAAGGTTAAGAAGTGGCTCGGAAACGGTGCACAACCTACCGACACTGTTAAGAAGCTGCTTAAGATAGCAGGGGTCACAGAGTGATTTCAATTCTGCAACGAGTGGAGGTACTATCAATGAAAGAGTTGCTGGAGCAAATTGCGAGATCATTGGTTGACAGTCCTGATGAAGTTTCGGTAAATGAGATAGAGGGTGAACAATCCCTTATCCTTGAGCTGAAGGTTTCTGAAGATGATATGGGTAAAGTTATCGGAAAGCAGGGCAGGATTGCCAAAGCCATACGCGTTGTTATGAAGGCAGCAGCCATCAAGGAAAACAAGAGGGTTGTTGTCGAGATCATCCAGTAAAAGGGGCGCGTGCCTTTGGCAACGCGCCTTAAGCTCGACCTATTAAAAAAGCAGGGACGGAACTTTTTGCAACCCTCTCTATTGAGATGCCAGAAAGAACCGTCCTTATTTATTCATTTTCATAGCTAAGCTGCCATGGGATTCCAAATTTATCGGTTACAGAGCCATAACATTTACTCCAGAATGTTTGCTGTAAATCCATGTCTACGGTTCCTCCATCTTTAAGCTTGTTGAAGATGGATTTAATTTCATCCATGCTCTTACTTGTGATTGTAAGGCTTATATTGTTTCCTGCTGTAAAAGGCATACCGGGAAAAGTATCTGAAAACATCACTACACTGCCACTAATATTGAGCTGTGTGTGTATGATTAAGTTTTTCGCTTCATCGGGAAGAGGAAAGTCCGGGCTGGGTGGTGCCTCTCCAAAGGTCATTATTTTAGGCTTCTCTGTGCCAAAGACCTGTACATAAAAGTCTACTGCTTCACGGCAGTTCCCATTAAAATTGATATAAATATTAATAGCCATTTCATTTACTCCTCATACTTTTATTTGTTAACAATTAAGAATAACCATTATTCTCTGTATTTTATTATTCAGACTACCAATACAAAATATACTTTTGATATGAGGTTTCAAGGATGCTCTGGAGGAGCAAAAAAAGAGGCGGATAATCCAGCCTCTTTCGATGTAGTCGTTAAGTTTTCCAAAATAAGAAGGTGCAGATGCCTATTTTGCCCGGATATAGCCTTCGGCCTTCAATAGCTCAGCAATCAGGACTCCGCCGCCTGCTGCTCCTCTCACGGTGTTGTGGGAGAGGCTGACAAATTTGTAGTCATACAGAGAATCTTCACGAAGCCGCCCTGCAGTAATACCCATACCATTCTCAAGATCCCGGTCAAGTCCGGTTTGAGGCCTGTTGTCTTCTTCAAAGTAAGTAATAAACTGCTTGGGCGCGCTGGGGAGATTCAGCTCCTGGGGACGTCCCTTGAAGCTCTTCCAAAGAGAGATTATCTCATCCTTTGAGGGTTTTTTCTCAAAGGATACAAAAGTAGCTGCCATATGACCGTCGCTTACAGGTACACGGATACACTGGGTGGTGATAATGGGGGAGGCGGCTTTCACAATAGCGCCATTCTGGATGGAGCCCCAGATTCTTAAGGGTTCCTGCTCGCTTTTCTCTTCTTCTCCGCCAATATAGGGGATGACATTATCAATCATTTCCGGCCAATCCTTAAAGGTCTTTCCTGCTCCCGAAATTGCCTGATATGTACAGGCTACGACCTGTGTCGGCTTGTAATCCAAAAGGGCATGGAGGGCAGGAACATAGCTCTGGATGGAGCAGTTGGGCTTTACTGCAATAAAACCGGCCGGTGTTCCAAGACGTTTTCTCTGATAGGAGATAACATCAAGGTGGCTTGGATTAATCTCAGGAATCACCATGGGCACATCAGGTGTCCAGCGATGGGCTGAGTTATTGGAAACAACAGGAGTTCCTGTTTTAGCATAAGCTTCCTCTAGGGCCTTGATCTCATCCTTCTTCATGTCTACGGCACAGAATATGAAATCGACCTCTGATGCCACTTCTTCAACATGGGAGGCGTCTTTTACAACAATATTTTTGACAGACTGGGGCATAGGAGTGGTAAGCTTCCATCTGCCTCCGGCAGATTCCTCATAGGTCTTTCCGGCAGAATTAGCGCTTGCCGCAATGGAGGTTACTTCAAACCAGGGATGGTTTTCAAGGAGTGCTATAAATCGTTGACCCACCATACCTGTACCGCCGACAATACCTACCTTCAGTTTATTTGACATCATTTAATACGACTCCTTTCAGAATTTACTAGGCTTTATACATTCAACCGAACCAATATGCAATTCTAATGGTCTATCATATGCAAATTGAATTAGTTAAGATTATAATGGATTACTAATAGATGTTCAATTGTTTTTATGCACTAAATTTAGCCTAAGTTTCGGAGTTATAAAGCATTGTACCTTTGAATGTGAATAACATCTATCTTTCAGCAGTATTTCATGCATCACATGAAAAATATTACAATTACCAACTTTCCATGGGCAAGCAGTTAAATAATTCCGAAACCTATGTGGGTGGTTTTAAATGATGTTCTCATGGATTACAGCAGAGGAGGCTAAAATGGGAAGAACATATGTAAAAACAAATCTAAATAATGTAATTGAAATCAGATCTATTATTTCCTTGCACTATTTTGAATACGTTAAGGATTTTATCGGGATCGGCGAAAGTCATGATTTTTGGGAAATGGTTTACGTCGATTTTGGAGAGATTGAGGCTGTTGGAGGCGAGGACAGAATTATTTTACACCAGGGGCAGGCGATCTTTCATTGCCCATGGGAACCACACAATATTTATGCCACAGGGGATTTTGCCAGCGTATTTATTATAAGCTTCGACTGCTTTAATCAGGCCATGCAGTTTTTTTCGCATAAAACCTTGACGCTTAATAACTCTGAAAGAGATATAATCGCAGGTATTCTTCGGGAAGGAAAATGTGTCTTTACAGAACCTTTTAATATCATGGACCAAACAGAACTGATTAAGAAGCCTAACACGGTATTTGGTGCTGAACAGATGGTGAAAATGCAACTGGAACATTTATTGATCAGCCTTATTCGCAATGCTTCCAATCCGGGGAGCCTTGCTACGCAGACAACCAAAACACAACTGCTGAATGAGCGGTATATAGTTGATACCGTTATTGCATTACTGGTAGATAATGCCTACGGTTCTATTAACCTTAATGAAATCTCAGCAAGGCTTTCTTTCTCAAAAAGCTATTTAGAGATGTTATTCAAAAAAAATACCGGGAAAGGAATCATGAAATATTTTAATCAAATCAAGATTAATGAAGCAAAGCGGTTAATCAGTGAAGGAGTCTACAGCTTTACACAAATTGCAGAGCTGTTGAAATTCAGCTCCATACACTATTTCTCGAGGGCTTTTAAACAGCACACCCATATGTCGCCATCCGGTTATGAAAAGTCTGTCAAAGCCCGGTCGCTCCTTTAATGGTCCTGTTTTATCATTTTGTCCAAAAATAAAAGAAAAAGTTTGCTCCCATGAAGCTTATCCGCTTATGGAATCGAAGAATTGATAAAATAAAGTACTTTTTATAAGTTCGAATTGTATGATTGACTAAAATGATAAGTAAAAAAAGTAATAAATGAAAAAAACATACTGCAATATTGTGCAAATACAAAGTTGTTTTTTATAAATACAAATTTTCATCTAACTTCTATAATCAAGACATGGTCTGGGTTAGGCAAACATCCCGGATACAAAAAAGAGAAGAAGAGGGGAAGATAACTATGTCTAAAAGATTATTGTCAATTCTTTTATGTTTTGTACTCGCTTTTGGCATGGCAGCCTGCGGTCAAGCACCTGCCGCTTCACAGAAAACACCGGAATCTCCGCCACAGACCGGACAGTCCAATGTGGATCTATCCACGCTTGAAGGATGGGGGAATGCTGTCAAATCCAAATCCGGTGGTAAGCAAATAATGGTTGCAGTGGCTTCTCATCCTTCTACCGATGCTTTTCAGACAATGACCGATGAATTTACAAAGCTGACGGGCATTGAGGTGACCTGGGATGTTGTTGAAGAGACAAATCTTAAGAGCAAACAGCTTCTGGATAATCAGGGCGCCGGAAATTATGATGTTTTTATGGTGGATGCTTTTTGGATGAGTGAATATGCTTCTAAAAACGTCCTCGTTCCCATTGAGGAATATGTAAAAGATACGACCAAGACACCGTCATGGTTTGATTATGAAGATATCATGCCGGCATATCGAAACGGTATTGCAGGCGCAAACGGTGTTAATTATGGTATTCCTACTGCAGGTGAGACTAGGTTTATTGCCTATCGCACAGATTTATTCGACAAATACGGCAAGAAGCCGCCTAAGACTATGAAAGAATTCCTTGAACTCGCCCAATTCTTCAACGGAAAAGAAGAAGGACTATATGGTGTTTCAATGAGAGCACAGCGCGGGATACACTTTGCTTCAGGATGGATGAGCCTAATGTATAATTTTGGCGGCGGATTTATTGATCAGTCCACAATAGGCAAGGGCAAGGCTGTTATGACTGCCAATTCGCAAAAAACGATTGAATCGCTGCAGTTCTATACTGATTTGCTTAAATGTGCGCCGCCTGATGTCGGTACATATACCCATGAAGAAGCGCTGGGTGCATTTATGGCGGGAAAGACGGCCATGTGGCTGGATGCAACTGCATTGGCCAACCAAATCACAAACCCCAGTTCATCCAAGGTAGCCGACAAGGTCGCCTTTGTACCGACTCCTACTGGACCTGAGGGAGATGGTGCGGCGCTGGCGGGCTGGAACCTCTCCATTCCTCAGAAATCTTCCAAAAAGGATGAAGCGTGGGCTTTTATCGCATTTATGGCCAGCAAAGAAAAATCGATAGATTATGTTAAAGCAGGTGGTATTGCAACCCGTGATTCGACCTTCCAAAATGAAGAACTGGCTAAACTCAATCCTTCCTTTGGTGCTCAAAAAGAGGCGTTGATCTCTGCAAACGGACTGGTTGAAAAAGGCTTGTCATGGATCCCCCAGCATGACCAAATCAATCAAATCCTTGAAATTGCCGGTACCTACGGAAGCTCGGCACTTGCCGGAGAAATTCCTGTAAAGGAAGCTTGTGAGAAAATACAGAAGGACTGTGAGGATCTGATCAAATAAAGATGCCTATGTCCGGACGGCGCCCCGTATTATGGTGCGGGGCGCTGTTTATCTCAGTTTCAAAGGGCGATTTTATGACGAGATGGGGGAAATGACAAAATGGAGGTTGTGAACAGTAAGAACAAGACTTATGAGGGAGGGGCCATACGCCGGTATCTCATTCGTAATCCGCAGACCAAATTCATTGCGCCTGCAATGATTGTGATGTTTGCAATGTCAGTCGTTCCAACTTTTTTTCTGTTTGTTATCAGCCTGACAAACTATCAGCTGGGCTGGGACTTTAGCAGGGTTAAATTTGTGGGATTTGAAAATTTTATTCGTCTATTTTCAGGGGCGGACCCGGATTTCTGGCATTCCGTCTTCATCAGCCTTGCTCTCATGGTGCTCGCCACCACTGTTGAAATGATTTTAGGCTTTTTAATTGCCATATTGCTCAACGCTTCAGAATTCAAGCTAAAAGGTTTGGTCATCGGTATCCTGATTATTCCTCTTGCTATGACGCCGTCCATTGCGGCACAGATGTGGAAGCTGATGTTCAATGCTGAGTATGGTATCATTAATTATTTTCTTCAGCTCTTTTTTAATACAAAGGTTATATGGCTTTCCAATAATATGGCCTTCTGGTCTGTTCTGCTGGTAGATATCTGGCAGTTTACACCTTTTATAGTGCTTATTATTTATGCGGGTTTACGCTCAATTCCCCATGAACCCTATGAATCGGCGGCGATGGATGGTGCTAACAGCTGGCAGGTATTCACCAATATAACGGTTCCCATGATGCGCAAGCTTATCTATCTTGCATTGCTTTTCCGCTCCATTGATTCACTGAAGCTATTTGATACCGCCTTTGTACTAACCCAGGGGGGGCCTGGCAATGCAACGGAATTTCTAAGCCTTCATGTCTACCGTATGGCAAATGCCCAAAACGGTTTGATCGGAAGAGCCGCAGCTATTTCACTTGTACTGCTTGCACTGGTTACGCTAATCAGCAGTGTACTCATAAAAAAGCAGCGTAAGGAGGAATAGAAAGATGCGCCATAAACATATAAAGCTTATAAAAAGTGCACTTAAAGGACTCGCGATTCTAATCATCTGCTGTGGAATTATATTTCCGTTTCTATGGATGATTGCAGTGAGCTTTCGTAACAAAGTAGACATATTTACTCCCGGAAATTGGTTGGTTACACCGACCTTAAAAAACTATGCCACTATAATCAAGGTAAACAAGATATTTTCATATTTTATTAACAGTATCCTTGTTGCAGTCTTCACGGCTGTTATTTCCCTCGTTATCGGCAGTTTTGCCGCATATGGCTTTGCACGCTTTGAATGGCCTAAAAAAGAGGACCGGGCTTTCTTTGCGCTCAGTCAGAAATTCCTTCCTGCTATGTCAGTCGTAATTCCTTATTTTTTGATGGCGTCTCTTTTCAATATACTGGACACCCGCTTGGTTTTAGTTATCTGTTATACGACATTTAACATCCCATTCACCATATGGATGATGAGAGGATTTATTGAGGAGATCCCAAAAGAATTGGAGGAATCTGCTTTTTTGGATGGGTGCACAAGAATGCAAACGCTGCAGAAGATTATTCTTCCGCTGGTTGCGCCAGGATTAGCGGCAACCGCAATCTTTTGCATCATCAATTCATGGAATGAATTTGTTTTTGCAAATTTTCTAACTTTAATCAACAGTAAAACGATCCCTACCTCTGTGATGATGTACCTGTCGGTTTCGGGTGTCAAATGGGGTGAAATGGCGGCAACGGGTGTTCTTGGCGTTTTGCCGGTTCTGATATTTGCCATAAGCGTGCAAAAGCATATGATCCGCGGTTTAACCTTTGGGGCGGTAAAGGGCTAACTAAATATACACATTGATATGAACAGGAGTGATTACTATGAATTCTAAACTGAAAATGGCTATTGTCGGTGCAGGTATTTGGGGAGAAAATCATGCGAAAATTTATCGGTCACATCCTTTTGCCGAGGTTACCGCCATCTGTGACATGGATTATGGTAGAGCAAAAACAATCGCTGATAAAATGGGCATCAATAGCGTATATAGTGACTATAATGAAATGTTTCGCAGCTCGGATTGCGATGCGGTTGCCATCGTAACCCCTGATTTTGCACATTCTGATATTGCCGTAGCGGCGGCTGAAAATAAAAAACATATCCTAATAGAAAAGCCCCTGGCCACAACGCGGGAAGATGTTTTCCGTATACTGGAAGCAGTTGAGGCCAATAAGGTCCGGGCTATGGTTGATCTTCATAACCGGTGGAGTCCGCCTTTCAATGTGGCCCATCAATCGGTAAAAAACGGAGAGCTGGGTGAAATCTACAGCGCCTACATCCGGCTGAACGATATAAAATGGGTGGCGACCGATATGTTACCATGGGCTTCAAAATCATCGATTCTCTGGTTCCTTGGCAGCCATAGTCTGGATACCTTGCGCTGGTTCTTCCAAGATGAAGTCAAGCGGGTCTATAGCGTAAGTCGTGAAGGCATTTTAAAGAGTTTGGGGGTTGATACGGTTGACGAGTACCTGACGACCCTGGAATTTAGAAACGGTGGTATTGCGCAGATGGAGAACGGTTGGATCACACCTAATGCTAACCCTTGTGTCAATGACTTTAAATTCAATGTTCTTGGAACCAAGGGGATGATAGAAATCGATGCAAGCAGCCACAGGATGATACAACAGTTTACCGATGATAAGGTGATTGTACCTGATATGATTGTGCAGAATTCAATCTTTCATAAACCAAAAGGGTTTGCTTATGAAAGTATACGGGGCTTTGTTGACTGTATTCTGGACGGAAGCGAATTTCCCGTTACAATCCATGATGCTGCTAATACATCCCTGGTCATACTTTCAATCATGGAATCGGCGAAAACGCGTACCCCTGTTGAAGTTGAATATTAGGAAGCCCAAACGTGTTAAAAACTGTACAGGGAATAAAATAGATAGAAAAAGGGAGTTCCGTTCTTTCAGTGACGGAATTCCCTTTTTTAAGACGAATTAAACTTTGTTTCCTTTTAACTGTTGTGGTTTACTGCTACAATGATAATAACTACTTGTATAGGCTTGGTGAATAATAAATGAATAACAAAATTGTAATAACCTATGGCAAAGATGCAAGAAAAATGACGAAGGATGTTCTCAATAAAGCAAAACTTGAGACTGTGATACCAAAGGGTGCGCGAATCGGTATCAAACCCAATTTGGTTGTTGCAAAGCCTGCATCAACAGGAGCGACCACCTCACCTGTCATAGTTGAAGCTTTAATAGAATATTTGCAGGACCACGGCCACCAAAATATTATGATCCTGGAAGGTTCATGGGTGGGAGACAGCACCAAACGGGCTTTTCGTACTTGCGGCTATGAGGATATCTCCAAAAAGTACGGCGTTCCGCTTTTTGATACAAAGAACGATACTTACTCGGAGATGTCGTATAATGGCATTAAAATGGAGATCAGCAACAAGGCATTAGAACTGGACTTTTTAATCAATATGCCTGTTTTGAAGGGTCACTGTCAGACAATGGTGACAGGTGCTCTTAAAAATATGAAGGGCTGTATTTCAGATAGTGAAAAACGTCATTTTCATACTTTGGGTCTCCATAAGCCCATAGCCTACCTGAATAAGCTTATTTCTTCGGATTTTATCCTGGTTGATGGTTTGTGCGGTGATCTTGATTTTGAAGAGGGTGGTAATCCTGTTCAGATGAATCGTATCTTCTGTGGTACAGACCCGGTTCTGATCGATGCATATATTGCTTCAACAATGGGATATAAACCTTCAGAAATAGACTACATTAAAATAGCCGGCGAGATTGGTGTTGGCAGTTACGATCTTGAAAATGCAGAGGTTATTGTGCTAGACAAGGATACAACAATCGCCAGGCCGACCTCTTCTGGAAAAGTTCAGAAGTTGGCAGGGTATGCTGCGCCGAAGGATGCCTGTTCCGCGTGTTATGCAAATTTGATTCAGGCGTTGGCACGCCTTGATGATAAAGGGGCTTTGAATCGTTTCAGAAACAACCCTGTTAAAATAGGCCAAGGCTATAAGAATCAAAAAGCAGAAGGAATTGGTGTAGGAAACTGCACAGCTGATATATGCAGCACAGTAAAAGGATGTCCTCCGTCAACACCGGCAATACTTGACTTTCTGGAGGAATGCTCAATTGATCTGAGAAAAAAATGAGCACAATTATAATTTTTGTTTACATTCCAAGGGCTCCCATGTTATAATGTTACGGCGTGAGTACAGAGCGGTCCGCTGCCTGCGAAAAATCGCTTATGATAAGGATTCAGACAAGAACGCTCTTAGATTAGGAGGAAAATACAAATGGATATCATTCGTGCACTTGAACAAGAAGGCATGAAACAGAACCTTCCCAACCTTAAGATCGGTGACTATGTAAAAGTCAATGTAAAGGTAAAGGAAGGCAACCGCGAGAGAATTCAGGCCTTTGAAGGAACTATCATCGCTATGCGGGGTAGCAGCATCAGAAAGGCTATAACCGTAAGAAGGCTTTCCTTCGGCATAGGTGTTGAAAGAGTTTTCCCGCTCCATTCCCCCAATGTTGACTCGGTTGAGATCATCAGAAGAGGTAAGGTAAGAAGAGCTAAGCTCTACTATCTGCGCTCTAGAGTTGGTAAGAGAGCAAGAGTCAGAGAAGATATCGGGGCTTCCAAGGATTAAAATGATGAAGCAAGAGAGGACTAAAAGGTCCTCTTTTTGTTTTATCCATTCTGGGGTAGAATAAAGAGGCAAAACCAATAGGAGTGTTGTTTATGGTTATACAATGGTTTCCAGGCCATATGGCTAAAACCAGGCGTCTTATACAAGAGAACCTAAAGTTAGTGGATGTGGTCATAGAGCTTTTAGATTCCCGCATTCCTCTATCCAGTCGAAACCCAGAGATAGACACCCTTCTGGGCACTAAGCCGAGAGTGATAGCTCTCAATAAGAGCGATTTGTCCGATCCTGCCCACAATAAGGCCTGGGAGAACTATTTTGTAAAAAAAGGCATGGGTGTTATTTACACCAATGCATTGACCGGTACGGGGCTAGGTGAGCTTAAAGGAAAGCTCAAGCAGCTTACACGAAAAAAGCTGGAGTCGGCTCAGGCCAGAGGCCGCCTCCAAAGGCCCATCAAAACGATGGTCGTAGGCATCCCCAATGTGGGAAAGTCAGCCTTTATCAATAAAATTGCCGGAAAAGCCAGCGCCATGACAGGGGACAGGCCCGGTGTCACACGTACCCAACAATGGGTGCGCATTAACCCGGAGATTCAGCTTCTTGATACACCGGGTATTTTATGGCCCAAATTTGAGGATGCTGAAATCGGGCAAAACCTTGCTTTCACAGGAGCCATCAAGGACGAGATCATGGATACCGCAGAGCTGGCAGCCAAGCTCCTTGAAAAACTAGTCGAGCTATATCCCGAAAAAGTGAAAGAACGCTATAAAATTGCTGAACCCGAAGGCAAAATCGGGCTGAAGCTTCTTGAAGAAGCCGGAAGAAAACGGGGATGCCTGGTATCCGGCGGTGAAGTAGACCTCTATAGAATTGCAGCAATTGTTTTAGATGAATTCAGGGGCGGGAAAATCGGGAAAATCACATTGGAACTGCCTCCAAAGGAGGAGGAAAGCCATGAAGAAGCCAACACTCCGGAGTCTTAAGGAAAAGGCTGACGCTATGGAGGCCCAGGAAGCCTTTCAATGGTTATCGGGCCTTTCGGAAGAATATGGTGACCCGGTAAAAAAACTTGCCGATAAATATTATAAAAGGGTGGAAGCCATTCAAAAGGAGCATGAGCGCCTTCATGCCATGTCGGCCATGGAATTGGAGGCTTACTCCAGGGGCTTTCAATTTGTCGGGGGAATTGACGAGGCGGGAAGAGGTCCATTGGCGGGTCCTGTGGTGGCGGCCTGCGCCATTCTTCCGCCGGGGATAATCTTACATAAGCTTAATGATTCGAAAAAGCTCTCAGCAGTCCAAAGGGACACACTCTTTGACCAGATCAAAGAAGTAGCGCTGGCCTTCGGTATTGGAATTGTTGAGAATGATATGATTGATGAGATCAATATTTATGAGGCCACCAAAAGGGCCATGCAGCTTGCCATAGAAAGTATGCGTATTCAGCCTGATTATCTCATTATTGATGCTGTGCGACTGCCGGTCAAGATCCCTCAGCTTGCCGTTCCCAAGGCGGATCAGAACTCGGTTTCGGTGGCAGCAGCTTCCATCCTTGCAAAGGTTACCCGTGACAGAATCATGGAAGAGCTGGAGAAGGTTTACCCCGGATATGGCTTTGCCCAGCATAAAGGCTATGGGACAGAGGAGCATGTGAAGGCCATCCGGGAACGGGGACTTTGTCCCATTCACCGAAGAAGCTTTACAAAGAATTTTGTTGATTGATAAAGGGTGAGGCGCTTTGAATACCATTAATGTTAATCAAGCCGCATCCCAGCAGCTTTTCAGCATCCTGTACAAAGCATCGCTGGAAAACCTGAATGCAGGCGATATTCTTCAAGGAAGGGTCCAGTCTCTTGATAATGGCATGCTGCTCATCAAGCTTCTGGATGGATCCTCCTTTTCTGCCAGCGTTCCCGAGGGCTTCACAGCCACCCAGGGAGAATTATTGACCCTGGAAATCGGTGAGCGTCAAAACAATCAGTTGACGGCAAAAATTGTACCTGCAAATACATCTCAAAATACAGCCGGAACCATGGAGTCGCAATCGATAGAGCAGCCATCCATAGCGGCTCAGATCGGTCAGAAGTTGGCAGCATACGGCATCCCGCCCTCTGAAAAGCTTGTGGCCGGAGTGCTGGAGCTTATAAGGGCCGAGCCCGGAATATCCATAGATCAGGCCTCTTTTGCTGTGGCAAATCAGATGGATACCAATCCGGAAATGCTTAAAGTCCTTCAGAAAATATCAGAAAACGAATTTCAGCTTCATGAAAATCTGCAGAGCTTAAAGGAGGGGCTTACAAATGCCCTTGCTGAAACCAATAGCTCCGTAAGATATCCCATCCTTAAACCGCTTCTTGTTTCCCAAGGACTTGAAGAGCTTTCACAGACCCTCAAGCAAATGCTGGGGGAAGCCCCGGAATTTAAGGAATCCCTCCTTCAAAATGTACGGGAGCTGCTTACCAAAACGTTGCTTGATGAAACCACGGGGAACCGAGGAAAGCTTGATATGCGACCTGCGGGTGATATCATAGCCAGAGAAATTAAGGCTGATGGTTTTCCCTTGGAGTCCGGGGAGATGAACAAGCTCATGAAAGCTGTTCAGAAAGCTCTGGAGGATATCCATACCAGAGCCGACAGGCTCATAAAGGGTGAGACCAAAGAGGTGGAGGCACTACTGGAAAAGCTCTTTGAAAAGGCTGTTATCAAGGCTGAGAGTGGCAAATTGGAAGATAGGGATATTAAAGAACAGGTAAAAGCTTTAAAGGATATCATGGATTTTTCGCAAAAAGTCTTGAATCAGATGGACACCAAAACAGTGAATACCAACCTGACTGCTTTAAAGGAGCTAGATGGTGCCTTTCGGTTCTTTAACCAGGTTACCTCTTATGATGCATTAATTCAGCTCCCCATCAAAATCAATCGAGAGAATACCACCGGCGAGCTCTATGTGCTGAAACGCAATAAAGGCAAAAAAAAGGTTGACGCCGATAACTTCACCCTGTTTTTATCCCTGCAAACTTCAAGCCTGGGCCGAATTGAATCCTTCCTGAACGCTACCCGCAAATGTGTGACCATAAGCTTCAGGGTTGAGCAGGAGGACTTGGTGAAGCTTGTGAAGGAGCATCATAGAGTTCTGTATGATAGTCTTTTGCAAAAGGGCTATAAGCTTGCAGAAATGAAATGCAGGGTTTTGGAGAAAGACAGGACCGGGCTCTGTGACGCCCCCTCCAAAACGGTTGAATTCCTGGGCCTTCAGGCTAGCCTGGACCTGAAAATATAGAGAAGATATCACGAGGGCACATTTATGGCATCTAAGGATGATATCCATAATAATATAAAGAAGGCTTCAGCTTTGAGCTATACCCCCGGTGATGACAGTGCCCCCAAGGTTATCGCCTCGGGTAAAGGTGTCATCGCCGAAAAAATCATTGAAAAGGCTAAAGAGGCTAAAATACCTGTCTATGAGGATCGACATCTAGCCGAAGCCCTCTCTCACATCTCGTTAGGCAGTGAAATTCCCACCGAGCTCTATGAGGTGGTGGCTGAGCTTCTGGCCTTTATCAGCAGGCTTGACGAATCCTATGGGGGAAGACGCCGATGAACAACCGTGATTTTGGAACCGTGGGGGAGCAGGAAGCCATGCACTACCTCGCAAAGCGCGGATATACCATTTTGTGCCGTAATTTTCGTGTAGGAAGAATGGGCGAGCTTGATCTTATCGGCAGGGATGGGGATATACTCTGTTTTATTGAGGTGAAAACCCGAAGCAACGATCATTTCGGAACCCCGGCCCAGGCGGTGTCAAGTCTGAAACAAGCGACTATAAAACGTCTTGCCCAGGTCTATATACAGCGCTTCGGCCTTTATGACCTACCGGTTCGGTTTGACATCGTAGCCTTAATGATGGATCGGAAGGGTAAGATCCAGGATATCCAGCTTCTGCAAAATGCATTTTAGGAGGCCGGTATGCTTTTTTTTGATGCCCATTGCGATATACTTTCAGCTATTGATAAACCCGAGGACCTCTTTTATAACGCCCATCACTGGGATGCCCGCCGGGCTCTCAAAAATGGGCCGTTTATCCAGGTTTTTTCTTCATTTGCGGGGAACCAATTCAGGGATAACCTCAAGGCTCGCATGGAGGCTCAGCTTCAGCTGGCTCTGGCCGCTGAGAAAGCGTATCCTGAAAAGCTCATGCTTCTTCGCTCGGCATCTGATTTGGTAGCTATCACCGCGAAGTACAAATATGAAAGCAAGCAAGCAGATACTCGGGTTTACGGCTTTTTAGAGGCAGAGGGCGCCGAGATCCTTGGAGGCTCACTTTCGGAGCTTGATCGATTATATGGGATGGGGCTGCGTGTTCTGACCCTGGTCTGGAACTACGACAATGAGGTTTGCGACAGCGTAGCGGGGCAAAACCGCCACCATGGATTATCGCCCTTTGGTAAAAATGTTTTGGAAAGGGCTCAGGAGCTTGGTGTTTTAATTGATGTTTCCCATGCTTCTGACAGAACCTTTGAAGATGTACTCACATTAACCCAAAAGCCTGTAACGGCGTCTCACAGTAATGCAAGAGCCCTGTGCTCCCACAAGCGCAATCTTACAGATGGTCAGATTAAGGCCATCGCCCGGCTGGGCGGCGTCATTGGCATCAATTTCTACCCTTCCTTTCTTAGAAATTCGGGAAATGCACAATTTATGGATATAATCGAACATATTGAGTATTTTTCCGCTCTGGTTGGAACATCGAACATTGGCTTCGGAAGTGATTTCGACGGATTTGACCATCTCCCGGGTGATATGACTGGAGTTGAGGACTTATTAAGGATAATTGACGTGCTTTTGAAGCTCAATTATTCTGAGGAAGCGGTAAAGGCCATAGCAGGCGGTAATTTTGTACGGTTGATGCAGCAGATTCTGTAAACTTGAGTAAGTGCGAAAAATATTGTATAATGCTTAAAGATGCGTCGTGCAGGCCTTTTTTTGGAAGGGAGGATCAATGGAGAAAAAGCGAGATATACTGGACATGACCTATGAAGAACTGTCAAAGTCAATGGCCGAACTGGGTTTTAAGCCTTTCAGGGCCAAACAGGTCTATCAATGGCTCTATTCAGGACAACTCGATTTTTCGGGTATGAGCAATATCTCCAAGGATATGCGAGATAAGCTTTCCCAGGAATTCTATGCCGGAGGCATAACCATAGCCAACAGGCTGATTTCAAAAATTGACGGCACACGCAAATATTTATTTGAGCTTAAGGATGGAAACATTATTGAGAGTGTACTGATGAAGTACCATTATGGCTACTCAGTTTGCCTGTCCACCCAGGTAGGCTGCCGCATGGGCTGTGCTTTTTGTGCATCAAGCCCCCTTGGGCTTGTGAGAAGCCTCACGGTAGGCGAAATGCTGGGTCAGATTCTTTCCATAAGCCACGATATAGGGGAAAGAATCAGTCATGTGGTGCTCATGGGCATCGGCGAACCCTTTGATAATTACGATAACGTGGTAGCGTTTATGAGGCGCATAAACCAGGAAGATACATTAAATATCAGCTTTAGAAAAATGACCGTTTCAACCTGCGGTATTGTACCCCGCATATTGGATTTTGCCCGGGAGGGTATACCCGTCAATCTGTCGGTATCCCTTCATGCCCCCAATGACGAGGTGCGGACAAAAACCATGCCGGTTGCCAGAAGATGGCCCTTTGATGAGCTTCTGGACGCCTGCAAAGAGTACGCATCCTTGACTTCACGACGAGTGACTTATGAGTATTCTTTAATTAAGGATGTCAATGATTCACCGGAGTTTGCGAGAATTTTGGCAGACAAACTTAAGGGGACGCTGTGCCATGTCAACCTTATACCCGTCAATCTAGTTGAGGGAACAAGCTTTGACAAAAGCACAAAGCCTAGAATTGACGAATTCATGCGGATACTTGAAAAGGCGCATATCGCCGTAACCGTAAGACGGGAATTAGGAAGCGACATAATGGCTGCATGCGGTCAATTACGCAGAAATACCCTTGTGGAATCAGGGAAGGTGTAGAGTGTGAGGTATTCAGCGCTCAGTGACATAGGTTTAAAGAGAGATAAAAACGAGGATAACTGGAATATCGTTCTGGATGAACAAGGCAGCCCCATTGGCTTCATTGTGGCCGATGGTATGGGCGGACACCTTGCCGGGGAAGAGGCCAGCCGGATTGCTGTTGAAGCAATGTCTTCGACAGTTTTGTCCTGTGTTTCGAACAATGATTCCTTTGATGTCATAAAAGACCATATCAATCAGCAAATCAAAACTATCAACCAAAAAATTATGGACTATTCCAATAAAAAACTGGGAGGATTAAAGAGCGGCACCACACTCTCTGTAGGTCTGGTGCTGGATAACCATCTTCATATCGCCCATGTTGGCGACAGCCGTATTTATCGCATACGAGACGGCAGTATTTGCCGGCTGACAGAGGATCATTCCTATGTGGCCGAGCTGGTTAAGGAAGGTCTCATCAGTGCTGATGAGGCCAGTAATCATCCTGACAGAAACCGCATTACGCGGGCTCTGGGTTTCAAAGATAATTTCTTGCCTGATTTTTACTCGGAATCCATCAGACCAGAGGATATCTATATCTTCTGCACCGATGGGCTCTATATGGATGTGAACGATCAGGAAATTTTAGATACGGTACTTCATGAACCGCGTGAATCCATAGTCAGCCGCCTGATAGAAAAGGCAAAGGATCACGGCGGAAGCGACAACATCACGGCCATTGCGGCCTGGATGTAAGCACAAAGGGGATGTAAAAATGATAGGTACAGTTTTAGGGAATAGATATGAAATAATATCCGAGATTGGCTCGGGAGGAATGGCCAAGGTCTATAAGGCTAAATGCCGCTATCTGCAGCGCATTGTAGCCATCAAGGTTTTAAAGGACGAATTTCGTGAGGACAGCGAGTTTTTAAAGCGATTTGATACGGAGGCCCAGGCTGCTGCCAGTCTGACTCATCCCAATATTGTTCAAATATATGACGTAGGTCGGGATAATAACCGTTATTACATCGTTATGGAGTATGTTGAGGGCATCACCCTTAAGGAATACATCACAGAAAGGCGATCGCTGGAATGGCGGGAGGCCATCAATATCTCCATTCAGATTTGCAGTGCCTTGGCAAAGGCCCATAGCCGCCATATCATCCACCGGGATATCAAGCCTCATAATATCATGATGAACTCGGACGGGGTACCAAAGGTTGCAGATTTTGGTATTGCACGCTCTGTTTCAAGCGAAACCGCAACCACGAAATTGGATACGGTAGGATCTGTACACTATTCTTCACCCGAGCAGGTTCGAGGCGGGTTTACCGATGAAAAATCCGATATATACTCTATAGGTGTGACGATTTTTGAGATGGTCACCGGTAAGCTGCCCTTTGACGGAGAAACGCCAGTTGCCATTGCCTTGCAGCACATTCAGGATGTGCCGCCCGTGCCGTCTTCCATAAAACCTGGAATTCCCCAAGCTCTGGATCAGATTATTCTCAAGGCCATGGCCAAGAGCAAAAAAGACCGCTACGACTCGGTGGCCGAGCTCATGAATGACCTGGAAAATATCCGGTTGAAGCCCGGTGCTTCCCCCGATATTGTGCTGCCCAATGTGAAGCACGAGAACGAAAAATTCAACACCAAAAAATTTGCACCTCTTGCGGATGAGGATTTGAAGAAAGACAATTCCAAACCACCTTCAAAATCCAATCCAAAAGGCAACGGCGATGGTGAAGGAAAAGAGAATAACGGCGACAGTCGAAGGTTCTTAATGCCTATTATATACGTTACGTTGATTGTAGCCATTTTAGGCGGAATTTACTACTTTGTAAGTACGCTTGTGGGTGGTTTGCTGCCCGATGCCCAGGAGCGGCCCAGGGAGGTTACCCTGTCAAACTATTCAGGGCGGAATATCGAGGAAGTCAAGCAGGAGCTTGCATTAAGCGGTATTACACCGGTTATTAGCTATGATTTTAATGAAACTGTTGATGAAAATCTAGTCATTGAACAGGATCCGCTTCCCGATACCACCATAAAGGTGCCGGGCCTGACCAACGTGAAGCTGGTGGTTAGTAAGGGCCCTGATCTGGTGGAAATTCCCGATGTCAAGTTCCAGGATTATAATGCCATGCTATATAAACTTAAGGATGAGCTGGGGCTTAAGGTCGAGGAAAAATCCGAACACAGTGAACAGGTTGCCAGTACCCTTGCCACTCGTACCGAGCCGGCATATCCGGATAAGGTGAAAAGGGGCTCAACAATCACCTTATTTAAAAGCCTGGGCCCTGAAAAGAAACAGGTGAGTGTACCGGACCTTACTGACTTAACCTATGATCAGGCCGTGAACAGGCTTGTGGCCGAAGGTCTGAAGCTGGGAAAAACCTACCCCGAAGGCAGGGAAGGCTATCAGGGTAAAATCGTGGATCAATCTCCAAAGGCGGGAGTTCCTGTCCTTCAAGATACTCCTGTAGATATCTATTTTGAAGAAGATGGGGCAGGATCCGGCGACGATACGCCCGGTGACCCCACGGATAGTGTCCAGACGATTGAGATCCCTCTTCCAACGGGATACAATTTCGGTGAGACAGTGAATCTTAAGGGCTATGTCATTGATAATAAAACAAATCAACAGTTGGAAATTCTTAATGAAAAGGATGTTCCGACAAATAGCTTTCCGCAAACCAGGACTGTGCTTATACCATCCGTGGGCGGGGTCACAGTTAAATTTTATATTAATGATGTGCTTGCACGCGAAAAGAGCTTTTAACATGGAGGTGTAATATAGATCTTGCCCCAGGGGATTATTCTAAAAGGTGTCGGCAGTTTCTACGAGGTTCTTCAGCAAGAGGATCCTTATACCCTATATACCTGCAAGGTAAGAGGCATTAACCGGAAAAAGGGAATCACACCCCTGCCCGGTGACCGCGTTACCTTCGATATACTCAACGAATGTAGCCATGAAGGCCATATCGATCAGATTATAGAGCGACGTAATTTCTTTGTCCGTCCACCGGTTGCCAATATTGACCAGCTTGCCATTGTTATGGCCGTCAACAGTCCCAGCCCTGACCTCATGCTGGTGGACAAGCTCCTCATTACCTGCTTGGCCAAGGAAATTCAACCGCTGATTGTTATTAACAAGGCTGACCTGGACCAGGAAAATAGGATGGAAGGCCTTATGAGCGCCTATAAGGAAACAGGCTTTACTATCATCGACTTGAGCAAGTTCCAACCGGAAGGCTATGAGCTGCTTCACCAGAAGCTTATTGGCCATATCACCGCTTTTGCCGGCCAATCCGGGGTTGGAAAATCCACCATCCTCAATGCGATCTTAGACCATTGGCTTATGGAAACCGGTGATGTCAGTGACCGCATTCAAAGAGGGAAGCACACCACAAGGCATGTTCAGCTTTTCAGGCTGGATCGGGGCGGATTTATTCTGGACACACCCGGATTTAGTTCCTTCTCTGTTTCTGATGTGACTCATGATACCTTGAAGGCGTATTATCCCGAATTTAACAACGCATCCGGGTCCTGTCGCTTTAATAGCTGCAGCCATACCGGGGAACCTGATTGTGCCGTTAATGCCCTTTTAAGTGAAGGAAGGCTTGATGAGGGCCGATATAATCGTTATATTGAACTCTATAAAGAGCTTAAGGAAGCTTATGATAACAGATACAGGAGATAAACCATGATTAAAATTGCACCCTCAATTCTATCGGCAGACTTTTCAATACTGGGAGAAGAGATTCAGAAAATTGAACGCTCAGGCGCAGACCTTGTTCATATCGATGTTATGGACGGTCATTTTGTGCCCAATATCACCATCGGTCCCTTGATCGTATCGGCTGTTCGTCCTAAAACCAAGCTCCCTCTGGATGTACATCTTATGATCAACGAGCCTGATCGATACATAGAAGCATTTAAGGACGCAGGCGCAGAAATTATAACTGTTCACGCCGAGGCTGTCAGGCACCTGGACAGGGTTGTGACCCGAATCCGTGAAATGGGTATTAAAGCCGGCGTTGCTTTAAATCCGGCTACCCCCGAAAATGTATTGGATTATGTACTGGATAAAATCGACATGGTTTTGGTTATGACCGTTAATCCTGGTTTTGGAGGCCAGCGCTTCATTGAAGGCATGACCGGGAAAATCACTAAAATCAGGGATATGATTGCATCCAGAAAGCTTACGGTGGATATACAGGTTGACGGCGGTATCAATGAAGACACTGTTTCAAAGGTAGCCGCAGCCGGGGCCAATATCATGGTTGCAGGCTCCGCTTTCTTCGGCAGCCACGATCCCACTGCCTTTGTCAGCCTTCTTAAGGAAAGAGGCTCGAAAAAATGAAGGCACTTATTATAGGAAACGGCAGTTCTCCCAGCCCGGAGCTCTTAAAGAATCGCTATGCATGGGCCGACCTGGTCATTGCAGCCGATGGCGGCGCAGTGCATCTTGCAGAATCTGGACTCAAGCCCCATGTTCTGCTAGGCGATTTTGATTCCATATCCGGGCCCATTCTTGATGAAATGGTGCAGCAGAATCAGGCGGAAATCATTACTTTTCAAACTCATAAGGATTATACCGATATGGAGCTCGCCGTAAACCTTGCTGTCGACAGGGGAGCGACAGAACTGATCCTCCTGGGGGCGAGCGGCTCTCGCCTGGATCATACCATGGGAAACATCCTGCTTTTGAATAAGCTATTGGAGCAAGGCATTATAGGGCGTATTGAGGATGATCATAACCAGATTTACCTCATAAAAGATGCGCTGACAATAAAAAAGCAGGATGACCGTAGGGTTTCCCTGCTTCCTCTGACTTCCCGTGTGGAGGGGGTAACGACAAAAGGACTTTCGTATCCCCTGTATGAGGCCACTCTGGAACTTGGCACCAACCGTGGTATCAGCAATGAGTTTGATGGTGACTATGCCGAAGTTTCCATTAAAAAAGGCTTGCTTCTGGTCTTTCTCTCAAAGGACTAGGTAGTGCGCTTAAAAGCCCTTAATCAACCAGAGCCGTGTTCTTGGTTTTCAGCTTATTTTTCTTAAGATTTGCTGCAGGAGCAGGCTCTTCAGCCTTATTGAGCTCAATCATGCGGCAGGAGCCTTGGAAAATCGCGCCCTCGTCGGTTACGATACTGGTAACCTCAATGTCGCCGTGAAGCCTTGCCTGGGTCATTAAATGAAGAAGCCCTTTGGTAAGGATGTTCCCTTTAATAGCCCCGCTCACATATACGTTACTTCCATAGATGTTTCCGGTAATAGAAGCTGAGGACTCGATATAGACATCGCCACCCGCTTTAATATCTCCCTCAATCTTGCCGAGTACTTTAATTGAGCCCTCGGTGTCAATATTACCGACAAATGAGGTATACTCGCCCAATATGGTATCCATGGCCAGGGGTGTGGTTTTCTTGTTGAACATGTGTTTTGACCGCCTTTCTTTTTTATCTCTAGCGCTTTTCCAGGTATTTAGTGGGATCGGTGGGCGAATCGTTGATTCGCACTTCAAAATGCAGATGTGCACTTGTGGAATTTCCTGTGTTGCCCATGGCAGCGATCTTCTGGCCTTTCTTGACCCAGTCGCCCTCCTTCACGCTATAAGCACTTAAATGGCCGTAAAGTGATTTTAAGCCATTTCCATGATCAATAATCACGCACTTCCCATAACCACCGTTGATACCCGCAAGTACGACTTTTCCGGCTCCGGCTGCATAGATGGCAGAGCCTTTTGTCTCGCCTATATCAATGCCGTCATGTGTTATATAACGGTTATAAATAGGATGAAGACGTCTTCCGTAAGGAGAATCAATGCGGGTATAATTATCTATGGGCCAATAGGTTGGAAGTGAATCCAGATAATTGGTAAGCTCGGTTTCTTTTTTCGCAATCTGACTTGAAATATCTTCTTCGGAAAGCTTTGCGTTCTGTACGATGTCAATCAAGCTTCGCAGCTCTGTCAGACTTTCTTTAAAGGTGGTTTCCTTTGAAGCGCCTCTGCTAACTTTTTTTATGGTTTGTATGTTCTTATCGACATAGGATACGACTAAATCCTCATATTCTTCTTTATACTGCTCTATGGCATTATCAGATATGGTTTGGGCCGAAGCCGCCGCTGTTATAAGCTCTGAGCTTTCAGTTAATTTCTCGGTCTGATCAGCAAGTATGTCTTCCAATTTGTTTTTTTGATTGAGTATTTGGTTCAATTCCTGCGTATGCTGTGCTTTGATTTCTTGATTTTGCCGAACTACGGAGAGTGTATATCCGGTTAGCATTAAAAGTGCAACAAGCATGATGGCTGTTGCTGAAAGAAGGGTTGTCCTATAGTTGTTGATTCTGATGGTGTGTACGCTCCCCTTACGATGGGGGACGAACATAAAAGACAAGTAATTCTGCCGCTTGACAGAAACTTTGCCTGTCATCTTCTTCATACTGTCACTCCTTAACATACCCCTTTAAAAAATAAAATAAATAGATTTCTCTAACTGGCCGATATCATTATAATATATTATATCACCAAAGAGAAGATTCTTCCGAGAATTTGTTTTGAACTTCTTCCAAAGTTGGTATATGATAGAACAGAAAAGGCTTCTTAAAATCAGGTATTTTTAGAGGATGCTTATGATAAAAACGACAATAAAAAGCAAAGTGTATATGGGGTTTATTTTTCTTGTGGCCCTGTCGATCCTCCTATTCGGTGCTGTTTCCTGGTTTGCCAGAGGCTATGTACTGGATGGGGCAAAAAAAATCCGCTACAATTCCTCACTGGCCCGAAAGAATGAGAACGTGCGTGCCCTGTCGGATGAAAAAATCACTCTTCTCTATAAAGCCGTTCTTGACAAAAAAGATGTCACCGCAGAAATTACAAAGATTGACGATGAAATAAACACTGCCTGCAATGCAATCCTTTCGGATCTGTCGACCTTTGAGTCTGGGAGTAACGGTGGTGCCGCCGGTGAAGCTCGAGGCTTGATCACAGCCGTTCTTGAAAAGGAGAAAGCCGTTACCGACGCGTACAATAGCTTCATATTGCCTACTATAACAGGGTCCAATGAAGAGAAACTGAAAGCTGACCTTCAAAATGCCATGACTTCATGGGACAGTCTGTCCCAAAGCCTTGAAGCCTATAGTCAAAAAAATACCGAGAAGATGATTTCTGAGCTTAAAGCTCTTGATGAAAATCTCTTAAAGCATGGTTCTTCTGTAGAGAGTGTTTTGGGTGAGAGCCGTCAAGGCCTGGACATGACCCAGGAGCTTCACCGTGCTGTGACGAATTATTTGACCAAAACCGAGGCATTTATGAAAAAAAGTCAGGCCGAACTGGATGAAATGACCGGGCTATTGATGAGCGCGGCTCAAGCAACCACTCTTCCTGCTATTACCGCAGAAACCCTTCCGGTTTATGATTATTCAGAGCAAAAAGAAAGCCTTGCCAAGGATTCGGAAGCGCTTTTATCCTTAATAAACGATTTAGTAAAGATGAACGAAGACTTGTCTTCAAAGATTTCCGGATTGGACGAGGCTCTTGGCGGTATAAGCTTTGTTTCTTTTCAGAAGGCCTTGGATCAAAGAGAAGCCATTATAAAGGCCCAAATCCTTACTTTAGAGATTCAGTCTGGGGGAGCTGTGGCTGTTCTAGAAGGTAATCTTACAGAGTTTGAAGCTTTAAATACCACTAAGGTTACTGAATTAAGAGCTGTTCTGGAAGGCTTTATGTCCCAGGATAATGCAGGTATGACGCAAATGGATTCAGCAGCATCTGCTTTTAATGAGGCAGTTGTGAGCCTTAAGGCCATGGCATCTGACAAAAAAGCGGAAGGACTTAACCGGATTCAAACTATAAAAAGTGAGATGTTGCCCCAATTTCAGTCTTTGAGTCAAATCCTGCAGACTCATTTTGAGGAGAATGTCACTGCCTCCCAAAATATCGAAACCTTTATTATTCCAGCTATTATCGCTCTTGCGGTTGCTTCACTCCTGGCAGGTATCCTGATGGCCTTTATTGTGTCCACCTCTATTATAAAGCCCATCCGTCAAATGACGGGACTTTTAAAGAAGGCAGAACAAGGGGATCTTAAATCCCGTATTGATACGCCTATGGCGTCCGAATTTTCTCAGATGGCCATAAGCGTCAATAAGGTTTTAGACACCCGTGAACAGATATTGGATGAAACCGTTGCGGTAAGTGAATCCATATCCCTGATGCGCTCGTTGTTGTCAGGGAGCTTTACACAGAATAAAGAGCTTTTGAAGAACATGGCCCAGGGCATGGAGGAGCTGTTGAGATCCTTCCGGTCCAAGCCTGTTGCCCTTAAGGACACCGAAGTTCTTGAGTCGGTAGAGCTGGATGTTGCTGTTACCCAGGAAGCCATGGATGTTACCGAAAGAAGTAAGCAAACGGCTCAAGAGGCTAAGGAAGCTATTATGAAAGCCTCAGTCACAGTGAAGGACATCGCCCAGCAGATTGAGCAGTTGGAAGGTTCTTCGGGTAAGATTGAGGAGATTACCAACACCATCACACAGATTGCCAAAAGAACAAATCTGTTGGCATTAAATGCTGCCATAGAAGCCGCTAAGGCCGGAGAACAGGGCAGAGGCTTCGCCGTTTTGGCCGATGAAATCAGAAAGCTGGCCGATGCCAGCGGTAATGCCGCCAAAGCTATTAAAACCCAGCTCAGTGAGATTCAGGAGCGCATACAGCTAACTGTCCAGAACATGGACGAGGGTGTCAGCGGTGTGGAGCAAGGAGCCAGAGGCATCTCTGATGTTCATCAATCCATTGAGGATATCACCGAACGGGTGCGCCAGGTTGTGGGCACGCTGGACGATTACGCACAGAAAAGCAATAAGCAGCTTGTGGCTAATCAACAGCTCATGGAGACCATCAGCACTATGAACCAAACCACCACCGAGCTTTATGAAACCGGTCAAAGTATGGATATGAAGCTTAAGGATTCCAAGATGAACATTACCGAGATGGAGCGAATTGAAAATATGCTCAATTCCACATATTCGAGACTTAATGGTATACTGGACAGATATAAAGGAAAATCTTGATGATCCAGTGATATTCCGGTTAAAATAATAAAGTCGGGGACATTCCACAGCATTCATGACCGAGGTTTGTTACGGAGCGAAGCAGTGGCGTGTCCCTTTTTTAAGTGAATCAAAGGAGAAAATATGGTTAAGCAGAATGAGATATTGGAATTGGATATTACAAGCATGACCCATGAGGGCATGGGCGTCGGAAAAATTGATGGCTTTGCCGTCTTTGTTCAGGGCGCTATTGAAGGGGAGCGAGTCAGAGTCAAAGTCATTAAGGTCCTCAAAAGCTATGCCGTTGCCCGCATTGAAGGCTTTATCGAAAGAAGCCATCACCGTACAGAGGCCTTCTGCCCGGCTTACAAACGTTGCGGTGGCTGCAGCCTCCAGCATATGTCCTATAAAAAGACCCTGGCCTTTAAGCGTCAGGTGGTGGTTGATAATCTGACCCGGATTGGGGGGCTTTCCAATTTAACTATCCATGAGACTCTGGGCATGAATGACCCGTTAAAATACCGAAACAAGGCGCAATATCCCGTGGGTATGAGCAGAAACGGTGTCGCTGCAGGCTTTTTTGCGCGCCGCAGCCATGAGATTATCGATACTCCCAATTGTGACATTCAGCACCCTTTAAGTGATAAAGCCAAGTCCATCATTCTTGACTATGTCCGGGCTTTGAATGTTCCTGTTTACAATGAGGCTACAGGGCAGGGGCTCATTCGTCATGTGGTTACCAAGGTGGGATTTAAAACAGGGGAAATCATGGTCATTATAGTAGCCACGCGTCAGGAACTACCGAAAATAAATAAGCTGCTTTATAGACTAAAAAGAGATATCCCTGGACTTGCCAGTGTTATTTTAAATGTTAACTCCAAGCCCGGCAATGTGGTTTTGGGAAACCAAAACATTACGCTCTTCGGCAAGGATACCATTGAAGACAGGCTGGGAGACCTGACCTTTGAAATTTCTCCCCTGTCTTTCTATCAGGTCAATCCCGAACAAACTGAGGTGCTTTATAATAAAGCTCTTGAATATGCCGATTTAAAGGGCCATGAGACCGTCTTCGACCTCTATTGCGGTATCGGAACCATCAGTCTTTTTGCTGCGGGGAAAGCCGGAAAAGTCATTGGTGTCGAGGTTGAGCCTGAGGCCGTTGAAGCGGCTAGGAATAACGCTATAAGGAATAACATTAACAATACTGAATTTTACTCGGGCCTTGTTGAAAAGGTTGTTCCCGAGCTCTATGCCAAGGGTATAAAGGCCGATGTGGTTTTCGTCGACCCGCCGCGCAAGGGTTGTGATGAAACCCTGCTTAAAACTCTGGTGGATATGGCTCCCGACCGGATCGTGTATGTTTCCTGTAACCCCTCCACACTGGCTAGGGATTTGAAGTACCTGACTGGAGCAGGGTTTGAAGTCAAAGAAGTCCAGCCTGTGGACATGTTCCCGTGGACGGAACATGTTGAGACGGTAATTTTGATGACGAATAGTGGTTCTAAGAGCAAATAAGGAGGGTCGACCACTATATGTAGTGGTTTTAGGGCGAAAAATGAGCAAAAAACGGGCTAAAAAAGTGCATTTTTCGGCCCGTTTTTTTGGGAATTTTATAGATGACATTCGGTATTTTTTAGAATGGCGCTCAAGATTATATTTAAGCAAGAAAAAAATTAGCCAATAATTTTATTATGATTATGTAGGATTATCTTTTTCCAGAATCTCATTAAACAATACTCTGTAACCTGAAGATAAAGAAATAAAAGTAAGCTTGTACCACAATTCTTCACTGATATCAGTATTTTCAACACACCATATTTTATAATGCTCATCCTTAGATTCGGTATAGTAGTCAATCGAGATGTCATGATTAGAACGTCCTTCATGCTTTTTAAGGTATTTTTCAATTGGATATTCATTCTTAATATAATCGATATGCCTGAATGATTTTCTAGCTGGATAATATTTTCCGTGTATAATTGATGTAATAATTTTTTTAGATGAACTATCAGCACCTATATTTGGTAATTGCTCAACCTCGACATGCCAGAACTCTTCTTCAAGTTTTTGGTCAAAGTCCTTCTTAATTACCATTAGAAGTTTGTTATAAGTATTAGGATCATAGTGGACGGTTATGCTTTTATATTTTTCAAAGTTCGTTTCAGAAAATAGAAATGAAGGACCATAAAATTTCTCAGAGAATTCATAATGCGTAATTATTGCATTATCGATATTAACCGCCAATCTTTCATCTAAACGCATAAGAAAATCTGCCTTATTAAGGTCAACATTATCTTTTAGAAGTCGAAATACTGCAGGAATTGGATCACCAGCGTTAAGAGGCTTTCGATCTATGAAAAAATTGTATAGATAGTATTTTTTATCATAGACGAATCCATTTTGCCGAAAATCAACATCAGTTACTTTTGATAAATGATAATCATTAGTTTTATATAAAAACTTTTCTTCTGGTACAACTATATTAAAATTCCATTCGCAATATTTATTTAAGTCCAAAACATAACAAGCTAATGCACAGGAGAGTATCTCATTATCAATTACAACTCCTGATGGCAATCTTGCTTGCTTAGCAGCAATCTCATATCGTTCAACGTAATTTAACTTGATAGGAATAGCATACACAAGAATAGCCTGTGCAACAAAGAAATATGATGGATTTCTCTCATCATTAGCTATTGATTGGAGAATAGTTTCTTGCGATATTCTACTTTCGTCGATTAACCGTTGAGTCTCCTTAACTATATCTTTTATGTGATACGGAACACCTTTCCATTCCATGCCACCAAAATGGCGCCATAAAGGTAGCGCCAGATGAATAGTATAGTAACTTGTATCACGATATAAATCTAACAAAGATATTCTTTGGATTAGTTCTTTCATATGAAACCCCTTAAATTATATAATCTTAATTTATACCAATGAATTTATTATATCAGAATATATGTTTCTCAAGCAGAGTCGGTTCATTATTAAAAAACTCAATTACAAACCGCAAAGATAGCATGAACGCACTGCTAAATACAGAAATGATTGAAGAAGATATAAAATATATCACAGACAAGCTTATTGGGGGAAATTCATCAAGAAGAAATGTATTAATTAATGATTCAATATCATCGTGTGATGATAATATCACTAAAATTACAAGTTTAATGAAGGCTAAACTTGCGAATGCACATTCTTCAGTCCAGAATTTTGAATATAGTCAACTACTAGAATATCCTATGAATGCAGAATTACTAAACTGGGATATGGAAAAACCAATATTTGGCCAAATGTCTATTTGCAAAATGAAAAGATTAACTCATTCATAAATAATAAAGCTGTTATAAATGATGTCTTAGATTTCTATGCATTTCTAGACAATGGTTTTGTAAACAAAGAAAAAATCAAAAACTTAGTGAATGAGTGGAACGAAGTAATCGAAGGCTATAACAATAGCGTATTTTTTCGGAAAAAGCTTGAATTGAAAAGCTTCAAAAAGGAACATTTATATAAACTTAACGAAATCAAAACAGGTTTGGTTTCGGTAAACATTAATTTGTAATTCCATTAATGAAGTTGAGAAGAACTTATCGAATAAACAGAGTATGCTGACTGATTTAGATTACGCTAGAAAAAGATTGCACGAAATTAAAAATAGCTTTGATAAAGACTCACCTAATTGTCCATATTGTAACCAAAAGTACAAGAATGTCGATGAATTAGAAAATGCGTTTTCTAATCTTTCAAAGTCACTGAAAGAAGAAAAAAGCGAAGAATCTCAGAAAATTCAATCAATGACTGAATCATTGCATAAACTACTTAAAAGCGATTTGGATGCAGTGGCGTCTATTCTACAAGGCTATGATGAGCAGAAAATCCAAGATTTAAATGTATCGATAACTAAGTATAACCAATTTTTAAATAATAAAAAGCGGATTGATGATTTAGATATTATGACCCATATGAAGATATTGTGGATGTAATTTTAGAAGTACAGCCTTTATTAAACCAAACCACACAGGAAGTAATAGCTAAAGCGGAAAATATCTATCATAACCTTATTATGTCTTTAGAGGCAAATAACGACCAACGAAGAAATATGGCATTCTATGTTAAATATCGCCTATATAGATGGCTTCCTGAAAGTCTCGTAAGCAAAGATTAACATAGCCAGTAATAGCTTTTGTTACCCCAATATCACCACGACGAATCAAGGTTTTTCTGATGCTCCATGAATCGTTCAAGTACTTTTGCAGACGGGTAGCTGGACATAGAGGCGACACCATTGGCTAATTCAATAGGAAAAAGAGCACTTTCAAATTTCCTACTTATTAAACTAGGTAATGTAGCCATAATTCTATCAACGCCAATAATATCACTGATTGTTGGAAAACCTAAATCATCATAATATTCGCCAGTTGGTATATTCAAAACAAGGCTGAAATCAGGATCCAACTTTACATAGATCTTTTCTCCCCAATTTGTTCTTTTACCATATGGATTTGCTAAGTCTGGCGAACGATATACTTCTTGTCGAACATATTTATGTGATAATACTGCTATCGTTGGGCTATCATCTGTTTCTTTAGGCTTTATATATTTTGCAATACTCATCAAATGATCAAAGAATATTCCTGTTTTTTCTTGCCCAATAACATGAATAGGTCGTTTTTTTTGCTTGGTATATTCTATAAAATGCCTAATATTAGGAACCAACTTTGAATACTGGCTTCTAAGTGTTAGCGGGCCATCCTTTATAAATAATGTGTCTGAAAAGACTTTTTTATCAGAATGGTTCCAAAGAATCCTGATAATTGTAAATAACATAAGAGTTTCAAGTATTAGCATATAAGACGAAGCTACGCTTTCTGGAGCGCTATCCTCATTCATATCTAAATGGAACCCAATCATATCTGTCAAAAAAACAGGCTTTTTACATAGTGGACAGATGGATTTATCAGTATTAAAAGGAAGTCCTTCTATGGTCTTCTCGCAGTGTGGGCAATCAAAACTTGGGGAGGAGCCAGACGTTCGATGCCATTTTTCGTACGCAAGCCATTTAAGTGTTTCAAAATATTCGCCATTTTGGTCAGCCTTGATAGAATCAAATATTATATTACGAACAGCATCATAGTTATTTCCTAAGCTGGTCTTGACATTCTTCAAAGGAAGAACAGTAGCATGGAATAGTGCACTTTCAGACATTATATCTTGAAGTAAAAGAGGGTGCGGATTCAATTTGTCGATTCGATCCATTTTACTTTTGTCGACTGATAGTAAGGCGGTTTTGACAAAGGCAACCTCTTTTCCTGTAGGAGGATCCGTTTTTACCGAAACAAACGAACCATCCACTGCCCAAATGTATTTTAGTGGAGTTATTCCGGGAAGATTGAAGTCCTGCCAAATAGATGTATCTCCAAGAGACGGCTCTGTTGTAGCCGTTTCGAAATCATTAACAAGCGATCGTACCCATTCGCTCTGAATAATAGCTAAATGACCTAGTTTTGATGCGGATTCACTAGGCAATTTACCACTTGAACCATATGGCACAAAAATTCCCCCTTACTACTTATCTTTACCTTCAAAGAGTTTGGCTTGTACTGGAATAACAAATCGATTTGACATTGTGAGCATCCGCATAAATCCGGGTGTTTTTGCCTTTAGAATATCTTGTTCTACACCTTCAAATGCAACTTGAAGTCTTGACAAAGCTCGAGCTTCGTCTTGAGAGGACAGATGCCCAATAAAAAAGTTTTCGGTTTGAGCAAGTAATTCCTTGTTTATAGTAGATGGTGACTGAGTGGAGTAAACCATCCCAATATGAAATTTGGCACCTTCTTTTGCAAAACGGGCATACACACCGGTTAACTCATTATCTTTGACCGGGAAAAGATTGTGGGCTTCTTCAAAGTAAAGCTCAACAAAATGGTTGTTCAATTTGTTGTCGACAAATTTTGTTTCTTGATGGTGAAACACATCCAGGGAAAGCATATTAGAAAAAAATCGGCGAATTTCATCAGTAGCATTACCTAGATCCAAAATAACTGTTTTACCTAAATCAAGCAGTGCAAGAATTTCCTGACTGAATTGTCCTGCATCTTTATGATGAAACCGCGAATAGGGACGTAATATTGCAGGACCAGTACCCGATGAAGGAACTAAGAATCCCAAAAGAGCTATATCATCAGGATCAAATATTGACTCTCCATCCTTTTTCAGAGCAGGAGAATCTGGGTTTTGAATACGAAAAGTTGCTATTTGTTCAAGCTCGCTTTGCATAGCTTTTATCGTAGAGGGGTCTGGGGGTACATTACCTTTCCCATAGACGGCCTCTCTTAAATCTTTTCGAAAATGCGGATCGAATCCCTTTACATATTGGGTTGCATGAAGCTTTACTCGCAAATTTGTTTCATTGTATGCAAAACCTGCCTTGCTTAAGATGGCCCAGAACACCATTATTTTTCTTGCAGCATCTGATTTGTCTCTTTCAGATGTCATAGCATTTATTTCATCAAAAGATGGCAAAAGTACGCTGGAGAAACTGCGAATGTAATTGGACTTTTGTTTATCCTCTTCTAACATGGAAGCAAGTATCTGTATTGCTGAATCAGGATATTCATAAAAATTGAGGCGTAAAGGCTTGGAGGGAGTTCCTTCTCTTTGTGTTAGTGCATAGACTTCACAACGATCGCTGTTGGCAGATCGGAGAGATTTATTACCATCTTGCGGATTATCGTTAGCATATTCTCCGTTAATATCGAATATTAACTGACCTACATTTTCAGCAGGTAGGGCACCTTCGGTTGCATCAATCATTCCCTGAGCAATCAGCTTAACGACATTAGATTTACCTAGCCGGGTTTTACCGAACATAGCTGTTCGTCTTCCTTTAAAATCTTTCATGGAGATTTTCACAGGAATTTGTTCTTGGTCAATATCACTGTCAACCAGTAGGCATTCCATTGTTCTTAACGATCCTAATTCATATTGCAGGATAGGTGTAACAGTTCCATTTACTATCAGATCAAGTAGTGTATGGTCAGGTGCATAGACTTTATATCTATGTGCACTTACTATATTGTTCACATCTCCAGAGAATTCAAGATGATCAGTTTGCCTGGGATTTGCGTAGAACATTCCTAAAACATCGCATTCCAAAGCACCCCATTGCAGCTCACTTTGAGTCCACACATCGAGTTCAGGCATGGATTTTTTATGGAGTTCAAAATAAGTTTGCTGTACTTGATTACTTAATGGAGTGGGAGAAACCCCCTTTACACGTAGTAAAGAAAAGTGTGGTGGCATCTTCCCAAATTCATTAGGGGCCATAATGAGGAAGGAACCTCTAGGGATTCCTCCAACAATTATTTTGTATGTATCAGAGGTGATGATTTTTGCAGAATCAAAACCCAATTCCAAAACATATCCCACAAAGCGCATTTTAGCAACCTCACGCGCACTTTCATAACGTGCTTCTTCTGCTAGAAAGTCAGTCAGTGCCTTTATGGGATTGCCTTGGTATACCGAGCGGTCAACCATGTTTGTAAGAGAATTTGCCATATCTATCCCTCCATAATTATTGGTATTGATGTAATTAGTAACTCCTCTTGAGTACCCCGTCGATCAGCACGACCAGAAATTGAGCTATATCGATGTATTACTGTTGTGTGAAAGCCATGATCAGTGTACATCTCTCGAATTAAATGATAATTTGCATTAGTTGCAAAGACTACAGCATGGTTATCTCTTGCAAAGCAAAGATCATTTAAAAGACGCTCCTGATCGGCCCAAGTAAATAATCTTTCATTGTACTTTATGAAACTATTCTGATTGTGAGCTATCGTATAAGGAGGATCCACAAAAATAAGATCTCCTGGGCCTGCCTGATGTATAATAGGACTAAAATCACTAACTACTATTTCTACATTTCGTAATGTTTGCGCGTAGTTAGCAAACTTATCGATATCATATATGCAATTGCTTTTTGTACCAATTGGTACGTTAAACATCCCGTTACGATTAACACGATACATTCCGTTAAAACATGTTCTGTTAAGATATAGAAACCTAGCGGCCTGGTCTATATTGTATGCTGGAATATTCCCTCTGATTTCGTAGTAATATTTTTCGCAATGTTTTTCATGATGCTGAAAAAGGATTTGTTTTAACTCCTCTGGATTATCCCTCATAACAATATACATGTTAATCAATTCGGGGTTTATATCAGAGATAAGAGCATTATTTGGTAATATGCTAAAAAAAACAGAGCCACCACCTACAAATGGCTCAATATATCTATTATATTGGTTTGGAAAAAGATTGCGATATTTTGAAATAAACCATCGCTTTCCTCCTGGCCATTTTAAAAAAGATGTCATAGTCATCCGCCATTCATGCGTTATATTTCTGTATTTTTCGAGACAGATCATACTTTTCAAGGTTTTGCATACCTTCAGTACGCCCTTGTTCACATAGAACTTATATTCTAAGAACGTAGATACTATATCACTAGGTTACCAATTTTGCTAAAATTTTACCGAGAGCATACCTTTTGATTTGTACAACCTGTACCAATATATGGTTCATTATATACGAGATTCCCATTGGATGCAATAAAATACGACTAGAATCAACAGAAAAATAAGCTCCTGCCGGTCAAATTTATATATAATAAGAGAGTAATTGAGATTTTTTTTAAAGTAATTAAAAAGATGCATTGAAGAATATTGATGCCCCACCAGGTTCAAGCGGCATCATTTTGACCGTTCAAGGCATGTGGAGTGTGTTGATAAAGAAGAAGTAGTTTGATACAAGAGGTATAGAGAAAACTAGCCCTTTTTCATTATGTTATGTTTCCGCGAATAAGGGATGGTAACGAATTTTTTTGCAGGGGGTCGTACCTTTACGCGGAAATAAACAAAGGCACATAAAGAAATAAATTTTTGCGTATTTGTTTAGGAAGAATGGGAAAACGACCCACTCAAAAAATAATGGTATTTTGTTAGCTGCCCGTTTTTGCTTTGTAATTTTTAAATGCCGTCTGAAAGTGATAACGTAATCTTTCAACAGAATTTATTTCACTAGGAGTTATATTATGTTCCCATAGTTGCTTTTTATGAGACAATAGTTTTTCAATGAAGTTCGCATCTCTGTTTGTTATAAAATATAAATCGCTAACAGATAGGTCACGTGCTAATCCCAAAAAAGCACGACCAAGATGCAATGGAAGTCCCACTGTATAGTGCTTTGCTTCTACTGCTATGATCACTTTTGAAGACCTTGGAGCAACGCGTTCAGGCCCACTCCTACAAAGGTCTGCTTCATCTTTTAGAAGAACAGATACATCACATTCATGAAGAACATTTGATTGGCCTGCAACACGTATTCCTACATGAGCTTCTAATAGAGGATATCCAGAAAAATTAATTTCAGCATAACCGTAGTTTCTCCTATTTGATCCAATATATCCTGGGCTAGTACGGAATATAAAAGGATTTGGAGTACCGCCGTTTATACACTGATATGTTACAATTGCACCTTCCGCACGTGCAGCTTGAATTATAATTGAAAAGATATAGGCTTCAAAGAGGTCATCCGCTGCTGAATACACATTAAAAGATGGAGTTATTGCTGTTCCAAGAACATCTTTGATTTCGTTTAGTAATTCATTTATTATAGGCATCTTATAGCTCCTTCCGTAACTCATTAAGTAAGGGGATCAGCTTTCTGGAATTTTTATATGCACTTTTTGCTTCGTCAAAAGTGATCTCGTATGACTTTTTAATATCTGCTTCGGGTTCGAATAATAATTGACTTTGCTGTGTTTCTCTTTGAACAAATTCTAAAGTTGTATTAATAATTTCGCTTAATCCAGCAACCCCAATTTCAATGCTATCAATTAAAAGTTTTAATTTTTCCTGCTCACTATAGGGTGTTGACACTACAAAAATTGCGTTCGATTTTTTACCTTTATTCAATGGTAATTCTTTTATAGAATCTTCACCGATAAAGCTATAATACTCATTAATAAAATTTTCACTAGCATTATATGAACTTTTTTTAGGAACATTTAACTTTTTTGTTTCAATATGGCCTAATGCAATTTCTTCTTCTACTTGCTCGGCAATCCAATTTAGATTATTTAATTTTAGGTACTCTAATAAGTCAGTGTAAACAAAATTTGCTTCCTCTTTATTCATTTTGACACCTCTTAAACAATTCTTTCAACTTTAAATTCGACATAAAATTTACATATCCTTTATTTTTATCATAAATTAAGAATACTTGAAAGTGTTCTATTTTATTTCAAGATTAATAACTTTGAACATCTTTTATGATAAGTATAACAATTATATCTCCTTGGGCCATTCAATAACTCTTATGAAGATACTCGGAAAAGACTTATGATTGTCCGCCAAGGCCCCACCAGCTTTATCTGTCATCTTTTTTGCCTACTCAAGGCATGTGGAGATGATAGTGTTGATACAAAGAGTATATACGTAGAAATCCTTAGATTTAAGCACTTTACGAGGCACATGGTGTTCAATGAAAATGGCAGAAATCTCGTAATAAGGAGATAAAAAAATATATTAATGTTTCGGTGGCAGTTGATATAGTATGTGGGAAAACAAAAAAATAGAATCCGTAGTTTGGATGAGGTCACCAGTTCGATTCTGGTTGGGGGCTCCACATTACAAGATACGCTTTGAAAAAAGTGCAACAATATTACAACAACCCAGAAAAAAGGAAAAAGCTTGATTCAGATACAGATGAATCAAGCTTTTTCCTTTTTTCTGGGACTTAAAATCTATATCTTTTCATTATCTTGAAAAATGAAATACCTTCCATAATGTAACTGAAGGCTTCAGATATATTATGAAGCGCTTACTGAACATTTAATTGCTATTTTGTCAGATAATTAGTGTAGAAAATTTCAAAAATATGGAGAAATTTATGATATAATAAACGAAGCAAATGCTATTGGAATTTTAAAGTAGCCGATATATGATAGATTGAAACTCATGGCTTCTCAATTGTAGAAATAAGAGATATCAGCAAAGAAGGAATTATAATGGGGTTCGATTGGAATAAAAGAATTGAGAGAAGAGAGTGTTGTAGATTAGATGGGAAGCTGCCTACATCAATTATATTGCCTATAATGGGAAGTTAGAGATATGTATTTAATAATATAAGAAATTGCAATGGGGGTTAAAATGGAGGGCTTTGAGCACATTAAACTAATTGGAAATGGTTATTTTTGTAATGTTCAGCTTTATAAGGATACAAGCACAAATACAAATATTGCAGTAAAAGAATTAAAAAAGAAGCACTATTCTAATGATGAGTATAGATATAGATTATTAAACCTTTTGCAATTGTACACAATTTATTTTACGTTATCAGTAAATTACAAGAGGTGAAATACATGAGAAAAACGCTTCAGGATGTGGCAAGCTATTTGAAGGAAATTATGGTGCCCGAAACACACGAAGCATATGCGATCAATCCTGCATATACAAATGTTTCAGTTGAAGAGAGCATACGTGAGGGCGTTCTGGCATTCAGAGCCTTTTTGGTTTGGCTTTACGATGTCTTATACGCAAAAGGCGATGTCTATGATAATAGCACAAAAGTTGCTCATGAATATGAAAACCGTACCACGCTTTCGGTGTATTATCCGTTCTTGCATAATGTAAGCACCATACTAATCAACATAGGTTATCATGGCATGTCAGTTGAAAACGCGCAATCTCTCGTCTGTGGAAATACCATATTCAATGGAAAGCTGTCTGTTACCAAAAACCTTGAATGCCTGCGTTTTCTGGCGGATTGCGGTATTTGCATTGACGGCATAGACATAAATGAAAAAAAGCAGAACTTGTCAGACATCAAAACCATAAAGATTACATATCCAGATAATCCCGCTATGCTGATAGGCCTGAAGGTCATGGCAATCGCTGAAATAGACCATGGCACCCTCGTCAACCAGGATGTTTTTTTGCGCTGTGATTACAGGGTGTTGAAAAAGGATGAAACCGATGTACTTCCCATCGTGCAGGATACGATAAAACCTTTATCCGCAGATGTGCAGGATTTTATTCTGCAACTGCATCAGCGCTATTTGGATAAAGGACTTACCTGCGTTGTGGAAGTAAAAGGGTTTCATATCTATATGAAGTATTGTTATAAACGGAAAGATTTATGGGGAATTAACGCTTCCCTCAACAACGGCTATCATATCAATGAGAAATCGACGAAGATGCACGAATACACTGACACCATCAAAACGTTTCCTTCAATTTTAGCAGGAAGTGATTGCAAAGGGATATGGCTGCGGCAGAAAAAGAGAAATCGTTCATTGTGATGGCGGTTGCCGTGGACTTCCCATATCGTTGGATGATTCTGTTTTAGATTTACGAGATGACATTGAAACATGGTTTGATCAAGAATTGTCATGCTTGCAAAATAAATAAACATTTTTTTAAAGATTGACCTCCCAATACACAAATTTCATCACACGAAAGAGTCCACAGAGTGACAATTACTTCATTCTGTGGACTCAACCAATTTTCAGATCTGTGATTACAGCTTATGGTGGAGCCTATTACAACTCCAAATTTCAGCGTTCTTCAAATAATCGGTGAACCCCATCCACTATTTTCATGCGTTTCTTCCATTTGAAATCCCTTTTTGAGTAACCGCCGGATGCGGAACCGCTTGTCCGATAGTGTGAGAGTTGCGCAGTCCTTCTACCCGAAGTCGGTAGGTGAATTAATCACCTACCGATTTGATTTTGCCCAACCTTACTGCACAAGCAAGCACTTTAAAAGGAGTTAACCACGACAAGTCTTTTGATATGGTGACCGGGAGTATGTAGCTAAATTCAATACACAAAAAAATGAATTGGATGCAACAAGTACCAAGAACAGGGGATTTTAATTTAAAATATTTAAGTTAAGGAACGCAATCGAAAGCATTATATACTCCTATCGATATCAATATATTAATCTTCACAATAATAGATCGAGGCGCGAGTAATGGAAAGTCAAACAAGTAATATTCAAGGTAAGGATATAACCGGCGTGAAGTCCAGAAATAGTATATCACTGATGATTATCGCGTCCACAAGCATCATGTTTTTTGTCATACTCAGCATCATTGTCATGTTTAGCTACAGCATGTATAAGGATTCATTTTATGAGTACAGCAACAGACTGTGCCTGGATAATAATGCCCAAGCAGCCTATGTTATTAACGGCGATTTGGTGGAGCATTTTGCTGAAACCTTAACGGTAGACGCAGAATATGAAAAATTTGCTGAAGAACTTGATAAGCTGAGAGAAAATATCGATGCCAAGTATTTTTACATATTGTTCGATAATGACGTTCCCGGCATGTATACATACATATATGACGCAACCCACAGCGAAGAATTCCCAGGGGAGAAATATGCGCTGGGCAGGAATGAAACAATCCTGGAGTATGAAGGTGCCGACGAGGTTTTACTTACGGGAAGGGGTTTTACTAAAGCTGAATATTATAATGCGGAGTATGGGGAACTGTATTATGCCTATTCCCCAATCGTTAACTCTGATGGGAAAGTAGTTGCATTTGTCGGGACAGATGTTGATATCGCGCCCCTTAACTTTTTTCTGCAAACCTATCTTCAAAAGATCTTCTTAACCCTTGGCATTTCCATCGCCGTTTTTATCGTATTATATCTCATTATCGTCAGGCGCATCCTTTCCAAGCCGATAGAAAAGATGGAGAAGAAGGCAGAGGACTTATCCGTATCACTAAATGTGGTTCAAGGCATCTTAAACAATATCGATGCCTGTATTTACGTTTCCGATATTCAGACCAATGAAATACTTTTTATCAACAATAGAATGCTGCTGGATTATGGATTGGACAATGACGCGGTGGGCCAAATTTGCTGGAAAAAATTTAATCCCCACCTTACTGCAAGGTGTGCTTTTTGCCCTATTGACACATTGACAGCAAATCCTGATGAACCTACCGAATGGATTGAACATGCACAGCACACCAATCGGATTTATCGGAACATTGATCGGATCATCGATTGGATAGATGGCAAAAAGGTTCATCTGCGATCCTCAACGGATATAACGGATTTGAAAAGGATTGAAGGTGCATTGAAAGAACGTCTGGAGCATCAGGAACTGATGACTGCCATTTCACAAAGCTTTATCTCCACCGACCCAATGCATATTCTAATAGAAAATGCCCTGCAAAAGCTTGGTCGCTTCATGCACATGAGCAAAACCATTATTACCTCAATCAATTATGAGTCGGGTACAATTGGATACCTTCACGGTTGGGCCGACGAGGAAGCAGGATTCAAGGTAAACCCGGAGACATTACCCTTTGAGCCGGGGAATATGATCTACGATGCTTTTATAGGTAGGAAAGAATTAAGCATTATCTGTGAGAATTCAGCAGCCGATCCCGAGTACATCCAGTTGAGCCGATATGGGGTAAGGGCCTTTATTATGATCCCGATCATGATCTCCGGTAAGCTTTGGGGAAACCTTGCGGTGGATGATTGCGTAAATTCCCGGCGATGGGAAGAGAGCGAAGTACAGCTGGTGAAGCTGACCAGCAATATTTTATCCGAGCTGATTATGCGCCATGAGATGGAGAAGCAGCTCATCAGGATGTCCTCCATTGTAAAGAATTCTCCTCAATGCATTGCCTATCTTGGAGAAGACGGCAAGCCAGAGTATGTGAATGACGGCGCTGCAGAAACGACAGGTTACGAAAAGGATGAACTGATGCGTTCCGATTTGGTAAAGCTTCTTTCCTTGGAGCATATCGTCGATACTACCGATGAAGCTCATGCACGAAGCGCTGAAAACGGGGCCTCCGTTTTTGAAGTCCCGCTTGTGCGCAAGGATGGTGAAATCCGTAACCTGCTTATTACCAGCTTTACGGCCGACATCCGTTCCCACGGTATGGGAATTATCGCTGTGGATATCACGGACCGCCGACGATTGGAGCAGGAACTGCTGCTGGCTAAAGAAGCCGCGGAGAAGGCCAACAAGGCAAAAGGTGAGTTTTTGTCGCGTATGAGCCATGAGATGAGAACGCCCATGAACGCCATTATCGGCATGACAAATATTGCAAAAGGCTCAAATGACATGGCCAAAAAAGAAAACTGCCTTGACAGGATCGATAACGCTTCAAAGCATCTGCTTGGCGTAATCAATGACATTTTAGATATGTCAAAAATAGAAGCGAACAAATTCGAGCTGTATTGTCATGAGTTCAATCTGGAAAAAATGCTCATGAGTATCACAAACATGATCCAGTTCCGGGCGGATGAAAAAGAACAAAACTTAATCATTAATCTGCACAGAAATGTTCCTTTTTCCATGATCGGTGACGAACAGCGTTTAACCCAGGTCATTACGAATCTGCTCTCCAATGCCGTTAAATTTACTGGGAATCGCGGAACCATTATTCTGGATATTGAGTCACTTCGTGAAGCGAATGAAAATGAAGATGTAATAATACAGGTTTCCGTTACGGACAATGGCATAGGCATCGCGAAAGAGCAGCAAGCAAAGCTTTTCACATCCTTTGAACAGGCTGACGGCAGTATATCACGGAATTTTGGAGGCACCGGCCTTGGTCTTGTCATAAGCAAGAGAATTGTAGAGCTGATGGGAGGAAGCATTTGGGTAGAATCTGAAGAGGGGAAGGGCTCCAAGTTTATTTTTACTATCCATGTGAAAAGGGGAACTGAAAGTAATACGCCTGCACTCTCAAAAGGATTAGAAAAAGAAAACCTGCATATTTTGGCAGTTGACGACTCGCCAGAAACCAGAGAATATTTCATGCATTTATTCAAAAAATTAGAAATTCCCTGCGATGTTGCGGCTAGCGGGCTGGAAGCACTTCAAATGATAAGTGGCAACAAAGATAAACCATACAATGTGTTTTTCGTTGATTGGAAAATGCCTGAAATGGGTGGTGTGGAACTGGCCAAAAAGATCAGGGAGAAAACAGGAAATACGGCGGTCATTATTATGATTTCCGTTGCTGAATGGAACGAGGTTGAAAAAGATGCAAGAGAGGCCGGTATCAATTTATTTGTGCCAAAACCACTTTTTCCATCACCAATTATTGACTGCCTCAATGATTGCATGGGGGGCCCATCCACGGTGAACAAGAAGTCCGGCAAGCAAGCTGTCGATATTACCGGACGCTTTCAAGGTCATACCATACTCCTTGCGGAAGACGTTGAAGTGAACAGAGAAATTATATTTTCACTTCTTGAACCCAGCGGCGTAACAATTGATTGCGCTCATAACGGAAGCGAGGCTGTCTCAATGGTCAAAGAGAATCCAAAAAAATACAGCCTGATTTTAATGGATATACAGATGCCGCAGATGGATGGCTTTGAAGCGACACGGCGTATTCGCGAGTTGGACTATCCAGAGGCAAAGAATATCCCTGTTATTGCAATGACCGCCAATGTGTTCCGTGAAGATATAGAACGCTGCCTGGCCGCCGGAATGGATGAACATGTTGGAAAGCCCATCGATTTTGATGAATTGGTAAACAAACTAAGCAAATGTTTAAAGGCAAAGAACATAAATGACTTTATCGACCTGGAGGACGGCCTAAAAAGGCTGCTTGGCAATCAGGCACTCTACATAAAACTGTTAGGCTCCTTTGGCGGAAGGGCCATGGCTGATGAACTGCTCAATGCCATAAACGACAAGGACAATGACAAGATCGTTCAAATATCTCATGCACTGAAAGGCGCGTCTTCAAACCTAGGCATGATTAAGCTTGCGGATATTGCGTCGAAGATTGAACAACAGACGAAAGCCGGTATCGATACAGATCATCTGTCATCTGTTCTCAGCGAAATTACTGATGAGACAATCAACGCTATTCAATCTGTTTTGAAAAGTGGGAGGATATAATGCTGTATAATGGCGGAAATGCAAAGGTTTTGATTGTCGATGACCTTGAAACAAACCGAATTATTTTAAGTGAAATTTTATCAGGGATATTTGAAATTGAACAGGCAGACAATGGAATGGAAGCAATTTCAATCATGCTGAATTCCATCGAAAAACCCAAGTTATTATTGTTGGACATCATGATGCCAGGCATGGATGGTTTTCGGGTCATGAAGCTGATGAAAGCAACACCGGAGTTGCAGAAAATCCCAATTATTCTGATAACTGCCGCTGATGCAGAAAAAAAGGGGCTTAGCGCCGGAGCCGTTGATTATATCTCCAAGCCATTTGACCCCGATATTGTAAAGCTTAGGGCTTTGAATCAAGTAGAGCTTACCATGTACAGGGAAAGCCTGGAAAGCATGGTGGAGCAAAAAGCGAATGAGCTACTAAATACGAAACAGTTATTCTTGGATACCATGGCTAACTTAATTGAGTACCGAAGTATTGAGTCCGGCAGCCATGTAAACCGGACAAGGGAACTGGCAAAAATATTGTTTGTCAGCTTGATGAAGGACGGAGGCTACGCCAATGAAGTATCTCAAATCAATTTTGACATATTTTTACGGGCTGTTCCTCTTCATGACATAGGCAAGATTGGCATACCGGACAGCATCCTTTTAAAACCGGGCAAACTTACCCCGGATGAATTTGAAATAATCAAAACCCATACAACAATTGGTGCGAAAGCAATCGCCTCTATGATGATAAACAATGACGATACATACATGAAGTATTGCCACGATATTTGTAGATATCATCATGAGAAATGGGACGGAAATGGATACCCCGAAGGTTTGCATGGTCAGAATATTCCACTTGTAGCTAGGATCGTCGCTGTGATTGATGTTTATGATGCCTTAGTCAGTGAAAGATGCTATAAAAAGGCTTTGACCCACGAAGAAGCGATGTCAATTATCCGACAATCTTCCGGGAACCACTTTGACCCTTACATTGTGAAAGTTCTGGAAAGTAGTCAGGATGAGGTAAGAGCATTGTATTAATGTTTCACAAAAAGCCGTTCTTTTTAGCTTTTTCGGCTGCCGTCTGTTCTGCTATATTTCATTTGTGTGGTCATATCGGGCCAAGCTGGCCCGATGTTTGAGCGATAGACGAGGGTTTCATATACAACCCTGTCCGCTGCTGAAATCGGACTGTCTTTGCGGCTTCCCCTGCCGTATATTCCTGCCTGCTTTCCTGCCGCTTCAAATGCCCTTGCCCTTCACAGCGGCAACGGTGTTTTCACGGCAACACTGACAGAGCGTATAACACTCTACACCTTGCTTCGCAAAGTCGTGTGCCAAGGGGTAAGCTCTTTGGAATCCCCGACAACAAAATAGGCGAAAATCGGGATGAAAAAAATGCAATTTTGGGCCCATTTTTTTTGGCATTTTAAAGATGAGTTCGATTTTTTGAGTTCATGCTTGAATTTCTAAGAGATGGACAATAAAATGGCAAATAATAAGTCCTTTTATAAAGGGCATGTCCAGTAAAGTTTGAGGTCATTCCCAAAGACTTTGAGATACCTTAGTTCCCCAGAACCTTTTAACTATTCGTCTTTGAATTCAATACAAAAAATGTCTTGTTTATTACACAAGACCCCTCTAGATTTAATTGATTTTGATATTATTTAAAACTGATCATGGAAAAATACTACTATTTTGTGGATCTAAGAATAGTTATTGATTTTGCGCGTTATAACGCCTTTATTCATTGAATCCGGAGCCGAACAATAATAAACGGACGGCATATCAGGTATGTAAGGATACATTTTACGCTGTTATCTTGCACCATGATAAACTGATTATAGCGCCGGGGGAAGAACAAGACAATTCACAAGACATCCTTCATATTGGTTACTATATCCCGGAACTGGAAGCAGCTGATATGATAAATGCAAGGTCTGGATCTTACTATACATGGACATACAAAGGGAAAACAAATTCTTATTGACAATTCATTCAAAAAGTTAAAATGTAAATAAAACGTTAGAGCAAATTTTTCTGTGAACGTCTCCCAACAATGCCCAGAACGGATACAGCCTGTTCCAAACTACGTACAGTTTATGGAAAATGAAAAAGACCACTCGAAAAACCAAATATGGTATTGACGAGCAATTCTTTTATTTGGTGTGCTTTCGACGAGTTCCGCGAAGAGGGGTTTGGGAAGCCACCGCGGGAAGGCTCCCCAAGGTCATTTCAAAACGAGATTTGACCTTATCTGGGAAGAGGATTGATGGCTGCAGATGAATTTTTGTTAACCTATACTCAGAGTTGGTTGACGAAGATATGAAGCGGCTGGTTATACAGGGAAAGGCATAAGAAAACCTAAAAAAATCCCGCGCTTTCCAATTGAAAAAGTATTGAATAAGGATCAATATATATACAGATACAGATTGGAAGGTGCGGAAACATTATGATTACAAATACAATTTTTCTATCATTTGCATCCGCTTTTTTAACGCTTTTGATAATCTTCTTTTTCCTTTTAAAGGCAAAAAGATCGGGTTTATTTTATAGTTTCATATGTTATCAGGCTATGATATTCCTGAGTGCATTGCCTGCCCACGAGATACTTTCGTATCTGGGCATAGGTGCCAGGACCATCCACTTTCTGGCGTGCGATGGGAGCCTTTTTTTAACCTATAGCTTTACCGGAACAAGCTGGCTTGTCTTTTGTCTCTTTTTTACCGGAAACTCTTTATCCCATAACAGAAAAGTATTTACACTTCTGTTCGGCTATTCGTTGCTGTGCTTCCTAATCAGCATGGTTTTCGGATATATGCTGCGTTATGGGATTTACCCCAATTACCTGTTTTACAATTTTTCACGATACATATTTGAGTATGCGCTTTGGATAAAAGTAATCAATTCATGTCTTTTTATGAGTATGGGAATAGGGCTTCTGATTTCACATGCGATCAGGAAAAACGGTTTTGCCAGGACTCAGGCTTTACTCCTGTCGGCAAGCATGCTTGTCCCCCTCGCCATTATATTGATACAAGCATATTTTAACCGAAGACACATGTATTTTATCGACGGAGCAAGGGTCGGCCTGCTGAGCGACCTTATCCATGCCGGGTTCGCTTTTTCCTCTATTATAATAGTGCTTCTGACCTTTAGGTACAAATTTATGAATATAGTTCCTATAGCGTTGCAAAAGGCTATACGCAGCATGCGCGAAGGCATGGCGGTTATCGATAGATTCGGCGGGATAACATATTTCAACGATTCCTTTAGGGAGCTTTTTCACGAGTGCCTTTGGGATCAAAATGAAACAGACATCGGTACAATTCTTGAAATGCTTGAAAGAGATGCCTTGAAAAGCGGTGGGAATATTGATTTTATTAAAAAAATTTCCAATGGTTTAGGGTCTAAAATAATGGGCGATATCAGCCTGGATTTGGGCACTGTAAGATATTTCTCCGTGAATATCGAGCCTTTTTATTTAAGAAACGGTAAGCCCCTGGGAAGCGTAATCACTTTCAACGATATTACGGAATACAAGACGCTGCTGAAAAAGCTGGGTGACTATGCCAGGATATCGGACGAACTTGCGACTGCCAGGGAGAGAAACCGGCTGGCAAGGGAAATACATGATTCGTTGGGCTACAGTATGGTACTTCTGATTGCAACCCTTGAGGTAGGAAGCCATATGCTGTTAAAAGATCCTGAGGGCGCCTGTAAAAAAATTGAAGAAGCGCTCGATACGGCAAGAACCGGGTTGACACAAGTGAGGCAGGCTGTCGAAGGACTTTCCGTCAATGAAGCGGGACAGGGGCTGGTTGAGCGGGTGGAACAGCTAGCGGAAGGCTTCAGACGTTCCGGAATCAATGTTGCGGTACAGGTCTACGGTATTGAAAAGGATAATCTCGAAGTAGTGATAAACGAGGCCTTATACAGGATATGCCAGGAAGCTCTGACAAATTCAATGAAGCATGGTAGGGCTAAAAATGTTGAGTTAATGATCCGGTGTTCTGATGACAGGATTAAACTCTTCATTTTTGACGACGGTACGGGAGGCTCAGGCCTGATAAAGGGTTTTGGCTTGAAGGGTATGGAGCGGAGGGTGGAGGAATTGAACGGATATATATCTTTCGGCTCCGGAGAGGGCGGAGGCTTCAACATCCATGTGGAAATTCCGATCGGATGCGGTATGTTGACGGATTATCCGGAAAAATTGCAGGGGGAATGATAAATGATAAGAGTTTTACTGGCAGATGACCATTCGATCCTGAATGAAAGTTTAAAATACCTAATTGAAAACGAGAGCGATATAAAGGTTGTAGGCTGCGCCTCAAATGGCTCTGAAGCATTTGAACTTTGCGGCAGCGTTCACCCAGATGTTATCCTGATGGATGTTAAAATGCCGGTTTGCGACGGGATTGAGGGTACGCGGCTAATAAAATCAAAATATCAAGGCATCAAAATCCTTATACTGACAACATATGATGACAGGGAAAATCTGGATAATGCTATAATAAATGGAGCCGACGGATATGTTTTAAAGGATATAAAGCCCGATGAACTTATTTTGGCCATCAAAAGCATCTCGAAAGGTTTGTCGATTATGAACGGCAGGATTCTCAAGCATATAGCGGAGCGTCTGGATACAGGCAGGAAATACCCGGAAGACGATGTATATCAGCTTGATTTTGACCTTTGTGAAAAAGATCTTGAGATTATTCGGCTGATTGCAGGGGGGAAAAGCAACAGGGAAATTGCCTATATCATGCATTACAGTGAGGGAAGCATAAAAAATGCCGTCGCAGCTTTACTCAGCCGTTTGAAATTGAACGACCGTACTCAATTGGCTGTCTTTGCAGTGAGGAAAAACCTGGTTTGACAGTTAATTTTGTGACTTTTGGCAGCCGGCTTGTGACTTTTGACTGTATCCTTTTCTGCTATGCTTTAACTAAAGCAGTAATTTATGAGATAGGAAATAGGAGAGAGAATTATGAAAAAAGTCACTGTTCTTACGGTTGTTTTATTTTTACTAGCGTTTTCCGGCTGCGGTTATGAAAGCAAGCAGCCTGTAGTTGCAACCGGCAGCCCGACGGCCACTGGAACCCCCAGCAAAACTGACGTTGTAGCTGGAACCGCACCGGAAAAGGTGCAACCGCCGTGGTCAAGAAAAAAGGATATGCCTACAGCCAGATATAGTCATCGTTCAGCAGTATTGGATGATAAAATATATGTTTTGGGCGGTTCAAACGGCAGCAATCTGGATGTCGTCGAAGTCTATGATACTAAAACCGACACCTGGACCGGAGCGGCGGATATTCCGATGACGACGGAGTGTATCGGCGCGGTTGGCACCGGTGGAAGGATTTATGCCTTTATGAAGGGAAAAACATATGATGAAAAGGGTTGGGTCTTTGAATACGATCCCGCCCTCGATAAATGGGAGCAGAAATGCCGGATGACTTCAGCCAGGTCAAATCTGGGTATTACCGTACTGGATGAAAAGATATACGTAATTGGCGGACTGGAAAATACCGATGCCGAAGGACATTTTGAAAACGTGAAGGATGTTGAGACACTGGATCCGAAAACGATGGTATGGGAGAAGAAGGCAGATCTGACCGAGGCAAAGCATGCTGTGTCCGTATCGGCATTAAACGGAAAAATATACGCGGTGGGAGGCTCTATTACTTCGGGAACCAGCGATTACCCCTGCAAAGATGTGGAGGAGTATGACCCTGCAACAGACAGCTGGACAAAAAAAGCCAACTTGCCCAATCAAAACGCATACAACTGTTCGGCGATACTAAACGGTCAGATATACGTTACAGGCGGAGTGACAGGCAGAAGATTGTTTTCCTATGACCCTGTACAGGACAAATGGACGGCCGGGGAGTTCAGGGACATCGCCAGCTGGCATAACACGGCCTCTGCCGCAGGAGGAAAGCTTTATGTAATTGGAGGAACGGACACGATGGGCGACGGTAGCTGGACGGCTTTGAATGCTGTTGAGGTGTACGACCCTCAGCTTGATACCGAATAATTGATATAAGCTAAGATTCCCTTTTCGCCAGGACGTTGACGAACATATCGATACCGTTGCGGTTCATCATTTTAAGCTCAATATTGAAAAGATTGCAGCTGCACACGTGACAAGGGGACAGGGTATCGCCTTTCATATTTATGCATACAGTCCTGCCCCAAGGCGATATCAGCTTCATACAACATATTTTTTGTATCCTCAAGGCACGTTGAAACCGTAACACTGTTGTAGAAGATAAATAGCTGAAAGCAGTTATAATGTTAGGATAATTACATGGAATGAGAAAGAATTTAGGCGTGAGAGTGATGACTTTCACGTCTTTTTATATAAATAAAGGCACCCATAAGTCATAAAAATGCAAAAAAACTTCCACCCTGATTTTTCTTATGCCCGTATTCAGTTAACAGCTGGAGTTACCATCAGAATTTGTTGGAAGGATGGAAGGCTGGACGCAGAAGATTTAAAATCAGCAATGCTGCCAAAAAAGAGAAGTAGCTTGCTAATGGACTTACATTACTGTTGGGAACAAAGAATCATCAATTCAATACATTATACGACAAAATTCTATTATAATACTTTACTCTGTATGTATTAATTGATTGCTTTGCATGATGACAAATAAATTATCAAATATATGAGGTGTTAAAATGAAAAAAGCATTTTCTGTATTATTGTCAGCATTGCTCGTTTTAACTTGCTTTCCATCTGATATATCAATAGCGAGCAACCAGAATATCGTATATACAGTCAGTGAGCTATCGGCCTTTGTTCAAAACGCATCTGACGGAGATATTGTTTACCTCGGGGATACGTTTGAATTTGGCGCTGTAACACTCTCCATGCCTGATGTGAGTGTAGTCATAGACGGCAATAACAAGACATGGACAGACGGCGGCATTTCGGTAACCGGATCGGGTACCGGAAGTCTGACCATTCAAAACCTGCAAGTTGACGGGTCAAGTATTGCGGAAAGAGCGCTTGTGAATACGGCGTCCGCAGGAACACTGAAGCTTCTGAACATGACCTTCAGCGGCTCCTCCTTTGGCGCCATTTCCATTGAAACAACCGGCTTATTGGATGCTTTCACAGTGATTGAATCAACAAGAATTCATCACAATACCGCTCATAATACCGCACCCGCCATCTGGCTGGGACCGAGCGCGAATCTGGAGCTGAATTATTCGACCATTGAAGACAACCGCAGCACCGGCGGTGGGTATGAGTGCGGTGCGGTTTCCTCCAAAAACTATGCCGCTGCGCTTAAAATAAATAATTCGGCTTTCAAAAACAACGTAAACGGCTGTGTGAACACCGGTATTGTGGGTGGAGGCGGCGGTGCGATGGCGTTCCATTACTTTTACGGAGAAATCAGCGTTAAGGAATCCTATTTTTATCAAAACAGCACCAGCGGGTATGGAATAGATGCAAAAAACACATACGACGGCGGTGCGATTTATGTTTATGACGGCAGAGACAACGCTACTCTTACAATTGATAATACTACTTTTGACAGTAACCTTGCCTACGATGATGGCGGCGCTCTCATGATTCAAGGAACAGGAAACCCCGGTCTGATCACGACTATTACAAACTGCACATTCTACAATAACAAGGCCTATGGGGCAGACTTAACAAACTATTCAGGCGGAGCCATCCAGTTTTTTAAAAACGGAGGCTCCGCAAAAATGATCAACAATATCAGAAGCTGCACCTTTGTCGGGAATCAGGCAGGCAGTGAAAACTCAACCATCGAACAACGAGGCGGCGCGATTGCATTAAGCGGTGCTGGCATTTTCGCCATGGCATCCATTACCAGAACCAACTGTTTATTCATCGGGAATACGGTTTACGATCAGTACGGTCAGCTTTACACCGCCAGCAACTACAAGGACGTATCCAATAATACGACTGTTCAAAGTGAAGATAGCATCATTAACGCGGACAAGGGAGAGGCTTCCGCCAATACGGTCGCGGATATTCTGGGTCAGAACAATATCATGCTTTCGGAAAATATTTCCCCCATTAAGGCGGGTGTGAACCGGGAACCTGTTAAAACCATTGCCTTTAAGCCGGAGGGGCTGCCTGACAATGGCTATACCAAGTTACCTACCAACATCACGATTACGGATACAGACCAGCGAGGTTATGACCGGTATATGGATATCGGCGCCGTAGAAATGACCTGGGTTAAGTATGACGCAAACGGCGGCGTATTCACTCTACCAGCGCAATCCACATATGACGGAACCGTTTACTATGAAGGCGAAAACCCGCAGAAGTATTATAAAATTGGATATATCGGGATGGAAACAAGCGTAATGAATGCGTCAGAACCCTCTCCAAGCCATCCGGATGGTCGCACGTTCATGGGCTGGTCTGAAAGCAGTGACGCCACACTACCCGACCTCTCCTATGCGGCTGGTACGGCGCTTCTCCTGGGCACCGAAAACCTGACACTCTATGCAGTATGGGGGGGTTATCAAGTAACCTACACCGACGGTGTGGATGACGAAGTGATTTTCGAGGATCAGGGTTACACTGTTCCAGAAAACACCGAAACCCCCGCTTTTAGCGGAACGCCCGTCCGCACCGGCTACAGCTTCACAGGCTGGTCACCGGAAGTTGCTGCAACGGTGACGGCAGACGTTATCTACACCGCACAGTGGGAAATCAACCGTTATACCATTCAGTTTGAATCCAACGGGGGCAGTGAGGTACCGTCACAAACATTGAACTACCAACAAACCTTAACCAAGCCCGATGACCCACAAAAAGCGGATTATGATTTTACCGGCTGGTATACTGATAGTGATTGCACTGAAAAATGGATATTTGAGGAAGACACTGTGAATTCAAATATGACTCTGTATGCTGGCTGGATAGCGACTACAGATCCTACTGACCCTGGAACAGACCCTGGAACAGACCCTGGAACAGACCCTGGAACAGATCCCGGAGAAACTGGTGGCTCTGGTGAAGTGATCATTGATGCAGAAGATTTACCGGCAGGAAGCGGTGGAGAAATCGGTGGGGAAACCGGTGGAGAAATCGGTGGGGAAACCGGTGGGGAAACCGGAGGAGAGACCGGTGGCTCTAGCGAAGTGATCATTGATGCAGAAGATTTACCGGCAGGAAGCAGCGGATTGGACGATGTACCGAAAACAGGAGAAGCCGACATTTCATGGCTATTTTACATGTCACTGATGCTTGTATCGCTGATTGCATTAGCTTTCCTGCTTCCTCGCAGGAAAGAATCGATATAACCTAAGGTAAGGCGGTAAGGAAAATGAGCAGAAAGAAGAAATTCCTTATCGCCTTTTTCTCCTTTTATTTGGATACTCGATGTTAAACTATGGATGCTATCTGCTTGATTTTGACTGGTGTTCCATATTGTATGTATGCAGCTCAAAGCCCACATTGTGGATTTAGGCCTGCATTTTTTTATTGTCTAGAATACTATTCTTAATAGAAATTTCAAGAAAAAAATGAATGGGTTTTATCAAACTACACATGAATCACAAATTACTATGCTATAATTTTTCACGGAGGTGTACCAATGCAAAAGGTATTAGTCGTCGAGGACGATTTGGACATACAAGAGCTATTGCAAAACTTTCTTAGCGAAGCGGGCTATGACGTTTGTGTAGCCGGTGATGGTATTGAGGGATTTACAATGTCTTCTAATGGCGGCTATGACCTTGTACTGCTTGATATTTTGTTGCCTAAAGTAGATGGCTATGGGGTTTGCGAGTTGATTAGAAAAGAATCGCAAGTACCTATTATTATGCTTACTGCCTTAGATAGCGAGGAAGATCAAATAAAAGGCTTGGACTTACAAGTTGACGATTATATAACAAAGCCGTTTTCAATGCCAATTCTACTTCGTAAAATAGCCGCTGTGCTACGCCGTGTTGAAAAGACAGACGAGCAGAATAATCATATAAGCTATAAAGGACTGTCGCTGGATTTAGACGGATATAAAGCCTATATTGATAATCGACCTTTTGAGCTCACTCAAAGAGAGTTTGAAGTGCTTAGGGAGCTGCTGACCTATCAGGGAAAAGTCCTCACCCGTCAAATGCTATTAAACTCCCTTTGGAAGTATGATTTTTATGGTGATGAGCGAGTGGTAGACACTCATATCAAAAACCTCCGAAAGAAGCTAAACATTGATTTCATAGAAACAATCAGAGGAGTTGGATATAGAGTTGATAAAGAAGATTAAAAGCAGCCTGACGTTTAAAATTTTCATTGTTACCAGTCTGTTATTGATATTATATTGTGGCTTGACTTACGGTTTCATTGCTTGGCTTATGCCACAAACGTATTCAACGAATTTGGATGCAATCTTAGACCAGAGAGCAAAAGATTTAGTAGCCGACCTTGAAAAGACTACGCTTGACGAAAGCAAAGGATTATTTGACTTATTCGTTTTTAGTAACGATGTCGTCATTCAGCTTCGCGATTCTATGGGCCAGCAGATTTCTATTCCCACAAATATAAAAGCGGGGGCTTATTCAAATACCAATAATACTGGAAATACAGCGCAAACGAACAGTAAGGTTGTGAGTAACCGTGATTATGCGAGTGATGGTGATAGGTCGAAAAATACGACACAGTCAGTAGTCGCAGAGATTGCTGACACAGCATCCGCAAACGGTATATCTTCCATGAAAACGGCGCAACATTATGAGTTCACTTTTTCAGATTCGGATGAGCAGTACAAATTGACAGTCTTAGGCGGAGCGCAAGCCGTTAATCAAGTAATGAAAACTTTGGGGAATATCCTGCCGTGGCTGATTGTAGTGATTTTTGGAATGGCTATTGTCGCGTCTATAATTTATTCTCGCTTTGTTACACGGCCTGTTATAAAACTCAGCGGCATTTCACGAAAAATGTCTACGCTTGATTTAGACTGGCATTGCGACGAAAACAGAAATGACGAGTTAGGCGTTTTAGCACAGAGCCTCAACAATCTTTCGGGGAAGCTTTCGACAACCTTATCCGAACTGCGGGACGCCAATGCTAAATTGCAAGCCGACATTGACAAAGAGAAAAAATTGGAACAGGTACGGCTTGAATTTTTCTCGGCGGTTTCCCATGAGCTTAAAACACCTATCACCATTATCAAAGGACAGCTAGAGGGTATGCTGCTTGGGGTCGGGACTTATAAAGAGAGGGACAAATACCTTGCCCGTTCTCTCGAAGTCGCAGTCAGCTTAGAGAGCATGGTGCAAGAAATACTCACTGTTTCCCGTATGGAATCATCCGGTTTTGAATTACATCTTGACGAGTTTGATTTCAGCGAAATGCTTAAAAAACAGCTTTCTGTTTACGAGGATTTGTTCGTTAAAAAGCCGTTGCAGTTACAAACTGATATTGAGGGGCATCTTTTAGTTAATGGTGATAAAGCGTTACTGCAAAAAGTTATCAATAACCTTATTACGAACGCTATCCACTATTCGCCTGCGGACAACCATATATTCATCAAGGCTTGGAAAACAAACGGTGATGTGAATCTTGTCATTGAGAATACAGGCGTTCATATCCATGAAGCTGACCTGCCTAAGTTGTTTGATGCGTTTTATCGCGTAGAACAATCTCGAAACCGGCAGACAGGCGGTAGCGGATTGGGATTATATATTGTCAAGATGATACTTGACCAACACAAAGCCGATTATAAAATAGAGAATACATCGGCAGGTGTACAGTTTAATATCTCTCTTAATAGTGGTTAATAGTACTTATGATGAAATGTAAGGTATATTGCAAAAACCGGACATTATTCTATATAAAGCGACAACCTCTCAAAATGGTTGTCGCTTTTTTGCTGAGCTTTTGTCTATTAATTATAACTACACACAAAAAACAAGTTCATCACAAAGTAATCCCAAACTAATCTGTTATTCTATAACTGTAAACTAATTATTGAATTGAAAGGAAGCGAGTACATGAAAAAAGTATTTTCTATTTTAGAAACAGGAAAAAGGAAGGCGGGTGCGGCTATACTCTGTAGCGCGATAACCCTTAGTCTAAGCACTGGAATGGCATTTGCGGCAAATGCCGATATCGCGAGGAAAAGCGATCAGGATACACAGTCCACAATTACCACCTCTATTCCCACGGAGAAACAGGCTAAGCTCGAACGGATCCGCAAAGAGGCTGAGGCGCGGGATTATTCCGAATATGCCGCGTTGGGTATGACTTATGACATGGAGCGGGATTTATTATTGTACGATGGTAAAGTTGTAAGGTATTTCTATGACGAAGTTACAGGACGTGGCTTTACTAGCAATAATTATAACTCCTTAGATTACGTTGATTATGATAAATCAGTGGATTTAATGGCTATCCGCGATGCAAACGGGAAGTTGACTGGCCTTTCTCCCACAAGTAAAGAAGAATTTGACAATCTAACGGCGCGCATAGAGCAATCCCATAAGCAATTAGAGCAAAATAAAAAACAGGATGCCACAGCCGGATCAGTTTCAAAACGGGTACAGCCCGGACAATAGTTCTGCTTTGGCAGGAGCGTTTCAAAACAGCCAAACCGTATCGAATGTCAATTCGCGTTTATCTAGAATATGGCGTATCCTACGATAGGGCAAACAAAGACGCATACAAAGCTGCTTCCTAAGTGTAAACAGGAAACCTAAATGAATGTCAGGCAATTTTTTATATTAAAGTTATAGAAAGAACCAGCCGCATAGACGCAGAGCCGATAATCAACGGGTAAAAACCATGGTTATCGGCTCTGTCTGCCTTTTTTATTGGGTGCGTCCAGCGAGGCTGGATTACACTTACCGGTGGTATGACGTATGGCATTTTGCCTCCGAACTCCGGCCTTGCATTATCCAAAGAAGAAGAGGACAACGTTTTTCAAGCGTCAATCAACATCGGCGGGCTAGATATTATGGTGCAAGATTTGTTGAAGTCGATACAGACGCCGTATAGCAATAACATTACAATCAGCATCGGTGCCCAAAATGAAAGTGATGTTAGAAATTGGCTCGAGGCCATGGAAAATGGAGGTCAAATTACCTGCCCGATGCAAGAAATGCCTTGGAGCAAGCTGTATGGGGCTGTAAAGGACAAGTTCGGAACATCTTGGCAGTTTCAATTGATATAATTTGTTACTCTGGCAAACTCCGATAAACCTTTCAAAGCGGTTCAAGTGGTGGAGATGACCGGATGGGAAAGAAGCGAAGTCGACAAGGCCTTCCAGGAACTGAAAAAAGAAGGCAGAATTGAATCTCCAAAAGCGTGCTTTTATCAGGCCGCCAAATAGTGCCGAAAAGGGCTGCTGCACTGTAATCCATAAGATTTGAAGTGTGGCAGCCCTTATTTGTATAGTACTGGCCCCCGATCTGGTAACCAATGGCTTGCAATGTGCGTGCAAGCGATACTGATCTGTTTGTAGGTGATGCCATAGGTGGAAAAATAATTGGTGCTAAAGCGCAGCACCTTTTCCACACTGTCATAGACCGAGTTTATGAAATAATCACCTTGGAATTTTGCACTAAATGTGATTTTTTTACAATTCATATAGTTGACAAAGCAACTATATGATGATAATATTACTTGCTAAGTCAACTAATCGGTGAAGGAGCATAGATATGAAATCTGTCGGCAGAAGCAATATGATAATTGAAAAGTACTTCAAGCTCTATTTCAGAAACAACTTGAAGAAATATGACCTGAATACCGCGGAAGGCTTAATACTGCTGCTTATGATGGAAAAGGAAATGAAGCCGCAGTATAACGCCCTGGATAAGATGCATCAATTGATCAAAGGGCAGACCCAGGATCAGATGAATGATGAAATCCACTACGACAAAGCGGTTATGACAAGGACCATGCAGTCGCTGGAAAGCAAAGGTTACGTGGAGAGAAGTATCAATCCTGCCGACAGACGTTCCTCTGTTTTCTCACTCACAAAAAAAGCGATCGATTTCAAATCAACGCTTATTGATATCTTGACCCTGTGGAATGATGGACTGCAAAAGGGAATTGACAAAGAAAAACTTGAAATCGTAAAAACAGTCTTGTCCCAAATGGCAAATAACGCGTTGGAGCTTATAAAAGGAGAATGATGATGATAAAAACCATCAAAAAACCAAACCTGATTTTGGTGTCCATAATTTATTTAGCCGGTATTTTTATGGGCGCCATTGACACCGGCATTGTTACCCCCGCCCGCACCCTGATTCAAAGCAATTTAGGCGTAAACGACCAGACGGGCATCTGGATGATAACCATTTACACCTTGGCATACGCCGCCAGTATTCCCATCATGGGCAAACTGGCCGACAAATTTGGCAGAAAGTACATCTATCTGACCTGTATTTCCCTGTTTGGTATCGGCTCGCTCTTTTGCGGACTGGCTGAAAGCTTCGGCGGTTTCTCGCTGCTCCTTGCAGCCCGTGTGGTACAGGCCATCGGCGGTGGCGGCATACTGCCCATTGCTACGGCGGAGTTTGGCACCAGCTTTCCCGAAAACAAGCGGGGTATGGCGCTTGGTCTTGTCGGCGGCGTATACGGTATTGCCAATATCTTTGGCGCTTCCGCCGGCAGCCTTATTCTGAACATCTTTGGTCAGAACAACTGGCAGTTCATATTTTATGTAAACGTCCCCATCTCGCTGTTTGTACTTCTCGCGGGTTTTTTCACCCTGCAGAACGCGAAGAATGAAAACCGCCAGAAGACCGATGTTTTAGGCATTCTCTCGCTGACTGCCATGATTTTATCCCTACTGTACGGGCTTAAAAATCTGGACTTCTTTGATATTGCGGGCACGATTAAGAACCCCTATGTTTATCTGTTCCTGCTGTTATTTATCCTGCTGCTACCGCTGTTTATTTTCATCGAGAAAAAAGCGGAAGATCCCGTAATGAACCTGAAATACTTTACCAGCCGCAATATTCTGATCACTCTGATTATAGCATTCCTCAGCGGGATCGTCATGATGGGTATGATTTTCGTACCCCAGTTTTCGGAGAACGTACTCAGAATCTCGACCGGAAGCGGCGGCTACATGGTTATTATATTGGGGGTTTTTGCCGGTGTCGGTGCCCCAGTCTCGGGCAAGCTGATTGATAAATTCGGCGTTAAAATCGTGCTGGGCTTTGGTTTTTTGGTATCGGTTATCGGATCTGTGTTTACCATCTTAGTGACTACCGCCGCCCCCGGCTTTTTGACCGTGGCGGTCAGCCTGATTCTGATCGGCATCGGTATGGGCTTTACCATGGGTACGCCGCTCAACTATATGATGCTGGAAAACACCGACGATAAGCAATCCAATTCCGCGCTCGCCACACTTTCTCTGGTGCGTTCCATCGGCACCGCGATTGCCCCTGCCATTATGGTAGGCTTTATCGCTCACGCGGGAGGACTGGTACAAACCAATGTGATGGATCTGCTGCCCAAAGAGGTGACCGTTCCCTCTTTGCCCTACGTAAAGGATATTACCGATGAACTGAACAAGTTAAAGAGCAATGAGCAGATGAAGGATAAACTTGCGGACATGGAAATGCCAGACCTTTCCTCCATGACCAAAATGGAAATCAATATGAGCGCTGATTCCGGCTATGAAATGCCCGCCGATTTGGTTAAGCTGATGCAAAACTCGGACGTGACCACCATTACCGCCAATACCGTGATCCTGGCGGAACGGATGTTTGCCGAGATGACGCCGGATGTCATCGAGAAAATTCAAACCGGGATCAGCAAGGGGATTGACGGCACTGCCGCCGGCAAAACCCAGATGGAAGACGCCATCAAGCAGATGGAAGAGGGCAAAAACGGCATCGGGCAGGGAATCACCGGCATGGAGCAAGGGGTCAAAGCGCAGAAGGCCGCCCTCGAGCAGCTGCAAACGGTATCAAAAATGTTTGCTCAGAAGGGCAATCCTGCCCTGCCGCCAACGATGACCATTGCGGATATGATTCCGGCCAATGTCAAATCCTCCATACCGCAGTCCGTTTTGGATGAGCTGGCAAAGCTGAAGTCAGCCGACGACCTTAACGCCAAAATAACAGATCTCCAGAATGCGATCAGCGTGCTGGAGGGGAAGATCGCCGACAGCAAAAAGAGCCAGGCTGATATGAGCACGGCTGTGACCATGATGAAGGCGACTATTGTCGAAATGACTGATTTGTCAGGCAAAATGACCACCCTGAAAGGCGCTGTTCCTGGCGCCTTTGAGACCGCCAAAGAAAACTATGTGGCGGAGATCAAAAAAGAAGGACCTCAGATAGAAAAGTCCTTCCAGTCTACCTTGAATGGCGGCTATAAAAACGTCTACCTAACCTCCGCCATCGCCGCGGCGCTTGCACTGTTGGTACTGGTGTTATACCGCAAGAAAAAGGAGATCATATAAAGAACGATAACTTGCAAAAATTAATTAACAGCTCACTTTTAACGGTGAGCTGTTAATTGTTCGCCCGACATGGGCAGTAACTTGGCGGTGAAAGTCCCCTATGGGCTTGGTAGTGGGAACCGGCAAAGTCCCGCATCGACGAACAGAAACTGTATTAGGCATATGTGGATGGACGAGCTTGCAACACAAAGCAAAGTCCAACACTATCACCTTTTACATTACATGACATTTCGCCTGGATTTTTTGGACCGTAATAATCTTTAATAAATACATGTTTGCTTTATTATTTACATGGTATTTCTAGTTAGCGTGGGATAATATGGTGACATAGAAATAATCACATCATTTTTTGCCTGAAGCTCAGGCTATGATTCAGTACCCATCGCGTGAAGTTGGAGGATATAAAGGAGGTACTCGTGACCGGGGAAATCTAACAGAGCCGACACAACGCACGGGGCGTCTCACTCCTAAGAAACCGCCTGCCACGCTGCACGTCAGTAGCGAGGCTGAAAACAGGGAACCACAATCTCAGAATTAAATAGGCAAATCACATCGTTTAAATAGGGAGATGAATTTTTATGATGAAAAGAGTTCTTTCTCTGCTACTCTGCGCGCTTATGGTCGTGTCTCTGCTGCCCACCGGATTGCAAACCGCCAAAGCGGAATCGACCATCGTGTATTCCATGGCATCTGATATCGACATCCAAGGTAGAAATATCGATGATACATTCGAGGGCACTACCTGGCTGCAGCGAGCCGGCAGCCCAACGTTGACTATTGTTGACAATAGCGGCATAAAGGCAATCAGCGTCACCGGCCGGACATCGGACTGGTACTGTATTGATTTGAAAAACCTGACCACGCTGCCCGATGGATTCGATTATTCCATCAAAGTGACCGGACGCACTGCCGCTGACGCCAAGATGAAGCTGTCTCAGCCAGCAAGTCCGTATGGCACGCATATCTCCCAGGTTGTAGGCGTCGATGGAGCTTTCTCCCTCGAAAAGACCTTCACCTATGCTCAGTTACAGGCCGAGAAATCCATCCGGATCCAATCGGAAGGAACGACCGGTGACTTCACCGTCGACAGCATTGTCATCAACCAAACCCCGGCCTCGGGCGGCGAAACACCCCCGCCAGATCCGCCGTCCGACGGTGCTATTATTGACGAAATCGCCATCACCTTTGATGACGCCGATAAGGCCACGTGGAGCGAAGCCTTCGATGTGTCCGTTACAACCAATGCTGCCTTTGAGTGGGTTTCGGACTTTGGCAATAGCGATACTTATGCCCTCAAGGGCTCCCACCTGCCTGCTTCGGTCGACTACACAGGCGCCAACAACGCCATCCGGCTGACCTTTGACGAGCCGCTGGCGAAAAATGCCGTATATACCATTTCGTACAGTGTGTATGTCCCAGCCGTAGGCAACGAGGGAAAAGATACACTGGTCGGCCCGGGCATCGTCCTGAGCGGCGACTATGCGGGCGCGACCGGCGTGACCAAATTCCCGTCCGACCCCGGCACTATTGCCACCGAGACCTGGAAGGAGGTCAATGTCACCACACCTGCAGTCGGTCTGAACGAGACTCTCAAGAGCATTGACTTCCGTTTTGTCGTAAACGATGCATCGAAGCATCCCGACGTGTGGTACATCGATAATATCGAGATCACGCAGACATTAATTGACGTTGGAAACACAGAACCGGATTACAAAGACTATCCGGCCTTGAAGGACGTCTACATGGATTACTTCCTGATCGGCACTGCTTCGGCCAACTCCCGGATGACTGGCGACAAGCTCGATATCATTAAATACCACTTCAACGCCTTCACGCCCGAGAACGAAATGAAGCCATCGAACGTGCAGAATGTCAAGGGCGTATTTACCTACAGCGCCCTCGACGAGCAGCTTGGCAAGCTTGAGGGTACAGGCATCAATCTGATCGGCCACACGCTGACCTGGCATTCACAGTCACCTGGTTGGATGTGGGGAACGCCGAACCCGTTGCCTGCCAATGAGGCAAAGGCCAATATGGACGCGCACATTGAAAGCGTTTTGGGCCGCTATGGCGCTGACCTCTACTGTATTGACGTCGTCAACGAGGCCATTGCCGACGGTAAGAACAATGCCGACTGGCGGCAGAATCTGCGCGACAATGAAGGCTGGTACCTGGCTCTGGGTTCGGAGTGGGTTGAGTATACCTTCCAGAAGGCGGCCGAGATCGTCGACGCCAATGGCTGGGACTGCAAGCTTTACTACAACGATTTTAACCTCGACTACACCGACAAGGCGACGTCCGTTTATAACATGGTAAAGGACATCAACCAACGTTATGCGGGAAGACGTCCGAATGGCAAGCCTCTGATCGAGGGCATCGGCATGCAGGGACACTATAACCAGAATACCGACGCAGCCAATATTGAGAGATCGATCAACCTTTTCTCGACTCTGCCGGGAGTATCTATCAGCGTTACCGAGTTGGACATCACATATACAAACTCCGGCAGCCTTACTGAGGAGCAGGCTATGCGACAGGCCGTCAAGTACGCACAGCTCTTTGATCTTTACAAGAAGAACGCTGCCGGCCCGGCGAACAACGGCAATGGCCGCGTCGAGCGCGTTACCCTCTGGGGCACAAACGATGCCGACAGCTGGCGCAGCGCCAGCTTCCCGCTGCTCTTTGACAGGAACCTTTGCGCCAAGGAAGCATTCAAGGCCGTCCTGGATCCTGCAAAGTACTTGAGCGAAAACGAACCCCCGCAGGAGATCCCGAAAGCCAAGACGGTTTACGGCACGCCCACGCTGGGCACGAACGATGCCGCCTGGCAGAAGGCCGTAGTCATCAACGTAAATAAGAAACCAACCAGTCAAGAAGTCAATGCCGGCGCTTCAGCAGTCGTAAAGACGCTGTGGGACGCGAGCTATTTCTACGTCCGCGCCGAAGTCACCGACGCAATGCTCGATAAAACGAGTACCAATGCCTGGGAACAGGATTCGGTCGAGATCTTCTTCAGCGAGACAGCCCACCGCAATGCGTCTTACGTTGACGGAGACGGCCAATACCGCGTGAACTTTGAGGGCAGCGCATCCTTCAAATCCGATGGAATGGCTGACGGATTCAATTCCTGGGCCGCTTCTACCGACACCGGTTATATTGTCGAAATGAAAATACCGTTCCGGGTCATTGAGCCCAAGGGCGGAACGGCTGTCAGCTTTGACGTGCAGATTAACGACGTCAGCGCCGGGGTTTCTACCCGTCTGATCACGGTTTGGAGCGACCTGAAGGCCGATGGCTACAACACGACCGAGCGCTGGGGCACACTGACCCTGGCTCGTCCTGTTGAAGGCGTCCATGTCTATGCTACGAATAATGGAGACAGTTGGTCCGGCGCGAACATCATCCTGGGCAATGACGCCGGCAAATGGCCTTGGTCAACGGCGGGTACAGACGGCAAAGTTGCTTTCACCCCCGAGAAAGACACGATGTATCGTATCGCCGTTAACTACACCGCTATGGGTACAAATGCCATACGTGTACGTTGGCTTAAAGACGAATCGAACGGCGGCTACACCACCCAGGACGGCCAGCTCGTCGGCGCTTCTCCATCTCTCGATCCCAGCCAGGTGGCTGCCAGTATTCCGGTCTACTTTAACAAAGGCATGGCAACTGGCGGAACCTACACCTTAACCACTCAAATCAAATTGGACGGTTCCCAACCAGCCGATGGCCTGATCGGCAACATCGCCATCCGCGGCGGTGGCGGCGGCAATGCCTTTTCTATTAATTGGCTGACCATTGAAAAAGTCGAAGCCGGCGGGAATTCCATGCTTGTTAGGTGGCCGGCACCGGATCTCACAGGTTATACCGCGACGGCGAATGGTGCGGCGAATACGAATACCTCCGATTTAATTACACTGGTCTTTGAAAAACCGGTACCAGGGCTGACAGCGACCGACATAACCATCACAGACGGTACCGCCAGTGTAACAAAAGGCACCTTGACCGCGGTGGAAGGGTCGAGCGACACACAATACAACCTTGCGATCAGCGGGGTTACAATAGAAGGCACCGTTAACCTCAAGATTACCAAGGATGGCGTAGACGACAAGTTAAAGGTCGTTGACATCCACAGAAACTCAATCACCTTCAACGTGGCAAATATCGGCGGCACAGCGTTCGTGCGCGATAGCACTGGCATAAGGCTGACCTTCAACGCAGCCATACCGGGTCTGTCGGCGGATGACATCCTTCTCAGCCCCGGCACCCCCGCGGCGGTATCAAACTACGCAGCCTCTACGGCGGAAAAGGGCGCTTTGACAAAGGTTAGCGACACTGTTTACGAGCTTGCGCTCACCGGCATTACCAGAACAGGTACGCTTGGTGTCCAGGTCAATAAGCTCGGGATCGAAACCAACAAGAAGAATGTACTTGTCAATGCAAAGGTCGACAAGACCGCTCTGCAGCCTACACCGCCCCGTGGTTATTTCCCGCAGAATATCACCAACCTGCCCAAGTCAACGGGCCTGAACGACCTGTTTAAGTTCCTGGATCCAACCGCCGGTACAAATGGCCGGGTAGAAACCGTGACTGACTGGCAGGAGCGCAGGGATGAACTCAAAGATCTGATTCAGTACTACTACTACGGCAGAAAGTATCCGACGCCCAAGAATGCTATCACGGTGAATGCCCCGACGAACCAGGTCAATGTCACCATAGCAGATAACAGCAATACCGTGACCGCGAGCCTTGGCACCGTCACCGTTCCCCCGGGCACCGCGCCTGAAGGCGGGTGGCCGGTCATCATCGCATTTGGTTTCGGTCAGACGGCAATGGCAAACCAAAACGGCTATGCCGTGATCAACGTCTCCAATTGGGGCGCAAGCAGAACTGGAAACTACTATAAACTGTATCCTTTTAACCCCTATGAGTACGATTTCAACACAGGCTCGATCATGACAGCGGCATGGACTGTCTCACGTATAATTGACGCGATGGAGATCAGCGCCGAATCTAACGGCGGTAGGAATCAATGGAACATCAACCCGTATAAGTCCATCACAACAGGCGTATCCATCAACGGCAAATACGCCCTGATGGCGGCGGCCATGGACGACCGTGTCGGCGCGGCTGCACCCGTTGATTGCGGACAGTCCGGCGCTTCCAGCTTCCGTTACGTAGCAGAAGGCAAACTGTTCTACTACAACTCACCGATAGACCGCGTCTACCGCAGGAACCAGAAAGGTCTCAACAGCATCCAGTATTCCGGCGAATCGTTCTGGATGGGCCTTGGAACGGCAGCAGCATTCCATCTCCAGACAGATATGGATTATTTGCCATTCGACTCGCATGCAGTTGAGGCTCTAATGGCACCGAGGCCTCTCATCGCGTTTACGGCCGACAACAACTTCGACTGGACGACTCCGCCGTCCTCCGTAATGGCCATGAGTGCCGCAAAGGAAGTCTACGAGTTCCTGAACAGCGACAACATTGCCGTGCGTGTACGCGATGGAGCCCACGCCATTCAGAACAGGGACGTGCCGTTCATGATTGCCATCATGGACAAGGAATTCAGCGGCAAGCCGTTGGAAGTCAGGAATCTCTATCCGGACAGCGATCCGCCCAGCTATGGAACAGGCACATACAACAAGATCACCGATATGACGGTTTACCCCTACGACATAGACAGTTCCTACATTCGATGGTCACGACCTGGCAAGTACACGCTGTGGACAGAAAACGAGATTGTCACAGAAGGCATTCCCGCGACAATAAAGGTCCACTCTGACGCCCCCCAGGTTAGGCTGACGATTCTGGACGCGGATAACAAGCCGACGGAGGCCGTATGGACAGCCGATGTCGTCAATGGCACAGCGGTGTTAAACCTGACGGCGAAGCAAGTCAAAATCGGGCGTTACGAAATTACGACCATTGACAGCGCCAAAGATAGTAAGACTGTATACTTCCAGGGCGTCGATGCAGCTACCGCGCTGCGCCATGGCACCGCCAGAAACGACAACGGCGCGGCCGTAATGTACGGCTTTACCAGCAAGATCAACAAGGATTTGGTAGAAGTCTATGCAGACGGCAACAGACTGACACAATCCTTCCAGGAAGACACCGAACAGTCCTGGATACTCAATTACGGCGTAACGACCAACCCCAATGAGAACAATCGCATACCGAATAACGCGTTCAGTGTCATCTCGTTGAAAAAGCTGCAGATGGAAGCTATGCCCGGCTACACGTTTGAGATTTCGATAGACAAGGCGAAGCTGGCGAACAATCAGGAAACTGTCAGTTGGAACGCATCGGCGTCTGTACAGAAGATCGGTCCCCAGCCGAGCTGGCCGCCGTATCCCAACAGCCTAACGGACAACGGAATGCGTCCCCTGCGCCCGGCAACAACGACCAACTTCAGCGCAGATGTCGAATTCTCTTGGAATGACCTGGTGGAACTGGTTCCCGGCGATAAGCTGAAGATTACCTTCAGCGAGCCTATGTACAAGGGCGATTTCGGCGTTGGATTTGATTTCTCCGACGACTTCACGCTCGCGTGGGCAGAGGACAGCAAGTCGGTCGAAGTGACATTCAACAATGTCATCAAAGGCAAAGGAGAGTTTTGCAACATATATGTTATGCGCCTGAGAGACATCGCCGGCAACATGATCGCGGCTCCCATCCACCATTCGTTCACCCGCATGCCTGATCCCGAGTTCCTAATTACGGTCACGGGAGTGCGGCCAGGCTACGAACTCGGACTGGCGTTCTCCGGATCAGACTGGGTGTCCGCACCGAGGACGACGATCGGCGATACCGTTCTCTTCGCAGTCCCCGATAAGGATCAGACCTACCGTCTGTCGCTCTGCCAGATCAGTCCATGGAACGGCGGGAACGCCTTTGAACCCATCGTTTTCGATGTACAGTCCGGCAGTACCGTGGACATCAGCAAATATTTTTATGATGTGACTATCCCCGAAGGATATTCGAATGTCGGCATCACCTGCATGGATCAGCGCTGGTGCGTCTATCAGGCGAATGCTGGCGACACCATTACGCTGCTGAAAACCGGGCAGGAGGCGACCATTGTCTCTACGTATAAGAACAGGGAGTATACAGCGAAGATCATGCTCGATGGCTCCGACCCATTCACCAGCATCGTCAGCACAACTCCCACGGCGTCGGTCATGAAGCTAAACGGCTACGAGAACGAGCTCACGATCACCGTAACCGACGTATACGCCGTCGGTTTGGCGAAGACGTATACAGAGACCTTCACCATCAACAACAACGCCGCGGGCACCTATAATGTCGGCCCGTACAGGGTATACGTCGATACCAAAGGCAATATCCAGATCCGGCAGTGCTACATCGTAAAGTAACGGGTACCTTAGCCCAAAAGAACTCATAGCATCGCAAAATCCCCGCCTCTGTTCCGTATGGACGGGGGCGGGGATTTTACATAATCCATGGGATAATCCCGCTGTTAAAACGCTCTGTCCAGCCAAAAAATGCCTTCTGGCCTTTGATGATTTTCATTTTATTACTTCCCCTGTTATTTATAATATGATTTCTTATCTCCTGGATCATCTCCCAGGGAATATGCATGTGATTATAGGCAGCCGGTCTGATCCTCCTCTATCATTGGCTCGGCTTCGAGCCAGAGGCAAAATGAACGAAATACGTCTGGCAGACCTTCGTTTTACATTGAGTGAGGCGACGCAGTTTTTTAACGAAAAAATGAGGTTGACTTTACCGCCCAAGATAATTACGGAGATTACGACGAATACTGAAGGATGGATTACTGGTTTGCAGTTGGCAGCTATATCAGTAGTTTCTAAAGGTAATGACGCAAATCTGGGTTCACGTTTTAACGGAAGCAACCGATATTTGGTGGAATATCTGCTTAAAGAGATTATTGAACTTCAACCGGCAGAGATTCAACAGTTTCTGATATCAACATCGGTTCTCGAGCGTCTGTGCGGTCCTTTATGCGATGCCGTCCTTGGCAGGGAATCCGGTAGCAGCGACATCCTTAATAGGCTGGAACTGGACAATCTCTTTATAATCCCCTTGGATAACGAGAACTACTGGTTCCGTTACCATCATCTTTTTCAGGAATTCTTTTGCGCCGGAACAGCCCATCACCCGGCAAGAGATGTTCACACTCCTATACAACTCACTTAAGCTGCTGAATAAGCTGCCCACAGGCGACAACGGCAAGACCCTCGCGGACTTTATGGACAGCGGCAGCGTCGCCTCTTGGGCGCGTGAAGCACTGACCGCACTTGTGAAGTCCGGCATTGTTTCAGGTTCCGGCGGTAGAATTGACCCGGTGGGCGGCTCCACCCGCGCCCAGATGGCGCAGGTGCTTTATTCTTCTGTGCGTGACTTTTTCTTTTTCATCATCTCTTTCTTTTGCAATATTATGTTACAATATGGCACAATTACTGTTATTATTGTAATATGAGAACAATTATTTTTATGTATATAACACTAATGCCTGCAATATTGGCAGGAATATTTACGATGATATGGTGTAAGCTTCCAATATTAAAATTTTTGAACAGACCTATAGATGGTGGGAAATGCCTGCAGGACGGGAAAAGAATATTCGGTGATAATAAAACCTGGAAGGGATTATGCGGTTACCTTGTTACAAATATATTAATTTTCATATTGTGGGGCTTTTTATCCGAAAGAAATGAGTTTCTGCAGCTACATAACTATTTTTATATTTATTATAAAAATACTCCTTTGTACAATTTGTTAATAGGAGTATTAAGCGGGTTAGGCTATTCACTGTTTGAACTGCCCAATAGTTTTCTTAAACGAAGGCTTGATATAAGGCCGGGCAAGACCATTAGCGGAGGATGGAAAGCATTTTTTGTTTTCCTGGATCAGGCTGATTCTGTTTTTGGATGTGCATTGGTAGTGTGGCTGTTTTATGATATCGGTCTATTGACCTATATAGGATTCATTTTGGTGGGTGCATTTACACACATAATACTAAATATGCTGTTATATTTCTTACAGTTACGAAAAAACCTGTTTTAGGAGCCAAAAGGTGATAATCAAGCTTGATGATAAAAAAAATACTGGAAAAACAGGCAACAAGGGTAAATTTTTAATGGTCATGAAGCAGAATTGCTTTCAGGTACCGGATGGCTTTATACTGGATAGCGATTGCTACGACGAGATTATAAAGTCGTCCGGGATACATACTGATATTCTCCATTTGTTAAGAATAGCAGACAAGACAAATGCAGCAGAGATAAGTAAACAGATAATGGAATTGTTTGATCTTGTGAAAATGGACAATAGCATTATGAGCTTAGTGGAAGAGAATATTTGTCCGGAGAAGAAATACGCTGTAAGAAGCAGTGGCACAAGAGAGGATATGGTCGGTTTTTCTTTTGCCGGTCAATATGAAACCTTTTTAAATGTCCAAGGAATTGATAATCTGGAAAAAGCAATTATTGATTGTTATAAATCCATGTTCTCAGAAGTAACACTGACCTATTTAGTAAATCATAGTATTCCTTCGGATGATTTAAAGATGTCTGTTGTTATTCAGGAAATGGTGGCTTCCGAATACAGTGGAATTGCTTTTACGGTTAATCCTATCACGGGCAACGACAAGGAGATTTTGGTAGAAGTTGCGGAAGGCTTGGGGGATAATATTGTAAACGGTAAGGTGAAGCCGGAACAGTATTTTTATAACTGGTATGAAGAACAGTTTAACTACGACCGGAACAATAGGCTGCTGGATAAAATCATGCTGGACAGGATGATGAAGACATTTATGGATATTCAGATCTTTTTTGGATATCCCTGTGATATAGAATTTGCCATTGCCGGTGGTGAACTGTACATATTGCAGGCTAGAGCCATTACCAGGATAAAATATTCCGGAATAAAAGATATATGGTCGACAGCTGATTTTAAGGATGGAGGGGTATCGGCAACGGTTTGTATTCCATATATGTGGAGTCTGTATGAATATATATGGGAGTATACCTTGAGAAAATTTGTGATTGATTCCAAGATATTAAAGCCCCGGGAGTGCGATAAAAAATTAGGGGACATGTTTTATGGAAGACCTTATTGGAACATGTCCGTTGTAAAATTGGCCATGAGCAAAGTTCCCGGTTACAAAGAAAGGGAGTTTGATTCAGACTTCGGAGTCAAGATAACCTATGAAGGGGATGGAGCTACCACAGGAATCACGTTTTCCTCCCTTTTAAGAATTATAAAAATGGCAATTGCCCAGAAAAGAATATTAAAGGAAAGGAATCAAAATGCAGAGCGTTATAAGGATGAATTGCTGAAAAAGTATGAGAATTATCGCAGTACCTATCGAGATTCTATGGATGAAAAGGCGTTTGAGCAGAAATGGTATCAATTGACCCGGGGAGACTATCTGCAAAGTGAGTCAACCTATTTTTGGCAGATTTTTATCAACACCATTCATCAGTCCTTATATAAGGATGGATTGTTAAGATACGTAAGCAATAGTGAATATATAGGATTGCTAGGCGGAATAGATCAGATATCTCATTTGCTTCCTTTCTATGCTATGTGGGAAACCAGCAGAAGAATCCGCAGGGATGATAAGGCTTTTTCCTATTGGAAGAATACCCCATTGGAACAGATCCGAGAAGAGCTGGAAAACGGTCGTTATTATTCGGATGAAGTGTGTGAATTCATAGAAGCTTACGGGTATCATTCGGATAAGGAGCTGGATGTCACATACCCTCGTTATTATGAGGATACATTAACAGTTATTAAGATGTTCAGGGATAGTGTGCTGTTGGATGATTCCTGCAGTCCCGTCGAGGATAAGAAGCGTCAGAGAAATGAATATGATAAGCAGCTTAAAAAGGTTCAAACCCAAGTAAATGCCGGAAAATATAAAAAGCTTGAAACCAAAATAATAAATATGAGAAGAATGCTTTGGTGGAGAGAGGAATTCAGAGATATATCAACCAGGTTTTACTATGTAATCAGAATCTACACCATGAGATTGGCGGATTACTATGTGAAAAGCGGAGTGTTGGAGAGGGCGGAAGATATCTGGATGCTGAAAGTCGGCCAATTATGGGATTATATTGATGGAAAGTTGTCCGTAGAAGATCTGCAGGGGATTATAGCAAAAAGTAGAAGCTATTATAATTCCTTCAGAAACTATATGAGCGATAACGAAATCGGTTCCATATTTGATTCGGAAGGAAAAGAAGCGGCACAAAATAAAGACGGTATATACGGGTTGGGCTGCAATAACGGAGTAGTAACTGCAACCGCCAGGGTGATTGAAAACTTGGGACAAATTGACAGGTTGCAGCAGGGAGACATTTTAGTAACCAGATTTACGGATACAGGCTGGACCTGCAAATTTGCCATGCTGTCCGGAATTGTTACGGAGTATGGAGGAATACTTTGCCACTCGGCAATTGTGTCAAGGGAGTATGGTATTCCATGTATCGTCTGTGTACATGATGTAATGAATCAAATCAAGGATGGCAGCAGGATTACGATTGATGGAACAACAGGTGAGATTATGATAGTTAAGGAGTAACAGATGATAGTAGGTAAATGGAATAGATCAGTAATAGTTACATATATCGGAGTCACGTTTTCAATAGTGGGAATGTATTTTGCGTTTACAAATGGTACAAAATATGCAATGTGCTGTCTGATGGCGGCTGGAATCTGTGATTTGTTTGACGGCAGGATAGCACGGAGCTGCAAAAGAACTGAAGAAGAGAAAAGATTTGGAGTTGAGCTGGATTCCCTGGCTGACGTGTTTAACTTCATTTCATTTCCGATTGTAATTTTTATTGGAGCAGGTTTTACCAAGCCCTATTTTATCCTACTCTACATTTTGTTCACAATATGTGGAATCGCAAGATTGGCCTATTTCAATATATCCACGGAGGACAGTACTCCGGTGCGCTATTATCAGGGGCTGCCGGTAACCTATACTGCTTTGATATTACCGATTGTTTATTTACTCAAATATGTACTTCCCTCTAATTTGGTTTATATTATTTTTCCGGCAGCCTTGTTTGTAACTTCCATACTGAATATCCTTAATATAAAAGTTCCAAAGCCAAAGGGAGCCGCATATATTCTATTCTCCTTGTCAGCAGTATTTGTGCTGGTATTATATTTGGTGATATTATGATAAAAATCTATGACAGGGAAAACCAAACATATTGTACGGAAGTGCAATATGGAGAAAAAATGCTTAACTTTCTATATCATACGGTCTGGGGAAGGATAATGCTAAAGTTGATTGCAAATAGAAGCTTTTCCAGATTGAATGCAGTCTACAATAACAGTAAGTCAAGTATATCAAAAATAAACCCCTTTATTGAGAAATACAATATAAAGATTAATGATTTTGAAAGCAAGGAATATCAATCCTTTAATGATTTTTTTACAAGGTCTATGCTTCAAGGGAAAAGGAATATATGTATGGAGCCGGAACGGCTGATTGCACCGGCAGATTCCAAATTATTGGTATACCATATTACTGAAAATCTAAAAATCAGTGTCAAAAATTCTATTTATTCGATGGATGAGATTTTACGGGACAGAGTCCTTTCTAAAGAGTATGAGAATGGCTTGTGTCTTGTATATCGATTAACAGTAGATGATTATCACAGGTACTGCTATATTGATGACGGTGAAATAGTAGGACAAAAAAGGATAAAAGGGAAATTGCATACGGTAAGCTCTATCTCAAAGGATTATAAGGTTTATTTAGAGAACCAAAGGGAATACCAGGTTATTAATACAAAATATTTAGGATCGATCATTCAGATGGAAGTAGGGGCCATGCTGATAGGAAGGATTGTGAATACACAATCAAAGCTTGTCCTGCGGGGTGAAGAAAAAGGCTATTTCAGTTATGGAGGGTCCACGATTATAGTGTTTATAAAAGCCAACCATGTCATTATAGACGCGGATATAATGAAACATAGCCAGGAACAGATTGAAACAATGGTTAAATATGGGGAAGCAGTAGGAAGGATAATATGCTGAGAAGATTACATATATATTTTAAAGAAATGTATCCTGTTATTCCAAGACTGTTATTAGGTTTTATCGTTTTTGGGGAAATCTATTTTATAATTTTGCTTAATTATGGAGTAACAGATTTTCATATCAGCTATCAGGAGTTTATTGGGGGCTATACTGTTTTCGCATTTTTGATGTGGCTTAGAATTGCTGATGATTTTAAGGACTACGAGACAGACAAGGTTCTGTTCAAGGACAGACCCCTGCCAAGCGGAAGGGTAAAGAAGAAGGAGCTTATAATAGCTTGTTCCGTTGTACAGGCTGTAGCAGTTATATTGAATATTCTTTTCATGAATAACCTGCTCTTTTTTATGGTGTTATATTTTTATGGCTTTTTGATGAGCAAATGGTTTTTTAAAAGGAAAAAAATTCAGTCAAGCTTGCCTTTGGCACTGGTAACCCACAATCCGGTACAGCTTTTTGTAAATATCTTCGCCATATCCTTTACATGTATCAAATATCAGTTAAATCCGATAAGTCTGACCACATTTTTGGTTTTGTGGACCCTTTATTTTCCTTCCTTGATATGGGAAGTAAGCAGGAAAATCAAAGCACCCGGGGAGGAAAACGATTATACAACCTACTCCAAACTCTTTGGTTATAAGAAAGCAATACGATTTGTAATGTACTTAACCCTTACTGATATCATTACCAATATAATATTGGTATGGAATCTGAATAAAGCAGCGGTTGTATTGTTTGTAATTCTTGTATCATGGATGTCATACCGGTTTGTTGATTTTATCGGGAACCCATACAAATACAAGATTGTAGGGAAGGTAGAAAAATACACCTATATACAGGAAACTCTGATGCTGCTGACAGTAGCAATATACTTATCGGTAGGTAAAATATAGTGAAGAGCAAAAGTTTACAAATGTTAAAAGAGAACGGAATGAATGTTCCTGATTTTGCTGTATTAGATTTTGAAGGCTTGATTCAGGAAAAGAAAGAGCTGCTTGAGGAAATAGAGCGTTACAAAACGGAAGACATCAATAAATACAGCAGAAGCTTAAAAGAAGCTGTGAGAAGGGCATATACAGGGGGGGCTTTAGACCTGGGTTTTGATAAATATGCGATAAGATCCTCCTGCAATGCTGAGGATGGTAAAAATAACAGCTTTGCAGGACAATTTAAGACCTTTTTGAACGTAGGACCTGATGACATTGAAGACAAAATCCTGTTGTGTTTGGAATCCTTATATGATCCAAATGTGTTGGAATATGCTAATCAAAATGGTATTGACGAAAAACAACTAAAAATGAATGTTATCCTTCAGAAAATGATCGAGGGGGATCACTCGGGGATTTTATTTACGGCAAATCCCCAGGGAATTCTCAATGAAAGTGTAATTGTTGTAGGCAAGGGTTTGGGAGAAGGAATCGTTTCCGACCAGGTTGAAACCACGACATATTATTTTAATACCACTGATAATATTTATTACTATGACGGAAAAGAAGATCTTCTCTCTAGGGCCAGACTCCTGGAATTGGTAGAGCTTGGGAATAAGATCAAACAGATATTAAGGAATGATTATCTGGATATTGAGTTTTCGATTAAGGACAATACAATACATATCCTTCAAGCCAGACCGATTACAACGATTGATGATTCTCATCCGGTTATTTTGGATAACAGCAATATTGTGGAAAGCTATCCGGGCATTAGCCTGCCTTTGACGGATTCCTTTGTAAATATTGTTTACTCGGGAGTGTTCAAAGGGGTTTCCGCCAGAGTGCTGAAGAATAAAAAAATAGTGAAACAGTGTGAGGATATTTTTAGGAACATGGTAGGCAGTTCCAATGGCAGAATGTACTATAAGATTAGCAATTGGTACACTATCATCAAGTTTTTACCCTTCAACAAGAAAATAATTCCGGTCTGGCAGGATATGCTGGGAGTTAAAAATAAAAATTATGACCTGGAAAGAGTAAACTTGTCTGGAATCACCCGTATTCAAACCTATTTCAACTCAGTTTATGAATTGTTAATGGTACCCTCCAATATGAAGAAGCTGAATAAGCGTTTTATAGAGATCAATGACTATTTTTATTCCAAACATCATGAGGACATAACCAATGAGGAATTGGTTCAGCTGTACGATGAGGTCAAAGACAAGCTGCTGAGCATTTGGGATGTAACCCTTTTAAATGATTTGTATGCATTCATTTTTACCGGTCTTTTGAAAAGCAAGTTAAAGAAAAAAGATCCGGAGCATTATGAAGAAAGAACCATTGAGCTGATATCCGGAATAAGGAACATAGAAAGCATGAAGCCAATCCGGGAATTGATTGAATTATCCTCCCTGTCATTAACCCAGAGGGAAACAAAAGAGTATAAGAAGCAGTATAACGATTACATACATATATATGGGGACAGGGCAATGGAAGAATTGAAGCTGGAGACTGAAACTTTTCGGACAAATCCGAATCTGCTGGAGGATAAAATCAGGGAATATACAATGGACTTGGCTAAACTGAAGCAGATGCAGGATGCTGTGAATCCTACGGAGGGAAAAGCTTTAAAAGGAAAGGGTATGCTTTTTGATTTTTTCGTCAGCCATGCCATGACGGGAATAAAGAACAGAGAGCTGTCACGGCTAAACAGAAGCAGGATATTCGGAATGGTAAGAGCTATATTTTTATCCTTTGCTGAGAATTTTAAAAAACAGAAGCTGATAGGAGATGTAAAGGATATCTTTTATCTAAAGGTGGCGGAGATATTTGACTTGGCAAAAAATCCGAAGGACGTTACACAGCTGATTGAAAGGCGCAAGGAGGAATACAGAAAATACAGTCTGTTGCCGGCTTATACCCGGCTGGTATTTGCAGGGCAAGAGTTTAACAAAAATAACATTTCAATTAATTCTAATAAGCATTATGTGAATTCTCACAGCATGCAGGGAATACCTTGTTCCAAGGGCAAGGTTACTGGAGAAGTATTGGTAATCAATAATGTCATGGAAGCCAAAAATGCTAAGGACAAAATACTGGTTAGCAAAATGACGGATCCGGGATGGGTGTTTTTACTTGCAAGTGCCAAGGGGATAATAACCGAGAAGGGATCTTTGCTTTCTCATACAGCAATCATTTCCAGAGAACTGAAAATTCCTGCTATTGTTGGGGTGGATCAAGCGCTGGATACTTTAAAAAACGGTGATATTGTGTCCATGGATGGAAATACCGGAATGATCGAGATACTGAGGTAAAATATGAAGTGTATCAGGTTTGAACAGGAAGAACAATTTGTGAAAGACTTTATAGGTTTGTACCATAAGCTGTATAACAAGAAGAATAATATGCAAAATGATACTGAGCTAAGGGAACTTCTACTTGGTCAGCATGTACTCAGCAAGTATTTTCATTTGGATAAATTCTGTGTCTATGCTGAGAATGAGATAGCAGCAAGATTTATTATTACCACTTATCCCAATGATGACAGTGCTTATCTAGGATTTTTTGAATGTATTGATGATTCGGAGACGGCAAGGTTTTTGTTTGAGGAAGTAGAGAAGTTTGTGATGAATAAACAGTATAAAAGAGTAATAGGCCCTGTGGATGCCTCCTTTTGGATTCGATACCGTTTAAAGACGACTCTGTTTGACAGGCTGCCCTACACCGGAGAACCCTATAATCGGGAATACTATTTAAAGCTATTCATGGATAACGGATATAAAATAGCGGAGCATTACACCTCCTCCATTTATCATCGGGTAGAAGCGGAATGGGAGAATAAAAAATTTGCAGATCGATATAAGTTTTTTGTAGAACAGGGTTATAAAATTACAAATCCGACAATAAAAGACTGGGACAAGACGGTAGATGAATTGCATAACCTGATTACTAACTTGTATCAAGATTTTCCGATTTATAAAGATATAGCATTAGAGGATTTTAGAAAATATTTTGAGAGCTATAAGTTGATTATTAATTTCGATATGGTTAAAATGGCATATTATAATGAAAAAGCAGTCGGCTTTTATGTAAGCATTCCCAATTACCATAACAAGGTCTATCATACCAAGGATTTGCTTAATATTTTGAAGATATTGAATATTCGAAAACGACCAAAGGAATACGTGATGCTTTATATGGGGGTGGATCAGGAGCATCGAGGTCTTGGCAAAGCAATTGTGCATAGTATAATTGAAGAGCTGAGGAGAAGCAACTTACCCAGCATCGGTGCTTTACAAAGAGATGGCAGGATTACTCAGAACTACGCAAGTGAACTGATTGAAGAACGGTATGAATATGTATTATTGAGAAGGGAATTAATTGTTGATAACATTTAATGAACTGCTGAAAGAAAACTACGAAAAATGGAAGAATGAAGATTATGTTTATACAAAGGTAAACGGAACGTATCAGCCTATATCCTTTGGTATGATAATTGAACATTCGGTTTACCTTGCAGAAGCATTATTGGCAATGCAATTAAAAGGCAAAAAAATCATTATTTATGGAAAGAATTCAATAGAATGGATGATTTCCGATCTGGCAATCATGAGCTATGTCGGAATCAGTGTTGGAATTGATAAAGAATGGCGGCTGCAGGATGTTAAAAATGTGATTGAGCTAGTGCATGCCGATGCAATCATCTATTGTGATAGTAAGAAGGAAATAATAGATCATATTAAGGCGGATTATAAAGATATGATTTGTATTTCTATGCTGGACGATTTTCCGGTTCTGATTGAAAAAGGAAAAAACATTAAAGAACAAAAGGAAGAATTTTTTCATTTTGAAAAAAGAGATCATGAAGAATGTTTGAGGGTTGTATTTACATCTGGTACAACCTCTTTTCCCAAAGCGGTTATGTTATCAGAAAAAAATATTTTCGCAGGTTGGAACAGTTTGAAAATAAGAGCACCAATGGATGAGACAGATATTTGCTACTTATTTTTACCGTTGCATCATACATATGCGGGAATTTATAACTTTATATATTCTTTAATTTCTGGAATGAAAATTTATCTGAGTTCCGGGGTTGAGAAAATTGCTGGCGAGTTATCTGAGGTGCAGCCAACAGTGTTTTGCGCAGTGCCTCTTATATACAAGAGATTCTATGAAGCAGTTGGTAGAGATATCAATAAATTGTCTAATATTTTTGGTAAGAGAATAAAGTATTTGTTTACCGGCGGAGCCTATCTGGATGAACAAATACGAAAGGACTATCGGGAAGCCGGGCTGAATCTTTTGGCTGCTTATGCGCTGTCAGAAACCGCATCCTCTTTCTCAATTGATTATTCTCACAGTAAAAATCTAAAAAGTGTGGGAAGGATTTTTGAGGATATTGAGGTAAAAATTGATAGGCCGAATGAGCACGGAGAAGGAGAAATCCTGGTAAGAGGAGACAATGTTTTCATCGGCTATATGAATAATGAAGTAGCAACTGGACTTGCATTCGATTCAGAAGGATATTTTCGTACAGGAGATCTGGGCTATATTGACGAAGAAAATAACTTATATCTGAGCGGGAGGAAAAAAAGAATTATCTTGATGGATAGTGGAGAAAACATTTATCCGGACAATATTGAGCAGAAAATAATAAGAAAAAATGAGAATATAAGTAGTGCTAAAGTATTTATATCTGATAGTAAATTGAAAGCATATATATATTTAAAGAGAGAAGATACTGTAGATTATAAGAAATTTGTAGAGGACTTAAACAAGGAATTGCCTAAGTCTGAAAGAATTGGTTCTTTTGAGGTACTACTGGATTCGTTGGATAAAAGGTTAAAACAATAAGATAAACAGCACTTTGTATTAGTCAATATAATCTGTCATATTTTCAAGAAAATCATGGCACAGGGAATAGAAAATTATGGTATGATTATTGCCATAATGAAATGCTTAGGATTACTTATGGTTTTGGGTGCATAGATCAATTTCTTTGGATATATACCCCATATGCGGAAAACGAAAACTTAGATCTGCTAAAGCAAGTTGAAGTTATTAATAATGCATATTTGGAGATGAAAGAGGAGTTTCCTGAAGATTATACGTTTGATGTTTTCCCGGAAAAAGGGGGGCTATTGCCCTTTGGGGGCACTGAAAATGGAGACGTATTATACTGGTTAACTAGCGATAATAATACTCCCTGGTTAATTGTAGTTTATGATAACAGGCATTCAGAATATATTGAATACAGCAAAAGCATAATAGATTTTTTATATGAACTATCAACTAAAGGGATAGTATGCAGTATATTCCCAAGTGGTTTTCCAAGTAATAACACTAAGTATTACTCTGTTGATGAAATATAGGTTTGACGGCATAGTAAATTATTGTTGGGTTTAGGCAAATCGCATAATATCATATTGGGACAAAAAATTAGAAAGTGATTTTGAAAAGTTACTTTGCAAAATACACCTTGCCGCCAAGACCCCACCAGTTTCAAGCGACATTTTTTTGTATCCTCAAGGCACGGGGAGGCCGTAATCCTGTTACAAAGGCGGAACACCTGATGAATAAGGATAAAGTGACCCTTTAGAATATAAAACAGATGACATTAGATTTTCTATTAAGGTATATTGGAGAAGTAATAATGGGGAATACGGATAAGTTTGAAATGATAGCTAATATATATGACACATCTGAAAGAATCCAAATTGCAAAGGTATCATCAAATGCCATTCGTGAATATGTTGTTGATGCTAAAAGGAAGAATGCTATTGATTTTGGGTGTGGAACTGGTCTTGTTGGTATGGATTTATTGAATGATTTTAAATCGATACTGTTTCTGGATACATCACAAAACATGATTCATCAGATAGAGCAAAAGATTTCTAGTTCTAATATACAGAACGCAGCCACGTTATGCTTTGATTTTGAAAAAGATAGTCTTTCGGATTTACATGCTGACTATATTTTTATGGCTCAGGTTTTACTCCATATTAATGATGTTGAATTAGTTTTATTAAGATTATACGAGGTTCTAAAAGAAAGCGGACATTTACTAATCGTAGATTTTGATAAAAATGAAGAAATAGTTTCAGATATGGTTCATAACGGATTTGATCAAATAGAGTTAACTGATATTATGACAAAAATAGGATACAGGGATATTCAATCTAAAACTTTTTATGCTGGAAGTAAAATTTTCATGGGGCATGATGCATCTTTGTTTATTCTTGATTCTCAGAAATAGAGCTAGTAATATTTCATTCCGTTACTGGATTTAAATCTTACTATGCACTTATTAACGATTGTAGTATTTCACATTCTCAGTTATCGGAAACCGAAATTATTTTATGGAGGTACCTATGAAAAGCACAAGATACTTTGCGCTTGCCATGGCAATGGTCTTGCTGATGGCATTAGCTGCTTGTTCAGATAATTCCAAGCCGATCAACGAACCTACATCCTCATCGCAACCATCAGGGCAAATTTATTTGTATGGGGAACAGCATGGCGTAGAAAAATTATTGGATAAAGAATTAGAGTTATGGAGTGAATACTACAACAATGAAAATATGCGACATTTATTTGTTGAACTTCCGTACTATACCGCAGAGTTTTTAAACATTTGGATGCAGTCAGATAGCGATGATATTTTAGATGAGATATATGATGATTGGATCGGTACGGCGTCGCATACCCCTTATATTAAGGAGTTTTATAAGAAGATAAAAAACAAGTGTCCCGAAACGATTTTTCATGGTACGGATGTTGGCCACCAGTATGATACTACCGGAGAAGGATTTTTGGAGTATCTAGAAATGAATAACATGAAAGGCTCTGAGCAATATTTGTTGGTGCAGGAAGCTATTGAGCAAGGTAAGTATTACTATAGGAATTCTGATGATGTGTATCGTGAAAATAAAATGGTGGAGAACTTTATCCGCGAATTTAATAATTTAAGTGGCGAAAGCGTTATGGGGATTTACGGTGAAGCACATACCGGTCTTGATGCCATGGACTACATGACCCGCTCTGTTCCCTGCATGGCAAATCAGCTAAAAGAGGTTTACGGCAACATCATTTATTCGGAGGACTTAACTTGGTTAGCGAAAGATATTGAACCGACTAGAGTGGACACTATTGTAGTTAACGAAAAAAAATATGAGGCATCGTATTTTGGGAAACAAGATTTGACCGGATTTAAAGATATTGCATACCGGGAGTTTTGGCGCTTGGAGAATGCGTATAATGATTTCAAGGATAAGCCAAAAACAGGCGATGTATTGCCTAATAACAATTATCCGATGCTGATAGAAATAGGGCAAGTTTTTGTTATAGACTATACAAAAACAGATGGCTCGCTTGTAAGAATGTATTACCGTTCTGATGGGTGTGTTTGGGACGGTATGCCGTCAACGGAGGAGTTTACAGCAGAGTGAGTTTAAATTATGGGTCTTCTAAAAAACGGTCAATGGATTTAAAATAAAACTAATCCACTGACCGATTAGGTCAATCAAGGAGTAAAAGCATGAACTCCAAGTATTTTGATTTGCCATCTGAAAAACAGAAGAATTTAATTAATGCAGGATATAAGGCATTTGCTTTATATCCGTATAAAAAAGCTTCTATGGCCGTGATCGCCGATGAAGCCAATATTTCAAAATCATTATTGTTTTACTATTTCAAGAATAAAAAAGAATATTATCTTTTTTTATTTGATATGGCAATTGAGTTTTTGAAAAAGGAAAAAATGATGAAGGCCAATGATGAAAAAGTCGACTTGTTTGAATTAGTAAATAAGACCGTCGAACGCAGACTTATGATCATGCGTGAGTACCCTTATTTAATGAAATTTGCAACCAGAGCTTACTATGAGTCTGATGAAAGAATTCAACTTGATTTGCAGATGAAGAAGGAAGAAATGACTCAGATTGGAATACGTGAGTTTCTGGATATTATTGATTATCAGCTATTTAAGAATGTGTCTGATGCAGAAATACTAGTAAATATCATTTTATATATAGCAGAAGGCTGTATGCGCGGTCAGGAGGACTTGGACAACGAAAAAATCAATGGAATTTTACCGTTGTTTCAAAAAATGATGCTGTCTTTGAAAAGTTATTATTACAGTAAATAAATTAAGGTACACTAACTAAATCAAGCAGGAGTAAATGCAATGAAAGAATATGTTTTGAAATGTAATCAGTACAATGTTGCGGTTTATGAAAACGGTTCGGGGAACATACCGCTTGTTTTGTTGCATGGCGGAGGAGTGGATTCCGCGATGCTCTCCTGGCGTGAAATAATGAATTCCATGCCAAAACAGTATGTTGTTTATGCAATCGATCTGCTAGGATATGGAAAGAGCGACAGACCTGAAGGAATGAAGGGGGAATTGTTTTATCAAAAGCATATATCGGTAGTAGAGAGTGTTGTGGATCAATTACATCTGAATAAATTCGTGCTATCGGGGCTTTCGATGGGCGGAGCAATTTCCATCGGATATACCTTGAAAAACCCTGATAAAGTAGCAGCTCTGATTCCTGTAGATTCATGGGGTTTAGTGAGTAAGATGCCAATGCACAGTTTATATTATTGGTATGTTAATACATCGCTTCTAAAAGTATCATATAGCTTGTGTGCAAAATACCGTTGGATGGTCAAATGGAGTTTAAAATATTCATTGATAGGCGATAGATCGAAGATATCCGAAACGTTGATCGATGACGTTTTTACCCTATGTCAAATCCCAAATCCTGAAGAATCAATACAGGATTATCAAAGGAGCTCCTTAACAAAGCAGGGGACTATACCGGACTACACAGAACGATTAAAAGAACTACAAATGCCGGTTCTGTTTATTAATGGAGAAAAGGATTCTCTTGTCAAAGTGAAAGATGCAGCCAGGGCATCCCAAAGTGTTAAAAACGGGCAGCTACATATTATGAAAAGCTGTAAGCATTGGCCACAGAAAGAAAGACCGGAAGAATATATTAAAGTAATAGATGCATTTATAACCGCTCTGTAAGGCTTACAACATAAACAAACTCCATAACAAGATACAGTCGTAACAACTGCGATTGCAAGAGAATTCGCAGAGAGTATAACGGTGTAAGATGAATAAATAAAGAGCAACCACTGTCAATGTTATTTCAATTGCAAGGGCAGTGGTTGCTCATATATTAATCCGTTTACAATAATACCTCATTTTCCTTATGAAATGATTCAGCAGTTGCTATACACTCTTTTTCATCACCAAAGAGCTGTCCACATGCAGCACTGATGTCAGAACCAAATTGTGTTCTTGTAGCGGCACTAATACCATTCGCATGCAGAATATCGCGGAATCTTTTCATAGTATCTTTGTCAGATGAGGTAAATTTTCGTGACGTTTTATCTGTTGCGTTATATGGAATTAGATCCACATGGTATAAATGTGCCCAGGGGCCACGATTCTGCAACAGATGTGCCAAAGCTTTTGCATGATCTACCGAATCATTTACACCACTTAGCATGATATAGGCAAGGAACAATCGCCGCCCGGTATGCCGTATGTGATTGTCCAATGCCTCCATTACCTCATGGAGTGGAAATGAACGATTCACAGGCATCAAATCGCTCCGCTGTTTTTCAAAAGGTGAGTGCAGCGAAAAGGCCAAATTGATTTGAGGGAACTCTTGTGTCAACCGCCTGATGCCTGGTATGATCCCAATCGTTGATATGGTGATACGCCGTTGACTTAAACCAAACAGAGACGAATCGTTCAAAATCTTCAAGGCTTCAAATAGGTGTGGGTTTGCCAATGGTTCACCCATTCCCATAAAGGAAACACTGTTGAGCCTATGCCCATTTAGATAAAAATACAGGAGTTGGTCTGTAATTTCATCTACAGTCATATTGCGTTTGTGACCAAGAGTTCCCGTCGCACAAAATTGGCAGCCAAAACCGCAGCCGCATTGAGACGAGATGCAAAAAGATTCCCACCCCTTTTTGTAATGTAGATTTATCGCTTCCACGCGGTTGCCATCCAGCAGTGAAAACAAAATTTTATCCGCTTGTCCTGACGCCTGACACGCAACCGGTACCATGCAGCAGACAGATGACCCGAAGGTACCTATCAAATTTTTCTTTAATTCTAAAGGTAATGTGCTCATCCTTTCAAAAGTTGAAATACGTTGTGAAAAGATTGCTTTTATAATTTGCTCATAGCGATAATCCGGTAACTTCATATCCGCTATAAGCCGTTTAATTGCTTCATATTTTGAGTAGTTCATGTAGGCTTTCCTCCTCTTGAAAATTGAAATCATCAAGAAGCAAAGCCAGCATGAGCGGCGGTTATTCTCTATTACTCCATGCAAAGACCGCCAGCAGCATCTGGCTTTGCATGGAGTTCGTCATGAGTAACGGCAATTTTATCACTATTCATAGTTTCACCCTTTTCCTTATTTATAGGTGCAATAATTTATTAATAAAAAATGAGATGCAAGAAAGTCACTTCTTGCATCTCATAAATATAGCAAAGTCAAACCAAATCAGATATTGTAAGACAAAACTTATATGAGTGAAGAGGTATCAAACTTTCATGCAATCGCACAACAAAAGCAACAGCAGACTTCCTGTCTGTAATTTCTTTGTTATGCATAATAATATTAACAAGAAAATTTAATCACCTTTCCACCTCAAATTATCAAAATTTTTAATAACATAGGCTAGTATAACTCAGTTTCATAGAATGGTCAATAAACTTCTCGGTTAAGTATCACAGCATCACAGGAGGGGTATCACACGAATGAAACACCATAGATTCAAATATCTGCCCATCTATGCTGATTATTTCGTCAATAGGGATCGCTGTGCCATCGGTCATAACGACAACCCGTTCATATTCATCTATCTTTTTAGCTGAACTGACAGCAGTAACATAGGCACCGCCGTCCTTCTTCGCATCCGGCTGAAAATAGGTGATTGCGATTTCGGGATGCTCTTTAATCTGATCTGCTATAATTTGCAGCCTATCGCTCAAAGCGTCCTTCACATATTCGTCCAACTTAACTCTCTCATTAGTCAGTCTTGCGGTTTCTTTGATGGCGGAATCATAGCCGGTCAATGCGGCGAAGGGAGAAAACTGAGCTGCCCGATCAATAGCAGTCATATGAGGGCGTGTCGTGGAGACATGGTGAGGTAGATTGATGATGTCGTCATATGCTCTCGTCATGCCTTGTGCCCTCCAATCTGCCTGTTCCGGTCTACTGTGGTAGCGCCTTCCTCCAGATTCATTCCCTTTAGAATGGCGTTCTTGCCGTGTTTCTTTTTTATCTCCAACATTGCTTGCTGCATCTTTTTTTCTCGTACAAGCTCGGCTTCTTCATCCTCTTTTTTCGCCTGCGTAGTCACGTAATCCGTAAAGAAATCAAGCTGTTCAAAGTTGTCTGTCTTTTGAACTGTTGCCTCATCAACAACATGATTCGCTGTGATGTTGACTCTTCTGATCAGGAGATTTTTGTCAATGATACGTTCAAACAGCTCTGCAACGGCATCCAGGATTAACTTTGTAGAGGAGGTCTGTCTGCCAAGATTTATTGAACCATGCGCGGATTTCGGAACGGCGCGTCCGTAGTGGTCAGTGCTGATTTCCCCGTGATATAATTTCTTTATCTTCGGGTTTGTCAGATTTTCAATATCATATCCGACCGTCAAAACAAGCTGGTCGGTCACAAGCTTTTTATCTACCAGATCAAGTACCAGCAGATCAGTCATTTCCCACACGATAAGCTTCGCTTTGTCAAAAGTATAGGCACAGTGCAGCACCTGCCCCGATCCAACACTGTTTGTGCTTGGCTTATACGCTTTAATATCGGCAATTGTGCATGGCTCCCACCCCCACGCATGGTCGATTAGCAGCTCAGCGTTGATTCCGAACAGCTTATACAGTAAATCCTCGTTATAGTAATCGGTAGGTTTGCCGAGAGAGCATCTTGCAATATCTCCCATCGTAAAGAGGCCTTGGTCCTCCAGTTTCTTGACATATCCTTTTCCAACGCGCCAAAAGTCTGCTAGAGGCCGATGTGACCACAGAGAGCGACGGTAGCTCATTTCGTCCAGCTCTGCGATCCGCATACCGTTGTCATCAGCAGGTATGTGTTTTGCCTGAATATCCATAGCGATCTTGCTAAGGTACAGGTTTGTACCAATTCCCGCCGTTGCTGTAATACCGGTTGTTTTGAGTACATCCAGAATCATTTTCATGGCAAGTTCACGGGCTGAAAGGTTGTAGGTGTTTAGATAATCGGTGGCGTCAATAAATACTTCGTCGATAGAGTAGATATGAATATCTTCGGGCGCGATATACTTCAAATAGATATTGTAAATCTGCGTGCTGTACTCTATATAATACGCCATCCTCGGTGGAGCAACAATGTAGTCCAACGAGAGACCCGGTGAGGTTTTCAATTCAGTATCGTTGCAGGAAACACCGGAAAAGGCTCGTCCTGGTGCTTTGCGCAGCCGTACCGCATTTGCTTCCTTGACCTTCTGCACGACCTCAAACAGCCTCGCCCTACCGGGAATGCCGTGTGCTTTGAGAGAGGGAGAGACGGCAAGACAAATGGTTTTTTCCGTGCGGCTTGCATCAGCGACAACAAGGTTAGTGGTCAGCGGATCAAGCCCTCGTTCCATACACTCGACCGAAGCGTAGAAGGATTTTAAATCGATTGCGATATAGATTCTGTTCTTCATGCTTATTCTCCGGTTTCCTCCCTCGAAAATTATCTGCTATTCACCATCTCAAGATAAATTCTTTAAAGAACATTTGTTCGATATAATTCTATATCCTGAACGGAAATTTTGCAAGAGTGTTTTAAATCTACGCTGTTTAATGCAAGAACGGATATGGAAGTATATACAAACCCAATCGTTGATATGGTGATACGGGTGGCGCACAAGAACCATCCCTGTGAGCCTCTTCATCTCAAAAGAGTTATCGAATTTGCATCAAATGAAATTAGTCCATCTTTTTTCATTTTCGCTAATTCTCGTGATAATGAAGTTCTTTGAACACCGATTTTTTCGGAAATGGCTTTTTTTGTTATATTTAATTTGATATGCTTTGAATTCTGTTTCTTAGATTCATAGTTCAGATAGTTTAATATGCTTTCTCGTATTGTTCTGTTTATGTAATGCTTAATTTTATCTCCAAGAATAAATGCGTGATCTGAAATAAACTCAAGATAAGTTCTTAAAAAAGGAGGGTTTTTGCTTAAAAGCTCAAATAATATTTCTTTGTCTATTTCAAGTATCAAAGTTGGAGATTGCGCTATTACGGTCATAGGGAAATGGGGGTTTCTAGAATACAGAAGATTACCGCCTAAAATATCATCACCGAAAAATTCCGAGACAGTAAGTGAGTTACCTGACTCATCGATTCTATCTACTACAACTTTACCGGATAGAATGATCTCCAATTTACGGCATACGTCTCCATCAAAATGTATAACACTGCTTTTTTTATACGAAACTACTCTGAATTTTCCAGTTTTTATATACTGCTCAATGTCTTTATCAGGTAGAGAATGGATTAATGATGTTTCTTCAATTAAGGTTTTATATTCCATCATAGAAACCTCGATTAGTGTTACCTTGGTAACACCATTTTTATTATTATAACGATATAATAATAAAAAATCAATTAAAGGGGGCTGATTATGAGATATATAATAAATATAATACGCATTCTGTTTTTAGTATTATTTTTATACCTGATCATGAACGGTAAAATGATGATTTGGCTTGGAATATTTGCAATAAGCCTTATAGCAGCACTGTTTTTTGGAAGGGTATACTGTGGTTATGCTTGTCCAATGAACACGCTGATGATTCCTACAGAGTGGCTGTCAAAAAAGCTAAAAATTCAGACTGATTATACGCCTGACTGGCTTCGCTCTGGAAAATTTGCATGGGTTGCTTTAGTAGTCAGTATAGCTGCAGTGATGATTATACAAAGAGTGTTTCATAGAAATATACCAATCTTGCCTATATGGATTGCCACTTCGGTTATAATTACACTAAAGTATCGTCCAGCAGTTTTCCATAACCATATTTGTCCTTTTGGAGCGTTGCTAAAAGTTTTTGGACGGTTTGGAAGACTATCAAAAAAAGTAATCAATCAAACTTGTATTGGATGTGAACTTTGTGAAAAAGTTTGTCCTTCGAATGCAATTACAGTAAGCTCAGATAATAAAAAGGCTGCGATTAATACTGCAAAATGCCTTCAATGCTCTAGCTGCCAACAGGTATGTCCAAAGAATGCGATTCATTACGCAAAATAAGAACAAAATAAAAGGAGGATCAATAAAATGATTGAGAAAGTATATAAATTATCAACGAGTGACGATAAGGCCGTAGAGAAGGTGATCTTTGATGACAATATTCATTACCTCCATATGGTTTTTAACAAAAATGAAGGACTCCCTGAGCATTTTTCAAATTCTAATGTTTACATGTCTATTATAAGAGGGACTCTTTCTATTGGTCTTAATGATCAGGATATCCATGAATATGGCAAAGGAAATTTGCTCAAAATTCCGGTTGATACAAAAATGAATGTTAAAAATTTGCATGATGAAACTTTAGAGTTAATTGTGGTAAAGGCTCCGGCACCTAAAATGTAATTAAATAGCGGCATGATGTTGCAGTTTGGAGGTAAAAAAGTAAAAGTTGTTATGTTACAATCAATGCAAAACATGACAAATACTCATTTATTCATATGCTATAATATCCCTAATTAAATTGTGAAAAATAAATAATTAGATGATTTGATAGGAGAATATATATGGAAGTAAGAATTGAACTGGCATATGACCATCCACAGGAAGTTATCCGCTTATTTACTGAATATACAGATAGTATTATTGCTAAAAATTCTGAAGTCGAAAAGTGCCTTAATTCTCAGCATTATGGTGATGAAGTGAGAGATTTAGGTGAAAAATATGGTTTGCCAAATGGTCGACTTTATCTGGCTTATCTAAATAGTGAGATTGCAGGATGTGTTGCTTTAAGGCAGTTGGATGCTAGTTATTGCGAAATGAAACGTTTATATGTTAGACCGGAATATCGAGGAAATCAAATAGGAAAAATATTGATTGAACAAATTATTTTAGATGCCAAACAGATAGGATATAAGCATATTCGTTTAGACACTTTTCCTTTTATGGATAGTGCCATTCGGATGTATTATCACTATGGGTTTTATGAAATTGAGTGTTATAATGATAATCCTGCTTCTTTAGCGGTTTTTATGCAGAAAGATTTAAATGGTGACATAGCGGTATCGGCTGATACATAAATATTTATTTGATGAATCAATACCATGGATATCATTTGACTTTTCAATTCCATTTGCGTACAATTTTATATGAACGCGTTCATATAGGTTGTTAGTGGTGCTTATTTGTTACAAGAGGGGAATCGTATGAGTAAGGTAATTATACAGGAATGCAAAAATTATGAACTGGAAACCGTAATGGAGAAAATCAACGCTGCAGTAGAAATTCTCGGTGGATGGGATAAGTTTGTAAAGCCGCAGGACAAAGTACTCCTTAAGGTGAATCTGATTGGGCCTAAGTCTTCTGATTCAGCTGCAGTAACACACGCTGAATTTATTAGAGCGATGGTAAGAATATTGAAGGGCAGGAACTGCAATGTATGGATCGGTGACAGCTCAGGAGGAGCTATAGCAGGAATAGCGCCTACTGCACAGGGCTTCAGAGTTGCAGGATACGAAAAGGTTGCGGAGGAAGAAGGCGCGGAGATAAAGAATTTTGACCGCGAGGGTGTGATGGCGGTACAACCGGAAAGCCGGTGTGAAGAAACAATGTATATCGCAAAGCCAATGTTCGACGCTGATGTGGTTATTAATTTGCCGAAATTGAAAACACACTCAGCGCAGATTTTTTCCGGAGCTGTGAAAAATGTATTCGGATGCATACCAGGGCTCAGGAAGGCGAAATATCATAAAATGGCTCCCGATTCAAGCGATTTTGGGCAAATCATCTGCGATATCCACAAAGCAACTAAAATACAGCTTCATATTATGGATGGGATTCTGGCAATGCAGGGAGAGGGACCAACAGCAGGCAGCATTTATCAGGCTGATAAAATCTTCATCAGTGAAGATCCATTGGCATTGGATGCTGTGGCGGCAAAAATGGTGGGGATGGATGTTGAAGATGTACCGATACTGGAAACGGCCCGGAAACGGAATCTGGGAGAAGGTTGGTTAAATAACATTACACTTGCAGGTGATTATGAACAAGTCCCCAGGTTAGCTAGTTTTAAACTGCCCAAGCGTTTCAGAGGGGCCAAAAAGAGCAATAGTAAAGCGCTGGTAAAAGTGATTGATTTTTTCAACACACATCCTAGGATCAATCTCAATAAATGCAAAAAGTGCAATATGTGTGTGGAAAGCTGCCCGGTACAGGCTATTGACAAAGAGACGAAGCGAATTAATTACGATACCTGCATAGACTGTATGTGTTGTCACGAGTTATGTATGTTTAAGGCTGTTGAGCTTAAAAATAATAATAAGGTGGCAGGTTTGATATCAGGCTTTTTTAGAAAATAGGTCCGGCAATGGCTGATTAGCAAATACGGTGTAGCTGCACAGATGATTTGAGGATGGCATGAAAAAACGGCTAAAAATAGCTTTGATTACAATCATATCGCTAGTGCTTTTATTTACTGGTGTATTTTTGATTTATGTATCTGATTATTACAGAGCAGATGATGTTGCGCTTGCAGTCATGCAAAATGAAACGACCATGCAGGTAAAAGACAACCTTATAATTCTATCGCCTACCACACCTGGCGACACTGCACTTATTTTCTATCCCGGTGCCAAGGTGGAATATCGGGCTTATTTGCCGATTCTGGAAAAAATCAAGGAGAGCTGTGGCATTACATGCATTCTCGTTAAAATGCCGTTTAACATGGCTATTTTCGATGGGAATGCTGCCAATGAAATCATAGATCAATTCACTGATATAAAAAACTGGTATATAGGCGGCCACTCAATGGGTGGTGCAATGGCCAGCAGCTACGCATCAAAGAATCAAGACAAGGTAAAAGGATTGGTTTTGCTAGGGGCCTATATTTATGGCAATTACCCCACTGAAAAGTCCTTGACCATCTACGGCACATTTAATACAAGTGTGGCGGAGAAGATAAGCTACATCGAAAATATTGTAGCCATAGAGGGTGGGAACCATGCCCAGTTTGGAAATTACGGAAAGCAGAAGGGTGATCCCGACGCAATGATTTCAAATGAAGAGCAACAAGATATTGCTGTGCAAGCCATTAAGGAGTTCTTGGCAAAAAGGGATGAGTAGATCATCATTTATTTTGCCCTGCCCAGCGAAGAAAATAGAAAAAATGATGGGGCGGCAGAATCATTACCAGACTCTGCCGGTAATTTTCAGCATCCCCATGATTATCCTTATGATTTGAGCTTTGGACGAATATATCATTTATCGGATGAACCGTACGAAATTAAGCAGCCTTTACAGCTTGCACTTTAGGCTTTGCAAAGAAAGCCAAAATTCCTGCAATTATGAAGAAAAACGTAAAAGTAAGAGAAGCAGGGGAGAAAATTGCGGGAACAATTGTGCAAGCCAGTATTATTACAGCAGCTATTTTCCCTATTTTCCCCATTAAGAATACAGATACCAGGGCAATAATCCCACATACAATCAGGGCATATGCACAATTCCTTACTTTTTCCATATCTTTAAGGGCCTGGGCCACATCCGGGTCTGACTTTAAACCTTCTATAGCTGCGATTTCAGTATTGTAAGTATCAAAATCTGACAACCATTTTATCCCTAGTCCTATAGATGCTATAGTACCAATAATAACTAATATAATCACTGCGGTTCTCATAATACCCTCCTATTATGTTACAATAATTTATAAATCAAATACATCAGGGATTATTTATTCATCCAGACCGATGGCGGGATTCGTCCAAAACACATCATAATAGTCAATTTTTAAAGATTTATTTTATTGACTAAGCATCTCATTGAGATTTCCGACAATGCCATTCATAAAGGCGTCATTGTCCACAATCACCCACATCTTTTTCCCTTTGTCCTTGTTTAACGTCACGGTCAGCTCGTTCTTCAGAACGGGGGCATCCGGTTTTGATATGCTTTCCTCGAGATACTGCATTGTCATTTCCTGCGCTTTTTCATCAGTGATTTCCTCGCCGTTGATAGCGGCTTCCGTCATTTGAGCGATGAGGTCCGTCATCATGGTCTCAAATATCGTCGCCATATCCAAACTTGTTACTTTGATTTTGACGGTTGCCTCCTCTCCATTTTCCTCTGAAGAGATAAGTTCATAGCTCGTTTTGGAAAGCATTAATTTTGAAAGCTTTTCTTCCTCTGGATTGGCAAAATCGAACTGGCCGGAAGCTGATCCGGAAGCAGTATACGATTCTGCAGATTTCAAATCCGATTTGTTTAGCGCATCAAAGAATCCCTTTATGGTTTCTTCCGGTTTTGGATAATTTGGCTCTGAACAGGCCGACATAGAGAATATTAGCACGAACATTATCAAAATGGGCAAGCATCTTGACGAGTGAAAGAACTTCTTCAAGGGTATCTACCACCTTTAATCAAAATTACTGACTAAATGCCTAACATTCAGTAGCATCTGATAAATACTATCTCAAAATGTTTAACCGTGCCGAAAAATGTCGAATTTAATACATTTTATTGTAGTAATCTAAGTTAAACGAACATCATCAGGTTTGCCGAAAAAACGTTATCCGTGTGTTCAATTTCGAGGGTTCCATCATATTTTTCCAGTATCATCCCTACATTATTTAATCCAATCCCGTGGTTCTCACAGCCAGGATGAAGAGTAACCAATTTATTATTTTTATACTTGATTTCACCATTAAAAGAATTATCAATTCTTATAAGCAGTCTGCCTTTATCATATCGTATTTTCAAATCAATAAATTTGTCTTTTTCTAACTTTCTTGCGGCGTTTATTGCGTTATCTATAATGTTTCCTAATATTGTTGTCATATCAAAGGGATTAACCTGAAGATTTTCCGGAATACTCAGCCCCACATTGATTCTGATTTCATATTGCTCCGCTTCCTGTTTTTTATAATTAAGAATACTATCAATAACTAAATTGCCGGAATTATAAGACTCTTTTACACTTTTATAGACGCCCATGATCTTACCTATATATGCCGCTGCCTCTTTTTGCTCATTCCTCTGCACAAGAGCTGCGATGACAGATAAATGGTTCTTATAATCATGTTTTTCTGCATTTCTGATCTTTATGGATTCATTCATGAGTTCAAATTGATTAACATAGTATTCATTTTGCTTTTTAATAATAAGGCTTTGACATTTATCCGCATATTCTGCGGATATTTCAACATATAAGAGAATGACAGCAATATTAATGATTAATATGACAATAATCAGAACAACCGTTATTTTATTACCGATATTAAAATTCACAAAAATTATAATAGCGCACAGTGAGACGATTGGAATAAAGGTTATTCTGGACCACATTAAATTTGGCAGGTAAACATCATTTTTTATATTTAAAAAAACGGATAAAAAATAAACCGCGATGTATTCCGTAATCCTTACTATGACGACCTGCCAGACAAACCCATTTGAATAGAACTTTGTATGCATTGGCGAAGTTTGCTCAAAAATTAAGAAATATATTAATTCAATACATGTCAACATCAGACAAAATAAAACCGAGGATAAAATTCTCTTTGTGGAAGATGCGCGATAATAAAAAGTTATTCCGGTACACACTAGAATATTGTATGTCAATAAAACAAGCGGATTATTAACAAATAAATTAAGAGCTAATAATATCATATAAATGCCTGCATAAGACAGCAGCGTTATTCTTTTGCTAATGTAAGGGGTTCCAAATAGAGACGCCATATATTTATAATGCACATAAGCATCTGGGATCTTTAACAGTAGAACAACCACCAATTGAAGATTCGATAATTGCATTTTTATCTTTCCTTTTCAATTGTAATCTGAAGGTCCCTTATTTCTTTACGCCGTGACTGACTTATCGGCAATACCGTTTTATCTGACATAACTAAATAATCGTAGCTAAACTCAATAACATGGTTATAGTTAATTAAATACGACTTGTGTATGTAAAAAAACTGACATGCCTGCAACTGAGAAAATATGTCTGAAAGCGATCCATAAAAAATGATCTCCCCCGCTGATGTCGTCATCTTTACCTGCCTATTAATACTTTCAAAGTAAAGTATATCTTCAATCAGCTTTTTATTTGTGTTATGGCCTTGTTTATAAGTGAAATACTTGTATTTCTTTGCTGACAGTTCCATCGCTTTTTTCAGCACTTTAGTAATTTTTTCGAACTCGAGTGGTTTTATAAGAAAATTCAAGGGTCTGACGTTAAATAATTCTATGGCGTAGCTTTGCTTCCCGGATATATACACAATCTGCATGGTTTCATTTCGAAGCTCGTTGCGTATCTTTTCACCTATTTCAACACCGTTCATCTGCTTGAATTCAATATCCAAAAATAGAATATCGTATTCAATTCCGGAACTCAGAAATTTACACAATTCCTCTCCGGAATAATATACGTCTATCTCTATTTCCACAGATATTGATTTGCTATAATCTATAATCATTTGCTCAATCTGGGAACAGATCTCTATTTCATCATCGCATATAACGACGCGATACATTTTGCGTCACCCTTTTCAATGTTTTCTAAAAAAAACCACATTTCATTAAATTAACACAAAAGGGCTGTTTTTGCAATGCCAACCTTGTTTCTACACATGGCTGATGTATGAATTTGTTTTCCTCATAATCACGTGATTTTTTAATAGATTTTTGGTTTCCGAAAATTCTGGCAAAATAAAATAAGAATAGCTATGATAGAATTAATGATAATATTAAATTAAGAGAGTTGGAACGCTTCAGTATAAAGGGCGAATATGGATAAACTATTATTTGGGATATCAGGCTTACCAATAGGCAATGGATCAAAAAAATTTAACTATGCTTCTGGCATTGACTATTTAAAATCAATAGGGCTTGATGCTATGGAACTTCTTTTTGTGCGAAATGTAAATGTGACAGATAAAAATAAACATATAATATTAAAAACCAAGTTAGACAATGATTTTTATCTGTCGGCTCATGGATCACATTATATAAATTTAAATGCAGATGAATATGAAAAGCAAGAACAGTCATTGGAAAGAATAACAAATGCAATGGAAGGATTATTAAAAGTTAAGGGGAAAAGCTTAGTATTTCATCCGGGCTTTTATTTAAAGGACGCAAAAGAGGAGGCTTATAATACTATAAAAGAAAACTTGTTAAAGCTTCCATACAGAGAAATAGATTATAGGCTTGAGACTACGGGAAAAAAGACCCAGTTTGGGACACTTGAGGAATTAGTTTCTCTCTGTAAAGAAGTAAGCTCCTGCAAGTTATGTATTGACTTTTCTCATATACATGCAAGACAGAATGGCTGTTTAAAAGGCTATGATGATTTTACAAAAATACTGCAATACGTGGTGGATAAGTTGGGCAGGTCTGCTCTAGATGATATGCATATCCACATGGGTGGAATAAACTACAATGAAAAAGGCGAGATAAGCCATCTTCCCTTATTAGAAAGTGATTTCAACTATTCGGAGTGTCTAAAAGCCATAAAAGATTATAATATCAAAGGATGTATAATTGTAGAGGGACCTCTGCTAGAGAAAGATGCCTTGTTAGTGAAGAATACTTTTGAAAAATTATAAATATCGACTAGCCTAAACTGGATCAAAAAGATGGAGGACATATTTTAAACTATGGAATCAGAATATTTAAGAAAAAAGGAGTTAAGTGAAAAACTATTAGCTTATCATAAAGAATCTTGTTTAGATCAGAGTGTTTTACTTGGGTCATTGATTTCACAAGAAGCAAGGGGATTTATTGTGAACAATGCAAATGCATTCATTTTTGGATTAATAGCTGATCAATCAACAAAAGCTGAACTAGCATGGTCTTTACCCTTTCGCTTAAAGAAAAGACTAGGTCATTTTGATATGCACAAAATGGGGAGTGAGGGTTATGAGCATGAAATAGAGATGGCTATAAAAGATAAGCCTGCTTTACATAGATATCCAGGAAGAATAGCTCATTATCTTCATTTAGCTAGTAAGCACATTATAGATAATTATCAAGCTAACGGTGCTAATATTTGGTTAAATACAGATAGTGCTAAAGAAATAATTGACCGATTATGTGCTTTTAAAGGTATTAGCTCAAAAAAAGCTGCTCTTGGAACAATGTTATTAGTAAGAGATAAAGGCGTCTATGTAAAGGATGCTCATATTATTGATATTGCTTATGATATACATGTTAGAAGAGTCTTCTTAAGAATTGGATTGGTTAAGGGTGATACATTGGAGCAAGTGACTGAAGTGGCGAAGCTCATTTACCCTGATTTTCCAGGGAAACTTACTACTCCTATTTGGGTTATTGGAAGGGAATATTGCCGACCAACAAGCCCATTATGTGATAATTGTCCTATTTCTAGCCTATGTGAAAGAAAAGTTCATTTAGGCGGAGATATACGCGCATAATTTTTATTAGATTTAGTCGTGGATAAACTCAATAAGCGAGCACAGGGATTATACTATTCATGTGGATTCAAACTCCTTGTTGAAAACAACTCATTTTGCATTAGAGTATAAGTACGCTGAATTTGTTAGAGCGATGGCTTTTTCAGAAAATAGGTTCGACAAAGACTGAATTTACCAAACGAACTAAAGAAATCTTGACTACTTAACACTTGTTAAGTATAATCTACTTAACAAGTGTTAAGTAGGTGATGAAAATAGCTTTTGAAAACACAAAACAACAAATTTTGGATGTTGCACTAAGACAATTTTCGCAACGTGGTTATTCCGCTGTTTCAATTCGAAGTATATGTAAGGATATTGGTATCAAAGAAAGTGCTGTTTATTATCATTTTAAAAACAAACAGGATATTTTAAACAACCTTATTGCGGAATTCGAAGACATGGCAAACAGGATGAACCATTCGTTGGAATCAGGATTTAAAGATACTATACCAGCGAATATTGAGGATAATAATTTTTTACAAGTAGGCAAAAAGTATTATTCGGATTTCCTGAACAACCCTAGAATTTACCAATTAATTGGTATGTTGATGATAGAACAGCGGAATTGTCCTGAGCTTGGAAGATTATATAGCCGGCTGATGTTTGAAAAGCCGGTAGAGATGCAGACTAGGTATTTTTCATTACTAATTGAATGGGGGTACTTGAAAGACCTTCAAGCAAGAGAACTTGCGGTTACCTATCAATCAATTTTTTATTTTTGCTTTTGCCGTCAGATGGCGATGGAACAATCAGTACAGCATGCAGTGCTTGATCTTGAAAAACATCTGTTATTTTTCTTAAAACAGTACAAAAAGGAGATACTATGAAAAGTGTATTCATTACCGGTGCGAATGAAGGCATTGGATATTTCATGATTTGTCAGTTCCTTGAAGAGGGGAAAAACGTTTCAGTACTTGACATAAATATTGACCAGCTTGAATCTTTACGTACACAGTATCCCAGTAAGTTGCTTGCAGTAAAAGGGGATGTTAGTAGTATAGAATGTGTTGATAAAGCAGTTCAATTAGCATTGATCAAATTCGGGAAAATAGATTATGCAATTCATAATGCTTGTCACTGCCCCTTTGCCGATTTTGAGAAAATGCGTTATGAAGATTACTATAGTACATTTGCCGTAAATTATTTCGGGGCTATAAATCTATGCCGTACAGTACTGCCTGTTATGAAGAAACAGAATTCCGGAAGAGTATATTTTACATCATCGGCCGTTGGCATCACTGGTTTTCCAGGCATTAATTCATATGCTTCAAGCAAGGGTGCGATTGAAACATTAGCTAAATGTATGAGTTTAGAATATCAGGATAGTTGTATCAGCTTTCATATATTGCACCCGCCTCTGACTAAAACAAGATCTGCAGAGCCTTTGCCGATTCCTGAGGATTTCAAGGTAAGTGCAGAAGTGGTTGGTCGTGGCTTAGCAAAACGGATTGATAGTAAAAAATTTATCATTTGTCATAATAATTCATTGTTGTTTCAAACGCGTATGATGTATATGTTTCCGGTTGCGATGGGCAAATTTTTAAACAATGGAGCAAAGAAACTGATGACTAAATGTTAGTTAATGAAATTGAGTCGCATGCTTTAATATGCAAATAAATCGTTAGTTGCAAGACTTCATATATTGTGTTTGACAAACGGCTGCTTGATAATGTTAAGAAGGAGGTATTCTATGATCGGACCAGATAAGAAAAAACTTTATCCGAATGAAAATATAAAGACGGTCTGCTATATAAGTAATCTACCTAAAAGAGTTAATGTTGAGATTGGAGACTATACTTATTACAGCGATAATAAAAATTCCCCGGAGAAATTTTATGATAACATTGAGCACCATTATGAATTCTTGGGAGACAAGCTGATAATAGGTAAGTTCTGTGCTATAGCGGAGGGCATTAAGTTTATAATGAATGGCGCGAATCACAGAATGGACGGAATTACAACCTATCCTTTTAATATTTTTGCATGTGGATGGGAAAAGGTCACTCCTACAAAAGAACAGTTGCCTCTTAAAGGGGACACAGTGATCGGCAATGATGTCTGGTTAGGTCAAAATGTAACCATTATGCCAGGTATTAAAATTGGTGATGGTGCGATAGTTGCTGCTAATTCGACAGTAGTTAAAAATGTTGAACCATATACAATATATGGCGGAAATCCAGCTAAATTTATCAAGAAACGATTTAGTGATGAAAAGATTGAATTTTTGCTAAAGATTCAATGGTGGAACTGGGACGAAGAGAAGATATTTAATAACCTTGAAAAGTTAACATCACAAGATGGTTTAGATCAATTAATGAAGAGATAAACATAAACAATAGAGTTTCTATTATTGGTTTGAACACTGTAGCAATTACCCCATAGGGTAAACTGATAATAGACTAGTTCTAGTTAAGGAGTTTGGTTATAAATGGTTGATAATAACACAGTTATGAAATCTGGGAGATGTATAGAATGTGGAGCTGGGGAGACAGATGGGTTTTCATGCTATGAGCTATTCGGGTTTCCTCTTGTGTGGGAGCATAATGATCCAAAGCTATATGAGCTACATTTTTGGCTCGTCTCATGTTATATGATACAACACCCTTCGAACTATACAGAAGAGGGATATAAGCACTTAGTTAATCTTTTTATTGACGCTTATGATAATGATTGGGATACACCATATATTCTCAAGAAAAATCGAGAAATTGTAAAATCATTAAGCAAAATAACAAACCCTATCCCAAGCAACGAAAGAAAGCGTGAACTAAGACTTTGGCCTATGACAATTGAAGATATATATTTGGGCGGGGAGCAAAATGCAATCGTGAATATCAATAAATGGAAAGAGCTTATTAGAAGTGAATTAAGGCGTTGTTCCGCCTGCCAATAGTGCCCAAAATACCGTGGATATGTTTCCGACCACCGACACCTCCAATTCAGTTCAAGAAATCTGTTGCCAGCTTGTGTAAAAAGCAAAATGGCTTCACTGGTAATTGATATGAAAGCTTGCAAATGAGACATTCATGGGTGAAATGATATGAGAAAATATTCAAGAGATAAATTTTCAGACGCACTACAAGTTGTATCGTCTACCATTAGTAAATGTGAAATGATACAGCCTAAATTTGCGGAGGGGACTTCTCAATATACTCTTCTTAAGAACAGAATAAAGGCGATGTATATCTCAAGGGCACTAATTACAGAGGACCGAGAAATTGAGCGGTACTCGAAAGAAGAATTGATCGATGCTCTTAAACCGGTAGCATCTGTGATAAGTAAGTGTGAAACTGGTCAAAGGAAACATGAGATGGAATCACCTCAATACAAGCGCTTTCAGAAGATTATTGACGCGATGAACATTTCTAAAACGTTGATTACAGATGAAATTAGTAAAAGAGGTTAAATCTTGATTACTTCGCTTACTGTATAATACTGCTTTCACACTTTGGGCATTCTCACATTAACATTGGGATTTACAACTTCATTTGCATTAACATCTCAATGCTATCAATCCAATCTTGAACATGCCTATCATCAAAATCGCTTGTTGCCGCAAATCCCGGTAGCAATTTTGAATTAGGGCATTCTTTGGATATATTGATTTCTATTTGCCCAAATCCACCACCACCATGAGTGCAAAACGGAATGATTGTTTTTCCGTTCAAATCAACACTGCGCAGAAAGCTCAATATCGGCGGTGCAAAAGATTTGAACCAGTTTGGTGTTCCTATAAAAATATATTCATAATTGTTTACCGGTTCATTTCCGGAGAGCAACTTAGGACAATACCCTCTTTCAATTTCATTTCTTGCTTCTTTTGTTGCGCCATTGTAGGTAAATGAATAAGGTTTTTCAGGGATTAATTCTCTAATATCTCCGTCTGTAATAATTGCTATATCTTCTGCCAAACTTTTAGTTGTATTTGAATAAGAGTAATATATAACTAATGTTTTACTCATAATAAATCCTCCGAAATTCTATTTTCATATTTCGCTTTTCTTCATTATGGTCTGTAATGTAACGTAACTATCCGTTTTTGCCATTTAATTCAAATTATACAATTCCGATAATTGGCTGATCCGTTTAATAAGATAGTCCCTTACTTTTTTCGGCGCGATACATTCACAACTGCCAAGTATAAGCAAAACGTTATATGCATACTCTTTATCTACAATTTGAATTTTTGCCGTATAATAACCGTCCTCAAATGAAGTAATTATGTTGTCGCCCCAAGCTCCGACAAACCCTTGCTTCTCATTCTCATGGAAGCGAATTGTCACATCAACTGTTGGATTTTCGATTGTTAATTGCGCATCCATTTTGGCAAAATCAATCAATCGTGGTGAAAATGTGTTTTTTGTCCGATCCATTTGTATAATACGGTATAGTTTAAAGGTACGCGTTTCATTTCTCAGAAGGCAGTAACCCTGTAAATACCAGCTATTACCTTTCAGCAGCAGACGGTATGGCTCAACTTCCCTTGTGGACGTGCTGCCATCCATGTTGCTATATTCCAACATAACTGTTTGCTGATCTGCGATTGCTTTCCTTAATATCGTTAAGTAATCGTCCTGTCTTGAATCGTTTGACCAGGGTTTAAGGTCAATGGAAATCTGGTTGGTTTGGAAGTCAAGTTCCGCTAACTGCTCTTGAGGTATCATAGCTTTTACTTTTGCAAGAGTATTGTTAAAGTCATCGCCAGTCAAAACGGCGCGCGCCCCGCCTAGGCCAATCAGGAGCGTAGTAATATCGGAGGTGGTAAAAACACGTTTGTCAATTTTGTATTCTTCCATAATGCCAACGCCACCATTAGGTCCCATGTAACTGACAATCGGGATGCCTGCCTGGTTGATTGCTTCTATATCACGGTATATCGTGCGGGTGGAAACCTCAAACATTTCCGCCAATTTCGTAGCGTTGATGCTCTTGTGTTCCAGTAAAAGCATGACAATGGAAATTAAACGCTCTACCTTCATCAGCATATCCTCATTTATTTTATAGTTCAGTATATGAGTATGACACATAGATGTCAAGGATATTTGGTATGCTAAACGTATCATTTTGATTGGAGGAAAACAATATGGTTGGTGTAGAAATTGATATGGTCGTTGCCGATAGCTTGAAAGCGTTGGCGCTGTATGAAAGCATTTTCGATGTGGAGCGTGTTGAGGTCACTTCTTTTGAAAAAGGTCGAAATGAGGCTGTATTCAATATGTATGGGACGCGCTTCCACCTGTTAGATGAAAACGTGGAATATCAGATGGTCGCGCCTAAGCCTGGCGACCCCAAGCCTATGTGGCTGAATGTTCTTGTTTCCGATATTCGTGAAACATTTTCTAAGGCTATGGATGCAGGATGTACACAAGTTCAGCCGGTCACCGAAATGAAAGAAATGGGTGGGATAAACGCAATATTTATCGATCCATTCGGCTACCTTTGGATGCTGCATCAAATAGTGACAGTAGTTAGCTTTGAAGAACGTACCCAGATACTTAAAGAGAAGATGAAAGAATAAATAGCCATCAAACACGGATGCACAAGCTCAGGAGAGTAAATATGGAATCGTGCTTTGAACCGGTAATTTGGCCGGAAGATAAATTGCTAAAAGAAGCCGCCCGTTATAAAGAATGTGAAATATGCACGGAAAAATCACGCATCATATGGGGGGAAGGAAATCCCAACGCGCCTATTGTTATCATTTTAGATAATCCAGGCGCTCGCGAAGACAAAGGTGGCAGTGAATATGTCTGCGGAACGAGGCAAACATTGCAGACGGCTTTGCATCAAGCAAATTTGGCTCCGGATGACATCTATTTAACTTATCTTTTAAAATGCAGGCCCCTTCGCCGATATAACAAAGAAGAAGTCAGAGCTTTCAGTAAACCATTTCTTATTCAACAAATAAAAACGATGCAGCCAAAATTCATCGTTTGTCTGGGGGATATCGTTGTTCAGGCGATGTTTGATGATAAAGAGGCCCATGTAAAGAATCTGAGAGGGTTATGGCATGTTGTGCTGGGATATCCCTGCATTGTCTCCTATCATCCGCTGGCTGTAAGGAGACGGCCTAATCTGACACGTCAGTTTATGGAGGATTGGGACATGCTAGCTCAACAGCTATTGGGTGTTAACAGTTGTAATAAACAGCTATGATATAGCCCATATGGGAATTCTATCCTTACTCTTATTGAGCTGCAGAAAGAACTATGAAATATCAAGTAGCTTGCTCTTGTGTAAATTGTGGCAAATAGCTAAGGAAAGATAAAATAATACAGATATATGAGAGATAAATGTGAAAAAAGCAGCAGGGTATTGCAATGACGTCATACTCAACTGCTTTTTTCTCAACTTACGATGGATGATGCGGTTAGCAATAAGCATCAGCCGTAATATCAAATCTAATCATAATTGAGCCTGATCAGTTCGATCAGCTCCTCCATATTCAGCCCTAGTGTCTTGTAATATTCGATATCCTTTTTCAGCTTTTCCAGCGCCATCTCGGTACGCTTACCTGAAAGATCCTCAGTCGTGAGGCGCGCGACAAAGCAGCCCTTGCCCAACATCGTAACGATGAAGCCGGCGCGTTCCAACTCCTCCCACGCCTTTTTCACCGTGATAACACTGATTTGTAGTTCCCTTGCCATCGTGCGTATGGGCGGCAGGCAAAAACCTTCTTTCAGCTGACCTTTTATGATCTGTGCCGATATTTGCTCAAACAGTTGCTGATATATTGGTTTATCTGGTGTTCCTAATAAGACGATATCCATGAGTGCTACAAGTCTACCCTTTCAAAATTCTTTGCTGATTTCTTATATGCCAACATTGTAAGTAAAACAAAGAAGACAATGCCGATAGCCATTACCGGAAGTTGGCGGAGGAGCGCGTCACCACTGATGCCGTCGAGAATATGCGCCGCCGCCGGTATGGACAGCACGAGCGTTTCGATTGCAGCAGCAAACAACATGGATGCGGTTACAGCGATGAGGATGGGCCAGCCGATCTTGTATGCGCTTCTGTAAAACATCGGGAAGAATATCGCATTGAAAATGCCGTACATTACAAACACGCAGCCAAGATATGCGATGTTGGCATCAATCATAAAATTGCCATTTGGGTATAGCGCCATGTTGATGGTGACGAATACTGCAGCCAATGCGATCTGAAGGAGTTCAAGCACGGTGATGGACAGCACGCGCACCTTAACGACGTCGCGTTTCCTGATGGGAAGCATCACCGTAAAGCTGATATCATTCACCGCTTTGGCATTTGCGAATATGTTGGGTACGGCGATGAACAAGAAATACAGCATAGCAACGAAATACACCCATTGAGGAATGAGCAGCAATGCGCTAAATAGAAGAACGAGAAAAAAAAGGGGATTGATGACAAGCCGGAACTCTTTATATAACAGGTCTTTCATAAACAGCCTCCTTTTTTGCGTGATAAATCATGATATCCTCGATGCTGGGCGATTCAGCTATGAGGCCGTCGTCCGGACGAAGAGCGGCCGCTTTTATAAGACCGGTGAATCCGAACGCATTGGTTTTACTTGCTATCAGCCGCGGCTTTACCTTGTCGAGCTGTTTGTTTGTTCCCTTGACCAGGCGGTAGGCGTCAAGAAGTTCATCCTTCGACCGGCTTTCGATGATCCGGCCGTTTTCAATATAGGTGATGAAGTCGGCGCATTTTTCCAGATCGCTAGTTATATGTGTGGAGAACAGTATGCTCCTTTCACCATTCTCAATAAGCTCCTGAAACAGCTCTAAAAGATTGTCACGTGCAACGGGGTCAAGCCCGCTGGTCGGTTCGTCAAGCAGCAGTAGCCTAGCGTGGTGCGACAGCGCCAGTGCCAGCGAGTATTTGACCCGCATACCGTGCGACAGCTCTGAAGGGCGCTTGTTTTCGTCTAGTGCAAACCTCCGCATGTATGATTCGTACAATGAATGGTCCCAGTTATCATAAAATCTGCGAAAAACGTCGGTAATAAACTTTATCCTGGTTTTAGCGTAATAATCGACGCCGCCAAAAGCATAGCCGATGTGCTGCTTCAGTTCGAGTTCGTTCTTGTCAAAATCCTGTCCGAGTATCCGGACGCTACCACTGTCTTTATGCAGCAGGCCCAGCATCGATTTCAACGTGGTGGTTTTGCCTGCGCCGTTGGCACCGATAAAACCCATTATATAACCGCTTTCCAGCGAGAACGACACCTCTTTTAAACTAAAATTCTTGTAACTCTTACATAACTTTTGTACCGATAATATCTCCATTGACAACCTCCTTTTTGAATTTATTTTTTTTAACCTAAACTCGAATTGTGTATACCGTGCATACACAATATAACACAGTATTTGGAAGGAATCAAGACCGTTAAGTTGGATATAGCCATTTTTTTTGCTTATGCCAAAGCATGGAATTGATGTAAAGCAGGCAAGTCCATATCTTGTCTCCTACTAATAATAACCCGTAGGCGGTTGAAATGTTCACAAAGTCGAGGTATCCTTTAGTAAGTGTAAACTTAAAAATGGGTGCAATGAGCGATTAATGGAAGTTATTCTTGACTTCCATTATATTTTTATATTTCATGGCTTAGGCACTTAAATTGTAAAAGCAGACAGTAGTTTAGAATAAATTTTTATTCCTCAAAACCAAAAACCGTTTTTGATGGTCTAACAAATGACCGGTCAAACAACAAACAAGGAGGATAAAAGAGTGACATGTGACGAGTTTTCAACGCGAATCATCGCAATGATGCAAATACTGTATCGTGTTAGTTATGCACAGTTATCTCAAAGCTGCGATCGAGACGAAGCGGTTCAGGAATGTTTGTGCAAGGCGTGGAAGAAGCGCCATCAACTCAAAGATGAGCGTTTTATGCAGACTTGGGTAATCCGGATTCTTGTCAACGAATGCCATAATATTCAGAAAAAAAGAAGTCGGGAATTGCCGCTGGATGAATTGCCTGAACGAGTTGCACCGGCGGACACTAATTTTGAGCTGCATGACGCGCTGTTTAGCTTGGATGAAACGCTCCGCCTACCCATTCTTCTGCACTATATTGAAGGCTTTTCAATAAGCGAGATTGCGCAAATTTTATGCTGGCCTCAAGGTACGGTCAAGTCACGTATGCTGCGCGGACGACAGGAGCTAAAAAAAATATTACGTGGGGAGGATCAATTACTATGCGAGATATAACTGATTTGAGAAACGCGTTCGGTCAGGCTGATGATGGCTTTGTCAACAATGTGTATCAAACCCTGGCTGGTATACAAATAAATGAAAAAAGAAAACCTGTGAAGAAAATAGGCTTCCGCCTGGCGGCTGTGATTGTGATTGTCTGCATACTGTCTACTGGGACTGTTTTGGCTTTCACAAACCCTTGGGGAATCCTAGATTTCCTGAGCGGAAGAAGGACGGATGTAAAGGTTTTGCCTGAAGCAGTTGATATCGTGCAAAAAGAAGTAGCGCAAAAAGGCAGTCAAACCGAATTTGGGACTTTTGCGGTGCGCGAAGCTGTATTCGACGGAAAGAACGTATACATTGTCGTAGATGTAAAACCCTCTAACCTGGGATATTTACTGTTGGGTCCGGATGCATTTCCGTCCGATCCCATTGGCAATATGGGGCCGCTTTTCAGCGACAAAACCGGTACTATAGCCGATTATGCCCGGGAAAACAATAAAGAAATGATACGTACATCTGCGATCATCAGTGGTGTGAACAATTCTGTTGATTTTCTCCTTAATGAGGACGGGACTCTTGTCTACATGCTTAACAGCAACTATACCGGTGACTCCGCTCAAGAGGATATAAAAATAACCTGTGTTGCCGCCCCATTTGTCAGCCGGGAAGGCACAATCGTAGTTGACGAGCTCAATAAGAAGAGAACGACACTTTCCGTAACACTCAAAAATTCTGGAATGAAAGATACCGTAACCAGCACGATACCTGTCGTATACAGTGATTACGGCATAAGAGTGGATAAGGTTACGCTTAACGGTTCGTCCATGGCGATTTATGCAGATATCGAATACACGGTAATAGATAAAGAAAAATATGACGAAACCGCCGACGGTCTCTGGTTTGATTTTGTGGATGGTAACGGTGAAAGTATGCCTGCTGGTGCCTCCTCAGGCGGCGGTATTGAAACCGTTGACGAAAATCATTTTATACAGAAAACTACTTTGCAGGCTGCAGAAACACTGCCAAATGAGGTCATCCTTCGCGGATACAATTTATGGGAGAAAAATAGGTATGAGACTCATACAATTAAGATGAAATAACGACGCAGTCTAAGCAAAGATATATTCACGGAAAGTGATGGCAAAGGCTTGCCCTTTATGAAAGGGTAGGCCTTTTGTGCAAAAATATAGCTTGACCCATATATCACTCTGATATAATATGAATATATCAGAGTGATATATGGGGGGTATGTGTTATAGCTAATATTTTATTTATCAATGCTAATTTGTACGGACATATTAATCCGACACTTCCGCTGGTTAAGGAATTGGTAGATCACGGAAATCAGGTGGATTATTTTTGTTCACAACCATTTCAGGAAAAAGTTATGGCAGCAGGTGCCTCGTTTCTGAATTATTCTGATGAATTGGATGCATTTCTTTCGTCCTATCGACCTACGGACAGGCATCCATTCTATATGCTGATGGAATATATTCTTCTTTACGCTGAAGTGATGCTTCCAGAAGTTCTGAAGCTGATTAAAAAAAACCAGTACAATATGATAATCAGTGATTCTTTGTTTGGTGGGCCTTCCTTCTTAAAACAAATTCTGCGGATACCTGTAGTTAGCTCACATTCCAGTTTTGCTATGAGCAATGCTCCAGTACCAGCGTCTATGCTGGAGCCGGGAATCCATCCGCAGTTGGATCATTGCTATGAAATATTGGAACGGATATGCAGTAAGTATGCAATTCCCATCCCGGGGCTGGTTGATATTTTCATTAGTAAAGCTGAATGGAATGTGGTGTATACGATTCCGGAGTTTAACGGAGATACTGGATTGGATTGTTCAAAATACCTTTTTACAGGATCAGCCATCCAAAAGGATACGGAAACAGAGTTTGAAGGATTTTACCACAAAAATAACCGGCCGGTAATTTATATTTCACTTGGCAGCATAAATACTGATTTTATTGAATTCTACAAAATGTGCATTAACGCATTTGAAGGTTCGGATTATTATGTTGTAATGTCCATTGGGAAAAAATGTGACATAGATCAATTGGGGACAATTCCGTCTCATTTTTATGTTGGAAGCTTTCTGCCGCAATTAGCCATTTTGAAACAAACGGATATTTTTATCACTCATGCCGGATTTAATAGTGTTAGTGAGGCACTTTATTACGGAATCCCTATGTATGCATTACCAATGGTCAATGATCAGTACTTGGTTGCAAAAAGAATAAAGGATATGGAACTTGGCATGGTTGGCAAATTTAAAGAAATAACCCCTCAGACCTTAAGAGATGGAGTGGAGGAATTACTGTCGAATGAGCAAGTCAAGGGTAATTGCCGAAGAATGTCAATTCTGCTGAGAGAATCCAATCGTCTGTCTTTTGTGGCTGAATCCTTGGAAGAGATATGTATGGGCTAGAAGGATGAGAGAGCCAGTTTTTCTGTAAATGGGATTAGTTTTATGGGAGAGGAAGAATAAGAAATGATGAAAAACAAATCCAGATATGCTATTCTGGGGATTTTGAACATCTCACCAAGTACGGGTTATGATATCAAAAAATACTGTGATACTGTAATCTCTGGGTTTTGGAATGAAAATTTCGGGCATATATATCCCACATTAAAAGGATTAGAAAAGGAAGGGTGTATTCGGCAAATATCAAAGGAAAAGGTATCAAGAAAGATAAAATATGAAATAACAGATGAGGGAAAATATGAACTCATGAACTGGTTTCAGGAGGCAACACCTATGCAACCGGTTCGTTCCGAATTTATGCTGAAATTCCTATTTTCCAGTCAGATTCCAGCAGGGAAGGTTATAGAAATGCTGAAGCATTATAAAAAGCAGCAGGAGGAAGAACTTAGTAAATACAAGGATGTGGAAAAAGAATTAGAGGAAGGAATTAATGAAATCTCTGCGGAAAGAGCACGCTTTCTAAAAGCAACCTTAAGACGAGGAATTTTGACATCGCAGGCTTCAATAAAATGGTGTGAGGAAACTATGCTGGAATTGCAGGAATAAACTTGATAAGGGGTAATAATAAATGAGTAAATTCGATTATATAGAAACAGATAGGCTGTTAATTAGAATACTTGAAATAAAAGATAAAGATGCTTTTTTCCGATATCGCTCCATGCCTGAGATTTATAAGTACCAAGCGTGGAGACCAAAGGGTATTGACGAAATTGAAGAGTTTATTAATAAAAATATTTCGGTTTGTCTTAACCCGAGAAATACATGGATACAATTAGCTGTGTGTTTGAAGGAGGGGCAGCTGATTGGAGATATTGGAGTTCATTTTCTGGAGGATGATTATCAGGTTGAAATTGGCTATACACTTTCTCCTGAATATCAAGGTAATGGGTACGCTGTAGAAGCAGTCAAAGCCGTGATTAAGTATGCTTTTACTGAATTGAAGAAACATAGAATTATATCATCAGTTGATCCCGACAACATAAAATCAATAAAGCTTCTTGAAAAAATCGGTTTTAGAAAAGAAGCTCATTTTATTAAAAGCTTTAGGATGGACAACCAGTGGTATGATGACTGCGTATATGCAATATTAGAAGAAGAATGGGAATCGCTCTATCGAATTAAAGGAGGCACACGGCGGCTTTGACTATAGACTTTATACCCGCTTTTTATACGCCCTCATCGCGAAGATATATGCCAAAAACATAATTCCGACACACCACGCAAGAGCAACCCATATATCATTACCAACCGGTTGACTTGACAATAACGCGCGGATGGCTTCTACGATAGAGGTCACCGGCTGGTTTTCGGCAAAGGCGCGAACGACCGAAGGCATCGATTCGGTTGGCACAAACGCCGAGCTGATAAATGGCAGGAAAATAAGCGGGTAGGAAAAGGCACCTGCACCGTCTACCGATTTTGCGGTCAGTCCGGCAATCGCCGCGATCCATGTCAAGGCCAGCGTAAACAGCGCGAGTATACCGGCAACGGCAAGCCATGACAGTAACCCAGCCGGCGAGCGGAAACCCATTATGAGCGCCACGAGAATGATTACGACAACCGAAATCGCATTGGATATCAGTGAGGTCAGCACATGCCCCCACAACGCGGCCGAACGCGCAATCGGCATGGAGTGGAACCGTTCGAAGATGCCTCTTTGCATATCCATAAAAAGGCGGTAAGCCGTATAAGCGATGCCGCTTGCAATCGCAATCAGCAGGATGCCGGGCAACAGGTAATTCACATAGCTACCTGTGCCGGTTTGAATCGCGCCGCCCAATACATAAACAAACAACAGCATCATTGCGATCGGAGTGATGGTGACCGTGATAATGGTATCCATGCTGCGAGAAATATGGCGCATGGAACGTCCGAGCATGACGCTCATATCGCTGAAAAAATGTCTCCTGATCGTTTCCATTTATTTTTCCTCCTTTACTTTTAGGTCGAGTCTTTCTTTGCCAACGATTGAAAGGAATATTTCCTCCAGTGTCGGTTGTTTTTCAATGTACTCCACCTTTGCGGGCGGGAATAACTTTTTCAGCTCTGCGAGCGTGCCGCCCGCGATGATCCTGCCCTCATGCAGAATGGCAATTCGGTCAGCGAGCTGTTCGGCCTCATCTAAATATTGCGTGGTCAAAAATACCGTCGTGCCACTGTTGGCAAGCTCCTTGACAATCTTCCAAACCTCGATGCGCGCCTCGGGATCAAGTCCGGTGGTCGGCTCGTCGAGGAAAATAAGCTGCGGTTTTCCCACAAGACTCATGGAGAGGTCAAGCCTGCGGCGCATACCGCCAGAAAAAGTGGAAACCCTGCGGTCGGCTGCTTCGGTTAGGCCAAAGCGTTTAAGCAGATCGTCAGCAATCTGACGCGGATTTGTGAGGTGCCGTAGCTTGGCGATCATAATGAGATTTTCCCGCCCGGTCAATATCTCGTCCACGGCGGCAAATTGTCCTGTCAGGCTGATCGACTGTCGCACATTGTCAGCCTTTAACATGACATCGAATCCGTTTACATTTGCGGTTCCTCCATCCGGTTTGAGCAGCGTGGTTAGGATTTTGACAATCGTTGTCTTGCCCGCGCCGTTAGAGCCCAGCAGGGCAAAAATACTACCTTTATCCACCTCAAAATCCACACCGTTCAGAACATGAAGTTTCTTGTAGGACTTTTGCAGCCCTTTCACCTGGATTGCTTTGTTTTGCATATTCTTCACTCCTTATTACGAAGTAACAAGCTTTGCACTACCCGTTATGCATACTTCGCTTATACAATAATAACCTTTGATAAATCAGCCTCCATGCCTTTGAGTGAGGCGTAGGTCAGCTTATCCATCATGGTGCCGTCAAAGCAAATGGTTTTTATGGCACGATAGAATTTCTTGGATAGGGAAAACGGCGGTATAAAGGACACATTTTTTAGTGTAGTGCCTTTAAACGTAACTTCATTCAGCGCCGCCCCTCCAAACTTGACACCGATAAAGGTCTGCCCGTTAAAGCACATGCCTCGCAGGTCGGATTTATCGAAGTCCACGCCGTCGAAAATACAGTTTTTAAAAATTGTTTTTCTAAGGTCGGTCAGGCTCAGTTTGACGTCGGTTAGCTTTACATCGATGAATTTAGCTTCCTTCAGCTCGGACGCACTAAAATTGGTGCGGACAAGGATGGAACGATGGAAGCTCGCACCCGATAGATCCAGAGCATAAAAGCTGCAGTCTGTCAGATTTGCACCGTCAAAATTGGTTTCGCGCACGTCGCTGGCCTTGAATGAGCTGCCGGTCAGATCCGCACCCGAAAAGTCGGAGCCGCGCAGCGCGCTCGCTTCAAATTTTCCTTTATGTGCTGTAACACCCGCGAAGTCGCTCTTCGGCAAGTTGCCCGCGCTGAAGTTGATCAACAACTGCCGCTCCAGCGAGCGGGAAAGACCGGCGACCTCCCGCACCGTCTGCTCAATGTCTCCGATGCTGTCGATGGTCATCTCAAAAGCTGTTTCATCGTCCTTGCCCACAGCTTTGAGCTCACGGAACCGTTCCTGCAAATCTAAGAGTAGATCGGCCTTTAATTCTGCGACGCTTTTTACCCCATCGTATGGCGCAAAAACGCCGTTCAAATAGTTTGTCAATTTCTCATTCATAGCATCAAATCTCCTTTACAATAAGTTATCAAGCACGCGCTTTGCGTACTCCCAATTGCTTTTGTTATGGGCGTAAGTAGCCTTACCCTTTTCGGTAATTCTGAAATACTTACGCCGTCCGCCCTGTGATTCATCGCCCCAATACCATTCGATATCACCATCTGCCTCAAGCCGCCGGACGCTGGAGTACATCGTAGCTTCCTTTAATTCATACTCGCCGCCCGAGCGCTCGGCAATCAGCTTGACAATCTCGTAACCGTAGCGGTCAGCTTCGGATAAGAGTCGTAATATCATCGTATCGGTATGGCCGCGCAGCAGGTCGGATGTGATTTTGATATCGCTCATATAATCTCCTCCACATTTGCATTATACGACACACTACTATGACTGTCAAGGTAATATTTTAATTGTATTACTTTGTCTATAAAATGGGGTTTTGTCGGTTGTGAGTATGGATAAAGGTATAAAATGGGGTGCTAAACTGGCCTGTGCCGACAGTTACTTTTCTTTGATGCAATTAATTCTTATGTTACATCTCAATATACTTATCGTATTGAATGACTTAATGTTATTCGTAAATAAACCTTCATATCGTTCCACTTTTACCTATTCATGGCTTTGAAAAATAAAGGTCTTTTTTTGCGGACGGCGGAATACAATAATAGGAAAACGGCCTAAAGAATTAGGCCGTCTTTTTGTAGACTTATTTGTCTATATAGAGGTTGCACAAATGAGTTGAAGCATGACAGAGGAGGGTAGTTGTAACAAGAAGCGATTATCAGACGCAAAGGATATCATTGGCCATCCGGTCAGGAGCGTTAGCGTAAAAGAGGAGCCCAAAACCAAAAAAAGGGGAGATATGATTGAAAAAGAAAAGTGTTAAACGTTTGCTGAGCCTGTTTATCAGCATATTGATGATCTTCGGATCGGTCTGGCAGATGCCGGTACAGGCAAATGCAGCGGATTCTAGTTCCGAGAATCCGCAGATCGCGCAGGCGAACAATGCTTATCAGGAAAAAGATCTCAGCGGCATGCCTGTTGTGGATAACGAGAACTTTACCAGTGACAAAACACAGATCACGGCAAAACTGAATACCGAACAACTCGGCCTCAGTGATGAAGAGGTCAACTATGTGAACAAGCTGGCAGAAGCCATGCAAACCCCGCTCGGTGCGGTTGGGTTTACGGACCTCGGTTCCTCGGACGCACAAAGCGTTATCGTGCAGTTTAATGTACTGCCGAGCAGAATATTGGATATATACAATAAATTACATAACGTAAAGGGTATTGATAGCGGTACAAAGGCGGCAGCCGCGCTTTCCCAGTTTAAAACAGCACTTAAGAAAGCAGGCATCAGCGCAAAATTTGGATACGACTTCCATGAGGTATTTAACGGCGTCGCCCTTACGCTTCCCGCAAACCTGATTAAAAAAGTCGCGAAGCTGCCTGGCGTTTATTCCATATCGCCGGACTATATGATGTATACGGCGGACGACTCGAACGGTTATGTCGATTTTAACGGTATCGGTATGCAAGAAAGCCGCCAGGCGCTTCGGATGTCAGAGCTTAATGACATGGGATTTGATGGCGAGGGTATCAAAGTCGGTGTTCTTGATACCGGTATCGACTACAACCACCCGGATCTGAAAGATAACTACAAGGGCGGAAATGACTACATCGGCGCGGCAGTGGCAAAAGTGGACTCGTCGGGCAATGTCAGCTATATCGTACCGGTCAGCGAAGACGACGACCCGATGGAAACAACCTATAAAGACTGGCAGGCTGCTGTTTCGGCTAATGGCTCAACACTCTGTCCCGAAGTCAGCGCAAAGGGCAACGAATATTATACAAGCCACGGTTCCCACGTCAGTGGCACAGTTGCGGCGGACGGCCAGAACACATCGGCTCCCTTTAATACATTGGGTATCGCTCCTAAGGCAGACCTGTATGTATACAGAGTATTAGGACCTTACGGCTCCGGCCCATCCTCGGGCATTATTGCGGCTGTTAACCAGTCCGTCATTGACGGCATGGAGGTCATTAACCTGTCCCTAGGCGCAAACCAAGATACAGCTTACGGCGCGGACGTATTCGCGTTGAATAACGCATGTATCGCTGGCACCATTGTATGCGTATCAGCGGGTAACAACGCCCAGCCAAACAACGTCCCTCCGCGTGTCAACCTGTCGCTTGGCACACCGGGTACAGCTTACCTTCCAATCACCGTAGCGGCTTCGAACTACGGCGGCGGCGCAACAACATTATATATGGGCGCGGTTGCCAATTCATCTGCGAATGTGAGGGCGGCTATTCCGTTCAACGTAGTCGGACGAGACGTCATGAATGTTTTTGCCGATAACCAAATTATTGCAGAGAACCTCAACTATGTAGAAGGCAGCGGATACCAGTATACGCTCGTTGTCGGACCGATGACCGGCACGGTACCCGGCCCGACCCAGCTTGCACAGCTTCAGGCGCTCCCGGACAACAGCCTGAAGGGGCAGATTCTCGTCGTCAAACGCGGTGCACTGACGTTTACGGATATTCCGCCACAGGCCAAACGCCTTGGCGCGGGAGCAGTCTTAATTATTAACAAAGATGCCGAGGAAGGCTTCATCTCAAACATTACTATCGGCGGTGAAAAGATGAACCACCTGCCGGTTCTCTCTACAATACACCAAGCGGGCGATACGCTGGCTGCTTCCTATAACGCAGCGGTAGCGTCATCTGTACCGGGTTATATCCAAATCGGCAATATGTCAAAGGAGCAGCTTGCCAAGACACCGGCAGGCTTCAGCTCCATCGGCCCTGTAACCGAAACCGCGGGCATCAAGCCCGACATAATTGCACCGGGTGTTGACATCATGTCGACCCAGCCAGCGTTTGTTACAAATCCTGATCACAACGACACAGACTACTCATACGCGTATGCGCGCATGGGCGGAACCTCGATGTCCTGTCCGCATATGACTGGTATCAGCGTTTTAATGCGCCAGGCGTTCCCGAACGCCAGCGTCGCTGAAATCAAGGCTCGCTTGATGAACACAGCTGACCCGACGCTCATCACATCCGGCGTTCCAGCTACGCCGCAGGCCAGCGTTTTCGAAATTGGTGCAGGTTTTGTAGACCCGTACCGTGCTATCGTAACCGACACCTCGACATATGTGACGGTGCAGGATGACATCCCGGGACAGAAGTCTGGCGATGTCATCGCGAACCAGACGCTGTCGTCATTGAGCTTCGGTACAATTAAGCCGAGCACAACGACAACCGTTAATTCCAGAACACTAACTGTTACGGTCCACAATACTTCTGTGGACGAACAGACTTATCATATCAGCGGCTTTTATAACGACCAGACCGGATATTCACGTTCGAGCGCGGATGGCGTAACGATCAGCTTCACATCGACCGACGTCACAGTTCCGGCGGGACAGACTGGAACATTCGACGTTTACACAACGGTTCCTGTAAACTGCCCGAAAGGTTACTATGAAGGTTATGTACAAGTAACTTCGAATAGTGGCAACGACTATGTACTTCCATTCGCATTTGCCACCGGCGAAGCGCCTAAGCCGTTCATGATCGACGACGCTTGGATTATCAAGCCCGTCATCACGGCAAACACGAGTACGAACATCCGCTGCACAACCTACTCGAACTCAACACCGTTCGTTTTGGCATATGAGGGAGATTATCCGGGTGGCGCAATGGACGTTCTGTTGCTTGACCTGAACGACATACCGATTGGCTACTTCGGCACCTACACCGGCATGGGCAAAGGCGATGGTACGGCGAAGCTGTACTCCGGTGCAATCACATACCAGTGTTATCCAATCGATCAGGACGGTAACATCGGCCGAACGAAGCAGGTTATTCCGGAAGGCGCGTATCATATAGCTTTCGCGGATACGGATTACTATTACCCGTTCGGCGGCCTCGTTGTAGACAACCAAAGCCCGGTTCTAACCTTTAACCCGACCCCAAGCTTTGAGTATAATAATGGTGCAACTACCGTTCACGTCACAGGCAGAATCTGGAGCCACGCTGGTCAGCTGCTTGTTGACAATAAGATCACCAGCGACAATATCGTTGGCAGTCCGCTGATCGGACAGGAATTGAACGGACTTGTCATCGGCAGCAAGATTTACTTATACTGCGACAAGGACGGCTACTTCGATATCCCGCTGACGCCTTCGGAAGCCAGTAAGACCGATATCCAGACCTCTGCTGCATACGCACTGGACTATTATGCAACGACGTACTACACGCTGTTAGGTTCGGTATACTCAACAAAGACCGGTAATAATCGTACAAACGGCACGGTTAACATCAACTACACGCAGTCTCCGGTTCTAGACACTGTCACAGCAACAAACAGCACCGCTGATGCGATACTCATCTACAATCCGAGACTGATTGCTCCGGTTGCGGACGACTTTAAGGTGCAACATTCTGCCAATGGTGGCGATTTTACCGATCTGGCGACGACCTCGTTCAACTATACCGCAGAAACCGCAACAGCCCGCTTTACATTCGTTCCGTTCCCGGTTCAAGCGGATGAGCAGAGTATTGTTGTCAGCGCCAGCTACAAGGGCGATACAGCTGTGGAAGCTGAGGAATTTGTTGTACCGGCTGCTAAGCTTGTCGGATTAACAGGTCATAATGGTTCGCTGACTGCTACACTTGATGTGGCTCCCGCTGACGGAACAACATACCCGTTTACAGTATCCTACACGATCGATGGCGGGGACAGACAGCCGTTAGGCAACGCGACTTATAATAACGATAGCACGGCGACGCTGAGCTTTACGCCGTTCGAGAGATACTCATTCATGCAACATGTTATAGTTTATGTCAATTACAAAGATATTGAGCTGAGCTATTCGTTCGACCTGACGGAGGCGATGGGCACACTTGTACTGGATTACAACCTGTACCAGAACAAGAGTATTTCAGCCAATGAGTATACAACCGACGGCATGAAGTTCTTCCAGACTGGCAACTTTTATAAATGTGCCATGATCAATGTTGCGGAAGCGAAGACAGAGGACGGCCACCATGGCTTCTTATTGGCAGGTCCCCATGGCGATCAGGTTGGCGATTTCACGGCGAAGGTCGATGAGCAGAACAAACTTACGTTCACCTACAAGCTGATCGAGGGCTTAAAGACGACCGATACAGTCAGTTTTGTTTATTCACCAACTCTGTTCACCTCGAAGAATGAGGGTCAGCTGTTCAAGGAATATGCGGAAGCAATTCAGACGCAGGAGAATGATGCTTCGACCGGTACGTTCACAGTCGATGATGTTACCGGCACAGAGTTTTATGTGTACCTGAGAGGCTCGAACTCGTCCGGCACCACGAAGGAGCTCATACCACCAGATCCGAAGAAGGTCATCACTCTACAGCTTATGAACGATCTGACACCACAGACTCTGACTTTCACCTACGGCACGACGCTGACACAGGTCGTTCCGGCTGGCACCTACACGCTGGAGGGCTATGGCACAGTGGTTATCACCCTCGATGGTGTCACGTATGTGGAGTACAATGTAAAGTAATGCTTGTGAGTACCACTGCTCTTTATTGACCTCAGAACTCTGTTGATGGTGGTCCAGCTAATCTTGAAGCGCACCCCAATTGTTAGGCAGTATGGTATACTGGTAATGATTGGGGTGTTTAATGTCCAAGTATTCAATAGAACAGAAGCTCAAAATTCTTGATGAGTGGCAGAATCAAGAAATATCACCAAGGGATAAAGCGTGCAAATAGCAGAACTTTTTATTAATCTGAAACGAATAGATTTCTTTAAATCCGCTTGAGCTTAATAGCGATTCATAAAGAATAATAGAAAAGTGAAGGTGTGCACAATGGCAAACGCTTATCAAATTCAAAGTCCCGATTTTAACTTAAGCCCCTACACGGGCATGACCAGAGAACATTATATCGATTGCGCCAAGTATCTTCTGGAGAGGGCTTTCAAGCATGTCGATTCGATGGAGGCCCCATTAAGTTTTCCACTTGTTCCGGGAAAGACTTACCCCCAACCGAGTGATCCCGAATGGCGCAAGCGATCCCATGAGTTTGAAGCTCTGGAGAGGACACTGACGCTTGCTGGGCCTCTAATGCATGTTGATCCCGATATAGCAGTGAAGAATATCAAGCTGAAAGAGTATTACTGTTTGCATCTATACAATGCATTAACACCAGGCCATCCCAATTCCCTGCCCCTTCCGGAAGAGTTGCCCGACGCGACTTATCAATTTACCTGCGAATTCGGAGGCTTATTCAAAACTCTGTTGCTTTTACCCGATATTATCTGGCCATACTATACGCAAAATCAAAAAGACGAAATGGCAGTGACCATTTCCAAATGGGCGCATCATCGTACCACTCAGAACAATTGGAGAATTTTTAACATAATGGCGCTGTCGTTCCTGAAAAAGAACGGCTACGAAATTGACGAGGAGCTGCTGAAAAGCCATCTTCTATGGGTGATATCCTACCATTCGGGAAACGGCTGGTATCTTGAGCAAACCTATAATTATTATACAATCAGCCTGTTTGTTGTTTATACAATCATTTGGAGCAGATTTTTCGGTGATGAATACTATCCTGAAATAGCGGCAGCTATCGAAGAGTCCGCCCTTGAACAGATGAAAACCTACCCCAGCTTTTTTGCTCGGGACGGATATATCAATATGTGGGCCCGAAGTATCTGTTATCGCACCTGGATATCAGGCGGTTTCCCTGTTTCTTTCCTGTTAAGGGACGGTTCTCCGTTGAACCCGGGATGGGCCAGACGGTTATGCTCTGGTTCATTACTTCAATTCATTGCCCGTGATGATTTCTATGATAATGATATTCCAAGCCTGGGATTTTACGGGCACAGGGAATTTGTGCTGCAGAATTACAGCTGTCCAGCCAGTCCCTTTCTCATGTACTTACCGTTCATCTGCCTTGCATTGCCTGAGGACTCACCGTTTTGGACCGCTAAAGAAAACGAAGGATTATGGGAAAAAATAGGGAGTGATTCAAAGAAGTCCGTCCTTGAAAGGCCGGGATTAATTCTGGTGAATCACGGGAAGACTGGTGCGTCGGAGATAATACCCGGAAAGGTCTATTATGACGATCCTAATTATTCCAAGCTGGTTTACAACACCCATTTCCCATGGGAAGATCATGACCCGAACGGTGGAACTGCTATGGAATACAGTTTTCGTAGTCTTGACCCAAGAGATGTCAGAGGCGATGATATTAATTTTTATCTCACAGGGAAAAAGGTCGAGAATGATTCGAATAAAAACCAGTTGTATACAACATCCCAAAGTATCCTCTTTAATGGGGTCAGAAATGACGTCATATACAGGCAGTTAATCATGCGAAGGCCTCCCAATAACGGTGTAGGCTACATAATTGATCTTGCAGAAATCATCATTCCCGGAGGCGTGATACGCGTTGATCGCTGCCGTATGGCCTTTGAACATGAACTGACGTTGGGTCATTTCGGCTTGCCGCATATAAATGGAGAGCTAGCTGTCGTGAATCATTTTGAAGATGGTGACAGGAAGGTTATCACAGCTTCGATCCCAGGCAGAAGGCTCGCACTGGTAACATACCACGGGTGGGATATGGTAAGCCGTTCTATCCATGAAGGGCGGAATACGGAAGCAGAAGAAAGCACAGTTTTATATGCGTACCGGAAACGAATCGAGAAAAATCCGGCCATGGAGCTGATGATTTCCGTTATGCTTCACAGGAGAGACAGCGATGACTGGACAGAAGAGGAACTGTCACCGATTAAGGATATCAGAATTATGGAAATTACACCTTCCCGGTCCGTCCTAGGTGCCGAAATTCTTCTAGCTGACAATCGAAGATATGTTATTGATTTTAAGGATGTCGACGGTCACAAATCGTGTTAAAAAAGTTCCTGAAAGCTCTAAAAAGGAGATAAGTTTCATGTTTGCATTCAATAAGGCAATAAAAGAAAAACCCTGCGGGGAGGGCGTCACAAGAAAAATACTGGGCATGGGCGGCAAAATGATGATGGTGGAAGTGACCTTTATAAAAGGTGCTGTCGGAGTACCGCATCGTCATTTCCATGAGCAGGTCAGCTATATTGCTGGTGGTAGCTTCGAGTTTGTGATAGAAGGAGAAAGGCAGATTGTACAGCAGGGTGACAGCATCTATATCCCTGCGAATGCCGAGCATGGTTGTCAAGCACTGGAGGACTCAATCATTGTGGATGTTTTTACTCCTCAAAGAGATGATTTCTTGTAGGTTATGTGGAACAACAGGAATGGGGGCTCTTTGTTTAGCTCAGTCCACAACAATCTGATTTATTACTCCATTGAGCAGAATATCTGTAACAGATGTCTGAACATCCATGCTTTTATCCTGTAAATACATCCAACTTTGATAAAGAGCCTGAAATGAGTAAGATGCAGTCTTTATGTCACAGGAAAAATTGATGCCATGATTGTGCAACGATTGAGCGGCGTCAATATTCTGTTCATTGAACGCCAATAATCGCTCTTTTGAAACCTTTCGGGCTATCAGCTTCGTGGTGGTCACATCAATTTTGTTAAGAATAGGATAACGGAGCATCATTTTGAACATAGCACCAAACGTCTGCCGGACGCGCTCCCTGCCAGGCAAATTGACATTGGAAACCAAGATTGAATCTAGCTCTGTAAAGATTTTCTTTTGAACACCCTGAACAATGTCCAAATATAAAAATTCCTTGCTCTCATAAAATGTGTAAAATGAAGCTTTGGCGATACCGACCGCTTCTACCAGATCATCAATTGTTACTTTTTTTATGCCATGTGCGGTAAATAGTCGTTCTCCCTCTGTAAGGAGCCTATTGCGTATCTGTTCTTTTTCATTCTCACTAAACCGTGGCATGTAAAACCTCCCTAGGAATATTACGCATTTTACCGGGCGAATTGGATATGTAGGATTTGACTCCTATTTCTTGTGGAAGGCAAGAAATTGAAGACTCTGAAAAGTGAGGATTGACGCTCTTTGAGAAGGTTTCCGGTGCTCCATGCCTGAATTACTTTTACTCTTGCATTCAGTTTCTCAATGTCTTTTGCTTGGTCGATTCCCCATAAAAAGGTACTACTTATCTTTTTATTTATGAAAAAGCTGTGGACAACATCAAAAAACATATGCGCCCCCGCAAAATGTTTTGACAAAAGATCAAGTATCAACGCAACGTCATCTTCCGAAAAGTACATGAGTAGGCCCTCTGCAATAATTATTATATTGGAACTTGCCGATGTATTTATTTCACTGACCCATGAGGCATCCAAGACAGATTTTGCGATAAATCGAACACGCTCATTTTCTGAGAAGAAGCGGCTCCGAATTGAAACAACCTCTGGTAAATCTAAGTCATACCACTTTAAGATGCCATTATCCACTCTGCATATTCGGGTATCCAATCCTGCTCCAAGATTGATAATGGTGGCGTCTGGATTCTTAGCCAGGATATTTTTCACTTCATCATCGATGACTTTTGTACGCGCTAAAATACCTAGTGTTGATATTTCGCCACCATTAATCACCTTGTTGCCGGTATCTATTTTGCTGATAATTTCCACAGATTTTCTGTCTGAAATAATAGGGTTGTCCCTTGCCATTTCAGCAGCTCTTGCTGCCAAAGGGATAAATAATGTTTCTGAAATCGGTAACATATCATTACTATTAGTTGTTTGCATGATATTCTTCTTTCATCGTATTTTTCACTATATATACCAAATAAAATAATCCGTATACATAGTATATATTATGCTTTGGTAAGTGTCAATTAAGAAAATAATTAATATTTTCACGTCTTTACTTTTGGTAGAATATTAATGTGTCACCACATTTTATGGCGTAAAGAGTGGTTGGGATTCGGAGGAGACTATGAACGAGATGTTTACGATGACAGCATTGGAGCTTGCACGTGTGATTCGAGACAGACGCCTTGGTGTTGAGGAACTTACAAGGGCATACATTGAACGGATAGAGCATTTTGACGGAGTGAATGGTCTAAATGCGGTAGCAGAATTAAATGATAATGCTATAGCACAAGCTAAAAAAATGGATTCCATGAAGACTGACCGCAGTGGAGCCATGTTTGGGCTGCCGGTGCTGATAAAGGATAATATCGATGTTTCTGGATTACATACAACAGCCGGTAGCCTTGCTCTGGCAGACAACCTTGCTAAAAAGGATGCTCATATTGTGGCAAATTTGCGTCACAATGGCGCTTTGATATTAGGAAAAACCAATATGACTGAATTTGCGAACTATACCGGTAGTAACATGCCCGGGGGGTATAGTTCGCGTGGCGGTCAGGTTAAAAACGCATATGATAGTGCAAAAACCCCCAGTGGATCGAGTTCTGGTTCGGCCGTTGCAATGTCGGCAGGATTATGTTCTGCTGCAGTCGGTACGGATACATCCTTCTCCATTGTTGGTTGTGTAACGGAAAATGGTGTTACGGGGCTTAAGCCAACTCACGGTTCGTTGTCGTCAAAGGGGATTATACCTATAGCGAAAACCCTTGATAGTGCAGGTCCTGTTACCCGTGACCTAACTGACGCACTGCTTGTTTATTCCTGTATGAAAGATGAAGTACTGCAGCCAGTTGAACCTATGGCTCCGGAAAACATACGCCTAGCCATAAATATCTTCAATAGGGATCAGGTTTCCGAAGAGCAGCTTGCGAGATATGATGCTGTGCATAGTGCGCTAAAAGCTAATCGTGTGCAGATCACAGAGGTTACTCATGCGTATACAGAATATCAACGTGATATTTCACGCTGTGAATTTCGGCATGATCTTGAGGAATATTTATCGCATTCTTGTGCGCGGCGACGGACGTTGGAGGAAATAGTAAACTACTTTGAAGCTAATCCGGAGCAAATGATGAAATATGGCCATGCATATCTGCGGGGCGCATTGGATGGGGCTTCAGGAAAGCTTGATGATATTGCATATATTAAAGCTATGTCTGAGCGCAAGAGGCTTCGCAATCAGATACTTGAAAGTATTGGCGAATGCGATGCTTGTTTGATGACCGGACCGACTAACATCATGCATTTCATTGGGTTGCCATCACTAGCCCTAAAACTCGGCATGGCTGATGATGGAACACCGCGCGGTATGATACTTTACGGTACAGACGAACGGCGACTTTTCGCTGCTGCGTTGACTATTGAGCAGTATTGTGCGCCCATTACCCTGCCAAATTTTGTAGCCCGATAGTACATGGTTTGGTAACGCGAATCCAGACACCAACAATGTATAGTCTCTGGTGACAAATATATATGTTCAGAATGGGATGGCGGTAATCCAGTCTGCCAAATAATCAAAGGCAATTTTATTACAGGTTTACGGGCGAGCCAGTTAAAAAACACAAGAAATAAAACCCTTAAGGGTTAATAACGATTATAAACCAATTCACATCTTAAAAATGTAGGGAATTTTGACAAAAAACTTAAAAATACTACAAAATTGAGTATGAATAAAAAAAGTATGCTGTATTCTTTTATACGGTATACCTTTTTTTAGCTTTAAAAAGGCAAGGAATGTGTAGTAATATTTGCTGTCTTGGTAGACGCCAAGTAAGAGATGCTCAGCTTGCGAGGGATAGATTGAGCGCAAGAGAGATTGCAGACAAGCTGTATATACCCGAAACAACTATTAGAACAACCCTTAGAAACGTATACAGTAAAATTAACATTCATTCAAAAACTTTAAATACTACAAAATTGAGTATGAACAAAAAAATGATCTGCTGTATTCTGTTACAGCAGATCATTTTTTTATGTTTTAAAGAACAATGAAAAGCTTGAATGTGATACACATGTCCTTGACGGAGTAGATTATGTTCGGGAATAATTCCGACGACGTCAATAAAGAGTATCAATGTTACGTTTTATACCACTTTTGTTCCAATAATGGAAAGCGGACGGTTTCGAACCACCTTTCCGGAATGATGACTCTCTTCATATACCCTATTCAGTTGCTTGATAGGCTAGAGAGAAAAGCGAATTCATTAATTCGGAACAAAAAAAGGCAAAATAAAGACATGGTTAAGCGCAATATCCTTTATAAGTTTTATACTTATACCACCTATGCATTTCGATACATGCAATCACTTAAGGAGGAAAACTAAATGAAGTATGAAAGCAAGCCATCCAAGTTCAAATGGGAGGAGCTTGGGGATATTAGCGCGGGAAGAGGAACTCTAGGGCCGGACATGCCGGTGCTCGTGTACCGGCTGCTCCAATACACCCTAAAGGATATCCTGGCCAGAGAATACGATGAGGATACTGCCAGCATCCTGTACCGGGCAGCCGGACATCTGGCCGGTACGGAACTGGCAAAAAATGTACTGGACCTTTCCGGTGAATTTGATTTCTTTGTCGCCAACCTGACAAATAAGCTTAAGGAACTGAAAATCGGTGTTCTGAACATTGAAAAAGCCGATTTGGATTTGCAAACCTTTACTCTGGCGGTTTCAGAGGATCTGGATTGTTCGGGCTTGCCGATTTCCGGCGAAACTGTATGTGAGTATGATGAGGGTTTTATTGCAGGGATTCTCGAAGCATACAGCGGGCGCCCTTTTACGGTCAGGGAGATCGACTGTTGGGCGACCGGAGCCAGAATATGCCGGTTCTCTGCAGAATTAAAATAATTAGGGCTGCGATTAAATGAGAATGATCAGAAAAGGAGATGATAGAGAATGGACGATGAAATCAAGGAAACGCTTATAGCCATGCAAAATGTATTGGAAAAGCTGCTGTCCGGAAAACAGTGTGACCCAATTGAAGTACATTCTCAGATACCCGAATTGCAGAATCTAGCTATGCAGATAAATAAACTGATTCAAAATATAGATGAAATGAACTGTCTGGTGATTGACCTTTCAAAAGGTAAGTTGGACGGTCCCATTCCTTCCCGGTATAACTACATGGCCAGCCCGCTGAAACAGCTTCACTCTCAACTATCCATTTTAGAATGGAATATGCGTCAATTGCAGTCGGGTTATGTAGTTAGTAAGCTGGAGTATACTGGAGAATTGATTGATGCCTTAAACGGACTAATTGATCAAGTTGCAGTTGCTTCCACGCAGGAAAGAAACAACATCGTCTCCAATACACCTACATCGTTCAACAGTTGGCGTTACCACCAGATTCTCCAGGCACTCAATATGCTTCATATTTTGGTGATAGAAGTTGACAGCACTGGACGTGTGTTGTATGCTAACCGCCCGGCAAAAGAAATATTTGGCGAAATAGAATATATTTCTTCAGAACATGAAGAGAACAAGGTTCTAGAGGTTATTAAAAAGTTTAGTAAAGAGGGAAATACCTTTCCTGTTCTTCAAGAGATTTATGAGAATGACAAAAGCACATGGTACCGAATCACATCAGACAGGATTTTGCTTCCCAATGGACAAGTGTTATATATTCACATGATTGAAAATGTAAGTGAATGGAAAATTAACGAAAATCAATTGATGCTGTCAGCGTCGATGGACACGATGACGGCTGCTTATAACCGTAAAGCAGGGCTGGAGGAACTGGAAAATATTCTGACCTGCGCAGAACCATCGAAAACACACTGTATTGCCTTCGTTGATATCGATGGCTTAAAAACCATCAATGATACCTATGGTCACATTGAAGGGGATTATGCAATCAAGAGTATTTCAAATGTTCTTCTCTCATCGGTTCGCGGTTCGGATATGATCTGCAGACTTGGTGGCGATGAATTTTTAGTTATCTTTAAAAACTGTTCGGAAAGGGTGGCAGATAAAATCATCATGAGGATGCATGAGATGCTGAAGTACCTAAACCAAAAAAATCCGAAACCCTACGCATTGGCCTTCAGTTATGGTATTGTACCCTTTTCAACCACTTCTGGCTATAAGGCTGCTGAACTGTTGGAACTGGCCGACAAAAAGATGTATAAATATAAAAACGAAAGAAAAGCTAAAAACTTAAAACGTAAATATTAATGATTACTAATTGATAATATATTGATTAACAGAAAACAATAAGGTAACTTGTCACGATACTGGCAAACCGGTGGAAACGCCGGGACGCAAAGCAATAGGGCCTAATCCTCAGTCTGGAGGGATGGCTGCCTGGCTACCGAAAAGATGGGTTTTTTATTTTGTCTGGATTTTTAACATAAACAGCTAGGTTTCCAGCTCAAAATAAAAGAGAGTGTCGCACAGGTTTTGTGGACATTCTCTTTTTTTTGATTTTTTCTTTAGGCAAAACCTTAGTCTGGAAAACGCAATTTTTCAGACAGAGTCCGATGTTAATCTATTGAACTTATGTTTTTCTCGCATTTTACGCAGACTAAATGAGTAATTGTTGTAGCTATCAACAAAACGGTAACTGGCAAAGTGACACCAGAAAGTCATTATAGCCATAAAAAATTTAAAGGGAGAAAATATTATGTTCAGTGTCTGCATTTGCGAAAACAATATAATGACCTCCAAGATATATAAAGAAATATTGGAAAGAATTTCACGTAAGCATGATATTGATATTTCCATAGAGACTTTTCAGAGTGGTGAAGTGCTCTTGAAGGCGATAAACAAATTTTTGGTTGATATTATTTTTATGGATGTTTATTTAGAGGGAATAGACGGAATTGAGACTGCCAGGCAGCTACAGCAGAATGGCTATCAACCTTCCCTAATATTCCTGACAAACAGTGTAAAACATGTATTTGAAGCATTTGATGTAAGACCGGTCAATTATCTAATTAAAGAGAAAATGACAGAAGAGAAGTTTGAAAGTACGTTTTTGAAGGCAGTCGATGTAGCCAAACGGAGAAGAAAGGAGCTTTTATTCTTCAAAGTTCGGAAGGGCAGGATTGTATTACAAATAAAGGACATTTCCAGTATTAATGTTTCAAAGCGCCTCATTACCGTCCACTGCAAAGATAGAGTGAATCGGTTTTACAGCAATCTGGAGAAGTTGGAAAAACAATTGCAGGATAATAACTTTTTAAGGATACATCGATCCTATATCGTAAATTTATTACATATTACCACATTTTCTTCACATTACGTTATTTTAAAAAACGGAAACAAAGTACCTATAGGCACCACCTATGTCAATGAAGTAGAGCAGGCATTTTTGAACTTATTTGGTAAAACTGAAAGCTAAATTACCATACTGACCAGCGTGATTATTTCATTAATGATTTCGGGATGGGCACAACTAAAGGGGGACAGATGGTATATTCCCCCGATCAGAGTTGGAGGTAGAGGATTGAGAAAAGATTTGATCCAACAAAATAAGTATTATTTTCCGAACAGGCTCAAAAGGCAGCTTGAGCAAATATCACAACACCCCTTAACGATAGTGGAGGCTCCATCCGGTTTTGGAAAGACGACGGCCGTCAGAGAGTATTTAAAAGAAAACCTACCTCATGGGGCCTGTGAATATTGGTATACCTGTTTGGGCGAGTCTGATTTTATGACGTGGATGGGAATTTGTGAGTTATTCTCCAATATAAATCTGAAAGCAGCTGATGATCTAAAAAACATGAAGATGCCCACTATGAATACATTATTTTATATGACATCATATCTCAAAAATGTACACTGCCAAACGAAAACCTTTTTAGTTATTGATAACTACCAGCTTGTTAACTGTGATATTCATCGTGAGTTAATAAGTGCTTTTTCCATGCATGGAGATCCCGAGCTGCATATGATATTCATTACTCAGCAATTGAAAGCAAAACAGAAGATTTTAATTCATAATAATAATATTCATACCATTAATGCTTCTTCATTCTTCTTTGACAGGGAGGATACAGCCAGTTTATTTCGCATGCAAGGCATCCGTCTCACTGATGATGAATTGGAAAAATTATTTATGAGTACTGAAGGCTGGGTATCCGCTATTTGTCTGCAAATGAAAAACTTTATAGAAACAGGTTCGTTTGATCTTGCCGCTGATATTGAGCAGCTGGTGGAAAAAGCTATTTGGAATAAGCTTACGCCGGAAGAAAAAGATTTTCTTTTGTCAGTATCGGTTCTGGACAGTTTTACGATGCGCCAGGCGGCCATTTTGCTGAATCAGGAGATACTGCCTGAGAAAATTGAAGAACTCCTCAAGAACAATGACTTCATAAGATACCTACCAGATAAATGTCTGTACAGCATACACAGCATTTTGCAAGACTATCTGCGAAACCAATTTTATAATCAAAAGCCTGAGGATTATCAAAATCAAATATTCCGTAAAGCAGGTGTCTCCTGTGCCGCCATGTCACAGTACTTTCCAGCTGCCGAATTTTTTCATAAAATAAAAGATTTTGACGCTATTTTATCTTTACCCTTCAGCCGTGAATATTTATATAAACATAAAGGAAAAAATCAATCGGCATTTATTATCACGATAGCCAATGAATGCCCGGAAGAAATATTATGCAAATATCCGTTTACCATGATTGTCTTCGGATACTATGCATGCTTGAACGGGCTGAATGAGACATATCAAAAATTATGCAGTCTGCTTCATTTAGCAGTTCAAAACGAAGCGGATTTCGGTCAGGATGAATTACGGACAATAAGAGGTGAATATACCCTTCTAGCAGCTCTGGGAGACTTCAATGATATTTCCAAAATAAGAAAGGGCCATGAGACGGCGCTAAAAATTTTAGGTAGACCATCTATCATGATCAAGTCTGACATTCCTTGGCTATTTGCTACTACCTCGGTTTTAAATATGTTCTGGAGTGAATCTGGTGAATTGGAAAATGAGTTGCATCAAATAGATATCGGAGCTCATGTATATTTCAAGTTAGGTCAGGGACATGGCAACGGCCATAACATCATTATGCGCGCCGAAGCCATGCTTATGCGCGGAGAGGATTACAATGCCGAAATTCTGTGTCATAAGGCCCTCTATGAGGCTCGCAGCTATCAGCAGACCGATATGTGCATCTGTGCAGAATTAGTTCTTACCCGTATTGCTATCCTACGCGGAGATGTGGAAGGCTATTTTACAGCAATAAAGAATATGCAAGGTTATGCCAAGGAAAACTCCAATCTATATGTTCTGCATATGGTAGAATACTGTATGTCGATCATAGGTCTTATTTTGGGATTAAAATATTATGTGGCCCCATGGCTATATGACATGGAGAGTATAAAAAACGTGTTGTATGCACCTGTCATACCGCACGCACAAATACTATACCTTAATCTCTTGCTCATGGAAAATAGGTATAGTGAGCTATATGGCCTTTCCCAGCTTATCTCAGATAATTCAAAGAAAACAAACGGAAATACTAAGTATATGATGCCACAAGTATATTGTCTAAAGTTTCTTGCCATAGCAAAATATAATAACGGAGATCGACTCGTTGCACAAGAATATCTAAAGCAAGCTCTTTCTATAGCGCTGCCCGACAAGATTTATCTTCCGTTTGCCCAAGATGCGGGTAGATTGATTTTTCTTTTAGAATCGTTAAAGAACTCTGTATCAGATAAAGATGGTATAAATGCCTTGCTAGAACTTGGTAGACGTCAACAAAGGGGAATGGAGATCATTAAAAAAGCTATTATATCAGAAAAATCTCCGTTGACACCAAGAGAAAGAGAGATCGCCCATCATGCAAGGGATAGATTAAGCGCAAAGGAGATTGCAGATAAGCTGTATATATCCGAAACAACTGTCAGAACAATCCTTAGAAACGTATACAGTAAACTTGACATTCATTCAAAAACTGAACTGGCTACTAAGGAATTCTTATAAAAAATCAAAATACTACATAATTGAGTATGAATATGAAAATAATCTGCTGTATTCTGTTACAGCAGATTATTTTTTTGAAGTTTTAAGGAAAACACCTAACTCCAGAGGATGTTATCTACTATATGGCAGATTGTGTAAAGGAATAATTTTAACATAGAATAAAATGGTTTTGAAATCTTTTGAACATAAATGGAATTATCAATTTAAAAGGAGAAAGTAAATTGGATAAAGGATTTTCAAACGAGACAATGCTGGACATATACGTATATGAAACCACTCAGAACATTGAACAGCTTGAGTCTGTGATACTGACCAATGAAAAGGCAAGCTGTTTTACACCCGATATGGTAAATGAAATTTTTAGGATTATGCATACTATTAAGGGCAATTCTGCCATGATGATGTATAACAGTATTTCGTTGATTTCCCATGCGATGGAGGATCTCTTTTATTACATCCGAGAAGAAGAACCTAAAAACTTAGTTTATACCATTCTTTCCGATCTGGTTCTTGAGGGTGTGGATTTCATAAAGCTGGAGTTGGAGAAGGTTAAAAATTCAGTTAACCCTGATGACGATCCCTCAAGCTTGATAGAAAAAATTAAAAGGTTCTTAACCTCCATAAAGGGAGAAAGGAATAGTGCGGCAGTTCAAATTGCAAAAGAGGAAATTCCAGCGATACAGCAATATTACCTAGCCAGTAAGAGCTGCGGAGCTTCGGCCTTGAAAGGGTATGAAGCGGTCATCTATTTTGAGGATGGCTGTGAAATGGAGAATATTCGAGCTTTTACCATTATTCATAATTTGAAAGATATTGTGGAGGACTTCTGTTACTATCCCGAGGATATCATCGAAAATAACGATAGTCAACAGGTGATACGGGAACAAGGCTTCAGGATAACACTTAGAAGCGATAAAGACATGCGGGAGCTACATGATTTTTTTAACAGCACTGCTTTTGTCCGAAATCTGGAACTTACCGAGCTTGCAGACAGTCAGATCCAAAACCAATTCGATGTGTCTAATAATACGACTGCTCAGGAATCCCCAATCAAAATACCAAAGCTACAAGACGAGAATCAAGTTGCTCACTTAAATTCTGAGAGTAGGAGTTCCCATCAGAGCATCATCAGTGTCGATGTTGTGAAGCTGGATAAACTGATGGATCTAATGGGTGAAATGGTGATTGCCGAAGCGATGGTTACGCAAAACCCAGAACTAAAATCGATGCAGCTAAACGCTTTCCATAAAGCAGCCCGCCAGTTAAGGAAGATAACCGATGAAATGCAGGATATGGTCATGTCCATCCGAATGGTTCCCCTTTCTGCTACCTTCAACAAGATGCAACGCATTGTGAGGGATATGGGGCGGAAGTTGGGCAAGGAGATAGAACTGTCGCTGATCGGAGAAAGAACTGAAGTGGACAAGAATATCATAGAGCATATTTCCGATCCGCTGATGCATCTGGTTCGGAATGCCGTGGACCATGGAATTGAAGCAACTGATGACAGGATTGCGTGTGGTAAGCCAAGAGCAGGCCAGGTAACGATTGAAGCAAAAAATGCTGGTAGTGACGTCCTTGTAACCGTCAAGGATGACGGTAGGGGTATTAACAAGGAAAAAATCCTGCAGAAAGCGAAGGAAAATGGTTTAATCAATAAGTTAGAAAACGAAATGACGGACAGAGAAATTTATAATCTGATTTTCCTGCCCGGCTTTTCTACCAACGACAGTGTAACGGAGTTTTCCGGTCGAGGCGTCGGCATGGATGTCGTGACAAAGAACCTCGAAGCGGTCGGTGGTTCTGTATCCATAAACAGCACGGAAGGTACCGGAACAACAACGACACTAAAAATACCACTCACTCTGGCGATTATAGACGGAATGAACATCCGTGTAGGTAATGCCAAGTATACGCTGCCTATCACTTCTATTCAGGAAACCTTCCAGGCAAAAGCAAGAAATATATTTAGGGACCCTGAAAACAATGAAATGATTATGGTTCGTGGGGAGTGTTATCCTATTCTCCGTCTCCACGAGCTGTATGATGTGAAAACAGTTATAACAGACCTTACAAAGGGGATCATGCTCATGGTGGAGCAGGATGGAAAATGCCTGTGCATTTTTGTAGACGAGCTGCTGGGACAGCAGCAGGTAGTCGTAAAGGCACTCCCCAACTATATTAAAAAAACAAAACGGATAGATGGGTTGGCAGGGTGTACCCTGCTGGGAGATGGCAGTATCAGTCTGATCCTTAATATCGGTGGATTATTAAATATGAAGGCCTAAACTATTTTTTCATTTAAAAAAAAGAGCATTAGAATGGCACAGATAGATGCTATGGAGGAGGAAAATAATAATGCAGAAAAAATAAAAAATAAATAATGTGTTTGAGCAGCATAGTGCAATTTTTATTTTATGAAAATATTGAGGAGGTCAAACAGATGAAATGGTTTTACAATTTAAAGGTTTCCGTAAAGATAATAATAGGCTTTATTATAGTAGCTATTATCGCAGGCATAGTAGGGGGAGTTGGCATCACTAACATTAGTAAAATAAACGACCTATCCAACGACATGTATGAAAGGCATACGGTGAACATTAGTCAATTGGTTCCAATCACTCAGAGCTACCAAATGATAAGGGTAGGTTTAAGAGATTTAGTTATTCAGCTGGATGATGAATCTTTGAATAAAACCATTGAAACAATAAGCGACAATTATGAAATTATAATAGACAACCTAGAAGAATTTGCTAAATTAATTAAAGACCCAAGAGTTCAAAAGGAGCATGAAAATCTGACTGATTTAATGACTAATAAGTTCCCAGCATATAAGGACAAGGTAATTCAGCTTGCTACTGCAAACCAAAA
>JAEZJF010000004.1 GCA_023415825.1 Bacillota bacterium
CGATCCATGGCAAAGCCCAGTTCTTCTGCTGTCATATCATCAAGATTACAGCAAAGTTCCGTCACGGTATCATCTTTGTCTACTGTATCTCCAAGCATAACACGAACGCAGTTTGCTGTTTCAAAATCCTTGTTCCCCATGCCGTAACCTATGGAGGAAACTGTCATCGTAGGCATTTCACCGAAGCTGTCAGCATAATATTTGAGCAAAGCGGCTCCGGTTGGTGTACAGAGTTCGCTTTTGATTCCACCACCGTAAATCGGACAACCACGCAGAATATACGCTGTTGCTGGTGCCGGAACGGGGAGTATTCCGTGGGCACATTTAACGTGACCTCCTCCGACATGAATAGGAGATACAACGACCTTTTCCACTCCCAGCTCATCCATTAACATACATACGGCGGTAATGTCAGTTATTGCGTCCATCGTTCCGACTTCGTGGAAATGAATATCTGGCACGGGAATACCGTGTGCATGGCTTTCAGCTTCCGCAATAAGCTTGTAAACCGCCATGATATCTTTTTTGACTTGCTCCCTGATTTTGAACTCTGATATGATGTGTTCAATCTCGTGTAGTCCTCTATGGTGCTGATGTTGGTGAATGTGATCGTGCTCATGATTATGGTCAAGGTCGTGAGGATGTTCATGCATATGCTCGTTTTCTTCTTCTCCATTCACTTTCACGGTAATATGTGTGCCAGTGATCCCACACTTTATTGATGTGGATTTCATAACTGTTACACCTGGGATGCCGATGTCATTTAGCTTTTCTATAAAGGCGTCAGCGTCCCCAAGTAACTCCAACAGAGCTGCAGTCAGCATATCACCTGCTGCTCCCATAGAGCAGTCTATATAAAGAGTTCTCATTATTTAGCCTCCATATGATTAATCATATTTGCCATATAACCAGCACCAAAGCCGTTATCAATATTGACAACCGAAACACCGCTTGCACAGGAATTCAGCATCGACAAAAGCGCAGCTAGACCGCCGAAGGATGCACCGTAGCCAACGCTTGTAGGGACGGCGATTACCGGACAGTCTGCAAGACCGCCAATTACACTTGCCAGAGCCCCTTCCATGCCAGCAATGGCGATGATAACACTTGCGGACATGATGTCTTCTTTGTGGGCAAGAAGTCTATGAAGTCCAGCAACACCGACGTCAAATAGTCGTATGACCTCATTTCCAAGTACCTCTGCGGTCAATGCTGCTTCCTCAGCCACGGGAATATCGCTGGTACCAGCCGTTACCACAAGAATCTTACCGATACCGTCTGGCTTCGGCATTTCTCCTATAATTCCGAGATGCGCTTGTTTATGGTAGCTCATTGGAATGCTGCTATGTACCATTTTTGCCTTGTCTTCGCCTAGTCTTGTAATCATAATGGTGCTCTGTCCATTTTTTTGCATAGTTTCCGCAATGGTGATGATTTGCTCAGGCGTCTTTCCAGCACCGTAAATAACCTCTGCCACGCCTTGCCTTATCTTTCGGTGCAGATCAATATTAGCAAAGCCAATATCCTCAAAAGGTTCAGCTTTGATTTTGATAAGCGCATCATCCACAGACAATTTACCATCCCGCACCGCTTTAAGGATTGATTTTGTTTCGCTTTGCATTATCTGCCCTCCATATCAAGTAAAACAGAACCATAGTGTTTTTTCAGTTCTGTGATAATTTCGTTTTTATAATTCAGTAAAAGCGGTAGTTGCTCCTCTTTTATCTGTATTTTTGCTGCATTTTCAAATTCTCTTACTCTAAAATCCGTGAAGCCGAGAGTGAACAAAAAGTCTTCCGCCTTTTCAGTTCGCATCAGTTTTTCTTCTGTCAACTCCACACCCGTTGGTATTCTCGTAGCGAGACAGGCATATGCCGGTTTGTCCCAAGTGAAAAGCCCAGCTTCTTTTGAAAGCTTACGTATTTCGTCTTTGGTAAGGCCACATTCTTTGAGGGGAGAACGGACAGACAATTCTCTCAGTGCTTTCATGCCAGGACGATCGCCCTCCTCGTCGGAGGCATTCGTCCCGTCAATAAGCATCGTATAACCGTCTTTCCTTGCGATATCGCACATAGTGGAAAACAATCTTTTTTTGCAATAATAACAGCGGTTTGCAGGGTTCTTTTTCACATCGGAATCACAAAGAGCGTCAAGCTCGATGATTTTCATCTGTACGCCCAGCATCTGTGCAAGCTTATGGGCATCCTCCAATTCAAAATGAGGCTGAAACTGCGTTTTAACATAATACGCTGTTACATTCTTGGCATACTTTTTCGCCATGTATAAAAGATAAGAGGAGTCGACACCCCCTGAGAAGGCAATGGCGATGCTTTTGTTCTCTTTAAAAAAACTTGAAAGTTTCATAATTCACCTCTGCAATTAAAATGATTCTGTAAAAACCCCAGAACTGGTTACTTTGTAAATAGTTTTGCTTTGATCACGCCCTTAGGATCCTTGATGAGAAGAGCGACGATCCAGATGATGAGTCCCAGTGCAACGATTGACAGACCGAGGAAAAGGTCGTTTAGCATATCAGCAGGTGCAGGAGTGAAGTATTTAGCACCAAGTTCAATATACTCAAAGATGGCGTCTACAAGCCACATAAGAGACGCACCCCAGTATAGCCAGCAAAGAATTCCCAGGTTCATTTCGCTTTCCTGTGCATTCTTATACCAAATTGCTGTGCAAATGACAGCAGCAAATACAGAAGTAAGTAATGTCATAGTATTCCTCCTTACTTTGTTGTAGAAATTAAAGTGCTCTCTTTGATCGCTCTTTTTTCAATCAAAGCTACAACTCCTAGCATTCCAAGCCAAACTGCCGTAGTGAGGACAGCCATACCGACACCAACTGTCGCCATTTCAATAAACATTTCCGTTGCATCAGCAGGATTTCTCATTGCGCTAAGG
>JAEZJF010000012.1 GCA_023415825.1 Bacillota bacterium
AGGGCTTGACCAAAGCAATTTGGAACACAGTTCTAACATTGCAAATGGTTAATAACTAAAAAGTTCTCAATAGAGTAACAAGCGTAGTAGCAGAGTATAGATCATTATACAGTTTTGAGGGTGCTAAGATCAGGAGAATAAAACTTAGTTAAAGTTGAATTTTCTTGAATTTACCACTTGAATATGCTGAAAAAGCATAATATAATTTAATAGCTAATTATTCTGGTGACTATAACGGAGAGGCCACACCTGTTCCCATTCCGAACACAGAAGTTAAGCTCTCCAGTGCTGAAGATACTTGGTTGGTAACGGCCTGGGAAAATAAGTCGTTGCCGGAATTTTTATTATTATTCTATAACCGCAAAACGGATATAGAAATATACATAGCTTCTGAGCTGAAAGGCGAAGGGCTCTTATATTCCTCAATAGCTCAGTCGGTAGAGCATGCGGCTGTTAACCGCAGGGTCGTTGGTTCGAGTCCAACTTGAGGAGCCAGAAAAAGCGAGAGGAGATCATCTTTTCGCTTTTCTTCATATACTGGGCTTATGGTGCGTTCCTGTTGGAACGCACCTCTATTGTAAAATGAGCTATTGACGAAAACACCTATCGCAAATTCTCCATATCAACAGGAAAAGTTTGTGAATAAAGATATTTGTAATAAAAGAATGTTGTAAACCCGCGTAAGATTTGTTAAATTGAATCTATGCCCAAGAATGAGGGCTCAGAAAATAATGCATTCCAGGAAGGATATCACTATGAGAAGAAAATTACTGGGAAAAGTTTTAGTCCTTACTATAGCGGCTATGCTTGTTACATCATGCTCCTTTAACAAGGGCTCGACACAAACTCCATTTCCCAATAATGAAACAGCATCTCCGACGGGTACAACAGTACCAGGTTCTTCTACTCCAACACCTATTCCTACTCAGACACCGGAAGCTACTCCAGAGCCTACCCCAGAACCGACACCGGTTGTAAAAGAGCCTGTTAAGGTTAAAGCTGCCTATGTATCAGGTAGTGTTGCCGGTTCTTCCAGATTCGATCAGCTCATTGATTTGGTGAATACTACTGAACTCAATTCTATAGTTTTAGATATTAAAGAAAGCGGTACCGTGAATTATGAATCACAGGTCCCCCTTGTAAAAGAATTAGGCTTAGTAAAAAAGCTATATAATGTTGATGAAATATTAAAGAAGTGCCACGATAATAATATTCATGTCATAGGCCGTATTGTGGTATTCCGTGATGATGGATTGGCTACAAAGTCTACTAAATTTGCAATTAAAAAGCCAAGCGGGGCGGTATGGACTGAAGGTAAGCATGGGGCCTGGACCAACCCCTATCTGCAAGAAGTCCAGGACTATAATATAGAAATTGCCAAGGAAGCTGTCAATCTTGGTTTTGATGAAATTCAGTTCGACTACGTCAGATTCCCAACCGTAAAGGCCAGTGATGTTAATTATGGTGAAAATCCTCCTGAAAAAATACAAGCCATTAGTAATTTCTTAAAAAAGGCCACGGAAGAGATAAAAAAAGTCAAAGATGTTCCAGTATCTGCTGATATATTTGGAATTGTTGCTGAGAGTGACAGGGATGGTAAAGCCATCGGACAGCAATTTGAGTTACTTGGCCAGCATATTGACTATATATCACCTATGATCTATCCATCCCACTATGCCAACGATTCGAAGGGGACAATGGGTAATGGAGTCGGTCAAAGAATTAATGGCGTTCTATTTACAAAACCCGATCTTGACCCATACGGTGTCATATATCAATCTTTACTTAAAATAAAAGATAGAATATCAAAAGCGCCTGAATATAAAGCGAAAGTAAGACCTTATATACAAGATTTTACTGCCAAATATCTTCCGACCGGATATTGGCAGACCTATGGAAAAGATCAGGTAAGAGACCAAATTAAAGCCATTTACGATGCAGGGTATGAAGAATGGATACTTTGGAATAGCGGTAATAACTATACGAAAGATGCCCTCTTACCCGAAGGCGAATAAGTTTGATATAAATTTTCTGTAGGCACTAAAGTTTCTATAACAACCAGAAGTGAGGAATGCGATTGGAAAGGCTGGTTTATCATGCAAAAAGTAATCGTTAATACGGCGGAAAATTATAGATTTGATCGAGTGCTCCAGAGCCTTGAGAAGATTTTTGACCAAATGGGCGGTTTTGAGAATATTATAAAGCCCGGCATGAGAGTTGCCATAAAGCCTAATCTTTTAATGGCAAGAAAGCCTGACGATGCTGCTACGACCCATCCGGCTGTTGTTAAGGCAATTATAACACTGGTTCAGAAAGCTGGTGGGATAGCCAGTCTCGTTGAAAGTCCTGGTGGCCCATATAATACCGCTTTATTAAAACGAGTCTATGCAACGACCGGCATGGAGGCTGTGGCAACTGAAACGGGTGCTGAGCTTAACTTTGATCTCCGCGTTGAGAAAATTGAAAACCAGGAAGCAAAATACATAAAATCATTAAAGATTCTGAAACCACTGGTTGATGCAGATTTAGTCATTAATGTCGCCAAGCTGAAAACCCATGGGATGATGGTCTATACCGGTGCGGTAAAAAATATGTTCGGTTCCGTCGCAGGGATGGAAAAGGCTGATTACCACTTAAGAATGAGTGAGTATGACCAATTTGCCGACAGCCTGATAGACATTTATCTGGCCACAAAGCCTCAGGTTAATGTGGTTGATGGCATTATTGCCATGGAAGGCGAGGGGCCCAGTTCCGGTGTTCCCAAATACCTTGGTGTGCTTCTGGCGTCAGAAGATGCCTTCGCCTGCGATTATGCAGCCTTGCAGATTATTGGTGTGGATTATAAGGCTGTACCTGTTTTAAGAATGGCAGAAAAGCGGGGGCTATTCCAAAAAGATCAGGTTGAAGTGGTGGGGGTTGAGATTGACTCGGTGAAGCCCGATGACTTTGATATACCTGCTCTTAATCATATAAAACCCGCTTCTCGCTTTAGTATTCTCAATTTTATTACGAAAAAGTTTCGTCCGCAACCGCAAATAGTGCATGAGAAATGCGTGCTTTGCGGAAAATGCATGGAGATTTGCCCGCCCAAGGCTATAACAAGAAGCCAGGATAAAGGAATGATTATTGACTATAATAAGTGTATAAGCTGTTTCTGTTGTCATGAATTCTGTCCTGAAAAAGCTGTAAAAATCAAGAAGAACGCCTTAAGAAGAATCCTTGAATATAAAAGGCTTTCTTGACAGAAGAATGATTTCAATTTTGACTAGAACCAACATGAATACCCATGGAAATGGATTTACAAATAATTATTTGTGATATCGTTGGATTCTATGGTAGAATATTTTCCATAATACTAGCAGAAAAGAGGTGCGTGGAACGCACCCCAAGCTTAGACCCGTAAAATGAGGAGAACGGACCATGAATGTTGAGTACATAAATCCTTTTATAGAGGCAAGTCAGTCTGTACTTATGATGATGACTGGCAAAAAGCCTACCCTGGGGCGTGTTTATTTGAGAAAGTCCCCCTTTCGAGGTGATAATATTGCGGTTATAGTCGGTTTAACCGGGAAAATAAGAGGACAGGTCATCATTTCTCTTTCAATGAGTTCTGCAATGTCTGTGGCATCAGCTATGATGGGTGGAATGCCTGTCGTTGAATTTGATGAGATATCGAAAAGCGCTATATCTGAGCTGGCGAACATGATCATGGGCAACACAGCAACCCTGCTTGCGATTAGGGGAGTTGGCATAGAAATTACGCCGCCTTCCCTCTTAATGGGTGAAAAGCTAATGATATCCCAAACAAGTATGAAAACAGTATGTGTGCCCCTGGAGCTTGATGGAGGAAATTTAATGGAATTAGATGTGGCTTTGGAAGAGAAGTGATACAGTGAAGATAAATATCGTATTAGTTGAGCCTGAAATCCCTCAAAATACTGGCAACATTGCACGGACCTGTGCTGCAACGGGGTCCGCACTTCATTTGGTGGGCCCTCTGGGGTTTTCTATTGAAGATCGCTATTTAAAAAGAGCCGGCCTGGATTACTGGAGTCTTGTTAACTTAACCTACTATGACAGTCTGGAGCATTTTTTTACAGTTAATAAAGGCGGTCATTTTCTTTTTTGCTCCACAAAAGCGCAAAAAGCATATCATGAGATAACCTATCCCGATAATAGCTTCATCTTTTTCGGAAAAGAAACCAAAGGGCTTCCGGAACCGCTCCTGCAAGAACATTATGACTCTTGCTTGCGTATTCCTATGCTCAAATCGATTCGTTCGTTGAATCTTTCAAATTCTGTGGCCATTGTCCTCTATGAAGCACTGAGGCAGGAAGGCTTTTCAGGTATGGAATTAGAGGGTAAACTTAATTGCGATTTACACAAATAAGCACAAATGAGTCTATAAATCTTGAGTAGAACAACATAGTGGTATAAACATATTAGAAACAGAAGAAAGTAAGGTAATAACAGATGGATAATCAAAGAATTAAAATAGGCGTTATGACTGGGGGCGGGGATTGCCCGGGTCTCAATGCTGTTATTAGAGCCATTGTAAAAACGGCAATCAATATTTATGGGTACGAGGTCATCGGCTTTAAGGATGGTTATATGGGTTTAGTATATAACCGGTTTAAGAAGCTTGCTTTGGATGATGTTTCAGGACTCCTGGATAAGGGAGGCACAATACTTGGTACAACCAATAGTTTTGATCCTTTTTGTGTCGTTTCTGATCTTGATGGTGATAAACAGGAAAAGGATATGAGTGACCGTATCGTTGACAATATTCGTATGCATGATATTAAAGCGCTCATTATAATAGGTGGGACCAATACGACCAAAATAGCCTATAAGCTATCTCAGAAAGGTGCCAACATTATTGTGGTACCCAAGACCATTGAGAATGATATTGATGAGACAGACATTACATTTGGCTTTTTTACAGCGGTTAATACTGCCACCCAAGCTCTTGATAAGCTCCATTCCACAGCCGAGTCCCATCACCGTGTTATGATCCTTGAAGTCATGGGAAGACGTGCCGGATGGGTAGCCTTGGAATCAGGGATAGCAGGGGGTGCCGATATCATTCTTATACCGGAGATACCCTATAACATTAATCAGGTAGCAAGAAGCATCCTTGAAAGAAAGAATTCGGGTAAGGGTTTTAGCATCATTTGTGTGGCTGAAGGCTGTAAACCGCTTGATGAACCATCAAATGTGACTACCGGCACATTAGTTGATGCAGATAAACAAAAGTTTAATGGTATTGGAAGCCGTATTGCCACCGAGCTTGAGAAATTGACAAGTCTTGAGGTGCGCGTGACAGTTTTGGGTTATCTCCAAAGGGGAGGAGAACCTTCGCCATACGATAGACTTCTGACCACACGTCTTGGTGTGGAGGCCGTCAATATGGTAGCTCAGGGTAACTTTAACAAAATGGCAGGCATTGTCAATAACGAGCTTGCTCCCGTTGAATTATCCAAGGTAGCCGGAAAATCAAAGCTTGTACCGGTTGATGGTGAGCTTGTGAGTATTGCCCGGAGTATGGGTGTTAGCTTTGGAGATTAAATAGAAATTAGGGGGATTTATCCTTTTATGGATCGCTTTAAACCCATTACTCTGGAAGACCAAGCTTTGTTTTCCAGAATATTTGCCGCAGTAAAACCCATTGCATCAGAACTTACATTTCCTTACCTTTTTATGTGGAAGTGTGATTATAATCTTAGCTATACCATTGCTGAGGATCATCTTTGTCTCATTTCACAATCGAGAATCTATTCTCCCTTTGCTTTTTGTCCCATTCCAGTAGATGGAAAGCGGGATGATGCCAAATTTAAGGGAGCGTTGGGAATTATAGAGGCCTATTTTATGGAGCATGATTTTCCTCTTCAGTTTGGAAGAGTTGAAGAGGCACGTCTTGACGAGCTCCGCTCGGTCTATGGTGAAAGGCTGAAGGTTGAATTCCTGGACTCTGCTTCTGACTATATGTACCATGCCTCAGATCTCATTAATCTGGCAGGTAAAAAATACAGCGGAAAGCGAAATCACATCAGTCAGTTCTTGAGGCAATATGGAGATTATGAATACGTGACCGTCAACGAGACTAATCTGGGAGAATGCCGAAGGATACTGGACGAATGGTGTGACAGGAACGAGAGTGAATGTGTCCATCCCGATAATTGTGAGCGATTGGCCTGCTATGAGCTTTTAGACAATTGGAGCAAGCTGCCGTTAAAAGGAGCACTTATCAAGGTTGCAGGGCGCTTTGAGGCACTGACGGTTGGAGAACAATTAAACCCTGAAACTGCTGCCATACGTATTGAAAAAGGAAATTCTCAGATTCATGGCATTTATACGGTCATTAATCGCGACTTCTGTGCTCACGAATGGAGTCATATGAAATACATTAACCGTGAAGAAGATATGGGCCTTGAGGGCTTACGGAAATCTAAACTTTCATACAATCCGGCCTTCATGGTCAACAAGTTTTTGGTGAAGGTTTCACATTGACTTTAATCGCTCATTTCTTTAGTATTTTAGATGAATGATAGTTGTGAATAAGGGGTTGGTTTGTTCCAGCCCGTTTTGCTTTTCTATCAATTGATGTTTGGAGGTAAACCCCCATGTCAAAACAACCTAAGGTTGCCATCTTTATGGGCAGCGATTCAGACTTTCCAGTGATTGAAGGATGTCTCAAGCTCCTCAAGGAATTCAAGGTTGAAACCTCTGTTAAGGTATGTTCTGCCCACAGAACCCCTGACAAAGCCGCAGAGCTTGCAAAAAACGCTGAAAAAGACGGATTCGATGTCATTATCGCAGCAGCCGGAAAAGCTGCGCATCTTCCCGGAGTCTTAGCCGCATATACAGTTTTGCCTGTTATTGGCCTTCCGATACTATCTTCAACCCTTGATGGATTGGATTCTCTTTTATCAATAGTACAAATGCCGTCGGGTATTCCCGTTGCAACAGTCGCCATCAACGGCGGCGAGAATGCGGCCTTACTTGCCATACAGATCATGGGTGGGATTTATCCTCACTTAAGAGAGCAGATGCACGACTTTAAGCGTAAACTGGCTGAAGCTGTAGATAAGAAAGATCTTCAGCTCCAGGAAAAACTGAAAGGAATGTGACATATGATCGAGAGCAAAAGCCAGAGTTTTATGGACTTTGAGGACTATGATGAGAAAATTCATGAGGCCTGTGGCGTTTTCGGAATTTATAACCAAGATCATTTTGACACGGCTCAGATGGTTTATTTCGGTCTTTATGCGCTGCAGCATCGTGGCCAGGAAAGCTGTGGTGTCGCTATAAACGACAATGGTGAAATAGTAGGGCAAAAAGGGGTGGGCCTGGTTCCGGAGGTTTTCACAGAAAAGGTTCTTGATCGCCTTAATGGAAAAGTCGCCATCGGACATTCCCGTTACTCAACAACCGGGGGTAATTCCATCGAAAATTGCCAGCCCCTCATTTTCAATTACAAGGATGGTCGTATTGCTCTGGCTCATAACGGTAATCTGGTCAATGCCTCAAAGCTTCGATATGAGCTTGAAAATCAGGGCGCCATTTTCCAAACCTCCACCGATTCTGAAGTTATTGCCAATCTCATTTCTCGCTATGGTCTCCAGTGCAAAGACTTAGAGGAAGTTCTAAAGAAAACCATGGATATCATTGAAGGCTCCTATGCTCTTGTTATTCTGACTCAAAAAAGACTTATCGGTATACGTGATCCATGGGGTCTGCGCCCCTTAAGTATAGGAAAGCTGGAAAACTCCTATATCTTAGCTTCTGAGAGCTGTGCCTTTGATGCAGTGGGAGCCGAGTTTATCAGAGATGTTGAACCGGGAGAAATGATTTTTATTGAAGGAAGCACCTTAAGATCAGTTAGAACCGATTATAAAAAACCCCATAAATTCTGTATCTTTGAGCATATCTATTTTGCCAGACCCGACAGCTTTATTGACGGTGCATCTATCTACCGGTCCCGGCTTGAAGCCGGTAAGCTCTTAGCCATTGAACATCCGGTTGAAGCAGATCTCGTAGTTGGGGTGCCTGATTCCGGAATAACGGCTGCCATCGGCTTTTCAAGACAGTCAGGTATTCCGTATGGAGAAGCCCTTATCAAGAATCGTTATGTAGGCAGAACCTTTATCCAGCCCACGCAAAAGCTGAGAGAGCAGAGCGTTAATATCAAGCTCAATGCCCTTCGCGGCGAGATCGAAGGAAAGAGAATCGTGCTGATTGATGATTCCATAGTCCGCGGGACAACCTCAGGGAAAATTGTCCAGATGCTGAAAAATGCCGGAGCCAAAGAAGTACATATGCGGATCAGTTCCCCTCCTGTTTTAAACCCTTGTTATTTTGGAATTGATATTTCTTCAAAAGAACATTTGATTGCGGCCAATCTTTCCATTGAAGAAATACGATCGAGCATAGGCGCTGACAGTCTTGGTTTCTTAAGTGTCACCGATCTTTTAAAAACACCCGTAGGCGCCCCGCCTAACAGCTTTTGCACAGGCTGCTTTACTGGGGAGTATCCCATGGAAGTTCCCAAGGAAGCCGACAAGTTTGCTATGGAGAAAAAATGCTGATATCCTCATAAATCATTGGAAAGGTTTGGTTTTTGTATGGCGACTTATAAAGATGCAGGCGTAGATGTTACCGCCGGTTATAAGGCTGTTGACCTTATGAAATCACATGTAAAGAAAACCATGAGACCTGAGGTTTTAACTGAAATAGGGGGCTTTGGCGGCCTATTCAGTCTTGCGGGCATGAAAATTGAAAACCCTGTGCTGGTTTCAGGAACAGACGGTGTAGGGACTAAGCTTAAAATAGCTTTCCTTATGGACAAGCATGATACCGTGGGTATTGACTGTGTAGCCATGTGTGCCAACGATGTTGTTTGCAGTGGAGCGCAGCCCCTGTTTTTTCTGGACTATATAGCTCTTGGAAAGCTTGTGCCTGAGAAGGTTGAGCAAATCGTCAAGGGCGTTTCCGAGGGTTGCATTCAGGCAGGCTGTGCACTTATTGGTGGTGAGACAGCTGAAATGCCCGGCTTTTATCCTATTGATGAATATGACCTGGCCGGTTTTGTAGTAGGCATTGTCGATAAGGACAAGATAATAAATGGAAAAAGCATAAAGCCAGGAGACGCGCTTATTGGGCTTGCCTCTTCGGGAATCCATAGCAATGGCTATTCCTTGGTTCGTAAAATCTTCAATATCAACGCAGAAAATCTCGGCCGTTTTAATGAAAAGCTGGGTAAGAGTATTGGGGAAGAGCTTCTTACGCCTACCCGCATTTATGTGAAATCCATCCTGTCCCTGATGCAAAAGTTTGAGATTAATGGAATCGCCCATGTTACCGGAGGTGGGTTTATTGAAAACCTGCCCAGAATGATTCCCGATGGCCTGAAATTAGTTATTCGCAAAGGCTCCTGGCTGATTCATCCCGTATTCGACCTTATGCAGGAATTGGGCCATGTTCCTGAACAAGATATGTATAATACCTTTAATATGGGAATAGGCATGGTTTTGGCTGTTCCCCATGAAATCGCATCGCAAGTTGTTGCTGAGGCTGAGAAGCTTGGTGAAAAGGCTTATATCATAGGTGAAGTCGTTAAGGGCGAGGAGAAAATTGAAATATGTTAAGGATAGGGGTTATGGTTTCCGGCGGAGGAACCAATCTTCAAGCCATACTTGACAGAATGGCGGATGGGCTGCTACCAAATTGTCAAATAGTAACGGTGGTGGCCAGCAAGCCGGGAGTCCATGCCTTGGAGCGTGCCCAAAAGAGTGCCATACCCACCGCGGTGATTTCAAAAAAGGACTTTGATTCTATAGAAACATACGATGAAGCCCTAATAGCCCATATGAAAGCTTATAATGTGGAGCTTGTGGTTCTGGCAGGCTTTTTAAGCCTGTTGGGTGAGAAATTTGTGAAAACCTATCAGAATGCCATTATTAATGTACATCCTTCTTTGATACCTGCTTTTTGCGGTCAGGGCTATTACGGCATAATTCCCCATGTCAAAGCCTTGGAATATGGTGTCAAGGTAACGGGAGCCACCGTCCATTTTGTTGAGCCTGAATATGATTCAGGCCCTATTATTTTTCAGAAGGCAGTTGAGATTATAGAGGGAGATACCCCGGAAATCCTGCAAAGAAGAGTTATGGAACAGGCTGAATGGGAGCTCCTTCCCGAGGCCATTCGGCTGTTCAGTGAAGGAAGACTTAAAATTGAAGGCAGACTTGTCAGAATCTTACGGGGTGAACAATATACATAAGGTTGCTTAGTGAGGTAAAACTATGAAAATTCTGGTTGTAGGCAGCGGGGGCAGAGAACACGCGATTTTATGGAAGCTTAAGCAAAGCTCCCGGGTTAAAAAGCTCTATTGCGCGCCTGGAAACGGTGGTATTTCTGAAATAGCAGAGTGCGTACCTATTGGTGTCAATGATATCGAGGGTATGATCCGTTTTGCCAAAGAGCAGAAAATGGATATGGTGGTGGTTGCTCCCGATGATCCTCTGGCAGCGGGTATGGTGGATGCCTTGGAGGAAGCTGGACTTCGTGCCTTTGGTCCAAGAAAGAATGCGGCTATTCTGGAAGCCAGCAAGGTTTTTTCAAAGGATCTTATGAAGAAATACAAGATTCCTTCTGCGGCCTATGAAACCTTTGATGACAGCATCAAGGCTAAAGCATATGTCGAAGGGGCTCAATTTCCCTTGGTCGTGAAAGCTGACGGCTTGGCTCTCGGAAAGGGCGTTCTGATCTGCAACACGGTTGATGAGGCGCTGTCGGCCATATCCTCCATTATGGAGGATAAGAAATTTGGTTCTGCTGGTCAAAGAGTAGTTATAGAAGAATTTATGACTGGTCCGGAGGTTTCTGTTTTAGCTTTTACCGATGGGAAGACTCTTGTTCCCATGGTAAGCTCCCAGGATCATAAACGGGCCTTTGATGGTGACAGGGGGCTTAATACAGGGGGAATGGGGACTTTCTCACCCAGCCGTGTGTATACTGAGAAACTGCAAAGCGAATGTATGGAGAGAATTTTCATTCCTACCATGGAGGCTATGAATCTCGAAGAAAGGCCCTTTAAAGGAATTCTGTTTTTCGGCCTCATGCTGACGCCCCAAGGTCCGAAGGTTTTGGAATACAATGCACGTTTTGGCGATCCTGAGACACAGGTTGTCCTGCCGCGTCTTGAAAACGATCTGGTTGAAATTTTTGACGCCATTATTGATGAAAAATTGGATAAAATAAAAATATCATGGAAGCAAAATGCGGCTGTTTGCGTCGTCATGGCTTCGGGTGGGTATCCTGAAAATTATGCCAAAGGGTATGAAATCCACGGACTTGAGACTACTGAAAACAAACCGGACGTTGTCGCTTTTCACGCGGGCACAAAAAAAGAAGGAACAGGATTCTTTACCAATGGGGGCCGCGTTTTGGGAATCACTGCCATGGCAGAAGATATAGATAAAGCCAGGGAAAAAGCTTACAAGGCAATATCCGGAATCCACTTTAAAGATGCGCATTTTAGACGTGATATTGGCATTAAATAGCATTATAGGATTTTCCTCATAGCATACGATAAGCCTTCTCAACAGATAATAAGAACCTGGGGAGGTGAATATAATGAAAGCCAATAGATCAATAGGTTGTTCAGTATCCGAATGCCGATATCATGCAAAAAGCGAACCCATGTGCAGTCTTGAAAAAATCAATGTAGCCAGAAACGTACAATCCACTGCACAAGCTGAAGCTGATACCGAATGCGCAAGCTTTGAAAAAGAATAAGAACAATAATGTCTAAAAGGGATGCTGTTATCAATTATCAGCATCCCTTTATTACGCTCATGTAGAAAAAATTTGAATTACATAGTTTTATTTAATATAATGGTGATACATACAATCCCAAATGAGGTATCCCTATGAAAAGGATGCATATCAAGAGATTGATCGTACTCTTAATTCTTCCGTTGTTTTTAGGTGGATGCAATAGTCCAAATCTTTTTATGCCCGTTGATCAGGAGCCTCCCACAGAACAGCCTGTCAAGCTGAGATTTATGAACAGCTGGGGTGGGAGCGACCCAAAATCTGAAACCCTTCAAATGATTTTTAATTCTTTTTCTATCGAAAATCCTGGTATAGAAATATCTAATGAATCGCTTTTTGGTGATGATTTTCTAATTCAACTCAAGACTAATTTTGCATCAGGCAATGATCCCGATGTCTTTGGACTCTGGCCCGGGTCCGATATTAAAACCCTTGTGGCAGCCGGAAAAGTGGCGGATATCACCGATGTGTTGAGCCAAGATCCGTTTTGGGAAAAAAGCTTTGACCCGAAGATGTGGTATCATACTACCTTTGACGATAGGATTTATGGGCTGCCCTTGGAGTTGATTTTTGAAGGCTTGTTTGTCAATACCGACTTGTTCCAGAAATTGGGTTTAAAGGTTCCTAGCAATTATGAGGAACTTAAAACAGTGGTTTCCGTTTTCAGTGAAAACGGTATTGTCCCCATCGCTTTTAACTGTAAAGCCGAAGGAACCTATCTATATCAGAATATTGCCATGATGCTGGGTGGAAAGGACGCCATTGAAAATCCAATCCGGGATGGAACCATTGATCCCTGCTACATACAAGCTATGGATATCATGCGTGAGCTTTATCAATTAGGAGCCTTCCCTGAGGATCTTTTTACCATGACCAGTGTGGAACGAAATGATCTATTTATCAATAAAAAGGCGGCCATGATTGTTCAGGGCTCCTGGTTTGTATCCGCCTTGAAGGATGAAAATGTAGATTTTGTTCTCTTTCCTGAAATGGTTGCGGAGAAAGAGCCTGAAACCCGTATGATTTTTGGCTTGGGCTGTGGTGCCTTTTATATGAGCAAAAAGGCTTGGGAAGAGCCAATACAAAAAGATGCCTCTTTAAAATTAATGAAATACCTTACCTCAAAGAAAACGGCAACCTTGTTAGCCGAAAGAACCGGTATGCTTAGCAATGTGGACATTAATAAAAACAATGTGAAATATAACAAGCTGGCTAAAAAAGGATTCAATCTGACAAAAACAACCAAGCAGCTCATAGGACCTCCGGACAGTTATCTTCCCCGTACGGCATGGGAAAATATTATCGTTAAGGAATTTCCTTATATTCTTGAAAACAAGATGACGCCTGCGGAACTATGGAGCCGTGCCCTTAGCGGCGAGGAGCATTAAGCATCATACTTATAAGATGCTATGAGGTACATAAACCGTATGAGTAATCAAATAAATAAACTGTTTCATAAAGTCTATTTTTCATTGATCAAGTTTTATCAAAACCTCCCCATCCGCTATAAGCTTATGCTTGTCCTGAATGTTATCATGATTACATCACTGGTGGTCTTAAGCTATGTCAATTACCGCAATTCTGAGGAGACCTTGACCAAGAAATCCACTCAGTATACTCAGGATATCTTAAAGCTGGTGGAATATCGGGTTAAGGACTATGTTCAGAATTTAAACCTCATTTCTCAAGATCTTTTACCCGATAGTAACTTACTTATGAATATGAATGAATACAGCACCTCCTCAAATCCTCTGCAGGTCTATGAAGAGACCTTTGTGGTTGAAAACCATCTGAAAAAAACAATATTTACGCGGGATGAGGTACAATCGGCCGCCCTCATTACAGCTCAGGGGAATTATTATCCTGCCGATAAAAATAACAGGGTTGCAAGTATCAAGCAAATAGTTCCCAATGGCAGTCAGCTCTATATTGAAATGCTGGCAGAAGCAAGAAAAAAGAGCGGTTCTCCTATCTTCTACCTGGATTTGGAGGATGGAAGGGTAAAAAATCTGTTTATGGCCAGAATGGCCTATAATGTAAATGATTATAAAGAAATGGGTTTACTTGTGATTTTGCTTCGAAAGGAATACCTGGATACTGCTTTTAAGGATTTGGTTAACGAGGATACCCGGAATATTATGATTTTATCTTCTTTAAATGAAGTAGTGGTTGAAAGAGATAGTAATCACAGAGAGGACATTACTCAAATCCTTCCCAGTATCAAAAGCTCTAAGGGGTGGTTCCTGGACGCCTCAAAAGAAAATATCATTTCTTATCTTGTCATGGATGAGAGACCGGAATGGAAGATTGTTTCCTTTGTTTCCTTGGGCAGCCTGTACAAGGATATTGAAAGTTTGAAGAAAAAGACAATCGGGACCTCATTGGTCATTGTTTTTGTATTATCAACCATTAGTTTACTCATGACCTCGGACTTTATTAGACCCTTTAAAAAGCTTATGACCGGTATGGAAAAGGTACAAAAGGGGGACCACAATGTCCAGATCACCCTCAACCGAAAGGATGAAATCGGTTATCTGGGAGAGGCTTTCAATCGTATGGTCAAGGAAATGAATACCCTGTCAAACTGGGTTTATCAGGAGCAGCTCACCAGAAAAGAAGCTGAAATAAAGGCGTTACAGGCACAGATCAACCCTCATTTTTTGTTTAATACCCTGGAATCCATCAACTGGATGTCCCACTTGAACAATGTTCCAGAAATCAGTGAAATGGTCACATCCCTTTCTTCCCTTATGGAAGCTACAATAGGTAGGGATGACAAGCTTATAACCTTTGAAGAGGAGCTCCATTACATAGACAACTATTCACTTATTATTAAAAAGCGATTCGAGGACAGAATCGAACTGGACAAGCATATAGATCCGGATGTTCTGGAGGTGAAGATTCCTCGTCTTCTTATCCAGCCGTTAATCGAGAATGCCATCTACCACGGTATCGAGAAGGATAGGGCAAAGGGTGTGATTACCCTTTCAGCGTCCATCAATAACAGGGTGCTCAGTATCATGGTTGAGGATGACGGAGAAGGCATTGATGAAGAAGAACTCGAGATTATCAACGAGAACCTGGCAATGGATAATGAAGCTTATTTTAAAAGGCTCAACAGTAAAAAAGGAACCAGTATTGGTTTAGATAATGTGAACCGGAGGATCAAGCTTTTTTATGGAGAGCAATATGGCCTCATAATCGAAAGTAAGAAGCATGTCTATACCAAGGTACTTGTATCGATACCCCTAGACGTAAAAAGCAGCCCATTCACAGGAGGTGTTTTGTCTGTATAAGGTCCTGATCATCGACGATGAGCCCATTATCAGAAAGGGCTTGATCAATATCATCAATTGGAGTCAGTTGGATTGTGAAATCTGTGGTGAAGCTTCGGATGGCCTTTCAGGAGAGGAACTCATTAAAAGCCTCAAACCCGATATTATTCTGACCGATATTCGTATGCCCAAGGCCGACGGCTTTTCCATGATCCGACAGGTTAAAGAAATCATACCCAAAAGCAAGGTTATCATTCTGACGGGCTACAGAGATTTTAACTATGCTCAGGAGGCTGTTAAGCTTGGAGCCTTTGACTTTATCTTAAAGCCCACGAAAATTGAAGAGCTCACAGATGTTATCAAGCGGACGGTCGGTGCACTTGAATGCGAGAAGAAAAGAGGGGAGGAGCTCAATCAGTATAAGACGCTATACGAAAAAAACATACCCCTTCTGAAGGAGAAACTCCTTTATAATCTTATCTATGGCATATACATGAATGATGCGGATATCGAAACTCAAATGGAACGTCTTAACCTTTCCATCGACCAATTTATCATGGGTATTATTGATAATGAGAGCAGCGGTGAAAAGGATGGCTATACCCTGCAGCTCTATCAGTTTGGTATCGTAAGTACGCTGGAGGAGGTACTGGCTGATGAATTTGCGTTTATCTCCACTGCATTAAATAACAGATGGCTGCTATTTGTAGCCAACCCCTTGACCCAAGAGGGGCTGAAGCTTGATAAGCTTCACGAAAAGCTGACTTATATCCAGGAAATGATTGAGAACTGCTTCAACTTCACCGTTTCTATTGCCATTAGCACACAGGGGCAAGGCTATAAGGATCTTCCATTGAAATTCAGGGAATGCAAAAGTGCTCTGGAACATCGTTTTTACCTTGGCGGAAATACCATCATCTTCTATAGTGATTTAAATACGTTTTTTAAGGTTAAGGATCATACTTTACTGGAACAGCATCAAAAGCAGCTGTTGGATCATATCAAGGCCGGAGACCGGGAAACGGTTGAGCAAACCGTAGAATCCATCAGAAGCTATATTCGGGAGCTGAAGGCTGATGATAAGGCTTATATCAAGAGCTTTTATTTAGGCACCCTTTCTTCCATTAATAGCATTAGAAGCTCCCTGTCAAATGAAAATTCAGAGGAAAAAGGCTTAAGCCTGACGAGCCTTTACCCTATGATTGAGAGCTGTGACAATATAATGGACCTTAATGACATTCTCAAGGAGGCAGCACGAAAAGCCGCGGAGAACGTTAATGTCTATAATAACAAAAACATGAAGCTTCTTGTGAAAAATGCTGCAGAATATCTTGAGAAGCATTACAGCGAGCCGGTAACATTGAATGATGTAGCTGAAACCCTCTATGTCAGTACCTATTACTTAAGCAGAATGTTTAAAAAGGAGCTCAATAAAAATTTTGTTGATTATCTTAATGAAATTCGAATCAATCGCGCCAAGGAACTCTTAAAGGATGTGCGCTATAAAACCTATGAGATTGCCGATGCTATCGGAATCTCAGATGCCCATTATTTTTCAAGGCTGTTTAAAAAATACGTGGGCCTTACACCTACCGAATACAAGGATTCACAGAATCACGGATAAAAGTTAAAAGCTCCATGACAAGTACATCGCAATTTGCGGTGTACTTTTTTGTTGCACAAAATTGCGCTAGCCAAAACTAAAAATGAACAATACTGAAAACTATAGTGCAATTGGTTCTATTTAAACGCGCGTTCATAGAATCTAAGATTAAATTAAAAGAAGTTTATATAAACAGAGAGATATTATAAAGGTGAGGATGCTATGAAACGAAGATTAAGGAACGAAGTACCTTATTTCCTGATGCTCCTGCCCGGAGCATTGGTACTGCTCATTAATAACTACTTACCCATGTTTGGTGTTGTAATGGCCTTTCAAAAATACCGCTTTAATGAAAATTTCATAAAAAGTATCTTAACCAGCGAGTTTGTCGGCTTTAAAAACTTTGAATTCTTCTTTAAAACTCCCAATGCATTTACCGTGACACGCAATACCATCGTATATAATCTTGTCTTTATTATCTTGGGGCTCATTGTTCCCGTAATGCTGGCCATAGGGCTGAATGAGTTAAGAAATAAGTTTATGAAAAAGCTTTACCAGAGCATCATTTTTTTACCCTATTTTTTAAGCTGGATTGTTGTCAGCTACCTGGCCTATTCATTTTTTAGTTTTGAAAACGGTTTTATTAATCGAAGCATATTGATACCCTTGGGGCTGGAGGCTGCAAACTGGTATTTTGAACCCAAGTATTGGCCTTTCATCATTATCTTCTTCCAGCTTTGGAAGTATACCGGCTATAACATTGTGGTGTATCTGGCTGCTATAGTCAGCATAGACGGAGAGTACTTTGAAGCGGCAGCTCTCGATGGGGCGACCAAATGGCAAAGTATCCGCCATATCACCCTTCCTCTTTTAAAACCGCTTATGGTCATCCTGACGCTTTTAGCCGTGGGCAGAATCTTTAATGCAGACTTTGGCCTATTCTACAACGTGCCAAAGAATATGGGGACCTTGTATTCTGTCACAGATGTTATCGATACCTATGTGTTCAGGGCTCTCAGAAACTCCAATAATGTAGGGATGTCTTCGGCTGCTGGTCTGTATCAGGCTGTTTTAGGGTGCATCACTGTTTTCTCGGCCAATCTTATTGTCCGTAAAATAGACCCTGAAAAAGCGCTGTTTTAAAGGGGGGGATGAGATGAGTAGAAAGTATAGATCAATTAATGAAATATCAACAGTATCCAATATTATCCTTAATATTTTTTATGTTCTTCTGTCACTGGTGTGCCTGCTTCCCATCCTTCTGGTCGTAGCCATTTCCTTTACCGATGAAAATGAAATATTGTTAAACGGCTATAATCTGATTCCGCAAAAGTTCAGCCTTAAGGCCTATGAGTTTGTCTTAAGTGCAGGTGAAGCCATTGTGAATGCCTATGGTATTTCGATTCTCGTGGCCATACTCGGTACCTGCCTGAGTGTAGCGGTTATCACCCTTTATGCCTATCCGCTGTCCAGAAGTAATTTCAGGTACAAAAACCAGTTCGCATTTTTCGCTTTCTTTACCATGATCTTTGGAGGTGGTCTGGTTCCCTGGTTTATGGTTTATTCGCAGCTCATCAGAATCCGAGGCACCATCTGGATTCTCATCGTGCCCTACCTCATGAACGCCTGGTATGTCATGATCATGCGGACCTTCATAAAAACGACTGTCCCCGAATCCCTGATGGAATCGGCCAAGATTGATGGAGCGGGTGAATTCAGAACCTTCTTCTCCATAGTCCTGCCGCTTTTAAAACCAGGACTTGCCACCATCGGTCTTTTGAGTTGTTTGGGCTACTGGAATGACTGGTATCTTCCATTGGTATTCCTGACGGAAAGAAAGCTTTACAACATTCAATATGTTATGTATCAAACACTTTCAGATATTCAGTTTTTAACCAGCGGAAGTGCTAACTTTGCTGAGTTAGGGAAGGTTCTGTCCGACCTTCCGGGTGAAAGTGCCCGAATGGTTATAGCCGTGCTGTCCATCGGACCCATTGTTTTTGCCTATGGTTTTTTCCAGAAATACTTTATCAAGGGTCTCACCATTGGTGCTGTGAAGGGATGATACCGGAAATCCGGATCATATAAAAATCAAACAAGGAGGATATGTCAATGAAACTGAAAAGAAATCTATTCACCAAGGTCTTTGTTGTTGTGCTTTGCGTAGCCTTTATGCTTGCGGGCTGCGGCAAGACTGTAACACCGGCTTCCAGCACGACTCCCACACCTTCCCAAAGTGCAACTCCAAGCAGTACCGCAACGCCTGAGCCCGTATCTACTGTACCAAAAGAAAATGTTAAGCTCACCATGTACTGCGTTGGCGACAGTCAGGATATGACCCACATTGAGAATGCTGTCAATGAGTATCTCAAGGATAAGCTCAACATCACCCTGGAATATGAGTGCTTCGGATGGGGCGATACCTATACCCCGAAAATCAACCCGATGCTGGCTGCTGGCGACCCCATTGATATCGTATTTACCTCCAACTGGGCTGCCAATTACAGAATGAATGCTGCCAATGGATACTTCAGAGAACTTAATGATTTCCTTGCCAAGTATCCCGGTATTGCATCCGTTACAGGTGAGGACTTCCTCAATGCCACTCAGATCAACGGAAAGAACTATGCCCTCCCCTGCAACAAGGAACAGGCTCATAACTGGGGCTTCCTCTTAAAGAAGGATCTTGTTGAGAAATTTGGCATTGATCTTAAGAGCATTAAGTCACTTGAAGATCTGGAACCCTACTTTGACCGCGTACTTAAGGAAGAGCCCGGTATTACTCCGCTTCTGGCCGTTCAAATGGATGCTCCCTGGCATCTCCTTGACTGGAATACCTTCAGTGATGATGACGTTCCAGGTGCCCTTTACAACGACAATCGCGATACCAAGATTATCAATCAGTTCTTAGCTCCTGAGTCTATCGCTCAGTATAAGAAAATGCGTGAATATTTTAATAAGAAGTACATCCATCCCGATGCCGCCACTCAGGACAATTTCAGTGCAGAAATGAGCACAGGTAAGTATTTTGCATTCGTTGCTCCCATGAAGCCAGGTAAGGCTGTTGAAATGTCCGCTCAGACCAAAGTTGAGTGGGAAGAAATCTTTATCACACCTATCGTCATGTCAAACCGTGAGGCTGACGGTGCCATGCTGGCTATCCCAGCAGGCTCCAAGAACCCTGAAAGAGCTTTCCAGTTTATTGAAATGCTCTATACCGACCCCGTACTTAAAAACTTAATGAACTACGGCGTAGAAAACAAGGACTGGAAGTTTATCGGCGAAAACAGGATCGAAATCATTCCCAACAGCGGATATGTTTCCTCCGGCGGTTGGAGATTCGGAGACAATTTCAAAGATTATCTCATGGCAGGCGAAGACCCCAACAAGGCTCAATTATGGTCTGATTACAATAAAGCCGGTCTTCCGTTGAACAACCTCGGATTTGTATTTGATTCCACCAATGTTGCCAATGAGATCGCAGCCTGCAAGAGTGCTGTTCAGACCTACTACAAGCAGTTATTCACAGGTTCTGTTGATCCTGATCCGACCATTAAGAAGATGGAAGCTGAGCTTAAGGCTGCAGGTGTCGATACCGTTATTGCTGAAATGCAGAAACAATTTGACGAATGGTTAAAGACTAATGGTAAATGACCCCCGATTTGAAGTTTCATGAATTCTATAAACCTTTATTGATTTAATTTTATCTTGAAGCTCCCGTAAAATATTCTTGCGGGAGCTTTTTCGCACTTCTATCAATTCTAAAAAATGAGAATAACACTAAAAGCCATAACCGCCATACCCAGCATCAATCCCAGAATGGAAAGGTTGTGTTCCCCATATTCCCTGGCAGAGGGTAAGAGCTCATCCAGGGAGATATAAACCATGATACCGGCAACAGCACCGAAGATAAGGCCGAACACGGTGTCGGTGATAAGAGGCCCCAGTATCAACAGGGTAAGAATAGCACCCAATGGTTCGGACAACCCTGAGAGAAGCGAAGCAAAAAAAGCTTTCTTTTTGCTTTTAGTGGCATAGTAGATGGGGATGGATATGGCGATGCCTTCGGGAATATTATGGATGGCTATGGCAAGCGCAATGGAAACTCCTAAAACAGGGCTCTTGACTCCTGAAATAAAGGTCGCAATGCCCTCGGGAAAGTTGTGAATGGTCACAGCCAATGCCGTAAATATTCCCGTTTTAAAGAGCCGATTTGATTGGCGGCCCGGAGTCGGGCGGTAAGCATCTTCAATTTTACGTGAGCGGTGCGGCTGATCCGGCTCGGGAATAAACTCATTGATGAGGGCCATTAGAGTGACGCCAAAAAAGAAAGCCAGAACTGTGAGCATTTTACCGTTTTTTATGCCATGAATATGACAGAGATTAGTCTGAGCTTCCTGGTAGATTTCAATAAAGGAAATATAAATCATGATACCGGCTGAAAAGCCCAGCATGACGGACAGAAGCTTCATATTTGTTTTCCGGAAAAGCAGCACCAGCAATCCGCCGATTCCGGTAGAGATTCCTGCGAACAGAGATAGCCCAACGGCATAGATAATTTTATCAGGAGTCATGATATGCACCAAAAGACAAGATGTCATAGTTTATGTGTATGAAGAACCTTCCTCTTGCATGTGACTTTAATTTAGATTAGTATAAGAAGAAGGAATTTGAAAGAAATTACCAATAGGATGGTTAATTGAAATGAAAACGGTTTTAAGACTTTTAATCATATTTTTGCTATTGTTTTCCATGGCTGCTTTTTCTTCATGTGACCGGCTTGTGCCAGAAGATAATAAAGAAATCATCAACCCTGATGATGACGATAAAGATGACGATATTGATGCAACCTCATCTCCTACTGGAGAAAACAACACCCCCTCGGCCACTCCTACAACTACACCTAAAGACCAGTCCCCCCACTCTTCTGTAGAGGTTAACCGGGAAGATACTTTGGGCCAAGGCACAACGATTTCTGATTTGGATCAATATGGTTTAAACTCGAGACTCCAAGGGCTCGTGGATGATTCCAACCCTCATGGGATTGAGGATCATACCAATGGGATCATTGCAACACGAAATGCTTTTATTATAAATGAGCGTTTTAAAGATGAGATCATTGGCGGCATTACACTAGGGGATAGCTTTGCGGCTATCAAAAGCGTCCTGGGGTCAACCGGATGGGAGACAGAGGATATTTTGCTCTATCGGAGCCAGAACTATTATCTTTTATTCCATGGAAATCAGAAGGCTGAATTTGCCGTATTCATGATGGCGCCCAACGCTGAATATGATCAGAATATTTTAAGCCGAATCATTGAAGTTCTCAATTCGGAAGACTATACCTCTTTAGAGGAGTCTCTTTCTGTCATTGATCCAACAGGAACCTTTTTTGAAAGTAGCGGTTTCATTAATGGAGGAGGCTACTATGCAAGTTCATTAAAGGGTATCAGTATCATTGACTTTGACGAAAAAACAATTGAGGTCTACAGCAATTATCAAGGTGCTTTATTTGATCATACCGCCGCAAATCCACGCTATGAGGTCCGGTTTGTCGACCGTGATATGGCCATTGATGCCATGCTGAATGATTTGAATCGTTACTTTGAGATTGAAGAGTTATTTAGCAACGAGGCAGTGGTATCCCCGGATGGCAAGCTCAGCGCTGTCTTTGAGTGGGTATACAGCATGGATCAGCATTTTATAGTTAGAACGCTTGACCACACCATACAGGACCGTTATATCTATGCTTCCACCCTAACTGAGTTCCAATGGCTGACCAACAAACATCTCATCTATATTGACACCTATAATGAAATGCCCTACGCTATTGATGTAAATTTCTCAGACCCCAGTGCCATTAACATCCTCTACGAAGCCGGAGTCATCAAGGAAAAGGATGTGGATCTGGGACAATACAAATTTGAAATTCTGGGGATAAAGAACAATGTCATCAGTCTGAAGGACACTCTGACCAATACTACCTATGCCATTGCGTTTAAAGAAGATAAAAATGGCGTTGTTACTTTCAGTCTAAAATAAGATTGAATCAAACAATAGAGGGATAAGGCTCAGGAACTGAGAATCAGATACTAATTGTGTCGAAGAAAGGCCTATGGTATAATTAATCACTGATTAGGCATCATTATGGATGCATGAGAATTTAGCATTTAATGGAGTTATTAATATATGGGGAATGAAAGACAGAAGAAGATTCGCAATTTCTGTATAATCGCACATATTGATCATGGCAAGTCGACACTGGCTGACAGGTTACTTGAGAAAACCGGTGCGCTCACCCAGCGTGAGATGGAGGAGCAGGTTCTTGACAATATGGATATTGAGCGGGAACGCGGCATAACCATCAAGGCCCAGGCTGTAAGAATGGTGTATAAGGCTGATGATGGTGTGGAGTATATCCTAAATCTCATCGATACCCCCGGACATGTGGACTTTAATTATGAAGTATCACGCAGTATTGCCGCCTGTGAGGGGGCTGTACTGGTGGTTGACGCTTCACAGGGTATTGAGGCGCAAACTCTGGCTAATGTGTATTTGGCTTTGGAGCATAATCTTGAAATTATGCCGGTCATCAACAAAATTGATCTTCCCAGCGCCAGACCCGATGAGGTGATCCAAGAAATTGAGGATGTTATAGGAATAGAAGCCCAAGGAGCACCAAAGGTATCGGCCAAAAGCGGTATTAACATTGAAAGTGTTTTGCAGAAAATAGTCGAGGTGATTCCACCGCCTAAAGGCGATGAAGACGCTCCACTGCGTGCCTTGGTTTTTGATTCCTATTATGATGCCTATAAAGGTGTTGTAGCCTATGCCCGTGTTATGGAAGGCAGTGTAAGGCTGGGCGAGAACATTCGCATGATGCATACCGGAAAAGAGTTTCTGGTAACTGAAATAGGCTACCTCAGGCCGGGCGGACTCATACCCAGCGATTGTCTGCTTTCGGGAGAAGTGGGTTTTATCTGTGGCAGCATTAAAAACGTCAGAGATTGCCGGGTGGGTGATACCATCACTAAAGCTGATAACCCGGCAAAGGAAGTCCTGCCGGGATATAAAAAGGCCATCCCCATGGTATTTTGCGGAATTTATCCCGTTGACGGCTCCAAATACGGAGATCTTCGGGATTCTCTTGAAAAGCTCCAGCTAAACGATGCTTCATTGATGTTCGAGCCTGAATCCTCCGTTGCTCTGGGCTTTGGTTTTAGATGCGGCTTTTTGGGGCTGCTCCATATGGAAATTATTCAGGAGCGTCTGGAGCGCGAGTATAACCTTGATATCATTACTACCGCGCCCAGTGTTGTCTATAAAATTTATAAAACCAATGGTGAGATGATAGAGTTGGACAATCCTACCAATATGCCCGACTCTACACTTATTGATTATATGGAAGAGCCCATTGTTAAGGCTAGCATCATGACCCCTACCGAGTATGTGGGCAACATCATGGAGCTCTGTCAGGAAAGACGGGGCACCTATGAGGGTATGGAGTATATGGAGGCCACCCGGGCCATTCTGCGTTATGAAATGCCTTTGAATGAAATTATCTATGATTTCTTTGATGCCTTAAAGTCGCGAACCAAGGGATATGCTTCATTGGATTATGAGCTCAAAGGCTATAAGGAATCCAATCTGGTTAAGCTTGATATTAAAATGAATAACGAAATTGTAGATGCCCTCTCTTTTATCGTGCATACCGATAAGGCCTATCCAAGAGGTCGTCGTATGGCTGAAAAGCTCAAGGATACCATTCCGAGGCAAATGTTTGAAATCCCTATTCAAGCTTGCATCGGTAATAAGATTATCGCTAGGGAGACTGTTAAAGCCTTCCGCAAAGACGTTCTGGCTAAATGCTACGGTGGTGATATAAGCCGTAAAAGGAAGCTGCTTGAAAAGCAAAAGGAAGGTAAGAAGCGCATGCGCCAGGTAGGAAATGTGGAAGTGCCGCAGGAAGCCTTCATGAGTGTGTTGAAACTGGATACTTAAGAAATTGGGCGGGCTTTGATGCCCGCCTGTTTTTTTACGAAAGGCAGTACTAATGAGTCAAAAGGAGCTTGGATTATATATTCATATCCCCTTCTGTAAACAAAAATGCCACTATTGCGACTTTCCGTCCTATTCCGGCATGGAAGAGTACTGGGAAGCTTATACCAATGCTGTGGTGCATGAGCTGGTCATAAAAGCCGGGGTTTTCAGACAAGAAAGAATCAAATCCATTTTCATCGGTGGTGGAACACCTTCGCTTATTCCGCATGCCGATATTGTGAGAATACTCGATACAGTTCGTAGCTATTATAACACCAATAAGGATTGCGAAAGCACCGTGGAATCCAATCCGGGTACCTTGACGTCTGAGAAGCTTGCAGCCTACCGTTCTGCAGGGATAAACAGACTCAGCCTCGGGCTTCAGGCCTGCCAGGACAGGCTTCTCAAGAAGCTTGGCCGTATCCATACCTTCCATGACTTTAAAGAAGCCGTAAGCCTCGCACAAACCCATGGGTTTGAGAACATAAATGCCGATATAATCTTTGGAATACCAGGGCAAAGCTATGAGGAATGGCGTGAAACGATAGCCCAGGTACTGACATTTAATTTGACGCACATTTCATGCTACAGCTTAAAGATAGAGGATGAGACTGTTTTTGGCCGAATGGCTAAAGAAGGGAAGCTTCATGAGGTGGAGGATGAAATCGATCGACAGATGTATCATTATGCCATTAATGAGTTTCATGGGGCAGGCTTTGACCAATACGAAATATCCAATTTTGCGAAACCTCAATACCAGTGTAAACATAATATGAATTACTGGGAGAGGGGGGAGTATATCGGAATTGGTGGGGGGGCTCACTCTTTCTACCAGAACAGACGGTATGCCAACACATCGGATGTATTAAAGTATGTTGAAGGGGTTAAAAAGGAGGCCCTCGTACTTTCGGAAGATACGACACTTTCGGTGGAAGATGGTATGGCAGAAAGAATAATATTGGGACTCCGCCTTAATAAAGGTATTAATTTAGCACTAATATCAAAGGAATTTGGTATGGATATGGAGAAAAAATATCATAAGGAACTTGCAAAACTCTTATCCCAAAAACTTGTTGAACGTGACGGTACTATGATAAGATTAACCAAAATAGGAATGGACTTGGCGAATACTGTTTTTATTGAGTTTATTTAATTTTTCCTTTCGGCTGGGAAAGGACTAAAGAACGGGAGGCATGTGACATGGATATTAAGGATGATAAGGAAATTGCTTCAACGGTGCCCGGACTTTCAGAAATCAGCAAAAGCTACATGGAGGATTTCCTGATTGAAATCAGGGAAATTCTTGAGGATATAGAATTGGAGCTGGTTAATCTTGAAATGGATCCGGGAAACAGGGATTTCCTCAATTCTATCTATTGTAGCTTCCATACTATTAGAGGTCTGACAGGCCTTTTAAATGATGCAACAAGTACTAAAATTGCCATAGCCACCGAGGAACTGCTGGAGGCTATCAGAAAGTATTGTCCCATCATAACCAGAAACATTATAAACATGATTCTGGATTCGGTCAGCTTTATTAAAAAACTTTGTGCCAATATACCTGATAGGGCTGATAGCAGTTTGCAGGGTGAGGTGGAGAGACATATCCAAAGCATAAAAAAGAATAAAGATGATATTCTTATGGAAATACGCCAACCCATGGAAAGAGAATCACGGATCGGAGAGATTCTGGTTCAGGAGGGGGCTATGGAGCGCTCCGAGGTTGATGAAATTTTAAAGAAGCAATCCAGTGTCAATGGAAAGATGAAGTTCGGTGAGATTGTCTTAAGAGAAAAGAAGGTGGATGCCTCCGAGATTATTAAGGCCATCCGTATGCAAAAGGTCCGCAATACCTCAACAGTTGATCAGTATGTGAAAATCCCGCTGGAGCGACTGGACCAGATCATCGGTCTTATTCAGAATGTCAGTGCCATCTATGATTCGGTAAAGGATGAGGCGGTTCTTCGTTTTGGAAGCAACGATGCCCTGACCATTGAGTCTTCAAAGGCTTATCATCTAATCAATGATGTTCGCAGTATATTAAAAGAACTTCGTATGGTAACTTTGCAGCAAGCCTTTCAGAAGCTTACCCGTTCAGCCTGTTCGATTATTGAAGAAAACCATCTTGAGGTTATGTTCTCCACCATGGGGGAGAATATCGAGGTCGATAAAGAGATCGCAGATCGGCTTGCGCTTCCTTTAGGTGATCTTGTGAGGCTTCTTCTGGAAAAAGCCTATACTGACGATGGGCAGAAAGATCAAAAAATCGGCAACATTGAAGTGGTCGCTTATGAAGAGGTAAACAATGTTCACATTGATATTACCGGCGATGTGACAGTAGATCTGGAGGATTTGAGGCAGGATCAACGCTACATAGAAGCTTCCAGACGCTTAAGCACCATGAAATGCCGCTTAAGCCTGGATGATATGAACAATGAAGGTGTGAGAATAGCCATCATGCTCCAAAGATAGGGCTTGATAATGATTAATAGAATACTGCCAAATGACACAAAATACCCGTGTGTAAATGCGCGCGGGTATTTTGTGCGAGTAGAATCCTTCTTCATGCTATGCTTCGCAAAGCTATTGACAAAGAGTATGCATAATGCTATTTTAAGAATAGTGTTAGCACTCAATGGTCGAGAGTGCTAACAAATTAAACAGGAGGTGAGATCATGGTCTGGGAAAATGAACTGAACGAAAGAAAACGCGCAATTTTAAAATCCATTATTGATGACTATATTCAGTCCGCGCAGCCGGTCGGTTCTAGGACTATTGCCCGGAAACATGAACTCGGTCTGGGGTCGGCGACCATCCGCAATGAAATGGCAGACCTTGAAGAATTGGGCTATATTACTCAACCCCATACATCTGCCGGACGTATACCATCCGATAAAGGTTACCGTTTTTATGTGGATAACCTTATGCAGATTCATAGCCTTGCCCAAGAGGAAATAATAAAAATAAGAAAGGCTATGGATGATCGGATTGAGGAGATCAATCAACTCATGAAAAGAGCAAGTGTGATTATCTCCAATATTACCGGGTATACCTCCGTGATCATGACTCCCCAGCTTACCAGAGCCATTATAAAATCCATACAATTGGTAAGTGTGGACGAAAAAAGGATTCTGGCCGTTGTTGTAGCCGGAGGAGGTATTGTTCATAATAAGCTCATCAAGCATGATTATTTGCTGGATGAGGCCATGTTTACCCAGTTGACCCATGCTCTTAATCTGATTATTTCGGGTAAGACCGTTGATCAGATCACCATGCCCATGGTGCTGGAGCTTCAGCAAAACATAAAAGTGCCCGCTGATCTTGTCTTTTCTATTTTAGAAGCGGTGGAAGAATGCGTGCGTAAAATTGAAACCAGTGACGTTTATTTGGAGGGTATTACTAATATATTGAATTATCCCGAATTTAACGATTTATTAAAGGCAAGAGAAGTTTTGGATTTGTTAAAGGAAGAAGACGTTATAACGGCATTGGTAAAAAGCGCTGTTACCAAGCAGCATTTTGATTTCAGGATTGGCAGTGAGAATGAAATCAATCAGATGAGAGACCTGAGCATTATTACCACGGTTTATGGCAGGGAAGGCAAGGACCTTGGCGCCATCGGCGTCATTGGACCTACCCGTATGGCCTATGGCAAAGTGGTTTCCTCAATAAAATATATCAGGGAGCTTTTGAACCGGGAAATCGCTCGATTATTCGGAGATGATCCTTAAGGGAAGCTCCTAAATAAATGAAAGGAAGTACAGGACATGTCGCTTAATTATGAAAACGATATAAAAGAAAAGGAGATGAATGATTCCGTCACAGATACTCCTTTGACCGACGAATCTGGAGGCGCTGCAAAAGAGGATGAAAAGAATGACAGCAATTTAAAGGAGCTGCTTTCAAAAAAGGAAGACGAGGCAAATGAGCTTCTTGATCGCATGCAGCGTTTAGCTGCCGAGTTTGATAATTTCAGAAAGCGAACCCAAAAGGAGAAGGAGAAGATTTACAGCGATGCTCTGGCTGATGTTATATCAAAACTCTTACCCGTTGTTGATAATCTGGAAAGAGCACTGAAGGCTGCTGAGGCAGAAGAGGGCCAGGGCCTGAAAGAAGGAATCACACTGGTATTCAGACAATTTTCAGACATTCTTGGTAAACTTGACGTAAAACCTATCGAGGCCGTCGGAGCGGCATTTAACCCTGAGCTTCACAATGCCGTTATGCATGTTGAAGATGAAACCCTGGGTCAAAATATCGTTATAGAAGAATTCCAAAAGGGTTTTATCTATAAGGACGAAATTGTGATCCGACATTCCATGGTAAAGGTAGCTAACTAAATTTCGATCATCCCTAACGGACTTTCTTTTTTGATCTTAAATATATGAAAACAGGAGAGTGTTTAAAATGGCAAAAGTAATAGGCATAGACCTTGGTACAACTAACTCGTGCGTCGCTGTTATGGAAGGCGGCGAGCCTGTTGTTATCGCAAATGCGGAAGGAAACCGCACTACCCCGTCAGTCGTAGCCTTTTCGAAAACTGGGGAAAGGCTTGTAGGCCAGGTGGCCAAACGACAGGCTATCACCAACCCCGAAAGAACGGTTATCTCTATTAAGAGAGACATGGGGACTGACAGAAAAGTTAAAATTGATGATAAGAACTTTACCCCTCAGGAAATTTCAGCCATGGTTCTGCAAAAGCTCAAGTCTGATGCAGAAAGCTACTTAGGTGAGACTGTAACTCAGGCTGTTATAACAGTTCCAGCTTATTTCTCAGACTCCCAGCGCCAGGCAACTAAAGATGCCGGAAAAATAGCTGGTCTTGAAGTTTTGAGAATTATTAACGAGCCCACAGCAGCCGCTCTGGCTTATGGTCTTGACAAAGAACATGACCAGAAGATCCTGGTATTTGACCTGGGTGGCGGTACCTTTGACGTATCCCTTTTGGAAATCGGGGATGGCGTGTTTGAGGTATTGGCAACCCATGGAAATAACCGCCTTGGTGGTGACGATTTTGACCAGCGCGTTATAGATTGGCTGGCCGACGGCTTTAAGCGTGAAAACGGCATTGACCTGAGAAATGACAGAATGGCCATGCAAAGGCTTAAGGAAGCTGCTGAAAAAGCTAAAGTAGAGCTTTCCGGCGTCAGTCAGTCCAATATCAATCTGCCTTTTATTACGGCTGATGCTACCGGACCTAAGCATTTGGACATGACCCTGTCCCGTGCTAAATTTGATGAGTTGACCTCCGATCTTGTAGAAAAAACCATGGAACCCACCCGCCGCGCATTATCCGATGCTGGCCTCGCACCTGATCAAATCGATAAAATCCTTCTTGTGGGAGGTTCTACCCGTATTCCTGCTGTTCAGGATGCTGTTAAAAAATTCCTGGGCAAAGATCCCTTTAAGGGTATTAACCCTGATGAGTGCGTAGCAGTAGGAGCAGCTATTCAAGCAGGTGTTCTTTCAGGTGAGGTCAAAGATTTGCTGCTTCTTGATGTTACCCCACTGTCACTCGGTATTGAAACCTTGGGTGGCGTATTTACCAAGCTCATTGAAAGAAATACCACCATTCCTTCAAAGAAGAGCCAGGTATTCTCAACGGCTGCCGATGGGCAAACCAGCGTAGATATCAAGGTTTATCAGGGTGAACGTGAGATGGCCTCGTATAATAAGCTTTTGGGTAATTTCCAATTGACCGGTATTCCTCCGGCTCCCCGTGGTGTTCCACAGATTGAGGTTACCTTTGATATTGATGCCAACGGCATCGCCCATGTTTCTGCACGTGATATGGGTACTGGCAACGAGCAGAAGATCACCATCACAGCCAGCTCCAACCTCAGTGATTCCGATATTGATAAAGCTGTAAAAGACGCCGAGAAATTTGCCGCCGAGGATAAAAAGCGCAAGGAATCCATTGAAGTCAGAAATGAAGCCGATTCAATGGTCTATCAGAGCGAAAAGGCGTTGAAGGATATGGGCGATAAGTTAAGCCCGGCTGATAAATCTTCAGTGGAAGCAGAGATTAACAAGGTCAAGGAAGCTCTAAAAGGTAGTGATGAGGGTGCGATTAAACAAGCAACTGAAGCGCTGACCCAGGCTTTCTACGGAGTTTCCCAGAAGATGTACCAGCAGGCAGGACCTCAGGGTGCAGGCCCCAATGCAGGTCCCGGTTTCGATCCGGGAGCGCAATCAACGGGTGCCGGTTCTCAGGACAATGTATATAATGCAGATTACAAGGTCGTAGACGAGGACGATAAGAAGTAGTCCCTGATGTTTTTCGGCTGAACAGTAATTTCTGAAACGGTATTTGCCCGAAACATTGTGTTTAAGGGCATCTACCGTTTCACGTTTCTATTTTGGTCGAGGCTGCTGTCCTTTAGAATAGACATAGACCAGTTTTGGAGGGTTTAACTTGGCGGAAAAGAGAGATTATTATGAGGTGCTTGGCGTTAGTAAGGGTACCTCAACAGATGATATAAAAAAAGCCTACCGAAAGCTTGCTAAACAATACCACCCCGATGTGAATCCGGGGGATAAGGATTCTGAGGCAAAGTTTAAAGAGGTTAATGAAGCTTACAGCGTACTCAGTGATGATCAAAAGAGATCCAATTATGACCGGTTTGGACATTCTGCTTTTGATGGTACAGGAGGAGGCTTCAGCGGCTTCGAAGGCTTCGGCTTCGGAGGATTGGATGATTTGTTTGAAAGCTTTATGGGCGGGGGATTTGGGAGAAGCAAGGCCAAGCGAAACGGCCCCCAACGCGGTAATGATCTCCAATACGCCATGGAAATCACTTTTGAAGAAGCAGCCTTTGGCGTGACAAAAGAAATATCCATATCACGACTTCAGAACTGTTCTGTCTGCGGTGGGTCGGGTGCAAAAACCGGAACTAATGTGGAAACCTGCAAGCATTGTCAGGGAACAGGTCAGGTAAGGTATACCCAGTCTACACCTTTCGGTCAATTCGTTAATGTAAAGACCTGTGATGCGTGCCGCGGTGAAGGTAAGATTATTACCCATCCTTGTGATGCTTGCCATGGCAAGGGCAGGGTTTCGAAGACCTCACGCATCAGTATCAATATTCCGTCGGGAATTGATGAAGGTCAAACCATCTCCTTGAAAGGTGAGGGAGAACCGGGCTTACGCGGCGGTCCTGCCGGGGATTTGTATGTTACCATACATATCAGGCCCCATGCTCTATTTAAGCGCGAAGGCTATGATGTGGTGTGCGATATTCCTATCTCCTTTACGCAAGCGGCTCTGGGTGCTGAAATAGATATTCCCACAATAGACGGCATGGTCAAGCATACTGTTCCTGAGGGGACACAGACAGGTACGGTCTTCAAGCTCAAGGGTAAGGGTATTAAGCATCTTAGGAATAATTCCCGGGGCGATGAGTATATCCGCGTGAATGTGGAGGTGCCGACAAGGCTGTCCCAGAAACAGAAGGAGCTCTTGCGGCAATTGGCCGAGGTCAGCGGAGATGAAGGGCTTGAGCAAAAGAAAGGCTTCTTTGATAAGGTCAAGGACCTGTTCAAGGATTCCTGAGAAAAAGGTAGGTACTCCATGAGATGGATTGAAATTACAGTTACAACCAGTGAACAAGCCGCAGAAGCCGTCGCGGAACTATTGATGAGCAGAGGGGCCAATGGCACCGAGATGGTGGATCCATTCGCCTTCAGACAGACGCTTGAAACTAATAAATATCTGGATTATGCCGATGACGGGCTCATTGACAGCTATGGTACCGATGTGATTGTGAGGGCTTATTTTTCTGACGACAGGGATCCCCTCAAGCTTTCACAGGAGATTCAAAAAGAGCTCAATGACATGGCAGAATATATGGACCTGGGCCCCAAAAAGCTGCAATGGGTCGTGCGGGATGATGCCGAATGGAAGGATAATTGGAAGCAATATTTCAAGCCTTTTCGATTTACCGAAAAGATTGTTATAAAGCCTAGTTGGGAGGAATATACACCCCAACCCGAGGATCTTGTTATCGAATTGGACCCCGGCATGGCATTTGGCACCGGCACCCATGAAACGACCCAGATGTGCGCAAGGCTTGGCGAGAAATATCTCATAGCCGGAGACCGGGTTCTTGACCTGGGTTGTGGAACAGCCATCCTTGCCCTCTCGGCTGTCAAGCTGGGAGCTCAATCAGCTCTGGCTGTTGATATTGATGATGCAGCAGTAAAAACCGCGCGTCAGAATGTTGAGAACAATCAGGAGTCTCAGAAAATTGAGGTAAAGCAGGGTGAGCTTCATCAAATCCCACAGGAACCCTATGATCTCATCTTTATCAATATCATAGCCGATGTCATTATTTCTCTCTCAAATGAGATCAAAAACTATATAGGTCCCAACACCCGCGTACTCCTTTCAGGCATCATCAAAAGCCGTCAGGAAGAGGTTAAAAAGGCTTACAATGCGATAGGCTTTACTTTAATTGAAGAAATGAATTTGGGTGAATGGGTGGCAATGGTGTTTCATGCATAGATTCCTTGTAGAACCCAACAATATTCATAACGGACAGGTAACCCTTGAAAATGAAGACCTCAAGCACTTAAGGCAGGTTTTAAGGCTTGAACCCGGAGATTCAATAAGGGTTTTTGACGGTAGCGGTATGGAGTATGAGGCAACGCTTCTTACGGTTGACAAAAACAAAGCTACTGCTAGAATACTGTGTTCATTCCAGTCCGATACCGAACCCAAAACCCATGTAACGCTTTTTCAGGGCCTTCCAAAGGGTGAGAAAATGGAATTAGTCATCCAGAAGGCCGTTGAATTAGGTGTTTACAGAATCGTACCGGTTATCACCCAAAGATCGGTGGTTCAGTTGGATAAAAAGGACAGGGAAAAAAAAGCCGAGCGCTGGTCCCGAATTGCCAGAGAAGCGGCCAAACAATGTCGCCGTGCTTATGTTCCTCAGATTGACCCACCCATGGATTTTAAAGAAGCAATAGCAAATTGCGGAGAATACGATGCTGCATTGTTGTTATATGAGAACGAGGAAAAAAAATGTTTGAAAGAACTATTGAAATGTTATAATATTAATAAGATTAAAGATATCGTGCTTTTAATCGGCCCTGAAGGCGGTTTTTCCGACCAGGAGGTGGAAGAATGTGTGCTTTCGGGTTTTACTGTTGCCGGTTTGGGAAAAAGAATTCTGCGTACAGAAACTGCAGCAATCTCTGCACTTTCAATATTGATGTACGAGATGGGTGAACTTCAATAATGAGAAAAACAACCTTTGTTATCACCGACGACGCCATTTTTATGCGTACGCTTCTTAGAAAAATTATAGAACAAGCTGAAGAGTATGAAGTGGTCGGAGAGGCTTCAAACGGACGTGAAGCCATAGACGCTGCTCAAAAATATCAGCCGGATATATTAACTCTGGATATTACAATGCCCGAGATGGATGGAATTCAAGCAGTTCCTGAGATTCTTAAGGTAAGCCCTAAAACGAGAATCATTATGGTCTCAGCTATGGGCCAGCAGTCCATGGTTATTGAGTCTATAAAACAAGGAGCAAAAGATTTCGTGGTAAAACCTTTTGAGAAATCAAGGGTGTTCCAATCTGTCAGAAATGTGCTAGGGATGGCTAATTAAACAACTTAAGGGACGGATAATATATATCTTAAGTCCCTTTAATAAAAATAAGGAGAATAAGCTTTCATGCTTAGGAGTATGACCGGCTTCGGCCATTGTGAACACACAGAAAACGACATTACTTTCACCATCGAGATTAAAACTGTCAATCACCGCTACAGTGATATTTTCCTGAGAATGCCCAAACAGATCTCTTCTTTTGAGGACAGGGTGCGCTCGCTCATCAATAAAAAGATTCAAAGAGGCAAAATTGACATCTACATAACGTATGATAACAAATCATCTCAGTCCCAAGAGGTCCTGCTGGATGCAACGCTTGCTAAGGCCTATTGTGATGCACTTAAAAAAATCTCAGAAAGCCTTGGGCTTCGTGATGATATCTCAGTCACTTCTTTGGCCCGTTTCCCTGATATTATAAAGGTTGAAAAAAGAGATAACGACGATTTAATTGGAGACATTCTGGAAAAGGCTGTTGAAAAAGCGCTGAATGAGCTTTTGAATATGAGGGCTAAGGAAGGCGAAAAGCTAAAAGACAGTCTTTTTGAGAACCTTCTGACCATAGAAATGCTCATGGAAAAGGTTAAGCTCAAGGCACCCGTCGTGGTGAAGGAATATAAAGAGAAGCTGGAAGGACGATTAGCTGAGCTTATTGATATTCAGAAGGTCGATCCCGCGCGCATCGCTACAGAAGTTGCCATGTTTGCCGATAAATGCAGTGTCGACGAAGAACTGGTGAGATTAAAAAGCCATATTATTCAAATGAGGGAAATGCTCAATGAGGGTAGTCCAGTGGGTAAGAAGGCGGATTTTATGATCCAGGAGATGAATCGTGAAGTCAATACCATTGGCTCAAAAGCCAGCGACCTTGAGATCATTCGTAATGTTGTCGAGCTTAAGAGCGAAATTGAAAAGCTGCGCGAGCAGATCCAGAATATTGAATAATTGCTGAACATGGAGGAGCTATGAAGCTTATCAATGTTGGGTTTGGAAATATTGTTTCAGCAGATAAAATTGTAGCCATTGTGAGCCCTGAATCAGCCCCCATCAAACGTATTATCCAGGAGGCAAGAGAACGCGGCGCTTTGATTGATGCTACTTACGGCAGACGGACCCGTGCTGTTATCATAACCGACAGCGATCATGTAGTGCTTTCTGCCCTACAGCCAGAAACAGTTGCCCACAGATTTGAAGAAAGGGAAAATGAAAATCATACCGATGTTTTGAACGAACTTGAGCAGGAGCAGGAGGATAATGTATGAAGCCTGGTCTGCTTGTTGTTCTATCTGGTCCGGCCGGTGTGGGAAAAGGCTCTATTGTCCGAAAAATGATGAGTCTGAGCGATTGCGTGGTTTTGTCCATTTCAGCCACCTCCCGTGATCCCAGACCTGCTGAAACCGAAGGGGTCAATTACTTCTTCAAATCCAAAGAACAGTTTGAAGAGATGATCAAAAATGACCAGCTCATCGAATGGGTGGAATATTGCGGAAACTATTATGGTACGCCCAGAGATTTTGTGTGTGACGAAATCCAAAAGGGACATATTGTTATTCTTGAAATAGAAGTCGAGGGTGCTCTGAATGTAAGAAAGCTTTTTCCCGGATGCGTCCTTTGTTTTATACTTCCACCTGACTTTAGCGAACTTGAAAAAAGGCTCAGGGGGCGGGGAACCGAAACCGAAGAATCTATAAATAACAGGCTTGAGCGGGCTAAAGAGGAATTCCATTATATTGATCAATATGACTATATTATTTTGAATGACAATGTAGAAGCAGCCGCACAGCGGTTTGTGAATATCGTTGAGTCTGAACAAATGAGAACCAGCCGAAATAATGAATTAATAGAAAAATTTAAGGAGTGAATAAATATGATTTATCCCGCTATGTCGTCATTACTTAAGAAGGTGGACAGCCGTTATACCTTGGTGATTGCAGCAGCTAAACGCGCCCGTATGCTTACAAATGGCGCCAGGAAGCTCACCGGCAACAATTCGGCCAAGGATGTCACCATTGCAATCAATGAAATTGCTGAGGGAAAGGTTACCTACCATAAAATTTACAAGCAGGTCTCCACCCATGAGAATATGGTTGAAACCTCAATGAACAGCAAAGAGGATTATGTATAGAGAGAATGAGACAAGAGGAGGAATAAATTCATGCAATTTGAAAAAACCATGGAAAAAATAGTTGCGCTGTGCAAAAACCGTGGCTTTATTTTTCAGGGGTCAGAGATTTATGACGGTTTAGCTAACACCTGGGATTACGGACCTTTGGGTGTTGAATTCAAAAATAATGTAAAAAAAGCCTGGTGGAAGAAATTTATACAGGAAAGCCCCTATAATGTGGGCGTGGATTGTGCTATATTAATGAATCCACAGGTGTGGGTCGCTTCAGGACATGTAGGAGGATTCTCGGATCCCCTGATTGACTGTAAGCAATGCAAGACCAGGCACAGAGCCGATAAAATTATTGAGGACTATAATCTGGAAAATGGGATTCAAATGGCTGTGGACGGAATGTCCAACGAAGCCATGACCTCATATCTAAAAGAGAAGAATGTGCCCTGCCCCAATTGCGGGGGCCATGACTTTACCGACATCAGAAAATTCAATCTCATGTTCAAGACCTTTCAGGGTGTGACCGAAGATTCCAAGAATGAAATCTTCCTCCGTCCCGAAACAGCTCAGGGCATTTTTGTCAACTTTAAAAATGTTCAACGAACAACGCGGAAAAAGATTCCTTTTGGTATAGGGCAGATCGGAAAATCCTTCAGAAATGAAATCACACCTGGTAACTTTACCTTCAGAACCAGGGAATTTGAGCAAATGGAGCTGGAGTTTTTCTGCGAACCCGGCACTGACCTTGAATGGTTTGCCTATTGGAAGGATTTTTGCAAGAATTGGCTTCTTAACTTTGGGATGAAGGAAGAGAGCATCAGACTCAGAGATCATTCACCTGAAGAATTATCCCATTACAGCAATGCCACCACCGATTTTGAGTTTAAGTTCCCCTTTGGATGGGGTGAGCTTTGGGGTGTTGCCGATCGTACTGATTTCGATTTAAAGCAGCATATGAATCACTCCAAAGAGGATTTGTCCTATTTTGATCCTGTTAAAAATGAAAAGTATGTTCCTTATTGCATTGAGCCTTCACTGGGCGCGGACCGTGTAGCTTTAGCGTTCCTCTGTGATGCCTATGATGAAGAAGAGGTTGCCGAGGGAGATGTAAGAATCGTGCTTCGACTGCATCCGGCTCTAGCGCCTATCAAGGCTGCAATTCTGCCACTTTCCAAAAAGCTGTCGGATGAGGCATGGAAGGTCTATGAGAGCCTTAATGGTGACTTTGTTTGCGAGTTTGATGAGGCAGGCTCCATCGGTAAGCGCTATAGAAGGCAGGATGAGGTCGGTACACCTTTCTGTATCACTTTCGACTTTGATTCCCTTGAGGACGGTTGCGTTACAATACGAGAACGTGATACAATGCAACAGGTCAGACTTCCGATTGCTGGATTAAGTGATTATTTTAAGGATAAAATAGCACTATAAAAATTGTTATAACGCGAAGTGTTTTAATAGCTTGGGTACCCGTTCGAAATTTTAATTTCGGTAATGGGTAATGTTATTATATTTTTGTGATTAAGGAGCGTATTACGCTTCTTAAATATAATTATAGGAGGGTAAAACATGGTTAAATATGTTTATCTGTTTAATGAAGGCAATGCATCCATGCGCAATTTGCTTGGTGGAAAGGGTGCCAATCTGGCCGAAATGACTGGACTCGGGCTGCCGGTTCCAAGAGGTTTTACTGTTACAACCGAAGCTTGCACCAGATATTACAATGATGGCCAGAAGATTGAAAAGGATATTGAAGATCAGCTTTATGAATACCTTTCTAAAATGGAACAGATTGTTGGAAAACAATTCGGCAATCCTGAGAATCCTCTGCTTGTTTCTGTCCGTTCAGGCTCCAGAGCTTCCATGCCCGGTATGATGGACACCATATTGAACCTTGGCCTTAATGATGTTGTTGTAGAAGGTCTTGCAAAGCTAACCAACAACCCGCGTTTTGCATATGACAGCTACAGAAGATTCATGCATATGTTCAGCGATGTTGTTATGGGTATTGAAAAGAATAAGTTTGAGCATATTCTGGAATCTATGAAGGAAAGCAAGGGCGTTCATCTGGATACTGATTTGGATGCTGACGACTTAAAGAATTTGGTTAAAAAGTATCATGAGCTTTATAAGAAGGAAAAGGGAGAAGCCTTCCCACAAGAGCCAAGAGTACAGCTTTTAGAGGCTGTTAAGGCTGTTTTCCGTTCATGGGATAATCCTCGTGCTAATGTATATCGTCGTTTAAATGATATTCCCAGTGATTGGGGTACTGCCGTCAATGTTCAGGAAATGGTTTATGGTAATATGGGCGAAGATTCCGGCACCGGAGTTGCCTTTACCCGTAATCCCTCCACCGGTGAGAAAAAGCTCTATGGTGAGTTCTTGATGAATGCTCAGGGCGAGGACGTGGTAGCCGGTATTCGTACTCCCCAGTCCATTGACCAGCTGAAAGAAACCAATCCCAGTGCTTATAACCAGTTTGTTGAAATTGCAAATACCCTTGAAAAGCATTATCGCGATATGCAGGATATGGAGTTTACCATTGAACGCGGCAAGCTGTTCATGCTTCAAACAAGAAATGGAAAGAGAACCGCTCAGGCTGCTTTGAAGATAGCTGTTGATCTGGTTGACGAAGGCATGCTCAATAAGAAAGAGGCCATCATGAAGGTTGATCCCAAACAGTTGGATTCTCTTCTTCATCCCAACTTTGAAGTAAAATCACTTAAAGCAGCGAAGCCTATCGCCAAGGGCTTGCCGGCTTCTCCCGGAGCAGCAACCGGTAAGGTATTCTTTACTGCTGAGGATGCTGTTGAAGCCTTTGAGAAGGGCGAAAAACAAGTGGTGCTTGTCCGTCTTGAAACCTCTCCTGAAGATATCGAAGGCATGCATGTTTCACAGGGTATCTTGACTGCTCGCGGCGGCATGACCTCTCATGCAGCTGTAGTTGCTCGCGGTATGGGTAGATGCTGTGTAGCCGGTTGCGGTGAAATTAAGATCAATGAAGGCGCAAAGGTCTTTACCGATAAGGCAGGTAATAGCTATAAAGAAGGCGACTGGATTTCACTTGACGGTTCCACCGGTAATATCTATGCCGGAAAGCTTCCTACCGTTGAGCCTGAATTAACAGGAGATTTCGGAACCTTTATGGCATGGGCAGACGAGCTCCGTACCCTTAAGGTCAGAGCTAATGCCGATACTCCGGCAGATGCCGCTCAAGCCTTTAAATTCGGTGCAGAGGGTATTGGCCTTTGCCGTACCGAGCACATGTTCTTTGATTCCGACAGAATTAAATCCATGCGTGAAATGATTGTGGCCCGTACCGAGGAACAGCGCAGAAAAGCTCTTAACAAGCTGCTTCCTATGCAGAGAAGCGATTTTGAAGGCTTGTTCCGCGAAATGAAGGGCTTCCCTGTTACCATTCGTTACCTGGATCCTCCGCTGCATGAATTCCTGCCCCAGGAAGACGAGGATATCAAGGCTCTTGCTGCAGAGATGGGAATGAGCTTTGATGATCTTAAAGCTGTTGTGGCCAGCCTTCATGAATTTAACCCCATGATGGGTCACCGTGGCTGCCGTCTGGCCGTTTCCTATCCTGAAATTGCAGAGATGCAGACCAGAGCTGTTATCGAGGCTGCTATCAATGTGAACAAGGAAGGCATGAGCGTTATTCCTGAAATCATGATTCCTTTGGTTGGCGATATCAAGGAATTGAAATATGTTAAAGAAATCGTCGTTAAAACTGCTGACTCAGTCATTAAAGAAGCCGGTGCAAAGCTTGATTACAAGGTGGGCACCATGATTGAAATCCCAAGGGCAGCCCTCACAGCTGATGAGATTGCAACCGAGGCGGAATTCTTCTCCTTTGGAACCAATGACCTTACTCAGATGACCTTCGGCTTCTCCCGTGATGATGCAGGCAAGTTCTTGGAAGATTACTATGCCAAGAAGATTTACGAGTCCGATCCTTTTGCAAAGCTTGATCAGACAGGCGTAGGCAAACTGGTTGAGCTGTCTGCACAGTTGGGCAGAAAGACCCGTCCTGACATTAAGCTTGGTATCTGTGGTGAACACGGCGGAGAGCCTTCATCGGTTGAATTCTGCCATAGAACAGGATTAAGCTATGTTTCCTGCTCACCCTTCCGTGTGCCGATAGCACGCCTTGCCGCCGCTCAGGCCGCAGTTCGCTAATCATAGCTATTCTTTTTATAAGTTCCCCAAAAACCGTTGAGTGTACTGCTCAACGGTTTTTTATATATCTTGAACCGTTGTGCACCTTAATAAAGTTCTTCTGCCATTTATCAATTTTAATTGACAACTGTTCCTAAAATTATATAATTAATTCGCACAAGGCTCATACTTATGCATAAGCTAGGTAGGTATGAAATTTATTTCCGCTAAAACGGAGGAAAAGTATTTGAAAAAGAATGAAGTATTTGATTTGGCAAGCTATTTAAGCGATGGTGTTGAAAATATTGTAGTTGGGGCCATAAAGGCTTCGATATCCAACCCCAAAGAGAGTATCTTCTTGGCAAAATTTGCATTAGCATGCAAGCAGGCTAAAAAGCTACGCTTGGAAGCAGAGAAAAATGGCGAGCATATTCCGCCGTTCTTAATTGCAAGTATTACAAGTAAATGCAATCTGCACTGTGCAGGATGTTATGCAAGATCCAATCATGCCTGTCATGATAAAGAGGTAAACGATCAACTGACAGATGAGGAATGGCTTAAAATTTTTCATGATGCAAAAAGTGTCGGTGTCGCATTTATCCTGTTGGCTGGCGGAGAGCCGATGATGCGGCCCGAAGTAATAAGAGCCGCAGGCAAGATTCAGGACATCCTATTTCCTATATTTACAAACGGAACGATGATCAATGAAGAATACATAAACATGTTTTTAAAATACCGCAATTTAGTTCCCGTACTTAGTATCGAAGGTGATGAAAATGCAACAGATACCAGGCGTGGAGAGGGTGTATATAGAAAAATATTTCATGCAATGGATAGCTTACAGCAAAATAAGATTTTTTACGGCGCATCTGTAACAGTTACAAAAGAAAATTTGAAAGAAGTCACATCAGTAGAATTTTTGGATAACCTGCGCAAGAGAGAGTGTAAGCTTGTTTTCTATGTAGAATATGTTCCTGTAGCCAGTAATTCAAAGGAATCGGCACCGGAAGCAGCCGAGAGAGAGTATTTAAATGATGAATTATTAAAGCTTAGGCAAAGCTATGAGGATTTACTTCTTATTTCTTTTCCAGGGGATGAAAAGGCTTCAGGAGGGTGTCTTGCAGCAGGACGTGGTTTTTTTCATATTAATTCCCATGGCGGAGCTGAGCCCTGCCCATTCTCTCCATATTCGGATACCAGCTTAAAGAATACGTCCTTAAAGGAAGCAATGAATTCGCCGTTATTTCGTAAATTACGGGATAGTAATGTCTTAATTGAGGATCATTCCGGTCATGTGGGTGGTTGTGTTCTCTTTGAAAGAGAGGAATTGGTGCGGACTGTGGCGGGATCATGTATTCAGGCATGAACGGAATTTCTGAGGATGAACACCGGTATACTTTCTGAAAGCAGTACTGAAATAATGCGGATTATCGAATCCAACCATCTCTGCAATCTCTAGTATTTTAAAATCAGTAGATTTTAAAAGTTCTTTGGCTTGCTCCATTCTGGTCTTTATAATATATTCATTTATTGTTTCTCCTGTTGCATGTTTAAAAATCTGACTTAAATAATTCGGCGTCAAGTAAATCTCCTCGGATAACTTGGATATACTTAAATCCTCGGCATATCTTTTTTCAATTATCTCTTTTATTTTACCAATAACCTTTACATTTTTCTGGTTATGCTTATTTGAAAAGTATTGGGATATTTTTATGAATAAAGAAATCATCTTATTTTTAAGATCAAAGACATTTTCCGTTTGATAAATTGTTTCCAATATTGCGGCCTGGCTCAGTGCAATCTTTTCAATCCTTTCGTCCAGTTCGTATAAAGCTCTGGCGGCACTGCAAACCATTTCCACGCATATACTCTGAATATAGTCGACTGCACGGCTTTTATCTGCGATAAACAGACTGAATAAATTTTCTATTGCCTCTGTGACCGCAGCATTATTCCCTAACTTCATGGAACTGATAAGATTATTTTCAAATTCAAACAAGTCGTCACTTTCCTGATTGAACTGGTTTGAGTGTACGCCTCTTACGATATTGATATCATTTATGCTTAAAATAGAATTATTCCCTGTATAAAACTTGTAGTTCAGGGCAATACATGCATCCTTATAGGTCTGCTTGATTTGTAAGAAGCTCTTGGCTAAAGAGCCTAGACCAATTGAAACAGATACTTTCAAGAATTTATTTATACTGGTTGTGATCTTCTCGCAAACCTCAATATAGTTATTGCCATAGGCTGTACTCTGATCAAAAATCAAGACGAATTCGTTTTCACTAAGGCAAAAGCTTATCCCACAGCCATGTTCAGACATCATTTCATCGATTATGTTCGATACGCAAAAACTCAAGAGCTGTTTATCTTCTTCCGTTTGATATTCCGGAATCTGATTGTAGTTATCTACCTGAAGGAGAGCAACAAGCACCGACTGACCTCTCTGAAACGGTATCTTAAGAAATTCCAGCTTATCATAGACTTCCTGCTCACTTTTGAAATTGCCCAAAATGAGATTCCGTAAGAATTTCTCTCGAATAACCGGAAGGTTCTCATGGAGCTGCTGTCTTAAGCTCATCATCTCCTGCTCTCGGTTCCGTTCTTTGTTGATACCTGTTGTAACGCGTTTGACGACCTCCTTAAGCTCAGCTATTTTTATGGGCTTAAGTATGTAACCCTCGGCATTAATATCTATAGCTGTTTTTGCATAACTGAAATCCTGTACGCCGCTTATAATGATAACCCTTATATCTTTTTTCTGCTCCTTTAGCTTCATGGCTACTTCAAGGCCATCCATTAAAGGCATGCGAATATCGGTAAAAAGGATATCCGGCTGGAGTTGCTCGCATAATTCGTAGGCTTCCTGGCCATCCACAGCTTCTGCAATTACTTCGATGCCGAAGGACTGCCAATCAACTATGGACTTTAAGCCCTCTCTTACTATGAATTCATCATCAGCTATGATCATCCGTAACATTAAATCCCTCCAAAGTTGTGGTTGCTGGAAATCTGATCACTACTCTTACTCCAGATCCCTCATTATTGAAAAACCTTATGCCGTATTCTTCACCGAAGAAGTTCTTAATCCTCTCATTGACATTTCTTATGGCAAATGATGTTGAAACAGTGCTTCTTTCAAGAATGGCATTCAATTCCGACACATCTGCACCGGCTCCATTATCCAGAATAATGATTTCAATTATCCCATCCTTGTTTTCTGCATTGATTATAATTTCGCCTTTCCCGCGTCTGTTCTCAATACCGTGAATAATCGAATTTTCTACAATGGGCTGCATAATAAGTTTCACTGTTAAATACTTATGAATATCTGTAGGGAAATTAATGGTATAATCAAGCTTATCCTTAAACCTAATTTTCTGGATGGTCAAATAGGACTCCACCTGTTTTTTTTCATCTCCAAGAGTAATAATGTTCTTACCCTTGCTCAGACTATACCTGAAGAAATCCGACAGCGATATGACCATTGTGCTTATATCATCGGCATTGTATTTCATTGAAAGCCAGTTAATGGAATCAAGCGTATTATATAAAAAGTGAGGGTTGATTTGAGCCTGAAGAAGCTTCAGCTCGGCGTCTCTTTTGTTGAGTTCACTGACATAGAGTTTATGTACCAACTCGTTTATGTCATGAACCATTTTTTTATAAGTATTGATAAGATAGGCAAACTCATCGTTTCTATTATACTCGATGGAGATGTCAAAATTGCCGTTTCGTACTACTGACATGGATTTTATAAGCTTCCGGATAGGGTGGGAGATGTTGTCCGCAAGGTATAAAACCATTCCAAACGCAAGTACTGCACATATAATGATGACTATAAGCATGATTCGGTTAAATGTAACCAACTCACCATTTAGCTCACTCATCGGTGACAGGACAATGATTGTCCAGGGAAGAACCTCAGTTTTTTTGTATGAAACAAGAATATCAGAACCATCTATTTTCTCGATAAATGAGTTGTAGTCAATTCCGGAAGCCTTGTTGATTTTTTTTACATAGGATCTTTCTTCCAGTGTCTCCCCCAGCTGAGTTTTATCCGGACTCAATATGATATTATTGCTGGAATCAATAATGAAAATAATGCTGTTGGGCGAAGGTTTGAAGCTGTTAAGTATGCTTATGAATTCATCCAAGCCGACATCAATGGTCAGAACACCGGCATAGGGGAGATTGATATTATTCAGCGCCAATAACCTTTTGGCGATTTTGAGAGTATCAAAGGTTATAGAAGAAACAGTTACTTTGTTAAGTCCAACTATTTTGTATTTTGATTCGGCAGGCATATTCAAATACCATTTCTCCCTTTCAAGAATTCCCGAATCGGAAACTTTATCTGAGAATCTGTACATGAGGTATTCCGGCCTGTTGAACAAATAGAGCCTTGGAATGATGATGTTTCGGCCTGGATTGTGAATTTGATAGCTTTCCAATACTTTATCAAGCGTATTCATTTCACTGATGATGTCGGTCTGACTGAGTGGGTGTTCTGAAGACAGAATACTAATGACATCCTGACTTAGATAGATATTGCACATCGTATCATAAATGTAGTCCATTTTTTGAAGAAGGTCGGATTGAATCATATTCAAGTTGTTCTTCAGTGATGAGTTCATCTTTTCTGTTATGATACCGGCGGATCTGTTATAGACCGTAATAGTGATAATGGAGGTCGGCAGTATCACTAATGTAATGAAATAAATAAGTAGCCTGCTTCTTATACTGATATTATAGAAAAACTTATTTAAAAACAGTTTTTTTAAGGATATTTTAGCCATATCCATACCTGCCTTAAAGACTACTTGGCAATGATGCTTAAAATATTATATAATTTTATCATATTTATTGCAATAAAATGCGATAAGCTAAGAATATATAAATAGACAGGTAAATATATGGATAATCTTAAAGCTAAAAGTATAATTTTACTGTTTTTAATCGTATTCTTAGTGGTTGGTTGTAGCTCTTCAGGCCATATGGATAACTATAATCCATCCCAGGAGTCAACAGAAAGCACAGCTGTCAGTGAACCTGTTACCATTCTTAAGTATGCTCAGTGGTCCGTCCCTTTGACAGATGTTGTGGAGGAGGCAATTAAGGATTACAGTGATACAAACCAGGATAACATCAGGGTTGAACTGGTTAAGATACCAAGGTCAAGATATAATGACACTATAAACATGCTGCTATCCTCCGGGGATGGCCCAGATGTTTTTGAAGCGCGTAGCGAATGGCTTTTTAGCTACATCTATAAAAACTGGCTTTATGAACTCACAGATAGAGTTGAGGAGTCTTTTCTGGCTGATTTTCCTGAATGGGCCAAAAAGCTGGCCTATGATGATAAGTTCGCCAATCATTTTTACTCCATTCCATCAAATCAAGTAACCTATAGGCTGATTTACAATAAGGATTTATTTAAAAGAGCCGGATTGAATCCCGAAAGACCACCTAAGAATCTGGACGAGCTCGTATCCTTCGCGAAGAAAATTACTGATTCTGGAATCGGCGACAGAATTTATGGTTTTGCTCTGCCGGCAAATGACATCTGGAATGGCTTTATTCAACCCATGGAGGCCATAAATTTTTATAGCGGTAAGTACTTTTTTGATTATAAAGAAGGTACCTATGACTTAAATGTGTACCAGCCATGGTTTGAAGCTTTTATGAGCTTGAAGGAAAGTAAAACAATCTTTCCGGGTGAAATGACCATGAAAGAAGATTTAGCGCTTTTACAGTTTGCTGAAGGTAATATTGGTATGATGTTTGCTCCAAGCTGGGAACCGGTTCTGTTGCATAAGTTATTCTCAACAAAGTGTAATTGGGCTGTGGCTCTTCCTCCTTCCGTAAACTTGGAGAACGCAGGTAAGGGCTATATTGGTATAGATGCTTCAGGATGGCAGGTGGTCAATAACAGGTCAGTAAACCTGAACAAAGCAATATTATTTTGGAAATATATTTATTCTAAGGAATACAATACAAAATTATATCATGAGGGCTGCCTGCTGCCTGTGATGAACGACATCATAACTGATCCTGGCAAGAAGCCGGAGGTCTTGAACTTTGATAAATTCATGCCGGGACAATGGGACGCTGTGTATCCGCCGACCCCGCTGGATATTGATGAATTCTCCAGGGCCAATGTCTATATTTCTATATTTAATGGTTTGTTGCCTTTGGAAAGCGGTCTAACAAATGAAAGCTATCGGCTTAACATGTTGCTTGACAAATATGGCATAACAGGTCGGGTCAACATCAAAAATTATACTGACCCCGATATTCATTCTAGCGCAGTGACAAATTAAGAAAGGGTTTCACCGGTTTTTTCATTCCAATACTCAATCATAGCGAGGATCCAATGTTATATTGGGTCCTTATTCCTTATTACACAAAGTGTTATAACATTATCTATTCTATTTGATTAACCAAGATAGAATTTTGTACTTTATTATAGATTCTTTTATTTTAAATGAAAAGCTGTGTTGCTATAATGACATTGTCAGACAGCATCCAGGTCCGCATGTGACGCAGGGACCGCGAGTAACTCTATTATGAGCATCAATCGGGAAGGGAGTCCTGTAATAGTATGCAAAACAGCATGAAGATAGCTATTCCAAATACAAAAAAGTCCCCCATGTCAAAACTCATTCGAAACTTTAAAAAATATAAAGCTCTGTTACTGCTGATGTTACCTGGATTCATAGTGATACTGATAAATAATTATTTCCCCATGTTCGGTGTGATAATGGCTTTTAAGAGGCTTGATTATTCAAAAGGATTATTTAAGAGTCCTTTTGTCGGTCTAGAAAACTTTAAGTTTCTATTTTCCACTTCTGACGCCTTTCGTATAACCAGGAACACCTTGGCCTTTAATTTAGTGTTCATAGTCTTTGGAATTATAATAGCTGTTATAATAGCCGTAGCGTTGAATGAAATCAAAAATCGCCTTGCGTCTAAAATATATCAAACCATCATCATTCTTCCCTATTTTATGTCCTTTGTAGTAATAGGATTTATTGTGTTTGCATTCTTGAATCCTGAATACGGATTTGTGAATAAAACCGTACTGAAGGCTTTCGGAATGAAAGAAATTTTGTGGTATGCAGAGCCCAAATATTGGACAATCATAATACCTCTTGTCAACCTTTGGGTCTATTCAGGCATGAATAGTGTTATATATTTAGCATCAATTACAGCCATAGACAGTGAAATCTATGAAGCAGCATATGTTGACGGTGCGAGTAAATGGCAGCAGATAAAAAGCATTACACTTCCTTTGCTGTTCCCTGTCATTATTGTACTGACATTATTAAACTTAGGAAACATATTTAAGGGAAACTTTAATTTGTTTTTCCAAGTCCCGATGGATTCCCCGGCTCTGTATGAAGTCACTGATGTTATTGATACATATGTCTACAGGGCCCTGCAGAAAGTCGGTGATATTTCAATGTCCTCTGCCGCAGGTCTGTACCAGTCTTTAGTTGGATTTATCACTGTTTATGTTACAAATATGATTGTGAAAAAGATAGATCCCGAGAAATCACTGTTTTAAATTTAATCAATGCTTGAAATACAGATGTAACGGACATTCGAGGTCTCTTTCACAGGAGGAAAATATGAAAGCAAAACTCCAAATCAATTCTGTATCCCCTTTTTCAAATGCTATGCTTAATATGATCTTTATTTTATATGCCTGTGTTTGTATTATACCCTTTATTTTGCTGATAGCTGTATCCTTCACTGAGGAGAAAACGCTTTTCTATTACGGCTATTCATTTTTTCCCAAAGCGCTGAGTACAAAATCATACGAGTTTTTGTTCAAGGATTTTGACTTTGTTTTAAGAGCATATGGCATTACAATATTCGTTGTTGTAATAGGAGCATCGTCAAATGTTCTGATAAATTCCCTCTTTGCTTACCCGCTGTCAAGAAAAGACTTTCCGTTCAGAAAATTTTTCTCAAATTATGTACTACTAACGCTGCTTTTTTCGGGCGGTTTGGCACCTACCTATTTTGTATATGTCCGGATGCTGGGTGTAAAGAATACCCTTATGGCGATGATTCTTCCCGGATTGGCGGGTGGCTTCAATATCTTTATCATGAGAACCTTTTATCAACAAAATATCCCTTTTGAAATAATAGAATCGGCAAAAATTGATGGGGCTAGTGAAAGCCGTACGTTTTTCAGCTTGGTTCTTCCCCTTTCAAAACCCATATTAGCTACAATCGGACTGTTTTCTACCGTCTATTACTGGAATGATTTTTTTCATTGCATGATGTACATAGATAAAGAAAAACTCTATAATCTTCAATTTTCGATGCAAAGAGCACTTATGACCATTCAATACCTGCGAAATAACATTGAAGCCATGAATCAGGGGGCCGCACTCGACCTCGATATACCTTCGGAAACAGTTCGTATGGCAATGGTCGTCATAGGAATAGGTCCCATCATTTTTGCCTATCCGTTCTTCCAGAAATATTTCATCAAGGGACTGACGGTAGGATCTGTAAAAGGCTGATACCAAAAAGGTTAAGCATAGTAATATTTTTAAGGAGGAGAGCCATGAAAAAAATTACTAAGATCCTGGGTCAAGTATTGGTAGCACTTTTAACACTGTCGCTATTTTTGACAGGTTGTGGTCAGCCAGCTGCCACAAACGCAACACCAACGCCAACATCTACTTCTTCGGACAGCCCATCTGCTACACCTGAAGTAGAAAATCCTACGGCCGAGTTTGTAAAATTGAATTTTTACTATCCAGGAAGCACCAAAAAAGAGCTGCAGGTGGTTAATGATGAAATTAACAAGTACCTAAAAGATAAACTTAACTGCAGTCTTGCTATGATGCCCATTGACTGGTCGGTCTGGGGCCAAAAATTCCCTATATTACTGCAATCGGGAGAACAGGTCGACTTGATTTTTACTTCTGCCGAAGCCCAGTATTTTCAGAATGTGCCCAAAAACGCCTATCAACCTCTAAATGCGCTCCTTGAAAAGTATGGAAAGGGAATTCTGGAGGTTATCAATCCTGTATATTTGGAAGCATCCAAGGTAAACGGCGAGCTTTATGCACTTGGTGTCAACAAGGATCTTGGCCAGAGCAACGGTCTGTTCTTCAGAAAAGATATCTGTGACAAATACGGTTTTGATGTATCTAAGGTAACGGGGCTGGAAGATCTTGAGCCCATGCTCCAGACAATTAAGGAAAAAGAGCCTACTTTCGTTCCTTTATACATGACTCCGGGTTACTTCCCTGAGTTCAAATTAGTATTGACCAACGAATTATATAAAGCCAACCGATATGAGTTTAACAAGAGCTTCCGCTATATTGTCTTTGATAAGCAGACCAAGAAGTTTGTCAATGCGCTTGAAATACCTGAATGGGTAAACCAAGCAAAGCTCATGAGCAGTTGGTTTGAGAAAGGATACATAAACAAGGACGCTACAACTGCCCAGACCAATGAACATGATACTTTCAAGGCAGGAAAGAGCTGGATGTTCCTTTCAACAGCACAACCCGGCCAGCTTGAATTCTTTAAAGACAAGAGTGGTTTTGATCTGTATAAGGTTGATTTGGGCGACGGACTTATATCCACAGACGGAGCAAATGGTGCGCTTACAGCAATCGGAAGAACTTCTGCCGATCCGGCAAGAGCGATGATGGTATTGAATCTTGGCTATTGCGATGAATATTTCATTAACTTGTTCCACAGAGGTATAGAGGGCAAGCACTATGTGAAGAAAAGCGAGAATGTTATCTCTATTCCTGAAGGCTTTAAGACTTGGGATGACACCGGATGGAATCCAAGTGTAAACTGGGAATTCGGAAATCAGTTTATGCAGTATCTTAAGGATACAGATGACCCGCAGAAGTTTGTAAAGCTCAACGAATACAACAAATCATTAAAGAGAGCCGAACTTCTTGGTTATTACTTTGACACAACCAACATTGTGACTGAAGTCGCGGCCGTAAACAATGCATGGAGTGAATACGCCACAATACTTGGAACAGGATCATCAGATGCAGTGGAAACCATCAAAAAAGCAAACGATAAAATGAAGGCAAACGGACTTGATAAGATAATTGCTGAATTCCAAACACAGTATGAAGCATGGGCAGCCGCTCAGAAGTAAGAACATACATTTCATAAAAACCAGATAATAGGGGACTATGTAGAATAGTCCCCGAACTTTCTTTTTCCAGGCCGAGGTTTGTGAATAGCCACACATTCAGTTTATTTCTCTGAGAGCTGAGTCATTGTTTTGAACATCAGGCTTTTTACTCCATGTCAATACAGACTGAGCCATAAATAACAATGAAGGAGTGAAGATTCAAATGAAAGGCAGAAAGTTTTTGTGTCTGTTCTTATCCTTGTTATTGTTTATAAATCTGATATATCCAGCTAGCAGTGCTTTGGTACAGGACTTGGAGGAGGTTTCGGGTACGGTAGAAAATGTGGTTGTAAGTCAGGCGGGCTATAGCGCTGATGACTTTAAAATAGCCTATGTCATAGCAGATAATAAATTGGTGAATGAAACCTATGACATCTTTAAGGGTGGTACATCAGTTGCGACAGGATTAATGAAGGATGAAGGCATAGTGTGGGGTAAATATTTGTACGCCATTGATTTTTCAGATGTAATCCTCGTTGGAACAGACTTTACGGTTAGATCAAATGATAAATCATCGGTTGCTTTTCCCATACTGGAAAATATTTGGGATGCCTATAAGCAGGACTTTATGGCCTATTATAGGATGCAAAGAAATGCCGATACGGAAGCATTAATGGCACAGGGTACATATGGAACCAAATATGGAAGCAATCCTTTGGTAACAAAGGGCTATCACCCTGCAGCTTTTCTTGACGACGCATGGGATGAAACAAAGACCAAGCACTATGACTTAGTAGGTGGCTGGTACGATGCCGGCGATTATGCTGTATACAGTGAAAACCAATGGGTTACCGGCCAGATGGCCCTGACGTATCTTGACAACCTCTTGTCCGGTACAATGGATTTCGATTTTGATGGTAATGGTATTCCCGATGTTCTGGATGAAATTATTTTCAGCGCATCATTTTCATTGAAAATGATAGACGCATTTGACGGCCTTGGCTATAATGTTCAAAAATTCAGCCATACCAATGGGGACGACAAGGGTGCATGGAAGCATCCAGAGCTGTATACGGATCAGATTATTGGCAGCCCGACAGGAGCAAAGGATGACCGTTATACTGCTGACACCTCAAAATCAGTTGAAGGTACCGCAAAAATGGCTGCTTCTTTAGCCGCAACTGCACGTGCCTTGCAGTCAGCGATTGATGCCGGAAAGCTCAATTCTGGGGCGGCAGGTACATATAGCCAAGCTAATCTGAATGTCAATGATAAACGGATAGATGAAAACGGAGCCTTTGTAGAAAATACTGGGGACGCCCTTGGTGCTATGGATTTTATTGAAGCTTGTATAACGCGTGCAGAAGCTGCCTATATCAAAGCTGATTCTTATGAGGAATCAATCGGAGCATACCCAAGATCCAACTATCTTGCATCTAAAGGGCTCAAAGACCCCATGCTTTGGGCAGAAGTCGAGCTCTATTTGCTTGATCCTATCAAAAACACGGATTACTTATCAAAAGCCAGAGACAGAATCATGTCGCTAACCTTTGATGATTTACAATGCACCAATTATTGGAACCTTAGCTCACTTGCCATGCAGGAGCTCTATCCGGCCATTTCTGACAGTGCTTTGACAGAGGAAGAGAAATCAGCCCTTTCTATAAAAATTCAGGAACTGCTGGAGTCGCGTGTGAACTATTTTATTTCAAGTGCTAACGATACGCCATATGGAGTCTTAAATGAATTAGGAACCTTTGGTGTCAATGAACCCCATGTCTCCTATATTGCAGATACTCTGCGCTATTATAACCTATTCAAGGATATCAATCCTTCTTTGGCAGCCCAGGCGCTCAAGGCCGTGAAGAAAGGGCTTTATTGGGTATTTGGCAATAACCCTTGGGATACAAGCTGGGTATCCGGAATTGGGGAAAATTATACAAAGTATATTCATAGCCGTCTGGATGCCAATGCGCAGTCAGCGGGGCCACAACAGGGCTTTATACTGCCTGGCGCAATGGTGTGCGGGCCCAATAGCAAGGATACCATGGACAATAACAGCGCGTATCCCTGGTATGAGGACAGAACGGTCCAGGCCGACGGATGGAACCAATGGCGATACAATGAGCACAGCATAAGTATTCAGATTGGCTTATTCTATAATGTCATGACACTTTCAGCCATGTATGACAACCCTTCTGCCCAGGAGCTTCAGGATACTGAAATTCTGTATCCGCGGACGGGAAGCAGATTGGACAAGCCAAGTAACAATATTGTAGAAGTTGTTGCAAAGCCTAAAGCAGAAGCGGAGAAAATTATCGCTGTTGATTATGCACTTGGAAACGAGAGCAGTGCATTTCTTGCAATGGTTGATAATTCGGACGGAACGTACAGTGCAGAAATAGATGTATCAGCAATGAACCCTCTGGATTCACGGAAGGTTGTAGTCAGAACTACTTTGAATGACGGTACGCAGTACTATAATGCTACAAGCTTTAAAATGGCTCTTTTAAAAACTCCGGCAAACGGTGCAATACGTCAGTCGTTAAATACGACTCTCAGTTGGGGAAAATACCCCGGCGCTGTTAGCTATAAAATGATATTATCTGATAACAGCGAGCTTATAAACCCGATTGTTAGTATGAATGTTACGGAAACCTCCTACCAGCTTAGCGGGCTTGACCCTAGCACAACCTATTACTGGAAGGTCATACCCAATAATGATATCTCGGATACTTCATCGGTATTCAGCTTCACCACCGAGTATATACCGGAATCCTTCGCTCTCTTATACCCGGCAGATCATGCCGAAGATCAGGAAGCTTCACCAAAGTTTACCTGGAGCGCCTCGGAATACGCAACCTCCTATACACTTGAGGTAGCGGATAACGAAAGCTTTACCAGCCCCATATACAATCAGGGGGTAGGGAGTGATCTATCAAAACAGATCAGTGGTCTTGACTATAATACCACCTATTATTGGAAGGTCATAGCTCATGGGCCGGGAGGAAGCGCTGTATCCAACGACGGCTATCGCACTTTCAGCACAAAACCGGATCCCGGAGTCCAACCGGGGAGCTTTAGCCTGAGAGGACCTTATGACAAGGCCAAAGGAATGCTTACTGATGTTACGCTGCATTGGAGCAGGGCAAATGATGTAAAAGAGTATACTCTGGTGGTTTCACAAAACCCGGATTACAGCATGCCAATAGTAGACACTGTCATAACGGATAATTTGTATGATTTATCAGGTCTCGCATACGGTCAGACCTATTACTGGAAGGTTACGGCCAGTAATGCCAGTGGATCTACCGAGGCCATCAATAATGGTTTTAGTTTCACTGTAAGGAACTTTTACCTTGTTGAAGCTGAGCATATGACTTTAGGCAAGGTTGGTAATGCGGGCTCCGGCTTTGGACTTACCAAGCTTTCAGGGGCTAATGCATCCCCTAATGACAGTGTGGCGAACAATGCCATCAGGCTCAATGGAAATGGCACAACAGGGTCTGCCAGCTTTAATTTCGCAGGTGCAGACGGATTATATGATATTAAAATATGGTACTACGATGAGAATGACGGTGATAACACCAATAAATTATTCGCAGGCGAAACTCTGGCAGACGAGTGGACTGCGAATGCCAACCTTGGGAGCGCAGATCCCAATGCGCAGACAAGAACAAGCAGAACCATGACGGGTGTATCCTTATTAAATAATGATGCAATCAGGCTTGAATCGACGGCTGTTATGAAAAACGGAGCTTACAATGAATGGAGCCGTACTGACAAGATGGAGCTTACCAGTACCTTGCGATCACATGTCTTTGAGCCAGTAGATGACAAGGCCATCTATATGGGTCAGAAACTGACCTTTGATGTGAATGCCAAAAGTGGAACGGGCAAGGATTTAACCTATACGTCACCTAATCTTCCAGACGGTGCAGCCCTTGATTCCAGTAATGGTGTATTTGTATGGACTCCTGACAGGGTCGGAGACTTTATAGTCACTTTTATGGTTAATGACGGCATTATATCAAGCTGCTTGGATGTAAAAATCTCAGTTTATGCTAATCGTTCTCCTCAGGCCTTCAGTCTTTTAAGCCCTGAAGACGGTGCGGTTGATCAGCCTTTCAGCTTCACTTTGACATGGGAGGCCTCCCAGGGTGCAGATTACTATAGGGTAGCTATCTCCAAATACAAAAAATTTCATAAGGCTGATTTCGAAACCACAGTAACAAGCAATTCCTGTCTCGTTTCAGGGCTCACACACAATACCACGTACTATATAAGAGTTACTGCAGTAAATGAATGTGGTGATACTGAAGCAACAAATAATGATATCACCTTCAGAACGAGTAAAAAATGAAGCAGTATAGCGCCTCGAAGGAAACGCTTCGAGGCGCTATCAAACGATTATGCAAAATAAGATAGAATTTACAATTCATTTGAATGGAGACTAGAGTATATGCAAGTGTGCGTAAACCATTTGGGCTTTAAGCCTGATGACAGCATCAAACATGCAGTAATATGGGGGGACGGGTCATATAACAGCTTCCAGATAGTGGATTTGGGTTTTGAAGGGTATAATGAGAAACATGCAAATCCCAAGACAAATCTTGTCGTGTACAAAGGAAAGCTTTTGAAGAAAGCTTATCAGTGGGGTGAATACTATATCGCCGATTTTTCTGATTTTAAAGCGCCGGGCATCTACTTAATTTCATTGGACAATGAACATAATTCCGTGCCCTTTGAAATCAGAGAGGATGTTTATTCAAGAACTTTAAGAAAGGCTTTTGATTATATCCATATACAAAGATGCGGTCAGGCTGTTCCAGACTATCATGAAGCCTGCCATCTGGATGACGCGGTTGAAAGGGAGTCAGGAAAATACTTTGATACCACCGGAGGCTGGCATGATGCCGGAGATCTTAGAAAATGGGTCCAGCACACGCTGCTATTAGGTATTTCCATCGCACAGCTGAAACGACATAAAAATCCCGACTGGTTTACTTTTAACCAGAATGAGGGAGATTTGCTTGATGAGCTGCGATGGGGGAATACTTATTTTTTGAAAATGCAGGATGAAGACGGACTGATATGGCATGATGTAGGCGGCGGGCTGAATGGCGATAACAGTGATAACCGATGGACAGATAATATTATTTTGTCGGGCGATGAAAGACATGTCTCCAAAAAGTATTTACCGACTGTGCAATGGCGTTTTATTATGTTTGAGGCTATGCTTGCGGAGATTTTTAAAAAAGCGGACCCTCGGTATTCAGACCAATGCTTTGAGGCTGCACTGAAAACCTATACGTACATGAGATCCCAACCCAACCTTCAAATAAATGCAGTTGCTTGGTCGGTTTTAGCTTTAATTGAGCTTTGCAGGCTTTCACCCGAGCCTGCTCTTAACAAAAAGCTTGAGACTGAAATTTGCAATCTTCTGTCCTTTCAGGAAAACGAATTTAAATTTGATCAGAATAAAATAAGAGGGTACTGGTATACTGATTCCGACAAAAATGATTTCTACAGATGGCACGAAGGCTCGGGAGCTCCGATTATTGCGGTAAGCGAGGCCTATAGTTTTCTAGGAGAAGATCATGAGCTCGGAAAAGCATGCCATAAAGCGCTTACGCTATATTGCAGAGATTACGTATTACCCATGACGCAGACGAACCCCTTTAGTATGATTCCATATGGTCTCTATACTCATGAACCCAGCAGTGAAAAGTACAGACCATTGGACGGTACCTTGAAGTTCCGGTTTTTTTCGCCCACAAAATGCGGATTTTATCAAGGCCTTACTGCGCACCTGCTCTCACATGCTGTTGGGCTGATAATGGCCGGGAAGATTATTAAAGATGAAAAAATAGTGGATTTATCACGTCACCAGGTTGAATGGGTAATGGGCTGCAATCCTCAAAATTCATGCCTCATGACGGCAGAAGGAATAAACAACCCGTATCCCCATTCAAGATTCCTCGGTCTTATTCCCGGAGGAATAATGAATGGATTTATAGGCGATGAAAATGATGAGCCTGTTCTTGACATGCGATATACAACGGATTGGAGAACGACGGAATACTGGAGCCCACATACATGCTTCTACATTTGGTATGTTTCTCTTATGGGGTAATGAAACACTTTCTGACGGCTTAATGAGTATAGGATTTTAAACATGATTATAGAATTCTCTATTTTATATTTTAATGACAGGCGTATAATTTCCATGTGCCGAAGGTACCGAAGGCCCATGATCTCATCTTGAGCATAATAGGCCACACTTTGAAGTTTCTTCGATGCCCGCCTCTCAGGAGCGCAAGCAAATCCGCAATGGTATTTTTCATAATCGTTTCAATTGCATTTATGAAAGGAGTCTGACCTATGAAAAAGGTACTGGGGACTTTACTTGCATTTTTTCTGGTTATCTCTTTGACTATCAATGCTTTTCTTCCTAGCCCGGCACTGGCTGCAGAAAATTCATTCTTGCAGGGAAGCAATCTTGGCGTCTGGGGTGTTAACGGAGATGGGACTATTAATGATTCTTTTATGAACAACGCTTCTATAAGAACAAAAGCAGGTGCGGTCTTAGGTGTCATGAGATTCCCATGCCGCAGCTTTACTGCGACACAGCTTCAATCCATTGCCAATGCGATAAGAAATGCCGGCATTGAGCCTCTAGCCATATTAACGGCAAAAAACCAAAGCACCGCCTTGATGCAGGTCAATGCTTTGAAAGATAGTGTAACGTATTTTGAATTTGGCAATGAGAACAATTATTTTGATGGCTGGAGCGGAGCAACGTATGCCTCCCATTGGACAAGTGATATACCGGTATTAAGAGCGGCTGCTCCCAGTGCAAAATTTGGCGGACCCGTGGTGAGCCATTTTGACGCAAGCGGAAGCGCGTATATAAGAGACTTCCTTAATGCCATCAAAGGGAATTCAAGTTTGAGGCCGGATTTTATCAGTGCACATGTTTATGCTGAGCATGGGGAGGATACCAGCAATCAGGCTGTTTTGGACAAAGTCAGCAATCAATGGGGGCCTGGGATAGACAAAATCAAATCAGATGTACAATCCATTCTAGGTGTATCTCTACCGTTGGCCATAACTGAATGGAACTGGGATGCCGCTCCTGAAAACACAAGCGACAACCGGGATATGAACAGCAGCTTTATGCACGACTTCACCTTCAAAGTATTGGACACCTTTAAAGCACGTGGTGTTTGGATGTCCTGCCAATATGATTTTTCAGCAGGCGCAGGTGGAGGTTATCTTGATATGGTAACCACGGGAGGGGTCAGCAAGCCTCAATACAATGAATTTGTCAATTGGAAAAATGCCAATCCTCCCGGATCTACACCAACTCCCACACCTACACCCACTCCAGGGGGGTCGTCCATGGAGGCTGAGGACATGGCTCTTACAAATTATGTAGTCAATACCAATACTTCGGCTTCGGGTGGGGAACTTATCAAGCTCAATGCGAGCGGAGTAACCGGTAATGCTGTTTATAACTTCAACGGCAGTACCGGGACCTATGATATCAAAGTGCATTACTATGACGAAAATGATGGTCAGGCTACATTCAAGTTGTATGTGGGTGGAACGGTTGTAGACCAGTGGATTGCGAACCAGAATTTAGGAAGCGCAGATCCAACCAGTGCTACCCTCACAAGCAGGACCAAAAATGGGGTGTCTGTATCAAACGGTGCTCAGATAAAAATAGAGGCAGCTCAGAACGCTGAGGAATGGGGACGTGTCGATAAGGTTGAGCTTACCCTTTCAGGAGGCTCAACACCTACTCCGACACCAACTCCGCCGCCGAGTAATACAACCGTTAGGTATGAGGGAGAAAATGCAACCGGCAGCAGTGAGGTTAAGACATGGCCGAGCGGATATTCAGGCAGTGGAATAGGTGTCAAATGGGGTAATGGAGCCATGACCTGGAGCAAAAACTTTGCGGGCGGTGCTTATACCTTTACAGTGCGCTGCAACGACTATAACGGAACCCAGACCTTTACTGTTCAACTTGATGGTGTTGATATAGGGGGACCGTTTACAATGAGCACAGGAGACAAGTCGTGGAAGACTTTTACCGGAAGCTTTGGAAATGTTTCAGCCGGTACGCATACAATAGGGGTCAATTTTACCAGCGATGCTTCAAGTGTTGATCTCTACTGTGACTATATTGATGTAACATGGCCGTAACAGCTATTCAGGTAAAGACTCGGGAATTGTATCCCGGGTCTTTTTTATTAGACAAGCAATTATCCATAGAATATCAAACGTATTTGTAGAATCCTTTATTTTATAGATTTGATGCAATTACTATAATGGAATAAATGTATGACGGATGGTTTTGAGCTGGACAGAAAGGATGAGAAGGAACATGAAAGCAGTGGTTGTGGTTGAGCCGGGTAAACTGGTTATAGAGGAAAGACCCATGGTATCTGCACCCGATGATACGGAAGTTGTCGTGAGAATCAAAGCGGTGGGCATATGCGGTTCGGATTCCCATATCTATCATGGAAGATCGGCTTTTGCAACCTATCCTAGAATAATCGGACATGAAATGGCCGGTGAAGTCTACCAGGTGGGGGCCCAGGTAACAGGCCTGAAGCCTGGAGACAAGGTAGCAATAGATCCTGTGGTTTCCTGTGGCCGCTGTTATGCTTGCAGGATAGGAAGACACAATGTCTGCAGCAGCGTTAAGGTTCTAGGCGTGCATCTGGACGGAGGATACAGGGAGTACATAAAGGTGAATGCCGGCAACGTATACAAGCTGCCTGACAATATATCATGGGAGCATGCCACAACGGTTGAACCTTTCAGTATTGCGGCAGAATCCATAAACAGGGGTCATCTTTCGCCGGATGACAATGTTTTAATTTGCGGTGCGGGACCCATCGGCCTGGTCGTACTTCAGGCTGTCAAAAGAATTGGGGCTCGTGTCATCATAATGGATGTTTTAGATAGCAGGCTGGAAAAAGCCTTGGATATGGGTGCGAATGTGGTGGTCAACACTAAAAAAAACGATCTGGAAAAGGCTGTCATGAGCTTTACAGGAGGAGAAGGCGTCAATGTTATTTTTGAGGCCACCGGCAATATCAACATCTTTGAGCTTTGCATTTCAAAGTTAGTTTCACAGGCAGGCCGATTTGTTGTCCTGGGGTTTCCTTCCGAACCTGCGAAAATTGCTCCTATCGATATCATGAAGCGCGAGCTGGATATTGTTGGGTCCAGACTGAATCTGAAAAAATTTCCTGAGGTCATACAATGGTTTAAGGCAAAGGAAGTAGATCCGTCAAAAATTATATCCCATGTCTTTCCCATAGATAAAATCCAAGAAGCTTTTGATTTATCGGATAAAAACCCTGAAGAGGTTTGTAAAATAGTGCTGACAGTCTAGAATTCACATGATGAAAGGATGAGCTCCTATGGCAAAGCTGGACATTTTTGAAACAAGAGAGAGACTGATAAAATCCTATTCTGCGGATATGTATGATGTGCTGGACAGAATGGGCTACCCCAACCAATGCCTGGATTTGGGTATCAAACCGTTAAGGGATGATATGAAGGTGGCAGGACCTGCCTTTACATACTGGGGTATGCGTGAACCGCGTTATGATGCGGATCTCCCAAGGCCGGATTTTGATAACTTTGCAATTTTTGAACGGTTTTATCCTGGCTGCGTTGTTTTGATTAATGCCGAAAAAGAAGACCAGGTTGGCCACTGGGGCGAGATGATGAGCTATGGTGCACGCAATGCCGGAGCAGTAGGTGCAGTCATCGATGGGGGGACAAGAGATAAGGCCGGTATCTTGAAAATAGAGAATTGGTCTTGCTTTGCACGGTATACCTCTCCGGTTGAATCCAAAAAGAGGTGGAGACCGAAAGAATGTCAGATTCCCATACTCATGTCAGGAACATTGACGCGTTATGTGAAAGTCAATCCGGGCGATTGGATACTTGGTGATTCCGACGGCGTAATCGTTATACCCCAAGAAATCCTGCCCGATGCTCTTGCGGCTGTAGAGGCGCTCTCAAAACAAGAAGAGCTCTCCCGAAGGGATCTGGCAAAGGGTGATACCTTCAAAGAGGTCTATAACAGGTATGGCCGGGCGTAATTTGCATGACCGGGAAGATATTAAGAGGATAACAAATAGGAGGAAGGAAAAGGTTATGCTTTCTCTGAATCAATACAATCTTAGCGGAAAGGTAGCTGTTGTTACCGGAGCAAGTAAGGGAATCGGAAGGGCAACAGCGCTTGCACTGGCAAAACAAGGTGCGGATGTCGTTTTGGCAGCGCGAAATAAAATTCAGCTTGATGAGGTGGCCAGAGAAATCGAAAAGCTTGGAAGAAGAGCTGAAACAGTATGTGTCGATGTTACATCAAAGGAACAGATCGATGACATGATGGAAAACATTGTACCTGCTTTTGGCGGCGTCGATATCTTTGTGAATAACGCAGGTGTTACTGTGATGAAGCGTTTCATTGAAACACAGCCCGAAGATATTGATAATATTTTCGACACTAATCTTAAGGGAGCCATCTATTTTCTTCAAGGTGCAGCAAAGCTTATGATCAAGCAGGGAAGAGGCGGGAGCATTGTCATTGTGACTTCTATTAATGCTGTTGCTCCATTGCCCAGTCAGGCGTTTTATTCCTCTACCAAGGCTGCCCTTGAAGCGCTTATGAGGTGTTTGGCGGCTGATCTTGCAAGGTATCATATTCGTGTGAATTCGGTAGCCCCCGGAGCTATAGCTACAGACATGAACAGCCATTTTACACCTGAGGTTGTTGAAAGAGTTGCTGCCAAAATTCCTCTTGGGCGAGTCGGAGAATCAGATGAAATAGGAGATGTGGTCGCCTTTTTGGCTTCCGATGCAGCAAGATACATAACCGGGTCAACAATTATTGCTGATGGCGGCTATTTGCTTCGCACATAACAGGGTCCAAAACTAAGAGAGAGAATTGTTAAAATGAAATGTGGGGCGATCTTAGCATGATAAGAGCGATTGAGAGTTACAATGCCGAGCCGGGGGAATTGGCATTATGGTGGCTGGGCCAGAGTGGCTTTGCAATTAAATCCGACAAAACAACAGTCTATCTGGACCCCTATCTCTCAACAAGGCTAGAGCAAAGAACTGAAAATAAACCCTTGGTCAAGCATGTGAGGATGATGTCTCCGCATCTTGATCCATCTCTGATTACCGATGCCGGATACATCCTATGCAGTCATAACCATGGTGACCATCTTGATCCCGATACGGTAGTTCCGATGCTAATATCTAGTCCTGACGCAAAGTTGGTGATACCTCCTGCTGCTGTTGCTTCTTTAAAAGCACTTGGGATTAAGGAAGAAAGGATCATTCCAGCAGGAGCCTGGGACCATATGAAACTTGAGGGAATCGAAATTTTTGCGATACCGGGGAAACACAATGAATTTGATTTCGATCCGGTTACCGGTTACCCCTATGTAGGCTATATCATTGATTTCAATGACATAAGGGTCTATCATGCCGGAGATACGATTTATTATGAAGAATTGGAAGCACATTTAAAAAGCTTTGATATCGATATTGCACTTCTGCCCATAAATGGGGGAGACCGGGATAGGGTGAGCCGAGGCTTCATGTCTAATCTTCAATTTTGGGAAGCTGCCGATCTTGCTGCCAAACTTAAAGTAAGAATGGTCATTCCTACCCATTACGATATGTTTACCATCAATACCGAGAATGTTGAAAGATTTGAATATTACATGGACAGAAAATATCCAACGCTAAAATACACCATTCCCCAAATTGGCGAAGCAATAATTTATAAGAAATGAAGGGGGTACCATACATGAGACTAGCCATGGCTTACTTTTATGATCAACACGACATGAAGAAAGCTATTTCCAAGCAATTGGGCGTGACAGAAGTCGTCACAAATGTTCCTAAGCAGCAGAACCTCCCGGAAAATAAAAACCCATGGGATTATGATGTCCTGCTGGAGAAGAAAAACAGTTTTACGAAGGATGGCCTTAAGGTATCTGTTATTGAAGGCCCTACTATCCTTGACAAGGTAAAACTCGGGCTTCCTGGGCGCGATGAAGAAATCAATCATTTCTGTACATTAATTGAGAATTTAAGCAAACTGGATATCCGTACCATATGCTACAACTGGATGCCCGTCATAGGCTGGTTTCGTTCACGCACCAATATCAAAACCCGTGGCGAAGCTATTGCAACCGGCTTTAATTTTGAGGATGTAAAGGATGCCCCTCTGACTTGGGCCGGTGAAGTAACCCAGCAGCAAATGTGGTCAAATCTGGAGTACTTTCTCAAAGCAGTGGTTCCGGTTGCTGAGAAATATAAAGTAAAACTGGCAATTCATCCCGATGATCCACCCATACACGTACTAAAAGGAATAGGCAGGATACTTATTAATGCCGATGCGTTTAAACGCGTCATCGATTTGGTGCCAAGCGAATACAACGGGATTACGCTTTGTCAGGGGTCTTTTTCTGCCATGGGAGAGAACATTCCGGAAATGATACGCTATTTTGGAAAGAGAGAAAAAATATTTTTTGCACATTTCAGGGATATCCGGGGCAATGCTCTTGATTTTCATGAGGTATTCCATGATGATGGCCAAACGGACATGTTTGAAGCTATGAAATGCTATAAAGAGGTGGGGTTTGACGGACCGATACGTCCCGACCATGTACCAACCATGGCAGGCGAAGATAATACGAATCCAAGCTACGGGATACTTGGGAATTTATTCGCTATTGGTTATATGAAAGGCTTAATCGAGGCTGTTGAAAAAACTGTTTAGGAGATTCATAGGTATTGTGCAGACAGGCACACTTAAGGAGGAAACCATGTTGTCAAGCAATGATAATCAGCCATTATTACGCATATTAAGTTATGATCACGGAGGATATGTTGCCTGGGGTTGGTGGAAAGGCTGGGATGGCCCCGGAGGGCTAAAGGATTATATGCGCAAATCGGTCCACCGACTGGATCATTTTCCCAAATTAAAATGGGGATTTCACGTTGAGGGGGCTACATGGGATTGGGTGCTTGCAAATGATCCGGCCTTTGTGGAAGAATTTAAGGAATGGGTTGATCATACATATGCCGGTCGTATCAGCTTATCTTCGGGTGGTTATGGTCAGCCGCTATCCTGTACTATTGGAGAAGAAGCCAATATCAGGCACCTGACCTATGATAGCGAGGCTTATGATAAGCTGGGCTATCGGATTAATATCTATATGCAGAATGAACACGGATTCTTTCCTCAATTGCCTCAGATTCTGAAGCAAATAGGAATTGATAAGGCGATTATGCGAACAGTTTGGGGGATGTATGGGATTAATCCGGAAATTAATGCATCAAAAGTGCGCTGGCGCTCACCTGAGGGTACATGGGTAGAGACCATTCCTACCTATATCGGGGGAAACCGCGGCCTGGGGAAAAACACCTGGGATACCCGGATTATTATCGGACTGGAGGGGTACATTGATTTTGAGCCCTTCCGCAGGCATTTTCTTGAGCAAGGAGTAAGCCATCCGATAGCAGTCAGGATCGACGATTATCCGCTTCCAAGAGATACTGACGGCAGCGGAGGCTTTGATCGATTCTGCTCGTATTCCGATATGCCGGGCTATCGCTGGGTTACAGGGGAAGAAGCCTTCGATGAGATACCAATGGATGATGTTTATTTGGATACTGTTATAGATGATTATCCAATTCAGATGCCATGGGGCTTCCAAGGCAATCTATTCTGGAACTTATCCCGTCAGGCTGAGAATTCAATACTCACCGCTGAAAGGCTTGCGGCAATAAGCTCGATATATAAAGGAGCCTCTTGGGAAGAGTTCATTGATCGGGCGTGGAAGAAGCTCCTGATTGCACAGCACCATGATGTCAACATTTGCGGCGTTTCCAGCGGCGGCGAATATGGCCTGCTCATGCTGGACGTAGCCAAGGATTTCTATGGTGAAGCCATTTCGCTGGCCAATACAGTCATTCAAGCCTCTATAAGGGCTATACTGAGCAATTTCAGCAACCTGCCTTCTGATAGAGCTATCATAGCCTTTAATCCACTCAATTGGAGCCGAAATGATGTTGTTTCTGTGCGTGTAAAGTCTGACTTAAAGAAGATACCTAAGGGCTTCAGAATTACCCATGACGGCAAGCCGGTGGAATTTCAGATTGTGGATACTGAAACTGCCCCCGGCGGATATATTAACTGGACAACGCTTGCCATAAGGCTCCAAATGGAACCGTTAAGCTTTATCCTGATGAATCTGGATTTTTCTTATGAGGAGCTGGAGCCTGTTTTAGCTATGGGAATAACTGAGACAGCTAAGGCGATAGCTGTGTCCACTGACTGGGGAAAGGTTACTCTTAATCGGCTAACAGGAGAATGCATCGCCTATGATTTGCAGGATAAGGCGCTATTAATGCCCGATGCGCAAAATGGTATATTTACAGCGGTTGTCAATGATGAACCCTGCATATCAATTCCTGAGAGCATCACTGTTGAGGAGAATGGCCCCGTCTTCTCGGTAATCAGGACTACTGGCAAAATAGGATCTCTTTCATTCATCTCAGATGTAAAAATTAATAAATATGAAAAGCGTCTTGATTTTAAAACAACCGTGGATGTCCATGGAGAAACAGTCGGCGAATCAAGTATACCTTCGGAGTGGGATGGTAAAGATGAGCCGGTTGTTCAAGAGAAAAAGCTTATGGTTCATTTTACACCGGCTTTAACCGGGCCTATAACAACCATGCAGGACTTCCCGTTTACTGTCGGAGAAACACAAAATCGTCATATCAATGCCGGTTATTGGGTGGATGTTTCTGATGATGAACAGGGAATGACCTTTGCTAACCGGGGGACAATGGGTTACATTCGAAATTGCCCAACACTGAGCAATATCCTGTTATATAGCGGAAAATATTCCTGGGGACAGGTTCAGGCCTTCCTAGAAGGCAGCTATGCTCTGGAGTATAGTATCAGTTTTCATCAGGGGAATTATCAGGAAGGAAAAGCTCATCAAATCGGGCTGGAATATAATCTGCCATTAGTAGGATTCTCTGAATCTCCCCGTGGAGGAATATTAAGTCCGGAAGAAGCCAGACTTTCCATTGTGGAAGCGACAGGCGGGAAACCATGCCCAAATTTAATCGTCTCCGCGTTATATACGCGCAATTCCCAACATTATCTGCGTTTATACGAATATCTTGGTAAACCATCAACAGAAATAAAGTTTACTTGGGCAAACAAAGAGCTTCAATTCTATCCGGTGAATCTGCTACATGAAGAGGATTCTGATATTATGGATTCAGTTGAGATTCCGGCAAATGGTATTAGGACGTTCCGATTACTGATTGATAAATAAGGAGGGCCACAGAATAGACCTATCATCCGAGCCGTTAAATGGGTTATCCATTTAGCGGCTTTTTAGCTAACGGGAGACTATCTTCTTATTGTATGATTGTGTAATTATATGATAATATTAACAGGTAAAATATTGTTAACGCTAAAGCTTCTGATTTTTTTAATTGAAAGGATGAATATCATGGCTGATGCCGCTATCCATGGCGGACACCGCAATAGAGTCAAAGAAAGATATCTGGATGAAGGCTTGGATGGTTTTCAGGACCATGAAATCGTTGAATTTCTGTTATTTTATTGCATCCCCATGAAGGATACCAATGAATTGGCCCACCGCATGATAAAAGAATTTGGTAATCTTCATGACCTTTTGGAGGCCGATCCCAGAGATATCGCCAGGCGTTGTGATATTAGTCTGAATACGGCGATCCTGGTTTCTCTTATAGCGCCCCTGTCCCGCAGATATTTAAAACAGAAATGGGGCGACCGACCTGTAGTAAATTCCTCTTCAAAAGCCGGTAATTATGCCATGACACTTTTTGCCGGACGCATATATGAATGCTTCTTTGTTATCTGTCTCGATTCTCAAAACCGCGTAAACCATGCTGCATTGGTCCATGAAGGAACCATCAATGAGGCGCCGGTTTATCCAAGGCTTATTGTGGAAACAGCTCTCCGCCATAAGGCCAACAGTATCATTCTCTCCCATAATCATCCGGGAGGCAGCCTTAAGGCCTCCAATGCTGATATTGACGTTACTCGAAAAATATGTCAGGCCATGAAGCCCATCTCCGTTCATGTGGTTGATCACATCATTGTGGCGGGCGACCATTATGTCAGCTTCGCAGAGCAGGGCTTAATGGAAACCCTGATTTGATGCCCTTCTTGTCGAACGGTTGGATCGTCAGCCCTACTTGGAATGGGACTAAATACCTATTCGTCATTTTAACTAAACTTGAAAACGCGTCGCTTTATGTCGCGCTTTTTTCTTTTTGTTAATTCTTTGTCGATGATTGACGCTGTTTTTGCAAATAAGCTAAAAGCGTTTTTTAATGAGAGTTTCCGGCATTTTGTCCAACCTCTGCAAAACACAATATGTCGTATGCATGTCATTACAATTTATCAAAATGTGGCGTGGCACTCAACGATTACAGGGGTCTCAAACCCTTAATAATACTAAGTTCCGTCATTTTGCACAAAAAAACAGGCAAATCATGGATTGACACTATATATTGTGTATGATAATATTGTTGACGTCGAGATGTTGATATTTTACCGAAGCAGGAGGCAATCTGCAATGATTGAGAAGATACGAAAGAGAGACGGAAGTATTGAGGAATTTGCGCCTGAGAAAATTACATCTGCTATATTCAAAGCAGCAGCTGCCTGTGGAGGAAACGATTTTAGCCTGGCTCAACAACTAAGTAACAAGGTTGTAGAGATGGCAAGCGAAAAATACAAAGGAAAAATACCCGAGGTTGAGCAAATCCAGGACCTCGTGGAGTACGTACTTATTGAGAACGGTCATTCAAAAACAGCCAAGGCCTTCATCTTGTATCGTGAGAAACGAAAGAGCGCCAGAGAAATGAATGCTCTTATTGGTGCCACCATTAATATGTTTGGGGACTATTTAGGAGACAAGGACTGGAAGATACAGGAGAATGCCAACACACAAAAGAGCGTTAACGGCCTGAATAATTACATCCGAGAAATCTTCACCAAAAATTATTGGCTTCATGAGATCTACCCTGCGGAGGTTCGTACCGCTCATGAAAGCGGCGATTGCCACATTCACGATATGGGCTTTTTTGGCGCTTATTGCGCAGGATGGGATTTAAGACAGCTTCTTTTTGACGGTTTTGGAGGCGTTCCCGGGAAAGTGGAGAGCAAACCTGCCAAGCATTTAAGAAGCTTTCTTGGCCAGATCGTCAACTCTACCTTTACAACCCAGGGAGAGCTGGCTGGGGCACAGGCTTGGTCAAGCTTTGATACTTATTGTGCGCCATTTATCCGCTATGACAATCTGACCTATGCACAGGTGAAGCAATGTATTCAGGAATTTGTCTTTAATATTAATGTTCCAACTCGAGTCGGCTTCCAATGCCCCTTTTCCAATTTAACCTTCGATATAAAGGTTCCTAGAACCCTTAAGGATGAGCCTGTTGTATGCGGAGGCCAATACACCAATGACAAATATGGAGACTTCCAAGCGGAAATGGACATCCTTAACAAGGCTTTTTGTGAAGTGATGCTTGAAGGGGATGCCAAAGGGCGTGTTTTCACCTTCCCGATTCCTACTCTTAATATTACAAGAGAGTTTGATTGGGATAGCCCCGCCGTTGAAGGCTTTATGAAGATTACCTGCAAATATGGGATTCCATACTTTGCAAATTACATTAATTCCGATCTTTCTCCTGAGGACGCGATTTCCATGTGTTGCAGGCTCCGCCTTAACACCTCCGAGCTCAGGAAAAGAGGCGGGGGCTTATTTGGAAGTAACCCCCTGACCGGATCCGTTGGTGTTTTCACCATTAATCTGCCAAGAATCGGGTATTTGAGTTCCACGAAAGAAGAATTTAAAGCAAGACTTTATGAAATGGCAAAGATAGGAAAAACCTCCCTTGAAATCAAAAGAAAAATTATTGAACAACAATCGGAAAAGGGGCTTTATCCTTATACGACACATTATCTCAGAAATGTTAAACAAAGAACGGGGTCCTATTGGTATAATCATTTCGCCACCATTGGCATTGTGGGCATGAATGAGGCTCTGCTTAACTTTATGGGCAAGGATATCACCACCCGGGAAGGCCAGCAGTTTGCTGTTGAAATCATGAATTATCTTCGCGATGTTATGGTGGAATTCCAGGAGGAAACAGGAAATGTTTATAACCTGGAAGCAACCCCTGCAGAAGGTACTTCGTACCGGCTTGCAAAGCTTGATAAGCAGCGTTACCCGGATATCATCACTGCAGGGTTTGATATACCCTATTACACCAACTCCACTCAGCTTCCTGTTGGCTTTACCGACGACATATTTGAGTGCATCGAGCTTCAGGATGATTTACAATCCCTTTATACAGGCGGTACCGTCCAGCATCTCTATCTAGGTGAGAGCATCAAAGAATCCGAGGTATGTAAGAATCTCATCAGAAGAATATTCGAGCGCTATAAGATGCCCTATATCACAATTACGCCGACCTTCTCCATCTGCAATACCCATGGCTACATCCAGGGCGAACATTATGAGTGTCCCACATGCGGTGCGCAAACAGAAGTTTGGTCAAGGGTTGTCGGCTATTTGAGGCCTGTGGCTAATTATAACAAGGGCAAAAAAGAAGAGTTTGCCACGCGTAAGGATTTTGTTGTAAAAGATCAGGTAGGATAGGGCGGATGAGATACATATGAAAATTGCCGGCTTGCAGAAGAATTCTATGGTGGATTTTCCGGGGAAAATCTCAGCAGTGGTGTTCACACAGGGCTGCAATATGAATTGTGGGTATTGTCACAATCGGCGTCTTATTGGTCAGTGCGCTCAACAGGATTTTGTTGAAGTTGAGGATGTTCTGGTCTTTTTAGAAAAACGCCGGGGTCTTCTAGATGGCGTCGTGGTATCTGGTGGAGAGCCCACTTTACAAAAAGACTTAATACCCTTTTTTGAAAAGGTTCGAACTATGGGGTATTTGACAAAGCTCGATACCAATGGTACAAATCCGGGACTTTTAAAACAGCTTATTCAAAGCCAGCTATTGGATTATGTAGCCATGGATGTTAAAGCGCCTTTATGTAAATACCGTCAGGTATGCTGTTCAATGGTGGATACCCAAGAGATTCAGGAGAGTATAGATGCTTTGAAAGAGGGAAGGGTTGAATACGAATTTCGCACTACCTTCACCCCTGAGCTTTGTGATGAGGATCTTGTGGATATCACCAGAACCATAAGCGGCGCAAGGCGTTATGTGCTTCAACAATATAAAGAAGTGGATAAAAGCGAAGGAATCTACACAGGAGTAATTGAAAGAAGAAATCTTCTTGAGGTTATTACTGAAGAGATAAAGAAGAGCGTAGGTGCTTTGCAATTTCGCGGTGAATTTGGTATAATATAAAAAGATAGAGAGAAATGAGAGATCATTAAGAACGACGGGGCATCCCGTCGTTCATTGTATCAATTTACGGGTCGAGACTTGTGGCGCGCTGCCATAGGAACAACACCCCATTATTTAAGGTGGGTTTGATTTTGTATAAAGAGATCATCTTGGAAAACAATCTGACAGTCATCTATGAGCGTCTCAATCATCTTAAGTCTATTTCTTTCGGCGTTTGGGTCGGAGCCGGGTCAAGAAACGAAACTCAACAGCAGAATGGAATCTCCCATTTTATTGAGCACATGGTTTTTAAAGGCACAAAAAAACGAAGTGCAAAAGATATCGCTTGTGATATTGATAAAATTGGTGGACAGATCAATGCCTTTACAGGTAAGGATTGTACCTGCTATTATACCAAAACTTTGGATTCCGATCTCGAAACTGCGGCTGATGTTCTATCAGATATGCTTTTTAATTCTGTTTTCGATCCGGTTCATGTTGAGACTGAAAAGAAAGTTGTGCTAGAAGAAATCAGCATGTATGAGGACGATCCTGAAGAACTTGTTCACGATCTGTTAACCGAAGAAATATGGAGTGAAGGCCCCCTAGGTTACCCCATACTGGGTACGGAGAAATCCTTGGAAAACATTACACGGGACATGCTTTTTGAGTATATGTCAACCTACTATATCCCTGATAATTGTGTCATTTCTGTTGTCGGCAATTTTGAGGAATCAAAGCTTCTGGATATCATAAAGAAATATTTTGGTTCATGGAAACCCCTTACCTACTGCAGGCTGTTTAAGGAGCGTCCCAAATTCAAGAACCATTTTCTCTATAGGGAAAAGGATACGGAACAGACTCATATTTGTATGGGCTTTAATGGTCTTCCTATGGGAGATGACCGCCTTTATCCGCTCATGGTACTCAATAACATTATCGGCGGAGGTATGAGCTCCCGGCTCTTTCAGAGTATTCGGGAGGAACTGGGGCTGGTCTATTCCATATATTCATTTCCAACCTCCTTTCGAGATGTGGGGATGTTTACCATATATGCTGCCACCAATCCTGACAGGACCAACCAGGTTATAGAACGGATCAGTTCTGAGGTTCATGATATCTTAAAGGGCGGTATAACAGATAATGAGCTCTTTCGCAGCAAAAATCAGATGAAAGGGAGCTTTATTCTAAGCCTTGACAGCACCTCCGGTCGTATGTCCTCCATCGGTAAGTCCAAAATTATTACTGGGGTGGTGCAATCCCCTGAAGAGATAGTAAGGCAGATCGAGGAGGTCAAGAAGGAGCAAATCCTGGAACTGGCCGACTGGATCTTTGGAAGAGGTGACGCCGGAGTGGTGATACTAGGCGGAATGCCTGTAGCCGCAACCGTCCTTGATCAGTTTAAGTTCTAAAACATATGGGAATTTGAAATTTTATAGAGTTCTAAATCGTACGGGGCTGTTTCAAAATTAACTTTTTAACTTTGAAACGGCCCTTATCTTTTAAAAGATACACCACCCGATAGGGCGCCTCATAAAATGTAATGTCGAGCAACCTTTGGGGGAGGTATGGGAAAAATGTACAGGAGAAAATATGCTATCCTGGGGGGAGATATGCGTAATCTCTACCTGGCTGAACTATTGAAAAAGGATTATCAGTATGTTGAGATATATGGTTTTGAGAAAAGCGGAAAGCCGTGGGCAATCAAAAATTCGCCTCTCGACTACGTTTTGGATGGTGCACGCGTTATCGTAGGAGGAATTCCTCTTATGAGTGACAACAGCTATCTCACTACACCGTTATCCAGGGAAAAGCTCACCATAGGTGAAGTTTTGGAAAAAATACCTGAGAACTCACTATTTATTGCAGGAAAGATACCTGACCCTATTACAAAGCAGTTTGCCGAGAAGAAGGTTAAGTGCCTGGATATTGTGGAACGAGAAGAGCTTGCGGTTCTGAACGCGGTGCCTTCAGCCGAAGGAGCTATTCATATTCTGCTCCAGGAGCTTCCTATGACTTTGATGGGCAGTAGAATCCTCATCGTGGGTTATGGGCGAATTGGAAAAGTTCTGGCTAAAATGCTACAAGGTTTTGGAGCAGAGGTTTGGGCTGCCGCCAGAAAATACTCCGATATTGCCTGGATAGAGGCACAGGGCTTAAAGCCTGTTCCTATGTATCAACTTGCACGATATGTTTCCGATATGGATGCTATTGTCAATACGGCTCCGGCGCTAGTGATCACCAAAGAAATTTTGGAAAAGACCAGGAATGATTGTTTCCTGCTGGATCTGGCTTCAGTGCCGGGGGGGATCGACTTTAAAGCGGCTGAGGCCTTTGGCTTTAAGGTTAATTGGGCTTTAGGGCTGCCCGGCAAGATCGCACCCCTGACGGCCGGCGACATCATTCGCCGTACCATCTATAACATTATTGAGGAAGAGGGGGGTGTTTACTGAAATGAATATCAACGGGAAGAGAATTGGATTTGCTATTACCGGTTCATTTTGTACCATCCAGGATGTCATCATTGAGCTTGAACGCCTTGTTTTTCTAGGAGCGGATGTTACCCCAATCCTATCCAACAGTGTCGCCACTATTAATTCCCGTTTCGGTCGTGCAGAAGACCTTCGGCGCCGCGTAGAACTCATAACGGGAAAACAGTGTATTGAAACCATTGCCGAAGCGGAACCTATTGGACCCAGGAGATTGCTGGATTTACTTGTTGTAGCTCCCTGTACCGGTAATACCCTGGGCAAGCTTGCCAACGGGATCACCGATACGCCTGTCACTATGGCCGCCAAGGCACATATCAGAAATCAGATGCCTCTTGTTTTAGCCATAGCAACCAACGATGGTCTTGCCGCAAGTGCCAAGAATCTTGGTCTCCTACTCAATACCAAGAACGTTTATTTTGTGCCCTTTGGACAGGATGATGCTGAGAAAAAGCCTACATCATTAGTTGCACGATTCGGCCTTATTGTTCCAGCCATGGAGCATGCTCTAGAGGGCAAGCAAATCGAACCCTTATTGGTATAGAGTACTGGGATATTTCTTTTACTTAAAGAGCCCCGGACAGTCGAATTGATATATAACGAATAGCCTTAACCTGCATGAATTTGCAGGTTTTGCTTTTGTCTATAATACTGACATCACCGGTTACCTATGAAACGTTTCTCGCAGAAACGTTTCTTTAATCAAAGATTTCGAACCGGTACCGAGTCAGTGAAACTCGAGGCGGGGGATATTTTTTTTCTCGTTATAACGCTATTTTCGCAATAAAAACCATGTTACAATATTAAAGACTCAAGACAAAAGGAGACAGTATGAGGGTACTTGACTTAAATGATAAGCGTTTCTGGAAAATGATATTACGCTTTGGTCTTCCTATAGCTATTCAGAATTTGATATTTAACAGCTTGACATTGGTTGACAATATATTGATCGGTGGACTTGGCGATACTCATATTGCTGCGGTAGGAGTAGCGAATAAGCTGACTTTTATTTTTTCGATCTTTCTCTTTGGGGTAAATAGTGGCGCCAACATATTCAGCGCCCAATTCTGGGGGAAGAAGGATCTAAAGGGAGTCAGAATGGTTTTGGGCCTCAGCCTCATGCTAAGTATTGGGGTAGCTGTCCCTTTTGCCTTTTTGGGCATTCTGGCACCTCGCTTTATCGTTGACATTTTCTCCAATGATCCTGAGGTGATCCGTCAAGGAGCGAGCTTTTTAGGGATTATGGCTTGTTCTTATCCCATTAGTGCTGTTACATCCTCTTTTAGTATACAATCACGAGGCGTGGGGAGAACGAAAGTACCCCTTGTAGCCAGTTCCATTGCACTTGCTGTTAACACCTGTCTGGGCTATATCTTAATTTACGGAAAGCTGGGAATGCCCATGATGGGTATTCGGGGAGCGGCTGTGGCCACCTTGGTTGCCAGAGTATTGGAATGTTTCATTCTTTTGGGTATTATTTATTGGAAGAAGTATGAGCTTGCTGCAAGACTAAGTGATTTTAAAGGCTATACCTCCGATTTTTTACTTCGCTTCATAAAGCCCGTGTCACCAGTTATTATAAATGAGCTCATCTGGTCTATCGGTGTGAGCGGATATACCTACTTTTATGGGGTATTGGGTACTGAGGCCGTTGCCACGGTACAGATTCTGGATGTTATTAATGGTATGTTTTTTTCTCTTTTTATGGGTCTTGGTAATGCTTGTGGAGCTGTCATCGGCAATCTTATAGGAGCTAGGGAGGAAGATACGGCCAAGGTTTATGCCAAACGCTGTGTTGTGGTAGGAGTGGGAATGGCGCTGGTGGTTAGCGTTGCCCTTCTTCTGACGGCACCACTCTTTTTGGGCTTTTTCAATATTAGTGCTGAAACTTTTGAAATCTGCAAGAAAACCATCATGGTGTATGCTGCATACATGGTACCCAAGATGATCAATATGATCATTATCGTAGGTGTCTGTCGTGGCGGAGGAGATACAATCTTCTCCATGATTATTGATGCGGGAGCACCGTGGATCATTGGCCTACCCATGGCCTACCTGGGAGTGCGTGTACTGGCTCTTCCTGTTTTTTTGGTCATGGCCATGATCAATCTTGAGGAGATTGTTAAAGGTATTTTAGGCATTATGAGGCTTATATCGGGTAAATGGCTCCATAACCTGGTTTATGATTTTAGTCATGACGAGGAAGAGCTGGAAAGCTCTATAGCGTAAAAGTGCGGTTAAAGGGGCATAGAGGATGATCATATGCGGGAAAGTGATTTGTATTCACCTGTAAGGGATTGGCTCAAAGTACAAGGGTATTTGGTCAAGGCAGAGGTCAGAGGTGTGGACATTATGGCCGTAAAGGGTGAAACCACGCTAATGGTGGAACTCAAAAATACGCTGAATCTTGAAGTCATCCTTCAAGCAGTTGATCGGCAGCGCCTTTCAGATATAGTCTATATCGGGGTGCCCAAAAAGGGCCGTCTTCTTTTCACCAAACGGTGGAAACTTCTGATACATCTCTTAAAAAGGCTTGAGCTGGGGCTGCTTTTGGTTTCTCATAAGGATCAGTCAAGTTTTGTGGAGGAAGCACTTGCACCTGTCCCTTTTGACCGTGTTCAAAGTCGTGCCAAAACCAAAAAAAAGCGTGAGAATGTACTTATGGAATTTGACCAGCGCCATGGCGACTATAATATAGGTGGTGTCAACAAGGTCAAGATTCTGACGGTTTACAGGGAAAATGCCCTAACAATTGCTCATTTGCTCTCCATCCACGGACCTTTAAAGCCCAAGCAACTCAGGAGCTTAGGGGCGGATAGCGTAAAAACCACTTCCATACTAAATCAAAATTTTTATGGTTGGTTTATGCGTGTAGAAAAAGGAGTTTATACCCTCAGCCCCAAAGGAGTAGATGCCCTTAACGAATACAAGGATTTTGTTAATACACTTAATCAAACAGGAGGCTTGTCATGAGGCGAAAGGAAAAAGAAATTACAGATGCCCATATTATTTCAGAGATTCTAAACAAGGCTGAGACAGTTCATTTTGCCATGGTGGATGATCATGAGCCCTATGCCGTAACCATGAATTATGGCTATCGGGATCATGCGCTTTATCTTCATTGTGCACCGGAGGGGAGAAAAATTGACATTCTCAGGCGCAATAGCCGGGTAGCCTTCACGGTGGAGACGGATGTGTCGTTATCTTTAGGCAGTGAGGCGTGTCAATGTACAACCATCTACAAAAGTGTTTTTGGAACAGGCTTTGCATGCTTTGTGGAGGATTTGGAAGGTAAAAAAGCAGCTCTTGATATAATAATGGAAAAGCATTCGGGGCCGGGCAATTATACCTATCCCGAAGCCTTGTTAAAACGAACTGCTATCATTCGCGTCGATATTGACTTTTTAAGCGGAAAAAAATCGGGCTGCTAAATTTTCCTTGCCTATAATGGTCATTCATAGTACAATAATTTCTGATAAAGAAATTGGAGGATTGTTATGGAAACCCGGCTTACAAAGAGCCTCTATTTGAATCAGATGCCCATAACTCTGTCTGCTATCATAAATGGTTTGCAGGCAAATTGGGGTAGTCTATCCAAATAGATGGTAAAATATGTAAGCTATTGAGCAAAAGGATATAACTCAGGCAGCTTGCCTGAGTTTTTTTAATTAAAAGGCTTGAGTAGGTTACTCAGGCTTTTTTTGCGCTTTGCTCCGCATAAGCTTGTAGAGAGGTAATAAAATGAATAGAATTATTAAAAATATTAAAAAAGAATACATCTTCCAATTTGTCCGTAATACATCCTTATCCGAGGCCATATGGGTGCTTTTTCTGGCAGTCAGAGGCATGAGTCTAATAGAAATAGGACTTCTAGAGTCCATCTTCCACATGACCGGCATGTTCATGGAAATTCCCACCGGCTTTATCGCTGATCGTTATGGCCGCAAGGTTTCCCGTATTATAGGGCGTTTTCTTGCTTTTATAAGCTGTTTACTCATGATTGGCTCCCAGAGTTTTTGGGGCTTTGCCGTAAGCTTTATACTATCTGCGTTATCTTTTAACCTTGAATCGGGAGCAGGTGATGCACTGGTTTATGACAGTCTGGCACAATGCGATAAAGAAGATGAGTACATGAAGGTGAGAGGCAGAATTGAGATTTGTTACCAATTGGCTCACATGATCTCACTATTGGTGGGAGGTGCCGTGGCAACCATCAGTTATTATTTAGCTTATGGCATAACAGCACTCATTCATCTCTTCGCTCTTGGTATTTCTTTGACCTTTGAGGAACCTCAGATAACCGTGAACCAAAAGAATATCTCCATATTCCAACACATGGGCCAATCTCTGAAAGCTGTATGGAATTATAGGATAATACTGCCGTACATCCTCCATATTGAGGTTTTTTCCCTCTTTTACACAACCTTGCATTTCTATTTTCAGAGTTTTATGAAGTCGGAGGGTTATAAGGAATATCAAATCGGCATATTTCTGGCAGTAACATCCCTATTTGGGATGCTGACTGCAACGGTGGCTTATAAAGCTGAGAGACGACTGGGAGAAAAGGGGGTCATTATCCTAACAGGCCTGCTTCCTGGTCTTTTGTTCCTGATGATAGCGGTGACAAAGGCTGAGCCTGTTGCCCGTATTCTCATTTCGGCTTTAGAAGGCTTTATGTTTGTGGTTTTCGGGGACTATATCAACAAACGTATCCCGTCGGAGCACCGAGCGACTTTGCTTTCATTTCAATCCATGGTCTTCAGTGTCATGATGATTGTATTCTTTCCGATTATAGGCGCAATATCGGAGCACTATAGCTTTAAGACTGCCTTTGGGTTAATTGCAGCGCTGTCCCTTATAACGGGTGCCATGACAACGGCTTTCCTCTTAAAAAACATTAAAAAGAATGCTATGCTTGAGGATGAAGTAATAAAGCAGGAGAAAATATGACATATCACTACATAAAAAAAGCACGGTTTTTATATCGCCCAAACAGATTTATTGCACATTGTGAGCTGGAGGGAAAAGAGGTTGTTTCTCACGTCAGAAATACGGGCAGATGCCGGGAGCTTCTCATACCCGGGGTTACCGTTTACCTGGAGGCTTCAATGGATCAAAAAAGAAAAACGGGTTATTCGCTTATTACGGTTGAGAAGGGGAATCGGCTTGTAAACATGGACAGTACAGCCCCTAACAGAGTAATGAAGGAGGCACTGGAAAGCGGACAATGCCATCTCCCTGGCCTAGGCAAGCTGACTTTAGTGAAGCCCGAGGCCCGTTATGCCGATTCGCGGTTTGACTTCTACCTTGAAGCAGGAGAGCAGAAGGCTTATGTGGAGGTTAAAGGTGTCACATTGGAAGAGGAGGGTGTGGCGCTTTTTCCCGATGCCCCTACCGAACGGGGGATAAGGCATATGGAGGAGCTTATCAAAGCCAGGAATGAAGGTTTTGGGGCTTATCTTGTATTCATCGTACAGATGAAGGGCGTCTCATTCTTTTCACCTCACACCCGTATGCACCCCCAATTCGGAGCAGTACTAAAAAAGGCTCATGAGCACGGTGTACACATTCTATGCTATGACTGCGAGGTAACGGAGGATTCACTGACCTTTGGCGATCCTGTGCCGGTTGTATTGGATTAAGGTTGACCTTGACATACTGACTAAGAATGGTTAGAATTGACTCAAGACAACAAAATAAGCATGTGGGAGCCGGTAAACCGGCTGAGAGGGAATTTTGAGTTCCGACCATTTGGAACCTGATCTGGTTAGCACCAGCGTAGGGAATGCGCAACGTAGAACGACTTGAAGCCGCCTGTGTTGGGCGGCTTTTTTGCATATTAAAAGTCGAGGCTTGTGTCGCGTTGTTTGGTTATCTCTCAGAGCCACAAAATGATTGGAGGAAAGCAAAATGGCTAAAATTAATGTCAGCCTGCAGGTCATACCCAATGTATCGCCTGAGCGTGTTTATCCGGTGGTAGACAAGGTTATCGCTATGATCGCCGCAAGCGGGGTAAACTATGAGGTGGGCCCCATGGAGACAACGATGGAGGGTGAATTGGACGAGCTCCTGGAAATCGTAAAAAAAGCTCAGAGCATTTGTATTGAAGAGGGCGCAAAGCGTGTTATGTCCATGATTAAGATTGATTACAGGCCGGAGGGTATTACCATCGATGAAAAAATCGGCAAGTACCGGACAAAAGCATAGGAAGAGCCTGGGGAAATTCGATGGGCTGCCGCTTATTGTCATGCTTGTGCTTGTACTTTTCTGGCAGCTTGCCGCGACCCTGGGTGAAATAGCCCCGTATATTCTACCAACGCCGGTTATGATAATAAAAGCCCTTTATCAGGAGCGGAATTTACTTTTTTCACATGCCGTTGTAACCCTTGGTGAAGCCTTGGCTGGATTTGGACTGTCTGTACTGGGGGGGCTGCTGCTTGGAATACTGATGGGCTTTTATAGCTCATTAAGAAGAGCGCTATATCCCTTGTTTGTCATCTCGCAGACCGTTCCGCTGGTTATATTGACCCCGCTCTTTGCCATATGGTTTGGCTTTGGGCTTTTACCCAAGATATTGATTGTTGTGCTGGTCTGTTTTTTCCCGATAGCTGTGACCTTTACGCAAGGCCTTTTACAAGTTGATGAGGACATGGATGCGCTTTTGCAGGTTATGGGTGCAAGCCGGTGGAAGAGCTTTATATTGGTCAGAGTCCCCCAAGCACTGCCCGGATTGTTTTCAGGGCTTAAAATAGCAGCTACCTATAGTATCATGGGAGCCGTTATTTCAGAATGGGTTGGTGCTCAAAAGGGCCTGGGAATTTTTATGACCCGCGCAATGACTACTTTTAAAACCGCAGCTCTCTTTGCTGATGTTTTGGTCATAGTGGTATTGAGCCTTGGCCTTTATAAGCTAATTGAAGTCATTGAGAAAAAACTGACAGTAAATATGAATCATCAAAAAGAAAGGTGAAAACAATGAACCGTTTTAATAAGATAAAAAAATCAATACTCGTACTTTTGGCAGGGATTCTGCTTGTATCATTTACAGCCTGTACATCCCGGCAGCAACCGCAGCCGGAGTCTCTAAAAAAGGTGACTTTTGTTTTGGATTGGACCCCGAACACCAATCATACCGGAATATATGTAGCCAAGAACAAGGGCTTTTTTCAGGAACAGGGCCTGGAGGTTGAGATCATTCAGCCCTCGGAAGGGTCCAGTGATTCCATTGTTGCCTCGGGTTCTGCGCAATTCGGTATCAGCTATCAGGAAGGTGTAACCTTTGCCCGTGCTGAAGGTGTGCCACTTATATCTCTTGCTGCCGTCATCCAGCATAATACCTCGGGGTTTGCATCTCTAAAGGATAAGAACATTCTTTCTCCCAAAGACTTTGAAGGCAAGATTTATGGAGGTTGGGGATCAGCTATTGAAGAGGCCACTATCAAATATCTCATGGATCAGGCCGGCGCAGACTTCTCCAAGGTCAAGATTATGACTACCGGTGATGCGGACTTCTTCCAGGCCAGTGCCAGCGGTCAGATCGATTTTGCCTGGATTTTTGAGGGCTGGGCAGGAATTGAAGCCAAGCAAAAGGGTATGGATCTAAATTATATTGACCTGGGCAAGGAAGCCGCCGTATTTGATTTCTATACACCAGTTATTATAACTAATGAAACCATCTTGAAGGATGATGAAAAGCTTGTGGAAGCCTTCATGAAGGGGGCGAAGAAGGGTTATGAATATGCTATTGAAAATCCTGAGGAGGCCGCGGATATCTTAATTCTTGAAGTTCCTGAAATCAATCAGGAGCTGGTTAAGGAGAGTCAGAAGTTTCTATCAGAAAGATATCAGGCCGATGCAGAATATTGGGGACTGCAAAAAGAAGAGGTATGGCAGCGTTACACAGATTGGTTATCTGAAAACGGCTTTATTAAAGAGAGCATTGATGTGACAAAAGCGTATACCAACAGATTTGTAGAAAAATAGGATAGCATGAAAAAATATATTGAGATTCAACAGCTAAATAAAGTATTCGCCAGTCCGAAGGCAACGCCCGAACAAGAAAGCGGCCTCCAGGTGCTGTCCGATGTGTCTTTTTCAGTGGAAGAAAACGAGTTTGTTACGCTTCTAGGGCCCAGCGGATGTGGAAAAAGTACGCTTCTGAAGCTGATCGCAGGGCTTGATGAAGGCTATGAGGGTAAAATGACGCTGGGGGGCAAAGATCCTAAAAATGGCCGAGTATCTGTCTGCTATATGCTTCAGAAGGATTGTCTGATGCCCTGGCGAACCATGGTCTCCAATATCCTTTTACCCGTCGAAATCAAAAAGGGGGATATTAAAAAAGCTTTGACAGACATCAAGCCGCTTTTGTCCGAGTTTGGATTATCCGGTTTCGAAAACTACAAGCCGCAACAGCTTTCGGGTGGAATGCGACAGAGGGCGGCCCTGCTTCGGACTTACTTGATGGAAGGAGATATTATGCTCCTGGATGAGCCCTTTGGCGCTTTGGATGAAATAACGCGCATACAGATGCAGGATTGGCTCATCGCTGTCTGGGAACGGCATCGTAAGACGGTTCTTTTTGTCACCCATGATCTGGATGAGGCGATCTATTTATCGGATCGTGTTTTGGTCATGAGTAATAGGCCCGGAACCATCGCCGGAGAAATACCCATCGCATTTGACAGGCCACGAAACCGTGAAATGCTTTTTAACCCAAAATTTCTTGAGTATAAGAAAAGAATTCTGGAATTGCTGTCCAAGGGTTAAAAGAAGGTTGCACCTTCCGTCTTTTTTACATAATAGCGTTAATAGTGTATAATTATATAAAAGAAGTATAATGAAGATGGGGTGAAAAATATGAATTACAGCGATCATGGCAATTATGGTCCGAGAACCTTTGAAGAGGAGTATGCTACGATTAAGGGCATGAACGCTTTTATATCCAGAGTTTTTGGCTGGATGTTTATAGGTCTTCTATTATCAGCCGGAATTGCCTATTATGTAGCCAGCAATCCAAACTTGATTTATACCATTGTGACCAACCCAATTTTGCTTATCGGCCTGATGATAGGTGAGCTTGTTCTGGTATCCATTCTTTCGGCTCGTATCACGCGAATCAAATATGGGACGGCAGTGGGAATGTTTTTGTTTTATGCGGCATTGAACGGTATAACCCTCTCGACTATTTTTCTGGCTTATACCGGTGAATCCATTGTCAACGCTTTTGCTATTACTGCTGTTACCTTTGGGGTCATGTGCGTGTATGGTTATGTGACCAAATCCGACTTGACCCGGTTCAGAAGCATTTTGTTTATGGGGCTTATCGGGCTTTTAGTGCTTTCTGTCATCAACCTGTTTTTGCGAAGCAACGGCATGGAATGGTTCATCAGCCTTCTGGGGCTCTTTGTATTCCTTGGCCTTACAGCCTATGATATGCAGAAGCTCAAGGGCTATTACTTTGGAACTGAGGGCAATGAAGCCATACGGGGTAACTTAGGCATCATTGGCGCATTAAGTCTGTATCTGGACTTTATCAATCTGTTCCTGATCTTCTTGAGATTGTTCGGGAGAAGGGACTAACGACTTAAGTAAACAAAAAGGAAGCTGCGGTCTATACCGTAGCTTTTTTTAATGGGGACTTTCATGGGTCTGAAGCCGGATTATTGTATAATCGTGTTTTATGCTATAATATGTCTATCTCCCGGAGTAAACGTAGAAACTATCTAAATTTAAACATATGAGTTCTCATTGGTTCACATCAGGGCTGCACCAGGTTGCATCGCGGTATCTGCATTTTGATTACTGTTAAAAGTCATGATGACTTTCTAAGGAACAGTATAATCTCCATTATATGTCTTGCAATAAAATTTGGAGGGCTGAAATATGCTTTCGATTCTATTAGTCGACGACGAGCCTCTGGTCATTAAAGGCATAAAAATTATGCTGGAGAGAGCACAACTGCCAATACACTCTATCCGTGAAGCAGAAAATGGGGAAGAAGCCTTATTACTAATTACTGAGATGATTCCCGATATACTCATAACAGATATCCGGATGCCTAAAATGGGAGGTCTGGAATTATGCAGAAAAATCAGTAAAAAATGTCCGCAAGTTGCCATTATTATTGTATCTGGCTATGAAGATTTTACATTTGCGCAACAAGCTATAAAGTATGGAGTTAGAGATTATTTACTTAAACCGGTTAATGGAATTGAGCTAATTAAAGTCATATCTGATATTATAGAAAAAAATGAAAAATCGAATAAATTCTTATACATAGCACCCCAGGAATTGAATAATGTTATCAGCTTACTTGAGAATGGTCTATGGAATGCCGCAAACGCCGATGTCCAGGAAGGCTTGAAAAGGCTTAATGTTTTTCTTAAGGAAGCTCCGTTGGAGTACTGTGTTAAGCTGTCTAATGATATAAACCAAATATTATTGAGTCGCTTATCGTTAAAGATTGGATATACATTGATGATGCAGACTCCTCAATATGCAGGAAAAGATAAGAGCAGTTTTTCTAGCTGGTTGAATGCAGTTTTTAAGAGCATGCAGTCTGAGCTCGCTGATCGCAGGAAGAATGCGGATTATAATTTATTTGTAATGGCCAAGGAATTTATCAGAGAACACTATAAAAGCGAAATTACTTTGGAGGAACTCGCACGTAAAACTGGTTTTAGTCCCAATTATTTCAGTCAACTGTTTAAAATTAAAACCGGGAAAACCTTTGTTCAGTTTAAAAAAGAGGTTCGAATCGAGAGAGCAATGGAATTGTTGAATCAGCCGGATAAATCAATTACAGAGATTGCAATGGATGTCGGATTTAATGATTCCACTTATTTTATAAGAGCATTCAAGGACTATACCGGCTATACACCGAGTGAATATAAGCGGAAAAGAGGCATTTAGCGGTGAAATCATCTTTCAGAAACCGTAGCTTATTCCAACAATTCACCATTTCCTTTGTAATCACTATATTTATACCCATTATGGTTATTGGTGGGATAAGCTACATAAAAGGTACTGTTCAGATTAAAAATATGGTTAGGGAGTTGCTGGAACAACTAACCAGCAACATCAATTCACAATTGGATATGATAATCAATGATAATGACTGGTTATCACTTCAAATCGCTAACAAGACTGAGGTTCGCCGTTTTATAGAGCTTGGGCCGGATGATTATTACCAAAAATACCAGTTCAGGCAATGGATAGATAAGGAAATCCTTCTGGATGAAATATTTACGAGGTTTCCGATTGTTAACAGGGTAAGTGTCATAGGCGATAAAGGCGCCGTATACTCTTCTCACAATACCGGAACGTGGGCTGATATTCAAGACCTATATGATAGTAATGATTTTGTCAAAAGAGCGGCTTACTATAAGCAAGCCCTGCCATCGGACGGTTCAATTAGGGTGATGCTGGATAAATATTTAGATTCGGGTTCGGAAGAGTATTATGTTACCATTTCCAGAAGGATATTTTCTATGACCCCATTTAAAACAAATGGCGTTCTGCTTATTGATATCAAAACAAGCTCACTTAGCAAAGTATTCGGGAATATGGACTTAAAAAATTGTACGATATGGATTATTAACAATAATGGACAAGTCGTATACTATCCCGATGAGAAAATAATCGGATCTAAGTTTAATGATTTCTTTGATCATGAAGAATTAAATGAGACAACGTTTAGCTTTACAGATATATGGAATGGGAAAAAAAGCTTCTTTGTTTGCATTATTTCTGAGAAAACAGGATGGAAAGTAGTAGCGGAAATTCCAATACAACAGCTTAATATGCCTTTAAATGATTTGGGAAGAGTAATCCTTTACACATTTTTATTTGCATTGCCTGTAGCGCTATTAGTAGGCTATTTGTTTATTCGTTCAATTTTAAAACCTATTCATTATCTGGAACGGGATATGAAAAAAATTGGGGACGGGAAATGGAAGAAGTTAGAAGGCGAAATCCCCAAAAATGAAATCGGCAATTTGATGAATGTATATAACAATATGATACAAGTCATTTCTGATCTGATAGAGAAAGTGTATAAGGCAGAGCTTAGGCAAAGAGAACACCAGCTTTCCAGACAAAAAACGGAATTTCAGGCTCTCCAGACGCAGATCAATCCACATTTTCTGTATAATACTTTAAGCGCTATTCATACCTATGCCTTAATGGCTGAAGATCAGGATATTCAAGAGATGGTAGAAGCATTGAGCAAAATGCTCAGATATTCTGTTCAGGATCCTTTTGAGCTTGTGAGTTTAAAAAATGAGATTGAACACGTCAATTACTTTTTAACAATCCAGAGCCATCGCAATAAAAATATGCCTATAGTTGAATGGAATATGGAGCCCTATATTGATTTTCCAATAATACGCCTGACACTTCAACCCCTTGTTGAAAACGTGTTTAAGCATGCTTTCCCGGATGGCATCAAACCAGGACATAAGATCTCGATATCTGCGGCTGAGGAAAGTGATTTCTTTATTATTGAAGTATCCGACAATGGATGTGGAATGGGTGAAATTGACTCAGGAATTTATTATACACCTGACTGCAATAAGATAAAACTTGGTATTGGCCTCAAAAATGTACACCGAAGAATTCAAATTGCATATGGATCCCAATACGGTTTGGTCTTCCTCGGAAATACAGATAAGGGATTAACCGTGAGAATGCTGTTGCCGTCCAATGGACTGGCAGTTGATATTGAGCAAGCAATTATATAATTACAAAAGACAAGAGTTGGTTGAAATATTCCAATATATGACCTTTCTGAAAAAAGTTCTATAAGATATTAAAAAACTTAAAGCGACTACTCTCCTTGGATTTTATAATTTATTTATCAGGTCCGATCATTTGAGGCATTCATTTTATACATAATTAAGGGAGAAGTCTATGGCAAGTGCAACAAAAAAGCTGATATACTCAAGCCCTGGAATTAAAAAGACTAAACAGATAGACGTCTTGTCCAATCTACGTAAATACCGTACATTATATATCATGTCATTGCCGGGAATTCTATATTTTTTAGTATTCAGGTATTTGCCCCTTTTGGGTACTGTGATAGCCTTTCAAGATTACAACATTTTTAAAGGAATTTTTGAAAGTAAATTCGTTGGTTTTAAGTACTTTGAAATCATGTTTAAGTATGGAGACTTCTGGAGAATTCTTGTTAACACAGTGATGATTAACTTTTATGATCTTATTTTTAACTTTACTGCACCGCTGATCCTTGCTCTTATGATAAATGAAATAACAAATACCAGATTCAAACGGATTGTACAACAAACGGTATATCTTCCGCATTTTCTGTCCTGGGCTGTGCTGGGGGGTATTATTACGTCACAGATATTATCACCGACGGATGGTTTGGTTAATATCATTCTCAAATCCTTAGGCCATGAGCCGACTTACTTCATGATAAAACCTGAACTGGGCAGAGCTATTGTAGTAGCGGCAGGAATATTTCGGGATGCCGGTTATGGAACTATAGTATATTTAGCAGCTTTGACAGCAATAAATCCAAATCTGTATGAAGCAGCAAGCATTGATGGAGCCGGTAAACTCAGGCAATTGTTTTCCATTACCTTACCTTCTCTAATCCCTATTATTACAGTTCTTTTTTTATTAAGGATAGGTCACTTTTTGGATTCAGGTTTTGATAGGATATGGGTATTTTTAACTCCGACAAATAGTTCAACAATTGAAATATTTGATACCTATATGTATCAGGCGGGGCTTCAGCAAGGCCGATACAGTTTGGCGACCGCTGTGGGGTTATTCAAATCTATTGTAGGATTAGTACTGATATTTGGCGGCAATAAAGTAAGCCGGAAGCTTACCGGCGAAGGCTTGTTTTAGGGAGGACACAGATGAAAGAGAGCTGGTCAAGAAAACTATTCATGTGTTTTAATACAATATTTTTCATAGTCATATGTCTGATCATGCTATTTCCGATTTTAAAGGTCGTGGCCCAATCGTTAAGTGACAGTGTTTATATCGAAGCAAATGAGGTTATTCTTCTGCCCAAGGGTCTTAACTTCGATGCATACATAAGAGTACTGTCCGATCCCAGCATATTGAATTCATTTAAGAACTCCTTAATTGTAACGCTTGGTGGAACCTTTATCAATCTGTTAATGACTTCGCTTATTGCATACCCGCTTTCCAGAACCGAGTATCTGTTTAAAAAGCAAGTACTGTTTATGATAACATTGACCATGATATTCACGGCACCCTTAATACCTCAATACCTTGTAATCAGAAACCTCGGACTTGATAACAAGCTTTGGGCAGTGATTATTCCAAGTGCCATTAGTGGCTATAACTTCTTTATAATGAGATCCTTTTTTATGGGTATACCCGGCGAATTAATTGATTCTTCACGTATTGACGGATGTTCTGAATTAAGAATACTCTTTAGTATTATTCTACCACTATCAAAGGCTTCTTTAGCTACATTGGGTCTATTTTACGGAGTTGGTCACTGGAACGCTTTACAGGCACCCCTTATTTATCTTCGAGACACAAAGCTTCATACTCTCCAAGTTAAGCTATATCAGGTTTTACAGTATGACAGCGGTAACAGTATTGATCTGGGTGAAATTTTAATTTCACCGATTTCAATCAGGATGACGACCATTGTTGTAGCCATGGTGCCTATCCTTATGGTATATCCTTTCCTGCAAAAGTACTTTGTGCAAGGAGCTACATTAGGTTCAGTAAAGGAATAGATTGAAAAAATTATGCAAATCAGCAAGGCTTTAAGACAATGTCTTAAAAATAATAAAATGGAGGAAAATTGTTATGAAATCAAAAAAAACTTGCAGGCTCTGGTCTCTGGCATTAGTATTGACACTTTTACTGACAGCATTTACCGGATGCGGCTCTACAAATGTTGTTACTCCGGGATCCAACTCAGAAAGTCAAACTCCTAGTGTAACCCCTGAACCTTCAGCAACTCCGGTTGAGGAAAAGCCTGTTAAGTTTACCATGTCGGTATCCAATGGCCTCAATGAGTACGTAATGAAATCACCGGATATCAATCAGGATAAGTGGCTAAAGGAAATCAACAAAAGGTTTAATTGTGAAATAACATTAAGGCTGATCGACCATGGAAAGTATAATGAAAATATGCAGATACTTTTTGCATCCGGTGATCTACCGGATGTTGTTAAGGGATACGAAAGCTATCTGAGGCCTGATATGGCAGATTCGGTACAAAACGGTGTGTTCCTTGCTTTAGACGATCTTCTTGAACAGAATAAAGCCGATCTTTCTAATATTCATGGACAAATTCCCGCAGATGCGTGGAATGAAATGAAATATGAAGGCAAGATTTATGGTATACCATCTACCTATCTTTCCATGAAAGACAGAAGAGCCACCTATATCAGGAAGGATTTACTGGAAAAGGTTGGTATGGAACCTCCAAAGAATTTGGAAGATTCAATAAAAGTTTTAAAGGCATTTAAAGATATTGGTGTTCCGTATCCTTTTGCAGGGCGTGAGTTCTGGCTTTTCACAACTACATTCTTTGGTGCATTTGGTGTTGAGTATACTGTAATGAGTCCTGACAAAGATGGTAATATGACACCGGATATGATCAAGCCTGAAATGAAGGAAGCTCTTGCTTTCCATAACAAGCTTTACAAGGAAGGATTGATGGATCCGGAATCCCTGACAACGAATCCAAATGACTGGTTAAATAAAATTTATTCTGGTAAAGTGGGCATGTTTGAGCATCAACCAGGCCAGCTCCATAACTTTAATTCAAATCTGCAAAAACATGTACCGGATGGTGAATTTTTGCTCATTGCTGCGCCTGAAGGCCCGTATGGGGATAAAGGGTACAGAAACTTCCCGCAGGTAGGCCAGGCATTGTATATCAATAAAGATTATCCTGAACCGCTAAGATTATTGAAGCTGATTGACAGTATGGGTGCGCCAGAAGCTCAGGAGTTCTTTACCTTTGGTATACTCGGTGAGAATTATGCGAAGAAGGACGGAAAGATAGAGTATACCATGCCGACAGAGCCCATTGACCAGCAGGAGGCTTCTTTTAGGGAGAAAACACTGAACCTTCTTAGAGATGATTCGATTAACGAACTATTGATGCCCTTCAAGCCAACAGCGCAAGCAGAAAAAGAATACAGGGACAATGTTGCACCCCATGAAGGCATTGAATGGTATGATTGTGGACCATTGAAAGCTTTTGAAGAACACCCTGACTTAAAACCCGCTGAAAAGAACTGCAATCTTTTCCTCGAATGTGCCGCAAAGATATTCTATGGCCAGCTTCCTCCCGAAGCTCATGATGAATTTGTTCAGGAATATCTGAAGCGCGGTGGAGATAAGATTATCGAGGAAGCTACAGAAGCATACAAGGCCGGAAAAGTATTTAAACGTTAAGTGGTTTTACTGAACAATTGCAGGCAAAAATCCTCTAAAAGTAGAGATTTTAGAGGATTTAGCCTGCTCTATCATAAAATTTTTAATCCTTTAACACATCTGTGATTAGTTCATCATACTACAACTTCTTTATGCAAATAAATAACACTTGTGCATAGCTCAGAGAATGCTTGTTAATCACATTTCAATGAATAATTTTCATTTTATGGACCGGTGAAAGTACCGGTATGAGGTGGGGGAATCAATCTTATAGGTTGCGTTCAGCATTAACGCGCAAAAATTCAAGGAGGTATACATTTGTGAAGGTATTGAATTGTTTAAGGAAAATGATAAGTATACTGTTGGCATTGGCCATAATTATTGGTTTTAGTCCTGTTCCGGTCTTTGCAGGTGGTGGTTCTTCTGTTGACTTGCTGGATCCGGACTTTATCGCGAGCCACGGCGGAAACATCGTAGAGGTAAATGCAGAGGAGGGGAAATCACCGTTTGAGGTCTTTGGTGAGAAGTTTGGTACAGATAACCCGGTAGAGGGTGTAACCAAAACTGTAAGGGACGTAAGGCCCACTGCCCAAAGGCATGTCAGGAATTATTATGATGAGGATTTAGGCAAATATGTTTTTCTGGTCGAAGCTCATGACGGAACTTGTGCTGATGGATGCTTCATGCATAACACCAGCTATAACAGTGAAACGGATACTTTTTCAGGTGGTAATACAGACCGGCAGAGAATAGAGATCCGGCCGGTTGATGAATACAATGATACTGAATTTGGTGACCTGGTAGGCCTGGAAAATGATATCAGTGTGTATAGCTGGAAAATGAAACTCGACCCTAACTTTCCAAAGCCAGATGGCTTCTTTCATATTTTCCAGTATAAAGCTGTAGGTTCAACAGGTAGTGATATCGCGAATTTCCCGCTGCATGACAGTACTAACTTTCCGACCTTCGGCAGCGATGAGGATGGAAACCCCATTCTTACACTGACTCAATCCTCTTCAACTCTTGATTTTAGATGGGCTGAGATTGGCTCGGATGCTGGCATGGAGGTTCTTGCCAGTGTTCAAACCAGCAGGATTAAGGGCAAATGGGTGGATATCACCGTTAAAATTCTTAATTCAGAGTGCGGCTGGGTTACGATGGTGATGAAGGATTCCCAAACCGGTGAAATATTAATGGAATATGATAATCCCAACAGAGTGCTTGACATGTGGCGACGCCCTGAAATCAAATATAACGGCAAGACCTTTGAAAGCCCTCTGCCTGCGGTTGCCAATATGTTTAATCGTCCTAAATGGGGAATTTACCGAAAGGCGCAAAAGGGAGATCCCAATGTTCCCGAAGCAAGAATGTACCTTTCCGACATCACCCTGTACAAGTCTGTAGTTGGTGCATCACCGGTTAATCTTGCCTATGGCAAAAAAGCTTATAATATCGGTTCAATAAGTATGAACATTCTTCAATACAAGAATGCTGTTCCATCAAGACTAACAGATGGTGTTCAACAAGATCCGGTTATTTATCCGGTTACCGGACTAGTAGGGGTAACGGAAGAGAATTATTCGCACCTGGGCGGTTTGTGCTGGGTAGGGCAAAACAGCTCCAAAAAAGGTGATGTAGTAATAGACCTTGGACAGGTCATGGATTTTAACCAGGTGAAGCTTTTTGCCAAGTCCTTGAGAATGAAAAATGTGGATGTATCTATATCGGATGACCCGGCTGAATACACTGAGGAAAACATGAGTCAGATTACATATACAAAATTGAAAACATTCACTGATGGAAAAGAAAATGCATTTACATTTATCAACTCTGATTCAAAATCCGATGATACTCAGGACGCTCAATATCTGATCGATCTGGGTAAAACCTATACAGCACGATATGTGAAATTCTACTTTGAAAATGGCGCCGGTACGACAAATATTACTACAATGACAGGGCCGCCTCGGATATCGGAGCTTGAGATTTATAACGCACCCCAAACACCACAAAACATAACAGTCAACTATACCACAGGATCGGAGGCTGTTATCTCATGGGATGATATTCCCGCCGATTATTTTACCATTTATGATAATGGCATCATCATTGCCGATAATGTTCCTTCCTTTTCATATACTTTGGCCAATCTGGATCCCGGTGCAGTCTACAACCTCACTGTGAAGACAGTATTTACAGATCCGTACTCCTACAAAGCGATGTTTTCGTCAGAAGGGATTGCTCCTCAGTTTATGACAGATGGGGATCCCATTATACCCAATCCGCCTGATAGTGTAACAGTTACTGCAGATTCCGATAAATCCATAAACGTGACCTGGGAAGCGGTGGCCGATGCACAAGGCTTCAGGGTGTCACTGATTACGGATGCCTGTGAAAGAACCATCGTCGACAACTATGAAGGTACATCCTATACCATTAGGGATTTATCTCCGGGTACCGAGTATACAGTAAAAGTTTACTCCATCAGAAGGGGAACTCCATCGACCCAGGCTGCAGTAGATACAGTTACTACTACAGGTGTCAAAAACGCTTCCGATAATCTGCTCTATAACAAGGAAGTACAATATTCCAGGGTATGGAATGACAATCCGTCCAGCTATGGAGGGCATAGGGCTCTTGATAATGACATTGACGGTTCCAGATATGTGGCTTTAAAAGGTTCTCCCAATGCATACCTGATGGTGGATATTGGAGAGACGACTCCAGTTCAGTATCTTGAGTACTACAGTTTTCAGAATATGTTAAAAAAGGTATCCTTCTACTATGCTACCGATGGAGAAGCATTTATTAATCCGAACAGTGACAAGTGGATAAAGATCATTACAGTGGATCGTGTAGCCGAAGGTACATTTGGCAACAGCGAAATTACAAAAATCGCAGAGAGGATCAAAATTGATACGCCTATCAATGCCAGGTATATCAAATTTACGGTAGATAGTACCGGCGGAGATATCAATGTGAATGAGGTAAAAGCTTTCGGGCCGATTTCTTTTACAGAGGAATCAAGACTCACAGCTTCCGAGATAACGCAAAAATCCGCCAGGCTGGACTGGACCGGTGCCGCCACAACAATACCGGCGACAGGGTATAAAATATATCAGGATGATATTGAAATGCAGCTTGTTACTGGGGATGTCTTTACCCTTGACGTTTCAAATCTAAAGCCCGCAACGGAATATCTATTCAGAGTCAAGGGTGTTGCAACCGTAAATGAAACGCCTTACGAAACCCTTGGCGGCCTTGTATGCACTGTATTGACATCACCCGATGCAATTGATACGGAAGCACCCATATGGCTGGATGCATCACTGGAAGCATCCAATATTGGAACTACAGCGGTTACTCTTACATGGACTGAAGCGACAGATAATGTAGGGATATCCGGATACAAAATTTTATATGGAAACAAGATAATAGAAGTGCAAGGAAATAGCTACAGGATTCTCGGATTGGCATCGAATACTTCCTATACCTTTACGGTGCAGGCTGTCGATGCAGCCGGAAACATATCCGAGGGTCCTGCCGTTACCGTAAGAACGCTGCAGGAATCAACCAATAATAATGATCAGCCGTCGCAGCCGTCTGCACCTACACCAAAACCATCACCAGTTTCAATTGTTGAGGGCTCCGTAGTGAAAGCTCCAAAACCTGTTTCAGGTTCGGAAAATGGGGTTTATAAGGCGAAGCTTGACAAAATGTCTATCGATAATGCTTTTGCTAATATAAAGGATTCTTCCGGTAAAAAGACAGTATCGATTGAAATACCAAATGTAGACGGAGCAAAGGCCTATATAGCCGAATTTCCGATTGAATATGCCATAAAAAAAGATTCATCCGTTAGCCTGGAGATCAAAACTGAATTTGCTTCGGTAACCATTCCAGGCAATATGCTTGACTCAGCTTCTCTGGAAGCTTCATCCCGGATAGGCATAAGAATTGAAGCTGTCAACACTTCCGCTTTACCCCAGGATATACAGCAGAAAGTAGGTACAAGGCCTATAATCAGCTTGAATGCACTTGTGGATGATAAGCTGATTGAATTTAATAATCCTGATGCACCGGTAACCATAAGAATTCCATACACGCCTTCGGCGGAAGAGCTGCTTGATCCCGAGCATATTGTCGTATGGTATATTGATGGGGCCGGAAATGTGATTACGGTTTCTAACGGCAAATATGACAAGGAAACAGGAACCGTTGTATTTACAACAACACATTTCAGCCGGTATGCGGTAGCATATGTAGTAAAGACTTTTGATGATCTGGGAGACTGCGATTGGGCGAAGAAGCCCATAGAGGTTCTTGCGTCAAAGGGTATTATAAGCGGGATTTCCGACAAGGCCTATGCCCCGGCCAGAGCGATTACGAGAGGAGATTTCATACGGCTTTTGGTAAACACCCTTGAGTTTACAGCAGATGTCAAAGATAATTTCAATGATGTAAAGCCGACGGATTCCTTCTATAATGAAGTTGGTATAGCAAAGGCATTGGGTGTGGTGTATGGAGGAGGCAGCAATAACTTCAATCCTCATGCCCCCATATCAAGACAAGATATGATGGTCATTATTGAAAGGGCTCTGTCACTTGCCGGCAAACTTGGCATTTCCGCTTCAATAAGTGATTTGGATCAGTATGCTGACAAAGATGATATCTCAAATTATGCTTTAGTAAGCATTGCGAAGCTTGTAAAAGATGGACTTATTCAGGGAAGCGGCGGAAGGATAAACCCCCAAGGCCATGCAACAAGGGCACAAATAGCAGTTATTTTGTATAATATTTACAACAGGTAGGAATTAAGGTGTTATTCTTAGGGCTGTCTCAAAAGAGTTTTGCTTTTTAGAGCCATACTCTTTTGAGATAGCCCCCAAATTGCAGATTTTTGAGAAGGCTGGAGGAAAGGAAAATGAAAAGATACAGGATCAGGGATTTGCAGGATGCAAAAAACGGCCATATTTTACAGGGTATTCTTCCAGGTGAATGCTTGACAAAAGGGGGATTATCCTTTTCAAAACCATTGGAACGCAGTCATACTAAAGACGGTCCCGGCGGGTCAGATTATCATGTTCATGAAGATGAATGTGAAGCGTTTATTATTTTGCAGGGAAAAGGGGAAATAGAAATCAATAAATCTTTCTATCCCATATCAGTGGGTGATGTGCTTATAGTCGAACCACTGGAAGATCACCACCTTATATCCGATGCATCCGATCCTTTGGTAGTGGTATGGTGCCATGCCAATGAGAGATGAAAGATAGGAGATTGGTTATGAAAACAGCTGTTGGGGGAGGGTTACGATGAAGGTATTATTGGCAGGGGTAGGAAGCTTCGGATCCAGTTGGTTGAAGAGTATACTCCTTCAAGATAAAAACATAGAAATTTGTGGATTGGTCGATAAAAACCCTGAGCATTTATCGAGGGTAAAGGAATTGAAAGGAATCAATGAGAACCTTTTTTATTCAGATGTCAGAGATGCATTGATCCACCTCAAGCCTGATTTTTTACTGAATGCAACACCTCCGGGAATACATAAGACTGTTAATCTGATTGCCTTTGAATTTGGTATTCCTGTGCTTTGCGAAAAACCTATTGCGGAAGATTACAAAGACGCCATAGAGATTTATATAAAATCCAAAGAGCTTAGCATTCCCGTTATGATTGCAGAAAACTACAGGTACGATAAGGTGATCAGGACGGCTAAAAAACTGATCGCTTCGGGTGAAATAGGCAAAATAAATACAATTCATGTGGATTTCCATCGAAGGCATATACGGAATGAGCATCGATATGTATTGAGTCATCCGTTGCTTCTTGATGTTTCAATCCATCACCTGGACGTTGTTAGATACTTAACCGGAGCAGAGGCGCTAACAGCATATGCCCGGAGCTGGAATCCGGAATGGAGCTGGTACAAGAGTAATTCTTGTGTTGATATCCTTCTTGAAATGGAAAACAATATCAGAGTTTCGTACTGTGGAAGCTTAGCAGCCTTTGATGATGAGACCGGGTGGCAGGGAGCATGGAGGATTGAGGGAGACAAGGGAGTTCTACAAATAGCGGAAGATAAAATAACGCTTCGCAATGTCAATGACGTATCGACACTAGAGATGCACGAGAAAATGGACAGCAGAAGAGCGGTACTTGAGGAGTTTATCTGTTCAATAAAGGAGAACAGAAAGGGAGAAACAGATATAGAAGATAATCTAAAGACTTATGCCATCGTGCAGTCTGCAATCGACTCCATAAATAAGAATAAACCGGTGGATTGCAGCTTACTGCTTCGAGCATATTGATATCAGGGTATGGGAGCAGAGAAATGAAGATAATAGAATGTATAAAGCATGCCGATTCATCAGTCAGATTATCGAGCGGAGCTATTGCACCAAAGAATGAAATCGCTGTTGAAAAGCATTGGAATGGAAATCAGGCGAAAGTAAAAATTATCAACAAATCGAATAAATCATTTTATATCAAGGAAGTTATTCTCTTCGCAGGAGAAATGCCTGTAGACGGTGAGACAGAATTTTACGGCGAAGGCTTTAATATGTTATGTCAGTATACAGGAATCTTGTCTAACCCTAAAGTCATTGGAGCCTACGGTACGGACGGGGACTTTTTCAGACTGCCCAGGACGGAATTCGATAGAGAATTATGGACGGTATACAACCTTCTTTTTCTGTCGCCTGCAAATGATAAAAATCATGTTTTAATGGCCTATACATCATGCAACCGGTTTTCAGGAGAATTCAGATTTAAGAATAACTATATTGAAGCGGTAATGGATACTGAGGACTTGCAGTTAAGACAGGGAGATACATGGGAGATGGAGGAGTTCCTGATACTGACAGGTGAAGACAGGAATGAGCTTTTTGCTAAGCTGGCAGAACAAATCAATGTGAATCATCCCCGGAGAATGTATCATGAAATTCCGACAGGCTGGTGCTCGTATTATTGCCTGCGTCCAATGACTGCGGAGGGATTGTTTGAAAATGCCTATCAATTGGCGGGGAGGATCCCTGAACTGAAGCGCATTCAGGTTGATGGCGGGTATGAAGCGCATGACGGAGATTGGCTTATTCCTCACCCCAGGCTGGGAACAGATTTGAAAACCATTTTTGATGGTATCAGGAAAATGGGTGCAGAACCTGGGGGATATCTATCTCCATTTATTGTGGATATCGAATCAAATTTATACAAGGAGCATCCCGATTGGCTGGTATGTGACGAGCAAGGACATCCCTTTAACGAGATCGGCCATAAAAGAGAATGGTACATGCTGGATGGCTCCAACCCAGAAGTACAGGAGTACTTCAGGAAGATTGCAAGAATCATGTATGATGAATGCGGGCTGCGATACATAAAACTGGATTTTCTTTCATATGGGGCATTACCCGGTGGACAGCGTTATGACAAAAATGCAACAAGGGTAGAGGCATTTCGTATGGGGATAAAAGCGATAGTTGACGAAGTTGGAGAAGACTGTTATATCCTTGGATGTAATGCGCCCTTTTGGCCGCTTCTCGGACTTGTTCATGGTAACAGGGCGTCAAATGACATTTTCAGGGCATGGAAACAGGTCTCGGGAAACGCAAGGGAATTGTTCTGGCGGAACTGGCAGAATAACACGCTTTGGTGGAATGATCCGGACTGCATATTGCTCGAGAAACTGGATCTGTATGGTATAAAGAACGGTGAAGCAATCTTGAAAAAATCATTATTGACAGATCATGAATTTGAGTTTCACAAGGCTTTTATCGTTGCTTCTGGTGGAGTAGTTTTTAGTGGAGACTTAATCGGACGGATGGCTGAACAGAATATTAATGTGTTAAAAAGGCTTATTCCCTCAACAGGAGTGGCAGCCCGATTCGACGATACCACCTTCACTATTGGAAGAATAAATTTGAAGGATAGGAATATCCTTTGCATATTTAATTGGGATGATTGTCCCAAAGATATTGAGATAGACCTGGCCGGAGCGTTCAGGATTTATGACTTCTGGACTGATGAAGAGATGGGTGTATACAAGGATAAAATCGTTTTAGAAGAGCTTGAAAATCATTCTGCAAAAGTTCTTGTTTGCAAAGCATTACCGATATAAGAAAGGTCTAAGATTGGCTTCCCGATTATATTTAAAGATGAGGAGTGAGAATGTTTTCATGGGCGAAGTTGCATGGATGAAAACAAAGCCCTTTGGCCTGATGGTTCATTATTTGAAACATATTATGCCAAAGGAAGGACAACCGTTTACCGACTGGGATGAAATGGTCAACAAATTTCCAGTTAAAGATTTTTGCAAAGCTGTTGAAGACACGGGGGCGGGATGGCTGATATTTCCTTTCGGCCAGAATAACGGTTATTATTGTTCTCCCAATCCGGTACTGGAAAAGATACTTCCTGGGCATTGCTCAAAACGTGACTTAATGATGGAAGTAGCTGAAATACTGCATGATAAAGATATTAAATTGATTGCCTACCTTCCTTCTGAAGTTGATCATGCGCCTGAAGAAATAAGAAATGTTTTTGAGTGGGATTTACACTCCTCCGACAAAAGCGCTTTCCAGGAAAAATATATGGATTTTATCAGGTGTTATGGCGAGAAATTTGGTGAATTACTGGACGGTTGGTGGTTCGACGGCTGCTACAATTCTGCCGAAAAATCCTTTTGCCGGACAAGGGAATGGACGAATGACAGGTTCGATTATGAAAAATGGTCCCAAGCAGCGAAGGCTGGTAACCATGATGCTGTCATTGCAATGTGCCCCGGTGCCGAAGGCATGGGTTATGTTTTTAAAGAGCAGGATTATCTTGCCGGAGAGGTCAATACACTAAACCATTTTCCAGGAGATAATCTCATTGGCGAAATGCAATGGCATGCTTTGATATGGTTGGACTGTTTTTGGATGCATAAGGAAAAGCCTGGACTGATAGTTCCGCCCCGTTTCAGCGATGCTGAACTACTTAATTATATCAAGGCATGCCATGAAAAAGGTGGAGCTGTTACTTTGAATGTAGGCATCTATCAGGATGGGACAATGGCGGAAGCAACAATACGGCAAGTTCAATATGTGTATTCTGAAATGATGAAATCAACAGTTTAGCTGAGGTATAAAAATGGACGGGATATATAATAAGCCCCTATACGAAGAAGCCCTTGAAGCAGCGTTAAGAAAAATAAGGAGCAATTTACATGTATTTTCGCATAACTATCCTCATGTCAGCGTAAATAACGTTTACATACCGGAGGAAAACAGGCTTTGGACATCATCATTTTTCCCCGGCATAGCATACCTCGCCTACGACATTACAGGAGAAAAAGAGTATTTAGCCTATTCTGACGAATATCTGAAAAGCTTTCAATGGCGCTTGGAAAAAGGTCATACAGAAACCCATGACCTTGGTTTTTTATACACTCTTTCCTGTGTCTCAAATTATAAGCTGACAGGAAACGAAAAAGCAAAAGTGATTGCATTAAAAGCCGCAGACATATTGATTGGACGATTTAATGAAAAGGGGAGATATATACAGGCATGGAGTAAAATCGGACTGAAGTATCCCGATGTTAAGATGATTATCGATACAATGCTGAATCTTCCTCTCCTGTATTGGGCTTTTGAAACCACAGGTGATCAAAAGTATTATAAAGCTGCTTATAATCATGCAGTAACAACTGCTTTGCATATCGTAAGAGAGGATGCTTCGACCTATCATACATACCTGATGAATCCCGATACCGGGGAAGCTGTTGAAGGGAAAACACATCAGGGGTTTGCTGATGAATCTACCTGGGCCAGGGGACAAGCATGGGCGGTCTACGGCTTTGTGTTATCCTATGTTTATACAAAAGAACCCGATTTCCTCCATGTAGCAAAGAAGACTTGCAACTATTTTATCAATCATTTACCTGACGATTTCATCCCGTATTGGGATTTTTCCTTCGACGATGACAAACCAGATATCAGAGACAGTTCAGCAGCTGCAATTGCTTTGTGCGGATTGCTGGAGCTGAAAAAACATGTACAGGGTGAGGAAAGAGAGCTATATGAAAAGGTTGCATACAAAATGGTGGAATCTTTATACATAAACTATTCAACCAGAAATAACGCCAATTCCAATGGCCTGATTATGCATGGTATGTACCACAGAACAGATGGAGCTGATGAATGTACCATATGGGGGGATTACTTCTATCTGGAAGGTCTGGTCAGATTACTGAAGGATTGGCGCATATACTGGTAGGAAAGTTATTCTATATCCCAACCGGGCAGGTAGGCTTTTGTATTTCTCAGCATAGCATTGAACAATGTCCATGCATCCTGGATAGTTGCGGTCATCAGCGGATCATTGACAAAAGCTCTGAAAGCTAGTTCCTTGTCTTTTTTTAATGCCGCTTTCAGTGTTGTTTCTTGATTAATCACATGCCTGTACACAAGATTTTGCACGTCATCCGGAAGTTTTCCTGCTTGAACCGGGATCACAGAATTATGGCTGAACACTGCATTTGTTTCAACAACGGCACCCAGAGGAAGGTTGGCAATCTGTCCGACGTTTGGAAGATTCACATTGGTAACGAAATCACCAAGGCCGGCAATGGCTTTGATTTGATGGATTCCTTCTTCTCCAGTTTGCTTCAGCTCAAAATATTCATCACCGCGAACGAGACTCTTGCTTCTTTCCTGCCTTGAGATAAATTTTTCCTTTCTTAAACTGACAGAGGTTAAACCATACATCCAAGCTTTTACCGTTTCCGGGTTTTTCAGATACCATGGCGGGCAGAATTCGGCCAGGTGACGGTCACCGGCCGCGGCAATTATTCCATACCTTTTGAATAAATCAAATTTGATGCGGTTTGCGGAAGAAAAAGGGTCATTCCTCCAACGGTCTTTTGTTTTCTCAAACCCTGTTTCGTAGTGTTTTTCAACAAATTTTCCATAAACGAGGAATAAGTCTCTGCCATCAAAAGAAGCCTTATCAAGCCAGGTAAAATGGTTTATTCCCAAAACATTCACTTTAATATCCCGGCGATGTGCTGCTTCAATTCCCTCCACATCATAAAGGGCCTCCTTTAGCAGAGACTGTGTTCCAAAAACCTCATGACAGCAGCCGAAAGCTTTAATTTGAGGGAATATCTCATATAATGTTCGGGTACAAAGCGTCATCGGATTTGTATAGTTGATGACCCAGGCATCGGGAGCCCACTGTTTGATTGCATTGGCTATTTCAACATACATGGTTATGGTTCGAAGTGCCCTGACAAGGCCACCCGGGCCTACTGTGTCTCCTACCGACTGATAGATGCCATATGTTTCAGGTGAATGAACATCGGACTCCATTTCATCAAAGGTCCCGGGCAAAATGGATATAATAACAAAATCAGTGTCAGTTAATGCATCTTTTAAAGTTTCAACAGCTTTATATTCCCAATGGCTTTTTACACCCGGATTATTATGAATCCTATTGCCGATGGTTTCATTCCTTATAGCAGCATCAAAGTCAATATCATATAGTCTTACTCTTCCAGACAGCTGTTCCTCGGTGGCAAGATCACTCATTAAGCCCCAGGCCCAACCCATTGAACCGCCGCCGATGTAGGAAATTTGAAGATCTTTAACCATATTTTCAACTCTTATCATAGGGGGACCCTCCAGCTTGGTTTTACATATGTTAATTTTTCATTTGAATTATACATCAATAAATTGATTTTTTCTGCACTAAAATTGACCATACTGGAGATATTCAACATATTTTGATTTATTATTTTCGATGCTTTACAATATAATGAGTGAGAATGAATACGGAGTTTTGCCATGACAGACGAAGCCAACATATATCATATTATGAATCAGCCCTTCTTTATTGCCCAGCAGAGAAAGGATACCCTTTTCAGCATGCCCGCATGCCACTATCACAATGTTTATGAAATTTATTATTTGCTGGAAGGACGGCGGAACTATTTTATACAGAACAGGGCTTACCCCATGGTAAAAGGTGATATCGTTCTAATCAATATCCAGGATATTCATAAAACGACGGCTTCCGATCATTCTTCTCATGAACGCATTCTCATTAACTTTCAGAAGGATTTTATTTTAGCTGTGGCAGATGAAGAAGATGGGTTTCACCTTCTTAATTGTTTCCTCAGTGATCAAAAGGTAATCCATTTAAAGGTGTCCGAACAGGCATTTGTACAGTCCATTCTCCTCAAGATGGTAGATGAGAATAAAAGAAAGTCAAAGGGCTACATGACGTATGAAAAAATTCTTCTTACTGAGCTCTTGCTCTTTATCAACAGACATATGGAGCAATACAGGAATGAGGGGACAGGCTATACCAGCCAGCTTCAAAAAAAGATGTCCGAAATTGCTCTTTTTCTTATGGATAACTATATGAGCAACTTGTCTCTCAAAAAGGTCGCAGATCATTTTTTTATTACTCCCTGTCATTTGAGCAGGGCCTTTAAAAAAACAACCGGTTTTACGTTTATAGAATATTTGAACAGTGTAAGGATCAAGGAAGCACAAAAGCTTCTCAAGGAAAACAGAAAGAGTGTAATGCAGATTGCGGAGATGACCGGATTTGACAGTCAGACCCATTTCGGAAGGGTTTTTAAAAGCAAAACCGGTCTTTCTCCATTACAGTACCGGAAGCAACCCGGAGTCTAGTCCTCAACCGTGATGTATTCCTTAAGCAATAACAGGGTGTTTAAAAGACCCTCGCCATGGGTTCTTTCATAGCCATGGGATGCTGCCACGCCCGGGCCGATTAGGCCATGCTTGAAGTCGTGACCGGAGCCAAGTGCCGCATCGGCATCAGATCCATAAAAGGGGTAGATATCCACTGCATACTGAAGGTTTGCCTTTTTGGCAAGCTCAATCAAGCGTGTGGTGATATCATAGTCATATGGCCCTCCAGAGTCCTTGGCGCAGATGGAAACCTTGTATTCATTTGTCTCAAGGTCGTCACCTACAACGCCCATGTCAACCGAGATAATTTCAGAAATGCCTTCAGGATAGCCCGCGGAGGCTCCGTGGCCTACTTCTTCGTACATGGTAAAAAGAAGCCATACATTATGCGTAAGGGTAATCTTTTCTTCCTTCACCAAACGTGCCAGGGCTAAAAGAAGGCCGGAGCTGGCCTTGTCGTCCAAATGCCTGCTCTTGATAAATCCGCTTGGTGTAACGATTGTTCTGGGATCTAAGACCACGAAATCACCGGCGCTGATGCCCAGGGCCTGCACCTCTTCTTTGGTAGACACCTTTTCATCAAGAACAATTTCCATGTTTACATCGTCTCTTTTCATTTCGGAAATATCCTTGCGAATATGGGCCGCGGGGTTTACAAGCTGTACGGTACCTGAATACTCTCTGCCGTCACGGGTCAGGACGGTGCAGTTCTCAGTTTCCACATAGTTGTTCGGAAAGCCCCCGATCTGAGTAAAGCGAAGGCGCCCATTGGATTTGATGGATCTTACCATGAGACCCAGAGTATCCACATGGGCAGCAAGAATGAGTCCATGTCCCTCACCGCCTATATTGACAAGGACTGAGCCTTTATTGGTAAGCTTCGGCGTATAGCCAAGATAGGCGAGCTCCTCTATGAGATAGGCCTGAGCCCTTTTTGTGTAGCCCGATGGGCTTGGGGTCTTGCATAGTTTTGTTATTTGTTCTATGGCGTACTCAAGATATTTTTCCATAACATTTGTCCTTTCAAAATTAAAGCTTAAAAAGTATTGTGATTACAATGGAGCGATATTTGAAGCTTAACATATCAGCATTTCTTGAGCAACATCCAAAAACTTTACATATTGGAGTATAAATGCTATAATATGGTATAAAATGAAAATGGTTAAAAATTATGAAAAAATCCTTGATGCACTATACCTCAACTATAACAAATATTGTTGGAATAGTTTTATTTGGCAGTATTTTCTCGACATCTTTTCTTGACCTCATTATAAAATATAAGAGTAATTATTATACTATAATCTTTAATTTAATAGTATATGCTGTAATCTGTGGCATTACAGTGTACATCTGCAAAAAAATCAAGAATGAAAAATTGTTCATATTCATATTATTGTCTTTTTCATTTATACTAAAATTTATCTGGATACTTTCTATGGATACCCAACCTGATTCTGATTTTGTTGTTATGTACAATGCAGCAATAGAAGCATCTAAAAGCAATTTCACTTTTGTTAACGACAGATACTTTTCTTTATGGCCCTATCAAATGGGTTTCACATTATACCAATCTTTAATCATATACCTTTTTGGGCCAAGCCTATTTATATTAAAAGTTTTTAATTGCATATTTTCTACCGGAACCATATTTATGGTTTATAAGATTACAAAAATGCTCTTTAATAAATTTTCTGCAAAGATTTCCGCGTTATTATTAGTATTGTATATACCCTATACTATTATGAATTCATTACTCACCAATCAGCAGCTCGCAACCTTTCTTTTCTATTTAGGCTTTTATGTCATGCTTAAGCTACCTCATACAAAAAAATCCGGCCAAATTTTATTGGGAATTGTCTTTGCCCTGGCGCATATTGTTCGGCCTCTTGCAACTGTAGTCATTCCTAGTGTTTTATTGTATCAAGTCATTGTCTTAATATGTAGCAAAGGCAAAAACAGATTTTTAATTGCAAAGAAGACGTTAGTTTTCCTCCTTGTTTACTCCATTGCATTCCAATCATTAAGTTTTATATTGATTAATACGGGGATATCACCTCATGGGCTTAAAAACAGAGATCCTCTATGGAAATTTGTTACAGGCTTAAACTATTCAACAACAGGCCAATATTCTTATACCGATAATCAGCATTTGCTGCAATTTGCCATAGGTGAAGAAAGAAAAGCAGAAGAACTAAAACTCATTAAAGAAAGAACGGGTAATATTGCTACTCTATTTAAGTTGTTCTTGAAAAAATACTATATCTTTTGGGGGACAAAGGATGCGTTTGTTCATTGGACAATAGGCTCTCAGAATGCATCTCTAGTTAAGAATATTCAAAGTACGGAACAATCCATGTATATGATAGCCATTCTTTTTTCTGTAATAGCCTGTATAAGGTTATTGAGAAAGAAAACAATAAATCACAGTTTTTTTGTTATACTGATTTCACTCTATGCTGCTGCACATCTATTAATAGAAATTCAAACAAGATATAGAGAATTCATAATACCAGCAGTATTTATTTTTTTTGGCTATGGATTAAGTATGAGTTATATGATTGCTTCAAAAAAAATAAATCACTATTTAAGCAGAAAGCAAAAAAGCAAATCAATATAAATGGTTCACTCAATAAATGGGAATATAAAAGTAAGCATTTATTTTAGGGAGGACTTATAATGACTTACGAAGCAAATAGCCCCGAAGAGTATATTAATCAGCTGCCAATAGAAAGAAAGGAAGCTGTTGAGAGATTGAGGGAAACGGTAAAGGCGAATCTGCCTTCAGGTTTTCAAGAAAATATATCCTATGGAATGATTGGTTATGCTGTTCCAAAAAGTATTTATCCATCTGGATATCATGCAAATCCAAAGGCCCCCCTGCCATTTATGGGTATTGCATCCCAAAAGAACCATATAGCGTTATACCATATGGGGATTTATGCTTACCCTGATGTTTTAGCATGGTTTCAAGAGGAATATGCTAAAAATGTGACGACCAAGCTTGATATGGGGAAGGGGTGTATTCGTTTTAAGAACGCAAAAAATATTCCATATGACATGATTGCTGAATTGTGCAGGAAAATATCTCTGGAGGATTATATTAAGACATACGAGGCTTCCATAAAAGATTAAAGGGAAAATGAGAAAGCACTTCTTGATCTCTATACATTAGTCCTTGGAGGATTTGAAAACCTTGGAGGGGCAGAGGCCTTTACTCGATTTAAATACCTTTGAAAAGTAGAAAATATCAGAAAAACCACAATGCTGGGCAGCTTCATTGACGTTATACTCGCCGCTTTTCAGCATGTTTTCTGCCTGATTTAGCCTTATGGAAGTCAAATACTGCCGGAACGACATTCCGGTGGACTGCTTGAAAAGCGCACCAAAATAGACATGATTTAATCCTGACAATTGGGACACGCTTTGTATCGTGAGGGGTTCATTAAAGTGATCAGTAATGTAACGAATGGTTTTCTTTATACGTTTGTCTATATTTCCAGAATCAGTCTGATAAACTATCAATTCGTAAAATCTTTGCAGAATGAACATGAAAATGGCTCTGCACTTCATGAGATGTCCAGGCTCTCTTCTCAGCCATTCGTAATTTAGCTCATTGTAAAGGGTTACAATATCAGGATGAAGGCCGATATGGCAGATAAGCGGGAAGGGGAGCTCAGCATCCTGCCCGAAAAGAGTCCGAAGCTGGAAATTTGCCGGATAACACTCCATCAGGTTTTCAGGGGAGCTTATGGCCGAGCGGAATGTTCCTTTTGGTATACATAACAAGTCTCCTGCTGAAACTTTGATTTTTTTATGCTCAATGGTATAGAGTGCACTGCCATTTACTATGTAAGTCACATCTACAAAATCAATGATGCTTTGTTCTATTTTCCAATCAGGCGCGCATTTTCGATGGATGAAATAGTGTATATCGGGAATTAAATTTTCATAATCTGTGACATTCATCTTTATCCCTCATAAAATAATCTTTAATAATTACAAATATACTTTAGTTTATCCATTATCAACCGCAAATGTCAATGCTATACTTCAATTATAATAAAAATAACAATCATGAGGACTGACATTTTAGGCAAATTGCATAATGAGTTCATTTGAGCGGGGGCGTAAGAGTGGAGATGGAACGAAAGTATTCTCAGTATCATGCATGGCTTCAAAAGGGTGAAACCTCTCCAACTAAGAAGATGCGCCTTGTGGCACATGAAGGTGTTGGGAAGACAGCTGTGGACGAATGCACCAGAGGAATGGAGCGCCTATTTGGTCCTGATATCTTTCAGAGCGACTCAGACTATTCAATAATATTAAAAATAGACAATAACCTGCCCAAGGAATCTTATCGGCTTACGACTGAAGAAAACGGATTTTACATAGAGGGCGGTGACCAAAGCGGAGTACTTTATGGTGTGTTTGCCACAATGCTTCGTCTTGGTTCAGGTGAGGTTTTTGAAAATATAAATGAGAATAGTGCTCCGGCAGTACCGCTCCGTCTCTTAAACCATTGGGACAACCTGGACGGTAGTGTGGAAAGAGGATATGCCGGAAAATCCATTTTCTTTAAGGGCGGCGATTTTAGCTATAACCCTGATAGAATCAAGGACTATGCACGTCTTCTTGCTTCGGTGGGTATCAATGGACTGGCAATCAATAATGTGAATGTTACACCACAAAGCGCTAAGCTGATAACAGCAGAAATGCTGCCAAAGGTCGCAGCATTGGCCGACTTGTTCAGACCCTATGGTATACGGCTTATTCTTTCCGTACACTTTGAAAGCCCTGTTGTTCTGGGCGACCTTACAACATCCGATCCTTTGGATCAGAGGGTTGCCGACTGGTGGAAATCACGGTCGGATGAAGTTTACAGCTATATACCGGATCTTTTGGGGTTTTTGGTAAAGGCTGACTCCGAATTCCGGGGGGGACCGGCTACCTTTGGACGCACTCAGGCTGATGGCGCCAATATGCTGGCAAAAGCGCTGATACAGTATAATGGCCAGGTGTTCTGGCGCTGCTTTGTATACGATTATCAGCAGGATTGGCGGGATAAAAGCACAGACCGCCCTAAAGCAGCCTTTGAGCATTTTCAGCCCCTTGACGGATTGTTTGAACCAAATGTCATACTTCAAATTAAATTCGGGCCTGTTGATTTTCAGGTTCATGAGCCTCTTTCTCCGCTGTTCGGGGCTATGAAATACACATCCCAGGGTATGGAGCTTCAAATCGCGCAGGAGTATACCGGCCAGCAGATAGATCTATACGCTCTGGCAGTACAGTGGGAAGAAGTTTTCACATCGTTTATAGATGAGCAGCGGAGCGTAAGGGACTTGATAGGCAAAGAAATAGATACTGTTTGTGGGGTCTCCAATATCGGTGATGACAATAACTGGGCCGGAAGCATTCTTGCGCAGGCCAATCTATTTTCCTTCGGTCGCATGGTATGGAGCCCGGAACTGACTTCTGATGAAATCTTGCGTGAATGGGTGCAGCTAACCTTCGGATCAGATCCTTCCCTGGTGGAAAGCTTAACAGGCATGATGCTTGCATCAAGAAAAGTATATGCCAAGTATACAGCCCCTCTGGGAATAGGATGGATGGTCAATCCCGGCAATCATTACGGTCCAAGCGTAGATGGTTATGAGTACGGGAAATGGGGTACATATCATCGTGCTGACCATAAGGAAATTGGTGTGGATAGAACGTCCCGGGGTACAGGCTTAACGCTCCAATATGACCCATGGCTGGCTGGGATTTATGACAATGTGGAAACCTGCCCGGAGGAATTACTGCTATTTTTTCATCGTCTTCCATACGATTTCATCTTGAAAAGCGGCAAGACACTCATTCAGCACATCTATGACACGCATTTTGAGGGCGTTGAGGAAGTGAAAGGCTTTATCAGTTTATGGAGCGCACTTAAGGATAAGCTTCCGAAGGAAGCATTCGAATCAGTGAAGGAACGACTTGATCTTCAGCTCTCAAATGCCATTGAATGGCGGGATGTTATAAACACTTACTTTTACCGCAAGACTGGTATTCCTGATTCATTGGGAAGGACAATATTCAAATAAAGGCGTTGAAAGCAAGGGGGATGCGGCTGTGAAAACTATTCCTTTGAAGCCATTAACCGGAAGGGGCCGGAAGGCTCTTATCTACATAGGAAGGTACTGGACCCTCTATCTTCTGCTGATTCTTCCTCTTGCTTATTTTGTGATTTTTAAGTATATACCTATGACATATATACAAATAGCGTTCAAGAAGTACAGCATCATCCAAAGCGCTTGGGAGATGCCGTGGGCGGAAAACGGCGGATTTCAGTTCTTCATAAAGGCCTTTTCCAACCGTGACTTCCTCTTTGCTCTGAGAAACACCCTCACGCTGAACCTACTCGACCTGGTGGTTGGCTTTCCCGCCCCTATTATACTGGCGTTGCTGCTCAACGAGCTGGCGTTCAAACGGTTTAAGCGCCTCACACAGACCGTTGCCTACATGCCACACTTTCTCTCGTGGATTATCATCTCCGGCCTGGCGCTGCAGATCCTCGCACCCACAACAGGCCTTGTAAACATTGTTCTTAATCGTATGGGTTTCGCTTCCATCCCGTTTCTCAACGATCCTTCTCACTGGATAGCAACCTACGTATTTCTGGGAGTTTGGCAGAGCGTCGGGTGGAACACCATCATTTATCTGGCGGCGATTACGGGCATCAACCCCGAGCTGTATGAGGCAGCTGCCATGGATGGAGCCGGCCGCTTCAGAAGAATATGGCACATTACATTGCCGGGCCTGCGTCCCACTATCATCGTTTTGCTCATTTTGAGTCTCGGGCGCATCCTGGGCAGTGAATTTGACAGGCCATATGCCTTGGGGAACGCTTTGGTCAACAACGTGTCAAATGTTATTGCAACTTTCGTCTATACAAACGGTATCCGCGGTCTGCAATTCTCGCTGACCACAGCAGTAGGACTGTTCCAGTCTGTCGTCGGTGTCATTTTTGTACTCTCGGCTAACGCTGTGGCCAAAAAGTTCGGCGATCGCGGCATTATATAGAGGAGGTCATACAACATGATTAAAACGAAAAAGACTAAATTTGGTGATTGGGTTGTTGCTTTCCTCTGCTTCCTGCTTATTTTGGTTTGTCTATTGCCACTGGTTAACGTTTTGGCACGTTCTTTAAGTTCTTCGGATGCCCTTATCCGCAACCAGGTTACGCTTTGGCCCAAGGGCCTAAATCTTGAGGCCTACCGTATGGTGCTCAAAGACACCAAGTACACCTGGTCCCTTACCTGGACTGCCATATTGACAGTCATCTGCACCGTCGTGTCCTTGGTCATGACCACCATATGCGCTTACCCGCTTATTTACGATAAACTCAAAGGACGTAAATTTTTTAGTACTTTAATTATCATTACCATGTACTTTAACGCAGGAACAATTCCGACCTATCTGCTGCTTAGGGACCTGGACTGGATCAGTAAGCCGGTAGTGCTAGTCATTCCGTATTGTTTGAGTGTATTTAATATGATCATCATGCGCAGCTTTCTGTTCAATATTCCCGAAAGCTTGCGCGAATCCGCGGAAATTGATGGTGCGGGTCCTATTAGGATACTCATTAGCATCTACCTGCCCATGTCCACCCCGGTCATTGCCACTCTTTCACTATTCTATGCTGTCGGACGCTGGAACGGCTTCTCAGACGCGCTGATGTATATGAATGAAAGAAAATACTACCCCATACAGCTTTTACTGTACAACATCATCAATAGCCTTACAAACATTGAGGTTGCCACACAGGAAGGCTTCTCCCGACCGGGACTTTCTGAGTCGCTCAAGGCTGCAACCGTCATGTTTGCCACCTTACCCATCCTGTTGGTTTACCCGTGGCTGCAAAAGTACTTTATTACGGGTGTTACCCTTGGTGCGGTAAAGGAATAGCTAGTGCCCCGGACACGATGTGTCTAATAATATATGAGGAGGATTAACATGAAAAGATTGCTTTCAATCCTGCTTGCCTGTTTCATGATGGTCTCGCTTTTTGCGGCCTGCGGTCAGGAAGTTTCGGCACCTACACCGACACCAAGCGCATCGACGCCTGCGGAGAGCACCCCCGCTCCGAGCAATGCTGAAATTGTTGACGGCAAGTTCACCAAAACAAGATCCATCACCGTTGAGGTGTACGACCGCGGCAACGATGGCGGTTCAAAGCCAGAAGACAATTTCTACACCAACTTCATTAAAGAGGGTATGCTCCGAGACCACAACGTTGAGGTTACTTTCGTTCCCGTAGGCCGCTGGACCGAGGTTGATGAAATCAACAACCTGCTTGCAGCCGGTAATGCACCCGATATCTGCGTCACTTACAGCTACCCGACAATCCAGACCTATGCCAACATGGGCGGTGTACTTGATCTGGCTCCTCATGTTACTGATAACAAGGATATATTACCCAACCTTTGGGACTTGCTTAAAGAAGAGAACATTTACTATGACAAAGACCCCGTAAAGGGCACCCTATGGGCTCTTGAAGCCAGACTCATCCACAACATGAGAATCAATACTTTCGTCCGTGAGGATTGGTTGAAGAAGCTTAACATTAATGAGCCCACCACCCTTGCAGAATTCGAAAGCATGCTGAAGGCGTTCAAGGATAATGCTTCCACACTTCTCGAAAAAGATGCTGATAAGATGATTCCTTTCTCCATCAGCTACGATGTGGGCTGGCGTGCAGACAATCTGAATGCATCCTTCTTCCCGGACAGCATGACGGAAAAAGAAATGTATGTCAATGGTTTCGATGACAGACATCTTTTGTTCTCGGGTTACAAGAAAGGCATCCAGGTTCTCAATAAATGGTATAACGAAGGCCTTGTCTGGAAGGACTTCGCGCTCTATACCAAGGGTGATACCACTGAAGATAATCTCTTGAAGGCTGGCTATGTCGGTGCCTTCATCCACAACTGGGACTATCCTTACCGTAATGGTCAGGAAGGTATCCATGCAAACTTACAAAAGCTCGTAGGACCCGAGGCTGCATTTATCGCAGTGGATCCTTTCAAAAACGAAGCCGGAAAGAATGCGAAGTTCGTCGGAAGTACTGTTGACCGTAAGGTATTCTTCCCATCTACAAACGATGAGCCCCTTGCTTCCATGCTGTACCTTGACTGGATCAGCAAGCTTGAAAACCGTATTTTCCTCCAGACTGGCGAAAAGGGTGTAACCCATGTGGTTCATTCCGACGGCACTGTACAACTGATTGCTATGCCAAGCGGTGATCCCAAGATCATGAACTCTCCTAACAATATTGACTACACCATTACCGCAAATGGTCTGGACCTCGGCGATGCCGAAAAGACTATCAGATCAATGGCTCTCGGTTATGCCGGCGTTGACCGTAGATTTGTTGAAAAAGCTTTAAAGTGCGCCAAAAACGAGGGCAGAATGACTCCGGCTGTTCATGTTGGTGAAATCAAGGCCGAAGAAGGTATGGGTGCGGCACTTCCTGAGAAGCGCGATACCTTCCTGCAACAATCGGTTAATGCTAAACCTGATGATTTCGATAAAGTATTCGATGCCGGCCTACAGGATTATCTCAATACCGGCGGCCAAGCCATTATTGACGAGCGTAAAACTGCGTACGAAAAATATCACTAATAGGTAACCGATAATCATAATATTTATTCAAGAGTAGGGGGAATTGCGGTAGCGCAGTTCCCTCTCTGAGCATTAAACGGGTCGAGGCTAGAGGAGGCTTAAAATGATACGCTTCAATGACGGCTGGCTGTTTGCAAAGGGTGAGCCGGTGAACTTTGAACCGGTGGAATTGCCCCATGATTGGCTGATTCCCGATACGAACAATCTGTATGGAAGCGGAATTGGCTGGTATAAACGGGAACTGGACGCGAGCTTCTTAAAAGAGGGGCAGCGGCTCTTGCTGCGCTTTGACGGCGTGTATATGGACAGCACTCTGTTTGTCAACGGAAAGGTAGCCGGGGAATGGAAGTACGGCTACACCGCCTTTGAGCACGACATCACTGACCTTGTTACAAGAGATAGCAATAATACCCTGCTGCTGAAGGTTAATTACATGGCACCCAGCGGCCGTTGGTACACCGGGGCCGGCATCTACAGGGATGTGTTCCTGAAGGTCAAAAACGCCTGTCATTTTGTATCGGACGGCCTATACATAACCACCGGCAAACGTGATAATCAATGGTTTTATGAAGTCGATGCCGAGGTCGAAACAGGCGGCAAGCCCTACACACTTAGGCACACGTTGACAGATGCCCAGGGTGAAATCATAGCCTGGGACATTGATAATCCCTATCTTTACACATTACGCTCCGAGCTTTTGATAGATGGTGTAGTAACAGACACCGAAGACACCCGTTTTGGCTTCCGGACAATTGACTTTACCACCCATAAGGGCTTTTTCTTGAATGGGCGGTACTTGAAGCTAAATGGTGTGTGTCTGCACCATGATTTGGGCGCGCTTGGAGCTGCCGTGCATCCGGATGCTATCCGCCGGCAGCTGACCCTGCTAAAAAGCATGGGGGTCAACGCGCTTAGGACCGCGCACAACCCTCCGGCTAAGATTTTCATGGATCTGGCCGACGAGATGGGCTTTCTGGTCCTATCAGAAATCCTTGATATTTGGATGCAGCCCAAGAATACCTATGATTACGCGCGGTTTTTCGATCAATGGATTGAAAAAGACGTGGCATCCTGGATCCGCCGAGACAGGAATCACCCTTCGGTTATCCTGTGGAGTATAGGCAACGAAATACCCGACACACATAATGGCCTGGAAACTGGTATGAAAACCTTGCGCCGCTTGATGGAGCTTGCGAAAAAGCACGACCCGAAGGGGCATGCACCTGTGACGCTCTGCTCCAACTATATGCCCTGGGATAATACTCAGAAGTGTGCTGATATCATCAAGATCATCGGCTATAACTACGCTGAAGCCCTGTATGAGACCCATCACACCGCATATCCGGATTGGGTCATATACGGTGGTGAGACCTGCTCCACCGTGCAAAGCCGTGGCGTGTATCATTTCCCGCTCTCCAAGTCCATCTTAGCGGATGATGACCTGCAATGCTCTGCTCTGGGCAACAGCACAACCAGCTGGGGCGCAAAAAATGTGGAGACCTGCATCCAGGCAGACCGGGATATCCCCTTTTCACTAGGCCAGTTTATCTGGGCAGGACAGGACTACATTGGTGAGCCGACTCCCTACCATACCAAAAATTCTTATATGGGTCACATTGACACGGCGGGCTTTCCCAAAGACTCCTATTATCTGTTCCAAGCCGCATGGACTGATTATAAAAAAGCACCCATGGTGCACGTTTTTCCTTATTGGGACTTCTCGCCCGGACAGATCATTGATGTACGTGTGTGTTCCAACGCACCTGAAATTGAGTTGTTTTTTAACGACGAAAGCTTGGGGGCAGTGGCATTGGGCGACCGCTATATTGCCGATTGGAAGATACCCTATCGTCTGGGGACGTTGCGCGCTGTTGCCTATGATGAAAAAGGGACAGTGATTTCTGAGGAATATAAGCGGTCCTTCGGCGATGTGGAGAGTCTTCAAATCAAGAGTGATTTCTTCGGAGAGCTGGCATTCATCACCATTACAGCCGTGGACAAGAATGGGAATCCTGTTGAGAATGCCAATCGCCGGGTTCGCGTCTCTGTGGAGGAAGGGACGCTTTTAGGGCTGGATAACGGTGATGCAACGGACTACGACCAGTATCAAACCGAAAACAGGCGGCTCTTCAGCGGGAAACTGCTGGCCATTGTGAAGACAAAGGAGGGTAAGATCCCGCGTATTACAGCAGATCTGGATGAAAGTGACATTCCCATTCGCAAGATCGAGCTGGAGGCATGTGGTTATACTGTCACTGCGCGGATTTTCCCACACAACGCGACATATGATGACCTCTATTGGCGTCTGACCGACGCCGGAGGAATTGACAGCCCGTTGGGCAGCCTGAATGTAGCCGGTGACGGCAAAAGCGCGACAGTGATACCAAAGGGTGACGGAGAGCTTTATGTCCGATGCGCTACAAAGAATGGATGCGAGCATGTTACGCTTATCTCTCAGTTGACGCTCACCATTATCGGCATGGGTAAGCCGTTTTTGGATCCTTATACCTTTGTATCCGGCGGGCTTTTCAATAGCAGCAATGTGGAGCTGACCAATGGAAACGAGCGGGGAGTCGCTACGCTAAGAAATGGCGAAAGCCATGTGGGTTTTAAAGGCCTGGACTTTGGCGACTATGGATCCGATGAGCTGACATTGCCGCTGTTTCCTCTGGAAAAAGACCCTTTCGCATTTGAGATATGGGAAGGTATGCCTCAGGAAGACGGTATTAAGCTTTGCACAGTATCTTATGACAAGGGTTCTGTTTGGAACACTTATCAGGAGGTCACCTATAAGCTGCCCCGGCGATTGCGTGGTGTAACCACTCTGTGTCTGGTGTTCCGGCAAAAGGTTCACATTAAGGGCTTTTGCTTCAAGAAGTATCAAAAAGCATTCCAAAGAATTTCTGCCGCTGAGTGCGACCACATTTACGGTGATTCTTATACAATAAAAGCCGATGCCGTTGAGAATATCGGCAATAATGTTTCACTTGTTTTTGAAAATATGGATTTTGGAGGCCAGGGAGCGGGTCGTGTTGAACTCTGCTGGCGGTCCGGTCTCGTGAGGAATCCCATTCAGTTCGTTTTCGCTGATGGGAAAGAAGAAATTAAGCAAATGGTTGAGATACACCGTGGTGTTGATTACAAAAGCAGCATTTTTGTGATGAACGAGAGGATAATAGGCAAAAAGACGGTGTCACTGGTTTTTCTGCCGGGCTGTAACCTTGATCTTGCTTGGTTCCAGTTTATGGTATAATTTGAATGTATTCATAAATAGAAAGGTCGATCTTTTGATGAGTGTTCAGATCCCTCTTTTATTGTCTGATGGCATGGTACTTCAGCGCAACGCTGAGGTGAATCTTTGGGGAACGGCAGACGAGCCCGTGATCGTTACCTTCGTAGAAAAGCAATACCATGCAAAGCCGGATGCAGACGGCGGTTGGGAGGTCGTTCTGCGTGACCTTCAACCGGGAGGACCGTTTACGCTGACCATTAATGAGATTATCATACACGATGTTTATATTGGTGATGTCTGGCTGTGCTCAGGGCAGTCAAACATGCAGCTCCCTATGCTGCGTATCAGGCATATGGTCCCGGAGGAGCTGCAAGCGTCTAATCCGAATATCCGCCAATTCTCCGTACCCCAGCGGTTTGATTTCCACAACCCACTGGATGCTTTGGAGGGGGGCAGTTGGATTGGTGCTTCCCCCGAGACCACTGGGAGCTTCTCGGCAGTGGGTTACTTCTTCGCCAAACGGCTCTATGAGCGTTATCAAGTCCCCATAGGGCTTCTTTCCACAGCCATTGGCGGCACACCCATCCACGCATGGATGAGCCGGGGCGCATTGGAGAACTTTCCTGAGCTACTTCATGAAGCCGATCAGTGTGCAGATGAGGCCTATGTTGCAAAGGTGCAGGCCGAGGACATCAATAACGCAAAAAACTTCTTTGATAAGATTGACAATAGCGACCCCGGACTTGACGAGTCATGGTATTCACCGGACTATGACGATGGGGAGTGGGAGGAACATGATCTGCTTACACCTTGGCCGGGAACCGGCTCGGTGTGGCTGCGTAAGACACTTGAGATTCCACAGTCACTTGTCGGAAAACCGGCGACACTTTTTATCGGGACACTTTTGGATTGGGATATGGTCTATATCAATGGCGAAGTCGTGGGAAATACCACTTACCGCTATCCTCCCCGAGAATATGCGGTGCCGTTATTACCCGAGGGACGCTGCGTCATAACAATACGAGTCATTAGCAAGGATGGCGGCTGTTTCACCCCGGGCAAGCAGTATCTGCTCACCACCGATGCGGGGTCTTTTAACCTCAATGGGCCCTGGCGATTCCGCTGCGGCGGAAAGGGCATGGAACCCGTCCCTGAAACCTGCTTTCATTATAAGCCTACGGGGTTGTACAATGGTATGATCGCACCGCTTACGCGCTTCGCAATAAAGGGTGCTCTCTGGTATCAGGGCGAATCGGACGCCGCCAATCCCCATCAATATGCTGAGAAAGTTGCGACACTTGTACGCAACTGGCGTGCGGATTGGGGATGGGAGTTGCCATTTCTCTTCGTTGAGCTGCCGTACTGGGAAGGAGGCCCAAATTGGGCTATGTTGCGTCAGCAGCAATGGTTGTCGCTTGGTATCCCGAATACCGCCATGGCAGCGGCTTTCGATCTGGGCGAGCACAATGATCTGCATCCCCAGGGCAAGCAGGCAGTGGGCGACCGGCTGGCCAGGTGTGCCATGCGTGTGGCTTACGGTGAACAAATGCCACACTCGCCCTTTGAAATTTTGGGTATAACGGGTCTTTAATAATTGCAAATTTAAAGGGGGTCTTAATAAATGTATAACTACAGAGAAAAAGCCCGGGAGCTTGTCTTAAAGATGACCTTGGAAGAAAAAGTCTCTCAGATGCTTCATAGGGCGGCACCCGTGGAGCGATTGGGAATTCCTGCGTATAACTGGTGGAATGAGGCCCTGCACGGTGTGGCTAGAAGCGGAGTTGCCACAATGCTTCCTCAAGCCATAGGCATGGCCGCGACATTTGACAGCGAGCTAATGGAGAAGGTAGCAGACGTCATATCCACCGAAGGCCGGGCCAAATACCATGCCTACCAGCAGGAAGGAGACCGTGACATTTATAAGGGGCTTACCTTTTGGTCTCCAAACATCAATATATTCCGGGACCCTCGCTGGGGACGCGGGCATGAGACCTATGGCGAGGACCCTTATCTGACTTCTAAGTTAGGTATGGCGTTTATCAGGGGTCTTCAGGGTCCTGACAGGGAGCAGTTGAAATCGGCTGCCTGTGCCAAGCACTTTGCGGTACATTCCGGCCCTGAGTCCGAAAGGCATGAATTCAATGCCGTATGTAACAACTATGACCTGTGGAATACCTATCTTCCGGCTTTTGAAGTAGCTGTAAAGGACGCAGGAGTGGAAGCCGTCATGGGGGCCTATAACAGAACCCTCGGCGAGCCGTGCTGCGGGTCGAAGCTGCTGCTCAAGGATATTTTGCGTGACAAATGGGGATTCGACGGCCATGTTACCTCGGACTGCTGGGCTATCAAGGATTTCCATATGCACCACATGGTCACGCAGACACCTGTGGAGTCGGTTGCTCTGGCCGTTGGAAACGGATGTGACTTAAATTGCGGTAATCTGTTTGGATACTGTCTTGAAGCTGTTCATGAGGGACTTTTGACCGAGGAGGAAATTGATCGGGCTGTGGAACGTTTATTCATTACACGTATGCGCCTGGGCATGCTGGGAGCGCCTGAAAATCCCAAGTATACCTCTATCCCTTATGAAGTGGTGGATTGTCAATCACACCGTGAGCTAAACCTTGAGGTAACCCGCAGTAGTCTCGTATTGCTAAAAAATGACGGGACATTACCCCTTAATCTCAATCGTATCAAAACCATCGGTGTAATAGGCCCCAATGCAGACAGCAGGCGCGCCCTTGAAGGCAACTACGAAGGAACAGCAAGCGAGCATATTACGGTCTTGGAAGGCGTACGTGCGCTGGCCCAGGAAAGTGGAGCTCGGGTACTCTATGCTCAGGGGTGCCATTTGTATAAAAACAGCGTCAGCGGTCTCTCATTGCCTGACGACCGAATGGCCGAAGCCAGGATTGTTGCCAAGCGCAGTGATGCCGTCATACTTTGTCTCGGGCTTGATGCTGATATCGAGGGTGAAGAAGGCGACGCATCCAATGAATTCTCCAGCGGAGACAAGAATAATCTTGATCTGCCGGGACGTCAGCAGGCATTATTGGAGAATGTGGTTGAAGCCGCAGCAGGAAAACCTGTTATTCTGGTTCTGATTTCCGGAAGTGCTCTGGCGGTCTCCTGGGCAGATGAGCACACAAATGGTATCATTCAGGCCTTTTATCCCGGTGCCCTTGGCGGGCAGGCTATTGCTGAAGCCATATTCGGACGCTTCAGCCCCGAAGGGAAGCTTCCGATTACCTTCTATAGAAGTACTGAAGATCTTCCTGATTTCCGAAACTATGCAATGGAAAACCGTACCTACCGCTACTTTAAGGGCGAAGCGCTTTATCCATTTGGCTTTGGTCTTGGTTACTCCCATTTTGAACTGGACAATCTCAAGGCAAATTCCGAGGCATGTACGGCCACTGTAAGGAATACCGGCGACAGGACCGCCCGCGAAACTGTACAGGTTTATGTTTCAACACCCGGACAAAAAGAAAATTATAACCTCTGTGGTATTAAGAAAGTCTTCCTTAAGCCGGGCGAGTTCCAGGAGGTACATATACCTTTGGAGAAAAGAGCCTTTTCAAGATATAACCATCAAGGAGATTTGGAGCTGATCCATGGACGGCATATTCTATACGCCGGCTTTACCCAACCAGATGGGAGAAGTATTTCCTTGTATGGATCGGAATCCCAAAAGGCAGAGATTGATTTATGATTTCGCTGAAAATTAACTAATGGAGAGGTAAGCAATATGAACAAGCGGGAGTTGCTGCTTTGTGCCTTGAATAGGGAAGAAAATACTGTACCGGTTTGGCCCATGGGCTTTGAAAATCTTGACACGGCAAAAAGACTTGTCGGGGAAGAAAACGTTCCGTTGGATATACCGCCCGAATACGAGTATAAAAAGGGGGCGGCCAATGAGCAGAACATGATGCTCAAGATAAAATTCGCCGAGCAGGTGGATAGCTGCGTCATAGGAGTGGGCAAGGGAGGCAGTTTTTCACACGGCCATGGCGGACCTGGTGAGTTCATGGAAAAGCTGGTGGATAAGGGTGAGAATTATTGCATCTCTATTTATGAAACCGGCGTTAAAAGAGAGGTGAAAACCAACCCTCATTTTTTTAGGTACTTTAACCACCAGGGGGAAACCGAGGAGAGCTTTGAAAGGCTGGAATTCCCAAATGCTCTGGACGCTTCCCGGTACGTTGGTATAAAGGAAGAAGTAGCTTTCTTTAAGCAAAAGGGTTATTTTACAACTGCCAATATAAACGGCTTTTTTTCAGGACTTCATTATTTTCTGTGTCCCTATGACAAAATACTTCTCAACTTTCTTTTGGAGCCCGAGTTTGTACATAAAATGATGAAGAAGCTCGGTGAGTTTAACCTCAATGCTGCTGAGAGCCTGTTAAAATGCGGGGTGGATAGCATTACCTTCTGCGATGACATGGGAAGCGGTAACAATCTACTTTTTTCACCGACACTGTATGAGGAGTTCTTCTTCCCTTGGCACAAGGAGCTTGCGGATCTATGCCATTCATACGGAGCTTATGCCCATATGCACAGTCACGGCAATATCAACAAAATAATGGGAAGAATTGTTGATGCGGGGATTGACATGCTAAATCCCTGCGATCCTTATGAAAACATGGATTTAAAAGCTTTAAAGGCAGAATACGGAAACAGGATTACATTTGTCGGTGGAGTGGACAAGTTCTTTTTTGAATGGGACAGAGATACAATGGCCAGGAGCTTGAAGAATGTCATCGAGACCGGACGAAAAGGTGGTGGGTATGTTTTTATGGATTCCTCCGGATCCATTCCCGAAAATGTACCCAAAGAAACGTTTGAGTATTATATGAGCTTAAGTAAAGAGTTAAGAGCCTAGTCTCGCTATCAGCCCCAATTCCTTTGCGATTTCCAGGTTGACCTTTAGTACATTAACGGTCTCTTCTCCGAAAATGCCAAGAAACTTGCCCTGGGTGTTCTCTTTTACGATGGCTTCCAACTTGTCCTGTGACAAACCGGTCGATTCAACCAGAGCCGGTATCTGGACAGCAGCCGATTGAGGGCTGATGTGAGGATCAAGACCGGAGCCGGATGCTGTCAGTAAATCTGTAGGAATATCCTCTTTCTTTACCGATGGATTTGCTTCCAGGAACTCAGCGATATCGGCCTCCACACGTTTGACCAGCTCTTGATTTGTCGGTGCGTAATTCTTGGACCCGGAGCCGACGCCTGTATAATTGCCGCTGTCTTTATCCTCCTTAGTATATGTGTTGTAATTCACAGCGGAGGGGCGGCTTTTCATGAACCGGGCATCCGAAAAATCCTGCCCCACGAGCTCTGAACCGGTGGCCTGGCCATCTATCATAATCAGGCTTCCATTAGCCTGCTTGGGAAAGAATATCTGGCTGATGCCTGTGAGCAGCAAAGGGTAAACCAAACCGCAAATCAGGAGAAGAGCCAATGTCACCAAAAAGGGCTTTTTTAATTCTTTTATAAATAGTCTCATTAATGAAACCTCCTATTCTATCTAAAAGCGTACAACGAAACAGGTTCTCACTATAGCCCAAAAATCGCTAACAGTGGAACGATAAGTACATCGATGACCTTTATACCTACGAACGGGGCAACGATGCCTCCAAGTCCATAAATCAGCATATTATGGGACAGCATCTTTTCCGAGCGCTGGGGTTTATACTTGACGCCTTTCATTGCAAGGGGAATCAGGCAGGGAATGATGATGGCGTTAAAAATCAAAGCAGAGAGTATGGCACTGTAGGGTGTTGACAATCCCATGATGTTTAATACCTTCATTTGCGGGATGACTGCCATGAACATGGCAGGAATAATCGCAAAATACTTGGCAACGTCATTGGCAATGCTGAATGTTGTCAGAGAACCGCGCGTAATCAAAAGCTGCTTCCCGATTTCCACAACATCAAGTATCTTCGTGGGGTCGGAATCAAGGTCAACCATATTTGCCGCTTCTTTTGCAGCAGTGGTTCCGCTGTTCATCGCTATTCCCACATCGGCCTGGGCCAGTGCCGGAGCATCGTTTGTACCGTCACCGGTCATAGCTACAACCGTGCCCTCGGACTGTTCGGCTTTGATAGCCTTTATCTTGTCTTCCGGCTTACATTCGGCAATAAAGCTGTCAACACCGGCTTCCTGGGCAATTGTGGCCGCAGTCAGCGGATTATCTCCGGTACACATGATTGTTTTGATTCCAATGGCACGAAGTCGTGCAAACCGTTCTATAAGTCCCGGTTTGATGGTATCCTTCAGGTAAATGACCCCTAAGATCCGATCCTCTGTGCAGACCACAAGCGGAGTGCCGCCAAGCTTGGAAACTTCATTTACTCTGGCCTCTAAATCCTTCGGTATAGGGCCTCCAAGCTCCCGTATATAATTTTGGATAGCATCGTAAGCGCCTTTACGTATTTTTGTACCATCAGGAAGATTAACACCGCTCATTCTTGTCTGTGCCGTAAATTCTATGAATTCCATATCGGACAGGATTTCTTGATGTTTTCCCAAGAGATGCTCTCCAAGCTCGACCACCGATTTTCCTTCCGGGGTATCGTCTTTTAGGGAGCTGATGACAGCATAGTAGATCAATTCCTGTTCGCTTGCATTTCCTACGGTTATAAATTTGGAGGCCATGCGGTTCCCGTAAGTAATGGTTCCGGTCTTGTCGAGAATCATCGTATCCACGTCGCCGCAGGCTTCCACCGCTTTTCCTGACATGGCAATGACATTGAAGCGCGTAACACGATCCATACCGGCAATGCCTATAGCAGATAGCAAGCCGCCGATTGTCGTGGGGATCAAGCATACGGTCAGGGCAATCAGGGTAGAAATCGAAAGCCGGACACCGCTGTAAACCGCAATGGGGTATAGGCTGACAATGACAATCAGAAAGATAATGGTCAGGCTTACCAGCAGAGTGTTTAACGCGATTTCATTCGGTGTTTTTTTACGGGAAGCGCCTTCTACCAAAGAAATCATTCTATCGAGAAAAGATTCTCCTGGATTGGATGTGATACGAATTTTTAACCAGTCGCTTACTACTGTCGTTCCACCGGTGACAGACGAAAAATCACCTCCGCTTTCCTTTAACACAGGTGCAGATTCTCCGGTAATGGCGGATTCGTCTACCGAGGCAATGCCTTCGATGACTTCACCGTCATTAGGTATGATTTCACTGGATTTAACCAGCACAATATCTCCTTTTTTCAGGATACTTGCACTCAGGATGGTTTCTGTTCCATCATCACTTATAATGCGGGCTTGCATATCCTTTTGAGTCTTTTTGAGACTTTGAGCCTGAGCTTTTCCACGGCCTTCCGCGACTGCCTCTGCGAAGTTTGCAAAGAGTACTGTCACTAAAAGGATGAAGGAAACAATGCCGTTATATAGTCTCAGATTAGGCCCTTCATCGCCGAAAGCATTAGGGAAAAAGCAAAGCAGCAAGGTTATGGCGAAACCTATTTCAACCACAAACATGACGGGGTTTCTCATCATGTATCGCGGATTTAGTTTTATAAATGCTCCTTTAATGGAAGATTTCAAGATATCTCCCGTAATAAATTTTGTTTTTGATTCTTTACTCATGAAAGTGTCCTCCTTAACTCCACAGGGTCAGATGCTCAGCTATGGGGCCTAGAACCATGGCCGGGAAAAATGTTAGTGCGGCAATGATCAAGACCACCATGAGAAGTGAGATGGCGAATGTCCTTGTATCTGTCTTTAATGTGCCGATAGATTCGATGACCGGCTGCTTGATCATCAAGGAACCTGCAATGGCCAACTGAATAATGATGGACAGATAGCGGCCAAAGAACATAACAAGCCCCGTAGAGATATTCCAAAAATAGTTATTGTCGCCTAGACCTTCAAAACCGGAGCCGTTGTTGGCCGCGGAGGAGGCATATTCATACAACACCTGTGTCAGTCCGTGATGCCCTTGGTTGGAGATGCCTGCCAAACCCGCCGGCACAGCAACAGCCAATGCAGAGAAGGCAAGAATCAGCAAGGGGTGAATGATGATGCCCAATGCAGTGAGCTTCATTTCCTTTCCCTCAATTTTTTTGCCTAAATATTCCGGCGTACGCCCAATCATCAGCCCGCAGATGAATACGGCAAGGATCGCATACAGAATCATGTTCATGAGTCCGACTCCCTTACCTCCAAATACGACGTTGAGCATCATATTCATCAAAGGAACGGCGCCGCCTAGTGGCGTAAGGGTATCATGCATGTTATTGACGGAGCCGGTGGTAAAGGCAGTGGTAACTGTTGTAAAGATTGCTGATTGGTCAATTCCAAACCGGACTTCCTTGCCTTCCATATTGCCCATGCTCTGGCTTAGTCCAACTTTCTCTAGGGTGGGGTTTCCGGCACTTTCGGCTGCGAAGCATACAACCAGGCCAATGACGAAAATAATGGACATTACTGCAAAAATAGGCTTTGCTTCACTGCCTATAAGGATTTTTTTCTCTTTACCTTTAGTTTCTTTTTTACGGTTGCGCACCATGTGCCCGAAGGCTATGACGCATGAGCCGGGTAGCAGCATCATGGAAAGTATTTCGACCATATTGGTCATGATATTGGGGTTTTCAAACGGTGCTGCCGAGTTTGCTCCGAGAAATCCGCCACCGTTTGTTCCCAAGTGCTTGATTGATTCGAGCGCCGCTATCGGACCCATTGCAATGTCTTGAAATTTTCCCTCAATGGTTTGGACCGTGACATTGGCAGACAAATTTTGCGGTGCTCCCTGAGATACCAGAATTAAGCCAACCAGAAGGGAAAGAGGTAGCAAAACCCGTGTTGTGATTCGGATAAGGTCTACATAAAAGTTTCCCACAGTCTTTGTTTTTCCGCTAAGACCGCGCACGAAGGCCATGGAGACGGAAAACCCGGTAGCTGCAGAGGTAAACATCATAAAGATAATCACCATCATCTGGCTGAAATAAGAAAGCCCTGATTCTCCGGAGTAGTGCTGAAGGTTAGTATTTGTTATAAAGCTGATAATAGTGTTAAACGACAGGCTTGGCTCCATGCCGCCGATGCCGTTAGGGTTTAAAATCGGAAGAGACTGAATCCTGAGGATCAAATAGCCGATTAGGACCATCATTGCGTTGGTTATAAGCATACCGATCGCATATTGCTTCCAATTCATTTCTTTCTTATCAATGCCGCATGTACGGTAAACCACATTGTCAACTCGGTTAAATACCGGATCGGCAAATGTACGCTGGCCTGCCGCAATATGATATAAGTACTTTCCTGTTGGAATGATAAGGGCAACAAAGATTGCCAATACCAAGGTAATTTGTAACATTGCTTGTTCTCCACCTTCCTGTCAGAATTTTTCGGGATTGACCAGGGCGTATAGTAAGTACACTCCCAGTGCAATAATCAGAATTCCAAGAAATATCATAATCAATGACCTCCTCTACGATCTCTCTATCTGGCGCTCACACCAGTCTGCAAACAGCTTGGTTAGAAAATAGCTGACTGCGAGAATACCAATCATTAAAAAATCCATGCTTTTTTTCCTCCTTGCTTGGGTTTTGATTAAGTGTAGCATTTGCATCATTAGTTTGGTGTTAGGGTTTCCCGGGGCAAATTAAGATGGCATTAAGACGATTTGCTTTATGGTGGGAGAATGCCGAAATTAGTGGATTATTGTATTCAAGCAGTTGAGTAGACAAAAAATAAAATAAAAAAAGAGAGTCCGTGGATTCTCTTTCTTTATTGAAAGGCAAAAAACTTTATGCATCTAGCAGAAATTCGTGATACTGTTATGTAGCGTGCTGTTATAAGATGAGGCTGTGCATATTAAGCCTGTATCTCACGAATCAGATTGACCATCTCAATCGCTCCCGATGCACAGTCAAAGCCCTTGTTGCCTGCCTTACTTCCGGCGCGTTCAATGGCTTGCTCGATGTTTTCCGTGGTCAGTATCCCGAACATGACCGGAATGCCGCTGTTCAGCGATACATGGGCAATTCCCTTGGATACCTCGCTGCAGACATAATCATAATGGCTGGTACTTCCGCGAATCACCGCACCCAAACAGATCACCGCGTCGTATTTGCCGCAGACTGCCATCTTGGAAGCGATCAGTGGGATCTCAAAAGCTCCGGGCACCCATGCGATCTCGATGCATTCCTCATTGACGTCGTGGCGCTTAAGACAGTCAAGCGCGCCGTCAAGCAGCTTTGCCGTGATAAACGCATTGAAACGTGAAGCGACAATGCCGATTTTAATTTCCTTCGATACAAGCTTTCCTTCAAAAACTTTCATGATGAACTCTCCTTTATGATTTAATACTGTAAAATGTGGGCCATTTTATTTTGCTTGGTTTTCAGATAAAACAGATCATGGTCATTGGCGGGCATTTGAATGGGGACTCTTTCGGTGATTTCCATGCCAAAGCCGGATAGTCCATAGACCTTATCGGGGTTATTGGTGAGCAGACGCAGGGTTTTGACTCCCAGTTCTCGCAGGATTTGAGCGCCGATGTAATACTCACGCTGATCCCCTTTAAAACCAAGAGCAAGGTTGGCTTCCAGCGTGTCCATGCCCTCATCCTGCAAAGCGTATGCGCGCAGCTTATTAACAAGCCCGATTCCGCGCCCCTCCTGACGCATATAGAGGAGAATGCCCCGGCCTTCCTGCTCAATCTGTGTCATCGCGGCGGCAAGCTGCTGTCCGCAGTCGCAGCGCAGGGAGCCGAAGGCGTCCCCGGTCAGGCATTCGGAATGGACCCGGCACAGGATATTCTCCCCGTCTCCGATTTCGCCTTTAACCAGTGCCACATGATGCTCGCCGTTAAGCTTATTCACATAGCAATATGCTTTGAAGTCACCGTATTTGGTGGGCATCTCGCTGACGGAGGTTTGCTCGACCAGCCGATCGTGTTTTTTTCGGTAGTCCTGCAATGCGGCGATGGTAACAAAGGTAAGGCCCCACTTCTGAGCCAGCTCGATGAGCTCGGATGTACGCATCATGGTGCCGTCGTCACGCATGATTTCACAGCAAAGTCCGCACTGCTTCAGTCCTGCCAGACGCATCAAATCTACCGTGGCTTCCGTATGTCCGCCGCGCTCCAAAACACCATTTTGTTTGGCAAGCAGAGGGAACATATGCCCCGGACGGCGGAAATCCTTTGGTTTTGCCGCATCGTCTACGCATTTCATAGCGGTGACGGAGCGCTCCGCCGCGGAGATTCCAGTGGTGGTGTCCACATGATCCACCGAAACAGTGAATGCGGTGGCATGGTTGTCTGTATTCTCGGAAACCATTTGGGGGAAGTGCAACCGCCTGCAAAGTTCCTCATTCATGGGCATACAGATCAGCCCTTTGCCGTGGGTTGCCATGAAGTTGATATTCTCTGTGGTGGCAAACTCGGCGGCACAAATGAAATCGCCTTCATTTTCCCGGCCCTCATTGTCTGTTACAAGAATAATTTCTCCTTGGCGAAGCGCTTCCAGCGCTTCTTCTATGGTATTGTACTCAAACATTGTATTCCTCCTAAAACCCAAATTTCGTTAAGAACTCTTTTGTAATACCGTCTGACCGGTTCTGCTCGGGAGCGGAATATATTAATTTTTCAATGTATTTCCCTATAAGGTCGTTTTCCAGATTTACGGTATCGCCCGCCTTTTTTTGTGATAGAATCGTCGCTTTTACTGTATGAGGGATGACGGACAGACTGAAATCCGATTTTGTCACCGCCGCCACCGTAAGGCTGACGCCGTCCACCGCAATCGAACCCTTTTCCACAATATAGTGCAGAACACGGCTCTCCGCATCAATGGTGTACCAGATGGCGTTGTCGTCCTTTTTAATGGATTTCACCGTGCCTACGCCGTCAATATGCCCGGAAACAATGTGTCCTCCAAAGCGTCCGTTTACAGGCATGGCCCGCTCTAAATTAACGGAATCTCCGGGACGTAGCTTGACAAGAGAAGATCGGTTCAGAGTTTCGTGCATTACATCCGCCCGAAAGGTATTGGAGGAAAGGCTTGTAGCTGTCAGGCATACTCCATTTACCGCTACGCTATCTCCAATACAGAAGTCATTAAAAATCACGTTGCCCTGTACGGTCAGTATGAAGGATTGTGCTCCTTTTCGTACCTCCTTCAATATGCCGATTTCCTCAATAATTCCTGTGAACATAGGGCTTCACCTCGCTTTCAATTAAAATGTCCTCACCCAAATGAGTGACCGTGCTGTTTATAAGGAAAAACGCATCCTCTGGGCGGGGGACGCCCAGCCCGGCCACGGGTGTTTTCCCGTTCACTCCGCCAAACAGCTTGGGGGCGATGTAGGCCTGCACCTTGTTGACAATTCCCGCCTGCAGCGCTGACCAGTTCAGAATGCCGCCGCCCTCCAGTAGAATACTATCTACCTTTTCTTCGCCCAAGCGTGTCATCAGCTCGTTCAGATCCAAACGACCCTCCTTTTGGGGAATGGGCAGTATGCGGCAGCCAACTTCGATATAGGGCTGCTGTGCCTGAAAATCCGTGCATGCGGTGGCAATCATGGTTGGAACCTCATGGGCAGTCGCAACAATTTGGGACGAGAAAGGTAGCCGAAGGTGTGTATCACAGATGATGCGCAGTGGATTTCTGCCGCCTTCTATGCGGCAGGTGAGAAGCGGGTCGTCTGTGAGTGCCGTACCGATTCCCGCCATTACAGCGCTGTACTGGTGCCGATCCTCATGCACTTTGCAGCGTGCAGCCTCACCGGTAATCCACTTGGAAGCGCCTGTGTATGCGGCGGTTTTTCCATCCATTGTCATGGCATATTTCATGACCACATACGGCGTTCCTGTTTGGATGAAGTGGAAAAATACTTCGTTGAGCTTGTCACACTCCGCTTTGAGAACACCTTCCACGACCTCAATCCCTTGTCCGCGAAGCTGATTGATCCCTTTTCCCGCAACCAGCGGGTTCGGGTCATGGCTGCCGACGACCACCCTGCGGATTCCGCTTTGCAGGATAGCCTCTGTGCAGGGAGGTGTTTTCCCATAATGGTAGCAGGGCTCCAGCGTCACATACAGGGTCGCGCCCTCCGGCGATTCCGCGCAGCTCGCCAGAGCATTCCGTTCCGCATGGGGAGCGCCATACCACTCATGGAATCCCTGCCCGATAATCCGGCCGTCCTTTACGAGTATGGCTCCAACCATTGGGTTGGGATTTACAAAGCCACGCCCTTTTTTGGCAAGCTGTAAAGCTAAACACATGTATTCGGTATCCTTCATATCACACCGCCTAAAGAAAATGCCTTGAACACAAGGTTCAAGGCATTTTCTGCACCAATCCATCCATTTCACAAAGCCACCCATACAAAAAGCTCTGAAATGAAGGATCATTTCAGAGCTTTGATTACAGTTGGCGTGTCAAATCATACGGACACTGCTTATCTTCTTTCATCCAGACTTTACTGTCGGCTTCGGAGTTTCACCGAATCATGCCTTGCGGCTCGTGGGCTTTACCACCGGTAGGGAATTTCACCCTGCCCTGAAGATTGTTATTCAATTGATATAACAGTACTACCGGTTTGAAAAAATGTCAATACAACGACGGTATTCCACATCTTAATTATATAGATTTGCTGTCATCCGAGACTCTAAGCATACGGTAGCCGATACCGATATGGGTCTGAATATATTTAGGCAGTGAGGGTGATTTTTCGATTTTCTTTCGTAAGGTGGCCATAAATACACGCAATGCGGGAACATCGCTGGAGTAGCTGCCCCAAATCTCATGCAGTATAAAATTATGGGTCAGAACCTTACCTACGTTCTTGGCCAGAAGACAGAGCAATTTATATTCAATGGGGGTAAGATGAATCTCTTCATCATTCAGCCAAGCGCACCCAGCGGCGTAATCAATCTTTAGATTACCATTTGTAAAAACAGTTGAATCCTTGAGAAGCTTATCGCTGTCGTAGCGGATACGGCGAAGGCTTACCCTAAGCCTTGCCAGAAGCTCCTCAACACTGAAAGGCTTTGTCAGATAATCATCAGCGCCGGCATCCAGCGCTTCTATTTTATCTCTGTCCTCGCTGCGGGCGCTGACGATAATAATAGGGATGTTTGACCATTCCCGCACCCTCTTGATAATGTCTATTCCATCCATGTCCGGAAGGCCCAAATCCAAAATCATAATGTCCGGCTGCTTGGAAACAGCTTCTAAAATCGAGGCTTCTCCTGTGATTGCCGTGTGATAAAGATACCCCTGGGTTTCCAGAGTTGTGGTTATCAGATTGCGTATGGCTTTATCGTCCTCCACAACGAGAATTAAGGGTTTATTCACGAATATTCACCTCCTCCGCCTGCAAGGTAAAGCCAAACACTATACCTTGCGGAACATTATCTTTTACATAAATGGTGCCTCCATGAGCTTGGATAATCGACTTACAGAGAAAAAGCCCCAAACCCAGTCCCCGGCGGCCATCTCCGCGGATATTATCAGCAGTATAGAACATATCAAAAAGCTTGGCTTTTGCTTGATCCGTGATACCGGAGCCATCATCCGCTATTTCTACCCGAACGGAGGGTCCTTCCTTTTTGGCTGAGATGTTAATATGAGAACCAGGTTTTGTATATTTAATAGCATTGTCCACAATGTTGATAATAACCTGAATGATGAGCTGGGAATCCATTTTTGCCATGAGGAGTTCATTGCTTATATAGGTTTCAATTTGGTGCTCAACGCTGTTACGGTTAACATGAAGCAGCGCTTCGGCAATAACCTCATCCAAAAGCTCCGGCTGCAATTTCAAATTGATTTTTCCGTCCTCAATCCTGGTGATGGACAGCATGTTTTCCACGAGGTTGATCAGCCACATGGAATCATCATAAATATCTGTATACAACTCCTTTTTCTGCTCTTCCTTCAGCAGGCTTGAGTTACCCATGAGGATTCCTGCATTGCCGGAAATGCTGGTAAGAGGGGTGCGCAAATCGTGGGAAATCGCGCGAAGCAGGTTGGCCCGGAGCTGCTCCTGCTGTATCTGTATGGAAATCTGTTTTTGAGTTTCGTTCAGATCTTCTTTTTCAAGTGCCAGTGCGCACTCTCCCAGCATGGCGATTAAAAGGCTTTTCTCAAATGCTTCCAACGGTGTTTCCTTATCCATAGCAACACCCACAACGGCAAATACCGTCCCGCTTCCACGGACAGCAAGGTACAAGCATTTGGCTGCAGATAGGGTATTGGTTGTGGCACCGGCTCGTTTATTGTTTTTGTATACCCACTCAGCCACCGCACGTTCTTCCGTTCCGAGATAGACCTGTGAGTCCACAGCCGGATCTTTCGTTGAAAAAACCATTGGATCAGCCAAGCTGCTTTGATGTAGTGGATATGACTGGTGCGAAGGATAGAAAATGACGGTTCGGTCCAATAACTTTAACATTTGATGAGCCGTTTCACTTAAGATAGCTTCTTTATTTTTAGCCTGCTGCAATTTTCGGCTTGTTTCCAGAAGTACTTCTGTTCGGTAAGCCTTTTGAGCTGATTGGCGCGCCTGCTCCTTAACCCGTTTCGTCAATGTGCTGGTGATTAAAGAAGCTGATAACATGACCAAAAATGTCATTGGGTAGCCCGGATCATAGGCCTGCAAAGAAAAGCGTGGCTCGGTAAAAAAATAGTTGAATAACAGTACACCTAATACCGATGATACGGCACTGTACAACCTGCCTCTTGTGACTACGGCATTCAACTGAACACCTAGAATATAAACGGTTATGATATTCGCTATGCTAAACCCTTGATCATTAAGTAAAAATCCGATTACAGTACAGAACATTAAAATTAATATTGATTTCGCCGTATCAGCCAATGAAAGATTTGATGGTTTTGCAAGCTTAAAAGTGTTCATATGGAAAGAAGGCTGTGTATCGGGAATAATGTAAATATCTATGGTTGGCGCTGATTCAGTAAGCTTGTCGACAAAATTAGCTTTTGTAAACAACTTCCTTGAATGTGCGGACCGCCCAATCACGATTTTTGAAACACGGCTTGCTTTAGCATATTCTGCAATCTGACCGGGAATATCATCTCCATAAACTGTTGAAATTTGTGCTCCAAGCTGTTCCGCCAGCCTTAAGTTCTCTCTCAAGGCCGTTCTGTTTTTATCCACCATTTCTTGTGTTACCGGCGTTTCAACAAACAATGCCGTAAATGTACCATGAAAAGCGTCGGCCATTCTTGCCGCTGTTCGGATAACCTTAGCGTTGGATGGAGATGATGAAAGGCATACTAAAATATGCTCGTTTGTATACGGGCTACTGTTTTTTGAAGGTTCATTTTGTACCGCAACCCGGTTGACATGATCCGCTGTACGGCGCAGTGCGATTTCACGCAGTGCAATCAGCTTTTCTTTGATAAAAAAATTTGCAAGCGCCCTTTGAGCCTGTTCTTCCCGATATATTTTTCCTTTGTTCAAACGGTCTATCAGGTCATCCGGTTCGATATCCGCCAATTCAATTTGATCGGCTCTGTCAAACACGCTGTCAGGAATACGTTCCCGCACATAAATACCGGTAATTGATTCAACGATATCATTCAAGCTTTCAATGTGCTGGACATTGATGGTAGTATAGACATCAATTCCTGCCTGCAGAAGTTCCTCCACATCCTGGTATCTTTTTTTATGGCGGCAGCCGGCTGCATTTGTATGTGCCAGTTCATCCACCAGAATGAGCTTCGGCCTCCTTTTAAGAGCGCAGTCCAGATCAAACTCCTTCAATAGGATGCCTTTATAGGATAATTCAAGGGGAGGTAAAGATTCCAGTCCTTCCAAGAGAGCCATGGTTTCATGACGAACATGGGGCTCAATATAACCGGCAACCACATCAAGACCATTCTCTTTGGCTACATGAGCATCATTTAGCATAGCGTAGGTTTTACCGACACCCGCTGCATAGCCAAAATAGATTCTCAGCTTGCCGCGCCTTTTTCCCGCAGGCAAGGTGGAAAGCTGCTCTAGCAGAGAATTTGAATCCGTTTGATGGATCGCCACCGAAATACACTCATTTCTTTATTTTTTAAATCAGTATAGCATAAGTAAAATCAGGATTGTGTTATAATTTCTCCCTTGGTATTAAGATTGCATAAAGATATGAAAATTAAACGCTTTTCTCATCTTATCCCATTTTTGTTAAAGCGTTTAAAGGCTGAATTCGGCTAGATGTCAACTATGACTAGCACGGTTTTTTTTGTGCTCAATTGTCTAATAGCCTGATATAGACAGGAATATCGGCGTCAGGTATTTTGACGCCGGTATTCTTTAAATGACGTAATGACTGCTGCATAAAGATTATCTTGTCCGGTCCAGATTGAACTAATGCAAAGTATAGGCTGGCAAAGGCCCGGTGGCAGGGAGTCTGCATACAAGTGCCCACCCGCTGGTAATATCCTTGAAACCAATCTTTATCGTGCTGCTCAGACCAGTCAACGCAGATTTGGCTACTCTGAGCTCACATACTGAAGCATTTTTCGAAGCAAATACATTCGATGTGCCAAGGGAACTCCATGCCCATGATCGGCCGGTGCTTGTGTGCAGGGTTCCGTTTTCAATCATGTAGTCTAAGCCTGTGGAGGTCCATGTGCCTTCAACATAACCGGTTGACGAGTTATTATCCGTATCGAGAAATAATTCGTAGTAAGCACCCAAATTTTCGCCCTGTACACAGAAATACAGATAGTTGGCATCGGTGGTTACCTTGAGTGTGGCAGCTGTTTGACCCGATGCGGTGGCGATGGGGGTGATACCGTTCCAGTCCGATGCATTGCCGTCTATTGTGATTTCATCGGGAGAGGGCGTTGGCGTCGGTGTTGAGCCTCCAGAACTAATCACGACATTTCCAAGAGTGTATCTTCCGTCATTTCTCTTTCCGTCTATGGCTAGTTTTATTCCGGGATTGCCTGTAGCAGGGTCAAGTATGGCGACACATAATTTGTAGGTGCCGCTCGCAAGGTCTGAAGGAACATTGACTGATGCGGCGGCACTATTGGTCCCCGGTAGCCAGTTTCTGATGTCAATGCCGGCGGCCTGTGTTTTGGAACCTGACACAATATTGCCGCTGCTGTCGGCCAACGACAGTTCAATAGGCCAGTTGAAATAGAATGGTGCAACGCCCTTGTTATTCCAGTTCATGGTTACTGAAAGCGAACTTCCCTTTGTTGCTGTGTCATTGTGGGAGACGGAGGTAAGAACAAATCGATATCCCATGGTCTTCATCAGTCGGTCCAGGTTTGCCTGTTCAGGGCAGCCTGAAGCCATGGATGCGGGAGTGCAAGGGCCAAGCCAGCTTGTATGGCTTGTCTGGGCCTGTCTAATGGTTTCGTTAATAGTACTGCTGGTTAAGTATTGTGCGGCATTGCCATTTGCAAACTCTCCGCCTGCAGGACCGGACTTCCAGAAGTCCGGCATTGACGGCTGTGACTGTCCGATGTCATCAGTATAACCGTTATTAATCTGCCAAAGCCAGCCCCAACCTGATGAGTCAAGGGAAGCTGCGTCGCCGAACATATCGTTAAATAAACCAAAACCGTTATCTTTGGCCAACTGATAGCCTCTTCTCATGGTCAGCTTGTCGGTGGGGAAGGCGTCAATATAGTGCTGAACAAACTGATTTGAAACACTCAGGGATGGAAAGGCTCCCGTTGAAGGACTGTAAGGCCAGCAATGCCATTCGCCCCAGTGGCCAAGGCTGCCCAATTGTATGAATGCGATGCTACTGTCATTTTTGTAACGTTCCCCCAAAGCCTTGATAACCCGCTTATGTTCACTGATTAGGTAGGAGTCGTTGTAATTGGGGCTGAATCCCTGCCCAATCGAAGCGTTATAGACGGTTCCCTTGTTAGAGCCCATGCTGTTGTACAACCAGTCGGGGATATCTCTGTGAGCAACGGATGTAGGCGTATCCATAATAAAACGGATATTGATTTTAATACCCTTACTTCGCCAATAACTAAAATTGTTTTTGCTTTCAAATTCCGCCCAGTTGTAGGTGCCCCTTGCATTGGGCTCAAGTTCCTTCCAGGAAAGCGCGGCGTATACCATGGTATGGTTTTGTGCGTAGGAGGTGGTGGTAGCCCAGGGCACCCATCCCATATAAGGATTGTACAAAACATCATTTATTTCGGTTGGATAGAACACTGTTGTTGCTGCCGATACCGGAGGTGCCAGAAAAAAAGAAACAACGGAGGAAATGATTAAGGAAAACATAATTATCATACAAAGCGTGGTTTTGATATTTTTTTCTAACATAATAGAACCTCCTGTTTTATTGATTGTTTAAAGGGTATCATCTTAAAACCCCCAACGATTAAATCAAATAAACAAGGAATTACAAGCCTCCTTTCAGTTCTGGTTTGATGATCTGAGAAGGAAATGATGCTCCGGGTCTGCACGCCATCATGTTGTGAGGAAAGTCAGCTGTCTAAGGTGCTCTCCCTAAAGCTCAGTAAAGTTCCACTTCAGCTATCCACATCAGGAGGGGTCTGGGTTCTGGACCATTGCCTTTCGATTGATAGATTCTTACTTTTTGCGTTTTAATAGACTCGTCGAGCCTTACTTAATTTGTGTACAACAAAATAAGGTCAATATCGGTAAGGCGGACGCGAAAACGAATTTTCCGCGTCAACCTGACTGGCATAGACGATAAGGGGCATTTTCAGATGCGTGCAATGTTTTTCAAAAATGAGAAGATGTTGTTATTTTGTGGATTCACGGGCGATCAGTTCTGTGGGCAGTATGATGGTTCTGGGGGAGGATTTGTTGCCTTTTAGCCGGTATAAGAGCATTTCGGCAGCTACCATGCCCATTTCCTTTTTGGGTACATCAATGGTGCTCAGAGGTGGATTGGTATAATTGGACATTTCAATATTGCTGACACCTATGACCGAGACATCATCCGGAACCCGGAGGCCTCTTTCATATATGGCATTGAGGGCTACCATACCCATTAAATCGCTTGCGGCAAATAGGGCGGTGGGCGGATTCGGTGAGTCAAGTATTTCAAGTGTCGCTCTGTGGCATTCTTTTCTGCTCCATCTTGTATCCTTTACAATACTGGGGTCCTCCTTGATACCAGCCTCAGCCAGCGCGTTCAGATAACCCTTATAACGTTTCTCCTTATATTTGCCGGTAGAGAGGGCACCGAGAAAGCCGATTCTTTTATGGCCTTTTTCAATCAGATGGGCTACAGCCTTCTCTCCGGCTTCCAGTCTGTCATAGCGGATATTGTCGATGTCGTCATGGTTGGTGTCGATGCCGACAATGCAACCCACATTGGCTTTAATCTGGCTGTACATTTCATCACTGAGACTTTCCATCAGGATTAGCCCAGACAGGTTTTCGCTAAGTAGATTCAGAAGTATGGTTTTGTCTTCGAGCTCTCTGTGAGATCTCAGTAGGTTTATAGACAGACCTTCTTCCGAAAGCTTGGCTTCGATGCCGGACAGAATAGCCATATAATAAGGATCGGAGTACTTCTCAGTCGTGACGCAAAGGATGCATCCTATTGTATAGTTGGACTGGCGGGTTCTACTTTTGTCTTTTTGATAGGAAAGATTCTTAGCAAGCTGATTTGGAATGTAGTTCAATTCCTTGACTGCTTCCCAGACCCTTTCGCGGGTTTCATCGGTTGTTTTATAGGTTTTATCGCCATTTACGATTCTTGATACGGTAGCAGTCGATACTCCCGCTTTATTGGCTACGTCTTTTATGGTCACCATAAGTGCCTCCTGTAGTTCGGGTAAATCGGTTACGTTACATTTACACCTCCATCATACTACAACGTTTATAAAAAAGTAAATATGTTTTATTAATATGTTAGTGATTTTACTAAAATCTATTCATTTTTTAATAAAATATGTCTTTATATATATCCTTTTTGTTGGAGTTAATGAACAAAAATATTTATATAATGCATTAAATCATATTTACATTGCATAAATATGATGCTATACTGAACGGGTAAAACGGTTTACGAAAATAGAAACGATAATGCTTGAAACGTAACATTTATTTTATCGCGTTTTAGGAGGCAATATGAAAAAGACTGGAATTGCAATCATTGGTTTAGGAGATATGGGGACCGGTCATCTGAGAGGATTTGATGCGCTGGAAGGTGCGCATATTGTTGCCATGTGCGATCTTGATCCAACGGCAGCAGAAAGAGCATGTAAACAGTTACATAACAACGATCCGCACTACTACAATCATTATCAGGACGTCCTTTCGGATCCCTCTGTTGAGGCTGTTGTCATAGCGGTGCCGGGGCATCTGCACGAGGAACTACTGTTGCAATCCATCAGAGCCGGTAAGCATGTGCTATTGGAAAAACCGGTCACTATTAATCCGGAAGACTACAAGCGTATGAAGGCTGAGGCTGATAAAAGCGATTGCGTCATTCAGATAGGCCTTGTTTACCGATATTCAAATCTCTATAGAACCATCGCCAGGAAGCTGCAAGAAGAAAATGAGCTGGGGCATGTTATGCTTGGCTGGTGCAAGGAATACAGACAGTGCTTCCCCCAGGAGCCCTGGTTTTATGACAGAAACAAATCAGGGGGCGCCATTATTGAAAAAGATTGCCATCATTTTGATATCTTTAATTGGATGATTGGTTCAAGGCCAAAACGCGTATTTGCCTTCGGCGGGCAGCATGTTTACAAAAACGGAGAAGGATGTCTGATCAATTGCAGCTATTCTATGAGTCCGCCCCGGGTCATCAATGATATCAGCATCGTCGATCATGCCATTGTGGCTATCGAATATGAAAACGGTGCTAAAGCGAACCTTAATCTTTGCATGTATCTGAAACCTGAAAATGCTTCCGGTGATGGGCTTGAAATTGGCTTTATCGGTACTAACGGCAAACAACTGGTCATCAGAAGGGACGAGGAATTTGGAATCTATGGCGGTGAGCGTGCTGAAGGCTTCAAGTATAGCCTTAACCGCCGTGAAGATGGTGGAGATTTTGGCCATATTGGATGCCAGAGGCAGAGAGCAGAGTTCATGGCGTGCATTAAACAAGGCTTAAAGCCATATGCCGATATCCAACGTTCGGAGGATGCATTGCTGACGGCCTTCGCAGCGGAGCGATCCATTGAAGAGGGAAGAGTCGTTCAATTGTCCGAATTTTACTGAGCTCAGGATTGTTTTAATTAAGCGATTGAAGGTGATTACATGGACAAGAATAACACCAAATACCTGTATATGTTCATATGGCCGGGAATTCTGGGTTTTCTGGTATTCCAGTTTATCCCCATTATCTATGCGTTTGTTTTGAGTCTGTTCAAGTATAATGGGTTCACCCCGGCAACCTTTATTGGATTAGAAAATTACATGCGAATGTTTACTGACAAAAGCTTTTGGCAGGCATTAGGCAATACTTTGTACATGCTGGTATTCCAGCTCCCGCTGAACCTTATTGTCGCGTTGATGCTGGCGGTGCTGCTCAATCGCAAATTAAAGGGGATCGGGCTTTTCAGAACCATCTACTATATCCCCACGCTCTTGCCCCAGGTTGCGGCTGCCATTATCATCTCATCTCTGCTCAGTAATAAGTATGGTCTTCTGAACAGAGTGCTGACCTTGATTGGATTACAGCCTGTCAATTGGCTGTTCGATCCATCGGTCGTCAAAATGTCCATTGTTCTAGTTGGACTATGGTCGGTGGGCAGAGGAATGGTCATCTACCTGGCCAATCTCCAGGGTATTTCACCGTCATACTACGAATCGGCCGATATAGACGGCGCAAATGCTGTTCAGAAATTCTTCGGTATAACCCTTCCACTTTTGACGCCGTCCATTCTCTACAATCTGATTATTGAAGCCACTTTCATTTTCCAATTGTTCACACCCTCCGCCATCATTACGCAGGGTGGGCCCCAGGGGGCGTCCACATTCTATGTATACAAGCTGTACCTTGACGGGTTCAGACATTCTCAATTGGGGTATGCCTCCGCGCAGGCTGTCATGCTTTTCTTTATCATGATACTCTTTACCGTTTTATCCATGAAGAGTTCACAGTCCTGGGTGCATTACGAAGGGGGAGATAAGTAATGAAAAGTGTCAGCCTTAAAAAAAAGATCAGCCATACGTTGCTCTACTTGCTTCTGATTTTACTTGCGGCTGTTTATCTGCTTCCGTTATTACAGATCATTGGGAATTCCCTGAAAACCTATTGGGAAACACAGGAAATTCCTCCGAAACTTTTTCCGCCCAAGCCGCAATGGGTTAATTATGTGGATATATGGGACAAATTAGATCTTCCTCTGGTCAGATGGTTGTCCAATTCTCTGTTTACGACTTCCATGATTGTTCTGGGTATTGTTGTTTCCTGCAGCTTTATTGCATACGGCTTTGCCAGGTTCAACGGAAAAGGCAAGAACTTCTGGTTTGCGGCGATCATGTGTACCATGTTCATACCCATATATGCGAAGATCATACCCGTGTATGTCATCTACGGCAAGCTGGGGTTTGTGGACAGCTTTCTCGCACTGATTGTTGAACCTTTCTTTGGAAGCGCCATGTATATGTTCCTGTTCAGGCAGTTTATTCTCTCCATTCCCAGAGATATGGATGAAGCAGCACTGATTGACGGGGCGGGGTATCTCAGAATATTTATCAAAATCATAGTTCCCATGTTGAAACCGGCTATAGCAGCTGTCTCGATATTGGCCTTTGTGGCAGCCTGGGGAGATTATTTTACACCCATGATTTTCTTGAGAACGCCAGCGAAATTTACCATCTCCATTGGTCTGGCCTTCATAAACAGCACAGTCGTGTCCGGAAGATCAAATGCACACTGGCTGGCGGCTGTAACGGTCATCACAGCAATTCCTTCACTACTCATCTTCTTCAGCGCACAAAAGTATTTTGTGGGCGGATTGACGGTGGGGGCCATTAAAGGATAACACCGGACCCGGATCTATTTAACTTTAAATAGATTGAAGCAAATTAAATTGAGGAGGAGAAACCATGAAGAGATCAAGTCTTAAGAAGATGCTTGCAGTTATGTTGTGCCTGGTTATGGTCATTGCTATGGCAACAGGCTGCGGGAACACCAAACCGGTAACAGATACCTCATCTCCAAGCCCGAGCAGCACTGCAACGCCTGGAGATACGTCCACACCGGCTCAGGCAGCTATTTCCGGAAAAATCAAGTACAACTTCTGGGGCGATGCATCCCAGCTTGAAGCCATCAACAAACAAATTGCCCAATTCAAGGAGCAATATCCCGGCGTAGATGTTGTAGCCAATGCATCTGATTGGGGTACATACTGGGAAAAGCTCAGAACGGAATCCGCCGGCGGCCAGGCCCCCGACACCTTTGCGATGTCTACTACGGCATTCCTGTCCTATTTTGCCTCCCTTGGCTTCTTGAAGAATGTGGGCGAACTGGATAAGAGCGACGACAGCTTTGATATCGGCATGTACAATCCCGCTGCTGTCGAACTCTGCTCATATGACAGCAAGGTTGTTGCACTGCCGCAGGATATGAATATTATCGTCATGGCATACAATGTGGATATGTTTAAGGCTGCCGGCGTGAATCCTCCAACCGACAACTGGACCTGGGATGACTTGCTTGAAGCATCAAAACTGCTCACGCTTGATGCCAACGGCAACAATTCAACATCACCGAAATTTGATAAGAACAATGTTGCACAGTGGGGTATCGCCAACGTGTCGGATTACCTCGATGCTTTCGTCGATCCCATGTTCTACTCCAATGGCGGCTCAGCTTACACCAATGACGGAAAATCCAATATTCTCAGCGAGGGTACAGTTAAGTCCATTCAATATCTGCATGACATGATCTGGAAATACAATGTTGCGCCCACTTATGACATAACAGGCGGATCATGGTTCACTAACGATCTATTTGCTCAGGGCAAGTGTGCGATCAGCGTTATTCCTTCATATTGGCTGTTCAGCTACGCCGGCGGAGCTGATAAGATACCTGTAAACTTTGAATGCTTCCAGCTTCCTAAGGGAGACAGCGGCAAGCGGTTCAATGCCGTTCAATCAAAAGCTATCTGCATCTATAACCAAAGCGCTAATGTCGATGCAGCCTGGGCTTTTACCAAGTTTATCGCTGGGAAAGATCAGGCAGGCAAGGTTGCTGCAAGCGGTAGCGGTATGTCTGCTATTGATGAAGTCAATGCAACCATATTCATGTCGGACGCACCGGGCACAAAAACTTCCAAGCAGGTTATGGTCGATGCATTTAAGAACGCCTGTCCGGTTCCCAAAGTGGCTGGCATTGGTGATGTAAACTGGCTGGTCGGCAACGACTACCTGAATCAGATTATTATGAGGGATCCCGTATTCAAGATGGATACCCTTAAGACCTTGGACGGCGCAATAAACGACATGTTCAAGACCTTACAGCCTTAAGATTTCTTCTAAACTCAAAAAAGCGGCCGTTGCTTCAGTGCAATGGCCTTTTTTGTATCAACTTTTATTTTTTTCGCATTTTTGTTATGATAGTGATACAGATTAAGTTGGACATGTTTTAAGGAGCAATCAAAAAAGCTTCCGATATGGGAAGTTAAATTTTGATCATCCATTAAGAAAGGATTATGAACTTGGACATAAAGAAAAATAGCGATAAATACAAGCTTAAGCCAAATAAGTCCCAAGCGGGCACAAACCTTGACAATAATTTGGAAGCCTCGGAATGGGTGGAACAGGTCAGAAACCGCAACATGGAATACACCCTTCAAACAGGGAAAACAAAAAAGTTCAGAATAGATGTCTTTGGCTGTCAAATGAATGAACGGGATTCGGAGACCATCGCCGGCATGCTGACCGACATGGGCTTTGAGGAGGTTTCAGAAGGCTCCTTTGCCGATATCATCGTTTTTGTGACCTGCTGTGTACGTGAAAACGCAGAAGGGCGCATTTACGGCCATATAGGTGCCCTGGCTCGAGAGTGTGAGGAAAAGGGGGCGTTTGTTGTGGCCTGCGGCTGCATGATGCAGCAGCCCCATGTGGTTGAAAAAATCAAAAAATCATACCGCAATGTTAAAATCGTCTTTGGTACCCATAATGTCCATACGTTCCCAGAGCTCCTGTTCCGCTATATGTCCAATCGTAAGCGCGTTTTTGAGATTTGGGAAAAGGAAGACAAAATCGTCGAGGAGCTTCCCATTAAACGTACCGACAAGCATAAAGCCTGGGTCAGCATTATCTTGGGCTGCAATAACTTCTGTACCTATTGCATTGTGCCCCATGTCAGAGGGCGGGAGCGCAGTCGGAATATAGCCGACATTCTGTCCGAGATCGAAGCTTTGGCTAAAGATGGCTGCAAGGAAATTACACTGCTTGGTCAGAATGTCAATTCGTTTGGCAATGACATAGGCGAAAAAGACCTGTTTGCAAAGCTTTTATATGCCATTGAAAAAATTGACGGGATTGAACGAGTGCGGTTTATGACCTCCCATCCCAAGGATTTGTCGGACAGCCTCATTGATGCCATGAAGCATTGCAAAAAAGTCTGCAATCATCTACATCTGCCCTTCCAATCAGGCAGTACCAGGATTCTTGAAATGATGAATCGCAGATATACCAAGGAGCACTATTTGTCTCTGGTGGATAAAATTAAAGCTGCGATACCCGATGTAGCCCTCACTACAGATATCATTGTGGGATTTCCCGGCGAAACCGATGAGGACTTTGAAGAAACCCTGGATGTAGTTCGAAAAGTGGGGTTTGATGCGGCCTTCATGTTTATTTATTCTCCCAGAAAAGGGACGCCTGCTGCCAAGCTTGAGCAGACTACCCCCTCTGAGGTCATCAGTAAGCGTTTTAAAACCCTTTTGGATCTTCAAACGGATATTGCCACAGAGCTTGCAAAAAAAGTTGAAGGCAAAACCGTCGAGGTGCTGGTGGACGGACCAAGCAAGCAAAACCCCGACATGCTTTCAGGGCGTACCCGCTCTAATCGTCTTGTCAATTTTAAAGCCGAGGGCATTGAAAAAGGCGATCTGGTAGAGGTGGACATCATTCGAGCCGGCGCGTTCTGGCTTGAGGGCAGAGGAGGAAAAAAGCGTGGCTAAGCTGACTCCTATGATGCAGCAGTATATGGAGATTAAGGAACGCTACAAGGATTGCATCCTATTTTTCAGGCTGGGCGATTTTTATGAAATGTTTTTTTCTGATGCTGAACTGGCATCCCGGGAGCTTGAAATCACCCTGACCGGCCGTGATTGCGGCATGGAGGAGCGGGCTCCCATGTGCGGTGTGCCTTATCATGCTGCTCATACCTACATATCACGCCTTATCAACAAAGGCTACAAGGTGGCCATTTGCGATCAGATGGAAGATCCGGCTTTAGCCAAAGGCATTGTTAAAAGGGATGTTTCCAGGGTGATTACGCCTGGGACGGTTATTGATCCTGCCATGCTCGAGGAGAAGAAGAATAACTATCTCATGGCTATCTATTGTCAGCAGATTTATTTTGGCATTGCGGTGGTTGATGTTTCAACAGGAGAATTCTATGCCACACAGATCACCTGGGGAAGCTCCATGCGAAAGCTTATCGATGAGGTTGCCCGCTATAGGCCTTCTGAAATCATAACCAACGGAGAACTCGCCAAAAAAGCGGAATATAAGGCCTTTTTTATCGACTATATCGGGGTAAAGCCCTCAATCATTGAGGATGATTTATTTAGAACCATAAAAGCGGAAGAAAAGATCAAGGAAACAGTGGGAGAGAACCCTTTATCGTCCCTGGAGCTGGCACAATGCGCATCGGGTGCGCTAATGGCGTATCTCGAAGCGACTCAGAAGATCAATTTAAAGCATATTGAAAAGATAAGAACCTATAAAATAGAGCAATACATGATGCTTGACAGCGCATCCCGGAGGAGCCTTGAAATTACCGAGACCATGCGGGATGCCAAGAAGAAGGGCTCTCTTTTATGGGTACTGGACAAGACCGCTACCGCCATGGGAGGAAGAAAACTCAGGCACTGGCTTGAGCAGCCTCTTTTAGATGTGGACGAAATTACTTTGCGGTTGGATGCCGTATCGGAATTCAAAGACAGCTTTATGCTGAGAAGTGAGCTCATGGAGCTTTTGCGAGGCGTCTACGACATGGAAAGGCTCACTTCCAAGCTGGTCTTCGGTACCATCAACGCCCGGGATCTTTTAGCCCTCAAAACCTCGCTGTCCCGGCTTCCACTTATTAAAGAGCTTATTACAGACCTTAAAGTAGATTTAAACCGCCAACTGGTGGAAAAGCTGGACTTGTTGGAAGATCTCCATGATCTCATTGAGGCGGCCATTCATGAAGAAGCCCCCCTTTCTGTGAAAGAAGGCGGGATTATCAAGGAGGGCTACGATACACAGGTTGATGAATATCGGAAAGCCACAGTTGAGGGGAAAACCTGGATATCAGAATTGGAGGCCAGGGAACGGGAACGAACGGGCATCAAGAGCCTTAAAATACGCTATAACGACAATTTCGGTTATTACATAGAAATCACAAAGTCCAATATCGCTCAGGCACCGGAAGAGTACATAAGAAAGCAGACACTGGTCAATTGTGAGCGTTATACCACGGGTGAGCTTAAACATCTGGAGGATACCATTCTGGGTGCCGAGAAGAAAGTGATCATGCGTGAGTATGAGCTTTTTAGCGAAATCCGGGATCAGGCCTTTCAAAAGGTTAAGCGGCTCAAAGCTTCAGCAGACTGTGTTTCCGAGCTTGATGCACTTTGCTCCTTTGCCGAGGTAGCTGACCGCAATCAGTATACTCGACCCGAGGTTCATGACGGGGGTATCATTGAAATTCGAAACGGCAGGCATCCGGTAGTTGAAAGGATGCTTTCCGATACTCAATTTGTTCCTAACGATACTTATCTGGACAGTGAGGAGAACCGGGTGAGCATTATCACCGGCCCTAATATGGCAGGTAAATCCACTTATATGCGTCAGGTTGCGTTAATGGCCCTCATGGCTCAGGCCGGGAGCTTTGTTCCGGCTGAATATGCCAGAATTGGGCTGGCAGATAGAATCTTTACCCGGGTGGGCGCGTCCGATGATCTGGCCTCGGGTCAGAGCACCTTTATGGTGGAAATGACCGAGGTGGCCAATATCCTTGAAAATGCCACGGCAAGAAGTCTGTTGATTCTGGATGAAATCGGCCGGGGTACCAGCACCTATGATGGCCTTTCCATTGCCTGGGCCGTTATTGAATATATCAACGATAAGGCGAGGCTTGGAGCCAGAACCCTTTTTGCCACCCACTACCATGAGTTGACCGAGTTGGAGGAAAAGCTTCATGGCATAAAGAACTATTGCGTTTCGGTCAGAAAGAAGGGGGAGGACATTATCTTCCTTCGAAAGATCATCCGTGGAGGGGCAGACCAAAGCTACGGGGTGGAGGTGGCCAAGCTTGCGGGTATTCCAAAGCCTGTGGTTGAGCGGGCCAGAAGTATTCTGGAGGAGCTGGACGAAGCGGATATCAATCAAGCTCCCAATAAGCGCAAAGCAAAGCCTGTGGATGGGCAACTGGATCTTTTTGCATCCAGTGCTCTGACCAAGACAGAGCATGAGGTCTTGGATGAGCTGCGCATGCTTGATCCGTCACTGCTAACCCCACTTGACGCCCTTAATAAGCTCTATAGCCTACAGCAGAAGTTGAAATAATAGACGAAAGGATATCTCATGAGTAAAATCGTCATTTTGGATGAGAAAACAGCCAATCAGATCGCGGCGGGAGAGGTCATAGAGCGTCCAGCCTCGGTTGTTAAGGAAATGGTTGAAAACGCCATTGACGCAGGAGCTAACCAAATCACCGTTGAAATCAAAAATGGCGGTGTTTCCTATATTCGAATAACCGATAATGGCGGCGGCATGGAGGGTGATGACGTAGAGATCGCCTTTGAACGCCATGCCACCAGTAAAATCAGACGAATAGAGGATCTGGACGGGCTTTCTACCATGGGCTTCCGTGGTGAGGCTCTGGCGTCCATTGCCTCTGTTTCCCATCTTGAGGTCACTACCAAAACCCAAGAGGCTTCAATTGGCACCATTCTTAAAATGGAAGGTGGAAGGGTGGTTTCGGTTAACCAGACCGGATGCCCCCAGGGAACGACCTTTATCGTCAGAAATCTTTTTTATAATACACCGGCCCGTTATAAGTTCCTTAAAAAAGATGCAACAGAGGCGGGCTATGTGTCCGATATCATGGAGCGGTTGGCTCTTGCTCATCCCGGTATATCGTTTAAATTCATTCAGAATAATCAGGTCCAGCTTCATACCCCCGGTAATCACGAGATCGTAAGTGTTATCTATAGCATATATGGCAAGGACATAGCAAAATCCGTGCTCCCCATTGAATATGAGAGTGAGGGACTTACGATTTCCGGTTTTGTGGGCAAGCCTGAAATCGCACGGGGTACAAGAAACAGCCAGTCCTTCTTTTTAAACGGTCGTTACATTAAAAGCCGTATTGTTTCAAGTGCTCTGGAGGAAGCCTATAAAACGCTTCTCATGCAGAACAAATTCCCGTTCTGTGTACTTCTCTTAAAGGCCTCTCCTGAGAGCTTTGACGTGAATGTCCATCCTCAGAAGCTAGAAGTGCGGTTTGCCAATGAGAGCCTGGTTTTCAGTACCGTCTATCATGGTGTGAAGAATACCCTCCTCGGGACTTCCCTCATTAGAAGCTATGAGCCTCAAAAGGAATCGGGGCCAGTGACGAAAGCTGCTTCCGATGAATCCCCATCCCAAACCAGTCTGTTTGAAGCCCATCAAAAAGAACCCGTTCAGCCTTTATGGGCTCAAAGAAAGCCGAACCGGACTGAGTTTAATCATGATGTAAAGCAAGTTATTGAAGTAGAACAGGCTGAGAAGATAAAACATCCTGCTAATGAAGAGCAGGTTACTGAGTTAAAACATGTCACTGAGATAAAACAGATCACTGAGGAAGGACAATCCTCGCAAAGCTCTGTAAATCATACCGAAAATCCAGTGAATACACAACATAACAATAATCAGACGTATCCCCACCCCTTTGACGATGCCATCAAGGAAGCTGCTGCTATTCAGGAACCCGATGTTCCTCTTTATGAACCGCAAACAGTTTCCAAGGATACCTCCTTGCAGCATCTGGTGGAGGCTGCGATAGTGGGACAGGCCTTTGATACGTATGTTCTTCTGCAAAATGGTGATACTCTCTATATCATTGACCAGCATGCCGCCCATGAGCGCATACGCTATGAGACCTTGAGACAAAGGATGCTCATGGATGAAAGCTATTCTCAGGGTATCATGGAGCCCTTTATTATTACACTGAGTGCCAAAGAGCATGCTTTTGTCATGGAGAAGCAGCTGGCCTTTCAACGGCTCGGGTTCGAGCTTGAGGCCTTTGGCCCCAATACCGTCATATTGAGAAGTGTTCCTGACTTTTATGACAGCAGCTTTAGCATCGCTGATTTTCATGAAATTCTGGATCGCTGGATACAGACCAGCACCAGCGAAAGCGGCATCAGTGACGAGGCGCTTTATATGATGTCCTGCAAGGGTGCCCTGAAAGCCAACAGGGCATTATCGAAGGAAGAAATACGGGGGTTGGTGGATTCTCTTTGTGCCATGGAAAATCCTTATACCTGTGTTCATGGCAGACCGGTTATTATCAGCATCAATAAAAAAGAATTTGAAAAAAGATTTAAACGAATTGTTTAAGGAATTTAGAGAAGCAGGGGGGAAGGCTCCAGTTGGATAAGGTCATTGTTATTGCGGGGCCTACTGCCTCAGGGAAAACGGATCTGGCTATTGAATTGGCATCAAGGGTTGGTGGCGAGATCATCTCGGCTGACTCCATGCAGATTTACCGGGAAATGAATATTGGTACGGCCAAGCCTACTGAGGAAGAAAAAAGAGGCATACCTCATCATATGATGGACATTGTTTATCCTGATGAGGTATTCAGTGCTGCACAGTTTCAGCAAGGTGCCAAAGCACTTATTCAAGAAATTGTGAATCGAAATAAAGTCCCTATAGTAGCCGGGGGAACAGGTCTTTATATCAATGCCTTGGTTTATAATATCACCTTTTCGGATACCATAGCCCTTTGGGAATATCGGGAGCGTTTGCAGAGGCTGGCCCAGGAAGAGGGCCCCGAAGCTCTGCACGAATTGCTGCAGAAAGTGGACGAAAAGAGCGCTGCCAGCATCCATCCCAACAATGTCAAGCGTGTCATACGTGCGCTGGAGGTGTTTGAAACAACGGGGAAGCCTATATCGGAGCATCAGGTGGAATCCCGAAGAGAGCCTCCGGCCTTTGATTTTAGGATTTTTGGTCTGGATGTGGATCGAGAGATCCTTTATGAGCGTATAGAGCAGCGTGCAGACAAAATGATAACCGGGGGACTCTATGAAGAGGTCCAAGGATTATTGGAAAAAGGTTATTCCCCAGATTTAGTGTCCCTTCAGGGTATAGGATACAAAGAAATGATTACCTCCATCCAGGGCCATTGCTCCCTGATTGATGCCATTGACCGCATCAAGGTGGCAACACGTCATCTGGCTAAGAAACAGATGACCTGGTTTCGAAAAACAGAGGGTCTTAAATGGTTGAAAGCTAGTGATTTAAACACATGGGCAATGTTAAAAATATTGGAGGATGCCTTGAATGTTTAGCATTAATTGTGTAAAATGATGGCAAGGTATGATTTCATTTTATTTTATTTTTTGTGTTAATGAGGAGGAAATAACCGTGAATAAGAACATTAATTTGCAGGACGTCTTTTTGAACCAGGTAAGAAAGGAGCATGTTCCGGTAACTGTTTACCTGACGAACGGTTTCCAGCTCAGAGGAATGGTCAAAGGCTTTGATAATTTCACTGTTGTACTGGATAGTGAAGGCAAGCAGCAGTTGGTTTACAAGCATGCCATTTCCACTGTTTCTCCTATGAAGGCGGTTAACATCATTTTTAATGAAAACAGAGAATAGTGCTATAAAGTGCGAATTCACTTTGTTGCATGACAGAATTTTGGAGCTGATCAATTGAAAAAAATATTGATACCTATGATTGAAGCAGGCGGCGGGCATAGAATGCCTGCCCTTGCTGTCAAAGAAGCTATTGAGGAGTTATTTCCCGGCAAGTACCAGATTGATGTTATTGATTTCGCCAAGGAATCAGGTGCAAACTGGGATGACAAGATGATTAAAGGTTTCTGGGATTGGGCATTGGCCCGACCGGAGCTTACCACTAATCTGAACACGCTTTTGGATTATTTAAATCATCTCACACGTTCCAACACAGTCATGAGAATCTTCTACCAGCAATTTGTGCGAAAAGGCATTCAATATATTGTTAGGTATAAGCCAGATATTGTTTTCTCCACTCATTTTTTCTGCAGTACGGTAGCGTTGTTTGCCAGAGAACGCTATGATTTGTCCTATAAAATTTTCAGCTACATGACCGATCCCTTAAGGGGCCATAATATGTGGGTTAACCCAAAGATTGATGACGTCATTGTTTCAACTAAAGAGGCCTGGGAATACCTAACTAAGCAGGGACAGCCCAAAAATAGGATCAAGGTCATGTCCTTTCCCTTAAACAAAAAGTTTTTCAGAGAAGTGACCAGAACCAGAGAGGAAATCCTTTCAGAGCTTGGCCTTGATGTCTCACGAAGAACACTTTTAGCGACCTCGGGTGGGCAGGGAATCGGAGATACCAGTGATTATGTAAAAAATCTTTACAAAAGCGATTTCTCTTTCAATATTATTGCAATCTGCGGGAAAAACAAGGAGCTTTTTGAGGAGCTGTCAACCTTAAAGGTTAAGCACCCTTCCAAGGTTCCCATGGCTGTTCTGGGCTTTGTGGACAACATGCATGAGCTTTTGGAGATCTCAGATTTAGCTATTGCAAAAGGCGGCGCTTCCACAACCCTTGAGGTTTTGGTTAAAAAGGTGCCTACTATTTTTACCCATAGCGCTGCCCATCATGAGAAGGGTAATATTGATTATTGCGTGGATAATCAAATGGGATGGTTTGCTAACAATGAAAAACTTTTCAACAGTGTTATGGATACCATTGAAAATACTGATATATTAGAGCGCTACAAGGCCAATATCGAGGCCAATGAATATGTTAAAACCTTGCCGGAAGCTGCCAACAATCTGGCGCGCTTCATAGTGGAAGAGCTTGAAACTCCGCGGAAAGAACACAAAGTCTCAAAGAAATCCCACTTGCGCGCTATTATATTGGGAACACGAATTAATCTATTCCGAATCAAAAGCCGTAATAAGAACAAACGATACAAAATGGATCGTTAAGACGCAGAGAAAAACCCTCATCAATTTTGATGGGGGTTTTAATATGAACGGACAAAACATAAATTAAAAGCTTTTAAGGGTTTCCAAAAGCTCACCCATTTAGACATTAAAACGGAACAGGGTAACGTCGCCATCATGCATGACATATTCCTTGCCCTCGGATCTTACCAGCCCTTGTTCCCGTGCAGCAGCATAGGTGCCGCAGCGTATTAGGTCATCAAAAGCCACGATTTCGGCGCGAATGAAGCCACGTTCAAAATCTGAGTGAATTTTTCCGGCAGCCTGGGGAGCTTTAGTCCCTTTTACAATGGTCCATGCTCGCACTTCGGGTTCACCTGCGGTTAAATAGCTGATGAGGCCAAGAAGCTTATAGCTTGCCTTAACAAGCTTGTCAAGTCCGGATTCTGAAAGCCCCAGCTCATTTAAGAAAAGCTGTTTTTCATCATCCTCCAGTTGTGCTATTTCCTCTTCAATTCTGGCACAAATAACAATAACCTCGGCATTTTCTATCTTGGCTAATTCTCTTACCTTTGCCACATAAGGGTTCTGTTCGATGGTAGCAATCCCGTCCTCTGACACATTGGCGCAATAGAGTACAGGCTTCCATGTTAATAGGAAGAGCTGATCTACATAATCGATTTGATCAGAGGGAAAGCTCATGGATCGAACGGGAAGTCCTTTATCCAGAGTGGCTTTTATACTTTCCAAAAGCTCCAGCTCAATTTGATATTTCTTATCGCCTGATTTCATCTGCTTACGGGTTTTGTCAATGCGTTTATCAATGGCTTCCATATCGGAAAATACCAATTCCAGATTGATGGTTTCGATGTCCCGGGCAGGGTCTACAGAGCCTTCCACATGAACAATATTACTGTCGTCGAAGCAGCGTACCACATGAACAATGGAATCCACTTCACGGATATGTGACAAGAATTTGTTACCAAGACCCTCACCCTTACTGGCGCCTCTGACAAGGCCTGCAATATCAACAAACTCAATGGCTGTGGGGGTGACCTTCTTAGGGTTATACATCTTGGCCAGAATGTCAAGCCGTTCATCAGGAACAGCAACAATGCCGATGTTGGGATCAATGGTGCAGAAGGGGTAATTGGCGCTCTCTGCGCCTGCTTTTGTAATGGCATTAAAAAGCGTGCTTTTTCCCACATTGGGAAGGCCGACAATACCGAGCTTCATCTATAAAAACCTCCAAATAATCGTTATTATATGGGATCAACCCGAAATCTTTGATTTCTATTACAGGTAAGGTTTATTAATACGAAGTATCAATAACTTGGGTACCTGTTCGAAATCTTCGATTTCCTCTTATGGGTCGAGGCTTGTTGTTCGTTCTTTTTGGAACGAACACTGGTAACGGGTAAGGTTATTAATACGAAGTATCAATAACTTGGGTACCTGTTCGAAATCTTCGATTTCGGTAACGGGTAAGGTTATTATAACCTAAGTAGTAGGGCTGTACAAGCTTCTTGTTGAATGCGGTGTGCTATGCTGAATGAAGCTTCTTGGAGCGATACCCCCGAATTTGCCAATGTATAAAATATTCCACCTTTGAAATTATGCCACAGCGCAAGTTGAATTTATGTTGTTTTATGTTGATTTATGTACAGAAATTCATGAGTTTACTTGACAATAAACATAAATCCATATAAAATGTGATTCAAAAAGGTTAAGTACTAATTTGCTATGAGAGCTATTTCTTTACAGAAATTTCAGAGGCGGGTTTTTATACTTTGCTGGTGTGCTTATGCAGGGGCGTATCTTTGCAGAAGCAACCTTTCCATTGCCCTTCCCGGTATGATGAGCGACCAGGGATGGAGTAAAATAGATGTTGGACTGTTTGGGACAGCATTCTTTTGGGCTTATGCAATAGGTCAGCTTATCAACGGCACAATTGGGGATAAGGTCAAGAGCAGGCCTTTTATTTTTGTAGGATTATGTGTTTCTTCACTTGCCAATCTTGCTGTGGGTTTTTCATCCAATACATATACCATCATTTTTTTATGGTGTATTAATGGTTTTTTTCTATCAACCTTATGGGGACCGATTGTTAAAACCATGTCTTTATGGTATACGCCTCAAGACCGTGCAAAAAAGGCTGTAATACTTTCATGTTCAATGATCGGAGGCTATTTTCTGGCTTGGGGCGTTGTAGGGCAGATTATTGTTCATTTATCCTGGCGATGGGCATTCTGGATACCTGCTGCTATAGTATTTACATTTTCACTTGTCTGGCTTGCTAAAATGCGTAATTGTCCTGAAGAAGTCGGTCTGAACCGCGGTGATGAAAGCTTAGGTACATCAGTCGAAAAGATGGAGCAGGATGTTGATGCCTCAAAAATATCCTTTGTAAAAGTGATTGTAGACACAAGGTTGTGGCTGGTTGCACTGACTTGTATTGCACAGGGTATTGTTAAAGACGGTATTGCTTTGTGGGCACCTACATTTCTTGGAGATACCCATAAGCTTGGCCAATCGGCTGTTTCTCTTTTCTCACTTGCAATCCCTTTGATGAGCTTGTTTGGAATACTGGGCGCCGGCTGGCTTAATTCCAAATACCCTGGGAACGAAAGAAAATCGGTAATCATTTTAATTAGCGCGGCAGCGGTAAGCAGCTTGCTCCTTTACCTATTCTTTCATGCAAACGCCATTATTACAATTACTCTTCTCAGTTTAACCATAGCATTGATGTACGGTGCAAATACCATATTGCTGACTTTTATCCCATTGAAGTATGAAAAGTATGGCAAGGTATCATCGGCTGTGGGCTTCCTTGATTTCACCGCATATCTGGGAGCTGCGGCCGCCGGAATATTAATAGGTTTAATTAGCGATAGGATAGGTTGGAATTATGTTGTGTTATCATGGGTAGTGATTTCCGTACTCGGGGTTGTTTTTATGGCTGCCTGTAAAAATGAGAAAAGAGAAAAAATTGAGGAGAAAGAGGTGCAAACGGTATGAGAAATATTAATCCATTTTTGGATAATGGGAATTGGTACAAAGGGAATCTGCACTGCCATTCAACAAATTCTGACGGGAGATTGTCTCCTTCCGAAGTTATAAGGCTTTATAAGGAGAATGGCTGGAATTTTTTGGCGTTAACCGAGCACCGCTTTTATACAAACTGTCGAGAATATGACTGTGATGATTTTCTATTGCTGCCGGGAGTAGAACTGGATGTAAATAAGTACGATCCCCTTAGGATGTATCATTTCCTTGGAATTGGCAAAACATGGGGCAGTAATCCTGGGGAACTCAAACATGGAGATAAGTTTGACTCTCCTGAATGGAAAGGTATGAGTTCAGCTCAAGCTGAGATTGACAAGCTAGTTTCAAGTAACAACCTGGCTGTTTTCAACCATCCTGACTGGTCAAGAATGGAGCTGGAGGATTTCATTAACCTTGATGGCTTTTTTGCAATGGAAATATTCAATTACGGCTGCCATATTGAAAGCTGTACCGGCCTTTCAACTTATTATTGGGATTCTTTACTGAGAAGAGGCAGAAAAATTTGGGGAATGGCTACCGATGATGCCCACCATATATTGAATGACCGATGCGGAGGTTGGATCATGGTGAATTGCCCTGATTTGACACATAAGAATATTATTGAGGCCTTATTGGAAGGTAGGTTTTATTCTTCAAGCGGACCTGAAATTTACAAGTATTTTATTGCAGATGGTAGAGTACATGTTGAATGCTCACCTGTCGATGTAATCAATTTCATAACTTATGAAGATATAGGATATAGTGAATGGGCCGGAGACAAAGGTACAATAAACTCAGCAGAATATAAGCTGAAAGGTACCGAGAAGTATGTAAGAGTTGAATGTGTAAATAGGCAAGGAATGACTGCCTGGTCGAATCCCATATTTATTTCGGTGTGAAAATGCATGTCAAAGCAACCTGTTCATGGGTGTGGCTCTTTTATTCTATGACAAAATCAAAATAGGTGTCAGGGAAAGGCTCATTGACAAGCTGGTAATGCCACCACTCTGTTCTGATCTCTTTAAAACCCGCTGCTTTCATGGCCTCTTTTAGAATATTTCTATTTTTTGTTTGAGTGTCAGAGATAAGCTTGGTTCCATGGTTTGAGATAGACCCGAGAAAATCATAGGGGCTTCCCATATCGACAAGCTCACCCGTTTTAAGAACAATAAGGGTAAGATCTATAGCAGAGCCTCTTGAATGGGCTGAGCGTCTGGCCAGATAGCCCAACTCAAACAGATCTTCCTTTTTTATGTCCGGATAGAATTCGTCCTTAGTTTGATTATCTTCGGGACTTTTCCCCCATTGGATGAAAGAGTCAACCGCTCGCTTGGGCCTATAGGCGTCAAATATCAATAGGCCATAACCCTTTTTCTTAAGAGCTGCACTTGCTTTTTGTACGGCTTCGGCAGCTTTGGCCGTAATACTGATATGGTCGGACAGATAGCCGTCGACTACTTTACCGGTAAAATTATGGTCTGTGGCATAGCGCACATCAAATCTAGCTTCGGGAAGTGCTACCGAAAGTAAGACAAATCCTTCGGGAAGTGATTTTTGAGGCTTATCTGACAGCTCATTGGAGTTATTTTCTTTTTCTATAGGCTGTTCGCTTTCCGGAGTTTTATTTTTAAAAGTATTACGGCTGTCCGAAACTTTGGTGGCTTGAGGGGTGCTGATGGGTATTGTTTGAGGCGGGATGATTTCCTGAGATGGGGTAACCGTAATACCTGCCTGAGCTTCAGGAGGTATAGAAGTTAAGAATACATCTGACGAAGATACCAATTCCATATGGTATCGGATGACTAAAAAGGTGAAGGCACCAAGTAATAGAATTTTAAGACGCTTTTTGATAGTAGCAACTCCATTTCCAAGGCTTTAAAAGCATTTTATCATATTCCCTCAATGGGTACAATAAAAGCAAATAGTAAACTGGTACAAACTATGGTATAATAAAATCCTTAAGAATGGATGGTAAAAAAATGGAAAATAAAGCGATCGAAAAAGTGCGGCTGCAAAAATATATGGCCCAATGTGGTGTTGCCTCAAGGCGCCATGCAGAGGAGCTTATTCGCAATGGTAAAGTAAAAGTTAATGGCGTGACCGTGACAGAGATGGGTGTGCTTGTCTCTGAGAATGATAAGGTTGAAGTGCAGGGAAGGCCTGTCAAAAAAGAAAGCAAGCGCATTTATATAATGCTTAACAAGCCATCCGGTTATGTGACGACAGTTACAGACCCGGAGGGCAGGAGAACTGTCTTAGATCTTATTGAAGGAATTGATGAACGTATATACCCTGTGGGACGTTTGGACTACGATACTACGGGTTTGTTAATTCTCACAAATGATGGGGATTTCGCTTATAAGAACACCCATCCGGGCCAGGAAACCACAAAAACCTATGTGGCCGAGGTTCTTGGAATGCCGTCCAATGACGTCCTTCATGCCTTAAGAAGAGGGGTGCAGCTCGACGGAAAGCTTACGGCCCCCGCAGACGTAGAGGTCATTGATATCAAGAACAAAAGTGCCGTATTGAAAATAGTGATACACGAAGGAAGAAATAGACAGGTTAAGCGTATGTGTGAGGCTGTTGGACATGCTGTTCTGCGGCTGAAGAGAACAGCCGTAGGCAGGCTTTCCTTGGGTGATCTTAAGCTTGGACAATGGCGTTATTTGTCACCACAGGAAGTTAGGCTTGTCAGAGGAGGAAGAAATGAATAACCGGTTGAATGATGCATCATCATGCAGGGTGAAGCCCATTTTGGCCTATCTCAAAGACTCTATAAAATTTTATGATATACAGAACCCCTTTGTGGCCCAAATTATTTTTATTTTGCAGTTGGCCATCCTTTTTAGCGGATATGTTTTCTCAAGGCCTTATATGCAGGAGTTCTATATAGCCTTTGAGCAAGTCAATGTCAGGCTTCAAGAGCAGTTGGGAGCAAAGGCCCTTGATATGTCGCTCCTGACTTCAGATGTTTATATCAGCATGATTAACTCATTTATGGCGATAGTGCTTGTACTTTTTGTCGTTAAATCTCTTTCCTCTTTAATTAGCCTGTTTTATGGAACCTACTATTATTATGGCCTTACCAACTCTACAATGAAGGGTGCGCAGAAGGCTCTTATTTTCTTTAAAAGATTGCCCAAGATTATCGTATTTAATATTTTGTTCTATATGGCCTTTTATTTTGTCGTATTGATTTTGGTTCTATTAACAGGAATCATAACGATGATTATACCGATATTCTCAGTACTGACACTGGCACTCCCGTTGGTTATTCTTGCATTGAATACGGTGTTTATCTTTAAGGATCTCCTTATTATAGAATTTGATATAGGTATCTTCCGTAACTTCAAAAAATCCTTGGACTTAACCAAGGGCTGCAAGAAGAACGTTATTCTTAACAGCCTCTGGCCGCTTTGCATGGGATGGCTTTTGAGCTTTTTTGCCGTTGACATACAAAATGCCCTGTTATCCCTTTTTATCGCCGCCTTTTTGGAGGTTATCATCCTTTTGGTTTCTCAAAGATTAACAGCCCTGATGTTTATTGATGCAGCTTCTCTTGAGAGACAGGACAAAAAGCCTGTAAAAGGTGCAGAACAGGGTTGAAAAGTTTAGCAGGAATGATGAAATAGCTGATAAAATGCATATTTATGCATTTCTGTTGACACAATCTTTCAAAAAACATTATAATAACCTTACCCGTTACCGAAATCATAAGATTTCGAACGCCTAAAGGTAACAGGTGCCCAAGTTATTGATACTCCGTATTAGTAACATGATACTTCGTATTAATTTTCGTAGTACGCACAGGAGGACAGTTGGGAATGCTGGAGTATAAAGAAATTGAGAGAGTCGATCCGGAGGTTGCAAATGCTATTTATAAGGAAATCAGCCGCCAGACCGATAAGATTGAGCTGATTGCATCCGAGAACTTTGTCAGCAAGGCGGTTCTTGAAGCAGCGGGAACCCCTTTAACCAATAAATATGCCGAGGGTTATCCAGGTAGAAGGTATTATGGTGGCTGTGAACATGTGGATGAGGTTGAAGCACTTGCTATTAATAGGGCAAAAGAGCTTTTTGGTGCCGAGCATGTGAATGTCCAGCCCCATTCGGGAGCCCAAGCCAATATGGCAGTTTTTTATGCCGCGCTGCAGCCGGGAGATGTCTTTATGGGCATGAATCTTGCCCATGGGGGACACTTGAGCCATGGTATGGCCCTTAACATGTCGGGTAAGTATTTTAAGCCTGTTCCATATTGCGTCAGTGAAAAAGACGCGAGGATTGACTATGACGCCTTACGGAAAACGGCATTGGAAGTAAAGCCCAAAATGATTGTTGCGGGAGCCAGTGCTTACTCCCGAATCATAGATTTTAAGGCCTTCAAGGAAGTTTGTGACGAGGTGGGCGCTTACCTTATGGTTGATATGGCCCATATCGCAGGACTTGTGGCAGCGGGCGTCCATCCGAGCCCGGTACCCTATGCAGATTTTGTTACCACCACCACTCATAAAACCTTGAGAGGTCCAAGAGGCGGTATGATCCTTTGCAAGGAAAAATATGCCAAGGACATTGATCGTTCCGTATTTCCTGGTATCCAGGGCGGTCCTCTTATGCATGTGATAGCTGCTAAGGCTGTATGTTTTAAAGAAGCACTCTCTCCTGAATTCAAGAGCTATCAGCAGCAGGTTGCCAGGAACGCCAAGGCGCTGTCCGATGCCCTCGCATCCAAAGGCTTTGATATTGTATCAGGTGGAACAGATAACCATCTCATGCTCATAGATCTTACCAATAAGGGCGTTACGGGCAAAGAGGCTCAGCTGATGCTGGATGAAGTTATGATCACATCCAACAAGAACGGTATTCCTTTTGATCAGTTAAGCCCCGCTGTGACTAGCGGTATACGTATAGGTACACCGGCTGTTACCAGTCGCGGTATGAAAGAAGATGAAATGAAAGAGATCGCCGCCCTCATAGATATGACCTTAAGTGGAGGGTTTGAAAGCAAGAAAGAGGAAATAATAGCAAGAGTAGGTCAACTAATGGCTCGCTTCCCGTTGTATTCTTAAGCTCTTGCTCCGCAAAAGCTTATTATTACGAAGTAACAAGGTTCCCGGGACCCGCTCGCAATTTTAATTGCGCAAGGGGGTGGGGTTCTTATTGACAAAGCGGGATCCAGTGAGTATAATATTGCTTGTTGACCTTCCGGGAGCCTAGGCTTTCTAAGGAGGGGTAATTGATTTGAAGCTTGACATTACTTCAATTTTAAAGAATAACGGTGGCAGTATAGTCATCAATAAAAAGGAATCCCTCGAGGATCTGAAAACAGATCTTGGTATGGTCTCCTTCACAAGCCCCGTTGAATTTTCAGGTACTGTCACCAACAACAATGGAACACTGGTTTTAAAGGGTGTTGCCAGGGTAAACTACAACACGGTGTGTGACAGATGCGGTAATAAAATTGAAAAAGAGCTTATTGTTACCATTGATGAGGATATCATAGAGCAATCCCAGACTGAAGATGAGGGTAACGGATCATTTGATGACGACCGATTCACCTTCAGCGGCAATATGCTCGAGCTTGACAGAATTTTAGCTGATTGCTTGATAACAAGCCTTCCTATGTCTCATATCTGTCAAGAGGATTGTTCGGGACTATGTCCTTTGTGTGGCGCTAAGATGAAGGGAGAGCACTGTGACTGTGAACAAACAGGGCCGGTGGACTCACGATTTGAAGCATTAAAAGGTTTTTTTGATTAAACAGCGAAAAAGCAGCAGGAATGCTGGTAAATGCAAACACTGAACGGAGGTGTTACAAATGGCGGTACCAAAAAGTAAAGTGTCGAAGCAGAGGAAGCATAAGAGAAGAACTCATTACAAGCTTTCCGCGCCGAATCTGGTTGCATGCAAGAAGTGTCATGCACTCAAGCTTCCGCACGTAGTTTGTAAGGAATGCGGATTCTACGACGGCAAAGAAGTCGTAAAGGTAGATGATAACAAGTAAACATTCTCCGGAGCATTCCATATGGACCACAAAAGTAGTAGCAGCTTGATTTAAGCTGCTATTGTTTTTTGTCTTATTGTTATATACGGCATACTTGAGGATAGAGGAGTAAGCATGCACAAGATCGAGATATCAGGCATACAGAGCGGGAGCATAGCCGAAGAATTGCAGATAGAAGCGGGCGATTACCTGGTCTCCATTAATGGCAATGCCGTAAAGGATGTATTTGACTATCGCTTTTATTGTGCTGATTCAGAGCTTACCCTTGAAATTGAAAAAAAAGACGGCGAGCGCTGGCAGTTCGAGATCGAAAAGGACGAGATGGAGGACCTGGGGCTTGAATTTACCCATTCACTTTTAGATGAGGAAAAGAGCTGCCGAAATAAATGCGTTTTCTGCTTTATTGATCAGCTCCCCAAGGGAATGCGGGATACCTTGTATTTTAAAGATGATGATGCCAGGCTGTCCTTTCTTTTTGGTAACTATATTACCATGACTAATCTTGATCATGAGGAAATCGACCGCATTATTCGTTATCGTATGTCTCCGGTTAATATCTCTGTTCACACAACCAATCCGGAGCTACGAAAAAAGATGCTTAACAACCGCTTTGCAGGCGATGTTTTAGAGAAGATTCAAAGGTTTACAACGAATGAGATTACCGTCAATAGTCAGATAGTGCTGTGTCCGGATCTGAATGATGGGGTAGAGCTGGATAGAACCATTGAAGATTTAACAGCTCTTTATCCTGAGCTTCATAGCATTTCAGTAGTTCCCGTAGGTTTGACAAGGTTCAGGGAAGGACTTGCTCAACTGAAGCCTTTCGATAAGAAAAGAGCTCAACTTACTGTTGATCAGGTGGAGGTCTGGCAGAAAAAGCTTTTGGCAAAATACGGCAGCCGCATTGTCTACCTGGCTGATGAGCTTTATATCATGGCCGGCAGAGCCCTCCCGGCCTATGAAAGATACGAGGACTTCCCGCAAATTGAGAATGGGGTGGGTATGGTAACCTCTCTGTCCTATGAGGTGAATGAGGCTTTGGAGGATTACCTTCAATCATCGATGAAGGGGCCTGACGAATCCCGTTCTTCAGGAGAAAAGTCGGTGAGTATAGCAACCGGGGTATCGGTTTTTCCTCATATCAAGGAAATAGCAAATCATTTGGAGAAGGCTATAAGCGGGCTCAGGATTCATGTCTACCCCGTGGAAAATACCTTTTTCGGAGGAGCTGTGACTGTTACCGGATTGTTGACGGGATGTGACCTTTTAAGGGAACTTCAGGGGAAAGACTTAGGTGAAACACTCCTGCTCAGTAAAAATATGTTCAGAGCCGGCACGGCTACCATGCTGGATGATGTGACAGCAGATCAATTGGAAGAAAAGCTCGGTGTTAAAATCCAAATTGTTGACAATAGCGGACAGGCCTTAATAGATGCTCTTGTCCAAAGTTAATAGAATTTCGGATTTTTTACAGAAATGATTAACATCTTGTGGCCGGTGTGAATATATTGGTAGTGACAGGAGCTGGCACGGAGGTTATGCACATGAAGATAGTCGTGCTTAAGATGCCCGGATTCCTGGGAGGAATACTCAGGCGTTTATTTAGAATCCACTAGCGTGGGCATGCGAAAAGAAGTAAATAAAAAATGTGGCACCTAGATGCCACATTTTTTATGTTAATGCAATTATACAGACTTAGCCATTTTACTGGAACGCAGGCACTTAGCACAAATGTTCATGCTCTTTGTAACACCGTCAACTTCAACTTTGACCTTCTTGACATTTGGCTTCCACACTCTATTTGACCTTCTGTGAGAGTGACTGACTCTTATGCCGAAATGCTGCCCTTTATCACATACCTCGCACTTTGCCATTTGCTAACACCTCCCCGCACTCCGCATACCGTACGATGAATTATATCGTTAAAATTAGTTTTTAACAGCAAGAAATATTTTACCACAAGATACATGTGTGTGGCAACCATTTTTGCAAATTAATCAACCTTGATCAACGATAAATATCCGCTTTTCCCCATTCTTAAATCTCGCACCGCTTGTGCGAAGCCTGCGAAAGAAGAATGATCACAGCAGCAAGGATGGTTATTAGCGTGGCAGCACCTGTTGCAAGGAGACAGATCTTTATGTCCAGAACAAAATGGTATCTTAAGGTGGTCCATCCGTTAACAAGACCGAAAATAATGAATAGAACTGCTGAAATTAAAGCCATAGTACGTTTTGGAACATATTTTATTATCAGGGTACCGGCTATGAGCCCCAAACAATCTGCACCTATCAAGCCTAAGGTGGATCCAAGAAAAACACTTAGAGGATTATCGGGATACAGCGCTGCAAATGAAAAAGTAGAAAGCTGTGTCTTATCACCGAATTCGGCAAAGAAAAAAGCCAATGCGATAGTCAGGACAGCTTTGTTCTTTCGGCCATTTTTTTTCTCTTCATCAGGCTCATCTTCTTTAAGAGACAATAGGCCAAAAAATATGAATAGCAGTGAGGCGCCTGCTCTCACGCAGTCCTGGATGATTTTAATACCTCCTATGACTGTTCCTAAAAGAACAGCTAACAAATTAAGAAAAAGAATTGCAAAGCCTATTCCCAAAAAAACTTGAACAGGTCGATATTTGGAGGTTAGGGCCATGACAAGTAGCTGAGTTTTATCGCCCATCTCCATAATAAGTACCATGAAAAGAGTTGTCAGAAGAATCCCAATATTAAAATCCATATCTGCACCTACTTATATGCGGCTGGATTGGAGCAATTGCATTTAAGCTTTGATATTAATTGATGCAGAAGTGGGGACAATTATGACAAGCAATTAAGAGGGACTTAAAATACGTTGGATAATCAAAGCAGAACCATGGTAATGCCATTGTTATAGCGTCCCAAATCCCTGTCGCTTCGCAAAGCATTGCAACTATCCAGCATCTTGATGGTATCGGACGAGAAAATTTCAAAATTTTCACCGGGAACATAGAGTTTAATGACACCGCGTTTTTTCATACGGTCAAGCTCTTTTCTGACCTCAACCCTCAAAACACCTCCGACACCGGAGGAGCCATAACCGTGAATGAGTTTGACAACCTTTGTACGTTGAGCTTTAGCCCGAACAATTTCAGAAGAAAGCCTGCGAAGCGCTATATCCGCAGTAGGCCTTCCTTCTTCCAGATTTATTGTTATATAATCCTGAGCCATTTGTATTCACCAAACCTTATGAATCATTTTATAAGAGCCTTCTGTTTTGTTATCTAATATACCATCTTTTATGATGAAACACACCGTTGGAGTTAAAAACGGATCATTAATATTTTATATTAGCCCAAGCCTCTTAAGCCTCATATGATGAAATAGGACATAAGTAAAGAGGAAGAGGAAGATGATACGAATTAATGGCGAAACGATGCAGGAAGAATCCCTGATGAGTCGGTATAGCGATGATAGTATTAAAAGAGTCATTCTTCGTAAAATGTTTACTAGCGAAAAGATATTGAATTATTCATCAATAAAAGCTTTAGAATTTGAACTCAATTTAAGAGCAGCCATTGTCCATGCTTCAGAAAAGCTAAACAACAGTGATTTTGCATTTGCGGTTTTTAAAAAATCCAGATGTAATCCGGAATTTTGGGAGAGGACGCAAGAAGGGGGATTTAAGTTAAAACCCAATGCCAGACCTTTTCAGGCAATTCAGGATATTTACAGAAATAGCCACTTGTATGCTACTGAATGTGCAACGGCGATTGTTATTGTATTCTATCTGGCGCTGACCGAAGTGCTGCCCGAAGAGCTATTTAACCGCCTGTTTGCCGACATCTATCTCATGGATTGGAAGTACTTGGATAAAGATCTAGGCGTTCGCTCCTTTAAAAATGTGGATTCTCTGCCGGGAGATTGTCTGTACTTTCAGAATCCCGAATTTAATCCTGATACTCCTGAGTGGCAGGGAGAAAATGTGATTCAGCTGATTAACGGAAAATATTATGGACATGGCATTGGCATCAGAACAGCAGAAGGTATAATCCGAGCTTTGAACCAGCAACGCATACCGGGCGCAACCCAATCAGCATTTTTGACGGATACGGTAATAAGACCGAATTACAAATACTTATATGAGCAATATACGGCGGCAAGTAGGACATAGATACAAAAATGATACAAAAGCAATACAAGAGCGCGTTAAAGAATGATAAAAAATAATGGTTGACATTGGCTATTCCATGCTGGTATAATCTTTTCTAATAACTTGATAGCCCCTTAGATAAATGCAATGAAGGAGCAAGGTATTCCTCGAAAAATCTTTACAGAGAGCCGATGGTAGGTGGAAATCGGCAGGGTTTTGGAATATTATCTCTCCCGAGCAGCTCTTCTGAAAGTTAGTAAGAAAAGACGGATAGCCCCGTTACAGGTGATGGTTTGTTGGAACCTCATGAGGTCTTTATCGTGAGATAAAGATAGGAAATAGGGTGGTAACGCGTGGAGTATATCCCTCGCCCCTGTTGTTAGTGTATAACGACGGGGCGAGGGGTTTTTTATAATCTGATATCTATAATCATTTGCATGGGAAAGGATGGTAGACGTGAGAGCTTCAGATGCAATCGTAAAGTGCTTAATAGAAGAACATGTCGATACGGTATTCGGCTATCCGGGAGGATTTATCATTAAGTTGTATGAATCTCTCAGAAAGTCTAAAATTCATCACGTCTTAGTGCGCCAGGAACAGGCTGCCGCCCACAGTGCCAGTGGATATGCGCGGGTTTCAGGCAAGGTAGGGGTTTGTATCGGAACCTCGGGCCCCGGTGCTACTAATCTCATAACAGGCATTGCAACAGCCTATATGGACTCTATCCCAATGGTAATTATCACGGGACAGGTACGTTCCTCCATGATGGGTAGAGATGTCTTTCAAGAAGCCGATATTACAGGAGCCACCGAGTCCTTCACTAAGCATAGCTATTTAGTAAAGGATGCTGCTGAGCTTCCGCGAATCATAAAAGAAGCCTTCTATATAGCATCGACGGGAAGACCCGGGCCAGTTCTGATTGATATTCCGGATGATATTCAAGAAGCAAAAATCGAGTATGCCTATCCTCAAAATATTGACATCCGAGGCTATAAGCCCACGTTCAAGGGCCATATGGGACAGATAAAGCGTGCTGTAAAGGCTATCAATGAGAGCGTCAGACCCCTCATTATAGCAGGTGGTGGTGTAATCCTTTCTCACGCAAAACCCGAGCTTTTTGATTTTGTTGAAAAGACCGGCATTCCGGTGGTTCATACCCTCATGGGTAAGGGAGCCCTGGCCAGCCGTAACCCTCACTATTTTGGAATGATCGGTTCCCACGGCTTTGCTGAGGCCAATCGTGCTCTGGCAAGAGCTGATCTTATCCTCTTTATAGGAGCAAGAATTGCAGACCGGGCATGGGGGGGCGCTGCTGACAAGATCCTTCAGAATGTACGCATTATTCATATCGATGTAGACCCTGCAGAGATCGGGAAAAACGTAGGCACTCAAATTCCACTGGTCGGGGATGCCAAACAAATCCTCGCAGAAATGACTGGTAAGGTCGAGCACCTCAATACAGTCCACTGGCTCACTGAATTGGAAAGCTACAAAAAGAGCCGCGATCGGAAGGATACAGGAGCCGTTGACCCTAAATACGCCATTAAAGTTCTTTCGGATAAATTGGATGATGAGGCTATACTGGTTGCCGATGTGGGACAGAACCAGATATGGGCTGCTAGGAATTTTGAGGATAGGATGAACCGGAGCTTTCTAACCTCAGGTGGATTGGGAACCATGGGCTATGGGCTTCCAGCGGCTGTAGGCGCAAAAATGGCAGCACCCAAACGTCAGGTTGCAGTCATTTTGGGAGACGGAGGCTTCCAGATGAGCCTCTATGAGCTCGGGACAATTTCTGCAAATAATCTTAATATTGTTATTCTTTTATTTAACAATTCAAGACTTGGGATGGTAAGGGAGCTTCAGGATCGTGCTTTTGGCAAGACAAGTGCTGTGGAGTTGGACAGAAATCCTGATTTTATAAAGCTTTGTGAGGCTTACGGTATCCAGGGTGTAAGAGTTTCAGATAATGCCGGCCTGGAAGAGGCTTTTGATAATGCTCTCCATCATAAGGGGCCATTTCTGGTTGAGTGTGTGGTGGATCCTAATGAAAGTACCCTGTAATGAATGAAATAAGCATTAACTATGAATATGTTTAACTATTAATGATAAGGAAGTGAAGTGCATGAACAGGCATGTTCTGTCGGTACTGGTGGAAAACCAGTCAGGCGTTCTAAGCCGAGTATCCGGACTCTTCAGCCGAAGGGGGTACAACATCGACAGTTTGTCGGTGGGGGAAACCGAGGATCCAAAGGTATCCCGTATGACCATTGTGGTCCGGGGAGATGATTACATTCTGGAGCAGATTAAAAAACAGCTCAATAAGCTTATCGACGTGATTAAAATTGTGGAGCTGAACACTCAACTATCTGTATTCAGAGAGCTTGCGCTCATCAAGGTTAAGACATCCATGGCTACCAGGGCCTCCATCATTGAGATTGTGGATATCTTCAGAGCTAAGATTGTGGATGTGTCCAATGAGACACTCACCATTGAAATGACGGGTGATGAAGGGAAAATTGAAGCCTTTATCAATCTGATGGAACCCTATGGTATTGCTGAAATTGTCCGAACTGGGCTGACCGCCCTTGAAAGAGGTAATAAGGAAATTAAAAATCAACGGAAATATGAGGAGGATTAATTCATGGCTAAGATGTATTATGAAAAGGATTGTAATCTGGGACTTTTAAGTGGGAAGACTGTTGCGGTTATTGGTTATGGAAGCCAAGGACACGCACATGCGCTTAATTTGAATGAATCGGGTGTGGATGTAGTTGTCGGTCTTTATGAAGGCAGCAAGTCCTGGAAGCTTGCCACCGATGCCGGTTTGAAAGTGGCCACTGCCGGTGAAGCCGCTAAACAGGCTGATATAATCATGATTCTGGTCAATGATGAAAAGCAACCCAAGCTTTATCAGGAGAGCATCGGACCTAATCTTAAGGCTGGCAAAAGTTTGGTTTTTGCCCACGGCTTTAATATTCATTTTGGTCAAATCGTTCCCCCCAGTGATGTCAATGTCTTTATGGTGGCTCCCAAGGGACCCGGCCATACCGTAAGAAGCCAGTTCCAGGAAGGTAAAGGCGTTCCCTGCCTGATTGCAGTACATCAGAATGCGACCGGGGATGCCAAGGATTTGGCTCTGGCCTACGCAGCAGGTATTGGTGGAGCAAGAGCGGGCATTCTCGAAACCACCTTTAAAGAAGAAACAGAGACAGACCTCTTCGGAGAGCAGGCTGTTCTTTGCGGCGGCGTGTCTGAGCTTATGAGAGCAGGCTTCGAAACACTTGTTGAAGCGGGTTATCAGCCGGAGAGCGCCTATTTTGAATGCCTTCATGAGATGAAGCTTATTGTAGACCTGATTAATAAGGGCGGCTTGAGCTTTATGCGCTATTCCATTTCGGATACCGCCGAATATGGCGATTATGTAACCGGTAAGCGCATTATTACAGAGGAAACCCGCAAGGAAATGAAGAAGGTTCTCCATGAGATTCAGGATGGTACCTTCGCTCGCAACTGGATCCTTGAAAATCAAGCCAACCGCCCCTACTTTAACGCCAGGAGAAGAATGGAGCAGGAGAGCCAAGTCGAGATCGTTGGCAAAGACCTCCGTAAGATGATGAGCTGGAATAAGTGAGCAGAAGTAATAGTAGGATGGTGATTTTATGTCAAACAGAGTTTATATTTTTGATACGACATTAAGAGACGGCGAGCAATCCCCGGGCTGCAGCATGAATCTCCAGGAGAAAATGGAGGTCGCCAGACAGCTTGAACGCCTGAAGGTCGACGTTATTGAGGCAGGCTTCGCCATTGCATCGCCCGGTGATTTCCAATCGGTAAAGGCTATTGCTGAAACAATTAAGGATTGTACAGTGGCAAGTCTCTCCAGAGCCTTGCCCCAGGATATCGACAGATCCTGGGAAGCTTTAAAAAATGCTGCAAATCCGAGAATTCATACTTTCCTAGCCACCTCGGACATCCATATGCGATATAAGCTCAAAATGTCTCCGGAAGACGTTCTGGAACGAGCAAGAAGTATGGTAGCTCATGCAAAAAAATACTGCTCCGATGTGGAATTCTCTGCCGAGGATGCCACCAGAAGTCAACCGGAATTCCTTTATCGTGTCTTTGAGGCGGCTATCAATGCAGGCGCTACTGTCATTAATGTGCCTGACACAGTGGGTTATACCACCTCTGATGAATTTTATGAGCTCATCAAAAATATTCGAAATAATGTGCCAAATATTGATAAGGCCATTATTGCCGTGCATTGCCATAACGATCTCGGTATGGCCGTAGCCAATACGCTTGCGGCTGCCAGAGCCGGTGCTACCCAGTTGGAGTGTACTATAAACGGTATTGGGGAGCGGGCCGGAAATGCCGCTCTTGAAGAAATTGTCATGGCCCTTAAAACAAGGTCCCCTCTCTTTAATGCTGACTGTCGCATTGATACGACACAGATTCACCGGACTTCAAGGCTCTTGAGCAGCATTACGGGTGTATCGGTACAGCCCAATAAGGCCATAGTAGGTGCCAATGCTTTTGCCCATGAATCAGGCATTCACCAGCATGGGATTCTAGCCGAAAAAACCACTTATGAGATCATGACACCTGAATCCGTCGGTCTTACCCAAAATAACATGGTATTAGGCAAGCATTCAGGGCGGCATGCCTTTGAGGATCGCCTTAAGACCATGGGCTATCAGCTCACCAAGGAAGAGCTGGACCAGACCTTTGAAAAGTTCAAGGTTCTGGCCGACAAGAAAAAAGTGGTTCAGGACGCTGATATTGAGGTGCTTCTGGCCCAGAAGGCAGTAGAAATACCTGAAACCTACAAGCTGGATCGCTTTGTCATCAATACCGGCAATACTATTACTGCTACGGCATCAGTAAGGCTTATCAAGCAAAACGGCGAGAATGCGGTTATTGAAGAAGTCTCCACCGGAGATGGGCCCATGGACGCCGCCTTTAAGGCTATTGAGAAAATCGCTGGGATATCCTTTATCCTTGAGGATTACAGGCTGCGTTCCGTTACCGAAGGCCAGGATGCCCAGGGTGAAGCCCATGTGAAGATTCGGCGGGATACTCATGTTTATACCGGTAAGGGCGTCAGTACCGACGTCTTTGAGGCCAGTGTGCTTTCTTATATCAATGCTATTAATAAGATGATTTATGAGGAAAAGCTGGAAGAACAGGGCTAAGGGACTGTCATCAATGATTAATGGAGAGAGGAGAGGCAACATGCTGCAAAAAGTTGATATTTTTGATTCCACGCTGCGCGATGGGGCACAAGCTGAAGGAATTTCATTCTCAGTTGAAGATAAACTCAAGGTTGTTAAAGCCCTGGACGAATTAGGTGTTGCCTATATTGAGGCAGGAAATCCGGGATCTAACCCCAAGGATATTGAGTTCTTTGACAGAATGAGAAGTGTAACGTTAAAAACGGCCAAACTGACTGCCTTTGGCAGTACCAGAAGGCGAGACATTACTGTCGAGGAAGATAAAAATGTCCAATCCCTTCTTTCGGCTTTTACACCTGTAGTGGCTCTATTCGGAAAAAGCTGGGATTTCCATGTCACTGATATTATTCAAACAACTCTGGAAGAGAATCTCAGGATGATTAAGGAGACTGTTGCTTTCTTTAAACAGAAGAGCAAGGAAGTCATATTTGACGCCGAGCATTTCTTTGATGGCTACAAAAGCAATCCTGATTATGCCATGAAAGCGCTCGAAGCTGCGGCAGAGGGTGGAGCGGATTGCCTGGTTCTTTGTGACACCAATGGCGGCACCTTCCCCAACGAAGTCTTTGATATTGTAAAATCAGTGAGGGAAACCTTCAAAGTTAAAATCGGTATTCATACCCATAATGATTGCGGTATGGCTGTTGCAAATGCAATTATGGCTGTTGAAGCCGGAGCGCAGCATATTCAGGGTACTTATAACGGGTTTGGTGAACGATGCGGAAATGCCAACTTAAGTACGATCATTCCCAACTTGCAGCTTAAGAAAAAGTATCTCTGCATACCCGAGGATAAGCTGAAAAACCTGACTTTCACAGCCAGGAAGACTGCTGAAATCGCCAATATTACCTTGAACGAACGGGATCCCTATGTGGGGAACAGTGCCTTTGCCCATAAAGGAGGCATGCATATCGATGGGGTATGCAAGGCATCAAGCTCCTTTGAGCATGTCGATCCCGAGCTTATAGGAAATAAAAGGCGGTTCCTGATGTCCGAGGTGGCAGGCCGTAAAACCATTCTGGATAAAATCCGTGAGATAAACCCAGTCATCAATAAAGAATCCCAGGAAACAGAAGCCATTATCCAAAGGCTCAAGGAGCTGGAGCATCAGGGCTACCAGTTCGAGGGAGCGGAGAGCACCTTTGAGCTTGTCATCCGTAAGCAGCTTGGCAAATACAAGCCCTTTTTTGAACTGGAGAAGTTTAAGCTCATGACTGAGCAGCCGACAAAATCAGGGCTTTCGGCCTCAGCTCTTATCAAGGTTACGGTGGATGGACAATCGGAGATTACGGCAGCCGAGGGAGATGGTCCTGTCCATGCCCTGGACAAAGCCCTCAGAAAAGCCCTGGAGGTCTTTTACCCCGAGCTCTCCCACGTACATCTGACCGACTTCAAGGTGCGCGTGATTGACTCTCAATCGGCTACTGCAGCCAAGGTACGCGTTCTCATTGAATCCACCGACGGCGAGTCCATATGGACGACTGTCGGGGTTTCCACTGACATTATCGAAGCCAGCTGGATTGCTCTGGTGGATTCTATCGAATATAAACTTTTAAAAGAGCTTGAAAAGAAGATAAAAGTCTATTTATGACAGGAGGAAATACAATATGGGAATGACCATGACACAAAAAATCCTGGCCAACCACACCGGCTTAAAAGAAGTGGTGCCAGGTCAACTGATAGAAGCTGATCTCGACCTGGTGCTGGGAAACGACATAACCACTCCTGTCGCCGTTAATGAATTTAAGAAGACAGGGGCTACTCAAGTATTTGACAAAAGCAAGATCGCGATAGTTCCCGACCACTTTACACCCAATAAAGACATTAAGGCTGCCGAGCAATGTAAAATGCTTCGTGAGTTTGCTCATGAAATGAATGTAGAGAATTACTTTGAAATCGGAGAGATGGGGATTGAGCACTGTCTTATTCCCGAAAAGGGTCTTGCGGTTCCGGGAGACCTTATTATCGGGGCGGATTCCCACACCTGCACTTATGGCGCGCTGGGTGCATTTTCAACAGGCGTAGGAAGTACCGATATGGCTGCCGGAATGGCAACCGGCAAGTGCTGGTTTAAAGTGCCCTCGGCTCTCAAATTCAATTTGACAGGTAAACCCCAGGGCTGGGTATCCGGTAAGGACGTCATTCTTCATATCATCGGCATGATAGGCGTTGATGGCGCTCTCTATAAGTCCATGGAATTTATGGGTGATGGACTTCAACACCTGTCAATGGACGACCGCCTTACTATGGCCAATATGGCTATTGAAGCAGGGGCTAAAAATGGCATCTTCATTGTGGACGACAAAACCCTGGACTATGTGAAAGAGCATTCAACAAAGCCCTATAAGGTCTATGAGCCCGATGACGACGCAGAATATGATGAAGTTTATGACATTGATTTAAGCTCATTGCGTCCAACCGTATCATTTCCGCATCTTCCTGACAATACCCGTACCATTGACAATGTTGGAGATGTAGCTGTTGATCAGGTGGTCATCGGCTCCTGCACCAACGGACGTATTGAGGATCTCCGGGTTGCAGCCAAGCTTTTAAAAGGAAATAAAGTTAAGAAGGGCGTACGCGTCATTGTATTCCCAGGAACTCAAAATATTTATCTTCAAGCCATTAAGGAAGGGCTTGTCACCGACATGGTGGAGGCCGGTGCGGTGGTTTCCACACCCACGTGCGGCCCCTGTCTGGGTGGGCACATGGGCATACTGGCTAAGGGTGAGAGAGCTGTTTCCACCACTAACCGTAACTTTGTGGGAAGAATGGGGCATCCGGAATCCGAGGTATATCTGGCAAGTCCGGCCGTCGCGGCAGCATCGGCCCTGACAGGCAAGATTACCGATCCGGACAGCATTATGAAGAGATAGAGGAGAATAGTCTATGAAAGCAAAAGGTAATGTCTTTCGATATAACGACAATGTAGATACGGATGTTATTATTCCGGCCCGCTACCTCAATACCTCGGATGCCAATGAACTGGCAGCCCATTGTATGGAGGATATTGATAAGGATTTCGTCAAGAATGTGAAGGAAGGCGACATCATAGTGGCCGATAAAAATTTCGGCTGCGGTTCCTCCCGGGAGCATGCCCCTATTGCCATCAAGGCTTCGGGAATATCATGTGTCATTGCCTCAACCTTCGCACGTATTTTTTATCGTAATGCCATTAATATCGGCCTTCCCATCGTGGAATGCGAAGAGGCTGTAAAAGGTATTGAAGCCGGAGATGAGGTTGAGGTTGACTTTGACACCGGCGTTATACACAACCTCACCAAGGGAGCGAGCTATCAGGCTCAGGCCTTTCCGGACTTTATGCAAAAAATAATGGCCGCCAATGGACTGGTGAACTATATCAGGAGGCAATCATGAATTATAAAATTGCTGTCATTCCCGGAGACGGGATAGGACCCGAAGTAGTTGAACAAGCTCTTTTGGTATTAGAAAAAATAGGTCAAACCTTTGGCCACTGTTTTGAAACCCAGAAGGTGCTGGCCGGTGGATGTGCCATCGATGCAACCGGCGAACCCCTTCCCAGAGAAACAATAGAGGTGTGCAAAAAAAGTGACGCTGTGCTATTAGGCGCAGTAGGAGGCTATAAGTGGGATACCCTTCCGGGTCACTTAAGACCTGAAAAAGCGCTTCTGGGGCTCCGGGGAGAACTGGGCCTATATGCAAACCTGCGGCCTGCTCTTCTTAATAAGGAGCTTAAAGAGGCCTGCCCTTTAAAGCCCGAAATTGTAGGGGACAGCATTGATATCATGGTAGTCCGAGAGCTCACTGGGGGCATGTACTTTGGCGACAGAGGCCGACGTGAGGGGAAAATGGGTCAGGAAGCCTATGACACCGAGGCGTACAGCGTGGGTGAGGTAGAACGCATTGCAAGAATGGCCTTCGACATTGCAAGGAAACGCAATCGTAAGGTTACAAGCGTTGACAAGGCCAATATATTGGAAAGCTCCAGACTCTGGCGTGAGGTGGTAACCAGGATTGCCGGTGACTACCCGGATGTAGCTCTTGATCATATGTATGTGGACAATGCTGCCATGCAGCTGGTCAGAAATCCCAAACAATTTGATGTTATTGTTACCACTAACATGTTTGGAGATATCTTGTCCGATGAAGCCAGCATGATCACAGGCTCTATTGGTATGCTGCCGTCAGCAAGCCTTGGAGAGGGGAGCTTTGGCCTCTATGAGCCTATTCACGGCTCGGCACCCGACATTGCAGGCCAGGACAAGGCTAACCCTATTGCTACGCTCTTGTCAGCTGCCATGATGCTTCGGTATACCTTAAACCTTGAGGATGAAGCCAGAAGTATCGAAAAGGCTGTAGATGAAGTACTTGAGGAGGGTTGCCGAACGGGTGATATTATGAGCCCCGGCAAGATTCTTGTAGGTACTCGAAAGATGGGCGAGCTTATTATTGGAAGGATTATCAGAAAGGCGTGATATGATGCGCAGCCATGAAGTTAAAACGGGGATTGAACGTGCCCCTCATAGATCTTTATTTAAAGCCCTGGGCCTTACCGATGAGGAGATGAACCGTCCCTTAATTGGTGTTGTCAGTGCCAAAAGCGAAGTGGTACCGGGGCATATGCACCTGGATAAAATAAGCGAGGCTGTCAAAGCCGGTGTACGTATGGCGGGGGGCACACCCATGGAGTTTCCGTCCATCGGCGTATGTGACGGCATTGCCATGGGACATATCGGCATGCATTATTCCCTGCCATCCCGTGAGCTCATCGCCGACAGCCTGGAGTCCATGGCTTTGGCTCAGGGCTTTGATGGACTGGTCCTTATTCCAAACTGCGATAAGATTGTCCCGGGCATGCTTATGGGAGCGGCTCGTCTCAATATCCCCGCTATTGTTATAAGCGGCGGTCCCATGCTGGCGGGAAGGGATGGCCAAAGAGGCATCAGCCTTACCAATATGTTTGAGGCTGTAGGTGCCCTTCAGGCAGGAAAAATCACTGAGGATGAGCTTAAGGCATGTGAGAACAGCGCATGCCCAAGCTGCGGTTCCTGCTCTGGAATGTTCACAGCCAACAGTATGAACTGTCTGACCGAGGCCATTGGCATGGCCCTTCCGGGCAACGGCACAATCCCGTCTGTTTATTCAGAACGACTCCGCCTTGCTAAGCAATCGGGCATGAAGATCATGGAGCTTGTGGAAAAAGACATTAAGCCCCAGGATATTCTAACGAAGGAGGCTTTCCATAACGCCCTTACTGTTGATATGGCCCTGGGCTGCAGTACCAACAGCATGCTCCATTTACCGGCTATTGCTTACGAAGCTGGTGTATCCTTCGATCTGGATACTGCGAACCGCATCAGTGAAAAAACGCCCAACCTCTGTAAATTAGCCCCTGCGGGAAATCACTTCGTTGAGGACCTTTACGCGGCAGGTGGTGTATATGCGGTCATGAAGGAGCTCTCCAAAAAAGGCTTGTTAAATGAAAATTGTGCTACTGTTTCTGGAAAAACCATAAGTGAGAATATGGCCAAAGCCGTTAATTTAAATCCCAATGTCATACGACCCATTGAAAATCCCTATTCCGTAACCGGCGGTATCGCAGTTTTAAAAGGTAATCTGGCTCCTCACGGAAGCGTTGTTAAAAGAAGCGCGGTAGCTGAGAAGATGCTGGTTCATGAAGGTCCCGCCCGGGTCTTTAACTCTGAGGAAGAGGTCATCAAGGCTATTTTAGGCGGGAAGATCAATAAGGGAGAAGTGGTGGTCATACGCTATGAAGGTCCTAAAGGCGGGCCCGGCATGCGCGAAATGCTCATGCCAACCTCGGTTCTTGCGGGAATGGGCCTGGATGCAGATGTTGCCCTTATTACCGATGGCCGATTCAGCGGAGCGACACGCGGGGCATGTATCGGCCATGTTTCACCCGAAGCTGCAGAGGGTGGACCTATTGCTCTGGTTCACGACGGCGACATCATCGCAATCGATATGAGAGCCTGCAGCTTGACCTTAAAAGTTTCAGAAGAAGAGCTGGAGCAAAGAAGAGAGGGCTGGGTATGCCCACCGCCTAAAATCAAAAGCGGTTACTTGGCCAGGTACGTTAAGTTTGTCACCTCTGCCAGCGAAGGGGCTGTTCTCAAAGTATAGGAACGTTGAAAAATTTAAGGAGGTGCTTCTATCTTGCGTTTAACTGGCGCTGACATATTAGTTGAGTGTTTGCTGGAGCAGGAAGTTGATACCCTATTCGGATTTCCCGGAGGCGCCGTCCTCCACATCTACGATGCTTTATATAAATACCAGAATAGAATTCGCCATATCTTGACCTCTCACGAGCAGGGAGCGGCCCACGCCGCTGACGGCTATGCAAGAGCTTCCGGCAAGGTCGGCGTATGCCTGGCTACCTCTGGTCCGGGAGCTACCAATCTGGTAACGGGTATTGCTACCGCCTATATGGATTCCATCCCCATGGTGGCTATTACCGGAAATGTGGCTTTGGGCCTTCTTGGCAAGGACAGCTTTCAGGAGGTTGACATAACAGGCATTACCATGCCCATAACCAAGCATAACTTCATGGTAAGAGATGTCAATGACTTGGCCGATACCATGAGAAAGGCTTTTAAAATTGCACAGGAAGGTCGTCCTGGACCGGTGCTGGTGGATATCCCCAAGGACATAACGGCTCAATATGCTGAATTTGAGCCTCGAAAGAGAACTATTCCAGAGAGACTGACTGAATATATTGGTGAACGCGCTATCCAACAGGCCCTTGACCTTGTCAACAGCAGCCATAAGCCTGTGATCTATGCAGGGGGCGGCGTATCTGCCTCCGACGCATCAGGTGAGCTTTATGAACTGGTCGAAAAGCTCCAGGCGCCAGTAACCTTGAGTTTGATGGGGATGGGCGCTTTTCCGGCTACCCATGACCTCTATACCGGCATGATTGGTATGCATGGTACTAAGGCCTCAAATCTCGCTGTTACGGAGTGTGATCTTCTGATAGCAATCGGGGCCCGATTCAGCGATCGCGTCATTAGCAAGCTTGAACGCTTTGCACCTCATGCAAGGATTCTTCATATTGATGTGGATGCGGCAGAGGTCAATAAAAATGTCCGTGTCAGCCATCATATTATAGGCGATGTAAAAGCTGTTTTAACTCGCATTAATCAAGGTATTGAATCAAGGGATCGGACCGAATGGTTAAACTATGTAAAAGATCTTAAGGACAAATACCCGCTAAGCACTGAGGGAGAAGGATTGACTCCCCAGTTTATACTTGACAAGATCTATGAAATAACCGAAGGTGACGCGCTAATTGCCACTGAGGTCGGCCAGCATCAAATCTGGACAGCCCAGTATTATAAGTTTACAAGGCCTCGAACGCTCATAACCTCCGGTGGACTCGGCACCATGGGCTTCGGGCTGGGCGCCTCCATGGGGGCTTCCATTGCTTGTCCACATAAACGTGTCTTCAATATTGCGGGTGACGGAAGCTTCAGAATGAATCTAAACGAACTGGCAACCGCTGTGGAATACAATCTTCCGGTTATTGTGGTGATTATGAACAACCATGCGCTGGGTATGGTGAGGCAATGGCAGAATATGTTCTACGATAAGCGGTTCTCTCAGACCACACTGGATCGGGGGACTGACTTTGTTAAATTGGCCGAGGCTTTCGGCGCTGCCGGGTTTAATCTGACCAAACGGGAAGATGTTGAACAAACGTTGAAAGAAGCCTTAAGCCTGAAACGTCCGGTGGTCATCAATTGTGAGATTGACCGGGATTTGAAGGTGTGGCCTATGGTTCCTCCGGGCGCGGCCCTGGAAGACGTGATGGTTGGCGAATCCGATATGATTAATAATTGATAGAAGAAAAGATGAATTTAGGATGCGGGATACGGTTGTATCCCGCAAAATCATTTTATTGTGAATACAACAAGGTTAGATTAAAGCAAAACCATGTTAAAATTTAACTACTTAATAAATTAAACCTGTGATATATTTGACGTACTATTGAAGTGTTGAGGAGTGTTAGCTGCTATGAATAATCAGGGGAGAGATGAGAAAATCATAAAAATACTTATCGCTGAGGATTCAGATATTATTAGGGAGCACATTTCGGCAGTTTTGTCATTTGAAAAAAATTTTAACGTGATAGGACAAGTAAGCAATGGTAAGAAGGCAGTCGAATTCACTAAGAAGCATCAGCCTGATGTTATTCTAATGGATATAGAAATGGATGAAAAAAGTGACGGTATAACGGCTGTATCTGATATTTTAACACTATATCCCCGAATAAAGATAATCATGCTTACTGTTCAAGAGGATGAAGACAGCATTCTATCTGCCTATGAAGCCGGAGCAAGTGATTATATATTAAAAGGAGTGTCAGCCAAAGAAATAATAGATGCAGTTGAAGCCGCTTATAATAATTGCTCTCCAATAAGGCCGGCAATTGCCAGCAAAGTAAGAAAACAGTTAAAGAACATTAAAAATATCAAGCAAAACTTATATGATATTATCAACATTGTTACACAATTAACACCGTCTGAGATTTCAATTCTGAAGCTTGTTTTGGAAGGTAAAAAGCAAATTGATATAGCAAAGGAAAAACAGATTGAATTAAGTACAGTGAAAACACATATTCAGCATCTGCTGAAAAAATTCAAAGTGGATAGAACTTCTGATATGATTCAGATGCTTAAAGATAATGATATCGAGAGAGCATTAAAATAGAAACAATTAATTAAAGATTACAGGCAAAAGAATACTGAACTTTGCCCCTTTACCAGTTTTACTATCTACCAGAAGCAATCCTCTATGAGCTTTAATGGTCTTATAGCAATAAGTCAAGCCGATTCCCCAATTTTTAGTGATAGGTTTGGTGCTAAAAAAAGGCATGAAAATTTTTCTGATGTTCTTTGATGAAATACCAGGTCCATTATCGCTGACTGTAATGATATTCCATCCACGCTCAGTATAAAGATTTATATTTATTGTTCCTTCATTCATACCTATAGCTTCAATGGCATTATTGATTATATTTATGATGACTTCGGACAGATGATATTCATCGGCAAGGCATTCCAGGTTCTTCTCGGGTAAGTCGATATTGATATTTATATTTGTATCAAATGGCTTTATTTTTGTAACAGCATAAGTTATCATATCATTAATGATTACAGTAGAAAAACAAAAACTGATTTCCTTGTTTTTATAATTCATTTCATCCAGTTTATGCTTCAATTCATCAGCAATTTGCTCAATATTATTTAACTGATTTTTTATAGAAATCAGATCATCCTGATTTTTTGCGTTTTTTATCAGTATATTGATTTCGATAAGCCTATTCTTAACCATATGAGAGATGGTTGAAGTCAGTTGTTCGATTTTCATGCTTGTGTTTACTTTCATGTCCTGCTTCATATTCGCAAATTTAAGGATGTTGTATTTATAAAGGGCAAAGATAGATGTTCCAAAAGAAAATAGTGAAATAACAGGATAAATGTAGTAAACGAGTATAGAAGGGAAAATCTTCAGTGCAATATATGTTTCATAGGAATAATTATTAACATCTTCCGGTAATCTTCCTCTTAGAATTACTATGGTTTCGGGTGCCCAGTAGAATATAGAAACATATAGCAATAATAGAGTGATTAGGCTTATATTGATTGCTAAAGCCTTATGCTTTATGTAGGTTGTATTTATTTTTAGATACATACGAATCAGCAGAACGATTGAAACCAAAATATATGCAATAAACCATATGCGATTAAATATACCGACATATTTTAAAAGCTTAAAAAAAGCGGTAGACATATTAATATTGAAGTTGTTGGTATTGGCCAGATAATATAATTCATTTTGAATGAAAGGATCGTAAAACAAAATCATTTGAATGGGGAAAAAAGCTAAAATAATATATATGAGTTTTGAATTTGATTTGGGTTTTGAATCCCTGTAAAAGGCCCTTGTATAAGATATTGAAAAGCATATTACTGAATAATAGAACAAACCGATTCCTATATTCAGTATTCTGCTGACAGTGTGCGATGAGATGCCTAAAGAATAAATAAACAACCATAAATGCTTATTAATATCAAATAGGATATTTCTAAGATAATAATAATCCCAAAAATAAACAGAGTATAGAATAAACCCTGTTATAGATATGCAGAATCCAAGCAGTACACCTGTTAACCACAAGGAAAATACACTCTTGCTGTTTTTTATTATCAGAAAAAATGTAAAAATTAAAATAATCAGAAAAGTATAAATCATATAAGCTTCTCCACCGTGTCCGTATTACAACAACTCATATTTCAAGAGCTTCGACTATAAATGTTTGCCATACTATGTATAAAAGAACTTATTGATAAGAACTAAGAATGTTCCAAATTATAAATAACATAACATTGAATGATATGTCAATTGTAACGCATTTTCTCATACTTTTAAAATTCAAAAGGCAAAAAGGGACTAGAATAGTTCATTCTTACGAAATCTAAATATAGCATTTATAATGGAAGTATCAGATTAAAGGCTTTTAGCCGATCGAAAATATCAAGTTGTTATGTAATGTATGCATGCATTATTTATTATCTTACCTGAAAATAATTAAACATAAAATTGGAGGAAATCTTTATGAATCTAAGGAAAAAGCTTGTTGGTTCACTGCTTTGTATGGTTCTTGCAACCTCGCTTGGTCTTTCAGCCTGTGGCACAAAGCCTGCAAATGGAGGGATTAATACAACCACCCCCGCAGTTTCTTCTCCTTCCAATTCTGAAACCCAGCCCGGTTCCGAACCTGCGAAGGATACGGGAAAAGGAAAAACACTCGAAATATCCTGGTTTGAAGGCGGAACAGGCAGAGAGTATATAGAAAGCGCAATTGATTTATATCAGTCAATGTATCCTGATCTGAAGATTGTGGCTGATATAGGACCCAAAAACCATGAACAATTAAGGCCAAGATTTGTTGCGGGTAATCCTCCAGACGTCGTTTTTGGCAATGCAAGCTTCCTTGATTATTTTGCATTGATTGCCGATGACCAATTGATGTCAGTAAATGATTTGCTTGAATCCCCGGCGCCGGACGATGAAAGTAAAAAGTTGAAGGATATTTTTGTTCCCGGAACCTTGGACAGGGGTTCAAAAGATGGTCAGACCTATGTATTGCCTGGCTTTGTTCACTACTATGGTCTATGGTATGACGAAAATACCTTCAGCAATAATGGCTGGAATGTTCCTGATAACTATGAAGAATGGCTTGAGGTGTCGGAACAAATCAAGCAAAGCGGTAAAATGTCGCCGTTTATATACCAGGGAATGTATCCCTACTACTTATTAAGAACAGTTTTCTTCCCGTCAGTAGTTCAATATGGCGGTAAGGAAGCATTTGACAAAATTGACGGCTTGGAACCTGGTGCATGGAAACAAGAGGCTGTTTTAAATGCGGCAAGGGATATAAAAGCATATTGCGACAAATATTTATTGGATGGAACATTGGCACTCAATCACACCCAGGCTCAGATGGAACTCATCAATGGCAGAGCCGCAATGATAACATGCGGAACATTTTTGGAAAGCGAAATGGAAGGAAACTGGCCTGATAATTTCAAGCTGAAGTATATGTTCCCTCCGGTTAATAAGGCCGGCAAAAATGATAAATATATTTGGGCCAGCAGTGAATTCAGGGCAGTATCCAAGAATGCGCAAAACCCAGAAATGGCTAAAGAATTCCTGAAAAATATGTATAGGAGCGATATGAGGAAAATTGCTGCAAAAGCGGGTGGCGTTTATCCTATTGTTGGTGGTGTCAAGGGGTTTGAAGATGTGTTACCGGATTCTGTTGTATATGCAAACAGCATAATAGGTAAAGAGGGTGCTCAGGTCATATTCGGCGGATATGAAAAATGGTATAAGACATTATATAAAAAAGCTCAGGATAGCTTAACTGCACTTATATCAGGAAAGTATACCGTAGAGCAGTTCGCAGATGAAATTGAAAAAGAGGCTGAACGTATTCGCCAGGATAGTACAATTGTCAAATACAAAGTGAAATAAAGTTTTAAAAAGGGTTTACCAGAAAAAAGAGGCGCATACCGTTTATGTTGTCATGCGCCTCTTTAATTTTAAGGACTAGGTGACAAATTTTATGGATAAAAAAAAGCGTAATATATTCATTGCAATATTCACCATTCCAACATTTTTGTTTTATATGATATTTTTCGGTTATCCTATTATTCAAGCATTTTACATTAGTTTTTTTCAATGGACTGGTCTTTCAAGCAAAAAAACCTTTGTTGGCATGGATAACTTTATACGTCTTTTTAAAGATGAGGTCGTATGGAAAGCCTTGCACAATAATTTGACCATGTTGATCATTGGAAGTTTGCTTACATTCATAGTGGCTATGTTTTTGGCCACTGTTATTGTGAGAAAGAACTATAAAGAAAGTAAATTCTACCGTATTGTATACCTATTTCCGAATGTGCTGTCCGTTGTCGTCATATCAATTATCTGGTCATTTATTTATAGCCCTACAATGGGTATTTTCAATAATTTGCTGAAGATTATTGGAATGGAAGGGTTGACCAGAGTTTGGTTGGGCGATGAAAAAACTGTTTTGGGTGCATTGATCGTAACACAAGTATGGACTTATTCCGGCTTTTTCATGGTATTGTATATGTCAGCGATGAAAAACATACCCAAAGCCCTTTATGAGTCAGCTCAACTGGACGGAGCATCAGAGTTAAGGCAATATATTAGCATTACAATTCCCATGATGTGGGAGATAATAAGGACTTCATTGGTATTTTTCGTAGCAAGATTTTTTAAAACAACATTTCCCCTTGTGTATGTAATGACAAAAGGTGGCCCTAACAGAGCTTCAGAAATACTTTCTACATATATGTATGAGCAGGCGTTTGATTTCAGCAATTTCGGGTATGCAACAGCAATCGGTCTGTTATTATTCGGAGTAATGACTTTAATAAGCTCCATACTTCAAAGAATAACCAGAAGAGAAGTTCTCGAGTATTAAGCCCCAATCTTATAAATTCAGATATAGAAAAACAATATAAGGAGAAACAAATATCATGCGGAAAATAAAGTTGAATGATATTGTTATTCGCATAATTCTCTTGGCGTACTCAATTATAGTTGTCTATCCTGTTTTATGGACAGCATTGACATCGTTAAAAACGAATAAAGAATTTTACAAAAGCCCATGGATCTTGCCTGCAAAGCCTCAGTGGTCCAATTATGCCAGGGCATGGGTTCAGGTTGACGTATCAGTTTATTTTAAAAACAGTATTTATGTTACATTGTTATGCATTATTATAACCGCTTTGATGGCAGCTACCACCGGTTATGTTCTCTCGAGGTTTGCTTTCAGGTTTAATAAGGTTATGAACTTCGCCTATGTTTCAGGTGTCATGGTTCCTAGTGTTTTAACCATCATTCCAACGTTTTTTCTGCTGCAAAACCTAAATGTGTACAATACACTAATAGGCCTGTCATTTGTTTATATAGCGGGTACCTTGCCGTTTTCGATAACCGTTATGATGGGCTTCTTTAAAACGATTCAGCGCGAGATGGAAGAGGCCGCGTTAATGGATGGATGCGGATATTTCAGGACATTCTGGAGTATCATGCTTCCTTTGGCAAAGCCGGGAATCATAACAATTAGCATTTTCAATTTCTTGTATTATTGGAATGAGTTTATTTCAGCTTTGACCTTGATTACTGATAAGAAAAAGATGACGCTTCCTGTAGGCATGCAGATACTAATGTCTGTTGCAGAATATCGAACAGACTGGGGGGCTTTATTCGCCGGATTAATGATCGTAATGATCCCAACTGTTGTTTTTTATATCATATTCGAAAATCAAATAACAGAGGGTTTGTCGGCTGGGGCAGTCAAGGGATGACTCTTGATTGACTCTTGCCTGCTGAATATAAAAGCATATGATTAATGAAATGGAGGAATGTTATTATGACTAAAAAAGTGTTATGTAAAATTATAGCAGTAGTTCTAATGGCTGCATTGCTCGGTTCAGGTCTATCATTCGTTCATACTCAGCCGGTTTATGCAGAATTAGGGCAGGAACTTCCCGGTGAAAACGATGATAATGCCGGTGAATACGATGATAATATTGGTTTTACCGATATAGGCGATGGAAGCGAGATGGTTATACCCTCAAGCAGTCTTGGTAATGAGGCTCCATTGATAAGCCAGGGAAAAACAGTAACCGCACAGGACTTTACTACAGGATTTCCTCCCCAAAGTGCTATCGACGGAAATAAAACAACCTATTGGAGTGGGGGCGCATATCCAAGATGGTGGCAGATAGATCTTGGAGAAAATTATAATATTGAAAGAATCATTATCCGTAATTTTGTAGATGGGACAAGGCACTATAAATATAATATCCAAACCAGCAGCAATGGGACTACGTGGACAACTGTTGCCACTAAGACCAATACAAATCCGGCAACGGATAATGGTGATACCTACGAGATCTCCAGCCTGGGACGATATGTCCGGGTCAATGTGACCTTCAATTCTGCAAATACCGGTAGCCATATCTCTGAATTTATGGTTTATGGATTCAAGGAATTTGAACCGTTTCTGGTGACCAAGGGAAAGACCGCCGAAATTGAAGCAGAATATTTTTACAGCTATGAACCAATTGTGCGGTATGAGGCTGTTGGACATGAGGCGAAGTACGCCATTGATGATTCCAATACTACCTATGCTACTATTACTCCATACCAGCATTTTTGGGAAGTTGATCTGGAAGATAATTACGATATTAAACAAGTCAATATAAGAAATTACGTTAGCGGTGACAGGTATTATCAATTTGTTATTTATATAAGCAAGGACAAGTTCAATTGGACACAGGTGGCTGCAAAAAACAATACAAATCCTGCGACTGACGCCGGTGATACATACAACATTACCGGTGCAGTCGGACGCTACATCCGTGTGATGGGAACCTATAACTCGGATAATCGAGCATTCCATATTTCAGATTTTAAAGCCTATGGCATTAGAGAGGCACAAAGTGTTCCTGACCCTATAACAAACAGAAGTGCGTTCGACATTATCCAGTCCGAGGATTATGATGCAGTTAATTCAATGTCATTTACTCCAAGCCAGGATCTGAAGCTTGAATATCGCATGGGGAATGATGTTGACCCCGCCAGCGCAAGAACAGCGGGGGATTATCTTAGATTTAACGATATTGATTTTGGAACTACAGGGGCAAATCAATTTATTGCCCGTGTATCCACTCCTGATCCTCAGAATGCTCCGCTTGTTAGTGCTGGTAAACCCGTAACTGCACCAAGCTATACGACAGGGTATCCGCCTGAAAAGGCAACTGATTCCGATCCATCATCCTACTGGAGCGGTGGTGCCTATCCCAGGTGGTGGCAGATAGATCTGGGCGAGCTGCATTATCTTCAAAAAATAGTAATAAAGAATTATGCCGATGGAACAAGGTACTACAAATACAATATTCAGACCAGCACGGACGGGATTAATTGGCTGACCATTATTACCAAGGATAATACCAATATTGCAACTGAAGCCGGTGATACATATACAACAAAGCGGCTCGGCAGGTATCTGCGTGTGAATATAACCTACAATTCTGCAAATACCGGAACTCATATATCCGATTTCCAAGTTTATGCACACAGCAGAGAGATAGCCAATCTTGATGTTCGCTTGGATTCTCCGACAGGACCCGTTGTAGGAACCCTTTCAGCATTCCGGCAATGGAAGGATGCAAGTACATTGGCATGCGATATTGAAAATGTTACAAGCGTACATGATGTCTACCTGGTTGTTGGTAATAACACTCAAAAGGGTATTGGTATTAACTGGTTCCAATTTGCTAAAAAAGCCGAACTGCCTGCTCCCGTACCCAAGCCTGCACCATTGCCTGCTCCGGTTGATGGTAATTACAATGTTTATTTTGGTAATCTTCACAGTCATACAGGTTTCTCTGATGGTGTTGATGTTCCTGATGTCGCCTATAACTATGCAAAAAATACAGCCAATATTGATTTTTTGGCTGTGACCGAACATACAAACTTGATTGACAGTAATTTTGCATGGGATAAAAGCCTTGAATGGAGAGATACTCAGTTATCTGCAGTACGTAATACTACAAACGGCAGCTTTGTAGGTCTGACTGGCTCTGAAAGCACCTGGTACACCGGATTTGGGCATATGAATATCTTTAATGCACCATTTTTCATCAGCCAATATGATACGACCTACAATGATGTTGCCAACTATTATAATCTGATTAAACAATATCCTGCTTCCATTAACCAATGGAATCACCCATGGAACGATGATTTCTATGGTTTTACACCTTATGATGCTGATGTGGACAAGGTTTTATACTTGATGGAAGTGCCTGCTAGACCAAGAGTCGGTCCAAGTACGGAAAGTTTCTATATACGAGCATTGGATATGGGATGGCATATAGCTCCTAGCGGAAATCAAGACAATCATGAAGCTGACTGGGGGACATACAATACTGTAAGAACAGCTGTTTTGGCTAAAAATCTAACCCAGGAACATATTTATGATGCGATCCGAGCCTATAGGGTGTACTCGACGACTGACGTTAATATGAAGGTCATCTACAAGATAAATGGAAATATTATGGGTTCAATGCTATCATCTCCGTCAACCTTGAATTTCTCGGTAAGTGCTATAGATCCTGATGTCGGCGATAACATCTCAAGAATAGAGGTATACACTGATGGCGGAATACAGGCTGGCTCTGCTGATTTTAGTTCCAACAACGTAAATTGGACCAGCTTTTCGATTACAAATGACACTAACAAATACTATTTTCTTAAAGTTATACAGGCGGATGGACAATATGCTATCACAGCTCCGATATGGACAGGAAGATAACTTGGGGGATTTAATGTGGGAAAATTCGTCGTACTAGTACTGGACGGTTTTGGTGTTGGGGCAATGGATGATGTTAGAGATACAAGGCCTGATGATATAGGAGCCAATACTGCGTTGCATATATTTGAGTATATGTCCGGTCTAAGACTTCCAAACCTCGAACGAATGGGCTTAATGAATGCTGTCGGAAGAGAAACCGAATTCATGAAGTATTCAGACTCTGCAACATGGGGTAGGTCAATGTTAATGCATATTGGCGCAGATACATTCCTTGGCCATCAAGAAATCATGGGGACTCTGCCCAGGCCTGCATTCAGTGAGCCTTTCGGTAATCGCATTGATGAAGTAAAGGAATTACTTGAAAAAAGCGGTTTTGAGGTGTCTGTTCGCTATGGCAGCAGAAACAGATTTCTGGTAGTAGAAGATGCAGTAGTCATTGGTGATAATATGGAGTGCGACCCCGGACAGATTGTCAATGTCACATCGGTGCTTGATAAAATCTCGTTTGAGAAAGTTCTTTCAATTGGGCGTACCGTCAGGAGTGCAACGAAAGTTCCCAGAGTTATTACTTCAGGTGGGAGGAAAACCAGTATAGAAAAACTTATTTCAGCTGTCGAAGAACGGGACGGTATTTATATGGGACTCAATGCACCCAAGAGTGGGGTTACGGACCATGGCTTCATCGTTGTACATATGGGATATGGAGCTGACTCTAGGGTGCAGGTTCCCACCTGTGTAGGAGAAAAAGGCATACCGGTCTTTTTGGTAGGCAAAGTAGCAGATATTGTTGAAAACCCATATGGTACCAGTTTCCCTATGGTCAGTACAAAGCAAGTGATGGAAAAAGTATATGAGCTATCTCGGTGTAAAGGTGATGCCTTTATTTGCGCCAATGTGCAGGAGACCGATTTGGCTGGTCATGATCAGGATGCAAAAAAATATGCCATGAGGCTCGTTTCTGCTGATGAAGGCATAGGCTGTATGCTACCAAACCTTGGAAAGGATGATGTTTTGCTTGTGATGGCAGACCATGGTAATGATCCGACCATCGGACACAGCAAACATACTCGGGAACTGGTCCCTGTTCTAGTATACGGCAAAAAGGTGAAAAAGGGTATATTGGGAGTTCGTGAAACACTTTCTGATGTAGGAACAACAGTATGCGACTATTTTAATTGTCGTCTTCCTGAAAATGGAACCAGCTTTCTTGATTTCTTACTTTAAGATGACCAATTGAGAGAAATAGAAGAATGGTTCAAGTAGAATAAAAAATAAGTATTTCATAAAAATGGAGGATTTTTTTTCATGCCAATGATAGACATGCCTCTGGAGGAACTAAAGGTATATGGGGGAATTAGCCCGTGCCCCGAGGATATTGATGCCTATTGGGAAGCCGCCCTTACAGAGATGAAATCAGTTGATCCTCAAGTTGAGCTGGTCAAAAGCGATTTTCAGGTATCTTTTGCAGATTGTTTCGACCTCTATTTTACTGGCGTTCGCGGAGCCAGAATCCATGCCAAATATCTGCGTCCTAAAAATGTAAGCGAGCCCCATCCGGCTATTTTGCAGTTTCACGGCTATTCAGGAAGTGCCGGGGACTGGACCGACAAATTAAGCT
>JAEZJF010000003.1 GCA_023415825.1 Bacillota bacterium
AGTTTTTTACATCATTACAAACCTTGAACTGTAATTATAATCAGTTGAAAAGTCTTGATGTTAAAAAAAATACAGCATTAACTACATTGTATTGTAATTATAATGCTATAGAGAATATTAGTCTTAATACACAAATAGTTTCTCTTTATCTAGATAATAATCAATTAACCAATTTAGACCTTAGTGAAGCGACAAACCTATATGATTTATCCTGTAATTATAATCAATTATCTAGCTTGGATACGAGTAATAATACGTATCTTGACAGTCTCTATTGTGAGGGGAATCAAATAGCGAGTCTAGATGTTAGCAAAAATACCATGTTAGAGTATTTAGGTTGTAATAATAATGAAATAAGGGAATTGGATGTTAGTGCAAATAAAATATTATTCTATTTAGATTGTAATACTAATCTGCTTCAAAATCTTGATTTAAGAAATAATCTTACATTAGAGTATTTATATTGTGACTATAATTTTATTGACAACCTTGATGTTAGTAAAAATACTCTATTACAATATATTATGTGTGGGTACAATGAACTTACGGCACTAGATATTAGCAGTAATACGAAATTAATTGGACTTTACTGTAATGACAACAATTTATGTTCACTTGATGTTAGTAAAAATACTGAATTGGTATACTTAGAGTGTCAAGTCAACGCACTTAAGAATATTGATGTAAGTGCACTTTCGAAATTGCGTAGTATTAGTTGCTATAAAAATCAGCTTAGTTCGCTAGATCTAAGTAAAAGTGATTCACTGGAATATGTATACCCTAGTAGGCAGAAGAGAGAGAATCTTGAATACTATACGTATAATGGTAGTTATATTGTTAATCTTTTAGATGTAGTAGGAAAAGATAATACTTCAAAAATTATAGGTGTCCAGGGTAAAAGCATTACAGATACTAATCTTGTGGCAAATTACAATAGTACAACTGGTATTGCAACATTTTCATCTGAGCCAAAGGAAGTTACATATATCTACAAAGTGAAGAAGAAGGATAATACCTTTGTTAGAATGGATGTTAGTGCCACATTAACAAAGTCTGACGCTGTTGTGGATGGACAAGGGCATAAGTTGACAAAGGTAGTAACAAAGGCAACGGTAGATAAGACTGGGGTTGTGAAATACAATTGTCCAATCTGTAATAAAACCATTTCAAGTACGACAATACCAAAGATTGCAAGCATCGCTTTATCGACTTCGATTTATACCTATAATGGTCAAGGTAAGACCCCTACTGTAGTAGTGAAAGATAGTAAAGGTAATGCGTTAAAGAATAAGATAGACTATACAGTTTCCTATATAGGAGATAGAAAGGCTGTTGGAAAGTATACTGTTAAGGTAGCCTTTAAGGGCAACTACTCAGGGACTAAGAATCTACAGTTTACCATTAAACCAAGTACCACTACGATAAGTAAGTTAGTTGGTAGCACAAAGAAGCTTACCGTTAAATGGTCAAAGAAAACCTCTGAGGTAACAGGTTATCAAATTCAATATAGTGCAAATGCAAAATTTAGTAAGGCGAAAACACTTACAATGAGTAAATCAGTAACAGAAAAAACACTCTCTAAGCTTTCTGCAAAGAAAACATATTACGTAAAAATTAGGACCTATAAGACTGTTAAAGTGGATGGTAAGGCAGTAAACATCTATTCGGACTGGTCGAAGATAAAATCAGTTAAGACTAAGTAATACATACTTATAAACACGTAGTTGACTCGTAGAAGGAGAGATAGTATGAAGAAAATAATCAGTATTTTGTTGGCTGTTATTCTGACACTCAGTATGATGCCAACTATAGCCTTTGCATCGCCAACAGAAGCATGTGATGGTTATATACTTGGTGAATTTAATGGAAGTCCGGCTTGTGTAGATGCCAATGGGAACCTACATATATGTGACAAGAATTTTCCAGAATCTAGATTTAGGGGGTTTATTGCTAAAGAATATGATGGTAATGGTGATAATTTGTTAGAGCCAGCCACTGTAGCTGCTATTTATGACATGGAATGTTCTGATAATTATTATACTAATCTTAGTGGTATTGAATATTTTACAGCATTAATGAGATTGGATTGTGCGGAAAATCAAATTACTGACTTAGATATTAGTAAACTGAGTAATTTAGGAAAGCTATATTGTGATAGCAATTTACTGACTAGTCTAAATACTAGTCAGAATACTGAATTAAAAAGCTTCACTTGTGAGGGTAATAGCCTTACTAGTTTGGATATAAGTGAAAACAAGGAATTAAAGTATTTCTCATGTAATGCAAACAAGCTGACAAGTCTAGATGTGAGTAACAATAAGAATCTCACAACCTTAGAATGTGCCTATAACCAGATAAGTACGTTAGTTGTGACTAATAATGATTTATTGGAAGAATTGAGTTGTTCTAATAATGCTATTGAAACGTTGGATGTTACAAATAATCAAAAACTAGAAGACCTAGAATGTTCTTTTAATAAACTCAAAGAGCTAAATCTTACATTTAACAAAGAATTAGGGGATGTATATCTTAATGCGAACGAGATTGACGCAATTGATATTAGTAAAAACGAACTATTAGAAGTCTTAGACTGTAGCTATAATCATTTGAAAAGCATAGATACTAGTAATAATAAAGAGTTAGTGGCTCTAACATGTGTAGGAAATGATCTTTCTTCTTTGGATGTTAGTACCAATTCTAAGCTAGGGTATTTATATTGTAACGCTAATAACCTTACAAGCTTAGATGTAAGTGGGAACTTAGGGTTGGGAATCCTTGACTGTCGAGATAATAAGATAACGAGCTTAGATGTAAGCAAGAACGTAGAGTTGCAAGAATTATACTGTAGTAATAACAACCTAGAGAAGCTTATATTGGGTGACAAGAAAGCTTTTAAGAGATTAGAATGTATTAATAATCGACTAAAGATATTAGAGCTAGGTACTTCCGATTATTTTCCGACAGTTACATGTTATCATCAGAACATATCAGACATTGCATACAGTAAAGATGGGAATACGTACACAGTTGATCTGGGAAGTATAATAGGAAGTGCAAATATTAACTATATAAAGTCTGTTTCGGCAAAGAATAAATCAGGAGCGTCTTTGGCTGCTGCCTTTGACAGAAAAACGGGAAAAGTTCTTTTTACGGAAGAACCAAGTACAGTAACCTATGTGTATAATGTAAGGTATAATTCCATAGATACGTCTAGCATGGATGTAACTCTTATTATGAAGAAGCCAGTAAATACTGGTCATACAGAGGACCATAAGACGATCACTACATTAACAAGAGCTACTCAAAGTGAAGATGGAGAGATCGTTATCTATTGTCCTGTATGTAACAAGGTACTATCTAAAAAGGTGATACCATGTGTGTCTAGTACGAAACTTGCCGTTTCTAGCACTGCTTATAATGGGAAGGCAAAGCTTCCAGCTGTAACTTGTAAAGATAGAAAAGGTAAGGTACTTAAGGTAGGGACGGACTTCACAGTAGATTACTCAGCCTTTAAACCAGTAGTAGGCCAGTATGCTATTAAGGTTACCTTTAAAGGAAACTATGTAGGAAAGAAGACACTTACTTACACAATTAAGCCAGTGGCCACTAGTTTTAGTCAAATATCAGCTGGCTCTAAGAAATTCACTGTTAAGTGGTCAAAGAAAACGACACAGGTAACCGGATATGAGGTTCAATACAGTAAAAGTGCAAAGTTCAGTAGTGCTAAAACAGTTACGATAGGGAAGAACACGACAACTTCTGCAACAATAACTAAGCTCACTGGTAAATGTAAATATTATGTGAGGGTAAGGACTTATAAGAGTGTTAAGGTGGGGTCTAAATCAATGAAGTTGTACTCGGATTGGTCGGGGGTAAAGTCTATAACAACCAAAAAGTAGGTGCACCTAATAATTTATTTGTATTCATTTTTTGGCTGTGTTAGAATTATTGTAAGTTATGTAAAATAAGAGTACACAACCATGGAGTGAAGATATGTATCGAAAAAGCAGAAGATATCAAATAGAAGAACTTACTTGGCCCGCTAACTTTTATGAACCAATTTCTGGAGAAGAACGATATACACTGTTAGAGGCAGCCATGAAAGAGGTCGATAGTGAAGAGAATAGGCTTCGTTATGTGTTATGGCAATGCCGCTACGGTAGTACAGAGAAGAATCACGGAAAGCCAAAGGTTGATTATTTCATGAAGCTTTGGATGGATTTGGAGTTTGCCTCTGGAAGGACATCTTCGGTATTTGGCGTTAAAAAAGTGGTAAAAGATATAAAGAAGGACTTAGATCAGCTTGGTGTTACGAAGATGAAAGAGTATGGTGAGTTAGGGCAGGAACTGCTATACCAGGAATTCGTACAAGGGGGTAGGTATTACTTTGAACTTTGCGCCTCGGATAAGAATTACAATACGGAATTAATGGGACTGAAGCAAATTAGTGACAATCATTTTTTAAGTAAAATCCTCTCAGATGTATATCGCATCTGTTATACGACGCCAACGGCCTTTGATTTAAAAGAAGATTTGGAGCTGTTTACAAAGGCGGTAACGAATGCTTTAGAGATGGATTATCCTGATTTAAGTGAGGACTTACATAAAGCAATAGAAGCAAATACTACAGGTAAAATTAAACTGGATTAAGGGATTGATTCCTTAATCCAGTTTTCTTATATAGAGTACTTTTAAAAAAACTTAGACTTTTATAAGAATAACGAATAATTACGTTTCTTTAATGAAGTTTTAATTATAATTTAAATCAAATTATGTTATTATTTTAGTGCGTGTATTTTTGCATGTAAGCAAAGAGGAGGAAGAAGAATATGAGTATTATCTGTAAGCATATTTTACGAAACATCAAAGCCCATAAAGGTAGAAGTATTTTAATTATTTTTTCTTTAGTGGTAGCGACTGCGGTTCTTATGCTTAATATTACTCTTGGAGAAGAGATTGCTACTAAATATGAGCAAACTTTAAAAAGCGTATATGGAAAAGCTGATGCCAGCATTACTAAACAGGTAGATAAAGATGATAAGAATGTGTTATCAAGTGAACTACTTCAGGATAGCCTCGATATGGGTAAATTAGAGTTTGATACCATGCTAATCTCTAACATTCCTGCATACGTTGAGATTAACGGAAAAGGTATGCCGGGCTTAGTAATGGGAATGGACTTACATAAAGCATACCAAATGGATGAATTCTGTAGTAACAGTATTAACTTACAAGATAATCAAGTAGTGGTAAACGAGAAAAATGCTAAGAAATACAATATCCATAAAGGTGATTATATACTTGTTACTTATGAGAATAAGGAATATAAGATGGAGGTTGTCGAGGTCGTAGTCAATTATCGTCTCACCTCTATAGAGTACGGCTATCCATATTTCATAAGTAATTTAGCGACAGCTAATAAAATACTTGGCTATAAAGAAAATTCTGGGCAGCAGTTGTTTGCCCATGTTAAGGATAGTAACAAAATTAAAGACTTTATACAGTACATAAAAGACAATAACAAAGAAGTAGAAGTACAGGAGCTTGTAGATAGAGAGTCTGTAGAGGACTCGCTTTCTAGTATCACTAGCCTTCTTACCATAATTTTGGTGATTGTGGTCATTATGATTTTCTTTGTGGTTGGGTCGT
>JAEZJF010000026.1 GCA_023415825.1 Bacillota bacterium
CATATTTAATTCAATCCTCCGCATTTTTTCACCCCGTGGTTTTTTTATGGGGTAATTATATACCGTTCCAATATTGAGACAAAATTACTAACGACTTTTAAAGACAATATCACAAACGGATCACAGAATCAGAGATTCCAGAATTCTAAGATTGACAATGTCTGAAAAACCGCTTATAATAACCTTACCCGCTTCTGAAATCAGAGATTTTGAACGGGAACCCAAGTTATTGATACCTCGTATTAATAATTCTTGTCATAACTTGCGGACATGGCGGAATGGCAGACGCACCAGATTTAGGATCTGGCGGGTGACCGTGGAGGTTCAAGTCCTCTTGTCCGCACCAAATAAATCGGCAAATTTCGATAGGAGATTTGCCGTTTTATTTCTATACTTTTATTTGCTATAATAAGAATAAACTATTACATACATCCCCAGAACTGGGATTTGAGGTGAGAATATGGAGAAATTTGAATATAAGACACTGTTTACTGATGCCAAAGGAGTATTCGGTGGTAAGGTTGACCAGAGCACGTTCCAAAATGAATTGAATGAATTAGGTTTGCAGGGATGGGAGTTAGTAAGCACTGTTGCTGCCGCTCAGAGCTATGGCAGCACAAGGTGGATCATTTCAATATTCAAACGCAAACTGCAGTAATCAACTCACAGTATAAGCCTGATCGATGTTTGAAGCCAAAAATCTTTTTTCCACTATCATTCCAAATCAAAGGACAAACTTTGATACAATGAAAGTCACCTATCATGGGTGGCTTTTATTGTGTCCATGGCCCCGTGTCCAGCCAACCCAAAATGCTGCCGCTCCTCCAATTCTGCCTCGCGGGGTCAAAATCCTGCACCCCCATATTGACGCTGAACTGTCGGCTAAAACATTGAACTCGGTCGTTCTTCTATAGCTTCCAGCTATTGATTCGGCATGGTATAATGATGTTGGCTTTCGGTATAAAGCGAATTAGTTTAGGGGGTATTCCGTGGAAATTAAAATTATAAATGAGGATAAAAAGCAGTTTATTGATTTGCTTTTGCTTGCTGATGAGCAGGAATCTATGATAGACGAATATCTCGAGCGTGGAGAGCTGTTTGCCTTGTATGATAATGAATTGAAAAGCGTATGTGTTGTCACAGGCGAAAGCTCCGATACATGCGAACTTAAAAATATAGCAACATACGAAAAGTGGCACGGTATGGGATATGGCAGCAAGCTCATTCAATATATTTCAACATTTTACAAAGATAAATATAAAGCCATGATTGTCGGAACGGGCGATATTCCTTCAATCATACAGTTTTATGAAAAAAATGGTTTTTACCTTTCCCACAGGATTCATAACTTTTTTACAGACAACTACGACCACCCTATGTTTGAAAACGGGGTACAGCTTGTGGATATGATTTACTTAAAAAAAGAGTTATGAATATGTTAATCTTCGATACAGAAAGCGAACTACACCAAAATGCCAGCCGAGGCATTGTCCCTGGCTGGCGTTTTTTTGTTTATATATTCATAAAGTTTGCGGTGATAAATTTATATAAGTACATTTAAAAGCAAAAGTAAGTGACATAGCCTAAATTATGTCGTGTTTCTAGAAATATTTATGATATAATTTTTACAATAAATGAGGGTTCATCATGGTGTTTCCTATATAACAAGTAAGTACATAATTTGGGGAAAGGTTGATACATTGTGGAAAAAATCTTTGCTTTACTTATGGTAGTAGCCCTTTTCTTTTGTGGATGTTCCCGATCATCTTCTTCTGTGGATAGCGGCAGCAAATCAACCAGCGAGCAGGAAACGAGCAATATTTCTGTAAACCCAACGGTTACAGGGCAGGAAACGAGCAATGTTTCTGTAAACCCAACGGTTATAGGGCAGGAAATAGTCTCTTTGTTGGATGCACGCCTGAATAAAAACGGCTATCCTACGCTGATAATGGGATTACATAGTGAACTAACATATGCTTTTGGCGGCGTATCCTACCAATGTGATTTATATATTCCAAGCTGTGGAATGTATTTATATTTTATTTCGGATCCGGAAGACGGTAGTCTACGCCAGTTTACTTTTTATACGAATTACGACGAGATATTACCTCCATCTGAAATATTACAAGGCTACATCTTATCTTCCTTACCTTTTTTCTTTGAACCGGATACGTGGGAGAATCTTAGCAATCAACTGGGAATTGGCGTTTCTTCCGGCAAAGGTCAATCTTTTGCTTCGACTGGAAAATTTGAATACTCTTATGAAAGCAATGAGACTTTTGCCTGTTTCAATGCTTGTGCGCTTAGTGAAGAATCTATTGATATAAAAACTCTTGATTTTGCAAACGGTAGAATAACACCACAAAAGATTGATTGGACGACTTCTGACTTTATCAAGAAGCTTGATGAATATGCTAAGAAGAAAGATCTGCCGCTTTTGTCAGACACTCGCCCTGTTTCTGTTGAGGCCGCAGATCTGGAAGGGTTGTCGTCTGATATCCGAGAAGGAAGTTATTATTCGCTGGGATCGGGAGTAAGGATGTACCTGTTTACTTCCGCAGAAGGTAGACTGGAACGGGTTGAGTTTGTTACTCTTTTGAACAGTGTCACATCCGACAGCCTGAGCCGGTTTGCTTACCTTCTCACCATAACGGTGAATTTATTGGACGATGCGCAAGCTTCTGATATCCTTGATACTATTGAAATTGATAATGTCAGCCAGGAAGGCAAACGCCTTGCAGTCGGAGGGCAAATGAATTATTCCTATTACGTAGATAACAAGAGCCTGTTATGTACTATTTCTCGCAATTCTCCTATAGTCTCCATGAGCAATGACGAAGAACCAGCTAATGATAGCGAGAAAGAAACCGAACCCAAAATAGAAACGCAACCAGAAGCAACAAATGATTCGGACTCTTCCAATAGTGTTTCCAAGCCGCCCGAAACTGTGAAAAAGTCTAAAAACCCCTATACGGAAGGGACTCCGCGATTTGAAGGTTGGCTTTGCGAGGGGTTTGACATGGAATCTGATCCTACGACAGTGAAACCTGTCAATCCTAAAACCACTTTTAAACTTGGGGAAACCATTTACCTTGCGGGCCGCTACTACGGCTGGACAGGTGAGGAGCACTTAACCTTTATCTGGAATTATCCTGATGGCGCGACAGATGAATCGAAACGATACTATATGGTTGCGGGAAAACAAGAGAGCTCTGGATATAGCCGAGACTATGGCAGCTCTGGCCAAGGCAGTCTCACAATTATTATGGACAGTACAGGTCAAACGTTAGCCACATTATTATTTACTCTAACAGAATAAATCCTCTAACTCATTCTGGTAAAACACGCTTCTCGGGAGGTGGCTATGGAAGTTTCATCAAAAATCGGGCATCATTTAAAAACATCGGTAATGCTGGGATCTTTCGCTTTTGGATTCATGTCATTCTTATTGCCTATTTACAGCAAAAGCATTGGTGGGAATGCATTAGCTATCGGAGGGCTATTTTCAATATTCAGCGTTGTAACTTTGATACTAAGGCCATTTATCGGAAAAGGGATAGACAAATATGGTAGGAAAGCCTTCTTTGTTGCTGCCTTTCTCTTTTATGGAATTTCTATGTTATTGTTTTCATATTCAACCAATATCCTCTCTTTGTATGTAGGCAGGTTTATTCAGGCAATAGGTGCTTCGCTTATGTGGATTTCGGCTTATTCTATTGCTATAGATACCGCAGATGATGAAAGAAGAGGGGCTGCTATCGGACAGGTAGATGGTGCAAGCAGCAAGGGAGCATTATATGGAGCTTTAGTAGGTTTTGTCATATTAAGTAATCTTACTCTTATGAGTGGCTGGAATATTTTATTTAAGGGTTATGCGATTTTGTCGATAGCAGCAGGCTATGTGGCATATAAGTATATACCGGAAACAAAAACAGCCGGCAGTGAACCGACTGGCTCCGGCAGCAGAAAACTGAATAATGGCTTTATTAAGTTATTGTTAATAGTTTTTTTTAGCTCAATATCAGTATCCATGTTGAGTCCTCTTCTAATGATTTATCTTCAAGAGAGATTTACCACTGATATTGGTACATTAGCATCCGCATTTATTCCCGCGGCTGTTGTATATGCGTTTTTACCTTCAAAACTTGGCAGAATCAGTGATAAATATGGCAGGATAATGCCGATGGCAATAGGGTTAATCGCTTCAGGCACAGTTTCTTTGTGGTTCACGCACATTCAGAGTATCGAAATATTGGTTGTTCTTTGGGCCTTGGAATCTATAGGCATTGTCTTGGCCTCACCGGCAGAGAAAGCATTGGTTGCAGATATGGCAGGAGAAGATATTCGCGGCTCTGCATACGGATTATATTTATTTATTGCTAGTTTGGGTGCAGTCATTGGACCTTTGATAGGCGGATGGTTATATGACTCTTTTGGGCATGCTGTTCCGTTCTATGTCAACGGGAGTATACTGTTGTTTGATGCTGTTTTAGTAATAATCCTATTTAGGCGAACTGGTCTTCAGAAGAGGATAAAATAAGGAGAATTGATATGTGTAATCAAGGTTTGTATTTGCGAAATATAGAAGAGGCAGATCTAGCACTAATGGATGCATGGCTGCATAAGCCATACATTTTGCACTGGTATGAAGACCCGGAGGCATGGATTGACGAGATTAAGCAACGAAGTGGTGATTTTGCGTTCATTCATCATTTTATCGTAATGGAGGATGAGCAGCCAATTGGCTTCTGCCAATATTATGACTGCTACAACGCAGGAGAAGAATGGTATTCTGTTCATACACCCGGCGAAACGTATAGCGTGGATTATTTGATCGGTGAAGAACAGTATCTTCGTAAAGGCTATGGCAAAAAGATCATACAAATGCTTATCGATAGAATCCGTGAAGAAACACAGGCGAAAGAGATTATCGTACAACCGGAAGAAGAAAACCAACCTTCCTGCAAAGCTCTTATTTCATGTGGCTTTGAATATGACAAAACTACTGCCTATTACAAAATGAATCTGCAAAGAGAGGCAACTTCTATGAACTGGGCTCATCGGATCGATAAAACGTTTAGCGGCGTTATTTCCATTGCAAAAGATGGAAAAGATATCTTTCGCGGCGGATTTGGATTTGCGGACAAGGCAAATCAAATCCCAAATGAGAATGAAACAAAATTTGGAACCGCATCTGCGGGAAAGGTTTTTGTCGCCACGGCAATTTTAGGTCTTATTGAAAAAGGGGTTATTCAATTTGAATCCTCGATTGGCGATTTGCTGGATTTTGACATGAAACAAATTGATCCTCAAATCACCATTCGACAGCTTTTGAATCATACCTCCGGCATACCTGATTACTTCGATGAAACGGTTATGCACGAGTATGAAGATTTATGGAAAGACTTTCCCAATTATCGTATTCGGAAGTCCGCAGATATCATTCCCTTGTTTATCGATAAGCCCATGATGTATCCGAGAGGGCAAAGATTTCAGTATAACAATACAGGATATGTCGTTTTGGGGTTGGTGATTGAGGCGGTTGTGAAAATGCCATTTGATGATTATCTTCAAAAAGCTATTTTTGAGCCCTGTGGCATGGTGAATACCGGGTATTATGAACTTGACAGATTGCCTGCCAGATGCGCTTTTTCATACATCTATGACGACGAGAAAAACGATTACAGGACAAATATTTTTAGTATTGATGCAAAAGGAACTGGCGCAGGCGGAGCTTTTACCACCGCCCCTGATATCCAAAAATTTTGGGATGCTTTACTGGGCGAAAAGTTAATCAATGCATCAATGTTGAAACAAATGTTGTCTCCCCAGGTTGATGAACAATGTTATGGTTATGGAGTATGGCTCTTAGACGGAAAAATTCCATCGTTTCAAGGCTGTGATCCCGGCGCAAACTTTTTTACGTCATATGATGTAGACAAGAATCTTTCGATAACGATATTAAGCAATATTGACTATGATGTTGAAAGCCTCCATGACGAGTTGTACTCTTTGGCAAGCAGTATATCATGAAGTTATTTCAGTGAGCATCAAAGCTGCATCCCTATTACGCCATACTAAAAAAGGGTGATTGATATGACATTATCAATAAAAAATGATGCTAAGAAAAAAAGAAAAAATAAGACAAGAATAAAAATCTTACTCGTTATCGTAGTGCTATTGATCTCGGGAATTACATATGAACAAATAAGTAGGCACTTAGACAGTAGCGGATACCCACCTATTGGTAGTCTAATTGATGTCAACAATCATGCTATGCATATTTGGGCAGAAGGGATCGGAGATGCAACAGTCGTGTTTGGGAGTGGGTATCAGATACCAAGTGGGTATGTTGACTTTTACCCACTATATAATGAAATCTCAAAGCACTCAAGAGTGGTGGTATATGATAAACCGGGGTATGGATGGAGCGATATTACCGACGCTCCCAGAGATATTGATACAATGACAAAAGAAATCCATGAAGTGTTAGCTAAATCAGGCGAAAAACCACCTTATATATTTGTAGCACATTCCATAGCATCACTGGAAGCTGTAAGGTTTGCGCAGATGTACCCCGATGAGGTCAGGGGTGTTGTTTTAATAGATGGCTCCAATCCCGCTATGTATACAAATATTAAAAAGCAGTCATCATTTGCTTATTTGCGTACATTTTTATTCAAAGGAACGATTTCTCTCGCAAATAATATTGGAATAGGCAGATTAGTGTTACATACAATATACCCTTATGATTCGACACCACTGTCGACCGGAAGAAATGGTATGCCTGGGGTGCCGGAACAACTAAAAAAGCTTGATGAGTCATTGTTTTTAAAAACATTTAATAATCAAAATCAAATAGATGAAGGAAAAAATAAAGAAAAAAATGCAACTATCGTTTTATCTCACGGCTATATAGGAGATATGCCACTTAGAATAATTACTTCTGAAGAATTAACAAATTATCATGACAGTAAAGAAAACCAATTTAATTTATTAAAGTGGTCTACAAACAGCAAGCAAGTTGTAGTTAATGGTGCAGGACACGCCATTCATTGGTTTAATCCTGAATTGATTAATTCAGAAATATTAGAGCTTCTAAATAGCAAATAAGGGAGCTAAATGCAATCCTTATTTTACTGTCGATTTATACACAACACTAACGGAGGTATGCCAAGAAAAAGCAGTGCGTGTTTCTATAGTTGCTGTGGTATGGTACAATTATGTTTGCTAGTTGTTGGTACATAAAGGAAAAAAGATGAGGTAGAGGTGAAAGAAATGGCTGTAGAGAAGCAATATTTATCAGATGTTGAAGCGATATTATCTCATAGACATGATAATGGAGGCGATCTTTGGACTACACCTGATAAACGTCTGCTAAAGGGAGCCCCGTTCTCAACGCTGGAGAGCGTACTTCATCTATTGGAGTTGGGGATGGAACCCACGGAGCCTTTACTAAAAGCCGCCGCCGAATTGATTTTTAGCACCTGGCAGGAGGATGGACGTTTTAAGTTGTACCCGAAAGGCTCTATTTACCCCTGCCAAACTATCCACGCCGCCGATGTACTTTGTCAAATGGGGTATGCCGCTGATGCCAGACTGCAAAAAACCTTCCAGCATCTTTTAGATATTCAATATTCCGATGGAGGCTGGCGCTGCAATAAGTTCAGCTTTGGCCGGGGCCCGGAAACGGAGTATTCAAATCCCTTCCCAACACTTACCGCCTTGAATGCGTTCCGCTTTAGCGACTACCTCAACAAAGAACCAGCACTTGATAAGGCTGTGGATTTTTTGCTGGAGCATTGGACAATTAGGAAGCCCATTGGCCCGTGCCACTATGGAATTGGCACATTGTTTATGCAGGTCGAATACCCTTTCCGGAACTACAATCTTTTTGTTTATGTCTATGTTTTATCCTTTTACAACCGGGCAAAGAAGGACAAGCGTTTTCTCGAGGCTTTGGAAACACTGAAATCCAAAATGGTGAATGGGCAGATCGTGGTAGAGCGCGTTGTTCCAAAGCTGGCCGAGCTTTCTTTCTGTAAAAAAGGGAAGCCAAGTGAATTGGGAACAAAACGCTATCATGAGATTTTAGAAAACCTAGGTTGAATTGAAGATATCATTCTGGACAAAAGGTTCATGCGAGAGCATGGGCCTTTTTTAGGTTATGGCAGTGAGACTATGGAAATATCCGCAACATATATTTAGATAATCATCGAAATATATGTTGCTTATTTATCTAAATATGAATATACTAATGTTAGATGAATGACTAAATAATATTTTGATATTCATAATACATTGAGTAACTGGAGGTATTTGTATGAACATAAAGTTTAATAGAGGTTTATCACGGGTACACGACGCAATGCAGGGCTTAGTTAACTGCTATAAGGATAACTATAAACTATTATACGAAGAGTATGACCTAAGTCTGAATAAGGCGTCTGAGGAAGCATTCAACTTCATAAAGGAAAGAATCATTTTTGATATCCCACATTGTGACCTTTTCTTTAGCAGAGAAACAGAGGCGGCCGCTGCCTTTGCCAGATCAAGATTTATACCATCCGATTTGACAATCGACAACTTTGTTGACTATCTCATGGGGTTAAGTGATGAAGAAGTCAAGCTAATCATTCTTTCGAACTTAAATTCTGCAGGACTTAATATAAGCTATGAGGAGCTCCTGCTCATTTCTCAGGATGAAACCAGAATACTTGATTTCTTAAGAAAGCTAAAGCTTACTTCCTCTATAAAGTGGGAGGCACTGGACTTTTTCAGAGACGTTCGTAGCTCCATGAAGAGGTTTATTGATCTTGTAAATAAATATATCCCTATATATAAAAAGGTTATAAATAACAATAAAAAGCTCATAGAAGGCTTCGAGAATTATATAGAGAACGGTATTGATTCTGAGGGAGAAGTCTTCTTTTCAAAACTCGTAAGAGATTCCATCAGCCTCGATGCAGAGCAAATAATTGTTGGTACGCTCTTTTTCCGCTCCAGAAACCTTATTTGTGCCACTGTAGGAGAAAAATTATACGTTTTTATTGGTATGGACTATGAAGAAACAGCAAGACTTGCCCTTGGTGATGGAGATAGCGTTATTAGTGTTTTTAAAAATCTTGCAGACAAAACAAGGTTTCACATTCTAAACCTGCTTAAAGACAGGGAGCTCTACGGCCAAGAGATTGCTGAGAAGGTTGGAATCACCATGGCGACTGTGTCATACCACATGAATTATCTTCTGGCCTCTAATCTCGTAAAGCTGGAAAAGGTAGGACAGAAGGGCTACTACTCACTGAAAAAAGATACTCTAAAAAAAAGTATAGATTTTTTGAACAGTAATTTCTATCTTTAATTTGATGAGGTGAATTAGGATGATATTTTATGAATATCAAAGCCTGTATAATATAAAGCCAGCTAACGAATTGGAGGGTTACTGCAGATTAGAAGGCGTGTCTTCTCTTTTTATCTACATGACTGCGGAGAAAGAGAAGGTTCATCCAAAACCCAAGAATGCTGTGAAAAGTTGTAACCATCCCATATGAACTGGTACAATTAAATGAAGAGGAAATAGAATCTTCCGGCCCATAGGGAGGAATCTGTATGCTGTACAAAAACCCCATTATACCGGGATTTCATCCAGATCCGAGTGTTTGTAGAGTTGGTGAAGACTACTTTTTAGTGACAAGTTCCTTTGAGTATTTTCCCGGAATACCTCTTTTTCACAGTAAGGATTTAATACACTGGGAGCAGATTGGACATTGCCTTACCAGAAACAGTCAAATAACATTAGCCAAGGCTTTTCCTAACGGCATGGGTATTTTTGCACCTACCATACGGTTTCATCAAGGACGGTTTTATGTGATTACAACAAATGTTTCGACCCAAGCTGAAAGAGGCGGAAACTTTGTTATATGGACAGACGATCCTTATGGAGAATGGTCGGACCCTATTTGGATCGATTTGCCCGGCATTGATCCATCGCTCTTTTTTGATGATGATGGAAGAGTCTATTATACCGGAACCAATCGAAATATCTTTCTGTTTGAAATTGACATTGATACCGGAAAACTATTGAGTGAGCGGAAAGACATATGGGAGGGAACCGGCGGAGCCGATCCTGAAGGCCCTCATGTATATAAAATAGATGAATATTACTATTTGTTCATTTCGGAAGGTGGAACTGCTCAAGGGCATATGCTTACGGTCGCAAGAAGCAATAATATTAAGGGACCATACATTCCGTGCACCAGGAATCCCGTATTGACCAACCGAAGCTTGCCTTTACCCATTAAAGCTGTGGGTCACGCAGACTTGGTTCAAGCCCATAACGGAAGCTGGTGGTCAGTATGCCTGGGAATTCGGCCTGTGCCCTATCCGGACAGGCATCACCTGGGAAGAGAGACTTTTTTAGTTCCTGTTAAGTGGGATGAAGACAAGTGGCCCCTATTCGGTAATAACGGTTCCATAGACTTAATAATGGAAGCCGATTGCCTGCCCCAAGTGATCTATGCAGACAAAAATACCAGAGATGATTTCAATGACAATAAGCTTGATTTTTGCTGGAATTTTATCTTTAATCCGGACAGCTCCTTATGGTCATTAATTGATAGGAAAGGCTGCCTTACTTTAAAGGGAAATGAAATCAGTCTGAATGATAAGGAAACCTCAGCTTGGATAGGAAGAAGACAGGAGCATATGGCATGTACAGTACGTACGCATCTTGACTTTGAACCTATAAAGGATGGAGAAGAGGCAGGATTAAGTATTTTTTTAAATTGTGACCACCATTATGAAATAGCTCTCACTAGGATTAATTATCAAAAAAGGATTATTTTTCGAAGAAGAATTGGTTCGCTGTGGAAAGTAGAAACGAGCATTGAATACAACAACAGCCATGTGATTTTTGAAATGAAGGCAACGCCTGATACTTATAGCTTTTATTATACTGATGAAGGAGATAAGCCAGTGCTTGCCGGAGAGGGTGAAGTTCATTACTTGTCAACTGAAGTCGGAGGAAGATTTACGGGTAATTATATTGTTCTTTATACTACCGGAAACGGCCATAAGTGTTCAAATCCGGCTTATTTTGATTGGTTTGACTATTATGTGGATTAGTATTCACAACATTGAACAGGTATGATATGATTAATTGTACGTACAAGTTTATCTTGATAGCTTACTTTGTTGACAAGCGGGTGCCATATGCAGAACTCAAATGAACCGAAATATCAACAGCTAAAGATTTTTATAGTTGATTACATCCAGCGGGGGGAACTGAAGCAAGGGGATCGTATCTTTTCAGAAATGGAACTGACCCAACGCTTTGGAGTCAGCCGTCATACCGTACGCAAAGCCCTTGGTGATTTGGTAAATGAGGGGTGGCTGTATACGGAACAGGGCAGCGGAACCTTTGTGTCGGATCCGACCAAAATCGGCAAGGAAAAATCCAGGTTGATCGGCGTTGTAACTACCTATATTAAGGATTATATTTTCCCGGAAATCATTTCAGGCATTGAGAAGGTGCTGAGTGAGGCAGGTTATAGCATCATTCTATGCAATACAGGCAATAAAATCGAAAAGGAACGCCAGGTTCTCACGAATCTTCTGAACAGCCAGCTTGACGGGATCATTCTTGAGCCTACAAAAAGCGTTTTCCCTAACCACAATAAGGACCTTTTTGAAAAGCTATTCGAACGCAGGATCCCTATTGTCAACATCCATTCAATGTACAGCAACATCCCTGCTTCCTATGTGGTCGAGGATGACAGAAAGGCCGGTGCCATTGCATCGGAGCACCTTTTGGAGATGGGGCATAAAAAGATTGCAGGGATTTACAAAAACGATGATGCCCAGGGGCATGGGCGTTATGAAGGATTTGTTAACGCCTTAAGGCGTCATGGACTACCCATTAATGAGGAGGCAATTCTTTGGTACAATACTGAAGACAAAAACGCTCTTTTCGCTAAGGAAAATATCAGGAAAATGATGAAAAGGATAGAAGGCTGTACCGGTATCATCTGCTACAATGACGAAGTTGCAATTGAATTTCTCAATAATCTTAAAAAAGTCGATAAAAGCGCATTAAACCGTCTATCCGTCGTGAGCTTTGATAATTCCAGCATGGCCAGGAATTCAGAGTATAAATTGACCTCGGTTTCCCACCCAAAGGCTATGCTGGGAGAAAGGGCCGCTCAAGCGCTGCTGGATATCATGAATGACCCACATAAGGTCATTCACGAGGTGATGGAACCGGTTCTAGTCCTGGGAGAATCTACCCGGGTCTGCAAGTAAATTTTTTTCGCCATACATGTACGTACAAGTGTTAAAAAAAGAAATATTTGTACGTACAGATTTATAGATTGTAAGTAAAATAGTAAAATGGAGGAGAATGATATGGTAGAAGCAAGAAAACCCGAATTCTGGTTTATTACAGGAAGTCAGCATCTTTACGGAGGAGAAACCCTCAGGCAAGTTGATGAACACTCAAAGGAAATAGCCTCATTCATTGATCAGCAGCCATCCATGCCGTACAGGATTATTTTCAAGCCTGTTGTCACCACCGCTGACGAGATCAGAGCTATTTGTATGGCAGCCAATTCGGATGCGAATTGTGCAGGGTTGATCACCTGGATGCACACCTTTTCCCCAGCCAAAATGTGGATAGCAGGACTTACTATATTAAACAAGCCGCTTTTGCATCTACATACCCAATTTAACAGGGATATTCCTTGGGGCAACATCGATATGGATTTTATGAATCTGAACCAATCCGCCCATGGTGACAGGGAATATGGGTTTATCGGCGCAAGATTGAGACTGCCCAGAAAGGTTGTTGTCGGGTACTGGCAGGATCCCGAGGTTATATCAAAGATAGCTGCATGGGAAAAGACTGCGGCTGGATTTATGGAAAGCAAAACTCTTAAGGTTGCACGTTTTGGAGATAACATGCGGGAGGTAGCGGTTACCGAAGGGGATAAGGTTGAAGCCCAGATTAAATTTGGATGGTCCGTCAACGGTTATGGAATAGGGGATCTTGTAAGTGTTGTCAATCAGGTCGCTGAAAATGAAGTGGATTCCTTAATTGAAGAATATGAAGAATTATATGACTTGGCTGATGATGTCAAAACGGGCGGCCTTTATCATGAAAATCTCCGGGAACAGGCCAAATATGAAATAGCGCTCAAGGCTTTTATGAAGGACGGAAATTTTGGAGCCTTCACGACAAATTTTGAGGACCTGTATGGCTTGGAACAACTGCCCGGCTTGGCAGTTCAGAGACTGATGGCCGCAGGTTACGGCTTTGGCGGCGAAGGAGACTGGAAAACAGCGGCCCTTACCAGGGTCATGAAGGTCATGGCAGGAAACAAGGGGACATCCTTCATGGAGGATTATACCTACCACCTTGAACCTGGAAACGAAAAGATATTGGGTGCGCATATGCTGGAAGTTTGCCCGACCATAAGTGCAGCAAAACCCCGTATTGAGGTTCATCCATTGGGAATTGGCGGTAAGGCAAGTCCAGCCAGATTAATCTTTAATGGTATGAGCGGAAAAGCTGTCTGCGCATCCCTTATCGATCTTGGAAACCGATTCAGGCTCATTGTCAATCAAGTAAAAGCATCCGAAGTGAAAAAGGAAATGGATAGGCTTCCGGTAGCAAGAGTGCTCTGGACACCGGAGCCAAATATCAAGATAGCAGCAGAAGCTTGGATCTATGCCGGAGGAGCTCATCATACGGTCTTCTCCTATAATGTGACAGCTGAACAGCTTTATGATTGGGCTGAAATGAATGGAATCGAATGCATCCTTATCAATGACAGAACGGATCTACTAGCTTTTCGCAATGAGCTCAGATTTGGAGAATTCGCCTGGAAGTAATCATGAGGAGGAGAATGTATGAGTCGCCATATAAATGACATTACAAATGACATAGTCCGTGGTAAAACCGCCATTGGGATAGAGCTGGGCTCTACACGCATCAAAACAGTCCTGATAGGTTCAGACAATACTCCCATCACCTCGGGCAGCTATGACTGGGAAAACAGCTATATCAATGGAATCTGGACCTATAGTCTGGAGGATATCTGGAAGGGTGTGCAGGGAAGCTACCGAAAAATGGCCGATAGTGTAAAGAGTCAATTTGGTATAGAGCTCGAAAAAACGGGCGCCATCGGTATCAGTGCCATGATGCATGGCTATCTTGTTTTTAATAAGAGCGGCAATTTGCTGACACCCTTCCGTACCTGGCGCAACAACATAACCGGTCAAGCCTCTGAAGCCCTGACTGGTCTGTTTGGTTATCCCATCCCTCAGAGGTGGAGCATTGCCCATCTTTACCAAGCCATTCTGAATGGTGAAGCGCATGTATCCGAAATCGACTTTATAGCGACCCTGGCGGGATATATCCATTGGAAGCTGAGCGGAAGGAAAGCACTGGGAGTCGGAGAGGCCTCCGGCATGTTTCCCATCGACTTGCAAACGAAGGCATTCAATCATCAGATGATAGATCAGTTCAACCATCAGGTCGGTCCGAAAAATTACCCCTGGCGGTTGGAGAATATTCTGCCCGGTGTTCTGGTGGCAGGTGAGAAAGCCGGAGAGCTTACAACAGAAGGAGCCGGACTGCTGGATGTTACCGGCAGGCTGCAATCTGGAATCCCCATGTGCCCGCCCGAGGGCGATGCCGGAACCGGTATGGTGGCAACCAACAGTGTAGCCGTTCGTACCGGCAACGTGTCGGCTGGAACCTCGGTCTTTGCTATGATCGTCCTTGAAAAGGAGCTGTCCAGGGTTTATTCAGAAATCGACCTGGTGACAACACCTTCAGGAAAACTGGTGGCCATGGCGCATTCCAACAACTGTACCTCGGATTACGATGCCTGGATAGGCTTATTTGCCGAAGCTGCAAAAGCCCTGGGTATGGAAGTCAGCAAATCCAAGCTTTATGACACCCTGCTGGGCGCAGCTCTTCAAGGAGACCCCGACTGCGGAGGCCTATTGGCCTACGGCTATATTTCAGGAGAGCATATCACCCATTTTGAAGAAGGGCGTCCCCTATTTGTGCGTACACCGGGAAGCAGCTTCAATCTTGCTAATTTCATGAGGGCCAATCTGTTTACATCTCTGGGGGCTCTTAGAACCGGTATGGATATTCTGATGGAAAAGGAATCGGTGCAGGTGGATGAAATCATGGGACATGGTGGCTTTTTCAAGACCAGGGAAGTTGGGCAGAAGGTTATGGCCGCTGCCGTAAATGTTCCCGTTTCGGTCATGGAAACTGCCGGTGAAGGCGGTGCCTGGGGCATAGCTCTTCTGGCATCCTATATGGTCAACCGTGAAGAAGGTCAGCAGCTGGAGAATTTCCTCAAGCAAAAGGTTTTTGCAGGAAAAATCGGAACCACTGTGAAGCCTGATCCAAAGGACGCATCCGGTTTCAACGCATTCATGAAACGCTATTCCAGAGGATTGGCCATAGAAAGATCTGCTGTCGAGCATCTGAAATAGAAATGATAGATGCATGACGGAGAGAAGGGGAGATTTAAAATGCTTGAAGCATTAAAGCAGGATGTCTACGACGCCAATATGGAGCTTCCAAGGCGCGGACTTATTACTTATACCTGGGGCAATGTCAGCGGCTTGGACCGAGAGAACAGGCTTTTTGTCATCAAGCCCAGTGGCGTAGAATATAGCGATTTAAAACCTGAGGACATGGTGGTTATGGACTTGATGGGGAACAAGGTGGAAGGAAGGTACAAACCATCCTCCGATATGGCTACACATCTGGAGCTTTACAAAGCTTTTCCGGAAATTGGCGGTATCGTTCACACGCACTCAACCTGGGCAACCTCCTGGGCTCAGGCCTTAAGGGGTATCCCCTGTTATGGAACTACCCATGCCGATTATTTCTACGGTGAGATCCCCTGTACAAGGGCTTTGACAACTGAAGAAATTTCAACAAATTATGAAATGAACACTGGGCTTGTCATTATAGAAACGTTTAGAGACAGAAACCCCATGCATATACCTGGCGTTCTCTGCGCCAACCACGGACCTTTCACCTGGGGTAAAGACGCTTTCGAAGCGGTACATCAAGCAGTAGTTTTAGAAGAGGTCGCCAAAATGGCATTCCGGACCGAGAACTTGAGATTCGGTGTGAAGCCAGCGCCAGCGCCAGGGGCACTCCAGGATAAGCACTTCCTCAGGAAACATGGCAACAATGCCTATTACGGCCAGTGATAACAGACGGTCTGCACCAATGAAACCGATTATCGAAAAACTCTGCCATCCAATTTGGATGGCTTTTTTAATTTAGAATTGTGCAGTTTAAAGTTTTCATTTTACCGCTTGATTGATTCCAAAAATGGTATTATAATTAAAAATGGAATTAAAGGAGGTGTGGTATGAAAGACATAAATGAGGTTATGCTGAACCCTGTCCGAATGAGAATTATACAAGAGCTTTCCACAAGACGAAGCATCACGGCGACAGAGCTTTGTGAAAAAATCAGTGATGTTCCGCGGACCACCATGTACCGTCATATCAATATTTTATTGGACAACAACATTTTGTCCGTTGTATCCGAAAAAAAGATTCGTGGGAGCCTTGAAAGAACCCTTGCCTTAAATACAGGGGAAATATCAAAAAATAACACGCTTAAAAATGCTTGCCAGAACGCATTGGGTTTTTTGATGAACAGATATGCAAGGTTTCATAACTATTTCAGCGGCGAGAATCCGAACCCCGGTAGAGATAAACTTTTTATGAACAACACAATACTGATGATGGATGATAATGAGTTTGACCAATTTTTATCGGAACTGAGAGAGCTTCTCTTGAAATACAGCTTTCAAAATACGGACGGAAGGAAACCCAGAGATATTTCCATCATATCTGCACCCCCAGAAAGTGAGTGAGCAAATGAGAAAAATTAAAGCGAAAAGAGGTAAAAAGGTAATGACTGTTTTAGCAATTATCATAGGAATCATTATTTGTCTGAATATTATCGGATTTGCAATCAACAAAATATTTTTTTCAAATGAGCTTGAAGCTGTCTCACCTTATGGACAGTTGGTAGAAGTAAATGAACATAAGATGCATGTGTACTCTATGGGTGATGGTGAGAAGACCATTGTGTTGTTACCGGGTTTTGGGGTGGCCCTACCAAGTGCAGACTTTGGCCCGCTCATGAAAGAGCTTTCTAAGGAATATACTGTTGTTTGCATTGAATATTTCGGTATTGGTTTCAGTGACCAAACAGATACACCACGGACAAATGCAAACTATATGGAAGAAATCAGAACCGCATTGTCCTTGGCGGGCTTTAAGGCGCCTTATGTCCTGATGCCTCACTCCGCGTCCGGCATTTACAGTGAATATTATGCTGCGAAATATCCTGATGAGGTGTCTGCTATTATTATGCTGGACACAACATCAACTGCAAAAACAGGAGCTGGAAATCCTCCTAAATTCTTATACGGAATAGGCAAACTGCAGCAGGCTTGTGGATTATCACGCATTACATATGGATTGATGCCTCCTTCTCAAAAAGCCGAAAATGGATACACCGAGAAAGAAATCAGTGACTATAAATTGTTTGCTTATCATGTTCTCAACGATACTATTATTGATCAGTCTTATCGTATGCTTGACAATATTAATGAAGTAAGTGCAATAGCTTTCCCGGAAGAAATACCGGTATTGAAGCTCATATCCTCACAAACGGAGAAAAAAGCAGGAGCAGAATATCAGACAAATCACTTAAATAGACTTGGAGCAAAAGCAGAATCAATGATTATTGATAGCTCTCATTTTATTTATCAGACTAAAGTTTCAGATATTTGTGATGCGACAAGTCATTTCCTTGGAAAAGCCCACTGAACATTTTTTTTAGTTTGCTTGGTACATTGAAAAGCCCTTGGTTTCAAGGGCTTTTTGCTTTACCTCATAAAAATGACCAAATTAAAGGTGAACATACTGCAAAATTCGATTAATTTCGCCGTTGTTTTTAATTGTAAATGTATTGTAAAATATTAAAATCAATTCATAATTAAATGAAACGGGAAGGCCACAGCAATGCAGCTAATGGAAGAACGTATCCGTAGGGATGGAAAAGTCAAGAACGGACATATTCTGAAAGTAGACAGCTTTCTTAACCAGCAGATGGACATCACCCTTTTTGAAGAAATGGCTGATGAGTTCTGGCGGTTGTTTGGTGACTCAAATGTGACAAAGATACTCACCATTGAGGCCTCAGGAATCGGTATCGCCTGTATAGCGGCTCAAAAATTCAAATGCCCCGTTGTTTTCGCCAAGAAAAATAAAACCAGAAATATCAGTGATGAGGTATATACTGCTAAGGTTGAATCCTTCACACACAGTAAGATATATGACATCATTGTATCTAAAGAATATTTGAATCCCAAGGACAGAATTTTAATCATAGACGATTTTCTTGCTAACGGTGCAGCGTTGACCGGTCTTGTAAGCCTGGTCAACGCTGCCGGCGCTTTCCTTGTAGGCGCGGGAATTGCCATCGAAAAGGCCTTTCAGCCTGGAGGTGAGATGATCAGAGTACAAGGGATACGTGTAGAATCCTTAGCCAAAATTAAATCAATGAATGAAGACGGCAGTATCGAATTTTGTTAAGCGCCGTCTTTTTTAGTTTACAATATTATTTTAATTTATATTATGGAGGAAAGATGATGAAAAAACTACTTTCACTGTTACTCATTGTGGTAATGGCCTTTACCGTGGTGGCATGCGGTAATGCAGCACCTGCTGCTTCAGGAAGTCCCTCGGCTAATTCGCCTGAGCCCACAGCCACGCCGGAAGATGTGGTCAAGGCTGCCGGTGTTGCCAAGGAAGACCTGAAGATTGGATTTATCCACATCTCCGACCCTTCCGACAAAGGCTATACCTACAACCATGATCTGGGCACCTGGGCGATGGTCAAGGCGCTGGGTCTCAACGAAAATCAGATCATCAACAAGTACAACATCGGCGAGGATGAAGGCTGTGCCACTGCCATCGACGAGCTTATCGAGGCAGGCTGCCAGATTATCTTTGCCACAAGCTTCGGCCATGGAGACTATATGAAGGAAGCGGCCGCTGCCAACCCTGAAATCCAGTTCTGTCATGCAACTGGTGACCTGGCTTCCAAAGCCGGGCTCAGCAATTTCCACAACTACTTTACATCTATTTACGAGGCACGTTATCTTGCTGGTATCGCCGCTGGTTTGAAGCTCAACGAGTTGAACGAGACCAAGCTTGGTTATGTCGCGGCGTTTGAATGCGCAGAGGTTGTTTCTGGATTAACTGCATTCTATCTTGGTGCTAAATCTGTTACTCCCAATGCAACTATGGATGTTATTTATACCAACTCGTGGCATGACCCCATCGCCGAAGCACAGGTTGCTCAAACCCTCATTGATGGTGGCTGCAAGGTCATCGCCCAGCATTCCGACTCCACAGCTCCGGCAACAACGGCAGAATCTAATAAAGTATTCCAGGTTGGCTACAATGCCGATATGATCGAAGCTGCTCCCAATGCTTCCCTTATATCTGCACGGAGTGACTGGAGCATTTATTTAACCTTTGCTGTTCAGAGCATTATTGACGGTACAACTATTCCTACAGACTGGTGCCAGGGCTTGTCCGAGGGTGCTGTTTACTTAAGCCCCCTGAATTCAAAGATTGCTGCTGCAGGTACCCAGGAAGCAATTGACAAGGCTGCTGAAGACATTAAAGCCGGTAATCTGCATGTCTTTGCTGGTCCGCTGTCAGGTAAGGGCTCCAACTGGGGCACTGAGGGCACTATCGAGGTCAAGGCCGGAGAATGGTTCAAAGAGTCCGATACACAATCCGCACCTTATTGGTACTATATCATTGACGGTGTTAATGTTTTAGGTAAATAGAGAAATCTTGATTTAATTGATGGGGATGTACGAAAGCATAAATGATGTTGCAGGTTTTCGTCCATCCCTGTTCTTCTTCTTTACAAAACTTTAGAGAGGGTGGCTTGGGTGAGCCCTGTAAATGCTATTGAGCTTAGTGATATTACCAAAAGCTTTGGCGGAGTTGCAGCCAATAATCGGGTAAGTCTTGAGGTTCGCTGGGGAGAGATACTTTCCTTGCTGGGGGAAAACGGCAGCGGAAAGACAACATTGATGAATATCCTGGCTGGTATCTATTATCCAGACAGCGGTAAAATCTTCTTGAACGGCAATGAGGTTACCATCCGTTCGCCGAAGGACGCCTTTGGATTGGGAATAGGGATGATCCACCAGCATTTTAAACTGGTGGATAACATGACTGCCGCAGAAAATATCGTTTTGGGATTAAAAGGCAAGGGCAGGCTTGACAGAAAAAGAATATCCGCAAAGGTAAGGGAGATTAGTGAACGCTACGGCTTTAGCATCAATCCGGAGCGTAAAATTTATGACATGTCGGTGTCCGAAAAGCAGACAGTTGAGATCATAAAGGTGCTTTACCGCAATGCTGAGATATTGATTCTGGACGAGCCCACTGCAGTTTTAACAGCTCAAGAGTCTGAAAAGCTCTTTGCTGTTTTGCGGAAAATGCGTGATGACGGTAAATCGATTATTATCATTACACATAAAATGCAGGAGGTCTTGACGGTTTCCGACAGAGTAGCGGTATTGCGCAAGGGGGAGTATGTAGGTACAGTCAGTACCTCCGAAGCAACCGCACAATCCCTTACCGAGATGATGGTGGGACGTACGGTCAGTCTGAACATTGAACGACCTGAACCGGTGAATCCGACCCCGCGTATGATCGCTAAAGGCATCAACTGCATGAACGAAGAGGGAACTAAAATACTGGATGATATCAGCTTTACGGCTTATGGCGGCGAAATCCTTGGTATTGCAGGGATATCCGGATGCGGTCAGAAAGAGCTGTTGGAAGGCATTGCCGGATTATATCCCCTCAGCGAGGGGAGCAGTGTTTTATACTACCCTGATGATACGGGAGAGGCTACCGAGCTTGTAGGCAAACGCCCCATGCAGATCAGGAAGCTGGGGGTGGCCCTGTCCTTTGTGCCCGAGGATCGCCTGGGAATGGGATTGGTCGGAAGCATGGACATGGCCGATAATATGATGCTTAGAAGCTATCTGAAAGGAAAGCTTGGATTTACTGACCGCAAGCCTCCGAGAAAGCTCGCAGAGGATGTCATCGAACAGCTTGAGGTTGTAACACCCGGTGTCAGTACGCCGGTCAGTAAGCTTTCGGGAGGAAATGTACAAAAGGTCCTTGTGGGGCGAGAAATTGCAGCAGCACCTAAAGTCCTCATGACGGCCTATGCCGTCCGAGGTCTCGATATCAACACCTCTTATACCATCTATTCGCTGCTCAACGAGCAGAAAAAGGCGGGAGTGGCGGTCATCTATGTGGGAGAGGATCTGGATGTGCTCATAGAGCTCTGTGACCGGATTCTTGTTCTTTGTGGTGGTAAAGTCAGCGGCATTGTTGACGGACGAAACGCCACCAAGGAAGAGGTTGGACTTTTGATGACCGGCATAGGAGAGGAGGGGACGAAATGAGCGTATCCAAAAGCAGTGAAATAAAAGAACCCCTTATAAGAATCGCCAGGCGTATGGATATTTCACCGGCAAAATCATGGAGCATACGCATCATGGCTGTCCTTCTGGCACTTGCATCAGGGGGGTTATTAATACTGGCCTTGGGCCATAACCCCATTGCCGTTTACAGGGATATGATATCAGGCTCACTTTCCACAAAAACGGCGGTTGTCGCAACTGCAAAAATTGCCATACCCCTTCTGGGGGCAGCGCTTTCCATTGCACCAGCCTTCAGAATGAGGTTTTGGAATATCGGTGCAGAGGGGCAAATACTGGCAGGAGCCATTGCTGCGTCTTATTTTGCTCTCTTTCAATATCAGAACATGCCGCGCCCAGTGCTTCTTGTCGTTATGTTTGTTGCGGCGGTAGCAGCAGGGGGCATATGGGGCCTTATTCCGGCAATTTTCAAAGCGAAGTGGGGTACGAATGAAACGCTTTTCACTCTGATGCTCAATTATATTGTACTCAACATTGTGACCTATTTGCGTACAGGCCCGTGGAAAAGTCCGTCAAGCAGCGGTTTCCCCAAAATCGCCATGTTTGATGCCTCAGCCCGGCTTCCAAGTGTTTTTGGAGTACATATAGGCTGGATCATTGTACTGGTTCTTGCGGTATTTATGTATATTTACATGAAGCATACCCAGCATGGCTATGAGATCGCTGTTGTAGGCGAGAGTGAGCACACTGCCAAGTATGTGGGTATGAATGTCCCCAAAGTTATCATGAGAACTGTTTTTATATCGGGTGCAATTGCCGGTATGGTCGGCTTTCTGATCGTATCGGGTTCCAGCTATACCTTGACAGACAATACGGCCGGAGGATACGGCTTTACGGCCATTACTGTAGCCTGGCTATCCAAGCTCAATCCCTTTGCCATGATCGTCATATCGATTTTCCTCGCTATTCTGACAAAGGGCTCGAACACCATTCAAACCAATTTTAAAATACCGGCATCCGCATCCGAGGTACTGATAGGCATTATTCTGTTTTTCATGCTGGGTTGCGAATTTTTTATCAATTACCGTTTAATATTCCGAGGCAGTAAGAAAATGGAGGTGCCCCATGACTGATATTATGAATTTTATCGTAGCCGCCGTTCTTGCTGCTTGTCCTCTGCTGCTTGGTACATTGGGTGAGAGCCTTACCGAAAAATCAGGCAACCTCAATCTCGGCGTGGAAGGCCTGATGTTTATGGGAGGCATTGCAGGAATCGCTGGCTCATTTTACTATGAGCGTTCAGTCTCCGAGCCTGTGGCATGGGTTTCTGTCCTCATTGCCATAATATGTGCTTTTTTATGCGCCGCTTTTGGGTCTTTTATTTACAGCGTCATTACCATAACCCTAAGGGCAAACCAAAATGTTACAGGCCTTGCCCTGACGATTTTCGGAATTGGCTTTGGCAATTTCTTCGGTGAGTACATCGGAAATTCAACCGGCGGTTATGTAGCTGTTAGTGCGGTCACCAAAGCCGGATTCAATAATGCATTGTTTCCTGGGCTTGCTCAAATTCCTGTGGTGGGAAAGCTCCTGTTTTCCTACAATTTTATGGTGTATCTCAGCATTGGGATTGCTCTATTAATGTGGTATTTTCTAAGCTGTACACGAAAGGGCCTAAACCTTCGAGCTGTGGGAGAGAGGCATGCGGCGGCTGACGCAGCGGGCATTAATGTCACGGCGTATAAGTATCTGGCTACCTGTATCGGAGGCGGAATCTCCGGTCTTGGCGGACTTTACATTGTCATGAACTCATCCAATGGAGTCGGTGGAGTGTGGGTGCATAACTGTATCGGAGGATATGGCTGGCTGTCTGTTGCCCTGGTTATTTTCGCAGCATGGCATCCTTCAAGAGCATTGCTCTGCTCTCTGGCTTTTGGTGCGCTTTCTGTTATGCGGTATTACTTCCCTGTAAGCTTTATTCCGATTTCCATCTATGAAATCTTCCCGTATCTTGCCACGGTCATCGTGCTCATCACGGTAAGCATGCGTAAAAGGCGTGAAAATCAGCCTCCGGCGAGTCTGGGGCAGGCATATTTCAGAGAGGAACGGTAGTATTAACCTTTAAAAATTGTATCGCAATGGTCACCTCTACAAAGGTGGCCATTTTTGTATACGGTGTTATTGTCCTATGATGGTCTCTGGCCTCATATAATTTAGTGCTGAATTAAGTGTAAGCCATTCAACACTTTAAGTGATAGGAGACTACAAAATGAGATCACGCAAAGAAAGTAAATTATTAGGCCAACAGGAATTAAATGATGACAGCGTGCAGAATTGTGTCCAGCAAGAAGATGATCCTAAAAAAAACCGTATACGCATGCCTGCTAATTTACCGAGAAAATGGTCAGAATTATCCTATGCAGGCGAAAAAAGAGTCCCTATAGGAATAGACCCTACTGCAGGTTCCTGGCCGCTATATTACTTCACGCGTCTTTATAATGGAAAATTTGCTAATCTGGCAGGAATACCTGTCGACTTTGAGATACAAAACCCGAACAATTTTAATTTTGATACCGAACTGGTGATTGTAAAGGAAGCACTCAAGAATTTGAATCCCTATCTAAAGCAATCAGTCCTTTATTGGGGAGATGGACCGGCCACCAAACAATGGACCCCAATCATTGACCGACTGATCGATACATATGGATTATCACCGGTAAGGGCTGCCCGTGTGCTGGCTGTTGTGCAGGCAGCCATTAATGATGCTTTTGTTATTACCTGGTATTACAAGTATCTATGGGACATTGCCCGTCCAAACCAATTGGATCAGAAATTGCTGACCTTTATTTGTACACCTAAATTTCCTTCATACCCTTCCGGCCACTCCGTGATATCTGGAACTGCTGAAGTTATTCTCAGTTACTTTTTCCCACCGGAGGCAGATCGATTAAAAGAGCTTGCTGAGGAAAATGGTATTTCACGTTTGTATGGAGGCATACATTTCCTTCCCGATATTACTGAGGGTCTCAGATTAGGCCGCCAAATCGGCCGTATTGTTGTGGACATTGTCAAAAATCAGTTTGATAATGAACAAAGTCAAATAGACTATCCCATTACTGTGGATCGGAATGCTGTCTTGCCGCCGCCTCCTTATGTGCAGGTCATTCCTTTCCCTGACCGTGCAAGGGCATGTGATTTGCCATTATTGCCGCCTGATTGTTGAATCTATTGCATCCGACACATCACGATAACTTCGTAGGGGGCAGTCTGGGCCGGTATGCTCTTTGTAGTTGGACCATAGACTACTATCAAATCGCGGTTTGCTGGGTTTACTGTAAAGGCCTGCCCATTTTCAAGCACTATTCGAGTATTTGGGAAGAGGTTTAATTTTAGCTGGCCGTCACTGCTTACCAGTTGTGAATCAAAATAGTCTACTTTAACATTTTGATAAGGTGAAGTTCTGGCCATCACAAGTGCCCGATACTGCGGCGGATAAATCAATGGAACCGGGGCATTTGCGTCATAAAAGCCGATTACTTCATCACCGACTGTTATCATGACATGGTCTACAAAATAAGTAGTCGGAGTGACGACGAAGTTGACTATATTTCCATTTGCGTCTTGGACAGTTATGAGCTTATTGCAGCCCGCCAACTGTTCATTTCCTGCCCAGAAGTCACTGATAGTGGTAACCATTCCTGAAAAATATCCAAAACGATGCATTTCCATAATAACTACGCTTCCTCACACTTGTACTTCTATAGAATATGAGGGTTACAGGCTTTCTGCTATCTTCTTCAATAGTTTGCGGCGATCATCCGACCGTTTATTTATTATTTATCAGATCCTCAATTTCACTCAAATGCAGCTTGAAATGCCGCAGATAATCAATAATCATTGCTTTAAGCGAGATAGCTTTATTTAGTGCGCTAATCCATACATTGTCCAATTTTTCCATGTCTACGTTGTTTATAACATGGACAATATGAAGATTGGAGTATTTCCATAATTCAACTGAATCCTTCCATTTTTCATCTTGATAATTTTGTATTGCAATCCATCTGTCATTATTGCCGAGGTTAGCGTAATCGGGAAAAATCAAAGGACTAGCGTGATATTGCAAATGTATTATCCTATGTGTATTGTTGGAAGCCGAATCGACCATATGTCCGACAATCTGCTTGATTGTCCTGTTTTGACTGTTTCTCCTTTTGATTAGCATATCTTCTGGAAGCTGCGATAATTTCGGCGCCCATTCATCGACCAAACTTATTAGCTCCAAATTGTTATTCTTAAACTCGTTCATGCTAAAATCCCCTTTCAATTCTAATTAAAAAAACATTTAGAAATATTAGATAGTATGGTAACATATAGTGAACATACAGTAAAATTGATAAATTCTATACAATTATTCGATAGAATCGATTAGTAGGTACGAACAATGGAATTAAGACAATTAAATACCTTTATAACAATCACAAAGCTTCAAAGCTTTTCTAAAGCAGCGCTAGAGCTGGGTTATGCCCAATCTTCCATCACTTCACAAATTCAATTGCTTGAGCAGGAACTGAACGTAAGGCTGTTTGAGCGCCTGGGCCACAATATCGCATTAACGCCTGAAGGAAAGAAACTGCTACCGATTGCTCAACAGATGTTGAAGTTGTCGAATGATGCCAAAAATATAGTTGGTAACTCGGATAAGCCCAGTGGTCCCTTAATAATCGGTGCAGTCGAATCCTTGTGTGTGACAAGACTGCCTAAACTGTTAAAAGAATATCGCTCACGCTATCCTGATGTCGAGATTTTAATCAAGTTCGGGGCAAAAGCTGAATTCTTGCAATCATTAAAGGAGAATACAATTGACATAGCATTTTTTATTGACCAAAAAATATCAAATAGCGATTTCATTACGGTATTACAAACCCCAGAAACAATGACCCTTTTATGCTCGCCCGAACATGCTTTTGCCCGCAGAGAAAATGTCTATCCAGAAGACTTGTCGGGTGAACCCCTGATTTTAACGGAATCCTGCTGCGGCTATAGAGCACTTTTTGATACTATAATGTCGCAATTTAATGTAAAGCCTCGATCAGTTATAGAAACTGGCAACGTTCAGGCCATTAAACAGCTGATATTGAGTGGAATGGGCATCACATTTCTGCCGCAAACTGCTGTTGAAGAAGAGCTTCAACAAAAACGGCTTGTGAGGTTGAACTGGGTGGGGCCGGAATTCCTCATATTTACTCAAGTGCTTTACCACAAAACCAAATGGATGTCTGCAGCACTTAAGGCTTTTATCGAATTGATGAATGAAACATCATTTTCGTCTACTCAAGGCACGTGAAGACTGTTGTATTGATGTCAAGGAACGATAAATATATAGTGAAAGAAAATTAGAAATTATGAGGTTCATTATATGGATAATATGGATTTACATATGGGACAGTTTGCCATTTGGAATGGATGCACATATCGTGTACAGACATATTCGAATATGAACGAATATGAATTATATGATGTAGGCGATATACATTGTGTAAAACCGATTCAGCGAATTTCAACAAAGAATGCAAGTGATTCTTTCTCACGAGTAGCTTTTTGTCAATATAGAGGCATTGAATATCCTGTATTCTATATTGAAGATGATAAATGTCACTATAAGAGTAACATCAATCATTCTGATGATAAAATGTGTTGTGTAACTATTTACGATATGGATGAAATATGGATTAGAATAAATCGAAGAAATGAATCTATAAAAGAAACAATTTATTTAAATTCAGAATATAAAAATAATAAACCCAGTCACAAAAAGTATTCCGTAGAAGAAATGGCGAACGGAAATTATATGAACTCACATTTAGAAGAAATGAAAGACTTAAACCAAACAATCCAAGATTTAGAAACATTATACAGAGGTCGTATCAAGTTTCAAACGCCAGTTATGGAGATGTTGATTATGGATTATTATATCTGTACGTTTTTCATTGATGGTATTTCATTTTGTTTAGACTGTGACTATGGTATCATCACTATTTCTGTAGATAATGAAAAAGGAAATCCTTATATATTTGAGATGGTGGATTATTTTAATAGAACCGACGGTCTATTTAAAGGGTAAAATAAATGAAAGATTTATGTGTATATTGCAACTGATGGAATGGAATATACATTTAATAGCAAGCACTTAAGGCACGTGGAGACGGTAGTAATTTTTATATTAAATTAGCATGTCATCAAGCAATGAAATGAAAGGATGATGACGATTAATGAATTATATTATAAAATGGTTTTTAAAAGGAAGTCATTCCGCAGGAAGTTCAATAGCTGGCTTCAAAAATATCGGTGCCAGAAGAAAAAAGGAGAAAAAATGAAAAGAATCAATAAAGCTAATCCCATTAAAGTAACAAATATGAAAATAATCAAGAGTGAGATAATTAATTCAGAGAAACCCAAGCGTAAACACGTGCATGGTGGTACCTACGTAGGTGAAAAAGTGAATGGTAAAATGGAGGGTGAAGGAATTTATCTTTATGCAGATGGAAGTAAATATGTAGGGCAGTGGAAGAGCGATATGATGGACGGTCAGGGTACCTTTACTTGGTCTTCCGGCGAAAAATATATAGGTGAATGGAAAAATGATGAGAAAACTGGCTATGGCATTTATACATGGCCCGATGGAGACAAGTATATTGGGCACTGGGATAATGGCATCAAATGTGGACAGGGGACTTTTATTTGGGCAGACGGTGAAACCTATGTCGGGGATTGGAAGTCTGATCTAAGAGATGGTTATGGTAAACATTCCTGGGGTGATGGCGATCAGTATATAGGTATGTGGAAAGAAGATATAAGGGACGGAACCGGCCTCTATATATTTGCTGATGGTAGGACTATTATTGGAGAGTTTCAGAATAATGATTTCCCTAAATCAAATCTGTAGTACAAGGAGGATTATTTATGTCAGAAGATAATACAAAGTTAAGAATTATGGAGCTAAGGGAAATGATGAAAGCGGCTTCGGATGATACCATCAGTGATCAACAGCAGAGATTACCCCAGCCGCCACTGGATAAGCAGTGCGGAGGGAGCAGGATCATCCCGTTGACAAAAAGCTTCGAAAACGTGATAAAAAACAATGATTATTTAACGCTGCTCAATTCTAGAGTCAGCAGACGAAAGTATACTGAGGAAGCCTTGACCAAGGATGAGTTGGCGTTCCTATTGTGGGCTACTCAAGGAGTTAAGCAGGTAGTCAGTAATCAAAGAAAAGCAACTCTGCGTACAGTACCTTCAGCGGGAGCAAGACATCCTTTTGAAACCTATCTTTTTATTAATCATGTTGAAGGACTGGAACCCGGGCTATACCATTATTTAGTTTTAGAACATAAGTTGGAATTCATAAGTTCAATAGAAAATCAGGTGGACAGGGTCAGCAACGCCTATTGTGGGCAGACCTTTTTTGGAAGTGCACCGGTGGCCTTTGTATGGACTGCTATCCCATACCGGAGTGAGTGGCGATATAGCACTGATGCACAGAAATATGCATTAATTGATGTAGGCCATGTTTGTCAGAATCTCTACCTGGCCTGTGAAGCCATCGGCTGTGGCACCTGCGCTATCGGTGCTTATGATCAGGCCCTGGCAGATGAGTTGTTAGGTTTGGATTCGTCACCATCTTTTGAGCAAGACAATGAATTTGTAATCTACGCTGCATCGGTGGGTAAGGTGGAGAAGTAGGTCACGCTTCGCTTTGGCCAATAGTTCTAAAAGGGGCTGAGCATACCTTTTGGTTGCACCAGTTTGGCATTTGTGAAAAAATGACACTTGTACCTGCAGATTTCAAGATGATTCCCACGGTGAAACTCCCCTAGTTTCTAAAATTAATTTCGAATAGGATATTCTTTTTCGAAGTAATTATGATATTCTCATTACGAAGTAACAAGGTTCTGTAAAAATGAGTGAAACTAAAATAAGAGGATATTTGAGCAATGAACAAAAACGACATATCCAAAATTGACCCGAACTTCAAAATTACAACCGACCTTCCGGAAAAGGATATTTATTTCTACGATGTGCGCCTCCAGCCATTCAAAGGGTACGGGCTCTACCGCTTTAGTGAAGGCGAGCAATTTCGCCGCATACCCGAGGACGTCGCAAGGAAGACAAGTGAAGGCGTTCATTATCTGCACACAAATACGGCAGGCGGGAGAGTACGATTCAAAACCAACTCAAAATATATCGCAATCAAATCTATTATGCCCGATGTTTGCCATATGGCGCATATGCCATTGCTGGGGTCATCGGGATTTGATATGTATGAGTACAAAAATGGCAGATATACCTTTGTTAAGGCGTTTGTACCACCAACAGACCTAAAGCATGGATACGAGTCCATTATGCATTTTGAAACAAATGAGATGCGTGATTTGACCATTAATTTTCCGCTATATAATAACCTCGATTCACTTTATATCGGACTGCAAGACACCGCAGTATTACAGCCGGCAGAAGAATACAGCCGCCCAAAACCGGTTTTGTATTATGGGTCTTCAATCACACAGGGAGGATGTGCTTCAAGGCCGGGCAACAGCTACCAAGGCATCATATCCAGAAAGCTGGACTGTGATTATATCAATTTGGGCTTTTCGGGAAGCGGTAGGGCCGAGGAGGCCATTGTTACCTATTTAGCATCATTGGATATTTCGGCCTTTGTATGCGATTATGATCATAATGCACCAAGTGCCGAGTATTTGGAGCAGACACACGTCAGGCTGTATGACATATTCAGAAGCAAGCAACCGCTTACCCCAATACTTATGATATCAAAACCGGATTTCAGCAGCACCAGTGGTGCAGACCGGAGGAGACGAGCCATTATTCTCGAAACGTATCTGAATGCGTTGAAAAGACAGGATGAGAACGTCTACTTTATCGATGGAGAAACATTGTTTGGGCTGGAGAACAGGGATTGCTGCACCGTCGATGGGTGTCACCCCAATGATCTGGGATTTGAGCGAATGGCAACGGTTATCGGGGGTGTTTTAGAAAAAATACTCGTCTATTGAAGGGAGCCGTTGCCAAATGAAGGTTTTAGCGATAGGGAACAGTTTTTCACAGGATGCAACCAGGTACTTGCATCAAATCGCAAAAGCAGATGGACATAATCTCAAGGTGGTTAATTTATACATTGGAGGCTGCTCGCTCCGTACCCATTATAATAACATGTTGAATGATGAAAAAGCATATGGAATGGAGTTTAACGGTGATATAACAGGCTTTAAAGTATCCATTCGGGAAGCTTTGCAAAGTGATGAATGGGATTTTGTAACCATGCAGCAGGCGAGTGCTCAAAGTGTTGATTATGAAACCTACCAGCCATACTTAATGGAGCTTTCACAATATGTGAAAAAGTATTCACCCAAAGCAAAACAGGTCATTCACCAGACCTGGGCCTACGAACAGGGCAGTGACAAATTGTGCGTCCAAATGGGGTATGCGGAGCAAAAGGCAATGTTTGATGACCTTAGAGCTGCATATAAAAAGGCCTCCGAAGACCTGGGGAATATACCGGTCATACCCTGTGGGGAAGCTTTTCAACATGCCCTATCCAACGGGATTGCCAAAATTCATCGGGACACATTCCACGCATCACTGGGTGTAGGAAGGTACATTCTTGCATCTGTCTGGTACGAATTCCTTATAGGTAACCGCATCGCAGAAAATGTTTTTTCTGATTTTGATGAAGAAGTATCTCAGGAGGAGTTAAGGCTTGCCAAAAAAAGCGTTGCTGAATCAATGGCAAAATAAATTTATTTTTTAGGGATGCTCAAAATCATGACCACTGCCACCTGTTTATAACAGGTGGTTTTTTCATATGCAATTTTTTAGCACATTTAGAGAACCTGGTATGACTCTTTGTGGATTGTCTCATCGCTTATACTCCTCGCAACGATAGATAGAGGGATAAAACGACAAAAACTGACCAGACAGTAGACATAATGTAAAAACTATAGTAAAATATGTAATTGCTAGAATAATAAAACATGGTAATGGATGGGTGAATATGACACAAATTAGGTTAGTGTTGGCAGATCTTGATCAGATGTTTTTGGAGAAATTCAGCGCCTATCTACATAAAAATAAATCCGTCTCCTTTCAGCTAGAGCTCTTTACAAGTCCTTCAAAGCTCGAAAACTGGCTTGAAAAAGGAGATAAAGCTGATTTAGTAGCTATTTCATCTTCGTTTCTATCAAAAATGGACACACAACCTGATCTTAAAAATCTTGTCGTTCTGAGAGATAGTCCTCAAAGTCAGCTCCACCAAAATTATACCGTCCTCCACAAGTACAGACCTGCGGAAACACTCATGAAAGAAATATTATCCCTCTGTGCGGACAATCTTCCTGAGAGTATCGACAAAAAAGAGAGCTCCGGACAAATACATCTTGTTTTATATGCGGACGGGAGCGATGTACTCAATCCTATAGCCCAGGCTCTGGCGTGCTTTTATGCAAAAAATCAAACTTCCTTTTATTTGAACCTTGATGAATTTTCAAATACTGATATGTATTTTACCGGCAATCATACAAGGGGCCTAAGCGAAATGCTGTACTATGTCAAATCACAGAAAGAGAATCTTTCGTTGAAAGCAGAGGCTTGTTCTTCCAGGGACTTTGAGCATGGTGTTGAATTTATGAAAGGTCATCAGAACTCGGAGGATATTGTAAAATTAAGTCCATTTGATTGTGAAAGCCTCATTAAAGCCATACGAGGTCGTACCTGTTATAGTGAGATTATTCTGTCAAGAGCTTTTCACAATGATGAGCTTCTTCCTTTGCTAGTACAGGAAGCTCACAAGATCTATATCACACTACTAGACTATCCAACTTCGCATGATCGTCTGATAAAAATGATCACCCTTTTAAACCGCCTTGAAGAACGCATGGGCTTATTGCTTAAAGAGAAGGTTTTAATATGTGTAACGCGATTAAACAAGGAAAGCAGCGCTAACACATTGGATATAACGAACTACCGGATGGTTTACCTGCCTTTTCCCAATGAGGAGGGAACCGGCCTCTTTCCTCCCTCAAAGGAATACCAATCCGCCCTTGAGAGCATTTTAGCACAAGCCTCGACCTGTGTGTAGAAGTGCGTTTCGCAGGAACGTACCACAAGCCTCGACCCGTATAAAGAAAGGGATGTTTATGCCGGATATCCGAAGAATTATCAGTGAAATAAGAAAAGAGGTTGCCTTAAGCTACGGCTCAGCTCTGGACTATGAGGCTGAACAGCTGGATAATGAGCTTTTAGAGCAGATCGAGAGGCTTTGCTTTTCCAAGGAGCTGACCCAATACTTCAGTGTGGCTGAAATCAAAACCATTGTGGATACCGTTTTTAACCAGATGCGCAGACATGATGTCATCGAGCCCCTGATCAATAACGCTGAGGTAACAGAAATCATGATTAACGGGCCAGATAGGATTTTCATTGAAAAAAAAGGGGTGGTGGAACAAACAAGTATTGCTTTTGACAATAAGGAAAGATTAGAGGATCTTATTCAAAGTATTGTAGCTCGCGTGAACAGGAGCGTCAATGAAGCTGAGCCTGTAGTGGATGCCAGACTAGAAGATGGCTCCCGGGTCAATGTGGTTTTGCCGCCCATCGCCCTTAATGGGCCTTTAGTCACCATTCGAAAGTTTCCTGAAAAGCCCATGACCATGGAGGATTTGATCAAATTCAACTCTTTGACGCAGGAGGTTGCCCTGTTTTTAGAAAAGCTTGTTCAGTCCAAGTACAATATCTTTATCTGTGGGGGTACCGGCAGCGGGAAAACCGCATTTTTAAATGCGTTATCCTCTCTCATTCCCAAAGATGAACGCATCATTACCATCGAGGACTCGGCTGAACTCCAATTGTTGTCCATTAACAATCTGGCAAGGCTTGAAACCCGTAACGCCAATACGGAGGGGAAAGGGGAAATTAAAATGAAGACCCTCATTAAGACCTCGCTTCGTATGAGGCCTGAGCGTATCATTGTGGGAGAGGTTCGTGGTGAAGAAGCATTGGATATGCTCCAGGCTATGAATACGGGCCATGATGGCTCCATGTCAACAGGGCATGCCAATTCAACTGCGGACATGCTGTCCCGTCTTGAAACCATGGTTCTAATGGCAGCTCCTTTACCCCTGGAGGCCATAAAAAAACAAATTGCCTCTGCTTTGGACATTATGATCTACCTTTCAAGACTTCGGGATCACTCAAGAAAAACCATGGAAATAACAGAGGTTTTGGGTTATCAGCAAGGTGAAATCCTTTTAAATCCCCTTTATGTTTTTGAGGAAGAGGGAGAGGATGAATCGGGCAAGGTCATAGGGAGCCTGAAAAGGACGGGAAACCCCATTATGAAACGGACAAAAGCAAGGCAGAGGGGGATCACAATTGAATGACGATTAAAGACTTACCTCAATATCAAGTGTACGTCATGAAGATGGATGAACTTTTAATTACTTTAGCTCTTGCCATGGGGCTTTGCTTCTGCGTGGGTCTGCTTTTTTATGACAGTGTCCTGCTGGCGGTGTTGTTCTCTTTTGTTGGTATCCTATACATCCCTTTCCGCAGAAAAGAGCAGCTAAGAAAAAGGAAAGAGGTACTTCATCTTCAGTTTAAGGATGTACTTTATTTTCTCTCTATTTCCCTCTCAGCAGGTAAATCCCTGGAGACCGCACTTATGGATACCCAGAAGGCGTTTTCTGGAATCTATTCTGATCAGGACTGTGACATGCTTAAGGAGTTGGAGATTATGAATGGACGCATTCTCGTAAATGACCCTGTAGAGAATGTTTTCCATGATTTGGCTGAGAGAAGCGAAATCGAGGATATTAAAAGCTTTGCTGATGTTTTGATGATTTCAAAACGTGCCGGAGCCAATCTGGTGGAAGTGATAAAAAATACATCGGAAACCATTCGGGAAAAGGTCGAAATCAAGCAGGAAATTGAAACCCTCATTTCAGGGAAGAAGCTTGAACAAAAGATTTTATCTATTATGCCCTTTGCCATGGTTTTCTTGCTTAAAAGCTCAAATTCCGGTTTTCTGGAACCCCTCATGAGTACCGTTTATGGCCATGTAGTGATGACGGTGGCTTTAGTTATGATACTCATAGGCCAGTTTATTGGTTATAAAGTCATGCAAATTGAGGTGTAAGTCATGCAGATCATCAGTCTGTCACTTCTATGTGTCACCCTTTTGACATATGGGATCTTTCAATACCTCTTTTCAAAGCAGTATCGAGATTTTTTTGATTCCCTTGATCAAAAGGAATATTCCTATAAAGCATTTTTACCCGGCTGCTTGGGAATTGTCGACACATTGAAGCTTACAGGAAAAGGCCCTTATCAGACCAGGATCAATCATAAGATTGTCATGCTCCACGGAAGCCGATATATGACCTACTTTGCCAAGGTGCATTGGGCTGTTAAGGTCTTTTATCTGATATTGGGATTAATTCTGACCAGCATCTTTTGCCTGCTGGGTAGGGTGGAGGGCTTGAGCCTGACCGTTATTCCTATAGCGGGGGTCGGTTTTTTCTTTCTGGCCGATAAAACCCTGGATGACCGGTACAAAGAAAGAAAACTCAAGCTGGAAAAAGATTTTCCGGATTTTATGAGTAAGCTGGTGCTTCTGGTAAATGCAGGGCTTAATATCCGGCAAGCCATTGACAGAATTGTGAACGAAGCCCGAAAGGACAGCCCGCTCTATCAGGAGCTCCAATGTGTTATTACAGATATACAGGCTGGAATAACGGAGAACGAAGCCTATGCCGACTTTGCCGAAAGATGCAAAATCAAGCAGATCACCAACTTTGTGAGTATTCTCCGGCAAAATATAAAGCTGGGTGGAAATCAAATGGTATTTGAACTTCGAAGAATGGGAACGGAGTGCTGGGAAATGCGTAAAAATATTGCAAAACAGCTCGGAGAAACCGCATCCTCCAAGCTTATGATTCCTCTGGCCATTATGTTCATTGCCGTGGTGCTTATTTGTGTGGCACCGGTTATTCTGGAGCTCAGGAGTGTATTTTGATGTCTGTAAAAGTAAAACGATGGGAAACAGGGAACGCCACCTTGGAATATGCATTGATTTTACCGGTTGTTTTTATTTCAATCCTTGCGGTCATTGTTGTCTTTTTTTTCTTATACCAAAAAGCGCTGATTCAGAATCTGGCCGAGGACGCCGCCCAAAGCCTTTCCAGGCAGTGGGGCTATAAGCCTCTTCCTACGGAGGAGCTTGACACAGGCGTATATCGAAAATCCTCCTATGAAACGAGAGAAATATATTGGCATATCAAGCTTTGGAATAACGATGATAAAGAGGCTGCAGCAGAAGAGTATCTCAAAGAAAAGGTAATGAGCTCAAGTGCTCTCAAGCTCTACAATTCTGAGGAAGCATCAAAAAGGGGAAGTGATGTTCAGGAGCCCGAGGTTGCAGTGAGCTATACGCCAGGCCTGCCATCAACTCTGACGGTTGAAATCAAAGCAGCCTACCGGGTGCCGGGGGCGAAATTCATAGGCTTAGGTGATTATGTAGTGATAAAGGGGTATAGCCGGGCGTTTATTTACGATTCCAAGGATATGATCAACACGACCGACTATGTCATTCAGCTTATCAGAGGAACCGAGACCTTTCAACTTTTCAATGAAAAGCTTTTACCTTTAAGAGAGAATCTAGATAAAATCCTAAAGAAATAGGAAGGGTAACCCATGTTTTTTGGACGAAGGGGAAGCATTACTGTCTTTATCTGTATTGTGCTGGCGGTTTTAGTTCCGCTTTGCTGTATTTTGGTCGACCTTTCACGCTGCTCAATGGCAAGAAAGCAGGCTGAAACGGCTCTTAAAACCTGTGCGGAGTCCATGCTGGCCGCCTATGACCGTCAATTGAAGGAGCAATATGGGCTTTTTGCTTTATATCCCAGGGACACAGAAGCTATGGAAGCGGAAATCTTTGAGCTCCTTTCCCAGAACCTGAATGTTGCCGCTTCGGCAGAGGGTGTCTCTGATCTTTATGGTTTTCAGGTTCGAAGCGTTGAGGTTATCCCTTTTTACAACTACAGTGAACCCTATGTTCTTCAGCAGCAGGCTGCGGAGTTCATGAAATACCGGGCGCCGGTTCAAGCCGTTCAGGAATTTTACGAGAAAATAAAAGTGATGATGGGACTCATGGCGGAAGCTGACATGGTGGAGCGGAAAATGAGCCTGGATAAGCTGATGAATAATATCCGCAGTTCGCTTGTCAATGTGTATTACATGCTAAAGGAGAAGCTGCCTGCTTTTAATACCGATACGAAAGTCCCAGAAAAAACTCTAAAGGATAGTGTGCTTGAGAAGGTTAAAAGTGCCGTTCAAATTGCTGCAAGTGAGATCGAAAACGCCAATAATCAAGTTAACCCCATAAAGGAAGCACAGGATGGTTATATGGCGCTGTATGCTGCTTACAGTTCCGCAAAAGATGCCTACGACAGCGCTTTACATACGCTTGACTCCGTTGGAAACAGCTTAAGCAGCAAAGAAACAGAGCTTTCAAGCGCAAAGGCACAACTGGCCAATACCACGGGAAGCGCGGTTCAAGCCCTGAATAGTAAGATAGTTGAATTAGAGGGCGACGTAGCCGAGCTTGAAGCTCATTACGGAAGTGCTGAAAACTCATACAACATGGCCTATAAGGACTATATGGAGCTGGATAATGCCATTTCCCCATACCGGAGCGATCTGGAGACAAGGCTTTCAAAGGTCATCCAAAGCCTTAACCATGCAAAAACACAAAATAACGATATTACCCAGGCTCTTAATACACTGTTAAGTCATATCACAAAGCATACACATTACCATGTAGACCTTATTGCAATGATTGACGGATTGGAACCACAGTTGAATGAATTGGACCAGCAGAGCGAGAGCCTGCAAAACGACTCTCGGAATAGTGACAGCTCTGTTTCGGATAGAATTCAGGGAGAGCTTGATAAGCAGCTCAAATGTATCAAAAAAGAAACCTTCACCGAAATTCGATCTCAGCTATCTTCCAATTTGGCAAAGCTGGAAAAATGGCAGCAGGCTCTGACGGATTGTCTCACCCTGTTTAATCAGGCCGGTTATGATTTGGATAATGCTTTAAAATCCGCAATTGCTGTTAAAGAAGAACCTCAGAACGGGCAGAAACGCTATTATGGCTATGGTGGATATGAAAATGTCAGAGCGGGCTTAGTAAATTCAGAGTCCATTCTCTCAGATTTAAAGGCAATAACTCAAATGAAGGGGATTTACAGTGTACCCGAATATATTCTTGAGCCTCAGCCAAACTCAAAAGAATATGAGGCTTTTCGAAAATGGTTCTATAAAAACTATTATGGATTGGATTCAGAGGCAGGGGAACCAGAAGCCGATGATACGGAGCTTAATCAGATACGTGAGGGCATAGGAAGCTTTGCCCGGGAAGTAGGGCAGAAGGGGAATGATCAATCCGAACAATCAGGTGGAGGTGAATCAGAAACACCTGATGAGCCCAATGACGCCGGAGAGAATGAGCCCGGTGACCTGGGTTTAATGGATAAATTGAAAAGAATTGCAAACCTTCCGTCCCATATGGGGGCAATAAGCTCAACTGAAGTATTGAAGCAAATTGGAGAGGCTATAGAAGAATCCGACCAAAATCAATTGATTAAGGAAAATCCTTTTGAAAAGCCGGTTGAGGGCTTGGATTCCGTCAATGAGAACGATAAGAACTTCTTTGATTATGAAATGGCTCGAGCGACCGAGCTCATCAGCATTATCAAAGATGCCGTGGCCAACGGAATCGAAGGAATCATAGAAAGCCTTTATATGAACGAGTACATAGTTTCGGCCTTTAAATGTGCGGCTACCGGAGACACTATCGAACACGATATTGGCTATAGTAGACCACTTGATACCACCTACTATGATAAGGGTGAGGTAGAGTACATTATTTTTGGAAATTCCGGGGAGGCAGAAAACATCGGAGCCTCACAAAGAAGCTTATTTGCTATTCGTCTGGTCTTTAACCTCTTGCATGTTTACACTGATCCGGACAAGATGGCAGCCACCCTGTCCCTGGCAACGTCTATAGCGGGCTGGACAATCTTCGGAATACCCGTGGTGCAAAATTTCCTGCTCATATCCTGGGCTGGGCTTGAATCCTATGTGGATTCGGAGATACTTCTTAAGGGCGGGAGGGTTCCTCTGATAAAAACCTCGTCTTCATGGTATCTTGGGCTGGAAAGTATGGTTGATTACCTTAAGAATACCTTTTTGAAGAACATTAAGGCGTTTGCCCAAGAGCAGATGGAAAAAGGAATCGATGATGCTTCCGAAGCAATTGAGGAGACAGTTACAGGCATTATTAACAGTAAGATAGATATGGCTTTTGCTCCTTTTGAGAAAGGCCTGAAAGAAGTGGTTAGTGATGTTTCAACAGCCTTTCAAAACGAGGTGGCCTCTATTTTTAAGAGTGATCTTATAACCTCAATCAATTTTGATAATCTGGACAACTTTACAGAGACATTGGAGAGCACGGTAAACGGTTATATCAATGACCTTGCAGACAGGCTTAAAGCTCTGGGTGAGCAAGAACTCATGCAGTTTAAAAACGCGTGTAAAGATAAAATCAGAGCGCTTATTTTTGAATCGGACCTCTACATAGGTATGGTCAACAAAATTAAGTCTGTGGGTGACGATTTACTTAATAAAGGCCTAACTGCTGTTGAAGGGCAAATCGATAAGGCTTTTGGTGCGGCCGGAAAAAGCCGCAGTAATCATATATCGGCAAAGCTTATTATGATGGATTATACGGATTATATGAGGCTCATGCTGTTAGCAGTCCCAACCGAAAAAAAAGCCTTGAGAGCCGCTGATCTCATGCAGCTTAATATGCAGGAAACCTCGGAGAACTATGATTTGTCTATAGCTCAATATAAAACCTATATTTTTATCAAGGCTGAAGTGGATATAAACCTCTGGTTTTTGCCTGAGAAATTATTTAAGAAGCAGGATGCGGGGATGATCTCCATTGAATGGAGCCAAGGTTATTAAAAAGAAAATGAGAAAAGACGGTGGAAGCGCCACGATTGAGGCGGCAATTGCATTGCCTGTATTTCTCATTGTTCTTTTTTCCCTGGCCTACATCATCCGTATCTTTTATACCTATAACACCATTCAGGCGTCTCTATCAGAGGTTGCCAGACGTATTGGGAACATGAGCTATTTCTATCATGTATCCGGCCTAAAGGATTATTCAGATCAATTAAATCATATGGCTCAGAAAGCAGGCGGCACTCTGGAGGAGCAGAAAAACACAATTGTTGACGCATTCAGCTCATTCAATAATATGATAAACAACGCTCAAAACCCGGGAAATCCAGGAGATTATTCCATAGATCAAATTCAGCAGCTGCTGGAGAATGTCAAAAGCTTTGATGCAGATATGACGGAGGCATGGGGGCTGGCTCAATCCATCATATCCGATCCAAAAGCAGAGCTTCGTTTGTTTATGACAATCTTTGCTCAAAAGCTTTCCTATGAGGTGACCAACAGGCTAGTATGCCTTATTGCAAAAGGGGATCTGGGCGCTGAGCTTAATAAGAGAGTCAAATCGGGTGACCGGGATGCCGCCCTCTCCCTTGGCGTTGTTGGAGGAATAGGAGGAATGGATTTTAATCAGAATTCAAGTATATTCGGGGATACCGAGTCTTTGGAGCTGGTGGTGCGGTATAGCATCAAGGCGCCTTTTGGTTTTATTCCCGAGCTTAAGCTAACCAACCGGGTGAAGATCATCGCATGGACAGGCGGCCGCGGAGTCTCGGTAAAAATCAAAGAAGAAAACCAGGCTTCAACTACGGCATCCAGCATCTGGTCTGAAATGGATCAGGATAGCCGTTACTGGGACAGGGGTCTGGAGATTGAAGACAGTCAAGTAGAGAAGCTGGTTAACGAAGGGAAGAGTAAAGGATTGGAGTCCTATGCCACATCCAAGGACTATCCCGTCATAGATGCCTATACCATAAACAAAAATACCGGTGAAGTAGTTTACTACGATGTTTTTACACTAAACCCCCATCTGAAAACCTACAGCACAAGGCCAAATGAGATCCGATATGCCATAAAAAAGCATGGGAAAAGTCTCTTGGAATGTGAGCCGCCTGATTTAAACGGTGTGGAGGCTAAAAGCGTCAGGAGAATTGTAGTTTTAGTTATCCCGGAGAATTCGGGTGATTACGCTGTAAAGGCATATACAGAAGCTTGTACGGAGCTTTTGAAGCTTAATGTGGAGGTGCTGTTGGTTAAAGGCTATGGTTCCTATCAAGCCCCTGATGAAATTCAGGAACAGGAAGAAAGCCAAAACACAACCCAAAGCCATATTCCAGCCAAAGTGGCATGATCACATTTTAAGGAGGAAAATCATGGACACTGAAAGGTTTAACCCCAAGCCCAGCTTTAAAACCTTATCGGGAAGAAATCTTATGGATTATACTTTTTATCAGGAGGAAGCGGGAGCAATACTGGAATATCAGCTTGAGATGCTTGCCAATAATCATATTCCCGGCCTGCTTCCAAGTGAAGTCATTCGTGTTAATGACGAGATCCGCCTTTCCTTCGATATCACCTCGCGCATTTCAATGAAGAAGCTTTTTGAAAGGCGGGAAGTGGGGAGAGAAGAATTTCTGAATTTCCTGAAACAAATCATAGCTTTGCTGGAAGGCCTTGATGAATACCTCCTGGAAGGCGGCGGAGTGGTCTTTGATAACCAGCTTATTTTTGTCAATCCACAGGATTTGTCCATGGCGTTCGCTTATCTGCCCTTTAAGGAGATGTCTCAGACCCTTGAAAACTTAAAAAGCCTGCTTCTCCACAGCATCATTTATGATATCCGGTTCAGGAATGAGCCTTCAGACAACTTTGTTCAAAGGCTTATCGAGCTTTTAAAGGCGCAAGAGCTTAATGCTTCTGCTTTAAAGGCTTATGTAAAAGCTTTGGAAGAGAAGACATTTTCATTACCCCAGTCCTTTTCTCATGAATTGGCGCAGCAACAAACAAAAGCTTCAGGTTCTGTTGAGCCTCAAAAAGAGCAAAAGGTAAAAACTCCTTTCGGGAGTTATCCATCAAAGTCTTATATCATACTGGGTTCAGTGCTGGCGGCTTTTCTTATATTGGGCATTGCATTGAGCTTTACTGAAACCCTTTCGATCCATAATCCTGATTTTTTCCTGTCCCTGTTCGGATATCTCATGATTGGAGGCGCGGTTACATATCTTGTCTATACCAAGCTTTTTACACAGGATAAACGTGCCCCGCAGGAAGTTTCAAAGCAAGCTGCTCCCATACAGCCACCGAAGCCCAAAAAGAATGCTTTATATATGCCAACTCAGAGAATCACCCCCAGACTGGAAACCAAGCCCACACCTATTCCTCCTAAAAGCATGGCGTATGTGAATAAAGCTTTTACACCCCCTGAACCTGGTTTAAATCAGGCTAGAACTGAGGCAGGGGTTGCTGTGGAGGATCACACCGTTCTTTTGGATGCGGCTGTTTTAAATCATCCTTATTTTAAAGGTCTCCATGAGAACATTTCTGAAACTATTGTTCTATTTAGCTTTCCTTTTATGATGGGACGTTTGGATGGGCAGGTGGATTATTGCTTTAAAAATCCTGCTGTAGGGAAATTGCATGCAGAAATCAGTAAATCGCCGGAGGGTTATTTTATTACTGACATGAATACACGCAATGGCACCCTGATGGAGGGGGAGCGCCTTGAGCCCACCAAGGTGTATAAGCTCGAGAACGGTACTCACGTTACTTTTGCAAATGAGGAATTCATTTTTTATGAAGGCAGGAAAGAAAATAAGTAACGCTCTGATCGTTAAAAAACATTAAATAAGCATCGGATTTTAGGTTATTCATTTAATAGAAATCATTAGTTAACAAGAATTAAATAAAATATATCTTAAATGTATGTAAATAGTAGAAAAATATTTTTTTTATAGTTACCGCAGTTGTTACATTTCAAACCGCAGTTGTTACATTTCATTACAAAGAAAAGTCAATATGTGATACAAAAAAATAGGTTTCCACAATTTGTTAATAAGGAGATATATTATGAAAAAAAGTATCGCTCTTTGTCTCATTGTTGCATTGATCTCTACGATATCGACGATGAACCAACAATAACATTTTATAGAATGGACATAGGCAATACGATTATTTATGTTAAAGAAACACAACCTCTAGATACAAATATTGAAGCTATCGTAGGTGTTGCAGGTACTTCAGGGACTTCAGGCGCTTTTGGTTCTTTAGGCGCACAATATAACAATAGTTCTTCAGATACTTTAGGTGTACTATATAGCTATACTAATTCTGATGGGTGGGTTAATACCAATACTCTTGTACCAATACCTGTTGATAGTGAAGTTATAGCAACGACATCTCCAGATGATTTAGATAAATCTACAACTAACTACATAGATAGTGACATACAAACAGTCTCAACCAATAGCGTGGCAACAGCCTCTGTACCCGTAACAAAGATTATTAATATTACCTCTAATATAATGAGTATACTAAATCAATTCTCTTTCATATTTTATGCAAATAGCGATGAAGATTGGAAAATGATTAATCTTGGCGCAAATGCAGCTATAATTGATTCAATTTATCCAAGTACTGCTGTGCTACTCAATAATCGAGTTATGAAAGCGCTACTTTTCTTAGTAAATGGAGAATCAGAGCAACATGCGAATAACAATTATTTCTATATTTCTGCAAAGACTAATATTGAATATGCTATTATGATAGCAGCTAGGATAGCGGAATACGGAAACTTGGCGGCGGCTATAAGTGCTTTGTCTAGCGCAGGTGTTTCTGCTTCGGGTGGGTTATTGGTCTTTGCAGGAACTGGAACAATTGGCAGTCCAATCTTCATTGCCATGGAAGCTCAAGCTGCTACTGCTTTGGCTGCAGCTGGAGTTTTTACAATTGCCGGTTTAGCAGCTGGAGTAGTTGCTGACAATGCTGAAGCAGCTTTTAATAACGATTTGAATAAAATATCGGATGTCGATGCTATTAAAGATATGGAGAATGCAATCTCTGGCATCTCGGACCAGGAAGCTATATCCTCCGGCATTACAGATGCTACAGAGGCTGAAGCAAAAGCTGAAAAAAGACCAACTTGGAGACAATCAGAAAAAGATTTTGCCCCTAAATATCCGGAATCAGACGGATATCAAAATCAAGCAAGTTTTAAAAAGGATGCTAATGGGAACGTTGTAAGCGCTTATTATAGTGAAAATGGTAGTATAAGAATAGATATGTATAAAATCGATCATATTGTTGAAGTCAAAAATTATAATATCACAACATCAACAGGAAGATCAAACTTAATTAATAATATCAGGCAGCAATATTGGCAAAGAAAAGACTTTTTCCCAAATACTCAACAGACTTATTGCATAGATGTTAGAGGACAGAATGTAAGCCTAGACACCTTGAATCAATTGGAGAATTTAATATATAATGAAACTGAAACCATAATCAAAATAATTTTTAAAAGAAATTAGAATATATATTATTCATCTGTGTTTAGGGAGGTTATTATGAATATTGGACTCAAGAGTGGTGGTATTTGGACGGAAATAGGCGATAGTGGATTGTTGCATGCCTTCTTTTCATCTATCAGCTACCATCTGGAATCTAATAACTGGGGAAGTAAATATCCTTACTTACTGATAAGACTATACCATAACAAACTTGAACCCAGTGAAATATCAAATGCTTTAGTTGAATTGGCTGAAGTCCGTAGAAAGCTAAAAACATATAAGCCTGACGATGTTATTTGGGATGCTGGGGATTTAAGCAAAAACCCCAGTGAGACTTTCTATTCACAGCCACGGGCGTCAGATCTTTTAGAGTGTTTTAAAACCACAAGTGGTAAAAACATATTTGATGTTTTATCAGAGGTTCTGGAATTCTGTGAAAGGCGGGGTATCAGCGTGAAACTCCAAGGAGAGAGCGAATTAATAAGATTACATTTAGAGAGTGACATGAATTTGAATTGGGGAACAGTAACCCCCGAATTCTATAATGAAAAAAAAAACTCCGCTGTTCATATCTTCAACCATTGCCTGGAGGGTGAAGTAAACATTATAAGATCATTAAAGTTTGCTATCGGCAGAATTGAGTGGTTTAACACTTGCTTACCAAAGAAATGTAGTCATGAAGTGGTTTTTGATGATAGAGGACAGAGTATTAACGATAGTGAAAGAATAAGGATATCCGAATACTTGAGTAAGCTAGCGTCATGTGTCAAGTTTTCATCAAAGGGGTGATAAAGTATGTCGTATAATATTTTTGCCGAGACAAACAATAAGATTAATTGGGAAGAATTGAATCGAAAGGTGTCACCTCAGATATCAATAGAATATGTTCCTATGCCTGGCATGGGTATAAGTGGCGGTGATGCGGTGGGTATTTCTATTCCTTCAAAAAATATTAGGAATGGTCTTTGGGAAGAACTTAAGAGAGTAATTACAATACTTAACGATGAATTTCATCTGGATTTGTATGATATGTATTATGGTACTAAGATTGATACAAAAAATATGGATAAAATAAAAGAGAATTTGGCTTGAATTTTTCTTGACAACTGTAAATATGATCTTTATAATATTTATAAATATTGTTTAAACGCATTGATGGAGAATAGTAACGATTCTTTAAACGACACAGAGAGCTGCCGACAGGTGCAAGTGCAGACGTTAAAGAGTGTGAATCTCGCTCCGGAGCGGATCACTGAAGTAAGCTTAATCTTATTGTAGGTTGATACGGATACAGCCGTTACACTGTTAGGTATTACATTTTTGAGATGTGGATACTGAAAAAAGCGGACACAATTTGTGTCAATTAGAGTGGTACCACGGAGTTAAGCCTTCGTCTCTTTCATAGGAGACGAGGGCTTTTTTGCTATTCAGAATCAGTTTTTATAGATTACAATGAGGTACTCGAGGCTTCATTTTCTATAAGACGTTGATTCTGCGAACTCCATGGCAGCAATACTTTAAAAGATCTTAATGATGAAATTAACGAGGAGGAATGGGCATGAGCGACCTCATGAATATTACCGTAGGCGGATTACTTGAAGCTGTTGCAAAAAAATATCCTGACAGATTAGCCTTTAAATTTCCCGGTACCGGTTATGAAAGAACCTGGAAGGAGTTCAATGAGGAAACCACAAGGATTGCTAAAGGCTTTTTGAAAATGGGCATAAAAAAAGGCGATCATGTGGCCATATGGGCCAATAACTGTCCAGAATGGGTCATGACGCTTTTCGCAACGGCGAAGATAGGAGCGGTGCTTGTCACCGTCAATACCAGCTATAAGGTGTTTGAGCTGGAGTATCTCCTGCGTCAGTCTGACTCAAAGTGTCTGGTTATGATTGAAAGCTTTAAGGATTCCAATTACTTGAATACTATCAACGAGCTTTGTCCTACTATAAAGGACTGCAGGCCCGGTGAGCTTGATAATCCTATGCTGCCGTTTCTGAAGAATATCGTTTTTGTCGGTCAACAAAACCATGAGGGAATGTACAATTTTAATGAGCTCTATACCATGGGCGATAAAATTTCAGATGAAGAATTTATCAAGGTGAATAGTACCCTTGACCCTCATGAAATCATTAACATGCAATACACCTCCGGGACGACGGGTTTTCCAAAGGGTGTTATGCTGACCCATTACAATATTGTCAATAACGGAAAAAGCATTGGCGACGGCATGAACTTTACCGAGCAGGATAAGCTTTGCATCGCCGTACCCCTGTTCCACTGCTTCGGACTCGTTCTGGGTGTAATGGCAAGTCTGACCCATGCCACATCCATGGTATCGTTGGATTATAATCCGGTCAGAGTGATGGAAGCTGTCCAGAATGAGGAGTGCACGGCTGTCCATGGCGTTCCCACCATGTTTATTGCCATGATGGAGCATGCTGATTTTAAAAAGTACACTTTTCCAAGGTTGCGGACGGGTATTATGGCCGGCTCCCCGTGTCCTGTTAAGGTTATGCAGGATGTTGTCAATGTCATGGGTGCCAACGAAATTACTATTGTCTTCGGACAGACCGAGTCCTCTCCCGGGTGCACACAGACCACCACCGATGACAGTATTGAGCGGCGTGTGTCTACCGTAGGCCGTGTTTTCCCCCATGTGGAGGCCCGAATTGTTGATCCTGAAACCGGAAAAGAATGTCCGCCCAATGTGCCCGGTGAGTTCTGCACAAGGGGTTATCATGTCATGAGAGGTTATTACAAGATGCCGGAAGCAACCGCCCAGGCCATTGACAGTGAAGGCTGGCTTCATACCGGGGATTTGGCAACTGTGGATGAAGCAGGCTATTATAAAATCACAGGCCGCATCAAGGATATGATTATACGAGGCGGTGAGAATATCTATCCTAAAGAGATTGAGGAATTTCTCTATACTTGCCCCAAGGTCAAGGATGTTCAGGTTATTGGTGTACCCAGCAAGCAATACGGGGAAGAGATTATGGCTTGGGTCATATTGAAAGAAGGGGAGACTTCTTCGGTCGAGGAGATCAAGGAGTTGGTCAAAGCGCATATGGCCAGGCATAAGACGCCTAAATATATCAAGTTTACCGACAGCTTCCCCATGACGGCCAGCGGCAAAATTCAGAAATATAAAATGCGTGAGACCGCTATAGAAGAACTTAACCTGAGGGATGATGCGGCAATTGAAACAGCCTAGGATTTTAGGGTATGATTAATAGAGTCGTATCCACTTTTAAGAAGAAAGGACGATTGCGATGAAACTGGCATTTTCTACACTGGGCTGCCCGGGATGGTCATGGGAAGAAATCTATGCAACCGCCAAGGATTTGGGCCTTGACGGCATTGAAATCAGAGGAATCGAATCTGAAATATTTGCTCCTCAAACCAAGCCCTTTAAGCCTGAAAATATAGAAAAGACCGTCGGTCATTTAAAGAAGCTTAAGCTTGAAATCCCCATGCTGACTTCCGGAGCCTATCTCTTTGACGAAGAAGGGCAGGAGGAAGCTATTCATGAGGCCATGGCCTATGTTGATCTGGCACAGAAAATTGGAACTCCCTTTATTCGCGTTCTGGGAGATAAGGACGGTGCACCTGGTCCCAAGCGAAATCTAGACTTTATTAAAGTTCAATATCAAAAGGTCTGCGATTATGCATCGGACAAAAATGTAACCCCCCTGATAGAGACCAATGGCGTCTTGGCTAACACCAGTATCATGGCTCGGTTTATGAAAGAGGTCAACCGTCCCAATTCCGGTGTTCTATGGGATATTCACCATCCTTACCGCTATTTTGGCGAATCTCCTGCCACCACTCTGAATAATTTAGATGGCTATATTAAGTATCTTCATATTAAAGATTCAGCCATGAAGGATGGCCAGGTAACCTATAGGATGCTTGGCTACGGGGATGTACCTGTATTGGACTGCTTGAGGCAGCTTAACCAAAATGGTTTTAACGGCTATGTTTCCCTGGAATGGGTTAAGCGCTGGTGCCCTGATCTTCAGGAGCCGGGCGTGGTTTTCTCCCATTACATCAGTTATATGAGCTATTTGATAAGACAGATTTAAGGAAGAGATAATCAATGCAAAAAATAATAGACTTTCATGCCCATGCTTTCCCGGAGGCCGTTGCCGAAAAAGCAGTGGCCAATGTGGGAACCCATTACACCATTACAATGTCGGGTACAGGCAGGGTGGAGGATCTGGTAAAAAGCGCAGAAAAAGCCCACATGGATTATGTGGTGTTCCATTCCACCGCTACCCGAGCCACACAGGTTAAAAATATCAATGATTGGGTTGCTCATCATGCAGGTGAAAAGCTCATCGGCTTCGGTACGCTTCACCCGGATATGGAAGATGTGGAAGACGAATTGGAGCGCATCATATCATTAGGTCTTAAAGGAATAAAGCTCCATCCGGATTTTCAGCACTTTAATGCCGATGATCCCAGAATGGACAGGATCTATGGTGTTATTGGTGACAGGCTTCCCCTTCTTATACACGCGGGTGACGAGAACCTTGACAGCTCCTCACCCCAAAGGCTGGCGCATGTTTTGGAGAGGTTTCCGAAATTGACCATGATTGCCGCCCATTTAGGCGGCTACAAGAAATGGAAAGAGGCAATGGACTGCCTTATAGGAAAAAACCTTTACCTTGATACCTCCAGTGCTATTGAGTATATGGATAGTGCCTTTGCTACCAAGCTCATCAGGAAGCATGGGACTAAAAAGGTTGTCTTTGGCACCGATTATCCCGCCGCATACCATGATGAGGCCTTTGATGTTTTTAACCAATTAGATCTTAACGAGCAGGAGAGAGCGGATATTCTCTATCATAATGCAGCCAAGCTATTGGGAATAGGTGAAAAATAGGTTGAAGGCTAAATATCCGATTAAAGGTAGGCTAACAGGAGCACACTCATAAAGAATGGGTGTGCTTTAAATTTTGTGGTCAACTCTCTGGAATTTTGGTATGATAGTGTAATAAATCCTACTCTTAATAAGGGCATGGGAGAGAAGATGATTTTTAAGAAAGAAATAGATATAGATCTGAAAAATATACCTCAACACATTGCAATCATTATGGATGGGAATGGCCGGTGGGCAAAAAAGAGAGGCCTTTCCCGCAGTATGGGACATAGGGAGGGCTCGCGTACACTCAAAAAAATAGTTGAGGCCTGCTATGAACTGGGTGTTAAGTATTTAACGGTATTTGCCTTTTCAACAGAAAATTGGTCGAGACCAAAGGAAGAAGTCAATCAGCTTTTGGATCTCCTTTTAGAATATCTCCGTAATGCAGAAAAGGAGCTAAAGGGGAAGAATGTTCGCATTAAGGTTATTGGTGATAGAAAAAGACTTCCTGATGAGATTCGCACCGAGATAGATCGCGTTGAAAAAAATACAAGCCATATTTCCGGCTTGGATTTTATTATTGCCCTGAATTACGGGGGACGCCAGGAGATTGTGGATGCTGTATCAAGTCTTGCAGATGATATTAAAGAGGGAAGAATAGAAGAGGTAAACGAAGAAGCCATCGTGAGGAGGCTTTATACTAATGGTATACCTGATCCGGATTTGCTTATTCGTACCAGCGGCGAAATGCGCATCAGTAATTTTCTGATCTGGCAGTGCAGCTATTCGGAGTTCTTTTTTTGTGATGTTCTTTGGCCTGATTTTAAGGAAAGCCATCTTAGAGAAGCGATTCTTTCCTATCAAGGAAGGCAGAGACGATTTGGAGGTGTAAAATGCTAATCAGAACTATCAGCGGTGTTATTGCTGCGACAGTCTTGATAGGCCTGATACTCCTCCCGCCTTACGTCCTGGCGGTCACAGTCATGGCGGCAAGTATTATAGGCTTATATGAATTCTCAAAGGCCATGAAGCAGAAAAACATTCATGTGGATTTACCGGTCAGCATTATTGCGGCTGTGGCCATAATGGGCAAAGCTTATGGCTCGACCCTTCCTGTACAGGTGTCTCCGGTTCTCTCCCAGGTACTTGCCAAGGTTTTTGCCATGGAATACCTGAATGCTTTACTGTTTCTTCTTATTGTTTACTTTTTTTGCAGGATTATCTTTGAAAATGGTCGTTGCCGAATGGAGGACATGGCATATACCTTATTTGGTATTATGTACATTCCGTTTCTTCTTTCCTTTGCTGTTATGACCAGGAATCTGAATCGAGGGTTTGAGTATATCTGGCTTGTGCTGATAGGCTCAATGGTCACCGACATTTTTGCTTATTTTGCAGGTGTCACTCTGGGCAAAATTAAGATTATTCCACATATCAGTCCCAAGAAAACTGTGGAGGGCTCAATTGGCGGTGCTGTTGGATGCATGCTCACCATGATTGCTTATGGTGCCGTTATTATGAATCGGGCAGGAGCAGAGGCTATTCCCCTTTATCATTTTGCCATAATGGGAATTCTTTGCGGTGTGGTTTCTCAGCTCGGGGATTGGGCCGCCTCCGCCATAAAGCGCAGCACGGGTATAAAGGATTTTGGCAAGATTATTCCCGGTCATGGTGGAATTATGGACAGGGTCGACAGCATTTTATTTGTCGCACCGCTGATCTACATTTACGTAAGTCTATTCTTATGAGAAATAAGGGAAAGGTTGTTTTAGCATGGTAAAAGGGCTTACCATCCTGGGTTCAACAGGCTCCATAGGCGTCCAGGCCCTTGATGTATGTGAAAATCTTCAAATAGAAGTTGCTTCATTAATTTCAAACTCCAATGTTAAGCTCATGGAAGAGCAAATCAGAAAGTATCGGCCCAAGGTTGCCGCACTTTTTAATGAACAGGCTGCAGAGCTTTTAAGCATAGCTGTAAGAGATACCGGAACAAAGGTGCTAAAGGGCCTGCAAGGGGTTTTAGAAGCGGTTGTGCACCCTGATGCCGATACCGTGCTGACCTCTGTAGTAGGTATTGCCGGTCTTTTACCTACCATGACTGCTATTGAGGCCGGAAAGAATATTGCCCTTTCCAATAAAGAAACCCTGGTTACAGCAGGAGCCCTTGTCATGGAAGCCATTAAGAAAAAGGGTGTCTCACTTCTTCCTGTTGACAGCGAGCATTCTGCCATTTTCCAATGCCTTGCGGGCAATAGAGCAGAGGATGTATCAAGCCTCATTCTCACCGCATCGGGAGGGCCTTTCCGGGGCTATACGCCAGAGCGCCTTAAGAATGTAACCTTGGAGCAGGCGCTGAAGCATCCAAACTGGTCCATGGGAAGCAAAATCACCATTGATTCTGCAACTCTGATGAATAAAGGCCTTGAAGTGATAGAAGCCATGTGGCTTTTCAATTTGCCGGTAGAAAAAATTGAAGTGGTGGTGCATCCACAAAGTATCATTCATTCCATGGTCAATTATTGTGACGGATCTGTCATGGCTCAGCTTGGGCCTTCGGACATGCGTATTCCCATCCAGCTTGCCCTGACCTGGCCCCAAAGGTATGACAATCAGTATAAGAGGGTTGACTTTACCCAATTGAAACAGCTCACATTTGAAAAGCCTGATTTTAGCACCTTTAAAGCTTTGAGGCTGGCTTATGACGCCGCTAAAATCGGAGGTACAATGCCCTGTGCCATGAATGCGGCCAATGAGGTTGCTGTCGAACTCTTCTTAAAAGGTAAAATAACCTTCCCTGAAATCGCCGACCTAGTTGAGCATGTCATGGATGCGCATTTGGTGAATAGCAAGCCTGTACTTAACGATATAATAGATACTGACCGGGCTTCACGAGAGATGGCCTGGAACATTGTTAACGGGGGTATTTAAATGAGTATATTGGTAGCGCTCGTTGCGTTGAGTCTTCTTATTCTTATCCACGAGCTGGGACATTTTATAGCAGCAAAAGCTGTGGGAATAAAGGTTTTGGAATTTTCTATGTTCATGGGGCCCAAGCTTTTCTCTTTTACAAAAGGAGAAACAACCTACTCTTTAAGGCTCATTCCTATGGGTGGTTATGTTAAAATGGAGGGGGAGGAGGAATCCTCCGACGATGCCCGGGCTTTTTCAAAGCAGTCCGTTGGAAAGCGTGCCTTGGTTATAGGGGCAGGCCCGTTCATGAATATTCTGTCTGCCTTTATTTTTGCCATTATCTTTATTACACCTACGGGCTTCTATACCAACAAGGTGACAGAGCTGACGGATAATTCCCCGCTTAAACAGGCAGGGGTGGAGATAGGAGACCATTTTCTGTCCTATGGCGGAAAGAAAATATACGATCCTGCTGCGGATTTGAACGTTTTCATGTATGGTGAGGACGGCCGTGATAAAGAGCTCATCTATTTTGATACCAGCAACAACCAGAAAGTAACTAAAATCATTACTCCGGGCAGAACCGAGACCCGTTTTAGACTGGGCTTTACCGCAAAGGTGGCTGGAGACGAGGGTACAAACATCATAGAAATGATTGAAACCGATTCGCCCCTGCAGAAAGCCGGTATCAAGCGCGGAGATAAGATTATCAAGCTGGATGACACAGAGGTTAAAAATACGCAGGAAATTATTACTTACCTTAATGTTACACGGGCCAACAAGTCCGAGCCCATAAAAATTACGGTTGATAGGGACGGGAAAATCACGACCTTTGATAATATCCAGCCCTTTTCCGATTTCCAATATACATTGGGTGTAAATTTGGAACATAAGAAGGGTACCTTTGGTGAGGTGCTAAAGGCCTCATACCGTTATTCGGTATCCACAATCAGAAACGTGCTCATTTCATTGAAGTGGCTGTTTAACGGAACTGTGTCCTTTAAAGAGTTATCAGGTCCAGTGGGGATTATAGGCACAGTGGGAAGTGTTGTGGAGACTAAGCAGCCTGCTAGCGATATTATCCTCAATCTCATTTATCTTTGCTCTTTTATCAGCATCAATCTAGGTATTATGAATTTGATTCCTTTCCCTGCGCTGGATGGCAGCATGCTGCTCATTCTTCTCATCGAAAAAATCAGGGGTAAGCCCCTGCCCCAAGAAAAAGTCGGTATGATATCCATGGTGGGGTTTGTTCTCCTCATTTTTGTCCTCATCGCCACATTGTTCAATGATATTCCAAGATGGTTGTTATAGGTACCAAGTTATTGATACTTCGTATTAGGGGGGCAGTGAAAAATGGATGGCATTATTGGCAGGAAAACGCGCAAAATAAAGGTGGGTAATCTTTTTATCGGAGGAGATGCTCCCATCACCATTCAGTCCATGACCAACACTAAAACCAGTGATGTTGGGGCAACTGTCAAGCAAATCCACGCCCTTGCCGAGGCGGGATGTGATATTGTAAGGGTTGCCGTTCCTGACATGGATGCCGCTCAGGCTGTTTCCGAAATCAAAAAGCAAATCACAATACCGCTGGTGGCTGATATACACTTTGATTATAAGCTCGCTTTAAAGGCTATGGAGAATGGTGCTGACAAAATACGCATCAATCCGGGGAATATCGGTTCAAGAGAGCGTGTCAAAGAAGTAGTAGCCATGGCTCAAAGTAAGGGTATTGCTTTACGCATCGGAGTTAACAGCGGCTCCCTTGAAAAAGACCTTCTCCAAAAATATGGTCATGTTACGGCTGAAGCCCTTGTGGAAAGTGCTCTTGGCCATGTCCGTATATTAGAGGATCTGAATTTCTATGATACTGTCATTTCCATTAAATCTTCCGATGTAAGGATGGCGCTTAAAGCCCATCAGTTACTGGCAGAAAGAACGGATTATCCCCTTCATATCGGTATCACTGAGGCGGGAACCCTCTATCGCGGCACCATTAAATCCGCTGTTGGTATAGGAGCTATACTTCTTTCAGGCATCGGGGATACCATACGGGTTTCTTTAACTGGAGATCCAGTGGAAGAGGTAAAAGCCGGAAAAGAGATTTTAAAGGCGTGCGGCCTCAATAGAAAAGGTGTCGTGTTTGTGTCCTGTCCTACCTGCGGACGCACTCAAATTAACCTCATCAAAATTGCTGAGGAAGTTGAAAAAGCTTTGGAGAACTGCGATAAGCCCATAAAGGTAGCGGTCATGGGCTGCGTGGTCAATGGACCGGGTGAAGCACGTGAAGCTGATATCGGGATAGCAGGAGGAAAGGATTCGGCAGTTATCTTTAAAAAGGGCGAAATTCTGCGTAAGGTTCCCGAAAACCAAATCGTAGAGGCTTTACTGGAAGAGATTAAAGCGATGTAATGCCGTTTAAGCTCATAAAATGGTTTAGTTGAATAATCCATCCATAAAGCTGGGACCTCGACGTATAACGCTTGTTGAGGTCTTGTTGCTGTTTCATCATGCTCTCAAGTGTTTTGAGATTCAAGAGATTTTTAACCGGTGAACCCGGATCCAGCACTGTCTCAAACAGTAAATTTTTAATTTTGGCTTCATAATCGGGGTCCAATGAATGAGGGTAGGGGCTCTTTTTTCTCTCGAGGATATCGGAGGGCAGATAGCCGCGCATGGCCTCCCTTAATAAGCCTCTATCCCTGTTATTAAGTCTCTTCAGTTCTTGAGGAATATTCCAGAAATATTCGATCAGCCTCACATCGCAAAAAGGTACTCTGGCCTCCAAGCCAAATGCCATGCTCATACGGTCAAGCCTTTCCAAAAGGCAGGGCAGATTCCAATAGAGGCTGAACCACTGGGCCTCATTTTCTTTTTTAAGCCGTTTGGTATCGGTTACGAACTTTGGATATTCCGCCAGGGCTTCCTCATAGCATTTTTCAATAAACTCATAGGGCTTGATAAGGTCAATAAGATCATTCTTGAAAATAGATATTTTTTCAGCCACATTGGATGTCCAGGGCAAGCGCTTCTTTCCGGAAGCGAAATGCTCCGAATTACGGGTGTTTGCTCCAAAGACCTCGTCTGAACAATCCCCTGAAAGCATAATACAAAAATCCTTTCGTATTTCACGGCAAAGGAGCAGAAGCGAGCTGTCGTAATCCGGCATGCCCGGAATACCACGTGCTTCAGAGGCATCAAGAAGAGAATCCAAAAGATCGACCGACGAAAGGATGATGTAGTGATGGCGAGTTCCAGCCCTACGGCAGACCCAGCGCACCCATGGTGTGTCGGTGTCTCCGCTTAAGGATCTTTGATGAATATAGCGATTGTTTCTTTCAAAATCAACTGACCAGGTGTTATAGATATTACTGTTGAGGAGGGAAGGGTTATCGGCCACAATGGCAGTTATCAGGCTTGAATAGAGCCCTCCGGACAATAGACCGCACAAAGGCGTCGAAGACTGCATTTGCCGCTTTACAGAGTCAATAACAAGCTCTCGAACTGTTTCCAGAGTCTTTCCCAAATCGTCCTCATGGGCTTGTTTTTCCAGCTTCCAGTAGCGTATATGCCTGATGCCCTCCCGTGAATAATGTAAAAAGTGGCCGGGTCTGATCTCACTAATACCTTTGATTATAGCACTTCCAGGTGTATGTCGTGGGCTTAAGCATATGAGCTCTCCCAATCCCTCCAGGTTCATTGTGGTACTAAAAAGAGGGTTATGTGTGATACCCTGAATCTCCGATGCAAAAAGCATAGTTCTGCCTGACATGCCATAGAACAGAGGTTTTGCACCCAACTGATCACGTGCAAGAATCAGGGTGTCATCCTCCAATATCAGAAGAGCGAAAGCGAAAATACCGTTAAGCTTCTCAAGAAAGGCTTGCTGCCATTTGGCATAAGCATATATCAAAAGCTCTGAACAAGAAGAGTCAGAACATCGGCAACCCAAGGCTTCAAGCTCCGACAGGAGCTCTTTCTGGTTATAAAGAATACCGTCCAGAGTTATGATATAGGTTTTTCCTTCAAAAGCAATTTCAGTAACTGAAGGTCCTCCGTTTAAAAGACTTTCCGAGCCTACCCGTCTCAAAAAGGCTGCGTGAGGTGAAAGAAAGTGCCCTGCACCGTTTGGGCCCCTGGTACGGATAGCATCGGACATGGCACATATGTTAACGCTTTTAAGCTGAATATCCTCATACGGATTAACCATACCGGCTATTCCGGACATAAAACCCACTCCAGCAGATGAATACACTCCTATTCTATTCGAGGCACATGATGGGTGTTACGGGAAATCGGAGAGAGTAAAAGGCTACGTACAAAAGGATTACGGGAAAGGCGACAACATTTTTACGGGCTATAACGTTATTTGACATAAAACACACATCAAGCCTTTTATAATATGCTTATCCAGAAAGTCACGGCGTGACTTTCTGATGCAATTATAGAATTGCATCAGCCTTCAAAAAAGGCTGGATAACCATAATAGGCTTATCTTTTTCATGGGCCGACTATCATAAAAGCGATGCTTCCTCCATATAAGTTTAAATGGAACACAGAAAAGTGAAGGGAGATATAGGGTGGTTGTATATGCGGATCTCTTGTTTTTTGAAAACTTGCTGGCTAATTGCTTCATTCTTAAGCTTACCAGTGCCATATCAGGGTGTGGACTCAAGGTTTTCAAGACCGCACTTGCAGCCTCTATAGGGGCATTATATGCGGTTCTGGCTATTGCGTTCCCCAACACGGTTATATTAACCTCCTCGGTCACGAAAATAGCCGTTTCTGTACTGATGGTTATGATAGCCTTTAAGATCAGGACCACATCAGAATTTCTTAGGCGCTGGGGGATGCTGCTGCTCTCCGCTTTTTTGCTTGCCGGGTGCACCTTCGCATTGTCAAGTGTGCTTGATGGTGGAGTTGTTTCCTATGGGGGCCTCATGTACGTCAGTCCCCAGGGTACCCTAAAGGCTTTTCTGTTTTCAGCAGGTTTGTGTATCGCGCTGGTAAGGCCTATAGGAAGAATACTATCGGGAAAATCCCTGAGGGAGGGATCTATTATTCCGGTACATATCAGACTTGGTGACAAGTCGGTCCGGATCAATGCGCTGGTGGATACCGGAAATTCGCTGGTTGACCCTATTACGGGCTATCCGGTCATGGTGGTGGAGGCTGACTCGGTAAAAAACATCCTGCCTCCGGAGATTTATGCCTCGGTCATTACCAATAACATGGGAGTGTATGAACAATTGGATCAAGGTGGTGAGAGCTCATGGCTTAAGCGCATCCATCTTATTCCTTTCAAATCCATCGGAAGAGAGAATGGCATGTTGACCGGTTTCCGTCCGGATCATCTGCGAATAGGCAGAGAAGGAACGTTTAAAGAAATAAATGATGTTATTGTTGGAATTTGTGGGATCAAGCTTTCCAACAGTGCAAGATATTCAGCTTTAGTGGGGCCTGCCATGTTGTCAAAAATTTAGCTTCAAGGAGGGGCCGGTTCAGGAGAAAGGAAATCTTCGCCTGAGCCAAAAAGAAGGGAGACGATATGATGTTTGAGAAGGTTTTCGGGTTTATCATAACACTGGTGAAAACTCCGAACCAAGGAACCAATGAGATTTTCTATATCGGTGGCAATGACATTTTGCCCCCACCGCTTCAAGCCAGTGAAGAAGCTGTACTTTTGGATAATCTGGGGAATGGGGATTTATCGGTAAAGCGTGTCCTTATTGAAAGAAATCTGCGGCTTGTTGTCTATATCGCCCGTAAATTTGAGAATACCGGTGTTGATATCGAAGATCTCACCTCCATCGGAACAATAGGCCTTATCAAGGCCATCAATACATATAACCCCGGACGTAATATCAAGCTGGCCACGTATGCCTCTCGGTGTATAGAAAATGAGATTCTCATGTATCTGCGTAAAAACAGCCGGGCTAGAAGTGAAGTTTCCTTTGAAGAGCCTCTTAACGTTGATTGGGACGGAAATGAACTGCTATTATCGGATATTCTTGGTACAGACAGTGACATTATCCAGAGAAACTTGGAAGAGGAGACCGATAAAAAGCTTCTGGTAAGCGCTATGAACAAGCTCAGTGGCCGTGAAAAGCGTATTATGGAGCTTCGATTCGGCCTGAACAATCATCTTGAAAAGACTCAAAAAGAGGTTGCCGATATGCTGGGGATCTCCCAATCCTACATATCCCGCCTGGAAAAACGTATATTGGGTCGATTAAAAAGAGAAATATGCAGAATGCTGTGAGGATAGATCTTTTAGGGAACCTCCGAAATCCTGGAAAAGCAGGTTTTCGGAGGTTTCTTTAAGAAAATCGGGGATAAAATGACCGATTTTTTTTCTGCTCTTTTTAATGATCCAGTATAAGGGAATACTATAAGGGTCATTCCATAGGCGCTAAAGATCAAATTCGGAATTTAAGGCGAGAGGGATTAAGGCTTGAAAACATTACCTTGAAAGATTATAATAATAAACTAGACATGCAATTGCTCGAAGTATTACAAATCGAGCTTGTGGTGCATTGCCGAAGGCATGTCAACTGAGCATCTATATGATGCTTAGTAAACTAATTTAAATAGTCAATTGAGCATCACATATCTGTATGGTGAAAAGGAGTTTACACATGATAGTAGATGAAAAAGGAAAACTTTTTGGGAAAATCAATTTGCTGGATATTTTGATAGTTGTTATCATCATTGGCGTCATTGTGGCCGTAGCATATAAATTAAACAACTCCAAGGTTATCACACCCTTTACGCAAAAAGACAATATTACAACAGTTCTAGTGGCAGACGAGGTTCTTGATGAGGTTGCTAATACCCTTAATGAAGGAGAAAGCGTCAGAGACAGAGTAACCGGTGCATCCTTTGGCGTTGTTAAGTCTCTTGTAGTCAACCCCAGCATTTCCTATGCACCCAACTCTGCTGGTGAAGTAGTCAAATCTACAAAAGAGGGGTATAAATCCGTGGTGATAACAGTTCAGGGAACGGGTGTTTATACGAATTCCGGAGTAACCTTTGGCAATAATGACTATTACATTAATAAACAATATGAAATCCGTATTGATAATACAACCATTTATTTCAGAATTCAAAACATGACTAAATAATTGAGGAGAATTAATTTTGTTCGAAACAAGCTTTTTCATTAATGGTTTTAATAAGCTCTTTCATGCGCTGTCCGTTGTTTTTCAAAATAGCCTTTTTGGGAAAGCCATTCTGGCTATTTGCTGCGGCTTGAAAAAAGCCTTCGACCGAAGCTATCTTGTCGGCCTTTTAAGAAAACCCAGCTCCAATCGCTATCATGAAGAAAGCTTGTTTTATAGAGGCTTGGATCAAGTCATCAATTTTGTTCCCATGCTCTTAAAAAGGCTTTATAAACGGTTCGAGCCTACGTTTTCCAATAGTCTTTTTTTTAAACTGATAATGATTATCGCTCAAAATGTATCGGTTGTCATTGCACTCTTTATGGTTGCGGTGTTTGTCATACCTCATCAAACAGCCCACCTAAAATGGGACAATATGTACTCCGCTATTGCAGCCATCTTCTGTTTTTTACTTTTTTTATTAAATACTATGAAGGAAAAGGACCTACGCTTCCAGGTTAAGCCCTTCAGCGTTTTTTTCTATGCTTTTGCGCTCATGGTAGTAGTAGGGCAGATCTTTTCTGTTGAGCCCAGCCTAAGCTTTCGCTTCTTTGTGTTTTATATGGCTTGTTTCATTTTTGTTTTTCTTATGGTGAGCTCCATCAGAAGCCGAGATCAATTGTCCACCTTTATCGAGCTCATGCTGGTGGGTGTAAGCATAAGCGGTCTGTATGGCATCTATCAGGGCATCAAAGGCGTACCGATCATTGCAGCGCAAATCGATTATACCCTTAATGAGGGTGCTCCCGGGAGGATTTATTCAACCTTTGACAATCCTAATAATTTTGCCCAGGTTTTAGCCATGATGCTGCCCTTTTACGTGGCTGTTTTCTTAAACGCCAAGGGTGTAAAAAAGAAGATCATCTTTGCCCTTGCAGCCCTTCCGCCGCTTATTTCATTGCTGCTAACCTTGTCGCGCTCCAGTTGGATCGGGCTTGCAGTCGCTGCTTTCGTCTTTTTATTTCTTACAAATAAAAAACTCATTCCCATGTTTATTGTATTGGGTTTGCTTGCACTTCCCTTTATGCCAAGCTACATCCTGACTAGATTATCCACTATTTTTATGCCCCAGGACACCTCTACCAGTTATCGGTTTGATATTTTTAAAACTGTGTGGCCAATGATTCAGGATTTTAATTTGTATGGCATAGGGTTGGGAAATGATGTGGTGAGCCAAATCAATCAGAATTATCCCATCTATTCCACAAAGGTTCCCATACATGCTCACAATCTGTATCTCCAGATCTGGGCCGAGATGGGGTTAATCGCATTAACGGCTTTTATTCTTTTCCTCGGAAAGATTTTCAAAGCATGCTTCATAAAAGTTGCCACCTTCCGGACCGATAAGGAAATGTCCTATTATCTGGCCGCAGGTGCAGCTTCTCTGGCCGGGGTATTAGTTACCGCACTAGCTGAATACGTCTGGTTTTATCCGAGAGTGATGCTTGTTTTCTGGATGGTTGTCGGTTTGGTGCTGGCCGCTCTTTTGATAGCAAAAGACAGCCAGGCATCGGAGGTCACGAAGTGAGAATCAAGGTTTCAATTTATAATACGGTCTGTGCCATGCTGCTTCAAGTTGTGAATCTGGTTGTCAACCTTATTTTGCCCAGAGTTCTTGTTGATGTTTATGGTTCTTCGGTAAATGGGCTTGTGTCATCCGTCAGACAGTTTATCGGATATTTCAGCATTGTTGAGGCCGGGCTTGCGGGAGCGGCCGTTTATGCTCTTTATAAGCCCCTGGCTACTAAGGAAACCGAAAGCATTAACGGAATCTTGTCGGCAGCAAATCGATTTTATAACATATCCGGCTTTATTTTCTCGGCCCTTGTTCTGGTCTCCACCTTTATTTACCCGCTATTTGTTTCCGGGCAGGGTATTGATCCCTTGACCATAGCACTTCTTGTGGTGATTATCGGGGCATCGGGTTCTCTGGAATTCTTTGCGATAGGGAAATATCGTGTGCTATTAACCGCCGATCAGAAAAGCTATGTCATTTCCATCATTAACGCTGTGGCTATAGCCTTGAATTCTGTGATCATTCTAGTCATGGCCAAGTTAGCCTTTGATATTGTTATGGTGCAGTTTGTGGCGTTATTGAGCTTTTTCTTAAGATCAGTACTCTATACACTTTACTGTAGAAAGCGATACGCTTATATCAATTATAAGGCCAAACCAGATAACAAGGCCCTGGATAAGCGGTGGGATTCGCTAATATTACAGATTTTAGGCGTTGTTACAACCGGAACGCCCATATTAGTTATCACATTCTTTTGCGGACTTAAGGAAGTAAGCGTTTATACTATTTTCAATATGGTCTTTGCCAGTGTCCTTGCGCTTCTGTCGACCTTTAATAACGGGCTCAGTGCAGTCTTTGGCGACCTGTTGATCCGAAACGAAACCGCGATCATGCAAAAAGCCTATAAGCAATACGAATTTCTCTATTATGCGCTTCTGGGATGGGGATATGCTTGTATGGCCATTCTCATTATGCCTTTCATAAAAATATACACGATGACCTTTACCGATGCCAATTATGTCAGGCCTGAAATTGCAATCCTATTTGTGGCTATCGGACTTTTATACAATATAAAAACACCCCAGGGTATGCTGGTTATTTCTGCAGGTTTATATAAGGAAACCAAGATTCAGACCCTTACTCAAGCCATTATTAATGTTGTTGCTTCAGTTGCTCTGGCACCCTTTTACGGTATGGCTGGTGTACTGATGGGCTCTGTACTCTCCAACCTCTACAGGGATATAGACCTCATTCAATTTGTTCCAAAGACGGTTACCAAGCTGCCCATACGCGCGACTGTTATAAGAGTGGTACGAATGCTGATTCTGTTTGCGCTTACCCTCGCTCCTTTTATCCTTTTGATTGACATTAAGGCGGCCAGCCTTGTGGAATGGGTCTTATGGGCTATACCTGTAGCCATATGGGCTTTTATTGTTTTTGCGGTTGGGAATATCCTCATGGAAAGATCTACAACCCGTGAAATATTGCAAAGACTTAAGCTGCTGCTGAAAAAAGCATAAAATACTTTGGAGGATGCTATGTCTGAGAAAAAAGCAGGACTGATAACCTTCCATTACGCTCATCATTATGGTGCCCAGCTTCAGGCCTATGCCCTGATGAAGACAGTGGAAGGATTGGGTACTCCTTGTGAAATCATACATTATGTACGGGACGATACCATTTTGGGCAACAAGCTTTTTAAGAAGGGACTTTCACCATATGCCCAGCTTTCCAATCTTCATACCCTGCTTCATCTTTCTGCCTTTAAAAGGAGGTATGAGCGTTTTCAACATTTTGCCCATCACGCGCTTAAGCTGGGAGAACTATTTTATAAGACAAATCAAGAACTCTTTTCAAATCCCCCCCGATACTCCGCTTATCTTTGTGGGAGTGACCAAATCTGGAACCCGTTGATCTATAAGGAAAAAACCTTTGACCCCGCTTTCTTCTTGGGATTTTCAGAGAGCGGAAAAAGGATTGCTTATGCGCCCAGCTTTGGCATTTCGGCTATACCCGATCCGCTAAAAGAGACCTTAAGAGCTTATCTTGAGAAAATGGACCACCTTTCAGCACGAGAAAGCCAAGGTGAAGCCATTATCCGTGAAATAGCCGGACGTGAGGCAATCACAGTGCTTGACCCGACTCTTTTGCTATCAGGAGAGGAATGGTCGGAAAAGGCTGTTTCTCCTGAACGAGGCAAGCCCTATCTTTTATGCTATTTTGTGTCGGATGCAACACCCTTTGAACCCTATATCAAAGCATTGTCCGATAAAATGATGCTGGACGTGGTCTATCTGGCCGGATCCAGAAAAGGCATCCCAAGTTATGCAAAGACCGTCTTTGACGCAGGCCCCTGCGAGTTTTTGGGCTATTTTAAGGACGCCGCCTTTGTTTGCACCAATTCCTTTCATGGTACCGTATTCTCGGTTAATTTCAATAAGAATTTTTACAGTTTTACAACAGGTTCCGGGCATAAAACAGTTAATTCAAGGCTGTACAGTATTCTTGAATTACTGGATATCAAGGATCGCCTGGTTTCCACAAGCAAAGAAAGCAATACCACGCAGCAAGTCGGATTAGATCTTGGAGACATTGATTATCAAAAGGTAACAAGTCTTTTGAATGTAGAGAAAACCAAATCCATTCAATACCTCAAGCAGGCTTTGGCTGATGCCTGAGGTTGCTGAGAATTAAAACCAGGATTTCATATTAACGGGTCGAAAATATATGGGGGGATAATATGTTATGTGAAAAGAGGCAATGCACAGGCTGCCGTGCATGCGAGAGTATATGCGCCTTTCAGTCCATTACAATGAAAGAGGATGCTGAAGGTTTTTTATATCCGGAAATAGACCCTAAAACTTGTACCCAATGCGGTTTATGTGAAAAAACCTGCCCTGTGTTGAATGATCCCGTTTTTTCCAAGATTAGTGAGCCTGGTATTTATGCCTGCTGGAGTCATGATGAGGATGTTCGGGGAAAAAGCTCATCGGGTGGCGTATTTTCGCTTTTAGCCAAAAGGGTGCTTGAAAAGGGTGGGGTAGTCTTCGGTGCAGCCTTTGATAGTAACTATAGGGTTCATCATACATACATAGAAAATTATAGCGAAATTGATCGCCTCAGAAGATCAAAATATGTCCAAAGCGACACGGAAAAAAGCTTCAAGGAAGCTGAAGCCTTTTTAAAAGCCGGAAGAGCTGTGCTTTATGTGGGAACACCTTGTCAGGTGGCAGGATTGCAAAGCTACCTTAGAAAACCTTATGAGAACTTGGTCACTTGCAGCTTTGTCTGTTATGGCGTACCGTCACCCAAGGTATGGAAAAGCTACTTGAACTACAGAACACCCAATAAAAAGATAAAGGCCATATCCTTCCGTGATAAGGAGAATAGTGGCTGGCGCAATTATACCATGCGCATGGATTATGACGATGGCTCAAGCTATAGAAAGCTGGCCAATCAGGATGCTTATTTTATCGGATTCGGCAGAAATCTGTTCAGCAGACCATCCTGCTTTGACTGCCGGTTCCGTTATCAAAACACAAAGAGTGATATAACCCTTGCCGATTTTTGGGGTATTGACAAGCTTCCCGGTATTGATGTTTCAGATGATAAGGGCGTTTCACTTGTTCTGACCAACACCCAAAAGGGTGAGAATTGGATTGAGATATTGAAGGACAATTTGTTTGTCCAGAAAAGAACCTTTGAAGAAGCAGCAAGAAGTAACCCAAAGCTGGTTTCATCTGCAAAGCAGCCTCCTTTAAGAGCATTATTTTTCAAGGAATTGGCTGCGGAAGTTGCATTTGAAAAGCTTGTTCATCGCTATATGCGAAATACGGGGCTAAAGGCCGAGCTTAAAAAAGTCATAAAAAGTATTCTTGGAGAGGAAAGAATTAAAAAACTCATAGGCTGAAAAGGCTTAATCAACATTTACATTTTCACCCATGTCAGGCACATTTACCATTTTCCCGAATAAGAAACGGCATCTCAGAAAAGAATGTTATCTATCATCGGGAATCAATAAGTGGGTGAAAGACTATGCTCTGCGACAAAACTCTTTGTACAGGCTGTCGTGCTTGTGAAAACATATGCCCTAAAAAATCCATTGCAATGAGAGAAGATGAAGAAGGTTTTTTGAGGCCGGAGATAGATGAAAGCCTCTGCAGCCATTGCGGATTGTGTGAAAAAGCCTGTCCTGTACTGATTGATCCTGATTTCCAAAAGCTTTCGGAGCCTGGTGTTTATGCCTGTTGGAGCCAAGATGAAGAGGTTCGGGAAAAAAGCTCCTCCGGCGGTGTGTTTTCTCTTTTGGCAAAAGCAGTACTTGATGAGGGCGGTGTGGTATTCGGTGCTGCTTTTGATGAGCAGCTTAGGGTTCAACATACCCATATTGAGGATTATTGCCAGATAGACGATCTTCGCAGATCCAAATATGTTCAGAGTGATACTGGAGATAGCTACCAGAAGGTGGAAGCCTTTTTGAAGGCCGGCAGAACTGTCCTTTTTGTGGGAACGCCCTGTCAGGTGGCTGGACTTAACGGCTATTTTAAAAAGGACTATGATCGCTTAACCACTTGCAGCTTTGCTTGTTATGGTGTACCTTCACCAAAGGTATGGCAAAGCTATTTGAGCTACAGACAGAATGAGCACGGAAAAAAAATAAAAACCGTGTCCTTCAGAGATAAACAAGAATCCGACTGGTTTAACTGCAATATGCGAATGGTGTTTGAGGATGATTCGGTTGATATTCGTCCCTTAAAGCAGGATGCCTATTATGTTGGATTTGGAAGAAGCCTTTTCACGAGACCTTCCTGCTTCGATTGCAGGTTCCGTTACACCAATACCAAGGCCGATATAACCCTGGCTGATTTTTGGGGTATTGATAAGCTTGAGGGCTTTGATGTACCTCTGGACAGAGGGGTATCTCTGGTATTGACCAACTCAAAAAAAGGTGATGATTTGATGGAGAAAATATCTACCACTCTGTTTGTTCAGAAGAGAACTTTTGACGAGGCAGTAAAATACAATCCCAAATTGGTTTCTTCAGCTCGAATTCCAACAAACCGGGCACGATTTTTTAAAGATTTTAAAAAGGGAGTCCCCTTTAATAGGCTTGTTCATCGCTATATGAGAAATACAGGTCTGAAGGCAGAAATCAAAAAAAGGATAAAAGCTATTCTAGGCGAGAACATCATTAAAAAGATAAAAGGGTAGGATTTGCCTACCCTTTAGATGTATAAACCTCATAGGTGTCCAGTGCGATTTTGTTGATATTAAACCTGTTTTCAATAGCCATAAAGGCGTTTTTCTTCAAGTTACCCAAGAGTTCTTTATCTTCCATTACTTTTTGGATCTGGACTGCTGAGCTTTCAGCATTATTATACTCAACCAACACACCGCATCGGGTTTCATCATTAACGATATCCCTGTTGCCGCCCATATCGGTTGCGATAACCGGCAAACCACTTGCAAGCGCTTCTATGATAAGGAAGCTTAAGGCTTCGTGCTCGGAGGCGTTAAAATAGAGATCACTTCCGTTAAAGAGTTTTTTAATGTCTGCTCTAAAGCCTGTGAAAAGAATATCGGACTCTAAATTTAATGCTTTTACCTGTTTCTGGGTTTCTTCCAGCAAAGGGCCGTCCCCTGCAAGCACACATTTAAAGGACATATTTGTCAGGCTCTTTAAGGCATGAATGGTTTTTACCAGATAAGCATGTCCTTTGTCATGGGCAAAGCGGGATGCGCATAATATGATGAAATCCTGGTCGCTTATGGAAAGCTCCTGCCTGAGTGTGGAAGGTTCACTTTTTTTCCAGTATTCCGGGTCAACCCCATTAAAGATGACTTTAATTATTGAGCCCTTGTTTCCGTTATCAATCAGCACCTCTTTACCTTTGTTGCACACAGCAATGATGCGGAACTGAAAACGGGTCATGATGCGGTTGCACAGCTTTACCAGGGTATTATTACGCATAACGAAGTGATTGGTGTAAACAACTTTTATCTTTGGATTAAACAGTCTGGATAATATGGCAATATAGTTTTCCCTCAGATAATGAGTGTGGATCAGGTCGATATGGTTTTCCCTGCAAATACGGCTAAGCTTATAGGCGGCCACAATATCAAAGGGGTGCTTCATTAATAATCGAAAGGTTTTAACCTGTTTTGCTTCCAGGGTTTCCCTTAAAAGACCGTCCTCGTTGTATGCAAAGAAAGCATTTATTTTTTTTCGGTCAAGTTTTTCAACAAGGGTCTGGACATATCTTTCAGTTCCGGCTTTACCTGCGTGATTCAATAAGTAGAGTACATTCATTTTGCAACTATCTCCTATGAGGATTTTCCTATACTATTATGATATCTCAATTAGATAGAAAGTAAAAGCCGATTTGGACAATCTCTTCATCTCGTCAATTATTCCCAAATAATACCTCGAAGCGCCATCACCGCTCAATTCGCTGGAAACCGCTTGTCAAGGCTTTTTTAAAATATTTTCATCTTCAAATTCAGAATAAAACACACCGCCCGGGATAAAAATGTTATCTATACAAAACAGATGATTGTTAAAGAGAGGTGTGTTGATTTGATGAACAAGGTTGAAATTTGCGGTGTCAATACATCAAAGCTTCCACTGCTTTCAAGCAGTAAAATGGATGAGCTCTTCAAGAGAATCAAGAAAGGCGACATGGGGGCGCGGGAAGAATTCATTCAGGGAAATTTAAGGTTGGTATTAAGCGTCATCCAGAGGTTTGGAAACAGAGGAGAAAACGCGGATGATCTTTTTCAGGTGGGATGTATTGGTCTCATTAAAGCCATCGACAATTTTGATGTGACTCAGAATGTAAAGTTTTCCACTTATGCTGTACCCATGATTATCGGAGAGATCAGAAGGTACTTAAGGGACAACAATCCGATCCGTGTCAGTAGATCCTTGAAGGATACAGCCTACAAAGCTTTGCAGGCAAGAGACAAGCTTATTGGCAAAGAGTCAAGGGAACCAAATGTAACGGATATTGCCAAGGAACTGGGCATCTCCAAAGAAGATGTGGTCATGGCCCTTGATGCTATCCAGGAGCCTATCTCTCTTTTTGAGTCGGTTTACCATGACGGAGGAGATGCTATTTATGTCATGGATCAAGTCAAGGATGAAAAAAACAGCGATGACAGGTGGCTGGAAAGTATTTCGATAAGTGAGGCCATGAGTAAGCTGAGTGAACGTGAGAAAAAAATAGTTGACCTCCGGTTCTTTCAAGGACGAACCCAAATGGAGGTCGCCGACGAAATAGGAATCTCTCAGGCTCAGGTTTCAAGGCTTGAGAAATCAGCGTTGAAGCATATGCAAAAGTATGTTTAATTGAGAAAATAAATATTGCCGTAATAAAAGGGGAGGGCTTGCCTCCTCTTTTATTTTATGGATTCTTATAATTTTCTACAAAATAGAAAAGTAAATGTAACAGAATGACGATAAATAGGTATGATAATATAAATATTGAATAATACGGAGGATAAAGTCTATGAAATGTCCTTATTGCTCTTTCGAAGAAGACAAGGTGATAGACTCAAGACCCACCGATGAAGGCGCAACTATTCGTAGAAGAAGAGAGTGTTTAAGCTGCCATAAGCGTTACACGACTTATGAAAAGGTAGAGAGCCTGCCCATTATGGTAATAAAGAAGGATGGTTCAAGGCAGCCCTATGATCGTGAAAAAGTCAGAAAAGGTATTCTTCGTGCTTGCGAAAAGCGGTCTATCTCCATCAATCAGATTGAGAGTGTACTGGATTCAATTGAGGCGCAGATCAGCAATTCCCTGGAAAGAGAAGTTACCAGTGAATTTATAGGTGAGCTGGTAATGGATAAGCTGCGGGAATTGGATGAGGTTGCCTATGTGCGGTTTGCCTCTGTCTATCGCCAATTTAAGGATATTAACACCTTCATGAATGAGCTGAACAAGTTGTTGCTGGATAAATAGGCATAAGAATTTAGTCTCTTTATGTCTGAATTTATTTAGCGTATAATGATTGGTAAGGGGTGGAGGTTGGCATTTGGCGAATAATGGCGTAAAGCGCATTAATGATATTATCAAAAGTACACTGAATGTCATCGAGCAGAGCAAAGGGGCCATCTTCGAGATATCGGAGAATGCCAGAAAAGAAGTGGCCAATTTGAGAGAAGAGCTGCAACGCCTGAAGCTTGATGTAGAAAATATAATGACCGAGTGCGGACAGTTCGAAATTAAGGTAGCAAGAAGTCGTCAAAGATTAGCGCTTATTAACCGCAGTTTTAATCAATACTCTGAAGAAGAAATGAAAGAAGCATATCAGGAGACCAATGAACTAATGGTTCAACTGGCTGTTGCAAGGGAACGGGAAAGCCAAACCATTCTGAGGCGCAATGATGTTGAACGGCGCTTAAAAAATGCTTTGGAAACTGTAGGGAAAGCAGAGAAATTAGTTGCACAGGTGGGAACAGTTTTTAGCTACTTATCGGGCGATCTGCAGCGTATTGATGAGCACATGGAGAGTACGGAAAATAAAAGACTTCTTGCTATTCGTATTATAAAGGCCCAGGAGGATGAGCGAAGAAGAATAGCGAGAGACATGCATGACGGTCCTGCCCAGGCCATGAGTAATGTGGTGCTGAAAGCTGAAATATGTGAAAGAATGGCAGAGGTTGACCTTGATAAAGCAATAACAGAGTTAAAAAACCTGAAGGAAGTTGTGCGATCTTGCCTCAAGGATGTACGCAGAGTCATCTATGACCTGAGGCCCATGTCCATCGACGACCTTGGGCTAAAGCCAACTCTGCAGAAATACATTGAGAACTTTAGTCAACAGCACGGAATCCAGATAGAATTGAGAATCTGGGGTGAGATTAATAGAGTCAAAGACAGCAACATTATCTTAACTGTTTTTCGTGTTGTTCAGGAGTGTCTCAATAATATCCGAAAGCACGCCAATGCGACCTTTGCTTGTGTCCAACTGGAATGTGCTGACATGTCCTTGACCTTAAGAATAAAGGATGATGGTGATGGATTTGATGTTTCATCATTAAATGAATTCAATCGTGATGAAATTGGAGGATTTGGTGTCTTTGGTATGAAAGAGCGCGTTGAATTATTGGATGGAACTTTCTCAATTGAATCCTCATTGGGTTTAGGAACCACAGTGAGAGTTCAAATGCCATATAAACTTCAGGGGGTTATTGCTTAATGGAAACTATCAAAGTTATGATAGCAGAAGATCATTCCATGATCCGGGAAGGGCTTAAGCAGCTTCTCGAATTGGAGCCGGATATCAGGGTTTCGGCTGGCTTTTCTGATGGGAAGTCGGCTGTTGATCAATTTCTTGAAGTAAAACCCGATGTTGTTCTAATGGACATCAATATGCCGATACTTAATGGCCTTGAAGCTTTGGAGAGGATTAAGGCTTTGGACAGCTCTGCCAAAGTAGTGATGCTTACCATCCATCAGGATAGGGAGTACCTACTAAAAGCATTGGAATTAGGAGCCTTGGGCTATATTCTCAAGGACGCTGATTCCAAGGTGCTCATTGAAGCCGTAAGAAGTGTCAATAGCGGTCAGACCTATATACAGCCCAGTATGGCTCGAGAACTGGTTAATGAATATAAACGTATAAAAAATGGCAGTGACGACCCTCAAAGTCTATTAACCGACAGGGAAATCGAGGTTCTCAGACTTCTGTCCAAAGGTATGCTCAACAAAGAAATTGCAAGCGCTCTTTTCATCAGTGAGAAAACAGTCAAAAACCACATTTCAAGTATCTTCCGCAAGCTTGACGTGCAGGACAGAACCCAGGCTGCCGTCTACGCTATCAAGAACAGGATCGCCGATTGATAGGCCCTAGGTCCTAAGCGATTCTGCATCCTTAAGCCCTTCTAAAATGTGATCAATGACCGATATGAAGCACCTTATCCCCCCTGTATAATGAGAACATAAGGTTGCCTGACCGAACAGGCGAAATCAGAACAGGGGGTTTATTTTATGAGTACTATTATGAATTTCTTATCACAAATCAGGACCAGTAAAAAGGGACAGGGCATGGTTGAGTATGGACTCATCATCGGGTTGATCGCTATTGTCGTTATTGGCTTATTAGCAGCAATGGGTACTGGTGTAGGAGATATCTTTGAAAAGATTACAGGTGAATTAGCTAAAGCAACACCTGCACCTGTAGCTCCCTAATTAAATCATCAAAGCGTCATTAAATACTTTATTCTTGTGTAATGTCGCCCCTGTATTTGCAGGGGCATATTTTTTAAAAGTTAGGAGCCTAGGCTTATCACGTAGATTTTCCTTAGGTTTTCTTTATTCGCAGAATGCTTTCCGGCTAAGGAACACGTGGAGCAAAATGATAGAAAAGCTTAGGAAAGTCAAGAGAACAGGTGCGTTTCAGAAAGTGAACACCACTAAACTGTGGAAATTTAGGAGGGGTAAGATATTATGAAACAGAATCAAAGGTGCAGAAGCAAGGGTCAGTCGCTGGTTGAAACTGCAATAATCTTGCCTATCGTGCTACTCCTGGTCATGGGAATCATAGATTTTGGCTTGCTTTTCAACAATTATATCCTAATTTCCAATGCATCCCGAGAGGGAGCAAGAAAGGCCGCTTTAGGTGGAACAGACAGCGAAATTCGCCAAACTGTTCTGAATATGACCACCGCACTGAAACTTGAAAATATGGACATTCGTATAACAGCGCCCGATGGCTCCAGAGGCCATGGTAAAGCGATTATAGTATCCATTAACTATAGAAGTGAACTTATTACACCTCTCATAGATAAGTTTTTCCCTGGAGGAGTGGCGGAACTTAACAGCGCGTCCATAATGAGGATGGAGTAGGATTTTTAGATTATATTAAAGGGGCGGTTGACATGGAAAAGAAAACAAACAAAAAAGCACTGCTGATTTCGCTTATATTTGCCTTGATAGCCTGTGCGCTGGTTTATACTATGATCAGCAAGCAGAATAAGCCGGATGAGGTTAGGCCAAAAGTGAAGATTCTGGTGGCTACTCGCAATATCAATGCCGGTGAAAAAATCCAGTCTCAGGATATTAACACCATCGATGTATCCGAAGATTCTTTACCGGCAGGGGTCGTTAATGATAGAAAAAATATTGAGGGCTTCTATGCCAGAGAGCCCATTATTATGGGTGAACCCTTCCGAAAAGAGAGGCTTACAGAAGCTGATGAGCTTGCCCTATCTTTTAATATTCCTGAAGATATGCGGGCTTTTACCGTTTACGTCAATGAGGACACTCTCTTTTCAAACCAATTGAGAGTCGGAGATCGGGTGGATGTCATCGGTAATTTTGAAGTTGAAGCATATGAGGGAAAAAATGTTAAGACAAGCAAGATATTCCTTCAAAATATTGAGGTTTTAGCTATTGGATCCAATCGCATTAAGAAGAATACCGAAGGCGCCGGAGCCAATACTACTGATGAGAGCCAATTGCCAAAAACCGTTACACTCAGTGTTACACCAGTGGACGCGGAAAAAATGGCCTTTGCTTCAAACTATGCAAGTTATACCTTTGCTCTAAGGGGAAACAAGGATGACAAGAATGTCCTTACACCCGGAACTATTATTGATCAATTAGTACCGCATTTATTAGTGCGTTAGTTTTTCATAAATTTATAAGTCGGTGTTTATAGGGGGGCCATACAATGGAAAATGGAAAAATAAAAGTGGTGATAGTGGACGACAGTACCGACACTGTTGAGCATATTAAAACACTGCTGGGGCTATGTGAGAAGACCATAGAGGTTGTAGGAGCTGCTTTTGGCGGCAAGGACGGGGTAAAGCTCTGCCAGAAGCTCAAGCCTGATATCGTACTCATGGATGTCAATATGCCCGATATGGATGGTCTGACCGCCACAAATCTTTTAACCACCAGCATGCCGGATATCGGTGTCATCATCATGTCGGTGCAGGCTGAAAACGAGTACCTTAAAAAAGCGATGTTTGCAGGAGCCAGGGAATATATTGTCAAACCCTTCTCATCCGATGATCTGGTTTCTTCCATTACCAGAACCTATGAAGCCCAAAACAGAAGAAAGCATAACACCAAGATGCTGGACCAGGTCATTCAAACCCGCGTTATTACAGTATTCAGTACTAAGGGGGGGGTTGGAAAGACCACCATATCCACCAATCTTGCGGTGGCTTTGGCCCGTACTACCAAAAAGCGGGTATGTCTGCTGGATTTGGATCTTCAATTTGGTGATGTAGCGGTGATGATGAACCTTTCAGTAAAGAATACCATATATGATTTGGTTAAGGATCTTAAAAACATTGACTCCGATCTTATTACCGATTACCTGACAACGCATTTTACTGGGGTCAATGTACTTCCGGCTCCGGTTAAGCCGGAGTACGCGGAATTTATCGATTCCAAGCATGTGGAGAAAATCCTTAGCCTTCTAAACGGAAATTATCACTATGTGATTATTGACCTGCCGGCATCGTTTCAAGATATTGTACTTACAGCTCTGGACAGCTCTGAAAAAATTCTGGTTCTTTCTACGCTGGATTTGCCTACCATCAAGAATGTCAAGGTTGGCCTCAACCTTATGGAGAACCTCAAATATAAGGATAAAGTACAGGTAGTTGCCAATAAATCAAGTGAACAATACGGCGTGCGCTATTCCGAGTTTGAAGATGCGGTCGGATATCCGATTTGGGTCAATATTCCCGAGGACAGCAATACGGTCATCACCAGTGCCAACAAAGGAATTCCCTTTGTCATGACAAGGGATGATACAAAGGTAGCAAGAGCCATTTTCCAGCTATCGGAGAAAATTCATAATAATGATAGTACATCTGTAGTAGAGAAGCAATCCAAGTGGAAGATCTTTAATTTCTAGGGGGGTAGGCTATGGGATTACTGGAGAGATTAGCTATGGATAAGGAAGAGGAGAATAAGAAGAATAAAAGCTCCTCATCTGCATCAGGCCAAAAGGAAGAACAAAAGGTTGACCCCTATAAAGAGCTTAAGTCCAAGATCTTTAACCGGGTTGTCGATGAAGTCAAGATAATCGATGAAGATGACGAAAACGATATGCACAAGGTGGAGGAGGAAATCCGGAATATCGTTAATACCGTCATTGAAAGCGAAGCTCAGTACTTGACTCGTAATGAGCGAGCTAATATTGCCCGGGATATCATTAATGAGACCATCGGCTTTGGCCCCATCACACCGCTTTTGCAGGATTCCGGTGTCAGTGAGGTTATGGTTAACGGAATCGGCCAGGTTTATGTGGAGCGGCGTGGCAAGCTGGAATTAAGCGATGTGACCTTCAGAGATAATAACCATGTTATGCATATTATTGAGAGGATTGTCGCTCCTTTAGGCCGAAGAATTGATGAAAGCTCACCCATGGTGGATGCCCGACTCCCCAATGGTTCCCGTGTGAATATCATTATTCCGCCTCTGGCTTTGAATGGACCCACCATCACCATTCGTAAGTTCTCTGAAAAGCCTTTTACTGTAAACGATCTGATACGTTTCGGGACATTGTCACCGGAGGTTGCTCAATTTCTGAAAGCCTGCGTTGAGGCTCGGCTTAATATCGTTGTCTCGGGAGGCACCGGAAGCGGTAAAACCACCATGTTAAATGTCATATCCTCGTTTATCCCATCTGATGAGCGTATTGTGACCATAGAGGACGCAGCGGAGCTTCAGCTTAATCAGGATCATGTGGTAAGGCTTGAGACCCGCCCTCCCAATGTGGAGGGAAAGGGCTCCATAACCATTCGCGATTTGGTGAGAAACTCACTTCGTATGCGGCCGGATCGCATTGTAGTCGGTGAGGTGCGTTCTGGTGAAGCATTGGATATGCTCCAAGCTATGAATACCGGACACGATGGTTCATTAACCACCGGCCATGCCAATTCACCGCGAGATATGCTGTCCCGTCTGGAGACCATGGTGCTTATGGCTGGCATGGAGCTTCCCATCAAAGCCATTCGCGAGCAGATAGCCTCAGCCGTGGATATTATTGTGCAGCAGTCCCGACTCAAGGATGGTTCCAGAAAAGTGACCTATATTACAGAGGTTGTAGGCATGGAAGGTGATGTTATAACGCTTCAAGACCTGTTTCTTCACAAGGAGGAAGGTCACGACAATATGGGGCGTATCGCAGGGAAATTAGTACCCACAGGCCTTAAGCCCAAGTTTATGGATAAGCTAGTTAAAACCGGAGTGGTTTTACCCAGCGATATTTTTTCATCCAAATGAACGATGTACTGCTTTCAAAATAGGGGGATTTGGTAATGATTTTTACAATATTGATCCTGGGCATCGCAGTTTGGATATCGGTTTACCAGCTCATTAACGGTTTTTTTAGAAAAGATAACTATGTAAGCCGTATCGGTATTTATACGGGCCAGGTGGAAATGAATAAAGAGGATAAGCCTAAAAAGCAAGAGACCTATCGTCAGGGGCTGGGCTTACTGGCCAAGGGCTTTGAAAGATCGGGTATTTTAGACAGCTATAAAAGCAGTATTCGAAAGAAGCTAACCAGTGCCAATATTTTGATGAGGGCTGAGGAATATCTGGCCATTTGCCTGATACTTTCTGTTTCTTTAGGACTTGTAGGCGTCTTATTATTTGGGCGCTCTTTATTTATTATTGTTTTAGCTTTTATAGGATGGTTTGTTCCCTCTCTTATCTTAAAACGGAATATGGGGAAACGGCTTAAAACCATCAACAATCAGTTGGGTGATACCATTGCCATTATGTCAAATGCCATGAAGGCGGGGCACAGCTTTTTTCAGGCTGTGGATTCGGTGAGCAAAGAGATGACGGGTCCTGTGGCCGATGAATTCGCAAAGCTTCAAAAGGAAATCAGCTTGGGGGTTAATACGGAGACTGCTCTGGAGAATATGGTAAACCGGGTTGGGAGTGACGATTTGGAGCTCATGGTGACAGCCGTGCTCATTCAACGGCAGGTTGGAGGAAACCTTGCCGAGATTCTCGACAATATCTCCGGTACAATCCGCCAGCGCATACGAGCAAAAGGTGAGATTAAAACCCTGACTGCCCAGGGACGTATGTCTGGAATCATTATAGCCCTTTTGCCTTTTTTGCTTGCAGCTATAGTTTCAGTCATGAGTCCCCAGCTCATGGTGACCCTAGTCACTGATCCACTGGGGATAATTATGATAGTTATTGCACTTGTAATGGAGTGTATCGGTATCTTCTTAGTCCGCAAGATCGTTAATGTTGAGGTATAGGGAGGAATCATGCAAAATTATCTTATACTTATTTTTCTTTTAATATCGCTTTGGGCTCTGGTCTATAATATTCTTCAAATAGGGAATAAAAGTAAAGAGGCGGATATTTCTCAACGACTTCAACGCATCAAGATTCATACTGCACAGGACATGCCTGAAGATGAGTTAAGCCGCTCTTTTTCTGACCGCGTCATCAAGCCCGTACTTGAGAAGGTGGGGAAAGTGCTTTTGAAATTAGCCCCCAATGAGATGATATCCAGCTTGGAAAGCAAGATTATCATGGCTGGAAAGCCCAATAATTGGGGTGTTAAAAATTGGCTTGGCATTCAAGCTTTTATGATTGTAGGGCTCCCGCTTGTCATGCTTATAATATTTCTTCAGCTTAGGATAGATTTAAAAGTTCTCGTACTTATGACTTCAGCTTTTGCTGTAATCGGGGTTTTGTTTCCCAATATGTCTTTAAATGGCAAAATCCGAAAACGTCAATCTGAGGTTATGAAAACCCTCCCGGATATTATGGATTTGCTTACTGTCAGTGTAGAAGCAGGCTTGACCTTTGACTCGGCTCTTTCAAAGGTAACAGAAAAAATGCCGGGAACACTGGCCAGAGAATTTGAAGTGGTACTCCAGGAAATCAAGATTGGTAAGTCCAAGAAGGATGCCTTGTATCAAATGTCGGACCGCGTAGGTGTTCAGGATTTAAGAAGCTTCGTGAGCGCGGTGATTCAGGCTGATCAACTGGGTGTAAGTCTGGGACGGGTCTTAAGGATTCAGGCGGAGCAGATACGGCAGAATCGCAAGCAACGCATACAAGAAAAAGCTATGAAAGCGCCAATTAAAATGCTGATACCCATGGTTATCTTTATCTTTCCCTGTATTTTTATTGTGCTATTAGGGCCTGTTATTATAAATATAATGAAAATGTTTTCTGGGCAATAATTTGGTTGATTTTTGGATATAATAATCCCAAAAAGATAAAGACTCTTTAAATGTGATTTTTGATGATCATCATTTAAAAGTCTTTTTTAATATCTTAACAGAGAGTGGATTGTTATGAAATTTCGATTAGGTTATGTGGCCATGACTCTTAATCTGGAGGATTGTTCACCGTCAGGAACCGTAACCCTGGCGAACCTTAATAAATTAACTGAAGAAAAGGCAAGGCTTTACAAACTCAGACAGGTTACCAAAAAAAATCTCAATAATACACTGCGTATTTTAAAATATAATAAAGCGCTTGATATTCAAGTTTATAGACTGACCTCCAAGCTAGTACCCCTGGCAACTCATCCTATTACAAAGAACTGGGACTATATATCGGAGTTTAAAAATGATTTCGTGGAAATCGGCAGATTTATTAAAGAAAATCATTTTAGAATCAGCGCCCACCCGGACCATTTCACCTTGATCAATTCAAGCGATGCTAAGGTACTTGAGGATTCCATCAAAGACCTGGACTATCATGTCAGTCTTTTTGAGGCCATGGGACTTGATGATTACCGGTATAAGCTTGTCATGCACATCGGAGGGCTGTATAAAAACAAGCAGGCCTCCACGGAAAGATTCAAGGAAAACTTTTTAAAGCTTCCTGAACGCATTCGTATGCGGCTCATATTGGAGAACGATGATAAATCCTACACTGCAAGAGATGTATTGGATATCTGCCATGATTTAAAGGTACCCATGGTCCTTGACATTCATCATCACAAATGCATCAATAATGGTGAGGGCTTAAAGGATATTATTCCACTTGCCTTTGATACATGGAATCATCAGAGCCTGCCGCCCAAGCTTCATTTTTCATCTCCCAGAAGCAACAAGGATTTCAGAAGTCATGCCGAAGACATTGATGTTAAAGATTTTTATGCATTTCTGAGGGATGCAAAAGAGACCAACTGTGATTTTGATGTGATGCTGGAGGCGAAAAACAAGGATTCTGCATTGATAAAGCTGTCTGAAGCGCTCTCCGCCTACAGTAATCTGGAACGAATACGACTGGGGGAATTCGAAATGCTCTGATGCTAAATCTTCTTCTTGAATACACATTGGCTCATGGTGGGACATTAAGAATGACGTCATAAATCTATGGCTAAAAGATAAATGAAGAAAAAAGAAATATGAAAGAGGGATAGGCTATGAAATGCATCGATCTCATGGTAGAAGAACATCGTAATATCAAAAGAATGCTGACTGTTATAAGAAAGCTCTGTTATCGTATTTTAATTGGCGGTCAGGTCAATTATGAGGATTTTTACAGAATTATTGATTTTGTCCGCACATACGCAGACCGGCATCATCATGGAAAGGAAGAAAATATACTTTTTAACCGTATGATGCTGGAACTGGGTGATACTGCTGAGAAACTGGTCAAGCATGGTATGCTGGTGGAGCATGATATGGGGCGTTTGTATATGCAGGAGCTTGAATCGGCCGTAAAGAGGTTATTGGAAGGTGAAGATGAGGCAAGGCTTGATGTGATTGCCAACGCCATTTCCTACACCCATCTCATGAACCGGCATATAGACAAGGAAGATAATGTTGTTTATACCTATGCTCAGAAAAATTTGCTTAATGCCACCATGGATGCCATTAACAGCGAATGCGAAGCTTATGAACGAAGCGAAACCGCCCGTCATGCAAGAGAAACCTATATTCCCATGCTGGAAGAAATGGAATCTGTGTAAGTCCTAGCCATGGCAGCAGCCTGAACTGCAGCGATGAGCTTGAGGACATGAAGGAGCCTCGCAGCTCTTGGATTTTACCACATAATTAAGGGATTTGAATATGGCTTCAAGCTCATGAGCATGGCATTTGGGACATGTGATCTCTTTATTCTCGCGTTGTGCGATGGTAGCCTTGACATTGAAAGTATTTCCGCAGCTTTTGCAACTTAAATCGTAGTAGGGCATAGCGCTTATCTCCTTAATAGTTTATGATGAGACTATAACAGGAATGATTATACCAGAGTCGGCCTAAAACCGGAAGGCCTTCTGAATGAAAGGAATGAGCCCAATTGTTGCCCTTTGTCCTATCACGCATTCCAAAAACCTTTTTTGGTAGTGGAGCCCAAAAGCATATTTTTGATATTGTTCTACAAGAAAAATGTTCATCCCTCCTTCTTATTACAGGTGGGAACTCTTATATACGAACCCCCTATTATGATCAACTGATAGAGGGTCTAAATAAATTAAAAGTTAAGTGCATTGAGGCCCGGGTCACCCATGAGCCCTCCCCCGAGTTAGTTGACGACATTACGATAATGGCAAAACAAGAGAAAATTGAAATGGTCTTGGCCATTGGCGGCGGAAGTGTACTTGATACCGGAAAAGCTGTATCGGCCATGATGAAGGTTTCCGGTTCTGTAAAGGACTATTTGGAGGGGGTGGGTACAAGGGAGCATGATGGAAGCAAGGTCACCATCATTGCAGTACCTACCACCTCAGGTACAGGAAGCGAAGCAACAAAGAATGCTGTTTTGAGTAAAGTTGGAGAGAAAGGCTTTAAAAAGTCCCTTCGCCATGATCATTTTGTACCTGATTACGCACTGTTGGACCCTCAGTTAACATTAAGCTGTCCGCTTTCGGTTACGGCATTCAGTGGCATGGATGCGCTTAACCAGCTTATTGAAGGCTTTTTATCGGTTAAGGCAAACCCCTTTACAGATGAGCTTGCATTTTCAGGTATAAAAAAGGCGTTACATGCACTGGAGCCTTTATGCCTGGGAAGCCTTGAGGATATTGAACTACGAGGCGAGATGGCCTATGCGGCTTACCTTTCAGGTATTATCCTGGCCAATGCAGGTCTGGGTTATGTGCACGGATTTGCCGGAGTTATAGGCGGGCTGATGGATATTCCCCACGGCGTGGTATGCGGTAAACTTAATGCCAGGGTATTTGAGGTAATAGCCCGCAAAGTTATGGATAACAAGGAAGCCTATGCTCAGACCTACAATAAATTGCTGATGCTTGGTGAACTTGTCAATGGCGATTCAAAACATGATATGAAGAAGATTCAAGCTGTTGTACATAAGCTTTATGAGATTGAAGAGTGTGCAAAGCTTCCTCAGCTTTCCAGCTATGGTTTGAGCCCGGATATGATTCAAAAGGCCATTTCTTTGACCTCCGGCAAGGAAAGCCCTGTTGGAATATCTCCCCAGGAGCTTAAGCAAATTCTGACACCTTAAAATATTGTTTTTAGTGTTTAAAATGTGCTAAAATATGATTAATGCAAATAATCGCCAAATTATGACGCGCGGATCTACAAAAGAAGCACAAAAACTTTACTATTGGACAAAACCTACCGGAGGATAAGGAGATGAATTTAGCTGACATCAGGAAATCCTTTAAAAGCCTTAAAGGCTCATTTTTTCAGCTATTCATCATCCTCATTGTTTTTATTTTGACTAGCCTCTTTGTGGGACTCTATGACGGATTTTTTAAATTTAATGAATTATTATCAGTCAACAGGATTTTACATTATGTTTTAACTTTTGTGTCCATACTGATCTCTTCATCTATTTTCATTGTAGTCTTTTTTACCCATCCTCAGGTAAGGGATAGCAAGATATTGATAGCAGGCTTAACTTTCCTGACGGTATGTATTTTGGATTGGCTTCATGTTTTCAGCTCGCTGGGCTACTGCTTGCTTGAACAACCGAGGTATCAAGGTGATCAAACCATACTTCTATGGTTTGCTTCGCGGATTTTTAATGTGATTGGCTTTAGCTCTCTGGTCATATTAAAGCCGAAACCCAACAAAGTTATTAAAAGACGTTATCTAACTCTGATTGTTATAATAGCTGTCTTCATCAGTATCGCCTTAATCTCCTGGACGCCCTTATATCAATTCAATCTAATGGATTCACAGGGGCTAACTTTTGCTGGACTTGCAACCATATCCATCATAGCCCTCGTGTATATTTTTGCCTTCTACCGTTCTGCAAGAAAATATAAAGACACTCACGACAGTCTCTATAACGTTTTGTCTTACGCTTTCCTGCTTATGTTCCTGAGTGAAGTGACCATGATAAATATTGTGAGCATCTATGATCTATGGAGCATCTTGAGCCATTTTTATCAATTAGCCTCATATGTGCTTTTGTTTCATGTTTTTTATGTTAAGACTATCCAAAGACCGTATGTTTTACTATCCCAGGCCAAGGAAGAGCTTAATGTTTATTTGGCTGAACTGGATGAATTGGTGGATAAGCGCACCACAGAATTGCGATGCATCAATGAAAAGCTACTGGCTGATCAGGAAATTGCACGGGGCATGCAATTGTCCATGCTTCCATCGATCTTGCCCAGGAACGAATATGTTGCTTTTTCTTCGGGCTATGTACCGGCGGAAAAATTAAGCGGAGACTTCTACAATGTCTTTAGAATCGATGATGAACGCTTTGGCTTATGCATCGGGGATGTTTCCGGTCATGGGGTATCGGCTGCCATGCTTTCGATTTTTACCTTTCAAAAAATGCAATCCCTCATGGAAGAAATGGGCGGGGAAGGGATGGCCATACCCTCGCTGGTTCTCAAGCAGCTATATGACTCCTTTAACGCAGCCAATTTTAATGATGATATGTATATTGTCATGCTTTATGGTGTTTTTAATATCCAAACCGGCATATTATCTTATGCATCGGGAGGCCTAAATACCATACCTTTAAGAATACGGCCAGATGGCTCGATCCAGGAGCTTGATAATGACGGTTTTGCTATCTGTAAGCTGGGAGATCTCTTGAAGCCTAAATTTGTCAACCATCAGGTCTTGCTGTTTCCGGGAGATAAATTGGTTCTTTATACAGATGGTTTAACGGATGCGAGAAATGCCATGAACGAAGAATATACACTTAAACGACTGAAAGAAATGATTCTGAAATACTATAAATGGGGAATGGATCACCTTACTGAGGCCATTCTCCGCGATATCAAGCATTTTACCGGTAAAAAGCCGGCTGATGATATTACCGTGTTAGCGGTTGATGTTTTGCCACCTTTTTAAGGCCATTTGTCGCAATACGGGCCCTATGAACCTTGTTGTACAAACAGCCAATATATGCTAAAATGATACGTAATTATTTGGTAAAGGCTTTAATTCCTAAGGTGGAGGGAAAAAAATGAATATCAGCAATTCAAAGACCAAATTGGGGTTGTGGCTATCAACCTTTATTTCTATTATCGGCCTCATTTTAATTGTTCTTATTTCATATATCGTGGAAAAGACTCTGGATCCTAATATCAACCGGGGTACGCTAACCCTTATATCCGTTATTATCGCAATCATTCCTCCGCTTTTATGGCTTTCTATTTTCTATCGGCAGGATCGGCTGAATCCGGAGCCCAAGAGCTTTGTGTTTAAAACGCTTTTGTTGGGAGCTTTAGTCCAGAAGGCCATCTATACTCCCATCCTTTCGCTTGTATTTCCTGCCGTCAATACCGGAATCACAGCCAAAACCAGGGACTATGTCATCACCATTATTCTGGTCGCTGTCATACAGGAAGCGACTAAGCTTTTGTCAGTCCGGTACAGTATTTATCCCAGTAAGGAATTTGATGAAAAAATTGACGGTATTATTTATGGCTCGGCCTTGGGTCTTGGATTTGCCGCAATGACCAGCATTGATAATATTCTGTCAACGGGTGGTGCATTACTTTCCAATGTGACCTCGCTGGTAGTCATAGAAACCTTTGCCCATGCAAGTATTACAGGCTTAAGCTGCTATATTCTGGGCGTATCCAAACAAAAGAAATTTAATATTCTAAGGCTTCCCGCTGCTTTGATTCTGGCTTCAGCTCTTAATGCCATAACACAGCTTCTATTGAATGCTGTTACACGAAATGGCTTTAAGGTTAATTACATATTGGGGCTTATACCGGCTGCGATTGTAGCTGTTCTGGTCTTTGCAGTGCTTGTTTTTATTTCTTCCCGCAATGAAAAGGAAGGATCCGTTCAAGCTGAAACCCTTGAGCCTAAAAAGGCTTTTTTGGGAGCTGTTCCGGTATGGGCAATTCTGATTCTGACTCTGGTCATAAGCTTTTTTGTAGGTCATTCAACACAAAAGAGCACAGAATATAGAGTAGATAATACGATTAACATTAAATACCCATCAAATTGGATTGAGTTTAAGAGTGAAAATGACTTATTCAAAGCGGCTAATATGCTTAAGGGCGGCGGACAGGAATTTGTCAGCGTTAAAAAGCTTCCGCTTTCAAGCATGATGAGTGTTGAAACAAATTCGGAGGATGAAATACTGCAAAATGCCGCTGCAGCCTGGTCAATCAAGGCTGGTATGAGCCATAGATTCTATCAGGCAGAAAAAGGTTATTTTCTTAATGCTAACGGTAAAGAAACTTATGTCATAGACTATTTATATATTGACAATAGCCAATCAAAGCTTGGGGATACACTCAAGCCTGACATAGGCTATGGCAGAGATGTACTCAGCGTTATAGGCGATGAGCTCTATATTATTACTCTTTCCGCAGATTATGAAAGGTACATAAACGATCGTAATGCTCTGAGTGAGATCCAATATGCATTTTTAGGGAAATGACGGCTTATCGGAAATAGTAGATAGGAGTGTTTAAGATGTTGAAGATGAATTTAATAAAACAAAAGCGCATTATCCTGGCCGTCATACTCATGATGGCAATGATATTTACCTCCTGTTCCATGAGAAAGGAAGATGATACCCCTCCCACAGCCCCTCTTCTTACCGTATCAAGTGTGGATAAGGATGCTGTCACCTTGGCTTGGAGTGAAAGCTATGATGATGAAGGCATTGATGTCTATAAGCTTTATAGGAATGATGAGGTACTGGCTAAGGTTGGCAAGACTGAGTACAAGGATGAAGATGTTAAATCAGGTGAAGAATACGAATACTACGTCGTAGCCTATGATGATGCAGGCAACCGTTCTTCAAAGAGCGTCAAACAGCGGGTTAAGGTAACCGATCAGGTTGCTGCAGATCCAAAAGGAGACCCTAAGTCCGCTCTCAATATTCAAAAGCTTTCCAGATCTACTATCAAGCTTTATATGCTGGATAATGATCTCAATATTATTGGTATGGGTTCGGGTACTATTATCGACAAGGAAGGATACATACTTACCAACTACCATTGTGTCGGTACTAATAAGGGCCTTAACAACGATGAGGGGTATGTGGCAATTGCCATAACCGATGATATTAAAAAGAATATTCAGCCCCAATATATGGCGCAGTATAGGAGCGGCGTAGAAGAATTGGACCTGGCTGTAGTTAAAATCGTAACCGACCTTAACTGGAATCAGGTATTGGCTAAAGATTTAAATCTTGTCCCTGCCAAAATAAGCGATTCAGATGGGGTAGAGCTTGGTGATGTCATCAATATTCTGGGATATCCAGGTGTTGGAGGCGAAACCATTACCTTCACTGCCGGTCATGTATCAGGATTTTTAGATGATAACAATGACGATGAAGTCGATTGGATCAAAACCGACGCCGTAGTCAATCATGGCAATAGCGGTGGTACGGCTGTTAATCAAAGCGGCGAGATGATTGGTGTTCCAACGGCCAAACAAGTTGGAGAAGATAATGATGTCATGTTCTATTTGAAGCCTGTCAATCAAGCTCTTTCCATTATAAAAAATGCCTATGCTCAGGGCGATAAGCCAAACTTGCCCGAACCAGGCACTCCCACTCCTGCTCCTTCTGAGAATGGAGTGATAGACGTTTATGGACGGATTGTGGACGCGCTTACTATGGAAGCCATTCCTGGAGCAGCCTTTGTTGTTCTGAAAGAGGGTGTTACCCTGGAAGCCTTCGTCAATGATCCTCAGGACAGCATGATTCTGGCTTATGGTGAGGCTGATGCAGATGGTGCCTTTGTCTGCTATGATATACCCAAGGGCTCGGCTTATTCAGTGATCGTGGGAGCAGATGGCTATACTCCCATTGCGGAAGATAATGCTTTGGATGTCCCGGCCGACTGGGAAGACGATATGGATATGGGAGATATTTACCTCGAAACAGCGCAGAAAAAGTAAAAGGGTTTTGTCACTAAAAGAACATGTAGTGTTAAAGGCGATGGAATTTTGTAAAGATTCTTCGCCTTTTTTAATATGAAAAGCAAAGCAGCAAAGAAAAAGGCTCTTTACAATTCACCATTAGCGATGCTATAATAGTTTCACTGCAGTGATATGGGCGATTAACTCAGTTGGTAGAGTGTCACTTTGACGTAGTGAAAGTCAGGGATTCGAGTTCCTTATCGCCCACCATACAAAAACCCGGTACATTATGTATCGGGTTTTTGTCAATCTGTCCAGTTTTTTCAAAGGTGCCATGTAAATATGCTTTCCGGCTTGTATTTTTACGCTGTTCCTTTATAATTTATTTATGTTTTGATTATTAGGTTAAAATAATATCTGTATAAACAATTTTGAAAGGTGGAGTGAGTTTTGAATCATGAGTTAATACTCGTGCTGGACTTTGGGGGGCAATATAATCAGCTCATAGCACGAAGAGTTAGAGAAGCCAATGTTTATTGCGAGGTATTGCCGTACAATTCATCAATAGAAAAGATAAAGGAAAAATCTCCGAAGGGTATCATCTTTACCGGAGGCCCTGCGTCCGTTTTAGATGAAAATGCACCCAAATGTGCTGAGGAAGTTTTCAAGCTGGGTATCCCGGTTCTTGGCATTTGTTACGGCATGCAGCTTATGAGTGTCATGCTGGGGGGAGAGGTTACCCGGGCCCACAATAGAGAATATGGAAAGATCAATATTAATTTAAGTGATAATAATATCCTTTTTTCGGGTATTGAAAAAGAAACAAGCTGCTGGATGAGTCATACCTACCACGTGAGCAAGCTTCCCGAGGGATTTAAGGGTATCGCAAGCTCCGAAAACTGTCCCATTTCCGCCATGGCAGATGATAATAGAAAATTCTATGCCGTACAATTTCATCCTGAGGTTTTGCATACACCCAGAGGAAAGGAAATTGTTCACAACTTTCTTTTTAGGGTCTGTGGTCTTAAGGGCGATTGGAAAATGAATTCCTTTGTGGAAGAATCCGTAATGACTATTCGTGAGAAAGTGGGGAACAAGAAGGTGCTCTGCGCTCTTTCAGGGGGTGTGGATTCTTCTGTTGCGGCAGCCATGATCCATCGGGCTGTTGGTGATCAGCTTACCTGTATCTTTGTTGATCATGGCCTTCTTCGAAAAAATGAAGGGGATCAGGTGGAGGAGGTCTTTAGAAAACAGTTTAATATCAATCTCATCAGAGTTGATGCGGAGGACCGCTTTTTAGAGCGCCTAAAGGATGTCAGCGACCCAGAAACCAAACGCAAAATTATTGGTGAAGAGTTCATCCGCGTCTTTGAGGATGAGGCAAAAAAGATCGGACATGTTGATTTTCTTGTTCAGGGTACCATCTATCCCGATGTCATTGAAAGTGGCACAGGTGATGCCGCCGTTATTAAAAGCCATCACAATGTGGGCGGTCTTCCCGACTATGTGGACTTTGAAGAAATTATTGAGCCCTTGAGGAATCTCTTTAAGGATGAGGTGCGTAGGGCCGGGCTTGAGCTTGGGCTTCCGGAGCATCTTGTTTGGCGTCAGCCGTTTCCTGGACCTGGACTTGCCATAAGGGTTATTGGCGATATCACCAAGGACAAGCTCAACCTTTTACGGGAAGCGGATTTCATTTTCCGTGACGAAATTGCGAAAGCGGGCCTGGAAAGAGATATCAATCAGTACTTCACTGTTCTGACCAATATGAGAAGTGTCGGTGTTATGGGAGATGAAAGAACCTATGACTATACCTTAGCCCTGCGTGCCGTCACAACAACCGATTTCATGACTGCAGACTGGGCAAGGCTTCCTTACGACCTTTTGGAGCGCGTTTCCAACAGAATCGTCAATGAAGTGGGGCACATTAACCGGATCGTTTATGACATCACTAGTAAGCCACCCTCAACCATTGAGTGGGAATAGTATTGGTTAGGCTAACAAAACATTTGGGATTAAATAATCGTATAGTTTTAGAGTAAAATAAGCATTCTTATGTCCTAATCTATATAAATAAAAGGGCAGACACGGTCAATTATTTGTATGATTTTTATGATATACTTTTATGTAAAGAGGGACTAACATGCACTCATGGGAAGCTATACAAATAACCTTAAACTATATTGAGGAACATATTGATGAAGAAATAAAAATACAAGAACTGTCTAAAATTGCTGCGCTTTCTCTATTCTACTATCAGCGATTGTTCGCACGGTTAGTCAAAAAGCCGGTACGGGAGTATATCAAATTACGCCGGCTATCCCGCGCTTGCGATGCGCTTCGTAATAAGCAAAACCGGATTAGAGATGTTACAGTAGATTATGGTTTTAGCAACCATGAAACTTTTACACGAGCTTTCAAGGATACTTATGGCATGACTCCAGCACAATACCGGAATAAGCCCGTGGTATTGGATAATTTTGACAAACCTGATTTAATGTTGAACTACGTTATGGTAGACGAGAATATACCACTGATCAGTGATGGGCTTGTTTTGGAATATAGCCGAAAAACTCTTTATGAACCGATAAATTTTCTTGGAATAAAAGATTTTTATCACTTCAAGAGGGGTAAAATGCTTGGCGAAAGACCCGGTGTTTCCGAACCCGCTACTATTTGGGGCAGATTTTTCGATGTCTGTAAAGATATTCCGCGTATTCCTGGTGGACGTCTGCTTGGTGTTTCTTATCGTGGAGATGCACCGGAAGGTTATTCAACTTATTTTGTCGGAGCGGAGATTGAACGTGGTACGGATTATTCTCGTTTTGCATACTGGGAATTGCCAGCGAGGGAATATGTCGTTTGTAGATTTGAGGCAGAAAACTTTGAACAGTTGTTCTCTTATGCTTCAGCTAAGGCAATGAAACACGCCCGGTTTTGGCTTAGGGAACACGGACTGATGGCGGACGGTTTTTTCCCGGAGATATATTATCATGATTCATCCAAAATGGCGTATATGGAAATGTGGATTCCGTTTAGGCAACGCGAAAATGTAAATAAAATATAAATTGATTGGAGGAAAAACGAATGAGTAAATACGAAGAAGGATTAAAGATAATCGAAGAAAGGTGTGGCAACAACAAGGATAATCTTATCTCACTTGCAACTATTGCCACAGAACCAAGCGTTGATGGAAACCCTATACCCGTTGTTCGCGATGTAGACGCATATTATGAGGATTGTGCGTTTTATATTGTTACATATGCGAAGTCAAATAAAATGCTGCAAATAGCAAAAAACAAAGAAGTTGCATTTGCGGTTAACGCCGAGTGGTTTTCCGGTAACGGAATAGGTGAAAATCTCGGTTGGGTATTAGACCCTAAAAACGCAGAATTAAGGACTAAACTTCGCAAAGTTTTTGCCGCATGGTACGATGAAGCGAATAATGAAAAGGATGAGAATTGCTGTATTTTAGCAATTCACCTTACAAAAGGAACAGTAATTAAAGACCATCATGCTGTGCGTTATGATATGGACTTCTTAAATAAGATAGAAATTAATGAAGGGAAAGTTTTATAAAGCGTTAAGATAAATATGCAAGTAAGAGATAAAATAGCATTTGGCGGATACGAATGGCGCGTTTTTGACATACAAAACAATGCAGCTTTGATAATAACCGAGGATATTATAGAACAGCGTGCTTACCATGACGCTTATAAAGATATAACATGGGCTGACTGCTCGTTACGAAAATATCTTAACAGCGAGTTTTATGACAAATTCAACGCAATTGATAAATCAAGAATAATTCCGGTATTAAATAAAAACCCTGACAATCAGTGGTATGGGTCAAAAGGCGGGGCAGATACGCAGGACAGAATATTTTTATTAAGCATTGAAGAAGTAGTGTGCCAATATTTCGGTGATAGTAGTTCAAAACTGCTAAACCGAGGAAAAAATCAAAAATATTGGTTTGAAAGAAAAGACGAAAACAATAATAAGCGAAGTGCTATGTTTAAAGGTGGATTATGGTGGTGGTGGCTTCGATCGCCCGGTCGCGTTAATGTAAAAGCTGTGTATATTCACGGTGACGGTAACATAGGTATCCAAGGAAATAACATATTGAAAGGCAACATCAGCGAAGGCGAATGTAAAGGCGGTGTTCGTCCCGCTCTGTGGTTGAAATTATAATCCGGATTATGACTAATAAGCATCAGTATTATACATATTGTTCTCTACCGTCGAGTGGGAGTAATCAACGAAGCCCCGAAAACCATTGAAATTCAAGGTTTTTCGGGGCTTTATCCTACCTTTTATATTTTATTTATTTGTTCATCTCCTCAGAAAGCTCTGTAAATTGAGCCTTGAGCTGGCTTTGCCGCTCATAGGAAAAGCCCTCTTTGTCAAGGAGCGATCGAATATTTCGAGAATCCAATTCATCCAATAACGCGATGATGGTTTCTGGCCTGGATTCCAATAAGCTTTTGAGTAGAGCCTTGTCAGGAATCATTTTCATAATGGCATCTGGTAAAGAATCAAGCTTTTTATTGATCCCGTTGGTGTTATAGGTACTGCTCACGATATAGTCTGCAATGATGTCTTCACGAATTACATCGCACAGGTATAGTACCAAAGCTGCAATGATGCCCGTCCGGTCTTTTCCTGCGGAACAAAGGAAAATGATGCTTCCGGTTTCCATACGCTCGGAAATCGTATTGAAAATTTTGGCACAGCAGCTCAGATTCCCAAACAGCGTTTTGACATAATCCAGCTTCATACTCTCAAGGATGGTTTCCTGACTTATATTCTGCAGGTCTTGATCCAAATCCTTCATCAGTGAGAAGTGGTAATACTTCATGCCGGCAGGGATGTTTATTTTTGCGGAAACTGTTTCTGTAGGGCTACGCAGATCGATGATGGTTTTAACGTTTCGGTTCATTAGAATGCGCCAATCCCCATCCATCAGTTCCGATAAGGCATCACTCCGGTAGAGCAGACCCCAGTGAGTGTATCTCCCATCCGTGGTAGGGTAACCACCCAAGTCACGGGCATTATAGGCGCTCTTTAAAGGTATATGTTTCAGATGATTCATGATTTTGCTCCTTTATTTCATTTTCTTTTTGAATACCAGTCAACAGTCAGTAGGGGCGGCTGTGGACGCTGTGCAGAAGAGCTGCTTTTGCTTGTATTTTATGCTACTTTTGTTGCTTAATCAAGCTATAGTATATAGCTGAAAGTAGCTTAATGCAGCAAAACATAGAGAGCTCGGTCTATTGACATGTTCAGCAGCCATTCGGATGTATGGTTCAATGATGCTTATTACTTCCAAAACTAAAAAAAATCGTTTATAATGAATGAGTAAAATGCTTGCTTTGGATTAATGATATTGTCTGCTGTTTCTAATGGAACTCTAATTCATCTAACAGGAGCACCTAATATTCCTGTTCTACAATAGGGAATGTAAGCTTAACAAGCAAATTAATCGGAGGTGCTCATATAATGAATATTCAAATGATTGATGAATTCAGAAGGCGGACCAATGCAAGCTATGACGAGGCGAGGTATTATCTGGAAAGACATAATGGGGATTTGCTGGAGGCTATCATTACTTTTGAGAGAGAAAGAACCGGTTACCAGAATCATCAAAACGCGGGTCCAAGATCGAACGGTTTTGTAAAAGGTCTTCTTAGAGTCTTACAAAGACTTTTTGATATCAAGCTGGTTATTACCGACAAAAACCACAAAACCTTTCTGCTTCCCATTATAGTACCCGTGGTTTTATTCCCCGTATGGCATGTGATTATATTGATGGCTGTTGTTATGATGATTATGGGATTCAGGTTCAGCTTTCAGGAAATGCCCGATAATAATGTCAATGTTGAGTCCATTGTCAATAAAGTAAAGGACAAGGTTAGAGAAAGCAGCAGAACCTATTAAAAAATTTCCAAAGGAGGTGTGGTTATGATTACTATAGAGCAGATTGATGAATTCAGAAAACGCACAAATTCAAGCTATGAGGACGCAAAGTATTATCTTGAAAAAAATAATGGCGACATACTGGATGCCATCATAGACTTTGAAAGAACCAAAGCCGGAAGATCAAACAAGTATCAAGAAAAGAAACAAAGAGAGGACTATGGCAGACGTTTTGCCGATATTCTGCAAAAAGGTTTCGATACCCGTATCTTTGTAGAGGATAAAAATTCAACCCTGTTTACCATACCGGTCATTCTCTTAATTTTACTGATACCCCTGTGGGTTATTGTACTTCTGTTCTTTGTGTTTCTTATGTTGCTGGGTTATAAATTCAGTATTCGTGACGTAAAGAGTCAGAATGTCAATGTCGGTTCATTCTTTCAGAATTTAAATGAGAAGCTTAAGGAAACCGGTACAAACAAAGAAAAAGGTCAGGGACCTGTTTATCATTCAAACCCGAGTCAGAACAGTGAAAATAAAGCTCAGGTTCCGGTACCGAAGGATGTGACCCAGCCGGTTGCGCCCGATGGCTCAAAACCCGAACAAAACAAGGAAGAGGGCTATAAGGAGTACACCATAGAATAAAGTGATATAGAGGCACAGGAGTGGTTAAATATCCTGTGTCTCGCTTAGGGATGATCGAAATTTAACTTCCGATAAATCTTATAACAAAAGCAGGATGTTTAAATTTTTTTGCCGAAAGAACCGGAAGTTATTTCGATTGCTCCTTTATGGTCAAGGTAATTGGAGAGTTGATTGATTATGGCTGAACGGATTTTAGTTGTGGAAGATGAAAGCAAGATTGCTCGGTTTCTTGAACTGGAGCTGAAGCATGAAGGGTATGAGGTTGAAATAGCATCTGATGGCAGAAGTGGCTTAGAGAGGGCACAAAAAGGAGACATAAACCTTATTGTCCTGGATTTGATGCTTCCTCTTATGAGTGGAATCGAGGTATGCAGAAGGGTGAGGAAGTTTTCTGATCTTCCCATTATCATGCTGACAGCCAAGGATGATATTTCCGACAAGGTGACCGGACTTGACAGCGGTGCCGACGATTATGTCACCAAGCCATTTGCAATAGAAGAACTATTGGCCCGTATTCGTGTGGCCTTAAAAAGAAAGGCAATCACAAAAAAGGAAAATCATGAAGAACAGATAACCGCTGGTAAGCTTATTCTTTCCAAGATGCAGCACAAGGTAACCTATGATGGGGAAGAGATATTTCTCTCCAAGAAAGAATACGATCTTCTTGTTTATCTTATGGAGAACAAGGGTATTGTCCTGGACAGGGAGAAGCTCATTGAAAATGTCTGGGGCTATGATTTCATCGGGGATACCAATGTGACCGATGTCTACATCCGCTACCTCAGAAGCAAAATAGATCAGCATTATGGTGTCAATTATATAAAAACCATCCGCGGAGTGGGGTATATCTTTGAAAGCCAAGATTAAGGAAGAGAAGAATAGCATAAAAAGAAAGCCAGAACCGCTACCTGAGTATAAAAAGGTCAAGAATATTCAGAAGGACAAGAATCTTCAAAATGTTCAAAAACCGGTATCAAAGCGCCACTCGTCTTTGGTTTCACGTATCTCGGCTTTCTATACCAATATGTTTGCCACCTGGCTTTCGGTATCGCTGGTGGCTATCTTTGTTCTCATGGTTGCCTTTGAAATTTTCACACTGGTTTATGAAACCAAGCCCTATTTGGATGAGTTAGGTACCCCCGTCGATTCCGTAAGTTTTATTGATGAGGTAAACACTATTCAAGGGGCAAAATTTGTTCTCCTTGACAGTGGAGAAAAAATAGTGGCCTCTTCCTTTCATGAGGTGACTCATGTTTTTAGTACGGCTTTTGTGGGGGTTGAGGCCATACAAAAAAAAATCTATGTGACTCATGCAGAAAATTATCTGTTGCACGACGGACAAAGCTTCATTCTTGTCATGTATTATGATGTAACCCTGGTTTTAGCCAAAATTGGGGTCATAGGGGCTTGTGCAATTTTACTTTTTTTAATTGCCATGCTGACTATATATGTGCGCGGCAATTATCTTACCCGGAAGGCTTTCGGCGTATTGGACGAGCTCATTGTCAAAGCCAGCAATATTTCCTCCCAAAATTTGAATCTAAGGCTTAATGTCAAGGATTCCGCCGATGAGTTGGTGGAATTCACATTGACCTTTAACCGCATGATGGATCGAATTGAAAAGGCCTATGGAAAGCAGAATCAGTTTGTCTCTGATGCATCCCATGAGCTTAGAACCCCCATAGCGGTTATTCAGGGTTATGCACGGATGCTTGAACGCTGGGGTAAGGATGATAAGGAGATTCTTCAGGAGTCCATCATGGCCATTAACAAGGAAGCCAAGGGAATGCAGGATCTGGTTGAAAAGCTTCTTTTTATTGCGCGAAATGATAAAGATACCCTCGTATTAGTAAAAGTTAAATTTGATATGAGCAAGCTCATTGAAGAGCTTATTCGGGATACACGCATGCTGGAAACCAAGCATGAGATCAAAAGCTATGTAGAGACCAATGTGATGGTTTATGGGGACCGTGATCGTATTAAGCAGGCTCTGAGGATTTTTGTGGATAATGCTTTAAAATATACTGAACCCAACGGAACCATAACAATACGGCTTGATTTGGATGATGGGCATGCTGTAGTGGTTATTAAGGACACTGGCATGGGAATTCCTGAGAAAGATCTGGCCAATGTTTTTGATCGTTTTTATCGCGTTGATACTGCCAGGGAACGTGTCAAGGGAGGCCATGGGCTTGGTCTATCCATTGCCCGTATTATCGTTTTACGTCATGGCGGGCGTATCAAGGTGGCCAGCAAGATTGGGGAAGGAACCCGGTTTAGTATTTATTTTCCATTAAACCAAATAAATGAACCTGTAGAGGAATAGAAGTGCGACAGCGCATTTCCGCATTTTACGGGTTGAGTCTTGTGGAGCGCTTCCTTCGGGAAACGCTCCTCTTTGAATTGAAATAGGCTTGGATTAATGGTAATATAATGATAGCTTACATGTGAAAACACAGATTTTACGATTTTAGAGGAGTAAAATAAAATGACTAATCCATTCGGCTCACTTGCCCGAGTTATTTTGCCGTTAATCATTATCTACCTGGCTTTTTCAATAATGGGGACTATTGGCGGTATAATAGTCGTTGGTATCTTTATACTCGTCGCAGTTTATCTGAACAGGGCTGTCATTTATCAGAATCGGGGAAGCAAAAAATATCAAAGCGGTGATTTTGAGGGCGCTCTGAGTGATCTAAAAACCTCGCTTTCATTAAATCCGAATGCAGTAAATATACGCGGTTCCTATGCCTTTCTTCTATTAAAGCTGGGACATACCGAAGAAGCTGCCGTTCAGATCGATGAGGCATTAAAGCGAGTCCAGGCAGAAGCTGATAAAAAATCATTAAGGGTGACAAAAGCGCTTGTTCTATGGAAGCAGAACAAGGTGGACGAAGCGATAGAAGATCTGTCCGAGCTTCTGAAAACCTTTGAAACTACCAATGTCTACGCCACGCTTGGTTTCCTTCATATTGAAAAAGGCGATTACGAAAAAGCCCTTGAATTTAACCTTCAAGCAAAGGATTACAATGGTACCAATGCCATAATTCTTGATAATCTGGGAACATCCTATTTCCTTCTAGGAGACTACGAGAACGCTTTTGAAACCTTTCAGGAAACCATGAAGCACAAGCCCAATTTCCCTGAGGCTTTTTATAACTACGCCAGGGTATTGGATAAAATGGGCGATATTGAGAAGGCTCTTTACATGGTAAGGCACTCCTTGACCTTACGCTTCTGGAATACCAGCACCATTACTAAGAAAGAGGTAGAGGATTTCCTTGTGGAATTGGAAGCTAAAGAAAATGCATTAAATCAAATCAGGGAAGCTGAGAAGGCAGCTGCAAAAGCAACGGATAGAGAAGCGGAAAATGAGACAGAGAAAGAATAACCATTCTTTTACGACAGATGAGGTAACTATGAACAACCAAAGAGAATATTATGAAGATTTTCATGTCAGCCCGTCCATTATTAAGCTTGCAAAAGAAGCTGAAGCATTAGTTAAGAACAGCTTTGATCATATTGATACCGTGAAAGAACAAAATCAGCTGAAGGTTATTCGCGCCATGCAGCTTGAAAGATTAAGTGATACCCATTTTTCCGGAACTACAGGCTACGGATATAACGACAGGGGAAGAGAAATTCTTGACGCTGTTTATTCCCATGCCTTTCGTGCCGAGGATGCTTTGGTCCGACATAGTATAACCTGCGGCTCCCATGCCCTGGCGCTTTGCCTATATGGCGTTTTAAGGCCGGGAGATGAGCTTCTCTCAATTACAGGAAAGCCCTATGATACATTGGATGAAGTAATAGGTATTCGAGGGCAGGAAGGGGCCGGTTCATTAAAGGAGTATGGGGTTTCCTATAATCAGATAGAACTCACGTCGGACGGCCTTCTTGATGACGAAGCTATTGAAAAAGGTATAAATCACAAAACAAAGCTTATTTTTATTCAGCGCTCCCGGGGATATGCCTGGCGTCCTGCCTTGACAATCTCTGAGATCGAGCGGATTGTTAAGCTCGTTAAGGCTGCCAGGCCTGAAGTCCTTGTCATGGTAGATAACTGTTATGGTGAATTCGTAGAGGAACGTGAACCTACCGAGGTAGGCGTCGATATTATGGCCGGCTCCCTGATCAAGAACCCCGGTGGGGGTCTTGTACCGTCGGGCGGGTATATAGCAGGGCGAAAGGATCTCATAGAAAAGATTTCATATCGCATGACCTTGCCTGGATTGGGCAGGGAGGTGGGGGCAACCCTGGGTCAGAACAGATTGTTGTTTCAGGGCTTTTTTATGGCGCCTCACGTAGTTGCCGAGAGCCTTAAAGGAGCAGTCTTTACAGCTCAGCTTATGCAGAACCTGGGCTTTGAGACCTATCCGGGCCCATTTGACCCACGGTGTGATCTCATTCAGGCCATAAAGTTTAATCGAAAGGATGCGGTTATCGCCTTCTGCCAGGGCATACAAAAAGGCTCACCTGTAGATTCCTTTGTACGGCCTGAGCCCTGGGATATGCCGGGTTATGATTCGCCTGTCATCATGGCTGCAGGGGCTTTTATACAGGGGTCCTCCATTGAGCTTAGTGCAGATGCCCCTATCCGGGCACCTTATACAGCTTATATGCAGGGCGGCTTGGTTTACGAGCATGTGAAGCTGGGGGTCATGTGTGCTGTTCAGGAGCTTGTCAATCAAGGCATCATCGGTATTTAAAATATGACCCAGGAGTCTTTAGGACTCCTCGGAGGAAAAAATGAACGAACTTGAGGAAAGAAGTAGAAAAAGAAAAGCGCAACGTAATCGCAGAAGGCTCTTTAGCTTATTGGGATTTATTTTGCTGCTTATTTACATTCCTGCTTTATGGAATTGGGTTTTTTCAGTCAACCATGAAATTGGAGCCATTAAAACGGCTACCCTTGAAATCAAGGTACCGCTCCAAGGGGTGTTATTTCGTAAGGAAATGGTTTTGACATCTCCCGGGGACGGTATTGTTATTCCGGATATTCAAAACGGAGAACGCGTTGCAAAAGGAGATGAAGTAGCATCCTATATCCAGTCCAATACCCGGGATGTAGTCGAAAACTACAGGCAGATGGAGCTGGAAATATTAAAGCGTGTTGTGGCTAAATTTGATAATGCCACAGGCTCGGAACGCGAGGCATGGGAAGCTGCAATCGAAAAGCAGATTACAAAGCTCTCTGGCCTTTCAAATACAGGTGATTTGAGTGATGCCAATGCAATCCGGAATGCTGTCGATCATGTGCTTGAAGCCAGGGCACGCTTTATGCTTGAAAATGGTTCTCTGATTGACAGCCTTAAGAATGAAAAGAATGAGCTGGAAAGACTGCGCAGCAATATTGAGAAATCCGTTAAGAGCATTAGCTCTCCCATTTCCGGGATAGTCTCCTATCACTGTGACGGACTTGAAGAGCAGTATATCCCTGAGAAACGGCATGATATCACCCTTGAGCAAATTAACCAGGTCGTGGAAGCACAGACTACACCCGATAACTGGCTGACGCCGCCTGAAATTAATGCCAAGAGGGATGAGGTCTATGGCAAACTGGTAACCAATGACGAGGGTTGGATTACCTTGAGCATTCCTGATAAACAAGGCCAGGAAATTGCTGTTTTATATGAAAAAGCCAAGCTTGACAACAAGGTGCTCACCTTTGAAGTAGAAATTGATGGTTTTGAGGAAAACATTCCTGTAACGTTGGAAGAGGTAGGAGAACAGAAGGACGATTTTAGGAAATTAATAGTCAGAATGACGAAGTTCATAGAAAAAACCATGAATCTCAGGAGCTTCAACGGGAATTTAATCATGCAGAGTGTCACAGGCATGAAGGTACCCTTAAGAAGCCTGTTCAATGAAAACACAGTGGACGATACAGCGGATATCGCAATTGTTGAAATGAATAAAGTCATTTTTAAACGCGTTCACATAATTGGCCGGCAAGATTCCTATGCAATAATCGAGAACCTGGATCCGACAAATGCTGAAAAAAGTGTTCAAATATTTGATATCTATTTGGTTAATCCTAAAAATGTAGTAGAAGGTCAGGTAGTGGAAAAATGAGCAATGAGCTTGGTAATGCCATTCACTCTATAAGACAAAGCATCAAGGCCTCTGCACTGAAGGTCGGCAGAAATCCTGAAGATATTCTGCTTTTAGGTGTTACGAAAACAGTGGACATCGATCTTATGCGAAATGCCTTTGATATGGGAATCACGCATTTTGGTGAAAATAGAGTTCAGGAATTTCTTAGAAAATCCGATATAATTAACAGGGACTGCTGCTGGCACATAATAGGAAGGCTTCAAACCAATAAAGTTAAATATTTGGATAACCGTATTACCCTGATTCATTCCCTTGACCGAATTGAGCTGGCCGAAGCCCTTCAGGACAGGGGAGAGAAGATCAATCACATTTTTTCTGTACTTGTTCAGGTCAATGTGGCCGGGGAAAGTACAAAAGCTGGTGTTGATCCCGACAATCTAAAAAATTTTTTATTGAAGCTTTCAAGGATGGGTAATATTCGTGTAAAAGGGCTTATGACCATAGCTCCATATACTGAGGATCCTGAGGATGTTCGGCTTATTTTCAGGACTTTACGAAAACTATCAGTTGACATGGAGAGGGAAAGGGTAGAAAATATCAATATAGAAGAACTCTCCATGGGCATGAGCAGCGATTTTAACGTAGCAGTGGAGGAAGGAGCCACAATCGTCAGAGTCGGGAGTGCTCTCTTTGGAGAAAGATTGTATTAGCCTAAAAGGCTAGCGATATTTTACGAATGAAAACTGGAGGAAGATACTATGGCTAAATTGTTTGAGAAGGTTCTTGACTTTGTGGGTTGGGAATCAAATGTGGATGGCGAAGAAGAAATGTATGAGGAAGAGGTTGTGGAAAGCTCACCTTCCAGAAACGATCGCTACGCTTCCCAGAGAAAAAATTCCCAGGGCAAAGTTTTGAACATGAATAACAACAATAATTTAAAGGTTGTCATTCTTGCACCTCAAAATATTCTCGAGGCCCGTGAGCTTTGTGATCATCTCAAATCCAATAAACCCGTTATCATGAATGTTGAAGGCGTTGATACACCAGTGGCACAGAGAATGGTGGATTTTCTCAGTGGCGCTGTTTATTGCTTAGATGGCGACATTCAAAAGATTTCCAGCGGGATTTTCCTTGCTACCCCAGCCTGTATTGAAATTACCGGGGATTTAAAGGATGAAATGCGGAATAAAGGCGTCTTTTCCTGGGTAAAATAGGTATGCGTTACAGGTGAGTCAAAGCTTGTTACTTAGTAATAAGGAAATAAAAAATGTGGAAGGTTCAGGCTTTCATCATAGCCCTCCGTTCAGTCATTGGTGTAATGGAGGTTGTGCTCATCGTAAGAGTGCTTTGTGAGTTTAAGGCTATCCGAAGGGATTCCAAAGCTTTTATGTTCTTGCTTTTAATCTCAGAGCCGCTTTTGAACCCTGTACGGAAAATACTCATGAAACAAGCCCGAGAGAACCGACTGAAATACGATATATCCCCATTCGTGGTGATGATTTTGCTCTATATGCTAAGTATATTATTAAAGAGATTTATTTGATAAATTTATGATTTGATTTGGTAGTTCTTACATATTACTCAATGCGGAATAATGATCAAAATTTATTCTACCGGTTGAGTTAAGCGTAAGTATTCGGCAAGGATTATATCAACAGTAATTTTGCCGGAAAGGATGACGGGGGTATAGTAATGAATTTTGTACCGAATGACCTTCAGAACATTATGTTTAAGAAGTCCCTTTTGGGCTATAACTCTTATCAGGTAGAGGATGTACTTGAAAAGGTAGTTGAAGATTTAACCGAGCTGATAAAAGATAATGCGAGATTGAAGGAAAAGCTTGAAGACAGTCAGGAAAAGCTTAAGTATTATAAAGGTATCGAAACCTCTCTGCAAAACAGCTTGCTTATAGCACAGCAAACCAGTGATGAAGTCATTGCAAATGCAAAAAAGAGTGCAGAGAATATTCAGAAGGAAGCAGACCTCCGTGCTCGGCAAATATTGGAAGAAGCGAACCGTGAAGTGCTGGGTGTTAGATTTGAATATGAGCGCGTCAAACGTGACGTGGAGGGATATAAAGCAAAGATTGAGAGTATTATTCGAGCGCAGCTTAAAGCCCTGCAGAATCTGGATGACCGTGACGATCTGGATAATAGGGCAGTATAATCTAAAGATCCTTATATAAGAATGTTATAAGCTTTGTTCATTAGGGCGGGTAGTGTTGTAAACTACTTGCCCTAATGCCATTTATACGGTCCTGTGTTTCTGTTCAGTCTTATAATTTTTGGTTGACAAATAAGCATCTCTTGCATATAATAATTTCAAATTAAATATCGCCCATAAACCGAAGATGTGGAGATAAAAACAGTTCGTGCACGCACAGAGAGCCGGGGTAGCTGGGAACCGGTAGTACGCAGTCTGTTAAATGGACCATGGAGGGCGCAGCCAAAAGCGGAGGGAACTGCATATGTATGCATAGCCCCGCCAAGTATTCTGCGACGTGAAGGCATACGTCAGTTGCCGGGGATATGTTGGTATTCCAAAAAGCGTGGAGGGGAACCCTTCCAAAGCAAGGTGGCACCGCGGAAGTATTGATAGATATGTTCCGTCCTTGATGATTTTTGAAAGAAATCTCATGGGCGGTTTTTTTATGCAGAGAGGAGGCATAAACACATGTACTATCCCAAAAAAGCGGACGCGAAAATGCTTTCGGAAGAATATGCTGTGGTTCCCGTCAGCAAGCGGCTCTACGCAGATGTGAAAACGCCTGTAGAGGTGCTCAAAATTCTAAAGGGTGTCAGCCGCCAATGCTTTATGCTGGAGAGCTTGGAAGACAGTCACACCTGGGGGCGGTATACCTTTCTCGGATTCGACCCGAAGATGGAGCTTTCCTGCACAAACGGAGTGCTTACCATCCGGAACGGTACGGATATCACCATCGAAACACCCGAACCGCAAACTTATATCGAAACCATATTAAACGAACACAGAAGCCCTAAGCTTCCCGATATGCCATCTTTTACAGGCGGGCTGGTGGGCTATTTTTCCTATGATTACATCAAATACGAAGAGCCGACGCTTAACCTGGACGCTAAGGATGAAGAGGGTTTTAAGGATTTTGACCTGATGTTGTTTGATAAGGTCATCGCCTTCGACCACCTGAAACAACAAATCATCCTCATTGTCAACATCAAAACGGATGCACTGGAGGAAAACTACGCAAAAGCGCAGTTCGAGCTGGAACAGATGACCCGTATCCTGCTTAACGGCAAGCCAAAGGCGGAAGAGCCGTTGAAGCTCAAGACCGAATTTAAATCCCAGTTTTCAGAGGAAACTTTTTGCGATATGGTGGAGCGGGCAAAGGAGCATATCTTTGCAGGAGATATCTTCCAAGTGGTGCTCTCCAATCGGTTGGAAGCGGAAGTAGAAGGGAGTCTGCTAGATACCTACAGGGTGCTCAGGACCATCAATTCTTCCCCCTATATGTTCTATTTTAGCAGCGACGACCTGGAGATTGCGGGTGCTTCACCCGAGACGCTGGTCAAACTCAATGGGGAAGACCTGTTCACCTTCCCGTTGGCAGGTACTCGCCCACGGGGTGCCACACCGGAGGAAGACGCGGCACTGGAAGAGGAACTGATAAATGATCCAAAGGAACTGGCCGAACACAACATGTTGGTGGACCTGGGCCGCAACGACCTGGGGAAAATCAGCCAATTCGGCACAGTGGAAGTGGAGCGATACCTCACCATTGAGCGGTTCTCCCACGTGATGCACATCGGCTCCACCGTACACGGGAAAATCCGGCAGGATAAGACGGCGCTGGATGCCATTGGCGCGGTGCTCCCAGCGGGAACCCTTTCCGGCGCTCCTAAGATCCGGGCGTGCAAAATCATCAATGAGCTGGAGGATAACAAGCGGGGCATCTACGGCGGCGCCATCGGGTACATCGATTTTACTGGCAATATGGATACCTGCATCGCCATCCGCATCGCCTATAAGAAAAATGGGCGGGTGTTCGTCCGTACGGGTGCGGGAATCGTGGCGGACAGCCAGCCCAAGAAGGAATACGAAGAGTGTTTAAACAAGGCCAGGGCCGTCATCAAAGCGCTCCGAGAAAGTGAAGGAGGTCTGAATTCATGACCTTGCTTATCGATAATTACGACAGCTTTTCCTATAACCTGTACCAATTGGTGGGCAGCATTGACCCGGATATTACCGTTATCCGAAACGATGCTCACACGGTGGAAGAAATACGAAAGATGCATCCAGAGCGAATCATCCTGTCCCCTGGGCCGGGGCACCCCCGGGATGCGGGCGTGTGTATGGATGTGGTGCGGGAGCTAAAGGGTGATGTGCCCATCCTTGGCGTTTGCCTGGGGCATCAGGCCATTTGTGAGGTGTTCGGCGCCACCGTCACCACAGCAAAGACCTTTATGCACGGCAAGCAAAGCATGGTGGAAGTAGTGGGGGGTTCCCGTTTGTTTAGGGGACTGCCCAAGAAACTGCCCGGAGCGCGGTACCACTCCCTCGCTGCCCTCTCGGATACATTGCCGGAGGAGCTTCAGGTGGTTGCGCGGGCTGAGGATGGAGAAGTGATGGCTGTTACCCACAAGGAATACCCCATATACGGTCTGCAATTTCACCCGGAATCTATCTTGACGCCCGATGGAAAGCAAATACTGAAAAATTTTATGGAGGTGACCCAATCATGATACGTGAGGCAATCTTAAAAGCCGCAACGGCAGAGCATCTATCATATGAGGAAGCAGAAGAAGTTATGGACGAAATCATGCGGGGAGGAGCATCTGAGATTCAGATGTCCGCCTACCTTACCGCCATGGCCATGAAGGGGGAGACGATAGAGGAAATCACTGCTTCTGCCGCTGGGATGCGCAAACACTGTGTACGCCTGCTCCACGAGATGGATGTGCTTGAAATCGTAGGCACGGGCGGGGATAAGAGCAACTCCTTTAACATCTCAACCACATCCGCACTTGTCGTCTCCGCATCGGGCATACCTGTTGCCAAACACGGAAACCGTGCTGCATCCAGCAAAAGCGGGGCGGCGGATGTTCTGGAAGCGTTGGGAGTCAATATCTTGATTCCGCCCGCAAGGAGCAAGGAACTGCTGGAGACCATCGACCTTTGCTTCCTGTTTGCTCAGAACTACCACATCGCCATGCGCTATGTGGCGCCTGTGCGAAGGGAACTGGGCATCCGCACCATCTTCAACATACTAGGGCCGTTGGTCAACCCCGCGGGGGCCAATATGGAGCTACTCGGCGTTTATGAGCAGGACCTGGTGGAGCCAATGGCTCAGGTACTATCCAACTTGGGTGTAAGGAGCGCTCTCGTAGTATTTGGGCAGGATGGGCTGGATGAAATCTCCCTTAGCGCCCCAACCAGCATCTGCGAAGTACGGGAGGGCCGTTTCCGGTCCTATGTCGTGACCCCTGAAGAACTGGGACTCAAGCGGTGCGATAAAGCGGCTCTCGTGGGTGGCACACCAAAGGAAAACGCACAGATTACCCTTGATATTCTAAGCGGAAAAATGGGCCCCAAACGAGATGCTGTGCTGCTAAACTCGGCAGGTGCCATCTATATTGCTCGCCCGGAGCTGACACTACAGGATGCGGTAGCAGTTGCAGCAGAGACCATTGATAACGGCAAAGCGAAGAAACAACTGGAACAGTTTATTGCGCTAAGCAACAGCTAGTGAAGTATCCAAGGGAGAGGAGAATCTCAATGATACTGGAAAAAATCGCAGACAAGACGCGAGAACGTCTCATCACCATCAAACAAGAGGCACCACTTGAGCAAGTGCGGGAAGCCGCATTAGCGCTCCCCAAAGGAGACTTCCCCTTTGAGAGAGCACTTGGCGGAGAAGCTATTTCCTTCATTTGCGAAGTCAAAAAAGCATCTCCCTCCAAAGGTATTATTGCGGAGGAGTTCCCCTATCTGGATATCGCGAAAGAATATGAAGAAGCGGGGGCGAGCGCCATTTCTGTACTCACCGAGCCGGAGTTCTTTCTTGGGAGGAACTCCTACTTGCAAGAAATCGCTGAGCATGTAAGTATTCCAACACTGCGCAAGGATTTCACCGTGGACCCCTACCAGATTTATGAAGCGAAAACACTAGGCGCCTCCTGCGTACTGCTCATCTGTGCACTGCTTGATACAAAAACCCTTTGCGAATACCTGGAAATCGCACATCATTTGGGGTTGAGCGCCATTGTTGAGGCTCACACAAAAGAGGAAGTCAATTCTGCACTATCGGCAGGAGCCAGAATCGTTGGCGTCAACAACCGCAACCTCCATACCTTTGAGGTGGATATTGCAACCAGTGGACGCCTGCGGGCATTAGTGCCGCAGGAAGTGTTGTTCATCTCCGAGAGCGGCATCCGCACAGCAGAGGATATTGCCGCACTTGACCAGATGGGCGTTAACGGTGTGCTTATTGGAGAAACCCTCATGCGCGCACCCGATAAAAAGCGGGAGCTTGCGATTCTTATGGGTAACTACCTGTGAAGATTAAAATTTGCGGTCTGTTCAGAGAAGAAGATATCGGGTACGTAAACGACGCACTGCCCGATTATATCGGTTTTGTATTTGCCCCTGGCAGCAAACGGCTGGTAACGGAAGCGTGCGCAATGGAACTGCGTGCAGGGCTGGACTCGCGCATCGTACCCGTGGGCGTATTCCGAGATGCGCCAATCGAACAGATTATCCAACTGCGCGATGCAGGCACTATCGCCATGGTACAGCTCCATGGCGGAGAAGATGAGGAATATATGGCGGCGCTTCGTGCAAAACGGGATGTCCCCATCATAAAGGCGTTCTCGATTGCCACGGGGGAAGATGTCACCCGCGCCCAGGCATCTACAGCGGAATACATCCTGTTGGACCATGGCAGAGGCGGCACAGGAGAAGCCTTCGACTGGGCATTGCTAAAAGGCTTCGGCCGCCCTTTCTTCCTTGCAGGGGGCATCGATAAGAATAACATTGAAGCTGCGCTAGGCTATGCAAATTTTGCGATAGATACCAGCAGCGGCGTTGAGACGAACGGCAAAAAAGACAGGGATAAGATTTGCACATTAGTGGAAACGTGCAGAGCTTATGGCGCAAATCATTCATCCCAAGTGGCGGATACTATTAAAGGTCAAAAACCCAGGAAGGGAAAGGGAGGAACGATGATGACGAAAGAACAGACCTTACCCATAGGCGGCAGGTTCGGAGCTTACGGAGGGCAATATGTACCTGAAACACTGATGAACGAAATCATAGATTTGGAACAGGCCTACATGACCTACCGGGAGGACCCGGCATTCCAAGCAGAGCTGTTGTACCTGCTCCAAACCTACGCAGGACGGCCATCCCTCTTGTACTATGCAAAGAACATGACCCAGGACTTGGGCGGTGCCAAGGTGTATCTTAAGCGGGAGGACCTCAACCACACGGGCTCCCATAAAATCAATAATGTCCTGGGGCAGGTGCTCCTTGCAAAAAGGCTCGGTAAAACGCGAGTCATCGCGGAGACGGGCGCAGGCCAGCACGGGGTGGCTACCGCAACAGCAGCGGCCCTCCTTGGGCTGGATTGTGACGTGTTCATGGGCGAGGAGGATACGGAGCGCCAAGCCCTCAACGTGTACCGTATGCGGCTTTTAGGTGCGAAGGTGCATCCCGTTACCTCCGGCACTCGTACCCTCAAAGATGCGGTCAACGAAACCATGCGGGAATGGACGAACCGCGTGCATGATACACACTATGTTTTGGGCTCGGTCATGGGGCCTCACCCGTTTCCGTTGATTGTACGGGATTTCCAGAGCATCATCAGCATGGAAGCCCGAAAACAGATACTCGAAGCGGAAGGTAATCTTCCGTCTGCTGTTATCGCCTGTGTAGGCGGCGGCAGCAATGCTATGGGCATGTTCTATCACTTTATACCCGATGAAAGTGTTCGCCTCATCGGTTGCGAGGCGGCAGGAGAGGGGCTTAATACCGAGCGCCATGCGGCAACCATCGCAAAAGGGGAAGCGGGTGTATTCCACGGCATGAAGAGCTACTTCTGTCAGGATGCGTATGGCCAAATTGCGCCTGTTTACTCCATTTCCGCAGGGCTGGATTACCCCGGCATCGGCCCGGAACATGCATACTTGCACGACACGGGCCGTGCGGAGTATGTTTCCATCACCGATGAAGAGGCCGTAAGTGCCTTTGAGTACCTTTCACAGGTGGAGGGCATCATCCCCGCCATAGAGAGTGCCCATGCAGTGGCATACGCCAGAAAACTGGTGCCGACACTCAATAAAGAAGAAAACATTATCCTTTGTCTTTCCGGCAGGGGAGATAAGGACGTAGCGGCCATCGCGCGCTACAGAGGGGAGCAGATCCATGGGTAGAATACAAGGAGCATTTAAGAACGGAACGGCGTTTATCGGGTTCGTCACCGGCGGAGACCCGACCATAGAAGCAACGAAGGAAATCATCCTTGAAATGGACCGCGCGGGGGCTGACCTTATAGAAATCGGCATCCCCTTTTCGGACCCCATTGCGGAGGGTATCGTCATCCAAGAGGCGAATTTGCGGGCACTGGCACACAGAACCACCGTGGATACCCTGTTTGCCATGGTTGCCGAACTCAGACGTGAAACACAGGTACCCCTTGTATTCCTCACGTATCTAAACCCCGTCTATCACTATGGGTACGATTCCTTCTTTACACGCTGTAAGGACGTAGGTATCGATGGCATTATCATCCCTGACCTGCCTTTTGAAGAAAAGGGGGAAGTGGTCTCTGTGGCGGATGGGTACGGTGTGGCTGTTATCTCCCTTGTGGCACCGACCTCAGAAGACCGCATCCGGACCATAGCATCAGACGCACGGGGATTCCTCTATGTGGTTTCTTCCATGGGTGTAACGGGTGTGAGGAGCGAAATCAAGACAGACCTTGAGGCCATTGTGAGCGCCGCAAAGAAAGTTTCTCCCGTACCCGTTGCAGTCGGCTTCGGCATCAACACACCCGCTCAGGCAAAGGAAATCGGTACCTATGCAGATGGTGTCATTGTAGGCAGTGCCATTGTGAAAATCATAGCAGAACACGGTGAGAATGCCGCACCCTATGTGGCAGACTATGTACAGCAAATGAAAGCAGCGCTGGAATAAATGTCTGCATTTTTGTGATATATCAGGAACTTGACATTCTTTGACCTTAAGTTTATCATATCGATAGAATGTCTTTAGGGAGGTTTTTGACTCATGATAAGTGAAAAAGGTAATATATCTATTCATACCGAGAATATTTTTCCTATTATCAAGAAATGGCTGTATTCGGAAAAAGATATTTTCCTGAGAGAATTGGTATCTAATGCTTCTGATGCAATCAGTAAGCTCAAAAAGTTATCCGATATAGGGGAGGCTTCCCTTTCCGATAGCTATAAGCCGCGCATTGAAGTGAGGGTCAATAAGGAAAAAGGGACTATTGCCATTTCGGATAATGGTATCGGCATGACCGATGAAGAAGTCAAAAAATACATTAATCAAATTGCTTTTTCAGGAGCAAAGGATTTCATCGAAAAGTATAAGGATAAGACGGATGATCAGCAGATTATCGGTCATTTCGGTTTAGGCTTCTACTCTGCTTTCATGGTGAGTGAAAAGGTAACCATCAATACCTTGTCTTATCGGGAGGGGCAAACGGCTGTGTCCTGGGAAAGCACAGGCGATACCGAGTATACCATGGGTGAATCGGATAAAAAAGCCTCTGGTACGGTTGTAACACTATATATGGCACAGGATTCCAAAGAATTTCTCGATGTATGGAAGGTACGTGAGGTTTTAAAGAAGTACTTTGCTTTCTTGCAATATGAAATTTATCTTATTGACGAGAATGAGAAAAAGGACGACAAGAAGGAGGATGAAAAGGAGACTGAGGAAAAGTCTCTCAATAACATCCATCCTCTGTGGCTTAAAAATCCGAGAGAATGCACGGATGAAGAGTATAAAAGCTTCTATCATGAAGTTTTCCAGGATTTTAATGATCCCTTGTTTTGGATTCATATCAATATGGACTATCCCTTTAATATGAAAGGAATTATATACTTCCCCAAGCTCAAGCATGAATTTGAGACCATGGAAGGGAAAATAAAGCTTTTCTACAATCAGGTCTTTGTTGCCGACAACATTAAGGAGGTTATCCCTGAATTTCTGCTGCTCTTAAAGGGCTGCCTCGATTGCCCCGATCTTCCTCTTAATGTTTCAAGAAGCTTTTTGCAGAACGAAGGCTATGTGGACAAAATATCCGCTCATATTACCAAAAAGGTGGCGGACAAGCTTCAGCTTCTGTTTAAAAAGGATCGCGCCAGCTATGAAAAGTACTGGGAGGATATTAATCCCTTTGTTAAATACGGCTGCATGAGGGAGCATAAGTTTTATGAAAAGGTGAAGGATATTCTGATTTACAAGACCATTAACGGTAAATTCCTGACCATGGATGAGTATCTTGAACAAAATCCGGATACCGATAAAAAGGCTTATTATGTCAATGATGAGAAGCAACAGGCCCAGTATATCCGCATGTTCAAGGAGAATAATCTTGACGCGGTTATTTTGAATACCATGATTGATTCACATTTCATCAGCTTTATGGAGGCTGAGAACAAGGATGTGAAATTCATGCGTGTTGATGCGGAAATCACCGGCACCATGAAATCGGGTGAAGGGGAAGAAAACAAGGAGCTCCTGGAAAAGCTTGAAAAGATATTCAAGGAAGCCACAGGCAACGAAGGGCTTAAGCTTAAGACGGAAGGACTTAAAAATGAAGCAACCCCTGCCGTGATTCTTCTTTCTGAAGAAGCGCGCCGATTTAAGGAAATGAGCCGCTCTTTCGGAGGAAGCTTCAATTCGGCGGATTTATTCCTTAATGAGGAAACCTTGCTCGTAAACAGCAATAATACCATGATTCAGCGGATAGCAACACTCTATGGTGAAGATAATAGAAAAGAGGATGCCCTCTTTGCTGCCAGCCATGTCTATGACCTTGCCCTTTTGAATCACAGACAGCTGGAGCCGGAAACCATGGTTAAGTTTATCGAACGAAGCAATGCACTCTTAATGAGGTTACTATGAATTTAAAGGATTTCTGGTATGACCTACCTGAACATCTGATTGCCCAGAACCCTCTTGAAAAAAGAGATATGTCAAGGCTTCTAGTGCTCAACAGAGGAAAAGACACCCTTGAACACAGGCTATTTAAGGATTTACCCGGGTATCTTGAATCAGGTGATTGCCTGGTCATTAACAATACCCGGGTGCTTCCCGCCCGACTTTTAGGGGAAAAAGAGGGAAGCGGTGGAAAGATCGAATTCGTTCTTTTAAAAAGAATCGAAAGCGATATCTGGGAGGTTATCTTAAAACCCGGAAGAAAGGCAAAGCCGGGAAGTCGTTTTGTTTTTGGGAATGGTCTATTACGGGCAGAAATCCTGGAGTTGGCCGATGAAGGCAACCGTATTGTTAAGTTTTTTTATGAGGGTGTGTTTGAGGAGGTTCTCGATAAGGTGGGAATTATGCCTCTGCCACCCTATATTCATGCAACCCTTCAGGACAAGGAGCGTTATCAGACCGTCTATTCCAAAATAAATGGTTCGGCTGCGGCTCCTACAGCCGGTCTTCACTTTACACCGGAGCTATTTACAGTACTCCGGGAGAAAGGGATTAACGTGGCAGAGGTTACCTTGCATGTGGGTCTTGGCACCTTTCGCCCTGTTAAGACCGACAATATCCTGGAGCATCATATGCACAAAGAAAGCTACAGCATCAGCCCGGAAGCCTGTGCCGTCATCAACGAGGCTAAAAAAAGAGGAAAACGTGTGGTTGCAGTGGGAACGACCAGTATCCGCGTTTTGGAGACTTCGTCGGTTCAGGGAGAGGTTTTGCCCGGTGAGGGGGAGACCGATATCTTTATTTATCCCGGTTATGCCTTTAAAATAGTGGATGCTCTCATCACTAATTTTCATCTTCCCGAATCGACGTTGATCATGCTGGTGAGCGCTTTTGCAGGTAAAGAAAGAGTGATGGATGCTTATCAAGAGGCTATCAATCATGAATACCGTTTCTTCAGTTTTGGCGATGCCATGCTGATTGTGTAGAAAGATCTATTGCATAAATCTTTTAATCAAATTCTAATTCCAGTCCCATGGTTTTATCATATTGATCCTATATAATGATCTTACTCGTTAACGAAATCGGAGATTTCGAACTCCTAAAGGTAACGGGTACCCAAGTTATGATACTTCGTAATAATTCCAGTAGAGAGTTTTGGGATGGAGGCGGTATGAATATGAAAAATAGCAAAAAATATGTGCTGGGTGCTATTCTCGTAATATTCGGTATTTTAATGATATTCGGTGAATTTGGATTCCTTGATATGTCCTGGATCTTTAGATTAACATGGCCGATGATTTTTATAGCTATTTCTTTTATCTTTTTCTTGAGCTATTTTACAAAAAGGCCATATGGCACGGGTTTTCTGGTTCCAGCAGGGATTTTTCTAACCCTGGGAGCAACCTTTCTCTTGGGCGAGACTTTTTCCTACGAATTAGTATGGCCCGGTTTCATAGCGGCACCTGCTGTTGGACTCTTTCTTCTGTATTTATTTGGGGAAAGAAGCCCTGGTTTGCTGGTTCCCATAGGTGTTTTAATGACTGTCGCAGGAACATGCCTGCTGGGCTCATGGTTTAATATTTGGGATATTGTATGGCCCGGCTTTATAATGGCTCCGGCTATAGGGCTATTCCTGCTATATCTGGGAGGAAAGCACGAACCGGCTCTTCTTATTCCTATTTTCATTCTGACAGCTATATCGGTGACGTTCTTCTCAATATTCGGCCTCAGCCGTTTTGCGGAGTCCCTTAAGTATATAGCAGGCGGTGTGCTTGTTCTGGCAGGGCTTGCCACAATTCTTAAAAAACCCGCCAATCGGGATCGATATGACCATCCTGATGACTATGGGTCCAATCACATGTAGTCATCTTTCCATAGATTGAGGTGCGTTCCATAAGGAATGCACCTCAGGCCTCGACCAATTAATTAAGGGCGTCTTTTTAAGACGCCCTCTTTAAATCTTACGGGTCGAGACATGTAGTATGATCTTCTGTGGCTTAAAAGAGTGCTATCAATGGTGGTCAAAGGTGCCATAGTGACAGAGACCAGAGGCTGCCAATTATAAGGCAACCTCTTTTTTGAATAAGGAAATTCCCAGGGCTATTTCTTGGGTCCCTGAACCTGATTATCAGCTGCACCCCTGGATACATTCTTTTGTTCACTAATATTCTGAGACTGTTTTTTGGAGGACTTCGGTGCATTAGTCTTATTCTTTCCCATTTCTTTTCACCCGTTTATTATTCTTTTAGCTTGGCAAAATAGTTCATGCTCGTCTAATTTTGCTTGAAAGAGGCATTAACGATAAGGGGCTTCATTACCAGGAACCTTAGGGTTTTTGCTGTTGGGTACTTGATTAAGGCGCTTCTCATTTTCCCCGTTTTTTGATTGCTGTGCATTACTATTGTTAGTGGGGTTATTAGGTGTCTGATTCTTTGACATAGGTTCACTCCTTTCACTTCTTTTGTAAGTATTATGGCACTAAAAAGTGAAAATTATACCATTATATACTTGATACCTTGCCCATAAACAACAGCGTATTTGTTGTATCGTCGGTTATGAAAAAGACGAAGGGTCTGTCCGCAATAAATGTGATGCGTTCCGTGGGAGCTGCTGTTTCCCTTATCTCAACAACAGTAGCACCGGCAGCTTCACTGCCTTCTTCATTGACCTCGATAACAGCTTTATGAAGCACTCTGCTGATAAAAATTTCTGGCCTGATGCCCGAGAAATCAGCCTTTTCACTGAAGGCCTCTTCCATGCCCAGTGCTTTAAGGCTGTTGTTCAAATTCTTTATGCCGTATTCCAGTTTGAATTTTGGAATACTGAGCTGTACATCATCAACTTCTTTTATGGAATCCCGGATACTTACCCATTTTTCCATATCCAAATCCTTAATATAGTTGTTGATGTCTATTCCTTCATCAGGCAGAATGATGGTCATGGAGGTTTTATTGCTGCCGTAGGGAAGCCGTACTGCTTTATAGCCATCGCCCTTTCCATATTCAACTGTGTCTTGCCGGTTCATCATCTTTACATTCTGTAAAGAGCCGTCCTGAATGTAAAAAACAGCATCGGAGGTTTGTTTAGGGTCAAACTGCTCCCGCCATTGGCCTTTAAAGTAAATAGCATTTATAAGGTACATGATAACATCAGGATCAATAGGGGAATCTACCATTTTTTCTATCTTTCCTTTGGTAGTGTCTTTTATCCAATCATTGATCGTGCCTGCTGATGAAGGATCTGAAAAATCAAGGGCAGAGACCTCTGCGTTAAAAAAGGTCTTATTGTTGGCCTTAAATTCTTCGTTAATGTTTTGATTCTCTCTAATCCATATGGAATTTCCTATACTAAGGTCAATTTTTTTATCCAGGTTCTCCAGATGGCCAATCAGGTTTTTGTAGCTCTCATTGACAAGTCCCCTGTCAAGGTTCGTAAAGCCAAGAGCATTTTCCATTGCAAGCTTGGTGCCTGACTCTGCACCATTATAGGTCATGGTGAGTGCGGTCGAGATGCTGATGGGAGAAATAAAAATGTTTTCTGACACATCCTCGTCATTTAGCTTTTTAAAAACATTAAAAGCGAATTCACTATTGGCCTTTATCACACTGTCGCTTATTTTTGAGATATCATAGTTCTTCGATACCCTGCTATTACTGCAGGACAAAAGTAATGTGGCTAAAGCCACTGCTTGGAGCAGAGCAAATAGTTTTCTTTTCACCATACTTTCCTCCTTAAAATATGTTCTTTATTATATGACGAAATTACTCCCTTAAAAGTTCAATTAGGGGCTCTATTTAAAATAGCGCAAAAAAGGGTAAGAATATATATACCAAAAGATAGAAACATGAGGTGAGAAAGTGAATAAAATGCCGGCATTGTTCATAGGCCATGGTTCACCTATGAATGCCATTGAAGAGAATCAATATACACGAAACTGGAAAGAGATTGCCAAACGAATTCCTAAACCGGAAGCAATCCTCGCCATTTCTGCTCACTGGTATACTAATGGGACCAGAATCATGGATGAGCCACAGCCAAAGATGATTTATGATATGTATGGCTTTCCACGGGAGCTTTATGAAATAGACTACAAGGCTTCGGGGGCACCGGAGCAAGCCTATGCCACAAAGGACCTAATTCGTAAAAATGTAATCCACGATAATACTTGGGGATTTGACCATGGAACATGGTCCGTCCTTCATGTCATGTATCCTGATGCAGATATTCCGGTTTATCAGATGAGTGTGGATAAAACTGCCGATGGCCGGACTCATTTTGAAATAGGGCAAGATATCAAAGGCCTGCGCGAAAAAGGAGTATTAATTCTTGGAAGTGGAAATGTCGTCCATAACCTTTCAAAGATAGACTTTTTTATGAGTGGCGGATTTGATTGGGCTGATGAATTTGATGGATACATTAAGAAAAAAATAAAGCAAAGGGAATTCTCCGATGTCATTGACTACAGAAAGGCAGGCCCCTCCTCTGAAAAAGCCTTTTGGTCGCCTGACCATTTCTACCCTTTGCTCTATGTATTAGGGGCTTCTACCGACCAGGACCAACTCTCTGTATTCAATGATTCATGCATGATGGGCTCCATGTCGATGACATGCTACTTATTTCAGTAATAATTTCCGGGAGGTTTTTCTTTATGAAGGATTTACGTACGATTCGCAAAATAATAACAGGAAACCGCGCAACAGACGGTGCAGGGGTTAAATTGGTAAGAGTTATTGGGTATCACGATACAAAGGACTTTGATCCCTTTTTGATGCTCGATGCCTTTGATTCGGTTAATCCGGAAGATTACGTCAAGGGCTTTCCCTGGCACCCTCACCGTGGTATTGAAACCATAACTTATCTCGTCCAAGGAGATATCGAGCATGGCGACAGTCTTGGCAACAAAGGCAGCATTTTGGACGGAGACTGCCAGTGGATGACAGCGGGTTCGGGAATCATTCACCAGGAAATGCCTAAACCCAGTGAGAGAATGCTGGGTGCTCAGGTCTGGCTCAATCTTCCGGCAAAAGACAAAATGGTTGCTCCCCAATACCGGGATTTACGCAAAGAAGATATTCCTGTTGTAGTTGAAGGGGAGAATAAAACACATATTATTGCCGGGAGATATAATGGAGTGGATGGCGCCTTTCAAGGAGATTATGTAAAGCCTCAATATTTTGATGTTGAGGTGAAAGCAGGCGGTGAATGGTCCTTTGAATCAGATAGGGACTCCACCTTATTTATTTATATTCTCCAAGGAGAAGGCAGCTTTGATGCTGAAAGCGAATCTCTGATTTCAGAAAAACATGCTGTTTTGTTTAATAAGGGTACAACCTTCTGGGTAAAAGCTTCTGAAAAGGGTATCAGGTTTTTACTTTTTTCAGGAAGACCCCTCGAGGAGCCCATTGCCTGGGGCGGCCCAATCGTTATGAACACTAAACAAGAATTGGATCAGGCCTTCAAAGATTTGGACAATCATACTTTTATCAGGGATTAGAGAATTCAAGGTCCCGTCATGCTAACAGAGCGAAGAGTCCTCAGGATTCTTCGCTCTGTTAAGTATGGTAAAGAAAATCCTTAGTCCCTTGCCTTAATCACAACAAATTCCGTCATATTATCCGGGTCATCTTGAATGTCGTCCTTGATAATGGAGAGCCGGTTTAACCTGGCCGCAGTCTCGCTGGCAATTGCGGCTGAGCATTTGTCATTAAGGGCTGCTACAGCTGCGGCGGCTGCCGATGTGGTTGAATAGGGGATAATCTGACACTCAGGCATGGTTGCCAGAAATGCCTTACATTGCTCCAGTGCTTTATGGTGCGAATAAATCTTCCGGATACTGGAAAGTTCCGTGCCCTCAGGGGCCACGAGCCTCTGGTTGATGCGGATTTTGATACGGTCGATGATGTCAAATTCATTGCACTTCAAACGGTCTTGGACCTCATCGACCCTTCCTGCCAGAGTATTTTCAATTGGTACTACACCCATCTCAATTTTTCCGTTTAAAACAGCCTCAAAGACGTCCTCGAAACGCTCCAGCCCTGTAAGCGCTGAGTTTGGATATGCTATTTCAGCGGCCTCATTGGCAAAGGAACCAGGAGTTCCAGCATACGCTACGGTGTGGGGGATGGTGATATGCCGACCTCCAAGCTTTGCGTATTCCCTGAGCTTAGGCATAATATAAGAAAACTCTGACGGTGTTATGGATTGCGGTCCATCAGAAAGAGCCTTTAGAGGGTTATTGTGAACCTCTATAATCAGCCCATCGGCTCCTACTGCAATGGCTGCCTTGGAAAGGGGCTCCACCATCCAGGACATTCCTGTACCATGGCTGGGATCGACCAGAACCGGTAGATGGCTAATGCGCTTCAAGGCGGGAACAGCGCTCAAGTCGAGGGTATTACGGGTATAGGTTTCATGAGTCCGAATACCTCTCTCGCACAGGATAACATTTTGATTACCCTCACTCATAATGTATTCACAGGCCATAAGCAGTTCCTCCAGGGTGTTGGCGAAGCCTCTTTTCAAAAGAATGGGCTTATTGGTACGGCCAAGCTCCTTTAAGAGCTCAAAGTTCTGCATATTACGAGCTCCCACTTGAATGAGATCAACATATTGTTCAAAAATTTCGATATAGTTGGGATTGGTAATTTCTGATACAATGGGCAGTCCAGTTGCCTCACCGGCTCTTTTCAAGAGCATGAGGCCTTCTGCTCTGAGCCCCTGGAAAGCATAGGGGGAAGTACGGGGTTTGAAGGCCCCGCCCCGCAGCATGTTGGCCCCTGAGTTTTTAACCTGGTGGGCTATTTGTATGATCTGATCCTCAGATTCAACCGAACAAGGGCCCGCAATTACCACCAGCTCCTTGCCACCCACATCCACATTGCCGACACTGATGACAGTATTTTCAGGGTGAAATTTACGATTTGCTTTTTTAAACGGCTCTTGAACCTTTAGAACCTTTTCCACTGCTTCATGCATCCCAACCTCATCAATGGATAGATGGGATGTGTCTCCAACCAGACCTAAAACAGTCTTTTCTGTCCCATAAATAGGGCATACGTCAAGATTCTTTTCAGCCAGCCATTTTTTCAAAGCACTTACCTTTTCTTGCTCAATACCTTGTTTCAATACAATAATCATAACAATAGCCTCCATTATTTTTTACGATTTAACGTCAAAAAAGCCTTCGTCCCCCAATTAAGGGACGAAGGCTTAAACTTCGCGGTACCACCCAAATTCATCGATAAATCGATGCACTCATAAAAGATACGAGATTTCTCCGATATCCTGCCCTGATAACGCCGGGCTTGCGCACTTGCCTACTTGCGAAAAAGCGTTGAGCTTGTGTGCTCGGGGGAGAACTTCGGAAAGTCTTGTGTCATAAAGCCACTCTCAGTCTATGATGGCTTCTCCCTGTAGGCCAAGGGCTTCTTACTTTTACCCCGTCATTGCATTTATAAATTTCATTTTTTATATCATATGATGCAAACATCAAAATGTCAATGGGTGATTTAGTATTTTTGTGACACAACCAAGCGTCCCTTTAATATGATAGAACAGAAGCTTTTGTAAGAAGGCTTAATATGCTTTGGGATTTTTTAAGCTTTAATGAATTCTACCCTGTGCGTGATGTTGCCGAGTATAGGATAGAAACAGCGGAGCAGTATCTGAGGGCTGTTGATGACGCATATAAAAACCTTTGGGGTATAAAAAAGTGCGGCAGTATAAGGTATAGTCCAAAACTTTGGTTTAGGGGGTTAAGGTCTTCTGACTATTCATTGACTCCTGCAATCGGGCGAGAAAACCGGAGCGTAGAGCTGGAAGCCCATTACCTTTCTAAATTTAGAGTAAAAGTAAAAAGCGAAGGCTTGGATACATACTGGGATTGGCTCTTTCTCATGCAGAACCAGGGTGTGCCGACCAGGCTGATGAACTGGACTGAGGATCCCCTTGTGGCCTTGATCTTTGCCATCGATTCGGAAGCATCAACCGAGGAAAAAGAATGGGATGCATGTGTTTGGTGCATAAATCCTGTGAAACTTAACACAGCCTTTATTTTCCATGACTATCTTCCCGAAGGGTATATACCCAATGTTCAAGAGAAAAAGGTTTATGAGCTATTCGGGCCCGGCAAAAACCCCTTTTGGAACAAGAAGCCGGCGGCTGTATACGGGCCTGTGAATAATGCGGGTGTGGTCCTGCAGCGTGAAACCTTTACCATATTCCCTCATACAGTCTCCTTTGTGGATATGAAGGAACTGCCTGACAGCAGTCAATATCTTGTAAAGATTGACATTGTAAGGGAATCACGAGTTTTCATAACCGAACAGCTAAGCCGATATGGTTTGACTAAGTCGCAGTTGATGCCAGAATCAACATCAGAGGACCCTCATTAATCATTTTGACTGTCCCTAAAACATGATGCTAGGCCAGAGATGAGGAATTAAGTTTTATACCGGTTGTAAATAATACAAATAAGGGTGATCACACCACAATACCCCACGGCCGGGTAAAGATATTTGACAAGATTTGAAAAACCGGCCATACTGCATAAAAAGGCTATGATAGTGCTGCCTATAATCACAAGAGCCGCACGTTTAGTGTTCATATTGCACAACCGGGCCGCAAAACCATAAAGATCTCCCACTGCTGTCGTGTATATCTCAGCTATTAAAACAATAGCATAAATGACTTGAACCACAGGCGAGATACGACGTGCCACTAAAATCATAGGGACCTCATAATTTTTGACTGCATCGCTGTTGATATAGAGGGCGATGAATATGGCCAAAGCACCGATGCCAAGACCCAGGCCACCAAGTATGGCACCTTTTCTAATGACGCTTCGATCTTTTGCCTTATCACCCAACGGACCCAAAATGGATATGGAGGTAACCGTATTATAGGAGGTATAAACAATAGCCGACCAAAGCCAGTTTCTCAGGAATAAGGACCTTGGCAATGATACCGCTATCTCAGCATCATTTGGTGCCGTCAAGACTGATGCCACACTGACACCGACAGCTGAAAGAATAAGGAAGGGAACTACAAAACTGATGGAATTTATGATGCTTTGAAGGCCGCCTATGACTGTGATGACCGTAATGAAGGCCATGAACACACTCCCTATAATGGGGTGTATATTGAATTCCTGGTAGAAAAGAGCGCCTGAGCCTGCGATCATGGCCGTCAGTGCACCAAAAAGGAAGAATGTAATAATAACGTCAGAAAAACGGCCTAAAAATCGCCCGCCCACTTCTTTAACAACCGGAAGATGGGAGGAAGCCTTGAGCTTCCAGCCCAGCTCCATGATAACATAACCAAAATAAATGAAAAGCAGGGTCACAACTAAAAGACCCCATAATCCCATTTTCCCAAAGCTTACAAAAAACTGAAGCATCTCCTGGCCAGAAGCAAAACCGGCGCCGACAATGGTTCCTATATAAGTTCCTGCTACTTGAAGCGTGGTGATCTTTTTTTCTTTCAAATCGGGAGTCTCCTCAATTTCACCCTACCATAAGGATATCCTCCAAAAAGGAAAATAAGAACCCCACCCGTTACCGAAATCGGAGATTTCGAACGGGTCCCGGGAACCTTGTTACTCCGTAATAAGAACCTCACCTGTCACCGAAATCAAGGATTTCGAACGGGTACCCGGGAACCTTGTTACTCCGTAATAAGAACCCCACCTGTCACCGAAATTGAAGATTTCGAACGGGTGGGGTTCTTGCTACTTCGTAATAAGAACCTCGTTTGTTACCTTTAGCTTTTTGCTTTTATTGCTTTACCTTTGGCAGATTCTTCTCATAGGCTTCAATCAAATCCTCGACTGCCTTGACCATATGTTTTATACAGCCGTCTTCAAAGGGAGATTCCAGCCCTGCTTCTTTTACAAGATCGGTGAATTTGAGAGTGCCTCCCCGGCGACTTAAGGCCAGATAGCTTTCCCAAGCTGATTTAAAGTCTTTCTCCATCATAATCTTGTATTGAAGTGCACAGGTTTGAGCCAGGCAATAGTCGATATAATAAAAAGGCCGTTCATAGATATGGGATTGCCGCTGCCAGGTACCGCCCTTACCGAAGAAGGGGTCATCCTCGTAATTGAGATGGGGCTTATATTGACCCTCAAGCTCCCGCCATACCTTTTTCCGCTCATCTGGGGTGAGCTCAGGCTTTTCATAGACGATGTGTTGAAATTCATCAACCATACAGCCATAAGGGATGAAAAGCAGGGTTGACAAAAGATGCATATAGAGGTATTGGGGGGTTTTTAAACCAAAAAAGAGATGCATCCAGGGAGCGGTGAAAAACTCCATGGACATGGAATGAATCTCTGCTGTTTCCATACCAATGATGCTCTGTTCAAATATTTCCATATTTCGTGTAAGATAGGCCTCAAAGGCGTGTCCGCACTCATGGGTCAGGACATCGATGTCTCCACTGGTTCCATTAAAATTAGCAAATACAAAGGGGGTTTTGTAGAGGGGCAGAAAATCACAATATCCACCGCCTGTTTTACCCTTTTTACTGAGGACATCAAAGAGCTCGCCATCCAGCATGAACTGGAAGAATTCATTGGTTTCAGGAGAAAGCTCGGAATACATGGTTTTCCCATTTTTAAAGATTTGTTCCGGTGAACCTATGGGAGAAGGATTTCCTTCTATGAAATACATGGGTTCATCAATAAAGCTCAAGCGCTCCAGTCCTAATAATTGACGCTTTTTATCATGGAGCTTGGAGGCAAGGGGCACCAAATATTCTTTAACCTGATTTCTGAAATTAGCCACTTTCTCTTTGTCATAATCATTGCGTTCCATTTGGATATATCCCAGTGGGACGTAATTTTCCATATTCAGTTCTTTAGCCATAGATGTTCTGACCTTGACCAGCTTGTCATAGAGTTCATCCAATTCATCGGCATGGGCCATAAAAAATTCAGTCCGTTTTTGATAAGCAGCCCGCCGAATCTCCCGATTTGGGTGTTCCATATAAAAGCTAAGCATGGGAAGGTTCAAGGTCTTTCCGTCAAACTCAAATTCTGCCGATGCCAGAAGCTTGGCGTAAGCGGTAGAAAGCTTACCCTCTTCCTGCATATAAGGAATCATGCGTTCATCGAAGCCCTTTAACTGCAGTTCAATTTTCTCGAGAACAAGGGGACTTAAAACCTTCTCTATTTCTTCACGAAAGGGAGAGGCTACAAGCTTTTTACTATAGTCCATGTGAAGCTGCACAAAACGTGGCACATTCTCGTCATAAAAATTTTGTTCATCGGAATACATTTTATCGTCGGTATTCAAAGTGTGACGAATGTAGGCGAGGACGCGCATGGTTTGTAGGCGTTTGTTGAGCTCGGTAAGCTTCATGTGAATATCAAGCTGCTCCTGAGCCGATTTTGCCGTCTCAAAGGCTTGTGTCAAGGCATTCCATTCCTTTGAAAAACCCTCAAGCTCAATACGTTCATAGGGCATTTGGCTAAATATCATTGGAAAAATCCCCCTATTATGTTCTTGTTGATAGATTAGCATATTTTAGACAGATATAAAAGTCATTTCCTAATACTTAATACTTTATACCAGATCGAGGCATTTGGGACGTTCCTGAAATCGAAGATTACGGATGGATAATCGAAGGAATTGAATCATTTCATGATATAATAACCTTACCCGTTACCGAAATCTAAGATTTCGAACGGGTCCCAAGTTATTGATACTTCGTATTAATAACATGCATGATGTGTAAAAAGGAGTAAATATGACTGACTACAATCTTTCAGCTCTTAAAAAATGTGAGCTTTTTGAAGGTATAGGAAAAGAGGAGCTAAAGGCACTGATGAATTGCCTGAAGCCCCGTATCCAAAGCTATGAGCGCAATGATTTTGTTGTAAGAAATGGCGATAGCCTTGATAGTCTGGGTATTGTGCTTGATGGAGAAGCTTCAGTGTTTAAGGAAAGCTTGTCCGGAAATAGGATACTAATAAAAAATTTAAGTATTGGAGAAATGTTTGGTGAGATAGCAGCTTTCGCAAGGCAAAAGGAATGGCCTGCCCTGGTGCAAGCCAATACCCCTTTAACGGTGTGTTTTATACCTCAAAACAGGATTGTGGGTCAATGTGAAAACATCTGCAGCTGGCATAACATCATGACTACCAATATGCTGCGTGTTGTGTCTGAAAGAGCACTCCTGCTGAGTAAAAAGATGGAGTATATATCGATTAAGACCATGAGAGCGAAGCTCTGTACTTTTATCTATGAGCACTATCTAAAAAAAGGAACGGTCACTCTCGTGCTTCCTATGAAGCGGGGACAACTGGCCGATTTCCTGAATGTTTCAAGACCATCCATGTCCCGGGAGCTGTCAAGGATGAAGGATGAGGGTATCATTGATTATCATCTTTCAACTGTAAAGATTCTTGATCTTGAAGTATTAAAATCATACTGTGAATAGGTAGGGGGGCTATGGTATAATTCAAAAAATAGCTATTGACTGATTCCCTTAAGATTCTTTTTGTGAAAGGGGTTTTGAAGAATGAATGAAAAAATACGTGATATTGCAGCCAGAATAAAGGGCCTAAGGCTTTTATCAGGGCTATCCTCCGAGGAAGTGGCCAGGGTTGTTAATGTCAGCGTTGAGGCCTATGAGCAATATGAAAGCGGAGAGGATGACATTCCTGTAAGCCTTATAAACGAGTTGTCCGATTATTACAAGGTTGATATGACTGAAATCTTGACCGGTGTATCTCCCAAGCTTCATGACGTTTGTCTGGTAAAAAAAGGAGAGGGCTTAAGGATTGAGCGCTATGATCAATATCAATTCCAGAGCCTGGCCTACAAATATGCCAAAAGGAAAATAGAACCTCTTTTGGTTACCCTGGACCCCAAAAAATCACCTGAGCTGGTTACCCACAGGGGACAGGAATTCAATTATTGCCTGGAAGGCCAAATGATGGTCGTAATAGGTAAGGACGAATATATACTGAATCCCGGAGATTCCCTCTACTTTAATTCACTGCTACCCCATAAAATGTTGGCTATGAATGGCCGGGAAGCCAGATTCCTGACCGTCATTCTACTGTAGGAGGCTATAAAATGAATCTTGCTCATCGCTATTTGGAGAAGGAAACCTTTACAAGCTATGAGGACTTTGCTCAGAATCTTAAGATCAAGGTGCCGGACTCTTTTAATTTTGCTTATGATATTATTGATGAATATGCCAGTCTTGAGCCCCAGCGATTGGCGCTGGTCTGGTGCGACGATGCCGGTGAAGAGAGGCGCTTTACCTTTCAAGATTTAAAGTTTTGGTCGGATAAGACGGCAAACTACTTAAAAGCCTCCGGTATTAGAAGGGGCGATAAGGTGATGCTCATCCTAAGAAGACGGTATGAGTTTTATTTCTTTGCCTTTGCCCTATGCAAAATCGGCGCAACCTATATCCCTTCTACTAGCCAGCTAAAGGAAAAGGATATTGTCTATCGTAACAACGCGGCAGGTGTAAAAATGGTCGTGGCCTATAATTCTCCTGATATTGTCGATTATGTTGATCAATCCAAGAAGGAGTGCCCTGCTCTGGAAAAAACCATATTGGTTGGCGGAAAGCATGATGGTTGGCTTTGCTTTGATGAGGACATCCAAAATACCTCAGAAAATTGGGAAAAGCCTGTCGGGCAGGACGCGCCACAGAACAATGATCTTATGCTTATTTACTTTACCTCCGGGACCACCAGTATGCCTAAAATGGCCGCTCAGGACTTTACATATCCTCTGGGACATATTGTAACAGCCAAGTATTGGCAAAGAGTTGTGGAAAACGGGCTACATCTTACAGTGGCCGATTCGGGCTGGGCTAAGTTCGGTTGGGGCAAGCTCTATGGTCAGTGGATCTGCGGTGCGGTGCAATTTGTGTATGATATGGACAAGTTCGAGCCTAAGCGCCTTTTGGAATTGATGCAGAAATATCGTCTGGCTACGTTCTGTGCACCTCCTACCATTTATAGATTCCTGATTCAACAGGATCTTACTCAATATGATCTTTCTTCTCTAGTGCATTGTTCTACAGCCGGTGAACCCTTAAATCCGCAAGTGTTTTATACCTTTCAGAAGGAGACCGGACTAAAAATCCTAAATGGTTTTGGACAATCAGAAACTGCTGTCATGGTAGCCAATTTTGAATGGCTGGATATTGACCCCGGTGCCATGGGAAAGCCTAATCCTGCTTTCCACGTTGACGTAGTTGATGAGGAGGGGAATTCCGTTCCGGCAGGTGTGGAAGGCGAGTTGGTTGTTCGGAATGTGGATACCCATAAGCCTGCAGGACTTTTTTCCGGCTATTATCAGGATGAAACAGCCACTCAAAAGGTTTGGCATGACAATACCTATCATACCGGAGATGTGGTGTATAGGGATGAGCATGGCCTCTACTGGTTTGTCGGGAGAAATGATGATGTCATCAAGGCCTCAGGTTACCGTATCAGTCCCTTTGAAGTGGAAAGCGCTCTGATTGAACATCCGGCAGTGGTGGAGTGTGCCGTAACAGGAGCACCTGACCCTATTCGTGGAACTGTTGTTAAAGCTACAGTGGTTTTGGGCAAGGGCTATATTCCGTCGGAAGCACTTAAAAACGACATACAGACATATGTTAAAAATGTTACAGCTCCCTATAAGTATCCCCGTATTTTAGAATTTGTAGAGGAACTACCCAAAACCATCAGTGGTAAAATAAAGAGGGCTCAAATCCGAAAGGAAGATCACCAGGGTAAAGAATAGAATATACAGAGAAAGATGAAAATGCTGAGAATCTCAGCATTTTTTTTAAACTTTGAAATAAAAGATTAATATTTCCCAAAATCATATTTTAAAGGAATTTTTGAATTTGTCTCGAAATTTTACCATAAAAGCTTTCAATTTGCCCTTGAACGATCGAAAGTTAACTTCCGATAAATCTTCAGGCAAAGCAGAAGAATCGGAAGCTATACTTCGATTGCTCCTTAATGGATGATCGGAAGCCTGGAGGTTAAAATATCGGTGTCTCAAAGAGATAGATTTGACTGTTCGAATATGTTGGCTCAAATGGCAAAGGGTTTTATGCTGAGTGAGATTCTTTATGATGGTGCGGGAAAACCCTGTGATTTCAAAATTGTTTCCGCTAATAAAGGCATGGATAATTTCAGCCTTGTCCCATCTGATGAGCTTATAGGAATTCGTGTACAAGATCTTTCACAAAAGTACGGCGACCCTGTTTACCCATTTTTCTATACGGTTGCCAATACAGGACAGGCAACGGAAAACGAGTATTTCTCCAAAATTTATAAAAGGGATGTCAAAGTATTCACATTCTCTCCCATGCCCGGGTTCGTTGCATGTTACTATGAGTTTCTTTCCAAGCCAAGCAATTGGACTTATGATCATGCAGGGAAAATGATACAAATCTCGGAGAATGCAGATCAGGTCTTCTGGGTCAGAAGGGACGACAAGATTATTTATGTTAATCCGGCCTTTGAGACATTATTCGGCATCCCTTGTGAAAGGTTCTATCAAGACATAAATGTATTGCTTGAAGTTGTTGATTCAAAGGATTATGGCCGTCTATGCAATGTGCTCAGGAACGATGGAAAATACCTGGAGACACATTATAATATTGAATTCAGAGTTAATCAGCCCGATGGAACCCTAAAATGGCTTTGGCTTAAGACTTTCCCAATCCGGGAAAATGTGGGGGGGATTGTCAAAAAGGCTGCAACAGTTATTGATATAACCGAGCGCAAGCTCATGGAGGAAGAACTCTTCCGCAATCATCGAGAAATATCGATCTTATACGACCTTTTTAAGCGGGCGGCTGAGCATGTCGAGCTCCTTGAGCTTCTTAAGAAAGCTCAACAGATCATAGTTGATCATATAGGAGTGCGTAGCCTTTGCGTCTATTTGAACGATGAGCAAAATAATCAATTAAGACTATATTCCCACAGGGGTATGAGCCAAGAACTCTCAAAAATTGCGATGGTTCTGCCGTCCGAAGCTGGCTCATATCGGGAGCATACTATTCTGCCTGTTTCGACCCTTGAAGACAAAATAATCAAAGAACAGCTCCTGCGGGATGATGTAAACATTATTGGCTGTTTCCCTATTGTTTATGCGGATAAAACCCTGGGAGTTCTAATGGTTGGTCTTACAACGGGGCAGAAGTTAAGTCATATAGATAAGGAATTCATTATCACCATTTGCAATCAATTGGCTGTTCTAATCTATAATATGAGGCTTTTTTATGAGCTTAAGCAGGAATTGGAGATGCGAAGAAATGCTGAAAAGGAAAACGAGTTGATTTTTAAAACATCCATCGATCTTTTAGCCATAATGGATTATGATATGAAGTTTGTCAGAATCAGCCCTCAATGGGAAAAATGCCTGGGATGGAATGAAAGTGAGCTCATTAATAGAAGTATTTTAACACTGGTTCATCCAGATGACAAAGACAAAGCTCTGGATTCCATAGACTTGCTTACTTCTGAAGGCATCATTATCGGATATGAGAATCGGCTCGCACAAAAAGATGGCACCTACCGGTGGTTCGCATGGAATGCCCAGGTGGTCACGGAAGATAAAGATAAGTTAATTGTTATGTCTGGTCGGGATATCACGCGGAATAAGGAAATTGAAGATAAGAACCGCGATCTGGAACGAGCCTATCAGATGGAATCCATTAAGATGGAGTTTTTTGCCAACATCTCTCATGAATTCAGAACTCCACTGAATATCATTCTTTCAGCACTTCAGCTCATTCAATATGGCATGGCTGAGCATAAGCTTTCTCCTGAAAACGAGAGGCACTTAAGACACTTAAGATCTGTTAAGCAAAATGCTTTCAGACTTCTTAGGCTGGTTAACAATCTCATTGATATTACCAAGCTCGATTCGGGATATTTGAAGATTTATCCCTCCAACTGCGATATTATCAACCTGGTTGAGAATATCACCCAGTCCGTAGCCCAATATATAGAAGGCAAGGGAATCAATCTGATTTTTGACACCGATGTGGAGGAGAAAATTCTGGCCTGTGATACCGATATGATTGAACGGATTATGCTAAATCTTCTTTCCAATGCTGTTAAGTATACCGATAAGGGCGGCACTATCAAGGTAACCATTCAAGATTTGTGTGATACAATCAGAATATCTATCATGGATACCGGTGTGGGAATAGCCGAGGATAAGCTGGATATGATCTTTGAACGATTTGTCCAGGGGGATCGGCCTCTCAACAGAAGATGTGAGGGAAGTGGTATTGGGCTCTCATTGGTTAAGTCCCTGGTTGAGCTTCATAAAGGGAGGATTTATGCCAACAGTACTGTCAATAAAGGCAGCGAATTTACTTTCGAGCTCCCCGTGGTCGTAATGGATCAAAGTGCCCAATTCCAAGGTGTGGAGCCCAGCAATGAGGAGCGGATCCACAAAATAAATGTTGAATTCTCGGATATTTATTCCTTAAATTAAGGGTGCTTTACCTAAGAGGTAAAGTTCATTTCTATCAGTTAATCCATTTATTTTACCTAGTGTATAAACTCTTATTTACGTCATATCTCAGAGCATTTTCCTATACCATAAAGCCATTTACGGCCTTATACGGTGTAATTCAAAAACGCATTCTCTGGTAAAGATAAATTTTTACTATTGAAAGCTTGTCTAAGACGATCACAAAAAAACCAGATAAGAATTTACTATTAATCAGCATACCTTTATTCATAGAAATATCCATGCAGTCCCTATAATTAAATTATTAAATGACTATCAAAGGTTACATCATGATGGGCTTGGGAATTTATCCAGACAGGAAAAATCTAATAATTTAAAAGGGGATGTCAACATGAAAAAAGTTACCAAAATCCTAGCGCTGATACTCGCCATGGTCATGTTAATTGGGTTATTTGCCGGCTGTGGAAAGGAAGTAGCATCGCAAAATCAGACGGATAAAAAACCAAAAATTGGTATCTCACTTCCTACTCAAAGAGAAGAAAGATGGGTACTTGACAAGGAAAACTTTGAAAAAGTAGCAAAAGAGCTCGGCGTTGAAGTAGCCATTCAAATTGCTGACAATGATGCAGCGAAACAGCAATCACAATGCGAAAATCTTATCGCTCAGGGCATCGATGTCCTGATTCTCGCCCCCCATGATGGAAAAGCAGCAGCAAATATTGTAACAAAAGCCCACGAGGCTGGAATTAAGGTCGTGTCCTATGACAGGCTCGCACTCGATTGCGATCTTGACCTGTATGTAACCTTCGATAGCTTGAAAATAGGTGAAATGCAAGGCGAATGGCTTATGAGCAAGGTCACAAAAGGTAATGTCGTTGTTCTCGCAGGTGACCCCTCCGACAGTTGCGCAGTGCTTTATAAAAAGGGTGCAATGAATAAGATACAGCCAAGGGTTGACAGTGGAGATATCAAGGTTGTAGCTAACCAGGATGTTAAGGACTGGCAGCCAAGTGAAGCAATGAAGCATATGGAGAATGCTTTGACTGCCAACGGAAATGATATCCAGGGGGTTCTTGCTCCTAATGATGGTACTGCTGGGGCAGTCATTCAGGCTCTTGCACAGCAGGGAATGGCTGGAAGTATACCCGTTACAGGACAGGATGCTGAAGTAGCGGCTGCAAAGAGAATTCTTGAAGGCACCCAGGGAATGACAGTGTTCAATGATATTAGAGATCTTGGTAAAGCAGCCCTTGAAGCGGCTGTAAAGTTTGCAAAGGGCGAAGCTGTTGCAACAGAGAATAAGGAACACAACGGCAAAATTGATGTCCCGGCAATTTATATGGGACCGAAGCTTGTTGATAAGGATAATCTCCAGAAGGTTCTTGTAGACAGTGGGTTCATGGAGAAGAAAGAGTTGGAAAAATAAATAAGCGCTAATTAATAAACAGCAAAGTTTCAGGAGGAATAGTGGGTTTCATTGTTCCTCCGAAATCTATTAAAGGTCGAGGCCTGTGGTACGTACCCATAGATATGTATTTCGATTACGGGTGAGATAGATGAATGAGTATATTCTTGAAATGAGAAACATAACAAAGGAATTTCCAGGTGTTAAGGCATTGGATAAGGTGAGTTTCAAAGTAAAAAAAGGTGAAATTCATGCCCTTGTGGGCGAAAATGGGGCTGGAAAATCAACACTGATGAAGGTTTTAAGCGGAGTTTACCCGTTTGGCTCCTATAGCGGAGACATTTTAATAAATGGAAAGGAGCTGAATTTTAACAGCATAAAAGACAGTGAGCATGCCGGTATTGCTATCATATATCAGGAGTTAACCTTAGTTAAGCACATGAATATTTGTGAAAATATTTTTCTTGGTAATCAATTCTCCAGCCATGGCATTATTAATTGGGAAAAATCATTTGTAGAAGCGGAAAAGGTTCTAAAAGAGGTACGGCTGAATGCTGATCTTCACACCAAAGTTATCAACCTTGGAATAGGTCAACAGCAGCTGGTAGAGATCGCAAAGGCTGTTGCAAAGAAGACCGAGCTTTTGATATTGGACGAACCCACCTCAGCACTAACCGAAAATGAGACCGCAAATCTTCTTAATCTTCTAAGGGAATTTCGAGAAAAAGGTGTTACCTGTATATATATATCCCATAAATTGAGCGAGGTCTTTCAGATTGCAGATACCATAACGGTTCTGAGGGATGGGAAAACTGTTGCAACCCATGATACCCGGGAGCTTTGTGAAAACAAGCTGATATCACTTATGGTAGGCCGTGAGCTGACACAAAGATTTCCAAGGGTAGAACATACACCTGGAGAAGTGGTTCTGGAGGTAAAGAATTGGACAGTTTATGATCCTGAATTGCCTGACAGAAAAGTGATTCACGATGTAAGCTTTACTGCAAGAAAAGGTGAGATATTAGGTATTTCCGGGCTCATGGGTGCGGGCAGAACAGAGCTTTTCATGAGTGTTTTTGGTTGCTATGGGAGCAATCAAAGTGGGGATGTATGCATAAGCGGTAGGGAGATTAAAGCAAGAACACCAAAGGATGTTATTAAAGAAGGGATCAGTTACCTTTCGGAGGACCGAAAAGGAAATGGATTGGTATTGATCCAGGATATTAAAAAGAATATTTCTATGGCAAGTCTATCAAGGATCTCCAAGATGAGTGTAATTAATGATAATGAAGAAGTAAAGGCGATAGAAAAGTATGTAATGGACCTTCATATCAAGACCCCTTCCATCGAGCAGACGACCAGCAATTTAAGCGGGGGAAATCAGCAAAAGGTAGTATTGGCAAAATGGCTGATGACTCAACCTAAGGTTCTTATTCTTGATGAGCCTACGAGGGGAATTGACGTTGGGGCCAAGTTTGAAATCTACAATATTATGAACAGGCTTGTCGATGAAGGAGTTTGCATTATAATGATTTCTTCAGAGCTGCCGGAGATACTTGGAATGAGTGACAGGATATTGGTTATGCACGAAGGAAAAGTCAATGGGGAGCTTAAATGGAAAGATGCAACTCAAGAGAAAATATTAGCTTTTGCTACAGGGGGTATGTTAAATGAATAGTATTGCAAAACCGATAGTCATTGAAACCGGTACAGGTAACCGAAAAAGAACAATTAAAGATTGGATTGCAGCTTCAGCAAAACAAAACGTAAGACAATATACGATGTTCATAGCACTATTGCTGATTTGGGTAATGTTCGCCATACTGACTGACGGAATATTCATCACATCAAGAAATCTTTCCAATTTGTTTTTACAAATGGTAACAATAGGATTCTTGGCATGTGGCATGGTTCTCGTCATTGTTGCGACCCATATCGATCTTTCTGTGGGTTCCGTTGCTGCAACCCTTGGTGCGGTTGCGGCCTACCTCATGGATAAATTGGATGTCAACCCATGGCTTGCAATAATCATCACCTTGATTGCCGGCCTGCTTGTTGGCTGCTGGCATGGGTATTGGATTTCATACAGGGGAGTTCCGGCATTCATTGTAACACTGGCCAGCATGACCGCCTTTAAAGGGGTCACTCTCGCCATTACCAAAGGGGCAACCATAGGTGAACTCCCTAGTTCCTTTAAGGCAATAGGGCAGGGGTATGTCCCAAAGCTATTCTTTCACGATGCCAAGTTTAATGACACAAGTGTGATTATAGGATTATTGTTGATTATTGGTTACATAGTGATGGAAACAAAAAAGAGAGCTTCCAGAAAAAAATATGGATTTGATGTTCCCCCGATCCAGATTCAAATAATCAAATTGATACTTGTATCAGCTCTTATTGCTCTAGCTTGCTCCATCATGATCAGTTATATGGGGATACCTTATGCAGTGCTGCTTTTACTGGGTGTCGTCATACTCTTTACTTTCATTACGAATAAAACAACCTTTGGGAGAAATGTATACGCAAGTGGCGGCAATAAGGAGGCCGCAAGACTGTCAGGAATCAATATTAAACGTGTGGGCTTTTCCATCTTTGCTCTTATGGGAATCCTTAATGCCATAGCGGCCATCGTTTTCACTGCAAGGTTAAATGCCGCTACTCCTTCGGCTGGCAATCTATTTGAGCTGGATGCCGTTGCGGCCTGCTATATCGGTGGTACAAGCCCTCTTGGCGGCGTTGGAACAATATATGGTGCTATAATCGGAGCTCTGATCATGGCGAGCCTTGATAATGGAATGAGCTTAATGAATCTCCCTATTATGTTTCAATATATCATAAAGGGTATGATTCTCTTATCTGCTGTCTGGATAGACTTTGCAACAAAAAAGAAAGCATTATAGAGATGCAAAATAGCATTCGCAGGAGTTGAATAAATTTTACATTAATGAGATAATATTAAATAACTTAATTGAGGGGATGTATGTGGGACAGAGGAAAATTCCTAAAAATGAATAGGTATTTTGTCATAACCCTCGTTGTATTTCTGACAACAGCTATACCTCTTACACAATCCTACAGGAAAACAAGTCATACTGTTAAATCCACAAATCATAAAGACATATATCGATTTGCCTGCATTTATTCCGGAAGCAGTGATTATTACAAGTATTCCCTAAAGCAAGGACTCGAAAAAGCTTCTGAGAAATTAGGGGTCTGGGTGAATTTTCTGAGCTTCAAATCAATTGAAACAGACAAGCATTGTGATGAGTTTGATAAAGCTATTGCTGCAAAGGTTGATGGTATCATCACCAATATTCCTGACGCTGATGCCATTGGTCGCTATATTGAAATAGCCGACGAAAATCATATACCTGTTATCACAATAGAAAACGACTTGCCCGGCAGTAAAAGAATTTCTTTTATTGGAACCAATAGCTATGCTTTTGGGGTTAATGCAGGAAGACTTATGATTTCCGCGACAAATGGAAAAGCAAGGACTGCTATGTTTTTGAGCTCCAACATGAGCAGGCAGAATTTGAAAAACCAAGGCTTTCAAGACACCGTAATGAATAATGATGAAATGGATGTTGAGTTATTTGTATCTGAAGAGCCCAGCATAATAGGGTATGTCAATACGGCTCAGTCTATTTTTGTAAACAATCCTGACCGTGATTCTTTCTTCTGCCATGATTCCGAAAGCACATTAGGCGTTGTAAGAGCGATGATTGAGTTTAATAAAACGAATAATGTGGTTATCGGCTCTGGCGATTCAAATGAGATTTTAAGGTACATAAAAAACGGAATCATTTATGCTTCTTTGGTAGAGGATCCCTATACCATCGGGTATCTTTCGGTTGAAAACATGTTGAAACATAAAAAAGGAGAGAGTATTTCAGAGTCTGTTAATCCTGATATCATTATTTTATCAAAGGATAATATTGATAGCATACTCGAAGAGAGAGAGGGCAAGGAGTGATATGAAAGGGGAACTCAAGAATATCATGCCTCTCAGAAAAAGAGTACTGCTTTTCTTCTTGATAGTCATTGTTCTAATTGGACTATTGAGTTCCGTTCTCTATTACAATATGGCTAAGACCTATTATAAATTTGATAAGGTATACAATAATTTAAAAATACTTGAGGACTATTCCAGTACGATAGAGAAGACAAGCGCTGATTTAAACAAGTATATAAGTGAAAGCGACCGTTCCTTTATAAGTTCTTTCTATCAAAAATACGATGAGTTATTGCTGGAAATGAAAAATACCGACCTGGACTTTAATAATATAGACGATAATATGCTTTTTGTGAATATAAGGTGCATGTTTGAAACATATGGAAGTGAAGCCGATGCCGCAATCAGAGAATACAGGAAAAGAAATGTAGAGGCCTTATCCTACAGACTTTCACGAACACTGAAAATACAGGCCTATATCCAGGATGAAATAGATGCACTTGTTCTGAGCTATATTTCTGAGAGCAGAATTTTTCAGAAGGATCTGCTTAACCAGATGGTCATTTTGCGAGCCCTTATCATAATCTTAATCATTATGTCTTTTACACTGTATATTATGCTTGCTTTTTACTTAAGTAAAGCACTTGTCAAGCCCATTGACATGCTGGTGAAGATGGCAAATCGGATATCGGGAGGGGACTTTGATGTGGAGCCCGTTAATACCAGCTCTCATGGTGAATTGAAGATGCTTTCCGACACGTTATACAGAATGAACTATGATATTAAAAAATATATTGAAGAGATGAATAACAAGGTGGAGGTCGAAAAGCTCTTGCAGGCAAAGGAGGTTGAAAACCTCAGAATAAACGCGCTTTTAAAGGAAACAGAGCTTAAAAGACTTCAAGCGCAGGTCAATCCGCACTTTTTGTTTAATACACTGACCACATTGCATCATACAGCATTTATGGAAGGGGCAACGGAAACCTGTGAAATTGCAGAGGCTGTTTCAAAAATTCTTAGATATAATTTGAGAAAATCCAATACCATTGTTCAGCTTAATGACGAAATTGAAAATATCAAAAATTATATATATATTCAGGAGAAAAGATATAAGCATAGAGTAAAAGTGCATTTTGATATCGATGAAAACCAATTGGACCTACCCATACCCAATATGACAGTTCAACCCATCGTAGAAAATTCTTTCATACATGGCGTTGAAAATAACGAGGATTATGGAGAGATAAGTTTAAGAGTATATAAGGAGAATGAATTTACTGTAGTAGAGATTAAGGATAATGGAGCGGGTATCGAAGAGGAAAAGCTTAATGAATTGAGAAATATGATTGGTAATGAATCGGATTATAGTGGACATACCTCCAGTATTGGGATTAACAACGTTGTTAAACGGCTGCAGGCTTTTTACAATTCCAAAGACTTGTTTCACATTGAAAGTACGCTCAAGGATGGGACAATCATAAAACTCTTTTTACCCTATCATTTTGAGTATCGGAGAAATGCAACCGCCAGAGGCAGTTTTGAAGCAGAGCTCAGGCTATTGGAGGACTAAAGATGATAAAAATCATTATAGCTGATGATGAGATTCTAGAGAGAGAAGTATACAAGGTTATTATTAGCAGACATTTTCCAGAGCTCGTTGTGGTTGCGGAAGCTGAGACCGGTCGACAAGCCATAGAAATGTATGAACTTCATAGGCCTCATCTGGTCCTTATGGATGTTAAAATGCCGGGCATAAACGGAATAGATGCCATAGAAGAAATCCGTAAAAGAAGCAAAAATGCCAAGTTTATCATCATATCAGCCTATAATTTTTTTGATTATGCGAAGGAAGCTATGAAATACGGAATAGAGGATTACATATTAAAGCCCGTAGCAAAAGACGAGTTTATAAAGGTAATCGGTAAAGCTTTGAAAAAAATAGAGGATGAAATAAATATTGAAAAGCAGGAGCTGGAACTGAAGGAAAAGCTGAAAAGTGTATTGCCGGTACTGGAAAACGAACTTACTTTTGCCGTAATGATGAGTGATGACAGTAAAATTAAGCAGTATTCAAAGCTTATTAATGTGGATATAACATCTGGATATCTAGTGGTGGGCTTAATAAAAGAGGATAGCTTTGAGACCGCCAATGAGGTTGCACGCAGTCTAACAATCCAAAAAATTCAGGAATTCATAAAGGAAAATATGCCGGAATTAAAGCCTAGTCTTATAAGCAGCTTTGTTTCAAATAAAATTTTAATGATTTTTCCTTGGAAAACAGAAATATCAACATATGAAATTAAGGAAGACTCCTACAATAAGATGCTTATGTTAAGAAATGCAATTAAGTCCAATTTCAAAGTAAAGATGTGTTTTGGAATCAGCGATGCTTATAAAGACCTGACCCAAATAAGGAATTCATATAATCAAGCACTTACGGTCATTAACAACATCGATTCTTTTGAGATCGATATTGTCAACTACGGAGATATAAAGAGCAATGCTGTTAAGCCGTTTCAATACCCTTATGAAATAGAAAAACAATTGACGGAAAAGATTAGATTAGGCATAACTGAGCAGGCCTTAAGAGCGTTTGTAAGTATTTTTGATTATACCCGCGATTGCTTGAAGGGGGATGTTGATAGGATTAAATTCGAATTGCTTGAGCTATACTTTGCCCTGTCAAGAATGGTCTATGAATATGATACAGCCTATATAGGCTTGGATGATTTTATTTTGAACAAGAACAAATATCATAATTTAAAAACCATAATAGAGATTTATCATATTTTTGAAGAGAACATAAAAAGTTTATGTGAAAAATTCAAGGAAGAACGGAATAAGAAAGCAAAAAGTATAATGTTTCAAGCCATCCAGTATGTGAATGAAAACTATATGAAGGAAATAACACTGGAAGAGGTGGCCAAGAAGGTGTGTATAAGCCCTAACTATTTTAGCAGGATGTTCAAAAGCGAATTGAACCAAAACTTTATCGATTATCTTACACACATTAGGATCGAGACTGCCAAGGGTTTGATAATTAAAGAAAATAAAAACATCAGCGACGTCTGCTGGGATGTGGGTTATAATGACCCGAATTATTTTACTAAAGTTTTTAAGAAGGTGACCGGACTGACACCCAGTGAATTCAAAGAGAAGGCTTAATCTATTCTTTTCTGGAGGTAGGCAATGAAGTCAGGGAAAAGTATTATATTGATGATTATGTCAGCAATACTCATGATAGTTTTTATTTCCTGCTCAGAAAATAGGTACGATAATGAACAGGATTACCTTGAGAAAGTGAATGGCTCTAAGGATGGGCTCAATTCTCCCGAAGGAAATGATAGAATTACTGTCGGTTTTTCAGTTGCAAGCTATCAGGAGGAACGGTGGCTGACAGACAGGGATATTTTTATATCCAAATGCAAGGAGCTAGGAGCGGAAGTGATCGTCCAATCGGCAAACGGGGATGAGGAACTGCAGGCGACCCAATGTAAAAAGCTGCTTGCTCAAGATATTGACGTGCTTGTTGTCATATCCCAGAATAGCGAAAAGGCGGCTTCAATCGTCAACGATGCCAAAGCGGTGAATGTCCCTGTGGTTGCCTACGACAGGCTTATCAGAAATAGTCCGTTAGCTGCCTATGTTACCTATGACAACGTAAAAATCGGAGAATTGCAGGCAGAATACCTGGTGAAAAATGCACCAAAGGGCAATTATATTCTCCTTGGCGGTGCTCAGACTGACTACTGCGCTATCCAAGTCAGGGAGGGACAGATGAATGTTCTAAAGCCGTTTATTGATAGAAGCGATATTAAAGTTATCGAGAAAAAATGGGTTGAAGACTGGAATCCTTTTGAGGCGCGCAAGATAGTGGAAGAGGCATTGATTGAACATAACAACGATGTTAAGGCCATTGTTGCGTCTAATGATGGTACAGCAGGGGGAGCCATTCAGGCTCTGGCCGAACGAAAGCTGGCTGGTCAGGTTTTTGTGTCGGGGCAGGATGCCGATTTAGCCGGTTGCCAAAGAATTGTAGAGGGAACCCAAAGCATGACCGTGTATGTACCTATAAAGGCTGAGGCCGAAGCTGCCGCAGAAACAGCCATTAAGCTTGCTAAGGGGGAGCCTTTCGTCGGAAACAGTGTAACTGATAATGGCGATGTATCCGTTGAGACAATACGTCTATCACCCATGCTTGTAGATAAAAACAATATTGTTGATAATGTCATTACAGATGGCTATCAAAAGTTCGAAGAGGTTTTCAAAAATATAGCCAAAAGCGATTGGCCTGAACAAAAGTAAAAATGTCCTCTAAAGAAATACTAACCCCTATTCTCCTTTAAAAATGGGATTGCAGAGTGCTATAATTTGGCAATTTATTTCTACTCTTCATTTTAATAAATTTACTAAAATGAACTTGTTGAAATCCCATTATTTTAAAGGAGGTTTTGCTTATGAAGAGTAAAACACTAAGAAGGCTCATTAAGTTGGGAAGTTTGATGTTGGTGGTGGTTATCGTGTTTATGGCCAATTCAGTTGCCTTTGCTGCAGTAAACAAACCTTTCCCGCAGGCCGGCAAATGGACTGCATATGGTGTAACACCCAAGGTTGCTTACTGGAATGGTAGCAGCTGGGAATCTCAAGACATACCTCAAGCCGATCAAAACCAAGCAGTGATATCCTATTTTGAGTCATGGGATTCCCACTTTTACAAAACCTATTCAAGTCAGGGACATTCGGATGTGGGCTATATTGAAGGCCATGTTACAGGTACTGTACCTGAATGGGGTACCCGGGATCCTGAGCCTGTTGTAAGTGCCTCTGAGCATACCGGGTACGGTATGATTATCTATGCGCTTATGGATGGTTATCTAAAGGACGGTGTTAATGACGTCGATTGTAAAGCAAGATTTGATTCTCTTGTACGACTCTATAATTTGATGAAAATCGATGGGAATCTCATGTGCTGGGCAATTCCAGAAACCTATTGGACAACATTTTCCTCACAAAAGAAGTGGCTGCAAAGTTGGGATGATAACGGTGATCCAATTGAAATATACGATTATCCGACACTTTCCTCCAGCGCTACCGATGGCGATATGGATATAGCCTATGCACTTCTTTTGGCGGATAAACAATGGGGAGGAAACAGTCCTATTAGCGGAAAGACTTATAAACAGTTGGCTTTGGATATGATAAACAATGGAATATACAATAAGCTTATTGACGGAACCACAAACAGAGTACTGCTGGGAGATTGGCATAGTGATAGCATTTCATGGGGAGATCCTTTGTTTACCTCGTATCTTACAAGATCCAGTGATTTTATGATTGATAATCTCAAGGCGTTTAAAGCAACTGCCTTATCAGCAAAGCAAGCCAGGTTCAATAATGCAATCAATGAATGCTACAATATCATGGAAGATTTCTATCTTAATCATAATAGCAATACTGGACTTTTATCTGATTTTATTACGAAGGTTGGAAGCGACAATTCGGCTCCGGCTCCACAGAGTGTTTATGATGACATGGACGAGCCTTTTCCGTCCGGTGCCTATTCCGAGAACTCCTGTAGGTTACCCTTCCGGCTTGCCCAGGATTATATCCATAACGGAGGCGGAACTACTGGAAAAACTACCGGAAAATATCTCAATGCGCTCAACGCCTTTATTACTCCAAAGATTGCTGGAAGCTACAAACCAGTGTGGGATAATAGCCGAGATGGCTATTGGATTAACGGGTCTCTTATGGATTGGTCAACCTCGGGAGGATCAGAGCGCCTTGGGACCCATACTGGTTATGATGCCCTGCAATTTACATCCTGCTTTGTGTCTGCAGGAATTGTAGGCTCAGCTTTAAATTTAGGTGAGGGATTTGCGTATATTGATACTATGCATGCCTATTATCAAGGCACAGGTGATCCCTATTTCAAGGACACCCTTACATTGCTGAACATGCTCCTTATCTCTCGTAACTGGTGGAAACCTTACTAAGCCCTTAAGAAAGATATCAAATGAGGCTCCCTGATGTGAATGAAATAAGCATCAGGTGAGCCTCAAACTATTTGCGGGACAACCCACCATACTCTGTACCCTGTATATCCTTTTGTGGTATAGTATTGCTGTAAGTTTTCATTAAATGGATTGCATTGATAAGTACGGAGGATAGGGCGCATGCCTCAAGATACACTTTTAGGTCAGCCCGTCAGATTAATAAAAGGCGTTGGAGAAGTGCGTGCCAGGCTTTTTGCAAAGCTTGGCCTTTTAACCGTTTCCGATGCCATAAGTTATTTCCCGAGGGAATATGAGGACCGGACGACCCTGAAAAAAATTGCTGAAGTGGCCGATGGTGAAGAATGCAGTGTCAGAGCTAGCCTTGTATCCGATGTGACTGAAACAAGACCCCGCAGGAATTTACGTATTACCAAGGCATTGGTATCGGATGGCACTTCCTTTCTTTCTTTGACCTGGTTTAATCAGGACTATATTAAATCCAGCTTACAAACGGGTGTTGAGTACGTTTTTTTTGGTAAAGTCAAAAGAACGGGCATGCGTTTTGAGATGCAGAACCCGATTATGGAAAAGGTCCAACAGCAGGGCAAGAGCACCGGGCGTATTTTCCCGGTGTATCCGCTTACTAAGGGCCTTACGCAGACTCATTTGCGTAATGTGACCGGAAATGCCCTTACCATGGTTCAGGGCAAACTCCCCGAGATCTTGCCAATAGATTTACGTCAGGCATATAAGCTCAGTGAAGTTAATTTCTCATATGAGCAGATTCATTTCCCTAAAAGCTTTTCCCATATGGAAGAGGCCCGAAGACGTCTGGTGTTTGAAGAACTCTTGCTGCTGCAGCTTGGTCTTATTGGTATGAAGGGAACCAATTCTGATCTTAACGGCATACGCTTTAATCCAATCAACATGGCACCGCTTCTGGATAAATTGTCCTTTGAGCTTACGCCTGCCCAGCAGAAGGTTTTTTCAGAGATAGAAGCTGATATGGAATCACCCAAGAGAATGAATCGTCTGGTTCAAGGCGATGTAGGGTCGGGGAAGACCATTGTGGCGGTTATGTCCCTTTATAAAGCTGTTAAAAATGGCTTCCAGGGGGCATTTATGGTGCCAACCGAAATATTGGCCGAGCAGCATTTTCGGAGTGTGGAGCCTCTTTTGAATTCCCTGGGTGTTCGTGTGCGAATTCTGACCGGCGGTATGAAAAAGAAGGACAAGGAAGAGGTCAAGCGACTGTCTCAAATCGGCGAAGTCGATATCATTATAGGAACCCATGCCGTTTTAGAGGATGATACGGTATTCTCTAAATTGGGTCTTGTGGTCACTGATGAACAGCACCGCTTCGGTGTACGTCAAAGGGCAAGGCTCTCGGTGAAGGGGGATAATCCAGATCTGCTGGTCATGACAGCCACACCCATTCCCCGAACCCTGTCATTAGTGCTATATGGGGACTTGGATGTGTCGGTCATTGATACGCTTCCGCCTGGCAGGAAACCCATTAAAACCTATGCTGTCGACGAATCCATGCGGGAACGTATTTATAAATTTATCAGAAAAGGCGTTGCAGAAGGCCGCCAGGCCTATATCGTCTGTCCCCTGGTAGAGGACTCGGAAGAGATTGAAGCTGAATCAGCCGAGGGCCTTGCCGAGCGCATCCGGGACAACGAGCTTCTAGGCCTTCAGGTAGGGCTCATTCATGGCAAGATGAAATCCTCCGAGAAGGATGAAATCATGCGTGCTTATGTAAGCGGGAATCTGGATGTGCTGGTTTCCACCACGGTCATAGAAGTAGGCGTCAATGTGCCCAATGCAACGGTCATGGTGATTGAAAACGCCGAACGCTTCGGACTGGCTCAGCTTCATCAGCTTAGAGGGCGTGTAGGCCGCGGCGCCCATCAATCCTATTGTGTCCTGTTCAATCAGAGTAAAAGCCAAATCTCAAAAGAACGTATGGACATCATGGCCAAGAGCAATGACGGCTTTGTCATTTCGGAGAAGGACTTGGAGCTTCGCGGCCCCGGCGATGTCTTTGGCGTGAGGCAGCATGGTTTGCCGGAATTTAAAATTGCCAACTTGTACCGGGATATGGATATTTTAAAGGATGTTCAGAAAACGGTTAAAGAAATCATCGATAAGAATTATCTTATCGGGAATGATGAATATAAGCCCTTAAAGGAAAGGCTTGACAAGATTTTTGAGAGAAAGTTCAAGGAACTCACCCTGAACTAAGGGCTCTACATTAAAGGAGTTAATATGCTTCGTATAATTGGTGGTACTGCCCGCGGCATTCGCATCCAGACCCCGGACACTCAAAAGACAAGACCTACACTTGATAGAATCAAGGAATCGGTTTTTAATATGCTTATGCCCTATATTGCTGAGACGAAGGTTTTGGATCTTTTTGCCGGGTCGGGAAATCTGGGTATTGAAGCCTTGAGCCGTGGGGCACGTCACGCAGTATTTGTGGATGAAAGCAAAATATGCAGATCCATTATTGAAGAAAATCTTAAGAAGACAAAGTTCGTTCATCAGGCTCAAATACTTACGATGGACGTTTTTCGCACCCTAAGGCTTTTGAAGGATGAAGGGAGAAAATTCGACCTGGTTTTTATGGATCCCCCATATAATAGTAATTTTCTTGTCAAAACACTTCAAATGCTAAATGATTTTGATATAATAGGGGAAGAAGGAATAATAGCTTGTGAACATCATGAGGACGAACCGGCTCCCGATATAGTGGGGCATTTATCCAAGGTTCGGTCAAAAGCCTATGGTGATACGCTGTATTCATTCTATGTTAATGCTTCTGAGGTCGGGGCTTAAGGAGGAACTTTAGTGAAAACCTTTGTTTATCCGGGAAGTTTTGATCCGGTGACCAATGGACATCTGGACATCATTAATAGAGCATCGAAAATTTGTGATAAGCTTATTGTGGTCGTATCGGTTAATATGAGCAAAACACCTGCTTTTACCATGGAGGAACGGCTTGAGCTTTTAAATCTTGCCATAGGGAAGAGGGACAATATTGAAATTACCAGCTTTTCCGGGCTGCTGGTTGATTTTATGCGTGAGGTTGGTGCCAGGACCATTATTAAAGGCCTCAGAGCAGTATCGGATTTTGAGTACGAGATGCAGATGGCGCTTTTAAATCACAATTTAGATAGCAATATAGATACACTTTTTATGATGACAAGCATACAGAATTCTTTTTTGAGCTCCAGCGTTATACGGGAGATGGCTAAATACGGTGGCAAAATAGATGATTTTGTTCCTGTTCAAATAGCCGATATAATAAGCAGAAAACTAAAGAAATGATTTTATTTTTGGAGGTCACGTCATGGAACTTTTAGAGCTTCTAGAGCAGATAGAGGAAATAGTAGAAAGCGGTATGAACATCCCCCTTTCGGGTGGGAAATGTGTATTGGATAGAGAAACGATTTTAGAACTGGTTCAGGAAATACGCCTCAAGCTTCCGGATGATATTAAAATGGCAAAGCGTATTACCGAAGAGAAACAGAGAGTATTAGCAGAAGCTCAGCAGGAGGCAGAGAATATATTAAAAAATGCGGAATCCCGCATTGCTGCCCTGGTCGATGAAAATGAAATCACAAAAAAGGCCTATGAACAGGCAGAAGTCATTATTTCAAACGCCAAGAAGAATGCCCGGGAAATTCGCCTGGGAACAAGGGAGTATGCTGATGGCATCCTTAACAAGGTCGAGGAAATTCTTGAGGACACTTTGGATGTCATAAAAGTTAACCGTCAGGAATTAAAATAAGCGAAGAATGCGTTACGGGTGTTTCAAAGCTTGTTACTTCGTAATAGTCATAAAAGTTTTTTATAGTAGGATGACAGGGAGGGATTATTTCCACTCCCTTTTTCTGTAGCTATTTGGGCTAAATTTGCTTATGCCAGGATAAGGCTGACGATGCTCGGTCCGATATGGTGCTATACCAAGTGAAACCAGCAGTATTCCTATTGTTATCAGCCTCACACCTGAAAAATTCAGGGGAGTGGTGAATTCAAAAGAAGAGGTTTGGAGGGCCATGGGCATCAGGCTTATTACTATTAAGGTCATTAAGCATGCAATAAAACCATGGAGCAGCTTTCCGGTAAAAAACACCCGATATTTGGCGCTTGTTCCCTTCATGATCCCCATAATCTGGGTGTGAACCGAAAAGCCGGCAAAACCGCATATTAATGAAATGGCAGCCAATTTAATTGTAAGAGTTGCATCCTGAACCTGATGAATGGCTTGCGATCCCGATGTGATCTCCATAAATCCTCTCAAAAGTGAGGATATTATTTCTGTTAAGCCACTCTTGGAAAAGCTGCCGGAGAAAAGGAGTCCCGCAATTCCTCCTAAAAGGGAGAAAAGCCCTAGGAGAGATAACAGCTCGGACAAAACGGCAAACAGAACAATATAGCCTGTCACTTTGATGCATAGAATAGCTGCCTCTTCTATAGCAGCAGGAACAAGGGCGGACAGCTTGACAGGTCCGTTGTTTTTTTGGTGATTTGGAATGTGACCCGGATTGGCATTCTGGTTAGAAGCCCCTCTATTTGTTCGGGCTAATCTTCCTGCTATAAAGGCAGCCATCAGTCCTGAGAACCAATGTATCAAGAGAAGCAAAAAGCCTATCTTAATGCTTTTAAATAGCCCGGCACCTATTGTTCCTATAATGAAAAGCGGGCTGCAATTATTGGCTACTGCTATTATTTTGCTAGCCTGCCGACTGTCCAGAAGGCCTTCGTCAAACATATCCCGGGCAAGCTTTGCTCCGGTGGGGTATCCACTCAGATAGCCCAAGAGAATGGTGATCAGCGTATAGTAGGGCAGACCAAAAAATTTTTCAGTCAGGCCCTTAAGAAACTTAGGGCAATTGAAGGCTGAGAGATAAGGAACAGTAAGCCTGGACAGGACAAAGAAGGGAAAAAGAGAGGGTATGACCACATCCAGACAGAGGAAAAGGGCACTTCTGGCGGCTTGAGAGGTTTCCTTGGCATAAAGTGACAAGATCAATGCAATAATGGGGAATACATAAATTGTGGATGCCTTTGCCAATTCGCTTAGCTTTTTCATACTGACACCATACCCGCTGGCTTCGCCAATGGCTTCGTATAGAATACATATTCGGAATGATGAGCAAAGTTGCATTGAATCCGAAGTGAATGATATAATAACCTTACCCGTTACCGAAATCAAAGATTTCGAACGGGTGCCCAAGTTATTGATACTTCGTATTAATAACCTTACCCATAAAAGAAATCAAAGATTTCGAACGGGTGCCCAAGTTATTGATACTTCGTATTAATAGGAGCACAATAAAAGGAATACGTTTTAAAAAAGAGGGAAGCAGGTGCAAGGTCATGCCTGAAAATGACAATTCCATAAAAAACCTTGATGATATCGGTGAGATAAAAATCAGCTCCGATGTTATTACAGTCATCGCTCATACCGTAGCCAGTGAGGTAGAGGGCGTGGCAAGCATGAATGCAAACATAGCCGATAACATCTCCTCTGTTTTAGGGCGAAAAAGTGCTACCCGGGGCGTTAAGGTAGAAATCACCGAGAAAGATGTGACCATCGATTTCTACATAGTGGTAGATTACGGGGCTCGAATTCCGGATGTGGCATGGCGAATACAGGAGCGGGTAAAGACAGCTGTTGAGAGCATGACAGGTATGAATGTCACCTCCATCAATATACATGTTCAAGGCGTCAGCTTTGAAAAGAGCAAAGAGGATTGGAAGGCTGAAGAGCCAGGCAAACTGAATTGAGGTTGATTCATGTTCGGATATGTAGAGCCAGACAAACCGGAACTCAAAATGCGGGAGTTCGATATTTTCCGAGGCTACTACTGCAGCCTCTGTAAAACCATAGGAAGACGATATGGCCAGGTTTCCAGGCTTTCCTTAAGCTACGACCTCACGTTTCTTTATCTTCTTTTAGATGCCATGAGTCCCCTTCCCGTGGGTGGTAAAAGAGAGAATTGTATTGCACATCCATTTAAAAAACGTCTTGTTATTTTTTCAAATATTTTTGCTGAATATACCTCAGACATGAATATTATTCTAACGTATTATAATTTAAAGGATAAATGGACCGATGAAAAAAATCTTGCAGGTGGGACAGGAGCGCTTGCATTGACTAAAGCATTTAAAAAGGCTAAAAAGCGCCACCCTGAAAAAAGTAGCGCTATTGAAGGCCACCTTAAAAGCCTCTCTGAGCTTGAAAAAAACGGATGCGAATCCATTGATGAAGCAGCAGAGCCATTCGCTGCAATAATGAGAGAACTTTTTGAATGCGGGCATATTAAGGATGAGAGTGAAAGAAAAACATTGGGCTGGATGGGCTATAATTTGGGACGATGGATTTATATCCTTGATGCCTATGATGATCTTGAAAAAGACTTAAAACAAAAAAGCTACAACCCCCTTATCAAACAGTACACATTTGATGGGAAGGATATACAGGACTTTAAGAAAACCATATTGGAACCCATTAATTTTAGTTTAACCTATTCCATGAGTGAAATTGAGAAAGCTTATTCACTTCTTGGTATTGAAAAAAATAAAGGGATACTTGATAATATTCTATATTCAGGTTTGATAGTTAAGACTGATCAGGTATTGCAAGGGAGAGGTAAAGAGAATGAAAAAGAATCCATATAAGGTTTTGGGCGTTAAAGAAGGAGCAAGTTATGATGAGATAAAGCGTGCGTATCGTGAGCTTGCCAAAAAATATCATCCGGACAGGTACCAGAATAATCCTTTGTCAGATCTGGCCGATGAGAAAATGCGCGAGATCAATGAGGCCTATGAATCTCTTATGAAAAATGCAGGCGGGGCTTATCAGTACCAATATGATGATGACCAATCTTATGAAAACAGCAATGCCTCTCAGGGCTCATACAACCAGCAGTATCAAAACCAACAACAACAACAGCAACAACAACAGCAGCAGTCCCAGTCGGGATATCAAAACCAATATCAGTACGCCGGTGGGGAAGAAGCAGAGCTGGAACGTCAGGCCAGGATGTATGTCAACAGCGGTAATCTGAATGAGGCTCAAAAAATTCTGGACAGGATGCGAAACAAAAATGCCAACTGGCATTATCTGCAGGGGCTTGTCTTTTTAAGACGGGGTTGGTATGACCGGGGCTATACCAATATTCAAAAAGCGGCCAATATGGATCCTGCCAATTTCGAATATCGGAATGCTTTAAATAATCTTAATCAGCAGTCTACGGGTTATAGGCAGAACAATTATTACCGTAATACCTATCGGAACAATAATCCGGATATGTGTAACCTGTGTGTTAACCTTTGGTGCGCAGATTCCTGCTGCGAGTGCATGGGCGGCGACCTCATCGGATGTTGCTAAGATTCACTATTATGGAGGTTATGCAAACTTGGATGACAATTTAGGCACAAGCAATCCTAAAAAATCGAAAGAGAACACACGTAAAATTGCTCTTTCAGGTATTTTATCAGCCTTCGTTGTAATAGCGCTGGTTGTGGAATCTTTTGTTCCTACGGGAAGGCTTGGCTTTTACGTCTTGGCGGCTTTTATATTATCTGTGGTGCTGCTGGAATCGGGCATAAAGTGGGCATGGGCTTCTTATGCAGTGACTTGTGCCGCAAGTTTTCTGCTGGTACCGGAGAAACTGAATGTGCTGCCCTACATTCTCTTTTTTGGTATATACACCCTGATAAAATTTCATATTGAATCAATAAGGAAGCCCTGGGTTGAGATAGTGTTAAAGCTGGCGGCTTTTAATCTCTTCCTGTGGCCGGCCTGGAGTATAGCCAAGACTTTTCTTCCGGCCTCTTTAACTCAAGGAACAGGTGTCATTATTGCGGGAATCGTCTTACAGGTTGTATTTATGCTCTACGACTTTTTGTTTACAGCCTGGATCAGATATTATTTTGAAAAGATCGCACCTCGCATTCGTAAAGCCTGATCCATCGGAGCAGAACTTACTCCTATTGCCATTTTGCATCTGACCGGATCTTGAAAAAGCCGTGATAACGATTGATGGCGTTTCGAACATGCGTCAACGCGAGAGTAAATCGCGAGCAATCAGGAATAGGGATGTGTGGATCTCGCATCACAAGCCTCGACCCGTAACAAGGAGAATGATATGAATGACAGAGCATTAAGAGTGCTTGAATATGATAAAATCATGAAAAAGCTTGAGGAGAGGACAGCTTCATCCCTTGGGCGATCATTTGTAGAAGACTTAAAGCCGGTTTCTGATTTTCATGAGGTTGAAGCAAGGCTAAAGGAAACAACCGACGCATCGGCATATTTATGGCGCAAGGGGGGAGCCCCTTTTGGTGGTGTCCATGATGTCCGTGCGTCCCTAAAACGTGTGGAGATCGGGTCAACGCTGGGTATATCAGAGCTATTGAAAATAGGTGACGTCATGCGTTGCGGAAGAATGCTGAAGCAATTTCTCACCAATGATGTTCCGTCTGATTGGGAAGGAAATATCGCCCTGGAGCTGGGTCGTCAGATTGCCAGCTTTAAGCAGGTGGAGGATGCTATTTCACACGCCATTATCAGTGAGGAGGAAATCTCCGACCATGCAAGCCCTGAGCTTTTTTCAATCCGAAGGAGCATTCGCCAGAAGCAGGATGGCATCAAGGATAAGCTTTCCGCCTTTATTCGTTCCGCTGATTACAAAAAAATCATGCAGGATGCTGTGGTCACCCTAAGAGGAGACCGCTATGTCATTCCAGTTAAGCAGGAATACAAGAGCCAGGTTCCCGGCCTTGTTCACGATATGTCCTCATCCGGTGCTACTGTGTTTATTGAACCGCTGTCAGTGGTTGAGGCTAACAATGAAATCAAAGCCCTTCTTATCAGGGAACAGCATGAGATTGAACGTATATTAATGGAGCTTACGGCCAAGGTGGCCGAAATCAGTACTGAGCTTGGAGTTAATCTAAAAAAAGTGGCCCAGCTGGATTTTATGTTTGCAAAAGCTAAGCTTTCCAGGGATTTCAACGGGATTTGCCCTCGCTTGACAAATCAGCGCTTGATACGGATAAAAAAGGGACGTCACCCTCTTTTGGACAGACATAAGGTTGTACCCATCGATATTGAGCTGGGTCATGAGTTTTCTACATTAGTGATAACTGGCCCCAATACCGGAGGAAAGACAGTTACTTTGAAAACTGTGGGCTTGTTTGTCTTAATGCTGCAGGCCGGACTTCATATTCCCGTTCAGGAAGGCAGCGAATTCGGGCTTTTTGAAAGTGTGTTTGCCGATATTGGAGATGAGCAGAGCATCGAGCAATCCTTAAGTACATTCTCGTCCCATATGAAAAACATCGTAACCATATTGGATGAAGCCGACGAGGGTTCTTTGGTGCTTTTTGATGAGCTGGGAGCCGGTACCGACCCCACCGAAGGAGCTGCATTGGCTATTGCCATATTGGACGGTCTGACAAAAAGGGGTATTTGCACCATGGCAACGACTCACTACAGTGAGCTCAAGGTCTATGCCATGACAACAAAAGGCGTTCAAAACGCATGTTGCGAGTTTGATGTGGAAACCTTGCGCCCCACCTACAGGCTTCTGGTGGGTGTTCCCGGCAAGAGCAACGCCTTTGCTATCTCACATAAACTGGGTCTGGACGCATTCGTGATCCATAAAGCCAAGGAGTTCCTTACCCAAGATAATATCCGATTTGAAGATGTATTATCGGACATTGAAAAGAACAGAACTCAGGCAGAGCGTGAGAAAGAATCTGCCCAAGCTTTAAAACGTGAAATTGAAGCGCTTAAAGCCGAGGCTCAGAAAGAAAGAGAAAAGATTGACAAGGAAAAAGAGCATATCATAGCCAAAGCCAAAGAGAATGCCAGAAGCATTGTCATGGATGCACGTTATGAGGCTGAGGAGCTTTTGGAGCGCCTGAAGGAGCTCTATAAGCAAGGAAATAAACTCAATTCTGAAAAAGAGCTTCAAGAAGCACGGGCCGGTATTCGCAACCTTGATAATCTGGAAGGCTCTCTGGTGGAGTCTTATGAGGTTCGGGGTTTTATAGATCCTCCCCAGGATCTGAAACCGGGGGAGAGTGTTATGATGCTCAACCTTGACCAAAAGGCCACAGTGCTGGAAGAACCTGATACAGATGGACAGGTTCTTGTTCAGGCGGGTATTATGAAGGTTAAGGTTAATGTTTCCCAGCTTAAGCGTGTGGATGAGCAAAAGGAGTCTCTGGAGAAGATCAACCGGGTTCGTGTGGCAGGCGTTAAGGCTTCCAGTATCAAGCTGGATCTGGATTTAAGAGGACTCAATGTAGAAGAAGCCGTCGACAAGGTGGATAAGTACGTGGATGACGCCGTAATAGCGGGTCTTCACGAGGTCACTCTCATTCACGGAAAAGGGACGGGCACCCTTCGAAAAGCAATTCATGATTTCCTTCGGGGCCATGCCCATGTGCACTCCTATCGATTGGGCAAGTATGGAGAAGGGGAAACCGGAGTGACGGTTGTCGAATTAAAGTAGTACGGTAGTTAAGGAGCAATCGAAAATAACTTCCGATTCGGAAGTTAAATGTTCGATCATCCCTAAAGGAGCAAAAGTAATGATCGGTTTAGGAACAATAGTCAACACCATTGCCATCCTCATAGGCGGAGCCTGTGGCATCATCTTAAAAAAAGGCCTGCCTGAGCGGTTTAAGACTACTATCATGCAGGCTCTTGGTCTATCAGTCATGATTATAGGTATATCGGGCGCACTCCAGGGTATCTATTCTGTAACTGCTCAAGGAAAGCTTGACCGGAATTATATCACAGGCATGATTCTGAGCCTGGTGGCAGGAAGCATACTGGGCGAGATATTGAAAATTGAAGATAATCTGGACAAGCTGGGAGCCTGGTTTCAGAACCGATTTGCCCGAAGTGAATCCAGCTTTGCCAGGGGTTTTGTCACGGCAAGCCTGGTCTACTGCGTGGGTGCTATGGCTATTATAGGGTCGCTGGAGGATGGCCTCTATGGCAAGGTAGATATTCTTTTTGCCAAGTCCATGCTCGATGGTATCAGCGCCATAGTCTTTTCAGCCACATTAGGCCTGGGCGTGCTCTTTTCAAGCTTACCAGTGCTGATATACCAGGGCGCCATAACGATTCTGTCAGGCATATTAAAGCCCCTTCTGACCGATGTGGTGGTATCTCAGATGTCTCTGGTGGGAAGTGTTCTGATATTGGCCATAGGCTTCAACCTTCTTGAATTTAAGAAATTCAAGGTTGGCAACATGCTTCCGGCCATTTTCATGCCGCTGATTTATGCGGTGATCTATGGCGTTATTGCACCGCTATTAAACTGATATGGTATAAACAATCAGTGTTATAAAGGGGCCTTAAACGGTGATGCAGCATGTAAAGTATTCTTCTCGGCTATTGCTGATTTGCAGTATGTCTGCGTTATTTTCAATAGCCATGAACCGCATTGGCATAGGAAAAGAAAATACACTTATGGTGTTTCTGGTAGGTGTTTTAACGGTATCCTCTGTAACAAAGGGTTATATCTATGGCGCCGTGGCCTCGGTCTTGAGTGTCATGCTCTTTAATTACTTCTTTACCGAGCCGCTCTATACATTGCTTATTAATGATGCCAAAGACATCATGCTTTTGATTTTTTTCTTGATTGCTTCATTGATTTCAAGCTCCTTGACCTCCAAGTTCCAATATCAGGCTGCTATGGCTAAACGTAATGAACGAACAGCCCAACTCCTCTATGAAATAACCAAGGGATTTTTAAATGTTACTGGCACGGAACATATCGTTCAAAAGGGTATTGAATATATTGATGAGCATATCGGATACAAGTGCCGTGTGAAATTGGATGGTGAAGACAGACTTTTCTATACCCCCGGCTATTCAGATGGCAAAGCGTTTGAAGAACCGGCCTCTTATGCAATCCCCATCAAAGGTCTCTTGAATCAAATTGGGACGATAGAAATTATAGGTGCAGAATTACCCATATCTTCTGAGAATAACATGTTGATTAAAACGATTGTCTACCAGATGGCTCTTGTTTTGGACAGAGAGTTTATTTATAATGAACGCGAAAAAATACGAATTGCAATGGAAAGCGAGCACCTGAAAAGCACATTGCTCCGTAGTATCTCCCATGACCTGCGTACACCGCTCACCGGTATAAAAGGTGCAAGCGAGCTCATTCTGGATAGCCTTGAAACGCTTGATTCTCTTTCGCTAAAGAAGCTTGCGACGGATATTAAAGAAGAATCTTCATGGCTTATTAAATCAGTTCAGAACATTCTGGACATGACGCTCATAAGCGAAGGCAAGATGACACTAAATAAAAATTACGAAGCGGTTGATGATCTTATTAACCAAGCTTTGACCCATGTTGGTCAGATGACATCTTCCGGTAGACTCCGTGTATCCACACCCGAGGATATTATCCTTGTATTTGTTGACGGTCGGCTCATGGTACATGTTCTCGTTAATTTGCTGGACAATGCTTATAAGCATTCTGGCGAGGATACGCAGGTATTCTTAAGCGCTTATCGAGACAGCGACAAGGTGGTTTTTGAAATAGCCGATAATGGAACCGGAATTGACCCGGCCATCCAAGATACTTTGTTTGACGGGTTTGTGACTTCTCATAAAAATATTGCTGACGGAAAGCCTGGAGTCGGACTTGGCCTTGCTATATGCAAAGCAATTGTTACTGCGCATAACGGCAGTATTACAGCAACCAATCAAAAAACAGGCGGAGCAGTTTTCAAAATAGTACTGCCTGCTGAGGAGATGTAAGCCTTGAACACTGAAATTAGCATATTACTCATTGAGGATGACAGCCGCATTGTGAACTTTATGACCATGGCATTAAAGGCCAAGGGCTATCGATGTGTTGTGGCTAAAAACGGGAATTCAGGAATTCTCAGCTTCTGTACAGAAAATCCTGATATTATTGTTTTGGACTTGGGGCTTCCTGATAAAGATGGTATCGAAATTATCCACGAGATACGCAAGGTATCGCAAATACCTATTATCATTGTATCTGCTCGGGAGCGGGAAATTGATAAAATTACTGCTTTGGATGCAGGAGCCAATGATTATGTGACGAAGCCATTTTCAATGGGGGAGCTGCTTGCGCGTATTCGTGTAATGGAAAGAATGATTGCCAGAGAGTACTCCCATCAGCAGGAAGGTGTTTTCAGATTGGATTACCTCACTATCGACTACGAAAAACACAGAATATTTTTGGACAATACGGAGGTTCACCTCACTCCTATTGAATATAAGCTCTTGCTTTTCCTTGTTGCAAACCGCGGTAAGGTAGTAACCCACAACCAGATTTTAAAGGAGGTTTGGGGCTATGGTCAAACTGGCGATTCAAAAAGCATCCGGGTTTTTATGGCCAGTTTGAGGAGAAAAATTGAGAAAGACACTGCAAGCCCACGATTTATTCTGACCGAAATCGGTGTCGGCTACCGGTTTGCGGATGAATAAAGTTTAAATATCATTTTCATTAGGCATCTGGAAGGATGGAATGAGTTCAGCTACAAGGGCAGGCGCCGATATGCTGTAACCGCAAAGATAGGGGATATGATTATCCTTAAAAATCTTTATGTTGTCAAAGCAGCTGCAAATGGCAATTCTCTTTTTTAAGCCTATGGTTTTTTCACAAAAGGAACAGATCATTAAATTCTCAAAATCAGACTCATCAACTGCAAACAGATATTTATAGGGCACCGATTTATTCAACTGATTGAAGTCTGTTATTTTAGTATAGGATATATTGAGCTTCTCCAATAGGTCTATGATTTCATCCGACAAATCAAGTTTCCCAAATACCAAGGCTTCGTTGGATTCAGCTTCATATCTTTCTTTCTTTTCCCTGTCAGGGAAAAAACGAGGTGAAGCGAAAAATTTATCAAGCTTACCTATGACGATAAAGCCTAAAGCAAATACGACGAACGTGGCAATAACAATGACCCACTCCATTTTGAAGACCTCTCATGTTCTTTTTAAAATCCATGAATTAATTTAACATAGAACGTATAAATTTCTTGTTAAGATTTTTTGAATGTTGCTAAGAAGGCATTAATAATTGTGGATTTAAAAATTTATATAAAAATATGTAAATTGCAGTTTATTCTTTCACATCAAAAACATATTGTGTATAATAGGTGATAATGAATGCTTGCAGTATGGTAGAACGGAAGGATGATCTTGAATGCTTGTCAAAGCATATCTTTCTTCGCAATTAATTTTGCTAACCATGAAGCGTTTTCTTAAACGCTTTTTTGTCATGTGTTCATTTGAAAAATCATGTTCTTAAGGAACATTCGCTAAAGGGAGATGGTTTTTGTGATTTGGAACAAGGAAATGGAGCAAAAGACACGTAAGGATATGGATACTCTTCAGCTTGAGCGGCTTAAGGGAATAGTTCGATATTGTTATGAAAGAGTCCCTTTCTACAGAAAACGTTTTGATTCCATAGGGCTTAAGCCAGAGCATATTGCAACACTGGCCGATATTGACAAGATTCCTTTTACGACAAAAGAAGATTTAAGAGATAATTATCCTTTTGATTTATTTGCTGTACCTCAAAAAGAAATCGTACGCCTTCATGCTTCATCAGGTACTACAGGAAAGCCCATTGTGGTAGGATATACCAAAAACGACATGGAGATGTGGACTGAAAGCCTGGCAAGGCTAATCGTAGCGGCCGGAGGAACCGATGAAGACATCGCCCAGGTTTGTTTTGGCTATGGCATGTTCACCGGAGGTTTTGGCCTTCATTATGGCCTTGAACGGGTTGGAGTTACGGTAATCCCTGCATCAAGCGGAAATTCTGAGCGCCAGCTTATGTACATGCAGGATTTTGGCACCACCATTATGGTTTGTACGCCATCTTATGCCCTTTATCTCTCGGAATTCGCTCAGGAACAGGGCATACATAAAAGTCAGCTCAAGCTTCGCCTTGGACTCTTCGGCGGTGAGGGTCATACACCTGAAATGCGGAGGGAAATCGAAGACCGTTGGGGTATTCTGGCTACCGAGAACTACGGCCTCAGTGAAATAACAGGCCCTGGTGTTTCGGGAGAATGTACTGCACAATGCGGTATGCATATTAATGAAGATTTCTTCTACCCTGAAGTGGTTGACAAGGAAACCCTGAAGCCTTTGGGCTACGGCAAGGAGGGCGAACTGGTTTTGACGACCCTTACCAAAGAGGGGATTCCCATGCTGAGGTACCGTACCAAGGACATTACTGAGCTTGACCCTGAGGTTTGCACCTGTGGTCGTTCCAATGTACGCATGAAAAAGGTCAAGGGGCGTACCGATGATATGTTGATTATTAGAGGTGTTAACGTTTTCCCCTCCCAGATTGAGAGTGTTCTGGTGGGTATGAAAAATATAGGGCCCCACTATCAAATTGTGGTCACCAAAGAGGGCTTTATGGATAAGATCGAGGTACAGGTTGAGTTAGGCGATGCCAATATTTTGGACAAGTACCGGGACCTTGAAAAGATTGAGGCCAATATTCGCCATAACATGAAGACCGTTCTTCAAATTGATGCCAAGGTCAAGCTTGTTGAACCTAAAACATTGGAACGGACTACCGGCAAATCCAAGCGCGTCATTGATTTGCGTTAAGGTGGCCGGGGCTGATATAATAATGATGAAATCGCTACGTCTATTTCATTAACATCAGCATATACTTATAAGCGTTTTTATACACGCCAGCAAAGGAGCAATCGATATTTCGATTATCCCTAAACAAGAGGAGAGAAGACCATGAAAAAACTCTTACTGGGCAACGAGGCCATTGCGCGCGGTGTCTATGAGGCAGGGGCCACGGTTGCATCAGCTTATCCCGGAACCCCAAGCACTGAAATTACAGAAGCTATATCGGAATATGATGAAATCTATTCTGAGTGGGCACCCAATGAGAAGGTTGCTCTGGAGGTTGCAATTGGTGCCTCCTATGGAGGGGCACGGGCTGTTTGCGCTATGAAGCATGTGGGTCTTAATGTAGCCGCAGATCCTTTATTCACCGTATCCTATACAGGTGTCAACGGTGGTCTGGTTGTTTTTGTTGCGGATGACCCTGGCATGCACAGCTCCCAGAACGAGCAGGATACACGTATCATAGCTCGCGGTGCCAAGGTTCCTGTGCTGGAGCCGTCTGACAGTGAAGAATGCAGGTCTTTTACCCAAGAGGCCTTTAAAATTAGTGAGGAATTTGATACCCCTGTTATTGTGAGGCTTTCAACCCGTGTATCCCATTCCCAGGGTATTGTAGAACTGGGTGAGAGAACAGATTTTGAGCTGAAGCCCTATGTTAAAAATCCAGGCAAGTATGTCATGATGCCCGCGATGGCAAGAAAACGCCATTTTGTTGTGGAAGAGCGCATGGCCAGGCTTCGGGAGTTTTCGGAAAACACCCCTTTGAACCGTATTGAATGGGGCGATAAAAAGGTGGGTGTCATCACCAGTGGCATCTCCTATGAATATGCAAGGGAAGCCTTTGGCGATGTTTCCTATCTTAAGCTGGGAATGGTTCACCCCATTCCGGAAAAAATGATCCAGCATTTTGCCAAAGAGGTTGAAACCCTCTATGTCATCGAGGAATTGGAGCCCTTCATTGAGAACCAATGTCTAAAAATGGGGCTTAAGGTCACAGGTAAATCCTTGCTTCCAGTAACCGGTGAATATAGTGCAAGCCTCATCAGAACAAGGATTCTGGGTAAGGTTGAAGATAAGCTGAACAATATCCAGGATGAAGCGCCTGCAAGACCCCCCGTTCTTTGTGCAGGATGTCCCCACCGTGGTACATACTATGTGCTCAAGAAGCTTAAGCTGACGGTTTCCGGCGATATCGGATGCTACACGTTGGGTGCTCTGGCGCCGTTGGAAGCTGTGGATACCTGCGTTTGCATGGGAGCCAGTGTCGGTGTGGCTCATGGTATTGAGAAAGCCCGGGGGACTGATGCCGCAAGAAAAACTGTTGCAGTCATCGGGGACTCGACCTTTATTCACTCCGGAATTACTGGCCTTATTGATATGGTCTATAACAAAGGAACGGGCACGGTTATTATATTGGATAACTCCATAACAGGCATGACCGGCCATCAACAAAATCCTACCACAGGCTTTACCATAAAGGGGGAGCCCACACGTCAGGTGGACCTTGTCAAGCTATGCCAGGCTGTTGGTATTGATCGGGTAAGAGTTTGTGATCCGTTCGATCTTGAAGGCTTTGAAAAGGTTGTGAAGGAAGAGATTGCAGCAGAAGAACCCTCAGTCATTATCGCTCAAAGACCATGCGCCCTCTTAAAGAATGTGAAATTTGGCCCCATCCTCGCTATTAACGGGGAGAAGTGCACAAAATGCCGTATGTGCATGAGACTGGGATGCCCCGCAATCGTGGACAGGGGCGATCATGTGGAAATCAACAGCACCCAGTGTGTGGGCTGTGGTCTCTGCACCAAGGTTTGCCGGTTTAAGGCAATTGAGAAGGCAGGTGGCAAGGATGCGTAATACAGCGATTATGATAGTAGGTGTCGGTGGCCAGGGAACCCTCCTGACCAGCCGTATTTTAGGAGATGTTGCCGTAAGCTCGGGCCTTGATGTCAAGGTTTCAGAGGTTCATGGCATGTCCCAGCGTGGAGGAAGCGTAGTCACCTACGTTAAAATGGGAGAAAAGGTTTATTCTCCTGTTATTGAAAAGAATGAGGCTGATATTCTATTGTGCTTTGAACAGCTTGAAGCGTTAAGATGGATAGATTATGCCAAGAAAGAGGCTTCTGTTATCATTAACACCCAAAAGATCGATCCCATGCCGGTCATTATCGGAAGGGCCAAATACCCCGAGGGAATCTTGGAAAAAATCAAGGCGGATTATCCTCATGTCACGACAGTTCCAGCCTTGGAGCTGGCCAAGGCCTGCGGAAATATTAAGGCTGTCAATGTCGTCATGATCGGGGTTATGGCTAAGCGTACCGATATTGACAGGGATGTATGGATTAAAGCCATCGAAAAAACAGTAAAGCCTCAATTTGTAGAACTTAATACTAAAGCTTTTATGGCGGGATATGATTATATCGCGGAGGATCACTATGTTTAATCAGAAATTAGTGGATAGCCTTGGAAAATCATCGATGATACGCGCTATGTTTGAGGAAGGCGAGCGACTCAAAAAGCTCTATGGGAAGGATAAGGTTTTTGATTTCAGCCTTGGAAATCCTGATGTAGAGCCTCCTATAGAAGTTACTGAATCCTTGCGACGCTATGTCATGAGCGATGAGCCGGGTCTTCATAAATATATGAGTAACGCGGGTTTTGCAGATGTGAGAGCCAAGGTTGCCGAATACCTTCAAGGCAAGAGCGGTGTTGCACTTACTCCTGAACATATTGTTATGGTGTGTGGGGCGGCGGCCGGTCTCAATATTGCTTTAAAAGCTCTGCTAAACCCCGGCGAAGAGGTTATAGTCCTCTCACCATTTTTTGTTGAGTATTTGTCCTATATTGATAACGCCGGAGGCGTACCGGTTATTGTAAAGACTCTCAAAGACAGCTTCCAGATTGATGTCGAAGCTGTTGAACAGGCGATCACCAGCAAAACCAAGGCTATTATATTGAATTCTCCCAATAATCCCACCGGTGTTATTTATAGCCGCAATACATTGGAGCTGCTTAAAAAGACCATCACCGAAAAGGAAGAGGAGTTGGGAAACCATATCTTTGTTATTTCCGACGAGCCCTATGTAAGCATCGTTTATGATGGTGCTGAAGTGCCCAATTTACTCTCCATCTTTGAAAAAAGTATAACTGTCAATTCTTTTAGTAAATCTCTGGCACTTCCTGGTGAAAGAATTGGCTATATCGCAGCAAGCAGCCGCATTCCGGAGGTACAATCCCTTATGGCGGCCATGGTGAGCTTAAACCGAACCCTAGGTTTTGTTAATGCCCCAGCTCTTTTCCAGAAGGTCATTGCCGACAACCTGGACGTGGCTGTCGATACCTTAAGCTACAAGGAAAAGCGGGATGCCTTGTATGACCATCTTACCCGGGTAGGATTTAAATGCATAAAACCAGAGGGGGCTTTTTACCTGTTTGTTAAATCCCCCATCGAGGATGATACCGCATTCTGCGGCAGTGCTACAAAATATAATCTGCTTTTGGTTCCCGGTAGCGGCTTTGGTTGCCCGGGCTATGTGAGGATTGCCTATTGCTACGATCTTGACATGATTGAAAGAAGCCTGCCTGCTTTTACCCAGCTTGCGAAAGAGTATGGATTGACAATTTGATGAAGTTATTAGTTCTATAATGTATACGTATATCTGATTAAGTGAATTGAGAGAACGTCGGTTTTTGCCGATGTTCTTTTTTAAACGAAATAAGAAAATCTTAAGGAGTTCATAAGAGGAAATTCAAATATTCCTCCTTGTTCTGTGGTTGAATGGATTCATAGAAGAATAAGGAGATGTTTTTGTATTGGTGCAACGAAAAAGGAAGAAAAGGTCAAAGCTTCAATTACTATTCCCTCTAGTGCTGTTGATTCTCTTTGCAGCTTTGACATACCGTTCCATAAATTTTATTGGCAGAGGTCTCTTACTTGATGAAAACAGAAGGGACAAGCCACGACCGGCTCCTACCCAAAAGGAAGTGACTGCTACAGCTATTCCCATTTCCTTTGACAATCTCTACAGCCCCCATGCGATTCTGGTAGATTTGGATGACGAAACTATTTTGATGCAAAAAAAGAGTGATGACAAAATCTATCCTGCATCCTTAACAAAAATGATGACGATATTGGTTGCAATTGAGAATTTAGATGATTTTCAGGAAGAGATCAAGCTTGGTCATTCAATGTTCGAGAATCTTACCAAGGCTGATGCATCAATAGCTGGCTTCCAGCCTGGTGAAAGGGTCAGAGCCATTGACCTCCTATATGGTGCCATGCTGCCAAGCGGTGCGGAATGCTCTATTGGACTTGCTGATTATATAGCGGGATCAGAAAGCGCCTTTGTAAAGCTGATGAATGAGAAGGCAGCCGATTTAGGTATGGATAATACCCATTTTGCTAATGCAACCGGCCTACACAAAGCGAAGCATGTTTCAACGGTCAAAGACATGTCGGTGTTACTGTGTTATGCCTTGCAAAACGACATGTTCCGTAAGATTTTTACAGCTGAACGCTATTCCACATCTCCCACAAATATACATCCTGACGGGATAACCTTTTATAGTACGATGTTTTCAAAAGTTAGCAGTCAAAGCATCAGTGATGGCAAAATTCTTGGCGGCAAAACGGGTTTTACCCGGGAGGCGGGTCTATGTCTTGCAAGCCTTGCCGTACAAGGCGGTAAAGAATATATCCTGGTCACGGCCGGCGCTCCGGGTGATCATCAATCCGAGCAATACAATGTCACTGATGCATTTAGCGTTTATAACAGCTTAGTGAAAAAATAGCAGAATTGCAATAACAATTAAATAGTGTATCATAATATTATGGACTAATAAATGAGCATGTCATTTTGCTTGACTATATTAAGTTATAGCACAAATTTGCAGGATTTCAATGAATGAACTTGCAAAAATCCCCGGGTGGTGTTACACTTTTTTAAGGAAATATCAATGATACATCATGCTTTAGGATGGAGTTTATGAAATGATTGAGAATACAAAGCTTCATATTAATGAAAAAGATCATCTGGTTATCGGAGGGTGTGACTGTGTTGATCTGGTCAAACAATTTGGAACACCCCTTTATGTCATGGATGAAAGCGCCATACGCTGCAATATGCGCATGTATAAGGATGCCATGGATAAATACTATGGGGAAAAGGGGCTCGTTCTCTATGCCAGTAAAGCCTTGTGTACCATGGCCCTGTGCAAAATAGCAGAACAGGAAGGGTTGGGGCTTGATGTCGTGTCCGGCGGTGAGCTCTATACGGCCCAAAAAGCCGGCTTTCCTATGAGCAGGGTTTATTTTCATGGTAACAATAAAACGCCTAAAGAGCTGTCGGAGGCGCTGGATGCAGGGATTGGCCGTATTGTTGTTGACAATGTCTACGAGCTTAAGCTGATAAATGAGCTTTGTGAGCAAAAGGGAATAAAGGCTCAAATTTCGGTGCGGGTTAAGCCGGGTGTGGATGCCCATACCCATGACTTTGTTAAAACAGGACAGATTGACTCCAAGTTTGGTGTTGCTTTGGAAAATGGCGAGGTTTATGAATTCATTACCCTGACAAAGAGTCTTGAGTATGTTGAGTTGGTAGGCCTTCACTGCCATATCGGTTCCCAGATTTTTGATTTGGAGCCTTTTGAGGAAACAGCAAAAGTAATGCTCGATCTTATTGCAGATATCAAAGAGAGATATGGTATCATCATATCCGAACTCAATCTGGGTGGTGGGTTTGGTATAAAGTACACCCAGGAGGACGATCCCGTCGAATACGATCGCTATATTGAATCTGTGTCGCATATTGTCAAGAAGTTATGCGAGGAACGGGGAGTCGATCAGCCCTTTATGCTGATGGAACCGGGCCGTTCCATTGTGGCTCCGGCCGGTATTACGCTCTATACAATAGGTTCAGTTAAGGATATTAAAGACATACGCAAATATATTGCCGTTGATGGAGGTATGTCTGATAATCCCCGGTATGCACTTTATGAATCAAAGTACACCTTCATGCTTGCTAACAGGGCAAAGGCCTTGAAAACTCAGGAGGTAACAGTTGCCGGAAAGTGTTGTGAGTCCGGTGATCTCCTTGGCAAGGATATACCCATGCCCGAGGTTGAACCCGGTGATATCCTAGCTGTCTTAGCAACCGGTGCTTACAATTACTCCATGTCCATGAATTATAACCGTAATGGGAGACCACCTATGATACTTGTCAAGGATGGTGTGGCCAGGGTTATTGTTAAAGGCGAGGATTACGAGGATATTGTGCGCAATGACGTGATTCCTGGAGATTTATAGTCGTTTTGTAGTCGTATGGAATTTTGTGGACTCTGGCTTTATTATTTGCTGTCCATTACAATTCGAGGTTAGAGTACTATGAAAAAACTACTGTTATGCTTATTTACCCTTTCTCTGCAGATATTGATATCATGCAGTGACAACCGGACTTCATTGACTGATCCACGAGAGGATTTGCCGGAGTCTTCGGTTTCTTCAGCGTCTCCGTCAGCTTTTCCTGTACCTGATTCTGCGTTGAATGTCACAGATGGAGACATCGTCGAGATTAGTATCCTGGATATTGCCGGAATCAAGTTTAATAACCAGTATACAGTATACGGCACCGAACCCGGTACAACAAATATAATCGAAGAATTCAGAAGCTTTATTACGAGCCAAGTCTACACCGAGAACAATGAGGAATGGACGGACTGGTACGATGTTTCGCTTTTGGACAGCGGTGACAAGACCCTGCTGAAGCTGGCTATCAGCGATAAGACCATTACCTTTGACAGGGATGTGGACATTAACGGCAGCCTATATAAAAAAGATGTAAGATATGAAACAGATGAATTTCTCTATTATTATTTGAGACATTTTACAGAGGGAAATGTAACGAGCCCGGTGGGTGTAAGCTATCCGGCTAAGGTGATGATGCCGGGTAAAGAGTATTACACCGTTGACATGATAAATTCAGGTAGTAATACCATCAATCAACTCGAGACACAAGAAGCTCTCTATGCATTCGTCAGCAATAATTTTATGGGCAAGGAATTCGAACTCATAAGCTGCTTGCGACCTGGAGATGAAGCAATGCAGGAAGAAGAGGAAAGCACAAAAAAGACAAAAGTCATTCATTTGCAAGGCGATAGTACCTATTATATCCAGTTAAGTTCTCAGAATATATATCAGAATTTTGTAGAAGCCTTATCAATTAGACTGTACAGAGATGCTGAAACCCCCGGCACATACTGCCTTTTAACCAATGATAAGATATTGCTTATCAAGGTGGATGAGGCTTTCGATAATGCTTTTCAACAGCTTTTCGACAATGACATGAAGTCAGCGCATAAATTGAATGTTGACGAGGTTGAGAAGCTGTTTGCCGATGATCTGTCAGAAAAAGATATGCTTGCTGAGAAGGGGTTTAGATATAGAGAGTTTATCAGCAGGAATCTAGGGATGGAAGACTATTCCGGAAGTTGGCGACCGGACGACACGCTAGAGCGGAGCACAGTAAAGCTTGGAAATGAAAAAACATACACCATGCTTACTTTAAATAATCCTTTTATGGTAAGGCTCATGTTTTTTAATGAAAAATCAGGAGCATTCATAGATTACGTAGATTTCTACACCAAAGGTGGCAATGCCTTATTCAAAATAGAAAAGGCAGGGAAAAACGTCTGGATTGTGGGAAACGACCTTGATGGATACGGGACTGGAGAATATGTGCTCAATCGGAAATGGTACACGCTGGATGATGATGGTTTAAAGCTGGCATTGAGCATGCCCTACGATAATTCTTGGTACCCGCTCTACCACTATACCGAAATCAATGCTGAGAAGATTGAGCTTGCGAAGGACAATCCTGTGCGGTTGAAGGCGAGCTATAGCGTTGCCAAAGGCTATACACTTGAAATTGCAGATACTCCCGGAGCTAAGAATTATGAAGTAAGCATTACAGCCAACACAAAGGTTGAATTTTTATGGGATGCAGAAAAAAGAGAATTTATTCATAACTATCCCATTGATGATATGGGCTTTATAGCGATAGATTCAGTATGTTCCGCCGAAATAGCTGAAAAATGCGGTAAAATCCTTAAGAAGGAGTATAGTCGGCTTAAATCAGCCATTCAGGCATTGGATGATCCGGGCACTGAAAAAGAGGATTTTATGATGCATCATAAAACGAGTAACTATGAGATTTTCCTCAATGATTGCCCCGAAAGCAAGGAAAAAACAGAACTGCTCCAACTTCTTTTGGAAAAGTAAGCAGATGAGCGTTAAGTATACAAATGACAACAAACGTGACATATTGTACGTGTAGCATATAATAAGCATATTCATAAACTGACTATAGGTAGTCCATTTTCTTCATACCTATAGGGAGGTTTTTATAGTGCTGACAAGCTCTGAATTCGTCAGACAATCATTGGAAACACATCTTTTCTTCGCCAGGATTATGAAAGAGCATTCCTTCTTTTTAGAGGTAGGCTTTACACCAAGGGATAGAAACTACACAAGTGAAGCGGATGCATTCCGTATGGAATTCGATAAGCTTCTTGCAGAAACAATATCACTAGCTAATGGGGTTGTCAGTCAGGATATACTAAAATCCGGAGAAATTGTAACACCTTATACGCTTAATGCCGAGATGTCCACAGTCTATTTTACAGGTGTAAGAATACCGACACAATTAACTCAAGCTGAAGCCAGCCTTCAAGGCGGGGCCCCTGGACCGGTTAACACAGGTTTGGAGCAAAGGGTACAAATGCTTAATCAAAGGGCCATAGGGTTGATTAGCAGGCTCATTCAATTTAAATCCAGTATTTTATCCAACGTTTTATCGTGCCGGATGTTTACAGTCAATTATCCGCTTCTGATTGATCATATTTTACGTGAAGCGAGGCTTTATTTATCCCTCATTCAAAGGCTTCAAAACAGAGACCCGATCAATGTCAAAAGAGAGGCTTTCGAACAGGAAGCATTCTGGAACAGAATCATGGCGGAACACTCAAAATTTATCCGAGGATTGCTTGACCCTACAGAAAATGCATTAATTAATACCGCCAACAATTTTGGAAATGAATTTGATAAACTGACTAATGAGGCTCAGCAAGCTATGGATCAGACGATACCTTCCATGAATGTGACAAGGGACAGTATGAAGGCAACAAAGGAGCTTCGTGATTTTAAGGCGCAGGGGACACAAGGAATATTGGAATGCAAGATAAAATCAATCATCATTCCTTTGCTTGGCGACCATGTATTACGTGAAGCCAATCATTACCTCCATTTATTAGAAATATTTGAGCGGTAGTTTATGAAACTAAACTTCAAAAGAGATGGGGACAGCAGGGTTGAAATATGGTATGATGGTAAACAATAGAATTGTGTGAACCATAAGATTAGACCATAAATAGAGTCATGGGACAGGTATGCGATGCCTGCATCGTTAACTTGTCCTCCCTGTCTCATTCTTAAGATAAGTGAGGAATGATATGCCCGCAGTAAGATACGAATTAATCAAGACTTGCAAGCAATCGGGTGCAAGGCTCGGTAGGGTTCATACCCCCCACGGAAGCTTTGACACCCCTGTTTTCATGCCCGTAGGCACCCAGGCAACAGTAAAGGGAATGTCTCCGGCTGAGCTTAAAGAAATAGGAGCTAATATCATTTTGAGCAACACCTACCATCTCTTCTTAAGACCAGGCCATGAACTGGTCAAGGAAGCAGGAGGCCTACACGGCTTTATGAGCTGGGATCGCTCCATTCTGACCGACAGCGGAGGCTTTCAGGTTTTTTCCTTAAGCGATCTTCGCAATATCAAGGAGGATGGTGTGACCTTTCGCTCTCACATAGATGGTTCCAAGAAATACTTATCCCCGGAAATGTCCATCCAGGTACAAAATGCACTGGGGGCAGACATAATCATGTGTTTTGACGAATGTACACCCTACCCCTGTGAGTTCGATTATGCCAAGCGTTCCATGGAAATGACCACAAGATGGGCCAAGCGTTGCAAAGAAGCCCACGCAAGACCTGAAGAGCAGGCTCTTTTCGGCATTGTACAGGGAAGCACCTATCCCGAGCTTCGTATAGAGAGTGCCAAGCAAATCACTGATCTGGATTTCCCCGGCTATGCCATAGGTGGACTTAGTGTCGGAGAGCCCGGTCATGTTATGAATGAGATTTTAGAGGTTACAACACCCTATTTGCCAAAGGACAAGCCCCGTTATCTGATGGGTGTGGGAAGTCCGGACTATCTCATTGACGGTGCTATTCGAGGGATTGATATGTTTGATTGCGTGCTTCCCACACGTATTGGCAGAAACGGGACAATTTTTACCTCAAAGGGAAGAGTGATTATCCGTGACGCCAAGTATGCCCGTGATTTTTCACCCATGGATGAAAACTGTGATTGCTATGCCTGCAGAAATTTTTCTAGAGCCTATATCCGGCATTTATTTAAATGCGGTGAGCTTTTGGGACTTCGCCTTGCGACATGGCATAATCTCAGATTTTTGATTAATCTCATGCAGGATGTCCGAAAGGCTATTGAAGAGGACAGGCTTCTGGATTTTAGAAAGGAAGCTTTTGCCAGACTGGGGTATAAGGACTAGGGGGCAGTTGGCAATATGTGAACAAGAAGAAAACAAAATACGGGTGGTAATTGCGAACAACCAATAAATACTATATAATGTGGTATATTAAGCTAAAAAAAGCGAAAACAATCAAGGGTTATGGAGGTTTTTCCTATGGAATTCTTTAGTCGTGTGTTATCAACATTTGCCGCAACCGCTGCATCTGCTACACCTGATCCCAATGCAACCGGTGCAGAGCTTGCAGGTGCAGGAGCTTGGCTTCAATTACTGATCTTTATCGTTCCTCTCGGACTTATGTACCTTATTCTTATTGTCCCGCAGCGTAAAAAGGAAAAGAAACTCAGACAGACAATTGGCAGTGCTATCGTGGGAGATTCCATTGTGACAATCGGTGGTATGGCAGGTAAGATCGTGAACATTAAAGATGACGAAATTACCTTTGAAACAAGTGTTGAAAGAACCAAGGTTACTGTTAAAAAGTGGGCCGTCAAGGAAGTTGTTAAGCCCGTTCAGTCCTAATCAAGACATCTTGATCCCCGGTAACCCCGGGGATTTTCGTTCTTTGGGTCGAGGCCTGTTGTGCTTTCCTACCGGAATGCACCTCTATTACGGGTCAAGGCTTGTAGTGCGTTGCCCTAGGCATCGCACCCTATTAGTGGGTGAGGTATGAGTATAATGGATGACTATTTAGCAGTTGGTAAAGTGGTTAATGTTCATGGTGTCAGGGGAGAAATCAGGGTGGTGCCCATAACCTCCGATCTTTCCCGTTTCGATTACCTGTTGTTTGTAACAACGAACTGGGAGGGAAAGCCTAAAGAATTCAGGGTTACAGGGACGCGCTTCTATAAGAACCTTGTTCTTATGAAGCTTAATGGGATAAACACCAGGGATGACGCAGAAAAGCTTAAAGGGCAGGAGCTTTTGGTGGAGCGTAAGCATGCAAGGCCCCTGGAAGAGGATGAATACTTTATTTGTGATATCATCGGAATAGAAGTCTACGAGGAAGACATACTTTTAGGTACTCTTGAAGATGTTCTGGAGACGGGCAGCAATGATGTTTATATCATCAAAACCCCGGATAATAAAGAGCTATTATTGCCGGCATTGAAGTCGGTGGTTGAAAAAGTGGATATCGAAGGGAAACGCATGCAGGTAAAAGTGCCGGAGGGATTACTGGATGAGGTTTGACGTCCTGACCCTGTTTCCTGAAAGCATGGATAGCTTTCTCAACGAGAGCATCATCGGACGGGCCAGAGAAAAGGGTCTCATTACAATCAATGCTGTTAATATACGTGATTTTTCCAAGGATAAGCATAGAAAAACCGACGATTACCCCTATGGCGGAGGGTCAGGAATGGTCATGACGCCTCAACCCATCTATGATGCGTGGGAGCATGTTGTCAGGCAATCCCCCAAAAGGCCGCGAACCATTTATATGAGCCCACAGGGCAGCATCCTGACTCAAAAGACTGCAAAGAGGCTCAGGGATGAAGAACATCTGATTTTACTCTGCGGCCATTATGAAGGCGTTGACGAGCGTGTTCTTGAAGAAATCGTTGATGAAGAAATCTCCATCGGAGATTATGTTCTGACAGGCGGAGAGCTTCCCGCCATGGTGCTCATCGATTGTGTCAGCCGTCTTGTAGAGGGTGTTTTGAGCTCTGAAGATTCCTATTCCAACGAATCTCATTATAATGGTCTTCTGGAATATCCACAGTATACAAGACCACCTGAGTTTATGGGAAGAATTGTCCCCGATACTTTAATATCCGGGCATCATGCCAAAATTGAGAAATGGCGTTACCTAAAGATGCTTGAACGTACCAAGGAAAAGCGACCGGATATGTTTGCACAATATGAGAGTGAAAACCCTGAAAAGGTCCTGGACGCCTATGGGCTGTTGCCCAAGCGCAGGAGAAGAAAAAAGGCTGGTAGTGAGAATGTCTGTGAAAAAGGAACCCCTTGCATACCGGATGTCCCCTCGGACTCTTGATGATTTCGTAGGCCAGGAACATATTATTGGCCCTGGCAAGCTGTTAAACAGAATGATCCAGGCTGATCGCATGTCCTCCATTATACTGTTCGGGCCGCCCGGTACAGGGAAGACCTCCATTGCGCGCATTGTCGCCAATACTACCAAGGCGGCGTTTTTCAAGCTCAATGCCGTAACAGCGGGCGTGAAGGACATTAAGCAAGTGGTAGAGGATACTCAAAATACCTTTATGAACCCCAACGGTAAATCCGTACTGTTTGTGGATGAAATACACCGTTTCAATAAAGCGCAGCAGGATGCGCTGCTTCCTCATGTAGAGGACGGTACGGTAGTACTGATTGGAGCCACTACCGAAAACCCTTTCTTTGAAGTCAATAAAGCCCTCATTTCCCGATCTACTGTCTTTATGCTTCAACCTCTTACAAGTGAACATATCAAGAAGATTGTTCAGATGGCTGTGTCAGACAAGGAAAGAGGTCTTGGCACCCTCAGTATTGATATTGATGGGGACGCCATTACCCTTCTGGCCGAAATGTCGGGAGGAGACGCGCGTATAGCCTTAAATGCACTGGAGCTGGCAGTTCTCACCACCGATATGAATGAGGATGGCCTATACCGGATAACTCCCGAGGTTATCATGGATTGTATCCAAAAGAAGGCCGTCCGGTTTGATAAATCGTCGGAACAGCACTATGATAATATTAGCGCTTTTATTAAGTCCATGCGGGGAAGCGATCCCGATGCGGCCCTTTTATATTTGGCAAAGGCGCTCTATGCAGGTGAAGAACCTGAATTTATGGCCCGACGCATTATGATTTGCGCTTCCGAAGATGTGGGAATGGCAAATCCCAATGCCCTGAGCGTTGCTGTTGCAGCAGCGCAGGCTGTACAAATGATTGGCATGCCCGAAGCCAGAATTATTCTGGCCCATGCGGCGGTTATGGTAGCAACCAGCCCAAAGTCAAATTCTTCTTATGTTGCAATAAAGGATGCGCTCTATGATGTCGAGCATAAAAACACCGGCGAAGCCCCCATGCATCTTAGAAACGCGGCTGCCAAAGGTATGGAAAGCCTGGGCTACGGCGTGGGCTATAAATATGCACATGACTTTCCGGGAAATATTGTGAACGACATGGAATACATGCCTGAGGAAATGCGCGGTACGCAATATTATTATCCCAGCGCCAATGGATATGAAGCGAAAATAAAGGAATGGCTTGAGAAAAGGCGAAATAGAAATAGATAGTTCTGTGGTAAGAGGTAAACGGTATGAATACTGAGGAGCCCAATCAGAAATCACAAGACAGTTTTTCTACAGCCGGCCAAACAGAAACTCAGGTGGATGAGCATTCAAATAGCCATTATTCAAGAGGCAAGGCACTGCTTACAAAACGTAACCGCCTTCTTTCAAATGCGCTTATAGCCGTAGGGCTTTTACTTATAGTAGTCCCCTTGATTCTTACTGCTCTTAATGCCAGGAGAAACCAGGACATCATTGAGGAATATCTAAAACAATCCGAACAGGCTGTATCAGAAACAGATTTGATGCACGATGAGGATGTGGAATCCTTTTATATTCCGGAGGGAATGGCCACCAGTGCGTCTCCTGAACCGGTCACGACCTCTGAGTCTGCCATTACCACTGAACCAGGCATTACCGGTGATGCAACTACTCCCGCAGCCATAGATTCGACTCAAACCGCGACAGCCTCGGCAAGTCCTTCCGGGCCTGAGAAAAAGCCTACAATGAGTAAAGAAGAGATTAAGAAGCGCATGAAGGGCGTTCTGATCATTGATAAAATTGATTTACGCATGGTCATTATGGATGGCGTGGATGAGGAAACCCTGCGGGTGGCAGCAGGACGAATGCCCAATACGGGAAAGTTTGATGAAATCGGAAATATCGTTCTGGCAGGCCATAGGAGTTATACCCTTGGAAAATACTTTAACCGTTTGGATGAGCTGGAGCCTGGAGATCAAATTGTTATCCAGACCTCCAAGAAGACCCTTACTTATGAGGTTTATAAAAAGCTTATTGTGGAGCCCGATGATTTTTCCATCACCAACAAAAATGATACCGATAAGATTTTGACACTTTTCACCTGCCATCCTGTAGTCATCGCTTCCCACCGATTGGTTGTTCATGCCAAGCAGGTGGAGTGAATATAGCTTTACTTACCCTGGATAGTTTAGATATCTGGGGTTTTTTTATGCTTTTTTAACGTTATTCAAATGCCCAATCAAGAAAATATAAACTGTTTTGTTGACTTAAAAAGTGTATTATGCATATAATACACTTGGAGGGATCAATTTGAAACATGTGATCGATTTTTCGACACTCAAGCTTCATAACAAAGAACCTGTTTACGCTCAGATTGTGCGGTTTGTAAAGCAGCAGATCCTTCTTGGAACCGCCTTGGACAGCGATGAACTGCCATCACGAAGAGAACTGGCCTTCCAGCTTGATATCAATCCCAATACGGTCCAAAAGGCTTTCAAACAGATGGAGGATGAAGGCTTTGTCAGGACGGGGAGCAATGTGCGCAGCCAGCTCATCATCGATGATGCTGTTTATACAAGGATAGAAGAAGAACTTACTCTGGCTTTAGTCAGGGAATTTGTACAATCAGCCCGAGAGGTCAAGCTTTCCTATAATCGGGTCATTGAAATGCTAGGTCAAATGTGGAATGAGTAGGTGTGAGTGTTTATGAAAAAGGAGACAAGAGGTTTTCTTTACTTGTTGAATGAAGAATTTCTGAGAGTCTTTAAATTCCTTATCATCATTTGTATTTTTAATGCGGTAGGACAGCTTTTGCTTATAGGATGGGCTGCCCAGGATTATGATGCGTTGAGGGATCGCTTTGAAAGCTTTTATGCAAAATCAGGAGCCATCATCTTATTCATGATAAGCCTGGCCTGTATCGTGGGGGTGTTTGTCCTCCATTTTTACAGTCACTATTGGGGCAGCAAGAGTATATATACGTTAATGACCCTGCCCATGGAGCGAACATGGATTTACATCTGCTTCCTTGTAATCTATCTCATAGGACTAATGCTTTTCCTCATACTCAGTATAGCCACGGTCATAATGGGGTATGGCTTGTTCTATTTCAAGCAAATCGATATTGAAGGCGGAAAATACGTCATGCATAATGGCTTGTTCCTGGCTTTTGTGCGGTCAGATTTTCTCAGAATGCTGGTGCCATTAACATGGAAAAGCTTTTTTTCCAGCGTAAGTCTTTGGGGACTGTTGCCTGTTACCGTTATCTACGGTGTCATATGTGAAAGAAGCCTGCGATATTGGAATCTGGTTCTGGTGAGTCTTTCATTGGTTCTTATGATTTTAACCGTAAGTCAGAGAATGGGATACAATAATGATTATCTTCTCGTCATAAGCATTGCTATGAGCCTATTAGGTTGCTTTTTTGTTTGGCACAGCAATAAAATCATTAGCCGCAATGGGATTACCGGATAGGAGGGTAATATGAGCCGATTAGCTTTTTTTAGAAGACATAGTGTAATGGTTGTATTAAGTGTCATCATCATTCTATCCTTCATAGGACTTGTTGTGTTCCATCAAGGCAGTGCAGGTGCGACTTTTTTCCTAGCGGACCGGTTGGGGAAAAAGGACGCCTTAAATGGCATTACCGTATCAGGTGCTCTGAGTGACCCTTATCACACCCTGAACTTTACTGTAGAAAACGGGAAGATCAAAACCAAGCATGAGTTTTTTGACAGCCGCTCTCAAGAGTCGGCTCTCATGCCTTATAGGGACAGCGTGTATGATATTAAGGTTTGGGCATCATTGGAGGGACGTATACCCAAAGATGCTCAGACGACCTCAGAATATGTTGATAGAGCTGCTCCTGAATTATCCACCGAAGAGTATACTGTTGTTGAAAGAACCGTAAGAACCTATTCAGATATGGTTGCTTTCTATTGCAGTATAGATGTACGAGACGAAAATAGATTCCCTCAAACTGCAAGGTTTAAGACGGATCTTTACCTTGAGAGTGATAAAAAAGAGTTTATTTTTGAGGAGAGATATTATCATGGAAATCCGAATTTTTCAAGCAATTCGGGGAGCCAGCATAAAAGTGAGTATGCCGACCAGATAGGCGCTAAAAAGGTCACCATCGATGATACACATTATGTGAGCTTTATGACCAATGAACGATGTAAGGGCCAGAGCGGTATTTATCGGGTGGATCAATTTGAAGATTTGCTGTTACATGAGAATAAAGAAAAGATGGGCGAGGTGACAAGGCTTGTAGATATTGATCTGGAGGATGGCAGAGTAAGGGTATTAGGTCTAGAAACCGCTCAGAATAAGCTTGTTCTCATTCTCCTGGTTGACGATGAGCTTGTCATTCAAGCCTATGATCTAGATGGCCGGCTGCTTGGTGAAGTAAAGCCAGATATTCCTTCCTTTCCAAAAGGCCCTGTAGCTTATCATGCCTTCATAAATGGAGATCGTGTAAGTCTGGGCATCTTTGATGATAAGAATGTTATGGACCATGCAGCTCTTGTTTCGTTTACCGTGTCCCCTAAACTTGTACTTACCCATCAGGTAAAAGACTTTACGATTGAAGATGGCCGTCTTATGATCTTTTATGCCATAGAAGCTGTTGAAGAAAGACTTATCGTTATCACCGAGGCCATTGAGACCAATAATGAAGGCGTATTCCCCGGACCATACTATAATCGGCCGTCAGAATTCCTTATCAATATCTTTAGTGCCGAGGAGAAAGGTTCTGAGCCGGTTTATCAGGGCGAGTTTATATCAGATATGGCTGATGATAATCTGATTTATACAACACCTTTTCTTACATCGAATACGTACCATGACTATGATATGAGACAATTCTCAATAATGGGTATAGAGAAAGCCAGCACTGACAGATAGGAGGTAAAGGTCTTGATTGAGCTGATAGATGTTACAAAGTATTATGGCTTAAAGGAAGTTGGCCTGAAGGATGTGAGCCTGACATTTAAAAAAGGAGAAATAACGGGAGTTCTTGGACAAAATGGTTCAGGCAAATCGACCCTGTTAAAGGCCGTTATGGGCCTAGGCGAACTCAATAAAGGAAAGATTTTAATCGATGGTAAAAGTGTCCGGGATCAATACAAAAGAATGGCTTTTATAACAGAAGAGGGAAGCTTCTTCCCTTACATGACCCCGGTAGAATATGGGGAGTTTTTATCAACATTTTTTAAAGCCTTCAATCATGAGCGATACCAAAGCCTTCTTAAATTCTTTGATATCGACGCCAAGGAGAAGATGAAAGGATTCTCAAAGGGGCAGAAAGCCAAAGTTGAGACGGCTGCCGGCTTTTCCAAAGGTGCGGATATCATCCTGATGGATGAACCCTTTTTGGGAAAAGACATAGTAACCAGGCGTGATTTTCTCAAGCTCATGAACGCCAGCCTCCGAGCCGATGAAACTATTCTTGTTGCAACTCATCTCTTGGATGAAATGGAGAATCTGCTGGATAGGGTTGTTGTTTTAAGGTATGGACGTGTGCTTGCCGATTTCTACATGGATGAGATTAGGGAGCAGGGGATTAGCCTGTCGGAGCAATACTTAAGCCTTGGAGGCTTTGAGACAGACCGCTATCAACAGTTGGCTAAGGAGATGTGACAAAAGGTGATGCGTTCTCTCAGTCTCGGTTTAAAAGTTTTTCGCATGCCGATATGAACACATCCGGATGGTCAAAATGGATGTCATGCCCAGACTTTATGTCGGTTCTTTCACAACTATGAACTAGACTCTGAACTTTACTTGCGTCATCATCAGTATTGGCTGCATACAAAACGTCATCCTTACCATATTGCGTATTAGCTTTTAAGTAAATGACGGGACATCTGATACTCTTGAGCATACTATCCTGATCAATACCTTTCATCCAGGAACCATCGTAAAAGGAGTTCCCGAACTGAGGATCATAATTGTCCATATAAAGTAGAGTGCGTAGCCATGTATGCGGTACCCAAGCAATTTTTATAGGCTTATCAGGATTCGCTTGTCTATATTTCTCTGCCGATTCGGAAATCTTATCTTGCAAGCCGCCAAAGAGAGAAATAAGGTAGCTGTGTTTCAGGTAATAAAGGGGAAAATCAGTTTCATTGTTCTGACTTAAAAAACTATGAGTGACAATGTACGCATCGTACCATGCAAAAGCCCCTTTATCTTCCTGTACCTCTTCTGGCGTAACGCTAAATAGAGGGGGATCTTCCAATACAAGACCGTTAATCTGATTGGGCGCATTTGCCGCAATCCAAGCCGCCAGAATTCCGCCAGAGGAATGACCGGATAGATAACAAGTCTCTTTAATGATATTGCTCATAAACCAGATGAGTGCTTCTCCATTAGTCTGACAGGAATACAGATCAACTTTGTGACTCGATTCACCATGGCCATAACAATCCACCGCATAGATATGAAAGGATTTCGACAGTTCAGGTAATACCGTGCCATAGTCCCCCCATGCCACTGTTTGTCCATGGATCAGCAGTAAAGAAGGACCGTTATTTGGACCTTCACCATAGCTTATTACGGAACCATCCGGGAGTTCTACCTGTTTATTCTCAAAACCCGCTTGCTTTACCTTGCTCATCAGGATTTCATCATGATGCATATTGGTGTAAAGGTATCTGCCTAACAAAGCTGCCAAGCAAATCACGACGATCCCCATAATTCCTAATACAATTGGCATCTTTCTCACTCTTTTCACTTTTTCATTCATCTTTAACTTCTCATCTTTCTTTAGCCGGGCGGGGAATGGCATCTATGAGAGGTTCAATATTCCGCAAAAAAAGCTCTGTCTTTAACATGGCAATGCCCCCAAGGGACTCGTCCCCAAGTATGATTAAGCTGTCCCCAGGGTTAATTTGAAATACATCCCGAGCCTTTTTGGGGATCACGATTTGACCTCTATCGCCCACAGTGACTGTTCCGAAAATATGTTTACCTTTTGGAGGAAATATCGGTGGAATGGATTCTTCCCCTCCATTGACCAAATTGTCCAAGGTCACATCATACAATTTAGCCAATGCTACGCAATTATCTATATCCGGCAAGCTATCACCATTTTCCCATTTAGCTACTGCTTGACGGGATACATTTATTTTTTCTGCCACTTCTTCCTGCGTATATTTATTTATCTTTCGAAGTATCTGCAAATTCGCACTTATCATACTTTCCGCACCTCCATTAATTGATATTTTAACTAATTTCAATTACCTTTTCCAGCAAGCGATAATGACATTTTATTATAAATTGTGTTAGCGTTGGTTGCAATATAGTTGTGCATTTATCTTTGTACTTAGGATTGTCTTACTAAATTACGCAAAATACTCATAGATTGTGTTTCGCTCTTTTTTTACCAAGGAATTCAAAATATTACCTTCGTATGCTATACTTTTAGTATTGTCGTACTAGGGAGATAGAGGTCATGAAAAAAAATATATTAAGTATCCTTGCAATTTTTTGCTGTGTGGTTATAGCGTCATCTGTGACGGCTATAGCGGCGGATTCCGGGTCGGAGACGCTACTTAAACCGGATTTTTCGCAGATGGACGGATATATTCAGGATATGATGAAGGACTGCAGGATTCCAGGTTTTTCGGTAGCTGTAGTCAGTGACGAAGACGTGCTGTATATGAAGGGCTACGGCAATGCCGACGATACAGGCCGCGCTGTGACACCCAAGACGCCCTTTCAAGTTGGCTCGGTCAGTAAAACCTTTACGGCGCTGGCGGTAATGCAGTTGGTGGAAGCGGGAAAAGTGGACCTTGACCAGCCTGTGCAAATCTACCTGCCGGAGTTCACGCTGGCAGATGCCAATGCATCCTCTAAAATCACCGTACGCGAGCTTTTAAACCATACCAGCGGCATCGCGGAAAATGCTGAGTTCAGCGTGGCTACTCTTCGTGGCGACGACGAAACCATTGATGAGCTGGTGGGAAACTTCAGTTCCATCAAACTGAAAACTTCGCCGGGGAGCAAATTTGAATACGGCAACGCTAATTTTATTATCCTTGGAGCGCTCATCCAAAAGGTCTCCGGCATAAGTTATGAGGATTATATCCAGCGTTATATTTTTGATCCTCTTGAGATGCATCACAGCTATACATCCGCTATAAAGGCGGAAGCTGACGGTCTGGCACCCGGCTATCGGCCCATACTCGGCTTCCCGCAGATCTCTGGTATGCCATACAGAAAAGATTTTTTGCCTGCCTACAGCGTCATCTCCTGCGCTGAGGATATGACGCACTATATAATAGCCATGATGCATGGAGGCAAATATAAGGATGCAAGCATCTTGTCGGAACAGGGAATCAAGGAAATGACATCCTCCTCGGCGGAGATATCCAGCTGGATGTCGTACGGGCTTGGCTGGTATGTCACGTCGGGAAGCATTTACCACGGGGGAGATCTGCCGGACTACCAAGCCAAGGTGAAGCTCCTACCGGAGGACGGCATTGGTGTTGCGTTGATGTATAACACATCGAGCAATACGCTCAGCACCCTGCTTAACGTAGGATACCGGGACAAAATAGAAAGCGGCATTATTAACACACTCTACGGCGTATCTCCGACAGAGCAGCCCGGGCAAAGCCCGCTTAACTTGAACAGCTATCCGGTGTCGGTTTCCTACGGTCTGATGTTGGGCCTGATTGTTCTTATCGCACTGCTGTTTATATTCTCAGGGATCAGGCTGCGGTCACTCCCAAGGCGCCTTTCAAAGTCAAGAAAAGCCTTTTGGCGTATCTTGCTGCTGTCAGCACTCGTAAATGTTGTGCTTCCAATTACACTGTTCATCACCATTCCGAGGTTGACGAGAGTTGCATGGCCCGTTGTGCTCTATTACATCCCCGACGTGGGCTGGACTGTCGTCATTTCATCGGTTCTGTTATTGCTTCTGGGCACCGCCAAAGGGCTCATCATCTTCCGGGAACTAAGACGAAGGAAGCTCCATTAATCATTTATGCTTGGCGGTGGATTTATGAATAAAAGAAACTTACTTTTTCTGCTTATCATTATTTGTATGATATTGGTTTCTTGCTCACAAAGCAATTATGAACCAAGCTATGTTATTAGTGCGCTAGCAGCTTCCCCAACGGGTTATATTTTAACCTGCGGTGACAAAGGTGTTATTGGGTTAACACAAGATACACACAAATGGCGTTATGACACGATCGATGAGGCACTCTCTTTTTTTGATGCCGTATTTTTTAAGGATCAATTCATTCTTTTAGGGGAGGATCTTTCGTCCGATAAAAAGGTCTTATGCTTTTATCATCCCGATACTCAAAAATGGACCCTGACACAATACGATGGAAGAGTAGGGCACATAGAGGTGGCTAATAATCAACTTTTTTTATTGTCTACTGACTCAATTGAGGTATCGGATAATGGCTCAGAGTGGACGGAGATCGATTTTCCCATTGTTGCAAAAAATTTAGGGGAAGGATTTTATATTAAAAACGATCCCAATTGTATCGTCTATGATGGCAAAAATTATATAATAACAGGTGGTGGAAACTTTGTTGCCACCTCTCCGGATTTAACGGAATGGGATATCAAAGTGGAAAATGGTGAAGGAAGCGGCAGCTCATTAGGTATTGCTACTAATGGACAACGAAATGTGATTGTGGGGGATCATCTCTATGTCGCTTGTGCTGATGCTAAAAGTAATACATGGTCAGTGCTAGAAGATAACCAAAGTATAAAAGACATTGATGCTATTTCGGATTATTATACACTTTGCCTTTATGACGTTGCTACAGACGGAAAGAAGTTTGTTGCTGTTGGCGCACGCAATCTGTTCCTTAATTCTGAAAACGGAGTTGAATGGACAATTGCAAAAACAAATATTGGACCTGAGTTTAAGGTTATAAAAACAATCAAATGGAACGGGGAACGCTTTGTTTGCTTGAGAGATAATGAGTTATTCTCTTCACCCGATGGGGAAAATTGGTCAAAGATAGAATGACATATACAATCAAAGTTTGCATTAAACACCGCTGGCGAAGACCGCCGAAATGATCCGGCGATCTAGCCATAATAGATGGTCCGATATTGAATCTAACACTGCTTACGATTACTTTTTCCTTCTTTTAATTAATGCAATGGTAACAAATCCGGTGGCGACAAGTAAGGCGGCACCGGCTCCAATAAGCAATGGCAGAATTAATCCGCGTTTAGCCTCTGGGATAGCTTTTGCCGTTTTCGCATCATAGGCCACCAGCGCGCTCATAGGTGCTAGCTTAAGGGTTTCTCCTTCAACAACAGTAAGCGTTTCTGTACCAGCCTTTTCACCATTCACAACCACATTCCAGGTTGTATTGACCGGAACTGTGAGGGTTTCTTCTTCCGAGCCTGCATTAAAAGCCACCACAATGGTTTTCCATAAATCATTCCGGGCATTATTGTTCAAAGTATAGGCAATGATGCTCTCTTTTGGGGCTTCAATAAAGGTGAGATTATCCACAACCTCTTTTGCGGTTGCCATGCGGAAGGCAGGGTGGGCCTTTCTTAAAGCGATTAGCCCTTTGTAATAATCAAAGACATCACGGTTGGTATCTTTTAGATCCCACTTGATGCTGTTAACACTGTCCGGAGCATTATAGGAGTTTTCATTGCCCTCCTTGGAGCGCATGAAATCCGTTCCCGACAGCATGAAGGGAGTGCCCTGGGAGGTCAGGAACATGGCACCTGAAAGTTGGGTCATGGCTTTATAATCGGCTTCTGAAAGAGCTGGGCTTGAAACGGCAAATTTATCATACAAAGAAAGATTGTCATGGGCCGAAATGTAATTGACGCATTGGGCAGGGGAGGAAGCCCAGGCTGATTTATCGTAATTAACTTCATTGTAACGGACGCCGGGATGGCTGATACCTCCCACTATACCATATTTGATGCTTTCGGCCAGATCAAACTTTCCACCAACAAAGCCGGGAGATTCACTTTCGAAGACATGGCCTTTAATACCGTCCCGGGTATTGTCATTAAAGACGGCCACCCCTTCAATTTTTGATATGTTTTCCTTTAGAGCGGATTGGGCATCTATCAAGGTGGAGCTACCGCCGCGCCATCCTTCGCCATAGACGATAATGGACGGATCAATCTGGTTAAGTGCTTGACGCACCTCATTCATGGTCTGTATATCCATAAGTCCCATAAGGTCGAAACGGAAACCGTCAATTTTATATTCCTTGGCCCAGTAAACCACCGAATCCACAATTAATTTTCTGACCATGGCCCTTTCGGAGGCTATTTCATTTCCGCATCCCGAGCCATTGGAGAACTTACCGTTAGGGGTCAAGCGGTAATAATAACCCGGTACGATTTTGCTAAAATCTGAATCGGCAGACAGGGCGGTATGGTTGTAGACCACGTCCATGATCACGCCAATGCCCGCTTCTTTAAAGGCTTTAACCATTTGTTTGAATTCCTTGATCCGGACAGCGCCGTCAAAGGGATTGGTAGAATAGGAGCCGTCGGGGACATTATAGTTCTTCGGATCATAGCCCCAATTAAACTGCGGTTGGTCAAGCTTCGATTCATCAATAGAATTGAAGTCAAAAGCAGGGAGCAGGTGAACATGGGTAATTCCGAGCTCTTTGACATGTGCAAGGCCTGTGGAAGAGCCTGATTTGGTTTTGGTATCCTTCTCAGTAAAGCTTAAGTACTTACCGGCGCTTTGAACGCCCGAGGACGGATCAATGGAGGTATCACGAATGTGCATTTCGTAGATTACGGCGTCAGTGGGGCTTTCCAGCTTTTTGTACCCGAGCTTATCCCAGCCTTCCGGATTTGTTTTTGTTAAGTCAATAACCATAGCCCGATCGCCATTAACGCCTGCCGCCACGGCATAGGGATCGACAGTCTCATGGATCTGTCCGCCTACTGTCACTTCATATGTATAATAGATACCTTCAAGGTCTCCGTCTGCCTTCAGAAGCCAGGTCCCTTTCTGGTCTTTGACCATAGCTAATGTTTTATCAGAGCTTCCGCCATCTCCTTGGCTGTACAGCTTGAGCGAAACTTCTTCTGCTGTAGGTGCCCAAAGCCTGAAGGTGGATGAGCCCTTGGTGTAGACAACACCCAGGTCATTACCGGTATAGGTGAACTGTTCAGAAAAATAGGGAGTATCAAAAAGCTTGGAGCTTGAGACAAATGCTTCGCCAAAGCCCTCTTTGGAAACCGTATAGTTCATAGCAGGATTAGCCTCCTTGGATAATTTAATAATGTACTTCATGCCATCCGGGCCTCGGGTGACCTTTTCAAGTTTTATATCTCTACCACTTTCTTTTACCGTAAAGCCTTCCAGTCCTCCTAAAAAGGGAGCGGCTGCCTGTAGATCCACTTGTATATTGGTTAAGTCCCGGAACTCCGCCTTTTCAATTTTTGGGGCAAGGGGTGCATCATTCTCTGAAAAAGCAATCTTTTCAACATTTTGAACCAGGTAGAGGGTGAGCACTCCATCTTGGTCCGACTGGGCAAGGGGGAAAAAACGATCGGCTTCAATGTCCTTGGCTTCCCATTCTCCCTTACGGACAATAATCCCAACCTCCTTGGTGTTAAAAGCCGAAACATCAATTTCAGCAACCTTGGCGATCTTGCCGGGAGCGGCCTGAAGGGAGGCATCTGAAGTAAAACTGTAGGCTTTTCCGTCGCCGGCCTTGGGCCATACCCAGAGATTCCAGCCCTCATAGTTTTGATCGAACCGATAGTATACTACTTTTACGGTCTTTGGTTTTCCATCGGATAGGGGAGTGGATTCAGCACTTGCATGAGGTGAAGCAATAATTAATGCAAACGATTGAAATACAAGGAATAATGATAATAAAATGCTTAGAGCTTTTTTCATTGAAATTATCCCCCTTATATTTGGGCTATAATTCCATTATAATGTGCAACTTTTGCGCAAGCAATCCTAATTTATCAAATTATAAAGAGATAAAAAGGCCATCCGTTGCTCAAACCGATACGGAAAAAGAAAGAGAAAGAGAGGCATTGATAGTGCCTCCCTTTTTTATTCAGGATTATTTTTTCCTTTCTTACGATGCTTGACACATTCAGTAAGCAAGAATTCAATTTGTCCGTTCAAAGAGCGAAAATCATCTTCTGACCAAGCTACAAGCTCTTTCCATAGGGATGATGATAATCGCAGCAGCAATTGTTTTTTATCTTTTTCTTTATTGTCCAAATCATCATCCTGCCTTTCTGTTCATCAATATAAGGAGCCGCTGTTTACTATCGGCTGAGCATCCCTGTTTCCGCAAAGGACAACAAGCAGATTGCTGACCATTGCTGCTTTGCGCTCCTCGTCAAGATGCACAACGTCATTTTCATTAAGCTTTGAAAGTGCCATTTCAACCATGCCAACTGCGCCCTCAACAATCATCTGCCTTGCATCAATAATGGCAGAAGCCTGTTGCCTTTGGAGCATTACTGCGGCAATTTCCGGAGCGTAAGCCAAATGGGTGATTCTAGCCTCCAGAATTTCTAGGCCTGCGATTTCAACCTTTAATTGTATTTCAGCTTTCAGCTTTTCAGCTACCTCCAGACTGCTGCCACGCAGAGATTTCTCATTATCATCGTTGGAGACGTCATAGGGATAAAGCCTGACTATATTTCGGAGTGCGGAGTCACATTGAATGGACAAATACTCCGTATAGTTGTCCACATTAAAGACCGCCTTGGCAGTATTGACTACTTTCCAAATAACGACAATCCCGATAATAATGGGATTTCCTAGCTGATCATTGATTTTCTGCTTATCATTGTTCAAAGTCATAGCCTTGAGCGAGATTTTTTTGTTTCCTACACTAAGAGTGTTTTCTCCCACCGTCACTTTACCGGGTATTGATGGTTTCTCAATGGACATAGTGCCTGTTGATGTGTTTGATGTGGCAGGATTTGTGGCTGTGACAAAGGGATTGACAAAGAAGTATCCTTCGCCTTTGAGCGTGCCATAATATTTTCCGAACAGTGTCAGAACAAGTGCCTCATTCGGTTTTAAAATCTTAAGACCTGCAAAAAGGATGGGGCCTACTAAAAAAAGATATAACGCCGATACAATGATGGTGATGATGCCCAGAACCGTAAGATGGTTATCGACCAGAATAATGCCGATGATAAGCCCCGCAACCGAGGCAATCATAAGTGTCAGGTTCATTAATAGAAAAAACATACCGTCTTTGCTTTTTGCTTGAATTTCCTCATAGTGCAACTGCTTCTCCGTAACCTCAGACATCTAAAAAACCCCTTTCATATTGGATAATAATGATATCAAATTGATATCATTATTATAACATAATTTATTAACATATCAATGGGGTAAAAAAAGACCTATCATTCAAAACGAATAATAGGCCCGTAAACTTCTTTTATAGCCTGCCATATGCTCAGCCTTGAATTGCCTTTTCCAGTCTTTCAATTCCAATGCGGACTCTTCTTAAGGTTTCATCCTTGCCCAGCAAATCAGCAATTTCAATGGCACCACCAGGAGTAACCTCCCAGCCTGAAATAGCGGTACGGACGGGCCAGAGCATTTGGCCGTTCTTAATGCCAAGGGTCTCAACCAAGCCCAAAAGCTGACTATGAAGGGACTCCTCATTCCATGTGGCTATTCCTTCAAGAACAGGGAGCGAGGCTTTCAAACTCTCTAGAGAATTCTCCAGGGTTGTCTTCATCTTCTTATGGACATATATGTTCAGATCATATTCCACCAGTTCATTCAAGAAGCCCACCTTGGAGGGGATGTCGGTTAATATCTCTGTTCTGGCCTGCAGCAGCTTGCTGACTTTTTTAAGATCGATACCCTTGTTTATGACGGCCTGAGAGAGGTAGGGGAGCGCAAGCTCATGAAAATTCTCCAGGCTCATGGCACGGATGTACTCTGAATTAAACCATTTCAGCTTATCCATGTCAAAGGCTGAAGGAGACTTGCTGATACGGCTGATGTTGAAGGCTTTTTCCAGCTCTGCCAGGGAGAATACCTCCTGATTGGTATCGGGAGACCAGCCTAAAAGGGCAATATAGTTAATAATAGCCTCTACGATGAAGCCCATTTTTAATAGATCTTCGAAGCCTGCATCACCCTTGCGTTTGGATATTTTTGAGCCGTCGGGCTTAACAATGAGCGGCAAATGAACATAAACAGGTATCTCCCAGTCGAAGGCATCATAGAGAAGGTTATACTTGGGGGCAGAGGACAAATACTCACTGCCGCGTACAACATGGGTGATATCCATGAGATGGTCATCAATAACATTGGCAAAATTATAGGTCGGCAGTCCGTCGCTTTTTAAAAGGATCTGGTCTTCCAGCATGTTGTTCTCAACGGTAATAGAGCCGTAAACCGCATCATCAAAGGTGGTGGTTCCTTCCCTGGGCATTTTTTGACGAATGACACAGGGTTCCCCACTTTTAAGCCTCTCTTCAATCTCAGCCTTTGAAAGATGGAGGCAATGCCTATCGTACATGAAGGTTTGATTTTTAGCTTCGGATTCAGCCCGTAAGCTATCCAGTCTTTCCTTGGTGCAGAAGCAATAATAGGCATGACCTTTCTCAACTAGCTCCTCGGCATAGGGTCTGTAGGTGTTTTTTCTCTCGCTTTGGACATAGGGAGCATAGGGGCCGCCTACATCAGGCCCTTCATCGTGCTGCATACCGCAGAGCTTAAGCGTATTATATATGACATCCACGGCACCTTCTACCAATCGTTCCTGATCGGTGTCCTCTATACGAAGAATGAATTTGCCGTTTTGTGATTTAGCGATAAGATATTCATAGAGAGCGGTTCTTAAGTTTCCTATATGCATATATCCTGTGGGACTGGGTGCATAACGGGTTCTAACCTGACGTTGCATATGATCGATCCTTCCATGTTAGTTTTGTTAATATAAGCCTGCGAGTATCAACAATGTTGCCGCCGCATAAGCAAGGCAATATTGTTATAATGAAGTATTCACTTCAATATTATAGTTTATCACAATAAGAGGCCATGGTGCTTGAAAATGATTCTAAATTGCTGCTCATGAAGAGGATGATGAAGCAGCCGCAGCAGCAGAAGCAGCGGTCGCACAAGCGACTGCCTGGGCAGCAACAATGGCTTGAACGGTTGTACCAACTCCTATCCGCAATATCATGGCATCTGTGGAATCCTTCTGAGCCAAATATCCCATGCAGACCAGTGCTGCAGCTAACATCAGGTTAAATTCTCTTCCATCAAATTTATAGCATTTCATTTCTTTAATCAGCTCAACAGCTTCCAAGGCTTCATTGATGGCTTCCTGCCAGTGTTCACCGGTTAAAGCAAAAAAGCCTATGGTACTGTAATGCATGGAGCTTACCCGGTTTTTATACTGCTTTAGCCGGTCTGCAATAGCTTTGCAGCGTTCCGCTTTAATATTTGGAGAGGCAGGATCGAAGACCAAAATTTGAGAAAGAAACTGCAACCCGTTTCCAGACCAAAGGCCGGAAGCTTTCAGCAGCTGGTAGGTCTCCTCGCATTCTTGCATCATTTCGCTAATAGGACGGTCTGAAGAGGCCAATATCACCGCAGAGGCATAATCATCGCTGCTGGTCAGAAAACGATGCTGCTTCTTCATGGCTTCATAAATAAGCTTAGCAGTTTCTGCCTTGCTCAGCTCCAATCCCTTCGGTGTAGTGGAATATAGGGCATAGGCGGCTATGGGCAGGTAACTGGATGAACTGAAGCCTGCTTTTTTCATAACATCATAGCAATGTGTCAGCCTTGGAAACTCGGATTCAATGTTTCTTTTGCCTGCAGTTAAATAGGCTGCAGAATAGACTCTGGCTGAACGAAGATAAGAAAAAGTCCCGGAATTTTTCTTGATAAAATCAATAGCATCCAACAAGGTATCCGGATCGGCATTATGGCCTTCAAAGGCATAGGAGAGCGCACAAAGCTTGATATAAAGCGATGAGGTTTTCCAAAATAGTGGCTTCTTAAGTGCCAAATAGCTATCACAATATAAGGAAATCCCGTTCCTAACAAGTGTATTCATAGGTTCACCTCATTGATTCAATTAGCAAATGTTAATACGAGTCTGTGAGTATCAACAATGTTGCGCCCGTGCTAACAAGGCAATATTGTTAATACGAGTCTGTGAGTATCAACAATGTTGCCGCCCGCGCTAGCAAGGCAATATTGTTATTATACATGATTCTTCCATGACTTTACAGATGTTTTTTATTAAGACAATTACGGGTTAATAGGGGGGGTAGCGATTGACATGCAAATAGTTTATAATAACATTACCTGTTACCGAAATCAAAGATTTCGAACAGGTAACCAAGTTATTGAAACACGTTGTGTTATAATAATTTCAGTGTAGCATACAGTATGCAAATTCGTAGCAGCATTGTTTATACTTTTAATAAAAATGAACCTAAATCAACGGCTTTCGTCAAATTTAGTGAAGGAGGGAGGCAAAACGGTTGACTCCTTCGGATATGACACAAGAGATAACACGATTGGTTGAGCAATATGGCAATGATGTCTATAGAGTTGCCTTTGTTATCCTAAAATCGAAAGAATTGGCAGAGGATGTTTATCAGGAGACCTTCCTTAGGGTATGTCGCTCTTTTTCAAGCTACCGTGGGGAAAGTAGTGAAAAAACATGGATAACCAGTATTGCTGTCAATATTTGCCGTGATTACATGAGAAGCGCGTGGAAAAAGCGTGTCGTGGTAACGGATGAATTCCCAACCCAGTCCTCGGATAGTGATACTGAAGAAATCATTGAAAAGCGCAGCGAGAAGCAGGCCCTTATTAAGGCCATTATGAAGCTTCCCAATAAATACAGAGAAATTATCCATCTTTATTATTATCAGGAGATGGATGTAAAGGATATTGCGGGTATACTGAAAATACCGGGGGGAACCGTGAAGAGCAGGCTGTTTAAGGCAAGGAATCTGCTTCACGACATGATAGGAGGTGAGGCTCATGGCTAAATCATTAGATAAAAAGGATTTACCTTCATTTATCAATGATGACATGATAAGAGAAGCATTAAAGACAGGGCTGAAGAGCTTACAAGCCTCGGATGATCTTGTTAGGGAAACACTGAGCAAATGTCAGAATGAAATAGTTCAAGGAAAGAACAGTCATAAAGCCCGAGCTTACATGCCTTGGGTATACAAATTAGGCACACCCTTGGCAGCAGGTGCATTGATTTTGGTTCTTGCATTAAATAACAATTCTCTTAAATCAAGCGATAACTATACAGCAGCGGCACCACAGGCATCGGCACAATCGTCGGGTGCGGAATCCCCTGAAGATGGGGGAACTTCTGCCGAGAAAAAAGATGCTGAACGCTCATCGAATGATGTGGAATTAAAATTTAACGAGGCAATTGCTCCTACTGTGGCACCGGCCCCCGATATTGGTTCGGGTGATGTAGCTATAGGATTTTCGAAGGGCAGTGCATATACCACCGGCCTGTATGGTCTTAATTCCTCACCTAACCGATCAAAGAACGAGTCACATAAAGAGCAGGCCGAGCCTCTGGATGCGTTTAATGGGGCTGTCAGTCAGTATAATACCGCCAAAGGTACACAGTTTACATTGAATGAAGCTGGTGTAACCCGCGTTCAGACTGTGTTTACTACGGGTATTCAGGATGATATGATCCTAAAGGCCTCAAGCTATAAGGAGCTTTTAAGTGGTGAAGGGTATTGGGCTTTACCCTTAATGAACACCAATGATGTTATGGAGGGGCTTCTGACGGTTAATGTGGTTGATCAAGCCAATTCCAATATGACCGTTTCAAGCAATGACCTTTTATATACCTTTAATGATGTTGATTACTTGATTTCCGCTCATCCTGCAGGCGCTCGCATCAGTAAAAGCTTCGAGATGATGTTTGATACAAGCGGACTTGTAGATCTGGCTGAAGCAAAGGGCTATAAAACCGTTTCCGAACCTGTTGTGGTCGATATAAACTATGGCATGGATTTTCTGGTGTTTATGGAGGCTGACCAGCAAGAGCTTGCTATTCCTTTCCTGCTTGATGAAAACCTCTTTGGGCTGGAAAATATGAAAATGTACGCCCGGAATGAGTTGTTTAAAATCATCGGTCAGCAAATGAAACAGTGAGAAAGGTATTTTTAGCTCAGGTTTTAAAAGTTCAAATTTTTATGGTGAAAAAGGGTTGACAAGAGGCGCCGACCCATGTAATATAATACATGCGGCTCGAAAACAGCCTGAACACACAGACATGGGAGAATTCCCGAGCGGCCAATGGGGGCAGACTGTAAATCTGTTGTCTGACGACTTCGGTGGTTCGAATCCACCTTCTCCCACCAAAAAGCGACATACCAAATGGTATGTCGCTTTTTCAATACAACGGATCGGGGCTTGTGACGCTATTTGCCTTAAGAACTCCTCTTGTCGATCTGAACCATCATATTACCAGGTAATCTATCTTGCCTTTTATTCTTTAGTACTTTGAAAAAATACTGAAGGTTCATTGATTCACAAGCTTTTTTATAGGTCAGGCCTGTGAAAATAAAGCAAAAGGGCTTTAGACTTGCCGCCACAATCATACATCCCAATGAAACAATAAGAACGGCTAAAAAACCGCCGAAAAGGACAAGCAGCGACTGAGCAGGCCAAAGCTTTATGATGCGTGATATAAGATCAACCAGCAAATTATGTACTAAGTAAATTCCGAAAGAGGCAGCAGAGAGGACATTGACAATACCGGACCACCGTGGGGAAAGAGCACGGTCTCTGAGTAGCTCCTTTACAAAAAGGAAGATGGCCACAGAAAGAATCAAAGTAAAGATTCGGGTATAGCTCTTAAATATTTCGGAATACTGCCCTATTTGGCTGGTTTTTAACCAAGTGCCCAATGAAATGATGACGGTATCTAAAAGGATGATTCCTGCCAATAGCTTTTTTGAGTAGTGTTTTTCATTTTTGAATAAATAATAGCCCAAAATGAAGTATCCTAAATAGCCATTAAGAAAATTAAGATTATAGCTGGGATTAATAGCGAAAAGGGATTGATAGGGAGCCGGCAATAGAGCAGTGAGTGTTGGAAGGAATGAAGCAAAAATCACCCAGAGCAGCAGCAAATAACGGACTAGATCCCGAGAAAGGGCATCCACCAATTTTTTAAGCAGCGGTGATAGCAGATATAGAGGAATCAATGCATACATAAACCATAAATGGACCGTTGTAGGCTGGCTGGTAATGTTCTTTAGTTTTGACAGGGCATCCTTCCAGTTAACAGTATCTGAAATGACATAGCCTAAGGCCGCAAAATAGAATATAGCCAGTATTGAAAAGACCAGAAAGGGGACAAGGGCTTTCGGCAGGCGCTTTTTATAGGTGTAGCCAAGGGATAGGGTTTTATCACTGTCAAGAAGCATGGCCCCCGATATCATGAAAAACAGGGGAACGCTTGAGCCCATGATGGCCGTCAGTACATTCGAAAGGTGCCAGATAGGCGATCCCAAATTATCCCTAAGGCTTCCGGCTGCCGTATGTAAAAAGACAACGGAGATCATGGATAAAACGCGAAGTACATCAATGTACTCAATATGTTGAATTTTAGCAGGGCTGGTTGTCTTAAGCTGATCCATTATGTTGGGTTTCCTTTCAAAAATCAGGATTAAGACCATTATACCGCATTTTTCTCTATATTTCACGGAGTAAGAGTAAACCATTTTTTACTGGAGCATTACGGCTGACAAGGACGCTTTGTTTATGGTATCATTTAAAAAAACTGATATGAAAACCTAGATAAGTGGTGTTGAAGATATAACTTGAATTGAGAAAGGAGCGACATGCTTAGGTTTCTACATAAAAGAAGTACCCTATTGGTTCTCTTTGTCTTTTTATGTATGATCTTCTCTGTAACGTCATCTTATTGTCAGGATGTTCTGCCGGAAGTATCTGCAGTTAATGTAAGGGGTAAGGTTACAGAAGTATTGGAAGTCAGTGATGAGCAGATAGAATATTCGGGCGGAAGTCTTGATAACAGCATTCAGCCCGTAAAGGTGAGAATAACGACAGGTCAGTTTAAGGGACAGATTGTTGAAACAGAATATGCCCTTAGCATAAGCTTTTCCGGAAAGCAAGACAACACCCTTTTAAAGCCGGGTGATGAAGTACTTTTAACCCTGGAGCTTGATAGCGACGGAAAAATTACACAATCCTATATATATAATGTTGCAAGGGACAAATACCTCCTGCTCCTGGTTATCCTCTTTGCAGGTGTCCTTTTATCAGTTGGTAGGATGAAGGGGCTTAAAACCTTAATAACCTTGACCTTGACCATTCTTTCCATTGTCTATATACTCCTTCCATTGATTTTGAAGGGCTTTGATCCGGTTTTTGTATCCATTTGGGTGTGTACGGCCATTACATGTATAACATTACTGCTTGTAAGCGGTATTAACAAAAAAACGTTAACGGCTGTTATCGGTACTACAGGAGGCGTAATTGCTGCTGGTATCATCGCTCAGTTAATTGGTTTTTTGGCAAAGCTGACGGGTCTTGGTGATGAAGAATCCCAGATGCTGCTGTACATTCCTCAGGACATTACCTTTGACTTTAAAGGCCTTATGTTCGCAGGCATTATTATCGGAGCTCTTGGAGCTGCCATGGACGTAGCCTTGTCTCTATCCTCAGCTATGTTTGAAATTAAAGAAATCAATCCTAAAATAAAAAGAGGGGCTCTAATCCGAGCAGGCATGAATATCGGACGTGATATGATGGCCACAATGTCCAATACTTTAATACTGGCCTATGTGGGGGGATCTTTACAGCTCATGCTCCTTCTTATGGCATATGATATACCTATTGGAGATATTATCAACCAGGATGCTCTGGCCAGTGAGATCGTCCGCTCGTTGGCGGGAAGCATAGGACTTATTCTGACTATCCCGGTAACGGCCTTAGCCGTGGTATTCTTAAGTGATAGCCGTGTTAAAAATGAGCCGCATTATTAAATAATGTTTTATACATAAAAAAGAGGGGATTACCCCTCTTTTTGCAATGTCTTTGCTTAATAGGTTTCCATATGTACTTCAAAATAGGATTGGGGATGGGCGCATGCCGGACACTTGTCAGGAGCACCGGTTCCTTCGTGGATATAACCGCAATTGCCGCACTTCCACTGAATCTTCTCGTCCTTTTTAAAGACCTTTCCTTGCTCGATATTATTGGCAAGCTTAAGGTAGCGATCTTCATGCTTCTTTTCAACGGCTGCAATCATTTTATAAGCAACGGCTATCTCGGGGAAGCCTTCTTCTTCGGCCACCTTTGCAAATGCCGGATATAGATCGGTCCATTCCTCATTCTCACCACTTGCTGCTGCCTTGAGGTTATCAAGGGTGGTACCCTGGGCAACAGGATAAGAGGCCTGGATTTCAATCATAGTGGGCAGCTCGCCTGCAAAGCCCTCCAGCAAGAATTTATAGAATCTCTTGCCATGCTCCTTCTCATTGTCCGCTGTTTCGATAAAAAGGTTTTTAATTTGTTTAAAGCCTTCTTTATCGGCGACTGAAGCGTAAAATGTATAGCGGTTGCGTGCCTGTGATTCGCCTGCAAAGGACTTGAGAAGGTTCTCCGCGGTCTTTGTTCCTTTTAAAGTCTTCATAATTAACCTCCATGTTTTTTATTATTACTTCCCAGAAAGTTACTTATGGGTCGAGGCTTGTGCTGCGTTTCTGCCGAAACGTACCTCTACTGCACGACTATCTTGGGGATAATCATATTATAGCAAATTTTAGCATGGTCAACAACCGACATGGGCAGTTCGCACATCACTTTGACGATATCAGCTTTTGTGGTAAAATGGAACAGACTTAAGAAACTCAGCAAGGAGGTCATCTAAATGCCCTATGACATTGCTATTGTGGGAGCAGGTCCGGCGGGAGCAACCCTTGCACGGCTGCTTGATAAGCGATATAAAGTTTTGCTTTTAGATAGAAGAGATTTGATTGACGGAGAAAACGAAAAAAGGATGAAATGCTGCGGAGGACTTCTTGCACCTGACGCCCAGCATATGCTGGGTAAATTGGGCCTGGCCGTGCCGACGGATGTTCTTGTGGACCCCCAGCTCTTTTTAGTGAGAACCATTGATTTTGATAATTTGCAGGAACGCTTTTATCAGCGTTTCTATTTTAATATGGACAGAAAACGCTTTGACGAATGGTTAGTGTCTCTTATACCTGAAAGTGTGGATTTGGCTATGGGCTGCCGCTTTAATTCTCTGAGCGAAGCCAAGGATGGCTATGAAATTGCTTTTATGTTTGAGAACAAAATTTTTACCGAAAAGGTTAATGTGATTGTGGGAGCAGACGGAGCATGGTCAAGCGTCCGCAAGCAGCTTTATAACGACCAAGATACATTTAGGAAGTATATTGCCATTCAGGAATGGTTTGAGACTGATGAATCGGTACCCTATTATGGTGCTGTATTTGATAGTGAAATCACTGATTTTTATTCATGGACCATCTCTAAAAACGGGCAGCTCATTATAGGCTCTGCTCTTGAACCCCAAAAAGATGCCCAAGACAGGTTTGAGGCTTTAAAGGATAATCTCAGGGAATACGGATTCAGCTTTGGTAAACGCATCAGGCGGGAAGGCGCCTATATGCTGCGCCCGCGTAAGGGAGATGTTATAACCGGTAATAACCATGCGGCTTTAATAGGCGAAGCGGGGGGCTTCATCAGTCCCAGCTCGGCTGAAGGCATCAGTTATGCTTTAAAGAGCGCCCATGCATTGGCCTTAAGCCTCAACGAGGGCATTGAGGGCTTTCAAAAGCGCTACATTAAAAGAACGGGAGCTCTAAAAACCAATATTGCCCTTAAACAGCTTAAAAGCCCGGCCATGTACAATAAGACCCTTAGGGGCGTTATCATGAAAAGCGGACTTCTAAGCAGCAAGGTACTATTTGAATAACAATCAGATCTTAAAGCGTGGGCTTTCGCGCTCTTCCATATTCTTGAGCTCTTTGATAATGTAAAGAGGCCGGCCTTTGGCTTCATCATAGATACGGCCGATATATTCGCCGATGATGCCCAGCATGAGCAGGATGATGCCATTGAAAAACAAACTGACTGCGATTAAGGAGGCCCACCCAGATTGAGCTGAGTGAGGGAAGAACAGCTTTTGAAGCAGGACTACAATGAGGTATATAAAGCTTATAGCGGAGATCAATGAGCCTATATAGGATGCAAATTTCAGGGGCTTATAGGAAAAAGACATGATGCCGTCCATAGCCAGCTTCATCATTTTCTTGAAGGGATATTTGGTTTCCCCTGCAAAGCGTTCACTTCTCTCAAATTCTATGGCTGTCTGCTTAAACCCCACCCAGCTCATAAGCCCTCGTACATATCGGCTTCTTTCGGGGAGCTGTTTTAAGGCTTCGCATACTTTGCGGTCTATAAGCCTGAAATCTCCGGTATCAACGGGAATATCTACGTCGGTAAGGCTGTGCAATATACGATAAAAGGCTTTGGCAGTGAATTTCTTGAAGAAGGTTTCGCCCTGCCTTGACTTCCTTTTTCCATAGACCACCTCATAGCCGCTGCGCCAGAGCTTTACCATCTCGGGTATCAATTCAGGAGGATCCTGTAAATCTCCATCAATGATGACCATACATTCTCCTACGGCATAATCCATTCCGGCTGTAATGGCTATTTGATGACCAAAATTACGCGCAAAATCAACGAGCTTTATATGATAATCATTTTTACAGAGCTCAAGGAGCATGTCCCTTGTTTTGTCACGGCTTCCGTCATTAATAAAGAGAATCTCATAGCTCTCGCCAAATTTCTCCATAACCTGGGTGAGCCTGCGATAGGTTTCCGGTATGACCGCTTCCTCGTTATACATGGGAACAATGATCGAACAAACAATGTTTTCCATATGAACCCTCCTAATAAGTATTTTTTGTCCCGGCTGTGCAAATTTATGTAAGTTGGCTATGCATTTCACGTTCAGCCCGGTCAGCCAGGCGTACCGCATAATTGAGTCCCCGGTCTTCGGGATAAATCTGGGGCATTGAAGCCAAATAAAGTCCCTTTAATGGCGTTTGCAGGGCGGGTATTCTCTCACCATAACCCAGTGTCACTACCGGCTGAGCATATCGCGCCCGGCTTAAAGTTGTTTTATTAATGCTTTCAGGCTTAAAATTGGGAAAGACCTTCTGCAAGCCCAAGATAAAGGTTCGAGTAATCTCCTCATCTGAAGCGCTATAGAGCGGATCAGAGCTGTCAAGATATCGGGACAGGTACACAACCGCTGAACCATAGCCTCGAACCCCTACTAAATTGGTATGTTCAATAATGAGAACAAAGGGAAGGCCCTCTTGAGAGATGGTGATCCAATAGTAAGGCGACAAACTTTCTTTCAGTTCCATGGTCAGACACAGATTGCCCTTGAATTTGATGCTTTCAAGGGATTTTCTATAGTCCGGGGGAAGTCCGGGGCATACATTGGATAGAAGCTCTGGAGCCGCGGTAAAGAGTACCCGGTCATACAACTCTTTTTTTTGGTCGGTCACAACGATCCAAAGGCCTTGTTGATTTTGAGTAACAGCCTTTACCGGACTTTGCAGATAAACTGAACCACCCTTTTGCATAAGCTCCCTTACCAGACAATCCAGTAGGGTGATAAAGCCGCCCTTCATATAGCCCAACTGTTCCTTGCTGATATTCTTACCTCTGGAAGAGCCTCGGAGCTTGAATTTGTTCCAGATCCAAGTACCGGAGACGTGATCTGCATCAACATCAAACTTAGATTTCAATAGGGGACCCCAGACCTTGTCATAGGCGTCCCGGCCTGAGCGTTTAACTATCCATTCCTTTGCCGTTATATTCTCAAAGGGTTTATAGTCCTTTATAAATTTTGAGCTTAAAACAAGAAGCCCCATACGGATTCTGGAAATAAAGTGAAGGGGCTTAAAGAGCAGGAGATCCAGAGGGGATGTGAACGGGAATAGGGTATCCTCCAGGTATATGGCATTTTTAGGTTCATACCAGTCTATTTTATCTGAGAGGCCCAGCTCGTCTATTAAAGATAAAAGCTCTGAGTCGCTTGTAAAAATGTGATGATAAAAACGGTCAAGGGCTTCTAAACCCACAGGAAAAGCAGCGACCAGACCGCCCACTGCACTTGCTTCTTCATATAAGGTGACCTCATGCCCTTTTTGTGAAAGTCTGTATCCTGCAGTGAGACCTGTAAGTCCAGCCCCTATGATTGCTATTTTCAAAAGTCTCCATCCTCCCGATAGTCTACTGTGGCTCAAACACTCATTTATAAATAACCTTCTTATAAAGCACAAAGTTCCATGAAATGATAAAAAACATAATAAGGATTTTGGGCAGATAAAGAACCGGCCAGGATCCTTCGCCGCTTATGAGCACCAGAAGATAACGGATACCCGAGAACAGCAAAATGTTGCCTACCAGCAAATTGAAGAAAAACAAAATACCATAGAGAAAAAGCTGCCGTTTAAAGTTGGTTCTGGATTTAAAGGAGAAGAACTTGTTCAAGAGAAAGTTTATCCAGAAAATGATGGTATACACAATAACATTGACTATTATCTCACTTAATGTCATTGCGTTCCTCAGTAGAATAAAAAGTGTGTATTCAATAGAAAAGGAGAAAATCCCCACAAATAAATAGCGAATAAACTGACCAAAATCTTCAGGGGTCAGGACTTTATTGAGTATAGGGATTTTTTGAAGAAACTGCAATAATTTAGCCATGTATTATTTTAAACCTCCATTACCATTCCCAGCGTGGCAGAATCCGAAGTGCATTCAAATACATACGGGGAACCTCCAGGCCTGATAGAACGGGATAATAAATGACAAACAGTATAACAAACAGGACCATGAAAACCTTGGTGGTTTTCCTTGAAATGATGTTTTTGGTCTCCAGATGACGGAAAAGTATACCTACCATCAGGATAAGAAAAGGAACACATGAAAAATAGTGATAGATAAATGTGAGCTTACGCGGTGCTACCACCCAGGGCAGGTATTGGGATAGATATCCGATAACAGGGAATAGCAGGAACTTATTACTCTCAAGGGCTTGCTCCTTCTTATTAATGCTCCTGATCATTAGATAAAGGGTAAAGAAGAAGGCGATAATCCCTATCCAAAACAGTAGGGGATGTCCGAAACCGGCGATTGCTGCCCCTTTGTTTTCAGGAAGAAGCGCCCCCTGATAATAAAAAATAGGGCGGATGTCCAGCGGCCATTCATACCAACTGGAGGAATAGGGGTGTGGCGAGACAACACCTTTGTGGTATTCAAACATGCTTTTAACGGAATCTATAACAGCCTGGACAAGGCTTTTCTGGTTTTCATGATAATCAATGGGGATGAAGGAAAGGATATAGAGCCCCACCGGAATGAGGATGAAAAAGATGACACATAAAAGACAGGTCAAATAAAAATACTTACCCAGCCACTTACCCAGTGCTCTGGATTTGAAGCTCTTTTCTGAGCTCTCACTCTTCAGCTGGATATTTAAAAGGTTGTTATAGTCGTTGTATTCATAACCTCGTGACATGAAGAATAATACCGCTAATCCAAACGCACCATAGAGTGCTATCCATTTAGTGGCAGCCCCAAGCCCCAAAGTAATACCACAAAGCAGTAAGGGTAGGAGCGACTTGAACAGGCCTTTTTCATGAGCCATGCTGTCGTAGTAGTCCAGCATGTAATAATACATCAGCATAATAAAGAATACGGTATAGCTGTCTATGGTGGCCAGACGCGTCTGGGTAAAATGCATGAAATCAAACATCATAAGGAAGGCACAGAAGAAAGCCCAGAAGCTATCCTTAAAGAACCGCTTTGCCAGGATATACATCAGGGGGATAAGCGCGGCTCCGAATAATGTGCCCATAATACGCCAGCCAAAAGGATTCATACCGAAGATGCTGATACCAATGGCTATAATGGTTTTACCCAGAGGAGGATGGGTGTTTTCATAGAGAATATCCCGCTGCTCCAATTGTTCCAGGGCCGTACGTGGGAAATAAATCTCGTCAAAATAGGTGCTGTTGAGAACGGTAGGCCGCTCGGGAACCAGAGTCTTTTCATCAAACAGCATGTCAACTCCAGGGGTAGAGGCCTGATTTTCTATCTTGAAATCCGTTATCTGGGTTTCTCCGCTAAAAAAGCCCATCTCACGGTATTCCGCTTTATAGAACTTATCCTTATCATTTTCATTATCGGTTCTTAAGTATCGGGTGCTGATCCGAAGCTTGTCCGTTGTAATTTTATCGGTGGTATAATGCCACTTGAAAATAGATTTCATATCAATAAAGCTGTAGGGCACAAAGCTTCCATTCTGATTCGCTTCAAGCTCCAAACTGCCGAAACAGCCCCAAGCGTCACCAAGGCCACCGAAGAGAAGAATTTTATCAAGGGTCACTTCCTTGCCGAAATCCACAACGAAGCTCTCATTGAGGTGCTCTGGCTTCCAGCCGGTTTGAGGTGCCTTGAAGGATCCCAGATTTATAAGGGCAATAGCAAGATATATGACTGTCATGATGATCATTATTTTAAAGTCGGTCTTATTTATTTTTCCGTTCATGTCCTATCTCCTTGTAAGGGGATTATTAGCTATTGTTTTCTTGATGAAGGAATTATATCCCTGATAAAGAGCAAGTCCATAAGTTAACAGGGTCACAGCCGCTAAGAAAATAGCCAGGCCATCCCATCGATCAAGCCAATATCTCTCTTCAAAAGAGATTATATACAAATAAAGATGATTAAAAAAGACACATAGGCTTAAAAGACCAGCAGTCAATAAGTGACGCCTGTCAAATACCGAGGCCAACATGATAAAAATGATGGCTGGAAGTAAATAGCGTTCATGCATCTTGGTCATAAAGAAAAAGGCGCTGAATTGTACTAAAAAGGAAAAGTAGGTGATGGCATAAAGGCTGGCTTTTCCTTTAATCAAGCAGAAGAAGGCATAGGCGAGGGCCAAAACAAGCAGAATATTGCCCCATGAGAAATAGGTCAGTCCCATAAAGGGGAGAGTATCCTCCTGAATCTGGCCTCCCAAAATCGTCCAGAGATTAAAGGCGTTAGCTGTAGCGTAGGGGTAGTCCTTAATGCTTCGGAAATAGAGGTCAAAAAGCCAATAAAATGGATCTAAGAACCCAGGTATCTGTCCGGCTTTATCAGTTGGAATGTAAAAGGGAAGCACCACGGCAAGATAGAGAAAAACGCCTGACAATAAGCCCGTAATGAGTCTTTTAATAAATTGAAGATCCCATTTGAAGTCTTTAAAATACAGATACAGGACCACAGGCAGCAATAGACCGCTTTGAGGCTTGGTCAGCACCGCAATAAGAAAAAGAAGAGCGGCCAGATTATGCTTTTTATACTCAAAGAGCACCAGCACTCCTAAAAGCATGGTAGCCGGGATTGAATCAAACTGCCCCCAAACGGAGGAATTGATGAAAACCCCCGGATTGAGAACATAGACCATCGCTATTATCAAACCTTGTTTAGTACGGTTTACCTTATGGGAAAGCTTAAATATAAGAAATGCGCCTAAAACTTCAAATGCAACCGACCAAAGCTTGATGAAATAAATATGTAAAAGTGCCGGTAATGAAAAAAGCTTGACAATCTCACCTGTCAGCCATAGAAAGTATTGATAGAAAGGGGCATATACGATGTGGAAGCCGGAGCTTCCGTAAAGCTCTGCGGGACCCTGCTCAGTTAAATATTTACTCCATGCCACATAGCCTCCCATGTCAATGGAGTAGGAACTTATAAAGGTGATAATAAGTCTGAAAAGGAGAATGCTAGCCAGCAAAGGGAAAAAATATTTATCGTTGTATTGAATGCTTCGGCCCGTATCAAGCCTGCCGAAATCTGCTTTAGACATTTATACCCTCCAGAGACCCTGATAGTGTGGGACAAGTTTATCGGTGCTCCTGTCAAAGAGCACCGAAATTTTGCTTAGTAGCACGTATTACCATTGTAAACCAAAAAAACACAAAAAAAAAGCACCGATGAGGATTTACTTATAAAATAATTGCGTCCTTTGTGGTGCTATGAAATAAGGTAAATTAAATAGTTTCAATATATAAAAGGAGGAATAAATAACTTCATAGTTATTATATCATGGAAGCTCTGTTTCTAATGTTACTTTTAGGTTATAAAAATATTAACAAAAGATGAACGGAAACAGAGGCGGGTTCTGTATTGCGATAAGCGACAACCTGTCTTCGATTGCATTTTTATCCACTATGGTTTATTATAAGTAGTGTTAATTGGTTATACCACAGTTTATCAGTGGATTTTTGGCTTTTTTATGGGAGAGATAACATGATTTTATATGAAAGCACAAGGGGCGGCAAGGAAGGGATATCCTCGGCTGAAGCTATTAAAAAAGGCATTTCAGAAAACGGCGGTCTTTATGTTCCCCAGCAATTCGAAGGCTTGTCCTTGGAAGAGATCGGTGGTTTGGTTGACAAGTCCTATGCCCAACGGGCGGTAGATATATTAAAGCATTTTCTTGATGATTTTAGTGATGAAGAGCTTGCAGATTGTGTTACAAAGGCTTATTCCGCTGATAAGTTCACAAGTCCGGATATTGCGCCTGTTGTGGCACTGAACGACAGCCTGCATCTTTTGGAGCTCTGGCATGGTCCTACCTGTGCCTTCAAGGACATGGCTCTTCAAATTCTACCCCATTTTCTTGTAAAATCAATGGAAAAGACAGGAGAAAAGTGTGAAATCGTTATTTTGGTCGCAACCTCCGGTGATACGGGAAAAGCTGCTCTTGAGGGCTTTGCCGATGTGGAGGGGACCAGAATTATGGTGTTTTACCCCGATAACGGGGTCAGTGAGGTTCAAAAATACCAAATGATCACGCAAACAGGCAGAAATGTCGATGTTGTGGGTGTGAAGGGTAATTTCGATGACACTCAGACCGGTGTCAAGCAGATTTTTACCGATGAGGAATTAAAAGCCCTCATGGAAGCCCGGGGTCTTAAGTTCTCCTCGGCCAATTCCATCAACTGGGGAAGGCTAGTCCCTCAAATTGTCTACTATTTCTCGGCTTATGCGGATATGGTAAAGAATGGCACTATTAAGCTTGGAGAAAAGGTAAATTTTGTAGTACCCACCGGTAACTTCGGCAACATCCTGGCAGGCTTCTACGCCAAGCTTATGGGCCTACCTGTCAATCGCTTTATATGCGCCTCAAATGATAACAATGTGTTGACAGACTTTATCAGAACAGGCTGCTACGATAAGCGCCGCCAGTTTGTCAAGACTATTTCACCATCCATGGACATTCTCATATCCAGCAACCTTGAAAGACTGCTCTACGAGCTTACCGATCATGACGACAAACAGGTATCGGTCTGGATGAAGCAGCTCAATGAAAAAGGGTACTACGAGGTTGGGCCAAAGGTTTTAGCCAAGCTGCAAAAGCACTTTTGGGCGGGCTGGTCCAATCAGGATGAAACCATGAAAACTGTAGAATGCATCTACAAGGATTATCATTATGTGTCCGATACGCATACTGCAGTTGGCATTGATGTTTACGACAAGTATGTGATTACAACAGGAGATTTAACAGCATCCATCGTTGTTTCGACGGCAAGTCCCTTTAAGTTTAATGACAGTGTATGTAAGGCGTTATTTGGGAAAAATGAAACCGAAGGAAAATCTGAGTTTGAACTTTTGGAGCTTCTTTCACAAAAAAGCAACTGGCCTGTTCCGGACGGTCTTGTAGGGCTTGACAAGAAGGACATCCGTCATAAAACTATTTGTGAAAAACAGGATATGAAAGCACTTGTAAAGAAAACCCTATCGTTGTACTGACATCACCGGTTACCTATGAAACGTTTCCCTCAGAAACGTTTCTTTAATCAAAGATTTCGAATCGGTCCCGAGTCAGTGAAACTCGAGATTCTCGTTATAAACAGGAGTGATAAAAGGATGTCTAAAAGTAATCCTCCCAATATTAAGCTCTCTAAGCTCGTATCGGAGTTCATGCTGGAAAAGCTTTATTATTTAGACGAGCATGATCAAATTTCCATATACTCTACGGACATTAATCGCCCCGGCTTGCAGCTCGCGGGCTTCTTTGAGTATTTTGGAACAGACCGTGTGCAGATTATAGGAAAGGTTGAGATGACCTACCTGGCCCAATTTGATTCTGCACAGCGTTATCGCAGCCTTTTGGGCCTTTTCTCCACAGGGATTCCCTGCGTGGTGCTGGCCAGAGGTATGGAACCTTTTCCGGAAATGCTTCAGGTCGCAGAGGAATGCAATGTTCCTTTTCTTCGCACAGAGGATGTAACCTCCCGCTTTAGCAGCAATCTCATTGCCTATATGAATGTTGAGCTGGCTCCCATGATCACTATGCACGGCGAGCTGGTGGAGGTTTATGGTGAAGGCGTTCTGATACTGGGTGAAAGCGGTGTCGGTAAGAGTGAAACGGCTCTGGAGCTGGTTAAGAGAGGCCATCGGCTTGTTGCGGATGATTTGGTCGAAGTGCGGCGTGTATCAAGTAAAACCCTTGTGGGTACGGCTCCCGAGATTATCCGCCATTTTGTTGAAATTCGCGGCATCGGCATTCTCGATGTCAAATACCTCTATGGTGTGGGCTCGGTGAAAATGACCGAGAGTATTAATCTGGTCATCAACATGGAGCTGTGGAATCCTCAAAAGCATTATGAGAGGCTGGGAGCAGACGAGCTCACCACTGAAATACTGGGCATCAAGGTTTCATCCCTCACTATTCCTGTCAGGCCCGGACGTAATCTGGCCATCATCATCGAAGTTGCGGCCATGAATAACAGGCAGAAGAAAATGGGATATAATGCGGCACAAGCTTTCACGCAAAAGATAACAAATGATATTCAGAAAAACGCAGAGCTTTTACCATAATTTGGTCCGTACGTGAATATATAATTCTGGACTCAACTTTCTTAAGCCTGTAAAAGGCCATCAAGGAGTGAATGTTTTTGCAGGAAACTGACTATTATACAGAATTGAAGGCCATTTGCAGCGAAGACGCCATTTCTACCGATGTCCCCATGAATGAGCATACCTCCATGCGAGTGGGGGGCTATGCCGATGTCATGATAACACCTCCCTCCATGGAAATGCTTCAACGTTGCATAACCTTTCTTCATGATCGCGGACTAAAGTTCCTTATCATGGGAAACGGCTCTAACATTATTTTTCCGGATGAAGGCTATCGCGGCATTATTGTGAAGATAGGCCCCAAGCTTTCCAAAATAGAAGTTAAGGATACAATCATTGAGGCAGAGGGAGGCGCATCGCTGGCTGCTGTAGCCAACAAAGCTCTGGAACATGCTCTGACCGGTCTGGAGTTTGCATCAGGCATCCCAGGCAGTATCGGTGGCGCCGCCTACATGAACGCAGGCGCCTATGATGGCGAAATGAAGCAGGTTGTCACAGAGACGCTATGCTTGGACAGAAAGGGACGATTTGTTACCCTTAGGGGCGAAGAACATGATTTCTCCTACAGGCACAGCAGGATTCAGGACGAAGGCCTGACCTGCATACGTGTTGTCCTCCAGCTTCAGCCGGGAGACAAAAAGGCCATACAGGAAAAAATGAATGACTTGAATACACGGCGGCGGGATAAGCAGCCTTTAAATTTTCCCAGTGCGGGAAGCGTCTTCAAACGGCCGATCGGGTATTTTGCCGGAAAGCTTATTGAAGATGCGGGGTTACGTGGCTTTTCCATTGGAGGTGCCCAGGTATCCGACAAGCATTGCGGCTTTATTGTCAATACCGGCACGGCCACATCCTCCGATGTTGTAGCGCTTATTAGGTATGTACAGAAAACGGTTTACGAAAAAACCGGCATTATGCTGGAGCCGGAAGTGAAAATCATCGGAGGGACGTAAAGCTATGGAATTTCTCATTATCACAGGTATGTCCGGCGCTGGAAAAAGCCTGTGTGTAAAGTACTTTGAGGATATAGGCTACTTTTGTGTGGACAATCTGCCACCTTCCCTTATTCCTAAATTTGCGGAGATGACTTTCCAGGGAAAGTCCAATATACAAAAAATTGCTTTGATTATCGATATTCGGGGAGGGGCCATGTTCCTTGACCTTATGCCCGCTCTTCAAACTCTCTCCGAGATGAATATTCAGTATAAAATTTTGTTTTTAGATGCATCGGACGCAGTACTTATCAAACGATTTAAAGAGTCCCGCCGTATGCATCCGCTTTCCCAGGATGGGCGCGTTGCCGACGGAATACAAGAAGAAAAACGTATTTTGCAGCCTGTCAAGGATAAAGCCGACTATATTATCGATACCTCCAACCTCATGCCCAGGCAGCTTAAGGAGGAGATTGTCAATCTCTTTGTAGAAGGCAAAACCTTTAAAGGACTTATTGTCAGTATTGAGTCCTTTGGCTTTAAATACGGCATTCCCATGGATTGTGACCTTGTTTTTGATGTGCGTTTTATTCCAAATCCCTACTATATTCCTGAGCTCAAACCTAAAACCGGTATGGATGATGATGTTAAGGACTATGTCATGAGTTTTTCCGAAAGCAAGATCTTTTTAAATAAGCTTGCTGAGATGATAAATTTCCTTTTGCCCCAATACGTCAAGGAGGGGAAAAGTCAGCTGGTGGTGGGTATTGGCTGTACAGGCGGCAAGCACCGTTCTGTAACCATAGCCGGTGAGCTCTATGCAAAGCTGAAGCAATGGGATGTCAGCGTAGTCCTTGAACATCGGGATATTGAGCGGGATGACAAAGGAGGCTCGCCATGAGATCACTTAAGTGGTTTCAGATTGGTTTTCGCTTTAAAAAGTGGCTGATAAGCGGTGTAGTTGGGGTCCTGTTTTTAGCCGGAGCCTTGGCTGTTCTTTTAAAAGATATCGTTATTGGCCCTATACAATTAGCTGCATCGATTATCCTGGCCCTCATAGGAATTTATAGCGTTATTGTTTGTTTACGACGAATCTTTGTTAAATTTGTCAGTGTATACTCCAACGGTATATTAAGAAAACCCTCCAATGTTCAGGAGATAGGGGATATCCTCTATAAAAGAAAGATTTTGGCCGCTGGCCCCAAAATCGTAACCATTGGAGGCGGAACCGGGATTTCGACCATGCTCCGGGGCCTTAAAGCCTATACCAGCAATATTACGGCTATTATAACAGTAGCCGATGACGGAGGTGGCTCGGGGTCTCTTCGCAATGATCTGGGCATGCTGCCTCCCGGGGATATTCGAAATTGCTTACTGGCCCTTGCGGAAACCGAGCCTGTCCTGGAAAAGCTCTTAAAATATCGATTTACAGAAGGGTCACTAAAGGGGCAGAGTTTTGGAAATCTCTTTCTTGCCGCAATGAATGGCATTTCAGACAGCTTTGAGCAGGCTGTCAAGCACATGGGAGAGGTTCTGGCTGTAACAGGAACGGTCTATCCCATGACCGAGGATAATGTCAATTTGGTGGCAGAACTGGAAGATGGTACTGAAATTCGCGGAGAATCAAGCATCGGAAGCCATCATTTGACCCATCCGGGTAAGATAAAGCACGTCAGTCTGGACAAAGCTGGAGTCAAACCACTGCCACAAGCCATTGAAGCCATTCGTGAAGCCGACGTGATCGTATTGGGGCCGGGGAGCCTTTATACCAGTATTATTCCTAATCTTCTTGTGGATGGGGTGGCTGAGGCCATCGCTGAATCCCGGGCGGCTAGGGTGTATGTCTGCAATATCATGACTCAGCCCGGTGAGACTGAAGGATACACGGTGAGTGAGCACATCGGAACCATACATAACCACGCAGAACAGTCCATTATTGATGTTTGTCTGGTTAACAGCGGCGGAATAAAGCCCTCCATCTTTAAAAAGTATAAGGAAGATGGCGCAGGGCAGGTTATGATTGATCTCTCAAAGATTAAGCGAATGGGCATCCGTCTTTTGGAAAAGGATCTGGTCAAGATCAGCAATGACCTGGTGCGCCATGACTCCGATAAGCTGGCAGAGGCCATTATGTCGATTTACAAAATGCGATAGAATACGTTTTAGTATCAGGAGGGTCTAAATTGTCGTTTTCGTTTGAGGTAAAAAATGAACTTAACCGAATAGAAGAAACCAATAATTGCTGTAAAAAGCATGAACTAGCCGGGCTGCTCCGAGCCGGTCTCATATACCGAACCTATCAGGGGAAAAAAAGAATTCTCTTTATTACCGAAAATGCACCGCTTTCCCGCCATGTTTTCTCCAGGGTTAAGGAGCTTTATCACAATATTCCCGAGGTTATTATGCTCAAGACCCGGCGTTTTCGCAATCATGCTGTTTATCGCCTTGAGTTCACCCATCTTTTTCAGGAATTGGAGAATGGCCTTCTAAAAAAAATGGGGATTTCCATATCATCTGATGGAGAAGAGCTCATATATGAACCCTATGCCATTCGTAACAAATGCTGCAAAAGGGCCTACCTACGGGGAGGCTTTCTGGCAACCGGCTCTATATCTGACCCTGACCGTTCCTATCATCTGGAAATTACCTTTCCGAGCCGCCTGCTGGCCGAGGAATATATTCACTTTTTAAAGGAATTTGGCATTGAATCACGCCACATTATAAGGAAGGGACATTTTTTGGTTTATCTCAAGGAAGGCCAGGAAATTGTGGATTTTCTCAATGTGGTGGGGGCCCACGGCGCGCTCATGCAGCTTGAAAATATCCGCATTGTCAAGGATATGCGCAATCAGGTCAATCGCATTGTGAATTGTGAAACAGCCAATCTTGAAAAAACCGTCAACGCTTCCTACCGCCAGGTGGAGAACATTCGTGTCATAAAAGAGCGTATAGGCCTTGAAAGCCTGCCGGAGGGTCTCTTTGAGATTGCCCGGCTGCGTCTGGAAAACCCTGATGAAAGCCTATTGGAACTAGGCAAGATGTTAAATCCATCCCTGTCCAAGTCGGGGGTTAATCATCGCTTAAGAAAAATTGACAAGATCGCAGAAAGCCTTACAAAAGGTGAAGACAAGCCATAAAATTATTCTTAAATATGCCTTCCATCGGTCTCTTTCCGGTGGAAGGCTTTTTCTTTTTTCGAAACTTTCTTTAAAAAATAAAAGGAGAGGTAAGGGAAATAAAGAAATGAACACTGTAGAAGGAAGTTGGGGTGAAACAGATGGATATAAAATTCGGCAAAGAGGGAAATGCACTTGTTGTCCTGATAGAAGGTGAGATTGATCATCACACGGCATCCAGGGCAAGAGAGAGAATTGACGGCAAGTTCCTCATGGAACCCGTTAAAAACATGGTCATGGATCTGTCCCGGGTTACTTTTATGGATAGTGCAGGGATAGGTCTGATTTTAGGGAGATTAAGCCGCGTGACAAGCGTGGGTGGGAAGATGAGTATCAGAAAGCCAAAGCCAGAGATCAACAAAATATTGAAAATGTCAAAAATTGAGTCTATTGTAGAGTAGTATACAAGCCTGAAGTCTTATGTATTGTGAGGTTAAGAATTATGCAGCCAATCAACCGAATGAAAACAGAATTTATCAGTAAATCATCCAACGAAGCTTTTGCACGTGTTGTAGCAGCTTCTTTTGTAGCCCAGGCTGACCCTTCAATAGACGTTTTGGCGGATATCCGCACAGCGGTTTCCGAGGCTGTGACCAATGCTATTGTTCACGGCTATGACGATAAGGAAGGGATCGTGACCATGGAGTGCCTGCTTTATCCTGATCATGTTGAGATTATCATTCAGGATTTTGGGAAGGGCATCATGGATATAGAGCAGGCTAAAACACCTCTCTATACGTCAAGACCCGATCTGGAGCGCTCCGGAATGGGTTTCACCGTTATGGAGACCTTCATGGACAGCCTGGAGGTAGAGTCTGCTCCCAATAAGGGCACTAAAATTCGTATGTCAAAGCAGTTGGAGTATAGGTAGGCTATAATATGAGTAGTTTTAACGACGAATCCCCGTTGGAGTTAATCAGGCAAGCTCAAAATGGCGATGCCCAAGCGCGAAATGTTATTATCGATAAAAATACAGGACTGGTATGGAGTGTTGTAAGACGGTTCCGCAACCGGAACGTGGAAATAGAGGACTTGTTCCAGATAGGCTGTATTGGTCTTATCAAGGCTGTCGATAAGTTTGACGCTTCTTTTAATGTACGCTTTTCCACCTATGCGGTACCCATGATTTTAGGTGAAATTCGTCGCTATTTCAGAGATGACGGGGCCATCAAGGTGAGCAGAAGCCTTAAAGAGCTTTCCATAAAAGCCAGAGATATCAGTGAGAAGCTGGAGCAAAGCTTGGGCCGACCTCCCAGTATCAATGAACTGGCAGAAGCCCTGGGTGAGGAGTCTGAAACTGTGGTACACGCGCTAGAAGCCTCACGGGCTCCCGAATCACTCTTTCGTGAATATGAGGATGATGAGGGCTCAGAAAACCGGCTTATTGATCGTATCATATCGGATGAGGATGACAATGAGACCGACACGGTGGAGCGCATTTCCCTTTATAGTGCCCTAAAGCAGCTCTCTGCTCGTGAAAAGAGTCTTATTTGGATGCGCTACTACTCAGGCCAGACTCAACAAAATGTTGCCAAGAAGCTGGGCATTTCGCAGGTCCAGGTTTCAAGGCTGGAGAAAAAGATTCTGGATATTTTAAAAGGCAAGCTGGAAGGCTGAACACAAAGGGATGAGGCCATTAATCAACGGACTATCTTTCTTCCCTCTAAATAAAACCTCTTTTCTGAGGCCTCTCCCATTGAAAAAGTCTTCCGAGGCAGAGCACCGTCGAGAATAACCGTTCTAAAAAGTTCATTCTTATCCATTGGAGACAGGAAGAAGCCCATGTTGTAGGGTTGCTTTCCAAGCCTTTCTGTGACATCCTTGCCATGGACATAATCAATAGTAACTTGAGTATTAGCTTTCAAATAATCATCCAAAAAGCTTTGAAGGGTTGCTACATCGAGATTATATGAGGGGCATTCTACCACCAGATAACCCGAGGTGTCTGAAGTAGTGAATTGAATGACATGCCCGAAAGATTGCGGCTTATCGTTCCCATAGACCACATGGGCAGAACAGCCTTTCTGTGCATAGTAAGAGCAGAAAGCGTCTGTCAGGTGTTTATGATCAACATTAAAAAGAACGCGATGTATGGGCTCGAAAACAAGTCCCTTATCGTGGACATTTACCACTTCCACAAGGGCATATCTGGCAGGATGCTCCTTCATCTCCTGAGGACTCAGGTCCTTCTTAAGATTTTCCCAGCAAGCCTTTGCCGTAGCAAGAGAGTGGTTGCCGTCGCCAACAGCGAATAACAGCACGCCATACTGGTCATTCACACCATAACGCGCTTTAAAATGATCGGCATCTGAAAGCTTCAGGAGAGCCTGGGCCATGCTTTCGATATCCTCTTCATCAGCTACCTTCCAGCCTTTTATACTGCCGCTTTGCTTCATAAGATCAAAGGAATAGGCTTGGCTGAGAGTATTCGCTTTCTGCACAAGCGGCTCAATAACAGTGTTGTCTTTGTCATCAATGAGAAGCATGATGTGCGGAAGCTCAAGCGCCGCGTGTTCCCGGACGCGAATGCGGGGAGGAAGACGGTCAACAATGGTGCCCTCAGTAGCACGAATCAAGCTCTGTGAGCCTTTTGTGTAATCATATCTTTCCAGATCAACTGCAAAAATAAGGCCATGACGCGTGCATCCATTACTAAATTCTCTTTCAACTAAAATAAGGGTATCTGTCAATTCGTCAAAGAGGTCATTTTCCAGATATTGAAGCATGTTTTCATTGATATGATGAATACGGGCAGTTTTTTGTGAGTCGTTTTCGCATTCAAGATAAGCTTCCGGGAAAATCAACCTAAGTGTTGAAGGCTTATCTCCGACAAGCTTATCCACTTCGTTCCAGTATTCTGGTTCCGAGGTATATTGATCACACGCAACAACAGTCCAACGCTGCATATCGGTGTTTTTCCCCGGTAATAATAATGAGGATATATTGATACCTAATTGATTTTCTAAAATCTCTTTTAAAGCGGCTTTTATCATAATAGAATCTCCTATACGGTGAGGTGATCTTCGTTCATTTTAGTGCATCATGAAATAACTGTCAAATGCTTTAACGTATTCTAATCTTTTTTCTTGAAATACTATATATGAAATTAAGTGTACAGGAGGGAAAATCATGAGAGTTGGTTTTGGCGGAGGTATATTCCTGGGTGCAATGGTCGGTGCTGCGATTTCTTTAATGGCTGAGGAGAACTTTAGGATGGATCGTTCTGTAAAAGCCATGAACAGGGCCGGTCGAAACATCGGAAGATGCGCAGGCAGAGCTTATATGTCATTAAGACATATGATATAAGTAAGGGTGCATCATGAATTTTTAAGCAGGGGACGGAGTTGATTCGTCCCCCTTATATTTAGTAACCACAACAGCTGGAAAAAATGATTGACAATTTTTAGAGTTGAGCATATGATTAATAATAATTTTAAAACAGACTTGGCTATGAAAAGGAAAAGTAATCATGAAAAACCATCAGAGAATAGGCGTCATCGGCTGCAAGCGCCTTTGGGGATTATGATGAACAGACACCTTGGAGCCGGCTGAAAAAAGCAGGATACTGCAAGTAAGTCAGCCCGTATGATCAGCGTTAAGGATTTTTGAGCCGGATAGAGGTAATGATTTTATCTCTGTCAATTTGGGTGGCACCGCGAGTAATCCCTCGTCCCAGAGTATGTCTGAGTCGAGGGTTTTTTTATGCTGTTTTATAGCAGAAAGGTGGCAGAGATTATGAAAGAAATCAGAGCGTGGGAAAGAAAAGAAATGATAGAGGCTTCAGAGCTTAGAGAAAGCTCAGGCAAGATTGTCAAGCTACATGGCATGGTGCATAAAATCAGGGATATGAGTGGGTTTGCTTTCATCATTATAAGGACCCATCGCGATTTTATCCAATGTGTTTATACCAAGGACCAGGTTGATTTTGATTACAGCCGGCTCCAGGAAGGAGCCTCGGTCATTATTGAAGGAGAGGCTATATCCAATGAGCGCGTCATTAACGGCGCTGAAATACAAATCAAGCGTGTTGAGCTGTTATCAGAACCGGCAGATGTGATGCCCATTGTTATCAATCGAAAGCAATTGGAGCTGCCATTGGATACCAATTTGACATACCGGCCCATATCGCTGAGAAATGAGAATGAGCGAGCTATCTTTAAGATTCAGGAAGGAATCGCCAGAGGCTTTAGAGAGTTTCTCACCAGTCAGAGCTTTACCGAGATCCATACACCTAAAATCGTTTTTGCCGGTGCGGAAGGCGGCGCTAATATCTTTAAGCTGGACTATTTTGGTAAGCAGGTTTATCTGGCCCAAAGCCCCCAATTCTATAAGCAGACTCTGGTTGGTGTATATGAAAGAGTTTTTGAAATTGCACCCGTTTATCGAGCTGAAAAGCATGATACCTCCAGGCACTTAAACGAATATATCAGCATGGATTTCGAAATAGGCTTTATTAAGGATCATACCGATATTATGGCAATGGAAGTCGGAGCCCTTAAGTATGTTTTTCAGTTACTTTCAGAGGAATATGGCAAAGAACTGGCGCTATTTAAAGTTCAGGCTCCGAAAATTGGAAATATCCCCGCAATTAAATTTATGGAGGCAAAGGATATAATCCAAGAGCAGTATCATAGAACCATTACCGATTACCATGACTTCGAACCGGAGGAGGAGCAGCTCATCTGCGATTATGCCAAGAGAAAATGGGGAAGCGACTTTATCTTCATTACCCACTATCCTTCGGAGAAAAGACCGTTTTATGCGATGGATGATGAGAATGATCCAGGCTTTACCAAGAGCTTCGATCTTTTGTATAATGGACTTGAGATCACCACTGGCGGTCAGCGTATTCATGATTACCATGAACAGGTGAAGAAAATGAAGGATCGTGGTATGAATCCGGATGATTTTGAGTCATATCTTATGATCCACCGCTATGGCATGCCGCCGCACGGCGGACTTGGCGCTGGTCTTGAGCGGATTACCATGAAGCTGTTAGGCTTCAATAATGTTCGCTATGCGTCCATGTTCCCGAGGGATATTAGCCGTGTGACACCTTAAAGATTCATATGCAAAGAAAGCAAAAGAGTATGATGCCTCTGGCAGCGTACTACAAGTCTAAGCCCGCAAAAAGAAAGGGAAATTATGGATTTATTAGTAAAGGCTCAAGACCTACTTGGAAAGAGTTTTATTCGGAATTACTGCATTCTAGAAATGATGAAAACGGCCGCAGACATTGATGTTGATATGCTTAACGAGTCGGTTTTTATTCGACTTAGAAATCAGGAAAGCTTTGTGATGCTTTCAGCTTCTGACCGGGGAGAAGGGGAGATGCTGTTAAAAAGAAACATCAAGGGAGAAGATAAGGCCTTTTACACGGTAGGAGAGTGGCCGATTCTTACAGAAGGAAAGAACGTTAAGTACCATTCCCAATGTGTACAGCTCTACCTCCCCGAATCTGTTCCTGTGACTGAAGATGAAGAAGGCGTTATTTCTCTTACCGAGGAAATGGCCCCCTACATACATGAACGTTATGACCATAATCACGTTATATCTGAAGAATATATCCGGGAAAGAATCAGAACCGGTCCGGCTTATGGCATAATGGATCAGGGAATTCTGGCCGGCTGGGTCATGACCCATGAGGAAGGAACCATGGGTGTTCTGACGGTACTTCCTGAGTATCGAAGAAAAGGCTATGCACAGAAGCTCAACGCCGCATTGGTCAGAAATTTGAGGGCTCTTGGAAAACCCTGCCTGGTCCATATCATCAAGGGAAATACCGCTTCCCTTGCACTCTCAGAGAAGAGCGGCATGGTTTACAGCTGTGATGTGGATTGGATTGTGCTGGAATAAAGCTAGCGCTCAATAAATAGTAGATGACAGCTGGCAAAATATTATGAAAAAGAGTGGATGATAATGCACAGAATGAATTGTATTAAGAACTCTACATCAATAAGAATTCTACATTAATATGAATAGGTAGGCTAAAAATGTTAATTGAGTCGAATAAAGTCCCTGAAACATTAGTAATGGCGCAAGAGTTTCAAAAAGCCCATGAATATAGTCTTTCAAGAAGACTTTATAAAGAATTCTTTGTTTCACACCCCAATCATTATTTGAGGTTTAAACACTTTTTGAAGTTGCAGATAATTGGTACCATGAAAAGAAATTTGATGAAGCACTAACCTCATACGAAGAATTTCTGAATTATTGTAATACTGGTAATAAAATATCTTCGGAAGAATCGAGTTGGATAAATGCCTATATAGCATTAGCTCATAGCCGAATTAAAGATATTAATAGAGTCATTGGGGGTTTATGAATCGCATATCGTATATTGTTGCATTAATTGTTCATCCTGCCCGCTTTTTATTGCTACAGTGAATAATAATCTGGAAGCGAAAAAAGGTATCGCTGAAAAGTGGAGGGAGTTATATAATAAATCCTTTAATGTAAATGATATGATTTGCAAAGGTTGTAAGTCTGATCAAGAATTTTCTCTATCTCCCCAATGTGATATTGCAGAATGTAATAAAAATCAAAAATGTTCCTCATGTAAAGAGTGTAAAGAATATTTATATGAACGGATTTCATACTTTTATGAATGGCAAAAGAAGCATGAGACAAAGGTTGAGTTTATATAATCTGGCTATATGTATCACTTTATAGTTTGGGATGCTTAGTATAACAATGCATTCACGTCATAGGGCACATCACGAAGAATGCGTAAAAAGAATACCATGAGGTCATCGTGAAAACAGACGTTATCGGAAATTAAGTGCAAAGACACGCGGCGTCCTGCTGTTTGAATAAACATAAGTAAGAAGTTATTTAGTTGTCAGGAGTAAGAGCGTATGGTGAGGAAATTAAGATATAAAACGCTAGTATACTTCATAATAATATTAATTTTATTAATGACTGTCTTGTTCTTTAGTAAAAGCTGGTTTACACCAATACAGGCAATTAAAGCATCCTTGGATTCATCAATTACGAAAATACTTGGGGAAGTAAAGCGTGATTGGGCATCAATTTATCTATTAGACACAACAAATGGACTGAAAACGATTTGGTATCAGTTGCATTAGATAAAGAGAGTAATCAATTATATAGATATGGTTATCCAGAAAATGTGAACATCATTAAGGGTGAAGATTTAAGATGGTATAAAATAAAAAAGTGATAGTAAAAGGTTGGTATGGGGTTTTGGAAAGACCCATTAGCTTAATTGAGGGATTAACATATGAAAGATTTGACTTACATATATATCGCAGGTGCATTAATTATAATTGTCAATATAGTATATTACCTTTTAATTTGGCGAAAGTCAGGCAGAAATAATTTATGTGATACAGTCATAGTGCGTTTAAAGGACAAATTTTACTTATGTATATTTATTTTAATAATAACTTTTTTTAGCTGTGTCGTATCTGCCCTAATGAATGAAAATTCTCATAATAATCCCTTATTGTATCCAAACGTTCTCATTTTCTTATGGTTTATTGCAAGGTCAATAACTTGGAAATATAAATTTTCCGATATAGGTATATCGCCTGTTACCGGTTTTAAGAATCTTATATTAACTTGGGATCATGTTACGTATTGGAAGTGGCTTAATTATAAACCTGATTATATCTTTATAGAATATGAAAATGGTAAAGGCAACTTGCAGTTTAAGGTGAGCGAAAATAAACAATTGCTTAATGAAATGTTAACTAGAATAAAGGGTAAATCTTTTAAAGAAGAAAATTATTAATATGTAGTTGTACTTCGTATAAAAATGCTTTCACGTCCTAGGGCACAGCACTAAGTATGCATAATTAGAGGGTTCATGAGGTCATAGCTACCCACACCATCTCACCGGGCTAGTCGTTTCGCTCCGCTACATTGCTCGCCTATCAACCTAGGCGGCAAGCACCGCCAGAAAATAAGGACTTCGATGGTCCGGTTCGATGGCATCGTGAAACCAGAATGTTATAAGAAGCATCTCAAACATCGCGAATCTATAGATATTGTTTGATGTTGATTAGGGAGGTATTAGATGGAAGAGATTTGTGTTAATTACAAGGTTGCGAAAAATGATTTAAAAATTTTTATTAAGAACTCTTCGAATAAAGTGTTTCATTACAATTTATATATTCTTGCATTTACTGTTCTAGCAATTTCTTCATTGCTCTTTTTGGTATATATTAAAACAAGTCCATACATCGTAGGGGTATTAGTAATGTCTGTTATATTCATTTTACTTATGTCATTAACTTTTTATATCCTACCCTTAACAACATTTAAAGAAGAAGTCGCAAAGCAAGGTACATATACCTTTTCTGATTATGGTGTAAAAATTGAAACTGATGTTTCTTCAGTAAACTTGAGTTGGAAGCTATACACAACCGTTTATATCTTTGGAGAGATGCTAATTTTTAGACTGCAAAATACAAAAACCTGGTTCTTACCCTATAATGTTTTCGGTGACAATTTAATGAATTTTGAAAAATTATTATATATGCAAAGAGATAAAGGATTAATCGATATAATGATAATTGATGAACATTATATGGAGTGGTGAAATTTTCTGCTATACTGCTCGTATAGGCGAGAGTTAATTAACTTTTTGTAGGAAACGCAGTATGTTACATTTACTTAAAGATGACTTCGTTAAAGTTGTTAAATACATTCAAGAAGCCCCTTCTTTCGTGTACTCAGTTTTAGAAGGGATATGTAATGAGTTTGAAAGGGATGATGCAAAATTTTATTTGATGGAGAATCATAATACAATCTCATCGGCTAAAAGTAATGATAATTAAAGGAGATAATGTTTTGGAGAAAATAGCAATAATTTCAGATATTCATGGGAACTTGCCAGCTTTGGAGGCAGTACTAGCTGATATTAAATCCCGTGATATTGAAAAAATCTATTGTTTAGGAGATTTAGCAGGGAAAGGACCAAATCCAGCAGAAGCAGTCGATATGATACAAGAAAGTTGTGATATAGTAGTAAAAGGCAACTGGGATTATTTTATCACCGAACAGGAAGAGCCCGAAATACTTTTATGGCATCAAAACAAGCTAGGTGAAGACAGACTGAGATACTTAAAAGGTCTACCAAATTATATAGAATTTTATATGAGTGGCAAGTTGGTCAGATTGTGCCATGCATCACCAAATGATTTGTTCCATAGGGTTCATTTATCTACCTCAGATGAACAAAGAATTAAATTGTTTATGCCTACGGTAACACTAGACAAAGAAGCTGATGTTGTTGGTTATGGAGATATTCATGGAGCACACATAGATAGTTTTGAAGGTAAAATTATTTTTAATGTAGGAAGTGTTGGAAATCCATTGGATATTACACAAGCTTCATATGCAATAGTTGAAGGATGCTATGGTTCAAAGGATCATTCTTCCTTTACAATATCGCTGATAAGAGTTCCATATAATATCGAATTAGCAATTCAACATGCGATAAATACAGATATGCCAAATATACAAGAATATATAAATGAATTAAGAACGGCAGTTTACAGGGGCAGTAAAAAATAAGGAATAATGGCGTATGGATTTCAAGCCAATATAATTAACCACAAGCAGGAGGATTTTATGAGAGCAACTGAATTAAAAAACTACATTATTGGTCTATTTGATACAAACAAGATATCTGTTGATGGTGAGAGTGGATTTTATGTAGATGATACTCTTGAAATTGAGAAAATAGGATATGCTACTAATTTAACACCTGAGACCGTAAAAAATGCAATATATCATGGTGTTAATGCAATTATCACGCATCATGATGCATGGAATTTTGTTTATGGTATGAAAGATTATTGTATACGTGCTCTAAAAGACAATAATATTTCACATTTCTATGTTCATTTACCACTGGATGATGCCGATTTTGGAACAAATGTATCTTTTATGAATAGGTTAGGTTTATTTAATTTAGAAAAGATAAATTTGCAAGAGGAGCTTTTCTATTGTGGTAGAATCGGAGAACTAGAACATCCAATTAATTTTGAAGAATTGGTGTCTCAAATGGAAGACGTATTAGGTGAGAAGGTTAAGAGTTGGAAGAACAACGATAGATTGGTTAAGAAGATAGGTTTTCTATCAGGTGCAGGGCATTTAACGAGCGATATGAAGGAGCACGTAGAACAAAATTGTGATGTGTTTATAACAGGGGAAAAAATATTATATACTATCCAGTATGCCGAATTTACTCAAATAAACCTTATTGTTGGTAGTCATACATATACAGAGATATTTGGAGTTCAAAGTTTGTGTGAAAAAATAAAAGACAAGTACCACAATGTGGATATTATTAGGTTAAATGAAGATCACAAGGAATAATAAAATATGGCTTGAATAAGGCGAAAACTACGGCCAGAATTAATTTGAAGGTAGGTCAAAATGAATATATTAGAAGATAGTGAGTGTTTAAATATTGCTTTGAAACAGGTACTCCAGTTTGGACCAGAACGTTCAATTCCTGTTGAAGAAAGAGTTAAGAAAATAATTACTCCAAATGACGAGAATGTGATTAAGGAACTATGTGAAAAGGTAAAGAAGGTTCAAAATAAAATTGAGAGTATATTCTGGAATTATTATAATCATGATAATGGCAAATTAGATATTGATGCCAAACCTCTAATACATGAAATTGCACCATGGATTGATGATGAAAATTACGGTCATATCTATTCGCAATGTATGTACTTTGTTATGAGAGGATAATTCGCAAGCTATATATTATCAACAAAGGAAAGAAATTATGGCCACTATTGAGCAGATTTACAAGAAATAAGAGGTATATTTGGTGTATAATGCAAGAGGGTGATTTTTAGTGAGTATTCAAATTCTCATAGTAGTTATTCTGAACCTCGTTATTTCATTAATTGGTACCCTGGCCTATTCAATAAGGCTTGTGGGTATAAGAACCGGGAAAATAGCAGTTTCTTTTGCTCTTTTCAATGTTCTAATGCTGGTTTCAAGATTGGCTATTACGTTCCAAGCTCCTATTTTAACGAAATATATAGAAAAAAATCCAAATGACGATTTTAAGAACATTTTTATGATTATAATAATTGCTTCGGGATTTGCTACCATAGCAGGGGCATTTCTTGTTCCAACTTTCCAAAGGGTGTTTTCTAAGGGGGTATTATATTTCTCTTATCAGAGATCAATACCCAAGTTGATCTTACACAGCTTTACAAAGACAGGTATTAAGCAATTAAGGAGTTGTGTCGCAATCCCTGTGAAGGAAAGCATAAGCCAGATTGATTTTAAAAAGATACCAAAGAGAACAATTGTATTAAATATTATTACAGTTGCAATTATTACGGCAGGTTCATTTGCACCAATATATGCAGGTAGTATTGAACATGATTTGAGAGCTACATGCATTACTCTTGCTCCCGTTATAAGTGGTATAGCAACACTCATAATGACTATATTCATTGATCCTCAATTATCTATTATGACTGATGATGTTGTTGATGGGCATTGTAGTCCTCAGGAATTTAGAAATTGTGTTATTGGAATGGTAGGTAGTAAAACTGTAGGAACATTCCTGGCTGTTTTTCTGTTAGTCCCAGCTGCGCAGATCATTATTTATTTAGCCCGTGCAATCTAATTGGCAGCTTACGAGTAACAGAAGCCGTAAGCGAATATTAGTAACTTAGTCATGAAGAAATTAAAAAATTGGAGGTATAAACAAGATGAAATATTTTAAAAAAATAGTGGGTAAACGTATCTATTTATCTCCTATGAATGTAGAGGATGCAGAGATTTACGTTAAATGGCTTAATGATTTTAGTGTTACCGATGGTGTTGGAAGTTCATGTAGGGTAACCTCCTTGGAGACTGAAAAAGAATGGCTTACACGAAATTCTGGCCAATATCAATTTGCTATTGTAAAGCTCGAAGATGATAAATTAATCGGTAATTGTGGTATTCAGGGGATTGATCAATTACGACAATGTGCAGAAGTCGGGCTGTTTATTGGTGATGAAGAAAACCGTAATAAAGGATATGGAGAAGAGGTGCTTAATTTATTGTTAGATTATGGTTTTGATTATTTGAATCTTAACAATATAATGTTAAAAGTATTCTCGTTTAATGAAAATGCAATCAGTTGTTATAAAAAAGTTGGGTTTAAGGAAATAGGGAGGAGAAGGCAATCCTATTATATCAAGGGTAAATTTCATGATGAGGTATATATGGATATACTAAGGAATGAACGATATAGATAATGCCTAATAAGACCAATAATGAATATACTGCAGAAATATACGTCATGGGTATATTAATGGAATATCAAAATAAAGGAATAGGAAAAGCCCTATTAAAAATTGCAGAAGAAGATTTAAAAAAGGATTCATATAAGTTTTTAATAAAGTTGGTTTTAATCCTGTTCAAGAAATCAATGAAATATGGGGAGAGGGAAACCCATGCTTAATTATGATTAAGTGCCTAGTACAAAGTTTAGAAATGCAATGAAACCACACTAGAAATACGAGTTAAGTATGCAATTAGAAAAGAATACATAATATAAGAGGTGGCCTGTATGTCAGAATATAAAGTAATATTTCATATTGATGAGATTAATAAATGGAAGCTTTTATTAAGCAATGTCAGCAATTTATTAAATGCTTCAAATAATGATAAGTTCTATATTGAAGTCTTGGCTAATTCAGAGGCAGTTAAGTATTATGATATAAATTATGTAGATGCCGACATTGATACTATGCAGAGTTTAAATGCAAGAGGTGTTAAATTCGTAGCTTGTAATAATGCGTTAAGGGGATATGATATAAAAAAGGAAGCTCTTATTGAATTTGTAGACATTGTTCCTGCAGGAGTTATGGAGCTAGTAAAAAAACAAAGTGAAGGATATTTTTATATAAAACCATAAGACGGCTTAGCATTTATCCTCGCTTGAATGCTATGCCTAAAATTTAACTTGGAGAGAATATTAGTTTGGAGAAATTATGAATAAACAATGGATTGCAATAATTGCTAGCGCAAGAAGAGATAAAAACACCGAAGCCTTAACAGATTATTTTATAAGTGCATTAAGCGAGAAGGACATTATAGTAAAGAAATTTGCACTTGAGAGTCAACATATTTCAACCTGTACAGGGTGTGAATATTGCATTAAAACAGGAAACTGTAAAATTAAAGATGATGTGACAGATTTAATAGAAAGCATGAAACAAGCAGATGGGTTTATATTTGCCTCTCCTACATATAACTACAATATTTCAGCGCAAATGAAGGCTTTTTTAGATAGAACTTTTTGTTTAAATGATTATAATGGTGGTGTCTGGAGTAGTCGCTTATCACAAGGCAAAAAAGCTATTATAGTAGCTGTGTGCGCCGGTAATACCGAAGATAGTATGGGGTATACTGTCAAAGGAATGATGACGCCAATTACCGAACTGGGTATAGACGTTGTTGATGTATTTGAATATTATAATACAAAGAATTCTCCTGTTTATGAAAATAAAATAATAGGTAATAACATTTTCAATAGGGTCAGATCCAATTCTTTGATATAGCGGAAAGATAGATTTTGTTTGGAGAATTAAATTGTGAGGTGAATCTCTATGCAAATGAAGCTAGAAAAGAGTGGGCTCAACTATTTAACAAGAGTTGCTTTTCAAATTATAATTGGAGCTGTTCTATTTTTTGTTACTTCGGGTACATTGACGAATCTCCAAGGATGGACTTATTTTATTGTTTATTCAATTTCGACGATTCTTGGGGTTATATATTTATCAATACATAATCCGGAGGTGCTGAATGAAAGGGCAAAGGAAAGAAATAATACTGAAAAATGGGATAAGGCACTACTCAAGTTGTATATTTTATTAGCATTTTTTATTATATATGTTGTTGCCGGGTTTGATAAAAGGTTTAACTGGTCAAGTATATCTATTGTTTACATGTTTCCTGCTTTAGTGATCTTAATTCTTTCTTCTATTCTTGGAATATGGGCTATGAAAGAAAATGCTAATTTTGAGGCTACATCTCGTATTCAAAATGACCGAATACAGAATGTTTGCGATTCAGGTCCATATAAGGCCGTTCGTCATCCAGGTTATCTGGCTGTTATACTATGGGCACTAGCAATACCTTTTGTCTTTGGTTCGCTATATATGATAATTCCATCAATTATTATAACGGCTGTAATAGTGCTTAGAACATATTTAGAGGATAAGATGTTGAAAGAAAAATTGGTTGGATATCTCGAATATTCTTATAAGACAAAATATAGACTACTTCCGTATATATGGTAGAACATCTATAGTGATAATTAATCAAAATTGTTGGAGAGTAAAATGAAGATATACTTAAGCGCTGATATTGAGGGTGTTGCTGGAATTTGTAATTGGGATGAAGCCACAAGATGGAAGCCGGACTATCCACCTTTTTGTGAAGAGATGCTAAAAGAAGTGCAGGCGGCATGTGAAGGAGCCAATATTGCTGGAGCAAAAGAAATATGGATTAAAGATGCTCATGGTGTTGGCAGAAACCTGAATTTAAATACACTACCAATGAACACAAAGTTAATTCGTTCCTTTAGTGGCCATCCTTTTAGCATGATGCAAGAGCTCGATAATTCATTTGATGCAGTATTAATGATTGGATATCATTCACATGCTGGATCTGACCAGAACCCTTTATCTCATACCTTAGAAACAGAATTATCATATATAAAAATTAATGATGAATATGCCAGTGAATTTCTTATTAATGCCTATACAGCGTCATATGTTGGGGTTCCGGTTGTTTTCGTTTCAGGTGATATTGGTGTTTGCGAGCATGTAATCAAGATAAATAAGAATATTAAAACAGTTGGCGTAAATAGAGGAATTGGCAATTCTGTTATTTGTATTCATCCTCAACTAGCATATGATAATATCAAATGTTTTGTTGAATGTAGCTTAAAAAATGATATAAGTCAATGCATCATACCATTGCCGGATTTCTTTAAAATTGAAATATCATTTTTAAATCATACTAAAGCTTATAGGGGGTCATTTTATCCTGGAATTATAAAATTATCATCTAATAATTTATTATTTGAAACGGCAAATTATTTTGATGTTTTAAGGATGCTCTCATTTGTGGTTTTTTAGCAAAGGAATTTGTTGAGGTAATGGAATGGATTAAGCAGGACCCACTGCTTGGTTTCGTGAAAATATGGTTTTATATTAAACAAGAGAGAGGTCAGATAAATATGAAGAGGAGTACCCAAGGAGGAGAATTTGTATTATGAGTATTTCTCAAGACAACAGAATTATGTTCATCATTTATGCGAAATCCCAAGAAAGAGCAAAATTATTTTATATGAAATTGTTTGGGCTTGAGCCTGCTCTAGATGTTCCTGGAATGACTGAATTTGTCTTGTCTAGCAGTTTAACACTTGGTATTATGCCTGAAGATGGAATTGTCAGAGTGCTTGAAGGTAAAATACCGCATCCGAAAAATGCAAATGGTATCCCAAGATGTGAAATTTATGTGTATGTCGATGATCCTGATAAGTATTATGATAAATTGGAGGAACTCGGCGGTGTCGGAATTAGTAGAGGAACTTTACGGTCTTGGGGAGATTATGCCTCGTACGGTTTTGATCCGGATGGTCACATCATTGCATTCGCAACAAAGAAACTAGACTAGAAGACAAGCAAATTAGTGCTATGTGGCTTGCACAGGAAAAGGCAAAGTTGATAGCAGAGTAGAATTTATACCATAGGAGCAGCTAACTCAAACTCAGCTAACCACCTGTGATATTCACCATTGCTTAGTGTTACATCATAAAAAACAGTCTTGGGAATACATTTAACAATTCTGACTATTGTACCTGCTGCAACATGTGGTGGACTGCCGTGGCCAGTTGAATTGGTAACCTGGGCAAAACTGCCTGTTGTTAAAGACCCATTTTGGGGTCTTAGCTCAAATGAGGCAAACCAACGATGAATCATGCCATCAGGTAATTGAACGGCACATAGAGATCCAATCCACGGTTTAACTATTTTAACAGGCGTTCCGGGGTGGATTTCAGGCGGGTGATTAACTATTGATATAACGTTTGCACCGGGAAGGAATTGAGGAGAGGCTTTATTGTCCATCAGATTTTTATAACTCCTTATATTATCTTGCCTTATTATAATGTATGACTTCAGGGTAAAAACGTGAAAAACTGATCATGTGAGGTTTTCTGATGAATCCATATGAAATACTAGATAGGGTTGTCAAGCGCTATAAAGAGATAATGGATGAAAGCCTTGTGGGGATTTATCTACATGGATCATTAGCTATGGGTTGTTATACAGAGAAAAGTGATATAGATTTTCTTGTACTAGTCAGTAAACCCATTGATTTTAAAACAAAACGTGCTCTAATTGAAGAGTTGCTTTTATTTCAAGAATTGCCTGAGAAGGGCATTGAAATGAGCGTTGTTCTAGAACAATATGCAAGGGAATTCCAATATCCGACCCCGTTTGAACTCCATTATTCCGACATGTTCAAGAACAAATATAAAAATGATAAAAATTTTATTTGCGAGAATGGTGTAGATAAAGATTTAGCTTCACATATGACTCTAATTGAACATAGAGGTGTTTGCTTATATGGCCGTCAAATACAAGAAGTATTTAAGGGGATTCCTGAAAAGTATTATATTGACTCAATTATTTATGATATTGAAAATGCTAAGAATGATATTATCACAAACCCCGTTTATATCACGCTTAATTTATGCAGGGCCTTATATTATTTAAAACATAATGTTATTTCGTCAAAACTGGAGGGTGGAAATTGGGGTATTGAAAATCTTCCCGGAAGGTATATAGTAACTTTAAGAAGTTCAATTAGCATCTATACAAACCAATTACATAATGTAGAATGGGATAATGAAACATTAATTGACTTAGCGGACTATATGTTAAATGAGATCTTTAAGAGAATAGAACAAATTACTAAAGAGGATAAGGCTCTTTATAAGCCATACGTATTGGAGGAGTAAATGAAAATTTATCAAGTTGATGCCTTTTCGGATAAGCCATTCAAGGGAAATCCCGCTGCCGTGTGCATTCTAAAAGAATCGCCCCCAGAAAAATGGATGCAAGATGTTGCAAGTGAGATGAATCTAGCTGAGACAGCCTTCCTTGTTCCAATGAATAATGACTATAATTTGCGCTGGTTTACGCCTAATTCAGAGGTTGATCTCTGTGGTCATGCAACGCTTGCGAGCGCTCATATTTTATGGGAGAAAGGATACTTAAGAAAAGGTCAGGAAGCTAATTTCCATACAAGAAGCGGACTCCTTACGGCCCAAATAGCAGAGAATTGGATTCAGCTTAATTTTCCAACTACACAGGAAGAAAAAACAGATGTACCGGCTGAACTTATAGAAGCGTTAAAAATTGATCCTATTTATGAAGGGAAAAGCATTTTTGATTATTTGATTGAAGTTGAATCCGAGGATATAGTTAAAAATATGGCCCCTGATTTTACAAAACTTTTGAAGGTACCTATGAGAGGCGTCATTGTTACAGCAAAAGCTGCTGATTATGATTTTGTTTCCCGATTTTTTGCCCCTGAGGTTGGTATATTTGAAGATCCGGTAACTGGATCTGCCCATTGCTGCTTAGGGCCCTATTGGAATAAAAAGCTTGGTAAAGATAAACTAATTGCATATCAAGCATCCGAAAGGGGAGGGGTATTGAAAGTCCAAGTTAATGGTGACAGAGTACTGATCTCAGGGAAGGCTGTTACGGTCATGGAGGGAGATTTATTTTATTAATTTTGGAGGGTCATTGTGAAAAAAATTAAGATAAGATTTCTCATTATATTTGTAATAATCGCTTTATTATTATCATACTCATTTTACTTATTTACAGAATTTTATGGCTATCCCTGGAGACACGCTGAGCTTAAAAGGGAAGTCGTTGGATATATGAAAAATAAGTATAATATGGACGTTAAAGTTGAAAGAAGTTCCTTTAATTTTAAATTTGATTATTATTTGGTTAAGGTCTTTGATGTTAATGATAAAAATAAGTCTCTGATAACTGTTGAAAAAAGAAAGTACTATGATGAAAATAATCAAATTAAAGGCGAAAGACTGGAAGATAATTATAGTAAAATATACTGGGAAACTCGTCTGCTAAATAGTCTTCAAACTAAATATCCGAACCTTTTCAGGCTTCCTGATATAGATAAATTCAAAATTGATATTGCTTACTATACGACTCCAATTGAGAATGGAGTAAGCTCCGTCAAGGATGAAGAGGGTGTTTATATACCTCTGGAACCAGAGAATAGCTATAGTTTAGATATGGATCTTAAGACTAAAGATTTTTCAGATGAATTTCTGAATGAATTATTAGTTGTGATAAAGGATCTTTCAAATATACAGTCAAAAATTGATTTGTTCATTACAGGCATAGGCAATGAAGGAAATAATGGGGAGAGTACCAAGGGAACAAAGTTATTAAGGTTATCCTATGAAAGGTTTAAGGACATTAATAATACCGAAGATTTAAAAAAGAAAATTTCTGAATTTTGAATTTTGGAGATATTGCTTGAGTCAAGTGAGTAATAATCTTGGAGATGGGGAGCTATACATAGCTATGCTAAAAAATAGACACAAAATCATTTTATTTATCCTTCTTTTAGTTGGTATAGATCAATCTGTTAAACTCATTGTGGCTAAATATTTTATAGATTATCATTTTAATATTATTGGTGACTTCTTATTTTTTTTACCCAAACATAATACGGAATACTCTTGGATCAATTCTTGGCTAAACCTGGGTATTGGATCTTTACCACACATTTTAATCAACCTCATCATTATCATATTTTTATATTGTGCTTTTAAATATTACAACAGTAAAAATAAAGCTTGTTATTCTCTATATTGGGCTTTTATACTAATCCTATCCGGAGCATTGTGCTCCTTAATTGATAAGATTTTTTGGGGAGGAAGCCTGGACTATATCGGGATTAAAGGTTTTTTCATTTTTGATATCAAAGATATTTATATTACAAGCAGTGAACTCTTATTTTTTGCTTTTTACATTCCATATGTGATGAAAAATCCTCATTTATTGAAATTCAATTTCAAACGAGATATATTGCTTATGAGAGATTTTTTTCGATTTATATTTAAGGATATAGCGAAGGTTGGGAGAGACTCTAATGAAAAAAACCACTGATTTGATCTTAAAGGTTTCACTGTTTGTATCCGTTATTCTTACTGCATTTATTGATGATGTTCTCATTAAAAGTTTTATTCTGTTGTTGCTGGCTGGTATAACAATCATATCGTTCATTGTAAATCTAAAAGTGAATAAAAACATGAAGACGCGGGAGAAAGTAACAGACCTTATAGCGATAATTGTTATCCTTGGAGCAGCAATATATATTATTTACAAAATGGCAAATCTATATTAAAAGGAGGCTTAGATTATGAAAGGTGCTATTAAGACAATTGGCGACTTAATCGACAACGTTGAAAATTCAATACTTAGTACCGTAGACAGCGAAGGATTTCCAAACACAAGGGCAATGCTGTGATTTGGCGTCATGGGGATGATCTTTACTACCCCTTAGGGGTGACAGATCCGGATTATTGTGTTTTAAAGTTTACATCACAAAGTGGTAGATGTTATAGTAACTTAAAATCGTTTAGTTTTGATATTGGTCCTGATTCTGACCAAATAGATCTTTAATAAAGAATTGTATTCGCTGAATCCTGGGAGGTTCTATGGCAGATTGGAATTCGACACAATACTTGAAGTTTGAAAGTGAACGCACTCAGCCTGCAATTGATTTGGTGAACCGCATTAACTTAAAAAGCCCCAAAAAAGTTATTGATATTGGTTGTGGCCCTGGAAACAGCACTCAGGTTTTGGCTAAAAAATATCCCAATGCCTATATTCTTGGGGTCGACAATTCTGAGAATATGATAGCAGCAGCAAAGAAAAATAACCCGAGTCTTGATTTTTGCATATGCGATATCAGCCATGAGTTATCCTTATTGGATCATGACTTTGACATTGTTTTTTCAAATGCCTGCATTCAGTGGGTACCTCATCATAAACAGCTTTTAAAAGGCTTACTGGGTTTACTGAATAAAGACGGTATTTTAGCTGTTCAAATTCCCATGAATGATAACGAGCCCATTCATCAGATCATTGGTGAAGTCTGCTCCTCACAAAAATGGCAAGAGTATTTTCCTAATCCGCGAATTTTTCATACATTGACTCAAGGCGAGTATTTTGATGTTTTATCTGAAATATCCGAAAATTTTTACCTGTGGGAAACCATTTATTATCATGTAATGAAATCTCATCATGATATTCTAGAGTGGTATCGGGGAACAGGGCTTCGGCCCTACCTTAGTGCGCTGAGTGATGATAAAAAAGCAGAGTTTGAGGATGACATAATGAACAATATTATACAAAGTTATCTCAAGCAAAATAATGGAGAGATTATTTTTAGGTTTCCACGGTTCTTTTTTATGGCATATGCTAAGGCCTAGGTTGGATGTTCACTTTAGTATGGGAAATTTTATGGTTATAGTTGTTCCCTTACCCAGCTCACTGTCCATATAAAGTGTGGCATCATGCAAGGCTGCCAATTGCCTGGCAATAGTCAGGCCCAGCCCGGTTCCGTCGCTTTTCCGCGACTTGTCCGATTGGTAGAATCGATTCCATATTGAGGATAATTCCTCCTTTGCGATGCCATAGCCCTGGTCTGTGATGATAATATCAAGGGTTTGAGATACGACAATCTGGACAGAGATCAAGGTTTTTTTAGGTGAATATTTTATGGCATTGTCAAGAAAAATAATGAACAGTTGCCTTAATCGGTCGTAATCGCCTAATACAGGAGGAATATTTAAGGGGAAATCACTGTTAATCTTTATTTCTTTTTTGATTGCATAGGTTTGAACGCTTTTAACTGCATCATTCAAAAGATCGGGAATATGGAGTTTGTCTTTGTTCATTGATATATTGCCCGATTGCAGACGTGAAAGATCCAAAAGGTCGCCTACCAATCTTTCGAGGCCCCTAACCTCTGAGAGCATTCTTTGATGATAACGGTTTGTGTCTTCTTGATTCTTGATTGTACCATCCATAATGGCCTCAAGCGAACCGCGAATAACGGTGAGGGGAGTACGGAATTCATGGGATACGTTGGCTACAAAGTCCTTTCTTAATTGGTCCAGACGCTCACGCTCACTAATATCCTGCACAAGGGCCACAACACCTGTTACAGTACTACTGCTGTTTATAATAGGGGATAGGGTAAAATCAAGCTTCTTTTCCTCCCAGTCTCTTTTGATGTGGATTGTCGTTTTTTCTTTAACCACTTCGTTAAATTCTGAACAAATATTTAAAGCATCGAGATCATTTCTCATTGTTTCCAATGAATAGGGTAATCCATGGTGCATGATAGCTGATAGGGAGGCATTCATCCGAACAGGATCAAAGTTTAAATCTAAAGCGATAATACCTTCTGATATGCTGGCGATCATGTCGCTCATTTTCCCTTTCTCCTGAAAGAGCTGGTCTATGGTAAGACCCAACTCAGACGCTAAAAGATCAAGGGATACTCCTAGTTGACCGATCTCATCTTCACGATTTACTCCTGTGCGGGCAGCATAATTACCACGTGTCATCTCAAGGGCGGTGATATTCATAGCTTTTAGGGGTCGGGTAAAAAACAGGGAATAGAATACTCCCATACAAAGTGAAAGGAAAAGTGCGGCAAGCAGGCTGATTGACAGAATCGTTATACTCTTATTCAGTGTCGCTGTAATGCCTGTTACCGGTGAATGAAGGAGAACTGAACCTATTACCCTTTGTGAAGCATCAAAGATGGGGACTCCGACAGTTATCGTGGCCTCATTATATAGGCTGCTGAAGCTTTGGCTGACAGATTCTTTACCGGACAAAACGTCATTTATAACGCTCTGTGCTTCCTCGGGCAAGGGTTCGGATTCATTGCTCCAATACCGATACATCCCTTTTCCCATGCCCATTCCCATTTCAGGAAGATCCACAGGATTTCCTCTGCTGTCGGTAATCCAGATATTTGCTTCGGCCAATGTGCCCAGAGAATGCACTAAACTGCCGAAGCCATGCATGAACCCATTTGCTTGAGATTCGGATAATAAATCAGATACGCTGTGAGCTTTATTGAACATTGTTTTCTGATGATTTTCAAAGGTGTATTGACGGAACATGTTGATAAAAATGATGCCAATGGTCAGCATGGAGATTAAAACAATAACAACAAAGCCAAGGGTAAGCTTAAAGGCAATGCTCTTCTTAAACATTTTTCACCTCGAATTTGTAACCAACACCCCAAATGGTTTTTATATCCCAGCTTAAGCTTTCGGGTGATGGAATTTTTGAACGAAGACGCTTGATATGGGTATCCACTGTTCGTGCATCACCAAAATAATCATATCCCCATACGCTGTTAAGCAGATTATCGCGTGAGAAGACCTTGCCGGGGTTTGAGGCCAAAAGCCACAAAATCTCGGTTTCTTTTTTTGTGAGGGAGACCATTTGACCTTCTATTTTTACTTCATAGCTGGATAAATCAATCTCAAGGCCTGGATGGTAAAGTGAAGATTTCTTTTCATCATCACTTAAATCCATACGGCGAAGTACAGCGCGAATTCGTGCCATCACCTCTCCCGGACTAAAAGGCTTGACGATATAATCATCGGCACCTATATCAAGGCCCATAATTCTGTCGGCATCCTCGCTCCTGGCTGTTACCATAATGATGGGTACATTGGATTCTTTCCGGACTTCCCGGCATACTTGAAATCCGTCCATTTTTGGCATCATCACATCCAGTAGAATCAACAAGGGATGGTACTTTTTAAATTTGTCAAGCGCATCTTCACCGTCACGAGATAATAGTGGTTCATAGCCTTCTTTTGCTACATAGGCTTTTAATATTTCTAATATACCGTCATTATCATCAGCTATAAGGATATAGGGGTTCATATTAATCACCTCGGACTCTGATTTACAATGTTAATTAAAAACGTTTATTAAGTTCGAAATCTTTTATTTCTCTGGTAACGGGTAATGTTATTATATCATGTTATTTTTTTTAACTTGTGACAAAAGTATGAAGTTCTATTCCCAAAAGACATATTTAGTTCGTAATTCTGTCAAAGTTTTGCCACATTTGTTTTCTATACTATGGACATAGAAAGGAGAGGATTCTATGAAAAACATGAAAAAAATCATTGCAGGAGTTGTAGTTGCAGGGCTGCTTGGCACTGCAGGAGTTGCATACGCAGCTGAGGCAAAAACACCTGCAGAAATTGTATCCAATCTGACGGGAGAAACAGTAGAGCAGGTTGCTTCTCAAAAATCCGCCGGTACAGCTTATGGGGCTCAGGCTCAGCAAGCCGACAAATTTGAGGAGTTTAAAGACGCTATGCTTGAACAGCGAAAAGCAATGCTCGATGAACTTGTCAAAGAAGGCAAGCTGACACAAGCAGAAGCCGATGAACGCTTAAAGGCTATGGAAGAGAACATGGCAAATTGTGACGGCACTGGCTCCGACAGAGGGACCAGCCGCTGCGGCACCGGTCTTGGCCAAGGAAACGGTCAGAAGGGCGGCCGTGGATTTGGTATGAGAAATGGATCAGGACTTGGAAGAGGACTAATCCAGAGAAAATGAGATCCATCGAAGCTCCAAAAAGCAATCGGAACAAGCGAACTTGTTCCGGTTGCTTTTTGAGCTTACTGCGCAGAAAGAACCTGATCCACGGTTTATCTTAGCCTTTCATCCTTTGGATTAATACCCATAATGCTTTTATATAGCCTTGAAAAATAGTTGGTATTCAAGTACCCGGTTTGTTCTGCAATTTCCGAAATACTAAAGTTGGTTGTTTGAAGCAGCTCTCTTGCCAAGCTCAGCCGGTAAAGGGTAAGGTAGGCGTTTATCGTCTTGCCGGTCTCTTTTTTAAACAGCCTGCAGAGGTATTCTTTATTTATATTTATTGCATTACAGATATCTTCAATAGATTCAATAGTCCTGTAGTTCTGATAAATATAAAAGATAGCTTTTTTAATATACTCATTGTGGATTCCCAATAGACATTTGTCCATTATTTCTTGAATACATTGTTCATAAAAGGTTCTGAACTCAAAAAAAGTTTCTGCGGTCATGAGAAAATCATCCCAATAGTTATAATTGTCTTGTAAATTCTTATTGAACCTTTTATCACATTCTTTTATTAAATCCCTTAAAACATCAATACATCGTTTCCTAATTTGCAAGGTATCCTGGGGTTTGATACAAGAAATACTATCCATCAATTGGGATATGTTTTGACGGAAATCCTTTAGATTAAAGTGCTCAATCATTTGAAAAAGCGATGCTATTTGTTTTTCTTGTTCGTCTAAAAGACGCTGACTGAAGGATTTAAAATCATAAAGATTAACCTGGCAAGCAGTATAGAAATATTGGGTCAAAGCCTTTATACAATGTGTAAATAGGTCGGAGAAGCTATTCAAGCCTTCACCAATCTCACTGATTCCGACGTAAAAATCGTTGGTGCTCATATGTTCCAGTTTCTTAGACATACTATCCCATATGGCAGCTCTGTTTTCATTTTCGTCATTGTTCTTGGTATTAGCAACAAAAATACAGGTTTCCATATCATAAATGAAGCAGGCTATATTCTTTAAGTTTTCATCATAAGTAATCAAGTTTTCTATTGGAGTGCCCGCTCCAATATTACTTTTGCGATACCTTATGGCTATCATTATTAATCTTTTATCTTCAAGGGTAATTCCTACTTTTTCGAATTCCTCTTTTAATCTATCTATAGCAATATCTGAACCATTAATAATTTGTTTAAACAAGGCAGCTCGCTTAAGCTGTAAATCATTATGGCTGAGCTCGATACTGCGGCTTCTGCTTCTGCTAAACTGAGAAAATATCTCTTCAATAGCGTTTTTTGAGATTTCATTTTTTAATATATATGCTTCTGCTTTCATGGAAAGGGCCGTTCTGGCATAATCGAAATCGGCATAACTGGTTAATAAAACAACATAAATATTTTTGTCACTCTCTCTGATTTTTCGTAATAATTCCAAACCATCCATAACAGGCATTTTAATATCAGTAAAAACCATATCAATCGGTTGTCTCTGTATGATGGTATAAGCCTCCTGGCCATTAGCGGCATAAATGACAGTAGTATATTCAGGGGCGCATTTCTCGATCGTAAGCTTCAGCCATTCTCGAATGGGCAGTTCGTCATCTACCACTAAAATAATCATAATAGAGAATTTCTCCTCTCCATGGTTTATCTTGGCTAGTCAAGATAGGGGAGTGTAATGCATACATTAGTTCCAACATTGACTTTGCTTTCGATATGTAAGCCATACTTGCTGCCGAATAAGAGCTTAATCCTGTTTTGGACATTCTCAATACCGATGTTATTGGTAATTTGTTTTAAAGGTTCATCTGTCTGTTCAAAGCCAATACCATTATCAGAAATGATCAATATAATATTATCATCTGATCTTGAAATCTTAACCGTAATATACCCTGGCCTGTTACATGGCTCAATACCGTGGAATATTGAGTTTTCGATGATTGGCTGCATAAGAAGCTTTGGGACTTTACAATGCACAAGAAGACGACTGCAAATCACATTTAATGTAAACTTATTACCGTAACGATATTTTTGTACTTCCACATATTTGTTCAGGATGCTTAGCTCTTGCTCAATGGTTATCAACTGATCGTTGGAGCGGAATGTACTTGCCAATAATGAAGAAAAATCTGTCAGCATGTTTTCAGCTTCCCGGCTTTTACCCATTGATATCAGGCATTTTAACGAGAAAAGAGTATTATGTATAAAATGCGGATTAATTTGCAAAAGTAAAAACTCAAGCTCAGATTCACGGATTTTTGATTCCCTGTCTTTTACATTTTCAATCAACTGATAAATACGGTTATTCATACTGGTACATTCATCACAAATTTCCTGAATTTCTGACCAGCCATTGATATCAAAGCTGATTTTATCATCCCTGTACGCTACCATCTTAAGTCGGGTGCACAGACTTTTCAAGGGAGAGGCCAGCCACTTGGACAAAAAGTAGGAAAGGACAAAGACGACAACCAGCATTAGGGTATATGAAAGCAAAAGCAGGATTTTAACACCCTTAAGCGGCATGAGTACTTGTTTCATAGGAATTTCTTCGAAGATATACCATCCCAAATCTTTGTTGTAATATCTTGAAAACAAATACTTCTCACCGTTTTTCTCTGTAATGGCATATTCATTATCCGCGAAAATTTGCCCCAAACGGTCCATCCTGTAGAAATAAAAACCTACCATATTTTTATCCCGGTGTGAAATAATCTGACCTTCCGAGCTGACCACAGAAATTGAGTTATTTTGATTAAGAGATTGGGCATATATATTTCTTACGGCTTCTTCAGGGGTATTTACCAGAAAGAAGCCTTTAGCATTTCCTTCATCATCATATAATGTTCGAGCACAAGACAGGACGTAGTTATTCTGGCCGTTCACGTTCCAAATATCTTTATAAGTGGGAAGCCATAACATAGAGCCTTTTAGCTTTGAAGCATCATACTTCCAGAAAATCGGAATGTACTCTTTCACATCTATTTTCTTATGAGGCAGCTGTGAATTGTATGTGAAACCATCATAAGTAAAAATAGTGTAATAAAGGGATACGCCATTGGTAACCATGGCCTTGCTATATTGGTCGTTTAGTGAATTAAGCTCATTCGTAATAGTTGTATTGTCAATGGATGTTTTACTGATCTTGCTTTTTATCGGTTCATTATAATAGAATAAGTCGGAATATGAGATGATGACTCGTTCAAGGGCGTTTAGCTGTGCGGATACCTGGGCTAGAAGGTCAACACGTGATTTGGCTAATTGCTCCACCATTTTTGACTCAAAGACATGATAGGATGACAGCCCAGTAATAATAATCGCAAAACCCAGCAGAATGCTGAAAATTGCAAACATAATAGTTTGAAGTTTAACTTTTTTTAAATTCTTGAAATATGCCAGCATAAATATTGCTCCCATAACAGCTGTAGCTTTTATTTCGATTCAAATGCCTCTGCCAGGATATCCCCGGCGATGTTTGCCTTTACTATACTCAGTTGCTCAGGCTTAAGAATTCCGGTGTTGACAAAATATTCAGCATACTGCATTGCAAATTCGTTCATATCCATTGCTCTGGCCTGTTCTGAACCGATAAAGGGTTTACTTGTTATCTCGGAGTTAATTTCGGCGGTGCTGAGATTTTTTCCATACCTCTTGTACCAGGATTGAACAGTATTGAATTTAAGCTTCTTGTCTGCATTCATCTTATCATTGGCACGATACAGCAATTGCACAAATTTGATAATATCATCCCTTCGATTTTCATAGGCATCCTTTGAACATAAAGTGCCTTCAAGCATTTTAGCTCCCAAATCTTCTAGACTTGCTACTTTCGTCCATCCAAGCCTGTTAAGGTTTTTAAAGGAGTGAGGAGGGGTGAGGGACGTAAGGTCTCCTACACCATCCATATAGTTATAAAAAGAATCATCGAAATCCTTATTCAGCAGGGTGATGCTATCCTCTTTTACACCTATGGATTCAAGCCAGATGCTTAAGGTGTAGTGAGCTGCCGTACCTGTATTACATAATATTTCGTATCCGGTAACAGTGGAAGGATCGCCATACACATCCGGACATGTGGGATTAAAGCCTCTTACTTGAAGAATGGGTGAGTTATTACGTGCAACAATAGTGTTTCCGCCGGTTCCGTCAACCTGGTGAGCAATCAGTAAGGCGTCATGATTGACCATTGCATAAATAAAAGCAGCACCGGTAACGGCAATATCCCAGTCACTTTCGCTCAATGCCTGATTAAGTTGTACACCGTCGGGATAGGCTGTTATTTCCAGTGGAATTCCAGCTTCCATATCCCATCCCATATCCTGAATCAGACCTGTCATTGAGCTGCAATAAAAGGACTGTACTGCTATTTTTAAGGGGGGATGGTCTTTGGAGGGAGAGGCTGGGTTCTTCATAGGGGAATTTGATACAGATGCATTTTCACTGCAGCCGGTTGACAAAAACATAAGAATACATAATAAGGACAATAAATTGAACCGCTTCATGCTGCCTGCTCCATTCTGTCAGTCTCATAAAATAGCGCCTGTAACTATTGTAACATAATCATACATCTAATAAAGAATAGCAGAGCGATTTTGTGCAAAATGTCAATCTTGTGACGGATTTTGTCAAGATTTTGCTATTCGGTGAAATTAAGAGATAATTTACTCCTGAAAATATCAATTATTTGAACTTATCTTTAGGGTTTGGTTCATTCATTCCACTGCTTGTCAAAAGTATAATGAAGTCACAAAATTTTATTTCAAGGAGGAGTCGAAATTGAAAAAAAGAGTTATTGCGGTCCTTATGGTATTGGTCATGATGTTATCCGCCGTAGGCTGCGGACAAGCCCCAGCGGCAACAAGCCCCACTGCAACCGCTAATGCGGGAGGTAACAATGAAACCACACCCGAGCCTAAGGCCAGGCCTCTGCGTGTAGCCGTACAATCCTTTTATTGCAGTTCACCTGTGGGCTTGATTGTTGAGCGCGGCTGGGATAAGGAAGCAGGTATTCCCTTCGAGCTGAGCGTATTTAATGGAGGCGCTCCCATAAACGAAGCTCTGGCTGCAGGACTTTGGGATGTTGCTGTTACCGGTGGCGCCTTTATCTTTGCTTTGGCTAACTATGATGCCAAGCTGGTCGCCTCCCAAATCGACGGACGAGGAGGCAACTATATTTTTGCCCGTAAGGATAGTCCGTTATTTTCTGTAAAAGGACATAACCCCAATAATCCCGACGTTTACGGCAGCCCTGAAACAGCCAAAGGCATAACTATATTGCAAAACACCGGAACCACCTCTCAATACACCGCTCAAACCTGGCTTGATACAATAGGAGTTAGTGAGGAAGACGTGAACATCGTACATATGGACTTTGCTCCCATGTACCAGGCTTTTGCTGCAGGACAGGCAGATTGTGCTTCTCTTGCGCCTCCTCATTCCTATGTCGATTATAAGGCTCAAGGATGGGAAATGGTGGCTTCCCTTGAAAATCTCAATGGTAATCTGTACGAAGCGACAGTATGTACCAAAGAAGCATATGCAAGCAGAAGAGAAGATATCGTCAAGTTTGTTGAGCTTCTATACCGTGCCAATGATGAACTTATTGCCGACGAAACCCTAAAGTTTAACACCGTGAAAAAGTGGTATGCGGATAATGGCAAAAGCCTCACTGATAAGGAGCTTCAGAGCGAAATTGATACCAAGCCTTTTATAGGCTCCGAGCAAGCTAGGAAAATGGATTTAGCCGAGTTTGCCGTACAATATGGCGAGTTCTATGTCAGTGCAGACAAAATAGAGCCCGACAAACTTGACAAAATTAAAGCAGGAGTTGCCAATGACGTATTCCAGGATGCTCTGAAAAACTTATCCAAATAAAAGATGACGGCGGGGATAAGCATCAAAACCTTATCCCCGTAATACATCAAGGAGGACTGCTGTTTGAAAAAGAAATATACCCTAATATCCATAATATCCGTACTTATGTTTCTGGTGGTATGGGAACTCGCGACAGAAGTATTTCACCTCGTACCATCCTATTCACTTCCCAGCCCAACCAAGGTTTTTAAGTCCTTTATAACCAAGTTTTATACAAAAAGCCCTGACGGAAGCACCCTGCCACAGCATTTAATGGGGAGCTTGCAGGTTGCATTTATCGGTTATCTGTTGGGGGCCTTTATTGGAATCCCTCTTGGCGTAGCCATGGGGTGGTTTTCCAAGGTGGATAAAATCGTGAAGCCGGTTTTCGATTTTCTAAAACCCATTCCTCCCATTTCAATAATACCGGTAATGATTCTTCTGTTCGGAATAGGCTTGAAAGCAAAAGCGGCTGTTATATTCTTTTCTGCATTCATACCCTGCGTTATCAATTCCTATTCCGGAATTCATCAGACCAAACGCATTCATTTATGGGTCTCATCAACCTTCGGCGCTTCAAATCTGCAGCAGCTATGGACGGTGGCCATTCCTTCGGCACTCCCCATGATTTTTACCGGATTTAAAGTATCTCTGGGTGCGGCATGGATGTCTCTTGTAGCTGCGGAGTTGCTTGCGGCCACCAAAGGTGTGGGTTACATGATTCAAATTGCCAGAACCATTGGCCGTGCCGATTTGATTCTGGTGGGGATGTTGACCATCGGAATCGTAGGCCTGTTATTCGCAAAGATATTTGACTGGCTAGAAAAGAAATACGTGAGAGGAGGCATGTAATGATGTTGGATTCAAAGAAAAAGTTCAGCATACTGGATATATTACTTGCATGCTCCGGATTTATTGTCATTATTGTTATTTGGTCCTTAGCTTCCAATTCTTCATCAGCATTAATTCCTCATCCAGAGGATGTTTTTAAGAGGCTGATTGCCTCATTCAGCCAGAAAATCGGGAGATATTCTTTGTTACAGCATACCTTGGTAAGCTTAAGAAGAGTCGTTATAGGCTTTAGCTTGGCTGCGGTCTCAGGAATCCTTGTGGGTATTGTCATGGGGCGCAGTAAACTTGCTGATGCCATTATTCGTCCTTTATTTGAAATTGTGCGGCCTATTCCCGGTGTTGCGTGGATTCCCATGGCCATTCTTTGGTTCGGGATAGGAGAGAACTCCAAATACTTCATTATTTTCATGGGCGGCTTTGCTCATTTGGTTGTAAATACCTATTCCGGAGCCCGTCGCTCCGATCCATTACTGATTGGTGTGGCCAACATGCTTGGAGCAAGCAATCGTCAAACATTTTTGAATGTTGTTCTGCCTTCATGCGTACCGTATATTTTTGCCGGACTGCAGGTATCTCTTTCCACAAGCTGGATGGCGGTTCTTGCTGCTGAAATGGTCAGCTCAACAGAAGGATCTGGATGGATTATTATCGCAGGAATGGAAAGCGGCGATATGACACAAATCTTTGTTGGCATTATTTCCATTGCTGTTGTTGGACTGCTGCTGGCAATTATTATGAGAAAGGCGGAACAAATATTATGTCGATGGAGAATAGCAGGGAACTAAATGCGTCTAAGAAGATGCCTGTTTCAATTGTCTGCAGTAATGTTTCTAAAACTTTTGGATCTAAAAGCGGGATCAATGAAGTCGTTAAGAATTTTAACCTGACTGTTCGGGAGAATGAATTTGTTGTACTTTTTGGACCCGGGCAGTGCGGAAAAACAACTATCCTGAACATGATTTCAGGAATGGAACCGGTAACCGGCGGAGAAATCACTGTAAACGGAGAACCTGTTAAAGGGCCTTCACCTTCCCGTGGAATGGTCTATCAAACCACTGCACTTTTTCCATGGTTTTCCGTTATGAAGAATGTTGAGTTCGGGCCGCGTATGCGTGGGATACCCAAGAAAGAACGGCGCAAAAAAGCCCAGTATTATATTGATCTTGTAGGTCTTACAGGTTTTGAGAACCACTTTCCGGTAAAACTATCAGGTGGCATGCAGCAGCGTGTTGGCATAGCCAGATCCTACTGCAATGATCCTGAAGTCATATGTATGGATGAGCCCTTTGGACATCTTGATGCACAAACCCGTTATCTCATGGAAGAAGAGATTGAACGCATCTGTTCCACAGAAAAAAGGACAGTCGTGTTTGTTACCAACAATGTGGAAGAGGCTATTTACCTGGCCGACCGCATTATATTGCTGCACAATTGCCCTACGAGTGTCCAGAATGAATATATTATAGACCTTCCCAGGCCCCGTGATTATACCTCGCCGGAATTTCTGAAAATAAGAGAGCAAATTACGGCGGAAATGGATACAACAATATGATGACTATAAAAAGATATGGTGATAGAAGGGGGCGGGAAAATGCCATCTCAAGAAGTTAAAGTCTCAGTTAAGAACCTGACAAAGAGCTTTGGTGATCTCAAGGTTTTGGACGATGTGTCCTTTAATGTAAAAAAAGGTGAGTTTCTCTGCATCGTAGGGCCTACAGGGTGTGGTAAAACAACATTTTTAAATAGTCTAACGCGATTGTATCAGATTGATAGCGGCGAAATACTCGTTAACGGTGAAGCCATTAATCCCAAAAAACACAATATTGCGTACATATTCCAGGAATACTCCACAATGGAATGGCTGACGGTTCAACAAAATATCGAGTATGGCTTGCGGATAAAGAAATATTCTGAAGACCTCATCAAGAAGCGCGTGGATAATGTTATTAATATCGTGGGTTTGGACAAGTATCGCCAATATTATCCCAAGCAGCTTTCTGCCAGTATGCTTCAGCGGGTTGTCATTGCCAGAGCCTTCGCAGTTGAGCCGGAGCTTTTGCTCATGGATGAACCCTATGGTCAGCTGGACTTGAGCCTGAAATACAAGCTGGAGGATGAACTCATTAATCTCTGGCAGCAAACGGGAACCACTGTCATTTTTATTACCCATAACATTGAGGAAGCTGTTTATCTCAGCGACCGCATCATGGTATTAACCAATAAGCCTACAAAAATCAAAAAGGATTTGGTGAATAATCTCCCACGTCCTAGAAACGTGGTTGATCCTGCCTTTGTTGAACTCAGAAATGAAGTCACCTCTTTGATTAAGTGGTGGTAATTTGAAAGGAGTGAAGTTTTATGGATAAACCGAATATCCTGTTTCTCTTTGCCGATGATATGCGCTACGATACCATAGGCGCATTAGGAAATCCCGAAATTAAAACACCCCATCTTGATCAGCTCGTGAGTAGGGGAACCAGCTTTATCAATGCCCATATTCCAGGTGGAACCGTCGCTGCGGTATGTATGCCAAGCAGGGCTATGCTCAATACCGGCCGCAATCTTTTTCACCTTCAGGATGCAGGTGAATGCATTCCCTGTGAGCACACCCTTTTGGGTGAGACGCTGCAAAAAGCAGGTTATAACACCTTTGGAACAGGTAAATGGCATAACGGCTATGAGGCGTTTGCCAGAAGCTTCAATGACGGTGCGGAAATCTACTTTGGAGGCATGTATGATCATTGGAAGGTTCCTGTGTATCACTATGATCCAACCGGTAAATATCCCAATGTCGTAAATGATGTCATGAATCCCGGATATGACAATTGGCTTATGAAGCGCCGCTGCGATCATGTCACTTTAGGAAAGCACTCCTCTGACTTGTTTTCAGATGCGGCTTGCCAATACATAGAATCCTATGACGATGATAAGCCCTTCTATATGTACGTTGCCTATATGGCTCCCCATGACCCGAGAACCATGCCCCAGAGATTTCTGGATATGTATGACATCAATGAAATCAGCCTTCCTCCGAATTTTTATAAAGAACATCCCTTTGATTTCGGTGTGTCCCAGGTTCGGGATGAGGTGCTGACTTCCAAGCCCCGGGATGAAATGGAGATAAAGAAACAGATCAGGGAATATTATGCCATGATCAGCCACCTTGATGACACTGTGGGTAACATTATTGCATCCTTAAAGAAATCAGGGCAATACGACAATACCATTATTATTTTCTCAGCAGATAACGGTCTGGCAGTAGGACAGCATGGACTCCTCGGCAAGCAGAATGCCTATGAGCACAGTATCAAGGTTCCTCTGATCATGAGCGGTCCTGAAATCCCACAAAATGAGCGCCGTTCAGGGTATGTTTACTTAATGGATATATACCCGACCCTTTGTGACTTTGCCGGAACAGGTATACCCGATTCTGTGGATGGACTAAGCTTCAAAAAGATGATAACAGATTCCAAAGAGACTACGAGAGAGCGACTATTTGCAATTTATGGGGACAAGGTCAGGACTATCAAGGACGGTAAGTATAAGCTTCTTGAGTATAAGTATCAGGATTTGCGGCGCACACAGCTCTTTGACCTTGAAAACGATCCCTATGAGACCAATGATTTAAGGTATCTGCCCGAAATGCAGGAGACCGTTAAAAGATTGCGTGAAGAACTATGGAAATATGCAGTAGAAAGTGATGATGTCAAATCAGAGGAAGGGAAACGGTTCTGGACCGATTACCTTCGTGTTGATGCCGACGCATGGGGTTTCTAAAAAAGAAAGTGAGGGTTTGCAATATGAGGAGAATTCCGGAAACAATGAAAGCTCTGGTAGCCTATGGTAAAGGAGATTACCGATTGGAAACCGCCTATCCGACTCCCGAATGTGGAGCCGACGACATTATTATAAAGACTGAAGGCTGTGGTGTTTGCGCTGGTGACTTAAAATGCTTACATGGAGCGGCCATGTTTTGGGGTGATGAAACTCAGCCCTCATGGGTAAAGCCTCCGTTTATTCCCGGCCATGAGTTTTTAGGCACCATCGTTGAAATGGGTGAGAATGTAAAAGGATTCAGTATAGGGGATAGAGTCACAGCAGACCAGATTGTTCCCTGCGGAGAATGCAGGTTCTGTAAAACCGGACGCTACTGGATGTGCCAACCCCATAATATTTTCGGCTTCCAGAACACCAATAACGGAGGGATTGCCGAGTATGTCAGATATCCTAAAACGACAGTCGTCAGCAAGGTTCCCAAGGAAATGCCCCTTTCCGATGCCCTTCTTATTGAACCTTATGGATGTGCCAAGCACGCGGTTGACAGGGCTAATATTCAATGTGAGGATGTTGTGGTTATCTCAGGCGCCGGTACCCTGGGCTTAGGAATGGTTACATATGCCAGAATGAAAAATCCTGCCAGGCTCATTGTACTTGATATGGCCGACAATCGTCTGGAGAAAGCCAAGGAATTCGGTGCGGATTTAGTTCTGAACCCAGGTAAGGACGATGTGATTCAGCGCATTCTTGATATGACAGATGGCTACGGCTGTGACATTTACATCGAGGCAACCGGAAATCCAGCCAGTGTCACTCAGGGCCTCAGTATGATAAGAAAGCTTGGTACTTTTGTAGAATTCAGTGTCTTTGGAAGCCCTACCACTGTTGACTGGTCCATCATTGGGGATCGAAAAGAACTGGACGTATTAGGTTCTCATCTAAGTCCATACTGCTATCCTTTTGTCATTGAAAATATCGCAAACGGAAATTTAAAAACAAACAGCATAGTATCCAAAACTTTTACCATTGAAGAATGGGAGAAGGCCTTTGACTACGCATCAGGAAAATACGGTGATTTGAAAGTAGCAATAGTATTTTAAAGCTCTATCATTCGTTATACAATAACCATAAAAGTGACATGAAAGTATTGACTCAAATACGGTAATTATCATGCAGTGAAAGAAGAATAGCCTGAATGTGAAGCGGGTTTTGTATATGAATCCGGTTCTCACTCAGGCTTTTTTCAGTAGCTGTCTGTACATTGCACCGGCAAATCTAGAACCCTACTATCGTATAAGACATACTGTCGGTGGTATTGTTATATAGGGCTGAGTTGAGCTTCATTTTTTCATTCCGAATGTCGCTGTACATGCCTGATAAAAACGTGTAGATGGGATCCTTATCAAGAGACGGAGAGCTGCTATCTATTACACCGGCAGCAATATCGGATATGACGCCGCAAATTTCTTCACTGTCAATATAATCGTTGAAGCTGCTTACAACAGTAAAATCCAAAGCCGCATCCTTTATCACGTTTTGCCCCAGGTTCACCAAGGCGCCTTCTATACTTTTTCTGCTTTCCGGAATCAACTCTTTATATACCTCACATGCGACATAGAGCGTTTTCATTGTAGCATTCAGCTGATAGTATCCCTGCAAAAACTCACAGGCATCCTGATAGGACAAAATGTATTTATCGCCTGTTTCCGCTACAATTTCTTTCATGCGCTTACGCTGGGACAAGAAGAGATCATGTTCAGTAATGGTTGTACTGTAGACTAAATCGACAGGCTTTACTTTTCCTGTAACTTTGTTCATTCCAGCATCTACAGCGATTCCAATGAGAGTACTTTGAATGGTTTCAGATAGTGCTTTGCCCAAAAGTCCTGAAATACCGGCATGGGGAGAAAAGGTTTGTGCCAACACAGTTGCCGCAAATGATTCCATAAAATCGAGATAGGGCTCTGCATCCTTATTAAACTCTATAGCGTCATAAGCGGTTTTGATACAGTCATTCCACTTTTCTAACAAAGCTGCACCGGCAAAATGTTTGGGCTTTTCCCAAAACAGCAGATAATCATCCATAAGGTTTAATCCATCTCTGAAAACCTCATACTCCCAGTTTGCAATGGTAATGGTTTGCAGCTGGGACAACACAACCGGGTCGGTTACGATGCGGTTTTTACCATCAAGAAAATAACCGAAAACATATTTGCCGGTATCAAAATTCTTCTTTGCGGCATCGCTAATAAGAAGAGGGCCAAGGTTGCTGGGCTTTTCCAAAGCATTGACAATGACCGGCTTTCCATCTTGTATATCTAAATATCCGTCGCCTAAAATAGAAACGACTTTGTACTGCTCTTTTTTTCCACCTGTTGTGATGGTAGGCTCATATAAAACAACAGCCTTCTTTTTTTGGACGAGTTCCATTAAATAGCTGCCTATTGCTTCTGCATTTTGATCAATTCTTGAGCGGGAATAGATTTGATAAGTCTTCGACGGTTCATCATAGCTCATTCTGGCACCAATATCAAACAGAATTGATTCGATATCACAATAAGCATTACCGTCTATCGTTGAAAGAGAAAACTTATTGTTATCTATTTGCTCATGGGCAATCCTTCCGTATTCCGCACAGAACTGGTAAAAAGGTATGAGCAGCTTATCCTCCTCAAAAACCGGGGGCACACCAAGGGAAATCAACTCACCGTCTATGCTGACGTTTATTTTTTCCGAAGAGATACTATTGGCCGATTGCTTTGCTGTCAACCAAAACCCATTGCTGTTGTTGGGTTCCAATATATACCAGTACTGTGCGAGGCTGCTTAAGTCCTTTGTAATTTTATAACTAAAGCTGTTGTCCTTCTCGTTTACCGTGAAGGTTCCGACTTCAATATACTTGTTTGCCCTTGAGCCGTCTGTTGGACTTGCATACACTACTCCTTTGGGTGCAGTATCTACAAAATAGTCCTGATCATAAGCAAGGTACAAGTCAACAGCTTTTATATGGTATTTCCCGCTTACTTCATAGGTTTCTAGGGGATAGGCTTGGAAACTGTTTAAAAAACCTCCGCTGCCATACCAGCCGAATACCTGATCCTCCTTTATCCACAACGGATTACCTATTGATGAGCCATCGCAGGAAGAAAAATCATCATTTTCATCCATCGAAACATCGGGATTGATATTTTGCTTCGCTATCTTCTCTATATCTTTTAATCTGGTGAACATATCAAATTTATATTTGGAATAGAATGCCTTATCAAAGAAAGCGATATCACTTCGGGTATAGTATTTTCTGGCTATCCATGCTTTATCAATGGATGCAATGTCGGCAAATGGAGATATGCCCGAAAATTCATTGATAAATTGATTTGAAATACGCAATATATTTTCATCCGTCACCTTTTGTCTTTCAGGCAAGGCTTGCCCATCACTTGAACCTTGATTAGAAGAAACGGCAATGACGGATTCCTGCTCCAGTAACGGAGTAACCTCCAGGCTTTCACCACATCCGGTAAGTATAGTAACTGAAATGAAAATGCACAAAAGGACACTGGCTATTTTTTTCATGGCTGTTACTCCTTTGTATGTAGAAACTATCGGTATCATTATAGACTTAATGCCGTGTTTTTCCAATATGGATTTGGAATTTACAAAAAAATGAACCTCCTCATATCTATACCTGTCTAATGGATAGAAAATAAAATTTCCATAATAAGGAGGAACATTCAATGTTAAAGAGAAAAATAACTTCAAAAATCCTCACTATCATCCTTGTAATGCTTCTTTTTACTTCCTGCGCTCAGAGTGGTGATGTACTTACGCCAGAAAAATCATCTCTATCGAGTATTGCTGCAACAAGAGCACCAAATGCTCCAATGGAACCGGAAATAGGTAAGCCGGATACTTCAATGACATCAGATAGCTTAAAATACTCTACTCCAATAGATGGTGCAGCAGGCGTTGTTGAAGGTCAAGAATTTAACACTGAGGAATATGGTAAAATCAGCGAGAGAGGCTTTGTATCACCACTGTCAAACCCCTTATCCACATTTTCCATAGATGTAGACACCGCATCCTACGCCAATGCAAGGAGATATCTGAATAGCGGAGAAAAGATTCCTCAGGACGCTGTGCGCATTGAAGAAATGATCAATTATTTTAAGTACGATTATCCAAAACCTGATGGGGATGTTCCTTTCTCAGTTTATACCGAGATTTCAGCATGTCCATGGAAAAAAGATCACCAGCTTCTTCTTGTAGGACTTCAAGGCAAAGAAATTGATATTAGTGACATACCCTCATCAAATCTTGTGTTCCTTGTTGATGTCTCGGGCTCCATGCAAGATTCCAATAAGCTGCCCTTGGTTAAGCAGGCTTTATTAATGCTTGTTGAAAACCTGCGACCCAATGACCGTATTTCAATCGTTACTTATGCAGGCAGTGACAGTGTTGTTTTAAGCGGTGTCTCCGGAGAAAACAAGCTTGAGATCACCGATGCCATTCAAAACCTTGAAGCCGGTGGATCAACGGCAGGTGCAAGGGGTATTGAGACAGCCTATAAGATTGCAAAGAAAAACTTTATCAAAGAGGGAAACAATCGTGTCATCCTTACAACTGATGGAGATTTCAACGTTGGTGTCTCAAGCGAAGGTGAGCTTACCAGGCTGATAGAAAAAAAGCGCAAGGAAGGTGTTTATTTATCGGTTATTGGCTTTGGCGAAGGCAATATCAAGGATAACAAGATGGAGGCACTGGCCGATAACGGAAATGGTAATTACGCCTATATTGATTCGGTTTTGGAAGCAAAAAAAGTTCTGGTGGAAGAAATGGGAGGTACTCTGCTGACCATTGCCAAGGATGTTAAGCTTCAGGTTGAATTCAATCCTTCAAAGGTTGAAGGGTATAGGTTGGTAGGTTATGAGAACAGAATGCTTAATGATGAAGATTTTGAAGACGATACCAAGGATGCCGGCGAAATGGGAGCGGGGCATAGGGTCACAGCCCTATATGAAATTATTCCGGTGGGGTCAGGCGAAAAAATAGGAGGTAACAACCTCAAATATCAGGACACTCAGTCTACCGGCAGCAACGAGTGGCTGAACATTGATATCCGGTACAAAAACCCGGATCAGGATAAGAGCCAGCTTCTTACTTTTGCAGTTGATGAAGCCTATGAGAAGAAGGTAATGTCTGATAATTTTGCCTTCGCCTCGGCCGTTGCCGAATTCGGGCTTTTGTTGAGGGACTCTGAATATAAAGGAGACAGCAGCTTCGAAAGTGTATATGGAAGAGCAGTAAATCTGCCTTCCGTTAAAGAGGATCCTTATAAAGTAGAATTTTTGGGCATGGTTGAGAAATTGATGGAAATGACCCTATCTATGGAATAAGTAAAGAGACAAAGAAAAGGGTATTAGCCTGTTATGGGGGCTGATACCCTTTCATACTTCAGAAATTGGATTACTTCTTTACTTCCAGAGGGGCCAGCTCAAAGTCCTCAACTCCGTCCCCGTTCATATCGTAGCTGAAGGAGCCGCTCTCAGTTGTACTAACGGTTATTTCGTTCTTGCCATCACCATTCTTATCAAGACTGACACTTCCGTCGGAATTACTTTTTACCTGTGCCTCACGTTCCATTTTCTCACGATATCTGGCGGCAAGATCCTCAAGTGGTATGGGATCCGGTTCCTTTTGAGCATCTTTTCCGTGACCAACGATGAGCCCATCATACTCCATCGGCCCAAGCATATTAAAATCTACCAGAGTAACCTCTGCATAAGGACCGTTTGTTATGACGGTAAAGGTAACCGTTTGATCAGCCATATCTCCGGATGCTCCAAACATGCCCATTATATCCACTACATCTGTGCCCTCATTTTCGGATTGAACATGACTCCACTTAAAATTCAATGAACCTATACCCATATAAAACTCAGGTACAAGTCCGACTAACGGAAGGCCGTCGCCTGTAGCCTCATATACCTTGGGGACTGGGTAAAGCGTAAAGCTTTCATTTTCCACATTCCCAATAAAACTAGAACTAAAGCTTTGCCCTTCAACTGAAATATCTACTCCAACTGATAAACTGGCATCACCCTTGTAAGGGCCATGCATCGTCCAAGAATCTTTACCTTCGGTATTCTCCATGGACAATTCCAGACTGGCAGTGAAATTTACTTCCCCTGCATCCACTCCGGGAATTTCCTTTGTATATTCGTCATCTACCTTCAATACCCAGTCGAAGCCTTCCTTAACAAGCTCATCACCCATTTGGTCTATTTCTTCCTGCGTGACTGTTTTCACACCGTATCCCGAAAAAGACTGCACCATAGCAATGAGCCCATTGACTCCGTCAATAGATATTCGCTGTGTGGGGATAATACTGTATTCGCTGCCATCTTCATTATATTTTACAATCATTGCATTGGCAGGAAGCTCTTTGTCTGTGCTGTAGCAAATGCTCGCAGGCATTTTGAGCTCGACGTGATCCTTAGATCCATTTTCTGAAAGATAAAAACCGGTAGAAAGGTATTCTTCATTTTTATTGGGAATGCTTTTTATTGGAGAAACATTGAAGATTTTATCTTTTTCTACTGAGCCCTCTGTAAACACAATATCAAAACGGCCTTCATTGTCCGAAATGGATATGAAGCCTCCGGTTGTTGGAATCTTATGTTCAGCAGTTTCTGCATCATCAAGAATCAACTTTTGTGCGACGATTGGTTCGTCAGTAGATCCCTGCTCAGATGCTTTTGGCCCATTCAGTCGATTGGAACATCCAGCGAGAAATAGGGTTACACAAATCAATGGGATTGTTATTGCCTTCATTTTCATCTTCATTTGCTTTTCCTTAGTCATTGTTATCTTTTCCTCCAGACATAAAACAATTAATTTACCAGAAATTGATCCGTTTAATTTTATTTTACAATATCTATTTAACCACGTCTATTATTTACAAAAAAAGTTGACTTAACTGAATGTCAAAATAATGTTTGCATGAATTTGCGACATTAATATCAGATAAAAGCTTGTTATCAGCTATAAACAGCATATTAAAGTCATCAAAGCTTAGAAAAAGGCATTGAGTAATTTAGTTTTATTAATATTGCAAAGAAGAGGTGCCTTTGTAGAGCTTACAAAGATTTGCATGAAGTGATACAAGTGCTTGAAGCAAGGAGGAGAATGATAATTATTTCGTAAGTAATTGTGTAATATGATATAATTAGGTAAACTTTAGTTTACTGAATATGCAACACATCTTTTGAGACAGCAGTGACTTGACACAGGGAAGCTTTATTAGTACCTATTAGGATCTTCTTGCCGTAACAGCAGTATGACAACTGAAACTACACCAGTGAGAATAAATTTATGGGTCAAAATATAAAGCACATTGGATCGTTTGCAAACAAAACAGAGCGATGAGGCAATACATCTGCCATAATTTGCTTACACGAAATTAAGTTCGTATAACCTACCAATTCGGTATCTTATACGACATGAAGTTCGTAGAAGAAGGAGTTATGTGTAATGCCTGTTAAGTAGAAACGTCTGGAAGGGTAAAAGTGTAAAAATATAATTTTTGGGGTGACTTTCTTGGAGTTATGGGATATTTATGACAAAAACAGAAACTTAACGGGTAGAACAATGGAGCGCGGAAGTGTTTTTGTTAAGGGGGATTTTCACCTTGTTGTTCATGTTTGTATCTTTAATTTAAAAAATGAAATGCTTATACAACAACGTCAGCCATGGAAATTAGTTTGGCCTAATATATGGGATATCACTGTTGGAGGAAATGCTTTATCAGGCGAAACAAGCGTGGAGGCTGCTGAAAGAGAAACCTTTGAAGAAATAGGAAATAAAATTGATTTATCGGATGAACTCCCATTTTTTACTATAAATTTTGAAGAAGGTTTTGACGACTACTATCTTGTAGAACGAGATATTGATATTAATGACTTAACACCACAATTTGAAGAAGTAAAAACATTAAAATGGGCAAGTAAAGATGAGATTAAGCAATTAACCAAGGAAGGAAAGTTTATTGATTATTGGTTTACTGAGATTTTATTTGATATGGTAAAAAACAGAGGCGCATATAGGACAGTATAAATAATAATTGAGTCTCATTTCATAGTGATGATTATTAAGTTTGGATAGTCGAGTTTGTGTGAGTGGACAGGCACTACACATAACATTGCTTTTACGCAAGGGGCATTCCGGAAGTGTGGTGTAAAAAGAAGTTCAGGAAGTATTCCTGCCCACACCATCTCACCGGGCGGCAAGCGCCGCTAAAGAGTAAGGCTCCGCTGGTCCGGTTCGACGGCGTCGTAAAACCGGGACGTTAGCTGCAATTATTGGAGGTTACTCATGATAAGATTTATATCCTCTCTGATCTTTATAATTGTATTATTAACTGGTTGTCAAAAGGAGGAAATAAAGATGGATAGTGAAATACAGAAAAATGAGTTTATGAGTCGAATAAAATATACAGAATTTACAGTAGAAGTGCTTAATGGAATACCTGATGATAAAATCGAACAAGCAATAATTGATTATATTTTTGAGGAAGTTATTGGTGATGATTGGGAAAAAGAATATGATAAAGTAAAATCTTTATCATTAGGGTTTCAATATGTTTTTGCCACATGGACTTTGGAGGGCGAAGTCAATAATGGAGGCTTCAATCAGTATTTTAATAATTCAACGGGCCAGTTTGCTGAAGAAGCTTATAATGGTTATTTAGCCTTTGGATCTAAAGAGATGGCAGAAAACGTAAATGGTGCGGTTGAATGCCTATTCGATGAATTCGAATTATTTAAGAAAACAAAAGCTGCAGACACATTGGAAGCCTTTATGGAATCATATGAAGAATCGGAACTAGATATTTGGGATGATAAATTTTATGATTGCTCAGATGATTTAAGTAAATTAAGACTTAAATATATAAGAGAAAATATAAAAGAGTTTGTAACAAATTAGCCAATAACTGCAGCTAACAATGCTTTTACGTTGCAGGGCATAGCACGAAGAATGCATAATAAGAAGTTCATGAGGTCATCGCTGCCCACACCGTCTCACCGGGCGGCAAGCGCCGCTAAAGGGAAGGGCTCCGCTGGTCCGGTTCGACGGCGTCGTAAAACCGGGACGTTAGCTGAAATGCGTTAATTAAAATATCAAAGGAGGAACTTTTTATGGAGACTGAAATGCAGGAAACATATAAGAGAAAACAGGATCCAGTACTTCTAGTGATAGCTATTACTCATTTTTTATTGGCTTTTTTTCTAGGTACGAATCTTTATCAAAATATTGTTTTAATTAATAATAGTAATTTACATATAATCGCTCATATTTTATATGTTATTATAGTAGCGCCTTTTATATTGTTAAATCTTACTGCAGGAATTTACCTGATACAAGGCAAACCAATTGGTTGGTGGTCAAGTGGTATTTATTTTGTATCGGAAATTATAGTAAAGGTAGTTTTGGCATTGGGATCGTTGGCCTCAATTTTACGCCAGTATCAATTTGGTATGACAGATATTGTTGATATATTCTTAGATGATTTAAAAATATATACCTATGAAGTCATAATTATGATTATTGCATTATTTTATCTATTTCAAAGTAACAAAATAGAGTATTTTAAAATAAAGAAGTCTAGAAAGTTTTGTATCATGATCTTTGTAGTAATAGGCTTATCCTCTTTACTATTTAAATTATTATTAAGTGTATTAGATTTTTGAGTCCTTAGGTTGGTGGTGAAACGCACTTCAGCTAACACAGCTTTTACGCAAGGGGCATGCTCGCGGGAATGCGTGCCCACACCGTCTCACCGGGCGGCAAGCGCCACTAAAGGGCAGAGCTCCGCTGGTCCGGTTCGTCGGCGTCGTAAAACCGGGACGTTAGCTGAAATCCCATGAAAAACAATCGCGCCGTCCTGGCGCTAAGAATGTGAAAAGGAGTATTAGATGGAGATCATATCTCTTAAGGAAAATCCAGTATATAAAGATCAGGCAATTAAATACT
>JAEZJF010000031.1 GCA_023415825.1 Bacillota bacterium
GATATTGTGCTTGGCAACTGCATCGGCAGTAATATATTCAATATCTTGCTCGTGCTTGGTTTTTCCTCCGCCATCTCTCCTATTCCGGTGGAAAGCAGCCTGAGTTTGGATGCTTCAGCAATGGGAATCGTAACGATATTCTTATTCATTGTTTCTATCATTCAAAAGCAGATCCGGCGGGGTACCGGTACCCTGTTGCTTATAAGCTATGTTGGATATCTTTCTTATAAGATTGCTACCGCTTTCATTTAACCCAACATCACAATGGGTGCCCCACAGGCACTCCTTTTTTACTTTACGCTTTTATCCGCTAACGTAGGCCCTCAGAACGAGGAAAGACATTGAATTGCCCCGCCTCAATGTGCTATGGTGAAAAAAATGGATGGCGGGTGAACCCATGAATGTTGAAGTATCCATAGCGCCCTGCGAGGACTATGACCTCAAAAAAGTAAAAAGCGCAATTCAGGCGGCGCTCCGGCCCATCAACGGACTTGATTGGGTAACGCCCGGCATGAAAATCGCCGTGAAAGCGAATTTGATGATGCGTTCAAAGCCGGAAAAGGCGGCGACCGTACACCCGCAAGTTGCAGTGGCATTGTGTGAGCTTCTGATTGAAAAGCAAGCAAATGTGGTCCTTGGAGACAGCCCGGGCGGTCCTTTTCACCCGGGCTATTTGGCGTCCGTTTACGCAGGTACGGGGATGACTGAAGTGCTCAAAACCGGCGCTGCGCTAAACGATGACTGCGCTTATGTGGAAGTATCCAATCCCGATGCTGTTGCTGCAAAGACATTCCAGATAACCAAGTATCTTTTGGATGTAGACGCCATTATCGATTTGTGCAAGGTAAAGACGCATGGCCTGATGGCATATACCGGCGCATGCAAGAATTTCTTTGGCGCTGTTCCCGGTATGCATAAGTCCGAATACCACTACAAGTACCAGACACACGAGACGTTTGCCAATATGCTTGTGGATATCTGCGAGTGGTGTAAGCCCCGCTTATGCATTGCCGATGCCGTAATGGCCATGGAGGGAAACGGCCCGTCAGGCGGGGCGCCACGCTTTATGGGCGCAATTCTTGCCGCTTTTAGTCCGCACGCGCTTGATCTGGCCGCCGCACACCTGATGAACCTTGGCTCAAAGGATGTTCCGACGTTGCATGCAGCGTATCAGCGCGGCCTCATTCCGCAAAGTGTTTCTGAGCTCTCCATTCACGGCGATATATCCCAGTTTGTCATACCCGATTTTCAGCTGACTCCTAAGCACGATGTCCAATTGTGGGGATCAAAAAACAAAACCATTACGAAGCTATTGTCCAAAATGTTTGCGAGCCGGCCTACGATAAACCTGAAAAGATGCATCGGATGTGCAGAGTGCCAGAAAGTCTGCCCTGCCCAAGCGATTACCATGGTAAACCAAACAGCAAGAATTCAAAAAGATAGATGCGTGCGCTGCTTTTGCTGCCAGGAGTTTTGTCCCAAAGGAGTTATCAGCGTGCATCGGCCATATGCTGCGCGCATCATGGATAGTCAAATAACCTCATAAAAAAAGGAGCACAAAAGCGAGGCCATGCGCGTCGCTTTTTTCTTATTTACAGCGAGCAAAATGTCAGCCCGCCCTTTTCCTTGAATATTAATCCTTTTCGCCAAACCGCCCGATTTTTTCAAAGAATAGGGTTGCCCCTCATTGCAGGTATTTGTTATGATAATAGGGAAAGGCATTTGTTGTGCAACAACTTATACCTCGTTAATTTTCTGACAACAGGAAGAGCAGGTGAAATAATGAAAGCCCATCCTTTTGCCGGCGGCGTGCATCCACTCAAATCATCCCATCATGGCAAGACACTCTCCAACGAAAGCGCCATCTCCATCATGCCCGCGCCGGACATTGTGGCAATCCCCATGGTACGGGTCACGGGCGCGCCATGTACCCCGCTTGTGAAGAAAGGGGACAGCGTGAAAGTGGGGCAGTGTATCGGTAGAAGCGAAAGTTATGTGAGTGCACCCATACACGCCAGCGTCTCCGGTACGGTAATTGCTGTGGAAAACCGGCCGCACCCCACGGGAAAAAGTCTCGTGCTTTCGGTAGTAATCCGAAACGACCATCTGGACACCAAAGATGAAAGCTATGCACCGTCAGAAAACATAGATGCTCTGAGCGGGCCCCAACTCATATCGATCATTCGTGAAAAAGGTATTGTCGGCTTAGGTGGCGCCACGTTCCCTACACATGTCAAGCTTACCATTCCCAAAGACAAAAAAGTCGACGTATTGATCGCGAATGGGGCGGAATGCGAGCCGTACCTTACGGCGGACGATCGCCTGTTGCAGGAGCATGCCGAAAACGTCATCGCGGGCATGCGGTTCGTGATGCGCGCGCTTCAAGTCAAGCAGGCATTTGTCGGCATTGAAGGGAACAAACTTCGGGCCATACGCGCCATGCGCGAGGCGGCGAAGGGCACACCAATTGAAGTATGTCCGCTACGCGTCAAATACCCGCAAGGCGGAGAAAAGCAATTGATTTACGCCATCACCGGGCGGGAGGTCCCAAGCGGCGGCCTTCCGGCGGACGCGGGCTGCGTGGTGTTAAACGTCGGCACCTGCAACGCGATCTACGAGGCGGTTGCACTGGGCAAGCCGCTCCTTGAGCGCGTGGTAACTGTGACGGG
>JAEZJF010000008.1 GCA_023415825.1 Bacillota bacterium
TTTTATAGCCCGAACGCCGCTTTGAGTGCGCCCACCCTGTCCTCTTTTTCCCACGGGAAAGCGGGATCGCCAAAGTGGCCGTAGGCTGCCGTCCTGCGGTAGATCGGCTTTCTCAAGTCCAGCATGCGGATAATGGCCTCGGGTCTTAAATCGAACACCTTCTGCACGGCCGCTGCAAGCGCTTCGTCAGAAACCTTGCCTGTGCCCTGTGTATCCACCAGTACCGATACCGGCTTCGCGACGCCGATGGCGTAAGCAAGCTGTATTTCGCAGCGGGAGGCGAGCCCGGCCGCCACAATATTCTTTGCGACATAACGCGCGGCGTATGCAGCGGTACGGTCCACCTTTGTCGGGTCCTTGCCTGAGAACGCGCCGCCGCCGTGGCGGGCGTAGCCGCCGTAGGTATCCACGATGATTTTTCGCCCGGTCAGGCCGCTGTCCCCATGCGGGCCGCCGATGACGAACCGGCCGGTGGGATTGATGAGCATGCGGGTGTTCGTATCCAGCAACTCTGCGGGGATTACGGGGCCGATCACCTGCTCGATCACAGCGAACTCTATCTCCTCCTGTGTCACATCCGGGTCATGCTGGGTGGAGACCACAATGGTATCTACCCGCACGGGCTTGCCGTTTTCGTATTCTACCGTCACCTGGGACTTGCCGTCCGGCCTTAAGAACGGCAACAGGCCGGTCTTTCTGACCTTCGCGAGCCTACGGGTCAGCGCGTGGGCCAAATAAATGGGCAGCGGCATAAGCTCCGGCGTCTCATCGCACGCGAAGCCGAACATCATGCCCTGATCGCCAGCTCCCGTCGCAAGGGCATCCTGAATTTCGCCGCGCTTTGCTTCGAGGGATTTGTCCACGCCCTGCGCGATGTCGGGCGATTGACCGTCCAGCGCCACCAGCACCGCACAGGTGGAGGCGTCAAAGCCGTAAGCCGCATCGTCATAACCGATTTCTCGCACCACGGAACGAACAAGGCCAGGGATATCCACATAGCAGTTGGTGGTAACTTCCCCCATGACCAGCACCATGCCGGTGGTGCAGGCGCACTCGCACGCCACACGGGAAAGCGGGTCCTCAGAGAGCATTGCGTCCAGCACGGCATCCGAAATCTGATCGCACACTTTATCCGGATGTCCCTCCGTTACCGATTCCGAGGTGAAAAGCTGCTTTGCCATACATTCTACTCCTTTTGCAAATCTACTTTGCATTTTGCCCATCCATCCGTAAGAAAAAGCGCCCCGTTTTAGACGAGGCGCCAAAATTCGGGTTTCTCATCTCCCGGCCTATAAATAGGCCGCAGGAATTAGCACCTTGCGCTTCTTCGGCGTAGGTTGCCGGGTTTCATCGGGCCAGTCCCTCAACCACTCTGGATAAGGCTATGCAATTGTTACATTCAGCGTAGCATCCAAAACTAAAGCTGTCAAGTATGACTTAAAACCACTTGTTCTTCTTGAAATAGATGATCTCAGCGACTACAACGGCGATGCTGATCAGTATGACCACCGTATACATATGAGGCCAGGAAAATTCCGGCATCTGCAAATTCATACCATACCACCCTACGATGAGCGTGAGCGGCAGGAATATTGACGTAACCACGGTGAATATTTTCATCACTTTGTTCAGGCTGATGTCCATCTCCGTCTCATAAGATTCGCGCACCTGCGTGACATAATCCCGCAGGTTGAGCGCGCTGTGGTACAACCTGTCCACCCGGGTGGAATACAGATGAAAATAGCGCATGGCGTGCTCGTCGTACATGTCGTTTTCGTTTTCTTCCATTTCGTCCAGTGCCGCGAGCAACTGTTCATAAAAGCGTTTTAACGCCATCATCCTGCGCCTTAATCCAATAATCTCGCGTACGCAATCCCGCTTTTTGGTAGTGAGCAGCGCGTTCTCAAGCTCCGTCACTTCCATCTCAATGCTATGGTGCAGTTCCACATGGCCATCGGTCAGCTTTTCGATCAAGTTACACAGCATGCGCGAAAGCGTCGTGCCCTGTGTGGGGATAAAGGATAGCAGGAGCTGCTCCATTTCATCCGTTTCTTTACAAAATACCAACAGCAGCCCTTTTCGGATACAGGCGCATGCGTGCGGCAGTCTGGCTTTATGTTTGCCTGCGAATGTGTGCAGCAAAAGATAACCGGTGTCCTCATGCAGCGTATAGGAAGGAAAAGGTTGGTCTCCTTGCGCACCCATAAATTCCGGATGCAGGGAGAAGCGGGCTGCGGCATCCTCAAGTTCCTCAAGGCCGAACACGCCGAAATAGGAGGCGTCCTGTTGCAATGCGCCGTTTTCCTGCTGAGGCTTTCCGTTTTCCAACCGATAGAGCATACATCCACCTCTTGTCTGCGGGGTTTTTAAAGGTTAAAGTGTGCCTTTCAAGAAATGCGTCCTTAGGGCCGTTACTTCCTTAAGTGAGTGTTTGGGAGCCGAAGCTGGGCGCTGCCTGCGGCGGAACAAGCGAAGCGGAGGCTCAGTGCCCAAAGGAGTGCAAGCCCGCTAGGGATTGCGTGACCATTGCAAACTGTGGGTCCGCCAGGCAGAGCCCTCAACATACTTCCTCCTTTGTCAAACCCACTTTACGCCTGCTTCTGCTGCTTCATCGAAAGCGAAATGCGTTTTTTTGCGGTATCCACGGACAGCACGCGAACCGAAACCACATCTCCGACTTTTACAACCTCGGAGGGGTGTTTCACATACCGGTCCGTGAGCTCAGATATATGCACAAGCCCGT
>JAEZJF010000018.1 GCA_023415825.1 Bacillota bacterium
ACCCCAATGGAATACAGACAACATCTGATGAATCAGGCTGCATAAAAATGACGCCAACCAAAATTGTTGGTTGACGTCATAATTGATTTTTATTTCTTCCACTGTCTACTTGACAGGGAGCATATCATTCTTTGACGAAATCCAGTTCAATTGTTTTTCATTCATTGTCCTATCTATTTGACAGGGAGCAGTTCATTTTATCATTTTGAGACAGCCTCTTTTATTTGACGCGCCAGACGTATTGCCGTACAAAGTGCGGTATCTTCCGGTGCTTTTACCACAGATCCTGGAAAGTGAATTACCAATAATTCCTTTAGTAGGTTAGAAAGGAGGTCTGATTTCAGAAGAAGACTTCCCCACAAGAAAATACTCGGAAAGGCACCCGTATGCATGGAAAGCACCAAGGCACCATGTAAAAGTGCCTGTGCAGCCTCTTTTAACAGACGTAAGGCTTCGGCTTCGCCACACTCGGCCGCTTGAAAAACCAGAGGTGCAAAAGCTGCTATTTTACTTTTTTCAAGAATATTCTGATAGCAAAATTTTGTGATAGCATTCTGAGTGCGCAGCCCGGATTGTTCCGCTATTAATTGGGTCAGCATAGGTGCTTGTCCGTCACCGTCAAGATGCCGGGTGACGGTTGATAAGGCTTTAAGCGCTAAGGAAAATGCGCTGCCCTCATCACTGGTAAGATGCCCCCATCCCCCGTAGCGGTGGAAGCCTCCTTTTTCGTCACGGGCCCAAAGAATCGAGCCCGTGCCGCTGGCAATCAAAAGAGCCGGCGCTTCGCAAGGCGCCAAAAAAATCGCGCAGTCGTTGTAAATGAGAACATTCTGGTGGGGAAAACCAAGCTCGGATAGAATCTGCCGATATTCGCATTCCAGTGCAGGCGTATCTGCACCGCTTGCAGCACAAACAAATCCCTCGCAATCCTCTGGATTAAGGCCGCAGGCGGCAAGGGCCGGTAAAATAGTAGCGCCAAGTATTTCTTTGGTGCGCACAGGCCCGTCAAGGTTAAGCGTGCAACCGATTCCAGAAAATTCACCCAGACATATACCTGCTAAATCCTCCAGGTAAAATCGGCAATGTGTACCACCCAGATCCATCGCTGCCCGATATTTCATTGCTATTCTCCCTTTTTTGCGTCTGTCTTAGTTCCTAGCGCGGCATAAAAATCTGGGAATTTTGGCCTGTCACACTGGATATTCTTTGCTTCTGATACCACTGCGCTAAGTACCTGATAGGGAAGCATGGCTTCATATGTAAGGGTTTCCGGCTTTCCGGTACAGAGAAGATTGAGTGTATTCCGAAAGGGAATCTCCCGGCCGGAGCAATTGATGACGAAAACCTCGCAGCCTCGTTCACCACAGTAATCAATGAGCTTGTTCATACGCTCAAAATTTTCGTTATTCTGCAAAAGAAAGAGATGATAGGCCCCCGGTGCGATAATGTTGTTGACACCGTGAAGGTATTCCTCAAATTCCCATGCAGAAGCCGGGACATAGAGCGTTTCCAGCAGTTTAAGTGCACCTTCTTCAGCAATAGGCAGACCGACACCGTCAGCAATCAGCGTCAGGCATGGCGCTTTTGCAAGCAGCGGTGTTGTTTTTGCTGCAAATTCCAAACTACGCTCAATATTTTCCAATGCGGCTTCAAAGGCTGAGTTTAGCAATGGAAGCCAATCAAAGTGTAGCTTTTTCATTGTTTTTGCCATTTCCATTCCCAACAGATACAGCGTCAAAACAGTAGCGGTCATTCCTTTTGTTTTTGGCCCTACTGTCTCTTCACCACACCGTATGTGAACATGTGCGTCCCCCTCCCGAGCTATGGGGGAGCTTTCATCGGATGTTACGCTTATCACAGTTGCTCCATAGGTACGCAGAATCTGGATTGCGCGCTGAGTAGAGGTGCTTTTCCCCGACTGAGAGATAGCCAAAACAGTTGTATCGGAGAGGTCCTCCCCCAGTTCTTCCAAACGGGTGGGAACAGTCGTAATCCATTGAATGTCCTTAAAAATCGGGCGAAGAAGACATGCTGCGATCCTACCCGCATAATTTGATGTGCCCGAGCTTACCATCGCAATCCGTTTGGGCTTCTTATGAGTGAGTAATTCCACACAGCTCGACATAATCTCAGTTTGATGTTCACAAATAGCACGCCATACGGCCGGTTGTGTTTTGATATAGGCAAGCATTTTTTCTGCCATGTTATAAACCTCCTGTTTTTATGGGGATTGGTAGCTTTCCCCGGGGTGTGATTTCTCCTTTAAAGAGACGAATCAGTGCATTGACCGAAGTGGGTGTATATTCGTATGTCAATAGAGTGGCGGCTGCTCCGTCGCAGAAAGACAGGTCAAAAGGATTACGCAGCATAATGACACCCACTGCTTTGCCGGTTTCGAAAGCCCGACGAAGCAATTCCTGCTGCCCCTGATCCAAATGCGCATTATAGGTGCAAATAATGATACGGCTGAGATCCTCGGACATGAGAGAAGCCAACCTGTCAAGCTGGGTCCTATCGGGTACGAGAGGGTATTCTACGCACATAGCCTGAGGATAAGCGGTTTTCATAACGCCTGTAAGAGAAAAAGCGCCATTCTTCTCATCCACTTGTGTAAGTGCGGTGGGTGGAGGGGCCAGAAAGAGAAACTGATCTTTTTCCCCAAGGGTAAAAAAATCTGTCTGGCCAGATATCGTAAGCGCATTTTCACTAATGTTTGCCGCTAAAGAACGGTTGATAGAAAAAAGCGTTTCGTTCTGCACGTCAGGGCATTTGCTATTTAAAAAAGCAGAAACATCCATGTTCTGTTTTTCACGTAGAATTCGCTCTACAGACTCGTCAAGCCTTTTTTCCGGCAACCGTCCGCTTTCCACGGCAGCAATCAGAGCTGCGGCTGAAGCGTTCTGAACCACCTCGGTATGACATACCAGCAGCAGGTCGACACCCGCAAGTACGGCACGTACACACCCCTCAGGTGTACCGCAGTAATTATCCAGTGCTTTCATTTCCATACAATCGCTAATGATAAGCCCCCGGTATCCATAGGCATTCCTCAGAAGATCCTGTAGGATATAGGGCGAAAGCGTTCCGGGTTCACTGTCCAATGCCGTGTAAATCTCATGGCTGGTCATTACACACCTTACTCCACCCTTTGCAAGTGCCGCAACCGGTGCGAGTTCATTTTTTTCAAGCTGTGCCCGTGTCCGTGTATTGCAGCCCAAGGACAGATGCAAATCCACCTTGCTTCCACCAATACTTGGAAAATGCTTTGCGGTTGCAATCACATGCTTCTGTGCTCCCCTGATAAAAGCGTCGGCATACCGTACTGCTGCTTCGGGTTCATCGCTGTAGCTACGTGAACCAATGTGAGGGCTATTTGGATTATTGGCAAGATCAACCACTGGTGCAAGATTGAAATTGACTCCCAACCGCGCCATTTCCGCACCGATCCCTTCACCAACCTTTTCCGCAAGATCAGGCGTTCCTGCCGCCCTGGTTGCCATTTCACCACAAAACCAGGTCAATCCGCGGTTAAAGCGTGTAACCTGCCCACCCTCCTGATCTGCCGCTATAAAAAGCGGTACTCCGTTTGCTTCCAGCGCTTCACATTGTAATTCCTGGATCAACGAAAAAAGCTGCTGCGGTCCTGTAAAATTCCGTGTAAACAGAATCACGTTTCCCATATGCTGTTCGCGGATAGCGGAGCGTGCATGCTCACACATGTGTGGCCCATCGAATCCGAAGAACATGAGCTGCCCAATTTTCTGCTTCTGAGAAAGGGAAGAAACAGATATCATAAATTCCCTACCTTTCTGTAATCTGATTATGTCTTTTTAAGGTACCACATATGAAAATTTATTGCAATGTAAATGAATCTTATTGAAATAAAAAATTATCGTATCATTTCATAGAACTTGAAATAAAAATTTGAAATTTAAATACAATTTAAAATTTTATTCAAAAAATTATTGACTTATTCCGATTTGGTCGTTATTCTGAATACTAGAGCTTATCGCTTAAATTTGTTCAATAACTTGTTCTACACGTTTAGAATTGCATCAATTGGGAGGAATTTCGTTGAATGATTATTTTGCCGGCCTGTTAACGGAAACGGTTAATTCAGAAACAACTGATATTGATCTTTGTTCCACAAAAGAAATGATTGCCCTAATGAACCTTGAGGATATGAAGGTTCCGTTGGCCGTTGAAAAAGAGATAGACCATATTGTACAAGCCGTGGATCTGCTGCATGCTGCACTCGCTGGCGGGGGCCGTATGTTTTATCTGGGTGCGGGAACTTCGGGTCGTCTCGGCATTTTGGATGCAAGTGAATGCCCTCCTACCTTTAGCACAGACCCAGAACTTGTGCAGGCCTATATTGCCGGCGGTGACATTGCTTTGCGTACAGCCGTAGAAGGCTGTGAAGACAGCCACAACCAGGGAGTTGAAATTGTAATTGAGGCCGGTGTTCGAAAGGGTGATGTTGTCATTGGCATCACTGCAAGCGGCGGCGCTCCTTTTGTACTTGCTGCTATTGAAGCGGCAAAAGAATTAGGCGCAGCCACTGTCGGTATCACAACAAACGTTGATACGGAGCTTTCCCGTCTTTGTGATATTTGTATCGCCCCTCTTGTAGGGCCGGAGGTCATTACTGGTTCTACCCGCTTAAAAAGCGGTACCGCGCAAAAGCTTGTGCTCAACATGCTGACGACCTGCACCATGATCAAGCTGGGTAAAGTCTACGGAAATCTAATGGTGGATTTACGCCCAAGCAATAGTAAACTGTTGGCTCGTGCTCATCGGATCATCCAACAGGTGTGCGGTGTTTCGGAAAAAGTTGCTTCCAGTGTACTTAAAGAAGCGGGAAACAATACAAAGCTCGCCATTATGATGCTTAAATCAGGTCTTGATGCCCATAGTGCGCAGCTTGTTCTGAATGAAAATGGCGGTATGCTCCGCCAGGCCATTGAAACGAAGGCCTTAAAAACGTCCTGAAGTTGCCTTAAGGCAATATTATGGAAAATATAGCAAGGAGGAAAATCATGAAAAAATTTCTTTCGATCATTCTCGTTCTCGTACTGACAGTCAGCATGCTCAGCGCATGCGGCAGTGAACCTGCATCAACACCAACACCATCACCATCGGCAACCGACGGCACGGCTGCGCCGGGAACGCCTGCTGCGGCAGCCCCAGATACCATTTCCTTGCTGCTTCCCCCTGTTTCCGCTACTTATCAGAAGCAGTTAGAAAAATGGTCTGCTGATTTTACAGCCAAGTATCCCAATCTTACACTAAAATTTGAAACGGCAAGCTGGGAAGACTACAAAGATAAGATGAATGTACAGCTCAATGCCGGTACTCCCCCTGATATTGCTTTCGTAGAGCATGACAATGTAGCAAAATACATCGACACCGGTCTGCTTCTTGATATTACCAATATCATTTCTACCGAGCAATTGGCAGACTTTGATGAAAATGCTGTTAACTTCTACCGGAACGGGAATGGCTTATACGGACTGCCGACCTATATATCTGTTCAGGCCTTAGGCGGCAACAAGGCTATGCTTGAAGATGCCGGAATCGACTGGAAAACCATCCAGAAAAACGGATGGACCTATGATGAATTCCGCAGCGCTATCAAAGCAGGCGCCAAAGCAGACCGTTATGGCTTTATCTTTGCCTGCGCAGGCGTTACCGCTGCCGACTATCTTAACATCCTTACCAAAAATGCAGGTATGCCTGCTGCCTTTAACAAGGATCTAAAATACGCCTTTACCAGTAAAAATTTCCGTAACCTGTTGGCCAGCATTCGTGAGATAATAGATGATGGCTCCACCCCCAAGGAAATGGGCAGTGTTGACGCCGGCAAACGTTGGAATATGTTCCTTACCGGCCAGACCATGATCTTTGGTAAAGGTCTTGCTAACTTTGAGAGTCTTGCCCTGGCAAACAACAAAAAGATCCAGGCTAAGGACGGAAGTGCTGTTGAAAACAGTAAAGAAGCAGAGTATATTGTGCTGCCCGTTCCTACCTTCTTTGGTGAGAAGCAGGCCGCACAGGGTGCAGCTGGAGGCTATTCCATGTTCCGCGGTAAAGCAGAGCCTTCTGCCGAGCACCTGGCTAATATGATGAAAGCGCTATACTTTATGTCCGCCGGCGACGTTGCTGCCTATACCTGCAACGAGCTGTATTTGTCAGGACTGAGTAACTCATCCCGTGATGCTATGGCCAAGATTCAAAATGAAGTTCCACGTAGTCCTGAGAATGCCGCTGCCATGCAGTCTTTGACTGCTCAAGTGGCAGAGCCCCGCCCCGACATTCCCGCAGAATTAGGTGCTAAGCACTCAAGACTGATGGATGAAGTTATTGTTCCCAATTTCCAGGCGCTGTTGGCAAACGAAATTACTCCTGATCAAATGTATGAAACAGTTAAAAAAGCTGCCATTGAAGCCTTTGGAGAGGATGGAATAGTTAAGGACTAATTCCCTGATTTTAGAATATTTTTACTCTTAAGCGGCAAATGCTTCCCGCTGTTGATGCGGGTGGCATTTGCCGGGTTTACTTGGCAAATTCGGCAAAGCCTAGATAGGTTCGATACCCCAGTATTTTATTCCGGCATTTCCAGGAGGTTTATAATGGGAAAATCTAAAATGTCCAAAAGCGGTCCTATCTCCAAAAATCGTATCACCAGCGAGGATATATGGGGCTATTTATTTATTGCCGTGGCAATGATTGTCTTTTTAGTTTTTACTATTTATCCGGTTATTAGCGCATTGTTTACAAGCTTTCAAAAATACAAACCTCTGGGTTCCATCTTTGTGGGCCTTGAGAACTATAAAACCGCTTTTAAAAGCGAACTTTTTTATAAATCAATTGTAAACACCTCAATCTATACATTGTTTACCGTACCGCTCAGTCTTTTGATTTCCTTTAGCGTAGCGGTTTTGATACTTCCATTTACGAAGAAGTTCCAGTCCCTGTTCAAGTCGATGTACTATCTTCCAACCGTCGCTTCCGGTGTTGCCTTATCAGTTGTATGGTTGTGGATATATGATCCCCTTCCAACGGGACTCTTTAATACGATTCTGCGCCAGTTCGGTATTGGGAACCAAAACTGGCTTGGCTCCTCTTCAACAGCAATGTTCAGTCTTGTCCTCATGGCACTGCTTGCAGGCCATGGCTCAAATATCATTATCTACCTTGCAGCCCTGTTGGGCGTGCCTAGCAGTTTCTATGAGGCTGCGGATATAGAAGGCGGGACTTTTTTTCAGAAGCTCTACTACATTGTCTTGCCCATGGTCAAGCCCACCACGCTTTTTTTATTTGTGACAGGCATCATTGGCTCCTTCCAGGTGTTTATGAATGCCTATATGATGACGGGCGGCGGGCCAAACAATAGCACAACCATGGTAGGCCTACTCATTTTCAACAATGCATTCAGATACTCTGACTACGGTCTTGCTTGTGCACAAGCCATGATTCTGGCAGTAATAATCGCCGGGATCTCTACACTGCAGTTCCGTCTGATGAGTGGAAACGTGGAATATTAAGAGAGGAGATGTGCAATGTCTGGCTTATATTCTCAACATATTAACAATAAAAAGTTGCTGTATTTGCGCAACGGTCTGATATTTATATTTTTGGTTTTTCTCGCCATAATAACGCTATTTCCTATTTATTACATGCTTGTTTCCTCCTTTGGTCCACCGGTAGAGGCTGGTGGAGCATCTTATTCCCTGTTTCCGAAAAGAATCTCCTTTGATTCCTATAAGTTTTTCTTTAACTTCAGTAAACACTCGGGGCGCTGGATGATAAACAGCCTGATCGTTTCTTCGTCCATCGTCGTAGGAAACGTCGTGTTTGCAGGAATTGCGGGATATGCGTTTGCTAAAATCAATTTTAAGGGAAAGAATTTCCTCTTTTTTGCACTAATATGCGCCATGATGATACCTTATCAGGTTACCCAGGTACCGCTTTACATGTTGGTCGTCAATACGCTTAAATTGGACAACAGTTATCTTTCCCTGATTGCACCTACATTCGTAACCGCGTACAATGTCTTTTTATGCAAGCAGTTTATGTCCAGCTTACCCATTGAAATTATTGAGTGCGCTAAAATTGAAGGCTGCAACCAATTGCAGATCTACTTAAAGATTATCATGCCCTTGTCAAAAACCGTTCTTGCGGTAATGGCTATACTCACCTTTATGAATAGCTGGAATACCTTTTTCTGGCCGTTCCTTGTAACCAGTCAGGAAGCCATGCAGACCATCCAAGTAGGGCTCAAAAATTTCAAGTTTGCCAACACCACCTATTTCGCTCCTATGATGGCGGGTGCAACCTTATCCGCTCTGCCTATGTTTATTCTATTTTTCAGTCTGCAAAAATACTTCCTTGAGGGCGTTACCATTGGTGCTGTCAAAGGGTGATCCCATAAACTGTTTTTTACATAAGCCCTGCCGCCCTTGCGGTGGGGCTTATGCTGGATAGATGCTATATTCGGGGTAGGTAGCACTTGGAAAAATCTCGCTACCACTTGTGGGAGGAATAATATGATACGCCATTTTGCCACGGAAGATCTTCCAGCCGTCACCGCACTATGGAACAGGCGGGCAGTGCGGGATGGATTTGTGGAGCACACAACAGAAAGTTTTTCTGCTCTGTTTCTGCAAAATAAATATTTTTCTGTACAGCATACATTTATACTGGAAGAAGCCGGCGCTTTGGGATTTGTTTGCGGCTGTTCCGGAGACGACCTGCCGGCAGGCGGGGAACGCGGCTATTTTACCTGCCTTGTGCTGGATGAGCCGGTGGACACCCTGGAGCACACTCGTCTTTTACTGTTACATCTGGAGAACAGTTTTCTTAAGATAGGAAAGACTGTGAGCGATGTCTTGTTTTTCAATCCTATCCATCTGCCCTGGTATATCCCAAATACAAACAAGCATCAGCACAATAACGCCCCCGGTGTCGTAGTGGATACCTTGCTGTACCAAAGGCTTCTTGCTTGCGGATATCTGGAACGCGGGCGTGAGTGCGCCATGTATCTCGATCTATCCCGTTTTTCCATGCCGGAGGGCATACAGGAAAAGGCAAAAGCGCTCTTGGAAAAGGGTTATCGTGTCGATTTGTATGACCAAAAGCGCTGCCATGGACTTTCCGAAATGCTGCATGGTCTTAATAACCCCATATGGATTAAAGAAATAGAAGAAAGCGCATTAAAGGGTATACCCTTTCTTGTCGCTGAAAGTGATGGCCTGGTAGTTGGCTTTGCCGGCCCTATTTATCCTGAAAAGTCAGGCCGTGGCTATTTTACAGGAATCGGAGTCCTGCCTGAATGGGAGGGAAAAGGCTTTGGCAAACAGCTTTTTTATCACCTCTGCGAACAGGAAAAAAACAGAGGTGCCCAATACATGTCCTTGTTTACAGGAGAGAATAATCCTGCCGGACGAATTTACGAAGGTGCAGGCTTTGTTGCTGTAAAAAGCTTTGCCATTCTGCGCAAAGAACTGAAAGGAATGAATAATGATGAATGAGAAGCATACGATTTTAGCTATCGGAGGTCATGTGGGAGATATGGAATTGACAGCAGGAGGTCTTTTGGCCACCTGCGCAGTCCATGGAGGGAAAATCGTAACACTTGCGCTCACAGCGGGCGAGAAGGGTGTTCCTGCTGGCCGTACCTTGGAGGATTACCGTAAACAAAAGCTTGCAGAAGCGGAGGCATTCGCCGGCATGCTAGGCGGTGAATTCCTGGTGTTGGATTACCCCGATGGACTCTTGCCGGACGATGACAAGGTACGGTTTGAAGTATGTGATATTATTCGTAGCGTGAAGCCTGATATTCTGGTCACCCATCATAAACAGAGCATGCACAAGGATCATATGGTCTGTCGCCGCATCGTAGATGATGCCCGCTTTTTCGCCGGCCTTTCCGGATTTGTTCGGGATTTGCCCGCACATTTTGCACGCACGCTTTATTATGCAGAAAACTGGGAGGACGCTACCGACTTTAAACCGTATGTTTTCCTTGACACAACCGCCGGCTATGAACTGTGGCGCAAAGCTGTTCAAACCCATTGGTTCGTGACTGGAAGCAAAAGCTTCCCCTATTTTGAGTATTATGACGCGCTCAGCCGGGTACGTGGTATTGAAGCACGCACAGGCCGCGCGGAATGCTTCATGATACCCGATGAAAACCACCGTATTATAACTTCTTTATAGGAGGGCTACCATGACATGCTATGGAATCGACCAGGTGGTTCGAAGTAATAAATATGATTGCCTTTTCAAAGGAAGGCGTATCGGTCTCATCACAAATCCCACCGGGCTTGACAGCAACTTTTGCTCTACCATTGATCTTTTGCACGAGAGGTATGGCCTGACGGCTCTTTTTGCTCCCGAGCATGGTGTACGCGGAAATATCGGAGCCGGTGTTTATGTAGAGGATACTGTCGATAACACCACGGGTATTCCTGTTTATAGCCTTTACCGTAAGGATTCCAAACGCCTGACGGAAGAAATGCTGTCCCGTGTGGATATCATGGTGTATGATATCCAGGATGTGGGCAGCCGATATTATACCTATTTATATACCATGCTTTATGCGATGGAGAGCTGTGCTGAAGCTGGAATACCGTTTGTAGTGCTGGACAGGCCAAATCCTCTTGGCGGCACTGTCGTTGAGGGAAACATCGTTCAGCCGGATTTTTTATCCTTTGTGGGCGGATATCCCCTCTGTATGCGATATGGGCTTACAATCGGAGAATTTGCTGCAATGGCCAACGAAACCCTTGCCCTTGGAGCCGAGCTAAAGGTGATCCCATGTGATGGTTGGAAACGCAGCATGCTCTGGACCGACACCCGCCTATCCTGGGTAATGCCCTCTCCCAACCTTCCGAGGTTCGAATCGGCTCTTTTATACAGCGGCACCTGTCTTTTTGAGGGAACGAATCTTTCTGAAGGACGCGGGACAGCAGCGCCGTTTGAAGTTATCGGGGCCCCTTATATCAATGATCCCGCCGCGCTCGCTGCTGCTATGAATAAAAAGCATTTACAAGGCGTGCGCTTTCGCCCGTTGTATTTTACACCCAACGCTTCAAAATACCAGGGAACCCTATGCGGTGGTGTGCAAATCCACCTCATGGAGGTACATAGTGTAGAACCCGTACGTACGACACTTTCACTTCTTTATGAGGTACAATCACGCTGGTCACGGGATTTTGAATGGTGCACCCCTCTCCCGCCTGCAACTCGGCTTCACATCGAATTGCTCGGAGGCGACGGACAATTGACTTCAAATACCCCCCTGGAGGTTATTTTGAAATCCTATCAGCGGGATGAAGAGACCTTTGCCGCAAAAAAGCAGGCGTATCATATATACGAATAAGGAGGTACCATCATGACCATTCGTGAAAAACTTGGACAGATGATCATGTTCGGATTTCCCGGTAAGGCTCCGGATGAAGAAGCACTTCGCCTGATACGCAAATATAAAGCCGGAAACATCATTTTATTCTCTCATAATGTCGAGAGTATCGACCAGGTACGAAGTTTGTGCGAGATGCTCCAGAAGGAAGTACAGGAAGCCACCGGACATCCAGCCTTTATTGCCATGGACCAGGAGGGTGGTGTTGTCTCTCGCCTGCCTGAGGACGCGACTAACTTTCCCTCAGCTATGGCCGTTGCATCTACGGGTTTTCCGCACAATGCCTATATAGCTGGTCTTTACACTGCTGAAGAATTATGTGATTTGGGTGTGAATTTCAATTTGGCGCCATCCATGGATCTGAACACAAATTGTTCAAATCCCGTAATCGGAGTACGCTCCTATGGGGATCGTACTGAGGGTGCAACACCTTATGCCCTTGAAATGATGCGCGGCCTGCGGGATGGCGGTGTATGCGCATGTGTCAAGCATTTTCCAGGACACGGTGATACATCTGTGGATAGTCACTTGGGGCTGCCGTGTGTCGATAAGACAGAGAAAGATCTATTGGCCTGTGAGTTGCTGCCTTTTGAAGCTGCAATTCGTGAAGACGTTCCCAGCTTGATGACGGCGCATATTCTTTTCCCACAAATCGAAAAAAGAAAATTACCGGCTACAATGTCGTCTGTGATATTGAAAGGGCTTTTGCGTGAGAAATTAGGGTTTAGGGGCATCATCCTGTCGGATTGCCTTGAAATGGATGCCATAAAAGCATATTATGGGACTGCGGATGGCTTTGTCAAGGCATTGTGCGCAGGGGTTAACCTCGGTTGTATTTCCCACTCGCCTGCTCTTGCCATAGAGGCGCTGGAAAAAGCCGCTCAAGCAGTAGAAGACAATATTTTAAAGATAGAGGATTTAGACGCAAGCGTAAAGATCATTCTTGAGAAAAAACAGCAATACGCCTCCTTGAAGCCGCGCACCCATCTTGCAGGCAGTCCCGGGCACAAGGAAGCGGCACGTATCATCAGTAAAAAAAGTATTACGCGAATCGGCCGCGGGGACAAGATACCCCAGCCAGACAATAATACCTTTTTTACAGGCTGCCGTGCATACCGTGCAACCTTTGCCTCCAGTTCCCTGGACCAAAGCGAAAGCTTTCCGGAATATATGGCCAAGAGCTTTGGCGGACAGTTTTATATCACCCCTGTGAATCCGGAGGAAAAGGATATTTTGAAGACACTGCACAGCACAAGCCCTGGCCAGACGGTTGTTGTCGGCACCTATAACGGTCATCTGAATCAAGGCCAACTGGCGCTTGTGAACGCTCTTTGTAAAAATCAGCGCTGTGTGATTGCCGTGGCATTGCGTAACCCCTATGACCTGCAAATGATCGATGAGCGCGCTTACAAGCTGGCGGCCTTCGAGTATACACCGCTCTCTTTCGCATCTGTGGAGCGTATTCTTCGTGGCGAACCATGTGAAGGAGTTCTCAGTATTTCAATGAAATGAGGAAAAGTAATGAAGCAATATGTTATCGGGATTGACGGAGGAGGCACAAAGACAGAACTTGTAGCAGTGGCCATTGATGGAAAGGAACTGTTTAGAATTAAGGCCGGCCCCCTCAATGTCAATGGCACGTCGGTACAAAACATATTAGAAACGCTGACAGACCTTTTATCCACCGCCCAGCAAAAAGCCGACGACGCATCATTAGCAGCGGTCTGCATCGGAGCGGCGGGCATGAGTAATCCGAAGGCGGAAGAAACCTTGCAAAAGGCTTTTGTATCCGCTAAGCTCACGGCTCCCCTTCTTATTGTAGGCGATCATCAGACAGCACTGGCAGGCGCGCTGGGCACTTCTGTAGGCATGCTGCTGATCGCAGGTACCGGATCGATCTGCTGCGGACGAAATGAATCCGGTTACGAGGCCCGAACTGGTGGACAGGGGCACCTCATTGATGACGAAGGCAGCGGATATGCCATTGGCCGGGACATTCTGCGAGCAGTGGTGCGGGCCCAGGACGGAAGGCTGCCACCGACCATACTGACCGAACTGGTATTTGACAAGCTAGGCATTACAACAACACAAGAGCTGATCGCAAATATATACCGACCTGAACAGGGGAAGGAAGTCATAGCCGGCTTTTCGTCTCTTTTACCCAAGGCCCTTGCCCATCATGATACCGCAGCCTTAACCATATGTAAAAGGGCGGCTTCGGAATTATGTGCATTGGTCATTCCGGTGGCTCATAAATTGGATTTGCATAAAGGGAAGCTTGCTCTTTCCGGTAGTGTTTTGCTCAAGGATAAATCAGTCCGTGAGGCGCTTATAGAAGAACTGGACCAAAAGCTTCCCGAGCTCGAAACTGTTTTGCCTCTGGCAGATGCCGCAAAAGGCGCAGCTCTGCTCGCTCGTATTTATCTTAACGAGAAGGTGACAGAGCCATGAAAATAGAAGCTTCCCATGGATGATGCAACAGTTGATGGTGTACATCTGCCGACATGGGCTTTTTCAGAATCATTCTAATAAGGCCTGATTTCAAAAAAACCCCTGAAAGCGTAAAGCTTTCAGGGGTTTCTCATTCTGATGTATTAGTCGATGTATGGTTTTGATGTGTCAATAATGACAGCATTGTTCTTTGCATCCCATTCTACACCAAAGTCAAATAATTTGCCTATATCTCTGAGCTTAAAGTAATTATAGCCAGCAATGCCATAGGCCTTAAGCTCTACTTCCTCACTATCAACATAAATCTTAGCTGCGTTCACCTGAGCATCCTTTTCAACAAAGTTGGCTGCTATGGTTAGTTCGCCGCCGGTTTTGGTATAGGATTGCCCGGATACCAGTTTGATAGCCTTAGCAACACTGTCATAGGTCACTTCGAACTGCTTATCCGTGCCGCTGACGACCGTTGCCAAATCTCTCAGCTTGAAATAATTGTAGCCACCGATTCCATAGGCTTCAAAGGAAATCACTTTTCCGTCCACAATCACTTTTGAAGGTGTGGGTTTTACTTTTGCATTTACAGGCTGGGGAGCTGGTGTTACAACTGGTGTTGGTGCAGGTGTTGCAACCGGTGTCGGTGCAGGTGTAGTAGATGGCTTGGGCTCGGAAGTAGCCTCACCTGTAACTTGGATTAAAAACATATCTCCCATTGCGTAGTAAGGCATAGCATGTACCAGATAGTACCCAGGCTTGGTTAATGTAGCATAGTTACCCGATACATACAGAAACATATCCTTAGGAGACTGAGTTTTATAGTCATAGATGGTGTCTTCTTCATAGTATTTATACTTCATGACATCAAATTCAACAGACTCATCATCACTACCCCATTCAACCCCGTCGGCAACGTTAGAGCCTACAAAATACTTAATGGTTTCAAGCTCTAGATCATCAGCGTGAAAGGTGACCTTCACTGGGGACTTGGCGACAAATAACGTGAATTCGCCTTCTGCTTTTTCCTCTGTCACATTACTGACAGATACATAACCCTCGCGGCTTACATCAAACTTTTTCTCTTCCGCAGCAAACCCAGTCAATGTATTCACTGACAAAAGCAATGCAAGCGCAAGAACAACCGATAGAACTTTTGTAATTTTTTTCATGTTTTACCTCTCGTAAATTAATAGTGGACATGGATGTATGTTTTTAAGCAGGATAATTATACCACCACAATCGACAAAATTCTACATATTTTTAATAAGTTTAGAATATTAATGAAGCAAATTTCTGCATTCTAAAGTCTTTCTTTTTTGTTTTTTGAATCGTTTTCTTGGGTACTAGTAATTGAATCAAATCATCATTTTTAAGGGAGCCTTCGATGGAAACAGTAAAGTATTTACTTATCCGAACCGGTCTGACAATAGGAATATCTCTGATCATCGGGCTTTTCATCATAATAGCGCTTCGCGGCCAGATCAAGCGTTTTTACGCTAAGTTGGACGAATATCATTACACGATGCGTCTTTCAAAAGCTGCCCTTGTGGTAGGCATTATAACTTCTGTTACCTTTGCTGTACCTTTAGCTCTGTCCGTGTTCTTTCCGGACAAAGATCCCGAATTAGTAACCATCGTTGTTCCCGGGTTATTTTTCTTATTGGGAATAGTCCTGATCTTTTATTATTTAACCTGGAGAATTGATATCAGCCAAAATAAGATCACAGTGTACCGTCCCTTTAAAAAAGTGCTGCAAACAAGCTTCAATGAAATCTCGCTGGTCAGGCAAAATGATGAGGAGATTATTATTTACATTGAAGATAAAAAATCTTTCACCATAGAAAAGAACGCAACTGGCTTTGAGTTATTGGTTGACAAATTGCATGGTTTGGGAAAGATGGAAGCAACAAAAAGCAAAAACTGGTTTGTTGTTAAACAGCCCAAATCAACTTTGTGGGCCAGCTTATACGGTATCCTCTTCGTCGGAGGAAGCTTTGTTTACATGACCTTCTGGCAGAAGACAACGACGAATACCGTTGTCTACCTGTTAATGTTTCTGGCCTTTGCTTCATGCCTTTTCTTTATACATTATTATAGGCGATGGAGAATGGTTATCGAGTTGAGTACGCTCCAGTTTCGGCCGGTCTTTGGAAGTAAAAAGGATTTTTGGTTCAGAGACATAACAAAGGTTCATGCTAAAGAGGATTATATTGTGCTTTATGTGGGCAATAAAAAGAAGATTAAAGTGTCGGATGGCTGTGAAGGCTTCCCCATTCTCATTGAAAAGCTTACCAATGAAAATATACCGTTCGTTTCCTAAAGCCACCCACGCCGGGAGATATACAATTACGCACTAAAAAAGCCCCGAAAGCTTTTGCTTTCGGGGCTTTTCCTTTGGCGCGCCCAGCAGAGATCGAATCCACAACCTTCTGGTCCGTAGCCAGACGCTCTATCCAGTTGAGCTATGGGCGCATACGACACCTTAATCAAAAGGTGCATTACATATGATAATACAAACCGGGAAAAAAATCAACACTTATTTGTTTCTAAATCGTTCCATCAGGGCTTTTTGTAGCTAGAACATATCCCGCCTGTAAAGAAGGAACGCAACAACCAGCGAGAGTACTATTGAACCGAACAGCACATACACCCACATAAAGGGGTTTTCCTGAAACGGTATGGGAAAGTTTTGACCATAGTAGCTAAAAACCATTGTCGGAATAGCCATAACGATGGTCATGGAGGCCAGGAATTTCATGACGCTGTTTAAGTTATTGGAGATAACCGAGGCAAAGGTGTCCGTGGAGGTACTCAAAATGGAGCTATAAATGGTGGACATCTCAATAGCCTGTTTGTTCTCGATAATGGTATCCTCAAGAAGATCCTGATCCTCTTCATAGAGCTTAATGACCTTACCCCTTAAAAGTCTTTCCAGAACGGTCTCGTTTGATTTTAGAGAGGTGGTAAAGTAAACTAAGCTCTTGCCCAGTTCCAGCAATTTATAGAGATCCCTGTTTCGCATGGACTTATGGAGTGACTTTTCCAAAAACTCTGTTTTCTTATCAATGTGCTTCAAATATTTCAAAAAGTCCTTGGCAATATGGTGCAAGATTTGCAGGATAAATCGTGTTTTTTTATAGGTATAAAGATCCCTTATCTGGCCATTTCTGAAGCGTTCAAGAACCGATGCCTGCTTGCTGCTTATTGTTATGATATAGTCATCGTGAACCAGCAGAAGGCCTAAAGGCACTGTTTCAAACTTAATTGACTGTTCATCCTCAAAAACATAGGGAACGTCCACAATTATCAAAGTCTGATCGTCATCTATATCAATACGTGGCTTTTCCTCATCGTCTAAAGGATCTCTTAAAAAGCTTTGTTCAAGCCCAATATTTTTTATGACCAACTCCAGTTCTTCTTCAGTGGGAGCTACAAGATTGATCCAGCAGCCTTTTTCTATGAAATCGAGACTCAGGAGCTCGTTGCCGTTTTCTTGTGTCTTATAGATTTCCAGCATGGAAATCACCTACTTTCTAATAAAATCACCTCTCACAGAATATGCCCCGAAAAGGGCAATGTCGATAAGCTTAAAAAGCCTATCCTTTAAAGATACCAATTTCACTCCGGGCGAAATGGCCTAAAAAAAAGTCCGCCGGAGCGGGCATTCATCACTACTATCCATAATGATCACACCCCCGTCATTGAGCTTTGGCACTATACGACTTAGGTATTCACCAGCTACATTAAACAAAACCTTAATCCGGCAATGTCTGTTCACCCATTGGCGTCTCTCGACGTTTCCGGGCAGCAGCGTTTGTCCGTATAGGAGCCTCACCTAATAGAGATAAACAGTTAATTAAGATTCGCTGCAAAAGTCATTATAAAAGACTTCTAGCAGTCAAATCAATTATAGCATTTTTAAAAATTCCGTCAACATAAAAGTGCTCTCCCTCCTTGCCTGATGCTTTTCTTGCTTTTGACATTTATATTTTACTTTTTATGTTCGGGTGGTAAAATGATTGTACAGGGATAAAAAGGCTTGGTCTTTAAGGGTTTAAGGGTGTGCTTATGAGGATTGGCTTAATCCTGGGCGTTTTTAGCAGCAGCTACTGTTCAAACGCTTTAAATTGCATCGCTCAAGAAATTGAGAAACGTCATGCCCGTCTGGTAATATTTGAAGGACGCAGTCTTGAAAATAACACCTCTAATGATTATATGTGCAATACGCTCTTTAGACTCATCCGCTGCGAACGGCTGGATGGGCTTATTATTTTGTCAAGCACTTTGATCTGCCATGGCGGCAAGGACTTAATAGAGCATTTCGCCTCAAAGATTGATGTGCCTGTTGTTTCCATAGGCCTGGCTTTAGAAGGTATTTCTTCCGTTATTCCTGAGAATGCAGTGGGCATTGAGAAACTGATGTCCCATTTAATCTCCCATTCCTATATCAAGTTTGCCTTTATAGGCGGCCCCCCGTCCCACCCTGAAGCTATCGTGCGCCAGGATGCCTTTTTACAAGTAATTAGCAGAAACGGCTTGTATGTCCCTCCAAATCTTATTTTTGAGGGAACCTACGGGTTTATGTCGGGATACAGCTTTGCGAAAAGGCTGATACCTTATGTCAAGGACCAGTCTGTTGATGCCGTGGTTTGTGCCAGCGATGAGATGGCCTTCGCCGTAGAGCACTGTTTTTCAGATAACGGACTACGCATTCCGGAGGATGTTGCTGTCTCAGGCTTTGACGGGTCAGACCTCACTGCCCTTTCTTCCCCGCCTCTTACGACCATAAACCTACGCTTTGAGTTAATGTCTGAAAAAGCGGTGACCCTTTTGTTTGAACTCATTTTTGGCCGCAAGAATATTCAAGTCTGTTCCATAGAACCGGAGATACTCGTCAGGCAGTCCCGTGGCTGCGAACTTGAGCTCTTTAAACGGAACAAATTAAGCTTTTCCTACCTAAGCGCCCATCTTCTCAACGGACGCCTCCAATCCCTCGCCACAGAGGATCTCTTTATAAAGCTGACCCATTATCTTGAAGAGCATAGTATTCTTCAATGCTATATTGTTCGCTATACCGAACCATTGCCATTTGACGATACGGCAATCGAACAGCGTCTGAAGGCTACTCTTTACTATGGTTATTTCAAAGGACATCGTATTCACCATCCCAAGGCTTTTCCAGCGGTCAATCTGCTACCGGAGCATATCCTGGATAAAAATTCGGAGCCTGTACTTGTAAGACCCCTTTACTTCGGCAAGCTCCAATTTGGATTTCTTATTATATCAGCGTGTGCTCCGTCAGTTTTAATTGATGATTTGGGACAGGAGCTCTGTCATTGCCTGGGATGTCTGTACCTTCATGAAGAACGCGCTCTGGCAGAGAAAAAGCTGGCTGATGCCCACGAAAGTCTTATGATATCCAATAAACGTCTTAATGAACTAATGGTAAAGGATAATTTGGATAAACTCAGTAATATACGCTATCTTGCAGCCAATATGCTTCAAAACCGGAAAATCAGCAATGGTGAATATATCCTCATTATAGTCGAGATTGATAACTTAACCGACATTAATTTCAGGTTCGGATTCAATGAAGGCGAGCATGTGATTACCAGTGTTTCGAATGTCCTTGCTTCATCCATTCGCGATGACGATTTTCTGTCCCATCAGAGCTGCGAGAGGTATGTGATTCTGGTAAAGAATATTCAGAATGATCCCATTAAGACAATAGAAAAGCGTTTCATTCATGGGTTTTATGAGATGAATAAATGTCAAATGAAAGACTATACAGTCAAGCTTAGCTGGGGCTCCTCATTCGCCAGTACAGATGCGGATTTTGATTCTGTCTATCAGCAAGCTGAAAGAAATCTCATGGAAGCTAGGAAGCATTCCAGATAGAAGTGCTTGTAATCAAAAAACATCCCGGGTTGGTGTTCCCAGGATGTTTTCGTTTTAGTTTTAGTTTTTACTGAGCAAAAGCCACTTTTTCCTGCTCCTCAATGAGCTGGTTGGTGTACAGCCTGTAATAATAGCCTTTCTTGCGTATAAGCTGCTTATGGGTTCCTTCTTCTATAATTCTCCCTTTGTCGATAACCAGAATACGATCGGCAGAGCGAATGGTAGAGAGTCTGTGGGCGATAATAAAGCTGGTCCTGCTCTCTAAAGCCTTGTTTAAGGCATCCTGGATCAGGTGCTCCGTCTCTGTGTCTACCGATGATGTCGCCTCGTCAAGCACAAACATTCTAGGATCGGAAAGAATCGCCCGGGCAAAAGAAACAAGCTGCTTCTGACCTGTAGAGAGCCGGCTTCCCCGCTCCCCTACCTCACTGTCATAGCCATTCTCAAGCTTGAGGATAAAGTCATGGGCATTGACGATTTTAGCAGCTTCTTCAATATCCTCCTGAGTCGCATCCTGTCTGCCATAGGCAATGTTCTCCCTCACCGTACCGCTAAAGAGGTGAGGCTCCTGCAGTACATAACCGATATTGGAATACATCCAAAGTAAAGGCCTTTCTCTGTAATCCACCCCGTCCATGAGAATCTCTCCCTCTGTAGGCTCATAAAAACGACAGGCCAAATTAACAATGGTGGTTTTTCCGGAACCTGTTTCACCTACCAGAGCGATCTTCTCGCCTGCTTTTATGGTCAGGTTGAAGTGCTCAAGAATATTACCTCCCTCCTTGTAGCGGAAGGTCACATCCTTAAATTCAATATTACCTTTAAACTCCGGCCAGGCTTCGCGGTTGGACTCCAGCATATTTCCAAATTTCTCTGTAACAAGCTCGCTGTCCTTAATGTCGTTCTCAGTGTCCAAAAGGGTAACCACCCTCTCGGCTGAGGCCTGGGTATACTGAAGCTCGGTAAAAACCCTGGCAAACTGCTTGATTGGCTCGAAGAACTGAACAGCGTAGGAAGTGAACACTACCAGTGTGCCATAGCTGACCACACCTGTTCCAACCTCATAGCCACCCTTCCATAGAACCAGACCCGTTGCAATACTGCCCAGAAACAGAATAATAGGCGTATAAACAGAAGAAATGGTGGCTGCACGGATGGAGAAGTTCTTCATCTCCGAGGTGACCTTTTCAAATTCCTGCAGCATATGGTCCTCAACGCTTAAAGATTTAATAGTCTTTGCACCTGTAATCCCTTCATTGAAGGCCGCAGTAATTTGAGAATTGTACTTTCGGGTCTTTCGGAAATTATGGAGGATCTTCTTTTGAAAGATCATGCTGATAACGACCAGGGGAGGTACTACACACAATACCAAAAGAGCATACCCCACATTGCTGAACAGCATAAACAGAGTCATGATCACAACTAGGAAGATGGACCAGAAAAAGTCCACCACATGCCATGACAGGGTTACCCCAAGTCTTTTTACATCGGAGGTAAGCCTTGCCATGAGCCAGCCAACAGGAGTTCTGTCATAATAGGCGATTGAAAGCTCCTGAAGCTTTTGGAATGCTGCCTTTCGAATATCATAGGGGATATTGTGCTCAATGTTCCCCGCATTCTTTATCATCAATCGGACATTAAAGGCTTGAAATACCGCAAGTCCTACTGCTACAAAGCAATATATCCAAAAGCCATCAAGGGTTTTATTTACAGCAAAATGATCGATGGCAAATTGACTGAGCTTCGGGAATACGGCGTCCACCAGAGCCAGGAATATCATCTGGACAATGAGTATGATAATGCTTTTTTTATAGGGCTTAGCGAATACAGCCAGCCTTTTGATGGTTTTAAAGTCAATGCGTTTGCTGTATTCCTGTTCTTCGTAATGCATGAAGGAATCATCCTTTCTCTAAGGATTTCTATTAATTTGGTTTAAATCTTTTAGCGTTTTAGCAGCTTCATAACCTTATCCTGCATCCTCCATCAGGTCGTCACCCATGGCGCTCTGAATCTCCCAGATTCTCTTGTATAGTCCATTTGTGGTGATAAGCTCGTCGTGGCTGCCTTTCTCCACAATCCGCCCCTTATCAAGAACCAAGATGATATCCGCTTCTGCCAAGGTCGTGATGCGGTGAGAGATGATAATGGTAGTAGTGTCCTTTCGTCTATCTCTCAGAGCCTGGCGGATCTGGGCATCGGTTTCGGTATCCACCGCACTTAAGGAATCATCGAAAATGAGAATTGGAACATCCTTGGCCACCGTTCTGGCAATGGCAAGTCTCTGCCTTTGGCCACCTGATAACGTGACGCCTCTTTCCCCTACCATGGTGTCATAACCCTTTTCGAATTCCATAACAGCATCATGGACGGAGGCTGTTTGAGCAGCATTATGGATGTCATGCTCACTTACATTGTAATCTCCGATTTTGATATTTTCAAAAATGGTCTTTGAAAACAGGAAAGGTTCCTGCAGAACAATTCCTATATTCTTTCTGATCCATTCCCTGCTGATTTTCGAGAGCTCTATACCATCAATGGTAATATGACCTTTTTGATAGTCATAGAGCCTTAAAAGGAGATGTACCAATGAGCTCTTTCCAGAACCTGTCGCACCTAAGATGGCAACAGTCTGCCCTCTCTCAATCTTAAAATCAGCACCCTCCAGGACGGGCTTTCCCTTTTCATATTCAAAATAAACATCTTTAAATTCAATCTCTCCCCTGATAGGATTATCGTTTATACCTTGCTGATAGTCCTCAGGTTTGGCATCGAAAATTTCCTTAATACGCCCCAGTGACACAAAAGCCTGCCCCATAAAGCCCATCATCTGACCAAGACCACGTAAAGGCCATACCAGCATGCCGGTATAAGTTGAGAATGCAATGATAGTGCCGATGGTCAAGTTGCCTTTTACAGCCCAATAAGTTCCGATAATAAGTACAAGGCCGTGCTGAAGCATACAAATCAAGTCGGTCCCACCCCAAAAGTCAGCCATAATGCGGACAATTTTCAGGTTAAGTTCTTTGAAGATATGGTTTTTTTCTTCGAACTTCTCCATTTCAAATTTCTGTGCTCCAAAGGCTTTAACAACGCGAACACCTGTCAGGTTTTCCTGAAGTGCGGCCGACATAATACCCTCTGCCTCATCGGTTTGAAGGAATATCTTCATCATATTGACAAAAAAGCGGAAGGTGATGATAAAGACAATGGGAATGAGTACAATGGCGACCAATGTATATTCAAAGCTCATGGAAATCATGATGCTAATCACTACTATGACTTGCATTATAATTTGAATGGCTTCAACCGATTGCCCTGCAACAAAGTTCTGTATGGTCTCTATGTCCGATGTACACCGCTGAACGATATCACCGGTCTGAGCCTTTACATGATAATCAAAAGGAAGGTGCTGCAAATGATCATAGAGTTTTTCTCTCATACGCTTTGATGAGCTCTGGGCTGCTACAGCGGAAAGCTTACCTTTGAAATACATAAAGGTACCTTGAAACAACGTTATGGTAACTAATGCAACAAGAATAATCCACAAATTGCTTCGGATAGCCTCAAGACCACCCCACTGATCCAAAAGACTGCCCATCCATACAGGCAGATTAAGGGGCTCATCTCCGATGATTGAATCGATGGTCATTTTGATGATAAGCGGCACTGTTGCAGCTAAAATTGTCATGAGCAAAACTGACACAATGGCAAGGATATAGGTCCTTCCGCTACCGCGCAGAAATTGCATCAAAAGCTTGAATTTCTTCATTTCTCTATTCCTCCCTCAGCTTAGTAAGCGTGAAAACATAAGGCAACGGCGTCAATTCAATAAAAATGAATCATTTTTTCTTCTTTTAGACGCCAAAATACAAGTCAAGCGTTAATTATACTGACATCACCGGTTACCGAAATCAAAGATTTCGAACCGGTACCGAGTCAGTGAAACTCGAGGCGGGGGACGCCTAGATTCTCGTTATAGCATGACTCAGACATAAATTATTGGGTTAGGAAAAACTGTTAATTGGTAATGCCGATGCCGTGTGAACGGCCATAAAAGAGGCTTCCGGCGGCCGCGGCAATGCCAAACCCATTATTAAATCTGAATCCACTGGTGATAAGTATCTGGCTTTTAAACATTTCGCGACCTCCTTCCGATAGAATAAATGATTAGACTATAGTATAATATACCAATTTATCTCAAAGATCAATGATTTCGATGGATGTAATATTTTTTTAACATAAAGAAAAAGATGGCATGTAAAACGCCATCTTTAAAAAAGGGATTTTCATATGGAAACTTTCTGTGTTAGCTTAATAAACTTTTCTAATCCTGCCTTAATGCCTTCATTACACTGAGCTTCATAGCCCTTCGTGAGGGCAAAAGACCCGCTATAAGGCTCGCAATAGGTGAGAAAAGGAAAGCCGCCAGTGCAAGCCAAAGGGGAATATAAGACGAACCCAGCTGCTTTTCCCCCTCAGGCGTCCAGATCACGGAACTTCCTAAGTTGACATTGAACTTGTTGAGCAGAAAAGAGAGCAGAAAGCTTAAGGCTACTCCCATCAATCCGCCGAATACGCCGATCCACCAGGCTTCCAGCATAAAGAGTCGCTGTATATCCCGAAGCCTTGCGCCTATAACCTTGATAACGCCTATCTCCCGGGTACGTTCATATATGGACATATACATGGTATTGGCAATACTGATGGCCGCAATGACAAAAGCCATGATACCGATACCCAGCAGAATCTGACGAAGACCCGCCGACTGCTTTTTCATATCTTCAAGCATTTGGATTGGACTGTAGCACTCATAGCCCATCTCCTTGATCTCTTCCATAATGCTTACAACGACATCAATATTCTTGGCTTTGACAATGACACGGTTATACCCGGTCTGGGTAGATGAGCCTCCACGTGAGGCTATGGCCATACCCCCGCCGAAGTAAACACCGCCGCCACCGGAACTGCCTCCGTTTTGCTTATTATATTTTTCTATTTCCTTTTGATACTGCTTGACTGTCTCAAAAGGCATGATGATGGACCAGTCATATTCTGAGCCGCTTTGACCTGTAACGCCTACAACCTCTACCTTGACAGGCTTTGCTTTAACCTTAGGTTGCTCCATACCGGGTCTTGGTTTTTCACCGTAATTCATATCCCAGCTGATGGTGGTCTTCTCCTTGGTAAGATCAAAGTCAGGCGGGGCCGGTTCCCAGCGGAAGGATTTAGGATTGTAGAAATTCTGGGCCACATAGCCGCCAACAACCATATGGTCAGTATCCCCTTCTTCCAAGGGCCGCCCGGTTTTAACGGGAATATCAAGCAATCTGAACATATTGGATTTTATGCCCAGGATATTAACATGGCTGATATACTTCCCGGCCATCATTTTAACATTGATATTTAAGATCGGGGTTGCACCTTCCACCCCTTCTATCTTTTCAAACTTAGCGATCATATTATCGTCAAGGGCGGGTATATCTTTACCATCCGGTGTTTTCCCGCCTTGATTATAATTATAAACCTGAACCTGCATGATATTGCCCATCTGATTGAGCTGCTCCATAAAATTACGGTTCATGGCAATACCCAGGGAAAGCATGATGACAATGGCACAGGTACCAATCATAACACCAAGAATGGTGAGAAAGGATCGAAGCTTGTGCCGCCAGAGATTTTTAATGCTTAAAAGGAGCGTGTCAATAAGCTTCATCAGAAATCAGACTCCTTGTCTTTTTTGCGCTTGCGTACCACCAGAACGACTGTGACGATCACGCCGACGACAACAACTCCAAGGATTACATAGAACCAGACGCTCCCAAAGAAGCCCTTGTTCTGGGGTTCTTCTGTTCCGGGCATAGGCTTGCCGTCAACCGGAATCTCACCCTCTGGCGGCATCTGCATTTCCATAACGTTCATGGAGATCTCTTTTATGAGCTCCTGCTTTTCGCCGCTGGCATTTTCATATTGGAAAACAATCTTTCCGTTAGCCTGACCTACCATCATTGGGACGAGATTGATTTCAAAATATTCTGTTCTACCCGATTCAAAATTACCGAAATAGTTGCTCTTGGGCTGGGCCTCGAAATCGCCCTCCACGTTGAGCTTCACATTGTAAATATCGGTTTTGCCCATATTATACATTTCAAAGCCTACAAAGACAGGCTGCCCCATAAAGGTCTCGGGGGGTAATGAGAACTCAGAAACCTCAAATCTTGAAGGCTGGTATACAGGAATCCCGATAAGTTCTTCGCCCTTGTAGGGATTTCCCTCGCTGTCCTCGTATTCAAAGGAGATCGTTACCGTATAGGTTTTGGACTTGGCGTCCGGAATGGTATAGAGCGTCAGCGTCCAGTCGGTGGTTCCCTTAGGAGCTATCTCATCGATAAAGAAGGTATTGCTGCTATCCACAGGTGAAAACACATTGCCTGTTTTATCGGAGCCCTCTTGCACTATAAAATTGCCCTTGATATTCTTCACTGTTTTTGACGCGTGGGTATTAAGGAATTCCATATTAAGAACAAAGTTCTCCCCCGCCTTAACCAGGGTCGGCTCGGAAGAATAGCTTTTTACAATAATCTTGGGGACATTCTTTCCCGCCTCCGGCTTCCCGTCCGAGGTGGAATCGATAAATACCGAGATTGCCTGGGCAATGGAGGTTTTGTCCTCGCCTTCCCCTGAATCAACCTTTATGGTGATGGGGACACTGCCTCTGGCAGCATCGGGCTGGGGCTGGTACTTAAAGACCATGGTCTTGGTTTCGCCCTTTTGAAGGTTCGGAATGATGAACAGGTTCTGAGATACCGGCATCAAACCCGCTCCAACCTCCGCCGACACCTTGACCTGCTTGGTGGCATAGTCACCACTGTTTTTTACCTTGACAGTGACATCAAAGCTTTCTCCCGGCTTCACCGATGTTTTCGAAGGCTTGATTTCAAGAACTTCAAGCACGGACGTCCCGGCTTCCGTTCCGGCTACGGGAATCCAGACCTCCTGGGTTGTTCCTTTGGGCTTTCCGTCCTTTTCATCCAAATACTCTATCTTTAGTTTGAGAGGATAGCTGCCGCTCTTCAAGGAAGAGGCCGCTTTAATGATATAGGTCATTTCATAGGCTTCATTCCCGTATATGGCTGAAAAATCATAGCGTCCGTTACCGGAGGATATCATAAAGTCCTTGTTGAGCTCTTCCGGCAGCGAGACCTTGACTTCCTTGGCTGCAAAAGACCCTTCATTGCGAATGGTCAACGGGAGCTCAAAAGTACCTCCCGAAACGCCGGACACACTTTTACCCTCAGATATATTAATTTTCAAGTCAGCATCTCTTTTAGAATTGGCGACTTTAATATCAACTTTATAGGTATCATTCTTTCCCGCAGTATTCCAAGAGTTATCATATTGCAGATTAAAGGTATACGAATAGATCCCTTCAACCGCAAATTTATCAACCTCAACAGAAATAGTGGCACTGACGGTCGCGCCCTTGGCAATTCTATCAATGGGCGTAACCGGTGTCATCTTGCTTGATATAAAGGGTGACGACTCCTTGCTGTAATTAGGCGGTAGAAATACAATATTTCTGGCATCCGCCGTCTTGCTGGTATTTGTTATGTCTATATGTATCGTATCTACTTTTCCAGCTTCCACCACATTGTAGCCTGTTAAAGCAACCTGGAGATTCGGCTTAAATATTGAAGTATCTACATCTCCTCCACCACCATCATCGCCGGTGGCTGCTTGTGCCTCCAGCATAAAGCTCGTCATCGAAAAGACAGTGGTAAACAGAAAAACAATCAAAACAAACCAGGTTCCTGCCCTTTTAAGCATCCATTTTTTCATCTTGCAAATCCCTTCCATTCTCAATCTTTTCTATCTTTCCATCGCGGATCATGATATTGCGCGATGCATAAGCGGATATTTCTGGGTTATGGGTAACAATGACCAGTGTCTGATTAGAACTTTTCGCCATGGAGGTCATTAACTCCATCATTTCATAGGTTGTGACTGTGTCCAGGTTGCCGGTGGGCTCGTCGGCAAAGACCACCTTGGGATTGTTGGAAAAGGCACGGGCGATGCTCACGCGCTGCTGTTGACCTCCGCTCATCTCGGACGGCTTGTGCTTCATACGGTCCTTAAGCCCTACCGCCTCTAAAAGCTCCTTGGCCTTCTTAATACGCTTTCCTCTTGGGATACCGCAGAAGGTCAGGGGCATAGCCACATTTTCAAGAGCGGTCAGCGTAGGAATAAGATAATAGCTTTGGAAGATAAAGCCGATATGGCGTTGCCTGAAAATCGCCAGCTGGTTTTCGCTCATTGTATCAATTCTGGTTTTACCTATAATAATAGACCCTTTTGACGGCTTATCGAGACCCGCCATAAGATGGAGCAGGGTTGACTTTCCGGAACCGGACGGCCCCTGGAGGCAACAGATCTCGCCTTCATCTATGGTCATACTAACGCCATTGAGGGCCATAATCCTTTCCTGGCCCATTCGATAGGCACGATAAATATTATCAAGTGTTATAATGGTGGACATTAGGATTTATCATCTCCCCTTCGCTATACGTTTGCAAGCCTATTCTATCAATTTATATGAAAACCTTCCACTCTCTATTAAAGCCCTCCTGAGAGCCAAGAAGACAAATCACCCAGTACTAGATCCCTGCTATCACCATCTTTGACGAGGTTTGGCAGGTTGTTTTTACTATTATTAAGTTTTTGTGACAGTTCCTTTCCGTTCAGGGACAGGCCGACGAAAAGGGCCGGCAATTCCCCAATCAGCTCTTCACAAAGGGCATCCGAGTAAATCTCCGCTTTTTGAATCACTCCTTCATTAAGCTTAAAAAAGAGCTCAATTCCTCCCCAGGAAAATCTGTTCTTCAAGGAGATATCAAATTCGGGAGTCTCACCATAGCACCATTCCCACGAGCCATTACGGGAGATAATGCCCCTGAAGGAGGGTTCTGTAGGCCACATGGCTTTAGCCCTATCGCTATAATGGAGATACTCAACCTCTGAACCGTATTCCTCAATAAAGGCTTTTTTTACAACTTCCTTTACAATTTCGACCGTCAATTCCGGGTCAAGATCACAGAGATTGACCACTCGACTCTTAACTGACGATACACCTTTGGACTTAATTTTATCTGCGGATACTGTGAGGTATTTTGACATCTTTTCTTTGTCGGCGCCAATGAGAATGGTCCCGTGGTGGAGGGCATTACTGCCCTTGAAGCAAAAAGCATTACCGGAGAATTTCTTTTCATCCACTGTCATATCATTGCGCCCGCTCATGACCGCATGAATGCCCAAGCTCATCAATGCATTGATAATAACTCCGCATTGGCGGCGAACATCATAAATATCCCTATTGACGATAAAGGAAAAATTAAGATTTCCCTTATCATGGAAAACAGCTCCTCCTCCTGAAATCCTCCGTGCAAGCCGGATATTATCCTCCTCCATTAAAGCCAGGTTACATTCGCTCCAGGGATTTTGGTTTCTTCCTATGACCACGGTATCTTTATTCTGCCAAAGGAACAAGGTAGCTTCCCCTAAGGATTGATTTGTCAGAAAATGCTCTTCCAAAGCTAGGTTAATCCAGGGATTTTTAATGTCTGTGGTAATGATTTTTACGTGTTGCACCATTTCTCTCTCCTGTATGAGTATGAATTTTAAAGAATTACTTACCGGCTATTCCTTTATATCATATATATCATATTGGTCCACGTGATTTCATTCATTCTATCCCATGTTTTTCTTAAGTTTTTCTTAATTTTTCAAAATAATTCTTTCCATTTGAAGGTAAAATGCATGGAAAAAGCTGCCTCTAATATTTAGACGCAGCTTAAGCATTTTAGTTCATATTTTTTCACATTTTTTTAATAAAAATTTAAAGAACTTTTACTTTTCCCACCTCAGAACAGGTGTCCTTGCGGCTTTGACCTCATCCAACCGCGTCACATAGGTGGATTTAGGCGCATGTTTCAAGCTTTCAGGATCTTCCTCTGCTCGTTTGGCCAAGTCCCTCATAACCTCAATGAAGGTATCCAGAGTCTCCGGGCTTTCGGTTTCAGTAGGTTCAATCATCATGGCTTCCTTGACAATAAGTGGGAAGTAGATGGTGGGTGGATGATACCCTTTATCCAGCAAGTTCTTGGCCAAATCCAACGCACTGATGCCCCTATTGGCCTGTTTTATGGCTGACAGGACAAATTCGTGCATACAGGTTCTGTTATAGGGTATCTCGTACAAGTCCTCAAGCTTTTTCCGAATATAATTGGCATTGAGAACCGCTGATACTGAAGCTTCCTTAAGACCTTGAGCACCCATGGACATGATGTATGAAAAAGCGCGAACAACCACTGAAAAATTTCCGTAGAAGGACTTGACCTTGCCGATGGAAAGAGGGCGGTCATAATCCAATCCATAATAATCCTCCTCCTTTTCAATAACCGGAACCGGCAGAAAAGGAACAAGCGCTTTTGTTACGCCAATGGGTCCTGAGCCGGGCCCACCGCCGCCGTGAGGAGTCGAAAAGGTTTTATGCAGATTGACATGGGCAATGTCAAAGCCCATATCACCGGGACGTGCTATACCCATGATGGCATTCATGTTGGCGCCGTCGTAATAGAGTAAACCGCCACAGTCGTGAACCAACTTGGAAATCTGCAGTATATCTTCCTCAAAGAGTCCCAAGGTGTTTGGGTTTGTCAGCATGAGGCCTGCCACTGTGTCATCCAGAATAGCCTCCAAAGCTTTAATATCCACACAGCCCCTCTCGTCGGAAGGAATCTGGACAACCTCAAAGCCGGCAAGCGCAGCGGAAGCCGGATTTGTGCCGTGGGAGGAATCGGGAACTATGACTTTAACCCGCTTCTCGTCGTTTCGTGACATATGATAGGCCTTCATGATCATTAGCCCGGTCATTTCACCCTGAGCCCCGGCCGCAGGCTGTAATGTAACCCGCTCCATACCCAGGATTTCAGAGAGATAGCGATCCATGCGATAGAGGATCTCAAGGCTTCCCTGACAGCTTGCAGGGCTCTGAAGAGGGTGAACCTGTGCAAATCCGTCCATCGATGCAATGTCTTCATTAATCTTCGGATTATACTTCATGGTACAGGAGCCCAGGGGATAAAATCCGGAGTCGACACCATAGTTTCTCTGAGACAACTTGGTATAATGGCGGACAACATCCACCTCCGAAACCTCCGGAACAGCGGGGCTTGTTTTCCTGAGCAACCCTTCGCCATAGGTCTCATGGAGATCAACCGCAGGCACATCATTCTTTGGAAGGGAATATCCGATTCGGCCTTCCACTGACTTTTCAAAGATCAGTCGTTCATCCCTCATCATTCAAAATCCCTCCCTGACAAATTCTATTGACCTTATGGACGAAGAAATCCATTTCATCCCTTGTCCGTTTTTCAGTAACAGCTACCAACCAGCATCCCTCAAGCTCGGGATACGCCTTTGACAAATCATAGCCACCGATAATGCTGTCGGCTAAAAGCTCCTCATTGAGTCTATCAGGAGCCAAGCCAGGCCTTACAACAAATTCGCGGAAGAAGGGTGCATCAAAGACTTTGGACACCTGTCCCGTCTCCAAAAGCGATTGGTAGGCATAGGTTGATTTATTAATGCACTGGGTTGCCACCTCTAAAAGCCCTTGCTTGCCGAGAAGGGAGAGATAGATGGAGGCAGCCAGAGCACAAAGGGCCTGATTGGTACAAACATTGGAGGTAGCCTTTTCACGGCGGATATGCTGCTCTCTGGCCTGAAGAGTCAGGACAAAGCCGCGCCTTCCCTCAGAATCTGTGGTTTCCCCCACTATTCTTCCGGGCATACGTCTGATATAGGGGGCTTTTACAGCGAAATAACCCAGTAAGGGGCCTCCAAAATTCATGGCATTACCCAGGGGCTGGCCTTCTCCTACTGCAATGTCCGCTCCAAGAGCTCCCGGAGATTCAAAAATACCCAACGAAATGGGGTCACAAACAGCAATAAGTAAGGCACCTGCGGCCTTGGCTTTCTCAGAAACGGCCTTGATGTCTTCAAGAAGACCAAAAAAGTTGGGTGACTGAATGACAACGGCCGCTGTTTTTTCAGAGAGTGCTTCGGATAACGATTCAGGATTGATGGTTCCGCTTTTGCCGGGGCTATGAATTTCATCGTCGTTATGAATAAAGCCAATTTCCCTGAGGGTAATACCCGAGTAACGGAGGCCTGAGTTAAGTACCTTGCGATACTCAGGATTGGCGCTTCTGGCGATCAAGATCTCGTTTCGACCTGTGTGGCGAGCTGCTAAAAGAACGGCTTCATAAAGAGCAGTGGCACCGTCATAAAGAGAGGCATTGGCTGCGTCCATACCGGTGAGCTCGGCAATCATGGTCTGATACTCAAAAATCGATTGAAGCACACCCTGGCTGATCTCAGGCTGATAGGGCGTATAAGCTGTATAAAATTCCTGCCGGGAGAGAATATGCTTAACGGCTGACGGTATGATATGATCATAGATTCCGGCGCCCAAGAAGCAAAGGTTCCAGCTGGCGTCGAAGTTTTGCTGAACCAGATTCAGCATCTGCTTTTTAAGCTCGAACTCCGAAACCGGCTCCGGCAGGTCAAGATCCTTTTTTAGCCTCAGTAATTCAGGTATGGCGGCAAAAAGATCTTCATGCGACCTTGCACCAACCGTACCAAGCATGTTTTCCTGCTGGTCTTTCGTCATGGGAATGTAGGATGACTTCAATTCATTCACTCTCCCTTGGTATAATCTTCGTATTGGGCCTGGTCAAGTAAAGTCTTTAATTCGTCAGGGTTTTCAAACTTCAACACTGCAAGATGGTTCTCATACGGGCTTTCATTAATAAGCTCGGGATTGTCAGTAAGCGCCTCGTTGGCCTCAACCACCGTTCCGGACAGGGGCGAAAAAATATCGGATGCTGCCTTGACTGATTCAACTACCCCCATAACCTCACCCGCGGAAATGCTTTTACCCGTTTTAGGTGTTTCCACATATACGATACTGCCAAGAGAATTTTGAGCATAATCGGTGATGCCGATGTAGGCTTTATCACCCTCGATACGCACCCATTCATGATCCTTAGAATAATAAAGTCCTTGTCTCGTTTCCATAAAAAAATCCTCCCTGTTTATTATGAATAATGACTGTTTACTTCTTATATTTCTTCCCATAGAATGGGACTTCAACAATTTTTGCCCTACAGCTTCGATCCCGGATGACAATTTCAATGGCGTCCTCAGGAGACAGCCTTATGTCCTCCAGCAATGCCAGCCCGCCATTTTGGTTAATGCTTGGTAAAAGGCCGCCGCTGGTCACATAACCTATACTTTTTCCATCTTTTTTGACCTCATAGCCATTCCTGGGTATGCCTCTCTCTTGCATTTCAAAGCCATACAGCTTTCGCTGCAGGCCTTTTTGGCTCTGAGATAAAAGCGCTTCTTTGCCTCTGAAGTCTTCCTTCGGGAGCTTGACAAACCGGTCCAGCCCCACCTCCAATGGTGAAATGGCATCCGAAAGCTCATGGCCATAGAGAGGAAGCGTCGCCTCGAGGCGCAAGGTGTCTCTGGCTCCTAAGCCGATGGGAGCAATTCCTTCCTCCTGTCCGGCCGCAAGAATGCCATTCCACAAGCGCTCTGGATCCGCACAGGGATTCGGAAGCCATAGGTATAGCTCAAAGCCGTCTTCACCGGTATACCCTGTTCGAGATATAAGCACCTTCATTCCTAAAGCATTGGCTTCTATAAAGCGGAAAAACTTAGGAAGCTCTGTTCCTTCATCAATGATTTTTTTAATAACCGTCTCAGCAAGAGGCCCTTGCAGGGCCAGCTGGACAAACCGGTCGGATAAATGCTCAACCTTAGCATCACCTGTCGGGTGAGAGCTTATCCATTGCCAGTCCTTTTCTATATTACCTGCATTAACAATTAAAAGCAGTTCTTCATCTGAGAATTTATAAATCAAGATGTCGTCCACCACAGTCCCATTTTCATAGCACATGGGAGAATAAAGGGCTTTATTATTGGGAACCGGTATAAGATCATTAGTAATGAGCCTGTTTACAAAAGAAAGGGCATCCTTTCCTGTCACCAGGATTTCTCCCATATGGGAAACATCAAAAAGCCCCACTTTATTTCTGACATTATGATGCTCCTTTATAATGTCGGTGTAGGATACGGGAAGCTCCCATCCGCCAAAAGAAGTGAATTTCGCGCCCAATGCTTTCTGCGCTTCATATAAAGGGGTTCGTCTGTCCATGAGCTATCCTCCTGAATGAAAAATTTAGGTTTTTCTTCATGCAAAAAAGGGTCACCAACCACATGTGGCTGATCACCCTGTCCTTTACCTGAGAGATTCTATCCCGTATAGGGGAAATTGCTCCTTCGGTGCCAAAAGGCTCTTCAGAGTATTGTCCGGCTACGGTCTTTTTGCCTGAAAGTTTCATCCAAGCTCATTCCACCGCTTGGATTTGCTTCGTCGGCTCCCAAATTTTATGGGTATCTTCCGTAAGCCCTCATCCAATAAAACAATATGTATTACAATACCATTATATTGCAGAAGCGTCTGCCGCGCAATAGGGGTGATTTGCATGATAGAAATCACTCGTTCACAGATTTACATTAATATTTACATATGATACTATGTGAGTAATATTCAACCAATCCGTTGCTAAGTATTTTTATCTTTAATTTTTACCAAGTAAAAGGGGGATTCTTTTATGAAAAGAGTCAGACGCATTCAATCCCTGCTAGCGTTGCTGTTGATAGCGGTTATGCTTACAGGCTGTCTTTCAATCGACATAAAGGTTAATAAGAACGGCTCGCTTGATATGACCTATACCATCAATACCGCACAAACGGAAAGCATAATGCCGGCTGGCGATATAGAGAAAGCTATTAAGGAATCCGTTGACGACATGAATGGAAAAGCGGATAAGAAAATTGTGAAATTAAAAGATATTAAACAAGATAAAAAAAAGAAAACAATAACAGCTAAGATTACCGTATCGGATATTAATCAAATGGGTGATGGCTCATTCTTCGGGACTGTTAAAGAATATCGAAAGAACGGCGGCGCAGGTTTGAACAATCTTGTTAATGCCAAAGGTAAAGAAGTTGAGGCCGATAAGATTTCAGATAATATGCAGGTGGTCTATTTACCCATGGGTGCTGCCGACAGTTATGGTATGATAGAGGTTACCATGTCCGTTCCTGGTAGTATTCAATACATAACCGATGGTGGAGAAATTGACAAAAGGGATACGGCCGTTTTCAACAGCCAAAATCCTTTGGTTATATTTAAAAAAAGCGGCGGATTTCCTATTTGGCTGTTTATAATACTCGCTGCGGTATTTATACTCTTTGTGATGAAGAAAAAAAGACCGTCCACAGCGCCACTAAATACAGCTTCGGCTTCGGTCCAAGGGTCACCTCAGATTCCCCTCTCCCAGGAATCACCGCTTCAAACATCTGCTGGGGAGGAGCTTACTGAGGAATCCCCTCCTGTTGTTGAAGACCCTGTGGACACTTCGTCTGATTAAGAGGATGAGCCGATTCAGGCTCGCTCAGAATGACACAAAACTTATTCAACAATATATTTTAGGCCCTCTGCTCAAAAACAGCAGAGGGCCTAAATTTGACTATTTCTATGATTATCCGGTTATTTAATCACGCGTCTTGCACCCATGTATTTGCCTCTGTAGGAAGCCAGGTTCATAACAATGACTTGTTTCTTGGTCGTTGATGCGTGAATGAAATTTCCGCCGCCTACGTATATTCCTACATGGCTGACATCCGCTGTTCCTCCGTCCGTATCAAAAAGGACGATATCCCCTGCTCTTAAGTCAGAACGCGCAATCTTTGTGCCGAATCCCCAATACTCTGCTGAAGAACGGGGAACATAAATATCATACTTTGCAAAAACGTATTTGGTAAAGCCTGAGCAATCAAAACCTTTTGTAGAATAGCCGCCGTATTTGTAGGGGACTCCCTGAAGAGTTTTGGAATAGCTGACGATTTTCTCAGCCAGGCTTAATTGTGCTTCAGTAGCAGGTTTTGAAGACTCTGTTTTTTCTGTAGTTCCTCTGGAAGCGGTTGTTGTGGATGTTGTTATTTTCTTTTCTACAACGACTTTGGTAACTTCTTTCTCACTATTAACCAGGTGCTTAGCCAGGATATAACCTTTCTTATCCGACCAGGTTATGATTTTCGCCCATTCACCTATGGTTTCATAATAGGTAACCTTATCGCCTCTTTTTATGGTCGCTATCTTATTGCTTTCGGCATTGGGTTCTTCACGCACATTGAGCTCATTGGCATTAACATAGCGAACGACGGACTTTACTTCTGGAGTTGGAGTAGGAGCGGGTGTAGATGTGGTTTCTGCTTGTGCAACGGTCAGATCGGCTGAAGTTGCGGCTAGTAAAGTGAGAGTAGGTTCCTCTGTGGTCGCTTTAATCTTTTTAAGGGCTAGCATTTCGGCTCTTTCTTGTGCCTCGTTGAACGGTACAGATGCAATATCATTGGTATTTTCCATTCTATTCAACTGTGAGTCCATCTCCGTATTTGGAGCAGTTAGGGTAGAAGAAAGTGCAAAAGCAGTTTGAGAAAGAATAAAAAGCAAAGTTAGAATCAGAAACGAGAAATTGACCGACTTAGGTTTTTGCATGATGTTCCTCCTATTTAAGGCCCCCGGAGTTAGCTGACGGGTGCGGGTAATAGGTAACCCTACCATTTTCATGGATTAACCCCAATAAAATTGGTTCCTCCGTACTCTCTTAAGAGAGATTAGCCTTTTTTTTGCATTTATATTACAAATATATGTCGTTTTGTTCCATTTGCTTCGTACATTATATCAACAAAAGTCTCATAAAGCAACCCAAAGCAAATATTACCAAATTTTTACCTTTTGTATGTGTTTTTTTGTAAGTTTAATGCAATATTACAAATGTGTTTTCTTATTAATACAAGACACTAAATTAATAGGTATATCCTCCTGCTCTTAATATTTTATACATTTACTTATTTATGTTGCTTAAACCACTCATCCCTCCCAATTTATTTTACTCCCCTTGTCCCTCGCATATAACTACGGTGGCCACTATATGCCCATTTTTTTCTTGTGACCTCGGCTACAGAAACTCGAAATTCCTATAAGCTCCTATGCTAGGCTTATACTTGAGGATTACTGCTTTGCTTGACAAAAGAACATGTGTTCCCTATGATGGAATAAGATGAAAACTAGAATGATGATTTTTATAGATCAAGAGGATGGGCGTTATGATCAAGCTAACAAAAGCTCAGGCTCGACAGTTTCTTCTTCTCTATCATGGCCTTGTGAAACCTCCCGCATTTAAAGGGAAGCAAGGTATTTTAGATTATATCAACCGTGTAGGTTGTATCCAATTTGATCCTTTAAATAAGGTGGGTCATAACCAGGAACTGGTGCTCCAATCCCGCATCAAGGATTTCAAGCCTTCCATGCTTGATGAGCTTCTTTATAAAGATCGCCTTTTACTTGATGGCTGGGATAAATGTATGTCCATTTATTCAGTTCAAGACTGGCCATTTTTTGAACCCATCAGGCAGTCCGAAAATAAGCGTATGGTACAAAATTACGAGATCATGTCCGTAGTTCCCGATGTTCTGGATCAGATTGACAAAAGAGGGCCCTTAACCTCCTCCGATTTGGATTTTGATCGTACCGTAGATTGGTCTTGGGCCCCTACCACCCTGTCCCGTGCTGCCATGGAGAGCCTGTATTTTGCAGGCAAGCTTATTGTGCATCATAAAAAGCGTACCCGAAAAGTTTACGATCTGACAGAAAAAAATCTTCCCACAGCCCTTCTAGCCAAACAAAATCCTTGTCCGACCATGGAAAGCTACCTGGATGCCTATGTTCTTCGACGAATCCAGGGTCTTGGTCTTCTTTGGAATAAAGCAGGCGACGGTTGGCTTGGCATATCAGACCTTAAAAGTGCAGAGCGCACCTCATCCATTCAACGGCTCATATCAGCAGGGAAATTAATAGAGGTTCAAGTTGAAGGAATCAAGGAACCCCTTTATACAGCCAAGGCTTATGAGTATTTGCTTGATGATGCACTTCAACAGAGGTGCATTCAACAAGAAATGCACCAAAAGCCTCAGCCCGCTAAACTGAATAAAGCCTCATCAGCGGCTTTTATTCTGGCACCTCTGGATAATCTTCTTTGGGAAAGACGCCTGGTAAAAGAGCTTTTTAACTTTGATTACCGCTGGGAGGTTTATAAACCTGAAAACCAGCGCGAGTTTGGCTATTATGTCCTGCCTGTTCTATATGGTGATAAATTTGTTGCGCGCTTTGAGCCTCAAAGAGAGAAAGCCTCGAATGCTCTTCTTATCAAGAACTGGTGGTGGGAATCTGGCGTTCGCAAGAACAAGGCTTTAAAGAAAGCTCTTCATCAGTGTTTCGAAAGGTTTAAGGATTACCTGGGTGTAGAAACTATCATTTTCCCGGAGGACCCCTTCTTTTCAGCATAACTTTAAATCTTAGCGTTTCAGGGAAAGAGTTTTAGAATAGAGTAGATAAACAGTTATCCGATGATAATTTGGGAAATAAACGCGGGAAATTAAAACAAAAGAGACTTGCATATCGGAAATGACCGGACATGATGATGAAGTGGCAATTGAAGGAGTTAAGGTAATTTTATGAATTTTGAAAATAGGGCTTGTAAAAATTGATTGCCGGTGCTATACTAGTTAAGCACTCGAAAATGACGTCGCGGAGTGGAGCAGCCTGGTAGCTCGTCGGGCTCATAACCCGAAGGTCGTGTGGTTCAAATCCCGCCTCCGCAACCAATGAAAACCCTGATAGATAAACGCTATCAGGGTTTTTCTTTTACTTGAGTTTTTGGATGAAATTCGGGTTTTGTGAACTTTTTGGGGGCTACGCTATGAATTGAGTGCTTTTGCGGTATCTTTCTTATAAATTATACCTTCCAAAGATCAGCCGCTTGATGATCCGCTGACTTCAAGGCATGAGCATAAACCGCTAGTGTTACATTTGCGTTTATCTATTATTCTATAACTGTGAAATTATATTTTGCAAGCACCTCTCCTGTACTGACAAGAGAAATTGTTATGTATCCTGATCCTAGCCCACCTTCTCTCGTCATAATATAATCGTCTACTGTACTGTCATTCTCTACATTTTTGATTATTCTGTTATAAGTTTCCCCGTTTGGGTAGTGGCAAGTTATAGAAACATCTTGTGGTGATGATATGCCGCTTATATTTCCTTCAAGCTTGATTAAATTCAAGAATCTGATTTCTTTAGAAACTTCCCCTGTGAATGTGGGATTATCCGGCGGAACAGGTGTAGGGGTGGCGGAAGGTGTTGCTTGTTGTGTTGGCTCCGGTGTTGGCTGCGGTGTAGGCTGCGGCGTTGGCTGTGGCGTTGGCTGCGGCGTTGGCTTCTGTGTTGGCTGCAGCGTTGGCTTCTGTGTTGGCTGCGGCGTTGGCTTCTGTGTTGGCTGCGGCGTTGGCTTCTGTGTTGGCTGCGGTGCACTACTGTTTGACGGCGAAGGCGTTGCCGGGGTTCCGGCTGAGGGACTGGGAGTCGTTTCTTCCGCCCGTACTAGGATCTCTTTCCCAACAGGATATACATACAGAGAGCTCAAGTTATCTGCTCTTAAATAATAGTATTTTCTTTCAGCTCCGGCAGCTTCGGCTTCAGAAAATTTTGTATCGCTGCTCATACCAAGCTTTTTGTCCAGGTCCTCATATGTATCTCTTTCAAACAAGTAAGGCAATGAAACATCGACAAAACTAAGCGCTTCATACGCGTGGCTTGACAACTTGTTTCTATCCACTACATACGCAAGCTGCAGCAATTCATCTGTTTTTATATCGCTGTAAAAAGCGAAGTTCATACCATTTGTCAGAGTATAAACCTCACATGTTACGGCGCCAAAAACTTCCATGTTTAAAGTTGATTTGGTCTTTGACGCATTACTGAACGTAGGTAAATTATGATCTTTGAGACGTCCATCCATCATTTTAATGATTTCATATTTCGATAAACCTATACCGACGGGTACTTGGGCGCCGTTTTCCAAGGAAACATTAGATATTATATCTTTATAGAGCTTATCAAGCTTGTCTTGCGAACTCGTATCTCCGATTAAAACCATGCAGTACAGATATTTGTCCCTCACTGTTGCATAGTAGTTGACATACTGTGTGCCTTTTCCATAGTCAGCGGTAAATGTGGCAGTATTTACATTATTTTTAGAATCGAAATTGTCTGAAATAGCTTTTACATTAGACGCAGATGCGGTAAAATCCATATACGCCAATAACATGTTGGAATGCATATCAGCACCTTCGACTGAAAAACTGTCAAGACTCGAGTTGGATACAAACAGCATACTTCCGTCCGGAAGGTAAAAATAGTTCGCTCCGTCTATGTTTTTGTATTCCCAGGTTGAAGACACCTTATAGGAAAATTGACTGATGGTATATGCTTTGTCCATGCTAGTTTTATTGGTGTTTTCGGTGGTGTAGGTTTTGTCTAAGCTGGATTCATTGGTGCTTTCGGAGGCATAGGTTTTATCTAAGCTAGATTCATTGGTGGCTCTGGAAGGTGCGCAGCCGGTTAAAATGCCAATAAGCAATAAAGGAATTATTATTTTTTTCAATTCATCGATCCTCCGATAATTATGTTATTTTATTTGACAGTAAAATTTGACACAAATGTATCGGCTCATATATAACATAATACTATAAATAACATAATATGCAATAATTCCATTCAAATACTCCCCAAGTTAATTGATTATACTCTTTAAAGGAATGGCATTAGGCAAATCAGCATTTATTGAATAATAGTCTTCGAAATCCTGTTTACTTAAAGACTTTGTCCGTGCATCTTTACGGAAATCATTCGGTGAAATACCATAATTATGTTTAAAAAGGTGGTAAAAGTGGCTTAGTGATATAAACCCTACATCATCACAAATTGAAATGATTGAGTTTTCAGTAGTTATAAGCTGACGTGCGGCATAATCTAGCCGGATATCATTTATCAATTTTGTCGGAGTCTTATTTAGATATTTACGGCATGACCTGGACAAATGCTCAACACTTTTACCTGATAGTCTGTACATAGCTGGAAGCCCAGCGCTGAAGTTATCCTTTTTCAACATTTCAAGGCTAAGCCAGCGCAGCCAGTCGGGAATACTATTTGTATTTTTAGCCGGTAAAAGCGGAAAATACTTAACGATCATATTAAAGAGCGTAATTCGAAATACTGAATCAGAACTGTCTTTCATTATTTTCTTAGATACAATTAACTGCTCCAATTCTCTTACTATTTCAGCCAGTTCATTTGGACTTGTCTGAATGTGAGGGGGTATTTTAGGCTGCAGCAACCTACTTGTAGAAAAACCTTCTCCAAGGTATTCAAAAAGGGATAGCATAATATCCTGCGGTACAATGAGGTTGATTATTTGGAAGCTTAGCGATGGATGTTCGTAGTAATGCACGTCATCGGGCCGAACAAAATACATCATACCGGTAGAAATTTTCTCCTGCACCCCGTTTACTTGATGGCAAGCATAGCCTTTACTTACTATAAAAATCTCATAATAATCATGGCAATGAGAAATTTTCAATTGCTCCGGATCATTTATATATGAAGCGTAGCCCCGTCCTCTCATTCTAACAAAATGCTCGGCATGCAAACGAAGTACTTCCATAGCAACCCCACTTCTGGCTCATTATTACGATATCAATATACAACAAAGATTTCATCATAGCAAGACAAGAGCTCCATGGTAAGGCCATGCTATAATTTAAAAGACACTAATTCCGGAATTTTTCTACCGACAACAAGCCGGAAAAAGACAACTTCCAAATAAAGGTGATAACTAGCATGAATAATTGGAAAGTAAAAAATCCGCGAAAAGATTTACAATTTGAAATCAGCTTTACCAAGGCATATCGCGAAGCAATTAAGAAATACAACCATCCTGCACAGATCGAATTAGCATGTTTAAGAGCTCAATATCCTGCCATTATGATGCCAATAGAGGACAATGATGTTCTGGCCGGACGTATCCAGTTTGGCTTGGTTGGTTATGGAATCCAGGGGCAAACAGGCGGGACAGGCTATTATATTGATGAGCCAAGGGTAACAGCCGCACTGGAGTTCCAGACCGGAAACGCCAAGTACAGGGAAGATCTTCATGATCTTCTTACCTTCTGGAAAGCCAGGAATACCTATAATTATGTATTAGCAAATACGCCATCCGATATCTCCGAAGTCATACCTCATGAACAATGGAAAACACAACCCACTGCCGCCTCCCCGATTATCCGCATGGCAGGCGCTTTTATTGATTTTGATAAATTGGTGCGCATAGGTATCCCCGGTCTGGAAGCTGAAGTAAAACAGCATCTTGACAGAGTGAAACAAACGGGAAACGATCCTGTGCTTTATCAGTGTATGCTGGGTGTGTTGGAAGTTCTCAAAGACATATGCCGTTACTATTATGAGGAAGCCACGGAAAAAGCAAGGATTGCATCAAACCCTGAGCGCAAAAAAGAAATGTCCGATCTGGCTACAGCATTGAGCCATATCGTTGACAGAGCTCCTGTGTCCATGCTGGAAGGCTTGCAGCTATGCTGGCTGTATGCTATGATGTGTCCTCTTATTGAGTTTGGACGTTTGGATGTATACATCGGAGATTTGTACGTGCATGATAGAGATAACGGTATTATAACAGAGGCTGAAGCTCTCAAAATGGTTCAATCCTATTATTACCTTATTGACAGTCTTGACTGCGAAACCGATGGCCGAGTAATAGTGGGCGGCTATGGCAGGCGTAATCCTGAAAATGCTGATAGATTCTGTCTAGTGGCATGTGAGGCTTGCCGTACTGTAAAGGAAATCCTGCCTCAGTTCACTCTCAGGTTCAATAAGGAAACACCCAAAGAAGTATGGAATGCAGCAATGCGGTGCATCGAAGAAGGAAGAACCTTCCCCCTGCTCTACAATGATGATGTTTTAGTGCCTGGGGTTATGAAGGCCTTTAATGTTGATGCCGATCTGGCAGAAACCTACATGCCGCTGGGCTGCGGTGAAATCGAGTTTGACCATTACAGCTTTGGTTCTCCAAACGGCTCATTGGGAACACTTAAGATTCTTGAACTCGCCATACGCGGCGGGTACGATCCCATTGCAGGAAAGTATCTATCTATCAAGACTATTCCACTTACCGAATGCAGCACATATGAACAATTTTTAGAAAATTATAAAACGCAGCTTAACTATTTCATTTTAGCTCAAGCAAGGTATGAAAAATATCTTTACGATATCATCGGCAGAATGCACCCCTTTATGATGGTAACCATGCTCTACGACGGTTGTCTTGAAAAGGGCAAGGGTCTTTTAAACGGAGGCTGCGAATATCTTGCCGGCACACTGGAGATGTACGGTAATGTCAATGTTGCCAACAGCTTGGCTACCATCAAAAAATTGGTATATGACGATAGAACTATGTCGGCCGAAACACTGGTCGATGCTCTGGATAGTAACTTTATCGGCTATGAAAAAGAGCGCCGTTTGATGTTGGATGTCCCCAAATATGGCAATGACATAGCCTATACAGATGATATAATGCTTGAAGTACACAATTATCTCTGCGAAACAATAAAGTTACAGGCACCAAAGGTTGGCCTCAAGAGTTATCTGGGCGTAAATATAAATAACGCTCAAAATACTACATTGGGCCGCTGGGTAGGTGCTACACCTGATGGAAGAAAAGCAGGCACGCCTATGGCAAATGCCAACAGCCCTTCATCCGGAAGCGATAAAAATGGTATAACCGCCATGCTTAATTCCATTCTGAAGCTGCCCCATGACAATCATGCAGGAATGGTTCAGAATATACGTTTTACACGGGATACCTGGAATGACAGGGAGGGCAAAACCCTCAACCTGATTAAGAACTATTTTGACAGGGGCGGTGCTCATGCCATGATCACTGTGGTAGGTAAAGAGGACTTATTGAATGCCATGAAAACCCCTGAAAACTATAGAGATTTGATCGTTCGTATTGGGGGCCTAAGCGCGCGTTTTGTTGAGTTAAAAAAAGACGTTCAACAGGAGATTTACGACCGTGCATCCTACTAGCGGCATAACTGCAACACTATTTGACATCCAGAACTTTTCAATAAAAGATGGGCCCGGTATTCGTACGAACATTTTTTTCAAAGGCTGCCCTTTGCGGTGCAAATGGTGCCACAATCCCGAATCCTATACTGTAAACCCGCAGCTAATGTATCACCCTTCACTATGCGTAAACTGCATGCTGTGTGTTTCAGCATGCCCGAATGGTGCTCATTCAAAAACCCTGGTCAGCGGTTCTTTTGTTCACACGGTCGATCAGAGCAAATGCACAGGTTCGGGTGACTGTATTAAGGTGTGCTGTTACGATGCTTTAACGCTTGTAGGAAAAAAATATACTCCCCATGAGCTTTTCGACAGGGTGAAGAACGACTTCATTTACTATAAGATTGGAAAGCCAGGGGAGCAGGGGGGCATAACTTTTACAGGCGGCGAACCAATGTTGCAGTCAGCCTTTATTAAGGAATTCATCAAGCTTCTTCCTGATATCCACCTTGCAATGGAAACCTGCGGTTACGCCAGAACAAGCGATTACGCCATGCTTGGTGATGATATAGATTTATATCTTTTTGACTATAAGCTAACGGACCCAAAAAAGCATATTGATTTGTGCGGGGTTGACAACAGTTTGATATTACACAATCTTGATTATCTCTATAAACAAGGCAGAAAAATTGTTTTAAGGCTGCCGCTCATCCCCGGCATCAACGATGATGACTCTCATATGAAGGGTATCGCAGATCTTTTACGAAAATATCCTGACATTGATCATGCTGAAATCATGCCGTACCATAACCTCGGAGTTAATAAAACCTATGAGCTTGGCATGCTGCCTTCGCAGATTGACATGCAGAATACCGATAAGGAACAGAAAGAAAATTGGATCAGAAAGCTTAAAAGCCTGGGCGTTGAAAACGTTGTTTTATCTTAATAACCGTCTGCATGACTGCAGATATAATACATTAAATTTAGGAGGAAAATATGAAAAAGTTTAAAATGGTTCTTGCACTTGTCCTTGCCATGGTAATGCTGTTATCCGCTTGTGGCACAGAAGGCAGCTCGACCCCCTCATCCTCAACTCCTAGCAACACCTCTGTCCCTGGCACGCCTTCAGAGTCAAACTCACCTGCTGCAAAAGCTGAACTACTTGTTTCAGTATGGGCAGGCCCTCACGCAGATTTACAAAAATCAGTCTCTGCTGATTACTCAAATGGCACCGTAACCATCGATGATGTCGATTACGGAAATTTAAAGCAAAAACAGCTAACTTCATTTCAAGCTGCTTCCGGATCCGGTAATTATGACGTTGTCTGGGTTAACAGCCAATGGATGAAGGAGTACGTCGAAGCAGGCTATATTACGCCTATCGATGACTACATAAAGGAGGCAGGAATAGACACAAGCATCTATGCGGACGGCCTTCTAAAAGGATGCCAGTTCGACGGGAAAACCTACGGACTTCCTACCTTTGCCCAGTGTCTGATTGTTGCCTATGATGGTGAAGTATTTGAAAAAGAAGGACTGAAGGCCCCAACTAATGCCGAAGAACTCGTTGAGATCGCCAAATATTTCAAATCCAAAGGCACCGGTATCGCCCTCCCAGCCAAACAGGGCAGTGCTGCAGTCACATTGTTCTCACAACTACTCTACTCGGATGATGGCTACTACTTTGATGGGAACGGAAAGCTGGATTTGACCAGTGAAAAAGCTGTTTACGCTGCAAGTATCTATGATCAATTGGTTCAAAATTCAATAGACGGATGCCTTGCATGGCATCACGATGAGGTTGCAGAGGCAGTACGAACCAAGGCCGCACCAATAGGCATTATAATGAGCGGTCTTGCAAACCAGAACGCTGACCCTGAGAAATCTCTCATAGTGGATTCAGTACAATATGCAACCCTTTCCGGTAAAAGCGGTAAGGCTTCAGCCAGCAACTCCTTCTGGGTTTGGGCTGTTGCGAAAAACTCCGCCAATCCTAAAACTGCATTTGATTACTGTTCATGGATGACTAGTCCGGAAATTGAAAAAAAGCAAACTCTGGCTGACCAACAGATAAGTGCAGTCAATTCTCTCAGTAAAGATCCCGAAGTATTATCAAAGGCTCCTTTCCTTCCTGTCGTTATGGAACAGCTTGCCAATGGCAATATGGACCCTGCGCTGTTAAGCTTTGGCACATTAAAAGAGAAGCTTATCGTGTCACTTTCCGAAATAGCTTCTACAGATGCCGATCCTTTACAGGTACTTTCCAAGCTGCAGGAAGATTTGAAGGATGTTGATTTCAGTAAGTAGTAATCAGCGTATTATTTAAACTTCAGCCCTACCTTACGTTGAACGGACTGAGCAGACAGTACGAGAAAGATGATCATTGTGCTGCCTGCTCAGCCTTTGACTTTGATGGTATGATACAAATGGCAGGTGATTGACATGAATCGAAATAAAACTTTCCGCTGGTCTCTGGAAAAAGGAGATCTGCTTCCAACCCTTTTGATGATGCCCACGCTGCTTGTTATCTTCAGCGTTATGATTGTTCCATTGCTATACGGGTTGTTCCTCAGCTTTTTCAATATAGGCTTTGGAAAAATGGACTTTACCCAAAGCTTTGTTGGCCTCTCCAATTATTTGAGATTTTTTAAGGATCCAGTTGCCATTAAAGCCGTGGGTAACACGTTACTTTTTTCTTTTGGCGCCATATCGGGTGATTTGTTTTTTGGTACATTGGGTGCCGTTCTTCTGGTTAAAATTCATCGAAACATTTCAGTAATCCTACGCCCAATATTAACTATACCCCTCCTTGTCTCTCCTATAGTTATTGGTCTGATTTGGAGATATATTTATGATCCACAGGGAATTCTGTACTGGGCTTTGTCAAAGATCGGAGTTAGTATAAAGCAATTTCCGGGTGTTACGTCTGCATCCACTGCTCTTTTTTCCACAATTATAACCCAATGGTGGCAGGTAGTACCCTTTGTCATTATTGTAGTGACAGCAGGCCTATTATCGATTCCTGATGAATATTACGAAGCCGCCTATGTTGATGGTGCCGGTTCCTTTTCGACCTTTTTCAAAATCACATTACCGTTGTTAACCAATGTATACATGGTTATTCTTCTAGTCAGCGGAGTGGATACCATAAAAGTCTTTGATATTATTTATTCTCTCACCGGCGGAGGTCCCAACAACTCTAGCGTCTCAATGAGTATGTATGCTTACAGCCAGGCGTTTGAGCAGTCCAACCTCAGTTATGCAATGGCGCTTTCCTTTATTGCAATGATTATTACTTTCCTTGTATTTGGAATACCGTTCATTAAGCATAACGCCCGCAGCAATAAAACGTAAGGAGGCTTTCTGCATGAAACTCAAAAGAAAATGGTATACAAACCTTATTATGTCCTTGCTGATGATGGGCGCACTTATCTGGACAATTGTTCCTGTTTATATTGTGGTAAGCAATGCCTTCAGAAAAACTCTGGAAATCAAGCAGATGCCCCCTAAACTGATTTTCAATGTTACATTCAGCCATTTCGAGAAAATAATCAATCTGGACAACTTTGGCAAGTACTTTTCGAACTCTGTCATTATTGCATGTTCGGTTACGGTGCTGACTATCCTTTTGGGTACACTGGCCGCATATGGAATGAGAATTTTCAAATCAAACTGGGGCATACGGCTTTCCAATATACTCTTGCTTGGGAAAATGGTACCCGCAATAACAATATTAATTCCGCTGTTTATGATGATGAACAGCATCAAGCTTACAGGAACGTATGTGGCTCCCATCCTTGCTCATAGCTGCTTAAGCCTTCCTTTTGTTACCTGGCTTATGGCAAGCTTCATACGTGACATTCCTAATGAGCTTCTGGAAGCTGCAAACCTAATGGGGTGCTCAAGGATGAAAACTTTTTGGAAGATTATTTTTCCTTTGCTTAAGCCAGCAATTGCATCGGCAGTTATCCTTGTCATGCAGAGCTCATGGAACGAATTGATTTTCTCGCTGCAGCTCACCAATATAAAAACATATCCTCTTACTGTAGGGATTGCCCGTTACGTTGGCGCTGTCTCTGTAGATTGGGGTAAATGCAGCGCAGCTGCCACCATAACAATGGTACCTATCATCATTATAGGGTTTTTTATGCAGAAGTATCTTGTCAGCGGTATGACAGCAGGCGCAGTTAAAGGATAACAAACGAAAGCAGGTAACAGACATGTTTTACGGAGCACAATACTATCGCCCGCCTTTTCCCGGTAAGGAATGCTGGCAGCGCGATTTTGAAAATATGAAATTCCTTGGATTTAATTGTGTAAAGCTTTGGGCAGTGTGGAACTGGATCGAAAAGGAACCGGGTGTATTTGATTTCACTGAACTTGATCAATTGGTAGCACATGCAAAAAATAATGGTCTAAAAGTAATCATAAACACTATTCCGGAGGGCGCCCCTTATTGGACCTATACCGGCAGTGATGACGACCTGTATCAAACTGCAGATGGTCAGCGTGTTGCGTACGGAGGCCCCGCAAATATACCAAGTGGCGGTTGGCCGGGACTTTGCATGGATAACCCTGATTTTTCAGGATTAGTTGCTCATTTTATTGAAAAAACAGCATCCCACTTCTCAACAGAAGAGGCTATAGCTGCAATAGATGTGTGGAACGAGCCGCATCTCGAACCCATGTATGATTATCGAAACAATATGCTATGTTATTGTAAGCATTCAAAAAAAGCCTTTACCGAATGGCTCCAAAAAAAGTATAAAACCTTGGAAGTGCTAAACTCTGCCTGGTACCGAACCTATACCAACTGGGCTCAAGTTGCTCCCCCTCCCCGTTTTGGCACTTGGGCAGATATGTTGGACTGGCGTAAATTTTGGCTTGAGAACCTTAACCGGTGGTTAAAAATACGGGTGGATGCCTGCCGCAGAGGTGCACCCAACATAAAGACACAAACTCACGTTGCCTATAGTGGTATATTGGGCAATAAAATAATTGGCGGTCTTGCCAATGAACTCGGTGACGAATTCCTGCTCGCTAAGGAAGTGGATATTTTCGGACTTTCAAGTTTTCCAAAATGGCTTATGGGTTCTCATCATATCTACCGTCACTTCCTCCATAATGAAATGGTGGCCGAGGCCTCTCACGGTAAACCATTTTATCAGGTCGAGCTTCAGGGGGGTGCCGGAAAACCCGGTCTTTTAGGAGGAGAGGTTCCTTCGGCACTGGATACAAAGCTCTGGAACTGGAATACTGTTGCTGCCGGGGGAAAGGGATCCGTATACTGGCAATATGCAGCGGAGCCTTCAGGCGTCGAATCACCGGGCTTTGGTCTTACCGGATTCCAAGGTGAAAATACCCCTCGCAGTTTGTCTGCAGCAGAGTGTGCATCCATACTGAACAATCCCCTGCTGGATAAGGCCTCAAAGGTATCAGCCACAAATGCTGTATATGTCTCCCGCCACAGCGATCTTTTATGTTTCGCCAGTGAAAGAAGAGAAGAAATGTATGCCGGTGGTCTGAGCGGTGCTTTTAAAGCGGCCTATACAAAATGCATCCCAATACGTTTTTTCCATGAAGACCATGTGGAGGAACTTCTTAAGACCGATATCAAGATGCTCTATCTGCCAATGGCTTTAATACTAAGTGAAAAAGAAATATCTGTATTCAAGCGCTTCGTAGAAGAAGGCGGTACTTTGGTCAGTGAAGCATGTCCCGGATTATACAGACAGGATGGATTGCTGGAACAGGAAGGCATAGCCCTCAGAGAGCTTTTTGGTCTTGGTCATATAGAAATACAGAGTGTTCCTGAATGGGGCGAAATCTCTGCATCATGTATTGAAGGCAACAAACCCTTTACCGGACGTTTCTACCGGCAGCTTGTCAAACCAATTAAGCAGGTTGAAATCCTCGCTAGATTTGACGACCAGGAACCGGCGCTTTCAAGATATAAATATGGTAAGGGTCAGGCTATCTGGATTGGCACCTACCCGGCCTATCATTATGAGACAACTCAGGATGATGCCACGGGTGACCTTATCACCCGCTGGATGGATAAAGGCGGTTATAAATTATTTGAAAGTATAACCTCATCACCCATTGCAAATAACCAAATTTCTCTGGCCCCAGTGGTCCGCTTACTATCAACTGAAAGCGAAAATATGCTGGTTATACTTAATCATTCCGAACAATTATCAATTATTGAAATTGTTTTTTTCGAGCATCAGAAATTAATAGGGCCAGAGTTCGATGGTAAAAATCTGACCCTTCACTTAAAACCAGGAGAATGTAAAATGCTTTCTTGGGAAAAGTAACAGCTTCCGAACCCAAAGACCCGCATCCTGTTGAGGACTGCGGGTTTCTTTATGTTTTATTGTTATATTTGTTTACACCATCACAAGACTAGGGTACCCGGCAAATATCACCCGATGGGTGATATTCGTTTGTTCGTAACAGTTGTAGTATGTTTATGGAGCTTTGGAACGTCGGAGAACCAGGAGGAAAAATTATGTTTTGTCCACAATGCGGAACAAAGAATGAAACCAGCAACCACTTTTGTGTAAACTGTGGTGGAGCGCTCAACCATAGCACAAATCCAAGCAATCAAACACCCGTGCCGAAAGCGTCAGAACGAAAAACTAGCCCTTTAAAACCAGGAAAGCCTTTAAAGATCGTCCTGGCTGTTGTGGCAAGCCTTCTGGTGGCTTTTGTCGTGTGGATTGCTTTAAGCGACGATGATACCACTGACATCGACACGAAAAGCAAGCTTGCCGATTCAGTAAAATCCGAAACAGACTCGGATCAGGGAGGCAATAACCCCGTGAAACATACAGACGAAAGCCCTTCCGATAATAAAAATGCCGATCAAATGACCATTGATGAATTAACAGCACTTGTGCAGCAAAGCAAGTCTGCAACAGTTGAACTTGTTCGCGATCAGAATAGCAAGCAATCCCTAAATACGGATGAAGATGAGGCTCTAGCCATGCTAAAAGCACTAGACTTTGAAAAATTTAAGCAAGACTTCGTTCCATCCAATTTTCAATCCATCGACTATCCTTTTCATTTTCTTCCTGAATACAGACTGACGTTTGACACTGGCGTATCCTATACCATCATGCAGGATAATGACGGTGAGACCAGAATGGCAATAATAAAATTTGATAACAACTCAACCTATTGGTCTGCCTCTGAACTTATCTATCGTCGCACCAATGTAATCCAAACGACGCTCATGGATGATTTTTCAAACATGCATATTTTCTGTACTGCCAGCGATGAAAAGACAGCCATGAACAATGTTCTTAACCATGGCCTGGTTTACTCCTTTATATTGGATTACTTTACCGGTTTAGGTTATGGGTTCGAAGGAGAAGGCATTTATAAGGTAGAGGATATTCTCATAGGCGATATGCCAGAAACAGATCCAAACCTGCATTGGGCCATGATTCAGTACAGCTTGAAGCCTTCCCAGGAGGGAACTCTTCCCGACAATATGAACATCTACATGGAAGACGGCTGGATCAGAGGTGGCTATGTATTGGCTGCAATATGGAACGAGTCGCGCCCTGCAGGTGTCAGAAGCTATCTGCTTGGTTTGACTCCGTTTGAGTATAATGTCAATGGCACCTCAGAAGCCGAAGCTGCACTGATGCTTTATGAGCAATCTTTTATTAAAAACCCGCATTTTCCACATCCTGCTTCCACGGAATAGAATCAACTGCTCCTTTTTTTGATACTGCCAAGGATGAGGCCAAGGATGCTATATGTATGGCTTCTTCTGGGTGTTTTCCATTTATTAGATTTGCCAGGAAATATCCGGTGAAGGTGTCCCCTGCAGCCGTTGTATCCACTACCGGAACCTTATATACACCATGGTTGTAGCGTGCATCCTTATCCGCGTAAATGACCCCGGAACGCCCTAAAGTAAGCACTATTTTCGACTTTGGATACATTTTAAGCATCGTATCAAGAATCACATCCGGTTGCTTTTCGCCTGTGATTTGTTCTCCTTCTATTTCGTTTAGAAGGAATATAGACACTTTATGTAAATCACAATTTTTTATCTTTTCATGAAAGGGTGACGGATTAAGCGCAATCAGCATTTCCATATTTGCTGCTCTCTCAATCATATAATCCAGTAAATTTACTTCGTTTTGCAGGAGAAGCCAATCGCCTTTTTGAAAGCTTGAGAAAACCTGATCAACATAGGCTTTCTCATTTTTTTGGTTGGCTCCTCCATAGAGTACAATACTATTTTGTCCACTTGCTGATACTTGAATGATTGCATGGCCGCTATGTCCCTCAATATTACGGATGTTGCCTGTATTTATCCCGTTCTGTCTGCAGACTTCCAGTAGTTCTTCTCCATCCGAGCCAATCATACCGGCGTGAAATACATGGGCTCCGGCTCTTGCTAATGCCACTGATTGATTCAACCCTTTACCACCGCAAAAAATTTCTAAGCTTGTAGAAGAAATGGTTTCTCCCGGCTGAACAATATGATCAACTGAATATACATTATCAAGATTGAGAGAGCCATAGTTCAAAATGCGCACAGCTATTTCCTCCTATTCGAAACTAAAATTTGGAGATGTACTAGACTTATCCCTTCACACCGCTGCTGAGAACCCCCTGTACAAAGTACTTCTGGAATGGGAGAAAGAGAGCGATTGGAATTAAAGCCGATATGATAGAACCTGCATATAAGCATGACCAAAGAGTTCCCCTCTCCAGCTTGAAGGAGGAGAGTGCAATCTGAATCGTTCTAATCTCCTTGTCACGCGCAACCAGCAGTGGCCATAAATAGGCATTCCACTGATCCATAAAAATCATCAAGCCTGCTGTTATAGTAACCGGAATTGATGAAGGCATAATGATCTTGCCATACACCGTCAGCCAGGAAGCGCCATCAATCCTTGCAGCCTCAATAAGACTTGGCGGGATATCTTTAAAGAACTGTGTAAACAGAAATAGAACCAATCCGCTTGCAATACCCGGAACAATCATTGCAAGACGTGTGTCTACCCACCCAAACTTGTTAACCACATTATAAAGTGGTATGGCAATGGATTCAAATGGCACCATAAAAGAGACGATGAATAACGAAAAAATCGCGGACTTGAATTTAAAGTTAAATGTGGCAAAAGAAAATGCTGCAATACTATTGACTATACAACTAGCCGGAACAATAATGGCAATTAACCAAATCGTATTTAGTATTGGTTTTAAGAAATTGAAGTCCTTAAATATAGTGATATAGGATTCCAATGTAAATTTTACAGGAATAAAAGTATTTATCGATAATGGGGTTGTGTATTTATACAGCTCGGTATCCGTTCTAAGGGACGCCGATATGGCCCAGAGAAGAGGAAACAGCGCTGCTATTGCAATGACGCAAAGGACTAAGTAAAGTAATATTTTTGTCACTATTGAAAACTCTTTCATATTACGCCACACCCTCTTCCTTCTCATTTAGAAACTTAAACTGTACGATACAAATGCAGATTATTAATAAAAGTAATACTGTAACAAGAGCAGCAGCTCGTGATTCATTTGAGTATCTAAAAGCAGATTTATAGGCCTCATACATCAGTACATTGGTACTACCCTGCGGACCGCCTTCTGTTACCATCTGCATCGGTGCGAACATCAACACATTTGCCGTGGTATTTGCAACAAGTACAAACAGGATAACTTTTTTGATAAGCGGTATTGTAATCCTAAAAACCGTTGTAAAAAACCCGGCTCCATCTATCTTCGCCGACTCATAAATAGAGGCATCTATATTTTTTAGCCCAGCCAGCAGAAACATCATCCAATAACCGCAGCCTTTCCATGTCGCAAGTACGATAATGCATAACAAAGCCTGCCGTTTGTCTGTAAAAAAGCCCTGAGCTTCGATTCCAAAAACATTCAATATACTGTTTATCACACCGTTATTATAACTGAACATTAAACTCCAAATTAAAGTTGCCACAGCGAGTGATGTAGTAAAAGGTAGGTAGAAAATCGTACGAAAAATCGTTATTCCTTTAAGCTTAAGATTCACAAGCATGGCGAGGCAAAATGATATGAAGATCTGCAAAGGAATGATAATAATATTAAATTTAAGTGTAACAAATAAGGAATTCCAAAAAGCTGAATCACTAAAAAGGGTATTATAAGCACTAAGACTAAATTGTCCATTATCAAGAAAGCCCTGCACCAATGTCTGAATAATCGGACCAATTTTGAAAATACAGATTAGAATAAACGCAGGAAGAAGAAGTATATACGGGATCACCTTTTTAAGCAAAATAATTTCTCCCCTCTATCCCATTACATATACACACAAGGATTTTGAATAAGGCTGGATATCCAGCCTTATTCATAACTCTGTAATTATTTATAGGCTTTCACTGCCGTATTGAATTGGTTAATTGCATTTGTTACCGAAGATTTAACGTCCGTGCCATTGCGTATATCTTCCCAAAGGTTGTCCATAATCGTGCTGTATTCATTATAAGCAGGTGTAACGGCTCTTGTAACTGCAGTGTTCATCGCTTCGAAAGCACCAATTTTCAGATATCCTTTTGCTGACTCATCAGCCATGATTTTCTCAAGGACACTGTTTCTTGAGGGCATTTCTCCACGAATTTGAAGCCACATATCATTGCCTTCGCCAAGCGACAGGAATTTAATAAACTCAGCAGCCTCATCGGGGTTTTTGGAAGCTTTATTAATTCCAAATCCCCAGGATCCTGTTGCTGATCCAACAGAATTTTCAAATCCCTTAAAAGCAGGAAGGTAAGTATATCCGTAATGATTCATACCGTTTGCGTCGCAATTGGTCCCGATATATGATGCACCTATCATGAAAACAAGTTTATCCGAATAGAAGTAGTTTGGCAGTTCATCAGCAGGAATTCCTCTTGTAGCAAGACCTGATTTTACCATATCCTGGTACCATGTAAGAGAGGATATCCAGGGTTCACTGTCGAGAACACCCTCAAGAGTTAAACCACCTTCTCCGATATTAAGGCCACCCCGGCTGTTTGCCAATGGATTCATTTGGTAAACACGACTTACCTGTTGAAAGTCCAAACCAAATATGCCATTTTTACCATCTGGATTTACAACCTTTAAAACCTCTTTCGCCAAATCAGCAACCTCTTCATATGTAAGCCGGTTGTTGGCGTCATTGTCACGGATGGTAACACCTGCCTGCTTGAGCAGATCTGTATTATACCACAGTACTTGCGCTGAAGATGTAAGCGGTGGAGAGTAGAACTCATTATTCCATGTACCTGCATCAACAGATGCCTTTGTCAATTCAGAAAGCTCAGCCTCTTTAAAATACTTTGACATAGGAAGCAGATACCCACGGGAAGCATATGCCGCAACCAGCGGGGAATCAACTGTAATAACATCATAATCGGCAGATCCTGAAGCAATTTTAACTTCAATAACCTCCATAAGATCCTTATAAGCGTAATGCTCGCCTATAACCTTAACGCCTGTCTTTTCATAATATTTTTCTAACACAGGAACCATAAGGCCTTCCCAGCTCTTTTCTCCAACACCCGGTGCCAGCCAATAAATTTCTTTTGGTTTTGCTGGTTCATTTCCTGCTCCACTGGTAGCTGTTGGAGTAGCTGTTGATGGATTCTGAGATTCTGATGGTTTTGCAGTGCCGCAGCCTACGAGGGTACCTGCGATCATTGCCACAATAATCAATAGGGACAATAACCTTTTCATTTCTTACACCTTTCCCTTCAAAATTTTATTATTTCAGCATTTGCTGCAATAATCCTCAATCAAGACTATTTTGTCAATTTTTCTACTAAATCCTGAAGAAGCCTGTCTCGCTTAATATAATAGACATATCTGATAAAATGCCGGCTTTTATCAAACGCATATCTATGGTCATATTCGGGAATGGGGCTGTGCTCCAGCCTGTCCTCCATAAAATCGCCGTCGAGGAGCCAAGCAACTGCGGTCACATCCCAAATCACTCTGGTCCAGGTGGTACAGCCCCCTTCCTTTCCGGCTTCTGTTGTCCGTTCAACCAAATAATCACAAAGGCTGTTTTTCCCGCGAAGCCAATATTCCAGCTCCGGGCCGCTTATGGTAAACCCTGAGACTACGCCAAGGCACGGTAAAAGAACCAGCGGAACCTCGCATCCAAAGACAACCCGGGCACCAGCAATATCCTGGTATAAATTGAATTCCCGGTTATGCGGCCAATGAAAAGCGTGACCTCCCAGCCAAATTAAGACGATTCGATTTTTGATTTCCGGATTGAGGAGCAATGCTGACGCAACATTGGTAATGGCTCCAATTGCAATAACATACAGAGGGTGCTCTTCGCTGTAATTCATTGCACGAGAAGCTAAATCCTCAGCGGCTTCTGAAATCACAGGCTCTGTCTCTGAAGGTAAATAAGATTGGGAGCCTCGATAGACACATTCCTTTAAATCGTCCCGCCCCATAAGCGTCATGATGTTCATAATTTCAAGGTAGCTTTTTTCCATCCCATCTGCTGGGCTTGTAGATTTGTTATTGTGAAACGGAGCCGCATAAATGGCTTTAAGGTTTAATTTCTTATCCGATTTGATTAAATAAGCAAGTGCAAACTGGTCATCAACTTCATTATAAGTATCTGTGTCAATGACAACATCCACATATCCTGCCGGTTTACGAAGACGTTTCAGCAAATGTTCGTTCGTAATCAGATTCAATTCTTTGTCACTCAATTTAAGCACCTCTGTATCTTACTTTTTAACTTTGAATTTTAAAGAAACAGGGAATTGGCTTTAAAACGTAATTTGGAACGTTCCACATTTATTATGTTATGGTTTATGATATTTGTCAACACTTTTTTTGAGAGTATGCTAGCCAAAACTGAGCAATTAGCCATTATTACTATTTGACAAAGTATCTATTAACAATTATAATAGCTTTTGGAACGGTTTATTCAAGGAGGACGATATTTGTGCGAGTAACTATTGTAGATATTGCAAAAGAAGCTGGCGTATCCAAAAGCACAGTCTCTCTTGTCATTAATAATTCAGAAAATGTGAAGCTTGCAACGCGCTACAAGGTTCAGCAAGCCATAGATAAGCTGGGATATGTCCCTAATTTTGCCGCTCGAGAATTAACAACCAGTCGATCGCATACATTAGGTATGATTTTTTTTACATCAAACCATCTGCAAAAGCCCTACGCCTTTTCGTCCGTTACCGAGACGCTATTCTATGATATTAGCAATAGTATTTACAGTGCTCTGAAGGATACAAACTATACATTGCTTGTAGAGCGTTTTTCTCTGACCGGCAATTTAGACTCCATGCCATACCTCATAAAATCTCGCAGATTATGCGGTGTTTTTCTAATCGGCGGACTGTTCACAAGTGATTTTATAAACGAACTGGAAAAATATGATCTGCCCATTGTAATAATAGGACGTAAATATGAGGGGCTTGATTCGGTTTCTGTAGATGCCGAAGAGGTTGGCAGCATGGGAATAACTTATCTGCTAAAGCAAAAATTTAAAAAGATTGCTTTTATAAATGGACCAGAAAGCAGTGTCAACTCTCAACAAAAACTAGCCGGTGTAGAAAATGCTCTTCGTAGCTCAGGCCTACCCTCAGATACGGTTGAAACTATTTTTTCCTCCAGCTACAGCGGGCAGGAAGGCTATGAAGCCTTTAGCAAACTGTGGAACAGCGGTTTTCACCCCGATGCCGTGTTTGGTGCCAGTGACGGCATTACATCAGGAATCATGCGTTTCCTCTATAATCAAAACATACGTGTGCCCGACGAAATTTCAGTATTAGGCTACGAGGATTCTCTTTTATCCGAATACTCTTCTCCAGCTTTAACCGTTGTGAATGCGCATAAGGAAATTATGGGAGAAGAGGCCTGCAAGATGATGATTAAGCGCATTAAAAAACCGCGTGCCAAGATCATGGAGCTCATTATTCCACCCTCTTTAATTATTCGTGATTCTGTTAGGTCCAAGTAAGGTGGCATTTCCAGTCAATGCTTATTTTTTATTGATTTTTATTGGAACGTTCCACATTATTAGGTTTCCAGAAAATATAAAACATTTATTGATCGATCATAGCGAAAGGAAAAATCATCATGAAAATCAACTCATACAAATGTGATGTGGCAGTGGTTGGAGGAGGGCCCGCGGGCTTAACTGCTGCTCTTGCGGCAGCTCGTCAAGGTGCAAAGGTCATTCTTGCAGAACGGAATGGTTTTCTTGGAGGGAATGCAGCAACCGGCTTACCCTTGCTCGGGTTTCTGGACAAGAACGGAAATCAAGTCATCCGTGGAATTGCACAGGAAATAATCGACCGTTTGGTCCAGCTAGGTGCATCTTTTGGCCACAACCGTTGCCCGATGCACAATTCTGTGACAATTGTCCATCCGGATATTTTTAAATATGTGGCTGTGGAAAAATGCCGGGAGGCCGGTGTGCAAGTTCTCCTACATTGTGAGCTGGCCTCTGTCAATGTGACAAATCGTCAAATAACAGGGTTATCTCTAATTGGTAAGGGCAATCGTATAGACATCGAAACCAACATCGTCATTGATGCTACAGGGGATGGAGATGCTGCTTACCTGGCAGGCTGTTCCTATGAAAAAGGAAATCCCGAAACCGGCCTCATGCAGCCGCCTACGTTAATGTTTTCTTTAGGCGGCTTTAATGAGGAACGTTTTTTTGAATATCTTGAAGCTCACCCGGAAGATTTACAGCCTGCGGAATCAATGCATGTTGCTAAGGGATATAATGTTTCTTATTTCAAATCACACCCCAGCTATGTCTTCCTTGGTTTATACAGTCTGCTTAATCGCTTAAGAAAGGAAGGCAAGAATCCGCTTAAGCGTGATACTTTAATCTATATTAATTCAGTCAACCCCGGACAAATTTTTATTAACAGCACCCGGATTCACCATTTTGACGGCACTGATATTGAAAATCTTACATACGGCGAAGAAGAGGGTATTATTCAAATTATGAAGCTTGTTGATTTTCTAAAGCGCGAGGTTCCCGGCTTTGAGAACTGCAACATTTCTTCAATAAACCCTTTAATTGGTGTTCGTGAAACACGTCGTTTTTCAGGCATACAACGCTTGACATCTGAATCTGTTATTGCGGGTTCTGTTCCTTCCGACACGATTGCCCTCGGTTCTTATAAAATTGATGTCCATAGCGGTTCGGATGACTCAACTCAATTAATAGATTTAGAGACACCCTATGGTATTCCTTTAGGGTGTCTTTTAAGTAATGAGATTGAAGGATTGCTTTTAAGCGGACGCTGCATATCAATGGACTCTATGACGCTTGCAAGTGTTCGGGTCATGCCAACCTGTATGGCCATTGGTGAGGCCGCAGGGGTATGCGCCGCATTTGCGGTTAAGGATAATAAATTGCCAAGTCAAATTTCACCAGAGGAAGTGATTGCCCAACTGAAAAAAGACGGAGCAATTTTAAATGCTTAAAAGAGCTTATTATAAATCTTTTAGGGGGTAACAACGATGAATAACATACCAAAAACAATGAAAGCGCTGGTTGCATACGGACCCGGTGACTATAAGCTGGAATTAAATTATCCGACACCTGAATGTGGTTCGGATGACATTATTATTAAAACTGAGGGCTGCGGCATTTGTGCAGGGGACCTGAAATGCCAGCACGGCGCGGCCATGTTCTGGGGGGACGAGACCCAGCCTTCCTGGGTAAAGCCTCCTTTTATTCCGGGTCATGAGTTTTTAGGAACCATTGTTGAAATAGGAAAAAACATCAAAGGCTTTGAATTAGGAGACCGCATTACTGCAGACCAGATTGTGCCCTGCGGTGCGTGCCGGTTCTGCAAGAACGGCCATTATTGGATGTGCCAACCCCATAATATCTTTGGTTTTCAGAAGGAGAACAATGGCGGTATGGCCGAATATGTTCGCTTCCCGAAAGCCTCTGTTATAAGTAAGGTACCCAAATCCATGAAGCTTGAAGATGCACTGTTAATTGAGCCTTATGGGTGTTCAAAGCATGCGGTGGACAGAGCACAAATCGGCTGTGAGGATATTGTGGTCATATCCGGTGCGGGTACTTTAGGCCTTGGCATGATAACCTATGCCAAAATGAAGAGCCCAAGGAAGCTTATTGTGTTGGATATGCTTGAGAACCGTCTGGAAAAAGCATTGGAATTCGGCGCAGATCTGGCAATGAACCCCGGAAAAACTGATGTGGTCAAGGAAATACTTGATATGACAGATGGCTATGGCTGTGATATTTACATTGAAGCTACAGGACATCCTTCCAGTGTTACCCAGGGCCTGTCCATGATCAGAAAGCTTGGGCGGTTTGTGGAGTTCAGCGTATTTGGTGCACCTACTACCGCAGATTGGTCCATAATCGGCGACCGCAAGGAATTGGATATTCTCGGCTCACACTTAAGCCCTTATTGCTACCCTTTCGTTATTGAAAACATCGGAAACGGTAATCTGAAAACAGCAGGAGTTGTTTCCCGCACATTCCCCATTGAAAAGTGGGAAGAAGCCTTTGAATATGCAACCGGTAAGCATGGTGACCTAAAGGTTGCCATTACCTTTTAGCTTGGAGGAAAAAGGTGGCTAACTATTTGAATATGAGCATCAATAGCTAATAGAGCGGCTTGATATACTCAGGCCTTTCTTCGCTCCAGCCCATATGCTATAATTAACCCGAAAATTGAAAACGGCGAGGTAAGTGAAATATGGTATTTATATGCTATCCTAAATGTACGACATGCCAAAAAGCGCAGAAATGGCTTGACTTGCAGGGTATTCAGTATGAAATTCGTGACATCAAGAGCGATAAACCTTCCTATGACGAGTTGAAAGCGTGGTTTTCAGCAAGCGGGATGCCTTTGCGGAAGTTTTTTAATACGAGTGGCCTGCTGTACAAATCGCTGGGTTTGAAAGAAAAACTGCCGACTATGAGCGAGGAGGAACAGCTGAAACTCCTTGCGACAGACGGTATGCTTGTGAAACGGCCGATACTTGTTAGTGATGCGTTTGTATTAGTTGGTTTTAAAGAAAACGAATGGTTGGAAAACATATCTTAGAATCCTACAAACTCAAGATCATTCCATTCTTCCCATTTATGAAAATCCGAAACTGTTAACCTTGAACTGGAGCTCAATTCCACCCCTTCATTCAGATATACGGAGTAATCATATCGGCATAGGCTGAAGAGCCATTTGTCGCCGGTCTCGGGCTGTTCTTTCCCTCCGAGATCAAGTTCCCTGAAAGGGATAGCCAGCTCTAGCTGCCAGTATTCATCAATATCATAGGGATGGTTGAGGCTCCCCTTTATTGTGACGCATGACTTTAGGCCATTGCAATTCCACCTTTTCCAGCGGTGATGCCCGCCCGCGGTATTGCGCCTTAGATTATGGGCATCATACACGGTATTCAGGGCATTTATCTCAAAATTGTAATAGTGCTCTTTCCCGGATTCTGTTTTGAAAAACACCTCCAAAACATCATCGCGACAAGTTGAGGAATCCCTTTCGGTATGATAGGCAAAGATATCCTTGTCATAAGCTTTGAAACAAACATACAGATAATTTTCATCCCATAACAAGCCTGCCTCCGTTTTACTTTCTGGAGCCTGGCCTGTACCGGGTATATAAAAACGGATAGGGTTTGATTTCCGCCATACAGGCTTATCGTAATCCCCGTCTATGGTTATGGCTTGTTTTAAAAAATGACAATGATAACATTCCCTGTCCCGTTCATTACTTACGCCTTTCATGAGTCAGATCCCTCCGTTTATTGCACATGAGCCGACATGCCCGTCCGTGAAGACTGATAAATTGCCATTATGATTTCAATGGGCTTGCGTCCCTCATACTGATCCACAATGGGATTTCTGTTATTCCTGACAGCCTCCGCCATATCACCGATCTGCCGGATATGCCCGTCAATCCCAAAGGCGGCCGGATCACGGGAGTTACCGCTGGTGGTACCGCCGAGAATGATATCCTCTGGCGTCTTTGCTCCTTCAATTTCCCATCGGGTGATGCAGTCTTCTTCCAATGTAATGGTCCCCTTATCCCCGCATATATCCAAAATCCTGGGGGAACCGGGATAAATGGAGGTAGTTCCTTGTATGACACCAAGCGCACCATTTTTAAATTCGACCAGAGCAGCTGCGGTATCCTCCACCTCAATCTTCCTGGCAAGAGTTCTCGTATGGGCATAAACCGATTTTACAGGTCCCATGATATACTGCAGCAGATCAATTCCGTGTATCCCCTGATTCATTAAGGCTCCGCCGCCGTCCATCTTCCAGGTTCCTCGCCATCCTCCCTTGTCATAATACTCCTGGGATCGGTAGAATTTCATATAAATATCACCCATGATAAGTTTGCCTAGTAAACCTTGTTCCACTGCATTTTTTAGATGGCATACCCCGGAGCTGAACCTTAACTGCGAAATAACAGCAAGTTTGACATTGTTTTTCTCACAGGCCTCAATGACCTCGTCCGCTTCCTGAAGAGTTAAAGCCATGGGTTTTTCCAATACAATGTGCTTTCCAAAATTAGCCGCCTTGACTGCCAATGGGGCATGTAATCCACTGGGCGTGCAAATACAAACAACATCTATCTCCGGAGATAGCAGCATTGCTTCTATTGAAGCAAAAGCCTTTATACCAAACGTTTTTGCGAATTTCTCCCTGGAGGCTTCATTGACATCGGATGCTCCTACAAGCCTGGTGTTGGGCACCTTCAAAATGGCATTGGCATGCCAGTTGGCTATCATGCCGCAGCCAATAATCCCAAATCCCACTTCTTGATTTATCATTTGATCACTCCCTTTTAAGTCTCCTGAAAGTATTTCAATAGGTATGCTTGTTTCACTTATGCAAAAATATAGTCATATTCATCCTGTGCGATCTTAACAGGCAATCCCAGTCTGGCTGACTGCCTGGCTTTTAAAGTCACCAGTGTAGCCCTTGCTCCATCCAGTTCATTGCATGGGGATTCTGCCCCAAGCAAGATACAGTCAATAAATCTATCCAGCATTTTATAATGGCCCTTGTCTACAGCCGGGAAACTGACATCATTTTTATCAGCTGCCATCCGGTTTCTCTCAGCCACCTTGTTAATATAGAGGTTGCACCCCTCTCCCTCAGTGATATGAGGGTAAGGATCTCTCGACAGCGGATAATTCTTCTTGAAAATTCCGGGAATGCCGCCTACTCTTAATTGCATATAGGTGTCCATAACGATGGAGGCACCGTTATGGAAAATTTCGATCATTTCTTTGGGATGGTCAAAGCTGCCTACAGCAGCATCAAAAATGGAGACAATGGAGGAGTCTTCGAATTGCAGGGTCAATACCTGATTGATTCTCGCCCAGCCTTCTACGTAAACCTTGACAGGCTCTTTTTTTAGTATGTAATGGGCTAAATCGACAAAATGACACAACTCACCTATAATAGAGCCCTCGCCTACCATTTCATCCAGAGCATATCCTTTAAAGGACATAATATCGTCATTAATTCTCATGGAAATCATGGTGGCATCCTCTTCTTTAATTTTCTGGTGTTCGCCATCCAGTCGCTTATATCTCCAGGGCGCTTCAATGGGGTTGACCTTATGGTCCCGATAGATTTTGACAGCATCTTCTACAATGGGAGCACATCTTCTGTTAAAGCCCACAACCAACTTAACTCCGGCCTTTCTGATAATTTTCATGATCCGGTAGGATTCTTCCACGGTAGTACTCATAGGCTTTTCTACATAAATGTGTTTGCCTGCGTCAGCTGCTTCTTTAATAATTTTTTCCCGGATATCATGTGTGGTTAAAATCATCACACCGTCTACTTCAGTATCCTTCAGGATATCCATATAGTCTTTTGTTGTTAATTCTGGTGAGTACTTATTCATAACATAATCCAGATTATCCTGTATGACATCACAGCACCATTTGACGTGAATTCTCGGATTACCGAATGCATTATCAAAATGTACTCCCCTGGCTATCATGCCACAGCCAATAATTCCAATAACCGCTTTATCTTTCATTTCTTTGTTCCCTCCGTATTTTTATAAGTGCTTATCTTTGCCTGATAAGTTCACTCGTAAGTCCGCGTGCTTTGTTTAATCGTTCGAATTCATTTTTTAGAGGTTGCGCAATTCCACTTTTTGCCCATTGTCTGCCGACAATCTCGCTGCAAAAAGCGTTTTCATTACTTCCAGGGATTCATCAAGGGGTATGGGCAGGGTTCTGCTCTGAACACCTTCAATGAAACGGTCAACCATATTAACAAATCCGAAAGAATTGAGCGGATCTGAAACTTTGGTGGCATCCAAATCAGGGGGATTACCACCGTAAATTTTTCCCTTAGTGCCATAGACGGTAATATCATACCCAAAGGATGAGATGCAGGACAGCATATTCACAGTCGCATAGCAGCCGTTGTCAAACTTCATTAATACAATGGCGGTATCCTCGGATTGAGCGTTTTTATAGATAATATTGTCCCGGGTACAATACACTGATTTAACACCGGGCCCAAATATCATCTGAATGGGTTCCACACCGTGAATAGCAATATTAATAATCTCTCCACCACCGGTTTCGATATTATCCTGCCATTTATTGGGCTCTTCAAGATAGTACTTCATATTGTGAAATACATTGACCACAGCAGCCACCGGAGTACCTATTTCTCCATCCAAGATTCTTTTCTTAATATCCAGATAGGCGGGCATGTACCGCATGGCAGAACAGCTCATCAATATGGCCCCGGATTGCTCGGCCAGCCTGATGATGTCTTTCGCATCCTGTAACTGGGTGGATAAGGGCTTATCGATAAAAACACCTATTCCTTGTTTGATAAAAGGTATTGCGGCCTGACAATGCTTATAATTCTTAACATCAATAAATACAGCGTCCAAATCCAGCTTATAAAAGGCTTCCAGACCCTCAACCGCTTTTACATTATGCTTCTCGCAATACTTGGTCAGTTCTGCGGCATCCTCATCCCAGGCATAATCCACCTGAAGTCCCTTATTCATCAAAATCTCCGCAAAAGAATAGGGATGGGAACAGGCCAGTCCTAAAACACCGACTTTCATAACTTCACCCCGCAAAATAATGTCATTTTATTTCCTGACTCTATCAAGAAAAAATACTAGAAGAGACCTTTCTGTTGGAAATTGTTAAAGGAAACCTTTCCATGACGTACTTGATATAAATCCTGATAATGATGTGACCATTCCGTGTTTGCAAAAGGAATATACTGTCTGGAGTTATATTCTACCCCCATAACAGGCAGGATCCTTGCTGCAAATCCTGCTGATTGGATAAATGCAATTCCGGGATTGGTCAGATCCTGAACCGAGTATCGTATGCCATAGGTTTTTGCCATGGCAAGGTATAGGAGCGCATGACTGATGCCCTTGCATATTTTCATCGCAACACCTGACCAGCCCAGAGCTCTTGCCAGTTCAAAGGTTTCAATATCAACAATTCCTTCGTCGGCAAATACGGGCTTTAGCTCTGCAACACGGGACATGTCAAATCTGTTTAAAGATAAATCCCGCTCGATGGGCTGTTCCAGATACAGAACGGAGTGATAGGCTTCAGGGGATGTTTCTTTCAATTTGTTAAGGTATTCAATGACTGTGTCAGGACTCTCATTCATTTCATTGGAATCTGTTGAAAAATAATAATCACTTATGCCTAATTGCTTTAACTGCTCTGAAACCACCTTAGCCACAGACATCGTTCTGTCAACATCGGCCTGTATATCGCGACCTGACAGCTTAATTTTAAAGCAGTAAACACCATCACGTTTTATCCATTCATCCAGACTGACCGGAACTCCGTCCTGAGGAGACAAATGGTTTTTCTCATAAACGGTCAGGGGATCTGTTCCCCCCACAAGATGGAAAACAGGCATTGTTTGAGAATAATGGGGCAACAGAAAATCGGATATATATCTCCCTTTGAATCGATCTCCCAAATATTTTGACAAATCACAGGCCATAAAATCCTTAGAGTACCCCTCATAACTGCATATGGCATTAACTTTTCCAAAGGCGTCATGAAGCGCTGTATCAAAAGGAGACGCACATACGATGGGGACAAGAGCCGGAATTATAGATTGAATGCCTTCTTTTTTTCCTATTTCTTCAGCCAGTTTGAATAATGTCTTTTCCAAATCCATGTAGATATCAAGGGGATGACCCCTATAGGGGTAATTTTCTATTATTTTCCCAAATCCCGCCGATATCTCCCGCATGATTTTATCTTTGATCTCATGGGTAAGACTTGGATCCGGGAAAGCCCATAAATCACTCAATAATATGTTTCCAAATCCACGGGACCTTGCTCCGCTTCCGTTCTCAACCTCAATTTCGGCAGTACAGGATGTAATGGTGCGAACGATACCGTCTCCAAATTTCAAGGGTATTCTCAATGCCTCTTCATTAAAAGAGCATTGGACATTTACAATTTTAATATCTGACTTCATTGATCCTTCTCTCCACTTCATACTAAGCTGTTTATCAGTATTTAAGTAACACTGCTATGGGCTTTTCAGAAGCATTGAGAATATTTTCATAGACCTCCTGACACTGATCGATGGGAGATATGTATGAAATCAGGGGCTGCACATCGATTTTCCCTGCAGACAGCAGATCGATATACGCTTCCATGTTTCTGTTTTCTGTCCACCGCACATACCCGTAAGGATAATCATGTCCCTCTTCCTCATAGGACAAATCATATCTTCCGGGACCATAGGAACGGGATATTAACAGGTCGATTTCCTTGTTGTAAAGGGTATCCCTTGGAAAATCCAATTTCACAAGTCCGACCATGACAACCTTTCCCTTTTCCCTGCACATTTCAATAGCATCACACAGGGGTTTTGATGAATTGGGGCTTCCGGCACATACAATGGAGACATCTGCTCCACGCCGGTTGGTCAGCTCAATAACCTTCTCTATGGCATTTTCCTGTGATCCATTAATGCAATAGTCGGCTCCCAGGCTTTTTGCAAGGGCAAGCCGGTCTTCTGCAAGATCAATGGCGATTACTTTTGTCCCTGCTATCTTGGCAAATTGTACGGTAAGAAGTCCAATCATTCCCAGACCTATGACCGTTACCCAATCTCCCAGACAAGCCCCCCCTCTTCTGAAGCCGTGCAGTGCGATAGCTGCTAGAGCGTTAAATGCTGCCTCTTTTTCGGATACATTCTCCGGAAGCTTGACAAACAAATTATTGGGTACATAACAAATTTCACTATGGGATGCATGACCGCCACCGGCACAGGCTACCCTGTCACCGACCTTGATCCCTTCTTTCGCATTGCGTCCGACTTCAATGACGGTACCCGCATTACTGTAACCTAGTGCAATATCTGATCCTTGTCCTTCAACGCCATTTTTCCTGAACTGGGCTATAACAGAGCCTTCCGTGCCTGTGCTGATAAGGGAATATTCGGTTCTGACCAATATGCCGTCATCCTTACAGACAGGCGCTTCCAAATCCTTCAGCAAAATCTGTCCTGTAGGACTTAAATATACCTGCTTCATAATAAAACTCCTTAAGCTGTCTTTTATTTTTTTTGTCTTGCAAGATGGTAACGTATCACCTTGTTATCAAGGTCCTGACTGCCAAAATCATTCCATGGCATTTTATTGAGCGCCCTATGGACGGTTTCAAACAAATCGTCCCCAGTCACATCTTCATCCAGTATCATGATATTAGGATCCCGATCACTTACATTAATCCGGTATCCGCCTTTGATCTTATAAGGCTTTATGTCCTTCCGGTTTTCTATCCCTCTTTTTACACCTTCATAAATAAGCTGCTGCGCCTTAACAGGATGCAGACAACGGGCAAAAAAAGGAGATAGGGCTTCCTTGACCACCGCTGTTTCCACATTGGGTATTTTTTCACAAAGCTCCTTGGTGATTTGCTGATCTCCGCTTATAAACACGAAAGGAACATCAAAATAACCTGCCAGGGCAGCGCACATACTTGCCTCACTTAATCGTATTTCATCATTATTGATATGCCACATGCTATGTGGAAGGGAGGCATGCTTTGTCCCTGCCATGGCATGCATGCCAACAGCAACCACCGCATCAAAGGACTCATCCAGACAGGGTACCCAGTTGGGCTGCAAGCTGTTGATTCCATGTATGAGTTCGGCTGCCGGATCCAATTGATCCATGAGAATATTTCTAGCCGGACCGTGATTGTCGCTGACATAAATAGTCGTCGCTCCTACGTCCCTGGCTGCCCTTACAGCAGCATTGACTTCTCCTGTAAGGAGCTCGGACATCTTTAGCTTTTTAAAATATTTTTCTACTTCACTGGCAGCGGAGTTTTGCGGGTCCCATTCCACTACCCCCGAAACACCTTCTAAATCAGTATGAATATATACCTTCAAACCTTTTTCCATTGTACTCCCTCCCTACTCCTAGCCCTTCACAGATCCAGCAGTCATTCCTTGAATTAATTGTTCTGAAAAAATGGAGTAGATAAGCAAACTGGGTAACATGATAATGACCAGTCCGGAAAAAAGTGCTCCCCAATCCGAATCGTACTCTGCCACCGAGCTTAAATTCATCAAGCCCACAGGCAGTGTTCTTTTGGAGTCAGTTGTCAGATAAACCAACGGATCAATATAGTTATTCCATACCGATATAAAATTAAAAATGATAATGGTCATCCACCCTGGCTTAGCTAAAGGAAACATGATCTTAAAGTAAACTTGAAAATCATTGGCGCCATCAATTTTCGCAGACTCTTCAATTTCCCGCGGCAATGTCTTAAAAAAACCTATCAATAAAAATATAGCGAAAGGAAACAGATTCACTAACATAATGGCAATAAGGCCCGGCCAACGATCCAGCAAAGACAAATTAGAAAGCATGATAAAAGACGGAATGGTCATAAATATCTGAGGTACCATAAGTCCGGATAGGAAAAGGCTGGTTAAAATTTTATTCCCAAAAAATTTATAACGAGCTAAAACATAAGCAGCCATTGAACATAAAGTAACATTTAGGGTTACCGTTATTAATGTAATAAAAATGCTGTTAAAGAAATAGGTTCCTACCTTGGCTTTGGTCCATGCCCGAATGTAATTGTCAAATTTCACGGCCTGGGGGAGTCCAAAGGGGTTAGTATAAAATTCCATTGTTGTTTTAAATGAAGTCATTATGGTCCATAAAAGGGGCAGAACAACGCTCGTAATAAATATAATGATTAAGATTCTACCTATTAGCCTGCCCCATGAAAATTCCGATATTTTTTTTATTATGCCAGTATTTTTATTGACTTCATATCCTGTCAAGTCTGTCCTCATCTTTTCACCCCTAAATTATAATTCATACTCTTCTTTTTTAGTCGCTAGATTAATAACGCCTTGGACAATAAAAGTAATGGCAAAAGTAATAAATCCAATTGCAGTTGCATAGCCGAAGTTATTTTCTAAAAAGGCTTTATTATACATTAAGGTCTCCAGCACCTGAGATTGCCCATTGGGCCCCCCGTTGGTAAGGATATTCACATAGGCAAAATTATTTTTAAAACCGTTTATGGCAAAAAATATCATTGAAATTCTGATAATACCCCAAATAAGAGGTAGTGTAATACCGAAAAATTGACTGACTACATTGGCACCATCAATAGTGGCAGCCTCATATATTTCTTCCGGGATTCTTTTGATTGCTGCAATAAATAGCACAATATAGAACCCCGTATATGTCCAGATTTGTACCACGGCTATAGAAGGTATGACAGTAGCTGCATTGCCTAACCAATCCCTTGTTAAATTTTCAAGTCCAATTGCAGTTAAAAGATTATTTAAAACCCCAATGGATGAAGGATTGTATATAAAAGACCAAACCAGACAGATAATGACGATGGACAGGACATTGGGTGTAAAAACCAATACCCTGTAAATCCTAGATTCAAAATGCTTAAGTTTTGCTCTTACCAATAGATTGGCGAACAGTATAGACAATATAAAAACAGGAAGGAATGTTATGGTTATAAACTTCACATTATGGGTAAAAGCCTCCCATACCTTGGGATCGTTAAATAAAGTCATAAAATTCTGAAGACCAACGAAGACAGCATTTCTGCTGATTCCTGACCAACGAGTAAAGGAATAATAAAATGCTGTGATAAAAGGTACAATAAAAAACACTGTATACATTGCTAGCGGTATGGCTAAAAATGAAAATATAAATAATCTGTTCTTCTTTTGCAAGAACTGCACCTCCACTTTATTAATTCGGGTTTAGGGTTGTTAGCCCTAAACCCGAATTTGAAGCTATTACTCTGGTCTGGTAAATTTCACGACATTGGGATCGTTAGCTAATTTCTGAAACTCTTCTTCGAAAATTTGGGCCGTTTCTTCTGCTGTAGCCTGGCCTGAACAAATCAGATTAATAGTATCTCTGCAGAATTGCCTGTTGGCATACAATTTATAGAGATCAAACATATAGTCGGTACTTACGCCGTTTTGCCCTATTTGAGCGTATGTTGACGCAACAGAGGGAATGAGCACATCTTCTATACCTTTTGTGGGTTCATCCAAAGCATATATGATGGCTTCCTTGGCAAAGGCTTTAATAACATCAGTATCGTACATATATTTTAAAAACTCTTTGCCGCCTGTTTTGTTATCAGCTTGAGTAGGCACCCAAACGCCCGTATTGTTATACCTCACAAAGCGAGTGTCTCCAACTTTCTCATTGGCTGGGAAGGGCATAAACTTAACTTCAAAACCTTGGGGCCAGTTATCTTTCATCTCAGATTCCAGCCAGGGACCGTTAGGGATCATCGCGGCTCTCTTATTCAGGAATTCCATCTGTGACTGTGTATGGTTCATGCTAATAAAGCCGTCAAAAATGTAATCTTTTTCAGCAAGCTGTTGGAATAACCCCAGAGCCTTAATAACACTAGGCTTCAGCCATGCACCGGGCTTCAGCTCCATAATCTCATACAGCTCATCCTGCGAACAATAATCTGCAATAGTAGGCCAGAAAGCATATTCCATGTATGCATACATGCCTGTATAAATAATAGGGGATATCCCGGAATTTTTAATTGTTTCACATGCTTCCAGGAATTCCGGCCAACTCTGGGGCTCACTAATATTTAAATCTTTAAATATCCCACTGTTGTAATACATACCTGATACTGATGTCATTAACGGCAGCGCATAGGTATGCCCCTTTTCCTGGAAATATCTAAAGGAACCATCCAACGCAGCTTCTTTGATAGGCTTGTTTTCACGTGAAGGAACAAGAACTGTATCCAATAGATCGTCTAAAACTTCCATAGCACCTGCACTGATATAATCCTTATAAGGGTTGCCAGGATCATATACGATGTCGGGAGCATTTCCGGAAAGCAATCGGGGTCTTAGGACATCCTGAATTTTTGTGGTGTTCTCCAAATTAACTGTAACACCGGGGTTGGCAGCTTCAAATTTTTGTTTGGCTATTTCCCATGCTCCAATGGTCTTACCGTTGTCAAAGAAAAGAACATCAACAACTTTTCCAATTTCCTTATTCCCTTCACTTGAAGAGCCGGGACCTGGTGTAGCAGCACCTTGGGTATTTTGGGGAGTATCTGATGGCGTGCTACCGCCACAAGCCGTAAAAATCATAGACATTAATACCAGAGTGAGAATGAGACACAAAAACTTCTTGAAACTAATCTTCATTTGATTCTCTCCTTTTAGTCTATTTTCTTAAGATTATATCAAGTTTTTCGAGTCATTCTTTGTCTGTGGTTAATGGATATTTGTCCAAAATTAAGCCCGTGTATGGCTTATTAAGAGAAATCCGCAATATCCCCGATAAAATCCACCCAGATAAAGCCTTGATTTCTGTTTCTGAAGTCACTGGGGGACATACCAACATTGGATTTGAAAAGTTTACTGAAATGATGAACGGATTGGAAACCTACTTTATTGGAAATCTGAGTAATACTGTGATTTGTATTTTTAAGCAGCTTCTTGGAATTCTCAATTCTCACAATCTGAAGATAATGCATGGGTGACACACCAAAAGCGTCTTTGAAAACAGTACAAAAGTAAATAGGGTTTAAATAAACCCTTTTAGCTAAATCACTTAAGTTCACTGGCTCGGAATAATTTTCATTGATATAAGCTATGGCCTCTTCCAAAACTTTATTATTGATCGGTTGATATTCTACCTTATTCTCAATAATCTCTCTGGGGTAATCAATTTTATCCTCCTTTGTCTCATTACTTTTTCTAAAGATAAGGTAAGCGATTTGACCTAATAATGTATTGATCATCTCTTTAAAATACATTTTTTGTTTTTTTATTTCTTCGGTTATGCAGATAAATATATTACGGATATCAATGTCTGTGTTTGGAATAAATACTGGCAGCGACAGCAGCATATTATTGGTAAAGTCATTGGCACAATAAAACTTAATTTCCACCGTGATTAGAGCTTTGCTATTAGATGCGATTATGGCATGCTTAAGGTTGGGCTTAATGATGTAGAGCTGGCCAACCTGTGTTATATGCCTGGTCTCCTCTATATTTATAACGCCTTCCCCACCGAGAACATAAACAATCTGATAATACTCATGAAAATTCGGCTTAACAACGTGTTTAGATGGATATTCACATTTTGACGCCCAAAGCATATCAAAATCTAAATTAAGCATAGAGTCCCCCTACATTTTTACTTATTATTTTTACTTTTTTCATACTCACTGTATATTAATGCGTTCTATTCCTCTGATAATATCCCCATGCATCCGCTTCAAACGGATCTCTTTCCTCTTGGATGCTTCTGCTCTTTCTTAGGTATAGTTTTAAAAATACTGTAAGCTTTCTAGGGTAAGGTTTTGTTAAAAATTCAAAAACAGCCCTATTCTTCCTTAAATTATTGTGCATTTTATCTAAAAACTCATGCTATTGTAGTAAAATTTATCATGCCACTTATTATTTTGTCAAGTTAATGGACAAAATAATTGTATTTCCATTGTTTAACTGTTAAACGCTATGATATAATAATATCGCACGTTAACGTAATCAAAGATTTCGAACGCCTAAAGGTGACCCCTAAAGGCAACGGGTCCCCAAGTTATTGATATTTCGTATTAATGAGTACCGCTATGAATGACTTATTTGAAATGAAAACCACATTAGATGTACTTGCCTGCATGGAGGAATCACCGAAAAGCTGCTCTCGTGCCGACATTGCCAAGTATCTTGACCTGAGCCGGACAACTGTTTCAACGGCTGTCGCACGCTTAATTCAGCTTGGCCTTGTACAGGAAGATGCATCGCTCCTATATGAGAGCCCCATTCACGAACGGGGTCGTCCCGGCGTTCCCCTAAAACTTCGAACCGATAAATGGTATGCCATCGGTGCAAGCTTCCACACCTCCACTTGGTTCTTTGTCTTAACAGACTTAGCCTGCAATGTCGTACATAGTTTTTCACTCAAATTGACGAATATGTCAAAGGATACTTTCTTACAGGTTTTAATAGAGGGCTTAAACCAGATGATAGACTATTGTCCCGGGCATCTGCTTCCGTTGCTTGGTGTAGGAATACCCGGCCTTGTTGATGATAGAACCGGTGTCATACTGCACGCTGAGGACCTGGGCTGGCATAATATTCCCCTCGGCGAAACTGTTCTTCAGCATACGGGTATACCCGTCGCCGTACTCAACAGACATAGGGCATGTGCTCTGGCTGAGGCTAAACTGGGGAGTCACTTGAAAACCGATAGTCTTGTTTATCTTGGGATTGACACTGGAATAATAGCCACAATATTCTTAAATGGTTCCTTACTAACGGGAGTTATCAACAGTGCTGGTGAAATTGGTCATACGATTATCGATCCAAACGGGAGAATATGCAAGTGTGGCAAACGCGGCTGTTTACAAGCAATGGCTTCTCTTGGCGCAATAAACAGCATCATTGATGAAGCTTATTGCGAAGGCTCTCCTCACCCCGAAAGAGATGTTTTTCTTCCTTATTTGCAGGAAAAATTACTTATCCCTGGTGAAGTCATCATGGATGCAGCCTGCAGTGATCATCCCATTGCCCTAAACGCTCTTCGCGAAATTTCCAAGTATCTGGGTCTTGCCATAGGCAATTTTATCAATCTACTTAACCCTCAGATTGTTATTTTAGGCGGGCCATTGGTCTATTCTCATAATGAGTTGCTCACTAAGCTTATAACAGATGAAGCTTCAAAATATGCACTGGATTATACATTTGGCGCAGTTCATATCGTCCCAAGCCGCTTGGGGATTTATTCCGGTGCAATAGGAGCCGCGGCCCTTGCCCTTGAGCGAAAGCTTGAGCTTGTGCTCAAGTCAACGGACTCCTCGATTGCACCGAAGAAATGCAAAACACCCCTTTAAGCGCACTTTTTCTCTTTTGATTCTGTCAGCAATTTTCTTGTACGCCACTTCCCGCTGATGAAATAGGTAAAGCAAATAAGACCGGGAATGGTACGGGAGAAAGCGGTCCCCCAGAAGAAGCTGGTTACACCATAATCGAATACATGTAAGAACAGCAGGCTGAATCCTATACGGCAGACCACACCATCCATAATTCCAAGCAGAAAACCAAGAGAGACAAAGCCTGAGCCTGTGACCATGGTCTGCAAAGAGCCGGTTATGGCGCTCATGAAAAAGGTCATGACCATGATTCGCATATACACAACACCAAATTCGATAACCGCAGGATCGTCGGTAAACACACTAAAAAGGCTCTTGGGGATTGTCAGTGCCAGAGTTGAAGACATTGCTGCAATGACCAAACAGAAGCCAAGGGTATACAAAAGAGTTTTTTTGGCACGGTCATATTTTCTTGCACCCAAGTTCTGACCGATCATGGCCGCAGATGCGCCATCAACGCCGCCCATAAAGATATTCATGAATTTCTGGATTTTATTTCCTACACTGTTAGTGGCCGACGCTACCAGACCATAGGAGTTGATGTTGGCGTTGACCCACAGCATGGAGAAATGGACAAGGGAGGTTCTAACCATTTGTGGGATACCCAGCTTTATGATGATAAGAAGGGGTTCCTTCTTCATTTTAAAATAGGACAGCTTCAATTCAAAATCAAACTGTTCACGGCGCTTATACATATAAATAAAAGCAGCCATGAAAGCACCCATCTGTGAAAAAACGGTTGCAATTGCGGTACCGGCAGCTTGCAGATCAAACACCGCAACCAGCAAAAGATCTGCAAAAATATTAACAACCGCGGCAATACTAACAAATAGGAGGGGCCTCTTTGATTCACCAAGGCCGCGCAATATGCCGCAAACGGCATTATATCCGAAAATAAAGGGCATACCGAGGGCTGTAATGATCATGTAAGAGGCTGCTTGGGCGAATGCTTCTTCAGGGCAGTTGAGTAAATGAAGAATTGGCTTATAAAAACAGATTGATGCGACCGCACATACAATAGAAATAATCATCATTAGGGAAAGCATTGTGCCCACCGTTTCCTTAATGCGTTTTTCGTCCTTTGCTCCAACCAATTGGGCAATATATATCTGTCCGGCTGTTGCAAATGAAGTGGCAATGGGGGTCATAAGATCGGACAGTTCTCCACCGGTAGAAACGCCCACCGTACCGATACTGCCAACATATTGTCCGATTATAATCAGGTCGACCATACCATAGAGCTGCTGAACCAGATTCGTCAGTATGATAGGTACGGCAAATAAAAGTAATGTTTTTACAATTGGACCCTCAGTGAGATTTTTCCCCACTTTTTTTGTACTTAAAGCTGCTCCCATGTAATTCTCCTGTCATGAGTTGATCTGGTCGTTGGTCAGGAGACCATTCCCTATGCTGTATGAATGATTGTTTAAATGCTGCGGTCGGTATATCCCAGGGTACCAAGCCCCTTTACGAATTTCTGTTTTGAAGTCCTATTTTTGTATGTATACAGATAATCGTAGCTATCCGGATTGGCAATGACCGCGTTACAGGTTTCCAGCAGGTTCTGTACCACCGATTTGTCGATGTCCACAATAAAGTGACCGGGGAATAGCGTGTCAAATTCATCGGTGCGCTTTACCAGTTTTTCAAGCTCGTTACGCAGGGCGGTTATTGTGGCATACTCGCCGTAGGGCATACCCTCTTTCGGGCCTCCAACACCCACTCTCATACTGATGAAGTCGTCGCCGCAAAATAGTATCCGGTTCTTTTTATCAAGAAAACAGCAATGCCCCGCCTGATGTCCGGGCAGGAAGATCAGCTCGATGTCATAATCGCCGCCAAGATTGAAAATATGGCCGTTAGGACAGCCCACGATCTCATAGTCCTTGTATGGGATAATGTCATTCTTATCGAATTCAGCCCACTTGCCGTTTCCGTTCTCATCCACAAGATAATCCCAAAGATGTGGCGTAAGCTGCTTTTCCAGATAGGGCACACAATATTCGTGACAGTAGGCCCGATCAAATTGGTGGTTGCCGTAGGAATGGTCAAAGGATGCATGAGTATTGACTACAATGATCTCCATGCCTCCGGTGATTTCGTCCACTAAGCCCTTTAGGCTGCCCAGACCAAAGCTGGTATCAATGAGCATTGCCTTTTCAGGTCCCATCACCAGATACATCCAAGGAGCGCCCATGCCATCCAGGCTTTCGGTCAGTATGCCATAGACATTGTTACGAAACCGGTAAACCTCTGCGTAGGGATTAACATCATATACTTTTTTGGTTTTGTCTTTTTCCCTGAGCAGCTTCATATAGGCACTGCTCAACTGCTCGATGGGTTCCTCCGTTTTAATAACCTTTGTTTTCAATGAATTCATAATAACCTCCAACGAATTAAAAATCGATATAATAGCCGCCTCGTAGGGGCACATTTGTGTTGGGTATTATTTCGTAGGATATTTTTTTCTCAATTCGGTTTATGACAAAAATGGTCAGCGATGAAGTCAAATAGACGGCCACATCCAAAAGCTCCGCACCAAGATTGTAGTCACGGTTAAGCAAAATAAATAAAACCACCAAGATACCCTGAATCCCAAGGAGTCCCGAGGTAAGAAGACTGACACCCTTTAATCGAACGGGTCCGGCATAGTGCTCCCAGATAGTCATATACCGTTGGGCGGTCATATAAGAAAGCATCACAATAAAAAGGCCAAGTAAAGCCAAAATAGATAAACAGCTTGAGAAGGATACATAGCCGGCTAAGTTACTGTTTGTCGGCCTTGTGGATGCCAGAAAAAACAAAACCACAGAGATAAGGTAAAGAAGTGCATAGAGGAACCGATAGGCCAGACGTAGCTGCGGTGACAGCTTCTGGTGGTAAAACTCAGCAGTATACACACGTTCTATGCGATATCCCTTCCCGTTCTCCTTCGGAACCATCTTCTCCATATAGCCTTCAAAACGTTTATGATAGTAATCGCTGTGCTGTAATTTGTTTTTAAGCTCCATCTTTAATGACCTCTGCTTTCCTTATTCCATTCGTTAAATATCGTGGTCCACCGTCCTGTCCATATACAAAGAGTGGGTGTTGTACTGAAGGTAGCCGGACTGATAAATCATTTTTTGGAATTGGGTGAGGGTTACACCGTTTCGTGATACCTCCACCTTGTTGTCATAGCATGAGGGATTGTCCAATACCGCCTTGCAGGCCTCCATAACATTCACAAGCATAATGGCTCCTGTATCTACGGGGCCATGGCCAGGGAAGAGGCCGTCAAATTCATCCATGCGTGCTGTAATTTTGACAAGCTCATGGTATAGCGCTTCTACCGTGGCATACCTTTTATAGGGATTTCCCTCCCGTCCCCCGCCAATTCCTACACGACCAAAGCAGGCATCGTCACCCACAAACAGGATGCGGCTCTTCTTATCCAGAAAAGCAGCATGCCCGTTAGAATGGCCCGGAAGAAAGATAAGCTCTATGTCGTAGTCCTCGCCAAGGTTGAATAGATATCCGTCGGCAACACCTATGATCTCATAGGGCTTAAACTTAACCAGATCGTTTCGGTCAAACTCAGCCCATATGCCCTTCCCCTGCTCATCAAAGAGATAATCCCAAATATCCGGCTTCATCCTCATCTCAAGGTTAAAGACTTCGTATTCGTGACAATACACCCTGTCAAACTGGAAGTTGCCGTAAGAGTGATCATAGGCACAGTGGGTGTTGACCACATCATAGGGCATATCACCGATCAATTCCCTGACAAGGCCTTTCAGATCACCTAGTCCAAAACCCGTATCAATGAGCAGCGCCTTTTTGGGGCCCACAATCAAGTAAATCCACGGGTCACCCATACCATCGAGACTATGGGTTAAAATTCCGTAGATGTTCTCCCGAAAGCGATAAACCTCTGCATAGGGGTCCACATCAAATACCTTCTTTGTCTTGTCATGTTCTCTTAAAAGCTTGTCATAGGCCCAGCGTATGGGGTTTTCTGCCTCCCTCCATACCGTTCGTATGGATTTTAGCGGTGAATGTATGGGCCTTTGCTTTTCCAGCACTTGCTCCGCCATTATTGTTCACTCCTTATTTTGCTTTCCACTCACGGTTCATATAAACACCCTGCTCAGTATAGGTGAGATAACCTGACTGGTAGATCATTTTGCAGTATTGGGTACGGGTAATGCCGTTTCGTGTAAACTCCCGCTTCTGGTCATAGCAATCAGGGTCCTTCAATACGGCTTCGCAAGCCTCCAGGACGTTCACAAGCATGATGTTGCCCATATCCACCGGTCCATGACCCGGAAACACACCATCAAATTCATCCAAACGCGCCGTAATCTTTTTAAGCTCTTTATACAAGGCTTCGATGGTGCAGTACTCGCGATAGGCCATACCCGGCTGTCCACCGCCACCGGCACCAACAGCACCAAAGCAGGCATCGTCACCCGGAAAGAAAATGCGGTTCTGCTTGTCTAAATAGCCTGCGTGACCCGGAGAATGGCCGGGGAGAAAGACAAGCTCAATTTCATAGCCATTGCCCAGATCAAACTTGTATCCATCGGGCACCCCAATGATCTCATATTCTTGGAAGGGGACAATATCATTGCGATCAAATTCCGTCCAAATGCATTTTCCGTTTTCATCGAAGAGATAATCCCAAATATGAGGATTCCGTTTGGATTGTAGAAGCGGAACCTCATACTCGTGACAGTAAACCTTATCAAACTGGAAATTACCGTAGGCATGATCAAAATGGGCATGGGTATTGACAACAATAAGGGGCATATCCCCAACAATTTTCTTTACAAGACCCTTCAAATCTCCAACACCAAAGCTGGTGTCAATGATCATGGCCTTTACCGGGCCGACAATGAGATAGATCCAGGCATCCCCCATGCCGTCAAGGCTTTCGGTATAGATACCATACAGGTTATCTCTGAACTGATAAACCTCTGCATAGGGGTTTATATCATACACCTTTTTCGTCTTGTCATGCTCCCTAAGCAGCTTTGCATAGGCCCAGCGAATTGGGTTTTCAGGCTCACGCCATAATATCCTCTTGGATTTTAGCGGCGAATTGATAGGTCTCTGTTTGTCCAATGCCTGTTCTGCCAATTTGGACACCTCACTTTCAATTTGCATAGGATTACAATTCGGGCTGTTATGTATTGAGCTCTCTTGCCCTGCAGCAAGCTACAAAATGGTTGGGGCGCAGCTCTTCAAGGTGCTGGGGCTGGAGGCATCTTTCACAGGCAAATTCGCATCTTGGTTCAAAACGGCATCCCGGCTTAGGGTTAACCGGCGACGCCAGCTCTCCCTTTAGCATGATTCTTTCGCGCGTCTGCAGAATATCCACCGTCGGTATGGCCGACAGAAGTGCCTTTGTATACGGATGTAAGGGGTTATCAAAAAGATCCTCCGTGGGGCTTGTTTCAACAAGCTGGCCAAGATACATAACAGAAATATTATGGGAAATGTGTCTGACCACCGACATATTGTGGGTGATAAACATATAGGTAAGGCCGTATTGTTCCTGAAGATCCATCAGCAGGTTTAATATCTGAGCCTGGATGGAAACATCAAGGGCCGACACCGGTTCGTCGCAAACTATGAATTTGGGGTTGAGGGCCAGAGCCCGTGCAACACCTACACGCTGTCTTCGGCCTCCGTCCAGCTCATGGGGGTAGGAGAGCTTCAATCTTCTGTCTATACCCACCATATCCATCAGCCGCTCGCATTCGGCTATCATCTCATCCTTTTTGAGCTTCTTATGAAGCTTTAGAGGCTCCATGATGGTCTGTTCAATTGTTTTTCTTGGATTGAGAGAGGAGTAGGGATCCTGAAAAATAATTTGAAGCTCTTCCCGCAAACCCTTCATTTCCTTGGGTGAAGGATGGGATATATCTCTCCCATTGAAAAAGACCTGTCCGTCCGTTTTCTCCAGCAGATTGATAACGGTTCTTCCAAGGGTGGATTTACCGCAACCGGACTCTCCAACGACACCCATCGTCTCCCCCTTGTTAATGACCATATTGATGTCATCTACTGCATGGAGAGGGCCTCTGGGTGTATTGAAGTATTTCTTCAGATGCTTAAGCTCAATCATTGGTGTCATGGTAAAGCCTCCTTTTCAGCTGCCCGAGGACATGCACAGTAATGATTTGGCCCAACCTGTATTAGGGGGCGTTTCTCATTGTGACACTTCTCGCCTGCATGGGGGCAACGGGGGCCAAAGCAGCAGCCCGTTGGCAGGTTGGAGGGGTCCGGGGGGAGTCCTTCAATATTTGCAAGCCTTCTGGACTTGGTATACAAATCAGGTATTGCCCCAAAAAGGCCTATGGTATAGGGGTGAGCAGGATTGAGAAAAATCTCTTTTTTATCCCCATACTCCAAAATTTCACCGCCATACACCACTGCAACCGTGTCGCATACTTGTCCGACAACCCCTAAGTCATGGGTTATAAGGATCATTGAGGTATTGTACTTTTCCTTTAGTTCCATGACCATCTCCAATATTTGCGCCTGGATGGTCACATCCAAAGCTGTTGTAGGCTCATCAGCCAGAATAATGCTAGGATTGCATGCAAGCGCCATGGCAATAACAACACGCTGCTTCATACCGCCTGAAAACTGGTGGGGATAATCGTTTGCACGTGTGCCCTGGATGCCTACCATCTCCAGCATTTCAATAGCTTTTTCCATTGCAGGTTTATCCCCGCTTTTCTCATGCTTTCGGATGACTTCGGCAATCTGCTCTCCCACCTTTATGACAGGGTTTAGAGCCGTCATGGGGTCCTGAAAAATCATCGAGACCTTGTTGCCGCGAACCTTCCGCATTTCGGGCTCGCTAATTTTAAGAAGATCGACACCATCAATGACGATTGAGCCCCCCAGAATTTTGCCTTGAGGATTTGGCAAAATACGCAGTATCGACTTGGCAATGGTTGTTTTACCTGCGCCTGTCTCACCCACCAGAGCAAGGGTCTTTCCTCGTTCAAGCCCAAAGGAAACACCATTGACGGCATGAATTTTTTCTCCACCCGAGGTATACTGGACGACAAGGTCCTTAACTTCCAAAAAGTATTGATTATCACTCATTTCGATACACTCCTATCACTGTTTCAGCTTTGGATCAAGCGCATCACGCAATCCATCACCGGCCAAATTCAGAGCGAGGACTGTGATTGCAATGAAAATTCCGGGAAACATGATCATATGCGGATAGGTCCTTATAAACCTTTTTGCAGCAGAAAGCATTGCGCCCCACTCAGGTGTTGGCGGCTGAATTCCGAGGCCAATATAACTCAAGGATGAAAGAATAAGGACCGTGTTCGCTATGCCCATGGTGATTTCAACAATGACAGGGGCTAGACTGTTTGGCAGAACATGAACAAAGATTCTGCGAAACTGACTGCAGCCAATGGCTTCGGCTGCTTCCAGGAATTCATTTCCACGAACTTTCATCACGGAGCTTCGGGTAATACGCGCCAATGCGGGGATACGGGAGATCGATAAGGCTAGTATCGTTTTGTCAAATCCAGCTCCTAAAGCGGCAGAAATTGCGATGGTTAAAAGCATTCCGGGGATGGCCTGGAAAATGTCGAGAAAACGCATGATATAATTGTCAAGACGTCCGCCGTAATAACCACAGAAGGAACCGATCAAAACACCCACCAGCGCGGAAAAAAAGACCGCGATAAAGCCCATGCTCAGGGAATAACGGCCACCATAGAGAATTCTGGTCAGAATATCCCGGCCCAACTCATCCGTACCGAACCAATGCCGCGCATTCGGTGTTTGAAAGGTTTCTTTCATATTCATTTCCGCATAATTATAAGGTGTAAGTATAGGCGAAAAGATTGCTAAAAAGGCAAGTATCAGAAAGATAACAAAACCTGTTGTAGCCGTAGGACTACTGAGAATTCGTTTAATAACGACTTTAAATTCGCTTTCTTTTTTCAGCTTAACCGATTGTTTTACAGTAGTTGCTTTACCCACATTTTTTACCCCCCTTGCTTTTAGAGTGCGAATATTGCGCTTTGATTCTTGGGTCAACATAGCCGTAGGCTATATCAACCAGGAGCATGCACAATGAAAAAACAATGGCAAGGAAAAGCACTGAGCCCCTAACTATCGGATAATCTCGCTTGTTGATGGCATCAATCATATAGGAGCCGACACCGGGAATTGAAAATACAGTCTCAACAATGACCGAACCGCCAAAGATATGCGCAAGACGCCCGCCGGCAACCGTAATGATGGGCATCAGGGCATTGGGTAGCGCATGCTTGTATATGACTTCATTTTCGGTCAAGCCTTTTGAACGGGCAGTCACTACATAATCGGAGCGTATGACCTCCAGCATGCTAGAACGGGCCATACGGGCCTGTCCGCCAAGACCACCAATGGTTTGGGAGATAACCGGGAGAATATAGTACTCAATCCCGCCTATTCCTGTGGCAGGCAGCCATCCCAGCTTGAGGGAGAAGACAATAACCAGCATGAGTGCAAGCCAGAAGCCTGGCATGGAAACACCAACCAGCGCAATAATCATACAGAGCCTATCGTAGAATTGGTTTTGATGAACTGCTGCCATAATGCCCAGAGGAATGCCTATAATCATGGTGAGCAGCATTGTGGATAAACCAAGAGCAAGGGTTCGCGGAATACGGTTTAGCAGTTCGTTCATGACAGGTATACGCGTGAAATAGGATTCACCAAGATTTCCTCGCAAAAAGGTATCTGTCATAAATTGACTCAGTTGAACAATATAAGGTCGGTTGAGGCCCATCTGTTCACGCAGGATTTCAATTTCATCGGCTGTCGCTTGGCTGCCGAGTATGATCTGGGCTGGATCACCGGGGACAAAGTATAAAATTGAAAAAATAAAGATTGCAACGCCCAGGATGACAGGAATCATCCATAGCAAGCGTTTAACGATATATTTTACCATCGTTGTCTACCGCCTCCAGTTTTAAAAGCGATCCAAAATACAGGAAGCCTGCGGAAGATAGCCTCAGCTGCTTATTCCGCAGGCTTCCTGGCTTTGGTCATTCTCTTAGCGTTTTTTTATGCCAGATTACAAGTTAAATTGCTTGAGCCACTTCATGCTGCCAGTATTATTTGTTCCATATGTAGGTAGAGCAGTTGGGTGAATCCATTCCCTTCTGGTTAAGTACAAGACCGGTAACGACCTTGGATGTAACAGTGAAGTTAATGGGCGCATAGAGAGAGATTAAGTAGCAGTTATCCTTTACATAGTAGTGAAGATCGTGGGCGTAGGACCAATCAGTATAAGCATTTTCAGCCATCTTCGTGATTTTGTCCCAGAGAACATCTTCCTTTATGCCGATAAGAGTCTTGTCGGCAGCACGGGAGTTCAGGTTACCGATCAAGCTTGAGGAACCGTAAGTGGAAGACCCTGCAGAGAACATCAGAATATCGGATTTGGTGTTGTCGAGCTTATAGGTGTTGAAAAGCGCGCCATCGCACGGGAAGATTTCAAGCTCAATGCCGACATTCATCAGGTAACCCTGAATGACCTGAGCAACATTAGCGAGTCTGTCGTTGTTCTCGAACATGATCTTGATTTTCAATGAACCTTCGGCAACTCCGGCTTCTTTTAGAAGGGTCTTGGCTTTTTCAACATTGAAATTGTAGTAGTCTTCGCTTTCCCACTTTTTATCAAAGTCAGGGAAAATGTCACAGAAGGCCGTATAGCAAACCTTGCCGTTGCCCTGGTCGACACCGTCTACAACACCCTGTTTATCAATTGCATAAGCAATGGCCTGCCGAATTTTTACATCCTGCAGCTTGCTATTTTCGCTGGAATTAAAGGCAAGAGAAACAACCTGGTCCTGAAGACTGTTGAAGACGTTATAATCAGGGTTGTTATTGAAGTTGCCCAGGTCGGTGGCGGAAATACCGGTACAGATATCGACTTCTTTGGCTTCGAGAGCAATAACTCTTTGTGCAGCATCCTTTATGACTTTATAAATGATCTTGTCTACGTTGTACAGGGAGTTTCTTTTAATCTTGGACTTATCTTTTTCCCAATAATCGTCGCGAGCTTCAAAAACCATCTCAGAGCCGCTGACCCATTTGGTCAATTTGTACGGACCAGTACCGACAGGAGTGGTGATCATTCCGTCTGTGCTGGCTTCGTAGGATTTTTGAGTAAACAGGAACATAATGAGGGTGTTGATGATGTAGTTCGACATCTTGGAATTAAAAACGATATCAACAGTGTAATCGTCGACGACTTTGACTTCTTTGACATAGTTGGTGGAGGCTACCTTGTATTGTTCGCGGGCAACCTTCTCCATGGCGAAATACACGTCGTTGGCTGTGAAATGGTTACCCTGAGAGTCATAGACATAATCCTTCAATTTGATTCTGTAGGTCAAGCCATCAGCAAGGATTTCATAACCTTCTGCAAGGACGGGAGCCAGTTCGCCTCCGGTGCCCTGGATGCAGAACAAACCTTCAAAAATACCTTCAAGGACGACCATTCGGGGTTTGGATGAACCGGAGCCCTGAGGCAGCATTGAGCCGGGGTCATCTGTGATGGCAACACTAACAAAAGACTTGCCGTTTGCATCAGTATGTGAGGCAATAAGCTCTTTGATCTTTGCCTCATCCAAATTGCTGACATCGACTTCCGCAGCCTTATCGCTGCCAACAGTCTGTGAAGATGGAGAGGAGCTGTTAACCGGGCTGTTAACCGGGCTAACAGGAGTTTTGCCGCATCCCGCCATTATAGAGAACAGCATGATTAATGCGAGAAATAATGCTAATCGTTTACTTAATTTCATATTTTTTCCTCCCTATAGTAGATAATAATATATTTCATATGCCTTTGGCATTTGAAATCAGCAAAATCTATTTTTTAGGGTGCAGTGGAAACAGGCTGAAATAGTAAAAATATTTGTATAATTTTCATTAAAAATCTTTGTGAACTTTGAAATCATTATACATTCTGCCTAAACGCAATTCAAACCATTAAAGTGCGCACGTAGGTGGGAACTTTATTGGAAAGCGTAGGCCTCATATCACCTGCGTAAGCCTCGTTTTGCAATATGCAGAATAATATCCTCAGCATTCATCTGGTAGGCAGATTCAATGAAGCAGGCCGAATCCTTAAGAAGTCTTGAGGACATGGTGTTATAGATCAATATATCCCTGTAGGGCCAGCCCCGGCGGTTAAAGAAGAAGATCATCTGCACTTGTTCATTACGCCATAGAAAAGGTGTTTTGTTAAGAAGGAATATTGCTTCTCTCCTGTTATAAAACTGTGGCGAGGCAGAGATGAAGGCAAGTCTGTTACGGCGCTCGCAGCATACAAATGCATCGTTTCGAAGACAGTCCTGAATAAAGGCTTCCCTATCTTCATGGGCTATATAATGGTCCGCAAGATAGCAAAACACTTCCTCCTTGCTCTTGAAATGGGTATCCTTGATAAAATTTTCATTCTTTAATATGCTGCGCAGCTCTTCTTCCATAAGCCTGGAAAGATGTTTGTCCAATTGGCGGGAACAGCATTCCCTGTAGAAATCAAGCTGTACGACAGGAATAGGAAGATGATTGAATTGATTTTTAGCCATATCGGTAATCAGCAAATCATATCCTGTCAAATCAATGAAGTTTGCTTCAGCCAATTCAAAGGCCGTAATTTCTGTAATGGTTCTTTCATAGAGATGAAGCAGTTTTTCCGCGATATTTCGTGCAAAATGCAAGCCATAATGACTCGTCACAATAACCCTGTATCTGGCACGCTTGTGGACATTGCGAGAATGTGTGCTGGAAAGAATATAGTAGGCATAGAGCAGCTCCGTCTCCGGCAGGTAAACACCATGGCGTTCAAAAAACAGCTTGGCAAAATCAAGGCAGAGATCGGATACAAAAGCGCCATCCTGCTTGACAATATAGATTAATTCCTCATCACTGGGCATATGGAAAAAAAGCCGCTCCTTCACTCCGGCCAGATAACAGGAGAATTCCTGCTCAAACAAGTCATCAAAGTTCTGCTCAACACCGGGGTAAAGTGCCGATACCCGCTGAATAAAACAGCGGACATCTTCCAGGCACGCTATGCGTTCATAGGGCTTGAGCTCTCCTATATTCTGCCGGGTTGCATAGCAATTTAAAATAATAGACATAGCAATCTCGTCTTTTCTTTCAATGACATAGCCATGTCTCTTAAAGGCTTCCGCTAAAGCTTTACCTGCAATAAAATACGGAGTTGCTTTGATCCGGGTGATTTGTTCGTCAGGAAATTCCAGGAGTGTATATTTATCCGCTCTGTTCTGGGAGAGGATGATATAATATGCAAGCTGTGCCTGATAAACCTGAGGGATGTATACCCCGTATTCCTGCAATACACCCTCAATGATTGCTTTAACACTAAAATAATTATCCAGATCTTTTTCTACAAGCTGCCGAAATCTTTCAATGATGCCCAATACTTTTTTCTGCAAAAATTTCATGCCATTGGCTATCTTTAAGGAAAAGATCATACAAATTCTGATCTGCCACTCACCGCCCACTATCTTAATACCATACTTAGGACGCAGTGAGAGACTCAGATCAAATTTTGAAAGGTACTCTTTCACCGTCAGCAGGCTTTTTGAAATGGTCCCTCGTGAATAGTGGTACTTTTCGATAAGCGCATCAATACTGATGTAATCCTCATTGACAATCAACTCAAGGAGAATCAGATAAGCCAGATAGTTCCGGTCAAAATACATGTATCGATCACGGCGGATATGCCTAAGCACCTCCTCGCAGAAATTACTATACTCCTTCTCATCCAGCTTCTCAATAACATACCCTATCCCTTTAACGGTCTTAATCCGCGCGCCATAGGGCTCCAAAAACTCGTCCAGCATCTGTATTTCTGCTATCAGGGTCTTGCGCGAGATATTCAGGCGTTCCTGAATATCCCGGCTGGATAGATGACCGTCGGCGAGGATAAATTTTTCTAAAATAACCTCACAGTTTTTATTTAGAATTCGAAAGACAACCGCCTACTTCCTATCGGATTTGATATGCCCCGCTATTTACTTTGACTCAGGGGGATAAACGCCGTTGCTGGTGTATGCGATGGTACCGAAGCCTTTGACAAACTTGTGGAATCTCTCCCTCTTGATGCCGTTGTTACCGCCGGTACTCTCCATCTTATAGTCATAGCAGTTGGGGTCGGCTATAATCGCATTCAGTGTTTCGAAAATATTAACAAGCAGGTTGTTCTCAAGATTGACTGCAAAGTGTCCCGGGAATATGTAATCAAATTCGTCCAGGCGCGCCACCAGCTTGGTAAGGCAATCCCGGTACGATGTGAGATTACAGTACTGCCCGTTAACCAGTCCTGGCCTGGGACCGCTGCCACAGCCTATGACGTCGCTGCACACATCGTCTCCCGCAAAAAGACTGCGGCCTTTTTTGTCAAGGAACATAGCATGTCCTGCTGCGTGCCCTGCTGTCCACACAATCTCAACATCATAGTCGCCGCCAAGATTGAAGATATAACCGTCAGGAACCCCTATGAGCTCATAATCCCTGTAAACAGGAAGATCTTTTCTGTCAAACTGGAGCCATATGTTGTTGCCGTTTTCGTCAAAGAGATAGTCAAAAGCTTCAGGCCTGCACTTATTCTTAACGTTTTCCACCTCTAAATCAAGGCAGTACACTGTGTCGAACCTGAAATTTCCAAGAACATGGTCGGGGCCGGTGTGGGTGTTCACGACGATAAGCGGCATCCCGCCTGTAATTTCGTCGACAAGCTCCTTTATCTTTCCAAGCCCGAAGCCGGTATCGATAAGCATCGCTTTCTCAGGGCCGATGACAACGTACATCCAGACATCGCCGGCACCATCGCAATTCTGATTGAAAAGTCCGTACAAATTGTCGCGGAACTGATAGACCTCAATATAGGGGTTAATATCCGTATAGACCTTCATGGTTTTATTTCTCTCTCGAAGCTGCTTCATGTAAGCCCAGCTTATCTGGTTCTGAGGTGAGCCCCATGTCAGTCTTTTTGCTTTGGACGCACCATTAATTGGCCACATTTGTCCTTTCATTTTTATCCTCCTAACTCTGCTTCTTTTTATATGAAGTAATCGTAATCAGTCCTTCTTGTAGCCGTAGGCAATAACACTAAAGCCTTTGACAAACCTAAAATGCCTCACCATCTTGACGTTGCGATCCTGGCCATATTTTTCTATCTTGTAATCATAGCCTTCGGGATCGGCGAGGATGGCATCGCAAGTCTCAAGTATATTCGGTAAAAGGTTGCTTTCCAGATTGACCATAAAATGCTGAGGGAAGATATAGTCGATCTCATCAAGTCGTTCCACAAGCCTTGCAACACTGTCACGGTACACCTTAAGAGCTGTATCCTCACCATAAGGGCCCGGCTTTATCATATTGACTGAGCCACAGCCTGAAACATCGCTGCAGATGTTGTCACCGGAAAAAAGAATGCGGTTTTTCTTGTCAAGAAATGCTGCATGTCCCGCCGCATGGCCGCCTGTGAAGACGAGCTCGACCTCGTAGTCGTCCCCGAGGTCGAAGGTGTAGCCATCAGGAACACCGGCGATTTCATATTGCATAAAGACGGGGAGGTCTCCCCTGTCGAACTCTAGCCATATATTGTTGCCAAAGGCGTCAAAAAGGTAATCCCACATATGGCTGTGCTGCGACTCCAGATAAGGCACCAGATGCTCGTGGCAGTACACTTTGTCAAACCAGCAGTTGCCGTAAGCGTGGTCATAATGATCGTGTGTGTTTACAACGATAACAGGCATACCCCCGGTGATCTCGTCCACAAGTGCTTTGAGGTTGCCTAGACCAAAACCGGTATCAATGAGCATTGCCTTTTCCGGGCCTATGATGAGGTACATCCAAACATCACCCATACCGTCGCAGTTTTCAGTGAAAAGGCCATACAGATTATCGCGGAACTGATAGACTTCCACATAGGGATTAACATCATAGATTTTTTTCGTTTTATCGTTTTCCCGCAGCTCCTTCATATAGGCCCAACTGATCTGGTTTTGCGGAGCATGCCACTTGATTCTCTTGGATTTCAGCTCGGATTTAATTGGCCACATTTGTCCTCTCATTTTCTTTCCTCCTCAAAATTTTTTATATGTCGCTTATTATGCATGCCGCTTATTCCAATGTTAAGATAGCGTTATATAAGCAGCAGCCTTGTGCGGGAAAATTCCGAACAAGGCGCATTTTTTTACAATTCAATTTAAATTTTGTTGATCTCACGCACCCTGCAGCAGGCTACAAAGTGCCCGGGAAGGACTTCTTCAAGCTCAATCGGTTCTTTGCAGCGGTCGCAGGCATATGGACATCTCGGTACAAATCTGCAACCGGGTTTGGGGTTGATAGGAGATGTGATCTCGCCTTTCAGAAGGATCCTTTCACGCTTTTTATGGATATCTACAGAAAGAATTGCGGACAGCAGTGCCTTGGAATAGGGGTGCAATTGCTTTTCGAACAATTCTTTTGTAGGACAGGTTTCAACAAGCTGTCCAAGGTACATAACGCAGATGTTATCCGAAATATGGCGTACAACAGATAAATCATGTGTTACAAACAAATAGGTCAGACCGTACTGATCCTGCAGGTCCATCAGCAGATTCAAAATCTGTGCCTGAATAGATACATCAAGAGCGGAAACAGGCTCGTCACAAACGATGAACTTGGGATTCAATGCAAGCGCACGGGCAATACCGACGCGCTGGCGTCTGCCGCCGTCAAGCTCATGGGGATATGACATACGCAATCTTTTCTCGATGCCGACCATGTCCATCAGCCGGCTAGACTCCTCTTCCAATGCTTTTTTATTGTATTTTCCGGAGAGGAGCAACGGCTCTTCAATAGTAGCCTTGACTGTCAATCTAGGGTTCAGTGACGAGAATGGATCCTGAAAAATGATTTGCATATTATCTCGCAGCTTCTTCAGGTCCTTACTATTCAGTTTGGTAACATCCTCACCCTGAAAATATATTTTGCCATCAGTGCTTTCCAGCAGATGAATGATGGTTCTTCCCAGAGTTGATTTGCCGCATCCGGATTCGCCAACAAGCCCCATGGTCTTTCCTGCTTCGATATTGAAGGTTACATCATCGACAGCGTGAACAACACCTCTGGATGAGGAAAAGTATTTTTTTAAGTTTTTTACTTCAAGTAATGCAGCCATATTACGCCTCCTGGGTATTTTTGATATGGCAACGGCAGAAATGACCAGGTGTCAGCTCGAGCATCCCGATAGGGGATTGACAGCATGTATCCGTTGCCTGCGGACAGCGCGGACTAAATGCGCAGCCCTTTGGAAGGTTGGTGGGATCGGGAGGTAGACCATCAATGGGAGACAAACGGGCAACATCCTTGCTCATGTCTGGCAAAGCTGCAAACAAGCCCTTGGTATAGGGATGTGCAGGTCTATCAAAAATGTCTTCCTTGCTGCCGCTTTCAACGATCTGACCGGCATACACGACTGCAACATGGTCGCAAGTATCTGCTACAACGCCTAAATCATGGGTGATAAGAATCATGGCCGTATTCAATTCTTCCCTCAGCTTTGCGATGAGGTCAAGAACCTGCGCCTGTATGGTTACATCCAGGGCGGTAGTGGGCTCGTCGGCAATGAGAAGCTCCGGGTTGCACGCAAGAGCAAGGGCAATAACAACACGCTGCTTCATGCCGCCGGAAAACTGGTGCGGATATTCGTTGGCGCGATCCTCTGAGATTCCGACCATCTCAAGCATCCTAACCGCTCTTGCGTTAGATTCCGCTTTATTGAGATTATTGTGAAGCTTTACGGATTCTGCGATTTGATCCACGACCGTCTTAACAGGGTTTAACGCCGTCATCGGATCCTGGAAGATCATGGAGATCCGTCTGCCGCGCAGTTTACGCATGGCTGCATCGGGGAGAGTAAGGGTATCCTCACCCTTAAAGAAAATTTCTCCGTCTACTTTTTGCGTTGCGTAATCGGGCAGGATACGCATAAGTGCTTTAGCAATAGTGGTCTTGCCGGCTCCGGTTTCGCCCACAAGGCCTAAGGTCTTTCCTGCTTCCAGGTCAAAAGAGACACCATTAACAGCATGTATGACAGAACCCGAGGATTTGTATTCGACTACAAGATCGCGAACCGAAAGGAATCCCGCTGCATTATTAACTTTATTTCCCATATACTTCCTGCCTTTCAGTCTTTGAGCTTCGGGTCAAGGGCGTCGCGTATCGCGTCTCCGATGAGATTGAAGCTAAGAACAGTAATCATAATAAAGATTCCAGGGATAATGACCATATGCGGATAGTCTCTTATGTAGTTGCGCGCAGAGGCAAGCATAGCGCCCCATTCCGGCTTAGGCGGCTGTACGCCAAGGCCGATGAAGCTTAAGGACGAAGCAGCAAGACCGGAACCCGCAATAGACATGGATATCTGGACGATCATCGGAGAGATGGCATTGGGTACAACGTGCTTGGAAATAATCCTCAGCTTGGAGCAGTTAATCGAGACTGCAGCTTCAACATACTCTGTGTCGCGAATGGTCATAATATTGGCCCTAATCATGCGTGCAAAGTTTGGAATGCCCGAGATACCCAACGCCAAAATACATTTGTCAAGGCCGGTACCCAGAACCGCAGACAGCGCGATAGCCAGCAGCATCTGAGGGAACGCCTGGAAGACGTCGAGGAACCGCATTATGATGGAGTCTGTCATTCCGCCGAAATACCCGGCAATGGCACCCAGAACGATGCCGAAGCTCGCAGATATTGCAACAGAAAGGAAGCCGATGCTCAAAGTGTAACGGGCACCGAAGAATACACGGGACAGGATATCACGGCCTAGCTCGTCGGCCCCGAAAAGGTGATTCCAACTCGGTGCGGCGTATTTATCCATCATATTGACCACTGCGTAATCATGCTTAAAAATGATTGGTGAAAGAAGAGAGAGAACTAAAATAGCACATACTGCACACAAACCAATCATAGCGCCGGTATCATGGGAAATTCTTTTCCAGATATAAGGAAGAGAACCGGGGCGCATGCTTCTATCCATATGTTCAACAGTTCTTTTAGACATGTACTGCACCTCTCTTCTTCTTCTTTACGTACTGTGCTTTGATTCTGGGATCCACAAACGCGTAGATGATATCGGTGAGAAGCATCATTAAGCTGAAAGCAAGCGCAATATAGATGATAGAGCCCTGCACGGCATTGTAGTCACGGCTGTTGATGCTGTCAATCAGATAGGATCCGATGCCGGGAATGGAAAAGATGGTTTCTATGATCATGGTACCACCAAGCATATGTCCAAAACGGCTGCCGCAAAGCGTAATGATGGGTATCAGCGCATTGGGGAGCGCATGACCGTAAATGACATTTCTTTCGGAAAGGCCCTTGGAGCGGGCGGTGGTAACATAGTCAGAACGGATAACCTCCAGCATGCTGGATCTGGTCTGACGCGCTATACCGGCTATACCGCCGATGGAATTGGCCAGAGCTGGTAAGATAAAGTATTTGAACGATCTGGCGCCACTGGATGGAAGCCATCCAAGGCTCAGAGAAAAGACCAGGACCAGAATTAACGCCAGCCAAAAACCCGGCATGGAATTACCGATCAAGGAAATAAACATAGAAATACGGTCTTCTGCAGTATTTGCCTTGACCGCGGCGCGGACACCCAGAGGCACACCTATTACGACTGATAGGATAATACTGGAGAGCGCGATATAAAGGGTGTTTGGGAAGCGCTTAATTAATTCCAGGCCCACCGATGTGCCGTAAGTGTAGGATTGACCAAAGTCAAAATGGAAAACAACCTTCTCAAGGTATGTGCCCAGACGTACGATGTAAGGCTGGTTCAAGCCCAGGGCTTCGCGCGCCTTTTCGATTTCAAGCTGAGTAGCCTGGGCACCACCCAGCATAATGGATGCCGGGTCGCCCGGAACAAAATACATAAGGGTAAAAATCAATATCGCGACCGCTAGCAGAATGGGGATCATGATGAGAAATCGTTTTATGATGTATTTTATCATTAATGTACCCTCATTATCGGTAATATGGATTGCACCGTGTCGTCAAATTGCCTTCGATGGCACGGTGCAACCGCTGATGATAAGTATTACTTCTGATGCTTACTTAACTACGGTTTCATAGTTATCTACGTATGTGGAAGCATTCAAGGCGATGTTGCGTGTGCCGTCAAGACCGATTTCAGTAATACCGCTCTGTGCGACAATGTAGGCGTAATTGTAGAACATACCTACACCATAGGCCTGTTCCTTCAGGTAATTGTGGAACTCGTCGATGGAACCTTTGTCATGAACATAAAGTGATTTTTCAAGTAAGGTCTGCAGCATGTCATCATGAACAAAGTTTGCGGTGCCGTTTTCAAAACTCTTATTGTCAAAGCACAAGGCCCATGCGCTGACCACATAGTCGGTGGTGTACTTGCTGTCTACAATGATATCCCACTGTGTGGAATCAAATTTGTAAGTGTTGAACAGAGCCTGATCATAGGAGAGAATCTCGACCTCGATGCCGATCTCTCCCAGGAAAGCTTGGATAACAGCCATCCCGGCGTTGGCGGTGGTGCTGTTCTGGTTCATTAAACGGATCTTGAGTTGTCCTGGCTTATATCCGGCCTCGGCGAGCAGCGTTTTTGCCTTCTCAACATTATGGCTATAGTAGTCCTCGCTATCCCATGCTTTGTTATAGTCACCGGCGACAGGTACGCAGAAATCATGCATGGTGGAGCCGGAGGAAGCGGTGTTGCCGTAACCCAAACGGACCTGCTCAAAGTCGATTGCGTATAGAACTGCCTGACGCAGTGTCTTGTTTTCAAATACTGAGCCCTTGTCACAGTTAAACATGAGAACATTGAAACGTCCGTTTTCATTTGCAAGAACTGTCCAACCGTCCTTTGACGAACCGTCGTCGTTCATAAAGCGATGAACCTCAGTAGCGGTAACAGGCGCGGCGTCAAGCTCCTTGTTTTCAAGGCCGATAGTACGCATAGCAGCTTCGGTGATAACTTTATAAGTAATCTTATCAACGGGTTGGTGGCCCAAATAGCTGAGAGCTGCTTTGTCAGTCTGCCAGTAATCCTTAACAGCTTCCACAACCACAGTGGAACCGGTAACCAGCTCAGTGATCTTGTAGGTTCCTGTGCAAGCAGGGTTACTGGTCTTATCGGAATCGGAAGCACCTTCAAACCATTTCTGGCTGACAATCGGAACGCCGGTCAGGAGGGTTTCCATAACGCCGGCGCCGGCGCTGTTTGCTACAATTTCAACAGTGAAGTCATCCATGGCTTTTATGGACTTCATGTAGGAACCGATCTTACCAAAGTCACCCTGTTTCTTGGCGTATTCGTATGCCCAAACAACGTCGGAAGCCTTGATGGGGTTGCCCTGACAGTCTTTGATGTAATCATACAGCTTAACTTCACAGGTAACTTCATTTTTCATTGTCATGCTCTTTGCCATTTGGCCCTGGAGCTTGTCAACAGGCTCACCGAACTGCTCCTGAACAGCCAGAAAGTCATACAACTGGTATCTGATGGCGTGGCGAGAACCGCTGTCGCCGCCGAAGGGAGAAAGGTCAAATGATGCACTGGACAAAGCGTAGGTTGCTTCTTTATATTTGCTGCTGGCATCACCGGAGGGTGTACCTGAGGCGGAGCTGCTGGGAGCAGCACCACTGGGAGTTGTGTTGCTGGGCTTAGCACTGTTGCCGCATGCAGCGAGCGAGAGTACCATCGAGATTGCTAAAACAAGCGTCAAAATTCTCTTTTTCATTTCTTGGCTTCCCTTCTTTTATATATATTTTTCAATTTGCCATTGACTGGTCAAACTAAAAACGTGAGGGGTGTTCATGCTCTGTCGTCGATTTTTACCTCAGTAGCGAAAACGCAATGTCGCGATACCAATCGAACCACATAAAGCAGTGAGTTGAATCGTTTGGGCTTCACCTTCTGGAATGATGCCTGCAAATACATCATGTAGAGCTGATTTTGTAGAAACCTCCAGGACCGAAAGCACATGATCGTTGACCTTGACTTCTAGGGTCGCATCTTCTTGAGTGGTCAGTTCTAATGTTAGACTACAGGGTCGCACCACATCTCGGATGGTGTATACGGTAAACTCGCCTTTTCTAAGCTCAAGCATCAGAAGCTCCAAAGGCCCCTTGGGGCGCATTCTTCGTCCTCTTTTCATTTCTTCCGGTGATATATAGGCCGCAGGCATTCTGGCAGGCATCTCCACTTGTGGACGAAGAACCATCTTCATCTTGTCGGCAGAGCGATATGAACAGATGTTGCCGAACTCCCAATCACCCGAATAGGTTATGCCAGATACCGTATTGTGATCGTAACCCACTGCCGGTAGATCAATGTCAGGACGGCGAAGTTGATAATTACCTGTTTCTACACTGGGAATACAATTTTCGTATCTGATATTAGCCAGGAGCTGATCGAAAACAGCTTGGCTCTTTAAATAACCGGGTTTAGGCCCGCCCGCAAAGAATGCTTTCATTTCATCCCAGCCATCAGGAAGCTTATAGGAAACACCTCTCGAGGTGTTCCTTTCAGGATTTTCGGCCACCTTCCAGCACCAGCGGTTCCAGCCAATACCATACTCTGAGGCCATATCCAGGAACACGGCACAATCGGCAGGCGGGAGGGAACCCTCACCCATCCAGATAGGAACGTTATATTTTGCCGCCAGAGAAAGATACGGATAAAGAGATGCCACTTCGGGAGCAAACCCATAAAAATGAAGATGAATGCACCAGTTATGACATTCCGGATCATAGTCCTTGCAGAAAACACGCAAATCTGTTGCCATAGACATGCCTTCAATGGTAAAAAGATGCTTTTTATCGTGTTTCCGAATCCTCTCGATGGCTTTGTCGTAAAACGCTATGAGTTTTGGCAGAAGATGCTGCCATTCCGGCATGCAGAGAGGCTCGTTAAGAAGATCATACCCGCCCACAATCCAGCGGTCTTTATAGCGTACGGCAAATTCTTCCCACAAAGTGAGTCCCCGTTCAAAGCTCTCTTCCTCAACGAACAGATGAGGAACACTGTCAATACCGTCATCAATGGCAAGGGCAGACTGCCCACCGGGGGCTCCGTGAAGGTCCAGTATGGCATAGACTTTGTATTTCTCGCACCAGTTGAGAATCTCGTCTAGCATTGCAAAGCTGTCTTCGTTAAATGTGATCCCCGGCTCTTCCAGTAGAAAAGCCCTGGCTGAAAGGACAAGGCGCACTGAGTTATATCCCAGGTTGGCCATAGCTTTGATATCGGCTTCGCCTAAATGATTGCGGTACCATTTCGGCCAGAAGCTTTCTGCATATTCTGTGCCGCAAAGCTCTCTTATTGCCGCTTCCATAGACCTTCCGCGGTCAAACCATACTGGGTTGTAATTCTCAGCGGTAAGCCGAATACTGTCGGGGCCGCCGACCATAAAGCCTTCAGGATTCGTCCAGTTTCCTGTACCCCACCCGCGAAGTATGATCTGCTCGCCGTCTCCGTTAACAAATTTCTGCCCGTCGATATGTAAAAATCCCTTTACACGTTCATTTGAAAACTTGTTCATTGCACTTCTCCTTCAAGCTGACCGGAATAATCAAATAAAGTATAAGAGAATCGTTACTGCATCACAGCTTTGCCCTATCGCTACCTCTAAATATAAGGGTAACGGCTTGTCAATTCAATGTGCCTGATTTAATAAAAAGTGCAATATTTCTTTATTGTTTGACCTCCTGTTTTTGTTAGTTTCGCCATTTCCTCTTCTATCCGGCTTGCATATCGCGGAATTGACATGCCATTTGAATTGATTACCCAGAAAAACTCCTATTCAATGAAGGGAAAAAGTAAAAAACCCTGATTGCTAAAAGCTACCAGGATTTTTGTAAAGGTTCGGATCTATTGAGCGTTTTGTGTTCTGGTATGAAAATCTTCCTCAATTCTGGTTATTTCGCGTCTAAAAATAAACACGAGTGCCATACCTATTACGAAAGGTATCACCATATAACGCCACATTGCAACATAACCGAGGCTTTGTGCAATAGTTCCGGCGAGCGTTGGACCAATAATGGTGCCAATGTCCATGCCAATAAAATTGGTGCTGCTGGCCGAGCCACGGCGCTCCTTTGGAACAGCCTTCATGGTGAGGGATTGTAATGCGGGCTGACATGCTCCGTAACCAAAAGCATTTACAAATGCAGCCAACAGGAACATGGGGAGCGATGTGGCAAAGCTGATGATGAAGAATGAACACCCGGTCAAACATATAGCAGGAATGGCAACCTTTACAAGGCCAAACTTGTCTGTCAGCTTGCCTATCATTGGTCGTGTAAACAGCATAGTCAAGGCATACACCGTGAAGAAGACGCCGATACTCGATGTGACACCCTGCTTTGTTGCAAAAACGATGAGGAAAGAGTTTATTGTGTGGAAGCCAATGGCCATAAAAAGGAGAATGACTGCAGGTAAAACGGCTTCTTTTGCTATGATGCTGTTTAGTGTTATTTTAAGCTTACCCATCGGTTTGAAATTGATCTTGATCTGACTAGCCACAACAATTGCAGTCAACATGATAAACCCAATTATAGTATAAGCCATATTGTAACCAAACCAGTCAACCAGGGTAAGCCCAATGGTGGGGGCTATTGCTTGAGACACCACTTGCGCCAGGGAGTAATACCCCATTCCTGTTCCAAACTTTTCTTTTGGCAGCGCCTCACTGACCATTGCAAGGCAGGCAACATTGGCAAATGCATTTCCACAGCCCTGTAATAGGCGAAAAACCATCAGGGATGATATGCTTTTGGATATGCTGAATCCAAAATATGCAGTAGCCATGATTGCCATTGCACCCATCACAAGGTACTTACGGTTATATGTATCCATAGCGGGGCCCGCTACAAATCGTAGAATCAGCGCGGTAACCGCAAACATGCTCATCAGCATTCCGATCTGGGTTGCCGGAGCACCCAGGGAATCTGCATATTTGGACAGGAGCGAATTACTCATCTGCTGGCCAAAATTCAATGCCATATTTGCGAAAAAAATACTGACAAACATCTTGTTCCATATTTTAGTTTGAGGTTGCTGTAGATCATTTTGGTCTTCTGTCTTGATACGCATTGTATAGCCTCCCGCCAACTTGAGAATGTCAAAGAATACGCTCTGTCCATTAAAATTTTAACAAGCGCTCAAAATGGTTGCAATTATTAACTCTTGCAGTATTTAAAGAAATTGTGGAATAACAAAAGAAATGGTCATGGTTATAATCTACCGTTTAGGTTTGTTAAGCATCATTGCAAGTACAAGAATGGCGCCAATGACCAAATACTGGGTATACTGGTCGCCCCCGATAAGCTGTATACCGTTGTCTATAACTGCGAGTATTAAAACACCCACAATAAGATTGAATATCTTGACATCCGCTTTCACCCCGGAGTCGCGGTATGAGGTAACACCTCCGATAAAAACGGCTGCTATTGCAGTCAATTCGAGTCCCAATCCGTTCTCCGAGCTGGCCACGCCCTGTTTTGATACCATTATCATGGCAGCGATGGAATAAAAAACACCTCCGACAACATAACAGAGAAACTTCGTAAGCTTTACATTGACTCCCGCCTGTTTTAGAGCCCTCTCATTCTCCCCCATGGCCTTAATATGCTTACCGTAAAAGGTATAGGAAAAAACAAAGCCAACGATAACCATACAGAGCAGCGCCAGCCATATATCGGTCTGGATTCCCAGAAAAGCTCCTTTTGTTATCACCCGAAAGGTGGCAGGAATATGCGAAAAGGTCCAGCCGCGTGAAATAGTGTGGGATAATCCCATTAATATAATCTGTGAAATCAGGGTGGCGGCAAACGGGACAACTCCCAAAACTGAAACGAACCAGCCGTTGAGCGCACCACATAATGCACCGGTCAGAATACCCGCAATCGCAGCCACAAGAGGGGGTGAGCCCAGGCCGAATATCATGCCCATCACAACCGATACCAATGATATCTGATATCCGATAGATAAATCGATACCTCCACCCACCATTATAAAAGATAGCCCTGCAACGATAACGAGTACATGAGTATTCTGTAAAATGAGGTTTTTCAGATTGAGTGCCGATAAAAATGACGGTGAAACAAACGAAAAAAAGTACATGAGCACAGCAAGAATGATTACCATGCCATACTTGCTAATAAACGCTGTCAGCGATAACTTGACGTTTTTACTTGCTTTCATGATCATTTATATTCCCTTCGCTAGTCTCCATCCTTAATCATAGAAAAGAACATATCCGGATCTTTCCACACCGAACTCTGTATATTGACCAGTCCCATCTTGCTGCCGTTCTCAATGATGAGCGACCTGGAACTACTGGTTACCAAATAAATATCACCCGAGCTTTTCAGAACCATATCAAGCATGGAGATGACTTTGGCAGTGGTATTTTCTCCGCAGACAAAGCCTCTGAACAGGCTTTGATTCGATACACTATCCTGCATGAGCTCCCAGTTCGTCTGGGAATCGCCGGAGCCAAAAACGGCCAGCTTATCAACCTCAGCATTGATGATTCCGGTTTCCTGATAATATTTAAGTCTTTCGGCAGCTCCGATTCCCGCATCACCTTCGAAGGCCAGTACAATTCTTAGCTTTCTGCCATTGGGTGTAGTCATGAAAGCATCTATGGCAGACTGTGCATCAAGATTTGTTCTGACATTTTTATCTGCAGCGTAGCAGAGATTAACTCGCTCATCATAAAATGAATTGAGTTGTGCATAACCGTTCTTATCCAGGATTAGGCCTCCAGCAGGTTCGTCAACCGCTACTTTGTTTCCGTCGCTATCAAGATAATACACCGTTTCGCCAGTTTCCTCTTTCATGAAATCAAGAACAGTATGGTTATAGTAGCGTAAATACTTCTCCTTTATCAGCCTGTAGCCAGCACCCATTCGTATGTAATCAATCTTATTGGACATTTCCAAAAAAAGCACCGTGACCGAGTTTGGCTCGGCACCGGGGTATTCTTCATCCAAGTATTGCTTGAGAAGCTCGCACATCCGCATACCTTTGAAAATATGGTAACTCTTGGCTTGAATATCACAGTTTTTGACTTCCCCGCTTGATTCAAGCACCATGATTTTGCTGCCATGTTTTCGGGCCTCTGCAAAGACCTCCTCATAGGCTTCGCTGTCGCCAACGCAGTCAACCCCAATAATATCGGCTCCCATAGCAATAAAATTCTGTATCTGCTTTAGTTGTGTTGCAACGTCGCTGCCATAGTAAGCAACATGAGTTTCGTAGCCGCGATCCTTCAATTTGCTGACAAAAGCCGATGCAGTAATCTTCATTAAGCTGTCGGCATTTGGCAGAGTGACGCAGCCCAAAGGCTTTTCATCCCTATTTCTATTGGAGCAGGCGCTTAGGGAAACTAAAATCACCAAAATAAGTATCAAAGAAAATGCTTTTTTCATGATCATCTCCTGGTCGGGTGATAAAGAGAAGAATCAGCCCCATAACAACATATCGCTGATTTTGTTATAGGGCACGTCATAAAACAACCTGCCCTTTGCCATTATCAGGTATCTGTCTGCGAAATCATCTATTTTTTCTACATTAGAATTTAAAAGACACACTGCGGCTCCATTCATAGCGAGCTCAGCCAAACAATCCTCCAGCATGCCGTAGGTAATCATGTCGGTGTCCGAGGTCGGGTTCCGGCAGATGACCACGGACGGATTCATAAGCTTTAGCCTGAAAAGAATCAAGGCAACTCTGTCGCGTTTCGGAAGGTTGTGGCAGTCGGTACGCTCTGTCAGCTTCCCGCTGCCGTACCATGTATCGAACTCTTTTTTAACATACTTCACAACGCTATGCTTAATAACGCCGAACCTCGAAAACCTCCTGTGAAAACCCATACACAAGTTATCAATGACAGTCATTCCCTCGTTGATTCTGTTCAGAGCGCCATGGTCTATCAGTACGATTCCGTTTTTTGCGTTTTGGACATTGAGAGATTTAAAACGCCGTCCCTTGTAAAATATTGCTCCATTCTCGGTCTGTTTCCCGTTGATAAGCTTGTCACTTAGTGCGGTAAGCACTGTCTTAGATGGGTCTATGATGGAGGTAATTTCTCCTTGGCGCAGGTCAAATGAGATTTCATCGGCAAGCCCCACATCAAGGTTCCTCAAAGACAAAACAACTGCTCCCGTGGTGTTTCCTTCCGGATGATTCGGGTTTTTTGAAAACATCGTTGAAAGCAGGCAATCAATGTCTGCATCGTACTGTGGTTTATTGCATACCGACTTGATTATCCTGCCTCCATACAAGAAGCTTATCCTGTCAGAGTACCGCTTGAGCAATCCGATACGACAGCTTGTAATCAGAAATGTAACACCCTCACCTTTAAGGCGGTTCATCAGATCACCTAAAACAAGATACTCGCCATAGGTACACTCAAGGGCAAAATCATCTATGAGTATTATTTCTGCTTTTCCGAACCGCGCTTTAAGGATTTCCAAAAGAAAACATTGAAATCTGCTTAACTGTCCCGCCTTCATGCCAGGATCCAGATCAATATCGTACTCCTTAAATAGAGATGCAACTGTTTTCTTCATAAGAGAAGGATTCACATAACGGTATTTTATGCCGCTGCCACGCATAACCATTATGTTTTCCCACAACGAAAATCCATTTATCAAGGTTGAGTTTCCGCCAATTCTGGCTAAAACAGGCCATTTAATCCCTCCATCCCGTTCCTCCGGTACCTTTTTACCATAAAGAAAGACATTTCCGGAAATCGGAAGCACAGAACCTGTGATTAAATCGAGAAGGGTGGTCTTTCCGGAATCAAAGGTTCCGAATACTCCCAGGATCTCTCCTTGCATTAACTTGATATTCATTCCGTTTAGGATCACTCTATCCTCATTTGCCGTAACAACATCGCGAGCGCGAAAAATCTCGTTCATCATAGCCAATTTACCGATAGCATATACGGAATAAATAATTCGACATCTGTGCCTACTTTTGGGCAGCTATTGACGCTGAGTCCATATTCACTTCCAAAAAAGAGTTTGATCCTTCGGTCCACGTTCTCAAGTCCTATCCCTGTATGAGGGCCGGTATTATCGTTTGCTAAGGAATTTGAATTTCTTATTTTTGTACAAAGGGAATCCAGCATCTCCGGATCCATCCCCTTGCCGTTATCAGATACTTCAATGATGACATTTCTGCCTGTTTTTCGGATGGATATATCTATGATCCCTCCCTCAGTTATGTCAGAAAAGCCGTGAATAATGGCGTTTTCTAAAACCGGCTGAAGGGACAGCTTCGGAATTACAGCATCAAGGATACCCTCTTCGTTTCCGGCATTTATATTAAGCGTAAAACGGCCCCTAAAGCGGTACTGTTGTATCGTAACATAGTTTTTAATGTTTTCTATCTCATCTCTGATGAGAGCAACACCGTTTTTACCGCTTATGCTGTATCTAAAAAAACGGGATAATGCCTTGGTCGTTTCAGCTATATCATCGGCACCTTCCAGTAGGGCCTGACCTCGGATACATTCAAGAGTATTGTACAGGAAATGGGGATTAATCTGACTTTGAAGCGAGGCTATGTCGGCCTGCTTCATTAAGAGATTCCTTTCATAATTGCGGCTTGCCTCTAATGAGGCTTTCTCAAGCCGCTCCTTTATCATCTTTTCGAGTTTATCCTGTGTCGTGATGATGAGTTTTTTCAACACTCAGCCCTCATCCATAAATTTTCCTGTATTCAGTAGGCTTGATACCCACGGTCTTTTTAAAGAGCTTGCTGAAGTATCTGGCATCAGCAAAGCCAAGACAATAGGCGATTTCACTGATGTTTTTATCACTTTTCTTCAAAAGGCCCTTTGCCACCTTCATGCGATACTCAGTGAGATATTCGGTAAAATTCTGTCCTGTTTCCTTTTTAAAAAGATTCGAAAAATATACGGGGCTCAATTTGACTTCTTTAGCAATATTCTCAAGACTTATCTGATTGCCATAGTTTTTTTCAACATATGCATACGCATATCTAATGGGGCGAGCGCTCTGTTTGCTAATATTTTCAGCAATACGCTCCATCACGTTTGCAAACTGAGTCACAAGGGTCTCTTTGTAGTATGCAAATGTGGTACAAAAATGCAGCATCCTGCGAATCTTTAAACGAAGCGCATCATAATCCGTGTATTCCATAATATTTTCTTCGTTAATGGTGAAGAAGTTTTCCTGAATCCGTCTTATAAATAAAATAGACTCTTCGTGGCATAAAACAGAAGTGGACATTGTAAAGAACTCGTTAATGCATGTTTTAAAGCTATCAATATCGAGAATCTCGAATGCCTTGATAAGGCGTATTTCCAGTTCATTCAGTTTATTGCGGTTAGAAAAGGAACTAACTTTGGCCATGTCTTCATAAAAGATGATCTTATTAATGCCGTAAGCCATGCGCCCCCACTCTGCAACTCGCGTTTGGTCCCTAAGCTGTACCACATTGCAGATGTTGTTGACCACCCCGCTTACACATATGGTTAGGTTCATACCGCGAAACAATTCGATGATACTATTTGTTTGTGAAAACAGATTGAGCATTCCGTCTTTTATTTCTTTGTTATAAGCCGGGCTGTAATTGAGAAGGATCCTCACGCCATCAATTTTTTCTTCAAAAACCATATCCCAGCAGCGCTCCGCGAAATGCGTCGTCACGATTCCCTTTATTTTGTTGATCATGGACGAGGCATCCTCGTCTATCTGCTGAATACCGCTTGTATAGTCTATTTTTACAAAAACAGAACGGAAAAGGCCTTCTCTGAAATTGGTACCATACAATTTATTGATTTCCTCAATCGACATGGGCTTGGAAGCAAGCTCCTCCACCGCTTTTGTAACAAAAAAAAGCCTCATGGCACCATTTTTTGACTGTTCACCAAAAGCTTCATTCCTGATACTCTCAGCGATCTTCTTCAGCGCTGCGTTGAGCTCCGCTTGTTCGACAGGCTTGAGTATATAATCTTCGACGTCATATTTCAATGCATTATAAGCGTAGTCGAACTGACGGAAACCACTAATGATAACAAACCTACAACGTCCACTGTTCTCCCTGACTCTGCGGATGATTTCCAGGCCATCGATTTTGGGCATACAAATGTCGGTAATGACGATATCCGGCTGTTTTGCTTCAATTGCTGACAGAAGTGTTTCTCCATCGAAAGCTGTGCCGATAAGCTCCAAACCAAGACTTTCAAAATCGATAATCTTTGCGAGCATACTGCAAATGAGCTGCTCATCATCCGCTATTATAAGCTTCAGTTTATTCGTCATATTTATAGCTCCATCGTCAAAATGCCCAATTCCTTTTATCAGAATAATACATATTTTGTAGTATTGCAAGTATCGCCTGTGCTAGACATGCCTACGCGGGCGAAATTGAACAGCCTCAGTTCGACGGAAGCTAGCTTTCTACTTATCAGGGAACAGTTCAGTATCAAAAGCATATACAGTTTTTGAGATCAGTTTTTCACCTTTTCTGAAGACAGGAGAGAGATATTGAGGACAGTTTACCGCATTGGGTACGAACTGCGTCTCAAGGCAAACCGAGCAGTATCCGTCGTAAAACCTTCCGTTCTTTCCGGCTTTTGGCTCCAGGTTAATGGGTGTATACAAAATGACAGAAGGCATGTCCGTATATACACGCATCCTACGACCGCTTTTTGGTGATATCAGCTCTGCGGCCAGACCATAATCCTTTTTGGAGAGAATATAGAAATCATCGTATGCCTTGGACTTTTTAAAATACAGCCCGTCAAGGTCGGAATCAATCGCCTCACGTATGAGCCGAAGCTCCCGGAAATCTGCCGGGGTATCTTTGACATCCATGCTATCACCCGTAGGCATGCCAATTTCACCCTTTGGAGCAAGTTGATCTGCACAAATTCTTAAATAATGATCTCTCACGTCATCATCGCCAGACAGATTGAAATAGGCATGATTTGTAGGACAAAGCACTGTATCGCCATCAGCTACCATTTCGTACCTGATTTCAAGTCTATGATTATCATCGAATGTGAAGCTCACTTTAACGTCGGCTTCACAGTCGAACCCACCTTCGCCCGTGTCGTGGAAGAAAAAGCTTACGGTATTGTTTTTCTCATCAGTTTCTGTCTGAAACATTTTATGAGCATAATTGCCGCTGGCACCATGGAGAAAATGACCACTACTGTTGCACTCAAGCTGTGTCACCTTACCGTCGATTTCAAAGCGGCCAAAGGCAATCCGATTGGCACAGCGACCAATAGTGATACCCTCAAAGGTACGGCGGCCGCTCAGTTCACAGGCTTCATTCACTCCAAGCACAACGTCACCCAAATGACCTTCTGCATCTTTTACATATACGCTGTGAATGGCCGCACCGAAATCGAGAAGCTCAACATATTCTCCCAGGCTATTTTTAATGGAATATAGCGTTACGGCTCTTCCATCCGGAAGATCACCAAACTTTCTTTTTTCTATCATATAATTACCCTCTAAACAAATTGCATGTTTATTATAGAGGGAGGGGATGTAGCAGTCAATTCATTTTATGGCGACAAATTATCGAAAAAGAGCCATGGATTCATTCTGGGACATGAAACCATGGGTTTTGGAGTCCTTTACTCTATTCCTTCGATTTATAAACAATTTCTCCATCAATTATTGTATATAATGTTCTAGTAAACAGATCCATGGGGTGTCCGTTGAATATTGCAATATCCGCATCTTTACCTATCTCTAAACTGCCTACTCTGTCAGAAACATTACATATTTCTGCAGCATTTATTGTTATTGCTTTTAGAGCCTCTTCTATGCCTAAGCCTTCTCTTGCTGCAAAAGCAGCACAAACAACCAGATCCTGAATTCTTGTTACAGGATGATCTGTCATTATAGCCACTTTTATACCTTCTTTATGCAAAATGCCTGGTGTTTTAAAATCTACATTCTGTGTTTCTATTTTATTTCGTGTAGACAATGATGGTCCTATTATTGCCGGAAAACCAGATTCCTTTATTTCTTTGGCAATCAAATGTCCTTCAGTACAGTGATCGAGAGTCATATTCAAGTCATAATGCTTAGCTATTCGTATTGCGGTGAGAATATCGTCTGCCCTGTGTGTATGAGCTTTGAGCGGGATTTTTTTGTCAAGTACCGGCAACCAGCACTCTTTCCTAAATTCCTCATCAAAACTTTCACCGTTCTTTTCTGCATTCCACTTTTTAGTACGATAATTTTGGGCCTTGAATAATTCTTCCCGTAACAGGGCACCGATAGCCATGCGTGTAGTAGGCATCTTATTGACACTATCATAATTAGACTTTGGGTTTTCACCAAAGGCTATTTTCATTGCCGCAGGCTCCAAAATAACCATTTTGTCAATAGATCTGCCATAGGCCTTAATAAAAACGAACTGCCCACCGACTATGTTTGAGCTTCCAGGACCAACCATCAGCCCGGTTATACCTGCACTCAGGGCATTGTGAAAAGCCGAATCCATTGGATTAATGGCATCCAATGCTTTAAGATATGGCGTTATTGGTTCATTTTTTTCATTGCAATCGTCGCCTTCAAAGCCTTTTCTTTCTTCTATAATGCCAACATGGCAATGTGCTTCTATGAGTCCCGGAAGCACCCAACAATTACTTGCATCAATTACTTCAGTTACATCGTGTTCACCAGTATTTATTTCTTCGCTAATCATCGCTATCTTTTTATCTTTGATTAATATACTTCCCTTATCATAAGTTAATCCAGCCATGGTCATTATTTTCCCATTCTTTATCAGCAACATATGTTCTCCTTAATAAAATGTGATTTCATTATTCTTGACATTACTTTAAGCTACTATTCTGATTCATCTTGAGCATGTTACCCGCTGATTTACCCTTTTGAGGAGGTGAAATGTGGCTCATAAAAAATACGATACTTCCGACGAATCGAACGATGCTGACGACGATCAGAGCCCAGAAAATGCCTGTCAGCCTTAAGACGCAATGAGCGGCAATAGGCGAAATCATAAGGCTGATATTGATTAATGTATTATATGTACCTACATAGATCACTCGATTTTCCTGTGGAGTGGCCTCCAGCAATGCGTTTAGTAGAACAGTCACATTTCCGGCTGTAAAGAAACCCGTAATGAAGCTGATGATTGATATCCAGTAGAGGTTTGGTAAAAAGGCAAAAAGAACAGGATTAAAGGCCATCCCAAGAGTTGTAATGGAAGCTACAATTGCATTCCCTTTTCTTTGAATCATTCTGTTCCAATATCCATACCCCAGATATTGACCTATTAGGGCTACAACGGAGATAATGCTCAGCCAAAATTCATCTGCTCCTAAATAGACTACCTGATAAATACTAAATAATGGCCATCCCATCTGCCATCCAAAATAAAACAGGAGACTGCTCATCGTATAGCCAATAAACTTTTTTTGTCCCCGCAAATCCTTAAAGAGTGCTTTTAATTTCAGATCTTTTATCTCAGCCTTATTTTCTGGTTCATGAATGAATTTATAGGAGAGAATCTCGAAAATGCCAAAGATAGCAGATACAACAAAAAAGATCTGATAGTATAGCATTCTCTCTTCTTCGCTCTTGGGCATTGCACGCAGTAAATAACCTGATGCAAGACTGATTATTATGGCTATAGGAGTACCAAGCTTATTTCTTTGTGATATCGCTGTTGAACGGAAATGATCATCAAAGAGATCTCCTGTAAAGCCCTGAAATGCTGTCTGCGAAATAGTCTCCGGAAGACTCTTTATGATATAAACACTCAAAAACAGCCAAGGAGCAATCTCTCTCGGAACCAAGGGCATCAGTGCAAAGCCTAAAAGCATCAAACGACTGAGCGCTATGAATTTCATCAAATGATTTTTTGTACTTATTTGATTTCTTCTGATAATGAACAATGCGCCCGGAAGGCTGGCAATAATACCGGCCAATCCCGGTATACTGTTAAGCAGGGATATGTGGAGTTCATTTCCTTCAAGCCTCTGCAAAAACTTAACAACGAACGGATTGTAGAGGTTTAGCATAATCGTGTTGAATATACCGGATAATACAAAATAACGCAGATTGGTGCGATCAGTTCTTTGCATGCCTGCTCCTAATTTCTGTTTCATTCTCTTCAATGTATAGTCATGTAAACCTGAGCATGCAGAAGGTGGTTCATCACATAGCTAGAGCAGGCGCACCGGCGACTTTCCCTGAAAACGCCCCCTATCCATAGAATCAATCACCGCCCTGACCGACAAGGGTGTATATTCGTAAGCAGCTATTACAGCATCCGCACGATTCACCAGTGTCCTATCATAGGGAGCTCCTAAAAGTACAACAATTAACGGCTTTCCAGATTCTTCGAGACGACGAAGCAGCTTCACCTGCCCAGGTCTGAACCTGGCATTGTAAAGTCCCAGTACGGCTACATCGAAGTCGGTGCCCAAAACAGTCTCCGCTGCTTCGTTCACATCATTCAGAGGCGTTACAACACCCTGGCCTCCAAAATGCTCTGCACATGCGAGAGAAAAACAGAGTTTGTCATGCTTATTATCCTCTGCCCCTGTCAAAGCGAGTGATTCCGGGGCAAAGAATACTTTTTGATCCAGCTTTATGGCATCTATGCCACTCTTGCTTGTGGACAGCAATGTAATGGATGCCGAGGATATTTTTTCATAAAACGCCTTTACTTGCTGGTCCTTACAAAGTGCCACTGCTTTATCCTTTTCTATGATCGGTCTTCCTATAAGTCCGTATTTAGACTTGATGGCCTTAATTCGCTCTATGGCTTTGTCAATTCTCGCCTCAGGTAATCGTCCGCTTTTTACTGCATCATAGACACCTCTAAACGCTTCCTCCACCGCTTCTAGGGTATGGGAGAAGCATAAAATATCACAGCCGGCTTCCACCGCCATTACGGCACCCTTCCCAATACCGAAGCAACGCTTTATAGCGTCCATCTCCAGACAATCAGTAAGTGCCAATCCCGCAAATCCCATGTTCACTCTCAGCAAGTCGTGCATTAAAATTGGAGAAAGGGTCGCAGGCCGTTCACTGTCCACATCTGTATAACATACATGTGCAGTCATCAACGCGTCGGCCCCTGCATGAAAGGCATTTCGGAAAGGAAGCCATTCCGTATTCTCCAGTATTTCCCGGGGAGTAGCATTTTTTGGAATACCTAGATGGGAATCCTCGGACACGTTTCCATGTCCGGGATAGTGCTTGACTACCGAAAGCACATTAGCGTTCTTAAGCCCTCGCATCATATCTACGCCCAACATGGTTACCCGTAACGGATCATCACCGAATGAACGTGTACCTATAATAGGGTTTACCGGCGAGATATTAACATCAAGCACAGGTGCAAAGTTTGAGTTTATTCCCATGGCACGTATGATCCTGCCGCAATTATTTCCAATTTCAAATGCTGCATCAATACCACTTGCCGAAAGCGCCATGGCTCCGGGAAACAAAGACGCACCCGAATAAATTCGCGATACAGGTCCCCCTTCTTGATCCATGCCTATAAAGGGAGCCAATTCACCTCCCCTTTCAAAGACAAGTGAATTTAATTCTTCACAGAGTTCGGAAGCTTGCTCCGGTGAGATGAGGTTTCTTGTAAAAAGAGCAAAATTTCCTACATCGAAATCCCGCACAAGCTGTTTAGCCTGGCTGTCAACCGAGGGCGAAGGGAACCCTGCGATTATCATCTGCCCGATTTTCTTCCTTAATGCACTATCCATAGAATGCTTCACTTTCCTTAATAATTGATAATAAGAACCCCACTCGTTGTCGAAGATTGCGAACGGGTCCCGGAAACTAGGACGCATAGGCGAGCAGCATACGCAGTATGCGACCAGCCCTTGTTGTTGTCACAATAAAATGGGACGCAAAGGCACATTATGCCTCTACATCCCCTTTGCTTGCTGCTGTTACGAGGATGATTTCTGCTCATTAATCCATATATTGTGTGATTTGATAACTACGAACATCGGCGGTAGAAGATTCACCCGATACGGTAAAGGTGGCGTCTCCGCCTGTAAGCTTACCAGAGTATTTAAAGCTCACAGTACCGTCGTGATATTGGTAGGGCAGATTAAAGTTGGACAGAATAATGCTCTTTCCATCAACTGAAAGTTCTGCAGTAGCCCCGCTTAATCCTTCCGTAAGCGCTATTATCTCAGTTGCGGTAATCCCCTGAGCGAGATTAATTTTTGCATATTTCAGAGGATAGTCGGAATCTCGTGCATTAATCAGCTTCACACTTATAAGACTGTTTTTTGTGTCAACGGTCGTTTTGATATAATTGAACATACCGGTTCTAAAGAAAGCAAGACCCTTCATATTTCCTGAAAGAATAGCCCGTATTGCATTAATATCCTTTCCGAGAACATCGGATGTTGCAGGGTTAAAGGCTTGCAATCCAGCTACAACCTTGTTGCCTGCGTTGATTGCATTCTTAACAAGAGTTGCCGCCCACTGAGCTGAGCAGCCAAAGTCACTGGTATAGAGCATGGGGCATACGTAATCGTATAATGCGGCTGCGTCTGTATAGCTCTGCCCGTAATGAACCAGTGCAAAGCTATTAGAATTTAAGCCCGATACATTATAATCACCCTGATAGGCTCCTTCCGGCATGAGGGCGGCTGATATGATAAGGTCTGGATTCGCTTCTCTTGCTGCTTCAGTGACCTTCTGGGCATAATTTGATACAAGATCACATCGCATTTGTGTAAAAGCCACAGCACCCGTCTTCTTATCTGCATATGATTTGAAAAGCGTTACGTTATCGGCTGTGAATGCCCTATACCCGTCAGCAGCAGTATCTTTGCTGTATTCATAGTAACCCTCTGGGTTTTTAGCAATTGAATAGCCAAATGTTTTTGCAAGGTCTGCCACAAGTTCGTTATAATCCTCCTGTGTCAGCCCATAGCCTTTCTCCAGCCCAACACCGCCCTCCGGCTTTGTAAGCATGGCTCTGTCCTCGGGACCCCAGCCATTTCCGGCATGATTATAGCGGATATAGTCAAAATGCAGGCCATCCACATCATAATTGCCAACAATCTCCGATGCGATCTTCCTGGAATATTCAATGAAGTTCTCACTCAGAAAGCTTATGTTGAAGTTTTCCACCACATTATCCCCACGTCCCCGGACAAATTGATACCGACCCTCTTCCGGATGGGCTTTTTTGTATGCTTTATCATTGGCAGAAGTTATCCAAGCATGCACCTTAATACCTTTGGCATGGGCGGCTGTAATAACCTCCTGTAAAATGTCACGGTCACCATAAGCCTTGGGCGCACCACTGGGATTGCTTTCATCCTGCATGTTATAATAGACCGTACCATTGGTGCCCTTGACTAACAGATAGATATCGGTGATGCCCATATCCTTATATGTAGCTGTAACTTTTTCCGCGCCATCGGCACCAAGGCTATATACCGTGCTGGCCCAAAGCCATTCACCTACGATGGAAGGTTCGTCCAGTCCAAAATTGGGAATGATATCGACATCGTCAATTCCAGCGGCATAAAAAAGCATCTGGCCAAGCAGACCGTCTAATTCCGCAGGTTGGTTCACCTCGATCTGAGGCTGTATGCCACTGATGACCACACGCCCGCTTCCAAAGCTTGCCGCGGCCACGGCCGGGGTGCCGGTCATATTAACATAGGTTTGTTCGGGTTCAAGATTATTGGTTGGATTCGAAACATATTCCACCGCTTTTATTACTGCACCCATTCTGGAATCACTACTGTTTCCCGGGCTTAACACAGGCGGATTGATGCCATATGCAATATAATTTTTGCCTGTCTGCATACTCTTTGTGATTATCGTGCCGCTTTTAGGCTTTACAATCAATTGGCCCTCGCCGTGATTCAATGCCGGATAATCGACCTTGAGGTTGATGATCTCAAGAACTTCTGTTTCGGGGGTATAACCCAGAGGAGCAACAAAAGCACCACCACCGAGGCCCATGTATCCACCGCCCCCCGCCACATACTCTTCTATAGCCGCGCCGCCATCAGGTCCCATGGCATCAGCAACAGAGCTGCCATCACCGCCTGATACAAGTATCAGATCATATTTCTCAAGTTTTTCTTTGACGATCTGTTCTTTAGGTACATGGTTAAATGTTACCTTTATCTCTTGTTCTCCCTGATAGACGTCATTTTCGTCCAGCCAGGATCTGATCGATGTTATGACTTCTTTGTCGTTTCCGATTGTAAAGGTGGCAACCTTGATTTCTCTTTTCTTTCCCGTTTCTTTTGTATCAGCAATGCAAACCGTTCCGAACACCAGGATGAATACCAGGATGAAAGCCAATGTACGTTTAAATCTCATTTTTTTCACTCCTCAGCTTCATATTGATATGGCCGATTTATAAAAGGCCATAGTTCACAAAATTTTTACACGCTTCTGAAACTTGGCAATGATATCTCCGTTAATCTCCTCTCCATTGTCCATGTTTGCACTAATGAAAACAGGAGGTTTTAGACCCTTCTTCAGTAATTTATCCACTGTTTCCACTATCAAGATATTGACCATAGCGATGTCGATAATGGATGATGTGGGACCTATCTTCTGATCCATGCCTTCAAGCGGAACCGATGCGTCACCCGGCTCTCCTCCATTATCAAGAACGTAGTCACATACTTCAAACAACCTCTTTCCGTTTGGATGACGGGAAGCAACAGATTTGGAGTGTTTTAACGATGTTATTGCAATGGTGGTGGCTCCCAAACGTTTTCCTTCTATTGCAGCATCAATGGGTGCACAATTACGGCCCGAGTTTGAAATGATAAAAAGTATATCTCCTTCGCCTATACCGCTTTGGGTTACCGCTACGGTACCGCTGCCTTCAATACGCTCATAGCTGCTGCTCTTACTTGCTCCTTCGTGCAGCATAAATGAAGATTCAAGTATAGGATAGACGCTGGCAAGCCCTCCTGCACGGTAGAAAGGCTCCTCACAAATCATATGTGAGTGGCCGGTTCCAAAAAAGTAAAGCAGCTTATCCCGGTAGATGGCCTCGGCACATTTTTCAGCAATGGTATCAATGGAAGACGCCTGTGTATTTTCGATATGTTCCAGCAGTCTTCTGATATTTGTTAGATAGGTTGTATTCATCGTTATTTCCTCCGAAAACTTACAATAATGTTGACTAGATTCTATTTCCTAGTTACTTTCCTTTACCATTTCAAGTAACCGTTCAATTCCTTTCAAGAGCTCGGTCTGGGCACTATGTAAATAGGGCGAGGCCAAGTCCTCATAACTGCTTTCCAATGAAAGGGGATTCAGTGACGGCAAATACCCCTCATATCCCCCTGCATAGCAGATGATGCAGGCATCTTTGCCCAAAGCCTTTCTGATGATATTTTCACATGTTTGACCAAAAGAACTGCCCAATTCCAGCGGAAAGCATAAAAATGTTAAAAACCCAAAGTCAATGAATTGTATAGGGATATTTTTATCCTCTCTGGTATGATAAGGCCCTCGCTCAAGCACCGCAAGCCGGGATAAGTATTCCCTTTGCTCCTCCGTTTTCCCGCATGCACTGATGTGCTTTTTTAAATGTTGCATCCATTGTACCCGGGTTGCTTCATCCATTCCGCATCTGCCGGACAACGGAACCATTCCGTGAGCGATTCTGATCTTCATCATACTCTCACAACAAGTGTTTTTAAGCGCCTCATTTACTGCGCTTCCCCAAAGGCTCCCCAACCGAGTTACTTCATTGAGATTCGAGTTTCTGCGTGTATAACGGGTTGAGAGATCGCCGCAGGGTCCGTTTATAAAAATCGCTTTTCCCTCGCTTTCCAGACAACTTTCCGCAGCGCCTACCAAATCCCGTGAAAACAAAAGATTTTCCTCATTAAGGACCGTAGGATGACAGGCAAAGGTACAAAGCAATATATCGCCGCCCTGCCGGGAAAACCTCACTACATCCGACTTCATTTCATAATTCTCTGCCTCTGGCCCAAGCCTGGAACTCCTTGGTGACGCTACCCCCTTCACCTTCACAGGATAGTAGAATGGCCTGGCCTCGGCAAAATCCTCTATTGCTGCTTTCAAAGCTAATATACCTATATCAAGGAGTCTCTCTACATAGTCCCGGTCATAGCCTTCACGATTTTTAAATATGCTCCCAGGCCCGCTATGTGTATGGGTGGCACATACCACCAAATGCTTACGGGGGATATTGAACCGCTCTTCAACTAAAATGCCAAATTCGGTACAAAATGCATGATCTATTCCTAGAAGATCATAAGAGCATATTGCAATTTCCGGAGCCTTTGCACCCAATATGAGTACTGAGACATAAAGTGGAGTTAACTCACCTTTTGACAGACCTTTTCGCCTGTCATAGCCTGCCATGGGCATTTGATATTCGGGTGTAATATCCAAACGTGCAAAGCCTGCCTTCATTGTCGCTCCACCCCATATTTTTTCATCATTTCTTCGGCGGCATCTATCCTGTTGCCTTCATAAAGTGCCATAGCTGCGGCCGAAACAGCTGCAGGTATGAGTGACTCGGTTATTTCTGAGATATATTCAGAATCTTTCACACTCTGCATTAAAAGGTCAAGGAAAGGTTCTCCCGGTTTTAAAAGGCTTCCCGAAACCACAAGGGGTACGGGCTTTTTAAGCCCAGCCTTTTTTATTACCGATTTTATGGAAAGTGCAATCTCTTTTGCAGCGCCTTGCAAAATATCGACTGCAGTAGAATCTCCTTCGCTGTATAAATCACATACACATTTCGCCACGGACGCAATCAGGCTGCGATGCTCTCCATTCTTTAAAATGCGATGAATAGCCCTTAGCTCCTTGATGCCAAAATGATCACAAACAGCGCGAAGGAATTTATCATTCTCTTCTCTTCCGTCCTGTACACGGGTCGCTCGATTAATAGCTTTTCGCCCTATATCATAGCCGGAACCTTCATCCCCAAGTAAGGGACCCCACCCACCTGTTTTGAAAAAGCTGTTTTCTTTAAACAAATAGGTCACAGATCCTGTCCCCGAGATCGTTACAATAGCCGGATTCCTCCTGGCCACCGAAAACCAGACGGGTACGGCGTCACTATTGACAACTAAATATTCTGTATGGACGCATGACGAAAAAAAAGGGATATGCCTATCTCCACAATTCACTTCCACAGCTGCAGAAGCCACGTAGGTATATTTCAAAAGCCGTGGCTGCATATCCCCATTTCTAAAGGCACTATTGATACTCTGTTGAATGGAGCTTCTCGCCAGATCCTCCGAACAGGACAGGTAATTTGAGGGTCCGCCCCGGCCAGTTCCAATAACCTTCCCGTTTTCATCCGCAAGCACACACAAAGTCTTTGTACCGCCACAATCCAAACCACAATATAATTCCATTTTTGCTCCCATCGTTGATCAGCCCTTTACTGAACCGGCCGTAAGTCCGCCGATAAACTGCTTTTGCATTAACAAGAACACAATGATAAGCGGTAATATTGCAATAGTCATTCCTGCACAAAGGTAACCCCATTGGGTGACATTGAGCCCCTGAAACATCGTGAGGCCTTGTTGTATCACCTTCTTGTCAAGTTTGTTGACCACCACTAAAGGCCAGATGTACTGATTCCAGGACCACATGGATTTAAGGACGGCCATTGTCCCTATGATGGGCTTTGAAATTGGCAGCATAATTGTTGCATAAATTCGAAAATCTGAGGCACCATCAAGCTTTGCACATTCCTCAAGCTCGATTGGCACACTCATAAAATGCGATCGAAACAAATAAATACCCATACCTGATGCAAGAAACGGAATAATAAGAGCTTTGTACGTACTCATCCATTTCAGCTCTCTGATAATAAGATACTGGGGTACAAGGGTTACATAAATGGGCACCATAAGTGTTGCAAGGGCGGCATAAGTAAAAAGCTTTCTTCCAGGGAATTGCTTTCTGGCGATGACATACCCTGCCATTGAATCCACAATGATACCTATAACCGTTATAGTCACAGTGGTAATCAAAGTATTCTTTATAAATGTACCCATGGTGACATTGGGATCAAATATTCTTGGAAAATTCCATGCCTCAACAAAATTATTCAGGGTTACTTCCTTAGGGAAAAGCGAAGTTTGCGCTACATATGAATTAGGTGTAAGAGCGGTGGCCATCATCCAAAGGAGCGGCGAGAGCATGACCAAGGCACCCATTACCAAAAGAAAATACGAAAAGATCAATCTAATTTTTTTCATTGCCCCGCCCTCCTCTTTCTTCCTTCTCAAGTCTGTTTTGTAAAATAGATAATACCAGAAGAATGATGAAGAGCATTACGGCAATTGCGCTGGAAACACCCATTTTATAATCCTTGAATCCATTATGGTAGAGAAGCGTTACCAATGTGGTGGTGGCATATCCCGGACCGCCATCCGTTAACACCTGAACAGGAGTGAATACCTGGAAACTGCTGATAGTCTCAGTTACAAGCAGGAACAAAGTTGTCGGCCGAAGTAACGGTATGGTAATCTTTGTGAGTCTTTGCCAGGGAGTAATGGGATCCAATGAGGCCGCTTCATATATTTCGTTTGGTATGGATAACAACCCTCCGAGATAGACGATCATCACATATCCCAGGCCTTTCCAGATGCCCAATATCATGATAACAGGTAATGCGAGCTTACTGCTGGACAGCCAGCCCACTGGTTCCATACCCAGCTTTATAAATATTTGATTGGCAATACCATTGGTGGATGTGTTGAAAATCAATGAAAACACAATGGCTACAGCCACCATGGGACAAACATATGGCATATAATAGCTGGCTTTAAACAGATTCTTTGCTCTGAGGTCTTTATTGTTCAAAAGCAATGCTATTCCCAATCCAAGTGCCATGATCACAGGTACGGTTCCTAAAGTGTATAGAGCTGTATTTTTCAATGCCTGGGAGAAGACAGGATTCTTAAAAAGGGTTATAAAATTACTGAAACCAACAAATTCAGGTTTCTTTATGGTCATAAGATTATATTTGTAAAATGACAGTATAAAGGAATAGATCATTGGCCCGAAAATAAATACAGTAAATACAATGAGTGCCGGAAGTATAAAAATGTAGTATCCGGCTTTTTCCTTTTTACCAGCAACAATCATATATTTACTCCCTAAAGTCTGTTGTTTCTGCGATTACTTGAAACTGACGGCGGCAAGGCCACTTATGCGCATACCGCCGTCATGTGTTACTGAGCCAGTGCTGCGTTGATTTCAGTTTCAATGTTCTGGAGACACTGGTCTAGGCTTATCCCTCCACCGATCAGCTGCTGCATTTGAGCACGCAAAGTGGTTGTTACAGCGCTGGAGATTGTATGTTTTACATAGAACTTGCCTACTTTGATGGCTTCAGCAAACGCGGCCTTTATAGGATTTGATGTAAAGTACGCATCTTCGGATGCACTCTTAACGGATGGGAAGAATCCAACGTTTTTGACATACTCAAGTTGGTTTTCGGTTCTGAGCATGAAATTAATCAATTTGCCTGCAGCTTCCGGATTCTGTGAAAGAGAAGGAATGACAAAGACATCGGAGCCTGCAAAAGCCGTTTGCTGATCAGCGTGCGGCATTATACCTACACCAAGCTTCTCACCGAATTTTTCATCCTTTTTAAGCTCATTGGCATAGTCACTGGTAGCTACCATCATCGCAATTTCACCGTTAACGAACATTGCCTGCATATCTGCAAGGGCCATCGCCTCAGAGCCTTTAGGGGTTATGCCCTTCTCATAGAAATTTAAATAATAGGTAATGGCTTCCTTCCAAATATCGTTATTGACCGCAGGAGCCGTCAAATCCGCATTCAATACGTCTCCGCCAAGGTTCCATATAAAGGTCATATACTGTGAAGCGTATCTTGCGGAGGTACCGAAACCATAGACTTTTTTGCCGCCATAGGTTCCTGTCAGCTTTTCTGCATTGGCAAGGAATTCTTCATGCGTCCATGAGCTGTCAGGATAAGGTACTTTGGCTTCATCAAATATACTCTTATTGTATAGAATAGTACGTGCATCAACAAAGAGGGGTACTGATATGTACTGTCCGGTAAGGTCTTTATTTGCACCTGTATAAATACCTTCCTTGGCTGATACCGGCATCAAGTCATCGATGATTTCCTTTTCTAGATAGGGTGACATGCTTTGCACCATACCGGACTCTGCCAGAACATAGTCAAAGGGACTCCCCACGATGAGAAGGTCAGCGACATCGCCGCCGGCAATTGCAGTCTGAAAAACAGTGTGAGGGTCGTTAGACCAAGGCATCGCCTGGTACTCAACCATAATTTCCGGATTTTCCTTCATGAACTTCAAGAGCAGTCTGTTCATAACATTTGTTGCATCAGCAGTATCTGCACCTGCCTGCCAAAAACGAATTGTTACGGGCTCCTTTTCCGGGCTGTTTTCAGGAGTTGCAGAAGTACTAGGAGTTGGTGTGGGGTTTTGACTTATTGGCTGTGATTGGCATCCGATTACTGTAAATACCATCATGGCAATGAGCAACATGCTCAAAAATCTTTTCATCTTATTCCATCCTCCCACTTTTTAATTGCTTTGAGATCCTCTACAAGTTATTTTTTAGAATGACGTGATAGTTGAACTTTTCTCCGGGAGATACGCTCTTTGAATATTCAACCATTTTTTCGCCCTCATAAGATACGCGTTCAACCAGCATCCCCAAAGCGTTAATTGACGTGCCCAACATTTTTGCTTCCATATAATTCAACAAGACAGGAGCAAAAGTTTCCTCCGCACATGTTAGCTTTAGACTAAATTTACTTACTAAAAGGCTATAGAGAGATTGACCCTTTATCATTTCCTCAGATATACCTTCAAACCTGTTAGCAGGCAAGAAGTTTGTTTCCAGCAGCATCGGTTCTCCGTCTGCAGCTCGAAGACGAATCACCCGGTAAACCGTTGCTCCAATAGGAATTTCAAACATAGCAGCCAACTTTTCAGTTGCAGCAAGACTCAAAAAATCCAGCACCTCGGTTTGCGGTTCTTTCCCCAGCCGTCTCATATCCTCGTCAAAACTGTAAATGGTAAGCAATTCCTGCTTTATTGGAGGTCTGGATACAAAAGTGCCTTTCCCCTGTGCACTTGTCACATAACCCTTTTGCGACAGTTCCTGCAAAGCCTGACGCACGGTAGTACGACTGAGTCCGTAATCCTGGCATAGATCTCTTTCAGAAGGTAACTTGCTCCCCACTTTGTATGTACCATTTTCTATAAGCTCGGAAAGGGTATCAGTTAACTTCAAATAGCGGAAATCTGGTTCTCTGGTCATCAATTCTCTCTCACCTTCATTTTAAGTATTTGTCCCTACCATTAGATGCCTAAAATTCTTGTTCATAAAAAGACTGGTAATTACCACTATTCTTATATTATTCACTTACATTTCAATTGTCAATAGAAAAATGACCGGTTCAATAAATTTTATTGGTACATTTAAATGATTCAAATGAATATATTGAACATATATTGGTACATTATTTCTATACTTGTATCTTTTTTATAATACCAGTATGTCTAGCGTATTGACAAATGGTACTATAAATACTACAATGACATCAATTAATACTATACTTGGAGTCATATTTTGTATGAGTATTGAACATGTTCATGCCTATATAGATCAGCATGTGGACGATGAAATCACACTTCTTCAGCGGTTAATAAACCAGCGCAGTACCAGTACGGACGGTTGTGGTGTTCGTGAATGCGCAGAGCTTATAAAAGATATGCTCACAGAAATGGGCATAACAGCGCGTATCATTGAAACTGCAGGGCATCCCATCCTATACGGGGAATGTATCACCAGTACCCCGGGGGCTCCTACCCTTATTATTTACAATCACTATGATGTGCAGCCCGTAGGTGTGGAATCAGCCTGGGATACGCCTCCCTTTTTCGCTACTGTGAAAAACGGGCGCATCTACGGTCGAGGTGCCGGTGACAATAAGGGACAGTTGGCAGCAAACCTCTTTGGGGTATTTGCCTGGCTTAAGACCAATAAGAAAACTCCCATTAACGTGAAATTAGTATTTGAAGGGGAAGAGGAGATTGGCTGCCCTTCCTTCCGAGGATTCTTAGAGGAATATCCGGATTTGCTTTCCGGCGATTTGGTCATCATCTCAGATTCAGGAATTCATCCCAGTGGGGCACCTTTTATACTTTACGGTGTACGTGGTTCCTTGAGGTTAACCCTACGCTTGACAACCTCCTCCAATGATCACCATTCTGGTAACAAGGGCGGGGTTATTCCTGAAGCTTCCTGGGAATTGATCAATACTCTTGCCTCTATGCGGGATGCTGACGGAAAAGTTATTATTGATGGCTTTTATGATGGTATTATTGGCCCAACCCATAAGGATCTTGAGATGATTAACAACGCCCCCTATGATGCTGAGTGCCTTGCCAAGGCCTACGCGCTTTCAAAGTCATTGACACTCTCAAAGGAAGAATATTATAAAAAGCTTATGCTGACACCTACTCTCAGCATACTTGCAATGAAATGCGGTCAGCTCATAGAGGGTAAAACTCCCGGTGCCATACCCGGACAAGCCGCGGTTATGCTTAACGTTCGTTTCCCTTACGGACAAACAGCAAAGCAGCTTTTTGACGTTATAGAAAAGCATGTTAAAAGTCAAAACCCCAGCATTGAGGTTATCTATCATAATGCCAGTGCGGCCTCCCGGACCATGGCCGATATCCCTATTATGAATGCCATAAAACCAGCAGTTGAGCTTGGTTTTGGCAAAAAGGCCATTGAACTGCCTTCTATGGGCGCTTCATGGGGTTCCTTCTGTCTCTGGGAGCAATTAATGCACATTCCCGCAATTATCATTCCTTATGCAAATGCCGACGAAAATAATCACGGGCCCAATGAAAACATTTGTATAGACTGCATTGTAGCCGGTGCTCACACCATCGCCCAAATACTTTATAATTTAAGTGAGTATCCTTCAGACCTTATCAGTCATAAAATTTTGTAAGGAGATTGATGCATCATAAAAAAGCCTATAATTGGCGTTACCCCTGAAATAGGCAACGGTACCTACACTCTTTATACGAATTACTGCTCCATCGTTGAAAGGATGGGGGGAATGCCTGTCATACTCCCCTATGGCTTTAATTCCGTCCACCTGCTCCATGGCCTTTTATTGACAGGTGGACGTGACATCTCACCTGAAATAAGCGGATGCTGTGGGTCCCTTTTTGCTAAAGACACCTCTTTGGAGAGGGACACCTTTGAGCAGCATATGTTTGAAAAGGCAAGAGAGGCCGACCTTCCCATTTTGGGTATCTGCCGCGGTCATCAATTAATCAATTGCCTGTTAGGCGGTACCCTTATTACGGATATTACTGATGCAGGGTACAAAGAACAGCATCGAGGAGGTACCCAACTCAGATATCATCCTATCTCTACTGTAGAAGGCACATTACTTCACCAACTGATAGGTCATTACAAGGAGGTATGCACCTCCCACCACCAGGCTATAAAGACCCTCGGCACCGGACTGATAGCAAGCATTTATTCACCGGAAGGAATTATTGAAGGCATTGAACACGAAAGCGGACGGATTCTGGGTGTCCAAACTCATCCGGAGCGTATGAATATGGTAGAACCTTTTGAGTGGCTAATCAAACTGGCTGGCAGCAGCATCAAAATTAAAGACAAGCAAGTTTGATAATAACAGTAAGTCCCCAAGAGTTTTTCGGGTACAATGTTTAACCGAAAGAGCTTTCAGTGTATAATATAATGAATATAAAAAAGAGGTTTATGAATGAGTAATACTAAGAAAGCCTTTGTCCTAGGTATGGCCAGAAGCGGTTATGAGGCGGCAAAGCTACTGGCTGGCAAAGGTTATGACGTTATTGTCAATGATGCAAAAACCGAACAAAACCCGGAACAAATGAAGGAGCTGCAATCACTGGGAGTCAGGGTCATTTTAGGGAGTCATCCCGAGGAACTCTTTGATAATACCTTTGAGATGCTGGTTAAAAATCCGGGTATTCCAAATAACCACCGGTACGTGGAAAAAGCATGCGGATTCGGAATACCTGTCATCAACGAGATGGAGCTGGCCTACCGCTATTTCCCTTTAGGAATTACCATTATCGGTGTTACGGGAACCAATGGTAAAACAACCACCACAACCATCATTTATAAGTTTCTGAAGGAAGCCTCGAAAAGTGCCTACTTAATGGGTAATATCGGATTTCCAGTTTGCTCATTTATACCCATTCTAAAAGATAAAGATATTGCCGTTATGGAAGTATCAGACCATCAGTTGTGCAATGTGGCGGAATTCAAAACAAATATATCCATTATGACTAATTTATCCGAGGCCCATATTGACTTTCACGGGTCCTATGAAAGATATAAAAATACGAAAAAAAGAATCTTCAATCATCATACGGAAAACGACATTGCGATTTTAAATCTGGATGACGAGGAAGTGCTTGGACTTGCCCATGATATAAAATCCGCAAGAAGATATTTTAGCTCCCGGTCAAAAAATGAAGCGAGCTGTTCAATAATCGACGGATATATCTGTTATTGCGCAAGCAACAAGGATCTGGGGAACCCGCCCGAAAAAATAATAGCATTGGATGAAATTAAGATAAAAGGAAGGCATAATTACGAGAATGCCATGGCTGCAATTGCTGCCGTTAAGGAATTGGGCGTGGATAACAGCGTAATTGTGAAGGTCTTAAAAGATTTCGGCGGCGTTGAGCACAGAATGGAATATGTGAAAACCATTAATCATATTGACTTTTATAATGATTCCAAATCCACCAACATCACTTCGACTCAAATAGCTCTGGCATCATTTGATAAACCGACGGTATTATTGATGGGTGGTTTGGACAGGGGGCACAGCTTTGATGAGCTCAAGGATTACTTAAAAAATGTCAAACTGATTGTGGCTTATGGCGAAACAAAGGACAGAATTCACGATTTCGCGACGGACTTGGGTCTTCCCTGTAAGGCTGTTGATACTTTGGAAGAAGCCACAACGGCAGCCCATGACTCTTCGGGTCCGGGCTATGTGGTTCTTTTGAGCCCTGCATGCGCTTCATGGGATCAGTATGAGAATTTTGAGATTCGTGGAAACAAGTTCAAAGACTGTGTCAATAACTTGTAATAATAACGTTTAATGGGCAAAATCAATCTGGAGAATGAATATGACCGGCAGATCGAAAGCAATAGCATGCGGTGATCGGGCCGGTTTTCTTGTGAATACCACAAGGTTACCGGGACCCGCTCGCAATCTGATTGCGCAAGCGGGTGTTGTATTGTATAGGAATTTGCTTTATCTGGCATCAGTCCTTTTGTTGATATTTTGAAATATGGTGGTATATATATATGGATTGAGATAGATTCACAATATAAATTAAAGAGGTGATCTAGTGGTTTTTAATGTTTTGATAGGAGGCTCAGCTGGACAAGGTATAGAATCCATGGCAGGTGTTTTGGAGAAAATACTGAAAAGGCAAGGATTTGAAGTATTTACAATTAGGGATTACATGTCCAGAGTCAGAGGAGGTCACAATTTTATTCAAATCCGTTTTGGTATAGGAAAAATTCTTTCGCATTCTGATAATCTAAACGGAATTATTGCAATGAATAGCGAAACTATTGAGAACCATATAAGGAAGCTTGATTCAAATGGATTTGTAATTTGTGATGAGGAAATTAATTTCGAGGACCCAAGAGTACTGAAGTTACCCCTTAAGAGAATTGCATTTGAAACAGGTAATGTCAGGACAGTTGGAAGTGTTGCAATAGGTTCAGTATTAGAACTTCTAGGAATAGAAATAGCTGATACTGAAAATCTTTTTAAAGGAATGTTCAAAAAGGAAATCGCTGAACAAAATTACATAGCTTCTGAGGCTGGAAGAAAACTTGTTACAAGAACATATGATATTATTTCAGATAATCGCGATAATAACATATTGATCAATGGGAACGAGGCAGTTGCTCTTGGTATGCTAGCTGCTGGATGTAAATTCTATTCCGCTTATCCCATGACACCATCAACCAGTATAATGGATTATCTGGCATCTAAAATGATGGATATGGAAATTGTGGTTGAGCAAGCTGAAGATGAGATTGCAGCGATTATGATGGCTATTGGTGCCTCTTATGCAGGTGCCAGAGCAATGACAGGAACTTCTGGCGGAGGCTTTTCACTGATGGTTGAGGCGCTGGGGCTTTCAGGCATGCTTGAAGTGCCATTGGTAATAGCAGAAGTTCAACGTCCCGGACCCACAACAGGATTCCCTACCAGAACCGAGCAAAGTGATCTGAAGTTCGTAATTTCAGCTTCTCAAGGTGAATTTCCACGTATGGTAATTGCTCTTAAAAATGCTGAAGATGCATTTTATCAAACAGTAAGGGCTTTTAATCTGGCTGATAAGTTCCAGATGCCTGCGATACTTCTAAGTGATCAATTCCTAGCAGATACGACAGTTACAATACAGCCTTTTGAATTTGATAAAATTACAAGGGATAATTACATTACCGATTATAAATATGACGAAAGCAAACCATATAAACGGTATGAATTAACACCTTCAGGAATATCCCCAAGGATAATCCCAGGAAAAAACCAGGGTGTTACAGTGCTTGTAGACAGCGATGAACATGATGAATTCGGGCGTATAACCGAATCTTCTTCAGTTAGAAAAGATATGGTTGAAAAAAGACTACGTAAAATTGAACTGCTAAAAACAGAGTTGGAAGAGCCTGAATTTATTGGAGAAGAAAACTGCGAAGTTTTACTGCTCGCATGGGGATCAACATGGGGGCCGGTAACTGAAGCAATTAACATGTTAAACGACGGCTCTGATAAAAAATACGGTGCTCTTGTATTTGGAGATATTTGGCCGCTCCCTACAAAAATGCTTAAAGAAAAAGCAGGAATAGCTACACAAGTTATAAATGTGGAACAAAATGCGACAGGCCAGCTTGCTTCAATTGTCTCTGAAGTAACAGGTATTTTCTGTACTGATAGTATACTCAAATATGATGGTCGACCTATGAGTTCCCAATTTATCTATAACAAGGTTAGGGGGAATGAATAAATATGTGCGATATAAAATATAGTACTACAGAAACGGCTTGGTGCCCGGGCTGCGGAGATTACAATATTCTAGAAGCATTAAAAACAGCTTTGGAGCAAACTGGTAAAGAGCCACACAAAGTATTGGTAGTTGGTGGAATTGGCCAGGCAGCCAAGACACCACAATACATTAATACCAATGGCTTCTGCGGACTTCATGGAAGGTCGCTGCCGCCTGCAGCAGCAGCTAAAATTGTTAATAAGGATCTTACAGTTATTATAAATACCGGTGACGGTGATTCCTATGGTGAGGGTGGTAACCATTTTATTCATAATATACGAAGGAATGTTGACATAACACATTTTGTACACAACAATCAAATATATGGGCTCACCAAAGGGCAGGCGTCTCCGACAACAGATGTAGGCCACATTACAGGTATTCAAACCTCTGGGTCCATGAATGAACCCATGAATCCTCTGCTTTTGGCTTTGTCTTTGGGTGCAGGCTTTGTAGCAAGAGCTTTCAGCGGGGATAAGGAGCATTTGTCATCAATTATGTATGAAGCTATAAACTTCAAAGGTTACGCTCTTGTAGACATTCTTCAGCCCTGTGTAAGCTTTAATAAAGTTAATACCTTCCAATGGTACAGTAAGCGAGTTTATAAATTAGACGAAAGCTATAATCCAACAGATAAGTTAAAAGCAATGGAAAAGGCTATGGAATGGGGAGATCGTATCCCTCTTGGTATATTGTATAAAAAAGAAAAACAGACTTTTAATGAAAAGTTCGAGTTCCTAAACGGAGATCTGACACTAATCGATAAAGCGACTAATATGGAAAAGGTTAAAGGTTATTTGAAAGATTTTATGTAAGTAAGAATTTTAATAAAAAGCTTTGTGGAATCTTTTCCTCAAAGCTTTTTTTGTAAGATTAAGCTCTTATTTTTCGGAAGCTTGCATGAGCTGCTCAATTTTTGAGCGCACCTCGATTAAACGATTGCCATACAGGGGGTAAAAATAAGCAAAGGCAAGAGCAATTAAAATAAACGCCGCCGGTACAAAGCTCATTAAGCTCTTAATGCCGGTTACCACTGTGGCGCTTTGGTGAGAGGAAGAACTATCGTAGCCTGTAAGGGTTAATATTGCTGTCATCGCCACTGATTGAAACGCCACTGAAAGTCGCATAATCAGTGCATTTATCCCAAAATAAGCACCCTCGCGGCGGAGGCCGGTTACTGTTTGATCCTCGTCAATAACCTGCCCGAGCAGCACGTTTGGCATAGTGATGGCACCAGTAACACCAAAGCCCATCAGTACGCCAATTACTATGCAAGAGGTGAGATTTGGCGAAAAGAAGAATAAAAAGCACCCTGCGGTAAATACCATCAGGCTGAATATATAAGCATGCTTTGCACCCTTTTTATTTGAGATAAACACAACAAGGGGCGTTAAAACAATAGCCGCCAACAAAATGGCAGCTACTAAAATAGTATAAGCAAAATCCTGCCCCAGAACGTAGTCAGCATAAAAGGGCAGTGCCGCCAGTAGCATGGTACGGGCCGATTCTACAAACAAAACAGAGAAAACGCACAATAAAAAGCTCTTGCTTTTCAAGGTGTATTTAAAGGAATCGACCAGCTTTATCGCTTCCGGCACCCTGTTGTTTGGGTCTTCACGCATACCGAACACGGCGATAAGCATCGTAACAACACCCACAACGGCAAATATGGCTGCCATCGCGCTCCAACCGAAGGCTTTTACCAGTGGCTCTACTGCTACTGTACCCACCATGGCACCTACAATGCCAAACACCTGTGAAATGCCCAGCAGGCGGTTACGGTCGCGCTCTTGTGGGTACATTTCTGGCACTACGCTTGTCCAGTTTAAAAGCACTGTAGTAAAGAAGGTGTCGTAAATGCAGATAGACAGGGTAAAATACAAAATCTGGCTGAAGCTGCTTTGTAATAAATCCATAGGCGGCGAAAACACTAAAAAGAAAGCAACCATCAGCGGAATCGTACCAAACAGGACATACGGTATACGTCTGCCCCATCGGGAGCGGGTTCTATCGGATATATAGCCCATCAACGGGTCGTTGACTGCGTTCCAGACTGCATAGATTACCATGGATACACCTATAGCACCGGCGTTGAAGTGCAGTGTATCAATGTAGAAAAACATCAGCCAGCTTCCAAAAGCAGTTCCCACAATACCACCGCTGAAAGAGCCGGAGGAATAACATAGTTCTCTCCATAAGGGTAGCTTTTTCATAATAGCATTCCTTTCATATAAGGATTCTATAATACAGCAGAGTAAGTGGTGCTGTAATATTTCTCGTAGAAAGCCGGGTTGCAATCAGCCCTGTAACAGCTTCTGGAGCGCTGAAGCAAAGTTAAATCCAGCTTTGACACCACAACCTCACCGGAGCTGAAGCTGGTTGCCTGGGCCAAAACACCGGTTTCACTGCCGGTTAAATCGCAGGGGGCAAAAATACCTGCCTTGCCGGTAAAGCGCTGCTGGGCAATATCGCCCACAAGAGCCGCCTTCACCCCATACAGCCCTGCTTCCTGTATTCGGGGCTCTATACCGCAAAGGGCGAGATAATAATTATACTCCTCCTGATTTGCAATAGGCAGAAGCACAATTTGAGCTCCCAAACCCTTGGCAATTTTAAAGGTTTCAAAATAGGTTGCATCCATGCAAACCGGAAAAGCCAACCTGCCCTGTGAAGTGTCTGCCACCTTTATTTCTTTTGCAGGGGTAAGGCCGAGCTCCTGCTCCAGGACTACAGGGTGGGCCTTGTTTTGTGTGGCAATCAGTTGTCCGTTTTCATCGAACAGATAGGCACGGTTATGCACCTTGCCATCCTCGTAAATAAAGATGCTGCCTGCCATTATCGTTACCCCGTACAGCCTGGCAAGGGTAGAAAATGTCTCAAGGTATACAACCAGCACACGCTGGGTGATCCCCTTCAACAAAGCGGTGAACAGCATGGGTAAGTCGCCCCCCTGCTGCTTTTGGTGTGAGGGACGTATTTTTTTATTTTTGTGTTTTTGAAACAACAGCCTAGCGGGTAAAAGGCACAACAGCGGCAGCTGCCCGCACAGCTCAGGAAAAACCACCAGCCCTGCACCCTGCTGCACAGCCTGCCTGACATAACCCTGCATATCGGACAGATATCGCTTTATGCTGCCATAATATCTAAGCTTTACTTGCACCGCCGCGGCCGTCACAGTACTGGCTTGCCTTTGCTGTATGTTTGGTGGGGGTTCCTGCCCTTTGAAATACCTTTTCACCTTGTTTGCGGTAAGCCCAAGGGTTAAGAGCTTTGAAAAAGCGGTCAATAGCCTATACTTCATCTGCTTTGCCCCCTGTCAATTGCTGGCGGTGGCGCTGGTATAAGGGTAAATTTCGTGTATCAAAGATGGGAAAAGCCCCATAGGCTTTTTCAATATCTGCGTAATCAATGGTTTCAATAATGTTCTGAGTTGTAACATCTGCCAAAAATCCGGTAAAGCCTTTTTCCTCCACTGTATGGCTTGGTACAATGACACTTGCGGTATAATTGTTTGCGTTTATAATACAAAGATGGTTGGCCTGTGCCTCACTCCAGGCACCGAATAAAATTTGCTCCTGCCGGTAATCTCCTTCATAAAAATACTGGCTGCTTATAACAAGGTTGCAGCCCATAGCCTTTGCAGCACGCTGCACCTCCGGGTGATAGATATCTACATCCACGCACAGCATGATTTTGCCCAGCTCGGTATTAATCAACGTAAGCTCTGTGCTTTGCACAAAGCCGATCAGCCTTGTATTCAGATGTATTGCCTTTTGGGTGCCCAAGAGCTGCCCCTCCGGGTTGAAAAGGCTCAGACACAGATTACCTCCCAGACTATAGGGTGCCGTTACCAGGTAGGTGCTATTTACCTTGGCCGCGGTGGAACAAGCTGGTAGAATGTCTTCATCCTCAAAAGGCTTTTGAGGCTTTAGTACGGATAGGCTTAAGCCCTGCCTAAGCTCTTGCAGGCAGGATACAACCTGCACCTTGAATCTTTGCTTCATCTAGGAGACTCCTTTACTTTATTCCAAAGTTTCCAAGATTGTGTTGGATAAAAAGCCTGCCATTGTGGCAAAGGCCACACCGGTTTTAGCTGTGCCGTTTTTCACATCAAAGCTTTCGCTCGAAATATAGTTATCCATCGTTACCCCATGCAGCACCCTGACAAATTTTTCGTCCCTTCCGTTTGCCAGAAGGTAGCTGCAAATGCTTTTTATCCAGGGATGCTTTACATGCTCGCAGCCTTGCCCAAACATTTCACCCTCCTGGTAGAAATATGGATTATTGGCAGAATAACAGTATTCCACTGTGTTACGGTAGATTTCATCCTGTGGAGAGCAAAAGCCGTAATAGCTGAGTAAAACCAGGCTGCCCGGCGGATTATCGTAAATTTCCTGCCCACCCTGCTCATTGACTGCCCATGCATATATTTTTTTACCATCTTTTTCGGCAATACAATTTTCTATAATAGCGGTTTTCAGCAAATCGGCTTTTGCAGCGGGTGAAAAACCCCAGTTGGCAGCAGCTTTCAGCCCTTTCCAGGCAAGAACGTTGCAATAGGTTAAGTAAGGGTATTGCACAGGGTCATCCGATGGATTCAGCTCTGTGGCATAAAGCCCCAGTTGGTTGTTGTACCAATTTCCCAGCTCTGTCAAAATAGCTTTTATTCCGCTTTGTACATATGACTGTGCCAGAATGCCCTCGTCCTTTGTCACAGTAATATAGCGCTCCAGGGCAATAAGAATTGCGCAAAGCTCGTCCAGCTCAAAACCGGGATACAGCACTGTGCCGTCGATATAAAGCGCATGGATTCCAATATTCTTAATGTAGGTGGTAAAGCCGCTGAGCAGTACCTCTTTGGCGAAAGCGACATTTCGCCGCAAAAGCGATGGAAATGCCCATAAGAATGTATCGCGCGCCCAAAAGGCAGCAGACACGTAGTAGCGATGGCTTTTAGAGGTCATGAGCACCAACTCCGCAGTATCCAGGGTATATCCGGCACAGAAATAATAGCAAAAGTGTCCGTTCAGGTTTGCTAATTTTTCCAGATGCTTGTCCTTTAAAGTGATATTTGCCAGGGTTAACGCTTCTTTAGTACGGCTGTAGAGCGAGGCTCCACCGCGGCGGCGCATATCCATGTTATGCAGTGCCGCACCGTCCGCCTCCTTTGCGGCTGCTATATAATAATAAACCGTATGCTGCTGACCTTTTTCCAAAGAAAACTCGTGGGAAAGAGTAAAGCCCTTTTCATTTTCCTGTGCCGCATAGTCCCCGCTGCCCGATCCGGCAACAGCCAGCAGCCCGGTTGAGGAGGTCAACTCTACTACTGCACAGCCTGTCCATTGGTTTATAAAGCTGCGCACCCCACAAGCCAGGGAATAGCTGTGAAAGATGGTTCGAGTGGTATTCTCAAGCGCAAAGTGCAGACCTGTCTCTACCTTTGCGGTGGCGCCTGCACCCGAAAGCGTTATTTGATACACAAATCCCTGTATGCCCTCCGGCACGTAAATTTGCATGGTTCCATCGATACCTTCTGCGGTAAAATAATAGGTCGGGATGAAATATTCCTCATAGGTCGCTTTGGTAAAGCACAGCTCCGAATTTTTACCATTGAGCCGGAGGAAGGGGCCAAGCAGGGGGCTGCCGTTCAGTTCTACCACGCTGGCAGTACTTTTTAACGCGGCACTTATCGTGACAATATTTCCTTTTTCATCAATTTCCGGCAGGGATATAAAGTGATTGCCTGTCACAAAACAGGTTTCCAGCTTTTCCTCCCTTGGTACGGTTAAAATTTTTTCCATATTGTCCTCCGACCGGCTTATTATAAGAGTCCCAGTGCATTTTCTCTGAAAATACAACGGATATGTGGCTCCGGCATGTTTAAGCTGCGGCAGGCCCGCAGCTGATCCAGCAGGTAGCGCACCGCAAAGCCGCGCGGAAACCATTCGCTGTCGGTACCGAATATAATGCGCTCGGGGCCTATTGTTTCATAAAATTTCCGAAACAGGCCTTCAAGGGTCAAGGTTTCAGGCATCCATTTTGCCCATAAATTGTTACCGCTGGTGTCTATATACACATTCCTGCTAGCCCAGCAAAGATGCAGAAGTTCTTTTGTGTAACCGCAACCGAAGTGAGGCACGATAAACCTTATTTTAGGAAAGCGCTTTGCCACCTCGGCAATAGCCAGCGGGTTCACGTTATGGCCGCTTACTATTCCGCCACCCCCGCCCAGAATACCAAAATGGACCAGCACGGGTATTTCATGAGAGTAGGCAACCTCCCATACATCGTCAAACCGTCTGTCGTCTAAAGGGGTTTTTACTACCGGGCCGAGAATTTTATACCCCTTCAAGCCCTGTTGAGAAATGGCTTTTTCCAGCTTGTCGGCCGCGCCCTCGTCCTCGATATAGTGATGCGCAAATCCGGCAAATTTGTCCGGGTGCTTTGCCACAACCTGCGCTAAAATTTCGTTTGTACCTCCGGTTACAAAAACCACCTTTTCCAGATCATAGCTCAAGGCCTCCCGATACCAGCGCTCACCCACAGCAAAGTAATCTTCGGAGGGGGCTTCCGGGGTGGGAAAGCAAAACTCCGGCAGCCATGCCTCCATAGATTTTTTGCCCTGCTCAGCTAAGATATCCCAGCGCTCCTGCCCGAAGTTTTTGACATATTCCTCGCGGTAGGGGCGCAGCCAATCATCCTGGGCAATTGGTAAATGCAAGTGGAAATCAACTATTTTAAAGTCCACCAGATCAGCTTGCATGCGGATATTCATACCGGTACCCTTTCTATAGCCATAGATAAATAATGCAGAAATGAAATGATATGTATATTTTTGTGCATATTTCATTTAATTAATTGTCTAGCTTAACAGTACATTCCAGAATATATTTTGTCAATGTCCGGCCCGCAATTTTGCATCTTTTAAACTTATATTGCTCTCTTAAATATCCTTTCGGTAATCCCGGGCGGATATATGATAATAACGTTTAAAAGCATTGGAAAAATGCTCAACAAAAGAATACCCGTGATCAAGAACAATATGAGTAATACGTTTACTCGGATCGAATAATGATATGTTATACTGTTTACATAATGGATATCAATTTAATAAGACGTAAGAGGTGACATAAATGAATCTGGACATACATACGCTATTGATTGCATTCGGTTTGACCCTGTTTGCCGGTTTATCCACAGGTATCGGCAGTGCTCTCGCTTTTTTTACCCGAAGAACCAATACAAAATTCCTTTCAATAGCTCTAGGTTTTTCAGCAGGAGTCATGATCTATGTATCAACCATAGAAATATTCGTTAAAGCAAAGGATTCGCTGGTGGGTGCTCTGGGTTTGACTGGAGGTTCTTGGGCGACAGTTGGCGCTTTCTTCGGTGGTATGTTTCTCATAGCAATTATTGATAAATTTGTACCTTCCGCCGAGAACCCTCATGAAACGCGCAAGGTTGAGGATATTTCAAGTGGAAGCCAGGAGATTGACCGAACGAAGCTTATGCGCATGGGTACATTAACAGCTCTTGCAATAGCCATTCATAATTTTCCCGAGGGGCTTGCAACCTTTACATCAGCTATTAAAGACCCTGCCCTTGGCATTGCCATTGCAGCGGCCATAGCAATACATAATATCCCGGAAGGAATTGCCGTGTCGGTGCCAATCTACTATGCGACCGGAGACAAGAAGCGGGCATTTAAGCTGTCATTTCTTTCGGGTCTGTCAGAACCGGTAGGCGCCATTGTGGGATACCTGATTCTTTTCAGATTCTTTAATGATGTCGTTTTTGGCGTGCTCTTCGCAGCAGTTGCAGGCATTATGGTTTTTATATCACTGGATGAGCTGTTGCCTACCGCAAGAGAATATGGAGAAGCCCATCTTTCAATCTATGGCCTGGTTGCCGGCATGATGGTAATGGCCGTAAGCCTGCTGCTGTTTATTTGATTTTTTTGGGTACAATATTCCATCAGCTTTTTTGTATTTTTCGTAGGCCATGAAAGTCAATATGAGCCTCCGGTAAATTCGTCATAACCGATCTATCTGTTTTAAATTCGTAATAATAACGGTTAACGGGTAAAATCAATCAAAAGCATAAATATTACCGGCAGATCGCAAGCAATAACATGTGGTGATCAAGCCGGTTTTTTTGTGGGTAGATGTGTCACGGCTCTGCAAACTGGAATTGAATAAGTTTAATCACTCAAGGAAAGATTACCCTACAAGGAATGAAAAAGTGAAAGAGGGGCAAAAAGCGTTGAGTGAAACCATTATAGGACGGAATATTCAGCGTAAAGAGGCCTGGGATAAGGTTACCGGAGCCGCAAAATATACAGCTGATGAAATAAGGCCAGGGGTTTTATATGCTAAGCTTTTAACCAGTTCCTTAGCACATGCGGAGATTATAAAGATCGACATCTCGGAAGCACAGAAAGCTCCCGGGATCCATGCAATCCTGACAGGTGAGGATTCACTGGCCCTATGCGGTTCTATTATTGAAGACCGTCCGCCGCTTGCCAAGGGAAAGGTAAGATATTTTGGCGAGCCTGTTGCTCTGGTTATTGCCAATTCTGAAAAGGAAGCCCAATATGCCGTTGAACTTATAAATGCCGAATATTCCCCCCTGCCTGTTGTCAATTCTGTCAGTGATGCGTTAAAGCCTGATGCTGTCCTGGTTCACGAGTATCTTGGACAATATATAAAGGCGATTAAGGAAGTTTACCCCGAGCCAAACTCCAACATTGCCAATCGGGTAAAAATCAGAAAGGGAGATATGGCAAAAGGGTGGTCAGAAAGTGCGATCGTTGTAGAAGGGTACTTCAAGCTTCCCCAATCAGACCATATTGCTATGGAGACAAGAGCATGTATAGCTGAAATCAAGCCTGACGGCAATGTGATTATTACAACCTCCACTCAGGGACCTCATGCAACCAAGGAGCTTATCAGTCATTATTTTAGGTTGGACCCTGGAAAAGTAATCGTTAAAACACCTCTCGTAGGAGGAGGTTTCGGTGGCAAAGCCGCTATTCAACTGGAAGTTTTGGGTTATATGGCGACTAAGGCCGTAAATGGCAGACCAGTAAAGCTTGTAAATACCCGGGAGGAGGATATGGTCTCCTTTCCCTGCCATTTAGGTCTGGAAGCCTGGATAAAACTTGGCTCATCAAAAGACGGCGTTCTCAAGGCTATAGAAATGACTTATGGTGTTGATACCGGTGCATACTCGGACATAGGCCCCCGCTTGGCAAAAGCCATTGCTGTTGACGGAACCGGCCCATACCGTATTGAAAATGTGTTCTGCGATTCTTTATGCGTTTATACCAACCACCCTGTAGCAACTTCATTCAGGGGATTTGGCCATTCGGAATATACCTTTTGTATCGAACGTATGCTTGATAAGCTTGCCTTTGCTCTCAATATGGACCCCATCGATATTCGTTTCAAAAACCTGATTATGGCCGGGGATACAAACCCTACACAGGTTAAAATGACCGAGAGCAATTTAGGTAACCTCCAAGCATGTCTTGAAAAGCTCAGAAATCTCATTAACTGGGATGAGGGCATGCGGCTGGAAATTGGTGAAAACAAGGTGAGAGCAAAGGGGCTGAGTTGTTTGTGGAAAACATCAAACTCACCGACAGATGCCATATCGGGGATTTTCTTAACCTTTAATTGCGATGGCAGTATTAATATCAATTCCGGTGTCGTGGAATACGGCCCCGGAATGAAAACCACTCTTGCCCAGATTCTTGCTGAAAAAATGAAAATGCCGATAGATAAAATCTACGTTAAAATGGAGGTTGACACTCAGACGGCTCCGGAGCACTGGAAGACTGTGGCCAGCATGACAACCTATATGGCCGGAAGAGCCGTCCTGAGAGCCGCCGAAGACCTAATCAGACAGCTGAAGAATCTTGCTGCCATTATTCTTAAATCCCCTCCTGAAGATCTTGAAGTCGCTGATCAGCGGGTTTACCTTAAGCAGGACCCGGAAATCTTCATTGAATTCAAAAATATAGTTCACGGCTATAAACATCCCGGAGGAAATTCGGTAGAAGGGCATATTCTTGGGCACGGAAGCTTTATTATGAACCACCTGACTCCCTTAAACAAGGAAACGGGACAGGGAAAATCGGGACCCTATTGGACAGTCGGTGCCCAAGCCGTAGAGGTAGAATTTGATACAAAAGAATATACTTACCGATTGATAAAGGCTGCAACCGTAATAGATGCAGGAAGAGTTCTAAACCCAAAGACCACACGAGGTGTTCTGACAGGCGGTATGAGCATGGGCTTGGGGCTGGCCAGCAGAGAGGCTTTTACCTATGATGAGAATGGAAGAATGCAAACCACAAGTCTCAGAAGCTACAAGGTCATGCACATTGGTGAGGAACCTGAATTCCTTGTGGATTTTGTAGAGACACCGCAGGTAGATGCTCCGTACCACGCCAGAGGACTGGCCGAGCATGGTATTGTCGGTATTCCGGGCGCTTTGGCTAATGCGCTTTCTGCGGCAGCCCAGATTGATATTATGGAGCTTCCCATAACACCGGAGTCTATGTGGCTGCAAAAAACCGGAGGTGAATCCCTTGATTCCCTTTGATTTTGATTATTACGCACCTTCTTCAGTTAACGAGGCCTTCAGCCTGTATCATGAGCTTGATGCCGAGGGTATGCAGCCCCTTTATTACAGCGGGGGAACCGAAATTATCAGTATGGCGCGTGTCAATAACATAAGGACGAAAGCAGTCATTGACCTAAAAAAAATACAGGACTGCAATAGGCTTGAGACCAGTGAGAACTGTTTCGCAATAGGCTCCTGCAATACGCTTTCCAGAATAATGGAATCTAAAAAATTCCCATTATTTGATAAAACTGCGGGGCGAATCGCAGATCATACCAACCAGTGCAAAATTACTCTTGGCGGGAATTTAAATTCAACCATCATTTATCGGGAAACCGCACTCCCATTTCTCCTGTGTGACGGAACAGCTGTCATTCTCAGAAATGGACAGCCGCAGGAGTTTCCTTTTTCCTCGCTTTTTAAAAAGAGGCTGCAGCTAAATCCCGGAGAATTTGTTATTGAGATGAAGGTTAAAACAGACTTCATTTCTTTGCCTTTTGTTCATGTCAAAAAAACTAAAAATGAAAAAATTGATTATCCTCTGTTCACAATCGCAGCGATCCGGGTGGACAATAATATTCGTATAGCCTTTAGCGGACTAACCTCCTACCCTTTTAGATCCCTGCAGGTGGAGAATGCCTTAAACCAACCCAAGCTGCCAAAAGAAGAAAGGGTGGGAGAAGCCTTGCGCAACCTTCCTCGTCCCATTCTCAATGATGTTTATGGTTCTGACAAGTTTAGAATCTTCAGTCTAAAAAATACCTTATTAAATGTCCTGAAAACACTGGAGGATAGTCATAATGCTAAAATTCCAGGGTAAAAGTATCATTAAGCTCGATGTGAACAATGAAATCCTCGATGTTGTGGTCAAGCCTTCCGATATTCTTTTAACTGTTATAAGGGAGCAATTGGGTTTAGCAGGTACAAAACCCGGATGCGAAAACGGGGATTGCGGAACATGCACTGTTCTGGTTGATGGCTGGCCGGTCAAGTCCTGCCTTATGCTGGCTGTTGAAGCCATTGGGCATAAAATAACCACAGTTGAAGGATTAAAAAATGCACCTATCCAATCGGCTTTTGTTGAAGAGTGGGGATTCCAGTGCGGCTATTGTACATCGGGTTTTTTAATGGTTTGTCACGCGCTCTCCCAAATTCACCCGAGCGCAGATGAATATGTAATGGAAGAGTGGCTTCAATCCAATATCTGCAGATGTACAAGCTATGAAGAAATTCGTGAGGCTGCCCGCTCAATCCTTCAGGGGAGGGTATAAATTTCTTTTCCCACCCATAGAATATTTCAGATTAATAGGATTAAGGAGTTGATCCCGTTGAAAAACAAATTGAGCCCTGTTATTTTTTGGGGGGCACTTTGGGGACTGGAGGAAGCCACCTTAGGTCATCTTTTACATATTTCCGCTATCAATCTTGGTTGGATTTTTTGGTTTCCACTGGCTTATTTCTTTATGCTCCAGGTTTTTAAAAAAACGCACCAATTGAGTGCGGTCGTATTAACCTCCTTTGTAGCAGCAGGCATAAAACTCATTAATATCTGGGTGACTCCCAATCTGCTTATTATCCTTTGCCCTGTCATATCGGTGATTTTAGAGGGGTGCACTTTCTTTCTGGTCGGCAAAATATTTGCCGGAAGGCAAAAACTACTAATGGCCTCCCTGCAAACAATGTTAATTAGTTTTTCCTGGCGTATGCTTTATGTCATAGCCATTCTTGCAATTCCTTCCGAAATTATGCCCGTTTATCCTTATGGCACAATAGGCCCCTTCGTAAAGTTTGTCTGCCTGGAGGGTGCTCTAAATGGTGTCCTCATCATGGCCTGCATTTTACTCTCTGAAAAATTAAACAGGCATTTGAAGAAAGGGAATACTATGAATAGTCTGAGACCGTGTACAGCGCTCCGGGACGTTAGTGCCAAGCCTGTTATTTCATTCTGTCTTTTAGTTTTTGCGTTATTTGTCCAAGGGAATTTATGAGGAGATATGATTGAAGGTGTAATACTCGCTGCCGGTTTTTCATCAAGGGCAAAGGTTAACAAGCTGATTGAAGAAGTAGCCGGGAGGCCCTTACTGGTACGTTGTATCGAAGGAATGTATGAGGCTGTTTCCCGCATTCTGGTGGTGGGAGGCTACAAAATAAACGAGCTTCCTCCCCTCCTCGAAGGATATACGAAATGCGAGCTGGTTTATAACAGCCAGTTTGAAAAAGGAATGTTCAGTTCCGTTCTTTCGGGCCTGAGGCTTTGCGTTGGCGACCGCGTGTTCATTACTCCCGGAGATTACCCTTATATAACGAAAGGGGTTTATCTGCGCCTTTTGGAGGATAGCGGAGAAATCACTGTTCCGGTCTACGATAATAGTCCCGGCCACCCTGTTTTAATGAGCAAAAATATGATTAACCGCCTTCTGTCTGAACCCTGATACTTAAGTCTGCAGGAATTTATCGCACAGCATAACAGCTCGAAAATTTCAGTTGAAACGAGCGGGATCCTTTTGGATATTGATACACCCGAAGATTTCATAGCAGCAAACCATTACGGAAAGGATCTTCCATGATAACCATTATTACAGGAAGCATAAACAGCGGAAAGACTACCAAGCTTCTTGAGCTTTATGAAAGGACACATGAAGGAGATGGGCTGATTCTTCCAAAGGTATTTCAAAACGGGCAAAATATCGGACAAATGATCCGGAAGCTTTCTACAGGAGATCAAATACCCTTTTCCATAAGAAAACAATACCTTTCGGACGATTGGGATGAAATTTATAATTATAAGGACTACAGCTTCTCTAAAAGGGGCTTGGAATATGCCTCTCTAATCATTAATGAGATCTCAGAAAAGCATATATCACCGGTCTTCCTTGATGAAATCGGCCCGCTGGAGCTTGAGGAAAAAGGCTTCAGTACCCTGTTAACAGGCCTTTTAGGACGGGAGCTAACGCTCTATCTGACTGTCCGGGAATCATACCTGTCGCAAGTCATCAATCATTTTCATATAGAAGCTAATGAAATATTGAATCTGAGATGATTCTTTGATAATTTTCGATTGTTTCGCTATCCTTCACCAATATTCCGGATTTATAAAAAACCACATGGCCTTTCTGGGCAGATGGATTCAATAGGTTTTCCGCCTTCAAGATTTCGTGAAGATGATTAACTGTACCCTTGTTACCGTCTATAATATCGACATCTGCAGGTAAAATACCGGCCAATGCCCGCCTGAAAAGAGGAAAATGGGTACAGCCCAAAACAATGGTGCCATACATGTGGATATCTTCAGGCAAAATTTCCTTGATGTAGCTGTCGACTTCCGAACCGCTAAATATAAACCTTTCAGCAAATTCAACCAGCTTTGGGGCAGGCAGCATATCGACAATATGGCCTGAATCAAATCTGGTTACAAGGCTTTGAAATTTCTCTTCCTTCAGCGTTAACGGAGTTGCCAGAACAAGGACGCGTTTTCCCCCATCGGCATTCTTTGCAACAGCGGGCTTAACAGCCGGTTCCATGCCTATTATCGGGAATCCGTAAACACCCCTCAAATCGCGTACAGCCGCACTGGTAGCTGTATTGCATGCCACAACAAGGGCTTTGATGCCTTGATCAACCATGGAACTGACAGCATTGAAGGTTAACTGTCTGACTTCTTCCTTGGTTTTTATACCATAAGGCGCATTATCGGAATCAGCATAATATATATAGTTTTCATTCGGAAGGAGCGCCACTGCTTCCCGGAGTACAGATAATCCACCTATTCCCGAATCGAAAAAACCGATATTCATTATATACCTCGCTGTTGTTTATTCATATTTTTTATCAATAATTATTTTACCATAAAACATTATAGCCAATTAGTACTGTTTTACATCTTTGGTCTTAAACCACCACAGCTGTCGCTCCCCGCCCTAAAGCTATTCATTGCAGATTCCTTGTTGGCTAGTGATTACGAGACAATGGTGCGTGATTGGTTCAGATGACACGTCTAATCCCTCTAACTTCTGTAAATCAATTGGAGTGAATTCATCAATATGAATCGTGCGTTTCTTGATGTAAGGGCGATTTTCATTCCCCATCCAGATACGCCAGATTTCGATTTCATCTGTATGTTCCAAATGGCGCTTTACATATTCAATTATTTTTTTTGAGCGGCCTTCTGTGTAGAGCATCCACTCTAAATAGCAGCGATATTTTTTCTCGGTATAAATATCTTCCGTTGTATCATCAAGTTTTAAAATGGCAAAATCATCATCAAATCCACCATCTTCTATCGTCCCGAGAGTTGTGTCAATTACAAGTTCAGTATCAGAACACAGAAGTACATCGGGTTTGTCTCGGTCAAAATCAGACTTTAGCATAAAATCCGGCACCTCTACGCCGATAGATAAAGCCTCATTAACTGATAGTGTTTTGTAGTGTGGGTTCTTAATTTCTTCGAGTGGATAGTTTGAAGATACATATATAAGTGAACTCAATGTCATTTTCTCCTATTCACAAATGATAGATTTATATAAAAATACGCATTAAATTTTCAGCAATATTATACTGCATTTTCCTCAACCTCACAATTCTACACCACTTCGGGACGAGTGCCGTTCTTTTACACCGCCGCCCGCCATCAGTTATTTGCTTCTTTTTAGGACACTAGCTTAAGGCTGCCGGCATATTTTTCCCGACAGCCTTTATTCATCTCCCCAATATCTATATTGTTACAATTATTCGAAAACAAGGGTACACATTGAAGTTTCGGGTATGGATACTTGCGCATACCTGCCCTTGATCTTCACATGCTGGAAAAACGGGCCTCTTGCCCTAGTATTTTTTGGCTTATTTTCAAATAAACTATTCGGTTGGTCGGCCCTGGTTGATTTAATAAAATTATAATATTATAATGGGGATAGTTGAATGTATAAAATTGCTTCGCAGCATGGATTAAATTGCTTCACGGAGTACATATGATCAGTATTACAGGTAACGCAATAAATGACTGGATTGATACCGGAATAAAGGTAGATTCAGACCCATTTTTTATTATCAGCTCCGGTTACCAGAAATTCATTTCCAGAAATTTTAAAATATCCCGTGATGCCGGGAGGGTTGATTTCCAGTTTATTTATCTTGTAAAGGGTAAAGGTTACTACGATTTCGGTAAGGGGCTTGAAGAAGTATCCGATGGAAGCCTTATTGTTTACCTGCCGGGCCAACCCCAGAACTATGAATATCTCGCCACAGACGGAACCGAGCTTTATTGGCTTCATTTTACCGGCAGCCAAGCAGGCGAATGGATGAGTAAATTTAATTTCGCAGGCAAGCAGGTTTTTCAGATAGGTATTCGGGGAGATTGCATCGATCTGTTTAAAAAAATCACCTATGAGATCCAGGATAAAAGACCTTATTTCCAGCATGTTGCCGGCGTATATCTTATGGAACTAATCTTGATTTTAACAAGGAAGCTCGAAAATCTCAGATCCGACAACGGAAAAGCAATGAATGAGACAATACGAAGTATCATCTCCTACATGTACGAGAACTACCATCATAAAATTTCAGTAAACACTCTGGCCAGCCGATGCAATCTTAGCATGTACAGGTTTATTCACAAATTCAAGGATGCTACCGGGATGACTCCGATAGAATACCTTACCAAAATACGCATTGATGAAGCACGATATCTTCTTTCCAATTCCCTTCTCAATATATCCGAAATAGCCGAAATTGTCGGCTATGAGGATCCCCTTTATTTCAGCAGAGTATTCAAAAAGATTATGGGTGTATCGCCGAGGCACTATAACGCCTGAAAATGAGATGCTGTTAATCAAGCAGATCGAGATTGAAAAGCGCACTTTCATAAAGCTTTTTTCTCTCATCCAGGGAGGCATAGTCAATCGTGCCATTGGCCAGGAATTTCTCCACCATTGCATAATCCGGTATTCCTGCCCTTCCCCCGGGCTTGGTGCATTTAATGGAGGACACAGCGCTTGAAAACCTTGCTGTTTTTTCCGAATCCCAACCCTTTAGCATTCCGAAAATAAATGCGCCGTGAAATACGTCACCCGCTCCGCACGTGTCCACAACCTCCAGTTCATTGAAGGTTGGCATCTCAAAGTATTTATCCCCGTCAAGAACAACACTGCCCTTTTCTCCAAGCGTTATGACAACAAGCTTGGGACCTTTTTCCTGAATCCTTTTCAAGTTTTCCCTGTAATTTGTGTTGTCTCCGAATGCTCCCATGTAAAAAAACTCCGACCCTATCAGGATATCTATTAAGTTTAAATTTTTCGCAATCTCATCATCATAATGGTCTGCATCGATGACTATTTTTAGCTTGCCTTCCCGCGCAATTCTCGCTGCTTCGCAGGTTACAGTCGACAGATAGGCAAGATGAAGGATTTTCGCGGACTTAATGTACTCCGCATCAAGATCATCCACTGTCATCTGCCGTTTGACCCCCTGCTTAATCATAAAGCTTCTGGCTTTCTTCTCTTTTTCAATTAGAACAAAGCTCAGAGTTGTGGAAGCTCCATCTTCTATTATGAGCCTGGATGTATCCACTTTATGGCGCTGGAAATCCTTGATGCAGAATCTTCCGAAAGGGTCGTTCCCAATTACACCGATGATACCTGTTTCAATCCCCAGTCTCCCCAGGGCGATAAAAGCGGTCGAAACCTTTCCGCCCCCCTGCCAACTGTAGCCATCAAGCCTTTCATAGCTGTTGCTGGCAGGTATTTTATTTAAGCTGAGCAAGCAATCCATTATAGGATTATCTATACCAACGACATCCATTGAATTCCCTCCAATCAGTAGTTCGCTGTTGTTCCCGTTTCGCTCTGATCATTCTGATTCAATAGTGATTTCTCATGCTTTTCTTTCCTGACGGCTACCCTCTTGATTAATGTGAATGAGAGTATGAACAAAGTGATTGTAATAATATCACTGATGGCACCTGTCCAAAAAATTGACCTTAATCCGAAATAGGTAATGAACAGACCTCCCCCATAATTCCCGACAATTGAACTCAGACTGCCGCCCAGCGCACTTGCCATGGTCTGAGCCGTCGCCTTTAAATCATCAGGCGCAAGGTTGAATATATACTGAAGTGTACTGATCAGATAGAGGCTGTATGCAGGGCCATTAAGCGTCTGTGCAAGTATAACCTGCGCCGGAGTGACAGCACATGCGAGCAAAAGCTGCTGGATCATATAAAGAAACGCCGCTGCAATAATTATTCTGACACACCCAAATCTTTCAAGAAGCTTCTTTCCGAAAAAGAAAAAGGGAACCTCAAGGAAAGCTTTAATCGAGTGCATGAATCCGTATTGCGCTGTAGTTCCTCCTACCTGAACGAAGAGATCCGGAAGAAAAGTACCTGCAGGTGTGTTGGGCAGGGTAATAAGAAACATAAAACCCACAAGCGCCAGATAATAGTAGTTGTTAAAAAGCTTGCGCGGTTTTAACTCTTTAAAGCCGATGCGACGTACTTGAGCATTGTTTCCGTATTTAATAAAAAAGCTCAGTGTTATCGTCAATGCCGCCAAAATGAAATAGAATGGAAAAAGCACTGTTACCGACCGGCCATCAGAAATGATACCAAAAAATAGAACGGTAAGTGCAAATCCAATTGAGCCCCATAATCTCAAGGAGCCGTAGCTTATACGCTCATCGCCCGAAATGCTTGCAACACACCAAATGTCCACCAGGGATACAACAGGACTTCTGAAGAAGGTATCAACAGCAAGAATGATTCCTATTGCCAACGGCGAACGGGCATTCATAAGCAAGGCATATGTAATGGTACATACCGACATACATAGAATGAACACTTTTTTTGCGGATTTGACCCAATCGCTGACCATTCCTCATATAGGCTGACCGAATATGCCTATGAAGGAATTTATTGATAACATCAATCCAATTGTAATGCTGTCAAGCTTTTGCTCTCTCAACAGAACAACAATAAAGGGAGCTATGCCAAAAGCCGCCCAAAACATAAATTGCATGCTTGAAAGAAGAAGCCTTTTTCTTAATATCAAGCCAGCTGCCGAAGGTTGATCCCCCATTAACTAAAGCCCCCGATTACTTTGGTTGCTGCTCATCAAGGCTTCAAGAGATTCAGCTTGCACCTTACATAAGCAATGACCTCAGGCTTGATTGCGTTGAGACAACCAAAGAAATTCTTTTCTCCGCTCTCAGCCCTGTTTTTGGTTAGTGTCATGAAAAGCTGAAAATACTCTGTTCCTATATTTAGTTTATTTATGCCGAGTTTGACAGCCTTTTGCAATTGGTCGTCGGGAATCCCAGTTCCGCCGTGAAGCACAAGCGGAATACCGATGGCCTTGTTTAATTCATCCAGTCTTTGAAGGTCAAGCTTCGGAGTTGTTATATAATTTCCGTGAGCGCTTCCGATGGCAACAGCAAGCATATCTACACCGGTTCTGTCGATAAACTCCAGCGCCTCAGCCTTTTTCGTAAAATTATCAGAATTCGTAAAGTCATCGGCGTTCGAAGCCGAGCCTACTTTGCCCAATTCAGCCTCAACATCGACGCCCATGGCATGTGCAGCTCTGGTAACCGCCCGCGTAAGTTCAATATTTTTTTCAAATTCGAGCCTTGAGCCATCCACCATGACCGATGTGAATCCGCCGCTGATAGCAGTAAGTATTTCCTCATATGAGCTGCTGTGGTCAAGATGCAATCCGACGGGCACCTTTGCTATTGCGGCCAGATCCTTCGTTATGGCCGAGAAGCTGCTAAAAGGAATGATATTTGTCATTCCCGGGTACAGCATGATAATTACGGGAGTATTCTCCTGCTGCGCGGCTTCAATTGCCCAGGCGATGCTTTCAAAATTGAAGGCATTGAATGACGGAACACAAAAACCTTTACTGTCGGCATACTTTAGAATATCAGAGACTTTCTCCAGAGACACTGAGGGTCACTCCTATCCTATAATCTTTGATGAAAAATGAATTATACCGGATCAGCCTTTACACCTGGCATATACTTACAGGCTTCCTGGATTATTTCAGAATATTTTCCGTGAATTGCGGCAACGTGGTGTATGTAAGGCCCGTATATGAATTTCTTTTCCCATTTGACCCAGTCATCGGTCTCAATCCACAGGTAATTGCCGTTTGTTGAAGGTCCGTCCACACCCTTTGCTTCACCCACAAATAAAGAATATTCTCCCCTGCAGCCATCAAATCGAATAACGGTAATATCTCCGCCCTTAAGCTCCCAACGACCAACGCAATCTGCCATTTCAGCCTCTCCAGCATCTTTTGCCAGTGAAACCGGGAAGGGCCCGCAATGCCATAAAAGCTCGGCGTTATCATTATCAGGGTGTCTTATGGTCAGATCAGCTAAAAAGTTTGAGGTTTTTCCCCTGGCAGCAGCTGTCAGCAACACCGACGAAATTGAGCCGTGTATGTCGGTTTCACAGGAAACGGGGAACCATCTGTCGGTCAGATCACCAAACACGAAACAGGATCTTATGCCAAAGAGATCAAAGAACGTCATCCAGCATTCACTGGCAATAGCGCTTAATTCGAACTGGTCAGCAAAGTCCTTTATGGTCAGCTCAAGGGCTGCGATATTAGCAAGCTGTTCATCGCTCGTATCAATGCATTTTACCTTACCTCTGATATCCCCCACCAGCAGCTCTATTTCTTGGCCCTTTTCCTTTTTGATCCGCTCAAAGGCTCTTTTTACCATGATGGTATTAATGGGAACGACTTCAACCCCGAATTTTTCCAGAAGCTCGCCCTCATTGATCATGGTGCTTAAAAAAGGTTTAGGTCTTACACTGATCTGACCTATCCTCATGCTTCTAAAAGCCTTGACAACCGATGCAGTACTGATGAAATCTGAAAAGCCCTTGGTGAAGGCCTGATCAGTAACCCGACAATTCTCTATATACGTGAAGGGCACGCCATATCTTATTAGGGCTTTGCTGCTTGCGAAAAGCCCGCACTGAGTATCTGCCTGTCTTGGAGCAAAGTTGCTAGGAGGGACTTCATCCCGCGGACCCCATAAAAGAACCGGCTTTCCAAGTGCTTTGCCAAGCTTTCCGACAACCTCCTCGGATCCGAAATTGCAATGGGGTATGAATATGGCATCGACCTTGGCCTGCCTGAAATGTTCTTCGACCTTTTTTACGTCCTTTTCTTCAACCAAAAATCCATCTTCATTAAGCCAGTCCAAATCAATAATCTTTACATTGTCATCAATGAGACCGTTGATAGCATTCTGTATTTCAGCCTTATTCTTAACCGCGGCGTCCTTATTGAACATTCCCCTTCTGGTAGGTACGAAACCTAAAGTCAAAGATATATCGCTGTACATCGCTTTTCCCCTCCGTTAATCCCTGCTATACGGCTAACCAATACCACTATGGGTCATCCTATGACCCTGTACAGTGAGGAACGTGCAGTCACATAGAGGGTCTTTCCTTCACTGTCTCCGAAAATAACACAGCTTGGGCGTTCGGGAAGTTCAATCTCCCCTTTTAGCTTTCCGTCCGGTCCATAAACACTAATCTGTCCGTCAGGAATATACACATCACCGTTTTTGCCCACTGCCAGATTGGTCTCACCTTGTTCGGCAAAGGTTACGGGATTATACATATAACATTCCGTGCTGACATCGAACCGTATGGTTCTCTTGGAGTATTCATCGACGGCAAGAACAGGCTTTCCAGGAAAAGCCTCAATCAGACATACGGCCCTCATAAGGTCATAGCAAACAGGAATCACAGTTACACCATCGGGAGCAACAAAACAGCTTTCTGGACAGTTAACTGCGACACTGAGATAGTCGTTGCTATCCCGCCACCTGTTGGCCGGATACAAAGCCTTATAGATATCACCGATTTTCTCCATTGAAACCTTTTCAAGAACACGGAAGCTTGAGTCCGGATGGTCAGGATCAATGGCATAAACCTTAACCGCAGCTCCTTTTTTATACCAGAAGCTATAGGATGTGCCTTCGGCATCAGCATCATTGGTATAAACCTCGGGCTCACCGTTAATGGTGGCACCCTTCGGAGGAAGATACTCTGTGGCCACCAGCAGATTGTCCTGGGTATCACAGGCAAGGGATAAAGGCTTGTAATGGATATCGGTTATAAGCTCCAGAAGCTCTTTGTCAGTGGACCATCTAAAAATTCTCTTCATACGTGAGTCACAGAAGTAAATGTTGCCTTTACTGTCTTTGCAGACAGCGTCTACCATTTCAAATCCGCTGGCAAGCCTCTGAACTTTACCAGAGCAAACAGGTCCCATTGGTTTTGTTCCGCCTATCAGAAGCCTGGCGAATTCCCATGGACGGACTTCAATGCCCGTATCCACATCAAAGAGCGTATTAATAAACGAATATTTAGTCTGGGCAAAGTTATGGACATTAAGGAATTCAATATCTTGACAATGACTGGATCGGATTGCCTGTGGGTAGGGGGTACAGACCCATATGACCCTGAAGAAATACAGGTTCGCGAAAAGGATATTGCTGCAGCCCTCAATTTCAAGCGGCTGGCAGTACTGGCTTTCTGCAACCTCCTCTTCCAGCTGGAGCGCAAAAACCTTCCAATTGGAAACATTCCTGAATCGGACTTCGTTTCTGACGTGGTGCTCCACAGACATGGCATAGACACGCCCTTCAGTGTCAGTATCTGAGACGTAAAAGCCTGCCGACGCATAGGTACTTGCTGTCCAAACATCTTTAAATACGCCCCCGCCGCCATTGGTAACCCAAAGGCTCCAATATTGGGAATCCCACTTCAGGTCATTATTGACATCTGCTGTCCGGCTTTCATTATAGACGGGAACAAACCCTCCGTCAGGGTTCATGCTCCCGTGGCATCCGTAAAATTTGACATCATTCATGTAAGACCTGGCCCCGGCCATCCATCTGCATCCCACAGCTCTCGGATTTCTCGCTCCGGCATCAATAGCAATGCCGGCGACTATGTTGGTACCACCCGAGGGCACGTCCAGAAGCGGCTTGGGCGGGCCAAAGCCTCCGAAAGCCTCGGTATTGTCGGGAAGAACTATCCGGGTTGAAATAGGGTTTAAGCCAATCAAAACAGTATCTGGATTAAGGCTTATTGTATCGGATACACGGTAAAAGCCCTGCGGCATATAGATTGCTGTATGGTTTTTTATTGCTTCCCTGAAGGCATGAGTATCGTCTGCAACGCCATCGCCTTTAGCACCGTAATCCTTGAGACTCACCCACGAGCCCGTGTCCGGCAGCTTCGGAATATCAGTGGGAACAGATTCGGGAAGGGCGTTAAGCCTTGTCAGCTCTACAGTGGTCCTTATCTCAGGCTTGTCCTCAAGCCCGTCCATTTGCCTGCCGTGAATAAAGTTTTTAACTTTATATGTCTCTCCAGCTCCTTCAATTGTTCTTCCGCTTTGCCTGAAAGCAGCCAGAACCGGTGCCTTGCTGCAGTCCACATTTCTCAGATTGATCTGGTTATGGGAATTCAGTTCATTGCTTAGGATCAAAGCAGGACCGACTACATTTTCCAGCCGGCAATCCTCCATGTACAGTTTTTCAGTAAAATCAGGTTCGGTTTCGATCACCACAGGCACATTCCTGACCTTCATACGGACTATGGTCAGGCCAGCCTCACGTGTCAGTACAGCGGCCTTCCGCTGGCCTTCAAAATATGTATCCACCATCACAAAAGGCCATCCGGGAGACGGTTTGGTTGTATAGATCCCGTATTCTCCGCCGAAAAAGCCTACATTCTCTATTTCATTACCGACATCATAGATGCCTGCTTTACCGCTTCCAATATGTATTTCTGTATGGGATACGAAGCAGTGCTGCGCAAAATGCGTTCTTAATGCAACAGCGGCGGGATTTCCATCCTCTATTCGGATATCGATGTTTGAAAAGGCGCTGTAGAAGGTGCCGGGATTAGCATCTCTGAAGCTCTCACCGGGTTTGGGCGCCCTGTCCGTGAACCAGAACATATAGCAAGCCTGGCCTTTATCACCAACATCAGGGGTTTGAAAGCCGGGGGTGTCTTTAGCCAACACCATCACCGGTCTGTTTTTTCCATATCCGATGAGACGGCAAGCCTTGCTGATATAAACAGTTCTGCTTATCCTATACGTCCCCTCGGGAATAAATACGATTCCATACCTGGATTTCTCTTGAACCCTATAGATTGCTTCCTGGATAGCAGCTGTATCATCAGAGATACCATCGGCCTTTACCGGAAAATTATCAGGAGTAAGATAGACTGCTTGTGCATCTTCCAGACGATGCGTAAAGATTGAAGTACCTTTGAAAATAGAATGATGCATAGCTACCTCCTATTTAGTCCAAGCCTCTCAAACTGTCTTCGGGGCAGTTGTCGGTACAGTTGTATGGAATCAACGAATCACATGTAAACGGTAAGCAATCAGCTTTATGTGAACTCTATTTGATCAGTATTCTTTCTTTGCTTGCTATATTTCTTAAATAGGATACTGCATTGAAGTATTCCTCATAAGTATTCATATGCTCCACAAATAGGGGCATATCGGCTCCCAGAGCTTCAGTCAGCCTTAACACATCTGCGTAATCCACAGTGCCCTCTCCCGGGTTGACCTCTTTAATCCTGCAAGGCAGGCCGTTTTCGAGAACAACATCCTTGGCATGTATACTTTTAATATAGGGCCCCAGCTTATGGAAACATTCCCTGATAAACCGTTTTTTGTTCAGGTATTTGTCAATACTGCTGATCATGTTTGTATAATCCAGATGAACACCAAAGGCTTTCCTGTCAATATCCTTAATCATTTTAAGGTAATCATCGGGTGAATCGGGATGCATCCATGGCATAGGCTCCAGCGTGTAAAAAGTTCGCCTGGGATTGACCGAATCAATGATTTGACGAACCACATCAATGATCAAAGCATATGTATCTTCTGAATAATTGTCCTCATAGCAGCCATCCCATATGGCTCCTCGAGAACCTGAAATATTGACGCAGCAGCAGGCCCCCATCTCCTCCCCAAAAGCAAGCTGCTCCTGTGAAAACCTGATTGCCTCCGACCGTTCCTTCTCGTCGGCAGATAAGGAATTTTTCCAAATTCCAATTTCTCCTATCAACAGATCATATTTTTTTGAATAATCCAAGTATGCTTTCTTTTCTTCAGCCGAGGCATCACTGGATACGGGTACCAATACTGCACTGTATTTTAAATCCTTGACAAGCCTCAACCACTCATCGGGATTATTATAGGGTTTTAAAATTCCGCCGCCGATTCTCATAATTAACTCCTTTTGCTTCTTCCTGACTGCAGCTATTTCAGATTATAGCTTTCCAAAAGCTCTATCGTCAGCTTAAGCGGATCTTTTGCATCGATATAGGAATATCTTCCCGAGTTGTCCGCATAGTCCCCGGTCTGGCGCAGGGAAAAACCCTTGGATTCCAGAATCTTTATCTTCTCATCGGAATTTTTCACCTGGAAAGCAATATGATGGATGCCTTCCCCGTTTTTATCCAAATCATCTCTCCATACGCTGGGAGTGTCATCGGGCTGAATGAGTTCTATCTGCAATTGACCGACATTAAAAAACATCATCCTGCAGGAGGCCTTACAGGGTTCTCCGTTATATATACCCTTGACCTTTTCATATTCACCCGAATGGACCACCGGCGGGCATTCAACACCAAAGAAGTCTGCATAAGCCTTTCCTGTTGTTTCAATATCATTGACAAGAATACCTATCTGGCAGACAGAGTCCGCTCCAATATAACCGGTCATAATCTGCACTCCTTTAAATCAGTATTTTGGGGTTCTGCTCTAAATGTATATTTTTAGATGCTTCAAGTAAATACATAACATTGCTGAAAAACATGTAAAATATTGCTTTACCGTCTTTACTTCAAGTATCACTTATTAAAACGGTTCAGGGCATTCTGGGTAATCTGAACAGCCCGTTTGATCCCCATATCCTCAAGGGTGGATACATAATGATCCCATTCCTTATTGATATCCAAAGCCCCAATAATAAATTTCACCGTACAATCATTGACGTATGCCGTGACTGCAGATACGATAGCCGCACGTTCGCCCGCCTCTGCCCCGGCATAGTGAAGCTGGTCAGGCAGAATATAGTCGTCATCGGCGGTACCCCAGATCTCAAGCGCTTTGATATCTTTTTCAGGAACTGCTGATAATTCTCTGGTCCAGTCATAAAGGCCCCCGAATTTCGATGGCGGCATCAGGTAGAGCGCCTGGGCCTGAGGCATGCTGTATAGCGGATTATTTTTGATTTTTTCCGTTACAACCGGCTTACCATGGGAATCATAAACGAAGGTATCATTCTCAATACCATAATTTGAAAAAAGAGCGCCCTCTTCTGTATAAAAGTAATTTAATATCTGCATGGCCACAGTGGGATATTTGCAGCTTGTGGATATAGTAACAGGATGCCCCACAATACTGTCCTCTCTGCGAATATGCAGTTTATCTCCTTTACGGATTACAGGTGAAGGAATCGGCACGACCTCTATTCCATTGCTTGCTCTCTCATATTCCGATATCAAGGTATACATGGCGTTCCATGCTCCCGTCTCCCCATTTATGACCATGGATTTATCTACCTGCCATGCGCCGTTAGTCATAAAATCGGGATCTATGAGACCTTTCTTATACCAGTCGTTTAGTAATGAAAGATAAGACCTCCAATTGTCGGTGATGGGGCCATAATAAACCTTACCGTCAATCTGCATAAATGTTTCCATGACATCAAATCCCGCACTTAAAGCATGGGATATGCTCATATAGCCGTTCTGCCCTATTGAGAGTGGTGCATAGGCACCCATTTCGGTTTTAAAGAGCGTCAACATTTTCTCCCAATCATCAAAGGTGACAGGCATCTCCAAGCCCAAATCATCCAACCAGTCTTTTCTGACTTGTAATCCCATCCATGGCCCCTGGGGTTCTATATAAAAGACATTGACGCAGACAACTCTGCCCTTGGCCGTGGTTGTGCTTTTCTCCAAAAACGGATCACTTGTCCTTAGTCTGTTGTAATCTTTTAAGTAAGTTTCCAGATATGGCGTCAGATCCAGATAGAGCTCATCATCAACAGCAGCGTCCCATCCATCCGGATAAGCATTCCCGTCGTGTGTGATAATATCCGCCATCTCTCCGGATGCTACCATTTCGTTATAGACTTCCTGTTCCTTCTCCAGCTCCGGCATAACAAATTCGAAATTGACGCCTGTCCTTCTCTCCAGTTCTTTAAAAAACTCATTCTCACCAAAATCATCAATAATACCAATATGATTGGAATCAAGAGCCGCAAAAACTGTTAATGTAATCATCTCATCGGTTGAAGGAAGCTGTATTATGCCTGTACCTCTCGGCACACTGGTACCGGATGACTCAGTTACCCCAGGTTCGTTGGCAATTGGATAGGGTTGTTGATCGCAGGATATCATCACCAGTGCGGTAATACAATAAATAAGAAACAAAGCATAAATTCTTTTATTTTTTATCATTGCCGCCTCCATTCTGAATTCTGATCCAATCAGAAAACCTTACGGATCTCATAATCTCTGCTGTTTATATTATACCAACACAGCCACAGGTATGGTATGAGGAAAACATAGTAGGGTATGTGCATGTATCAAAAAGCAGCCGGCTTAGCCGACTGCTTTTTAATCAATAGAACAGCTTTATTTGTATCCGTACTCCTCGCAATAAGCTTTGTATTGTTCGATGAAAGCATCACGGCAGGTCTTAAGTCCTGCATCTTCAGCTTTTTTTAAGAAGTCTTTAACAGCCGCTTCCGGATCAGCAACAAATCCTGCCTGAATCGGTGCGAGATATTGTCTCATAACATCCGACACAGCGCCTCTTTCAACCTGATAAGCACTATAGTCCTCTGTAAAGTTTCCATAGACATTGATATTCGGGAACTTTGTCTTAGCGCCCAGTTCCGAATACTTGCCAACCAATTGATTCAGAAGCTTATCGCTTTCCTGAGCCAATTTGAAGTCGTTGTTTCTCAGGTTCCAGGTGTTTAAGCTTTCATACTTGAAGTCTTCGGATAAGTTCTTATAGTATCCTTCTGCGGTTATTTCGTAATGTGTTCCCTTGATACCGCATTGTACCAGCTCGTTAATCTCTTTATCGGCAAGGAAAAGGTTAAGAACCATCATAGCTCTCTCAGGGTTCTTTGAGTCACGCGGGATAGCTGTTCCATTCTGGGTGGCAGCTGCTGGATATATGACGCCGTTCTTTTCTCCGAAAGCAACATATCCTGCTTTCCAATCAGGATGATTCTTTTGAAACTCATTAACAGCATCAATATATTTATTTGGGTTCTGTCCAGCTACTTCTGCTACGCATAGGCCATGCTTGAAGGAGTCCGCATTGTTAGGATCTGATAAAGCGCTCTTTGACCAGAATCCAAGATCAGACCACTTTTTCATAAGCTTTAAATCATCAAAGAATTCCGGTGAATTCCAATAATCATAAACTTCACCCGGGGTCTCATAGTTTGCAGCCAGTCCGTAAGGCAGGCCGCTAATAGTAACCCATGGATACTTGAAGTTAATTGCGGTAAATGCATCAAAGGCTGTGGTCAAACCGCTGCTTTCTGCAGTCGTAACAGTCAGAAGACCTTGTTTGGGGTCATTCTTTTGTACGCCCAAGAGATAAGCTTCGAGATTTTCAATAGAATCAGGTACAGGAAGATTCCATTTTTCTCTTAAATCTTCACGGTACTTGACACCGCTTACTGTATATTCGGGCCATGTATTGGGTATTGCATAGAGTGCTCCGTTGATTTTGCACTGGTTCAGGAGGCCCTCATTAACAATTTTCGCAATTTCAGGCGCATATTGAGGCATCAATTCGTCCAAAGCAAGGAATGCACCGGAATTGGCAAGTGTACCATAGTTATTCCAGTTTGCAATATAGATCAGGTCCGCACCGCCGGATGTAAGCTGCAGATTGTATTTCTGAGTCCAATCTGTCCAGGTGGAGAACTGGAAATCAACTGTAGCGTTTACCTTTTCCAAAAGCTTGGCATTGAGTGCATCTTCAACCACCTGTTCATCCTTCGGTGGATCACCCATTACATAGAAAACCAGATCAACTCTTTCTGATGTGTCAATTGCCGGCGTTGAAGGTGATGCAGACTCAGAAGCAGTCGGTGTAGCACTAGTGCTGGTTGAAGGGGTATTTGCTGCCGGATTCGCTTTACCGCCGCATGCAGCGAGCGTAAGGACCATGCAGACCGCGAGTAGTATGCTCGCAATTTTTGTGACCTTTCTCATATACATCCTCCTTGAAATCCTTTTATATTAAAGCATATCGTTATGCCTCAATATCATCCTTTTACTGCACCGATGGTAATGCCGGAAACAAAATATCTCTGAACGAAGGGGTAGAACAATAGAACAGGGCCCGTAGCCACCACTGCCATGGCAAGCTTAAGAGACTCAGTGGGTAGATCCGCCGTAGTCAAACCTGTGTATTGAGCCATCTGCCTCATGGCTTGTGTTGCATTCAACAGGTTATAAAGGTAGAATTGAAGCTCCCATGTATTGCTGTTTATGCTGAACATGGAAGACCGATACCAGTCATTCCAATATCCCAATGCCAGGAAAAGTCCTACAGTTGCAATGCCTGGCCCCAGAACCGGGAGTACGATTTTAAAAAATATGGTTATATGCCCAGCGCCATCAATTTTTGCGGATTCTGTAATTGCATCCGGAACAGCGGATTTCATAAAGGTTCTCATTAATATGACAAGAAACGGGCTCATCAAAGCAGGAAACCATATGGCCAGGGTTGAGCCCTTAAGTCCTAAAACATTGGCATACATCAGATACCAAGGTATCATGCCACCGCCAAAGATACTGGTGAAGTAAATAAGAAAAGATATGTTGTTGCGGTATTTGAACTCATTCCTGGAGATTACATAAGCACATAAGGAAATCATGATCAATCCGAGGGATGTCCCTATGACCGTATAATAGATTGTCATCATATAAGCTTGAATCATGTCATGAGGAGATTTAAAGATTGACTTATATGCTTCCAATGTAAAATTCTTGGGTAGAAGACCATAACCCTCGGTCAGGATGGTTTGATTATCCGAAAAAGAACCGGATATAATGATAATAAAGGGAAACACACAGATAAGTGCGCCAAGCCCTGCAAGACAAGTACTTACTATTCTGAATACAACTGTAGAAACAGGTTCCTTAATTCGCATATCTCATCACCCTTTCAACTAAAACAGTGCGTAGTCGGGATTCCTTTTTTTAACAAGATGATTGGTTACGACGATGACAATAAACCCAAACACCGCCTGATACAGACCCGCTGCCGTTCCTATTCCGATGTTCAGCGGCTGCGTGGTAGTGATTCTGTACACATAAGTATCAAATATATCCGTCAAATTATAGAGTAACCCGTTATTCCCTATAAGCTGATAAAACAATTCGAACTGTCCCTTCATAATGCTTCCCAGTGCATAAAGAAGAAGTATTATAAAGGTAGGTTTTATCAGAGGCAATGTAATAAAGCGAATTTGTTGGAATATGCTTGCACCGTCAATCTTGGCGGCTTCATAATACTCTTCGTTGATACCGATGATAGAAGCCAGGTAAATCACCATGCCATATCCCAGGTTTTTCCAAATATAAAATAAAGCAATAAGCACCGGCCAGTAACTGGGGGTATTATAAAAGTCAATCCGTTCCATTCCTGCCGCTGTGATAAAGCTATTAATAACGCCGGATTTGTATTCAAACATGTTATAGATAAAAACCTTTAAAATAACATACGATACAAAGTAGGGCATGAACATAAGGGTTTGAGAAAACTTTCTGAACCATTTTTTTGCGATCTGGCTTACAAAGATTGCAAACGCAACCTGCAGAACATTGCCTATAACAATAAACACGAGATTATACATGACTGTGTTTCTAGTCAGTTTAAATAAGTCTGCCTTGAACAAGTGCTGGAAATTTTTAAGTCCGATGAATGGACTTGCCCACAAACCATCCTTAAAATTGAAAGATGTAAAAGCAAAATAGATACCGATCATGGGCAGATAGGCATTGATTAGAAAATAGATGAATGTCGGAACAAGCATCAGGAACAAAATCCAATTGGTTTTAAGCTCGTGAAAGAAACCATGTTCTTTGTACAGTTTCCGTTCTTTGACCTCCACAATTGTTATAATCGCATAAGCCATGCAGGACAAGATGCCTATCAGATAGACAATGGGTGAAAGCGCAAAGCCGGTTATGCCAAATTTGGAATTAGAAAAGGATATGTACCCAATGGATCCCATGGATAATACAAAACTAAAAAGCATGGCCGTCTTGGCTACGAAATACACATTTAAGTTGCCGTATGTATTCTTCTTTTTCTTAATAATCCGAAAAAGGAATTGACCTTGAAAATAGAGCACCGCAATCGCAAGCCCGAAAAGAAGCATGGCATACAGGCCTATACTACCCTGCTTTGTGTCCTGAACAAATGAAAGAACATTGAATAAACTGTACTTTGTCTGTAAGGTACTAATTACGGATTCCTTGAGCTTGAACCGGGTATACAGGGATTCTGCGCCGACCACTTCAAACCATTTGGCATATGGCAGAGTAAAGACGACTGTAAAAATGGAAACTGCCATGGTAATCCAAACTGCCAGGTTCTTACCATGATACTCCCTACCAAGCACTTCGGTACAACCTACGGCCGGCAGACGCTCTGTTTCTTTCTTCATATCCTTGCTCCTATTTTAGAGTTTGTCGACCTCAGCATCATATTTATCTTAGCTTAATGGGCTTGAAAGCTTAAATCCCCAATACTTGACATGCATTAGTAACAATGTATAAAAGACATTCCTATTTTTGTAGGTGGATTCGTAATATTTGATATGTGTTGCTTATTTGGTGCACTATATATTATAATAATTGTGCATATCTGGTAAAGCGCAACTCCAACTATTGTCTATATTGTACACATAAATAATGGAAAAATTGATGCTATACTAATTAATGCAGGAGGATAAAAAAGCGTGAAACTTCGTCTGCATTTTGAGAAAAAGGACAAGATATTTTATTCCTACCTGATCTCATATCTTGTCATTTGCTTAATTTCTATTTTTCTTACATTTTTCGGCTATTTGAACGCTGAAGAACTGATCCGCAAGGAGATTCTGACTTCTCAATCCTATATGCTAACACAGCTTCAAAACAGTTTTGACTATTATGTAAATACTGTTCTGAAGATAAACAGAACATTATCTGGCAATGAGGGACTTCAATCCCTCATGAAGAATGCAGGTTTTTCTGCCGATGACCTGTTGGCACTCAATCAGCTTAAAAGCGAATTGTCCAACTCAAAAAAAAGTATGGATTTTTCAAAAGATATGGCTGTGTATTTCTATAAAAGCAATAGCTTTGTAACTACCGGAAAGCGATATGCATCCGAGACCAGCTATATGTACACCGAACAGTTCAATATGTCCAACGAGAAATTTTTAAGCTTTATCAATATTTCCTATTCACAGGGCTACAAGATTCTAAAAACTGGGGACAAAGACTATTCCCTCTTCTTTATTCAGAATATTTATAATTATAATTATAAGAGCAAGCTTGCCACAATATTTACAATTGTTCCCTGGGACAATATTGCCAACAATATAGCGGCGATTGAAAACGGTCAAGTATATTGGATCAATGAGGATGGTCAGATTTTGAAGGGGCCGGGCAGCTCTGTACCATTGATTTCTGTTAACTACGATGATTTTAAGGTGGAAAATCAGCTCAATGATATCAAAATAGCGCGGGATACTTACATAGGTTCATATAAGAAGTCTCAGTATCTTGATTTCAAATATTGCATTCTGATTTTGAAAAGCAGCTATTTTAAACCGATAAGCTATATGAAACTGATAAGCGGTATTCAGATCGTCGTCGCCTTGATGATCGCATTTGCATTGTCGTTCTACTATTCCATCAGGAACTATCACCCCATATCCCAGATTATTAACATATTCCGGAACTATAACAAAATGTCGGATGAGCCCGTTAACTTTGACAAGATCGGAAAGTATCTTGAAAACCTGATGTCGGAAAACAGGAGCCTCACAAATTCATGGAAGCATGCAAAAATAGAGTTATCCAATCAAGTCTTTTCCGGGTTTATCAAGGGCTGGAGCTCAGATATCGATACCTTGAGGGAAACCATTGCGACGACAGAGTCCATCACCCTGAAGGAAACAGATTACGTTGTACTTCTGGTCGCCTACAGGGACGTTGCAAACTGCAATCTGTTCAAGGATGTCCGGCCTGAAAGGGAGGCTATTTCCTATCAGCTTCTTCAGTATGTATTTAATGATATCTTTACAGAAAAAATATTATCCAAATTCACCGGTATGCTCTGTTCGTTTGAAGGCACATATCTGTGTATTGCGAACCTGGACGATAAAGAAAATACTGAAGAGAAGCTGAATCAAAGCATAGCAGAATGTATCAGCTGGTACCGGGAAACACTGAACCTTAATCTAATGGTGGGAGCAAGCAACATACATAAGGATTTCGAATCGCTCCCGAAGGCCTATAATGAAGCCTCACAGGTTATATCCTTTCAGATGTTCTGGGGAGCTTCATCAGAAACGCTCATGTACTATGATGAATCCGCTTCTGCTTACAATTCGGAGAATAGCAGTACTCTCCAGTTTCTCGAGAACGAAAAGAAGCTGCATAACCTGCTTGTGGCAAAGGACTTTGAGAAGGCCTACGCACTGCTTGACAATATCATGGACGAGAGCTTTATTCGGGATATCAATTACATGAGCATCAACCAATGCAGGATGTATAGCTTAATAAACACTTTCTACAGCTCTCTGAGCGACATTTTTGTCAAAGACAACAAGGAGCTGTTGCGAAAATTAAAGTCAATCAACCGGTTGCTGGAATCAAATTCTATAGATAAAGCCAAACAGGTTATGAAAGACATTTTTGATGATGTTCTCAAATATGTGAGTACAAGCTTAATAGATGAGCAGCCGAAATGGCTTACAGATATCGTTGAATTTGTTGACCGGCATTATTCGGAACCTAATCTGAATATATCAATTATTGCTGATCATGTGGACATGAACCTGACCTATGTAGGCAGAACCTTCAAGAAAAATTTTGGGTACGGATTAACCGACTATATTCATATACAAAGGCTTAAAGAATGTAAGCACCTTCTGGAAATAGGGAAAAACGTAAGAGAAGCGGCCGAGGCTGTGGGGTATCTGGATTCCAAAACACTGATCCGAATCTTCAAGAAATATGAGGGCATAACTCCTGGTCAGTTTAGAAATATGTCTCATAAATAATTTTTCATTCTTATTCACTATAGATCTCTTTATCCCCTTGAATGGACTGACCGATATATTCTTCTACCCAGTGCACAGCTCCATCCAGATCCTTCTTGACTATAAACTGGTATAGCCGGTAGTTATGGTTATAGACGGCTTGCACACCATACAGACGCATGTAGCGCTGCCAAAGGTTGACGATGGGTGCTTTAAACGAATAGTATATAAGCGGTGCAAAGGCATTGCCGCTGAGAACACAAAGCTCATGATTAAAATTGAAAACAACCTCTGCTGCGTCAGGAATTTTAGTGCATTCACTTAACTTTTCCAGGTGTGACCAGAGCAGATCCGTTTCCTTCTGGGTAACCCGCGGAATCAAACAGCGCAGTGAAAAGCAGTCAATAAGAATTTTAAACTCCAGAATTGAGCGGATTTCACTCCGGCGCAGCATACCACCATTGTAATTCATGATGGATATAAGCGTCTCCATGGTACCTTTTCGGCGATAATCAGCCACAAATGTACCGATGCGGGGGCGGATTTCCAAAAACCCCTTACCCGCCATTGCCGCAATACCGGCGTTGACAACAGCACGGCTGACACCCATCTGTTCGGCCAGCTCACGTTCGGTGGGCAGCTGTTGACCAATCTCAATTTCACCGGAAAGAATTCTGTTTTCAATTTCTCGCACAAACAGGTCCTTTAAACTGGGAGCTTTTAGCTTGTCAAATTCCATAATATAGCCTCCAATGCTCTGGTATTTGGTATGACCAAGAGAATTTTACTATGAAATTGGACAATTTACAAGGGTCCTGATTGTGTAAATCGGGGAAAAAGGGGGAATTCCCTATGGAGCAATTGAATAAGCCTAGAAATACTGATAAGCTAAACCTATAGGGTTTGATAAAAAAATAACGAGGTAAAAAATATGGATGCATTTAAAGTGATTCAAGTTAAGCAAAGTATTTTTGCCAACAACGATGCAGACGCAGAAAAGCTGCGCGAGCAATTGAAGGAAGAAAAGACATTCCTTCTAAATCTCATGTCTTCTCCAGGCTCCGGCAAGACCACCACCCTGATGCGAACCATCTCCATGCTAAAGAGCGAAATGCGCATTGGCGTTATGGAAGCAGACATCGATTCTGATGTTGATGCGAGAACCATTGCATCCAGCGGTGTAAAAGCCATCCAGCTTCATACGGGCGGCATGTGCCATTTGGACGCTGATATGACTCGGCAGGGATTAACCGAATTTGGCACCAAGGATCTGGACTTTGTAGTACTAGAGAATGTTGGCAATTTGGTATGTCCAGCTGAATTCGACACCGGTGCTGCCAAGAATGCCATGATATTATCCGTTCCCGAGGGCGATGATAAGCCCCTCAAATATCCCCTGATGTTTTCGATCTGTGACGCGGTCCTTATTAACAAGATCGATACCTTGAGCGTATTCGACTTTAATATGGAAGCCGTAAAGGAAAGAATCAAAAAGCTGAATCCCAATGCCGAAATCTTCCCCATATCGGCTAGAACCGGTGAAGGATTTGAAGCATGGGCTGCCTGGTTACGCAATGAAGTTAAAAAATGGACCCAGAGCTGAGAACAGATAAAATTGTGCCCAAGAATGTTAAAAAAATAATTATCAAGGAGAGGATAATTATGGCTGAAAGAGCAAAAATATTGGATCTTGCCAATCACCTCAACAGAACGAAGACCGGTTCAAAATCCGGAATTAAGTATGGAGATCCGGAATACATGATCCTGGAACCTGTTGTTACGGATGAAATGGCAGAGGTAGGAATGCATCTGGGGTTCCGCAAAGAGCGGAGTGCCCAAGATATTGCTGCTCTATGCGGCAAATCTGTGGATGAAACGGAAAAGCGCCTGTGGGAGCTGGCTGTTGCCGGTGTTTGTTTTGTCAATAAAATTGATGGTGTTGATAAATACTGGACCGACCTCTGGGTTCCGGGCATTATGGAAATGATGGCCGGCCATAAGGAAAATGTTGAAAAGTATCCACAGATTGCTGAAGCCTTTGAAGCATATGGACGAGTAAGGGGCGCAAAAACAGCAGGTAATTTTCCTGTGGGTTTAGGCTTGATGCGTGTTATTCCCATCGAACAAGCCGTTGAAGGGGAAACCAGAAGAGCTTCTTATGAGGAAGTCTCCAAATATCTCAATGAAAACACTATTTTCACCGTTGCCGACTGCTCCTGCCGTACGGTAAGAAAAACCATGGGCGAAGGCTGCGGTCACCTGGCTGAGGATATGTGCATCCAGATGGGCCATGCCGCCGAATATTATATTCGGACAGGCAGAGGTCGCCAAATCACCCGTGAAGAAGCTTTTGAAATAATCAAAAGAGCTGAAGAAAACGGTTTGATGCATCAAATCCCGAATACGGACGGTATAGGCAAAACCCACGCCATCTGTAACTGCTGCGGTTGCTCCTGTCTGTCTTTAAGAACGGCAGAAATGTTCTTAAATAATGATATGGTGCGTTCCAACTACACTGCAAAAGTGGATAAAGACAAATGTGTGGCTTGCGGCGAATGTGTAACAAATTGCCCCGTCAATGCCCTTCAGTTAGGTCAGAAGCTCTGCACTAAAACTCCCGCTGCAGAGAAAAAGCGTTCTATTCCCTATGATACGGAATGGGGCCCCGACAAATGGAATCCTGATTATCGTATTAATAGAAAAAATGTTGTTGATAGCGGCACCAGTCCGTGTAAGACAAATTGCCCGGCTCATATTGCCGTACAGGGTTATATCAAGCTGGCTTCCCAAGGCAAATATACCGAAGCCCTGGAACTGATCAAGCATGAAAATCCGTTTCCAGCGGTTTGCGGGCGCATCTGTCCCAGAAAATGCGAATCTGATTGTACCAGAGGCGATATTGATGATCCCATTGCTATCGATGAAATCAAAAAATTCATAGCGGAACAGGATTTAAACAAGGAACATCGCTACATACCAAAAAAGAGACATGACTATGGCAAGAAGATTGCGGTCATCGGTGCCGGCCCTGCGGGACTCTCCTGTGCTTACTATCTGGCCATTGACGGCTATAAGGTAACCGTATTTGAAAAACAGAAGGTTCTTGGCGGAATGCTGACACTGGGTATCCCCTCCTTCAGGCTTGAAAAGGATGTCGTCAACGCAGAAATTGACATTCTACGTGAGCTGGGTGTCGAGTTCAAGACAGGTGTCGAAGTGGGTAAGGATATCACCTTGAATGATCTGAGAGGTCAGGGGTTCAAAGCCTTCTATCTTGCCATCGGTGCCCAGGCAGGCAGAAAGATCGGTATCGAAGGCGAAGAGGCACAAGGTGTTATGGCAGGAGTCGATTTCCTGCGCACTGTAAACCTGGGTGAAGGCTCGGGGCTCCAAGGAAAAACCATCGTTATTGGCGGCGGAAATGTTGCCATCGACGTGGCAAGAACGGCTGTCAGATCCGGTGCTTCCAACGTCAATATGTTCTGTCTGGAAAACCGTGAGGAAATGCCGGCTCTTAACGAAGAAATTGAAGAAGCTATGGCAGAAGGTATTGCAATCAACAATTCCTGGGGTCCTAAGCGTATTTTAACTGAAAATAATCATGTTATCGGCGTGGAATTCAAGAAATGTGTTTCGGTATTTGATGCGAATAAAAGATTCAGCCCCAAGTATGACGAAGAGGATACCATGATTGTGGAAGCTGATAATGTACTTCTCTCGGTCGGACAGGCAATGGATTGGGGCAATTTGATTACGGACAGCAAGATTGAATTAAATCCCAACGAGACTATCAAAGCCGATCCATTTACCTATCAGACAGGGGAGCCGGATGTCTTTACCGGCGGTGATATCCATACAGGTCCGAAATTTGCCATTGATGCCATTGCAGCAGGCAAGGAAGGTGCAATTTCTATCCATCGCTATGTTCAGCCCGGACAGAGCTTGATTCTTGGCCGTGACAGAAAAGAATATCATGCACTGGATAAAGCAAACACCGTTCTTGAAGGATATGATACGCTTCCCCGTCAAAAAGCCGATCACGTTGACGGCAACGCATCAAAAGAAACCTTCAAGGATCTGCGTACCACCTTTACAGAAGAGCAGATCAGGAAAGAAACAGAACGCTGCTTAAGCTGCGGTGCTACCGTTGTTGATGAATACATGTGCGTAGGCTGCGGCCAGTGTACGACTAAATGTAAGTTTGATGCCATTTCCCTTGAAAGAAGATATGACAAGTCCTCTGTTGAAATTAAACAATTAAAACCCACCGTAGCGAAGAATATGATTAAGCGCCAGGTAAGAATTGCAATTAAAAAGGTTAAAAATCTCTTTGTGAAGGATTAAGCCCATTGAGAAAGGGCTATCCCAATGAGGAAGCAGGAAACAGAAAGACAAGGGCAGGTGATGGATTTGCATGAATTGGGTGTTGTAATCGAAGTGGTAAAAACCGTTGAAAAAATAGCACAAAGGGAACATCTGACTAAAATCGATACATTGGTTTTACAAATCGGAGAGCTTTCATCCATGATTCCAGTGTATATAGAACAGTGTTACCCGGCTGCAGTGGACGGCACGCTTCTCCAAGACACAAAGCTTGAAATTGAGATCCTGCCGGGTAACGCTCTTTGCAAGGACTGTAATAAGGTTTTTAATTTCTTGGAAAACAAGCGTAAATGTCCTTATTGCGGATGCGAAAAATGCGAATTGTTAAGCGGAAAAGAATTCTATATTAAGGAAATTGTTGCCTGCTAATCAGGTAAGGAGGGTTACTATGTTATTTCAGGTTTATGGAGAAAACGCTATTTATCAATGGCTCGGCCTCTTTCTTGTCCTAGGCTGCCTTATCGCTGCCAATGAGCTGACAAGACGCTCAAAAACGGGCGGCATGATTTTCTTGCTTGCCATTCCGGCAGTTCTTACGGTTTACTTTATTTCTCTCTACATTGGAGCAGCCCAGGGTGCCCAATGGGCTTTGACAAATCCGACCTATACCAACATGAACAGCTGGTTCCACTACGCCAAGCTTTATGCTGCTCTGGCAGGATGCATTGGATTTATGATGATCAGATATGACTGGTGGATTGGCAAAAAGAAATGGTTCGTATTCTACCCCTATGCCATTCTCTCTATCAACATTCTAATCGCCGTAGTCAGCGATTTTGAATCAGCAGTCAAAGGGTGGCAAACATGGTGGACTTCCTCCGAGGGCGTTGCCCTTTATGGCGGCTGGCATAATATTTTCAATGGTTTGGCGGGTATCCTCAGCATTATTGGTATCACAGGCTGGATGGGCATATATGTATCCAAGGACAAGAAGGATATGCTGTGGCCTGACATGATATGGATCTATATTATAGCCTACGACATCTGGAACTTTGCTTATACATACAACTGTCTGCCTACGCACTCCTGGTATGCTGGTGTCGCATTGCTGCTTGCTCCCACTATTGCTGCTTTCTTATGGAACAAAGGCGCCTGGTTGGCAAACCGGGCACATACCCTCGCAATTTGGTGTATGTTTGCTCAGGTTTTCCCACTCTTCCAGGATGAGGGCGTATTCGCCGTAAAGAGCGTACAGTATGCCAATAACTTTGTTCCCATGACAGTAGTAAGCGCACTTGCCCTGGTTGCTAACATCATCCTTGTTGTGGTCGTTCTCCAAAGAGCAATCAAAGCTAAGAAGAATCCTTACACCAATGAAATGTTCGTGGATACCGCTGACTATAAAAAGGCCATAGCTCGAGCAAAATGAGCCTTTTCATTCGCTTTTGATCTATTAATGAGTACACTTCATATTGTCTGGAGTAATTTGTGCAAGAACAGGTCGCTGCCGATTTGGCCGCGGCCTGTTTACTTTCAGGCCTGCTGTTTAAGGTTTATTTAAGTTTCAGTTTTAGTGTTATTGATAAGTATAATTGGGTAAATAAGGAATTAAACTAGGTTGATAAAATTTCAAGGAGGAGATCAAAAGCATGAAATATGAAATAGTCGGTGAACCATTACCGGTGGCTATCTGCCATGTGAGCCAAGGAGAAACACTGATTACTGAAAGGGGCTCCATGAGCTGGATGAGCCCTAACATGAAAATGGAGACGTCAACCAATGGAGGTATTGGAAAAGCGTTGGGGAGGATGTTTTCGGGGGACTCAATATTCCAGAACAGATACACAGCCATGAGTGGCGAGGGACTGATTGCTTTTGCATCAAGCTTCCCCGGTTCTATCCGGGCACTTGAGATTGCTCCGGGTAACAGCATGATCGTTCAAAAATCTGCTTTTCTGGCTTCTGAAGCCAGTGTTGAGCTGTCTGTCCATTTTACCAAGAAAATTGGAGCAGGCTTCTTTGGCGGAGAAGGCTTTATCATGCAGAAGCTGTCCGGGCATGGTACAGCGTTTATTGAGATTGACGGCTATGCCGTTGAGTATAATCTTCAGCCTGGCCAACAGATGGTTATTGATACCGGATATCTGGCTGCAATGACCGAAAGCTGCTCGATAGAAATACAAGCGGTATCGGGCGTGAAAAATATGCTGTTCGGCGGAGAAGGAATATTCAATACCATCGTTACCGGTCCGGGAAGAATTATATTGCAAACAATGCCGGTTAGCAATGTTGCCGCTACCATACGCCCGTTCATTCCTACAGCAAAATAATCATAATCATAATCATATAAGCTGTAATAAATAGCCTTTGAAATGGATATCCTGTCGCTTCGACTAAAAGAAAAAGCAGGATATCCTTTTTATATTTCTAATACATCACCGAGGACTTTTCCTATAGACTCATGAATAATCAGATTGGCTCTCCGGTCGTAGGGCGTTTCAGATTTATTTGCAAGAACCAGTCTATTCCCTGAATAAAAGTCGATAAGCCCTGCAGCAGGATACACGGCAAGGGATGTTCCGCCCACAATTAGCATATCCGCTTTCCGGATATGGTCGATGGACTTCGTCATAACCTGCATATCGAGGTTTTCTTCATATAGAGTTACATCAGGCCTGACGATGCCGCCACACTTCTCACACCTGGGCACAGCCTCGGAGCTTCCTAGAACAAACTCCAACCCATACTTCTCTTTGCACTTCATACAATAATTACGGTGCACCGATCCATGCAGTTCCAGTACCTCCCGGCTTCCTGCCAGCTGATGGAGTCCGTCGATATTCTGTGTTATTACAGCCTTTAATTTGTCTTCCTTCTCCATTTCAGCAAGTGCCCGATGCGCCTTGTTTGGTTTAGCATCTGTAAAGATCATGCTGCTTCGGTAAAAATCATAGAAAACCGCCGGATTAGCCATAAAGAAGGTACGGCTGAGTATCTCCTCGGGTGAACGTCCGTACTTTGTAATGGTATTATAAATGCCATTCTCGCTCCTGAAATCCGGAATATTGCTTTCGGTTGAGACACCGGCCCCGCCGAAAAAAACTACATAACTACTGTTTGACAGCAGCTCTTTTAATTTATCCAAGCCCATCATTCCGCCCCACTCCTAAAGGATTCATAACCATTAATCACAAATATTATATCACTGAAATATTAAGAAGCTGTCTGATTAAGCGTTATTTGCTAGTACGACGTTCCTTTATTCTAATCCATACTTTCCGTGGATTTCTTTATCGGTACCTTTTTTAGATACGTATAAGTTCCCGCTTGTATCGAGACCTGCATAGAAAACGTCGCTGATGTTATTAATGCCATTTTTGCTGAGCTGATCAATGAGCCATTCTTCATTGAGATATGTAGCCTTCAGATTTTCTGACATGACACGGCCATCAATAATAATATCTTTTGTTAACCCTTTATAGCCTGTTGATATGTTCAGATCTGACGGCGTTACGGGCTGCTTCTGGGACTTTAGCAATACTGAAAGCTTACCGTCACTTTCTATAACAGCAAACTCGATATCTGCAATATTAAAGATATTTTTATCCCGAAGCAGGGCCGTCAAGTCCTGGATGGAAATACGGGCCTTCTTCAAATTTTGGTCAATAATCCTGCCATTTGCAATCATAATCACCGGTTCCGACTGAACCAGCTTCGCAAACTTAATGCTTTTCATATGAAAATAGTCTGTTAAAACAGCAAGAACCGCAAGAGTTATTAAGGCTGTGGCCGACGAATAAACAGAGTTCATATTGCTTATGGCAATGATTGAAGTTACCGAACCAATGGATATAGCAACAACAAAATCAATAAAGGTCATCTGTGAGATAGCCTTTCTACCCAATAGACGAGTTGATGCCAGCGCCAATACAAAAGCAAAAACAGACCTCAAAAAAGTTAGCAAAATCTCATGCAAAAAGAATGCCCCCTTTTATTGCTTAAGGTCCGGGTTTATATTTGCCGAATTTATAACCAATCCGGCGTATTCCACTGGGGCTAAAATTTCTGCACTGCCGCCGGTGTCCTGAATCGATATTTTCGTACCCTTCGGAACAATGATCTCCTCGGTTACTCTTCCGTCTTTATCAAATTTTTGAGCCTTTACAGCTTCTGATAATTCTGATACAAAGAACATAATACCTCTCCAAAATATTGTTTAAGGTATTTTGTCCTTATTTTTGATTTTCATTTATTCTCCCCTGAATTTCCGTTCCGCTTCTATCATAGCAAGATATCCAGCAGAACATATTCGGGAATATTCAACCCTTTGTTTTTCCATGAAAGTAGCTTGATGGTGACAGGCCATACCTTTTCTTGAACATTTTTGAAAAATTAAAAATATCCTCATATCCTGTGCTTCTAGCCACTTCCCCCACAGTATACTGGCCTGTTCTTAAAAGCTCTGCGGCCTTTTTTAGCCTTGTATTGATTAAATAGCCCTGCGGAGTTTCACCTGTGGCCTTGAAAAAAATTCGGCATAGATAACGTCTGTCTATTCCCAGCATATCGGCCAGGTTGCCGATTTTTAAATGAGCAGTATAATTTGCTTTCATATAATCCTGGGCATACTTGACATACTTTGACGAGCTTCTCGTTAATTCGCTTTTCTTAAAATGAGCTTCCTGAAGAATTGAGAACATCTCAAATATCTTGCCGCATAAGAATATTTCAGTTGTTGAATTAAGGTGCTCTGCTGACTTTACACTCAAGAACAAATCTCTTAAATAAGGAACATATAAGGTTGAAGCATTATCTTTTAGGTCAGTAAACTGCAACAGCTCCTCAATAAGGCTGCCTTCAAATCCAACCCAGACGTAGCGCCATGGGTCTTCGGAATCGGCACGATAAAACGTCATCTCATAAGGTCTTATCAAAAACATGCTGTTCTTTTCAAGGGCAATGGTCTGATTGTTTCTTTGGAAAATGCCCTTACCCGATATAACATAGTGAATCAGATAATACTCCCTTATGGCAGGTCCGAATTCATGTCCCTTTTTGCATTCCTCCCACCCGGCTATAACAGGATTTATCTCTGAAAAGTTTTTGTTTGAGACCAGCAAATTTTTATGCAAAATAATACTCCTTGAGAAAATATAAATTATGGTTACATTTTAACAAATTGAAGTTACATCATACAATTCTTTTAGTGATTTAAAAGTGTTATTTTTGTAGTGTACCTCATATAAATTATGTTTAAGAAGGAGTCAAAGAAATGGTCAAAATAACATTTATGGGTGCGGGCAGCACGGTATTTGCAAAAAGTGTGCTTGGAGATTGCATGTGCACACCTTCCCTGCAGGATAGTGAGATTTGTCTTTATGATATTGATGCAGATAGACTGAAAGAATCCTATACAATGCTTGAGGCCATTAATCAAAATATCAATAAGGGCCGGGCATCCATTAAAACCTTTCTCGGTGTTGAGGAGCGTAAGGCAGCCCTTAAAGGATCAAGGTTTGTCGTCAATGCCATACAAGTGGGCGGGTATGATCCATGTACCATAACAGATTTTGAAATCCCTAAAAAATATGGCTTAAGACAGACCATAGCCGATACCTTGGGAATAGGGGGAATAATGCGCGCACTCAGGACTATTCCCATCCTGGAGAATTTTGCCCATGATATGGAAGAAGTCTGTCCCGATACCTGGTTTTTGAATTATACCAATCCCATGTCCATGCTGACAGGCTTTCTGCAGCGTTATACCGGTGTAAAAACAGTTGGTTTATGCCACAGCGTCCAAGGCTGCTCTAAAAATCTCCTTAAAGACCTGGGTATGGAGGAGGCACTTGAGGGGCGAAGAGAACTGATCGCAGGCATCAACCACATGGGTTGGCTATTGGAGATTTACGACAAAGAGGGTCATGACCTCTATCCCGAAATCCGCAGGCGTGCAAGAGAAAAGAACCTGAAAGAAAAGCATGACGATATGGTGAGGTATGAATATATCAACACCCTGGGCTATTATTGCACCGAGTCCAGTGAACATAATGCCGAATACAATCCGTTTTTTATTAAATCAAAATATCCTGAGTTAATAGATATGTACAACATACCGCTGGACGAATATCCCCGCCGTTGTATACGCCAGATCGAAAATTGGAAGCACCAACGTGATGAGCTTGTCCATAATAAGGCATTAGGCCATACCAGAAGCAATGAGTATGCATCCTATATAATGGACGCCATCGTTACCAATATACCCTATAAAATTGGCGGAAATGTCCTCAATAAGGGTGGACTTATTGAGAATCTATCCCAAGAAGCCTGTGTTGAGCTACCCTGCCTTGTGGATGGGATGGGTGTCACACCCTGCAGCGTTGGCCGCCTGCCGGTCCAATTGGCCGCCATGAACATGACCCATGTCAATGTCCACCTGACCACAATAGAAGCTGCAGTCACCAGGAAAAAGGAACATATCTATCATGCAGCCATGCTGGACCCTCATACCGCAGCTGAACTGTCCCTTGATGATATTGTACACATGGTGGATGATCTGATCGAGGCCCACGGAAGCTGGCTACCCAGATATAAATGAACCCTCGGCTCAGGCATCCGGAAAAGTATTGATCCATAAAAACTGGGGCAGCTCGTCAAGCTGCCCTGACCTTCAATCATTTGGTTGGTAGCTTGCCCCACGCTTCTCTATATTTTCCGGGAGTTGTCCCGACTAGCTTTTTAAAGCTCTTAGAGAAATAACTCTGATCTTCATATCCCACCATGCTGGATATCTCCACCAATGCGATGGACTCATCTAATAGAAGCCTTTTTGATACGCGTATTCGGTAATCATTTAGATATGAAACAAAATTCTTTCCCGTCTCTTCCTTGAAAATCCTGCTGAAGTAAGACGGGCTGAGAAAGACATGGGAAGCAACATCCTCCAGTGAGATTTTTCGAATATAATTATTTTTGATGTAATCCAATGCTTTATATATGACATCTGCATGCTTAACATCTTGTATGTCAAAAACGCAATCCGTAAACCTATTCATTATTTTTGACAGCCAAACGGTCATCTCCTCAATACTTACAAATTGGTTGATTTCATTGAGGTATTGATAGTTCAGACCAAAAATCTGTTCTATATCTGCACCGCCTTCCAAAGCAGCGCGTGAGAGGACAACAACAAGCTCAAGAACTCTGGCCTTTACAAAATCAAAGCTGACACCTGATTTAAGAAGAATGGCGCCTAGAATCTCATTGAGAATTTTTTGTGCACCCTTTTTTTCACCTGTCACAATAAGTGTAATGAGCTCTTTTTCCTTCTCAACCGGGTATATTGCGACTGTTTGCTCCTGCCCCCCCATGGTCTTGAGATAATGAATATGTTGAGAAATATCTGCCTGCTGTTCCAGGATATCGCGTGAATGAGATAAATAAAGCACCCCTTCGCCTGAGCTATAGGCGGACAGAATGTAAAGCATATTTGAAAGCTGGTCGACCCGTTCAGGACTGACCACAGGAATAAAAGCCATTGCGCTTTTTAATTCATCTACTTGTCCAGGATCGAGATGCTGAAGCAAAATATCCTCAAGCAGGAAATCGTCGGGGCTAACCATTAATACGGGCCCGGCAACAAGCGCTCCTTTTTCGTCATCATCCAGGACTACCGGGGAAACCCAATGAGTCAAGCCCAGCTTACAAAAGAAAACATATTTTCCTCCAAAGCGCTCGGCCTGGTAGCTCCCATAAAGATGAGCCTGTCGGCAATTGAGCCGCTCTTTCATTATTGAGCTGGCTTTCCGGCATATTAAGCAACCTTCTGCTCCCGTTTGATACAAAATATCGCCATGCTGGTTAATGAGAGTCAGGGGTAGTCCTGTAGACGAACTATATGTATCGGCACATTTTATTATGATGTCGCGCTTGCTGCCTACGTTGGTATCAATCATCGCAACTCTCTTTCTAAAAACCAATTGCATTGATGAAAGCTTCATTAAACGCGCTTAAACCCGAAAGCTCCAAATAGCGCGCTTCCTTCTTTATTGTATCGCATTCACTGCGGCAGTGGCTAGAGAGCAATGCCATGATAGCACCGGTGCCCGAGGTGTTGCCGGCAAATTGGATTTTATCCTCCAGCTCCCTTGGCAACAACCCGATTACCACAGCGCTTTCCTTGTGCATCTTGTTTCCGAAGCCCCCAGCCAACCAAAGGGTGTCAATATCATTAAACGTGATTGCCCGATGATTGAGAAGCGTTATAATACCGGCTTGTACCGCCGCTTTGGCAAGCTGTACCTCGCGCACATCCTGCTGGCTTATATAAATGGGTTCTCCATGGGCACTTTCATCAGGAAAGGCTATTATAAATACACTTTGGTTATTTATGACCTGCATTCTGTTTCGAAGCGGGTTTATCGTATCATCCCACTCCCCTGGATCAATGAACCGGCCACCCTCATTAATAATGCCGTGTTGAACCATCAGGGCTATCATGTCAACCAGTCCTGATCCACAAATGCCAATAGGAGCTTTATCATACAGGGTATGATAGGTCAGCTTACCCTGATTCAGCCCTACTGCGTCAATGGCTCCTTCTATACCTCCCACGCCGCATTGTATGCAGGCACCTTCAAAAGCCGGTCCCGCCGCTACAGAGCAGCCGGTTATTTCTTCGTTGTGGGATAACGCCATCTCCCCGTTTGTGCCAATATCCACAAGCAACTGAACCTTATTTTTATCGCACAAGTCACAGGCCAGCATACCTGCTATAATATCGGCTCCCACATAGCCTGAAATTGAAGGAAGGAGGTAAACCGGGCAGCAGGGATAAAAGCTGAATCCCAATTCGCCAGCCGAGCACATGAAAGAAGAGGTGAAAACAGGAATAAAAGGTGCTTTGGCAATCCGGTCCGGTGAAAGGCCCATTAAAAGATGCATCATTGTGGTGTTGCCCGCCAGTGTCATTGCACATACTGAATCAAAAGCAATGCCTTTATCACGGGCCAATGCCTTGATCATACCGTCTATTTGATCGATTATCAGACGATTGAGTATTTGACTGCCCTCCGGGTTTTCCATACAGAAAGAAATACGGGATATCACATCTGCCCCATAAACCCGCTGTGCATTCATTTTTGAAAGGTGAGCCTCGATCCGGCCTGTAAGCAAATTAACAAGATAACATACCAGCGTTGTGGTTCCAATATCAACGGCAACTCCATAATCCGTATGATCCTCGATATGAGTACATGGATAGACATCGTATAGCTGACCGGACGCTGTGACCGCACAAACTGATTGTTCTGCTGACATATTCAAACGAGCTATTTTCTTCAGTTGCGAGATACCCATTTGTTGGCCTTTGCAGCCCAATAGATCACTGATCCTTTGGGTGTCGTCACGGAAGTCTCCGGCAACTGGCGTGGAGAGTGTTATAATATCCCTTCTTGAGATAGGATCCAAGGCCACTTGTACAGGTAAGCCCTCTGCTTGTATCTGGGCCTGCGGATCAGTTCTAATGGCACTAACCTCAACATCTCCCATTATATTGACCTGACAGGCCAGCCTTACCCCGGCTTGAAGCTCCTTTACCGTAAGAAGCTTGACCTCTTGAGCTGTGGGCAGGGAAACCTTCCCTGAGACTTTAACCTTGCATTTTCCGCAAGTTCCTTTTCCGCCACAGGGTGTATCCGGCAACAGTGTGCCTTTTGTTTCATTAAGTAAAATTTGATATAAATTCTTTTCACCGTCTAGGTAGTCTATTACAGGTTCAGAGCCTGCTTTGACTGTAATTTTATAGATCTCATCCTTCATAAATAACACCTTAATAAACAGCATTTATGTTTGGAATAACTCTACTAACCATAACAGGCCTTGACCGGATGTTCAATATATGGATTTTTGATTATTGGTACTTTTTTGCGGACTTTTTGTACTTTTATTAGCTTTTGTTAGATTTCATGTTTTTAGCCTTGAATTTTAGTATGATAAAGTTAGGGTGAGAATGAATATGCGTTTAAAAATAATAGCCTGTAAGGTTTTATCCCGTGAACTTGCCTTACTGGCCGCCTTCTCAAATCATTATCTTGATATAACAACGCTGAGACAAGGCCTTCATAATACACCGGATGAGCTGCGCGCCAGTTTACAGAAAGAAATTGACCTTATAGATGCAGGGCAGGATGTACATTCCGCCACTCCGCAATATAGTGAGGATTTTTCCGCTATTCTCCTGGGTTATGGCCTTTGCTGCAATGGGTTGGTGGGTCTATCCTCTAAACGTTATCCCCTCATTGTCCCGCGCGCCCATGATTGTATGACGTTATTTTTAGGCTCCAGGGAAAGATATCAGGAATACTTCGACAGTCATCGAGGTGTCTACTGGTATAACCGTGGCTGGTTGGAGAATACCCCCATGCCTGGGGAAAAGCGCTATCATACAACCAGAGCCACCTATGCAGAGCATTATGGCGAGGATAATGCCGATTATCTGATGGAAATGGAACAGGGCTGGCTCAAGGAGTACCAATGGTGCACCTTTATTGACTGGCCTGAATTTGATAACGCCTCTTTTAAGAAGGAAACAAAGGACAGTGCCGATTTCCTTGGCTGGCATTATGATGAAATTCAAGGAGATAAAGCCCTCCTCGAAAGATTTTTAAGCGGCAAATGGGAAGATGATTTTCTGATAGTTCCCCCAGGAAAAAGCTTATGTCCGTCATATGATTCTTCCATTATCAAGGTCAGTGATTAATTTACCATCCATTACAGATGTTTGATCTTCTCAATATATTCGTCAATGAAAGCCTGATTTTTACTTAAGCCTGAAGGCTCGTAGAAGCTATCCCAAATATCGGCGTTGATATTCTCATCCTGGATGATTTCAAGTGCTGCTAGCATGATGGCATTGATTACAAAGCTGTTTGCTATGGTTGATACCCACCCTGTATCAGCTTTCAGTGCTTCAAATCTTACAGTTGCATCAAAAGCGGGCACTTTACTGTCAATAACAAGATCGATCTCTTCCATGTCGCAAAGGTTTACTTTCTCGTCATTTCTGAAAGAGCAGTCTTTGGAGACTTTTTCAGAAAATTTCCTTGACGTGATGCCAATAACAGTCAGCCCAAGCTCTTTAGATTTTTGCACCACTTCACGGCAGCCTCTTCCAATACCGTCGGTATCCACGACGATCATCAGATCGCCTTTATGTATGTTTCTATAGTATTCAACCAGGAATTTACCGCAAAAATCGGCCTCTTTTAAGTACAGACTTCTTGAAGCAGCATGGGTAACCGAGAAGGTTGGGTCATACAAGGGGTTAATGTTTAAAAGGCTTCCCGTCCTGAAAAAGATGTCCTCGGCTGCCAAGGATGAATGCATCTCCGTACCGACAATGTGAATCAGCTTTTTATTTCGTACTGCTTCCACTATCAAACGGCCGGCTTCCTGATACACCTCTGTTTCCTTTGAAAGCTCATCAAGTATACCCATGACATTTGTGTAATATTTATTAAGGCTTCTCATTGCTGTAATTCCTCCTACATTGATTTGACTCTGCACCATAATTCGTCCATGTATCGATCGTTAAATTCCACTCCGCCCTTTTCAAGAGCATTCCTCCAAATAGGAACTTCAACGCCCTTTTCAGCTAATTTCTTTATGACTGTTGTGGTCAGAGCTTTAAGGGTAATCAACTGCATGATGGTCCCTACAGGTCCGAATTTCTGATCCAGTTCGTCAATTTTTAATGTCAGATCATCATAAGGCGAATAGCTGTTGAGATAGATATCGGATATTTCGTTAAGCCCTTTTCCGGTGGCATGTCTTGTTTCTTCGTTATCCAAAGCATCGGAAAATGCAGGGGATGTAATGGCTATCACCACTGCGCCCAACCTCTTGCATTCAAGGGCACCCTGTATACAAACCGGATTTACCCCATAGGCGCTTCCAATCACGACAACGTCTCCGGCTTTAATCCTGTTATACTTAATGATGGCCTTACCCATGCCTACTACTCTTTCAAAATAATTGACCTCTTTCAGAGCGCCGTGCCCCAGGGAGATATTCGGGTCAATAATGGGGTTGATGCAGGCCAATTCACCTTCCCGGTATATCACATCTTCTGCAAATATGGATGAATGCCCTCCGGGACCCCAAAAATGCACCATCTTCTTTTCTATAATTGCCTTTGCTATCAGCTCTGCAGCCTTGTCGAATTTGTCATGCTGCGTATCCCTTACCTTTTCAATGAGCCCTATGAGAATATTCAAGTAATCAATATATGCGTTCAAGCTTGCCTCCATCCTTTCGTTTGTGAGTTTTTATCCCTTTTCTTCCACCATTTATTGAGTTCTGCCATGGTCATGAAGGTGACTCCCTTATGGGACAGGATATATTCAAGCAGTTCCCTGTAAGTTCTTTCCCTTTCCGGATCTTCCTTCAAGGAGATATAGGGGTGAAGGCATGCCTGGTATAATCCTCCCAGCCGGTAATACTTATCAAACTGCTTTTTCCAAAAATCCAGCGCTTGCTTCGGACTCAGCTTCATAACCCTGTAGACAAAATGGTCGTTTGCGAAGGTATCCGGAATCTCCAGCAAACCGTCGCTGCTCTCGTCCGATAGGTATTGGGGGCAGGCTGCAAAGTTGACCAGCTTATCAGGGTATTGAGCATTATACTCTCCTGTTGTTTCCCAGGCCTGCATATCGCCGATATACTCATAGCCTAGATCCTGCAAAGCCTGACGTGTTATTTCGTTGCTTTGGTATCCGTGAGTCCTGAAACCCTTTTTGTAGGCATCATAATCCGGTGCGGCTTTTTCAAAGGCATCGATGCAACGAAGGACATCCTCGCGCTGAGCCTTGTAATCCCATTTTTCAATGGCATATTGTGTCTCCTGATAGGTATGGGGGCATAATTCATACCCTCTTTCAAGACCTTCACGAATGACTTCAGGATGTTTTCTTGCGACCTCACCACATACATAATAGCTGGCCTTCCCATCCAAACCGTACTCGTCAAGGAGGTCAAAATTGTATTTCATGTCGTCCCATTCCCTGTCCTCACGGCCTGGAATGCCGGTGTAATCATGCACATCACCCGTGATGCATACGACACACCTGCTGCCGTTGGGCCAGAGTTCCTTGTACTGAAGCTTTTCATCTTCCGTCAGGTACTCCAGGAGGTTTCTTATGAACAAATATAGACCGTGATTCTGCTTAGGATACAGATATTCGATGGAATCGGCGGTATTGGGCTTAATAAGGCCGTTCATAGCACCTATGGCAAAAGGAGTGTAGAGTATTTTCCCTTTCTCATGGCTTTTCCTTATTAGGGCAGGGCTTGAGGTACTTTTCCACCCTTCCCATACACCGGGGTTTATGGGGGATTGGGACATTTCCTCAGAGACCGCCGGGATATCGGCATCGGTTATTTCTGTGGAATCAATTATAAAATCAAGGCCTCCGCAATTATATGTACTTGTGAAAAACAGGATTTCTCCGTCTTCCCATTCTTTAAACCCATTTTTATTCCTTATGCGAATGCACCTGTGAAGGTCTGTGCGTTGTATTTTTCTTACGCTCAGACCGTTAAAATACTTTTTAAATCCGGCGGGCAGATCACCGGAAATGAGTATCCGGCCACCCTTTTCAATGTATTTGTCCAATATCCGATAAGTAGCTGCTGGAATATTATCCATTCCGGTAAGTAAAAGTATATTGAAATCTACCTCGGATTCCTTTAACGTATCAATGGTTAACGAATCATACGGGATGCCCCAGAACGCAAACGCTCTATGCCACATCCTTGTATAAAAATCATTGCTCTTCCCAGGGTCTGTCAGTATCGCCACCCTGCCCATATGATCAGCCCTTTCTGAAATAGTCTGCAACCTTTTTAACCGCCAGGTAAATTCTTTCTACGTCCCCTTCGCTGTATTTATCGCTCCACACCCAGCGTACAGTCCTGGAAATATATTTTTGAGCACCCGGCAGGTCGTTGGTATCATATATGATTTTCCTGTGCTGGTAGGGGCAATCAAAGGGGCACCCTGTCTTGCCATACAGGTTCTTTCTTTCTTTCAGGCACAAATGACTGTCGGTTATCAAATAATAGGGGATATGGCTGCAGCCTTTAATGCCTTCGGCGTCCAAAGCCTTACCCAGTGTGAAAATATCGGTATTGAACCTGTCCATATCGAATATTATGGGGAATATCCAATACAGGCACATAGAGCCTTCAGGTATTGTCAGGGGTATGATTCCATCTATACCACTCAGCTTTTCCATCAGAGAGCTGGCCAGCTCTATCCTTCTTTTATTCTGCTCAGGAAGAATATCCAGCTGAGCAAGGCCTACAGCCGCTTCCAACTGGCCATATCTGTAATTCAGCCCCAGAGTATCATATTTTCTTCCAAAGCCCTCTTCCACATAGCAGCCTCTCATAACAGCGAACTTGTAAGCCTTGTCGGCAAGCTCCTTGCTGTCTGTGGTAAGGATTCCGCCATGTTCGGTGCTGAGATGCTTCTCGGCATCCATGGAAAAGCAGCCAATGGTTCCCATGGTGCCCGCCATTCTGCCCTTGTAGCTTCCAAGGGGCGTTTGACAGCAGTCCTCAATGACTGGGATTCCTGTTCTTTTGGAGAGCTCCATAATCGGATCCATGTCACATAACAACCCGTGCCAGTGGACGATGACTATAGCCTTGGTATACGGGCTTAAAACCTTTTCGATGGACTCGGCTGTAATGTTTCCGGTGTCGGGATCTATGTCGGCGAATACGGGCAATGCATTCTGCGAAAAAATACCCGCATAAGTACCGAAGTCTGAAATAGGCGTGGTTACGACTTCATCGCCTGCACCTACATCAAGCGCCGCCAAGGCAGTATGTATGGCTGCCGCACAGTTGGCTACAGCCACGGCATGTTTAGACTGATGCATCTGAGCGAATTTCTTTTGAAATCTTTCCACTGTATCTGAATTGAAACCTGAATCAAGTACCTCTGTAATATAATCTCTGGCCTTGGGGTCAATACGTCTTGGCATAACCAATGGAAGTTGTTCATCATCACCTATGACCGGCTTTCCGCCATATAAAGCTAATGTTTCCATAGAAGTTCCTCCCTTATTGAAAAAAGTACATCTTTAACACGGTGTAGTTGTAGGATGTTCAACAATATACCTCTAGTATAAATTCTCATCGTTATATTGTCAATATCAATCAGCATAATGATAGGAATTAAACCGCCGAAGCAATTACTTAAATAATCAATAGCGCTTCATCCAGTTATCATACATCTTCTGCCATGCCTCCATATCGTCAAAAGCACCATCAGCATTGATCTGGCAGCCATCCGGCCCCGGGATGAAGGTCAACGCCAATCCCTGGGGTGAGAGCTTCTGACGCAAAAGCTCCATATCATCAAAATTCCAGCACGACAGCACCAGAGGTGTCTTTCGCTTCATCTCTTCATAGACGGCTATCTGCTCATCCATTGGCGGCCCGTTGGGGTCCACCGATACCTGAATGGTTGCCATGCCATAATCTGCAACAATTTTACCCAAATGAAGAGACGAGTTGTGCATGTGATAGACCGTGCAGGGGAGACTCCCGACAATGTGGCGCTCTATGGGCTCCAGGAACTCTTTAAATACCGATGGTGAGGTCATATAGCTGTTATCATCCTGTAAAGTCGCACAGGGCTTCTTTGTATAGAGATACATTCTTCCGGAGTATCCGCCCTTATACGGTTCCAAGACCTCGGTAAGCTTTTGGGATACCCTGCAAAAAACTTCTCCGGCTTTGCTGAGGGCCATTTTCAGCTTTTCAGGCTCGTCATATATAGCGTAAGCCAGATTTTCCGTGCCCATAAAGGCACTTAGAATATCAATAGGTCCGTGCAAAACCGGCACTGCGGCAAAGCAGCGCCCTCGGGCATAGCGTACTGTTTCTTTGTGGCATTGTAAAAGCTTTTCCTCCCATACCTCAGTAAGAGGCAAATTCAGAAAATCATCCAGTGAATTTCTGCTTGGGTGAGAAGCCCAGATCTGCCCATCTGACGCCATAATCCGGCAGCCGCAAATCCCTTCAAGCCACTGGTGCCCACCCGAAGCCTGAATCGCTGCAGGCAGATCCCCCTTAAGCTGCATAAGTGAATTTATCACAATATCAGCTATATCTAAAATAGGCTCCGGCTCTACATGTTCAGCCTGTAATATTTGATCCGCTGCAGCTTTACTTACGATCTCCTCTGAAGGGTTTATCATGGGCTCCCACATGCAGGAGAAAAGCGGCCTGTTATTTTTTTTTGCGAGAAAATCACAATACAACGCTTGATTAAACATTCCCTGCTCCGACATATACGCTATCTCCTGTTTTTACTTGTTGCCCCAGCCTGTCAAAGCAAAATCCACCTGACCCGGGTATAATGAGGTCGGATTCGGAGAATAGGGTTCCACGCCGGTTCTGGTCATAAAGCCTGTCACCTGCTCAAAGCCCAGATCCTTTTGATGCAGATCATCCTCAGGAGCACGCATGCAGCCGAAATGATCCTTCAAGTCCTGCATGTCCTTATAGGTGACACTGATGGTTGTTTCGTCAATCCGTAAGGCATTTTTGATTGTGGCCATGGCATCGGTCGCCCTTTGTGCGAAGGTATACTGCACTTCTATCGTCACTGGCCCTTCCATTATTACCGGCTTAATGCTGTCTTTAAGCTTCAGCGCTTTCAGGGCTTTTTCCGCCGATTCTTCGGCCACTGCAAGGGGATGCCTGGAGATGGCGCTGTAAAAACTCAAGCCTTTTTTGGTCTCGACAGTTTCTAAGCCGGGGATGAGCTCTTTGGCTTCTTTGCATGCCCAATGCTCTCCTGAGAAAAACACTACCGGTACATGGTGCAAGCCGGCAAACATGGCAATGATAGCTGTCTCACCGACCGGATTCCCGTTAATCCGCATCTCCACAATGCTCGAATAGGCTCTTGACAGAGGCGGCGGTAAAATAGTGTGGCGCCAGTTGCCCTTGTCCACGCCGCCCGACATGGCATGCATTCCGGTGATCATGGCTACATCAAAGCCCTCTTCCAAGCCCGGAGTAAAAAAATCATGGGTCGGTTCCGAATGGAAGAATCTCACTTGTTTTGGAAACTTATGATACTCCATGATGTGGAAGCAGTTTATCAATATCTCATCCACGCCATTGGCAAGGAGTTTCTCGCACATAGCCACGAGTTCCATGGTGCCGTACTCCATGGCATTGATATATCCCTCTCTGCGTGAGAAAACGCAGGCAACGCCCTCTAAATCCGAAACGATATAAACCTTCATTTCTTCCTCCCTCTTTCTCTTGTTATGTTACAGCAGGTGCTTGATAATGGGGCCGTATTTCTCCTCCAGTGCTTTGTTGTGCGCATCGCCGCCCGGCATGTTGGCACTCATGAAAACAGGCGGTACTATACCCCTCTTTACAAACTCCTTGACCGTTTCAACAACTATGCAATTCATGACAAAGCAGTTACAGAAGGTGGAGGTGGAGCCTACCTTGTCTCCAAAGCCATCCACCGTCATGATGGAATCGCCGATGGGCAGGTGATTGTTGATATAGATGTCCGCCTCCTGGTAGAGGTTTTTATTGCTGGGATGGCGGGATTTTGCGCCTTCAGGCACAATTCTGGCAAAGCTGTCGGAGGTAACCGCTATTGTTTTAACCCCTCTTTTTTTACATTCAAGTACGGTGTCTATGGTCATTGAGTTGATGCCATAAGCATTGATGATAACAATGACCTCTCCGCTCTCACGGCCTACACGGTAGGCGTCCAGAACGCCTATGGCGTAACCCGGTGTACGCTCAATAATATTGGAACGCTTTGCTCCGTGGATAACATTGGTCCCGGGATCCAGTATGGCATTCCAGAAAGCCAGGCCGCCCGCCCGCCACAATATTTCTTCCACACCCATGTTGGAGTGCCCGCCGGGGCCGATGACATGAACCATGCGGTTCTTCAGAGCAGCGTCGGCAATCACAACCGCTGCCTCTTTAATTTTGTCAATTTCACCTTCTATTTGCCCGAAAATCTCATAAAGGTTCTCTTTGAAAAAACGAATTTCCTCACTCATCATCATTTCTCCTTCATCTTAAATTTTTGATTCTTTTACTGTATCGTTCAAACAATTTCTCATTATACTCAAGCCCGCCGGGACAGTCGTCATATTTCCAGACAGGCGGCTCAAACCCCCGTTTTAACATCTCCTCCGTTGACGCCACCACCAGCATGTTGGCAATAAGCAAATTGATGACAGAAGATATGGAGCCTACCGTACCGGAAAGTCCCTCAACCTTTGTCATGCTGTCCCCGAAGGGCATGTAGTTGTTGATAAAAATATCCGCAAGCTGGTAGAGAGATTCTCTTTTAGGCTCCAATGAATCACCGAAACGGGATGTGATGGCAATGGTCCTGATCCCCCTCTCCTTGCAGGCTTTCGCGAGGGAAATGCTAAGTGGATTAATCCCCGCAGAATTAACGATGATCAAGACCTCATCGGCTTTGACATTGTTGGAGTCCAAAATGGCCTCAGCATAGCAGGGCAATTGATCAAACACACCGGAATGACCCGCGCCATGAATCAAGTTGATAGAGGGCTCCAAAATGGCATTAGCCGCAGCAAGCCCACCGCCCCGCCACAGCATCTCCTCTGCTACCATGCTGCCATGTGCGCCTGTTCCGATGACATGGAAAATATCATGCTTGATGATGGAGTCTGCTATAGCCGCAGCGGCTGCCTCAACCTTTTCTAATTCGTTTGCCAATACCTTCTCTTTAACCGATTGGACATCTGCCATATATTTCAGATAGGACATTATTTCACCTCCTACAAATAGTTAATAGAGCACGGTTTCTCCGCCATGGGAGATAATGAGCACAGTCGGGTTTTCATATTGTGCCATGGCGTCGGCGATAGCCTGTGAAAGATTTTCTATTGCATAATGCTCAACATTGGCACGCTTCATTTCAGATGGGGTTAGCCCGTCGCTCACCGTCACAAGCTTGTATTTCTGGCGAATTTTTGACACACAGGTACCGATGCAAAGTGCCAATGGATCTCCGTCCACAGGCTTCCCATCTCTCATATTAAGCAGCAGCTCCTCTGATTTATCATTGCCGATGCAGTCTACATACTCAGGATGAGGTCCTATCCCCTCCGGGCAGGGCGTAACCAAAATGATGGTACCATTATTCGTTGCACCCCGGGCACCACAGAGATAGCCCTTGGTGGCCTGCCAGTAATCAAGATCTGCCGGGTAGGACGAGACCACAACAACCTCGCAAGGTTTTTCAAGCTTTGCACCGCATACTTCTTTTGCATAGGCGACGCCTGCCCGCTGCGCCTTTACATAATGCCCGGCCACAGCCCGGTAAAGCTTCTTGTCAGGGGTCAAAACGGTATTGACAATGAAGTGAAGTCCAATGGTATCCACCCATTGCTCCACCTCGAGGCGGATAAAACAATCGTCTTTGCCAAAGAGATTTTCATTGGCCAGCCCCTGTTGTATATGGAATTGGGCAACAGTGACCTCATCAGTCACACCGGGGTACAGGATTTTGCCTCCTCCTGACCAGCCCATGGCCGGATGGGGTACAATATTGCCGATACCTATGCGAATATCGCTGTCCATTACAGAACGGCTGACAAAAATCTTTGCACCTGTTTTTGAATAGCCCATGTCTATTAGCCCTTCCGGGTCCTTAAACTCAGAATTGAGCACACGGTAATTGCGGTATATTTCTTCTCCCACTTTTTTAATCATCTCGGACTCAGTCATATAGCGGTGGCTTCCCAGCGCCATTACAATATATATGTTTTCCTGAGCAACACCCACATCCAATAATCTTTTTAGAAGAACCTCCAAAATTTCTTTAACGGGTGTGGGCCGGGTAATATCGTCGCAAATGATGCAAACCCTGTCTTGAGGCTTGACCATATGCTCGATTTTATCGGTTCCGACTGGGTTATCCAAGGCCCGGCTAATTTCCGAACAGGGATCATCAGGGCAAGTGACCTTTGGCATGGAAACCGAATAAACGTCACTGCCGGCCGGAATTTCAAAAGTAAGTGTTTGCTCCCCGTAAGGAATTTTATATGTGTTCATTGATGCCTCCTCAAATTCTAAACAGACTCAAAATCCAACCCGATACGATACGACTTATCATCAAAGGAAACTGACAGACAATCCCCTTGCAAGCTTGCATAAAGCATGTGCTCTTCACTATCACAATAGGGGCGTAGAATCGTGATGAGCTGAGCCTTTTTGCCTTCTAATTTGAAGTCTCCCGTCAAATAATTTCCGGGCCCAGGATTAAACGCCCATTTATCCACTGAAAGCTCATAATCGCCATCATAGAGGAAAAGGATATCGGATTGCACTTCTCTCGCATGAATGGCTGCTCTGTTTTTATCCTTCAAGTAAAATGAGTATTTTGTGTTGGCACGGAACTGAAAATTCTTTGCATTGTCGGTGGGTAGCAAAGTATCCACAATGACTATCAAACCGTCCCGTGTCATGGTACAGGCTCTTGTATATCCGGTCAGCAGGTCTCCGTAGCATTTATCTGCTCTACCCACAAGTGTCGCCCTATCGTCTTCGTTCTCAGCACCGACAATCCTGCCATATGGCGCTTTGGGCTCATCGAAATCAAACCACCATGCGTCCTCATCCCCCCACTTTTTGCGGTTTGGACTATGAAACTTCATGATGGGGCCCCAATCCTCGCCATACCGGTTTTTAAGCTGATTCTGACCGTTGACCAGAAGGGCGGTGGCGCACTTGGTCGTCCAGAGTCCCTCTTCATAAACGCATTTCCAGAGCTTCCGGTACCCAATTTTTGCAGGTAAGGTAACGTCTGAAAATAATTCCCTACCAAAGGCCGTCAGCAGCAGACCATTTTGATTGTTGCGGCAAAAGGCATCGGCAGAGCCGCTCTTAAGCCATAAATACACACTCTCGGTATTGGTGCCCCAGCCTAATCGTCCCCAGCCCACGCTGCGTGTGAACAAAGCACCGTTCCGGTTAAACTCCTGGGCTTCAAGGGTCTCATCATAGCATATAAAGGCATACTCACTGAAGTCCAGATCAATGAGGCCCTGCAAGACCGCATTTTTCGCAATAAACTGCATATCTTTTCGCTTGTAGACCGCCGCCATCCAAAAGGTTGTGTGGCAGTAAGCATACTTAGGCTGCACGACTTCTTCACTTGGAATATCACACCTGTGCTGCCACATGGCCCCGATAAAAAAATCACAGGAGCGCTGCATACGGGGATGGCGGGTCAAGTCTTCACCTGTTCCGCCTTCAATGACTTCAAAAAGCGCAATCACATCCATTAAGGCATACAATACGCAGCCCCATCCGTCGGGCCAGCCGCCATCCTCTGCAATGGTCTCATCGATGAGCTTTTCCCTGAATAACGAGACAAACCGATTAAAATAGGGTTTCATTTCCGGATCGGACGCCATCAAAAACCATGCCGCACAGCCTGCGCCCGACAGGTCTTTGGACTGATGATCGTTGGGGCCTATGGGGTAATCATCCCCCATGCGGCGGTACTTATTCTCAAAGCCCATGACCTCTGTCTTCATACGGGCACGAATTTTATCGGTTGTGACTTTTGCAAGACCGTCACCAAGCCATGTCAGGCTGACACAAAGGGAACGGAGCATACGGGAGGAGCAATGATCATATTCGCTGTCCTTTGGCCCCCAAAATGGATTTTGCATGCATCTGTCAATGGCCTCTTCAAACTTATGAAGATATTTTTGCGCCCCCGTCATCTTATAGGCAAAGGCTAATTTCCGAAAGGCACGCTCATACAGCCACGAAGTGTCATCGTACTCCTGGAGCACCTTCAGATATTCCTCGGTATACTGTCCGTCTTTTTTCTTTACATATGAACCCTCTTGAATGGGCTGTGCCGGAAAGTCCTGCTCCACAATTTTATTAGCCTGGGATACCGCCTCTTTGTAGAGCTTTTGGGTTACCGTATCGAAAGGTATCTTTTTTTTAAGGACTTCAAAATCCGCTTGTAACAGTTTCATTGTCCTTCCCCTTTCTCCTCTTGCGGCTTCTTTGTGGAAATTTGAAACTTCAGCCTCATATTTCTTCGAGGTTTTATAATGATTCTCTTTGAGACAGGCGTATTTTCCTCCGGCTCAAAGCTCATGCCTGCAAACCCAGAACGGAGCTGAGGCAATACCTCTATTTCCATGTTGATATCTTTTCCGCTGATATAAATGGGCTCACCGTCATTCATGATCTGGATGCAGTCTTTATGTACAATAACCCGCTTTTCCTCGCATTCCTGCACGTGAAGACGGTATTCCAAGCCTTGCTCCGATATTTCTGCCCCATTACCCTTGGCAAAAACAGCATCTACGGCTTTCCCGTAATCTGCCTCAAAAAGCAGGTCTTCCTCTCTGGGAACAAAACCGTTTTTATGCACCGGGCATCTTCCGTAAACGCTGATCTTGCGAATATCGGCCTGAGCAAAGCTGTCTGGCATTTGCACAGCCGCTCCCACCCACATGGTGGTATTGGGCAGGCATTGGAATGCCTTATGCTGGGGCATTGTCAAGCGTGCTTCTGCATGGTACTCCCCAAAAATAATGCCACAGACAGGATCGACCCCCGCCTTGTTGAAGTTCTTCCAATAAACCGTAATGTTATGCCAGAAATGGGGCTGCACGAAGGGGAGCTCTTTTGAAAAATGGGCAAAAAGCCACCTGCCCTCGCTGTCCTTGAACTTAACTCCTAGTCTTCCATCCTCCAAGAACCCGATGAACATGGCATTTCCAAACATATATTTAAGATGCTGCCCGATAGAAAACAGCACTGCCGGATGTTCCTCGCTTTTGGAGGGCAACTTGGAAAGACGGAACTCCAATTGTATGAGCCCCTGGTTGGGATTGAAATTTTTATGGGATTCGTATTGGATATACCCCTCTTTACGCAAGCACAGGTACTGGCCGTCTTCATCCTGCTTGAGAGACACCTCTTTAGGCGTATGTTTGCGACGGCTCAACTCAATATCTATTGTTTCTTTCTGGCCATGAAAGACCGAAATTTGCTGCCGGGTCAAAAAGCCTTCTATTTGAAGGACATCCCTGTCTTCAAAGTGGCAGAGCTTTTTTATAACACCCTTGCGGTCCATTTCACCCCCGCCTGAAGCCGGGCCGTTCGCCTCGGCCAATGGCAGACTGTCCTTGACGGGCGTATTGCAGAACATGGGTCTACCGTTTTTATTAACCACCAAATCCGGACTGGCATACATCACATTCCCGCGCCTGCCCTGATAAGCCAGAGTCAGCCCATTGCCATAGCAGGTGCGCAAGACGGCCAGCTCTCCGTCCGGGAACAGCTTTGCCATTTCTTCTGGAGGAGCAAATTTCGGCTTCACCTTCGGATCATACCAAAGATAATCGGTAAATCCGACAGGATAGACAAAACGGTGCCCGCCCTTGACCTTGTTGCCATAGGCATGCATGCGCCCCGCTACCGGGTTGCTCATGCCGATCCACTGCAAGTAAGGATCATGGGTCAACGAGGCAAAACGAAGGAATAAGGCGCCAAATGTGTTGATTTGATAGCCATCCAGCATGTTTTCATTTTTCTCATATAAATCCTTGACCGGAACCTGTCCATCCCCCATATAGGCATATTTCAGATAACGCACAGGCCATACCATATCCTCATAATGTTCCTTAATGAGGTCCCTGCCCGTCACAAGGCGTAAAGCGTCCAGAAAAATAAATTTATAGCGAAAGGCGTACTCAATACTCCAATTGCCATCGGGCTGGTAGGTTCCGTCCTCATCCGCATCATCTGGAAACAGATTGCGTTCATATTTTGCAATGACTGTCTTGAGCCAATTATCGGCCTTGGGTTCAATACCGGCGCTAATAAGAGCCAGACAGGCAAGTCCAAAGCCTGCCACGTAAAGGTTGGCATGTCCGCCGGTCTCCTTATTGCCGCACATCTCCATGGCCTGCTTCTCATGATGCAGACAGAGCTTTTTTAAGTATTGATAGGCCTGTTCAATTTCATTGTCGCTCATGAGGTCCTGTATCCAATCCACCCCGGCAACTATGGCGTGCATCAACCTTGCAGAGCAGTAAAAGGAAAAGAGGCTGTAATCCCATTCAATTGAAGCCAGGAGCCACTCTTTCGCCTTTTGTCCGTATTTAGGTTCTTTAGTGATCGCATAGGTAATGGCATATTGGAGGATCATGGCCGTTCCATATGCTCCGCCGTAAAAGGAGAGGTACAGGTTGTGAAAGGGCAGAATAGAATCAGGCTGCTGCGGAATTTTTGTTATGACTTCTTCCTTGTCATACTCCTCACAGGAAGCTTTTAAGTTTTTCAGCACCAAGCTTGAAAACTCGTCGATGGGAGCGATGATCTCACCATTTTCAGACATTTTACACTCATGGATTCGAATGATTTTCGACCTGTCCATTTTCCACCTCCACTATTTTCTCTCTAGACAATTTCTTAAATTTGCCGGTTTCTCACTTTTCTTTTCTAAATTGCTCCGATTTTCACCTTAAGCTCGTCAATGGTGTCAGCCAGTTCTCTTTTCTTCTCATTGATGGTGTAAAGATTAAACAGCCCGCCCCGGACAGTTCCCTGTCCCTCACAGGAAAAGCCCAGCTGAGGATTCTCTAGACATAGCCGACGAGCCCGCTCAACATTTTGCATTTCTGCTTCGCATATGGACAGCATTTGAGTATAGTCTTCCTTTTGAGCCCTTCCCTGGCTTTCCTCCCGGAGTGTGATAAAATCAATGAAGTTGATCATACTCTTGACCATGCAGTTCATGATCTCGGAGATATCCAATAACTCAGTAAGTGCATTTTTCTGCTCACATTCCAAGAGCTCTGCCTTTAAAAGCCCAATGCCTTCTTCAAATTTCTGCTGGAAATTTATAAAGCAACGGCACACCAAGGCTGCGTCCCATTTGGTGTTTTTCCCGTACTCACCCATCTCTGTGAAGTAAAGCTCAGTCCACCTAAGATCAGGACAGTTGCAGCGTGCGCTGACCCGTTTCAACACCCGGTCAGGGTCAAGATAAAAAGGCTGTGAGGGGCTTGCCTGCAAGGGGCCGGGATAACGGCAAACACCCGGGGAATACGGGAAATCGTTGTTTATCGCATCCGAGAAAAGCTCCCACGCCTTCATCACTACATCAGCAGAGGCTCTGCCATAGTTGAGCCCTGCAACAAAGCGAAGCTTGTCCTGGTCGTTCTGCCAGTCGACATCGTCTTTTAGCGTATCAAACAGGTTGAGCCGCATTAAATCGGTACACGGACTGGGCTTAAAATTACAATGGATATAGTCGCCCATAAAACCTGAGAGGTTGTATTCCTTCAGCTTATCCCACCGCTTTTGATGCTGGGTGAGGCTGGGTATATAGGGCACGGCCACAAACTCCTGTCCCTGGGATACCTCTGTCTTGGCGATAATGGGCATTCCCTTTTCTGAGCTCACATGATAAACCTTTTCAAAGTATTCACCGGGGCCTGTGACGAAGCATGCATAATCATCGGTGCGTGTCCTAACACCATACCGTTCAAAAGAGACAAACTGGCTGAAACAGGACAGCATCACAACGCCTTCCGGTAATTCCCTTATCAGATCATAGTTCCATTGTTCGTCGCAATAGTAGGTCCAAGCGATGATTTGGGCATCATCCCTGCTTTTACGTATACTCTGCAAAAGGTCGGAAAACAGTTCGGCCGCAAGCTGCTGGGGTGTTCTATCCTTACAGTTCGGACAATTCAACTGCCTGTTATGATTGAAGCAGGAATAAAAGCCTTCCGAATCATAGATGAGCATGACACCTTTAAGTCGGGGAGCCTTTGTTACCAGCTCTGTAATAAGCTCACTAAGCAGGCGTCTGAAAGCATCAACTCCCGTACATGGATAATTGCCCCATTTTTCAAAGGTCTTCAATTGGGGATGCCTGTCATAGAGTTCTTCTGCAAAACGCCCAAAATACCCTGTCTTTAAGTCAATATAAAAATCAACGCCATAGTCCTCTGCTTGCTCGGTCATGCGTCTTAAGCGCTCTAAGGCAACAGATGCCGACGGAGTACCGTAACCGGGCAGAACCTGGCTGTTTTCTATGAACTCCTCCAGGTTGGCAACTCCCCAGGCTGCGTTGAAGCCACTTCTGGTGAGCCTCCATAAATATTCCTCCGTCCAGATTTCGCCTGTCTGGAGGGGAAAATAATTATAGGGTGCCGGATAGAAGCCGCTGGTCATGCGCAGATCATATAAGCTGTCCCGAATATATTTCCCTTTTTCAATAGCTGGGTATTTTTTTTCGAGCATGATGTCTTCCATAAAATGAAGGGCCCGCATAAGACCATGGGGTGTTTTGGCTGTCACTTCTATTTTTTTCGGACTGACTTCAATGGTATGCCCCTCAAAGCCTTTGACATCAAGGGTCTCATTAATATGAAAAATAAGGCTTCCTCTATTGCCCTGTGGTTTTATACCAAAGCAGCGGTCTAAAAATTCTACAAGCTCTTCCTTGATGTTTTTTACCAAACCTGTGGCCGGTAGTTTTTCATCCCATTTAACCTTCCATTGGCTATTAAAGCACACCTCATTTTCTCCTGGCACTTGCGCTGAAGAGAGCCTGTGCCATTCACTATATTTAGGGGCAAAAAGCTTTTCCAAAAAAGAAAATGGGTCGGGCAAACCGCCTTTTTCGTTAGCACTGCTAAAAAGCCGCAACGAGACAGACGGACCTTCTTTGCCTGTTTTGTCCACTGTACAGCTGAAAGTGCTTCCGGGCTGCTTTTTGGGTTTATAATAGGTTGGGACCGCCATTCCGAAGCTATACCTGGTATCCCACCAATAGGGCGGTATTTCGGCATCATCGAAGGCTTCTCCATCATCCTGCCTGGGGCCAAAGACCCGGTAACCGTCAAGGGGCAGAGCGCCTGAGTCTGGCTTGAGCGTAATGTAGAAGTCTCCGTTAATTGCAACCGGCGGGAAGTTGGCATATACAAATTCTTCAAAAACGGGAAAAACGGATATTGAGCTGATAGTGCCCGAAGCAAGCTCGTCCTTTCCCGGTGCCGACCCCACGGCATAGGATATGTCCCCTGGTTTCCCGTACTTATTGAGCTTAACGGAGAAACCCGCCAACTGTAACAGGTTCGCTGACTTCTTTACTTTAATGACAACATCCCGATCTTTGTCCAGCGGGAGCGAGAAGAAAGGCTGTTTATAAAGATCGTATTCATAATCATAGCTCTTTATCATTGATGGAATTCCTCCCGGAACTAACCTTTTAGGCCACTAAGGCTGATACCTTCAATAAAATATCTCTGACAGCTTACATAAATAATAAACACAGGCACCAGACAGACTACAGCACCCAACATCTGCATGCCATAGTTACCGTCCAACTGCACCATGGTACCCACACCAACTGTCAGGTTGTACATGGTCGGATCATTCATATAAATGAGTACGGGCAAATAAATGTTCCAATAGGCCAGAAAGGCGAAAATACCCATTACTGCAATCGGCGTTTTCAACATCGGGAAAATAATTTTGAAGAATGTTTTGAAATCGCCCGATCCATCTATTGAAGCGGCCTCAATAATGGAATCCGGCAGAGTTTGCGCATATTGCCGCATCAGAAACATATTGGAAATGGACCACATTCCCGGCACCAATATGGCCAAAGCAGAATCTGTAAAATTGAACACATTGGTGTACATGATAAAGTTTGGTACCAGAGATACTTGCCCAGGAACCAACATCATCGAAATATAGAAAAGGAATAGAAAATTGCGTCCTTTGAATTTCTTTTTGGCAAGCACATAACCAACCAGCGTATTGATTAAAGTACCTGTTGCTACCGGAACAAGAGCATATATGAAGCTGTTGCGTATCCAGGAAATCACCTGGCTATTGCCGAAAAAGTTTTTATAGTTCCCATAATAGATGTATTCAGGAATCCAGAAGTTTTTTCTGGGGACTATTTCTCTCGTGTCAGAAAAAGATCCTGTTACCATCATGATAAACGGGAAAATAAAAACGCCTGCAAGCACCAAAAGTCCTGACCACAACAATATCTTATGTAATTTGGACATTTTTGTATTCATATGATCCAACCCCTATCTAAAATTTGCTTTACGGAACAGCTAAATAATAAAACCCGATTTTCAGGGGAGATATTTTTCGAAAAGACAAGGCGGAGGAGGGAGGAATAATTGCTTTATTCCGACTGACGACAACAGAGTGCGCATTGCGCACAACAAGCCTCGACCCGTTAACGCTGGATTTTCGGAAAATAGCCCCCTCAAAATTGGGAATTTATTATTTGGCTGTTCCTATGTCTGGTTTATTCATAGCTGACTCCCGTGCCCAAATACTTGTATTGAATAAATGTAATGATGGCAATAATGATGAACAGCACATAGGAAACAGCCGCAGCATAGCCAAGTTGTCCTAATTTAAAGCCGTTATTGTAGATAAGGTACACGATGGTCGTGGACTCTCCGGCAGGTCCGCCCAGGGTTAAAATATTGATGACGTCAAACACCTGGAAGGAAGCAATGGTGGATAGGATCAAGGTGTATAAAATTGTTGGCTTTAAAAGCGGCAAAGTGATGCTGCTGAAAATTCTCCATTTTCCAGCGCCATCAATCAGTGCACTCTCATAAAAAGAAACGGGAATGCCCTTTATGCCTCCCAAAAAGTAAACCATCAGGCTGCCTGCACCCATGTATACGCCTAATGCAGCGATAATAGGAAGAACCGTCGATCCATCCCCCCAAAATTCCACAGGCCCCATCCCCAACTTGGAAATAAGAGAATTGAATACCCCGCCTGCATCGCTGGCAAAAAGATATTTCCAAACCGCTGCCAGCACAATACCCGAGGTAATCGAAGGAAGGAAAAAAACAGAACGGAAAAAGCGAATTCCTCGCATCTCGCGATTTAGAATGTAAGCAAAAAACAGGCCAATGGTCATAACCGTCGGCACATACAAAAGCGTATATTTCAAAGTCACTACTAAAGAATCCCAAAAATTGGAGTCGGATAAAACATCCTTCCAATTAGCAAACCCGACAAATCTCCATTTGCCGCTGGCTAAATTACCAAAAGAAATATTGGTCAAACTCGTAATAAATCCAAATAGAACCGGAAAGAAACAAAAAACCAGGAAGTGGATGGTTACCGGTACCAGAACAATGATGGCCATGTAATGCTTTTTCCAAAACTTTGTGAGTCCATTCATAGTATCACTCTCCCAAGAAAGCCCGTATTGTTGGTTTTTATATTATGTCTATATCTAACAGGGGCGGAGCCCTCAATTTTCCTTCATTACAGCTTAAGGTCCAGATTAGTTTTCCTCAATACTTAACGCAAGTTTTTCAATAGGCTTCTACTCATTCAATAAAAATATTGCTTTTGTAAGAATCAGTGTTTTTATACTCAACCGCCCCCATGCGGGGGCGGTTGAATATAAGTGCCGAGGCTTGCTGTGGGCTGCCGCAAGCACCGTACTATTGTATATAAATTAGTTACTATTTGCTGCTGTTTACCTTATCAAGATCCTTTTGCAATGTAGTCTTCATTTCTTCAAGACCTTCGTCAATGGAGGCTTTTCCAAGCAAAATCTTCTGACGAATTTGCAGAATAGGATTAAAATCTGCGGAAACTACAGGATGAAGCACACCAAAAACCTGATCATACTTCGCGTAAATGTCGGCCAGCTGGTCATATCCCTTTAAATCCGAGAAAACATTTCCTGCAGATTTACGGCATGGCATATAACCTGTTCCCAATGCGAAAGCGCTGCCGTTTTCAGTATTAACCAAGATCTTCAAGAATTCCATTGTGGCATCAACATTCTTTGAAGCCTTTGGTACGATAAATCCTCCGATGATATCGATACCTGTAGATTTGGATGTATCCTTATATTTTAATGCAGGGCCTACAACCCAATCAAAGGAGGCCTTTTGTAATTTTTCATCTCTAATCTGAATACCGGAGAAGTAGAAGGAAGCAAGCTTGCCGTCAAAGAAATTTGCGATACCGGAGGCTGAAGGAGAGGAACCGGCTGCCGTAACACTGTCCTTAGGTGTATATCCGTTGTCCACCCAGCTCTTCAGATAGGTGTATAAGTCTTTGAATACCTGATTATCCTTACCGACCTCTACCTTACCTTCGTCCAAAGTAATATAGTCGGTACCCTCGGACCAAAGCACTGAATGGAAACCACTTAAATTATCATACAAATTGTTTTGAACATAGGACTGATAACCGCCGTTGTCCTTACATTGCTTTAAGAAAGCATCATACTCTGCCAGAGTAGTAGGCAGCTTGTTTTTATCCCAGCCAACCTTATCCAGTATGTCAACATTGTAAACCATGCCATAAGTAGCCAAAAGGACAGGTGCTATGTACATCTTTCCATTGTAGGAAGAGTCCTGCACACCAATGAGATCCGGCATTTCATCCTTAAAATACTCATCCATCGCGACAAGCTGATCATTGGCGGCAAAAACAGCCATTTCTTCCGGGAAGGTGTACATGGCGTCAGGTACATTCTTGCCGGTTGACATAACCAGTTGTTTTTTGGTGGAAGAATCAGCCCATGGAACCATGGTGATATTGACTTTCATGTTGGGATATGTCTTGTTGAACTCGTCAATTGCTTTTTGAGCCCAAGCCTTCTGTAAGTCATCAGATTGGAATCCTGCCGGATTCATCCAAAATTCAATGGTACCCGATGCTTGCTTGGGGTCAGGAGTCGAACTTGATCCAGGGGTTGCGCTTGTTCCACTTGTAGGAGCCGGTGATGTAGATGTCGGCTGGGCACTTCCTCCGCAGGCCGCGAACATGGTGACAACCATCATCATGGTCAGTAGCATTGCGATAAGTTTGGAAAACTTCTTCATAGATCTTTCCTCCTTAAAAAAATTGTGTTCCTTGTTATTATTAGGCCGACCAAAAACAGTTTCTGATCAACGCCCTAAATACTGCAATAACAGGCCTATACTTTTTCAATCTTTTCCTTACCAGGCTCATAAGGCTCATATCCCAGGCGCGTGAAAAATCCGCGCACGTGCTTAATACCTATATCCTTTTGCCAATCGGGTGCCTCATCTCCGCGGATTGTGCCAAATTCATCTTCAAACTCTTTAATCGATGTAAAATCTTTGGATAGGGTGTTGGCATTTTTCAAGTAGGAGCCAGGCATGAGGGTTAAACCCGCTGTTGCCCTCTGTGGAAATAAGTAGGAGACACTGACGGTTACAGGACCTTCTATTTTAAAGGGTTTTATATCTTGGATATGAGAAAGGGCCTTTTTAATGCCAAGCCCGCTTGCCTTGGCAGCATCGTGGGGGGTCATGGAATTGGCTGTAAAATAATTGATAGAATCCTTGACGGCTGTTGTTTCCGCGTTTGGAATCAGTTCTTTGATTTCGTCACAAGCACTGTCATCACCTGACAAGTAAATCACCGGAACATTGTGCATACCGGCAATTGCACAAAAAACACCTATTTCACCAACAGCCAGATCATTGATAAAAACCCCTTCAAGAGCACTGTAATGTCGGGAGAAAGGGTGAGGCAAAATGGTATGGCGATTGACACCCCTCTCTTTTCCACCGGCCATTGCGTGCTGTCCAAGCATAACGGCAAAATCGAAGCTACTGTCCAATCCTTCGGTTAAGATACATTTATTAAACTCCCCATGAATGACACGAATGTTCATATCTTTTGGAAGCTCCAGGTATTTCATACCCAACACATGGGGGGTGTTTAAAGTAATCTCATCGTATCCTGCATTGAAAATTTCAGGCAGAACAGCTTGCAGTTCCAATATTGCCGACTCATGGGTAATGGCGTATGCTCCTTCGTATCGACCAAAACCACAGGCCTGTCCTTCGAAATCCAATAAAACATAAGCTCGCTTCATCTCTTACCTACCTTAACATCAGGACTGTTGCAGGCTTGTCAAAGCTTTGTATAGCTCCGGTCTGCGTGCTTTCATCAGTCGTTCCCTGAAGTTGTAGCTCCGTTTGACCATTCCGTCTTCATAAACAAAACTCTCATGGTTAATGACAGCGTCCACATCAACCTGAACCGTATATAGACCTTCACGGTCATAACCGCTGGCGAAGATTGTTTCACCAGTAGGATCAATGATATTTGTCCTATGTACAACCTGCGAGGATGGGAAGTTACTCATTAAAACGGCAACGCCGTTTTCAATAGCAAAGGCACGGGTCATACCTTCATTGACGTGCGCCGCATCCGCTCCCCAGCTCTGGGATTGCAAAATGATCAATTCTGCACCTTTTAGGGCATAGATACGCGGAATTTCTTGACAGTAAGCATCAGCACATACCATTACGCCTATGGTCGCAAAATCCAGCTCTACTACGGGCAGCTCCTTGCCGACCTTGTCGATTTTATCGTACATGAAGCAAAGTCCGTTGACCTTTTCGTATGAATAGATCTCTTCACCGTTTCTGTCAAATAAAACCGATGTGTTACGTTCTTCTATTTCCTGGTTTATTAATATGTAGCAATGGTTTTCTGCAGCAATTTTCGAATACTTTGCCTTCAGTTCATCTGTCAGGGTATTAGTGGTGGCAGATAGCTCCGAGAAAATGACCATATCGGAATATTTAGCGGCCTTTCTCATATAGGCAAATAATTTTTGGAAGTTGATGGTTTGATTCGGATCATTGCTCCAATCCCCTACAGTATCACTATAGGTCATATGGGCAAAGGTAATGATGGGCTTTTTAACTGCATAGTTCTTCTTTGTAAAAGAGAATGATTTGGCCAGATCGTCGAATACGCCCCGCTCATTTTGGTGCCATACGGGATGCCCAAGTCCAAAGATGTGTTTTTTACTTTCTCTCTTCATTTTCATTGGCAAAGCGCAAATGGCGGCTCCCGCATCTCTTCCTGAGCAGCAAATGAGTTCGCCCCGCAAATCGTAAACGGATGCCCTGCCGGGAAGAAGTCCAAGACCGTTGGAATTCATATTGTCTGCATTGCCGATTTTATTGTAATCCTCTGGTGTTGATCCGTGTAAGGCATCATAATTAGTAGTCATATACATGGGCTTGTCACTGGCATAGGCCGATGATACAACAAACATGAAATCCATAACCGCCCTCTCGTGGAGCAAGCGTTGAATTTGCGTATCATCCCGCAAAGGTTCGATGCCCAGGCTGCAAAGTAAAATTTCAGCTCCGAAAAGAGAATAGCTCTCGGCCACTTCTGGAAAATAGAGATCAGTGCCTGCAAGAAGAGCGACTTTCCCAAAATCCAGCTCAAACACCGGGAACTTATCTCCTAAAGAGAGCGGTGGGTCGATACCGTCAATTCGATGGGTCTTTTGATACTGTCCGCAGGGCTTTCCGCTCCTGTCCAGGATTTCGGAAACAGAGTACCCGTTTTCATAAAAATTGTATACAACATAACACTTATTTTCTTTTGCAAATTGGATTAACAGGCTTCTCTTTTCTTCCGCTGCGGCGTCATCTTTACCCAATACAAACTGCGGGAAAAGCACAAGATCGCTTTTATTATCTGCAATCCCTTCTAGTGCTCGCTGCACCTCTGCCAGGCTAACCATAGGCAATACAAAATTTTTCTCACTGATACCCATTGACAATGCTGATATTATCGGTTTCCCCGTCATAGAATTTTCCTCCTATAACTCATTCAAGAAATGTTAAGACTCTAAGAAAAAATGAAGTACAGAGATCGATTAGGTTGTTTAACGTCTAACATGTGTTAATAAAATAATACATCCTTTTGGCTAAATTGTCAACACGGCTTTTGTTCTTTTTTTGTTATTTTGCATAGAAATAGAGTTAGCTATTTGTTCCATTTGTGTAAATATTATCGGATTCGTGGGCATTTTCCCGGACGTGTGACAGACTTATCGATATTGTTGGATAACTAACATACAGAAAGTGTCGAAACTTTTTCAGTTACCCGTTCTTTTTTGCAAGACTTTGATTATATATGCCGAAACAAGCATAACTAAGGCTGTAATAAGTAAGATATACTGCTTGTTTTGCAGGGTCATCCCAAGAAAATGAATGTTCATGCCTTCAGTATTTTTGATAAGCTCCCTGCCAAAAGACGTGCCTGCAAAAGCAGCCAGGTTGCTCATGGATGCATAGAATCCAATATAATTGGTCTGATTTGCTTCCGGAAGATTGATATAGGGCGCGTTTGCAAACACTATATTAATGCCCGGAGCGAATATAAAGGCAAAAATCATTGTCAGCGGATACAAAAAATGAAGGGTCTCTCTTGTGACAAAAGCCAGACCGAAATAATGTATAAGATAAATTCCCATTGAGAAATAAAGCGTTTTGAACCAGGAGGTTTCTCTTATTCTCCTGCTCCACATGGGAGTAAATAAAATAATCAGCGGTATGTTAAGCATATTGATGAGATTGAGATATGAATACTGTACATTAAGATCCTTTAGCATATATACCGTGTAATATGGGCCGGGTATGTTGGCCGAGAAGCTCCATAAGCAGGCTATAAATACCGTAATAAGATATTTTTTTTGCCTGAAAGGATCGATAAAAATTCGTTTTATGCTTAGGGAAGCATCTCTTTTAATATTGGGATATTCTTTAACTTTAAGAAGGAAATAAATATCCAGTACGGCAAGCAGCAGCGCAAAGATTCTTAATAGCTGCAGACCCAGCATTTCATTGCCGTTTTCTTTAAACACATCCACCAGCTTGCTCAGACTTAAAACGACAATATATTGTATTACTCCATTGGTTAAGCTGTAAAAAGAAAAGTATTTTACCCTCAAGCTCTCCGGGATACTTTTAATATGCCACACAGACACTCCCGGGGAAAGAATGGCATTAAAAATATTGACAACCAGTATGACGATCATAATTGCGATTAATTTCGCTTGATATTGTATACCGGATACCGATACTAAACTAATAACCGCAATATTGAGTATGTATAGGATACTTTTTCCGATAATGAGAATTTTCTTGCGTTTTTCAAACCTCTCGATGATGAGCGGGGATAAGATTTGAAGTGTATTGCCTATGAAACCTATCATGGTGACAGTACCCATCATTAAATCATCTGCATGAAGCAGAAGCAGCAAACCGGTGAAAAAGTTGCCTCCCACAATGTTAGCAATGATTCCTGAAGTATAATTTGACGCGGCAACATGCATACGGCTTGCGCCCATCTCACTTTTCGGGTCAAATACGCTGTTGATGGAATACCGCATTTTATTCTGGAAAGCCACTAGAAGGGTTTTCAGTTTAGCCATATTTTCACCTTAAGAAGAGCCCCACAAAATTCTAAATACACAGGAAGGTTACGGACAATATACCTACTAAAAGGGCAGCAATCATTCTCTTCTGGATCTTCTCCTTGAAAATGACTATGGAGCCGATAGTAACCGTAATAATACTGCCGATACTGAATAAAGGTATTATTAAAGACGATGGAAAAATGCCCATAAGCGAAGTATATAAATATGAGCCCAGATAGCTTAAAATCCCTCCAGCCAGCCCGTATGACATGGTTTTAATCTTAACGGGATACCTTTTGGTCAAGATAATGGCAAGACAAACGGCAAAGCCGATCAAATAAGTGATTCCAAGGTAGATGTTAATATAGGAATCCAATTTCAAAATAGTGACATATCTTTGGAATATGAGAACCATCCCATTAAGCGTCATACACATAAATGCAAATATGGTCCACTTCTTCATAGCGCCTCCTCTTTGCCGGCAAAGTTCAGCATAAATATAAAGACAATAAATAGAAAAATTCCAATGTACTTTGTTACAGTAATCTTTTCGTGGAAAACAACGATTGAATAGATAATGGGAATCAGGGTGGACAGGTTCCCTATGATATTGATTACAGACAGCTTGCCACCCGTCTTCAAAGCTGCCAATTGGGATAAAAAACTGCCGACGCTTGCAATCCCTGCAACAACCGACAGGCTCAATACGGCTGAAGGAAACGCCCTTATGCCGTTATTTGAAACGACAGTCACTAGACAGAGCAAAAAACCTACAAAATATAAAGAAGCGGTAAAAGAAAAAATATTGCACTTGTCAATTTGCGACTTATTAACAATAAATGAAAATCCGCTGAAGCAAAGAATTCCAAGAAATATGCCCAAAATCTCCATCTATTTTACTCCGCTAGTTTCCGAATATATTCTTTCTGCTTCCGAATCTGTTAGAAATACCACTCCGTTGTCCTTCAGCCAAAGTGAAAGCAGCTCCCACTTTCTGATCACGTCGGCATCTACAACGTTGACAGTTCCCTCTTTTGTGAGGTTATACGGGTGGAAATAACAGCCTATGCAAGGGAATTTTCCCCGTCGGAACAAAAAATCCATATGCTTGTCAAACAGAGCCTTGAGCTGATCCAGGGGGATGTAACGATTGATATGAAGCTGAGAATGTCCCTCTCCGTTTTTTTCGTCCCCGCCTATAGCATAGGTAAAAAGCTTCCCGTTTGTTCCGATGCGCTTGTAATCACTCTCATCCATGTACCCCGGCCAGAGATCGGCTCCGATCCAGTCACAGAATTCATGTTTGATAAATGGGAATGCGCCTCTCTGGGATCTGAATCCTGCCTCAAGCAGCCCGTTTACATCAGAATCATAAACTTCACCCATTCCTGCGGAATAGGTTGTAACGGGAAAGCCTACTTGCTTCATCCTATCAAAAGACCATTTAAATACTTTTTTCCTTTGTTCTTTGACTTTACTGATATGATGGATGTGAACACCCAGTTGGCCGCCGCCTGCCAGGATTCTACCGGCTAATGGGGTAAAATCGTTATAATATGTAATATCTGCATAAAAATCGATCTTACAGTACCAGACCATTTTCCCATCAACGATATATTGGCTGGCATCAATGATTTCTTCGCTTATTTTTTCGAAGTAATCCTTGCCTTCTGTCACATGGTGCGGAGTGTAATCGCCTCTGGATTCCCAGTCGCAGGAGAATATAACGGAGGGCCTCATATAATCGCATCCTCATAGATCTTTTTACGAATTATGTTGTTGGTCATCATATATCTACTTTTACCTTACCATCTACTCGATTTGTTTGTCAATGATATTTTCCCACTTACAGTAAAAGGGCCTGAGTCTTAGACTCAAAGCCCTTCTCCCAAACCATTTTTCTTACATTACCCTTCGAGCCATGATTCAATCAGACTTTCAGCTGACCTATTCAAAGCATCCCTGCAATCACTTGTTATATTTTTGTCCATGCCCTGATTGTACAGATGCTTAATGAAGTCTTCCATATGCTTTACCGCTTGGTCTTTTCTGCCTTTATCGAGCTGATGCTGAGCCTGTTTGATACTGTTGGTCAGTTGGTTTACCAGAGGGCCCGATAAATCCCCCGTTTCAACAAACTTATTCAGCAGCTGGCTGGTCGAACCTAAGAGATAACCAGTGTCCTGACCATCAACGAAGTGAAGTGCACCGTCGCCGGCAGCTACGATAATCTCAGTGAAGCCGTCGTTATCAACATCTGCCACAACCGGTATGGAAAGCTTTGTGCCGCCGCCGATACGCATGCTCCATAAAACTCGGCCGTCAGCCGGATTATCTTCACCGTTAAATACGACCAGGTAGCCTGTATTTGTTGTGACAATAAATTCTGCTTTACCATCTCCATCGATATCGTTGGTAACGATATCAACAGCTATAACATTCTGTCCGCCGAATTCAGCCCTCATATCGTACTTCCACTTAATCGACTGCTTGGCGTTATCCCAGGCGTAAGCTCCTGCTCTTGCAGCTTGATCCGAAGCGGAGTCAGTCCAAGCCGTACCTTCACCTTCGTAGCAATACATAAATCCGGCATATTCCTCGCCTTCAATACCAGTGCTGTACTGTAAGCCGATTTCCATTTTACCGTCTCCGTCAACATCGGCAATACCCTGAAGACGTCGGCCGCCATTAAGGTCATTATCTCCCCGGTTCTTTACCGTACCGTCGGAATTATAGCCTGTGGGAGGCATAAGGACATGCCATTGGGCATTGGGTATAGGCCATACAATCGGTGCCGTTATCAGGTCTCCCTTGTAAACTGAGAAGCTGTTGAAGCCACCGCCTAAAACATGTTCAGATATTCCGTCATTATCAAGGTCTGCAATTACTGGGGTTGCATAATAGATGTAGCAATTGGTGGCATCTATCTGCGGATAGAAGGTATTAAGACTGAATGTTCCGTTAGCTTCACGCTTGATTCGCATATATCCTTCAAGTGCAACAAAGTAGATTTCGTTTGTGCCATCTTTATCAATGTCAGCCAGTGAGTAGCTTCCGGGGTTTGGAAGAGTCGAGCGATCCCATGAATTTTCGGCACCTCTTCCTATCTTGACGGTTAATGGTGATGCGTAGACCAGATCATGGGTAGAACCGTCAATGATGAGTGTTCGGCCGTTGGGGTAGGTTGTCGCAACTGAAACGATAATATCAGGAACCTGATCACCTGTTACATCGCCAACGGTGTAATCCTGGATTGTAAATACACCCAGTGAGCTTCCTGCTGTATCGTTGACAAGTGCATATTCCCACATCAAGCTGCCGCTGCCGTTGTGTACCTGGAATATCTTATGAGTATCTCTTATCGTCTGGCTTACAATATCAAGTTTGCCGTCAGCGTTCATGTCAACCAGAGGAACAACCGATGCCCCGCTGCCTGCAGTTGTCTTGCCATAACCGGGTATGGTAAACATACTCTCCATCTGACCATTTTCCATAAAGTACGCGTGGATACTGCCGCCAATAGAGAATACCATTTCATTGTTATTGTCACCATCAATATCTCCTACAGTCGGAGCTATGGAAAGCTCACCACCGCTGGTCCTTGTCCACAGGTCTTGTCCCGAAAGCGTTACAAGGTGCATGATTCCACCTGAGGCAGTCGTTGCGTATTTTACATTTGAATTTGTAAAAATGCCGGTAGGTGAGCCAAGTGTTGAAGCAATAGAAGCAACAACGCTGTATGATCCGTCATTTGCAAACTTTATGAATTCATAATTACCGTTGCGGTATAGGATCATCTCGTTCTGTCCGTCATTGTTTACATCAGGTGTATACATTTCACTATCGCCTGCACCCGAGACCGCGCTTATATTTACCGAAGTTTCTATGCTCTTTGACACATAGCTGACTCCGGTAAGCTCAGTGAGTTTTAGGAAGGTGCCATTCTCAAATGTAAATAACTCAAGTGGATTTGTTCCTGCGGGAGTAACGGTATTTTCCCTTGACATAACGAATACAGGCTTTGTTGAATCAGGAAGGATGAAGGCTATATCTTTAAGATAATAACCATCAAGTACGGCAATATCATTAAACTTCCAGTTTGCCGAATCATAATTCTTAGTATCTGCTACATATACCTTCCAGTTTCCATTTGTGGCACCGGGTGCATAGGTGTAGGCACCATAAACTATTTCATCTATGCCATCTGCGTTTACATCAACAACAGAGTTTTTGGTAACCTTCAGGTAGGGTATCTTGCCGCCTGCAAATCTTCCGGCAGCACCATCATCCGGATTAGTTTTGCCTGAGTAGCCGAAATACTGGTCGCCAAACAGGCTAAAGTCACCTGAACCGTTATTTTCGTATACGGAAATATGATAGGATACACCATCGTTGAGCGCGACTATCTCCTGAACACCGTCACCGTCAATATCCTTAACGACCATATGACCGTAGTTGCGTCCGTTGTCGGCAAGGTGGGGCGTAAAATCAACACTGTCAATTGGCGCAATTTTAGTCATGCCGGCGCTAAATGGCTTTAAAAAAGTAATTTCAGCTCCCTGTACAGAAACAGCCACACGACCGGGAGTAGCAGGCGCCGGTGAACCGGTGCCATGAGTTGTGTCGTGGACATCATAGCCGCCATCTGTGTATGGGCCTTCTGAGAACCTAAGTCTGACTTTATTATTGGCAGGAACGACAAGTGGGTTCGCTGAAAAATCGAATCCGCTTATAGCTGCTCCGGCATAAGGAGCGGTTGCATACTCGTCCCAGGTCACGCCGTTATCATTGGACGTATATAAGGTCAATTTATTATAGAATTGGTTTGTGATTATTTTACCTATAACGCTTGCTGCCGGAAGTTCGATTTCAAGCTCGGAATAGAACTTTCCGTCAGTAAATCCATCTTGGACGAGAGTATTCTTGGGCCACCTTCCGGAAACAAAGTAAGTAGATGCGTTTCCGTCGATTGCATTAGAAGGGGGCAGACCCGGGTAGTATCCACCTTTTACGTCGATAGCCTCTATCGGCGTAATATTGGGATTCATTTCAAAAAATTCAATTTCAGAAAGCTGAACATGGTGTTCACCTGGTCCGTAAGAGCCAAAGTTGCTTTTTTCCACTCTTATTCTAATCGCATTGGTCACAAAGGTTGAAAGGAATTTTTGTGTACCTATCACAACGGGACCGGCTGAATCCACCTTGGCGAGCTCAACCCACTTGGATTCCCCGTCATTCCAGCCTTCAACAACAACATAAGGTACGATAAGGTTGGTAAACTTAATGGCTGATAAGGTCTTAGCCGAGTTAAATTCATAGGTAAGCGTAGCCTTACCGCCCGATGTGGGGCCGCTCCACCAGTAATCTGCGGTATTTCCATTTGTAAGTATGGCAAGGGATTGACCGGCTGTATTTTCCGGACAAGTGACAGATTTGATCTGACCAGGGTCCAGCTTTGAGGGCAGAATCGGAGCAAGGACGTTTTCACCGAAGAATTTGATTTCTCCTCCCTGAGCCTGTTCCCAAGCGCCTTTACCTACAACAAGCTTAATCCTGTCAGCAAACACATAATTGGCAAAGTCTAACTCATGACCATAAGTGCCTGACGACTCATCAAGACTGTAGGCATCTCCGGCTGAGGACCCGATCTCTACCCAATCGCCTGCAACATAGTCATAAGCAAAAGCAGTTATAGGCGTAGTATACATATTGTATGTTCTGATCTTTTTTAAATTAACCGCCTTCTCGAAGGTGAATTCAAGACTGGACGTTGCAGCCCCTTGCTTAGCAACCCAATATGTATTATAATCACCGTCAATAAGGTTTGAAGCAGGATTGCTAGACGGGCCGGGATCATCACCGAAATCTCCATCGGATGTAACGGATTGAACGGTGAGAGGATCGGATTTTAGCTGCGTGTCAACCACTTTTGATATTTCAACACCGCTATATACATCCATACCGTATGCGCGTATAACGGTAAGCTCCTTAAAGCCGTCATTGTTCACATCGGCTGCGGCAAGGCCGGGTGAAAACGCCGCAATACCACCTTCATTTTCAGACCTTGAGTCTATGATGCGATTTGCCAGCTTACACCTAAAGGTCCCGTTATCGTTTGTAAACTTATAAACAGACAGATAAGAATGCTTGTAAATGTAAATGACCACTTCGTAATTACCATCCTTATCCAGGTCGTCAAGTACAAAGCGCCCTTTGGAGAGATTGTCGCTGAACTCTTCAACATGAAGCACTGAACCGGTATCAGCTCGAAGAATGATCATCTTCTTTTCGCCCCAGACAAGAGCTTCCAGGATACCATCATTGTTAAGGTCTTTAACAGTGAATACTTCAGTTGCCTGCATGACTTCCGTCATCCAAAGCTGTGTGCCGCCGCTATCAACAGCTGTAACACGAGAGGAGTCCGTCATCAGGATTTCCTGCTGGCCATCGCCATTGATGTCGGCATAATAGGGAGAAGTGTCAACTTTACCTGTCACAAACAAAGATGCTGCTTCACGCGGGTCAACAATATCGCCCGGAGTTTCCTGATGACCCTGTAGGGTGGCAGTGTTTCGCCATAGGGGCCAGGAGCCCGCTGCCCCCGTCTCCGCAGTCTGTACTGCTGCAGAAGATAGGGATGGCATCGCCATCGTAGCAGCTAGAGCAATAGCCTGGATAATACTGACCATTTTTCTTTTCAGCATGTCTTTTCACTCCTTGTTATTTATTTTAGTTGTGCGTTTACCTGCGGCAGCGCACAACAGGCTTCGACCCAGAAGAAGACAAGTGGGAAAATGACATAGGTTATTAATTTGAGAAGTTACTGAATATGAGTATTTGATATCATTCCGAGCAAGCATTGAAAATACTTGCTCCATGGCTTCATGTTATTTGATATTTGATATTGGACATCTTATATCATAATATCATACACAAAATAAATGAGTCAATATTGATACGGTAGTACTTATGTACTATTTATTGAGGGGGAGCTTGAAAGATTATTTTCACTTTTTTTAGTAAACAGAAATGGTAGCCTCTGAAATATCAAGTGCTGTAAGCAAGCCTTGATTTCATATGACTGCCATATAAATATTATGCCAGGTAATCGATTGAGTCATTGATGTGAAGTGTCATAAGCGATTTTGCGAGCTCTTTTTCCTTACGTTCAATTGCTTCCAGCATCTGCTTATGTCTGCTAATGGAGCGCTCGGATGCATTAGGCACAACCATGTCGCGCTTCATCTGTTCTCTTAACATATCCTGCAGAGTATTGAGCATCTGGAACAAAACACGGTTTTTACTTGCCTTAGCAATTAGCAAATGGAAACTGATATCCAGTTCGTTATATTCCTCGAAATCTTTATTTAATAAGGCTTTCTCCATTTTTTCAAAGATTTGCTTCATTTCATTCAATTTTTCTTCATCTATTCTGTCTATACACAGGGAAATGGACTGAACTTCAAGAGGAAGCCTCGCTTCGCAAATCTCGCGGATATCGATGTTGCTCATGACAAGCACCGGTAAAAGCGGTTTCATAAAAGATTCAGGCGTAACCTCATTTACAAAGGAGCCTATGCCATGCTTTATAGTAATAAGCCCCATTGAATCAAGCTTTTTCATAGCCTCTCTCACTGTAAACCGGCTTACCTCATACTTTTTTGCCAGCTCATATTCACCCGCTATTTTGTCACCGGGTTTCAGCACGCCAGCAATAATATCCTTAGATAAACCATCAAATATAATATCACACAAATTACTTCTGCTTTTCATTTGGCCTCCTATGTACATAACAAAGTGAAAAAATGAAACATGGCTTAACTGATGAATATCCAACATCTAATGCCACATTTTATTATACTTTTTTTATGTATAGATGGCAAGATATATAATTTTCTTCCGTTATAACCATAAATCACGGGAATACGCCACGGATTTTTTTAGCCTTCACAATTCTATCAATCGCTACCATATACGCACCCATTCTTAATGTGGTGTTTTTCTCAGTCGTTTTATCCCAGACTTCGTTAAAAGCCCGGATCATGATTTTTTCAAGGATTCGATTGACTTCATCCTCATCCCACATCAGTGACTGAATATTCTGAACCCATTCAAAGTATGATACAACTACGCCGCCTGCATTGGCCAGAATATCAGGAACCACCTTTTTCCCGTTCCTCTCCAGGATTTTGTCCGCCTCTACCGTACTTGGGCCGTTTGCACCTTCAACAATAAACCGCGCCTTAATGTTCGGGGCAATCTCCTTGGTAATCTGATTTTCAAGTGCGGCAGGAATCAGAACATCAGCATCACAGGCCAGAAGTTCTTCGTTAGTGATGTGCGATACTCCAGGTGATTTGTAATCCGTTATGAGATTTCCGTTTTGTGAAAGGAATTTCAATATTTCCTCCACATGAAGACCGTCCTTGTTGTATAATCCTCCCGAAACATCACTTACAGCTACAACCTTGCAGCCTTCATTATTAAGAAGCCGCGCAGCCGTACCTCCTACATTGCCCATGCCCTGTACAGCCACTCTTGTTCCAATCATTGGAATTCCCATGCGATGAAGGATTTCGCGTGTCACAAACATGACTCCCCGGCCGGTGGCTTCCTTTCTCCCAAGTGAGCCCCCTATATCTACAGGCTTACCGGTTACGACACCGGGGACTGTATATCCCTTGAACATACTGTATGTATCCATAATCCAGCCCATTACTTCTGCATTGGTTCCAACATCCGGAGCTGGAATATCCCTTTCCGGCCCGATTAAGGGAAGAATCATGGCGGTATACCTTCGGGTCAATTTCTTTAATTCATTCCTTGAAAGCTCTCTCGGATTGACCTTGACAGCCCCTTTACCGCCGCCATATGGAATATTGACTACTGCGCATTTGAAAGACATCCAGGCCGACAGCGCTTTTACCTCATCCATATCAACATCCTGGTGGTAACGGATTCCGCCTTTGTAAGGCCCCCTGCAGCTTGAATGCTGTACTCGATAACCTTCAAAAACCCGGGTTGAACCATCGTCCATTTCTACTGGTATGGCTACTTTCAATTCACGTTCCGGATATTTCAATATGACGTAATCATTTTCCTCTAATCCCAACATATTGGCCGCTTTGTCCAAAACCTCAAGCATGTTTTCATATGGATTATATTTTTCTGCCATTTTTGTTCCTCCTAACATCCGGGTAAATAAGCCCATCCTATCATTTTTTGTATTATGCGTCTTTCGCGCTTTGCTTTGGCCTTAAGGATCATTCAGGTTTTTCGTAAACTGTCCGTCCTCCGACAATAGTCCGCCGGATCTGAATGTTATCGTCAAAAAAGACAATGTCCGCATCCTTTCCGGATGATATGGAGCCCTTGCGCTGAGCAATACCCAGGATAGAAGCCGGTGTGGAGGTCATCATTCTTATTGCATCCGTCAAAGGAGCCCCTGCCAGCTTTACCATATTTCTGACAAGGCGGTCGGCAGTAGCCGTACTACCTGCAAAAGCAGATCTATCCGGCAGCTTGGCCACCCCATCCTCCACAAGTACCGCTTGACCACCTTTAAGGCTTCCCAGAATGCTTTCGCCTTCAGGCATACCGGCTGCTCTCATTGAATCCGTCACCAATGCGGTACAGGAAGGCCCTTTTATCTTGTAAATCAACTTCAGAAGCTCTTGCGGCAAATGCACCCCATCGGCAATAATCTCAACCGTCATCTCGTCTATAAGGTACGCGCTTTCAATAACTCCTCCATACCTGAATGCATTAATTCTTCTGACCCCTGACATTGCCGAGTATAAATGGGTAATATGGGTATATCCGTTTTCGAAGGCTTCCTCGACCTGGGACGATATGGCATCCGAATGTGCAATGGATGCAAGAATGCCTCTTTCTTTTAGCTGCCTTCCGAACTCAAGTGCTCCGTCCAATTCGGGAGCCGCACTCCAACGAAGTATGTCATCCGTGCTGTTGAGCACTTGAAGATATTCCCGGGGGTCCGGGTTTTTAATATACCTGGGATCCTGTGCTCCTTTTTGTGCCATTGAGAAATACGGCCCCTCTAAGTGAAGCCCAAGAAGAAGCGCTCCGTTGTACTTTGTGTCCTTTGCTTGTTTGAATACTTGAAGTGTATTTTTTAGTTCCTCCATGGTGCTGGTCAGTGTTGTAGCTACTAAGGCTGTGGTCCCGTACTCTGCATGCTTTGAAGCCGCTCCGGTAAATGCTTCCACTGTTCCGTCCATAAAATCGTGGCCGCCGCCGCCATGGGTATGAATATCGACAAAGCCTGGAGAAACATATAGTCCTCCTGCGTCAATGATCATGCAGCTTTCGGATGTACAGACATCCCCCCCTGCATGCTTGATAATACCATCTTCAATTATAACACATGCATTCTCCACCAAGCGATACGGAGTAACCAACCTTGCATTAATTATCTTTACTTGTTCCACGACTGTCACCTCATAGTTCTTAAGTTTAACCAATAATAATATATACCCTTAGAGCAGATGATAGGCACTGTCCATGTCCGTAAATAATACTGCATTTTTGTGAGTTCTCAATATAGTTGCCGGACAACTGGTTCCAATTTGGTCCTTTGCTGTGTGATAAACCGCCTCAGTTTTTGTTCTCCCAGGGAACCATGCCATAGATGTATTCTTTACCCTCACCAAATCTTCTCTTAAATGTATGATATCAGACAACTTTATTTTGTGTCAAGCCATTCATCAATATACAGTTCAATGTCCTCAATATTCAAATATATGGATATAACGGAACAATCATACCACTTGCCCCGAGACTTGCTTGCTGCTTCGTGCAATTCTTTCGGGCAAGCACATTAGGACTGAAAACCCAATATATTATTTTATAGGATGGTTTTCAGGAGAAAAAAAAATGGCTTATCGCATCACCATTGACACAGACAGGCGCATCTTGACACTTTTTAAAGATGAGATAGTCTACAGAATCTATCCTGCAGCCATAGGAAAGCCGTCAACACCAACACCGAAGGGAACCTTCAAGATCGTTAACCGGGTTATTAATCCGGGCGGGCCCTTCGGTGTGCGATGGTTAGGACTAAATAAGCCTCACATCGGTATTCACGGCACAAATAATCCTTCCTCCATCGGCAAGAATGTAACCAATGGCTGTATAAGATTGTATAACAAGGACATTTTGGAATTGAGCAAGGCCGTACCCATCGGCACTGAGGTGACGATTATTTAAGATTAAGCTTGGCTTGGCTTGGCTTGCTTTACTCTGTCTTTTTAAAAATGAAGAAGGTTCCAAGGCTGTTGGCCAGCAAGGTTTCGTCGTTCACCACATAAAAGACAATGCCGTCATTATAGGATGGATCATTTACAACAGATACCTGAGAAATGTTGCTTCCCTTAATTCCAAGACTGTCAAAGCTCGTTCCGGTCATTGCTTCAAAGCTATCTTTAGGAATATCAATGGTTATATATTCAGGATCAGAAACAGTTTGCCCCAATGAATCTATTTGGTCACCAAAGCATGTTGCCTCTTCTGCGGAAAAGGTCAGGCTTACATTCATAATTGTCTCTAAATTCTCTTCGCTGAAATTTCCCATTGGCGCATCCGGCAGCAAGCCATCTATTGACCACACACCATAATAGGAGGGTTCAGATCCGGAACAGCCTATTAATCCAATTCCAAGCAGCATACACAAAACCAAAGCCATTACATTCTTCATATGATCTTCCTTTCAGTTACGATAGATTTTATTTGCCCCCATCATACTACATGAATTTGCTCATTTAAAATCACCCGTCGGGTGATTTTATTGCCAATGAAATCCTTATACAATTCAAGAATGATTCATAGGAAAATCCTTGGTTAGTAAAAAGAAAAGGAGGCTTTCGATATGTCCGTCCAAGTTAATCATAAAGAAAAGGTATTCAACCTACCCATCAGAATACTATCCCTACTCCTGGCAGTGATGCTGTCGGTACTTTTTATGCAGCCCCACGTATTGGCTGATGAGTTCGGTTACAGTAGTAATACAAACGGTTATATCAAACTGGTACGTTCCTTCATTAACCAGAAAGGGAACTTTTGCATGGAGGTGGAGGCTTCGGGTCTGGAGAACGGATCCATCGACGGCTGTCTGATCGATGAGTCGGGAGTCGTTATCGACAGGTGGTCCACCCTAGATCACACCAATTATACTTATCCGGTGAAATATACATTTTCAAGAGACTATTCCATCACACCCACCGGCCAATATACCATGATGCTTACCCATTCAACCGCTTTTAACACACAGAGCTGGTCCTTCGGCATCAAGCATACACAAAAAGCGGTAATGACGCTCAAGGAAGCTTTCAAGATAAAGCTGGATGACGGAAGCTACGTACACAAGCTGGTCTTCAATCTGAACGGGGCCCAAGGTAAAGCACTCTACTGCGAGATCTATTCCAAGGATGGCAAGCTGCTTAAGCAATACAGCCTTGATGAGTTCCTGTACGGATCTGGGAAATGGACTGTTAAGTGGGATTATTACCCAACTAAAGGATTGAAAGTAACGAGTGGTGATTACATTATCAAGTACTGGATCAAGGATGGAACGCCAAAACAGACAACCATCGCTGTCCAGATATAGGGGGTGAAGACAATGCCTGACAAGAAAAGGTTCATCAGTGGTTTCTTAATCATGTTGATTGTAGGAATAGCCTTCCAGTCGCCTATATCGTCCATCATCACAGGAAAATATGCTTTCCTTCCAGGGCTCTTGATGGCCCATGGGGCAACATCGGAGGACGGGTCACAGATATACGGCACATATATAAAGGTCGACGCAGATCAAGACAGCAGTGGTAAGCTTCAGCTGCTACCCGTCGATGATAGCGTCGTACTGTTCGAATTCGATGTGGTAAAAGGAAACAAGACTGATAACAACACGGATTTTCGATTTCCGGGTACCCTTTTTGTTGATGAGAACGGAATGGGTCAATGGGAGGGTGATACATCCGACGGCTTTGTATCCCTCACTTTTCATTGGAGTGAAAAATCCATTGAAGTCATGCAAAACGGAAGCCTTCCCGCATCCGTAGCCGGTCGGTATACATGGCAGAGGGATACTATGGAAATGACAATAGAAGCCGCCGGAGCACTGCTGGAAAACCTTCCGACGGCTGCCACCGGCCTTAACAGTAACAACGGAGTATACCGTCTTGAAGAATCCGAGGTATTGGTGGATAACTGGTTCTATCATTTAAAGGCTGTATTCGCGGATACAGGAGCTATTATTGGAGAATATCTGGTTGCAAAAGATATGAGTGCGGTGTATCGAGTAGACACGGAGGCACCTCTGCTTATATACGGGTCCGCGGCCCCCATGATGGCAGCCACATATGAAATAGGCTTGGGAGACGGAGATGGAAATGCGACTTTGGCAGTCTGGAATGAATCCGGGGTAGTGAATGAAGGGATGGATATTAGCGAAGCTGAGAGAGCAACTCTTTCTATCCAGCTTGTGGATGCAGCTCCAGCCGCTTCTTTGTTAGAGGCAGGTAAAACCATGCCAATAAACGTGCGCACTCCCGGTCAGATTCCATCAATACTTACTGCTGATTCTGGAAACCCGGCAGTAGCCACTGTTGATTCAGAGGGCAACATTAAAGGCCTATCACCCGGAACCACCTCCATTGCGGGAGTTATTACCATTGACGGAGTTGAGAAACCCTTCCAGTTTGACATCAATGTCTGGGCCCCCTCTATTGAAGATGTGAATATACGAACAACTATTCCCGTTGGCACAAAATTTAACATGGAGGTGCGTGCAGTAGGGACGGAGGCTACGCTGAAATGGTATACATCCAACCCCGAAATTGCCGACATTGACCCGGATTCAGGTGTTCTGACCGGAAGGAAGAATGGCAAGATCAAACTTTTAGCTGTTGCAGGAGATTTAAATAAAGAATGGGATATCACTATCGGAGAACCGGCCGCTGTTTCTGGACCCCCGACCCTGGTTACCTTGGCTTTAACAGTCATAGGGGCCATTACTATTGGCTTGACTGTGATCACGGCAATAATCCGGCGACGAAAAATGAAAAATAAGCAATAAGTGAGAATAATAATTCTATAACCTACATCAAGATCTTCCAGGACTATCCCGCTATAAGCAGGGTAGTCCCTTTTATTGGCTTTAATCTTTGCTTTTTATCATTGAAGGTGTATGATATTGTAAGACTTTCAAATTTATTGACTTTTTTTGACTGAGAATATTCAACTTGTATACCATCGTGAAGGTTAAGCTGGAATTATCTTTCATTCCTTAATTTGTGGAGGCTCCATTATGCAAAGAACCCATCACTGCAACACGAAAAGCTTATACTTTCCACCGCGCATTACTAACGCCTTAAATAATATCTTTAACTATCCTCTGACCATTGTTGAAGCTCCTATGGGCTACGGGAAAACGACAGCAGTACGCGAGTACCTGAAAAAAAGTGATGCAGCAGTGCTATGGCAGACCATATATGACAGCAGCCTGCTTAATTTTTGGAACAGCCTATGCCATCAATTGTGTATCTTTTCTGAGTCTGCCTCACAAAGCCTGGTCCGGCTTGAATTTCCCAATGACAGCGTATCCATGCAGGAGGCAATACATATCATTGAGACCATAAGGATCCCCAAAAAAACCGTTCTGGTCATAGATGACTACCATCTGGTCGATAGTACGGTTGTCAATGCCTTTATCCAATTTCTCGTCCGGAATGAAATATCAAATCTGCATATCGTTTTGACAACGCGTTTTACCCAAATGGATAATCTTGAAGAGCTCACGCTTAAGGGTTATTTAAACCATTTGAAGAAAGAAGCCTTTGAGCTTGCACCCAATGAAATAACGGAATATTTCAAGCTTTGCGGTGTCAGCATCAGAACCTCCGACGCAGACAGGCTTTATGCTATGACCGACGGTTGGATCAGTGCTCTTTATCTGCTCATGCTGGATTATATTTCTGAGGGTTCCTATTCACATGTAACTAATATTTATAAGCTTATGGAGAAAGCCGTCTATGCATCATTTGCCCAGGAAATCAAGGACTTTCTTGTTACGATGTGCCTTTTTGATAGCTTTACCCTTGATCAGGCAGTTCATATGTGGGGAAAGGACAACGCTGCGGACATCCTTATTGAAATAACCAGCAAAAATGCATTTATCAAATATGATGCAGAATCTAAAACTTATCATATGCACAGTCTCTTAACGAACTTCCTTAAGGATGTGCTTGAAAGCAAACAAATCAAACTTGATCTGTACCATAAGGCTGCCCGGTGGTTTTTAAAGGTTGGCGATTATAGGCTGGCCATGCACTATTTCTATTTATACGGTGATTTTGAAGGTATCTACCAATCTATTGAAAGGGAGAAGGCTACCGGCATCAATCTTTATTACGGAAAAGAACTGACCATCAAGTATGTCGTTGAATGTCCGGATGAGGTGAAGAGCAGGCATCATTTTGTTTTGCTCCTGCTGGCCTTTGAGCTGTTTACATTCAATGAAATTGATTTGTTCCAAAAAGCCTGCGAAGAATTCCTGCATCATATCCATTCGGATAAAACCCTGGACGAGAATCAACGCAATCGCCTTTTGGGCGAATTTGAACTGATTATGAGCTTTACAGGCTATAATGACATCCGCAAAATGAAGGAACATCATCAAAAAGCATATCAGCTATTAAAAGAACCTTCATCCATTCTATCTGCCAACTCAAATTGGACCTTTGGCTCCCCATCAATCCTTTATATGTTTTATCGGGAATCCGGTAAGCTTATGGAGAATCTTGAAGACATGATGGAGGCTCTCCCCTGCTACAGCCAGGTATCCAACGGAAATGCATCCGGCGGAGAATATATTATGAAAGCAGAAAGCCATTTTTATGCGGGTGAATTTGATAACGCTGAAATTGAGGCTCATAAGGCCATGTATGAATCCAAACAAAAAAGTCAAGTATCAAACATTATCTGTGTTCTTTTCCTTTGGATGCGCTTGGCGTTGATACAAGGCAATTTTTCTAGAATAACCATGCTTCTGAAAACCATGCGCGATGAAATCACCAAGCAAAAGGAATACTTCCTGATTCATACGGTTGAAATATGCGAGGGCTATCTTCTTTCCTTACTCTGCCAAAGCGGTAAGGTCCCGGAGTGGCTTCTGACGGGTGATTTCAGTAGTTACCGATTGCTGTTCCCTAATATTCCAATGGTAAACATCGTCTATGGCAGGATACTCCTGATAAAAGGCGAGTATTTAAAGCTCATCGGAAGCGCGAGAGCCTTTCTCAGTATGGCCTCCGTTTTTCCGAATCTCTTGGGGTCAATCTATACCGCTATCTATCTTGCAGCAGCCAATGATCGGATATTCAGACAAAAAGACGCTTTGGATGCATTGAAACAGGCTCTGAATATGGCTATCCCGGACAAGATATACATGCCGTTTGTTGAAAACGGCGATTTTTTAAAGCCTCTGCTGGAGGAATTATACCGCCAAGGCTGCCTGTGCGAAGAAATAGCCCGAATACTTCAATTGTATGCGCCATATCAAAAAGCTCTCACCCAAATAAAAAAGGAAGAGTTTTCAGAAAAAAAACCGGACTTGACGGCCAGAGAGATGGAAATCGCCCAACTTGCCGCAGAGGGATTTTCTAACCGGGAAATAGGAGAAAGACTCTACATTTCTGAAAATACAGTGAAAACACAAATGAAAAGCGTTTTTGAGAAACTTGGTATAAATTCAAGGGTTCTTATAAAGCAGTTTTTTCTGGAAAAGACTGACCCTATGAAGTAAGGCCCTCCCATCAAAATCACCCATCGGGTGATTGGAAGCAAAAAGCATCTGCCATACAATTTAAGCATGGAAGATTCTTTGCGCCGGAGGTGGAGAATGAGCCGAATAGAAGCTGTCATACCTCTTGAAAATTACCGTTTAAATGTTTTATTTGAAAATGGGTGCAGTATGATACTGAATCTCAAACCCCGGCTTCATACCATCAGGTTCAACATACTCTCGGATGAGGACTTCTTCAGAAGGGCAGCCACAGACGGTATACGCATTTTTTGGGAAAACAAACTGGAAATCTCAATAAATGAGGTTTTCCAACTGGCTCAGAAATAGTTCCTACTATTCACCACTCACTTACCTGGCATTTCACCGATTTTCTCGTAATCTCCCGAAGCTCCATCCAAAAAATAGATATTGGTACCATTGGCACTCACCGCATAATAGCCAATGGTCAAAGACTTCTCTGCTGTTTCTTCAGAAAACCGGACGAGATAGCATACATCATTGTCGAAGGCTTCAAGAGAAACCATACCCTCAACACTTGTTGCAAATTCTCTGCCGCCTGCATCATTAATATCCTTCATAGCAATAAAATACACAACCGCCTGCACCTCATCAGCCGTATAATAGTATTCGGTTCCTGTTTCCATACCAGGCAGTTCTGACCGGGGATCAGCAGCTCCTTCATTCACTGAGGGCAATACAAAAAGCCCATCATCCACAGAATCAAGTTCTTCAAAGCTTACCAATGCGGTTGTTGTCCGCATGTTAACATCATATTCGCTCTGGAGTTCCACAAAATAATCGGGGGAATACCACAGGGTAACAGTACCATCTTCACCACATTTCTTGCTGACACAAATAACCTTTATACCATAGAGCTCCTCATATTGCGCAGAGATCAGCTCCTCACCGCTTAAGACAAGCATGTCATACAAGGTCCCCTCATCCATATACAAGGTAGGATCAAAAGGCCTCATGCCCACCACTTCACCTGACGCATCAATGTCATAGCAAGTACCGTCATCAGGCAGGATGATGGTGACTTCCGTAGCCTCCATCATCGTGGTTTCAGTTCGCATACGGCCATCCCTGGCAAGAGTTGTAACAACCTCAACAGGCACCTCTAAATCAGACATTTCACTGGTAATAGAGGTTGTAAACCTTAAATCACCTTTTCGGCCGGACGGCTTATAAGCAATGCTCCTTAAAAGCTCTGCATCTTTTAAAGGCGCCTCTTCTGCTGCTTCCTCCTTGCGAGTCTCCTTTTCTTGGTTTGAATCGTTTTGTTCAACGCACCCAAAAAAAAGTAATGAAAGGGCACAAAGTGAAAGTAATAATGCCAAAAGTCTTATATACCTCATGAAAACAACAGTCCTCTCTTACAACAGATTTCAGCCGGTTTTGCCGCTTTATTATCATACCGGACCAGCAGCAACAAAAAAATCACCCGATGGGTGATTTTTTAATGCTTTTTCTATGGGTTATAGTTTTCACTTGTAACGATACACACCCCAGCCTGCGGGGATTTTCTGACCCGATTTAAGCCATGCTTTTACACTTTTTTGCAAACCGGTATTCTCAGGATATGAATCAATATCGTCGGATATATAGCCGAAAATACGTTCCTCTGCCTGTCTGCATTCCCAATCTATCATGGCAAGCTCATAATCCTTTTGGAAGGTAAGAATATTTGCAGTGGGAGGCAGCAGTTCTTTTAACATTGGACTTATGAGCCATGAATGACACACAAATACCGCCTGCTTAAGCCCCCAGAAATCCATAGCTTGTCCATATGAGTCTGCAATCACTTGCTCCTTCAGAGGAGCTCCTTTTGGAATATGTACATTCAAGACCTTGTCTTCCTGTGGTGAATCAGTGGCTTTTTCAAGCTCCGGCGGAAATGAAATGGGTTCAAACTGGAGCCTTCCCAAGCGAAACAGCTCAAGCTTTAAATGCTTTGCAAGCCATTGGATTTCAAGCAATCCATGTTTTCCTGTCTGCTCAAAGCACTCCTTCTCCCATATTGAAATATCGGAAAAGGTATCAATATAGATAGCTTCAGAAATACGCTTTATCGCATATTCCTCCTCCAGAAGGGAGGCAAAGCGCACATACAGCACCAGATACCACTGAGCTGGCTGCGGCTTTGCGTTTATGCAATTATTAAATGCTTCAGTGTCCCGATAAAAGAGATCTCGTAACTCCGCCATTTCATTATCTGAAATAGCAAAGCTGCATGTAATGTCCATTGCAGCATCATCCAGCTGTATTTTGCGACAAAAATCCTGTAGTGTCATCGTTTCACCCCGCCGGCTCCGGCAAGCTAGAATCAAAGGGCTTATACAAGGTATTTTCCCACATCTCTGCTTTACGCGCAATACCCTTGACTTTTATGGCGACCACCGGCAAGCCGGCGATATCCAACTGAGCTACAGTAAACAAAAAGCGATCCCTTACAGATAATAATCGCCGGATGAACCCAATTGGGCAAAATAGAAAAAATTTCTTAGGTATTGCGTTCATTTTTTGTATATGTTATATTCATCTTGTACTTATTTCGAAGTCCGAAATAACTAATTCCTATTAGGGACAGTAAGGAAGGCATTTATGAAAAAAGTTGGGCTACAAGATATTAAAAAGCAAAACCGTCAGGTGATTATGCGCTCAATTTTAGAGCATGGCTCCCTTTCGCGGATTGAAATTGCCCAATACACCCAACTGTCTCCAAGCACCGTAACCGTACTCGTCAACGAAATTATTGAAGACGGCTTGCTTATTGAATCAGGAACATCGGCATCCACAGGAGGGCGCAAACGAGTTGAGCTTTCCGTCAACAGCGCTTTTGGCGATATCTGCGTTGTGGATATTAGTCGCCAGAGGTCTACTCTTCATATCTATGACATGAACCTTCATGAGCAATCCACCATTGCTTTGTCCAACCGCTATATTTCAGGCAATGACCTGTTTATCGCTATAACCTCGGCTGTACTTACCCATTATGGCGTTGAGGAATGCCGTAAAAAGAAATTGCAGGGGTTTGGCCTGTTGTTCCAGGAAGATATTCAAGCCAGCGAGTGCAATGTTATGTATTCAACATCTCTTTCCTCTGCAAGTATTTCGTTGAAGGAAGCATTAGTCACCCAGTTCCGTACAACCGTTGTTGAAGATCATACCAGCTCCTATTCGTTTTTTGCGGCTTTGGACACATCGGACAAAACCAAGCATAATAGTGCTCATATCACCATTGGCAACAGCATTTTAGCAAGTATCACCATTCAAGGTAAACCAGTGCCGCTAAAAAGCGGAAGAATTTCTGATATCACACCCCTTTTACACAACATAGGCAATGACATCCCTCAGCTTCCCTTGCTGGAGGCCCTGTGTAAAAAAGAGCCCTGTCCCTCCGAAAAAGCACTGACTCCTCCTCAAAGCCGGCTGTTATCAGCCTTTTCCAAACAAATCTCAGCTATCATTGCTTTGCTTTGTACTTTATTCCCGTTGGATATCATTTTTATTTCAGGAAATATTACTAAAGTAGGCGGTTTTATGGGAACGGTGAGAGAATTGACCAGTGAAAATATGGCACCTGCTCCCTCTCCAGACATTCAGGTTTTGGACGCCTTTCAGCAGCCAATTTCAAATTTATTGGCCGAAAAAATACGCAAAAGCGTGCTCTGCACCCATTAGCGTATTAAAAGGGACTTAAAACATTACTTCCGCTTTTAGCGTGGGCCCTTCGTGGCATCCAGGCTGGGCGTAGCGCTATCTTAAGCGGAAGTTCTGTTAACCGTCCCTAAATAGAAGGAGATGAAAAAGCATGACTTTTTTGGAAATGGTAACACAAAAACCTTTTTCCCTTATTGTCAGTTTGCCATCCAATCGTTTGGACCTGGCACAGGCCGCTTTAGAAGGCGGTGCCGACGCAGTCAAGGTACATTGCAATGTATGGCACAGGGCGAGTGGACACACCTTTGGTACGTTCAAAGAAAACGAATCATTTTTACAAGAGCTGGTCAAGCTCTGCGGAAATGTTCCCGTCGGGCTTGTTCCGGGCGCCGATGAAGCCTTCATTACAAACGAAGAACGACTGGAAGCTGAAAAGCTCGGTATTGGCTTTTTTTCATCGTATATCCACCATTTGCCCAGTTACATGATGGAAAGCAAGCATCTTACGAAAATGGTCGCCATTGGTCATTCTTATCCACACCCTATGCTGGATGCTGTGACGACATCCCCAATTGAAGTGCTTGAATGCAGTATTCAGCCTGGTGAAGCCTATGGCTCTCCGCTTAACTATGGGGATGTACTTCAGTATCAGTATTTGGCCGCCCATGTTAAACAACCCACTGTCATTCCTACACAGAAGCATATTCTCCCTGGTGAAGTCAAACATCTCTATGAGGCTGGCTGTAAAGCCGTCATGATTGGTGCCATTGTAATGGGTAAAGAACCCACACCCCACAGCGTTAAAGCCTCTACCCTGTCCTATCGTGAAGCCATTGAATCCTTTTAAAGATCCTTAACCGCTCATGCGGTAAAAAATATGGGGGCGACCCTTACAAAAAGGAGAATGATTATGTTACAAGGAGTTCTGATTATTGTTGTTTTTGTCATTATTGCGGCGCTGATGATGACAAAAAAAATCCCCACACTTCTTGCACTTCCGTTAATGGGCATCATCATTTGTATGATTGCCGGTGTTCCTGCCGTAGGCAACGATGCCGACGGAAAAGCCATAGGTTGGCTTCAGACTGTTGTGGAAGCCGGCACGGTACGTATGGGACCGGCTATTATGGCAGTTATCTTTGGCGCATGGCTGGGCCAGCTTATGAACAAAACAGGAGTTACCGAAACTATTATCAAGAAGAGCGCGGAGCTCGGCGGTGACCGTCCATTGATCGTCACCCTGGTCATGGTTGTGGCTTGTGCTATTCTATTCACCACCTTGAGCGGTTTGGGTTCCATCATTATGGTGGGCTCCATCGTATTGCCCATTTTGATTTCGGTTGGCGTTCCCGCAATGAGCGCAGCCAGTATCTTCCTGATGGCTTTCACCACCGGACTTACCTTTAATATAGCCAACTGGACGACCTACTCAACGATCTTTAATCTTCCTATTGATAATATTCGCAACTTTGAAGTTTACTTATTAGTTGCAACCGCCCTTGCTACCCTGGTATTTGTATTTGTTGAATTCAAGCGCAACGGCGTTAAGTTCTCCTTCTCCGCGCCTGTAAGCGAGAACACCGAAACCCGCCAATTGTCAGGAATTACCGGTGTTTTTGCAATGCTTACCCCACTTGTCCCGATTGCATTGGTAGCCTTCTTTAAGGTTCCCGTTGTACCGGCCTTTCTTGCAGGCATTTTATGGATTTTGCTCTTTACCTCCAAGAGCTTCAGCAAGGCCATGAACCTGCTTGTTAAAACCTGCTACGATGGTATTACCGACGGAGCTCCCGCTATCATACTGATGATCGGAATCGGTATTCTGTATCTGGCTGTAACCCATGGAATGGTAAAAGCTGTTCTGAACCCCTTCCTGCTTGAGGTTGTTCCCTCCAGCCGTATTTTGTTTATTATCTTCTTCAGCGTACTGGCACCGCTTTCACTGTACCGTGGTCCCATGAACCTGTTTGGCCTAGGTTCAGGCATTGCTGCTCTTGTCATTGGCCTTGGCACTTTGTCCCCTCTCTCCGTTATGGGTGCTTTCCTTGCTGCAGAGCGCATCCAGGGGTGCGGTGACCCCACCAACACCCAGAATGTATGGACCGCTAATTTTGCAGAAGTCGATGTTAACTCAATTACGAAAAAGCTTCTGCCCTATTTGTGGATCATCGCGGTTATCGGTGTTGTCCTTTCAGGTATTCTGTATTTCTAAAATGAGTGAAACAGGCTGGGAAAGGGCGTTGCTAAAGCGCCCTTTCCACAATCCAGCCAAGCAAAATGTCGACCTTTGCCGTTTTGTTTAGTCGGATTGTGGAACAATATAACTGCATGATAATAGACTTAGGAGGCTATAACTATGAAAGTTCGCATAGGCATTGATGTTGGTGGTACCTTTACCGACGCCGTTGCCATAAACAACGATACCTTTGAAGTCATTGGTTCGGTAAAAGTGCCTACCACACATGATGCACAGGAAGGCGTAGCCGCAGGCATTGTGGAAGCGCTCCATAAAATAATGGAAGATTGCCGCATTCAACCCGATGACGTTATTTTTATCGCCCACGGCACCACCCAGGCTACCAATGCACTGCTGGAAGGGGACGTGGCACCCGTTGGCATCATCGCCATGGGAAGGGGACTCGAAGGATTCAAAGCCAAAAATGATACCGCTATTGGTGATATTCCTTTGACAGAAAGCAAAAGCCTTACATCCCAGCATGTTTTTGTGGATACTTCAGCTCAACAGGATTTGGAGGCTTTAGTAAAAGACGCAGTAAAAAAACTTCAGGAGAAGGGTGCTGCCACCTTTGTAGCTGCCGAGGCCTTTAGTGTGGATGATCCTACCAACGAGAATTTAGCGTTGTCGGTATGCACCGGCATGGAACTTCCTGCAACCGCCACTAATGATATTTCGAAGCTCTACGGGTTAAAAATTCGCACCCGTACCGCTGTTATAAACGCCAGTATTATGCCCAAGATGCTTGAAGCTGCCACCATGACGGAACAAAGCATTCGTAATGCCAATATTACCAGCCCATTAATGGTTATGCGCTGCGACGGCGGTGTCATGACGGTGGACGAAGTTCGTGGACGTCCAATTCTGACTATTTTATCCGGCCCAGCCGCAGGTGTAGCCGGCGCTTTGATGTACGAAAAGCTCACCGACGGCATATTCTTTGAAGTTGGCGGCACCTCTACCGATATATCCTGTGTCAAAGACGGTAAGGTCATGATCCAATACGCCGAGGTGGGCGGTCACAAGACCTACTTAAACAGTCTGGATGTGCGTACTGTGGGTATCGGCGGCGGCAGTATGGTACAGCTTAAAAACGGTAAAGCGGTGGATACCGGCCCTAGAAGCGCGCATATCGCAGGACTTAAATACGAAGTCTATTCCAAGGCCGAAGACATTATCGAGCCAAAGCTCATCAGCATACAACCCACGTCCACCGACCCCGAGTATGCCTGCATTGTCTGCTCCAATGGTGTGCGTGTGGCCCTGACTATGGCAGGTGCCGCGAATATTGCAGGCTATGTACATGCGGAGGATTACGCCTTTGGCAATATCGAAGCCGCAAAAAAAGCCTGGAAGCCTTTAGCCGATAGTATGGGCATAAGCGTTGAACAGGCTGCAGAAAAAGTTCTTGCCTTTGCTGCAGTAAAAAATGGCAAGGTGGTAGCCCAATTACTTAAGGACTACAATATGGATCCCCGTACTACCTTATTTGTGGGCGGCGGAGGCGGTGCAGCCAGCGTGGTTCCGCATCTGGCCAAAACCATGGGGCATCGTCATCGCATCGCTCATCTCGCGCCCGTTATTTCAACCATCGGTGTGGCACTGGCCATGGTGCGCGATATGGTTGAACGCAGCGTTCCCAATCCCACCGACGAGGATATTATAAGCGTTCGGCGCGAAGCTGAAATGAAGGCCATAAAAAATGGTGCCGCTCCCGGAAGTGTGGAAGTCAGTGTGGAAGTGGATACACAGCGCAATGTCATCCGAGCCATTGCAGTAGGTGCTACTGAGCTTCGCAGCAAGAATCTCATGGAGCGAAAGCTGTCAAAGGAAGAGTTGCTCAAAATTGTTGGAGATAACCTGGATGTTAAACCGTCCGACCTGAAAATTGCCGCACAGAATGGCGCTATGTTTGCAGTGCAATATAACTCCGTACAAGCCAAGCTGTTCGGACTGTTGAAAAGAAGAACCACACCGCTGCGCCTTATTGATGAAGAAGGCATTATCCGGCTGCAGAAGAACAACGCTTGGGTGCGCCAATCTTCTGTGGGTGCCTGGCAAAAAGACGCATCGTTTCTGCTGGAGGAGCTCACCATTTACAATGACGGAGGCGTTAACCTGCCCAATATCTACGTGGTTCTGGGTAAGCGCATCATCGACCTGTCCGGATTGTCGAGCGATACGCAGATATTTAGTCTTGGCAATGTGGAACTGGCCGGGTACCCTGAAAATGAACCGGTTATTGTAGCCGCTACCAAGCGTCTGGACTGATCAGCATAGAATTTATTGACAAGGTTTTCGAAAGAAGGAGATGGATTATGGCAGTTGCTTCACTCCCCTTTCCAAGCAAAGACTTGGCATATAAAGAACTATCCTACGATTTGTGCTATGTCAAAATTCCCGAAACCGACCGGGAGCCTATTGTGGAAGCCGCCTGGCAGAAAGGGGCAAATGCTGCTAAAGAGATTTTCAGGGCTTATAACGGGCTCACGGATTTTATCGATATCGCTATGCAAAGCGGCCTTACCATTGAAAAAAAAGACATCGACTATGTGGTGGGAGACCGCCGGTATTTCAGTGACTATATTTCAGGCAAAAAGCTTCTTATTTTATACCTTCGCTCAATTGCTTTATGGGCCGAAAATTACGAACTGGATCTGGATACTGCCATTAACATAATAGTCAGCCATGAATTCTTTCATTTTCTAGAATGGACATCTTTGGGGCTTACTAGTAGAGACTATAAAGTTCCCATGCTCTCCATAGGAAAATTAAAGCTTGGCAAGACGGGTATCCGCGCCCTCAGTGAAATTGGTGCTCACGGCTTTGCGCACACCTATCACGGGCTTGCCGCACAAAAGGAGGATTTATTATGAATAACCAGTTATCGTATGATGTTGTTGTCATTGGTGGCGGACCTGCCGGTGTAACCGCAGCTATTGCCGCCGCCCGTCGTGGCGCGAAGACCCTGCTGGTGGAGCAGTATGGCTGTCTTGGCGGCACACTTACCATGGCCGGAACCGGTCCCCAAATGACCTTTCACGCGGGAAAAGTCCAGGTGGTGAAGGGAATTCCCGATGAAATTGTACAGCGCATGGTCAGCCTGGGGTTTTCGCCGGGCCATATGGATGATGCCGTAGGCTATGCCAGCAGCATCACTCCTTTCGACGTGGAAGGCCTCAAATTTGTGATGGAAACCATGGCTGTAGAAGCAGGTGTGACCTTGCTCTATTACACCACTTACACGGGCTGTACGGTAAACGACCGCAAAATCACATCAGTAAACCTGTTTTCAAAAAGCGGGAGCTTTAAGGTGGAAGCCAAGGTTTTCATAGATGCTTCTGCCGACGCCGATCTGGCCACACACGCAGGAGTCAGCAGCGTTTACGGCCGGGAAAAGGATACTCTGGCTCAACCCATGACCATGAATATGAGAGTGAACGGTGTTGACCGTGACCGTCTTATGGACTATATCACAACCCATCAGGAAGATATGTACGCCCCCACGCCCTTTGACAGGCTAAAGGAATTGCCCCGTTGCGGTATTTCAGGTGCTTACTCGGTTATAAAGCTTGCCCGTGAAAAGGGTGATTTTGATATTGAACGGGATATGGTTCTGTGCTTCGAAACCAATATCAAAGGCCAATTTATTGTTAATATGAGCCGAGTCACCCGACATAGCGCCCTCGATCCCTATGAGCTCACCAAAGCCACAGTTGAAGGGCGAAAGCAGGCGCATAAGATTGCGGCTTTTCTGAAAAAATACATTCCCGGGTTTGAAAACTGTTATATCATTTCAACGGGCCCCAATATTGGAATACGTGAAAGCCGGAAAATTAACGGCGTTTACAAGCTTACTGCAGACGATCTTTTAAGCAACCGTATGTTCCCCGACGCCATTGCCATGGGAGGTTATCCTATTGATATCCACTCGCCTGACGGCGAAGCCATGACCCATCGCTTCTTAACACCCGGAAGCTGGTACTCCATTCCTTACCGCAGTGTTATTGCCGGGGAAATAGATAACCTTTTGGTTACCGGACGCTGCCTTAGCGCCACTCATGAAGCCTGTGCCGCAGTACGTGTTACTCCCATTGTCATGGCGATCAGCCAGGGGGCAGGAACCGCTGCAGCTTTAGCTGCGGCAACCAGTAGTCCGGTCCAGGATGTGAGTACGGATTTATTGAGAAAGCAGCTTGTGGAGGATAGCGTATTTTTAGAGGAGTTCTCTTCTGTTAATTCATAAACACTTTGATGCTCATCAGGGCCTTTCTGACCCAGGTCCTGATGAGCATATCCCATTGAATCCCACGCATCACTTGGAAAGGAGTGAAATGGCATTCAGCTTTATTTTCCCACCTTTGACAAAGACCTTAAACCTGGAGCTTTCGGAAGGAATCAGTTTGTCAATAAGGATTTCCTGATACCCAAGACTGTCTGCAGGCCTAAGCTCCTTTATTTCAGAAGCATCCTGACAAACTGTGATTAAAGCATCCTTGCTTGAAGAAAGCTCCAATTTCAACTTACAGCCAGCCTCTATACGCTCAAAAGTATAAGCCGCATACTCATTCATCTCCATTTCAAGGGTCAACCCATCCCATCCACAGTCAAAGAAGAAGCGCTTGTCCATGGGTTCGTCGGATAAAGCAGCAATAGCCATTCCCGTTTCAGTCTGATATCCGTAGACATTGCCTTCGCTTCTTAATCCGCTGAAAGAAACCCCCTTACCGGGAAGCAGATCAAAATCGGTACCGCGGACACGGCAACCCGGATATCTGAATACGTGCTTATTCACAGCCTCATTCTTAACACAGTTTTCAAGCTTCATATTTTCCAAGTACTGATCCAGTATGGTCTGTGCTTCCTCATAGGAAGGCCTGGGCCCGCCTTGGGTATAGGAAATGATTTTATCCCAGCCGTCAGGCTTTTTGACAGAGCACGGTGAATTATTACAGTCCATTTTCTTCCATGTCCAAAGATTGTACCCTATCCCCAGTGCGACATTAAGGGGATACATAGCCGCATACCATTCCAGCACGTTTTCGCCGGTTTCTCCCAGCCACAGCGGTGCATTAAACTTTGTCCGGGCCTCCAGATAAGGCTTTAAGGATTCGATGCCCGGCATGCAGGCATAACGATGGAAATGGATAATCACATTATCATCGTATTTCTTGTGGAAGACAGCTGTATTGGTTGACCAATGGTGCCCTTCCAGTGATATCATGTGTTTTGTGTCAAGCTTGCGGATCTCCGCGATGGCCTCATCATAGAACCTGGCCAGCCTTGGAAGAAGGTAATCCAGATTCTTTCCATCAATAAGCCCGGGGCGGAGGGGCTCGTTGAGAAGGTCATATCCCCCCACGATCTCACGATCCTTGTACCTGCGAGCCAACTCCCTCCAAATGGCTATCCCCTTATCCCAGCTGTCTTTGTCTGTGAACAGCCTTGGGAAATCATCCACGGAGTCATCGATATTGTGGCCGGTTTGGCCTCCCGGAGCGCCATGAAGATCGAGAAAAGCATAAATATCCCATTTCTCACACCAACCAAGAAACTGATCAATAAGCCGAAACCCGTCCTCTTTCCAAATAATCCCGGGCTCATCCTCCATGATCAAACGCCAATTTATGGGCAGACGTACCGAGTTATACCCAAGTTCGGCCATATACCGTATATCCGTTTCTGTTGTGTAGTTCTCCCTGAACCTTTTCCAGAAGCCTTCAGCATATTTGCTGCCTGTTAGCTCCCGGATAACAGTCTCAATATTTCTTGGCCGGTCAAAACGTTTCCCGCCCCCCGAAAGCCACATATATCCTTCGCATAGCAACCAGTTGCCAATACCCCAGCCTTTGAGGATAATATCTTCCCCCGCCCCGTTCACAACGGCGGTTCCCTTTGCTTTCAGAAAGCCCTTTACAACGTTTGGTCCAATCTGTGTCTTCATCATTTAATTGCCTCACCTTTTCATTTTTTGTGTTTCTAGAAGTCGTAGAAAGAATCTTGCTTGCTGTATCCTGTGGCTATCAACCCTTTACTGCTCCTATGGTGATACCCTTGACAAAATGCCGCTGAAAGATGGGATAAACAATCAGAACAGGAAGAGCACCCAGTACAGCTACAGCCATCTTAATGCCTGTTGACGGCAGGGTGCTTGGGTCCACATTGAGCCCAGCGCTGGCGTTGCTCATCAGGAACTGTGTATCCAAAAGCATCTTATTTAAAAGAACCTGAATACTGAACATTTTCTCGTTGTTGACATAATATAAGCCGTTAAGCCAGTCGTTCCAGTAAGCCAGTCCAACCAGCAGCGCCAATGTGGACAGAATAGGAAGAGACATGGGAAGAACAACCCGTAAAAGAATTCGCACCTCCCCGGCACCGTCAATTCTAGCTGCTTCAATAACTGCATCTGGAACATTGGTATTAAAGTAGGTCCGCATCATGATGACATTGAAGGCCCCCATCATCAGATTCGGTACAATGAGAGCCCAAAGGGTATTTTTGATATGAAAGGTCTGTGTCCACATGATATACGTAGGTACAAGTCCGCCATTGAAAAGCATGGTGAAAAAAAGGAAAAATGAAAATATGCTACGGCCTGGCAGATCCTTTCTGGACAGAGGGTATGCAAACAAAGTAGTCAGAACCAAATTGATGCTAGTTCCTATAACAGTTGTCAATACAGATATTGTATAGCCTTTGATTATCTTTCCTGAATCCACAAGAAGATATTTGTAAGCTGAGAAATCAATAACTTCAGGAAAGAAGGAGTATCCATTCCGAATCAGGGAGGTCTCGCCGGTTATAGAGGATACAATAAGCAGGATAAAGGGCAAAATGCAGAATAGAGCCAACAGAATCATAATGATATGTGCAATGACTTGAAAAGTTTTGTTGGATTCGACCATTTTTGTTTTATCCCCCTCCTTTAAAAAAGTGCGCTTTCTTCGCTGTATTTCTTTACAACATAATTGGCAGCCACAACGAGAATAAAACCGACCATGGACTGATACAGACCTGCTGCGGATGACATGCCGATATTATTCAGTTCAATGAGGCCTCTGTAAACATAGGTATCAATCGTATTCGTTGCGTCAATTAGAGGACCGCTGTTCATGGGTACTTGATAAAACAGTCCGAAATCGGAGTAGAAAATTCTCCCGATGGCCATAAGCGTCAGAATTGTGATAGTCGGCTTAAGACTGGGAAGCGTAATATGCGTAACTTGCTGCCAGCGGCTGCACCCGTCAATAACAGCTGCTTCATAATACCCACGGTCAATTCCAACCAGTGTGGCATAATAGATAATACAGTTGTATCCAAAATACTTCCATATGTTTACTATTATTAAGATAAACGGCCAGTATTTAGGATCCGAATACCAAAAAATCTTACTGAGCCCCAAGGGTTTTAAGATGCTGTTGTTGATGAATCCTGATTCTGTGCTTAAAAAACCATATACGAGATAGCTCACAACCACGATGGAAATCAGAAAGGGCACCAGTATAACTGTCTGATAAAGTTTTTTGGCAAGCTCCGAACGGATTTCATATAGAAGAATGGCAACGGTAATGGCAATAGCCGTTCCTAAAACAATAAACAATGCATTGTAACCAATCGTATTGCGTGTAATTTTCCAGGCTTCCTTTGTTTTAAACAGGAACTCGAAATTCTTTATTCCAATAAAACGGCTGCCCATAATACCTTTTTGAAAATTGTACTGCTTGAAGGCTACGACTATGCCGGACATAGGAATATAATTGTTAATAAACAGGTAGATGGTTCCCGGGAGCAGCATGAGATAAAGCGGAATAAAACGCAAATAATGTCTGACCCGTTTTTTTAGAACATGGATCATATATATCCCCAATCTTTCAGGTGTTGTTTTGATTAGAGTGGGCTGCTGCAGCTTCATTTGCAGCAGCCCACTTGTTCATTCCATGATCAGCCGGCTGTTACTTTTTCGTTTCCAGCCATTTGTCCAACTGAGCCTGTTTTTCAGCGATGATTCTTTCTATCCCTGCTTCCTTGAGCTCCTGATTCATTTTGGAGATAGTGGTTTCCGGATCAAGGGAACCGCATTCTAGAGCAGTGGTATATTTTGCGGTTGCATTGTTGCATGCAGTGATTTCATTCAATACATTGGAATTGTTCCACATAAAGCCTTTAGCTACTGATGGAGTTGCAGTATCATTGAATTTTATCGTATCCTTCCAGATGTTTGGACCATCAGCTTTCCAAGGGGTTGTGATCAATTCGTTCAGCCAGGCCCATGCAACGCTGGTGTATGTTGTGTTTGATGCATCTACACCGGCAGGATAATCAATAACGCCGTTTGCCTTATCGACTACGTAATGCTCTCCTTCAATGCCGTTTACAAGAAGATTGGCCATATCCGGGTTGATGTACATTTCATTGAGCACCTGCATGGCTCGTTCGGGCTTTTCACTGTTATGTGCAATATACCATTGGTTAGATACGCCTGATGTCGTTGTGAAAGGAGAAACTAATTCCACAACAGTCATATCCTTGCCAACCTTGCGGGCCCATTCGGCATCGATTCCGGGCTTGGTATTCGTATAGTATGCAAATCCTTTACCTGATCCGATAAGACTTCCGGCATTTTCGGTGTTGGTGGAGGCATCGGGCATGATCAGACCTTCCTGTGCCCATTTGTACCGGGTTCTGATTATATTTTTATAGGTTTCGGTTTCGTACCAGTTTACAACCTTGGTGTCTCCTGTCAGCGGGTTTTCCAGTAATCCAAAATCACCGCCCAGCTCATCCCTGGCTGCCATCATGTACCCAATACCGCCATTATCTGATACAAGTGGATAAATATCAGGGTAAGCTTCTTTAACAGCTCTGAATAACTGTTCGACATCTGCATCCGTTTTAAGCTTTGAAACATCATAATTGATTTTGTCAAGAATCTCAGTCAGCATAGCTATTCCAAAGCCCTGAGCCTTTTCCTTGTTGTTGGGAACCGCATAAATTTGTCCGTCTATTGTTACGCAGCGCCAGTCCTCTTCACTGATTTTATCAAGCATGTCCTTCCCGTATTCCTTAAGAAGGTTGTCCAGAGGAAGAATCTGGCCATTGTTGGCGGCAGTTGCCGTATTGTATGCGAAATTGGGCATTAAATCCAGCTTTTCGCCGGATGAAAGCATGAGGTTGACTTCCTGCAGAAAAGATCCGTAGCCTATTCTGAGCAATTCGATCTTTGTATTGAATTTCTCCTTCGTTATTTTGGAGGCTGCTTCCGCCACTTTATTGCAGGCCTCGGTTGTCGAATCTCCGACGAAGACTATTTTAACGGTATATTCCTCTTGAGGAACGCTTTGGCCCTGGGGGGCATTCCCTGTTTGGGTAGCAGGCGTAGCACTTCCGGCGGTGTCTGTCGGTACAGCTGCCTGGGTGTTGCCGCACGCTGTCATCATTGAGATAACCAGAAATGCCGTAAGTAAAAGGGTAGCAGTTTTTTTGATTGCTTTCATTTTTACGACCTCATTTCTAAATATTTTGTTACTACCATTATGATTCTGAGATCTATTTTCCCTCTACTCATTTCGTACCCTGAATTGTTGGTTTAATGACATTTTGAAAGTCAGGCGTTCCCCCATTGTCATTATCATGACTTAAATTGTTATAATTGTTACAAGTCCTACCTTCTACTTTCTCCTGTCTTCCGCAGGCGTAACTCCCATATGGTTTTTATAGGTCTGCGAAAAATGTGAGAAATTGTAATATCCAACCTTTGCGGCAACCATACTGATAGGAAGTTCAGTGGTTCTGAGCAGAGCCTGTGCCATGCTCATCTTTTCCTGTGTGATGAATTTTTTGAGCGAATAACCCGTTTCATTCTTAAAAAGCCGCGATATATAGCTCGGGTTCAGAAATACTGCCTCGGCGAGGTCGCTTCGCCGAATATCCTTGTCCACGTTTTCCCGGATATAATGAATAATCTGTTTGACTTGATTCTTGACATTTCCGATATCTCCGGGAGCTTCATTAAAATAATCTGTAACCGACCTGATAAAAGCCTTCATGTCATCAATGCTCCCATAAGGACGTAATACTTTATCCGAAATTTCAGAATCAACGAATATTTCATTAATGGAACATCCCATCTGCTCAAAAACAGCCGCAGTCATTTGAATGAACTCCTGATAAAACCTTTTCAGAACTCCCCCGCTCAATTTTCCTGTAGCTGCAAGTTTATTCAAATATGCCTCTGCTTCTTCATAGACATTCGATGCCCTATGGTTAATGAGCATGCTGCCCCACCATTTCATTTTTTGAAACGCTTCAATGCTTTCTGTCGTTTTTGACTCTTGCCCCAGAAAGAAGACCCTGCTGGTCAGGGAAACATTATCATCCCGCATACGGACTAATTCCCTTACCCTTCCGGGAACCTCCCCGGGAATTAATGAATCACCGGTATAACAGGCCATACTACAGCCCATATGGCGGTTAAACACATTGATGAGTGTATCCAGCTGTCTTACAACGCCCTGCTCATCTATCATAAAATGGTTCTCTGAATATATGATAAACCCAAATTCATTTCTACCGATTTGTGACAAAAGGACTTTCTGTCCATAACGGCTAAAAAGCTCGGAAACGATGTTGTTGAGAGCCAATTTCAAGAGTCCTTCATCCCAGCTTTCTCCACCGGTCATCCATTTGGTGATGCATAGCAACACAAAATACAGCCTGCTTGTAGATTTGATAAGGATACCGAACCTCCCGAAGTCTTCCAATAGGGCTGCCTCGTCGATCTGTTTAGAGGTATACCAGTCTCTTAACAAAGCATCCACAAACCGGTCTTTTTCATGATATAGCATTTTGCCGTATGAATAGTATTTCTGCATTTCCCTTCTCATCTGTATCTTTTGCCATGCACGAAGTATCGCTTCCTCAATCTCCTGGTAACGAACCGGCTGGAGTATATAGTCAAAGCTGCCCAATTGGATAGCCTCCTTGGCATAGACAAAGTCTGCATGGGCTGTGAGGAAGATGCATTCCACATCCATTTGCTGCCCCTTTATCCAGCGCAGGAGGTCAAGCCCGCTCTCAACAGGCATCTCGATATCACAAAGCAAGATGTCTATTTCCTGAGCTCGAAGGATCTCTTTGGCTTCAAATGCATTGTAAGCTTTTAAGACCTTCTCCACACCGATTCTTTTCCAATCCACACCGAATACAATTCCGCTGACTACGTTGGTTTGATCATCTACTACTAGTACTACCACGGCTTTCCTCCTAAATACCTGTCCGAATATGTTTGAAGCATGACATGAGGCGAATAAGCTTTAGTTCCCCGATTCCTTGCGATACGGAATGAAAATCTCTACCAGCGAACCATTGGATTTTCTAAACATGAATATAACCTTGTTCTGATAAATCAAGGCAAATCGGCGTTTTACATTCATTATCCCGACATGCTGGGTTGGTGTCTGTAAATCATTGTCTTTATTGAGGATATCGAGCATTTCCTCAGAGAGACCCGTGCCGTTATCCATAATTGTAATATTGACATATTCCTCATCATCGTTTTTGAGAAGCTTGACCTTGATCTGTATTTTCAGCGGTTTTTGAGGGATCATGCCATGCTTTATTGAGTTTTCGACAAAGGTCAGAACAGACAGGGGAGGTATCTGAAAAGCCCGGAGCGCTTCGTCCACATCTATAGTGCACATCAATGGAGAGGCTATACTCATCTGTTGAAGCATGATGTAGGTCTCCACATTGTGAAGCTCCGTTGAAAGAGGAACAACGACGGGACTATCCGTAAACATTGACCGAAGATAATCGGACAGGATCAATATCATTTCCTGTATCAGCTTGTAATTTTCAGCTTGAGCCATTCCATAAAGGTTCTTAAGACAGTTCAAGAAAAAATGCGGTCGGATCTGTATTTGCAAGAATTGCAGTTTAGCCTGCTGAGCTTCAAGGGTTTGCTCGTAGGCTACAATCTTAAGCTGTTTAATCTGTTCAATCATTTCATTGAAAGTCCCACTGACTTGTTGAAATTCTTCAATTCGACTGTTTGGGTTCATTTTTGCATCAATATTACCATTTTTTATATGATCCATAGTCTCTACAAGGTGGTTCAAAGGGGTGAAGAAATAACGTTTTAAAAGATAGGAACAGATTAAAAGAAGAAGTATGAACACACCTGAAGCAACTAAAAGGGATAAGTTCATGGGATCCATAAGCAACCCGTAATAAGCCATGGCGTATACAAGATTGATATGACTGTAATCGGAAAAGCTCTGTACTATCAGATACTTGGGACTATTGCCTGTGATATAGTATGCGCTGCCATCATTCCGTAGCGTAATTTCATTTTTCTGAATTTTATCCACTGAGGTCAAAGGAAGACCATCATGGGAAGAATAGAAGAGAAACCCGTAATTCTCCTCGTTCTGATTGCCGGGCATGGCAATTAAGTTGAAGTCTACCATGCAAATACTGAAGGTGCCGTTTCCACCGAGAATGCGAAATAAATAATATTGATTCCCTATCTTGCTGGGAAACCATCCCTTGAGGCCAAGATCCTCCTCTTCGAAAATAATCTTTTTTAGATATTTTTCAGCCTCTTCACGTACATCAGAAGGTAAATTGTAATTGAACACCTTGCGATAGAGGTCATTTTGGGTCGTATATATAAACAGCCCTCCTATGATCCTCTTAGCCGACATGATATCACGGTATTTTTGCATGATGCTGTAGGTATATAAATGCGCATCGAGAGGTGTCAGTTCATACCGCAGCCTGCCATAGCTTGAATCGTTTGCAACGAGATTGGCCATAAAGTTCTCAATACTATGTAAGTCCTCTTCGAGATAGGACTGATAAAACTTTACTCTATCCCTGTTCGTTTGTGCAATTCTGCTATTAAGGATATTTACCGTCATGAAGTTATAGGCAGTCAAGAAAAGTGTAAATGGGATAATAAAAATCATCATAATAAGAACAATCTGTTTTTTTGAAGAGATACTGGACCTCATGGCGTTCACAATCCCTTTCTGACCCAGGTCCTGATGAGCATGTCCCATGAATCATTAGTCACTTCACTCTGTAAAAATTGGACCCCCTTTTACCGCATCATTGCACCGAATGCAATTTTTATGGCCACAATGGGTTATCATCGGATTTTGCTTAATGACAGATACGGCTTTATCAATAAAATCGTTAAAAGAGTAAATTCTCCATTTACTTTCGCCGACCATGATCTTTTTTTCCTCATTAGCCAAATAGGGCTCCAGGTTGTTAAATCCCTCTGAACAGCTCCCCACTTCAGTCTCCTGAGCTGTGTTTTCAGAAATCTTAGCCCAGGCTCTGAAAAGTCTTCTACCTGCGAGTTGTTCTGCAAAATGAATTGGAGTTGTTTTAGTAAAGTCGACTCCCATGAGTACAATAGAAGCATTGCCTATTTCATATATTTTTCTAAAGGGCCCATACACATCCAAAGGTTTCTGAAGCCTGATAATATCCTCTGCTAACGGACCTATGGCAGCAAATGAATTAATGGGATGATCACCTCTTAAGCTGCCTTCCATTTTTAATACCCCGGCAGGGACGGCTCCCATGTCTTTGACTATATGATCAGGCTGCGGGCTATATGGAATGACGCTTTTACTTTCAACCCCGGGTAATGCAGAGTAATCACAGCCATTCTGTTTCAGCCTTTTTTCATGAGGAGGACACACAATGGCATCATAATAGAATGTTGGGACAAAAACAGTACAGCCCCGTTCAAGAAACCCATTAATGATAGCAGGAGCCCCACCTTCAATATGCCCAAACGACTTTAACGATGAATGCAGGCAAATAACCCTGTTTGAGAGCCCTAGCTCAGCTATCGCTTGACAAATCTCCTCTTTCGTTACCATCATGGTTAATCCTCCCTTCGATTGTTGTCATTTTACTCCAAATTCATAATAAAAACAATCATGCTTTCGGGAGAATTTGTACTCCGCATGCATGATTGTTTGATACTAATGGGTCGGCTGTTCATGGCTATTTAATAGATAAGCTTTTTAAACAAGTCCCAATAGACGTACCCCATTTGCCACAATAAAGCAGATCATGATTCCCGCTATTGTGGGTATTGCAAACGAAATAAGGGTCCATTTCATGCTTTGTGTTTCCTTTCGGATCGTCCATAAGGTAGTTCCGCAGGGGAAGTGCATCAGTGAGAAAAGCATCACGCATATGCCAGTCAACCAGGTCCAGCCATTTGCCACCAATAGCTGCTTTAAGTCTTCCAGCCTATCCAATTCCAGTATGGAACCGGAAGCCATATAGCTCATAATAATAATAGGAATCACTATTTCATTGGCGGGCAAACCAAGGATGAAAGCCATCAGAATATAGCCGTCCATTCCCAACAGCCTTGCAAAGGGGTCAAAAAAGTTGGCGCCATGAGTAAGCAAGCTGGTACCTGCCACTGTGATATTGGCCATCAGCCAAATGATTAGTCCTGCGGGCGCCGCGATGGCAATGGCTCTGCCCAGAACAAAGAGCGTCCTGTCAAATATGGAACGAACAATGATTCTGCCCACCTGTGGCTTTCGATAAGGCGGCAATTCCAGTGCAAACGATGAGGGAATCCCTTTAAGTATTGTTTTTGACAGGATTTTTGAGACCAGCAAGGTCATCAGGATACCGAAGAGAACAATTCCGGTCAAAGCCAGAGTGGATATAATGGATTGGAACGCTCCGCCCATTGTGCCTCCGATGAAGATTGAGGAAATGGCGATGAGGGTGGGGAAACGTCCATTACAGGGAACAAAAACATTGGTTAAGGTTGCAATCAGGCGTTCCCGAGGTGAGTCGATTATTCTGCAGCCAATGACCCCGGCGGCATTGCATCCGAAACCCATGCACATGGTTAAGGCTTGCTTTCCATGGGCGCAGGCTTTTTTAAAGAAATTATCCATATTGAAAGCGATTCTCGGTAAATACCCCAGGTCTTCCAGAAGAGTGAATAAGGGAAAAAATATTGCCATCGGCGGAAGCATTACCGAAACAACCCACGCCAGTGTACGGTACATACCCAATACTAGAATGCCATGGAGCCAGTCGGGAGCACCTGATGAAACAAAAAAAGCTGTCATATACCCTTCAATGCCGAAAAGAAAATCTGCAATAATACCTGATGGGACATTGGCACCTTCGATGGTCAGCCAGAATATCACAGCCAGCAGGCTTAACATAATGGGTATGCCAAAGATTCTTGATGTGGCAATTTTATCTATTCTTCTATCTGTAAGATTATACAGCTTATTTTCGAAAGTGACGGCACCACGGCATATCTCTTCTGAAAGACCTATCAGCCTGGATACAACTTTGTCTCGAAGCTGATCGGCCTCAATACCCTTGGACTCAAGGTATTTTCTAGCTGAGCCAAGTAATCCGATGAGTTCCTGATCATCTAAAAGATCAAATCCCAGATATTTATTCATGGCTTCCATGAGGGTTTTATCTCCATCCAGGAGCTTAAGTGCAACCCACCGGTTATTAATTTTTCCGTCCACAAGCTCCCAAATCCTGGGCTCAAGCATTTTAACAGCCTGCTCAACCGGTTCTTCATAAGTGATGCTGACAGGGTTTGTGGCAACTCTCTTGTCGGCCACTTCACAAACTGCGTCAATCAAAGCATCCAGCCCTTTATTGCTTCGGGCATTGGTCGGAATAACCGGCACGCCCAGAGATACGGAAAGTGCTTTAAAATCTATGGTTATTTTCTTTCTTTTCGCTTCATCAATCAGATTAACACAAACCACAACCCTATCGGTGATTTCCAAAGTCTGCAGAACCAGATTCAGATTTCTTTCCAGACATGTTGCATCAGTCACTATAACCGTGGCATCCGGTTTGCCGAAGCATACAAAATCTCTCGCAACCTCTTCCTCGGCGGAATTTGCCATGAGTGAATAGGTGCCCGGTATGTCTACCATAATGAAATTTCTGTTCTTGTATCTGTACTTTCCCTGAGCGTTGCTAACCGTTTTGCCCGGCCAGTTGCCAGTATGCTGGTTCAACCCTGTTAGACTGTTGAAAACTGTGCTTTTCCCCACATTCGGGTTCCCTGCCAACGCAATAACTTTATCGTCGGCGGTTAAACGCTCAATTTTGAGTTCATTTTCAAGAACCCCGATTCCTGTCGACTGACTGGTAAGGCCCATTTTTTAGTCCTCCTTGCGATTTGCTCCCGCCTAACTGACTTCCACCAAAATCTTACTCGCCTCCTCGCGGCGCAGAGCAATGACTGCCCCCCGAATATGATAGGCCGTTGGATCACCGGAAGGGCTCTTTTGAAGTGCCTCCACCATCGTATCCGAAATCAAACCCAGATCAAGCATTCTTCTGCGTGTATTGCCGTCCGATGTCAGTGCTTTGACTTTCGCTTTTCCGCCTAAGGGCAGTAAATTCAAAGGAATAACCGGATTAACCATATAAACAAACCTCCTGCATGTATTAAAGACATGTGCCCATTCATCATTTTGAGGGGAGAGAAAGAATGTTTCTCTAGACCAATATATGAAATATAAAAATCACATGTTACGAATACAAATGAAAATATATAGTTTTTTGATGCAAGGGATGTGACGACCATGCATATGAACGAATTCCATACTGTTCGAGGTTATCAATTACTTAATCAGGAAGAAAAGCTTTTAACATCCGCAATGGAAGATTATTTGGAGATGATATGCAGGAGCATCCAGGAAGAAGGGTATATACGAATCAATACCCTTTCAGAATTACTTAATGTAAAGCCTTCGTCGGCTACCAAAATGGTCCAGAAGCTAACTGAACTTGGATTAGTGGATTACAAGAAGTATGGTATCATTTTTTTAACCCAGAACGGGACAAAAATTGGCGAGTTCCTTCTAAAGAGGCATCATATCCTGGAGAAATTCTTAAAAATAGTTGGAATTAAAGAGAATTTGCTGACAGAGACGGAACTCATCGAACACAATATCAGTGGTAACACTTTGATGTGCATTGAAAGATTTATTCAATTTATTGAAAATCATCCAGAAGTTCTTGAGCAGTATGAGGCATTTAGTAGGATAAACGATCCCGAGAACAAGAAGTGATTTTTTACATTATTTTATGATAAAAAGCAAAAAAGGAAAGCATTCTAAGCTATTGTGTTATATAATAAAAATATATGGTCTTAACTCCCTCCGTTTTAAATGTATTCTGCATCTAGAGCGCTTCTATGGCTGCCTTTTTTAAGATTTTGTCTGCACGAAACAGCAATGACGGATATGTGGTGAGGTTTATCATGCATGAAAAAGAAATAAAATGGACAGAAAAAATAGCCGAATCCGCCATGTCCAGGCATTCCAAATACATGGAAAAATGGTGTTATGAGCTAGGACTTATTCTGAAAGCCATTGAAGCTGTTTATCACCAAACCGGTAACATCCGTTATTTTAATTACATAAAAGAGCAAATGGACAGGTTTATTGAGTCAGACGGAGCCATCAAGGGCTACGATCAGCATGAATATAATCTGGATCTTGTCAATCCGGGCAGAACACTTCTTTTCCTTTATGAGAAAACCCATGAAAAAAAATATCGTATTGCGGCTCATTCACTCCATGAGCAACTAAAAAAACAGCCCCGAAACCATAAAGGCGGCTTCTGGCACAAGGGGATTTATCCTCACCAGATGTGGCTGGATGGGCTTTATATGAGTTCCCCCTTTTATGCCCAATATGCAGGTATATTTAATGAAACCGAGGCCTATGACGATGTCCTTAATCAAATTATGCTTTTGGGAGAGCATACCCGTGACCCCCATAGCGGTCTACTCTATCACGCATGGGATGAAAGCAAAGGAATGAAATGGTCAAATGATGAAACCGGGTGTTCGCCTCACTTTTGGGGAAGGGCTGTCGGCTGGTATATGATGGCATTAGTAGATATTTTGGATTATTTCCCCACGGAACACCCCGGAAGGCCTTCCATTCTTCAGATATTAAAATCTGCAGCAGATGCCCTTGAAAAAGTTCAGGATAAAGCCACTGGTGTTTGGTTTCAAGTTCTTGACCGGGCAAAAGAAGAGGGTAATTATCTGGAAGCCTCTGCTTCATGCATGTTTACCTATGCCCTTTATAAGGGTGTTCGGATGGGTTATCTGGATACGAGCTTCATGGATTCAGCAGAAAGAGCTTATAAAGGCATTTTCAGGCAATTTGTCGAAACAGATGGTCAGGGATGTGTTGACCTTAAGAGCGTCTGCAGCGTTGCAGGTCTGGGCGGAAACCCCTATCGGGACGGATCTCTTGCCTATTATTTCAGTGAGCCCGTTGCAACTAATGACTATAAGGGATATGGTCCTTTTCTATTGGCCAGTGTTGAGCATAACTATTAAGAAGCATTAATAAAAGTACCGAGAGGATGATTCAATGTCCTATGATGCTTTAGGGGCTTTGTTTATAAATATCATGTCATTTGGTGCCAAGCCTGATGGAGAAACCTTATGCTCCGCGGCTATTCAGTTCGCTGTTGAGACCTGCGTGTCCAAAGGAGGCGGGACAGTCTTTGTTCCATCGGGTACGTTTCTTACGGGTCCTATCGAATTGAAAAGTAATATACGTCTCTATTTGGATGCAGGGGCACGATTGGTTTTCAGTACGGATAAGCTCCTTTACCCTGTTATTGAATCCAGGTGGGAGGGTTCTGAGAATTTTGTTTATATGCCTATGATTTACGGCAGGGGCATTAACCATGTATCCATTGAAGGCAATGGTATTATTGACGGGCAAGGAGCCTTCTGGTGGGAGGGCTTCCGCAATAAAACACTTGATTACCCTCGTCCTCGCCTCATCAGCCTTGAGGAAAGCGAATCGATTTTAATAGAAAATGTGACATGTGTCAATTCACCGGCGTGGACCATCAATCCCATACGAAGCAGCAATATTACCATAAACAATGTTAAAATACGGAATCCGGCCGATTCACCCAATACCGACGGTATCAATCCGGATTCTTGCAGGAATGTGCGTATTTCAAATTGTCATGTGGATGTAGGCGACGACTGTATCACTTTAAAGTCCGGAATTGAAAAAAGCCGCTACAGAATAGCGTGCGAAAATATTATTATTTCAAACTGCACCCTTGTTCACGGGCACGGAGGGGTCGTAATCGGCAGTGAAATGAGCGGCGGTGTTAAAAACGTCATTATTTCCAATTGTATTTTTCAAGGCACCGACAGGGGTATCAGAATAAAAACCCGGAGGGGCCGCGGGGGCGTTGTCGAAGATATTCATGTTTCCACGGTTATCATGAAGGACGTCCTCTGCCCCATAGTCATACATTGTTTTTATTTTTGCGGCGAAGGCGGGAAGGAGAAAGTCGTTGCTGATAAAAATCCTCATCCGGTAACCCTGGCCACACCCGTCATAAGAAATATTCATTTTAGCAACCTGACCGCTAAAAACGCCCATTCATCGGCTGCCTTCCTTTATGGACTTCCTGAAGCCCCCATCTCCCAGATTTCCTTTCAGAATGTTTTTATTTCCATGGCAGAAAACGCTGAGCCACAAATACCAGCTATGATGGAGGGCATTGACCCTATGGCCAAAAGAGGGATATTCTGTTGTAATGTTGAAGGCATCTCCTTTGAAAGGGTATCCGTAACAAATCATGAAGGGCCAAAATACTGCCTTAATGCAGTAAAAGACGTCGATTTTTTCGGAGAGCCATCCGGTTCTCTTTAAAACTACTATCTTCCCAGCTTTTTATACTCAACCGGTGTCATTCCCACTACATTTTTAAAAACAGAGGTAAAGTATTGTACATTTTGATAGCCAAGCTCTTCGCAGATTTCATATATTTTTTTATTGCTGCTTCTTAAATACTCTTTAGCCACATCCATCTTTGTATTACGCACATATTCAATAAATGGTATCCCCGCTTCTTCCTTGAAAAGTCTGCTTAAATAGGATGGGTTTAAATTGACATGTTCGGCTACATCACTTAGAGATATGTCCTTTCTGCAATTTTTCTTAATATAACTGACTGCAGAATCAATGACATGGCTCGCCCTCATGGACTTTTTCCGGTTAATAGATGCGCAGGTCCTCTCAATAAGGTCCTGATACCACGAAGTTATCTCATCGAGGGTTTGCTTCTTAAACAGTTCGCCATATAAGTGGACGGGCTCTCCATAAATATCCTCCGGCAGAATATTCATTTCATAAATAGTTCTTAAAAGCACTGAAAGGAGCTGGCAAAAGACTTGCTGTATGTAATAATAGGGGATATTCTTATTAAGCGTTAATCCATTGAGCATTTTTTGAATGATGCACAAAACCTCATCTGCTTTTCCGGTCCAGAGTACATTCTGAACATTGGTCAGAGTATCGTTCAGATCGTTTAAAGGAAAGGATTTCAATTCCTTCATTTCAATATGATTGATGCACAACACGGCATTATTCCCATAAACCAAACGGTAATTAAGCGCCTTGACAGCCTCCTGGTATGATAATGCGGCATCTTTTATTGACGGGTAAATGCTTCCTATTCCGGCACTTACAGATATACCGGTTTCCCTTCTCAGATTGTTTTTAATTGACTCCGCAGCTTTTGATACAGCCTGGATAGCCTCCATATGATCCGTCGGTGTATTGTAGATGGCCACCACCTCATTGTTATAGCTCTGGAATACCGTCCGCTTGTATTCCATCGGCAAATGCTGCCTGATCATTGCAGCAATTCGAAGCAGAATAATCTGTATACTTTTTTCAAAGAAGTCCTCCGAGGTTTTTTCCATATTATCCAGGGTAAAAACAATGACGCCGGTGCTGGCATCATCAATATCAATGCCGTATGTTGAAAACTGCTTTTTGTAATCACCCAAAAGCTTTGTTTTACCCATGATAAGCTTATTGTGAAAATACTCCTGCAATGTAGGAAGGCTGCTTAAGTAAATATCCTCTAATCTGTCCAGATTTTCTTTTTGCCGCCTTTCTTCTGTTATGAGATCACGGGCTTTTATGACTTCATCAATAATCTTCTGCTTTTTAATGGGCTTTGTCAGAAAAGAAATAACACCCAGTGAAATAGCTTCCTGAGCATAAACAAACTGCTCATAGGCACTTATGATAATGATCTTGATATCCTGACGAATTTTTTTCAGCTCGCTTATGAGCTCCAATCCATTCAAGCCCGGCATGCGGATATCGGTAATCATGATATCGGGGCGGTGCATTTTTGCCATTTCCAATGCTTCCACTCCATTCAAGGCCGTGCCGATCACATGGACATCCAGACCCCACCAGTCAATGCTCTCCTTGATTCCATCCAGAATAGTCTGTTCATCATCGGCTATAATCATTTTGAACATGCCTTTTCCTCCGGTTTTAAGACAGGATCGGAAGGAATAAAGACGGTTACCTTCGTTCCTCCACCTTCTGTACTTTTGATAGTAAGACCGTATTCATCCCCATAATGGATTTTGATACGCTTATTGATATTCGCAAGGGCAAAGAAATTTTCTGTTTCAGATTTCTCACCTTTAAGGTAGCATATGATATCCTGAATTTTCTTATTGCTGATACCCACGCCATCATCCTCAATGGTAAAAAAGACTCTGTCAGCGATTTTTATGCCTTTGACCAGTATTTTGCTTTTCTCGGTTTTGGGTTCAATTCCGTGGCAGATGGCATTTTCCAAAAGGGGCTGGAGCATAAAATTGGGAATAAGCATATCCATAATATCGCTGTCAAAATCAAAGTCACAGGTAAAACGATTCTTAAAGCGTATTTGCTGTATCGTCACGTAATTTTGAAGCTGATCAAGAGTGTCGGATACCTTGATAAAATCCTTGCCAGCATTAAGACTCTTCTTGAAATAATTCGATACCGAATCAACCAATACTTCCAGCTCATCATATCGCTCAAGCTGAATGAGCCAGTTCATATTGTCAAAGATATTATATATGAAATGAGGGTTTATTTTGGATTGAAGAAGCTTTAGTTCAGCCTCCTTTTGAAGAATTCTCTGCTCGTATAATTCCTCAAAGAGATTACGGATTTTTGTCACCATATTGTTAAAGCTCGAATACATAAAGCCGAACTCATCATGCTCACTATGCCTGATGGTTACATCCAAATTGCCGCTTTCTACCTCTTCCATGGATTTAACAAGTTTTCTGAGACGACGATAGACCTTTTCTGAAAGAAGCACTATCAGCAGAATAGCGGAAATTGAACTCATAATAAAGAAGAGCAATAAAATGGTGTCACGTAGTCCGGACATTTGCGCGTTAGACGTATTGGCAGGGACAATGGACACATAGCGCCAGCCTGTATAGGAGGACCTTTCATATACAATGATATATTCCTTTTTGTCCAAAGTAATGGTTTTGACACCTTCCGGGCCCTCTATGAGTGAGTTGATGGCACTTACCTGTTCAGGGGTAAAGATATTTTTATCAGGAAGCGTTTCTACAAGTATATGATTTTGATCGTCAACGATCATACTACCCGAGAAGTTATTGCCCTTTATAATGGTCTTCAGATCATATTTATCTATATTGATGGCCACTACCCCGGCTTTTTTACCCTCTGAGAGTAAATAGATGGGTCTTACCAGGGTGATCTGCTCATAGTTGCGGTTTATTATAAAAGTCAGGCTCTTGCGGTAGGCATCCGTTAAAAGGACACGAGTATCAGTCTCCTGGAGAATATCATAGTACTTCTTATCAGCCCATTTCAGCGAGGAGAACAAGCCGTAATCCGAGGTAACCAGGTTTCCATCCCGGTTTATGTACAAATCCACTGAGTCTGCGCTGCCTATTGAATTGGTTGCAATACCCTGCATAGTCTCGCAGGCCTCTCGGTACATTGTTAATCGGGTAACGGTATTCTCGGGGTAGATGCCCAGGATTTTTTGAATGGTCGGATTGTTTTGGACGATATCCGCAACATACTCCATACCCTCCAGGGTTCTATTGACAAATTCGTTGGTTTTTGCGACAACGCTTTTGCTTTCATTGATGACGATTTGTCTGATATTGGAGGAATAGAGTTTGTAAAACACGGAATTAAATGTGGCAAAAACAATAATCACAGTGACAAAAAAGTAGATAATAATCTTCTTTTGAGATGCAAAAATTCTGTATTGATTCTTTTGTACCTGATTTTTTTGGGATTTCTTCAGCATAGGAGTGTCCCTTCCGATCAGGATGATATTAGAGAAATGATTAAAAAAAGGATAGGGTTACATAATATATATCACATTTCACGCAAAAATAACAGAGGACCGGGTGCCTCAACACAACAAGCCTTGACTCAAAAAAAGAAAAAGCCGGCACTTTGCCTGTGAAAGCAAAATGCTGGCTTTGTGTTATGTTAATGCTGAAGATTTATTCTCTCTGATTTATAAGTTATAAGACTATTTTGACAACAGGCTATAGAGCACCTGTGCCATTTCCGCTCTTGTTGTTGTTGCCATTGGGAAAAGCTTTCCACCGCTGCCGTTGATGATTCCCGTCTGGACCATCAAGGTCATGGCATCCTTTGCCCAGGAGGCAATCTGTCCTGCATCGCTAAAGGCCGACAACGGTTTTCCCGTATCGCCCTGCGGCAGCCTATTGATTACCTTTAGTGCATTGTACAAAAGTGTGAACATTTCCTGTCTGGTGATCTCCTTTTCCGGTGCGAACATATTGTTTCCCACACCGCCCGATATATCCAATCTCTTTGCTGCCGCCAGATAGCCGGTATAATAAGTGTTGCCGCTATCCGAGAAGTTATCCTTCGGGTTTGTATCAGGGGCTATTCCATAGGCCCTCATCATCATTACAAGGAATTCACCGCGGGTTAGCAATACGCCGGGGCTGAAATTCCCACCACCCGTGCCTGTGGTAATCTGCCTTGCGGAGATAAAGTCCACAGCCTTTTTATACCATGCGCTTGCCGATACATCCATAAAGCTCGCTTTGTTGTAGCCCACAGCATAGTAACTGAAATGGGTGATGGCAAAGGTCACGGTGCCGGTGGCTGAATCATAATACCCATTTGGCACAGATACTGCCTTGCCGCTGCCGTCGATGTACCAGATGATGATACCTTCAGGACTCGCAAGCTCGGCTGCTGTCGGTGTGTAGGGTATGGATATTGTAACCGGCGCATTGGGGTTGTTCCATTCTACTGCTTCTCCATCCAGGGTCACTGTAAGCCGTATCAACGGTCTGTTTGCTATAGCTGCTTTTGCAGCTTCGGACAGTCCGGATTTTACGCCTTGACCGATGGTTATTTCCGCTTTCTTCCCTTCTGCTCCCGCAATTCCCGCCAGCATATCCGCCGGCAGGGTGATCCTGCCTGTATCGGAGTTAAAGGTCAGAGTACCTTCACCATCGGGCGTGGACAGATAAGCAACCGGGATACCCAGTGTATAGGAAGTTACCCCGGGTATGGAAGGTACAGAAATAACCGCAGTTCCTCCGCCTGTGATAATACTTCCCTGCTGGGAACCTGCATCTAGCGCTGCACTCCCTGCATTTTCATCAACAGTGACCGGCAGAGTGGTTTCCGGAATACCGTTACCTGCTGTATCAGTCCCTTTGACAATTGCAGTATATGTTGGTGCGGGCACAACAGGAACGCTGCTGCCGCTGCCGCTGTCAGGACCTTCGTTGTTATTCTGCGATGCTCCCGTTGCCGGAAAAACCACAGTTATTACTCCCGAATTGGCGGGATTGCTTACAGAGGTTGCACCTGCTATTGTAAAGAAGTTGACACCTACACCAGTCAGGGTATAGCCCGCTTTTGGCGTCAGGGTGATGGTCGCTGTGTAAACTGTGCTTGCCGCAAACGGGTTATGTGCAGGGTTCCATGCAATGACTCCGGTGTACTGTACCGTCTCGGTTATGGTTGTCACCGGAGCCGCACCTCTGACAGGCGGCGTAATTCCGGCGACAGCTTTCATGTCCACTATGATGTGGAACGGGATGCCTGACCCTGCAAAAGCTTGGGCCGTGGAGCCGCTGAAGCCATAGAGGCCGTCTCCATTAATTACGGTGCCACCGAAGACATCTTCTCCAAAGTCGGCATTTCTGCTTAATATGATCACCTTTGCCAGCCTCGTGCAATCCTCAAAGGCAAAGTCGCCAATTCTGGTAAGGCTGTTTGGCATCGTGATTTCAGTCAGATTTTCACAACCGGTAAAAGCGGCTTTTCCGATCGTCATAACACCTTCCGGTATGCGAAACACACCTGACAGCCCGCCAGGATAGGAAATCAACTCGGTTTTGCCGATATTGTACAACACCCCGTCCTGGCTGGCGAAATAGGTATTGTCTGCGTCAACATTAATGGCAGTCAAGTTAGGGCAAGCCCTAAATGCATAACCGCCAATGCTTGAAACCTTTCCGGGTATTGTGATGCTTGTAAGCCCTGATTCTCCAAAAGCTGATTGACCTATGGAGGTGACCTGCGGAGGAATAATAATGCTTTGCAGGTCGGAGCATCTTAAGAAAAGGCTGTCCGGAATGTGGGTAAAACCGGTGTTGTCAGGCAGTGTAACGCTCGCAAGGCTCTTACAGTTTTGGAAAGCGCTTTTACCTATTTCGGTAATTGTTTCAGGTATGACAAAGCTTGTAAAGCCGCAGTTGTAAAATGTGTTAGAGCTAATGGAAGTAATCTGCGAGGGTATGGTAACATTTTTGAGAGCCGTGCAATCGAAGAAAAGACCCTCCGGAATACTGGTGAAGGTTGCGTTATCGGGTAGCGTGACGCTCTCGAGGCTTGAGCAGCCCTGAAAAGCATAGGAGGAAATGCTGGTTACAGTATCCGGTATCACGATACTTTTCAGACCGGAGCCCTCGAAAACAAGTGAGCCAATGGAATCCACACCGGCGGGAATGTGTATGTCCTGAAGAGCCGTGCAATATACAAACATCCGGTCACTGATGCTTTGGAGATTTTTCGAAAGCGTCACGCCGCTTAGTGCGCCGCAGCTGGCAAAGGCTTCGCGGCCTATGCTGGTGATGGTATCGGACATCACTATGGTCTTCAGGTTATAACAGGCGGAGAATGCTCCGTTTCCAATGCTTATCAGTCCATCGGGCAGCGTGATTTCGGTAAGTCCCTGGCAAGCGTTGAACGCTTCTTCGCCAATGGTTGTGAGACCTATCGGCAACGCAATGCCGGTTAGCCCCGAGCATCCGCCGAAAGCACGATCTCCTATATTTTTCAGGCCGCTGGGCAGCGTGATGCTCATAAGGCGCGTACGTCCATTGAACGCCTCGTTCCCTATGCCGGTTACCGGCAGTATACCATAGGAACCTGTATCCAGCGAAGCCGGCACCGTTAAATTTAAATCTTCAAACCAGCCGTACGTGCAGCCGGTGATGGACAGCGTCCCGTCGCCCAGTACCATCCAATACCAGATATCAGTTACGCCTGTGGCACCCGGCTCAGCGGGAGTACAAGCCGTCCATTTTGCATACAGTGTCTTATCGTCGTCGACGGTATCACTATCGAAAATCCATTCCTCGGTGCATGCCACATCCTTAAACCAGCCGCCAAAGATATGCCCCTGGAGTGTTGGAACGGCGGGCTCTGAAATTGTACTTCCCGTCGCGGTTATGATATCTGGAACCGCAGAGCCTGTGCCGGTTTCAAAGGAGACGGTATATAATGAGTAAAATGCGATGCCGTTTGCCGGCGCGTATGTTTGTGCTGTTGAGCCGGCAAAGCCATAGATGCCGTTACTCGGGATTGCTGTATTTTTAATCGCTGTTGCATACTTAAAAACGTCGCTTCCAAAAGTAGTGCTGTCGCCGAGGATGACCGCTTTCGCCAACCTTGTACAGAAAGAAAAAGCGGAGCTGCCGATGCTTGTCACGTTTCTCGGAATGGTCACCTTATTAAGGTTGTCGCAGCCCAGAAATGCAAAGTCTCCGATAACCTCAAGACTGTCGGGAAGAGAAACATCCGACAGCCTTCCGCAAGAATTAAAAGTGTAAGGACCGATTACCTCAACACCCTCTGGGATATTTATGCTAGTTAAGCCGCCACATCCCTGGAACGCATTGGCGCCGATGCTCTTAACACTTTCAGGGAGATCGATTCGAGTCAGTTCAGTATTTCTGCAATTCATAAAGGCATAGTCGCCAATTTCTGTAGCGCCCTCTGGAATGCTGACCCCGGACAGATGAGCGGAATCGAGAAATGCGTAATTGCCGATTTTCGTGACACTGTCCGGAATGTCTAGTTCTCCCGATCGGCCGGCAGGGTGAAGGATCAGAAGCGTTTTGCCGGCATTGTACAATACTCCGTCCTCACTGGAAAACTGCGTGTTTTCTGCGTCAACAGTGATTTCAGCCAGAGCGTAGCAGCCCTCGAATGCGAACGCACCAATGAACGTCACGCTTTTCGGGATCAGTATGCTTTCCAGCGCATTGCATTGAGCGAACATATTGTCCGGTATATTGGTAAAGTCGGTATTATCCGGCAGCGTGATGCTCTTAAGAGACCGGCAGGCCTCAAAAGCGCCGGCGCCGATGTCGGTAATCGAATCCGGGAGTATCATGCTCTCAATGCCCGCATCGATAAAAGCTCTGCTGCCGATAGATGTAATATGAGTTAAAGACGCGATATTAGTCGTTTTCAGGCTGCCGTCTCCCCAGAAAAGCTTTTCCGGTACGGCGGTAAAGCCGGCGTTATTCGGCAGGGTTACGCTCACAAGACCACTGCAGTTTGAAAAGGCGGCACTTCCGATGCTTTGTACTGAATCAGGTATCGTGATGCTCGTCAGCGCGGAGCAATTGGAAAACACCGAAGCACCGATATTAGTGAGGTTTGATGAGAACGTCACGGAGGTTAAGCTATTGCACCAGGTGAAGGCACTGTCGCCCACACTCGTCACGCTGTCGGGCATGACAAAGGTTTTAATCTGTGAGGGAAAGAAGATAGGGTTTGTTACTTTAAAGGCGTTGCTTTCTATTCTTGTGACGGTCACCGGCCCGGAGCCTGTATCCAGCGATTCCGGTAGAATCAGGTCGCCGGACGGTGCTGTACAGCCAGTGATGGATAGAGTTCCGTCTTCAAGCACTATCCACTTCCAGATGCCTGTCGTGCCGGTACCTCCCTCTGCCTGTGCGGTGATCGGCAGGCCTGCAAGTATCAGAGCTATGGACAGCAGTGTCGCTATAAATGAGCAAAATGCTTTTTTCATCTTTTTTATCATTTTTTCACCCCTTGAAAAACCTATTGATTATCATTGAAATTAACATATATCGATATTTTTTACATCGTACCAAAGTACGGTAAATAGAGGTGCGTTCTTTTAGAACGAACCACAAGCCTCGACCCATAAAAAAATACGCGCCTGTCTTGCGCGTATCACGTATATGAGTTTATCTTATTTGTCTTTATCTATATGACACTGATTTAAAAGCGTCAATTCCCGGATGATTTTTACGCACTGGGCGCGGTTTTTCACCCCCAGCTTGCCGTATATATTTCCGGTATGTGTTTTAACGGTTCTGAGACCGATGCCCAGTTTCTCACCGATTTCTTGATTTGTAGCTGCATTCATCATAAGCTCCAGCACTTTTTTCTCCTGTGCCGTGAACTGTTCCAGGACTCCCTCGGTTACTTCCCATGCAACTTCGTCACGCGCCTCCAGGGTTTGCAGCAAGCTGGCAGACATCTGCTTCAACAGGCGTGAGGCAAAAGCCTTCCGCTCTTCCGAACGATTCCCTTCAGGCCACTTCCCCCTTGATTTTACATAAGCCCGGAGTAATTGCGCCATGGGGGACAATTCATCCAAATAACTTCTGACATAACCCTCCCCCAAGCCGATGCCTAACGACTCATCCACATATTTCAAAGCAAGCAGCGTTTGATTATTCCTGAAAGCAAGCAGCGCCAGAATATTAAGCGCCTCCACCCGGCTGTGGTGCCTCCTGTTGTCCTCGGTGAACGCAAGGAGCCTTTGGAGAAGAAGTTGGGCGTCCTGCATCCGGTTCAGCAATATCAAAACCCTTGCATGAACGATCAGTTCGAATTCCCTGATCCTGTTGAGCTCCGTAAATATATTGAGCTTGCTGGAGAAAAACCATTCCCGCACTATATCCGTGTTTCGTATATCAATTAAAAGCCTGCATCGGAAGGCGTGGAGCAAATATATCCAGTGCGGCCTTCCGCTGCCCTGGAGCTGTTTCTCGCATTCCTCCAAGACTGCGAAAGCACCAGAAATATCTCCGTTGGCCCGTTTAATACGCGCAATGTCCACCATGGCCGGGACGAGAGCGCCAGGGCAGTTTGCCTCCCGCGCTTCCTCCACAGCCTTGAGTAGGTATGGAAGAGCCTCCTCCAGCCTATTGTTTTCATACAAATATTCTCCGATTCCCAGGGGCGCATACCCGGGATTTTTCGAAATCATCCCCCTGTAGTCTTCGGTCATCCTGCGGTATTTGTCAGGGGCTTCCCTGAACAAGCTCGTCAACATGTTGATGGGACAGCGGTAAAAGTAGATATCTGCCATATTGAAATCATTATATTCAGGCATTTTATAATACCTGCCCCCATCTGTCACAGCCGCTGAAAAGAGTAGTGACAGGAACTCGGCATTGCCTTCTCTGACAAGCAGGTTAGCCTCAACCATGTTGCATACAGTCCGGCTGTAGCTGTTCCACTCGGAGCTGTAGGCATATTGATTGTCATCCTTTAAAGCTTTCATCTTGATAATCCATTGCTTCGATAAATCATACCGCCCCATTTCGGCATAATACACAGCATAAATCGCAGCTATTTTGAAGCTTCTATCTCTATATTCGGCCGGCAGCCGATCTATCCACGAAAGCAGTACGCCGAAATCGTTTCTGTGGATCAAATGGTCAATTTGATGTTCTATCATTTCATAGGCCTCGCGGTATGAACTGCCGCACAGCAGGTGTTCAATGGCTTCAGGTATAAGGCCGTGCTCCCTAAACCAGCGGGCGGCCCTGATGTGGAGATTTGTGATTTCCTCAGGCAAAGTTTCTGAAAGGAGTTTATAAAGAATGTTTTTAAACAAATGGTGGTATCTGTACTCCTGTTTTTGCTCATCCAGAGTTACAAGGAAGCCGTTTTCTTCACCCAGTTCCTTCAGCATCCGGTGTCCGTTATTGTAACCGGTGACAGCATCGCACAGAGATTCCCGAAGCGTATCGAGAATACAGGTTTTCATGGCAAAGGCCTGTTTTTCCGGCCGCCAAGCACTAATCACTTCATCCTTTAGATATTGCTCTATATCCCTGCTGGACCGTGTGAGGGCGGCAATGGCGTCATTAGTACCTCCCCCATCCTCCATGGACATGGCCACTGCGACCATCGCCGCAGCCCACCCTTCGGTATAATTCTCAACCTTTTTTACATCGTCATTCTTAAGCGTATAACCCCTCACCTGATAGAAACTGAGGATTTCTTCCTCTCCGAAGCGCAGGTCTTCTTCGTCAATCCTGTGCACCTGCCCTTTGATTTTATGCCTTGCCAGGTTCAATTCGGGCTCCGACCGGCTGATGAAAACCAGGTGCATTTTTGGTGGCAGATAGTCAATGAGATAGGATAGCCCCTCCAGAATGGTGGCGTCGGTAATCAAATGAAGATCATCCAGCACAAGAAGGAAGTCCGATTGAACCTCCGACAGCCGGTCGATGAGGATGTTGATATGTATATTTGCATTCAACAACTCCAGGGAGGAAAAAACATATTCCGCGTCTTTACTTATGCTGCCGGAAAAGCCATCCAATGCAGTACAAACATATCGCCAGAACTGCACAGGGTTATTGTCGTAGGAGTCCAAGGACAGCCATGCCGAAGGCAGGTCGCATTTCCCAAGCCAATCTATGACAGCGGTGGTCTTGCCGTAACCCGCTGGAGCTATCACTATAGTAAGCTTATCCGTCAATGAACGGTTCAATTTTTGATGCAAGTGCAGGCGGGAAATAAAATACCGGTTAATTTCAGGCTTGCTGTATTTGTTTTCAATCAATACAGTTTTTATTTCCTCCATTGAAGGCCGCACCTCATATCTTACATTTTTTTCTATTATATCATATCGGTCTGGACTTTCTGAACTGTCCGCCAGAGAAAACCGGAGGTTTTGTTTCCGTACGGGCGACCCGCCTTAAGCACAGAATATTGCATGAAATTTTTCTTGAATCTATCCGCAGCCGCGATATAATAAAGGCAGATTATTTGATATAGTTGATGGCCTAACGATGCCGCTAAACAGCCCCCGAACAAATCTAAGCATATCCGGGAAAGAAGGCGCACACGATGAAAAAACGCACAGCGTTGAAAAGGGAGCGCGTCAACCGCACTTTAGAAAGTATGTTCGACTATCTGCTGACCGTTATTGAAGCCCCTATCGGCTACGGTAAGACAACGGCAGTCCGGGAGTTCCTGTCAAACAGGGGGGGGATGATATTATGGCTCACATTTCTCTCATCCGTGGATACCGCCTCCTTCTTCTGGAATGCTCTCTCAGCGGAGATCGGCAGGCTGGATGCGGAAGCAGGTTCAAGGCTAAAGAGCCTCGGTTTTCCCGCCGATGCGCCTCAGATGGTGAATGTAATGTCCATTCTGAACGGGCTGGACTTTGAAGAGAACACTGTGCTGGTGATCGATGATTTCCATTTGGCGAAAAACCCGCAGATCGGCGCTTTTCTCGCACTGATGATCAAAGAACCTCCAGAGAATCTTCATATCGCAATCATCACCCGCGACACCTCCGCTCTTGACATCTCAGAGCTTACCGCGAAAGGGCTGTGCAATATCCTTCCCCAGCAGACGTTTTGTTTTACTGAAGCGGAAACACGGGACTATTGCACCCTGATGGGCTACAAACCCAATGACCTTGAACTAAAAAAAATCAACGAATACACGGGTGGCTGGATCTCGATGATCTACCTGACACTGCTCGGTATCAAACAGGGCATCCCCATGGGGAAAAGCGATCTGATCGACGAACTGGTGGAAAAGGCGCTCTTTAATGCCTATGATGAGGATATCCGGCGCTTTCTGCTGCAGCTTTCCGTGATGGACGCCTTTACGGCAGAACAGGCACTGTTTGTGACCGAAGAGCCGCGTGCAGAGGAATTTCTAAAAAAGCTACGGCGGGAAAATGCCTTCATCTCCTATGACCAGGCCAAGGGGGTCTACAAGATCCATAACGTGCTGCTGGATTTCTTACGGATGAAACAGAAGGACAAGACGGAGCAGCAATCTCTTTACTGCAGGCTCGGCGAGTGGTACCTCGCCCGGAAAGCCTATACGCCGGCGAAGAGCTATTTTTTCCGTGCGGGAGAAATAGGCCGCATCCTTGAATTGCTCGACAACGAGGATACCATTACCTATGGCGCCGCGTATTTTGAGGGCTTTTTCGAGATGTTTGCGGCGCTTCCACGAGAAACGCTGTTTCAATATCCACTGGCCTACATACAGTACCTCATGAAGCTAATGGTAAATCGCGACCAAAATGCCGCCCGAGACGGACTCATCCGTTTAAACGAGCTTCAGTCTGTCTACGAAAAGGGGGAGAAGTTTCGCACAGGCAGGGAAAACCGCGTCCTTGGAGAAATCAGCCTGGTCAGGCTGTTTTCCGTCTTTAATGATATCCATAAGATGAGGAACTGCCTCCGCGAGGCAGCACGGCTGCTGGAGGGGGCTCCCTCCAGCCTAATCAAGCGAAAGGCTGAATTTACGTTTGCCGCACCCCATCAAGTGTACGTTTATTACAGGGAACAGGGCAAGCTTCGGGAAACCATGGAATTCATGGAGAAGGAATTTAACATTTATCCCGAAATCACGGACGGCTGCGGCATGGGCTGCGACTACCTCGCGTTGGCTGAATACGCTCTTGAAACCGGCGACTGGCAGGCTGCGGAGCTGAACGCCTTCAAGACCATTTATAAAGCGAAGACCAAGGAACAGACAGGAATTGTGATCTGTGCGAATTTTACGCTCATCCGCCTGTATATTTACCAAGGGAAAATCAGCGATGCGCTGGAGTTTCTAAAGCAGCTCCGGGCGGATGTGGCAATTGAGAATAACCCGTTTTACAATACGACGCTAGACTTGATCGACGGTTATGTGTACGCATGCCTTGGCCGTTACGACAGCATACCGGCCTGGCTTCAGACGGGCGATATGTCCCCGGCGCAGTTTATGTTTCAGGGTGTCGCGTTCAATTATATCGTATATGGAAAAGCCGTACTGCTTTCCAAGAAGGTTATCCAGCTTGAGATACTGACCGGGGAATTTAGACACTATTTTTCCATATTCCATAATCAGCTCGGATTTCTGCACAATCAGATTCTGGAGGCGGCAGCGAAGTATCGGCTTTACGGCATGGAGGCGGGACGCACGGTGCTCGAGGAAGCGGTCGAAATGGCGCGGGCGGATCATATCATTCTCCCCTTTGCCGAGTATGCCCCAGCCATCATCGACATGGTGCAAAGCCTCCACCATTCCGATTCGCGGGACCTGTACACCAGAGCAATTCTTGAAGCCTGTGAACAGTACATGGTGAGCTTAAAGCACACGCCCCAAAGTTCGGTATCTCTGTCCGACAGGGAAATCGAAATCCTCACGCTTACTGCCGAAGGTCTAAAGCGGGATGATATTGCCGTCCGGCTTCATCTGGCGCCGGGTACTGTCAAGAATCATCTGGAAAATATTTACCGCAAGCTGGAGGTCGGCGGCCGGACGGCGGCGATCAAAAAAGCTCGGGAGCTGAAGCTTCTTTAACCGATTCAAATCGTTGAACTGATGCCGTCGTTCCCAAAATGTGCCGTTCGGCACATTTTAATTCCAAAATATTCCTCTATACTTTTTAAGTATGGAGGATTTTTTTATACTCGGATGCGTGGGAGAGCAGATGACAGGGTCATCGAGCAACCCTCGAATATTTCAAGTGCCGAAAGGAGGTCCACGCCTGATGAACAAAATCCTGAAGGTCACACCCAATGACGATTACACCCTGCTTGTCGAATTTGAGGAGGGAAATAAAGTCCTGTTCAACATGAAGCCGATGCTGAAGTCCCTGCCCTTCCGCGTCCTGAATGACATGAACCGTTTTAAAAGCATTACCCTGGAGGAAAAGGCCATCCTCTGGCCCGACCCTCTGGCTCCGGACGAAAGTATCGTACCCCTGCGCCTGACGGTGGACAACATCCTGTTTACCATAAGGGGATAAAATATCATTCAAAAAATTGAAATGTGAGGTGACCGGTTCATGAAACAAATAGTAAGGGCAATGCTGGTCAAGGAGGGTTGATGTCATGGCAGATGGGCTTGCCGGCGTTGGAAACATAAATTACAGCTTTAAAAAGGATAGGTCTACGATATTAGTCCTCTCTTTCCTCATCCCATTATTCTGGGGCTTTGGGGGGTGGTTTTTATCCCTTTACCTCGCATATGCTTCCGGAAAGGTTACGGGTGCCACCTCTGAGGAGGCGTTGTTCGCGGCGCTCGTGTCACTTGTTGTGTTCATACCAATACCTATCGCTGCGCTCATTAGCTATGCGCTGAATAAACTCGAGATATCGGACGGATATGTGTTCATTCATAAGGGACTGAGCGGTCGGAGTATATCCTTCAGCATCAATGATGTCCTTTCCTTTCAGCATGCTTATTCCCGCGGAAAAAATGGCAGCAGCAATCATAAAATTATTTTCTATCTCAAGTGCGGGAAGACTGTCAGAACCAACAACCTGTATCTAAATCCCTTCGAACTGCAAAGGCTTCTCGAGGTCCTGCGCTCATTCTGCGAGGGAAAGGGTTATTCCGCCTCCGAGATGAAGCGTCTTGCATCTAAAAATGGCAGTTTTCCGCTCCCGGAGGTAAAGATAAACGTCATCCCGTCGATTATAATGGCTCTGCCGTTTGCCCTTGCGCTGCTCGCTCTCATTTCTTATATCGTGAAACATGTTCTGTCAGGATAGCTGGAATCAAAAGGAGGACAGCGGACATATATTGTTTGCCCCCAGAGATTAATAAAGTAAGGAGACAAAATTTATGAGGAAAAAATCTACAATTGGGAAATTGTTGTCAATCCTACTGACAACGACAATGCTTTCAGCGTTCCTGCCTGCGACGGCTTTCGCAGTTGGAGATCCGCCGGTATTGGTGTCGGCGAAGGTAATTGAGAACGGCGCCGCGGTGGAGCTGACCTTTGACAAAGGCATGGCTGCCCCCGGAAGCGGTTCGGCAGGCTTCGCGGTCATGTTCTCCGTCAACGACAAGCAAGTAACCGCGGCACAGCCGGATGGGACGGACAGCACAAAAATCAGACTGGTCCTTGCGGCCGCAGTCAAGGGAGGAGAGGATATCTGGCTTCGCTATACCCCCGGTACGGTAGCGGCGACAGACGGAGGGACGCTAGCGCAAATAGATTATCAGACGGTCAGTAACAGCCTGCCCCACCCGATACTGTCAAATTCTCCCCTGCCGGTCGGTATGACAGGCTGCACCTATTCGCACACCTTCACGCTTGCCGCGGAGGGACAGAGACCGTATACCTTCAGCAGCGGAGGTAGCTTACCGAACGGAGTGACGCTTGATCCCGCTACAGGAGAACTGAGCGGCACGCCAAGCGCGGAAGGAAGCTTCAGCTTCGGAATAAACGTTACGGACAGCGTCGGTGCCTTTGACGGCCGAAATTTCACCATTACCGTTGCTGCTGCGAACATGGTCTGTCAAATCGGCGGAACACCATATGCCACATTGGACGCGGCGCTTGGGGCTATCCTTCCCGGCCAGACGGCGATAATCGAGCTGCTGGCGGATATTTCATATGATAAGTGCCTGGAGATAACCGACGGCAGAAGCATCACCTTTGCTTTGGCCGGGCACACCCTGACGGTCACCAATAACGATCTTGCAAGCAATTACGGGAGCGGGCTTAACGTAACCAAAGGAAGGGTTGGCTATCAAGGAGAGGGTGCATTCAACGTGATCGGCGTTGGTTCCGGCGTGAGAGTATACCCCGCAAACGGCGACACAGCCTCCGCTACGGTGAGCAGCGCCACCAACACCTCGGATAGCGGTGTCGGCGCGTTCGCCTCAAACGGCGGGAGCCTAGTGGTAAACGGCCCGGCCACCGGCGGGTACGGTGGAGCCAGCGCCTCCAGCACCGGCAGCGCCTCCGGCCCCGTCAGCAGCGTTGTTGTCCACGGCAATGCTACCGGTACTGCTTCTGACAGCTTCGGAGCAAGCGCGGGTGAGAACGCAAGTGTTACCATCAACGGCACTGCCCAAGGCGGGAGATATGGCGCTTACGCCAACGGCAGTAACAGCCAGGTCACGATAAGCGATGATGCCATCGGTACCGACAGTGTCAGCCATGGCGCCCATGCCGAGGGAAGCGGGGTCATCCATGTTACAGGAAATGTGCAGGGTGGGCAGTACGGTGTTGTCGCCGGCATCGATTCCGTAGTAGACGTCGACAGAAATGTCACCGTCACCGCCGCTGCAAACGGCTGGGGGGTCAACGCCGAGCGCGGCGCCGTCGTCACCGTGGGTGGCAATATCGTCGCCAGCGGCTCCAGCCTTGGCGTGTTTGCTTCCGGCAGCACCGTCACGGTGGATGGAGCCATTCAGGCACAGCCCTCCAGGTATATCCAGATATTTGATACGGTCAAGCAGGAGCCCGTATATTTCGACGGAAGTCCGGGAATCCGCACTAACCCAAGCACCAAGGACGATTATTACACCTACTCCGATTCCAGCAAAACCAGCACCGTTTGGGTCAAGGTTCCTTCCATATCGGTGTGGCCCGCAGGCAGCAGCCTGACCGCCGATGGAACCACAGATACCAGCACGGTACTGACTTGGCCAGCGGCAACCGGAGCTTTGGACTACGCCATTTACAAAAACAATGCCTTTGCAGGCGCACCGGGGAAAACACAGACGTATACGGTCACAGGGCTTTCCCCCGACACCGAATACACGTTCCAGGTACAGGCGGCGTACTTACCTGCGGGAGCCACTACCGCCACGTGGACGACGGACGGACCATTTGTTACGGTGCGCACAAAGGCGCCGCTGCCCAAGGCAGCCACCCCCAGCGCAACCTTCGCGGCCATCGATTTCTGGAGCGGCACGCTGGCGGGTCTGAACACTGATATACAATACAGTGTGAACGGCGGCAGAACCTGGGCACTTGCCACCGGCGCAACGATGACTATCTACAACGTAACAGCAGCCAACGGCATACAGGTGCAACAGCTGGGCGATGGCACCACTACCATAGACTCAGACATACAGACTATCACTGTCACCCAAGCGGCGGTACCAACCGGCCTCAGCAGTGCCAACTGCACCACCGCCGCCCAAAATGACGGTGAGCTGCGGGGCCTAACCACTGCGATGGAATATAAACTGACTAATGCTATCGATTGGATTAGCAGCACCGGTAATAACATCACCGGACTTTTAAACGGCACCTATTATGTGCGTGTGAAGGCGGACGGAACTCAGCTGGCCTCGGAAGAAACCGAGCTGGTGATTCTCCCCTTTGGCCTCACGATAATCCCTGTCCCCGTTGCCAATAGCGGCCTTAAATGGACAGGCAACGAGCAGATCGGTGTCAACGATGGCACGGGCTACACCCTCAGCGGAACCTGTCGAGCAACGGATGTGAGTTTGAATGGTTATCCCGTCACGGCGACGCTGCAACCCGGCTACGCCTGGGCTGACGGCACCACTGAGGTTAAGCATATCCTTTGGAACATCGTCAAAGCAGATGCACTGGCGGCTCCCATCGGGCTTATCGGTGTGGCTCCCACCACCGTGGGCGGCTCCAACGGTAAAATAACCGGCACAACCGCCACCATGGAGTATGCCAATAGCACCGACTTTGCCAATGCGGCTGACTGCTTGGCCGTTGAGACCACCGGCTTGGCGGCGGGAACCTACTATGTGCGGATGAAAGCCAGCGCTAACCATGAAGCCGGTGCTTATGCCACCATCACCGTACCCAGCAGCGGCAGTTATAATCCCCCGTCGGGTGACAGCGATGACAGAGGCAGCTACACCCCCCCCACACCAAATATCACCATCAACAAAAAGCCTGATCAGCCCACTATGGCGTCCATGAATCTGGCTGCGACGGTGAATCAGAATAGAGCTGCGACTGTCACCATCACCGAGGCACAGGTCAAGGCACTGATTGACGCAGCGAAAAAGGACGCAGAGAACAAAGGGAAAGCAGTGGACGGCATTGGCGCTGCGCTGAATATCCAACTCGGCGTGGACGGGAAAAGTGTCAGCGTGAAGCTGGATGAAAAAGCCCTTGCCCTGCTGGAAAAGGAAGGTGTGAAACGCTTTGATGTGAATACCCCGCTTGTGAGCTTTTCCTTTGACAAAATAGCCATTCAGGAAATGAAGTCCCAGGCAATAGGAACCGTCACCCTTACGGCCACTCCTGTTACCAAGCTGTCTGACGCGGCGAAGACGCTGATCGGCAAACGGCCTGTTTATGACCTGACTGTAAGCTATCAGAAAAACGGTAAGACAGAATATATTTCCGATTTTAAAAAAGGCACGGTCATGCTGGGCATCCCCTACCAGCCTGCATCTGATGAAAGCGCTCCCAACCTCTACAGTGTATATGTAGACAGGAATGGGAAACCGCAGTTACTGACCAATTCCAGCTATGACAATGGCCAGTTGATTTTTGGCAGGAACAGTCTGTCAACCTACGGTGTTGGGTACAAGGCACCGGCACCGGCTTTCACCGATACTTTGATGCATTGGGCAAAGGACAGCATTGATTTTGTCGCCAGCCGCGGGCTTATCTCCGGCACAGGCGCAACAGCCTTCTCACCCAATACGGCCATCACCCGTTCAGACTTCCTTATGGCATTGGTTAAGCTCTCCGGAGTGGATGTGCGCGGCTATAAGGCATCCAGCTTCACGGATGTTAATAGCGTAAGCCCCGCCATGCCATATATCGAATGGGCATTGAAGAATGGTGTTATACAGGGTATCGGCGGAGGTAGATTTGGACCGGATATGCAGATCACTCGCGAACAGATGGCAGCTATAATGGCAAATTACGCCAAGGCAACCGGCTACAAATTGCCTGTGTCACGGCAGGCTATCACCTTTGCTGACGACGCAAAAATCGGTTCATGGGCAAAGGCGGCGGTAAAAGCCCTTCAGCAAACAGGCATCATCGTGGGTAAAAACAATAATCTGTTTGACCCGCAGGCAAGCGCTACCCGTGCTGAGGCTTCAATCATCCTGCGCTGCTTCGTGGAGCTTGTCATTGACGAGGGTACAGCACGAGGCTGGAGTCAGAACGACGCCGGACAGTGGCAGTATATCAATGAAAACGGCAAGCTTGTCACCGGATGGCTTACCGCGGAAGATTCCAAGTATTACTTCACCTCTGACGGTATCATGGTATCCGGCAAGTGGCTCCAGATCGATGGCAAATGGTATTACTTCTACGCAGATGGTTCCCTTGCCTGAGGCACTAAGGTGGGCGACTATGAAGCACAGGGAGTCAAATTATCGACTCCCTGTGCTTTTATCTCTGTATTGTCTTGCTAATTTTTACAAACCTGTTTTGACAACAGGTTATAGAGCACCTGTGCCATTTCCGCTCTTGTTGTAGTTGCTATCGGAGTGAGCTTTCCACCGCTACCGCTGACGATTCCCGTCTGTACCATTAAGGTCATGGCATCCTTTGCATAGGAGGCAATCTGTCCTGCATCACTAAAGGCTGATAACGGTTTTCCCATATCACCCTGCGGCAGCCTATTGATTACCTTTAGCGCATTATACAAAAGTGTGAACATTTCCTGTCTGGTGATCTCCTTTTCCGGTGCGAACATATTATTACCTATGCCGCCCGATATGCCCAATCTCTTTGCTGCAGCCAAATAACCGGTATAATAAGTGTTGCCGCTATCTGAAAAGTTATCCTTTGAGCTTGTATCGGGAGCTATTCTATAGGCCCTCATCATCATAACTAGGAATTCGCCGCGGGTCAGCCTTGCGCCGGGACTGAAATTGCCGGCACCTGTGCCTGTGGTAATCTGTCTTGCGGCGATAAAGCCTACCGCCTTTTTATACCATGCGTTTTCCGCCACGTCCTTGAAAGTTACCTTATTGTAAGCCACCGCATAAGTTGAGAAATGATCCGTATTGAAAACTACGCCTCCCGATCTGATAAGAGTATCGCCCATCCCTCTGATAAAAGTGCCGTCTGTGTTGCTAATGCCGGGGATACCATTTGCACTCCCCTGCGGGCTGACATAGCTGCCGCCTAATATCTGAGTGCCTCCTGATGGACTGACGTAGCACCCTACAAGCAAGTCGGTATCCTCATCGGCTGTCGGAGTATAGGGTATAAAAACCTCTGCATTTCCTCCGAGCTGCGATATGGAGACCTCTCCGCCGGTAACACTGAAATCAAGCGCAGGCCTAACACCTACAAGCTGTTGCGTCGCCGGTGGAAGAGAGCCGGAGTCTGCCCGGGCAATATTGATATCAGTCGTTCCCGTCCCTGTTCCGGCCAGGGTTAAAAGGGCACTGCTATCAAAGGTGACATAAGCCATCGGTGTGGAAACAGTCAGAGCCCCAACTCCGTTTTGAACCGCCTGTCCTAGAGCACCCTGTGGAAGTACTATATCTACCGTAGATGCTGCGGAAGGTGCCTGTACCACGATTGCCACCTGTACAGTCATATCCCCTGCCTGACTCTGCGCAAGGGTGACTGCACTGGTTATGGCATCGCTCAGTTGAGTCTGAGTGACTGTTGAACTTGCATTGCCGCTGCTACTGGTAATAGTTGCTGCCGTTATCGTAACAGTGACAGTGTTTCCTATTATAGTGGTTTGTGTCTGCTGTCCCTGAGCCGGGGGTGTTACAGGCGGGTTACTCGTTCCATCGTTACCGCCGGTGGACGGATTGTTTACCGTTAGTGTGCCACTCTCGAAAGCGGTACCAGCCGCTGTGTAGTTGTCGGTGTAGGTTATCCCTGTCAAATTCACAGTGATGGGATAACTGCCCGCTGTTTTGCCATCGGCTGTGCAGGAGACCGTTGGCGTACCAATCAACGCCGTTTCGCCGGAAAGCTGGCCGTCCACAGTGTAGGTGAAAGCCGGAAGCGCACCGCCCCTTGTCATGCTTTTGCCGTCCGCCTTCACCGTAACAGGCCGTTTTTCGATGGTAAAAGGATAGCTTTGACTGCCTGTGTAGACTGGATTGCTATTCGGCACGGATATAGTTAACTGGTACGCGCCTGCGCTTTTCGGTGCGGCGGAGCCGGAGTAGCCCACACCGTCCGTTGACTCGTACAGCACGTCAAATTCAGAGATTCCCGCCGGATTGTTTGAACCCCAGGTGAAGCTCGGCGTTCCGGAGTAAGCGTAAGGGTTGCTATTGTATATGCCGCCCATCATGGTCACACCGGAAATGGTGACCGGGATTCGGTTCACCGTCCTGATGACGATGGTAACTGTAAAGTCGCTGTAGTTCGCACTCGTGACCGTGCCAATGAGTTTGGCTTCCTTGCCCTCAGCCGTTATCCTTGCCACGCTGATGGTTGCAGGGAAGGTAAACGGGCCGGTTTGCGGTAGAGCTGCCATCACGCCGTCTGCATTATCAACCGTTGTAAGGTCGTAGCTGACAGTCCCCAAATCATCTTTCCCCGTGAGGCCGGCGAGGAGGGTTTCGAATTCCTGATAGCTCAAGGTGTAGTCTTTGGCCAGGTTGGTGGCAACACCCATATTATAAGTCACATCGGAAATCATGCCCTTTTGGATGGTCTGGCCTGAAAGGGTCAGGCTTCCGTTGTCAAGGGTATAGTTATTTGCTTTGGCAGTATTGTTCAGCGTAACGATGGCCGTGACGGTTTTGCCGCCGCCCACGCTTGCGCTGTCAAATGCCGCGCCGGTTACGGTGTAATCTGTACCCAGCGTAAGGCTTTCCCCATTTTGGAGGCCGCCGAAGGCCACGGCGGCGATGGCCGCATCCGTTGTGCTGTCATAGGCTTTCGTCTCAATCGTTCCGCCAATGATGGTCAGCGGGGCCTTGCCGATGGTGAAGCTTTTGCTGGCCTTACCTTGATAATTGCCGATACCGTCGGCGCTCACACCCGCCGTGCCTACATTGATATTACCGGCATAAGATGTTAAATAATCCGTGTCTGGCGTAAGCGTTGTGCTGCCGTCCTGCACGGTGATGTCGGGCTCCTGCTCCACGCCAGTATAAGTGAAAGAGCCTCCCGCCAGCGTAAGCATACTGTCGGTCAGCGTTTTCGATTCTATCGTACCGGAAAAGCCGGACAACTCCAGACGATATTTATATGCCTCATTACCGATGAGTGAAAGGCCCGTGACGACGACTGCCTTGTTAGTTCCCGCATTTGCATTGTTAAATGCAGCGGAAGGAATGCCCGAGAGCGTAACGTCATCGCCGGGCGCAATGTTTGTCAAAACAAGCTCTGCCGTGCCGCTGAGGACGGCGGCGACTGTGCCATCGTAGGTTTTGGTGTTAACTGTCAGTCCTGTGACGGTGAGTGGGATAGTGTCCACGATTTTCACGGTGATAACCGCAGTGAAATCGTTGTAGTTGATGCTGGAAATCGTCACAGTAATCGTAGCGGTCTTGTCCGCGTCGGCTACCGATTGTACGGGGATCGTCAGCTTTTCGCCGGAGGTGTAGGTGAATGTGCCTGTATTCAGCACACCATCCCCGTTTGGAGTGATCACTGGGGCATATGTCACCGTCCCCAGCGTACCGGTCAGATCGGGCAGCAGAGTGGTCAGGTCGAATTCATAGTTTCTCGCGTGACCCTTAACCGCATTAAAGGTCTGATTGACACCGGCTGGCGCGGCTGCTTTTCCGATAGCCTGACCTGACAGAGTCAGGCTTCCATCGGACAGGGTGTAGTTGCCGGCTTTCGGAGTGCCTCCCAGCACCACAATACCGGTAACGGTCTTGCCGCCGCCTGCGCTTGTGCTGTCAAATACCGCTCCAGTGACGGTGTAATCTGTACCAAGCGTCAGAGTTTCGCCGTGCTGCAGGCCGCTGAAGGTTACGCTGATTACATCCGCGTCCGTCGTGCTATCATAGGTTTTAGGTGCCACCGTACCGCCCGTAATGGTCAACGCCGCCTTGCCGATGGTGAAATCTCTGCTGACCGTGCCCTGATAATTGTCCTTACCCGTGACGCTTACACTCGCTGTGCCCGCGTTGATATTGCCGGTATATGACGTTAAATAATCGTCGTCCTGCAAAAGCGTTTGGCCGCCATCCTCCATGTTAATGCCGGGCTCCTGCGCAAGGCCGGTATAAGTAAAGGGACCTTCCTCCAACGTCAGCATGGCTTCTGTCAGTGCTTTGGGCGCAATGGTATAGCTCACGCCGGTTTTTTCGCCGGTGAAGTTGCCGATACCGGTGAGCATGAGTGTGACCGTACCTGCATTGGCGCCCGCACTGGTGCCCGGACCGTCGGTGCTTGTGACGGTAACGGTGTAATCTGTATCCTTGACCAATGTGGCACCGTCGAAGCTCACCGTGATGTCCGGTGTAATCGGCAAACCGGTGTAGGTATAGGCACCGTTCACCGTTATGGTGGCATACTGGATATCCCGCTCGGTCAGGTACAGCCCGCCGTCGCCGGACTGGCCGGAAAAGCCAATGAGGGTGGGCAGCTTGCCGGGGATGATGGTCCAGACAGCTGTATCCCAGTTCATGATGTCCCGCCAGAAGGATATACCTCTCAGTACGGTCTGGATGGATACATCTGCGCCGTCAAGACCGTTGGCAGTCTTATCGGTGCCGCCGCTGAGCATACCGGAAAAGGCATGGTTGTTGTAAAGCGTACTTGTTTCGTTGTAAGCTCTGCCTAAAATACGCTTGACCCAATTATCCTGTGTCACGCCGGGGCTGAGGACAACGCAGTTTTGTATGGTACCGTTAGTCAGAAAGCCGGCTACACCGCCCGTGTAGCTGTTACCGTTGAAATTTCCCGTCACATAGCAGTTCTGCACCTTAGCGCCGGAGCCCGCCGTACCTGCGATACCGCCCATAGTGCCGCTGCCGCTGACCGCAGCGGTGGTGTAACAGTTTTGCACAACGCTGACTAATCCAACCTGTCCCGCAATGCCGCCTGCGCCGCTAAAGCCGCCGCTGATTGCTCCGGTCGTGTAGCAACCCTGCACAACGCTGTAGCTGTCCATATACCCGGCCACGACTCCTACGCTGCCCATACCGGTTGTCGTAATATTTACATCCGTGACCGCCAGGTTGGAAACCGAGCCGTTATTTAAATATCCGAACAGTCCTCCGGCATAGTAGTTCTGAAATTCATTGTTGATGTACAACCCGCTGATGGTCTTGTGGTTGCCGTCAAAGTGGCCCTTGAACGGCGCAGCTTCGGCTTTGCCGGTGGGCACCCAGCCCTTGCCGTCGTTAAAGCCGGTGTTGGAAGGGCCGTAGCCTGAGAGATCCAGGTCGGCGATCAGCTTGTAATATTTATCGTTGTAGTTGGTATCGCCCGCGTTCACCAGCTCGGCCAGCTTAGCCAACTGGGTGGCGGTATTGATGAGGTAAGGAGTGCCCGATGTGCCGTCGCCGCCCGCGAAGTGATTCGTTACCGTCAACTTGGCCCTGATGTGGGCGGGCATTGGTACTGTTTCGCCGAAAAGTCCGGGCAGGGAACCGTCGGCATAGGTCCACGGGTCGCTGCCAAAATCCCCCGGCAGGTTTGTGACTAGCTGCAGTTGGTCGGCGGTCCTGCTTGCGCCATGTATTCCCGTAGCATCGCTGGCAGTGGAAAGCTGGCCGCCTGATTTATTCAAAATCCAGTCGAAGGCCGCATTGTCAGCGAGGGTGCTGTCGCTGGCTTTATACCCTGCCACGCGCCCTATGCTTGTGCCAGCGCTACTTATACTAGGATTCAGCGCGGCGCAGTTCTGCACAATATGACTGCCGTATTCAACAGTACCGGCCACACCGCCGACATAATTTTTACTACTGACCGCACCGGTGGAATAACAGTTCCGCACGGTATTTGCGCCATCGTAAACATTCCCGACCACACCGCCAGCACTGCCGCCCGTGGTGCTGCCCGCGTTGACATTGCCTGTGGCATAGCAGTCTTGTATGATACTGCTTTTTTCAATGGTGCCGGCCACGCCTCCTGAATTATAGGTATAACTCTCGCCGCTGACATCAACGGCAGCGGAACAGCTTAGCATTCTGCTGCTATTATAAACATCGCCGGCCACACCGCCTACATTGTAGGACTTGCCGCTGACAGTCCCTGAGGCATGGCAGTTTTGTATAGTGGTGCTGTTAAGATATCCGGCCGCCATGCCGACATTGTTATTCCCGCCGACCGCTCCACTGACCGTGAAGTTTTCCAGCGTGCCACCGCTAACGTAGCCGAACAACCCGGCATAATTGCGGCTGCCGTCATTAATATAAAGCCCGGCAACGGTCTTGCCGCCACCGTCAAAGTGTCCCTTAAAGAAATTCGGATCGTTACCAATAGGGATCCAACCCTTACCACCGTTAAAGGACGCGCCGTAGCCGGAGAGGTCGAGGTCAGCGGTGAGCTTGTAGTATTTATCATTGTAAACCGTATCGCCATTGTTCACCAGTGTTGCCAGCAGAGCCAGCTTTTCCGCCATGCTGATCAGGAAGGGGCTTTCAATCGTGCCCTCCCCGGGGAAATTCGCATCGTTACTGCCCGTAATATGGACTGGCATATCCAGTGCCGTGCCAAAGAGACCGGGCAGCTTGCCATTTTCGATCATCCAGCCGTTCGCGGCTGTAAAACGGCCACCCAACGAACCGTCCGCTTTTATGGCAGCAGCGGCCATGTCCTCGCCGTCCAGCCCGGTTGCGGTTTTGTCGCTGCCGCCGCCCGTCATGCCCGCAAAGGCCGCGTTGCCGGAAAGGGAGCCGGTCATCAGAAGACTTCCTGCCATACGCCCGACATTACTTGAACCGCTGACGCTTGGGTTCAGAGCGGCGCAGTCGGTTACACTATTGTACAAAAGGCCGGCCACACCGCCGACATTTATTCCACCGCTGACCGTGCCGATGGCGTAGCAGGCGTTAATCCGGCTGTTCAATCCGGCCATTCCTGCCACGCCGCCTGCGTCACCTCCGGTTGCAGTAATATTGCAGGCAGAGAGGCAGTTGCCCAAGCTGCCATAAAAAAGGCCTACCACACCGCCGACACCGTCATGTCCCTTGACAGAGCCGCTGACAACGCAGTTATATACCTTCACTTCGTGGGCAGAGGTAGTGCCGGCAATACCTCCAACATAGTTCCTGGCGTTTATAGATACACCGGTCAGGCCCATATCGTGAACTGAGCTTGAATATGCGTTGACACAGCCGAACAGCCCTGCATAATCCAGCGCACTATCGTTGATATATAGCCCCGTGATGGTTTTGCCGCCGCCGTCAAAGCTGCCTTTGAAGGGATTTACATCGCTTCCAATCGGTACCCAGCCCTTGCCGTCGTTCCAGTTTTCCCCGTAGCCGGAAAGGTCAATGTCGGCTCCCATCTGAAGATAAACAGTAGCGTTACTGTCGTTGAACAGAAACGTTTCCAGCCTGCCCGCGTTGACCATCGCGGCAATTTCCGCAAGCTGGGCCGCCGTGGTAATCTCCAGCGGGCTTGTATCTGTGCCGCCGCCTGCCATACGCGCCGCCATCTGCGCGGCGGGGATATAAACGGTGATCCTCGGCGCTTCCACGCCTGTGGCAACCGTATAGCCTTCGTCCGGCAGCGCAGTAAATACGTACAGCCCCGCTGGGAAATCTACGTCATACTCATGGTCGGCTTCCCATGTCACAGGGATATCTGCGGCTTCGTCATTGACCGTGCCGCTCACTGTTCCGGGTAGGTCGGGCAAATCGGTATTCTGCCAGCGAATTTCCTCCGCAAGCTCCACATAAGCGGTAATAAGCCCGCCTTTCGTCTCCTCCTCCGCCGTGACCAACTCACTTATATCCCCTTCTGCAGGCTCCGGAACAGCCTGCCCCTCATCTGCAAAAATATTTACCGGGATAACAAGCTGAACCAGCATTGCCATGCTGATTAGCAGTACCAGGATTTTTGAAAACTGTCTTTTTCCCATTATCTTTACAACTCCTCCCAGAATAATCACCGCTGCCCTTGCAGCAGGTTATTGCATAAAAATACATCTTCCCCTTCTATTCTATAATTTTCCACTTAACCGCCACTTAACGGATTTTTTACATTAAAAAGCACCGAAATCCCTATGTTTTCAAGAATTTCCGGTGCTTTTTGCATTTTTCGCTATAAATTTTCTAATCCGCAGTTTACCGCCGGTGGCGGAATCTATCTCAACAGCTTCCTGAATTCTTCATCCGGTTCCTGCTTCAGCTTTTCCCTCAAGCCGTTCCTGTAAATTTCATAATACCTTGATGCCAGCATCCGCTCATTGGACAGGAGTAGGACTTCAATCAGCCTGTAGTTCAGCTCCCTGTGAAGCGATCCTCTCAGCAGCCCTGCTTTTAGCCATTTTGCAGCTTTCTGGCACTTGCCTGCTCCTTTATAATATTCCGATATGTCAAGCAGCAGGCCTATGTATTGCTCCTCCAGCAACTGCCGTTTTATCTCCACCCAACTGTATTCCCAGCCGGAAAGGTATTCTCCCGTGTACAGTCCTGCCGTCCTTTCATATTCCAGGATGTTTTCCTGTCCGATAGCTCCAGCGTTTTCCTCAAAGTCGCAAAATTTCAGGTAGTCGCAGGTCAGCCCTCCCGTGTCAAATCTGTAGCCTCCCCTTTCATACATGATAGGTATCTGGATTCCATATAGGAGCAAGGCTTTTTTTACATAATGCAGGGTGGTGTTGAAATGAATAATTGCCCTGTCGCCATCAAAATCCTCCCATAGGCTTTCGATGATTTCTCGCCTGCTGACGAATCCACCCCTCCTGTCAATCAAAAAAGCCAGGAGCTCCTCTGCTTTTTCGGTTCGAAACTTCACTTCTTCCGTCCCGATACTTACACTGAATCTACCAAAACACCCGGCATGTATCCCTTTGTGAAGCACGCGGATGCCTTTTTCTTCAATAATCCTGTGGAGCGTTTCCTTAAGCCTGTCGGCTGACACCGGCTTCAAAAGATAATCAAGAGCGTTCATGCGGAAGGCTTCCACCGCGTACTGATTGTAAGCCGTTACAAAGACAACAGCTATGCTCCCTTGCAGGTCAATAATGCGGCTAGACAGCTCGATACCATCCATATCCGGCATTTCTACATCCAAGAATACGGCATCCACCTTGCTTCTTTTTAAGAATTCCAGTGCTTCTGCAGGCTCAGTAAACTTTCCTCCCAACTCTATCAGCCCGCTTTCCTTCAATAGCTTTTCCAGCCTGTCCAGAGAGGGCTGTTCGTCATCCACAACAATTACCCTGATCAATTCAAATCACCTCCGACGGGACTATATACGCCACCCTGGTGCCCTTGCCCGGCAAACTTTCTATGGTCAGTCCCTTCCCAAACAATTTCTTCAGCCTTCGTTCTATATTCCAGAGGCCGATTCCACGGCCTGCTTCGGGCATAAGGAGCACAGCCAGCCTGTCCGGCTGTATGCCGCACCCGTTGTCCTCCACAACCACCCGTACACCTTCCGAAACCTTCTTCACCGATATTGCAACAGTGCCTTTGCCGCCTTTTTTCCTCAAGCCGTGGATGATGGCATTCTCTACCAGAGGCTGTATGGAAAGAAAAAGTATTCTTGCCACTATTCCGTCGTCAATATCGAATATAACCCTCAATTTATCTCCAAACCGCGCTTTTTCTATTTCCACATAGGAGCGCACAAGACTGAGCTCCCTTTCCAGCGACACATACATTTCAAGACTTTTAAAATCAAAGCTCTGCCTCAGGTAGTTGGAAAAATCGTCGATCAACCGCTGGGCATGTTCAGGATCGGTATCACAAAAGGAAGAGATGGTATTTAAGGTATTAAAAAGAAAGTGGGGTTTGATCTGTGCCTGCATAAAAGCTACCTCTGCCGCCATTGCTTTATCCACCGAGGCTTTCAGCCCGGTAAGAGTCCTAGCCCTTGCCAGTAATTCTTCCGGCTCAAAAGGCTTGGGCAGATAGTCGTTGGTCCCAGCATCAAAGCCCAGAACCATATCCTCGGTGGAAGCCTTGGCAGTCAGCATCAGTACAGGCAGTTCGAAATTTGACTTGTCTTCCCTGATCTTCCGGCATACCTCATAGCCGGACATTTCCGGCATCATGACATCCAATATGACCAGGGAGCAATCCGCGTGTCTCTCCAGCTCTGCAAGGGCAGCTTTGCCACTGCTAGCCATTGTGACCGCATAACCTCCCAACCTCAATATGGCCGCGGCAGCCTGTAAATTGACCGAATCATCATCCACAAGAAGGACCTGAATGCTTCCTTCCGGTGTTTCCATCCTGGCAGGTGTTTTCTCAAGGGATACTGCCAATTCCTGCATTGTTCTGTCCGGCTCGTTTTCTCCCAAGGCAACATCAGGCTCTTTCAAGGCCGTATTGGCTACCGGCAGTGTAAAGTAGAACCGGGAGCCCGCACCTGGATGGGACTCTACCCTGATGGCGCCGCCCTGCAGCTCCACCAGATACTTTGTAATGGGAAGGCCAAGCCCCGTGCCCCCATGCCGGCGTGTCAGGGAAGTGTCCACCTGCTCAAAGGGTTTGAAGATATCCGTGAGCTTGTTCTCAGGAATGCCTTCTCCCGTATCGCTAACACAGACCTCGAGCATATCTCCTGTTTTTCTTGCAGAAACCTTGACGCAGCCTCTAACAGTGAATTTCACAGCATTGCCCACAAGGTTGTATAATATCTGCACCACCCGGTTTTCATCCGCCAGCACAGGTGGCAACCCCCCCGGGATTTCAGAAATAACGTCATATTCCTTTGACTGGCTCAATTGCTTGAAAACGTTCACAACGGTATGGAGGAGGCCCTCCATCTGTATTGGCCTGATGTTGAGCAGAATATCTCCGTTCTTCATCTTTGAATAATCCAGAATATCGTTGACCAGATTGGCAAGCCTCCGGCTGCTGCCTGCAATGATGGAAAGATTCTGCTTCTGACGGCTGCTCAGTTCACCGTCGCTTCCCTTGAGCATAGCCTCCGTAATGCCAAGGATGCCGCTTAAAGGCGTCCGAAGCTCATGAGAGGTGTTGGCGAGAAATTCATCCTTGATCTTGTCCAGCTTCAGAAGTTTCTGAGACAGCGCATGGACATTCCTGAAGGCCTCCGAGGAACGCCTCGCAAGAATAAAGGATTGTAAAAACAGCAGTATGAACAACCCAAAGGGTACCAGCTCGCCCACATTGCTAAGTATGACATTGTTTTGGTACATCACGTCGTGAATAGCACATACAATGACTGCCAGCGCTCCCAATAAAACGACCAAAGAGTCCTTTTTACCCCTCAGAAACGCCACGCTCAGGGTGAATATGGAGTATGCGCCGAAGAGGATTGCCGCTAATTGAACAATATAAACCAACCGGGTATAAAAGGAAATCGGGGTCAGCAAAAACAGCATTGTCATGGCTGACGCGTAAATAAAAGCCGTTTTCAGAACCTTCTTATTATTTTCTTCCGGGAATAGCTCTCCGATCATAAAGGCAGAGCAAACAGAAAACCAGCACAAGGTAATATAGTCAACCGCTATGATTGCTTCAAAGCTGATAAACGGGAGCAGTCTGTAAATCAGAAAATCCCCGTATATCACCGTCCTGCTTGCAAATATAACACACATGATTACAAAATACAGGCTGCTCTTGTCCTCCCGCCTCATCAGGAAAATGCTCAGATAGTAAAGTGCCATTAATGATAAAGCCCCAAATAAAAAGAGATCCTTATCGGCAATGGTTTTGTCCATGCTGCGAATCTGTTCCGGTGTGCCCATGTTGATGGCATACCACATGCCGCCACGGGCATAGGTAAAGTTGGAGGTGTGTATAATAAGCTCAAAGCTGGCTTCAGCCGGCGTAAACTCCACAACCCATGGCTTATATCCGGGCGAAAATTCTTCCCTGCTCGTGCTGACCCTTCCATTGGAGGAAACAAGCCGGTCATTGATATATAATTCGTAAGCTGTAGAGAAAGTGGGCATCCTAAGCGCCAGAGACTTTCCTTCAGGCGCATTTTCCACTTTGAGGAGGTAAGTGCCATATCCGAAGCCGGGCAGATTTTTACCGTTTATTTTGTAGCTGTTCCAGACTGAGGGTGTATCCACTGTCACATCGGGAACTGTACTGCCGGCTGCAACCTCCTGATAGGTTAGAAAGCGTTCCCAGTAAAAATCCCACTGGCCGCTCAGGCTCAACACCCCTTCAAGCTCAGGCTTCCAGCTTTTCAGATCCAGCACTCCGTTCTCAGGATATATTCGGTTGGTATCCGGTTTTGAAAAAATGAATATGCAAATAATGGCGATTATGGAGATTACCACACTGGATAGAAACAGCAACAAACGCTTTTTATTTGTTTTTTCTTTCACCGTATCAACCTTCTCTCATCGTCATGGCACATTTCGTATTCTTTATCATTTGCTTCCTTAGTGCCGTTTTATTTCCGAAATTTACTATTTCAGCAGCTTACAGCTTGATTATATCAGCAAAGGATATAAATATAAATACGAGCAACTTTTCGTACTGATTTTATTATACAGGTTCCTACTCAACCACGACTTAACGGACTTTGAACGGAGTTTTGTTTAGCCCAAAGATAAAAGCAGGGTAGAAATTTCTCCTACCCTGCTTTTCACTGTACCCTAACGGTCTTATTTGTTCAGCTGGTTAAGCATTTCATCTCCGTTTATGCTCTTCCAGAACTCCTGATAATCTGCATAGCCTTGATCGATGGTTTTTGCTCCCATGATAATCAGAGAAGCAATTTCTTCAATCTTCTTTTTGTACGCAGGCTGATTTTTATCATACAGATCAGATTTTCCGCCCGGAACCACATATTTCGGTCCTAAGTACTTAACAACTTCATTGTTAAATTCGATTTGCTTAGGAATCAGTTTTTCGGTTTCTCCCCAACTGAAGTTAAACTTTTCGATTTTTGGGAAGTACAGATAGAACTGATTTACATCACACTTATAACCGGAGTTTGCAGCCTTCTCAGTCGGCTTTATTGCGCCATTTTCAATGGTATAATGCTTGTTTTCCACGCCCAGGCATCTCAGCATGACGCCTTCCTCGGAATAAACATAGTAATCGATGACCTCCATGGCTCTGTCAGGATACTTGCATTTAGGTGAAATCGCCAGAACGTCATTGATAGCTTCATTCAGGTTGCCGCCCTTACCCGTCGGTCCCCTTAACTCATAAATGGGGACAAACTCTGTAGAAGCGTTTACTTTTGCACTTTCTACTGAAAAATAGATAAATCTGTTCCAATAATCTAAAACGGATGCGGCCAACCCGGAATAGAATTTTTCTCTGATCATGGCATTTTCATTGGTAAGGAACTCCTGATCCCAAATACCGTCAGCATACAACTTGGTAATATAGGTTAGAGCTTCTTTCATTTCAGGAGTATTGAAGCCATCATAGAATTTGCCGCTTGAGTCCTGACCAATTCCAAAATAGGCACCGAAGGGATTGGTGAAAAAGGGCAGATTGTCGAGGAATTTCGGGAAGGTAAAAGGAATGACTCCCGACCCTGCGATCTTTTTCATCTCATTGTAAAATTCATCGGTTGTTGGCGTTGTGGAAAGGTTTACACCGTATTTATCCAACATATCCTTGCGGAGCCAGATATTTTTGTTCATGGGAACATACATGGGTACACCCTGGATCTTTCCGCCGACTGTTATAAAATTCCAATAGTCCTTATTGACCTGGGAAGTGATGTTGGGGAAGTTCGGAAGCAAATCATCAAGTGCTCTTGTATAGCCTCTTGCTGCATAAACCTGAATATTGTCCATGGATTTTCTGACAGCAAAAATATCGGGTGCGGAATCGGAACTCAGCATAACATTGAGCTTTTCATTGTAGCTGCTTTGAGGAGGAGCAATGACTTCAAGATCTACAGTTGTTTTTGCTTCAATTACCGCTTCAACCTCGCTCATGAGCTCGGGGTCCACCGCTTCTCCACCCCAACCGGTTTGGGAAAGACAAAATGACAGCTTAACCTTTTCCTTTGGTGGTGGTGTGGGCTCGGGCGTAGCTGTTACCGCTGGTGTAGGTGTTGATGTCGGAGTAGAATTGCCGGCTTGCTGGGTATTTTGCTTTCCGCATCCAATAAGCAAGGTGAAAAGCATCAGAAATGCAAGAACCAGTGAAATAATTTTCCTCACTTTTAACATTTGAATTTGCTCCCTTCTTTCTAATTATATAAGATCGGGGGATATTGACCCCGAGCTTAAGCCAATTCCTTCTATCCCTTTATTGAGCCTAGCATGATACCTGAGATAAAATGCTTCTGGATAAAGGGGTAGAGCATGAGGACAGGCAACATGGTCATGATCATAACAGCCATCTTGAAGTTGTTCAAAGCAGAATGGGAGGAAACAGCCGACTCCGATTCAAAGATCAGTTGGCGAAGAAGAACCTGAAGCGTATATTTGGAGCTGTCATTGATGAACATGACGACCTGGAAATAACTATTCCAATGGGAGACTGCGCTGAATAATGTCACGGCCGCCAGTATAGGAATGGAGACAGGAATAACGATCTTGAACATGATTCCCAGCTCCGAACAGCCGTCCAGCCTTGCCGACTCCATCAGGCTTTCAGGCAGGGAAGCGATGTAGTTCTTGACAAGAATCAGATTATATGTAGAAATCGCTGCCGGAATAATAAGCGAAAGGTAGCTGTCAATCATACCCAGGTTTTTTATCACCAAATAAAACGGAATGATACCCGCATCAAGTACCATGGTTGCTATTACAAAACGAATAAGAAATGTTCTTCCGATGAGATCCTTCTGTGCCATTGCATAGCCCATAATAACGGTCATTACCATTGAAAACCCGGTCGCTGCAACCGTAACAAGTACAGAGTTCCAGAAGGCCTTCATATAGCCGCTGTTAAGAATTGCGATATAGTTTTTAAAGGTTATGGCTTGAGGAATCAGTACAAAACCTTTTCTCGCTACAATCGCATCCGGCGACAGTGATGTCACCAATATCATAACCAAGGGTATCAGAACCACCAGGCATACGACTAAAAGGATTATGGTATTGATGATAAGAAAGATTTTCCTGCCTATTCCCGTTTTGTACATGATGCTCACCGCCAATGCTATAAAATGCTTTCTTTGAATGCTTTTTTGCTGAACTGATTACAGCCTATGACAAGAATTGTACTGATAACGGCTGTAAAGAGGCTGATTGCTGTGGCGTAGCCAATGTTACCGTATTGGAGACCTTCTGTATAAGCCAGAGTAGATAAGACCTCCCCCACACTTAGAACGGTTGGCCTTGACATAACCAGAACCTGCTCAAACACCAGTAGAATACGAGCCACTGTCAGGAGAAGCACAGTTGCAATGGTGCTCCTCAAGGATGGAAGCGTGATATAGCGAAGCTTCGCCCAATAACCGGCTCCATCCACGGTTGCCGCATCATAGAGCTGTACATCAATTGTGGAAAGGGTTGCAATATAGATAACCGTACCATACCCTACATCTCTCCAAATATAAGAGGATACGAGAACTGCTCTGAAATACTGGGGCAATGCCATAAAATAGATGGGCTTTCCTCCCAGCTCCTTTATGATGGCATTCACTAACCCCTGACTGGGTGAGAGGATTAACGCAAATATCGCACCTACAACAACCCAGGAAAAGAAATGGGGTATGTATACGACAAACTGTACAAACCTCTTAAATGCTTTATGTATGACCTCATTCATCAATAGTGCGAGAATAATCGGAAGCGGGAAATAGAAAATCAGGTTGTACATGCTGATGAGCAAGGTATTTCTAAAGGCTCCCAGAAAGCCGGGAGAAGTAAACAATTGCTTGAAATTATCAAATCCTATGAAGGACGTCGTGGCTTTTATGCCATAGTCCGTAAAAGCATATAATGAGCCTAACATAGGTCCGTATCTGAAAATCAGATACCAAAGAATACCGGGGATAAGAAGAATGAGAATACCCTTTTGTCTTTTAAACCTGCTTTTGAGCCCGCTTCCCGCCATTCTGCTTTTTGCAGGGTACAAATTGTCATGTTTAGGCACTTTAGCAGCTTGCATGTTCATCAGTATCTCTCCTTAGCAGTCAACTCCTTGTAGTTTTATCTTACTGGAAAAATATACTTATTTAAACATGACATTTTATACTTTTCTGCATGTTCTTAACTTGGGGACTATCGTTTTTTTTAGATTTACATGGTTTTTTTTACTTTGCTTTCGGGAGAATCCTTATTCCTTACTGGAACCCAGCGACAAGCCCGATATGAGAAACTGCTGCGCGAAAACATAAATGAGCAGCAGCGGCGCGGTTGAAATAAGGACTGCCGCCATAATGGCATTGTTTGGTGCCATGGCGGTTCCTGATGTGGAGACCTCGGTCTGTATAATCAATGCTTTCAGCATAAGCGGCAAGGTAAACAGCTCCTGCTTTGTAACCAGAGTTGCCGGCAGCATAATGGAATTCCATTTGGCCACAAACTCCATGAAAAATACGGTGGCAAGACCGGGAATGGAAAGCGGCAGAAAAATGCCTGTAAATATTTTTAGCTCGGAGGCTCCGTCCAATCTTGATGATTCTGCCAGAGAATGGGGTACAAATATAAAGTAATTTCGCATGACCAGAATACTGAAGCCAGAAACAAGACCGTTTGCAATAAGCCCTGCATAGCTGTTTAAAAGTCCGAGCTGTTTGTTCATCTGATAGATGGAGATAAGCGTCAGATCACCCGGGACCATCATGGTCAGCATAACGAATGAGGTAATAAGCTTTTTGCCGGGCAAGTCGCGCTGTATGAGCACGTAACCGGCAAAAGCAGAAAGTACCACCTGTAATACAACACCAACGGTTGAGACAAAAAGCGAGTTCAGAAATGGACGGCCCAATTTGGCTACCTCGAATACATACCTGTATCCATCGATACTGAATTTTGTCCACCAGAGCTTGATTCCGCTTGCGCTGGCATCCAATGCGGTGGAAGTAGACATAACAATAACGTTCCACATGGGCACGAACATGATCAAAAAAATAGCGGAAAGAATCACACCACCTATGAATTTCTGGAAGGTACTCAGTTCATTTTTCAGCGCAGGTGCCCTGTATTTCATTTCATTACCCTCTCAGTCATAGGTTTCGTCATATCGAATGAGCTTTCGCACAGCAAAAGTAATGATAATGGTCGCCAGCAGTACAAGCGTGGCGGCTGCGGTGGCGGGACCAATTTTAAATTTAATAATACCTTCGTTATAAATTAAGTACAGAAGATTTCGCACCTTATCGTAGATGGAGGCGTTTCCCATTACGAAAATCTGATCAAAATTACGGAGCAATGCCATTACGCTAAGCATGGCGACCACCTTCATGGTGGGAACGATACACGGCAAGGTTATAGAAAACATCTGACGTAGCCGGGATGCGCCGTCGATGGAAGCCGCTTCGTATATGTTTGGGTCCATACCGACTATGGCAGCCAGAAACAGAACGGCAAAGTATCCAGCACCTTTCCATGCACCTGTAAATACCATAATAAAACGTGCATAGGAAGGCTCCGCCATAAAAACAATCCTCCTGAAATTTTCTCCGCTAAAGATCTCCAAAAAGCCATTTATAAAGCCGGAAGGAGCAAGCGCCAGAATCCATAAGCCTCCCACTACCGACCAGGATAGAAGATAAGGAAGATAGGTCACGGATTGGATTGCAGATTTTATATATTTCTTTTTGATCTCATTAAGCAAAAGTGCAATGGTAAGTCCCCAGACAAACTGGAGAAGAAAAGTGAATATCCCAACCGCCAGCGTATTTCCAAAAGCTTGTTGGTACAGAGGGTGTTGAACAATACCCGTATAATTTGTAAACCCTGTAAACTGCATGCCGCCCAGCAGCTTGATATTATGAAAACTGCTGTAAATGCCGAGTGTGAGCGGATAATAGTTGAAAAGGACAAAATAAACAGCAATGGGCAACAGCATCAGATAAAAGAAGCGGCTTTTTCTTATTCTTTTCCATTTGCCGGACTTTTTCACATGCATCACCCCATTGATTTTTTAAAGAGCCGAGACTGCAAGAAATCCCGGCTCCTATCAAGAATTTTAGTTCATACCCTTACTTCTGGGTTATACCAAGGCTTACGAGCTCTTCTCGCATCTTCTTAAGACCATCCAATGTGCCGATTTCACCCTTTATGATCTGGATGGCCCATTTACCCATAGTTGTCTTAAAGGTCTTTTCGTCGGGTATGCCCAGGTTGATGGTGGAATACTGAACATAGGAAAGAGCTTCCTCAACACCTAGGTTATAGCCCACAGGATGCTTGAAATCCTTAAAAATCGGAACCGGAGCGCCATGATCACATGCATGGGTCTTGCCGGTTTGAGTCAAAACATATTTTCCGTTTTCTATATTGTAGTCGCTCCCTTTAATTCCTACCGAGAGCAGTTCGCCGCCCTCCTGAGTAGAAAAATACTCAAGAACCTTGATAGCCCCGTCTACATTCTGAGCATTGGCCGGTACTGCGAACAGACTTGCTGCACCCTTTACCAGCTTGTAACTGCCATCTGGGGTTTTGGTGCCGGGTAGGGATACAATTTCAAAGGCATCCGCATTGATACCTCCGGTGGCGGCATTCGCATTATGCAGGCCCACCCACATGGCCCAGTCCACACAGACACCGGTAAGCTGGGAAGAAGCGCCCATCTTGTTTCGCATATCCTTGGTTTTATCCACAAAAGAGGCCGGATCCATCAGCTCCTCGTCATACAGCTTCTTAAACCATTCCCAAACCGGTGCGGCAGCATCGGTTGAATAAGGTGCGTAGGTCTTGCCGTCGGCTTTGTCCACTACCACACCATCCTTTAGGCCAATGGAGGCAAACCAGGGTTGTAGGTCAAAGACCTCGGACATGACAACATTAAAAGGATAATAGTCCTTGGAGGTATTGGCATTGCGAAGCGCCTTAAAAACCTTGTAATAGCCGTCCAATGTGGGCTCTATGGACTTATAGTCCAGCCCTGCATTTTTAAGCTGGATTTTATTTATTGCCACTACCCGGTGAAGCTCTTTTTTATTGAAGCCGGCATAGACCTTCCCGTCGACCTTGATATCCTCCCACTCCTGCTGTTCAATATTATTGCTTAGAATAGTGGAAGCCTTGACCCGGTCAGTGATGTCCATTAACGCTCCCTGATTAATCAAACTAAGATATTCACTGGTATTGACGTAGATTAAATCATACTTTTCGCCGCCCTGCAGCTTCTGCATCAAAACCTGTGAGTAGTCTGACGGTGGCTTTTCCAACTCAATTGCAAGTCCTGTTGCATCGCCCAGGGTTTCCCCAAACAAGGTCATTTCCGCATCATCCTTGCCACCCGTCACATTAACCATCATACGGACGGTAGCTTTCGGTTCTGGTGTGGCTGTTGCTTCAGGGGTCTTGGCGGGTGCCGGTGTTGCAGTCGATAAATTTACCGGAGAGGTCGATGGTGCATCGGAGGGTTTACTGCTTCCACAACCTGCCATGGCAAGCAACATTACTGCAATTAACACGAAAGATAAAATCTTAGTACGTTTCATTTTAGCCATCTCCTGTCCTTTTTCCTTTCATAATGAAAGAGAATATTATAGGACAAAATATATTCACATGCTAAAATAAAATTACAAAAATAAATTTCATTTCATATTTTTAAATCAAGGAAATGGCCCGGTAATTCATTCATTTCTATTTATACCTCCCGGGTTATTGCCCAATTTTCCCATGTAAAAATAGAGAATCAAATGTTCCTTATTCTTAATTGAAAAATGAATTTAAGTCATCGATGAAAGGATAGAAATGTACCGTGTATTATAAGAAAAGCACAGGGAAAATACAGACAAATGAGATTACAGTGTCAAGAAGCAGCTTTACAACAAGATGTGAAGGGCTCATCCACTTGTTCCATCCAAGCTTGAACCTTAGGAAAAAAAGGACCGCTGCAAGTCCTAGAAGTAAAAGATAGTAAGGAGATTTAATAAAGGAAATATAAAATACAATCCCACCATAGATCCTTGTGAGAATGCCCATATACTTTTCTCCCTCCCTGAAAAACCTGTTATCTACCTTTGGGAATAGGGCAGCTAGAACAAATTGTGTCAATACGGCAGAGAAAAAAGTAATAATCATCAACGTTATTAGTATACTGACGGTTTTATAATCCATCAGTGGTTCTACTCCATAAACAGCTGTCTTGGAGATGATATAAAGCAGGATGACATGTATAAACTGGTCAAACAAAAAGCCTGTCAGCTCTGAGAGATGCAGCTTTTTACATATCCTATTCTTGTAGTAATCCATGACAAAATGGATGATACCGTTTATAAAAACCAATCCAAGCAACAAGGCTCCAAACGAATATGAAAAAACCGTTGTGACCAGTGTTACCACCAGCACATGCAAAAGGTTCCATTTCCAGTGTCTGCCTTTATTTTCGGCTATTTTATCCGTTTGTAATGCGAAGTCACCAATCAGATGCCCCAGCAGTAAATAATAAAAAGCCATGCTCCACTCCAATAATGCTACAATAAAGTTGGGGTTAAAAATTCCCCCCGGACAAATTTTGTCTAGGGGGAATCACACATATACCAATGCCTTATAAAAAGGCGTACCGTGAAAAGTGTTCCATTATTAGCACTTGCTGCTTAACACGTACTTGTATGTTTTTCCCCAGGGCCTTATCATACAGTAACCCGTTGTAGGAATGGAATTTTACGATGACATTCTTGTTGAAATCAGGGATGCTCGGGCTAAACTCTATGTACCCTTGACCATTGTCTGCATAGAGTTTTACATTGATTATAACCGGCAATTGGTCATCATCAATAAAGCCTTCCGGGAATTTGATAGTTGTAAAGCCGACCTGGAATACTCCGCCCTTTTCAGTTACAGTTATTTCTCTTTCGTAAATAACGTTCTCGTCTGTATGGAACCGGCCATTAGCTGCAGCATGTACCGGAACTGCTGATATAACCAGCATTACAATGAGAATCATTACCGTTAACTTCTTCATACTACACCTCCAAAAAAACGACTAGATATTTCTTCCATTTATATTTTATCTTGGAATAGTCAATAAAACATGAGGTAAAATACCTATTTAATTTTCGTTTTTATAGGTCTATCTTCCTATTTTTGTGTAGTACCGGCCTCAGGCCCTTGCTGCAGTCACAATGATGCTGGTCCATCGGCAAGCATCAACCTTTTTTATGTATGCTGCTGCTTTTTCAATAGTCGCTGCAGCTTCATCACAACAGCCAGTGGCTTTAAGGACCTTATATTTTCCAAACCAGCATTTTGCAGACTCAAAATCAGATTCAATCCTGTCAGCTTCCATCGCTGCCTGATCAAATAGCTCAATGGCTTCCGAAAACCGACCTTTTTCCATGAGCAAATAACCTTTATAACGGACAGCTTTCAGCTTTTTCTTGTCATTCCTGCATTCGTTAAAGATCTCCACAGCTTTGTCATAGTGCTCTTCCGCAGCATCAAAGCATCCCTTTTGCTGCTCAATATAACCTTTATAGGTATGGCAATCGCCCAGCCCCACTGATTCATCTGCTTCTTTGAAAATTCTCCAGGCTGCCTCAAGCAACTCAGCGGCTTCTTGACATCTATCAAACATCAGGTGTATCCTTGTCAGCCCTATGTAATTAACGCCCTCTTCCACCGATGCTTCCAATTCTCTCGCAAGAGAAAGAGATTCTTCATAATACTTTTCAGCCGCCCCGGATTCATCGGTCTCGTAGGCTATATCACCCAGATTGGTTAAGCTCACGCATTCATAAAGCTTGGAGCCAAATTCTCTGGAAATGACAAGTGATTCCGCAAAAAGCTCCTTTGCTGAAAGAAAAAGCCCTTTATCCAGGTATAATATGCCCAGATTAATGCAGCCTGCAATAACACCCCTCTGGTACGAAAGCTTTTTTGAAATATCCATGGATTTATTAAAAAACTCCAAGGCTTTTGATATCATTCCGGTTGAGTGATAAATGATGCCAAGATTACCCGATACCTTGGCCATAATCTCCAGAAGCTTGTTTTTCTCTGCATATCTGTATGATTTATTCATATAAGAGAGGGCATTGTCAATATCTCCCCTGTTGAAGTAAATCGTCCCGGCGTGTTTCATGATTTCAGACAGGCTTCTGTAGTCCCGGGTTTTCAGTATTGCTTTCTCCGACTTTTTTGCAAGGGCCAGAGCGCTGGTATCACCTTTTATCCGCAGAATATCGCATTTAATCTGAAGCCACTTGCCATAGTTTGAGCTGCCTTCACGAAATTCCGGCTCCAGCTCGTAAATAATTTTCGAAGCATCCTCAAGATTACCCATGTCTTTGTAGACTTCGGCAATCTGAATTTTTATTTGATTGATATCATCCTGCAAACCTGCATGTTCAATTGCCTTGAAAAACTGCTCCAAAGCTTCTTCATAATTTGCATTGATAAAATGGATATGCCCTTTGCCCTTGTAGGCGTTAAAGGTTCTTTCATCTGTGATATTACCGGTCTCAGTCCCTGAAAGTTCAAGAAACCTGTCAAAGCACTCCAGGGAGCTGCTTAAATTAAACCCGTCCTTTTGTTTCATGGCAGCTTTAAAATAATATCCCGCTGCTTTCCTTGGCATCCCCGCTTTAATAAGATGCGTACATAATACTTCATAGTGATTCTCAATATCCCGGGAATAAGCAGCTTCAAGATATTCACTGATTCTCTTGTGGAGAGTTATCTTTTCTTTATTCAATATGCAGTCATAAATGACTTCTCTTTCAATTTCATGAGTAAATTCGTAGGTTTTGTCTACTATCCTGGCTGACGTATGGGTTGATTTCAATGATATGAGGTTCATCTTAACAGGTATACCCGCAATTTCCTCACTTGTGATTGAATTGTCCAGTAAATGGTTCACAAGAGAGAAGGAAAACTCCTTGCCGATAACTGCCGCCGCCTGCAATATTCTCAAGCTCGTGCTGTCCAGTGCGGAAATGTTGGATTGTATAAGATTCTGTATGTTTTCAGGTATTCTTTTTAGTTCCTTATCTTCGATAATCGCCTGGCCTTTTTGAATCGAATAGATTCCTTTTCTTTTAATGTTGGATAGGAGTTCTTTTATGTATAGCGGGTTACCTTTTGTAAATTTTAAAATAGCATCAAACAGCTTATCTTCAACCTTCTGTGAATCCAAAAGAGAGCAGGTGAGATTCCTTACTCCCGTTACTGAAAGCGGACTTAGCTTGACTTCAAGCTTATAGCCTTTCTCCGCGCCCATAAGTGTCTTCAGATCATATCGGGATGAAAATATGAATACAGCTTTTATGTCCCTCAGGGTTGGAATAAGATCATTTAAAATTTCAATGGAACCGTTGTCCGCCCAATGAGCATCATCTACCATAACCAACAGCCTCTTTTTCCGACAAAGGCTTGTAAAAAATATTGCAAGCTGTTTCAAGAGCTCCCGGCGGATATTTTCATAGTTCATTGACTCAAAAATGCTCTGGAAGTCACTGTCTTTTTCGAGCCCCATGAGAAGTCCCAAGAAATCATAGTTATGCTTGATCTCATCATCGCTATACTCATTCAGAATATAGTCCAGGAAAGATATCAGCCTGTGTTTTTTGGTATTTAAGCTGTCCACGGTGTTGATATTCATAATGCCTGTAAGCAGGTTGGTAATAAGACTGTAGGATCGGTTCTGTGACAAGGTATTACAGTCCACCCACACTTTCTTTATGTCATTTCCTAATTTGGAGGTGAACTCCTTTAAAAGCCGGGTTTTCCCCAAACCGGCCTCACCAGTCACGATTGCACATTTAAGACCTGTATTGAGCGCTTCGTTAAAAATAGCGTTCAAGGCTCCTATTTCTTTTTGTCTTTCGATAAAAGACAATTCTTCGTCATATAAATAGTCCGAATTGATCTTTAAAGGACTATAGCATCTAACGGGCTTCTCCTTATTTTTAACCTTTACTTCAATGGGTTCGGAATATTCAAACTTATCCTTTGTCTCTGTAAATACTGATTCAGAAACATGAATAACGCCTTCGCCCGCGCTCATCTGCAGTCTTTGGGCTGTATTCACGATGTCGCCCATTACAGTATAGTCCCGGTCGAAATAGTTACCCACACCTCCGGTGACTACCAGCCCATAGTTGATGCCTATGGAAAGATTCAGTTGAATACCTTTATGAGAAAGCATGCTTGCAGAAAACTCCGATATGAGATCCATCATTTTCATGGCACACATGACGATTCTTTTCGCATCATCCATATGTGTATATCTGGCTCCGAAAAGGATCATGACACAATCCCCTATATATTTGTCAATGGTGCCCTCAAGCTCATATACGGGACTGGTGATGTAATTGAAGCATTCATTGATGATTTCACGGACTTCTTCAGGGTCAAGCTTCTCGGAAAGCGCAGTAAAACCCGAAATATCAGCAAACATCACCGCTACATTTTTTCTGCTTTCAGCAAGAGTTCCAAAGTTTTCTACAGAGCTGAATCTGTCCGGGTTAACCATCCTGTTTCCGCAATTAAAGCAGAATCTGGCTGACTGAGGGTTTGGAAAACCACAGGCAGAACACCTGCCTGAAAATTTAACACCGCAGAAGCGGCACTCATTGTCATGATTGCTATTAAGTTTCAGACCACAGTTAAAACAAATCAAAATCCTCACCCACCGCTTTGCACTGCTATCGCGTCGCTATTAGGTTTAATGTTCCCTCATCTTTAGAAGGCGAATAATATTCTGCTAAACCAGTTCTGGTTCAGTCAGATCATTGAAGAATGTATTTTTTTGTCGTATACTGAATTTGCATCATTATCATTATATTGCATCGGAATCCAAAAGTAAAAGCATCATATCAAAAGCCTCACAGAAAGCAAACGATACTATCTTGGTACGGAGGGTCAAATGCTGGAAAACATGTTGAACGAATTCTATAGCATCGGTAAATCCCTTTCTTCAGAAATGGATCCTTTAAAGCTGTTTGACAAAATAGCAAACAGCAGTATGAAGCTCACTTCTGCAGATGCATGTACCATATATATTGTTGTTGACAAGAAAACAGGAGATTGGTCCCATGTAAAGAACGACGCTGTACAAGGTAAATTACTGAAATTTATCATCGCTCGCAATGCCAGCATGGAAGTGAACCTCCAGGATTTTTCAGCACCCATATCGCAAAAAAGTATATTTGGGTATACCGTAATCTCCGGAAATTCTCTCAGAATTGATGATGCCTATGCAATTAAAAATGAAGTTGGATACAGGCACAGTCACAGCTTCGACAAAAGTACCGGCTATAAAACCAAATCCATACTGTCAATCCCCATGAAAAACCACAATAATGAGATAACAGGCGTTATTCAACTGATTAATAAAAAGCACACCTGGGATACCGCAATAGATTTCAAGGATAAAAATGCGGTCAATGAAATTCTTTCTTTCAATGATACAGATGAGCTCATCATGAATTCTCTTGCAGGACAGGCTGCCGTTGCGCTTGAAAACAGCAAGCTGTACAAGGGGATGCAGGATTTGCTTCATATCTATGAACAGCAAAACAGCCAGCTTCTGTATTTAAGCAAGAAAATCATGAAAGCTCATGAAGAGGAACGGAAAAGAATAGCTCGTGAAATCCATGACGGCCCGGCTCAATCTGCTGTAAATCTGTCCTTAAAGCTGGAAATATGCAAGAAACTCTTATCCACTGGGAAGCTGGACATGTTCGAATCAGAGTTGAATAAGCTTCACCAGCTCATTCACTTATCTGTTAACGAAATAAGAACCATTATTTACGATTTGAAGCCATCATGCCTGGAAGACGGCCTTAAGCTTGCTATTGAAAGGTATATCGATAATTTCTCCACTGCAAGCAATATTCATGTTGACCTTCATTTTGCCGGAGATGACACTAAAATCGAATATTATCTGATGTCAACCCTTTACAGGATCATTCAGGAAGCTCTTACAAACGTAAAGAAGCATGCAGAGGCAAAAAACATCAAGATAGATCTGGTCCAAACAGACAGTATCATTACCCTTGATGTGGTTGACGATGGCATAGGCTTTGTTGTGGGTGATCTCAAAACAAGGAAATTCGATAAGTTTATAGGCGGCTTCGGTTTAGAGGGTATCCGTGAGCGAGTGGAACTCGTCAGAGGAAGCACAACCATTGACTCAGCACCTGGAAAAGGAACGGGCCTGCATATCAGCATTCCAATTTTGTAATACTCCTCCGTTTGCATAATCCTGCCGGGCTGCACAATCCTAAAGCCTCCGTATTTTAATTTATTGGCTTTAATAAAGAATTTTATCCCAACTTACCAGACAATTTAAATTAACAAAACGGTACATGGGCTATACAGTTTTCAATAGCAGTTATTGAAGGGAGCGCAGGAATCGCACCTCTGGCGGTGGTCGTCAAGGCTCCCGAAGCATTGGCAAAGTATAGAGTCTCCTGGATATCCGCATCACTTAACTGTGATATATCCAGATTACGCGATATTATCTGATACAGAAACGCTCCCCAGAAAGCGTCTCCGGCTCCGGTGGTATCCACAACCACTACATCATATGTAGGAGAAGTGAAACATTTTCCATTAACGAAGACACAACAACCTTTTGGCCCCAAAGTCACCGCCAGCAGTTGAATAGGATATTGCTCCACAAGTCGATGAGCCCCTTGCTCTAAATTATCGGTATGCGTCAGGAAAAACAACTCTTCTTCGGAAACTTTGACCAGATCAGCATATTGCATGCCTTGGGAAATATAGCATTTCGCATCTTCTAAACAATTCCACAAAGAAGGACGCAGATTCGGGTCATAAGAAACCAGACACTTATTCTGCTTTGCGTAAGCAGCAGCACGTAAGGTTGCTGTTCGAGATGGCTCAGCCGTCATTGATACAGAACCAAAGTGGAAGATTCGGCTCTTTTCGATAGCCGTGTAATCAATCTCCCCCTCCACCAGCATAACATCGGAGGTACCATTTCGATAGAATGAAAAACTGCGTTCACCTTTCGGATCCAACGATACCATAGCTAGAGTGGTAGGATACTGTGGAGAAATAACAACCTGTTTTGTGGAGATACCGGCCTTTTTTAATGTTTCCAACAGGTACCTGCCAAGAATATCATCGCTTAGCTTTCCAATGTAGCCAGCTTTAAGCCCAAGTTTTACCATACAAGCTAGTACATTGACCGGTGCACCACCAGGCTTGCCTGCAAAATAGACAGTATCGGAGTTAACAGGATCGACAATCACATCTATAAGACATTCGCCCAATCCGATAATATCGTATATATACTCTTTCCCCATATGCATTTCTCCTGATCCATAACAATTTCGTAATGCTGCCTAAAAAGTCTCTTAGTAAATTCTTACCTCAAAAATTCTCGCATCAGCAACACCATTTGTAGCAGTAACGCATATCTCTACCTGATCTGCTATAACAGGTTCAGGCAAGTCTATAACATTCAGCCTTTGGTAATTGCCTTTCACTTGATGCCCCCATACAAGGCTTCCGCCATTTGTTACCTTTATATTATAATCTCTTACAAGCTCCTTATCGACACCAATGGGCTCTTTATCAATAAATGCTTTTGAGACCGAAATACAGCGTTCTTCCGATAAATTGGGATCAAAAGTCATACGAATTTGAGAGATGGGAGCAGCCTTTTCCATTTTTAAGGTCAGTATCTCTCCAGCTTCTCTTATACCATCTGAACACCAAAGGTTTGTGGTTTCTCCTTCATTTCGGGTTATGCCGTTAATAACTTTGGATGCCTCAAAACCGATCTTTTCTGAGGTAGCTGAAACTTTTGCAAGACGAGCCATATCCTTGTCATCCAAATTCTTGAGCCCCAATATATAACAATCGTTCTTCAGCAATTCCTGGCGCAATTCCTGAATATATTTTTCGCCGAACTCTTTTGGTGTGCATCCGGTTTTAACCGTCATGGCCGCCGCTGTTCCTACAGCTTCTCCGCCAATGGCACAGGTAGCCATAACTCGGGTTGATCCCATTGCTAACTTTGTTTCACTGATATTTCTGCCGGCCATCATTAAGTTATTGATGGTCTTGGAGCAGTAACAGCCATAGGGTATGGAATATAATCCATCAAAGCTTCTAACTTTAGAAGGTATTTCACCCTTTGCAGCAAAACCGCCGGCAGTATGCTCATCCATTGGCCATCCGCCATAGGCAACACCATCCTCATGGACACGGTTGTTTATAATGTCATTCTCTGTCAGAATATAATTTCCAATCAGCCTCCGGCTTTCTCTTGTACCAGGAACGGTTCCAACCCAAAGAAGCTCGTAATTTTCAGCACCATGACCTCCGCCATTTTTAATATGATCCCAAACACCATAAATGGTTTTATATAGTTCATACCTGATATCTTCAGCGGATTTAATGATATCATCCCAGTCACCACCTAATTCAATCCACCAGTAACCGGATTGCACATCATATTTCTCAACCAGCTTGTCCGTATAATTCTCATAATCATCATCCTCATTTAAAATGATAACATCGTCTGCATCATGATAAACAACAATGTCACCATGGTAGCGATGCTTGAAAAAGCTTTCGTCAAAGGAATAGGCCCAGGAAGGCTTTATAAACTTAACAGGGCTTCCGGTATCTCTGGCGCAGAAATAAATGGTATTACCCATGGTTTCTCCATCATGCGAATCCGGAGCGTCTTTTTCCGAAAAATCAACCTTATTCTCGCGTCCGATTTTATATTCTGCACCAGCAAAATATCCCAGCGTTCCATGACCTGTTGCATCTACAAAGATCTCAGCTGTAAACTCAAACCGTGATTCCGTATTCATCTGATAGCATTGAATTGCCTGTATATTTGCGCCATCAGAAATAACTCTGTCCATGGTAGTGTTCATATAGCTGTCAAGATTTTTGCATTCCTTGACTTTTGACCACATAACACCATCCCATATGGAGTAGTTATAGTTATAATTTAAGTACTTATTTTCCAACTGAAGCTCCATCAAAATTCCGGTCTCAGCCGCATTCTTTTTACCCCAGTGGCAGGAAGCACCTGAAATATGCATTCTGGTTTCAGAACTGGCATTACCGCCATATACACTACGGTCCTGGATCAGAGCAGTTTTCGCACCTTGTCTTGCGGAGGCTAACGCGGCACAAACACCACTCATACCACCACCGACAATAACAACATCATAGTGTTTTTGAACAGGGGGATTCTGAGAACTGACGGGTGTTTCATGAATATAGCTTTTCATGGTTACTCTCCTCGCTTGTATTTAATTCTGTAATAAATTTATTCTAATAATGTCATTTAGCTTTTTGTATATTCCACTGCAACAGAAGGATGGAATGTCAGCTTCCCCTCTGCGCATGGTCCGACTTTCCTTAGCTGACCTCTTCCGCAAACAGGTTCCAATCTCCCGTCCTTGTCCTTTTCTGCATAACGGTCAAACCATTCCTCCATGCACTTTCGCATTTCTACTGTTTTTGCCTCAATCTCTTTCGGACCAAAATTAAAGTATCTATTCTCAAATAAAAGATTAAACTGTTCTCTTGGGTCATGGACAAGATCGTAAAGCTCATCGGGTCCGTAGGGATAACGGTGAATGTACTTCCACTCTTTCGTTCTTACCATCCTGGCTGGACCATATTCATCGTATACCATAATATTTTCATGATATTCCTCCTCCTTACCGGTTTGCAGCATGCTAAGGAAGCTTTTCCCGGGCAGTTGATCCTTAACCGGATTGTCAATGCCCGCAAAATCAAGGAGTGTGGGCATAAAGTCATAGGCACTCAAAAGCGCATCGCTCACAAGCCCCTGCTTAAATTGCCCGGGATAATTGAAAATGCAGGGAACCTTTACAGATGTATCAAATAAATTAAGGGGATTTGTGCAGTTCCCTTTTCCCCAAATGCCATGCTGTCCACAGTTAAAACCATTGTCGCTCATGTAAACAATGAGGGTGTCGTCCCGAATTCCCCGTTCTTCAAGCTTTTTAACAATTTGCCCTACACCATCATCAACGCCCTGCACGGCAGCATAGTAGCCTGCAAGGAGATCTCTTACCGTGAGATACTCTCTCTCTTTGGAACAGAAAGATTCACTGTATTGAATATCAATAGGATGCTGCTGAATCCATGGGTTGCGTGGCTCCTGCAGAACATCTTCAAAGGTGCAGTTCTCCAAATAATAGTTGACGTACTCCTCGGGATGTTGATCCACCAGAGGAGAATGGGGTGCTTGATAGGTTAAGTGAAGGTAGAAGGGGCTATCATCCTTTTTATCACAGCATTCATCAATAAAAGAAAGGGCGTCATCCGTCGTAATATCCGTTAGGTAACCCTTTGTTTGTATAAGCTCTTCTCCCCGATACACACAGGCATCACGGTATGTGCCGCTACCACCTAAGGTCACAAACCAATGGGAGAACCCCTTCTGGGGATGACCGGTAGCGCCAAGATGCCATTTACCGCTGATCCCGCAGGTATAATCTTGTTCTGCCAGTAATTCTGTATAGCAAGGGATGCCTTCCAGATACTCAATCGGAACCTCTCCTTTTTTTTCTCCGTTTCCTACACGTATCCAATCATGCACACCATGCTGAGAAGGAATGCGACCCGTCAGCAGCGAAGCCCTTGCAGGTGAGCAAACAGGTGAGGTACAAAAGAAATTTTCAAAACGCACCCCTGATTCTGCAAGCTTATCAATATTCGGGGTGCGAATTTCTTTATTTCCGGTGCACCCAAGAGACCAAACACCCTGATCGTCTGTAAGAATAAAAATAATATTGGGTTTCTTTGATGTTTTCACTCTAGCGATCCTCCTTATCTGTAAAAAACTTTAGCCTTTAACTCCAGCAGTAGCGATTCCTTCCTCGAAAAAGTTTTGTGCGCACATATAGATTATAACGATGGGAATAATCGCACTCGCAGCAGCAGCCATCATTAGGTTATATTCTTTGGCGATGTCTTCGAGATACCACCGTATACCAAGCGGAACGGTGTACAGCTTTTTGCTTGGCAGGAAAATAAGCGGATTAAGGTATTCATTCCAGCTATTTATAAATGCAAGAACAGCCGCTGAAATCATTGCGTTTTTGGTTAATGGCATCATAATTTTCACCCAAATCGTAAAATGGGTGGCCCCGTCTATCCGCGAGGCTTCTACCAGCGCATCGGGAAGAGTCATATAAAACTGCCTGAGTAAAAAGATGGATGTGACACTGAAGAAATTGGGTAAAATGACGCTCCATAAGGTATTGTAAAGACTTAGTGTCTTAAACAGCATATATCGGGGAATGATCATCACCTGTACCGGTATCATCATAGTAATAAGCATGATAATAAAAACAATATTTTTCCCTTTAAAATTGATTTTGGCAAATGCATACGCTGCCAAGGATGAAACTAAAATTTGTCCCATCACGCTGATAACCGAAATAAACAGTGAATTCAAGTACAACCTGTAAAAAGGTATTTCATTAAACAACCATACCTTTACGTAATTAGACCATTGAATTCTGTCCGCAATCCATTGAAATGGATACTGAAACACCTGCATAGGAGTTTTCAGTGAGGAGGACACCATCCAAAGAAGGGGTAACAAAAACGCCAATGCAAATATACCCATAATTGCCGTTTTGACAATCATAATGCTCATTTTTTTCATTTTGATTTCCTCTATTCCCTTAATAATTGACCCATTTTTTTTGACCCCAGAACTGGACAAGCGTGACAATCAGAATAAACAGCACAAGAACCCAGGCCTCGGCACTGGCATAGCCAAAACTATAATTTTTAAACGCTTCCTCATAGATTAAAACGACAAGGCTGACACTTCCTGAAGATTTGCCGCCACCGGTTATAATATTAACAGGAGCAAAAACCTGGAGAGCAGCAATCATTCGTACCACTATCAGGTAAAAAGTCGTGGGCGAAATAGCCGGAATAGTAATGGAAAAGAATTGCTTTACTGGTGATGCCCCATCGATTTCTGAAGCTTCATAGAGCTCTTTGGGGACACCACGAAGTGCGGCCATATATATAATCAGGCAAAAGCCAACGCCTGCATATACCATAAGACATATAACCGGTATCCTGCTGAGTGACGGAGAAGAAAGCCACTGTGGAACTTTTTCTACATGAAACCAGTTTACGAGTATGTTATTAATAGGACCGTCCGTACTGAAGAGGAATTTGAATACAGCACCCAATGCAACTATATTAGAAATATAGGGTACAAAAAATGCAATACGGAAAAGTTTATTACCATATATTTTCCCGTTAAGAACATGTGCCAAAGTAAGGCCCATAAAGATTGAAACGGGAACTGTTGTAACCGCGTAAACCATTGTATTGACTAATGCAGTACTAAACGAATGGTCTTTTGTGAACATCTTTGTAAAGTTGTTAAACACCACCCATTTGATACCCGACAATCCAGAAAGAAAATTCCATTTGGTAAAGGCTAAAAAAAGCGACATTATCACAGGGAAAGCAACCAGCGCTATATAAATGATAAGCGCCGGCGAAAGGAATGCATACCCCGTTAGCGTTTCTCTTTGTTTTTTCATGAATAACCCCCCTACGCTACTGAAAGAAAAGAAGGCCGTGTATTTATTCCGAAAAGTACACGGCCTCATTTAATTGTTATTTATCAACCCTCTTATTCACTAAGTTTTTCTTCGATAGCATCATTTGCCAATTCATTTAATTTTACGAGGCCATCTTCGACGGACATTTCTCCTGACAGGATATAATCCGTATATTCATCTACGAGAGATGCAATTGCGTTGTAAGCAACAATATATTCCTCGTGGTAAGCCGGAGCACCAACTGCGAGTACATTCGCTATATAAGAATCTACATCAACATACTTTTCTGCAGTTTCCCTGGACCCAAAAACAAGATTAACAATTTCATCGGCCTTAACACCTGTCCATGTACTTGTATGGCCTGCCTTATAGAGATACTTGCTGCCGATTGTTGATGCAAACTTAGCAAAGGCATAAGCCGCTTCAGGATCCTGCGCGCTGTTTGTTACAGCGAAGAAGGAATTGGGCATATTACCAAGGGTATAGTTTGTTTCGCCTTTTGCATTAATGGGGTATGGTGCGTAGCCCAGTACGAAATCATGAGGATAATTGGCAGTGTCCATTACAAAACGAGTAATAATGGACTCAACACAGCTGCCAACTGTGCCTGCCCATAGCATGTCCCGGGACTTTGTGCCATCTGTGATGAGATCCATCTTCTTATACCATACACCCTCTTTTTCAGCATTAAGTTGACGGTTTAAGATAGTAGCACTCAGTGGACTGCCGAAATCGGCTTTACCTTCGGCATTGTAAAAAGCATCAACGCCTTTTGTCTGTCGAAGAGCGTATGTCCAATAATCCCTTTGATTGAAATCTGAGCCGCCGTATACAAGGGTTTTCCCAGCATTGTCTCGTTGTGTCATAGCGCGGCATGCTTCTATGTATTCATCCCAGGTCCATTCCTTAGGAATATCACCTAGCCCTGCAGCTTTCCACATATCCATGTTAATTGCTACAAATACAGAAAGACCGCCGGATGGGAAACAATAAACCCTATCTTCATAGGTATAAGCATCCGTCCCCCATTCGGTGACAAGATCAAGATTGTCTTTTGCGAGGTTATCTGTGATATCGAGCAGCAAACCATTTTCCCAACGAGTAGCCGTATTATTTGTTCCAAAGCTTAGAATGACATCCACTTCGTCGGCTAGTATTGATGTATCGGCTGTTAAATTACCCTCTGTACTATTTTTGTAAACCGTGTACTCAACCTTTACATTTGGATAGTATTTATTAAATTCTTCAATCAGCGCATTTGTTCCGAACTGTCCATCAAATGCAGTCAAAAAGCGAACTGTGCCAGTCAGTGAAGCAGCGTTTTCATTAATATAAACCGGATCGCCTTTTTTTGTTTCACCTGACGGTTCTGGAGTATTTGATACACCCGTGGTACTGGGTGTCTCCTTCGGCGTTTCAATATTATTTGAACCACAAGCAGTTAGCGAGAAAATCATGATCATGCAAAGAAAAAGTGCAATAAATTTTTTCATTTTTATACCCCTTTCAACTACCGTGCCAAGGCATCCTACATCTAAAAAGAGTTGTTTGCCTCAAGCATTAAATGATTTCAATTCAACTATAAAGTTCAAAACCTTTTGATTTATATTTTGCTTCCACCGATACTAAAGAAATTACCCCCCTAAGATTAAAAATAGCCCTATTTCTAGCCGTCCTCTATTTTAGGGCAGAATCTGTTTTTTCTACACATTTTCATCCTTATTCCTCCTCAAATCATAGTTTTCTTTGTGAGGGTTACCTTATCCTGTTGTTTTATGCCTGCACATCAATCATTACCTTCATACAGATCTCCCTGTTTCTGTCAATATATTCATAAGCATCCTTGTAGTCACCAAAAGCAAAATGCTTGGAGACCAGCGGTGAGAGTGCTATTTTTTTATTCTTTACCAGTTTTATGGCATCAATATAGTCTTCTCTGCGGTACATCATTGACGTATTCAAATCAAGTTCATGGTCATTGAGTACGGCCAAATCCACAGATGCCAGTTTTGCGAATACCGCCACTAAAATGATGAGGCTTCCTTTTCTAGCATACTTAATGGCTTGTCCCATTGATATATCGTTGCCGGCGCAGTCATAGATGATATCTGCTTTGTCCTTGCCAAATACATCATAAATCTCACTGCCTAAATTGTTGTTGGCCGTATTAACCCCAAGCTCAAGTCCACATTCTGCTGCCTTCTTCAGGCGCCAGTCACTGATATCAGTAATGATGACCTGTTTTGCTCCCATGCCTTTTGCTGTCTGGGCTACCAAATTGCCTATAGGTCCTGCACCTAATACGACAACTTTCTTTCCTGTAATATCACCCGCTTGTTTGATAGCATGAACCGCTACAGCCAAGGGCTCTATCATAGCTCCTTCATCAAAGCTCATGTCCTCGGGAAGCCCTACCACATCCTCTTGTTCTGCCGCAAAGAAGTGGGACGCCATTCCGGTTGTTTGAAAACCCATAACCTTTAATTCTTCACACAGATTATATTTGCCATGTGTGCAGGGATAGCATGTGCCGCATACTTTCTGCGGTTGGACTGTTACTTTCTGTCCTATAAAAAAGCCCTGAACCTTATTTCCAATAGCGACAATTTCCGCCGAAACTTCGTGTCCCTGTGTGATCGGGTATGAAGTAAATGGGTGTTCCCCGTGATAGACATGAATGTCCGAACCACATATTCCTATCCTCATTACTTTAAGCAAAATTTGTTTTTCTGTGATCTCCGGTACGGCTATTTCTCGAAATGTAATTGTATGAGGGGCTGTCATTACCTGCTGCAACATATCAATGGTCTCCTTAATATTAAAAAATAGATTTTATTTGCTGAATTTACTTTTGGAACACAAAATTAACATTCAAGCTTTTATTTAGTAAATACTTTTATAAAACATTTTATCTAAGTATTATTATAACCACTGTATTTTTATTGTCAATACCGGTATTCCTTTTTTCATTGAGAAACATCTCGTATTTTGCCAGCTTGTAATATAAAAAAGCCTGCAGCAGTTTTGATAAAACCACTACAGGCTATATTCTGATTTTGAATTACTTCCGGTTCTTTACAATTGATTAATGAAACGTTCCAACGGCTGTAGGGCAGCCCCAAATGCAGAAGCCTCCTGCTTATAGTTGCATATCCTCAGATAGGAAACACCATCCTGGGAACCAAAGGTGTCTAAAGCCCCGACCATACATCTCAATTCGGAAAGGTACGGTTCCAGATATCCACCGACATAGCCTCCCAATACTACATTACAGTCAAAAGCCATTCTTAGATTAATGACCGCCACTGCTAAATGTTTTAAATATTGGTTCCACTTTGCCGCCAAATCTGACTTTCCCTCTTGCAGCATCTGAAAAAAGCGGGCTAGATTCCCATCACAAGCTGAAGCGGGAACCAAAGCCGAGCAATAGGCATCCAGGCATCCATGCTGTCCGCAATAACATTCTTTTCCGTCCGGAAACAGCCGCATATGCCCAAATTCGCCACTCCTTTGGTTTTTTCCTTCATATAAAACACCATCAATAAATACCGCACCGCCTACACTGTTACTCAATGAAAGATAGACCATGGTACTCTCCGGATCCATACAATGCAGTTCTGCCAGGCCTGCGGCATTTGCATCATTGAGAAAGCAGGTGGGCCATGGAATATACTGTGCCAGAACGGAACAGTGAAGATCTCGAATACCTAATGCATGCGAATAGGTAATAATCTTTTTCTTCTCATCCAAAATACCTGGGATGGATATACCTACACCCGCCAAGCGTTCTTCCAGATTATCCTGGTCAGCCACCAATTCTCTTACCAATTCTCCCAGTTTCGCATAATAAGCCTCTCTTTGGACAAATGGTAGTCGGATACGCTTATTTGCCAAAATTTCTCCAACCAAATTAATCAAAACCAGGCCAATATGGTTTCTTGTGATTTCCATTCCGATTGCGAGCTTGGCACTCGGACGGCTCGTTATAATAGTAGCTTTTCTGCCGCCCGTTGAACCGTATTGTCCCATCTCCTGCACATATCCGCTTTCCTGAAGTTCCCTTACGTTTTGTAGAACCGTAGGCATACTCATGTTCAGGGCATTGGAAATCTCCTGACGTGACGTCTCTTTCTGCTGACATATATAGCTGAATACTTTACGTTTATTAACTCTCTTTACTTCTATACTGGCCGTTTTATTTCTTTCCATAATCGTCCTCTTTTATAAAAGCTTTTACAATAGTGTAGCTTTTATTTACAAATGCCGCAAGAAAAAATTGAATGTATTTCATAACAAAGCTGCCTGCAGAACGTCTGATGTGCCATTGATGTGGTATAATAGCACTATTGCTGTAAATCCATATAAACAAAAAAGGTGATGAATGTATGAATACCAAATTAACCAGACCGGAGGCATGGGAGCTTCTTAACAAATATAACAAGGAGCCCTTCCATCTTAAGCATGCGCAAATTGTTGAGGGTGTCATGAGATACTTCGCCCGCGAACTCGGATATGCCCAAGAAGAGGATTTCTGGGGCATTGTCGGTCTTTTGCATGACTTGGATTTTGGACAATACCCGGATCAGCATTGTATAAAACAACAGGAACTAATGCGTGAGCACGGTGTAGAGGAAGAAATCATCCGAGCCACAGCAAGCCATGGCTTTGGATTAACGGTTGACATAGAGCCTGTTCATCAAATGGAAAAGGTACTCTATGCCGTTGACGAGCTTACTGGCCTCATTGGAGCAGTGGCCCTTATGCGTCCTTCAAAAAGTGTTCAGGACCTGGAGCTAAAGTCGGTCAAGAAAAAATACAAGACCCCAAGCTTCGCCGCAGGCTGCTCCCGTGAGGTCATTGAACGGGGCGCTCAAATGCTCGGATGGGAGCTTGATGATTTAATAAGTAAGACGATTTTAGCCATGAGAGAGAATCCTGAAAATTAAATAGGTGGACATCATGAAGCAATATATGATAAACAAAACAACAGAACACTCTTTGAAGGATGGATCGGCATGGGAAAAAGCAAATGTTGCCGCTATCGATGTCTATCCCTGGGGTGGAATATACCGACCCAAGGCGGAAGCCCGGTTGCTATATACAGAAAGCGCCTTTTACCTAAAGCTTACGGCCATTGAGCCACAGGCGAAAATGCGTGCCAAAGCACGGGGCATCTCCCCCAATGTCTATCAGGACAGCTGTATGGAGCTTTTCTTCATGCCAGCACCTGACAAAGATCAGCGATATATGAATCTTGAATTCAATCCTGTAGAGGCTCTTTATGTGGGAGTGGGAACGGGAAGACAAGATAGTCGGCTGCTTAAGGAGCAGGATATCTCTGTTTTTAGTATTGAAACCTTTTCTGAAGAGACGGACGAGGGGATCCTCAATTGGGGCCTCTGTGCAAAAATTCCGTTTTCTTTTCTTGAAGAGCTTCGGTTCCCTATCAATTTTCAGTCCGGGCACCGGATGAAGGGAAACTTTTATAAGTGCGGGGATTTGACCCAAACCCCTCATTATGGCGTATGGAGTCCTATTGACTGGCCCCAGCCCGACTTTCACCGCCCCGAATTTTTTAGTGAGCTGGTGCTGCTATAAATACATCCTTAACCATACTTAATACTTATCAAGCAGGTAATCTCTTATACCTTTATAAAGCCAGCCTTTGCAGCATTTTTCTAGTGGTTCGAGCTCCTCTCCTTTCATGCGCTTCTCCACCGCATCCAGATCAAAGCCACTTTTCAAGATGCCGAAACCACCTGCCTTGATGGCGTGGGCGGGACAACCGTAAACACAACGGGTGCAAATAATACAGCGGTCTGAAAACCGAGGCTTTGAAAACTGTTCCGGGATTTCAATATTTGACATGGGGCAATTTTGCACGCACCATCTGCAACCTGTGCACGCATCGGAAATTGTGAACCTTCGGGCATACTTCCCGGAATTTTCCCTTTCCGACCGGGATATCCAGTCTAGAACAGCCCCTTTTTTGAAATGGGTTCGGCGTATTTTCTGTGCAAGCAGCTCGTCAACGATTCGGGAGGCCTTCTCCGGAATCGCATTGAGCAACCGCATCGTCAGATGATCGGTATATGTAATAAATATGTTGGACGGCATACACATCATCCTGTCATAAACGACCTGGAAGCCCTTGCTCTCCAACGCTTTACAGCAGTTCTTCCTGCATCCTTTGTTCGGCCACATCTCTCCACCTCCCGATACGGAGAGTACGGCGATTTTCTCCCCTGCTTCGGCACCGGTAACACTGTCAATCCAGTCATAGACCGGCCTCGGCGCATCCATCCCGTAAACGGCAAACAACAGGATATTTAAATCGATGGCTCCGTATTCCGATTCAGTTGCAGCCTCCTTTTTTTCTTGCAGCGTCGCACCGAGATTTCTGACCGTAACGCGGACTCCTTTGTTCTTCAACTCTTTTTCAAAGGCTTCCGCGATTCGTTTCGTTCCTCCAGTTCCTGAAAAATAGATAATCCGGACGCACTTGATATGCGTACTCATCATGTGTCATCCCCTTCTTATTCATTACGACAAAGCCTCCAAACAGACGAGGTTTCAAGTACTCCAACAAGCCTTTTGCCGACTTGTATCGAATATAACATAGCAGTCACGCTATCAGTACTACGAGTATAAGTCAAGTAAAACTCTACTCTACATATTTCCTCCAACCAATCCACCGAGAAAATCAAAGAATCTCCCCATGATTTTTTTGAACAACCCGAGCTTTACATTATAATAATACTCCGATTGGAACCAATGCTCTTTGTACCGATGATCGCGGTAACCTGCTTCATATCTATCCCCCCTATTTCTTTCTTAAAGTATGCATAAAATCAATATTGATTAAGTCCTTCTTAAAGCTGCTATTTTTAAGTATATGGCTACAGGCAGTTTATGCTCTGAAACACTCGATAAGACCCTTCAAAACATAATGTGAATGAACTCATTTTTATTCATTCACATTATATGGCGCCAATGAATGCATGTCAACAAAGTTCATTCACGGGCGCAGACTTTTTTTCAGTGCTCTTTTTATAATTAATTTAGATGATATTGGGTTTTTTCTTATAAGGCGTATTGCACAGATCTACGCTCAATTGGCCTGTTGTTTCCAACTCAGCGAGAAAAACATCCTCGGCTCCGGATGCACCAAATTTGGCCAACTGCTCGTTTAGCCATGCTATATCAAGCTTTGCGAATTTCAAATTGTTATACTGTATTTCCCCATCAATGATGAGAGGAAGAGAAATTCCCTCGTAGCGCGTATCAATTTTTAGATCATTTGGTGTAACAGGCCGGCTTTGTGACTTGGGAATAACAGAAAGGTTCCCATTAGGTTCAATGATAGCAAATTCTACATCCGAAACCTTGGAATATCCCTGCAGCCTTAATAGGGAAAGAAGAAAGGGAAGATTCATTTTATTTCTCTTTAGGGCCTCTTTATCTATCTTTCCATTGATGACGATTATATCCGGTCTTGAATCAAAGTTATAGAATCTTTTGTTTAAAGACATCCAGCCTATGACTAAAGCCCCCATGGCAAGTGTGAGTGAACCAAGAAATGCTTTCGTACTGACTTTGAATACAAGCGGTTCTGAGGCCACATTTGCCAATATCATTAAAACAGTAAAGTCATAGGAAGTCAGCTGTGATATGGACTTCTTACCAATCAGCCTTACACAGAACCATGAAAACAGAAGTACCATTATGCATCTTAATATATAAATGATTGCTTCCATTGTCTTACACTCCTCATGGCTGCGGTATAACTTTATTAAAATTATCCCACAGTTCTAGTGAAGATAATGCCAGGCTTACAGCTTCCGTATCATCTTTCGTTTTTATTGCTCCTTGAAGCCTTGCTATATTGTCAACAAAGAGGGAGAAATCTTCTTCCGCATAATTGAACATAAGGAGATATTTATTTCTTTCCCACGACTCTACTAGCCTTTTTACGGTTATTTCTGCTTCATTCCAGCTATTCTGGCTGACGTATTCAATGATATGATTAAGCTGACTTTTTATGGGTTCGCCTTTGGGGAAAAATATATTTTGAACTATGAAATATGCCAAATAGAGTAATAATACTATTCCTAGCAAATACGAAGTTACAGCCCGATTTCTCAATGCCCGCTCCTCCTGCTCGCACTTTGTCAGGCTTAGTTTTTTGTTTTCCCATGAAAATTATGTATTTTATAAGTCAGGCTCTTTTCTTTACCCAATTGACAGAAATAACCGATCTGTTTATACTTTATAAAAAGTGAGTGTGCTTAAGATTATAGTCCTGTTATAATGAGCAGCACAGGAAGATTAACTTCTACACGTGGAATAAGCCCCGCGGAGTCACCTTATTGTGATTCCGTGGGCTTTTTTTATACAACAATGTCTTTGGAAACAGAGGTGTAAACCATGCCGGAAATAAAGGAAAATAGCTCCTTCATGCGAAATATCCGTATTTATTATATTTATATGGCGACATTTCAATTACTTATCGGCCCCATTCTAACCCTATATTTGCTTTACAAAGGGTTAAGCTTCACCGAGATGATGACCCTTCAATCCCTCTACTCCATTGCCGTTTTTGTGCTGGAGGTACCGACAGGCGCTGTGGGTGATTTGCTTGGGCGCAAAAAAAGCCTGGTCCTTGCCGGTATTTCCATGACCCTGGGTACAGTGGCTTATATGACGGGTTCTCATTTTTTACAGTTCGCCCTTGGAGAGCTGTTATTTGCATGCGGAATGAGCTTTAAATCCGGGTCGGATACTTCCCTGGTTTACGATTCCTTGAAGAAGCTTGATAGGATCAAGGATTATGCAAGCATTCAGGGAAAGGGCGACTCATTTGCTCTGATCACCCAGATATTTGGATCAATTATTGCGGGCTTTATCTACGAAATGAACCCGGAATTTCCTTTATTGCTTTCAGCCGTATTCTTGATGATTTCGGCCGGAACAGCCCTGTTTTTCCATGAAGTAAAGACCTACGAGCATGAAGAAAAACCCGGCTATATCAAACAGATTGTATTAAGCGGTCAATACCTGGCCGGTCATAAACGGGTCCGGTCCATTGTCATTTATTCTGTTTTCTTTTTTGTTTTTTTCAGGGTCGGGTTCTGGTTCTACCAGCCCTATTTTCAGGCCGTAAAAATTGATGCGGGCTATTTCGGCATTCTTTTTGCATTATTCAATCTTGTGGCCGCTGTTTCAGCCCGGTTTTCCGGCAAGTTCATTAAAAAGACAAAAGGAAAATCCATGATAGCCCTTTCGGTCCTGCTCGCGCTCTCATTCCTTCTTATGGGCCTCACCAGAATGTGGTTTGGGTTTATATTCATCTGTTTGCAGCAGATTGCCAGAGGGGTTCATCATCCTGTTTTCATGAAATATATGAATAAACATATTCCCAGCAATCAGAGATCCACAACGCTTTCATTCAGCAGTCTACTGCAAAACTTGGCTGCCGCAGCGGCCTTCCCTTTAGCAGGCTATGCCATGGACAGACTTGATGCTGTCAGCATCAATTTGTATACAGGGCTGATCATGCTTGTTGGTACCGTCTTTTTTCATTACTTTTTAAAAGGGCGGATGGAAGCAGCGCAGATCAAAGACTCTTAAGCCTTTTCATCCAATAAGCTCCAACTTTTATTATGGCTAAATAATATGAAAATTCTTGAGTAAAAGCAGTCCCGCGAACATGGTAATGCTTGAAAAAACAGTGGTATACATAACCAGGAGTCCTGCAAGACTATCGTCGCTTTTCATGACCTTGGCCATGACGAAGGAAGAAACAGCCGTTGAGGAACCGAAAATAAAGTAGAGAGCCCCCATCTCAAAAGATGTAAAGTCGAAGAAAAGCAGTGCGGGTACAATGGCCAGCAAGGGGCTTAGAACAAGCTTGATAAAACTGCCCCATAAGATCATGCCGGGCTTTGAAAACAGGCTTTTCAGCTCTAATTGGCCTCCCAGGGCAATTAGAGCCAGAGGGGTTGCCATTGAAGCCAGATCGTCTATGACCTGGGATAAAAAAGGTGGGAAGTTAATACCCAAAAGGGATACGGCCACACCTGCAAGAGCACCCTTCACAATGGGGTTTCTCATGACCTCGGGCAAAACGCTGCGTATTCCCACTTTTTTATTTTCCGGTGAGAGGGCCGTGAGAATGATGAGGGAGATAATGTTAAAGGTAACGGCCGCAAAAGGAAGCAGCATGATTGTAGATAGACTACCTGTATCACCAAATACGTTGATGGAAAGAGAAACACCCATTAAGACGCAATTGCTGCGATAGCTCCCTTGGATAAAAGCGCCGCAAGCCCGCCTGTCCTTAATGAAGCGCGGGACGATAAGCCAGAGAAAAAGCCCTAATATCAAGCAAATAAAAACGCCATAGCCAACAAATAGGGGATTAAAATTTAATGTAATGTCAATTTGATAAATTTGCCTGAACATGACCAACGGAAAGAGATAATGAAATACAAAATCACTGGATGTATCCATAAAATGCTGGTCAATGACTTTTTTCCGTCTTAAAAAAAAGCCCAGTACAATCATGATGAAAAGCGGAGCAATGGCACTGAATGCAAAAATGATATTCTGCACTATTTTATCCCCCTGTATGTAAAAGAGCTACTCATAATATAAAATCCCCAAAAAGGAACTACCCTTTTGGGGGATTAATACGAAGTATCAATAACTTGGGAACCCGCTGCCTTTAGGGGTCACCTTTAGGCGTTCGAAATACTAATTTCTCTTGCGGGTCTAGGCTTGTTAACGGGTCGAGTCTTGTTGGTGCTTCCGCACCCCTGTTGTTCGTTCTTTAAAGAACGAACTCTGGTAACGGGTAATGTTATTATATCACAATATAGCATGAGCAGACAGTCTAAATGGCCGATTTATTTAAAAACTTGCCGCTCCACTCCCCCTTTAGCTACAGGCATAGGAGCATATTGAAAGTCATAGAGACAGCCTTCCGCTATTTTTGAAATATCCTCCCAATATAATTCTGAGTATTTGTCATAGACACCATAGACTTTCATTCCTGCTAGTCGTGCGCTGCGAACAGCCGGAAAAATATCTTCAAAAACGATGCAATCTTTAGGGGCCACTTGAATTTTTTCAGCCGCATAGAGAAACAGATCGGGAAATTCCTTTCCTCGCGAAACATCCTCCGATGAACACAGGGCGTCAAATAGATCAAATATTCCGTTATTCCGCAAAGCAGGTTTATAAAGAACTGGAGGAAGGCCGGTAGCCACAGCCAGCTTGATGCCGTGTGCTTTCAACTGCGTTAAATACTCTTTAACATATGGTTTGGTCCGAACAGCATGACTGTATTTGTCCAGCGCCATGGCATTCCATTCAGAAATGATCGCAGCCGGTTCTTCCGAAAACCCGAATAGTTTAATGGTGTATTCTGCCGCCTCCTTGAAGCTTCGGGCACAGATTGCATTAATATAACCATCCGGAACAGCCAACCCGCGTTTTGCTAAAAATTCAACATCAATCTGTTCCCAAACATCCATGGAATCAAGGAGAGTACCATCAAGGTCAAAAATAGCAGCTTGAAAATCAATCATTTCTTTCCTCCTTTAGAAAGAGATTTTTTAGTTCTTTTGCCACAGCCTGTATGTCCTTGGCAGAAAGAATAGCGGAGACCACAGCTACGCCGTTAATTCCTGTACCCCTAAAAATCGGGATTGTCGTTTTATTGATACCACCAATTACGACAATGGGTATGGATACATCCCTGCGTATTTGCCCAAGCTCATTCATTGACACCAGATGTGCATCCGTTTTTGTCCCTGTTGTAAACATGGCGCCCACGCCAAGATAATCCGCTCCGTCAGCCTGTGCCTGCTTCGCTTCCTTTAAAGTGGAAGCAGAGACACCGAGAATTTTATTCGCTCCGATCAGCCGTCGGACGATTGCTGCGGAAAGATCTTCCTGCCCGACATGTACGCCTGCGGCATCAACAGCAAGGGCAATATCCACACGGTCATTGATGATAAGGGGAATGCCGTACCGGTCTGTTACGCTCTTGACGCTTTGAGCGATATTAAAAAATTCAAGGGAAGATGCGGTCTTTTCCCTGAGCTGCACCAATGTACAGCCACCTCGGACAGCACTTTCTACCGCCTCTGCCAGCGAAGGGGCATTCATGAGTGTGCGGTCGGTGACAAGATAAAGAGAATAATCTACATTATGCTTCATCATATTTCATCCTTTCGTGTAGCGTATTTGCATCCAGCTTACTGATTGCATCCAGAATCCCCATATGAAAGTTGCCATTCCCAGCCTGACCGGATTTCTCATAAGCCAACTCACCCGCAATGCCCATGCAGAGCAACGCCGCAACGGTTCCCTCGAAGGCTTGATTCGGCATGGCTCCGCAAAATGCGCCAATCAGGGATGAACACATGCAGCCCGTGCCCGTCACACCTGAAAGGGTAGGATGCCCGTTGTGAATATGGATGGTGCGACCTCCATCCGATACCGTATCCACGGCACCTGTGATTGCAACCACACAGCCCAGCCTTTGTGCCAAATTCCGTGCAATTTCCCCAGCGTCACCGCCATCGTGTTCCGAAGCATCCACGCCTTTTGTATTGGCCGAAAGCCCTGCAATAAAGCGGATCTCCGAGAGATTACCTCGCACCACGGCAACCTTGATTCCGTCGAGGATACGTTCAACAGTATCGTTGCGCATTTTAGATGCTCCGGCTCCTACGGGATCAAACACTACAGGAACACCGATTTGATTTGCACTCTTCCCGGCAATCATCATTGATTCTACCGTGCGGTTGTTGAGCGTTCCGATATTGAGTACCACCGAAGAAGCCATAGCGGCAATATCGCCCGCTTCCTCTGCGGCATCCGCCATAATGGGCGATGCACCGATAGCCAGCGTGATGTTGGCGCAGTCATTTACGGTCACGTAATTGGTAATATGATGAACCAATGGCTTTATGCTTCGCACAAGCGCAAGTAGCCGAGTAAATTCATTACTATTCGTCATGTTCATTTCCCCCTTCCTCCCGATTGACGCAAACCATTTTTGTATAGATCATAAAAATGATGTGTTGGTCCATTCCCCTTGCCAATAGCCAGAGAATGCTCAATGGCAGTTGTCACATACTGCTTTGCACGCTCTGTAGCCTCCGATATAGATAACCCAAGGGCAAGGTTGGACGCGATAGCTGAGGAAAAGGTGCAACCGGTGCCGTGTGTGTTTTTGGTATTAATGCGCTGTGTTTCATAATAATAAAAATGCTGCCCGTCATATAAGACATCTACTGCATTTCCTTCAGCATGCCCTCCTTTTACGATGATACTTTTACAACCCATTTCATGAATCCGTTTCGCGGCGGTTTCCATGTCGCCTATATTAAGGATGTCCATACGTGAGATTTTTTCCGCTTCCGGAATGTTGGGAGTGAGAACATCCGCACAAGGGATAATAACCTTTATCAACGTATCTACGGCATTCGGGTTCATCAGCGGGCAGCCGTTTTTTGCATACATCACAGGATCAATCACGATATTCCCTGGGCTATATTGACGAAGCTTTTCTGCAACCGCCTCCATACAGGAGGGCGTGGACAACATACCGATTTTTACAGCATCCACTTCGATGTCCTCAAACACGGCGTCAATTTGCTTTTGAATCATATCCGGCGTAATATCCTGTATGTCGATAACACGGCTTGTATTCTCGGCTACCACCGATACGATAACGCTCATGCCGAAAACGCCATGGGCGGAAAAGGTTTTGAGATCTGCCTGTATTCCAGCGCCGCCACTGCAATCCGATCCTGCAATACTCAATACTTTTTTCATAAAAAATCCTCCTTAAAAAAAATAAGGTGCCTTCCGAAATATCGGAAAGCACCCAATTGAACATCGTGTAATGCTTCCCTACGTCGGTCTTAACCAACAGGTTCAAAGGGTCAGGTTTTACCTTCTCAACTCAAAAGAGTCCCCCCGCAAAAAGTTAGCAGTATTCTATTGTGGTTAAATCGATCTTTTTTAAAGCTTTACCTGCAGAATTTATGGAAACGTAAAATATCGTTTACTGTGGAGGTTAAATCCTGCTTGCTGCGAAGACTTGCTTTTTCAAAAGGTATGGCCAACCGATTGATGCTGAAAATTGCGGTGACGCCTTTATCATAAGCAGCCGTCGCATCATCTCCCACATCGCCTACCACGGCTACTACCGGGACATTTTGCTTCACCGATCTTTGAGACACGCCTATAACCACCTTGCCACGGAGACTCTGGCCGTCGATTTTCCCCTCACCTGTAAAGACAAGGTCCGCTCCTTTAAGAATATCCTCAAACTGAACCAAATCCAAGACCGTCTGGATTCCGGCCTTTAGCTCTCCCCCAAAGAAGGCGGCTATACCGGCCCCCATGGCACCAGCCGCTCCTGCGCCCGGTAATTGAGAAACATCTATACCTAAATCCTTGGTGATTTGTTCAGAAAGCGCTCTTAAATTTTCGTCCAATAGCTCAACCATCGCAGCATCGGCTCCTTTTTGCGGACCGAAGATATAGGCGGCACCTGTTTTCCCGAACATGGGGTTATCAATGTCGCACATTGCCGTTATTTTACAGTCCTTAAGCAGTTCCTTTGCTGAGTTGGCATTTATGGCTTTTATCTGGGATAAAGTCCCCCCGGTAGGTATAAAGGCCTTTCCTTCACTGTTGAGGAATTGCACTCCAAGGGCGGCAGCCATACCGGTTCCCCCGTCATTGGTGCAGCTTCCGCCCAAACCAATGATAAGCTCACGGCAACCATTTTCAACAGCATGCCGTATCATTTCTCCGACACCGTAAGTGGTGGTCAGCGCCGGGTTTTCTCTTCCCTTGATCAAAGGCAGACCTGCTGCCTGGGCCATCTCAATGACTGCGGTATCCCCAAATCGGGCATAAAAACAGTCCTGCTTCTCCTGATAAGGTCCGCTGACCGTTATGGAGACACGGTCTCCTTTCATAGCATGTAGAAAACAATCCACAGTACCTTCGCCACCATCGGCAACGGGTATTGTCACAACCTGACAATCAGGATAATAATCCAAAACTCTGGATTTTATGATTTCACAAATTTCCACTGACGAAAGGGTACCCTTAAAGGAATCCGGAATGATAACGCATTTCTTCATTGCTTAATCTCCTTTTGATAACGTCATACGTCCTATGTTTACTATATAATGAGAACAATCTCATTTCAACCCTAGTTTTAGCATTATTGATATTATACTCGTTCTTTTTACTGAATTCACCCCAATAGGGCAACATTGTATCTTCTGCTTGTTAATTCTCTCGGCCTATTTTTGTGTTTGCAATTTTCTCATAATATTTTGCAATTGCGCTATGATCGTCCTGTCCGCATCCGTCGGCATGCAAGGTCTGAAGCATTTCCATAACAGATGCTGTCAACGGCAAAGGCGCACCTACACTATGACCTGTCTCCAATGCATTATTTAGATCCTTGATATGAAGATCAATTTTAAATCCCGGTTTGTAATTGCCTGCCATGATCATGGGAGCCTTTGCATTGAGGACTGTGCTTCCTGCAAGACCGCCTTTAATGGCTTCAAAGACCAGATGGGGATCCACTCCTGCTTTTTCCGCCAGCATGAAGGCCTCGGAAACAGCTGCAATATTCAGCGCAACAATGACCTGATTGGCCAGTTTTGTGGTATTTCCGGCACCAATATCCCCACAGCGCACCACTGATACACCCATGGTCTCCAAAAGCGGCTTGAACTCATCAAAAACCTCCTTATCACCACCCACCATAAAGGAAAGGGTTCCGTCAATGGCCTTTGGTTCACCTCCGCTGACAGGCGCATCCAGCATTCTTACACCTTTTTTAGCCAGCTCTCTTGCGATTTCCTGGGATGCAATAGGACTGATGCTACTCATATCAATAAAAGTAGATCCTTCTTTTATACTCTCAATGACGCCGCCTTCACCGAGCATAACGGATTTTACCTGGGGTGAGTCAGGCAGCATGGTTAAGATAACATCGCAATTGGCCCCGATTTCTTTGACACTGGCAGCTATTTTTGCACCCACTGCCGCCATTTCGGCTGCCGTATCCTTGTTTGAACTAAAAACCGTTAGGTCATACCCCGCTTTTAAAATATTCTTGGCCATAGGCTTCCCCATGATTCCCAAACCGATTAATCCAATCTTCATAAGGTAACTCCTTCAAAATAGATATCCGGGACAGCGTTGGATGCCTCAACTTATTTTATCATATATGCCGGCTATATGCTTATCTGCATTGACATTGAACATTTTTTTCATTTTTCCATTTATATTGTATAATTAAAATATCCTGGTTTTAAAATAATGTTTCTGTTTTTTATTCCTTCGAGGTATTTTATGTTGGACATATACTATTCAAATTCCGATACGGCCATCCAATACGAGCATAACAGAACCAATAACTACGCTGCCGATTTCCATTTGCACAACAGGTTTGAGATTTATTTCTTTATAACCGGTTCTGTGAACTATTTTATTGAGAAAAATATCTATCCTCTCAAATATGGGGATTTGTTTGTCATGAACAGCCACGAAATACATAAGCCCTCTTTCCTTAACAATCAAACCTACGAAAGAATCACCCTTCATTTTGATCCTGCCATACCCCAATTATTCAATACCGGCAGTTTTAACCTTCTCAATTGCTTTTTAAATAGGCCCATAGGAGAGCAGAATAAAATTAATCTCAGTCCAGAGCAGATTAATGATGTTCTGCGGATTTTTCAAAAGCTGGAGAGCTTGAAAAACGGATCGTCAGAATCTTTAAAGATACTTAAGCTATCTTATTTTATAGAACTTCTTGTTTTTCTCAATAATGCGTTTATGAACAGTCATTTAATGGAAGACCATTCCAACATTCCAGAAAAGCTAATACCGATACTTGATTATATCAATAAAAATCTTGAGGGCGACCTTTCTTTAGAATTTCTTGAAAAGAGATTCTATATTAATGGCTCATACTTGAGCAGGCTCTTTAAAAAGAGCACAGGCAGCACCATACATGAGTATATTATCTATAAAAGGATATCAAAGGCCAAAAAGCTCCTTGCAGAGGGCTTCAGCGCCACAGAGTCCGCTTTTATGTGCGGCTTCAATGATTTTTCGAATTTTTCGAGGCTGTTTAAGCGTACTGTAGGGGTTTCATTGCGGCAGTATAAGACCGAAGCGAAAAACAGTTTCAGTCCTATTGTGAATACAACATGGTTTGATCAGCCTACATAAAAAGTCAAAAAAAGCAATGTCATAATCAAAAAAGGCCAAGTTTTAAGCTTTAACTGTACAATATAATCAAGGTATGTTCCACTTTAAATAATTAAAATTTGGGGGTCAAGTTTTATGAAGTTTGGAGTTTTTTCTGTGAGCATGCCTGAGTATGACATTGAGCAGACGGTCAAGGTCTTAAAGGAGCTCGGCTACAATGGCGTCGAGTGGAGAGTCAATAATCCGCCGCCGAAAGAAAAGCCCGAGGACTACAGCTACCAAAGGAGATATTGGTCTTTCAACCATAGTACCTTGGACATCAATGACATTGAAAATGAAGTTGTTAAAGCGAAAAAGCTCTGTGATGAATATGGGCTTGATATCATTTCGTTAACCACTTATTTAAAACCTCACGAAGCAGAATCCGTTGAAAGGGTATTGAAGGCTGCCGCAAAGGTGGGCTGTAAAAATATTCGGGTCTTCCCTCCTAATTATGATGAAACCGAAAATTACCGCACTCTGTTTGCACGAACCATAGAAGAATTAAAGGTTCTTGAGCGCTTAGCCGCCCAATACGATGTACGCATCAATCTTGAAATTCACATGGGCAATATTATTCCAAGCGCAAGCGCCGCCTACAGGCTGGCGTCAAATTTCAATGCCCGACATATCGGAATCATCTATGATCCCGGCAATATGGTCCATGAGGGTTTTGAAAACTACAAATTGGGCCTGGAGCTTTTGGGCGAATACCTGGCCTATGTTCATGTGAAAAATGCCGTGTGGAATTTAAGCGAGCCTCTGGAAAACGGTGCTCAGACCTGGAAGGCCTCATGGACCCCATTTAAAAAGGGATGCGCCAACCTGACCAAGCTCATAACCGTTTTAAAAGGCCTAGGCTATGATGGTTACCTGTCCATTGAAGACTTCTCCAATGAAGAGGATACCTTAAGCAAGCTAACGGACAATATTGAGTTTTTAAAAAGCATATAGGGCGGTGGAAGAAATGAGCAAATTCATATTAAGCGCTTTTGCCGATGAAATTGATTCGGATTTAAAGACCCAGATGGATGTTCTGGATGAGCATGGCATCAAATTCATTGAGATGAGAGGGGTAAATGGCAAAAACCTGACCCAGTATTCTCTGGATGAGGTGCGGGAGATCAAAAACCAGCTGGATGCGCGAGGTTTCAAGCTGTCCGCGGTTGGTTCACCCATAGGCAAAATAAAAATAACCGATGACTTTGCTCCACACCTTGAGCTGTTCAAGCATACAATAAAAATCGCAAAAATAATGGAAACTCGCTATATTAGAATGTTCAGCTTCTTTATCCCTGCCGGTGAGGATCCCTTAAAATACAGGGATGAGGTTATGAACCGGTGGATTAAGTTCATTGAAGCCGCAAAAGGCTCCGACCTCATACTTTTGCATGAGAATGAGAAGGAAATTTACGGGGACACGCCCGAAAGGTGCCTTGATCTATTAGAGACCATGAATTGCGATTATCTGAAGGCTGTGTTTGATCCGGCAAACTTTGTTCAATGCTCTGTTAAAACCCTTCCAGCCCTGACTCTTCTTAAAAAGCATGTGGTCTATATGCACATCAAAGACGCCGTATACAGCGATCACCACGTTGTTCCCGCAGGCTATGGTGAGGGTAAAGTAGAGGAGATTCTAGCAACCCTTTATCAAAACGGTTTTGAAGGTTTTCTGTCCCTGGAGCCCCACTTGGGTGATTTTGTTGGTTTTTCTGATTTAGAGCCGACTTCCCATCTCAATAAAATGCCTGACGGCGGGCCAAAGCAGTTTGCCATTGCCACTGAGGCTCTTAAAAGAATCTTAGCAAGGATTGAAGGGTGATGATTTATGGATAAGGTACGGCTAGGGATTATAGGAATAGGAAATATGGGTTCTGCCCACGCCAAGAATCTGGTAAAGGGCGAGGTACCCCATGCTGAGCTAACAGCTGTCTGCGACAGCGATCCGGGCAAATTGAAATGGGCCGGAGATAATCTGGACGACAAGGTTGGGCGCTACGATAACGCCGATGCTCTTTTCTCCTCCGGAAGCATTGACGCCGTTTTGGTGGCAACCCCTCATTACGACCACCCCGGTCTTGCCATCAAAGCCTTTGAAAAGGGCCTCCACGTGCTCGTTGAAAAGCCCGCGGGTGTTTATACAAAACAGGTGCGTCAAATGAATGAGGCGGCACTAAAGAGCGGCAAGGTATTCGGTATCATGTATAATCAGAGGACAAACCCTCTGTATCAAAAGCTTAGAGATCTCATTCAGGGTGGAGAGCTTGGGGAGATTCGCAGAACAAACTGGATCATCACAAACTGGTACCGATCTCAAAGCTATTACAATTCAGGCGGATGGAGAGCGACCTGGGCCGGTGAAGGCGGCGGCGTGCTACTTAATCAGGATCCCCACCAATTGGATTTATGGCAATGGACCTGCGGAATGCCTAAACGGGTTATGGCCTTTATGTCCTTTGGAAAATATCACGACATTGAGGTTGAGGATGATGTCACAGCCTATGTGGAGTATGAGAATGGCGCCACCGGTGTCTTTATAACAACTACCGCTGATACACCGGGTACAAACCGCTTCGAAGTAACCGGAGATCGAGGAAAAATAGTCATTGAGGAAGATAACCTTACCTTCTGGCGTTTGCGGACTCCTGAAAGGCAATTCAACAGGGAATACACAGGCGGCTTCGGCCAACCTGAATGCTGGAAATGCGAGATACCCATTACCGGTAAGAGTACTCAGCATGTGGGCATCATGAACAACTTTGTTGATGCCGTTCAAAAAGGCACTACGCTTCTGGCTCCCGGCATTGAAGGCATCAACGGTCTTAGTATCTCCAATGCCATGCACCTCTCGGCTTGGACAGGAACCTGGGCCAATATACCGGTCAACGAAGATTTGTTCTACGAGAAGCTCCAGGAAAGAATTAAGGACTCGACCTTCAACAAAAATTCTGATGGTGCCAAAACACTCAATGTTGAAGGAACGCATTAGGGAGTTATTGTTTTAAGAACCCTTGGGGAGGGTGACAATATGATGAAGCTTGGTGTGGCCGTCATTGGCTGTGGAGCTATATCAAAGATGCATTTGGAAGCAATTTCAAAAATCGATAGTGAGACATTATTGTATGCGGTTGATACTGATGAGAATAGAGCCCGGAAAGCTGCATCCGAATATGGATGCAGCTTTCATACCGATTATACTGAGGTTCTTAAGGATCCTGACGTTAACATCGTACACCTTTGCACACCTCACTATTTACATGCACCCATGGCCATTAAAGCCATGGAGAACGGAAAGCATGTTCTTACCGAAAAGCCCATGGCTATTTCAACCGATGAAGCCATTAAGATGACGGAGGTGTCCAGAAAGACCGGGCAAAAGCTTGGGGTCTGCTTCCAGAACAGATATAACCCAACATCGGTCAAAATAAAAGAGATTTTAAATTCAGGAAAAGCCGGTCGGATAACAGGCGCAAGAGCTTTTGTCACATGGCATCGTGATGATGCCTATTATACCGATAGCGGCTGGCGTGGGGCATGGGAAAAGGAAGGTGGCGGTGTCCTCATCAATCAGGCCATACATACCCTTGACCTTTTGCAGTGGTTTTTAGGTGATATTGAAAGCATCAGGGGAAACTGCTCCAAAAGTCTCCTTGAAAAGATCATTGAGGTTGAAGATACGGCCGATGCAGTGATCCGATTTAAAAACGGTATCAGTGCTATATTTTATGCCACTAATTGCCATGCTGAAAATTCGCAGGTTTTTCTTGAGCTGGTCTGCAGTAAAGCTGTTATAAGACTCGAAGGCGATCTCACCATCAAATACAGCAATGGCGAATTAGAGCACTTTAATGATACCAACCCTGAAACAGGGGAAAAATCCTACTGGGGTGCCAGCCATAATCTCTTAATCAAGGATTTCTACAGATGCGTCCTTTCAGGTGAGCCCTTCTCAATAGAAGGAGAAGAGGGCATAAAAGCCCTCCAAATGGTCAAAGCAATCTACACATCCTCAAAATCCTGTCAATGGGTCGACCAACTACAGCTTCCGTTCAAGTAATGCCGCTTTTGCGTACATCCCCCATTCAGCGGTGGGATTATAATTCCAGTCAGCAAGCTCGAAACATCTGCTCTCACCTTTGGGGATGGGGTATTTATCCTTTATGCAATTCACAAATTTATCCCATTTTAAACCGCTCTCGCTTAAATGCGACAATTTGCTTTTCAAACCCCTCAACCTCCCAACATTAATAACCGCTAACCCAGAATGACCTCGATTTCATGCTCTTTTCCGTCATTGAATACGGGAAGGATGTTTCCCTCCAGATTTACTCCATCTACGCAGATGGATTTAATACCTTTTTCAACGTGGAAGGGGTTGGATACCTTAATCCTGTAGGTCGAACCTCTGAATTTTCTCCGAACAGTATAGCCGCTCCATTCCGACGGGATGCACGGGTTAACCATAAGTCCCTCATAGTCGGGATGGATTCCCAGAATCCATTGTGAAATAGTGGTAAACGTCCATGCTGCCGTACCCGAAAGCCAGGAATTCTTGGCTTCTCCGGGCCTCACGGCATCCTTTCCGGCAATCATCTGGGAGTATACATAGGGCTCAGTCCTATGGATATCACTGATGTCTTCGATATAGGACGGGGTAATCTTCTTATAAAGCTCAAAGGCTCTGCCGCCTCGGCCCAAAACAGTCTCGGCACAGATGATCCAGGGATTGTTATGACAGAAAATACCGGCGTTCTCCTTATATCCGGGGGGATAGGAGGTTATTTCTCCGATATTTTTGTCATAACGCTCATAAGGAGGGTTATTGAGAACGATACCGTATTGGCATTCCAGGCGCTCCTTAACGGAGTCCAGAGCTTTCGTGGCAAGACCGTTTTCAACTCCGATTCCAGCCATGACACACATGCCCTGTGGCTCAATAAAAATTTGCGCTTCCCGGTTTTCGGTACTTCCGATTTTTTTGCCGAATGCATCATAAGCTCTTAAGAACCAGTCCCCATCAAAGCCGTGTTTATACACTGTTTGCTTCATTTGGTCTATGAGCCTGTCGGCTTTCTCAGCCTGGTCATCCAGACCCTTATAGCGCAGCAGTGTCGAATACTCAGGTCCTATGAACACAAACAGGCCAGCAATAAAGACACTTTCTGCCACCCGCCCATCAGGGTCGCCATAGGTTTGGAAGGATTCGTCGGGGGTCTCGGAGAAGCAGTTCAGATTCAGGCAGTCATTCCAGTCTGCCCGACCAATAAGGGGTAAACCATGGGGTCCAAGGTTATTGGGCACATGATAAAAGGATCGGGTCAGATGCTCCAATAAGGTGGCTGTATGATTGGGATTGGAATCAAAGGGTACTGATTCATCCAAAATGCTGTAATCGCCTGTTTCCTTGATATAAGCGGCAGTACCCAGAATAAGCCAGAGAGGGTCGTCATTGAAGCCGCCGCCTACATCATGATTTCCTTTTTTAGTCAGGGGCTGATATTGGTGATAACAGCCTCCGTCGGGGAATTGGGTGGCCGCAATATCCAGAATTCTTTCCCGGGCTCTCTTTGGAATCTGGTGAACAAAGCCTAAAAGATCCTGATTGGAATCTCTGAAGCCCATGCCGCGTCCAATGCCTGACTCAAAAAAGGAGGCACTTCTGGACATATTGAAGGTAACCATGCACTGATAGGGATTCCAGATGTTGACCATGCGATTCAAGCGCTCATCCTGACTTTCCAGGGTATAGGACGAGAGCAGCTCATCCCAGTATTTCTGAAGCTGTGCAATTGCATTTTCAACTTGTTTCGTCGTCCTGAATTGATCCTGCATCTTTTTAGCCGGTAATTTGTTAATAACATTTAAGGCTGCCCATTTCTCATCAGCAGGATTCTCCACATATCCCAGAACAAAAATAATGGTCTTTTCCTCTCCTGCCAGGAGCTTTAAATCAAAAAAGTGGGAAGCAACGGGCTGCCAGCCGCTGGCTACCGAGTTTGCTGGCTGTCCCTCCAAAACCGCCTTGGGACAATCCAGTCCGTTATATAGACCTATAAAGGACTCACGATCGGTATCAAACCCATCCATGGTAGTATTAGCCCAATAAAAAGCATAGTGGTTGCGGCGTTCCCTGTACTCTGTTTTATGGTAAATAGCCGAGTCATCGATTTCCACTTCACCGGTTGAAAAGTTGCGCTGGAAATTGGTCATGTCGTCGTAGGCATTCCAAAGGCACCATTCCACAAAAGAGAACAGCTTAATATTTTTTTCCCTGTCGGATTTGTTCTTAATGGTAACCTGGTGCACTTCACCGTTAAATTTCAAAGGGATGAAGGAAAGCTGGCTCACCTGTATACCGTTCCGTTCCCCTACAATGTTTGTATAGCCCAGACCATGACGGCATTCGTAGGCATCGAGCTCCTTTTTTACAGGCATCCATCCGGGAGTCCAAATATCTCCGCCATCGTTTATGTAAAAGTAACGGCCACCGTTGTCTACCGGAATGTTGTTATAACGGTAGCGTGTCAGTCTTCGTAAACGCGCGTCCATATAAAAGCAATAGCCGCCCGAGGTGTTTGAAATCAAGCCGAAGAAGTTTTCATTACCCAGATAATTGATCCAGGGGTAGGGTGTTCGAGGTGTCTGAATGACATATTCTCTTCTGCTGTCATCAAAATAACCGAATTTCATGATAAAGTCCTCCTTAAAAATCATGGACCATAAATATTATTGGGCTTATGGTGCTTTGCCACATGATTCCCGTTGGACAAGGTCCACATCCAATTGATAATGCATGAACCCCGTCCCTTTGTTTTCAATCATGTCCGAGAGAGCCTGGACAGCTTTTTGCGCCATATGATAGAAAGGAATTCTGACCGTTGTTAGCGCCGGCCGGACCACATTGGCCACCGGAGAATCATCAAAGCCTATAACGGATATATCCTCTGGAACCCGAATGCCATGCTGCTTAAAGGTATCCATGGCAGCCAGTGCCATTTCATCATTGGCTGCTATAAATGCTGTTGGCAGGGCCCCGGTTTTAATAAGCTTTTTGACGGCTGCTTCAGTCTTCGTTCGGATAAATCCTCCTTTCAGCCAATATTGCTTATTGATCGAAAGGCCATGATAGACCATTCGTTGCTTAAATGCCTCATTTCTGACATAACCCGAATAGGTTGTGTCCCGCCCCTCAATAAAGCCGATTTCTTTGTGCCCTAAAGAAACAAGCTGATCAACACAAGCTTCGATACCCTTGGAGTCGTTGGAGTTAATAACAGCGATCTGAGCGTTCCGGGGCATGATGCTCTTAATTTCTTCAGGATCGAAATCTACTATGGTAAGGGGATGGTTGAGCTCTGAAAGAAGGGACCTCATCTCCTGGTTGCGCTCGGTTCCGATGATAATTCCACCATCAATACGCTTCTGGGAAAAGGTTTGACGTATACGCCAGCAATCGGAAGAATCATAGATGGTATGGACCATCACATAGTACCCTTTGTAGTTTCCGGTATCGATGACGGCCTCAACAAAGGGGCCGAAATAGCTGTTGCCATAAACCCTGTGAGGATTGTTTTTGTCATAAACACTGAATAGGAATAACCCTATGGTATCCGTTCCCTTTCCGGCTAAAACTCTCGCTGAAATATTGGGTTCAAAATTATATTTTTTAATAACCTCCATAACTTTTTCCCGGGTTTCCTCGGGAACATTGGGATAGTTATTGATGACTCTTGAAACGGTACTGCGTGAGACCCCGGCAATTTTTGCGATTTCTTCACTCTTCATTATTTTATCCTTTATGAACACGCGTTTATTCTATGGTTAAATTATATATGGGATGGATAAAAAAAGCAATTATATTTTGTTCGCCAGTACTGCAGTTACTTAATAGGATACTTTCTGGTGTACCTACTATATTGCCATTAACACAATATGGTATAATAATTAAAAATAACTGTATTTATAAGGAGGGCTCTTCATGCCTGCTGCTGTTCTATTTGCCCCAGTGGCCTTTTCAAGATACGAAGCCTCACAGACATTGCCTGAAAAATTTTCACGACTCCTTAACAAGACGGGTCTGGCTGAAAAAGTTAAAGGGAAAACTATTGCAATTAAGATGCATGTAGGTGATGGGGTCTCCTATTCCACCATTCCTCCTGTTTTTGTCCGCAAGCTAGTGGATTTTATTCAGGGTAATGGCGGCGAATGCTTCATTACCGATCACTATGTTCATCATCGCCACCCCGAGCATCGCGGCTATTCCGAAAGCACCCTAAATTGCCCTGTTTTAGATGATTGCGGTTATCTTAGCAAGTATTATTATACTAAAAACGTAGATTTCAGATCCTTTAAACATGTGGATGTAGCTGGTCTGATTCACGATGCCGATATGATGATCGATTTTTCTCATGTAAAGGGCCATGGCACATGCGGTTTTGGCGGAGCCTGCAAGAATATTGCTATGGGATGCGTTACTGATCGCACTCGCAGAGAACTTCACGGACTGGAGGGAGGCCTTGTCTGGGATAAAGAAAAGTGCACCCATTGCGGCAAGTGTATCACGGCCTGCAACCATCACGCCAATAAATTCACCCAGGGAGGCAAAAAGGGCAATTACAGGGTGGACTATCACAGCTGCACCCTTTGCCAGCACTGTATCAAGGTATGTCCTACCCATGCAATCACCCTGGACTCCCACGATTATACTGATTTCCAGACGGGTATGGCCATATGTACCAAGACCGTAGTCGACACCTTCAAGCCCGGTCAGGTGTATTACATAAATGTACTGACCTCCATCACTGCCATATGCGACTGCTGGGGCTTGACCACACCGTCACTGGTGCCGGATATCGGAATAATGGCCAGTGACGACATTGTCGCCATCGAGCGCGCCAGCCTTGACGCCATAAAAATTGAAGACTTAATCCCTGTGGGTGTTCCACAAGGTATGGAGCTCTCCGGAGAGGGGCATCTGTTCCAGCAATTACATGGTAAGAACCCTTATATTCAACTTGAGGCTCTAGAGAAGGTAGGATTGGGCAGTCAGGAATATACACTGGTTCCAGTTAAGTAACAAAAGAGGTGCATTCCAAAGGGAATGCACCTCTTTTTTTCCGTTCGTTCTTTAAATATCGATAACCGCTTTCATAATATCGTTGGGATGATCATCGATGTATTTAAACGCTTTAGCAAAATCATTCAAGCCAAAACGCTGTGAAATAAATCCATCAGCTTTGACCTTTCCTTCAGCTAAAAAGCGAATAGCATCGGCGAAGTCCTCACGAACATACATCATATGCCCGACTAACGATACCTCTCTTCTTTGAATGCGCGGGATCTCTAACTCCATGGGAGCTTTATAATTACCCGTTATAACAATTTCCGAGCTGGAACGGCTTGCGTCAAGAGCGGACATAAAGGACCCTTTAGTTGCAGCGGCGTCAATGATGACGTCTGCTTTTCTATCGCCAAATGCTTGTTTAATGGCGCCATCTAAGCCGACATCCTTGGTGTTGATGCAATACTCGATACCGCAGGCCTTTGCGTATTCAATTTTGCTATCCAGAAAATCGGTAATCAGTACCTTGCCCGCACCCAGAGCCTGAGCGGATTGCGCAGCCAAATTGCCGATGGTGCCTGCGCCGATCACTGCAATATTCGCCCCTTTATAATTTGAACGCTTTACAGAGCCGACACCCACAGCCAAAGGCTCAACAAGTGTAATCAGATCAAAATTCATGTCTGAAGGACATAGATGCAAATAGCTGGGTTCTACAGCAACATATTCGGCTGCAAAGCCATCCGCATGCACGCCCTTAACCTTGAGATTTTCGCAGACATTGAATCGACCGATGGTACAGGGATAGCACTTACCGCAAACAATCTGCGGTTCCACGGTTACCCTGTCCCCGACCTTAAAATCGGTCACATTTGCGCCGACCTTCTCTATGACTGCACTGACCTCATGTCCGGGAACCACCGGATATGTCATATATTTATGTAGTCCATGATACATCTGTATATCAGAACCACACACTCCTATGCTGATGATTTTAAGCAGCACCTCATCGGTCGTGATTGAAGGGATGGGAGATTCCTGAAAATCGATGGTATAAGGAGCCGTAAATACTGTCTTTATCATAGTAGACATCTCATTTCTTTGAAATTGCTTTTTCTACAGTCGCCACAATAGAAGCAACATCCAGGCCGTAGCTCTCAAATAGAGCAGAATAAGCACCGCATTCAGCATGGATATCCCTAAGACCAATAAATTCCTGCACTGCCTTTGCGCCATTTGAGGTGAGAACCTCTGCCACAGCTCCTCCAAGACCGCCAATAATACTGTGCTCTTCCGCTGTAACAATCGCTCCGGTTTTTGCTGCTGACTCAAGAATCAGCGCGCTATCAAGGGGTTTGATACAGAACATGTCTACTACTCTGATTTCAATTCCTTTTTGGGAAAGCACCTTTGCAGCTTCAACAGCCTGACCCACCATAACGCCGCAAGCAATGATAGTGGCGTCTTTTCCATCGCGAACGATCATTCCCTTGCCGGTCTCGAACTTGGTATCGGGAGTATATACCGTTTGAGTAGAATCCCTGGACAGCCTTATATACATTGGAGCATCAACATCAATGGCATTTTTTACGAGCCAGTCTGTCTGATATTCATCGGATGCTACAAAAACCTGGAAATTGGGCAGTGCACGCATAATGGCTATGTCTTCAAGAGAATGATGGCTCGGTCCATCATAAGCATCGGAAATACCGCCATATGCACCCATGAATTTTACATTGAGCTTGGAATAGGAACCATACGCCCTCGCGCCGATTAAACCGATAGAGGTAAGAAATACTGCAAAGGTATTAACAAAAGGAATCTTACCCGTTGTAGCAAGACCGGCCGCCATGCTTACCATGTTGGCTTCTGCAATACCCACGTTGAAGAATCGCTCAGGGCAGCCTGCTCCAAAAACACCGGATTTTGTTGAACTGGAAACGTCGGCATCAAGAACGACGACATTTTCATTTTCCTTACCGTATTTCAAGAGAGAATCTCCGTATACGTCTCTAAGACTTCTTCCCATTAATTATCACCTCTCAATTCAGCCATAGCTGTTTTGTATTCTTCATCATTGATGGGTTTTCCGTGCCAAATGTTCTTCCCCTCCATGAAGGAAACGCCTTTTCCTTTCACGGTCTCCGCTATGATGACGGAGGGTTTTCCTTTGACAGCCTTTGCCTGGTCAATAGTGTCGCAGAGTGCAGCCACATCATGCCCATCGCAATTAAACACCTCAAAACCAAACGCTTTGAATTTTGCCTCTACATCACCCAGCGGCATAATATTCTCGGAGGTACCGTCAAGCTGAACATGGTTGCGATCCAAAATAACGACCAAATTATCGGCCTTAAACTTGGCAGCGCTCATTAAGGCCTCCCAAACGGTTCCCTCATTGGTTTCACCGTCGCCCATAACAGCAAATACAGTAGCATCAATCTTGGAAAGCTTGAGTCCCATCGCCATTCCCAGGCAAGCGGACAGACCAATGCCCAGAGGTCCTGTGGACAGCTCAACACCCGGTGTGGACAATGCACATGGATGTCCCTGCAGCCGTGTATTAATCTGGCGAAGAGTTTTCATTTCTTCTACAGGGAAATACCCCTTTTCAGCCAGCACTCTGTAGAGCATGGGCGCAGCATGTCCTTTTGTAAGAACAATGCGGTCTCTTTCCGGCCACTTGGGATTCTTGGGATCTACCTTTGCTTTTTCAAAATAAAGTGCTGTGAGAATCTCACATACAGACAAGGATCCACCCGGATGCCCGGTCTGAATAGCGTGAAGTAATTCAATCAAGTCCACGCGAAATTTATGGCACAGAGCTTCCAGCTCTTGCTTTCTCGATACGGATAAACTCATATTAGACCTCCTCTATGATTCAACCTTGATCGTCATTGTTACTCATCTGATGGAATGAGGAAGAATTTACAGCCTTGCTTCTTTTCAAAGCGTTCAAAAGCTGTTTGCCACTCGGTTAATGGCAGCTTGGTATCTGCCAGCGGCTCCAGTACAACCCGACCTTCTTCAAGGAGCTTAAGGGCCATTCTCCAGCTATGATTACGTGAACCCAATGAACCGGAGAAATGCAATTCCTTGTAGCAGATTTTCTCGATATCAAACTCGATCTTTTTACCGGGCAAACCGATTTGTGTAAAATAACCACGCTTTTTAATGAGCTTGAGACCTGTGTCAATGGCAGGAGCAGCACCGGAACATTCCAGGACCACATCTACGCCATAGTTATTGGATAGCTTGTTAACCAGCTCCTCAAGGTTTTGCTCCTGAAGGTTGACTGTGTAGTCAGCACCCAGCCTCTTGGCCATTTCAAGCCTTGGTATATCAATGTTGGTACCGCTTACAATGACGGTAGCACCATGGGCTTTGGCAACCTGCATTGCCATTAAGCCAACTGCACCAGGACCGGATACAAGGACCAAGTCCCCCGGAACAATCTTGCACAGATCATAGACAGCATGGCAGACACAGGCCAGGGGCTCGGTCATAGCGGCGGCAGTATCCGAAACATTATCGGGAATTTTATGTACTCTTCCCGCAGGAACTACCGTATAATTTGTAAAGACACCATTGTACCAGTAACCCAGCGTCTTTCGCTCTACACATAGGTTGTAAAAGCCCTCACGACAAAAGTGACATACGCCGCAGTAATGATAGGCGGTTTCGCTGACAACGCGATCACCCACATTAAAGCCGGTAACACCCTCACCAACCTGTGCTATCTTTCCTGAGAATTCATGTCCGGTAACAACCGGAGGATTTACTGGAATGGCTATATCGCTGTGATAAATATGAAGGTCGGATCCGCAGATACCTGCTTCCGCGACTTTTATTTTAATTTCTCCGGCTTTTGCGGTTGGCTCCGGAATATCCCGAATCTCCATGTTTCCAGGGCCAGCAGCATATTTTACTAATGCTTTCATTTTATTTCCCCCTATCTATCAGGTACTTTTGCCAAGCCTACACCCTTGCCCAAGCAAGATTTAGCGTCCTCTTTGCATTAGCGATAACCACGTCCGGGTCCTCATCTCCCCAAGGCTTAACTTCAAAGCTGACGATGGGGCGATTTTTCTCGCTGATAAAACCGATCTTTATAAGGGTTCTCAGATATTCAACCAACTCGTCAACATCATTTTCACTATTGGGGAAGCCAAAACGGGGATGTGCGTCGCCATAGGCTTCAAAGCTAGGATCCTTGATGACGGTGTTGCCCATATGAGCGTGAATAATATAATCCTTTATTGGAATCAGATTTTCTTCATTGGTTTCGTGAATCATCGGAATATGGGAGAGGTCTACCATTAGGCCAAAGTTGTCAAATTCCGCTCTGAGTTCCTCTGCGAACCTTTTTGCCAGAGCAACAGGCCCGATAATGGACTTCTTGTCGATATCATAGTCAAATACTTCTAATGCTACCTTGAGATCGCCTTTTGATTTCGCATAAGCGCAAAGTTCCTTGGTAGACTTGACAAGAGCCTGGTAGGAGTCTTCTTTCGTGGCCTCTTCATACTTACCGGAAAGGAAAGCGAAGCCAACAGCACCCATCTCATAAGCCTCGTCAATGCCTTCTTTTAAGCTGGCGAGGGCTTCCAGCCGCTTAGACTCGTCAAGGCTGTTGATATTACTGCCTGTAGTCAACATTCTTGGCTGGCCGCCATATGCAACGGTCATATGTGAGGTATCCAATAATTTTTTTACATTGGCTCTGACTTGGGGATCTTTTATCCATGTTATTTCAATGGCATCAAAATAATCATCAACTGCGATCTTCCTGACAGTTTCCTCTATGGGTCCCTCACCCTTGATGGTACTCGGATAGGCCATAAAATGAATTAGGCCAACTTTCATATACTTTTTAATGGACTCAACCATTCTCATATCTCCTTTCAAAATTTAATAAAAATCTTATTACGCATTCACTATATTAACCGGCTTACCGGCGATAAATTGTTTGAGGTTGTCAACTGCAATATCCATCAAACGCTGACGGGATTCTTTTGGAGCCCATGCGATATGCGGGGTTATGATGCAGTTCTTGCAGGACAGCAGCACATTATCCGCTTTGATGGGTTCGGAAGAAACCACGTCCACGGCTGCGGCATATACTTTACCAGAATCAAGAGCCTCTTTAAGATCATCTTCATTTATCAATGGACCACGGGAGGTATTGATAATGATAACTCCATCTTTCATCTTGGCAATGGATGACTTGTTGATTATACCTTGAGTCGAGGGGAAAAGCGGGCAGTGAAGGGAGATCACGTCGGAATGCGCAAGAAGCTCATCCAATCCGACGACTTTAATATCCTCGGTCTCAAGAGCCTTGTTGGGGAATTCGTCATAAGCCAGTACCTTCATTCCCATCGCAACTGCAATCTTGGCAGTGTTCTGGCCAATACGACCATATCCGATGATGCCCATGGTCTTGCCTGCAAGCTCAATCAAGGGGTAGTTCCAGAAGCAGAAATCAGGGCATGAAGTCCAGTCACCAGCTTTTACAGCATCACCGTGCGCACCGACATGGTGGCAGATCTCAAGAAGCAGAGCAAATACAAACTGAGCCACTGCTGTTGTACCATAGGTCGGAATGTTGGCCACAGGAATACCCTTTTCCTTTGCAGCGTTTACATCAACTACATTGTATCCAGTAGCCAGAACACCTATGAATTTCACGTTGGGGCAGGCATCAAGGGTTTCCCTGGTAATGGGAGTCTTGTTGGTATACACATATTCAGCGTCTCCGATTCTGGAGATTATCTGATCAGCAGGCGAGCGATCATAAACCTTAAGCTCGCCCAATGCTTCCAGTCCGCTCCAGGACAAATCACCCGGATTTTCTGTATACCCGTCTAAAACAACAATTTTACTCATGTTAACATCCTCCTTGTGCATTTTTTGCAAATTTTCCTAGATAAGCTTCAACAACTCTGGGGTCATTCTTAAGCTCAGAAGAAGGTCCGCTTAAGATTACCCGGCCACCGTCAATGATGTATGCGTAATGTGAAATCTCCAGAGCAAGGCGTGCATTTTGCTCAACCAGCAAAATGGGTATGCCTTGTTTATTGATCTCTACAATCTTTTCAAAAAGCTCTGCAACAACAAGCGGAGCCAGTCCCATGGAAGGCTCGTCCAGCATCAGTACACTGGGCCTTGCCATCATGGCGCGCCCGATGGCCAGCATCTGCTGCTCGCCGCCGGAGAGACTCCAGCCAAGCTGGTCCTTTCTTTCTCTCAGACGTGGAAACAGCTTATACACCTCTTCAAGCTCCTTGGCATAGGACTGTGTACCAAAAAAGCCATGCCAGTTGATGGTTCCCGCCTCAAGATTGCCTCGAACAGATAGTCCGGGGAATATGTGACGTCCTTCCGGAACATGTATGATTCCACTTTTTGCGATATAGCGGGGTTTCTTGTCGATAATTTCTTCTTTATCTTCAAATTTTATAGAACCCGTACGTTTGATCATGCCTGAAATGGCCTTGAGTAGTGTGGTCTTCCCTGCGCCGTTACTACCGATCAAACATGTAATGGTGCCTTTTTCAACGGTCAAATCGATTCCTTTTAGTGCCTCAATGGGACCGTAGTATGCATGCAAATCCTTAATACTAAGCATTGAGATCCCTCCCTAAATAAGCCTCGATAACCGCTTCGTTACATGAAACCTCGGCAGGACAACCTGTGCCGATGACCTTTCCGAAGCAGATGACAACAATATCCTCACAGATGTTCATAATCATGTCCATAGAATGCTCAATCAGTAGAACCCCTATGCCACGTTCTTTGGCAGCGAGCGTGAGAAGCGCCATGACGTCATCGATTTCCTTATTATTCAGTCCGGCGGCCGGCTCGTCGACCAGCATGATTTTGGGATGGGCAAGCATGGAACGGATGATTTCCAGCTGTTTTCTCTGTCCGTAAGCCAGCGCAGTGATGTCATCATCCCAATCAAATGTGAAATCAACCATCTTCATTAAATCTGCAAGTTCATTTTCAAAATCGGAGCCTTTCTTCCCAAAATAGCTTTTTAAATAGCCAAATTGATTCGCCAGGTCAGTGCCTAAAAGCAGGTTATCTTTAATGCTTGAGCGCTGAAGAAAGCGCGGCGTCTGAAAGGTTCGGCCTATCCCCATACGAGCACGCATGTGGGAGGGAACATTCGAAATGTTCTCCTCATTTAAATATATGGACCCGCTATCCGGGGTGTAGATACCGCTGATGAGGTTCATGAGCGTACTCTTACCTGCACCGTTGGGACCGATCAACCCGTGTACTTCTCCAGGTAAAACGGAAAACGTAACATCATCGGCCGCAACAACACCGCCAAAACGTTTGCAAACCTTATCCAGCCTTAAAATAGGTTTCATTCTTTTTTCTCCCCCTTTGCCTTCGAGATGGACGGATTGTTTTTCTTGCGTAATTTCCTGCGTATTGTTTTTCCGACATTGGAGGCTAAACCTGCAAGTCCCATAGGCATAAAGACCATTAAAAGAATAACACCGACACCATAGATAAGCTGTAAATACTGTTGCATGAATCTGAGCCACTCAGGAAGCATGGTGACCAGTACCGATCCTACAAAGATACCTACCGTATTGTTAACGCCGCCAAGCATTGCCATAATAATGTAGGAGGTCGCACGCTCGAATGTAAACATATCCGAAGATACGAACTGGCTGTGCATGGCATACAATGAACCTGCAACCGCCGCAAGAGCACCTGCAATGGTAAAGGCTATTACTTTCGTCATAAAGACGTTGATACCGAGTGTTTGGGCTGCAATTTCGTTGTCACGGATTGCCGACAGTGAGCGGCCCAACTGGGAACGGCGGACTCTTTCAACCAGTAGTGCGACAATTAGAACAATACCGCTCAGAATGTAAAACCACTCGTTATAGTTTGCCGGACTAAAACCTAAGATTTTGAGTGTCGGAATATTGGAAATACCGTCCGGACCTCCGAATAGTGGTTTATAACTAAGGTAAAAGGACCAGGCTACCTGAACAAGACCAATGGTAGCGAAGGTAAAATAAGTGCCCTTTAATCGGAATAAAACCAAACCGATCAAAAACGATAGCAAAGCGGATAATAGAATGGTCAGCAGGAGCGCAAGTGAGGTATCCAATACGAATCCAAGCCGTCCTGAGGTGACGTTAGCCGTAAAGTAAGCACCCACACCCATGAAGGCAACAGCGGCAAAAGAAAGTTGCCCGCCAAGCCCCAGCATCACGGAAATGCCATAGACCGCGATTGAATAAATCAGCCCCAGATTCAGAACCATCATTGAGTAACCTTGACTAACACGCGGAATCACAAGAACAAAGATCGCCGCTAGTAAGAAAATCAAACAGGTAGAAAATTTAATGTTAATTTTTTTCATTATCTCACCTCACGCCTTATCGGCGACTTTTTCGCCGAACAGTCCTTGCGGTCTAATGAGAAGAACTGCAATCAACACGAGAAAAACGACCGCATCTTTGTATTGCGAAAATTGGATGGTACTGTAGGATTCAACCAATCCAATGAGCAGAGAACCTATAATAGCCCCCTTGATATTGCCGAATCCACCGATAACGACACCGGCAAAAGCTCTCAGTTGGAGTGAACCCAAGGTATTGCTCACCATAAAGATAGGAGAAATCATATATCCACCTACTGAAGCAAGTGAAACAACAATAATGTAGGTAGCAGCGGTTGTCAGTATGGTTGGAATACCAAGCAACTCCGCAGCATACTTGTCTTGTGCGGCGGCCTGCATCATACGGCCCGCGTAAAGTTTTTCAAATAAAATAAACACGAGCATAATCAATACTGCGCCCACAATAATTGTGAGGACAAATTGCCATTGAAGCTTAAATGTACCGATTTTAAGAACAGCTGCTTTTCCAGTCTCAGGATTTTTCATAATAGGTGGCATCGAACGTGGCAGACTTCCCCAAATCAGTGTAGCAATTTCCTTAATGGCCATTGAGGCACCCATTGTGGAAATAACCGTAGCAGCCGGATAGGCGGCGTCTTTGAGGGGCCAATATACTGTAAACATAAAAACGATGCCGATAACTGCAAATGAAATTAGTGCAAGTGGCACCATTGCCCAAAAGGGCAGCTTTAAATCAATGGTAAGCGCACAGGTAACAAATGCACCAAACATGAGAAGATCACCCTGTGCAAAGTTCATTACACCGATTGCGCGAATCAGTAGTATTAATCCCATTGCCAAAAGCGCATAGATCATACCCATGGCAACACCATTAACCGTTAGCGAAACAAATGTATTTATATTCATTGTATCACCCTATATAATGAAAACCAGAAATGTTTCATTATCCTTTATTTTGTAGTTCAAACAATGGAAGCTGGATAAATAGATGGTTTGTGAAAGTTTAAAAACTTTAAATTGCGGACTTTCCGGCTTTATCATCATGCTTATTTTTCACAAGGTGGGAAGCTATGCATACAATTAACCCTTGCCTTTTTCTAACAAAGGCTGCTGGTTTTCAATAGAGGTGCGCACAGCGCATCACAAGTCTTGACCTTTAACATATGGGGCCGGTGGCTGCTCACTTACATGAGCAGCCAACCTTCCCTGGCTCAATATATTTTTTTAGACACGTAGATCTAAAGAACAAAAATCTCTCTAATAGTCAATTGTTTAATAAATGAACCTACTCCCCTAATATACCTATCTTTTAATCTTTTAATCTTTTAATAGGATTTTCTTATTATTAATTATCTGCTCTTAACGGTGTCAACCATAACAGCCTTGCCATCTTTATTGATTGTTAAGAACTGACTTGTACTGAAGCCATGGTTGTCAGCATAGGAATAGGTAGACATTGCGCCTTTAAAATCTTTGATCTGTTCCAAAGCCTTGTTGATTGCTTCTTTATCGGTAGTTGTATTGGCAATCTCACAAGCCTTTTTAAAGAGCATGATGGAATCATATACGGTAACTGCAGGCATGTCAGAGTCTGCCTTATATTTGTCAAAATATGCTTGTGCAAAGTTCTTGCCCTCTTCGGTAGAAACTTCAACAGTCCAGTCAGCAACTGCGTTCCAACCGTTGGCGGAATCCCCAGCGTTTGTACGGCAAACTGCAGAAGCCCAAGAAGATGAGCCAAGAAGAGGAATATCCATTCCTATTGATTCAATTTGCTGGCAAATAAGAGCTGCAGGCATTTGATGTCCGATTGCAATAAGACCATCGACATCGGAATTCTGAATCTGGGTAAGCAGCGGAGTGAAGTTCTTTTCGTCAATAACGAATCCGTATAGATTTTTCTCCGACACGTCAATTCCTAAGTTCTTTAGGGCTGCGAGTGTCTGATCTTTAAGGCCGGTACCGAAACTCTCTGTAGAATAGAGGACAGCAGGATTTTTCATTTTGAGGTTCTCTGTTGCTGCCTTTGCAAGCAGAATACCGGATTGATCGTCAGTCATACGAGCCTGCCAAATGTAGGGATTTTTTTCTTTTGGTATGTTAGCAGATGATCCACCTGCAAACATTGTGATCTTTTTCTCCAAGACAATAGGAGATGCAGCGATACAGTTTCCGGAGTATGTGGAACCGAAGAAGGCTACGACCTCGGGATAGTTCATGATTTTAGTCATCGCGTTTACGGATGCCTGAAGGTTATCAACCTCGTCCTCAAAAACTAATTTTAGCTCTTTTCCTAAGATACCGCCATTTGCATTGATGTGTTCTGCAGCAAGCTCGGCACCGTTTTTAACATATTCACCAACCATCTTATTGGTTCCGGTGATAGGAGCTACAACACCAAAAGTAATTTCTCCGTCAAGTTTTGTGGGGGTTGCTGAAGGTGTTCCGGCACCTGGTGAAGATGCAGGAGGAGTACTACTGTTGGTGGGAGTTGCCGGTGTAGTGTTACCACATCCGCTCAACACAGTCATTGCTACCACCAGGATCAATACGAGGAGTCTGATTTTTTTCATTTTCTTCTTCCTTTCTTTTTGTGTTTTCACACATATTGGCCCACTAAGATTGTACATAAACTGCTTTTTAGTAAATGTACATGCTGCATTAAGATTGGAGATTTTAGGAATTATATACGACGTCATACGTCATATTCGTCAATTTTATAGTAGCAGATTGCATAGTTTGTGTCAATGGAAATAATAAAGTTTATATGTTTAAAACAAATAAGACCTAAATCATCATTTGAAATGCCTGAATTGATAATTTATCACTTACGCCTGACTGTATTAGGAAATAAACGCTTACAAATGATCATCATTTGAAGCAGAAGACTCTGCCTCATTTTTGTATTTACCCATCAGCTCCTCCAAATTAAGCTTATTATAATTCAAATGGCGAAGCATAGCATCACTTGCCTTAATGGGATCATGCTCTGAAATAGCATTAATGATCTCACGATGGACTTTCAAGGCCATTATTCTCTTCGAATAGACTGGAAATGCATTGTACAGCGAAATACCCGAGTTGATAATAGGAATCAGATTTGGCATCACAAGGTTCCGGGTACTCTCCGCAATACATGTATGAAGCTCTACATCAAGAGCAGCGTAATCCTTGTTGGCAAAAGCTAACTCTTCAATTTCTTCACATAATCGCTTCATCCGCTCAATCTCGCTCTCCTGCGCGTTTTGCGCTGCAAAACCAGCAATCTGCGGTTCAAGAATCAAACGAATATCAATAAGGTCGGATGCCAGCTTATGTTTGTCCTTAAAGAATGCGAGGCCCAGCGGGTCGGCTGCGACACCGGGCCTAAGTGTAACAAAGGTACCTTTTCCTCGCCTGATTTCCAGAACATTGCGAGATACCAGAAGCTTTACTGCTTCTCGCACAGTACCCCTTCCTACTTTCAAGCTTTTTGCCAGATCAAACTCATTGGGCAGCTTCTCACCACTGGTGAGATTTTCATCAATAATAAGCTGAAGTATTTGATCTGTTACTCGCTCAGCTAATGATTTTTCATTCCCTGTCACTGCTTCAAACATATAAGCTTTCATCCTTTTTTCATATAACACTGTGTATTAAGGCAAATATCATCTATTCTCGTTAAGAAAGGTCATTAAAGCTTGATTGTATGAATAAGCACATTATCAAAATTTTAACAAATGGTCAACTAAAAGGTCATACATCGTACCTCTCAATACTAACAGGTCTATTTACATTTATCAACAGTTTAGCATCAAATATGTTAATCTATCTTTTTGGCATAAGTCTATGAATGCGAGTTCCCACGCTCGTTCCGCACAGCAAGCATCACTTGGTTCCATCTTTTGGCACTTCTTCTGTGCTATATGGTTGATATGGTATAATAACATTACCCGTTACCGAAATTAAAATTTCGAACGGGGCCCAAGTTATTGATACTTCGTATTAATAGCAATAAGGTAATAAAGTATGGATACTACAATTTTACATTGCGATTGCAATGGATTTTTTGCCTCTGTGGAATGTTTGCTTTCCCCTGAACTTAAAAATGTGCCCATGGCTGTCTGTGGAAGTCCTGAAAATCGCCATGGTATTATCCTTGCCAAAAATGAGCTCGCGAAAAAATTCAATGTGCAAACAGCAGAAACCATTTGGCAGGCAAAACGGAAATGCCCCGATTTAGTTCTTGTTCCCCCACGTCATGGGGAGTATGAAAAATATTCGGAGCTTGTTAACGAAATCTACGCTCGTTTTACCGATAAGGTTGAACCCTTTGGTATTGATGAGTCTTGGCTTGATGTCACCGACAGCAGGCATCTCTTTGGCGACGGCAAGCAAATTGCTGATACCCTTCGTGAAACTGTTGCTTCTGAGATAGGCTTGACCATATCGGTGGGTGTCTCTTTTAACAAGGTTTTTGCTAAGCTTGGCAGTGACTATAAGAAGCCCAATGCGACAACGGTCATAGACAGAGATAATTACACAGATATCGTATTCCCGCTGCCGGTTTCCGACCTGTTATATGTGGGAAAGTCCGCAAAGGAAACGTTATCCAAGCTCCATATCTACACAATTGGGGACCTCGCTAAAAGTGATAAGAATGTGATTATCTCCAAGCTGGGTAAAATGGGCGAAATCATACATGAATATGCCAATGGACTGGATGATAGCCCTGTTAAATCCATGTCCGATGAAAGAGAAGTCAAGTCTGTAGGAAATGGTATGACCTTTAAAAGGGATCTTGTTGGGCTTTCTGATATTCGTCTAAGCATCAATGCCCTTGCTGATTCTGTTGCCTCCAGATTGCGCCAATATGGTGTAAAATGCTCGACAGTACAAGTTACCATAAGGGATCCGAATTTCAAAACAATAACAAGGCAGAAGGCTTTGTTACACCCGACTCATCTTTCGAAAGAAATTACCTGCGCAGCTCTTGAAATTATACAATCGGCCTGGAACCTTAAGGCACCTATTCGTATGCTTACCATTACGGGAGCTAATCTTTATTCTTCCGACGATTTCGAAGAACAGCTGTCCCTTTTTGAGGATGACAGCTGTGAAAAGCGGAAAAAGCAGGAGCATTTGGAGGCTGCCATAGACAAAATCCGGGATAAGTATGGCAGAAAGGCACTCTCATTTGGCTCGATTATTCATAACGATCTGGGGATAGAGGAACCTAATGACGAAAAGTCTTAGGGCTCTTATAATAATCCTTACGGATAAATATATTCAACTCTGCTTTTGAGCCTTTTTTCATCCAAGGGGCCAACTTGACTTGCATCCTTAATAACATAGCCTTCCTTGTCAATAAAGAGTGTGGTCGGGATGGATCGAATACCATAGGTTTTGGCAGCATCCTGTTTTTTATCAAATAAAACGGTAAAGGAGGTATAGTTGTTCTCCTCTATATATTCGAGACCGCTTTCCACGGTTTCTCTATCACCGTCAACCAAATCGATCATGAGAAAGACCAGTTCATCCTCAGAATACTCCTCTGACACCTTGTTAAAATGGGACATCTCCGATTTGCATGGCGGACACCAGCTAGCCCAGAAGTTTAATACAACAGGGGTCCCTAAATAGTCTGACAGCTTTACTTCATTTCCATCAGCATCGTAAACTGTAAAATCAGGTGCCTTTATTTTCCCATCATCCTCCTCTGATTCGGGATCAGTGGCATCCGGCGAACTGCCTGGCGTTGCCTTTGGGGAGCTTTCTTGGGAGGGTTTTGACTCTATTGGATTTTGAGCCTGGTACCGTTCTGTTAAATACTTGTATGAAAAACCTATGACAGCCATAAAGATTATAAACAATGCAAAATACAGAAAGGTTTTTGCTTTTTTATTCATACTCGCACTCCTTTAAAAAGTCAGCAAAGTCAAAAGCTTTCCCAGTAAGCCTGTCATCATAGCAAGCCCTACTATGACCAGAAGAAAACCGGAAATCCCATTAACAATTTTGTAATTTCTTTTAATAAAATCAAATACATGTTTTAACCGATCAAGAAGCAGGGCTGAAATAACAAAGGGTATACCAAGGCCAAAGGAGAAGCTCAAAAGCATCAGAATTCCTTTCAAACTATCCTGAGCAGTTGCCGCCAGCATTAAGGCCGAGCCCAAAAATGCGCCCACACAGGGAGTCCAACCTATAGAAAAAACAACACCGAAAAGTACGGCTGAGAAAAAACCAAGGCTTTTTGGCTGATAATCAACTTTTTTAACCCTCTGTAGGAATGAAAGGTTCAGTATGCCAAGATAGTTGAGGCCAAATACCAGAACAATTGCCCCTCCTATCAAATTGACCCATAGGGCATATTGAGTAAGAAGTCCTCCAAAAGTCCCTGCAAAGGCTCCCAAAGCAGTAAATACAATTGTAAACCCCAGCACAAAGCCGAAGGCGTTGATTAAGGTCTTTTTCCTATCTCCATTGTCCTGACCTCCGGCAAAATAGGAAATGTAAAGCGGCAGCATCGGCAGCATGCAGGGAGAAATAAAGGTTATAATGCCTTCAAGCAACGAAATCAAGTAATCCATAGCAACTCTCCTTTACCTCTCTATTTGGATATACTATTTTATCATACTGATTATGCTTTAAGTTTTCTGTAACCATGTTACAGAAAATAAGCCATTCTTATAATTCAAAAGGTTCAAAATGGGGATTTTCATCATCTCCTTTTTGAACCTTCCTACGATTATACGCTCTTGGATTTTCAGGTTTTCTTGTAACCGGGCTAATGGCCCCCCAGGATCCACGTTTTTTTAGGTTAAGCTTTCGCTGTTCCTTTTTACTGAGCTTTTCTTTGGGTATAAATTTATTCATCTCCCATCATCCTCTCTGTTATTGTAGTATACCATAATCCTGAGCATAGAGGCATGTTTTTCTTAAGGTATTTGGAAACCTTTCATAATAATGTTTTATTGAGCTGCCCTATGGGAATGTATCAGTGGGATTTATTCTTTTAACAATCGTTTCTGATGTTTAGGAGGTATGACCATGCATGGTTTCTCAAAGACCTCACCAATACCCATGGAAATTGATGAAAGAAAAACGGCCAATTTTAGATGGGTTAACAAACCAGTTTTAGAATCCCTGCTCTTGGATAACATGGAAAATCCGGCTGCCTGGCAGCACCATGGAGTAGGTGACTTAAGCTTCACAAGGGAAAGATTCTTGGATGGTACCCAATGCCTGCGGCTTATCTCAAAGACGAAAATGAAGACAAACGTAAATCCTGATGACCGCGAGCATTATGGACGGCCCTTTGGTGAAGCTATTGTCAGACGATCCTTTAAAGAAGAGGATTGGAGTCAATATAATCGTCTTTCCTTCTGGGTATATCCCACTCTCCCAGGATTCAAGGTAATCTCCATGTATGCCGTACTACATAATGACGGTGCTATAAAGATACCTGACTCCTATGAAAGAGAAGGCCTGCACTTTTTCCTCCTCAAACCCGATCAATGGAACCACGTGGTTTGGGAAATAGCAAGTCTTCCGCGAGAAAGAGTCACGGCCATCGATATCATCTATCGTATGCAGGGCCATGAGCCCGGAGCCACTGACACTGTTTGCTTTGATATTGACAGGCTTGAACTTCAAAAAGTAGAGGCTGATCACTTTGAAGGCTGGAATGTAGCGCCAGGTCGCATAGCCTTCAGCCATACGGGGTATCAGACAGGAACACAAAAAACTGCCATTGCCAGTCATTTGGATTCAAAAGAGTTTTCTCTTATTCATGCTGATACCAATAAAGTTGTCCTCACGAAGCCTATTAAGGCTGTAACCATGCCTCAATCTGCAAATAGAGGTGCGGTGTCCGCGGCAGGAGAATTTCAGCTTATGGATTTCTCTGAGCTCGAAGAAGAAGGCCTTTACTTTATAAAGGCAGGAACTGTCGAAACTCAACCTTTTCGTATTGACAGGAATGTTTGGCGAGGCACCATCTGGAAGACTTTGAATTTCTTTTTTTGCGAGCGCTGTGGCTTTGACGTTCCGGGTATTCATGGCGTATGCCATCAGGATTGGCAATGCGAAAGCAGCGGAAAAGAAATTGTTATTAATGGAGGTTGGCATGATGCCGGTGATTTATCCCAGGGTGTATGGAATACGACTGAAGCCACCTATGCCATGTTCCATTTAGCCGAGAAGATGAACAAGAAGGATCCGGATCTCTATGAAAGGCTTATTGATGAAGCAAAATGGGGCCTTATATGGATATTAAAAACAAGATTCGGTGATGGAAATCGGTCAGTTTGGGCAACCATGGATTTTTGGACCGATAATATTATCGGTACCTTTGATGATATAACCTTTAAAGCACAAAATGTGCCTTTTGCCAACTTTGATACGGCCGCTGCCGAAGCTATTGCTGCAAGAGTCTTGAAAGATGTAGACCCTGAGTTGTCAGCACTGAGTCTTAATGCAGCCCAAGAGGATTGGCAATTTGCGCTTGATGGATTGTCCAATGCTACAACCCGTGAGGGATTTCGCCATTTTCCTGAGGTTCAGATACAGGGAACCGGGGCTCTGGCTTCAATTGAGCTTTTTAGGGCTACGGGAAACAAAAAGTATGCAGAAAAAGCTTTTGAACAAGCTCGAGTCATTATGGCTTGCCAGCAAAAAACGCCCACCGATTGGGATATCCCTCTTTCGGGCTTTTTTTATACGGACCCCCAAATGCAGACCATTCTCCGATATTTTCATCTTTCTCAATCCCAGGCACCCATTGTGGCTCTCTCGGAATTGTTGCAGGAGTTTCCAGACCATACCGAGTGGGTCAATTGGTATTCGACTATTACCCTTTATTCAGAATACCTTTTGAAAATCACTGAATTTACAGGACCTTACCATATGTTCCCCTGTTCCATTTATAGAATTGACGAATCAAATGAACCGGCTTATCGTGAACAGGTACTAAACGGCATTAAGCTTTCGGAACACTATTATCTCAGAATCTTCCCTGTATGGTACGTATTTCGTGGCAATAATTCCTTGATACTTTCAGATGCCAAGGCTCTTTCCAGCCTGATCAAGGTACGGAGAAATCCTGATTTAATCAATCTCTGCCAGAAACAGCTTGAGTGGGTTGTAGGCAGAAATCCTTTTTCTCAAAGTCTTATGTACGGTGAAGGATATGATTATGCACCTCAATACACAGCCATGTCCGGTGATATGGTCGGATCATTGCCAGTAGGGATACAAACCAGCAGAGATAAGGATATTCCTTATTGGCCTGTCAATAACTGCTATAATTATAAGGAGGTTTGGGTCCAGCCCTCTGCCAGGTGGTTATGGCTCATGTCCGACCTTTCCGGCACTGCCAGGATTTGTGGAAAACTGAAACCTGGTACCAATGCGGTAATTGAGTTCGTCAATCATGTCACAGGAAAAACAAACACCATTTGTATTGATCAAAAAAGCGAATTTGAAGCAATATTTCCCCAGGGACAATATACTGTTAAATTCAATGGAAAAACAAAATCCATCATACTTCTTCCGGCTGAGGACTATTCATTAGACTTATGTAGTTTTTATGAAATACGTGTTACCAACATTGTAGCTGAAAATACTAGCATAAATGTTGAACTCCTTGTAGAAAGTGATTGCACTCTTGAGCTCGATATAAGAGCTCACAATATTCAATTTGACATGAAAAAAATTCATGTTGAAGCAACTGATGATAAGCTTGAGGTTATTAGGTTGAAGGGCCATATCATCGATGAGCATGAGCCATGGTCGGCCGTTGCCATACCAAATGGAAAATTAACAGAACTTATAGAAGTTAACAAAAACTCTCTTGCTTTTTAGTGAATGCTCATATTATGATAATTTGGAGGTGAAACAACATGATAATGGACGATTATATTAATATACCCCTTCCAAAACAAAAACATATTGCGCTTATTGCTCATGACCATAAGAAGGACGAGTTGGTTGAGTGGGTAAAAGACAATATTTCAGTCCTAAGAAAGCATTTTCTCTGTGGAACCGGAACAACCGCCAGGCTTATAGCCGAGGAAGTGGAACTTCCGGTTAAAGCTTATAATAGCGGACCTTTGGGTGGTGACCTGCAAATCGGATCCCGTATTGTTGAGGGTGGCATTGACATTGTAATCTTTTTCTGGGATCCACTTGAGTCCCAACCCCATGATCCCGATGTAAAGGCGCTTTTAAGGATTGCAGCTGTTTATGATATTCCTATTGCCAACAACCGCGCTACAGCAGATTTTATTCTTTCTTCGACATTTATGGACAACCATTATGATCGCAGAATCATCAACTACAATAAGAAGATGATGGAAAGAGTCAATCAGTTTAAAGGAAAGTAACTAAAAGGAGCCAAAGATAGAATCTGGCTCCTTTTTTACAAGGATTTTAAGTTTATTTTAATACCTTTAAACCTTTTGATTTTCACAGTATAATGATTAATAATATGTTTTCACTTATAATTACCTTACCCGTTACCGAAATTAAAAATTTCATGGGTTTATCGAAGACATTGAAACACTTTGTGTTATAAGTTATGAAGGAAGAATAAAATGGAACAAAGTAAAATTGACAGAATTAATCAGTTGGCGAGAAAGGCTAAAACAGAAGGTCTTTCAGATTCGGAGAGAAGAGAGCAGCAGGAACTGAGGCAGGAATACCTTTCAGCCTTCAGACAAAGCCTTTCCTCCACCCTCGAAAAGGTTGTCATTGTAGACCCCAACGGTAATCGTTCGCCAGTCAAAAAGAAGGATACACCCGAACAGTAGCTGCTTTAATAGAATATATCATAAAGGTTTCATCTGTGGGAGCATTTTAAATATGGCTAGAAGGTCGTCTAATTTTTCAAAGATGAGATATCTCATTTTTGCGACTATTATAATTATTTCAGCAGGGCTTGCCTTAATTAATGAACCACCACTCCAGGAAACAGGCGGCAATTCAAGTCTTTTATCAGTCCATTTCCTTGATGTCGGTCAAGCCGATTCTATTTTGATACAGCAGGGTTCTTCAGCAATGCTCATTGACGGCGGAAACAATGAGGACACAGATGTAGTTCTGGACTATCTCGAAGAGAAGGACATTACAAAATTGAATTATGTGGTGGGAACCCATCCACATGAGGATCATATTGGAGGTCTGGATGGTGTTATCAACAAACTGACAGTTGATAAGGTCATAATGCCCAAGGTTTCTCATAACACAAAAACCTATGAAGACGTACTGTCCGCAATAAAAAGTCAGGGGCTAAAAATCACCACCCCCAGACTCGGTCAGCAATATAGCCTGGGAAATGCCATGTTTACCATTCTATCTCCGTCCAAAGACAAATATGAAGAGCTCAACGACTACTCCATTGCCATCAGGCTGGATTATGGGGATCAGAGCTTTCTTTTCCTTGGAGATTGCGAAAGGGTGAATGAGGAAGAAATGTTGCAATCGGGATTACCCTTGGCGTCAAATGTTGTGAAGCTGGGACATCATGGTTCAATCTCATCAACATCCGAGGAATTTATAGCCGCTGTAAATCCGGAGTATGCTGTTATTTCGGTTGGAAAGGATAATGACTATAATCATCCCCACAAGGAGGTTATAAAACGTCTCAATCAATATGGCATTGAAATTTTAAGAACTGATGAAAGTGGTACTATCGTTTTCTTCACCAACGGTGAGTCCCTTTCTTTTAAGGAGTCTGTCCCTTAATAAATCTATCGTGAGGTTTTTTATGAAAGTTATCCTTGATCGGTTTGAAGGCGAGTACGCCCTTTGTGAAAATGAAGATAGAGTCATGATAAAAGTACGAAGATCACAGATCCCGGTAGAAGCCAGGGAGGGTTCTTTCCTTGAGATCGGCGAAGATGGGTGCACACTATTAAATGAAGAGCAGAAGACAAGAGAAGAGCACATCAAAACGCTTATGGATGATTTATGGGAATAATGGTGTATCAAACTTGCTTCTTGGCATGGTTGATATAAAAGACAATGCTCCCTGCAGACCGGATAGCTCCAACTATCATTAAGGCCCAGAATATACCTGTCATCTTTAATACGCCATGAGCCACTATGGGAGAAATCATTAGGCTAATATTGATAAGCGTATTATATGTACCAACATAAACCACACGGTTCTCATGCGGCGTTGACTCCAATAGCGCATTTAGAAGCACTGTAACATTTCCTGCTGTAACAAAACCAATTATAAAGTTTAGCGCGGAAGCCCAATAGAGGTCGGGCGATATGGCAAGGAGGATTGGGTTTGAGGCCATTCCCAGAGTTGTGATGGAGGCCACAAGAGCATTACCATGCTTTTGAATCATTCTGTTCCAGAAGCTATAACCTATATAAGAACCTATTGATGAGATCACAGTTATAATGCTTAGCCATAACTCATTGGCACCAAGATTAACGACTTGATAAATACTGAAAAGGGGCCATCCCATCTGCCAGCCAAAATAAAAAAGTAAGCTGCTTAAAGTAAAGCTTATGAATTTTTTTTGACTGCGCATTTCTTTAAAAATAGTCTTCAAATCTATTTCTTTAGCCTTTACTTGGTTGACGGGCTCCTTGATGGCCGTAAATGACAGGATTTCAAATAGTCCGAAAAAGGCAGATGCGACAAAAAAGACCTGATAATAGGTCATTCTCTCCCCATCACTCTCTGGAAGCGCACTTAAAATATACCCAGAAACCAAACCTATGACCATGGCAATGGGAGTAGATAGTTTATTCCTCAAGGATATGGCGGTCGAGCGGAAATTGTCGTCAAAAAGATCACCTGTAAACCCCTGAAATGCGGTCTGGGTTATTGCTTCCGGAAGACTCTTTAGTGCAAAAAGAATAACAAAGAGCCAGGGTGCCATATGAGGCGGAACAAAAACCATCAAGGCAAAGCTAAGAATAAGAACACGGCTTAATGACATGAATTCAACCGTATGTCTTTTCATGCTTTTCTGGCTTCGTTTAATCATATAAATAGCCCCAGGCAGGCTGGAAATGATACCCATCATACCGGGCAGGCTATTCAACAGGGAAATATGTAATTCGTCTCCTCCTAGCCTTTGTAAGAATTTTGTAGCGAAAGGATTATAAAGATTTAGCATAACAGCGTTGAAAATTCCACTGAGTATAAAGAGACGAAGATTCGATTGCTCTGTCTTTTGCATTTATTAACCCTGATTTCCTAAGGTAATATCAATTGACACTGTAGAGCCGAAGCTCTACAGTGTCAATACGGCAAGTCTTCTTATTAGTCAGTTATTTAGTTATTTTGTTTTAGGATAGAGTCTATCCTTCCCTACCCACTTCCTTAAGACCTCAGGTACAATAACACTTCCGTCCTCCTGCTGGAATTGTTCAACAATAGCAGGAAGGAGTCGGCTGGTAGCGAGACCGGAAGCATTTAATGTGTGAACCAGCTCAGTTTTCTTTCCTTCCTTGCGCTTGAACCGTATATTCCCTCTCCTTGCCTGGTAATCATAAGCATTTGAACAGGAACTGACTTCCTTATAGATATTCATGCTTGGAATCCATATTTCAATATCGTACGTTTTTCCCATACCATCGCTGCAATCCTGTGCTGCGAGCTTGCTCACCTGATGATGAAGGCCGAGTCCCTGAACAAGCCGCTCTGCTTTATTGACCAGTTCTTCCAGCGCTGCCTCTGAGAGCTCAGGAAGGGTATATTGGAACATCTCCACCTTGTTGAACTGATGACCCCTGATCATGCCTCTTTCTTCAGCACGATAGCTTCCAGCCTCTTTTCTGTAGCAGGGAGTATATGCAAAATATTTTCTGGGCAGATCCTCCTCACCTAAAATCTCATCTCTGTGGTAATTGATAAGTGCTGTTTCAGCTGTCGGCAGGATAAACTGCATTTTATCATTCACTTCACCGGTTTCAACCTTGAAAATGTCTTCTGCGAATTTTGGAAATTGTCCTGCTGTAAAGCCGCATTGGTAGGTCAAGATATGAGGAGGCAGCATAAACTGATAGCCATCTTTTGTATGCTCTTCAATAAAGTAGTTCAGAAGGGCCCATTCCAAAAGCGCTCCATCTCCGGTATAAACCCAAAAACCATTTCCACCGATTTTTACTCCTCTTTCATAATCGATAAGACCAAGCGAAGTAACAAGATCTACATGATTCTTTGGCTCAAAATTAAATTCAGGCTTCTTTCCAAAGGTTCTGACTACCTGATTATTTTCTTTTCCGCCGGCAACAACATCATCTGCTGGAATATTAGGAAGGCGGATAAGGAAATTGGTTATCTTCTCTTCAACAGCTCTTAATTCCTCCTCCATACCCTTAACGCGGTCGGAAATATCCTTCATTTCTGACATAAGACCAGATACATCTTTTCCTTGCTTCTTAAGCATAGGAATTTCGGATGAAACCTTATTCTTCTTGGCTTTTAACTCTTCTGACTCAACAATAATGCTCCTTCTTCTTTGATCCCAGGATAAAAGCTCAGTAAAGTCTGCATCATAGAGCCTTTTTTTTAGGGCTGTTCTTACCTCTTCAGGATTGTTTCGAATTCTTTGAATGTCTAGCATAGAGATGCTCCTCTCATTTTAAAACCAGTTATTTCATGAAGGACAGCGCCTTCGTTAAAGCTTCTTTTTCTTCTTTGGAAAGTTCCTTTTTAGATTTACCTTCTACCACTTCTTTTGCATACATATAAGAGCTTTCCCTTGTATAGATGCCTGTAAGCACAAAGCCATCCTTTTTATCATCAACCGCAGCAACAGAGAAACTCATATTGTTGCCCATATTTTCAAATGCATTATAAGATACTAGTCCTACATTTCTAAGGCAGGATGGCATTCTGCTTTCCAAATCTGCAATACGATTTTCGATGCTTCCGCTTATTAATTTTTTAACCTTATCCATTTCATCAGAGTATGAGATCATTAAGTCTTCTACCTTTTTTTCACTTAACCCTTTAATTAACAGGCGGTACTTTTTTATCATACCATTTAAACGTACATGCTCAATGATAATCAGCAAAAAACATAAAGCAGCCAAGCTAACACCAACATAAACTAAATAATCTTCCATACTTCCTCCAGATAATGTTTCTCTCTTATATGTTAATTAATAACATTCGGTTTTTTGGCAGTAATCTGTTTCTTTAAACATGACATGTTTCAATGCCTTCGATCATCGCATGAAATTTTTAATTTCGCCAACGGGTGAGGTTATTATTATTGCAAAAATAACAAGGTTCTATTGGTCAATTCATTCATTAGCTCGGTTTTCTTTCATTTACTGAAATGAAAAAAATAATCTTCATCAGATATCGATTCAATTATGTTAAATTTCGGCTTTTGGGGGAGCTAGTCCTTTCAAATATTCATTTTCTTTGTTTTAAGGCATTTTAAGAGTACAATAGGATTTTATATTACCTGCTTAATAAAAACGCATTTAAAACAGAATTAGCCTACCCACTTATTTTCCATAATTTATCAACATTTCGATTATTCTGTCAAACTCATCATTTGAATAATATTCGATGATGATCTTGCCCTTTTGCTTTCCACGAATCAGATCGATCTTTGTTCCATATAAAGTTCTAAGCTTCTCTTCAAGATCGGAAATTTCAGCTTGTGCCTTCGAAGCAGGCTTTTGCTTAATTACTCGATTTTTTTCTTCCTTAGCTGCTAGTTTTTCAATTTCTCTGACATTTAGATTATTATCTACAATTTGTTTTGCAAGTTCGTTTTGTCTCTTGAGGTCACCGACTGTTATTAAGGTACGAGCATGTCCACTGGTAATCCTGCCATCGGACAGCATTTCTTTAATTTCTCCTGAGAGATTTAAAAGTCTTACAGAATTCGCTATAGCAGCACGACTCTTTCCTACAACCTTTGAAACCTCTTCCTGAGTAAGTCCATATTCCTCAATTAATTTTTGATAGGCCTCTGCTTCCTCAATGGGATTTAAATCCTCCCTTTGAAGATTCTCAATAAGCGCTATTTCCATAACCTCACGAGAAGAGATATCCTTTACAATAACAGGAATGGTTTTTAGTCCTGCAAGTTTTGAAGCACGCCATCTTCTTTCACCTGCAATAATTATATATCGTGCCCCATTGCTACGAACAATAATGGGTTGAACCACTCCATGCTCTTTTATTGATTCAGCTAGTGCCTCAAGTCTTTCTTGATCAAAAACCTTTCTAGGCTGTTCGCTATTGGGTTCAACATCATTAATTCTAACTTCGAGTATACTGTTTTTGGCTTCCTCTAAGGCGTTGGTCGAACTTATCAGCGCATCCAAACCTTTTCCTAAACCTTTTCTCATCTATATTTCCTCCGAACTCATAATGACTTCCTCTGCTAATTCCATATAGCACTCGGCTCCCTTTGACTTTTCATCATATAAAATAATAGGAAGTCCAAAGCTAGGAGCCTCACTTAAACGAACATTCCGTGGAATAATAGTCCTGTAAACCTTATTGCCAAAATACTTTTTAACCTCTTCTACAACTTGTATGGAGAGATTTGTTCTGGCATCAAACATGGTTAAAACAACACCCTCCACACGCAAAGATTTATTGAGGTGCTTCTGTACTATTTTGACAGTATTCATGAGTTGGCTTAAGCCTTCAAGAGCATAGTACTCACATTGTATAGGAACAAGAATGGTATTTGCTGCTGTCAGTGAATTTACTGTTAAAAGACCAAGTGATGGCGGACAATCAATAATGATAAAATCATACTTATCTTCTACCTCTTCCAGAGCATGTTTCAGTCTGGTTTCTCTTGAGAAGACTGAAACTAATTCAACCTCTGCTCCGGCCAAATTGATGTTAGAAGGAGATAATAAAAGATTTTTTATCTTTGTCTCAACAAGCGTATCCTCTATGGGCATGTCATTGATAACAGCATCATATATGGAACTACGCACTGTATTTTTATCTACACCAAGACCACTTGTGGTATTGCCTTGCGGATCAATATCGATGACAAGAACTTTTTTGTTTTTTACGGCAAGACATGCACTGAGATTAACGGAGGTTGTTGTTTTGCCGACACCACCCTTTTGATTTGCAATAGCAATAATCTTAGCCATAGAGCACCTCATCCATACAAAGTAAGTGACCCCTTAGGGGTAATTCTATTAAATATTTAAGCTTTAGGTGTTATTTTGGAACACACCTCTATTATGATGACTTTTCATAAAGTCGTATAACGACTTTTTCCTTAATGTTGCCAGCAGCTATTGCAGTTTTCATACAATCTGATGCAATAGTGGTACGTTCCTGTGAGAACGTACCACAAGCCTCAACCCATAAACCGCGATAGGATTATTCATCCTTCAATCAAGGCTTACTCAATTCAAAATAACATAAATTTCGTAAAAAATCACGAAGTAACTTCCTGAGAGATAATCATATTATAACACAAATTATTGACCTGTGAAGTTATTGTTTCACGTGAAACAATTAGTATTTGAATTATCTTTGGTTGCACTTTTTATACGCATTAATAGGCGCATACTAAAGGAACACCTAATGTTTGTTCTTAGACTTTGCGCTTTTATTGATTTTAAACAGATATTATACATAAAGCGTCTATGAATATTGTTTATTATCTTGCATTAACATATTCTTTTTATACTGCTGCTACTTTATTATACTGATACTCAATTATTCGTCATAGTTTTTTTTGTTATATAAGAATTTCAATATAACTGAAATAATAAATGTTAATAGATTTTATACCAAGCATATTATCTATATTTTATTAAAGTTAATAGTTTTTACACAATAATTATGGAACTTAATATTAATAATTTCTTTACTAATATTATTTGTTCTTTACAATCTTTTAAAATACTAGTTGTCGTTGATTCATTTAATTTCTATAGGTATACATCCATCTGAGTAATTAGTTCAAATGTTTCACGTGAAACAATATTTTTCTTAGCCTAATAGTTTATATTAATGATTATGAACATCGACTAATTTTTATTGCTTGAATTTCACTGTACTTTATTTAAAAAAGCATAAACTTAAATATGTTTCACGTGAAACATTCTCTATAAATTAAGAGGCACATTCCAATAGAAATGTACCTCAAGTTACTATTCGTATAATAAGAACCCCACCCGTCTACGCAATCGAAGATTGCTTGCGGGTCCCGGGAACCTTGTTATTTCACAATAAGAACCCCTTCTGTCTACGTTAATCAATAATTTTTTCGTCTATATTTGTTGTGCGCTCTGAACTTATTCTGATAGGTCCCCATAAACTCGCTTCTAAACAAATATGGGGCAAGTATTATCTACCTGCCCCATCATTGTCATTTAAATATCTAAGTTGTTAACCGTACGCGCATATTTCTGAATGAACTCTTTTCTTGGCTCAACCTTCTCACCCATTAGTATATTAAAGGTTTCATCTGAATTTACCATATCTTCTACTTCAACCTTCAAAATAATTCTGGTTTCCGGATTCATTGTGGTTTCCCAAAGCTGCTCGGAATTCATTTCTCCAAGTCCTTTATATCGCTGTAATGACACATTATTGTCTTCCTTGTTCCAGTTCTTTTCCTTCATTAATTTTTGAAGCTCACGGTCGTTATAAACATAATATTCTTCTTTTCCCTTCTTTAGTTTATATAGTGGTGGTTGTGCTATATAAATATGTCCCTTTTCGACCAGAGGCTTCATATAACGGAAAAAGAAGGTCAATAATAGTGTTCTGATATGGGAACCGTCAACATCAGCATCGGCCATAATGACTACTTTATGATATCTTAGCCTGGACAAGTCCATATCCTCGCCAATACCGGTACCAAGAGCAGTTATAACAGGACTTAGCTTTTCATTGCCATATACCTTGTCTTCACGGGATTTCTCCACATTCAGCATTTTCCCCCAAAGTGGTAAAATAGCTTGATACTTTCTGTCTCTGCCCTGTTTAGCACTGCCGCCTGCAGAGTCACCCTCTACTATAAAGATCTCACATTTTTCCGGATCTCTTTCCGAACAATCTGCCAGTTTTCCGGGAAGTGATGTAGATTCAAGCACAGATTTTCTTTTTGTCATTTCACGTGCTTTTCTGGCTGCCTCTCGTGCACGGAAGGAAAGCAAGGTTTTATCAATGATTATCTTTGCAACCCTTGGGTTTTCCTCTAGAATGTATGAGAGCTTCTCAGTTACGACATTTTCTGTAAAAGAACGGATATCTGCATTCCCCAACTTAGTCTTTGTTTGGCCCTCAAATTGTGGGTCAGGCAATTTTACACAGATAATAGCTGTTAAACCTTCCCTTACATCTTCTCCTGAAAGATTTTTATCATTTTCTTTCAGCATATTTGCTTTTCTCATATAATCATTGACAACTTTTGTGATGGCCGTCTTAAATCCAGTTATATGTGTACCGCCCTCAGTAGTCGAAATATTGTTAGCATAGCTATATACATTCTCCATAAATGAATCAGTATATTGCATGGCTATCTCCAATTCAACCTGATCCTTTTTTGCACAAAAATAGATGACTTCCGGATGGATTATCTCTTTGTTTTTATTAATATACTCAACAAAGGAGCTTATCCCTCCCTCGTAATGAAGATCAACTCTATTCTCTTCTTCTCCCCTCAGATCTATCAATGAAATAGTTATAAAACGGTTCAAAAAAGCCATTTCTCTGAAACGCTTAAGTAAGATTTCAAAATCGAATACGGTCTCTTCAAAAATTTGTTCATCTGGCTTAAATGTTGTCTTCGTTCCAGACAATTCCGGATCACATTCTCCTATTACCGTTACGCCTGTTACAGGTATTCCTCTTTCATAACGTTGTTTATAAACTTTTCCATCACGGGTAACTTCAACTTCCATCCATCCAGATAAAGCGTTGACAACAGATGCACCAACACCGTGAAGTCCGCCTGAGACTTTATAACCCTCACCGCCAAATTTTCCACCTGCATGGAGTACAGTATGAACAACCTCCATAGTCGGGATTTTAAGTTTAGGATGTATACCTGTCGGAATACCACGGCCATTATCAACATTGGTAATGCTGTTATCCTTATTTATATAGACCTGAATATGATCACAATAGCCTGCAAGTGATTCATCGACACTGTTATCGACGATCTCATAAACTAAGTGGTGCAAGCCACGTGACGATGTACTTCCTATATACATGCCAGGCCTTTTTCTTACAGCTTCGAGGCCTTCTAATACCTGTATTTGTTCCTCATTATATCCTTCATGATTATGATGCTCAGACATTGGGTTTTTTCCTCCTATTAGCCTGTGTTTGTTTAAGTGCCCTCTTATATAGTGTAGATGATGATATAGGTGATAAATAAACTGTTTGTTTTCCTTCATTCATTGCAACAATAAATGACTTTGGTATATCCGTTCCAACTGTTTTAACCATTCCACGTTCTTCACAGCGTTTTAGAAAGTGGCGGGTATTATTGGATGTCGTCGTTCTTTCTATATCCATTATTGCGATTATATTCTTTAAATAAACAATCTCATCTGCACCAATATGTAAAAACACATTATCACCTATCAATTTTATTCTAGTTTGTTGAATCGGTCAACCAAGGAGAAATCAAAGTACAACTTCCGATTCTTCAATATTTACTGTAAGATTTATCGGAAGTTACATTTTGATCATCCCTTAGGAGTTACACTTCCGTTCCTTACATAAAAACGCTTTACCTGTCTATCTTTTATACTGTTAAATGGCAAATCATCTGTTGTTGTAATGATAGTTTGAACATCATATAATCCTTTGATGAGATATTCCTGTCTTCTTAAATCAAGCTCTGACATCACATCATCTAATAGAAGCACAGGTTTTTCTCCCCTTATTTCCTCAATAAAAAGCAGTTCTGATATTATAAGGGATAATGCCAATGTACGCTGCTGCCCCTGTGAACAGTATTGTCGCGAGTTCATGCCATTTAGTAAAATTTCAAAGTCATCTCGATGGGGGCCGTATAAACATTGGGAGATTTGAATTTCCTTCTTTAGACCCAGATTTAGCTTTCCTCTTAATTCATCTTCAAAATATTTTTCATCAGATTGATCATTATAATTGCAGTATGTTCTATAAATCAGATCTGATTTTTCTTTTCCTTCAGTTATTTGACCTATTTCCTCTCTCATCAATTTATTGAGATTTTCAACGGTTTTCATACGGAGAAATGCAATTTTTCCTCCATAAAGAGCCAGCTGATCATTCCAAACAGGAAGTACATTCTCATATTTATTATCATTTCTTCCTTTTTTTAAAGCAATTGACTTGTTTTTTATAAGCACATTGTATTGCTGAAGAAAATGAAGGTATTGTCTATTGGTCTGACAGAGTAAAATATCTAAGAATTTCCTCCTCATAAGCGGAGATCCTTTCACGACCTCCAATGTTTCAGGGGAAAAGAGAATCATGTTAAGTGTACCCAAAATATCAGATAATTTATTTCTCTTTATACCGTTAATCTCTGCATGACGTCCTTTATCTTTTGAATATCGAATAACAACATTATTCTCTCTACCATTAATGCATGCTGTCAGATTTAGCTCAAATCCGTTTTGTCCGTATTGTATAAGATCATGGTAATTATTTGTTCTGTGTGATTTTCCTGTGGCAGTGATATATAGAGCCTCCAAAACATTAGTTTTCCCTTGAGCATTCTCTCCAAATAGAATATTAATACTGTCACTTAAAGTGATGGCTTGTCTGTCGTAATTTCTGAAATGAAGCAACTCAAGTGTTTTAATGGTCACTTTTTTTCACCATCTTTAACAATTTTAAAAGTCTGCCCTTTAATCTGCACGCTATCGCCATGCCTTAGCTTCTTACCCCTTCTCTCTTCCTTTTCTCCATTAACAAATATTTCATTGTTTGCAATAAAGATTTTAGCTTCGCCTCCTGAGCCAACAATATCAGCAAGCTTTAAAAATTGATCTAGCTTAATATATTCGCTCGTTATCGCTACAGCCTTCATAAAAACACCTCATTAAGAATTCTTTATTCTAACAGGCAAAACTAAATAGAGGTAACGGTCATGGTCAATTGCAGTAATGATGCAGGGTCCAATAGAGGAAGTATACGAAATCTTAATTGTTTCATCCGGTATAACTTTAAGAGCATCAATAAAATAACGTGGATTAAAGCCAATATGCAGAACTGCCCCATTATTTACAATTTTTATTTGTTCCTTTGACAAACCAATCTCAGCTGTAGATGAGACGACCATATTATCATCGCCAATATTAAACCTTACGGGATAACGCTTGTCATCACTTGTTATAAGAGAAGCTCTTTCAAGGCTCTCAATGAGTTCTTTTGTATTAATCTGAACAACAGTTTCAAATTGTGATGGTATATAGCTGTTATAGTTCATAAACTCGCCGTCAAGGACATTGGAAATTACTCTGCAGTTTTTAAATACAAATGATGCAAGGTTACCTGACAATGATATACCGACAGGATCATCATTGGTTTCCAATATTCTTAATATTTCATTCATATTCTTTCCAGGAATGACGACCTTAAACTTAATGCTTTCTTTTATAACGGTATGTGCAATTGCCATTCTGAATCCGTCCAAAGCGACTATTTTTATTTCACCGTTATCTGCCTCAAGTAATGCTCCGGTCATTATTTTTCTGTTTTCGTCGGTTCCAACGGCAAATATGGTCTGCTTGATTAAATCCTTTAATGTTGCCTGTGCAATAGAAAAAGAAATATCGTTTTGCAATGCAGGAGGAAGAGGATAACTATCAGCATCCATTCCTTTTATTTCAAAATATGAATTCAGGCACTCTATTCTTACCTTGCTTCCATCAAAGACTTCGATGGATACCGGTGCGTCAGGAAGTTTCCTTATGATTTCACCAAACATTCTGGATTGAATGACAATGGATCCTTTTTCTTTTATGTCAGCCTCGATTGTATATTCAATTCCAAGATCAAAACAGTTACCGATAAGCTTAAGATTCTCATCAGCTTCAATATAAATGCCTTCAAGAACAGGTAAGGTTGCTTTTGGCATAACAGCCTTCTGTACCACATTAATAGCTTCCATCAGATTTTGTTTGAGGATAATAGCCTTCATTTTTTTCTCCCTTCGTGTTCTCTTTCTTTTATATAGATATTTAGCCGTAATAGTAGTAAGTGCTGTGGATTATGTTGAAAAGTGTGTTAAAGTGTCTGTTTGTTTATGTTTCCGATTCTAATAACTATGTTGAAAAAGTGTACTATTTTTTGATCAAGCTGTGGGTTTAAAAATACGACATTTCTCTACACATTTTTCTCATCCACATATCCACAGTTTTCTGGGGACATCTATTGTTTTCCTGTTATATTTCGTTTCATTTCAATGACTGCACGGCGTAATTCAGCGTTTGTATCCATTTCCTCCTGAATTTTTACGCATGCATGCATGACCGTAGTATGATCTCTTCCACCAAAAACCTGACCGATTCTTGGTAAAGACATACCTGTCAGATCCCTGCAAAGAAACATGGCTACTTGCCTGGGGAAAGCTATATCTCGGGATCTTTTCTGGGTAGTCAACTGTTCTGGTCTGATGTCATAGTATCTGGAAACAACTTTCATAATGGTGCTGTGGTTAATATTCGTCACCGAAATACCTGCAAGAATCTGTTTTAAGCAATCCTGTGCAAGCTCCAGTGTTATTGGACTTCCGGTTAATGAAGCATAGGCAATGACACGGTTTAAAGCTCCTTCCAGCTCACGGATGTTTGATTCGATATTGTCTGCAATATAGCCCAAAACCTCATTGGGAATGTCGTAACGCTCCATTTGTGATTTTTTACGCAGGATGGCGATACGCGTCTCAGTATCCGGAGCCTGAATATCGGCAATCAAGCCCCACTCAAATCTTGAGCGCAGCCGGTCCTCCAAGGTCAGAATCTCCTTGGGAGGCTTGTCGCTTGACAGAACAATTTGCTTATTTGCTTCATAAAGTGCATTAAATGTATGAAAGAACTCTTCCTGAGTTCTATCCTTACCGCCAATAAATTGAATATCGTCAATTAAAAGTACATCTATATTACGATATTTATTACGAAATTCCTCATTTCTATCATCTCTGATAGCATTAATCAATTCATTTGTGAACTTTTCCGATGATGTGTAAAGAACTTTCGAATTGGGGTTCTGTTCAATGACAAAATGTCCGATAGCATGCATGAGATGGGTTTTTCCAAGGCCTACTCCCCCATAAATAAAAAGCGGGTTGTAAGCTGATGCAGGGGCTTCGGCAACTGCGAGCGCCGCAGCGTGGGCCAATTGGTTTCCATTACCTTTTACAAATGTATTAAAGGTATACTTGGGGTTTAAAATTGAAAGATTTGGGGTATTCTCCTCAACGGGAACTTCTTTTTGAATTTTTGACTCAGAAGATTTTACACAAAGCTCGACTTCAAGGTCGCGATGACTTACAATTTTAACTGCATTTTGCAGAAGATCCTTATAACGTGATTTGATAATACCGAGGTTAAATTCCGATGGAACTTCCAACACGATACTATTTTTTTCGATTGAAACGGGAATAATGGGTTCGATCCAAGTGCTAAAGCTAACACTGGTCATCTCTTCTTCTAAAAGCTTTTTTACATCAACCCAAATTTCCCTTAAACCAGATGCCATTAGAAATTCCTCCATTTGTTTTCCTGCCGTATACTTAAATATATCAAACTTCATAACGTGTTTCAACACATTCATTCTGTACTTTTTCTTGACTTCATGAAGGTTTACGTTATATAATATGTGCTGGTGTCCTTATAGGAATAATTAATAAATTATCATAAGCATGAATTTGATCGGAGGTGCTTAAAATATGATTCGTACCTATCAACCAAAAAAGAGACAACGCAAAAAAGAGCATGGTTTCAGAAAGAGAATGAAAACCGCGAACGGAAGAAAAGTATTAAGAAGAAGAAGACTGAAGGGCAGAAAAACATTAACTGCATAAAGACCAATTCATTGGTCTTTTCTTCTATTACGAAAGTAACAAGGTTCCCGGGTACCCGTTCGAAATCTTTGATTTCGTTAACGGGTGGGGTTCTTATGTTTGGGACGAAGCATGTTATGCGTTGCCTCATGTATCGTTCCATATTTTCGGAACGAGGCTTGTGGTTCATACCCACAGGTATATGATGCTTAGTAAACTCATTTAGTAGTTAACTGAGCATCAAAAGTTAGCAGTTTTTGTAGAAAAAAAGGATGAGTAAACTGCCTGTTTTGACAAAAAACAACGAATTTCAAAGGGTCTATAGTAAAGGAAGATACGCTGCTTCCGCCTTTCTGGTCATTTATGCTCTCCCAAACCGTTTTAATGAAACCCGCATTGGCATTACAACGAGTAAAAAAGTTGGTCATGCTGTCAAGAGAAACAGAATGAGAAGGTTGATTCGGGAGAACCTAAGAATACTCAGTGATCGGTTGATCAGGGGCATGGATTTAGTTATAGTTGCGAGAAAAGCAGAGGACATTGCTTCCTTAGAAACAATTGGGAAAGAATTGCGATATCTTTTATACAAGCTGGAACTTATAGATAGGGAAAAGGAATGCTGAAAAAATTTTTGATAATTATTATCAAATTTTATAGAAGGTTTATATCCCCTCTTAAAGGTGCACCAACCTGTAGATTTTATCCCACTTGTTCCCAATACGCCCTGGACGCAGTAACACGGTATGGTGCTATAAAAGGCAGTTATCTTGCTGTACGTCGATTATTAAAGTGTCATCCCTTTCATCCCGGGGGTTATGACCCAGTAAAGTAGGAGTCCGGAGGAAAATTAAATGCAGGGAATACTAAGCGCAATTGGTATGTTGTTTGGAAAGTTGATGTATTTTATCTATAATACGGTTGGCTTTCATAATTATGCGATCTCAATCATTCTTTTCACAATCGTCTACAAACTAATTCTCTTGCCATTGACCGTTAAGCAAATGAAATCATCTCAAAAAATGCAGGAGATTCAGCCGGAACTGGCTCGAATACAAGAGCGCTATAAAAATGATAAAGAAAAATTGAATGAAGAGACTATGAAATTTTATCAGGAAAAGGGCTATAATCCGACTGCAGGATGCTTGCCTCTCCTTATTCAGATGCCCATTATCATCGCGCTTTTCTATGTTATCAGAATGCCCATGTCTTACATGCTGGAAATCCCGGCAAAGGCAGTTGGCGAGATGGCTATTGTTTCTGTCCAAAACGGAGATATTTCCGATGCATCTATTGGTAAGGAAACATTTGATCAGATCAAGGATGATCCCATTAAAGTTTTCCAGGAATTTTCCAAAAAGGATTATTACTTTGAAATCAAGCTTATGGGTGTTATGGATAAAAAGCCTGAAATTGTAGATAGCAATCCATATCTTGCTGATAACAGTAAAACGGTATTAAAAAACTTCAATCTCAAAATGTTTAATATCTTTAATTTTGGAATTCAGCCAACTCTTGATTTTAAGGCTATAGCGGCCGAACCTGCCACATACATTCCCCCATTGATCTTATTACTTTTTGCGGTAGCCACCACTTATTTGTCATCCATGCTTTTAATGCCGCCAACACCGGCTCCTACCGGAAGGGACAAGAATGGTAAGGCTGCAAATGCGGGCTGTGCAGGAAAAAGCATGCTTTGGATCAGCCCTATCATGACACTTTGGATTGGTTTGACAACTCCCAGTGGCTTATCCTTCTACTGGACAATCAATAATATATTATCTTTCGCCCAACAAAAATCCTTAAACACAATCTTTAAAAAGGATAACAAGGAGAGTCAGGAGAGCAAGGAGGAGAATAAAGTTGTTAAAGTCGATAGTAAAAGAAGCAAAAAGCATTGATGAAGCTATCAGGCTTGCCTGCGACGAACTTGGAATTGACCGGGAAGATGCTGAAATTGAAATCATAAATGAAGGAAACAAAGGATTACTAGGTTTTATAGGAAACAAAAACGCAGTGGTCAAGGTCACAAAAAAAGCCGGTGTTGATACACTTGTGGTAAATTTCCTGAAACCTATCTTTGACAAGATGGAGATTGAGGCAAATATTGAAATTCAGCAGGAAGAAGGCCAAATGACTGTTCGCCTTACCGGTGACGATATCGGTATTGTCATTGGGCGAAGAGGTGAAACCCTCGATGCTCTGCAGTATCTCTTAAGTCTTGTCGTCAATCGGAATCATGAAGGTTACACCAGGGTCATTTTGGATGTAGCCGACTACAGGCAGAAAAGAGAGGAAACTCTGGTTCGCCTTGCTAATCGTGTGGCCGACAAGGTCATGCGATCACGGAGGAATTTAACGCTTGAGCCCATGAATCCCTATGAACGAAGAATTATTCACTCAACTCTGCAGGACCATAAATATGTTGATACTCAAAGTATCGGAGAAGAACCAAACCGAAAGGTGGTTATCCGTTATAAGCAGAGTAATTTCAGGCAAGGATAAGTAAGAAGCGGACAACGGAAATTTCCGTTGTCCTTTTTTGTAGTAAGGGTCGATTTAAATAGAGGTATATCTATGATCAATGATACCATTGCTGGTATTTCAACTGCTGTAGGGAATTCTGGCGTATCGATTATTCGGTTAAGCGGGCCATTAGCATTTAAAATAACGGATAGCCTTTTTAAAGGAAAGGAAACGGTTCAAGAACAAAAAACACATACCATTCAGTATGGTAAAATCCTGTCCCCGGATAATGGTGAAATTCTGGATGAAGTTTTGCTTACTAAAATGGTTGCACCAAGGACCTACACCCGTGAAGATGTGGTGGAGATAAACTGTCATGGTGGCTTTACCATAACCGGCACCATACTTGGACTTCTTTATATGAAAGGCGCCAGGCCGGCAGAGCCTGGTGAATTCACCAAACGCGCTTTTTTAAATGGCAGGATAGATCTTACTCAAGCTGAGGCTGTTATGGATATCATTCAGGCGCGGACTGAAAGAGGATCGAGAGCAGCGGTAAGACAGCTTGAAGGCTCACTCTCCCATAGGTTGAATGAAATCAGGGAGAGACTTATTGTGCTTCTTTCTCAAATAGAGGTCAACCTGGATTATCCGGAATACGATGCCGAAGAAATCACTATGGAAAGAGCCGAAGATGAGTCCCGTAAGATAATAAATGATCTGGATAAGCTCATTTCCAGTTTTCATTTCGGGAAGATACTTCGAGAGGGTATGGAGGTAGTTATTACCGGACGGCCCAATGTGGGTAAATCGGCACTGATGAACCGTCTCGTCCGTAAAAACAGATCCATTGTGACTGATATTCCGGGAACAACCCGGGATATTATTGAAGAATACATCAATATTAAAGGAGTTCCTGTCAAGCTTGTGGATACGGCAGGTGTAAGGGAAACAGAAGACCAGGTGGAGCAATTGGGTGTGGAAAGAAGCCTTAAAGCCTTAGAAGGTGCCGATTATGTGATCGTTCTTGTTGATGCTTCCCAACCTTTCCATGAAGAAGATAAAAAAGTGCTTGATCAGGTGGCCAAAGAGAATAAACCCTTAATTCTGGCCTTAAACAAGCTTGATTTGCTGGATGATGAAGCTATAAAAAACTTGAAGAAGGTATATCCTGATGCCCTGCTCCTTTCCGTATTAGAGGATAGGGGTATTGAGGCTTTGGAGGAGCAAATTTTCAAATTTGCGACAGAAAACGGTCAGAATATGGATAATCAAGTCCTGGTTACAAACACCCGCCATGAGCATCAGCTTAAAAAGGCCAAAGAATTACTTGAGTCAGCTATTTCAGCCATTCATAGCGGACTGACTTTGGATATGGTTGCTATGGATTTAAAGTCTGCTCTTGAGGAACTGGGTAAAATAACAGGACATCATGCTGACGAAGATGTAGTGAATGCCATATTCTCAAGATTTTGCCTTGGAAAGTAGTCCTCCTAAACATTGCATGTGAGTAAACATTAAAAAGGTGATAAAAACATGAACGAATTTATTGGTGGGGAGTATGACATTATTGTTGTGGGGGCGGGCCATGCAGGCTGCGAGGCAGCACTTGCTTCAGCACGTTTGGGCATCAAAACAGCAATTTTCAGCCTCAATTTAGATAGCATCGCCAATATGCCCTGCAATCCCAATATCGGGGGGACAGCAAAGGGGCAATTAGTACGGGAAGTTGATGCCCTGGGCGGGCAGATGGGACTGTCTGCCGATGAAACCTTCATTCAATCCAAGATTCTCAATCGGGCCAAAGGCCCTGCAGTATATTCCCTGAGGGCACAGATTGACAGAAAGGCTTATCATACCCATATGAAAGGGGTTTTGGAGAACCAGGAAAATTTGGATATCAAACAGGCCGAAGTCATAGAAATTCTCTGGGATAAAAAAAAGATAACGGGAATACGGGTTCATACTGATACTGTTTATTTATGCAGTGCCATTATCCTCACAACCGGAACCTACCTCAAAGGACGTATTATTATAGGAAAAACCAGCTTCAGCGGAGGCCCCGATGGTCTATTTCCGGCTAATCGTCTTTCTGATAGCCTTAAAGCTCTAGATATTGAATTACTGCGTTTTAAAACAGGAACACCGGCCCGTATAAACCGCCGAAGTGTGGATTTTTCAAAGCTTGTTGAAGAAAAAGGTGACGAGGAAATTACACCATTCTCCTTTATGACCGGAGAAATTCAAAAAGAGCAAACCTCTTGTTATCTTGTCCACACCACTTCGGAGACTCACCGTATTATCCGTGAAAACCTTCACAGATCCCCTCTTTACGGCGGGGATATTATGGGGGTAGGACCGCGTTACTGTCCTTCTATTGAAGACAAGATCGTACGTTTTTCAGACAAAGAGAGCCATCAGGTTTTTGTTGAACCCATGGGGCTTAATACCCAGGAAATGTACATTCAGGGGATGTCCACAAGCATGCCTGAGGATGTTCAAATAAAGATGGTTCAATCGCTGCCGGGCCTTGAGAAGGCATCCATTATGCGCCCTGCATATGCCATTGAATATGATTGCATTAATCCTACCCAACTTAAGCTATCATTGGAGTTTAAACATATCGATGGATTGTTTGCAGCCGGGCAAATCAATGGGAGCTCCGGTTATGAAGAGGCTGCGGCTCAAGGATTGATGGCCGGAATTAATGCAGCTATGAAGCTAAAAAACCGGGAACCCCTTATTCTAGATCGATCTCAGGCCTATATCGGAGTTTTGATCGATGATCTAGTGACCAAAGGCACAAACGAGCCTTATCGCATGATGACATCACGGGCAGAATACAGGCTTTGGTTAAGGCAGGACAATGCGGATATCCGCCTGACTGAATTGGGCCGTAAGGTTGGCCTGGTCACCGATGAGCGCTATAATCGGTTTGTAGAAAAAAAACAACAGATAGATCAGGAACTCAAGCGCCTCAAGGAAACCATTCTTTCCCCTAACGAGGGAACAAACAGTTTTTTATCGAGGCATAAAAGCTCTAAAATTGTTTCGGGTATCAGGCTCTATGATCTTTTGAGGCGTCCTGAAATAGAGTATGCTTTTCTTAAAGAAATAGGGCAGGCTCCTGGGCTGAGAAAAGAGATTGTGGAGCAGGTGTCCATCAGTATCAAGTACGAGGGCTATTTAGAGCGGCAGATGGCTCAAATTCAACAATTCAAACGTTTTGAAGAAAGACATCTTCCCCAGGATATTGACTATACCAAAATTCACGGGTTGAGCCTTGAAGCAAGGCAAAAGCTCCAGACAAACAGACCTCAATCTCTGGGACAGGCATCAAGAATATCCGGAGTTTCTCCCGCTGATATTTCGGTGCTTCTGGTCTATTTGGAATCACTTAAAAGAAAAGGCTCTTAAAGAGGAATGGAAGGTAAACCATGTTAAGTGAGCATTATACAACACTACTCAGACAAGGTTCGGATCAATTAGGATTTGGTTTGTCACAGGAACAGGCAACCAGGTTTTCTCTTTATGCCAAGCTTCTTGTTGAATGGAATGAGAAAATAAATCTGACGGCCATTTCAGATGAAGAGGGCATAGTTATCAAGCACTTTTTGGATTCCCTTTCCCTCTTGCCCATAATTCCGGAAGCATGTAAAACCATCATTGACGTTGGAACAGGAGCAGGCTTTCCGGGTATCCCTTTAAAAATTGCTAGGGAGAACCTTCAAATAACCCTATTGGATTCACTGGAGAAAAGAGTAAAGTTCTTGAGTGAGGTTTATAATGCCTTAGAGCTCAAAGGAATCTCTGCGGTCCATGGAAGAGCCGAAGATTTTGGAGTCGACAAACAATACCGGGAACGCTTTGATATGGCAGTAGCCCGCGCGGTGGCCGCGTTACCTGTCCTTCTCGAATACTGTCTGCCCTTTGTTAAGGTGGGCGGTCTTTTTATGGCCATGAAAGGCCCAGATGTTAAAGAGGAGCTCAAAGAATCTCAAAAAGCCATAGACGTTCTTGGAGGAGAGCTCTTGGAGATAAAAAGCTTTAATCTTCCCTTTAGTGATTATGAACGATGTGTGGTGATGATAAGAAAATGTCGACATACACCGTCAACTTATCCCAGAAAGAGCGGCAAGCCGACAAAACTTCCGATTAAATAACGTCAAAATGCGCTTATTATAAGGCTTTGTGCGATATAAAAACGGTCTAAAAAAAAGGATTGAGGAAAATATGGGCGAATTCTTTTATCCATAGAAAAATGTGCTGATACACAAAAGAGGATGAAAGGAAAGGTGCCGTATGATAGCTACAAAATTCAGATTTCCCGGGTTAGAGAAAAAAAATGAGAATCGATGTGCGGAAGATAAGAAAATAACAATGATTCCGATTGATTTGATAAGACCCAATCCCTATCAACCCAGACGTAAATTTGATCAAGCTTCCTTGGATGAACTCTGCCAATCCATTCAACAATATGGCGTAATCCAGCCCATTAATGTCAGAAAAATAACAAATACTCATTATGAGCTTGTTGCAGGAGAAAGACGGTTAAGAGCCACAGCTATGGCCGGACATAAAGAGATTCCCGCTATAGTAGTCGATATCGGAGAAGATGATTCCGCTATAATGGCTCTTATAGAAAATCTCCAACGAGAAGACCTTGGTTATATGGAGGAAGCTGAGGGCTATCGCAATCTTATTAAGGAGCATGGCCTCACTCAAGAGGAACTGGCACAGAAAATTGGTAAAAGCCAGTCTACCATAGCCAACAAGATCAGACTTTTAAGGCTGTCCCCCATGGTGAAAAAGATGCTGGCTGATAACGGACTTACCGAAAGACATGCCCGTGCCCTATTAAAAATTGAAGATGAACAGATTCAGCTCAAGGTCTTACAGAAGGTATGCGACAGAGGCCTCAATGTTAGAAAGACTGAGGAACTTGTGCAAAGGGCTTTGGATAAATACTGCAATACCGTACGTTCTGATGAATATAAGGGACGTGTCACCAAATCTATTAAAGATATCCGTATTTTTGTAAATACCATTCGCCAGGCCATTGACACCATGAAAAAGTCCGGGGTCAATGCTCGGGCAGCCCAAATCGACCGCGGCGAATATTTGGAATTTATTGTTCGTATTCCTAAGCGAGAAGATCTGCAAAAGGCTCAATGAAGGAATATTCCTTTGGAATATTCCACAAGGCTAGACCCTTGAACGATGGGGCCTTTTGGATCACATATGCGATCTCCATCTTTGGCCTGCCCATAAGGGGCAGGCCCTTTTTTAATGTGAGCTTGCGAATATGAAATGAAGGGTGTTTTTTATGTTGTCAGCACCCCTCTCTTCCCTCTTACCAGAGGTATGTTCCAAAGGGAATATACCACAAGCCTCGACCCGTTATCCCAAATTAAGTGGACAGCAGCGGAAATGTTTATTAAAATAGAAGAGGTATCCATTTAAATGTGGGTACAATATTAATGTATGGTAGTGAAAGGAAGCATTTTAAATGTCGGAAAACGGCGGTAATATAGACAATCCAAACCTCACTCGTATTATTCCGGTAGATATCGAAGCTGAGATGAAGCAGTCTTTTATAGATTACGCCATGAGCGTTATTGTTGATCGTGCCCTTCCCGATGTCCGGGATGGGTTAAAGCCCGTTCACCGGAGAATTCTTTATGCCATGAGCCTTTTGAATTTTACTCCGGATAAGGCTCACAGAAAATGCGCCACAACGGTCGGCGAGGTATTAGGTAAATTCCATCCCCATGGCGATGCTGCTGTTTATGACAGCTTGGTTCGTATGGCCCAGGATTTTTCCTTGCGCTATATGCTTGTGGACGGCCATGGTAATTTCGGTTCTGTGGATGGCGATCCCCCGGCTGCCATGCGTTATACTGAGGCCAGGCTAACTAAAATTGCCATGGAAATGTTACGTGAAATCAATAAGGACACTGTTGATTTCAAGCCCAACTTCGATGAGCACGAAATTGAGCCCACAGTTCTTCCTTCCCGGTTCCCAAATCTTCTGGTCAACGGCTCATCCGGTATTGCGGTGGGTATGGCAACCAATATCCCGCCCCATAACCTGACGGAAACAATTGATGGTATTATCAAGTATATTGACGACCCTGATGTTACGATTGATGATCTCATGGAAGTTATTAAGGCCCCTGATTTTCCTACCGGCGCTACAATCATTGGTAAAGGCGGAACACGTGAGGCTTACAGAACCGGAAGAGGCCGCATAGTTGTACGTGCTGTTACAGAAATCGAAGCCTATGGCAATAATCGTCAACGAATTATTGTTACGGAGCTTCCCTACCAGGTAAATAAAGCACGTCTCGTTGAGAAAATAGCCAATTTGGTTAAGGATAAAAGAATTGAGGGCATTTCTGATTTACGGGATGAATCCGACCGTAATGGTATGCGCATGGTCATTGAACTCAAGCGTGATGCCAATGCCAATGTTATTCTTAATCAGCTTTATATGAATACTCAGATGCAAGATGCCTTTAATGTTAATATGCTGGCGTTGGTTCAGGCTCCTGACGGAAAGTTTGAGCCAAAGGTATTAAATTTAAAGGAATGTATTCAATATTATGTCCGGCACCAGGAGGAGGTCATCCGGCGCAGGACGCGGTATGACCTGGAAAAGGCGGAGGCAAGAGCCCATATTTTAGAAGGCTTGAAAATAGCCTTAGATAATCTTGATGAGGTTATTCGCATTATCAGAAGCTCAAGGACTGAGGCCCTTGCTAAAGAAGGACTCATGGAACGATTCGGCTTGAGTGAAAAACAGTCTCAGGCTATTGTAGATATGAGGTTGGGTCGACTCACCGGTTTAGAGAGAGAAAAGCTTGAGGAAGAGTACCGTGAGCTTTTAGCGAAAATCGCCTACTTCAAGGATGTCCTTGCAAAGCCGGAATTGGTTCATGAAATTATCAAGGATGAGCTTACCGAGATTAAGTATAAATTCGGAGATGAAAGAAGAACAAAGATCACCATAGATGAGACCGAGATTGATATGGAAGATCTTATTAAGGATGAAGATGTGGTGGTTACCCTGACACGCTTCGGTTATATCAAGCGTACACCCATTGATGCCTATAAGAGCCAAAAGCGCGGTGGTAAAGGCATAGCCGGACTTACTACCCGTGAAGACGATTTTGTGGTGGATATGTTTACTACCTCCACCCATCGTTACCTGTTGTTCTTTACAAACAAGGGAAAGGTCTATAAGCTGAGGGCATGGCAGATTCCCGAAGCAGGACGCCAGGCCAGAGGAACGGCTGTTGTCAATCTTCTTCAGTTGGACAGTGATGAGAAGATCAGTGCGACGATTAAGCTGCATGGTGATGAGAAGAACATGTATCTGGTTATGACAACAAAAAGAGGCATGGTCAAAAAGACACCCCTTGAGCAATATGACAATATCCGCAAGGGTGGTATAGCAGCCATTACCCTAAAAGAAGAGGATGAGCTCATTGGTACCCGCTTAACCGACGGATCCTATGACATTATTCTTGTGACAAGGAACGGTATGTCCATACGCTTTAGTGAAAAAGACGTCCGGCCAATGGGTCGAACCTCCACCGGTGTTATGGGTATACGCCTTGATGAAGAAGACCAGGTCATTTCCATGGTACCGTACTTTGAAAATACAACATTGCTTGTAGTCACTGTCAATGGCTTTGGTAAGAGAACTGAACTGGATGAATACAAGGTTCAAACCAGAGGCGGAAAAGGTGTACTCACTTATCGCGTGACTGAGAAGACCGGTCCGCTGGTAGGAGCCATGTCGGTATCCGATGATGATGACTTAATGCTGATATCCAGTGACGGTACCATTATCCGCATGCATGTGGATGAAATCAGTATTTTAAGTCGTGTTACCCAGGGAGTGACATTGATGCGTACTTCAGAGGAAAACCGGGTCGTTTCACTCGCCCGCATTCCGTCGGCTGTCAAAGAAGATGAATCGGATGACGAAGAGAATCCCAATGCTCCCGATGAAGTAGCACCAAAAGACCATAATGAAGACTCTAATATATAAAGGAATATAAAGGTTGATTATATATTAGATATATATACCTAAAATAAAAACAGAGGTGTGTTTCGAAAGGAACACACCTCTGTTTTTATCCATCAATAGAACTCCACCTGTTAGCCTTGTTGTTGTCACAATAAAAAATGGGGCCTCTCGTTCGAAACGAGGAGCCCGGTTAATTGAAATAGAGTATATTAGGGGGGTAAATAGTTGATAACAAATTAGCAAATATAAAAAGTAAACAATCGATACTTAGCTTATTATATAGGAAGCTGGGAAAAAAAACTAGTATAAATATTTATATTTTTGTATTGACAACATGACAGGCCTATTGTATTATAAATAAGCCGCTGTCGCGACACGCTGAAAAGCGCTTGGACAAACAAGATAAATAAAAAAAGTGCTTGACAGTTTATCGTATACATGGTAAACTAAGTGTCCGGCCTTGAGGAAACAGCAAGTGTGAAAATACAACGAAAAATGTTGTAAAAAAGCGCTTGACAAAGAATCAAGTCGGTGGTAAACTTAAAATCCGGTCGCCGCTAAAGAGCGAACAAGCTCGAAAGCGAGACGCAAAGCCAGAGATGGTGATGGACATTGAAAATTGAACAGTGTACGAAAACATCACACCGACAAATCACTTTGTGATTTGCGGATAGATG
>JAEZJF010000002.1 GCA_023415825.1 Bacillota bacterium
TTGGCGATGTTGTGGAGCTGGCTAAAATTGATAACTTTAAGGGTATCAAGACCGGTGATGCTATCCTGGCCAAGACTATCCACGATACAAAGGATCTTAAAAAGGACTTTACCCCCATCTTCTCAAACTCCGATCTGTTTGCCGTCGGACATGCTTATGGCATTGAACATATTCTCGATGGTATATTCGCTTGCTTCCCTGCAACAATCAAGCGTGCTCAGGACGCTTTTAACGCCGGTGATTTTGAGACCGGCAAGGAAACGCTCAACCAAATGATGGCGGCAAGGGATGAAATGTTCGTGGTGGGTATATGGCCTGCTTTCTCCTATGCTATGAATCTGCTGGGCTTTGAGGGTAATTTCAGCCCTGATTACGAACCTACACTCAATGACGAGCAAAAAGCACTTGTAAAATCCATTATGGTTAAGACGGGCGAGATATAGGGCTCTAAGCATTTGATATAATTATAATAGAGAACAGGCAGGAGCTTGAAGCTTCCTGCCTGTTCCTCTTTGTGTGTGCCCGGCGGGCACACGTTCTAAGGGGTGCAATCCTGACTCCGATAAATCTCCCGTTGTATTCTAATTGCTCCTTAGAAGATAATTTTCTGCTTCCGCGTTCCAAATCCCGTCATGAGCCTCAATGATCTCCGACAGACCTTTAAAGAACGGATCAGCTGTTCCCAGCTTTTTAAAATCTGCAAGGGCCGTCAGCGGCATTTCGATGCCTGTATAGATGAGTTTTTTGCCTCCCGGAATCTTTGGCAGATTTAAGGTTGTTTCGGCAGCACAGTTCAAGCCGCCTATATGCGTAATCATGGAAGCCGGGTTTATCAGGCCGCTGGCCATTTCATCCAGAGCCATTACCATGTCCCGGGTGTTACCACCGCTTGTTCCCACCACATGAGTGGCATTGTAGTGAACATTATAGAAATTGAGTTCTGCTGTAAATTCTGGATTATTGGGCCCCGCAAAGAAATTAAGACAGCCGTCATGGGATAGGAGTCTGTCTCCCATTTCTACCACAGGCTTTACAGGAGCAAAGACCATCACATCGTTGTAGCCCGTACCCCCTGTTAATTCCATGAGATAGTCATATCCCTGATCAGGTAATGAAGTATTCACATACAGGAGCTTTACTCCGTTTTTCTCCGCTTCCTCCACTGTATAAATGGATGCAGCTCTTTTGAGGCGAGCTTCATCTATGTCTGTGACAATCAGAAGGCTTGGCTTTCGCTCACCGTGTAAGGCATAATCTATAGCTCCCAAGCCCATGGGCCCGACCCCTGCCAGTATAGCCATTTTGCCGTTCTCTGCTATACCCATTTTATGGGTATAGCTGCCCGGTACAGTGTGATATTGCGCATTAAAGGTGCCTATGATGCAGGACATGGGTTCAGCCAGTGATCCGTAAAAAAAAGCATCGCCCTTGTAAGGCAATAGACAGCCCGATTCCATGACAACATTGGGAAGAATGGCATGGGTCGCATATCCTCCCACATAAGGAAAGGAGTAACCGATTGCTGTATAGGGATCATGACTTTGGTTGAGAGCAGGCTGAATAGAAAACTTGTCTCCTTCCTTAAACTCCTTTTTCCACTTTTCACCCACTTCCATGATAACACCACAGAATTCATGACCGATAATAACAGGATTCCGGTCTATATCCAAAGGGACCCGCTTATGATCGGATCCTTGAACGGCTGCCTTATAAGAGGACATGCAGATGCTGTCCGATACAATCCGAGCCAGTATTTCATCCTGCTTGATGGGAGGCAATTCAAATTCTTCCAGCCTTAAATCATTTTTCCCATAAAGTCTAACCGCTTTTGTTCTCACAATTGTACCCCCTGAGTTATTCGCATTCTTTTAACATATTTTTTTCAGATCGCTTAACAGTTGATTTTAAAATCAAAAATAGCCTGCCAGCAATACAGTTCTTATGAAACTATAATTAATGGCATAAGTCTTTAGCTTATGTTTTCGTATTTTTAACATATATTATTCGGAAGTTGATTGAAGGCCTTACATCCTCGACTTCACCGTTCTGGCGTATTCCGAGGGAGCCATGCCGACAAGGGTTTTAAAATGTCTTGAAAAGCTGTGTATGCTGCTGTAGCCCAGCATATTGGAGATTTCGGTATTATTGTGCTTTTCTTCCCGGATTAAGATTTTTGCCCGCTCTATTTTTAAAAATTTAAAATATTCTATAACACTTTTGCCGGTTTTTGACTTAAACAGGGTTTTAAGCTGAGTCTTTCCCATGTTTGAATATTTACAGACCTGTTCCAGCGTAATATTTTCGGATAGGTTGGCATTCATAAATTCCTTTATTCTTTTAAGGATGTCATGCTCGCTTCTTTCCTTTGCCAAGGAAGAAAGGCGGGTTTCTTTTATACCGGACTCAGCTTTTCTGACCAGAGAGATTAAAAGCATTTCAAGGCTCAGCTTTATCATTTGCTGGCTTCCGAAAGGGGCGTCCTGCCTCTTATTCAGCGTATTGATCCAGTACTGGTCGAAAGGAGGCATAAAAGTATTCATACCTTCTTTTAAAATAACGGCCAGTAAATCTCTTTCGCTATCCCCAAGATTGAATATTTTTTCCTCAAAATTGCTCATGGCGGGAGACATGCACTCAAAGGATAAGACAATCAGATTAGGTGCAATCACTTTATTTGCCCAAACGCTGTGAAACTCGTTTGGTTTATGGAAAATAATATCGCCCTGCTTCAATTGATAGCCCGAAGCATCCGCCATTACTTCAGCTTCACCCTTATCAACATATAAGAATTCCCAGAAGTTGTGCTTTTCACCTTTGTACAGGAAGTCTTTTGCAAATTCAAAGTAATGAAGCGAAACAATCTGACTGATTTGAAATTCCTGTTCCAAAACTGTTCTCACAAATTCCATCGCAGAATTTCCTCCTGAACGACATGAAAAGTAATTAATTGACCTCAGAATAAGAATTTTTTGATACTCCCAAACTGGCCATTGAATAAAGTGATAAAAAAAACGGCTTTTCTGATAAATATTGTTTTAGCTGCAGCAGATACAATAAAATTATAGCATTTAATAAATAAAGAGTGTATGCAAAAGGATGAAAAGAAATGAATAAAAGGTATGGAATTGTAATGGTGGGCTGTGGTTATATGGGCGCCGCCCACATGGATGAAATTTATTACAGGGATAATATAGAGATAAGGGGAGTAGTAGATACAGACAGCAGGAAAGCACAGGAGTTTATGAGAAGATACGGTGCACTTTCCTGGAGCAGCAGCTATGAAGAATATCTTCATGACCCGTTAACTGATATTATCATTATTGCTACATATCCTGCCTCACACCTTAAAATACTCTCTGATTGTCTCGCACATGACAAGAATGTTCTTTGTGAGAAACCTATTACCAATGATCGGCTTGAAGATGCAGCTGAATTTGTAAGACAGGTGAAAAAGGCAAAAGCAAAGGTTTTAATAGGCCATATTCTAAGGCATAACAGTACTTACCAAAAGGTTGCAGACATGATTCATGAAGGCTTGATAGGAAAACCTGTAATTATTCGGATGGTACAGAACAAACATATCAAAGAATGGAAAAGACACTTTGAACTGATAAAAAATACTTCACCCATAGTTGATTGCGGAGTTCATTATATTGATATTATGCAGTGGTTTACGGAATCCAAGATTAAAAACATTTCAGGTATCAGTGCCCGGACTGAAGAAAATATCCCTGAGGGTAAGTACAATTACGGAATATTTAATGCTGAGCTGGGGGATGGTTCGGTTGCTCATTATGAGACAGGCTGGGGCACAACAATAGCAAACGAGGATGTTAAGGAGTTCATAGGGCCAAAAGGAAGAATAAAAATCATATACCGGAAGGACAGGCAGAGCCATCAGGAGGAAGGGGATCTGATCGAGTATTACAATTTTTCCGAAAACAGATATAGTATTATTAATAACGAAACCCAGAGGAAAGCTACCTGGGATCAGCTTCAGTATCTGATGAGGATGATCGAAGAGGGAATTGATGCAGTTCCGACCATAGATGAAGTGTATGAGATTTTTAAAATAGCCCTTTTAGCAGACAAGGCAGTAACAGCCGGAGAGAAAATCACATTGTGATTTATTGTATATATTATTAAACTGTTAAAAAAAGCGACATCATTGCTAAATATTTTTTTCTGAACTGTCTCTAAAATAAACTTAGAAACAATAATCAATTAGTTTATGGAGGTGTGGTTTATGAAGAAAGGAATCAGTATCTGGTCTTTTCCTTCCGAAATGAGCATTATTGAATGTATTGAGATGGCAAAGCAGGCGGGATTTGACGGAATTGAGCTGGCGTTGAATGAAACAGGACCCTTAAGTCTGGAAAGCAGTGACGAGGAGATTATTGGATATAGGAAAACTGCCAATGAGATTGGAATTGAGCTAAGCAGTCTCGCTACCGGACTATATTGGAATTATTCACTGACCAGCAGCAATACTGATGTACGGAAAAAAGCAAGAGAAATCGTAAAAAAACAGATTGATTTTGCCAAATTACTGAGAGTGGATACCATTCTGGTAGTGCCCGGTGCTGTGGGTGTGGATTTTATTCCTGACTGTGAAATTGTTGATTATGATGTGGCTTATGAAAGGGCTTTAAGCGCATTAAAGGAGCTTGCGGCATATGCGGAAGCTCATAAAGTCAATATAGGAGTTGAAAACGTCTGGAATAAATTCCTTCTCTCGCCTCTTGAAATGAGGACTTTTATCGACAGCATCGGTTCGGATTATGTAGGCGCATATCTGGATGTCGGAAACGTAGTATATTCAGGATATCCGGAGCATTGGGTCAGAATTCTTGGAAAAAGAATCAAAAAAGTGCATTTCAAAGATTATAGAAGGGATGTAGGCAGTGTCGCCGGATTTGTAGACCTTCTTTCGGGTGATGTCAATTATCCCGCAGTTGTTAAAGAGCTGGAAAAGGCAGGCTACGATAGCTTCGCAACAGCTGAAATGGTTCCGCCTTCTCCCTTTTACAAGTATTATCCTGAACAGCTTGTCTATAACACCTCAAAAACAATGGAGAAAATTCTTGGGGGAGGAGTATGTTTATGATAAAAATTGGTTTAATCGGAGTGGGTTTTATGGGCGGAACGCATGCAGCCTGCTATGAGGCTCTCGCTCAAAGCATAAATTTCAAGGTGACTGCGGTTGCGGATCTGGACTCGAATAAAGCTGAAAAGATTGCCGAAAAATTCGGAGCCAGAGTATATTCCACCGGGAAGGAACTGATTGAAAGCGGGGAAGTCAATACGGTTGACATATGCCTGCCTACCTTTTTACATACCGAGCATGCAATAGATGCGATGGAGAAAGGATATAACGTTTTCATTGAGAAACCGATTTGCCTTCATGAGTATGAAGCCCAAAAACTGCTGGATGCGCAGAAAAAAACAGGAGCTAAGGTTGCTGTAGGCCACTGCATACGCTTTTGGCCGGAGTATGTGCATCTTAAAAAGCTTATTGATAATAGCTGCTATGGAAAGCTGATTTCGGGCGTTTTTAAAAGAATCAGCCCTTTGCCTCTCTGGGGTTGGGAGAATTGGCTGCTAGATTCGGCAAGAAGCGGCTCTGCCGCAGTAGATCTTCATATTCATGATGTGGATTATGTAAGGTACATTCTGGGAAACCCGGATAGCATACAAAGCTGTACGACAACGGTCAATGGGAATAATGATCACATTTTCAGCCTATACAAGTATGGCGATGCAGTGGTTTCCATTGAAGGTGGATGGGGCTACCCGGCAGCAATGCCTTTTGAAATGGAGTATAGGGTAAGGTTTGAAAAGGCAGTAGTAGTTTTCAATTCCGGGAAAACGCCTTCCCTGATGGTTTACAATGAGGATGGAACTGCTGAAGAACCTGTGCTGGAAAAGGATTTCAATTCTGAAAGCCAGGGTCTTGGCGGCAATATAACAAGCCTTGGAGGATATTTCAATGAACTTAAATATTTTATCGAGTGCTTGGAAAATAAAGATGAAATCAAGATCGCACCTCTGAAAGAAGGTGTTGAATCCTTCCGACTTGTGATGAAAGAAATCAATTCTGCGATGGTAAGTAGCTTATAAAAAGGTGGGACGTTAGTCCCACCAACCTACTCTATCAGTTCACTTCCGCTGTAAGCGGACCTGCAAGGTCTTTTAAGTAAAATAGCTTACCTGGCAAAGACGGCATAAAGGTTGAGGGGATCCATATGCTCTCACCGTAATGAAGGGTGGTCAGAAAGCTCATGCCCTGCCATCCCATACCTCTTCCAAGCGCGCCGTCTGCACCGCCGATGATGTAATCCGCTTGAAGAAATAGCCCGGGTCCTACAGTGTTAGCGGTGCAGGGCACCAGGGTTGTTCTGCTCTTAAAGCTGGTGATGGCATTCTGCTCAATAGTCAGTGGATGGAGCTTCGCACCTATTCTGTGGGTTTGGCGCTTCCATTCGTCATTACTAGCGAACTCTCCTGCAAAATGGGGTTCCCAGAATGCGATATGGCACATTCTGCCGATACCAAAGATTAAAATCAACTTTGCCCCTACTGATTTCAGCTTCGAAATTTTGTCCGCATAGGTGGGCAGATTTTCCTTCGTTGCGAAATTCCGCTGATTTTCCGGCACGGTTAAATCGCCCAGTTTATCAAAGAATGCAGTTTTCATACAGTTTTCAAAGGACGCAGTATTGTCACTGGGGAGCGTATTGCCATCCTCGTCCGCCCATTCGTCCATATTGAAGGTATAGACATGATCGCATTTCACCTGCCATTCTTTCAGGAAAAACGCCGCCCATTTATACATGCCCATAGGGCCTACGGGAACAATCATGGCAAGCTTTTCGCCATTATCCTTGGCTTTTTTGATTTGCAGGGCAATCTCATGCCCCATTAATGTGTCGAAATCATTGATGTTATCGCAAGCGATGGGGTTGAAATCCTTATGCCAGAGGCTCTCCCGCTCTACACCTTTTTCACAGCACTTGTCGATTTTCCCCATATCCCAACCTTTGGGATAAAAGCCTTCCAATAAAGAATTTTTCACCGTACTCATGAAATTCATTTAATTTGCCTCCTGTTCATAAATGTAATCTAATGCGGAAACAATCCCCCGCTTAATGTTATCCGTGGGTACATGATGCTTTTGGCAAAGCTTTAGCGCCCCCAGAAGCCTGTCGTCTGCCGCAAGCTTGCGCTCTGTGTCGCGTCCCACCCGCTTTGTGGTATCTCCCAAATATTTGTTTTGAAATCGTCCCAGTAAATCGTCTGCGTAAGCAATAATTTCTTCCTTAGGCTTGCCATGCTCAAAATGCAGCGCCAGCGCCGAGGCATACATGGCGTTTTTTACAATTTCATGGATGCTTTCATCCGCCATGGCCTGCCATATGTAGTCATAACCCTTTTTCATACCCAAATAGGCAGCGATTGCGTGACCCATGTTGTGCAGATACAGCTTGCTCTGAATGTAATATTCAAAGGGCTCGCTGGGTATCATCCCTTTGATCTGGGGAATGGGATTTTTAAATGCCGCCTTATCCACAGGCAGAGTGCAAAAGGGTTCCACCCAAACCTTTGTCAGACAGCCCTCACGCATATCGTCAGTTATAACCGGTACCATGCGCCCTACGCTGGCTTCAACGAAACCGATGTTGTCGGAAGGCTGTATCAAATCACGCAGGTATTTGTCCGCATGAATTAAATTTTCACAAATAATGATGTCCACACCAGAGCTTCGCTTTTCCAGACCCGCCTTCAGCACAGGTGCGATATAGGGCAGAACCTTCACTCCTGCAGAGGTGAAGATGATGTCTGCCGTTGAAATCTCCTCTTTCGCATGGTCGCTATGCACCGCCCTGATATTTTTAATCAGAATATCCTTCTGATAATCGTTACACACGATTTTTACGGGGTAGGATTTATCGCTGTTAAGCGTATCGATAAGCGCTTGATTAACGTCAACGAAGACGGTTTCATAACCGCTTTCGTATAGCAATTGCCCTAAAAATCCCCGTCCGATATTACCGCCACCATACACTAGCGCCTTCATTGGTTTACCTCCATAAATGCCAGTATCTCCGCCATGGACTTAATGCCCGTCGTCGCCCCCAATTCCGATACACAATGAGCGCCTACAGCATTTGCAAAACGTCCGCAAGATATAAAATCCATGCCTTTAACAAGTCCGGCGATAAAGCCTGCGCAAAAGCTGTCTCCTGCCCCGGTGGTGTCCACGGCTTTCACTTTATAAGGCGGCACAATATTTCCCTTATCACCCTTATTCTCTTGCAAATAACAGCCTCTGCCGCCCAGCTTTAGGGCAACCTTGCCCACGCCCTTGTCAAAAAATACAGTAGAGATATCTTCAGGGCTATCCTTTCCGCTTAGTGCCATTGCCTCGTCAATACTGGGCAAAAACACATCGATATACGGCATACATTGTTCAAGTAACGTCATCCACCTGCCCTTACTGTCCCAAGCAGTGTCTAAAACTGTGGTTTTTCCCATAGCCTTGCACCGTTTCAGCACATTGGCACAGTGTACGCCATCAAAGGTATCCATCAAAAAGGAGCCTGCCACAAACACAATCTTACTGTTTTCAATCACAGTCCAATCGATATCCTTTTCGCTGAATGTACCGTTTGCTCCAATGCAGTGCAAAAACGTCCGTTCACCCTGACTGTCGGACAGCACCACGGAGGCGGAAGTCTGAACCTTAGGATCAACACGCAGCCCGTCCGTATTGACCCTGTTTTCTGCAAGTGTGTTTTTCAGAAACTCACCGAAGCTGTCATTGCCTACCTTGCCTAAAATGGCTGTATCAATTCCGATTTTCGCCATGTCAATAGCGGCGGACATAGCACAGCCGCCGCTGTGTAAGGATATGCCATTAATTAAGCCAAGAAGCCCCTTGGGAGGGATTCTATCTACAGGTTTGGCAATTACATCCGCTACTAAAATTCCGATACAGGCAACATCAAACATCATGGCAGCATCCTTTTTGTGGTGATTTTTGGCCAAGCATAGCATTGGGTAAAGGCCTCTGCATATTGCACGCCGCACTGCAATCCTCTAAATCGGGCGCAGGTTTTCACAAACTCTCCGAAGTCTATATGGTCATGGTCACGCATCCATTTCATCTGGCTTTCGTGGCATTCCAACATTTCCAGCTTCAATCCAATTTCATCGGAGATATCTACATACTCTGTAGGGCTGAAATTCACCCCTGCCAGCGTGTCCATGTAGTAAAGAGGGGATACCCCCACTGCATCGCCTGTACCATAGTGGGGGACACTTGCAGCAAAAGACGCATCAAATACCAGCTTGCTTACTGCCGTATGGTCGGGCATGTAATCCGTTGGGCTATGGGTAATCATTACATCGGGTTTAGCGTGACGGATAATGTCAATCACCTTATCCCGCTGTTCTTTGATATCATAAAGCATCAAATCACCGATATCGCAGGTGACTACCTCAATCCCCGCAAGCCTGCCTGCATTTTTTGCCTCCTCTCTGCGCATGGCACGTAAAGGCTCGGGCTCTATAATAGCATGACCCATATTGCCGTTGGCCACATGGCAAACCACCACGTGATGCCCAAGTTTTATATATTTTGCCAAGGTTCCCGCACACGATACCTCAATGTCATCCGGGTGACAGCCGATAGCAAGTATATTCATGTTGCTCACATCCTTTTAACATATCTTTTTTCGTATCGTTCCACAGCCAATTTTTAATTTGACTGCACTATAGTTATTATGATTCAATAATTTATAGCATAAGTCTTTAGCTTATGTTTTCATGTTTTTAACACATATTATCCGGAAGGTGATTGTTATGGCTTTTGAAATGGTGGCAGTAAATAAGGAAATCGATATTTTAGGCTTTAACTCGATCTATTATTTTGAGCTGGATAAAAACTTTTACCACACCCCGGAAAAGCATTATTTTTGGGAAATGGTCTATGTAGACAGCGGCAAAATCAATGCCATCATCGACGGCCTGGGCTGCGAGCTGTCGCAGGGACAGGTGGTGTTCCACAAGCCAATGGAGCTTCACTCCCATATTTCCAATAAAAAGGATCCTAATAATATTTTAGTAGTCTCCTTTACTTGTCATAGCAAAATCATGGACTATTTTAATAAAAAGATTTTTCATCTGGAAAAGAATACGAAAAAAATACTGTCTCTGTTCATGCAAGAGGCTAAAAGTGCCCTGACAGTGTTGCCTAATGAATTTGAAAATAAGTCGCCCGTCAATTTTGAGCATGCAAAATTAGGGTCGGTGCAGCTGATGCAGTGCTACTTGACGGAATTTTTATTTGCTTTAATCAGAAGCGGTGAGACATCAGCTGAAGATGTGCGCTACACGGAGGGCACCAAGCGCATGGCGGAAAGCGCCCTTGTAACGTCTATCGAGGCTTATTTTTCAAGCAATTTGTACCGTACAATTTCACTGCAAGATGTTTGCGACACTTTTTTGATGAGTAAGACCTATCTGTGCCGGATTTTCAAAGAGACCACCGGCAAAAGCCCCATGGACTTTTTTTTAGGGATGAAAATGAAGGAAGCAAAAAAGCTTATCAGAGAAGAGCAATATAATATCACCCAAATCTCCGATAAGCTTGGTTATGCCAGTATCCATCATTTTACCAGAATGTTTAAACGTACCACGGGGTTTTCACCGACGGTCTATAAAAAGTCCATTGGTTAAACCATTGCTATACCACGATTTCTCCTGTCCTTAGACTCACATACACTAGCCAGTAGCCCCCCATATCGCGGATATTGCTCTCGCTGACGGGTACCCAGCGGCAGGCATTCTCAAAGGGCTTATTATCGTTGTCGTCTTTGGCCGGGACTCCGATTACATAATAATTGGCTCCATTATCTCCGCGGTAAAGGCCGGCCAGAATGTGTTTGAATTTAAAAAGACCTACCAATATCTTAGGATTGGCAAAAACAGGCACATTTACGCCCGACAGGTACATAATATTGCTGAGCTTGGCCAGATCTGAGACTCGATACCAAGTATAACCTCCCCTAGCACGCTTGAAAGGAGAAAAGCTTTCAAAATTGTTTTGAAGCAAACCCTCCAGTTTATTGATATCGCATCGGTTATAAGAACCTGACCCGCGACCGAAATCAGAGCTTTCGCGCGGATCCCCAGAACCTTGAAACTTGCTCCGCTCGTTATAAGAACCTGACCCGCTACCGAAATCAGAGCTTTCGTGCGGGTCCCCAGAACCTTGAAACCCGCTTCGCTCGTTATAATAATTCTCCTGCTGAATTTGCCTTTGCACTGCGCTGGCAATATTAGCCGAAGCAGGAATTGTCTCGGATTCGATTTTATTGCTGACGGGTGCCGGCGACATATCATATGAAGAGAGATTTCTATCCCCTTCCTGATGAGGTATCATGTTCACTTGCTGGTTAGGATATAAATTGGGCTTTGCTTCTGCTTGAATAAGCTGAGCGGTCTCTACGTCCATGGGTTTTTTCAATAGCAGCTGACGGATGCTTTCATCCCATCTATAGCTTTTTTCAAAGCTTGAAAACAGAGGTACTGATTTATTCTCATTACTTTCAGCCGTAATGGCGGCGTAGCGTACCGATTCAGGTTTAACGCCATTGTTTTTTAGGGTATTCGCATCAATTTCAAAACCGTTTTGCATACCGCTGTAGCCGGCAGTCATGGAGCCTGCTAAAAGCGGCACCAGCTTCTCGTTTCTGGAAAAAATCAGGTAGAGCTTATATGTGTAAGGGCCCTGTTTTAGTCCCTTCACATGCAGTGAGGCCTGAATTCTACCCTCCCAGGAATCCAACCGAACAAAAGCTTCAGGGGTGCTCCCCGCACCAAAGCCTCCGTCAAGTTCCTCCATTATGGCATATTTCCTTGCAAAACCGGCTAACGACTGCATAATACCACCTATAAAGGGGACATAAGCAATGTCCCAAAACACTTCTCTTGAAAGTATACGCAGCTTTTAAGGGTGATATAACATTTCCCCCGTAAATCTTTATGATACGCGGGGTTCTTTATCTTTTAAGAGCAGGTTACATAAGCTCGCTGCTTAGACCGGCAAAAGCCTCCAGAGTTAATTCCTCTGCTCGGACGTTCTCCTTAATACCTAGCTTTCCAAGAACTTCTCTCAGTCCCTCCTTACCTCCATCAAGCCATGGCTGGGAGCCCAGAGCATTTAAAAGAGTCTTGCGTCGCTGCCCAAAAGAGGCTCTGACTACCTTGAAGAAGAATTCCCTGTCCACATCCTTCATGTAAGAAAGCTCACGTTTTTTAAGCCTTACAACGGCTGAATCCACATCGGGTTTAGGAATAAAGCAATTCTTCGAAACTGAAAAAGCAAGCTTTGGATCGGCATAGTAACGAACAGCCACCGAAAGAGCGCTGTAATCTTTGGTACCGGGGTTAGCGGCCATTCTCAAAGCCACCTCTTTTTGGACCATGAATACCAGTGTATCCCAGGGAAGATCCCCTTCCAGAAGCATCATGATGATAGGGGTTGTAATGTAGTAGGGGAGATTTGAAATGACCTTCATGGGGCCATTCCAGCCCTCTACCAATTCTTTCAGGTCGACCTTCATGATATCGGCATGTACCAAGGAAATATTGTTAAAAGCTCTTAGATTCTCCTCAAGAGCGGGTATCAGGTGTTTATCAATCTCTATAGCCACTACTTTTCCTGCATGCTTCGCAAGCTCCGCCGTCATGGAGCCAATGCCCGGGCCTACTTCAACCACAAGGTCCGATGGACCCACATCTCCTGCCTCAACAATCTTTTTGATGATATTGATGTCTGTAAGGAAATTCTGGCCCAATGTTTTTGTAAGCCGTAAATCATATTTTTTTAGCACTTCGCCGGTATTTATCATCGCAAAACCGCACCCCAATTTCATAAGATTGCCCTAGAGGAGATAATTTAGGGGCTTATATTTTTATAAGCCCCCAACACATTCGCATCAAAACTCAATATTGTATTATAGCCATTGAGCAGAATTACTTTTTCCATGGCTCATCGTTTTGCTTCCACCGACTGTCGCCCTGCTCATTTAAGATATAGACCACTACGTTTCTTCTGCCCCATTTATTAGCTGTAGCAGTCGTATCAAAATAAAGGTCAATGAGATTTCCTTTTATGGCACTGCCAATATCGGCCGCAATAGCAAAGCCATAATCGGGAGCCGAACCCGGTACCTCAACATATACTTTTGTACCAAGAGGAATAACTTTAGGATCAACTGCTATAACGCCTTCTCTGACTTTTAACCCCGTATAGGTAATACCGAAGCCGTAATCCCCAGGACTCTTGCCAGTGTCAGCAAAAGATGCTGTATAGGCCGTGGCCCTCATTTTCATGACCTTGGAATAACGGACAACCTCACCGCGTGAATTCTTAAAATTCAATACGGTGCCGTATTCCACCAACTTACTTACGGGTTCCTTGACGATTTTTTCATTGACGAATGTCCTATTAATAGGTTTACCGTCTTCATAGGTGATTTTATAATATTTTTCCTTGGTTCCGCTTTCCCCACTATGAACGACTTTTGTCTCTCCATTGTTCAAGGTTTTATTGGGTTGTTCAATAATGGCAAAGGGTATTTCCTCTTTTTCGGTAAGGATTTCTTCCTTAATCCGCACCACTCGGATATCCATTTCGGCTACTATTTTATCTGTGGGTGTTACCCCTTCGTACCGATCCAATGGTCCAATGGCGATACCATTATCTTCAATAACTTCTTCAACCGTGTCCTTATAGGTCATGACCTTCTTAGGCTGGCCGTCGACTTTCAGGTTTACCGGTACTGCACGCTTGATGCTCACTACATTCAAGGTCTCAGTATCTAAAACCGTATCAAGGGATGTACTGATGTAATCCTCTGGGCCCACAACAATATCCACCTGGGCCAGAGCCTGTTCAACATCAATTCCCATAGTCTTCACGACCATTGGCTTGCCATTATCAAAAACTTTAACATCCTTACTAAGTCTTGTGTACAACATTGAGCCTGCAGTAATTGCGAATGCCGATAGGACAAACAGCAAAGCCAATTGCTTAAGGGGAAGGGCACGTTTGACGTATGCAACGTAAAATTCGTTCATTCAAACTTCCTCTCCTTATTACGAAGTAACAAGGTTCCCGGGCACCTGTTCGAAATTTTAATTTCAGTAACGGGTGGGGTCCTTATTAAATTAGGTTTTCGCAGCAACTAAAATTTATATGCTTCTATCTTTAGTATATCCATTAACGGCATGATAACCGCTTTTCCCAAGTGTTCGAGGGTCTTAAATTCCCTCATATAGTAATCTGCAAGGCTTCTATATTTTATATCAGGATTATTTTTTTTGTCAAGGCTTACCAGACTTCAACCAATTGTAAGCTCACACAAACAAGCCTGGTTACCGTTAATCTCCCATGCCGGATACGCACAAGAAAGCCACCCATTACGCTCTTTGAACTATGCCGGGTGGCCTTTCTCTGAAAGCCGCTTTTATTAAGGTTTTCAAGCTAAAAAATAGACATAACTGACCGGCCTCTACAGCACCGTCGGCCTGCCCATGGCGGAGGAACGATAAAGGGCGTGAATGAGCCGGATACTCTTTGCACCCTCTTCCGCGTTGATGGGAAATGAAGCACCGGTTTTTAGCCCCTCGTAGAAGTCGTGGATCAACGCATTATGGCCTATGCCATATACGGCCTTGGGGCCGGTGGCCGCCTCCGCCCGAGCGATGCTCTCAGGCCTGCCGTCCCGGGGCGTCCATAGTAACTCCCGCTCAAGAATTTGCAAATGCCCACGCTCGGTAGTGACCTCCACCAGTGCGGGGGCGGTGGAGATGTGGCAGTTGCTGGAGAAGAACACGCATTGAGCGCCGCTTTTGAAAACTATAAAAGCGTCTGCCGTGTCTTCCACTTCGATCTCGTTGTAGAGCTTGGCGGTGCGGGTATGGCCGGAGATGCTTTTTATATCTCCCAGCAGCCATTGCACCAGATCGAGGGTATGGATGGACTGGTTTATGAGTACGCCGCCGCCCTCCGTAGCCCAGCAGCCACGCCATTCAGCCTGGGCATAATAGGCTGCGTTCCTCTCCCAGATGCAAATGGCTTTTGCGCCCAGCACGGCACCGAGCTCCCCGCTGTCCAGAAGCTCCTTGGCCTGCCGAGAGGTGGTGTTGTAGCGGTTCTGAAAGCAGACGCCGAAGCGCCGCCCTGTTTCCTCACAGACCAGGCGGAGCTGCTCCGCTTCAGCCACGGAGATGCACATGGGCTTTTCGCAGAGCACATCCTTGCCCGCCCGAAGGGCAGCAATGGCCATTTCGCTGTGGAGGTAATGAGGGGTACAGATATGTACTGTATGGATTTCAGGATCGCCGAGAACATCCCGGTAATCAGTATAGGCTTTACAGGAGTAAGTATCAGCGGCTTTTTGGGCTGCTGCTGCATCGATGTCACAGACGGCGTAGACTTGAACTCCGTCTACCTTTTCAATGGCGTTGGCATGATAGTCGTGGATGGCTCCGCATCCGACGATGGCTGCATGGATCATGGCGAAAAACGCTCCTTCATATCAATTCTTTTCAGATAACGAAAGTTTGGAAATCGATTGCTTTTCCTACTTAATAATAGTCTTTCATGCATGGATTGTCAACGAAATTACAGGGCGATTTTCACATTCTCCAGTCAATTTAGGTATGAGATAAAGCCGCTCTGGTACAGCTTATTAGGGATTATGATTGGGTGCTGCTTTTTCCTGTATTTTCGGGGGATTATGTTGACATTTTGGCAAAAACGCCCTATAATTGTCAACATAGAAATCGATTACTTTTGCTTAAGCAGAAGTAACGGAGGATACGGAAGCGATGAAAGAAATACGAGAAAGAGCATTATGCTGAAGATCGCATCCGGCCTGTGAGGAGGAAGATAAATGTTTCAACTGAGTGTCATCAGCGACGAGATATCCCAGGATCTGGATGTGGCCATAGAGTTAGCTAAGAAGCATCGCTTGGACGCGCTGGAGATTCGTTCTGTGGCCGACAAGGGGCCTTTTGAGTTCACTCTGGGGGACGTGGAGCGTATTAAAGATAAGCTTTCTGCAGCAGGATTACAGGTCAGCGCCATCAGCGCACCCTTCTTCAAATGCGGATTGGATGACGAGGAAGAGGTCAGAAGGCACATTGAGGGTTTGGAGCGCTGCATCGGGTTTGCCCGGGTGCTGGACACGAAGCTCATCCGGGGCTTCACCTTCTGGCATAAGGATACGCTGGCCCAGCGGCTGCCCGACATCGTCCGACGCTTTGAGGCGCCCGACCGTTTACTTCGTGAGGCCGGGATGGTGTTGGCGCTGGAGTCGGATCCCAGCGTATATGCAGCCAATGCCGGTGAACTGCGGCAGGTGCTGGAGGCGGTGAATTCACCCCGGATTCAAGCTCTATGGGATCCGGGCAACAATCTCTATTCCCCTCGGCCGGAGGTACCTTATCCTCACGGCTATAAGCTCATCCGCCCCTATTTGGCTCATGTGCACCTGAAGGATGCGGTGCAGAACGAGCAGGGGGAGGCGGTGGGCTGCTGTTTCGGAGAAGGGTTGGTGGATTATCCCGGCCAGCTCCAGGCCCTGATCGACGATGGCTATGAGGGCTATGTGGTCATGGAGACCCATTACCGCAAGGCCTCGGTGCTTTCAAAGGAAGCGTTGGAGCGGCCCGGAGGCTCAGACTTCTCGGCGGAGGGCTATGAGCCCACAGAGGAATGCCTTATAAGTCTGCTGAGGATGATAAGCACTCTGCATATGAGATAATAAAGGATAATCTATATAAGGAGGACGCTGACTATGTTCAGAATTGGAATCATCGGAACCGAGAACAGCCATGCGATGGCCTTTTCCCAGCTCATTAATCTACCCGACGAGACCACTGGTCGGCGACCTTGGGAGGATGCAAAGGTAGTGGGCGTATACGGGCCTGATGAAGCCTCCGCACAAGCCATCGTGAAGGATGCGGGAGCAGAGTTTGTGGCCGCTTCACCAGAGGATTTCTTTGGCCGGGTGGACGCTATGATGATCACATCCCGTAGAGGTTCTGTTCACTACGATTATGCCATGCCGTTCATTGAGAAGGGTATGCCTGTATTTATAGACAAGCCCATTACCATCGACATCGCCCAGGCAGAGCGCCTGATGAAACGCGCCATGGAGACGGGCGCGCCGGTAACCGGGGGATCGGGCTGCAAATATGCCTGGGATGTGCAGATGCTGCAGCATCGTGTGAGAGAAATGCGCCAGGCAGGTACCCTGCTCAGCGGTGCCATGAATTTCGCAGTACAGATGCATAGTGAATATGACGGCTTTCACTTTTATTCCCCTCATCTGACCGAGATGGCACTCACCATCTTCGGCGACCATGTGCGTAGCGTCCGCGCTACCGAGAAGAACGGCACCGTGGTGGTCGTGGCGGCTTATGATGATTGCGACGTGACCCTGCACTACACTGCCGGCAGCAAAATGCCGAGCTGCCTGATCTTCGGCAGCGAGCGAAACTACTACAGGGAGCTGGATATGTCCCTCATCTATAACCATGAGGTGGAGCATTTTATCACCATGCTGCGCACCGGCACCATGCCTCACAGCCACCAGGAGCTGATTAGGCCTGTGTATTTTGTCAACGCGGTACTAAAATCCCTGGAGACCGACCAACGCGTGGCGTTGTAGACGAATAGAAAGTACGGAGGAATAATCGTGGAAGTAAGGCTGGAAAGTGCCTTTCAGAATTGTCTATGGGTGGAGCATACGGATCGGGGTCTCTGCCCTCGCCGGTTCTTACCTGCGCAACAAGACTATTATCAGAAGGTTAATCCCGACTTTGGCCGCCGCGCCCTGTGCACGGCCGGAATTACACTGGATTTTTACACCGACGCCCAAGAACTGTTCTTGGACTTTGAGATTGGTGCTGCCGCCATCCCGGGTCATACCTTTGTTTTCGACGTATACGAGGACGGCATCTTCATGCAGAGTGACCGCTGGGACAGCGAGCGGCGCACAGGCCGGGTGACTTACCTCCGCCGTAGCCGGCAAAGGAGCCGGGTGACGGTCTATCTGCCCTATATGGGGGAGACATATCTGAAAAGCTGTCAGCTGGGAGATTTTACCCCCGTCGATAAGAGCGGACGCCCCCTGTGGCTGGCGCTGGGAGATTCCATCACCGAGGGTATGATCAGCCCCTTTACATCCGTGACCTATGCCGCTATTCTGGAGAGGGAGTTGGGTTTACGGTTGATGAATCAGGGAATCGGTGGTTATCCCTTCGACGCGTTTTCGCTGGACGTGCCCCTGCCCGAGTGCCCAGCGCTCATTACCGTGGCCTACGGCACCAACGACGTCAAACGATCGGCAGATCTCCGGCAGACCGAGGAGAGCATCCGCCGCTATATGGAAAAGCTGCATATCCTGTACGGCAGCAGCCGGGTGTTCTGCATTACTCCTCTGTGGCGCGGGGATCTAAAGCAGCCTGCTGAGGAGGAAAAACTGTCAGGAATCCGGGATGCAATCGATCGTCATGCCCGGGAGTGGGGCTTCGAGGTATTACACGGCCCGGAGCTGGTTCCGAATATACCGGAATATTTTCGGGACGACCACCTGCATCCCAATGCTGCAGGCTTTGAGGCCATGGCACGTGGGCTCCAGCGGGCATTTTTTCAGGGACCGAAAAACCGCTTCTCATTGAACAGCTCCAGCCATGACTTAATTTGACAGAAAGGCTCTTTTAAGCCTATAATTTGAATAGAGCTTGCTATTGGGGACGGTATCGTCCCCATACTAATTTAATAGTCTATTGGGCATCATACATAATGAGGAGGAAAGGTTATGGAGTTTAATATTGCGCGTTATATTGATCATTCGGTTCTGAAGCCTGAGATGACTCAGGAAGAATCCAAAAAGGCTATTTTGGAGGGCGTGGCATTTAACACGCGGACTGTCTGCGTAAGGCCCTGTGATATTGAGCTTGCAGTAGACCTGTGCAAGGGCAGCCAGACGGATGTATGCTGCGTGTTGGCCTTCCCTCATGGATGCGTTCCAACAGAGGTAAAGGCGTTTGAAGCTTCAAATTATGTCTCTAAAGGCCTCAATGAAATTGATATGGTAGCAAACTTCGGTTTTATCAAATCGGGCTTGTGGGACCTGGTACAAAAGGATATACAGGCTGTATCGGATGTAACAAAAAAAGCAGGTGTTCTTCTTAAGGTTATCTTTGAGACCTGCACTTTGAATGTTGAAGAGATAAAGAGAACCACTGAGATTTGTATTGAGGCCGGAGCTGACTTTGTCAAGACTTCCACAGGATTCCATAGCCAGGGTGCTACCTTCGAAGCCATTCAGGCCATGCTGGAGGCATCCAAGAGCCGGATCCGTGTCAAGGCTTCCGGTGGCATTCGGGATTTTGAAACAGCCAAACAATATATAGATATGGGAGTTGAAAGGCTGGGAGTAGGTTCTTCCACTACGCCTGTGCTGGTAAACGGAGTAGGAAAGTCGAACAGTGGTTATTAGACTGCAAAAGGCAATTAAAAATGACTTACAAACCTACGATAGTTTTTAGGTGATGCCCCTTTGGTTTTTCGAAAGGTTTTGGAGAACTGAAGGGGATCTTCATATCCCACCGATCTGGCGACATCGCCAATACTCAACTGATCGTTTTGTAAAAGCTCGCAGGCCTTATCCATGCGATAGCCTATGATAAATTGTCTCGGTGAGACACCAAGATACCGGGAAAATAAGGACGACAAATAGCTTCGATCAATTTTCAGGGCTTTGGCAAGATCGACCACCGACAAATCGCCCGCATAATTCTTTTCGATGTATTCAATCGCCTTCGATACGTAGCGGTCCGAGCTTATGATTTTATGAGCTGTGGAGGCCTCACGACTGTGATTTTGAACCAGATGGGCCAGGAAAAGATAGAGATAGCCTGTGAGGATCAAGTCGGAAATGCTTTCATTTCTTGCTGCAGCAATCATGTCATTGAGGCTTTTGGTAAGAACCTCCTCCTCAAAGTAATGAAAGATGGGACTTTGAAGGGTAAGACCAGCCTTTTTGAGAATGGATTCGGCTTTCAGGCCATGAAAACCTACCCAGGAATAAGTCCAGGGCTGAGCTTTATCGGCCTCATAACGGACAATCTGTCCAGGGCAGATTAAAAAGCCTTGACCTGCTTCAAGGGTATGGGTTTGTCCATTAAGCGTAAAAAATCCTTTACCTGATAAAATGACATGAACAATATAATGATCCCGAACGCCGGGGCCCCAGGTGTGGCCGGGAGAGCATTCTTCAAAACCACATCTATAGACATTCAGATCTGTATTATCTTTTTTAGAAATAGTGTATTTTTCGAGCATAACGCCCAACCTCGGAAGTTAACATAAACACATGAACTACTCACATTGTAACATTTACCCCCGCATCTTACAATTCTATAATGAAAGTAACTTCTGGCTTTTAGAAAGGACGATGGAAATGGCAGAGCTAAGATGGCATCCCCTTATACAGGATTGGGTAATGATCGCTTCACACAGACAGGACAGGCCCCAAATGCCCAAGGATTGGTGTCCTTTTTGTCCGTCAAGCGGCAAGGTCTCTGATTATGAGGTGGCTGAATATGATAATGACTTCCCCGCACTGATGCAAAATCCTCCCGAGCCCGATGATGTGGCCAATGACTTTTTCAAGGTGGCACCCGCCTATGGCAAGTGCGAGGTCATCCTTTATTCGCCCAAGCATACGGCTACCCTGCCAGAATTATCAGATGTGCACATGAGAAAGCTTGTAGATCTCTGGATTGAACGCTTTGAAGCTATACGCCAGGATGAAAAGATCAAGTATGTTTTTATTTTTGAAAACCGTGGCGAGGTAGTCGGTGTGACCATGCCCCATCCTCATGGACAAATTTACGGATATTCTTTTATTCCCAAAAAGCTCGAATTGGAGCTGAAATCCTGCGAAGAGCATCATGAAAAAACCAGCGAGTGCTTAATCTGCCGGATGCTTTCCGAGGAAAGAGCGTTTAAAGAACGGGTCATCTTTGAAAATGAAGACTTTTCGGTGGTACTGCCCTTCTTCACCGAGTATCCCTATGGAGTTTACATTTTCCAAAGAAGCCATAAGCAAAATCTTACCCAGTTTAGTGACAGGGAGAAGGATAACCTTGCTAAAACCATAAAACAAACAGTCGGGATGCTGGATTCGCTCTTTGACAAGCCCTTTCCGTATATGATGTGTATGCATCAGGAGCCGGTCAATAGTGGCGACTATTCCCATACGTATCATTTCCATATTGAATTTTTCCCACCCATGCGCTCGGACGTAAAGCAGAAATTCAATGCATCCAGTGAAACCGGCGCCTGGGCTCACTGTAATCCCACAGCTCCCGAGGAGAAGGCAGAAGAACTGCGGGCAGCGTATAGAAAATTTGTGGAGAAAAGTGGTCTATCCGAAGGATAATGGAATGATTTTGAGGAGGAACCCTGCAATGGACAAGAATATGCTTACTTCAAAGTTTATGGGCTATTTCGGCGGTAAAGGTGAAGGTATCCGCTTTTTTACCTCCCCAGGCCGTGTCAACCTGATAGGAGAACACACTGACTATAATGGCGGCTTTGTTTTTCCAGCAGCTTTGACACTGGCTACAACAGTCGTGGCCAGACCCAGGGCTGACCGCAAGATCAATCTTATAGCAACTGATTTGGAGAAAATGGTGGAGGCCGACTTGGATCATCTCTCTGATTATAAGGGATTACCCTGGGGAAGCTACCAGCTTGGGGTTGCAGATGAGCTCCAAAAGGCAGGCTATGTCTTGAGGGGCTGCGACCTGATGTTTGAAGACAAGGTGCCCTTGGGAAGCGGTCTATCCTCCTCAGCTGCCATTGAGGTTGCAACCGCCATCGCATTGGTAAGCCTGGGCGATGATGGCTATGGCAGAGATAAAACCATTGACAAGGTCCAAATGGCTCTTATCTCTCAAAAAGCCGAGCACAACTTTATCGGTGTTAAGTGCGGCATTATGGATCAGTTTGCATCAGCCATGGGCAGGAAGGATCATGCTATTTTCCTGGATTGCCGTGACCTTTCCTTTGAGTGGGTTCCGCTGAAGCTTTCAGGGTACTCCCTGGTCATCGGCAATACAAACAAGAAGCGAAGCCTGGGAGAAGGCAAGTATAATGAGCGAAGAGCCGAGTGTGAGGCCGGACTTGAAATGCTACAAAAGGTGCTTCCCGAGGCAACCTGCTTAAGGGATGTTACGAGTTCGGATTTCGAGCAGCATCAAAATCTTATTGAGGACGAAACCATTAAGAAGCGTGTTCAGCATGTGGTTTATGAAGACCAAAGGGTGCTTGATTCAGTCAAAGCTTTAAAGGAAGGTAATCTTGATCTCTTTGGAAAGCTTATGAATCAATCTCATGATTCTTTGCGGAATCTTTATGAGGTAACCGGCAAGGAATTGGACACCATGGTAGACGAGGCGAGAAAAGCGGAAGGCGTGCTGGGCTCGCGAATGACTGGAGCAGGCTTCGGTGGCTGTACCGTCAGCCTTGTCAAAAATGAAAAAGTTGACGACTTTATCTCCAGGGTTGGCCGGGCCTATGAAGAAAAAATCGGCTATGCAGCAAGCTTTTATGTGTCGGACATCGGTGAGGGCGGCAGAGAAATTCTTTAATACTCCTTTTATTCCGGGCAATACCTATACCAGGGTCAGACCCGCCGGCTTACAGGTTCCCTACATAGCAAAATAGGGTATACCGAATATGAACAGGCGGGTTTTTTGATGCTGTCGATAGTCCCCCAAGATAATATTTGCATAAAGAGTTTATACCCTATATAATATTAGTGCCGACTGGATAACATAAAATAAGGTCATTTTTATCCTAAAGATGCATATCTTGGTCAGTCTTTTGGTTTTTTGTGTCGGCCATCCTAAAAGGGTGAATTTGACTAATGGGTTGAGTTGTGCGATGAATAGCACTCTATTATGGGAGGTACGGTTAAATGGCAGGAATAGTCGTTATTGGAACACAATGGGGAGATGAAGGAAAAGGTAAATATATTGATATTCTATCAAGTGACACTGATTATGTAGTTCGTTTCTCAGGAGGAAATAATGCAGGTCATACCATAGTTCATGAGGGAGTTAAATATGCGCTTCACCTCATTCCTTCCGGTATTTTAAGAAAAAATATTACCTGTATTGTTGCCAATGGCGTGGTTGTAGATCCGGCGGTTTTCCTCATGGAGATTGATCGGCTTGAACAGCAGAATGTTGATATGGCAACCCTATATATCAGTGACAGAGCGCATGTCATTATGCCCTGGCATACTGCCTTGGATGCTCTTCAGGAGAATATGAGAGATAAGGACGGCTTAGGCATCGGAACCACAAAACGCGGTATCGGCCCCGCCTATGCCGATAAGGCAGAACGCTGCGGCATTCGTATGGGTGACCTGATGGATGCTGAAACCTTTAAAGAAAAGGTTTATGCCAATATTGAGGTAAAAAATGCCATCATTGAGAAGGTCTATGGGGGAACCGCTCTTGACCCTGAAAAGATCATTGCGGATTATCTGGCTTATGCCGAGCGATTAAGACCCTATGTCCGTGATGTCAATGCCATTATACATGTAGCCCTCGAACAGGGCAAAGTGGTTCTGTTTGAAGGGGCGCAAGCAACCTTCCTGGATATCGATTTCGGAACCTATCCCTATGTTACGTCATCCAATCCTATTGCCGGGGGTGTTTGTACCGGAGCCGGTGTGGGACCCAAGATGATAACAGAAGTATTGGGTGTCATGAAAGCCTATACTTCACGTGTAGGTGCCGGACCATTTGTTACTGAACAAGTTAACGAAATAGGGGATAAAATCAGAGAGCTTGGCCATGAGTACGGTACCACCACGGGGCGTCCGCGCCGCTGTGGATGGCTGGATGCGGTGATGCTCAAATATGCCGCTCGTATTAACGGATTGACAGGTTTATGTATGAATCACCTTGATACCATAGGCAAAATGGATTCCATCAAGCTCTGTGTGGGATATAAGCTGGAGGGCAAGGTTATTGATTATTACCCCTCAAACCTGAAAGAACTGGCTCGGTGCGAACCTATTTATGAGGAATTCCAGGGGTGGAAGGATACCGATATTTCAAAGCTCAGACGTTTTGAATCTCTCCCGGCTGCCGCCAAGCGTTATGTGAGAAGAATTGAAGAAGTGACCAAGGTTCCCATTAAATATATCGGTGTTGGTCCCGACCGCGAGCAGACGATTACTATGTAGTAATTAAACAATATACTTAAAAACCGACCTGTAGCATTGATATGCTCCCCTTGTGGTAGACAGTTTAAATAATAAAAACTGTTAACCATAAGGAGGAGCATATTTTTATGGGACGAAAAAGTAAATTTTCAGCAGAAGAAAAATTAAAATACGTTCTCATATGTATAGAAGGAAAGGATTCCATTAGGCACACTGCCGCTTTGATTGGAATTCATCATGAATCTTTAAGGCAATGGGTTCATAATTATCAATCCATGG
>JAEZJF010000005.1 GCA_023415825.1 Bacillota bacterium
TCTTACGTTTGCGAGACCATATGTCTCTCTTGACTATCACGAAGGATGCGAAGAGATCCTCAAGCAGCTTAACGAATCGGACAAGGTTAACGGCATAATCGACATGATGCAATTAGTTATGGAAGAAACTCCACCGGATGACCGTCATTTTTGTTATCGTCAGGCTGCGTACCAGGACATTATCAGCTTCAATAACGGCACGTTTACCCTGTTTCCAAGGCAAATGGACGGTTCTTTTACAGTACCGGAATTTCTTGGCCAAGAACCGGCACCAACTTCTCAGGTGTCATTGTTTGACGTTCAAATGCCCTTTGCCGGACAAGCCCAATATGAGGGCATTGACCTCCCGGATGATGATATTGACGAATTCGGCGATGGATTTGATGATACGGGCGAGCCTATTGATGACAATTTGGAGGAAGCTGCAGATCCTCCAGCCGCTCCGATCGCTGCGCCTGTTCTGAAACAGGCGAAAGCCAACTTCCGTATTACAGATGACTTAGTCGGAGGGCCAAAGGAGAAGTACGCGAGAAACTTCACTGCGATTAAGCTCCTGAAAGACTTGGAATCAAGCCATCGCATGGCCACGCCGGAGGAACAGGAAATCCTATCACGCTATATCGGATGGGGTGGTTTATCCCAAGCCTTTGACGAAGCCAATAAGAAATGGTCTTGTGAATACGTCGAGTTACAGGAGCTGCTTACCGGCAGCGAGTACGAAATGGCGCGGGCTTCAACGTTAAGCGCATTTTATACACCAGCAGCCGTTATTAAGCCAATGTTCCAGGCACTTGAAAACTTTGGTTTTAGAAAAGGGAGTATTATTGATCCAGGTTGCGGTACGGGAAAATTCTTCGGCTTACTCCCTGGTAGTATGCAAGGATCAAGGTTGTATGGTGTGGAGCTGGACAGTATCACCGGGCGAATTGCAAAACAGCTTTATCCTGAGGCAAATATCCAGATCAAAGGCTTTGAGGATACCTCATTCGATGATAATTCCTTTCATGCTGCAATTGGCAATGTGCCTTTCGGAGATTACCAGGTAGCTGACCGGCGCTACGCTAAGAATGGGTTTCAGATTCATGATTACTTCTTTGCTAAAACAATTGATAAGGTGCGCCCCGGTGGACTGATTGCTTTCATTACGAGCAAAGGTACACTGGATAAAAAGAACCCGGCTTTCCGCAAATACCTAGCGGAACGCGCGGAGCTGCTTGGCGCAATACGCCTGCCGAACAATACTTTCAAGGCCACAGCCGGTACGGAAGTGACGTCAGATATTCTGTTCCTGCGTAAGCGTGAAAAGAGCTTGGTTATAGACGAGCCGTGGGTTCACCTTGGAAATACAAAGGATGGAATACCTGTAAACAGCTATTTCATCGAGCATCCGGAGATGGTCCTCGGAAAGATGCAATTCGATATCGGAATGTACGGGACGGAAACCACATGTGTTCCCTTCGAAAATGCAGACCTTTCCACCCAGCTCCAGGAGGCCATTCAAAACATCCGCGCCGAATACAGTGAGATCCAATTAGAAAACCAGGAGGAAGTAAAGGACTGTTTACCGGCAGATCCGGACATAAGGAATTATAGTTTCACGCTGCAGGAGGGTGTTCTTTACTTCCGTGAAGGTGCATTCATGTATAAACGCGAATTGCCAATGGCCACTCTGGAACGCGTTAAGGGCATGATCGCTATCCGTGACTGCACACGGGAACTCATCGAGATGCAGACTGAGGATTTCAGTGATGCAGAGATCGCAGAGCAGCAAAAGGAGCTAAACAAGCTCTATGATCGGTTCACCAAAACATTTGGCCTTCTAAATGATCGTGGAAACCGTATTGCTTTCAAAGATGATAGCTCCTATCCCCTACTATGCTCATTGGAAGAACTGAACGAGGATGGTACTTTAAAGTCCAAAGCTAAGATGTTCAGTATGCGTACAATCCGAAAACAGGTGAAGATTACGCATGTTGAAAACGCAAGCGAAGCGCTGGCCGTGTCCATATCTGAGAAAGCCAGAGTTGACCTTGATTTCATGGCCCAACTGAGCGGCTTATCCAAGAAGCAGATTGAGGATGATCTGCAGGGCGTCATCTTCCATGACTTCGGTGGTATTGACCCAAACCAGATTCCGAAAGCGCTTTTTGAAGTCAACTCCTTCCCCGCTGTAACCGCCGACGAATACCTTTCCGGAAATGTCCGTGAAAAGCTGAAGCTTGTGAAACAGCTTGCAGAAATTGTCCCTGCAGATCATGCAGAAAAACTGACTGGTTATATTTCTGCTCTGGAAGCGGTACAACCGGAGGATCTTGGCCCAGCAGATATTGATGTTCGGCTTGGAGCAATTTGGGTACCCAGCGAGGACGTCAAAGCCTTTGTCATGGAGCTTCTTGATGTCCCGCGCATGTACGCTCGGGATGTTGAAACAAAATACCACAGCTACGACGGAAGCTGGATCGTTAAGGGCCATGGCCTGTTGGAGAGGCAGTGCATCAAGGCTACGACAACCTACGGGACCAAACGCGCAAGCGCATTGGATATCATCGACGC
>JAEZJF010000013.1 GCA_023415825.1 Bacillota bacterium
TTGGCGATGTTGTGGAGCTGGCTAAAATTGATAACTTTAAGGGTATCAAGACCGGTGATGCTATCCTGGCCAAGACTATCCACGATACAAAGGATCTTAAAAAGGACTTTACCCCCATCTTCTCAAATTCCGATCTGTTTGCCGTCGGACATGCTTATGGCATTGAACATATTCTCGATGGTATATTCGCTTGCTTCCCTGCGACAATCAAGCGTGCTCAGGACGCTTTTAACGCCGGTGATTTTGAGACCGGCAAGGAAACGCTCAACCAAATGATGGCGGCAAGGGATGAAATGTTTGTTGTGGGTATATGGCCTGCTTTCTCCTATGCTATGAATCTGCTGGGCTTTGAGGGTAATTTCAGCCCTGATTACGAACCTACGCTCAATGACGAACAAAAAGCACTTGTAAAATCCATTATGGTGAAGACAGGCGAGATCAGAGGGTGAGCATATGAATGCAAAGCAGATGTTTGATCTGACTAATCGCGTGGCCATTGTTACCGGCGGCAGGGGACTATATGGGTCACCCATATCGGAAGGCCTTGCCGAAGCTGGTGCTACCGTAATCGTTGCATCTCGGAATGGGGAAGCCTGCGAGGCTTTTGCCGGACAACTCCGTGCCAAGGGGCTCAAGGCTGCAGGAATAGCACTGGATATGGCTTGCGATGATTCTATTGAAAAGTTTACTGCTGAGGTATTGGAACGCTTCGGACGTATTGATATTCTGGTAAACAATGCTGTTACCCGTGATGGCTATGGTGATTTACCCAATATGAGCCGGGAACAGCTTGCGCATACACTGGATGTTAATGTAAACGGCACCATGCTGCTGACAAAGGCTATACTGCCTACTATGCAGAAGCAGGGCCAGGGGAGCATTATTAATATCTCTTCCATACAGGGCGTTATGGGACCCCATTTTCCTTATTATGAAAAAGGGCAGAGCAGCCCTGTGGGCTACACCTTTGAAAAATGGGGCATGGTGGGCTTTACCAAATGGCTTGCGGCCTATTATGGAAAAGACAATATCCGTGCCAACTGCATAAGTCCCGGTGGTTACAACCCTGACCTTGAAAAAACCCACCCGGACTTTTACCATACCTACGCTGAACACACCCCGCTGAAAAAATGGCCCGATCAGGGCGATATCAAAGGGCCAGTGGTTTTTCTGGCCAGTGAGGCTTCGCGCTATGTGACGGGTGTCAATCTCATGATGGACGGCGGATTCACCGTTTGGTGATCCGCTATTTCTCTTAATCGAACAGGAGGGATAAAATGTCAATAAAAATTATGGACAAGCGGGCAGCTGATAATAAATATCTGCACCGTGATTTTCATGTTTCCGGCGATACAGGGTTAAAATATGTGGGAGAAAAATATGGTGATAATGGTGTAAAGGAGTATCTTCGCCGTTTTGCAGCCACTTTTTATACACCCCTTGTGGCTTCGGTCAAGGAAAAGGGACTCATTGCACTCAAAGAACATATTGAAAATACCTATGAAACTGAGGAAGCCTCCGAGGTTCTTAAGACAACCCTTACGGAAAAGGAGCTTCTTGTGGAGATTGCTTACTGCCCTGCCATTGCTTATATGAACAGCATCGGGTATACACCCTCAAAATGGTATATTGAGGAAACCCGTACCGTTAATGAGACTATAGCCGATAATGCTGATCTTGGGTTTGAATTGATTTCTTATGATGACAAAACCGGTAAAGCCGCTTATCGCTTTTTCAGGAGGTGCTTCTAATGCTGTCCTGCACAGAATTTATACCCCTTTACAGTGAACTTTTCAAGTATATAGAAGAAAAAGCCGATCATGATGCCGTGGTGCGCTATTGGGAGCATATCTCAAAAGAGTACGTCGAGCCGCGTTTAGGTGAGCTTGCCGCAGAAAAAGGCATCAGCGCCTGCTGGGAGTATTGGTCCAAGACCTTGAATGAAGAAGCAGCGGATTTTACCATGACCTACGACGAAGAGGAACAGGTTTATGAGCTTAAAATGCATTACTGCCCTTCAAAGGGACGTTTGCTCTCCATGAAGCACATCGAGCCTTACCATGATTACTGCGGCCACTGCGCTGCTCTTTATGCGCCTGTACTTGCCAGATTTGGTATCAAAAACGAGGAAGACTATTCGGAGACCGATCAAGCCAAATGCGGTGCGAAATACTTTATTCCGAAAAAATGAGCCCTGATCAAGGCAGCATGAGGTGAAAGAATGTATCTTTTGGGCATTGACCTTGGAACGACCGGCTGCAAAAGTATGGTGTTTGATGAAAAAGGCACAATACTCAGCAGCAACTATATTGAATACGACTTAATCATATGTGAGGACGGCATTGAACAGGATGCCAACGCATGGTGGAGCAATGTGGTCAACACTGTGAAGGCTTCTCTGGCGCAATCCGGTATTAAAGGTTCGGAGATCGAGGCTTTGTCGGTAAGCTCCCAGGGTATTGCATTTGTTCCCATCGACAGAGAGGGAAATACGCTGCAAAATGCCATCAGTTGGCTGGATGGGCGATCAATTGAAGAAGTAGCGCAAATGGGGCGTGAATGCGATCCCAAGGAGATCTTTTTTCAAACGGGGAAAAAGCTTTTTCCCTGCTATGTGCTGCCCCAGCTTATGTGGGTTAAGCGCCACCGTCCTTTAGTTTATGAAAAAACCTACAAGGTGTTGATGGCGCACGACTATATTATTTACAAATTAACGGGGAAGACCGTGACGGATCTTTCAATGGCTTCGGGTACATTGGCCTACGATATCCATAAACAGCATTGGATGTCCGATCTTGTCGAGAAATTCGGCATTGATAGTGAGAAGCTGCCCGAACTCATGGTTTTAGGGGATGTGGCCGGAACTGTTCTGCCTAAGGTTGCTAAAGAGCTTGGGTTATCGTCTGAAACCAAAGTGATCATTGGTGCACAGGACCAACGTTGTGCTTCCATCGGCGCGGGTATTGACAAGGGAATCTTTACTATTTCTCTTGGCACTTCCTCTGCTATCGGCGCAATTTGCGACAAGCCACTCATTGATGATACCATGCAGGTTACCTGCTGCGGCTTGGATCGGAACCGATGGATTCTTGAAACTGTAGTTGCCACTGCAGGCGTTGCGCTTAAATGGCTTAAGAATACAGTATTCCCGAACCATTCCTTTGCCGAAATGGATAAGTTGGTTGAGAGCGCCAATCCTCTTGCAGGAGGTGTGCGCTTCTATCCGCATCTTTCAGTGGATGAATCAGGGGAAGCCAAAGGTGCATTTACCGGTTTGTCCCTGCAGACTGTCCCATCGGATATTATCCGAGCTGTGCTTGAGGGTGTGGGCTACCAGATGAAAATGCATATCCATAACATGGAGCGCTTAGGCGTCACAGGTGATGAGATCAGAATTTTTGGCGGCGGTGCCACAAGCAGGATTTGGTGCCAGATCATCGCCGATATTACAGGCAAAAAGGTTGTTGTACCCAGAACCCATGAAACAGGCAATTTGGGTGCAGCCATAATTGCAAGCGTCGGTGCGGGTATCTTTAGCGATTTCCGCGAGGCAAGCAGCATGGTGGGCAGTCCGGGTATGGTCCTTATACCGAATGAAGATAATGTGAAGGTCTATGAAGAAGCCTATGCTAAATACAAAGCGTATAATGCAGGCATTCTTTCAATCTAACTAATAGAGGAGGACACAGCATGAGTGAATTTACATTTAAACCAGCTCCCTGGGTTCCGTTTCAGGATAAGGAGGTTCTTGATCGCTTGCGTGGTATGACACCCGAGCAGATCATGCAGCACCCAAACCCAAACTTTCGTATCAAGGTCGGGCTTAATTTGTGCTCGGTAGAGACCATGGATATGTTCTCACGGATCAAGGAGTCCGATGATTTTGACCGCAAATTCGTATTTATCTGCGGCAACCCAAATCCCGCCACCTATATCCCGCTGGCGGCTGCTATTAATGAGCGCAGGGTCAATTGCCGCAATGTTTTTCCGTTTACCATGGACGAGTGGGCTGATGATCAGGACAACATCGCACCCATTACCTATCGTTCGGGTTTTTCCTATTCTTTCTTAAAATATTTCTATGAGCAGATTGATCCTGAGCTGCGCATGCCCCTGGAAAATATTCATTACCCGACAACCGAGAATATTTCTTATTATTCCGACATGATTGACGAAGCGGGAAATGGCGGGGCTGACGTTATCTACAGCGGTCCTGGTTGGGCAGGCCATATCGCGTTTATTGATCCCTGTCCTGAGCTGATCCCTAATTACAGCGATGGCGGAAAGTATGAAATCAAGGATCTTAATGATCCCTATTTTGAGCAGAAAGCTCAGATACTTACACTGCATCCCCTGACCATCATGCAGAATTCATTGCACGGTGTATTTGGATGCTCCGGCGATATTGCCAACGTGCCGCCCAAGGCTGCAACCATTGGTCCTAGAGATGCGCTCCATGCAAAGATTCGTCAGGAATACCACGGACTTACCACCATGGGTTCCTTCTCATCCTGGCAGCGCATGACATCACGTCTTATTACTCATGGTCCTGTAACACCTTATGTACCGGGCTCCATCTATCAGCTGATGGATTGTTCCCTGTTCATGGATCCACAGCTTGCACAACCCATTGAATGCATGGAAACAGTAGGATATTAAGGAGGTTTTATTATGTCATTTTATTATGGAGACCAAAATACTTTGCAGATTGCGGAGTATATTAAGAAAAATGCCGTTGTTATTTTGCCTGTTGGTACCACAGAGGAGCATGGCAATCACCTTCCTGTTGAAACCGATGCCATCATAGCAAAATATGTAGGAGATGAGTTAGGAAAAGCTTGTACCGAGGCAGGTATTCCTGTTCTTGTATTACGTACCATCTATTACGGTTTTTCCATGGGTATCGTACGTAAATGGCCGGGATGCCCCAATGTTGATACCCGTACTTTCACAGATTATATTTTCAATATCACCGATTCACTGGTTAAGGAAGGCTTTAAAAAGATTGTCATGCTGGACTGTCACGGCAATCACGACTGCCTGCTCCGTACCGTGATGAGAGAAATCGCGGATCAGCACAATGTATTTACTATGACTCTCTCGCCATTTTCATTGGCAGCAAAAACCTACAATGCACTGAAGAAAGATCCTGAGGGCGACATCCACGGCGGTGAGTATGAAACCTCCTGCATCCTGCACATTTCACCCGAGCTGGTTGACACCTCGGCCTATACCAATGTGGACGCTATACGCTGCAACAGCCCATTACGTGGACCTGTTTCAACCTGGGGCTTGCAGGAAACCAAAACCGGTCTATTCGGAGATCCCACCTATGCGACAGCAGAGCTTGGAAAGGCTTGTCTTGAAGCCGCAGTAGCTGAAGGTGTCAAATATGTCAAGGCTTATTACGAGCATAACGAGCAAAGCAAAGTTTAAGAAAGAGAGGTAAGTGTAATGAGTGAATTTACCTTCACACCCGCACCATGGATTCCATTCCGTGATAAGGAAGTTTTGGATCGTGTACGTGCCATTAAGCGCGAGGACATGGAAAAGCACCCTAATCCCGATTTTAAGATTAAAATTGTACCTAGTTTTGGAAGTATATTCGTAGGCGACATTGTCATGCGCATGAAGCTTTCCGATGAGCTCAATCAGCCATGTGTCCTGATTATCCCCAATCCCGACCCGGTTTCCTATACCCAGGTGGCAGAGCTTGTCAACCGCTTTAAAATTAATTGCCGCAACGTTCATCTCTTCGCTATGGACGAATGGGCCGACGATCAGGGCAATATTGCACCCATAACCTACAAAGCGGGCTTTAGTTATTCCTTTATGAAATACCTTGTCATGAATATTGATGAGAAGCTGCGTATGCCCATGGAGAATGTTCACTATCCTACCAATAAAATTGCTGCTGACTATACCAAGATGATCGAAGACGTCGGCAACGGTGGCGCGGACGCCTGCTACAGCGGCCCCGGCTGGGCCGGACATGTCGGGTTTGTTGATCCCTGTACGCCCGAATTTGCATGTGACAGTGTAGAAGAATTTATCGAGATGGGAGCGCGCATTGTGACTCTGCATCCCCTCACCATCGCTCAGAACTCCCTGCATGGTACCATGGGTCAAAGCGGCGATCTGGCCAATGTACCGCCTAGAGCTTTTACCATTGGGCCCAGAGATGTTAAAAACGCTAAAAACCGTATGGAGATGCATGGTATTACGACCGGCGGCACTTATTCCGCATGGCAGAGGATGATTTCACGTCTGGTGCTTTACGGACCAGTGACACCTCTGGTTCCTTCATCTATTTTACAGCTGTGGCCTACAAGTGTTTATGTCAGTGAGGCCATTGCGGCGCCCTTCGGCTGTGATGAGCTGATGGGTTACTAAACGTATTTTTATGGGCTGTCTCAAAAAGAGAAATTCATTTTGAGACAGCCCGAATTTATATAAGGAGAGAATGCAATGAAAGCAATCATCAATGCGCATATCGTTCTTGAGGATCGCATTCTCGAGGACGGCATTCTGTTAATTGACGAGGATCATATTCACGCAATCGGGACAAAAGCAGAGCTTAAAATTCCAGAAAACTGCGAAATGATTGATGGTAAAGGGTTCTATGTAGGGCCCGGCTTTGTGGACATCCACTGCCATGCGGGCGGCGACTGCTGGTGCCATGAAAATCCCGAAAAGGTGGCCAGATTCCATCTTGAAGGTGGAAGCACCTCTATGAACTGCACCATTTATCACGATATTGGTGAGGATGGGGCCATACTTGCCATGAGAAAGATCAGAAAGGCCATGGAGGAGAAAAGACCTGGCAACATTATGGGTGTTCACTTTGAAGGGCCCTTCTTTAATCCTAAATACGGTGCCAGGGCCAAGACCATCCGCCCTGTAGACAAAAGAGAATATCAGCGTCATCTTGACGAAGCCGCAGATATTCTTCGCATGTGGACTGTCGCCCCTGAATTGGAAGGCGCACGTGAGTTTATCACCGATGTCCATGCAGCAGGTATTCCTATTGCCATCGGCCATTCCGAAGCTTCTCCAGAGGATGTTTTTTGGGCAGTGGACCACGGGGTCACTATCTGTACCCATCTGATGGATGCTACAGGCACCAGCATTTCGCCGAGCCGCTGGGCCGGAACCAGAGAGTGTGGCTTTGATGAAGCGGTTATGCTCTGTGACAATGTGTACTGCGAGATTATCAATGACAGTCAAGGCATACATGTAAGGCCTGAGATGGTCAGGCTGGTCATTAAGACCATAGGCATCGACTTTGTTGTAGCCGTTACCGATTCCTGTACGGGTTCTGTGGATGACTTGGATGTCAACCTGGAGAATGGCGAACTTTGCGGCAGCAAGATGCGCATGTATCAGGCAGCCCGGAACTTCAAGCATAATGCAAGGCTCGGAATGGTGGACGTATTCAAGGTATGCTCAAGGAATCCGGCTCGGGCTGTTCATGTGGACGACACGGTCGGAACGATAGAGGTGGGCAAAAAGGCCAATTTTGTCATGGTAGATGATGAATACAACATCCATAAGGTTATTCTCGAAGGAAATACAGTGGTGAATAACGAGGAGGGTTAATATGGTATTTGACAGACTGGAGAACGCTGCAAGCTATTACGGGCTGGGCCGGGGCATTGAAATGATACTTAAATTCTTTGCAGAATATGATGTCAGCCAGCATAACAACAACCTTATTGAAATCGAGGGCGATAAGATCTTTATCCGCAGGGGCACCTATGCTACCGGGCCCAATGCAGATCCACTTTTTGAGGCACATCGGGACTATATTGATGTCATGCTTGTAGCCGAAGGCGAGGAAGCTTTCTATTATAAGCCTCTGGCAGGGGTTTCCACCATTACGAAAGAATATGATCCTGCTATTGAGGCTTGCCTGGGCAAGATTGATGACGACGCAGCCAAGGTGCGCTTTCCCGCAGGTCATTTTGCCATTTTTATGCCCCAGGATGCCCATTGTGCAGGCCAACTGTGGGATAAGAGCAGCAATGTTAAAAAACTCATTGCAAAGGTACATATCGATACCTGCAAATAATGTACTTTCATATTAGGGGAGTGCTTTCATGAGAATTGCGATGATTGGTGCCGGTTACATAGCGGGCCTCAACGGTAAAGCGTTGCTGGCCCTTGATGATGTGGTGCTTTGTGCCATCTCAAACCGTACCCTGGATAAGGCCTGGCTGCTTTGTGAGCAGCTTGGCCTTTGCTGTCCCGTTTATGAAGATTATCATGATATGCTTGAAAAAGAAAAACCGGATGCTGTGGTCATTAACCTCGCCCACCATTTACATCTCGAGTGCTTTACAGCCTGCGCCCAGGCTGGTGTTGATATTATCATCGAAAAAGCGTTGGGGAATACCTATGAAGAGTGTTTATGCATGATGGAGGCAGCAAAGCGATATAAGATCAAGGCTACGGTATGTCAGACCCAGAGGTATAATGCTGTATACCAGGCAGCTCTTGCCTTTATTAATGAGAATGATTTGGGCCCGCTGCTTTCGATAGATGATCACCTGCACTGCCATTACTTTTGGGATGGCCGTTCACCTTGGCAGCTTTCACAAGAGCAGTCCGGAGGTGGAATCGCGCTTAATTACGGTGTTCATCAGTTGGATCGTGTGCACTTGTTCCTGGGTCAGAAAACAAAGGAATTCCACGCTTATTATTTGGCTAAAAAGCCGGACATAGAGGTCTATTCCTCCTATGCCATGATGGGGGTGGGGGATAAGGGAACACCCTATTCCGTTACTTGTACAGGTTATTCGGGTCCTGCTATCAATGAGACTCGGCTGGTGTTTGAGAGAGGTATTCTGCAATGCTCCCTTGCAGAGAACGGTGTACATCCCTATGGGCTTTATTTTGGCAACAATGAGACAGGGAAATTTATTTCTATTCCTGTACCCCTGTCTGGTGATCAAATGTATGAGAGACAATTCAGGGCTGCTGTAGACTATCTCACTGGCAAGGAGGACACACCGCCTGTCCCGTTGGAATGGGCAGCCGAAATGGTTCGACTGGTGGAGTGCGGGATAAAGGAATAGCAATAAAAAAACTCGAGGAAGCAATCATCCTCGAGTTTTTTACTCATACTATAAAGTCATGTGACCTTTACCAAGACGTCCAGCCGCCGTCTACCACTATGTTGGCCCCGGTGGTGAAGGTAGCAGAATCGGATATCAGGTAGCAAAATGCACCTGCGATTTCCTTGTTGGTACCTACTCTACCCAGCATGGTCTTATTGGAGAGCTCGCGCAGGAATTCCTCGGGCGGCAGCTTGCGATGATCCGGGAAGGGTCCGGGTGTTACGCTGTTGACACGAATGCCTTTAGGTGCAAGATGACCGGCACAGTATTTGGTGAGCTGAATGACTGCTGCTTTTGCGGCACCGTAGTTTGGCGGATTATTTTGGCCGCTGTTGCCGTATATCCTGTAATCCGGCGAAACCATGCCGTACATGGAACCAGTATTGACAATACAGCTCTGCTCGTTCTTCTCAAAGTAGGGAATAGCCTCGCGAATGGCCCGGAAGGTGGTGTTGAGTGTGCCTTCAATGCCGGTGCTCCACTCCTCATCGGTCATTTTATCGATGGAATTTGAAGCACCAAACGTGGCCAGATTGATAAGGCTGTTGAACCCGCCGAAGGCCTCTACGCATTTGTCATAGGCACCACGAACCTGCGAAGTGTCACTGATGTCGCATTTAAATAAAACACAGTTAGGATCACCTTCAAACTGGACGATATTATTCTTTGCAAATTCAGGGAAAGAGTCAGCAACGACGACCTTGGCCCCCAAATCAAGCATGGCTCTCACAGTGGCACTGCCAAGATAACCGCCACCTCCGAATACGACTGCGTATTTCCCTGAGAGATCAAATATATTCATAGTATCCATCCCTTTCTCCATATGCGTACGATTAAGCTTTTGGCCTTCTCAATACGGTCATGATACCCTCCAGATCGACATCTGAAAAAGCCTTGAGGGCTTCATTGCGCTCAGCCTCACCAATGGCAGGGCCGTCGAGTAATGCGATGTTTTCTCTTACCTGCTCCGGTGTATCTGCACCCAGTACCAAGCTCGTTACTCCGGGTATATCCCGGATAAAGGATATGGCGAACTGAGCAACGCTCATGCCGGAACGCTCAGCAAGACGGCGCAGTGTTTTAAGATGAGGTGCTGCATATCGGGCAAGGTCCGGGTCTCCCATATTGTCGGGGTCAAGGAAGAATAAGCCCTGCAAGAACACACTGCGGACGAACACACCAATATTTTTTTCATGGAGTCGTCTTAGATAGCCTTGATGAATGAGCTTCTGGTCAAACAGACTCATGGGAATCTGGATCGCCTGATACAGATCATTTTGCAGCATGGTCTCCACTTCTTCAGGAAAATAGATGGAGGCTCCCACAATATCTGTGTAGCCACGATTGATCAAACTCTTGAGGGTTTTTGGCACAATGTCACCATGCTTGGTCATATCCTCTGGACGGTGCATTAATATGCAATTAACCTTTTTAACCTTTAAAAGAGAAAGAGAAGTTTCAACTGATTCGATAATTTCCTTTTCTACTATTGCATCGGAAGAACCTACCGGCACAGTAGTAAAAAACTTGGTGGTTAGGAACGGAAACTCGCCTTTATAGCTGCCTTCCTCAAAAAAACCACCCAGCACCTTTTCTGAGTCACCATAGCCCCGTGCTGTATCAAGAGATGTAATACCATGCTCCAAAGCTTCTCGAAGCATGGAAAAACTTTTTTGCTGATCCGGCTTGCCGCCTGTATTGGCAATGCCGTAATTCATACCGAGCTGAACAGTACCCAGAGACATATTGGATACCTTAGCTCTACCAATCTCGGTATACTTCATGATGATCCTCCTACTTGATGTCTTCAAATGCAACGGCTTCTGTATTGTCACACTTGGCGACAATATCCTGGAAGTAGGGGGCAAGCGCCACAACGTCTGCTCCGAGGCTGATAAAGTTATATCCCATATTTACTAATTCATTGAAGTTTCCTGTGCCGCCAACCGTACCTGCAAATTTCCCGTGCTTTCTGGCGGTCTTTGCTACCAATCGCTTGGTTTCTTCCAGGAGAGGGTTGTCCCAATCACAAGGAATGCCTGCGCCTTGGCTGAAATCGGCTGGGCCGAAGAATATCATATCAATACCCGGTAGCGCACAGATTTCATCAAGCTCTTTAAGCGGCTCGGGATCCTCGATCTGTACGATAACAAAGCGTTGCTCGTTGGCTTGCTTGATATAATCGGCGGTATCGACAAGACAGTACTTCCCGTCCGAATTGCCGCCGTCCAGAGGGCGTCGGCCGATAGGATGGAATTTGGTGTAGTATTGTACATACTTGGCATCTTCAAGACTCATGAGGTGAGGTACCATAATACCTGTACTATCTGCTTCCAGAGGCTGGATATAATCGCTGTAACCACCGCGGGATATACGAGTGAGGAGGTCACAGTCATAAACCTTTGTAGCGAGGGCAGCCTGTTCTACGGTGTCAATCCCATTCGGTACATGCTCCATGTCTACCCATACGCAATCAAATCCGCACATAGCTGCGAGTTCCACTATTCTGCGGTCACTAAAGTTCAGCTTAATACAGGTTGCTACTTTTCCTTCTCTCATCTTCCTTAGTACTCTGCTTGGCCTCATATTCATTGGGTATTCCTCCATGCAATCTATATTTTAGATTTTACCTATCACAATTATACCACTATGCTGGGAATGTGAGAATATAAAAACAAAAAATAATAAGCTATCATTTACTCTTCCGAAATAGTAACGGGTATTTATTAAGCATAATGAAAATATAAAAGCAATAATAATAAAGATACTATTTTCTTTTCCGAAAGTGGTTGAAAAACAGAGTGTTACGTTATACTATAAGATTATGGTTATTTAAAGGCTTATCTCAAATTGATGCAGGCCTTTAAGGCAATAATTTTAAGAGAGGTGACCCATTATGGCAGGCGTTTGGCCCCTTGGTGAGAAAGAGCTTCGCATTGGTATTTTAGGTATGACGGAAGGTAATGGACATCCCTATTCATGGAGTGCCATGTTCAATGATTACAACAAGGAGTATATGGATAAATGCCCCTTTGCGGGAATCCCTGTTTATTTGAACAAACAGCCCAAGCATACTATTGGCATACCGGGTGCACACATCACGCATATTCATTGCAACAATCGTGCTGATGCTGAGGATACGGCACGCTGCTCGCTGATCCCTCATATAGTTGACAGGCCTGAGGATATGATCGGACAGGTGGATGCGGTGATTTGTGCAACAGACATCGGATCTGAGCATGTAGACCGTTGCCGCCCCTTCATAGAAGCAGATATCCCCCTATTCATAGACAAGCCCATGGTGGACAATGAAAAGGATCTTCGTACCTTTGTCAAATGGCATAATGAGGGGAAGCGTTTTATCTCATCCTCATCCATGCGCTATGTCAAGGCAATGGAGCCTTTCTTTGAGAACCATTATGAGATTGGCAAGCTCATGTATATTTGCCAGCCTATGTGCAAAAAATGGGAGTCCTACGGTATTCACGCACTGGAGGGAATTTTCCCGCTGCTTGGTGAAGGCTTCCTCTCCATACAGAACACCGGTACCTATGAGCGGAATATGATACACATTACTCATAAATCCGGCTGCGATGTGCATATTCCACTGTCTGCCGGTATGTACGGCGCGTTCGGTACTACGCTTTTAGTAGGAAGCATTGGCAATAAGGCAGTTACAGACAGCGATTCCTATTATTCATTTAAAAAGCAAATGGATAATTTCGTACATTATCTGCGAACCGGTGAGGAACCCTTCCCCTTTACCGAGACAATAGAACTGATGAAGCTGGTCATCGGCGGTATCATGAGCCGTGAGCAAGGTGGCAGGAAGGTTATGCTCTCTGAAATCAAGGAGATATAAGCATGAATAATCAATTTTCATTAAAAGGAAAGAATGCACTAATTAGTTCACCTGAATATGTCTACGGTGTAGAAATTGCTGCAGGCCTTTATGAAGCAGGTGCCAAGGTATGGTTTTGCGGCAGCAATATGGATGCACTGCGTGATGCGGCGCAAAAGCTGGAAAAGAGCGGAGGGCGTGTGGAGGGACTCATTGAGTACCACCAGCTGGATGAGAAAAACGCTATTTCCTTAGCCGGAGAGGTCCGTGAAAAACTTGGCACGCTTGATATATTCGTGGACAATGGTTCCAACGTGCTGCTTAAAGGGTGGGTACACACCTTTGAGGAGATTTACGATAACTTAAAACGGACACAGCTGGGCCTTATGCTCACTGTGAAGCATCTGGGCATGCTCATGGCCGAACAGGGCTCCGGCTCTGTGATTTTCGTATCCGATTACGCTGCTCTGGTTGGTTGCGATGTCCAGAACTATGTTGACGCTCCCGAGAAATTCGATGAGGACTTCTCTCTGGATTACGGTTTTGTTAAAGGCTCCTACGTCAACTATGCGCGGCAGGCGGCGGGTTATCTCGGTGACCATGATGTACGGTGCAACTGTATTGCTTATGCACCACTGGAGAACACGGTACCCCTGGGCTTTGCCGATTCGTTTATCAAGCACTCACATATAAAACGCTTGGCAACACCTGGAGATATCAAGGCTGCAGCTGTTTTTCTCGCTTCGGATGCATCTTCATACATCACGGGGATCACATTGCCCGTTGACGGCGGATACACTGCTAAATAGTGCATAGAAAGGAAATGTGCATGAATACATTAGAAATGTTTTCACTAAAAGGCAAAGTCGCTTTGATTACCGGCGGTAGAGCAATGTACGGCAAAAGCTGTTCCATCGCACTGGTGGATGCGGGCGCCAAGCTATATCTGGCAAGCCATTCTGTGGAAGCTGCTAAGGAAACGGCAGAAGAACTGCGTGAGCGCGGCGGACAGGTGGAGATTGTTGAGTTCCATCAGGAAGATCCCGAATCCATCAAAAAGCTGGTGGAATATGTGGTTGAGAAGGAAAATGCCATTGACGTATTTGTCAATGCAAGCCGTGTCATTCCCAAGGGTGGTATTGGATGGTTTCAGGAGGAGAGCGGCCTTGATTGGTCGGTTCGGGTCAATTCCGCCGGATGTCTCTATTTAACCATGCTTGTTGGAGAACAGATGATTCGCCAAAAAAGCGGTTCCATCATAAACTTTGGCTCCATGATGGGCTTGATCGGTGTGGAAAAGCACAATTACGATGGGGAGCCCGGTATGGGTGACGGTTCCCATGCCCATGATTATGCGCTCAACAAATCGGGTATTACAGCATGGACACGCCATGCCGCCAGCTACTACGGTAGATTTGGTGTACGCATCAATACCCTTTGCCCGGGAGGGCTTGCGTCCGAACGCACACCAAAGCTTTTCTCTCAAAACTATTCACGCCATACACAACTGGGACGCCTTGCCGACAATGATGATATAAAAGGTCCCGTATTGTTCCTGGCCTCGGATGCTTCAGCCTACCTTACAGGCTTATCCATTCCCGTGGATGGCGGCTATACTTGCATCTAGTACTGCTTTTTAAGTAGATTATCTATGATATGAGGTTATCTTTATGGCCACTATGAAAAGATATCCACAGACCATGCTGGCAACAGCCTGTATCCCATGGACCGATAGCTTTGAATTGGATGAAAAACTTTTCAGAGACGAGGTCAGACATCTTTTGGGTGCAGGTATCAAGCATATTTACATTATGGGCACTGCCGGAGAAGGGTATGACTTGACCAACGAGGAATATGAAAAGATCGTGGGCGTATTCATGGAAGAGATGAGTGGTCCCGGCTTGCATCCCATGGTATGTGTCATCAGCCAATCGACCCAATTGACATTACAAAGGATAGAGATTGCCCACAAAATCGGTATCAGGGAATTCCAATTGGTGCTGCCTTCCTGGGGTGTACTCAATGACAAGGAGCTTTTGACGTATTTTCATATGATTTGCGATCGGTATCCGGACTGCTTCTTCATGATCTATAATATCGGCCGGTCCGGGCGTGTGCTGGGGATTGATCATTTTCAGACCCTTGCTAAAGAAATACCCAATCTTGTGGCGGCAAAATTCACAACACCCAATACTGTTATTCTTAACGAACTCTTAAGCAGCGATTGCCCCATTCAATTCTTTGTGACGGACCTGGGCTGGGCTTACGGTTCGCAGATTGGCGAATGTGGTTATTTGCTTTCCATCGGAATATCCAACCCCAAAATAGCCAGAAAATACTTTGAGGCCGGATTAAACCGCGATTTTAACGAGCTCTTTCGGATAGAACGTGAATTGGGCCTCATTCGTCAAAGCCTCATTAAGGTTGTGGGGTCAAATGCAATGGATGGCGCTTATGACAAACTGACCACAAAGCTGGGACTTCCGGATTTTCCTCTTCGCCTGCGACCTCCATATGAATATCCATCCGATGAAGATTACAGAAGACACCTTGAGTATATACAAGGCAAATTGCCCCACTGGGTTCAAAATTAAGAAACAATCGGGAGGAGTTTCATGAATCATCTGACTTCCAAATGGATTGGTAAAACAATTGTTACCTTTGGCGATTCCATCACCTGGTATGATGGTCAGTCCTTTGGCTCATCCCATAGTGAAAGCGGCCAAATAACCGTAGGCTACCAATCCTACATAAGAAAGCATTTAGGTGCCGTTGTTAAAAACGAGGGTGTATCGGGTTATACCATGCCTCAGATTTCAGAAAGGGTTCGATCCTATGACTTTTCAGGTGTAGACGCTGTAACCCTGACAGCGGGAGCCAATGATTTCAGAAATATTCCGACACTATTAGGAACGGTCCGGCCCATTGGAAGCGAATTTGATAACTCGACAACCATTGGTGCATTACAATCAGCAATAGAGTATATTCTTGACCAAAACCCCATAATCAGAATCTATATCCTCACTCCCATTAAGGGTTGGAATGGATCGGACGTCATGCCCACAGCATATCCTGACAGCCTCAAGAAGGTTGCTGAATGCTATGCTTTACCGGTTTGTGACTGGTATAGCGAGAGCGGTATTAATGCCATAACCAAAAGTGTTTACATCGGGGATGACGATACTTTGCCCTATAAATTGCATCCTACTAATTCTGGCTTCGAGCGTATGGCAAGTATCCTGATCCCGTTTTTGGTTACCCATTAGGGGGATAACCGGTTTATAAACATAAATAGGGGGGATTTATAACCGGTGCGGAAAAACCAGCCATTGGCTGGTTTTTCTGTATCTACAGTGTTATTCAATAACAAACGCACCATTACTGAATTTTACTTTTGAGACCGTCTCCACATAAAGCTCATGATTTCTTTTGCATTTATGGTGTAATATATCTCCCTCAAAGATTTCTCGACCATCCTTGTCATACAGACCTGTGAACTGTCCGACTGTGTCTGGAATAACCTCAATCATTTCCATATTGAATTTTCCATCAGTACATTCAGATATATTACAGCTATCGCTGATAATGTAGCACCCTTTTTTACCGTTTATCATGCTGTTGGTGATCATATCGCCATATACCCATTCGCCGTCATTTGCTCGTTTGCCCCTGAATTTAATCTCCCTCAAAACATCCTGCCTCCCTTTTGCCATAAATGTACTAAAATAGCGTATATTTAGTACATTTAAGAAAATCAGACTTGATATCTTTCTTCCGTTGTGATGATAATGTTATACCATTCTTGGTCTTTTTTTACATGACTAGGCTGATTCAATTTTAGCATGATCATTTTTATTTATCAACACAAAATAAAAATAATTTTTTATTTTGTGTTGATAAAAGATATTTTCAGTGATAACATATGTGCTAGATAGGTGTGTAGCCGAGATTTATCAGAGGAGAATGCAGAAATGAGAAAACTGATGCTAGTTAATGGCAGGGTCTTTGATGGCTATCAATTTATTGGATATAAAGATATCCTGATCGAGGGAAATAAAGTGGCGGGATTACAGGACCAAATAAGTTCTGATTGCGGCAGGATAGATGTAAAGGATATGATTGTCTGTCCCGGCTTTATCGATCTACACACCCATGGAGCATTGGGCTGGGATTTCACCAACGCTAACAGTGATGGCCTTAGTAAGGTCTGTTATTTTTTCGGTGAACATGGAGTAACCAATTTTTTAGCAACTGCGCATACTGCGGAAAGTCAAAAAATAAGATCATGTCTTCGTCAAATTGCCCTGTTCAAGGAGAAAAAGCATGTTTATGACAATATCCTCGGCGTACATTTGGAAGGCCCTTTCATTAATGAGAAAAGAAAGGGAGCAATGAATGAGCAATATATCCGGCTGCCTTCCATAGAGAACTATGATGAGCTTGTATCAGGCTATGAGGATATAATAAAAACAATAACCCTGGCACCTGAAATGACGGGGGCGCCGCAGTTGATAAAATACTTGAAAGCAAGAGGTATTTATGTTTCGCTGGGCCATAGTGCTGCTACCTATGATGAAACATTGGAGGCTGTCAATTACGGGGCTAATAGAGCAACGCACCTTTTTAATGCCATGAGTGCCTTAAATCACAGAGAACCGGGTATAGCAGGCGGTGTTCTGGACTGCAGAGATGTTTTTGTTGAAATGATTGCAGATGGAAACCATCTGCATCCGGCTGTAATAAGGTTGGTCTATAAGATCAAAGGTCCTGACAGATGCGTTATTGTGAGTGACTCTGTAGAACCGGCCGGCCTAGAGGATGGGGAATATAATATTGGTGGGAAAACGGTTGTTATGAAGGATCAGATATGCAGACAAAAAGGAAGCGACACTCTCTGCGGAAGCACCATCACATTGGATCAGTCGGTCAGAAACCTAATAACAATGGGAATTGATATGGAGGGTGCGCTTAAGATGGTCACGTCCAATCCTGCGGCAGCAATAGGCTTAAAGGACAAGAAAGGCGAACTTAAGCCAGGCTGTGATGCCGATATTGTGGTATTGGACAAGAATCTTAATGTGGTTTTGACCATCATCCGTGGAGAGATACTAAAAGACAGATGATCTTACCAAATAGCATTTATGAGAGGTTAGGAAGATGAAGATTCTAGCTCTTGACATAGGTGGAACAGCCATTAAAGCGGGGATTTTTAAAGAAAATGGTATAATTGACGAAACTACTGAATATCAAACCAATCGTCATGAGGGCGGTCAAAAGCTCATGGAGCGTATTCTCGAGATAACAAACAGCTACAGGGGAATTGACCGCATTGGCATCAGCGCTACCGGACAGATTGATTCTGCGAGCGGCAGTGTGATTTATGGGACAGACAGTCTCCCGGGCTGGCCGGGAACAAGAATTAAAGAGCTGATTGAAAAAAGCATGGGCGTTCATGTAGCAGTAGAAAATGATGCCAATGCTGCTGCATTAGGCGAAGCCTATTACGGCAGCGGTAGAGGAATTCCAGATTTTTTATGCCTGACTTATGGTACTGGTGTCGGGGGCGCCATTATACAATCGGGGAGGATTTATAGGGGGTCATCGGGCTCTGCTGCAGAATTTGGCCATATTATCACCCATGTCGGCGGCCGCAAATGTATGTGCGGAGGATATGGGTGTTATGAAGAATACGCTTCTGCAACGGTACTCTGCAAAAATGTAGCTGAGGCGTTGGGAATCAAGGAAATAGATGGCCGGGAGGTCTTCCGGCTGCTTTCTGAAAAAAATGCTGATGTTAAAAAGCAGGTAGACGGCTGGATAAATGAAGTTGTCACAGGGCTTGTTTCTCTTGTTTACATTTTTAATCCCTCATGTATCATATTGGGTGGAGGAGTGATGAGCCAACCCTATATCATCGATGCTGTAGAGAAAAGCTTGCCAAGCCATGTCATGCCCAGCTTCAGGAAGCTATCTATAAAAAAAGCATCCCTTGGTAATTTGGCAGGCCTATATGGTGCCATGCATTCGGTAATGAATCTTGATTGAGTTTTTTCTTTCAAATATAATTGATTGTAATAGCATATTAAAAATTGACGAAATAGGCGGGGTGGATGATATAAAAATACTGGCTCTTGATCTGGGTGGAACAATGATAAAGTCCGCGATTGTGGATGAAGACGGTCAACTGTCACAGGAAAATGAGGTTCCGTCACAAGGGAAACAGGGCGGGGATAAGCTTCTTGAAAATGCTTTTTCTCTTGTGAGGCAATATACCGGGTATGATCGTATCGGTATAAGCACCACCGGGCAGGTCAATATAAAAGATGGCTCCATACGATATGCCAATGAAAATGTACCCTGTTATACAGGAAAGCCTGTCAAGGAGTTCTTCCAGAATGAATTTCATGTTCCTACCGCCGTACTTAACGATGTTCATGCCGCCGCACTTGGAGAGGCTATTTACGGAGCAGGTAAAAGCTATCAGGATTTTCTCTGTTTGACTTATGGAACAGGAGTCGGAGGCGCAATCATCATTAATAAGCAGGTGTATTTTGGTGGCTTTGGCGTAGCAGGTGAGTTTGGGCATATCCTTACCCATGCCGGGGGCTTAGAGTGCGGCTGTGGTCAAAAGGGATGCTATGAGCAATACGCTTCAACCGCCGCTCTGGTAAAAAGGGCCCTGGAAGCTGATCCGGAATGTGTAAATGGCAGGGTCGTATTTGAAAAACACTATGAGAGAGATAACAAAATAATACAAATTGTAGATGAATGGATTGAAGAAATTCTTCTTGGACTGGTTACGTTGATTCCTGTATTTAATCCCCAATGCATTGTCCTTGGGGGCGGTATAATGAATGAAGACTATATTTTGAAAACCATAAACGGTAAAATATACGGTTATCTGAACCCTGGCCATCTCGGAGTAAAAATAGTCAAGGCAGATCTGGGCAACCGGGCCGGGCTGCTTGGTGCCAGCGTATGGAGTAATCAGCCCAAAGGAGGGTATCAATGAGTGCTGATATTTTTACACTCATCAAAGCCAACTATAATATTTTTACAAAGGCTGAAAAGAAGGTCGCAGACTTTATCATGGCTGATCCCAGAAGGGTATTGTATATGTCGATCACCGATTTGGCTGATGCCTGTGATGTAGGAGACACAAGTGTTTTCCGCTTCTGCAGAGATTTGAAATTAAAGGGTTATCAGGACTTTAAGGTTATGGTAGCTCAAAGCCTGGGGTCGGATAATGACACCTCCCAGATTACAGGTATGGTGCAGCCCGAGGACAGCACCGAGGTCATGGTCAAAAAGCTGCTTTCCACCAATGTAAGTGCTTTAAATGAAACCTATGACCTGATCAATATAGAAAAGATCCAGAAAACAGTTGATTGGATGCTGGAGTCCCAGCGCATCGTATTTTTTGGAGTAGGTGCGTCCTTAATTACCGCAATGGATGCCTGTAACAAGTTCATGCGTATCATACCCAATGTTACCATGACCATGGACGCGCACCTTCAGACTATGTCTGCCGCTCTCCTTTCTGATAAGGATCTGGCCGTGATTTTTTCCTATTCGGGTTCCACAAAGGATACCATTGATATGGCCAGGCTTGCCAAATCGCGGAATACTAAAGTAATTGCCATTACGAAGTTCGCAAAATCCCCACTGACTGAATATGCTGATCTTGTCTTGCTATGCGGCTCCAATGAAGGCCCCCTCCAAGGCGGATCCCTTTCTGCCAAGCTTTCCCAGCTGTTTCTTCTGGATGTGCTTTATATGGAATACTTTCAAAGAACCCTGGATAAATCAAAGCATAATAAGGAATTTACGGCTAATGCTATTTCAGAAAAGCTGTATTAAATAAAAAGGGTTGTTCCAAATCTTGGAACAACCCTTTTAAAATGTATGGAGGGAGCATTTATAACGCTTTGCTGCTTTCTACAGCTTTTCTAATATCCTGGTAGAGCTGGCGGATGGCGGGATCTTTTTCATCCACAGGCAGGAAAGGCAGACGTGGATCACCTATATCGCAGCCGTCAAGACGCACAATGGTTTTAACCGCTCCATAGAGGGAAGGGAATGAAATAAGCCGATAAATAAGGCTTGTGATAACGGCCTGCAGTTCCTGAGCCTTGGTGAGCTCCCCGCGGTCGATGAGTTCTTCCAGCTTGAGATACAGCTCAGGCATTGCTCCGTATGTGCCGCCGATACCGGCATCTGCTCCTAAGACACGGCCTGCCAGATATTGTTCATCAGGCCCGTTAAAGACAATAAAATCCTTACCGCCGGCCTGCTTGAAGCGTAGTATGTCATGGGCGGCCTCAGAGGAATTCTTTATGCCTGCTACACGTTCATTTTTCAGCATCCGGTTGAAAAGGTTCATGGAAAGACTGTATCCGGTAAGCTGGGGAATGTTATAAATAAAAAAGGGAAGATCAGCGGCTTCAGTAATCTCTGTCCAGTGACGGAAAATACCCTCCTCGCTTGGACGGTAATAAACGCAAGGAACAGCGGAAGTTGCATGAGCACCGCTTTTCTCGGCATGGCGGGCAAGGTCCGCCGAATGTCTGGTTGAGGCAGTACCCACATGAACGATAATGTTCATCTCGTTGCCGACTTCTTCCATAACGGCTTCCAAAACCTGTTTACGTTCATCGTTATCCAGCAGAAAGCCCTCGCCGGTGCTGCCGCATACATAAAGGCTCTTAACACCTTTGTTCAGAAAATAGCGGGAAAAGGCTTTTGTGGCCTTAAGGTCCAGGGAGCCATCCTTTGCAAATGGCGTATTAAATGCCACAGTTACATTACGAAACCTTGAAACATCATATTTGGACACAGAACAACACTCCTTTTATGGTGCTATTTAAAATCTGGGTTCTTCTTTTGATTCTAGCATTTTCAGGGTCCCAAGGCAATACAAAAATAAATATTTTTTTCATAATTAGAATTGAAAAAAGAAATTACCTGTGTTATGATGAGAGAAAATCAAAAATCCGGCGGTGAATAAATTGCGTAATGAAACAATAGAGAAGATACGAGGCAAGCTTATTGTATCCTGTCAGGCTCTGGCAGATGAACCCTTGTATAGCTCGTTTATCATGTCAAGAATGGCGTATGCGGCTATGCTGGGCGGCGCATCAGGCATCAGAGCCAATACGGTTGAGGATATTACTGAAATAAAAAAAGCAGTTGATTTACCGATTATAGGGCTTATTAAAAGAGTATATCCAGGTTCGTGCAGCAATCTCTATATAACCCCTACCATTAAGGAAGTGGAGGAGCTTATTGCATGCGGTGTTGACATTATTGCCATCGATGCAACCTCAAGACCCAGGCCAGATGGCAGGACATTGGATGAGATGTTTAAATTAATTAGGGAAAAATACCCTGATCAGCTCTTTATGGCTGATTGCGCCACCTTTGAGGAAGGCATCCACGCTGCAGAAATCGGATTTGATCTTGTGGGCACTACTTTATCGGGTTATACGGCTGAATCGGCGGGAGCAGAATTGCCGAACATACCCTTAATGAAAAAGCTGGTGGAGAATTTATCAGTACCTGTTATTGCCGAAGGAGGCATATGGTCTCCTGAGCAGCTCAGAGAAGCCATGGATGCCGGAGTAACCGCGGCTGTGGTGGGCTCGGCCATCACAAGACCCATGGAGATTACCAAACATTTTCTTGAGGCACTAAAATAAATTTCAGGCAACACATAGTAATAATCCTAATCAAAAGCCCCTTCAGCTTCACAAGCTAAAGGGGCTTTCAATCATTTTAATAATTCTTCAACCTTTTTGGTAAGTGCCAAGCCCAATGATTGATGGGCGGTTTTGGTAAGATGCATGCCATCCCGGGAACTCATCTCACAGAAGGGTGCAGCATCCATAAAATCACAATGGAGCCATCTTGCAACGTCGGAGAAGTGCTTGGCAAGATCACGGCTTTTTTGGATGCATCCGTCGCCCATTTCTTCGGAGAAGATTCCCCCAGTGACATCGGATGTAATGGGAGGAGGTACAACGAGTAATATTCTGGGCTTTTTACGCCAGCAGGCCGTTTGCTGTGCCTTTAACGTAAGCCTGCTAAGACCGTCTGCTATATTTTTGGCTGTTGCGCTGAAGCGCTGCTTGGTGTCGTTGGTGCCCAGCATGATGATCAATAAATCAATTGGATTATGTGTCTTGAGGCAGGGACATATATACTGAATTCCAGATAGTCCTTCTCCAAGGGGATCGTCAAATACAGCGGTTCGGCCGGGGAGCCCTTCTTCAATAACCGTGAAATGATCACCAAGCTCTTTTGCCAATACGCCTGTCCAACGCAGTTCATCCTCAAACCTGCCATTTGTGTTCACATCATAACCATAGGTGTTTGAATCTCCGAAGCAGAGAACACGTTTTTTAACCATGCGATTACTCCTGTATATGGGTTGTTCCTTATCTTATCTTAAACCTGCTGATTGATTCTTTCAAGGACTCTGCTGCATCTTCAAGTTGTTTTGCGAAGCTTGAAAGCTCTTCAATGGATCCTAGCTGCTCTTCTGTTGAAGCTGATACCTCTTCTGTAGAAGCCGCGATTTCTTCGGATACCGAAGAAATATTATGAATGGAAGCTATAGTCTGATCTTTATAGTTGTCCATTTCGGTAATGCCGTCCATAATGTCAAGAACTCTCTTGGCTAAAAGCTCCATGGAATCAGAAATGTTCTTGAATACATTTAGGGTATTGGCTACAGCTACATTTTGTGATTTCAGGATATTTTCCGTGGATATAGCCCTGTCAACAAGATGAGTGGTCTGGCTTTGGGTGTCGGCTATGATGGCGGCGATATCCTTGGTAGCGAAAGTCGACTGCTCTGCGAGCTTTCTAATTTCATCAGCCACCACTGCAAAGCCCCTTCCGGCTTCGCCGGCCCTGGCTGCTTCTATGGCTGCGTTAAGAGCCAGAAGGTTGGTCTGATCGGCAATTCCGTTAATGACCTTTACAATTTTCCCAATGGATTGGGAGTTAGCTTCCAGAGCCTGAATATCTGTAATAATGGTATGTGTGATTTCAGTGGTTTCCTTAGCCTTGCTTTCCAGATCTACAACTGAAGAAAGTCCCTGTTTGGTTAGATCAATGGTATTTTCCGAGTAGGATTCTATAGTTCTCGCAGAATCTGATACAGTGTTGATTTTCTGAGCCAGGTCTCCCATTTTGATGGAACCTTTCTCAGAGTCGCTGGCCTGGGCAGAAGCGCCTTCAGCAATCTCCTGAACGGTTCTGGCTACCTCATGGGACACTATGGAGACCTGCTGGGAAGTGGTTGCCACCGTTCTGGACGATTCAATAACTTTTGCAGCTGTGTCGGCAGCGTTTTCAATGAGCTTTCCCATATGGGATAACATGATTTGAAGGCTCTGTGACAAAGTACCCAGCTCATCTTTCCTGCGAGATTCGAACTTGACGGTCAAATCTCCATCTGCAGCCTTCTTGGAAGTTTTAATAATGCGATTAATGGTTCCGCTCATACCGATTGCAATGTATAAACCGATTAAAATGGCTATAGCTGCTGCCACAATTGTTAAAACAACGGTTACGTTTTTTATTCCTTTTGCTGAATCAGAGAAGTTGGAGGTGGGAACAAGACCTATAAATACAAATCCTGTATCTCCGACTTTTGCGTGGAGTACCATGTGCTCTTTCCCTTTATAGTCGGTAATAAATGAGCCGTGCTCTTCTTGGCTTTTAGTGGCCGTGGAAAAGAACTCTGTACCTATAATTTGATTATTGGGATCCGATGTATCCAGAGGCTCATTGACGCCATTGTTCATGACAAAGGCAACGTCCTTGTTGTCAGGACTGATGAGGTGCAATTCACTGTTGCTACCAAAATCGAGATCTTTCAGGGCATTATTTATCAAATCAGGCTTTGCATCTACAACGAGCAAACCCTTGGCTTCCTTGGAAATAGAATTCTGGATAAGCATTACCGATGATAATGAATAGGGTTCCGATTCAGGGAGCAGCTTGTCAAGCTCAGCATGGCTTCCAAGCCAGAAGGCTTCTCCGCCTTTTTCTCTTGCCCGGTTTGAAAGCTGGGTGCCGCCAAGATCCGCATATTGAACTTCTTTGAGATTGGCATGGGACGAAATGGATTTGCCGTCATCCAAAAGGATGGTAATACTGCAGATAAGCTCATTTTCTGACGAGATATTTTTAATAAGGTTGATTAATTTTTGCCGATATGAGGCAGCGCCAATGGCGTCCTTGGAACTAAGAGCATAATTTTGGAAGTCGGTATCTATGGAAATCTGGGTAGATGTGTTTTCAATATTACGGAGAGACAATCCGATATATTTGTTTACCTGGCCCATTGCTTCGAGAGATGTCTTTGTGGCGGTATCCTTAATGGAATTAAAAGCGCTGTTGTAAGAAAAGATACCAAGGAGAATAATGGGAATAAGGGTGACCAAGAAAGCAGCAATCAACTTTGTTCGGATGCTAAATAACCAGTTGTCAAATCGAAATAATTTCTTTGCTGAAGAAGAAGAAACAGTTTTCGTTATTTTCGGAAATTTCATTGCAACCTACCTACCTTTTATATATATTGGAAACCCTAACAATGGTAACCATTATGCTTCCTATTGAAATTATAGGAAGCTCCATACTTTCGCTTATTACCCATAAATTTGACACCTTAATCTAATATATTCATAAATTTGGATTTTTTTTGACAAATTTTTTAAAAGCATGAAAAGAGGTTGTAAAATAAGGAACATTAAGTCCAGTACAGACTTTGGGCGCTTGCAGGTTTTTATTCACCAACCAAATGAGTTTCATTTTAATAAAGACAAAATAAGCAGATCACTAATTAAGTCAGTGATCTGCTTACATTATGCTTATTGCGAAGTAACAAGACAACGCTTATCTTAGATTCCCAGCTTGTTCTCACGGATCTGTTCAAGCTCTGTACAATTGTGGGAGCAGACATGTCCGGAGAGAGGGAGAATACGTTCATGGATGGCGTCAACTATCCACTCAGGCTGCGGGAAGAAGGCTTCCTCAAGCTCGTGGGCAGGTGTGATCCAGTTCTTAGCCCCCACAACAACAGGAGGTGCATCCAGGTAGTCGAAGGCAAGCTCTGCAATGTTAGATGCGAGGTTTCGCATGAAAGAGTTGCGCTCACAGGCGTCTCCGGAGATAACGATACGACCGGTCTTCTTAACGCTCTCGATAACCTTTTCGTAATTAAAAGGTACAATACTGCGAGCATCAATGATCTCTGCGCTAACGCCATACTTTTCAGCGAGTATGTCAGCAGCCTCCAACGCTCTGTACAGGGTAGCACCGATGGTAAGGATGGTTACATCAGAACCTGCACGCTTGATGTCGGGCTCACCGAATGGGATCTCGTATTCCTCTTCGGGAACTCCGCCTACGTGGAACTGCTCGGCTACATCATAAATACGCTGGCTTTCAAGGTATATAACGGGATCGGTACCGTTTAAAGCGGATTGCATAAGACCTTTAGCGTCATACGGTGTAACAGGGAATACCACTTTGAGACCGGGGATGTGGGCACAAATAGCCGACCAGTCCTGTGAATGCTGTGCGCCGTACTTGCTGCCAACGCTCATACGAAGTACTACAGGCATCTTTAGCATACCTGCGCTCATGGACTGCCACTTGCTGAGCTGGTTGAATATTTCATCACCCGCACGGCCCAAGAAGTCACAGTACATCAGCTCTGCGATGGCGCGGCCGCCGCTCATGGCGTAGCCTACAGCAGAGCCGACAATGGCCGCTTCACTGATGGGTGTGTTGAATAATCTATGGTAGGGAATGGCTTCTGTCATACCGCGATATACTGCGAAAGCTCCACCCCAGTCACGTACGTCCTCACCGTAGGAAACAAGGGTCGGATCCTCATAATACTTGTTGATGATGGGCTCTGCAATACCGTCGCGGAGCTGATAGACTTTGTTCTTTGATATGGGCTTGCCGTCTTTATCGAAGGCGAAACGCTCCTTGCGTGAGACTTGCATAACCCGGGGACACTCTTCTTTAGGCAGCAATACATCGGGTTTCCGTTCCGAGTCAAATGCGCGGACTTTTTCGTTGGAGAACATGAGGTCGCCGATGAAGTTAGCCTGGCTGCCAAAGATGTCGATACGCGGAGATACCTTTTCATCAATGGAAAGCTTAAAGTTGCGCAGCATGTCAGCTTTGACCATGGCGCGGATAGCTTCAATTTCACCTTCGGTGCATACGCCTGCTTCTAGAAGCTGCTTTCCGTATGCTTCAATGGAATCTGCTGCTTCCCACTCAGCGATTTCCTCCTTGGTACGATAGCTGGAGGAATCGGATGGGGAGTGACCGGAGATACGGTAGGTCACCACGTCTAAGAGCATAGGACCGTCCTTCTTGGCTGTGGGCAGCTTACGTTTGTATGCATCAATGACTGCCAATGGGTTGTAACCATCCACACGTTCGGCGTGGAGCTGAGTTGGGGAGAGGCCTGCCGCAATACGAGCCACTGAGCCATAGCCCATGGTCTCACCCAAGGTCTGGCCGCCCATGCCGTAGAAATTGTTGTTGATGTTGAAGATGATGGGCATACCGCCGCCATTCTCACCCCAAAGGGTCTTGCACTGATCCATTACTGCAAGCATAAAACCTTCCCAGACAGGACCGCAGCCCAGGGAACCATCTCCGATATTACATATTACAACACCGGGCTTCTTGTTGATGAGCTTGAACATCGCTGCACCCGCAGAGATATCGCCGCTGCCGCCTACGATGGCGTTGTTGGGGAAGATGCCAAAGGGTGTGAAGAAAGCGTGCATGGAACCGCCCAAGCCTTTATTAAAACCGTTTTCACGGGCAAAGGTCTCACACATCATTCCATAGAGCAAAAAGTCACGGCCAATTTCCTTGACGGATTTCTTGGAATCGTTGATGACCGCCAGGGTTTTTCCGTCGAAGAAATCCTTCATGATCTGCATTAAATGCTCTTCATCCAAGGTTTCAACAGCACGGAGACCTTTTGCAAGGATTTCACCGTGGCTGCGGTGGGATCCGAAAGTAAAGTCGTCCAGGGTAAGATGAAAAGCCTGGCCCACATACGCAGCCTCTTGACCGATGCCAAGGTGAGCCGGTCCGGGATGGTTGTAGGGTACACCCTCATACTCGCTGGTGGTTTTAATGAGGTTCAGCATGGTCTCAAACTCGCGAATATAGAACATATCGCGGTAGATATTCAGAAACTCTTCCTTGGTGAAGTTGCGAAGCTCATCCTTCACCGTTTTCTGATAAGTATTGACGGGTATGTCTTTGAACTTAAGTTTGCCCGGCTTACGCATTTCCGCCGGAGAAACGGGTAATTGCTTTGACATAAGTATCACTCTCCTTAAATCTATGCTCAGTATTGGAATACTGCTTCTCTTATGATTTCACACACGGTTGGGTGCGGGAATACAATCTGTTTGATGTCTTCAAGGGTTAGTTCCAGTTCGATAAATGTGCCGCAGGCCACAATAAATTCGGAGGAATAATTGGAAAGCGCCTGTACACCTACAATGGTACGATGCTGTTTGTTGATGACCAGCTTGCATATGCCGTCGCCGCCCTCGTTTTCAGCCAGGTATCTTCCGGAGAAACGCATGGGAATCTTAACGACGTCCACATCCATGCCTTTCTTTTTGGCAGTATACTCTGTTTCGCCAACGGAGGATAGCTCGGGATTGGTATACAATACCGAAGGGATGGCGCTGTAGCGCATCATATCCTTTTTACCCAGCATGTGGTTGACGGCGACCTCTGCCTCACGATAAGCGGTGTGGGCCAGCATGGATTTGCCGTTGACATCCCCTGCGGCGTAAACCCCGGGAATGTTGGTTTTCATATGTGTATCGGTGACGATAGCACCGCGCTCGGTTAAAACATTGATGGTTTCAAGACCGATGCCCTGGGTATTGGCCCTGCGCCCAATGGAAAGGAGTACTTTATCGGCTGACACGGTTTCGGTCTTGCCGTCCTTTTCGTATACCACACTGTCGGTTTTGACTTCGGTAACCCTGGCATTGAGATGGAAGGTCATGCCTTTTTTCTCATAGCCCTTTTGCAGAAGCTTCACAAGATCCGGATCATTTTCTCCTGCTATGTGATCGAGCATTTCGATAACTGTTACCTCTGTGCCGATGCTGTTAAAGTAGGAAGCCATCTCAAGTCCGATTACGCCGCCTCCGATAACAACGAGCTTCTTGGGCGCTTGCGCAAGATCCAGAGTTTCGCGGTTGGTCATAACGAAGCCTGAAGCAAGGCCTTCTTTAAGGCCGGGAATGGGTGGTACGGCCGGAGAAGAACCGGTGGCTATCAAAAGCCGCTTGCCGGTATAGGTCTCGCCATTTGCCGATACGGTGTAGCCCTCGGCGTTTCTTCCGGTAATGACGCCTTCGCTCTCTACAAGCGTAACATGGCTTGCCTTTAAAGTTGCCTTGACGCCGCTTACCAGTGTTTTAACCACTTTATCCTTACGTGCAACGACCTTGGCATGGTCTATGGAGAGGCCTGAGGCTGTAACGCCATATTTTTCGCCATGTAATGCACCGTCATATAGCTTTGCACTGTACAACAGGGTTTTGGTGGGGATACAGCCTTCATTAAGGCATACGCCGCCCACGCTTCTTTTTTCAATACAGAGCACGCTCAAGCCTGCATGGCCGGCACGCTTGCTGGCAAGGTAGCCTGCGGGGCCACCGCCAAGAACGATAAGATCATATGTCATATGCTAATCCTCCCTATCCGATTAATAAGGTTGAGAAATTTTCAAGGGCAGTCGTGAGCTCCATCAGGAAACGGGATGCCGGAGCGCCGTCAACGGCACGGTGATCATAGGTTAGTGAGAGTCCCATTGCGGGATAGGTTGTGATGGAACCATTCACCGTACGCACACGCTCCATGATGCCATTGACTCCCAGGATACCCGTCTGTGGCGGATTGATTACAGGTGTGAAGCTCTCTATTCCGAATGTTCCGAGATTGGAAATAGTAAAGGTTGCACCTGCCAGGAGATCAGGAGAGATATTCCCTTCCTGGGCAGCCTTGGCTAGTGCTTTGCTTTCTGCTGCAATCTCTTTAAGACTCTTCATATCGGCATTGAAAAGTGTGGGCACCATGAGGCCACGGGGAGTATCTACCGCCATTCCTAAATGGACATGCTTGAAATAACGCATTTTGTCATCGAGGAAATGAGCGTTGAGATCCTTGTGATTTTTAAGTACACGTGAAACTGCAAAAAGAATGATATCATTATAGGTGATATTGGGTAAATTCATCTTTTCTGCCGCAGCCTTCAACTGCTTGCGGAATGCCGCAATATTGGTGGTGTCAAAAGAGCAGTTATTAGTGAGCTGTGCCATGGTGGAGAGGCTCTGCTGCATGCTCTTTGCTATGATCTTACGAATATTGGGCAGCTTGACGTCCTCAAATTCCGGACCATTTGCAGCAACTGCAGGGATAGAGACCTGGGCTGTGGCAGCAGCATCAGTCGATTGGATCGCACCGTCAAGGGGGATTCTCCCGCCAAGACCTGTTCCGGTACGGCTTTCCTGAGCCAAACGAATGACATCACGTTCAATGACACGGCCATGAGGGCCTGTGGGCGCAGCAACGGATGCATCTACCTTAAGACGCTCTCCTGTTGCTTTTGCACGAGGGGAAACAAAGGCTGTACCCGCTGCTCCTGCTGCTCCGGTTGCGGCGGTATATGAAGGTGTAGCCTCAGCCTCGGTGGCGCTGACAGTTGATTCAACGGGTTCTGCTGGGTTGTCCTTGGCGGAAGAAGCAGGAACACTGGATGAACCTGCTTTAGGATTAAACTCTTCAAAGCTTTCACCGAGGTTACCGATGACGGCCACATTGGTCAGACAGGGAACATCATCACCTTCCTCAAAAAACAAGGCAAGTATCGTTCCTTCAACCTTGGCTTCTTCTTCAAAAGTAGCTTTGTCTGTTTCATAACTGAAAAGGATATCGCCAATCTTGACTGCATCGCCGACCTTCTTGTTCCATTTGCCGATAATACAGCTTTCCACTGATTGCCCTTGACGGGGCAGAATGACTGGTGTTGCCATAGTTTTCACTCCTCTTATCAAAATAAGAACCCCACCTATTACCTTTAGGCGCTTATGCAATTAAAAAATTGCTTGCGGGTCCCGGGAACTAGGATGCTTAGGCGAGCAGCATACGAAGTATGCGACCAGCCCTTGTTACTCCGTAATAACACAAAACGTTATAAACGATAGTAATTTGTTATTTGCATGATATATTTTTAACTTTGAATGATTAAACATATCACTAATATGTTATATTCTATCAATGATTTCATCCGGTGTCAATGTTACTATAAAAATAGACCTCCCCCGCCATCAGAGGGCAAGAGAGGTCCTGGTTTCTGGTATTTTGTTATCTGTACCTGAACGGTTCTGGGTCTTGCGTGGATTTTATGCAAAACGGTTACCTTTTCTGCTGAAGATCAAAATGGGGCATATAAGCCTTTTCTTCATCGGTGAATTTACGTAATGTATTGACGACTTCGCCATTATTCCACTTGCGGTCTCCCACATCCTCAGTTGTGCCCATAATTGTGACGTTTAATTGCCTGCGGCGGGCACGGACATGATCCCAATCTATAAAATAAATGTGAGCAAATTCGCCGCCGTCCAGCTTGCCGTCTTTAATGGTCATGGTTTCGCTGCGACCGAAGAAAACGCTGCGCAGATGGCCATCTGTGTTCATACTGGTGAAGTTGCCGGGTTCATTGACATAACGGCCGAACTGTGCGTGGATGGGGCCGGGGTGACGATATTGGTTCTCTTCTGAATAATCAGGTATCATCTTTCGCATGATATCCAGCAGGTCATGCTGCAGATATTCGAGATCGAAGGAATCGAGATCATGGGAGCATTCCTGTATCATAACGCTGCAGGTGGTATGGTGAGAAGCAAGGGCACAGGTGCCGTTCTTAATACCAGATTCTTTTACCATTTCCATAACTTCTTTAGATACATCATGAAAAGTTGGAATCCAACCTCTGGATTGGAGCTCAAGCTCCTTTTGGTACACTTTAAATTCCATTATACAAACCTCCATTTATTTATGCTCAAAAAGCAAAGTCTACATCTTAATACTAATACTATTTTTTATTACGCGCGTCCCATGCTTCACGTACGGCATGGATCATCTCATCCACCATGGCTGCGCTGTCGGGTGCTTTTACAATACCGCTGGATGAGCCGGTAGATTCTGCTCCTGCGTAAATAACATTATACACGTCTTTCCCCGAGCTGATACCTGCACCCTGCAGTACAAGTATTTCAGGGTTAACGGATTTTACCGCTTCTATGGAAGCAAGAACATAATCCATATCGCTGGCCTTGCCGGTACCGATCAGTTCTGTAGGCTCGGCAACGATGATGTTGGGCTCCAATAGCGCGATGGCTTTTGCTTCAGCGATGGAATCGGCACAAACGATGGAGATCAGCCCTACCTCATCGGCACGTTTTATGGTCTGACGCAGTACGGATAAGGAAATCGGCTTTTCGCAATGGTTAAGCATAACGCCCACTGCTCCGGCAGCTTTAATGGATTCAGGCAAAACATCTGCAAGACCACGGCCGACAGGGATCGGATCCATATGAGGTGCAAACACGAAAAGTCGCTCTGTTTCCTGGGCGACTCTGCGAATATCCGGATATGGTGTTGTGAAAATGATATCGACATCGTATTTTTTTGATGCGGCATCAGCAGCTTTGGCTAGCTTTATGATCTGATCACCGTATAAATAGGACTTGGGACCAATTTCAAAAAAGGGAGGTTTAATTGTTAATCCTCTGTACATAGTGTTTCCTCCATTGGAAATATGTATGAGCTCTAAATTTACTACTCATTAGCTATTTTTAGTATAATCTATTCGTCATGTTACAGTCAATCATATTTTTTGAAAACTTTCGTATTGCTTTCTTTAACGAAAATTATCGTCTTTAACAGTTGCAGAAAAGCAAAAAGCCTGATAACCGTTAATATAATTGGGTCGCAGGCTTTTGTTGCTATTAAAAAAGCGCACAATTTCACTAAACTGGTGTTGCTTTGAACTCACTTTTCAGAATTCGAAAGCACTCTTCGATTTCCCAACGCCGTCTATTGATTTTTCTTATTTCAACAGCATCTTCCTCTAGGCTCGTACATACAGCGTAAAAGCCATCATAGGCTGCTTCGCTTTCAATCAGGCACGTGTCGAGACTGTAAAATTCATTTTCAGCAACTTCTCCGTCAGCAGTACAGGTCGTTTTTTCAATAAAGCGCTTGTAATCATTCTGACGATGCTTCCCGGTCTTCGAGGGATTTGTATCAAGAACCTTAAAGGCCCGATCAATTTGTGAATTGCGGATCAAGTTCATGGATATGAAATCTGTTTCCTTTGCTATGACTTCTAACATCCTATATATTTGATGCAGATCAAAATTCGGCTGTTCAATGAACTTCTTGAAAAACTCATAAGCAGAGAGTTTTGAAGAAGGAAGAAGAATTTATCAGTGATCTCATTGCATGTACATAGTGTTTCTTCCATTGAAAATATGTATGAGCTCAATATTTACTACTCATTAGCTACTTTTAGTACAATCTATTCGTCGTGCTATAGTCAATCATATTTTTAGAAATCTTTCGTATTGCTTTCTGTAACGAAAATTGATATGATCAAAAGGTAACAAACGATAGGATTGGAAGGTCGTGAAAATATGGTTCTAATTGCCCCTTCCCTGCTTGCGGCAAATGCGGGACGGTATAATGAAGAAATTAAAAGTGTGGAAGAAGCTGGTGCAAAATATCTACATATTGATGTAATGGACGGTCATTTTGTGCCTAATCTTTCTTTTGGCCCTAATATAGTAGAAGGTATTCGTCAGAACAGCAAATTGGTTTTCGATGTTCACCTGATGATCGAAAACCCTGAAGAGTTTGTGGATCCATTCATTAAATCCGGGGCAGACGCCATTACCATACATGCCGAAGCTACCGATAATATTGATGCTTTTATAAATGTCTGTAAACAGAACCATGTAAAATCGGGCATATCTCTTTGCCCATCAACATCGGTGGACAGTTTGGAAAAGCATCTTGCAAGCCTGGATATTCTACTTATTATGGGTATTAATCCCGGTTTCGGCGGTCAAAAATTCATGCCGGAGATGCTTATCAAGATAAAAGAAGCTAAAGCGCTTCGTGATAAATTAAAAGCTCATTATCTCATTAGTGTGGACGGAGGAGTAAATGCCCAGACTGCCGCAGAAATCAGGCAAGCAGGAGCGGATATTCTTGTGGCAGGCAGCGCCGTATTCGGAAAAGCAGACAGGAAGGCTGCCATTGAAGACTTAATACTTGCTGCCCAACGATAATCAAATCTTACAGGAGGAATATGAAATGAAAAAGGAAGCCTTGGAATATGCAAAGGAATCTCTTCGCATTGAGTCAAAAGCTGTTTCCGATGTACTGGAATATATGGATTTCGATGCTTTTGCTCAAGTCGTGGAGGCTATGAAAAACTGTCAGAGGATTGCAACAAGCGGATGCGGCCACTCGGGTATTGCCTGTCAGCACTTTGCCCATTCCCTGTGTTGCATTGAAAGACCTGCTAGATTCATATCACCCGCAGAGGCTGTGCACGGCGGTATGGGCTTTGTGCAGGAAGGGGATGTGATCGTACTTGCTTCTCGTGGTGGAAAAACCGCTGAGTTGATGCCTATCATGCGTATCGCCAAAGAGAAAAAAGCAATCGTGGTGGGTATTACAGAAAATATGAATTCACCCCTTGCACAGGAATCCACTATTGTCATTCCTATGAAAATTGAAAAGGAAAGCGATAAGTACAATAGTCAGTCCACCGCAAGCTTTGTTGCCCTTTCTGCTATTTTTGACGCTCTGCAGGTAGCACTCATTGAGGAAACAGGCTATGTGAACGAGCAGTTCGCCCTCATCCATCCAGGTGGTGCGGTAGGCGAAAGGCTAAACAAGTAAAGCATCCGGAGAAAATAAAGTGTTTAATTCAGATAGAGCCGACCAATTGAGAATGGAAAAGCGAAGCAAGCTCATTTTCAATTGCATGGCCAGCTTACTTATAGGTATATTGGGGGTCTTTTTCAGTTCCTTTCAAAGTACAGCCGACAGGATTGCCTTGTCCTTTGGACAAGAATCATCCCTTGTCGGCCTGTTCATTTCAGTTTTTGCTGCCGGCTCCTTTATCAGCGTTTATTTTAATGGCGCATTGGCCGATTCTATCGGAAAAAAGAAGGTCATTGTTGCCGCCATCATTTGCAGCATTGTCGGTACATTTATTGTCGGAATTTCAGAATGGTATGGCTTGACGCTTGCCGGACTGTTTCTGATGGGTGTGGGCTTTGGCCCTGCCGAGGCCATGAGCAGCGCCATCATGACCGATGAAAACCCGACACAGGCCACCAAATGGATGAATATTTCACAGGTTGTGTATTGTGCCGGAGCTATTTCTGCTCCCGTGGCAGCCATTTGGTATTGCACCGAGGGAGGGGGCAGATATAACGATATTTTCCTGCTTTGCTCGGCAGCTTTCGCTTTACTATTGATTTATTTTATACGGATTCCTTTTGGAAGGGCACCGACTGGAGGTCAGAAAGCAAAAAGGGATATCCAGCCCCTGACACTGCTTAAGAACAAACAGTTTTTACTTTATGCCGTCATGATTTTTCTCTACATAGGCTATGATGCCATCGGCCCCGCCTATATCAAGCAGCTGCTTTTGTCCACGAACAGTACCGAACAGGTCGCCGCCGTGGGTATATCCGTGTTCTGGACAGCCATGATAACCGGCCGGATAATCGGTATATTCATGAATGGGAAGGAGCGCTTGGGTGTCAGACTCTTCACGCCCATGGCCATATTGGGAGCCCTGTTGATGCTCCTTGCAGGAAGCCAGGAGCTTCGGTTTATCGGAGCTTTTGCTTACGGGTTGGGATGCGGGCCAGTGTGGCCATTGATGTTCGTGCTGTCTGCCAAGATTTCTCCCGAAAGAAGCGGGGCGGCGTATGCCGTCATGATGCTGTTTTCTTCCGCAGGACACATGGTTTTTCCAACGCTTCTTGGAACTTGGTTGGGGAATGTTTACTTAACCTTCATCGGAGGTGGCATATTAGCCATACTGGTATTTTGCGGGTCCTTATTTATTAGAAAAACAGATGGGGTATGATTTATCCTGATCTATTTCTTTGAAGAGAGCTTTCTCAAATTCAGCGATTGAGATAGGCTTTTTTTTTCATGCAAAAAATAGTATTCGTGGATATTGTACAAAATTGATACTTTCTCTATTCAGAAATTTAGGTAACTTTTCTATACTAGAGTTGCATTGAATCTCCCAAGAACAAAACATGGAAGGGTTTCTGTGCAATGACTGTAATAGGAGGAGGATTCGAAATTGATTAGACTGGGAATTATCGGATGCGGATTTATTTCCGATATTTTTGCTCAGATTTTCGATGAGCTAAAGCACAAGATACAGGTTGTGGCAACCTGTGACATTGATCTTGAGAAGGCTCAACGGACTGCAAAAATTCTTGGTGCCCAATATGCGGTTGAGAACTACGAGGAGGTTATGGACAAAGTAGATGCCTTTTATGTAGCTACTCCCCATGATTTGCACTTTCCTATGGGCATGAAGCTCATAAAAGCCGGAAAGCATGTACTTATGGAAAAGCCCATGGCCCTGACGGAAGATGAATGCCTGGACCTGATTCATGCTGAGCAGCAGAGCGATGCTGTTTTCATGATAGGGTACATGGCGCGTTACCATCCCATTTACAGAAAAATTAAAGAAATAATTGACAGCAAGCAATACGGTGAGGTTTATCAGGCCTCTATCTGGACTGAGCAATATACTTATGCACCTGAAGACAGTTGGATAAGATCGGCTAAAAGGCTGGGCGGCGGTCAGTTTTTCAGTCATGGCTGCCATTATGTGGATTTACTGCTTTGGTTTATGGGCAAGCCTCTTAAGGGCGCTCATATGGGTACCAATCTATGTACCCCATGGATGGAAAAGGAAGGCACAAGTAATGCCATTTTTGAGTTTGAAGGTGGAAAGCTCGCCTACCATTTCGGTACATGGGGAACAAAGGGAACCCGTCACAGCTATGCAGTTCACGTATTCTTTGAACAGGGCATGGTGGAAGCATGTGTCAATGAGGGTATCATATACTTCCATACCTCTAAAAGCACACATAATTACTACGAAGTATCAGATCCACCTGTTGAAATATTTAGCTGCGGTGATACCAGCCATGTGCCAAAGCCTGTCATCGAGCATTTTGCTGACTGCATCATTGAAGGGAAAACCCCGGATACAACGGCTCAGCAAGCACTCCATAGCCTTCGTGTCATCTGGAGAATGTACGAGGCAGAGGAAAAGGGCATCATAGCCGACCTGACCGGCCTTGGATTTGGAGAAGAGTGGGATATCCGCGGCTTGGACAAGCTGCCTTAAAAATTTAACAGAAAAACTGACAAAATATTCAAATACTTGACTAGGCATGTGAATAAATATGACAATAATTAAGGGGGAGAAAAAAATGAAGATCAAGAGACTATTAGCGGTGGTGCTGACAGCAGTCATGCTATTGACCTTGTTTGCCGGCTGCGGCCAGGCAAAACCTGTGGAAAGCACAAGTCCTTCGCCCAGCGGTGATGCACAGACCACCCCTCAGGGCTCCGGTGATGGTGAGAAAAAGCGTTTTGTAATTGGTGTTGACTTATTCTACAAAAGCGATGAGTACTATCTGGACATTGAGACCTGTATGAGACTCAAAGCGGAAGAGCTGGGTGTTGATCTTGTCATCCAGAACGCAGACACCAATCTTGCAACTCAGGTTCAGCAGGTAGAGGACTTTATCACCAAGAAAGTGGATGCCATTCTAATCTCTGCGGTAGATCCGGTGGGTTCCTATGCGTGTGTTGAAGCTGCTAATGCAGCAAATATCCCGATCTTTATGTTTGACGGTGTAACTGAGAACAAAGAGGGAATCGTGGCACATACCATGGGCGATTTTGTCAAAGAAGGCGAAAAGGCCGGTGAATGGGCCAAGAAATATATTGAAGAAAATATGGGTGGAAAAGCATCCTACGCGGTGCTGGATTACTTCCCCTCAGCTATTATATGTGGTGGCAGAACCCAGGGCTTTATGAGTGTTCTTGATAAAATGGATGGGGTTTCCCGGGTTGCACATCAGGATGGAAAAGCTACCCGTGAGGGCGGCATGTCAGTAATGGAAGACATCCTCACCGCTAATAACAATAAAGTTGATGTTGTTTTTGCCATCAACTATGAATCCGGAGCTGGAGCAGCCGCTGCCATTGAAGCTGCCGGTGCCGACACAAAGGTTGTCTGTGTTTCCTGGAACGCCGAAGGCTTTGAAAAGCTTGAAAACAAAGACAAGTATATGCAGGCTTATCTGCTTGCAGCAATTCCTACAGACATAGCATCCATGATTGATGTCATCATTGATCATCTCAGCGGCAAGACTGTTGAAAAGGAAGTCTTCATGGATAGCCTCATCGTCGATCAGAAAACCATTAAGGATCTTGACTGGAGATCCATTGTTGAGGCCAGAGACAATTGATCGGCAGCTTTAGCTCCATGAACAACGCGGGGTAACTATGAGATTGGTACGTTTTTACGGCAATTTACCATTAAGAAGCAAGCTGTTAATATGGTTTTTGATTATCTCCTTCATAACCGTTCTGATGGTGGGTGTTTTTTCCTTTGTGACCTCATCCAGAACGGCAATGGGTGATGAAATCGAGAAGAAGAATATCATGCTTGATGTCATCAGTGAAAACGTATATGAACTGCTTCATGACAGTGAGCTTGCTGCAATTACCGTAGCCCATAACCATGAGGTCCTGCAGGCACTTGGTGAAGAAAGCATAAGAAAAGAAACCCAAATCAATTTTCTAATGACTAAAATTCTTTACATCATTGATGCGGGTGTCGATCTTCACTATATCAATGTGTTTAACAGGGATGGCAAGGTTTACACCAATCTCAACGATACCTTTATTGTTCAGGAGACAACGCAGCAATACACAGACCTAAGTGAGGAGCTCCTCTCAATTAACCACGGCATATGGAGAGCACCCATTGTTAAAACCAACAAGACAATTGTGCTGCCGCACTTCCGGCGTATTAAGGATTACTCAACAGATACGGTGCTGGGAGTGGTGGCCATAGGTATTAACAACGATGCCCTGATGAGCTGCTTCAATAAATATTCAAAACCCAATGAGAGTATTGTAATACTCAATGAAAACGGAGTTACCCTTTCATCGGAAAATATACATTGGATAGGTCGGGGGTTTGATGAGTACTTTTCATCAAGGGGGGAACCCCGCCTGTCCGATGGATATCTTGAAGGTAAGCTTGGAGGCAAGGCCTGTCTGGCCGTTTATCATATGGATGAGCGTACAGGGCTTACTTTTCTTTCAGTTACGACCAGAGAAAACATGATGGCCGGTCCTAACTCCATTATCATGATTACTGTGCTGGTAATGGGAATTGCAATCTTATTGGGTATTTTCGTAGCTGTGCTCGTATCGTCCACAATAGCCAAGCCCATCACCAAGCTGGTGACCACAATGGATCGTGTAGATGATATTGATATAAACCACAGCTTTATACCCCGATATAACGACGAGGTGGGCAAGCTGGCCAAAAGTTTTAATAATATGACAAATCGATTGAAAAAATCCATGGACAAGGCTCTGGAGGAGGAGCAGAAGCGCCGAACAGCGGAATATAATGCTCTCAAATGGCAAATTAACCCGCACTTTTTATACAACACCCTTTCAACAATTGCATGGCTGGCCAATAAGGGGTATACGGATGAGATCATCGATATGACAAAAGCACTCTCCACCCTTTTCAGGATTGGAATCAGCAAGGATAAAGAGCTGATCACAATAGGTGAAGAGCTGGAGCATGTGGAAAGCTATCTCAGAATCCAGAAGGTCCGGTATCAGGACAAGTTTAAATATATACTGGATATCCATCCTGATCTCATGGGCCTGTTTACTGTCAAAATCAGCCTTCAGCCGCTGGTTGAGAATGCTATTTATCATGGCGTAAGAGACCTGAACGTCATGGGGCTGATCCGGATTACCGGGAAGATCGAAGACGGAAATGTGGTGGTCAGCGTCATGGATAACGGCGGAAAGCTAAGCCAGGACGAAGCCGATCGCCTTAATGAATTTTTGTCTCAACAAGATAACCATGACAATCAGTACGGTATAGGCGTCAGGAATGTCCATGACAGAATCCGGTTTCATTTTGCCGGCGATTACGGCCTGGAATTTCTGATAGAAAAAGGCTTTACTGTGGCCAGAATCCGTATGCCTGTTGTAGACAAGCCATACTATACGCCTCAGCTTATAAAAGATAGTGAGGATTAACCAACATAACGCGCATAATGATTGAAGGAGTTTTCACATATGAAAGACCAATCAACTGGAAAGAGAGTCATGAAATCAGTATGGGAAAGCATCGTCAATGACTATATCATGGTTTTTGCCGTGCTTTTTCTCATCATCGTGCTATCATTCATGTCTGATACATTTCTTAGTGTAACAAATATCCTGAATGTACTACGTCAAATGTCAATGGTTGCCATACTGGCTGTGGGCATGTTCTTTGTCATGGTGGGCGGAGGCATAGATATCTCTGTTGGCTCGCTGGTAGGCTTGACCAGTATTGTTACGGCGGCTGCACTTACAAACTGGAACCTGCACCCCGCTGTGGCCATACTTCTCGCTTTAGCGGTAGGAGCTTTCTGTGGATTGATCAACGGTCTTTTGGTAGCCAAGGTTGGTGTGCCTGCCCTGATCGGAACTCTGGGAATGATGGAGATAGCAAGAGGTTTGCTATACGTCTTTACGGAGGGTTATCCTATCGGTATAAAAAATACTGAAATCAGCTTTATTGGTAAAGGTTATTTATGGAGTATTCCATGGCCGGTGGTTTTCATGGTCATTATCTATTGCATCGGTCATTTTGTATCACAGAAGACAAAGTTCGGAAGATATGTTTATGCAGTGGGGGGCAATAACGAGGCTTCCTATCTATCGGGTATAAAAATTTCAAAGATACAAATGGTTACATATATCATCAGTGGTCTGACCGCGGGAATAAGCGGTGTCATCCTTGCTTCAAGAATGGGGTCGGGCCAACCCAATGCCGCGGTGGGATGGGAGTTTGAAGCAGTTACTGCCGCCCTCATCGGTGGTGTCAGCATTATAGGAGGCAAGGGAAAAGTATTCGGTGTTCTTTTGGGCGCAATACTTATTGCGTTGTTGACAAACGGAATGACGCTGTTGGATGTTTCTTCTTACTGGCAGCGAGTAATTAAGGGTGCAGTTTTGGTAGGAGCAATTGTTCTTGACGTGTACAGAACCAAGCGCCAGAACAGTGTTTGAGAGAGGTGCTGTATATGAGTGATGAAATTATTCTGGATGTACGCAATATTACCAAGGTATACCCTGGCGTGACAGCCCTGGATGACGTGTCCCTGCAGATCAAAAAAGGTGAAATACATGCCCTGGTAGGAGAAAACGGAGCAGGAAAATCAACGCTGATTAAGATACTATCCGGTGTAACCAAGGCGACCAGAGGGAGCTTTTTCGTCCATGGGAAAACGGCAAATTTCTCAAGCCCCATGGAGGCCAGGGACAATGGGATAAGTGTTGTCCATCAGGAGCTTAAGCTTGTGGATGCTTTGACCGTTGCCGAAAATATCTTTTTAGGCCGCCCGAGAACAAGCGGAAGCCTGGGGTTGGTTGATAAGAAAAAGCAGAACAGGGAAGCCAGGCAGCTATTAGACAGCTTGAATTGTAGCTTAAGCGAAACTGCCTATGTAAGGCGGCTGAGTGTTGCACAAAAGCAATTGGTTGAGATAGCAAAGGCCCTTTCACTGGATGCAGAAATAATTATCATGGATGAGCCCTCGGCCACTTTGACCGACAACGAGCTTGAAATGTTGTTCCAAACCCTTGAAATGTTGCGGACGAGAGGTGTAACCATCATTTATATCTCTCACAGGCTGGAGGAGATTTTCCGTTTGGCAGACCGCTTCTCAGTGCTCCGTGACGGTAAAAGAATAGATACGCTGTATGTAAAGGATGTAGACCGGAAAAAGCTAATTGAGCTGATGGTAGGAAGATCCGTCGAAAATGAGTACCCCAAGAAAAAGGTTCCCATTGGGGATGCGCTTTTAGAGGTGGAAGGGCTTACCCGGAGAGGTGCTTTTGAGAACATCAGCTTTAAGCTTCATAGAGGAGAAATTCTCGGTATAGCCGGACTTGTAGGGGCCGGTCGTACAGAGCTTGTTCGTGCCATCTTTGGAGCCGACAAAAAAACCTCCGGCTCGATAAAGGTCAATTGTGAAAAAGTCTGCATTAATAATACCTGCCAGGCGATCTTACGCCGCATGGGGCTGGTCCCTGAGGAACGCAAGACCCAGGGGGTCGTGCTGGGTATGTCCATCAAGGAAAATATCAGCATGGCGGGAATGAATAATGTTTTAAAGAGAGGCTTAATCAGTAAAAAGAAAGAGGCCTCCCTTGCCAGAACGTATATTGAAAAGCTAAAAATCGCCACACCGGACGAAAAGAGGACAGTTAAAAATCTCTCAGGAGGTAACCAGCAAAAGGTGGTTCTGGCCAAGTGGATGGCTGTTGATTCGGATATCCTCCTTTTTGATGAACCTACCCGCGGTATTGATGTTGGTGCCAAGGCCGAGATCTATACATTATTGTCCGATATTGTCAGCAGCGGAAAGGGAATCATTATGGTATCCTCTGAGCTGCCTGAGCTTATCGGCATGTGCGACAGAATCCTGGTTATGCATGAAGGCAAAATGACCGGGGAGGTATCAGCCCAGGAAGCAAGTCAGGAAATCATTATGGAATATGCCACTCAGGGTAACTGAATATGTATGGGATATTGATTGTAGATGATGAAAAGATTATACGCGAGGGAATAGGTGAGTCCTTTGAAAAAACGGGTCTCTACCGGGTTTCATATGCAGAAAACGGCCTTGATGCCCTGAAGCTATGCGAAGGCATTGACTTTGACGCCATGCTCATTGATGTGGTAATGCCTGGAATGAATGGGCTTGAGCTGCTTAAAAGGCTGGCAGAGAACGATAATGATGCTGTGAAGATCATATTGAGTGCCCATGACGATTTTGAATTCGCTCGTGAGGCCATGGCCAACAATGCCATGGATTATCTTCTCAAACCGTTTTATCCCCAAGATGTGGAACAACTGATCATCAATCTCAACACTGCTTTGGAAAAGAGGAGGGAGAGGCAGGAGGAATACCGGCGGCTTATCAAGACAGTAGAAGAAAGTAAGGATATCATCCGGAAACGCTTTTTTGAAAACCTGCTGAATGGTTGGCTGGACGAGGGTGACTTCCAAAGATGGAAGGAGCTTTTAGGGGATGATTTCCCGAATCGTCGCTATTGTGTCATGTTTTTGAAAATACTGCTTGGGCATTCAAGTCGAAACATGAATCCAAATGAATATCAGGCGTGGATGATAACGGCATCCAACGTGGTTGAGCGTATTATTGCCGGGTATCCGGAATGCGTGTTTTTTAAAGGAGATTCGGGGACATTTGTTTTCCTGTTCGGCGTTGAAACTGAGGAAAGCTTTGAAGCGCTGGTGGAGAAGCTGTTTGCTGAAATCAGAAGCAGTCTGGCAGACTCAAATGTAACCATTTGCGGCGGTATGGGCGGATTGGTGGATGACATTGCTCAGGTTAAGTTCTCCTATCGGGAAGCTCATACGGCTCTAAAATATAATGTTTCATTCAATCACCAGAGTGTCCTGAATATTGCCGACATACAGCCTACCGGGGTGAAGTTCCGTCACCTTTTGGATGTAGAGGCGTTCATTTCGGATCTTAAGCTCGGAAACAAAGAAGCGGTGAAGGTCTACTTTGATGAAATTGTTGAAATGCTGCAGCATGGAGATAAGGACTTGTCTTTTATGGAGCTTGCCTTGATCAAAATCCTGGTCACAGCGAAAATGGTGCTTTCGGAAGTGGATCCAGATGGCTACAAGCATATCAACAAACAATATTATGATGTGGTTTTCGAGCTTCGCAATATGTTGTCCTTTGAAGAAAAGGTGACGAAAGTGATGGATGTGGTCACACATATTGCGGATATGATCGAAAGCAAGCGGGATGATCATAACAGCAAGCTGGTTGAAAGAGTAAAAAAGTATATTATGGCACGGTACAATGAAGATATTCAGCTCAACAGCATTGCCGAATCGGTCTGCTTGAGCAAGAACTATGTAAGCCAGCTATTTAAGCAAAAAATGAGTATGAGCATTATTGAATATATTCATAGAATTCGCATTACGAAGGCCAAGGAGCTTATGGAGACAACGGACCTTAAAATATACGAGATTTCTGATGCAATAGGCTACTCCGACCAACATTATTTCAGCTCGGTATTTAAGCGTTTTACAGGCCTTTCGCCGTCGGAGTACAAGGAGCTATATTAATGTTAAAAAGGGGGTTAGTTCAAAATGATTTTTCTTTTTGAACTACCCCTTTGTGTCTATTTCAAAGCATACCGATCGCTAAATGCTTTTTTCTCTATAACACCTGCTAATCCCTCTGTACTCTTTATTGAATAACGTTCTCCTTTTGAAAAAAAACCAGATATATCTTCAAGTTCAAAATTCTCTCCGAAAATTTTGCTCGTTCTCAATTTTCCAGTAAAGGTTTCTGTTAGTTCGCCCAAATCTTCATCAAAGAAGCCATCCTCGCGATAAAGATGTACTTTCGCTCCGATAGTTTTGAAATAAAATTCCATAATAACACCCATCCCAAACAAAAAGTTTTTAAAATTACGGTTTATATAATTATACATAATTAAGTTGTTCTATTAAATAATTATATCTTTAATTTTTATTATTTCGCCATAGTTAAAGAAAAGCTAATCGCTTTTAATAGCACGGGGTATAGAAAAACCTAACGCTGAGAGCAGTAGCGTTCGGCTTCCTTCATATTTAGGGTTTATTGATAACCCGCCAAAATAAATGCTATTGTAATAGTAGACCGACTATCAATTATTGAGAATACCCGGAAGTTCGAATAAATGATACGAACTTCCGGGTATTTTAATTGGCAACAGGACGGTTATGCAGATTTTCTTATTAACCCCAAAGACACATTATTCTCTGGCTCACACTTGTAATGTTGTTTGTTGTCGGTATAAAATACTTTCAGTTTGTTGGTGACATTGTAGTGATAAAAGGCAGAGGATGTTAATGTATGAGCTCTTATACGATTCTTTTAGTGGAAGATGATTTTATCTTGCGAGAAACGCTGGAATCCGCGCTGATTGGAAATGGATATCATGTTTTGACAGCCGAAGGAATGACGGAATCGCTTGCGCTTGCAAAGGAAGCTCCCACCCTTGCACTGGTTGATCTGAATCTCCCGGATGGTAATGGCTTCACACTTTGCCAGAGCATCAAACAGAGATATGGTATTCCTGTCATTTTTTTGACTGTGCGGGATGACGAACAGGATATAGTAAGAGGGCTTGACCTGGGCGGCGATGACTACATCACCAAGCCCTTCCGGCTACCGGTGCTTCTGTCGCGTATCCGCGCGGTATTGCGCCGAGGTGCAGTTCAGGAGCAGGGGGATATTCTCACCTGTGGAAGTATCAAGCTGAATCGCTCCCGTACGGAGGTCTATGTGGGCAACGATCTGGTGCAATTGACCGCTGGAGAGTACCGTCTGCTCCTGACTCTGATGGAGCATAAGAACCAAACTCTAACACGTACCCGCCTTCTGGAGCGGATTTGGGACGAGGAAGGTAATTTTGTCAATGATAACACCTTGACAGTAACCATGAAGCGCTTGCGGGAAAAGGTGGAAGAAAACCCATCCACGCCGAGGATGATTCAAACTGTGCGGGGAATCGGCTATAAGCTGGCGGAGGTAGAGTATGACGAAGCGTGATTATATCGTGTCTGTGGCAGTGGCAGTGATTGTACTTGGCATACTTTCCCTGTGGCATATTACTTCCATACAACAAGCCGAAGCGATATTCCTTGACCGAACAGCCGCCATTCTCGCGCTGGCACCGGAGCAGGAGAAGACCATCCTTGCCGCTATGAAAGAGCCGGATAGTACCCTAGTGCAAAGAGGCTACGCCTTGCTTTCGAAGTACGGCTATACACAGGGAAACAGCATCCTTTTACGCGGACAGGATTATGTCGGAGGCATTTTGCTTGCGGGCATACTTGCTGTTTGTATCGGGCTTATCGTGCTATTCTTGCGCCATCGTGAAATGCAGCGGCAAGGGCAGCGAGTGTCCTCTCTGACTGAGTATCTTGTACTGGTGAATGCGGGAGAGTACCGCCTGCGCCCTGAAGTGAGGGAGGATATGCTATCCCCCTTGGAGGACGAGTTATATAAAACTATTGTACTGCTCCGGGAAGGGCGGGAGCAGGCAGCGGCGGCGCGGCAGTCTCTAGCCGACAACCTCGCCGACATCACCCATCAGCTTAAAACGCCTCTCAGCTCCATTACCCTGCTTGCTGATATGCTTGTCTCCCGCACAAAGGGAGAAGCCTCCTCGCAGGCGGCAAAGATTTGCGCACAAGCCGAAAAGATGAGCGGGCTTGTGTCAGCATTGCTGGCCCTCTCTCGTATGGATGCAGGTACGCTGGTCATGGAGCAAAAGCAGGTGGATGTGGGTGAGCTATGCCAGTGCGCTGCCGATGCTGTCTTGTCTCTGTTTTCTGATACTCACACTACTCTGCATCTTCCAGAAACAAACGCAGCCTATATCGGCGATATGGAGTGGAGCATCCAGGCGGTGGCAAACATTTTGAAAAACTGCTACGAGCATACGCCATCAGGCGGTGAAATCGTTGTTACAACGGAGGAAAATCCCCTATATACATCTATCTGCATCGAGGATAGTGGCACCGGAATCCCGCCCGAGGATTTGCCCCGCCTGTTTGAGCGCTTTTACCGCGGCGGGCATACAAAAAAAGACAGTGTCGGAATTGGACTTGCCTTGTCGAAGGCTTTAGTAGAAGCGCAAAACGGAACCTTGACCGCTGAAAATCGTCCCGAGGGTGGGACGCGCTTCGTGATGAAATTTTATCACTTCAGGTAATCTGCTGTCACCGGATTGTCATTTTAGGGCGGTACAGTGAGATGGAAGGAAGTGATGATATGGAATTATTAAGAACAGAAAACTTATGCAAAATATACCTGGAAGGAAAAAACAAGGTTGTTGCGTTGGACGACGTAAATCTCAGTGTTCAGCGGGGCGAATTTGTTGCCATTGTGGGAACCTCCGGCTCGGGCAAATCCACCCTCATGCACTTGCTGGGCGGAGTGGACATACCCACATCAGGCAGCATATGGATAGAAGAACAAAACCTTGCCGCCATGAGGGAAAAAGAATTGGCAGTTTTCCGCAGGCGCAAGGTCGGACTGGTATACCAGTTTTACAATTTGATACCCACTCTGAATGTGCGGAAAAACATCCTGTTACCCATGTTGCTGGATGGGCGTGAGCCGGACGAGAAGGCTTTTTCAGAACTTGTGGAAACACTCGGACTTACCGACAGACTGTCGCATTTGCCAAACGAGTTATCCGGCGGCCAGCAGCAGCGAGTGGCCGTTGGACGCTCACTGATCTACCGACCGGCTATTCTGCTTGCCGATGAACCTACCGGAAACCTTGATCGGAAAAACTCGGCGGAGATACTGGAGCTTTTGAAGCTTTCCAATCGGCAATACAAGCAGACTATTTTGCTCATTACCCATGATGAGAAAATCGCCCTGGAAGCCGACCGCATCATCCGCATTGAGGATGGAAAAATCGTCTCCGATAAGGCAAATGCCTCTGGAGGTGACGGTCAATGAATCTCATCACTCAAATCACATGGGAGCATATCAAAAAGAACCGGCGCACCTCGCTTGCGGTGATGGTAGCGGTTCTGCTGTCTGCCACGCTTTTGTGTTCAATATGTATTTTTGTATATGCCTTCTGGAGCGCATCGGCCGGGATGGCGCGCTATAACGGCGGGGACTGGCACGGTGAACTCTATGAGAGTACACCGGGCGAGAAGCTAACCTACATCGAGGGCAATCCGAAAGTTGACGCCGTGATGATAAAGGGGGCGTGGCAGGCTGTGCAGCTCCCGGAGGGTTCCGCTATGCCGTACCTGTTCCTGCGAGACACAAATGAAGCCTACTGGCAGGATATGAGTGAGCAACACACATTGCTGGAGGGAAGGCTTCCTGAAAAATCAGGGGAAATTGCTGTCTCCAAGCTCTTTTTTGACCGAAATCCAGAATACCAAATCGGCGACACTCTTATGCTGCCGACAGGACAACGTATGCTGGATGGCGAGGAACTTTCCCTCCAATCCATCCGCATGGAGGGCGAGACCTTCAGGCAAACCGGCGAGTTAACACTTACTATCGTCGGCAAGCTCGATCTCACGACCACCACAGCTTATCCCGGCTATTACGCCATGGGTTATCTTGAGCGCGAGGAAATTGCGCCCGACGCTATGCTCACGATATATCTGAGATTTACCAATATGCGTGAGACGTATGAAGTCCTGCCTGAAATTGCCGAGTCCATAGGCTTTCGAAAGGATGAGTTTGGGGAATATGCGCTGAGATATAACACTGTACTGCTCGGTCTTTACGGCATATCAGACGGTTCTGAAATCTTGAGCTTTCAGCGCCTTGCCATTTACCTGAGTGTTGCACTTGTTCTGCTTCTTATGGTCGCAACCTTTGCCCTCATCATCGGAAGCGTGTTTTCGCTCTCTGCAAATGCCCGAATCACTCAGCTTGGTGTACTGCGTTCCGTGGGCGCGGAGCCGGGACAAATCAAGGCGTCGATACTACTTGAGGGACTTATTCTGTCAACTCTCCCGCTGGCGCTCGCTGTTTTGCTGGGATATGCCTTCTCAAGGACGATGGGGCGCATTTACAGCGATATTATGGCTGATATGCTCCGCTACGAACTAGACTTTCGATTTTCGCCCATAGTCGCCATCGTCGGCGTATTGATTTCGCTTGCATCAGTCCTTATAGCTGTGCGCTTTACTGCGCGCAAGATGACAAAGCTTACGCCGATAGAAGCAGTCAGGGGCATAGAGACACAGAATCCGAAAAAACGGAAAGAGAAAAAGCACCGTCTAGCGGGGCGGGTATTCGGCTATCCCGGCATATTGGCTCTGGATAACCTTGCCGCATACAGAAAGGCTTTTCGAATGCCGGTAGCGGCGTTGTGTATCAGCTTCGTACTAGTTGGCGGCACACTGTGTTTGATTGGGATAGCGATGGAGAGCAATGAGGCTAATTATTCCGAGGATTATTACGACGCAACCACCATACTCTATCTGAGCCAAGAGCGGGACGAAGCGCTGATAGAGGAGCTACAGAGTCTTAAGGGTGTGCAGGAAAGCGTTGTGAACTCCTCCATTCGCTTCGGTATGCCGGTCACTGCCGACATGGAGTCGGAAGAGTTTACACAGACCGGAGGCTTCGCCTCCGTGGATACCAATCGCTACAGCGTAGTTGCCCGGGACGAGGGTTGGCGTATTCAGGGCACTCTGGTGGGCCTTAATGATGCGGCATTCACCCGGTATTGTGAGGGGCTTGGTATTGAAGCTCAGAAATATTTGAGCAGCGAAACCCCTAAAGCTATCGTGGTCAACTCTGTTCACCTGAACCCCAATGCCCGTACTGAAGAAGAGCGACATCAGACAATCCCCTTTTTGAAGCTGAAAGTCGGAGATATCTATACCTTCAATGAGCAGGCCACGGACGACATAAAAAGCAGCCACACATTTCATACAGAAATCGGTGCGGTTACGCAGGAATATCCGGTTCTGGACATCGATTTTTCCAATTACCAAATCCTGCTGGTGGTTCCGATGGCACAGTACGACAGCATTGTATCGGATTTTCTCCCTGAGCGCGCCAGCTTCTATCGCCGCACGGATGTGAAAATCCGTACCGATGTGGATGATCTTATTGTGGAGGCGGCACTGGAGGAGATATGTTCTTCTTATCTTGGCAGCGAGGATTATCTTGTATACAGCCGCGAAGGAGAGCTTGAAAGCCAGCGCACCGGAAACACAGGAATATTTGCTGTCGCATCTGGCGTAGCCCTGCTGTTTGCTCTCATTGGAATCACGAACGCATTTTCATCTGTGACCGGAAACCTTGCTATGCGCCGCAAGGACTTTGCGATGCTGCGCTCAGTAGGACTGGATGAAAAGGGCTTTGGGCGGGTTCTGTTTATAGAAGGACTGTTTTTCGCCATGCGTCCAATCCTGCTGGCTATTCCATGGATTGTGTGCATCTGTGCGTTGCTTGTATATATGCTGGATATGCCGCTGTCCATGCTTGGTGATGCGATACCACTAGGAGCAATCCTTGCCTACGCTTCTGTCATTCTCGCGGTGATGGGGTCGGCATACCTCTTCGGTGCCAGAAAAATCCGCAAAGGTAATATCATCGAAGCTTTGCGCAGTGGGCTTGTGTAAATAGATGCCGCTCTCTTGCACTGATATCAATAATCTACAAAAAAGCAAAATAGGGTGCTTCATTTTACTGAAACACCCTATTTTACGATGGTACGCCCGACACGAATTGAACGTGCGACACCAAGTTTAGGAAACTTGTGCTCTATCCGACTGAGCTACGGGCGCATAAATGCACGATTTATTATACGACAGGGCCCTTTGGCTGTCAAGGTTCAAGTATTAGGATGTTTGTGGTGCCAAAGAGCACAGTCCATTTTTAACTGCTTGTTTTATAACTCACGCCATTGTATAATTCGTAGTAAACAGAGAAATAGAATGCGATTGTTTATCTGCTTGCAGGGGATTTTCTATGAAGAATGCTGCGATAAACTTAATTAAAACCGCAACAAGCCGCTTACGAATAAAGATGATTATGCTATTATCCCCACTTATAGCTTTGTCCTTTTCTTTGGTTGCTGTTGTGGCATACAATTATTTTTCGGAAAACAGCATACAAACTTACATCCAGAATGCTGAGATACCGCTTAGAATTCTCAAGCTAAGAACCGACGACTATTTTGATAAGCTTAAAAATTCTCTGCTTTCTTTTTACAGTGACATTATTTTTTCCTTTGGGGATTATTCGGGCAATAACGGCCACAACTACAAAATTAAAAAGCTACAGGAAATTTACATCACTACGCCGGAAACTGATTCCGTGCTTCTTTACCTGCCAAACGATAAAGAGCTGTATATTATTAACAGTAAGATTAACCAATCGTTTCAAAACGCCGTTGAAATAGAGGACATGCCGTGGTATCTAAACAGTCTTGACAAGGACAAAACTGTACTTGAAGCATCGCATATAATGTCGGGATATCAGGATAAATACTTTCTAAATACTGAATCACCTGTATTTTCTATATCTAGGGAGATGAAGGCTCACGGCATCAGATATGCGGTGCTCAATATAAATTACAGGCTCGATACATTAAAAAGGCTGCTTGCTGAAAGTGTTTTGAACGACAATGCAAACATTGTGCTGTTAGACAATAACGGCAGCCTAGTTTGTTCATCACAGGGCGATGCCGCTGATATTCCTTTAAACGCAATGTATTCCTTTGTTAGCAGCAGCGCTACAGCCCCTGCCCAGTATTACGACGAAAGCTCCGGAAAAACGTACTTAGTTTTACATATCAATACGGATTCCGGCATGAAGCTTATGCAAATAATTGATATGGAAACTGTGCTGGCTCAGCCCAAGATGCTAAGGAGTGTTATAGCAGAAATAAGTATAGCCACCATAATACTGTTTTTAATTATCATTATCGCTGTTTCTGTCAGCATAACCAAACCCCTGCGAGCTGTGGAAAACGCAATGAAGCAAATTGCCCGCGGAGATTTTGATGTCGAGGTTCAAGTCAGCGGTAACGACGAAATAAGCCGCATTGCAAATACCTTGAATTACATGAAATCTAAAATTAAAAGTTTAATCAACGAAGAATACCGCATGACGCTTAAATATAAGGATGCCCAGTTCGATGCATTGGAGCACCAGATTAATCCCCACTTCATCTCGAACACACTGCAATGCATAGGCAGCGCCGCCTATGACTCGAACCCCGAGGAAATCGAAGCTATGACAAAATCCTTGTCCGATATGCTGCGGTACAGTGCAAAGGGCGATCGCCACGTGGTAAGTCTGGAATCGGAAATTGAAAATATAAAGGATTATCTTAAAATCCAGAAATTCCGGTTTGAGGACAGGCTTGATTGCCATATTAACGTGCAAGCCGCGGATTTAAAGATAAAGATACCCAAGCTCACGCTTCAGCCTATTGTCGAAAACGCTATTATTTACGGCGTTGAGGCAAACAAGGAAAAGACTTATTTATTAATAGATATTAAGGAAGCCTTAGATTATTGTGTAATCGTCGTTGCAGATAACGGCGCGGGAATGGATGAACAAAAGCTTTTAGAACTGCAAACAAGCTTAAACAACGTCAAGGATGAGCTTGGCTCGGAACATATTGGTCTGCGAAATATTTGCAGCAGAATGTTTCTTCTGTATGGTAATTTATTTTCCATACGCATAAGCAAAAACGAGCCTCACGGAGTAGTTGTGGAGCTAAGCATCCCGCTTAACAGGGAGGTGGATTCTCAGTGCTGAGGGCAATTATTGCAGATGACGAGCCCAAAATCCGAAATATAATTATTCGCAAGGGCAACTGGGCGGAGCTTGGAATGGAAATCGCAGCAGAAGCGCAAAATGGGGACATGCTTTGTGAGCTTGCAGAGCTGCACAAGCCGCATATCGTGATAACCGACATGCGAATGCCGGGCATAAACGGAGCGGAGCTTATACGCTTTTTAGCGGAAAATTATCCCCATATGCAGCTTCTGGTAATAAGCGGATACAGCGATTTTGAATACATGAAGCAGGCTGTCAATTCGGGTGTGGTCGACTATATTCTTAAGCCGATATCACAAGAGGAACTTAACAAGGCTCTTTCAAATGCGGTGTGCCGGATTGCCAGCCAGCAGAAAAGGCAGGAATTGGAGCGCAAGCAAGTGCAAACGCTCTCGCTTGCGCAGGAAAGCTTGATTAACCGGTTTGTAAGCGGAATTAACGTGGATGAAAGCGCCCTTGTGGATGCATTAAGCTTGCCCCGAAGTGATACGGACCGTCGCTTTCGCGCGGTTATTATTCTTTTGCGAGACATTGACAAAGTGTGCGTAAAAGCTTTTAACGGCGATGTAAATTTGTTTATTTACGGCATTCTCAATATAATAAACGAGCTTGTTGGCAGCAACGGCAAGGCGTTTAGGCTTGCCGGAGCGGAAAGACTCGCTTTAATCCTTTGGGACAGCCTTGATGATTCAGCAATAAAACAGCATATATCCGTTTGCAGCGAAAAAGTATCAAAGCACATGGGTATACGTGCGGAGTTTGCGGTAGGCGGAATAGCTAACTCTCTAGCGGATTTGCCGCACAGTGTTGGTCAGGCACAACAGGTAACGGGGCACTTTTTATTAAAAGAAGAAGCAAATATAAGGTTTTACGAGGATGAACAGCTTCACGCGCGCATACGCAGCTATATAGAGGCCCATTATGCCGAGAGGCTTACAGTCAATGAGCTGGCAGGCGCCTTTTATATAAGTCCGCAATATCTGACCCGCATATTTAAAGAGCATTATGGTATCGCGCCCTATGAGTATATCATGCTTCTAAAAATAGAACGGGCAAAGCAAATGCTGGCAAACGGACAACACAAATCAAAGGAAATACTGGCCGAGTTGAGCTTTATTGATGAAAGTCATTTCAGTAAAACCTTTAAACGCATAGTGGGTGTCTCACCTAAAAAATACCATTAAAACATAAAAAGTTGAAGAACTGAGGTCGACACCTAACGTGGTGCCGACCTTTTGTTTGTTTCATAATATACAAGTTTTCGTTGCGGATTTACATTCCATCTCTACTTTGCGTTAGCTATAATTAGGGTACCAGATGTGCAATAGCACAGTTTTAGGAGGATAATATGAGAAAAATTATAAGTATTTTTGCAGTTGTCCTATCGATCGCTATGATGTTTAGCGCCTGCGGAGGTGGCAAACCGGCTCCAGCCTCCGGCAACTCATCACCTGACGCCTCTGTGAGCCCCGTCGCTTCAGAAAGTCAGAAGGCTCCAACAAAAGAAAATGTCACTATTACATATCTTACAGGAATTCCTCTTTACGCGAAAAACGGTGCAGACATTAACGCGGAATTCCAGAAAACAAACCCCAATATCACCGTTAAAATCGAGCATGTCTCGGATAACTACGAGGCTGTTTTAAAGACCAAGCTGGTTACCGAAAATCCGCCGGATATTTTTAACTGGCAAGGATATCTCGCAATGAAGCCATTTGTCGAGGGAGGTCAAGTCGTTTCTCTTGACGGCACAGGCATAGAAGCTATGCTTTACCCAAACTTTGTAGAATCGGGCAAAATGGACGGAAAGTTTTACGGTGTACCAACACAGATACAGACAATAGGCCTTCTGTACAATAAGGATGTTTTCAAGAAAGCGGGAATAAACGAAGTGCCCAAGACTGTGTCGGCCTTGAAGGAAGCGGTAACTAAAATAAATGCCATCGGCGTTCAGCCCTTTGCGTCAGGCTTAAAGGAACAGTGGGTCTGCTATGACTTATTCTGGTTCGCGCAAAGCCCGCATGTCGGAGACATGCTTTCGTGGAACAACGATATGAACGCAGGCAAGGGCACATTTATGAACGATAACATGCCTGCCATGTTCGAGCTGTTTGACTTTATCTACGCAAACAGCGGCAGCAAAGCCATGTCCTCGGATTTTGCCGAGATGTGCCACCAGATTGCAAGCGGTACCGCCGCAATGGGCATTCAAGGAGACTGGTCCTATGAGGAGACCATGAAGATTGACCCCAACGCCAATGTCGGCATGATTGGGCTTCCCATAGACGAGAATGCTGAAAACGCAACCGTTCTTGCCGATGTTGCCGAGGTGCTGTACGTTTCCAGCGCAAGCAAAAACCAAGAGGCTGCTCAAACCTTTATTAAGTGGATTTTATCCAAGGAGGGCGCGACTTTCCTCGGTGCTATGACAAAAACTCCGTCCCCATCCAACGCGAAGCCCGATATTGAGCTTAACCCCTTTGCCAGAGATGGCAGTCAGTGGGTCGCCGACGGCAAAAAGACAGCCATATTCGCATGGGATTACTGGGCTCCCGGAATCATGGATATCGCCGGCAAGAACCTGCAAGCCTATTTTACAAAGGCTATGACGCTCGAGGAGCTTGTCGCGGACTTGGACGCACAATGGGCTAAAACAATAAAAAAATAGCTTACCTTATATCGGGGCGGCGGGCAAGAAAACCCGCCGCTTTATTGTAGCAAATCATTGAAATATGAACTTGAATATCAATTTATCAAAGGTGTGGTTTAAATGCTCGGCAACATAATGAGAAGAAATAAAGAGCGCATTTCTATGCTGCTTTTTATAGCCCCTTTTACCGTTTTATTTATAACCTTGTTCTTGTATCCGCTAATTAAGGGCGTACTGTTCTCCTTTACAGACTGGAACGGCATAAATCCGAGGCTCAACTTCATAGGAATTCAAAACTATATAAATCTCTTTACGCAGGATAACCGCTTCCTTCATTCGCTTGGAGTTACCGGAGCTTATACCGTTGTAAATGTTATAGGCGCAAATGTGCTTGGATTGTTGCTTGCGTTAATCATTGAAAGCACAGCCAGCATAAAAAACCTTTTGCGCACGACATTTTTTCTGCCGTACATATTCAGCCTTGTAGTTGTGGGTTTTATCTGGAAGCTTATCTATACCAAGGTTATGACGAATTTATATGATATAACCGGGATTGGATTTTTCAATCTTGACTTCCTGGGCGACCCGAAGCTTGCTCTCACCGGCGTACTGATAATGAGCATCTGGCAGGGGCTGGGGTATTATCTAATCATATACATAGCAGGCTTGCAGACGGTGGACAAAGCCTTGCTGGAGGCCGCGGGCATAGACGGTGCAAACCGGTTTCAACGCTTTTTTAATGTTACGCTGCCCATGCTTATGCCGTCTGTGACAATCTGCGTATTCACAAGCATCGCGGATTCACTGAAGGTCTTCGACGCAATCTTCGTGTTGACCTCCGGTGGCCCTGGATACGCTACGGAGGCGATTGCGCTTAACATCTACAACGAGGCGTTCGGCTCCGCAAATCTATATGGCTACGGCATGGCAAAGGCAGTTATTCTTGCCATTATTATCATGGCAATATCACTTGTCCAACTAAAATTCTTTAAATCAATGGAGGTCGACAGCTAATGAGTACGGCTAAAACAACAATCTATAGGCTGGGGCTTGCATTGCTGCTCATAGCCGTGCTTTCGGTGTTTCTGTTCCCCATTTGGCTTATCGTTATCAACTCTTTTAAGCCCTTTAAAGATATGTTCCTGTCGTTTTTGTCGTTGCCCAAAAGCCTTTATTTGGACAATTACATTACCGCCTTTAATTCGGCTGGATTTCTTCACAAGGTATTCAACAATGTCCTTTTAACCGCAATGACCGTTCTGGGTGTGATAATATGCGCGTCCCTTGCCGGATACAAGCTTTCGCGCGATAAAAGCCGTCTGAGCCGCTTTTTCTACATGCTTTTTACCGTCCCTTTTCTAATACCCTTTTACACCTACATGATTCCGCTGGTGCAGCAGATTACAAGGCTTAAGCTCATGAACCATCTTTACGGGCTTGCGCTTGTATCAATCTCCACAAGCAGCTTCGCTGTGTTTATGGTGCATGGCTTTGTCAAGGGAATTCCTTGCGAGATGGACGAATCGGCCAGAATTGACGGCTGTTCGGAGCTCGGTATATTTTTCAGGATTATAATGCCGCTTTTAAAGCCTGCAATCAGCAGCGTGGCGGTACTTTATTCAATCTGGACATGGAATGACTTTCTGCTGCCCTTCCTTGTTCTTACCGATTCTGAAAACCATACCATCACAATAAGCGTATATCAGATGTTCGGAAAATACGGAAGTGAATGGGATATTATCACAGCAACACTGGTTTTGGCGTCGTTACCTATGGTGGTGCTGTATCTTTTCTTGCAGAAATATGTTGTAAGCGGTATTGTGGCAGGTGCCGTAAAAGGATAACTGGAGGTAACAGGAAGTAATGAACGATTGGATTTTAGAAGAAACCGGCTTTTCAGACAAGCTTCGCAGCGGTCGCGAGGCTTTGTACACTGTGGGCAACGGATATATTTGCGCACGAGGCTTTTTTGAGGAAACGCAAACTGGCTTACTTTCGCTTGGAGGAATATATGCAGCCGGAGTGTATGGAAAGGCCGAATACAAGCCATGGCGAGGTGAGGGACGGGAGCTTGTAAATATATCAAATATTTTTTCATGCAAAATACTAATTGATGGCGAGCCTGTGGAATTTAACGGCAATACTTGCTGTGAATATTCCCGCTGTCTGGATATGCGCTCCGCGACCTTGTACAGAAGCTATGTGTTCGAGTCAAGGAGCGGAAAACAGGTGCGTCTTGAGTTTGAACGGTTTGTCAGCATGGCCGATAAGCACATAAGCGGTCAAAAAGTTACAATAACTTCGGCAGAGGATGCACAAATAGAGCTTACAATGGGAATTAACCACGATATAAAGAATCTGAATCTTGTAAGCAGCGAGCCGTTGCCAATTCAACCCGGCAGAAAGCATATATTCAAGGTCAATTCCGATTGCGAAAGCTTGGTGACATCTATTGACGAGGATTTGGAAAAGGCGATACTGCATTTGCAAAGCGTAAACTCCGGTGGTTGGACACAGTGCTCCGCGGAATCGGATGAGGTTTGCGGCACCCGTTTTAAAGGCAATGCCAAGGCCAAAAGCAGCTACTGCTTTGAAAAGCTCGTATTCACCGATTGCGAATGGAATAACTGCGAAAGCACCAGCAGCATTAAAGCTAAATTCGCGCTAAAAACATACGACGTGGAGTATAAAAAGCATAAATCCGCTCTGGAACGTCTGTGGGAAAATTCTGATATTGAAATTCAAGGCTCCATAGAGGACCAGCAGATAGCGCGTTATAATATTTTGCAGCTCATGCAGTCCTGCCCGTGGTATGACGAGACCCAGAGTATCGGGGCACGCGGCCTTACCGGAGAAATGTACGATGGTTGCATTTTCTGGGATACCGAAATCTTTATGCTACCCTTTTTTACGCTGACACAACCGGAACAGGCCAAAAGGCTGCTGATGTTCCGCTACCACACTCTGGACGAGGCAAAAATCCATGCGCAAAGCAACCGGTTTTCCGGCGCAATGTACCCGTGGCAGTGCAGCGAAAAGGGAATCGAACAGACTCCGCAGGGCGTGGGCGCGTTTTATTCAATCCATATTATCGCGGATATCGCCTACGCTCTGTTGCATTACTACCGCAGCACAGGCGACAAAGCCTTTTTCGAACGCTACGGGCTCGAAATCCTGCTTGAAACCGCAAAATTCTGGCTTAGTCGTGTCACATGGGATGATGAATTTGAACGCTACAACATTCTTGCAGTGCGCGGGCCCAATGAGTATGACGTTATAGTGAACAACAATTTTTATACAAACTTTATGGCAAAAGAAAACCTGACTGTAGTTTCGCAGGTAATGGATAGCCTAAAGCAGTCAAATCAGCCGTTGTACTCCGCACTGATGCAAAAGACCGGAACCGGAGAAAACGAGTTAAGGCAGATGGAGGCCGTGGCGCAGCTTATTTATATTTGCTATGACGAAAAGCGTAAGCTTTACCTTGAAGACGACATGTACTGCAAGCGTGTTCCAGTTGATATGAAAAGCATACAGCCAACCGCAAAGCGGATAATTGACACAACGATTCCCTACGAGGCGCTTATGCTCTACCAGATATCCAAGCAGGCGGACGTCCTGCACTTAATGAATCTTTTTCCGCACCGGTTTACAAAGGAGCAAAAGCAGGCCGCATGGGATTATTATGTTCCCAAAACTGCTCACGACAGCTCGCTCAGCTACAGCCAGCATTCCATTATGGCTTCAACCTTGGGCAAGTCGGATACGGCCTATGAGTTTTTTAAAGTTAGCGCGCGTCTGGATATTGATGATGTTCAGCTAAACACGGTGAGCGGCCTGCATTTTGCAAATTTCGGGGGGACATATCAAGCTGTGGTGTACGGAATGTGCGGAATAACGGTTGATGATACCGGTATCAGCATATCGCCGTCATTACCCGACGGATGGAGCAGCGTGAAGCTTACGGTGTATTCGAACAATACTGCTGTAAGGCTTTGTATACAAAACGATAGCGTAGAAGCGAGAATTAAAGAACCGGCAGAGGTTAAGCTTAAAATCTTTGGTGAAGACTTCACACTTAATTCAAGCGTAACCCCGCTTACGGCTGAGAGGAAATAAATATGAGCTACAAACAGTATAAAGCCATCTTTTTTGATTGGGACGGCACTGCCGTTGAAAGCCGCACCGCTCCTGCCGGTGCTATACTTCCGCATATGAAGCGGCTTTTAAAAAATGGAGTAAAGCTGATTATAGTAAGCGGAACCACCTATGAAAACATTCTGGGCGGTATGCTGCATGAGTATTTTACCGCGGAAGAACTGCAAAATTTGTTTTTAGGGCTTGCCCGCGGAGTGCATAACTACGGCTTTGACAAAAACGGCAGCCCCATAATGCTCTTCACTCCTAGACTGGATATTGATCAAGTATTAAAAATACATCGTGTTGCGTTTATCACCCATGAAATTTTACTGAAAGAGTACCGTATAGAAAGCGATATTGTATTCAGCCGGCCTGCTTACTGCAAGCTTGACTTTATGGTCGGAAACAACCGTGGAGATAAATTGTTTTTACAGGCGGACGAAATCGACAAAGCAGACGAATTTCTTCGCAAAAAAGGAATCTGCGGCGGAGTTGGGCGGCTGATAGAGCTTGCAAACACCACAGGCCGTGAGCAAGACGTCGACATAACCACCACAAGCGATATGAAATATCTTGAAATAGGTATAGCAACAAAATCTAATAACGTTGATTACTTTGTAGAAAAGGTAATAAACAGCAATAGCATTTCTCTAGAGGAATGCTGCTTCTGGGGAGACGAGTTTGCGCAGCTTTCCGACGGTGTGCTGGGCAGTGACGCTCAAATGATAACAGAGCTTAGTGAGGGCGCCGATTTTTATGATGTATCCCTGTCAAATGCCCCCTTGCCGGAATGCGTTAAAAAGGTTGGTGGTGGAATTAAGAGCTTTGAAGAGTTTTTACGTGAGCAGGCGGATTATTAGCATCCTTACTTTCTTTGATAATTCTACTACGCTTTTCAATTAATGTGGGTTACGAATCTTAAAAATTTATTGCCTGTTGTATTCAACAATCGGCAATGCCAACGAGACAAATCGAAAAAAATAATAATTTTATAAGGCGGAATAGCCTGATAAATAAAAATACCCAAAAAAGAAGAAAGGTGCTGAAAAAAATGAACAAAGGGTACAAAAAAGCGATTTCTCTCTATTTGGTATTCGCGCTCATACTCTCCCTGGTCGTCGGCGCTGTGCCGCTGCCGGCTTACGCGGAGGATGCGCCCACCGGCATGGTGGAGATCAAGAGCGACGCCATGTCCGTGTATATGGATCCCGCTTTCCCGAGTGTGGCGGAGTATCATTACAAAGGAGAGGTTTTCTACGGCCGAGGCCAATCCGAAACCTCAAACCGCACGATCGCAGTCGGCGTGGTAACCAACTACAACCACAACTCCACCATGGCCGCCGACGGCGTTGCGGCGCCCACCAATATGGGCTTGTCGTACAACAACGCGCCCACCATGACCAACTACACGGCTGTGGTGACCGAAACGCACACGGCGAACACGATCACCTACACGCTTAGCTTCGGGGCTCCAAGCAGCGGCAGCGGGCAGAATCTGACCGGCGTCGTAATCAAGGTACAATACAAGGTCACGGGCAACGTACTGGAGATGAAGGTAACCGAGGTCAAAGACCTCAACGCCTACGTCCGTTACCTGGAGTTCCCCGACAACGCTCTGATATCGGTGCGCGGTGCGCAGGACGAGGTGGCGTACAACTACAATTTCGCCAATCTGGACATCTTTAATAATGTGCAGAACCTGCAGCTTAGGAACAGCTCCGGCAACACCGCAACGGGTACCACCACAAACAAGCTGAAGGTCGGCAATGTGTTCCTGAACACCAGCAAGCTGGCCGCGGCCGTGGAATCCGGCATCACCGCCCAGTACAGCTACATAGAAACCAAGGGAAGCGGGGTCAGTAAGGAAGTCACGGTGCGCCCCGTCGATTTTATGGTGCGCGGCCCCGACAAGACCTTTAACGAATTGCCGTGGGTGAAGGTTATTATTACCGACGACATCAACAGTGACAGTAAAATCAACTGGCAGGACGCTGCTGTGGCCTATCGCGAGATCATGGATCCGCTGACCGGCGAAAACCTGGCCCGGCAGACCATTGCGGCGGACATTATCCTGAACTACTTCGGCAAACAGGCGTGGACCTGGGAAAACAGCCTGGACTACATCAAGCGCAAAGCCCTGGCCACCGACAACTTCCCCCAGATCATTCTCACCAAGGGCTCCCATAGGCAGTACGGCGATGGAATGCCCCACTACGGCGACGCGAATGTGCTGCTGGGTGGCAACGATGCGCTGAACTGGTTGACGGATGAGGCCGCCAAGTACAACGCCTTTGTCGGCACGCACATCAACTCCACCGAAATCTATAAAGAATCCATCTTTTACGAGGAAACGCCGATCCGCGTGTCCGGCGCCTGGGCGTATGTGGACCGCGCTGGCTCAAAGATCGCGCAGGACCGCTGCTGGCGGATAGACGAAAACTACTCAAGCCCGCTAGTAAAGCCGGATTCGTTCAGCAACCTGATGGAATACCGTTACGATATCCACAAGAAGACGTTCCCCGACATGAAGTTTCATTATCTGGACGTTTCTTCAGGCAACGAGAGCGGATATGAAGCGCGCTGGACTGGCATCAAAGTCATGGATACATACCGGAAGAACAACTGGACCTATTTCTGCGAGATGTGGCTGAACTGGATCAACTACGACCCCAACAACAACCCGACGCAAAACGCCGTCAATCCCAAATATACGAGCTGGCACCATACTTACTATTTGAACGGGGACGGCAGCTCCAGTACCCAGCGGCTAGGCAATTCAGACATCCGCCGGTTTATCGTCAACGACTCCACCGCTTACGTGGCAGGCACCCAAGATTACCGGAACGTACTGGGCCCGGGTTATTACAAGGGCTACGGCTATCTAGGCTGGCACGAGTTCTCCATCAGCGACAACATCACCGTTCACGACTCGGCTACTGAATTCTGGGAGCATATCCTCGCGGACACCTATCTCAAAAACTTCCCCCTTCTGAGCGTAGACAAGGTTTCCAGCGCCAACATCACCGCCAGGTTTGAGGACGGCGTCGTATCGTATTACGATGGCAGCAAGCGCACGATCTCCAAGGACGGTGTGGTGTACGGCGAAATTAACAACACCGGCTTTAACGGCACCCACTACGCCAGTAACAGCAACAACCACTTCAACACCTTCCGCGCGGAGCTGTTTATGCCGTGGGATCCTCAGAACGAGGAGAAGATCTACGCTTATAGTTCCAGCGGCGAGCAAAGGACCTGGGAACTGCCCAAGAGCTGGCAGCAAGAGGGCGTGGTCTCGGTCAAGCTGTATGAGCTGGATCAGATCAAGGGCCGCATCAACGAAGTGACCGTCCCTGTGTCGAACGGCAAAGTGACGCTCAAATTGGACGCCAATAAGGGCTATGTGTGCTACAAGGGTGAGCAAGCCCCGGTCATTACCGTATGGGGTGATAACCCGCCCAATTACGAAGGCCCCAACATGAAGGGCGTCTCGCAGCCCAAGGGCGTCATCCTGGATGGCAATTTCAACAGTGGCGGCCTGGATTATTGGACCGTCCAAACCGGCAAAGAGGCAGATGTCAGTGTACGCAATGACAGGGAGCACTATGTGGCTTCGTATCCCCTTGGTGCCAGCACGCCTCAATATTATGACAACTACTACCTGCGGGTCAACAACGAGGCCAATGTGAGCCAAACCATCACAAACCTACAGCCGGGCAAGGAATACATGGTGAGCGCCAGGGTTTGGAACGAGGGCTATCCCATCCAGACCACCCGACCTACCATTCGCCGCAAGGCATACGCGTCGGTGGACGCGGGCGCGAACACCGTCAACTCCTCCCACCAGGGCTACAATGTCATTACCAGCGAGCATTACACCTACCACGCTATGAACCGCTGGAGCATCATCAAGGTCTATTTCAAGGCGGAATCCGACACTGCGACACTGACGCTCGGCACTCTGGCCGGTACAGGTGCCGTACTGTTCGATGACATCCGCCTGTATCAGGAGGACAACCCCTACGGGGCGGACGGTCATTATTACAAGGATACCTTTGAGACTACAAGCCAGTTGGGAGGCTTCATTCATGAAAACGAAACCATGGCGCGACTTGCCTGGGCCAACCCCAGCAAGCTCAGCCCGGGCACGATGGTCTACCCCGAGGTGCACATCAATGGCGAAACCACGCTGATGATGGGCGGATCGGCCAACACCAAAATCAAATCGCAGCCCGGAATGATCAAGCTGGAGCCCAACACCGGCTATAACTTGTCCTTCAAGTACAAGTCCTTCTACGGGCCGGCTGAGGGCATCCACTATACCGTTGTGTCCCCCAGTACCGGAAACATTTTAGTGAACCAGTATCTTGCGGCAGAATCGGGCGCGGTTTTGACCGAGAAGATTTCCTTCAGGACCGATGCCGCCGAGGATTACATATTTGTGTTTGACAACGAAGTAAACAGGAGCGCCGCTTATAACTGCGACCTTTACATCGACGATCTAACGCTGGATATCAATCCTAACGCAATTAACCCACCACTGATGCCGGTTCCTACGTTTGAGACGAAAAGTCTGCTTGAGGCCGAGGATGCGCAAATCAACGCCGATGCTTCGGAAACGCAGGGTGCCATTATCAAAAACGATCCCAACGCCTCCGGCGGAGAGGCCGTGACGCGCTGGCAGCTGATGGACGAGATCACCTTTGGTCCCATGGCCGCCGCGAACCGTTTCCGCATCCGTTATAATAATCCGTCACCCATCACTCAGACCATGCAGATCTGGCTGAAGAACGAATATGTAGCTACGCTCGAATTCCCGACGACCAACGGATACGAGAACATCTACTTCAATTACAACCTTGAAGACTTTGCCCGGATCAAATTGGTTGCCACAGGGTCGACGACGCAGCTGTATTTCGACCTGCTATCTGTATCGCCGATCTACGAGGCGGAAAAAGCCACACTGGGCGGCACGACCAGCGCACGCGGAACCAGCAGCGGGGAAGGCGCGTCAGGGGGTCAGTTTGTTTGGCTGGACACCCCCACCAACAACGGTGAACCCGGCAGCGTCACCTTCAATATTCAGCACAACGCCACTGAATTGATTGTCTGTCAGATAAATCAGCGGGATGGGACCACGCAGAACCATCTTCGTTATTTTGATATTTGGTTGAATGGTGTGCGGGTATTTGAAGATGTGGAGTGCAAATACACGGGACCGTTGTCCGCTTCGGGCGAGCTCCTCAGATTTGATTTGGAGCTGAAGCCTGGCGATGCATTGAAGTTTACCTATAAGACTTATAATGACTCCACACGTAAGGGTGACACTAACAATGGTATGATCGACTACATCATGCTGGAGACCAATGAGCAGTTGCCGCAAGTGGGCACATACACCAACGTCGCGCTGAACAAGCCCGCTACCCAGAGCAGAAACACCGAAGCTCAAAGGGGGAACGACGGCTTGTTCGATGCGGGAACCTTCAGCGGCGGCACCAGTCCCGCCTCTGGCTCAGTCTGGTGGCAGGTAGACCTACTCGACGTTTACGACGTAACCCGTACAGAGTTGTATTTCAAACCCATAGACAGGAACGACTGGTTTTATAAAATCGAGTATTCCACCAATGGCACGGCATGGGAAACTGCTGTAGATTACACGGTAACGGCCGCGTCCAACACCTCGCCTGACCCTCATGTCACGGAATTTGCCAGCGACATACAGGCCCGTTACTTCAGAATTACATTTACCGGCGTTCCTGTTGGGACTACGTACTGGTATACGTTCAGGGAATTTGAAGTGTACGGCTGCGATCCCTCCACCGGCGGCGGGGATGGGGACTACATGGATAATATCGCCTATGGAAAGCCTGTCCTGCCCCTGAATGCATCCGAAGCCGAAGTGACGGACGCGGCGGCTGAAAACCTTACCGATGGTAATCCGGATACAGTCTGGACGTCAGGGGGCTCTCTGCCGAGAATCGACTTGGGACTGCCGTACGACATTACAGATGTTACGCTGAAATTTACCTCGGATACCGTCCCTGGCGAAGTGATGGTTTATACCTCACTGAATGGGATAGACTGGGATACAGTGCCCTTGATGTTCACCGTGCCTTCTGGTGGTGGCGAGGTGAACATATCCCAAAGTAGTATTTTGACACGGTACTTCAAACTTATACCGTCCACCGCAGGCGTGAAGATTGTCGCTTTTATGGCGGAAGGCGCAGAGGCCCAGACACCACAAAAAAGTATTATGATTCTGGCGCCACATCCGGATGACGAGGCACTGATGTTTGCCGGCATTATCAAGCGCGCCATAGAGAACGGAGACGACGTGTATGTCCTGCTGGCTACCCTGGGTGATTACGGCAGTCAGGCGACGGGCCGCACACGTATGAATGAGACCATCACTGCCATGGCGAATCTGGGCTTGAGCAAAGATAATATTTTCTTCCTGACCTATCCCGATACAGGCGGATTGGACTCACAAAGCGGCCAATCATTTGTTGGCAGTACGATGTATAAGATGTTCGTCGCGGAAGACCCAAATGAGGTGTTTGGGGCCGTTAAATATACTAACACTCAGACGTACAACGGCAACGCCGATACGAAAAATTCCTGGCGCTTTGACCGCACCGGTCAGCAGGGCAGTTACACCCGGAATAACTTCCTGGAGGATCTGCAAACGTCGATCGAGGAAGTCATGCCCGACGAAGTCTATACCATCTCTACCTTTGATCTGCACGGCGACCACGCCGCCCTCCAACTGTTCGCAAACGAGGTCATTATCAACATCCAAAAGGATGTCCCAAACTACAAGCCGGTCATGTTTGAGACGCTGATCCACTCTTGGGCCGGCGACAATAACTGGCCTGTGAAAAATAATGATGCTTCTGGGATTAAGCCCTTTGAAAAGCCTGCCGGGATCGAGAACAAGACCATTCTCGACTGGAACAAGCGCGTGAGCGTCACCGTGCCCGAGGCCATGCGGGTGGTTCCGTTCGCCAACAACATGAAATCCGAAACCATCAGGACATACGCGAGCCAAATGGGCTCCGAAGCTTACCTCACGGCGTTCGCCAAATATGACGAGATATTCTGGACGCGAAACTATGAGAGTCTGGGTTATTTTGCCATTGCCGCTGCTTCAAGCATGAAGCCCGGTTCCTATGACACAAGCCCGACAAAGGCGATCGACGGGATCCGTGACGGATATTCCGAGTCATTGATCGGTACCAACCCGACGCACACAGTCCCCCGATTACCGTTCGGGGAATGGGTCAGTAACGGCGATGGCGATGGCGCGTGGCTTGAGCTGAATTGGAACGGCACTAGCTCGATTCACTCCGTGACCCTGTATGACAGGCCCATGAACGGCGTTAATATCACCGGCGGCAAGCTGGTATTCGACGACGAAAGTGAAGTTCAGGTCAGCGAGCTGCCCGACGACGGCAGGCCACTGACGGTGACCTTCCCGGAAAAAACCACGCGTTCGCTGAAGTTCGTGGTCACCTCGCACACAGGCTCGAATGACGTCGGTCTGGCGGAAATCGAAGTGTTCGGCACATATACACCCGGCACATGGTCCTACACGGTGATATATGATAAAAACGGTGGTGACACCGGCGCGAACCCGACCGCCGAAACCGTGGCAAATCCCGCGCTCACAGTCGGCGCGCTGCCCACACCGCCGACCCGCAACGGTTACGATTTCATAGGCTGGAATACAATGCCGGACGGCAGCGGCGCCTGGTTCACGGCCGACACAAATGTCGCAAACGACATCACTGTGTACGCACAGTGGAAGGAGATTCTTCTTTCTAACGTCGTGTTGAACAAGCCCGCTACCCAGCAGATCGGCAGCGGCAGCATTACGAGTGTTGCAGCGGGTAATGACGGGGACAAGAGTACACTTGCCCCCTCCCAAAGTGGTACAGGCACCACACCCTATTGGTGGAAAGTTGACCTTGGATCCACACATAATATCAGCTCGACGGCGCTATGGTTTAAAACCAGCGACCGGACAAGCTGGAAATACAAAATCGAGTATTCCGTTGACGATGTCAACTGGCTGCCCGTGGCGGATTATAGCGAAAACTACGCGCCCGACACACCCAGCGCTCCTCATGTCAATGAGTTTGAGAATCCCATTCAGGCTCGTTACTTCAGGGTAACGTTCCTGGCACCCCCCGCCGGGACTGCCTACTGGGTTGTGTTCGGGGAATTCGAAGCCTCCGGACTGAATACTGACTAAAAAGCCTGTGATGGATCCGCAAAACTGACCTCAATGCGACCAGCAATGGGCGCGGTGCGGGGCAAATCCAAAACATGGATTTGCCCCGTAACTCTATTAAAATGACGGTAATCGAAACCAGTGTTTCTTCATTCAGCCACTTTTGACTAACGGATGCTTTATGGTATACTAGCACTGAAAAGAGGGAATGAGATGAAACCGTCGGAGCTTTTAGAACTTTTGGAGGATACACCTGTCATTGCGGCTGTAAAGAGTATGGAAGGTCTGGAAAATTGCCTGGCTTGCAGCAGCAAGGTCGTTTTTATCCTTTTTGGTGACATACTGAATATATCAGATATTGTGGAAAGCGTTAAAAACGCGGGCAAGGTTGCATTCGTTCATCTGGATCTGATCGGCGGGTTATCTGCAAAAGAAATTGCTGTGGATTTCCTTATTAAAAACACCCGGGCTGACGGTGTTATTTCAACCAAACAAGCCTTGGTACGTTATGCCAAAAGCAGAGGGCTTTTAACCGTGCAGCGCTTTTTCATTCTTGATTCCATGGCTCTTGCCAATGTTCAGAAGCATACCAGCTTGGAATGTGTGGATCTGGTTGAGATCTTGCCGGGTGTCATGCCCAAAATCATTAAAGAACTGGCAGATACGGCCCAAAAACCCATTGTGGCCGGTGGCCTTATTCGTGATAAGGAAGACATTGTGATGGCTTTAAGTGCGGGTGCCATTGCCATCTCATCAACAGACAGTGCTGTATGGTTTATGTGAAGAATATACTTTGACATCAATCACAATTGTATAATATAATATTTGTAGTTAAATATTTTAGTGTATCTACTTGGAGATTTTGAGCATAGCAGATACAGTTGGAAACAGCTGTTTTTGCATGCTCTTTTTTGTTTTCCGTAAAATAATCGAGGTACACGCGTAAGTTTAGCAAAAACGTTTGGAGGCAGAATCATGTATGACGTAATCATTGTTGGCTGTGGTGTTGTTGGTGCTGCAGCGGCCTTTGAATTGTCAAAGTATCAGATTTCAGTTGCAGTGCTTGAAAAAGAAAACGATGTTGCATGTGGTACAACCCGTGCCAATAGCGGAATTATTCATGCGGGATATGATCCCAAGCCGGGCACCTTGATGGCAAAGCTTAATGTAGAGGGAGCCAGGCTAACGGAAGCCTTGTGCAAAGACCTGGATGTTCCCTATAAAAAAACAGGTTCCATGGTATTGGCCTTCACCCAGGAGGAGCTTCCAATACTTCAAAAGCTCTATGACCGCGGTATAGCCAACGGTGTCCCAGAGCTCCGGATCTTAAGTGGTGAACAGGCGCGCCAAATGGAGCCCTATTTAAGCCATGAAGTCATAGGCGCTCTCTATGCACCCACTGCGGGTATTATCAATCCATGGGAATACACGCTGGCCATGGCTGAAACGGCAATTAAAAACGATGTTCACGTCTTCCTAAACAATGAAGTACAAAGGATTGGGAAAATAAACGGTGGATATCGTGTGCAGACCAATGCAGGTTTTTATGAAAGCAAATATGTGGTTAATGCGGCGGGGGTCCATAGTGATGAAATTCATAATCTGGTGGACAGCCATCACCTTTGCATTCAGCCCAATAAAGGCGAGTATTATATGCTGGATAAGGGCGAGGGGTCAAAAGCCAATTTCGTCTTGTTCCAATGTCCCACCAAGGACGGGAAAGGGGTGCTTGTTTCTCCCGCCATACATGGCAATCTTATCGTAGGGCCCAATGCTGAAGCAATAGCGGATAAGGAGGATGTGTCCACCTCTGACCAAGGTCTAGCTTTTGTCAAGAAGATGGCACTCAAATCCATACCCTCCGTCAATTTCAGGGAGTCCGTCCGAAACTTTGCGGGAGTACGAGCCACCTTAGAAGGCGTCGAAGACTTCATAATTGAAGAAGCAAAAACCGCTGAAAACTTCTTCGACCTAGCTGGTATTAAATCACCTGGCCTTACCTGTGCGCCAGCCATTGCCAAAATGCTGGTTAAGCTCATTCAAGACAAGGGCTTGGAGTTTTTGGAAAAGGAAGCCCCAATCTGTACAAGAAAGAAAATTCGGTTCCATGAGCTTCCAGCCATTGAAAAGAACGAGCTGATTGCCAAAAATCCGGCTTATGGAAGAGTCATTTGCCGATGTGAAACCATCACTGAGGGCGAGATTATTGACGCCATCCGTTCACCCATTACACCTACCTCCATTGATGCTGTAAAACGTCGGTGTAATGCAGGTCTTGGACGTTGCCAGGGAGGGTTCTGTGCACCCCGTGTTTTGGAGATATTGTCCAGAGAACTAAAATTACCGCCTGAAAACATCCTTCAGGATAAAGCAGGGAGCTATATGATCACAGGAGAAACCAAGTCAGGAGGTAACAGACATGTATGATTTAATCGTAATCGGCGGTGGACCGGCAGGTCTTGCGGCAGCGACTGCTGCTCATGAGGATGGTCTTAAAAAAATCCTTATCATTGAGCGAGAAAAAGAATTGGGGGGCATTCTCAATCAATGCATCCATAATGGCTTCGGCTTGCATCATTTTAAAGAGGAACTGACGGGTCCCGAGTATGCCGGACGCTTTATCAGCATGTGTCAGGATACTTCTATCGAGATCAAGCTTGACACCATGGTTTTAGATGTAACGGAAGATAAGGAAGTTCATATTGTCAATACCACAGAGGGCTATCAGATTCTACAAACCAAATCCATCATTTTGGCCATGGGCTGCAGAGAACGCACTCGGGGTGCAATAGCCATTCCTGGTGACCGCCCTGCCGGTATATTCACAGCGGGCGCAGCCCAACGCTATGTCAATATGGAAGGCTATATGGTCGGCAAAAGAATCGTCATTCTAGGGTCGGGTGATATCGGGCTTATTATGGCACGGCGGATGACTCTTGAAGGGGCAAAGGTTCTGGCCTGTGTTGAGATTATGCCTTATTCCGGCGGGTTAACGCGAAATATTGTTCAATGCCTGGAGGACTATAATATTCCTCTCTTTCTTTCCCATACCATAGTGGATATAAAGGGCAAAAGCAGGGTTGAGCAGGTTGTGGTTATGGAGGTCGATGAAAACAGAAAACCCATACCGGGCACAGAAACCCTATTTGATTGTGATACGATTCTCTTGTCTGTTGGCTTGATTCCCGAGAATGAATTGTCACAGAAGGCCGGTATAAGGATGGATCAGCGCACCAATGGTCCCGTTGTCTATGAAAATATGGAAACCTCGGTTCCGGGTATCTTTGCCTGTGGCAATGTGGTCCATGTTCATGATCTGGTGGACTTTGTAACGGCTGAAAGTCAAAGAGCCGGTCATGCTGCAGCGCGCTATGCCAAGGAGGGTGAATCAGCCCAAGACGATATTTTGGAATTTAAAAATGGTGAGGGGGTTACTTATACCGTTCCTCAAAAGGTTCGGCTTAACAAGGAGGACAAAGGGATCGATTTATTTTTCCGAGTTAATCGCGTTTTTAAAAAGAGCACTGTTTTTGTTTATTCAGGCGAAGAGCTACTGGCGAAGTTTCCAAAACAACATCTTGCACCCGGTGAAATGGAACAACTTTTGCTTTCCAAAAGGCTCCTTGATCAGGCACAGGGTGAGCTATCCATATCGGTTAAGGAAGGACGGTGAATACAATGAAGGAGCTTATTTGTATTGTGTGCCCCAAAGGCTGTCATCTTCAGGTTGATGAAACGCAAAATTACTCGGTGCTAGGCCATTCCTGCTCAAGAGGTGAAAAGTACGCCAAAGAAGAGCTGATAAACCCTACCCGTGTTATAACTTCCACAGTGTGTGTTGAAGGGGGGATTCATCGTCGATGTCCTGTTAAAACAAATGGCCCACTGCCTAAGGGCAAAATCATGGAGTCCATGGCGCTTTTAAATGATGTAATCCTGAAGGTGCCTGTGACCCAGGGGCAGGTTGTAGTAAGGAACGTTTGCGATACTGGAGTCGACTTTATTACAACACGCAGCCTAACCATCCTTTGACTCCTCTTGACTCTAGCAGATGAAGTATGATCAAATTGAATTAGCGCTTTTTAAAACTTAAGTTAGCCACCCAATTTAAATTAATAAAGGCAGGTCATGGGTATGGGAAAATACATTTTGGCATTGGATCAGGGAACAACCAGCTCCAGAGCAATTTTGTTTGACGAGCATCAAAACATCATTCAAATGGCTCAAAAGGAATTCAAGCAGATTTATCCCAAACAGGGATGGGTTGAGCATGACCCCCTTGAAATTTACTCCTCTCAATATGCTGTAATGGTTGAGGTCATAGCCCAGAGCAACGTCGATATAAAGGATATCGCGGCAATTGGCATCACCAACCAACGGGAAACCACAGTGCTGTGGGATAAAAACACCGGCCGCCCCATCTATAATGCCATTGTCTGGCAGTGCCGCCGTACAGCCAAGCTGGTGGATGAACTTAAAAACCAGGGCTTGACCGAATATATTAAAGAAAACACAGGACTGATACCTGATGCTTATTTTTCTGCAACCAAGATCAAATGGATTCTGGATCATGTAGAAGGTGCCCGGGAACGCGCCGAAAAAGGTGAAATCCTTTTTGGAACCATAGACACCTGGCTTCTCTGGAAACTGACGGGAGGAAAAGTCCATGTGACGGATTATACTAATGCTTCCCGTACTATGATTTACAATATAAAGACCTTGGAATGGGATGATACGCTTTTGAAAGCCTTGGATATTCCTAAGGCCATACTGCCCCGGGTATGCAATTCCAGCGAGGTCTATGGCTATACCGAGCTTCAAAATACGGAAATACCCATTGCCAGTATTGCCGGAGATCAGCAGGCGGCGTTATTCGGACAAACCTGCTTTTCAAGGGGTGAAGCAAAAAACACCTATGGAACAGGCTGTTTCCTCCTGATGAATACCGGAGATACACCCTATGTTAGTAAAAACGGACTTGTGACTTCCATCGCCATCGGAATTGACGGAAAAATTCAATACATGCTTGAAGGCAGTGTTTTTGTCGGAGGGGCGGTTATTCAGTGGATACGGGATGAACTGCGCTTCTTCAATGACAGCAGGGATGCTGAGTATTATTCAAAGAAAGTAAGCGACACAGGCGGTGTCTATATTGTCCCTGCATTTACAGGCCTTGGAGCGCCCTATTGGAATATGTATGCACGGGGCTGCATCATGGGTATTACCCGTGGAACAAAGCGGGAGCATATTATAAGAGCAGCCCAGGAATCCATTGCCTATCAGAGCTATGATCTGGTGCAGGCCATGGAGAAGGATACAGGAATCGTGCTTTCCCAATTGAATGTGGATGGCGGCGCCAGCAGAGACGCATTTCTGATGCAATTTCAGGCCGATATTCTCAATAAGCGTGTCCGTCGTCCCATGAACCAGGAAACTACGGCGTTGGGCGCGGCCTATCTTGCCGGATTAGCTGTGGGCGTCTGGAAGAGCAAAGACGAAATTAAGCAATTGCAGAATGGCGATGTAATCTTTACACCCCACATGGAGCAGGAGCAGTGTGATAGGTTGCTCCGGGGCTGGCACAAGGCCGTGGGCAGAAGCCTTGACTGGGAGGAAGATGAGTAAGATATCAAGTGGCAGGACAAACGTCTGAGGAATAGCATATATTATGACTTTTTATTAACAGGATGTATGCTGTGGAGTGTATCGCGCTTTATGATTCGGGGAATTATGCCTACAGAGTCTGTCGAGTTTTTGAGCAAAGAGGCATTGTATTTCAGGTCATTTCCACACCTTGCAAGGTGACGAAGACAGGGTGCGGCTATTGCCTTCTTTTTCCGATGGAGTACTTAAACCAAGTGGTCAATGTAAGCCATACCCTTGATTGCCCGGTAAGAGAAGCTTACCGTGTCGAGTTTGCTGGGGACCGGAAGAGCTATATAAAGATTATTTGATGAGGAGATGGAGCTTTTTTGGATACACAAGAAGTGCTCGGTACCATGAAAGAGCTTGCCATAAGGGCCGGAGAGGAGATACTAAAGTTTTACGGACAAGACATTGCCGTGAGCTATAAGGAGGATCTTTCTCCTGTTACCGCCGCCGATAAAGCGGCTAATGATATCATTGTGAAGGGTCTTCATAACAAATATCCCAATATCTCTATAATGGCAGAAGAATCGGTGGATGAGCTCTCACGTGTGGAACAAAAGTATTGCTTTATTGTAGATCCTTTGGATGGAACCAAAGAGTTTATCAAAAAGAATGGGGAATTCACCGTTAACATTGCTCTGGCAGAGGCCGGAAGGCCAATTGCAGGTGTTATTTATGTACCGGTGCTCAAGGAGTTGTATTTCGCGGCTCGGGGAATGGGCGCATGGTCCATCATAAAAGGACAGGAGGAACACCTTAAGGTTTCACATAGAGTTGGTGATCTCCGCCTGGCCAAAAGCCGCACCCATCAAGCTCCGGAGTTAGATAGGCTTATTGCGGCAAATCATATCACCCAGGTTGTTATTGCTGGAAGTGCCTATAAGGGGTGCCTTTTAGCCAGGGGAGATGTGGAGGTTTATTATCGTTTTGGTCGCACAATGGAGTGGGATACGGCTGCTATGGAAATCCTTATAACCGAAGCAGGCGGATATTTCTCGGGCATGGACGGCAGGCCTTTCGCCTACAATAAAAGAAACGCCGAGAACCCCACAGGATTTTTCGCATTAAATAAAAAAGAGAACGCCTTAATTATGAAGTAGGAATAATGACCTTGAGTGAGCCAGGAAGAAGATCGATAGCTATTCGGGTCTCCTTGCTGATTTCTCCGTCAATGTTGACGGGAACAGGAAGCTGGCTCTCAATGAGTAGTTTGGTGCCTCTTGCCAGAGTAACTTCTTTTAGTGATTCGTGCCGTCCTTTTTGAAAAACGGGAAAGAATTTTAAAATTCTAAGTCGAGACATAGCATCCACCAGATAAAAATCCAACAACCCATCATTCATTTCTGCCCGTGGAGCGGCCTTCATGCCACCACCATAATGAGAACCGTTGGCGAAAATAGACAATAAAACCTCCTTCTCAAAAGAAGGAGCGTCACCCATTATAAAACGAAGCTTGTATTTTTTAAGGCGGATCAGGCATGTGAGTACCCCAAGGATATAGGACATGGACCCTGAGATAAAGGGGTAGCGTTTAAAGATTTGGCCTTTTAGGACAACCTCCGCATCAAAGCCTATGGAAGCAATGTTAAGGAAATATTTATCATTCAGCTTTCCCAAATCAATCATGACGGAAGGAGAGAGCGGAAGGAGTTCAATGAGCTTAACAGGATCGGTGATGGTATAGAGTGATCGCACCGTATCGTTTCCGGAGCCGCAGGGGATGATTCCAAGTTCAGTCTGGGAACCGGCCATACCGTTAAGCACCTCGTTTAGGGTACCATCCCCTCCCACTGAATAGAGACGAACCTCGTCGTAAGTTGAAATAGCCTCTTTTGCTAGAATCTGAGCATGGCCCGGTGCCTCGGTTATTTTGATCTCAAAGGTATGGGCAAAATTCTTAAAACGTGCAACAATCTTTTCCACCATCTGCAGTGCTTTACCCTTACCTGCTGTAGGATTCACAATAAAAACATGATGCAAAAATGATCACCACTATCTTCTTTTTAGCATACATCATATCATAATTTACCCTGAATTCGCTAAACAATCTTAAAATTTTCGCGAACAACCTATATACAATTACTGAAAATGAAAAAAGCGGGCGCCTGTATTCTGTGATCCTTAATATTGAAGAGCCAATGTTTTTTATGCTATAATTTTCTTGCCGGTATTTCTAAAGAAAACCGGACAAAATAAAAGTTTATACTCATTATTCGACTTATATCCCATTTTGGGAATGAGAACGGAGGGAACAAAATGAAAAACTCTTTAAGAAGCCCGAAGGGCTTAACCTTTCTTGGACTGATGCTTGCCATTACCATCGTGTTGGACATTTCGCCGCTAGGCGTTATCCCGCTGGGAGCCATCAGTGCCACAATCATCCATATACCCACTATTATTACAGGCATTATATTGGGTCCCGTAGCAGGATTAATAATGGGTACATCGCTGGGAATCGTCGCTCTTATCCACGCCTTGACAAGACCTATGACCCTTTTGGATCCGTTGTTTATGAATCCTCTTGTTTCAGTTTTGCCAAGAATGTTTATCGGGGTGGTTGCTTATTACGCCTACTACCTATTGTCCAGGCTTTTTAAAAACGAATCGTTAAAGAAAACAGTAAGTACCTTTATTGCAGGAATGGTCGGAAGCCTCACAAATACGGCTTTGGTTTTTTTGATGCTCTATCTGGTTTATGCTCAGGATGTAGTCAGAATTATGGGCGCATCATTTAAAGTGATCATTATAACTGTCTTTACGACCAATGCCATTGCCGAGGCACTGATATCCGGGTTTATTGTAATGCCCGTTGCTCTTGCGTATTTTAAATACCAAAAAACAAAACGGATTTAGGTTGGTGCAGTATAGATTATGAACAAAATTGTAGGAATTGATATTGGGGGCAGTACCACAAAAATTGTAGGTTTACATGATGGAAAGCTTCTGGGGCCTTTTCTGGTAAAGGCAACTGATCCGGTCTCTTCTGTCTATGGCGCTTTTGGACGTTTCCTTACCGAGAACCAAATGCATTTGTCCGATATTGAAAGGATTATGGTGACCGGTGTGGGGTCCACCTTCATCAATGAGAAAATTTTTGGTATTCCTACCTACAAGGTGGATGAATTTTTGGCCATTGGCCTGGGAGGCTTGTTTTTAAGCAATCTGACAAAGGCAGTTATTGTGAGCATGGGGACCGGCACAGCTTTTGTACTGGCCGAAAAAGACCGAGCCAAACACTTGGGCGGAACCGGCATAGGAGGCGGAACCCTTCTGGGACTTTCCAACCGTATGCTCAATGTCCGGAATTTTGACGATATTGTTGAAATGGCCAAGGATGGGGATTTAAAACATATTGACCTGTCCATCGGCGATATTACCCATGATGAGCTGGTGGGGCTGCCGCCGGAGACCACGGCCTCCAATTTTGGTAAAATCATCGACCTGGCTACCAAAGCCGACGTGGCCCTGGGCATTATCAACTTGGTTTTCCAGACTATTGGAACCCTGGCCGTTTTCGCAGCACGAAATGAGAAAATAAGTGATGCGGTACTTATCGGTAATCTCACTAATGTCCCTCAGGCCAGAGAAGTGTTTGACAGCCTGGCTGAATTGTTCAAGGTTCAATTCCATTTACCGCCCCATGCCGAATTTGCCACAGCCATGGGAGCTGCGCTTATTAACACCCAGGGACATGACGCAAAGCCTATCACAAAGTAAGCGAGGTATGCGTCATGGGTCACTCAAAGCTTGTTACTGCGTAATAAATGAGAGCAGCCTTCAACGGTTGCTCTTTTTTATTGCTATTAAAAGCTTGTGTTCAACTTTATGATAATCTATAATTTATCTACCGGAATGATATTTTCTTCACGGCTTTTTTGACTTGATCATAATGTGTATAATTATAGGTAAACTGGCTGATCGACAGGTGAAAAATATGCTCAAATGGTATGAAGAAGCAAAATCGATAGCTGATCGCGACCCGGCCGCCCGCAGTGTGTGGCAGGTTGCTTTGCAGTACCCAGGTTATAAGGCTTTGCGCATGTATAGGAAAGCCCACTGGTTCCAAAGGCATGGGATGTTTTTTATCGCCCGGGCTATTTCTCAATGGGCCCGCCACAGAACCGGTATTGAAATTCACCCCGGAGCGACCATTGGAAAATGCCTGTTTATTGATCATGGTATGGGCGTAGTCATTGGTGAAACTGCGGAGATTGGCGACTACTGCACCGTCTACCATGGTGTAACCCTTGGGGGAACCGGAAAAGATAAAGGCAAACGTCATCCAACTGTAGGCAACAATGTTCTTATCAGCGCAGGCGCCAAGATTTTAGGTCCTTTTAAAGTAGGGGACAATGCCAAAATTGGTGCCAATGCGGTTGTGCTAACCGAGGTTGATGCGGATACCACGGTTGTAGGTGTGCCCGGAAGGGCCGTAAAACGCGGGGGCGAAAGGATCAGGCAGAGCTTTGAGCTAGATCAGATACATACTCCGGATCCTGTTTCCCAGGAGTTCTGCAGAATCCGCGGAGAAATGGATAAACTCAAGCATGAGCTTGCAGCTTATGAGAAGATATTTGAAAGCATCAAAGACAGGTTATATCCTGATATGAAGTGTAATGATAATGAAGATACCTCTGAACAGCAGAAGAAGGAGTAACGCTATGAAACTTTATAATACATTGACCCGTCAAAAGGAAGAATTTGTTCCCTTAAATCCAGGGAAGGTCGCCATGTACTCCTGCGGTCCTACGGTTTATAATTACGCCCATATCGGAAACCTGAGGACCTATGTATTTATGGATATTTTGCGGAGAGTTTTAAAATATAATGATTTTAAGCTTATGCACACCATGAATATCACAGATGTAGGCCATTTGGTCTCCGATGAAGATGAAGGCGAAGATAAAATGATCAAGGGGGCCAGAGAACAGAAGAAGACGCCTTGGGAAATTGCCGCCCATTATACCGATATCTTTATGAAGGATATTGCCGCTTTGAATATTGATAAGCCTGAGATTGTTCCAAAGGCTACCGACCACATTCAAGAAATGATAAGGTTTGTCGAGGGTCTTTTGGAGAAAGGCTATGCCTATGAAACCAGTGACGGCATCTATTTTGACATATCAAAGTTCGAGGAATATGGAAAGCTGTCCCGGCTGAATCTGGAAGATCAAATAGCTGGTGCCAGGGTTGAAGTCAATGATGAAAAACGCCATCCTGCAGATTTTGCTCTCTGGAAAAAAGCTCCTAAGGAGCATATTATGCAATGGGAAAGCCCCTGGGGTATGGGATATCCGGGTTGGCATATTGAATGCTCAGCCATGGGGAGAAAGTATTTAGGTGACCGATTTGATATCCACACAGGTGGCGTGGATCATATTCCCGTCCACCATGAGAATGAAATTGCCCAGTCAGAGGCACTCATAGGCAGGCCTGCAGTCAATTACTGGTTACATGGCGAGTTTATGATGGTCAATAATGGAAAGATGTCCAAGAGCCTGGGCAACACCTATACCATTTCAGATCTTCGAGAGAAAGGCTTTAATCCTCTTGCTTTTCGGTATATGTGCCTAAATGCCCATTACAGAAACAAGCTTAATTTCACATGGGAGGTTATGCAAGCCTCACAGGTATCCTACGATCGGTTTGTTGAAGGAGCGCTATTACACAAGAAGGGCTCTGCCATTATTGCGCAGGATGTCATTGATGCTTTCTTAGCTGATTTTGAAGAGGCGATAAATGACGATTTAAATATTCCCAAGGCACTTGGTGTGGCGTGGAATGTGGTCAGATATCCGGATAAATCAAAACAAATCTATGATTTAATACTTAAAATGGATACCATCTTCGGACTGGATATTGAAGCAAGTGAACAAAAGGATGAAGCACTTGAACTGGATGCTGCTGTAGAAGCGCTTGTCAATGAAAGACAGCAAGCCCGTAAGGACAAAAACTGGAAGCGCTCTGACGAAATCCGCGATAAGCTCAAAGAGATGGGTATTGAGCTCCAGGATACTCCCCAGGGCGTAAAATGGAAAAAGATTTAAGTTTTCACTCAAAAGAGTTTACAGTAGAAAAAAATGGGTATCTATACCCGTAGATGCATAGATAGATTCTGCTGAAGCAACTGCTTGCAGCAGAATCATAGATACCATGTTTGATAAGGGGACAGGAGAGAAATGGCGAGGCTTCGCAATAAGTATGTCTGCAGTGAGTGTGGTTATGAGAGCAGTGGCTGGATGGGGAAATGTCCTTCCTGCCTGAAATGGAACACCCTCATTGAGGAAGTGTTTGAGGATAGCCCTCAGACCTTGGCTAAAACACTGGCAATGCCATTACCCACCCCAGTTTCTCTGTCCGAGATTGAGATTCTTGAAACATCCAGAATCAAAACAGGAAGTGTTGAGCTTGACCGTGTATTGGGAGGGGGTCTTGTGCCCGCCTCTCTTATTCTTGTGGGAGGAGATCCTGGTATCGGCAAGTCCACCCTGATCTTGCAGGTATGTGCAAGGATTGCCCAAACAAAACGGGTTCTTTATGTTTCGGGTGAGGAATCTGTTGGGCAAATCAAGCTTCGCGCCGATCGTCTTGGAGCTGTGAGCTCCAATGTCTACATGGTTTCAGAGACATCCTTTGAGAGGATAGAAGCCATCATTGAAAAAGAGAAACCGGATTTTGTAGTCATAGATTCCATTCAAACTGTTTTCACCGAGAAATTGTCTTCAGCCCCCGGCAGTGTCAGCCAGGTCAGGGATGTGACGGGCCAGCTCTTGCGAATATCCAAGAAAAATGGCGTTACAGTATTTGTGGTAGGACATGTCACCAAAGAGGGAGCCATCGCCGGGCCAAGAGTCTTGGAGCATATGGTGGATACGGTTCTCTATTTTGAAGGGGAACGCCATCAGGACTTTCGTGTGCTGCGGGCAGTCAAAAATCGCTTTGGCTCCACCAATGAAATCGGAATTTTTGAAATGGGTGCCACAGGACTTATAGATGTGGCCAACCCCTCTTCACTTATGTTGGAGGGCAGAAGCCGTGATCAGGCAGGCTCAGCCGTTGTAGGCCTTGTGGAGGGGACTCGCCCCATGCTGGTCGAAGTACAGGCTCTTGTTTGTGCTACCAGCTTTGGAATGCCCCGAAGGCAAGCTACGGGTATGGATTACAACCGATTATCCATGCTCATGGCTGTATTGGAGAAAAAAGTGGGCATGCAGCTTCATGCCTTCGATGCCTATCTAAATGTGGCAGGGGGCTTTACATTGGACGAGACGGCTGCTGATTTAGGTGTTGTGATGGCTATAGCATCGAGCTTTAAAAACAAGCCCATTGATGGTTCCACCGTGCTCTTCGGTGAGGTGGGCTTAACGGGAGAGGTGCGCTCGGTGAGCCAAATGGACAAGCGTATAACCGAGAGCTTGCGCTTGGGTTTCAAGCGGTGTATCGTCCCTAATTTGGGGAGAAATGTCGCTTCCGGCCAAACAAAAGAAATTGAAATTATCTCGGTATCGACTGTAGAACAAGCCCTTGAGGCGGTTTTTCAGTAAGAACCTGGTAGTATACTCTTGGAAGCTGGAGCTTCCTTAGAAACTTATTCCTAATACAATAAATAAGATATAATATATCCTTTTGACCTCAGTAAACTTGTTATGACCAAGAGGTGGAATTGCATGCTGAACAAGGAAGTATTGGAGATCATTAAAATGACTGCACCGGGTACACTTCTTCGGGAGGGTCTGGACAATATCATCCGTGCAGGAACAGGAGCCTTGATTGTCATTGCGGATCCGACAAAGCTTACCTGTCTCATTGACGGAGGTTTTCGTATAGACAGCGAGTTCTTGCCGGCTTATCTCTATGAACTGGCTAAAATGGACGGTGCCATAGTGGTGAGCAGGGATCTAAAAAAAATACTGCTGGTCAACACCCTTTTAATACCCAACCCTCTCATTGAAACCTTTGAGACAGGGACGCGTCACAAGGCCGCTGAAAGAACAGCTAAGCAGACGGGGGAATTGGTCATTTGCATTTCGCAAAGGAGAAATGTCATCTCCTTGTATAAAGGAAACATAAAATATGTGTTAAGAGCGACATCGGAGATTTTGGCTCATGCCAACAATGCGCTTCAGACTATGGAGAAAAACAAAAAGGTCCTCATGCGGGACCTTGAAAGCCTGACAGCTCTCGAATTCAATGAGCTCTCAAGGCTGTCTGACGTGGTTAATGTCATTATTCGTTCTGAAATTGCCATACGAATAGCAGATGAAATTCGAACGGCTATCTGCGAATTGGGTGTTGAAGGCAGGTTGGTTAGCGTACAGCTTGAAGAGCTCTTGACCAATATTGAGGACGAAGAGCTCCTTATCATTGAAGACTATATGTTTGAGGGCTATTCGGAATATGCCGCAGAAATACTGGAGGACCTCCATACCCTTACTGATGACGAATTGGCCAATTACGGGATCATATTGCAGAAACTGGGCTATGATCCTGATGGACAGCCCTTCGAGACCAATGTAATTCCCCGTGGCTACAGAGCCCTTTCAAAAATATCAAGGATTCCAAGATCTGTTCAGTGCAAGCTTGTAAAGAACTTCTATAATATCAACGGCCTTATGGCGGCCACTGTGGAAGGTCTTGACTGTATTGAAGGCATAAGTGAACAACGAGCCAAAAGCATCAGCATCGGTCTCAAACGCATTAAGGAACGCATGGTTATCGATTGATCCGCTTTATCGCAAGCTGTACTTTCCAAGGAGCTGGAGCCGATCCAGTTCTTTGATGATGATATCATATAGATTAAGGTCAAGATTATTGCACAAGGATGTCAGATAAAATAGATGACGTCCTATATCCTTTTCAATAAGATCACGGCAGTTGGCACAGAGCGCTCCGTCCAGGTGAGAGCTCATGGAGCCCTTGATACTTTCAAACTCTAAGCTGTCAGAATAATCTTGCTTGCAGGCATTAATCTTAATACAACCGCATTGGGTTACGGCTTTTGAGAGGGTTCTATTGACACGTGCATTGGAATCCTCAAGTTTAGTCATCTCGTCAAGAATACTCTTGTTTCGGACCAAAAGCTCTGATACAGCGTATTGGAAACTATCTAGTGCGGTATCTTTCATCTTGCTCATCATAGATTCCCCCTGTTGATTTTTGACTTAACACAATTATATTTACAGTTTTGACAATTTGTCAACGTGCTTGACGTTTAAATTTTGATATGCTATGATTCTTTTGAAATTGGTCATTCTATTTGACCAGAAAAACTAAATACGAACCTTATCAAGAGAGGTGGAGGGACTGGGCCCTATGAAACCCGGCAACCGGCTTTAAGCAATGGTGCCAATTCCCGCAGGATTTTATCCTGATAGATGAGGAGCTTTATATGAAAGTCTCTTCCTAAGAAGAGATTTTTTTGTTTGCTAAGTAAGCTTCCTGATTTCCGCGGGGTATGCTATCTGATAGAAAGCTTCGGTTTTTAAGGATCAATTAGTGTTATTAATTGCGGGTTATAGAGACCAGCCCTTATATGAAAGGAGAGACCAACAATGCCAACAAGAAGACTATTTACTTCTGAATCAGTAACAGAAGGGCATCCGGATAAGATGTGCGATAATATTTCGGACAGCGTACTAGACGCCATTATTGAAAAAGACCCTCATGCGCGGGTAGCTTGTGAAACCGCCGTAACCACCGGTATGGTACTGGTTATGGGTGAAATCACAACCAATTGTTATGTGGATATTCCAAGTCTGGTGAGAGAGGCAATTCGTGATATAGGGTATGACAGGGCAAAATTCGGCTTTGATTGTGATACCTGTGCCGTCCTCACCTCCATCCACGAGCAGTCGGAGGATATCGCCATGGGTGTCAACGAGGCTCTTGAGCATAAGCAAAAAACCATGGATGATGATATTGAGGCTATTGGAGCAGGAGATCAGGGTATGATGTTCGGATATGCCTGTGATGAGACCCCGGAATACATGCCTATGCCCATCTCACTTGCCCATAAGCTCACCGAAAGGCTGGCATGGGTGAGGAAGCAGGGAATCTTGGATTATTTGAGACCTGATGGCAAAAGCCAGGTTACAGTCGAGTATGACGGAGATAAGCCTGTTCGTGTAGATACTGTTGTCATTTCAACCCAACATGGCGATCATGTAAGCCATGACCAGATTGAAAGAGACATCCTTGAACATGTGATCAGACCTGTCATTTCAAAGGATTTGCTGGATGAGAAAACCCGTTTTTTCATAAACCCTACAGGACGGTTTGTAGTGGGTGGGCCACAGGGAGATTCAGGTTTGACAGGACGAAAAATTATTGTGGATACTTACGGCGGAATGGGTCGTCATGGCGGCGGAGCGTTTTCCGGCAAGGATCCCACCAAGGTGGACCGCTCGGCTGCCTATGCGGCGCGTTATGTGGCTAAGAACATTGTGGCTGCAGGCATTGCCTCCCGAGTTGAGGTGCAATTGGCTTACGCCATAGGCGTTGCCCACCCTGTATCCATTCTTATTGATACTTTTGGAACAGGAAAGATATCTGAAGACAAAATTTCTGAGATCGTGGCCAAGAATTTTGACTTAAGGCCAGCAGGAATTATTAAAATGCTTGACCTAAGAAGGCCTATCTATAAAAAAACAGCTGCTTATGGCCATTTTGGAAGAAACGATGCAGACTTTACCTGGGAGAGGCTCGACAAGGTTGAGATCCTAAAAAAAGAAGCCGGCTTGTAGAAGCTTGCTATGCAAAGGGGCTGTGTCAATTTGACACAGCCCCTTTTTTCCTCTATTAGCTTATGATATCGACTACAAATACAGTGGGATGCTTTTGCAGATCAATCTCGTAAGGGTCGAAGACCGGCGGCCCGTTCTTTCGTGTGATAACAGATACCTTTGGCCGCATTGAGTGAATACCTCTGGAAGGTAAAACCTTTGCAATTTCGCCGGTATTTAGCATCACCACAATATCCTCAGGATAAACTGCAATACTGCTGATGAATTTTTTTAAAATCACAGGATCAAACTGGAATTCATTTTCAGCAAATAAATACTCTGCCGCTTCATGGGGCATATATCGTTTTCTGTAGACACGGTTGGCGGTCAGTGCATCGTAGACGTCAGCAATACTTATGATTCGTGCCGCACTTTCGATCTCGCAGCCCTTTAGTCCAAAGGGGTAGCCTGTGCCATTCCATTTTTCATGATGCTGAGAGATAATTTGTCCTATTTTTTTACTCAGTCCCGGAAGCTGATCAACAATTTCCATGCCAATCAGGGAGTGGTTCTTCATGATTTCAAACTCCTCTTTATTTAGCCTGCCAGGTTTATTCAGTATGGAAAGAGGAACCTTGCATTTTCCGATATCATGCAGGATGGCAGCCAGGGCAAGTTCTTGAATTTCCTCGTAATCAAGGTGCAGTGCTTTGGCGGTGATGACCGAATAAATGCAGACATCAACACAATGAAGAAAGGTATAATTGTCAATATCCCGGATACCGGTAAGAGCCATAAAAACCGTATCATCATTCATAATATGGCTAACCATATCCTTAACGGTATTCTTCAGGCAGGAGATATCCACATTCTCGTTTAAACGTATGCCTTCCATGATGGACTTAATATTGTTGAAGGCATCACCATAGACGCGCTCCTCACAGATTTCTTCAAGGGGTATCCGATCTTCCTCAACAAAAACCTGTGTTATTTTGTAAGCCTCCAGCCTTCTAATATATCGAGACTTGATAATAAAGCCTTTCAATAGTAAAATGCGGCCATCATCAAGTATGACGTCCCTGGCTAGCCTCATCCCGGCCGCAACCTCATTAAGGAAGAGCTTTCTCATAATGATCCTCCGTCATTTAACAGAATGCATATCAAAATCATATGATAATGTAAGCACTTAGTAGAGCTAGAGCTCTTTAAACCAAGGAGCAGTCAGATGGAAGCATTAGCGCTGACTATTCTCTCTGTTTTTGCATTTCTTGGTGCGGCGTTTACAGCAAGCTATATTGCTAAACTGTTAAAAACAAAACTTATAGATACGGGAATTAAACTCATACTGTATTTACCACATTCTTCAAGTTCAAAACTGGAAGGTATCATTCGACAAATATTTTCGGAAGAAGTACCCGAAAAACTTATGACGGATGGTAAAATTTATCTGATGGTCTCTCCTGATGATAAAGAGAATCTAAAGCTCATTGAAAGCTTAAAAAGCCAGTTCCCTTTAGAGGTGTTGCCTGAAAATGGTCCATATTGTATGATAACAGAGAGAGAAAAAGTTTAGTCGACTTTATAGGAACGTTGAAATATAACAGGTGGAATAGTGGAACAGATTTCTGGCGTAATTAAGTCCATTCGCTATACAAGTGAAAAAACCGGGTATACGGTGTGTGACCTAAAATCCGACAAATCCGTCATCACTCTTGTGGGAATTATGCCTCTCCTTGTGGTGGGAGAGAATGTAGTAGCCTCCGGAGTCTTTGTTCATCATGCAGATTATGGCCGCCAGTTTAAGGTGGAGTCCTGTGAACGTAAAAATCCTACCCGCGAGGAGGAAATTCAAGAGTACCTGTCAAGCGGTTTTATAAAAGGACTAGGGCCAACTACTGCCCAAAGAATTGTGGAGGAATTCAAGGATAAAACCTTTGAAATACTTCAGTTTGAACCTTACCGCCTGTCTGAAATCAAGGGGATCACCGCAGAGAAAGCCCTTTCTTTTGGACAAACCTTTCTGGAGCATGAAAATATGCGAGGCGTTGTCATGCTCATGCAGCGCTATGGGGTACCTTCAAGCTTTGCGGCAAAAATCTGGAAAAGATTCGGTACTCATGCTGAGAATGAAATAAGGACCAATCCTTATCGTCTTGCTGAGACCGATATAGGCCTCGGATTTACAGTCTGCGACAAAATCGCATTTTCTTTAGGTCATGAGCCCTATGAAAAGGAAAGGCTTAAAAGTGCCCTTGTCTATCTTTTAAATGCCTCGATATCAAACGGACATACCTATACGCCAAAGGACGAATTAGTAAGACTTGGAGTTAAACTTACGAGAGTTAATCAGGAGCTCCTCTTGGATGCCTTTGACGCCCTTATGCTTGAGGGTCGGGTCTTTGCTGAAAGACAGCATCCTGATCGTATATATACCGATACCCTTATAGAGGCTGAACGTTACTGCGCCAGAAGGTTATCCTCCTTAAAAGACGAAAGAGAGGACTTTCCCGATTGTGAGAGTGATGCTTTGCTGGCTCAATACGAAGCCGCCAACAGTATTTTTTTAGATGATATGCAGAAGCGTGCCGTAAAATGCGCTTTATCCCAGGGCATCTGCGTTATTACGGGTGGACCGGGTACGGGCAAGACGACCATTATAAAAAGCCTCATTCATGTTTTTGAATCAAAAGGACTTTCAGTTATCCTGGCCGCTCCAACAGGCAGAGCAGCAAAGCGAATCAGTGAAACCTCGGGCTATGAAGCCAAAACCATACATCGGCTTTTAGAGGTGGGTTATAGCATAGATGAGGAAGAAAAGCCTTATTTTATGCGGAATGAGGACAACCCCCTTGAAGCGGATGTGTTAATTATTGATGAGGCTTCTATGATTGATATGATCATGATGAGTGCGCTTCTTAAAGCTTTTCCCAAGGATGCACGGTTGATTTTAGTGGGAGACGCCGATCAGCTTCCCTCCGTTGGGCCTGGTAAAGTTCTTTCAGATATCATTCAAAGCCAATGCTTTCCTGTTGTCAAGCTGGAGACCATCTTCAGGCAATCGGAAGAAAGCCTCATTATCACCAACGCCCACCTCATCAATCAAGGCAACATACCGGCCATTAACCAGGAGGAGGGCGATTTTTACTTTATTCAAAAGCTAAGCAGCCATGAAGTTTCCGCTGCTGTTGTGGATTTGTGTACAAGGATAATTCCCGAACGCTTTGGGCTTGATCCCATTAAGGATATACAGGTTTTGTCTCCCATGCGAAAAGGGGATACGGGTATTTATCACCTTAACGGGCTCTTGCAGCAAAAGCTCAACCCTGAGCATGAAGACAAGCCCGAAAAACATTCGGGCAGCACCATATTCCGCTTGGGCGACAGAGTCATGCAGATTCGCAATGATTACTCGCTGCCCTGGACCCTGCCAGATGACAAAGGCGGCTGGACGGAGGGCCTTGGTGTTTATAACGGAGATCTGGGCATCATCATGGATATTGATCCTAAGGCGGAGCTTTTAACCGTACGTTTTGATGATAATCGAACCAGTGAGTATCGCTTTGACCGGTTGGATAGCCTGGAGCACGCCTATGCCATTACAGTACATAAAAGTCAGGGAACGGAATTCCCGGCTGTGGTCATTCCTCTATTTGGGGTTCCCCGGGCTCTGATTCGCCGCAACCTGCTTTATACTGCTGTAACGCGTGCGAAAAAGCTGGTAGTGCTGGTAGGCAGCCCTGGCATTTTTGAGGATATGGTGCGCAATGTCAATGAACAGGAAAGGTATTCGGGTCTGAAGGAGCGGCTCTAAGTGGAAAAGGAAGCATGTCTTAAAACCCCATCCTTTTGGGAAAGACTGATACGGTTGCTTTATCCGGTTAAGTGCATGGTGTGTGATACACTTTTAAAAGAAGATTCACCCCTCTATTTTTGTGAGGCATGCTATAAGACGATTCCGCGATTTGAAAAAGGGTTTGTTAAAAACCCCGCGTTACCTTATATAAATGGAATGACTGCGGCTTTTTACTATGAAGGTGGAATTGATAAAGCCATCCATGCCATGAAATTCAACCATCAGCCTAAATTGTCAGCAACCATGGGTTATCTTCTTTATGAACAAATAAAACGAGAATCGGTTGTACCGGAGTTTGATATTATTGTTCCTGTGCCTATGCATCCCCGTAAAAGACGTCGAAGGGGTTACAACCAAGCTGAGCTTGTAGCAAAGGAGCTATCGACTTATCTGGGGGTTCCAGTATGCGCGGATCTGTTGTACAAAACGCGTATGACACACCCTCAAAGCCGCTTGAAACGTGAGGAGAGACTTCACAATATGGAGGGTGCTTTTAGTATTCATGACCACTATGAATTAACGGGAAAGATCATTTTATTGGTGGACGATGTGGTCACTACTGGCACAACCTTGAATTCTTGTGCTAAAATATTATATGAGAAAGGTGCTTCCTGGATATTTGCATCTGTTATTGCGATTGCAGAGAAATGACGATATAAAAAAGGAACAATGTTTTGATGGAGGGGATATCAATGCCCGACGTTATGAATTGCCGGAGATGTAAAAAAATCTTTATGCATGTTACAGGCCCTCAAATCTGTGATGCCTGTAAAAAGCTGGAGGATGACGATTATGAAAAGGTGAGGACTTTTGTCAAAAATTTTCCGGGAGCCACAATACAAGAGGTATCTCAAGAGACAGAAGTACCCACTCAGCTTATTTATCGCTTTTTAAAGGATGGGCGGCTGGAGGTTTCCGAATCAAGCCCCATTGCCCTTCAGTGTGAAAATTGCGGAATCAGAATTAAAAGCGGCAGGTTCTGCGTAAACTGCTCGAAAAAGCTTGCCAATGAAATGATCAGTGCAGGACGATCATTGCAAAATTCGCACAAACCTGAAGATGATGACAAAGATAATGTTGGTTTGCGTTATATTCATGGTTCCCTTAGAGATAAATAAAATTGAAAGAACCATCCCTCTTGCTTCCTTGGGAAATTATTGAATTCTATTAAGGGCTTGAAAATAACTGACGATATATAAAATGAACAGACAAATGTTCTTAATTTTAAACTAAAGATTAATGTGCTGAAAGCTCCAGCAAATGCGATAATAGTGGGAGAGGAATTCAACATGAAAATTTGGGGAAATATTCCCAAGGTATCCGGTGTCTACGGAAACACCAGCAAAATCGACAAGCTTTCCAGGGTCAGTGAGGTCGCTTCTAAAAAGGACGAGCTTACGATTTCAGGAACAGCACAGGACTTTAATGTTGTCATGAAAGCGCTTAGACAGGTTCCTGATGTACGGCAGGAAAAAGTCAATGACATTTTACAAAAGATGGAACATAGAGAATATTCAGTGACATCACGGGATGTGGCAGCAAAAATAGTTGAAGCGATGAAAACCGAGAAAATATGAACAATATTTCCTCACCTTTAACTTAAGAGACTTTGCTGATATTCGTGCTTCAAATAAACCAAAAGCTTTGTAGAAAACAGGATAGCCAAAAAGGTTATCCTGTTTTTAATTCGTGCCGATAAACATAATGAAGTTTATCATTTGACCAGGGAGTTGAGAGTATGCCGGAGAATAATCTGATAGAAAACCTTATTAAGACGCTGCAATATGAGTATAAAACTTATCTTGATATATTAGAGATTGTGGAAAGAAAAACCGATTGTCTTATTAAAAACGACACGGCAGCTCTTATAAACATCACGGAAGAAGAGAAAACGTCAGCAGAGAGGACTACCCAGCTGAATCAGCTCAGAGAGAAGCTCCTGCTTGAGTTCTGTCAGGAAACAAACCTGGATTACAAGACCTTAACCATTGACGATATAAAGAAGCAGGTTAAGGAGCCCTATAAAAAGCCCCTGGACGATATTCATACCAAGCTTAAGAGTGTAGTCGAAAAGCTGTCTTATCGTAACGGTATGAATCAAAAGCTTATTGAAAATGCCATTAATACCATTAATTTCAACATACAGCTTATTGCATCACCGCAGCCTGCAGTACCTCTTTATGGGCGCTCAGGCCAGGAGGTTTCCCATAATACTAAAAGAAGTATGCTGGATGTAAAATACTAGGGAGGGGGGAAAGCATGGCTATTGGTTTTGATACCGCTGTATCGGGATTGCTTGCCAATCAAAAGGCTCTTGAAGTGACAGGTCACAATGTGGCCAATCTTGGCACCGCCGGCTTTGCCAGGCAAAGTGCCATTATGGCCTCTGCCATGACACGCGGCTATGGCAACAACTGGTATGTGGAAATGGGTGTTGATATCCAACAAATACGCCAGATAAGGCATTCCTTTAACGATAATATCTATCGCGCCGAAAGCAACAATCTGGGTTATTGGGAAAGCCGGATAAAGGCTGTCAATGACTTAGAGTCAATCTTAGGCGAACCCATAAAAAAAGGTTTTCAGACAGCTCTCAATAATTTCTGGGACTCATTTCAAGAGCTAAGCAAGGCGCCTGAAAGCCTAACAGTACGTGCCTTGGTCAAGCAGCGCTCGGATACTCTGGTTAACCACCTTAATCAGGTAGGAAGCCAGATTAATAAGCTTCAATCAGATCTTAATGTAGAGATAAAAGCTCGTATTAATGAGGTTAATGACATAACCGAACAAATTGCCCAACTCAATATTAAAATCATGAGTGCCGAGGCGGCAGGAAATCTGCCCAATGACTACTATGATCAACGTAATACCCTGGTTGATCGGCTTTCCAAGCTGGTCAAGGCTGAGACCTGGGAAACCCAAGAGGGGAGCATGGACATCGTAGTGGGGGGCTACTTTTTGGTGAGCAAGGGTAAGCAAACCAAGCTTGTAGCGGTACCCAATGATGATCTCTCCCACTTTTATACACCCAAGCTTCAGGATAGCAGCGGCGATATAACAATCAACGTCGGACAGGGTATTATTAAAGGTCTTTTGGAGGCTAGGGGTGAAGTAAACGGGGCAAAGGGAAGCTATGAAAATGGCACACCCAATACAACAGCGGATGTTACGCTGGCTGTGGATGTGTCTGCCAGCTCTGACCCAGATTATCTAGACAAGGTTAAAGCACAGGCCAAAGCCCTCATCGACGATTTGGTGAAAAGAGGACTTGATTATAACATAAGGCTTGTCACATATGGGGGATCGAATGCAGGCACAAAGGTTTATACCGGAAAGGATGTAGACGCCTTAAAAGCAGAAATTGACAATATTACGCTGGATGCTGACACAGGCAACGACTTTGGCAAGGTGGTGGACATAGTGAAAAATAATACCTATGCCGAAGATGTGAACAAGTATCTTTTTGTATTTACAGATGAGAGTATTAATGGCGACAGCACCCCAACCCCGGCTCCAACCGCTGATCCCATTATTTTAGGCTATCTCACTGCATTAAAGGACAAGGGCATTACCTTATCGGTAACAACGGATACCGTAGGGGAAACAGGGGAAAAAGGATGGGACTACCTGACCGGGAATACGGGCGGGAAGGTCTATGATAATACGGGGGCGATGACCGCCGATGAGTTGAAAGAACTTGGGGTGCAAGCTTCCGCGGATATCAACAGTGATGTTAACACAAAGATGTCAACGATTCCTGATAATCTGAATATTATTTCCTCGGTGAGAAAGCAGCTTAACGCCCTGGTCAATATCATGGCCCGTGAAGTCAATTACCTGCATCAATCGGGCATAACTCTCACAGGAAATGCCGGTGGGGACTTCTTCCAGGTTATGGAAAGCACACGCCCTATAGAATTGGGCAATATCAAGATCAATGATGACTTAAAGGATGTCAATAATATTGCCGCCTCTATCATTAATGCCAATGGTGATAACCGGATTGCCCTGGCCATTGCAAATCTGAGAAATGCCAATCTTATGACCGGAAATAATAAGATTCTCAGCCTGGACACCTACTACCAGAATATTATTCTCGATGTAGGCAACAAGGGCTATGAAGCAGAAAGCATGGTGCAGAGCTATAGGCAGCTGGTGGAGCAGGCTGATGGCTTGCGTCAGTCGGTTATGGGTGTTTCTTTAGATGAGGAAATGGCTAATATGATCAAGTATAAATACGCTTATAATGCTAATTCAAAGGTTATCGATGTTGTGAATCAGATGATGGAAACCATCCTTTTTAGACTTGGCGCTCAATGATTTCATCATTAGTGTACGTTGGGTGACTAAAATAGCTATACGAAAGGCTCGGTGATTAAGAAATGTTAATGGGAATTGAAATAGCAATGCGTGGTCTCTATGCCTCACAGCGAGGCATGGCCAATGTCAGTCATAATGTTGATAATACCAATACGCCGGGATATTCCAGGCAGGTCATCAATCAGGTGGCATCACGACCCTTGCTGATGGCTGGCAGTGCTGGCATGCTGGGTATGGGTACTGATGTAATCAGTATTGATAGGGTCCGGGATACCTTCCTGGATGAAAAATATTGGAATGAATCTAAATATATGGGTGAGTGGAGTGTTAAATCCACTATTATAGAGGAAATGCAGGCTGTCTATAACGAGCCTAGCCAAAATGGTTATACCAAAATTATCAATGACTTTTACAGCGCTTTACAGACTTTGTCCACCGACCCTTCCAGCGAGTCCACCCGCGCCTTGGTCATGGAAAAGGGTAAAACCGTTGCCAAATACTTTAACAGCGTAGCCAAGCATTTTGACAATCTTCAGGAAGACCTTAACAATATGGTCAACGCCAAGGTTGAAGAAGTGAACCATCTGGCTGACCAAATCAAGGAATTGAATCTTCAGATTTACAATTTTGAAGTGATAGGCAATAAAGCAAACGATCTGAGAGACAGGAGAGGCTATCTTGTGGACAAGCTTTCCAAGATCGTTAACTGTAATGCCTATGAAACTGAGACAGGATTAAAGCTTCCCAATGGCGAGCCTGAGAAGCGCTTTACCATAACCATCAGCGGCAAAGCCCTGGTAGACCATGGAAATGTTGTTCATATTAAATGTGAAAGCAGAAAAACCAATCTCAATAGTGAGGATATCGATAATCTCTATCAAATATCCTGGGAGGATGGAAATAAATTAAATGTCAAATCCGGTGAGCTCAGGGGTTATCTGGATATGCGGGACGGTAACGACGGCCTGAACGGCTCTCCCGAGGCCAAAGGCATCCCCTATTATATGAGAAAAATGAACGAGTTTGTTCAGACCTTTGCCATGTCTTTTAATGAGGGCATCATGGACAGCGATGGAGATGGGGACTTGGATAAGACCAATGGCCATGTTGACGGGTATACACTCAATGGGACTTCTAAATCAGATTTACGGTTTTTCACCATGTTAGGCAGTGACGGGAAGCCCATGAAAAGCGCGGATTTTAAAACACTGTTGTTGGAATATGCAGATAAAATGGGAGTGCCTGCCACAGCTCCTTTGGAAGAAAGAATGAACGCAGGCTACAAATGTATTAATGCCAGAAACTTCTCCATCGGTTTTGATATTGAGAATGATCCCACCAACAATATCGCTGCTTCTGATACTGCAGAACAGGTCGGTAATAATGGAAATCTTACCCTTCTTATGAAAATGCGGCATAATGCCTACATGTTTAGAGAAGGCACTCCCGAGGATTTCATCAAGACCGTGATTTCTTCCCTGGGTGTTGACGGTCAGCAGTACGAGCAGTACATGGAAGTTCAGGAAGGGATTATTAATCAGATTGAAAACCGGCGCCAGTCGGTATCCGGGGTTTCATTGAATGAGGAAATGACCAATCTCGTCAAATATCAGCAAATATACGGGGCATCTGCCAAAATGGTTCAAACCTTCGGCGAGGTTCTTGATATCCTCGTCAATCGTTTAGGGATTTAGTTAGGAGTGTGAAAGCATGAGAATCACAAATAATATGCTCATCAGCAATATGATGCTGAGCCTTTCAAACAATTTAAGCAGAACTCAGAAATATCAGAACCAATTGGCTACAGGCAAGAAGATCAGCCTGCCTTCGGATGACCCTATTGTGGCCTCCAAGTCCTTGAAGCTTCGCACCGATGTGGCTGAAATCCAACAGTATAAGCGCAATACGGACGACGCCACCGCTTGGATGGATATTACCGAGTCCACTATGAAGCAGATTACCGAGGTGGTGCACCGTATGAGGTATCTTACAGGGGACGCCGCAAACGGCACCAAAACGCCGGATGATTTGCTGAAAATCTCCGAGGAGGCCAAACAGCTCAGAAATCAGCTCATCAAATTGGGCAATAGCACCTACGCGGGACGCTACATTTTCTCCGGATACAAAACCGACAAGCCTCTTTTGGATGAGGTTGGAAATTTTAACATCGATATAAGCAATGCTGAACAGATTAACTTTGAGGTCGGTATCGGTGATGATATCAATATCAATGTCCCGGGAAGCGATCTTTTTAACGGGGGAATGAGTGCAGCTAAAGGAGATCCTGCAGCTACACCTCCGGTAGATCCTACTAAAAGCAGTTTTATCAAAACATTCGACGATATCATAGCTGCTATGGAGAGCACTGATCCCGCCGTACGAGCAAAATTATCCGATTCACTGTTAGGTGATATTGACGTCCAAATGAACAATCTCTTAAGGGTCCGGGCAGGCCTGGGCGCGCGTATGAACCGTGTTGAGCTGACCGCTGAACGCTTGGAAGATGATAATGTGAATTACACTAAGCTCATGAGCAAAAATGAAGATGTGGATATGGCCGAGGCTATTATGAACCTTATGAATGAGCAGAATGTGTACAATGCGTCCTTGTCAACAGGAGCAAAGGTTATTCAGCCTTCTTTGGTCGATTTCTTGAAATAAAAATCATATAAACTGTTTTGGAGGGTTATTACGATGCAATTGGAAACAGCCCATTCAGGGGTTATCGAGATTGATGCAGCCGAATGTATTGATTTTCCCGAGGGAATTCCGGGCTTTGAGCACTGTAAGAAATTTGTGCTTTTAGGGCACGATAGCAATGAGCACCCCTTCTTCTGGCTCCAAAGCGTTGATCAGCCCGAATACTGTTTTATTGTCACCGATCCGTTTATCATTTATAATGGTTATGGAGTGGACATTGACGATGAAGATGTCAATCTGCTCCAGATAACGAATGCCGATACCGTTCTGACTATCGCCGTGGTGGTTGTTCCCGAAAATATCAAGGATGCTCGGATAAACCTTAAGGCTCCCATCCTCATCAATACGGAGAAAAAGCTGGGTAAGCAGGTTATTCAAAAAAATGATAATCTCCCCATTCGTTATAATCTATATCAGAATCAAAATGACTGAGGGGAATTTAAGGAGAGGATACCATGCTCGTGCTGACAAGAAAGAAAGGCCAGGCTCTGATGATCGGACATGATATCGAGCTTTCCATCATCGATATACAGGGGGATCAGGTGCGAATAGGCATAAATGCACCTAAGAATGTAACCATCCATCGCAAGGAAATCTATGCGGAGATTATTAAAGAGAATCAATCCGCATTAGCCGGTAAAAATACGGATCTTGCCATGTTGAATCAGAAGCTTGTGAAAAATGAAGAAGAATAAAATGTTGTGTGAATAGGGATGCCATGTGGTGAAAGCCGCATGGCATCAACTTTTTTAATCGTTAAACTATCCTCGATTTCAGCCGATAAACATTTATGAGCGGGAACAATAATTCGCCGAAAGGGCATCACTCGTTAAGTTATAATGAAACCATTCTGTATGCTTGGGTGGAGAAGTAATATGCCTTTATTCGATTTCTATAAAGAAAAACGCGTCCTCGTTACCGGGCACACGGGCTTTAAGGGTTCTTGGTTATGCCTGATGCTCCATGCGTTTGGGGCGAAAACGTTAGGTTATGCCCTTGAACCTCCTAATGTACCGAACCTCTTTTCACTATGCGAGCTTGACAGGAGCATGAAGTCCGTGACCGGTGATATAAGGGATCGAGACAGGCTGCAAGAGCTTTTTAACGCATTTTCTCCCGAGATTGTCATACATATGGCGGCGCAGCCAATAGTCAGAGCATCCTACAAAAAACCCGCATACACATACGAAGTGAACGTAATGGGCACCGTGAATGTGCTGGAGTGCGTGAGAAATACCAGGAGTGTTCGTTCCGTCCTTAATGTCACAACAGACAAAGTATACAAGAATCGGGAGTGGGAGTGGGGTTATCGGGAAACCGATCCTCTTGATGGGTATGATCCGTACTCCAATTCAAAATCGTGTTCAGAGCTTGTTACACATAGCTATAAAAATTCGTTCTTTACCGACGGCAGGGTCGCCGTCTCCACTGCGAGAGCCGGGAATGTGATCGGAGGCGGAGATTTCGCTGCAGATAGAATTATTCCGGACTGTGTTCGTGCGGCATTGTCGGGGGAAAAAATGATGATACGTAATCCGCATTCCGTGCGTCCGTATCAGCATGTTTTGGAGCCTTTATCAGCATACCTGCTTATAGCACAGCGGCAGTATGAGGACGCAAAATACGCGGACTGGTACAATGTAGGTCCGGGTGAAAGCAGTTGCGTGAGTACCGGAGAATTGGTGGAGCTTTTCGGTAAGGCATGGGGCAACGGTTTTGAGGCTGTGATTCACCGGGATGTTGGTCCCCATGAGGCAAGTTTTCTGCGCCTTGACTGTTCGAGAATAAAAAGCAGGCTTGGTTGGAAGCCGGTTTGGAACATTGCAAGGGCTATTGAAAAGACTGTGGAATGGACAAAAGAATACGCGAATGGCGGGGATGTAGCAGAGATTATGCGGAAGCAGATAAAGGAGTACAAAACAGCTACTCATAATATCGGTGTTGAACTAAAATGAATAAGGCACTTGTTACCGGTGCTACCGGTTTTATTGGCGCATTTTACGGGTGGTGACCCAAAAATGTTTCGCCAAATTGAAGAGTTTTCGGAGGGGAAAGCAATGGGCTTTGAAGTTGAGCCGATTATAATAAACACCGACCATCTTAGCGTGGCTACACCCACGAATGAGCTATGGGAAAACCGTTCCGCTGCATATTCGATGTATGATGCGCCGGAGATACCCAAATGCTCCATTATGGTACAGGGCTATAATCGTCTGCACAAGACGAGATACTGTGTAGAGTGCATCTTAAAATACACGCAGGACGTGGACTACGAGCTTATTTTGGTTGACAACGGCTCCAATGACGGCACCTACGAGTTTTTTCAATCGGTTCCTTATGAAAAAAAACAAATTATCCGTGTGACGAAAAATATCGGGGCCGGATATCCCTTGCATCACGTTAAAAGGATTTTTCGCGGAAAGTATTTTGTATCGATCTCAAATGATATTTATGTAACGAAAAATTGGCTTTCCAACCTTCTGAAATGCTATGAATCCGACACTAAAATCGGGTATGCTATGCCGGTATCATCCAATGTTTCAAACTTTCAGCAGGTAGATTTTGATTATAAGAACTTCGATGAAATGCAGAAAAAGGCGGCCGCATTCAATATCAGCAATCCCCTTAAATGGGAGGAGCGTATGCGGTTAATCAGTATGATTTGTGTTTGGTCAAGACAGGTTATAGATATTGTCGGCTGGTTTGACGGCGCTTTTGTTCATGACTTCGGAGAGGATGATATGGCGGCAAGACTGCGTCGTGCCGGATATAAGATGATGCTCTGCCGCGACACCTGGATTTGCCATGACCATGATTTTCGCAACATGGAGGATAAGGACCCGGCGGCTTTTGCGGCCAGTCTTGAGAGCGGACGTGCAACCTATCGGGAAAAGTACCATGGCATCGACGCCTGGGAGGATATAAGCAATTTTGAGATGACACTGCTTTCACCATTGGATACCATCCGTCGGCCGGGCACCGCACTGCGAAGCCTCGTAGTTGATGGGCGCTGCGGTACGCCGGTGCTGGAAATCCGCAACCGCTTAAAAAGGCGGGGGGCTGCGCAGATAGATAGCTTTGCCTTCACAACGCAGGCAAAATACTATCCGGATTTACAGACAGTTGCCCATCAGGTGAACTGTGACAGAATAGACTTTATCCAGTCGCACTACAGCAATGGGAGCTTTCATGTTGTTGCGCTGTGCGAGCCGGTGAATACGTATCCCACTCCCATTACCCTCCTGCAAAGGCTTTATGATTTTCTTGTTCCCGGTGGTCTTTTACTCTTTAAGCTTCGGAATACCGATGATTTCAACGCCCTCTTGCGGGCGGCAAATATGGGAGGATCCTCTGACGGAGACCTGCCCTCGATTCTACCATCTGCCGAAGTGCAGGCATGCTTAAAGCTCTTCGGTGGGAAGGACATCTCCATTACATCGGAGCAATTCGATTTGAGCTCTGAGGATCGAAATACACTCTTGAATATGCTGCGCACCCTAAAACCCGCAGCAACGCAAAACGATTTAAACATGCTTGTTACACAGAATTTTGTGTTTCAAGTAACAAAGGGGTGAAGATATGAAAAGTCACCCCACCTCGCTCCCCGGCGTTTGCCTTATAGAGCGCCAGCCTTTTGTCGATGAGCGCGGCTCCTTTGCCCGCATGCTATGCCGCCGCGAACTGGAGATGGCAGGGCTTTGCGGTGATATCGCGCAGGTCAATATGTCTACAAACTTCAAGAAGGGCACGCTTCGAGGCCTGCACTCCCAATCAGGGGGGGGTGCTGAGGATAAAGTCGTCAGCTGTGTTGCAGGTGCTGTCTTCGATGTCTGCGTGGACGTGCGGTCGGATTCCCCTACCTTCGGGCAGTGGGTCGGGGTTACGCTGTCTGACGACAACGGGCTTGCGCTCTATGTGCCCAAGGGCTTTGCACATGGCTACCTTACGCTTACCGAAAATACACATGTCCTGTACTTTGTAACACAGTTTTATACGCCGGGTGCAGAGGTTGGCTACCGCTGGGATGAGCCGGTTTTTAACATCGACTGGCCACTGAAGGAGCCCTTTATCATGAGCGAGAAGGACAAGGCATGGCTTTACTTAAAGGAGAGGAATACGTGAAAACCGCAATTGTCTCCGGTGCAAGTGGATTTGTCGGCTGTCATCTCGTCCGTGAGCTATGCGCTATGGGTGTGGAGGTCACAGCATTCTGTCGAAGGGAAAGTCAGAATCTTGAGCGAGTGCCGAATGGAATTAACATTGCTTACAGTATTGATGAACTGCCCCGCGCAGATGTGTTTTACCACTTAGCTTGGGATCAGGCAAGTGGCCCTGGCCGTGAGAATGCAGTCATACAGTCGCAAAACGCAACGATGACGCTGGAACTGCTTCATGCCGCGCATACAATGGGGGCAAGGTTCGTGGTTCTCGGCACGGTATATGAGCGTTTTGCTGAGAATATTATGCAATCCTCCAAATTCAGCGGCTCGGATTTCTATATTTTGGCTAAGCACTTCGCGCACACAATGAGCAAGCAGCTTGCTTTTAAGCTTGGGATAGAGCTTGTATGGTGCCAAATTTGTCACCCCATAGGCCAGTACATCAAGCCGGAACAGCTGATGAGCTATACCGTATCCGGCTTGCTTCGTGGGGACGCACCTAGTTATGGTCCTGCTATAAGCCTGTATGATATACTAGCCGTTGAGGATGTAGCATGGGGGCTATATCTGATTGGAAACTGCAAAAATGCCCGCGATAACTACTATATCGGTTCAGGGAAGCCTTTGCTGCTGCGGGAGTATTTAGAAAACACAAGGCGAATCCTGCGCGTTGAAACGCCGGTTCTGATCAATCGCCGCCCGGATGATGGATTGCGCTTTGAGCGCGATTGGTTTGATATCACGGCCTTGCAAAAGGACACGGACTACAACCCGACCATCAGCTTTGAGCGGGCGGTTTGGAACGTGGCAGATTGGGTAGGTGAGCAATGAATATTTTGCATATTACCGCGCATATGGGTGACGGTGCGGGAAAGGCCATTGGTGGGCTTGCAATTTCCGGCAGTCGCGCGGGAGAGCACACGCACCGTATTCTGCTTTTGGATATGCCGCAGAAGCAAAATCACATCGAACGCTGCCGTAACAGCGGGGTTGAGATTTTGGGCCGCGACAGCTTGCCGGGTGCATTGACAGATGCGGACATCGTGGTTATAAGCTGGTGGGGCGGGGCTGCCATGGAGAGTTTCCTTGCCGAATTTCCCGAAATTCCCTGCCGTACCCTGCTTTGGAGTCACAAAAACGGTTACTTTGATCCGCCCTTTCCCCGTGGCTTTGTGCAACGCTTTGACGGGTTGCTCGCCACCTCGCCCTATACCCTTGAGAACCCCGATTGGAATGAAGACGGGAGCTTGGTCTATGGCTTTGGAGACTTTTCCCCGAACGTTCCTGTAAAAACCGACTATCGGGTGAAGGTCGGCTGCTTCACAGTCGGTTATGTGGGCATGCCAAGCTATAAGCGCTTACCGTCGAACTGCATGGATTATTTCGCCGCAGTTATTCGCGCAATCCCGAATGTCCGCTTTGTTATGGCAGGAGAAAGCTCGGAGGATTTTCGTCGCGACATCGAACAAAGGGGTCTTTCGCAGCACTTCGATCTGCTTGGCTGGGTTGCTGACATTCCAAATCTTCTGCCGACTTTCGACGTGTTTGGCTACCTGATACGCCCGGACAGTTCTGCAACAACGGAAAACTCGGTGATCGAGGCGATGGCCGCCGCCTTGCCTTGTATCGTCTCGAAGTGGCCGATAGGGAAATATCTGCTGGATGACGGAATGTCAGGTCTACTGGAAGACGGACCGGAGGAATACGCAGCTGCAATAAGCAGACTGTATGCCGATGTCCAGCTACGCCGACAAATCGGCATGGCGGCACGCGAATACGTCATCGCAAGCTACCACGCCGATGAGAACTTAAAACGCTTCAATACAGCCTGTGAAAAAGCAGCGCTGAAACTAAAAACAATACACAGCTTTGAAGGGAGTAAAAAGTAATGACTAAGGCTGAAATGCGCGAGGAGATAGAACACCTCACTGAAATTGCTGGAGATATTAAACCAGAGGAAGTGTTTGCCGAACATATGAAGGGTGCCTCGCATATCCTTGTCTATGGTGCGGGTAACATGGGAGGGATCTTTCATCGTTGTCTCCGCGAGCTTCTCCCTGATAGGAGGATTAGCTGCTTTCTGGACAGGAATGCCGCGAACAAACCCGAGTATTTGGGTTGCCCCGTCTATACGCCAGACGATGCACGCTTGAGCACGGAGTTGCGCTGTGACTCTATTGTTGTGCTTGCCTTGCTTATTACGGAGGATGGCGGCTACGAGAGCTTAGAGGATGATTTGCGGGCGTTGGGCTACACAAAATTCCTCAATGCTTTTCGGCAGATGGGCATGGCCCTGCCTTATGAGGAGAGCAGCTTAGGTGACAGAGATATTTTCCAAAGAGAGCGGGATGGAATTCTTCAAGCGTTTGATATGCTGCGGGATGAACACAGTCAAGAGGTTTTTCTATCGGTACTCAAGGCGCATGCAACGCTGAATTATGATTTGCCTGTACTAAGCCCGGGAATGACGCAATATCTTGATGTCGATGTTCCGTTTCGCCACAACTACCGTACCTTTGTTGACTGCGGTGCTTTTACCGGTGACACACTAGCAGAGCTTGTAAAGCGGCATACGGTTGATAAGTATTTTGGATTTGAGCCGGATATGCAGAGTTACGTAAAACTATCAGAACAGGCGGATACCGTGCGTAATCAGTTTGGTGAGGCCGTTCTTTTTCCCATGGGTGTTGGCGGCAAAAACGAGTTTTTGCAGTTCAAAGCAATTGGCGGCGGAGCCAGTCAAATAGACAGTACGGGAGAAACGGTGATACAGGTAGTTCGATTGGATGATGTTTTGAAGGGCTATGATAATCTACTGATTAAGATGGACATTGAGGGAGCGGAAATTGCAGCACTTGAGGGTGCAAAAGGGATTATCCTAGACACCAAGCCTGATTTGGCGATTTGCGTCTATCACAGGATTTCCGACTTATGGCGTATTCCCCTCATGCTCAAAGCATGGGTGCCGGAATATAAATTCAATTTGAGAAATCACTTTATGGGCACGTATGAAACAGTGCTCTATGCGACACTGGAGGGGAAATAAATGGCGGTATACGAAACAGTCCTGGACAATAATAGGCAATGGCTCCGTGATGTGGTGCCCTTGTTACAGCCCTTTACGATATTACTTGAACCTACAGAACGTTGCAACTTCAAATGCAACTATTGCATTCATTCTACTCGAGGGCAAAAGGGCGGAACATATGAAGCAGAAGGATATGAGCAGCGTAATATGTCTTGGAATTTGTTTACTAAGATAGCGCGTGATATTATGGATTTCCCTGCTCCCGTAAAGCATATTAGTATTTCGGGGCTGGGTGAGCCGCTTGTACACCCGCAGTTACCCGAAATGATTTCGCATCTTCGCTCTGCTGGCTTTATGGAGCGTATTTCGATATATACAAATGCTTCCCTACTCACTCCCAAAGTAAGCGACCGTTTGATTCATGCTGGAATATCGGAAGTCCGCGTCTCAATTCAAGGTGTTGATGACGAGGCTTATAAGGACACCTGTGGCGTAAGTGGAGTTCTGGAACGAATTGTAGAAAATGTTCGATATTTTTTTGAGCACAAAAACAATGACCAGATTCTCTATGTCAAGATTATCGATGCTGCCTTGCGCAATGATTCAGAGCGTGACATTTTTATGAATATGTTTGGGGACATTTGTGATTATATCTTTGTCGAACATCTGGTTTCGTCGCAACGGCAAATGCATGAGATCAATTTTGAGCGTGATAAATCAAGAGGATCTATCAATTTGATAAATCAGAGTGTTGCATACCGAAGAATCTGTCCAGTGCCGTTTTACTATCTTCAAATTGCAGCCGATGGGGCGGTAACGCCATGTGGAGTTGTGGCATTTCCTAAAAAACTGGCGGTTGGCAATGTGAATAACAGTACATTGCCTGAGATCTGGAACGGTAGCAACCATATTATGGCTCTACGACAGCGTCTGGAGCACGGCAGTGATTCTATCGAGGCTTGCAGAGGGTGTTCACAGCGATATACTATCGCAAGCCCCGTCGAAACCATCGACGATCACACCGAGGAAATACTCGCCCGCCTCCTCAAACTTGAACAGCAAAAGGATGAAACATCATGTCCCAAATAACACCCATCAACAACCATAACCGAATAAAGCTCAGTTCCGCCGTACCGCTCATGGCACCTTTTTCTTTGTTCGTTTTTCCAACGACCTTCTGCAACTTCAAATGCGTCTACTGCGCCCACTCGCTGGGACGTGTCGGAATGCGTGAGCAGTATGGCTTTGAGCCGCAGACGATGAGCTTGGATACATACGATAAGGTTCTGGCGCAGCTAAAGGAATTTTCACGCCCGCTCAAGCTTCTTTCCCTCACCGGGCACGGCGAGCCGATGCTGAATAAAAATCTGCCGGAAATGGTTCGTCTGGCCAAGGAGGCGGGGGTTGCACAGCGGATCGAGATCATCTCCAATGCGTCGCTGCTAACGCCGGAGCTGTCCGATACCCTGATTTCCGCAGGGCTGGACGGGCTTCGCGTTTCCTTGCAGGGTATGAGCGCGGAAAAATATAAGGATGTCTGCGGCTGGGACTTGAACTTTGACGAGTATTTAGCGAATCTGCGCTACTTTTTCGAGCACCGCAAGGGTTGTGATTTGTTTGTCAAGATTATGGACGTCGCTCTTGATGAGGGGGAGGACACACTCTTTTACCAAACCTTTGACAGCATCTCCGACCGTATGTTCATCGAACGCTGCCGCCCGGTATACAGTGGCGTTGACTTCACGGAGGGCATGCGCTCTGAGACGATCGACCGCTACGGCAACTCACACGAAAAACGTGAGGTTTGTCCGCTGTGCTTCTTCATGTTGAGCGTTTTCCCCGATGGCGATGTCGAGCCTTGCGACACAATCTACAAGCCCATTGTGCTGGGCAATGTCCACAGGGAAAGTCTAAAAGAAATGTTTACCGGTAATAAACTAAAGGAGTTTCAACTGATGCAGCTAAATAAAGAGCGTCGGTTAAACCCCAAGTGCGCCGTGTGCGTTGCGCCGGACGATGTCTCCCATCCGCTGGATGCTCTAGATGACGAGGCCAACACGATTATCAAAAGATTGACGGGGGAAAGATCATGAAAGCCCAAAATCGTACACCCTTGCATGAAGTCTTGCCGCTTCCCGCGCCCTACCTTGTGCAGATTTTTCCCAGCTATTCCTGTAACTTTAAATGCTCCTTCTGTCTCTACGCCCTGCCTAAAAAGGAGCATGGCTATATCTCGGACAAGACGCTCATGGATTTTGAGCTGTACAAGGGCGTGATTGATGACATGGCGGCGGCAGGCTGGAGGCTAAAGATGCTGCGCTTTGCAGCAATTGGTGAGCCGCTTCTGCACCCCCAGATTGCCGATATGGTCGCCTATGCAGTTGAAAAGCAGATTGCGGACACGGTAGATATCGTCACAAACGCATCCCTGTTGACCCAAGCCCTGTCTGATAAGCTAATTGCGGCGGGCTTATCTAACCTGCGCGTCTCCCTAGAGGGTCTTTCAGCCAAGGACTACAAGGCAAACTGCGGTGTAGAACTAGACTTTGAACAGCTAAAAGCAAATCTTCGCTACTATTATGAGCACTGCGGCAATTCACGCGTCTATGTCAAAATAATCGACTATATGCTCCATAACGATGCAGCCCGCGAAAAAATGTTTTACGACAGCTTCGAGCCGATTAGCCACAGCATAGCCGTGGAGCACCTGACCCCGACCATAGAGGGGATAGATTATGACAAAATAGCAGAGGGTGCGGAGTTGTCTCTGACTCAGGACGGAAATACTCTTCGGAATGTAAGCATATGTCCCCAGCCTTTTTATATGATTCAGTTAAACCCGGATGGGAATCTCGTCCCCTGCTGCTCCATGCGCTACCCTGCTGTGTTTGAGAATGTGACTGAAACGGGTATTGTTCGTGCATGGAACAGCGACTTACAGAACAAGTTTCGCATCAATATGCTGGGTGGTGTCAAAACCGTCTCAGAGGTGTGCGCAAAGTGCTCGCTTTATCAATATGGCATACATGATTCGGATATTATTGATGGACATGAGAAAAAATTGATAGACAGATTTAAAAAATGAATAACAACGTATCTGTTGCCTTGGCAAACTGGATAGAACTATATCAAAAATCAGGCCCATACCTTCCAAGGTGCATTGCCGCTGCTCCAGTGATGTTCCAATGCTCCTTTGTCTCTCTGGGTGTCCATGCACTGCCAGTACCCGTAATGTTTATAAACGCCCAGTTGGCCGCATTTCGTCATGCGCTCCATAGGATCGCGTTCAAATATAGTGGTATCATTGTCTATATACTCAAAAACATTTGGCTCCAGCACCATAAATCCGGCATTGATCCAGTTGGTGTCCTCCTGAGCTTTTTCACGGAAGCCCACCACCAGGTTTTTGTTTTCATCCAAATCAAGGACACCGTATCGTCCACTGGGTTGCACTGCTGTCAGTGTTGCCACGCGCTGAGAGGATTGGTGCTCAGCAAGAAGGGCATGTAAATCAATATTGCCTACACCGTCGCCATAGGTCATCATGAAAGCTTCGTTGCCGGTATATTTTTGTATGCGTTTTATTCTGCCGCCGGTTTCGGTATTAAGGCCTGTATCTACCACCGTTACTTTCCATGGTTCGGAGCCATTGGAGTGAACAATCATTTTACCGCCGTCAGTGAAATCAAAGGTAACGTCAGAGCCGTGCAGGTAATAATCAGCAAAGTATTCTTTGATCATATAGCCTTTGTAGCCGCAGCAGATGATAAAATCGTTAAACCCGAAGGCGGAATAGTATTTAAGAATATGCCATAGAATAGGCCTCTCACCAATTTCGATCATAGGCTTCGGACGTAAATGGGACTCCTCGGATATTCTCGTACCCAACCCTCCTGCCAAAACAACAACCTTCACTTTTCTTGAACCGCCTTTCGGTGCTATTTTTAACAATACACTATAACTATGGATAGTATCGGATTAAAAGGCATAATCATTTAGAGCATGAACGGATAATTGAAAGTCACACTGGATTGCTTCGTTGTTTATGCTACAGGCTGATATCCATGTTCTTGCCTAAATGCGGTGAAACGGCTTGCTCCAATGCCTTGGTGTTCTGCTGAAGCATTTGCATCAGGTCGTTCATTTGCACTTTTCCTCTATCCATGGCCATCTTCATGACCGAGACACCAACTTGCTGTTGCACCTTTGCCTGGTTCAGCATGATTGACATTGCAGGAATATCCACTGAATCAACTCCATTCTTGTAATAAAAAAACCGGAGGATTTGTTCCTCCGGCTCTTGTCAGTTTTGTCATTGGAACAGTTACCACAATTATCTGAGTAATTGCAGAACGCCCTGGGGCAGCTGATTGGCCTGAGCAAGCATAGCCTGTGAAGCCTGGGTGAGGATGCTGGACTTGGTGAACTCCATCATTTCCTTAGCCATATCTACATCGCGGATGCGGCTTTCAGCGGCGCTGAGGTTCTCGGAAGAGGTTCCGAGGTTGTTGATGGTGTGCTCAAGGCGGTTCTGATAAGCGCCGAGCTTGGCGCGTTCGCTGGAAACCTTGTCAATGGCTGCTTGAACGTTTGTGATAGCAGTGTCGGCACCAGTTTGTGTGGTAAGATTCACGGTGGCGGAAGTCATTGACAGGGCAGAGCCTGTCATTGTAGCGATAGTCAGTGCGATGGCCTGACCTTGGTTTGCACCGATATGGAATGTCATTGTGCCTGCAGTACCATTCAACAGCTTCTTGGTGTTGAACTCTGTATCACCGCCAATACGATCAAGTTCGGCGATGAGCTCATTTACTTCCTTTTGAAGCTCAGAACGGTCTGTGGCGGTGTTGGTGTCGGTAGCTGCCTGAACAGACAGCTCTCTCATTCTCTGCAGAATGCTGTGGGTTTCATTTAAAGCGCCTTCGGCGGTCTGAATCAAAGAAATACCGTCCTGAGCGTTCTTGGAGGCCATGTCCAAACCTTTGATCTGGGCTCTCATTTTTTCACTGATGGCAAGACCTGCGGCGTCGTCGCCGGCTCTGTTGATACGTAAGCCGGAAGACAGCTTTTCAATGGACTTGCTGCCGGTGGATGTGTTGGTGGTAAGCTGACGGTAGGTGTTAAGGGCTGAAATGTTGTGATTAATTCTCATAAATAAATCCTCCTTGATTTTTGCGGGGAGAATCCTTTCCCCCGGTTATTACGGCTCTTTCTTCCAAATCAGACGCCTTGATTTTTTAAAGAAAGCTGCTCAAATATTATATCGGAAAATTTGGTGGTGACTTTATAGTAAAATGTATGGGGAACCCCCTTTTTTTAAAAAAAGAGCCGGAGAAAAAATCCTCCGGCTCCCGTCAATTATGTCGTTGGAACAGTTACCACAATTATCTGAGTAATTGCAGAACGCCCTGGGGCAGCTGATTAGCTTGAGCAAGCATGGCTTGTGAGGCCTGGGTGAGAATGCTGGACTTAGTGAACTCCATCATTTCCTTGGCCATGTCTACATCGCGAATACGGCTTTCAGCGGCGCTGAGGTTCTCGGAAGAGGTTCCGAGGTTGTTGATGGTGTGCTCAAGACGGTTCTGGTAAGCACCGAGCTTGGCGCGTTCGGAAGAAACGTTGTCAATGGCTGTTTGAATCGTTGCGATAGCAGTATTGGCGCCGCCCTGGGTGCTAAGGCTCACGGCGTTTACACCAACGGAGGCAGCTGTGGCGCGCATATCGCGTATATTCAGAGTAATGCTCTGACCTTGGTTTGCGCCGATATGGAATGTCAGAACGGTTGTAGCAAAGTCACCATTGAGTAGCTTTTTGGTGTTAAACTCTGTATCATTGCCGATACGAGTAATTTCAGTGATAAGCTCTGCAACTTCCTTTTGAAGCTCGGCGCGATCGGTATCGGTGTTAGTGTCGGTGGCCGCCTGAACAGACAGCTCTCTCATTCTTTGCAGGATACTGTGGGTTTCATTTAAAGCGCCTTCGGCAGTCTGAATCAATGAAATACCGTCCTGGGCGTTCTTGGAAGCCATGTCCAAGCCTTTAATCTGCGCTCTCATCTTTTCACTGATGGCAAGACCTGCGGCATCGTCGCCGGCTCTGTTGATGCGTAAGCCGGAAGACAGCTTTTCAATGGACTTGCTGCCGGTGGATGTGTTGGTGGTAAGCTGACGGTAGGTGTTAAGGGCTGAAATGTTGTGATTAATTCTCATAAAAAAATCCTCCTTGATTTTTGCGGGGAGAATCCTTTCCCCCGGTTTAAATAGCTCCTACAAAACCGGAGCCTCGGTTGTGCGACGTTTCTTTTCTGAATCAGGCGTCTTGATTTTGGAAAAGAAAACCTCATGTTATTTATATCGGAAGGTTTACTACAGACTTTATAGCGAAATAAAAAAGTTTTTTAGAATACCCCCATTAATTATTCTTGTGGTAACCCAGTTAAGAGAATCGTCTCCACTCTGTGTATTTCTTGACAATTTAAAGACATTAGCATATTGTATAAAATATCTTTCAGGCGAAAGGATTGGGATTTGTTTTGAAATTAAGTATTGGTATGATGGTGAAAAATGAAGAGTCGAATCTAGAACGATGTCTGTCCAGCCTTCAGCCCCTCATGCAAGCGGTTTCTTCCGAGCTGATCATTGTTGACACAGGCTCTTCGGATGGTACTGTCGCCATTGCGAAGCGATATACGGATAAGGTTTATTTCCATCTTTGGGAAAACGACTATTCAAAAATGAGGAATATCACGGTAGGCTACGCCAAAGGGGAGTGGTTCCTTTTTATCGATGCCGATGAAGAACTGGTGGAATATGGGGATATTGTAGATTTTCTGCTGGGCGGAAAATCCAAATGTTTTCATGCTGCGGTCATTAAAATTAAAAACTTTGTCCAAACCGAAACTGAAAGTAATTTTGTCGATGCACTGGTCATGAGACTGTTTCGGAAAACGAAGACCTTCCGGTTCGAAGGGGTGGTCCATGAGCAGCCGATGTTTGAGCCGCCGGTTTACATACTGAACGCCATGCTGAAACACTATGGCTATCTTGCGGATGATTCTGCGTTGAAGGAGCGAAAGCTCAAGCTGTACGAGCCCATTTTATTGCGGGCTTTGGAGGAGAATCCGCGTAATATCTATTATTGGTACCAATTGTCGAGAACCTATACCACCTATAAAGATAGAAAAACGGCTCTTTCACCGGGTGTGAAGGCTTATGAAATCATAAAGGAACAAAAGCAGAATGAGCTGAATGATAGGGAATATCCTTATGTCTATCAAAATCTTTCCTATCTTTATCTGATGAACGAACAACCGCGGAAATCCATAGAAATCGCACAGGAATGGCTAACTAAGGATGAAGAGTTTGTCGACTTATGGTTTTATACGGCAAAGGCTCAAGCCCTGACCAAACAGACAGAGAAGGCCATTGAAAGCTATCGGAAATATATGGAGTACGCCAAGCTTTACGATAAAAATGGTGGAAAGGACGTCAGGATAGCTTACCATACGCTGACCAACAGAGAAGAGGCCTGGCTTGATCTATCTATTTTATACAAAGAAGAGAGCCGTAATGCGGAAGCGATGGAAGCCCTCCGGGAGATCAAATCCGCTTATTGGTTGAAACAGGCAGCCGCACACGGCATTAAGCTTGCGCTGGATTTGCAGAATTACGATTTTTTGAAGGAATTCTGTGAAAAATTCAAGACGGCAGATGAGCAAAGGCTGAGCAACCATTTTTATAGGGTTCTTGAAGAGCAATTGCTGGGATACAAGGCCGAACGGGAAGCCATCGCACGCCTTTTTAGGGATGAAGCAACGGAATACGGCCTCCTCAACAGGATCCGCCTCTTAGGAGATTCCGCAATGGTTGATGTGGGTGTGTTGGAGGCTCTTGGGAAGCTGCCCCTGAGCGAATTGGACAGCTATTACGGAGATGTTTTCTACTTTATTATCAAAAAAAAGCAGTCCCTCGATTTTATCGATTTACATATTTACGAGGAAAATCTGGAACAGTTTTTCCAATATCTCGATATGAAATACAGCGACCTTCCCGAGATTTATTACGACTATCTGCAAGGTGGGGATGATTATAGTTTAGAAGAGCTCCGAATAGTCAAAATCATGGAGCGGAAGCTGCTGCTTGGGGATTCGTTGGAGGATCAACACTATGAAGCGGTATGGAACCGCTATGTCGCAGATGGTATAGCCTATATCCGGCATATCTATCACGGAAATATTCTGACGGGCGATAATGCACATCTTTTTAAGAACCGTGAGGACGCGTTTTTCATGTATATGGGGCTGGCCCGGGAGCTTGAGGCTTCTAACCAGACGGCATATGTCAGAAATCTTAAACAGGCGCTTAGAATCTATCCGGAGATGAAAAAGCGTATTGAGCTTCTATTAAAGAGAATCACCGAACAAATGCCGGTTGAAAAGCCGCCGGTCAGTGCTGAAATGGCAGCCTATGCACAAATCGTCAAGAAAAACCTCAGGCAGCTGATGGACCAGAAAATGTTTCAGGAAGCAAGGGAGATCATCCGGAGCTTTGAAGAAATCCTCCCCGGAGATCCGGATATTGGACGGATGAAGGCTGAATTGGAATAATATGTATTCATCAAAAATTATTTAAACAGCGGCCGGTATTTGCCGATATTATCATCAGATATATTCCAAATGATTCAAGGAGGGATCTGTTATGAGAATTGAAAGCATGGATGCGGCAATTCGGACCGGGGTAGGTTTAGCGCTGCCTCAAGAAAAGAATGATGTGACCTTTAAACCCGTTACCACGTCTTCCGGCGAGCATGAAAATAGTCCTGGAAGGGTCAGTGAGGACTTTGTTAAAAAAGCAGTAAGCAAGGCCAACGATGCCATGCGGTTTCATGGGAGCTCCCTGGAATTCAGAATTCACGAAAAAACCAATAAAATAATGGTAAAAATTATAGATTCGGAAACAAAAGAGGTAATAAGAGAAATACCACCTGAAAAAATGCTGGATATGTTCGCCAGCATGCTGGAAATGGCGGGATTATTGGTGGACGAAAGAAGGTAATGATATGAATAGAATAAATAGCTTTACGTCAAAAATGAGAATGACAGGTCTATCGGGGTTCGATACTGAAACAACGATAAGCGAGCTCATGAAAGCCGAAAGAATACCTCTGGACAAGCTGAAGCAGAAAAGGACCCTTGTGGAGTGGAAGCAGGCGGCCTACAGGGAAGTAAGCAGCTCCTTGATTGGCTTTAAGAGCAAGTTTTTTGACATGGTCAACCGCTCCTCCTATATGCTCTCGGCTAGCTCCATTAAGGCCATGACGGCTAAAACCAGCAACAGCACTTATGTAACAGCCAGTGCAAACGCCGATGCCAAAGCCGGAACCCAAAAAATCAAGGTCGAACAATTGGCAACCGCCGATACAACCGTCAGTTCCGGGAGGGTGAGCAAAGCTGTCACCGGAACGGTGGATGAGGCAAAGCTGGCCGATTTGGCAGGCCGAAAGTTCACCGTCAATCTGGACGGTACAAGCAGGGAAATAACGCTGGGTAATATAACGGAGGCAAACCTTGCTCAGGAGCTTCAAGACTCCCTTGATGCCGCCTTTGGCAAAACCGGCTCCGGCCAGTCGAAAATTATTGTGAATTACGATACAGGCTCCAATGAATTGTCCATTGATACGGCTAACGGTGCCACAAAGGTCACGATCTACGGGTCTGACATCGCTGAAGATGGAAAGGTGGGTCTGGCTGATTTAGGCCTTACATCCGGAGTCTCCAATCGCATATCTCTGAACAGTACACTGGAATCCCTGGCGAATTCTTTGGGTACTGCCATGACCTTTACATCAGAAGGCGAAGTTGAATTTTCCATCAATGGCAAAACCATTAAAGCCAAAAAAACTGACACGCTGGGACAGGTTTTTAGCAAAATAAACAGCGATGTGGACGCAAAAGCCTTAATCAGCTATGATGAAGTAACTGACAAAATCACCCTTGCAGCAAAACAGACAGGCGAGGGGGATAACCTCGTGCTCTCAGAATCCAATTCGAATTTCCTGGCCGCCTTGAAGCTGGGCACCATCACCGAAGGGCAGGATGCCATAGTAGTCTTGAACGGAACCGAGACCTTGGTCAGAAGTTCAAATAATTTTACGATAAGCGGTATCACTTATACCCTTAATAAGGCCCACGACCCGACTTCCGAGGGTGAGACCGTCACAATAGGACAGGATACCGAATCGGTTATAAACAATATTAAGAGCTTTGTGGAGGAGTACAATAAATTAATTGAAAGCCTCAACAGCACGACGAACGAAAAATATAGCCGTAAATTCGCACCTCTCACTGATGAACAAAAGGATGCGATGAAGGAAAAGGACATTGAGAATTGGGAAGAGAAAGCGAAGGAAGGGCTCTTACACAGTGACAGCATTCTTGAGAAAATCACCCTTTCCATGCGCAAGGCTCTTTACGAGAAGGTTGAAGGCTCAGGCTTGTCCATGAAGGATATCGGTATTGAATCAGGGGAATGGTATGAAAACGGAAAGCTGTATCTGAATGAAGACAAGCTGAAGGAAGCCCTGACGAACAAACCGGACGAGGTGATTACATTATTGAACGGGGTATCCCCTGATAATCCAAGATATAACAGAAATTTAACCAACGAGCAAAGATCGGATCGATATACAAGGTCGGGGGTTTTCCAGAGGTTATCCGATATTATTGAGGATAATGTGACAACCGTTAGAAACGCCGATGGGAAAAAGGGTTTTCTGCTGGAAAAGGCCGGAATTGATGGAGACACTTCCAATGTCGAAAACCTGATATATAAAGAACTGGAGGATATTGACGACCGAATTGACACAATGATCGATCGGCTCACGAAGAAGGAAGAAAATTACTATATGAAATTTACCAGAATGGAGTCCATGCTTAGCCGAATGAACCAGCAGAGCGCATGGCTTTCAAGTCAATTCGGCGGCCAGTAGTTTGCTTGTAATGACGGTACAATGCCAGGAGCAATAAGATTTAACAGGCTCTGGCGGGGGGAATAAATGACAATGATCGCTCACAATGCATATAACCAATACAAGGAAAACGCCATAAACACTGCAAGTCCTGAGGAACTGACATTAATGTTGTACAATGGTCTTGTCAAGTTCATTATGCGGGGTATGGACAGCATTGAAAAGCATAATATGCAGGACGCCCATAACAATATTATCCGTGCCCAGGATATCGTAGCAGAATTCATAGAAACGCTGGATATGCGTTACGAGTTGTCCCAAAGCCTAAGCGCTATTTACGGGTATATGCTTGACCGGCTGGTTGACGCCAATCTGGCAAAGGATAAGGATATCCTGGAGGAGGTTTTAGGTTTTGCCAAGAATCTTCGTGATACCTGGGAGCAGGCCATGAAAATTGCCAAGCACCAGGTAAAAAAGCCTGAAATTGCTTCGGTGTAGCAGGGGGTAAAAGCAGAAGCCATGGAAGCCAATAAATGCATTCAAACATTGAATGAAATTAGCGCCAAAAAGCTTGCTCTGATGGAGGAACTATTGCTTTTTACCCGGAATCAGAAGGAAATGATACAATCAGGGCGGTTTGAGGAGATGGATTCCCTCATAGACGGGAAGCAGCTTAGAATGGATGCTATGGATAAGCTGGATGCACAATTCCTGGAATGTGCCACAAGGCTTAAAAGCCTCCTTTCTTTGAGGTCCTTTGAGAATTTACACCGGTATAAAATACCGGGTACCATGGAACTCAAGGATGTGGTGGCAAAGATTCATCAAACCCTTTCGGAGATAAAATCTCTTGATGAGGAAAACACAGCTCTGGTTAAAGCCGAGCTGAAGTCAACAAAGGAAAAAATGGATCATTCAAACAACTTTAAACGAGTGACGGGGGCTTATTATCCGGTACAAAATGAAATTCCATCCTACTATTTTGACAAGAAAAAGTAGGAGTTAAAGCTCTTTGCCCCCTTAAGGAATGACAACGGGATGGAGGTACAATGGCTAATTGCGAATGTGTCAGATGTCATCGCTTTTTCGAAAAAGTTGCATTTGAGGAGGTTTGTCCGGTTTGTTTCCCTGTTGAAGAAAATGAGTTTTCAAGAATTAAGGAATACCTTTCCAATCATCCCGGCGCAAGCTCCAACGAGGTCATGAGTCAACTGAATGTCTCACTGAAATCTATCAGGCGGTACTTAAAGGAAGACAGGCTGGAAATTGTCGGTGACAACAAGGGCTTTATAAGATGTGAGCTTTGTGGAAAACCCTTAAACAGCGGGAGGTTTTGTGAAGGATGCTTTAAAGAAGGTCATGCCATGCGGCGAAATGAATCGGGTGTCGGCCTGAAAAGCGCTTTTTATAATCAAAGCGAGCATAAAACTTCCCAAGGGAAGGGTATCCAATATAGTGAAAAACAGGATAAGAAGGGGTAGAATAAAATGTCTACCCCTTAATTTTTTGTATTTTTTCTGTTATAATACAATGCTGATACAGACAAATTTTCAAAGGTGGACTCTTCATGAAAACTCAAATTGTTGATGCGGTCGATGGGAAGGCTCTTGCTGAGGCCGCTCTGGCACTAAGCCAGGGGCAGTTGGTTGCCTTCCCGACAGAAACTGTATATGGCCTGGGGGCAGATGCCTTAAATCCTGTTGCCGTTAAAAATATATTCGAAGCAAAGGGCCGGCCCTCTGATAATCCGCTGATCGTACACATCGCTGACATATCTTCGCTTAATGGGCTAGTGAAAGAGGTTCCTCCTCTGGCAAAATCCTTGATGGACGCATTCTGGCCAGGACCTCTGACTCTGGTTTTTAATAGATCCCATAAGATTCCGGATATTATTACCGCGGGACTTGATACGGTGGCCATTCGCATGCCGAAAAACCCCATTGCACTTAAGCTCATTGAAATATCAGGTGTGCCTGTTGCAGCTCCAAGTGCCAATCTCTCAGGGCGGCCCAGTCCTACCTGTGCAAAGCATGTGGCAGAGGATCTTTCGGGTCGTATAGCCTATATTATCGACGGTGGCTCCTGTACCGTGGGTGTGGAATCCACAGTGCTGGACATAACCTCCGAGCCCCCTGTTATCCTAAGGCCCGGCGGCATTACACGTGAAATGCTGGAAAAGGTGGCAGGCAAGGTTGAAGCTGATCCCATATTGGAAGTTAAGGGGGATACCAAGCCTCGATCTCCGGGTATGAAATACCGGCACTATTCTCCCATAGCTGAAATGATTTTAGTTAAAGGTGATAACGAAAAGGTCATAGATAAGATTAATGCCCTGACCAAAGAGCGTCAGAATGAAGGCCTTTTAGTAGGAGTTCTGACCTGCTCGGAAAATGCACACCGCTATAATGCGGATGTGGTCATACCGGCCGGGTCTTTGGATCATCTGGAAGAGGTAGCCGCTGGACTTTATCATACACTCAGGAAATTTGATGAGACGAAAGTGGGTATAATTTACTCTGAAACCTTTCGTGAACAAGAAATTGGGCAGGCTGTGATGAATCGCCTGAAAAAAGCCTCCTCAGGAAAAATCATAGAGGTATGAAAGGATTGATGACATGCAGAAAAAGGTTGTGTTCGTATGTACAGGCAATACCTGCAGAAGCCCCATGGCTAAGGCTATTTTCCAAAGCCTCATTGAAGGAAGAGAGGATTTAAAAAAAGAACTCTTGGTATCATCGGCTGGGATATATGCTTTTGAGGGTGATCCTGCGAGCCTTGAAGCTATTGAGGTTATGCAAGAAGAATTTGATACCGACTTGAGATCTCACAGGGCCAGGGTACTTGATGACAAAGATATCAGGGAAGCCTATTTGATACTTACCATGACAGGTCAACACAGGGAGATGATTCTTGAACTCTATCCTGAGGCTGCTGATAAGGTTTATACTCTAAAAGGGTTTGCCCAGGAGGGGAAAGATGGCGATATTTCTGACCCCTATGGCCAGAATTTTGATACCTACAAGGAATGTGCTTATGAGATAGAATCGCTCCTTTTGGATATTCTGGATAAAGCGGATTGGTAGAAATCCATTTTGACAATCAGGAATGATTACTATAAAATCAATTTAGAAAAGAGAGGGGGAGACAGCATTGACCATTGCATTAGGAAGCGACCATGGTGGATTTAAGCTGAAAGAGAGTATTAAAGCCCATTTGACAGAGCAGGGCTATGAGATTAAGGATTTTGGAACCTATAATGAAGATTCGGTGGATTATCCCACATTTGCTTTGAAAGCTGCGCTTTCAGTTAGTAAAGGAGAGTGCGAAAAGGGTATTCTGGTGTGTTCAACCGGTATAGGTATTTCAATAGCGGCCAACAAGGTCCGGGGCATAAGAGCGGCTTTATGCGGCGATCTCTTATCCGCAAAGCTGACACGTGAACATAACGATACCAATGTTTTGGCGCTGGGAAGCTTTGTGACAGGAGAAAAGCTGGCACACGCCATCGTTGATACATGGCTGGGAACTCCGTTTTCCAACGAGTCCAGGCATCAAAGACGCATCGACCTAGTTACTGAGATTGAAAATCAATACTTAAAATAGACAAAAGATTGGGAGGGCTTTTAAATGAGCGGAGTTTTTGTTTTTGATCACCCACTTATTCAACACAAGGTTTCACTTCTTCGGGATAAAAACACAAGCAGTAAGGAATTTCGTGAGTTGGTTTCCGAGATTTCCATGCTGATGGGCTATGAGGTCACAAGGGATATTCCCCTAAAAGAGGTTGAAATCGAGACGCCTATTGGTCTTGCAAAAACCAAGATCATCTCAGGTAAGAAGCTGGCTTTCGTGCCCATATTAAGAGCGGGACTCGGCATGGTGGATGGATTTTTAAAGCTGGTTCCCATGGCCAGGGTAGGACATATAGGTCTTTATCGGGATCATGACACTTTAGAACCCGTAGAATATTACTGCAAACTGCCTGAAGACATATGTGACCGCGATGTGATTGTACTTGATCCCATGCTGGCAACCGGCGGTTCAGCCTGTGATGCCGTAAAATTCATGAAAAACTATGGAGCCAAGAGTATTAAATTTGTATGCCTTATAGCATCAAAGCAAGGTGTGGAGCGCCTCAACCGCGAACATCCGGATGTAGGCATCTACTGTGCTGCCGTTGACGAATGCTTAAACGACATAGGCTATATTGTTCCTGGACTTGGTGACGCCGGTGATAGGCTGTTTGGAACAAAGTAATGGAGGGTCATTATTATGCGTCCTTCATGGGATGAATATTTCATGAGTATTGTGGAACTGGTTAAAACACGCTCAACCTGTCTGAGAAGACAGGTTGGTGCCTTAATTGTTAAAGATAAACGCATTTTAGCATCGGGCTACAACGGAGCACCTGTGGGCTGCAGGCATTGTCTGGACGTAGGCTGCATTCGTGAAGAGCTTAAAGTGCCGTCCGGTCAGCGTCATGAGATTTGCAGAGCAACACATGCCGAACAAAACGCCATTGCCCAGGCTGCTTATTCAGGCACAAGCGTTAAAGACAGTGTTCTTTATGTGACTACCCAACCCTGCGTTCTTTGTGCGAAGCTTGCTATTAATGCAGGGATCACAAAAATTGTATTTAAAGGGGACTATCCGGATGATCTTGCTCTGGAGCTTTTAAAGGAAGCGGGAGTTAGTGTGCAGAAATATGAATCCCCCGACCTATAGGCTTTTTCTTAATTAACAGAGGTGTAAATATGATCGTCATTGAATTTCATCATTTGGTAGCTTTTGCTATGGCCTTAATCGTGGCTTTTTTTGCCACTCCCATAGCAAGAAGGCTTGCCTTTCGTTCAGGCGCCGTTAATGTTCCAAAAGACAGTCGGCGCGTCCATAAAAAACCTATGGCCTTGATGGGTGGACTTGCTATCATCGTAGGCTTCTCACTTGCAGTGTTTTATAGCTTTGCCACTAAAGACTTCAGCGTTTTTATGTCCTATTTGTCCCAACCCAAATCCCTAGGTCTTCTAGCGGGCATTTTTATCATTATAACCCTCGGGATTGTTGACGACATCCATCCTTTGAGAGCTAGAGTCAAATTTCCTATCCAACTTATAGCCGCCACTTGCGTGGTTGCTACCGGAACTCGAATCGTAGCCATATCAAAGCCCTTTCAGGCGTCGGTTGCGATGAACTCGAGTATGATGTTTGTCCTGGAAGATATTCTGGCCTTTGTTATCTCCATCATTTGGATTGTAGGTATGACCAATGCCATTAACCTGATTGACGGCTTGGATGGGTTGGCCGCAGGTGTTTCCGGTATTGCAGCCCTTTCCCTTTATATTGTGGCAGTTATACGCAGCCAGGACGATATTGCCATTATTGCAGTTTCCTTGGTAGGAGCCATTTTTGGATTTCTTCCCTACAATTTTAATCCCGCAAAGATATTTATGGGCGATACCGGCTCGACATTTTTAGGTTTTGTTTTAGCTGTTTTGTCTATCGAGGGAACCCTGAAATCGGTCACGGCTCTAGCCCTTGCCATACCTATTCTGGTACTGGGACTCCCTATCTTCGATACGCTTTTTGCCATCCTTAGGAGAATCATAAACGGCAGGCCCATAGGGGAGGCTGATAGAGGCCACTTGCACCACCGGTTGTTGGATATGGGCATAAGCCACCGTATGTCTGTTATCATTCTCTATATTGTAAGCGCCGGTTTGGGTCTTCTGTCCATCGCCTTGGTGGATAAAGGCCTGCTGCCTTCACTGATACTGCTTATTATCCTGGTCATGTTCGGTATAGGCGGTGCCCGCAATCTCAGAGATCTCAATGAGATTCCTGATGAGGAAAAGAGGATCAGGCATAAAGATGCCATAGAAGCTTCAGAAATTGAGGATGCTCAGTTGGAAGCCGCTTCGGGAGACAAAAAGGATGATAATTCTCCTAAAGTGAAACATGATGCATCGGACAAAAATAAATAGGAGATATACATGAATCGCATAAAAGTAATAACAGTTTTCGGCACACGGCCAGAAGCCGTTAAAATGGCGCCCTTGGTCAAAGCTCTTGAAAACTGCGAGAGCATAGATTCCAAGGTGTGTGTCACTGCTCAGCATCGCCAGATGCTTGATCAGGTTCTGGAGATTTTTCACATCCGTCCGGATTATGATCTTAATATTATGCAGGACAGGCAGACCCTTATTGATGTCACATCCCGTGCAATAGAAGGGCTTTATACTGTTTTCTCGGAAGCAAGGCCTGATATTGTTTTGGTTCATGGTGATACCACCACAACGATGGCAGCTTCTCTAGCTGCTTTTTACGCAAAAATCAAGGTGGGACATGTGGAAGCAGGCTTAAGAACTTATGACAAGTATTCTCCTTATCCCGAGGAAATGAACCGCAGACTCACAGGAGTCATAGCGGATTTGCATTTTGCCCCGACTGTTGCCAACCGTGAAAACCTTTTAAAGGAGAATGTTCCCAATGACAGCATTTATATTACGGGCAATACTGTTATTGATGCCTTGTCATCCACCGTTGTAACCGACTATTCCTTTAAAGACAGATTCTTAAAGAATTATAGCTTTGATAACAAACGGGTTATTTCGGTTACCGCCCATAGGCGCGAAAATCTGGGAGAGCCCTTTGAAAATATTTTTGCTGCTCTTCGCAGACTTGTGGAAGATCTAGCCGATATTGAAATGATCTATCCCATGCATTTGAATCCTTTGGTCAGGGAAGCTGCCTCAAGAATCCTGGGCAATCACAAACGCATCCATCTCATTGAACCGCTGAATGTTCAGGACATGCATAATCTCATGGCTCGTTCGACTCTGGTCATGACCGATTCAGGAGGTCTTCAGGAGGAGGCGCCTTCTTTGGGAAAACCGGTTTTGGTATTAAGAAATGAAACCGAGAGGCCCGAGGCCATCAAGGCTGGTACTGTCAAGCTCGCCGGTACCGATAGAGAGACCATTTACAATGAGGCAAGACATCTTTTGGACAACGCTGCGGTTTATGAGAAAATGGCAAAAGCGGTTAACCCTTATGGGGATGGCAGAGCATCCCAGCGTATTGTTGAAGCCCTTTTGTATCATTTCGGGCTGTCCGATGTAAGGCCTAGAGAATTTTCTATGGATTGACCATATGGGGGAACACCGATGGCTGATTTCTTAACCCATATTCTTTTAGCTGATGCTGTTTTGGACCGACTTGAAAGTAGGAGAATATTAGAGAGCGTTACCAAAAAACGCTCTCTTTATCATCTTGGTGCTCAAGGTCCGGATCCTCTGTTTTTTTATAACTGCTTCCCAGGTTCGGGAAAAGGGCTATTAAAAGGTCTCGGCGAAGTGATGCACAGACAGAAGACAGGCGCATTTTTACAATATGGCTTCCGAAGACTTCAAAATGTATCGTACGATAAAAACTGGATGGATCTTGCCATATACCTTTGTGGATTTATCTGCCATTTTACACTGGATCGGATGCTTCATCCCTATGTTTACTGGGCCACAGACCAATGGATATGGGGAATGGACGGAACCCCCCGAAAAGTGACTCACCAGCAGGTGGAAATGGCCTTGGATGTTATCCTCTGGAAGGAGTTAAAAAGGACTCCGGCATACAAGGTCAAAACGCGAAAGCTTGTAGATATTGGCTCTCATTGGCCTTCGGGTGTTGCTTCCTTTCTGGTCGAAGCCTTTGTTGAGCTCTATGGTATAGAAGCTGATCAAAAGGAGCTTAATAAGATATTATCAGGTTTTTATCGCGGCCATGATCTGCTCTTTGATCCGAAGGGATGGAAGAAAGCATTGATAAACTGGCTGGACAGCTTTACGGGTGGAGGTATTAAGCCCCCAAAATTCCCGTATCCGACAGCTTGTGATGCCACCATTGATTGGGCCAACAGAAAGAAGAGAACCTGGGTGAACCCTTTCATTGAAGGTGAGACCCATACGTCTTCAGTTGATGAACTCTTGGACGTTGTGGCAGACACAGCCGCCATCCATATTAATACCCTGTTTTCAAGAATTTTTAGAAACGAAGCCATAGAAGACCTTTTCCCCGACTTAAGCTACCTTACAGGCATTGCCTGTACTTATGAAAAGGAGTGATCTTTGTCCATGCAGGACTATATAGCCAAGGCCATGGCTCATTCAGGCCAAATTCGCATTTTTGCCGCTGTCACCACAGCTACTGTAGAGAAAGCACGCATGCTTCATGAAATGAATCCCACACCGACAGTGGCCCTGGGAAGAGTTCTTACGGGAGCTGCTCTCATGAGTCAAACCTTAAAGGGTGAGGATAACACCATAACAATCCAGATTAAAGGTGATGGGCCCATAGGAGGAATTGTGGCTGTCACAGATAGCAAAGCAAACGTCCGCGGTTATGTATACAACCCATTCTTCGATGTCCCCCTAAACGATATGGGTAAATTCGATATTAAGAGCGCAGTGGGTTCGGGTTATTTGAATGTTATCAAGGACCTCGGGCTCAAAGAGCCCTATATTGGCTATGTGGAACTTGTCTCGGGAGAAATTGCCGAGGATTTGACTTATTACTATGCTTATTCGGAGCAAACACCAACAGTTATGAATCTAGGTGTTCTTATTGGCGCCGGCGGGAAAGTCCAGGCTGCCGGTGGCTTATTTATACAGCTTCTTCCTGATGCAGGTGAAGAGGTTATTGAAACGGTGGAGAGAAGTCTTTCCAATCTCAGGCCTATTACAACCCTTATACATGAAGGGAAAACGCCTGAAGATATCATTAAGCTTGTAGTTCCGGATGAATCGGTGGAGATATTCGATAATTGCCCGATTGAATACCAATGCAACTGCTCCAGGGAACGTATGGAAAGAAACCTTTTAAGCCTTGGGGAACAAGATTTGATGGAAATTGCCGAAGATGAGAAGGGCGCAGAGCTCCAATGCCATTTCTGCAATAACCATTATCATTTTTCAAAGAGTGAGCTTTTAGGTCTTTTGAATTTGATACCCGGGGATTGAGGGCATTAGCCGACATAAGAGAAAAAAACTCATTAAGTTTTTATACAGCAAATTATATTTTATGGGTAAATGGCAACAATACTTTTGGGATTGTTGCTTTTTTAATTGTCGTTTTTGTGTAAACCCCAAATAATTGCTGAAAAAACGAGAATACTAACAGCGAAATAATTTTAAGACATGGAGGGAGAGTATGAAAAGACGTATTTTAGCTGCGTCACTGGTGGTTTTCCTTGCACTGACCTTAACTGGCTTAACAGGCAGTGAAGCATTCGCAACTGACTCAGTGAAAACCTTTGAAAAAGTCAAATTCATTAGCGGTGTGGTGACAGCGAACGAATTAAATCTTCGTAATGGTCCGTCAATGCAGAATGAGATCATTGATGTGTTCAAGAAACATAAGTGGGTTAATGTTCTTGCTGAGATTGGGGAATGGTATGCTGTTTATGACCCAGATACCGGAAGGGTTGGTTGTGTAGCCAAGGCCTATCTGACCGATGCTACCAATATGAAGAATACCACCAAAGCTCCTACGGCAACTCCACCGGCTGCGACAACACCTGCTCCTACCGGACAGGCCCCACAGAAGACCGGAGAATTATCTCAGGACGAAAAGCTCCTTCTGGACCTGATCAACAAAGAAAGAGCCAATGCGAATCTGTCGCCTCTCCAGGCTGATTCTGAGCTTATGAAAGTGGCGCGCACAAAGGCTAATGATATGTCTCAGAACAACTATTTCTCGCACTATTCACCCACCTATGGATCACCTTTCGATATGATGAGGCAGTTTGGCATAACATTTAAAGCTGCTGCAGAAAACATCGCAGGCAACTCAACCGTGCAAGGTGCAGTGAGTTCATGGATGAAATCGGAAGGACATCGCAATAATATCATGAACGGTAATTACGATTATACGGGCATTGGAATCGCTAAAAGCAATAAATATGGAAATGTATATGTTCAGATGTTTATCAGAAAATGATAGTGCTCCTAAAAGCCAAAGTTCATGAATAATTGGGTGATGTCAGGAAATAATACAGGTTGACGGAGGTGGATATTATGAATAAGGAAAAACCGAGAAAAGAGTCAACACCTATTGACGAGTCCAGTTTTACAGATTCTTCTACCGGAATGGGCGGAAAAACGCAGCAGCAGAAGACAACTCAGAAATCCGCACAGAATAATGAATCAGAAGGCATGAAGTAATAGGATGCGTGCGGCATCGCACCACAAGACTCGACCGTAAGAAGAGGTGCAGATACGCACCACAAGACTCGACCCGTAAGAAGGATGAGGGCAGGGGAAAATCCCCTGCCCTCTATTTACAGCTATTTGAACACTCCTATAGTTGGGGTTATCCACAGTATCCACAGACTTATCCACAAATAACGCCTGGTTGTGGATGATGTTTTGTGAGGTGTGTGGATAACTTTTACTGATTCAAAGAGGATTAATCTGGGTAATATCAAAGTACAAACCTAAGGTTCTTAAATAGAAAGGGGTTGTTTAAATGAAATACATCATTAAGGGTAAACAGGTAAGTGTCACACCGGCTATGCAGGAAAAAGCCGAGAAAAAAATCGGCAAATTCGAAAAATTCTTTAGACCGGATGCAGAAGCCATACTAACATTCAAAGTTGAGAAAGACCGGTTTATTTTTGAAGTTGCAATCCATTCAAACGGCACAATTATCCGTGCAGAAGAACGCAGCACAGATATGTATGCAGCTATGGATATGGTTGTTGAAAAGCTCGAGCGTCAGATTAGGAAGCACAAGACAAAGCTCGGTAAAAAAATCCATCAGGAAGCTATGGTACCTGAGAATTTTGACATCATTGAGGAAATCGACGAGGATAATGATTATGAAGTTGTAAAGACCAAGAGGTTTCCATTGAAGCCCATGAATGTAGAAGAAGCCATTCTGCAGATGGACCTTCTTTCCCATAGTTTCTTCGTATTCATCAACTCGGAAACAGAAACCGTCAATGTGGTTTATAAAAGAAAAGACGGTCGCTACGGTTTAATTGAACCGGAGTAAAATAACATTGATTAGGATGGAAAGGCGCGAGGAGGACTTATAGCCTCCTGCGCCTTTTTTATCCAGACTATTCAAGCCGGCCCGTGCATATAAATGCTGTGAGTCATATACAGTTGTAATCAAAACCGGTGATGTGCGTGGAGAGCTTGACAATGAAGAGCAAAAATAACCTGCACCTTACTATGCAGGATATAAAGGTAATTGATCGCTACTCCACAAAGTATTTGTCGGACTGTTATGATAAGTCCTACGCTTATACGGTGTCACTGGAGAGCAAAAATGAACAGCAGATCAACCGGATGAAAATCAATAAAGAAAAATATTAAAATATGTTTAGACAAGGTTTTTTTATGGTATACATTAATTATCGTACCAATGATTATCTTGTTCCTCCTTTATGATATAGCTACTGATCAGTTCATCTTATATGAGCTGGGGGCACGAGTTTAGGAATTATTTATACATACATAGACAGTGCCTTTTTTTGTGCTGAAAAAAAGTTAATAGATTGGAAGGGTGAAGGAATTGCTTTTAAGGGATTGTGCCGGAGGTGTGATATTCTTTGACGATAAACTCTTTCTCTTGTTGAATGAGAAAAGTGAGTGGGTCATGCCAAAGGGATTGATAAAAAACGGGGAAAATCCTCAGGATGCTGCTATAAGAAGAGTATTTGAAGAAACCGGAATTAAAGGGAAAATTATCGAGCAGGCCGGCAGAACCTACTATGAATTTTATTCAGTAACAAGACAGATGCCGGTATGCAATCGTATAGCCTGGTATATTATGCAAGCTGATAAAGATGTGTATGAGATCACAGAAACTGAAAAATACACAAAAGGTGGCTTCTTTCCTATTCCTGAAGCTCTTGAAATGGTTACCTACAGTCAGGATAAATCGCTGGTCATGCAATCCTATAAAAAGCTGTGTGAGAAAACAGGAAGAAGCTCCATTATCTGATCTCATCAAAGCTGGGTAATATCGGGAAACTGAGATTGATGAATTAAGGAGCAATCAAATTATAAGTTCCGATTCTTCTGCTTTTGTCGGAAGAACTATCGGAAGTTAAATTTTGATCATCCCTAATAGATAAAAATCTGATAAAATGAAGGATGACCTAGGTCATCCTTGTTTCGTATGTTTGACTTAAATGGGGAGATAGTTTGAAAAGCTACAGAACAATAAAGCAGGAAGGGTATTATCTCTTTGAGGAAAAGCGCTCACGGTTCATCGGGCGTGCAAAACCTATCAAGAGTGAAGAAGAAGCCATTTTGTTCATCCAAGCTCTTAAAACATCATGTTGGGATGCTACACATAACTGCTATGCATACTCGGTAGAATCAGATGCGCTCTATCAACGATACAGCGATGACGGAGAGCCGCAGGGGACAGCAGGATTACCTATATTGGAGGTCATTCGAAAGAGAGAGCTTCAAAATGTGGTAGTTGTGGTGACCCGATATTTTGGGGGAATCCTGCTTGGAGCAGGGGGCTTAATCAGGGCTTATGGCAAGGCCTGTGCCGGGAGTCTTGAAAATGCTGGTGAGATTTGGGTAAAGCCTTGCCTTGAAATTAAAATCCCGATAGAATATCATCTGTCTGGGAGAATGCAGAATATGCTTATAAATGAGGGTTTTATTCTGGGCAGTACCGACTACACTGATGAAGTGACCTTTACGGTCTATACTCCGAAGGACCGGCTTGAATTTCTTGAAAAACAAATTAGGGACATCACCGGAGGTATTTTAAGGCTAGAGGCTATAGGTGACAAGAGTATTCGGCTCGATATGTCAGGTAAAGTGCTGGAGGATGCCTTCTAAATGGATAAAAATCGATTAAGGGGTGCTAAATTATGTCAGGTCATTCTAAATGGGCCAATATCAAACACAGAAAAGAAAAGTCCGACTCCCAAAAGGGAGCCATGTTTACCAAGCTTGGGCGGGAAATAGCCATTGCTGTTAAAAGCGGCGGGGCGGATCCCATGTCGAATTCAAGACTCAGAGATGTCATTGCGAAAGCAAAGGCCAATAATATGCCCAATGATTCCATCCAGCGGAGCATTAAAAAAGCTGCCGGGGGAGGCGACGACACGAACTATGAGGTCATCAGTTATGAGGGGTATGGGCCTAACGGAGTTGCCGTTATTGTGGAATCCTTGACTGACAATCGCAACAGAACCGCCGGAGATGTGCGCCATCTTTTTGACAAGTTCGGTGGGAATATGGGAACTACAGGTTGTGTTTCGTTTATGTTTGACAGAAAGGGCCAGATCATCATTGAAAAAGGGGAGGATATGGATGAGGACGAAATGATGATAACTGCTCTTGATGCCGGAGCGTCAGATTTTCTGGTGGAAGATGAATACTTTGAAATACTTACTGAGGCCGATGATTTTACCGCTGTCCGTGAGGCCCTTGAAAAAGCAGGGCTGGAGTTTTTATCGGCGGATGTCACCATGGTGCCTCAGAGCTTCATAAAGCTTACTGATCCCGAGACTGCAGAAAATATGGAAAAACTCATTGACCGGCTTGAAGGCCTTGATGACGTTCAAAATATTTGGCATAACTGGGATCAGGACTAAAGGAGGAATAAAAGTGGAATCGCAAAAAAAGGAACTCAGTGCCATAGAAATCCAAAAGCTGCTGCCCCATCGTTATCCCATGCTCATGCTGGATAAGCTTATACTGCTTCCACGTGAGGGAGCCACCCAGATCGAGCCGGGTATGAAGGTGGCAGGTATTAAAAATGTAACCTTTAATGAGCCCTATTTTCAGGGGCATTTCCCTGATAGCCCCATTATGCCGGGGGTCTTAATTGTGGAGGCGTTGGCTCAATGCGCCTGTGCGGGAGGCTTGCTGCTGGAGGAAAACAAAGGGAAGTTGGGGCTTTTCACAGGTATTGAGGATATGAAAATCAGGCGCCAGGTTATACCGGGTGATGTACTCCTCCTTGAGGCTGAATTCCTGGCTTTTAGACGAGGTATGGGGAAAGTAGCGGTTAAAGCAACTGTTGACGGAACCATAGCCGCCGAAGGCACCATTCGATTCGCACTGGTAAATCCCAAGTCCGATTCCGAGTAAAGGAGTTAGGGATGGCCATATACGCAATTTCAGATCTTCATCTCTCCTTTGGAACCGATAAGCCCATGGATGTATTCGGTAATAACTGGGAGAATCACGCCGGACGCATCAAGGAAAACTGGATTAAAAGCATCGGGAGCGGGGATGTTGTTCTCATACCTGGGGATATCTCCTGGGGTATCAGCCTGGATGAAGCTGACTTGGATCTTGCCTTTATTGAGGCCCTGCCGGGAAAGAAAATTTTATCCAAGGGTAACCACGATTATTGGTGGAGCACACTCAACAAATTCACCCAACACTTCGCTCTTAAAGGATATAAAACCCTCAATATCCTTCATAATAATGCCTATAAGGTTGATGACACTGTCATTTGTGGGTCAAGGGGCTGGATCTCTCCTGATGATGAGGGATTTGGCCCAGAGGATCAGAAAATATTCAATCGGGAATTGGAGAGGCTCAAGCTCTCTTTAAAGGAAGGCCGAAGAATGGGTGGTGAGCCCATTGCCATGCTTCATTATCCCCCTTTTGACAGCGGCCACAACCCGAATGCATTCGCAAAGCTACTCAAGGAATATAGTGTAAAAACATGTATTTACGGCCATATCCATGGGAAGGCTAATGAATCATGGAAGGACGAAGAAGTGGACGGCATTCGCTATCATTTGGTATCTTGCAATCTTATCGGTTTTGATCCGGTAAAATTGAGGTAAAATAATGATGGTATTGGCATCATTTAGGCACTGTGATATAATCAAATGGTTTATGTGGGGGTATATCTGTAGGAAGCCACCATTAAAGATTTTGCCGATTAAATAGTTCTTATTATATATAAAGGCAAACATAGTTTAGGAGGAAAACAAACCAATGAGCGTTAAAATTGAAAACGTTGAAAAAAACATTGTTAAGCTTGAAATTGAGGTAGAAGCCAAAGTATTCGATGAATGCATGGATAAAGCCTTTAACAAGAACAAATCCCGGTACAACATTCCTGGTTTTAGAAAAGGTAAAGCACCCCGCAGTATGATAGAAAGATATTATGGCGAGCAGGTTCTTTATGAGGATGCCATTAATTTTGCTTGTGCCGACGCTTATGACAAAGCTGTTGATGAAAATGACTTGCAGCCTGTAGATCGTCCGGAGATTGATATCGTACAAATTGGAAATGGCCAGAACCTCATATTTACTGCCACTGTTACAGTTAAACCGGAGGTTGAACTGGGTCAGTTTAAAGGGCTCTCAGCCGAAAAAGATACTGTTGTTATTTCCGATGAGGAAGTTGAAGCAGAGCTAAAAAGGATTGCTGAAAGAAACGCCAAGCTGATTGCCATTGAAGATCGTCCCGTACAGGAAGGCGATACGGTTAATATGGACTTTGAAGGCAGTGTGGATGGTGTTCCCTTTGCGGGCGGAACAGCTACCGGCTATACTCTGGTAATTGGCTCCGGGACTTTCATTCCCGGCTTTGAGGAACAGCTTGTAGGGGCAGGCTTAAACAGCGAACTGGATGTAAACGTAACCTTCCCCGAGGATTACCATAGTGAAGATCTCAAAGGAAAAGCAGCTGTGTTTAAGGTTAAGATCAATGATATTAAGTTTAAGCAGCTTCCGGAGATCAATGACGAATTTGCTTCTGATGTAAGTGAATTTGAAACTTTGGAGGAATACAAGAAAGATATTCGCGAAAAGCTTACCCAACAGGCTCAAGAGCAGGCCAAGAGAAAGTTTGAAGATGAAATTATTAAAAAGGCTGTGGAAAATGCCACATGTGAAATTCCCGACGTACTGGTCAACCGACGCCTGGATGATATGCTGCGTCAACTGGATATGCAGCTTCGCTACCAGGGCATGAACCTGGAAGGGTATCTTAAGATGACAGGCATGGAAGAAAGCCAGATCAAAGCCGATTATCGGGATAACGCCTACCAGGATGTGAAAACTCAGTTAGTTCTGGAAAAGATTGCTGAGACCGAAAGCATTGCCGCAACACCTGAAGAATATGATGAAGAGCTTGAGCAAATGGCAAAACGTTATAATCAGTCTGTTGAGGAAATGAAGAAACATTTGCACGAGGACGATATAGAATATATTAAGAATTCCGTCGAGCGTAGGAAAACCATAGCCATGCTGGTTGAGAGTGCACAGGCATAAATTCTTTCGGGAAATCGAGTAAAATACTAAAAGAAGTGGAAATCTATTAGAAAGATGTGTTTATAACACATGAAAAGGAGGCCTTTATATGTCATCATTAGTACCATATGTCATTGAACAGAGTAGTAGGGGAGAACGATCCTATGACATCTTTTCCAGACTGCTGAAAGATAGAATTATTCTTTTAAGTGATGAGGTAAACGACGTTACGGCAAGCCTCATCGTAGCACAAATGCTGTTTTTGGAAGCCGAAGACCCAGATAAGGACATCCAGTTCTACATAAATAGCCCTGGAGGTTCCGTTACATCGGGATTTGCTATTTATGATACCATGCAATATGTCAAGTGTGATGTTTCAACAATCTGTATAGGTATGGCCGCCAGTATGGGAGCATTCCTTCTAAATGCAGGTGCCAAGGGTAAGCGTTTTGCGCTCCCGAACAGCACCATTTTGATTCACCAGCCTCTTGGCGGAGCAAAAGGTCAGGCAACTGATATTAAGATTCATGCTGAATGGATTCTCAAAATCAAGGATAAACTGAATAAAATTCTTAGCGATAGAACCGGCCAACCTCTTTCTAAGATCGAAACAGACGTGGAAAGAGATTACTTTATGAGTGCCGCCGAGGCTAAAGATTATGGCCTGATTGATCAGGTGATGGAGCGCAAGGTGACGGGGTGATGTAATGGCGCGATATGACGATAAAAAACAAGTCAAATGCTCATTTTGCGGGAAAACCCAGGAGCAGGTTAACAGAATAGTTGCCGGACCCGGAGTATATATCTGCAATGAGTGCATCGAGTTGTGCTCTGAAATCATCGAAGAAGAATTCGAGGATGCCCATGTAGAGCAAGCACTTGATGAAATTCCCAAGCCCCATGAAATAAAAAAGATTCTGGATGAATACGTCATAGGCCAGGACAAAGCAAAGCGCAGTCTGGCAGTGGCTGTATATAATCATTATAAGCGCATCCGCAATGAAGGCTCCAAGAATGATCTTGAGCTGCAAAAAAGTAATATCCTCATGATGGGACCTACCGGGTGCGGAAAGACCTATTTGGCTCAAACCCTGGCCAAGATTCTCAATGTTCCTTTTGCCATTGCAGACGCCACTTCGTTAACAGAAGCCGGCTATGTGGGCGAGGACGTGGAGAATATTCTCTTGAAGCTGATACAGGCAGCCGATTATGATATTGAGCGGGCTGAGAAGGGTATTATCTATATTGATGAGGTTGACAAGATATCAAGAAAGTCTGACAATCCGTCCATTACACGTGACGTGAGCGGTGAAGGCGTTCAACAGGCTCTGTTAAAGATACTGGAAGGTACCATTGCCTCAGTGCCACCTCAAGGTGGAAGAAAGCATCCTCATCAGGAGTTCATCCAGATTGATACCACCAATATCCTGTTTATCTGTGGCGGTGCTTTTGATGGGCTTGAAAAAATCATTCAGAATCGTATTGGTAAAAAATCCATGGGTTTTGGAGCCCAGGTTGAGAGCCGAAAGGAAAAGGATGTGGGTGAGTTGTTTGCCCAGATCAATCCCCAGGATCTCTTGAAATATGGCCTTATTCCTGAATTTGTGGGAAGATTACCGGTAACAGTATCCTTGAACCAATTGGATAAGGATGCTCTTGTAGCTATCTTGACCAAACCCAGAAATGCTTTGGTCAAGCAATACAAGAAGCTCTTTGAGCTTGACGGAGTGCAGCTTGAAGTTGAGGACGGTGCTCTTGAGGTTATTGCCGACCGGGCGATTGAGAGAAAAATCGGTGCCCGTGGTCTGCGTGCCATTATGGAGGAAATCATGGTCGATGTGATGTATGATATTCCTTCAAAGGACAATGTGGAAAAGTGCATCATCACAAGAGAAACGGTTATCAATAATCAACAGCCCAATCTGGTTATCGGCGAGCAACGGAAAGCTCTCCCACCAGTCAAAAAGAAAAAGCGAGAGATTGATCCCGCATCATAAATTGTGATCAATGAAGATGAAAAAGAGAGCCTTGGCTTTAATCGCCGAGGCTCTCCATTTTTGTTATTTATTCCAAATTCAGACGCTTGCTTAAAATGACATTGGTGATAACATAGTAGCCCGCTGCCAGAACTCCGCAGAAAATGATACAGGACCACATGAAAAGGTGAACAAAACCCAAATCCGCCTGCGAGGTGATGGCAAAGTCCAGAAACTGCCTGGTGAATACTATTCCAGCGAAAATTGCGGTCAGGATCTGGGCGATGGTATTGAGTAAGAGGAATGAGCCTATCGAAGCCATTACCTTGTGTCGATTGGACAGGTGTCCCATGGCAATGGAAGCATAAATAATCAAAATACCCGAGGCAAGGGCAACAAACATGCCTAAGATAAATTCCAGAGCCAACAGGTAGGTTGAGGCCCCGATTAAGGCATAAGTATCTTCCCAGATCATTGAAAAGCCACGTATCATTTCTGAGAATGATATTTCATCCATGGCAATGATAAAAATAGATATAACGGCTAATAATCCGCTTGCCAATGTCCATATCATGGATACCAGAAGCTTGCTCATAATATGTGCCCACGGCTTTGTAGGCAGTGTAAACATGAGATAGCCTTCATCGGAGAGCAGGTTCTTATAAAAACGTTGAATCATCACATTAAGGGTCATGACAAGCATGCCAACCAGAATGATGATATAGAGCATCATACTGATAACGGCAGGAGACTCCCATTCATTTGGAGATATGGAGGTAATGAGTCTATTAATCCCAGCAAAGACCAGTAGTGCTAAATATAAAGGTAAAAGTGTCCGTGCGGTTGATTTAATTTCATATTTTAGAAGTTTTCTTAACATCTGAATACCTCCCTGAACAAAGCGTCAACTGATTTACCGTTCTGATCCCTAATGTCGTCAACCGTGGAGGTCAAGACAACTTGGCCATCTTTAATGAAGATAACATGATCGAGGATCTTTTCAATATCAGAGATGAGATGTGTGGAGATGATCACTGTTGCCTTTTCGTTATAATTATTGATAATGGTTTCAAGTATATAATCACGGGCTGCAGGATCAACGCCGCCAATAGGCTCATCTAATAGGTAAAGCTCTGCCTCACGGCTCATGACCAAAATAAGCTGAACTTTTTCCTTGGTACCCTTGGACATGGTTTTAAGCCTGTCATTGGGGTTGATATTGAGCTTTTTGAGCATATCATAGGCTTTTTCGGATTTAAAATCATCATAGAAGTCTTTAAAGAACTCAATGATCTGATGAACGCGCATCCAGTCATTTAAATAAGTCTTCTCGGGTAGGTAGGAAACAATTTTCCTGGTCTCGATACCCGGCTTTTTTCCATCAATGAGGATTTCACCCATTGTGGGTGTCAAGAGGCCATTGGCAAGCTTGATAAAGGTAGTTTTTCCGCTCCCGTTAGGGCCTAAGAGTCCAATAATATTGCCGTGTTTAAGATTTAAGTTAATGCCGGATAAAGCCTGAGACCTTCCAAAGGCTTTGGTTAGATTTCTGCATTCCAGAATGGCATTCATTTATTCATCTCCTCCAACATACTGGTGATAAGGGCAAGAGTCTCTTGCTTTTCAAAACCCAGCAGCTTCATTTTTTCAAGAAATTCTAGAACTTGTTCTTGGGCTACTTTCTTCTTGGCCAGTTTAATCATATTCGCATCCTCCGTTATAGATCGCCCGCTGGTTCGGTGGGTAAATATCAGGCCATCTTCCTCCAGCTTGGCTAAGGCTCTTTGCATTGTGTTAGGATTTACCGAGGCCTCTTGAGCCATATCACGAACCGAGGCTAGTTTGGAGCCCAAGGGGTATGCGCCTGAAAATATCTTCAACTCAATTTGCTCGATTAACTGGGTATAGATGGGTCTGTCTGGTTTTAAATCCCATGGCATGGTATCACTCCTCTGTATCATTGTATTAAGTGCTTAACACAATGATACAATTATTGTATCTGTATGTCAAGTTTTTTTATAGCTTGATATGTAAGTCTAATTGCTTTATACAACTGAATGCTTTGCATTGGGAACAAATGTTTGGTAAAATAGAGGCGGTAATTTTATTTATTACAATTCCATTTCAATTAAAAAAATGGAATGATATATGCAGAATTTTCCCCTGGTTTGGACACTATAATCTCGGAGTTACTATTCAGAACGATGTCTGAATAATAACCGGAAGACTTACCAAGGGAGGATTTGATGCAATGAGTAAAAAGATTGTGGTATCATTATTAAGTATTTTTCTTTTGATCGGCCTCATTATGGCCACAGTGAACCCGAGTACGGTTATGGCCATAGTAGGGCTGTCAAGCCTTGATGTGAATGCTCTCGAAAAGGCCCAAGCCGATACGGTCAAAAACCTTAAGGCTGAGTTGAGCGATATGGCTCAGAATATGGGCAGCAGCACGAAAAAGACTTATGAATCAGATGATGAGGCAGTGGTTTTTAATATCTCGAAAAGCAGTCAGGATGTTTCGGTCAGCATTGAATTTGACGGAAGCTTACTGCCAGAAATGAACTACAAAGATATAGGCAAAGTGATTAAAGTCGCCCAGGGCTACTTGAAACCCGTCTTTAGTGAAAAGCAAGCCATTGGGCTGTGCGGACTTCTCATAGGTGATGCCTACGCCCAGTACAAAAAGGGAAAAGTCCTGATTAATATAGCAAAAGAATATGAGGGGATTACCATAAAATGCTCGGGTGATATAGATGCAGGCCGGGGAACAGTAATCCTGAAAAGTACACTAGGAGTGAGACAATGTCAGCCAAACAAAAGCAAAACTACGGAAATGAAAGCATTACCTCTCTAAAAGGCGCCGATCGTGTTCGTCTGAGACCGGCTGTAATCTTTGGCTCAGATGGGCTTGAGGGATGCCAGCATTCCTTCTTCGAAATCCTATCCAATTCTATTGATGAAGCCCGGGAAGGACATGGAAAGCTCATTCGAGTAATTCGTCACAAGGATTTTTCCATTACCATCGAAGATCAGGGTCGTGGTATTCCTGTGGATTATAACACCAAGGAAGAGCGCTACAATTGGGAATTGGTTTTTTGTGAGCTCTATGCCGGCGGAAAGTATGCCAACAATACCGGTGAAAACTATGAGTTTGCATTGGGCCTCAACGGCCTTGGTTCTTGCGCCACCCAGTACAGCTCAGAATTCATGGATGTGACGGTTTACCGTGATGGGTATAAATACGAGCTTCATTTTGAGCACGGCAACAACATTGACGGTCTTAAGAAAACCAAGTTCAATTATGAGCATACCGGTACCGTCCAAACCTGGAAGCCCGATCGAGAGGTTTTTACTGAAATAAAAATCCCGGTTGAATATTTCCGAGATATTCTAAAAAGGCAGGCGGTTGTCAACGCCGGCCTGGTCTTTGAATTGACCGATGAGGAAACAGGAAGCACAGAAACCTTTCTTTATGAAAATGGCATCGTGGACTATGTCAATGAACTCAATAGCGAGAAGGGCATTACTGCCCCTCGCTTTTTTGAGGGCTCCGCTCATGGACGGGACCGTGAGGACAAGCCCGAGTACAAGGTTAAGATGCAAATTGCCTTTTGCTTTAATAATGAAATGAATACCCTTGAATACTATCATAATTCCAGCTGGCTGGAGTATGGGGGTGCTCCCGACAAGGCGGTCAGGACAGCTTTTATCAACGAGCTGGATAAGTATTTAAAAAACAATAACAAATACAATAAAAATGAGAATAAAATTACCTTTAATGATATTGAGGATAGTCTGATTCTTATTACCAATACCTTTTCAACCATGACCAGCTATGAGAATCAAACCAAGAAGGCCATTAATAATAAGTTTATTCAAGAAGCCATCACTGACTTTTTACGGCAGCAGCTTGAAATTTATCTCATAGAAAATAAGGAAGAGGCCGAGAAAATCACAGGCCAGGTATTGATCAATAAAAGGAGCCGCGAATCGGCAGAAAAAGCAAGAATTGATGTAAAGAAAAAGCTTGGCAGTGCCATGGATATTTCCAGCCGGGTCAAAAAATTTGTGGATTGCCGAAGTAAAGACATCTCCAAACGTGAGATTTATATTGTGGAAGGCGATTCAGCCCTTGGTTCGGTAAAAATGGGCCGGGACAGTGATTTTCAAGCCATTATGCCTGTTCGTGGTAAAATCCTTAATTGCCTAAAGGCAGAATACGACAGCATTTTTAAAAGTGATATTATTGTAGATTTGATTAAAGTGCTTGGATGTGGTATAGAGATACGGACCAAGCATAACAAGGATTTAAGCTCCTTTGACTATGAAAACCTGAGATGGGATAAGATTATCATTTGTACCGATGCCGATGTAGACGGCTATCAGATCAGAACCTTGATATTAGCCATGCTTTATCGACTGGTACCAACCCTAATCGAAAGGGGAAGGGTCTACATAGCCGAGTCTCCGCTTTTTGAGATAAGTGCCAAGGATAAGACTTATTTTGCCTATACTGAACCGGAAAAAGCAGAAATTATGGATAAAATGAAAGGCCAAAAGGTAACCATTCAACGTTCAAAAGGCTTGGGTGAAAACGATCCGGAGATGATGTGGACCACCACCATGAACCCGGAGACCCGTCGCCTCATCAAGGTCATGCCCGATGACATTGAGCAAACCCAAAAGTTTTTTGATCTTTTATTAGGCGACAACCTCCAAGGGCGTAAGGACTTTATTGCTGAGCACGGCCATGAGTACATGGAACTCATAGATGTAAGCTAGGAGTCAAGGTGACGGTTCTTCTGACTCCACCTTTAATAACTTATAAAGGAGTACATCAATAACTATGCAGGGCAAACATATCGAACAACGCATTGTTGATACATTGAAAGTTAATTATATGCCATATGCCATGAGCGTCATCGTATCCCGTGCCATTCCGGAGATTGATGGCCTCAAACCCTCTCATCGGAAGCTTCTATATACTATGTATAAAATGGGGCTCTTGAAGGGGCACAAAACAAAATCCGCAAATGTGGTCGGCCAGACCATGAAGCTCAATCCCCATGGCGATATGGCCATTTATGAGACCATGGTGCGTCTTACTTCTGGCAACATGTCCCTCTTGCATCCGCTTGTTGAATCCAAGGGTAATATGGGCCGTGTTTATTCACGGGATATGCGTTTTGCCGCACCTCGATACACGGAGGCCAAGCTGGCTGACATCTGCGAGGAAATTTTTCAGGATATCGATAAGGATACGGTGGACTTTGCCGACAACTACGACGGCACCATGAAAGAGCCCGTACTCCTGCCTACGGCTTTCCCCAACATTCTGGTTAATCCCAACCAGGGTATTGCCGTCGGTATGGCCAGTAATATTTGCAGCTTTAATCTCAAAGAGGTGTGTGAAGCAACCATCGCTTACATAAAAAACGATGACATTGAGTTGATGCAGTATTTGAAGGCGCCTGATTTTTCCACAGGGGGCCAGCTTATCTTAAATGAAAACGAGATGCAGAAGATATATTCCACAGGGCGTGGCTCATTTAAGCTGCGGGCTAAATATCGTTTTGATAAAGCGAATAGCTGCATTGAGGTCTTTGAAATCCCCTACACCACTTCAACTGAGGCTATTATTGAGGCCGTTGCCGGCATTATTAAGGAAAGCAAGATCAAGGATATCACCGACATACGGGATGAAACCGACCTTGAAGGACTGAAAATTACCATTGACATCAAGCGTAATTCGGATGTTGACGGAATTATGAACAGACTCTTTAAGCTTACTCCCCTTCAGGACAGCTTCGGTTGTAATTTTAATATGCTCATTGACCAAAAGCCAATGGTGTTGGGAGTGGCCGCTATTCTGGACCATTGGATACAGTTCCGCATGGCCTGCATCCGCAGAAAATCCGAGTTTGACATTAAGAAGAAGAGTGAAAGGCTTCATCTCCTGACGGGACTGTCTAAAATTCTTTTGGATATTGATAAAGCCATACGCCTCATTCGTAACACCGAGCAGGATGCCCAGGTTATACCGAATCTTATGAAGGGCTTTACCATAGACCAGCCTCAGGCCGAATTCATAGCTGAAATCAAGCTTCGTAACCTTAACAGGGAATATATTTTAAAGCAGACTGCCGATATAGATAAGCTTAAGCATGAAATAGCCGATTTAAAGGACATTGTAGCCCACGACTCAAGGGTCCTGGATATCATCTGCACCCAGCTGGCTGAGATTTCAAAGCAATATGGAAAAGCAAGGCAGACGGAGATCATCAGTGAGCAGCATATCGAGGAAATCACCGAGGAGAATCTCATTGAAGATTACAATGTCCGCGTATTTCTTACCGACCATGGCTATATTAAAAAAATATCTCTGGTCTCGTTACGTTCTTCGGGAGAGCATAAGCTTAAAGAAGAAGATTTTATCATGCAGGAATTGGAAACGCGTAACAAAGCAGAATTACTTCTTTTCTCCAATCGCTGTGTGGTCTATAAAATAAAAGTCCATGAACTTCCGGACGGCAAGGTGAGTATTTTGGGTGAATATCTCAATAATATTTTAAGCCTGGAGCCTGAAGAAAAGATTATCAAGATGCATGCAACCGACAATTTTACCGGGTATATGCTCTTCGCCTATGAAAACGGGAAAATAGCCAAAGTGCCGGTTTCCAGTTATGCCACCAAGACCAACCGGAAAAAGTTGACCAATGCATATAATGAAGAGTCTCCGCTTGTAGATATGTTCTTTCTGCAGGAGGACAAGGATTTTGTGGCCTATAGCAGTATAGATAAGGTGCTGGTTTTCAACACGATACAAATCAACCCCAAAACAACCCGCAATTCCCAAGGGGTTGGTGTGCTTAAATCAAAAAAAGGGAGCATTTTATGCAAGCTCAAGCCATTGGATGAGGATAGGCTTTCGGATCCTGATTACTACAGGGCTAATATTCCTGCCATAGGCTGTTATCTCAAGGAAGATGATAAAGAAGACGTGCAAATTTCTTTAGGGATGATCGAAAAGTAACTTCCGATAAATTTTCCGGCAAAGACAGAAGAATTGCATATACTTTGCCGGAAGAATCGGAACTTATTTCGATTGCTCCTTAGGTGACTTCCCACACAAAAGGTAAAAAATAAAAAAATCTTCCTCGTGAGTCAGACAATAGTTGAGGTTGCCTGTATTCAATCATGTATGCAACAAAGCGTATTTGCGCTTTGTTGCATGAGAGCAGGAGGTGTACTGATGGAGGACATTGTCCAGATCAGAAAGTGTTTGGCTGGGCAACGCGAGGCTTTTGAAGCTTTAGTGACAAAATACAAAAACCTGGTGTTCAGCATTGCATTAAACACGCTCTCCAATAAGAATGATGCGGCGGATGCTACGCAGGAGGTTTTCCTGAAGGCCTGGGCAAACCTTTCTAAGTACAATGCGGAATTCAGTTTTAAAACGTGGATAGCAAAAATCACTGTCAATCACTGCATTAATGTCAACCAAAAAAACAGGCGGGTAACGGTTTGGAATGAAGAGGAGATGGAGAAGGTGGTTTCAGATGTCGGCTGTCCGGAGGAGACCTTATTGATCCATGAACGGCGGGATGCAGTCAAGAAAGCCGTTGAAAGCCTGCCTGAGATGTACCGGATTGTTATACAGCTCTATCATCAGCAGTCTATGACATACGAAGAAATCTGCAGTATTACAGGGCATCCCATGAGTATTGTAAAAAACAGAATCTATCGGGCCCGCAAGCTACTTGCCGAGAAGTTGAGCGCATATCAGAACAGAATATCGCAAGCAACGGATAAGGAGGGAAAAGCATGGATTGCTGTCAAGCATGGAACTTAATGATGAAAAGCTTTGACCGGGAGAATTCTCAGGAAGCTGAAGGACAGCTTAAAGCACATTTGGACCTCTGTGAAGGGTGCAGAACGCAATATGAAGTTCTAGCCGATGCCTTCAGCGAAATGCATGAATTAAATGATGTGGCCCCTCAAGATATGGAAATGCGCGTCATGCAGAAACTAGGGGAAATGAAGAAGGAAGAAAAAATACTTCTTCCTTTTGTGGCTGTTCCTCTCCTAATGCTTTTGTTCATTATCGCATATGGATTGTATCAAGCCGTGAGCATGGGTCCCATAGCCCTTATAGACCAAATTGCCAAGGGGCTGACTGCAGCCTATAGAACCTCGCAAGCTGTTTTTATTGTTATACACTGGCTTTTCAGAACTTATTATATCATGCAGGCTATCCTTGTACTCTTGATTTCCGGTGTGGTATATGGCATTTTTTCTTTGGTTATGAATTATCGTAAAGCAAGAAATCAATTTATTTGGAGGATATCAAAATGAAAAAACGTCTTATGATATCATGTTGTTTGATCCTCACCCTTATCCTGCTCTGTGGTACAATATTTGTTCTGGCTGCGGAGGAAAATCCTCTTGTTGGAGCAGGCGAGACACATGAGGGAGACTTTATTGGGTCAGGAACAACTGTTACGAATGACGGGTTAGTTGTGGGCGACATACTTGCCGTAGCTCAGACCCTCTCAGTCAGAGGGGATGTTGAAGGAGATATTATCGCAGGAGCTTTTGATATCAGTGTTAGCGGAAAGGTTGGCGGCAGTGTGCGGGTAGGCGGAAACAATGTTACTCTGGCCTCAACGATTAACCGCAATGTCATGGCGTTTGGCACAAATCTTGTAGTTGCCAAAAATACAGTTGTAAATCGGAATGCGTACCTTTTTGGGAATGTCATCAAAGCGGAAGGTACTGTCTTGGGTAATACCGATATCTTTGGATCCAGCGTAACGGTGGGAGGCAGCTACCAAGGGAATGTAGTCATTCATGGCATGACCGAGGGAGCTTCATTTCAGCTTGCTCCTGGTACAATCATTAAAGGAAAGCTCACCTACAAGGGAGTTACTGAGTTCAAGGTTCCTTCGGATGTACAAGTGGGCAGCTACGAATTTGTTAAGATAAATCCGGTCAGTAAGGAACAGTTGAAGCCTCAATTCAATCTTTGGACCCTGGTAAAGGAAATATTCACCATAATTATTTACTATCTTTTTGCTCTACTGCTATATAAGCTCTTTCCAAGGTTCTTTGTTCGCTCGGGTGATTTTATCGGCGCAAAGCCTTTATCTGCGGCCGGTATTGGTATTGCTACCCTAGGAAGCCTTGTGGGCGGCTTGCTGCTCTTGTTTATATTGCTTCTTCTGACCATTTTTATTCTGAAGGTATCCGTCTCTTTCTTTGCAGGCTTTGTGTTTATCTTCATTGCGACACTGACCATTGTATTTGCCGATCTTCCTGTTTCACTGTGGCTTGGCACGATTATTTCAAGAAAGAACATGAGTGTTCCTGCAAGGCTGGCTATCGGGCTTACGTTTATTACCGTTATCAAATTAGCTCTGGATCTTTTGGGGAATATCCAAGTTATCTCGACTTTAGCCGGTGTACTCTCTTTCCTGTTTAATGCCTTCATCTGGGTATTGGGTACGGGAGCGCTTCTGAGAATTATTTTCGACATCTTTAAATCAGCCAACCTCCAAGCTGATGCTGAGGAGACTGAGGTTGAACCCATAAGCTTCTAAATTCTTTATATATCTTACAATGATCAAGGTCACCCTAACTCAAAGGGTGACCTTTTGCAATTTTTCAATCCTTCTACGTTTTTTTTCTGTACAAAACCATAAGCATTTGGTATGTTAAGTAAAGGAGCTTAAGCATTTAGGCGAATAAAGACGGCTTATTAGTAACCGCTTTATTGCAACTGACAACAAGGCGGGAAATAGCCGTCTCAACATGGGTAAGTTATTATTTGATCATACCTTAAGGATGGTTTTATGGACAATCGTTTAATATCGCAAATAAAGAGGGGCCTTAAAGTAACGACCGGCTATTTAATGATACTCATTGTATTTACTGTATTTTCAATGCCCCTTCTCGGTCTTTCGGGTGACAATACTCCAAAGGTCATGCCCTATGTATCTTTTATACTTTTTTTACTTCTTTTCTGTTCCGTTTATATAGAGATGCGGAATATTGCTTTTAAAGAAAAGAGGCCTCAGTATAATATCAATCCTTCACCCTTCAAAGGCTTGCTGTATGGTTTTTTAGGCATCATTCCACTGGTTATAATTCAAGGCATTTTGATTATGATACAGGTCCCCGAGGATTATACTGTTTTGTTAAGAAGGGTATATCAGGGCCTTTCTGGTCCGCTTTACTGGTTTGCCAGGCTTCTGGGAAATGCACCTATTCACTATATGATATCGTTTATTCTGGTTGTGTTTATGGCTGCCCTAGGATATTATGCCGGACACAAGGAGTTTTATCTGGTAGCCTTTATCAGAAATAAGCTGGGCATAAAAAAGAAAGTCAAAAAAAATAGAACGCCCACCCGATGATAGCATAAAATAATTTTATAAAAGAACAAGCCGGACATGCACGTTTTTTTGTGATATGGCCAACCCCCCCCTGAATATCTTAGTATAAAGATATGTACAGGGATGGGGTAATACATGATCGTTTTAGTTAAAAGAAAAAATGCTGTTTTAATTCTTCTTATACTGTTTTTGTCCGTTGCCATTTTTAGCATTGATGGTGGAGCTAATTCAATTACTGAAACATCGAAGAGCAACGGAGGCGCCGTTGTGGTATTGGATGCGGGCCATGGCGGGGAGGACCCCGGTGTGGTAAGTGATTATTCCGGCCTGGCAGAAAAAGATCTCAACCTCCGCATTGCGCAGCTTGTAAAGGTTATGCTTGAACAGGATGGTTATACCGTAATTATGACAAGAATAGAGGATGTCCTCCAATACAAAGAGGGCACCAAAGAGATTACAGACAAAAGAAGGCAGGATTTAACTAAGAGAAAGAAAGTCATTGATGAAAGCGATGCTGATATTGCTGTCAGCATTCATATGAATGGCTTTAAGGACACGAAATATAAAGGTGCTCAAACCTTCTTCCCACCTTCTTCGGTGGATAGTGAAAGATTGGCCAAGAGCATACAAAACGAAATGGTTAAAAATCTTGATCCTGATAATAAGCGCGTGGCCCTTATCAAAAAGGATCGTATTGTGATTTTCAGAGATCTCAAGATTCCTACAGCCCTTATTGAATGCGGATTTCTTTCCAATTCCGATGAGGAGGCGAAGCTCAAAACCCTGGATTATCAGGAGCAGGTTGCAAAGGCTATTAAGCTGGGTATAGACGGTTTCTTTGGAAAAGAGCAAAGGAGCAATCAAAGTATAACTTCCGATTCCTCCAACAAAAAATGAGTGTTTTTCTATTTTGCCGGAAGTTAATCTTTGATTATACCTATAATGAAACAAGATAAAAACCGATATAGATATCAGATTAAGGATTTTACAAAAGATGGAGTGAGCCTGTTCTATGTTTTTTTATTACTTGTTAACAGCTTCTAGTGTGATTCTTCTGATAGCCTTGGTTTCATACGTCATTATGAAACGTGCAAACCAGGGTGTTAGAAAAAACAAGATCGATTTGGCGATTTGTACAGTTCTGGCCGTGGTTTGCGCAACCCTGACTCCTCTTTTGGCAAACTTCCTGGTTAACAGACTGTACTTTTCTTTTCTCCTTTCTCTGTTTCTTAGCTTTGTCTTTTTGGTATTTCTGTCCGCAGGGGCATTTGTCCTTATTCAGCGTGTATTTGTAAAACAAGAAAATCAAAGTTCACCGGAATCTAATGATGAACATCATCAAGAGAGTGAAAAAACAGAGCCTAATGATGCGGCTGGTCTTGCTGGTCTTAATGAAGCGATTAGTGTCGATGGAGATACAAGCATTGACAAGGCTATTACTTTTAATGAGCCTGAAGGACTTGAACCGGCTGTTGGCTTTGATGAAGCTGTTAGCTTTGGTGAAGCTGATGACTTTGATGAAGTTGTTAACCTAAATAAGGCTGTTGCAGAACCTTCAATCCTTCCACGGCTTGTTGACCAAGCTTTGGAGAACAAAAACAATCATCAGTATTACGACGCTATTTCAGCCTATGAGAGAGCTCTGGACCAGGAGACCGACACAAAACTCCTGGAGTTGGTGATTATTGACCTTTGTGCCCTTTATAAAATGACAAATCAAAAGGAGCTTGTACATAAAATTCTGGAATCCGATAAATATAAATTGTCGGACTTGGGAATAAGAGAAGATATTTTACAAAATCTTTGAAAGAAATGTAAGGTTAATCATTGATATCTCACCATTTAACTGATATGATTATATTTGATCTTGGTATAATTTTCTCGAATTATACATTTGATTATTTTAGATGTCCATTAAGGGGGTAGCTGAGGATGAAAACCGCTCAGCAGATTATCGGTTTGCCGGTAGTGAGCATTTTTGACGGAAATGAGATCGGTAAGGTCAAGAACGTCATTATTAATGCTTCAAAAGGTACGATTGACTTTTTTGTCATCGATAGTGGCATCAGGTCACTTGCAGGAGGCGTTATTCCAGCTGAAAGAGTATTAGGAATCGGTGAATATGCGCTAACGATTCAACAGCCTGATGATATCAGCGATATTGTAAAAATCCCCGCAGCCATTGAGCTTATGCAAAAGAATATTACTGTACGGGGCACACGTGTTCTTACCAAAAAGGGAAGTCTTCTAGGTGAAACGGGTGATATTTACATCAATGACGAGGAGTTATCCTACAGTATTACAGGTGTGGAATTCATCCCTGAAAAAAGTGCCACCCAATCGGGTATTATCCCACGAAGCAGTATTATTACTTTTGGTAAAAACCTCTTGGTCGTTCAAGAAGATGTTATTGATCGATTGATTGAGACACCCAGCGCCATTGAAGCTGTTTCTGAAGACGAAAAAAAAAATGATAATTTAGATTCTGAAAGCACAGCACTCGAAGTCACTTCAGAGAGCGCTGTAACGGACGAGATCTTTGTTTCTCCTGATGCAGGTGCAGATGAGCTCTTTAAGATTGATGACTTTTACTCGGATATTAGTTTGCGGATTCCGGTTCAGCATGATCCGGAAGAAATAACAATGGCTCCTGAGATGAGTCATAGCCCTGAAGAGATGTCTGAAACGAAGGCTCCCGCTGATGAGCCGTCCTTAAGTGCGGCAGAGTTGTTTGAGTCTCGCCAGCGTCAGTACCTTGTGGGAAAAAAGGTAACGAAGACTATATACGGTGCTGATGGCAATATCATCGTCAGCGCTGGAGAGATTATAACAGATCAGATGATTCTTGATGTGAAGTCCAGTGGAAAGCTTATAGAATTAGTAATGAACTACGAAGAATAGGCAAAAGGACGGGTCAGGATCATCTGGCCCGTTCTGTTTATGTTTTACCTCCGTCCTCCTAAGATTTTCCATGGAGATGATACAAATGATGAAGCATTTAAAAAAATTCTCTTGGATCTCTGTCATCATGCTTCAGTCCTTTTTAGGAATTTGTGCAGGCATGTTGATTCTTTCATCTATAAAGGTGGATGCAGTTCGGGCCAATGCAAGGGTAGGGGAACTTCCTGTCGGAGATTTATCCTTTGAAGAAGCAGAGGCCTTACTGATAGACTTCTATAATCAACAAACAGCATCAGGAGCTCTTATTATAGAGATTGATCAGAAAGCTTACTCCCTGTCTTATTCAGATTTGGATGTCTCAGTCGACATTGATAAAACCGTAGAAAGCCTAAAAAAAAGCGTGCCGCAGAATGCATTGAAACAGCTTTTTTCAGACGTTGAAAAAGAGCTCCATATTCAGCCTGTTTTCACCTATAACTCTGGAAAATTAACAGCCAGGTGTGAAACCCTGTTTTCATCCTTTGAAAAAGCTGCTATTGCTGAACAGTATAAGGTTGAAAACGGTATCCTGAAATTTACACCTCAAATTCCCGGGCGCAAGATGGATTACATCCGTCTGGAGCAGGAATTGAAAGAATTGTTCTTTGTTCAGAATCAACAGCCTTATCGTATAGACACAAAAAGTGCGTCTCTTTTTATAGAAGTAAAAGCAGAAGGCTTGTATAAAGAACCGTTTACTGCCTTGGTTTCCCAAGCGAAAATTCCATTGGACAAAGGAACTCCGGAAAAAATACAAGAAGATCTTAAGGCCATGGATGGGACTGTATTTGAGAAAGGCCAGGAAATCAACTTAAAAACCCTGATTGATTTTTCCAGATATACCTCGGATGTCGAAAAGGATTCATTGAACCGATTGGCAAGTGCTCTCTACCAGGCAGCCCTGCCTATTGACGGCATAAAGGTCTTAAACCGCAAGCCCGCTCAAAGGCCAGTTACATATACTGATTCCGGCCTTGAGGCTGTTATTGGGGGTGAAGGAGCTAATCTTCTCATGAAGAACGAGACCGAAAGACCTCTCATGTTACTGGCTGAAATGACAAATGATGGTATAGTCATGTATATGGCCTCTACGGGCGAGCTTAAGAGCGGGATACTGATTGTACAGAAAAAGGATGAGGTGCCCCCACCTGTAATAACAGAAGTAAATAAAGCCCTTTCGCCTCGCGAAACCAGGGTGGTTTCCGAGGGCATACCCGGCTTCACAGCCTATGTGAGCCGTATTATTGACGATGAGCGTGTTGAGCTCAATCATGATGAATACCGGCCTGTAAGCAAAATTGTTGAGGTAGGAGAAAAGCCTATCTTGACAAGCTCAAAATAAGCGAAGTTTGCGTTACGGGTTGGTCAAAGCTTGTTACTTCGTAATAAGAACCTGACCCGCTAGCACCATCATAGATGGCGAGCGGGTGCCCCAGAACCTTGTTACCGCATAATAGGCTTTACATACTTACTTACAGAAATTATGTTTTCCGATCTTTACTACAAGAGGACGACTCCATATCCATTTACTCGTTGCCGTGGCAGGATTGAAATAATAGATGGAGCCATAGCTTGGATCCCATCCGTTTAGCGCGTCACGTGCCGCACGATAGGCTGTATCATTGGGAGTCAAGTTAAATTGTCCGTCTCTAACTGCATCAAAGGCGCCCGGCTGATAAATTACACCTGAAACCGAATTTGGGAAGCGGCTGTCGGCTACTCTGTTTAGAATGACGGCACCCACTGCTACCTGGCCTTCATAAGGCTCACCGCGTGCTTCACCATAAATCATGCGTGCCATGAGATCTAGATCTTTGTTAGTAGTAGAAGTCGTTCCTGTGGGAAGACCGAGAGCATACAAGGTTGCTTTGCCTGCTACCCCGTCAACTTTTAGCCCATTCCTGCTTTGGAAATATCGTACAGCCTGATAGGTCAGATAGCCGTACTTTCCGTCCACGGTGCCACTATAATAACCCCAAGCCTTTAGTCTTTTTTGAATTTCCGTAACCTCTTTACCCTTAGATCCATAATAGGATAAAGTGGTCTGGGCTTTATTGAATTGGTCGATACTTGAGGCATGATCGGACAGCACTAACCCAGATATAACGACGATTACAGCAATTAAATAAATCCATGCAATTTGTTTGTGCTTCTTCATGAGTACCTCCAAGATGAGTATTAATTTTATATTCCCGTTAGGGAATATAAAACCCCATGAGAAGCTTTTGCAAATGGTAAAAAATTATTCATGGGCATTTAAAATCCCAAAAAATTCCCGTCCACTCCGGCTAAAAAAATGAATATAAGAACACCCACCAATAGAAAGTCGCACTCATTCCCCTCAGTCAAAAGCAGAATAATAATCACAATTAGGATGATGTCATCCTGCTTGAGATTCCTTAAAAAAGCAGGGAAGAACGAAGGCCTATTGGAAAAGGCAGGAACAGTATGGTTTCGATTTTCATCCACCTCATAAGGCAACGGGATGGCATTCAGGCCTCGTGGTTCCATTGGCGAATCACCCCTTTGTATTGCGGTTGTTATTTGGTGCAATGGAGCTTATGATGGCGATAACCTTTAACAGTTGGACGGCACCGTTGAGACGCTGCTGCCTTTGGTTACCCAGGAAAGGCTGTACTGAATTCAAAAGGGTGATCCGGGAATCCGACACATTATTGAACATGCTGAGCATCTCTCCGGCTTTGGCTAGTAAATTTACATCTATGCCATTGTTTCGGCTATTTGAGGGAGGAGCGGAGGAAAGACCGGTACTTCCTTCATTAGTGGCAACGGGATCTGATGGGGAATCACCCTGATTTGCCCCTGAGCCAGGAGGTACGATGCTCTCAACAATGTTTTTCAAGCTATTGGTATCTGAAACTCCAAACATGTCAGCAATTTGTTTAAGCTTCTTATCGAGGTTATCAGCCATAACACCGCCTCCTGTCTTTACTTTAATAGGGATTTGATCTTTTTGGCTATTTGGGCTCCGTCAGGGCCGAGAATCTGAATGATTTTTTCCAGGTCTTTTTCAGTTACTTTTCCTTTAATGTCTTCGAGGCTGATACCCATTTGGCTAAGCTTCTTGGCATCATATTCGCCCATTTTATCTAGAATTTCTCCTGTATCCATTTGACCAAGCCGTCTTCTTATTTCCTGAGGGCTTTCATTGTGAAGCATCTCAATAGCCTTTTCCAATTTCTTTTTTGCTATGTTGCCGTTGATTTTGTCAAAAACATTATAATTATCAGGCATACTCTCACCACTAAATAAAACATCTGCATTCAATTGTATGCGTCATTGCTTGTCATGTTGCATAAAAAAAGACAAAAAAAGGTGCGTACCAAAGGTACGCACCACCTAACTCAACTCTAGAACTCTTCCAATATTTTATCCAATACCTCGGTATAACCGTCAATGTCCTCTTTAGTAATAATGAGGGGAGGTAGCATACGAATGATATTGTCGCCGACGGTACCTATGAGATAGCCGGCTTCCAGGCATTTGAGCTTGATGGCAACAGCCTTTTGAATCGAAAACTGGACACCTATCATGAGACCTTTTCCGCGCACTTCCTCTATAAATGAATATTTTTCCTTGAGTGCGTTAAGCTTGCTTATGAGATAATCCCCCATTTTCGCCGAGTTCTCATAAAGCTTATCGTTAATGATGGTTGAAAGCACTGCGAAACCTGTACTGCAGGCCAAAGGATTGCCGCCGAATGTCGAACCGTGATCCCCGGGTTCGAAGGCACCGGCATAGGGCTCCTTGGCACAAAGGGCACCTATGGGGAACCCACCACCCAAAGCCTTGGCTAATGTAAAAATATCCGGCTCCACGCCATAATGCTCGTATCCGAACATTTTGCCGGTTCTTCCGAGACCGCACTGGACCTCGTCAAAAATAAGAAGAACATCTTTCTCGGTACAAAGCTTACGAACCTTTTGAATGTATTCCACATTGGTGGGATTCACTCCGCTCTCACCCTGGATGGGCTCCAGCATGATGGCGCAGGTGTATTCCGTAATGGCATTCTCAAGTGCCTCAAAATCATTGATTGGAACGCTTAAAAATTTAGGCGTCAGAGGTGAGTAATTTTTTTGATATTTTTCCTGGCCTGTAGCTGCCAGGGTCGCCAATGTTCTTCCATGGAAAGACTTCTCGAGAGTAATAATTTCAAATTTCTGAGGCAGACCTTTCTTTCTAAAGTAGAGCCGTGCCAGTTTAATGGCTCCTTCGTTTGCCTCTGCACCGCTATTGGCAAAGAACACCTTATCACAACAGGAATTTTCTACAATAAGTTGGGCCAGCTTGGCTTGCGACTCAATATAGTAATAATTGGAACAATGAATGCATTTCTGTGCCTGATCTATAATAGCATTGACCAAAACAGGATGGGAATGGCCTAAAGCACTCACTGCAATGCCGGCCAAAAAATCCGTATAAACCTTGCCATTTGTATCCCAAAGCCTCATGCCTTCACCTTTTTCAAAGCAAACGGGCAGTCTGTCACCAAAAGTGTTCATAAAATATTTTTTGTCCAATGCAATAATTTCATTTAGTGTCATTGAAAATACACCTCCGAGCTTTTTTATAATTATACATTTTTATGAATAAATATTCAATGAAAAGTTGAAAAATTGACCAAAGAATACCTATAAAAACCTAATAAATTGAAGAAGATAAACATTGAATCGCTTTCCACAATGTTATATAACTGGAATAGGTGGTATATAGGTTTGTATTGGGCTTTTCACAGAACAGATAAGAATAACAATAAGAACCCCACCCGCTACCGAAATCAAAGATCTCGAGCGGGTACCCGGGAACCTTGTTACTTCGTAATAAGCGATGAATGCGTAATGAGTCGCTCAAAGCTTGTTACTTCGTAATAACATCTTAGCATGGGTGGTGTTGATATGGAAGATGTCGTAAAAAAAATAATTGAAATTGAGCATGAGGCGCAAAGCCTTGTAGCCGAGGGAGTCGCTGAAAGAGAAAAGCTTCAAATGGACACTCGGGATGAAATGCGGGCCATGGAGACCAATATCGTTGAGATGTCGGTGCATAAGATAGATCAATTGAGATCCAAAAGCCGTAAGGAAGCGGATGATAAAATCATACGCATCTATGAAGATACAGCCTTGAAAATGCGTCTTATGGAGGAGAATGCCGAAGAGAACCAAGGGCTTTGGGAAAATCAGATCTTCGACCGAATTTTAGGAAGGTGAACAAATGCTTGGAGAAATGAAGTATGGTGCGCTCTCGGGCAAGACAAGAGCCATGTTCGGACGATTGCTCAAAAGTGAGAACTATACGGAATTAATGCAAAAGAAGAGTGTTAGTGAGGTAGTCTCCTATCTCAAATATAATACTCACTATAAAGCTATCCTTTCCGATTTTGAAGAGACGAATGTCCACAGAGCACATTTGGAGAACCTCCTTAAGCATGACCTCATCAATGATTATGCCAAGCTTCTTCGATTTACCAGCGGACGTTTAAAAGATTTTGTAAACCTGCTTTATATCAAGATTGAAATTGAGAGCTTGAAGCTGATATTCAGGGTTTTTGAATCAGGGCATGCGGACCAGTCCGTTCTTGAAGACTCTCTGATTTTTCTCGCAGAATATGACAGGCTCAATATTCCTAGACTGGCTCTGTCCCGCAATCTCGACGAATTTTTATCCGGGCTCAGAGATACTGCTTATTATGATGTATTACGTCCATTTGCCTCGGAAGCAAACGAGACACGCCTTTTCAGTATGGAAATGGCTTTGGATCTCTACTACTTAAAAAGAATTCAAAATGACTATAAAAAGCTCCTCGATGCGAAAGATCAGGCCATCGTGAGGGAATTTGCAGGGCTTGAAAGCGATATCTTCAACATTTTCTGGATTTATCGGAGCAAGAGCTTTTATGACATAGATCAAGAGGTTATCCCAAGCTACACGCTGCCACTTATTTACAAGCTGAAAAAGAGCACGATGGAAGCCCTTATTAAAGCAAAAAACTTCGAAGAATACCTCAATACCCTTAAAGGGACATTTTACGGTTTTCTTTTTGAAGAACAATATGAGCTTCTTTATGAGCATAACTATGCTGAATTTATCTTTAGGCTTCATAGAAAGCGATTCAGAAGGCAGCCGTTTACAGTAGCCTGTGTGCTTTCGTATTTACGCATGAAAGAGGTGGAGATATCGAATATTACTTCCATTATAGAGGGAATCCGCTATAAGCTGTCTGAGGAAAAAATCAGAAAGTATGTTGTAGGAATAGATCTCTAAAGAGAAGGATGGGGTGAAGGTCATGGCAATTGAACCAATGAAATATATCAGTATTTTAGGTCCTTTGGATGTGTATAACGAATTTGTGCTCAAGTATGTTATCAATAGCAATGTCCAGCTTGAGCCCTCCTTTAAGGCGCTTAATGTCCCTGGCTTTATGCCATTTGATGAGGATACTTCCCTGGATAATTTTCGCAAGCGGATGCGCATTCTCAATGAAAAATACGACGTCAGGATCATGCAATATGACGCAAAAACAATTGAAGATGAGCTTCTTAAACCGCTGGATACTTCGGCCCTGGAGGCTTTTGTGGCGGAGATTGAGGATCAACTGGCCGATAATAGAAGGCGAATCGAGCTTTATAAGGCTGATATTCAGGAAAGAGAACAGATTATTAAGCAGGTACTCCCTCTTGCAGGGCTTGAAATAGATATTGATGAGATGTTTCACTTTGCGTTTATGAAATTTCGGTTTGGTTTCATTCCAAAAGAAAATTACCATAAGCAAAAGAGTTATCTTGATGAGCTTGATGTAGTGGTCGTTCCCGCTTCTGAAGAAAATGAGAACCTATGGTTATCTTATTTTATGCCCGCATCCCTTTCACCGGTCATTGATAATGTCTTTGCCGCACTCGGCTTTGAACGGGTCAGAATCTCCGATCAAGTCAAGGGTATGCCCAAAATGACCATCGAGAGGCTCCAGGATGAGATAAAGGACTTGGAACAAAAAATAAGTCAGGAGGATACCGCTTGCATTCAGTTTTTAGAGGACAGGAAAGAGCGGTTTGAAAGCTGGTATCATAAAGTTCTTTATCTGACAAAAATAAATGAGATTAAAATGATGTCCTCCCATACAAAAGAAACATTCTTCCTGGCGGGTTGGATTCCTTATCAGTATTACAAGGAGTACAATAAAAAAGTTGAGTCCATGGAGAATCTCATCGTGTCAAGTGAGGATCCCGAGAACGTGGTTAATGCCACTCCGCCGACGGTTATGAAAAACAATCGGTTCTTCAAGCCCTTTGAAGCTCTTGTGACCATGTACGGGCTTCCGTCTGCAAAAGAACTGGATCCTACGCCCCTGATGGCCATCACTTATATGCTCATGTTCGGTTTTATGTTCGGAGATGTGGGGCAAGGAGCTGTCATCGCGCTTGTAGGTCTTTATCTTTTTAAATGGAAAAAGGCGGCCTTGGGCGGCGTTATGATGTATGTGGGCATGTCCTCCACAGTCTTCGGCTTTGTTTATGGCAGTGTCTTTGGGAATGAAGAACTGCTTCATCCGCTTTGGATAAGTCCGCTTCATGGCAAGGATACGATTAACACCTTGCTCTATGTAGCAGTGGGCTATGGCGTTTTTATTATTCTCGTGACCATCATAGCCAATATGATCAATAATATTCGCATGAAAAAGTGGGGAAAGCTGCTATTTGATAAGAATGGGCTTGCAGGGCTCTTATTCTACGGGGGACTTGCTGTTCTTCTGGTTATCTTTCTAAAGACCGGCCAATTTGTCATGTCGGGGATCGTAATAGTTATTGTTGTTATCCTCCCGGCCGTGCTCATCTTTTTCAAGGAGCCTTTTGAAAACCTTATTATGCGTAGAAACCACATCCTACCCCATGAAAAAGGGATCTATTTTGTGGAAGCCGGATTTGATCTCTTTGAAACAGTTTTATCTTTTTTTTCGAGCACCATCTCCTTTGCACGGGTAGGCGCTTTTGCCCTTAATCACGCCGGCCTTTCCCTTGCGGTATGGACGCTGTATAACATGATGAGCGGAGCGGGTGGAATCGTCATCGTCATCATTGGAAATCTTGTGACCATCGGTCTTGAAGGACTTATTGTGGCTATCCAGTGCATGCGTCTTGAATATTATGAAATGTTCGGTCGCTTCTATATTGGTGAGGGACAGGAATTTAAACCTGTACGCGTCACAAATGAGTAAACAGAATTTAACTGACAGGGTTCTGCCAGTCGAAGAATAAAAACTAATTTAGTCGTTGGAGGTCGTATTATGGAATTCATTCTTATTGTTGCTATCACTTTGGTTATGTGTACTGTTGGTATCGGGCTTGCCTGTGTGAATAAAAGCGTTAAGGGCAAGAATGCGAAGAAGCTTATCGGCATGAATGTCACAGCATTGCTGGGTATTGTCATCGTGGCCACTATTATTGTTCTGACAGGTGGAATTTCTGCCTCTGCTGCTGATAATACACAGGCCGCAGCCGCAGCATCAAATGGACTTAAGTACATTGCTGCCGCTCTTGCAATTGGTATCTCGGCAATAGGTTCCGGCATTGCCGTGGCCTCAAGCAGTGCTGCTGCTTTAGGTGCATTAAGTGAAGATCCTAAGATCTTTGGTAAGGCTTTCGTTTTTGTAGGCTTGGCAGAAGGTATCGCCATTTACGGGCTTATTATCTCCATCCTTATCTTGAACGCATAAGAGGGTGATCACCCATGAAAATGTATCTGATCAGCGACAACGTTGATACAAAAGTCGGCATGCGGCTTGCGGGCATTGATGGCGTCATCGTCCATGGCCGGGAGGAGGCCCTTGGGGCTCTTCAAAATGCGATGAAAGACAAAAGTATCGGAATTATTCTCATTACAGAAATGCTGGTGGAGTTATTCCCTGAGGTTATCTCGGATTTGAAGCTTAATCATAGCAGGCCCCTGATTGTTGAAATCCCGGATAGGCATGGAACAAGGCGACCTCCGGATTACATGATGCGTCATGTAAACGAGGCAATTGGTCTAAAACTCTAGTATGGATTGCGATAAGGTCTTTTGAGCCTCTGGAGGTTTTTTTATGGACAACACAGTAGAAAAGTTTAGTAAGTTTTCTCATATGGTTATGAAAGAAGCAGATGAAAAGAAAAAGGAAATCATTACGCAGGCTGAAAAAGAACGCCAGGAGACTATTGCGTATAATGAGATTCAATGCTTGAAAAGGGCCTATGAGAACATTCAGGATACCGTTCGAAAAATTGACAAAGATATCAATGAAGAGGTTTCAAAGGCTATTGTTGAGAGTAAACAAGCGCTGTTTAACCGGCGTGATGAGATCATGAATGCCGTATTTCAACATGTAAAGGAAAAATGTATTGCATTCAAGCATCAGGAAGGCTATAAAAGTTATTTGGAAGGCCTGGTAAAAGAGGGCTTATCTCAGGTAGGGCAGGGTATAATCCACGTTCTGGCGGATCAAGACGACCTTGGATTATTGGAGGAGATTCGCGCTCAAATGGGAATGCCTTTCCAAATTTCTGAGAGCGATGAACAGCTTTTTGGAGGCTGCCTTGTTGTTAACAGAACAAAAGGCCTGATGTGCGACTACTCCTTTGCAAGCAAGTTGAGCGAGGAACGCTCGACGTTTTTGGAGAAATATAAAATGAGTATAGAATGAAGGTTTATACACAGCAGGAATCAGAGGGTGAAAAAATGGCAGACACATCACATGGAACAATTTATGGGATAAATGGTCCTGTAGTCAAGGTTCGCGGAGAGCATGCCTTTAAAATGCTTGAGATGGTCCTTGTGGGGCACGACAAACTCATTGGTGAGGTCATTCGCGTTCTCGAATCTGAGACAATTGTTCAGGTTTATGAGAATACAACCGGATTAAAGCCCGGAGAACCCGTTGTCTCTACGGGAAAGCCCCTGACTATCAAATTAGGTCCGGGTATTATCGGCAATATCTTTGATGGTATAGAAAGACCCCTGACACGCATCGCAGAGAAGTCAGGCGCCTTTATTCAGCGCGGAAGCATCATGGACAATCTTAATCAGGAAAAGCTCTGGGATGTTAAAATCCTGGTTCGTCCCGGTCAGATTGTAAAATCCGGTATGGTTATTGCTGAAGTTAAGGAGACCGAATCCGTCCTTCATAAGATAATGGTGCCGCCCGACATTGAAGGAGAGGTCACTGAAGCGGCGGATCATGGCAGTTATCCTATCAATAAAGTCATTGTCAGAATTAAAGACGGAAAAAACACACATAACCTTACCCTGGTTCAAGAATGGCCTGTTCGTGAGGCCAGACCCTATAGAAAAAGAAAACCGCTGGATATTCCACTCGTTACGGGGCAGCGTGTTATCGATACCCTGTTTCCTTTGGCGAAAGGTGGAACCGCCGCAATCCCCGGTGGTTTTGGTACTGGAAAAACCCTGACTCAACACCAATTAGCAAAATGGTCGAATGCCGATATTATTGTCTATGTGGGCTGCGGCGAACGCGGCAATGAAATCACCGAGGTCTTGGAGGACTTTCCTAAGCTCATTGACCCCAGGAGCGGAAGACCTTTAATGGAAAGAACAATCCTCATCGGCAATACCTCAAACATGCCTGTTGCGGCACGTGAGGCGTCTATCTATACCGGAATCACCCTTGCGGAATACTATCGGGATATGGGCTATGATGTAGCCATTATGGCGGATTCTACCTCGCGTTGGGCGGAGGCCTTAAGAGAAATCTCAGGCCGGCTTGAAGAGATGCCGGCAGAAGAAGGCTTTCCTGCATATCTGCCTTCACGGCTTTCTGAGTTTTATGAGAGAGCTGGCCGTGTTGAGAACCTAAATGGCACCCAGGGTTCTGTTTCAATTATCGGAGCGGTTTCGCCCCAGGGCGGTGATTTCTCTGAGCCTGTCACACAGAACACCAAGCGCTTTATAAGATGTTTTTGGGCTCTTGACAAATCCTTGGCCTATACCCGCCACTATCCGGCTATCAATTGGATCAACAGCTACAGTGAGTATACTGAGGATTTGATGGATTGGTATAAGGAAAATGCCCATCAAGACTTCATGGAAAGGCGTATCCGTTTAAGCCGTGTCCTTCAGGAAGAAGGTAAGCTGCTCGATATCGTCAAGCTTATTGGCAGTGATATCCTGCCAGATGAACAGAAGCTCATTTTAGAAGTAGCAAAGGCTATCCGTCAGGGCTTCTTGCAGCAGAATGCCTACCATGAGCAGGATACCTATGTTCCTATACAAAAACAGTATCTGATGATGGATTCTATCTTAAGGCTTTATGACAAATCTCTTAAGCTTATACCGCTTGGCATACCGGTGTCTGTTATGCGTAAGACCGGCGTGTTCGAAGAGGTAACGCGTATGAAGTACACCATATCCAACGATGATCTGGGAGCTTTTGAGGCGCTTAATCAAAGGATTGAAAAAGCCCTTGATGAACTTGAAGCGGATTATAAGGCCACTGGAAGGAATGTGGAACTATGAATGTAGAATATATGGGGCTTAAAGAAATATCAGGACCCCTCGTGATCATCGATGGCGTCAAAGAGGCCTCCTTTGAGGAAATGGTCGAAATCACCGTTGAAAAGAAAAAACGGTTGGGGCGCATTATCCAAATCGAAGGGGAGACCTGTGTCGTACAAATATTTGAAGGAACACGGGGTATTTCTTTGGAGAATACCCGTACGAGGCTGCAAGGAAAGCCACTTAAAATGCCTCTTTCAAAGGAGCTTTTAGGAAGGGCTCTGGACGGGATGGGGCGCCCTATAGATGGTCTTGGAGAGATTTATCCTGAGAAAAGCTGGGATATTAACGGGGAACCTATTAATCCGGTTATGAGGGAGTACCCAAGAAATTTTATTCAGACAGGTATCTCCTCTATTGATGGATTAACCACCCTTATTCGCGGACAAAAGCTGCCAGTGTTTTCGGGAAGCGGTCTTCCGCATAATCAACTGGCTGTTCAGATTGTTCGCCAGGCAAAGATAGCGGATGCCAATGGTGAGAATTTTGCCATAGTCTTTGCGGCCATGGGTGTCAAACATGACGTGGCCGAGTATTTCAGGTCGAGTTTTCAGAAGAGCGGTGTTTTAGACCGCGTGGTCATGTTTCTCAATCTAGCCAATGATCCGGTGGTCGAGAGAATTGTTACCCCACGATGTGCCCTTACAGCAGCCGAATATTTGGCTTATGAGCGAGGAATGCATGTATTGGTCATCTTAACCGATATGACATCCTATGCTGAGGCCTTACGTGAAATCTCCTCCTCCAAAGGTGAAATTCCTTCCAGAAAGGGCTATCCGGGTTACCTTTATAGTGATTTAGCCTCCATTTATGAGCGCGCCGGCATCATAAAAGGCTGTGAAGGCTCTATCACCCAAATTCCTATTCTCACCATGCCCAATGACGATATCACGCATCCCATTCCTGATCTGACAGGCTATATAACCGAGGGTCAGATTGTTTTAGACAAAAATCTTTCACAAAAAGGAATTTATCCTCCGGTCATTGTCCTGCCATCCCTGTCAAGACTGATGAAAGATGGCATAGGAAAGGGTTATACCCGGGAGGATCATCCCCAGGTTGCCAATCAGCTTTTTGCCTCTTATGCCAAGGTGCAGGAGGTCCGTGCTCTGGGCTCCGTCATCGGCGAGGATGAGCTGAGTGATATTGATAAGAAATATATGCACTTCGGTCGCGTTTTTGAAGCTCAATTTATTACACAGGATTTCCAGGAAAACAGAGAGATCAATCAAACCCTGGATTTAGGCTGGCTGCTATTAGGGCTTCTTCCCAAAGAAGAGCTGGATCGGCTCTCACCTGAGATGATCGAGAAATTTTATGTGGCTTCAGATGAAGACGAAGGAAGGTTTCAGGGATGGACATGACGCTGTTTCCCACCAAGGGTAACTTGGTGATTGCGAAAAATACCTTAGCATTATCCCGTCAGGGTTATGAGCTTTTGGACAAGAAGCGTAACATTCTGGTACGGGAAATGATGAACTTGGTGGAAAAGGCGAGAAAGATTCAGGATGAAATACTCGTTATTTTTGAAGAGGCCTATAAAGCGCTTCAAGAGGCTAATGTCAGCATGGGCGTCTCGATTATCGAGCAGATTGGATATGCCATTCCTGAAGACATCAGTGTACAGATAAGAGATCAGAGTATCATGGGGGTTGAGATCCCCATTGTGACCCTCGACTGCCCCGATATGCAGCCGCGCTATGGTTTTCGAATGACCAATGGTACGCTGGATATTGCGCGTCAGAAGTTTGAGCGGGTTAAGCATCTTTCCATTGATCTGGCTGAAGTTGAGAACGCCATTTATCGTTTGGCTACCAATATCCGCCGCACAATGAAACGAACCAACGCCCTTAAGAATATTATGATCCCCAAGTACGAGGATATTACGGCTACTATTACCAATGTTCTTGAAGAAAAGGATCGGGAGGAGTTTTCCAGGCTCAAGGTCATCAAGCATTCAAAAGAAAGGGCCTGAGCCGTATAGACCACGACCCCGTAATTCATCATTGACATTCGAAGATTAAGCAGTTATCATTATCATAAAAGACGATGAAGGGACCTCTATAGATTTAATATCTTTAAAGAGAGCCTGCGTATGGTGAGAGCAGGTAGGATAAGTTCTATAGGTATCATTCCGGAGTTTGGTATCTGAAATTATGAGTAAGGTGCCACGTCAGCCGCGTTACAGGCTAAGGTTTGTTGGAACCTGACAAGAGGGCTTTTTATAAGCTAAAATTGGGTGGTACCACGGGTTATAAGCTCGTCCCAGCATGAATTGCTGTTGGGATGGGCTTTTTTGCATGTAAATGACCAGAATGAAGTATCAGCTGCAGGCAGTACGGCAGAGCTTGACAAAAGTAGGATAAAGGATAAGAAGATCAGGATGGGAGGATTCTTTTATGGATGACAAGATTATTGAAATTGCCGAACGAATTAGAGGCTTGAGAATGGATCTCGGAATTTCGGCTGGTGAAATGGCGACGCTTGTGGAAATGTCAGAAGAGGAATACCTGAAATATGAGGCGGGGAAGCTCGATTTTTCCTTTACCTTTCTTTATAAGGTAGCCGCACGGCTAGGCTTGGATATCAGTGAGCTTCTTACCGGCAGCAGTCCGACACTCTCGGTTTATACTCATGTTAAAAAGGGAAAGGGCCTCAGGATTGAGCGCAGAAAAGGCTTTAAATATCAAAGCCTGGCTTACCTTTTTAAAAACAGGAACACCGAACCCTTTTTGGTGGAAGCCGCTTATGATGAGAGCGCAGATAAAAGCGAAATTATCCAGAGAAGTCATGCCGGACAGGAGTTTGATTATATCCTGAGCGGATCTCTCAGAATCAAGATTGACGACCATGAATTTATCATGGAAGAGGGAGACTCGGTATATTACGATGCTAGCCACAGGCATGGTATGACGGCTACCAAAGGTGAAACCTGTGTCTTTTTGGCAGTGGTGATCAAGGATCATGATGGGAGGATGGGCTGATGGCGAGGCTGTATAAAGAGTTTGTTACAGAGACCCTGGATGAAAAGGGCAATGTGGAAAAGATAAGATACAAAAAAGATCCTCATTATAATTTTGCATACGATGTTGTGGATAGAATTGCCCGTGAAAACCCTGACAAAATGGCTATGGTCTGGTGTAATGAGGCGGGCGACGAGAAATTACTGACCTTTTCCGATATTAAGGAAAACAGTGATAAGGCAGCTGCTTGGTTTCTGAGCCTGGGAATAAAAAAAGGCGATGCCGTCATGTTGATTTTAAAGCGCCATTATGAGTGGTGGTATTGTATGATAGCTCTTCATAAAATTGGTGCCATTGCCATCCCTGCCACCAATCAGCTCATGACCAAGGATATTGTTTACCGTGTCAAAGCAGCCAGTGTAAAAGCGGTCGTTTGTACCTCGGACGGCCATATCTCCGATTTGGTTGATGAAGCACAGCAAGAGACCGATACCTTAAGCATCAAGATTATTGTAAGACAAAAGAAAGAAGGCTGGCTTAATTACGAAGAAGGTATCCGATGCGCTCCGGCTTTTGTTGCTCCGATAGGAGAGGACAGACCAAAGGCCGAGGATATCATGCTCATGTACTTTTCCTCTGGAACAACCGGTATGCCTAAAATGGTGGCTCATAACCAGTACTATTCCCTGGCTCATATTCCGACAGCCGTCTATTGGCATAATGTAGACCCTGAAGGTCTACACTTTACAGTTGCTGAGACGGGCTGGGGAAAGGCCGTATGGGGTAAGCTCTATGGCCAATGGCTAGCAGAGGCCGCTGTTTTCACCTTTGATTTTGATCGCTTTAATGCTGATGAAATGTTGAAGCGAATGGCAAAATACAAAGTGACGACCTTCTGTGCGCCTCCTACCATTTATCGTTTTCTCATAAAGGAAGATCTCTCAAAGTATGATCTTTCCAGAGTACAATATTGCACAACCGCCGGCGAGGCTTTAAATCCCGAGGTCTTCAACCGTTTCAAGGAATTGACAGGAATAAAGCTTATGGAGGGTTTTGGCCAGACAGAGACGACCCTTTGTTTAATGACCTCCACATGGATGAGCCCCAAGCCCGGTTCCATGGGAAGACCATCTCCCGGCTATGACATGGATTTGGTTGACGAAGACGGGAACAAAGTAGAACCCGGTCAAGTGGGTGAAATCGTACTGAGATTGGACCAGGAAGCTCCTGCAGGATTGATGATGGCCTATTATCGCGATGAAGAAAAAACGAAGCAAGCCATGCATGACGGCCTTTACCATACGGGTGATACAGCCTACAAGGATGAAGACGGCTATTTCTGGTACGTGGGGAGAACCGATGATATCATTAAATCCTCGGGCTACCGCATCGGACCTTTTGAGGTTGAGAGCGTCATCATGGAACATAAGGCTGTTCTGGAATGCGCTGTGACAGGCGTACCTGATCCTGTGCGGGGAAATCTTGTCAAAGCTACTATTGTGCCGGCTAAAGGATATGAGCCTTCCGAAGCTCTGAAAAATGAGATTCAGGAGTATGTCAAATCCCATACCGCTCCTTATAAATACCCACGCATTATCGAGTTCGTCCCTGAATTGCCAAAGACCATCAGCGGCAAGATTCGCCGTACTGAAATCCGCCAAAAGGATAACCGAGGTTAGGAGAAGTCCAGATAGACAATTGCCAGATTATTAGGCTTGCACCCATGGCAGAAATGCTATATAATTAGCTTTACCGTGCTAGACGGGAAGGTAGCGGTGTCCTGTATCCGCAATCCGCTATAGCGGAGTTGAATTCCTGCCCGAGGCTGGTAAGTGTAGAGTCAGTTATGCTGCAAGGTACAATGAAGGTTGGGTCTTGCGCAATTCAGAACTGTGAACCCCGTCAGATCCGGAAGGAAGCAGCGGTAAGCGGAACCTCTGAGTGTGCCGCGAGTTTGCCTGGTCCGAGTATGCTGCGCATGGTACGTTTATATTTGCCTGTCGAAGGCAGGTGCACGGTTTATTAGTAAAAAACGAGGTTGATGCCTCGTTTTTTTGCATGCTACTGCGTGTCCTTCGTTACCTTGCACTATCATGCGTGAACTGTTAAACTAATTCTACAGTATTTTAAGTGGAACCTGAAAGGAAAGTGATGGCAAATGGCCCATATGGCGCTATATCGAAAATGGAGACCCCTGACCTTTGAAGATGTGGTGGAGCAGCGTCATATCGTTACAACGTTAAAAAACAGCATCAAAAATAATGCCATTAACCATGCCTACCTTTTTTGCGGAACACGGGGTACGGGCAAAACCACTTTGGCTAAAATATTTGCACGTGCCATTAATTGCCTTGATTCAGCTGATGGCAGTCCGTGCAACCAATGTACCACCTGCCGGGGTATACTGGACGGCTCCATTATTGATGTTATTGAAATTGATGCAGCTTCCAACAATGGTGTGGATGATGTTCGTGAAATAAAGGAAGCGGTCATGTATGTCCCGGCCGTTACAAGGTTTAAGGTCTATATCATCGATGAAGTTCACATGCTGTCAACCGGGGCCTTCAATGCTCTTCTTAAAACTCTGGAGGAGCCGCCTCAAAATGTGGTGTTCATATTGGCTACAACCGAACCCCATAAGCTTCCTGCCACCATTCTTTCCCGTTGCCAGCGTTTTGATTTCAAGCGTATTACGTTAACCGGCCTGGCCCAAAGGCTTAAAATAATAGCCGAAGACTGCGGCATTCCTTTTGAGGATAGCGCTATTCAATTGATAGCACGTCTTTCAGAGGGTGGTATGAGAGATGCCATCAGCCTTTTGGACCAGTGTATTGCATTGGGAAAAGAGGCTATTACCCGTGAGGATGTTGTTGAGGTTTCAGGCCTGACTGCTTCAGAAACGATTCATTCTCTGGCCCGGGCCCTTGTGGGAAAAGAAGCCCAACCTGCCCTGCTTGCTATTAAGAAGGCCATGGATGAAGGGCGTGATCTTCAGCCTCTGTGCACTCAGCTTATTGACTGGTTCAGAAATCTCATGCTTATTAAGGCCGGAGGGGAGGCCTTAAGCTTAATTGAGCTTGACGAAGAAGAACTTCAGCCTATAAAGGAAGCATCGGATCATATTTCCTACGATGAGACGCTGACTATTATCAAAGAGCTTTCAGAAATTGAAGGGCGTCTCAAATGGTCTGAAAATCAGAGGATTCTTTTTGAGGTAGCTATCATTAGGCTCTGTTCCGGTTTTGTTAATCAGGGAGGACAGTTTTCTGATGAAAGCGTGGCGCGGCTTGAATCCCGACTCCAGCAGCTTGAAAAAAGACTGGCGCAGATCCAGGAGGGGAGACCTCTTCAGAAACAGCCTGATAAAGCAAAAGAACAGTCAGCTCAAAGTGTATCGAGCCTAAAGCCTGTCAAGGACAGCCCGAAGATTGAAAGCGAAGTAGGCTCGATGGGCGAGATTCGTAAACAGAATTCGCTTAAGCAATGGCCTGAGGTTATTGAGTATATCCGTTCCATGGGAAAGATGAAGGTATATGCTTATTTGTTGGATACCCAGTGTATGCTGACTGAGAATGATACGGTCCAAGTGGTAGTTTCAAGTGAGGATGGCCTTAAAAAAACGGTATTAAGCAGAAATGACAGCCTTGAGGTAATAAAGGAAGCACTTCATAAAATAACCGGACATGAAAGAACAGTTAAAATAATAGATGATAAAGCACTTAATGCTATTTCCCTGAAGGAGGCTGAAGACCCGACTCTTGATAAAATCAAGCAATTTGCGGCGGAGAATCATATTCCTTTAAATATTGAGGAGTAAGACTATAAATAAAGAAAAAGCGGGAACTGATTTAATCAATTCTCGCTCTCCTCATATCAACCTGTCTTGATAGGTGTTAGTATTAAATCGTCAATCAGAGTGCAGCCTTGGTGTTGTCCTGCTGCGGCTTCTTCTTTATTGCTGCTGTCCTCAACATAATGCACCTGGGAAGTAGCCTTGATGTTGCCATTGATGTCCTCATTGATGTCGCCATTGGTGTTGCCATGATGTTTGTTAGCCTTGCGTATCATAACCGCGACTATCAGACGATCCAGGACTTGGCTTTGTTGTAAAAGCCTTTTGCTGCTTAAATCTTCTGTTAGGATCATCTGGTCGAGCTGCTGCTTCATTTGTTCAATTGTTTTTTCAAGCATATTTTCCGCCCCTAAAAACTGCTCTTTTACGGGTCGAGGCTTGTGGAGCATAACCACAGGCAACGTACCCTATTTTCGTCTCTCCTAAAGATGCGAGCTTATTGTGAGGACAACAACCATAAAGTTTTTAATGACATTGCCATCATATCCCATTTTAAAACTGTTGGGTTATGGACAAACTACGGAAAATACCCCGAAAAAAAACAGGTTTCTCTTTGTAGAGTTAAAAATAAGTTATTTATCACGAAAAAAAGAAATGGTGAATATCTTGAATAAAAACAGTTTATACTTGACAAAGGGTTGAAGAAATTGATATATTGAATCAGTTAAGTGGTACTCATATCTAGCGATATTTCCCGTAAAAGAATTTACAATATGGAATTTGAATAAATATGATACTGTTTATCTCATTAATGCAAGCGCTCTATTAGTGATCCCTTGCGCCAATGTTCAAAATCTTGCTTAGAATAAAAATGGTTTTTCCCAATAAACGTTTATTTTTTCATACCTAATAAACTGTTAGTTAGTACAAGGCGGTGTTTTATGAAAGACAGGTCAATTCTTGAGGGAAAGTCGCTTGAGGATCTTAAGTATATTGCGAAAATGCTTGGACTCAAGAACCTCTCCAGACTGAAAAAATCAGACCTCATTGAGCTCATCGAAAAGACAGGTGATGTACCTGCCAACCTTTCTATAAAAGGTGATGAGCAACCCACATCAACCGGAGCGGCATCCCATGTTCCCTCACCTGAAAGCTTAAAAGAAGTAAAGGCAATAAAGAAAGAAGACAAAGAAATTAAAAAAGAAGAAAGTACTCCCGCAGGTAAAAAACCAGCGGATAAACAGTCAACAGCGGAAAAAAAGAGGAGAGGCAGGCCTAAAGCAGCCGCAAATCAAAAGGATGCTGAAGACGTCCCTGCTGAGCCGGCTATAGAAAAAAAGGAAATCCTGAAACTTGAAGATGACGAAAAAAATAAAGCAAATGAAATCCCATCAGAGAATGAAGAATCGGAAAAACCTGTAGAGGCCCCTATTGCTAAGGGAACTCGAGGCCGGCCCAGAAAGAAAGCGGATAATCCTGAGCCTGTTGTTGATCAAAAACCGAAAGAAATTCTCCCGGAAAACATCTCAGTACCATCCAAAAAACCTTCCAAGCATGAAGAATCTATAAAAGTTGTCAAGAGAGAACATCCTGTTCAGATGGTCAAGCCTGTCCACACGGTCAAGCCTGCCCAAGCAGAAAAACCTGTTGAGGAAGTTAAATCAGTTTCGACTCCTCATACTGAGGCAGCGCCGTTACCTGTTGAAGCGCCGTTACCCGTTGAAGCACCGGTATCTGTTGAAACGAATTTGCCGGCTGTTAAGGAATCTGAGCCATCTGACGCTAAAAGCGCTGGTACTGAGGAAGCTATCAGGGAAAATGAGGCTGAAAGGGACGGAAACCAGGTTGAGGGCGAAAATCGCGGCTTTAAATATACCCGACACAAGGATCTATCCCGTCTTGAAAGTGAAAATCCTGTTACAGGTATATTAGAAGTTCTGCCCGATGGTTATGGTTTTTTAAGAGGCCATAATTATCTGTCGGGACCAAGAGATATCTATGTATCTCCTTCCCAGATTCGAAGATTCAATCTCAAAACCGGTGATAAAATAGTAGGCAAGGGCAGAATTCAGAAGGAAGGCGAGAAATTCCAAGCCTTACTCTATGTTTCTTCTGTAAACGGAGATTCTCCTGATGTTGCCCAGAGAAGGCGCCCTTTTGAGCAGCTTACACCTATTTACCCGGAAGAGCGCATAACGCTTGAATTAGAGCCCAAGGAGCTTTCCACGCGGCTGATCGATCTTATTGCGCCTATCGGTAAAGGGCAGCGCGGGCTCATTGTATCACCCCCCAAAGCAGGTAAAACCATTCTGCTGAAGAAAATAGCCAATGCCATTACTTCAAGGCATCCCGAGATAGAAGTGATTGTTCTGCTCATTGACGAGCGCCCTGAGGAAGTGACTGATATGCAGCGTTCCATTAAGGGTGATGTCATTTACTCTACCTTTGACGAGGTGCCCGATCATCATATCAAAGTGGCTGAGATGGTGTTGGAAAGGGCACAGCGCCTTGTTGAACATAAGAAGGATGTCGTTATTCTTTTAGATAGTATCACGCGTTTGGCCCGTGCCTATAATCTTACCATTCCTCCAACAGGCAGAACCCTGTCGGGTGGATTGGATCCGGGCGCTCTTCATAAACCCAAGCGCTTCTTTGGTGCGGCTCGAAATATAGAAAACGGGGGCAGCCTGACCATTATTGCCACTGCCCTTATCGATACGGGAAGCCGTATGGATGATGTTATCTATGAAGAGTTTAAGGGAACGGGTAATATGGAGCTTCACTTGGATCGCAAGCTTTCTGAAAAGCGTATTTTCCCGGCTATTGACGTCAATCGCTCCGGAACACGGAGAGAAGAACTGCTGCTCACTCAGCGTGAGATGGAAGGCATCTGGACCATCAGGAAAGCCATGAGCAATGTGGGAACGGCTGATGTTACGGAGATGATCGTTAACAGGCTTACCAATACCAAGAGTAATGAAGAGTTTGTCAATGGCATCAATACCGCTTTTATGCAGAGGGATAAGAGTAACTACGACACAATATATAAGTAGTAGTACTTGCATTAAAGTACCTACTATGATACAATACCATTCGGCGCTTTTTTAAAGTTGCATGTGAAATAATGAAATTTCAATAAAGAAACAAAGCTATTTTAAGCGAGGTGAAAACCATGCAGGAAGGTATCCATCCAAAGTATGCAAAGGCAGTTATTCGCTGCGCATGTGGCGAGACCTTTGAAACAGGTTCTACAAAGGCAGATATGCACGTTGAAATTTGTTCACAATGTCACCCATTCTTTACAGGCAAGCAAAAGCTTGTTGATGCCGGTGGCCGTGTCGATAAGTTTAAGAAAAAGTACGGCATTAAATAAATTCATTGGTTTCATTTTAAAACCATGTGGTTGATTTAAAGGCCTGTTCATTTTCAGTTATTAGAGACTTCTAAGTTATCTTAGGAACCTCTGCTAAGGGGTCAAGACATGTTGGTGCGCTGTACGCACCTCTGTTATTAACACAATAAGAACCGGGGTTGTCCCCGGTTTTTTTTCAATTTCCCCAATTCTTACATACTAGGATAATGAAGGAGAGGAATTATGATGAAGCTTTCCAAAGGCGTCTGGCGGTCCTATTTAGTCATCGCATTGGGCTGTCTTGTTATGACCATCGCCATGAATTTATTCCTTATTCCATACAAGCTTGCCCCCGGCGGTGTTTCAGGTCTTTCTACCGTTATTTATTATGTCATTAACGGCACCATACCTGTTGGTATGCTCATGCTTATTTTTAACATTCCGCTTTTTCTTACCGGCTATAAAAGCCGGGGTCACCAATTTCTCATTCGATCCCTGTTTGGTGCCGTTTTACTGTCGTTAATGATTGACGGTACATCTTCATTTTTTAATTTACTTGTTAATGAGTATTTCATAAAGTTCGATCAAACCATGGCCGTCCCTGATTTACTGCTGAATGCCCTGGTTGGCGGACTTATTATGGGATTCGGCCTGGGAATTATTTTGAAGGAGGAAGCGACTACCGGCGGGACGGACCTTGCAGCAGCCATATTAAAAAAACATTTTCCAAAATTCTCTATGGGGCAATATTTGTTGTTTTTAGACGGATGCGTCATTCTATTTGCCACTCTTGCCTTCAGGAGTGTTAAATTGGGCCTGTACGCCGCATTGAGCCTCTATATTGCTTCGAAGACCATAGACGCTTATCTGGAAGGTATGAATTTTTCCAAAGCCCTCCTTATTATTTCAGAGCATTCTGAGATTATTGCGCAAAGACTCTTGCATGATGTTGATCGAGGGGTCACCGGTTTAAAGGGTCTGGGAATGTACAGCAAACAGGAAAAAACAGTGCTTCTTTGCGTTGTCAAGCGTGAGGAAATCTTCAAGGTCAAAGAGATTGTTAAGGAAGGCGACCCTAGAGCCTTCGTACTTTTAATAGATGTACGCGAAGTATTGGGCGAAGGTTTTTTACCGCTTCATCCCATTTCAGAGAAAAAGAATCCTGACTAAACTTTAACGAAGTTATTTACTGAATTGAGTTTTTAAGATATACTTTGCCTATGGAGAAAACTGTATTCGATGCGTTCCCGGTAAGGCAGCGTATCTGTTATGCATACAGATTTTAATGAGTACACTTTCATAAAAAGAAAGTAAAAAAAGCATGAAGGAGAGTTCAATATGGATGCAAAAACCAAATTGGAACTTCAAAAAACCGCCACACAAATCAGGAAAGGCATTATTACTGCGGTAGCGTCAGCTGGTAGTGGCCATCCCGGGGGATCTCTCTCGGTAACTGATATTATGACCTATCTTTATTTCAAGGAATTAAGGGTAGACCCTAAAAATCCCAAGAATCCTAATCGTGACAGATTTGTTCTTTCCAAAGGCCATTGCACCCCCTGCCTTTATTCAACCCTGGCCAACAGAGGATTCTTCCCTGTTGAGGATCTTAAAGGGTTCAGACAAGCTAGTAGCTACCTCGAAGGCCATCCCAATATGGATAAGGTTCCTGGCGTCGATATGTCTACCGGTTCATTAGGACAGGGAATTTCGGCTTCAGTAGGTATGGCGATTGCCGGAAAGCTGGATAAAAAGGACTATCGCGTCTATTCCGTTCTTGGTGACGGTGAGCTTGAAGAAGGCCAGGTCTGGGAAGCAGCAATGGCGGCCGCCCACTATAAGCTAGACAATCTCACTGCTTTTGTTGATTATAATGGACTTCAGATTGATGGTAAAATAACCGAAGTTATGAATCCTGAGCCTATTACAGACAAATTCCGTGCTTTTGGTTGGGAAGTCATTGATATTAACGCTCATGATTATGACGAAATTGAAAAGGCCATAGAAAAGGCCAAGACAGTCAAAGACAAGCCCACCATGGTTGTTGCCCATTCCATAAAGGGTAAAGGTGTCTCATTTATGGAAAACCAGGCATCATGGCATGGAAGTGCTCCTAAAAAGGAACAGGCCGACCAGGCTCAATTAGAGCTCGATGAGTTTTATGCAAGCCTTTAACCGATAACAGAGTGCGCAGAGCGCACAACAAGCCTCGACCCGTGAACAGGGTTCTACGCTTGCCAACGAATAAAAGACCTTAAATTTATCATGGAGGGATTTGCCATGTCAGAAAAAATTGCAACCCGTGTGGCCTATGGAACAGCTCTTGCTGAAATTGGCCATAATGAAAATATAGTCGTTTTGGATGCCGACCTATCAAAGTCCACCAGAACGGATTTTTTCCAAAAGAAATATCCTGACAGACACTTGAATATAGGTATTGCCGAAGGTAATATGATGGCTGTGGCCGCTGGCCTCGCTACCTGTGGCAAGACAGTTTTTGCCAGTACCTTTGCGATCTTTGCATCAGGAAGAGCCTATGACGCTGTGCGAAACTCGATTGGTTATCCCCATCTTAATGTTAAGATTGGCGCAACTCATGCCGGTATAACAGTTGGTGAGGACGGTGCTTCCCATCAGGCCATTGAGGATCTTGCACTCATGCGCGCTATCCCAGGAATGACAGTTATTTCACCTGCCGACGCTGTTTCAACTGCTGCTCTTGTTAAACAGGCCGCTGAAATGTATGGCCCTGTTTATTTAAGACTGGGTCGTTTGGATGTCCCCGTGATTTATCCCCAGGATGCCCAATTCCAAATTGGTAAGGGTATTATGGTAAGGGACGGGAAGGATATTACCCTGATTGCAACAGGCTTCATGGTCGACCCGGCTCTTAAAGCGGCTGAAAGCCTCCAGGCTGAAGGCGTTTCTGCCCGTGTCATTGATATCCATACCATCAAGCCCATTGATGCTGAGATTATCATTAAGGCGGCAAAAGAAACAGGCGCCGTTGTAACCTGCGAGGAACACAATATCATAGGCGGCTTGGGCAGCGCAGTTGCCGAGGTTCTGGTTAAGAATGCCCCTGTGCCGGTAGAAATGGTGGGCATTGAGGATGTATTCGGAAAGTCGGGTAAGCCTGCCGATTTGCTTCCCATGTACGGACTTACTGCCGAGAAAGTTTTGGAAAAAGCCAAGCTGGTTTTAAAGAGAAAGTAAGAGATGCATAAAGAAAGAGGCGGTTTGGAATGATCAATCATTCCAAACTGCCTCTTTTTACGTTCTATAATACATCATACTTTAATATTCCTTGGTTAGTCGTGCCCGTAAGTAGCCCCGGTCTGTCTCGACAGCTTCCACAAAGAAGCCGCGGCTGTAATAGAACCGCATGAGCACACCGTGGCGGGAAGCAGTGTGAAGTGTTACTTTCCGCACGCCCTTACCTGTAAGATATTTATCGACTACACTCATAAGGGCTTTTCCTATACCGATGTTCCGGTTGTTGTAATCAACGGCAAAACGGCTTAAATAAGCTTCGTCACCATGAATATCCAGCCTTACAGTGCCCACGATGGTGTCATCAATTACAGCGATGTAGACAGCTTTTGAGGCAATTTCCCTGCAGATGTCTTCAACTGTTTCAGAGAGAGCCTCGAGCTTGTTTTGGCCTGTAATGGCACTGTACTCTCTAAATGCGGTTTGCAGTATTTCGAAAACAGCGGGCGCATCTTGCATGGTTGCACGTCTGATAATAAACGAATAAAGCATAGTATCACCCCAAGAGCTTCACAAGTACGGCTTTTTGAGCATGGAGCCTGTTTTCTGCCTCATCAAAAACAACGGATTTTGGTCCGTCAATCACATCGGCAGTTACTTCATAACCCCTGTAAGCGGGCAGACAATGCATAAATATTGCATCGCTTTTTGCCTTTTTCATAAGCATTTCATTGACCTGATAGGGCATAAAAACTTGTATGCGCTCTTCCTTCTCGGTTTCCATTCCCATGCTGACCCATGTGTCGGTATAGACAACGTCTGCATCCTTTACTGCCTCCAAAGGATCATGGGTGGTCATAACAACTGCTCCTGTTTCAAGAGCAGCCTCTTTTGCCAGCTTAATAGAGTTTTCTTCGCATTCATAGCCCTGAGGTGATGCAACCGAAATATTCATGCCTACTTTGGCGCAGCCAATCAAAAGAGAGTTTGCTACATTGTTCCCATCCCCAACATAGGCCAGCTTTAGACCGGCGAGCTTTCCTTTGCTTTCTTTTATGGTTTGCAGGTCAGCAAGAATCTGGCAAGGGTGTTGACTGTCAGTCAGGCCGTTTATGACCGGAATAGTGCCGCAGTCAGCCAGATCTACCACATCACTGTGCTTGAATGTCCTGATCATGATGCCATCAATGTAGCGTGACAATGTTTTTGCGGTATCTGAGACAGTTTCACCTCTACCCAACTGAATATCGTTGGAGCTTAAAAACAGAGAATAGCCTCCCAATTGGTACATGGCAACTTCGAAAGACACTCTTGTTCTGGTGGAGGATTTTGCAAATATCAGGCCAAGAGATTTTCCCTTCAACAGATGATTGTGTCTTATACCGTTTTTATTCTCATATTTCAATTTCTCAGCCATCTTTAGAGTTTCCTGTATTTCACTGCTGGTCCAGTCGCTTAAGCATATTAGATGCTTCATATAACATCACCACTTTCAGAATTGATATGCATGATTATACATTGAAATGTATAAAAATGCAATAAGCTTTTTTCATGAAATTTTTCGACAATGGTTTAACACGCTTAATCAGCGGAATTCTCCCCTTACCTGGACAATAATGAATAAAAACTTTCGGTCTCAAAATTCATTATGGATATAAATTAGAAATGGTAAACTAGACCTATTGCTTTGCCGATATATGTTTTGTTGGGTGTTAAGAAAACGTTAAAATATAACTTGCGATTACCTTTTCGCGGGGAATTGCTCTGATCGCTCTATTCTCCCAAAAAGAATCGGAATACATATTTAAGCGATCCTAAACAAGGAAGATTACCTCATAAGAGGGTGCTCTTTTAGCGGAAAAAATAAAGATATACAAAAGCGGGTGGAGATATGGATCTTGCGTCAATAGTCGGTTTGGTTGCGGGTGTATTTGTATTGGCATATAGTATAATATCCGGCGGCGGTAACTTGGGTTTCTACGTTGATGTTCCCTCAATAGTCTGTACCATGGGTGGCGGTATTGCGTGTACGGTTTTGAGTTATCCTTTGGCTGACACCATCAAAGCGGTAAAAGCCCTGCCACTGATATTCAAGTCCCCTAAAGCATCGGCCATCAGTACCATACAAACCATGGTGGAGCTTTCTCAGAAAGCCCGCAGAGAGGGTCTTTTAGCTTTGGAATCAGCACAAAACGAGCTAAAGGACAGCTTCCTTAAAAAGGCCATGGAGCTTGTAGTAGACGGTATTGAGGCTGATATAGTCAAAACCTCCATGCAGCTTGAAATTGATAGTATGGCCATCCGGCACCAAAACGTGCAGGGGTATTACAAGACACTAGCGTCGCAGTTTCCTGCATGGGGTATGATAGGAACCTTATTGGGCTTGGTCAATCTCTTAAAAACCATGGAAGATCCTTCAGCTATTGGTACGGCTATGTCTCTGGCTATTATAACAACCCTATACGGCAGTATTTTGGCCAACTACCTTTGTAACCCGATTGCGGCGAAGCTGGCAGGAAGCAGCGCCGAAGAGATCAGGCTCAAAGAAATGATGGTTGAAGGGGTTCTTTCCATTCAATCGGGTGAAAACCCAAGGCTCATGGAGCATAAATTAAAAACATTCCTTTCTCCTGAGCAGCAGGCCGGGTATGACGCTATTACACAAAATAACCAGGATAAGGGCGAAAAACCAGGCAATTAATAAGGAAAATAGGTGAAGCTATGGCGAGAAAAAAAGAACAGGCATCAGAAGGCGCACCGGAATGGATGGCTACATATAGTGATATGGTCACCTTAATGCTGTGTTTCTTTATTATGTTGTTTGCTATGTCGACTGTTGACAAGAACCGGTTTACAGAAATTGCCGCCAGCCTGTCGAATTCGATGCTTAACCTGGGGAACGGAGATTCTATTCTTCCCTACAGTGGAAATAGTGTTATCACTATAGATTTTTCAAACGTCACTGAAGAAGCCAAGGCAAGGCAAAAAGAAAAATATATTGAAGCCGCTGAAGAAATGGTTGTTGATGCCCAGCAGCAAATTGCGGACAAAAAAGTGGACGATGCAAAAAATCATATTCGTGATACTATCAGTGAGAAAGGTATTTCTGATAAGGTTCAGGTGGTGGAGGAGAAGGATTTTCTTCTTATCCGACTTGATTCAGAGGTTTTCTTTGATTCAGGCAGTGCGGATATCCGCACTGAGGGCATGAAGCTGTTATCGTCCTTGGCAATGACCTTAAGCGGCATTGAAAACGAAATTATGGTTTCTGGTCATACTGACAATATACCCATTCACAATGCCCAGTTTAAATCCAATTGGGAGCTTTCAACGGCTCGTGCGACGAATGTGGTAAGTTACTTTGTCAATGTGGAAAAGCTGAATCCAGAGCTTTTTACGGCTACTGGCAATGGCGAATTCAGGCCAACCGGGGATAATAACACAGCTGAAGGACGCCAAAAAAATCGTCGCATTGAAATAAAGATTATCAAGTAAGGAGCAATCGAAAGTTTAATTTTCGATCATCCCTTAAGGAGTAATCGGAAGTTAGTTTTTCGATTATCCCTAAGGAGTAGAATAGGGAAATATTATATAATAGGTAAGAACAGATGTATTCATTGTGAAGCTCTGTTCTTATTGCTATTTAGGGGTCTTTAAGCTTTCTCCTCTGATTAGAGTGCGCAGCACAACAAGCCTCGACCTAGGTTGCATAGGCGAGCAGCAAGCACAGCTTGCGACCAGCCCATAAGCAACGAAAAGATGGAGGTTTTATGGAAACCATTGTTTGCGATATTGCAAAGAATCGTATGGAAAAGGATTTCAATGACGCCCTCCACACTTTGGGGCTCTTTGTGACATCCATCCATTTTGACGACAGCGAGGGATTATCGGTGGTCCTCGAAATTTCTGCCAATGAAGGGGTTTTGATCTTTTATGCTTCTTAAAAAGTGTTCAAAAACCGGCAAGTATGTAAAATCTGGATGAGCTCAAGGCAATTAAAAGCCTTAACTAATTGGATAGGAGGCCAGCCTACTAAGGGCTGACCTCCTATCCAATTTAGGTGTGATCCTAGCCGGAGCACACCTCTGTTACTGAGTAACAAGGTTCCGATGAACGAACAGCTCATCAGATGGTGCTGTGGGTCGAGGCTTGTTGTGCGATGCCAGCGACATCGCACCCTATTATGGATAGGCTTTTTTTATGCGTCAGTCGGCAACTGGTACATCTCTGAAGAGAAGACTGATGCAGTAAAGTCCTGCAACACCCACCAAAGAATATACAATTCTCGTACCAAGTGTTGCTACGCCAAATATGCCTGCTACGAGGTCATATTGAAAAAGGCCTACCAGTAGCCAGTTAAGAGCGCCTATGATAACCAGTAATAGTGCAATTCTGTCAATCGGTGATCTCATAATCCTGACTCCTTTGCTTTTTTTTAAGCGGATGATTCCGCCTTCACGAGTTTATTATGGACATTTTTTTAAAATTAATTCCTTATTCTTATTGAAATGAATGAATATTTCTGTGATATAATAACATTACCTGTTGGAGAATTTAAAATTTCGAACAGGTGCCAAGTTATTGATACTTCGTATTAATACATCACCTGTTACGTATTAATAACATTACCCACCAAATCGAAGAATTCAAGTGGGTCCCAAGAACATTGTTACTTCGTAACAAGCGAAATATGCGCTAATTGGTGTTTCGATGCTTGTTACTTTGTAAATAAACCTTAAAAAAAGATAGATAGAACGAATGGAGGCAAAAGATATGGCAGATTTCTGGGATTCTGAAGAGCTCCTTGGCAAATTTGTGAAAAACAGCCGAGAAGAGATTCATATTAAAAAAGTGACCAAAAATACAAAGGCTTATGTAGATATTCGTACATTTTGGTTTGACAGCAACAGCGACGAATTCAGGCCAAGTCAGAAGGGTGTTGCCATCCCTCTGGAATTTGTCGGTGAGCTTAGGTCAGTTTTAGACACCATTGAGTCATAGGTGATACTCAATTAACTAATAAAATCAGTTTGCTACGAATCGTATAAGTAAGACAACTGCAACCGCACCCGTAAAAGCTTTACGGGTGCGGCATATTAGAACCGCACTTATTGCCGGCCGGGCGAAGAAGAAGGTGCGGATGATATAAGATATGCGCCAAAAGCCCGGGTTGTGATTCCACAAAAAAACACCGTCAATATCCATAAATGACTATTCATATCATTTTTCTGTTTGGTTAACCCTATCGTTACAATAAAATAATTGTCGTTTATTGGTATCTTAATTCCTTTATGTTCCGTATAACGGACAATGAGGATGACATATACTACACCTGAAGGGATGTGAGAAGATGCCATCCTTCAGGGTAGACTACGTGAAAGACATTAAAGGATTGGCCGGTTATCTGGAAAAAAGATTTGAGACCAATATACGAAGTCCGTTCAGGGTTCGATTCAGCCAGGATGAACACTGTCTGACTGTTCTCATGGATGGCTGTATTAGAAAAAACGGCAGAAAATATCTGGCTGCTCTTAATCATTTATCAGATATGCTTGCTGAATATATTCTTAAATCTTATGAGAAAAACATACTTGAAAAGATTATCACCCGTATTTGTCAGGGTTTGCCTAAATCTGACCGGGATGAAATTTATCGTATTGCCTGCACAAGGCTTTATACCCAATGCGGAAGCGATTTAGGAAACCTTATAGAAACACGGAGAAGGCTTATTTCTGTTAAAATTGCAGAATATCTCAAAAATACCGAGAGCTTAACCTTGGAAGGCTTTGTTACCTTTCGTTTGGGAGAGTATGTAAAAAGACTCGAGACCGAGGTTGAGCGCTCTATCCGCCAATATTTTATCGAACGGCAGTATGAGGAATATATTAACCTTTTGACTGCTTTTGTCCGAATGCAGGTTCCCCGGGTGCCGGAGCTTCATGTGTTTGCTCTTCACAGCGGGGGTTATAAGGTAGAGGGAGCTGACCCTTTTGAAATTCCTGAAGATGTCGCCGATGGTTTCGGAATTAAAAATGGTAATTCTATCATAGAAGATGATGATTTTATGATCGGTTTTCTATTGACCTGTGCACCTGTAAGAATATTTATTCATAATGCTTCACGGTTCCGCAACAAGGAACTGCTCAATACTATTCGTATTGTCTTTTCCGAGTGTGTGCTGCTTAATGAATAATATAAAAAAGTTGTATCATCAAAGATTATTGTGTATAATAAGAGCAAAGTATCGGGAATTTACCGTTTATTGGGGGTTGTTTGCTTGGCTTTCAAGGTTTTCCAATCCGTAGTTACACGCATTCGTGACACTATCGGTAATGATTTTGGAATTGCTGACAGTACTGGAGCAGTTATTGCCAGTACAATTGAAGAAGAAATCGGAATGATTCATGAACAATGCGCCGACTTTTTAACATCCAATGCCATGTATATTGAAAAGCCGGGTCTGGTCATGAAGAAAATCGAGATTAATGGCCGGTTGGATTTTGTGTTATATCTTGTCAGTGATCATCCTGAAAGAAAAAAACATGCCGAGCTTATTTCTATAGGCTTAGAAAATGCCAAGCTTTATTATGACGAAAAATATGATAGAAGCAATTTTATGAAAAATGTGCTTCTTGGAAACATCCTTCCAGGTGACATTACCATCAGAGCTAAGGAATTAAGGGTTAAGAGCGAGTCCAGGAGAATTGTGTATCTCGTCCGTACTGAGAAGACAAGAGAACTGTATGCCTATAATATTATTCAGAGCCTGTTTCCTAATAACAGCAAGGATTATATCATTCTTTTGGACGATCAGAACACTGTCTTAGTCAAGGAGCTTAAAGACCGGGAGGACAGTGACGAGGTCCATAAGAAAGCCAGGATAATCATAGACACTTTAAACAGCGAGCTGATGATTAAGGCTAGCATAGGAATTGGTACCGAGGCTGAAAGTCTTCGGGACGTAGCACGCTCATACAAAGATGCTCAAACTGCCTTGAAAATTGGTCAAATTTTTGAAGCTGAGAAAAATATCGTGGATTACAATCATTTGGGAATAGGAAGGCTTATTTACCAATTGCCGACAACTCTTTGCCGGTTGTTCCTCAATGAAGTTTTCAGAGAAGGTGTTTTTGAGACCATAGACTCTGAAACCATGATGACAATACAGAAATTCTTTGAAAACAACCTTAATGTTAGCGAAACATCCCGACAGCTTTTTATACACCGTAATACGCTGGTGTATCGACTGGACAAGATACAAAAAATAACAGGGATGGACTTGAGGAAATTTGATGACGCTATTTACTTCAAGGTTGCCATGATGGTCAAACGCTATCTTGATGAGGTGTCCAGATAAGGCCTCCCTTCTCTGAGTATACGGGTCATGGCTTGAGGTACACTGCCTCAGGCATGTCTCTATTTTCTATGGGGGAATCAAATGATTAGGTTTGTAGACACAACGAAGGTTTACTCCAACGGAGTGGTCGGACTTAAGAATCTTACAATCAGAATTGAAAAAGGTGAATTTGCTTTTGTTATAGGGCCAAGCGGCTCAGGAAAATCCACTTTTTTAAAGCTTATCATGCATGAAGAAGTACCTACTGAAGGGGAAGTTTACGTTAATGGCTATAGCGTACATAATATGCCCCGTTCTGAGATACCTTATCTCAGACGCAGTCTAGGTGTTGTATTTCAAGATTTCAGGCTTTTACCCAACAAATCTGCTTATGATAATGTGGCTTTTGCCATGCAAATCGTTGAGGCCACCCCACGAGAAATCCGAAGGCAAGTACCTCTTGCTTTAGGGCTAGTAGGCTTGAGCAAAAAGGCCAAAGCCTTTCCCAATCAGCTCTCAGGGGGCGAGCAGCAAAGAATTGTATTGGCTCGAGCACTGGTCAATAATCCTGCCGTTCTCATCGCCGACGAACCTACAGGAAATTTGGATCCCAAAACCTCCTGGGAGATTATGAATCTTCTTGAGGAGATTAATCAGCGTGGAACGACGGTTCTTGTGGCATCTCATGAGAAGAGTATAGTGGACACCATGAAAAAACGCGTTATTTCTCTTGAGCGCGGCGAGCTTAAGAGTGATGAGCAGAAAGGGCTATACACCAATGAAAATTAGAACATTTCAGCTTCTTGCGAAGGAAGGCTCCCGTAATATTTACAAAAACAAGCTCATGTCCTTTGCTTCCATAATGACGGTGGTAGCCACATTGTTTTTCCTGGGTATCATTCTTCTTATTGCTGTTAATATAACCTCCAACGTCGAGGCCATGAAACGGGATTTGAATGTTTCCGTATTTTTATATCCCGATGCATCTGAATTTCAACGGGAAGAAGTTATTTCCTTTATAGAACAGGAGAAAGCTGCCGGGGTTGTTTCCGAATATCGTATTGAGCCCAAAGAGCAGATGTACCAGAATTTAAAGGACAGCTTGAAGAACGAGGGTCTATTAAAGGGGTTTTCAGCCGAAAATGCAGCTGAATCCTATTATATAAAGCTTATCAACCCTTCTTACAGTGAAGCATTCATAAGTAAGCTTTTGGAGTTTTCCGGTGTTAATAAGGATGGTGTTGCATATAATAAGGAAGGCTTGGAAAAGCTTGAAGGTGTGCTAAAGGTCTTTAACTATATAACCATCGCACTTTTAACCGTTCTTATGATTATTTCGGTTTTCTTGATCTCGAATACCATTCGTCTTACGGTTTTTGCACGGCGTCGTGAAATTGAAATCATGAAATATGTCGGTGCTTTGGACAACTTTATCCGCTGGCCCTTTATTGTAGAAGGAATTCTTATTGGCTTTTTAGGAGCACTGTTCTCTTTCTTCCTGACTTCACAGGCCTATACCTGGCTTCAGAATGTTATAAACGTTATATTATCAAATCTGAGATTCTCAACCTTGCAGATTTTGGCTTTTGGGCCCGTTTCATTGCGTATACTCATGATATATTCAATATTCGGAATTATCATTGGTGGTATAGGAAGCCTGTTATCTGTAAGAAAACACTTGAATGTCTAGAATATGAACGATATAATTATGGTAAATTAAATGTAACATAAATGTTAAATTCAGTAACCATATTCATGGGTAGCTTTGCATAGGTGCCATAAAAAACAAGGATGGGGGCATTTACATATGATAAAAAAAATATTGGCTGGGGCTGTATCATTAACGCTTATTATTACAATAGCGTTTTCAGCGTCTGCATCACAGATAGATGATGCCAAGAAAGAGCTTCAGCAAACTCAAAAAGAGATCAATGCCATCAATAACAAGAAGAAAGAGGCGTCCAAAAACCTTTTACAGGATAAGAAAGCTCGTGAGAGCATTATTGCCGAGCTTGAGAAGAAGGGCTATGAAAGAAGCGAAATAGAAACAAGAATTAAAGATATAGAAGCGGCCATACAAACTCTGGATGCGGCTATTCAACAAGCCCAAAAAGAGTATGATGATCAGCTCAAGCTTTTTCAGGACAGAATGGTAGCCTTATATGTCCAGTCAAAAACCAATGCCAATATGGATGAAATTCTTCAAAGCGACAATTTCGATGAGATGATTAAAAAGGTCCAAATGCTTCAGCTTATTTCAAAGTTTGACCAGGATTTGATGGCAAGCCTTGAAAAGAAGCAGGCTGAAATAAATGATTTAAAGTCCGCTAAACAGCTTGAAGAAGATAATGCACAACAGCAACTGGAATCAAGCCTTTCGGAAATCAAGAAGCTCGAGGTGTCCCGCTCAGCCGCAGACGACAGAATTTCAAAGAGCCAGATGACTGTAGCCGAGCTTGAGAAGGCAGAGAATGAGCTTGAAAAGGAAGCCAAGGAATTTGAAAAACTTATTAAAAAGCTATCCTCTTCGGGAAGTTATTCCGGTGGCATTATGCAGTGGCCCACACCGGGTTATACTAAGATTTCATCCCCCTTTGGCAATCGCATACACCCCATTCTGAAATATCCAAAGTTTCATGGTGGTATTGATATTAATGCACCAAAAAATGCTTACATACATGCGGCAGCCAGCGGCAAGGTTATCTGGTCGGGCTGGAGAAGCGGCGGTTCGGGCAATACCGTCATTATCGATCATGGAGGCGGCATAACAACTCTATATTTACATATTATTAGCGGAGGCCTGCTTGTTAAAGAAGGACAGCAGGTTAAAGCAGGGGATGTTATTGCAAGGGTCGGAACCACGGGCTTATCCACAGGCTATCACCTTCATTTTGAAGTCCGTAAGAACGGTGTACGACAGAATCCTTTGAATTATGTTTCCAACAAAAAGTAAAGCCGGTTTTAGTTTGCTCATGTCGACATGACCGACCGATTAAAAGGATGTCCAATTGGATATCCTTTTTTAAGTCCCCCTAACTAACATGGTTTGAAAAATGGCCGCATAGGATGTAAAATAGATGTTAATATGCGTAAAGAAGGGTTGCTTGAATGAGAGACAAACGATTTGCATGGATTTTGACTTTAGTTTTAGTTTGCACAGTATTTGCTTTCATGTTTGGTTATTTATTCTCAGTGGTGCGGATGGTCTCTTGGGAAGTTTTTATTACCAAGCCGATGGTCGAGTGGCTACAACCGCAATACGCCCTGTTTTTCAATGAAGATCAGGTGAATGTTAAGGATATACAAGCCTATAACCGAGTTAAAAACATATTGGATACACGTTACTATGAGCCTGTAGACTTCAATGCTGCCCTCAGTACGTCAATCAAAGGGCTGTCGGCGGGGCTTAAGGATCCTTACACCGTTTACTATACGCCGGATGAGATGAAACAGTTCCTGGAGGACACCTCAGGCCATTATGTAGGTATTGGCGTATCGGTGCACATGGATGAGAACTATCTTCTTACCGTGGCGGATGTATTCGCGGATTCGCCGGCAAAAGAGGCAGGTATTTTAAAGAACGATAAAATCGTAAAGGTCAACAATGAGGATGTTACACCTATTAAGGATGCCGATCTCATAGTGAAAAAGATTAAGGGAAATCCCGGAAGCAAGGTCAGGGTTACAGTTTTCAGACCCGATCTTAGAGACTACCTGGATTTTGAGCTGGAGAGAAGATCTATTAATGTTTCCTATATTTCAAGCGAGGTACTGGATAACAAAATAGGCTATATCCGTATCAAACAATTTGATGATGATATCGCAGGTGATTTTGAAAAGGAGCTTAATGACCTTATAGCCAAGGGAATTAAAGGTTTGGTCATCGATGTGCGTGACAATCCCGGCGGCGATTACAGTCAGGTGGTGAAAATTGCCGATCGGATCGTGCCCAAAGGCCTCATTGTTTACACCGAAGACCGTCAAAAGAGGAAAGACGAGGAATTCTCAGATGCCCGGGAGCTTAATATGCCTTTGAGTATTCTTGTTAATAGCTATAGTGCCAGCGCTTCGGAAATTCTGGCAGCTTGCGTCAAGGATTATGGAAAGGGCACTCTAGTGGGTAAGAAAACCTTTGGAAAGGGCTTGGTCCAGGCTATCGATACCCGCTTTACAAATGGCGGAGGTCTCAAATACACTGTAGCGCGCTATTTTACTCCTTCTGGAAAGTCCATTCACGGCGAAGGGGTTATGCCGGATATTGAAGTTGAAATGAATGAAAAGTTTAAAACAACCTCTATCGAAGATATTCCCCATAATGAGGATTCCCAGCTTAAGATTGCTGTAGAAGAGATTATGAAGAAAATAAAATAGGCCTCGATGGAAAGTTAAACAGGCTTGAATACCCATGGGTGGGAATGGCAATACTAAGCCATGGGGTGATATTATGATAAAGAAGGATGATCAGCTTAAACTGGAGATAGCAAAGGAGCTTGGTCTTTTAGACAAGATCACGGCCGGAGGATGGAAAAGCCTGAGCGCCAAGGAAACCGGACGCATTGGGGGCCTTCTTTCCCGAAAAAGGAAATCCAAAGCCGTTTAAGCTGCGGACACTTACATGTACGCAAGATTTGCAGAAATTTATGACCGATTGACACACGATATCCCTTATGTTAAGTGGGCTGATTATTTGCAATCAGCCTTTCTTAAATTTGGCATGAATCCTGGCTTGGTGCTCGAACTGGGCTGTGGTACGGGAAGTATGGCTATTGAGCTTTCAAAACGTGGCTATGAGATGATAGCAGTGGATGTTTCTGCTGATATGCTGTCCAAGGCTTACGAAAAAGCCCAAAAAAACAAAGCGGATATTCTATTTTTGAATCAGGACATGCGTGAGTTTGAGCTTTATGGCACTGTTGATGCCATTGTGTGTCTATTGGATTCATTAAATTATATGACTTCTTTAAAAGATGTCAGGAAGGTCTTCAGCTTGGTGCATAATTATCTAAATCCAGGAGGCCTTTTTATTTTTGATTTAAATAGCCCCTATAAGCTCTCCCATGTTTTAGGGAATGAAACTTTTTATGAGCTTGGTGAGGATACCGCGTGGATATGGAATAATACATATGACAGTAAAAAAAGATGTACAATCTTTGATCTCACCTTCTTTATAAAAAATGAGGATGGCCTTTATGAGCGATTTGAAGAAACCCACCAGGAGAGGGTCTTCAGTAAAATGGAAATAGTCAAAGCCCTTAATTGTGAGGGTTTAAAGCTTCTGGGCGATTTCGCCGAGTTGAGCTTTACGGAACCCGCTCCAAATGAAGAACGCATTTTTTATATTGCACAGAAAGCTTAGCGTGGTTATAATCGGAGTATATGGGAACAAAAAGACGGACATTGAGATGAAGATACGGAGGGACGTTCCTTGGGAAGAAGAGAAACCCGTGAAAATGCTATGAAGCTGCTTTACCAGGTACAAATCCAGAAGGATGATACCGATGAGCAAATCGAGCGTTTCATGGAGGAGCAGCAGATAATTGAAGAATCCGACAAAAATTATATACTTAGCGTGGTCAAGGGAGTTATGGAGAATTCAGAAGAGCTGGATGATCTGATCTCAAGACATGCCAAGGGCTGGACCATTCAGAGAATGCCTAAGGTGGATCTGGCCATCATGCGTCTTTCATGTTACGAAATGAAATATAGAACGGATATACCTGTCAATGTCTCCATAAATGAGGCTGTTGAAATGGCTAAAAAATACAGCAGCGAACAGTCAAAGACTTTTGTCAACGGTGTGCTGGGTAAGGTCTTCGATGAGCTGCACCCGGAATCCTAAGGCTTTTATGGAGGAATGGAATGAACAGAAGTCTATCGGTTTCGGAATTAACCGGATATATCAAGCAGCTTGTTGACAACGACATGCTGCTTTCTCATGTTTGGGTTGTCGGAGAAATATCCAATTATAAATACCATACCTCGGGGCATATGTATTTTTCTCTCAAGGATGAGGGAGCGGTCATTAAAAGTGTCATGTTCAAAACCCAGAACAGCCGCTTAAAGTTCAGGCCCGAGGAAGGCATGCGGGTTATAGTCAGGGGATATGTCTCAGTTTATGCCTTGGGAGGTGCCTATCAGCTCTATGTTGATGAGATGCAGCCCGATGGAACCGGAGCTCTGTACCTGGCTTTTGAGCAGCTTAAAAAAAAGCTGGAAGCTCAGGGCCTTTTTGAAGCAGCCGGGAAAAAGCCCATTCCCCTGTTGCCGCGAGCTGTGGGGGTCATTACTTCTCCTACGGGTGCTGTCATAAGGGATATAACTCAAATTCTCGACCGGCGTTATCCCAACGCAAGAGTAGTGCTCTATGGATCGGCTGTTCAGGGCTCGGAGGCGCCCTCGCAATTGATCCGAGGGATTCGTTTATTTAATAGTCTCAGGAACGTGGAAGTTATCATTTTGGCGCGCGGTGGCGGTTCTCTGGAGGATCTGTGGCCATTCAATGATGAGGAATTGGCCCGGGAGATTCAAAAGTCGGAAATTCCTATTATTTCTGCTGTCGGACATGAGACAGATTTCTCCATTTCTGATTTTGTAGCTGATCTCAGAGCCCCTACACCTTCTGCTGCTGCCGAAATGGTCATGCCTGAGAAGAAGGCCTTCAAGGAAAATTTGATCTTCCTTGAAAAAAGATTGACCGCCTCCCTTCTGCACCGCCTCAAGAGGGAGCACGACAAGCTTCTGCGGCTTGAGAATGCAAGAAGCCTTCAGAGGCCTATGGAACTGGTCAATCAGAAAAGACAGCATCTGGATAGGCTTGAACAGAGTCTCATCCAAAGAAACAGGACGCGTATTGAAATGATCAAGGCCTCTTTAGGGATAACGGTAGGCCGGTTGAATGCTTTAAGTCCCTTAACTGTTTTAAGTCGGGGATATGCGGTTGTCCAAAATGAAGATGGCTCTATCTTAAGAACCATCAAGGATCTCAACCCGGGAGACAAATTGCAGGTGACCCTTTCAGACGGGAAATTCAAGGTTACCTGCGATGAGACAATCAAAACGAGATAAAGGGGTATAATAATATGGAAAAGCTGGAGAAAGTAGATATGCCTTATGAACAGGTGGTCATGGAGCTTGAAAGTGTGGTCGGTTTACTTGAGAACGGTAATCTGACATTGGAGGACTCTATAAAAATGTTTGAGCGTGGTGTCAGTCTTGTTCGTCTTTGCAATAAAAGACTGGAGGATATAGAAAAACGCATTACGCTACTTATTGAAGGAAAGGACGGGGTCATCGAGAAGGATTTCCTTCCCGAGAGCTGATTATATGAGTTTTAGTACGGATTTTAAACATTATTCAGAACTTGTTGAGAACTGGATAAAGGCAAATATTAGCCTTTCGGAGCTTCCTCAGAAAAGGCTTTTTCAAGCCATGGAATACAGTCTTTTAGCCGGAGGAAAAAGGCTTCGTCCCGTTCTTTCCCTTGCTGTCTGTCATATGCTTGGGGGCGATCAAAATATGGTACTGCCCTTTGCCTGTGCCTTGGAGCTTATCCATACCTATTCTCTTATTCATGATGATCTTCCGTGCATGGACAATGATGATTTTCGAAGGGGCAAGCCCACCAACCACAAGGTCTTTGGTGAGGCCATGGCTGTTTTATCAGGTGACGGGCTTTTAAATCAAGCCTATGAGATGATGCTGACCGATACAATAAAGGACCAGGAAAATTGTCTTTTAAGGGCAAGAGCAGCCCTGATCATTGCTAAGGCTGCGGGAGCATCCGGTATGATAGGCGGACAGGTGCTGGACATGGAATCCGAAGGGAAGGCGATTTCTTATGAGCTTCTCTGTACCATGCATGAAAACAAGACGGGTGCATTGATCAAGGCCAGTATTCTTGCCCCGGCTGAGCTTTTGGATGCCACTGATTCCGTTAAAAGCGCTCTTTCCTGCTATGCCGACAGAATTGGTCTTGCTTTTCAGATAAAGGACGATATTCTGGATTTTGAAGGCAGCAGTGATCTGGTGGGAAAACCTACCGGGAGCGATGAGAAAAATCATAAATCAACCTTTGTGACGGTTTTAGGGATTAAGAAGGCCAAGGAACTTCTAAAAGCATCGGTCGAACAGGCTGTTGAAGCATTGAAACCTTTGCCCAATGCGGACTTTCTTATAAAAACAGCAGCCTACATTGCTGAGAGAGAAAAGTAGTGCTTAAGTAGTACAAGGGGGGATTTCAAGGTGACATTTTTAGAAGACATTATTACTAACCGGGCTCTTACATTGCCCATATTTTCGTGGTTTTTAGCCCAGCTGATCAAATTTATCCAATACTTTGCGCAGCACCGTGTTGTCGATTTTAAAAAGTTTGTTTCTTCTGGAGGCATGCCCAGCTCCCATAGCGCCATTTCGGTTTGCCTGTCCACGGTACTCGGCATCCAGTATGGATTTGATTCAGGCTTATTTGCCTTGTCCGTTGTCCTGGCCTTCATTGTCATGGCTGATGCAGCCGGTGTTAGGCGCGCTGCAGGTAAGCAGGCCGAGGTTTTGAATAAGCTGGTGTATCACTCGGAGGAAATCAAGGTTGAAAAAGAGCTTAAAGTGCTTTTGGGGCACACTCCCATACAAGTTTTCTCGGGAGCTGCTCTGGGTATCCTTATTGGCGTCGTATTTGCATAAAACCTGATTTTAGTATATAATAACATTACCCGTTAACGAAATCGAAGATTTCGAACGGGTACCCAAGTTATTGATACTTCGTATTAATATATTTCCAAAGTAAAAGTCATCAGGATGGCGCAGTATCCTAGTCAGTACTGCCTGCTTCGAAGACGGGCCTAAAAATCCGTTAAAGGGCATATCGATGAAGTTCCTTGTGCTGGCTTGTTACGCCCAGTGATGGGCTGGTGCTGGGAGTTAAGGTTTAGGGGCAGCCTGCAATGGCATGCAGGAATTGACCCCTCTACCGCGGAGACCCTCAATTGTGGGAGATAGATTGCCCCGCATACGCGATACAAATCTTGACTACGATGAGGGAGTGAACCTGCCATGCGGTACCGCTTCTATGGTGCTGTGGACAGTGTAGCCTGCCTTGCGTGCGGTTGGAGGGATAACGGATCACGTGTTTATGTGCTGGCCGGTACATAAGCAATATTGCCGTTTGAAACCAACAGTGCAAAAGAGGCTAGAAGAAGGTAAGGCTCAAGGGGAAAACCCCTAGGCTGTGATTGTGAGGCAATCCGGGGATTGCAGTGTGGACTAAGTGGTGATCAGGCTCTGAAGGGGGTAACCTCTCAGCGCAAGCTTTAAAGGGTAACCGCCGGAACGGTGACGTTTCGGTAGCATACGGGGAAAACCTGCCTGACCTAAGACGCAAAATTTACTCGGGTTGTTGCCATCCTTTTGCTTTTTACAGTGGTCATATCCATTTTTACGGATTTTACCCCAAATGACCTACATATAGGGAAAGTAGGATCGCCTTGGAACAGGACAAATCAGAAAAGAAGTATTTTAAGCTTCTGGACAGGTATAGAGAATCATCCAAAGAAAGCATTCCGGTAAAAAAAGGCTCGGGAATAGAGAAAAAGCATATTCTTTGGGGTCTTTTTATTACTTTTATCTCATTTACTTTATCGATCTTGATTCTTTTCGCATCTACAAGCATCTTTCGGGCTATATCTCCCCAGTTTGCCTTTATTGTGGTATTGGTTATCATATTGGTTGGTGTCATTTTTGACGTTATTGGAATGGCTGTGACAGCCGCTGACGAGACTCCATTTCATTCCATGGCGTCTAAAAGGCTTCGGGGAGCTAAACAATCCATTATGCTTCTTAGAAATTCTCCCCGGGTATCCAGCTTTTGCAATGACGTTGTAGGGGATATCTGCAGTGTTGTAAGCGGTGCTGCCGGAACAGCCATTGTTTACCGCGTTTTTTCCCGGAGCGAGCAGGTATCGTTTATCGAAGTTATTGCAGGAGCATTTATTGCTGCATTGACGGTCGGGGGAAAAGGATTCGCAAAAAATATCGGGATTAATAACGCAAACTATATCGTATATAAAGTTGGTCGCATTCTTTCCTTTTTTTCTTACAGCAAGTCCAAGAAAAAAAGTAAAGGGCATAAGAGCAATTGATTTGAGGTGACCTTTTAGTTGAGTGAAAACATAAATACGCCTTTTGTTTATCTTGATCGCATGAATAACCCCAATGACTTGAAAGGCTTGAATCATAAAGAATTAGAATGCCTGGCTGATGAAATCAGAGGGTTTTTATTAGAATCCGTTTCCAAAACAGGAGGGCATATCGCCTCCAACCTTGGCGTGGTGGAATTGACCATTGCACTTCATAAGGTTCTAAACACGCCCATGGATAAAATTATCTGGGACGTTGGTCATCAGACTTATGTCCATAAGATACTGACAGGTCGAAAAGAATCCTTTGGTACCTTACGGAAGCACCATGGGCTTTCGGGTTTTCCAAAAACACAGGAAAGCCCTTATGACACATTTAACACAGGCCACAGCAGCACTTCCATCTCTGCAGCGTTGGGAATGGCCAGAGCGCGGGATCTAAAAGGTGAAGCCTATACCGTAGCAGCTGTCATCGGCGATGGGGCGCTCTCGGGGGGGATGGCTCTTGAAGCGCTCAACGATGCGGGTATGGCAAGAAACAATCTGCTTATTGTTCTTAATGATAATGGCATGTCCATAGCACCCAATGTGGGAGGCCTTTCCAGATACTTGAGCAAAATTCGGGTACGCCCTTTTTATTATAAGACCCGTGAATCCATGCAGGCCTTTATCGATTCCCTGCCAAGGTCGGGGATAAGGCTCAGAAAATTTGTGCACAAGCTCAAAGCTGCCATGAAAAGCATGTTTGTACCGGCCATGTTTTTTGAGGATTTGGGCTTCCGATATTTTGGCCCCATAGACGGTCATAACATTCGGGAGATGGTATCGGTCTTTGAACAGGCAAAAACCATGAGAGGCCCTGTGCTGGTGCATGTCACAACGCTTAAGGGCAAGGGCTATAAATTTGCTGAAGAGCAGCCGGCCATGTTTCATGGCATCGCTCCCTTTGAGCTTGAGACAGGCCAAATTCTAAAGCCGGGCAGCGAGAATTATTCAAGTGTCTTCGGGAAAAAGCTCTGTGAAATGGCACGGAACGATTCTGATATCGTGGCCATCACAGCGGCCATGACCGACGGGACGGGTCTGTCAGCATTCAGGGATACCTATCCAAAGCGCTTTTTCGATGTGGGAATTGCCGAGCAGCATGCGGTAACCCTGGCGGCCGGCCTTGCCATGGGGGGTGTAAAGCCTGTCGTGGCCATTTATTCCACCTTCCTCCAGCGCGCCTATGACCAAATTTTGCATGATGTTGCGCTGCAAAATCTGAAGGTGGTATTCGCCATTGACCGTGCTGGTGTGGTGGGAGATGACGGGGAGACCCACCAGGGCATATATGATGTCTCCTTTTTGTATACCATTCCCTATTTAGCCATACTGTCGCCTGCTTCCCCCAATGAGCTTAAGGCTATGATGGATTATGCACTTTCTCAGCACCACGGGCCCATTGCGGTCCGCTATCCCAGGGGCTCGGGTTCAGAATTTCCTGGCTCGGAGCAGGCACTTACCTATGGAAAGGGCGTCATCTTGAAGGAAGGTAAGGATTTGACGCTCATTGGCGTAGGATCCATGGTTGCTGTTACTCTTGAGGTTGCCCAGCTTCTTGAAAAAGAAGGTGTTTCCTGTAAGGTTATAAATCCCAGGTTCTTACGGCCTGTGGACGACGAGCTGATATTGGCCTGCGCAAAAGAAAATGGACGGGTCGTAGTTGTACAGGATGTTATACAAAAGGGCGGATTTGGCTCTTATGTGACAGAGCTTGTGAATTGCAGCGGGTTTCATGCCAGTACCCTTATTCTGGGGCTTCCCGACAGAGGGATTGAGCATGGAGAAAGAAGCTTAATTTATAAAGAATACGGTTTGGACGCTCAGGGAATAAAACTAAGTGTGTTGAATTACTACAGGAATAATGAGTGCACCTAAGAGGGACTGTCCTTTGGAGTGTGCTTTAATGAGGATGTTATGGCTAAGGAGAGACTGGATGTTCTGCTATTTTCAAAAGGGTTGTTCGAAAGCCGTGAAAAGGCCAGAGGTGCCATTACGGCGGGTATGGTCTTTGTTAACGGCGAACGTTCAGATAAGCCCGGAGCTTCTTATGATCCGGATTGCAAAATAGAAATCAGAGGTAACCCTATACCCTATGTAAGCCGTGGTGGCCTTAAGCTTGAAAAGGCCATTCAAATTTTTAATATCAATCTTGAGGGCTGCACCTGTGTGGATGTGGGAGCTTCAACCGGCGGATTCACTGATGTGATGCTCCAAAATGGAGCTGAAAAGGTTTATGCAGTGGATGTGGGCTATGGGCAACTGGCCTGGGAGTTAAGGAATGACCCCCGGGTGATATGCATGGAGCGCACTAATTTCCGGTATGTTACACCAGAACAAATCAAAGATCCTCTGGATTTCGGTTCGGCCGATGTTTCCTTTATCTCTCTCAAGCTTATTCTTCCACCTCTTAAAGCCTTGCTAAAGCCCGGCGGAAGGGTGGTCTGCCTTATAAAACCTCAGTTTGAGGCCGGAAGAGAAAAGGTGGGCAAAAAAGGTGTTGTGAGAGACCCGAAGGTCCATGAAGAGGTTGTTGATACCATCATAAACATGGCAACAGGCAATGGCTTTTCCATAGAAGGCCTCTCCTTCTCACCCATTACCGGCCCAGAGGGAAATATTGAATATTTGCTATATCTTGTAAAGGGCTCTGCTGAAAACAAGGTTGAAATTATGATTTCAGATATTGTTAAGGAAGCACATGCCAGCCTAGGTCTTTCTTCATCAAAGTAAGATTTAGTTTTAGGATACATTAGCATGTGCTTTTGTGCAGCATTAATACGAAGTATCAATAACTCGGGACCCGTTCGAAATCTTTGATTTCTCTTATGGGTCGAGGCTTGCTGTTCGTTCCTTTCGGTACGAACTCTGGTAACGGGTGAGGTTATTAATACGAAGTATCAATAACTCGGGACCCGTTCGAAATCTTTGATTTCGGTAACGGGTGAGGTTATTATATTTTTGAAGGTAAAAGATTTCTTAATTCATCCACGTTTTCCGATGCATTCAATGCTTTAATGACTCTTCTACTGGGTGACAGGTAGACGGTAAAATCATCATGTTCACCCAGACTCTTATTGACGATGAGTTCCGGTGATTCCCGAAGGGGATCAAAACGCCACTGCCCTTCATCTCCATGCTTACTGGCGTCAAGACGTATCCATTGACTTAATTCCTGGATATAAACAGCATTGAAGCCGTGTACCACAAGCTGTTCCAGTTCAAGATCAAAGCGGATCTGATAGCACAGCCCCGCCGGTATATCTGAGGCTCTCATGAGCGCTGCCAGAAGATGTGCTTTGGCATAGCAGATGCCGTGTCCTTTATCCATTACCTCGGAAGCTTTTTTAGTGACACTGGTTGCGTTAATTTGAAATGAATGAAAGATATGGTCTCTTACAAAATCAAAGATGGCCCTGGATTTTGCGATATTGTCCTTAAGACCGTATGTAAGCTGTTCCGCAGCCTCTTTTACCAATGGATGATCATAGTCGATCATATCACTACATTCGAGATAATCATTGACATCGGGCCTTTCAGGCTTAGGGTCAGGCATTTTCAATCTCAACTCCTTTAAAAGTTTCTTTGTTTAAGTATGATGCACATTTGCCTATTAAGATTAGTTTACTAAGCATCATATTAGTATGCTATCATTGTTCTTTTCATGATGCAAGACCGGTTCTTTAATGCCAATCTCTTACATAGATCGTTTAAATAGTGATATAATAACCTCACCCGTTACCAGAGGTACGTTTCTGTGGAAACGTACCACAAGCCTCGACCCATAAGAGAAATCAAAGATTTCATACGATGATCGAAGGCATTGAATCATTTCATGATATAATGTGAACATATAACCCTCAACATTGAAAGGTGGTCTTGTATTTGTCGAGTAAAATTAAAATAATGAAGGAAATAATGGGCTGGCTTCTTGCCCTTTTAATCCCGTTACTCATTGTATTCACATTAAACATGAAGGTATTCGCCATTTCCGGGGTTGACCAGACCTCCATGCATAATACGCTTTTTGAAGGTGACGTTGTCTATTTTAACCGCTTGGCAGATAAGGTAGATGAATTGAAACGTGAAGATATTATCCTCTTTTTGACAAACGGAAGGGAAAAGCAGGGTTTTTGGGATGAGGTCAACATCAAATTAATCGATTTCACTGATAAATTCCGTAAAGATCGGATCAATGAGCGCTATGTCAAGCGCATTATTGGTATGCCCGGAGATGTTATAGAAATTACACCCGAAGGCGATGTATATATTAATGGGGAAAAGGAGAATAAGGCTTATGTGGTGGGTAAAACCCCTCCCAGAGAGCTTTCATATCCTGTAAAAGTGCCTGAGAACCAATTCTTCGTCATGGGTGACAACCGCGAAGTATCAGAGGATAGCCGTACTTTTGGATGCATCAGTATTCGCTCCTTGGAGGGCAAAGCCTCAATGATACTATGGCCGCCTTCAAAAGTAGGCACTATTCATTAACGGGGACGCCCTTCGTGACACCCACGCAAGGTATAGCACTATTAGACAATATGAGGATGAATATATGGAACCAGAAATTATTGAAGGTCAAAAAAAACTTCCGGTGCCCCTGGATTCGGGTATACTCTATACGCTCGTGGCGCTTTACTATGTCTATGTTTCCCAAGTTATCATCAGATTTGAGTTTAATGATGTAGCCAATCTTCTGCTGTCTCAAATCCTGTTCTTTGCTGTTCCGCCACTGTTTCTGGCACTCATTAGGCGATATAACATTAAAGAGACCTTTAGACTGAAAGCACCCAGACCTCTGGAGGCTCTGATCATGCTGGTCATAAGTCCTGTCATGGTCATATCGGGCTTCTGCGCCGGAATCATAGCTTTGCTGGGGATCAAGACCATCTTCGGAAGGGTCTACCTTGCAGGGGAAGTGGCGGATTACATGTCCCGGGGCGTTGTCGTCTCATTGCTCTTAGTTGCTGTTCTTCCTGCTGTCTGTGAAGAAATCCTCTTTCGAGGAATGATTCAGAGAGGCTTGGAAAGATTGGGAGCAGGATGGGCTGTTTTTTTGAGCGGTCTTCTGTTTGGCCTGTTTCACTTTGATTTCCAACGGCTGGCTGCCCAAACCCTTATAGGATTTATTGCCGCCTATTCGGTCTATCGAACCGGCTCGATTTTTAACGGAATGATCCTTCATTTTATGAATAACGGTCTTTTGACACTCCTGGCCAATTATTCGGTAAAAGGTGCTGGAGGAGCGGGTACACAAATTGTGACAGATCCTTTCTCGACGCCGGAATTTCTTGGGCTGGCTCAACAATACAATATGACCCTTGATCAGCTCCTTGGCATTATGGCTGCGGTATTTGCGGTTATTTTAGCGGCCGGTCTTCTGGTGATTTTTGGCCTTCTTCTTACACTAAGGACCATTACCCAGAAAACGGTTGAAGTGCCTGTCAAAATCAAGGGAAGCGCCAGGGGCCTTCTGGCAGGAATACCCGGACTATGCCTTATAGCCATTGTTTATGTCTCTCTGGGTCTGATGCTTCTCAATAACGACCTGGGACGCCAGATCTTGGTTATTATCGGCATAGGATGACAGGGTGTAGTAATGTTTTACTATGGCTATAATAAATCACAATATGATTATAATCCAGAAAGTTACAGAGTGACTTTCTGATGCAATCACAATATTGCTTTTATAAAAGAGAGGTTTATGGCACACATGATTGCTGCTGATCGATGGAACGAATACAAGCTTTTGGATGCAGGCGACGGAGAAAAAGTAGAAAGCTGGAATGGTATCATATTAAGAAGACCCGATCCTCAAGCCATTTGGCCCTGGACCAAACCAGGGGTTTTAGAAAGCGTGCATGCTCACTACCACAGAAGTAAGGCTGGTGGTGGTGAATGGGAATATAAAAAGAAAATCCCTTCAAGCTGGAACCTGAACTACAAGAATCTGACTTTTAAAATTGAACCCACAGGCTTTAAGCATACGGGACTTTTTCCAGAACAGGCTGTAAATTGGGACTGGATGACTGAAAGAATCATTGAGGCTCATCGTCCTGTTTCAGTGCTCAATCTATTTGCCTATACAGGTGGTGCAACCTGTGCCTGTTTAGCTGCCGGGGCTTCCGTCTGCCATGTGGATGCCTCCAAGGGCATGGTCTCATGGGCCAGAGAAAATGTTGCTCTATCCCATCTTTCTGATAAATCTGTAAGGTTTATCGTGGATGACTGCTTAAAGTTTGTTCAGAGGGAAATCCGAAGGGGCCGTTTTTATGACGCTGTTATCATGGATCCGCCATCCTATGGGAGAGGTCCTAATGGTGAGCTTTGGAAGCTGGAAGATGAACTTTTTACATTGGTAAACACCTTAAAGGATGTCATGAGTGAGAATCCTGTTTTCTTTTTGCTTAATTCTTATACTACGGGATTTTCACCCCAGGTTTCAGCCAATATGCTGGACCTTGGCTTAAGGGCAAAGTATGGCGGCAGGGTATCCTGTGGTGAGGTAGGTCTGCCTGTGACTGACTCCTCCATTATTCTCCCTTGCGGAACCTATGCCCGGTGGGAAAAATGACGGACCGAAATATTATGACAGATGTGGTTTGACAGTATATTTTCATGTTATAATAACCTCACCCGTTACCGAAATCAAAGATTTCGAACGCCTAAAGGTGACAGGTAACCTAGAACATTGTTACTTCGTAATAATGACTGACATATAAGAATTATCGTGAACTGCTTTCTCATTAATGATTCGTACATATCCGACGGATTAAATGGAAAGAAAGGAACTAAGAAAGAGAATGAACAATACTCAACCTATTTTTGATACTGTTATTGATGCCTTGGACGATAAAAAAGCAAAAAACATAAAAGCCATTGATATTCATGATCTCACTACCATTGCACATTATTTTGTCATGGCCAGCGGTACATCGGTTACTCATATAAAAGCTTTAGCCGATAATGTTGAAGAAAAGCTTTCTGAAAAAGGCATTAAGCCATTGCATGTAGAAGGTTATAACAGCGCACGCTGGATTCTTATTGATTACAGCGATGTGGTGATTCATATTTTTCACGAGGAAGACAGGGAATATTACGGCCTTGAGAGATTATGGCAGGACGGAAAACAGCTTGATCTCAAGACTGACAATGTATAATGTGGAGGTTATCCTATGAGCTATTCAACACAGATCGATAAAAAATGGCAGAAGAGATGGGAAGAAAGCAACCTATATAAATTTAACCGAGAACAGCTTGATAAAAAGCTCTACTGCCTTGAAATGTTTTCCTACCCCTCGGGGGCTAATCTCCACGTGGGGCATTGGTACAATTATGGTCTGACAGATTCCTGGGCGCGTATGAAGCGGATGCAGGGCTATAATGTCTTTCATCCCCAGGGCTTTGATGCCTTTGGCCTGCCTGCCGAAAATTATGCTATAAAGACAGGTATTCATCCCAAGGATTCGACTTTAAAAAACATTGAGACCATGAAGCAGCAGTTGAAGGCCATGGGCGCTTCTTTTGACTGGGATTATGATGTTGTGACCTGCTCTCCCGAATACTACAAGTGGACCCAGTGGATCTTTCTGCAGCTTTATAAAAAAGGTCTGGCCTATAGAAAGAATGCACCTGTGAACTGGTGTCCCAGTTGTAAAACCGTCCTGGCTAACGAGCAGGTCATTGACGGAAGCTGTGAACGCTGCAACTCCGAAGTGACTAAAAAGAATTTGACCCAATGGTTCTTTAAAATTACCGAGTATGCTCAGGAGCTCTTAGATTGCCTGCCTGGTCTTGATTGGCCTGAAAAGACCAAGAAAATTCAGACCAACTGGATTGGACGCTCGGAAGGTGCAGAAATAGAATTTAAAGTTGAAAATAAGGACATTTCTTTCAGAGTTTTCACCACCCGGGCAGATACCCTTTATGGTGTGACCTATGTGGTGCTGGCCCCTGAAAATGAGCTTGTCGATGAAATCACCACTCCGGAGTATAAAGAGAAGGTTGAAGCTTATCGGGATCAAGTTAAGAAAGTTTCGGAGATTGACCGTCTTTCAACGGTACGTGAAAAAACCGGTGTTTTTACAGGCGCATATGCCATTCACCCCTTAACCGGCGAAAAGGTGCAGATATGGGTCGCCGACTATGTTCTGGCAGGCTACGGTACGGGTTGTGTCATGGCTGTTCCCGCTCATGATGAACGTGATTTTGAATTTGCCACCAAATATAACCTGGATATCAAACGTGTCATTAAGGGCAAGGATGGAGTGGATGATACACTTCCCTTTACCGATTATGGTCTGTTAACGGCAAGCCAGGAATTTGATGGAGTAACCTCTGATGAAGCCCGGGTAGGCATTGTGAAAAAACTGGAAAAGGATGGCCACGGTGAACTTAAGGTCACCTACCGCCTGCGTGACTGGTTGGTTTCAAGGCAACGGTACTGGGGTTCGCCAATTCCTGTTGTGCACTGTGATAAATGTGGCGCAGTGCCGGTTCCAGAGGATCAGTTGCCTGTTGAGCTGCCTTATAATGTGGTATTTACTCCTGATGGCGAATCACCTCTGGCCAAGTGTGAAGAATTTATTCATACCACCTGTCCTTCCTGTGGAGGACCTGCCAGAAGGGATTCAGATACCCTGGATACCTTTGTCTGCTCAAGTTGGTATTTCTTAAGGTACCCGGACAGCAAAAATTCTCAGGAGGCCTTTAACCGGGATTGGATCAACAAGATGCTTCCTGTCGACAAATATGTGGGCGGCGCCGAACATGCCGCGATGCATCTTCTGTATGCGCGCTTTTTCACAAAGGCCTTGCGGGATATGGGTTATCTTGATTTTGACGAACCCTTCCTGTCACTGGTACACCAGGGTTCTATTCTGGGTGCTGACGGACAAAAGATGTCAAAGTCCAGAGGCAATACGGTAAACCCGGATGAATATATTCAGAAATTTGGCTCCGATGTCTTCAGAATGTATCTGGCCTTTGGTTTTGCCTATATTGAAGGCGGGCCATGGAGTGATGACGGCATTAAGGCCATTGACCGCTTTGTGGGACGTGTGGAAAGATTGGTAGAAAAGATTATTGTAGAAAGAAAAGAAGCTTCCGCCAATACCATGGGCCCTGATGAGAAGGAACTCAATCTGGTAAGACACAACGCCATAAAGAGCGTAACCGCCGATACGGAGCAATTCCAGTTTAACACTGCCATTGCAAGGCTCATGGAGCTGGTCAATGCCATTTACAAATATGATGCTCTGGGAACGAAGAATCGCACCCTTTTAGAGGATACCGTCCGAGACCTTGTTAAACTGTTGGCACCCTTTGCTCCGCATTTTACCGAAGAATTATGGGAGATGCTTGGAGAAAAAACGTCCCTGTTTAACCAAGCCTGGCCGGAACACGACGAGAAAGCTTTGATCAGGGATGAGGTGGAGCTGGCTGTTCAGTTTAACGGGCAGATCCGGTTTAAAATAACTGTGCCGTCAGATGCCGATAACAAAACCATCGAGGAAATTGCGTTGAAGGATTCCCGCTCGGCACCGTTCCTTGATGGAAAAAGCATTGCTAAGATCATCGTGGTCAAAGGTCGTTTGGTCAATATAGTGGTAAAATAAGTTGTGCTTGTTTTAAAGCAATTGTAAAGGGGGTATTTCCATGGATCAGGCCTTCAGGTTCCTGATTATGGCCGCTGTTACATATATAGCTTTTTTGTGTGTCATAAGGCTTATTATTGGTTCCCAGTACAAGGCCAAGTCTTTCCTTATCAATATCATAGGAATGATTACGGTGTATGGAAGCTTTCTCATAAGCCGCTACGGCAACTTTTTAAGGCTTCCGGTCTGGCTTGATTATGTGCTTCCGGTGCTTTTGACAGTATTCCTTCCACCCTTGTCCCTTAAAATGAAGAGCGACCAGACGTTAAAATATCTGGCTTTCAGTCTTCTTGCAGTTCCGGTTATTCATCTGGTCTTTTCCTTCTTACTTGGCTGGGGAGAGTTTTTACCCTTTATTAAGATCCCGTCACTCTGGAATATTATCTGATGAGCATTCGGCAAGTGAACTAAAAGAGGTCACTTGCCGAAAATTTTTCGGAGGGTTATGAATGCTCCGAATAGTAAAGAATATCATTGCAGCCATTAAAGGCTTAGGGTATAATGGGTCAGTATCTTAGGAATTCAGTAGAGTTTGCTTTCCTTGCATGATGGCGTATGCCCGTGCTCGGATAGCTTTAATAACTTATGATAAGATGAGGTGATGAGGTTGGCGCTTGAAAAGGTTGATGAAGTAAGGCTTATGCAGCCCGCTGTTTTAGCCTTCATGGGAGATGCGGTATTTAATCTCTTTATTCGGGAAAGATTAATTCTAAACAAAAAAGGTACCTCACACCAGCTTCATCTCTATTCCACCGACTATGTAAAGGCCGCTTCACAGGCAAAAATATCGAAGGTTTTACTGAGTACCTTTACTGAGGATGAGGCCTATATTTTCAGACGAGGAAGAAATGCCAAATCAACAACCGTACCTAAAAATGCGGATATCCAGGATTATAAGTATGCCACTGCCTTCGAGGCAGTTATGGGTTTTTTGTATTTAACCGGCCAGCAGGAAAGACTTAACGCCCTCATGCAACAAGCAGCCATCCTTATAGAAACAGCTGAAACGGAGATAAAACATGAGAAAGAATGATAATGATTCAGGAAGAAGCCCAAGGACACCTTCCGGCAGCAAACCGAGGAGCTCGGGCGCAGGAAAACGCGATGGAAAGCCAAGGGCGGGGGGCGGATTCGAATCCCGCAGCATAAGCAGGGGTTCTGAAAAGAGTGCAGGCGGCTATAGAGGTTCACGAGGCTCAGATTCCGAGAGATCGGGAGGCTTCGGGGAAGCAAGAAGAAGCACGGACTGGAGTACCGGTGGCTACAGAATAACCAAAAAAGGTGCCGGAAAGAGCTCTGGAGGCTTTAAAAGCTATGGGCCGGGAAAAGATGCCGAACAGGGCTCGGGTGAATTTAGAAGGCCGAGAAGAGACTCAGAAGATTTCAGAGGTCCTAGAAGAGATTCCGACCAAAGAACCGGCGGCTATAGAGGACAAAGAAGAGACGATGCACCTAAAACTGGTGGTTTCAGGGGGCCAAGAAGAGAGGATGAACCTAGAACTGGTGGCTTCAGAGGGCCAAGAAGAGACGATGAGCCTAGAGCTGGCGGTTTCAGAGGTCCAAGAAAAGATGATGCGCCTAGAGCCGGCGGCTTCAGAGGTCCAAGAAGAGATGATGAACCTAGAACCGGCGGCTTCAGAGGTCCGAGAAAAGACGATGCGCCTAAAACCGGCGGTTTCAGAGGTCCAAGAAAAGACGATGCGCCTAAAGCCGGAGGCTATAGAGAGTCTAAGCGAGGCTTTGAGAATAAGGGCTCTCGCGCACCCATCAATAAAAAGTTTGATACTCAACGTCCAAAAGAGGACGCGTATGTCAAGAAAGAAGCCATTAAGGATAATATTGAAAATGAACTTGAGGAAAGAGAGGACAGGGTCGAGGGAAGAAAACCTGTGTTTGAAGCCATAAGATCCGGTCGCCCTATTAATAAGCTCTTTGTCGAAAAGGACAACGAGGATACTATGATCTCAAGAATTGTGGCCATGGCGAGGGAAAAGGATGTTCCCATTCAGTATTTTGAGCGCTTTAAGCTCGATGCCATGTCCCAAACCCGCATCCACCAGGGTGTAATCCTTGAAGTCGCTGCTCAGGAATATGTTGAGGTTGAGGATATTCTAGCAAAAGCAGCCGAGAAAGAAGAAAAACCCTTTATTCTCGTTTTGGACGGGATTACCGATACCAATAACCTGGGTTCAATAATAAGGAGCGCCGAGTGCTCGGGTGTTCACGGCATTATTATTCCAAAACGCCGCTCAGCAACCTTGAATGCAACTGTTGCCAAGGTGGCCGCGGGGGCGCTGGAATATGTACCTGTGGCTCGTGTCAGTAATTTGGTGCAGACCTTGCGCCAGCTTAAAGAAGAAGGAGTATGGATCGTCGGTGCCGATATGGACGGCGAGAGCAATTACTATGATGCAGACTTGAAAGGCCCCTGCGCCCTTGTAATCGGAGGTGAAGGCGAAGGAATTTCAAGGCTTGCCAAGGATGAATGCGACCTGATGGTTAAGATTCCTTTAAAAGGAAAGATATCTTCACTAAACGCCGGAGTCGCAGCTGCGCTTATCATGTTCGAGATTTCAAAGCAAAGAGGTTAATATTTTGTAAAACGATGAGGCTCTTCCCTTGGGAAGAGCCTTTTATAGGGGGATGTTTATATGGATTCGAACTATGAAATAATCCGTTACAAACAGGGCCTCAGCGCACGTATCATCGTGCACAGCGTTAATCGGTTCAAGTTTCATTGGCATAAAGAGATTGAGATACTTTTGGTGCTTAAAGGAAGTATATTTCTTTATATAAATGGCCAAAAACACACACTTCACGAAGATGACATTTTTCTGATCAATTCAAATGAAATACATAGCAGTGTGGCAAATGAGGAGAATATCCTAGTTGCAGTACAAATAAATCCTGAGCTTTTTCAGAAAACATTTCCGGGATTACAGGATATCTATTTTAAATGTCATTCGTGTCAATCAGGCGGACAGAAGCCGGAAGTCTTTTCTCAATTGCGCTCTTTTATAGCACAAATGATTGTCGAATATAACAAATCCGGAGAAGGGTATCAGCTGGCAATTGAAGGAACACTCAATACCATGCTCGCCTATATTGTCCGCAATATGCCCAGATTACAAAACAACAATGCCAGGATTCTGTTCCAGGATAAGGACATCCCGCGCATCAAGCATATCATGGAATATATTGACAATCATTATTCTGAAAAAATAACCCTTGATGATATTGCGCGTAGTGAATTTTTAAGTGTCTATTATGTTTCTCACTTCTTCAAAGAAAAAGTTGGACTGACTTTACAGGAATATTTAAACCACATTAGGCTTCATAAGGCTATAGCTCAGCTTGATCAATCAAACAAGCTTATCGGTGATATTGCTGTTGATTGTGGTTTTGCAAGTACAAAAGCCTTTAACAAAGCCTTTAAGGATTTTTACCGGTTGACTCCCAGTGAATATCGTGGGCTGAAAATACTGAATGGAGCTGATTTTCAAGAGAGTGCTTCATATATGGAGTTCGATTCCCATCAAGCCATGAGCAAGCTTAAAGAATACTTGGATGCAGAAGCACCTTCCCATGCAGTGATCAACCCTATAAAAATAAAACAAGTGTCTAAAAGTGTACAGGATAAAGCATCTCCGCTAGTGCATTTTTGGAAAAAGCTAGCCACTGTTGGACGCGCATATGACTGCCTGCGTTCTGACCTACAGCAGCAAATAGCCATGGCTGCAAGAGAGCTGAATTTTAAATATATCAGATTCCATGGTATTTTCAGTGATGAAATGAGGATTATTGCTGTAAACAGTGACGGGTCTATAAGCTATTGCTGGCAGTATATTGATACTTTTTTAGATTTTCTTCAGGAAGCGCAGATCAGGCCTTTCTTCGATCTTACATTTATGCCATCCGCATTAAAAAGCAAGGATGTTTCGATTTTCTGGTATAAAGGGAATATATCCGCTCCTAGAGACATAAAGGCTTGGCTGGACCTGGTAAGAAATTTTGTTAGGCATTGCATCAATCGCTATGGTATAAATGAGGTCAGATTATGGTACTTTGAAATCTGGAATGAACCCGATTTTATGTGGGCGGGTACAAAAGAGGAATACTTTATCTTTTTACAGGAAACCATTCAAGCTTTATTGGAGATTGATGGAGAGCTGCGTGTTGCAGGGCCTTCCATACTCCAAAACACTAAATTCTCTTCCATGACCATTAGTGAAATAGTGGATTTCTTAAACGAAAAGAAAATCAAAATGCCCTATTTTACTTACCATATCTATGGAGAAAACGATTTTTACTTAAATAACAAGGACGGTATGATTCCGCTTCTGGGAGGCTTGGACTTTGTAAAAGAATGTATTGATATGTATTCTTCTGAAATTCAAAAGCTGAAATACCCTGTTAAAGAAGTTCATATAACGGAATTCAATATTTCTGCAGTTCGTAAAAATTATCTGCTTGATACAATGTTTCCTGCCTGTTACATTATCAATAGCGCCCTTAGAAACCTGGGGAAGCTGGATAGTCTTGGCTTCTGGACTTTATCAGATATATTTGAAGAAAATGACCAGCTCTCTCCGCCCTTTGGGGGAGGCTTTGGTATGATTACAACCGAAGGAATAAAAAAACCTTCCTACTATGCTTACTTTTTTCTCAATATGCTTGGAGATGAGCTTCTTGATTTAACTGACGATATGGTAATAACACGTCGTGGAAGCAGCATTCAGATACTCGCTTATAACTACCTGTTCTATGACAAATTGTTCCTAAGCGGTGATAGATCCTCGCTAAGCTTTGAACACCGATATGATGTTTTCGAGGACAAGCCTCCCTTAAACATAAGCTTTCAGCTATCAGGATTAAGCGGAAAATACCGAGAAACCAGATATACACTTGACCGTGATCATGGGAGCGCTTTTGACCTTTATCAAAAGATGGGAAGCCCTGATAATCTGACTATCTCTGATGCAAAATACCTGGAATATACTGCTCGCCCAACCCTTCATATCTTTAGCCATGACATTGAGGATGATTTTTCAGGTACGATGCAAATCCCGCAGCATGGTATTTGTATGATGATACTTGAAAAGCAATACTGAAGGGGACCTAATATATTTTAACTGTCCCTAAACGAAATATTAGCACTGAGATAGGGCAAATCTTGCTATAAGGTTTTGCTCTTTTTTTATTTTTCTTAATCAATAGAGCAAAAAACACCCTCAAAATCAACCCGATTAGGAATGTACCCTTCCTCTTATCTTGATAGACTTTTTTATAGGAAAAGGTCTTAATTTTGAGTTTGGGAGGCTAAGCTATGGGAAGCCCGGAAAGAATAGGGGAGATCGGAAATTGCACCACCAGAGTGGAGCGGATCAGCTACGGCTCGTATTTTATGGGCCAGAACATCTTTTATCTTTTTATACTTCAATACTTGATGCTCTTTCTTACTGACTACGTTTTTATTTCTCCTGCTGTTGTCGGAATTATCTTTTTAATCGCAAAAATATGGGATGCTGTCAATGATCCTCTCTTTGGAATCATTGTTGACAAGGTTCATTTGAAAAAGGGTAAATTCAAGCCGTGGATAAAGATTTCAACCTTTTTGATTCCTCTGGCCACCATAGCTATATTCTCAATGTCTGATAAATGGCCTGTGGGGGTTAAAATCGGTTATGCCTTCGTAACATATATTCTTTGGGATATCATGTATACCATGTGCGATGTGCCTATCTTCGCGCTTGCAACGACTATGACAAACAATATACAGGAACGAACGAAAATCATATCCATCGGACGCGTTGCTGCAATGGTGGCCATGCTTGTATTATCGATTGCTTCAATGCCCATTATAATGGCAATAGGCTGGACAAAGGCAATCATCATACTTTCAATTCTTGGATTCCTTCTTATGCTGCCGGTTAACCGCTTTGCAAAAGAGCGTTTTGCCGCACCGAGCGAAAAAAGCATATCCATCAAGGAAATCTTTTCAGGCTTGACGTCGAACAAATATCTTCTCATTTTCTATGCCGCCAATATTGTTTCAGGCCTTACCAATGTAGGTATGGGCTTCGGCAATTATTTCGCTAAGTATAATCTCGGTGGCGAACAGTTTATTCCTTTGGTCATGATGCTCGGAGTCCTCCCGATGCTTATATTTTCAGCCATATTGCCGGCCCTCACCAAGAAGCTTGATAAATTTCATATATATTCAGCCGGTATCATAATAAATATTGGTCTGGGCATTGTAAGCTATTTTATTGGGTACGGCAATCTCATTGTGTTTTCCGTTTTTGCAGTACTCCGGGGCCTTGCATGGGGCGGTTCCATGACAATGGCATTCTTGTTTGCCGCCGACTGCGTTGAGTATGGTGAATTCAAAACAGGCAACCGCACCGAAGGAATCGTTTTTTCAGTTCAGACCTTCGCAACAAAGCTCTTCGCTGCGGTTTCAAGTGCAATGAGCGGATTCTTGCTTTCAGCAATAGGCTATGACGCAACCTTGCCCACTCAGAGCAGCGGCACAACCAATGGCATTTGGGTATCATATATTTTATTTCCTCTGATTGGCATGGTTCTTTGCCTGCCGCTTCTTAAGCTGTATAAGCTTCGTGATAAAGATGTACAGATCATGGCAATGGCAAACCAAGGCCAAATAAGCAAAGAAGAAGCTGTAAAAAAGTTATCTCGAACTTATTAATGAAAGGATGCATCCACTATGATTAATCTGAAAGCTAGCCCGTTTAATCTGAGCAACGAGGATATTGACTGGGTTATGAATACCTTGTCATCAATGACCTTAACAGAAAAAATCGGTCAAATATTCTGTCCTGTTGGCTTTACCACCGACGAGGCAGTCTTGAAGCAGTTGGTACAGGGGATTGGCATTGGTGGAATAATGTATCGTTCTGCACCAGGTCAAGAGGTGCAAAAAACTCACCGTATGCTTCAGGAGTATTCAAAAATACCCATGCTGCTGGCAGCCAATTTGGAATCGGGGGGTACCGGCCTTGTCACCGATGGAACAAGCTTTGGTATGCCCATGCAAGCCAGTGCCGCCAATGATGATCAAATGGGGTATTACCTAGGTAAAATCAGCTGTTCTGAGGCGGCTGCGGCAGGGTGCAATTGGGCTTTCGCCCCTATTGTTGATATAGACATGAACTTCCGCAACCCTATTACCAATCTCAGAACATTCGGCAGTGATCCTGATAAGGTTATCAGCATGGCGAAGGGCTATATGCGTGCTGCTGATGAAGAGGGCGTGGCAGTTTCTATAAAGCATTTTCCGGGTGACGGCGTAGATGAGCGTGATCAGCACCTTCTCACCAGTATCAATACTCTTTCTGCCGATGAGTGGGACGCTACATGCGGGAAAGTATATGCTTCCTTGATTGAATCAGGAGCAAAGACAATAATGGTAGGACATATCGCTCAGCCTGCCTGGGTACATAAGCTGAACCCTAAAATTCCCGAAAGAAATGTTGTTCCTGCAACCCTGTCTCCAGAAATTATTGGGGGTTTGCTTAGAGGCCGACTTGGATTTAAAGGTGTGATAACGACTGATGCCACGCCCATGGTCGGTTACTGTGTCGGGATGAAACGTGAGGATGCAGTTCCCTACTCAATAGCAATAGGTTGTGATGTCTTCCTTTTCAACAAATCGATTGAAGAAGACTTCAGGTTTATGATGGCAGGTTATCAGAAGGGTATTCTGACCGATGACAGACTAAACGAAGCAGTAACCAGAATACTTGCTTTGAAAGCCAGCCTTAAGCTTCATATCAAGCAGAAGAATGGTACACTTGTGCCCGGTCCGGAGGCTTTGAGCATTTTGAGGAATCCAAAGCATATTGAATGGTCAAGAGATTGTGCTGATAAATCCGTAACCCTTGTGAAGGATCTCCAGAACCTATTGCCCATAAGCCCGGAAAAGACAAAACGGGTATATCTCAATGTCATAGAAGAGAATGATGATTTAAATTCTCCGCTTCGCATTAAGCTAAAGGAAAAACTTGAGAAAGAAGGGTTTGAGGTCACTGTACGAAATCGCTCCGTTAATATTGATGTTGCAGCTCTGATGAACGGAGAAGAGGTCGATGATCACACCCGTGAGATTATTGCCGAGGCATTCAGCGGAACCGGAGAATTTGCCAAGAAATATGATTTGGTTATTTATTTCGCAAACATCCAGACAAATAGCAACACTACTGTTATCCGCTTGAATTGGAAAGGCTTTGGTGGTATGGGCAACGATACTCCCTGGTTCACTCAGGAATTACCTGTCTTGTTCATAAGCCTTGCAAACCCCTATCACCTTCTTGATGTTCCCATGATTAAAACCTATATCAATGCATATTCTTCTAATGATTTTGTGCTGGATTCGGTTATCGAAAAAATCACAGGACGAAGCGAGTTCAAAGGAAAATCTCCGGTTGACCCATTCTGTGGGCGCTGGGATACAATGCTTTAAGAAGGGGAGAGTTGGGATGAATAAGTTAGAAAAGCTACTATTCGCCTTTACGGTCATCATTTTGTTAATAGGATTTGCTTTTACAGATCTCCAGATCTCGCAGGCACTTTATAATCCTGAAAGCTCATTCGGGCATTTTTTTGAGACATTCGGCGAGCTTCCGGGCGCGTTAATTGCTGTGTTTTGCATGGCAGCATTAATAACGACCAGAAATAAAGAAAAGAAGCTGGAAAACTTTTTGAGTATTGTTGGGTTTTGTATTCTCCTTTTCTTATTCAGCTTCATGGCTGCATATTTGCCTATTAACTATCTAGGAAAAGGTTTATTGCCTTTGGCTCCTGTTATTGCGGTTATTTATGCCGCAGCTGCGTTGCTCTTAGCCGCAAAGCTAAGCAAAGATCAGAAGGATAAGATAAGAAGAGCCGCAGTTATTGGTGTACTACTCTTTGTTTCTGCGATTTTGATTATTAACCTCATAAAAATGGGGTGGGGGAGGCTTAGATTCAGAAGTATGGTTGAACCCTTCGACCACTTCTCACGCTGGTATCTTCCCCAGGGGTTCACCTCCGACAACGAATATATGTCCTTTCCTTCAGGGCATTCTGCCAATTCGGCCGTAATCATATGGATCACGCTTATCCCTTCTTTTATTCCGAAATTGAAAGGCAGCTCGGTTCTCCTTAAGATAGTGGCCTTTGCATGGATTTTGATGGTCATGGTAAGCCGTATTATTGTAGGTGCACACTTTGCTTCAGATGTGACCTTGGGCGCATCTATCTCAATCCTGTTATTCCTTCTTTTATGTTCCTGGCAGGAAAAATCGGCCAATAAAAAGATATTGGTTGAACAAATATGAAAGGGCGTGTCTTTATGTCAAAAGCCAGAGAACTGGTATCCTTAATGACTTTGGAGGAAAAGGCCTCCCTTTGCTCCGGCAAGGATTTCTGGAATTTAAAAGGAGTTGAACGCTTAGGACTAAAATCAATAATGGTTACTGACGGCCCTCACGGCTTACGTAAGCAGGATGGCGCCGGCGATCATCTTGGAATAAACAAAAGTGTGGAATCAACTTGTTTTCCAACAGCCTGTGCAACTGCCTGCAGCTTTGACCGGAGCTTGATGCGAGAAATAGGGAATGCCATTGGAGAAGAATGTCTTAAGGAAAATGTATCTGTTATTTTAGGCCCCGGAGCCAATATCAAACGATCTCCCCTGTGCGGCAGGAACTTTGAGTATTTTAGTGAAGACCCTTATATTACAGGTGAAATGGCAGGGGCGATTATTGAAGGTATTCAGGGCAAGGGAATTGGTGTATCTTTAAAGCATTTTGCGGCAAACAACCAGGAGCAGTACCGCATGACATCCAACTCAGTGATAGATGAGCGTGCTTTAAGGGAAATCTATCTGTCCGGGTTCGAAGCCGCCATAAAAAATGGGAAGCCATGGACAGTAATGTGCTCCTATAATTTGCTGAATGGTACATATGCAAGTGAAAACAAGAAGCTGCTAACAGATATTTTACGTACAGAATGGGGCTTTGACGGGCTTGTGATGACGGATTGGGGCGCAACCAATGACAGGGTGGCCGGCTTGGCTTCAGGGCTTGACCTGGAAATGCCCAGCTCAAACGGAGTAAACGATGACTTGATTGTACAGGCCGTAAAGGCAGGGAAGCTGAGCGAAAACCTTTTAGACATAGCTGCAACGCGTATTGTTGATTTGATACTGAAAGCTCAGCATGAGCAAAAAGAATATGACTATGACAAAGATGCCCATCATGCATTAGCCAAAAAGGCAGCAACGGAATCAGCCGTTCTTCTTAAAAATGATTCATCCGTTTTACCGGCAAGCAGGAGCATGAATGTGGCCGTTATAGGTGCGTTTGCCAAATCTCCCCGTTATCAGGGGTCAGGCAGCAGCAAGATAAATCCTTATAAGATTGACAGCGCTTTTGACGCCATGATTTCTCTTGGCATCAATGCAGAGTATGCCGAAGGATATAATCTTTCGGGCAACGAAAATGAGGATGAAAAAGTAGATGAAGCCTGCAAAATAGCATGGGGCAAGGATAGGGTCTTTGTTTTTGCCGGACTTCCCGAGGAATACGAAAGCGAAGGCTTCGACAGAACATCTCTTGATCTTCCACATAGTCATAATAAACTCATAAATGAGCTTGCAAAGGTAAATGAAAATGTGGTGGTCATTCTTTATTGTGGTTCGCCTGTTCTAATGCCCTGGGCTGACAAGGTCAAGGGTATACTCTTGGCCTACCTGGGCGGTCAGGCTGTCGGAAGTGCATGCGCTGACCTATTGTTCGGCCTTGCCAATCCTTGCGGCAAACTGGCTGAAACTTATCCCTGTAAACTGGAAGATACACCATGCTTCAACTATTTTCCCGGCACCCCGAGGCGTGTTGAATACCGTGAGAGCATTTTTGTCGGCTATCGATACTATGATGCAGCTAAAAAAGATGTTGCCTTCCCGTTTGGATATGGCCTATCCTATACTTCTTTTGCTTATAGCGATTTATCAATGAATGGCGATGATTTTAAGTCAGGTGACCAAATTAAAGTCAAGCTAAAGGTTAGAAACACAGGAAGCATAGCCGGAGCGGAGATCGTGCAAATCTATGTTTCCATGCCCGAATCCGTTGTTTTCAGCGCTCCCAAAGAGTTAAAGGGCTTTTGTAAAGTGTTCCTGAATCCTGGCGAAATCAAAGAGGTTGAATTTGCACTCAATAACCGGAGCTTTTCCTTTTATAATCCTTCGAGCGGCTGGACGATAGAAGGAGGTATCTATGAGATTCAAGCTGCATCCTCAAGCCGCCATATGCATTTATCCTGCAAGGTGAGGATTTCCGGAGAAGGGCAGAAAGCGTATTCAGATAACCTCAAAAATAGTGCTCCAACATATTACAGCTTTCCATCCAAGACGTTTTTAGTGAGCGATACTGAATATGCTGCACTTTATGGCAAACCACTTCCCTCTGAAACCAAACCCGGGGCTCCCTACACAATCAACAGCACGTTATTTGATATAAAGGATACATTCATCGGAAGGCAGATGCTCAAATCCATAACGAAGCAGATGGATGCCATGTTTGGAAGCAGCAAGGATATGAAAAGAATGATGGATGCAATGATTATGGAGATGCCTCTGAGGGGCTTCGCCATGATGAGCCAAGGCCAGCTAAGCTCAAAAAGAATCTCAGGAATCGTTGATATTCTTAATAAAAAGATGCTTCGCGGTATTTTAAGAATCTTATTGTAATGCGAAGCAAAGTTTAAGGAATGTATAGACTGCACTTCATTAATGAAAGAGGGGGAGAACCATGTCAAGTCAAATCGATGTCCAGGCCGTTAATATGTCTCCCAAACTGGGGATTGGTGCAAAAGTAAGCTATGGCCTCGGTGATTTTGCCAGCAATATGAGCTGGGCTCTTGTATCAGGCTATATCCTGATCTTCTTTACCGATGTAGCAAAGCTGAATCCCATAGCCATAAGCACCCTTCTCCTGGTAGCCAGGGTATGGGACGGAATAAACGACCCCCTGATGGGATTAATTATGGACAAGACCAAGAGCAAGTTTGGACGATTCAGACCCTATCTCCTGTATGCTCCGATCTTTATGGCCTTATTCAATGTCTTGACTTTTACAGTTCCCAATTTCGGACCCATAGGAAACCTGATTTTTGCCTATGTCAGCTATATTGGCCTTGATATGGCATACACAGCGGTGAACATACCCTATGGCGCTCTGGCCGGGGTAATGACTCAGGATCCCAATGAAAGGACAAAACTGGCCTCATTCAGGATGATTTTTGCCTTTATAGCAATCATTTCAATCAACATGATGATAATGCCCATAATACAAGGATTAGGGGCAGGGAATCAGTCGCGCGGATACTTCTTTACAGCTTTGATACTTTCAATTGTGGCTATTCCTTTTTTCTGGACGACGTTCTTCTTTACCAAAGAAGTCGTAACACCTCCAAAAGAACAAAAAATTTCGTTTAGAGACTCTCTAAGATGTGTATATACCAATAGGCCTCTTCTGTCACTTATGGCTGCATCCCTTTTTTCTGCAACAGGTACTTTCGGCAGAGCAGGTGTGGCAATCTACTATTACATATATGTACTTGGTCGGCCCGATCTGGTTCCTCTGTTTTCCATGGTAGGACTGACAGCGATGGTAGGCATCGTTTTAGCTCCCGTTGTTTCTGCAAAGATTGGTAAAAGAAACACCTCCGTCACTGCCGGTTTATTAGGGCTAATCGGTTTGGTGGGGCTATATACGACACCTTTTAACAGCATATCCATGGTCTTTTTTTGGATGATATTCCAGGGGATCTTCAGCGGGTTTGGAGCAGCAATGACCTGGAGTCTGATAGCCGACTGCGTTGAATATGCCGAGTGGAAAACCGGTATCAGGGCTGATGGATTTGTTTACTCCTCTGCCGGCCTTATAGCCAAGATAGGAATGGCTGTAGGGGGAAGTGGTGCCGTCCTGATTCTTAAAGCAATCGGTTATGTTCCCAATGCAGTCCAGAGTCCTTCAACTATGCAGGGAATCAACGCAATGGTTAATCTCCTGCCGGCTATATTGTCCTTTATTGGCACTATTCCTATGATATTCTACAATATCAATAACAAGAACTATCAGCAGATGGTTAAGGAAATATCAGAAAAACGCGCGGCTGCATAATCTCAAGTCGGATAACTTCTAGGCCGTTAGATTGAAGGAGGCTGTCAAAAATGAATGCTATAACTATGAAGAGATTTATTAATGTCATAGACTCTATAGGCACTTTTAAGGATATGTTCAGCCGCCCCAAAGGTGTTGAACGGGTCTTCAATGTCAGATATTCGGACTTTAGCAATAAAAACAAGTTGGACATATTTTATCCCGAAGGTGAAACAAAAAGACTGCCTTTGATTATCTATGTTCACGGTGGGGGCTGGATGGCAAGTGACAAAAGCAGATATGTAAACTACTGCATGAAGCTTGCAAAACAGGGGTTCCTTGTATTCAGCATCAATTACAGGCTTGCACCAAAATTCAGGCATCCCTCATGCATAATGGACACCATTGATGCGATCAACTGGGTAAAGAAAAACGCTAAGGCATACAATGGCGATTTAAACAATATTGCTCTAGGCGGAGATTCTGCCGGAGCTCATATCATAAACACGATTATCGACATCTGCCTCAATGAAGAATTCAGAGCGTATTACAAGGTTGAGGCACCCCTTAAAATAGAGCAGATAAAAGCTGCTTTTTTCTACTATGGGGCTTTTCGCTTTTTGGATAGTACCGGCTCTGATTTTGGCAATGAAATGAATTACGACGGTGTTACCCTCACAGGCACAAAAAAGAAGAATGACAAAGGTCAGGATGAGGGTTTTATGGGCATGTCGGAACTTTATTTAGGTGTTAAAAAGCTGACCGACTATCCCGGATATCAACAGATTATGCCAATTGATTTTATCACTGAAAAGTTTCCGCCCACACTCGTTTTGTCAGGACAGATTGATTTTATTCATAAGTCGACCCTTGAGATGATCGAAAAACTAACAGAGAAAGGAATAGAGTTCAAAAAAATCATTTATGACAAATCGATAAAGGAAGCCCAGCATGGATTTATGAATAATCATCATACAAATCCGGCAAAAGAATGCTTGCAGGAAGTAGCGGCATTTATTAAAAACAAAGTTGGCTAAATAATGATCTTAGGTTATAAGTTACAAACAGGATCTATATCCTATCAAAACAGGAGGCTCTTCCAACGGGAGGAGCCTTTATGGTATCATTGAACTATTCTTTAAATGGATCTGTCCAACCAAATACGAGGCCGTTCGGAGGAGTTTATGAAGCGAAAATCAACACTGCTTTTTTCAGTCTTATTGATTCTTCTCCTGTTTGTAGGAACGATTATTTTCCTTTTCAGACAATTCATTTTGATGATTCAAAACGACGCCTCAACTATAAACGACTTAGGTATTATCAGAGGATCGATCCAACGGCTCTCGAAACTAGAAATAAGCTACCAGGCAAACGATGATCTAAGAGAAAAAATCAATAGTCTTATTGTCAAATACAAAGAAAAAGACATTACTTCGCTTCAGCCCCTTGAGGAGAAATGGATGGAATTGGAATCGTTGACCGCCACTTTCCGTTCGAACCCGAACCAGCAGAATCACATGCTTTATTTGAAAAAAAGTGAAGAATGCTGGACAGTGGCAGACCAAATGGTTCTTGATAACCAGTACATAGCAGAAAATAAAATCAAATATCTTATGCTTCCCATTACTTTACTGGTGCTGAACTTAATGGTGGTTTTTGTTCTTCTTTTCATGGTCAAAAGATATGTTTATGACACTCTGGAAAACTCTTCCATTTCTGATCCATTGACCAAGGTCTTTAACCGGAGATATTTCATGGAGTTTTTAAATCATGAAATCATCAGAGCCAACCGCAAAAATGATATTTTTTGTCTGGTTATGCTGGATATTGATCGCTTTAAGAAGATTAATGACACCTTTGGTCATGACCTTGGCGATCATGTTTTAGAAACTGTTGCGGCCGTTGCTCAAAAAGACATTCGAAAATCTGATGTATTTTCTCGTATTGGTGGTGAGGAATTCACCTTGCTTTTGCCAGATACCTCCCTTGATAAGGCTTTGATAATGGCTGAAAGAGTACGTTCGAACATTGAGAGCCATGCTTTTAAACAGATTGGAAAAGTGACTGTCAGTCTTGGAGTTGCCGCCTTCCAGCACGGAGACTCTGCAGACAGTATCATGAAAAGAGCAGATGTGGCCTTATACCATGCCAAGGAAAACGGGCGTAACCGGATAGAGGCAGGGTAACAGCTAATTTTATCCGTCCTTCTGGTCCTTGATCATTTTTTCAAGGTATGATCTATGAGTATCCTTTCCGGAATAACCTGCACCTATATAAACCTATGGAGCCCTAAAATCACCATGCTGATTGACAAACAATTAACTTATAAAAATTGAAATAAATTCCTTGACACCTGCATAATTCTATATTATAAAATAGATAGTAGAACTACCCACTTTCTAAAATTATCGGCATTTTTCTGCAGCATTTTATTACGAAGTAACAAGGTTCCCGGGCACCTGTCACCTTTAGGCGTTCGAAATTTTAATTTCGTCAACGGGTGGGGTTCTTATTATTACATCAGCTCGCATTTTGACGATTTCTACTTTATACATTCTTCGCTCTCACTTGATTTGTTTTGTAAGCTTCTCGCTTTTGCAAATATACTAAAAAACAAGGAGGGAAAGAAATGTCACTCACTCCCACCCAAAAACAGGTGCTTCTGGACACTGCGCGCAGTCTGCGGCTCACAATCGTAGATGTTATGGCCTGGTCCGGCGGTGCCCATATCGGCGGCTCTTTGAGTATTGCCGATATTCTCACCATTCTTTATTTCAAGTATCTCAAAGTTGACCCCAAGAATCCGCAATGGGAAGATCGCGACCGTTTTATCCTTTCAAAAGGACACACCGCAGCCGGATATATCCCGGTTCTCGCAAAGAAAGGATACTTCCCCGAGGAAAAACTGAGGTCTTTTAACCATTTCGGCAGTCCCTTTGCAATGCATCCGGACTCCAACAAAGTCATCGGATGCGACGTCTCTACAGGTTCCCTTGGGCATGGTCTTCCGATTGCCGCAGGCTTGGGATTGGGAAGCCGATATCTGAAAAAAAGCTACAAAACGGTCTGCCTGCTGGGAGACGGTGAGTGCTGCGAGGGCAGCGTATGGGAAGCGGCAATGTCCATCGCTCACTACAAGCTGACTAATGTCATTACGGTCGTAGACCGCAACCGTTTGATGATCGACGGGCGTACGGAGGATGTGATGTCCCTTGAGCCGTTTGCAGAAAAGTGGCGCGCATTCGGGTTTGATGTGGTTGAAATCGATGGCCACGACTTTGACCAACTGGACCACGCATTCGAAAAAGGATGGAACGCTTCGGGAAAGCCCGTTTTGATCCTTGCGAATACCATTAAGGGCAAAGGTGTCGATTTCATGGAGAATAATGTCGTTTATCACTATGCCTCGGGCGATTCGGCGCTATGCGAAAAGGCCAAGGCTTCTATTTTAAAACAGTAAGGAGGTGCACGTAGATGGCTGTTGTAACAGGAACGAACTGGAATGCTTATGACGCCGCCACTATGACCGCCCGTGAAATTTATGGCCGTACCTTGGCGGAGCTTGGCAAGACAAACCCTAAGATCGTAGGCGTCACCGCCGACCTTGCGCAAACCACCGCAATTGTCCACTTTGCAAATGCGTTTCCTGATCGCTTTTTCAATGTCGGCATTGCAGAACAGAATATGTTCGGCATTGCTGCCGGGCTTGCTAAAGCGGGATTGGTTCCTTTTGCCTCCACCATGGCTGTATTTACCTGCCTCAGAGGTGGTGAACAGGTGCGTACCGATATCGCCTATCAGAACCTGCCGGTTAAAATCATCGCAACGCATTCCGGCATCTCCTTTGGGCACGCAGGAACCACCCACCATTGCACGGAAGACCTTGCCATCATGCGTTCCATTGCAAACATGACGGTAATCTGCCCGGCGGACGGCATTGAAACCTCCAAGGTCGTACAGGCCTGCGTGGATACGCCGGGCCCGGTATATATCCGCATCGGCCGTGGCTTTGAGCCCCCCTGCTATGAGAATGGCGATTATACCTATGAGATTGGCAAGGCCGTCACCATGCGCGATGGAACCGATCTTACCATCATCTGTTGCGGCATTGCGGTGCTGCAATCTCTGCAGGCGGCAAAGACGCTTGCAGAACAGGATAATCTCTCAGTACGCGTCATCAATATGCATACTATAAAACCTATTGATAGGGAAGCCATTATGAAGGCAGTAGTGGAGACAAGGCGCATCCTCACCGTGGAAGAGCATAACGTACTTGGCGGGCTTGGCGACGCGGTAGCTTCCGTTATTGCCGAGAGCGGCAAGGGCTGCGTCTTTAGGAAGCACGGCATCCAGGATGAGTTTGCAGAAATCGGCTATGCGGAAGATTTATATGCCCACTACGGTCTTGACGCCAACGGCATTGTCGATCAGGTTCGCAGCGTGGTAGGCCTGGAGTTTGAAGAAGACGAAAATTGGGACGATGAATAGGAGGATTATAATGTCTGCAAGAGCTGAGGATATTATGACCGCCAGGCTGTTTTTCAACGCAGCCTTCCCCGTCATGCAGGTTCTCTTGGACGACGATCCCAAAATGAAGGAAGCGTTCAAGGATGTGACCGGTACCGTACAATTTGGCGCAAAAAACGGCAGTGAGCTTCTTGCCTGCCATCTGGTGTTTGATCACGGTCAGGTGAACGTTGTGCAGGGCCCCGCCAAGAAACCCGATATCATGCTTACCTTCTCTTCAGTAGCCAAGATGAACGCCTTGTTGCGTGGCGGTATAGCAATGCCTTCCATTAAGGGACTGCGCCATATCGGGCTGCTGATAAAGGTGCTTTCGCTGCTGATGGGATTGATGATTATGTCCCCGTCGAAACGTCCAAAGGACTTTAAAGGCCAGAGCCTCAAGGTTAAAATGAGCTTATATATGATCACGCGTGCGCTGTCCCAATACAACAAACTGGGAAATCCGGATATGCAGGAATTCTGTCAGCGGCAACCGGACCGCATCTACCAGTTTACGGTTGAGAATGGTGACGACAAAGCATATATTGCCTGCTACCTGCGGATCAAGGCGGGTAAATCCAAATCTGGTCACGGTACATATACACGCCGTAGCCCGTTCGTACATTTCCGTTTTCTCAGTGTGGAAGGTGCCATGAAGGTGCTCCTCAAAGACATTGCGTTCGTTGAGGCTGTAGAAAAGGGCTATGTGGAAACGCTGGGAAGTCCTGAGTATGCCTGCTATCTAAACGACTATATGGCCATCCTGCAAGGAATGTTGACCTGACAGGGAGATGCTGTATATCAAAAGGAGCTCTGTTGATGAAAAAAAGCACCACGGCCGATCTTCTAAAAATCGGCGATCTTGCAAGGGCCACAAACACTAATGTATCCACAATCAAGTTCTATGTGAAGGAAGGGTTGATACAACCTGCCTGCAAAACAGGCCCCAATATGGCCTATTATAGCGCGGACTGTATCGCACGTGTACAGCTCATCCGGTCGCTGCAAAAGGATCATTACTATCCGCTTTCTGTGATCAAGCGCACGCTTGAGCATTCGGACAGCCAGATGGAGATCAAGTTTCTGGACGTGATCCACAAAGTGGATTATACCAGCAGCAGCAAGGCCTTTTCCCTTACGGATGCCGCCAAAATGAGCCGGCTTACAAAGGCGCAGATTTCCTTTATTACACAGAGTGGGTTGATTAAGCCGGTTACTACAGGCAAGCGGGAGCGTTATACCGATGAAGATCTGCAGGTGATGCTGCTTATCCGCCGCAGGTTGGACGCGGGGATTCCCTTTGCAGAATCCGTCTCCTCCTTCTTGATTTATGAGAAGGCCCTGCGCGCCGCAACAAGAGAAGAGGTGGATCTATTCATCAGTCAGGTCCTGATGGCAGTAACCCCTTGTGCGAAGGACGCCGTGCGCATGATCTGCGTATCTGATGAGACGATTGATGCATTTATCCGCGAAAAGTGTACCCAATTGAACCGCGAATTCGGCACCGAACGCCTGAACGATCTCTACCGGTATTCCGCGAGTCTTTCTATATGCCTGCAGGAGATCGGAGAAGTGCTTTTAGAAAGCGGTCACGTTCAGCTCGGTGGACAGTGCCATGCCGCATTGTCGGTCTGCCCGGAAGGGGAAGACGAGGTGTCGGTTGCCTTACGGTACTATCACCAGATGTTGAACAGCCTTACAGGGAGCCTTGCAAACAGCATAGCGCTTAGCAGCAGAATTCACGCCTATTTTCTTTCCCTCAAACCCGGGGAAGGACAACAGGGAGTGGAGGCGCTCTTGCTCTACAGTCTTCGGTTATGCTGGTTTTGTCTTGCCCCTGCGCTTCTTAGCTGCTCGGCAGAGGCACAGGAAGCCGAGCAAGGATTTGCGGCTTTCGCAGCAAAAGAATGGCCTGCCCTCGCATCAGACGCCTATGTGCGTCGCATTATGGACGTTATCAGTCGCACGGGAGGGAGTATATGAATATTACTTCGATCGTTGCGCGCCAGCGCAGCTTTTTTGAAAGCGGAGCCACGCGTTCTCTAGCGTTCCGTATGGACGCGCTTCGTAAGCTCCAAAAAGCAATTAGGGATCAGGAGCCTCTGATTAATGCCGCGATGAAGGCGGACTTAAACAAAACACCCTTTGAAACGTATATGACCGAAACCGGAATGGTACTTGACGAGATCCGTTTCCATCTCAAGCATCTCCCCCGCTGGAGCAGAAAAAAGACGGTTAAAACGCCCATCACCCAGTTCCACGCAAAAAGCTTTATCGCTCCAGAGCCTTACGGCGTGGCGCTTATTATGTCACCCTGGAATTATCCCATTCAGCTCTGCTTGGAGCCAGTGGTCGGCGCGATTTCAGCAGGTAACTGCATCATCGTGAAGCCCTCTGCGTATACTCAGGCTACCAGCCGTGCCATCGCAAAAATAATCAGCGATACCTTCCCGCCGGAATACATCGCGGTTGTGGAAGGCGGCAGGGAAGAAAACAAGGCATTGCTCGACGAAGCGTTTGATTACATATTCTTCACCGGGAGCGTTGAAGTTGGCAAGGCGGTGATGGCTGCGGCGGCAAAAAACCTTACGCCCGTCACCCTGGAGCTTGGCGGTAAAAGCCCTGCCATTGTGGATGAAACGGCAGATATCCCCCTAGCCGCAAAGCGGATCGCCTTCGGCAAGGTACTCAATGCAGGGCAAACATGCGTGGAACCGGACTACCTGATGATACACGAGTCTGTAAAAGACAGATTTTTACAGGAGTACGCAAAAGCACTTAAGGAGTTTTTCCCGGATGGTGATTTCTCCGACATGCCCGTCATCATCAGCGAAAAGCACTTCGCGCGAGTAACGGGTCTTTTAAAGGGAGAAAAGGCCGTTATCGGCGGCGGAAGCGATCCTGTTCACCGTTTTGTGGAGCCTACGGTGCTTGTCGACATTACGCCGGATTCACCAATCATGCAGGAGGAAATCTTTGGGCCAATCCTCCCCGTCATGGCCTATAAGGATCTTGGCACATGCATTTCCTTCATCCGCTCCCGTCCCAAGCCACTTGCACTGTATCTATTTACACAAACCCGTGAAGTGGAACAGCGTATTCTTGATACCTGCTCCTTTGGCGGCGGCTGCATCAATGATACGATCATCCACCTTGCCAACCCATTGCTGGGGTTCGGCGGCGTGGGCCACTCCGGTATGGGGAGCTATCATGGTAAGTTAAGCTATGATACCTTTACCCACTACCGTAGCATCGTCAGGAAATCCACATGGATTGATCTTCCGATGCGGTATCATCCCTATAAGGAGAAAAATTTCAAACTGATCCGTATGCTGATGAAATAGCGCATCATCGACGGATGCCCATGCAGAGATGCGTAAAAGCCGAAGTAATATTTTAGTCCATCCCAAAAAAGGAGGGTGAGTATGAAAAGCCAACTGGCAAAAGCGTACATCAACCTGCACAGCATTGTGCGATGCCTGGAACAGCTGTGCATTCTCGACACAAAGGCAAGAGACCTTATCCACGAACGGAACGCGGTTGTGCAGTTTTCTGTCAGGAACGGACCAAAAGGCCGCCTGATCTTCCGCGACGGAATATGCAGATTTGAACGGGGAACAGGCGCGTGCGACATTAAGCTGTACTTCTCCTCTGCGGAGCATTTCAACAACATGATGGACAGTAAAGCAAACCCGATCATTTTAAAAGGGTTTACAAAGCTTGGATTTTTGAAAAATGAGTTTGTAGCTCTTCTCAAGCGGGTGGAGTATTATTTGAAGCCAACCGGAGAACTCTTGCAAAACAAGGATTACAAATTGATCAATACCATATTGACGTTCTATGTCGCTTTTCATTCTCTTGTGGAAGTCGGCATGTACGATCCCCTTGGCAGGGCGGTCATGCAAAAGGCAAAAAGCGGTGTGTTTCGCGCTTCCATTGCAAATACGGAGATCACTACCAGGCTGAAGCTCTCCAAGGGGCACATTGAAACCGTTTCCGAGACCGGCAGCCTGCCAGAATTTCTATTCCGTTTTGCGAATGAGGAAAAAGCAAACGACCTGTTGTGTGGGAAAATGGATTTTTTAACGGCCATTGGCATGGGCGATGTACAGATGGAAGGGTATGTACCCATGATGCAGACGGTGGAGCATCTTTTGCCATTGGCTTCCGGCTACTTATCGTAGAGAACAGGAGGACGGAATGAAAACTTATACCTTCCCTAAAAGCAGGGAGTTGTTTCAAAGAGCAGCAAATGTCATTCCCGGCGGTGTATACGGCCATTTGGGGCCTGCCAACGGGTGCTTTCTACCGGTGGACGCATTTCCGTTTTTCTCGGAGCGGGCTGAGGGTGCGTATTATTGGGATGTTGACGGTAACCGGTTTTTGGATTACATGTGTGCCTATGGCCCCAATATCCTAGGCTATAACGACCCGGATGTGGATCGTGCCGCGTTTGCCCAGGCGGAGAAGGGGAACTGCGTTATTTCCCCCTCCGGGAAAATGGTGGAGTTTGCAGAAGTTTTAGTTGATACTGTAAAAATGGCCGATTGGGCTTTTTTTGCAAAAAACGGAGGCGATGTCACTTCTTTGGCTATTATGACGGCGCGTGCGGCGACCGGGCGCAAAAAAGTGATCTTGGTCAAAGGCAATTACCACGGGGTAGCCCCCTGGGCACAGGGTGAGGGCTGCGGAGGTGTGCTCAGTGAAGAAGTTTCCAGCAATTTGTATGTGGATTGGAATGATTACGGTCAGGTGGAGAATCTGGTAAAGGAATATCCGGGTGAGATCGCCTGCTTTATGTCCACTCCCTATTGGCACGGCAATTTCCTTGACAATGTGCTTCCGGAGCCGGGATACTGGCAAAAAATCAGGAAGCTGTGCACGGACAATGGCATTGTGCTTGCCATTGATGATGTGCGCTGCGGCTTCCGGCTGGATCTAAAGGGCTCTGACCATTACTTTGGGTTCCAGGCGGATCTGATGTGTTTTTGCAAAGCCCTTGCAAACGGGTGGAATGTTTCAGCGCTTTGCGGTATTGAGGCATTAAAGAGCGCTATAACCAATGTGTTTTATACGGGAAGCTATTGGATGTCTGCGATACCGTTTGCGGCCGGAATCGCGACGATTGAAAAAATGAAACGGCTCGGCGGCCCCCAAAAGTTGATCGAATACGGCAAAACGCTTACCGGGAGGCTTGTGGAAGTTGCCCGTTCCCACGGGTATACACTGCGCGTTTCGGGTGTTCCTTCCATGTGGTATATGCACATTGCGGATGACCCTTCCTTAAAGGTGCACCAGCGTTGGGTGGCGGAATGCGTCAAACGGGGCGTATTTTTTACCAATCATCATAACCTGTTCGTCAATTACGCTATGAGCGGAGAGGATATCAATTTTACGCTGGAAGTGGCGGACGAGGCGTTCCGGGTGATTTCAAAAGAACAGAAATGACGGGAAGGGTTGGGAAGAGAGCATGATCATCGGAGTACCAAAAGAGATCAAAAACAATGAAAATCGCGTTGCAATCACCCCTGCAAGCGTACACGCCTTAGTAAACAGGGGTCATCAGGTGATGATCGAACAATCGGCAGGCGTTGGCAGCGGCATTGCGGATGCGGAGTATCTTGAAGTGGGCGGGCGCATTCTTGAAAGTGCACAGGAAGTTTATGCCCAGGCAGATATCATCGTAAAAGTCAAAGAGCCGCTGGAAAGCGAATATCCACTGTTCAGGGAAGGACAGACGCTGTTTACCTATTTGCATTTGGCACCCAACCCGTCTTTGACAAAGGAACTGCTTATACATAAGGTAACCGGCATCGCCTACGAAACGGTGCAGCTCTCAAACGGCGCGCTACCGCTGCTTGCGCCTATGAGCGAGGTCGCAGGCCGGATGTCCGTCCAGATTGGGGCGAACATGCTCCAGTCCTACAATGGTGGATCGGGTACGTTGCTTGGGGGTGTGCCGGGTGTGCTGCCGGGCGAGGTTTTGATCATCGGCGGCGGCGTGGTCGGGTGCAACGCTGCAAAAATGGCGGTAGGCCTTGGTGCAAAAGTGACGATGATGGACATCAACAAAAGCAGACTATCGTATCTTGACGATCTGTTTGGAGGCCGGGTTTCCACATTGATTTATAACGATTACAATGTAGCGGACATGGTCAAGAAGACGGATCTTTTAATTAGTGCGGTGCTGGTAGCCGGAGCAAAAGCGCCTAAGATCGTATCCGAGCAAATGGTCAAAACCATGAAGAAAGGCTCGGTGATCGTCGATGTTTCAATCGATCAGGGTGGATCGGTCGAGACCATCGACAGGATCACGACACATGACAATCCTTGCTACAACAGACATGGCGTCATCCATTATTCAGTTGCCAATATGCCCGGGGCAGTGCCAAGGACCTCAACCTATGCGTTGACCGGCGTGACGTTTCCCTATTTGATGAAACTTGCGGACTGCGGCCCAGAACAGGCCATGCAATTGGATGCATCACTGCTTGCGGGGCTTAACACGTACAAAGGTATGGTGACAAATCGCCCGGTTGCGGAGGCTATGGGTCTGGACTATACGGAGCCCGCAAGCCTGCTGTGCGGATGATTGCCCATAACGCATACCAAAGCCGACTCCACCATATTGACCGGGGTTGCAGATGACCGAGCGTCTGTCCAATAAGCTGGAGGTCATTACCATTAAGCTTTATTGTGACATTATTCGGCAGGCAAAAGAGGAGGGAAAAATCAGCAGAAAAAAGCACATCCAACTTATTGTCCAATTTGGTGTACAAGGCATATGATGTAGAAGGACAAGAAGCAGAGGTGTGCAACGATGGACGATAGATGCGAGGGCTGTCTGAAAATCGGCCAGAAAGCGCCCGATTTTTCGGTTTTATCTACGTTTGGCCCGGTCTCTCTTTCTGATTATAAAGGAAAATGGCTAGTCTTCTTTAGCCACCCAGGGGATTTCACCCCAGTCTGCACCACAGAATTCGTAGCTTTTGCCAAGGAATATCCTGAATTTGTGAAGCGAAATGCCCTGCTTTTGGGCTTAAGTATCGATAGTAATCCTTCTCATTTGGCTTGGGTTGAAAATATCAGAAGAACACAGGGGGTTATAATTCCGTTTCCCATACTGGCTGATCGGGACGGTGCCATAGCAAAACGCTATGGTATGTTTTCGGCGGATGAAAAAAACTATTCGACGGTGAGAAATGTTTTTATCATTGATCCGGAGGGGACAATTCGCGCCATGCTTATTTACCCCTATACCAATGGCCGCTATATACCGGAAATCTTGCGGCTGCTGGATGCCTTACAAATCAGCATGAAAGAAGGCGTGGTAACGCCTGCAAATTGGAAACCTGGTGAGCCTGTATTAGTTCCGCCCCCACAAAGTTATGAAGAGCTTATGAAAAGAAGCGAGGATCAGACTTTAAGCTGCATCGAATGGTATTTGTGCTTTAAAAAGGATACCCCAACCAAGTCCAAGACCAAAATGACGATTAATGTTGACGACTTGAGGCTGCCTCCAGGCCCCATGGATGTTTAGCCCCCTATTCATATCACTCCTCCTGAGGCGCTTTTGGTTTTTTTACCCAGGCGCCCTTTTTTATCTTTTTAAAGCCTGCCTTGCTGTAATATGGATTAAGGTGGATCAAATTTTTTTAAATGAGTAAAATACTTGTGAGCCCTATATAATTGCTCCTCACAAATCTCATCTGGTACTTGCTCGTACTAGCCGATTTGAACAGGGGAGCTTTTTATATGGTATAATAAGTATAATAGGATCGAGGAAGGTGTATTGAATGAAGATTAGATTTTTAGGGGCATCAATGTCAGTGACGGGTTCCTGCCACTTAATAACAACAAGTAAACATAAATTTTTATTGGATTGCGGTATGTTTCAAGGCAATGATGAACTGGATGCATTAAACGGTGAAGCCTTTAGCTTCGACCCTGCAGAGATTGACTTTATGCTCCTGAGCCACTCCCACATCGACCATAGCGGCAGAATTCCTTTACTGGTCAAACGAGGATTCAAAGGCCGGATTTATTGCAGTGACGCTACGGCGGATTTATTGCAGATTATGCTGAGAGACAGTGCTTCAATCCAGGAAAAAGAAACTGAATGGAAGAACAGAAAAAATCAGCGTACCGGAAGACCTCTTGTAGAACCGCTTTATACGGTAAATGACGCAGTAGATGCTTTAAAACAGGTCACTCCTGTTCTTTACAATCAATTAATAGAGCTGAATGAAGAAGTGAAGGCTGTATTTAACGATGCAGGTCATATATTGGGTTCGTCCATCATCGAGATATTTGTGAACGAAGATGGCGATGTCTCCAAAACAGTCTTTTCCGGAGACCTGGGCATGAATAATAAGCCCATTTTAAGAGACCCCACCGTCATTAAAAAGGCAGATTACTTAATTATGGAGGCCACATACGGAGATAGGAACCACGGAAAACGCTCTTCTGGTATTGAAAACCTTGTAGATATTATTATCAAGACGACAAGGCGGGGCGGTAACGTGGTTATCCCTTCCTTCGCCGTGGGTAGAACCCAGGAGCTGATCTATGAGCTAAATCGATTTTATGAAGGACATTCCGAGTATAAAGATGCCCTTAAGAACATCAATGTTTACATCGACAGTCCCATGGCGACCTCTGCCACCGAGGTATTTCGCAGAAACGCCCAGGTGTTTGATGATGAAACCAGGGACTATATTATGCGTGGAGATAACCCTCTGGATTTCAAAAATCTGAAGTTCACCCGAACCAGTGAGGAGTCAAGAGCATTGAATTTCGATCCTTCACCGAAAGTTATTATCTCCTCAAGCGGGATGTGTGAAGCGGGAAGGATTAAGCACCATCTTAAGCATAACCTGTGGAATCCCAAATCAAGCATCGTATTTGTCGGTTATCAGGCAGAGGGGACTTTAGGCCGTTCCATTGTCAACGGAGATAAAAGGGTCACTATCTTTGGCGAAAAGATTAACGTGGAGGCCGAAGTCTACAATCTGGAGGGCTTTTCGGGTCATGCGGATAAAGATGCCTTGCTGGAATGGCTGTCGGCTTTCCAGAAGGTGCCCAGCAGGATCTTCCTGGTCCATGGTGAAGAAGAAGCTAAAAGAGAATTCGCAAAGACCGTCAAAAATACTCTGGGGTATGATTGCACGGTTGTACAGGGAGATACGGAATATACGCTCTCTAAAGAGTCTGTATTTACCGTAGAGGACTTCAAGAAAGAAATGGTTTCGCCTGAGATCTTACGGGAGATTAAAAAGAAGATATCCGATGTTCACGATACTTTGGAAACCATTTTATACAATACCCAATTGGTAGTTGGCAATAATCTGTCGGCCGATCAGCTCAAAACCATAAACAACATCGTTTTGGAGCTGGAAAAGAACACCTTAAATCTGGGCTCAGAAGTAACCAGAGAGTAGCATCAATCAGAATGTAAACTTGCACCTTGAGAGGCGAACAGCTTTGTAGTTTATAAGAATTTTATAAGGGTGATGCATTATAGGCAGGGTTTATCACACCATCCATTCCTACAGAAGGTCTTTGAGAAAGGCTGAAAAGCCGAAACCGGATTTAAAGGGACTTATTGGTGCCATCACCCTTTCTCTCATTGTCATGCTTTTGGGGACCTATATCCTTTCAAACCGCATATCTCCTGAAGATTTTGCGGAACGTATGATCACTCCGCCCCGCATAACCTTAGCAGAATATGGGGTTGTCTTTCTGTTATTTATTATTGTATCTGCTGCCTTTATAGGGTATAAAATTCTTAAGACCAAGGATAGCCGGACCCCCGGTGCCATCCTAATTATCATAAGCTATTGCGTAAGTGTACTCGGGGTTTTGATAATCCATAACTGGCTAAAACATTACATGCTTTTATTCCTGAATTATGCCCTTTTATTGGCCCAAACGATTTATGTCATAAACTATTCGGATCGGTGCTATAACAGAAAAGACTTTTGGGGAAGCATTTTGTCGGTGACGCTTTCAAGCCTTGTTGCAGTGGCAGGAACACTCTATTTGACTCACTTTATCAGTGAGATCGACATGGAAAGCTATGGCCTAGCAATAGAATACTTGTCACCAGGCCTTACGAAAACAAACGGTTTGATATTGGCCATTTTCTGTTTCGCGACCCTTGGGTTTATTTTCATCAAACGTAACTTTAATATCATTGGTTTTATTGTTGCAAATGGTTGGAGTCTTCTTCTGAATTATTTTGTGACCCTGTTTTTAGATGAAGCAGTAACAATTCAGTATAATTATCCTTTCATTTTAACAGGTTTTATCGTTGTTTTCTTGATAGTCGTGATGGTGTTATGTGCTTTTGATAAGAGTCCTGGTGGTGAGGGCGCTGGTGCTCATCGGTTTTAAAACTCATACCTTAACTTTTCTGCTGTAATACGGATTAAAGCGGGCCATAGCAATGGAATCGCGAAATTCTTTATTCTCCATTTGGCGATCCATTCGGAAGAAACCTTCCTCTTGAAAGCCAAAAGACTTGTATAGATGAATGGCGCGTTGGTTTAAGGAATCGACTTCCAGTGTTGTTTTAACGATGCCGTTGGCGTCGGCCCATTCAATCATGGTCTCAATAAGCTTTTTCCCTATACCCAGTCCCCAGTAATCCCTAAGGATTGAAATTCCAAAGGAACCTTTATGGCTAAATCTTATCAAAGGACTGGAACAAAAGCTCAGGGTTCCCACGAGCAAGCCGTTATATCGTGCGGTCAGGAAGAGCTCTTTTGGATTGTTTCTTTTATCTTCAATAAATCTACGCTCATCTTTCGCCGTCATATAAAATTCCTCCGCACCACGAGCTAAAAAGTCGGTTTCCCCATTAACGGTGCGAATAAATGTCAACAATTCTTCACAATCGGAGGCCTGAGCGGATTGAATAGCGAGATTTCCTTGCTCAACCCGAAAAATTCTGGTCGTTGCAAAAGCCATAAAATCCTCCTTAAGTGCTTTTAACTTCATTTTATGTGTTAAGCGTCGTAATGGCAACTAACCATTATATGCAGGAATGCTCCGTAAGATCTATTAGTTGTATGATAAAAAATGTGAGTAAAAGTACAGACAAAAATACATAATAAAAATAAACAAAGAATGTTGCCCATACTTAGAGTAGAATTTCAAAATCCAGATGAAAGAATTGGTATGTCAGGGGATGACATTTTTGCTGAAGAGTTATACTATGACATTATCACTGATTAACTACAAGATGAAAGAATTGGTATTGACAATTCAAGACCCAATATAATATAATATTTGGCAAAGCAATGACGAAGAGAAGTAGCATGAATTATCGTTTACAGTGAGCGGGAGATGGTGAGAACCCCACAAAATGAATTTATGTGAATAACACTTTACCAGCTGCAAGCTGAAAGTCTTTTGATGAGTAGGTGCGACGTAAGCCAAACGTTACTATGGCAAACACTAAGAGCGACTGCAATTTGCAGTAAATCAGGTGGTACCGCGGACTAATTACAGCTGTTCGCCCTGAAATTTTATATTTCGGGCGGGCAGCTTTTTTAATAAATGCTCTCCCGGACAACTTCAGTATCAGAAATAAAGAAAGGGAGAGCATTTATGTCAGAAATGTATCGTAGCAAAACAATGGATCAAATCTGTGAACAAGATATCGGCTCCGTGCTGAGAATTGCCGGTTGGGTGGAGAATATCCGAGACCATGGCGGAGTATCATTCATCGACTTACGGGATATGTACGGTGTGATGCAGGTTGTGTTCAGAAATACCAACCTGCTGAAGGGGATTAAAAAAGAAGAATGCTTATCCATTGAGGGTATCATTGAGAGCCGTGACGAAGAAACCTACAACCCGAAAATTCCGACAGGAACCATCGAGCTTGAAGCACATAAGGTTACCATATTGGGAAGGGTTTACAAGGATCTGCCGTTCGAAGTGACGACTTCCAAGGAGATCCGTGAGGATATGCGCCTGAAATACCGATACCTTGACTTAAGAAACCGTAAAGTAAAGGATAATATTTTGTTCCGTTCGCAAGTCATCAGCTTCTTAAGACAAAAGATGGGCGAGATGGGATTTGTAGAAATCCAGACCCCTATTTTATCTTCATCTTCTCCGGAAGGCGCACGTGACTACATCGTCCCTTCCAGAAAGTACAAGGGTAAATTCTATGCGTTGCCGCAGGCGCCGCAGCAATATAAGCAGCTGCTGATGGTATCCGGCTTTGATAAATATTTTCAGATTGCGCCCTGTTTCCGCGATGAGGATGCACGTGCAGATCGATCTCCGGGCGAGTTCTACCAGCTTGACTTTGAGATGAGCTTCGCAACCCAGGAAGATGTTTTCCGTGCAGGTGAAGAGGTATTAACCGCTGCTTTCAAGAAATTTGCTCCGGAGGGATATGAAATTACAGAAGCACCGTATCCGGTAATCAGCTACAAGCAGGCAATGCTTGAATTTGGTACCGATAAGCCGGACCTTCGAAACCCTCTCCGTATTATCGATGTTACAGAATTCTTCCAGAGGTGTACCTTTAAGCCGTTCCACAACAAGACGGTAAGGGCTATCAAGGTTCATGCGGAAATGTCAAAAGGCTTCCATGAGAGGATGCTGGAATTTGCACAATCCATCGGCATGGGAGGACTTGGCTACCTTGAAATATTGGACGATATGTCCTATAAAGGACCAATAGATAAATTCATTCCTGCGGACATAAAGAGCGAGTTGGCTGATAGAGCCAAGCTGATTGCGGGTGACGTTATCTTCTTTATTGCAGATACGGAGGAAATGGCATGCAAATACGCAGGACAGATCCGCAATGAGCTTGGTGTACGTCTGGACATCTGTGAGAAGAACTCCTACCGTTTCTGCTATGTCAATGATTTCCCGATGTACGAAATCGACGAGGAAACCGGTAAAATAGGATTCACCCATAACCCGTTTTCCATGCCGCAGGGCGGTTTGGAGGCACTGACAACCAAAGAGCCGCTGGATATCCTTGCCTATCAGTATGATATCGTATGCAATGGCGTTGAGCTTTCATCTGGAGCAGTCAGAAACCACGATATGGACATCATGGTGAAGGCATTTGATATCGCTGGCTATAATGAAGAGACCTTAAAGGAAAAGTTCGGAGCGCTGTACAACGCATTTCAGTTTGGTGCTCCGCCTCATGCGGGTATGGCACCGGGCGTTGACCGTATGATTATGCTCCTTAGGAATGAAGAGAACATCCGTGAGGTTATTGCGTTCCCCATGTGCAGCAGTGCGCAGGATTTGATGTGTGGAGCGCCGAGTGAAGTTACCGAGCAGCAGCTGCGTGAAGTTCATATTAAATTGAGACATTAACCGGCAATCGTTAAGCAAAATCGGTAGTTGAAGAATGGAGAATAAAAATGGCAATAACGAAAACAGAAATCGAAAAGCTTGCTAAGCTAGCAAGACTGCGCTTTTCAAATGAAGAGCTTGAAAAGTTTGCAGGTGAATTTGATGACATTATTGCATTTGCGGATACCATAAATGCGTCCGTCGAAGGCGGAACGGATGAAATCCGGAGTGTGGGCTCCCAGCTGGTTTCTTTTGAAGAGCTGCGTATGGATGAAGTTATCCCGTCCCTGACGAATGAAAAGATCCTTTCCAATGTAGAAGGCCAAAACGGGTTTTTCAGCGTAAAGAGGAATATTCAACAAGACTCGACTCGTAAATAGAGGTGAAAAAATGAGAGAGATAATATCTGAATTATCAGCCAAGCTTCAAAGCGGTGAAATATCCTCTGTTGAACTGACGAAGGAATATATCCGGGCTATTGAAGAAGCGAACCCGATGATAAATGCCTTTGTTCATACAACCTTCGATACTGCGTTGGAAGGTGCAGCAATCGCAGACAGGCTCCTTAAGGAAGGCAATGCTTCCGCATTATGCGGTATTCCGATGACCTTAAAGGACAATATCTGCACAGATGGGCTTTTGACAACGTGCTGCTCCAAAATCCTGGACGGCTTCAGGCCCTATTACGATGCAGCCGTTTGGGAGAAACTAAAAGTAAACGGAGCTGTTCTTCTGGGCAAGACGAACATGGATGAATTTGCCATGGGGAGCACCTCGGAATCAAGCTGTTACGGGGCCCCGCTAAATCCAAGGAATACCGGGCATGTAACCGGGGGGTCTTCTGGCGGAGCAGCTGCAGCGGTGTGTGCAAATATGGCAGCTTATGGCCTCGGTTCAGATACCGGCGGTTCTATCCGCCAGCCGGCATCCTTCTGCGGTATAGTCGGACTGAAACCGACCTATGGAGCAGTTTCCCGCTATGGCCTGATTGCCTATGGAAGCTCTCTGGATCAGATTGGACCTTTGACCTACAGCGTGAAAGACGCCGCAATAGTTTTTGATGCAATCAAAGGCTTTGACAAACGTGACCAGACAAGTAAAGCATATGATTACGGCAATCTTATGAAATGCCTGGATCAGGATATCAAGGGAAAGAAAATCGGTGTTGCCGAAGAATTCTTTGACGGTATTGATCCGGATATGAAAGCACAGATTTTTGAAGCAATAAAACTATACGAAAAGAATGGTGCTGAAATAATCAGTATAAAACTTCCAGCATTGAAACTGGCGCTTCCGGTTTATTACATCATCGCCTGCGCGGAGGCTTCCTCTAACCTGGGAAGATACGATGGCATCCGTTATGGTCACCGTGCGTCGACCTACGACAGCATCGATAATATGATTTACATGACCAGAAGTGAAGGCTTCGGTGATGAAGTAAAACGCCGAATCATGCTCGGAACCTATGTCTTATCCAGCGGCTACTATGATGCATATTATAAGAAAGCCTGTGTTATCCGTGAGCAAATTAATCAGGAATTTAGTGATATCTTTAAAAAATGCGATGTACTGATCGCACCGACTGCGCCAAATACTGCATTTCCGTTGAATTTTCGGGGAGTAAGCCCGGTTGAGATGTATCTATCCGATATCTGCACCGTGCCCATTAACATCGCAGGTATCCCGTCCATCTCTGTTCCTTGCGGAAAGGATGCCAAAGGTCTTCCCATCGGTATGCAGATTATGGGAAGGAAATTTGATGAGGCAGCCATCCTGAATATGGCGTATTTCTATGAGCAAAACAACGAAGACAAGGTGGGTGTTTATGAAGGAGGTGTCAGAGTATGAGATATGAAATAGTCTGTGGTATAGAAACGCATATTGAGCTGGCAACCAAAACAAAAATTTTCTGTGGCTGTACCACCCAATTCGGAGGTGCTCCCAATACCCATTGTTGTCCGGTCTGTACCGGCCAGCCGGGCTCTCTGCCGGTTTTAAACAAAAAAGTGATTGAATATGCAATAAGGGCAGGTCTTGCAGTGCATTGCAGGATCAATACCAAATCCCATATGGACAGAAAAAACTACGTTTATCCGGATCTGCCAAAGGCATACCAGATTTCCCAGTATGACGAGCCGCTTTGTGAACACGGGTACATTGAACTGGATAGCGGTAAACGGGTTGGCATCACCCGTATTCATATCGAAGAAGATGCAGGTAAGCTGATACATGAAAATGGCTATACCTATGTTGACTATAACCGTGGCGGCGTTCCTCTGATCGAGGTTGTATCCGAGCCGGACATCTCTTCTCCCGAGGAAGCCAAAGAGTACGCGGAAAAACTGCAGCTGATTATGCGTTATGTGGGGATTTCCGACTGTAAGATGCAGGAAGGCTCCATGCGCTGTGACGTTAACGTCTCCCTTCGTGAACCAGGTGCCGCTGCATTCGGAACCCGGACAGAGACCAAGAACATCAACTCTCTGAACTTCATACAGAAGGCTATGGCTGCTGAGGTAGAGAGACAGACTGATATTTTGGAGTCCGGCGGAACTATCGTTCAGCAGACTATGCGTTATGATGACGTATCCGATTCCGTATCCCCAATGCGTGAGAAGGAAAATTCTGACGACTACCGTTATTTTCCTGATCCGGATATCCTTCGTTTCAGGATTTCTCAGGAGAAGGTGGATGAAGTCCAAAAATCATTGCCGGAATTGCCGTTTGACAAGCTCAAACGATATGTAAGCGAGCTTGGGCTGCCGGAGATAACTGCAAGACAGGTGTTTAAATACCGGCGTGTCGCAGATTTCTTTGAAGAAGCTTTGGCAAATGGTGCAAGCGCTAAAAATGCTTCCAATCTGATTACCGGAACGATTTATTCCATCATGAGTACGGAGGAAGACAAAGAGCTGTTTAAAGTACTGATTTCTGCGAAGCAATTTGCCGAACTGGTAAAACTACTGGATGAGAAAAAAATCAACTTTGGAATGGCCCAGAGTACCCTACAGCGGATGCTTGAAAGCGGAAAGTCCTTGGAGGAATATATCAAGGCGGAAGATTTGGCCGGGATTTCAGATGATGATTTAACAAGACTGTGTCAGGAAGCAATCGGGGCAAATCCGAAGGCTGCAGAAGATGTAAAAGCCGGTAAGGACAAAGCTATTAACATGATGTTCGGTTATATTATGAAACAAACCGGCGGCAAAGCGGATGTCCGGAAAGCTGAAGCCATATTGCGGGAATTGATTGGCAGGAATACCTGACTATTAATCTCCTTGATAAGGTATTCAGACTAAAAATGCAGGAAGCTGGATATATTCCTTCAAAATTTACACCCCCCCATCTTTCTGTTCATAACACGGCATGCCTCCTCATGGCGGTTTTGGTTTGGGACTGGAGCGGCTTGGAATGCAGCTACAGTAAAGTGCTTTTGCAATTTTGAAATTTTTAAAATTCGATATTGCAAAATAACGAATTGTTTGTTATAATAAAAGTAACAAAATAATGTAAAAGCGAAGGCGCTTTTTACCAATTGGTGAGAAGCGTCCTTTTTGTAGTTATGAAAGGACTGATTAAGATACGTCAGATACGGTGGGGTGTGAGACAGGTCAAGTAATCCGTGTAAATGTGTAAGATGTAAAAAAATTTTGACGTGGGCATGGGTTCATGATGCAGTTTGACAAAAAATGAGATTCAGATTGACGGTAATTGCGAACCCTGCTATAATTCATTTAGAAAAAAAGAGCAGAAATTTGACAGAAACAAGGGCGTTTCACCAAGATACTGGTACGCCCTTTTTTGTATAATTTAAGCTATTGATCGAAAAAGAATTGTCAAATATCCTTATGGTTTACCCAACATTCTGAAAGGAGATCAGATTTATGGAAAAGAGTATGGAGGACTTTGGATCCGGCCTATTTGGATCAAGTGTATTTAATGAAGCGGTGATGCAGGAACGGCTGCCTAAACCCACCTATAAGAAACTGAAGAAGACAATTACAGAAGGCTTGCCTCTAGACCCGGATATTGCCGAGGTTGTAGCTTGCGTTATGAAGGATTGGGCGGTTGAAAAAGGCGCTACTCATTTTACTCACTGGTTTCAGCCCATGACCGGCATAACCGCTGAAAAGCACGACTCCTTTATATCTCCCACCGATGATGGAAGAGCCATAATGGAGTTTTCAAAGAAGGAGCTTATCAGGGGTGAACCGGACGCTTCTTCCTTCCCCTCAGGCGGTCTTCGTGCGACATTTGAAGCCAGAGGTTATACGGCCTGGGATTGTACCTCTCCGGCTTTCGTAAAGGATCATACCCTGTACATACCAACTGCCTTCTGCTCCTATACCGGAGAAGCCCTGGATCTTAAAACTCCCTTGTTAAGATCTATGGAGGTTATTTCAAATCAAGCTCTTAGAATTTTAAGGCTTTTTGGGGATACCACCACCAAGAAAGTCGTTACCACCATGGGTCCGGAACAGGAGTACTTCTTGGTTGATAAAGCATACTTCCTGAAGCGCAAAGATCTTATTTATTCGGGAAGAACCTTATTTGGTGCAAAGCCTCCCAAAGGCCAGGAGCTCGAAGACCATTATTTTGGAAATCTCAAAGATAGAGTTTCCCAATTTATGCATCAACTTGATGGTGAGCTGTGGAAGCTGGGTGTCACCGCAAAAACAAAGCATAATGAGGTTGCGCCTGCACAGCATGAGCTGGCTCCCGTTTTTACTACCACTAACATTGCCACGGACCATAACCAATTGACCATGGAGATTATGAAGAAGGTGGCCGACAGGCTTGGTCTTGCCTGCCTGCTTCACGAAAAGCCTTTCGCAGGAGTTAACGGTTCCGGGAAGCATAATAACTGGTCAATGTCCACCAACGAGGGTAGGAATCTACTTGAACCCGGAAAAACACCGGCTGATAATGCACAATTCCTGGTGTTCTTAATGGCTGTTATCAAGGCAGTGGATGAGTACGCAGATCTCCTGCGTTTCTCAGTGGCAACTGCAGGAAATGATCACAGACTTGGTGCTAATGAAGCGCCTCCTGCCATTATGTCTATTTTCCTGGGGGATGAGCTTACTGATATTATTGAGCAAATTGAAACAGGTGTAACCAAGAACAACGGACACAGCAGGACTTTGGAAATAGGCGTTTCAACGCTTCCCATTCTGCCTAAGGATTCCACAGACAGAAACAGAACCTCACCCTTTGCCTTTACCGGCAACAAGTTCGAGTTCCGTTCAGTGGGCTCTTCCCAGTCCATAGCCACTCCGAACTTTATCATTAACACCATCGTAGCTGAAAGTCTGTGCCAGATAGCTGACAGGCTTGAAAAAGCTGATGATTTCCAGGCTGAGGTTAATGCAGTTGCCAAGGATATTATCCAGAAGCATAAGCGCATTATTTTTAATGGAAACAACTACTGTGAGCAATGGGTGACTGAAGCCGAAAAGAGGGGACTGCTGAATTTGAAAACAACAGTGGACGCAATTCCTTCATTTATAGCTGAAAAGAACATAAAGGTTTTTGCAAAGCATGGCGTTCTGTCCCCTGTTGAGATGCATTCTCGTTATGAAATACAGTTGGAGAGCTATATCAAGACCATCAGGATCGAGGCGTTGACCATGGTTGAAATGGCTAACAGACAGATTCTTCCTGCTTCACTGAGCTATGTCAAACAGGTAGCCGATACTGTAACATCCTTGAACGCGGCCGATGCAGATTCTTCATCCACAAAGGATATCCTTAAAAAGCTTGTGACCCTGACCTCAAGTTTAAAAGCCAACACAGATCAACTCAATGATCGTATTGAGGCTTTGGATGCACATGACGGTAATTCTCTTGAGCATGCGAAGGACTGCCAGTTTGAGATCATCCCAATTATGAACAGGTTGAGGGATGACGCTGACAAGCTTGAGCAAATGTTGGATGCAAACCTCTGGCCCATGCCCACCTACTGTGACCTTCTCTTTGGTCTGGTCTAAAATAGCCGCATTAAGTTTAAAAGGGGCTGTCTCAAAATAAACTTTGAGATAGCTCCTTTTTTCTGCCTAAAAACACAAAAGACGGGTCCAAAAGACTCGTCAAATGCGGTAGAATATAGTTGTGAAGCCGATATTACTACAACAAGACTATACCAGAAATGGTGGAACAGTTCAATTGGTTCTGCCAATTCAGATGGAGTTCCTCATACCGGCCACAGATTCCGTGAGACTGCTAAGCCAACTATTGGAGGAATTGGATTACAGCAAACTCTACCAGGCATACTCCCAAATCGGGAGAAATCCGGCAGTAACACCCAAGAATCTATACAAAGTGCTGGTCTGTGGGTATATGAACAACATCTACACAAGTAGAGCATTGGAAACCGCCTGCCGCAGGGACGTCAACTTCATGTGGTTGTTGGAAGGTCAGAAGGCGCCGGACCACAACACTATCGCCAGATTCCGTAGCGAGCGGCTGGAGGGTGTAGTTCAGGATCTTTTCAATCAGATGGTCCTAAAACTCCATGAACTTGATGAAATCGCCTTTGAGAACATCTTCATTGACGGGACGAAGATTGAGGCCTGTGCCAACAAGTACAGCTTTGTTTGGAAGAAATCAACAGACAAGAATGAAGCAAAACTGCAGACAAAGGTCAAGAAGCTTCTCGATCGCCTCATGCCTGAAAATCCACCACCCGAACCTGTAAAATCGGAGGAGATGTCCAGGGTGCTTTCATCTCTCATGCAACAGGCTACAGAGCAAGGGGTGGAGTTTTCATCAGGAAAAGGCAGCAGGAAAACACAACTGCAACGTGATATAGAGTTACTGGCGGACTGCGCGGAGAAGCAAAGAAGCTATGATCGGTATAACAGTCTGTTTGATGGCCGGAACAGCTTTTCAAAGACCGATACCGATGCGACTTTCATGCACATGAAAGAGGATCACATGAGGAATTCACAGCTGAAGCCGGGATATAATGTGCAGCTTGGGATCGAGGGTGAATACATCGTTGGGGTTGACATCAGCAGCGAACGCAGTGACCAGCAAACTTTGGTGCCTTTCTTGAACCTACTGGACGAATCGTATCCCCATAGGTTTCAGAATGTAGTAGCGAACGCTGGATATGAAAGCGAAGAGAACTACGCGTATCTGGAATCAACAGGCCAGGCAGCTTACATAAAGCCCCAGAACTACGAAAAAAGCAAAGAACGCAAGTATGCAAAGGACATCTCGAAATGGGAGAACATGGCGTACAATCCTGTCTGCGATGTGTACACCTGCGCAAATGGGAAAGCCCTGAATCATATATACAACAAGCATATCAGACATAAATCCGGCTATATTTCGGAGACAAAGGTGTATGAATGCGAAGACTGTTCCGACTGTCTGTTGAAGGCAAACTGCACCAAGGCCAAGGGAAACAAGCGCATGGGGGTTGCATCAAAGTTCTATGAATACAGGGCACAATCACTCAGAAACATCACCTCTCCGAAGGGTATCCTTCTGCGTATGAACCGTTCCATTCAGGTGGAGGGAGCTTTTGGAGTGTTGAAAGAGGATCATGGCTATCGCCGTTTCCTGTTGCGTGGGAAAAAGAACGTACGGATTGAGTTTCTACTACTGGCAATCGGGTTCAATGTGAACAAGCTCCACAACAAGATCCAGGATCGACGATGTAATCAGCTGCTTCACGAAAAGGAAATCGCATAACTCAGGCTCAAATAATTATTCGAGCCCTTTTTGACGACCCTAAAAACACTAAAAATCAAAGATTTTGCACATTTTTATAACAGTTCGGTGGAATCAGATAACGTTATGCATGAGTATTTTCTTAAGCCTATGAAAAAGGAGCCGTCTCAACTCAGATTTTTCTCCGATTTGAGACAGCCCCTTTTTTATGTCTCTACTTAGCACTATGGTTTTTTGATTTTATCCACTCCGAAAGCTTATAGACTCCAAAAATGACCAAGCCTGCGATAATCAACCCAACGGCAACATTGAAGACGACTCTAAACAGGAAGCCGAGTATCGAAAGTACCAGCAAGCCGCCAATAATCAGAATAGCATATCCCAAGACAGGACCAAATCTTTTAATAACAGAATCTTTAAATTCTATGATTGTGTTTATCATAACAATACCTCCTGTAATATTCTTGAAGCTTATATCTTTATTATACGGCAGTAAAGAAAAAATACCATAAGAGTTTCATTATAAGAAAATGAGAGACAGGTTAAACCTTATTGCCAACACAACAAGAACCAGTCTCTTCAAAAATGATGAGCCAATATTTACACGATCTCAACCCTTCTTATTCGGTTAACTGCATCAAGAGTTCTTTCCGGACTTCCAAAGCCTGTCAGCCGAAAATACCCCTCGCCTCTGGTCCCGAAGCCTGATCCGGGCGTTCCAACAATGTTATAGGTGTTGAGCAGGAAGTCGAAGAATTCCCAGGAGGTCTGACCCTCGGGCACCTTGAGCCAGATATAGGGTGAGTTATCGGCGCCCCATACTTTATAGCCCTTTTCTTCAAATATGCTGCGGATGAGCTTGGCATTTTTCAGATAGATGTCAATGGTCCTTTTAATCTGTATGCGTCCGGATTCTGTGTACAGAGCAGCAGCTCCGCGTTGTACGATATAGGCAACCCCATTGAATTTGGTGGTCTGGCGTCTTAACCACATGCCATGAAGCGAAAGAGGCTTTGGACTGTCCGATACAGTGACCTCAAGTGTTTTGGGCACCACGGTGTAGGCGCAGCGCAGGCCTGTAAAGCCTGCAGTTTTTGAAAAGCTTCTGAATTCCACAGCCACTTTTCTGGCCTCTGGAATTTCATAGATGCTGTGAGGGATTCCTTCTTCACGGATAAAGCTCTCATAGGCGGCATCAAAAAGAATCAGGGTCTTGTTTTTTATTGCATAATCAACCCAATCCTTCAGATCCTTATAGGTCAAGGCTGTCCCTGTGGGATTATTAGGGGAGCAAAGGTAGACAATGTCGAGTTTTTCATCTGGGACCTGGGGTTTAAAATCATTTTCAGCCAGGCAATCCAGTAGGCGTATATTGTCATAACCGTTTTCTGATTGAAGTCCGGAATGCCCTGCAAGTATATTGCTATCCATATAGACCGGGTAGACCGGATTGGAGATTCCAATCCTATTGCCCTTTCCAAATAAGTCGGTAAAGTTTGCAGTATCACTCTTGGCACCGTCGCTGACAAATATTTCATCAGCTTTTATATCACAGCCCCTTGCTTTATAATCGTGCTCTGCAATGGCATGCCTCAGGAAATCATAGCCTTGCTCGGGGCCATATCCCCTGAACGTATCGGCATGCGCCATCTCATCAAGGGCCTCATGCATGGCGTTGATGCAAGACTCGGGAAGAGGCTGGGTCACATCTCCTATACCCAAACGGATAACATCAGCCGTCGGATTCTTCATTTTAAATTCATTAACCCTCTTGGCGATTTCTGAAAAGAGATAGGTTTCTTTTACTTGGGCAAAGCTACTGTTGATGATCATGGTCACTATTCCTCCATATTTTTTAAGACCTTGCTGCGCAACCCTAAAGAACTATTTCACCGTCAAAAACATGGGTAGCTGGGCCGGTCATATATACGCCATCCTCTTGCCATTCAATTTGAAGTGTTCCACCTAAAAGCTTAACGCAAGCTGTTTTGTCAAGCTTGTCCAAGCGCATCATAGCGACGGCTGAGGCACAGGCTCCCGTGCCGCATGCCATGGTCTCACCGCTCCCACGTTCGTAAACGCGCATACCGAGGAGATCTCGGGATATGACTTCTACAAACTCTACATTAACCGATTCAGGGAATAGGGAGAGCTTTTGAATCTCAGCACCATATTGCTCCACCGGAAAATTGGAAACATCTTTAATCTCTGCCACTGCATGAGGATTGCCCATGGATACCAAGTAGAGCGCAAAGCTTTTTCCCAGAACGTTGACAGAGACAGGATACTCTTTCGCGGGAAGGTCGGGAATTTCATCCCGATCGGAGAATTTGGGCAAGCCCATCCAGACCCGGACCTTTTCGATCTTGTTATTTCTGGGATAGAGGGTGAGCTTACGAATTCCTGCCAGGGTTTCAATCGTGATCTCGGTCTTGGTGGTTAAGCCCTTATCATAGACATATTTGCCGACGCAGCGTATACCATTGCCGCACATGGTTCCCTCGGAGCCGTCGGCATTGAACATGCGCATTCTAAAATCGGCCACCTTGGATGGAAGAATGAGAATAAGCCCATCTCCGCCTATACCAAAATGGCGGTCACTAATCTTTACGGACAATGAAGAGGGGTCAGAAACATTCTCGTCAAAGCCGTTGACATAAATATAGTCATTGCCGAGTCCATGCATTTTTGTAAATTTCATATCTATATTCATTCCTCTCAGGCGACAGAGTGTTTACATATATAACCATTATACTGGAAATAGGTGTCTTTGAAAGATGCTTCTATAACGAGAATCTAAATATTCCCCCGCCTCGAGTTTCACTGACTCGGTTCCGGTTCGAAATCTTTGATTTCTCTTATGGGTCGAGGCTTGTTGTTTGTTTCCCTGAAACAAACTCTGGTAACCGGTGATGTCAGTATAACCCCAAGTAATTGGCTGCTTCGGAAGCAGCATCCAGGCCGTCCCGCATGGCCTTGACCACAAGGCTCTGTCCGGTGCGCATATCACCTGCGGCAAAGACTCCGGGTTTGTTAGTGGCGTTGGTCTTGCCGAAGGTGATGCCAAGCGCCTCAGGAAGATAGGTCTCGCTGCCTGTGAAGCCCATGGCAATGAGCACTAAATCTGCAGGATAAACCGTCTTTGTCTCTGGAAGGCCCTTTGGGAACCGCCTTCCGTTTTCAGTGACCCATTCCACATGCATGGTTTCTATTTCTTTAACATGCCCTTCTTTCCCTATGAAAGAAGCGGTAGTTGTACAGAAGTTTCTGGGGTCATGGCCGAAGAGACGAATAGCCTCCTGCTGTCCGTAATCCGTTTTCATCACAAAGGGCCAGCGGGGCCAGGGATTATCATCGGTCCTTCCAGATGGAAGGGCAGGCATTATTTCAAGCTGAGTGACCGAGGCAGCTCCCTGGCGTATAGCTGTTGCCACACAGTCATTTCCTGTATCTCCGCCGCCGATGACAATGACATTGTGACCTTCAAGCGGCTTTGAATCGGTATCTCCGGAAAGTACCCGGCGAGTGGCCTCGGTCAGAAACGGTACGGCATATCTAATGCCCTCCAAGGTGCGGCCTTCAATGGTCAGATCCCTGGGTTGCCCTGCACCACCGCATAAGATGACAGCGTCATACCCATTAAGCTCTTCGGTCCCCAAATCCTTGCCCACATCCGTATTCAGAACGAAGGTTATACCTTCATCCTCCAAAAATTTAATGCGACGGGCAACCACCTCTTTGGGCAGCTTCATATTGGGTATTCCAAAGGTTAAAAGACCGCCGGCAAGCTCACTCTTTTCATAAACGGTTACATCGGCGCCCAGGCGGTTAAGCTTCCAGGCCGCAGAAAGGCCGGCCGGGCCGCTGCCAATTACCGCGACCCTTTTACCAATACGGGTCTTGGGCGGGGTGGGCTGAATCCAACCCTTCTCCCAGGCCGTGTCAGTAATAAAGCGTTCAATTTCCTTCACGGTCACAGGTGACCAATGAAGCCCCACGGTGCAGGCCCCCTCACAGGGAGCCGGACAAACCAAGGAAGTGAATTCCGGGAAGGGGCTGGTCTTTGAAAGGCGCTCCCAGGCCTCGAAGTATTGCCCTCTGTAAACCAGGTCATTCCACTCGGGAATCAGATTTCCCAATGGGCAGCCCGAGGCTATACCCTTCCAGTTGACACCCCCGTGACAAAAGGGAGTACCGCAATTCATGCATCGGGCTGCCTGTTTTTTGGCATCAATTTCACTGAGAACAGGATGAAAGGCTTCCCAGTCGCAGATTCTTTCACCAGGCGCTCTCTCCGTTGCTATTTTTCTATCATATTCCATAAAGCCGGTAGCTTTACCCATAATCTTACCTCCCTGCCCCTGTTTTTATACTGAAGGCACGGGCCAGCATGTCGTCTCCGGCGAGGCCTTCAATAGATGCCTTGGCCATGGCATCAAGCATATCCTTATAATCGTTGGGCAGTACCTTCACAAAGCGGTGCACCATCTTTGGCCAATTCTCCAAAATTTCACGTCCGATATCGGAGCCTGTATATTCGGTATGACGGCGGATCAATGTATAGAGAGTGACAACGTCCATGGCATCAAGCTCATAAAGACCCACCATCTTTCTGTTGCATTTCCTGTTAAAATCGTCATTCTCAAGGACATAGGCTATTCCGCCCGACATTCCCGAAGCGAAGTTTTTTCCGACGGAGCCTAGTATGACGGCAATGCCGCCCGTCATATATTCACAGCCATGCTCACCCACGCCCTCGCAGACAGCCTTGGCACCGCTGTTTCTGACACAGAAGCGCTCTCCGGCACGACCCGCCAGAAACAGCTCACCGTTAGTTGCGCCAAACAGGGCCACATTACCGCAAAGAAGGTTATCCTCCTTGCTCCAGCCGGCTTTTTCAGGTGCCTTGACAATGATGCGCCCGCCGCTTAAGCCTTTGCCTATGTAATCATTGGCCTCCCCGGTAAGCTGAAGCTCAATACCTGTGGGGATGAAGGCTCCGAAGCTCTGTCCGGCAGTTCCTTCAAAAGCAAATTTCAGATGTCCGTCGGGAAGCTTTCCGTATTCCTTGCTTACAAAATAGCCTACCCGGGTTGCCACAGCCCTTTCGGTATTCTTAACCTTTCCCTTTACCATACCGCCGCCCGAAGCGATGAGAGATCTCACCATATCATGGAATAGCCTGTTATGCTCTTCACTTTCGGGAATTGTATGCCAGGGCAGAGGAAGGTCTGAGGAAATTAAGGAAGAAAGATCCAGGTTCTGTGTCTTGGCAGACTGCTTCTCCTGCACCAGGGAGCTTGCACGGCCCACCATTTCATCGATGGATCGGTAGCCCAGCTCAGCCATGATCTCTCTTAAATCTTGAGCGATGAACCTCATGAGGTTGACCACATACTCGGGCTTTCCGGTAAAACGGGCCCTTAAGGTAGGATTCTGAGTGGCGACACCCACAGGACAGGTATCCAGATTACATACACGCATCATCACACAGCCCATGGTAACCAGAGGCAAGGTGGCAAACCCAAATTCCTCAGCACCCATCATGGCGGCTATGGCAACATCACGTCCGGTCATGAGCTTGCCGTCCACTTCAAGACGGACACGGCCTCTTAATCCGTTAGCCATTAAGGTCTGGTGGGATTCGGAAAGCCCGATCTCCCATGGCAGGCCGGCATGTTGGATACTGGTTCTGGGACTTGCTCCCGTACCGCCGTCATAACCGCTGATGAGAATGACGTCGGCCCCGCCCTTGGCAACCCCTGCTGCTATTGTGCCTACGCCTGTTTCGGAAACAAGCTTCACATTAATTCGCGCCCGGGGGTTTGAATTCTTAAGGTCAAAAATAAGCTGGGCAAGATCCTCAATGGAATAAATGTCATGATGGGGAGGCGGGGAGATCAAGCTCACGCCGGGGGTCGAATGCCTGACCCGGGCGACCCAAGGATAAACCTTGTTTCCGGGAAGTTGGCCTCCCTCGCCGGGCTTGGCCCCCTGAGCCATTTTGATTTGAATCTCTTCTGCCGATGCCAGGTACTCGCTTGTGACACCGAAGCGTCCTGAAGCCACCTGTTTGATCTTGCTGTTTCTTATGGTTCCAAAGCGGGTGGAGGATTCACCGCCCTCACCGCTGTTACTCTTTCCGCCAATTCTGTTCATGGCCTCTGCAAGGCATTCATGGGCCTCCTGGCTTAATGATCCATAAGACATGGCACCTGATTTAAAGCGCCTGATGATTCGCTCGACAGGCTCAACCTCATCAAGGGGAACAGATCGTTCTTTCTTGAAGTCCAATAGGCTTCTTAAGGTCACTTGGCTCTCACTGCATATTCTTTTTTTGTACTCCTGATAGAGCGAGTAGTCATTGGTCCTGACAGCAGTCTGAATGATATGAATGGTCTCGGGGTTGTAAAGATGTTCCTCCCCGTCGCGCTTCCATTGGAATCTTCCGCCTGAAGGAAGAGCCTGATCCATCTCATCCAGTGCTTTTTGATGGCGATTCAGGCATTCGGCCTCAATCTCTTTAAGAGTCAGACCACCTACGCGTGTGACCGTACCGGTGAAATATTCATCTATAACATCCTGGGAGACACCCAGAGCTTCAAAAATCTGAGCCCTTATGTAGCCGTCCACACAGGAGATACCCATCTTGGACATGACTTTCAAAATACCATGATCCACAGCATGACTATAGTTTTCAAAGGCCTTTTCTTCGGTTATACCAGAGATATGACCGCTTCGGATCATATCGGCAATGACTTCAAAAGCACCACGCGGATAAATTGCCTTGACACCATATCCTATTAAGCAGGCTGAATGATGAACCTCACGGGGCTCAAAGCTGTCTACGATAAGGGAGCATTCACCTCTTTTTCCTTTGCGGATAAGATGGTGATGAAGGCCTGCTGAAGCCAACAAAGAGGGGAGGGGCAATAATTCCGAAGAAGCCCCCCTATCGGTCAGGATAAGGATGACGGCTCCCTGAGAAATGGCCTCTTCCGCCTTCTGAAAGAAGCTCTCGAGTCCTTTTTTAAGGCCTTGCTCCCGTGTAAAGAGCATAGGCACTTCTACCGGCTTAAAGCCTGAGATTCCCGTTTTGAGCTTGGTATACAGAGACGGGCTGAGAATAGGAGAGTCAAGATGAATCTTGACGCAATTCTCGGCTAGATCCTGAGTAAAGTCGCAGCTTTTTCCTACGAAAACATCCATACCTGTTACAAGCTCCTCACAAATAGAGTCGATGGGAGGGTTTGTAACCTGGGCAAACAGCTGTTGGAAATAGTTAAATAAGGGCTGATACTGGTTTGACAATACGGCCAGGGGGGCGTCAAAGCCCATGGCCCCCACAGGATCAAGACCGCTTATTGCCATGGGCAGAACGGTATTCATCCTGTCTTCATAGGTCCAGCCAAAAAGCTTTTGCATTTGATCAATAAGGCTTTTATCGGAGATCTTAAAGGGTATCTTTGCTATGGAGTCTGTTTTGATGCAATTTTTCTTAAGCCATTCATTCCATGGGCCTTTACAGTAGGTGGCCTTGATCTGCGCATCCTCCATGAGCTCACCGGTTTCTGTATTAAGGAGAATCATCTGATTGGGGCCAAGCTTACCCTTCCTGATGATGTCCTCGGGTGGAATATCAATAACACCGGCTTCGGAAGCCAGAATCATGCGTTGCTCCCGGGTCATTATCCAGCGGGCAGGTCTCAGGCCGTTTCTGTCGAGAACACTGCCAATAAGTCTGCCGTCAGTAAAGGTGATGGCGGCGGGACCATCCCAGGGCGGCAGCATGCACGCTGCATATTGGTAAAACAGCCTTTGCTCCTCAGGCATGGTAGCGTCCTTGGACCAGGGGCCCGGCATCATCATCATGAGAACTTGTGGCATGGGCCGTCCCGAAAGCCATAGAAACTCAAAAAGGTTGTCAAATTTCATGGAATCACTGCCATCGGCATGAATAATGGGCAGAATTTCCTTGATTTTATCCTTCAACAAGCCGCCCAGGAGGAAATTCTCCGCTGCCGAGGTGGAGCTTTCTACACCACGGAGTGTGTTGATCTCTCCGTTATGTGCTATGTACCGGCAAGGCTGGGCTCTGCTCCAACTGGGGAAGGTGTTGGTTGAATAGCGTGAATGCACCATGGCCAGGGCGGATTTAAAGTCACTGTCACCAAGATCAGGATAGAAATCCTGAAGCTGCCACGCGTGCATCATGCCCTTATATATGATGATTTTATGAGAAAGGCTTGCCACATAAACATCTTGGCCTGCCTGTTCGGTCGCTTTTTCAATCAGTCTGCGCAGGACATAAGAGGCTACATTCATGGAGTTCTCATCATGAGCACCCTGGTATGCGATGAAAAACTGGCTTACCCAGGGAGCGGAGATTCTGGCCCCGTTGCCGCAAGCATGGAGATTGACGGGAACGGAACGAATGCCTAATAAATGATGACCATTGGCCTTAATGATTTCAGAAATCAACGTTTCAGAGGTTGATCTTTTTTCCTGATCGCGGCTTAAAAAAATCTGGGCAACCGCATATAATCCCTCTTCTGGGAGATTGAAATCAACACTTTTTCTGAAAAAAGCGTCAGGGATCTGGGTCAGAATTCCTGCACCGTCTCCGGTATCAGGATCTGAGCCCGCACCACCACGGTGGTTGAGACGATTTAAAACTTCCAGAGCATCCTTGATAATAGAGTGGGACTTAACGCCCAGTGCGTGGGCAACAAATCCGGTACCGCAGTTATCATGCTCAAATTCGGGACGCCATAGAGGCGCAATTTTTTGTGGTTGTTGCTGGTCCATTTGTTTCACCTACCTAAAAAATTTAGTTCCTTAGGGATCGAAATTTAACTTCCGATTGCTCCTTTGTTGTGTCATTTATTAAGAGTCTTTCTTTCCATATTCCTTAATGACGGTCTCAGCCACATCCTGCAAAGGCCTTCCTGAATCCATACTCTGCTTTTGGAGGTATCGCCAGGCGTCGGACTCGGTCATATTCAATTTATGCATGAGCAGTGTTTTGGCCTTCTCGGCAATAGCCCGGCGCTTTAAATCCGTTTTGAGCTTCTGAGCCTCTTGGGTAATGCATTGGATCCTGTCCCGATATTGGAGAATAAGATCAATGGAGGTTAGGAGCGATTGTGGAGTCACAGGTCTTGGCAGGCACACGATGTCATTGGCACCTGCATTGTTTCTGACATAATTAATCTGCTCGGGTGGGGTAAGCATAAGAACCGAACAGGCCTGCTGGGATAATAGGTCATTGGCAAATGTCAGGCCAGGCATATCCGAGAGCGTGAAACCCACAATGGCTATATCAATATGACTTAACCCTGCCACTCTCAATGCTTGCATTCCTGAGGTGCAGCTGTCGATGAGGGAATAGCCCCGGGGAGTCAGAATATTTTTTATTTGTTCTATTGACTCCCGCTGCCTAAGCGCGAGTAAGATGCTGCAGCTCGTATCCACAGTAAATCCTCACTTTCCGATGCATCCGTACTGCATAAATTCTTGTGAGTAATGAAACGACGAATGCAGTTAAGGTTGTTGCGCTGCAACTTTAATAGCGGTACAAATACTGATCGATCTCCCAGTTGTGAACGAAGGACTTGTATTCATCCCACTCTTGACGTTTTGCCGTTATATAGCGGGTAGCGGCATGGTCACCCAGCGTATCCAGAATGAGCTGATCCTTCTCAAGCTCGTTCAAGGCCTCGTTCAAGTTCTCGGGTAGTCGTTCAATTAATAATGATTTTCTATCATCGTCGCTCAGGGTATAGATATTGCGTTCGACAGCGGCAGGGGGCTTCAATCCTCTCTTAATTCCATCCAATCCTGCTGCCAGTATAACGGCAAAGGTCAAATAAGGGTTACAAGCGGGATCAGGGTTTCGCAGTTCAATTCGTGTTGCCTCACCCTTAACCGCGGGAATACGGATAAGAGGACTTCTGTTTCTGGTTGCCCAGGTGATGTTTATAGGAGCTTCATAACCCGAAACCAGACGCTTGTAGGAGTTTACAATAGGGTTGGAAACAGCGGTTATAGCCTTGATATGAGCCATGATTCCGGCCATAAAGCTATAGGCCTCCTGGGAAAGCCCCAGACTGTCGGTTGGGTCGCAAAATACATTTATGCCGTCACGGGAAAGCGAAAGATTGGTATGGAGACCGCTTCCGCTCATTCCTGTTATAGGCTTCGGCATGAAGGTTGCGGCCAGGCCGTGGCGACGGGCGACTGTTTTAACCACTATCTTAAAGGACATTAACTTATCTGCTGACCTTAGCGCATCGTCGTAACGGAAGTCGATTTCATGCTGGCCGTTGGCCACTTCATGGTGGGAGGCTTCAACATCGAAACCCATTTCCTCAAGCGTCAGACAAATATCGCGTCTGGCATCCTCACCCAGATCCAGCGGACTTAAGTCAAAATAGCTTCCATGGTCATGGGTGAGAGTGGTCGGCTTTCCGGCTTCATCGGTATGAAAAAGAAAGAATTCACATTCGGGGCCGACATTTAAGCTATAGCCCATTTTGGCAGCTTCCTTTGTCGCTCTTTTCAGAATATAACGGGGATCTCCCTCAAAAGGCGTGCCGTCAGGCTTATATACATCGCAGATAAATCTGGCAACTCGGCCGTTTTGTGGGCGCCAGGGATAAATAATAAAGGTATCTGCATCAGGATAGAGCATCATATCGGATTCTTCTATACGTGCAAAGCCGTCAATAGAGGAGCCATCCAGCATATATTGGTTTTCCAGAGCCTGATTTAAATGATCCACAGTGATGGCGAGGTTTTTTGACATGCCGAAAAGATCGGTGAACTGAAGACGGACAAATTTTACATCATTTTCTTTAGCAAGACGTATGATTTTTTCATGATCGAGATCATAATTCATAACATTTGCTCCTTTGCAAAATAAATTAAGGCGTTCTCAGAACAGACATACATATAAAGTATACCCACCCAAGAACGCCTTTGTTCCTAACAGTTTTGAATTATTAAAAATCTAAACTTGCATCTTTTAATGAAATTATAGCACAAAAGCCCCTAAAAATGCAAGAGTGAATTTTCAAAACTTCATATTCGTTGATATCATTGTTTTTTTACTTTTTCTTAAGTATAAGAGTAAACGGTAAGGCCTCAAATTCATTTTCCAGCATAATCAGCATGCGGTCAAGAATAAAATTTTTGGGTCATACATTGATTTTAACCCTATACTCCCTAAGCCACACATCTACCTGAATAAGCCAGGCAAAAAGCTGCGGAAGAGCCATGAGCTGGCCGAACCAGGGGTGGCCTGCTTCATCATTGCTGTTGATGAGCTCTGACAAAACTTTTTTGTTAATAAGGGGAAGCAGGGGTGAGCTTCCATCTGCCAGGATGCCTGAAAGCCATTCTTTCACTGCCTTTGTATAGGATGGATGATGGGTTTTGGGATAGGGACTTTTTTTACGCCAGAGGATATCCTGAGGAAGTGTGCCCTCCATGGATTTTCGTAAGATCCCCTTTTCACGCCCTTCAAGCATTTTTAGCGCCCAAGGAATATTCCAAACATACTGTACAAGCCTATAATCACAAAATGGAACACGTACCTCAAGGCCATTGGCCATACTCATGCGGTCCTTCCGATCCAGAAGCGTTGTCATAAACCAGGTGATATTGAGATAAAAAATCTCACGTCTTCTGGCCTCAGTCACACTTTCACCCATAAGCCGGGGAACCTGGGCTAAGGTTTCTTCATATCTCTTTTTTACGTATTCATGAGGAGTTATGACCTCTAAAAGCTCGGGAGATAGTACCTTCAGACGTTCATCCAAGGTTCTTGCCCAGGGAAAGGTAGGGGCTTTAAAGAATTCTTCGTGATGGAACCAGGGGTAGCCTCCAAAGATTTCATCGGCGCACTCACCACTTAAGGCCACGGTCGCAGCTTTCTTAACTTCCCGACAGAATAGCAGAAGCGAGGAATCCACATCGGCCATGCCCGGAAAGTCACGCGCCAGAACGGAATCCTTCAAAGCTGCTACCAGCTCAGGGGTATCTATGGTGCAGGTATGATGGGATGTCTTAAAATCATCCGACATGCGTTTTATATAAGGGGCGTCGGGTGTAGGTTGAAAGAGGGAAGGCTTAAAAAATTTATCATTATCAAGATAGTCTATTGAGAAAGTGTTGAGCTGTCCCATTTCAGAAGCACCAAAGTCATTGGCAGCAACAGCGGTAATGATGCTGGAATCCAGACCGCCCGATAAGAAGGTGCAAAGAGGAACATCAGCCACCAGTTGGCGCTTAACCGCATCCTTGACAAGCCATGAAATCTTTTCGATGGTATCAATGGGAGAATCGGTATGGGGAGCGCTTTCTAAAGCCCAATAGCACGTCTCATGAATGCCGTCGGAGTCAAAGAGGATGGAGTGGGCAGGCTTGACTTCATGAACGTCATGATAGATACCGTGTCCGGGTGTTCGGGCCGGACAAAGGGTAAAAATTTCAGAAAGACCTTCTGTTTTAAGAAGCGGCTTTATTAGAGGGTGCTTAAGGAGCGTTTTCAATTCTGAGCCAAAAATGAGGTCACCTTTGACCATACTATAGAATAAGGGCTTAACACCAAAGTGATCACGAGCCAAAAAGAGGCTCTGATCTTTTTCACTCCATACACCAAAAGCATAAATGCCGTTCAGGTGGTGAACACATTGCGTTCCCCATTCCATGTAGGCCGTAAGCAGAACCTCCGTATCGGAATGGCTTTCAAAGGAGTAGCCCTTTGCCGTCAGAATTTTTTTCAAATCCTCTGAGTTGTATAACTCTCCATTATAGATGATGACATAAGGATGATTTCCCTTTTCCCGTACCATGGGCTGTGCCCCTCCTGCCGGGTCAACCACCGACAGCCTTCTATGGGCCAAAAGTGCATGGGAGGATACCCATTCTCCATGATCATCAGGTCCTCTGTTTTTTAATGTTTCAGACATTCCTGCAAGAATACCCTCTTGAGAAGAAATATCGTGCTTAAAATTGATCCAGCCAGCAATTCCACACATAATTCTCATCCCTCCATATGATTTTACTGTAAAAGGCCATTGTCAAATTTGTTCTCGAACCAAACCAAAAAAGCGCACGGATATAATCCGACGCCTTTGCCGCGTGGAGCTTTTTAGAACTCCACATCTACTATTATATGTAGAAGAAATCAAGGGTTTCCATGAAAGGTTACAAGCTAAAGAAAGAGATGCCAAAACGCATAGAATCCCATTCTCATAAATGTGCGCTATCAAGTGATTTTTAGAATTGAAAAGAGGAATTTGAAGAGTTAAAAAATTAACAAATGCTGTTCTTTCATTATAATAATAACCAATTATGAGCTGAAAAACAATACGCGAATTCACCTAAATATTAAGACTTTTATTATATGAAACGGCGAACTTTATTTATTATGCCGGTTAGAATTGATGAATATCCCGGGAAAATGTATACTGAATACATAATATATACATTTCTCAATTTGACCACGTTTTTAATTTTATAGGATCATTGGAGTTGATTTAATGAAATTACATGTTTTCAAAGGTGGTGTGCATCCACCGCAATCAAAGAATACTGAAAGCTGTGCAACTTTGGTAATGGGCGTTCCTGCCAAGGTCATCATCCCCATGGTCCAGCACCTTGGGGCACCGTGCAAACCGGTTGTCAAGAAGGGTGACACTGTAAAGGTAGGGCAAGTAATTGGCGACACAGAGGCTTTTGTCTCAGCTCCCATTCATTCCAGTGTTTCGGGAACGGTTACGGCAGTGGAAGGCCGAATTATATCCGGAAGCAAGCCAATCCTCTGTGTTGAAATCAGTACGGATGGCCAGCAGGAAGTATGGGAGGGTATAAGCCCCCCTCAGGTTACGAGTAAGGAAACCTTCCTTAAGGCTATTCGTGAATCAGGACTTACGGGCCTTGGCGGTGCCGGTTTTCCGGCCCATGTCAAGCTCAATCCCCCAAAAGAGGCCAAGGTTGATACCCTTATTATTAATGCGGCTGAGTGCGAGCCCTATATTACCTCTGACTATCGTGAATGCATTGAGAATACGGCCAATATAATAGAAGGCATTCTGCATGTTATGAAATGGACCGGCATACCCCGGACCATAATCGGTATAGAGGATAATAAGCCTGAGGCGATTAAAAAGCTGTCGGAGGCAGTAAAATCCACACCGCAAATTACGGTAGAGAGCCTAAAGTCCCGATATCCGCAAGGAGCTGAAAAAATGCTTATTTTGGCTCTTACAGGCCGTGAGGTGCCTCCTGGCAAGCTCCCTGCCGATGCTGGGTGCATTGTCATGAACGTGGGTAGTGCGGCTTTTGTGGCAAGCTATTTAAAAACAGGCATGCCATTGATAAAGAAGCGCATTACTGTGGACGGTTCTTCTGTAAAATCACCCAAGAATGTGGAAGCTTTGATCGGAACTCCCATACAGGATGTCTTTGATTTCAGCGGAGGCTTTTCTTCCGAACCGGGCAAGCTGATCATGGGAGGTCCTATGATGGGTGTTGCGCTTTATTCCCTGGAGCTTCCGGTTTTAAAAAATACCAATGCGCTTCTGGCTTTAAGTGAAAAAGAAGCCAAAATTCCTCAGGAAAGCGCCTGCATCCGCTGCGGCCGCTGCGTAAGGGTCTGTCCCATGAATCTTTTGCCTTTGGACCTTGATCGTCTGGTTAAAGCCAATTCCTTTGAGGATATTGAAAAATACAATATCATGGACTGCATTGAATGCGGATCATGTGTATATGCCTGTCCAGCAAAGAGAACCATTGTTCAGTCCATTCGCCTGGGCAAGGATACCTTGCGTAGAACAGCGAAAAAGTGAGATCTGGCATATTGAAATAGAGACTAATTAGAACATCAAAGTCGTAAGATTGGGGGAATCGAATTTGGATAAGAGATTGTCTGTGAGCTCCTCTCCGCATATTCGGAGTGAAGCTTCCACTCAAAGGCTCATGCTGGACGTAATCATTGCGCTCCTTCCGGCCTCCTTTGCAGGCATCTATTTCTTTGGCATTAAGGCCGCACTGATCATAGCGGTAACCATTGTATCGTGTGTGGGCTTTGAATATTTAACACGTAAGGCATTGAATCGGGGTAATACCGTCGGTGACTTAAGCGCCGTTATAACCGGGCTTCTTCTGGCGCTGAATCTTCCGCCGACCTTGCCCCTCTGGATGGCAATAGTAGGCTCTTTCTTTGCCATTGTTATAGTCAAGCAGTTATTCGGAGGATTGGGACAGAATTTTGTCAACCCGGCTCTGGCTGCCCGTGCCATACTTTTGGTGGCTTATGGTACAAAAATGACCTATTGGTCCGAGCCTCTTGCTAAGGCTTCTGAAGCAGGAGCCGACGTTATTTCAAATGCTACACCCCTGGGCATTTTAAAGGAAGGCGGAGAGCTTCCCAGGCTCATGGATATGTTCCTCGGCAAAATCGGAGGGTCACTGGGTGAAACATCGGCAATTGCCCTTATTATTGGAGGCCTTTACCTTCTGGTACGCGGAGTCATATCCTGGCATATTCCCGTCATATATGTTGGTACGGTGGGGCTTATAGCTTGGGTTTTGGGGCCCAATGGGTTCTTGACCGGAAACCCGCTGTTCCATATATTAGCCGGTGGACTTTTGATTGGTGCAATCTTTATGGCTACCGACTATACCACCAGCCCGATGACAAAGAAGGGCGTGATCATTTACGCTGTGGGCTGCGGTGTGCTGACCATGCTGTTCAGACTTTATACCAATATGCCTGAAGGTGTTTCCTATGCCATACTGCTGATGAATGTCACGGTACCCATGATTGACCGTTATACAAATCCAAGAAGATTTGGGGGTGGTGCTCATGTTTAAGGAGATCATAAAGCCTGCCTTGATTTTGTTTATTGTCTGCGCTGTTATTACGGGTGCCTTAGCCTATGTCAACGGTGTAACCGAGCCTATTATCGACGAAAACAACAAAAAAGCCGAGCAGGAAAGTCTGGCCAAGGCGATACCTGGGGCCGAGAGCTTTTCAGATCCAAAATCTGCGGAGCAGCTTAAAGCTGAAGGATATTCGGTAAGCGATAGAATTGTAAAAGTTTATGAGGCCCAAAAAGGCGGAGCTTCTTTTGGTTATGTAGTGGAAGTATCCACCAAGGGATATGGCGGCGCCATTAAAATGTTTGTAGGTGTTGACAAGGCTCAAAGCGTTACGGGAGTATTGCTTGCAAGCCATAATGAAACACCGGGACTGGGTTCAAAAGCTTCAGATCCAAGCTTTAGTGACCAGTATCTCGGAGCCATTCCAGAAAAAGAGTTTTTTGTAGTTAAAAGCAGTCCAAAGGCTGATCATGAGATACAAGCCATAAGCGGTGCCACCGTTACCTCAAGGGCAGTGACCCAGGGGGTTTCAGATGCAATTGCGCTGATTCGTTCTATGGCAGGAGGTGTATAAGATGGCAGAGAAGAAATCAATAGGTTCGGTATTTTTAAATGGTATTATTAGCGAAAATCCTACGCTCAGACTCCTTTTAGGCATGTGTCCGTCTCTCGCCGTCACAACAATGGCCAAGAATGGCCTGGGTATGGGAGCGGCTGCGACATTTGTTCTGGTTGGTTCAAATTTGGTTATATCTCTCATTCGAAAGATTGTACCCGACAAGGTACGTATCCCGGTGTTTATCACCGTTATTGCCGGTTTTACAACCATTGTCCAATTGTTGCTTGCAGCATTTCTTCCTGAGATCAATAAACAATTGGGTATTTATATTCCTTTAATTGTTGTAAACTGTATCATCTTTGCCCGTGCTGAAATGTTCGCACAAAAGAACGGGCCGATTCTTTCGGTAATGGATGGTCTGGGAATGGGTGCTGGTTTTACCCTTGCCATAACCGTTATCGGTTCCATCCGTGAGATTCTCGGAGCTGGGACATGGATGGGAATACCCTTGACGGCCGATCTCTTTGACCCTGCTGTGATCTTTATTCTTCCACCCGGTGGCTTTATGGTCATGGGCTTTTTGGTAGCCTTGTTTAATAAACTGACCAGTGGGAAAAAGCAGAAAACCGATACTGATAGCAACGGATGTGCAGCAGGATGTCCCGGCTGCAGTAAGGCCATGCAAGAGGTGCGTGTCAATAACACGCACCACAAGCCTAGACCCGTAAGCGGAGGTGAGGCATAATGAAAGAGCTTTTTGCTATTCTTATAGGTGCAATGTTTGTTGAGAACTTCGTTCTATCAAAATTTTTAGGTATCTGCCCATTCCTGGGAGTGTCTAAAAAGACATCAACGGCAGTCGGTATGAGTGGTGCGGTAGTATTTGTTCTGGTACTTTCACAGGCTGTTACCTGGCTCACCAACGAGTATCTTTTAGAGCCCTATGGCTTGGAATACCTTCAGACTATAGCGTTTATTCTTGTTATTGCTGCTCTGGTACAGTTTGTCGAGACCGTTTTAAAGAAGATGATGCCTGCCCTTTACAAGTCTTTGGGTGTTTATCTGCCGCTCATTACAACAAACTGCGCAGTTTTAGGTTCAGCTCTTATTTTTGTAGAACGCGACTACACCTTTGTTGAATCTGTAGTGTTTGGTTTTGCAGCCGGTCTGGGCTTTACCATGGCGTTGATTTTGTTCTCAGGTGTGCGGGAGCGCCTTGAAACAGCAGATATTCCCGAAGCCTTTAAAGGAATGCCCATTACGCTGATTGCGGCCTCCCTGGTTTCGGTTACTTTCATAGGATTTGCGGGTCTTGTTATTCAATAAGAAAGGGGGAAGACAACCATGGATATATTAATACCTATTTCAGTTATTTCAGGCTTGGGCTTGGCTTTTGGATTGGGTCTTTCCTATGCATCAAAGGTTTTTGAGGTCAAGGTGGATGAAAGAATCGGAAAGGTCAGGGAAATGCTTCCGGGCGCCAACTGCGGCGCTTGTGGGTTTTCTGGCTGTGACGGTCTCGCCGAGGCCATTGTGAACGATGGTGCGCCTGCCAGCCGCTGTCCTGTGGGCGGAGTTGCAACAGCCAATGCCATTTCCGATTATATGGGAGTGGACGAGGGTGCAGTGGATGTAAAGGTTGCGCGTGTTCTTTGTCAGGGCACTTGCTCCAATGTTGAGTCCAAATACGATTATGTCGGAATAGAGGATTGCCATGCAGCCAATGCTTTATCCTCAGGAATGAATGCCTGCAGCTACGGCTGTCTGGGCCTCGGAAGCTGCGTACGTGCATGTCCCTTTGACGCCATTACCATTGAAGAAGGTGTCGCAAGGATTGATACCGATAAATGCACCGGCTGCAGCAATTGTGTGGTGGCATGCCCCAAGAGCATTATCAAGATGATTCCCGTGCTCTCGGGTTTTACGGTGGTCTGCTCCAGTCATGATAAAGGGGCCGTTTCTCGGAAAAACTGCAAGGTTAGTTGTATTGCATGCCAGAAGTGTGTAAAGGTATGCCCCAGTTCAGCCATTACGATTTCTGACAACCTAGCTGTTATTGACCCTGAAAAGTGTACCAACTGCGGAGAATGCGCAATTGTATGCCCGCAGAAATGTATTACCGACAGTATGGTAAAGCGTTTTGCTTAGAGAAAGAACAAAATGAATTTCAGAGATTTAAAAGCCGCAGTACCATTTTAGGTAGATGCGGCTTTTTTAGGCCGACTAGCAAAAAAAAGGCCTGGGGGTTTTTCCCAGGCATAAAAGGGAGTGGTGGGCTTAATATAAATGAATGGTTGTACCCTTTTCTAAAAAAGCCATTGCATGCAATGAAGATGGAAATTCCAGAACCTTAACTGCCCCGCGTACTTTTGGTGCAATGGAAAATGGCTTAATGCATCTTTTCGTGGCAATGACGCAATCCTTCGCATCCAGATAGAGGATGTCAAGTGGATACCGCATGAAACAGGTATGGACAGCATTGCACGGTGTCAATAGAAGTCCGTATATTCCTTCCTTTTTTCCCATAAGGCCTTTAAGTCTGCTTTTAAATGTATTGGCTATCGTCACCGGAATTTCTTTTCCTGATGGTGAACGGTAGCACTTTTCGCCTTCAAACGGCATGAATATCACCCAATATCAGAATAAAGGCATGAGTAGTAAAGTAAAATAGGCAATTTGACCCAGTCTGGTTTAGGTACCGTTACCGAAACCGAAGATTTCGAAGGATAATCGAAGGCATTGAGACATTTCATGGTATAATAACATTATTGATACTTCGTATTAATAAAACAGACAATATGGATTTTTGTACGTAACTCATAGTAGTATTCAGAATTTGAAACGTATAGTGTGAAGTTGACAAGAGAAGGATAGATAACCACTCTATGCAGGACTATGAAATCATCAGGCAATGCCTTGATGGGAAAACTGATGCATTTGAAGAACTGGTCAATCGCTATCAACGGTTGGTCTACTCGCTCGCATTGAATTATATGCAAGATGCCGGACTTGCGGAAGACGTGGCCCAGGAAGCTTTTATCAAGGCATATACCTATTTACGGTCTTATAGCCCCGAATATAAATTTTCCACCTGGATAGCCAGAATCACTCATAACACCTGTATTGACCATTTAAGAAAACGACGGGAAACAACCCCAATAGATGAGGCCTTTGAGGTGCCGGATCATGGCACCACGCCGGAAGATGCTGCTATCTCCAAAGAACGAAGAAAGAAGCTTGAAGATCTTATAAATGGCTTAGATCCGAAATATAAAGAACCCTTGATGCTTTATCATTCATCAGGGTTAAGATATGAAGAGATTGCAGAATTATTGAAAGTACCCATGAGCATAGTAAAAAACCGTATTTTCAGGGCGCGAAAAATGCTTAAAGCAGCTCTGGAGGGTTACTGATTTTTGAAAGAAAGGCCGGGTGATACCATGAAATCCTGTATCAGTGAGAATGACTATAATCGCTTTATTGAAGATACACTAAAAGATGAAGAGCTTAGTCGTATTGAAGCACATCTTAAGGATTGTGAAAGCTGTTGCGCTGAGTTTGAGGGATGGCTGGAGCTCAAGAAAGCCTTACTTACGGTCAGTGAAATAGAAATTCCGGAAACCCTCAAAAGCCGAGTTATGAATGATATCAGCAAAGCCAGCATTCTTGAACACCAGGCCTTAGGAATCAGGAGGGTAATGGCAGCAGCTGTCCTTATATTGCTCATGCTGGGCTATATTTTCCAGCCCGTGTTTAAGCCTGTCACTGATATGTTGCTTAAAGAGGGTATTGCTTATTTTTCTGAGCTTTTCTATAGTGTGATTAGTTTTATAGGTCTTGATATGAAATCTGTGATGTCACTTTTCCGTACGTTCATCGCCCTGTTCAATGAATTGTTCTGGATGTTTACCATAAGCACCTTTATGATGGTTGTAGGATTCTTCTTATTAATCCTCAAAGGGAGGGCAAAACTTAAGTCAAACTGACAAATCGCTAAAAACACCTTTTATTTTCTTGACCTGTATTGTATAATAGAGACGCAGTTACACTTGGTAACGGCCAGGAGGAATTTACAATATGATAGCTAAGGAAGTTACGATATTGAGTAAAACCGGTCTGGAGTCCAAGATGGCCGCCAGACTTATCCAAAAGGCGTCAAGCTATGAGGCAAACATCTGGATTCAGAAGGATGAGCGAAAAGCTAATGCAAAAAGCCTTTTAGGGCTTCTATCTCTGGGAATTAGTCCTGGTGACAAGATTACCATCATAACTGATGGACGGGACGAATCCACTGCCTTGACTGAACTTGAAGCATTCGCCAATAGTGGAATGACGGAATAAGGGTTATCAAATTGGAGTGCCGGCGTAACGCCGGCATTTTTGTTGTGACAATAGATGTTGCACGCCCATGGTCGAATTGCTTTAATTGCTGTGATAAAATGAGGTGATTACCTTGGCGTCTATTAACGAGACGTTAAAAAATCTTCCCGACTCGCCGGGAGTATATATCATGCGGGACAGCGACGATACTGTTATCTATGTGGGTAAGGCCAAAATATTAAAGAACAGGGTCAAATCCTATTTCCAGCATCGCGAGGACCGCGATTCCAAAACAGCTATGCTGGTATCCAATGTGGGTTCCCTGGAATATATTGTGACCCATACCGAGGAAGAAGCGCTTATACTTGAAAACACGCTGATTAAGCGCTATAAACCCAAATATAATATCCTGCTGAAGGATGATAAAACCTATCCCCATATTCGCATTACCATGCAGGAGGACTTTCCCAGGGTAGAAATCACCCGAAAGGTGGAAAAGGACGGGGCCAAGTATTTTGGAACCTTCGTAAAAATGGCAGCGGTAAAGGATTCCATAGAGCTTTTAAGACGATTGTTTCCCATTCGTACATGCTCCCGGCAGATATCTCCTGAGAAAAAACAGAGGCCCTGTCTCTATCATCATATTGGATTATGCTCGGCACCCTGTGCGGGCAATGTTTCCCGTGAAGATTACGGAGAGCTTGCAAAAAATGCGATTGCCTTTTTAGAAGGACGGCATGAAGATGTCATTAAAAAACTGGAAGCAGAGATGGGTCGTCTTTCAGAAGAGATGAAATTTGAAAAAGCGGCGGTGATCAGGGATAGACTGAAAAGCGTCACCGAGCTTTATAAAAAACAAGCGGTTTACTCAACTAAGTTCGATGAACGCGATGTTGTGGCACTCTACTCTGATGACTGGCATTATGCGGCAAGTGTGCTTGCCATACGTGGAGGGCGCCTCATCGGAAAACGTGCCTACGTCCTGGAGGGTATGGGAGCGGCACCCACCAGTGAAGCTATAGAGTCCTTTATCGTTCAGTACTATGAAGCCAATCCCGAGATTCCCAGGGAGATTGCCCTTCAGTTTGAACCGGAATCAATAGAAGCGCTCACTGAATTACTCACTCAAAAAAGAGGGGGTAAAGTGTCGCTGATTGTTCCTCAAAGAGGAGTGAAGGCCGAGCTCATTGATATGGCTGAGCAAAATGCCAGGGAGGAACTGGAGCTTTATAAGAGAGATGTTTTGGCTACCCAGGCCAAGTCTCTGGAGGTGCTGAAAAAACTGCAGGAGACACTCAGACTGGAGACCTTGCCCCTGACCATTGAAGCCTATGATATATCCAACACGGGAAGCACAGAGATAGTATCTTCCATGGTTGTTTTTCGTGAAGGAAGGGCGGATACTCAAAGCTATCGCCGCTTTAAGATGAAGGTTATTACAGAGCAGAATGACTACGGAAGTATGCAGGAAACCCTGCTGCGCCGGTTTAACCGTTATCTTTCAGGTTCTTCCGATGGAGTCTTTTCAAATTTGCCCGACCTTGTTCTGGTAGATGGCGGAGCTCAGCATGTCAGCGCAGCTAAAGAGGTTTTAGACGATCTGGGTATCAAGGTGCCTGTTTGGGGCATGGCCAAGGATGATCGGCATCGGTCCCATCGTTTGGTCAATGGTGTTACAGGTATTGATTTGAGCAGGGATAGCGAAATCTTGCGTTTCGTGGCTTCGGTACAGAATGAAGCCCATCGCTATGCACTGCAATACAATAAAAACCTCAGGAAAAAACGTATTGAAAAATCGGTACTGGATGATATCCAAGGTGTGGGACCTTCCCGTAAGAAAAGCCTTTTAAAAGCCTTTGGGTCAGTTAAGAAGCTCAAGGAGGCCACCCTTGAGGACATTGCCAGTGTTGAGGGTATAGGACCTAAACTTGCTGAAATCATCAAGAATGAGCTTAACAAGTAGCCTAAATCGGTCATACTAATATCAGCAACTAAAGGAGCAACATCCATTTAGGAGCAATCGAAGTATAGCTTTCGATCATGAACAAGGGGTTATTATGAAGCATACCACTTCTATTTTGAGAAAATCCGAGAATATAAGCCGTATTTCACGCTTGGCCGCTGCCGGTACCGAGACCTTTTTATATGGAGTATCCGACGCACAGAAGAGACATCTTGCCCACACCCTTTCGGAGCTCACAAATATGAAAGGGCTGTATGTTGCCTGGAATGAAATGCAGGCGCGCCAGGCCTATGCGGATCTGTCCTTTCTAACCGGGGATAACGCTGTTTATTTGACCAACCGGGAAATTATGCTTTATGACGTGGAAGCGCGCAGCTTTGAACAGACCTATGGAAGAATCGCCTCCCTGGTCAAGATTCTCAACGGGGATTATCGCTTTATTGTGACCTCGGCAGAGGCTCTCATGCATTTCCTCATGCCTCCCTCCGCCTTTAACAAACACCTGGTTACCCTTCGACCCGGAGAGTGCTTTGAAAGTGGCCAATTGGAGCAAAAGCTTTTGGAAATGGGCTATGAGCGCGAAGAAAAGGTGGAAGGGCGGGGCCAGTATGCCAAGCGCGGAGGTATTCTGGATATTTATCCCGTTAATGCCCAAATGCCTTGCCGTATTGAATTCTTCGATATCGAGATTGATTCCATGCGGTGGTTTTCTGCTGAGAATCAACGTTCGGTAGGCCCCTGCGAGGCCTTGTCCATTTACCCTGCCAGAGAAATCGTTTATTCAAGGGAAGAAATCGAAGGCATCGGGAAACGGTTAGAGGCAGCCCTTGCAGAAACTCTGCCTAAAGTATCGGCTGAGGTGCGGCCTCTTTTGAAAAAGAATATCATGCGCTATGTGGAAAAGCTCCATGACAGCCACTATTTCACCGGGGTTGATAAATTTATTCCTTACCTTTTAGAGGAAAAAGCCAGTCTTTTTGACTATCTGGCCGAACAACACCTGGTCTTTTTTGAAGAGCCGGAAAGAACCCGCGAGAGAATGCAAAATGAGCAGGAGGATCTCAACAACCTGTGTGAAACGCTTTTAGAGAAGGGTATGATCCTTCAGGGGACCTTCTCCATGCTCCATGATGTTGAGACTCTTGTAGACAGAGCAAAAAGCTATAGCCTCATCACTTTGGCACCTTTTGAAGAAAGTCGGTCCTTAACGGACCATGAGGCCGTCAAGTTTCAAGTCAAGGGGTCCAGCATCAGTCCTTATAGCGGCAGACTGGATCTTCTTTCCGATGACATCAGGAAGTGGACATCGGAAAATTATCGGATTCTTATTCTATGCTCCTCCCAGGAACGTATTGAAAGACTCCTGGAAGAGCTGCGGGAAAAAGGAATCATAGCTATTGCCTCCCGGGAAGGTGAGCCCTGGCCGGAAGGTATATCAGTATTGCTGGAATATGGGCATCTTCAAACCGGCTTCATTTATGGTGATGAAAAGCTGGTGGTCGTGGCTGAGAGCGATATTGCTTCCTTCCGGGCGCACCGCAGCAGTCGGAAAGCCTTTGAAAAAGGTAAGCGCATATCCTCATTCACCGATCTCAAGGTAGGAGATTATGTGGTTCATCAGGCACACGGCATTGGTGTTTACAATGGTATTGAACAGCTTTTGGTAGAGGGTATCCGAAAAGATTATCTGAAAATAAGCTATAAAGATGGGGGATCTCTTTACATTCCTACTACCAGTATGGACCTCATCCAAAAATACATCGGCTCGGAAGGCAGAGAACCCAGACTCAATAAACTAGGCGGAACCGAGTGGGTCAAAGCCAAGGCAAAGGTTAAAGAATCTCTGCGCGTACTGGCTGACAATATGATCCGCATTCAAGCCGAACGCCGCAACATGAAGGGTCATGCTTTTGCGCCCGACACAGTATGGCAGAGTCAGTTTGAGGAGGCTTTTCCCTATGAGGAGACTCCTGATCAGCTGCGTTGCATTGATGAGATAAAGAGGGATATGGAGCTCGAGGCCATAATGGATCGGCTCCTTTGTGGAGATGTGGGCTATGGTAAAACGGAAGTGGCTCTGCGGGCTGTGTTTAAAGCGGTCATGGATGGAAAACAGGCAGCTTTTTTAGTCCCCACCACTGTTTTAGCCTCCCAGCATTTTGATAATTTCAAAAAAAGATTTTCGGGTTTCCCCATTCGGGTTGAGATGCTGAGCCGGTTTAAGACTGACTCGGAGCAAAGGACTATTATTCGGGACATTAAGAGTGGAAGCATTGATGTTCTGGTAGGAACTCACATGATGCTATCCGAGTCTGTTAAATTCAAGGATTTGGGGCTGCTGGTCATCGACGAGGAGCACCGCTTCGGGGTGGAGCATAAGGAGATTATCAAAACCAGATACCCTAAGGTTGATATTCTAACCCTCTCCGCCACACCCATTCCCAGAACTCTAAACATGTCTCTGTCCGGTATCCGGGATATCAGCACTCTGGAGGACCCGCCCGAGCATCGCTACCCTGTCCAAACCTATGTGGTGGAGCAACGGGAGGATATTATTCGGGATGCCGTTCAACGTGAACTGGCCCGAGGTGGTCAGGTCTTCTATTTATTCAACCGGGTTCAAGGCATCCACTCCAAAGTAGCACATATTCAGAGCCTTGTACCTGAGGCCAGGTTAGGCTATGCGCATGGTAAAATGGGTGAGAGAAATTTGGAGCAAGCCATACAGTCCTTTCTTGACAAGGATTTTGATGTGTTGGTCTGTACCACCATTATTGAGTCGGGTATTGATATGCCCAATGTCAACACCATTATTGTTGAAAATGCAGATCGGTTAGGCCTTGCCCAGCTTTATCAGCTTCGGGGAAGGGTGGGCCGCTCCAACCGTTTGGCTTATGCCTACTTGACCTACAAGAGGGATAAGGTGCTTAACGAGATTGCTGAAAAGAGGCTTAAAGCCATTAAGGAGTTTACTGAATTCGGTTCCGGCTTCAAGATTGCCATGCGGGACCTTCAAATCAGAGGAGCGGGGAATATTCTTGGACCAGAACAGCACGGACATATGGAATCGGTGGGATATGACATGTATCTCAAGCTTCTGGACGAAACCATTACGGAGATGAAGGGAGAACCTGTTACCAATAGAGCCGCCGATACCACAATTGAATTCCGGACCAATGCATATATTGATGCAGCCTATATTGAAGACGAGGACCAGCGGATAGATATGTATAGAATCATTTCGGCTGTAGAGACCCAGGAAGAAATGATGGACATCCGGGATGAGCTTATTGACCGCTATGGGGATATTCCAGAGGAGACCAATAATCTCATAGAAATCGCATATATTAAGAATTTAGCTGCATTCCTGGGCTTTGTCTCTATAAAGGAGCGGGAGGATGCCGTACTGCTTAATTTTCCCGAGCATGGGGGACTGCCTCTTGAAAAGATTGGTGAATTAATGGGTAAGTGGCGTGGAAAACTAATGTTCAGTGCCGGAAAGCAGCCCTATCTTTCGCTCAGAACCTTACATTCGAAGCAATACGAGGTCCTTAACAATATTAAGATTCTATTACAGGACCTACAGAAATTGAAGTTATGAGGCTGATTTATTATAATGAAAAAGTACAGGGTATATTTTTTAGTTATGGGTCGAGACCTATGGTGTGTACCATAGGCACGCTCGCAACTCATGCTGACAAAAAGGGTGGAACATATGGAGAAAAAACAACTTAAGGCTAAGCCTAATGCGCCCAAGAAAAATCTCATAAGGACTAAGGGCGAGACTAGCAGGATTAAGATTATTGTGACCATTGCCATATTATTGGTCGCTGCGCTCGCTTACTATTTTATTGATTCCGGCAGCTTCGTGGCAACTGTTGACGGGAACCGTATCTCAAAATATGAGTATCAGTTTCTCTTAAGTCAGACGCAAGCGGAGTATGAACAAAAAGAAGGACTTAATAGTAAGACCGAGCAGGAGAAGAAGGAATACTGGACAAAGGTAGCTGATGGACAGAATCCATGGGAGAATGCAAAACGCGATGCCTTGGAAGCCTCAAAGGATCACATGGTTCAATTGATCAAGGCAAAGGAAATGGGACTGAAGGTAGATTCGGATATTAAAAACGAAATTGATTCCTTTATGGCCTCCTTAAAGGGAGATATGACGGATAAGCAATTCTCTGATCAAATTAAACGAGCCTACAAGATAAGTGTTAATGAATTTAGAAAAGTTTCAGCCAATCTTATGCTCATTGATAAGTATAAGGCGGCCTATCTGGGCAAGGAGTATAAAGCCAAAGAAATCAGCGATGAAGAAATAAAGGCTTATTACGACAAGGATACTAAAAAATTTGATCAGGTGGATATCAGCTATATTGCTTTATACAAGGTTGATGAAAAGGGGGCAAAGCTTCCCCAGGATCAACTGGATGCCAAAATGAGCAAGGCCAAAGAAGCGCTGGACAAGATTAAAAAGGGCGAGGATGTGAATAAGGTCATTGCCGAGTATACGGAGGATAAAGTCACTGAGGGCACCGATGCTGAAAAATTGGGCAAAGCTACACTGGGTTACAGTGAAAATGCTTCCGTTCAAAACCTCATCAACTATATATTTGATAATAAGCCGGGAGATTCCGATATTGTTGATAGTGAATACGCTATTTACGTGGTCAAAATAGAGGATCGTACAGCCTTTGAGGATGTAAAGGCGACAATAAAGACCACTATGGGAAATGAGGCAAAAGAAGCATTTTATGATAATGCCCTTCAGACCTGGAGACTTGAGTCGCGTTATAATATCATCAAGAACGATAGAGTCTATGATTCTTTTTCCTATAGATAAAAAATAAATAAAGTACGGGACCGGCTCAAGTTAAAAACCTTGAGCCGGTCTCTTTTTTTTTATTCATATCGGGACAGGCACGGGCATAGATTTAAGCATGTCCGTATATTTTTGTGTGGAGGTATTTCCATGAACCCTGACCGGGTGGGAAGCGAGCGCTTTGATGAGTTGATATCGGCCTATCTTCCGGAGCGGATAAAATTAGCCATAAGAGGCTTAAAAAGCGAGTTTTTAAATGAGCTCGAGGAGATAAGAATCCGTGCGGGGCTTCCCCTTATGGGTGTCTTCTCCGGATACGATCGTTTTATCGGAAGCAATGGCTTTTTATCGGACAACCTTCAATTCGCGCTCATAATAACGGCCCAGGAGGTCAAGGATTTATTTTATTTGCTCTGCGAGCATTCCCTTTATGCCTATCAGGAGGATATCAACCGGGGGTTTATTACATTGAAAGGCGGCCATAGGGCGGGAATCTGCGGGACTGTGGTCTACGAAGGAGACCGGATAAAGGCAATGCGGGATATCTCTTCGGTCAGCATCCGCCTGTCACGGCAGCTCAAGGGGTGCGCTAGAGAGGTTTTTCACAATATCATTCGAGGGCGCCAGGATATTTACAATACCCTTATTCTCTCACCGCCTCGCTGTGGGAAAACCACTCTCTTACGGGATTTATGCCGACTTATCAGCCAGGGTGCCGGTAATGACAGCTTTACAGGGTTGCGCACCGCCGTTGTTGACGAACGATCCGAACTGGCTGCAAGCTTCCGTGGGGTTCCCCAAAATGACTTGGGACCCAGAACCGATATTTTGGATGGCTGTCGCAAAAGCGAAGGCATCGAGCTTATGCTAAGAGGCATGGCCCCCCATGTCATCGTTGTGGATGAGCTGGGAGGCCCAACTGACGCGGCAGCTGTGAGAATGGCATGGAACGGCGGAGTCCGGCTTATCGCCACTGCACACGCCTTCGGACTGGAAGATTTCAAAGGAAGGCTCGGAATAGGGCAATTAGCTGCTAAAGACGGGTTCGAACGCATTATTTTACTCGGGATGAACAACGGAAAAAGATGGACAAAGGTGATGGATGCAAATGGAAATGAACTTAATGTTTTGGGTCAAGGCACTGGGCTGTCTCATGGTTTTCACAGGATGCACAGCTCTGGGGATGAAGCTGTCGAGCAGGCTGGCCGAGAGGCAGCGTGCACTTTTAAAGCTCATGGACATTCTCCTTAATCTTAAAAGTCAAGTGTGTGGTTTGGGAATTCCGCTTTTTGCCGCCTTTGAAAATATCGGAAAAGATAGCATAGGAGGGGTATGGTCAGACGTATTTTTACAGTGTAGCAGCATAATGAGAGATCAGCACAGGGATGCCGGAACCGCCTGGAAGGAAGCCACAGTAAAGGGTAAGGGACAATTGCCGTTGGACGATTATGATTGGGAGTATCTCTCTGATTTCGGAGAAATGCTGGGAAAATCGGACAGGCAAAACCAGGAATCGGTGCTGGAAATAGAAAAGGAGAAGCTTGCTGCTCTGGAAAAGAAGGCCAGAGAGGCCATGGAAACCAAGGGCAGGCTTTACAGAAACCTGGGAGCCTTATGCGGTGCAGCTGTGGTAATTCTTCTGATATAAGGGGATACAAACATGGACGTAGATTTAATTTTCAAGATTGCGGCAATCGGTATTCTGGTCTCCATTCTCAATGTTGTGCTTAACAAGTCGGGCCGGGAAGAAATGGCCATGATGACGACTTTGGCCGGAGTTGTTGTGGTGCTGATGATGGTGGTCAAGGAGATTGTAAACCTTTTTGATACCGTAAAAGCCTTGTTCGGTTTTTGAAGCAGGTTACGAGGTACTGATGAAATATGGAAACGGAGCTGATTCGTGTCGCTGCAATAGGAATAGTGGCAGCCATCTTTGCCGTGGTGGTGTCGGACAAGAAGCCGGAGCTGGGTCTTCTTTTAGGATTAGCCTTCGGCGTCATGGCCTTGGTCATTGCTCTTGGCAAGGCAGGAGCCATTATTGGCATCCTGGAGGAAAGCATCAATCATGCAGGAATTGATGCCAAGCTTTTGGTTCCTGTTCTTAAGGTAACGGGCATGGCCTATATAACACAGTTTTCGGTGGATGCCTGCCGGGATGTAGGGCAAAACGCCATTGCCGCAAAAATTGAAACGGTCGGCAAGATTATGATGCTTGTGGTGGCTGTACCCATTGCAACTTCCATTATCAGGATTATTTCCACCATTCTTTAACCAGAAATGAAGTACTGAAGGAAAAGAAAGGCGTGAGAAAAGCCATGAAATTTCATTACATAAAAAGAATACTCATTTGTATCTTGATGTTTTTTCTGATGCTTTTTTTATCCGTATTACGCGTCAGTGCCAAAAACGAGTCCGGTAATACTCAGGAACTAAATACTAATGTTCTGGAAGAGAAGCTCAACAATAGCGAAATAGAATCAGTGAAGGAATCGGTGGATAAAGCCCTGCAAAAATCAGAAATATCAAAAGCATATGGCTTCAACTCGGATGATCTTCTGAATGACGCAATGAAGGGAACGCCTCTCAATACTCTTAAAGGCCTCCCCAAAGTATTGCTTGCTCTGCTTGGCAAAGAAATAAAAGCTAATCTGGCACTTATTATAGAATTATTTGCCATTATGCTTCTGGGTGCAATTATCCGCTCGCTGCAGCCTCTTGAAAGCGGTATACCCAATGAGGCGGCCAAGCTTGGAGTAAACGGCGTGATGGTTGTCATGGCCTCGGTAAGCTTTGGAAGCATGGTCAATGTGGCTTTGGTTGCCATTGAATCCATGCAGCATATTGCATCGTTAGCCATGCCGGCATTGTTTGCGCTGATGGCATCAAGCGGCCGAATTGTCTCGGTTTCTGCAATACAGCCTCTCATGCTCCTTGGAGTCAACGCAGCCTGTCAAATGTTCAAGACTGTTCTTTTACCTTTGGCGGTAATGTCCGGGTTGCTTTTTCTCATTGACAGTATTTCCGAGCGCTTTAAGCTCAAAACCCTGGCAAAACTGCTTAAGAGCTGTACCATTTGGATTACGGGAGCCATAACCCTTGCATTTTCACTTATGATCTCCATTCAGAAGCTGGCAAGCGCCTCGGTCGATGCTGTCGCTATAAAAACCACGAAGTTTGCTATCGGCACTTTTATACCGGTTGCCGGAAAATACATGTCCGAGGCCGCTGAGACCATTCTGCTTTGTACTTCTGCCGCCCGCAATGCGGCTGGTATTTTAACCATAGTAGGACTGGCACTGATCTTTGTTATACCCTTTATCAAGGTTTTTATCGTGATGATCTCTTTTAGATTGGCAGCAACTTTTGGGTCGCCCATTTGTGACGAATGCATTTGCGATGCTTTAGAGGACGCTTCAAGCTGTCTGTCGGTTATGCTGGGAATCATGGGGGCTGCCATGTTTGTACTGATTCTGCTTACCGGTACCCTCATGAGCTCAAGCGGTTTTATGACATAGGGGAGAAAAAGGTATGGATGTACTGAGGACATGGATCATTACACTGGTTTCCATAACAATACTTTGCACGATAGTTGAAAAATTTGCTCCTCAGGGAAGTCTCAATAAATATGTGCGTCTGGTTAGCGGCCTTGCTGTTACGGTGGTAATTGCCATGCCGGTTATAAACTTCCTTAAAGGAGACTTTCAATTGGAGAATATGGCCTGGAATGATTATATGAAGCTTTCGGAGGGGGAACTTAAAAAGAGAGTTGACAGGCTCCAGCAGGAAGATACGACACAAATGCTGGAGCTATATAGAGAATCCCTCATACTGGACATCAAGACCCGTTTTAAAGGGGAGGAGAAGTTTATGGTCACAAATGTCGATGCTGTTCTCTACGAGGATCCCAAGGATGAAAAATTTGGACTGATCAGAGCTTTATATCTCACGCTTAAACCTACAGGTGAGAACCGCTTGAAAACAATAAACAACGAAGCAGTAGAACGGATAAAAAGTGAATTGGCGCAGGTCTTTTCAATGGAAAAGGAAAAAATCGTTATAGATGTAAGTGCATTTAATGAAGGAGGGTAAGTTATGTTCAAAAACATTACCGGCTTCTTTGTAAAGAAAGAGGATGGGGGCAAAAAAAAGCCCTCCGTATTTGAAAATCTAATTGCTATTGTGATACTTGGAGTGATCATCATTCTGGCCGCCAGCGTTTTCATGAAGCCCGGGGACACCAGTGATACCATGAAGGAGGCCAGCAGCCTTTCCAGCTCCAATGAAGCAGGAAATAAGGCCCAGGGCCCCAATATAGATGGCCAGGAGATAGTGGCTGACATCGAGAAGAGGCTTGCGGATCTTCTATCCCAGGTCGAAGGCGCGGGACAGGTTAGTGTGATGGTCTATGCCGATACCAGCAGTGAGCAGGTTCCTGCTTACAATAACGAACAGGACACGCGTAATGACGAACGGAATGACGGTAAGTCCTCAGAGATCAGTGAAACCCGGGAATTAGCTCTGGGAGCCAATGAGACACCGGTTATTCTGAAGGTCGTGGTTCCTCAAATCAAAGGGGTCGTGGTTGTAGCAGAGGGTGCCAGTGACATCCTCATAAAAGAGCAATTGAATAATGCAGTCTGCACTCTTCTTGGAATTCCTGAGCATCGGGTTCAGATATTGAAGCATAAATAGGGGAGTGTATTCAATATAATTTTATAGGCCACATTACTAAAATATCAGAAGTTTGGAGGGAAAGGTATGAAAAGAAAACAAATCATCGTACTGGGGCTTGTGCTGGTGATTATCTCGGTAGGCATACTACAGTATAACTATGGAGGGATGGGGGAATCATCAAAAGTCGATGGTTTTGACGATCTTGCCCTCACTGAAGGCACAGACCTCGAAGGTATCGGCGCCGCTGTATATGTAAACAACGATACCAAAGATGCTGCAAATGCGGCTATAGCCCAGGCACAGCAGACCTCAGGCTTTTTCGCTGAAGAGCGGCTGGAAAGAGATAAGGCAAGAAGCAAGCAGAAAGCAGAGCTTAAGGAATTAGCTCAGACCAAGGACGGCACGGTCTCAGCTTCTTCGTCCCTGTCCTCGGCTCAGGCGCAGGAAGAATTAGTTGCGGTTATAAAAAGAAGCGAGACTGAATCCGCTATTGAAACGCTTGTAAAGCAGAGGAGCTTTGAGGATGCTTTGGTTTATATGAGCGATACAGGCCATGTGGATGTCATTGTCAAGGCCTCAAGCCTTTCAGCTCAAGAGGTTGCCCAAATTAGCGATATCGTCATTCGTCATGCCGATGTTACTATGGAGTATATCACAGTCAAAAATGTTGATTAGCGCGCCAGAGTGCATGAAACACATTCTCATATTAAAAACAAAAAACGTACCTCCGGGTACGTTTTATCTTTAAATGCATTAACCGTTTTTAATTCATTACTTTGCCGAAACTGTATTAAAAGCCTTCTGAAGCTGTGACTTCTTTCTGGAGGCGGCATTCTTGTGAATAAGATTCTTTGCAGCAGCCTGATCCACTTTCTTAATGGCTTCCTTCAAAACGTCCTGTGTGTTGGGAGCTTTCTCTTCAACAGCCTCACGGTAATTACGAAGAGTGGTCTTAAGCTCAGACTTCTTTGTGCGGTTCTGCATATTCTTAGTTTCGTTAGTCTTTACTCTCTTAATTGCAGATTTAATATTAGGCATAGTCATTCACCTCCTATAGACTTCGTGTGCAACACACAATATATTAACACGAAGTTTTAATCAATGCAAGAATTTTGTTTATACGTCTTTCATTTTATCCATGTCGTTTTCCAAATTATTTTATTGTATTTGACTCAATTCCTGACAAAAGTATTTGAAAGTGCGCTAAGGCATGCTCTTTTAAGTCAAAGTCGGGACATCTTATGCACCACTCGTAGCTAAGTCCCCGTATCGCCATCACGAAATGGCGGGTCAAGGTATCCAGGGAAAGCTCGGTTTGAAATTCTTTTTTCTGCAAGCCTTTGTCAAGCAGATCTGAAAATATCTGATACAGCTCTCTTTGATAACCCTTAACCACGTTCATGTCCACGGTATTGGACAGTTGTAGCTTATAGACCGTACGCATGCTGGTGCAGCCTATCGTACCCGTAAGCGTGTCGGCGATTTTACTGACCAGCCCTAGCAGTATCTTAGACGTCGGTGTATTCGGGGGGAAAGAAGCCAGAGCAGCCCGGTAATCCGTGTCCACCCTGTAGACATAGTCAGACAGGAAGGCGGCGATTAGGGCATCCTTAGAATTAAAATAGATGTAAAATGTACCCTTGGCCACCCCTGCCGCCTCTACAATCATGTCCACGCTGACCTCGTCGAAATCGTATTGGTCAAACAATCGAGCGGCGCAGTCAAACAGTTTCCGTTTGGTCACTTTACCCTTTTCTTTTCTTCGCCCTGTTTCTCCATTTTTCATAAATTGTAAACTCCCTTGTTGAATTACGATAAGAAAAAATATATAATGATCTCAAAAATATGACTGAGGTCATTTATTTACTCTATATTCTTATCATAATATTTAATTTCTTTAAATTCAAGGAGAGTGGGCGATGAAACAGGTGAAACGGTTTTTATCCCTAGTGCTGTCGCTGGTCTTGGCGCTGTCACAGATTCCGGTACAGGCGTTTGAGCAGATTAACCGGTACCGGTACCTTTACCACTACCCATTTTAGTTATTATGGGGTGGGCTTTAACAAGATCAGCTTTAGTGATGTTCCGTCGGGTATTTGGTACGAGAAGGCCGTATCCTTCCTCGCAGCACGTAAAATCACGTCAGGTACCGGAGGAGGAAAATACAACCCCAATGAAAGCCTTACCCGGGGACAGTTCATTACGCTCATGATGCGGGCCTATGGCATAGCACCTGTTGATAATCCGATGGATAATTTCTCTGAGGCCGGCAATACCTACTACACAGGCTATCTGGCTGCCGCCAAGCAATTGGACATCTCTCAGGGCGTAGGAAATAATCAGTTCGCGCCGGAACAGGTCATCACCAGGCAAGAAATGTTTACCATACTGTATAATGCGCTGAAAGTTATCGGTCGATTGCCTGATGGCAACTCCGGTAAAGCTATAACTGATTTCTCTGATAGCGGTGGTGTTTCATCGTACGCACGAGAGGCTACGGTCCATTTGGTTAAGGTTGGCGTCGTAAGCGGTGACAATGATCTGCTGTTTCCCACAGCAACTATCACCCGCGCGCAAATGGCACAAGTATTGTATAAACTACTTTCAAAATAACAGATCCTAACGAAAAGAAGCGGTTTAGATATTGTCCAAAGCAATTCGGGAATCGTCCTTTTGAGTCCTTCCAGAATGAAATGAGAGATTTTGCAGATAATAGTTGGAGAGTGTTGACTATTCAGAGCTCTGAATAGTAATAGATGAACAGTGATGGAGGACTTGTAATGGAAAAACTGATGCGGAGTATTCGCACCGATATGGCCGATGAATCCCGTGTGGTGGGTGCAGGTGCCCAGACCAGGGCCCAGGCTCAGGATGGCGGATTTGGAGACGGTATTCAGGTTGAACAGGATGGTGATAACGAGGTTGCCATTACCCGAGTTCATGTCAATACGCCACAGGGCGAGCAAACGGTGGGAAAGCCCATAGGCAGCTATGTTACCCTTGATATCCCTAAATTACGTGAAAAAAGCAGAGATCTCTATGAAAAATCCTGCAGAATGCTGGCCAGAGAGCTTGAAAACCTCATCCACCTTGATAAAAAGGATACAGTCCTTATAGTGGGGCTGGGTAATTGGAATGTGACGGCAGATGCGCTGGGGCCAAGGGTCGCTCAATATGTGCTGGTCACACGCCATATCTATGAATATCTTCCTAAAGAGGTGGACAGTACTGAGAGACCGGTCTGCGCCATTTCTCCGGGTGTCTTGGGAATAACGGGAATAGAAACCGGACATATCGTCAAGGGCATTGTCGATAATGTCAAGCCGTCGTTGGTCATTGCAGTGGACGCTCTGGCTTCCCGCAGCATGAACAGGGTTAATTCATCTCTTCAGCTTGCCAATACGGGAATCGCACCGGGCTCCGGGGTGGGAAACAAGAGATCGGCACTTACTCGCGAAACTCTCGGTGTACCGGTCATCGCAATAGGTGTGCCAACCGTCGTTGATGCGGCAACCATGGCTAGTGACACCCTTGACCTTGTTATGGACAGCATGATGGAGCAGGCAGGAAGAGGCAGTGATTTTTATAAGATGCTTTCCCAGATTGATCGTGATGAGAAGTACCGTATGATCATCGAGCTCTTGGAGCCCTATTCGGGAAATCTCGTTGTGACGCCAAAGGATACCGATGAGATTGTGGATTACCTGTCCAAGCTGGTGGCTAATGGCATTAATATGGCTCTGCACGAAAATATAGGCCCCAAGGATGTGGATCGTTTCCTGCAATAACGAAAAGATGAAGCAGGAGAAAAAGAAATAAAAGAAATAAAAGAAATAAAAGAATCATCATTTGGGAACTTTTTTTCTGTTCTTTACGTCTATATTAGTGTATCATTATAGTACAGAAAAAAAACGGAGATGGTGAATTCAAGATGAGTCCAGCCCCTATGAAGTTTCCAAGGCCAAAGCCCCGCTACAGACTTTCAAATCTAACGCGGTTTGTTGCTGCAATTCTGGTTTTTTTACTTGTGGTAACAGCCGTGTTTGCTGTTATCGCAAAGAACAGGGATGGCGTGGCTGATCCGAGTTCCGTAGCGGTGACACCTATCGTTATGCCTACAAAGACCCCTAGCCCAACTCCCCCTCCTATTGATATACCTGACGGAAAAATCATGGAGCCTGTTTTAGTTGTGATTGATGCTGGCCATGGCGGAGGAGACGGGGGCACTATTTCACCCTATAAGGATGAATTTTATGAGAAAGATATCACGCTGTATATGGCAAAAAAGGTTGAGGAATATCTCAAGAATAAAGGCATTAATGTTATCCTGACACGTGAAAAGGATGACCATTTCAGCGATAGTAATAAAGAAGATTTATTGGCCCGTGCCAATGTGGCAAATGACAATAAAGCCTCTCTCTTTGTCAGTATCCACGTTAACGCCTATGACTTGAAATATAAAGGCGCAGCTGGTGTCAATGGTATGGAGGTTTATTACTTCAATAAGAAAACAACCTATACAGACTTCACCGAAGAGCGATTTGCCCAAATTGTAGGTGATGAGATAGTCAAGGCCAATGGCATTAAGTTTAACGGCACTAAGTCCAATAATTTTTCAGTGCTGCGTAACACTCAAATGCCTGCCATTCTGGTTGAAACGGCCTATATTACCAATAAAGAAGACCATGCGCGGCTGGCTTCCCAGGACTTCAAGGATAAAACGGCCCAGGGGATTGCAGACGGGATAGAGCTGACGCTTCAGGAAATTGACGCCTTCCAGTACGATGGTGGAATGTACGTATTTAAAGAAGTCGGAGAGTGACTTATCGTGAATGCCGAAAAGCGAATTACCGAGCTGCGTGAGCTTTTAAATGTTCATAGCCACAAATACTATGTAGAAGATCAACCTGAGATTTCAGATTATGATTATGACAAACTCTACCATGAGCTATTGGAGCTTGAGGAAAATAACCCTCATCTCGTAACCCCGGATTCTCCGACCCAAAGGGTTGGAGGTCAGGCCGAGGCTGCCTTTACCAAGGTCATTCATGAGGTCAAGATGGAAAGCTTGATGGATGTCTTTTCCATTGAGGAGCTTTTTGATTTTGACCGTCGTGTTAAGGACGGTCTCAAGGGAGAAATAGTCGAGTATATTGTGGAAAAGAAAATCGATGGGCTCTCGGTTTCTCTGGAATATGAGAATGGCCTTTTTACAAGGGGCTCGACCCGGGGCGATGGTATCACCGGCGAGGATGTGACGGGAAATCTCAAAACCATAAGGTCCATCCCATTAAGGCTCTCTCTGCCCAAAGGCTTGAGCTTGCCCTATCTGGAGGTTCGGGGCGAGGTATTCATGTCAAAAAAGGACTTTCTTGAGTTGAACGACAGGCAGGAGGCTTTGGGTCAAAAGCTTTTTGCCAATCCAAGAAATGCTGCAGCTGGCTCATTAAGACAGCTTGAGCCATCCATAACAGCATCCAGAAAACTGGATATCTTTGTTTTCAATATTCAGAGAATAGAGGGGAAGAGTTTCTCATCTCATTCGGATACCCTGGAATTTTTAAAGTCCCTGGGCTTTAAAATCAGCCCTGATTACAGATCCTGCCGTACAATAGAAGAAGTGGTAGAAGAAATCAATGCTTTGGGTGAGCTTCGTGGTAATCTTTCCTTTGAGACCGACGGTGCTGTAGTCAAGATTAACAGCCTGGCACAAAGAGAGCTCCTGGGCTCTACCAGCAAAGCCCCCCGCTGGGCGGCGGCCTATAAGTACCCGCCTGAAGTCAAACAAACGCGACTTAAAGAGATTATCATTCAAGTCGGCAGAACTGGAGCTTTAACGCCCAATGCCGTATTAGAACCGGTGCGTCTGGCTGGAACCACAGTAGCCAGAGCCACCCTCCACAACGAGGATTTTATTAAGGAAAGAGATATACGCGTAGGGGATATGGTCTGGGTGAGAAAAGCAGGAGAAATTATTCCGGAGGTTATTGAGGTAGATTTTTCCGCACGGCCTGAAAATACTACCCCCTATGAAATGCCCACCCAATGCCCTGTATGCGGAGCACCTGCCTTGCGGGAGGAACAGGAAGCCGTAACCCGATGTACCGGTATAGAGTGCCCGGCCAGGCTTTTCAGAAGCCTTGTACATTTTGCCTCCCGGGACGCCATGAATATTGAGGGCCTTGGTCCCGCGCTCATTGAATTGCTTCTTGAGAAAGAGTTCATTAAAGGAATTCCCGATCTCTACAGGCTGTTTGAAAGGCGGAACGAGCTCATCACTCTTGAACGAATGGGTCCAAAGTCAGTTGATAATTTGTTATCCTCCATTGAACGCTCAAAAGACAGTGATTTAAGCCGACTCCTTTATGGCCTAGGTGTGCGCCATATCGGCATTCGTGCGGCCCAGCTAGCGGCTGAGTATTTCAAGTCAATGGATGCACTTCTTTTAGCCAGCCATGATGAGCTTCAGCGTGTTGAGGAATTTGGCGGGAAAATGGCTGAGAGCCTGGAAGGCTTTTTGAAGCAGGAGCAAACCCGTCATACATTAACCCTTTTAAAGGAACAGGGGGTTAACATGCATTCTAAATCCCAAAGAAAAAAGGATGGGATTTTTTCAGGACTTACCTTTGTTTTGACCGGAACATTGCCCACATATTCAAGAAATGAAGCATCCTCCCTTATTGAGGAGCGGGGCGGCAAGGTCTCGGGAAGTGTTTCCAAGAAGACCGGTTATGTTCTCGCAGGAAGCGATGCAGGAAGTAAGCTTGACAAGGCAGTACAGCTTGGGGTTACAATTATAGATGAGGAAACCTTCAAAGAGATGTGTGGAAGGAATATAGAGTAAAAAGAAAAAATCATCAAAATACCGGAGGCTGGAAAACCATGCAGGATAATAAAGTCTTTCTATCCATTGATTTAGTTAAGCCGGGGATGTGTACAGCTGAGGTGGTCTTTAATAAATACGGCAGTGTCATGCTTTGGGAAAATGTGATTCTGGATGAGAACACAATCCAGCGTTTAAAAAACATGGGTATCCAGAGTATATGGGCTTATAGAGAACAGCCACAAGCAGAGGATAGTGGTTTCATACTCAGTCCTTCCCAGCGTTTTATGGTGGACTATGAGCGTGATGTCAACAGTACAAAACAAATATTTCAGGATATCTCCTCCGGAAAAAGACTGAATGTAGAAGCAGCCAACGAGATTGTCAACACCATTACCATCAAGTCCGATGATAATCAGAATATGATTGAGTCCGTTATACAGGTTCGAAGCATTGATGAATATACCTATTATCACAGCTTGAATGTTTCCATGCTGTGCTTGCTTATAGGAAGATGGTTGCGGCTCGACGAGCGCAGTATCAGGGATCTTGCCCAGGCCGGACTTCTCCATGATATAGGGAAAACGCAGATACCGCTTTCAATTTTAAATAAGCCGGGTAAGCTGACAGATAGTGAGTTTGCTGAGATGAAGCGTCATTCCGAGTATGGCTACAGTCTCCTCTCAGGTATTGGGGAAATTCCTGCAGAAGTATCCATCGCCATCCTTACCCATCACGAAAAAGAGGATGGAAGCGGCTATCCCATGGGATTTACCGGTGATCAACTGAATCTCTATTCAAAGATTATTACCGTGGCTGACATTTTTGACGCCATGACGGCAAACCGTACATATAAGCGGAAGGACACACCGCTAAAGGTGTTTGAGCTCATGCAGCACGGCAGCTTCGGAGTTTTGGATCCCGTGGTTCTGAGGGTGTTTCTGGAAAACATCTCGAATTATTATATCGGAGCCAAGATAAAACTCAATACGGGGGAGACGGGGAAGATTGTTTTTATGAATAAGATTGATCTCTCACGACCGGTTGTTCAGATAGACGACCGCTATATTGATACCGGAGTGTCCAAAACAGTGAGGATTGTAGATTTTATCTAAAGGAGATTTTAGAGAGGCAGGTTGCAATGAATAAAGGCCATCGCGGCATGATGTTTTTAATATTTTTGCTGTTTGGTATTCTTATTAACCTCCAGTTCAGGGGAATCGTTATAAGCGAGTCCAACGACGGTGTTTCTGTCAAGGAACTGACAGCCCAGCTTGAGGCTGAAAAGGCTGAAAATGTGCAATTAATGGGACAGTTGACCAATATTGAAGCTGAATACGAGCAGCTGCTTAAGAATATTGGCACGAATTCAAACAATAAGGAAATCAATGAGCTGCTGAAAACACGGGATTACGAATATTTAAGAGGCGGTTTGGTTCCTGTCACAGGCAGGGGAATTGTCATAACCATGGAAGATGCCAAGGTCATTGGTGAATTGGATATTGAGGATTATATCATCCATGACAGTGATGTTAACTCTATTCTGCATGAGCTGAGGGCAAACGGTGCCGAAGCTATCTCCATTAACGATGAACGGGTTATCTTAACCACTAAACCGGTGTGTGCGGGTCCAACTATCATCGTTAATGATAACCGATATCCGCCCCCGTATGTGTTTAAGGTCATTGGGGATCCGGATGTGCTTTTCGAGGCTATTAATACCATGCCCCAGGTTGCTTTTATGCGTCTTACAGGCATCCGCATCGATATTGTAAAGCAGGATGAAATAGTGGTGGATCGGTACATTCTCTATCGTTTCAGGTCGCTTGATGAAGTCTTTAAAGATTTAGAGGTGGTCAAAAAATGAAAATATTCAAGATAATATCCCTAACAACTGTTTGCGTCGTGTTAGGCGTTATCATAGCCTGGCAGTTCAAGAGCGTCAAGCAAAACCAGGTCTTGGCCCAGTATGAAAAGAAAAATGTCAACCAGATCATAGACGAATTGCTATTGGAAAAAAGTAATAATGATAAGCTTAAGATCCGCCTTCAGGAGCTCCAGAAGGAGGTTGACGAGCTAAAAAATAATGAGAATGTTGATGAGAAAAAAGTGTCGGATTTGAAAAAGCAGATTTTAAACGCCCGTATGATGGCCGGCCTGGAGACCGTCAAGGGAACCGGAATAGTCGTAATTATTGAGCAAACCGGTCTGAAGACTATAGAAGACTATGATATAGAAGATCTGATTAATGAGCTGAAAGCAACGGATGTTCAGGCCGTCAGTGTAAATGATGAGAGAATCGTTGCCACAAGTGAAATCCGAGAAGCCGGTGATTATATCATGATCAACGGCATGCAGTTGTATCCGCCATATACCATCAAGGCCATTGGCGATCCCGATAATATGGAAAGATCGTTGGGGCTTTTAGCCGGGGTTGTACAGAGATTGAAATACTACGAGATTAGTGTAAAAATTGAAAAGGAGCAGACCGTGGTTATCCCCGGAGTGCGGGAAGACGCTTTGAGAATTGATAAGCTCACTCCTGTAGAACAGTAATTTTGGCTTGTCCGCCCGTAATATAATGATAGTAGGGAAAAAAGAGTCATTGAATACCAATGGCTCTTTTTATCTCTATGCATAACCCGGGAGGTTCTTTGTCATGAAAAAACATAAACAGTATTCGGCTTTTCTGGTCATTGTGATATTAATAGTGCTCATCATAAGTCTGGTTGCAATCCCAGAGATTCCCAGTCTCTCAACATGGTCTTATGCTTTGGAGCTTACCGGCTCTCTGACAGAAGGGAATGAGGATGTTGACATTGAGCCGCAATATTTTGCTTCAGGGCTTAATGACAAATACTCAGGCTTAAGAAGCTGGGGGATTGCCAGGGCGAAGAACGGAGATCTGCCCAGGGCCGATCCCGGGGCGCCCGAATTGATTGCCAAATATCAATCTCTCTATCTGGCCGATACATCTCAGAAAAAAGTCTACCTGACCTTTGATGAAGGTTATGAAAACGGGTATACAGGTAAAATTCTCGACGTCCTTTACGAGAACAAGGTCAATGCCATTTTCTTTATTACAGGGCCCTATTTGCAGAAGGAAGACCTTCTTGTCAAGCGGATGCTGGATGAAGGGCATGCTGTAGGCAATCATACCATTCACCACAAGAGCCTGCCGCTTTTGAATGATTCGGAGCTTGAAGCGGAAATTGTAGGCCTGGATAGACAGTTCTATGAGAAATATGGCCGGAATATGGTATTTTTAAGACCTCCCAAGGGTGAATACAGTGAAAGAACCTTGGAGGTAACCTCAAAATTGGGCTATATTAATGTGTTTTGGAGCTTTGCCTATGATGATTGGGCGGTCAATCGGCAGAGAGGCTGGGAATATGCCTTTGAAAAAGTGAAGAACAATCTCCATAATGGCGGGATTCTACTGCTTCATGCGGTGTCCAAGGATAATGCAGAGGCTCTTGACGCCATTATCCAGCATGTAAAAGAAGCCGGTTATGAGTTTGGCGATGTGTTTGAGCTTGAAAGGATTGCACGAGGTGAGAAGACATGAAAAAAGGAATTCATAGAATTAAAGGGGAGAAGAAGCAGGCAACTGCGCCGAGCCAAAGCCTCAGCGAAAAGCTGGCCAGGATATTTGAGATACCCGGAGATGTCGTTGGCAATCGTCCCAGAGTTACTGCCATAGGTCGTGGCGAGGTGCTTATTGAAAATTTTAAGGGCATCATGGATTTTCAGGACGGCATGATTCGCATCAATACCAACAACGGTGTCATTAAGATTACAGGAAGTGCACTTAATATTCGGGAGATCACCAGTGAAGAAATGATCATAGGCGGAAAAATTTCTAATATCGATTATGATGCGTAGGGATGATCGAAAGTCATATTTCGATTGCTCCTTTGAAGAGAGTGAGTGGGCTTATGTTTCTGGTGCATTTGTGGAATTATATCAGGGGATATGTTATCATTGTGGTAACAGGAATAGGCATAGAGCGCTTCATTAATATCTGTTCCAAGCGGCAAATCCTACTTTGGGATATTGTCAGGAAGGATAATGAAGCGGCTGTCCTGAAGGCAAGTCTCCGGGGGTTTCGGCTCATGCGACCGGCTGCCAAAAAATCAGGCTGCAGGGTACGTATTCAAAAACGCTGTGGATTGCCTTTTTTCCTAAGTCGATTTAAAAAAAGAAAAGGCTTTAAGCTGGGGCTCCTTATATTTATTTCACTTTTGGCACTGTCAACCTCAATTATTTGGGATATTGAAATTACAGGCGGTAAGCCGGAAATGATACCGCAGGTTATGAATGTCCTAAATGTGGAGAAGATAGGGAGAGGAAGCTTTAAAATGGGTCTTAACCCCAAGAGCGTTGCTTCCCGGATTATCATGCAGGTGGATGGGATTGCCTGGGTGGGAGTTGAAATAAAAGGAGTCAAGCTCTTTGTTACCATTGAGGATAGTGTCGCTGTCCCTGAATTGATACGCAATAATGAGTTTTTCAATGTTGTTGCTGAAAGGGATGGCTTGATTATTAAAATGGAGGCTCTGGCCGGTAAGGCTCTGGTTAAAGAGGGAGAGACTGTAAAGAAAGGGCAGATATTAGTTTCAGGTAAGCTTGAAAGCAAGTATCCCGAATTGGGTACTCGGGATGTTCATGCCTTGGGCCGCGTCATTGCAAGAACCTGGTATGAAAGCTCTCTGCCTGTTTCTATGAAATACACCCAGAGAATACGGACGGGAAAGACTCATCAAATTGCTTATTTAAAATTCCTGGATGGAAAGCTGAGGCTACCTGGGAAAGATCACCCCTATGAAATTTTTGAGACCTCCACCTATGATCAGACTCTGGCGGGCCCCTTCGGCCTGAGGCTGCCAATAGGATTGACGATTGAAAAAAGCTTTGAAATAATGGAAAGACAAGTAAGCCTCACAGAGGAAGAGGCCATTGATATTGCGGCAGAAACGGCACGCAATGATCTGGCACAACGCCTGCCTTCTGACTCGAAGGTGGTTGATGAAAAAGTTAACCAGGTCAAGGGCGAGAATAATCAAATCTATATTCAGGTGGTTCTGGAGTGTGAGGAGGACATAGCAGGCCTTCAGCCGTATTTAAAACAGGAAAATTAAAGCGGTCTGAATATGGGCATGTGGCAGCACTTGCGAGGCAAGTGTGAAAGCATGCGAGGAAAGCGTGCTTATGAAACAACAAATAAAGCACAAGGAAGGTAAAATTGATTGGATACAGTTGTTGAAAGGCTGATTGAGTTACCCGACCCCTATTTGACAGCCAATGTTTTCGGAACAAATGATATCAACATTCGACTCTTAGAGGATAGACTGGATGTAAAAATTACCGCCCGAAACAATGAATTGCATATCTCAGGCTTTGAGAGCCGTGCCGACACCGCAGCTGAAGTTCTGAAAAAACTGATGCAGATTGCAGAAAACGGAGATCTGATCACAGAACAGAATGTTCGCTATCTTTTGGAGCTCTCCGAAGAAGAACAGATAAAAGGGGACGAGCTTCCGGTGGATCAGGTTTGTGTGACTTACCGGGGTAAGCCTGTTAAATCCAAGACCTTCGGCCAGAAAAAATATGTTGAAGCCATACGAAAAAACCCCATTGTTTTTGGAATTGGGCCTGCAGGAACAGGGAAAACCTTCTTGGCAGTAGCCCTGGCAGTCAAGGCCTTTAGAGAAAAACTGGTAAGCCGTATCATTCTTACCCGGCCTGCTGTAGAAGCGGGCGAACGTCTGGGTTTTTTGCCCGGCGACCTTCAAAATAAGGTGGATCCGTATTTACGTCCTCTCTATGATGCTCTGTATACCATCATGGGCCCGGAAACCTACCAGAGCAATCTTGAAAAAGGTATTATTGAGGTTGCCCCTCTTGCCTACATGCGCGGTAGAACCTTGGATGACGCCTTTATTATTCTGGATGAAGCGCAGAACACCACACCGGAGCAGATGAAAATGTTTCTTACCCGTATGGGAGCGGGGTCACGTGTTGTCATTACCGGAGATATCACCCAGATAGACTTGCCCGGTGGCAAGTCAGGTCTCAATGAAGCAAGAAGAATTCTCACTAATGTGGATGGCATATCTTTTATATATCTTACCGAACGGGACGTAGTGCGCCATGAACTGGTTCAACGTATTGTGAGAGCCTATGAGAATGATGCAAAGGGCAGGAGCTGATAGTTATGGTAAAAAAACACCATAAGAATGCGGATATCAAGTTCTATAAGGTTATTAAAAGCACATCCTTTCAACGGATACTCACCTTGGTTCTTACCTGGCTGGCCATTTCAACAGTGGTCTCCTATGAGGCTGCTCCGAAAAAGTACAAGCTTGAAGAGGGGGAAATATCCCAATACGATATTCAGGCACCCCGTGATATTGAGAATACCATAAAAACCAAGCAGAATGCAGAGAAAAAAGCCTCCGAGCTGACTCCTGTCGTTATCGCCATTGAAAGTGCAAACAGCGATATGCTAAACGGAGCCTATGAGTATTTTGACGGATTTGAAAATCTTATTTCAGAGGTTAATAAGGCAGAGGCTGAAACACCCCTGGATGAGCGCATCAATACCTTGGATCCAAGCGGGTTTTACAGTGTCCTGTTTAAACTGGATGAGTCCCAAAGGCAGCTTGTTTTTTCAGATGAAGGACAAGCAGGCCTCCAAAATCTGAAAAACCTCATCATTCGGGTGGCTCTGCCAGCTTTAACCGAAAAAAAACTAACAAACGGGAATTTGGAAAGCGAGCGTCTAAAGGCTTTAGAAAGTATTGTGGAGAGGCTTGGAAACGAAACCTTCAAGCCTGTAGCCGAGGATGTATTCAAAAAGGTTCTTAAGCCGAACAGCCGCCTTGATGAAGAATCAACAAGGATCCAAAAGGAAGGTTTTATAGAGCGCTATCTCAAGGAAAATCCAGTCATCATCTATAAGGATGAGCGTATTATCAGCAAGGACGATGTGGTCACCGAAGATAAATTTGAGGTTTTGAAGGAGCTTAATTACATAGACAGCGAAGGCAAACCCGATTATCTTCTGTTTATTGCGGTGTTTCTCATTATTTTGCTTTTGTTCATTCTAGCCCTGATTTACCTGAGAAGCTTTCACCCCAAGCTTTACTTTGATCGCAACGCCATTATGCTCATGTGTGTCGTTATGCTGATCACCACTCTTTTTGCCTGGACAATACGGGAATTTGTTCCCGATTTTTCCTACCTTTTGATTCCTATTTTCATTGCACCTGTTTTAATGGCTATTTTCCTTGGCATTGAACCCGCTATTACCGTCAATCTTCTTCTGACCTTCAGCTTTGCGCTCATGGTAGGGGGAAATTATGATTTTATGCTTATATCCCTTTTAGGTGGCTCCTGTGCAGCCTTCTTCACCGTTAATGCCACCCAGCGAAGAAAAATCTCTTTGGCAGGCGTTATTCTTGGATGCATCAATGTCTTCATTGTCGTCCTGATAGGCATCATTGACAAAAGGAGCATCGAAGAACTCATAAACAGCGGCGGACTGGTTTTTATCAATGGCTTGTTCTCCATCATTCTGGCTATTGGTCTTTTACCCTTTTTGGAAAGCACCTTCAATGTGGTAACACCCTTAAAGCTGCTGGAATTAGCTGATCCCAACCATCCACTTTTAAAGCGGCTTTTGATGGAAGCTCCCGGAACCTATCACCATAGTCTTATGGTGGGGAACCTGGCCGAGGTGGCGACCCGTGAAATTGGTGGCAATGCGCTTCTTTCCAGGGTAGGGGCTTATTTCCATGATGTGGGCAAGCTCAAGCGCCCCCATTTCTTCAAGGAAAACCAGATGGCTGATAATCCTCATGATAAGCTCACCCCCAATTTGAGTACTCTGGTCATTACCTCCCATACCAAGGACGGGGAGGAGCTGGCTTTGAAATACCGACTTCCCAAGATTATCCGGGATATCATTGTTCAGCATCATGGGACGACAATGGTGGCATACTTCTACCATAAGGCTACCAAAACGGAAAAGGCCGAGGAGCTTAAGGAGGAGAATTTCCGTTATGAAGGCCCGGTGCCCAATACGCGCGAGGCGGCTGTGGTTATGCTGGCCGATTCAGTAGAAGCGGCTGTCAGAGCTATGCCCGATAAAACCCAGGGCAAGATGGAAGGGCTGGTACACAAAATTATTAAGGACAAGCTAGACGACGGGCAGCTTGATCGCTGTGATCTGACTCTAAAGGATTTGAGCATCATAGCAGACAGCTTCCTGCAGGTATTAAGCGGAGTCTTCCATGAACGCCCCGAATATCCAGAGCTTGAGAAGAAAAATACATTGCTTGAGCTTGACAACAGCATTTATAATGCCGCAAAGGATAAGCAGAATGATGGGAGGAACAGTTCGGATGAAGTTGACAGTATACAACCGCCAGAAGGCTCTTAAAATATCCAGGGAAACCCTGAAGCTGATTGAAAAAGCAGCTAAGCTTTGTGTGAAGAAGGAAAAATTCTCCCACCCCTGTGAAGCATATATAACATTGACAGATAATTCAGATATTCAGAAAATGAATGAGGAATATAGAGGCATAGACAGGCCAACCGATGTACTGTCTTTTCCCATGATAGAATATAGTGATGGTGAGCCCCAAATCCTGCCGGGAGATGTGGATCCCGAGACTCAGCGTGTATCGCTGGGTGATATCGTTATTTCGGTGGAAAAGGCTATCGAACAGGCGGAAAGCTATGGTCACGAACCTGAGCGGGAGTTTGCTTTTCTTGCGGTACATGGCATGCTCCATCTCTTGGGCTACGACCACGAAAACGAGCAGGATGAAAAAACCATGTTCGGCAAGCAGGAAGAGATTCTCAATGAGATGGGGTTAAAAAGAGAATAAGTGGAAGTGAGTAACTTGAAAAACAAAACATTGGGCCAAAGCTTTAAAAATGCATTTAACGGGATTTATCAAGCTATGGTATCCGAAAGGAACCTGCGCTTACATACGGTTGCCACTGCTTTAGTTATTATTGCGGGAATTATTCTTGGACTGGATACCATGCGCTGGATCTTTTTAGTTCTGGCTATCGGTCTCGTCCTGATCAGCGAGCTTTTAAACACGTCGCTGGAAAAGCTTACTGACATGGTGACCAGTGAATACTCGGAAGAGGCCCGGAAGGTCAAGGATATCAGTGCGGCGGCAGTTCTCATTAGCGCTGTACTGTCAGCCATTGTTGGGCTCATGGTCTTTTATGGCCCTCTGATGGACTTAATAAAAAAATTTTGAAGCAGAATACGAGGTTTATATATGGACTTTCTTTCATTAAAAAATATATTGATGATGACACCTATTCTTCTGTTTGCTCTACCGGTACATGAGTTTGCTCATGGCTGGGTGGCCTATAAAATGGGGGATCCCACTGCTAAATACGCAGGGCGCCTTACCCTGAATCCGTTTAAACATCTGGATCTTTTAGGGGTGGTCATGATGTATGCCGTTGGCTTTGGTTGGGCAAAGCCTGTACCGGTTAACTCCGACTATTTTAAAAATCGCCGCAGTGGGATGATTCTGGTTTCCCTGGCAGGGCCTCTTTCCAACATCATACTCGGATTTTTGAGTACGCTCATATGGGGAATTATAGTCAAGCTTGTTCATGTTGGGGTTATTACACTCAACTCAGCAAATGCCGTCAACATTATTTTGACTGCCCAGGAATTCTTCCAGACGCTCATCTTTGTCAATATCAGTCTTGCAGTGTTTAATATGATTCCTATACCGCCATTGGACGGATCCCGCCTGGTATCTTCTTTTATTCCGGAAGAGAGCTACTATCGCTTTGCCCGATATGAACAATACATTGGCCTTGCGTTTTTGGCTTTGGTCGTTCTGGTACCGAATAATATTGTTGGTAAAGTTATAAGCTTCTTTGCCCTCCCCATCTACAATAGCATGAGCTATGTGATACAGCTTCTGCTGGGGATTTAAGTTTCTTAGTCATCATCTTCGCCATCATCATTGGATGGCGCATATTCCAATATCTCTCCCGGTTGACAGTCCAGAATCCGGCAAATTTTATTGAGGGTTGAAAACCTGATGGCCTTAACCTTGCCGGTTTTTAAGTTTGAGAGATTGACGATTGAGATACCTACCTGATCAGCCAGTTCGGAAAGCTGCATTTTTCTATCTGCAAGCATACGGTCTAGTCTGATAATAATAGCCATTGCTGCCCTCCTTATATTGTTGCATCATATTCGTTTTTCAGATAATTTCCGTACTGGAACACACCGGCTAAAATAAGTATGAGAAAACCGGACATCAGAAGCGTCGGATTGATGGAGAAATTGACGCTGATCTCACTTAAGTCAAATAGCTTAATAATCAAGGAGTATGAAACACTTTTGGCTATACTGACAAAGAGAGAGGCGATTAAGAGGTCAAAGCCAATGATATAAAGTCTTGATGCGTTTTCAGGCTCGAAGGGATTATCATGTGCAACACTTTTTAAAATCGCCATAACTTGCTTTATACCAATGAGCAGCATCGACATAATGACAAGGGCAAAGGGGGCAAGGGATTGAATGATTGGTTTAATGCTAATGCCTGCATTTTGTGTGATTTCAAAATAAAGGGTGTTATCTATGGAAAAGCCCGTTTTGCCCATTTTCCCATTAACATGAAATAAAGTGTCCGGAAGAAAGAATTGTACCAGATAGAATAAGCACCCTAATGCGGTTATGCCTATTCCTAACCAGTAAAATATAAAGAAAACTCCGTTCAGTATCTTTGAGATGTTTTTTACTTTTTCTTGCTTGATTGGCATATTTGCCTCCAAAACCTTAATTTTTGTTTATAGGTTTATTATATGCCGCGATTTATCAAATAGCAATAATAATTTAATGATATTCATTAAATTATTATTGTATAAAATAAAATTTAGGGTTGGAATACAGAAACTGATGAGCAAATGATACCAAGGAACGAGCCCCATAAAAATGTTATACTGACATCACCGGTTACCGAAATCAAAGATTTCGAACCGGTGCCGAGTCAGTGAAACTCGAGGTGGGGGACATTTAGATTCTCGTTATAATATAAGCTGTGTTTGCTTATACTGGACAATAATGCAGCATTTGTTGTAACATAAGGAGAAAGAAATATCAACTTGTCAGGAGTGGAACTATGCAGAATAAGTCAATTATCGTAAGCGGAATGCGACCCACGGGTGCCCTGCATTTGGGAAATTACTTCGGGGCACTGGAAAATTGGGTTAGGCTCCAGGAGGAGTATGAATGCCTGTTCTTTATTGCCGATTATCATGCCCTGACAACCGGATATGAAAATACGGACGATTATAAAGATAATATATCAAATTTGCTCATTGACTGGCTTGCTGCCGGTCTTGATCCCAATAAGTGCACCTTTTTTCTCCAGAGCAGCATCAAGGAGCACGCCGAGCTGCATCTTCTGTTCTCCATGAACCTGCCCTTGTCATGGCTTTATCGATGCCCCACCTATAAGGATCAGCTGGCTCAAATGAAGGAAAAGAATATTACGACTTATGGCTTTTTAGGCTATCCCTGCCTGCAGGCTGCGGATATTCTGATGTACAAAGCAGGCTTTGTGCCCGTTGGAGAGGATCAGGTTCCTCATATTGAAATGACCCGCGAAGTAGCCCGACGCTTTAATTACCTCTATCAAAGCGAGACCTTCCCGGAGCCCCAGCCCCTTTTAACCAAGGCAAAGGTGCTTCCCGGTCTTGATGGCCGCAAGATGAGCAAAAGCTATAACAATACCATTGCACTTTCCGATAGCCCCGATGTTGTCCAAAAGAAGATAATGAGCATGATCACCGATCCACAGAGAATTCATAAAACAGATCCCGGCCATCCCGAGGTTTGTTCTGTGTTTGCTTATCATAAGCTTTTCTCAGAGGCCGAGGTTGCAGCGGTCGAGGATAATTGCCGTAAGGGTGAGATTGGTTGTGTGGCCTGCAAGAAAATGCTGGCCCAGAATGTGGCAAAGCTTATGACGCCTCTCTATGAGAGACGCCAGGAATGGGCAAAACGTCCTGACGATATCAAGGATATTATCCGGCAGGGCAATCAAAGGGCACAGACGCTCGCTGCCAAAACCATGGCGGATGTCCGGAAGGCCATGAAAATTGACTGGATATAAGAGGTCAGCATGAAAAGTTCCTTAACAGACGCTTGTACCTTAAAGCTTGAAAATTTTGAGGGCCCCTTTGACCTCTTGTTCTTTCTGATAGAAAAAAATCAGATTGATATCTATGATATTCCCATTTTGGAGATTACCGAGCAATATCTGGATTATCTCAATGCCATGCAGGAGCTGGATTTGGAGATTGCATCCGAGTTTCTGGTCATGGCTGCGACCCTGCTCCATATAAAATCTCGTATGCTGCTGCCCAGTAAGGAGATTCTTGCTGAGGACGAGGTGGATCCAAGGGAAGAGCTTATTCTGAAGCTGGTGGAGTACAAGAAATACAAGGAATTTTCAGCGATTCTTAAGGATCGGGAAACCAAGTGGGAACGCGTCCACTACAAGCTTCCCGAGGTGCTGCCGGAAGTTTATGTGGAAGAAGAGCTGGAGGTATCACCGGGAAACCTGCGTACCAGCTTTGCTTATGTGATGAAGCGCTATCGGGACAAAATGAATGATGTGTCTAAAAAGATGAAGCGAATCCTCAATCAGGAAAAGGTTTCCTTAAGATCCAAGGTCAAAGAGCTTCTGGATATGTTGGGCCGGGGTATTAGGGTATGTTTTTCAAAGGTTTTCAATACGGCTGAGAAAAGCCGCCTCGAGGTGGCCACTGGTTTTCTGGCCATGCTGGAAATCGTTAAGGTGGGACGCGCCGTTGTTGATCAGCCCACCACCTTCGGGGAAATTTATATGACTCCACTAGACAGGCAGGATTCACCCGATCCCATGACATTAATAAAGGATGATGAGATTTGAGTGCTATAGAAGATGCAGAGGTTATCATAGAGGCGGTGCTTTTTGCCTCCGGTGATCCGGTTTCTCTGGATAAAATGGCTGAGATCATTGGCCATGACAGGAAAACCACCCGAGGTATTATGACCTCGCTGATTTATAAATATCAAAACTCTGCCCGGGGGATCATGGTGCGGGAGATCGATAATACATACCAGTTTTGCACCAAACCGGAGCTCGATGAATATGTGGTCAAGCTCGGCTCAATAAGACGAAAGCAAGGGCTTACCCCTGCCGCTTATGAAACACTTTCCATTGTTGCCTATAACCAACCGGTTACGAGAGCCTATATTGAGCAGATCAGGGGAGTAAACAGCGACAGCGTTCTGTTAAAGCTGGCAGAACGCAATCTTATCCGGGAGGCCGGGCGTGATGATACACCGGGAAAGCCCAAGCTCTATGAAACCACAGAGGAATTTCTTCGTGTATTCGGGTTTAGTTCCATCAAGGATTTACCTGCAATCGAAATGAATGAACTTCAGGAAGTTATGGAGACTGTTCCCATAGATTGAAGCAGGTGGGGTTCTTATATTTTCGATTACTCCTGAAATAAGTGGAATAAGTTGCTAAAAGCCGGAAAACATAAGTGTGGAGGTACCTTCATGTTTTTCCTGGCTTTTTTAATTATTCTGGTTTTATTACTTGTTATCATCTCCGGCCTTAAGCTCTCTTTTATGGTTTTGGCTTCTGTTGACGCAAAGGGCTTGCATCTGGAGGTCCGGGTGATGTTCTACCGATTGCTGACTCTTTTCAAGTGGAATCTTGAAGAGGGTGGCCTTAGCTTTCTCTTGAAAAAGAAGAAGGATGTCCCTGAGGATCAGAAAACAAAAAAGGGGCGAGTATCCAGCATTCTTAATATGATATTTTCCGAAGATACCCGGCAGCATCTTAAAAAACGCATGCAAATCTTTGATGTATCTGTCAAAGGGTGGCTGGCAACCAGGGACGTGGCCGCAACTGCATTGCTGTATGGCGGAATCTGGGGCATTCTCGGTACAATGATACCCTTTATCCCTCAAAAACGATTGATTCTTGACTTTTATCCCGATTTTAAAAAAGAGACTTCTGATTTTCACGTATCCTGTATATTACGCGTACGAATCATCCATATTATAGTTTTGATAGTAGAAAACATACGCAAAAAAATGAGGAAAAATCGAGGTGAAAATTATGGGACAGCATCCTATTGAGGAACTTATGAAAACGGCCATGGAAAGTATCAAAGAAATGGTGGATGTTAACACCATCGTCGGTGATGCGGTTCAGACTATTGACGGGACTGTCATTATTCCTGTTTCCAAGGTCGCCTTCGGGTTTGCAGCAGGTGGTGGAGAATACGCCAAGGAGCAGCAGCGGGGTGAAAGCACCAGTTACCCTTTTGCCGGGGGCAGCGGCGCCGGTGTTAGCATAAATCCTGTTGCTTTTATGGTAGTGGGCAGAAACAATACTATAAAAATGATTCCGGCCTACCCGGGAGCCGCTTTGGATAGGGCTCTGGAAAATATCCCAAGCATTATTGAGCAAATTAAGCATGCTTTTGAACCCAATCACAATCACGATCACGGTCATAATCACCATCACAGAAGCGATAAAGCTGATACGGCGGATGTGAGGGATGATAAGAACGCTGAAAAGGAAGTAGAAAAAATTGTTGTCAACAAGGAAACCTTAAAATATCAGGATATTGAAGAAGACAAGATGTAATTTAGGAACAGCTAAATAATAAAACCCTCTCAAAATTGGGAATTTATTATTTGGCTGTTCCTTAAAAAAGTGACTAAAGAAAAGGGGCCGCATCGAACTACGATACAGCCCCTTTTATGGTACTAGGTTTTAATTACTTGCTCTGCTTTGTTGCATCAACCTGAGGATACTGATTGCCGGTGTAGGTCTGGAATACCTTCTTAACGATGTTACCACCTATTGTTCCAGCTTCACGGGAAGTAAGGTCGCCGTTGTAGCCCTGCTTTAAGTTGATACCCAGCTGGCCAGCGATTTCATACTTCATGTTATCAAACTGTGTTCTGCTGTTTGAATTGTTGTTTGCCATTAATCTCACCTCCTCAATGCTTATTATGGCTTAACAACACTTCTTTATAAGTAGAAAGTTATGGAGACAAAGCTGATTTTTCCCTGTTGTCTGGCTGAGCGTTGAAGAATCGACAATATTTCAGAAAATATGAGAAAATCAAGCAGAATATTTTGCAAGTTTACATTTTTTTCTTGTCACAGTCCATATATTGTGGTATATTCATATGTAAATACACATAAAATGTGTTCGTTCATGTTGCCCATTTAAACTTATGATAAAAGATTGCGTCCTGCAATCGTTAAAAGGAGATGATTCTGTGCTATCCAATCTTCTTTTCAGCAAGAAAAATATTGAACAGGCCCTGGATGTTTCATGGCTTCGAAATGATGTCATTTCGCAAAACATCGCAAATGTAGATACACCTGGATACAAAAGAAAGGTGGTCAAGTTTGAAGAATTGTTGGACAGTGAAATGAAGACCGGACGGATTTCTCAGGGGACCTCTAGAATTTCCGGAGAGAGCATGCAAATAACAGAAGATCCTAGTAACTCATCCTATAGAAGCGACGGGAATAATGTGGACGTCGAGAACGAAATGGCTTTACTTGCAGCCAACAGCATCCGTTATAATACATTAATTCAAAAAATGAACGGAGATTTTCAAAAGCTAAGAAATGTCATTAGAGGAGGTCGTTAATTATGGGACTCTTTAATTCATTTAATATCAGTGCGTCGGCATTGACCGCCCAGCGCCTCCGAATGGACACCATCGCCCAGAATATTGCTAATGTCAATACCACCAGAACTGCCGAGGGAACGCCCTATCGCAGAAAGACGGTTACGTTTCAGGAAAAAGAGGCCGACATTCCGTTTTCCCAGTATTTGTCTGAGCAAAGCCGTGGACGCTATTTAGCCGGAGGCGGCGTGAGGGTAACCGGAATTGTTGAGGATCCTACTCCCTTTAAAGAAGTCTATGAACCGGGGCATCCCGATGCCGATGAAAACGGTATTGTGAGAATGCCCAACGTAGAGGTCGTTACGGAAATGGTGAATATGATATCGGCGACCCGTGCTTATGAAGCCAATGTGACGGCCCTAAACGCGTCTAAATCCATGGCTGTTAAAGCACTGGAAATAGGCCGTTAGAATTTATAAAAGAAGTACGAAGGATAAAGAAAGGGTGATGTAACGATGGCAGTCCAAGGAATAAGCTCTATCCAAAATCTCATAACCTCATCACCGGTTAAACACACCGAAGAAACCAATAAACTGGTTGATTTTAAAGAGCTCTTAATGGAGGCCCTTCAAAATGTCAACAGCCTTGAGCAAGAGTCCAGTAAAATAACCGAGGACTTTATTGCAGGAAGAACAGACAATATTCATTCGGTATTGATTGCCGGTGAAAAAGCGTCAGTATCCCTTCAGTTTGTTCTTGAAGTGCGCAATAAGGTATTGGAAGCTTATCAGGAAATTATGAGAATGCAGGTGTAAAAGCCTTTTAACACTTAAGACAAAAGCGTCAAAAAACTTTAGATAAGCCTTTATCGGGAGGGCTGTGCTTATGCCGGAAGGAATGACAAAACTTTTAGACAAGATAAAGAGTTTCTGGGGTGGACTCGAAAAAGGCCAGAAGGTGCGCATCTTTATTATGGCAGGAATCCTGGTTCTGGCCGTCGCCGTTACGTTGATCTTAACCCTTAAAGTGGATTATGTTCCTCTTTTTGACACTCAAGAAGAAGTGAACCTCCAGCCTGTGGTAAACTATCTCACCGAAAATAATATCAAGTATAAGAAGGGTGAGAACCAAATCTTTGTTGATAGCAGAAAAAAGAAGGATATTGAGTTTGATCTTACCACTCAGGGTGTTGTTTCTCCTGAGATCACTTTTGCCGACACATGGAGCAAATTATCCCTTACAGCGACAGAGGGGGACAAGGTAAATCTTTGGAAGCATTATCTAACAAATGATCTTGTCTATAAGCTAAAAAAGTTTGAAAACGTTGAGAACGCAACGGTTCAATATTCAAAACCTGAAAAAACCTACTGGGTCAGACCCAATGCGGAAGAGGCCAAAGAGGGCAGTGCTTATGTCATGCTCAAAACCAAAAAGGCTCTGACTCCTGAACAGGTGGGGGCAGCGGCCAAGGTCGTGGCTTCATCTCTTGGCATTCCTTCTGAGAAAATTACCATTGTTGACCAAAATCTAAATCCGCTGATGAGGGATGAGGAGCAGTCAGATCTTGTAAGAGCTAATACTCAGGATGAAATGCGCCGTCAAAGACAGTCGGAATTAGAAAATAAAGTTTATGATTTCTTTAAAATCGGTATTGCCCAGAGCGATTTCTTCGACACCATCAGTGTGTCGGCAAACGCTGTTTTGGATTTTGATACTCTAAAGAGCGCCTCCACAAAATATGAAGCACCAGATGAAGATGGCGTGGGATTTATCAAAAATAAGGAAACTTTAGAGGAGAAGCTTGTCAATGGTAATGCCGGAGACGTACCGGGTACGGACAACAATCCTCAGGGTACTACAACCTATCAGATGGGTGAGAACGGGAATTCTCAGTATGACAAAAATCATGTCATTGAGGACCGTCTCTTTAATGAAACCAACGAACAAGCTGAAAAGGCTGTAGGGAAACTGATAAACGACCAAACCACCATGTCCGTTTCCCTTTGGTATGGTAACAGGATACAAGTATCTGACGGCCTTACCCCCGAATACCTGGAACAAGTCAGACAATCTGTCTACGCGGCTACCGGAGTTCCTGTCCAGAATATCAGCGTCAGTGTGCAAAAGCTTGCCGCTGAGGCACCGGCTGAGGTTACGATCATGGATACCGTAGGCCAGCTCTTTGACCGCTTTGGTTTCTACGCTTTGATGCTGCTTCTCTTAATTGTTATGGTCATTACTGCCCTGCCAAAGAAAAAGGAGAATCCGGAAGCGCTTCAGACGGCTGCTTTGGAGGCCGCTGCGGCAGGTGGTGTGGGTGCCTTCGGCATGGAGCCGGGGGAAGAGATCAGAGATATCAATATTCAAGAGCAATCAGAGCTTAAGAAACAGATTGAGAAATTCGTTCAGCAAAATCCTGATTCGGTTGCCCAGCTTTTGAGAAACTGGATAGCCGAGGATTGGGAGTAAGTATCTTTTGAATCAGCCTGGAGGTACAAGGATTGTATGGCCGTAAAGAATGATCAATTAAGGGAGATGTCAGGCAGAGAAAAAGCGGCAATGCTTTTGATCACCCTTGGGCCCGAGCGTTCAGCGCAGATCTTCAAACATCTGAAAGAAGAGGAGATTGAACAGCTCACCCTTGAAATTGCCAACATCAGAACGGTATCCCCCAGCGAGAGAGATAGGGTTCTAAGTGAATTCTATCAGATTTGTCTAGCCCAGCAGTATATCACTGAGGGTGGTATCGGCTATGCCAAGGATATTCTGGAGAAAGCCATGGGAACGGAAAAAACCATGGAAATTATCAATAAGCTCACTGTATCCCTACAGGTCAGGCCTTTTGACTTTGTCAGAAAAGCGGATCCTTCACAGGTGCTTAACTTTATCCAGAGCGAGCATCCCCAGACCATCGCACTTATTTTATCCTACTTAAAGCCCCATCAATCCGCGGCTGTCCTGTCGGCCCTTCCCCAGGACAAGCAAGCCGATGTGGCCAAACGGATTGCAACCATGGACAGAACTTCTCCTGAAATCATTAAAGAAGTTGAGAGGATTCTGGAAAAGAAGCTGTCCGCTCTTGTAACCGAAGACTTTACGGCGGTAGGCGGAATACAGGCTATTGTTGATGTCTTGAACTCCGTGGACAGAGGAACGGAAAAATTCATTATGGATACCCTTGAAATTGAAGATACCGACCTGGCTGAGGAAATTCGCAAAAGAATGTTTGTGTTCGAAGATATTTTGCAGCTTGATAACCGCGCCATTCAGCGGTTCCTGCGTGAAGTCGACAACGGCCAGTTGGCGTTGGCTTTGAAGGGTGCCACCGAAGAGGTTCAGGGTGTCATCTACAATAATATGTCCAAGCGTCTTTCAGATATGATCAAGGAAGATTTAGACTATATGGGCCCTGTCCGTCTCAAGGATGTGGAGGAAGCCCAGCAGAAGATCGTCAATGTTATCAGAAAGCTGGAGGATGCCGGAGAAATCATAATTTCTCGTGGTGGAGGCGACGAAATCATTGTATAGCAACTCCTATGGTTATGGCGTATATAAGCGCAGTCAGGTGAATATTGGGAATCCCTATCAAGTCAAGGTCCCCACTCCTTTGTACACACATCGCGAGGAGGACTTGGAGGACTCTGCTCTGGAAGACGATCTTTTTGATCAGGTTGACCCGGCAGATCAGGAGCTTTTAATCAGCCAGGATATTGTTCATAAGGCAAAGGAAGAAGCTGTCTTCATACGCCATGAAGCGAGATGCGAAGCTGAAAGGATTATGGCCGAGGCCAGAGAAACAGTACAACGTGAGGCTGAGGAGCTTCTTCAAAAGACCAGGGAGGAAGGCTACCACCAAGGTGAAATTCTTGCCCAGCAGAACTATAATGAGCTTATTGAAGAAGCTCAGGAGTTCAAGGATCGATGTAAAAGCGAGTATGAAGAAACCCTTGCTTCTCTCGAGCAAAATATGGTGGATATGGTGCTCAATATTGCGGCAAAGGTGGTCGGTAATGAAATCCGCAATAATCGGGAAGCTATTTTTGGAATAGTGAGAGAAGCAATTGGTACCTGCTCCAATCACGGGCATATTATTTTAAGAGTATCCCCTGAGGATTATGAAGTACTTATAGAGAATGAGGAAAAGCTTCGGTCTATGATAAAGGGCCTTGATGAGTTGGAAATCAAAAAGGATGGCACTCTTGCAAGTGGCTCCTGTATCATAGACACAGGATTCGGGTCGGTGGACGGAAGCAGCGATACCCGGCTGGATCTTATCAGGCAGGCCTTTTTTGAGATATTAGGCTCTTAAAACAATAACCTCCCATTTTTGTTTTAAAAGCCCCTTACAAAATGTAAATTCGATTGATAGGGGAGTCTCGGCTAAGCTTATGAAGAATATTTCATTTGATAAATATCAAAGGCTGCTGGATACCAAGAGCTTTGTCCGTTATTCGGGCAAGGTGACCAAGGTTGTCGGCCTTACCATTGAATCAGAGGGCCCCGAAACACATATCGGGGCCTTGTGTCATATCTACGGGGCGAAGCATGTTGGTGCGATGTCGGAGTCTCGCACTTCAATTGTATCCCGCCAGGAGAAGCCGGTTCTAGCCGAGGTTGTAGGCTTTAGAGAAAAGCATGTTCTTTTGATGCCTATTGGAGATATGACCGGAATAGGGCCCGGAAACCTTGTTGTGGCAGCCGACAGGGACCTGGAGGTAGGTGTGGGGCAGAGCCTTCTGGGCCGCGTTTTAGATGGCTTGGGCTGTCCCATGGATGATAAGGGCCCTGTGGAAATAGAAACCTATTATCCTGTCAGCAATATGCCGCCAAATCCCATGACCCGTCCCAGAATTCAACAGATTCTCCCACTGGGAGTCAAGTGCATAGACGGCCTCCTCACAATTGGCAAAGGGCAGCGTATGGGTATCTTTGCAGGAAGCGGTGTGGGTAAGAGCACCCTTTTAGGTATGATTGCTCGAAATACCAAGGCTGATATTAATGTTATTGCTTTAATCGGCGAACGTGGCCGTGAGGTTCGGGATTTTCTGGAACGAGATCTGGGTGAAGAAGGCCTGAAACGGTCTGTGGTGGTTATCGCAACCTCTGATCAGCCTGCGCTGATCCGCTTAAAGGGGGCTTTGGTCGCCACCGCAATTGCAGAGTATTTCAGAGACTGCGGCAAGGATGTCCTCCTCCTCATGGATTCGTTGACACGTTTTTCCATGGCTCAAAGGGAAATTGGCCTGGCTGTGGGCGAGCCTCCTGTTACCAGGGGTTACACGCCTTCGGTTTATGCCATCATGCCCAAGCTTCTGGAACGCTCCGGAACCTCTGATAAAGGCTCCATAACTGGTCTGTACTCGGTGCTGGTCGATGGAGACGATATGAATGAACCCATCACCGATACCGCCCGCGGTATATTGGACGGGCATATTGCGCTTTCCAGAAAGCTGGCCCACCGTAATCATTATCCCGCCATAGATGTACTGTCTTCCATCAGTCGTGTCATGAACGATATCGTGGAGGATGAACATAAAGAAGCTGCCAATGAGCTGCGACGAAATCTGGCGATTTACGGGGATGCGGAGGATCTAATCAATGTCGGGGCATATGTAAAAGGAAGCAATCCGTCCATTGACAAATCCATTGCCCTCAATGAGGGTATAAAGGAATTTCTGATCCAGGGGACCTTTGAGCGCTTTACCTGTAACGATTCCATAGAGCTTTTAAAACAGGCCGTTCAGGGCTAAGAAATGTATGCAAAGCCATCAAAAAAGGGAGGGCTCAATTATACCAGCCTTTAGTTTTCGTTTACAAACATTTTTAAATTTAAAAGAGCAGCTTGAGAAAAGTACCAAAAATGAATTGGGAATTGCTGTTATGAAGCTAGAGGAGGAAAAGGCGAAGCTTACTGTCATTGACGAGGGTATCGCACATTGTCTCCATGATTATAAGCGTGCCTGCAGTGGTATCATTCAGCCTGATAAGATCAAGGAGCTCAAAATTTATCTGGAGTATCTTCAGAAGGAAAGGGAATGGCAGGAGGCAAACGTTAAGAGGCAACAGCAATATGTCGATAAAATTAGAGAAAAGCTCGTCGAAATCATGAAGGAAAGAAAAGTATTGGAGAAGCTCAAGGAAAAGGAATTCCAGGAATTTTTGAAGCAGGAAGAATTAAAGGAGCAGCTGCGTGTGGACGAGCTCGTAAGCTACAAAGAAGCCTCTAAAATGGATAGAACCGGCTAAGGGAGATCGTTCATGGCAAAGAAAGATAAAAAATCAGACAAAACCCCAGTACCTCAGAAAAACGACCGTGTTGGAATGCCAGGCATATTTCATTCAATTCTTGTAGTGCTTTTGGCATTATTGGTTGTGGCAGTGGTTTCGCTAGGGGTTTTTTATATTGCCGTCAAAAATAATGTAAATGGACTTGCAGATACAGTAAGGCCGCTGATCAAGGATCATCCCATCCTTAAGGTGGCCTTACCCAAAATATATGATCCGGATGATCCCGAATATCTTACGGAGAAAGAGCTATTAGAGAAATATAATGAATATCGTGTGAAGACCAAGGCACTCAACGAAAGCCTCGAGGAAGCCAATAAGACCATCGAGCAATTAAAAAATGATGCAAAAGCCACATCTGACTCTGCTACCATCCTGGAGCAAAATCAGGCCGTTCTTGATGCCGTAAAGTTGGAGCAGAGCAGGCTGGAAGAAGAAAAGAAATCTCTTTCAGCATTGATTGCCAAAGGGGATACCAAGAGCTTCAGAGATTACTTTCAGAAGGTGGATAAAGCAACTGCGGAAGCCGTCTATAGGGAAATTGTCACTGAGGAGAACAAGATGGAGGAAAAAGCGGCGCTGTCCAAGCCTTTTTCAACGATGGAACCGGCCAGTGCGGCAAAGGTTTTGGAGGAACTCTATCAGAAAGATCAGCAAACCCTTCTGGACATTTTTGAAGGATTTAGGCCCACTGCGGCAGCACTGATACTCGAAGAAATGAATGCCAAAACAGCCGCAGAAATTACTAAGCTGCTTTCCGACCGTAAACTCGGTCGGTAATGCATAAATTATTTTTTTGAAAGGAGGTGAAAACATATGATACAAAATAGTTCGGTGGCAGCATCTCTATTGAATTCTCAGGTTATGGATTTGGCTAAAGGCAGCTCTGTAAAAAATACCGTAAGAAGTGATGATACCTTTAGAAATATGCTGAATGAAAAAATTCAGGCCAGGGACAGATCAGAGAGTGCACGGCAAGACGTTGTTAAAAAGCCCGACCTGCTTTTAAACCGGGACGAGCCAAGAACAGCTGAAAGAGAAAGCACGGTAAAAGAACCTGCCAAGACTCAGAAGCCTGCAAGAGAAGCTAAGGTTAAAGAGACCACCGGGGAAATCGACGCTGAAGGGGTTTCAGAAGAGGACTCGGATGCAGAAGAGCTCCAGAAGCAAATCAGTAGCCTGGAAGCATTGATGGCGCTATTAGAGAATCTTTTGGCTCAACTTGATACAGAAACCGTATCAGCCGATCCCTCAGAGTCGAAAACACAACCGGAGCTTATATTACCAGCCTCGGGCAGTGCGAACCCCATGGAGCTTCTAATGGCGTTGTTAGAGGGTAATACTGAAAAACTCAGGGTTCTTCTCGATCAGATCGATCAAGGCCAGCAATCGCCTGAAATAAAAGACTTGCTGGAGACTATCCAAAAGCTTTTGGAAAAGCTGACAAAAGAAGAGAATGGACCTGATGGCGATCTTTCTCTCAATCTAGAGCTGGAAGGTACCGGCACGTCCAGAGAAGAGCTGATCGATCAGCTAAAAGCCCAGTGCTTTGGTGCAATTCAAAAGATAAAGGAAAAGGTATCTGAGCTTAAGAGCACACTGAATGAAATTCAGGAGGGTGAAAGTGAGGCATCGGCCTTGTCGTCTTCTTCTGAAGTCCAGACAAGCGAGCAGCTTAAGACCGATACCGTAAAGAATGAGGATAAGAGTGATTCCAAAACGAAGGGAGACAACGAAAATCCACTGTTGGCTCACCAGAACGTGGAATCAATCCAAGGCAAGACAGTATTGGAGGGCGAGGAATCTGTCTATCAGAATTTTTCTCTTTCAGCCCAACAAAACCCTCAAGAAGCAACAGCAAAGGTTGAAAAGACACCCCTGCCTCTTTCTGAAAAGCCATTAGCGCAAACTGTGACCAACCAGGTCATGATGAAGGTCAAGCTCATGGCAGGAGAGAGTAAGCAAGAGATGGAAATGCATTTAAAGCCTGAAAGCCTTGGGAAGCTATCTCTCAAGATTATCCATGAACGTGGCGAAATTCTGGCTAAAATTACAGCCGAGAACGAGCAGGTCAAAGGAATCATCGAGAGCAATATGCAGCTTTTGAAGGATGCTCTGGAAAAGAGCGGCCTTACAGTACAGAGCCTCAGCGTTTCAGTGGGCAACGGCCAGGATAAGGGTCAATCCCGGAACTCCAATGAGAGCAGCAGAGCCGGATCAAAGATTATAGGTGAGAATTCAAAGCCCCTTCCGGTGACTGAAGCCTCGTATACCAGGGCGCAGGTGGCAGGCGGCCTGTATGATCAGAGTTCTCAAATCGACCTGACTGCTTGATTTTTAAAGGAAAGGATGTGATAAATGATGGCAGAAGTATCAGGTGTGGGAAGTCAAAGAACCATTGAAGAGATTATTGAACAACAGGCTAAAAAGGCAAAGGAAACCCGCAATACCGGAGAACTGGGTAAGGATGATTTTTTGAAGCTTCTCATCACTCAAGTGCAGAATCAGGATCCCATGAACCCCACCACCGACACGGACTTTATTGCTCAGATGGCGCAATTTAGCTCATTGGAGCAAATGCAGAACCTGAACAAAACCTTTTCGTATTCCATGGGCTTTTCCATGATGGGAAAGTATATCTCAGCAGAGGTAGCGGATGAAAAAACGGGGGAAACCCGCTATGTCAGTGGCAAGGTTGAGATGGTCCGCGTTGTGGACGGCGAGGTGTGTGCTGTTGTTGGAGAAACAGATATACCTCTCGGTAAAATATCCCAGGTATCTGACGAAAGCATTGGCACAGGTGGAAGTGTAACGGACTTCAGCAGTATCATAGGTATGCTTGGTAAAACAACCATCAGCAATGCGGATGGTAGATCCAGCTCAATTGAGGGTATTATTACTTCAATTACCAAGGAACTCGACGGCCTTTACGCTAACTTGGATGAGGTGGATGTTAAGCCTTATAACCTGGATATAGGCGCCTTTGAAAACGAAGAGGAATATGTCCAAGGCATGACGGGCAAAGAAGTCACCATAAGATTCAAGGATGAAAAAACCGGTGTCGAATTTAAGGTTACAGGAGTATTGCGTGCCGGATATAAGGGAACTGATGAAAAACTGCGTTTAGTTCTCGACGGCATCAAGGTTCCGGCAGGCAACATTTTCTCCGCCGAACGGATAGACCTTCTATCCACTGAACAAATGCTTCTGAATGCTATTTTGAAAGAGCTCCAGAAGCTGAACAATCCCGGCACAGAAGAACCGGAGGAGCCTGAGGAACCTGGCGAACCTGAAGAGCCTGTAGATCCCGGCACAACCGATGGAACATGATGGGAGGTAAGGCATTATGAACATTAACAATCGTCCCATCCAAAGCATTCATCAGGTCGCTGCCCCTGCAAAGCCCGTTGCCAAGAGCCCGATTCAGGGCAGAGGAATAGATTTTTCCTCCATCCTGCATCAGACCCTCGACGAATCCAGGGAAGTCAAGATGTCAAAGCATGCGTCAATGCGCTTGCAGGCCCGCAATATCAATCTGGATCAGGACCAGGTGGAGCGGCTCAAAAGTGCGGTGGACAAGGCCTCGACAAAAGGGGTTAAGGACACGCTGGTCGTCATGGACGAAGTAGCCTTTGTGGTGAATGTCAGGGCTAGAACCGTAATAACGGCTGTTAACCAGGATGAGCTCCAGGACAATGTTTTTACCAACATTGACGGCGCAGTGTTTGCTTAGCGGCTAACTAAAAGTTAAATAATTACCGATATTATACGAGTCAACAATTACAGCCGGACCCATCGGGAGGCTGTTCGTTCCCGAACGACGGACGGAACGAGAACTCGAGGAGGTTGATTTTTTATGATGATGTCCATGTTTTCAAGCGTTTCAGGCTTGAAGGCTCATCAGACCCGAATGGACGTTATAGGCAATAATATTGCCAACGTCAATACTGTCGGCTTCAAAGGAAGCCGTGCTACCTTTCAGGAAATCTTTTCACAGACCCTTTCATCGGCTAGTTCACCCGATTCCCTATCAGGCCGGGGTGGCGTCAACCCTATGCAGATCGGTCTTGGTATGAACGTGGATTCCATTGATGTCCAGATGGGCCGCGGTAGCGTTCAAAGAACCGAAAGCCCCACCGACCTTTCAATTGAGGGCGAAGGCTTCTTCATTGTAAGAAGCGGTAATGAAGGCGCTTATAATTTCACCAGAGCCGGGAATTTTACAATTGACAAGCAGGGAAATCTGGTAACGGCATCGGGCCAGAATGTTTATGGCTGGATGAAGTATACCTATGGGGATGACGGATACCAATTCGACACCCAGGAGCCTATTAAGCCCCTTAATCTGTATGAAGATATCTACAATTTGAACAAACGTATCATTCCGGCTAAGGTTACCACAGAGGCAGTATTGGCTGGTAATTTGGATGCAACAGAGAAGCCTATCACCGGAACCGGAACTACCAATTCTAGAGATGCCTTAAATACGGCTCCAAATGATACAGTACCAGCAGGTACAAATCCGGCAGGTGATGGCATTCCAGACAAAGACGGAAAAAATCTTGATCCTCAGTTTATTGTTCCCATAAACGTTTATGACGAATTGGGCAATGAGTATAAAATAAACTTAAAATTATGGAAGAATCTTGTTTATGATGGAAGTGATACAACTCCAGCCTCGGATCCAGAGACTTCCTGGTACTATACAATAGACGGAGGATCAAATGCCCCTGGTACAAAAGCCTCTGGATACCTTAAGTTTGACGCAAAGGGCAAGTTGCTGGATGTGCCAGGCTTTACAGCTAATAATAAAGTTACTTTAGTTCCCGATCCAAAGACTGGGGCGAAGAGCTTTGAATTTAATTTAAACATGGAGCAACTTTCCATGTATGCCGATGATTCCTCTGTGAAAACCTCCCGTGTTGACGGCTATGCTCCCGGTACCCTGGTGACCTTCGCAGTCGGCGGAGATGGCGTCATTACCGGTGTCTATGACAACGGTCGCCAGCAGCCCCTGGGTCAGATAGCCCTGGCTACCTTTGAGAACCCAGCCGGTCTCCAGAAGGTGGGCTCCAATCAGTTTGCACAGACCACCAACTCAGGTGACTTCAAGGTGGGCAGGCAGCCCGGCAGGGACGGAGCCGGTGTTTTGATTCCCGGAACCCTTGAAATGTCCAATGTGGACCTTGCCAAGCAGTTTACCGAGATGATTATCACCCAGAGAGGCTTTCAGGCCAACAGCAGGGTTATGACAACATCCGACGAGATCCTTCAGGAGCTTGCCAACATTAAACGATAAGAGTGGATAAAGGGGCAGGGTAAGTCCTGCCCCTTAACTCAATGATGCGATATTCTTCGAAAATCTTAAAGGAGGGTTCACAATGATTACTGTTACAAGGTTTAATAAAACTCAGTTTGTTATTAATGCTGATTGGGTCGAGACAGTAGAATCTACGCCGGATACGGTTATAACCCTTACCAACGGCAAAAAGTTTGTTGTAGCCGAATCGGTTGAAGATATCATTAACCAGGTGATAGAATATAAGCAAAAAACTTTTATTCTTAACAGAACAATTAATACGAATGCAAAAAATGACGATAAATGACTTAGATCAATCGTCATAAAAGGAGTGTCACGCTTTGCAGGGAAAAACATTATATACAATCTTACTTGCAATTATTGCTGTTCTTACCCTGGCCCTAACGGTTATGGTTATCTTTCTTGTTACAACTTTTAATGGCAGAACCCCAGCGGTTGAGGATATTACAAAAAGACCGGTTGTAAAAGAGACTATTCCTCCTGAGGAACAAGCTGAGTTCAATTTATATGCCACAGGTGATGATGCAAGCAGCAAAACAGATGCCCTCTTCAACTTGAAAAGCTCTGAAGATCATCCCAATAGCTTTTTGATGGCCTCAATTTCTATCATATATGACGCGGGAGAGAAGAATAAGCTCCTGGAATCAAGAAAAGCATACTTTGAGACATACTTAAGTCAACTTAAAGAAGCTACGATTGAGTATTTCAGAAAGAAGAACCTGGAAGATGTGCGGGCGGAAGACGCTATGCAGAAGTGCAGAGATGATTTAAAAGAGATTTACGGCCAAATAATAAGCGAGAGCTCCAAGGAGCAGATCATTCTTAGAATAGTCTTTGACAAATGGATTCCGCAATAATTAAGGAGGGAACTAAGTGGGCGACATACTTTCCCAAAATGAAATAGATAGCCTACTGCAGCAACTTAATACAGGAGAGCTTGATGTCAAGGAGTTCAGTAAGGAAACGACTGAAAAGAAAGTACGTAGCCATGATTTCCGTCGCCCCAGCAAATTTGCCAAGGATCACATTCGTACCCTTCAGATTATCAATGAAAATTATGCGCGGCTATTGACCAACTTCTTATCAGGCTACTTAAGAACCCTTGTTCAGGTAGATGTACAAACTGTTCAAGCCCTGCAGTATTCGGAATTCACCAATTCCATTGCAAATCCTGCCGTATTGGGTATTGTAAATTTCCATCCCCTGCCGGGTTCCATTATTATGGAAATCAATCCATCCATCGCCTATTCCCTTATTGATAGAATTCTGGGAGGGAGAGGCATGGGAATGGATAGGGTTAGAGGTTTTACGGAGATTGAGATAGCCATCCTTATGAGGCTTATTTCTCAGATGCTGGGCATTATGAGGGATCCTTGGGATAATGTAACCAAGCTTCGGCCCACCCTCGACAGGATCGAAACCAATGCACAATTTGCGCAGCTCATGTCGCCTAATGAAATGGTGGCTTTGGTGACATTTACAGCTAAGATCGGTGATGTGGAGGGACTTTTGAATCTGTGTATCCCTCATATGACCGTTGAACCCGTTATGACAAAGCTGACCACCAAGCTCTGGTTTTCCTTAATTGAGAAAGGTTCAACCGATGAATCCCGCCAGGCCATTGAGCAGAAGGTAGAGGAAACCAAAATTCCCATAACGGCAATTTTAGGAAGAACAACGCTTTCAGTCCATGACTTTTTGATGCTTCAGCAGGGAGATGTACTCCCGTTAAATACGGATGTGGATGGAAAGATAGAAGTAATAGTAGGAAATATGTTGAAATTTTACGGAAAGCCCGGTGCTCGTAACAAGAAGGTGGCTGTCAAGGTCACTGATATTCTACGAGAGGAGGAGGACTAAATGGGCGATATGTTATCTCAGGCAGAAATAGATGCCCTCTTGAACGGTGTAGATGTTGAAGATGAGCCGGTATCTGCAGAGCCTACCCCAGTTGTTAAAACAGAGCTTCTCAATAGCGAGGAAAGAGATGCGTTGGGGGAGATCGGCAATATTAGCATGGGAACCTCTGCTACGACGCTTTATGCGCTTTTAGGGCAGAAGGTCAACATCACCACCCCACGGGTTGAGGAAACAACCTGGGAAGAGATCACCAAAATGTTTGTCAAGCCTTATGTAGCAGTAAGAGTGCAGTATACTCAAGGCTTGAAGGGTTATAACCTTCTGGTTATAAAGGAAGAGGATGTTAAGATCATCACTGACCTTATGATGGGAGGAGATGGCTATGGCAATATTCATGGTGAACTCAATGAGCTTCATTTAAGCGCCATCAGTGAAGCCATGAATCAGATGGTAGGGTCATCATCCACTTCTTTATCTTCCATGTTTGAAAAACGGGTGGATATTTCTCCGCCGGAATCTTCTCGTGTAGACTCCGGTTCAGACATTGAAAGAATAAGGATTGACCGGGAATCCCATATGGTCATGATCCTCTTCTCACTAAAGGTGGGAGACCTTATAGACAGTGAAATCATGCAGATTCTTCCCATTTCTTTTGCAAAAGAGATGGTGGCTAATCTGTTAGCGCATAATCAACCCAAAGCCCCGATTATGCCCCCACCGCAAAAGGAAGCACCCGTGGCTGCGCAGATGCCTGTTCAAGCTATGCCCCAGCAACCGTTGCATACGCAGTATCCACCGCATCAGACAACCGTTGAAATGCCTCAGATGCCGCATATGCAGCAGATGCCTCAAATGCCTCCTGCACAGCAAAATCCCTATGGGCAATATGGCTATCAAATGCCGCAGTATCCGCCCCAACAGCCTGTTTTTACATCAAATCCAGTGCATGTACAGCCAGCTCAGTTCCAGGCCTTCGATGATGGTTTGGCTGATTTTGAGCGTAAGAATATCGGCCTTCTCATGGATGTCCCCCTCCAGATAGCAGTAGAACTGGGTAGGACAACCAAAAAAATAAGAGAAATTCTGGAATTCGGACAAGGTTCAATTCTAGAATTGGACAAGCTTTCCGGGGAGCCTGTAGACATTATGGTCAACGGTAAAGCTATAGCCAAGGGAGAAGTTGTAGTCATCGATGAAAGCTTTGGTGTCAGAATAACAGACATCATTCATCCATCAAAAAGACTCTGATCTAAGGAGCAATCGAAATACAGATTTCGATCATCCCTAAACGAAAATACTTTTAATTTGTCAAATTTTCGAATATAATTGATAAAGATTGGGTTAGAGTGGTATAGTTTATTATAACATGAAATGTTTCTATGCTCTCGGATCCCGTTATTCTAATTGAATTTTTTAGGGAGAGGATATGACCTATGGCAAGTATACTGATCGTTGATGATGCGGCATTCATGCGTATGATGATCAAAGACATCCTTTCGAAGAATGGATACACCGTTGTAGGTGAAGCTGAAAACGGAATAAAGGCAATTGAAAAATATAAGGAAGTGAATCCGGATCTTGTTATCATGGATATAACCATGCCTGAGATGGATGGTATTCAGGCCGTTAAGCAGATTAAAGCCCTTAATGGTGCTGCCAAGATCATTATGTGCTCGGCCATGGGTCAGCAGGCTATGGTCATTGAGTCTATCCAAGCCGGAGCCAGGGACTTCATTGTAAAGCCCTTCCAGGCAGAACGTGTTATTGAAGCGGTTAAAAAGGTTGTGGGTTAACCCTGTCCTTAGAAGGAAGGCATCCGCATGTTTTTTGAGATTATTGGTCTCCTTTTTGTTTTTGCATTAATTCTCCTGCTTTGCTACTATACTACAAGGTTTGTGGGTAAGAAATTTTCTGGCGGGACCAGAACTAAATCCATGAAAATTCTTGAGACCTTGCCTCTGGGGCTTGACCGAAGCCTTTACCTAATACTTGTGGGGAAAAAAACTTTTTTGTTTTTTTCCAGTAAAAAAGGTCTGGAGCTTGTCTCTGAAATTGAAATTGAGGAGCTGACAGAGGAAGCCGCTAAAGAAAAAAACGAATCCACCAACATTTTTGACTTTAGTAAAATCTTCGAAAACTATTCAGGGTTAAGCCGGAAAACCTCCTTAAACCATAGTGAGGAACAGGGCGGGGAGAGTGAAGTCTCAAGGTCCAGTGATTTTGACGGGTCGAGCAATGCTGTGCGATCTGACAGATCTCACTCCATACTGGGTAGTATTAAACGGTTACAGAAGATAAATGGCAGCAAGAAATAACTAAAGGAAAACAGACGGTGGTTCTATGCAAAAGAAAAAAATCATTGTATTTATAACACTTATTTTGCTTTGCCTTGGCCTATTAAGCTCGGTGGTTTTTGCTGCACCGGGCATTTCCATTTCTGACAGCGGCATCACGATTAATTCAACCGATGATCCACAAGAAATCAGTTCAAGTATAAAATTACTTTTGCTTCTAACCGTATTGACGCTGTTACCCTCCATCCTCATTATGATGACGTCTTTTACGCGTATCATCATTATTCTGTCATTTCTTCGAAATTCAATGGGAACCCAACAAATTCCGCCCAATCAGGTTGTGATAGGGCTTGCTTTATTTTTAACCTTTTTTATCATGACCCCGGTTATGTCCGATATCAACCAGAATGCTCTTCAGCCCTTTACTGAAAACAAAATTACGCTGGAAGAGACCATGGACCGATCGGCGGACACCATTAAAGACTATATGCTTGAATATACCCGCGATAAAGATCTGGCGCTTTTTGCCAGTATTGCAAAGGTGGAGCCACCGGAAAATCTTACGGACCTTCCCCTTACGGTCGTGGTTCCCGCATTTATGATCAGTGAATTAAATACCGCCTTTCGTATAGGCTTTATGCTTTATATTCCTTTTGTAGTCATTGACATGGTGGTAGCCAGCACACTGATGGCCATGGGTATGATGATGCTGCCTCCGGTTATGATTTCCATGCCTTTTAAAATTCTGCTGTTTTTACTGGTGGATGGGTGGAATCTTTTAACCGAAACCATTATAAAATCCTTTGCGCGATAGGGTTCAAATTTTCTTAAAGTGAGGAATGGGCATTGGAACAGTTTCTATTGGATATAGCCCGAGATGCGTTGATGACGATAATGAAGGTTGCGACTCCTGTCCTGGTCATTGGCCTGGTGGTGGGTCTTATTGTCAGTATTTTTCAGGCAACCACCCAGATTCAGGAGCAGTCTCTGCATTTTGTGCCTAAAATTCTGGCTATGCTGATATCCCTGCTGCTTCTAGGCTCCTGGATGCTGACCGTCATGAAGGAATTTACTTTAAGAATGTATCAGGATATGCTGCGTTTTATTGGGATGTAAAAGGTTTTATAGAACGGGGAAGAACACATGGCAACCATACCCTTTGATTTTCTCATGGATATATGGAACATTTTCTTGCTTGTATTTGTACGGATTACGGGCTTGTTTTTTTTATCCCCTATTTTTGGAAGACGCAATATCCCAAACTATTTTAAAATCGGCTTTTGTTTTATGTTCGCCATCATTGTGGCCAATTCGGTTCCTGTTCCGGATCTTAAGGCATACAGCTCCTTGGGGGCCTATATGGTTCTTATCGCCAAGGAGCTACTAGTGGGGCTCATATTGGGATTCATTTCCTACATGCTTTTTTCAAGCATTTATATAGCAGGCCAATTGATTGATATGCGTATTGGCTTTGGCATGGTGTCCGTTTTTGATCCGCTCAGCAATGTTCAGATACCCATTACTGCGGACTTTTATGCAATCTTTGCCACTCTATTCATGCTGGTTACCGATTCCCATCATCTATTAATTCAGGCCATGGTGGACAGCTATACCCTCCTTCCTTTAGGTGAGGCCCATTTTAGCGGTGCGCTCTTAAAGCAGGTGGTCGATCTTTTTACCAAGGTTTTTATCATCGGCTTTAAAATCGCAGCTCCTATTACAGTCGCTATCCTGATAACCGACCTGGCTCTGGGCATTATCTCCAAGAGTATGCCTCAATTGAATGTTTTTATGCTGGGCATGCCTGTGAAGGTAGTCATGGGACTTGCCATCATCCTTATAACCATTGGCGCCTTTAAGGGTATTGTCAATGTCATCATCCAGGGAACCTATGAGGAGATTTACAAGCTTCTGAAGCTAGCAAGAGGGGTATAATCATGAAGCGAACCGCCGCGTTCCTTCAATTTCATAGTAAGATTAAAACCAGGCCGGTTCCTGCCAGGGGTCTTAAAACCATTAATCTTCAGCTTTTTGCAGACAATTCGGACAAGACTGAAAAGGCAACTCCCAAAAAACGCCAGGATCTAAGGAAAAAAGGCCAGGTCATGCAGAGCCGGGAGCTTCCGTCAACCTTGATCCTGTTAATCATGTTTATTTCCGTAAGGATTTTCGGTAACTTTATTTATCAGGAGAGCAAGTCGGTTTTTCATTTATTTCTGACTGAAACGTCAGCCTATAATCTCCAGGATCCCTCTGAAATTATGCGTTTGGTGACTTTTACGGCTCTTGAGATTGTTAAAATGTCGGCTCCTTTTTTTGCTATAGCCATGATTATGGGAGCTTTGGGTACCTATGTACAGATAGGCTTTCTCTTTACGACCGAGCCTTTAAAACCCAAGTTCTCAAACCTCAACCCTTTTAAAGGATTGAAAAAAATTTTTTCATCCCGTTCTTTGTTTGAATTGATAAAATCAATTGCCAAGGTTACTCTGGTCGGTTGGATTGCCTGGACATCCATAAGAGGTGAATTCACCAATATGATGAGGCTTATGGATTTGGAAATCGGCCCACTAACACTTTATCTCATCAATGCTTCGCTTGATATTGCTATAAAAATCTGTTTTTCATTGCTGGCTATCGCAGCAGTGGATTATTTCTTTCAATGGCGAAAGCATGAGAAGGAAATTCGTATGAGTAAGCAGGAGATAAAGGAAGAATACAAACAGGTAGAGGGTAATCCCGAAATTAAAAGCAAAATCAAGCAAAAGCAAAGGGAAATTTCCATGCGCCGAATGCTCAAGGATGTGCCCAAGGCCGATGTGGTCATTACCAACCCCACCCATTATGCCATTGCCATAAAATATGATCCCAATAAGATGTCAGCACCCTATGTCCTTGCTAAAGGTGTTGATTTCATGGCCCAGCGCATAAAAGAAGTGGCCAAGGAAAACAAGGTTCATACCATGGAAAACAGACCTCTGGCACAGGCTCTTTATAATACCGTGGAGGTTGGTGAGGCTGTTCCTCCCGAGCTTTATAAGGCTGTGGCTGAAGTCCTCGCCTTTGTGTACAGCCTTCAAGGCAAGAAGCCGGGCGATAGCGCTTGACGGTCCCACTAAAAAACATGCTATTGTTTTAGGCATTGCTTTATTATAAAATGGTGATATATGACAAGTTTCTTGCCTCTGCGACAAATATCATACTTAGAGGAAGAAGAACAATACTAAAGAAAATGGTATTGAAAATACCGGAGGAATCTACATGAACAACAGAAATCTGATGGTTGCCGTATGTGTCGTTTTCATAGTCCTGTTTATCATCGTGCCCATACCTTCCTTTCTGTTGGATGTTTTATTAGTCATCAATATAGCTTTGTCATTTCTTATACTCATTAATGCTATTTATGCCAATGATGCGCTTTCTATGGCAGCTTTTCCGACCTTGCTGCTCTTTACGACGATCTATCGTTTGTCCCTCAATATCATTTCTACCCGTCTCATTATAGGCAAGGGTGAAGCCGGTGAGGTTATACACGGCTTCGGAAAATTTGTGGGTGGAAACGATTTAATTGTGGGTTTTCTTGTCTTTTTGATTATTATGATTGCCCAGTTTCTTGTCATAACCAAGGGTGCCGAGCGTGTATCGGAGGTGGCAGCCCGCTTTACCCTCGATGCCATGCCGGGTAAACAAATGGCCATTGATGCCGATTTGAATTCAGGTCTTATCAATGAAACCGAAGCCAAGGAAAGACGTAAAAGAATTCAACGAGAAGCAGATTTTTACGGCTCCATGGATGGTGCCACTAAATTTGTTAAGAATGATGCAATCTTCGGCATTATCGCCACAGCCCTCAACATTATCGGGGGTATTATCATGGGAATGATGAGAGATGGCGATACTATTGAAGTTGTGCTGGAACGCTATACCATTCTTACCATCGGCGACGGACTGGTCAGCCAGATTCCTTCCCTGTTAATAGCTGTTGCCACAGGTATCATCGTTACACGCGCGGCTTCCGACGGAGATTTGGGAAGCGATATCATAAGGCAGCTCTTTAATAGCCCCCGCGTTCTCTATATAGCCGCGGGAGCTTGTCTTATATTGGTTCCTGTTCTATGGCAGTGGTCACTGCTATTAGTGGCGGGATTTCTGATCTTCCTGGGAACCCGTATCCAGAATATGGCCCAGGAGGTTACCAAACAAGAGGAGCTTAAGGTTGAGGAACAGGAAGTTGAAGAGATCAGAAAACCCGAGAATGTGGTCTCGCTTCTTCAGATAGACCCTATCGAGCTTGAGTTTGGCTATGCGGTCATTCCGCTGGCGGACAAGAACCAGGGAGGGGATCTCCTGGACCGTGTGGTCATGATCCGCCGCCAGCTGGCTCTCGAGCTGGGTGTTATTGTTCCCATCATCCGTCTACGGGATAATATTCAGCTTTCTCCCAATCAATATGTCATCAAGATCAAAGGTGTTGAAGTGGCCAAAGGAGAGCTTATATTGGATCACTTCATGGCGATGAACCCCGGCACCGCAGACGAGGATATTGGCGGCATCCCCACTACTGAGCCTGCCTTTGGTCTGCCGGCTCTCTGGATCCCTGATACGATGCGAGACAGAGCTGAGATGATGGGCTATACCGTTGTTGATCCGCCATCCATTGTAGCAACCCATATGACTGAGATTGTCAGACGTCACATCCATGAGCTTTTAGGCAGACAGGATGTCCAGACGCTGATTGATAATGTCAGAACAACGTACCCGGCCATTGTAGACGAATTAATTCCTAAGATCATGGCCCTGGGTGAGATACAGAAGGTTTTAGCCAACCTGCTTCGGGAGGGCGTATCTATTCGGGATATGGTGACTATTTTAGAAACTCTTGCTGATTATGCGCCTATAACCCGTGATACAGACATGCTGACGGAATATGTCCGCCAGGGTCTGGGCAGGGCTATTTCAAAGACCTATCTTAACAACAGCAATTCAGAGGTTATTACCCTGGATCCAAAGCTCGAACAAATGATACTGGATTCTGTTCAAAAAACTGAAGCAGGATCCTATATGGCCATGGAGCCTTCCGTAAGCAACCGCATTGTGTCCAATGCGGCCAGTATGTCTGAGAAAATGGCGCAAAAAGGAAAGCAGCCCATAATCCTTGCATCTCCTGTGGTCAGGCTTTACTTTAAGCGGCTCACCGAGCATGCTATTCCCGGGTTAATTGTGCTGTCCTACAACGAGCTTGATCCCACTCTTGAGGTGAATGCCGTGGGGATGGTCAGTATTTAAAAATGTGTCAAGAAAGATAAAATGTCCGGCAAAATGCAATAAAGCCAAAAAGAAAGGATCGGGGGTACGAAATGAAGATACGCAGGTACACATGCAAGGATATGCAGGAAGCCTTGCTCAAGGTCAAAATGGATCTTGGGAGTGAAGCTGTGATCATGAATAGCCGTAAGGTTAAACCCAAAGGCTTATTCGGAATATTTGCAAAACCCTTGATCGAAGTGGTGGCAGCCATTGATGATGATCTTGTCCGTCCGTCCAGGCCAAATCCTTACCAACAGAGGCCAGCGACCACTTATTCAACTTATCCGCAGCCTCCATTGCGGTCTTCTGTGGTGAGGGAAGATCATGAACCCAATCTATACGGTTATACAAGTAAGGAACCAAGAACAGCCAGTCCTGAATATAAGGCTCCCGAACCAAAAGCGCAAGAGGCTATTATATCTGATGCTTCCCATGCAAAGGAAAACAAAAGAATAGCGGATCTTGAAAGCAAGGTCAAAGATATGGGGAGTATTCTGGATCAAATTTATCAGGCTGTACAGGTTAAGGACCAGCCTGAACAGGTAAAAAAACCAGAAGCTCCTCCAGTGAATGTACCGAAAGCTATTCCTTGTGAGGAAAGCCTGAACTGCTTGAGAGATATCCTTTTTGAGCAAGATGTGGAGCCCAGGCTCATTGATAAGATCATAGACAAAATTATTGAGAGAGGCGGCCATGCACTTAGGCGGGAGGAGATCTTCGGGCTTGCCGGTAGGGTCATGACCGTTCTTATGGGTGAACCTGAACCCATTACAATCAAAGATCACAAACCCCATGTGGTTTTATTTATTGGGCCTACAGGTGTTGGAAAAACTACCACTCTTGCTAAAATTGCGGCTGACTTCACCCTGACCCGGCAAAAAAAGGTGGGGCTCATCACGGCCGACACCTATAGAATAGCGGCGGTTGAACAGCTTAAAACCTACGCTGAAATCTTAAACCTTCAAGTAAATGTGGTCTATTCTCCCAATGAAATAAAGGATGCGGTAGAACGTTTGTCGGATAATGACCTCATCCTTATTGATACGGCAGGGAGAAGCCATAAGAACAAAGCACATTTTAATGAACTGAAAACGCTGATAAGCGCTGTCAACGCAGACGAGATCTTCTTGGTCATGAGCTGCAATACAAGCCGTATGGCCATAAAAGAAATTTGTGAATATTATGCCTTTATTAAAAACTATAAGCTTCTTTTTACCAAACTTGATGAGTCGCCTGTCCCCGGTATTATCCTCAATGCACGGTATTTGACTGGCAAGCCCCTTTCATACACCACAGCCGGTCAGAGTGTCCCTGATGACCTGGATATTGCCGACGTCAGGCAACTGGCCACAAGTATTTTGGCTAAAGACAGCATGCAGATTAAGCCATTCATCAGAGGAGGTGTTGAGGTACCATGAACGACCAGGCAGAAACACTCCGAAAAATAATGGATCATATGAAGCTCAAGGATGAAAGCCAGGAAGGCGTGAAAGAATTGCCTTCCAAGCAAGCAAGGGTCATAACTGTTACCAGCGGGAAAGGAGGTGTCGGGAAAACCAACGTCACCATTAATCTTGCTCTTGCCATAAGCAGAATGGGTTTAAAGGTCGTCATTCTAGATGTGGACTTCGGTCTTGGCAATATTGATGTGCTATTCGGAATTGTTCCGAAGTATACGCTTCTGGATCTCATTCATGAGGAAAAGAGCATATTAGAGGTTTTAACAGACGGACCTGAAAATATAAAGTTTTTGTCAGGGGGCTCGGGCGTGGAAGAGCTTATCCGTCTGGACCGTAAGCAGCTAAGACAATTTGTTACAAAAATTAATCTTCTTGACAAGCTTTTCGATATCATCCTCATTGATACAGGAGCAGGACTTTCGCAAAACGTCATGAGCTTTATTATGGCGGCGGATGAAGTGATTCTTGTAACGACTCCGGAGCCTACGGCTATAACTGACGCCTATGCTTTGGTTAAGATGGTTTCAAGGAGAGATCGTAAAAAGCAAATAAAGATTTTGGTAAACAAAGCTGAAAATGTTAAGGAGGCTGAGGAAATTGCCAGTAAACTCAGTGTCGTTTCTGAAAAATTTTTGTCATTTAAGCTTTTAAAACTTGGGTATATATTATATGATGACACTGTGACAAAAAGTGTCAAAATGCAGAAGCCCTTTAGCCTTTACAGTCCTAAGTGTCAGGCTTCTAAAAACATGACGGAGGTTGCCGAGAACCTGTTTTCCTCTGTAAATTCTGACAGAATACAGGGAGCGAAGGGATTTATTTCTAAACTATTGTCTATTTTTGGTGCATGATTTGCTCGATATATGTTATAATTTAAACTAATTAAGAAATGGCTAAAATATTTATTTTAGTCCATACGAAGTGAAACTTGAGAATTTAATAGGCTAATATAAATATAATGAGGTTTGTTTAGATGGAAGCAATTAATCTTACTTTAGGTAACAAACTTGAGCTGGAGCTGTATGACAGCAAATTTGAACGTATTACGCCGATATTAGTCAGTCAGTTTGAAGCATTGCTGCCTGATGGTTCGATGGAGATTTTAGCTCCCATTCATGAAGGCAGGATTTATCCGATTCATCGGGAAACTTTCATGGATGTGATTTACGAGCGGAACGGAGACTTGTTTAAGTTCCTGGCTGTTGTTTTAGAGCGAAGAGTGTCGGGGAATATCTATCTTTTAAGAATACAGCCCAGATCGGGAGAAGAGCGTCTGCAGCGTAGAACCTTTTTCAGATTCAGTTGCTTGTTGAACATCAAGTACCGTACGTTCGAACATAAAGAGACAAAAAGCGAAGGCCGCGGAGAGTTTAAAGAGACTATGACCAAGGATCTGAGCGGAGGAGGCTTATGTCTGCTGGTTAAAGAGAAGCCGCGTAATGGCTGGTTTTTGGAGGGTATTATCAATGTTGGGGCGGAGGTACGCTTTTTAGGACGAATTGTTCGTGTGATTAATGTCCATGAGAAGGGTATATTTAGTTATGAAGTCGGTATCGAATTTGATGAAATAAAGAATATTGATCGAGAACGGATCATTAGTTACATTTTTGATTCACAGAGGAAATTGCTTAAAAAAGGCTGGTCTGGTAAATGAACAGTAACAAAATAAAGGTACTTATCGTGGATGATTCTGCGTTTATGCGCAGGGTTATCCAGAACGTGTTTGAGCAGGATCCGGAGATTGATGTGGTAGGGGTCGCAAAAGACGGACTTGAAGCGTTAAAGAAGGCAAGAGAGCTTAATCCTGATGTCATTACTCTGGATGTTGAGATGCCATTAATGGATGGGATAAGCTGCCTTGAAAATTTACAAAAACAGGGTTCTTATGGCATTATTATGGTTAGCAGCTTTACACTGGAAAGAGCTAACGCGACCATACGAGCGCTGGAGCTCGGTGCCTTTGATTTTATCACAAAGCCCGGAAGCGTTTTTGATTTGTCTTCGGAGGTCAAACGTAACGAAATTATTACCAAGGTTAAGCTCGCTTACCGAACCTTGAAAAAAGCAGAAACACTGAGTCATTTAGAAAAAAGAGAACTCAAAAGCGATCTGGACGAAAAAGCCGGATCAGCTGAATTGAAATATATAGTAGCAATAGGAATCTCCACTGGCGGCCCAAGAGCGCTTTCAACTATTCTTCCAGAGTTTCCGGCCGACCTTCCGGCAGCTGTTGTCATTGTACAGCATATGCCGCCCGGGTTTACACGATCACTGGCTGTCAGGCTTAATGATACCTGCCGGCTTTTTGTCAAGGAAGCGGAGGATAATGATGTTCTTCGAGCAGGTTCGGTTTATATAGCGCCGGGTGATCATCACTTAACCTTCGTAAGTGAAGGTCAGGTTACACGTATTAAGCTGACCAAAGATCCACCAACTGGGGGATTTAGACCCAGCGCCGATGTCATGATGACCTCTTTGGCCAAGGCGCAAGCCCAGCCTGTTATTGGTGTCATTATGACGGGGATGGGGAATGACGGAAGTAAGGGTTTGACAGAATTAAAAACGAAGAAATCTGCCTTTGTTATTGCGCAAGACGAGAGCAGCAGCATCGTTTACGGAATGCCCAGGGCAGCTGTAGAGCTGGGGATAGTGGATAAAACCGTTCCTCTGCAAGAAATACCAACCTGTATAATGAATTTCATGGGGGTGCGCCAGTAATGGATATGAACCAATACCTCGACATATTCGTGGAAGAGTCAAAAGAGCATCTGCAGCTTCTCAACTCCTCACTTTTGGAGTTAGAGAAAAATAATCGGGATAAGGCTGTACTTAACGAAATCTTCCGTGTTGCCCATACTTTAAAAGGCATGGCGGGAACCATGGGCTACACAAAGATGCAAGTCTTGACCCATGATATGGAAGATGTATTGGATGCACTTCGCAATGAACGCATATTAGCCGATTCAAATATGGTGGATGTTCTGTTTAAGTGTCTGGATGCCTTGGAGACCTATGTCAACACAATTATGGCAACAGGTCATGAGGGCAGCGAATCCTTTACCGACGTAATAGAAGCTCTGGCTAATATTTTAAAAACCGGTGGTGCGGTACATACTCAGGAAAACAGTAATGGAAAGGCGGCTCCAAAAGTATCAGCGGATGCTTTGGACAAGCCTACCGTTGAGTTTAACCAATATGATGTCAATGTTATCAATAAAGCCCTTGAGATTGATATGAATGTTTTTGAGATTCATGTCATTTTTGATAAGGGTTGTCTTTTAAAAGCGGCGCGTGCTTTTATTGTTTTCCAGATTTTAGAGAAGAATTCCGAGGTTATCAAATCGGTTCCCAAGATTGAGGATATAGAAGACGAAAGGTTTGACTATGAATTTACCGTCATTGTCATAACCAAGCAGTCCAAGGAGTTTTTTGAAAGAGAAATCAATTCCGTTGCCGAGATTGCGAGCGTAAAGGTTGTTGCCATACAACCTGAGAATATGGATGCAACTCTCTCAAAGGAAGAGGCAGCAGTAGCAGCAGCGGCACTTATGGACTACAGCAAAAGCGCTGAAGCAGGCTCCAAGAATTCAGACAAGGAAGAGCAGCCCGGCAAAAAAGCTCAAAAAACAGGAAAGACAGTACGTGTTGATATTGACCGGCTGGATACCCTCATGAATTTGGTGAGTGAGCTTATCATCATTAAAACGCGGCTGGACGAAGCAAGCCGTGGCAGCAACGATGCAGATACTGAAAGTATTGAATATCTTGAGCGTATTACCACAAGTCTTCATGACGCGGTTATGAAGGTTAGAATGGTGCCGGTTGAAACAGTCTTTAACCGATTCCCCAGAATGATACGGGACATTGCAAGAGAACTTGACAAGGATATTGAGCTGCATATGTCAGGCGAGGATACTGAGCTTGATCGAACCGTTATCGATGAGATCGGTGATCCTCTTATCCATATCCTCAGAAATTCTGCCGACCATGGTCTGGAAACCCATGAAGAAAGATCAAAGGTTGGCAAGCCCACAGCAGGGAATATCTATCTGCGCGCTTATCAGGATGGCAACAATGTCATCATTGAAGTAGAGGATGATGGTCGCGGCATTAATATCAACAAGGTCAGAAAGAAGATCATTGAAAAGGGTCTTGAATCTGCTGAAATTGTAGGATCATTTTCTGATAAGGAAGCCATTGAGTTCCTCTTTAAGCCCAGCTTCAGCACTGCTGATAAGGTGACGGATCTTTCAGGCAGAGGCGTTGGCTTGGATGTAGTTAAAACAAAGATTGAAGCCTTGGGCGGTATTGTTGAAGTAGAAACCCAGATGGGAAAAGGGAGCAAGTTTATCATTCGATTGCCCCTGACACTGGCCATTATTCAGGCCCTCCTGGTTAAAATCGGCCATGAGAAATATGCCATACCCTTAGGTTCCATCCAAGAAATAGACAATATTAAGCCTAGTGATCTTCGCCTGGTCAGAAACCAGGAGGTCATAATCTTACGCGAGGCGGTCATTCCTGTTGTCCGTCTGGACAAGGTTTTGGGTGTGCCGGGCACGCTTGCGGACAGTGAGAGGAAGAATCTCACCTGTGTTATAGTCAAAAAGGGAGATAAGCTGTCGGCCTTTACAGTTGATGCACTTATTGGTCAGCAGGAAATTGTTATTAAATCTCTCGGCAAGGTTATGGCAGGCGTGAAATGTATTGCAGGCGCTACCATTTTAGGGGATGGCAATGTAGCCCTTATTGTGGATGTTAACTCGCTTGCCCTGTGAGCAAAAGCTGTATGGAGATAAAGGGGGTCCAAAGCTGTGGAATCGAAAAATAGTGTTAAGGAAGCCAGACAATTTGTAGTGTTTAAAGTGGCAGACCAAGAGTTTGGAGCAGACATACATAAGGTTTCTATTATTGAAAAAGCCTTGAACATAGCCAGAGTTCCCACCACTCCCGTGTATATGAAGGGTGTGGTTAACTTAAGAGGTGAGATCATTCCCATCATGAGTATACGCTTAAAATTCGGCTTGCCCGAAATAGAAGCTGATGATGACACGCGTATTATCATGTTCAAATTTAATGATGTAACCCTGGGGGTTATTGTGGACGCGGTAGCTGAGGTTGTGTCATTAAAGGAGAATGATATTGAGAGTGTGACTTCCATTACCAGCGACAGAAGCCTGGATTATATTATCGGCATAGCCAATATTCAAGGGAGGCTCATTACACTTCTCAATATAGAGAAGCTCATTATGGAGCTTGTAACGAAAGAATAATCTGAAAGGTGAAGTAACAAAATGGCGGACAGCCTTGAATTTAGCGCTCTGGACAGCTTTCAGCTTGATGTACTTAAGGAGATCGGAAATATTGGTGCAGGCAATGCGGCAACCGCTCTCGCTAAAATGTTGGATAAAAAGATTGATATGAAGGTTCCTCAGATAAAAGTTATGAAGTTCTCCGAGGTCAGCGATGTCCTTGGCGGCGCTGAAACACAGGTTGTAGGTCTTCTTTTAAGTGTTCACGGCGATATTAACGGCAGTATGATGTTTATTCTCGATTACCAAAGTGCCCAGCTTCTTGTTAACATTTTAATGGGAAGACCCACCAGAGCCGAGTTGGAATATGATGAAATGACCTGTTCAGCATTGAAGGAGATAGGAAATATACTAGCGGGTTCTTACCTCTCGGCTTTATCCAATTTAACAAATCTGAAAATTATGCCCGGCGTTCCGGGGCTTGCCATTGATATGGCGGGTGCCATCTTGAGTGTTCCTGCTATTGAATTCAGTAAGAATTCAGATACCGTTTTATATATAGAAAATGAATTCACAGACGGGTTAGACAGCGTTATCGGTAATTTGTTCCTAGTGCCGGATGAGGTTTCTTATGTCCGTTTGCTGCATGCATTAGGAGTAGTATAATGTTTGAGCTGATAAAGGTAGGGATGGCTGATCTTAAGGTAGCTTACCACCCTTCCGTTTTAACCACACTGGGTCTTGGGTCCTGTGTGGGTATTGCCTTATATGACTATAAGAGAAAAATTATAGGTTTGGCACATATTATGCTGCCTAGCTCCAGAATTGCCACAGCCACGACTAATCGCGCAAAGTTTGCAGATACAGGCATTGTAGACCTTGTAAATGGAATGGTAGCTCTTGGGGCCGACCGCAGAATATTGGTTGCTAAGTTAGCCGGTGGTGCCCAGATGTTCGCGTTTGCCAGCGCCAATGAGTCCATGAAGATAGGATTGCGGAACAGTGAGGCTGCCCGTATGATACTAACAGATATGAGTATTCCTATTTTAAGTGAAGATACAGGAGGGAATGTTGGTCGAACCATTGAGCTTTCTTCAGAAGACGGACGGCTCATGGTCAAGACTATCGGCTCCGGGGTCAAATATATATAAGTGAGGATGTTGTATGGATTATGTCCGTAAGCTGCCTCTGCTGATGGCTGTAGCTAGTGCACTTATTGTAGGTATGGGGGGCTGTACACAAAAGGTATCGAATAAAGAAAATATGCTCAATATGCTCATTATCATGGTCGTCTTCTACATAGCGGGACATTTTATCAAATATATGATAAATGGTATTCTGGAAGCAAAAAGGATAAAGGATGAGGAGATACTACAGGAGCAAAAGCGGATTGAGCAGGAAAAAAACTACGAAGAGATGAGCAAAAGGCAAGCAGGGAAAACAAAGGGATTGTCACTGGATCTTGTAGCTGATGATGATCTGGATTTTGAAAGCACAGATGAAGAATTCAACGCTCTTCCGGTTGCAGACTTCATCAAAAAGGAACTGAATCTATAAATATACGATCAAGATGACTTCCTGTGTCAGATCCTTCTGAAAGGAAGATGGAGGTAAAGATGTCGGCATCTGTTTCTCAGAGGCAGCAGGAATTATGGAAAAGATACAGCGAATTAAAGGAAGCTGTCATCAAAGAGCAGTTAATTATTGAATATGCCGATCTGGTCAAGTTTGTGGCTGGTCGCTTAAGCATTTATTTTGGCTCTAACGTAGAATATGATGATTTGGTAGGCTATGGCGTATTTGGCCTTATTGATGCCATCGATAAATTTGATTTGTCTAAGAAGGTCAAGTTTGAGACTTATGCCTCACTTAGAATAAGGGGCGCCATTATAGATTCTATCAGGGAACAGGATTGGGCACCCCGATCTTTGAGAAAAAAGGGCAAGGAGCTTGAGAAGGCTTATTTTGAGATAGAGAACCAATTGGGGCACTCGGCATCGGATCAGGAAGTAGCTGACAGGCTTGGCATAACGGCCGATGAACTCAACAAGCTATTACAGGAAGTTAACATGTCCCAGATGATTTCTTTGGAGGATTACCTGGAGCAAAACCATGAAACCGGCTTCGATCCCCTTTCTATGGACAAGGATATCAATCAGCCCGAACAGCGCATGGAGATTGTCGAGCTTAAGGAAACTCTATCAGAAGCTATTGAGAAGCTGCCGGAAAAGGAACGCATCGTTGTAACACTCTATTACTACGAAGAATTGACGCTAAAAGAAATCAGCGCCATTATGAAGGTCTCTGAGTCAAGAATTTCACAGCTTCATACCAAAGCCATTATGAGGATGAGAGGTAAATTGGAGAGGCAGAAGAGCGCGATCCTGTAAGGAGTTTTGAAATGCAAGAGGAAAACATTCACAAAATTTCTGGCTATAGCTTGACCTATGAAAAAGACGGTGTCTATCTCACGGTCTCTAAACCTGTGGACTTTTTTTCTCGAATAAACGAAACTGATTTTCTTAATATCATTCACAGAAAAAAAATTCGTAATTTCAATGCCAATACCATAGCCGATGCCATTAAACGCTGTGATGGCGAACCCGTAAAAATAGCAGAGCCCCAGGAAGAGGCTAAGGTTGATTGTTCAGTTGAGGCCGTTGTCTCTCAAGATAAAATGAAAGCCTTTGTTGTATTGATCCCGCCTGAAGGTGATGGGGCGCCTCCAACCGTAGGGGCTATTGTACAGGCCTTGTATTCAAAAGGCGTTGTCTTTGGTATGAGCGAGGAGAAAATCAAAGAGCTGGCGACAAATCCCGTTTACAATAGACAGGTGCTGGTTGCCGAGGGTATGAGCCCTCAAAACGGGAAAAACGGAGAAGTGCGTTATCTCATTGATATTAATAAGGACAGAAAACCCGCTATCATGGAAGACGGAACTGTCAACTTTAAAGATATGAATTTGATTGAAAATATCATCAAAGGTCAAAAGCTTGCTGAGCTCATCCCGCCCATACCCGGAAGGCATGGAAAAAATCTTGTGGGAGCAGAGCTGAAGGCTATCGACGGCAAACCTGCGGTCATTCACAGAGGTAGAAATGTTGTCTTAAGCTCTGATGGTCAGGCGCTCTTTGCAGATATTGACGGCCAGCTCCTTTATGCCGATGGAAAGATAAGCGTTTTTGCGACTCATGAGGTTAAGGCCGATGTAGATAATTCAACCGGTAATATCAAGTTTATCGGAAATGTCGTCGTCCGGGGTAATGTTCTTTCGGGGTTTGAAATTGAGGCCGGGGGATACATTGAAGTTAACGGAGTTGCGGAAGGTGCGACCTTAAAGGCTGGCGGTGATATCATCTTAAAGAGAGGCATGGTTGGCAACAATAAGGGAGTGCTCGTAGCCGGAGGAGACATCATCGCAAAATTCATTGAAAGCTCAACTATAGAAGCGCGTGGTGATATCAAGGCTGAGGCTGTCATGCATAGCGATATCAAGTGTGGAAACAAGCTTGAACTTGGTGGCAGGAAAGCCCTCCTGGTAGGCGGTACTGTCCGCGTCGGGAGGCTTGTAGAGCTTAAATATCTGGGCAGCCAGATGTCGACGGCGACAGTTGTGGAAGTAGGCGTGGATCCCCATCTTCGCGAGCGCCTTAAATTTCTGAAGGGTGACCTGATCAAGATGGAGGAGGGTCTTTTAAAGTCCAATCAAGCCATTACCCTCCTAAATAAACTAAAAAATATCGGTGAGCTTTCCCTTGAAAAGCGTGAAATTCTGGCTAAGAGTACACGTGCTAAATTCTACCATGAGAATAAGCTTCAGGAATACAAAAAAGAGATTGCAGACATCGAAGAAAAGCTCCAGCATGGTGCAAACGGAAGAATCAGGGTATTGGGTAGCGTATATCCAGGGGTAAAGATTGCCATTGGTAACAGCATGATGTATATTAAAGAAGAGGCTCAATATTGTACACTTTTTAGTGATGGGGTTGATATCCGTTTCGGAGGGTTATAGTGGAGGAATCTGTATGTCAATAAGACCGGTAGATTACCAGATACTCATGCCAAAAGTCAATGAAATGGCTAAAATTCAGAGTTCCGAGCATCAAAAGGTTATGGGTCAGGTCCAGCAGCAAGCAGAGAGCTCAATCAAACAAGCCCATCAGGATACCCAAAGCGTGCATTCCCAAAAGGAAGCACAGAAAACCGTCATAACAGAGAAACAAAAAAATCAAGGCAGAGGCAAAGGTCAGGAGAAGAAGGAAAAGGACGCTCAGGATGAGAACAAGAAAAAATCAGATCAGTTAAAACCAAGGATTCAGGGGCGGCATACTATTGATATCAGACTATAAAATATGAATTTTTACATATACAAAAAGGTCATGATTTACTTAAGATAAAATGATAGAGGTGTTCTAAAATGGCAGTGTTCTTTACTTGCATTATTTTAATCGGATCGGTCATTACCCTAGTTGCTTTTTTTCTAATGTTGGCTGAAAAACGCCGTCTTCATGATTACCGCACCGATGTGAAAGAAAAAAAAGAAGACTTGATAAAGGTTATTGAGGATGCAGAAGAGCTCATTTCCGAAATGAACCGTTTTTCTGATTATGTTGTTACTCAGATTGAAGAAAAGCATACAAGTCTGACAGGTTCCATCAAGGAGGCCGAATTGAAAATCGAGCTTTTCAATTCACCGTTAAAGCCGGTGGAGCGCGTTAATGCCGCACCTTTATATGATGAGGCGTCTATTGAAAAAATCATTGAGGAAAAGCAGCCAGCCGCGGATAGCCATACAAGCCTGGAGAATCAGACAATCCCTATTCGTAAGGGCAAGGTACTAACTTTTGATGTCAAGCGCCGGGAAATCATGAAGCTTGCCAAAAAAGGACTGGACAGTACTGAAATTGCTCGTCAATTGAATTGTGGCAAGGGAGAAATTGAACTGATTGCCAGAATGGGAAGGTAATTTCAAGTGAAGCTGATTGATGGGAAAAGCGTTCTTCTGGGAATGGGTTTGGGAATCATTCTGACCTCACTGCTCGGCGTTGTTTTTTTTATGGGGTATAAGCCGGAGCTCTCTGATACGGAAGTCATCGGATTGGCCCGGAAGCTGGGTATGGTAGATCGCTTTGAACAGGGAGAAGATATCAAGAGAAAGGCTGACGGCACCCTTCTTTTCATCGTTCACCAAAATGAATCCTATACAGAGGTCTCAAAAAGACTTTATGACGCCGGAATCATTGAAAGCTCCATTGAGTTTGAGATTATGATAAAGAAGGAAAAGCTTGAACAATCCATAAAGGCCGGAACGTACAGCGTTAGCTTCAAGGATGATGCCAAGGCCATTATAGAAAAGATTACATCCGAGTAGTAAAGTTAAGGGCCGGAAATGTCAAAGCACAGCCCCCTCTACAGGCAAAAGAATAATTAAGGTAAGGTTTAAGAAATCTATTATGAATGGCAGTCATACAAGTCTTGATTTTAAAAGTGCCATGTGCTAATATAGAAAAGCAACATGCCGATGTGATGGAATTGGCAGACGTAGTGGACTCAAAATCCACCGGTGGCAACACCGTGCCGGTTCGAGTCCGGCCATCGGCACCAGTACGATAGAGATGGGATCATGTTATTGCTTATTTTAGCGATTATGTGATCCCATTCTATATTTTATAAAAACTGTAAAACCGTCCTCCGTCCCTGCAAGGCGGTGTTTTTCCCTAGCTTTAAAAGTAAAATTGGCACAAGTGGAAATTCAGTAGAAACGAAATATTTTATATTTTACCGTTTTAAAATGTTCCTAGAAATTCCGAAGTGTTTTTATATGCACGGAAAGTGTTCTTATAATATATAGAATTCTCTGAATTTTTAATATGGATAAAAATATAAAATCCCATATATGCATTTGATGCAAAAAATCTGACGAGAAAACCGACATAATAACAAAATATTATACGGTATTATGGTCGTAATGCAGTATAATAAGCGCATACAATGAAAGAAATAAAACACATCTTGAAACAGGAGGTCTGTGTATGAACATTATGATTATGGAATCGCTGGGCATTTCTCTGGAGGAATTGAACGCACTGAAAGTGCCTTTCGAGGAAATGAACTGTATATTTAAATGCTATGAGAAAACCACTGACATTACCAGGCTTATAGAACAGGCACAGGATGCTGACGTTATGATTCTTGCAAATATGGCTATGCCGGCAGAGGTAATCAACGCTTGTCCAGAGCTCAAATTTATCGATATTGCTTTTACAGGTGTAGACCATGTAGCCATGGATACGGCACGAGCAAGAAATATTGTAGTCAGTAACGCTTCCGGCTATTCCAATGAGTCTGTCGCAGAGCTGGGCGTTGGAATGGTATTGGCGCTGTTGCGTAATATACCTCAGGTTGAAAAACGCTGCCGCAGTGGAATGACCAAAGAAGGCCTTGTGGGCTATGAGCTGAAAGGCAAGACCGTAGGTATTATTGGCTTAGGAAACATAGGAAAAAGATCAGCTGAACTATACCACGCTTTCGGCTGCCGGATCCTGGCTAAAAGCCGTTCCTTTAACCATATCCTCCCGAATTATATCGAGCAGGTTTCCTTGGAGGTATTGCTTTCACAGTCAGATATTGTGTTACTGCATTGTCCATTGAACGAATCTACCCGAGGAATGATTAACAGTGCTACATTAAACTTGATGAAATCTACGGCTGTCTTGATTAATCTGGCTCGCGGGCCGGTGGTTGTGACCAAGGATCTGGCAGATGCACTGAACAACGATTTGATAGCCGGAGCGGCGATTGATGTATTTGACAAGGAGCCTCCTTTGGATGCGGATGAGCCTTTGCTACACGCCAAGAATACAATTGTCACACCCCATATCGCATTTGCAACTAAGGAATCCATGAGTCTGCGCGCCAATATTGTATTTGAAAATCTTAGGGCTTGGATGAATGGTGACCCCAAAAACATAGTAAAATAAGCCTTTTAAAGGTAAGTCGTCAAATAAGTTAGGTGAAAATAAGAGCTTTCACAATGAAAAAGTGGGCTCTTTTTCATTGCAAGATAATGGTATACCGGAAAATCATGCAAGAGAGACCCACATCGGGTTTGATAAAAAGAAAGTGGGGTTGCTACTCCACTTTCTCTCTATTTTTCGAGCTCATACACTTAATCTGTTGTATCAGATACCACTAAAACCTGGTGTCCATCATGCCGCAAAATGCATCAACAGGACTTATACCTGTAAAATTGCTTTCTCCCTCAATCTTTGCAACAAAGGCCTCCACTGATGACTCCTGTGCATCGTAGCAATTTATGTAGTTTTTGACCTGAGAGACATCGGCCAGATGGAATGGGCAGTTAAACGAAACAAATATTGTCGGAATCTCGTTTACATACCACGGATTATCCCATCCGCCCTTGCTTATTTTCCATTCTAGACGCTGAGTTGTCCGCATCGTCGAAGATACGTTTGCCACACAAATAACCAAATCATACTGATCTGTCAGCGAAGATATACTTGTCTTCATTCCATACGCTCCCTTTTTGGAGAGTTGTTTTCTTTCAGCAAGCCGCTGCTCGGGAGACAAGGCAGCCATCTTTTTCATGAAAGCCTCCATAGGATCTACATAGAATTCAACAGTATGCCCTCGCTGCTCTAGTTTTTCTTTCAGGCTGCCGATTAGTTTGCTGCCGTCAGCACCTAACCCTGCCATTGCCATAATCGGGCTGGGCTCAGGTCCCACGGGAACAATAAGAATTCGTTTGTATTTGGTGATTGGAAAAATATTTTCTCCGACTTGTTTTACCAGTGTAATGGCTTTATCCGAAACCTCATCGGAAACCTTTTTGTGTTCAGTACACCCGATAATATCCAGCATCTCTTTTGCGGGGAATTGATCCATGGTAAAGGTATCAAGACCGGCCAGAGCTTTCAGCCCAAGGATTCGCATCAATGCGTCATGCAACCGTTCTTCAGTCAGTCTGCCGTCGTGAAGTGCTTCTGTCATATATTGAATATCTTCCTCGTAATCGTTATAGAACAGGAACATATCACAGCCGGCCATGATAGACTGTGGGATGAGTTCGCTGCGCTTTGCACGTCCGGCAAGGCCAACCATATGGCTTGCGTCAGTCACGATCAATCCGTTGAAACCTAACTGCACATGTAACAAGTCTGTCAGAATCTCTTTTGATAGGGTTGCAGGCAGATATTCATCGTCTTTCACGGAGGGATTGTATTTTTTCTGGTATGCAGGAAGCATAATATGTCCGGGCATTAAGGATTGGACGCCTGCATCTATCATGCCTCGGTATACCTTCCCGTAAGTTGCATCCCATTCTTCGCAGGTGAGACTGTTAATACTGGTAGCAATATGGGGATCCCGCTCATCTACGCCATCACCCGGAAAGTGCTTCATCGCACACAGAATTCCGCTCTCTGAGATACCCCGAAAATACTCTTTTGAAAATTCTAACACCATATCCGGATCATTACCAAATGCACGGGTGGAAATAGCCGGATTACGCCAGTTAAGTGTCAGGTCTACAATGGGTGCAAATGCCCAGTTCGATCCGGTAGCGCGTGTCTCCTTTCCGCATATTTGGCCCATCTTATAGGCGTAGCTGCTGTCGCCTGTCGCTGCAACCTTAACTTGCTGCCCGACATTTGTCCCATCGCTGGTTGCGCCGTTACCGCCTGATTCTACATTGACAGCCGAAAGGACAGGGATCTTACTGTACTTCTGGAACAGGCGGTTCATATTATACATTTCTTCTTTTTTACGGGGATTAAAGCGGATAGCACCCATCTTCATGGTTGTTGCTTCTTCTTTGACAAGTTCTTCGTTGTCAACAGCGCCGGTGAGATGTACGAAAAGTTGCTTAATCTTTTCTTCTTCAGTCATGGAAGCAATCGTGTCCTGTACCCATTGAATTTTTTTCTCACTTAAGCAATAAGGTTTTTTTGTTAGATCTACCATTGTTTCACTCCTCATTTAGCAAAGTTATTTTCAAGCTCATTGAGCAATGTCTGCTGATACTGGCCATAGCTGCCGGAAAGAAATATATCAAAATATGTTCTTTGGAACGCCTCCCAGCTTTCCTTTTCACGGTTTGTAAGTATGGGATAATACCATATGCCGTTTTCGCGGCTGGCATCTACGTCCGGATAGGCGTCGCCTATCATAAGAACATGGTCAGCCTGATATCCTTTATCCAGCATCCTGGCAATACACATTTCTTTGGTGCCGACTTCCTGACTGGTCATAACATCGATATATTTTGTCAGACCGTGTGCTGTCCACTCTTCTAAAATCGCAGACATATTAGAGCTGCTGATGACAGCAATGTCCACCTTGCCGAAAGCGTATTGGAGTCCCTCCAAAGCGCCCTCAAAAGGCGGTTTATCCTCAGGCGTCAATAGAGCGATTTTCTCATTCAACGAAAGCGACCATCGCAGCGCTTTTTGGAGTAAAGGGCTTGGATTTTGTTTTATTTCGTCTTTCAAGCTTTTGTTGGATAAATCACCCTTATTAATCCAATTATAAAGAGCTTTTAATTCATCCGGATTAACAGGCAAGAGATTTTCTTTCAGATGGTTCAACATTGAAAAGAGCGCTATAAACCTATTTACACCACGTGTTCTATCAAACAAATTAATTTTGTTCCAAATGGTCTGAACCTCAGCCGCGTGTTCAGTCAGTGCCCATTCTTCAATAAGACTGGCACCATGGCATTTGATGTGCTTAACATTCATTGCATCGATGACGGTTCCGTCAGAATCAACACAGATAAGCCAGTTGTGACGTTTTGAAAAGGTTTCTATGGAAGAAATCATTTTTGGATCCTCCTCTAATATTATTGTCATACCTTAACAGTGTGGTAAGATAGGCCGTTTTATAATAAATTTCTTAACATTATATCTCAGACACGGTTTTCAATAAAAAATGCTCTTGAAAAAAAGCATAACTATAAAACGACATATAAAATTATAGCTTTTTGAATGGTTTTTCCTATAAACAGATTTGCTTTGACGTCTGCTGACTCGTGACAATTCGAATTGATTTAGTACATTGAGTATCCTAATCCAGGGCAGTTTAAAATTAAGGCTTATGAGCTGGATTAAAGGACAAAAATAACAAGGTGTGAAATAACTAAACTGTATACGGTAAAACGAAAATGTCGCTTGACTTTAGCTTCTTATCCTTTAAGCTTATAATCAGTGAATCGGAATAGATAGTGTGGTAATTAAAAACAATCCTAAATGAACAGAATAAAGGAGGACCCAAAATGAAAAAGACAAGAAGTATCGCCTTTTTACTTAGTGTTGTTATGCTGCTTTCTATTTTTGCTCTGGCAGGATGTGCAGGAAAAGAACAAACCGATCCGGATGGTGCACTGAATATTAATTACTGGATTCCGGTTGGTGAAGATTCAACTTACTATTTGTCTTATGAGGATAATCCCGCTGTTAAATACATGGAAAGAATGGAGTTTAACGGCCGAAAAATTGACCTCGATTTTACCATTCCCATTAGCGGCTCTGAACTTGACAATTTTAATACTCTTCTGGCCACAGATGAATATGCGGATATCATGGATATGTCCTTTTCCAACAATAGTGCAACAGAGATGTATGAGGATGGAATTATCTGGGACCTGACTCCATATATAGAGAAGTATATGCCCAACTATATGAAAATACTTAATAACAACCCTGATATAGCACCTTACACCTATGCCGAGGTCGATGGAGAGAAAAAAATTCTCTCTATTCATGCCTTAAGCGAAGAAGTATTGGGGAATTTCATGGGGTTCCTTTATCGCCGTGATTGGGTTGCCAAATACGGTACGGATCCCAAGACCGGTAAAGCGTTCGAATATGGTTTTTCTGATCCTAATGATAAGTCCACCTGGTATGATAATGTTGTTTTTCCGAGCGGTGATGTTGACCCTGTCTACATCAGTGACTGGGAATGGATGTTTGATATCTTTACAAAAGCGCTTGCAGATTTGGAGGTAACAGACGGCTACTGTTTATCTCTCTATTATAAAGGCTATAATGAAGATGGTACTCTTTTCAACGCCTTTGGCGGAACTTCTCCTATGTGGTATCGCGATTTAAACGGAAACGCAGCGTTTGCAGGTGACAGCGAAAATATGCGCACATATCTGGATTGCATGAACAACTGGTACCAAACAGGTTGGGTCGATAAAAATTTCGCAGAGCATACAAGCGATATGGCCTTTGCAATAGACTCGGAGAAGGTTCATACCGGTAAGGTTGGTATGTGGATTGGTCGCCGTGGTGAGACAGGCACACAAATGGATGTCGGGGATAAGCTTACGAGCGGAATTGTAGCCTATGGGGCCCGTCAGCCCATCAATGACGTCTATGGGACCGAAGCAGTGAAAAATAAAACTCCGTATAGTATGTATCAATATTCCCGGTTACGCGGATCTATCGTTATCACTAATAAGGTAGCTGAGGAGGATTTACCAACCTTGCTGTCTTTTCTGGACTATCTCTATACACCCGAGGGCGGCGCGCTGATATGCCTGGGTTTGACAAAGGAGCAGTTTGAAGAAACCCAGGATGAATCCTACATTAAGTTTGGCCTGACAAACGGAGCATACCAGACCGAGGTACAGACAGATGGTTCAATCAAATATATCCGGGAAGAGTCTCTGCGCAATGATAATAACCTTGCCTCTGCTATGGCTGCCAAACGAATCACCACCGGTTATTATGCCAAAGGCTTTGTTCCGGCACTAAACGCCAGTTATACCCAATATGCCCAGAATGCGATGGCACAATGGGACTACTATCTTAACACTGGAACTCCCCAAAAGGCTATTCAAGCCCAGTTTTCCAGCGAAGAGTCCAATACATACAATAAGGTGTTTTCCAATATTGATACTTTTATGTCAACTAACATTCCCAAATTTATAAAGGGCAATTTGAACGCCCGCGACGATAAGGATTGGGGAGACTACGTCAAGATGCTTAACAAATATTCCCCTGATAAAGTCACATCCATCTATCAGCGCCTGTTCGCTACATTCAAATAAAGTTGTATATGGAACGCTCCACTTGTGAAAAGCAAGTGGAGCGCTTTTTTTAGGGTCGAGGCTTGTGGTGCATTCTGGTGGGAACGCACCTTTATTATACGGGTCGAGGCTTGTGGTGATGCCTATCAAAGCGGTAGTTCACCAAATTATCTGTTAATAAGACTAAATAACTAACTGTATAACCAATGAATGATTGCCTAAATGACTGACTTTTTCTATAATGAGAATACATCTTCATCATACATAGCGGCGTAGTGTAAGGGAAGCGGATCTGTGAACTGTCTATCATCCCGGGACATTTACACCAAAGGAGAGCACTGAAACAGGACATCTCTGAGCTGTGAGGAAAGGAGATAAACATGGAAATTAATAATAGAGTAGAACTTTTTCTTGAATTGGTCTCCTGTTGCCATGACCTTTCCTATTGGCTGGTTGACAGTAATTTTTCTTTGATTTCAACCAATTGCGAGGAGAAAGAGTTATTTTCCAAGCTACTTTTCAGCAGACAGGTGCATTGTGAGCAAATCCTAGCTTACGCCCAAGAGGAAAATGCACCGCTGATTACATCAATTCAGACTGGAATAGAATGGGCGTCTGTGTTTGAGAAAGAAAACGGTCGTCTGAAACATATTCATATTTTAGGCCCCTTATATCCCAGTGAGGTATCGAAAAAGACAATCGAAACCGTACTGGATCATCATTATAATATATCCTTGTGGTACAGGCACAAGGTAATTGCCCAGCTTACCAGCCTGCCGGTGATATCACCGACACGGTTTTTCCCTTATGTGCAAATGCTTCATTATTGTGTCACCGGGGAAAAGATTGCATTCACCGATATCCGGCAAGAGAACTTGCAGAAGCCTGCTACTATGCCGAAGGAGAATGAGGAGGAACCCACCAGCAGACATGCCGGTGTATATGCGGCCGAACAGGAGCTTTTTAAGATGATTGAGGATGGAAATCTCAATTATAAAGCTGCGCTGAGTAACGCTGCTTTAAAGGCATCATACGGGAGTGCTAACCATAGCGGTGACCCGATTAGAAAAAGCATGGCGGTGGGAATAACATTCATTGCCCTTAGCATCCGAGCGGCTATACGCGGAGGACTGCCTCCATCCACGGCATATGCTGTGGGAGATTATTATGAGACATTAGTGGCTAATTGTAATAGCATTACCGAAATGGCTGGTATTCTTAACACGATGTATGCAGATTTTATCAGGCGGGTACATAAATGCCGTACCAGTCCCCATATATCAAAGCCCATACAGACATGCTGCGACTATATCAAAATGTATGTAAGTGAAAAAATCACGTTGGATACGCTTGCCGATGTTGCCGGATATACTGAATACTATTTGACACGCAAGTTTAAAAAGGAGATGGGCATCAGTATTTGGGACTATATCAATGAGGCGAAGATTGAGCAGGCAAAGATTCTCCTGTCAGACCCGTCACTGACAATACAGGATATCAGCAACATGCTAAACTACTGCTCAAGAAGCTATTTCAGTGAAGTTTTTCAAAAACATGTGAGCAGTTCCCCGTCAGAATACAGAAAGAACAAATTAATGATGTAACATAAATCTGCATGGGTGTGATACATTTAAAAATACGAAAACATGACAAATCTGTGGTCATAATAGCCAACAAGCGAATTCAGCACTTCTCAATAGTATGTTATTCTTAGCAATACCAGTGTATTTTGTGTTTCATAAAATACGCACGCTTCTAGCAATACGGAAAGGATATAAGCATGAATACTTATCGTGAAGCTTTAAAGGAAATTCCAGCTTACAAATACGACGTTGTGGTGGCAGGCGGGGGTACAGCTGGGGTGGTAGCGGCACTGGCAGCTGCAAGGAATGGTGCAAAGACGGTTCTGGTTGAGGCAAAGGGTTATGTCGGCGGCACCATGCTTGAGGGAGGCACGGCATTGCATAGCTTCTTTTCGCTGGGCAAGCTGTTCGGTCGGGAATCGAAGCAAATAGTCAAGGGCATTCCAGACGAGATTATCCAAAGACTGGCTGCTGTAGGCGGATCTACCGGCCATTTGACCTCACCGGATGAATATGATTATGACGAGGCCTGTACTCTGATTGACGTGGAGCAATACAAGCTTGTTGCGGCAGAGATGCTGGAAGAGGCCGGAGTAGATATTTATTTTAACACACTGGTATCCGAAGCTGACGTCTCTAACGGCCATATAAACGGAATAATCGTGCAAAGCCGTGTAGAAGGACGGCTGTATTTTGCCGCAAAATGCTTTATCGATGCCACTGGCTGGGGAGATTTAAGTGCTTATGCAGGGGCAAAGTATATTGTTCCTCAAGAGTATTCGGTGGCAAACAGCATTGGAATAGCCGGCATAGATGTAGAAAAATATACCGAATATCTTCAGAAAAATAATGGTGTCTCAAGTGTGACATATGGCCCGCGTGATGGTAGGCCTAATAAGATTCTACGTGCCAATGCACCTTATCATCGTGTGCTGTCGACCCTGATGGAACAGCACGCGCGAAAGAGCAAGGGCTGCCAGTCCATGAGTGAGGAAGAAAAACACGCCGCTGAGATGGCAATGGCCAACGATTTAAATACCATACCCATCGAGTTTCAGAGAGAAATGGCAAAACTTGCTTTGACACTTACGTTTACGACTATGCGTGACAACTATCTCATGTTTCTTAAACTTAACTACGTCATGAAAAATGGCGTTACAAGCCAGACAGAAATGACCAAAGCCGAAATTGAGCTTCGTCGGCGGCAGCAACGTGCAATCGAACTGTTGCGCGCATATATCCCTGGCTGTGAGAATGCGTTTATTGCCAGAACCTCGCCGACGCTCTGCACGCGCCGGGGGCGCAGTATCATCTGCGAGTATGACATTACCAATGAAGATATTCTTGCAGGGCAGCATTTTGAGGACGATATTCTTTATTTTGGATTTCATGACTGTGCCCCTAAAATGCATGTCGGCGGGGATGGTACTTATGGAATCCCCCTCAGGGCTATACTTGTTAAGGATATCGACAATCTATTTGCCGTGGGCATGATGATCTCAACCGATTATCACGCCTACATGTCCACAAGAAATACGGTTTCCTGTATGGGGCAGGGGCAGGCTGCGGGTACCTGCGCTGCGTTGGCCGTGCAACTGGGTGTTTTACCCAAACAAGTTCCTTATGATGAATTAAAAAATCAGTTGTTGGCTGAGGGCGTTTATCTTGGAGACTGTTTAGATGATATTTCAATTAAGGGGTGAGGGGCTTGATAATGAAAAATAAAAACGCGGGAAGTAAGAAAACAAGTCGTGTACGTTTAATGGAAGGGACCTGGGCGTATGACTTTAGTCGTAACAAGACAATCTATCTATTATTTGTTCCTGTAATGCTCTTCTTTATAATTTTCCATTACCTTCCGATGGGTGGGCTTTTGATGGCCTTTCAAGATTATAAAGTCACCAGAGGAATATTGGGCAGTAAATGGGTAATGTTTCAGAACTTTATAGATTTATTTACAGGGGACACATTTCTTCTGGTGTTCCGAAATACTGCTGTAATAGCGCTGCTCAAAATGACTGTAGGGTTCGCTGCTCCGGTTATTCTGGCAGTATTGTTCTCAGAACTCAGACTTAGAAAATTTACGCGCACTGTGCAAGTTGCCAGCTATATGCCTTATTTTGTGTCTGCAGTTGTAGTAACAACGCTGTCAAGCGAATTTCTTTCCAGCACAGGTGCCTTAACAACGCTTCTTAGCTGGTTCGGTTTGGATATGCAGAACTGGCTGGCAAATCCCAACATTCCGGTATTTTGGATAATCTATACTGGCATAGAAATATGGCAGGGCGCAGGATGGGGCTCCATAATCTATTTTGCAGCTATTCAGAATGTCAACGGAGATCTTCATGAGGCCGCGGCAATTGACGGTGCGAATCGCTGGATAAGGCTTTGGAAAATTACATTGCCGAGTATCTTGCCGCTGATAGTAGTAATGTTTACCATGCATATCGGTCTCGTATTCAAAGGAGGCTTTGATAAGATTCTGCTGCTTTACATGCCATCCACATATGATGTGGCTGATGTTCTATATACTTATACATACCGTATGGCATTTGGAACGACCGTAAACTATGGCCTTGCCACCGCATCGGGATTATTCCAGTCCGTAGTTGCAACCACGCTGTTGATTATCTCGAATAAATTGAGCAAGAAAGCCTCAAGCAGTTCATTATTTTAAGGGGGGACAGATATTATGACTGTGAGTAAAATATTAAAGCTAAAATCTGAAAAAGCAGACTATCGCTCCAGCATGATTGAGAGCAAATCGGTTGGGAGCATTATAGCCGATATCGTACTTATCATTATACTGCTTATTATCGCTTTTGTTTGCACTATTCCCTTATGGCATAGCCTGATGTCTTCCTTGTCCAATGGTCAATTGTTGTTTGGTCATGACGGGCTTGTTGTCTGGCCTATTGGTGAACCTACATTGGAGGGATACAGACTCATTCTTCAAGATAACAACATTATCCGTGGTTACACAAACACGCTGATTTATGTGGCTGGCAATATTGCGGCTGGTTTTGTTCTTAACACCCTTGGCGGATATGTCCTCAGCAGAAAAACCAAACTAAAATCACTTCTTACCATATTTGTTGTGTTCACCATGCTGTTTAGCGGCGGAATCGTACCCCTTTACATGGTCGTACGCTCTCTTGGTATGGTAGGAACAAGATGGGCGCTGATTCTGCCCCACTGTACCAATGGTGCTTTTATTGTAATGATGATAAAGGCTTTTGATTCTGTTCCTGAAGAGACGGTGGAATCAGCCAGAATAGACGGCGCAGGCCATATCCGAGTGATGTTTCAGATCATGTTGCCTCAGTGCTTTAACTTTGCACTTGTAACCATGGTAAACACAGGAATCATTGCATGGAATGCATGGATGTCGGCGGCCATCTATGTCCCAACCGACAAGAGCAGATGGCCGCTGCAGCTTTGGGTACGGGATATTGTGGCTAGAAACCAAGACTTTCTTAACTGGACGAATCCGGATTTCAATCGTTACTTAGTACAGTACAGTGTCATCATTCTCGCAACATTACCACTGCTGCTCCTCTTTCCCTTTTTCCTGAAACGATTAGAAAAGGGTATGGCAAAAGGCGCCGTTAAGGGATAACCCTAGGGGTAAAAATCATGTTTAGGAGGATCTTATTGTGAAAATTGGATTTATTGGTCTTGGAATTATGGGAAAACCAATGGCAAAGAATATTCTGCGCGGCGGATATAGAGATTTAGTTGTCAGTAACCTTACCCAATCAGCAGTAGACGAACTCGTCGCATTGGGGGCAAAGGCAGGATCAAACGCCGAAATTGGGGCCACCTGCGATGTCGTACTGACAATGCTTCCAAATTCGCCCGAGGTAAAGTCTGTCATGCTTGGCGAGGACGGTGTTGTCGCATCTATGAAAGCCGGACAGGTTTTTATAGATATGAGCTCCATCAATCCTGTTGCAAGCAAAGAGATAGCGGCAGAGCTTGAAAAGCGTGGAGTAGAGATGCTGGATGCTCCCGTGTCTGGAGGGGAACCGAAAGCCATTGACGGTACTCTCAGTTTTATGGTAGGCGGCAAACAGGAAGTGTTCGACCGATTTAAGCCCTTGTTATTAACCATGGGCGCATCTGTAGTTAGATGTGGACAAATAAGTGCGGGCAATACCACAAAGCTGGCAAATCAGATAATTGTGGCCTGCAATATCCAGGCACTTGCCGAAGCTCTTACTATGGCACAAAAGGCAGGAGTGGACCCACAACTGGTCTTTGAAGCAATTCGTGGCGGACTTGCCGGTTCGACCGTCATGGAAGCCAAGGCACCCATGATGATAGCCGGAAACGATCAACCCGGATTCAAAATTGATCTGCACATAAAGGATCTAAATAATGCGCTTGACTGCGCGCATACGTTTGGGGCGACCGTTCCCATGACCGCACAGGTTCAGGAGATCCTGCAATATCTTCACAATAGCGGATACGGTCAGAACGATCATTCTGCCATCGCAAAATACTATGAAAAGCTGACGAGTATTAAAATTGGCCGCTAAACAAGCCTTTCCCAAAATATCATGAAGGGCTCCAATTCAGGATAGATTATCCAAATAAAAGTCCTCTGAAGAAGCCATTAAGAAAACAGGAGCATATACATGAGAAAAAAGAAACCTTTTAATGAAGGCTGGTATTTTCAGGGCCAGGATAACGGAACCTCCAAAAACTATACCATCACTTTACCCCATACGTGGAATGCGGAGGACGGGCAGGATGGCGGCAATGACTACTACCGTGGTACCTGCCGGTATACAAAAAAGTTTCCCTGCCCGACGTTGGAACCAGGAGAGGAGGCTTGGCTGGAATTTGAAGGAGCAGCCATGACGGCTGAAGTATACTTAAATGACAGAAAGCTTGCCCGCCATGAGGGGGGCTACTCCACCTTTCGCGTTAATATTACCGAAGCGTTGATGGCTGAAAATCTGCTGACCATCTTGGTTAACAACGGAAAGAATCGTACAGTATATCCTCAAAAAGCAGACTTTACTTTCTATGGCGGCCTATATCGTGAAGTGTCTCTTATAATCGTACCGTCTTCTCATTTTGTTCTCGACTACTATGGAAGCCCCGGTATCAAGGTGACGCCGAAGCTGTCTGCGAACCTAAAAATCGCAGAAGTGACGGTGGAAGCTTGGGTCTCAGGTTTTACTAAGTGCGTTAAATTTACAGTGGATGGCAAAGCACAGGATACAGAAATTATCAATGGTTACGCAAAATGCGTGTTTATGCTCCCAGAGGTACACCTTTGGGATGCGGTGGAAGACCCTTACTTGTACGCTGCTCGAGCTGAGTTGGAAACCGGGGATGCGATAGAAACCACTTTCGGATGCCGATCCATTGCTTATGATCCAGAAAAAGGCTTTCTGCTCAATGGGAGACCTTATCGCCTGTGCGGTGCAGCCCGCCATCAGGATCGACAGGGTCTGGGCAGCGCTCTGACAAAGGCAGAACATGATGAAGACATGGCCTTGATGTTGGAAATAGGTGCCAATACCGTACGTCTGGCCCACTACCAACACAGCCAGTATTTTTACCATCTATGCGACAAATACGGCATGATTGTTTGGGCTGAAATCCCTTATATCACCGAACATATGCCAGAGGGACGAGAAAATACAATAAGTCAGATGACCGAGCTCATCGTACAAAACTATAACCACCCTTCTATTGTGTGCTGGGGGCTGTCCAATGAGATTACAGCCACGGGAGGCGTCAATGACGATATGGTGGAGAATCATAAATTGCTTAACGATCTGTGTCACAAGCTGGATGCCACACGCCCCACCACCATGGCTCATGCATTTATGCTGGATTTCAACGATCCCTTCGTCATGTTGTCGGACATTCGGAGCTATAATCTCTACTTTGGCTGGTATCTGGGGGAGGCAGAGCAAAATAATCAATGGTTTGATGATTTTCACGCTGCACACCCGGATGCAGTTATAGGCCTTTCAGAGTATGGTGCAGATGCAAATCCGCAGTATCAGACCAGCGCTCCTGAACGCGGAGACTGGACCGAGAGTTATCAAGCGGTGTATCATGAGCATATGCTCAGGATGTGGAGTGAACGGCCCTATATTTGGGGCATGCATTGCTGGAACATGTTCGACTTCGGCGCTGACGGTCGCAACGAGGGCGGAAAACCCGGTCAAAACCAGAAAGGTTTAGTCACCTTTGACCGTAAAACAAAAAAGGATGCCTTTTATGTCTACAAGGCTTACCTTTCTAAAGATCCTTTCGTATATCTTTGCAACAGGCGTTATCAAGACCGTTTGGAAAGCTTGACCGAGGTAAAAGTTTATTCAAATCAGCCTTACGTGGAACTTTATGTAGATGGTAAGAAGTTCGACAAAAAAATAGGGGATAAGATATTTAAATTCTATGTACCTATTTGCTCCCAACACAAAATCGAAGCGAAAGCGGGCAATTGTATCGACACCATCACCATACGAAAAGTAGAGCAGATTGATCCTACCTACGTCAAAGAGGTCAGTGAAATAATTAACTGGTTTGATAAGCCAGAGGAAGTAATGCGTGAAGGATATTTTTCTATTTTTGACAGCATGGAGGATATGAAAAAGAGCCCGGCTGCGGCGGTTTTATTGGAAGATGTCATGGTAGAACTGAAGAAAGCATATGGAGATGTCGCACAAGACGTGGTCATGCCTGAATCATTGCAGCGCCAAATGGATAAATTGCCTCTGGAAAGTTTGCTCAAACAGGGTGGTAACACCTTTACTCCGGCTATGGTCAAGCAACTCAACGCTAGACTTAATCAGATTCGAAAGACGTAATTCTGCATAATACTCTAAAATCTGTTAGATTGATAAAAGCAATATTCATAAAACTGGGGGAATACTAATGAAATATATACGCCAGTTTTGTATAATCATCGGTTTTTCATTACTGGGTGAGTTCTTGTATTGGCTGTTGCCCTTGCCGGTTCCGGCTGTGGTCTATGGCCTTTTACTTTTATTTGGGGCACTACGTTTTCGCCTGTTGCGGCCGGAAGCGATAAAAGAAACATCCCATTTCCTGATTGCCCTGTTACCCTTGCTGTTCATTGCACCATCAGTCAATTTGATTGATTACTGGACAATAATGAAAGAGAATCTGCCGCTGATTTTTTTGGTCATATTGGTGTCCACAGTGCTGACATTTGCCGCATCTGGATTAACAGCACAGCTAGTGCTGCGCAGAAAGGAGCGCAATGGCTTATGAACACTATTGATGCATTCTTTCAGGGCAGCTCCTTCTGGGCGGTATTTATTACCATCATTGCATATGTGGTTGCTGTTCGGTTGCAGGGTCTATTGAAAACCCCTTTATGTAATCCCATCCTTATGGCGGTCGTTCTGGTAATACTCATGCTAAAAGTCACGGGCACGCCAAACGCTGATTACCAAAGCGGTACAAAATATCTTTCGTATCTTCTGGCCCCCGCGACAATTTGTCTGGGGCTATCGCTATACGAGCAGATGCAGGTTCTCCGGCAAAATATATTGGCGATTTTACTGGGTGTGTTGGCTGGTACTATAACCAGCCTTATTTTAATTTATTTGCTCTCCAATAAGTTTCACTTTGATCAGGTGCTCACCATATCTCTTCTTCCCAAAAGTATCACTACAGCCATAGGATTGCCCTTAAGTGAGCAAGCGGGCGGTATTGGTGCCATCACTACGGTGGCTATCATTATGACGGGTATCTTAGGAAATCTATGCGGCCATGCATTATGCAAACTCTTTCGGATTACACATCCGATTGCCCGTGGTACGGCGTTCGGAACGGCATCCCATGTAATCGGCACGGCAAAAGCCTACGAATATAGCCAATTGATGGGAGCGGTTGGAAGCCTTTCACTGATAACAGCCGGACTGGTGACGACGATTCTTTATCCGCTGTTCTTGGCCTGAAGAAATATGGAGTAATGTCGGAAACTAAAACATTCTCTTTAACATATTATAAGAAGTTATTGATTTGCAGTATTATTTCCTCTTGGATTGTTACTCCTGCCTTACTAAGAGATTCACTCTGTTTCAGTGGATATTACAAGGGGCTGTCTCATAATAAAATTTGAGATGGTCTCTTTATTTTAGCCTTGAAACCACAGATGTGGTTGCTCCCTGCAAAAAAAATAGCCTGACCCATTAAACCATAATTAAGAGGAAAACCGGCTATTAGTATTATATGGTGCCCGTAAATGGGTTGTAGGCTAAATCTAGCCTTTCGCTATGGCGTCAAGGTAAGTTCGATGAAGCTTTAACAATATTGATATGACAAAAGGGGCACATCTCAAAATTTATGATTATTTTGAGACAGCCCCTTAGTATGCAGATTAAATGAGTTTGGAGTTTAATTTCGATTCAGTGTCAGCTCTGTGTCTATGTCACCAATTTTAGTACCGGCAATTTTGAATGGGACAGTCATTGTTCCGGAAGCATCAACCTTTGATTTAACATCCTCTGCAGAATTAAAATCGAAACTAAAGGTATGCCCCTCTTGTGAGTAAATGCCCTGATCGAGAACCATGCCGCTGCCCTTAACGTCTGCGCTAATATCACAAGTATTGTCATCGTACAGATTCAGAGTCAGAACTGCGTCAATGCCATATGCAGCAACCGCGAACGTTCCTTCAAAGAAATAGGAGACTTTTTTGCTGCCACTTGTGTTTAGCATGGAAACGGGCTCTCCTCCCTCAGGAGTATAGGTACAGGTTTTGCCATCCGAAGACACGGTGACCTTGGCGCCGGTATCAGTGCTATCATTTGGTATGAGCGTAAATTCATGACTACCATCGGCATTGCGTGCTACCGACCAAGTGCCTTCAATCATTGCATCCATAAGGTCACTATAGGTTTTATTGTGAGCAAGAACGAGCGTGGAGGTTTTTTCCTCTTCAGCTACAAACTCCAAGTAAGGCATCCCGGCTTCACTTTCATAGGCTTTTTCATATTTGCCTTCCAGATCGTGGTGAAAGTAGACCGGCGCCGAACCTGTAGCGTAGATCTTAGACCCCTCATCCATGTCATTATAGAGGATATCGCCGTCATAGCCGCACTTACCAATTTCATTGCCTTCCCAGTCAAGGAAGGTCACTGTGTATGGGGCTGTCCCTGTTGTAGCGTTGACGGCATCATTGATCGAAGCCTCTCTGTCTGGGTAACATGCATAGTCATAAGGTGTTTTTTCAACCGTATATGTACCCGTAAAATTAGCTCGATTGTTGCTGAAACCTGCGTAGAACACAGAACCCAAAACGGGATCTTCTTCATAGAAACGGAAGAAAAACACGAATTCTCCATATCCCTCGGCGGTGAAGCTGTAACCAAAGTATCCCTGTGTAATCCTATCCAAAGGATCTGTTGAAGCGACTTCTGTCGGAGCGGGGGTGGCGGTTTGCTCCACCGAATTCGGTGTCGGTTCGGGAGTCGCAGTTCCGCTTGTGGGCGGATCGGACTTCTGACAGGCAATCATGCTCACTGTCAGGATCAAGACTAAAAATAGGACAAACAGTTTTTTCATTTGATTCATTTTACGTTCCTCCTTATTTTTTTACATGAGTCAGAAAAATAAATTACTTGCATGGGTATACAGGATTCGTTGCATTTTTCAATGCCGATAGAATATGGCGGCCAATCCTCTGAATTGAAAATCAAGCTTCCATGGCTATCATTTTAATACCTTCTATAGTCCAAAGACGTATGGTATTTCGTATTAATGCTTACAATTTAGCTCATTTAAAAAAGAAAGATAAGGAATTTTTAAAAAGGCCTCTGCCTACTTAAAATTAATGACCGATCTAGCTTCTTCAGGAATCTAGCAGAGAAAATTAAATCAGACGAATAACCGGATGCCGACACGAATCTATTGATTGTTGCAGCAGCGAGAGACATCTTAGAATATATACTATAGCATTCTATACTGACTCCATATATACAAAAGAATTCTAAGGAAAGGGAGTAATTTGAATGGGGGAAAGATCCCAGCAAACTATTAATACGCTTATTTTTGAGAATACCTCCTCCTGGGGATTACTTCGAAAAATGAGTATACCATCTGTTGTTACTACATTGGTTATGCTGCTTTACAATATGGCCGATGTGTTCTTTGTCGGACAAACTGGAGACAGTATGCAGGTAGCTGCTGTTTCTCTCTGCGCACCAATGTTTTCCATGCTCTCGGCTCTTGGTATGCTTTTTGGAAACGGTGGTGGAATCCGTTGTGCAGCACTGTATGGGGAAGGAAATGTCAAACAGATCAAAAATGTTTCTTCTTTCTGTTGCTGGGGTGCGATATTGACTGGGGTGGTGATTTCTTGCGGCATATTGGTTGCTAAAATGCCTCTTTTAAAGCTCCTCGGTGCTTCCGAACAGACGGTGGAATTCGCGGGAGATTATCTGGGTATTATGGCTTTCGGTGCACCATTAATGATGTTCTGTCAGTCATTTTCCAGTCTGCTGCGTGCAGATGGCCGTGTCAAGGGTCCTATGTATGGGAATATTATTGGCTCTGCCATCAATATTGTCCTCGATCCAATCTTTATTCTGGTATTTGGTTGGGGCGTCCGTGGAGCCGCCATTGCTACAGTCATAGCAAACGCCGTCAATTTTGCATACCTGCTATGGCTTGTTAAAAGAAAACCGGATTTTTCAATAAATATTAAAAATATCCGCTTGCGATGGAATACTACGGGGGCGGTATTGCTGTTAGGCCTCCCTATGGCCATTAGTGCATTGCTTAGCAGTTTTTCCGGCGTACTGTCCAATAACATTTTGTCTGGTTATGGAGATGTGTTTCTTGCTGCCAACGGAGTCGCTTCAAAACTCAGGATGATGATAACCATGATAGGAATGGGTGTTTGTATGGGAATCCAGCCGGCAATTTCTTATTATACGGGTGCACGTGCTCACGAGAAATTGATGGGTCTGATTAAATCCACGGCTTTGACTAATGTAATGGTTGGGAGCTTCATCTCGGTATTCTGCATATTGATGCGAGATCCGATAATCGCCATATTTCTTGATGATCCGGCTGTTATTCGCTATGGACGACAAATGGTATTAGGGAGTATGGTCAGCGGACCGATTCAGGGTATTTACCAGCTTTGCACTTCTTTTTTACAAGGGACAGGGAATGTCTTTTTGGCAACAGGTATGGCGATTTGCGCTCAGGTAGTCTATACGCCTACCCTGCTGCTGTGCAATCTAGTATCTGGATTTGACGGACTGGTTTTCGCATCATCCATATCCACTCTGATTTGCACATTGATTGGTGTCGCAGCATCTCTTTTTTGTATTAAAAAGCTCCGTAAGAAAAAAGAAGATACGACAATATAATCTGCATCATCACGCCGGATTAGCTTGCTGCAAAAATCCTAGCGAAATGACTGACAAAATAGCGAAGCTGTTATATGATGTTGCGTTTGTAATGCAGTATAATACTATATAATTCAAACACATTGTAGTTGAACAGTTTGTATTGGTGCAACATGAAAAATGTTGTTTCTAAATTTGCTCAACGAAGAACCTTAGAGGGAGGTTTGCAATGTGAAGTAGGCTGAAATAAAAATAAAGGGAGCGTAAAAAATGGCTAAAATAGAAAAGGTCCTGTCAACAGTTTTATTTGATGAGATACACGTAAAAAAATTAAGGGATATTTTTGAACCGGCAGAGTTTATTCATCTAAAGGCCAATGATACAGAAGGCGTCGCAGAAGCATTAAAAGTAGTTGATGTGGCGGTCTTAGGTACCGATAGGGATGAACGGGTCCTAAATGCACCCCATATAAAATGGATACATTATGATCATGCAGGTTTAAATAGAATTGCAAGGCCGGAAGTCTTAGATAAAAATCTGATTATTACAGGCTCAGCTGGGCGATCAGCTCCAGCGCTAGCAGAGCATGCACTTTATTTTATGCTATCATTTACATTTGCATTTCCTGTTTTTTACAAAGCGCAACTTGAGCATAAGTTTGTAATTGATTTCAAATTACGGGAATCCCTAAGATGCCTTTATGGAAGAACAATAGGCATAGTCGGAATGGGTAATACCGGCATGGAACTTGCTGTACGAGCTAAAGCTCTTGGCATGAACGTGCTTGGATATAAACGGAATAAAAGCGATGTTCCTCCAAGTGTTGATAAATTATATTGTAAGGAATCGGGTGATTCTTTAGATGACCTGCTGAAGCTTAGCGATTTTGTTGTACTGGCATTACCGCTTTCTAACGAAACCTACCGTTTAATATCGGAACGAGAACTGAATCTGATGAAATCGTCTGCTTATCTAATCAATATAGCAAGGGGACCTATTATTGATGAAAGTGCATTAATAAACGCACTTAATAATGGGGTAATTGCAGGAGCAGGCTTGGACACTTTTGAGCAGGAGCCGTTGCCAGCTGATAATCCTTTGTGGGATGCACCTAATGTCATTATAACACCCCATGTGACTCCTCAGGTACCAAATAGGTCGGAGCGATCACTAGAAATCATAGCTGAAAATGTAAAGAGATATAGAGAAGATAAGCCCATGCTAAATCAATTACGCAAAAGTGATATTTTTAGCAAATAACTTAATGGTTATTTATTAATAATCTGCACTTTAAGAATATGGGAGGACGGAAAATGAGTGAAATAAAGGCTCGAATAGAAAAAGCCAATAAAAAAGTTATGGATATCCTGCTAAATAGTCAGCCAACCTGGGTTGATGTTAGACCTGCAGGAGAAGTAATCGAGGGCTTTGAAAAGAATATGTTGCTCCACCCGGGTCCCCCTATAGAGGATGTTAATGAAATTGTCCCTGCTCTGAGAACCTCTCTATGCGGGGCCTTAATACATGAGGGCTTGGCAGATACAATGAGTAAGGCCTGGCAAATGATCAGAACCGGTGAAAGCATTTTAAAACCGGCACAAGACTACAACGCTTCTTGCGCGGCTGTCACAGTAATCAGTGCATCCATGCCTGTCATTGTGGGAAAAGATACGGTCTTTGGAGGTACAGGCTACTCTTCTATTCATCCGGGTCCTAATCCAAAATGTCTTCGTTGGGGCTACTATGACGAAGAGGTTGAAAAAGACTTGGCCTGGTTTCGAGATGTATATGGGCCGGCTCTTGGCGAGGCAGTCCGTAACATGGGCGGAATAAATATGAAAACCATTTTAGCACGCACTGCTGGAATGGGAGATGAAAATCATGTGCGCCAGCCAGCGTCCTCTTCCGTCATGATTCTGGACATGGTTCCTGCATTATTGGAATTAAAAAGAGAGCAGCGTGATGATATCATCAGAGCTTTTGTGTCCAATGACAGAGCCTTTCTTCATGTCATGATGGCCGGTGTTATGGGGATTCTGGAATCGGCCAAAAACATACCGATGTCTACAATTATGGTGGCTATGGGAGGGAATGGCACTAAATTTGGTCTACAGTTCAGCGGCACGGGAAAACAGTGGTTTACAGCAACTGCGCCTAAGGTGCTGGGGCAGTTTTTGAATCCTTCATGGACAGAGGAAGATCTGGCTGGGTATTTGGGCGACAGCTGTGTAACGGAAATCTATGGACTGGGAGGCTTTTCAGCAATAGCGTCACCTGCATTTGTCAGACTCACGGGCGGCACTTTCGCAGATGCAAGAAAGCGTACTGAGGATGCAAGGGCAGTATCCCTTGGGGAGCATTTGTTTGCGCCTATACCATGGGATGATTACCGGGGGTTTCCCGTAGGCATTGATATGCGTAGGGTAATAGCCACTAACACTGTACCGACCAGCCATGGTGGATCGGCCAGGCTGGAGGGAGGACAAGGGGGCGCAGGCTCGGTGCTTGTTCCTATGGAGTGTTTCAAACAGGGATTAAGAGCAATCTATGAATTAGTAGGGAGGCAGTAGGATGGAATCGGTTATAAAAGTGTATCCAAATCGTTATTATGATTCAGTACAACTGATGTTCATAACCTCATCGATAAAGAAAAAGCAGGGCATTAAAACGGCATTGGTCGCTATGGGTACACAAGCCAATAAGGATATTTTCGATGACATAGGTATGAACAGCAATTCCATTATGCAAGCCGGCCCCAACGATATGATTATAGGTGTTAGCGGAGTCGATAAAACTACCTGTGAGCAAGCAATAATTGAAATACAAACTATTCTTTCCGGAAATGGTGCTTCTACAGAAGCCAATGCTGTGTCCTATTCAAGTCTTGAAACGGCGGTAAGGGCAAATTCCCAGGCTAACCTTTGCATCATTTCTGTACCAGGAGAATATGCAAAGGCAGAGGCGGTAAAGGCATTGAACGCGGGCTTACATACTTTGATTTTCAGTGATAATGTCTCACTTGAAGAGGAACGAGAAATAAAACTTCTTGCAGCAGAAAAGGGACTCCTTTGCATGGGACCTGATTGTGGTGTAGCAAATATAAATGGAATCTCTTTTTTAGTTGGGAGTATTGTCCGAAAAGGGCCTATTGGTATTTGCGCGGCATCCGGAGTAGGACTCCAGGAGGTTGCTGTTCTGATCCATGAGGCGGGGAGCGGCATTTCACAAGGAATCGGTACTGGAGGCAGGGACTTAAAGGATAAAGTTGGAGGACTTACCATGCTTGCCGGTATTGATGCATTGGAAAGGGATGAAGAAACCAGGATCATTGTACTCATATCCCGTAAACCGGAAAGCAGCACTCTTGAAAAAGTATTAAACCGTGTAATGAATTGCGTTAAGCCCGTAGTTGTCTGTTTTATGGGCTGCGAAAAGGAAGAGATCGAAAAGACTGGTGCAGTATATGCCCGCAGCCTGGAGGATGCTGCCCGGGAGGCGCTGACTCTTGCGGGAATGAACTTTAAGAGGGCTGATTTGGAAAAAATCATAGAGCTTGCAGATACACAGGTTATGGCTATGTCGGCTGAGCAAAAATATGTTCGAGGCCTTTTTTGCGGGGGGACTTTTGTCGAGGAAGCAATGACGGCCATGAGAGAGGATATTGGTGATATCTATTCCAACGCGCCGCTAAGGGAGGAGCTAAGGCTTACAAAATCAACGGTTAGCTATAAAAATACAGTGGTCGATTATGGGGATGAAGAGTTTACCGTGAACCGTCCTCACCCTGTTATTGACACACAACCAAGAGCAGCCGGCATATTACGGGAAGCAATGGACCCTGAGACCGCCGTAATACTGCTTGATTTCGTACTAGGTCCTGCTGTTAATAATGATCCCGTAAGCTCTGTTCTTGATAATATAAAAGCCGCCATGAAAATTGCAAGTGAGCGCGGAGGCAAGCTTGCGGTAATTGCTTCAGTATGTGGCACTGAGTCTGATCCACAGAAGCGTTCCACCCAAGAAGAAATGCTTAGAGAGACTGGCGTAGTCGTTTGTCCCAGCAATTATCAAGCAGCTTTACTTGCCGGGAAAATAATCAAGCACAAGGCGGAGAGGGATGGGCTATGACAAATAAAATAATTGATTTCTTTAACAATGATTTGGTAGTTATTAATGTTGGCCCAAAAGTTTTCGGTGATGCGGTAAGAAAACAGGGAATAGAAGTACTGCAAGTGGACTGGAAACCCATTGCCGGAGGAGACAAGGAAATGATTAAAATCCTAGAGGCTCTGGGAGGTATATAATTTAAGAATTTTAGTAAAAGGAATATGATTATCTTACCAAAGATCACTTAGACGAAGGCGTTAAAACGAAAGGAGTGTCAACTTTATGAAAATACTGGTTCTTAATTTGGGATCGACAAGCTTTAAATTTAAGATTTTTGATTTTAAAATAGGAGAAAAGGCGTTGGCTTCAGGTGGAGTTGAAAGTATAGGAAGCCCAAAAGGCGCTTATCATGTAAATATATCGGGCCATGTTGATAAGGGGGAGTGTACTTGTACCGTACATGGCGATGCAATGGATTTATGCATTGATATACTTAAAAAGAACAATGTAATCAAATCCATCGGCGATGTAGATGCAGTTGGGTATAAGGCTGTTCACGGTGGAAGCATTATTGGAGCCAGGTTAGTGGATGATGGCCTGATAAAGGTTATGGACGATTTCTCCTCCTTTGTACCGGCCCATAATCCCATTTATATAAGTACTATGCGTTCATTACAGGATAAATATCCTGGATTGAAACAAGTCGCTTATTTTGAAACCTCTTTTCATGCTACAATGCCCGAGTACCGTGCCGTATATGGTGTACCTTATGAATGGTGCGCCGATTATGGTATTCGCAGATATGGGTTTCATGGTTCCAGTCACAGCTACATAGCATGGAAGCTTAATGAATTGGAGCCAACGGCCAAACGAATTGTTTCAATACACTTAGGAGGATCTTCTTCTCTGTGCGCCATTAAAGATGGGATTAGTATTGCAGAAAGTATGGGAGCAACAACCCAGTCCGGATTATTCCACAATAACCGTGTTGGTGATTTTGATGCCTTTTGTATCCCTGATTTGATCAAAAGAAACAACGGTGATGTAGATGAAGTTTTTCGACAACTTTCCACCAAAGGAGGGTTTTTAGGTATCAGTGGAGTCAGCAATGACCTCCGTGCTGTTCTTCAGGCTAGAGAAGAAGGAAATAAAAGAGCTGATTTAGCTGTTAAAGCCTTTGCAGATTCCATTATAGGGTATATCGGAATGTTTACCGCATACCTTGGTGGACTCGATTCCATTGTATTTACAGGAGGAATCGGAGAGCGAAGCTCCATTATCAGGGAAATGGTATGCAGCGAGTTAGGCTGGCTCTCTGTACATCTTGACAGTGAGAAAAATCGTAAAGCCAAGGAGGAAAGAATTGATTCTTCAATGAGTAAAGTTTCTGTATGGGTATTGGAGACTAATGAGGAGCTTATGGTTGCGCGGCAAGTCCGTAATTTAATAGGAAATGCGGGGCATTAAAGTTTTCGGCGTAAACCAGAATATGGAACAAATCATTGAAGCGCGTTTGACCGACTCCTTTAACACTTCTGAGGAGATATTCGGCGTAATCCACTCAAAGTTCCGGACTGTGCTAAATGTGCTTTTCAAGATGCCGAGGGGCGGCCCCAGGTTAATAACTTTCATGACTGTCGGTACAAAAGGAGTTCCGGACAGTATAACCGTGACAGATAAATATTTTGACAAACTTTCATCGCTGCCAATAGGTTCCAGAGTTTCGTGCAAAAGCTTTATCTTTCATTTTGATTTCGTTTCCGAGGAACTCACAGGAGATATCCATTGTCTTCGGCAAAGTGGGATTGCAATTGAAAGTACCCCAGTCAATAGAGCAGGGCTGCTTCATTTCATCCGGCATACTGATGAAATGAGAAAATTTAGCAATAAGCCGTATTTCTTTGATGATTTATCGGTTTTAAACCCGGAGCAAAAAAACCATATTGTGTCCAATCTTCATGGATTTACTAAAGCCTGGTTGGAACATGACCTTATGACAATGGAATCAATTTTATTAAAGTATATAGGAATGGGTATTGGTTTGACACCATCCTGTGATGATGCATTTCTTGGTATAATTGCGGTCTGCTTGGGAGCAAGACTTTATGCTAAGGCCACGGGCCTAGGCGAATGGATGGCTCTGCCCGATATTAAAAGCCTTCCTCCATTTAATAGGATATTGTCAAACCGTACCACGGATGTTTCTTTAAAGTATTTGTGTTGTTCCCAGGAAGGACGTTTTTCAGATGTGGTCGTAGATTTGATAAAAGAGATATTTTCTGACACTGGGGATCAATTGAGAACTTGTATAGAGGCTGTTTCCTTGGTGGGCGGAAGCTCCGGTATGGATATGCTGTATGGTATGAAAATTGCCTGTCATGAACTGGGTAAATCTATTAAATAAGATAAGGAGTTATCAAATGTATAATTGCAATATTGGAAAAGATCATAAATGGTGGGAAGATAAAACGTTAAGAATGATTCAAACCTGTTTACGGGAAATCGATATGCTTGATATAAGAGCAGATGAATACGTTAAGGAGCTAAGAAAATTTAAGGCGAATGTTGTTATGATTAATACATCTGGTATCATAGCAAGCTATGATACAAAGCTGCCTTATCATTTCAAAAGTCCTTATTTAAAGGGTGATATCCTTAAAGATATTGTAAATGCCTGTCATGATGACAATATAAAGGTTATTGGCAGGATGGATTTTACAAAAGTTCGTAAACCTCTCTTTGAAAAGAATCCTGAGTGGGCGTACATAAGCCCTAAGGGCAAAATTATCGAGTGCAACGGTGATACACATGTTTGCTTCAACAGTAGATATCAACAGGAACATGCCTTTCAAATTATGAAAGAAACCATTTTGGAACTCGACATTGATGGTATCTATCTGAATATGGGCGGTTATATGTCAGGCATGGACTATGCCAATGGGTGGCAAGGTATATGCCAATGTGAAGGGTGCAGGCAGAGGTTTTTGGAGATGTACGGTTTGGAATTGCCCAAAATTGAGGACAAAAAGGATGAGATATATCAGAAATATTTATTGTTTCAACAACAAACATTGAAAGAGTACCATTTAAGGATGGAGAAGTTTTTAAGAACTGTTAAGCCTGATTTGTTCATTGATAAACAAGATTATTTACGAATTGAGGCTAATACTTCATTAAATGATAGGATGCCAAATTGGCAGTATAATGCTTCAGCACTTACAAAGACCGCTGTAAGTTCCCACATGGCAGACGTTATTGATATTGCTTCAGTAAACTTTATTGATGTGCCTTACCGGCATGTAGCCGTATCCCCTTATCAACAGGAATTACGCTTAGTTCAATCGCTTGCAAATGGGGGTTCTATTGATTATTTCGTGATAGGAAGACTGGATAACCAAGCTGATAAATCTGCCCAGGAGCCTTTAAAAAGAATTTATCACTATCATTCACAAAATGAGGATGAATATAAAAACTTGGTCTCCACTGCACAAATAGCGTTAATTCAGATAGATTCTCCTCTTCAGTTACTCCGACAAAAATCTGAATATCGCGGATGGTATAACTTCTTAGTGGAAAACCATTTTATATTTGACTCTCTTTTATTGAAATCAAGCGAGTCTATCGATTTGAAGAAATATAAGACAATAATCCTTCCCGATATAAAGCATATGAGTGAGGCATTCGTAGCACAAATAGATGACTTTGTTAAAGAGGGAGGTACGTTAATTTCTGTTGGGGGTACTGGTATTTATGATCCTTCTGGTGAGCTGCGTGATATACCGATCATCAAATCACTAGGTATCAATAAAATACAAAATATATGCACCGATATGCGATCTTCATATATAAAAATTACTGATAAAGAAAGGTATCCTAGATTAAATAATACAGAATTGGTTTATGTTCGTGGCAGATATATCTATGCCGAATATGAGAAAAATGTAGAGTTGCATTTAAAATTAATTGAACCCCATATGTATGCTCCGCCGGAGAGAGCTTATTTTACAACTGTTTCGGATTACCCAGGCTTTACTGTAAATGCTTATGGTAAGGGGAGAGGCGTATATATCCCGTGGGAACCTGGAAAGGAATTTTCTGAAAATGGGTTTACTAACCTGACTAACTTTATTGCTGATTTTTTAGCAGAAGAATTGCATGTTAAACCACTGGGAGGGAAGCTTTCTCCAATGGTAGAGGTGACTGTTATGGAGAAGAAGGATCAATCAGCTCTATATATTCACTTGGTAAATAGCTCAGGCTATACGGGCAATTCATTTTATGCTCCTGTTACAATGCATGACGTTGAGGTAGTGATTCCTTATACAGATTATACGGAATCTGTCATAAGCCTAATCACGAAAGAAGACTGTGATTATGAAGCTAGGGACGGTCATTTGTTAATTAAAATAAAGCGGCTTGGTTTATTCGAAGTAATAAAAATTACTTATAAATCTGTGAATTAATAATTGTAGGATACTCACAGCGCAAGTGTTGGAGCTATAATTGGAAATTGAAGAATTAGAGTGGATTTTTAGTATATAAACACTCAATAGCGTTAAGGTTGGTTTGGAGTGGGCTTAGAATTTTATTGGGAGGAAATGTATTAGTGAATAAATTTAAAAGTGGATTTATGATAGGTGCTGCTACTTCGGCACATCAGGTGGAAGGTAACAATGTAAATAGTGATTACTGGATTATGGAGAATCTGCCATGCTCCAATTTCAAAGAACCATCGGGGGATGCAGTCGATCACTATAACAGGTATTTGGAAGATATTAAGCTACTTTCAGATGCAGGCCTGAACGCATATCGTTTTACAATAGAATGGGCTAGAATCGAACCTGAGAAAGGTAAATTTGACAAGAAAGAAATTGAACATTATAGAGATGTTTTAAAATGCTGTATTGAGCATTCCGTAACACCTATAGTTACGCTTCACCATTTCTCGTCGCCAAAGTGGTTGATATCGGAAGGAGGATGGGAAAGTGAAAAAACCATAGGATATTTTGGAGATTATTGTAGCTATGTAGTCTCCGAATTAGGGACTTTAATACCCTATATTTGCACAATCAATGAAGCTAATATGGGTGTTCAAATTGCAAGACTCATGAAAGAGTACAGAGATAAATTGGGTGCTTTAAAACAGAAAAATGCTGATGTTCAAGTAGGTCTTAATGTTGAAAATCCTGTGGAAATATTTAATAGAGGTTTGGAAGAGGCTTTTGGTATTGAAGCGAGTAAAGTGCAAGGTTTTCTTTCTCCACGTACTGCAGCGGGTGATCTAATAATCATAAAATGCCATGTAAAGGCAAGAGAAATAATTAAGGCCATCAATCCGAACATAAAGGTTGGGATTACATTGTCACTTTATGATTACCAAGCACTACCCGGTGGCGAAAAATATGTTGAAGCTATGTGGGATGAGGATTTTCTGCATTATTTACCTTACCTTAAAGAAGACGATTTCTTTGGAGTCCAAAATTATACCCGTAAAATATTCGATTCCAATGGTAAAGTAAATCCCAATGAAGAAACTAAAATGACTGACATGGGAAATGAATACTATCCCTTATCCTTAGCTGGAGCCATTCGGTATATAAGTAAGCATTGGGGCAAGGAAATCATTGTAACAGAGAATGGAATATCAACGAGTAATGATATTGATCGGAATGATTTCATCAAAGAAGCCTTAGCTGGATTATATCATTGTGTGGAAGAGGGTATTCCTGTAATTGGATATATGCATTGGTCATTACTTGATAATTTTGAATGGCAGAAAGGCTATGAACAGAAATTTGGTTTAATTGCTGTTGATAGAAAGACTCAAATGAGATACCCAAAAGAAAGTTTAGCGGTTTTAGGTAATGTTAATAAGATTGGATTATCATTATGAATTTATAGGTCCAAAGAAGTATATGAGAAATACCTTTATGTATCTGGGGCGAAAGGGGTAGTGATGTAAAAACAGTATCTTTGGGTTGGTCAGGGGTTTCAATGATTGTGGCAGGCTTGGTTATTGGTTGACTACTTTCTTCATCGAGTTTGAATAGTTCGTCCAAATTACTAAGCCTGGGTTTGGGTCTCTCGGCTGTTTTGGTTGACACGACTCATTACCTCCTGTGCAAATGCCGTATATGCTGCGGCAACTTTGTTTTTCGGGACAAACACCATCACACTGCGACTGTAATAATTAGCTTCTCCAATTTTACGGTGTTGGGATAAGCACATCGAAAATGGTGATTTTCCCTTTGTAATATTCGTCGATGTCGTTATTTATACTCGTACCAAAACCGTTTTTATAGGAAGTAAGATTATCCCTCCTATAAAGACGGTTTTTTTGTATATGAAAACAAAAGATATGTGCCTGTCAAGCGCATGCTAGTTATCATTTCCTGTGTAAATTCGTATATCAAAAGAGCAATCGCACATACTATTATAGAAACTAATCAATTCGTGTGTTAAATGGAGAGAAAAAGAATGAAGGTAAAAAAATGTATAATACTGGCTATAGTTATTTCTCATTTAAGTAGTTTAACCCTTTCCGTTTTTGCCGAAACATCCGGCAGTACTACCGCAGATATAACCTTTGAATCGGGAACCCTGACTCTGGCTGAAATGTCTTCTTTCAGTTTTGGTACGCATACTATTTCACCCGTTTTACAAACCTATCCGGCTTTGGAGAACAGCGTTTTTTTAGGCGTCAGAGACTTACGCGGCACGGGAGAAGGCTGGAAGGTAACGGCTTTGGCGAGCAGGTTCAATCCCGGAGCAAATCCTACACTGCCCGGCACATCGATAAGCCTTATCAACGGTACGGCTGTTTCTACGCAACTCGCGGGCAACGAACCAACTGTTGTTCAAAATATCAGGATGGACTGTGATGGGATTGCTTCTGTCAATATTGCATCAGCGGCGATTAATACCGGACTTGGGGTCTGGACTATCGAATGGAACGGTAATGCCGGAGGTAACACCAATGCTACTTTAAATGTTCCGGGCGGTATAGCTACTGTGGGAACCCATACTACAACCATAACCTGGACGCTTGCCGATGCACCTTGAACGAGGCATTAAGGAAGGAGTACTTATAAATGCTAAAACAAAGAATACAAAAACTATCTAGCGCTTTATGTATTGGCCTGATATGCGTATTGTCCTTACTTCCAATACCTGTTATGGCTCAGACTGTTAACAGTTCCGACTTTACCGTTCGAGCTATCATTCCTGACAACCAAATCGACAAAAGCAAAAGTTATTTCGATCTTTTAATGAAGCCCGGTCAGGCACAAACACTTAGCGTGGATGTGATCAACGGCGGTAAGGAAGAAATAACTGTAGATGTGGCCCTCCACGCGGCTTCTACAAACCGTAACGGATTGATAGAATATCAGGTAAAGGTTGACCCCGACGAAACCTTAAAGACACCATTTAATACCATTTCTAATACAACCGATCAGGTTAAGGTGGCTCCCGGTAGTGCACAGAAAGTGAATGTCACTGTTACTATGCCGGACCAGCAGTTTGATGGAGTTATTTTGGGCGGCATAGTTTTTACAAAACGTGAAAACAACGCTGCTGCATCCGGTGTTTCGATAAACAACCAATTCTCTTATGTGATTGGCGTTAAACTTTCAGAAACCGATAAAGAAATTCTGCCTGATTTCCGGATAAAATCCATTGAGACGACACTTGTTAACTATAGAAAGGCCGTATCAATAAATATTCACAACCCTGTACCATTAATTATCAAAAATGCAAATGTAACGGCTAAAATTTACAGGAAAAATGAAAACGCGCCTTTATTTTCTATCGACAAAAACGGGATTGATATGGCGCCAAACTCGGTTTTTCCCTTGCCTATTGAATGGGAAGGAAAAAACATGGATCCCGGACAGTATCGCCTTGAATTAAAACTAGCGAACAATGGCAGGATATGGGATTGGAAGCAAGACTTTACCATAGATGCCGCGAAAGTGCAGGAAATTAACAAAAACGCTTTGGATAAACCTGTAAAACGAAACTGGTGGACAGCATGGTGGTGGATTCCTGTACTCATTATCGTTGTTTTATTATTACTGTGGGTTGCCTTTTTGTTGGGACGGAGAAGAAGGGATGATGAAAAGAGAAAGGATTAGCTTTTTTGAAATTCGATATGGATCGGCAGACTTTATATTAGTCTGCCGATTTTTCCGTCCAGAGGCTATGCAGGAAATGTAAAGAAAAGTCGTGAAACTGTCCCCAATTGGAGGTTATCATTTGATAAAAAAGTGGTTCAACCGGAATAAGTCTATTTTTAATAATATTTGCTGCATACTTCTTGTGTTAATCGTTACAAATTCAAATGAGCCAACCGGGAATGAAACGATGGATGATGGACTAGATTCGATGATACCGGATATTGTTCCTGTCGCCATTTTGTCTTCAAATGAAAGAGTAGTCAATAACTATGCGGAATTGAAAGATGCTCTTTCGAATGATAACGGTGTCACCACAGTTTACTTTGGTAATGATATAACGATGCAGACGACTGGCGTCAGAATCCATCCTAATAAGATCAATGTCGTCATAGACGGTTTCAATCCCCTTGATCCGGATCAAAACCAGCCCTATACCTTGACCGATTACAGTTCGGCAACATTTACCGATACCATCTATATTAATGCTGCCGGGCCAAAAACTTTGCTTATGCGGGATTTAACAATTACAGGGAAAAATTACTACGGTCCTATCAGCGCCTTAGATTCAGCTGCTCTTTCCAGCCTGGTTATCACTTATGAAAGGGTTAGTTATAACGGCCCACAGATTGGTTATCATCGCTACGGTTTAATCCGCTTTATTGACTGTTCAGTGAGTATTCACGGCAGAAATGGAGGGTCGCCCAATCAGGAGTTTTCAGAAGCAAAGTATCTGATTTTTGAGGGCAAAAACACAATTGACACTGCAACAAGCAACTACAGCATTTTTTGGCATCCTGTGGGAGGCACATTCAAAATTTCCAATGATTCATCCCTCACTCTCATATCTGCAAACACTTCAGGCACTTATGGCGTCTTTTATGCCGATGGTTCCGCTTATCGTGTTGATATTGACATCGGAGAATGGGCAGTTCTTGACATGACCATTTCGGGTGTTGTCGCCCCAACTGGGAATGTTACTTTAAGCAGCCTAACGGTGCAAGAGGGCGGCTCGTTCTATCTTCGGACTACCAAAGCCGTAACTGAAGCAATACTGGCAATGGGCGGAAACCTAACTGTTAACACGAAAGCCACATTTATTATTAATGGATATGGCAGTGCGGCTTATACCGCAATCGCCCAGAGAACCGGTGACATTATAATCAACAAGGATGCCACATTTCATATCATTGCCTCGGGTTCAAGGCTTATAAATTTGTATGGACGGGCACTGATCTGCAACGATCCTTTAAGTGTATTACTCTACAACACAAGCAGAGATATTGAAGCAACTACTACCGCAGGCAGGGTATATGTTGATGCCCAGCAGATCAATTATTGGGAAACGGTTTCGGAAGGCGGTTTGGACAATCCTCCGCTTTATGGCTGGAAGAAAGCGGACGGTTCCAACTTTCTGATCGACGGTACGCTCGCTACCGGGTCCGGCGGTAATTTCAGCAGCCTTTCAAGCAACTATGCCAGCGGTGATTTACCTGAAACTGTGCCAAGCGCTGGGACATTTAGTATGGTAAAAGCACGGGTGCTTGCATTCGGAAGGTTGGAACTAATTGTTACTATACCCACCGAGAAATCTGAAAAGATTACCGGTGTTACCGCTCCCGGAGCCATCGTGCGCGTTTCTTTCAGTCAGCAAGGTATAAATCATACACTTCCAGACGTAACAGCCGATTCCGAGGGAGTTTTTAATGTTAATACGGGCGTACCACTTGAGGCACTAACTGTTATAACCGTTAAAAGTAGTTATCAATACTTGACCTCAGCAGCAAATGTTACGGTGAGTAAAAAAGGAACTTTGGAAATTACTGTACCGGATAGAATCGTTTTTATCGATACCAAGTTGACTCCGGACCTGAAATTGGCAAAACGATTGGATCCGGACTGGCATATAGTAGTATCGGACACCAGAGGGACAGGCAGCGAATGGAGCCTTTATGCCCAACTCATACAGCCATTGACGCCGTCTGATGATACAAAGCCTGTCTTAATCGATGCGCTGGTTTTTGTAACTAATTCAATAACTCCCCTGACTTCCCACAGGTTATTAATATACCACCATGTGAGTTCTTCTGACGATGACGTAAGTAAAATAAATTGGCCAGCAGAACGCGGTATTTTAGTTCAAGCCCCAATTAATATGACTTATTCTGGATTAGCTTACACCGCCCAAATTGAGTGGACACTAATAGACGCCCCTTGACCGGTGTATGATAGGCATCAAAAACTATAAAATAGTCAAAAAATTATAACAGACATATAGGCACTAATGAGATAAAATAGGATATGATAAGAAAGAATATGGAAATTGGTTCTTATCGGGTTAGGAAAGTGGAATACCATGTCGAAGATCAGAGTAATGGCAATAGCTCCTTATAATGGCTTAAGGGAGTTAATAAATGAAATATCCAAAAAATACAGCGATCAGCTAGAAATTACTTCAGTTGTAGGAGATCTCTATCAGGGACTGCAGATAGCAAAAACTGCAGAAAAAGAGGGTTATGATATTATTATCTCCCGTGGTGGTACCTCGGAGATGATCATGAAGGAAGTATCCATTCCAATTATCAACATTGATGTGTCGGGCTATGATTATATGCGCTCCATCAAGATCGCCGAGAACATCCCCGGCCTGCGTGCAGTTATTGGTTTTTCATACATTATTAAAGGCGCTCGCAGTGTTAATGACCTGCTTCAGACTGACATACACATGTTCAAAGTTCAATCCCAGGATGAGATAGACCCGTTGCTGAGACGGTTGAAAAGTGAAGGTTATGGTCTTATTATAGGCGATGTGGCTACCGTTAGCAGGGCGCGGGATATGAATATGAATTCAATGCTGCTCACATCGGGAGAAGAAAGCGTAAATACCGCATTTTTAAATGCCATAAAAATTTGCGGTGAAATCGATAGATACCGTAAAAAGAGCAATATGTTTCAAATGGTGGTTGAAAACAGTATACAGCATTTAGCTGTTTTTTCGGCTCAAAAGGAACTGCTGTATACCAACTTTTCCTTTGATGAATTAGGTGTTACAAACGATGACTTTTTAAAGTATTTTGATAATATTGTACTTGTCAACAGACAGGACATCATGCTTCAAAAAGGTTTAAAATGGATATCACTCTGCGGAAAGTCTCTTAGCATTGATGAAAGACAAAGGATAATAGTTTATTATGTCAATTGCTACACGGCCACAACAAAGGAACACGTCAGAGGCATTTCTTTTCAAAACACTCAGGGTACACCGGGAAAGCTGTCCGACTTATTCCCCATAAACGATATTTACAGCGCAAAAACCATTGAAATAGCCGAGGCTTTATGCAGGTGCACGCTGCCTGTACTTATTACCGGTGCTGAAGGTGTTGGTAAAAGCCGCATGGCTTATGGTATCCACAGGTGCTCCAAAGGTGGCCAAAAGCCTTATGTTGCAGTTAACTGCCTTGTGGCCAGACCTGAGGGTTGGGAAGAGCTTATTGTTGCTTCGGAAAAGTCTGTTCCTCTTGAAAATGGAGCAACCATCTGTTTTGAAAATATACATAAAATGCCTTATAATTGGCAGTGTAAACTGGTAAAATTTCTTGAGGAACCCGAAACAAGCAATAGATACAGGTTTATGGCGACTTCCACGGCAGAAACAGCTAAACTGGTTGATGAGGGGAAATTCTGTAATAAATTATATAGCTTCTTTTCAAATCTATTGCTTAATCTTCCGGAAATAAGTCAGCAAACCGTAAATATAAAGAATCCTGTGAACATGTTTATTATTGAGTTCAATTCCAAATTCGGAAAGCAGGTTATTGGTATTAATGACGAGGGGATGAAATTGCTGGAGAGCTTTCCATGGAAGAACAATTTTAAGGAACTGAAGCAAGTGGTAGCTCAGCTTGTTCTCACTTCAAAAAAACCCTATATCGGCGAAGAAGAAGTAAAAAATATATTGGAAACCCGCGGAGGGAAAATTGCGAGATCCTCCGGGGTCCTTGAACTGGACGGTACATTGGACGAGATTGAAATAAGGGTAATGCAAAGTGTGCTTGAATTGGAGAACGGAAATTTAACAAATACCGCAAAGCGTCTGGGAATCGGAAGGAGTACTCTTTGGAGGAAGCTTAATAAATCCTAGAATGAAGGAAACGATATCACTGGAGGGTTGTCCGAAATCTTGACTGATTAAGTCATCATTTTGGGATAATCCTCTTTTTTGCGTTAAAAAGCAAAATTCAAAAATGAGCAAAGCTGAGAATCATTTTATTGTGTCAATATGAAACATAAAGACGTCGAAGTGTACCAAAATGTTAAAATATTGTTGACATATTACGATGAACTGTGTATATTGATGATAGAGTCATCGGTTAATGTTTCAAATTAAAACAAAGAGGTGCACTAGCATGGAGAATCGTCCTATTCTTGGTATCACAATGGGTGATGTTTGCGGCTGCGGACCTGAAATAGCAGTTAAATCACTTAATAATCCCCATACTTATGAAAAATGCCGTCCAATAATAATAGGCTCCGCTCCAATGGTTGACAGAGCTGTCAAACTTCTCAACGTTCCTTTAAAAGTAAATCCTGTAAGCAATATTAGCGATTCGCAGTTCAAATATGGGGTAATTGATGTTTATGACATTCCCTTGGTCCCTCTTGTTTATAACCCCCCTTATGGAAAAGTGACGGAGGTTGGCGGCCGTTCCGCATATGACGCTGTTGCAAAGGTCATTGAGCTCGCATTGGCGGATGAAATTGACGCGACCATAACAGGCCCGCTCAATAAGGAAGCCATGAATCTCGCAGGCTTTCACTATAGCGGTCATACTGAAATCTATGCGGATTTAACCGGCACAAAAGATTATGCAATGATGCTTGCAGACGGTAATCTGCGTGTTGTACATGTATCCACCCATGTATCGCTGCGTGAGGCATGCGACAGAGTGAAAAAGGAAAGGGTGTATAAGGTTATACATATTGCCTACGAGGCTTGCCTTAATCTTGGAATTGCTAATCCCCGAATTGCAGTTGCAGGCTTAAACCCACATTGCGGTGAGAGTGGATTATTCGGAACCGAGGAGATTGATGAGATCATACCTGCAATAAATAAAGCCAAGGCTGAAGGCCTTAATGTCGACGGACCCATTCCCCCGGATACGGTATTCAGTAAGGCCCACGGCGGAATGTACGATATCGTTGTGGTGATGTACCACGATCAGGGACACATACCCTTAAAGGTTCTCGGTTTTGTTTATGATGAAGACAAAAAACAATGGAAGTCTGTGTCAGGAGTTAATATTACTCTAGGCTTACCCATTATCCGTGTATCTGTAGATCACGGCACAGCGTTCGGAAAAGCGGGAAAGGGAACCGCGACGGCAGAAAGTCTTGAAAATGCAATAGATTATGGTACAAGGTTTGCAATTGCAAGAAAGAAGGGAAAAACCTGATTTATTTATCATTTCCTTTTAAGGTAATACAGCAATTATTGATAAAGGCGGGATAAAAAAATGATAGATACGGCAATAATTGCAGACGACTTGACAGGTGCATGCGATTCGGGTGTGAAGCTTACAAACCTTGGCTACGAGACTCAGGTTATCATTAATGCCGGCGATACCGAAAGCCTTCAAAAAAACGGAGGTCATATATTTTCGATTAACACCGATACCCGGAGTATGAGTCCCGAAGAAGCTTATTTTTGTGTAAAACAAGTGGTTGAGGATATGAAGAAAAATGGAATCAACCGGTTTTATAAAAAAATCGACTCTGTATTTCGTGGCAACATAGGCAGAGAAATTGACGCCATGTTTGATGCAATGGATTACCAGATAGCTGTAATAACTCCTGCACTTCCGGATAACGGGAGAATCATTAAGAATGGCAAGCTCTATGAATGCTCGGAATTTTCACAAGATGAAAAGCACAGCTTGATCATCAAAGATGTTTTGCATTCGTCATCAGTTCGTCAATGCGGCTCAGTGAACCTTTCGGTCATCAGACAGGGCAAAGAGGCGGTCAAAAGTGAGATAAAAAAACTGTATACGGAAGGAAACACCCTCATTCTGCTTGATACGGAGGAAAACTCTGATTTAGAGCTTATATCCAGGGCAATCAGTGAAATTGATCTAAGGATATTGCCTGTTGGAAGTGCCGGACTAATCAGGTATATTTGGCCTTTATGGGATGATAATGACTGTTACGATGCAAAAATGCAAGTAAATGAAGCCGAAGAGGTCAGGATTTTATTAGTGGCAGGCTCTATTCATCCGGCCACAATTGCACAGATTCAGATGCTTAACAATCGGGATGATATCAGTATTTATACCTATCCCGTCAAAGATATTAACAGTAAAAATGCCAGCGGGAGAGTGGATAGTCTATTGAACTCCATAAAAAGTGATTTTAACGGTAAAACCGGATCCTTGGCAATTGTGGTAACCACCGAGCGCATACTGAAAAGAGATTTTTCAGATGAAGAGAGAATGATTTATAAGGACATATCCAATCAAATGATTGCTGAAGGTATTGCTGAAATTGCTAATCAACTGGTGGAACCGTTACGAATAAACAGGTTGATTGCAACCGGCGGAGATATCGCAAGCTATGTGTTCAATAAAGTGGGAATCAGACAAATCAGACTGCTTGCCGAGCCCATACCTGGAATTGTTGCGGGCATTGCGACCTTGAGCTCAGGCAAAAAGCTGCTGCTTGCCACCAAATCGGGTGGGTTCGGGGATGAGCGGGCACTTGAAAAGCTAATCAATTATATGTATTCAGCGAAATTCACCAATTGAAATTATTTTGGGTAGGAGATGGTATACGCAATGTTTGAGGCCAAGGGTATCATAACAGCCATGGCAACTCCGTTTTTCGAAGACGAGTCGCTTAATTCAGAAGAATTGCGCAGGCAGGTAGAGCGCCATATTTCAGCGGGAATGGACGGAATTTTCTGTCTTGGTACCAATGGTGAAAGCTATGCTCTGGATTTTCATGAAAAGGTTGAGGTCATCAGGATTGTAGTAGAGCAGGCAGCAGGAAGAATACCTATCTATGCGGGCACGGGATGCATTACAACAAAAGAGACCATAAAGCTTACCCAAAAAGCCAGGGAGCTGGGTGCCGACTGTGCTTCAATCATCTGCCCTTATTTTGCTGCAAGTACTCAAAACGGGCTTTACAACCATTATGCCCAAGTGGCCCAATCGGTTGATATTCCGATTCTCATCTACAATATGCCGGCCAGAACCGGTATAAATATGGAATACGCCACTGCCGCAAGTCTTTCTGAAATTCCGAACATTATCGGAATAAAGGACTCCTCCGGAAATTTTGACAATATGCTTCGCTACATAGAGGAAACAGATGACAATTTTGCTGTACTCTCAGGAAACGATTCCCTTATCCTCTGGTGTCTCATGGCTGGAGGAACAGGTGGGATAAGCGGCATTGCCAATATCTTTCCTGAGATAATGGAGAGCATATACACATACTGGAAGAATGGTGATTTTATTAATTCGAAAAAAAGCCAGGACTCCATAAGGCTTATACGTGACTGCCTGAAGCATGGAAACCCCAATTCAATTGTCAAGCGCGCGGCCTATTTCGCCGGACAAGACCTGGGCCCTGCACGAGCTCCATTCAATATCAAGGATGAGAAAATCGACGAGATTTTAAAGAATACGGTTGAAATGTATAAGCAAAGAAGGGGCTAAAGATGATGCAATACAATTTGAGAATGCCATCAAGTGTCATTTGCGGGTGCGGAGCAGCCGACGGGCTGGCGTCCATGGTTCAATCCCGGGGTATACGCAATGTCGCAGTATTGGTGGATGCGGGGGCTCTTAAATCCGGCGCGCTTAATGGAACCCTGAATCAGATTGAGTCGGTGGTTTCTAAGCTGACACTGGTGACTGATATCCCTCCCGAGCCTGAAGACAAGCAGGTTGTGGCAATCCTTGAACAGGTTAAAGCCTCTGATGCTGAGTTGATCATTGCCATAGGCGGAGGAAGTGTGTTGGATACCGCAAAATTTATTGCGGTAATGCTTAAAAACCCCGAATACCAAGCCGATCTGACCAAAAAGGAGCTCATAAAGGTACCAGGAGTTCCCCTTATAGCCGTGCCAACATCAGCCGGTACAGGCTCAGAGGCGACGCCCAACGCCATTATTCTCATCCCGGACAAAAAGCTGAAAGTGGGTGTTGTGCATGACTACTTTATGCCGCAGCAGGTGGTGCTCGATGCGCGGCTCACAAGGAGCCTGCCGCCCTCAGTGACTGCATCAACAGGACTCGACGCTTTCTGCCATTGTATTGAGACCTACATATCAAAAAAATCCAATCCTTTCTCTGATCTATTTGCACTAGAAGGCTTGAAGCTTATTAGTGTCAATTTGTTAAAAGCATATCACGACGGCGATAATATGGAAGCTCGCGAAAATATGCTTCGAGCGGCTTTTTACGGAGGAGTTGCCATCTCTTGCTCAAGCACGGTGGCGGTTCACGCACTGAGCTATCCGCTCGGAGGAACCTACAGGATACCCCATGGTATTTCAAATGCCATTCTTCTGCCCTATGTCATGAAATTCAATATGGACGCTATTCCCGATAAAGTTTACCCTATTGCAAATGCTGTGGGTATAGACGCTGCGGGCTTATCTGTTGATGAAGCCGGTAAAAAGGTTATCGAAGCAATCTTCAATCTTGTGCGTGAGGTTAACATCCCCAATAATCTTGAAAAATATGGTGTAACAAAGGATGATCTGGACTTCCTGACCAAGTCGGCGAGCGAGGTGCGCCGTTTGCTTGACCAAAATCCCAAGGATATGTCCCTCGACGACATTAGCTCCATTTATAAGCAGCTTTTATAACTCTCTGGATCTATTTGTCAACTTAAACAGTTGACATAAATGATATTACCCATAATAACAAGGAGGGATTTTAATGAAAAAGCTACTCGCTATTCTATTAACCGTTATGATGATCAGCGCCTTAACGGCAGGGTGCGGGGAGACACCTTCAGCAAACACCGCTAGTCCGACAAGTGCGTCCGCAGCATCGGCGACATCTCAGACACCAGCAACAGGAAAACCCTTCGAGTTCAGTTATTCCATGCAAACCAAATTTGTAGATTGGCTAAAAGATCTGAAGTGGTTCCCGGAAGCTGAAAAGGCTACCAATACCAAAGTTGAGCTTTTAGGCCAGGGTTCGTCAGAAACCGAGTATCAGTCCAGTATTGATCAAATGCTTATAAGCAAGACTTTCCCTGATTGCGGACAGGTTACTGCCAGACAGGCTATTGTCTATGGTCAGCAGAGTGCGTTTGTAAACCTGGCCCCGCTTATTGCCCAAAATGCCCCCAACATTCAAGCCTATATTGACGCAAATCCTGATTACAAATCCTTCATAACCGCTGAAGACGGCGGAATTTACGGGTTGGCTTCAGAATGCGTTAAAATAGGTGAATTCTTGTTCTACCGGGCCGACCATTTTAAAGAAGCTGGAATAACTCAAATGCCCACGACACTTGAGGAATTTACAGATGTTCTAAGAAAACTGAAAGCCTATTACAAGGATGAAGAAAACTACTACCCATTCTCCGGACGTGAGCACTATATCCGTACACAGTGGATATTTAACTGCTATGCCAATTTTGAAGGCGGCATTTCAAACGGTCTCTATGATACTATGGTTCTAAAAGAGGCAGGAACCGATATCTACAGTGATGGCTACAAGAAAATGATCGAATGGTATGCCGACCTTTATGAGGAAGGACTTATCAATCCGCAATGGGTTAAGGGAGCTATGACCGAACAGCTTTGGGAACAGGATTTCCTCACCGGAAAGAGCAGCGTGGGACTTGATTTCTACACCCGTCCCGCATGGTTTATGAATAATGGCGGACCTCAGAACGACCCGGATTATGATATTCAGGTTATGGATTATCTCAAGAATGCCGATGGCAAGGAAGCTAAGGCCTACTGTGAAACCAGATACAAGCTCGATCGTTCGCTGGCCATCAACATCGATTCCAAGGATAAAGCACCTGGGATATTAAAATTCCTTGATTACTTCTACAGTCCTGAAGGTCAGGAATTGGTGCACTGGGGCGTCGAAGGCGAAAGCTTCAAGAAAAATGGAAGCAAGTATGAGCACATCGTTAGCTTTAATGAACAGGAAGCGCTTCCTCTCGGTACTCCAAGATGGAGCTTCCTCAACGATCGTCTTACATTCCCGAAGCCTGTAAATAACGAATGGTTCTATGAGTGGAATTCCGATGTTGTTAAAAACGCGGCTCTTAATAATTTCGACCAGGTTGAACCATCCATTACATTCAGTTATACTGCCGAACAAGCGGTAGAATATGATAATTTGAAAGCAGTGGTTACTCCGGCTGTACTTTCAGGTACAATCAAATTCATCACCGGTGAAAGGTCTTTCGCAGATTGGGATCAATGGCTTAAGGAGATGGCAAATCTCGGCTATACCAGAATGGAAGAAATCCAACAGGCAGCTTATGATGCTAAATATAAGAAATAAACATCTATCCGATTTATGACTACGTTCAGCCGACAGTAGATTTACGGTCAGTAGGTTTGCTGTCGGCGATGAACTATTCACAGCTCAATGATTTGCTATCAATCCTTGGAGGTGGTCCTCATAGCTACAAAAGCCTGCACACCTGATATTACAGATCGGAACATAAAACCAAAAGTTCCAACCAGTATTGCCATAAGCAAATACATAAAGAAGAATTATCAGCTTTTGATTATGCTTATACCCGGTCTTATCATATTGGTGCTTTTCAAGCTTGCACCAATCGGAGCCATGGCCATTGCTTTTCAGGATTTTAATTCCTTTAAGGGAATTTTTAAAAGCGACTGGGTATTTCTTAAGCATTTCCAGCAGATTTTTACTGAGCCGTATATGCTGACGCTTTTGAAGAATACCCTCTTACTCGCCTTTTACTCGCTGCTTTTCAGTTTTCCTATTCCGATTATTTTTTCCCTGATGCTCAATGAAGTCGGACTGAGGCGTTTTAAAAGCACAGTGCAATCAATGAGCTTTTTACCCTATTTTATTTCTTCAGCGGTTATGGTCAGTATCATCTATACGATGCTTTCACCTACCACCGGCATAGTAAACATATTGCTAAAAAGCTTTGGCCTGGAATCAATATCCTTTATGACTGAACCAAAATGGTTCAGATCATTATATGTCATTCTTCAGATCTGGCAGACTTTTGGATATTCGGCAGTTATTTATCTGGCTTCCATTACTGCCATTGATCCAAGCCTGTATGAAGCAGCAGAAATAGATGGCGCAACACGATGGCAAAAAGTGAAGTTCATAACGCTTCCGTGCATTTCCGGAACCATTATTGTGATGTTGATTATTAGCGTTGGAAATATCTTTACCGTAGATCTGGACAGAATACTGCTGATGTATAACCCGAGTGTATATGAAACAGCCGATGTTATACAGACTTATGTTTACCGTTTGGGATTTTCGACCATCAATTTCCCGAACTACAGCTACGGTACAGCTGTGAATATGTTAAAATCCATTGTTGCTTTTTTACTTGTAATTGGGACAAACCGGCTCTCGAGGCAATATTCCTCTTCGAGACTTTTCTAGGAGGGCTGCAAATATGAATAAGAAAAAAACACACTTGTTTGACATTGTAAACAATTCCCTGCTTTTGCTCATTGCAGTTATTTGCATATTCCCATTCTTACATATACTCTTCCTCTCAATTAGTGACGGTCGCTTTGTTGCCAATGGTGATGTGGTTTTTATGCCAAAGGGGGTTAATCTGGAATCTTATAAGTTTATATTCCAAACCCCCGCCCTTTCCATTGCTTCAGGCTTGGTAAACTCATTTAAATACACTGTGATGGGAACGGTGGTGGCTCTGTTTGTAACGTTCCTTACGGCTTACGTCTTAAGCCGGAGGCAATTTAAAGGCCGGTTCCTTATTATGAGCATATTTGTTTTTACATGGGTATTCGAGGCGGGTATCATTCCTTATTATATTGTTCTCAGCAAGCTGGGCTTCGTAAATAATCCCCTTGTTATGGTGATTCCCTTTGCTATAAATACCCAGTATCTTCTTATTACCAAGGCTTTTTTGGATGGAATTCCGTATGAATTGGAAGAAGCGGCAGTTGTTGACGGTGCCAATGATTTTCAGATTATGTGGAAGATTTATTTACCTATCTCCAGACCGATCGTTGCTACGGTTGCAATGTTTTATGCGGTGTACATCTGGAATCAATACATGATTCCGTTACTGTATCTGCGTAAGGATAACCTGCATACGATCCAGCAGGTCATTAAAAAGCTTGTTATTTCAACCGGAGATACCGTTACATTATTCAGGACTGCGAATATCGACGGCTACATGGTGACGCCCGCTACCCTTAGCGCAGCTTCAATCTTCATAGCCATGGTACCCATCGTTTGTGTCTATCCATTTATTCAGAAATATTTCAAAAAGGGTATTCTATTGGGCTCCGTCAAAGGCTGAGCAGTATGTAAAACTTAAGGTTAATCCTTTAGAGTATATTAGGGGAGGTATCAATATTGGAAAAAAAGCACGATATTATTGTGGCAGGAGGCGGACTGGCGGCACTTGTCCTTGCTGCAAGGCTCACTGAACTGGGAGTAAAGGATATAGGGATTTATGCTTTGTCTTACGGTGCAACGCCTTATATTGCCGCAATCAACTTTGTTTTGCCTGATAGCCCCTTTGGAGACACTCCTGAGCAATACTGTGAGGATATGATGAGTGCCGGCTATGCAACAGCCAATCGGCAGATGGTGGAAGATATGTGCAGGGCTTCATCCGGCTGCTATGAATTGCTAAAAAGATGGGGCGTGAAATTCTCCTTGATGGAGAACGGGTCACCCAGGTTACGCAAAACCTCCGGTTCCAGCCTCCCTCGTTCGCTTTGTTCAACAGAACATCTGATTGGGGAAGATATCATTGATGTACTTGTAAAAGGCTTGAAGGAAAAAGGCGTAATGATAAATAACGGCTATGAGGTTCTGCAGCTCCTGAAAAATAATGGGGGGATATGTGGAATAACTGTAAGAGACCCTGATGGAGCTACCTTTAATGTGCATTCATCAACAGTGGTGGCAGCCTGGGGAGGAGTAGGCGGAATTCTGGGCCATACAACTTATCCGGGGGATATCACTGGAAAGCTGTTTTCCGAGGCTTTTGAAGCAGGTGCTCAATTGACTGATATGGAGTTTCTGGAATTTGAACCTATGATTGTTATTGATCCAGCGAAGGCTTATGGGGAACCATGTCCAACGGCCATGCTGGGTGAAGGCGCGTATTTACTCAATGCGGATATGGAGCGTTTTATCTTGAAGTGCAGACCCCAGGGAGAATCGGGCTCCCCCAAGACATTGCTCAATAAGGCCATATGGAATGAAATAAAACTGGGCAAAGGCTCACCCCATGGCGGGGTTTATGTTGATATGCGGCATATTCCCGAAAATACTCTGAAGATGTATCCCTGGTTTTATAACCGCCTTAAGGATGCCGGTAAAAATCCGGCTGGGGAGCTTATTGAAGTTAAACCCAAGCCTCACAGTATTTCGGGAGGTATTGCGGTCGATAGAAACTACCGATCAAATATTAACGGATTATATGCTATTGGTGAAGCTGCCGGTTCCATCCACGGAGCATGCCGCATTGGCGGAAATGCCTCCTCACAGGCGGCTATATCCGGTATGCTCTGCGCAGAGGCTATTGCAAATCTGGATTTCATATCCGATGTCAAGCCTCAGGAATTTGAATATGCTCAGGACTCGGAAACCGATAAAGCATACACACGGCAAATCCAGGCACTTGGAGATGAAGCGCTGGGAGCGTATCGATGCCGTGGTACCATGGAAAAGAACGCGAGAATCCTATCTAAGTTGCTGCTATCCGGAGAACTGAACAAGGATAAAGCCACAAGACAAAGAGCTCTCACCATACTGATTATGATTAAAGCTGCCCTGGCAAGAGAGGAAAGCAGGGGAGTGCATCTTAGAACTGATTTCCCGTTAACCAATCCACTTTTTGAGAGGGGACTTATTTTGAGGCAAGGCCCGGATGGACTGCCGGAAGTTATTACATAAAGGATTTGATTTTGTCTAGTAGCCCTCCTCTTATATAGAGACAGCCTGATTGATTCTTATAATTAGTTTCAGTCAGGCTGTTTGCTATATACTCACATCCCTGGACATCTGCTTTTTTGACATTACTAAATCTCTTGACATGTCAAGACTATTGCGATAGTATAGAGACGAGAGCAATAGTCTGGGAGGCAAGTACTATGGAAACAAGACTTTTTGATGGTGAGCTTAAGCTTATGGAGCTTCTATGGGGCAGTGAGCCTGCGAGTGCAAAGCAGCTAAGTATCTGGGCATCCGAGGAATACGGATGGAATAAAAACACAACTTATACTGTGATAAAAAAGCTCGTCGACAAATCAATCATTTTACGTACCGAACCGAATTTTATGTGCACATCTCTTGTAAAAAAAGAAGAAGTCCGTAAGGCTGAGACTGAAACGCTGATTTCAAAGCTTTATAACGGCTCAAAAAAAGCTTTGTTCTCGTCCCTGCTTGAAGACGATAGCTTGTCCGAAGATGAGCTAGACGAATTGAGGAAGATGATAGAAAAGCGGTGAGCATATGCTTGGTGAAATATTCTATTGGATACTGAATATGAGTATTCTCGGCACCTTTACCGGATTTATTGTTTTGATTATCCGCAAAATAAAACGATTACCGCGCTTTGTTCCCTATGTGCTCTGGTTGGTTCCATGTGTTCGTTTTGTGATTCCCTTCGGAATCGGAAGCGCTTTTAGCTTGATGAATGTGATTTCGAAGTTGACAACTAAAACGATTGTAATATATGGAGAAACAAGCATTTTACCGGAGTTTTCGATGACAAACAGTATCATGGCGGCTGAAGACTATTTTCCTATTGTGTACAAGACAAATTTACTTGAAAGTGTGTTTTCGGTGGCTTCTGTTATTTGGGCCGTTTTTGCCGCTGCCGCGCTGATAGCATCGGTATCGCTCTATTTTGTTACCAAAGCTGAATTTAAAAATGCAGAGCTTATAAGGGATAATGTATATGCATCGGATAAAATTTTATCGCCGGCCGTATACGGAGTATTCAAGCCTAGAATCATTCTGCCAAAAGGTCTATTGGACAATGATATTCCGTATATTTTACAGCATGAAAACATCCATATACACCGTGGAGATAATCTGTGGCGTGTGATTGCTGTTGTGACAGCCTGTATTCATTGGTTTAATCCGTTTATTTGGCTGCTGTTGAAGTGTTTTTTTGCCGATATGGAGCTTTCGTGTGATGAAAAAGTGCTTAAAAAATACGGGGTAGAAAAACAGAAGGAATATGCCACGGTGCTTGTAAATTGCGAATCAAACAAAACGATGTTTGCATCCGCTTTCGGAGGTGCAAAAACAAGAGTGCGGATAGAAAACATATTGTCATATAAAAGGTTCACTGCGTTTTCGAGTGTGTGCTTTCTGGTTTTAATTATCGTTATTGCCGTGGTGTTGCTTACAAACACGGCTGTGTGAGGAGTAATGTTTATGAAAAACAGGTATTGGACTTTCTATCTATTTTCGCTTGCGTTTTTGCTTTTGGCGTCTGCCTATCCCATTTATATGGGGGTTAAAACGCTGTCTCATTATATTCTAAGCGGTGCAATAGACACTACGGAATATCCAAAGTATATTATTCCGTACACACCAATTTCTATAGCTCTCATTTTGGTAGCCGCTCTTTTCCCTGTCATTTATAAGCTATGGAAAAAATACTCAATGACCATTGCTTCTGCTCTGGGTGTTGCTATCTTTCTCGGCACGGAAATCGGTTTTGAACAGATAAAAGTCATTGAGGGTTATACTCAGACGAAGCTTCCCCTTGAATCATGGCAATACAGTCTTTGTATCGCAACACCGGAAATATTGGAGTCCATAGGGGAACCTATATATGCCGAGAACAACCCTGCGTACAAGGTACATTTTTATATCATCGCCATCATAATTGTTCTGACTGTCATCGGTCTGATACACGGGTTTACCCATATGATGAAAGAAAATGACACCTCTAAAAAGAAACCGTTGATTGCGCAGGCTGTATGTGTCGCTGTGTTTGTGGGACTGTGTATTCTCGCCTGTTTTACTGCGTTTTATCGAAACGGTACATTGAACATTTCTCCGCTTTCCGCCTTCTTGATGAGCCTGTTTTTTATCGTATTCGGCGTGACCTTCGGAGTGTATTTCGGGTGCATTTTCTTCGGCAAGCGAAAGCTGCTTTCAATCACTGTCCCGATAATTGCAGCGATACTGACGACGATCGTGATGTATATTGGTGAATTGGTGCTGACAGACGGAAAGTTATTCAAATTCGGAAACGGTTTTTTCTTTGAATCCCTCGGCCCTTTACCCCTTGCGACCGTTGATTATCTGGTCATTATACTTTCAGGTCTGGTTACATGGCTTATTCTTCATCTTCTGAACCGAGACCGGCCTTTTAATCATTTAAAATGATGTCTTATAAAAAGAAAGCGACCGGTCACCGGTCGTTTTTAATACGCGAAATCAATAAACTACAATCAATTGCAATCTTGCTGAGGAAGAAGCGGGCTTTCAATCAAGGTGGCAAATTGGAATCTGTGGCAGTGTCCATCGTTAACAGTTGTCTTCCCTTTTACAAAATGAACATGCTTGCCATTTCCGACATCAATTGCAGGGCCTGTAACATCTTCAATCTCATGGAAATGATCAAAGAAATCCGTTCTTGTGCATACCTTATGAACATGGTCTTTCCGGGAAGAAGGTATGGCTTCACCAGTGACACCGGCAAACCGATGGTTATGCCTTTCGTCCTCTTCCTCTGCTAGTTTGGTGCTGCCCAAAAACTCATGGACATGCCTTTGCTTTTCCTTTTGACACTCTTGAGAATGCTTATCTTCTTCAGAGCTTGTTTCACGATTTCCAAATTTGACCCAATCCGGGCAGACATCCCATTTGTTATTGTTGCTGAATCTTGTATCCTCATTTTGAAACCTGACCCACTTGGGACAGACGTCCCAATTAGTGCGGTTACCCATGGCAAAGCTCCCTTTCATACAATTTGTGTTAGTACATACTATGCAAATTGTATAGAGATGCTCATTTAGATGACTAGTATTTTTGATTGATATAGTTGTCAGTCAAGGACTGGCGCTTGTCCTCTCGCAAAATACCGTTCGTTTTTAGCGCGTTAGCAATCCAGTTGCTTTTAGTGTGAAGAATGAGATAGTCGCTGTCGGTAGAGCCGCTTAATGGATGGTAGGCATCTATTTCCAATAAGATATCAGGATCCGTTATAACAATCTCAATGAGCTTGTCTTTCAATAATTGAGATTTGACATTCACATAATAGGCTTCAGCTTTAAAATCTATCAACCGAAGCAGGGAGAGAGTGGCCTGATCCTTCTGATGATAGTAATTTAGAGACTCGGTATAATAGGCCTGCCGTTCCTTCTCAGTGTTTTTGCGGTCATTGGCTATCCATTGCCAGTACTTGGCGTTGACATTGTAATAGTGATAGTTATAAACTGCTTTTTTAACGTTATCTACCCGTGTAAAAGGCTTAATGCCAAGGCTCTCCATATATTGAAAATTTTCTTCGATAAACTCGTTTTTAGTCAGGTCACCCATCTTGTACTGCACAAGGAGACTTTGTCTGTGTCTTAAAAACTTATCAAATTTATTCATAAAGATTAAGCACCGCCTGTATGTCACATCTTAAACAAGTTTTTGAGAAAAGTAAAGAGCGTATGCGTGGAAAGATTAAGATTGACATGTCAAAATAAGGGATGTTATTATATATCAAAGTATTAAAATGTTTTGCAATAGAGGTTGCAAAAGTTTTTATACAAGAACAGATAAGTTGAGAAAAGCTTGGAAGAGATGAGAGGAGAATGTCTATGCGTACAAATCATGTACCCTATCGTGTCTATTTATCTGAAAACGAGCTGCCCGAAAGCTGGTACAATATTCGGGCCGATCTGCCCGATCTAAGCCCTTATCTGAACCCCCAAACAAAAAAACCTGTTGCGCCAGACGAGATGCTGGCTATTTTTCCTGAGGAATTAGTTAAGCAGGAAATGTCCAATGAACGTTTCGTTGCTATTCCTGAGGAGGTCAGGGAGCTTTACCGTTCCTTCCGTCCGTCACCCCTCTGCCGCGCGTATAACCTTGAGAAGCTTTTGGATACGCCTGCCCGTATTTATTATAAATACGAAGGCAATAACCCCTCAGGGAGCCATAAACTCAATACTGCCATACCTCAGGCTTATTATAACCACAAAGCAGGTATCAGGCGCCTTTCCACAGAAACTGGCGCGGGTCAATGGGGTACAGCTCTTTCAGTTGCAACGCAATTATTTGATATGGAATGTACGGTCTACATGGTCAAGATCAGTTCACTGCAAAAACCGTACAGAAAGCTGCTCATGGAAACTTATGGGGCGAAAGTCTATCCCAGTCCCAGTAACCTGACTGAGGCCGGTCGTGCTATCCTTGAAAAGGATCCCGGTTCCATGGGAAGCCTTGGAATTGCCATCAGTGAGGCAGTTGAGGATGCGGCGACTCATAGTGATACCAATTACGCACTAGGAAGCGTTTTAAACCATGTCATCCTTCACCAGACCATTATCGGCCTTGAAGCGAAAAAGCAAATGGCAAAAATTGATGAATATCCGGACACCATCATCGCCTGCTGCGGTGGAGGAACTAATTTTGGCGGTATTGCGTTCCCCTTCCTGCAGGATAAAATCCGAGAAGGGAAAAATACCGAAATAATTGCAGTGGAGCCCGCTGCTTGTCCTACCCTTACCAGGGGCAAGTATGCCTTTGATTATAGTGACGTAGCCCATCTTACCCCTATTGTTGAGATGTACACTCTGGGTCATGGCTTTATGCCTCCCGGAATCCATGCCGGCGGCTTGCGCTACCATGGCGATTCAGCCCTGGTCAGCCGGGCCTACCATGACGGGCTTATTGGAGCCCGTGCCGTCCATCAGACCGAGGTGTTCAAGGCTGCTGTCCAATTTGCTAAATCCGAGCTCATTTTACCGGCTCCTGAGTCGTCCCATGCCATTAAAGTGGCTATTGATGAGGCCCTTAAATGCAAGGAAACAGGGGAGTCCAAAAGCATTTTGTTCTGCTTGAGCGGACATGGCAACTTTGATCTCACAGCCTATGAGGAATATACTTCCGGTAAGCTTGAGGACTGCGAATATCCTGAAGAATTATTGAGTGAAGGGTTTAAAACTCTTCCAACAATATGATGGGATTGCATGATCTAAACCAGCAGAATAGCCCCTAAATTGATTAGTAAAGGAGACCTTGTTTCGGCAGGGTCTCTTTTTTCTAGACCTCTATCCTGTCACTTTAGCAGTATCACTTTAACACTTGAACAATTGTTCATATTTATATTGACACTTTTGTTTTAGCAGCATATAATGGAAGCATAATATATGAATAGTTATTCAAGTGTTCATATTATACATGAAATGAGGTAGGAAAATGTTTGAGAGAGATGAATTGGAAAGATGTGACTGTACCGTTATCCATGAGGATGTCGTGAATAACGTAAAAGAAAAAATGCCATCTGAAGAGAATCTCTGTGATTTGGCAGAACTCTTTAAGGTCTTTGGTGATTCCACAAGGATAAAGATACTTTGGGCATTGGTAGAGTCAGAAATGTGTGTTTGCGATATTGCGGTACTTCTCAACATGACACAGTCGGCCATATCCCATCAGCTTCGGGTTTTGAAACAGGCAAGATTAGTCAAGAACAGGAAAGACGGAAAGGTCGTCTACTATTCACTGGACGATGCTCATGTTAAGCAAATTTTCGACCAGGGCTTGATCCATATCAACGAAAAATAGACAGCATAATGAAAGAAGGTCATATTGTGGCGAAGGGGATCAGAAGAGAATTTTTATTGCAGGGTCTGGATTGCGCAAATTGCGCAACCAAAATTGAGGAAAAAGTAAATAAAATCACAGGAGTCGCTTCGGCTTCTTTAAATTTTGCAACAAAGACGCTGACCATCGAAACCCGACAGGATGAAGACATGGACGCTGTTGTTAATGCCTCAAACAGCATTATTAAAAAGCTTGAGCCTCATGTGGAAGTCAAGGAAAAGGTGACATCAAAGCCCGAGAAAAAGGTATTGATGCTTATAGGCTTGGGCTGCGCCAACTGTGCAACCAAAATAGAAAAGGAAATCAAAGCATTGCCCGGGGTTAAGGATGCAAGCGTGGATTTTGTTTCAAGGAAGCTGACTTTTGAGGTGTATCATAAACGTGAACTCAAAGCGATTATTGAAGAAGCTTCAAAAATAGCCACCAGAATCGAGTCAGATATCAAGGTTGTTGAAGAAAGCCACGAAAAAGAAGACGATGATCATGACCACGATCATGGGGAAGGCCTTGATAAGCGTAAACTGATCATGCTTGGTATAGGTGCAGCTCTTTTCTTTGCGGCTATCCTATTAAAGCCGACCTTTTGGATAGGGTTTGCCATGTTTTTTGTCAGCTACCTTTTGGTTGGCGGTGAAGTGCTGCTAAAAGCAGCTAAAAATATACTGCGCGGGCAGGTATTTGATGAAAACTTCCTGATGAGTATAGCCACCGTCGGCGCATTCGCCATTAAGGATTTTGCTGAAGGTGTTGCCGTTATGCTCTTCTATCAGGTCGGAGAATTGTTCCAGGATATCGCTGTAAATCGTTCTCGGAAATCAATTGCTGCATTAATGGATATCCGCCCCGACTTTGCCAACCTGAAAATAGGCGACGAGATAAAAAGAGTAACGCCTGAAGAGGTCAGCATTGGTGATATTATTCTTGTTAAGCCCGGTGAAAAAGTGCCTCTGGATGGCAAAGTTATTGAAGGTAGATCCATGCTGGATACTTCGGCGTTGACAGGTGAGTCTCTACCCAGAGAGGTTGAAGCAGGAAACGATGTGTTATCTGGCTCAATCAATAAAAACGGACTTCTCACCATAGAGGTTACCAAGGAATTCGGTGAATCAACCGTATCCAAGATCCTGGACCTGGTACAGAACGCAAGCAGTAAAAAAGCGCCTACTGAGAATTTTATTACAAAATTTGCAAGGTATTATACACCTGCCGTAGTTTTTGCTGCTGCTGCATTGGCAATTATCCCCCCGTTGGTTATCCCCGGAGCAACCTTTGTTGAATGGATCAACAGAGCCTTGGTATTCCTGGTGGTGTCCTGTCCTTGCGCTTTGGTGATCTCCATCCCGCTAGGTTTTTTTGGGGGCATCGGCGGAGCCTCCAAAAAAGGTATCCTCATTAAGGGCAGCAACTATCTTGAAGCGTTGAATAACGTTGATACTGTTGTTTTTGATAAGACGGGTACATTGACAAAAGGCGTCTTCAAGGTGACAAAGACTTCGACCAATGGGGCCATAACTGATGCAGAGCTATTGGAATACGCCGCATACGCTGAAAGCTATTCCAGCCACCCCATTGCCCTTTCCATCCAGAAGGCTTTCGGAAAGGAAATTGATAAAAGCGTAATTTCCGATTATGATGAGATTTCCGGTCATGGGATAAAAGTGAAGGTTCAAGGGAAGACAGTCCTCGCAGGAAATAGCAAGCTAATGAAAAAGGAAAACATTTCTTATGAGGAAGTTCAGGAGATAGGAACCGTTGTTCACGTGGCCATTGAAAACAGCTACGCCGGGTATATTGTCATATCCGATGAAGTCAAGGAAGACAGCCAAAAGGCCATTAAGGCTTTAAAAGCTTTAGGTGTTAAAAAGATTGTCATGCTGACAGGTGACAGCAAGGCTGTGGGTGAAAAAATCGGCAAGGATCTGGGGCTGGATGAAGTTCATGCCGAGCTGCTCCCCGACCAAAAGGTCGAAAGGGTGGAGATATTGGATGAACAAAAGTCACCGAAAGGAAAGCTTGTTTTTGTTGGTGACGGTATTAATGACGCTCCCGTCCTGGCCCGTGCAGATGTCGGGGTCGCAATGGGTGGATTAGGCTCCGATGCAGCCATTGAAGCTGCGGATGTGGTATTGATGACCGATGAGCCTTCAAAGCTTGTCAGTGCTATTCAAGTGGCCAAGAAGACACGAAGCATCGTGATGCAAAATATTGTGTTTGCACTTGCAGTTAAAGTTGTTGTCCTATTAATGGGTGCCGGGGGTATCGCTACCATGTGGGAAGCGGTATTCGCGGATGTCGGCGTTGCAGTATTGGCTATATTAAATGCAATGCGCGTTATGAAGACAGAATAATGGAAGAGTCAGGGAGGCTAAGTCTAAAACTAAATAGGTATGAGATCTTAGTCTCCCTTTTTAAGAAAAATTATATAAAAAATTACATAATATTTTGGCCGGATAAGTGCTTGACATGGGCAATAACAATCTGTATAATATAAAAATGTCGGCAGACGACAGACCAGAAACAACTAGATATGCACCATTAGCTCAGTTGGTAGAGCACCTGACTCTTAATCAGGGTGTCCACGGTTCGAGCCCGTGATGGTGTACCAAGGAAAAGCCCGATAGGCAAACACTATCGAGCTTTTTTTGTTTGCTTTCCAACATCCTTTTTACAGATGCCGTTTGGTCACCGGATGCGGTACCCTCCGCGACAGCATGAGTCTCGCAAGTTTTAGCACGCTTGTTGACTATACACCGCAAGCAGTGTATACTTAAAGATGCCTCCTTAATGCGGGAGGCTTTTTAATCCCATTTAATAGGTTGGATGGAAGGGGGAGCCATGGCTCGAGAAGGTATAAAGTCCATCGTCCAGAACCGAAAGGCGCGGCACGATTATTTTATAGAAGAATGTATGGAAGCAGGGATTGCCCTTACCGGCACTGAAGTAAAATCTCTGCGCTTGGGACGTGCCAACCTTCAGGACAGCTATGCCACCATAAAAAATGGCGAGGTTTTCGTCAGTGGCCTTCATATCAGTCCTTATGATATGGGAAATAGGTTCAACCATGATCCTTTGCGCACGAGAAAGCTGCTGCTCCATCGTTCGGAAATAAACAAGCTCATCGGGCATACTCAAAAACAGGGCCTTACCCTTATACCGTTGAGTCTGTATTTTAAAAAAGGTATGGTAAAGGTAGAGCTTGCCGTCGCAAAAGGTAAAAAGCTTTATGACAAGCGCGATAGCATCGCCAAAAAGGATGCCATGCGCGAGATTGACCGTAGGATGAAGGATTCCTTAAGGTAATAACCGACAATGCATAAGTAGGGTCGATTATGTTATAATAACATTACCCGTTACCGAAATCAAAGATTTCGAACGGGTACCAAGTTATTGAAACACTTTGTGTTATAATAGACTTGTTAGCGCACCAGGTCGCAAGACCGAATATAATGGGGGCGTTAAGGTTTCGACGGGATTGTTGAAGCCGGAGAAGCGGGTAGTGGATTCTCGTAGGCCACTTTAAAAAACGGGAAACTTAATTAAACGCTAACAATAATAGCAATTTAGCTTACGCAGCCTAATTAGGCAGCCGTCCTACCCGGGAGCACCACGGCCTGGGATAGGGCGTCGACAGTGGTGAACGTGACACGATAAAGCTTTGAGTCGTGCATGACAAATGAAGCTACTGAAGCTGCAAGCCTGTTCATGGGCGTGCAGGAGAGGGAATGTTAAA
>JAEZJF010000023.1 GCA_023415825.1 Bacillota bacterium
TCATATATAGCTTTTGCTGCTTCTCCAATTACTACTAGCTCATCTATTTTCTTCCCTTTTAAAGCATCCTCTACAATGGCCTCTCCCACTTCATAATGAAGTTTATAGGACGCTTCTCCTAACTCTAATACATCCGCTAACACAGCAATCCTTCTGTTTACCCCTTCTAGAGAATGAAGGACAGCGATTCCACTTTTCATAGAATCCGGGCTAGCGTTGTAGGTATCGTCTATGATCACAAAGCCATTTTTCTTTAGAATCTGGCCTCTCATGGCAATTGGTTCATAGGCAAGAAGACCTTCTTTTCCTACACTAGCAGGAATCCCAAGCTGCTCTCCTATCCCTAAGGCTACTACCGCATTCATCACATTATGATCACCTAACACCTTTAAGGTAACCTCTTCCTTAGAGTCCTCACTTACATACGTAAATATTGTAGTCTCTTGTCTAGAACATACATCTTTTGCTCTAAAGGAAAAGTCTTCTCCTATGCCGTATGTTTTAATCTCCGTATCACGAAGTGCATCACAGGTTCTTTTTGCTAGAGGAATCATGTCATCCCCATTTAGTAATGATTCTTTAAAGTTTTTCACTTCCTTTAACAATGCATCCTGTCCATTGACATAGAGTACACCATTAGAAGTAGTCTCATCAATTATGTTTAGTTTTTCTCTTCTTATGTTTTCCTTAGACCCTAACTGTGCAATGTGGCTTACCCCAATATTGGTCACAACAGAAATCGTAGGCCTTGCGACTTTAGACAATCTCTCCATCTCTCCTGGCTCACTCATTCCCATCTCAACCACAGCAACTTCATGCTTCTTTTCTATGTTAAACAATGTAAGGGATAATCCTACTTGGCTATTCATATTCCCCTGCGTCTTCATCACCTGATACTTAGTAGTGAGGACAGCAGAAATCATTTCCTTCGTCGTAGTTTTCCCTACACTCCCTGTTATCCCTACAACCGGAATATTAAACATATTACGATAATAGCTAGCCAAGCTTTGTAGTGCACGTAAGGTATCCTCCACCTTTATATAAGCGGCACCTTCTATATATTCCTCCTGTGTATAGGCGGTAAATATTGCTTTTGCACCTGCTTCAATTGCTCCTTTAATAAACTTGTGACCATCCACACGTTCTCCGATAATAGGAACAAAGAGGCAACCCTCTCCTAGTTCTCTTGAATTGGTAGATACACTGGTTATTTTGATGTTTTCATTTCCTGATAGTAGGATTCCCCCTACAGCTTTTACTATTTCATTTAACGATAGTGCTTCCATGACATTCCCTTTCTATCCTTCATTTAAAAGATACTGTTTTTTTATATCATATAGGATTGTGCGCTCATCCATTGGGTAATGCACTCCTTTAATTTCCTGATAAGTTTCATGACCTTTACCAGCCAGTAAGATGATATCCCCTTTTTTCGCAATGTCAATGGCATAGGATATCGCCTCTACTCGATTTATGATGGCATGATAAGTTGCGCCTTCTTCATCCAAGGTGCTGGTAATATCATAGATAATCTCCTCCATTGCCTCATCACGAGGATTGTCACTTGTCACAACAATCTCATCTGCAAATTTAGCTGCTGCTCTAGCCATCTCATATCGCCTTATTTTAGCTCTATTCCCACCGCAGCCAAATAGACAAATAATTCTGGTAGGGTCGTAGGTCCGCAAGGTTTTTAACACACTTTCTAAACTAACTGCATTGTGGGCATAGTCAATCATTACGGTATACTCAGGGGATACTGGAACAATTTCTAGGCGGCCTTTAATCTTCACCTGCTTAAGTGCCTTAAGGATACACTTCTCTGGGATATGAACCTGTAAGGCTACCATAATAGCTGCCAATGCATTGTATACATTAAACATACCAGGTAACCAGAGTTCTAATGCTGCATTCATCATACCACCAACATAAAACTGAACCCCTAGCTCAGAAGGCTTTTGCACAAGGCTTATCCCATATCCATAGAGCGTAGCAGTTTGAGACAATCCGTAGGTCAACACTTTACAAGTATGTCCGTGAAGAATCTTGTTAAGATCTGGGGCATCCCGATTTACAATACCAACCCGACACTGCCTCATTAGCATACTTTTACATGACATGTATTCTTCATAGTCCCTATGTTCTCCCGGTCCAATATGATCCGGTGATATATTGGTAAATATACCGTAATCAAACATAATAGAGGCAGTACGATGTAGCTTAAGCCCTTGAGAAGATACCTCCATTACTACAGCCTTTACCCCATGATCCACCATTTCCTTTAGATAACGATGAATCTCCAAAGCATCGGGAGTGGTATTGCCTGCTTGAATGTGTTTTTTACCAATGATAATTTCAATGGTACCGATTAATCCAGTGGAGATTCCTGCTTCTAAAAAAATCTCCCTAATCATATAGCTTGTTGTGGTTTTCCCTTTTGTTCCAGTAATACCGATAGTAATTAATCTTTCTGCTGGATACTCATAAAAGGCTGCTGCCATATAAGCTAGGGCAAGTCTAGTATTGCCGACAAGAATCAAGGTAATCTCCTCTGGCACCTCTACCTCTTTTTCTGCAACTATGACACTAGCCCCTCTTTCAATGGCCTGACATACAAAATCATGTCCATCGCTCTTATTTCCTTTGAAGCATACAAATGCGGTATT
>JAEZJF010000022.1 GCA_023415825.1 Bacillota bacterium
ACCACGGCCTGGGATAGGGCGTCGACAGTGGTGAACGTGACACGATAAAGCTTTGAGTCGTGCATGACAAATGAAGCTACTGAAGCTGCAAGCCTGTTCATGGGCGTGCAGGAGAGGGAATGTTAAACCATGAACTGCACCCGGAGATGCTCTTGTGAATATGGTTTCGGACGCGGGTTCAATTCCCGCCGCCTCCACCAAATGAACGACGGTTGATGATTTGAACATTTTTTTTGGAATGTACAAATCCGCCGTCGTTTTCTGTGTTCAAACCATTTAATAAAACGAATTTAAGCGTTTTTGGTTTTCGCAAACACACCGAAAGCCGATCATGGAAACAAGCCGCATATCATATATCCTTTTTTTTGAATGAACTACCCTATTATGCTGTTCACAGGAGACGATTGCCGTTGTCGATTTGTTTAATTTTTTATGCTATACTGCTGTTGACACTGCAGCGGAATGAGGTGATTATTCTTGGAAAGGGATTCATTTAGAATTTTTAACAGATTTTCAAGGATTTTAATGTTTGATATGAATTTCAAAAACCATCTGGAATTTGAAAGAAAATGCCTCCTGTTAAGTTTACAGCGGGGAAAAATCTTTAACTGGGTTGTTTTCTTTTTAAGCTTTTATAACTTTTACTTGGATTTTAGGCTGCATCAAGATCCCTCTGTTGATAGTATATACAGCCGCAACCTTTTCATCATACACATTATTATTTTTTTTCTTTCAATAACCTATCTCACAATCTACAAGCTGCTTGAGCAGAAAAACTTCCAAAACTCTCGTGCCGCCAAAATTTTGATACTTTCAGAAATATTCATCACCATTTTTATCGCTTCCATTCTATCTTTAAATAGTCAAAGGTTTGCCGGAAACATTTATGCATACATTATGATTGTCCTTGCGACAGCTCTGATAATACCGATCTATCCGAAATGGGTGCTTTCAATTTATACCGTAAACCATGTTTTTTTTCTGATCGGTCTTTCCTATTTCTGCACGGATAATACCGCTATTATCAAGCAGTTCAATTCTACTACCACCATATTGGTAGCAGTTGTTTTATTCCTGCTCCTTTACCGTTATAATGTAACAAACTTTTTAAATGAGGAAATGCTCAAAGAAGACAAGCAGGCTTTCATTAAATTGTTTGAAATCAATCCCTTTCCTTTGTTGATATCCCGGTTTGAGGATGGAAAAATCCAATACGTAAACAATAAGGCCGCTCTGTTTTATGATCTTCCAGAGAAAATATCTGACGATTTGAACTACGCGCATTTATTTAAAAACACTCGGGATTTCAACAATATTCGCAAGAAGCTGAAAGCTGATGGGAAATTGATCGATTATTTAGTGGATCAAAGGACATTGTCGGGGCAGATCAAGTGTACCGTTGTTAATTACGAGCTTATTGATTATTTTGGCGAGGAGTCGATTTTAAGCGGTGTCGCTGACATCGGCGAAATAAAAAGGATTGAGAGAAAATTAGCTATTCACGCCACCACCGACTCATTGACCGGCATTTTAAACAGAAGGGCCGGTATGGATATGCTTAAGTCAAGGTTTGAAAGTGCTCAGCATGGAGAAGCGGGATTTAATCTTTGCTTTTTTGATGTGGATAATCTTAAAATGGTAAATGATACCTTTGGGCATTTAGAAGGGGATGCTATGATAATTGACGTTTGTAGGATTATCATGAGCGAGCTTCATCCCGACGATGTTATCTTCCGCTATGGTGGAGATGAATTCATGATATTGTTCGAGAATAGCTGTGAACAGGAAGCAGAAAAAATCTGCGCCCGAATCGCACAGCGATTCGAAGCCTTGAACCGAAGCAAGCAAAAGCCCTATTTGATTGGCGCAAGTTTTGGGATATTATCTTATAAATCGAAAATGAATCTGAGTCTGGAGCAAATCATTGAAATTGTGGATAAAGACATGTATCTTAACAAAGCAAAAAAGAAGGGCATATAACGCGGCGCAATGTGCCGTGATTATTTGTACTCCCAAACTTGGATATCTCAAACAATATTTTGATATTCTGGAGCTGGAAAGGAGGACGGCTATGCAGTGGGTAGACAGAATGAACAGTGCGATGGAGTATTTAGAGGAGCATCTGACTGAAGATATCGATCCTGCACAGATCGGCCGAATTATAGCTTGCCCCTATTCGGTATTCCAGCGTTCGTTCGCTCCGATTACTGGAATACAGCTTTCGGAATACATTCGCCGCAGGCGATTATCCTGCGCCGCATACGAGCTGCAAAATACAGATCAGCGCGTGTTAGATATCGCTGTAAAATACGGCTATGATTCGGCGGATGCGGGAAATTAACGGACATCCCTGTGACCTTGGGTTATGCTTCGGGTTTGATACAGAGGGTAACAACGACTATATGTGTGGGATAGAGTATCAGGGGGAACCAATTGAGGGTTTTGATCTATATCAATATCCCGCAAGCACTTGGATTGTATTCACCGCAAAAGGGTCAATTTCAGAAGGTGTTCTTGGGCAGACATGGAAGCGCATCTATGGGGAATTTATGCCCTGTAGCGAATATCGGCAGGTAGACTTGACGACAATTGAACAGTACATCGACTGGAATGAAGCCGAAAATCACTGTCATGTGGATATCTTCATACCAGTGAAGAAATGAGGGGGAATGTGTTGGGGCGTTCAGTCCCCAATCTTCTCTGTTTTTTCCATGTTTTAGCAGGAACGTTGTGCAAATTTCTGATTTTGCATTGTTTCTTATTTCTTAGAATGGTATATTATAAAAGTGCTTGATTGAGCCTTTTAGTAATTTACGATAAAATATTTACATTTAACGCAAACGCGAGTGATTGCTTAACATTCAAGATGCGGAGAGGAGTGAAAGTATGTGTGGCATTCTATTTAAGAAAAGCGGAATACGCCTTTTAGCCATATTATTGGTTCTTATTTGCATGCCATTTCTGTTACTTTCATTTTTTTCACATATTGGCGATGGTTCAATCATGCAAGATAAACAGACAGTAGACATAAACCAAGATTCAATTTCCGCCTGCGATGCCGGCAAAGATGCATTACGATCAATCGCACATCAAAATCAACTGGTAGACATCTTTGTTCAGGAGACAGATTTCTCTCAAAATACGCAGCGATTATTAAGCTATAAAAGTCTCATGACGATATTTTATGGGTTATCATATAACCTTTTTTTTCGTGCAACCCCGAGTTATATATCTCTACCCAAAATTCCCATCTGTAAAATTAAGCATTTTTTAATCGCTCCGCATAGTCCTAACGCACCTCCTTTTATTCTTATTTGAAACTGTTTAAACCATTTTAAACAGTTTCAAGCCGTATAACCGACAAACACTATCTCTCTTCATGCCAGAACAGAGATGAGGCGGGGTAGTTTGTTGGCTATTGTGTGTTACACATATAAAGGACGAAAAAGAATAAAAGGAGTCGTTATAATGATGAATAAATTAGCCAATAAAAAGGGGACATTTGCGTCTGTTATCATAATTACACTGCTCATTTCATATGTAGCGTTTTTTGGTTTGGATATAGGCTCAATGCATTTGAAAGGCGCGTCAGAGATGCGCTTTGGAATTGATATCAAAGGCGGCATTGACGCGGCTTTTGTTCCAAAGGATCTCGATCGTCATCCCACCGAAACAGAACTGGAAGCAGCCCGTGCTGTTATAGAAACACGTCTGGACCAGAGAAATATTTTGGATCGTGACGTAACCATAGACAAGGAAAATGGTTACGTTTTTGTGCGTTTTCCTTGGAAATCAGATGAAACCGATTTTGATCCGGAAAAGGCCATTGCTGAATTGGGCAGTATGGCTCATCTTACCTTCAGAGACCCCGATGGGAATATTGTTTTGGAAGGGCAATATGTAGATAAGGCCACGCCCGCGATAGACCCGCAAAATACGAGCAAGTACGTTGTAACTTTGACCTTGAAGGCGGAGGGCCGCCGTATGTTCGCGGAAGCGACCGAAAGGCTTGTTGGTCAGAAGATTTCTATCTATTTAGATGAAAATTTAATTTCGGCGCCGATGGTTCAGACACGGATTGATTCGGATGAGTGCTTCATCACCGGAATGAAAGATGCGGTGGAAGCCCAGACTCGAGCAAATCAAATAAATTCCGGCGCGCTGCCCTTTGCACTGATTACGGAAAATTACAGCACGATCAGTCCCGAGCTGGGCAGCAACGCGCTGAATGTTATGGTGTTAGCGGGAATCGTGGCGTTCGCACTGATATGCGTGGCCTTGATACTTTACTACCGCTTATCCGGCGTCATCGCGGCCATTTCCCTGCTGCTCCAAGTAACAGGGCAGATTATTATGCTTACCTGGCCACAGTTTTCCATCACCCTGCCGGGTATCGCGGGTATTATCCTCTCCATTGGTATGGGCGTAGACGCCAATGTTATCGTCTCCGAGAGGATACGCGAGGAGCTGAAAAGCGGCAAAAGAATGCTGGCAGCGGTTTCCTCCGGCTTCAAAATGGCGTTTTCCTCTATTTTTGACGGCAATATCACCGTCTTGATTGTCGCATTTGTGATGATGTATTTCGGATCAGGCGCTATTTTGTCCTTCGCGTACACGCTGCTGTTCGGTATTATTATGAACTTTGTGGCCGGGGTTATGGCGACCAAGCTGATGACCGTATCCCTCGCGCAGTATAATTGGGTCAAAAGCCCGTCACTCTTTTTAAGCAAGCGCGCGTTAGAAAAGAAAGAAGTGAAGATAATTCCCTTCTTCAAGTACCGGAAGATTTATTACGCTTTTTCCTCCTGCATTATCATTTTCGGTATCATAATGACTTTTGTGAACGGCATCAATCTGGATATTCAGTTTAAAGGCGGTACCGTTTTGAAATATGCCATGTCTGAAACAATTGATTTGTCGCCAAACGACGCGGCTATTCTGGTGGAACAGACCTTGGACGGGCGTACCACGAAAGGACAGATTACCACGGATTTTGCCACAGGGGAAAAGCGGTTGGTTCTCAGTATGACCGGCGACAGGGCTATGAGCAACGAGGAGCTGCATCAGGTTACCGAAGCGTTGATGAAGCAATATCCGGAACAGGGATTTGAATTAGACAGCACAAACAATGTCTCTGCGTTTTTCGGTCAGAAATTTTTGAAGAATGCCGTTATAGCTATTGTACTTTCCGCAGTACTGATTATACTGTATGTCTGGTTCAGTTTTCGGAAGATTCATGGACTGTCAGCGGGCGCGATGTCATTGGTAGCCCTGCTGCATGATGTTCTTGTGGCGTTCTTTACCTTTATCATATTTCAGATTCCGATCGGGGATTCCTTTGTCGCTGTGGCATTGGCAATTTTAGGTTATTCTATTAACGATACAATCGTCATTTACGACCGTATAAGGGAAAATTCCCGCTTAGAGAGAGATATGCCAGTTGAGGATATTGTAGACAAAAGTATTTCACAGAGCTTTACCCGTTCACTTAATACCAATCTTGCCGTGTTTGCGAGCATAGCCATTTTATTCGTATTTGCCGCAATTAATGGGCTGGATTCTATTGTAAGCTTCGCGTTGCCTATGGCCATCGGCTCCATTAGTGGATGTTACTCAACAATATGTATCGTTGGTCCGCTTTGGGCTTCATGGGAAAAACGTAAGCGAGAACGTCTCGTGGCTGCAAAGTAATCAAAAAAATGAACAGGAGCGGGAGGTATTACTGCCGACCTGCTCCTTCTGGCACTCAGCGGGTCCGCGGCAGGCGTTACCTCTTTGATGCCCTGCATGAGCGTTTCGATGGATTTAATCATGATGGGCGTTTATGGTTAACTGCTCTTTGCCGGGGAATTCCTGTTGCATCAGTGGGGGGGTCTTGTTCACAAAGCACACCTTCCATTTTTAGCAGCATTCCCCGCCGCCTGAACAATCACAGCTCGGTTCACTCCCGGTAAGCCAGCCCATAATTACAGCGGCAGCGCATCCCACCCCGGCATCAACGGTGATAGCCTTTGCGGGACAATTTATCGCACAAGCACCGCATTCCATACAACGATCTTTGTCATTGATGCATGCTTTCTTTTCATTCACGGTGAATACTCCATGAGGGCAAACCTCCGCGCATCTTCCGCAACCTGTACATTTTTCAACCGATAGATTGAGAGTAGCAACATTTTTCAGGTATTTGTGTTTCATAGTGCCCTCCTTTTAAGCCGTCAGGCTCATTATCAACAGCAGCACAATCCCCGCGGCGGATGAAAGGGCGATCAGTGGCACCGCTGCTTTCATTTCCTTGATGACACCGGAAAAAGAAGTATATGTTGACGAGCCTGTGAAATTCATCGCCAGAAACGCCGACAACGACGGCAGTACCAGCAGATAACCTATGGCAAGAAGCAAAAATCCAGAAGCAAACCAGCCGTTAAGCCAAACAAACCCTGCCGTCCAGCACAGCCCTAACAGCCAGCCCTTCCAAGCAAAAGCTCTACCGGGAATAAGGGGAAGGAGCATGGGCGTAACGACGGTTCCCGTTACCACAGCGCCTGCATAAGCGATGAAGTCCGCAAGCCCGAAAGGTCTTGCTGCAAACAGGTTTATGAGAAACAATAATCCAAAAACCATCAATGAAGTCTTTGCGGCAGCCACCAGTTCCATAGGGGTAAGAACCAACCTATCCCACACCGTGAATTTCACGGTACGCATTTCTCTTGTTGCCTTAAAGCCGGAATTGAGGAAGACTTTTATATCAAGCGCTCTCACAGGACCGTAAACCACAGAAAAGCCGGTTCGCTTAGTTACTTCATGGGCGCACACGCCGGGAGCCCCTAACTGTGGCAACACCAATTTCTTGTGCGATACTATCTTGGACAGTCCTGTTTTCGATATACGACGTACCAGTTCATTGGTACCGAATGTACCTTTACCAGCGGCACACCAGACATTGATGCCCTTTGTATCGAGTATCAGAAGCCAGCAATCCAGCTCTGAAAGCTCTTTTCTCATTTTGTCGAATGTTAGTTTGTAATTCGCGCTGACCAGCACGGGGGATGTGTGATCGGGATTACCCACAGCGTAAAGCCCCGGACTGATCTTGTAACTCATCCGGCCTTTGCCCCAGCGTGCTTTCCACCCTCCGAAAATATCTTTGAAGTTAAGATCTGTCGAAACCACAGGTACGGCACCTTGTGGAGTTTGGATTTCACCCGTTACCCATTTATCCTTTTCGTCGTATGGCGTAATGGATCCCCCGGAACAGCAGCTATTGGATGAACAGCGATAGAATTTTTTGCTACTCATTTTCATCACATCCTTTGCAATTGCTTACATTTTCCTTACAGATGCAATTTTCCTTGTCTGACGTGATGGTATCAAAAAAATGCTTTGTTTTGCTAATCATTTCCGTATCCAGCGAGTAGTACGTCCATTTACCTTTTTCCGTTCCCTTAACAAGCCCACTTTCACACAAGAGCTTCATATGGTGGGACAGCGTAGATTGGGACATCTCAAACCTCTCCAAAATCATACAGGCGCAGAGTTCGCCCCAAGAGAGCATATCCACAATCATAGCTCTTTTGGGGTCACCCAGCGCCTTGAAAACTTTTGTACGCTCAAAATAGTTTTCCACATCGGCACCTCAAATCTAATAACATCGATATGATTATTGTATGTATCAAATCGAAAAGTGTCAATATAAAAAATGAAATCGAGGTATGCTTATATTTTTTACAGCGCACATGATTTAGTAAATTTATATCTGCATGAATGGAGGATTATGATGATTTCAATAGGAAAAATAACATCAATTGATAAAAGCGATATACAGGAAGCGCCTGACAATGTCAGAATATCAAGCACTTCTCCTCCTGCAGAGCAGGTCGGTATTCTTTGATGATGCTTATCCACACAAGGATACTTTCCGGGTTAGGCTCAGCTTACCTTTTTGAAAATTATTTATTAGTTTTTTATAGTAATGATCCAATTACTCCGTTGACATTAGTTCTAGTAAAATGATAATATATCCTAAAAAGAACATATGTTTTCACAGTGGGGTTACAAGGAGAAAGCAAATAAAAGTAGCATGGATGTGAGATTTGCATTATGGAAAGCCTACCACATTATACCTACCTATCAGAAAAATATGGTATTCTAAAGCCAAAGGCTATATTATTACATTATTCAGATAGGCAGGAATCTTGAGAGGGAGAATAACCATGCTGGAAGTAGTGCTATGATAGAGAATGTTGTGTTTTTCCTCTCTTATGCAACAATAATAAAACGAAAGACTATATGGCGAAACAAAAAAGGAGATTGCCATGGACTATATGATTAGAGTACTTACGCCCGAACTAGCGGATACCTTTGCAGAATATCTTGCGAAGCTGGACTTTAGCCATGCTTCCCATTGGGCAACCTGCTATTGCCGGTATTATTATTCCGACTGTTCCCAGAAGGAGTGGATGGAGAGGCCGGGAGATAAAAACCGGGAGGAAGCAATTCAAAGGATTAAAGAAGGGCGTATGCGCGGATATCTGGCTTTCGATGGGGATAAATGCATCGGCTGGTGCAGCGCAAATGACGCACGTAGCTTCGTACGTCTGGAAAAGGATATAGAACATTTGATCAAGGATAAAAAGGTAGGGTGTGTTATCTGCTTTGTAATCCACCCTGAATACAGGGGTAGGGGTATTGCACGTCAATTACTGCAGCAGGCAGTGAAGGATTTCAGAGCACAAGGATTTCAAGCGGTTTTGGCGCTACCCTTTGAATTAAAAGAGGCATCTCAAAAGCAGTACAGAGGTACTCTTAATATGTATAGAGAGCAGGGCTTTAAGGAAATTGAGAAGCATGACAGCATCAGTGTCATGTGGCTGGAAATCCCGGAGACAAATTAAAGCCTGGGCAAATCTGGCATATCATATGAGAAATTTAATGCCGTTTCACAGATTATGCGGTATACATTATGAACCTAATGCGGAAAAAATGCTAGGTTTCATTTATTGTTAGCCAGCATTCTATCCAAATATTGTTTCGGTGTGCAATTATTATATCTCTTGAATAATTCATAGAAGTGGGTCATGTTTTGGATCCCTACCCCTTCAGCTACTTCTTGAGCTTGCCGGTTTTCGGTTACAAGCAATAGTTCCGCTTTAGCGATTCGTTTACGATTAACGAAATCTGTAAAAGAAAAACCTGTTTTTTGTTTAAACAGTTTTGAAAAGTATGTATAGCTCATTCCCACAAGACTGCATACTTCTTGCATATTAATTCTATCTGATAAATGTGTCTCAACATAGCTAATGATGGGCTGAAGGAACTCTGCATCATGATCATCATGAGTTTTCAGTCTGTTTTCTATATCATAACGCAGCAGGGAGAGCATGAAACGCTGAATATACATATTGACCGCTAGTTCATAGCCTTTTTTCTGACCAATAATTTCTTTATGAATACTTGTTATAATATCGACTATTTCATGCTTAGCTTCTGCATTAGAAAAGATATAATTCATCGAATCCAAGGGATGCAGAACCTCTGAAAAGCTTTTATAGTACATCATCATAGCCGGATTAAAATAGGGCTGCAAATCAACATGCAATACAAAGAAAATCAAATCTTCTTTTGAGACTGTGCGCGCTCGATGTAATTGGGAAGAGCCAACTATGGCTATATCTCCGGGCTTAAGCTGATAGGCCTGCTCTTGTGTTTCCAGTTCATGCAGACCTTGCTCGACAAAAATAACTTCAATTTCTTTGTGATAGTGCCAGCTTATTTGAGAGTTCCAATCATTTATGATAAAACGAGAAATTTTGATGCATAAAGCCGGATTTTGATAAATGATAGATTCATTAATTGCTCCGTCCATAGCAGTTTTCTCCCAACAAGACAAATTTGGATATAAAGTGCATAAATCCCCGCATTTACACGGTATAGCCAAGATTATATCATGTAGTTAATAGATATTCAATTTTGAAAGGATCAGGAGGAATTAAAGATGAAGAAGGTCTTACCTATTTTACTGGCGTTGTTGATCGTATTGGCCACAGGATGCTCCAATAACAATGTCCCAACTGGTCAATCTCCGGTACCAAGCGAACAACCTAGCAGTACAAGCACGCCATCAGGCGAGAAGGTGGCACTGACATTTGGTTTGTGGGACGCGAACCGAGTGGATGCCTATAATGCGGTTATAAAAAAATTCAACGAAGCAAATCCAAACATTGAAGTCAAAATTGAATTAACGCCATGGGAACAGTATTGGATGAAGATGGAGGCTGCCGGGACGGGTGGCGTAATGCCGGATATATTATGGATGAATGGACCTAATTTCATTAAATATGCATCCAATGATGTCATTCAGCCGCTATCCAGCCAGATTAAAGCATCCAGTATGGATATGAACAATTATCCGAAAGCACTGGTTGATCTTTATACTTATAATAGTGAATCGTTTGCTATTCCAATTGATTTTGATACAATCGGCTTATGGTATAACAAAAAGTTGTTTGATGAAGCCAATATGCCGTATCCCGATGAAAGTTGGGATTGGGCTAAATTTAAAGATGCCGCACTCAAATTAACGAATGCATCAGCCGGGATTTATGGATTTACGGCAGATTTATGGGGCCAGGGCGGATATTACAATACCATTTATCAGAACGGCGGTTATGTTATATCGGAAGACAAGAAAAAATCCGGTTATGATTTACCCGAGTCCATTGAGGGCCTGAAATTCTGGACGGACATGATTGAACAGAAGATTTCGCCTACTGCCGCACAACTAAGCGAAACGCCTGGTGTAACCATGTTTGAATCCGGTAAATCTGCGATGTATTATGGCGGCTCTTGGATACAGGCTCAATTTGCTAAAAATGATGCGATTAAGGATATCGTGGATGTTACCGTATTGCCCAAAGGTAAGCAGAAAGCAACAATTATTCATGGTCTCGGCGTTGCTATGTCTGCAAATACCAAGCATCCTGCTGAGGTTTGGAAGTTCATCGAATATATGAGCTCAAAGGAGGCTCATGAGATTTTAGGTTCCTCGGGTACTATGATTCCAGCATTTAATGGGACACAGGAGGCATGGATAAACTCCACTCCAAACTTCAATCTGAAATCTTACATAGATGCAGCTCAGGATGCCGTTCCGCTACCTTCCTCTAAAAATTCTGCCAAGTGGCAAGATAAAGAATGGGAGTTATTCAGCAAAGCTTGGGCTGAACAGATGACCATTGAGGATGCAGCAAAGGAACTGACTGAATTCATGAACAATGCACTAAAAGAGGAATAATGCAGGATAAATAAACGATGCAAGGGTGGATTACATCCACTCTTGAGATCTCTATTCACGGGTCGAGGCTTGTTGTGCATTGCCACGGGCAGCGCACGCTATTTTTACACTGAAGGAGGGCAGCGCTATGAGAATTAGCCGCATGAAGCGAAGTGATTACTGCTGGGCGTATGCGATGATTGCACCTACCTCATTGGGGTTGTTGGTTTTCTATATTTGGCCCTTGGTGCAATCTATTTATTTCAGTATGACCAAATGGGGTTCCTTCGGAAAATATAAATGGGTTGGAATGCATAATTTCAATAGGATGTTTCAAGACACAGAGCTATGGCTGGCATTTAAAAATACTTTGATTTATACCGCAATCAGCGTTCCAATCAGTATTGCAATATCGATCGTGATTGCTGTCTTGCTTAACCAAAAAATCAGGGGAATCAAGGTTTACCGAACCCTTTATTATTTGCCTGTTGTAACGATGGCGGCTGCAATCGCCATGGTGTGGAGATGGATATTTAATGCTGATTACGGCATTATAAATTATATTCTCAGCTTACTCTCAATAGAGCGCATTCAATGGCTGACCAATCCTGATCTGGCCTTGTACTGCGTTATTGCCGTGGCCATTTGGAGTTCCATCGGTTCCAATATGATATTGCTATTGTCCGGCCTTCAAGGGATTTCGTCGCATTATTATGAGGTTGCTTCTATCGATGGAGCCAGTGCTCTTTCAAAGTTCTTTCATATTACGCTTCCACTGCTCACACCGACAATATTCTTCGTGTTGGTTAATTCCTTGATCGGGGCGTTCCAGGTATTTGATTTAATCTTTATGATGCTGCCGGCAAGTGCTGCATTGGAATCATCCCAGACGGTTGTCTATTTATTTTATAAGCATGCTTTCGTATTAGGAGACAAAGGCTATGCCTCTGCTGTCGCAATGCTTTTGTTTATCGTCATTCTCTTAATTACGATCGTTCAATTTCGTTTGCAGAAAAAATGGGTGCATTATGAATGAGAAGGAAGGAGTGAATCCATGAATCGGGCAAAGACAGCAAAGTATTTAACGCACGGAATCCTCATAGCGGGAGCAATCATGATGGTTTTCCCATTTATTTGGATGATACTGACATCCTTTAAGACGATGGCAGAATCCACCGCAGTTCCTCCTGTTATCATTCCTTCATCCTTTAGCTTGGCAAACTATAAGGAAGCACTGACTAATTTGCCGTTTCTGACCTTTTTCTGGAATACGTTATTTGTTGCGTTAGCAAAAATGCTGGGACAATTGTTGTTATGTTCCTTAGCTGCATATGCGTTTGCAAGAATTGATTTCCCTGGTCGGAATGTGATTTTTCTGTTATTCCTATCTGTATTGATGATTCCATATCAAATCTTTATTATTCCGCAATATCTCATCATGCTTGATTTAGGCTGGCTTAACTCGATTAAGGCATTATTCGTGCCAGGTTTATTCAGTGCATTCGGAACGTTTCTTCTGCGACAGTTCTTTATGACCTTACCAAAAGAAATCGAGGAGGCGGCCACACTTGATGGCTGCAATCATTTGCGGATCTATGGGCAGATTATGTTACCCATGATAGTTCCAGGTCTTGTAGCGGTGAGTATTTTCACAATATTATCAAGCTGGAATGATTTGCTTTGGCCACTTATTGTGAACAATTCCCCTGAAAAGCTGACTTTGGCATCAGGACTTGCCTTCCTTCGCGGTGAACACATTACGAATTATCCTGTATTGATGGCAGGCTCTTTAATGGCAATTTTGCCAATGATTTTGATGTTTATATTCCTACAAAAATATTTTATTGAAGGTATTGCTTTAACAGGGATTAAAGGATGAGGAGAAGAAGGTATGAACCAAGTTAGTGTTGCAATTATAGGAGCTGGAATCAGAGGAGATAATTATTTGCTTTATGCACTCGACCATCCGGATGAATTGCGGGTTGTCGCGGTTGCAGAACCCAATGAGCAGCGCAGACAATCATTTAAGCAGAAACATGGACTCACGGATGATGTATGTTTTAAAAGCTGGGAAGATTTCCTTGCGCTTCCCAGGATGGCGGATGCAGTACTGATCTGCACCCAGGATAAAATGCATTACCAACCAACGCTTCAAGCGCTGCGAGCAGGTTATCATGTATTATTGGAGAAGCCAATGTCACCTGATCCACTGGAATGCATTGAGATGGCGGATGTTGCATCGCAAACCAATCGTATTTTGTCCATCTGCCACGTGCTTCGCTATACGAAATTCTTTGCAACTATTAAGTCCATATTGGATGATGGGATAATCGGCCGGCTGATTTCCATTCAGCATAACGAGAATGTAGGGCACTGGCATCAGGCCCATAGCTTTGTTCGGGGCAATTGGAACCGGAAGGAAGAATCAAGTCCCATGATACTGGCCAAATGCTGTCATGACATGGATATCTTGCTTTGGCTTGCAGATGCTGAGTGTAAACATGTATCCTCATTTGGATCATTGACTCATTTTAAATCTGACGAAGCACCGGAAGGGGCGCCAAAACGGTGTCTGGATGGTTGTCCGGCGTCAGTCAACTGTCCTTATTATGCTCCTAATCTGTATCTGACCAATCGTTTGGATTGGCCGACTTCTGCCATAAGTGATGATTCGAGTTACGATGCTCGGTATAAGGCGTTGCAGGAAGGGCCCTATGGTAGATGCGTCTATCATTGTGATAATGATGTAGTGGATCATCAGGTTGTTAATATGGAATTTGTCAATGAGGTTACTGCAGCCTTTACAATGTGCGCTTTCACCAGAGATATCAACCGTACCATCAAGCTCATGGGAACCAAGGGAGAAATCCGCGGTGCAATGGAAAAGAACGAAATTGAAATTTTACATTTTGGCTCAGGAAAGGTAGAACAAATTCATTTTGACGATATCGGCGGGCATGTCGGTCATGGCGGCGGCGATTATGGCCTGATCCGCGATTTTATTCAGCTGGTTCAAAATGATGGTCGTATAGAAAGCAAAACCTCTGCTGCGCAGTCGGTACAAAGTCATTTAATTGCTTTTGCGGCTGAGCAATCACGCATTGAACATCGTGTCATTGAAATGCAGGAGTATGTGAAGAATATACGGAACAAGTAGTATAGATCTCTTTCGATTAGGCAATTGATCATTTTTAATGGAGGAATGAAATATGACGTCTATAATGTCAAAGTTGAGTAAGCTTTTATTCACTATTATGATCATGACTATCGTCTTTTTGCCTCTTACACAAAACAATGCAAATGCCGAAGCCGCACTAATCAGCGAAGGAAAATCAGTTCAAGCTCTTGATTCTGAGATTGGCCACGGTCCTGAATACGCAGTAGATTCTGATGCTGGTAATAATGGCTATTGGAGCTCAGTTATCGGGGATCAACGAAAAAATACATGGTGGCAAATTGATTTGGGAAGCCCTCATCATGTTTCAAGTATTGTAATTCGGAATTATGTGGATGGCACTCGCTTTTATCACTACTATATCCGGGGAAGCCTAGATGGCGTACACTGGACCCCTATTGCCATTAAAGGAAGCAACAGCATTGCAACTGATGCTGGTGATTCTTACTCTGTCAGCGTAGCTGCAAGATATATTCGGGTAAATTATACGCTTGGGTCTGCTTACAGTATTGCTCATATGACAGATTTTAAAGCATATGGTCATCCCGTTAATTCCATGTCAGAATCGCCAAAGATTGTGATGGAATCTGCAACATTAGATAAGGCGTCCTATCAAGCAAATGAGGGAATTAAGCTCTCCTATAAAATAAAAAATACATCGCAAATTCATAGTTATAATATTACTAATGTTACTGCTAAGATTATGGGGCTTACCTCACCTTACCATATATTATATGAAAAACAGGTTGGAAGTAACATCACACTTATGCCGGGTGAGGTGTTTAATGGTCAGAACATTCCTATTTGGACAATTCCAAATAATTTTACAAAAGGATCCTATGCACTCTATATGAAATATGAATTTTCTGACGGGAGCGCATGGGAGTCGTATTACACCTTTTTTAGGATTGGAAGTTCATCAGAAAAATATGTTTTTACAATTGACAAAGAGCTCTATAACGGACTACCTGTGTATAAATTAGATGGTGATATGAGTGCGGGAGTGGCAATTGAGAAAGCTGGCGAATCGCTTGGAGCAGGAACTTCTCAAATGTGGAACACGACCGGTGGAATGTTGACATCAATTCATGCAACGCCTTCTTTCTTAGTGGATTCTGTGCAGCAGACAGTAGATTTTTACAATGAGGAATTTGGGAGATATTCAAATTTCGACACTGTACTTATTGGCACGGGAAGCTTTGGTACACCGTATCTATCCAGAGCATTAAAAGCACCATTTTTGCCCTCGCATTTTCTTGTAAGTGCTGATACTGTACAAGAGATAAAAAATATTCATGATTATTCCATATCACAGGGTTTATCAGTTTATAGCATGTATGGCGCTGACGCGTCTGTAAATGAAGGGGTTGCCTGGATCGAGTTATTGGACTTACCTCCGGCCTATCTCTCTTTCCTGAGAGATCATAATGTCAAAAATATTGTATTTATTGGTGCTGTAGGTGATGGTGGGGAAAGCTTGGTAAGAAAAGTTCTAACTGCTGGCACTCAACCTGGTCCTACTGTAAATGGCGATATTTATGTCGGATTTAATTTTGCTGGGGTGTCAGAGATACAAAATCTTGTCAATATGAACTACAAAGTTAAGGATTTTAATGATTATAAACTAACCGATTCCCAAAGACTAAAAGATTGGGAAAGCGGCATTTTACAGCTGCAAATAGATAATTACAAAGCTTCAGCAGTTTCATCTGTACCGAGTCTGGTTGCGATAGATTCAGTGACTAGAAATCTATGGGAAATTGCACCCCATGCCATGTTGTCGTTTTTTAAGAAGAACAATCTTCCAGTACAAGGGGTAGCCATTAATCCCTATATGAACACTCACCCTTTTTACGAATCATACACGGGGTATCTGCCATTTCTGATGCTGCAGTGGGGAACAAATGTAAATCAGCTCATTGACTCTGATTTGAACGTGAAATTTAGAGCGATGGTAGCGCACTACTTCCCGGCAGTTGATTTTGACAACATGAATTTCTGGGTCAATTTCACTCGAAATGCAGGGAATAATGACATACCGTCTGGGGGTAATTTGTGGCTTTCAGAACAAATTAGAAACCGGTTGATATATAATTCCCTAGCCTCTGTTACATTGAACGCCGGCGATAAAAACGTTAATGAAGTATGGAACTTATCCGATGGAATCAACTCTCCATGTGAAGTGATTGCCCATAATTTGACGACATACTCATCAGCATTGAATTTGAAAAATTGGAATGATTCAATGGAAGCACTTACTTTAGAAGAGCTGGAAATGATTTCGACCACAGATCCAGGCATTGTAATTGTACAAAATTATCGAAAATAGAATGTCATTTGAGCCGATCAATGGAAAAGGGACTTGCCTCAAAACCATTAGTTTGATTTGAGCAGTCCCTGATGTTACGGAGTTATTTTCAGCGCATCAGCAATAGCGGTAAGTATTTTCGTAATTGGCTCAGGAACTAATCGCAGTAACGAGACCAAAGAAATAGCTATAAAGCCTATAATGAGTGCGTACTCTGCCAGACCTTGCCCTTTCCGGCTTTTGAAATAAAGTGCCGCTGTGCAAACTGCATTTTTCATCCAACTTGCCTCCTTGATTTGCCGAAATATATTATGTCTAGTAATATTATACCTGGGGAAGATAACTGAGTATATCGGACTATCAATCAAAATAGATAGTAATTAGAGCTATAACAATAGGTACTAAGGCCTATGCAAATAGTATGAAAAAGCCGTGAAAACATCACATGATTTCACGGCTTTTAACGATATAAAATGTGCTACTTTCCTGTGTAAAAGCTAATCTGCGCTGCAACCCGCTGTCCAAGCTCAGCGGAGGCAGTATACAAATACTTGAGCACAACGCTTTGCGTCTCCTCAGAGATGTTAGCGAGGTCCGAGGCCAAATTGTCCACCAGATGGTTCTGCTCCTCAGGGGGAAGGGAATGATAGCGTTGACCGGCCTGTGTAAAGTTATCGGGGTTAGTCAGCTCTGATCTTACCAAATGCCCTTCTACCTGTCTGCCTGTACCACTGGTCACCTGTTCATCAGGCGTCCAATCTTTCTGTTGGTTGACGGGTATACTCCGGAAATTCTCACCCAATCGCCTGCGCTGTGAATCCCAGTAGATATTGGCACGGGCTTGTAAAAGCTTGTCGTCCGACAATTCGGCACCGTCCAGTAAATTAGTCGGTGAGAATGCAGCTTTTTCAACCTGTTCCATGTAGTTATCCGGGTTGCGATTAAGTACAAGCCGTCCGACAGGCATTAGCGGATACTTCTGCTCATCCCAGACCTTTGTGCAGTCTAGCGGATCGTAGGGCAGACTGCCTTCATCCTTCGGATCCATTAACTGAACACGCAACTCATATTGCACAGGGGTACCCGAAGCAATGGTATCATATAGGTCCTGGCCTGCGATATCGGGGTTCATACCAGCCAATGCTACCGATTCCCGTTGGTCTATATATTCCTCTCCTGCTTGGGGGATCCAGTGGTATTTCACATAGCGGCGTGCACCCTCGGCATTTCTCCAAACGTAAGTGTTCACACCATATCCCCTGATATGGCGTAAACTTTTCACGGTGCCTACGTCTGAAAAGAGCCAGGTGACAAAATGTGTGGCCTCCGGAGCGCGGGCTACGAATCTCCAGAACCGCTCGGGATCTATTAGGTTGTTAACAGGAGAGGGTGCTAGTGACGAGAAGGCTTCCGGAAAGCGTATGCCGTCGCGTACGAATAGGACGGGGATATGGTTGCACAAAAGATCGAAGATACCCTCCTGCGTATATAATTTCGTCGAGAAGCCGCGCACATTACGGGCTGTATCTGGTGTTCCTTTGTTGCCCGCTGCCAGAGAAAAACGCACCATCACAGGAACCTGCTGCCCGGGGGACTGCAAAAAGGAGAGTTTCGTAAATTCCCTCATGGAATAGCTCGTCTCGAAATATCCAAATGCACCGAAACCCTTTACGTGGACGGGCCTCTCTGGGATCTTTGTATGTATGAAGATCTCCAGTGCTTCATGCAAAATGCTGTCCTGTTCCAATACGGGACCCCGTATACCGACTGTCTGCGAATGCCTGGTTTCGAGCGTCCTGTCATTCGCCCATGATGTGGACGGGTTCTGCGCTTTGTACTGGTTTTCCGGCATATTAGGCTTGTTTTCTGTGGTAGGTGTAGGAGGATTGAGATTCATTTCGGTATTCAAAAGGTTCTCCGAGGATTTCCCTTGCGGCTGAATTCCGGATGATGGTATTATTGCAGCAGATGATTTTTGTCGGTTTGTATTGTTATCCACATTATTGCTTTTGGCTGTATCCTGCCCTGACTGAATGAATTCGGGAACAGGACGGACGGAGGATGTTTCATTGCCTTCCGGTTTTGAACCGTTTACAGGGCGACGCGATTCCAATTGAAACCATCCATTTTTTGGCTCCATAATATGTTCTCCTTTCAATATAACACAAAGCCATCTAGAATGGCTTATTCCCTAAAATACTAAAAAGAGCAGCTTGGCCCGTTATTTCGACATGCTGGCCCCTCTTTAGTATATTCTTATATTTAAATACCGAGCATGTACGATATGATTATGACTTTACTTCCAACCTGTTTTTCCTATAATATATTATATAGCCCCATATGGAGTGAGATAGATGACAGAAGTAGTAGCAGCCCTGATTTGGGAAAAGGACAAATTCATGATTTGCCAGCGTCCGGCGCACAAGGCTAGAGGCCTTCTTTGGGAATTCGTTGGCGGCAAGGTTGATCCCGGTGAAACGAAAGAACAGGCGCTCATCCGTGAATGTCGGGAAGAGTTGGCTGTAACCCTTTCTGTAGATGATGTGTTTATGGACGTGGTCCATGAGTATCCGGATCTGACTGTTCATTTGACGCTGTTTAACGCGTCAATCGTCGAGGGCATCCCTCAAAAGCTGGAGCATAACGACATTAGGTTCATCGCCGTGGACGAGATTCCGCAGTACAATTTCTGTCCGGCGGATGAAGAAATACTTGTAAAGCTTTCAATGGTACCGTTCACCACTTGACATAGCAATAAAACATGATAAAATTAAATGGTTGTGTAGCTGAAATGCGTAAGTCCAGACAAGGGCTTGCGTATTTTTTGTATTAATAAGGATTTTTGAGTTTTCATATCGTTGAGTCAACGGATTATCATTGTGCTGGTTTGGTATCCAAAGTGTAGATTGCAGAAAGCCTGATTCAAGGATGAATTGTTCTATTATGAGCGGTTCTAGTTTTTTGTAAGGAAAGGTAGTCATTAATGCTTAAGGAACTTTCAAAAAGTATCAGAGAATATAAAAAAACCTCAGTAATGTCACCTATACTGGTTTCCTTAGAGGTTGTATTGGAATGCATCATACCGTTTTTGATTGCACGGCTTGTCAATCAAATCAAAGCGGGTAGTGAATTGAGAATTATTGCTTTATATGGACTTATACTGGTGATCATGGCAGGGCTTTCGCTGTCTTTTGGCGCACTGGCAGGCTCTGCGTGCGCTAATGCAGCCTGTGGGTTTGCAAAAAACATTCGAAAGGATTTATTTTACAAAATTCAAACCTATTCCTTTGAAAATATAGATAAATTTTCAGCTTCATCTCTTGTTACGAGAATGACTACCGATGTTACCAATGTTCAGCACGCCTATATGATGATTATTCGGCTGGCTGTGCGTGCGCCGCTAATGTTTATTTTCTCCTTCATCATGGCTTTTATTATGGGTGGTAAAATGGCTTTGATTTTCGTGGTTGTGGTACCCATCCTAGGTCTTGGCTTGTTTATGGTTGTAAAAAAAGCGCTTCCACTGTTCAGGAAGGTCTTCAAAAAATATGATGCGCTAAATAATTCCATTCAAGAGAATATCAAAGGCATGCGTGTGGTAAAGTCCTATGTTCGGGAAGAGTATGAAAAAGAAAAATTTGGACAAGCGGCAAGCGATGTGTGCATGGATTTTACTAAAGCCGAGAAAATTCTAGCCTTTAACAATCCGCTAATGCAGTTTTGCATGTATGCGGTTATGATTTTTGTCTTGACTTTTGGTTCTTATACCATTATCACTTCCAGAGGCTTGAATCTGGATGTAGGACAGTTTTCTTCTTTGCTGACTTACAGTTTCCAGATTCTCATGAGCTTAATGATGTTATCTATGGTATTTGTCATGATTACAATGGCCAGCGAGTCGGCGCAGCGTATTGTGGAGGTGCTGAGGGAGGGGAGTACTCTTTCTAATCCCGAAAACCCTGTCTTTGAGGTTCGTGACGGCTCTGTGGATTATAATGGTGTCAGCTTCAAATACTCTGAAAAAGCGGAGAAAATGGCTTTGGCCAATATTGATCTGCACATAAAATCCGGCGAAACCATAGGCATTATCGGTGGAACCGGCGCATCGAAATCATCATTGATACAGCTCATCTCTAGGCTTTATGACACCACTGAAGGAACTGTCATGGTTGGTGGTGTGGATGTAAGAAAATATGATTTAACAGCTTTGCGCAATCAGGTAGCAGTGGTGTTACAGAAAAACATACTGTTTTCCGGAACCGTAAAGGAAAACCTCCGTTGGGGCAATAAAGAAGCTACTGACCAGGAGCTAGTTGAAGCTTGTAAGCTGGCTCAGGCAGATGAGTTTATTATGCAGTTCCCGGACAAATATGATACCTATATTGAACAAGGCGGTGCAAATGTATCCGGCGGACAGAAGCAGAGACTCTGTATTGCCAGAGCATTGCTAAAAAAACCGAAAATACTGATTTTGGATGACTCTACAAGTGCTGTGGATACAAAGACAGACGCTTTACTTCGCAAATCTCTGCGTGATTTTCTTCCCGAAACAACCAAGATTATCATCGCCCAGCGCACATCCTCGGTGGAGGATGCCGACAGAATCATTGTAATGGATAACGGAACCATCAATGCCATTGGGACGCATGGAGGGTTGATCCAAAATAATGAAATTTATAAGGAAGTTTATACCTCTCAAAATAAGGCAGGTGAAAATGATGAAAAATAAGCAACCCTTAAATAGAGGAATGATTCTTCGTCTCCTCAAGACTTTGTTCGGGTTTTATCCTGTGATGATGCCTATTGTTGTTGTTTGCATCATTTTTAGCGCGGTAGTCAGCTCGGTTCCTGCCATTTTCATGCAAAATGTAATTGCTATTGTGGAGGAAAGCTGGCAAAGCGGGAATTGGAACGTTGTATCGGGTAGGATTTTCAGTTTTGTTGGTCTATTACTCATCTTCTATATCCTTTCCCTTGTTTCCGGTTTTGCCTATAACCGTATGATGGCGGTTATCACCCAAGGGTTTCTTAAGAAACTACGCATAAAAATGTTTACAGGTATGCAGAATCTGCCTGTTAAATATTTTGATACCCATAATCACGGCGATATCATGAGTTACTATACCAACGATATTGATACGCTTAGGCAGATGGTTTCCCAAAGTATTCCGCAGCTCCTGATATCTGGAATTACAGTGGTCACCATATTCTTCATCATGCTCTTCTACAGTATTTGGCTCGCTCTTATTGTGGTGATTGGAGTTGTTTTTATGGTGCTGATCACCAAAAAGATCGGTGGCGGCTCTGCCAAGTACTTTATACGTCAGCAAGCAGCTCTGGGTAAAGTGGAGGGCTTTGTTGAAGAAATGATGAATGGTCAGAAGGTTGTTAAGGTCTTTTGTCATGAGGAAGAAACCAAAGCGGACTTCGATAGGCTTAACGACACCTTGTTTACCGATTCTGAAAAAGCAAATAAATATGCCAATATGCTAATGCCCATCCTTAATAACATCGGCAATGTACTTTATGTTATTGTTGCGCTTTCCGGGGGTCTGTTCCTACTTACCAAAGCACCGAATTTTAGCATATCCGGACTAGCTTTCAGTATAAGCATCGTGGTTCCGTTTTTGAATATGACCAAGCAATTTTCAGGCAATGTCAGTCAGGTATCCAATCAGGTTAATGCGGTTGTGATGGGCTTGGCCGGTGCCAAAAGAGTCTTTGACTTGATCGATGAAGAACCAGAGCAAGATGATGGATATGTAACCCTCGTTTATGGCAAAGAGGTTGATGGACAAATTGTAGAATGTGATGAATGTACTGGTATCTGGGCATGGAAACATCCTCACAGTGATGGTACAGTTACATACACAAAGCTGACAGGCGATATACGTATGTTTGATGTTGACTTCGGCTATGAGGAAAACAAGACGGTTTTACACAACATCACCCTTTACGCAGAACCAGGTCAAAAGGTTGCATTTGTTGGTGCGACGGGTGCAGGCAAGACTACTATTACCAATTTGATTAACCGTTTTTATGATATTGCAGACGGCAGGATTCGTTATGATGGTATTAATATTATTAAAATCAAGAAAGCAGATTTACGCCGTTCTCTCGGTATTGTGCTTCAGGATACGAATTTATTCACAGGTACGGTAATGGATAATATCCGCTATGGAAAACTCGACGCCACCGATAAAGAATGTATCGCAGCCGCAAAACTAGCCGGTGCTCATGATTTTATTACACGGCTTCCTAACGGTTATAGTACCCCTCTTTCTGGCAATGGCGCTAGCCTTTCGCAAGGTCAACGTCAGCTACTGGCCATTGCTCGTGCCGCAGTTGCAAACCCACCGGTCATGATTCTGGACGAAGCGACTTCGTCTATCGACACTCGTACTGAAGCCATTGTCCAGCGTGGTATGGATGCGCTAATGAAAGGCAGAACGGTGTTTGTGATTGCGCATAGACTTTCCACTGTCAAAAACTCAGATGTCATTATGGTGCTTGACCATGGGAATATTATTGAGCGCGGAAACCACGAAAAACTGATTGAAGAGCGAGGCAAATACTATCAGTTGTATACAGGTGCATTTGAACTCGAATAAGCGGATGGTAGTGCGAGTGCTTTTGTAAATATTTTTACGAAAATAAGATAATAGGGATTGAATGGATTATTTAACCATGCTATAATATGAATGAATAAGAATATATTCATTCATATTACTCAACATACGTCAGGCATTGTTATATTTACAAGGAGGAAACGGATTTGATTGACAAAAAAGCAGAAATTCTAAAATGCGCAAGAGAACTGTTCAGTTCCAAGGGATTTAAGGATACAAATGTTGCAGAGATCACAAAAATGGCGGGTATGGCAACAGGTACGTTTTACAACTACTACCCTTCCAAAGACAAGCTTTTTGTAGAGATACTTGAGCAAGAAACGGCCGCTTTGATGAATCGCATTATGAAGTCTGTCAATTTGGATGACAACCCTGTAAAGCTAATCAAGCAGCTCTTGGCTTTAAATATGGAGGGGACGCTCTCCAACCCCATCCTAAGCCAGTGGTATAACCCTGATGTTTATAACAAAATTGAAAAGCTTTTCCGGGAGGAAGACGGAATTCAGGCGATTGACTTCATGTATCGGGACTTTTTGGGGCTGGTTAAGAAATGGCAGGCGGAAGGGAAAATGAGGTCGGATATCAGCAGCGAAATGATTATGGCCATATTCGAGGCCATTATTCGCATAGGCTACCACAAGGAAGAAATCGGACTTCAGTATTTCCCTGAGCTTCAGGACCATTTAACGGATTTTGTTTTGAAAGGTCTTGCTAATTGTCCGGTATAAAAAGCTGCCTGAGTCATACAAGTGATAGTAGCACCCCATGTAGGAGGAATAGCTCGTGGATAACGACGCTGCGGTTGAAGCCATGCATACCGGCATGGGAACGGAAATGGTTCACAGGGCTTTTGGCAAGCATTCAATGAAAGCGCTTCGTGCTGTTGAGAACGAAGCTCAAAGACTGGAATGTTTGTTCAGCCGTTTTCTGCCGGAGAGTGATATCAGCCGAATCAATCGTTCTGCGGGCTTAAAGAATGAAAAAGTCAGCTCTGAAACCTATGAAGTGCTGTCATATGCAAAGGAATGCTCAATTGTATCTCAAGGCCTGTTCGACATTACCATCGGCCCGCTGGCAGATTTATGGGACTATAAACACGCGTTGGAACCTCCCGCGAACCACAAGATTGAGTTGGTTCTCCCACTTGTCGGTTACAACGATTTGGAGTTGGACGCTGTCCAAAAAACGGCAGGACTGAAAAGCTCCGGACAGTCTGTCGATCTGGGCGGTATCGGAAAAGGTTTTGCCAGCGACTGTTTTATGGAGATATTTCATGAATACGGTGTCACATCCGCCTTTTCCAATATTGGAGGGAATGTGTCTACGCTTGGTAACAAGCCCGACGGCTCGCCATGGCGAGTAGGTATACGTCATCCCCGGCAAAATGGCCTGCTCGGAGCGGTCACTATAACCGGAAAAGCGGTGGTCACCTCAGGAGACTATGAGCGATTTTTTTTCGACAAGGAAGGCAGGCGGTTCCATCATATTCTGAATCCGATTACCGGGTATCCCGCAGAATCCGGACTTATCAGTGTCACCATTGTAACGGACAGCGCCATGACCGCCGACGCATTGTCTACTGCCGTGTTTGTTGCCGGTCTTGAGAGAGGGCTTACCATTATAGAAAAATATCCACAGGCGGAGGCGGTTTTAGTGGACACGAAGCTGCGTGTATACATCACACGAGGCTTACAGCAGTGTTTCCAGGCATCTGAGGGAATAAATGCAAACTATATGTAGAAGGGAAAGTTTATATTATGAAAACTGATAAAAAGAGAAAGGGGAAGATCAGAGTGTGGATTGTAATCTTATCAATTGTCGGTGTAATTGGAATTGGAATGGCGGCAGCGGTTGTCTTCACCGCACCGGGGCGTAACGAGCTTCAGAATATGGTTATCGCTAATGTGGATTTTAAAAAGCTGCGCGACGGCATTTATACGGGCACATACCACGGGTCAAAGGAAAATTTCCGGGATGCTGCAGTGGAAGTGACTATAGCCTCCGGAGCTGTAACGAAAATCAAGGTGACAGAGGGGGCACTGGCCGGTGACAAGCAAACGAATGAAATAAGAAAAGGCCTTTCGATTAACAATCTGCTTGACAATGTAATCAAATCCCAGTCCCTGCAAGTGGATGTTATCAGCGGCGCAACCCTGACCAGTAATGCGCATCTCAAGGCGGTGGAAAACGCGTTGAAGCAGGCAGGAGGTTGACCATGAGACTAGCAGTTATCTCATATTCACTCACCGGAAATAACGGTGCTTTGGCGTCTGCTGTAGCCAAGGTGCTTTCAGCTGAGCATATTGAAATTTGCGAGAAAAAACCTCGGAAGATGGGGGCCATCATGCTGGATATGATTTTTAATCGTACACCCCCGGTGCAGCCCTTTCCTATCGAGCTGGAGAAGTATGAGCGGATTCTCTTTATCGCCCCGGTATGGATGGGCAAGGTTGCATCTCCGCTTCGCGCTTATTTGCAGTATTTGAAAGCGCACCCACAGCCTTATGCGTTCGCTTCCATCAGTGGTGGTGCACTGAACACGAATCCTGATCTTGCGGGTGATTTGGAAAAAAGGACCGGAGCAAAGCCGTTAGCATTCGTCGATCTGCATATCGTCGACTTGCTGCCGTCCGAGCCGAAACCGGCGATGAAGGACACGAGCGCTTACCGACTGAATGAACCTGAGATATCAAAGCTAACGGGGGTCATTGCCACTTCTGTTAAAAATGCAATGGGGCTTTGAAATACCCGGCTCTATTTTGATTCCAAACCCTCCAGTATACCACCACAAAAAAATGTGGTGGTATACTGGTTTCTGCTCTATTTCATAAAAAGGGTAAGGGAGATGATAAATAGGATGTTCATCAGTATTAAGGGTGCAAAAGAAAACAATCTTAAAAATGTAGACTTACAGCTTCCAAAGAATAAGCTGATCGTTTTCACAGGTCTGTCCGGCAGCGGTAAATCCACGCTGGCGCTGGAAACCCTTCAAAGAGAATGCCAGCGACAATATATGGAATCCATGGGCATGACAATGGATATGGGCAGCAAACCGAAGGTTGATTCCATCGAGGGATTGTCGCCTGCTATTTCAATCAACCAGCATCATACAAGCAATAACCCGCGTTCTACTGTGGGCACTGTTACCGAGATTTCAGCTTACCTTCGGGTACTGTTCTCAAAATTGGGTGAGAGGCCATGTCCACACTGCGGAAAGATTATAACACAGAACTATGATGAATCAGCATTTGCTGTGTATACTGAAATGCCTGACCAGGAGCCGGGCGCCACAGAACTATATGAGCAGTTTATTCCATGTCCCCATTGCGGTAAGCGGGTTGTTGAGCTAACTGCAAGCCATTTCTCCTTTAACAAACCCCAGGGGGCATGTCCTGTCTGCCTGGGAATCGGAGTTGTGAATTCACCGGATGTCAATCTTCTGATTGATAAATCCAAAAGTATCAGGGAATTTGCCATCTACGGATGGGATCAGGTGTATATCGACAGATATGGTGCATCAATGATTCAAGGGGCCAAGCACTACGGCTTCGAAATGGATATGGATACACCTATTGGCAAATACAATGACGTCCAGATGGATCTTCTCTTATACGGTGTGCTGAGTAAACACTTTCAGAAGCACTTTCCTGATAGAGCTCCTCCGAAAACCGTGCCCGACGGAAGGTTTGAGGGTGTGGTAACCAATCTTATGCGCCGGTATACGGAAAACAGTTCTACCAGCGCCAGACAAAAGCTTGAAAAGTTCTTGATCCAGCAGGAATGTCCTGACTGCCAGGGCGTACGGTTCAGGTCGGAAACACTTGAAGTAAAGGTTGGAGGCATTAATATAAAACAGCTGATGACTAGGTCCCTTACCGGTGTCAGACAGTGGATGAAAGGACTTCCGGACTCTGTTTCACCGGGCGCCCTTGATATTGTCCATCAAGTTATGGATGATCTCAATCGAAGGATTAACCGTATTATAGACGTGGGTGCCGGATACCTAAGCCTCAATCAGCCTGCTGGTACCCTGTCAGCCGGAGAATGGCAGCGCATCAAGCTGGCTTCCATTCTGGGAAGCGGTCTGACAGGGGTGCTGTACGTATTGGACGAGCCTACATCGGGCCTGCACTCACGAGATACCGGAAATATTATCGAAGTGCTGAGGCGTCTGCGGGACAAGGGTAATACGGTCATCGTTATTGAACATGATGTAGAAATGATGAAGGCGGCAGACCATATCATAGATTTCGGTCCCGGTGCAGGTAAACAAGGCGGTCAGATCGTTGCCTGCGGCAGTGCTCAGGAGATTATCAGCTGTGAGGCCTCTGTTACGGGTAAATACCTCCAGTCAAACGCTTACAAGCCGAGACGAATGAAATTTCAGGGTAATAACAGCTATGTAAGCATCAGGAATGCCAATGTTAACAATCTTAAAAATATTAATGCAGATATTCCTCTTGGAAGGCTTGTGGCGGTTACCGGTGTTTCGGGCAGCGGAAAGTCAAGTTTGATCTTTGGCACTCTGGCACTGGCTGCCGATACGTACTTCCATCAGCCCAAGAAAAGCGGAAATCCCGATATTTCCGGCTTTGAATGCCTGGATGATGTAATCATCATAAACCAGCAGTCCATCGGGCGTTCCAACCGGTCCAATGCTGCAACCTACACCGACCTTTTCACCGATATAAGGGATTTGTTTGCCTCATTGCCGGAAACCAAAGCAAAAGATCTTTCTGCTAAACACTTTTCCTATAATGTGGTTGGTGGTAGGTGTGAAAAATGCCAGGGCACCGGCAAGCTGTCAGTCGCCATGCATTTTTTGCCCGATGTGGAGGTCGTCTGTCCAGTGTGTCGCGGTAAGCGGTATCAAAAGCCTGTTTTGGATATCAAATACAGAGGACATAGCATTTCGGATGTATTGGAATCGAGCATCGATGAAGCTCTGTTGTTGTTTGCCGACGAGGAAAATATCATTTCGAAGCTAAAAGTGCTTCAGGACGTGGGGCTCGGGTATCTTGGCCTTGGGCAATCGGCAGTAACGCTGTCAGGCGGAGAGGCTCAGAGGTTGAAGCTGGCAAAGGAGCTCTCCCGAAGCAGCAACGGAAGGGTGATGTACCTTTTTGATGAGCCGACCACCGGACTCCATCCCCATGATGCGGGCAGGCTGATCAATGTGTTTGACCGGCTGGTTAGCCTTGGAAACAGTGTAGTTGTAATCGAACACAATGCGGATCTGATTATGGCGTCGGACTGGGTTATTGATCTTGGCCCTGAGGGTGGAAACGAAGGCGGTGAAATCATCGCCCTGGGAACACCGGACGAAATCATGAAAAATCCACGCTCTGTTACAGGCAGGTTCTTGACCGGGCTGTTTATGAATGCTTAAGGTATGTACTACGGTCAAATATAGGGTAAAATAAAGGCGGATATAACAGGGAAGAGGGTGTTTCCATTATGACTTATAAAACAGCTCAAATCGCAAAGCTTATAGGGGTTCATCCAAATACGATACGGTTTTATGAGGAGATGGGACTACTTCCTGTGATACCGAGAACAAAAAGCGGATACCGTATCTTCAACGACAGGCATCTTGAACAGCTTAGGCTGCTTCGCACTGCCTTCAGGGCGGAGATTATCAGCAGCAGACTCAGACAGGAAGTCTTAGAAATCGTAAAAACGGCAGCTTCAGACGATATTGATGGGGCGTATCTGGGTACGCAAAATTATCTGGAGCATTTAAAAGAAGAAAAAGCGGGAGCTGAAGAAGCTATCCGTATAACCCTTGATATTATCGAAAACAGCAGTGCACAGAATGAAAGCAGAGTATTAATCAGCAGAAAAGAGACTGCCGGAATCCTCGGGATCACGACGGATGTCTTGCGTGACTGGGAAAGAAACGGCTTAATACAGGTGCCACGGCATGCCAACGGATTCAGAAAATATGGACCAAAAGAGATGAAGCGGCTTAAAATCATCCGGATCCTTCGAAATGCCCATTACTCCATGATGTCCATTCTGCGTATGCTCAATCGGTTGGATAATGGAGAAATGAATATACGGGAGGCTATCAATACACCCGGTGAAGATGAGGATATAGTCTGTGCTGCCGACCGCTATATGACAGCGTTGAGTATGGCTGAGAAGGATGCCTTGGAAATGATGGATATCCTTGATGCAATGAAGAAAAGCAAAGGATAGCAAAATAGGACAGAATATAGAAGAATAGACCCTCCAGTAAACCACCAGTAGAAATACCGGTGGTATACTTTTTTTTATCAAAAGCCTGGGAGGGAGAATATGAATTCTGATAGAAAGCAAAAACCGAAATGGTGGGGAAAAGCGGCTGCATTTTTGATTGGCCAGGGTGTTTCGCTTTTCGGATCACAAATTGTACAGATGGCAATGATCTGGTATGTTACTCTAGAAACATCTTCGGGAATCTGGGTGACTATCCTGACACTGGCAGCATTCCTACCTCAAATGATCATGTCCTTGTTTGCCGGGGTCTGGGCGGATCGTTATAACAGGAAGCGAATGATTATAGCCGCTGATGCAGTAATTGCCGCGACTACCCTGCTACTCGCCTTATTTATGATGTGGGGAAGCCTGGACGAAGCTACTTTACCGGCTATCATCTTCGTCTCTGCCGTCCGCTCCCTAGGAAGCGGCATTCAGATGCCCACAGTGAATGCCATGATTCCGCAGATAGTTCCTGAAGACGGACTCATGCGTGTGAACGGATACAATGGAAGCATTCAATCTTTTGTTCAGTTTGTTTCTCCTATCGCGGCCGGAGCAATTATGGCTGTTGGCCCAATCTACAATATCATGTTTATTGACGTTGCTACCGCAATCATCGGTATCGGCATATTGGCTTTGATAAAAATACCAAAACATCAGCCGGTCGATAAAACGGAATTTACGTCTGTGTTCACAGAAATGAAAGAGGGGTTTAGGTTCACCTGGAATCATAAGTTTCTTAAAAGAATGCTTGCCACATATGGTGCCTACATTTTTCTGTGTGTACCTTCCGGGTTTCTGACGGCGCTCATGATTGAACGAACGTTCGGTGATAATGTCATATTTCTGACAATCAATGAGACTGTGGGCTTTGCCGGAGCTTTAGTAGGCGGCCTTCTGCTTGGCGCGACAGGTGGATTCAAAAACAGGAACAAGACATTTTTTATGGGAGCAATGCTTTATGGTCTCGCCTCTCTTGCGGTTGGTTTTACTTATGTGTTCTGGCTTTTTACCGTGCTCATGTTCTTTATTGGTATGACCATTCCGGCCGCTCAATCGGCGGTTTTTACTTTGGTTCAGGAAAAGACCGATCCATCCATGCTGGGCAGGGTTTTCAGTCTGGTCAATGTGATGTTCACAGGCTTCATGCCGCTTGGCATGGCTATTTTCGGGCCGCTGGCCGATGTTGTCCGAATCCAGACCATGGTTATTATATGTGCTGTTTTCATTATTTTGCTGAGTTTGAGTATCTTGCTCTCCAGGGATTTTTACAATGGAGGAATGACAGAATCGTCGTCGGTGACGGAATAGTTAGCAGCAGAAAGCCGCACAATGTGCGGCTTTGGATATAGGCGGCTTAATCTTCAATTAGATCATTCAGTGTTTTCAATGCCTCAAGAGCCCTCATATCAGCAGCTTTGCATTCGTCGATCAAGACGGCAGTTTGCTGCCTCTTAACCGGGTCAGCCAGATTGCGCATTTGCTGTTCATTCCGGGCATATCCCCCTAGAATATCCGCCATTTTCCATATATTTGACGACACTTTTGAGAACTGCTCCTGAGCACACTTGCATAAATCCTTTAACTCGGGGTGCTCCTCAGACAGTTTTTTCATGAATACAGCCGCATGATACCGACCATCTGCCAGACAATCCATGGCATCACCATGGCACATAAGGCGCTCGGCCAGGATGGGTAAGATTGCTTTCGGAGGAAACTCAGATTCGTTTAGTATGGCTTTTTTCCATGCATCATAGGCCAGGATACCTTTTGCATATATTCTGTCTGACTTCTTGTCCAGCCGTCCCGTCATTACTTTTATTGCATTTTCAATGATGTCTTTTGTCTTTATAGGTTCGTTGATGATTTCGCTCATGGAAATGACTGCGACTGTATCATTGTTTTCCCACCATCTATCGGCTATAAAATAACCCGATTCATCTATCTTTACTTCGGATGCAAATTCGGAATTATCCTGAAAAAAGTTCCAGCCTAGCAGAACCTCTCCGTTTTCTCTGTATCCCGTTACTATACAGGCCTCCGGAGGACCAATTATGCCAAGAGCTATGCAAGGATACCCTTTATCGATCTGCGCTTTAATGAAGCTGATAAAATTACCCTTATTATCAGAATTTATAGTACTGTTCAGCTTCACATCGCATGGATTTGTTGCCCTAGATAGAATCTGGGATTTGCGGCCTAATGCCTCTATACCTAACCGATAAACCTCCTCTGGGTCATCGTAGGTATGGATGACGTCTACGTTTCCGCCATTCCATGAAGTGGTGTCCCATGTTAATCGGAAAGCGGCACCGGAAGATACCATTGCAAAGTCTAATCCGATATCCTGACCAAGGTAATTTGCACAGCTTTTCACACACATGGGGTAAGGTGTACACCCATTGGCACCATATTCAACTTTCGAAATACCGTATAATACAACACTGTTTTCATTACTGCTTTTTATTTGATTATTCATAATCCATCATCCTTTCTTTTCTTGTAATAGACCAATACCATACACGCCGGCGCAAAGCTTGATCCTCCCCACAGGTGGCCGTTTTTCTCTGAAGTCACTGGGTGTAAGGCCGGTAACACGTTTAAAGGCTCTTGTGAATGCATCGTGATTTAAAAAGCCGTACTTTGTAGCAATAGTGAGTATATTATGGTGACTGTGCAAAATCTCATAAGCGGCATAGGATATCTTTCGGGTCAATATATACCGGGATAGGGACATCTCTGTCTTTTTTCTGAATATGTCCCGAATATGGGCTAATGAAAAGCCCGTTGCTTTTTCCAGCTCGGTATAGTTAATCCTTTCCTCTATTCTGTTTTCGACAAATACGATTACCGACCAGATGGTAAAGAAATAATTCATAATACACCATAATTTTCCTTCATGAAGTATGTTCAGTATATCATATCTGAGGGAATCTTCTCGACGTTTTTGAGGAAACAACAACCCGTTTTAAAGCAATTGAGGAAGCTTTGTGGAGATAATGGCATAAAAAAAGAAACATCAAAATATCAGATGAAGAAAAAGTGCTTGACAATCTAACAGTTGTTAGATAAATTATAATAGTCTAACGATCGTTAGATAAACATGGGGGTAATGATGAACAGTATTGAACAGGATACAAAAGAAAAAATTCTTAACGTAGCTTTAGATATGTTTTCTGTGAACGGATATACGGCTGTTTCAGTCAGAGATATAGGCAAAGCAGTCGGCATAAAGGAAAGCACGATCTATTACCATTACAAAAACAAGGAAGATATTTTTCAAACGCTATTGGATCGGGCAGAACAATTGATGCATATACGGAAAGAAAGCTTTAACAATGCTTTGTATGCTGTTTCAAAGATAGAGTGTGAAAAATTTATAGATGCCGGATTGGCATATATTGAAGGTTACTTGCTGGAAGATAGAATTCATAAATTCATTCGGATGCTTACGATTGAAATGCAAAGAAACAGGAATGCCGAAATAATTTACCACAAGCTTCACTTTACCATCCCGCTTGAGCACCATAAAAATGTCTTTACCTTCATGATGGATAAAGGTTATACCAAAGAAGACAATCCGGATTTTCTGGCGGCAGAATATCAATCAATCATATTATATGTGTTTCAAAAATATTTTTCAGGTCCCGATGCTCTCACAGATGAATTAAAGTCAGCGGCTAAGCAAGAGTTGACTATACTGTTAGAAAGATTTTTTACCCGTTACTTTTGTGGGGAGGCGTAACAAGAATGAATGTTTATCGGACACAGAAAGCCAAAAAAAATATCTTGTCAACCTATGACCGATTACTTGATAAGTGGGGTGTCGATATAACACAGAGCACCATCATGACACGTTATGGCAGTACTCATGTTAATGTGTTTGGTGAAAGCAATGCACCTCCCATTCTGCTCTTTCACGGTGTTGGTGATGATTCTGCATTGATGTGGATATATAATGCAGCCGCGCTTGCGCCGCACTTCCGGCTTTATGCGGTTGACACTATTGGAGGGCCCGGGAAAAGTGTCCCTAATACCAGCTATAACAAAACGTTCGATGACGCTGCTTGGATAGATGATATATTGGATGGCTTAAACCTTAAGGATGTGAATATTGCAGGTGTTTCACACGGAGGATATCTGGCACAGTACTATGCGCTTGTTCGACCGGAACGCGTGAAAAAGGTGATCTGCATGGCGTCAAGCGTGCCCGCCGGGGAAACCGGGAGTCCAATGAAAACAATGATAAAGATATTTTTTCCTGAAGCACTATTCCCAACAAAACAGAATATAAAGAAATTGCTGGAAAAGCTCTCTGGGAAAAATAGCGCCGCCTTTACAGAGAACCCACTGATTCTTGAACATTTTACCTATCTTTCGCGCGGCTCTAATAACATGGCGATGCGGCATCATAAACTTATAGGTTTTTCAGACGAGCAGATCGAAAGTATACGAAGCAAGATCCTCTATTTGATTGGTGAGGCAGATCCTTTTTCCATTCTGGGAGGGAAAGCAGCACTGGAGAAATATAAAATGAATGTCCGTTTCTTTGCCGATGTAGGGCATGGTATCAACCATGAAATCGCAGATGAAATAAACAATATACTCATAGAGTACTTCAGCAAGCAGATACATACGTTGAACATTCGTATCGTGTAAATGTCGGCATCTCTATAAAAAATCACCAGAAAAAGAGGGGAAAATTTGTTAAAAGTGTATATGTTAAATTATTAACAGTATGTGTTAAACTATTAACATAGATTGATAATAAAAAGACAAGTGGACATGTAATAGTGATTTTGGAGGTGCTTATTATGATGGAACTTTTAATTCTTGGAGCAGTATTAGCAGGAACTTACTATTTCATAAAAGCGATCTGGAATTATGAGATCGGGCTTGCAAAGGTTGCTAAAAAATAATAGAAGCGATATAAATGACTACCCATTTTGGATTGACCCCCCAAATGCTAGAAATCTAGCCTTTGGGGTTTTGTTTTACTTTAAGGATAATACTAATGACGGAATCGGATGTTTTGGGATAAAATGAAGATACTGATTAACCCATATAGCAGGAGGAATTTATGAGTAAGATCTATGAGTTTGAAGCAGAAATCAAGAAAGTGCCGGATATCGATGGCGCATATATAGAGATTCCCTTTGATGTCAAGGTCGAGTTTGGTAAAGGCAGAGTTCCGGTTATAGCTACTTTTGACGGTGAACCCTATGAGGGAAGTCTGGTGCGTATGAAAACACCTTGTCATATCATCGGCATCAGAAAAGAGATTAGAGCTAAAATCGGTAAGCAGCCGGGAGATAGGATCAAGGTGACCATCAAGGAAAGAGAAGTGGTTAAATAAGCCATGGCAGATGAGAACATCTACCGTTCATTCCATTCCATACTTCTGAGGTGAGTCAGAGTGATGACCATAAAGGCAAGAATAATACCAATGGTGATAAACAACGTTTTGCTCAGGGATGAAGCTGGGATTTCCGAAAGTTTCTGTGCTTCGGCAAGAAGTCCTGATGGCAGGTATTCATGAGCATTTAGCAGACCACCCACAAAGTGTAATCCAAATGCTGTCGCAAGCGTCAAAAATCCGGCCGCAATCGGCTTTTTTACAAGCGTCCCCCACATTATCACACTTGCGAGAAGGAAAACCATATAGATGCCCTGTAACAATCCACCGCGGACAATGGGCCTGATACCGATATCAAATGAAAAGAGCAATCCTGCATACGTATAATCGATGATAAGCGTGATCAATGGAATAAGCACCAGTACAAAACCAAACACGAGCATTTTGGCGCCAACGATGCCGCCAAACCGTTTGCCGGAGCAAAGGGGCATAACAAGTGTATTGTCCTTGATCTCCTGTGCCATGAGGCCACACAGGGAAAAGGCCACGATGATGGAGCCTATTTCGAATATGTCCCCCATATAGCTTTGAACACTGCCTAGCTGTGTCATATTCATCATGCCCTGCAGCTGCTGCACCGTCATTCCGGGAAACTGGGACTTGAGTACCTCCGGAAGTACCACCTTCATCATGACCGGTGTTAATAGAGCAAAAAACAAAAAGCTTATGAGTAATATCAGAAATCTGCTGTTACGAAACCCGTATTTTATTTCTTTGCTGATATCCTTAATCATTTTCCATTCACCTCTTTAATAAATATGTCCTCAAGGTCATTTTTCCGACGCATGAATACGCTGACCTCCAGATTATGGTCGGTAAGAAAACGCATAAGCCGCGTAGAGATGGTACTATCTTCGGCTGTGGTTACTGAAAGGGTATTTCCCTTAATGTCAATACTCTTTACACCCTCCACCAGTTGAAGTTTTTCAAGGGTTTCCTTCTCCCAGGAGGATTGGAGGGTAATGTCGTAAATGGGGATGATATTAACCCTTTGGATTTCGGCAAGCGGTTTCTCCATGGCCATTGTTCCTGCGACAATCATTCCCACTGTGTCACAGACCCGCTCAACATCACTTAGAATATGTGTGGAAAAGAACACGGTTTTGCCCATTTTTTTCAGCTCTATAATCAAGCTGAGCACATCACTGCGTCCTTCAGGGTCTAGTGCAGAGGAAGGTTCATCAAGTATCAGCAATTCAGGATCGTGGATAAGCGCGGCACTGATTCCAAGACGTTGCTTCATACCCCGTGAAAAGCCACCCACACGCCGGTTGGCAGAGTTGTTGAGGCCCACCCATTCAAGCACATCGTTGATCCTTTCCTTGGTTACGGTGTGGGTCACACTGTTGCCCAGGTATTCGAGAGTTTCAAAGGCACTCATCCAGGGGTAAAACTTGGGATCCTCCGGCAAATAGCCAATATTGAGTTCTATGGGATGCCGTATTTTGGTCACATCCCTGCCGTTTACAAAGCACTGCCCTTTAGTAGGCCGGGAGAGCCCTGCCAGAATATTCATTGTTGTTGATTTTCCAGCTCCGTTTTGTCCTACAAACCCGTATATCTCACCCTTTTTGACATGGAGCTCTATGCCTTTAAGAGCATGGAAGGTTTTAAATTCCTTATGCAAGTCTTTAACAGTGATCATCAGTATTCCTTCTTTCTTCCAACGATCAAAAAGATGATCGGTCCCATGAGATTGGCAAAAACGCAGATAGCGAGCCATACCCATTTGTTCAGGTTCTGAACGCCTTCTTTGAAAATCTTCACCACGCAGTAAAGGGCCAGGCCGACCTGTATTGCCACAAGCGGCAACAGCATTAACAACATGTCCTTTGTAAAAACAAATTCGTTCATCCTTAATACCTCCTTGTTCCCAACAGCTTCATTTTAACGGCCAAGGAGGTAACATGATAAGTTACCCGGGTCATATAAGGAGTCATATTCGCTTCACAAAAGGTCATTATTCTCCATAATAAAAGGAGGCCATATTGCCTCCCTGTAAACTGCATTCAATATGAACTTTTAAAATCCAAGCTTTTTGAAGACCAGCACAGCATTTGCCCGGTCATTGACATTGATCTTCAGGTAGATTTGGCTGATGTAGTTCTTAATCGTACCGACTGACAGGTAAAGGACCTGAGCAATTTCTCTGTTGCTTTTACCCTCGGTCAATAAACGAATAATCTCGATTTCCCGCTCTGTAAAATCGTCCAGAGTAACATCAGGAACTGCGTTTTGTGTAAGCCGCGATGTAATCTTGGCAGCAACTCGTCCGGGCAGAATAATATTGCCGCAAAGACTATCCCGAATGGCTTCAATTAATTTCTCACTGCCGATATCCTTCAGCAAATAACCCGAGGCCCCGTATGTCATTGCTTTGATAATGTACTCGTCATCATCGAACGTGGTCAGTACAATGATATTGGTTTCAGGAAAATCTTTTTTTATCCGACGTGTTGCCTCCACACCATCCATCTCGGGCATGCGGATATCCATGAGCACCACATCCGGCTTAAGTTTACGCGTCTGCTCATAGGCCTCACTGCCGTTGCCCGCCTCTCCGACAACAATGATATTGCTATGGGTTTCAAGTAATGCTTTAAGGCCGTCCCGAATAATGGTCTGGTCATCGGCCAGCAATACACAGATGCTGCTCATGTTGGTTCTCCTCCTTTTAAGGTACCTGTGGGAATGGATATTCCAACAGTAAAGCCTTCGCCTTCCTTACTGTCAAAGGTTAAGGTGCCCCCGATGCTCTCTACGCGTTCGGCCATATTGCTAAGACCAAATCCGAAGGAAAATTTGTCGGTGCCTTGGCCATTGTCGCTGAAGTTTAGCTGGATTGTGCCCTTATATTCCTGCAGCAATAGATCGGCTTCCGTACTTTTTCCATGCTTAAGGCTATTTGTTGCACATTCTTTGATCGCCATCAGCAATACCTTTTGCTGAATAGGAAGTAAATCGGTCTTTATCTCGATAATAGCGTTGATAACAAGGCCTGTGTTTTGGCTGATCTCACCCAAAAGCTCCTTTAACTCAGGGATAAATGCTTTTTTGCTCCCGGTCTGAATGGTTCTGACCGAATTGCGTATATCATTGAGCCCTCGTTTTACCTGTTCTTTTGCCAATGCTAATTTCTGATACGCAGTATCCGTGTTATCACCCAGGAATTTTTCAGCCGCCTCGATGGAGATGAGTGCACTGGTTAATGTATGGCCTACCGTATCATGGATTTCGCCTGTGATACGGTTCCTTTCTGCGATGGCACTTAATGCCTCAAGCTGTAAAGACTGCTCTTTAAGAGCTTTCAAAGCTGCATTAAGCCGCTCATTAGTAAAAAGCTGTTTCTTGAGCGTATAAAAGATTGAGTAGACCAGAAGAAAAACAAGTATGTTGACAAACATGTAACTCATGGCTTCATCGGATTGTATTGTGCCATAGCGTTGCAATACCTTTGTGATGATGATTGCAGTGTAAGCAATAAACGCAGTAATGGAATAGATTTTTGAAAGGTTAAGAGACAATCCGTTGATGACAGCAGCTACTACAACCAGCACAATAAACGGTGCATTTTTCGTTTCATCAAGATACACAACAGGCATAATCGACAGTATTTGCAAAGCAGGAAATAAGTAATAAAGCAGGCTGTTCTGTTTTTTTACCAGCAGCCCGTTGACAATCAATAGGATGAAGCATGAAGCAAGAAGTCCGATAATCAAAGAGTAGTGGGGGTTTTTAAGGTTTTCTGTAATAATGGCCATTGAAAATACTTCAAAGGTAGAGATAAGCAACGCAAAGATGCCTTGCCGAATGGAACCGTCATCTTCAACATCCTTGAAATCTTTTGCACCTATCTCATCTCTTGCGCGTGTTAAAAACAGGTAAATGGCTGCCGCCGGAATATTAAATATGGCAATGAAAAGGATGTAGCGCAGCTTCCGCTGCTGGGACAAACGCGGGTTTTCCCAGCAGTGTTTGATGTAGAAGGCCTGGATAAAGATCTGCATGATAGCACCGGGTAATATGACGGGAAGGATAGCGCTTAACTCCATAATTCCTCCAAATATCCATTCATTAAATAGTATACCATTCCTTGCACTTATCTTTAGATATTTTTCGTCAAAACACCTCATTATAGTGTATAATGTTTTTATCGTGATTAGGCCTTTTAGGAGTTTGTGACAGCTATGTTTGCTAAAAAGGACTTTTTCAGGCTATTTTGGCCTGTTTTAATTGAACAGATTCTGGCAACCACCATCGGAATGGTCAATACCATGATGGTAAGCGGAGCGGGCGTTTCAGCTATTTCGGCGGTAAGTATTGTGGATTCCCTTAATCTGGTGATTATGAACCTCTTCATATCTTTCGCTACGGGAGCAACCGTTATAGTGGCCCAGCGAATTGGCGCTCATGATACAGAGAAGGCAAATGAAACTGCAAGTCAGGCTATGACGGCCTGCGTTTTGACGGCTCTCCTTTCAGGAGTAGCCTTTATTATTTTTGGTAATCAAATTATCAACCTGTTGTTCGGCCAGGCAGAGGAAGAAGTAAAGCGTAATGCCATGATTTATCTGGTCTTTTCAGGCGTCTCCTATCCTTTTTTAGCCGTCTTTTCAATGTCGGCGGGAATTCTCAGGGCCAGTGGCAACACAAAAGCTCCCATGCGCGCATCTATACTGTCCAACCTTGCCAATGTGGGCGTCGGTGTATTGTGCATTAACCTTTTAAAGCTGGGTGTTACAGGGGCAGGTATTGCATTGGTTGTTGCACGAATTGTAGCGTCCGGAACTCTAGCGCTTGTGCTTTTCAGACCAGAAAAAGGTGTCGGCATTTCGAAAATAGCCTGGAAGCTTAAGAAAGACATATTATTGCCTGTTATGAAAATAGGAGTACCGACTTGCATCGATGGATTAATCTTTAACGGGGGCAAGGTTATCATACAGACCTATGTTACAGCCTTGGGAACACTTTCTCTGGCTGCCAACAGTATAGCAAGCTCAGTAACAGGATTTATAAGCATTCCCGGTAATGCCATTTCCATTGTAGCCGTAACCATGGTAGGACAAGCAGTAGGCTCCGGAGTATTCGGCAAAGACCTTAAAAAAATGATGCGCACCTTGGTTGCCTATTCTATTGGCTTGCTGAGTGTCATGAGCATTATTTCCATGCCCGTATTACCTTTTATATTGGACTTATATGCACCGCCTGAGGATGTCAAGATTTTGGCTCAGCAGATCATGTATCTCGTATTGATTCTTATGCCTATAACCTGGCCAATTGCTTTCAATCTCCCGTCGTGCATAAGAAGCACAGGGGATACTCTTTTTCTTACGATTGCTTCCATTTTGAGCATGTGGTTCGTCAGGGTATTAGGGGCCTGGGCTTCGGTCAATGTCTTCTACTGGGGACTTATGGGTATTTGGGTTGCCTGGTGTATGGACTGGTTTGTAAGAGCTGTGATATTTACTTTAAGAGCCTGGAAAAGTCCATATATCAATCGTTCGCCCGCTCCATGTGATCAGCAATATTAGTCTGCATACGACCCAATAAAGAGCTGGTCTGGATTATTTCTTCCTCGCTTAATCCACGGTACAGGATTTCATGCAGTTCTTTTATTATCTCAAAGACCTGATCTTTGATGTCCAATGCTTTTTGTGTAGGGAAAATATGATGGATGCGCCTATCGTTCTCATCAATATTCCGCACCACCAATCCTGATTTCTCCAACTGCTTGACAGCCCGGGCCGTAGTACCCTTGTCCATGACAGTAGTGCCGGAAATGCCATCTTGAGTTATGCCGGGATATTTGAATACCTGCATGATACAGGGAAGCTGTCCTACTTCCAACGGAAGGGAGAGGCATTTTAGCTTTTGAGTAAAATAACGTTGGCCATAGCGGTATAAAACAGATATTGTCCGATTGACGAACGGAACTTTCATCATACCTTTACCTCTTCGGAATTAAGCAGTTCTTGTTCTTTTTGAAGCCCTTTCAGTTCATTCAAAATTCGGATTCCCATAGGAATTGCCAGAATAAAGGTCAATAAATCTGCAATGGGTTGGCTGAGCTGTATCCCCAATATACCAGTCAAGCGAGGTAAAACAAGGATAACCGGGAGGAAAAATAACCCCTGCCGAGCCAGTGCTAAAATAGAAGCTTCCTTTGCTTTTCCTATGGTCTGAAGCAGCATATTGTTGATAACAATCCAGGATGAGAGCGGAAATGTTAAACATTGGAGCCGAAGGGCTGTGGCACCAATGGCTATAACCTCAAGATCCTCTTTTCTAAAAACAGAAATAATGTCCGGTGCAAAAACATATCCGATAACGCTTATAAAAACCATAACAATAACCGATGTTTTGATGCAGAACCAAAATGCAGCAAGCACCCTGTTGTAAAGCTTGGCTCCGAAGTTAAAACCACATACCGGCTGAAACCCTTGTCCAAAGCCGAGCAGCATGGATAAGGCAAAATGGAATACGCGTGCCACAATGGACATGGCTGCTATTGCCGCATCACCATATGGGCCTGCAGTGAGATTGAGGCAAATGGTTGCAACACTTGCCAATCCCTGTCGATAAAAAGAGGGTAGACCTGTTCTTAAGACCTCTTTATATATGTCCCATTTAGGAGTAAAATCCTTATAACTGATTCTTATGTTTCCACCTCGTCCCGATGCAAAGAGCAGGATGGCAAAGCTTATAACCTGGCTTATGCTGGTAGCAAGAGCGGCCCCTCCGGTTCCCATGTTAAAGGTAAAGATAAAAAGAGGATCCAGAGCAATATTGAGGATGCCTCCTAAACCGATACCAAACATGGCATAAAAAGCGCTTCCCTGAAAACGAAGAATATTATTGAGCACAAATGAAGCCGTCATAAATGGAATGCCCAATAGAATGTAGCGAACATAATCCATTGCATAGGGCAGGTTCGTAGGGGTTGCACCCAGTACACGTACAAGGGGATCCAGAAAAACAAAGCCCAGTAAGGATATTATTGCTCCTATACCAAGGGATGTAAAAAAGCTGGTTGCAGCAACCTTTGAGGCTTCCTCGGCTTTTTGCTGTCCCAGCAGTCGGGAGATGAAATTTCCAGAGCCCATGCCCAGGGTAAAGCCAATGGCCTGAACAATGGCCATTAACGAAAAGGATATACCGACTGCGGCAGAGGCGCTGGTTCCGATCTGACCGACAAAAAAGGTGTCGGCCATATTGTAAATGGAAGTAATCATCATACTAATAATACTGGGAACCGCCAGACTGCCAATAAGTCTGGGAATCGGTGTTTGTGTCATTCGCTGAAATCTCTGGTCTACGTTTTCCATGTGTTATAACCTCATAACTAATGTATTTAGCAGCAATCCAATTGTACAATAAAATTAGTTGCGTACACAACTAATTTTATAAATGCAACTCAACTATATTTTTAACAAAAGCTGGAGGCTTCATGTAAAATTTCGTATAATGGTGCTATCCACATTACAATTTTAGGAATAAAGCTTCCGGAGAGAGAAAAAATGATACTAACCGTTACGTTAAATCCTGCAATGGACAAAACAGTTGAAATAGAAAACTTCCAGATTGGGGCAGTGAACAGAATTAGTTCAATGCGACTGGATGCAGGCGGAAAAGGGATCAACGTCTCAAAGACCATAAAAAGTCTGGGAGGGGACACCAAGGCCATAGGTCTTCTTGGCGGCAGAACGGGAAGCTTTATTAAAAATGACCTGGATCGTTTGGGAATAACCAATGAATTTTATTTTGTCCAGGGTGAGACCCGGACTAACCTGAAGATAGTGGATAGCCATAAAAAGACCACAACCGACATCAATGAGCCGGGGCCGAAAATTACCCTTGAGGATATGGAAAAGGTAGAGGAAATCCTGATTAATAATATAGATCGAAATACCATCGCTGTTTTTTCCGGCAGTATACCGGCTCAGGGTGAAAACGGAATCTATGGCAAGTGGATCAAAGCGGTGAAAAGGGCCGGAGGCAGGGCAATCCTTGATGCAGAAGGCGAGCTTTTAAGGCAGGGCATAATGGAAGGTCCTTGTTTGGTAAAACCGAATCTGCATGAACTGGAAGGATTGCTTAATAAGAAGATCGAAAGCATTCAGCAAGCTGAAAGCCAGGGAAGAAGCCTGATAGAACAGTACGGTATTGAGATGATGGTTGTTTCTCTGGGTGAAAAAGGAGCTATCTTTATCAACAGGCATCAGTCGGTTTTAGTCCATGCCCTTAAGGTGGATGTGAAAAGTACGGTTGGAGCCGGAGACTCCATGGTGGCGGCTCTGGCCTACTGTATGGATAAGGGATATGATTTTGAAAAAGCCGCAAAGCTTTCAGTGGCGTCGGGTGTGGCCAGTGTTATGACCCAAGGAACCCAAGCCTCAAGCCTAGAGAAAATACAGGAATTGGAGAGGCAAATTAAATTTGAAGTCATCCAATTTTGATTATAGTCATGAACGGTTATTGATTTTTTTAACCCAAATAGCGTATAATAATATCACCCGTTACCGAAATTAAAGATTTCGAACGGGTGCCCGAATTATTGATACTTCGTATTAATAATACCTACAATCAAATTACTTTAGCTTGTACAAAGGAGCTTTACCATGGAATGGTGTTTTCCTTCTGTACCGGCAAAGGGTCATGGCCTCAGCTCTGAACAATGACCATAAGGTCAGAGGATCTAAGTGCATATTTTTCGGTGATGCATTGTCCAGAGCCTAAAAAGCCATAGTAGCCGATGCCGGGGTATTTATAAATTAAGTTTTCGTGAATCGACTGTCTAATGAACAGTTGTTTGCTGTACCTATTTAATAACCCGGCTATGGAAAAAGTCTAAAACCTTTTCATTCGGCTATTTTTAATATCAGTTTAGGAGCGTTTGATGCAACGATTTTTTTCTTGATGTTTAGAATCGTTGGTTTTAATGCGCTAACGATAGTTTATGGTTCAGTCAGGCTGCGGATAGCATCACAATCCGCGGCTTTTTTGTTTTCTTTTATTTTCTCATTTGTTCATATTCAAGAATGTCGCGGGTCAATATCCGTTTTTAACATCCATTTATCGATGAGTATTTACATGAGGAGAATGATCATGAGTTTATTAGTTTTAGATAATATAACAAAAGAATATCGAAACAAAACGGTACTGGACGGTGCCAGCTTAAGAATTGAAAAAGGTGAAAGAGTTGCTCTCGTGGGGCCTAACGGATCGGGGAAAACGACTCTCTTACGTATTGCGGCAGGTATTGAGCTTTGTGACAGCGGTGGAGTCATCCTCGCCAGGGGTACAAAGATGGGGTACCTGACCCAGGACCTGAGGGACATGGATCCCGACGGAAGAGTTTTCAGTGAAACAGCCCTCTACCATGAAGAGGTGAGCCGTCTGGAGCAGAAGATCAGGAATCTTGAGGCAAAAATGGCCCAACCGGAGCTTATCAATAATCCTGAGGAATATCGTCAAATCGTTTCAGAGTATGCCAGGCTGACCACCCGGTTTGAAAGCATGGACGGTTATATTATAGAATCAAAAATAAAATCCATGCTGCTTGGATTGGGCCTCAAGGAGGAATCCCTTACCTTGCCCCTTGAGCTACTAAGCGGAGGAGAAAAGACGCGTGTAGCCTTCGCGAGAATATTACTGGATGAACCAGATCTGCTCGTATTGGATGAACCGACCAACCATCTGGATATCGGTGCGGTTGAATGGCTGGAAGGATTTCTGAAAAGGTATACCGGAGGAGTTCTTGTCGTTTCCCATGACCGCTATTTTCTAGACCAGATAGCAACAAGGGTGGCAGAGTTAGGCAACGGCACCATTACGGAAAGAAGCGGAAACTATACCACCTTTATGGAGCAGAAGGACAGGATGAGAGAATTTGCTCGAAGAGAGCAATTCAGACTCAAACAGGAGATCAGGCATGAAACGGCCATAGCCGACCAGCTCAAGAGCACTCGAAAAATCAGTGCCTGGAAGAGCAGGCTCAAGGTTGTGGAACGGCTCCAAAAGGAGCTGGATATAAACCTTAAGGATATGAGGGAGCAGCACCATCTTTACCACACGGCTGCACCCAAGATGTCCTTCGATAAAATCAAACATGTAAGTAGAGAGATTGCTATGGCCAATGGGTTGACAAAATGCTATGGGAGCACACCGCTGTTTTCTGACTTAAGCTTCCTGATAACAGGAGGAGAAAAAGTAGGAATCATAGGGCCCAATGGTTGTGGAAAAACCACCCTCATCAATATTCTTCTTGGAAAAGATCAGGATTATAGCGGTTCGGCCAGGCTGGGGGAATGGGTCAGGTATGGTTACCTGGGTCAGGAAATCAGCTTTGAGGACGAGGAACGGTCTATTCTCGATGAGCTCCTTTCGGTCAGAGAGATGCCGGAAGAGACAGCCCGGGATTACCTATCCAAGTTTCAGTTTTATGGAGATGAAGTTGACAAGAAGATAGAGGTCTTAAGTGGTGGAGAGAAAGTACGGCTCTATCTGGCATGTATGATGCTCGAGAGTCCTGACTGCCTCATTTTGGATGAACCGACAAACCATCTTGACGTATCCGCCCGGGACGCTCTGGAAGCTGCATTGTTGGAATTTAAAGGAACAGTGATTGCCATCTCCCATGATCGATACTTCCTTAACCGGTGCATCAACAGAATACTGGAATTTTCCGACGGGACTATGAAAGCCTTTAACGGTAATTATGAAGCTTACAGGCAAATAAAGACTGACGCCAGAACATCTGAAAATGCTGAGGGTGAAAGAAAAAAGGCAGTAAATAAAAATTCTGGTATGGCTGGGAAGGAGACCGTAGAAAAGACGGCTATGGAAAAGCCGGACATAAAAGCCCTTGAGGGTCAAATAACCTTGCTCGAGGAAAAACGGAAGGAGCTTGAAAATTCTTTTGGTGCTGACACACAGCCGGAAGAATATGTAGAGTATGACGCTATTTTAAAGGAACTTGAGCGCCTGTATGAGCAATATGTCATGATAGAGGCCAGTCACTAAAAAAGAACGCTATGAAAACCCGTATAATCCTTTTATCCATAGAAGAAAATAAGAGAATTCTATGTAAAAGGAGACAGAAGTTTGAGCAAGAAGACGGTTTTTTTAAAGGATACAAGTGTTTCATCCAAGGTCCAACTACTCCTGATGGTCATGAAAAAGCTCTATCGGGAAGGAAATAGAACCGGTTATATACTGGGGGACAAGACAGGTGACATTAAGGCTTTATTGGACAATGGCATCAAGCTTCAGGTTGGCCAGGTCATTGAAGTATGGGGGACCAGGGAATCCAATCTGGAAATCAGTAAGTTTGCAGAGGTAATCGAATACGACCTTGAGGATTATTTACCGGCGTTGAAAAGACCCATCGATGAAGTCATGGATGAAATGGAGAAGCTTACCCGTGAAGTCATTGTGTCCGATGAAGCATTATTGCTAAATGATTATTTCTTCAAGAACGAAGAGTTTGTGTCACGCTTTAAAAAGGGTATCGGTGGGGTTTCCATGCACCATAACTATATTGGAGGCCTCGCCGAGCACACCCTTAATGTCATGTTCCTGACCAAATTCCTTTGTGAACGGTATGACAGCCGCAAGCTTGAAATTGCCGTTTTATCTGCCAAGCTCCACGACATCGGAAAGATTTATGAGCTTGATTATAATGGGCCATTTCGTTACACATTGCGCGGCGAAATGGAAGGTCATATTGTCATAGGCGTGGAAATGATCAATGAAGCTATACAAGCTTATCCTCAACGCTACTCCGAGGATTTTGTCATGCGGGTTAAGGGATGTGTAGTACAGCATCATGGTAAGCTTGAATTTGGGTCGCCAAGAGAAATGAAAATGGAAGAAGCTTTTGCTCTGAACTTTGCCGACTCTATCGATGCCACCATGAACAAGATTGCACAGATCAGAGAGAATACCGATGAAAACCAGTGGTCCGATTATGACCGGAGAATAGAGACAAGACTGTATTTATAAATATTATGCGTTATTTCATCGGTTCAATTTTTGCCTCAGATATAAGAAATATATCTGGGGATTTTCCATGTAATACCCATAGGGGCTTAGAGAAAAGCCGTGATTACAAGGGTTTTACTGTACTGCAAAAATAGTAAAATTATGGACTCATTTGATCAAGGAAATGAATGGCCTTCCAGTTGCTCCTCCTCTATAATGCAACTAACTTAAATTATATCAAGTATTTAGAAGGAGGAGACGACAAGTGATTAAGCTGAGAAAAGGACTCGCAGTACTGGTTGCCTTTGCTTTGGTATTTTCTGCAATGATCCAGGGAGCATTTGCAGCACCGGAGAATGCCGGCTTTAGTGATGTAACCGGTCACTGGGCGGAAGACCAAATTCTGGAGTGGTCCGGCAAGGGAATTATCGTAGGAAATAACGGTATGTTCTGGCCTGATTCCGGAATTACAAGGGCGGCATTCTGTTCCATTATCAACAGGGCTTTTGGCTTCTCTGAAAAAAGCGGCAGCAATTTTTCCGATGTAAAACCGGAAAAATGGTATTCAAACGATGTGGCCATTGGAAAAGAAGCAGGCTACGTATTGGGATATGGCAATAATCTGTTCGGACCTGAGGACAAAATCACAAGACAGGACGCAGCAAGAGTACTTCAAAATATATTTAAGTTTGAAGCTTCGGAATGGCAAAGCAAGGCACCTTTTGTTGATGATGACCAGATTGCCTCCTATGCCAGGGAAGCGGTAGCCATTTTTTCCTCAAAAGGCTATATTCTAGGCGACAATAATCATTTCTATCCCAAGAATTCTATAACAAGAGCTGAGTTCGTGGCCATTATGGATAGGGCTGTGGATCAGCTTTATGTTGCAGCCGGTACATATAATGACAAGCTGGCTGTCAGCAATGTGGTGGTTAAAACAGGCGATGTTATTCTTAAGAACATGATTATAGAAGGGAATCTTTACCTTGCCGAAGGAATCGGCCAGGGTAATGTAACCCTTGAAAATGTCACTGTTAAAGGGAAAACCTTTGTCAACGGTGGTGGTGAAAACAGTATTATCCTTCAAAATACAACCCTTGGATCTCTTGTGGTTGAAAAGAAAGACGGCAAAATCAGAATTGTCGCAAAAGATGGCACTGTTGTTGCTTATGCGGAACTCCATTCCGGCGCAAGGCTGGTGGAAGAAGGCGCGGGCAGCGGGTTTAAAAATGTAGAGGTTCAGGAGATCCTTCCCGGTCAGCAGGTCATTCTGGACGGTGATTTTGAGCTGGTCAATATTGAAGCTCCCGGGGTGGCAATGCAGGTTACAGATGGTACAGTGGGTACCTTCACTATCGGCAGCCATGCATCGGGTTCAAGTATTCAGATAGCTCAGGGTGCCACAGTGGGAACACTTACAGCAAATGCTCCTGTCAGTGTGAGCGGCAAGGGTCAGATCACCCATGCGCAAATTAATGCTGCCGGTGTTGTTTTGGAGCAAAGACCTGCCAAGGTTACCCTTTCAGCAGGTGTGACAGCTTCTGTGGGCGGTCAGACAATTAACCAGTCCTATAACACGAGCGGTGGAAGTGGTTCATCAGGAGGCAATAACCCGCCCGTACAAGGTGACTGGACTCTTGTATGGAACGATGAATTCAACGGAACTGCCGTTGACACCGGTAAATGGCATTTTGAGAATAAGGGCGATGGATTTGGAAACAATGAACAGCAGTATTACAGAACCGAAAATACAGAAATCAAAGACGGCAAGCTTGTTATAAATGCCAAAAAAGAGGAGTTTGAGGACAAACCTTATACCTCTGCAAAGCTTTATTCCAAAGCTGCTTGGAAGTATGGCAGATTCGAGGCAAGTATCAAGCTGCCGATAGGACAGGGTTTTTGGCCGGCCTTCTGGATGATGCCGAAATATGACAATTATCTCAATGGTGGCTCTGTCGGTTCTATTGCTGACTATGGTGGATGGGCGGCGTCTGGTGAAATAGATATTATGGAGGCTAAGGGTAGATTTCCTAGCAATGCCTCGGGAGCTCTTCATTACGGCGGAATCTCGCCCAACAATGTATTCACCGGCAAAGAATATACCTTCCCGGTGGGACAGACCATTAATCAATTCCACACCTATGCTCTGGAATGGGAGCCCGGCGAAATCAGATGGTATATTGATGGAATTTTATACCAAACCCAGAATAACTGGTATACCAAGGGGGATGACGGAGAAGAAAAATATGCGTTCCCCGCTCCTTTTGACAAGGAATTCTATCTTATGCTGAACCTGGCCATAGGCGGAAACTTTGATGGCAATGTAGTACCCGAGGATTCCATGTTCCCCGCACAGATGGAAGTGGATTATGTCAGGGTATATGAATTAACGGGCAGACCTTACAAAACGCCTGCGGAGCCTAATATTCCTAAAGAACCCCTGCCTGAGGGGGCCAGACAGCCTGATAGCACAGGCAACCTTGTTAAGGATATCAACTTCGAACAAGGAATAAAGGATAATCGGGAAGGCGTGGATGCTGAATTCGGAGAGGTTTGGAACTTTATTTACAACGAACAGTTTGGGGGAGTGGCGACCGCATCAGTAGAAAATATAGAGGGTGAAAACTTCGCCAAAATAGATGTGACCAACTCAGGAAAAGAGCCCTATTCGGTTCAGCTAGAGCAGCATACAACCCTTGGTAAGGGCAGGTGGTACCGCTTCTCCTTTGACGCAAAAGCGGACAAGAGCAGAACCTTGAGCACAAAGCTTGGCGGAGGGCCAACTCGCGACTGGGCTGCCTACTCCGAAGCCTATATGCCGAACTTGACCACTGACATGAAGCATTTCAGCTACGAGTTCCAAATGACAAAGGATACGGATATTCTGACTCGCATTGAGTTTAACTGCGCAACCGTCACCGGCCCCGTGTGGATAGGAAATGTGAGGGTGGAGGAAATCGAACCTCCTGTTATAGACTATAATGCCGCAAAAGAGCCCCTGCTGACCGGCAACCACATTTATAACGGTACCTTTGATAAATACACCATTGACAGAATGGCTTACTGGAATGTGAAAAAGTCAGGCGCATCCGCCGAGGTGAAGGTTCCTGAAAATACCCGTGAGTTGACGGCCAAAATCACCGATGGCGGGAGCGAGGCCGGTGCCATCACAGTGGATCAGAAGGGCTTGCAGCTTATAAAGGACAGCGAGTATAAGATTAGCTTCAAGGCCAGGGCTGATGCAGACAGAACCATAAAGGCCAAGCTTGTAAGCAAGGATGGCAGTGTTGTTTATATACCGGAACATGATGTTCCATTGAAAGCCGGTATGCAAAAATACACAAGAAGCTTTAAGATGGAAGTGGATACCGATAGGGAAGCACAGCTCATCTTCATGCTGGGCGGCAATAATGAGGATGTTTACATCGACGATGTGTCCCTGACCACAGACGTTATAATCGACCCCAACATTGACCTGATAGAAGACGGAACTTTCGATGACACAACAGAAATAGGATATGATGATGCAGCTGCGACCACATGGAAACATTGGCAGCCTCAGGTTGGTCAGTTAGCAGATATCAAAGTAGTGAACAAAGCGGTAGAAGCCGATGTCAAAAATGTAGGTGGGGGTTGGTGGGCTATTCAGCTATACCAATTGGGTGTTAAAGTTTTTCCAGGTACCTATAAAGTAAAGTTTGACATGAGTTCGACAATTGAGAGATTGGTCTATGTGGAGCTTGCGGCTTCCGGTGCCCCGATACAGAAAATTACTGTGGGAAGCGAAATGAAAACCTATGAGGCCATTCTTCAAGTAACAAAAGCGGGTACCCATAAATTCCTGTTTGGCTTTGGAAAGGAAGGAAATGACCCTGTACCCAATGAGCCCCACAAGATCACCATTGACAACGTGAGTATCAAAGCACTAACTTCGTTGAAACAACCTCCCATTTTAAAAGCTGATCCGGCGGAAAAAGTTGCAGGTAAAGATGATGTAGTGATTACGTTCACGGATGACGAAGCATGGCGGAATGCAATCAAAGCTGTGAAAGTAGAGGGTTCAGCATTAGATGCCAATAAATACACTGTTATGGCAGGTATGTTGAAAATCGATAAAAGCTGTTTTACACTCGGGAAGAGCTATACCATCCTTGTAGAATCGGAAGACTATCTGCCTTCTGAGGTAAAACAGACTATAAAATCAAATGGAGATGAACCCCAGGGCGTGGACATCATTACAGACGGTCATTTTGACAGCGACACAGGTACCTGGAAGAGCTGGTGGGGTGACGAATGGTCTGGTGTTTCAACGGGAGATGCCATCATAGCCGATGGAAAGCTCAAAATTGATATTGCTTCCATTGGAACTGCTTCCTACAGCCCTCAGGTTTTCAGGGAGAACCTTACACTGGTTAATGGCCAGACTTATGAGATGAAATTTAAAGCCCAATCCAGTGTGGCACGAAAAATGAATGTCAATATTGGCAACCCTCTGACCACCGATCCTTGGTTCGTTAATTATGCCGCAACGGAAGTCATTGATTTGACAACGGATATGACAACCTATAGCTTTAGCTTTACTGTGGGTGAGGATACTTGTGACACCATTAAAATTGTTTTCGAGGTAGGGAATGTGACAGACGGTAATGCCGCACCGGTTGTTATTTATCTGGATGATGTAACATTAACGCCAGTTGTTAAACAAGAGCCGGGTGTTGATCTCGTTGGCGACGGGGGCTTTGACAGCGACACAGGAACCTGGAAGAGCTGGTGGGGTGACCAGTGGTCTGGCGTATCAACTGGTAGTGCCAGCATAGCGGACGGAAAGCTCAAGATTGATATTGGTTCCATCGGGGGTGTCTCATACAGTCCTCAGGTTTTCAGGGAGAACCTTACACTGGTTAAGGGCCGGACATATGATGTGTCATTTAAAGCTCAGTCTAGTGTAGCCCGAAAAATGAATGTCAATATCGGTAAACCACTGACAACCGATCCTTGGTTCGTCAATTATGCCTCTACACAGGTCATTGATTTGACGACAGAGCTTGTAACCTATAGCTTTAGCTTTACAGTGAGTGAGGATACCTGTGACACCATTAAAATCGTTTTCGAGGTAGGGAATGTGACAGGCGGGAATGCCGCGCCGGTTGTCATTTATCTGGATGATGTAACAATAATGCCAAGGGCATAAAACTCAATCGTATCAAGTGTTCTGGCCTCAAGGGGCTGGTTCAAAATATCTCAATCGTTTTGAACCAGCCCTCTTTTTGTCTCTTAAAATTAAACACCTGGGACCTAGCGGGACACACGAACCATCCCCTTGTTCCTTCCATTTTGGTGCAAGGATCGACACCATCATAAAACTGAATTGTCCTGACGAAAAATTATATTATACCTTTCCGAAAAAAAAGCTCTTCTAAACCTGCCCTTGGTACAATAAAAGATTAGTCTTTGATTATGTTTCGCTTGAATTAGAATGTATTTATAGACTAATTAAAACAATGTAGGGAGGATTAGTAAAGATGCTAAAAAAATCAAAACTACTATCTCTAGGCGCGCTTCTTCTTGCGCTGCTTATGCTGTTCAGCGCATGCGGCACAAAACCTGCTGACAGCGCTACATCTCCGCCTCCGTCAAATGCGTCGGACACACCGACGCCGAAAAATGCAGGAGGCCCCAAGGCTTCTGTGGTTTATTGGTCCATGTGGGAATCCACAGAGCCCCAAGGGCAGGCCATTCAGAAAGCAATCGATGCATTTAGGGCCGAGACTGGCATTGATGTGAAGGTGGAGTTCAAGGGCCGCACCGGTCAGCGTGAGGGCCTGCAGCCCGCATTGGACGCCAATACCACAATCGATTTGTTCGATGAGGACATCGACCGCATCAACAGTACCTTTGCACCTTACCTGATGGATATTGAAAAGCTCGTGAAGGACGCAGACTATGAAAAAACCGCTAATGCAGGGTTGATTCAAGCCTGTCGTGATGCAGGGAAGGGCATACTTAAAAGTATACCCTATCAACCCAATGTAGTTTGCATACTCTATAATCAGGATATTTTTGACAAAGCCGGTATCACAACCACACCTAAGACTTGGTCCGAGTTTTTGAGTGTTTGTGAGAAAATCAAGGCTTCCGGGAAAATTCCTATGACAAATGACGATGCGTATATGACCTTACCCATAGGCACGCATCTTGCCCGTTATCTCGGCGCAGACGGTGTGACGAAAGTGGTTACCGAAGGACTGTGGGCGGAGGAGCCTGCTGTATTGAAGATGGCTCAGGATTTCGAATCGTTTGCTAAAGCTGGATATTATTCTCCCAATTTGTCATCCAACGTATGGCCCGGCGGACAGAACGGTGAATTCGCCTTGGGTGAGGTGGCTATGTACCTAACCGGATCTTGGCTGCCCAATGAGGTAAAGGATGTCGCAGGCCCCGACTTCCGTTGGGGAGCGTTTGCCTATCCTGCGGTGGACGGTGGTAAGGATGCTTTAACTGTAAACAACTTTGGCGCACAGGTGTTTGCGATTAACTCTAAATCTACTGTTTCGGAAGAAACCTTCAAGCTGATCGAGTGGATTACCAAGGGCAAATATGATGCGTTGCTTGCCAAGGAATCCTTGGGTATGCCCGCTGATTCCAGTAACACTGAATGGCCTAAGGTTCTTGAATGCATCAAGCCTGTTATGGCCGAGCTGACAGGCCGTTATCCCTGGGCTGCCGGTGTTGAAGCTAATGTAGACATCACACCGGTCATCAAGGAGAATTTTGCAAAGCTTTGCTCGGGCGCCATCAGCGCACAGCAGTTTGTAGACAACATGGAAAAGGCAAGTAAATAATTTTTCAGCTAAAAGCGAGGGTGTGGAGGTATCACTCCGGATACCTCCACATTCTCGTACAGTGTTCGGTATATTGGGTGCGTAATCCAGAAAAAGACATCCGGATTATGTGCCTGAATATGCCGAATGATGTACTATATAAGGGGAGACAACTGATATGAAAACAAACAAAGGTATGCTCGTAACCTTCCTTGCGCCAGCGCTGATTATCTTTGCAGCCGTTTTTGTTTATCCTATCCTCCGAACCGTGGTCATGAGTTTTTTTTATGTGGATAATGTCACCGCTGCGGCGGGCAATTGGAAATTTGTTGGTATTGACAATTTTATTAAGCTGGTTAATACTTCGCTCTTTAAGACCTCGCTCACTAATCTGTTTAAAATATGGTTTTTTGGCGGACTGCTGGTAATGACTCTGGGCCTGTTATTTGCAGTAATCCTCAATAGCGGTATCAAGTTTAAACGGACATTCCGGGCTATAATTTATATGCCGAACGTTATCAGTGCCGTAGCTTTAGCAACGATGTGGCTTCAGTATGTATTCAATAACCGGTTCGGCCTTATGCATAAATTGTCCCAAGCCCTCGGCCAGACGACTGCCATTGAGTGGACGGGGCCGGAATTCAAGTTTACTGCTATGCTCATAGCCTATTGCTTTGGCATGGTGGGATACCATATGTTAATCTTCTCCAGCGGCATCGAAAAGATTCCAGCTGATTTCTTTGAAGCTTCTCATATTGACGGCGCAGGACGGGTCAGACAGTTTTTTGCGATTACTCTGCCGCTTCTCAAGGGCGTGACCAGAACCAATATCACCATGTGGAGCGTCACATCTGTAGGGTTCTTTGTTTGGTCTCAGCTTTTCTCCACTGTAACAGCGGATACGACGACTATCACACCCTATGTCTATATGTATCTTCAGACGTTTGGCTCGGGCAACACCGTAACGGAGCGGAATGCTGGTCTTGGCGCCGCTGTAGGACTTGTTTTGAGCATTTTGGTGGTAATGGTGTTTGTGATTACCACCAAAATGCTTAAAGACGACAACTTAGAATTTTAGTGAGGTGGAAATAATGGCTAGAAATAAAATAAATCATACTCAATCTGTAAAAGGGTGGAGAAATCAAATCCACCTATTACCCGGATACATAATACTGGGTATTTGGGTAATCTTCACCGCCGTCCTCGTTGGCTGGGTATTCTCGGCAAGCTTTTCCACCACCAAGGAGATATATCAGGGTACGAACCTGCGGTTTCCCAGCGGGCTGCATTTTGAAAACTATGTGAAGGCTTGGAAATCTCAGAATGTATCTGTATTCTTCGCTAACTCCCTTGGCTACGCCAGCGTTTCTACGGTCCTGCTCGTAATCGTCTGCGCGCCAGCCGCGTATGCGCTCTCCCGGTTCAAGTTTTTTGCCGGCCGAGCTATTCAAAGCGGTTTTGTAGCGGCTATGGGCGTACCTGCCGCTATGATTATCCTGCCGTTATTCGGCGTGGTTTCATTCATGAATCTTTTAAAAGCTGAATTTTCTGTGCGGCTTTTGATGGTATTCCTGTACGTGGGTATCAACATTCCCTACACGGTGATTTTTCTGCTCAGCTTCTTCGCAAATCTGTCCCGTTCTTTCGAAGAATCGGCGGCTATTGATGGCTGTACTCCCCAAAAAACATTCTGGAAGATCATGCTTCCTCTCGTGCAGCCGGGCATCATTACGGTGAGTATATTCAATTTCATCAATATATGGAACGAGTATTTTGTGTCCCTGATATTCGCTTCGGGTCAGAATGTCAGGCCTGTGGCGGTGGGGCTATATTCTATGATCAGCTCCATGAGATATACGGGGGACTGGGCGGGGATGTTTGCAGCGGTTATTATCGTATTTATGCCTACGTTTTTCCTCTATATATTCCTGTCTGAGCGGATTATAGCAGGTGTAACAGGCGGAGCTATTAAGGAGTAGGTGCGACACGCATGGTAAAAATTTGAGATTTTATTAAATAAAAAATGGTAATATACAATATAGCGGAATCCTTTATAATCAATAAAACCTGTCGGAGTTGATAAACCTTGATGAGTAAGCTGTGTTTATTAAGGAGAATACTGGTACTTGTGTTTGTTCTGACTTGTCTTATTTCATTATATGGCTGTAAGGACAGGGAAGATGCGGCTGGAGGCAGGGGGGATGTTGAATATCTTACCATGTGGAATTCAAAGGAGCCTCAGGCTGAATTTTTAAAACAGATGGCTTCAAGCTTCGAGGATGAAACAGGTATACATATACAGATAGACTATGTTGGGCGGAATGTTCTCACTAAAGTAAAAAGCCGATTTATGATGGGAGATCCGCCTGATTTAGTTGATCAGGATTTTAATGAAATCGGGGCTGCGATTTCATCAGGAAATTTGGAAGCAGTTGATTTAAATAAAGTGATGGAGGGCGTGGCGGACATCTTTGATAAGGAATTGCCGGAGCTCTATGCGGACGGAGAGAGGATGTACTTTTTTCCTTACGAGTCCATTACCTCAGGCTTTTTTTATGATAAGAATTTGTATAAGCGATATGGTTTGTCCGTCCCTGAAACCTGGGATCAATTTATAAGAAATAATGAGATGCTGCGTAGTGACAACATTAATCCTCTGGCGGCTGATGGAAGCATTAATTTTTATAATGCATATTACTATTGCTGGGCAGTGCAGAGGGTATTGGGCACGGGTGCGTTGAAGCTTGCTGCCGAGGACAGGGACGGAAGCGCATGGGAAGCTCCGGGATACCTTGAAGCGGCTGAAATGATATACGATATGAGCGGTGCGGGAAAGCATTATTTTCAAGAGGGGTACAAGAGCAGCGAGTGGCCGAATGCTCAAATTGAATGGGCTAAAGGGAATTCAGGGAGCTTGCTTTGCTCAACCTGGATTCCGTCTGAAACGAAGCTTCATACAAAACAGGATTTTTCATATGGCTTTTTTTCCTTTCCGGAGGTCAAAGGGGGAATAGGGAAAAATACTGAAGTCGAGGTTGCCTATATCGGTTGTGCTATTCCCGGCGGAGCAAAAAATATCAGCGGAGCAGTTTCTTTTTTGAAATATATATCTAAAAGGGAGAACGCACAGAAATTCAGCGAAATGACCGGTACCATTTCAGCGAGGAAGGATGTAAATTATCCAGAAGAGCTTGAAGATGTAAAAATATACAGAGAAAAGATATCCCGGCCTTACAAATCCTATGACGGAGTTTGGATGGATATGCCGGAGTGGTGGACCAATGTATTTCTTCCCCTTAATGATAAGCTTTTTTTTGGTGAGCTTGCTCCAAAGGACTTTATAGAAAAAATAAAAAAGGAATCGGCGGCTTTCTGGTCAGCCCGGTAAAAGCACAATAATCCGGAAGGGTAGCTATGATATACTTATTTTTAACATTTATTACCTTAAGCGTGTTTTTAGTTGTGAGAAACTTCAAGAGTAAAAATAATGTATGGTTTTATTTTCTGGTAGCCGGATTTTTTCTGGCCGGAATAGGGCTTGCTTTATATAACGAATATATAAGCAGCTATACGCAAAGCAACTTTTTTGAGAGTATATCGCCGTTTGTCTGGAAGCTTAATTATTACCTTAATCTGGATATATCAAAGACATACAGAATAATGAACATAGGAACCGCATTATATATGTACAGCGCGGTATGCTTTCCGCTGCCGTATATTATAAATAAAAAGATACGGCGCATAATGACGATTTCTATGGTATTTATCCCCGTCCTTATGGTGGTATTTTATGAACCGGGAATAATACGCTTGTTTTATGGGATCACTCGCCCAATGCTATTTTCTGAAATAAATCAGAACATTGTCAGGCTCTACAAGGTTTTGAATCTGGCGTTCAACTTAGCAATCAAGGCGTATCTGATAATTTCGGTGGCTCTTTTGATCCATTCCTATAAAGGTATGATACCCATATTGAGACGAAAATTTTTATACATGATTATAGGGATTGTGCCCATACATATTTTGTTTTTTATACTGTTCTACTGGTTTCCAAATCACAATGTGCTGTCGACGCGCTATTTTATGTTTCCAAGAATAAGTGCGCCCTATAATAGGTTTTTGTTTTCATTTATAACCTATTTTGTTATATTTGCAATAGGAATCCTGATATATGCAATGATGAGATACAATATTTTCGAAATCAATGTAAGAAAAAGTAAGGTTAATTTTCAAAGGCAGATGGACACGGCACATGAGGGGATACAAGTGTTCTCCCATTCGATAAAAAATCAGTTTATTGCGGTAAAGCTGCTTGCGGAGCAGCTGGATAGCTTTAAACAGGGAGAGGACTTCGATAAACGAAAAGGGGATATTCTTACGGAGATTGATAATATATGTACAGGGGCGGTGGAGCGGCTTGGTTCACTCTCCCACAGGATGGGAACGCTAAAGCTCCGGTATGATTATGTGCCTTTAAGTACCGTGATTTGTAATGTCATAAGAAAGATGGAAAAAACAAATCCGAAAATAGATTTCACATTTGAATCCAATAACGACATGATACTGTATATAGATAAAAAGCAGTTTGAAAGGGTTATTGAGAATATTCTCATTAACTCAATTGAAGCGTGTTCAAAATGTGAAAATCCGGGCATCAGGCTGCTGGCAAAGGAACAGAACAGCTATACGGTTATCGCCGTGACTGACAATGGCGTCGGCATAAAACGAGAGGACTTAGACAAGGTGTTTGAGCCGTTTTATTCTACAAAGCCGACGGTATCCAACTGGGGAGTGGGGTTGTCCTACTGCCAGAAAATCATAAAGGCCTTTGGTGGGATTATTGAGGCTGACAGCAAATTAGGCGAGGGGACGACAATCAATATTTATATTCCCAAAGCCGGAGGGAGAGGCTGATGGATATTATCAGATGTATCATCGTAGAGGATTTTCAGCCATTGAATGACATATACTACAATCTTCTTTCCTATGAAAGGGATATAGAGGTGATCGGAAGGGCATACGACGGCGAACAGCTGGAAGAGATATTGCATACCAAAAAGGCGGACGTTATTCTTCTGGATATTGAGATGACATATAAGACGGAAGGAATCTGTACCTGCAAAAAAATACTGAATGAGTATCCGAATTTGAAGATTATTATGCTTTCATGTCATGAGGAAGAGGATATTATACTGGAGGCCATAGAGGCTGGCGCAGTGGATTATGTGCTTAAAACCGCTTCATCATCAAAGATACTGGAGGCTGTAAGAGCTGCATATAAGGATGAATCCTGTATAAACTCATATGTCGGGAATATCATCAGAAAGAGAATGAAGGAGATAGCCGCATACAAAGGCAGCGTGCTGTATATGGCAAACATTATCTCCACGCTGACAGCATCTGAGCTGGATGTTCTTAGACTGCTGGTGGGGGGCAAGAAGCAAAAGGAGATATCAGAGGCCAGAATGGTTGAGCTGGTGACGGTAAAAGCTCATACCGGCAGTATTTTAAGAAAGTTCAATATGGAGAGGACTGCGGATATGGTCAATATGATAAAGGAAACAGGCCTTCAAAGTATGATAGAAAACGTGTGGCGCAGGTCGAAGAAGTAGGATCGTAAAATTAAACACCTGTTTGCTATTGACTGGAAATGTTTTACTTGATATGATAGAGAAAACAATAATGAATGGGTGTTTAGTAATGCAAATACAGAAGGATGAAATACGTAATAGAATTAATGAAGCGGCTTTGGAGGAGTTTTTGGTGGCCGGCTACTCCCAGTCCTCCATGCGCAATATTGCGGCAGCAGCAGGGATTACAGTCGGAAATATTTACTCCTATTTCTCAAGTAAGGAGCATTTGTTTGAAAGTCTGCTTTCAGATACACTAGAGAATCTGCGCAGTCTCGTGTCCATAGAGATTTCAGCCGATGACCCTGGCTCAACCATTAGTATTGCTCAGATAACCCGGGCCATTACGGATGTCTTTAAAGAAAATCGGATGGAATTTTTAATTCTAATGGATGGGAGCGCCGGATCCAAATATGAAAATATCAAAACAACGCTTATTGATTTAGTCTGCCAGCGTATCCATATGGATCTTGTACCAAAACTGCATCTCAAGAAGGTTGACCCTCTTCTCTCGCGTTCTTTGGCAATTGCCGTCATTGAGGGCGTTTTAACTATATTCAGAAAAAGTGAAAATGACAATGAAAGGCTTGAAGAATTACTATCAGAATTCTTAACCGTTATATTCGGCAACATTCATAAAAGGCTTTAGGAGAGAAAGTTATGGAACGCTTCACATCAAAAATTATAAAGTCCAGATATGCCATACTTGCTGTGTTTGGGGTATTGGTTGTATTTAGTCTTATTGCCATGCAGACAGTTTATGTAAATTATGACTTAGCCGAATATCTGCCGGAAGATTCAATGACCAAACGGGCCATAACACTTATGACCCAGGAGTTTGGATATCCCGGCATGGTGGATGTCATGGTAGAGGATGTCTCTATAACAGAGGCCCTTGGGATTAAAGAAAAATTAATGGGTATCAGTGGAATAAAGTCTGTAACCTGGTTGGACGATGTTGCGGATGTTACGGTACCTGAGAACATGATAGGGGATTCTATACGTAATGGGTTTTACAAAGAGAGGTCGGCTCTCTTTAAGGTTCAGTTTTCAGAGAATGATTATAGCCTTAAAACGGGAACTGCGCTCACCGAAATCCGTAAGGTTGCAGGCGAAAAAGCGGTTATTTCAGGATCTGCTGAGGAAACAAGGCACATGAGGGAGGTTTTGAGCGGCGAGATTTTTATGATTATCATTATTGTCTTTCCTTTATGCGTACTCATTTTAATGCTCGCCTCCGCCTCATGGATAGAGCCCTTGATTTATTTAGCTGTTATTGGGATCTCTATCGCAATTAATATGGGCAGTAATATCATGTTTTCTCAGATTTCTTTTCTTACTCAGGCCATAGCAGCCGTTTTACAGCTAGCTGTATCAATGGACTATTCCATCTTCCTCTTCCATCGTTATAATGAGGAAAGGGAAGCTGGTTCCGACGTTATGACTGCCTTAACTATAGCTGTTAAAAACTCCATATCCTCCATTTCTGCCAGCGCACTGACCACCATTGCGGGCTTTTTGGCACTTTTGTTTATGCAATATAGAATAGGGACGGACCTAGGTCTGGTGCTTGCCAAGGGAATTACCTTAAGCTTTATATGTGTGATTATTCTGATGCCAATTTTCATCTACATACTTAACAAGCTTATCGACAAAACAAAGCATAGACCCCTCGTGCCTTCATTTGGCCGTTTCGGCAAGCTGGTCGTAAAGCTGAGAACTGTTATTTTAATTGTTGCTGTCATCCTTGTAATACCTGCTTATTTGGCCCAGGGAAATAATGAATACCTCTATGGAGATACCTCTGGAAGCTCAGGACACGGTGTTAAAGACGAACAACGTCAAAAGATGCATGATAGATTTGGGATATACAACCCTGTCATGCTGCTCGTTCCAAATGATGATAGTCCCTCGGAAGTTGCCTTGGCCAATGAGCTGAAATCAAAGAAAACAATCAGGGATGTTCAGTCCTTGGTCACCCTGGTTGATCATCGGATTCCTCGAACATTACTGCCCCAATCGGTCAAGGATCAATTCCTATCAGAGCATTACAGCCGGATGATTGTGCTTATTAATAGTGATGGTGAAACGAAAGAAAGCTATGAAGCGGTGGAAGAAATACGTAAAGCCGCTCAGAAATACTATCCTGATAAATGGTTCGTAGCGGGTAAAGCCACAAGCATAATGGACATCAAGGAGAGTGTCGAAAAGGACAGCAGATTGGTCATGTTTTTTTCAATACTGTCTGTAGGTCTCATTGTTCTTTTTACCTTTAAGTCCCTGTCCCTGCCTATCTTGCTTGTGTCGGTCATACAAGCGTCTATATGGATTAATATGAGCATTCCCTATTTTCAGGGTTCCAGCCTTATCTATATCGGATATCTCGTGGTAAGCTCCCTGCAGCTTGGTGCAACCATTGATTATGCCATACTTTTGTCAAACCGTTATATGGAGTATAGGAGACTGGAGAGGCCCAAACAGGCGGCAGTATCGGCTATAAGAACCGCAGGAATTTCTGTGACGGTTTCCGCGCTTATACTAACTGTTGCCGGATTTACGTTGGGAATTATCTCCGAGATAAACGCTGTTAGTGAAATCGGCAATCTATTGGGGAGAGGAGCAGCACTGTCCGGTATCTTGGTGCTTGTCGTGCTGCCTGCACTCCTTGTTTTGTTTGATAAAGTCATTATGCGTACGACTCTTAATACAAAAAATATTATCGCTCATGATAGGAAGGGAGTTTAATGTTATGAAAAAGATATCTGGAGCAGTTTTAAAAAGAGTATTAAGCCTGTCATGGGCAGCAGCCATGCTTTTAGGACTGACAACGGCTTCCTCGGCAATCTCTCAGCCAGCTCTGGCCGTTCATCAGGCAATGGCTGCTCTTTCAAACACACCTGTGGAGCTCAGTAAGGATGAAACTGTTTATGCAAGCTTGAATTTCGATGGCAGTATTCGGAATTTAAGCGTTGTAAACCATATCCGCACCCCCAATGAAGGCATTTATACCGATTATGGGCATTATACCGAAATTATGAACTTATCATCGGGTGCTGAGAATCGCCAGGTTGATGGAACCAAGGTGACCTGGCAATTGCCTGCGTCGGATGAAGGGTTTTATTATGAGGGGATTCTTAAAGAGAGTCAGCTGCCTTTTATATTCTCCATCGTTTATTCTCTGGATGGGAAACAGGTTGATGCAAGAGACCTTATTGGCCAATCAGGAAAAATTAAAATAGAAATTAAAATTACCTCCAATACAATGTCAAATCCTTATTATGTTGATAACTATCTTGCTCAGGTACAACTGCCCCTGTCCCTTGACAAGTGCAGCAATATTTCAGCAGCAGGTGCTCAGAGTGTTATTGTAGGCAGTACCAACACCTTAGCCTTTATGGTAATGCCAGGTGTATCCAAGGAGTACTCAGTAACCTTTGACGCCAAAGATTTTGAAATGGACGGCATTACTACGACGGTTACATCAGTGGATGTACAAAGCTTAATAGGGATTGATACTCAGGACATCAAGCTTAATTCGACAGATATATCCCAGGGCACCGGTGAGCTTGTAAGTGGCACCGAACAGCTCAAGGCGGGTGTATCACAGCTTGCGGACGGACTTAAAAAGCTGGCATCGGGTACGTCGGCTTTGATAATGGGCAGTTCAGAATTCCAGAAAGGCCTTAAAGCCTATACTGATGGTCTTGTTGCTATATCGGATAACGCCGGTCAAATTTCACAAGGTATAAACCAGCTTGGGAAAAATGGGGGAGAGTTGTCAGCAGGTTACACGCAAATTTCTGAAGGAACAGTAAAGCTCATGGAGGGGCTATTGGCTGGTCTGCCGCCCGAGCAGCAGTCCGCGTATTCTCAACAGGTAGAAATGCTCAAGCAGCAGCTTCAAGGCTATGGAACAAATCTCGAGGCTTATACCAAAGGAGTCTCCCAATCAGCACAAGGCTTAAGCGCTTTATCGGAAGGACTTTCGGCAGCAGCTCAAAAAGGTCCGGAGCTTAATAAAGGAGCGGCTGAAATAAATACAGGCCTCGTGAAATTGGGTAATGGGCTAAATGCCTTGTATGATGGAGCGAGATTAATCCCTGATGAAATACAAAAACTAATTGATGGTCAGAAAGAGCTTAAGGAAGGTTTGGACGAAGCTTTAAGCTTATTGGATGATTTTAACCTAGAGGGTAATCCTTTACCAGAGCCGGTCTCTTTTGCCGACAGTAGTAAAACGGTTGATTCCGTTCAGTTCGTCATTAAAACTCCGGAGTTAAAGCCGGAGCCGGTGATAGCGCCACCCGCAGAAGTCCGGAAGGAACAAAGCTTTTGGGAAAAGCTTGCGGCTCTGTTTGTCGGGAAGGATAATGGATAAAAAAAGCAACAAGCCCGCAGGTCTTTCCCAGCGGGCTTGTTGCTTTTTTATCCACTATATTTATCTTGCTTTATAGCGTTCATACTGCGCATGCTTGATTTCAATCATTTCTTTAACCTGTTCGGCCTCAAGCATTGCCATGTATTCTGCAAATATCGTATCAAAGTCGCCTTTTGAAGTAATCAGCTTTCCTTCGTATAATTTGTAGAGATTACTGATATCTGCATAAATCTCCTTATATTTTTCTTCTTCTTCGGTGGTTGAGTAAAGTTGAGGGATACCAGGCATAATAGTGCCTTGCTTCATATATTCAACATGTTTTGCTGTCTCAGGTCCGTTAACTATGAGCTCAGCCTGGGCATTGATAATCATAGGGAATCTGGGGTGAGCAAGACCTTGTGCATATCTTCCGATAACATAACCTTGATCATGCTTCATAATCGAATCAGTGTATTGGCGTTCACCATTAATCGTCATATAGTGGGTACCTTCGATACCCCAGTTCAGAAGATCGGTAGCTTCTTCGCTGTAGCAGTAATCAAAGAAGGCAACAGCTCTGTTTATATCTTTACAATTCTTGGTGAGATAATGCGGTTGAACAGCCATTCTGGGGTTACCACGCATATAGGCGTTTCCATCAGGACCTTTTATTGGAGTGCATGGAATCATATCAATGCCCCAAGTGCCGTTTTTGCCCCATTGTCCATAACCGTCAGCCCAACCGTATAAAATGCCGACTTTGTTGTTGGATATTTTTGCATTAGTGGCTTCTGCAGAAATAGAGAAGAATTCGGGATCAATCAAGCCTTCGGTATAGAGCTTATTTATGTACTTCAAAGCTGCTTTATATTCTTCCTGTTTCTCATAGGGGCCAAATAAGTAGCTATCGTCATTATAAAGCCACCACTCGTTGGTTACGTTAAAGGCATACATAATCGGTCTGACGATGGCGTTGCGGTCACCGGCCCAAGGCCCTACGCCCATAGGCGTTGCATCCGGATACTTTTTCTTTACGGCTACCAGATAATTATAAAGCTCATCTAGATTAGTTGGAGCCGCCATATTCAGTTCGGTGAGAAAAGTATTGTTAATAACCCAGTCACAACGCCACTGACGTTCTGTAAGCTGTGCCAGACCGGGAATTTTACCGTCATCTGTCGTCATATCCTTTTTATAGCTAGGATATTTTTCAAATAAGGCGGTGATGTTGGGGGTCTTTTCCTTGGTGAGATAATCATTTAAGTAAATAAAGGTACCTGATTCCAGATAGTTGACTAAATCAGTGCCCTGATTTTCGGTTTCATACTCAACGACATCTGGTAATTGATTTGCTGCAACCAATGTCTGAACTTTAGTTGCCATATCTGCTTTGGGTACATTGGTGAAGGTAAGTTTGGTGTTGGTTCTTGTTGATAATTCCTTCATAACCGGCATACTTTCTGAAAGTGGAGCACCAGCTTGTTGAATAACTAAGAAGGACAAACTGCCAGGTGCATCAAGAGGATTCCCGGTCTGGGCATTTTCTGGGCTGGGTGATGGGGTGTTTCCTGTAGCAGGGGGCTTTTCTGATCCGCAACCGGCGATAACACCAGTTATCATTACAAGGACCAAAAGAAATGCAAGTAGTTTTTTCATGTCTTTCCCTCCAATAAAATATAATGTTTATCAAACCCTCTTGATGTTTCAGAGAGTTTTATAGCGTATCAGAATGTTAACCTTTAACTGCGCCTACCATAATTCCTTTTGCGAAATATTTTTGGATAAATGGATAAATGACCATAATGGGGAACATAGTGACTACCACGACTGCCGATTTAAAGGACAGTGGTGCAAACTGACCGGCACTGCTACTGGAAGCAATAGATGAGCCCATAGCATCATTCATGGTTACGACCAGAGAGCGGATGATGAGCTGAACGGGAAATTTAGATTCGTCATATAGATAAATCAAAGATGAGAAGAAATCATTCCATATGGCAACAGCATAAAACAAAGTAACAATAGAAATAGCAGGCTTTGACAGGGGCAAATAAATTTTTAAGAAAATAATCCAGTCATTCGCCCCGTCTATTCTTGCAGATTCTTTAAGACTTACCGGTATGGACTGCATAAAAGTTCTCATGATAATCAGGTTCCATGCGGACATGGCTCCTACCAGAATGATTGCGGCCCTGCTATTGTACAAGCCCAATTTAGTAACAACTAAAAAGGTTGGAATTAAACCACCGGAGAAGATCATGGTAAAAACAATGTAGTATGAGAAAAATGTTTTTCCGATCAAGTATCTTTTGGAAAGCGCAAATGCTGCCATTGTGGTCATGATCATCGACCACAGCGTGCCTGCGGCGGTATAAAATATCGTATTGGCATAGGAGTTTACTAAATTCGGATGCTTTAAAAGCATTTTATATGAATTTAGATTAATACCCTTTGGTAGAAGCCAAACCTGTCCTTTAGTGACAGCCACACTGTCACTGAAGGATACAGATATGGTATAAATAAACGGATAGAGACAAATACAACCGATAAATACACAGAGTACAATAATAATTGTATCAAGAAATACATCTTCCTTAGAGGAAAACATAGGTTTCCGGTACAGTGATTTTTTTGTTAACTGATTCATGATACCGCACCTTTCTTATATTGTTAAAATTCTTAGAACATGGAAATTTCGTTATCTGACATCTTTTTTGTTACCCAGTTTGTTCCTAAAATCATAACAACACTGAAAAGAGATGTGATGAGACCTACTGCTGCCGCATAGCTATAATCGTTTCCCAATAAGCCTCGCTTATAGATAAATGTTTGAACGACCTCAGATACATTTATATTTAGATCATTTTGCATGAGAAGAATTTCCTGCCAGCATAGATGCAGGATTTTTCCTACTTTAAGAATTAGCATGATGGCGGCTGTAGGCAAGATGGATTTGACGGTAATGTGCCATAATCTTGACAATCTGCCGGCACCGTCAATATATGCAGCTTCGTAAAGCTCTGGGTCAATACCGGAAATAGCTCCAATGAATACAATTGCATCAAAACCTGTATATCGCCAAATGGCCAGAACGAAGTAAATAAACCTGAACCATTTTGGGTCCTGCATGAAAAATATAGGTTCACCATTATTAAAGATCTTTACCACACCATTAATAACACCGTCGGTGGGGCTGAACATGGTCATAATCAGGCTGACCGCTATAACGGTAGAAACAAAGTAAGGCATATAGGTAATCGTCTGCATGCCGCGTTTTAAGCCGTTGCTTCTAAGTTCGTTAAGAATCAGGGCTAAAATAATGGGAAGCGGGTAACCGATAATCAATGTCATAAAACTAATGAGAAGCGTATTTCTGGTTACAAGCCAAAACTGACTTGATTCAAAAAATTGAATAAACCATTTAAAACCTGCCCAGGTAGCTTCAGACATGGGATAGGCAATGTTGTAATTTTTAAAGGCAATTTGCAGGCCAACCATCGGCAGGTAGTTGAAAATAAAAAGACTTAATACGGCGGGTATAAGCATAAGATAGGCTATTCTGTCATTCCATATGTGTCTTGAGTAAAAAGCGAGTCTAGATTTTTTCCCAAGGGTGGAAGTGCTTTTCATAGTTGATATCTCCCTTTTGTAAATCATTCTTTGGGCGGCGCCAAGGTGTCTCTCGCAATCAGTTCTGTTTGGATTGTGATATTTTGAACAACAGTGAATTGGGGATTGTTTATTTTGTTGAACAGAGTATTGAGGGCTATCTGTACTTGCTCCTCGATATGGCACCCGATACTTGAGAGTCGATCCTTAAGGTAAAGTGAAGAAGCGGTATTGTCAATCCCGACAAGAGAGATGTCCTCTGGAATACGTATGTTTTTTTCGTAAAGCGCTCTGGCTACACCAACAGCTATATCGTCATAGGATGCAAAGAGGGCCGTTGGCAGATTGTTTTCGCTGATTAGCTGATTCATGGAGTCGTAGCCGGCGTACTCAAATCTGTGCGGACTGACCTTGATAAGAGATTCATCGATTTCGAAGCCATGATATTTCATGGCTTCCTTGAAATAATTCAATCTGCTATAGGTATATTTTTCGCCGATATATCCTATTTTCTTATGCCCTAAGAATTTAAGGCGTTCGATGGTTTGAAAAATACCTTGACGGTCATTCACCTTGATGGTATCTACCGAAGAAAATTCTGAGCTCGTCTGAGAGATTACAACAACAGGAACACCGCGTTTTGGCATGGAATCGATTTGATTAAAGGGTGTGATACAGACAATGCCATCAACAGCGTCAGATTCCATAAAATATTCTAAAAGCTTTCTCTCTATGCCGATATCGAATCTGCTGCACCCCATGACCAGTGTTCCGTTTTTAGCCCGGAGTTGTTTATCAAAGCAATCCAAAAGATATGTGAAGTAACTGCTGGTCATATCGGGATAAATAATTGCCAGTATAGGCTGCTCATTAGCTTCTTTGCGTTTGCGGCCCTTAGGTGCAACATACCCATGTGAAGCAGCAATCTCCTGTATTCTTTTGCGGGATTCATCACCAATATCATGAGCACCGCTCAAGGCTTTAGATACTGTTGATATTGAGACGCCTGCTATTTGAGAAATTTCTTTTAAAGTAATCATTATTTGCTACTCATGCCCTTTCAATCTTCGGAAAAGTTTCGTATTATTTTTGGTATCTTGCCCAAAGTATAGCAGGCTGTTTTCGATATGTCAACTAAATATTACTAAAAAAATTTGTAACATATAGAATCGTTGATGAAAGTATAGATTCGGCTAACCTATGAAATTAGCGATATTCACTAAATGTATTAAATTATTCTTGACTCTTTACCATAATACGGTGTATCTTAATACTAGCTACTTGCTCGAAAATTTTCGTAAATAAAAGTGAAATTCTGAGTAATTCTGCAAAGAATAAGTTAGATTTTTGGTATCCAACTTAAACTCAATACAATTGGGGGATCTCATATGAACAAAGTATGTCTTCAGTTTAAACAAAAAGTGGGGCCTTTAAAGAATATGCAAGGTGTCAATTGTGGGCCGGTTTCGTACAGTGGGCTTCTCGACATCAGTGATTTGTTTACAGCCATTTCGGTACCGTTGATCCGTTTACATGATACCAATTGGCCTCACCCAAGAGAAGTCGATTATTATACTATTTTCCCGGATTTTGACAAAGATCCGTCAGACCCTGAAAATTATCATTTTGAGACAACAGATCAATACGTGAAGGAATGTATTGCGACTGGAGCTCATATAGTTTTTCGTTTGGGTGTCAGTATTGAGCATGCAAATCAGAAATTTTATGTTAAGCCGCCAAAAGACTTTAATAAATTTGCAGATATCTGTCTGGGAATTGTACGTCATTACACAGAAGGTTGGGCGGACGGATGGAATTGTAAAGAAATATCCTATTGGGAGATATGGAACGAGCCTGATTTGAAAGTTGGCTTTGGACGGACGCACCTTCCTTCTCCTACTTGGATGGGTACACCCGAAGAATATTTCAAATTATATGAAATCGTTTCAACAAAGCTGAAGAAGTATAATTCTAGTTTACAAATAGGCGGGCCTGCCATTGCCTATGTCGATACAGAGTTTTTCGATGATTTTTTGAATTATGTGGAAGCGCATCAGCTACCCATGGATTTTTTCTCATGGCATTGCTATACTTCGGATGTTCTGAAAGTCAGGAAGCAAGCCAATAAAATCAGAGATCGCCTTGATAAAATGGGCTATACGCACACGGAGAGCCACTTAAATGAATGGAGCTTTGTTCCTCCTGGAACGAGCTTTGGGAAAATGTTCGAACCGGGTATGAATGGAGAAAACAGAACAAAAATGCACCAACAGCTTCAAGGTGAGCAGGGGGCAGCCTATTCTGCCGCATTTATGACTCTTTTGCAGAAAGAACCTGTAGATGAGACAATGTTTTTCTGTGCATCCACCCTCAATACCCTGAGTTTGTTCAATATGTACGGTCAGCCGCAGGCGGTCTATTACCCCTTTTATTATATGGCACAGCTTTGCAAGCTGGGGAACTTGACAGATATTCAGATACCCGAGGAGGGAAAGGGGCTGTTTTATCTGAGTGCTTGTAACCCGGCTACCCGCAGCTATGGTATTCTTGTTACGAATTATGGCGGGCGGGCTGAAACTGTTTGTTTGGAAACGGATCTACCAGCAGATGTTTTTGGAACTATGGCCGTTTATTGTACCGACAAGGAGAGTGCCTGTTCCCAAGCATTAATGCATGCTTCAAAAACAATAGAGCTTCAGATTAAAGAGTTTAGTGTGGTTTACATCGAGATTTTGACGGAGGAAGACCGATGATGACAGCGACTCAAGAAGATGCTATTTGCCATTGCTTATTTTAAGTGGGGGTATAATCCATATGGTCAAGTCAACAGCATTTAAAAGGATGCAATGGAGGATGTTTATATTATGCTGGTTAGCCTATGCCATTGCTTACTTTGGCAGAGTAAATTTATCCATGGCGCTTCCGGAACTACAATCTTTTTTAAGTATTAATAAAGCACAGATTGGTATACTGGGAAGTCTGTTCTTTTGGATATATGGTGTAGGACAACTCGTAAACGGCAGCCTGGCCGATAGATTTTCCAGCAGAGTATTTGTCTTTATCGGTCTTTTCGTTTCAGCCGTAATGAATCTGTTTTTTGGTTTCTCACAGAGCTTAACCTTTATGTGTATTTTTTGGTCGGTGAACGGATTTGCTCAATCAATGCTTTGGGGGTCCGTAACAAAGACGGTATCAGGCTGGGCCGGGCCTGAAAAGAGAAGCTCGGCAGCAGTAGGCATTTCCACCTCAATGGTAGGAGGGTTTATCCTCGCATGGGGGGTCTCGGGGCAAATTTTAAAGAGCTGGACATGGAACTGGGTGTTTTGGATATCTGGTATTGTCATCATGATCTATTCTTTTGTCTGGCTCTTCTTTATCAGAAGTAAACCTGAAGGCGCGGACAAGGCAGTAGAGGTGCCTTTGGAGCCGTCCCGATTGAGTGATTCGGAACCGGTGATCAAAACCTCTATAATGAAGCTCTTTAAAAAGAGTGGATTGGGCTTTATTGCCGTTGCCTGCCTGGCGCAAGGCATGGTTAAGGAAAGCATCAGCCTCTGGGCGCCTACCTTTTTTATGGAAACGCATCATCTGGATATTAAAGGGACACTGATTTTCATTCTGGCTATTCCCCTGATGAATCTGGTCGGTATGCTGCTTGCAGGCGGACTCAACAAAGTCTTCAGATATCGTGAAAAATTAACGGCAATGATTTTTTTTCTATCAGGACTTGCTATGGCAGCAGGTCTTATTACACTGGGAACAAAGCATTTAATCCTTGGGGTTCTGTTCCTAGGTTTGTTGTCTGCGTGTATGTACGGATCAAACACTATCCTGTTGGGGGTCATCCCTATGGGGTTTGCAAAGGAAAACAAGGTGGCAACGGTAGCCGGAGGGCTGGATTTTACCTCTTATTTGGCTGCGGGATTTGCGGCCTCCATTACGGGCATAATAGTGGAAGCTTTTGGTTGGAACGGTGTATTATGCTTCTGGGGTGTTATGCTGATTATAGGCGTAACAGCTTTATATTTAGGTCAGGTATATCAAAAAAAGCATCAGTAAGGAGGACTGAAAAATGTTTATCAATCCCTACCAAAATGTTCAGGGTGAGTGCCAGAGAAGCAGCTTCCACACCCATGCGGGTACTGGCCCCAACACATGCGGAGCTTATGAAATAGACGAGGTGTTGGCGGTTTACAAAAAGCTTAATTATGGTTCCATTTGCATTTCAAATCATAATTTGTACACTGATCCAACTCCGTATAGCCATCACGGTATTTGCTTATTGAAGGGGTATGAATACACAAAGGATATTCATATGGTATGTGCCAATACCGACAAAGTGTGTATGGAATCCTATCAGGATGCCATTGATTCCTGCAATGCCGATGACGGATTTGTAATACTGTGTCATCCGAACTGGCAAAGAGAATGGTATATTGCCAAAGAGACTGTCGATAAACTCCATGGCTTTGCAGGAATTGAGATTTACAACGGAAGTATTGATTGCGGTCCTATCCGTGAGAAAAGCAACGGACGCTGCAATGCATCCAATATGTATGATTACCTATTAAGTAAGGGTAGATTGGTGTGGTGTTTCGGTAACGATGATTTTCATCGGTGGTGGATGATGGCTGTTGCCTGGAATATGATTTTTGCGGACAGGAATGAAAAAGATATTATAGCTTCGGTGAAAAATGGCCGCTTTTATGTTTCGACCGGATTATTACTGGAATACCTCACTTTGAACAGCGACCGCATCAATATCAGTGTCAGAAATAATGAAGGCTTTAAGGATATTTACTGGTACCGTTTTTTTGGCAGAGATGGAGTTCTTTTGTCTGAAATCAGGTCTGAAAACGCAAGCTATGAAATAAAGGGGCATGAGATGTACATACGGGCCGAAGTGATGAGTTCTTCGGGGAAAATGCTGTATACTCAGCCTGTTTATGATGATACCCGATTTGTGAGGGAAATCGTTTAGAAAAGAATAATCCTGACGTTCCAGTAAGCAGGGCTTTTGAGGTTAATATGTGAAAGGAACATGAGATGATTATATTTTTCGCTGTTTTAGTTGTACTTTCTATTTTGTTTTGTTTAGCTACAAAGGCTATTCCGGATAAGCAGGTTAATATTGAAAAATTCAGCCAGTATGATTATGCCCATCGCGGACTATACGATAATAAAACAGTGCCCGAAAATTCATTAGCCGCATTTCAAAAAGCTGTTAACCATGGCTTTGGTATGGAATTGGATGTACAACTGTCAAATGACGGCCAGGTAGTGGTTTTTCATGACGATACTTTAAAACGTATATGCGGAATTGATAAAAAGGTTAATGAGTTAACGTACAGTCAGCTTGAGAAGTTATCCCTGTTGGAGACTAACGAGAGAATTCCGTTGTTCTCTGAGGTACTTAAGGTAGTCGACAAAAAAGTTCCCATGATCGTCGAATTGAAAAGTACCGAGCAAATCGATGAATTGTGCCAAAAAACATGTGCGCTGCTTGATCGGTATGGGGGAGTATATTGCGTAGAATCCTTCAGCCCGTCCATTGTCAGATGGTTTCGTCGTAATAGACCAGAATACATAAGAGGGCAGTTAAGCTGTTCCTATAAAAATGCGGCTCATGTGAAGCTGCATAGAAAGATTATTTTGAAAAATTTATTATTAAATTTCAGCGGGCAGCCTCAATTTGTTGCTTATGACCATCGGGAAGACAGTCTGGGTTTTTGGGTATGCCGTCATTTATACCATCCAGTAACAGTCGCGTGGACTGTTAGGAATCAGGAGGAGTATGAAGCAGCTAAAAACCGGTATGATTTAATTATCTTTGAAAGCTTTTTGCCCCCAAAATAGTAAGATGAGTTAACTGTATTAAAGGTAATAATGTATCAGAGCTGGTCTCATTTGCTGACGGCACCGCGCCACGCAGAGCACAAAATCATATACGGCATTAATAATAAACCAAGCGGAAGGAAGGTATACACCAAGGACGTGGGTGTTTTTCCTCCTCTCCGCTCGGTCTTTTTTAGTGCTTACTTGCGCCGTTTTACGAAAACGACTATGCCGACAATGACAATAACCACAATAGCGGCAACAACGATAACAGCAGGGCTCATTGTGTATTTCTCCTTTCGCGTCGTTGTAGTTTTATTTGGAAAGCAGACCATTTGCTTTTTCGCAGACGTCATAAATCTCGTCATACTTTCCATCAATCAAAGGCGTTACTTTATCCGCCTTTTTCTTGCTGATACGGACATAGCAGAAATAAGGGATTATCCAGCCGACAAAACCGGGAATTGCCAGAATAACCATTAAAGCAAGCATGTTTGCCAAGTATGCGAATACTGAACCGGCCATAAAAGCGGTACCAATTATACCTATCACATAAGAAACCGTAGCGGCGGCAATGACCTTTGAATTTTCCAGCGTAATGATTTCATTTACACAAGAGTCAAACTGCCGTTGTAGGCGGGTTAGCTCCGCTTTGTTGCGGATTTTTCGGTCGCGTTTTAGTTTTAAAGTAACCGCACCGACTTTTTGTATGGGGTGGGAAGTTCCCTCTAAAGTCCAGCCAAAATTGGTGTAGCCGTCGGCATATACAGAAACCATATCATTTTTTACCGTCACATCTTTGTACTCATAGCCGACAAAAGTGTTGTCGCCCATAACTGCTTCGTTCATTGTAATCACTCCTACTTTCTATTTTCTTTTGGGTCTGCTTCATTTTGCTCATGGTAATGCCTCCTGTTTAAATTTCTTGCATCTCCTCATATCGTTTTGATATTCATACTTTACTGTACGGTTGTTTGTGAATTGCTTGAGAATTGTTTGAGAAATATTAAAACAAAAAAACCGGCGCTCACACCTTTAATGGGATAAGCGCCGGCTTCTCGTTAATGTTCTGCTAATAATTCAGGGGGATAGTCGCTGTGAATGTACTGCCTTTTCCGGGTTCGCTGGCAACGCTCAAACGTCCTCCTAATTTGTCAATCACCCTGTATGCAAGGGCAAGCCCCAAGCCGTTACCCTCACTGGAATGTGAAGTGTCACCTTGATAAAACTTGTCAAAAATACGCCGCATTGTTTCGTTGTCCATTCCGCAACCCGCATCGGTAATAGAAACGGTTATGCTGTCGTTGTCGGAGGTTTGTACCAAAGCAACCTTACCCCCCGGCTCGGTGAATTTAAGCGCATTAGAAAGTAGGTTCTGCCATACAATTTCAAGCATACCCGCGTCCGCTCGTATCATTGCCTTGTCCTCAATATTGGCAGTAAACTCAATGCCTTTTTCTTCCCATAAATCCTCAAATTGCAAAGCACAATCACATAGTTGCTTGCATACGTCATAGGGTTCCTCCGGCAAGGTAATATCCTGATTGTCCAACTTATTAAGCCGTAGGATATTTGCAACAAGGGTATTCAGCTTTTGAGAAGCGGCAATAATGGTATTGCTGTACTCTTTTCGTACTTCCTCCGGCAAATTGTCTTTTTGCTGCGCGGCGGCATAATTCTGAATGATAGACAAGGGTGTTTTGATTTCGTGAGAAACATTAGCGATAAAATCATTCGTCAAGGTTTCTATGCTTCCAAGCTCCTCGACCATTTTATTAAAATCCGTATACATTACATCTACATAGTCGTATTTATCCAAAGTGTGGGCTGGTTCTAAGTATACGGAAAAATCACCCTCGGCTACTTCCTTTGCCGCCTTACTTATTTTTCGCATAGGGTTATCAAACTTTTTGCGGATTTGGCTATGAGTAATTAGAATAAAAGCGGCTGATACAAGTCCCCAATAACCAAGCATACCAAAAATGTATTCGAGCGGCATGTTGCCAAGGTTCATATACTCGGCATAAATCATGCCCTGTCCGGCTGAAAGGACAAGCAAAACAAAATATGTTATAAGATAGGCTTTTATTGAAAAATGCGTGGATTTGACACGTTCGTCGGGTCGCTCTTTCTTTTTCTTCATTTAAGTACCGCCTTGTATCCAAGCCCGTGAACGGTAACGATTTGAAAACCGTCACAAGCCGAAAACTTGTCGCGAAGTTTTGTAATATAAACGTCTACGGAACGTAAGCTCGTATCGCTGTCTACCCCCCAAAACTCGTCCATAAGTTGAGCGCGAGAAAATGTTTTTTTAGGGTAAGATAGCAGCTTGAACAGGATATTAAACTCGCGAACAGTTACCGGGATTTCATCGTCATTAATGCTGGCCGAAAGCGCGTCGGCATCCAGTGTGAGGTTGCCAACCGTCAGCTTTTTTTCGTCCATGATATTTGCGCGGCGCAAGAGTGCGGCAACCCGCAATACAAGCTCGTCCAAATTGACGGGCTTAACCATATAATCATCAATTCCTAAACGAAAGCCCTTTTGTTTAGACGCAATATCATCACGCGCAGTCATAAACAGAATAGGAATAGTCTTGTTGAGAGAACGCACTGTTTCGGCAAATTCAAAGCCATCAATCCCTGACATCATAATATCGGAAATAATCAAGTCGTGTAGGTTGCCATACATCAAGTCATAGGCTTCGTTGGGGTTAAGGCAGCCTTTCGCTGCATACCCGTTATCGGAAAGATGGGTGCATACGATTTGATTTAGCTTACTATCATCTTCCACTACCAATATATTGATCATCATCAAGCCTCCAAGAGGAAAAATCACGATTACTATATCACACGGTTGTTTGAGAATTGTTAAAAATCAGCCCTGCTTGAAAGATTTTTTGAAACGCTTAATACGCGGCGGTGGGGATACTCCCATATTCCTTGCTGAATAATCTGAAAAACGATGAAACGGCATAGCCGAAGCTACGCCGTTTCACAATCGACTTATGCTGTTTTGTTGAGCCGCCTCAAACGGCGTACGTTTTTATTTGGGTCGCTCTATTACCTGCTGCTATGTTTCGGTTTGGTATCCTTTTCGGTAGCCATGCTGGCCTTAATGGGGTCAAGATTTTCATCAATCTGATCATTGTAAAAAGCGGGATCTCCTGCCACTTCCTTTACGGCTCTGGGGTCTGCTTTTTTCTTGTCCATGATATTTCCTCCATTATGTTACTTACCTTCTTTATTAATGTTCCCGTGTTTATTTTTTTTATGATTTTAAGGAGACTTCTTTAAATGTTGTCTTTTTTCGATTACTGCGGCTGCAGAGCTGTGTGGATCATCGGATTGGATTACTTCATCATATTCATGATGGCATGATAAATAAGAAGTATCCCAATGCTTCCAATCATGATAGGGGTAAGAATATTTGAGTATTTGCTTATTTTCTCCTTTATTAAGCTATATATCTTATCAAATTTATCCTGGCATTTAACATATAGAAAGTAGAGCAACATCAAAGGCGAGGCATATATCAGGTTATACAGCAGCAAGATGAGCGTTGATGCTATGACCGGCAATTCATAGTTAAGGATAATGGCCAAGAAGGCAAAATAAGGTAGGGCGGTAGGCAACTCGCAAATTGTTGCTATTGAGCCGATAAAGAACAATGAAAATGGGTTAAGAGAGCTTGCTTTAAAGAAAGTTGCCGTTTCTTTTGATTCGTCAGATGCCTCTCCCTTCATAGCTGAAATCTTATGCTCAAGTGTTTTAATTTTTCTGTTCACAAGCTGATAGCCTACAAATACCAGCATTATTATTCCAAGTATCAGTTCGGCAGTAAAAATCAATAATGAATACTTATTTAAAAACATGTCCATATAATTTTTAAGAAGGGCCGCCAAACCATGGTATACCAGGATACCTCCCGCAAAATTGACTATTGCTGTTGCAATGATAAAGTACCATATGTGGTATCTTTTTTTCACAAGACCTTGCAGGACAAATTGCTGGGTAATTGCAACCGGATTTAAACTATCAACTGCGCTAGTGGTAATAGTTGCAAATAATAGTGACAACATCTGACCATTCCTCTCAACTTTTGTTAATTAAAAAATACAAAACAAAAAAAGCCATAGAGACATTCTTATAAATATCTCCTAGGCTTTTATCCCTCCGTGAACACAGATAATACTGTGAGTTTTCTCTCGGACCAGCCCAGCCTTAACTTAAAACTGCGGAACCCTAGAAAACTTAAGTCTTTACGTCTGTTTTTAATTTTGCAGTACTAGGATAACATACTTTTTTACATAAATCAATCAAATTACTATGTGAAACGGAGCCTTTTACGGTACCAACGGACCTGATCTGCGATTTAACGTGAATGGCGGAGATATGGGAAGTACAGTGATGCTTTCGGCGCCGGGTGAGGTTACCATAGAGCTGGAGGCTTTCATCGAGCATGGCAATCTGACTTCCGTAAAGGTTTTAGGATATCCTATAACTGGCGATATGAATTATGATGCGGCTGCTGCTGTTATTTTTGAAAAAGATCTGACAGGCTTTGGAACAAACCGGTATTGTACATCCTTGAATACGCTAGCCTCAACCGATATGTTCTATCGATTGGAGGTCAAGAGTGAGAAGAGCAAGCCGGGATCAACCGGAAACGGACCTGAGTTGGGAACAGGCTTTGCTTTCTCTAACCCGGTATGGGCTAAAATGGGTGCTGAGAGCACATCAAGAAATATCGAGAGCATAAAGTATGGAGGGCAGGAGGTTGCCGTACGCGAGGATGGATTCGGCAGAAAAGTTTTGACTGTTGCCGCAGCTGAATGCATCCGTGTTTGAGAGCTTATCAAGTGAGAAGGGGATGAATAATATTGAGATGGATTATTCATCCCCTTTGTCCATCCTATTCTCTAATTAATAGTAACTACAAACCCATCCATAATCAAATTAGGGGGATTTGCCTCAATGTTTCTCATAACTAGATTAGTAAAGATTGCTGATCCATTGCTTGTATAAGTAAATATCGCTGTACCTAAATGAGGCGCTGAGAACCTTGAGGTTGTGATGGCATCCTTGCCTGTGCCGTCAATGGTAATGTTCTTAAATACAATGTTACTGAAGCCTCCTCCATACCCGAATTGGATGGCATCCCTTTGAGAATTGATGATATCAATGTTTTCAAAGGTAATGTTCCTTATACTGGTGTTGGAAGCCTCCAAATCGATGGCACCACGCTCACCGCTGTAGCAATCCTTGCTGGTACCGGAATTGAGTATGGTGGTGTCAGAGAAGGTGATTCCTGTGTTGTTTTCAAAATGATAACCCGGGAACACCGTATTCAATCTGATACCTGAACCCATAAAGCAATCCTTGATGTAGTTGAATCTTGCCTGGTGTCCGGAGCCGCCGAAGATTGCGATTGCTGCCGCACGCCAGTTGTTTTCTATAGTGTTGTAAAGGAAGGAGTTGTTTACCTCCATAGGTGCACCCATAGTGGAGTCAGGCCACATAGCCAAGCCATCGTCACCATTGTTTCTGACACTGCAGTTACGGACTGTGGAATTCTTTGTACCTTGGCAGAAGTTTACACCGTCAGCCAGGTTGTTTCTGATACGTCCATTTTCGATGACCAATCCATCAGTAGGAATAGCTGGTGTGTGAGCATAGTCGCCTACCCAGAACCCGCACTCAAAATGCTCTTCCCAGAAATCATGGATTCTGGAATTAGTTCCGAAATTGTCCATGAAGCACTTGTATACGGCGTTTTGACCATAACGGGACCTTAGGTTTGAGTTGATGTATACGTTGCTGAAATCCAATTTGCCCGTAGGTGCCATTCTTAGGGATATACCGCCGCTGTATGAATTGGCATTTGTAAACTGCAGGTTGGTGTGCCACATGCCGGCACCTGTGATGGTCATGCTGGAAAGCGGATTAGAAATTGTTCCAATTACCCACATGTTGTTCAAGTTAAAGGTACCTGCCGGGATATATACTGTTTTTCCTTGAGCAGCAGCTGCATTTACACAGGCCGTAAAGGCTGCCAAGTCGTCTGTGCTGTCATTGGCCGTTGCACCGTATGCGGTTACCGATAATGAGTTGGCAGGCTGTGGAATTGCCGATGGAACTGGTTCTGTTTCCACAAAGTCAACACCATATACAAGACTGTCTCCAGATTTTTGAATCTTGAGAACGTCTCCTGTCTTGAGTGGTGTAGAAAGCAGCCAATGCTTTTCGTCAAAACGGAATGCAGTTTGTCCGCCATTTGGAGCATCTCCCGGTTGGTCGCCTTGGAAATATTGATACATATAGTAGGACGTAAGGCTAATGGTCTGGACCTTGGTGCCATTTACATAGCAGTCCAGTGAACCATTTAGTCCCATACCGTCAGAGGAATCAGGCATTGTAAATCTCATATTTACACCTGCTCCACCTTGGTTGATTGTCCATTGGACATAAGAGCCGTTTGAAGGAAGCTCTACATATTTTTGATTTGATGCCTCTGAAGCAGTGAGAGCATAGTTAAAATCGGGAGCTGAACGTAATACAGCACCGCCGCCTATAGATGCATCCTCTGATTCATATCTTGTGTATGGCATTGTAGCACCGCGGCCTCCGCTGGCTACGGACATGTTTGTGCTATAAGAATTGTTTGTTTCATCTGTTTCTACTGTTGTATTGCTGTTATCTGCTGTTGCACTTATAGTGTGTGAACCTGCTGTTGCAGACCATGTACCGCTTGCATTCAGGGTGAGAGTTGAACCGGCAGCAATTTGTGTTGTACTGTTTGTAGTAGCTGCAACCTGGGTTCCGTCAACCTTGAACACAACAATGCCTGCTGCCCCGGCTGTAGTGCCTTGGTTCTTCACAACTGCACTGAAGCTCACTGCATTGCCTACAGTAACGTATGAAGGTGACCATGTAATGTCTGTTACAACAAGGTCTACACCCGGTTTCGGCGTTACGGACAAGCTTATGCTGGTTGTATTGTTGGTTTCGTTTCCCTCTGTAGTTGTATTGGCATTGTCCACAGTGGCAGTTACTGTATGACTGCCTACCCCTGCTGCCGTCCAGGTTCCTGTAACGGTTTTGGTAGCACCCACAGCTAAAGCTGTTGTATCGTTTGAGGTTGCGGATACCTGAGTTCCGTCCACCTTAAATGCAACGATACCCGGTGCTCCTGCTGCTGTACCCTGATTCTTGACTACAGCAGTAAAGGTCGCTGTGCTGCCGTTTTCGACAGATGCTGGTGAACATGTCAGGCTTGATACAACGAGATCAGGCACTGGTGAAGTAGTAACGGCCAGACTCTCAGAGTATTTATTGTTATTTTCGTCCAGTTCAGTCATTCTGTTTACATCGTCTACCCAAGCTGTTACATTATGGTTTCCTGTAACTGCTGTCCAGGTAGAGGAGCCGCTGGGTCCTCCATTTGCAGTTACGGTTACGGAAGCACCGGCTGCTAGAGAGGAAGTTGTATTATCTGACCAGCTTACCTGTATGTCATTAACGAAGAAGCTTACACCTATGATGGTGCCTGCAGGTGTTGACCCTGTACCCTGATTTTTTACCACTGCGCTAAAGGTGACTGCATTTCCTGTCAAAGGAGCTGTTGGCGAAGTGGCGATGTCTGTAACGATAAGGTCAGGAGTTCCGCCGCCACCTCCACCGATGGTAAGCCCTTCGCTGTAGCTGTTATTTGCTTCATTGGATTCAACGGTGGTATTACTGTTGTCTACAATTGCTTCCAAGGTATGGGTTCCGCTGGTTGCAGTCCATGTATCTGCTGCAGCAATGGTCAAGGTAGATCCAGCAGATATTGAGGTTGTGCTGTTTACAGAGGCTGTAACCTGTACACCATCTACCTTGAAGGCAACTATACCTGCTGCTCCTGCTGTCGTACCTTGGTTCTTCACAACTGCACTGAAGGTGACTGCATTACCTGCTGCAGGTGATACTGGTGTATAACTGATATCAGTTACGATGAGGTCAGGCTGGCTTGTGGTACCCACTGCCAAGCTCTTTGTATATTGATTGTTATTTTCGCTGGATTCATTAGGAATCCTGTTGATATCGTCAACCCATGCCAGTATGGAGTGGGTGCCGGAGGTTGCGGTCCATGTAGAGCCTGCAGTTCCTCCGTTTACAGTAACTGTAGCTGATGAGCCAGCTGGTATGGAGGAGGTGTAATTGTCACTCCATAGGGTGGTGCCTGCTCCATCAATTTGAAACGCTACACCGTGGATGACGCCCTCTGGTGTGGCTCCTGTACCCTGATTTTTAATAGTGGCGCTGAAGGTTACCGCGTTGCCCGCTGCAGGATTTGCAGGGCTCCAGGAGATATCGGTGACGATTAGATCAGGTGTACCGGATGGTGCGGTACCGTATGCTTCAAATTCGGAAACTTGTCCGCCTGTAGCTCTGCTGTTTGCGGTGAAGCTCAAGCGCAAATATCGTGCGCTTGCTTCTGCAAAGGTGATAGTTACAGTGTTGCTGCTTGCGGGGTTGAAGGTGTAAGTTGAAGATGCCGCATGTGTTGTGTAGGTATTATTGTCTGTGCTGGAAAGAACGGAAAGCGTTTGTGTCCTTGATTCCCAGGCTGTATTTAGCTTCAATACTACTTTGTATACTGACTGTGTACTTCCCAGGTCAACTGTAAGGGTGTTGGGATATGTGCCCGGTGCACCTTCCCAATAGCTGTTGATGTTGCCGTCATTAGCATTTGCGGCTACATAGGTCTGTTGTACGCTGCTAGCAGTAATGGTCTTCCCGAGGGCTAAGTTGGCAGTGTCTGCTGCATATACTGTGGGATTAACTGCGAAAATTTGAGTCAGAATAACTACAAAAACAAGAACGAGGCTTAGCCATTTTTTTAGATTCCTTCTCATAATTTTACCTCCATTTTTTTAATTGAGTTTTCGCAATTTCCATTTGCCAGACCATGTTGTAAATAAATCAACCCTTACTTGACTATCTTATTTCATGGCACCGTTCACCTCCTTGATTCTGATAAATAAGCGTGTAATAAATAATTACCCGATATGTTAAGCGCTAAACTTAGCGCTCTATGAAATTAATGTTACGAAATTACGGGAATATATGGAATAAAATGCAGGAGACGTATACCCTTGTGTAATTGTCATTGACACTTTTGGCTAATAACCGTAAACTTACTTGTGTATTTTAAGAATTTAGCATTGTGAGTGTAGATATAATTAAGAGCTTTTACTTTAGGAGGAGACTAATGAAAATAAGTGTTGAATGCCTGCCATGTATTTTAAGGCAGGTGCTTGAAGCAGCCGGTATGACTACCGAGAAAACTGAATTACAGGAAAAAATTATGATCGATGCCATAAAGGTTCTTGAAGACTATAAGCAATACCAATGTTCACCAGACATCTCAAGGACCATGCACCAAATCGTCAAGGATTATACCGGAGTAGCAGACCCCTATGCGGCTATTAAGGAAAATGATATAAAGGTAGCGAAAAAAGTATATCCCGTGCTTCAGAATCTCCTTATAAATAAGCAGAACAGCCTTTATTGGGTGCTGAAAGCGGCGGCTGTGGGAAACAATATCGATTCGGCAGTGAGTAATAGTGTGGATATTGAAAAATGTATAGAGGAAGAATTTGAGAAAGAGTTCTCAATCTGTGATATCGATGTATTCGAAGAAGAATTGAAGACTGCGAAAAGTCTTCTGATCATCGGTGATAATGCAGGTGAAACAGTATTTGACCGATTTGTTGCAGAACATCTGTCTCACCTTGATATTACGTATGCGGTAAGAAGCGAGCCCATACTCAATGATGCAACAGTGGAGGACGCTTACGAATCCGGACTGGGTCATTGCACACACATTATAACCTCGGGCTGCAATACCCCCGGAACAATACTCAGTGAATGCAGTGAAGAATTCTATAAAGTGTTCATGAACGCTGATATCATAATCAGTAAAGGCCAGGGCAATTTTGAAGCTCTGTCCGGCTATGTTCCCAAAGGGCATAAGGTGTTTTACCTTCTTAAGGCCAAATGCCCGGTAATATCAAAACAATTTAGTGTCAACATGAAAGACTATGTTTTTATGTATGGTGGCCGTTAAAAACCCAAAGTCAATATGCTTTTTCATTATAAGGGGTTTTTCGTCCTGTCAGACCCTCGATTCTTTTCTTTAAAGCCATACCGCTATCACTGCCGCCAGCCCGGATTCGTGGCAGCAAAAATGGATTGGCTTGCTTTGATGCGCAGCCATACTCTGTCGTGACCGAAAAGATATAGCCCTGAGCCATGAGCTCATCCATAAGGCTTTGGGAATATTTTCCGTATGGATAAGCAAAAACATTGACGGTTTTACCCAGGATCTCTTCAAGCTTTGCTTTGGAGTCTTTGAGCTCTTTCCTTAAGCGGGACCTTTCCATGGTAGAAAGAGAATCATCGTGGGTCATGCTATGGCCTTGGATCTCAATGATACCCGATGCTGTTACTTCCCGAAGCTCATCGGTGCTCATGTAATTAGGACTGCCGATGGCATCCGCTATCATAAAAATGCATGCTTTCATGCCATACTTCTTTAAAATAGGGTATCCAATGGTATAGTTTGATTTGTACCCATCATCAAAGGTAATGATGATGGGATTGCTGGGCAATTGAGCGCCCTCCATATAATGCTTATATAAATCTTCAAAAGTAATTCCATTGTAGCCATAGGATTTCAGGCAAAGCACCTGATCTTTAAAGGCCGCTTCCGATACATTTAAGCCATCTCCCTGTGAAGCCCCTTTTAGAAGATTGTGATACATTAAAATAGGTACTTTTGTACCTTTCTCCGTACTTTTGTACCATTTTGTCCAATCGATAATGTTTTCTGGGGGCTGTGAAGGGGGCGGGTTTGGCGAGGGGCTCAGCTCTGATGGTACAGCTTCCCTGCTGTAGGACGGCCCACCGGGAGGAGCCAGTAGGGGAGAGGGCGCAATTGGCTCAGTATGGCCATAAGCGTTGCAAGAACTCAAGAATAATATTAAGCAAAGAAAAAGAGGGATCATTAAGCGTCGTTTCATAGCATCCACCGATTATATGAAGTTTCTAAAACAATCCCTACTATTCTTTGCAAGAGACTACTTATTTATATCAGGTAATTTGAGAGAATAAACTGGTAAAAAGGCTCACTTTGTGTCATTTTTAATCCATCCGCCGATGTCTTCAATAACCCTTTCATCAACCGCGCCGGGTACATTGTATTCATTCGGAGAGGACTTCTCAGTCCCGTACATAAGAAGATGATTTAATCCCTCATAGGATTTAAAGGTCACATTGTTTTTATTGCCAAGAGCTTCCTTCCAAAGATTGAATTCCTTCATGGTGACCTGATAGTCTCGTTCACCTTGTAGTATGAGTAAGGGCTTATCAATTTTCTTTGCAAGCTCTGCAGGCTTATAATCTTTAAGATCAAGCCAGTATGCAGCGGGTATGCCAAAAAGCTCTTCTGGAGAAAGGCTGGCTTGGCTGTCGATCTTTTTTACATTATCCCGCATGAATTCATAGCTTTGGATGGCTTGTTTTTCCTCTGCTGACAATGTACCGTCCAAATTGCTCAAGTATTTCACCTGTTCCACCATAAGATCCTCCAATGGCGTTACTGGCCCTGAGAGAATGATGTATCCTGATACACCGGCTGCTTCTTGAGCTATTCTCGGTATGAGCATGCCACCCAGGCTATGGCCCAGAATATAGATCTTGCCCGGCGTGATATTGTTTTCCTTTATAAATTGCACCGCAAGGGTGGCATCTTCAACAGCTTCCTCATAAACAGTCGCTTGTGAAGGGTCGGAGGCCATTTCTTTCCCATAAACGTAGGTCCTTTTATCATAGCGCAGGGAGGCAATCCCTTTTTGAGCGAGGCTCCATGCAATATCTCGGAATGGTTTATTGGGCCCTACGGTCTCATCTCTGTCATTTGGCCCTGAGCCATGAACCAGCAAGACGATGGGATAGTCTTTACCGTCTTTAGGTACAGTGAGGGTACCTGGGAGCTCCCAACCCTTTTTCCCGAAGGTAACAGCAGTCTCGACGACTCCCTCGGGTGCCTTACCCGTATCAGCTTCTTTTTCAACGGCCTGATTGATGCCTGAGATGTTATTGTTCGCATCAAACACAATATTGATCAGAATTTTTGCGTTCTCAAAGGTTGTTCGAACCCCAATGACATAATAGCCCTGAAGCTCGGAAGCTACCGTCCCGGTAATCTCCACATACGCTCCGTAGGTTTTGACAAGATAATTCCAAAATTGGTCTTCCAAAAAAGTGGCGTTGATGGCCTTTTTCATAGTTTTGTCATAAGGATATTCAGTATAAGCTTTTTCATAATCGCCACTTGCAATGTCTTTTACAAGAGAAAGTGCTATTTCTTCACGATTACTGTTGTCCTGTGCATCAGGTGAAGGTTGGATTGTAGACGGCGTGGCTGTAGCGGTTGATGGCTTATCGCCATCATTTACGGGTGGTTGTTGAGCGCCGCACCCTGTTAACAGGAGCATTGCGGCTAATATTAAAGCAAATTTTTTCATGAATATACCTCCTATTTGTATAGTCGTTTCAATACTTCATTTTACTAAAAAGGAACTAAGCCTAGAAAAGCCAATAATAACGAGAATAAGCCCAAAGAAAACTACCCATGCCATAGGCCTTCCCCAATTAATGGTCCAACCGATACTCATCCTTTTTTCAATGAACAGGCCTGAGTCATCAGGGTTATAATAGAACATACCCAGCTTCCAATATTTATCGTCGTCGCGAACAATAGGCTCGTTACTCTTGTTCCTGTGTATCTGGATACGACTTCCGCTCTGACCGTTTAGGAGGCTTATAGTGACAACTGAAATCAAAATCGTGGCATAAATGATGAGGGTGGCTATAAATGCTAACTTGTGAGCAATAAAACCCATCATTGAAAATTGGGTGAGGCTAGTTGCCATAAGAAGTAAGCATCCAGTTGTCATTAAAAATACTGACCACCTAAACCGGGATATAATGTTTTGCTGGAGCGTCTTTTCGCGGTTAGCCGGGTCAATTTGGAGCCTGGATTTGTTGAGCATGGAATAGGCAAACCCAAAGACTAAAGTCAAAAATAGCTGAGTTGAAGGAATGAAAGCAAGACTCTTCCAAGATTTGTCCACCCATACGTTGGTCTCTCCAATACTGCTAATACGCATACCTAGCTTATCCGGGATGTTGTCATATAGGATGATGCTTGCTAAAACTGAAACCAGGATAATAAGGATATACAGACTGAACCACCAAGGGCTAACGAGCAGCCTTTGTTTTCTAAAGCTTGTTTCAACAGCTATGAGCTGGGAATCGCCTTTGATCCACTGTTTTTCAGATTTAAGCTTTCGCATTTTATGATAATACAAAAGAAAGATTGCGCTATTTACCAGGAGGTTAAAGAGAATGAGCCCTACAGGTACAAGCTCAGCAAGAAGACCGTTGAATCTAAAGTAAAACACCAGTGTGATTGATACCAGGAAGGGTACCAAACAAAAAAGGATAAGCTTTCTGTATGTATGCCTCATCTTAATAAGGATTGGGTCATTATAAAGACTTTCCGGGACAGTGACGCCAAAACTCAAGGTTTTCCGGCTAAGCGTGGGTAATAAGAAATACATGAGATCTGCAAAAACCAGAGTGATGATCATGGGGAAGAGAATTAAAAAGTCTTGCATCGTACTATCGCCCCTTTCAAGGTTTCTTTAATTCATGACATAGTTGTTCAATTTGTATCATTAAATCCTCTTTGGAAATACCTCTGCAGAACGATTCCACCACAAGTGGCCTTAAAACGTCGTAGAAGTTTTTCATATAAGCTTCATCCGCTTTGTAGCATTCAGCAGGGTTGATAACAGCTCCCTTTTGCCTGTGTATCTGAATGAAATTCTCCTGTTTCAAAAGCGTATAGGCCTTGTTTACTGTTAGCATATTGATCCCTAGATCCGAAGCAAGCTGTCTCACCGATGGAAGCTCTTCTCCAGGCTTCAGATCATTAACCAGAATACCCTCGATGATCTGGTTCCTGATCTGCATGTAAAGGGGTGTTTCAGAATGTAGGTTCAGCGTTAACCACAATGTTTTCACCACCTTGAGTATTAACTATTGTATCTGTTATACTTATAATATAACACATACAATAGTGTGTCAAGCGCTGTTTTCTTATTATGATATCTATAGGAAGCAAGTGATAGTTGTTATGCCGGATGAAGCAGTGAGCGATTGATAAATTCAAGTAATTTTCATTACGCTCACTTGAATGATATAATAAAGGCAGTGATAAAGAGACAGAACCACCTAGCATTATATCCCTGGAGTAAACCATGAGCTTAAGATTTATCTATGGCCGGGCCGGAAGCGGTAAAACGCGCCATTGTCTTAATGAAATAAAAGCACGTATAGAGGGACAAGCCACCCATCCTTTGGTTTTTTTAGTCCCGGAGCAATTTTCTTTTCAAGCGGAACGGGATTTAGTTTCGGTGTTGGAAACCGGCGGTATTTTGAAAACCGAGGTTTTAAGCTTTCAACGCCTTGCTTTTCGCGTTTTTAACGAGATGGGAGGGATTACATACCCTCACATTCATCCCGCAGGTAAATGCATGATCCTATATCGTATTCTGGATAAGATGCGGGACAGCTTTAGAATATTCTCAAAATCCTCTGACAGAGAGGGCTTTGTCAGCACCATATCGACCCTTATCACCGAATTTAAGCGTTACGGTGTTACAACAGAGCATCTTGAACAGGCAGGCCATGAGCTTTCGGAGGACAACCCTTTAAGGCATAAGCTCTCAGAGCTTAATCTTATTTATAGTGAGTTTGAAAGAACTTTAGCCCAAAGATACAGGGATTCCGAGGATGATTTAACCTTGGCCTCTCAAAAGCTTGCCACAGCCTCTCTTTATGATGGTGCTGAAATTTGGATTGATGGCTTTACAAGCTTCACCCCTCAGGAATATAAGATTATCGGGCAGCTTTTGAAAAAGGCCAAGACCGTGACTATAAGCCTATGTACAGATACCTTGGGTGACAGCGCATCAGGTGAAATGGATGTATTTCTGCCCGTTAAAAAGGCGTATAAAAAGTTAACCGCAATGGCCGGTGACCATCATTTTGCCATAGAGTCTCCTATTGCCCTTGACGGAGAGCCCTTGATCCGTTTTAAGCACAGCCCGGAGCTTGCTCATCTGGAAAAAAATTTTTATACCTATCCTTACCGGACATTCAAGGAAAAAACCCAGGAGCTATCGCTTTTTTCAGCTGTGAATATCTTTTCGGAGATTGAGGCTGCAGCCAGGGATATCATCCGTTTATGCCGGGACCAGAACATGCGCTTTCGTGACATTGCTTTGGTGACCCGAAACCTTTCAGGGTATGAAAAGCTCATTGAGGTTATTTTCTCCGAGTATGGCATCCCTTGCTTTATCGACCGGAAGGTGGACATCAACAATCATCCTCTGGTGCGTTTGATTTTGTCCATGCTGGATATCTTTAATGAGAATTGGACCTATGAGGCTGTTTTCCGCTACCTTAAGACCGGCTTGACCGGTGTTGGTCGAAATGATATTGACAGTCTCGAAAATTATGTTCTGGCTTGCGGTATCCGTGGAAGCCACTGGACAAGCGGAAAGGATTGGCACATGAGCCCGGATCTCATCCCTGATGAGAGAAATCTTGAAGCTCAGAGTAAAATGCTGGAGAGTATCAATGGCATCAGAGCCCTTGTTGCCGCACCGCTGCTCTCCTTTAGACGAAAGACCAAAGGCCGGAAGAATGCTTCCGAATTTTGTACCAGCCTGTATGATTTTCTCTGCACCCTCCATGTACCGGAGAGCATTGAGAAAAGTATTGAAGCCTTCAGAGAAATGGGTGAACTGGCTCTTGCCAATGAATATGCTCAGGTATGGAATATTGTCATGGAGGTTTTCGACCAGGCGGTAGAGGTCATGGGTGATGAAACCTTCGGCCTTGAGCGCTTTAGCAAGATTCTCAAGATTGGGTTTGGTGAATATAAGATCGGTCTTATTCCTGCATCCCTGGATCAGGTTTTGGTGGGAAGTGTTGAGCGATCCAAAAGCCATGAAATAAAGGCTATGTACTTATTAGGCGTAAATGACGGAGTGTTTCCATCATCGGTCGCCAAGGAAGGCATCCTCTCCGATCAGGATCGGGCGGTATTGAATCATATGGGCCTGGAGCTGGCCAGCGATACCAGAACTCAGGCTTTTGACGAGCAGTATCTGGTCTACCGTACCCTGACTACCTCAGGACATTTCTTAAGAATCAGCTGGCCCATAGCAGACAGCGAAGGTAAGACCATGCGCCCGTCCACGGTTATTTCACGCATTCGCAAGCTGTTTCCGGCAATTACAGAAATGAGTAACCTTCTCCCGCCTAAAGCCATTGAGGAAGAGATGGAATTGATTTCGGGAGGAAATCCGGCTTTCAGGCAGATGGTCTCAGTTCTGCGCCGGAAGGCCGACGGAAATGACATATCGCCCCTATGGCAGAATGTCTATCAGTGGTTTTATGGGCAGAAAGAATGGGCTAGAAGCTGTGAAACAGCCCGATTGGCTTTCCGATATAAGAATATGGCACAGCAGATTTCGGGGGACAAGCTGCGTGCCCTTTATGGCGATCCCCTCGCTACCAGCGTGTCAAGGCTCGAGAAGTACACGGCATGTCCTTTTGCCTTTTATGTCCAATATGGACTCGGTGCCAGGGAGCGGAAGGTCTACCGATTAAGTCCGCCCGACATCGGAACCTTTATGCATGCCGTCATTGAAAGGTTCTCGGGGTTGGTCTCCAAAGGGGATATTACATGGAGGAGCTTTGATCGGGAATGGTGTAACAACAAGGTATCTGAAATCGTAGATGAAATGCTCCTAAAGATGCAAGGAACGGGGATAGCAGCATCCAAAAGGTATACAGCATTAACCTCAAGGCTCAAGCGTGTGGTGGCAAGGGCAGTCTGGCTCATTGCCGAGCATATCCGCCGAAGCAGCTTCAACCCCATTGAGTATGAAGTTGGTTTTGGAGATAAAGAAAAGTATCCTCCCATCACCATTGAACTGAATTCTGGTCAAAAGATCCAATTGACCGGAAGAATTGACAGGGTGGATGCCTTGAAGACAGAAGAGGGAACTTTTCTTCGGATCATTGACTATAAATCCGGCACTAAGGATTTTAAATTGTCAGACGTATTCTATGGCCTGCAGATTCAGTTGATTACATATCTGGATGCCATCTGGGAAAGCGGCAGCAAGGTGTCGGAAAGTCCGGTGCATCCTGGAGGCATGCTGTACTTTAAAATAGACGACCCTATTATAAAAAGCAGAGCTGGGCTTACAGAGGAAGAAATTGAGGCCGTCATCATGAAACAGCTTAAGATGAAAGGCTTGCTGCTGGCCGATGTGAAGCTTATTAAGGAAATGGACAATACCATTTCCGGGGCGTCCATGATAATCCCCGCCACTGTCAACAAAGGGGATGTGTTAGGCAAGAACACATCCGGTGCTACCCTTGATCAGTTCAATATACTCAGAAAATATGTGCGAAAGCTTTTAAAAGACCTATGTACCGAGATTATGAAGGGGAATGTGAACATCAAGCCTTACAAGAAAAAAGGCGCAACCTCCTGTAAATATTGCAGCTTTCTTTCGGTATGCCAGTTTGACACCACAATGAAGGAAAACGCCTATAGGCTGCTTTATGACAAGGATAATGAGGATGTTTGGAAACTAATGGATAAGGTGGATGTTGATGAGTGATACCAAGTGGACAACTGAACAATGGGAGGCCATTACCGAGAAGGATTGCAACCTTTTGGTTGCGGCTGCCGCCGGGGCGGGTAAAACCGCCGTGCTGGTCGAGCGCATTATCCGAAAAATAACCGATGACAAGAATCCCATTGATATTGATAGACTGTTGGTCGTTACCTTTACCAATGCCGCTGCGACTGAGATGCGGGAAAGAATCGCTGAAGCCATTTCAGTAAGTTTGGAGAAGAACCCTGATTCCAGGCTTATCCAACGACAGCTTGCTCTGTTGGGGAAAGCCAGCATTACCACTATCCACTCCTTTTGCAAGGACGTCATCCGCGGAAATTTTCAAAGCATTGATATTGACCCCAATTTCAGAATCGCCGATGAGACGGAAAGCTCCTTAATGAAGCTGGAGGCTTTAAATGATGTTTTCGAGGAACAATACGAAAAAGAGAATAACAAGGAGTTTTTTGAGCTTTTAGAATGTTATGGCGGGAACCGGGACGACCAGATTCTCATGGATATGGTACTCAGTTTGTATACCTTTATACAAAGTAGTCCCTGGCCCAAAGCCTGGCTTGAGGACATGACCGGGAGCTTGAATGTCCCCGAAGGCACCGATTTCGGGCAAACGCCCTGGGGTAGAGTCCTCATGGATTCAGTAAGGGTTGAGCTTGAAGGTATAAGCGATATGATGACCAGGGCTGTTGATTTGGTCAAGACCGGCCTTGGGCTGGAAAAGTATCTGGCGGTATACCGGGAGGACCTGACCAATATCGAGAATTTACTTAATATCATCAAATCCCAGCCTTCCACAACCTGGGATCACCTGTATTATGCCCTTCAAAGCATTGAATTCACCAGGCTTCCCAATGCTGCCAAGGAAGTCGATAAGGAAAAGCAGGAGCTCGTAAAGATCATACGTGATGATGTGAAAGCCTGCATTAAGAAGTTCTGCGAGAAGCTTGTAACTTCTGATTCATCCGGAATCACAGAGGACCTGAAGCTGTTGTATCCCAAAATGAAATGCCTGGCTGATCTGGTTACAGGTTTAGCCGAAAAATACGCTGAGAAAAAAAGCCGGAAATCCGTTGTGGATTTTAATGACTTAGAGCACTTTTGCCTTGAAATCCTCTCGGAGAAAGGAGAGGATGGAGCCCTCAAGCCTTCCGACATTGCGTTAAGTTACAGGGAGCGTTTCGCTGAAATATTGGTGGACGAATACCAGGACAGTAATCTGGTTCAGGAAATGATGATCAATATGATCTCCAGGATTTATCCCAAACCCAATGTATTCATGGTAGGCGATGTCAAGCAAAGCATATACAGGTTCAGACAGGCACGGCCTGAGTTGTTTTTACATAAATACAATACCTATTCGCCGGACAAGGGGCATGCCTTCCGGAAAATTCTGCTCTTTAAGAATTTCCGGAGCCGCAAGGAAGTTGTTGACGCTGTGAACTTCTTATTCAAACAAATCATGTCGGTACATGCGGGCGAACTGGATTATACCGACGATGAAGCTTTGAATCCGGGAGCGGTTTTCGCCGAAAGCTATCAAGAGGATTGGACGGTTGGGGGAGAAGCCGAGCTTCATCTTATCCAGACCGGCGTCGGTAATCAAGAGGATGCCGATTCCGGCCCCAATGAAGCCCTTGACGCACAGGAAGCCTCGGAAGATGTCGAGGATGAAGAAGAAATACTGGATAACATCCAATGTGAGGCACGTTTGGTTGCCCAAAGAATCCACCAGTTGATGGATTCCGATAACAGGGTCTTCGCTGTTTATGACAAAGGCAAGAAGGAATACCGGAAGGTAGAGTTTCGGGATATTGTCATACTCTTAAGAACCACAAAGAATTGGTCGGAGGTCTTTGTGGATGAATTGGCCATAGCGGGTATTCCAGCCTTCGCGGATACAGGGAGCGGATTCTTCAAAACCATTGAGGTTCAAGTAGTTCTATCGCTCTTGCAGATCATTGACAACCCTTATCAGGATATTCCGCTGCTGGCGGTTCTCCGTTCGCCCATGGTTTCCTTTACCACCGACCAACTGGCTGAGCTTCGGTTGGCTGACAGAAAAGGCCCGCTTTTTGATGCACTGAGAAAATGTGCAGCTGGAACCGGCAAAATCTCTTTAAAGGCGGCTGAATTCATTGAAAATCTGAAGAAGTGGCGGGAGATGTCATTGTATTTATCCACCGATCAGCTTCTTTGGCGGCTTTATAATGAAACCGGCTATTATGGTATGGTTGGAGCTATGCCCGCAGGCGAACAGCGGCAGGCTAATTTAAGGATTCTCTTTGAACGGGCCAGGCAGTTTGAGGAAACAAGCTATAAGGGGCTTTTTAACTTTATCAGCTTCATAGACAAGCTTAAGAGCAGCAGAGGCGATATGGGAAGCGCCAAAACCTTAAGCGAGAACGACAATGTGGTCCGTATTATGAGTATCCATAAGAGCAAAGGTCTGGAATTTCCAGTGGTTTTTCTCTCAGGCTGTGGCAAGAAATTTAATTTGCAGGATATGAACAAGAGCATTTTGCTTCATCAGGACCTGGGTTTTGGGCCCGATGTGGTCGATCACATACGGCGTCTGTCCTGGCCTTCGGCGGCAAAACAGGCTATCCGGGAGAAGATCAAGGCTGAAACCCTGTCAGAGGAAATGCGTATCCTCTATGTCGCCCTGACAAGAGCCCGCGAGAAGCTCATCATAACAGGTGCCGCCAACAATGTTGGCAAGGCAGTCACCAAATGGCTGGCTACCGCAGGGACTCAGGAAAGCAGGCTTCCCGACCATGAAATGTTGAAAGGGAGCAATTATCTTGATTGGATCGGCCCGGCCCTTATGAGGCATGAAAGCTGCGGAGACCTACGGAACAGTGCGCCCATAGGAAGTGAGTTCAGGGGGTGTTTGATTGATGATCCCTCTCAATGGCAGATTAAGCTATGGAACAAGAGTGACGTGCTTAGTGGCAGGCGTCCGGAGGAAAGCCTGGAGGGTGAATTTATCGCATGGCTTGACAGCTTGAGCGGTAAAGTGCTTGAAGAAAATGGTGGGCTATCCCATCAGATCACCTTGGAAGAGACTTTAAAAGAACAGCTCCCACATGAGGGACACAGGGATATTTATAAAGAAATCGAGCGACGGCTGAGTTGGAAGTACCCCTATGTCAAAACCTCCAAGGTTCCGGCCAAGGTTTCGGTTACCGAATTAAAAAGACGGTTTAATACACAGATTTCAGAGGACAGCGTGCCGAGCTACCTTCCCACACTCGTCAGCAAGCCCCTGTTCCTTGAGGAAAAGAAGGGCCTGAGCGCTGCCGAAAAAGGAACCATACTCCATTTTATCATGCAGCATCTGGATTTCAGCCGAATTGCGCCCCATGAAACCGAGATAAAGGCCCAGATAGAGGCTATGATTGCCAAAGACTTAATAACCCGCCAGCAGGCACAAAGCGTTGATATCCAGAAAATCAATCAACTCTTTAGCTCTGAATTAGGTAAGAGAATGCTGGCATCGGGCAGTATCAACAGGGAAGTCCCCTTTAATATGGAGATACCCTGCTGTGAGCTCTACCAGGACATGGATGCCAAAGACTGCCAGGATGAAACCGTACTTTTGCAGGGGGTTATTGACTGCTTCTTTGAGGAGCCGGACGGTATCGTTCTGGTAGACTATAAAACCGACTATGTACCTGACGGTAAGGAAGAATCAATAAAAGAGCGTTACAGGCTGCAGATCCAGTACTATTCAAGGGCTTTGGAGATGCTAACAGGTAAAAAGGTCAAAGAGAAATATATTTACCTTTTTTGGAACGGAAAAGTGTTAAGCTACAATCAATAGCGGTTCGTCTTTTGTTTGTTAATCGAGACAGGCCAGTACATAACCAAGCTCCTTGAGCATGACAAAATCTGTTTCGATAGTATAGCCTGCTGTTGTCAGCATATCACCTGAAATTGCAGCATTTGAGCCCGATTGAAAACAAAGGCGGCCATGATCCGGCATCAGTCCCCTGCCACCAGCCAGACGAATGGCGGCATCTGGGACTAGAAAGCGGAATACTGCGATTGTTGTGCGGATTTCATCCAATGACAATTGAGAATACTTTTCGAAAGGAGTACCGGGGATTGGATTAAGTACATTTACCGGAATCGATTTGACACCCAACTCCCGAATCGAAAGAACCATATCAATACGGTCCTCCATGGTTTCACCAAGACCGAGTATGCCGCCGCTGCAAACATTTAGTCCAGCGGCTTGGGCGGCACGGATGGCAGCCATCTTGTCCTCGAATGTATGAGTCGTGCAAACAGAGGAAAAAAACCGTGCCGAAGCCTCCAGGTTATTGTGTACACGGTCAGCCCCAGCCTCTTTTAGACGGGAATACTGTTCTTTTGTCAGCAGCCCCATCGAAACACAGATATGTATTGGAATTTCCGCAAGGATGGCACGGATAGCTTCGCAGGCTTCATCCACCTCATGATCATTAAGATGGCGGCCTGAAGTAACCAGTGAAAAACGCAGTACACCACGCTCAAAGTCTGATTTTGCACGTTCTATAATTTCTGCCTTTGGAAGCAACGGATAACTCTTCACTTCAGTATGATAATAAGCTGACTGTGCACAGAATTTACAATTTTCAGAACACCGCCCGCTTTTTGCGTTAATGATGGTGCAGAGGTCAAACCGGTCTTTGCAGAAATTCCTTCTAATACGGTCGGAAGCTGAACAAAGTTCCTCCAATGGCTGTTCTGCAAGTGTTAAAGCATCCTGTTTGGTCAGTATTTCATTGCTTAGAATCCGCTTTTCACATTCTCTTACAAAGCTCATTTGATTGCCCTTCCTTGATCTGACTTCATCGTTAATACTCCAGCCTGTTGCAGACGGTGGCGCAGCATCGGACCGACAGTGACGGCAAATGCTATCTTTACCCCGTCGCCAAGCAGAAATGGAAATACACAGATAGTTAATGCGTACCACACCTCGCACTGCATCTGGAAAACAAACCATATTGTTCCCAGTAGATAGGCTACAGATGTGCCTAAAACCATACCTACAGCCGTAATAAGGCGGTTTCCCTTGCTTTTTTCAAAAAACAGGCCAATGATAATAGCCATAAGGATAAACCCGATAAGATAGCCGCCGGTCGGACCGGCCAGCTTTGCCAGGCCGCCACTGTATGATGAAAATACTGGCAGACCCGCCATGCCCAATAGCAAATACATCATATAGCTGAGCGTACCCAATTTTGTACCCAGTAAATAGACAGCAAAATAAATGACCAGGTTTGTCAATGAGATAGGTACTGCACCAATGGGAATCGACAATGGCCCAAGAATACACAAAGCTGCGGTTATTAGCGCTATCACTGTTAATTGATAAGTCGTTAATTTCTGTTCTCTCATGTTTGGTTCCGCCTTTTGCATTGATACAAAAAAGAATAAAACATATGAGGTGAATTGTCAACCATTATCGTAAAATAGGTTTACAATCGGGTTGCGTCCGGTGTTCAACCTCTACGACGGTTGCAAATGCTTTCTGAAAGAAATAAAATAATGGGTGTCATAGATTGTCTTTAAAGGAGGCCTTATGCGCATTTTACATACATCCGACTGGCATCTGGGCAAGAATCTGGAGCAGATCAACCGTATTGATGAGCAGAGGGAATTCATTGACTTTCTCTGCAATGCGGTTGAAGAGCAGAAGATTGATCTGGTGCTCATTGCTGGTGATTTATACGATACCTATAATCCCTCTGCCGCCGCGGAAGAGCTTTTTTATGATGCCGTTGAGAGGCTCAACGACAAGGGGAAACGGGCGGTTCTTGTCATTGCCGGCAACCATGATAATCCAGAACGGCTATGTGCCGCAAGCCCCCTGGCCTATAAAAACGGCATCATTCTTTTGGGGTATCCTGGAAGCGATGCGGGAGAATACAAAATCAACAATGAGACGATTCAATTAACTCAATCAGGCCCGGGTTGGCTGGAGCTTGATATAAAAAGCTGCGGTCAGTCTGCGGTTATCCTGACTCTGCCTTACCCTTCCGAAGCCCGCCTTGAAGAGGTTTTGTCCCATGAGGCCGATGAGGGCATACTTCAGAAAGCCTATTCTGAAAAGATAGGGAGTATTTTATCTACATTGAGCCGGCACTTCCGGGAGGATTCGGTCAATCTAATCATTGCTCACCTTTTCCTTAAGGGCGGCAAGGAATCTGATTCTGAAAGAACCTTACAGGTAGGTGGGGCCATGACGGTGGATGCCAGCGTACTGCCGCCCAATGCGCATTATACCGCTTTGGGCCACCTCCACAGACCCCAGGAAATCAAAAATGCACCCTGCCCTGTGTTTTACTCAGGATCGCCGCTGGCCTATAGCTTCTCAGAAGCAGAGCATAGCAAGGCCGTTTACATAATAGAAGCCACACCGGGAGCAAAGGCTGAGATTACTCCCCTTTATTTAAGCTGCGGCAAGCCGTTAAGGCGCTGGGTTGCACAAGAGGGCTACGGACAAGCTCTGAAATGGTGTGAAGAAGGTAGAGACAATAATGCTTGGGTTGATCTGGAGATTGTAATTGACCAAGTTCTGACCATTGAGGAGCAGAAGCGCTTAAGGAGTCTGCATCCCGGCATTATCAATATTCGCCCCCGGCTTTTAGCCGAGAGCCTGGAGGTTCTAAGCCCCCAAAGCAGGGAAGGCCGGAAAATCGACGAGCTTTTTAAGGATTACTTTAAATACAGAACAGGTACGGATATATCCGATGAGCTGATGAGTGCCTTCATTGAGATACTAAGAGAAGATGAAAATGGAGGTGATGGAAATGAGACCGAAGCTTCTTGAAATAGAGGGCTTGCAGAGCTTTCGCCAAATTCAGAAGATAGACTTCGAAGTTCTTAGCGAAACCGGTTTGTTCGGTATTTTCGGGCCAACCGGCAGCGGGAAGTCCACGGTTCTTGATGCCATTACCTTGGCCCTTTACGGGAAGGTCAAGCGGGCAGAAGGGGGCACCCAGGGTATCATCAATTCCCATGAAAAAACAGCCAGGGTTTCTTTCTCCTTCGAGCTTATAAAGGATGGAAGCCGAAGAAACTACAGGGTGGAGCGGGTTTATCAGAGGAAGAAGGGCTCCCAAAATTCCAGTGAAGTGAAAATAGCCCGACTCATTGAAATGACCGATGCAGGAGAAATCCCTGTCTGTGACAAGGCTGTTGAGGTCAGCAATACCATTAAGGAACTACTGGGGCTAAGCCACGAGGACTTTACCCGTGCTGTTGTGCTGCCTCAAAACAGCTTTCAGGAGTTTCTCCTGCTTAATAACGCAGAGCGTCGCGGTATGCTGGAGCGGATTTTCTATTTAGAGGAATACGGTAAGCAGCTTACTGATAAGCTCGCCAGAAAGATGAATGTGCTAAAAAGCCGGATTGATCATTTGGGAGGGGAACTAAAGGGTTATGAGGATGCATCCGACGAGGCAATCAGCCAAGCCTTGAAAGCAAGGGATGAGGCGGCAGCAGAGCGTGACAATGCCCTTAAGGAGCATAGAAACCTGGAAAACCGGTTCAATGAAGCAAAAGAGGTATGGAGTCTGGTCCAGGAGCTTTCTCATGTGATGGAGAATGAACAACTGCAGCTTTCCTCAAAAGGAAAAATAGATGAGAAAAGAGTAAGCCTGGACAAAGCCCGTAAAGCGGATGGCCTTAGAGAGGCGATTCAAAAGAGCAAGGAGCTTAGTGAAAAGCTTGAGTATACGGAAAATGAGCTCAAGAATGTCCTGATGGACCTTCCCAATGCCAAAACCGGCTTGGATGAAACGTCCAAAAGCTATGAAGCCCTGCAAGAGGAGATGAACCGTGAACAACCCCGGTTAGCGGGCCGAAGGGCCCGGCTGGAGGATGCTCTAGGCATTCAGGCCGAGGTCAAAGCATTGACCGAGGAGATAAGTTCCTTCAAAAAAGCTGCTGAGCTAATAAACGGTGAAATAGTAAGTAAAACAGAACTCATCAAGAAAGAAACCCAGGAGTATGACCTGCTTGAACAAGAGCTTATTAAGCTTAAAGCAGAAGCTGATACTATGAAAATTTCCCCGGAATACCGCATGCAAATCCAGGAGGGAGTAAAGCTTGAAAGGGAAGGCGAAGCACTGAATGGAAATGTGAAAGAGCTTGAAAAGAAGACAAGCTCTCTCAAAAGGACCATTATCGATCTGACCCAAAAGCAAAATGGCGTAAAAGAAGAAATCTCTGCTGTTACCAAAAAGCTAAATGATCTCAATGAAGAAAAGCAAACGCACGATGCCAATATACCCGCCGACAAAGCGGTGATACAGAAAAAAACCGAAAAGCTTCATGGCTTTCAGGCAGTGTATGAGATCCTATGCTTCCGTAAAAAGGAACTGGATAACCTTGAACTCAAGATGACCAGGCATAAGGATGAGCTAGCGGAGCTTGCCCGAAAAGCTTCATATCTTGAAGAAATCAAGGGCAAGGCGTATAGGTTTTTTGAAGACCTCAAGCAGGAGCTGGATAATGTCATAAAAGAAATGGACAGAGATGCCGCCCACCGGCTGTCACTGGTTTTAATAGAGGGTGAACCCTGCCCGGTTTGCGGATCTTCTCATCATCCGAGGCCCGCAGCACTTGAAGAAGGCTCAGATTCTACGGTGTTGAATCAGCGCGTAGAACAAGCCAGAGAGAAGGTGGTTCATGCCGAGCAGGAATTTAAGGAGGCAGAAAAAGCGGTTCTTCTGATGGGCGAAAAAATCAAATCCATCACCGAGCAGAAAGCTCTGGCTCAGCAAGAACTCGATCAGAAGACCCTTGAATTCAATCTTGAGAAGTCAAAGCTCCCTGAATCCCTGAAAATTATGGAGTTGGAGCCTATGGGACAGGAGCTTCTGCGCATGGGTCAAATCAGCACAGAAAAACTCAATGCTATAGAGGCTTGGGAGAAAGAACAGGAAAACTATAAGGAGAAGCTTCAAAAGCATAACGAGGAGCTTAATGAACACCGCCTTAAGGACCATGGACTGGCAACCGAGCTAAAGGTTAACCAAGAAAGTCTTGATGAGCATGAGAAATCCTTGCTTGTGGCTCAAAATGCCGCCCATGAGGTGCTGCAGAAATACGCTGAATTCTTAAAGATCTGCCATATACAAGAGGCGTCGGCAGAATTGAACAGAATTTTAGAGATGGATCGTCATCTTCACAATTTACAGAGCAGTATGGAGAAAATCCAGAAGGCCGTAAGTCAGAAGCAATCCCTCCTTGAAAAAGCAAAAGAAGAGCTCCGTAGGCTTAATACCGAGCTCATAAAAAACGAAACCGAGTTGAAGAACCTTACGATTCAAAAGGATACCCGAGAAATCAGACTCAGAGAGTTAGCCGGAGCAGCGTCTATTGATGACGAGATTAAAAGCATTGAAATGAAGCTTGGCCGGTATACAGAGCTTGATAAGCAATATCGTGAGCATTTGCAGACTCTTGAAAAGCAAGTTAACGAGCTTGAAAACAAAAAGGCGCTCATAATGAATGAGAAATTGATTTATACCGAAAGCCGGACATCGGTGGAAAAGAGTCTGAATGTTGCTCTCAAAGATAAAGGTTTTGCGGATATAAACGATGTGGAAGCATCACAATTGCCCCAGGCTGAGCAAAAGATCCTCATGAGTGAAATAGAAGTCTATGATCAGAACGGGATTAATATCCAGGCTCAAATCGCCATGATAAAGAAGAAGCTTAATTCACGCAGCATAACCGAAGAAGAGTGGAACCAATTAAGCAGTGCTTATCAGGAAATAGCTGTTTACAAGGAAGAGTGTGTTTCCAGAAGCGAGGTTGCCAGAGCTCATTTTGAGAACACCAAGAGCAAGCATGAGAAATGGGTTGAGCTCAATAAAAGCCATCAGGAGCATACCCATAAGCAAGGCCTGTTTGAGCAGATCCAGAAAATCCTGAAGGCTGAGCTGCGCAAGGATAATAGCTTTATTGATTACATTGCTGAAGAGCGGATGCGTTATGTGGCCGCCAAGGCTTCCGAGACTTTAGGAATCATGACCAAATACAAGTATGCTCTGGAGCTGGATGCCGAGACCGGATTTAACAGTCGTGACAATGCCAATGGCGGGATCTGCCGAAGAGTTACTTCCCTATCAGGTGGAGAGACTTTCCTGACCTCACTGTCATTAGCCCTGGCCCTGTCAGAGCAAATTCAACTGAAAGGGCAAAGTCCCCTGGAATTCTTCTTCCTCGACGAGGGCTTCGGGACATTGGATAATAGCCTTTTGGATACGGTCATTGATTCCCTGGAGCGTCTCAGCAAAAAGGAAAGAGTCATTGGTCTTATCAGTCATGTGCCTGAGCTCAGAAGCAGAATAGGGCGGAGGCTCATCATCGATCCGCCGTCGACACAGGGTGATGGCAGCAGAGTTAGGATTGAGAAGGCATAAAAGAGTGGAAACTTCAGCTATAGCTATTTTGTGGCTTGAGAAGCCATCGGGCAAATTCTATAATGTAATTGTACATGAATTTGTGTACGGTGCGGCATCCGGAGCCGACTTTCGTAAGAAAGGAGTGATCAATAAAGTGAAGATTACAATGGAGGTGGCCATCCTCTGATGGCCCGAGAGGGCGGCAGCCGCGAAAGGGTTACCGCCCTTTTTGTCTGTATTATCATCAATATCTTTGAACCGAAGGGCGAGAATAAATGGATATATTTATTCTTTATCTTGACTTATCAGGAAAACTCATCATAGAATAAATATGTATTTCAATAAGGAAGGAGTGTTCTAAATGAAAATGATCAAAAATGAGGTGGCTTTTCTCTAAACTGAATATGGGCAAAGGTTGAAAAAGTAGCACCTGTTTGGGTGACTGTTTTTGAGTGCCTTTTGCGACGCATTCTATATAACCCAGCAGCCAAGGAGCAATCAAAACATAAATTCCGATTCTTTCGGAAGTTAATTTTTGATCATCCCTAATCATTGTTAATATTTAGGACAGTTGGTACGGTAAAGGTTATCGTGCTTTTTTTATGCCTATTTTAAGGAGTGTGGCCCTATTGAATTACAAAAATGCAAAGAAGATTCTGCCGGAAAGGCTTTTGCGAGAATTGCAGCAATATGTTCAAGGAGAAATTATCTATGTACCCGGAGACGGCTCCATGAGAGCCGGATGGGGGGAAGCCAACGGAACAAAAGAAAAGTATCTGATGAGGAATAAAGAAATAATAAAGCTGTATCAGGAGGGTGCAAGCCTCCTCGAAATAGCTGAAAACTACTATTTATCTGAATACAGTATTAGAAAAATAATTAGTGAAAACAAAAATAAGGTGCTGCAACTAGAGAATGCGTAAAGAAAAAATAGTAATGGTATTTATTGATATTAAAGAAAGCCAGGTGACTAAACTAACCTGGCTTTCTTTGTGCCACGAGTCGCTCTATTTATGGGTCGGGGCATGTGGTGCGCATAGCGCACCTCTATTTACGGGTCGAGGCTTGTGGTGCGCATAGCGCACCTCTATTGACAAGGTGATAGATAATGACTATGCTGAGATTGATATGGCCCATTATGTAAAATAGAAGGAATGTACAATGAAAATAATCATCATCGGCGACGGCAAGGTGGGGTATAGCTTAGCTGAGACGTTATCCAAAGAAGATAATGATGTCACCATCATTGATAAGAACCCTGAGGCTTTGAAAAAGGCCAGTGAATATCTGGATGTCATGTGCATTAAAGGTAATGGTGTCAGCACGAATATTTTACTTGAGGCAGGCGTAAAAGAGGCAGATGTTTTAATTGCGGCCACCACCAGTGATGAAATGAATATGGTTTGCTGCCTGACCGGTAAAAAGCTGGGTGCCAGGCATACCATTGCAAGAATAAGAGACCCCGAATATGCCAATGAGCTTTCCATACTAAGAACCGAGCTGGAGCTTGATCTGGTAATCAATCCGGAGCAGGCGGCAGCACGTGAAATATCAAGATTGCTGAGATTCCCTTCAGCCGCTGATGTAGAACCCTTTGCCAAGGGCAGAGTTGAATTGGTTGAGATTAAGGCAACTCAAGACATGCCCATTGTTGGCATGCAGCTCAAGAATATTTCTCATAGGGTATCATCGGATATCTTAATTGGGGCTGTATTAAGGGGTGAGCAGGTCATTATTCCAAACGGCTCCTTTGAAATAAAGGAGCATGATGATCTCTATATTGTCGGCAAACCTACCAATGTTTTTAATTTCTGCAAGCAGAATGGAAAATGTACTCAAAAGATAAAAAATGTCATGGTAGTAGGCGGGGGAAGAATGGCGTACTATCTTGCACAAAACCTGAAGCAGTTTGATATAAAGGTTAAGATCATTGAAAACAATAAGGAAAGGTGCATTGAGCTATCAGAAATTCTTCCGGATTCGCTGATCATTTATGGGGATGGTACCGATGATAGCTTGCTCAATTCAGAAAATCTTGGTGATATGGATGCGTTCATCGCCTTAACTGGCCGGGATGAAGAGAACCTCATATGCGCCTTGCTTGCAAAACAGTACGGTGTTAAGAAGGTCATTTCTAAAATCACAAGAATTAATTACCCTGTCATCATAAAAAATATGGGTATTGATAATGTGCTTAACCCAAAGCTCATCACCACAAATTATATTTTGAGGTTTGTTCGCGGGCTTAAGAATGCCCTGAATAACCCGGTTGAAACAGTTTATAAAATCATTGACGGACAGGCAGAGGTTCTTGAGTTTGCAGCAAGAAATTCAGCAAAATTTATAAATGTCCCCTTAAAAAAGCTCCGGCTGGCTGAAGGCGTCATTATTGCCTCCATTGCAAGGAAAAATGAGATTATCATCCCCCATGGGAATGATATGATCAAGATGGGAGACAGCGTTATTATCATTTCAAAGGGGAAACAGTTTTCTGACTTAAATGAAATTGTTGAATCGGTGGTAGAGTAAGATGAACTTCAGGATGATATTCAGAAGTCTTGGATTGGTCATGATAGTCGAGGCAGCATGCATGCTGCCTTCCTTGTTGGTATCATTGATCTATAAGCAGCAGGATTTTTTATCCTTTATCATAACCATATTGGCCATGGTTATATTCGGGCTTGTCCTATACAGCATTAAAGCCCGCAATTCCAATATCTATGCTCGGGACGGCTTCGCCATTGTTTCTGTGGGATGGGTTCTTGTTTCCTTTTTCGGGGCCCTGCCTTTTTTTATAAGTGGTGCAATTCCGTCATTTATCGATGCCTTTTTTGAGTCGGCATCAGGCTTTACCACCACCGGATCTACCATACTAAAGGAAATTGAAAGCCTGCCGAGAGGGATTTTGTTTTGGAGAAGCTTTACCCATTGGATGGGTGGAATGGGGGTTCTGGTTCTGACTTTGGCTGTTTTGCCCAAGGCTGGAGCCACAACCTTTCAGATTATGAAGGCTGAAAGTCCGGGACCCAATCCTGGTAAGCTTGTTCCTAAAATAGGACAGACGGCAAAAATTCTTTATGGCATTTACATAGTTCTTACGCTTGTTCAGATTGGATTGCTTCTTATTGCAGGTATGCCTGTTTACGATTCCTTGATCCATGCTTTCGGAACAGCCGGAACCGGTGGCTTTTCCAACATGAACAAGAGCGTCGGAGCTTATGGGAATGTCTTTATTGAAGTCATCATTACAGTGTTTATGTTTCTGTTTGGTATTAATTTTACGCTATATTATCAGGGCCTTAAGGGTAATATCAAGTCCATATTCAAGGACGAGGAATTCCGTTTCTATTTGGGAACCGTTGTTGCAGCTATTTTGCTCATTACCTGGAATCTATACGGAACGGTGTTTGATTCTCTTTGGGAAGGGCTTCGACATGCTTCCTTTCAGGTGAGCTCCATTATTACTACAACCGGTTATGCCACAACGGATTTCAACCTTTGGCCGGTATTCAGCAAGTCTATCCTTGTGCTGCTCATGTTTATCGGTGCCAGTGCCGGGTCAACAGGCGGCGGTATTAAGTGTATAAGGATAGTGCTTCTATTCAAAGCTATTAAACGGGAGATCATAAAGGTTATTCATCCACGATCGGTCTATTCGGTGAAGCTCGGCGGACGAATCGTTGAAGAGGAGACGTTGACGGGTGTAATGACTTACTTTTTTGCTTATATCGCTATAATGGTAGGCTCTCTTTTCATTGTAGCCCTGGATGGTATGGATTTGGTGACTACATTTACCGCTGTTGCCACGACTATTGGAAATGTGGGTCCCGGTCTGGAGGTTGTGGGACCCATAGGAAGCTTCGCGGATTTTTCCTTCTTAAGCAAACTGGTCTTTTCAATCATAATGCTTTTTGGAAGGCTGGAAATATTCCCGATGCTCATTCTCTTTACGCCATCCTTCTGGAAGCGGGTTAATATATGACCGCCTTATCACTCCCAGTGTGCACCAAATAGACGGAGAAAAGATTTCGCCGGCTGAGGATGCTTACGAATAATTTATGATTAATCTCTAAACCAAATGGATAAGAATATAATAGATACAAAGGAGGCTTAGAATGATGAATATGGATTTTTATAATGCGGTTAAAAATAGACGAACTATTTATGGCATAAGCAAGGAGCATGTCATATCGGATCAGAATATTGTTGAGGTCGTAGAAAATGCTGTCAAGCATTCACCCTCAGCTTTCAACTCCCAGAGCGGAAGAACTGTTATTCTTCTGGGCGAGCACCATGAGAAGCTATGGGATATTGTAAAAGAGACATTGCGAAAGATTGTACCTGAGGGAAGCTTTCCTCAGACCGAGAGTAAAATTAACAGCTTTGCGGCTGGATATGGGACGGTGCTTTTCTTCGAAGATCAGAGCATTATCGAAGAACTGCAGGCTAATTTTTCACTGTACAAGGATAATTTCCCCATCTGGTCCCAGAATTCAACCGGAATGCTCCAATATGTTGTTTGGACATCTTTGGAGATGGAGGGGTTTGGTGCTTCTTTACAGCACTATAACCCGCTGATTGATGATGAGGTCAAGAAACAGTGGAACCTTCCGAGGAATTGGAGGCTTACCGCCCAAATGCCCTTTGGCAAACCGACAGCACCTCCGGATGAGAAAGAATACATGCCTTTGGAGGAACGTGTTAAGATCTTTAAGTGAGATAAAAGCAAACAGAGGGACGGTTCTGATGAAACTTTAGAACCGTCCCATTTTTTTTGAAAGCACCTTTTTAGTACAACGTTCTGCATATTCAGGGCACATCCTTTGGTATGCAGAACGTTGTATTAGTCCACATCTTCGTTAATAATCTCAGGTGGAAGATCAAGCTTCTCAGGGTATTTGATGAGATTCCGATAGAGCTTGAAGGCTGAAGCAAAGAATAGGCCGTCTGCAATTCTTTCATCAGTTACAACACAGACTCTTACATATTTTTTAGTTATTATTTTGTCATCTACATCGAAGGCTTTTTCTTTCATCTTTATGCCAAATGCAATAAAGCTGCTGGTGGTACCAAAATCATAAAGATGATGATATACGGGCTGGATGCCCACTGAGCCCAAGTCTGTTATGAAAACGCTGGTATGGAAAGGGCTCAGGCGATTAATGATCTTAGGCATCAGACCTATGTAATCCAAGCATCTTAAAACAAATACCACAAATCTCACAAGTTGGCCCGGTATGGACATAATGAGCTTAGCTAATTTGTCGGTGTCGTTTTTGGTGTCCACGCTTTGGTTTTCCTTGACAGCCTGATTGACCTTTTTAACAACGTCCATAAAGGTATCGGTGGCTTCAAATTTCACTTTTAAAGTCGTTTCAGGGCTTGATTCATTAAGTTCCTTTTTTAGAACAAAGGAAATCAAAATTTCATTACGCGCATAAATTCTTTGACCTGCCACAAACCGATTAAGAGCGGGCTTCTCGGCAATAGTGCGCACCATTGCAGCAATAATCACATGAAGAAATGAAATGTGATCATCGGTTTCATTTCTTTTTTTTCGAATAAATGCTTCAGTATTTGAGATTTCAATTTTTTCCTCAAAATAGTTCTGAGCATCAATACGTGTTTTCATGATATAAGGAATAATCTTGTAGAATGGATCCAGCGACCTTAAACGCCTGCCATCATATCGATCACCGATTCGCCTCTTTCTTTGTGCCATTGCACGCCCCCCTGTATTTTCGTTTGTTATCTTTGTTAATACAACCCGGAAGTCCTCACATGACTTTCCAGATGATAATCTTATTATACAAAATAAAGGCTGTATATGGAAGAAGCTGCCTACCAGAAGGCAGCTTCTTCAACGCTAAATTTTTAAGCGTGAAGTTAACAATGTTTCCCGCAAATGCGAGGAAATACTGTTATACCATATGATTATTCCTTGTTATTGTCTTTGTTCTCGCGGTTTTCGCGGTTTTCCTTGTTTTGTCTGTTTTCGTTATTGTTTTCTTCTCTCCTGTTTCTCTGTTTGTTGTCATCCATGGTCTTTGTTCTCCTTTCGCGTGTGAACGCTTATTTTGGTTGCTAAGGTACTTATTTCATGTTTTCTTCAGCCATCTTAATCATTCGCTTGACCATCTGACCACCAATAGGTCCACCCTCGTGACCATTTTGGCTTGAAGGAAGGTCGCCCTTGTAATGATCATTGTTCTCCTTGCAATATTGTAGATGACCGATTTCCTGGGCACACTCAAGTTTGAATTTGGTCAATGCTTCACGGCTCGAAGGTACAATAGGCGTTTTGGGCCTGGACATTGTTCTCACCTCCTTACCTTAAAGAATTAACTGAATCAAAAATGGTTGTCCATCCATTATTGTGGACAAAAATCAGAAAACATTGCGTGTAAAATTGAGGCAGAAAATTTTTTGGCCCATGCGGGATAATTAAGAGCACATTTAAAAAAACTAAGAGTTCAAGCCGATAAAAAATATAACCCATATTGGATATATTTTTTCGTCGAAGGGGGACTAAGTGTGAAAAAGGTATTGAAAGTACTGTTTAGCCGGTTGATGGTCGTGGCATTGCTCATGGCTATTCAGGTAGCATTGCTTGTTTTTCTTATTATGAAGCTTAGCACTTCGTTCATTTACCTTTACGCTCTTTTCGGAGTTGTGAGCCTGGCGGTAGTTTTCTTTATATCCGGACAGAGAATCAACCCTTCATACAAACTGGCCTGGACAATACCTATTCTTATTTTTCCTGTCTTTGGGGGGGCTTTATACATTTTACTGAGAACCAGCGGTGCAAGTAAAAGGTTTAGAAAAAAAATAAATGATTCTCATCAGAATACCCTGCATCTGCTTTTGCCGAAGGTTGATATCCTTGATGAACTTATAGAGCATGATAAGAGCATTGCCAACCAATCCCGATATATGGCCAAAAATGCATTCTTTCCCGCTTATAAGAACACTGTTACCAAGTACTTTCAGTCAGGAGAAAAATTCTATGATTCCCTGGTGGAGGAGCTAAAAAAGGCAAAACATTTTATTTTCATAGAGTCCTTCATTATTCGGGAAGGCGAAATGTGGAATACTATTCTGCAAATTTTAGAAGAAAAGGTGCACCAGGGAGTTGAGGTGCGTGTCATGTATGATGATGCCGGCTGTGTTACCTCACTACCCTATAAGTATTATGAAAAGCTGAGAGAAAAAGGAATCAAATGCTTTGTATTCAATCCCTTTACCCCGCTGATTGAAATCCGGATGAACCATCGGGATCATCGTAAAATTATTGTCATTGACGGCTATATCTCCTATACGGGGGGTATTAATCTGGCTGATGAGTACATCAATGCCTTTGAGAAATATGGGCATTGGAAGGATGCTGCCATTCTTGTGAAAGGGGAAGCTTCCTGGAATTTAACGGTTATGTTTTTGCAGCTTTGGGGTTATATTTCAAACACTCATGAGGAATATGATCGATATAGACCCGATACTTACCATCCTGAGCCATTTGAGTCGGATGGATACGTCCAGCCTTTTGGAGATAGTCCCATTGATAACGAACCTGTAGGGGAGAATACCTATCTTAACATGATAGGTCGGGCCAGGGACTATATCTATTTATTTACGCCCTATCTTATTATCGATCATGAGATGGTTACTGCATTGATGCTGGCTGCCAAAAGCGGGGTAGATGTTAGAATTGTAACTCCCCATGTGCCGGACAAATGGTATATTTTTATTGTCACTCAATCCTATTACCCCGTTCTTATTGAAGCTGGCGTTAAGATTTTTGAATATACGCCGGGTTTTCTCCATTCCAAGGTCTCGGTGAGTGATGATGTTGTAGCGACTGTGGGCTCCATCAATCTTGACTACAGAAGTCTCTATTTTCACTTCGAATGCAGTGTCTGGCTTTACAAAACCCAATCGGTGGCGGCCGTAAAGGAGGATTTCTTGGAAACCTTCAAAAAGTGCCATGAGGTAACGCTAGAGGAGTGTCGCCAAGTGAGCCTTTCTAAGCGCATCCTGAGGAGCCTTTTAAGGCTCTTCGCACCGCTTATGTGAGATGAGAAACAGTTAATGCTATAAATTTCTTTAGAAATCCATTATAATAAACGCTAAATGAAACATCGGGGGCAATATGGAAATCTTCATTATTTATCTGATACTTATAAACGTTTTGGCCTTTTTTCTTTCGTTTTTTGATAAACGTGCAGCCATTCATCACAAACGTCGGGTTCCTGAAAGGACTCTTTTTATTTTTGCCGGAATAGGTGGCTCTATCGGACTGTATCTTTCAATGATGCTATTCAGACATAAAACGAAGCATCTTTCTTTTATGTTCGGAGTACCGGCCATTATTTGTGTTCAGCTCTTCTGTACATGGTTCCTGCTTCGTCCTTAGTGTTCCCCGAACAACAGAGGGTTCAAAAAAACCAGTGTTTTCAAGGGATAGCATTCATAGGGATATGATGTGAACCCCTATGGCAAACAGGTACGGAAAGCATAGCCGGACAGAAAAAGCCTGTCCGGCTGTGCTTTATTTTATGGATAGAAAATGAAATCATGAACGTTAGGAGCGAGAACAAGGCGAAATGCATTGGTTCTTGTACATAGGTTCCATCTTGATATTGTATCGGAACACGCGCGCGCGCCGATACAATATCGTTGAGGTGATCAGAATGTCGAACAGCTTTTGCGGGAGAAAGGAATCTCCCGATATTATTTATCGAAAACCAGTGGCGTTCCATGGGTAACGCTTGCGGATATCTACTACGGTAAAACCCGTCTGGAACGGTGCAGCACAGATACGCTTTTCAAGCTTTCTAAGGTGCTCAACATGCCTTTGGAAGAGCTTTTATTGCTGGAAAGCCAGCCGAATCCGAGTGCCGCAGATGGCAAACCAATGGATAAAACTTACTTGGAAGTAGGCCTGCCAGCCAGCATTCAAAAGGCAATTTCCGACTATCTACAGGGGGAAAAAGATCAGGTTCTTCATCTGGACTGCCTCAGCGATGAGTTATACGGAGCAATCAACTCTAACTTTTGGGGCGGTTGCATTACTGAAATCAACACATTTGAAAAATGAAGATTGCAGTGCAGCGAAAATTCAAAGGGCAATGATTTGACACCTTGGGATTGTACTCAGCCAAGCTTACAGTATCCTCCAGACACGTTAGGGAAAGCAATCTAAATACGGAAAAAACAAGGTGGAAGCCGATCAATGTCGGTCTCCACCCTTGTTTTATGTGCATATGTTTTATTTACTTTTTCTCACGCCGTTTTCGTCTACTTCGTAGCCGTCAATCTTGCTACCTTTGGCAAGAGAGCCGTCAGCGCAGAAGTAGTACCACTTGCCGTTAATCTCCAGCCACTTGCCGGAGACCATGATGCTATCAGAGGTGAAGTAATATTGGACGTTTCCCTCGGTGAGCCAACCAACAACGGGCTTGCCGTTCTCACCGATGTACTGCCATTGTCCGGCATCGTTTTGCACCCATCCCCGCGCCGTACCCTCGTCAATGACAAGCTCAACGAACCTGCGAAGGATGGTGGATGCTTCGCCACGGGTAGCATTACCTTGCGGGTCGAAGGTGTTATTGCCCTTGCCCTGCATGATACCCACCTGCTGAATGGCCTTTACAGCATCCTTTGCGTAAGAAGAAATCTTCGCACTATCGGAGAAAGTGACAGCCGCGATGGAAACCGGTAGCTTGTATCCGGTGGCCTTGGCGTAGCTCTGCATCATCACAGCCATCTGTTCACGGGTAATCAGGTCTGTTGGCCCGAATTTTCCGTTGTCGTAGCCGGATACGATCTTGCTTCCCACAGCCCACTCAATGTATGGCATGGCGGTGTCGGTGACCTTAACATCGGTGAAGCTGCTGGTCTTGTAGATACTCACATCCGCACCTGAAAGCCTGCCCAGCGCCATGAGGAAATCGGCGCGGGTGATAGCGGTATTAGGTGCAAAGGTACTTGCGATTGTTCCGCTAATCAAGTCACAGCTGGCAACAAAATCAATATTGTCCTTTGCCCAGTGTTTCGCCGTATCGGTGAATGCCGGGACGGGAGCTTTGTAGCCCACGCCGTAGGTTGACAGGCTGTTCCTGCTGAAAATCAGTCTGCCGTTATCGTAGCTGGAGTTAGTCAAAAGCTGCGGTTTACCTTTTTTATCAATGTACACGCCGAACAGGTTGCCGCTTTTTTCCTTGTCTGCGGCTTTGTAGGCGATGCCCAGCGTAACCGCGCCTTTGCCGAAGTTGGTGACATACTCGGTCTTGCCGTTCTTCTGATAGCCCACGGTGATATTGAACACCGGGCGATTGCCGATGAGTTTCTTCGCCGCCTTGGACAGCTTTGTCAGCTTTGCGGCTGAAACCGTGACTGTGCCGGTTGTCTGCTTGTCGAGCTCGGTGATTGTGTTCGTGTCGAAGGTAATGTCAAGCACAGCCGAGCCGATCTTGACAAACTTCACGCCCGCTTCTTTCAGGCGGTCGATAGCTCCTGCGTCGATGGTGGCTTTTAGGCTGGTATAGCTGCCGCTGCCCGTAACGCTGAAATCCAGAGCAATGCCATCTGCTTCCGTGCCGGATTTCTTCGCCACATCCTGTGCAGCTTTGATGGCGTCCTTCACCATCTGCTCTGTGATCGTTGAGGAGAGAAGACCGTCTCTAATCGTACAGGAAACGCTCATTTTTGCTGTGGTCGGCATGTTGGGGTGCTTGTCGGTAGAGGCATTCGACGTTGGCGGTGTAATTATGCCGCCGCCAGAGGTACCGCTATTGTCCTGCCGTGTGATAGTGAGCGTGTATACCTTTATGCTGCCGTTTTCAGCCGTCACCTGAACATACACTGTATTTGTGCCAACAGAAAGCCCCATGGTTTTATCTGCAATCTCGCTTGTGCAGCTCGCGTCAAGGTACAGCTTCCAGCTTGCCTTCGCACTCACGGAAAGGTTGATAACCTGACTGGAAACGCTGTTCGCTACTGTTGCTGTGATATTGGTTCCGCTGATAACGGCACCAATAGGATTGGTCACGCTTGTTACTTCCTTCTCGGAGCTTTGCACCGGTGGAGCTGCTTTCAGAGTGAAGCTGATAGTATAAGTCTTTTTGGTTGTACCATCCTCGGCAGTTACCCCTACAGTTGCGGTACCGGGCAGGGATGAAGCCTGTGTAATGATGACACCGGTTTTTGAATCAATCGCTGTTGCACCCACTATCGCCGACGCACTGCCGGGTTGGGTTCCGTGGGGCAGTTCGACAGTATACGAGAGAATACCAGGATCAAAGCCGCTCACTGTGCTGCCGTTTACCATTAGATCGCTCAGATCGGCGTTGCTGCCGGGGGTATAATTGTTTACGATGTTGATGGTAAGGGTAGCTGACGCTCCTTTATCGAAGGAGATTGTAAATTCTGCCTTATCTCCCGCAGAAAAGCCCTTCGTGTTAAGATAGCCGTTCTTGATGGTCAGCGCACTTCCGCTTACAACATAATCCGTAGACGATGCCAAAGGTGTACTGCCATATACCACATCCGTAACCGTAGCGGCGCTGTTCCATGTGATGTTAGTGCTTGCATCGCTGGGGGAAGCAAGGTCATAGCTTACGCTTGTCGGGCTGATGGCTGCGTCTATAACAGGAACCGCATTCACGGTCAGCATGAAGGTCAGTGTCGCTTCCGGCGAAATGCCATTGCTGGCTTTCAGCGTGACGGGATAGCTCCCCGCTGAAAGACCTGCCACAACATCCAGCTTCTTCGTTGCATCATTCCATACAATCTTAGCATCACCGGAGGTTTTACTAACTGTTACGGGAGCTGTGCCTGCAATGATGTATGCATCCGTAGAGACGGCACCATAGCCTTCGGTCAGAGTCAGCGCTGTCGGGCCGTTGATGGAGGGAGCGGTGCCGGTCGGGGCTTCGTATCCCGGCGTCAGGGTCGCACCCGTAGGAAGGCCGAGTATTGCTCCCGGAGCGTAAAATGTGCCTCCGGTGTACCAGCCGAGAATACCCGTGCCGGAGCCAGTGTAGGTAAAGCCGTTTGCCGGGGTAATTGCCGGCAATGTCAGCGCACCGGTATAAACCACCGTAGCGGAGGTCAGTGAGCCGCTGCCCAAGGTGCCGTTGCCGTTCATATTATAGGTAACGGTTTTCAGACCATCAGCGCCCAGTATGTCAGGGTTCAGGACTTCAAGAACGGGGCGGAAGCCGTAGTACGGGTTGACATGCGACGCGGAATTGAAACCCCAGAAGCGGGCCGAGTTGTACCCACGAAGAGCGCGGTACGACGCATTATTTGTAGGAGTATCCTGTCCCAAAGAAATTATGGCGCTCCAATTTTTAAGGTAAGCTTCGTTCTTGTTCAGGATCTGATCCCACTCGTTGCTTTGTGGAATCCCCCGTTGGTCATTTCCGCTTCCGCTGCTCTCGCTTCCGACGGATAGGGAACGAAGTCTATAGGAAATGTCACCGCTGCTGTAGTTTTTACCAAAGATAAGACCTTCAGTGTCCAAAGCGTCCCACGAGACGGTATGTACCGCATTATAATCCGCCACAAACAGGCTGCGGTCGCTTAAAGCGGCATTGCCGGAGCCTGATACATCACCGCTGGAGCTTGCGTCCAGAGAGTAGGCGTTCACGGTGCCGACATAGGTAAAGGGCACCCATTTCAGGCCGGTATCAGGCAGATTGGTGTTTACCGTGCCCGGAATTCCCTGCCCTGACAGATCAAAATAATAGGTACCGCCGGGTGCAAGGCTGAACTGCTCGGTGGGAGCAGGCCGTGGATCGATGGTGATGCTCAGTGCCTGTGTAACAGCACCCTTGCTGTTTTCCGCTTTGACAGTGAAGTTAAAGGTGCCCGCTGTGGTAGGCGTACCCGAAATTTCGCCAGTGCTGCCATTCAGACTCAGGCCGTCCGGTAGGCTGCCGCTGTCGATGCTCCAAGTGATAGGCGTGTCACCGTCTGCAGCAAGCGTTTGGCTGTAGGCTGTGTCGGTAGTGCCACCAGGCAGTGAAGCTGTGGTGATGGCCGGAGCAACAGCCGCAGCCAAGATTACGATGGACAGTGCTTTGATATTGTTGCCTGCGCTGTTTGTTGCCTTCACAGTGAAGTTGAAGGTACCCGCTGTGGTAGGCGTACCCAAAATTTCGCCGGTGCTGCCATTCAGACTCAGGCCACCCGGTAGGCTTCCGCTGTCGATGCTCCAGGTGATAGGCGTTGTGCCAGTTGTGGTGAGCGTTTGGCTGTAGGCTGGACCGACAGTGCCACCGGGCAGTGAAGCTGTGGTGATGGCTGGGGCTATGCCGCTGTATCCTGGCGTTAAGGTCGTACCCGATGCAAGGACGGGTGTCGCTCCCTGTGCATAAAACGTGCTTCCAGCGTACCAGCCCAGCGCACCCGTCCCGGTGCCTGTGTAGTTAAATCCATTTGTCGATGTGATGAGCGGCAGGTTCAGCGTACCGGTATAGACGACTGTGGCAGAGGTTAGTGATTTGTCACCCAGAGTGCCGTTGCCGTTCATGTTATAGGTGACGGTTTTCAGCTCTGTCCCGGGAGTGGATAAAATTTCAAGGGCAGGTCGGAAACCGCTTAACTCCTGGTAGTTGCGGGAAACCCAGCCGCGGGGGGAAAGACCCCCACGCATGGCCCTGTCAAGCTGCATACCGAATTCCTTGTAAATTGAATCCTGTCCCCAAGCAAAGATCCCGCTCCAGTTTTTGATATAGCCGGGGTTCTTGTTCAGGATCTGATCCCACTCGTTGCTGACCGGATTCCCCCGCTCAAGATCCCCGGACAACCCATTGCCCGCACTGCCCACGGACAGGGAACGGAGCTTGTACGAAACACCGCCCTGACTATAGGAGGTGCCAAAAATGTAGCCCCAGGTGCTAAGTGGATCCCACGTATAGGTGTTCGTCAAAATGTAATCCGCAATAAATAGGCTACGGTTGCTGACGGATACATTTTCCGCCGTGCTGACGCCCGTTGATGCACGGGAATAGGCGTTCACCGTACCCGCGTAGGTAAAGGGCACCCAATGCTGGCTGGTGTCGGGCAGGAGCGGGTTCGCACCCGAAAAATTCGGTCCGGACAGGTCAAAATAGTAGGTGCCGCCGGGGGGAAGAGCGAATTGCTCGCTGATAGAGTATGCGCCGGTCGAAGGGAACTGTGCCGTAATCACGCCAGAATCTGCGGCGTTGGTTACATTCGTCGCACCCGCCACGGTGAAGGAATTTGCCGCTACGCCCGTTAGCGCATAGCCGGCTTTCGGCGTCAGGGTAATGGTCGCCGTATAGACCGTGTTTGACTGAAAGGGCTTGTCCGCAGGGCTCCAGGTTACGCTTCCCGTGTACTGCGCCGTTTCGGCAATCGTACCAACAGGGGTGTTCCCCTGCACGGGTGAGGCAACGCCGGGGATGGCTTTGATGTCAATGACACCTGAGGCATTGCCCTGAGCATTCAGGTTTGGCACAGATGCGCCCCACGAGGCGGGGTAATACACATGGGGAACATTGACCGCCCAGTATTGGTCGGCAAAGGCGGGGGCACTGCTGCCCGTCAGTGTGAGGGTCAGCCCTGTGCAGTTCATGAACGAGCCTTGACCTATGGCTATAACGGAGGACGGAAGTGTCAATGATGTAAGACTGGTGCAACCGCTGAAGGCAGAGTATTCAATGGACTTTAGGCCTTCAGACATGATGAGAAATGATAGTGCAGTGCAACCTTGAAATGCGCCCCCTCTGATGACAAACACCGAAGAAGGAATCATCACCGACACAAGTGCGGTACAATCGACGAATGAGTTATAGGAGATCTCCGTAACGCCATCCAGAAAAGTAACCACTTTGACGTCGCTTGCGGAGAAGTTTGTGTCCCTTTGCCAGCTGGTGGGCATACCGATGCCGGTAGCACCAGCATTGGTCTTGATGATCAGCGTGCCGGTAGCGGCATCAAAAGTATAGTCTGCGGTGTCTGCGTTGCTCGCCGCCAGTGCTGTTACAGGCAGCAGGGTCAGTACCATTGCCGCTGCCAGCAGCAGCGACAGTAATTTCTTTATTATTCGTGTTTTTGTTCTCATGGTGTCTCCTCCCGTTTTATCTGGAGCCATTCACAAGGCTCCATTATTTACATGCACAAATGGATAATTTTTGTTTTACAGATTTCTACCGCAGCGAGAACAAGATACTGTCCACGGTGATCCGCAGGGGGAAAATCTCCGGTTTCTCGTCAGGAGGATCCCAGTAAACAGCCTTATCCTCAAACCTGACTGATTGGAAAACCGCTGTATCCTTTAGTCTGAGATATGGAAGAGTCTCCACCATCCGCTGCATATTAAAGATCACCTGATTGCTTTCTTCAAAGTCTATTAGCAGCCTATAATCATCCGTCGCATGGACATTTGTGATTTTCATATGTTTGCGCCTCCTTTTCACACTGCCTTTGGGCAAAATCATGCTCTGTTTCAGTGTAAAGAAAGTTTTGAACGGAGAGTATCCCCCATATGGGGGATTTTATATTGCGTCTATTGCAGATAACGAGATCTCTATTCGTCGAACTGCATACGAAACCCGGCTGCCATTTTCAATGTCAACCAGAAGTATGTAATTATCTGCTGTCCGAACGTTTGCAATTCTCATGTTTTCGCCACCTTCCTACTCTAAAATATGGAAAATAATATGCCATGTTTTAGTATAGGAAATTTATTAATCAGAGCGTATCCCCCAAATGGGGGATTTTTTATTGGCAGCACCCATACGGACAACAAAAATTCCCCGCTGTGTCTGTCGGAAGCCTGGAATGATTGACCATGTCTGCTGAAATAGCGGTTTTATCCAATGGAATACATCTTATTTCGTAGTGCCACACATTTTGATAATACTCTGGATTTTCAACAATCTTGATGCTATAATATGACAATGTTTATACGAATCAAAACGGTCTCTAACCGGGACGGCACAAAAAGAAAATATCTTCAGCTCTGCGAAAACAGGCGGGAGGACGGTAGAATTCGTCAAAAGGTGCTGTGCAATCTGGGGCGTTTGGAGGAGCTCCAAAAAGGGCAGCTTGACAAGCTGATCTGCTCCCTCGCCAAATTTTCCGACAACATTGTTTGTGTGAAGGCTGATGAAAGGCAAACAAAAGAGCGTCATTTTTCAGAGTAAAGGACACGATGACACGCCTGCTCTGACGGTCTGTTTTGACAAAATATTTTAATCGGGGGTGAAGAAAGTGAGAAATAAGAGGGTTTTAAGCAGGGCACGGATTGACAGTGCACTTTTTGCTGTTTTTGACTATCCGCTCACCATTCTGGAAGCCCCGATGGGATACGGAAAGACAACGGCTGTAAAGCTGTTTACCAGGAATCAGAACGTCCGTTCCTTCTGGTTCACCTTTTCTGAATTAGGCCGTTCGGCAGATGCCTTTTGGGACAGCTTTACCGACAGCCTTATGCAAATGGACAGCCAGTCGGGAACTGTTCTCAAATCCCTTGGCCTGCCCACAGACGCACCTCAGATGGAACGGGTGCTGCGCGCACTTGGCGATGTGAATTTTGAAGAAAATTACCTGATGGTGCTGGACGATTATCATCTGGCACAGGATGTGCGCTTGAACAGCCTGCTTCTGCGCCTTGCCCAGGAGGAGATGGAGGGCCTGTCCATCCTGCTGATTACGAGAGATACCACCGGCCTTGATTTTGTGGAGCTGCTGGCACGCGGGCAGTGCTGCCTCCTGCCAAGGCAGCTTTTGAAGTTCACCGCACAGGAGCTTGGCGATTACTGCCGGATCATGCGGGAGCATATCTCGCAAGCGGATTTAAATCAGGTGTGGCAGCATACTGACGGGTGGATTTCCTTTGCCTACATCCTTCTGTTAGGACTTGACAACGGGATTCCCATCGGCATGAACACTACCATGGAAAGTATGATTGAACGGGCGCTGTTTGCCCGCTATGACAGTGCCATGCAGGATTTTCTGCTGCGGCTCTCTGTTATGGAGGAATTCACGGCGGAGCAGGCCGCCATGGTCACACAGGCGGAGGATGCTCCCCAACGCCTAAAGCTGCTGAATAGGGAGAATGCCTTTGTTTTTTATGAAGAAAAAACAGCAGAATACCATATCCATCAGGTACTGCAAAACTACCTCCGGTGCAAAAGAGCGTTTTCCGCAGAAGAAGTCCGATCCTTATACGGACGGCTGGGCGACTGGCTGCTGAGCCGTCAGAAATTTCTGACCGCCTACCGTTATTTAAACCAGGCCGGCCGTGCGGAGGATATCCTTTCTCATCTGAATGAACCGAAAAACATACGCGATGAATGGTTGAATTTCGACGGCGCAGATGAGATGTTCAACGGCGTTCCACGGGAGCTTTTGCTTCAATACCCTTTTGCTTACCTGCTGTATCTGTTTCACTCTATTGTCCTCGGGAAGAAAAATACTCTTCTGAGCTGGGAGGAACGGCTGGATGAGATGGAGCAGCATTACATGGCATCAACGAACCCGGACGAGGCTTTCAGGAACCGGATTCTCGGTGAAATCCAGATCGTGCGTAAATTCACCCTGTTTAACGATGTAGCAGCCATGCGTGCATCCAATGAAGAAATCGCCCTGCTTCTGAACGGTCGGAATTCCTATATTACCTTTCAAAGCAGCGAGTTCACCTTTGGCTCCCCGCATTATCTATATCTTTATTTCAGAGAGAGGGGCGGCTTTGGGGAGCTTGCAAAACTTCTGTCCGAGGACGTGGGCTATGCCAGATTTTCGGACGGATGCGGAACCGGATGCGACTCACTGGCTCCTGCGGAATACGCACTTGAGACTGGTGAGTTGGACCAGGTCGCGGCGCACTGCCGGAAAGCAATCGCAAAAGCCGAAAGCGCGTCACAGACCGGCGTTGTAATCTGTGCGAAATTTGCGCTCATCCGCCTGCGTCTGGCGGAGGGCAGAACCAAACATGCGCTGGACCTGCTTTCGCAGATGGAGCGTGAGGTAGGAGCATTGAACAGTTCTGTGTACAATACAACGCTGGATCTGTGCCGGGGATATGTGTTTGCCTGCCTCGGCCAGCCCGAAGGGATTCCCTCCTGGCTTCAGGTCGGAGAGCTTCGGGCCGCCGATTTCTTCTCCCAGGGGATTGCTTTTAACTATGTCGTTTATGGGAAAACGCTCCTTGCCCTCGGAAACTACGAGGAGCTTGAAGTCCGTATTCCGGGGTTCCAAATCGGCTTCGACCAGTTCGGCAACCGGATCGGCTTTCTCCACAACCTGATTTTTGAAGCTGCCGCCCGTTGTCATCTGTATGGGATGCAGGATGGTGCGGCGGTTCTGGAGAGGGCTCTGGCGGAAGCAGAAGCGGATAACCTTGTGCTGCCCTTTGCAGAAAACGCACCCCATATCATGGGGATGCTGAAATTGATTATTAATAAAACCACTGGTAATAATTTCTTAAACCGGGTTCTGACTCTCTGTCGGGAATATGAAAGCATGACCCTGGCCCTCACTTTTCCGGTGGAAGCTCTCTCACAGAGGGAGATGGAGCTCCTGTCATTGGCAGCACAGGGTCTGAGCCGAAAGGAAGTGGCGGCGTGCCTGCACATATCGGAGGAAACAGCTAAAACTCATTTCAAGAATGTCTATCAGAAGCTCGGCGTAAACAGCAAGATGGCGGCCATCAATTTGGCACGGGACAGAGGGTATCTGAGCATGGCTGAAATGTAAATGTGATCATAAGAACAGAGTATCCGAATTATCTATCGGGATGTAGGTATAATGGACAGCGTACAGCCTGCGGAGGAAAACTCAGAGCAGGAAAATATAGCGAGAAACAGCACAAGGCGGACCGCTTACGCCATCCGCCCTGTACATAACAGCCCTGGTTCACAATTTGTCCCTTTGAACGCTAACAGAATAGTTACAGGGTTATGTCTCAGAGTGAGATTTGTTTTTTGACAGTTTTTGCATGGAGGCGCATTAAATTAGTAGTTTTTATTGGTTTTTCTGCTGAAGAGCGCGGAAATCTTGATACTTCTGTGAGTAGTAATTTTGCGTTTTCGGGCTAGGAAGATAGCTGTATTTATAATGCACCAATTGTCTGACGGCTGTATCAAGGTCTGTGTATTCTCCGGCAGCCATCTGACTGAGTATCACGCCGCCCATGGCACCAGCCTGGGATTGCTCCGAAACCAGGATTTCCTTTTGGCAGATGTCGGCAAACATCTGCCCGAATACGACGCTGTTTGCAGCACCGCCGGAAAGAACGATGGAGTCGGCATGAAAGCCAAGCTGTTGCAATTTTTCCATGCGATAACGATGTTCAAATACAATACCCTCAAAAACGGCCCGCAGCATGGCGTGCGTATCGTGGTGCGGCTGCAGACCGACAAATCCGCCGCGAATCTGCGGCATGTCCATAGGCGCGTATAAATAGGGCAGGTAGAATAAGCCGCTGTCCTGTGGCTGCATGGCGGCGATATGGTTTACCTCATCATAAGAGGCAATATTTATAACCTTTTGCGTAAACCATTCCAGATTTGCACATGATGTCGGTGCAGAATCGATGCATACATAAGGAGTGGCACCATAAAAGTGACAGCATTGCGTGATACTACGGGTGCGAACCAATGCGTTGGAGGCGGCAGAGTTGATTCCCCATGTGCCAGCAATCATTGAAAACATATTTTCATTCACAACGCCGGCACCCAACATGCAACTGTTGACATCAAATAAACCGCCCAATACAGGAACGCCTGCCGGTAAACCGGTTTTATCTGAAAAAGCCTGCGTTACAAATCCTGCATTTGCGTCACTTCGAACAATACGCGGCAATTTTTCATAAGCATCTTCCAAATCATACAGTCGCAATAGGTTGTGATCATACTGGCCATTTTGCGCATTCAGAAGGCCGGCTGCAGAAGCATCGGTTTTTTCTGTAACAGCATCGCCGGTCATGAACCAACGTAAGAGATCTTTACAAAATAAAATTGTTTTGATTTGCCGATAGGTTTGGGGCTGTGTTTCTTTAATCCATGAAAGAATTGACAAGGGTTGACCGGCCCAATTGGATTGCAAAATAATGGGGAAAGTTTGTGCGGCGTCTGGCAGAGTTTGTGCCTGTTCTGTCATCATGGATGAATAGCCAATAGGGAAAACATCGTGCTCACCGATGGCATATAGGCCGTTTCCGTGACCGGAAACCGTAATACATGAAATTGTGCATGGTTCACAATCGGCATGCATGAGAAGGGCTTTCATACAAGCGCAGAACAATTCGCGCAAAGTGAAGGTATCGATTTTTGAATAGGCGAGAGGGGTATAAAAGGATTCTTCTCCTATACAACGACCATTTTTTGTAAACAAAAGAAGTTTTCCTTTTGTGAGTCCACAGTCAATGCACAATATCATCAGTTGTTCAGTCCTCTCTTGCGAAATGTCCATTTGTTCACTTTTGTTGTCAGTTTTATTGGTTTGTGATACTCTAATCCTAGACTTTTAGGCTTCGCAAATCAATCCGGCAGCTTGAAAGTAATGCTTAAACATCCAAATATGCACATGAGGTGCAGTTCATATTATTGGACATAGGGGGAATTTGCGAATGACCGATATCCAACGCCGAGAGATCATCCTACGACAATTAAAATTGAATTACGCCGTTAAAGTGAGTGATCTCAGCAAGCTACTGTTTATTGGAGAAGCTACGATTCGCCGTGATCTAAAAAAGCTGGAGAATGGTGGATATTGTAAGCGCGTTTATGGCGGCGCTGTCCGCATCGACGCAATCGACAGGGAGCTGCCCGCAGATGTCAGACAGACGGACAATCTGGAAGCAAAGCTGGACCTGTGTGCTGAAGCGTCCAAGCTGATCCGCGATGGCAACATGCTTTCCTTGGATTCGAGCACAACGGTGCAGTTTCTCAGCGATTATTTGCCGCGCTTCAACGGTTTAACAGTTCTGACCCAAGGGCAGAAGCTCATCGAGAAGCTACAATATGCGCCACTGAATGTCTACTGTGCTGGCGGCCTTCTGCAAAAAACGACGCTTTCGTATAACGGTACATTCGCTCGCAGTTTTTTTGCCTCCTTCTATGCGGATTTAGCCTTTTTCTCCTGCAAAGGTATTTCTATGGAGCACGGGCTGAGCTGGGTCTATGAAGAAGAAGCCTGCTTGCGTCAGATCATGCTGCAAAATGCAAAGGAACGGGTTTTGTTGTGTGACCACTCAAAGTTCGACCAGGTTTCCACCTATAAGCTATTTGATTTTAATAGGATTGACTACCTTGTCACCGATCGGATGCCGAGCCCTGCTTGGATTCATTTTCTGGAGGAACAAAAAGTTCAACTATTATATCCTCAAAAAATGGATTCCACTGTCTGATTTTTAAAGTAATATTGCAAAGCAGCTCTACCGCATTCAGCAGAGCTGTTTTATGCAAAAAACGGATACCTACTTCTGCTATACGATTTGTAGTCTTTTACGCAAAGCATGAAGCACTACATTCTCTGGTGCAAGGTTTTGTTCCAGACACTGGCAGGCGGCTGCACCAGCTGCCTCACCCAATGCAATCATGGTACGGGAAAGCCGTGCACTGGAAGCTGCAATGTGGGAGAACGATGCACCACGGCAGGCAACCAGCAGGTTGTCCACTTCATTAGGCAGCATACATTCATAGGGAATCCCGTATTTCAGGAATGTTGTCATGCCGCCTTTTTTGTTGCTTCTGCCATGCAGATCGGCCGGATGATCAGCAAACGCCACAATGTGATCCTTTCCCAGAGAAACCGGATATCGGTCGTAAAGATCCTTTTCTGTGAGAACGTATTTACCCACCAGACGGTAGCTTTCGCGTATACCGAGCATGGGAAAGAGATGGCAGATACGATAGCCTGTAAAATTGTGCGCCGTAGCGACCCAATTCCAGTAGGCATAGACGCGGGCTTCACAGATGTGCTTGAGCTGCTCGTGGGGAAGTTGGAGCCATGCCTCACCCGGCATGGTCGGCAGCATATTGATATTGATGTCACCATTGGGATAGTCGTTGAAGCAACTCAGTGGCCCGTTGACCTCCTGCATATAGGCCAGCCAGGCACTTAAATCCACGTCGGTATAGCAAGCGGGGATCTGTTCAATATAGTCCGACGTATCCGGTGTAACACGAAAAACCTGCGTCAAACCGTTCAAAATCCTCTGGGAATGGTCTGGAGCGGAAGGTTCTTGGTATTTACTTTGCGCATCTTCTCCTACGTCCACTTTGCAGCCAGCAGCTCGCGCAACAACCAGTTCTGCGGAGCAATCAATGACAAGCTTCGGACAGAAGGTACGGTCGCCTTGTGGCGTTTGAACGGTTAAGGACTTAATCTGTCCACAATCTGTCGTAACGGCAACAAGCTCATTTTGAAGGAGCAATTCTAGTCGATGGTTCGTATCAACTTGGTGCAGTATCTGCTGCATGGCTGCATCCATTGCTTCCGGCTCAAAGTGAAATCGTCGTAAATCTGTACGGTCAGCGCGAACGAGCGTTTCCTCATAACTGTCCGGCGAACGCCCCGATCTTCCCCAGGGAGTATCTGGGGTGACACCGCATCCATAGCTTTCGCCAACAAACCCTGCGTCTCTTTTCATGAGATACTCGGCAAGCTGTCGGTGTACACCCTCACCGCCAACACCGGGCTCCCAGCAGTTTACCCCGCCAAAGGTCGATGTGCCACCAAGCCCTGGATTTTTTTCAATGAGTGTGACACGAAAGGTACCTTGCTGTAAGGCTTGATATGCTGCACCAAACCCGCCGGAGCCACCTCCGACAATGATCAGATCTCTTTTTTCCATCTTCATTTCACCTAATGCGTTTTATACAGAAAAGTAAGTGTTGTTTACAGAGGATTGACGACCTGATCAATGCCCCAAACGATAATTTCTTCAACCACAACGTGCTGGGGAAGCTTGCAGGTTTCCACAACAGCCTTGGCAAAATCCTGTGGCTGGAGCAGATGATCCGCATCAGGCAGGTTTGCACTGCTGTTAAAGCCGGTGGCGCAGGCTGCGGGAATGGCGCAGCTGACACGAATGTTGTACGGCTGCAGCTCCACATATAAGCCCTTGGAGAAACCCAGAACGCCCCATTTTGCACTGGCGTACAAGGTCCACTGGGGCCATGCCTGCTTGGCGCAGACGCTGGAGATATTAATGATAGTGCCGCGCTTTTGCTCCATCATTATAGACGCAAAATCACGGCTGCCGTAGATAACACTCTTGAGGTTCAGGTCGAGGGCTTGGTCAATCTCTGCATCCGTCAGGGTGGTGGTGTTGCGTACCGCAACGCCGCCCCCGGCGTTGTTGATCAGGATATCCAAACCACCGAATTTTTCCTTTGCGTATGCAGTGGCTTTCTTCCAGTCGTCAGCATTCGTGACGTCCATAACGAAACAATCACAGCCAATTTCATTTGCGGCCTGTTCAAGTTTTTCCTGATTGCGTGCAGCAATCACAACCTGATAACCTTCTTTTACGAACAGTCTTGCCATTTCCTTGCCATAGCCGGAAGAACCTCCGGTAATCCATACGGTCTTTTCAAACTTTGCCATAAATAGTGCTCCTTTCAAATGATCCTATACGGCGCTTAATGCAGCCGATATTTTGAATTAAATTAAAAAGCGAGTGTGCTTACCTTCGAGGTATTCGGTCAAGGCGGATGCAAGGAGCTTGGGCGTGTTGTAGAATGCGTCCTTGCTGCCACCTGCCATATGCGGCGTAAGCGTCACATTGTCAAGCTGAACCAGTGGGTCGTCGAGTGCAGGCGGCTCGTGGTCGAATACATCCAGAAATGCACCTGCAATTCGGTGATTGTGCAGAACTTCCCACAAGGCCTGCTCGTCGATCAGGCCGGAGCGGGAGGTATTGATCAGATATGCGGTGGGCTTCATACGTGCGAGCATATCCGCGTTGATCATGTGCTCGTTTTCCGGTGTCAATCGTGCGTGCACAGTAATAAAATCGCAGTGCATCATCAACTCTTCCAGAGTCACGGTCTTGACATCGCTGCCGTGATAATACGGGTCATAGGCAAGTATGTTAACGTCAAAGCCAGAGAGCTTCTTCGCAACCAGTCTGCCAATTTCACCATATCCGATAATACCGACGGTTTTGCCGCCCAAATCAGGAATAGATGCACTGTTTGGATATTCACGGATCCATTGTCCGGTCTTGATACCATAGTGGCCCCGAGCAATATTTCTGGCTTCACAGATCATGGCACCAACAGTAAAGTCACTGACAGCGTGCGCATTGCGGCCCATTGCATGGAATACCTTGACACCCTTTTCCTTAGCGTATTCTGCATTTACGTTTTCATATCCGGCACGCAGTACACCAATCATTTTCAAATGAGGACAAGCATCAATGAGCACCTTGCCAACAGGGAAGAACTGTGTGATCAAAATGTCTGCGTCTTTTACGGCGTCCATGATTTCCTTCGGGATCTCAATTTCTTCTCTTCCGCCCTGCTCGACGATCAGATTGATATGCTGGAGCTCGTCGAAGCCACTGAGCTTCCACTCAACCGTGGATACTGCAAAACCATGCTGCTCCAAAGGCTTCATGCCGTTCTCTATGTACTCACATGGAATAAATAAATCTCCGATACCTACAAGCTTTTTCATACGCGTCCTGCACTCCCGAATATTCTGATTTTGTGGCGAATGACCTCTCGCATTTGTTTCTGTGCATCTTCATAGACAAACACCGGCCACATTGAGAGATTCTCAATACTGTTGAGCTTGTTTTTAAGCCCGGAATTCAGACCATGTAATACCTCGGAATAGATGTTGATCTTGCAGATGCCAAGCTCTATGGCCTGCTGAATCTGATCATCCGGTGTGCCGCTGCCACCATGCATTACGAGCGGCTTTTTGCTGATCTTGTTGATCTCATCCAGACGATCAAGACGTAGTTTCGGCGTGCCTCTATATACACCGTGTACGGTGCCGACTGCTACTGCGAGCGCATCGACATTGGTAATTTCGATAAAGCGTTCCACCTCTTGCGGATCGGTAAGACTGTCTTTAGAATGGTCAATTTGTTCCTGACGTTCATTTTTTCCGTCGTTAGTGCCCGTAATGCCGTCACCTACATGGCCGAGCTCAGCCTCTACACTGACGCCTCTCTGGTGGGCATATTCGGTAATGAGCCGGGTGTTTTCTGCATTTTGCTCAAAGGGTAGCACGGACCCATCATACATAACGGAGGTGAAGCCCAGATCGATGGCTTCTTTGATATCCTCAAAGGTCGTTCCATGGTCGAGGTGGATGCAGATCGGTACAGTATAATGCTTTGCCGCTTCTTTTAGCATCGCCGTAATGAAGTGAATGCCCTTGTTTATCATATCTGCCTTCAAACACATGAATAGAGCAGGGGAACGTTCTTCTTCACAAATATCGATGACAGCCTTGATCATCTCGTAGTTACTGACATCAAAACCGGGAACAGCATAGTGCTTTTCTCTGGCGTCACGGAGCAGGGGTTCCATTGTTGTAAGCATATTAGGTCTCCTTTCTTATCGCATCAGCATACCGCCGGTGACATCGATGGTAGCACCGGTGATATAGTCTGACTGGTTGCCGCACAGGAACACAACTGCGGAAGCAACTTCCTTTGGATCGGCAATTCTACGCAGCGGAATGCGTTCCAGATAAGAATCTTCACGCTCTGACAGTGCATCCTTATTCATCGGCGTACGCATCATACCGGGGGCGACTGCATTGACATTAATGCCGTTTGGCGCAACCTCACGAGCCAGAGAGATGGTGAAACCTACCAGTGCTGCTTTAGAAGAAGCATAGTGTGCGTGGCCGGAGGTAGAACCATGGAAAGCTGCCTGAGAAACCATGTTCACGATTTTACCCTTACGGCCGTCAGCTTTGCACTGGCTACAGAAGCGCTTTGCCAAGAGGAATGGCGCAATCAGATTAATATCCAATGTTTTATGAAAGGAGGCAGGAGTCATTTCTTCAACATAAGCAGTTGGCCAGATACCGGCATTGTTGACTAAAATGTCGAGCTTGCCGGCATTTTCAAATAGATTCAGCACCTCTTCTTCATTTGACAGATCTGCTGTGAGATAGTTCGCACCATTACCGCAAAGCTCAACATTTTTTTTCAAAAGGTCTTCTTTCATAGCAAGATCATGCAGCGTAACCTGTACACCTTCCTGTGAAAGCAAGAGCGCAATTGCCTTACCGCAACCATCAGCAGCGCCTGTGACCAATGCGTGCTTTCCTTCTAAACCGTAATCCATAGTGTTTTTCCTTTCAGTGTTGTTTTTCCTGTACTCATACAGATAACATGAAATCGTAGTGAACATAGATGTGTTTAGTTGTTTAATTTCGATGCAAAACAGTAGATTGTTTTCTTTTCAGATAACTACGAAATAAAACAACTATAACGGATTAATTCAATTATATTTTTGAAATTCCGGCTATGTCAATTGGGGTGAAAAAAAGGCCAATTGAACAACAATGAGATAACAATGAACAAGAATGAACATAAATGGACATAAAATTTTTATTCAGCCTGCTCTTGCAATTTAGTAGCATGTGCTTTTTCAATGGAGTAGCTTAATCGATAGTTGCATGGCGTTACGCCGTAGAATTCACGGAATAACCGATAAAAATTGCTCTCATTATCAAAGCCAGACAAATCCATAATTCGCTTGATACTCATTTGGCTTTGCGTCAAATACTTTGGTGTAATTTTAAGGCGAACCTGTGTAATGTATTCCTTAATCGAAACGTTGAACTGCTCTCGAAATAGCTTTCCAAGATAAGACTGAGAGATATGAAATTCATCTGCGATCTGCTTTAAGCTGAGATCCTTATCTGCATAATGAATATCAATGTATTCCTTAACTGACTCCAGAAGTATATTGTGCTTTCCGGTAATGCTGCTGTCAGAAGCACAAAACTGTTGGATAATCGGATAAAATACATTATCAAATTGACTGCAATATTCTGCACGCACTATACTGGCATACACATCGTCCATATCAATCTGTAGATTTGTCATGACATAACCGTTGCGCTCCTCCAGCAATGTCTGAAAACAGGTGAAAATTTGCATCATACAAAGACGATAATTCTCAACGTTGTTGTTTCTTGCCTCAAGGCAAAACTGGTCATAGAGGCGACTGCTTTCTTTGGCATCATTGCGCTTCATAGCAGATCTAAGGCTTGTTAGTATTTCCTCTGGATATTTTAAAGGTAAATCTTCCCGAGCTGTCAGAATCGTGTAATCAAGGCAGCAGGTAGTACCAGCAAACATGCGGTATTTGGAGATTTTTTGCAGCTGCGCAAATCTTAAATGGGGTGCTAATGTCTTGTTTTTGCTTTGATCGGAGTTTTCCAGAAACACGGAAACGCTGACGCCACAGTGCTTTTCCATAAAGGCTTGAAGGGATGCGACAGAAGAATGTAAGAGCTCTTCGGGTAGCGCGTTTTCTAGCAATACAACAAAGTCACCGGGAGCTGTGTCAACTACACCACACAGATTACAGATTGATAACTGATCGTGAATGATCCCAAACAAGGTCTTTTGCATATGATTTTTTTGCTCAACGGTTTGCTTGGAAACTACTGATAGATTATCAATCCGTATAAGGGTCAGCCTACAAGTATCAAGCGCCTGCCCTATCTGCTGTGTTTGGGCCGTTATGTCTTTTGTATCTGCTGTGAATGGCTTGACACCCATCAGCATGGAGCGCAGCAAATTTTCCTGAATAATCTGCGTCGTATTTTTTTGCATATTCTGATAACGTTCCTCTACCAAATGAAGCGTTTGAGAAATATAAGTCAGGTCGTCGTATGAAACAGGCAACTCTGGAGAAAGGTTTTGCACTTGTAGTGAATGGGCTATTTTTTTAATGGGTTTATAAATGCTCCGCACAACAGCAAAAGCAAGTGCGATGGCCAGGATAAAGACTAGAACGGTAAATAGCAAAAGTCGTCCTTCCAATGTCCTAAATTCTTCTAGCATAACGTCATAGGGCACCTCTCGTAACAAATGCCAATTCGTTCCAGAAATAGAGGATACAGAAATATAGTATTTCTCACCATTTTGTGTCTGTACTTTGTCTCTTACCCCGCCAATCATTTCTGCACAGTAAGACGGAACTTGTGTTTCAAAATTGACAGTAGCCGAATCGCTGCAAGCCAGTTGCTTAAAGCCATCATCAAATATGACTAGACGTTCTTGCTCGGAGGTCAAGCTCTTTAGGCTTTCGCTGAGCCATGTCGCATTGACATTAACGATCAACGCACAATTCAGTTCGTTGCCATTGTATGTTCTATCGTACATAACATAGCTATACACGGGCTGTGAACTGTAATAATCTGATGATTCCAGAATTCGCGGGATTGGCATAAGCTGTTTCAGATCAGGCTGTTGAAGAATTTTTTTGATATCTGTATCAATGTCTGTAATGCCTCGATAGGTGGAATAAAGATGATTGGTTTGGTAATTATAGGTTATAATCGCTTGAATATCTAAGTTGGAAGAGGCGGAACGCTTTAGCCTGGCGATTGATTGCTGGATTGAGATGTCATAAGGATCTTTTGCATGCATGAGATACTGCACTTCACTACCAGAAAACTGTGCAACGCATAGGTTCCGGATTGAAGAATTCATCTCGGAAATAGAGTAACAAACACTCTCCGTAACCCTTCGTGTGGCCTCGATTGCCTGGTTTTGCGCAAAGCGGGAAAAAGCACCATAGAAGAAGGCCGAGAGCAGACCAATCACAGCAACCACCAGAATGGCAGTATACAAAACTGCTGCCAAGAAATTATTATGCGGCCTATGCAGCCGCCTTTTTTCATTCTTATTGCCTTTCATGAGTCAACCTCCTTAATGCAATATGTCAATTATATACGAAAAAAATAGTAAAATGAAAGATCAAATAGGCAAGTTGCATAGTTATAAGAGAGATTGCTAAATTTAACAGTCGAGAATTACAGGATTGTTCCGATTTGGCAGTACCTTTCATTATTTAAAAAAACTATAATTTACCTATAAATTTTATTGCTCCCACTTATTTGCTTTTTTCTTGTGAACTTGTTTCCAAGCGAGGGGACTCGCAAAAATAAAAAGCCAAAGGAGAAAAGAAGATGAAAAAAGAAAATGAGGTGATGTTTATGTTCAAAAAGTGGAAAAGCGTGATTGCGATGTTCTTGATGCTGCCGCTATTACTCAGTACTGTTGTAAATGTGTCGGCCGTCACGTCCCCTTTGTTTTCGCAGGATTTTTCCGTAGATGAAAATTTGGATGCATGGAGCAGCACATCCAACCAATGGAAGATCGTGGAGTCGGGCGACGAGAAATATCTGACTCACCCCGGTAACTGCAACACGATCATTTCTACCGGTGATGCAAGCTGGACAGATTACACGTACTCGGCAGATGTTGTCATAACGGGTACACTGGCCTCGCCGGGCTTGCTCTTCCGCTATCAAAATGACAACAATTTCTATATGTTTCTCTATACACCGACAGAGGGGCTGCTTCGTCTTTACAAACGAGTAAACGGCACATTTACAGTATTGAAAGATGTTAGTAAATCACTTCAACTGAATAAGGCCTATCAGTTTGAGGTTAAGGTACATGGAGATGAGATCATTTGCTATGTTGATAATGAAATGATTCTGACATGTACCGATTCAACTTTCTCAACCGGTAAAATCGGTGTGAGAATCGTGTCAGGCAATGCTTCTGCTACCGCATATATTGGAAACCCGACTGTATCGTCCGATACCAGTGAGCCGGAAGATGAACAGATTTTATTCTCGGAGACATTTGATACACTCGATACAACGGTTTGGGGCAATGGACAGGGAGGCGATTTCTTCCTGAAAGAAGTAAATGGGGATAACTGGCTGGCCAGCCGCTCCGATGGTATTATTTCAGCTGGTGATCTCACATGGACAGACTACGAGGTAATTGCGAATGTCCAAATGACAGGAAGTGGTGATTGGAATGCACCAGGCCTGTTATTCCGGTATCAAGATGCCAATAACTTCTATATGTTCATGTACTCCAATTACTCTGCGGACAAGGCTGCTAGACTGTATAAACGGATAAATGGCAGCTTCCAGTTAATTGCGGAAAAATCCTACAATCTCTCCAAGGACACAACGATTGAATATAAGGTTCATGTGTTTGGAAACACCATTACCTGCTACATCAACGACAAAATGGTACTGCAGAAAACAGATGCACAGTTTGCCAATGGCAAGATTGGCTTCCGCAGCTATGTTAATAACCAACCTAATACATATGCGATGATTGATGATATTTCGGTAAAGAAAGTTGCAGAGGCTGCTGAAATTCCGGAAGAGTTGCCCGATGGAGCAACCTTTTATGACACGTTTACAAATGGCCTGACAAAGTGGACAGCAGGCGTAGGCAGCTTTGAAAAAGAAATGGCCGATGGGGAAAACGCGGTGGCAAAGCCTGCAGCGTCGGCTATTTCTACGCTGTATACCGGAGCGGAGACTTGGAATGGATACCGTTTGGAGGCAACACTTTCTGCAACTAGCGGCGAAATGGGGCTAATCACTCACTATACAGATGCGGATAACTATTATCTGGCTACAATTGACTATGCAGACAGCACAGTCATGCTGTATAAAGGCACCAGTCTGCTTGCCACAAAGGCATGGCGCTTAGGTGAAGAAACTAGACTGGCAATCACAGTCAATGGCCAGAAGGTATCCGTATGGGTAGATGAGAGCAAGATGATCGACTATTTGGACAGTACTGCTCTCACAGCTGGGAAGATCGGTCTGTATGCAAAGGATGCCGACGGCTCCTTTGACAATGTCGGCACATTTGAAATGGGTGTGAAGGATACCCTGCCTGGTGATTATGCATATGATCAGACGCCAAAGGCTTTGACACAAGCGCCGGAAATTAGAAATGGCATCTTCTATGTGGCAGAGAACGGAAATGATACATGGAGCGGCCTGCTGGATCGCCCCAATGGGGATTTGACTGACGGTCCGTTTGCAACGCTGAAAAAGGCGTCACAGGCAGTGGCTGCGGCCAAGATCGAAACCCCTAATCAGGATTACACTGTCATGCTGCGCAGCGGCACCTACTACCTCGACGAAACGCTTGAACTCACAAGTGCCAACGGTGGCAGCGGTAATTATCGCGTTACTTACTCGGCTTACCCTGGTGAGACGCCAGTTGTAAGCGGCGGCAGGGAAGTTACGACCCAATGGTCAACCGCTCAGGACGGTATATGGAAGACTACGCTGCCAGCGGAATTTGACGCAGTTGACATTCGACAGTTGTTTGTGGAAGACCAGCGCGCAACCCGTTCGTGTGAGCCGGACAACGGATACTGGACGATTGCTGCGGTTGATACCGCAAATTATTCTTGGATACGTCCCAACGGTGACATTCCGGAAGCCTGGGAGGGTCTGACTGGCGTAGAAATGAACTCTCGTGGTATTTGGCATTACAATCGGCAGAGTGTGGCAAGTTTTGACGCTGCAACAGACACGGTGGTCTCTAATCTTTATATTGGTGTTCAGGCCAGTGGCGTGAAGATATCAGCCAATGTTTCAAGCTGGGCGGGAGCAGACTGGCTCTATTTTGAAAATGCGCTGATGTTTGTCGATACGCCGGGTGAGTGGTTTTATGACGAGACAACGCGTGAACTGTATTACTACCCGGAAAATAGTGCTGATCCTAATGAATTGGACATTGTTATTCCTTATCTGGAAATGCTAATTGAAGCAACAGGTACGAGAGAGAATCCTGTTGAGAACCTCGACATCTATGGTGTCAGCTTCTGCCATACCACGTGGTCGATGCCGGCTGATGTGGAGCGTCGAGGTATTCAGGGCGGATTTTGGGGTAATACACGAACAGACCCTGTCTATGCGCCTCCTGCTGCTATATCCTATGAAAATGTGATAGGCAGCCGTATCCAGAATTGTCTATTTAGTATGATGGGCGAAGGTGCGATCGCTTTTGGTGCAGGCGCTAACGGCAACCTCATCTATGGTTGCGAATTTGACGATGTTGGTGCGAACTGCATTCAAGTCGGTTACCGCAATACCTACGTTGGCATTGGTCATCCGTTGGAGCGTGAATGGGATGATGATATGGATTCACCCCGTGGTAACCAAATCATCAACAATTTTATTCACGACTGCTGCACGGTCGATCAGGGCTCAGTCGGTATATGGGTCGGCTATGCGAATCATACCTTGATCGAGCACAATACCATCAAGAATATGCCCTACTCCGGTATTAATGTAGGCTGGCGATGGAATGCGGGTATTACTTCTTCTCATCACAACAAGATCCTGTGGAACTACGTAGATACGGTTATGATGACGGTTGCCGATGGTGGGGGCATCTACTGTGTCGGCGAGCAGTATGGCAACAAGGTGCTTTATAACTATGTGAACAATTCTGATGGAACCGGCATCTATTTCGATGAAAAAACCAATTATACTGAAGCTGCATACAACCATACTACAAATATCAAACTAGCTGGATTTAATACCAATGCCAATCTGACGGAAAACAATTATCATGATCATTATAATAGTGCTCCGGAGGATGTATCGCTGTTTGGCTGCTCAGAAGATTATGGTGTGAATCTCAGATAATACATGCATCCGATCGGATCACTGGTGCGGTGCATATAAAATTGCTTTAAGGGGCTGTTCCAAAATAAGATTGTTATTTTGGGACAGTTCTCTTTTTTTTTCAATTGGCTGTTCTATCAACAGAATGATTCGTCTATATTCGGCAGGTCTTGGGGATCTGTTGTGATTTTTGGTATTTTTATAGAAAAAGTAGATCGCAAAATTGATAAAATCAGATGGTTATCAAGCATTGCTACGGTTAAAATGCATGAAATGAGAGGGATTGTTAAATTTAACAGTCGGAAAATATAGCTTTAAAAAGATTTGACAGTATCAAGAATATTGGTGTTTTTCTATAATAAATTTGTCGGCTGAAAACGCAAATTTAGTTATGTTTTACCACGATAAAAAGGATGCAACATGCTGGCAACTAATAGCTAGGAGGGGATGATTGTGTCGGAGCAGACATTAAAGTGGCCGACAAAACCGTCGGAAAAGAAAAAGAAACGAGTGAGTACCTATTTTGGCAAGAAGACCTACAGTTTAACTGCGATGGCAATACCGGGCTCTTTACTGATATTTATTTTTTCTTACGTTCCGATGTTTGGACTTGTTTTGGCCTTCAAAGATTTTAGATATGATAAGGGGATTTTTGGGAGTGATTGGTGCGGACTTGAGAATTTTCGATTCTTCTTCAATTCACTTGATGCCTGGCGTGTTACGCGCAATACCTTGCTGCTCAATATGCTGTTTATTTTGACAACATTGATTATCTCGTTGGGTGTGGCATTGGTGTTATATCAGGTCACAAACAGAATCATGATCAAAATATATCAGACGTTGATCTTTGCTCCTTACTTTTTATCAATGGCAGTTGTTGCATTCGTTGTCTATGCTTTCTTAAACGTTGATATGGGTGTTATAAACAATACGCTTGAAAAGCACGGTATGGGACCGATTCTCTGGTATTCCCGATCGGATCTGTGGCCTGGGCTTTTAACAGGAATAAATCTATGGAAGAATCTCGGATATTATGTTTTGGTTTATTATGCCGCACTGATGGGACTGGATGCCTCTTGCTTCGAGGCTGCTGAAATCGATGGTGCAACGAAATGGCAGACTATGGTTAAGGTTGCAGTTCCTATGATTTCGCCGGTTATCATCGTTATGGTACTGCTGCAAACTGGAAGAATCTTCTATTCTGATTTTGGCCTGTTCTATCTTGTAACGAGAAATAGCGGTTCGCTTTACTCAACGGTCGATGTTATTGATACATATATCTTCCGTTCACTGCGTGTTGCAGGCGATATCGGTGTTTCTGCTGCAGTGGGCATGTATCAGTCTGTGATCGGATTCGTTTTGGTTTTGATTTCCAATCTGCTTGTCCGTCGTTATGATCCAGACAGCGCGCTTTTTTAAGGAGGAGATTGTGATATATAAAATAAATACCTTACATAACAGAAAGATATCGGGAGACATTCCCTATCACATCATCATGATGCTTGTTTGTCTTATATGCGTGTTGCCCCTTGTGCTTGTTTTGTCCATTTCATTAACGGATATGGATGAGATCTATCGTAATGGTTATTCATTCTTTCCTTCTAAGTTAAATTTGGGTGCTTATAAATACATAGCAAAAAATCCGAAAGAACTGCTTGATGCTTATCAAGTCACCATCTTTGTAACACTGGTTGGTACGGTTTTTGGGTTGCTGTTTACAGCAATGCTCGCTTATCCGCTATCCCGACGGGATTATCGCTTTAATATGAAGCTGTCATTCCTTGTGTTTTTTACACTTTTATTTAACGGGGGACTGGTTCCCTGGTATGTTTTGATATCAAAGTATTTGCATTTAAAAGACCAACTGGCGGTTCTAATTCTGCCTTATCTCGTCTATCCGTGGTATGTCATGTTACTGCGAACCTTCTTCAAATCAATCCCCCACGAGTTGATCGAGTCGGCACAAATTGATGGCTGCGGAGAGTGGCGTACCTTTTGGAGCATTGTGCTTCCGCTTTCCAAGCCAGCGCTTGCAACGGTAGGACTTCTTATCGCATTCCGTTATTGGAACGACTGGTATCTCGGCATGCTGTATATTACAGATCGTGAGCTGCGTCCGCTGCAATACCTCATGTATTCGATTATGGCAAACCTCGAAGAGTTCGAGAGAAATTTCCACATTACTGCTATTATGGGAGATATGTCAGCAACGTTCCCTAGCGAACCAGTGCGCATGGCAATGGCGGTTCTGGGTGTAGGCCCCATGCTGATCGTATTCCCATTTTTCCAGAAGTATTTTGTCCGGGGCCTGGCTGTAGGTGCAGTGAAGGGATGATATTGTTGTTACCAAGCGAGAGGAGCTCGCAAGAATATAAAATCAAAGGAGAAAAGAAGATGAAAAAAGTAATCGCACTTGTCCTGGCAGTGTTGATGCTGCTTACGCTGTTTACCGGCTGTGGGAAGCAGGGGGATCCTGCCGCCTCACCCATTGGGGAAAAAGCAACCGGAGAAAAGAGCGGTAATGAAGTACCGAAAGAAATTGTGAAACTGAAGCTCGTGACCCGCTGTGGTTCGTTTAAGGATCAGGATCTTGTTCAAGAAGAAATGAATAAGATTCTCCGAGAAAAAATCGGCGTAGAAATTGAGCTTGGCTTCATCGGCCTCGGTGAATATGACCAGAACGTACAGACCATGATGGCCGGCAGCGACAATATGGATATCGTCTTCACTTCCAACTTTGCAAACGACTATTACTCCGGCATCGCAAAGGGAGCTTTCCTGCCTCTGGATGATCTGCTCAAAGAATATGCACTGAAGTCCTACGCAAATGTTCCTGAGAAGTTCTGGGATGCTGTTCGTGTTGACGGTCAGATCTACGGCTTCATCAACTACCAGATCATCGCCAGCGAAAAAGGCCTGATGGCTCGCGCCGACCTGCTTGATGCATCAGGCTTTGATATCAATAGTGTTAAAAAGCTGGAAGACATTGAGCCATTCCTTGCATATGCAAAGCAATCCGATCCCAGTTTCATCCCGCTGGAAATGTCCAAGACTGGTATCTTTACTTATCTGAAGAACTATTACGGCTTTGACCTCATTGGTAACGACAGTATGCCGGGTGCCGTCCGCTTTGCCGATGACAGCATGACTGTCATTAATATCTATGCAACTGAAGAATTTGCAGCATACGTCAATCTGATGCACGACTGGTATAAGAAGGACTACTTTATTGCGGACGCCGCCACCTTCACAGCAGTTGCTGATCAGAGAAAGACCGGCAGGATTGCCGCTGCAATTAATCCGCTGAAGCCCGGTATTGAGGGTGAACTTGCTGTTAACTATGCAAACAAGATGAAAGTCATTGCACTTGATACACCTGTTGCGACCACTACCGGCTGCACGAATACTATGAACGCCATCATGCGAACCTGCAAGAATCCGGAGAAGGCGATGCAGTTCCTGGAACTGCTGAACACCGATGTTGAACTGAACAACCTGCTGAACTTCGGTATTAAAGATGTACACTACAACAAGATTTCTGACAACCAGATCTCACTTATTGCTGACAGTGGTTATGCACCGAACCGTGCATGGACATTTGGCACGGCGTTCCTGTCATACTATCTGCCCGGACAGGAAACGGACGTTTGGGAACAGACAAAGGCACTGAACGAGGAATCGGTTGCAGCTCCGACGCTAGGCTTCACGTTTGACCCGGGCAAGGTCCGGTCTGAGATCGCGCAGTGCGCTTCTGTCTATGAAGAGTTTGCGCCGAGCTTGATCACCGGCTCTGTTGACCCGGCCAAGATTCTGCCGCAGTTCCTGGAGAAGCTGGAGCTTGCCGGTGCTGGCAAGATTATTGCTGAGGAGCAGGCTCAGATTAACGCTTGGCTCACCTCCAAGTAATTAAAAGCATATAGACTTTGCGGAGAGGTGAGCCGCTGTCACAGAAAACTTAAAATATGCGGAAAAATTTCTGCTCGCGAAGCAGTAAAGAAATGGCAGAGGGTAGCACAAAAATGGGATACCTTCTGCCGATCTTTACTATTTATACAAAACAGAATTGAGGATATACGTCATGTGGAATTATGGCTACTGGAATCGGAGCAATTAAGCTTCCTGTTATCCTATCTGGCTAATACCACCCTGTTGCGTCCTTTTTGCTTCGCTTCGTAAAGGGCACTGTCTGCCTTTTCAAGGAGAAGTGTATAGTCTTTCAAAGGATTTGGAAAACAAGCTACGCCTATAGAGACTGTGATCTGTATGACTTTGCCGTTAAGGAGCTGAATGGGTGCTGCCTCTACTGTTTTTCGGATTCTTTCGGCGATTTCGATTGCAAGCATAGCGTCACAGTTTGTCATTATGACTGAAAATTCCTCGCCGCCATTACGTGAAACAACATCAGCACCTCTTGTAGAATTAGCCAGAAGCTCTCCCAACTGGGATAACACCGTATTGCCTTCTATATGACCATAGGTGTCATTCACCTGCTTAAAAAAATCAATATCAATATAAAGAAGAGAGATGCTCAACTGACTAGAAAGTGCCTGGTCCAGGGCGTGATTATAGAACTGATCGAAGGAGCGTACGTTGTTAAGACCTGTGAGATAGTCCTCCCTGGATTCGACCCTTGACCTTCTGTATGCGAGGGTAATCCTGTCAAGATAGGAACAATAAAAAAACATCAATACCGATACTACTGAGAACCCTAATGCATATGAAAGAATAGATGCTTTTTTAAGTGAAGGCTCAAGCACGAGAAAAGCAAGAGAAATGCTATTGCTCACAAGAACTGCTAATACGGAGATAAACCACTTTTGCCATTTTTTAATATGAGAATAGGAAACAATACCTACGATCAGCGTGATAAAGACAACATTGGGAATGGTCACATAGGAAGAAATAGATAGGTCAAACAAAAGAAAACGGCCGATGGTAGTCATGACTCCCACAAGCAGGGCCGAATAGATTCCGGAGTTTAAGGCAGCCATTATAAGAGCAAGGTAGCGAAAATCTATAAGAATCTGACCTGGGAGCTGAATAGAAAATTCCATAAGTAAAAGGGATAGCAAACCGAAGATGCATCCAACACATAATCGAACCCTTAAGGGCGACTTCATGGAAAAACCGACATTTATAAAAATATGATAAATTATGCTTGTGAAAGCAATGAGCATGCAGGCATTAATGATGTACTCCCTGATCATGGCGCCTCTCCAGTTGCTATCCTTGAAATTACCCGGAATTAAGATTTTGTAGATCAGCAGAATTATTATATTATTATTACTATAAAATTTGAATACTTCTATTTTCAACATATGTCAAATATTGATTGATTTGAATACCTTCGAGTGTAACTTATGGAAAAACGCAAGAGGGGCGCCTTTTACCGGTGCCCCCTCAATAAATGATTCTGCTCTCTATTGCATATATCCTGTGATAGAAATGGCTTCTCCCTTTCGTATTTTCTCAGCATAAGGAGCCGGTATGGTATTGCCTTCAAATTCCCTTATTTCATTATTTTTTAATTGCACGACAACTCGTGTGAGAACGGCTTTTCCTGCTCCAAAGGTATCTTTTGATTCAGGGTTTATGTAAGTCACCCATGTTGTGCCAAGAAAAGTGAAACCTAACCTGCCATCCTTATCAAATAGCCAGCCGGGCACTATGGGGGACAGGCTAAGAGTCAATTCGTCGTTTTTGATGGCAAAGGGTTGTTTTCCCACCATCATACAAAACCACATACTTAAAAATTCTGCGGTGGAACCACTCAATCTGGCGACATAACCTTTTCCGTGAGTGCCGGGGTCCGGGTTGGCCGAAGAAGCGATAAAGGATGAGTTTTCAAGAGTGCTTCTTCCATAAATCTTAGGATCGATAAACGGAATCAACACATTTTTCATATCTTCGAAGAATTCATCATAAAGGCCGGCCTTTAACACCTCTAAAATATACTTGTATTCCATATGAGTAAAGATGGATTCATTCTCCAGCCAGCCCGGGGTAAAGGCCCTACCGCGTCCCAATTCCATGGATTCGTCCTTTAATGGGGCACAAGTCTTGTACATCTTGAGTTTTTTATCGAAAAGAGGGCTGCTTTTTACCCTGTTGTAGAGCAACTTGGCCTCAGAGGCGCTTTCCATAAGCTTCAGGGCTTTGACAGGGCCTTCCAGATAATGATTGACACAATGGGGCTTGAACTTAAGTATCCGCACATTTTGCTGCCCCTTGTGGTTTGTTTTGATATAACCCTCCTGGTCTTTAATAAATTCCCACTCTTCAGCCTCAAAGGTAAAATAGGTAGGTACAAGCCCCTGTCCAAAGGTGATGGCTTTATTAATGCCTTGATCAAGCTTTTTCAATAACAGTTGCAGGATTGTTTGGATTTCATTTAAACCCATATTTTTTTGATGGCCGCTTAAGCCGTAACGGGTTTTTTCACGGTAGGCTTCCCTGCCGGCTGTAACGCTATCCCAGTACTGATAATCCTTTTGAGGATCATTAGAAAGATTATAGATATCAAGTAAGCTCGATGTTTTAGTAAAAAGCTCATATAGCTCTTCGTGGATTGATATAACCCTATTTTCAAGGTCTTGCTCGTTTTTAAGCCCCATTATGAAATTAATAATCCTTTTAACTTCAAAAGTCTCCGACATGCCCGACCCAAACATGCCGGGAAGTCCGTTCATGCTGTCGTTCCAGCCAGGCTTGTCGCCCTCCATCTCAACCCCCATGCCAAGGGGGTCAAGGGAGGTGAACTTTATCAATGCAAGGCTTAAGAGCTTTTCAAATAGGTTTGTCTTATAAACAGGACCTTGTCCGAATTGGGTTCTTACCCAGGTTCTATCCTGTTGACGTTTATCAATAAGTTCCTTTTTATCCTCGTCTTCCATTTTAGCATGATACTGTCTGACCTTACCGTTGACGTGGACATACTTGTCCTTCCTGGGCAGAACAAAGACATGGCTGTCATAGAAACGATAGCTTTTATCTTCAAATAGAAGCCTCGCAACGTTTTCCGGGTAGACTGCAAGGTAACTGTCTACCAAATCCATATTATAGGTCCAGTGATCGCTCCAATAGCCTTCTCCGTAGTCAGCTTCAATATTTTGGGTGGAATGATGGAGAGCCAGCGTTAGAAGCCTATCTTGAGCAATTTCAGAATCTAAGCCTTTATCCTGCATAAGCTTCAAAAACCTACCTGGAGTATAGGGCTTTAGAAAGAAGGTTTTGACAGCATCCTGGTCATTGGGGTCAAATTGTGCTAAAACCGCCGCTATCCCATCCGGCGAGAGGATAAAGGTGCACCCCTTAACCACCAGAGGGTTGTAGCCATCGGTCTGAATGAGATTCATAAACATTTTGATATTAAAACCCCTAATAGCAGGGTTAATGAGTGTATCGTTACGCCGGTTCTGGTTGGCATCCCGGAAATTGCCGTTACCCTGGGAGTAGAATTCGGCGGCAAGAGAAAAAAAGTTATAGTCCCGTTCCAGGTCTCCGTGCTTTCTTGAGTAAACATGATAAACGAAGGGGTCTTTGTCATTCTCAAGAAGAAGGGGATATCCGCCGCGCATGACGTTATCCAGGTAGCATTGTCTGACATAGCCGTCAAAGAGTGCTGAGCCTGTCCGGGTTTCCACTGTTTTTGTCAGGCTTTCGATAAGCTGATGTGCTTCCGCGTGCTTTTTGTCAAAAAACTGCATTGTGCCAATACGGGCAAGATCACTTTGGATGATAGAGATATCAGAGACATTTCCTATCAGGCTCATGATCTTTATTTTAGCGTGAGGCTCCAAGGCTCTGGCCACAGCTGAGAAGCCGCAAGGCTTCTTGTTCACGATGATCTGTTCCTTTTTAAGGAGCTCATCAATACTATGAGCCATAAAAGAGACAGGGTAGGCAAGGGCCGTATTGCTTCCGAAAATCAAATCGATGTCAACAATAGGCTTTAAGGGAGTGCCTTCCTGGTCTGAGGCAAAGCTTAAATAAAAATGACCGGATGTAATATCGGAGACCTCGGCGGAGTCTGCAGTACTGGAACGAACTTTGTAATAAGGTATTTGGTTTTCCAGATTATAAACATGCATCCAGGCCTGCAGGGTGTACCCAAGCTCTTTATAGGCATTGTTGTCGATTCCGTATGGAATAATGCCAGGAAGCCCGTCTAGTACCTCCATCTGGATTGCTTTGTCCGAAAGATTTTCAATGGTTATTTCTCTGGCTAAAGCTGCAAAGTTTTCATGAGGAAGAGTAAAGGTGCTGACTGAAACGGAAAGGGCCTTTGATTCATTGAGGTATTCAAGGGATAGCTCGTGGGGCTTAATAAGCATTCGCTCCTGTGAATCTTTCTTGGCACCTGATTGGGAAAATGGCTCCAAAAGCTCCGTTTTATCACCCTCAATGAGCTTGATGAAGGTTCGAAATCCATTAAAGGATACCAATTGATAGGATTTATCAGCAGGGAGAAATTCCATGATGCTGCCATTCTTGTTCTCAACGCCGAAGCTGGCAATACCCTGACCTCTATTGACATAATAAACCCACAGGGGAATACCCTTGAGCCCTGCTATACCGGGGAGAAATGAAGCAAAAGGCTTCTGATCATTATAATTCTCAATAACAAATTGGCCTTGCTGATCAAAATAAAGCTCACTCATCATTTATTATCCTTTCTTTAGGGATGATCGAATTTTCGATTGCTCCTTTGTTCATCTTATCGCGAAAGGATGGTTTAATCTATTCAAAAACTTCCTCTCATTTTCAAAATCTTATGATACAATAGCACTTATCAAGTGGAAAGAGGTGGCCTTAAGGATGCCTGATTTAATGGTAAAAATGCTATCGCTGGATGAGACAGAATTCGCTCCCGTTGTTTTAAAAAGTTACTTTTTTTCGGCTGCCAATTATCCGCCTTATCAAAGGCTTAGACCGCGTTATGTTTTTGATTATGAGTTTGAGTGTATCACCGAATCCGATGGAGCCATGATCATTGATGACAAGCATTACAAGATTCAAAAAGGTGATATTGTACTTCGAAGACCCGGTCAATACACCCAGGGTATTATGCCCTATAGCTGCTTTGCTGTCTTCTTTGACATAAAAGGGACCATGGGCAAGGATCCCGATACTTATGACATGCACCAAGAACAGGCTTATCAGCCCTTATTTTTAAACCCTGTTCTTGACAGTATCCCTGTTATAACCCATAGCAGCCCGGAGAGAAATTATCAGCAGCTTTTTTCCGAAGTTCTCAATGAAACAATAAACTCCAAAGCAGGCTCCATTATTAGATGCCGGGCTCTTATTCTGGATTTGCTGCATAACCTTTATCGGGATGCAATGAATCCTATTCGCACATTAAAGGCTCTCTCGGGCCCCCACTACTACACCATAAAAAAAAGCCTGGAGTATATAGAGCTTAATCAAAATAAGAAAATAGATTTACGTGAGCTATCCAGTGCTGCGGGCTTAAGCCCTAATTACTTTCATGCTGTCTTCACCAAGGCTGTGGGCCTTACGCCTAATGTTTACATAATTGATTTAAAAATGAGGCGAGCCAAAGAGCTGCTGGCGGGAACAGATTATACTGTAGCTGAAATCTCTGAGCACTGCGGATTTGAAAATGTTCCCTATTTCAGCTATCTGTTTGGGAAACGGACCGGATGCTCACCGTCTGAATTCCGTAAAAAGCATTCTCCGAGGATGTAATGCATGATTTCCCTTTAATTGCCGCAAACTAAGCAAAAATGTGCGGATAAAGGAGACATGAATATGAATGCGCCTTATTGGATTTTAAGCTCGGAAGGAAAGACATACGAGCCCCTGAAAGAGGACTTAACGACTGATTATTTAATTATAGGCGGAGGACTTGCAGGGATTACCTGCCTTTATATGCTGACCAAAGCGGGACTGAATGTCAGCCTTATTGACGCAAATCGTATAGGCTACGGCTCTTCGGGCCGTAATACAGGTAAAGCAACAGCTCAGCATGATGATATCTATTCAAAAATCGAAAAGAATTACGGACTTGATAAGGCCAAGCAGTACTATCATATTAACACAAACGCCATTCAGTTTATTGAAGACCGAACAAAGGAATTCCATATCGATTGTCAATTTAAACGCCTGCCTGCCTATCTCTTTACACAGGATACCGGATATGTCGAAAAGATGGAAAAGGAGTTTGACCTTTATCAGAAGCTGGGGATTGACTGCTCCTTTGAAAAGGAACTACCTATTCCTTTAGATGTTTTATGTGCTCTGAAAATGAAAAACCAGGCACAGTTTCATCCGAAACGCTATCTGGATGCCTTGGCCGAGCAGTGCATACAGCAGGGCGGAAAAATCTTTGAGAATACACGGGTGGTAGATTTCCAGCCCGGTATAAAGTGCACCATCAACCTTGAGAATAAGAAGAAAATCGAGGCCAAAAAGGTTATCATAACTTCTCATTATCCCTGTTATGATGGGATGGGCTTCTATTTTGCACGATTAAAGCCCGATAGAAGCTATATTGTTGGAGTCGAGCTGGAATCCTTTCCAGATGCGCATATGATCAATATTGAAAATCCAACCATATCGCTCCGTTATATTCCAGAGGAGAAGGTCCTGATGGTGGCGGGGGAAGACCATAAGGTCGGCCATAAGGATGAAGATCATTACCAGAAATTAAAGGATTTTGCCAGGGATGTCTTTAAGACTGAGGCGGTAAAATTCCAGTGGTCGGCTCAGGACTATAAAACCCATGATTATGTTCCTTATATTGGCTATCTCAATTCAGAATATAAGAATATTTATGTGGCAACAGGTTTTAATAAATGGGGTTTGACCAACAGTGCGGCTGCGGCTATGGTTATCTCAAACTTGATCCTTGACGATGCGTCCGATTACGAGGCATTATTCTCGAACATGAGGGTTAAGGATATCGTATCCTTCAATTTTGTCAAGGAGAATGTTGATATGGCCGTTCAATGGCTGGGTGGTAAGCTCAATATGGGCGAGGCAGAGCTTCCGGAAGAAAAAGGGGTAGGCGTCATAGTCAATGTAAACGGCAAGCGCTGCGGCTATTACCGGGATGAAGAGGATAATATCTTCCTGGTGGACACCTCCTGTACCCACATGAGCTGCGAATTAAAATGGAACTCCCAGGAAAAAACCTGGGACTGCCCCTGCCATGGCTCCCGATTTGATTACAAGGGCAATATTCTGGAGGGCCCCGCCGAATACAGCTTGAACAGCTACAGTGAACCCAAGAATAAGGCGAACCCGCAATTTAAGTGATTTATTATTTACGGGCAGAAAGTGTGTGACAGTGGGGTTTTTCCCACTGTCATTCTTTTTAATACGAGGAACGAGTATCAATAAAGTTACCGCAACGCTAGCAAGGTAATTTTATTATAGCAAGAATTATCTCTCTGCTACTCCGGTTATTATGCAGTTCAACTTCAGCATACAATTCAATGAAAAACAATAGTTGACATATAATATTATACATTGTATAGTATAAGCAGAGATGAAATTCACGCTTTAAAGGAGCCTTTATGAAAAGTTATGTTTGTATAACCGGTGGTGCAGGGGGGCTTGGTAAAGCCTTTGCAGTGGAATGTGCAAGCAGGGGATGGGATGTCTTTCTCACCGATACCAATGAGGAATCTCTAGCCAGAATAGCGGAAGGACTTCAAAACACCTATGGTATTTCTGTATGCTATGAGGTGTGTGATTTGACAAATGTGGCATCCAGAACCAAGCTTTTTGAAACTATTGAGGCAAAAGGCTGCTATTTCTGGAGTCTTATTAATGTGGCAGGGGTAGATTTTGAAGGAACTTTTTTAGACAACAGCAAGGAACAGATTAGAAACATTGTAAGGCTGAACATAGAAGCTAACCTTGAAATGACCCACGAGATCATGCGGTTTAGAGGTAAAGGAAGAACCTTCAGAATTATCAATGTTGCCAGTATGGCCGCTTATTATCCCATTCCCATTAAGGCAACCTATGCTGCTTCGAAACGATTCCTTTTAAATTTTTCTCTGGCCCTTCGCGAAGAAATCAAGGGCTTCGGGGCTACAGTCACAACACTTTGCCCCGGTGGAATGCCAACAAATCCATTAGTCATAAAGTGCATAGAAGCTCAAGGCTTTATGGGGAGAATGACAACCAATAATGTTGGATATGTTGCCTCTAACACCATCAGAAGAGCCTTAAAGGGAAAAGCTGTTTATATTCCTGGAGTGGCGAATAGGATGCTTCATTTTCTTGGACGATGGGTACCCCAAACCATTATCGCCCGATGTCTGTCGGTGAGATGGAAGGGAGCTTTTAAAAAGAGCCATGGCCCAAAGGGGGTAGAGGTATGGACTTGAAAAATAAATGGGTGGTCCTGACGGGAGCTACTTCAGGAATCGGGTTGGCAACAGCAAAAGCCCTATGTGAAAAAGGAGCTCATATCATTGGTGTCGGAAGATCACAGGAAAGATGTGAAAAGGTTAAGAGGGAATTATCTGAGCGCTACCCTGAATCAACTCTGGACTTCCTGGTGGCTGATCTCTCTTCCCTTAAAAATATCCGGCTTTTGGCAGAGGCAGTAAAAAAGACTTTGTCAGACAATGGACAATATCATCTGGATGTCCTTATCAACAATGCCGGGACTTTCACAAGCTGGTATATGTCAACAAATGAAGGATTTGAAATGCAGTTTGCTGTCAACCATTTAGCACCTTTTCTTTTAACCCATTTGCTTTTCTCACTTTTAAAGAATGCACCTTCCGGAAAAATCATCACCCTAAGCTCGGGTTCACATTATCATACCAAAATCCATTGGAAGGATGTGCTTTTCAGAAAACATTATAATGGCCTCTTGGCCTATAAACAATCCAAATTGGCAAATGTGCTTTTCACATGGGAGCTTCGAAAAAGGTTGGGTAAAGAATCCCGTGTTCATGCATATGCAGCCGATCCTGGCCTTGTCAATACTGAGATGGGACTCAAAAGTACAACGGGAATTGCGAAATTTGTTTGGAGTATACGTAAAAACAGTGGCGATGATCCTTCGGAAGCAGCAGAATCATTGATTTACCTTGCGACCCAGGATTCTGTAGCTAATGCTGATGACATATATTTTAAAGCCTGCAAAGCTAAAAAAGCCAATCCATATGCGTTAAAGGAAGGAAATGCCTTAAGGCTATGGGAGCTGTCTGAAAAAATGTGTGGTATTAAGTCGGCTGATTACGGAATGTTTTAAGGTTTATCAATGATTTTTATTGCGAATTAGTATAAGATGGAGTATAGAATTGTTGTTAACCCGATAACAAACGAGTGAAATGGGGTTTTGACATTGGATGCCCAAATGAAAAAAGGGCTTTTGGATGTATGCGTTCTCTTTGTCTTGAGAAAAGAAGACGCATATGGATATAAGCTTACCCAGGAAATCACACAGCTTCTTGAGGTTTCTGAGTCATCATTATACCCGGTGTTGAGGCGGCTTGAGAGTCAGGGACTCCTGGATACCTATACCGAAGAATTTTCCGGTCGGCTAAGGAAATATTACCGTATTACAAAAGCTGGGAAAATACGTTTCAAAGAATATATCCTCGAGCTTAAGGACCTAAAGAATGTTCTTGATATCATAATCGGAGGAGATATCAATGGATGAGAGAATAGCAGAATTTATAAATAAGCTGAAAGAAAAACTTTCGGGACTTTCTGATGAAGAGAGAATAGGTGCGCTTCTTTATTATGAAGAATATCTAAAGGATGCTCAGGATTTGGGCAAAGACATGGATGAGGTTTTTAAACAATTGGGCACCCCTCAGGAAATTGCCTCTCTTTTGCAGGCAGAAGAGTATTTTAACCAAGCTCAAAAAAAGCCCAGGCTTAAGAGCTTTAACAAGGCCATGAAAAATGCCTTCCTGGGGGTATCGACCCCTGTTGGCTATTTTGTAAGAGGTTTATTTCTTTTCCTGGTCTATAGTGTATTGATCGTTTTTCTTGGAGGAGCATTGGTTTCATTTGTAGCTGCCGTTATAAGCTTCTCCGGACTGTTATATGAGACCTTTAAAATTCCGTCGGTATATATTGCGGAACGTCTTGGTACCCTGGGTATGGCGCTTTTCGCCTTAAGTCTTCTGTTCCTGTTATCCTATACGTTTTTTAAGATAAGCAGATGGCTCATGGATTTATCCGCTCGAACCATCAGAAAAATGTTAAGGAAAAAAATCCATCCCGAGACCTATCAAGCACCGCAAGAGATGGCAGGCAAAGGTTTCAATAAACGCCTGGTTATCACATCTGCCATCATTCTTTTGACCAGCCTTGTTCTAACCATTGCTTCAGGGCTCCCCATCAAGCTTTTTACCATATTTAACAGTATGAAGCCTGAAAACCTCCGGGTAGTTGTCAATGAGTACAGTGCTTCTGATGTAGAAAAAATAATCATCAACACGGCACATTCCCACATTAAGGTCTTAAATGCCGATAAGGAAACAGATAAAATTGTTATCACCTATGAACAACCTGAATGGCTTACTTATCAAGCTGCCCTTGAGGAGGGAAAGATCACCTTTAAAGAAATCAGCAATGGCCGATTTCCTCTATTTGACTTGGTCTCTTTACATGAAAGCCGTACCGAGGTCACCCTCTATTTACCTCAATATTATGATGCTAAAGGGATTGAGCTGGAAAGCAAGGGTGGTTTTGTGTTCATTACTAACGTGGTTCAAAACATTCAAGCCAAAACATATACAGGCCATATTTTTATAGATATCTCCAAAAGCGGAATACCCTTTAATTTGGATGTCAAAACTGAAACAGGAAAATTAGAAGCAGACGGAGTATATCAGGATGGCCAATATTATAAGGAGCTCTCTATCCATCAGCAGAATGCGTCAAAAAGTCTTAATATTACGAGTACTCGAGGTAATATAGTCATTCAATAACGAAATTTTCTCCTTGACGGCTATCGTTCTTTGGTGCTATAATCCATTTAAACCGCAGACGAGGAAGTAAAACTGCTCATATGATCTTTTAGAGAGCCGGGGACGGTGGGAGCCCGGCAGATACAAAGCAGACAAATGGGCCTCCGAGGGCAGGGCGAAAGGAAACGAGTAACCGCTGACGCAGTGCCGGCGTTAAGGGCAATGGGTGTGATGGCACTCTGTATGAGGGGATGGTTCAAAAAAGAACCATCAATCAAGGTGGTACCGCAGGCTAATGCTTGTCCTTGTAAGAGGATAGGCATTTTTTGTTTTATCGCCAAACAGAGCAAAACCCATTTAGTAAAAATAAACCTATTTATTTTGAAAGGTGGAAACGACTATGAAAAAACTAGTATCAATCATCCTCACAATCACAATGGCTCTGACAATGATGTTTGCCCTGGCGGGCTGCGGAGCCCAAGGCGCCAACAGGAATGCAGTTAAAAAGATCGGAATCGTACAAATTGTTGAACATCCTTCCTTGAATACCATACGGGAATCAATTGTTAAAGAACTTGAAGCTAAAGGCTATAAGGACGGCGAAAACATCAAAATTGATTATCAGAACGCTCAGAATGATATGACCAATCTGACAACCATATGCCAGAAGTTTGTAAGCAGCAAGGTCGATCTCATCATTGCCATTGCAACACCTTCGGCTCAGCAGGCTATGAGTGAAACCACCAAAATTCCGATAATTTTTTCAGCCTGCACCGATCCCATCGGAACCGGCCTCGTCACAAATCTTGAAAAGCCGGGGGCTAATATAACGGGAACCTCTGATGCCATATCCATAAAAGACATTATGGAGCTTGCGCAGAAGCTTACACCAGGAATCAAAACCGTTGGAGCCTTGTACAATCTAAGTGAGCCCAACTCGGTTTCAGTCATTAATGACCTGAAAGAGTATGCTAAGAGCAATGGCTTAGTGGTTGAAGAAGCCACAGTGGCAAGCTCCGCCGATGTTCAGCAGGCAGTCAATTCTCTGGTGAAAAAAGTTGACGCTATCTTCTCTCCTATAGATAATACGGTCGCATCGGCCATGTCGGTTGTTGCGGATACGGCAAATGGTGCGAAAATACCTGTTTATGTAGGAGCTGACTCCATGGTTAAGGATGGGGGCCTCGCAACATACGGGATCAATTATGAAATTTTAGGCCAGGAAACGGCAAAAATGGCGGTTGATGTTCTGGAAGGAAAAAATCCTGGGGATATTCCTGTCAAGCTTATGACCGATATAGATATTTATGTTAATCCAGATACTGCGGCCAATTTGGGCATAACTATACCTGAAGATATTCTTTCCAAGGCTATTGAGCTTAAGAATGAAAAAAAGTAAAAGGTTAAATCTAGTGGTTAAGAGGGATCTCAAATGATGACTTTTTTAGAAAGACTCCCGAGCTTATTTCTGGGGGCAAGTGAATTAGGTATCGTTTACGCCGTCATGGCACTGGGGGTGTTCATTTCCTTCAGAACCCTCAATACACCTGATCTGACCGTTGATGGCAGCTTCGTTTTAGGGGCTGCCGTCAGCGCCGTTTTATGTGCGAGCGGTCATCCGCTGCTGGGACTTGCTTTAGCTTTCCTGGCAGGTGGACTGGCAGGTTGCGTGACCTCCCTCTTAAATACTAAACTCGGAGTCCAACCTCTTTTGGCAGGTATTTTAGTCATGCTGGGCCTCTATTCGGTGAATCTAAGGGTCATGGGCAATAAGCCCAATGTTAAAATACAAAACGGCGAAACTATCTATAATATATCTCTTTCGGAATATTTAGGTGAATACAGCCGACTTGTGATCTCGTTTTTCATTCTTGCCATTATTTTGCTTTCACTGTTTTTTTTCCTAAAGACTCGTTTCGGATTTGTCCTGAGAGCCACCGGTGATAATGAGCATATGGTTAGAGCATCAGGGGTGAATACGGATTATACCAAGCTTATTGGCCTTGCCCTGTCCAATGGTCTCGTGGGGCTTTCGGGCGCTATGATCGCCCAGTTCCAGAGGTTTTCGGATGTTCAGATGGGCGTGGGCATGGTGGTCATAGGACTGGCTTCGGTTATCATTGGTGAGGTTGTATTCGGAACGAAGTCCCTTTTGAGAAGATTAACTGCAGTTGCCCTGGGTTCGGTATTATACCGGTTTATTATTGCTATGGCCTTTGAGCTGGGCATGCCTGCAACGGACTTAAAGCTTGTTTCGGCTGTTATTGTGGCTCTGGCCCTGTCTGCACCCAAAATAGGGGGCGTTTTGGAAAAGCTTAAAAAGAGATTTATTGTTGGGGACAGCGGAGGTGACCGCCATGCTTGAGTTAAAAGGCGCAACAAAGGTATTTTCCCGGGGCACAGTCAATGAGCGGGTTGCCTTAAAGGATGTTACCCTAATCATGGGTGAAGGAGAGTTTGCAACCATTATCGGCGGCAACGGAGCGGGAAAATCCACGCTTTTAAACTGTATAGCGGGCGTTTATCCAATGGACAACGGCACGGTCTCGCTAAATGGTCATGATATCACGCGAGCACCTGAATATAAACGATCCAATATGATAGGCCGGGTCTTCCAGGATCCGCTAAAGGGTACGGCCTTTGACATGACCATAGAAGAAAATTTAGCCATTGCCTACTGCAAGGACAAATCAAGAAATTTAAGAGCAGGACTGAACCGTAAGGATGCAGAGATCTTCAGAGAAAAGCTCTCCCATTTCGGATTGGGCCTTGAGAACCGTATGAAAAGCAAGGTTGGCCTTTTATCAGGAGGACAGCGCCAAGCCCTGACACTCCTTATGGCCACTATTGTGAGGCCAAAATTACTGCTGTTGGATGAGCATACAGCCGCTCTGGACCCCGGAACGGCCAAAAAGGTGCTGGACTTGACGAGAAGCCTTGTAGAGGAAGAAAAAATCTCCACCCTGATGGTGACTCATAATATGAAAGCTGCCCTTGATCTGGGTTCCAGAATTATTATGATGCATGAGGGGCGGATTGTCTTTGACGCATCGGGAGAAGAAAAGAAGGGCCTTACGGTAGACCGGTTGGTTGCCCGATTTGAGGAAAAAAGCGGAGAAAGCCTGAATCATGACAGAATGCTGTTAGGGTAAAAGGTGGTTTTCTCTTAGGATGAGTCTTTGAAATAATGCCAGAAAGCTCTGGCTTATGAACGGGTGTATACCCTTTGCGGACATATCATTTCTTATAGAACCGTCATCTATACCTTCACGGATATACTGATAAAGTGTATCTTTTTCGGCGTTTAAAATTTCAATAAACATTTTCTCAAGCTCAGAGGAAGGATAGCTCTTTACAGTTTTTACTGACTTTAGAAACATGCCAGATTTCCTTATAGCTAGCAAAAATTGATGGTGGTGAGCTGTAATATTTTTATCATATAATAGTGTTATATATTAATATTAATGGAGGTATCGATGAATCAACTGAAGCAAGGAAAGCTTCGATTTTGGTCAATACTTGCTTTTGCCGTTGGAGATATTAACGGCGGAGGCGCTTTCAACATTATCAATCTATTCTATGCCTATTTTCTCACCGATGCTGTGAGACTTGACCCTGCAATGGCAGCCCCGATTTTTCTCATAGGAACAATTCTTGATGCATGTGCCGATCCCGTCATGGGGTACATATCCGATCATACAAAAGGTCGGTTGGGGAGAAGACGCCCGTATATTTTTGCCGGAGTGCCAGCCGTCATTTTATCGATGCTCTTTTTATGGTATAGCCCCCCTGTAGAAAGTGAGATTTCAAGGTTCTTGATTGCACTTTTAGCCTATAGTGTTTTTTGCCTTGTGCAGACTCTCATTATGATACCCTATTCCTGTCTTGGGGAGGAATTAACCTCGGATTATCACGAACGGACAAGAATAAATGCCGTACGTATCACGATGTATATTTTGGCTTCCCTCGTTTGTGCTATAGTGCCTGAAATGATTATAGACTCCTTCGGTGATGATGTGCAAAAGGGCTATTTGGCTATGGGCGCTGTTTTTGGAGGAATATTCGCCATAGGGCTTTTAATAACGGCACTTTTTTCAAGAGAGCACATGGAGTGCCGACAGAATAAAATTGATTTCGATTTTAAATCCATCATAAAAGATCCTCTGGCCGTTAAGAGCTACCGCTATTATATGGTCATGTCTCTCATTACCTACCTGTCTATGGACATTGTTTTATCGGTTTTCGTATATGCCGTGACCTATTACCTAAAGCGTCCCCTTGAACTCCCTGTCATATTGGGAGCTTTATTCCTGTCCCAGATTGCGGCGCTGCCCTTCTATACCTGGCTGGGGCGCTTCGGGAAATCAAAGGTGTATATGGCGGGTGCTTTCATCTGGATTCTGGGTTCTTTGGCTTTCTTTAGTGTTGGACCGGAAACACCCCAGGCCATGGTTGTCTTGATTACCGTCATTATGGGTATAGGCATGTCAGGTCTGGAGCTCACACCGCACACCATGTCCGGAGATGTGGCCGATGTTGGAGAATTGTACTATGGTGACCGACGTGAGGGTATCTTTGTAGGGCTCAATACCTTTATCCGCAAGCTTGCTTTGGCCATTGCTTCATCTTTGCTGATGGTAGCTTTAAGTGCGGCGGGATATTTAAAGCCTGTCGCCCAGGTAGTGAACGGCAGGCTTACAAGTATTGCGCAGATTCAGCCTGACTCGGCTATCCTGGCTATGCGTATCGTGTTGTCCTTTGCGCCGGTCTTGTTTTTGCTTGTAGGTATTGCTTTTGCGCTGCGATACAAGATAACGCCTGCCGTTCACCAGAGGCTTGTAGCTTTTCTGGAAAAACGAAGGATGGGGCTTCTGGATGAAGCTGAGGAGAAAGCGCTTAAAGAGCTGTTATGACGCTGCCGTTCCTATCTGCTGCAACATGCCATTTTCTCCCTTTATAACAAAAAGTAAAACGCAATTCTTCCCATCCTTCCGGCAGGTTGGGAGCAGCCTTAGGCGCATCATCCTCCAGATACAGCCCCGCAAAGCCAAGAATTACAGCCTGCCAGGTCGCACCAAACGCGGCCAGATGGAGCCCCTCTGTTCCCGTATTATCCATGATGTTTTCAAGATCCAGATACAGGCTTTTATTAAGGTAGTCCAAGGCCTTATCATTTTCGCCCAGGCTGGCGGCGAGCAGAGCGTGAATACCATAGCTTAATGTAGAATCATGGAGGGTTATGGGTTCGTAGAAGTCCCAGACTATTTTTTTCTGCTGATATGTAAATTCCCGGGGGAAAAGTGCCATGAGAAGCACCAGATCAGCCTGCTTGATTACGCGATAGCGCTGGAGTCTGTCAAAGCAAATCTTATGGTACAGGGGAATATTGTCTGTTTTAGTGCTTGAAATATCCAGAGGCTCTAAAAGCATGATGGTCTCATCCTGAAGATAGAGGCCTTTTTCTGCATCATAAGGGATAGCGGCCTTTTGTACGATGTTCTCCCACTTTATCAGTTCGTCCTTTTCAAGGCCAAGTTTGTGTAACAGCGCCTGATAGACGTCGGTATGGTGATCCTTCAAAAACGCCAGTGCGTCCAAAGCCAGATTGAGATTATAGACGGCCATTCTGTTGGTATAGGTGTTGTTCTGGGTCGCGCCGCAATATTCGTCAGGCCCTTTTACAAAAAGCATATTGAACCGGTCATGCCTTTCGTCATAGGTAAAGCGGCTTTCCCAAAAACGAGCTGTTTCGAGATAAATCTCCGCAGCATAATCCAATAAAAACTGTGTATCTCCGGTTATACGAATATATTGATCCATTGCGAAGACGATATCAGCTGTTACATGAACTTCGCAGGCCCCAATATCCCAGCTCTCGCACTGCTCACTGCCGTCAAAGGAAGTCATCCATGGATAGCGTGCTCCTTTTGAGGACATTTTTTTAGCATGTTCCCTGGCCGCATCCAGGGTATGGTATCGATAAAGCAGGAGATTTCTGGCTGCTTCCGGATTGGTATAAGTATAGAAAGGAAGCATGAAAATCTCAGTGTCCCAAAAATAACAGCCTTTATATCGGGCGTGGGTAAGACCTCTGGCACCAATACTCGCACCGTTATCTTCACAGGCATTATTCCCGATTAACTGAAAAATGGAGTAGCGCATGGCGCATTGGGCTCTGTCATCGCCGATAATGACAATATCGGAGGTTTCCCAGCGTCTGGCCCATTCCTTTTGGTTCTCTGACAGAAGGAACCCAAAGCCCTTCTCCATATTTAGGCTTAATCGCTTCAATGCTTCAGTCTGAACTTGACCTTCCGGTACATCGCGGCTTGTAAAAACAGTGATGAGCTTATCCAGAATATAGGGTTCTCCCGGTTTCCCGCGAAAAGACAACTGATAATCCAGTCCGTCCTCAGTTGAGCTGCTTTGCTGGGCGAGGATTTGAATGTTCTCCGAAAGCATCATTCTAAAAGCCTGTACAAGGCTGATATTCGTAGACTTGGTTCGAAAAGCCATCAGGCCGCCGCTCTCGAGAAGGGAAGAAGAAAGCCGTTCCAGATATTGTATGGTTTCAATATTCTTTTTAACCTGATCATCCGAAATGGGAAGATTGCAGCTTGTTGCGTCTATGGATGCGGTTATTGTAAACTCACCCTCAAAATCCAGAGGCATTAATTCCAGACGTATGGCGGCTGTATGAACATCGGAAAGGCTAAAGAACCGGGAAAATTTAACTTGAAGATGCTTATCTCCGAAAACGGCCACATATTCTCGTGTCAATACACCATCGAGGAGATGGAGCTTCTGACAAAAAGTGCTTATGGAGGCTGTGTCCAAAGGTTGCCCCCCAACATTCACGGTAAGGCCGAGAAAGTTGGGTGTATTGACCATGTCGGTAATGCCCTGCTTTAATTGGTCAAATACTCCCGCCATATAATGGCCCTTCTGATGGGGACGAAGACTCTGATCTTCACAGGGAAAGCCCCTGGCGCCCATATGTCCGTTGCCTTGAAAGAAGAGGCTCTCTATAAAATCACTGGTTTTAGGGCTATTGGTAGATATACTGTCAGCATGATATTGAATATGCATATAAAACCACCTGTCATTTTAAATTTTAAAGCTCGGAGAAGAATCATCGGAAGGCTCCTTGTAAAAAGCTTTATAAAGTGCATAGGCAAAAAAGCCTGCACAAGTCGCAAAAGCCGCTCCTGTTGTGCATTCTCCCGTGTTCTCATCCACACTTTCGCAGGCGATATAATTATCCATTTTAATTCTCTTAAGTATGTTGAGGCTTTGAGGAATGCGCCCAAGGAGAAGACTGTTGGCAAGGCTTAAAATCCAGGGATGGGGTGCATGGGGGCAGCCTATTTCCGGTATGGGAGAGCTGGCAAAGGAGTAGGGGTAATCTGAGCTTCTGATGACGTCCACTGTATTTTTAAAGATTTCATCCTCAGGGCTCAAAAAGCCGTAATAAGGGAGGAGTTGGAGGCTTCCCGGAGGTTCGTCGTAGATATCAAAGCGGCCTTCCAAATCTACCGACCAGGCAAACAGCTTCTTACTTCCATCCTTTGTCTTGACACAGTGCTCATAAATAGCTGATTTTACAGAATCGGCCAGCTGCACATAACGTTTTAATTCGGAAGTATCCCAAATGCTGTTATAGAGTTTCGCTATATTGAGGAGGATACGCCAGACCAGGACATTGTCGTATGTGATATAGCGGTAAACATGCATATCGTCGGTAGGTTGAAGAAAGGTCTCAAAGAGGTCTATATGAGGATGTTTTTTCTCCATGATCCTGGAGAGAATATGGCGTACACCTTTTTGAATATGGGCTTCTCTCAGAAGAGGCCTGTCATCCGTTGCCTCAATATAAGCCGAAATTGCCAAAATGGGTGCGCAGAGCTCATCCAGCTCAAAGCCTGGCTCTAAAACCGTGCCGTCGATATATCGGGAGTGGATGCCCACATTTTTTATCTGCCGCGTAAAGACGTAGTCCAGCATTTGTCGGGCATAGGCATGGTCGGTAAGCAAAATGGAAGGAAAGCTCCAAAGCAGGCTGTCCCGATCCCAGTAAGCGGCACTGACATAGTATCTGGGGCTTCTGGAGGTAACCAGGACCATCTCCTCTGTATCCAGCGTCATACCCGAAGCAAAGAAGAAGTTGAAAAATAAGTTAACATGAAAAAGCTGATCAATTAAAGGATCATCAAAATGGAAGCTTCTTTTTTGCAGCCATTTTAAGGTATTTTGAAGTTCAAAGTCATAGCCCTGACGCAGCATTTCTTTGGCGGATGTTGTGGATGCCACCTCTTCGAAGCCTATTCCCCAGAATATGTCCAGGGCTTTAGTATCGTAGGGCGCAAGGTCAATAGGGGCTGTGACTGAGTAAGAGATACCTTCCTCTGTCTGTCGGTAATCCATGGATCCTTTTAATGAAAGCATGGGGGCGAAAGAGAAAAGCGAAACTCCATACCTGAAATCAAAAACGATACCTTCATTCCAACCGCTTCGATAGACATGAGACTTGCCGTCCAGCATTTTATCTTCGTTGATGCAATGCCATGAGGAACCCCATATTCCTTCCAAGCCAGCGGATAACGAAAGGAGCTCTTCTCCCTTGTTTGCTAGCTCCAGGCGATAGATGAAACCCCGTTCTCCGATAGGGGTGAGGATGGTGCCTGTAACCTCAAGATCGTCTGAATGGGCTTTAAATTGAGGGATCCAGTGATTCAACCGATTCCAGCATAAGCTTTCCAATGGACAATGCTGACCGTTGAGCATTATCCGGGGTTTCATGAGCGGTTGAACGGAGGTGCCCCGGATATCGATAAGACCCTTAACCCCCATATGTAAAAATGTTATGTCTGAGATAACACCGTCTGATTCCCTGATATCGGGTATTGACAAGCGTTCATTGCCTGTTGGGATTTTGTTTTCTTCCATTATGACCTCCTGACGCGTACAAGTCATTTAACCGTTTAAGTTGATCTACACTCAATTTAACATAAAGATTGATGGGAGTCAACTGGACATATTGTGTTAATTGCTGACATAATGAAAGTAATCTCAGAATAATTTAGTGAAATTGTCTTGACAGCCTTTAAAGGTTGAGGCTATAATGAAGGGGAAATAACTTAAACGTTTAAACAAAAGAAAGGAGGACATATCCATGAAACGTAGAGCTACCATCAAGGACGTTGCTAGGGAAGCCAATGTATCACCAGCGACCATATCCTATGTCCTCAATGGCAAGGAAAATATCAGCGAAGAAACAAAAGCACGAGTTTACGCAGCCATGGAGAGGCTGAATTACATACCAAATCTCTCAGCAAGAGGTTTAGCCAATAACAAGTCAAAGCTCATCGGTGTGGTGATCCCCCAAACTGAACCGGGAAGTACACTGCTCTTTAACAATAATTTCTACAGCGAAATCATGGGCTCCATTGAATTTCACGCCAGAATGCAGGGCTATCATGTTCTGATATCCGCCACCGATGCCAATGAAAGCTATTTTAATCTGGCCAAGCAAAGGAATCTGGACGGTATTATTATCATTGGCGCATATCCGGACCAGTTCTTCAGTGATGTCAAAAAAACTCAAATTCCCATTGTTCTGATTGACAGTTATTTTGACGACCATTATTTTCACAATATTCAGATTAATGACCGTTATGGCGGCTATATTGCCACAAAGCATCTCTTGGAAAAAGGCCACCGAAGGATAGGCATTTTCACGGGGCGTATCAAGGAGGGGGGAGTCGTCAAGAAGCGCTTTGACGGCTATACGGATGCCCTTAAGGAATACGGACTACCTATAAATTCCGAGGATATATTTGAGGGTACTGTAGATTTTGATTCGGGTTTAAAGCTGGCCGATAAACTTATTAATAAAAAAACAGACATAACGGCAATCTTCTGTATAGCAGATATTCTTGCCATTGGAGCCATGAAGGGCCTTCACAACAAAGGCGTAAAAATCCCAGATGATATTTCCATCATAGGCTTTGATGATCTTGTCATATCCCAATATGTCTCGCCGAGTCTCTCAACCGTTCATCAGAATATTACTGAAAAAGGGGAAGAAGCCGTTCGGATGCTCTTTAATTCCATCAATGGCACTCACTCGGGCAAGCAGGAGACCATATTGCCTATCTCGCTTACTGAAAGAGACTCCGTCAAACGTCTATAAACGTATGTGTATTACGCATCATGCGAGGGAGGGATGTGATGGCGTTAAAAAACATCTTCAAAAAAACAACCTACACCATAACCTGCAAGTCATCAGTGTAGGTCGAGCTTTGTAAAGCTATGCCCCAAAGCCTAATTTTAAGTTTAATGCTTTGGGACAGAAAAATCAACATAATATCAGGAGGAGGATTATGATGAAAAAATCAAGATTTCTGTCCATTCTAGCTCTTGTCCTTTGTGTACTTATGATGGCAACGGCCTGTGGAACTGCCAACCCTGCTTCTAGCAACACGCCCGCACCCTCTTCTTCGCAACCTGCCAATTCAGAAACACCTGCTCCCAAACCGGAAAAGGTCACCCTCAAATTTGAACAGTTCTCAGGCTCAGGAGATACCGAAGCCTATCTCAAGCAGATGATTGATGAATACACCAAGCAAAATCCCAACGTAACCGTGGAGCTCCAGACCTTCGGGTACGGCGACTACTTTAATCAGTTAATGGCCAAAGTAGCTGCTGATCAGGCTCCAGATGTATTTGAGCTCAACTATGAAAATTTCGTAAGCTATGCCAAGAAGGATGTACTCCTGCCTCTGGATGACATTATTAAGAGTACAGGCTATGATGTGAGCAAGTACAATGCCATGGCGCTTGATGCCTTTAAGGCCGACAATAAACAATTCGGATTGCCTAACAGCTTCTCCAATGTCCTTTTATTCTATAACAAAGATCTCTTTGATCAGGCCAAGGTGGCCTATCCCACAAATGACTGGACCTGGAATGATGCTCTTGAAGCAGCAAAGAAGATCAGAGCTCTGGATGAAAATACCTTCGGATACTATCGTCCTATACAGTTTTTTGAGTTCTTCAAGGTTATCAAGCAAAATGGCGGCAGTCTCTTTAATGCAGACATGACCAAGTTTACAGTGGATACGCCCGAAAACCGTGAAGCCGTGCAGTACATGGTGGATATGATCAACAAATACAATGTCATGCCTTCTGAAGAACAATTGGCCGGCATGGGCGACTGGGATCTCTTTAAGGCCGGTCGTCTGGGCATGATGGTTACCGGTGTATGGGCCATTCCGGATATGACAAAAAATTGTACCTTCAATTGGGATATTGCAATTGAACCCGGAAATAAAGCCAAGGCCACCCATTTCTTCTCAAACGGCTATGTGATCGGCAAAGATGCAAAACCCACAAATACTGCATTTGAATTTGCTGCCTTCATCACAAGTGCCAAGGAAGCGGTTCAGATTCGTCTTGATGCAGGCTGGGAGCTTCCGCCCGTTACCGATCCTGAGGTATTGAACCAATATAAGGCCCTGACTCCTCCCTCAAACCGTCAGGCTGTGTTTGATTCTCTGGAATATCTGGTTACACCGCCTGTTATTGAACAGTTCCAGGAGTTCCAGGATATCGTTGGAACCCATTTGAACAGCGTTATCACCAAGAACGCGACGGTTGAGGAAGCCCTTGCTGCCTGTCAGAAGGAGCTTGAAGAGAAAATCAAGCTGAAATAGAACGAACTAAATCGGGGCAGGCACAAAACCTGCCCCTTGTCCACAGAAAGGATGCTGCCTATGCCTAAAAAGTATAAATCAGCAGGATTCCTACAGGCCGTACCCTTTATACTGCCGAGCTTTCTTGGCCTTGTGTGCTTTAGCCTGGTGCCCATCCTTGCTTCCCTGGCTATTAGCATGTCCGGCTGGGACGGTCTTACCAAGCTGACCCTGTTTACCGACATACAAGCCTTTTTCTCCACATTCTTCATAGGCCTTAATAATTTCTCGGATATTTTTAGAAGTGGTGAGTTTTGGAAGGTTTTAAAAAACACCCTGTATTTTATTGTATTGTATCTGCCCCTTATTGTGATATTCTCCATTTTGGTAGGCAATATCCTCAATAAGAAATACCGGGGTATAGGATTCTTCCGGGTACTCTATTACATACCGGTATTAACCTCGTGGATTGCCGGAGCCCTTATTTGGAAATGGGTCCTAAGTCCCCAGTACGGTATTATCAATGAAATCTTGGCCCTTGTAGGAATTGAAGGGCCGAAATGGCTTCAAAGTGAGGTTTGGGCGATGCCCTCCATTGTTCTGGCCTCCATATGGAAGGATGTGGGGTATTTCGGATTAATTTTTCTTGGCGGTCTTCAAGGGATTAATCCTTCCTACTACGAAGCAGCCGAAATTGATGGTGCCAGCGGCTGGCAGAAATTCCGGCGCATCACCCTGCCCCTTCTTTCACCTGTGACCTTTTTCGTGGTTATTATCTGTATTATCAATTCCTTTCAACTCTTCCCCCAGGTCATGGTCATGGCCAAGGACGCAGGTCCCAATGGTGCCACCCAGGTCCTGGTGGAGCGTATCTACAAATACGCCTTCAAATACCACAAAATGGGCTATGCTGCCGCTTTGTCATGGGTCTTGTTCGCTATTATCTTCATTTTCACGACCATACAGCTGAAGCTGCAGAAAAGGTGGGTGTACTATGATGATTAACAGGAAGTTGAGAAGGTTTTCCGGAGCCGCACTATTCTATATCATGGGAAGCCTGGTATCCTTAGTCATTCTCATTCCTTTTTTGTGGATGATTATTACGTCGCTGAAATCTAAAGGAGCCCTGTTAAGCATCCCAGTCGAATGGATACCTAAAGAGCCCTCATTGGATGCCTATAAAAAGATTTTTGGGCTGCAGGATTTCAGCGGTTCCATTTTTAACAGCTTTTATCTGGCCGTGGCAACCTCGTTGGTTCAGATCCTTTCAGCATCCATGGCAGCCTATGCTTTTTCAAAGATCCGGTTTAAGGGAAGGGAGTCTCTGTTTAAAGTTTATCTTGCCACCATGATGATTCCGTTCCAGGTTGTTTTTATTCCTCTGTTTATTGTAATGTCCAGCTTGAAGCTGACCAATAATCTTAATGCTTTCCTGCTCCTGCAGTTTTTTAATCCCTTTGCCATTTTTATGCTCAGGCAAAAAATGATGACTATCAGTGACAGCTTCATTGAAGCAGCCATAATAGATGGTGCCAACCAGTTTCAGATATTCAGAAAGATCGTTCTGCCTCTTTCTTCGGGAATTCTGGCTACCCTGGGCGTTATGGCCTTTATGGGCTCATGGAACGATTACCTGTTTCCGCTGGTCATGATCTCGGATAAAAAGAAATTCACGCTGCCCCTTATTTTAAGCGCGTTGCAGGGGCAATACAGCAGCGATTATAACCTGCTCATGGCAGGAAGCTTAATATCCATCGTACCTATTCTCATTGTTTATATGCTCGCTCAAAACTACTTCAGGTCAGGTCTTCAGATCGGTGGAATCAAAGGCTGATCACCACTTTGGAGGTATTATATGAAGCTTTATATCAAAGAGGAACACCTGGTTATAAATTTTATTAAAAACGATGCAGATCATGACATAATCCGGCTTGAAAATGTTCTCGTCAAAAAAACAGAAAACTCATTTCAGGCTTATCTTAAGTCCTGTGAAGAAAAGCCTGTTTGCGCAATAAACACGCATCTGAGTAAAGATGGTGCGGTAATTACCATAGAATCTCAATACCAGGCAGCTTTTGGCTTGGGTGAACGCTTTGACGCGGTCAACCAGAAGGGGACTGAAAGAAGTATTGAGGTCATAGAGAAATTCTGCCATCAGGGGCCTGTCACCTATTGTCCCATTCCTTTTTTCTATACCGATGCTGGCTTTGGGGTGTACATCGATACCTTGAAGGTGAGCGATATCAGTTTTAAAGACCTTATTACCATTACCCTTAAAGGCGCTATTGAAGAGCTTCCGGAGCTAGTGCTCTTCTTTGGGCAGCCCTCTGAGATTTTAAAAGATTTTTCACGGCTGACAGGAAAAGTCAAGCTGCCGCCTAAATGGTCATTTGGTCCCTGGATTTCAGCCAATCGCTGGAACACCCAGGCTGAGGTTGAGAATCAGGTAGCGCTTCTTAAAAAGCATCAATTCCCCACTACGGCACTTGTCATTGAAGCCTGGAGCGATGAATCCACCTTCTATTTATGGAATGGTGCAATTTATCGGGAAAATGACGGCTCTGGAGGATTATCCTATGATGCGCTGAATTTTAAGGGGACCTCCTTCTGGCCAAACCCTAAGGCTATGACAGATATGCTTCATGAAGAGGGAATCCACCTCATACTCTGGCAGGTACCGGTTATAAAAAAGTGTGAAGAAGGCCTGTCCTGCGCCCAACATGATGCGGATTGGGATTATGTTGTAGAAAAGGGTCTCGCCGCTTTAAACCTTGATGGCAGTCCCTATATCATTCCCATGGGACATTGGTTCGCAGGCTCCATGATCCCGGATTTTACGAATCCCGAGGCTGTCAAATGGTGGTTTGAAAAACGCCGATACCTTCTGGAAATGGGCGTTGACGGCTTCAAAACCGATGGGGGAGAGTTCATATACAAAGACGATATAGCCTTCTTTGACAGTTCCACAGGAAAAGAGATGCGAAATGGCTTCGCTAAACGCTATATGGAAACCTACACCGATTTTATCGGAGAGGACAGGGTGCTTTTCTCCAGAGCCGGATACACAGGACAACAGCGTTGTCCCATTCAGTGGGCAGGGGATCAAGAGTCCACCTGGGATGAGCTTCGTGCCGTCCTGAAAGCCGGGCTTTCCATAGGTTTGTCGGGCGTTCCCTACTGGAGCTTCGATATCGGCGGCTTTGCGGGAGCACTTCCAAGTCCGGAGCTCTATGAGCGCTCTACCCAATTGGCTGTTTTTGCGCCTGTCATGCAATGGCATACGGAACCGGTTGGTGGGCAGTTCTCCGAAATAATGCCTTCCGCAAAAGGCATCAATGATCGAAGCCCATGGAATATGGCCGAGGTATTTGGGGATTGGGCTTTATTGGACAGGTTGCGTTTCCATTATCATATAAGAAGTAATCTCATTCCAACCCTTTATCATGAGGCGTTAAAATCCCAGAAGAGCGGCCTTCCCATGATGCGCCATCTGGCCCTGGATTATCCTGATGACACCAATACCCTGGATATCGAGGATGCCTTTGTGCTGGGTGATATACTTGTTGCTCCCATTGTCTACGAAGGGCAAACTGAAAGAAGGGTTTATCTTCCCGAAGGCCAGTGGGTATCTCTATGGGATCAAAAGGTATTTCAGGGACAACAATGGGTCATGAGCGAGGCCTATGAAAACCGCATTCCGGTGTATCTTAAAATCGGTGGCGCAATGGCCCTTAATTTGGGTGATTCCAAAAAATTGGGCTCACCTGTCGGTACGGGTGTGGATGCTTACCAGAACCTATGCTTCTATCTTGCAGGAGATCAAGGTAAAACCCATTTTAAAGACGATCAGGGCAATGAGCTTTATATCATCTGGCAGCATGAGCAGGTGAACATTGACAGAATAAGCGGAGATGTTCCAATACATGTGCTGAGAAGTCTTGAAATTGAGTCCTGAAACCCGATATTAAGGACATGAACCGGGAGATCTATAAGGCCCCCTAGCTCTCCGGTTCTTTTTTGTGCTTGTTAGAAGCTGAAAATGCTTGTATGATGGATAAGGAAACAATTCACCTTTCTTGGGGGTATTCATCGTGAAGAGCAGCAATCAGAGAACCGTTGCCCTGTTATTTTTAGTACTTACAGCTATTTTATGGAGCCTTGGAGGCCTATTGATAAAATCGGTCAACTCGCATCCTTTGGCCATTGCCGGAGCCAGGTCAGCCATATCGGCCCTACTAATCACACTGTACCTGAAAAAGCCACGTTTTACGTGGTCATTCCCTCAGATATCAGCTGCTTTGATGTATGCCATGACGAGTATTCTTTTTGTGGCCGCCAACAAGCTTACCACGGCGGCCAACGCCATACTCATTCAATATACCGCGCCTCTTTACGTGGCTCTTTTCGGAGCTTGGCTGTTGAAGGAAAAACCAAAGATCATAGATTGGGCGACCATTATTGTGGTGTTCGGTGGTATGGTATTGTTTTTCCTGGATGGCTTGGACACTCGCGGTGTTCTGGGCAGTATACTGGCGGCTCTGAGCGGTCTTACCTTTGGGCTTTTTGCAGTATTTATGAGGATGCAGAAAAATGGTTCTCCTGTGGAGTCAGTTCTTTTAGGTAATATCCTGACAGCTATTATTGGCATTCCGTTTCTTTTTACGGCCGTACCGGACAGCAAAGGGTGGGGGCTTTTTGTTGTTCTGGGCGTGATTCAGCTGGGTATTCCGTATATTCTCTACAGCCATGCCATAAAACATGTAACAGCTCTCGAAGCCAGTCTTATTCCGGTTATTGAGCCGATACTGAATCCCATTTGGGTTTTTCTCTTTATGGGAGAAGCCCCTGGAAGATTCGCTCTTTTAGGTGGTACTATTGTGGTGACTGCCGTCACTTTACAATGCGTTCTCTCTTCTGTTCGGACACAGAAAAAGGATGAACAGGAGCAAGAGCGAGCAGTGGTCGGATAGAAATTGTTAAGGGACGAATAAAGGCTTTGAAAGGGGGGAAGGGTATGAAACCTTTTAAGCTTCCGGAGGACTTTTTGTTGGGAACGGCCACATCCGCTCTCCAAATCGAGGGTGGGGACAGAAATAACAATTGGTATGAATGGAGCGAGAACAAGCATATAAAGGATGGTACCCACAGTATCCGGGCCAATGATCATTTCAACAGGTTTGAAGAAGATATTGCTCTGATGGGCGAGCTTCATTCCTCCTGTTATCGTATGGGGCTTGAATGGAGTCGACTTGAGCCCAAGGAGGGGAGCTTTTCCTCCGAGGCAGCGGCACATTACCGTAAAGAGCTGATGACTCTGAATAAAGCTGGAATTAAGCCCATCGTCACCTTATTTCATTTCTCGTATCCCCTTTGGTTTGCCCGATCGGGAGCTTTCGAAAATAAGTCCTGTGTAGAACGCTTCAAGCGCTATACCCTGTTTTGTGTTGAGTCATTCGGAGATTTGGTCAGTGAATGGATTACCATAAACGAGCCTAACGTATTTGCTTTTGAGGGCTATGTGAAAGGCGAATGGCCTCCGGGTAAAAAGGATTTACCTCTGGCGCTTAAGGTCATGAGGAACCTGGTTTTATGCCATCTTGAGGCCTATACAGTCATTCACCAGGTGCGAGAGGACAGAGGCTTTGAAGGCGAAACCAAAGTTGGAGCTGCTCACCACGTGAGGGTTTTTAAGAATGCAACCTACTGCCTTCTGGATCGACTGGCTGCACGGGTAATCAAGAGACTATTTCAGGATGCAATCATATTGGCTATGACAACTGGTGTATTCTCTTTTCCCTTAGGAATCGGAGCACCCAAGGGCAGAGGACGCTTCTCTGATTTCATGGGTATAAACTATTACACCCGGGATATGGTCAAGGCCAGTTTTAAAGGGGGGTACAAACTCCTCACCAAGTCTGGTGCACCTTTAAATGATCTTGGGTGGGAAATCTATCCGGAAGGGCTTTATATGCTCTGCAAGGAATATGGCAAGGCATACAGCCTTCCTGTTTACATAACTGAAAATGGTACTTGTGACAAAAAAGATACCTTTAGAAGGGATTATATCGCCGACCATCTCTATCAGGTCTCAAGGCTGATTGAAGACGGTGTTGCTGTTGAACGCTATTATTATTGGACGCTGATGGACAACTTTGAGTGGTTGGAGGGTGAGAGTGCTCCTTTTGGCCTGATCCATTGCGACTTTGAGAGCCAAAAGCGCACAGTCCGGGGAAGCGGACGCTTTTTTGCCGCTATCAGCCGGGAAAAAGGACTGACACAGGAAATGATCGATGGATTCATGGCAACAGAATGATGAGCTGTTTATTTGGGTATGATTTATTGGGGAAATAACGGATATGAAACAATTGCTGCTTGAAAAGAGAGGAATCAGATGCACCGGTTAAAAAAGATTGCTCTAAAGGCTCTATCGTATCCTTTTATTAACCTGAAAAAGGATTATAAGATACAGCGCAGGATACTTAATGTCGTACATCTTTATTTCAAGCCGCTATACAATTTATTGGATTACAAGATAATGATTGGGGACAGAGCCATTCCGGTTCGGATTTTTCGTCCCAAAAAGCATGAAATTCCCAAGGCCTTGATTTTTTTTCATGGCGGGGGATGGGTTACCGGCAATATTGATTCCTATACCCATATATGTGCCCATATGGCCAATCAAACAAGGCATAGGGTTATATCGGTAGATTATCTGCTGGCTCCCGAAAATCCTTTTCCATTAGGCGTTGAGGACTGTTACCATGTTACCAGGGAAATATTTTTAAACCATGATATTATGCCGTGTAAAAGGAAGGATATTACGTTAATCGGCGATAGCGCGGGTGGGAATTTGGCAGCGGTGGTCTCTTTGATGGCAAGGGACAGGGGAGAGTTTTTGCCTCACAAGCAAATACTAATCTATCCGGCTACCTATAACGACCATAGTGAAAATTCGCCTTTTCCCTCCATACGGGAGAACGGGGCAGACTATATCCTGACGGCGAAAAAGATACAGGATTATATGGAGCTGTACGTACAAAACCAAGAAGACAAAAACAGTCCTTATGTTGCACCATTATTAGCTGATGACCTGACGGATCAGCCTGAGACATTGATTATTACAGCAGAATATGATCTCTTGAGAGATGAAGGAGAAGCCTATGGCAAGCGATTGATGGAGTTTGGGAACCGTGCTGAGGTATACCGAATACAAGAGGCCCTCCATGGTTTTTTGTATTTGCCAAAGAGATCCGAGCACGTCAAGCAATGCTACGCTATAATAAACAAGTTTTTGAGTGATAACGGATTGGAAAGATAGAGAACTATGTGGCAGAGAAAAAGAGTAGAATGGACCAGGCTGGATAATGCATCAAAGCACTTTCCAGCGGTATGCAACGATAGAGATACAAAGGTTTTTCGCCTTGTCTGCGAGCTTTGTGAGGCTGTGGAGCCCGGAGCTTTACAGCAAGCCCTGGATATAACCATTGAACATTTTCCGCTTTATAAATCTGTCTTGAGAAGAGGGGTTTTCTGGTACTATTTAGAAACCGGCGATATCCATCCCGGCGTTGAATTTGAAGATAATCCGGTCTGTGCGCCCATCTATAAAAGGGATAATAGAAATTTGCTTTTTCGTGTTTTTTATTTTGGCAGAAGAATCAATCTAGAAATTTTTCACGCTCTCTCCGATGGAACAGGCGCTGTCTGGTTTATGCAGACCTTGATTTATCATTATTTGCTGCTTAAATATAAGGAGAAATTCGCCGGCAATAGTCCTCAATTGAAATATAGCGCCTCAATCAGCAAAAAAATGGATGACAGCTTTGGAAGGTATTTTAACGGCAAGGATAACCGTAGACCGACAAAGACTGAAAAGGAAGCACCCAGTCTCCGGGTTTATCATATACGCGGAACCAGGATGGATGATAACAGAATGCAGGTAATAGAAGGCAGCATGTCCGCCGGTGCTGTTTTAGAGAAAGCCCATGAGCATCATACTACTTTGACTGTCTATCTTGCGGCACTGTTTATTTACGCCATTTATAACGAAATGCCGGCTCATGAGCAAAAGAAATCCATCATCTTATCCATTCCTATTAACTTGAGGCAATTTTTTAAGTCGGAAACAGCCAGGAATTTCTTTAGTACCATGCATGTTGGGCATACTTTCGGCACAGACCGGCTTGGATTTGAAAATATCATTGAGAGTATCACCGAAGGCTTCAAAAGAGAGTTGACAGAAGAGCGGCTTATACGGCATCTGAACCAACTGATGGCTTTGGAGAAACAGCCCTTTGCCCGAGTAGCGCCTTTGCCTTTCAAAGACTATTCCATTCGCATCGCCAATAAAATAAAGGACAGGGGCATAACAGCCGCGTTGTCCAATATAGGACGGATCGACATGCCCTTGGAATTTGATGCCTATATCAAGCAGTTCAGTGTTTTCACAAGCGCCCGAAGGCCCCAGTTCTGCGTGTGTTCTTATAGAGACCGGTTGGTTGTGAGCTTTACCTCGCCCTTCCGTGAAACAGAAATACAAAGAAATTTCTTTAAATTACTCGCCGAAAAGGGAATTGATATTGAAATTACGTCAAATTTATAGAGATGCGGAAGAGATTTTATGCAATATTGCAAGCATTGTTTAGTTCATATACGCGGAAATAATGAGAAATGCCCTTTGTGTAATAATGTTTTACCAGCCGAAGGTCATGACGAAGAAGAGATATTTCCACAAATACCGCCTGCTTATGAACGTCACCTGGCTATTCGTATCATGGTTTTCATTTCTGTGATAGTCGTAGTTATAAGCTTTGTGCTGCACAACATCTACCCTTTGGAAATAAATCGGCCCATGTTTGTTGTTTTTGGTCTTCTTAGCATGTGGCTCAGTTTAATTGCAGTCATCCGAAAAAGGCATAACATAACGAAAACGATCATGTGGCAAGTAACCATTGTATCGGTACTGGCCGTTTTCTGGGATTGGCGGACAGGATGGAGGGGATGGTCATTGGATTACGCCATCCCCATTGCATGTGTTACCGCAATGTTTGTGATGTACGTTACGGCAAAAATCATGAAACTCAGTATCAGAGATTATATCACCTATTTTTTTCTGGATGGGCTATTTGGCATCCTCCCCATTTTATTCATCCTGTTTGACTGGGTGAATGTCATCTATCCTTCCTTAATATCGGTGGGCATAAGTATCATATTTTTGTCGGCCATACTCATATTTCAGGGTGAAAACATCAAAGTGGAGATTAAAAAGAGACTGCATATATGAGAGCTATGCTTTATCTCCGGGCTTGATGAATTTGCGGATAAAGAAGTTATCTCTCTCCAAAAGATCCGAAATGGTATTAAAGCCCAACTGATGGAGGAGTTCAATAACCTGAGGATTATCAATGGGCGTTTTGTATTGGGCCATTTTCCCGTAATCATTGACATGCTCGGTGCCTTCTTTATAGGGAATAATGGCTTTGGGCCCCCCGACACATCCACCGACACAGCCCATGCCTTCCATGAAATTAGCTTTTATATCGCCGTCTGTTATCTCTTTTAACAGACGCTTGCACTCCACAACGCCATTGGCCTGGGTGGCATGAAGAGGAATCTTTCTATCGGGTGATATTCTGTTCAGAGTGGTTTGAACAGCCTCACTTACGCCGCCTGTACGGGCATAGATACGTCCTGCGGTTGAGGAATGGTCGCGCATATCCTCGGGCATATCGGCTGGGTTAATACCGGTTAATTTGAAAAGGTCATCGACCTCTTGAAAGGTGAGGACATAATCCACAGAATCCCGGATATCGGGTTCTTTGGCTTCTGCTTTTTTAGCTACGCAAGGACCGATAAAAACTGTTATTGCATCTGGCTGAATGCGCTTGATAGATCGGCCGCAGGCTACCATGGGCGAAACTGCCGGAGGCATATGAGGAATGAGATCATGATACACTTTTTTAATCATTGCGACCCAAATGGGGCAGCAGCAACTGGTCAACATGAAATCCTTATCCTCGTGTATGGAACGGTCAAACTCCAGGGCCTCCTTAAGGGTTAGAATATCGGCAAATAAAGCGACCTCCAGCATGCCGTAAAAACCAAGCCTTTTAAAGGCTGAACGAAGTTTTCCTGCTGTTACGTCAAGAGTAAACTGGCCGTTAAAGGCGGGTGCGATCATGGCGTAAACGGGTGCTTTTTTTGAATTGAGAATCTCCAAAATAGGCAGGAGGTCCTTTCTTTCAGACAAGTTTTGCTTCTTGCATACATCGACGCAATTCTCACAGCCTGTACAATTTATTCCGTCAATGACAACATTTCCGTTTTCGTCTCGCTTTACAGCTGAAAAGAGGCAGGCCACCTCACAGGCCGTTCGCTCTTCATTTTTGCAATCCTCGCAAGCCCCAAGGCTGATGACTGCAGGCTTGTTTTCAGGATGAAGCAGGCACTCCAGATGATGCTTGCTGTAATCGGCATGATTTTCGATGTCTTGGACTTCCTCTTCGAGCCTATGATCAAGAGAGGCTTTTACAAGCCTGTTATAAAGATCTTTAAATGTTTCCAAAATGAAGTTCCCCCTTGTCAGAGTTTATTTTTTCCTTGTGCTCTGATATTATACGATAAGATGAGGCCGCTTTTCTAGGTGTATCGGTCAATTCGTCTTTAACCATGATATGAATTTAATAAAATAACCCATCAGTTAATAATTCCAAAATTTACGGCCATGTTATATAATGTAAATATTCAAATTTTATACGGTCCTAAACCTAATAAACATGAGAGAGGTAATGCAGATGAAATATGATAATCTTTATGAGGTCAGGCCCATTAAAAACCTTAAGGACATGCTGGAATCAAGTGTGGCACTTTATGGAGACAAAGCAGCCTTTCTTTCCAAGAAAAAGGATCATCCCGATTACTTTCCGATAACCTATAAGCAATACCAGTCCGATGTGAACGCTCTTGGAACGGCGCTTTTGAGTCTTGGCTTAAAAGGTGGGAAAATAGCGTTAATCGGAGAAAATCGATATGAATGGTCTACTTCCTATCTAGCTGTTGTTAATGGAACAGCTACGATTGTTCCCTTGGACAAAGAACTCCCCGCCCATGAGATTGAATCCCTTATTCAGCGCTCAAAAGCCGATGCCATCATCTATTCGGGCAGCGTGAAAGAGAAAATAGAGCCGCTGACTCTTAAATCCACCACTCTCCGTTTCTTGATCAGCATGGATGCAGAGACGGATAACGGCAGCATTTTATCCTATAAGGCTCTGCTTGAAAAAGGCCATAGGCTTATAAAAGAAGGCAACCGTGAATTTATTGATGCAGAAATCGATGCCGATATCATGAATATGCTTCTCTTTACATCCGGCACAACCGATCAGGCCAAAGCGGTTATGCTCTCCCATCGAAACATAAGTGAGAATCTTATGAATATGTGCGCCATGCTGTACATTGACGATAAGGATATCTTTTTGTCCATTCTTCCCATTCATCACACCTATGAATGTACCTGCGGCTTCCTGTGCCAGATTTACAGAGGTTGCACAATTGCTTACTGTGAAGGATTGCGGCATATTGTTAAAAACCTGAAGGAATCCAAATGCACCATGATGCTGGGTGTTCCTTTGGTTTTTGAGTCCATGTACAGGCAAATCATGAATCAGGCCATTAAACAGAAGGGAAAAGGAAAAATCAATTTTGCGCTGGGTCTTAGCAACACCTTGAGAAAAGTCAAGCTGGATATACGCCATATACTTTTTGCTCAGATTCATGCGGGCTTGGGTGGACATATCAGGATGTTTATAAGCGGTGCGGCAGGTATAGATCCCCAGATAGCCCGCGGTTTCAGAGACTTGGGTATATCTCTGGTGCAAGGATACGGCCTTACCGAATGCGCACCCATTGTGGCCTTGAACCGTGATATTAATTATAAGGATGAAGCAGCAGGGCTGCCCCTTCCCAATCTCCAGATGGAAATAGACCATCCTGATGAGGAAGGTATAGGAGAAATCAAATGTAAGGGCTCCAGTATCATGCTGGGCTATTATGAAGATCCCGAGGCGACCGCCCAAGTCATAAAGGATGGCTGGTTCTTTACCGGAGACAGTGGTTTTATTGACAAGGACGGGTTTGTGCATATCACGGGCCGTAAAAAGAATGTCATTATTACCGGAAACGGCAAGAACGTATTCCCGGAAGAAATTGAAACCCTTCTCAACAGAAGTCCCTATATAAAAGAGTCGCTGGTGTATGGCAAGGGTGAATCCGACGGAGATACTATAGTGTGTGCAAAGCTGGTACCCGACCACGAGAAAATTGACGAGGACATTCAGAATAATGCCGCTCCCGGGAAAACAGCAGAAGAAATCATTGACAAGGAAGTAAGACGAGTAAACAAGGATCTTGTTTCCTACAAGCACATTAAGGATTTCACCATACAGGAAGAGGAATTCATAAAGACAACAACAAAGAAAATCAAGCGCCACGAGGAGCTAAAGGATTAAAGTTGATGATCAAAAACTTAAGCTAATGAAGCATAAAGCCTGACAGATTGATACTGTCAGGCTTTAATCATGTTTCTCTCTTCTATAATATCCTGCTGTTGGGCAGGGCCATGAGTTTGAGCTCCCATGCTCTGTTTCGATTGATTGGGAAATAGAAAACCTCCCAGCGAATAGGGTTTTGATCCATCAGCGCCTGCTGGATGCGCACTGCCTTTTTCCGGCTGCATTTGTAGCTTATACCGATAGCATAAAGTGGAAAGTCTTGTGTCAGCTTTAAATCCAGTATCGCAACATAAACCTTTTTTATCTGGCGGTATTTTTTACATGATTCAATCAGGTTCGACAGGGTGGTGTCCGAAAGATCATGGGGGATAAGGTTGCCAGACAATGTACTGCGTTCTTTTTTTGCCTCCTCATTGGTTTCCATGAATCTTATGGCATAATAGTAATATTCCAAAGCTTTTTCTCTGTTTTGATGATGCAAATGATGATTCATGAGTTCAAGACAGACATGTGGAATGAGCTGGGCATCCTCATTCATTATATTAGTAAGCGCTTCTTCAGCCAATTCTCTGTCAGTATTAAGCAGTAAACGGTTGTAATGATATTTCAGGGGCAGGTAGTCCGGGTAAGTCTTCATACCCTCCTCAAAGGCAGATAAAGCTTCCGAGGTGCCTTCATATCTCTCAATTAATAACCCTCTTGTCAGAGTGTCTTTACTATCCAAGGAGCCGCCTTCAAGGCTTTTATCCAATGTGTGGCGGATATTGATATCCTCCTGCAGCTTTTGATATCTCTGGTGCCAGGATTCTGTAATATTTTTTACATACATGCCATTAAGGATGTTTAGCATGTCGGCTGTACCAATAAGGGTGCTATAGGCTGGGAGCCCGGTTTCATCCGGCACTCTTATAGAAGCTTTAATAGCTGCTATTCTCTCGCTGGTAGAAGGGTGGGTATGAAAGGGGAGAGTTTTGTGCTCCCGAATACTCTCCAGAATAGCATTTATCAAATCAATAGAAAGGGGAGCTCTAAACGATGCCTCCATAAGGGAAAAGTAGTTCTGAACAGGTTCCGAGGATTGATCGGCTATTTTACTTATTTCTGAATAAAAGCGCTGAAGCTTTACATCATAGATTCTCAATTTAATCAAAGAATCAGCGACCGTTTGATTTCCTGATATACGGGCTGCCAGCGCATCTGCCTCGAACTCGTCCCGCTTCTGTGTGAAAAATAATATATCATTTATTTTAGGCAAGTACCAATAAGAAAACTTTGATATTAAAAAATTTTTTTTCTCCGTTTTCTTATAGTCATCATATATTTTTTTCCACATTCTATAGCTTCTGAAGATACGTGCACGCCATTTGCCATGCTTTTTAGAGAAATGTGCATACTCATGAGCGAGAACCGCACCAAGATCCTTTTCATTTAAAGCGAGAAGAAGAGGAAGACCAATAACAAGAGTTCGTCGATAACCAAAAAAGACCCCCAGTCTGGGTACTTCCTCTATGTAAGCGTTAAGTTGATTATCTATAATTACCTGATGAATTTTTGCACCATGAATCTCTCTTTTTATTTGGTATAATAGAGAAAAAAGCTGAGGTGCACTTTGTTCGTCTATCTTATGCCCAACGGGCTCATCAAATTTGTAGAAAAGGCCCTTTATAAGGTTTGTGATCATAAACACAAGGAAACCGCCCAGAAATATCACAATCTTTGTCATTGATGAGGTGATTCTTTCGGAATCAAGAGCATAGCCGACGATGAGAAATATGAATAATGTAGTTAGAAGAATAAGAAAAACAGGATACAGAAAACCTAATAGGTAAATGCAGAACCGCTTGATACCTTTAAACATAGCATACTTCCTTTTTCATTATTCTGATGGACTCTAATAAAATTTTAACGAACTTTTTCCTTGTTAAATGATAAAATAAAAAAAGTAAAAAAGCAAACAAAATAAAAAGACCTTGGAGGAAAGATGACCGCTATTTTACTAGCATTGACAGGATCAACCATTGCCTCGGTAGGGATGGTTCTTCAAAAGAAGGGCATACCGTGGATAGGATCAAATAAAAAAGATAAGCAGGACAAAAGGAAACACTTCTGGATATGGCTTTCAGGAATATTTCTTGCTTATATTGTGGCCGCAGTTCCAAACAGTATTGCCGCTCAGACTTTGCCACCCCATATTATCACATCCATGGCCGGTTGGGATATTGTTCTGATTGTGTTTTTATCAGGGCTGATATTAAAAGAGCAGGTATTCAAATCCGATTATCTCTATTCAATGGTCATTGTGGGGATGACACTATTCATTGCTTTTAGGTCGGAGCCTGTTAGCTATTTCACAATTAACCTTCCTATCATGATTATTTTGTTCCTGGTTCCAGGCTTAGTCCTTCTTCCCCTGCTTTTTAAAACTGTAGATGACAAGGTGAAGTCTGTGCTTTTGTCAATTTTTGCGGGAAGCATGAGCGGGGTAGCTATTGTTTACTTTAATATGCTGATGCGGGACCTATTCACCTGGGGTTTTGATAAAATTCCTTTGGATGTTCTTCTCCTTTATGCGTTTTCAGCTGTTCTTGGCGCAATTGGGGAGCAGGCTTCTTACAGTATCGGTGAAATGACAATAGTCGCGTCAATTCGTCTGAGTTTTTTTATCGTCTATCCGATTTTTGGTTCAATGCTGCTCTTTAGTTCCAAGGCTGATGTCCTGCAATTCATCGCCGTTTTTATCATTATTCTGGCCTGCTATGTTATGTTCAAAAAGAGAGGGCGTCAAGCGCATAAAAAATCCTAATACAGATATGACATTTTATGGGAAATGCGCTTTGTTAAATTTATGTTAAATGGCGCTTTTTCCTTTTTTTCTGCCTTTAACTGTCGAAGAGGCTTATGCTATAATGTTAAAGGTTTGTTAAAGAAAAGTTAAAAGAAGAATTTAATTAACAAACAATGAGAGTACTCGGTCAATTTATCGAAAGGGGAAGTCTATGTTTGCTTTAGCCATAGTTATGCTGTTGGTGTGCGCTTCGGTCTTTGTCAACGGATGGACAGATGCCCCAAATGCTATTGCTACCGTGGTTTCAACACGTGTTTTAAGTCCAAGGGCGGCAATATCTTTAGCAACAGTTTTCAATTTAGCCGGTGTCTTTATGATGGGAACCGCGGTTGCCAATACAACCGCTAAGATCGTAACAATAGGTACAGGGCAGGATGCCCTCATTACCCTTGCGGCGGCACAGCTTTCCATTGTTATCTGGGCAGTTTCGGCCTGGAAATTTGGTATCCCTACAAGTGAAAGTCATGCCCTTATTGCCGGCCTCATGGGAGCCGGTATTTCTTTCAACGGCCTTTCAGCCTTTAACTGGGATGAATTTAAAAAAGTGCTTATTGGTTTGGCTGTCGCAACAGTATTGGGTTTTATTGCAGGTTTTATTACGACTAAGGGTGTTTCCATTGCCTTTAAAAGAGTAAACCGCCGTAAAGCCAACACTTTTTTTTCATGGGGTCAGATTGTCTCGGCTTCGCTTATGGCCTTTAACCATGGGGCGCAGGACGGACAAAAATTCATGGGCGTATTTGCTCTTGCTCTTGTGGTTGGCGGGGTTTTCCCAGCCAGTGATAACTTGATTATTCCTATATGGGTTAAGCTGTTGATTTCAGCTCTAATGGCTATCGGAACTTCCATAGGTGGGTATAAAATCATAAAAACCATGGGAATGGATATGGTAAAGCTTGAAAAGTATCAAGGCTTTTCTGCTGAAATTGGAGCATCAGCCTGTATGACGGGGGCTACAATTTTAGGTATTCCATTGAGCACTACAAATGCGAAGGGAACTGCCATAATGGGTGCAGGCGCTGCCAGAAAAATTTCGGATGTTAATTGGAGTATTGTTAAAGAAATGCTGCTGGCCTGGGCTTTAACCTTCCCGGCATGTTTGGTTCTCGGCTATGTTATGGCTAAATTTTTTACTTTCATATTCTAAGAGGAGGATTTTCTTATGGGCTTATTTACAAGTAAGGATACAGATTGGTTTAAATTGTTTGAAGTCTCAATCTCCTATTCCGTAAGAGCGGCCAATACCTTAAAGAAAGCCTTTGAGGATGGCGTCATTGATTACAAGGAGATTCAAAATTTAAAATCAATTGAACACGAAGCTGACAACCATGTTCACCAATGCTTAAAACTGGTTGAAGAAGCATTTGTTACGCCAATTGATCGCTCAGATATTGTGGAAATAATAAAAGAAATTGAAAATATCACTGATAATATTGATTCCATTGCCAACCACACCTATATGATGTGCGTCAATGAAGTTAACGAGGCAAGCCAGAACTTCATGGGTTTGGTTGTAGATGCATGCAATAAGCTCGATGAGCTGATGAAGAATCTTAAGAATTACAAGAAAAACTTTAAACTCATAAACGATCTGATCATTGAGATCAATCACATTGAAGAAGTCGGAGACAAGACTTATCTAAATGCCATGAGAACACTCTTCGAGTTTGAGACCGATGCCAAGAAAATTATAATCTACAAGCTTCTTTATGAAAAGCTGGAAGATGCCCTCGATAAGTGTGAAGATGTTGCCGACATTGTTCAGAAGATAATTATTGCCAGCACTTAATAGTATGAAAGAAAATGTTACAAAGAAGGCGAGATGGACTCGCCTTTATCTATTGATCGAGGCTTGTGGTGTGTTTCTGTGGGAACGCACCTTTATTTATCCTATCCTCTACTATGCATATTGTTCCAAAAGCTTATAACCCTTGTATTAAGATAGTTTTGCTGCCGAAAGCATAGCGTCATACAGCAGATTGAATTGCCTTCGCTTCCTTAAAAGAGTTTCATTCTTTCTTGGTTTAAATGACTTTGTCATGCGTACAACTGCATCTGTTACTTGCTTGTAGCTTTCAAATGATCCGTCCGATACAGCACCGATCATGGCTGCACCAAGACATGCAGCCTCTTTTTCAGCAGGGATCTCTATTGTTAAGCCAGTTGCATCAGCCTGCATTTGGCACCACAACTCCGACTTTGCACCACCGCCTGTTGCTATGATGCGGCTAATGGACACTCCTGATTCACGAATACGTTCAACGTTTTTAGCGAGCATCATTGAAACGCCCTCCATTATGGCGTATGCAAGATCCATTTTGTCATGTTTTGAGCGAAGGCCATAGAATAGCCCACTTGCTTCGATATCGTACTCCGGTGCATTTGTTCCAACGAGATAAGGCAGAAACACCAACTCGTTAGGCAAGTCTTTTTCTGCGATTAGTCTGTCCATCTCACTATAGGACAGATCATCCGCAAAGTTGCTTTTGTACCATTCAAGACTTGCAGCTCCGCTTTCGGAAACGGGCAAGAAAATATAGGTGTCCTTAATAAAGCCATAATGCAGTGCCATAGTTTCTCGTCCTGTCAACGGCAGATGCGCCATTGTAGCTATCGCCATGACAGTACCGGTCGAAAGGCTCATGCTCCCTTCTTCAACATTGCCTACACCCACCATGCCTGCAAAGTGATCCAGCGTACCGATATTCACAATCGTATTCTCTGTAAGTCCAGAAGCTACAGATGACGCTTTGCACAGGGATCCTGCGTCAGTGCATGGTTCTGCAAGAGGCGGAAGCTTGTTTTCATCTATTCCGCATACTTCACACATGTCTTTCCAATAGCATTTGTTCTTGATATCGAAATAGAAAGTGAACGTTGCAATGGAACAATCACTCATAAGTTTGCCTGTTAGGCGATACACAACATAGTCTTTTAGTAAGGTATAATAGGCTATCTTCTCGTGTATTTCAGGTTTATTGCGTTTGATCCATAGCGCCTTTGTTGCTGGCCATGTAGGCAGAACAGCTGGTTGACCGGTTTTTTTGTAGCATTCTTCGGGTGTGAACTTGGATTCTATATAGGCACATTCCTGTATGGAGCGTTCGTCCATCCATGATATTGCGGGCATCAGCGGCTCCTTTTTATCATCAAGCACCACGAGAGATTCTGCCTGCCCTGTGAGTACTATACGGCTTACGTTGTCAGCTGAAACAGTACCTGCCTTCACATGCTGATGTATCATTGAAAGAATGTTATCAACATAGGCATCTGCATCAAACTCGCAAAAACCGTTCTGGCGCACGTAGGATACTGGCTCGCTATACCATTTTTTCATCTTAAGCGCTTCATCGTACACGGCTACCTTAACATTAGTGCTTCCAAGGTCAACAGCAATATAACTCATATACATCTCTTTCCTAATGATAGTGATTCTAATAATAATCCTGCTTTTACTCTTGTATAATGCAAAGCCTGGATCAAATATTGCATAACTTTATATAGCATAAAAACTGCAATCGTCCTTCAACGATCCACTGGTTCTAAAAATAGTGTAGTCTAGTCGACAATATAGGAATTCTTAAAAAACCATTATTTGAGTGTCTTTCGGTGTAATATTTGTGATATAGATCAAAGTTTAATTGCGATAAATGAAAAAGTCAATCCTATTGTTTTATGTTTTTATTTGATTTTTCCGCTAGAAAAATTTATGCTATATAGAGTATACAGTCCCATAAATAAGGTCAATAATTTGGTAGTTGCATTATTTTTGCACTCCAAGTAACAAGTTATCATTGGCTTGAAAGCGAGGATATAGAATGGCGAATTTAGAAGAAATAGCGAAAGCCGCTGGTGTAAGTGTTTCTACTGCCTCACGCGCATTACATAACGATACGCGTATAAGTTTGGATACAAGACTTAAAGTAGAGGAAACCGCGGAGCATTTGGGCTATACCAAGCACAAAATCAAAGGAATCAAAATGCAGAAATGGAATACCGCCGGCCTGATTGTGCCCGAGGTCCTTTCCGGCTACTATGCACGCCTTGTACACGTGGCAAACGATTTTTTTGAAAAGCAAAACTATTCCACTATCCTCAAGCTGACAAATTTCGATCAGGACACGATGATACGTGATATCTATGATTTTGGTTGGATGGATGTAAAATGCCTTCTGATACTGCTTGATGACTCAGAAGAAATATCAAACGATATATTTTCTGCTATTTCCGCCATCAAACGGCCGGCCATGTTTATCACTGCAAAATACTTTTCTAATCTTGATTTTGACAGTCTTTTTCTTGATGAAAGACGTGGCATGGCAATGGGAATAGAGCATTTGATTCAGCGTGGGTATCGTCGTATAGGTTTTTTAGCCGAAGACAAAACGATGGGGCGACTGCGAGTATTCCAAGAATTGATGCAAAGCTATGGCATGCCCGTAGAATCTCGCTTTATAAAGACGAGTCAGGAACGGGCGGAGGAGGGCGGCTATCTTTGCATGCGTGAGATTCTTGCTGAAAGCGAACATCCCGACGCTGTTTTCGCTAGCTACGACCAAATGGCCATTGGTGCAATAAAAGCTATTGAAGAAGCTGGTCTCAGCATCCCGAATGACATTGCAATGCTTGGATTTGACGACATGATCGTTTCAAAATATATCAGCAAGGGACTCACCACTATCCATAACCAGTATGAGGACATGATGTCTATTGCTGTACGTGTGCTGCTCAACCGCGTTGAAAACTCGAACTCCTCGCCTCAGCAGATCGCGCTGAAGCCCTCTCTTATCATTCGTGGTACCACATGAGACCACAGACCCTAATAAAAGATTTTGCATAAATTTGCATTGTTATGAGCGGAAAAGTTTCATAATCTTTTGCATTTTTGATTGACAGTGTCATAGGGTATGGCTATAATGAGTATGTTCAATACTATTTAGATCCGTTACCTTTTTATTTTTGTTTTTCTCAATTTATTGCTTTATATTTTGCACAAATTTGCATAAAAACAGAGATATTTTGCATAGTAAATACTGTGCAGTAAAATAACAAGGAGGATCAATAACAATGAAGAAGAAAATTTCCTTACTCTTGGTGGCCATTCTTGTACTTAGCCTTTTCGCAGGCTGTCAGTCGACACCTGTGCAACAGGGCCAATCAGGCGGTCTTGAACTCGGTATCGTGCTTCCCACGAAAGAAGAGTCCAGATGGCTTGGAGACGAAGCGATGTTCAAGCAAATGATTGAACAAAGCGGTGTCAAAGCAGAAATACTTTTCAGCCAGAACAACTCCGCAACCGAAAAGACAAATGTAGAGACATTGATTAGCAAAGGCGCAGATATCATTGTTTTGTGCCCGTTCGATGCAACAGCAGCCGGAGCTGCAGTTAACGATGCTCACAAGGAAGGCATCAAGGTTATATCCTATGACCGACTTATCATGGATACCGATGGTCTTGACTATTATGCAACCTTCGACAGCGTATCCGTAGGTGCTGCCATGGCACAGTATCTTGTTGATCAGGCTGGCAGTACGAAGGGCAACAACCTCTATTTATACTCTGGTGCACTTACCGACAACAACTCTCTTATGTTCTTCAAAGGTTCTTGGCAGGTTCTCCAGCCCAAGATTGCAGATGGTACTTTCATCGTCCAAAACTGTGCAAAAGCTGTTGAACTGAGCCAAAAGGCCGAGCTTACCCGCGATGAGTACATATCCATCATGGGCACCATTGATTCTGAGTGGAACATGCAAGTCTGCAAGTCTCTTGCAGAAGCACACCTGACAGCTAGTAATTCGTCTGCAAAGGGCACGGTTTATGTCCTTTCACCTGCAGATGATGATTGCGCTCGCTCCCTTTCTGACACGTTTAGAGCTGATGCTGATGTCGAAAAGCTCATTATAACCGGAGCTGACGGTGTCAAATCCTCAGTTCAGTACATCATTGATGGCAAACAGAGCATGACCGTTTACAAGGATCCCAAGGCTTTAGTAACTGCAACAATGAACATAGTCAACGCCATCAGGGAAGGCAAAGAAGCCCAATATGACACAACCTACGATAACAACAAGATGAAAGTTCCGTCAGTCCAGGCGAATGTTGTTACCATTACCAAGGACAATATCGTTGAAAAATTCTTCGATAGTGGCGTTTATAACGGTTCCGAATTCACTAACTGGAAATAAACAAAATCGTTCCAAGCAGAAATAGGGCGTGAGTGGGATACACCCATTCCGCCCTTTTATGAAATGATAAGAGGTGTTACAGTGGGCAAATACATATTGGAAATGCGCAGCATCACAAAAACGTTCCCTGGTGTAAAAGCTCTTGATGATGTGAATTTCAAGGTTCAGTGCGGTGAAATACATTGCTTGGTGGGAGAAAACGGTGCGGGAAAATCTACCCTTATGAAGGTACTTTCCGGTATCTATTCATTTGGAACGTATTCGGGCGATATCATTCTGAATGGCGAGCAGCAAAAATTTTCTTGCATCAAGGACAGTGAGAACGCAGGTATTGCAATTATCAGTCAGGAACTGGCGCTAATACCTGAGCTTTCAATCTATGAAAACATTTTTTTTGGTCATGAGATAATGAAGGGGCATTTCGTTAATTGGAACCAAACGATCATAGAGGCCGAAAAGATACTCAAACGTGTTAAGTTAGATATTAATCCTTCGGTAAAGGTAAAATCCTTGAAGGTTGGCACACAGCAGATCATCGAAATAGCCAAAACACTATCAAAGAACGCAAATCTCATTATTTTGGATGAACCAACATCCTCTTTAAACGAAGAAGAGAGCAAAAACCTTTTACAACTCCTTCGTGAGTTGAAAAATGACGGAGTAACGATTATCATGATCTCGCATCGTCTTGCGGAGGTGGTATCCATTGCCGATACCATCACCATTCTGCGTGACGGGGCAACAATATGCTCACTTGATGCCAGTGAACGAAAAATCCCCGAGCAAGAGATCATTAAATACATGGTTGGCCGTGAAATAGACAATATCTATCCCGAACGTAACCATACAATCTCGGACGATGTGTGTTTTGAAGTCAAAAACTGGACTGTATCTGACGCTAAATTAGGTCGAAGAATTCTCAATACTATAAACCTAAAAGTTAATCGCGGTGAGATAGTGGGTATTGCCGGCTTAATGGGTGCAGGAAGAACTGAGTTTGCGTTAAGTATTTTTGGTAACACCCCTGGCTATAAGCTTGAAAACGGAGAACTTTTCATGAACGGCAATGGGTTAAAGTTGCAAAACCCTATGGATGCGCTGGAGTCCGGCATAGCTTATGTCAGCGAGGATAGAAAACGCAATGGACTAATCTTAAAACAGGATATCCGCTTTAACATTACAATCTCAAATCTTAAATCACTGCTTCGTGGCCGTGTTATAAACCACAAAGAAGAGATTATTGCTGCAAACCGTTACAAAGACGAGCTTGGAATCAAGACACCGTCTGTCCAGCAGACCGTAATGAATCTTTCCGGCGGCAATCAGCAGAAGGTTTCCCTGGCTAAACTATTGTTTACAGAACCAAAGCTGCTAATACTCGATGAACCCACACGCGGTATCGATGTTGGCGCGAAGTTCGAGATCTACTCATTGATGAACCGTTTGGTGGAGCAGGGTATGTCCATCATCATGATTTCATCTGAGCTTCCAGAAATAATAGGCATGAGTGACAGAGTATACGTCATGTCCAACGGGCATATCACAGGTGAGCTCAGCAGGGATGAGGCCAGCGAACAAAGCATAATGAAATTTGCGACTACCATAAAGGAGAGATAAAAATGAATGGTATTCTTTCGTTAAACAACGGTAAGAAGGCATCCCTGCTTCGCGAGACGGGTGCTCTTCTAAAAGACAACATCCGAAACTACGCCATGTACTTGGCGCTGGCAGCGATATTTATTTTCTTTTATTTTACTACTGACGGCGCTTTTCTCACGGCAAGGAACATAACTAATCTTATCAATCAAACAGGTTACGTTGCAGTACTGGCTGTTGGCATGACGCTGGTACTCATACTGCAGCAGATAGACCTATCCATCGGATACGCCGCCGGCTTCTTCGGTGCGTGCGCTGCGATCTTGCTAAAACAGGGCATTCCCTTAGGAATCGTTATCCCTATAATACTTGCCGGAGGCCTTTTAGCAGGACTTTGTCAAGGTCTTATAATCGGTAAAATCGGCGTGCCCGCATTCGTGACGACGTTGGCCTTTCAGTTCGTATTTCGAGGGCTACTCTCCCTCGTCACCGAGGCCACAGGTACAGTGCCCGTTACAAATGAAACTTTCAATCAACTCTCAAACGGCTTCGTATTTGAGCTGTTCAACATAGGCGGCAAGCACGGCCTGTCATTGGTAATAGGGGTTGTAGCAATCGTTCTTGTCATCGCTTCTCAAATAAATGAGCGCCGTGATCTTAAACATTATAATTTTAATGTCGTCTCGCTGCCGATCTTCGTGTTTAAGGTTGTATTTTTCTCAGCGCTTATAGGTACACTTACATATGTGCTTTCCGGCTATAATGGTATTTCATGGACGATTGTTATCGTAGTGTTGGTAACATTCATTTACCATTTTATGCTCAAAAAGACACGCCTTGGCCGTTATATCTACGGTGTGGGTGGGAATAATGAAGCAGCTGCTCTAGCGGGTATTAACGTAAAGAAGACAGTTATCTTTGCTTTTGCATCGATGGGGCTCATGGCAGCGCTCGGAGGTATGCTTTACACTTCGCGGTTACAGTCCGCAGCACCTACAGCGGGTGCAGGCTTTGAGCTTGACGCTATCGCAGCCTGCTACATAGGCGGCGTATCAACATCCGGTGGTGTTGGAAAAGTTGTAAACAGCATCATAGGTGCATTCGTAATCATGTCGCTTACAAACGGTCTGAATCTAATGAGTGTAGGCATTACGTATCAATATATCATCAAAGGTGCGATATTCGTTCTCGCCGTTGCTTTTGATGTCTATTCACAAGGTAGGAAAACAATCTAATAGGAGGTAGCATAATACATGAAAGCAAGGATTGGTTTTGTTTGCTTCGGGGAAGTAAACACACCTTATGAACGTTTGTTGCTTAAACACGACCATGCGTTTCAAACACTATCCGCTCTTGGTGCTGATATCCTTGATGCTGGGCTCGTCACAGATGAACCGACATTTGAAATATCCGATGCTGCGCTCAGAAAGCTTAGCGGTTTTGACATGGACTGCCTTATCGTGTGCATAGCGGGCTGGATACCCACTCACGCTGTAATCCGCGTGACAGATACCTACCGCAATACACCAATGATACTATGGGGTCTTTGTGGTTGGAAGGAAAACGGCAAGATAGTCACCACTGCCGAACAGGCAGGCACAACTGCGCTGCGCGCTACATTCGAAGCGATGGATTACAAATTTAAGTATGTCTATAATGTAATAGAAGAGCCTGAGCCTATAGAAAAAATCAAGGCCTTCGTTGCGGCAAGCTATGCGGCAAAATCACTGCGCACGGCACGCATCGGTACGATGGGTTATCGGGATATGCTCCTTTATGGCACGCAGTTCGAAGGCAATTCCATGCGCTCACAGCTTGGTGTTGAAGTTGAGCCTTTTGAAATGCTTGAAATGGTTCAGAACATAGAAAAGCTCGATCTTGAAAAGGTCAAAGACGGCGTTGCATTTGTGAAGAATGAATGGAAATTCAAAAAGGAATGTGACGAAGCTATTATTGAGACTGGTGTGAAATACGCTCTTGCCATAGGAAAAAAGATAGAAGAGCGCGGCTATGAAGCCGTGACACTCATCGATGTGGATGGCATGAAAAAACTGCTTGGCTTCCCACCAGCAATGGTCTTTATGCTCCTTGAGCATTATTACGGGGTTTTGACCACACCCGAGAACGACGTAATGGGCAATGTCACGCAGCTGATAATGCGCTATCTTACTGGGCAGATGGCACCCTATCTCGAATACTATGAGTTTTTCAGAAGGAGCGTTCTGATAGGTGTTCCTGACTATATCCCGGCAGCGGTAACTGAGGGAGACATAGAAGTGCTTCCGACGGCTTTTGGCCTTTTAAGTGCATCGCTGCTCAATGTATCAAAGCTCAAAACGGGTGAGGTCACGTGCGCGAGGTTAGTATATAAAAAGGGCCACTACTATATGCACGTATATACCGGTGAAGCTAAGACACCACCTGCATGGGAGGAATTTGGATGGGAACCGCCTGCACCGCAGCTTCCCAGTCTTGAGGTTGAGTTGCATAGCTGTACTGTGGAGGAATTCGCTCAGAAGGTATCTTCGCAGCATGTGATCGTGGCATATGGTGACCATAGAGAGGCCATAAATGATTTTTGCAGGCTTCTCGATATAGAGGTCATGTAAAATATTATAAGTGATATTTAATTGAACCAATGGTAACGGGTCACAGAATGCGTCAAAAGGTTCTGTGACCCTATTTTTCATTATGACTCCATTAGAATCATTAGAATTGCCCGATTTTATTGAAAGATAGAGCAGGCTGAAATATAATGGCAATATCAGGATGAACATCCGCCCTATATGGAGGTCTTTCTATGAGTTTGGTTTCGGGTCAGTTCAGTGAATCGTTTCCGCCTATTATGGACGGCGTTGGCAATGTTGCAAAAAACTATGCTTACTGGCTTAATAAAAAGCATGGTATCTGTTACGCCATAACCCCGGGTTTTCCCCGTCACATTGACAAAGAGGAATACGAAGTGCTCCGCTATACCTCCATAGGTGTATTGACCCGCCCGCCGTATAGAACAGGTGTACCTAAGCTTGACGGGATCTTTATGAAAAAAATCCGCTCCGTTCCCTTTGATGTTGTTCATGCCCATACGCCTTTCAGTTCCGGTCATATAGCGCTTCAAACAGCAAGAAAAAAAGATATCCCCATTGTGGCATCCTTTCATTCCAAGTATTATGATGATTTCAAGGAATCCCTTAAAATTGACGGCCTGGCGCGCTATGGTGTATCCAGGATTGTCGACTTCTATAACAGTGTTGACTCGGTATGGACGGTTAACCATGCCACTGCTGAGACCTTGAGGGAGTATGGCTATAAAGGTGCCATCGAGATTGTTCCAAATGGAACGGAGTATGAGGCCGTAGAAAATAAGGAGCTTGAATGCCAGAAAGTCAATCAAAAGCTGAATCTGGCCAAGGATGAGCTTGTATTCATCTATGTCGGCCAAATGGTCTGGCAAAAGAATACCCGGTGTTTGATGGAGGCTTTGGCTTTCGTTAAGCAAAAAGGCTTGAATTATAAAATGCTTATGGTAGGCCAGGGTTATGCTTTGGAAGATTTAAAGGAGCTTTCCCGGGAATTCGGGTTAACAGATCGCGTCATGTTCCTGGGAGCTATCTATGATCGTGATTATTTAAAGTCCCTTTACTGCAGGGCCAATCTACTGCTTTTCCCATCTTTGTATGACAATGCATCCATTGTTTTGCGGGAAGCTGCTTCCCAAAGCTGTCCATCCCTGCTTATTGAAGGCTCCAACACGGCTGAAGGGGTTACGGACGGTTTTAATGGCTTTTTATCAAAGGATGGAGGCGATAATATCGCATCTCGCATTATGGAGGTTGCCAAATACCCTGAAAAGCTGATTGAAGTAGGCGAAAATGCCAAAAAGACCATTTTTACAAGTTGGGAAACCATAGTAGATGAAGTTTACGGACGCTATAAGGAAATTGTAGAAGCGCATAAGAAAATCTATGTTTGATGTGTGCGCTGGGCATCATGTAAATCCCTTAGCTATATAAATTTCTCAGACAAAAAGAAAATGGGTCTGTATTAATAAAGGGAAAATCTGCTATAACCTGCAAGACAGATAAGCTTTTTGAAGGGAGAAAACACATGAACAAATTGAGAGCGAAAATTCTAGGAATTCTGCTATGTCTGACTCTTATACTGGGTATGATACCTGCCCAAGCTACAACTGAGGCTACAGCTCTTATCACAAGGGAACAAGCCATTGTGAGTATTCTAAACGCAGTTGGATTGGGTGCTTTAAGTGATATAGAAGGTGACCTGACAGGCTTTAAGGATGCCGATCAGATAAACCCCGAATATAAGGACGAATTGGCTATTGCTGTAACGAATAGCATTCTGGCCGGAACCACAGGTAAGGCGATAAATCCTCAGGCCTATGTTACGCGGTTGGAATTTGCCCTATTCTTAAGCCGTGCTGTTCGAGAGCTTCCCATTATTCATGGAAGCCGATCCTTCACGGATGTACCGGCTAACGCCGCAGGTGATGTGAGCAGGCTTATTAAATCCGGACTTATGAGCGGTTATGGTAATGGCCTCTTTGGAGCTGACGATTATCTTACCCTTGATCAGCTTACGGCTGTGTTAAACCGTACTGATAAGCTTTCTGGTACCAGGCTTCAGGATGATTTTTATTATGCCGTTAACCACAAATGGCTTACCGGCACCAAGATACCTGCCGGATACCCCGGAGTCGGTTCTTTTGATGAGGTTAATTTAAGCAATAGCAGCAAATTAAAGGTCATTGCTCAGGATCTTTTAAAGAACCAAGGGTCCTATCAGGAGGGGACCAAGGAACAGAAAATGGCTGATTTCTACAGCTCCGTTCTTGATATGGAAAACCGTAATAAACAAGGCCTTGAACCCATAAGAAAATACCTGGATCAATTTGATAGTATTAATTCGATTCAGGAGCTTTTAAATGCTGCGGCGCAATTCGAAAATGAAACGGGCTTTAATCCGCTTTTCAGCTTTGGCCCTTCTCCCGACCTGATGGACAGCAGCCGTTATGCACTGTATGGCACGGGCCTTTCAACCACTCTGCCCGCTTCCTATATGCTTATGAAAAACCCTCAGATAAAGGCTCTTTATGAGGGCTTCCTGACTGAACTTTTCAAGATTTCAGGGCTTTCCGATGAAGAAGCCATACAGGCCGCCCAGAGTGTTTACGCTTTTGAAGAGGTACTGGCAGAGCATACGCTTTCAAACGAGGATGCCAGCAAGGTTGAGAATCTTTATAATCCGGTTGCCCTTGATAAGCTGGCCGAAATGTTCAGCGGGACTGATATAAAGAAGTATATAAATGATCTCGGCTATGGATCAGCCCAAAATCTTATCGTTACTGATTTAAAGCTCATGGGAAAAACAGGGGAACTCCTGTCAGAGGAAAATTTAGAGATTCTAAAGGCCTATACGCGTATTCGTCTTGTTATCGATACATCCTCATTTTTATCAAAGGATCTCCAGGATGCCATATACGGGTTTAATAGCACCTTCCTCGGTATCACCAGCGTATTGAGTGATGAAGAGATGGCATTTGAGCTTCTTAACTCAGTCATGAGCGGATATCTAGGCAAGATGTATGTAGAGAAATATTTCTCGGAAGAGGCCAAAAAAGATGTTGAGGGCATAGTAAGCGAAATTATAAAAACCTTTGAAAAGCGAGTAGAAAAGCTTGATTGGATGAGCAGCGATACAAAATCTGCCGCATTGGCAAAGCTCAAAGCCATTAAGGTAAAAATCGGATATCCGGATACATGGAACGATCCTCTATCGGGCATCAGTATAAAAAACTATGACAAAGGCGGCTCCCTGCTCGGAAATATTTTTGCTATTACATCGGCCCAAGCAAAGCATGCTAAAACGCTGCTTTCTAAGCCTGTTGACAAAACCCAGTGGATGATGCCTCCCCATACCGTAAACGCCTATTACAATGCCACAAACAATGAGATTGTGTTCCCAGCCGGAATCCTACAGTCACCGTTTTATGACTTAAAGGCTACACGTGAACAGAATCTTGGTGGCATAGGCTCCGTTATTGCCCATGAAATAACCCATGCCTTTGATAATAACGGTGCCCAGTTTGATTTAAATGGGAATATGAACAATTGGTGGACCGAGGAGGATTATGTGACCTTCCAGCAGAAGTGCCAGAGTGTCATTAACCACTACCAAGGTCTTGAAATTGCACCCAACGCCATTGTCAACGGCGCTCTCACCGTGTCGGAAAATGTGGCGGACGTCGGTGCAATGGCTTGTATTCTGGACATTGCCAAAAGCATGCCCAACGCAAACTATAAACAGCTATTCGAAAGCAATGCCAATATCTGGCGTTTTACCGGCTCTCAACAGATGTATCAGCTGTTGTCTACCCAGGATGTGCATTCGCCAAATAAATTCCGCGTTAACTCGGTGCTGCAGAACTTCCAGGAGTTCTACGACACCTATGGTATTCAGCCTGGAGATGCCCTGTATTTATCCCCCGAAGAAAGGGTAAGTATCTGGTGATGATTAAGGTAGAGGTGCGTACTGTAAAGTACGCACCTTTTTCAAACAGTTACTTGCGTGCTTCAATGACGCGGATCATGCGATACAGGGCTTCGTTGACGGGTGTGGGGATGCCATGCTTTTTACCCAGATTCATAACTGTAAGGCCAAAGCTTTCCACCTCTGTTTTACGGCCCGCTTCAACGTCCTGAAGCATGGAGGTCTTGCCTGAGGGAGAAAGGGTCGAAAATATTCGCAAATATTCAGCAATATCTGACTCTGAAAGGGATATCCCCTCTTTTTCCGCCAGAGGAAGGACTTCCCGGCATGCCGAGGCTAAAAGCTCACTTGCCTCAGGAATGGTCTTGTAGACCCCGTAGGGGGCTCCGAGGACGGCGGAGGTTTGGTTAACTCCCACATTCATCATGAACTTCCACCACATTTCATGACGAATATCTTCAGGGTTGGTAAAAGGTACTTTGGCCTTTGAAAACAGTTGGGCAACAGGCTGAGACTTTCCGGCAACCTCAGGAAAATACTCGCCGAAAACGATTTTTCCGGTATTAATAAAGCGTACCTCACCGTTCTCCCTTCCTGCATCGGTACCGACGCAGAAGCCATGAAGGACTTTGTCGCGGCCAAAGACGCCGGCCAAGTCATCCTCGCTGGTGATGCCGTTTAAAAGGGAGAGAATGAGGGTGTTTTCTCCTACAAGAGGAGTAATGCTTTCAATGGCTTCTTCAAGATGATGGCCTTTTACTGCAATCAAAATAAGCTCAGCCTTGGGCTCACCTGCCTTTGGAATAACATAATCAAAGTGATACCTTGTTCCATTGATCAGTATCCCCTGCTGGTATCGGCTTACCCTTTCCTCATCAAGAATGACCTTGACAGATTTTTTGTCCATTTGATAGAGGAGGGAGGCGTATGTTGCTCCTACAGCTCCCAGCCCGATGAGATGAACGGTTTTAATTGGTGTACTCATGATGCAACTCCTAATTTTAATATCTGTGTGTCAGTTATCAATATGATACCACTAAGAGCGTCTTGTTGTCACACGGTACAGAGGCAAGCTCTTGCCAAATTATTATCATAACGGTAAAATAAGAGGTGCGTGCCTAATTGACTGACGCTTTAGAACAGGAGTATACTATGAACTTTAACGAGAAAACCAGACGCATTATCGCCTCGACCGTAGCCGTATTCATTATTCTCTCTATGCTTTTGAGTATTGTATTATACGCAATCAGATAGCTTCCAAGAAAGACTATGGAGCTCTTTAAAGCCTAACAGTTTACGGACTGCGGAGGAACTCTGCATGGATGTCAGTAACCTCAACATCGGCTTTCAAACCGGACGCCATACCTTTTTAATCACTCTGCCATTTAACTTTCACATCAACAAGCTGGAGGAACATCTCAGCTCGACTCCTTACAAGCATGAGCATGCCAAATATGAGGTGATCTGCATCCGCTATCATGAGCTGCAGCGGCAGGACGAGTTCATTGTCATCCCTCCGCTGACACCGCATTTCACCTACCACGCCTCCTCAAGTAAATGCGCATTTGTCACCAGCTTTCAGTTTTCCATGCGGGAGAATAGCCTTTCCCGCCGAGATGAGACACGCGGATTTCACAGCGCGGATCTCAGCATATTTTCCCGGATGAAGGAGCCTGTCACCGTAGAGGATACCTTTTCCGGCAGGGAGCTTCTTCTGCATATCCAACGTGAGTCGGCCATCCGAGGGCCCTCATGCTGTGATATGCTCAACGCCTTATTTTTTCTGCTATTGGTGCATATCTCCCGAAGCATCGCCTCCGATGCTTTGGATGACCGCTCTCCCAGCACTCGTTCATTGGACGAACGCCGTCTGGACATTATCGATTTGTTCTTCCGGGACAACTACAGCGACCCGTCCTGCCGGTGCAGCCAGCTTGCAAGGATGCTCTGCATCAGCGAACGCCACCTGCTGCGCATTCTAAAGGACAACTATGGCAAATCCTTTCGGGAGCTTTTGCTTCAGACCCGCATGGAAATTGCCGAGGCCCACAGAAAGCGGGGCCATATAACCGCCGCTCAATTGGCGGAACGTATCGGCTATTCCGGCACGGGTTCCTTTCTGGGCGCTTACAGAAAATATTTCGTACACTCTTTTCGCGAGACCAGCAACTGCAGAGAATAGGACATGCTCCCGCTTTTTGTGTCGGGAAAGTCGGTTGACGCTGTAAAACAAGCACAATATACTGATGTTGTGCTTGTTTTTTGAAAAATATAGTAAATTGACTCTGAAATGTCTATTCCGATTGTCGATTTTTTGTATGTCGTCCAGCCCCTGCAAATTACCGGATCTGCGGGGCTTTAGACAATATAAGCAATCAGGAAGGAATGATGACAGAATGAATCAAAGCAAACGACTACTTTCCCTTCTTCTGGCGGTGACCTTGATAATAGGTCTGTTCCCCGCCACACTTGCAACTGCGGAGCCAAACGGCGAGGCGCTTACTGCCTATCTGACCCAGACACCTCCTGTGGTGGATGGGAAACTCAAAGAACCTTCTTGGTATGTGATCCATCCGCTGAATGCTGCTGCGGGTGACTCTACCCCCCATGGGAGTGTAGGATTCCTCTGGGATAAGTCCTGTCTTTACGTGGGATTGAGCTTCTCCGATGCGACCATTTTTGAGCTATCTGTCGCTTCTTCGGACGGCACAGCGGAAAAAATGGTGGCGCTGGACCTCGGCAACGGAGAACTCTCCGGCAGCGCAGCCGGCGCACGGGCAACCATCTCCGGCAATACGGCCGAGCTGGTATTTCCATTCAGCGAGTTGGGCTTTGTTCCGGAGAACTTTGACAGCACCGTACGTGTCAACTGCACCCTAAGGGATCAGGGCTCCTCCGCATCCCTCACGTCGGATACGTATGTGCCGGTCAGCCTCTCGGGAAACGTTGTGCTCTATTCCGACGCTTGTGACGATTACGCGGCCAAGGACTATATTGCCGGTACGTGGTACGCTGATGGAGCGTCCATTTCCATCGGCCAGGCTCCCGGGGACATTGGTGCGTACCGCTTCACATCCTCCGGCAAGGATGCCATCCGGGGCATCAGAGGAACGAGCAGCTATGATGACAGCGCTCTGTCGATTGAGTACGACGTCTATATTGAGGAGCTTCCGGTCATAAACGCAAATTTCGCCTGGCGCGGCTTTGTCAGTGAGGTACGTGGGCCTGCGGAAACACGCCGCTTTTCCCTGACCAAGAATGATGCCGGGGAAATCCTGTTCAATGTGCTCTATGATTTCTCCAGCACTAATGGAACTGGCCGCTCTGAATCCATTGTCACCGGGCTTAGAGAACAGGAGAGGGCCAACATCCGGGTCACCATTGACAAGAATAACGTTCCGGTTCTATATGTCAACGGCGTAGAGCTTCATACATTTTCCCCTCTGAACTCCCATTACAATGCGATTGGCGGTTCCTATATAGAGCTGCAGGCCGCCAACTATAACCGTACGAGCGGCGATGTCAAGGTGGATCTCTACAGCTATGTCATCACTCGTCCCCTCTATGAGGACGAAGGGGTCATCCTTGATGCCATGCTGGACGGCTTAACCTTTGACAGCTTTCTCGGGGAAAATCCAAGCGCAAGTTTGGTGACCACACCGCTTTCGCTCCCGTCCCAGGTGATCATCCCTGATCTGGGTGTGCCTCTGGCGCTCAGTTGGAGCTCCAGCCATCCGGACATAATCTCGGGAACCGGCCAGGTTAGCCCGCCGGAGACCTCACCTGTCGAGGTAACGCTTACCGCCTCTCTCACCATGGGCGGCACTACCCGAACTAAAGATTTTAGTGTTATAGTTCCCAGTATGCGACCCGGCAGCAAAGCCGCCCTTGCGCTCCATGACCCGGATCCATACACTGGTGCGCTGTACAGCACCGGCGCTGATGTCTCCTTTACGCTGGATAGTGACCTCAACAGCGTGGGGCTGGACATGGGATCGGCCGTGAGGCTCAACCATCTGACAATGAAAAATACCGACGCCTCCCATCGTCTGACCAAGAAGGATCTTTCACTTTATGTCAGCGACGACAACAGGGCCTATCGGAAGGTGCGGGATTGGGATTTCCTCCAAATGGGGGATGGCCTCCACCTTTACAACTTTGATGAAACCACCCGCTATTTTAAGGTGCACTGCCATTTTGGCGACAACGCCCCCACCTTCACCAATCTGCTGCCGGATATGATTTCCGGTGAATATCTCCAGCAGTCTCATCTCCTTGGGGCCAATGGGGGTGTTTTCGCCAAGCAATACTCCTTCACCTTGCAAAATGCTTCTTCCGAGACGCTTTATGACAAGGCGGCTTATATATCGAAAGCCGAGCTGGGGCTGAACCCTTCGGACTATCGGCCAGATATGGCGGACCTCCGTTTTGTCCTGGGCGGGAGGCTTCTGCACCACTACTATGACGGCAGCGGATTCTTTATCCGAGTTCCTGAGTTTGCCGCTGCGTCCTCCCTGGAGCTGGACGTCTATTTCGGAAATCCGAATGCAGCTTCTGTCAGTTCGCTTCGGGAGACCTTCCGTGTGGAATACGGCAACAAGACAGTGCAGGATCTAACCATAGCCCCCCTATTCTCGGACAACATGAAGGCCCGTATGATGCCCAACGGTGATCTGGTCGCCATCGCCAACGACGTTACACAGCCTGCAGCCATTTATCAGCGCGTTTCCAAGGACGGCGGCAGGACCTGGGGCGGGTTGGAAATGATCGTGGACACCTCCAACGGCATGCGCAACGAGGGCGGTAGCTTCCTCTGCGACGGCGACCGCGTCTATTACTTTTATTTTGTCTTTGGCGGTTTTAATGCCCATGATATAACCAAGTCCAACTGCAAGCTGGCATATATCTACACCGACGACAGCGCCGCCACCTGGTCTGAGCCTGTGATCGTTGAGACCGGGCATACCTATTCGCTGACCTATTGCAACGGTCTTGTGACATCGGTGGCTGATGGAAACGGGTCGAATGTGGATTATGTGGTACCCTACCACTTCCAGTCCGATAACACCGGCTCCTTCAAGACATCCGCCGTATATTCGAAGGATGGCGGGGCCACCTGGCAGTCCAGCGCATCCCTCATTGGATTTGCGGGCCCTGCCGGCTTTGAGGGCGGCCCAACGGAAGCAGCCATTGTAGAACTGGCCGACGGGCGATTAAAGCTGGTGATGCGCTGCCAATACAACACCATCATCAACTTCTGCGAAACTTATTCCAACGACTTCGGCATAACCTGGAATGAGCAGGCTGTTACATCCAACGTCTATGCCCCTAACACCATGCCTACTATGGCCCGGTACGAGGGCGACGCCCTGCTGCTCTGGGGAGGCAACAATACGATGGGGGGCACATCTTATGCCCGTTACCCGTTGAGCCTTGCCTACTCGACCGACGACACCACGAGTTGGAAGAAGATTCTCGACGTATACAACGCCACCCCCCTTGCAGGATACGCCACCCCCAACAACGTAGTCCAGCCAGACATGACCCCCTCGCATTATATGGGCGGCGACGACTACTACCTGGCCTGGTGGAACAACTGGAACGGCAACAAGGGCATTCTAATTGAGGATTTTGGAGATTACCTCCATAAGACGCAAGGTGCGGGGGATTCCTTTGAAGGCAGCTCCCTTATGTATGAGGGCTGGATTCCCGTAAACGGCAGTGCTGAGCGCAGCACCGCGCGATCCACCGACGGCGTCGCGTCCATGAAAATCATCGATGTTGCAAGCACCATCACCCGTGTTGCCCGATCGGTGCCCTCTGCCTCCAAAGGCTCCCTTTCTTTTGACGTTTATCTGGAGAACTGGAATACCGGCTTCTGGGTGGAGCTGAAATCGGCGTTCAATAAGACACACTTCCAGGCGTCTCCCATTTCCTTTGCGGTGGTAAATGGGGGAGGGATTAGCGCGAAGAATACCGACACCGGCACCGTCACTCCCACAGGTAAAACCGTAGCGCTGAACCAATGGAACACCTTCCGTGTTGAATATGACATCTCCGCTGGCAGCGCCGAGCTTTTCCTCAATGGCCAAAAGATCTATGACCTGCCCGTGAATCGGAAGAATGGAAGTACCGTCGCGGCCGTCCACTTCACTGATGGCTCCAGCAGCAGTGCTGCAGGGATGACGGCCTATATCGACCGCTTTATCTTTGAGGACGCATCGGCACCCAGACCCGTCCTGAATCACTGATTAGAGCCCTCTGGCGGATACGCCTGTGATTGACAAAACGGAGCCGCCAAACTGCCGCCAGAATTTATCTGGCGGCAGTTTTTATCCAGCCATTCTATGTTTAGCTTTTTATAAGATTGGATATAAAGTAAGAGGAATGTTCAAACATGGACATACTGAATTGAGGCCTTGAATATTGGTTAATTGGACACATTGGAAAAATATAAGAATAGAAAGGGTTGAGACTATGAACAAAAAATGGTGGAAGGAAGCGGTGATCTACCAGATTTATCCTCGGAGCTTTAAAGACAGTAATGGCGATGGCATCGGAGACCTTCAGGGTATTATTGAGGAACTGGATTATCTTAAAGAGCTGGGCATTGGTGTGATTTGGCTCAATCCCGTCTATGTTTCTCCCAATGATGACAATGGCTACGACATCTCCGATTATTATAATATTATGCCTGAATTCGGTACTATGGAGGACTTTGATGAGCTTTTAGCAAAGGCCCACAGCCGAGGAATAAGAATCGTCATGGATTTGGTAGTCAATCATTCATCGGACGATCATCAGTGGTTTATTCAATCAAGAAGCTCCCGTAACAATCCATACAGAGAATATTACATCTGGCGGGACGGAAAGAACGGTAAGGAACCTAATAACTGGGGCTCCTTCTTCAGTCCGTCAGCCTGGGAGTATGATGAAAAAACAGGACAATATTATCTGCACCTGTTTTCTAAAAAGCAGCCGGATCTTAATTGGGAACATAAGCCTCTTAGGGAAGAGATATACAAGATGATGAACTACTGGCTTGAAAAGGGCATCGATGGCTTCCGCATGGATGTCATCAATATGATCAAGAAGCCCTTGGATCTACCGGATTCTAATCAGGCACCCAATACCTCCGACGGTTATGTTTTTGATGTTGATCTTTATACGAACAACCCCGGTCTTATGGATTTTCTCCATGAGATGAACAAGAACACGCTCTCACGTTATGATTGCATGACTGTGGGTGAAACCTGTGCCGTGAACCCTCAGATCGCATTGCCATATGTTCATCAGGATAATCATGCTTTGAATATGGTCTTTCAGTTTGAGGTTATGGAACTGAAGGAGAATTTTGATCTTGTCCGCTTCAAGGAGATTCAGCAGAAATGGTATGATGGCATTATTCCTAAGGGTGGTTGGAACAGTCAGTATTTAAATAATCATGATCAGCCGCGGCAGGTTTCCATATATGGAAACCAGGCCTTCAGAATAGAATCGGCCATGCTTTTGGGTACATTAATCCACACATTGCCGGGCACTCCTTATATTTATCAGGGAGAAGAAATCGGTATGAGTAATTCCATATTCTCATCCATTGAAGAATTTAATGATATCAATGCCCGCCATAGCTATAATGAGATGATAAAACGAGGGAAGAGTGAGGAAGAAGCACTTGCTTGGCTCAATCGGTATAGCCGGGACCATGCCAGAACGCCCATGCAGTGGAATGATTCTGACAACGCAGGCTTTACGACGGGAAAGCCATGGCTCAAAATAAATCCCAATTATACTGAAGTAAATGTTGTAGCTGCATTGAATAACCGCAACAGTGTTTTCTATCACTACAAGAAGCTTATAGCCTTAAGAAAGGCAAATGATGTCATGATCTATGGCGATTTTAACGATCTTCTTCCCAAGGACAAGGAAATCTATGCCTACACACGCAGGCTTGGGCTGCTGGAATGGATGATTCTTTTGAATTTCTCTGATTTAGACAAGGATGTAGGACTTGGACGAAACGCAGAAGGACAGGTTATGCTCTCAAATTATCCTGATTATAGGGCAGAGGGGCAATTGGCCCATCTCCGGCCATATGAGGCAGTTATCCTTCAGATGTAATGGGATTGAAGTAAAGGATAGAGGTGTGTTCCGATTGGAACACACCTCTTTTCACATAGTAGAACAGAATGATCGGTTTTATTGATCATCGGAGAAGGTCGTATTCCTTTCACCATCAAAGCTGATGGGGTTAGCCTTTTCCTTGGTATGCTTCGCTTTTCCCTGAAGCTCCTGGACGGGTGGAATTTCATTTTTTTCAAAATGCTGCTTGTGGTTGCTTTCAGTACCATGGGGCTCGCTGGGATCTGGACGTCTCATTCCTTTTTTATCCATAAACTCACTCCTTTCCTTTGATCTAGTGTTGACACTTTTTCAATTCACATACCCTCTTAAAAGGTTAACCTCTCAATAGGGCTATTTTACATGCTCATACACGAAGTTACGGCCAAGCAGTAACAACTAAGGACTAGCCGGAATAGTATGTAGTGTGCTTGTTCGACAAAATCGACAAGCCATAAAATCGATGAAAGGAGTGCAAAAATGAAAAAGAAAGTACTGCAAGTCAAGGTAATAGTTGGCAAAGGCTCTGATCAGTTCTTTGTTGAAAATGACGTCACTATTTCACCTCCCAGTCCCCCCATTTTTAAAATTGAGGAGATTGACAAAAAGGTCATCATTACTGATGTTGATGTAATCCCGGGAAAGGTTATTTTCAATGCCATTCTGTGGAAGAACGTCATCTATAAGACCGTGGAGGATGTCTGTGACGGTATAGTCAACGGACCACTTTTCCACGCCACATTTAAGGTTCCCTTCGGAGGATTCGTGGAAATGGAACCTGTCGGATGCGAGAAGGTTAAGGAATGCGATACCGCTGAATTGCTTGAAGCATTCGTTGAAGGAGAAAAGGACATCTTGCATGGTGAGACTTGTGTCAAAGGGGTAACTGTGTTTACAAAGCTTCTCGAAAAAGATGTCATCAAGGTCGCTTTCAAAGTTGTTCGAACAGAGCATATTCCTGTAATATGTGAAGATCACGATGAAGATGAGAAGGACGAAGATGAATGTCACAGAGAAAAGTGTGAGAAGAAGCGGGAAGAAAAACGCGAAAAGTGCGAGATGAGGCATGATGAAAAGTCTGAGAAGAGATGGGACGACAGATTCGAAGAAGAGTTTGAAAAGAAGTGCGAAAAGAAGCGTGAAGAAGAATGTGAGAAGAAACACGAGGAAAAATGCGAAAAGGATGAAGACAAGTGGGATAAGCGCCATGATTGCCGTGGAGATTTCTATGCCAGATGCCGTGGTTCCTCCCCCCAAAGAAAGGAATGGTAGCATCTAAAAAAACAGGGCTGCGATAACTCGCAGCCCTATATCGTTTATTCCAGCTAGAGCATCTATAGTTAAATTCTCGCGACGCCTGTTTTTCTGGCAGCCTCAGCAACCGCCTTGGCCACAAGAGGAGCAACTCTTGTATCGAAGGGGGAGGGGATAACATAATCTGGCGTAAGCTCGGAATCAGTGATTAAAGAAGCAATAGCTTCAGCTGCTGCAATTTTCATCTCATCATTGATATCACTGGCTCTTACATCCAAAGCCCCTCTGAAAAGGCCGGGGAAAGCCAGAACGTTGTTGATCTGATTGGGGAAGTCTGAACGACCTGTTCCCATAACCTTTGCACCGGCAGCGATTGCCTCATCAGGCATAATCTCAGGAGTGGGGTTAGCCATGGCAAAGAGGATGGGATCCTTAGCCATGCTTCTTACCATATCCTGATCTACCATGCCGGGGGCGGAAAGCCCTAAGAATACATCTGCACCCTTGATAACTTCCTTAAGGGTTCCTTTCTTCATTTCGAGATTAGAAATCTCGGCCATTAATTCTTTTTCAGCATTAAGGCCGGGACGTCCCTTATAGATGGCGCCCTTGGTATCGCAGAGGATAACCTTCTTAAGACCCATGCTCATGAGAAGTCTTGTTACGGCAATACCGGCAGCGCCGGAACCGTTTACAACTACTTCGATATCGGCAATATCTTTTTTAACAATCTTTAATGCATTCAGCATGCCTGCCACAGCGACAATAGCGGTACCATGCTGATCATCATGGAAAATGGGAATATCGCACTCTTCCTTAAGTCTTCTTTCAATTTCGAAGCATCGTGGAGCGGAGATATCCTCGAGGTTAATGCCGCCGAAACTTCCTGCAAGGAGCTTCACAGTATTAACGATTGTGTCTACATCCTTGGAACGAATGCAGAGGGGGAAAGCGTCAACATCGCCAAAAGTCTTGAACAGCACGCACTTACCTTCCATTACAGGCATGCCTGCTTCAGGACCAATGTCGCCAAGACCCAGTACGGCGGTACCATCTGTGACCACAGCTACGATATTGTGCCTTCTGGTATATTCGTAAGATTTATTGACATCCTTTTGAATTTCCAGACAGGGCTGTGCAACCCCTGGGGTATAAGCTACCGATAGATCGTCCTTGTTAGCAACGGAAGCGCGGCTGATAACCTCAATTTTGCCCTTCCACTCTGAATGAGCCTGAACTGATTTTTCACCAATTGTCATGGTAATCTCCTCCTGCATTTAGATATTTTTAACTTCATTTAATACAGCTTTAACAGCTTCTGCGGAATCTTTGAGCAATTTCTCCTCATCAGGTGTAATGGAGAACTCAACAATCTTTTCCACACCGCTTGAGTTGATGATGGAGGGCAAGCTGATGGCCACATCACTGATGCCGTAAGGTCCATCAATAATACTGGAAACTGTCCTGATGGTATTCTGATTCTTAAGCAATGTCTCTACGATGGTATTCACAGTAAGAGCAATGGCGTAGTAGGTAGCACCCTTGTTTTTGATAATGGTGGCACCTGCTTTTTTAACCTCTTCTTGTATATTGGCCTTCTCCGCTTCACCAAAGGTATTGCCATGAAGATTGCCATATTCGTTGACGTTCATACCTGCAACATGGGTTGCGCTCCATAGGGCAAGCTGAGTATCGCCATGCTCACCTACCATATAACCGTGAACGTTTCTGACATCAACATTAAATTTCTCTGCAAGTAAAAACCTGAAACGTGCGCTGTCAAGGGCGGTACCTGAGCCAAATACCCGGCCGTTAGGAAGACCGGACCATTTTTGAATAAGGTAGGTAAGAATATCAACAGGGTTCGCCACAACAAGAATAACACCGTGAGTGTAATATTTCATCACATTCGCGGTAATTTCCTTTGCAATGGTCACATTTTTACGGGCAAGATCAAGGCGTGTTTCACCGGGTTTTCTATTCATGCCTGCGGTTATGACAATAACATCACAATTGGCTATATCCGAATAATCGCCTGAATAAACCGCCATCTGGCCTACAAAGCAAAGTCCGTGATTAATATCCAAAGCCTCTCCAAAAGCTTTTTCCTTGTTGACGTCGATCAAAACTATTTCGCTTGCATTCTGCTGAAGTGCCATAGCGAAAGCGGTTGATGCCCCTACAAAACCTGCTCCGATAATCGCTACTTTTGTTTTGCTTTTGCTCATACTGATCTATCCTCTCTGTCCTCTTGAAATTTGTTAATAAAATCACACACTCTATCATAGCACGCAAAATCATGATTAATCATGTATGATTTGCACAAATCGAAAGGCGAAAAGGTTTTATATTCTATGCAAGAGTGACTTAAAGCAGGCAATAATATGATGATTATTCCATATAATGAATATTCTCAAGAAAAAAGAGCAGTGCCAGCGTTATTACGAAGTAACAAGGTTCTCGGGACCCGCTTGCAATCTTTGATTGCACAAGCGGGTGAGGTTCTTATTATCATGGCATCTGCTCTTGTTTTACAATTGTGTTTTCCAGAGGAATTACTGCGGTCTTAAAATGGGGAATTTATTATTTGATCATGCCTTAAATGAATAAGGACATATCGGATTCCTCAGCCGAAGCCAGCATGGCAGCAACGCCGCCGATTTTGACTCCGTCAAGTAATTCCTCTTTTTTTATTCCCATCACATCCATGGACATGGAGCAAGCCGTCAATTCAACACCGTTTTCCTGAGCTGTCCGGATAAGCTCCTCCAGAGAATGGATATTTTTATGCTGCATAACTTTTCGAATCATAAGAGGCCCCATACCCAGCATATTCATCTTGGACAATCCGAGCTTTTTAGAGCCCCTTGGCATCATGAAACCAAACATGCGCTCGACGACATTTTTTCGCACCCGGACCTTTTGGGCTTTTCTGAGGATATTAAGCCCCCAGAAAGTGAAAAACATATTCACCTGACGCCCCATGGCGGCCGCACCATTGGCTATAATAAATGAGGCAATGGCCTTATCAAGGTCTCCAGAGAAAACGATGATGTTCTTTGCATCCCTGGTACTGTCAGATGCTTGGGGCTTTTCATCACCCTTTTTTATTGTAACCTTAACCAATCCGTCCTGGCTTGTGCTTTCAATAATCCGGTTTCCCGTACGCTTACACCAGGCCTCAATATCTGTGGCAAAAGCAGGGTCAGTGGCCTGAACCTCCACTTCTTCACCAGATTCAATGGATTTAATAGCTTCATTTACTTTTAAAATAGGTCCGGGACACTGGAGCCCGCAAGCATTGAGTGCTATACGTTTTATGGATTTCTCAGCCGTGGCTTGGGACCCTTTTTCGGACAATTCCATGGATTTTGCATCATCGGTTGGCTTAGCGGGGTGATCGCCGATTTTTTCTCCTGTTCCCTGATGAGGCTCATAAGGGGTGGTAGCCATACTATAGAAGCGATAGCCGCCGGATAAGTTATAGATATCGGTAAAGCCATTCTGAATGAGGATGCGGTAGGCAATATAGCCACGCAGGCCTATCTGGCAGAAGACATAAACCGGCTTTTTAGGATCTAGCTCATGAAGCCTCTCTCTAAGCTCATCGACCGGGATATTAACAGCGCCTTCCAAAGTGCCGTTAGCAAACTCATCCTCGGTTCTCACATCCAGAAGGGTAACTTTACTGGTATCAAGACCTGCAACGTTCTGCCAATGAAAGATTTTCACATCTCCATTCAGGATATTGGAAGCCACATACCCAGCCATGTTCACAGGATCCTTGGCCGAGCCGAAAGGAGGGGCATAGGAGAGCTCAAGGTTTGTGAGGTCCTGGACAGTCATATTGGCCTTAATAGCGGTTGCCAATACGTCCATGCGCTTGTCAACACCTTTGTAGCCTGTAATTTGGGCCCCTAGAAGCTTCCCGGTCTTTTTTTGGAAGAGAAGCTTAATGGTCATGAATGAAGCGCCAGGATAGTAGCTCGCATTAGAAGCGCTGAAGGTATAGGATTTTTCGTATTCAATACCTGAGTCCTTCAAAACCCGCTCGTTACTGCCTGTAACCGCTACTGTCATATCAAAAGCTTTTAAAATGGCTGTGCCCAACGTTCCGCCATAGGTGCTGTCAAGGCCTGTAATATTATCGGCCGCAATGCGGCCCTGGCGGTTAGCCGGTGATGCCAGGGGTACGAAAACCTTTCTTCCCGTTACCACATCCACCACTTCTACAGCATCACCGACAGCATAAATATCAGGGTCACTTGTTCTCATGTGATTGTCGGTGACTATGCAGCCACGGGTTCCAAGTGACAACCCCGCATCCTTTGCCAGAGAGCTCTCAGGTCGTACTCCTACGGCCAGAATGACCATATCGGCATTTATACCGGGCCCTTCGTTTAAGGAAATGGCATAGCCTTTCCCATCCTCCCGAATGCCGGTTACACCGCGGTTAAGGTAAAGGGCAACACCCTTTTTAATAATGTGCTTATGAACCTCAGCCGCCATGTCGGAGTCCAGAGGCTGGATCACGTGATCAGAAAGCTCGACTATCGCTACATCAAGACCCAAATTATGAAGATTTTCAGCCATTTCTATGCCGATATAACCGGCTCCCACAACAACTGCACTTCTGGGCCTATTTTTGGTCACATAATCTTTAATGCGATAGGTATCCGGAATATTGCGGAGTGTAAAGACAGCCTCCAGGCGTGCGCCTTCAATAGGCGGTACAATGGGTTCGGAGCCCGGAGACAGAACAAGACTGTCATAGCTTTCCTCATAGATTCTTCCGTTTGCTTCTCGCACGACTACCGTTTTCTTATCTCGATTGATTTTTGTGACTTCACTTCGGATGCGCACCTCCACATTGAGGCGCTCTTTAAAAGACTCGGGGGACTGAAGCGTCAGCTTTTCTTTATCCTTGATGACGTCTCCGATATAATAGGGCAGACCGCAGTTGGCGAAGGAAATATAATCGCCCCGTTCAAACATAATGATTTGGGCGTGCTCATCAAGCCTTCTGAGCCTTGCCGCTGCTGTCGCACCACCTGCTACGCCCCCAACAACCAATACCTTCCGTGCCATAGATATACTCCTCTCATAGCTGTTTCCAGCTCAATACTTAACCTGTCAATTTTTTCACAAGACTATCATACAACACCATGCCTCTATTATTCAGTAACTATGTCACAAAGCAAAATGAGACAAGTGTATGTAAAGTCACTTAATTGACAACTCAGGGTAAAGGATTATCTTGCCGCGGCTAAGGCTGACTATGCCGTTGCTTTCCATTTCCTTTAAGAGGCGGCTGACAACTTCACGGGCGGTACCCAGCTCTGAGGCAATGGCTTCGTGGGTCGCATAGAGGGGATAGGCCCCTCCGGCTGTCTTGGTCAGAAGGAAATCCATAAGGCGGTCGCTGGTGCGTTTGAAGGTAATGTTCTCCAACAAGTTCAATACCGAATAAAATTTCGCCGACATGGAGGAGAAGAAGAATTTCTGCAGAGGTGGCAAATCAAAGAAAAATTTTCTGAAAGGCTCCAAAGGTATGAAAACAACCTCTGAAGACTGCTCGGCAGAGGCTGCCACAGGAAAAGGCACATCTCCGATACCCAGGAGGCAGGCCACTGTAAGCACACAGGTCTCACCCCGTCCTATACGGTATAGCGTGACCTCTTTGCCTTCTTCCGAGAGCTTATAGATTCGGATTAATCCGGAAAGCACAAGAATAACACCTGAGCATTTGCGGGTTTCATCCAAAATGACCATGCCAGATTCAATCTTCTGATGATATAGGATTTGAAGAAATGGTTCCTGTTTTGAGCCCAATTCATTTATGAAGGGAAAAGCCGACTTAAGCTTTAAAGCGGTTTTTTCATCCAGCATCCTCGTACCTCCGGCCTTATATCATATATTAGGGTGGCTTCCCAAAAAGAAGTGTAACCACTTTTTTCTGCAAAGCTACTTGCAGGGTGATAACCTTATTATATGATGTAAAAGCACTGTTTTCAAGGAAGGACCGAAGGGTAACAAAAAAGACAGGGGGCGTTCCTGTCTTTTGGAGGTACCGTTTTATATTTCTATTATTCTTCTATAATGAGAGCTGTATATAAAGGCATTGAGGTCGTTTAGCCTAAAGGATCATATTTTTAAAGTCTTCCTTACTCCTGAAACCTACAACCTTATTGGTTGCTTTGCCCTGCTTAAAGGCAATAACGGTTGGGATGCTCATAACTCCGAACTTGCTGGCTAATTCAGGTTCTTCATCCACATTAACCTTGAGTATTTTTACTTTTCCGTTCATTTCTCCGGCCAGCTCATCAAGCACCGGTGCAAGCATTCTGCAGGGGCCGCACCAGGGAGCCCAGAAGTCTACCAGAACAGGTAATCTGGGATCAGCCACTTCACTATCAAAATCTTTCTTTGTTACATGTCTAACGTCCATAGACGCTCAACTCCTTTCAGTTCTTAGCGGATAATTGCTTTCCATGTTCATAATATATCGCATCCGGCAGACTTTATTCTGTGATAAAGTTACAGTTTATAATATGCACAGGCTATGATATAATAATAACCCTTGGAAACTTTGTTTCCAAAAGAACCTTGGAGGTTATTTCAAATGAAAATAGGTCAAATTCTAAAAAATGGAGTGCTTGTTCTGTTATGTGGCAGCCTTCTTGCGGGCTGTTCCAGCAAATTCTCAGATAAAAAGCCAGGCCAGAATCAAGTGCCTGCCCCTACACCCACCACTGTCGGTGAAGGAGATAATAAGCTAACCTTTACACCAGGTTACCAATTCTATCCTCCCCAGAATGGTGATACCATCGCCATTGTCAAGACCAACATGGGTGATGTCAAAATAAAACTGTTTCCCAAGGAAGCGCCTAAAGCTGTTGAAAATTTTACAACTCACGCTAAAAACGGTTACTACGATAATCTCACATTCCACCGTGTCATCAGTGATTTCATGATTCAGGGCGGGGACCCCAAAGGTGACGGCACAGGCGGTGAAAGCATCTGGGAAAAACCCTTTGAAGATGAATTTTCTTTGGATCTTTTAAATTTCAGGGGAGCCCTCAGTATGGCTAATTCCGGACAAAACACCAACGGCAGCCAATTCTTTATCGTTCATAAAAAGACAATGAGTGATGATGATATCAACTATTTGAAGGAAAGTGGTTATCCTGAAGCATTGATTAATCTTTACAAGGAACACGGCGGTACAGAATGGCTTGATCTCAGACACACCGTATTCGGCCAGGTCTATGAGGGTATGGATGTGGTGGATAAAATTGCCGCAGTTGCAGTTGTAGATAAAGAAAAAGAAAACTACAAGCCTGTTGAGGATGTCATCATTAAAACCATAGAAATAAAAGAATTCGGCAAGGAATAGTACGAAAAGGAGATTAAGTATGTCCAGTTATCAATTATCTGTACCACAAAAGGGCGAGCTTGTGGCTCATATGAAGACCAGCATGGGAGATATTCTCATTCGCCTGTTTCCGCAAGACGCTCCCAGAACAGTAGAAAATTTTGTGACTCATGCCAGAAACGGCTATTATAATAATTTAAAGTTTCATAGAATTATCAATGATTTTATGATTCAGGGCGGAGACCCTAAAGGCAATGGCACGGGCGGTCAAAGTATTTGGAATACCTCTTTCAGAGACGAATTCAGCTCCCGCTTGTATAACCTCAGAGGTGCCTTGAGCATGGCCAATTCAGGCCCTAATACCAATGGCAGCCAATTCTTTATTGTTCAGAAAAAGAGTATCAGCAGCCGGGAAATTCAATACCTAAAAGGACTTAAATATCTTGATGAAGCCGTTGAGGCCTATGAGAATGTTGGTGGCACCATGTGGCTTGACAACAAGCATTCGGTATTTGGGCAGGTTTTCCAGGGCCTGGACGTATTGGATAAGCTTGCTGGGGTTGAGACCGATGAAGGGGACAGACCATTAGAGGATGTTCTTATTCTGGGCATTGAAATTAAGGAATGGGAATAGTGATGGCATGGTCAAAAAGCAAACGGGTAAAATAATTCTTGCGGTACTTCTTGTTATAACAGGATTATTTTTATGCCTGAATACTTTTTACGCCTATGGTTATTCAACCGATTGGAATCTAGGTGTGGTTTTACCTCTCCTTTTAGGCCTTGGTTGCTTTATCTATGCCCTGAAGCTCATTTTTATAAAAAAGCCTATTATTAAAAATAAACGACTAAAAATAGCAGTCATAGGTGCTTTTCTTGTTTGCGTTCTTGTTTTTGTAACAGTGGAGGCTTTCATTATTGCTGATCCTTATACCCACAGGTCAGAGCTCGCCGGCAAAGTGGATGCCGTAATAGTGCTTGGATGTGGGATTTGGCCCGATGGAAGGCCTACCTTGGCTCTTACATCACGTTTGGACAAGGCCATGGAATATTATGAAAAGAACCCCCATGCCACCCTTTACGTGTCAGGCGGGCAGGGGCCAAATGAGCCGTTCCCGGAGGCTTTAGCCATGGAGGCCTATCTTCTGGATCATGGAATACCGCAAGAAAAGATTATTATAGAAGACAAGTCCACCAGCACCCGTGAAAACTTTGAGTTTACCAGAAGGCTCATGAACATAGCGCAGGGTGAGCGCGTTAAAATTGTCTTTGTCACCAATGACTTCCATGTTCTGCGTTCAAGGATTTTAGCCGACCGCTTTGGTTTTGAGGCTTATGCCATACCGGCGCCAACACCCAGCGTTATTCTATTTAACAGTTATTTGCGTGAATTCTTTGCCTTTGTCAAATCCATGCTGGTAGATTATTAGATTCAGCGGTCTAGGGAATATCAGCATTTTCTTTTTCTTTTCCTAAAAGAACCGCTATGACTTCGGGGTAGATTTCCTTGGCATGGGTTTTCCAATTGCTGCAGATGGAGCGGGCATCTTCCCTTGAACCAACGGAGAGGCGAATATCGATAAGAGGGTTAAAATCCTCGACGATACGACATTTCACTTCATATTCGTTCTCATTTTCAAGGGTATACTCCGCTATAATAGAAGTTTCGAGGCGTATAACGGAACGAATGACATCAATGTTCTGGTCAAGTCTGTTACGAAGGCCAAGGGGCAGCAAGTCTACAAACATGTCCAGCATCTGCCCGCCTTCGGGCGAGAGGCTGTAATAATCGATATTTTCACGGGTTTCAGTCACTATAAGCTTATCCTGCTGCATTTCATGAATGCCCTGCTGCAGAAGAAAATAATTCATGTACCGGTTTTCAAGCATAATACGGGTTAGCTGCATATTGCTGACCGGAATCTTGACCCGGCTGAAAAAATATAAAAGCAGGACTTTATTTTCGGCTTTTTCGCGGCTTTCCAAATCCATTGTTCCAAACTCCTTTTCCTTCGCTTTCTCTATTTTAACCTCTATAAGCCTCACCGACAAGGGAATTTATCTGCCTGCCAATGTGATTGAATTTCTTCCCACTAATAGTATAATTAATATAGACATATCCTACCATTTGAGTTAAGGAGGAAAAATCTATGAAGGCTCGGATTATGTCTTTGATTCTGATTTTCATCCTTGTATTCTCCATGACGGCATTTGCAGATGACACAGCAGTACCGGTTACAGGTGGGGCCAAAACAATAACAATCATTCACACCAATGATGTCCATGCCAGAGTTAATGAGGATAAGAGTACAGGTATGGGTTATGCCAAAGTAGCTGCATTAGCCTCGGATATCACGGTAAAATCGGGCATAGAGCCCATTCTTGTGGATGCAGGCGATGCCCTGCACGGACAAACCATCGCAACTCTTGAGAGAGGCGAAAGCATTGTTAATATTATGAACAATGTTGGGTATGATGTGATGGTTCCAGGAAACCACGATTTCAATTATGGTTCCGATCGACTCCTCGAATTAGCCGAAGGAGCTTCCTTTGAAATGATCTCAGCCAATATTAAAAAGAGTGACGGCGCCAACTTCCTAAAGGCTTATACCATTATTGAAAGAAATGGTATAAAGCTTGCTTTCTTTGGACTTTCCACCCCTGAGACCACCTATAAGACCAATCCTAAAAATGTTGCAGGCTTAAGCTTTGTAGATCCGGTCAAGGAAGCGGAAGCCATGGTTGCGGAGCTTAAGGGAAAGGCCGATGTGATTGTCTGTGTATCCCATCTTGGCCTGGATGAGGCAAGTGATATCACAAGCAAACTGGTGGCAGAAAAGGTACAGGGGATTGACGTTATCATCGACGGTCACAGCCATACCACCCTTTCTGAGCCTCTTAAGGTGAATGACACACTGATTGTCCAAACAGGTGATTACCTTAAGAATGTAGGGACCGTAAAAATCGAGCTGGATGAAACCAATAAGGTAAAAGGTATTACTGCTTCTCTTTTCACAAAAGAGCAAGCTTTAGAAATGGCAGCCGACGAAGATGTCGTTTCTGCCATCAATGCCTATACCGAAGCACAGAAGTCAATACTCTCTGAAATCATCGCAAAAAGCGAGATTCAATTTGACGGAGAACGTGCCAATGTCCGTACAAGCCCAACCAACCTTTCCTGTCTTATAACGACAGCCATGCTTTATGAAACAGGAGCCGATATGGCCATCACCAATGGCGGCGGTATCCGGGCCAGTATCAAGGCTGGTGAGATAAGCAGAGGCGATATCATTACAGTCCTTCCTTTTGGAAATTATATTGTCACCAAGAAGATGAAGGGATCCGATATTCTGGCTGCTTTAGAGCATGGTCTTTTAAAATATCCGGATGCCAACGGAGCCTTCCCTCAGGTTGGCAATGTAGAGTATCTGTTTGACGAAACCAAGCCTGAAGGCCAGCGGGTTACCTATGTCAGAATAAAGGGCGCCAAGCTCGATCTCAACAAAGAGTATGTGGTAGCTACCAATGATTTTATGGCTGTTGGAGGAGACGGCTATGCCTTTGGGGATCTGCCGCTCATCAATGAATACCGTGCCCTTGACGAAGCTCTTATCGGTTATATTACAGATAACCCGAATACGCTTAAGTACAAGACTTATACCATTGAAAAAGGAGATGCTCTCTGGAAGATCGCAAGAAAAACAGGCCATAACTGGCTTGAGCTCGTAAAGATCAATAGTCTCGAGAATCCTGATTTGATCTATGCCGGAGATACGCTTTTAGTACCGGCTTGGTAAGAAATCCGACACAATAAAGGATGGGTTGTTGCAAAGGTGGTAGAATAACCATTGCAGCAGCCCTTTTTTTGTTCTTTATGGTCAAAATGAAAGTTCGTCACATCTGCATATTGCTTCTCATGAGCGGAATAGGGTATAATCTTCAAAAGAAAATGTTTAAAAACATTGCGAGGGTGAAGTGAAATGGCAGGAACAATTACAGAAAAGATCCTTGCTGATCATATTGTTGAAGGCGAGGCCAAGGCAGGATGCGAGATCGCATTAAAAATTGACAATACGCTTACACAGGATGCCACAGGAACTATGGCTTATCTCCAATTTGAGGCCATAGGTATTGACAGGGTTAAGACCCAATTCAGTGTGAGCTTTGTGGATCATAATACGCTCCAGACCGACTTTAAAAACGCCGATGATCATTATTTTTTAGAATCAATTGCTAAAAGATATGGTCTTTATTTTTCCAAGCCAGGTAACGGGATTTGCCATCAGCTCTTTTTGGAACGCTTCGCAATTCCCGGTAACACCCTGATCGGCTCTGACAGCCATACCCCTACTGCAGGCGGCATGGGCTGCTTTGCTATGGGTGCAGGAGGTCTGGATGTGGCTTGTGCAATGGCGGGAGCTACCTTCCGAATTAAATATCCTAAAATTGTTGGTATTAAGCTGACCGGAAAGCTCAATCCATGGGTTTCAGCTAAGGACGTTATTCTTGAGGTTCTCCGTCGTGTGGATGTCAAGGGTAATGTCGGCAAGGTATTTGAATACTTCGGAGAAGGGGTCAGAACCTTAAGCGTACCTGATCGCGCCACCATTACCAATATGGGTACCGAGACAGGCTGTACCACCAGTATTTTCCCCAGTGACGAAATTACCCGTGAATTTTTGAAGGCTCAAAACCGTGAGCAGGATTTCAAGAGACTGGTCGCGGACGATGACGCCATATATGATGAGGTTATTGCCATCAACCTTTCGGAGGTTGAGCCCATGGTCGCACTTCCCCATAGCCCTGGCAATGTCAAAAGTGTCAGGGAAGTAGGTCCTATCAAGGTCGACCAGGTGGCCATAGGTTCCTGTACCAATTCCTCTTTGAGAGATTTAAAAATTGTCGCCCAGGCCTTTAAGGATAAAACTGTTTCGGATTCACTGCATGTGTTTATCAGCCCCGGCTCACGCCAGGTGGTTGAGCATTTGGCCGAGGATGGCGACTATACCAGCTTGGTGCGTTCAGGTGCCAGGATTATGGAAAACGCATGTGGTGCGTGCATTGGTATGGGTTGCGCACCGAGCTCGGGAGCCGTCTCTGTAAGAACCTTCAACCGCAATTTCGAGGGACGCAGCGGCACAAAAGATGCCCAGGTCTATCTGGCAAGCCCAGAAACCGCAGCAGCTACGGCGCTTAAGGGTGTTCTGACCGATCCCAGAGAGCTTGGCAACTGCCCCGAAATCAAGCTGCCCGATCAATTTATTATTAATGATAATATGATCATCAAGCCCTTGTCCCTTGAGGAGGCCCAAAAGATTGAAATAAAGAGAGGACCTAATATCAGGCCTCTGCCTTCCTTTGATCCCCTTTCCGGTACTCTGACCGGCAAAGCCTTGATCAAGGTGGGTGACAATATCACAACCGACCATATTATGCCGGCCGGAGCTAAGATTTTACCGCTTCGAAGCAATATTCCCGAGATATCCAAATATGTATTCGAGGCAGTTGATTCAAAGTTCTATGATAAGGCCAGGGAAGCCAACGGTGGTTTTATCATCGGCGGTGAAAACTATGGTCAAGGTTCAAGCCGTGAGCATGCAGCCCTTGCGCCCAAGTATCTGGGTGTAAAAGCGGTCATCGTTAAGAGCTTCGCCAGAATTCACCTGGCCAATCTCATTAATTTTGGCATAGTTCCGCTGACCTTTAAAAATCCCGAGGATTATGATAATGTAAACGAGGGCGATGAACTAGCCGTTGAAATTGGTGATCTCAAAGGAAACATCATGCTGAAAAACATTACCAGGAATCAGAGCTTTGAGCTTGAGCATACTTTGTCCGACAGGGATGCCGAAATTTTAATGGCAGGCGGTAAGCTTCCCTGGATTAAAAAGCAGTATTAATATGAAACAACAAATGCAGTAAATTATTGAAAAGAACTTGAGCTTAGGAGGAAGTGAAATGCCTAAAATAGCGATGAAAACCCCGCTGGTTGAGATGGATGGGGATGAAATGACACGCATCATCTGGAAATGGATCAAGGAGATCCTTCTGGAGCCCTATGTGGATCTAAAGACGGAATACTACGATTTAGGCCTGGAATACCGGGATTTGACCAATGATCAGGTAACCGTGGACTCAGCGGAGGCTACCCAAAAATATGGAGTTGCTGTTAAGTGCGCCACCATTACTCCTAACGCGGCCAGAGTAAAGGAATACAGTCTCAAGGAGATGTGGAAGAGTCCTAATGGTACCATACGTGCCATTCTCGACGGAACGGTATTCCGCGAACCCATTTTGGTCAAGGGCATAACTCCCTTTGTCAGGACATGGAAGAAGCCAATTGCTATTGCGCGCCATGCGTATGGGGATGTTTACAAGAACACTGAAATGAAGGTCAGCGGCCCCGGAAAAGCAGAGATTATTTTCACCGATGAAAAGGGAAATGTGACACGTAAGACCATCCATGACTTTGATGGGGATGGTGTCATCATGGGCATGCACAATACGACGAAATCCATTGAAAGCTTCGCCCGTTCATGCTTCAACTATGCGCTTGATCAGAAGCTGGATCTTTGGTTTGCCACCAAGGATACCATTTCCAAAATCTATGATCACAGCTTCAAAGACATCTTCCAGGATATCTTTGATGCTGAATATGAGGATAAGTTTAAGGCTGCCGGAATAGAATACTTCTACACCCTTATTGATGATGTGGTTGCCCGGGTTGTGCGCTCGGAGGGCGGTTTCCTTTGGGCATGCAAAAATTACGACGGCGATGTCATGTCGGATATGGTGGCCTCTGCCTTTGGAAGCTTGGCCATGATGACATCCGTATTGGTTTCCCCTGAGGGTCATTACGAGTATGAAGCAGCCCATGGAACCGTTCAACGCCATTACTACCAACACCTTGAAGGAAAAGAGACCTCTACCAATTCCATGGCTACACTTTTTGCGTGGACAGGAGCCCTTCGTAAAAGAGGGGAACTGGACAAGCTTCCCGAATTGGTTTCCTTTGCCGATAAGCTTGAACAGGCCTCAAAAGACACCATTGAAGAGGGTGTCATGACCAAGGATCTGGCGAGCTTGTCCGACCTGGCACATAAAAAAGTGGTCAATACCAGAGAGTTTCTTATGGAGATTAAAAATCGCCTGGATGCAAGGCTGTAAGTCAATAGAAGAGGTGCGTTCAATGTACATTATTATTGCCGGTTGCGGCAAAGTGGGTTCTGGGCTTGCTAACAAGCTTTCAAGAGAGGGACATGATGTGGTCATCATCGATTTTGATGAGGAAGCCTTCAAAAAAATCGATCTCGATTTTACCGGGCTTACCTTAGTAGGCGTACCCTTTGATGAGGATGTCCTGAAAAAGGCCGGCATCGATAAAGCAGATGCTGTTGCTGCCGTTACCCCGGAGGATAATGATAATATCATGGTCTGCCAGATTGCCAAGACTATTTATGGGGTTCCCAATGTTCTGGCAAGAATCTTTAATCCGGTGCGGGAGCAGGTGTTTCATCAGTTCGGTCTTGACACTATCTGCCCTACCAATGTGAGTGTGGAAATGATCAGCTCTATTATTCTGGGCAAAACAGTGAATTCTGTCTGTACCATTGGGAGCAATACCGTTTCCTTCCGTATGGAAAAACCCGATAAGGTCAATATCGGGCAAAAAATCCGGGATATTAAAGCTCATGGAGATGAATTCCTCTTTGGTCTCATCAAACAAAGTGATTTTTGTTTTGCCTTTCCGGACACTTTGGTAGAAAAGGACGATATATTGGTTCTGTCAACAAAGATAGATTAGCGGACAGGCTAGGGAGGCTTCTTTATGAAGATAGTCATTATCGGCGGCGGCAAATTGGGTTATTATCTTGTGAAAACCCTGCTTCCATATAAGCATACAATAAAGATTATTGAAAAAACAACGGAGTTCAGCAATAAAATTGCAGCCGAGCTTGACGTTGAAGTGGTTAACGGAGACGGTACCGACATAAGCCTTCTTTCAGAGATCGGGGTGGAGCATGCTGATGTATTTATTGCTGTGACAGGCAAGGATCAGGATAACCTGATTGCCTGTCAGCTAGCAAAGCGTAATTTTCATGTAGCCCGTACCATAGCCAGGGTCAACAACCCCAAAAATATTTCAGTTTTTAAAGAGCTGGGGGTTGATCATGTGGTTTCCAGTACTTCCATCATTGCTGAAATGATAGAAAAGGAAATTGACTATTCCGGCGTAAAAACCCTTATCAAACTGAAGAAAGGAAATTTGGTTCTGACTGAAATTGTGGTTTCAAAAAAATCCATTGCTTGCAATAAGAAACTGCGTGACATCGAACTTCCTGACGAAGTGATCATTATGACGGTAATTCGCGGTGAGACATCCTATGTACCAAACGGTCATACCGTCTTGCGTGAAAATGATACCCTTTTTGTCATCTGTAAGCAGGATAATCAGCAGCAAGTCATAGATTATTTTAGTTAAGACCCAATCCATGAGAAATATGATGAAATATGATGGAATAGTACTTTTCAGTGATCTGGACGGTACTCTCCTAAATGATAAGCGGCAGCTTTCCAGAGAAAATCTTGAGGCCATAACTGATTTTGTGAGACAGGGAGGTCGTTTCGGCGTGGCGACAGGCCGCATGGAACGAACGACTCTTTTAAATTTTCCGGAGCTTCCCATTAATACACCCTCAATATTCTTTAACGGAGCTCTTGTTTATGATACTCGAACACGGGATCAGGTCCATAAGGTTACCATGCCTGAGGGTTTGGAATACATATTTGAAGATATCCTGAACAGGTATCCCAGTTGCGGCGTGGAGATTAATTTGGCCGGGAAAGCCTATGTGCTTCGTTATAACGACATTATCCGTGTTCAGTTGGAACGCGAAGGCCTTTCGGCGGAAGAAGCGTCCTGGTCTGATATTCCAAAGGGGTGGCTCAAGGCACTTATTTGCGATAAGCATGAGACTTTGGAAAAGATCAAGAAGGATCTTGAAGCGCTGAAACGTACCGATATCAATATTATGTTCTCTGAAGAAGAGCTATTGGATATCATGGCTCAAAATGTATCAAAAGGTGAGGCATTATCGCATCAGATGGCCATTAACAAGGATAAGTGGAAACTGGTGTTTGCCATAGGTGACAATGATAATGATGTAGAAATGATTCGTGCTGCCCATATCGGTATTGCTGTTGCAAATGCAAGAGCAGGTGTTAAAGAAGCAGCAAAAGTTGAGATAGCTCATCATAATATTCCTTGTATTCCCCAAGTCCTGGACATCATAGATTCCTACATTTGAATATCAAGTTAGAATAAATAAGACAGAAGCTTCCGCTAGCAATGGAGGCTTTTTGTGTTTTTATACAAATGCTTGCATAAATCTGCAGATATTTGATGGTTTCCTCTATTTGAATGGGAAGCGTAATTCGTTGGATATAGCTCTAAAATGAAAGTGGTGATTTCATATTGCCCGTTAGCATATTGTTGTGCGTAGAGCTGTCAAATGGTATAATGATGCGAGAAATACTTGCATATCAATAATGATGTTGATGCTTGACTGTTTCTAGTTTTGAACGGCATTTGCTTAGAAAATGAAATATTAAAAATTTAAAATTGCAAAACCCCTTGACGGAGATCGTATAATTGTATACAATAACACAAACGGTTGAGAATAATTATACACAAAAGGAGGGGGTATGAATTTGTTTGGTGTTTTTACAGATGAACCCAACAGCATGTCACTCCACGGAAGAGTGTTTGTAAAGCTTGAAAATGATATTCTTAATGGCAAATACAAGCCTGGCGAGAGTCTTAAGGAAGCCAGCATCGCAAATGAAATGAAGGTCAGCAGGACGCCTGTCCGGGAATCAATCCGGCAGCTTGAGCTAGAAGGGCTTGTAGCCTATATCCCCAATAAGGGTGTTGTTGTAAAAGGCATGTCTCTTGAGGACATTCGTGATATCTTTGATATTCGTATGAAAATCGAAGGTCTGGCCGCGAAGAGGGCCGCGTCAAATATTACGCCGGAGCAGCTCAAGGAACTTCAGGAGGTCGTGGAATTCGAAGAATTTTATACCCGTAAAGGGGATACAGAACAAATTCTGAAGCTTGACACCAAATTTCACGAGATTATCTTCCGGGCGAGCGGAAGCAGGCTCTTGGACCGTACGCTCACCAGCTTCCATCACTATATACAAAGGGCGAGGAACCTGTCTCTTAAAGACAAAGAGCGGGCAAAGAAAGCCCTGATTGAGCATAAGGCCATCATGCAGGCTATTGCTCGTAAGGATAAGGAAAAAGCGGAGATCTTGATGTCGGAACATATTCTAAATGCGTCTGAGAATATTGAAAAAATACAAGGCTATTGTTAAAAATGAGAGTAGAGGAGGTTTCGTACATGTATAAGGAAATGTCACAGGTTGAGCTTGACAATTACTTTCATACAGCAGGAGAGAAGGTTGAGATCAAAAACAGGTTCAGACCGGGAGTATACGATAAGTTTAATGTAAAAAGAGGTCTTCGAAATGAAGATGGTTCCGGTGTATTGGTAGGACTTACCGAGATTGGTGAAGTGCATGCCTATGTCTTTGATGAAAATGAGAAAATCCCGGTTGAAGGGCGATTAATTTACAGAGGTGTGGATATTTACGATCTGGTAGAGGGCTTTATTGCAGAGGATCGTTTTGGTTTTGAGGAATGTGCCTATCTGCTTTTGTACGGAGAATTGCCCAGTAAAAATGAACTTGAGCAGTTCAACAATATACTGGGGCTCAACCGGAAGATTCCTGAGGAATTTGTGAGAGCCAATATTTTAAATGCTCCCAGCTGTGACGTCATGAACAAGCTGGCTCGATTGGTCCTGGTGATGTATTCCTTCGACCACAATGCTGATGAAACCAGTGTTACGAACCTCTTAAAGCAAAGCATTGATCTGGTTTCGAAATTTCCCATTATGGCTGCATATGGCTATCAGGCCAAAGCTCATTATTTGGACGGGAAGAGCCTCTATATCCATAACCCGAGTCCTGAGCTCAGTACAGCAGAAAACATTTTAAAGCTCTTGCGTCCATCCGGAGAGTATACCGAGCTGGAAGCCAAGATCCTTGATTTAGCCCTGGTACTGCATGCCGAACATGGCGGCGGTAACAATTCCACCTTTACCGCTCATGTGGTATCATCCTCGGGGACAGATATTTATTCCTCAATCGCTGCCGCCATCGGCAGTCTTAAGGGGCCCAAGCATGGTGGTGCCAACAACAAGGTTATCGGCATGATGGACGAACTGAAGCAGGAGGTTAAGGATTGGGGAAATGATACTCTGATTTGTGATTACATAACCAAATTGGTCAAAAAGGAAGCCTTTGACCGTTCGGGACTGATCTATGGCATGGGCCATGCCGTCTATACCTTGTCCGATCCCCGGTGCATTCTTTTAAGAGACGAAGCTGAAAAGCTTGCCAAGCAAGTAGGTCGGATGGAGGAGTTCGAGCTTCACAAGAAAGTGGAGAAGCTTGCACCCGAGGTCTTTAAGGAAATTCGGCACCTTGATAAGCCAATGTGCGCCAATATCGACTTCTATTCGGGCTTTGTCTACGACATGCTGGGTATTCCTGTAGAGATGAACACACCCATCTTTGCGGTTTCCCGTGTAATAGGCTGGTGCGCTCATATCATTGAAGAGCACTTAAACGGCGGCAAGATCATCCGCCCAGCCTACAAGAATATCAAAAAACGCGCTGAGTATGTTAAGATAAACGAAAGAGTATAATGCCATTAGCACGTTTGGAAGTTAGTATTATAGCAATAAAAAAGGGTTACCTGAGGGTTAACCCTTTTCTTGTTTTTATTAATTTTTCATTCCTGTCATCACAATGCCTTCAATAAAATACTTTTGTCCTATAAGATAGAAGATCAAACCCGGCGCGAACGACATGCATGTGGCTGCCATAATACTTACCCAATCCGCCTTCAAAGCGCTTCGGAACATGTTCAACCCGATGGCGATGGTGAAATTCTCTTTCCTGTTAATATACACCAATTGTTGCAGCATGTCGTTCCACAGCATGATGAACAGGAGCAGTGCTACCACAATCATGGCGGGCCTGATGGCGGGAACAATAATATTTGTCAAAATCCGCATATGTCCGGCACCGTCGATGGTGGCGGCCTCGTCCAATTCTCGCGGAATGGTTTTAACAAACTGACGAATCAGGAAAATATTAAATGCGCCGCCACCGCAAAAATGGGGGATGATCAGCGGCCAGTAGGTGTTATCCAATCCAAGCAGACGGGTCCAGGTTATATAGAGCGGAATCAGTGTCACCATTGTGGGCAGCAGCATCGAGCCTATGCAAAGTGAGAAGATGAAGTTCTTGCCCTTAAATCGCAGCCGTCCAAACGCGTAGCCTGCCAGAGTAGCGGTGACAGTTCCGCCAATAACCGATGGAACGATAATGATCATGGTGTTTTTCAAGTATATCCAAAATTCAAAGTACTTTAACGTCTCGGCATAATTGGATATCAGCCATTGACTGGGGAAAAACGCAGGTGGAAACGCATATATCTCGGCATTGGTCATTAAGGAGGAGCGGAATATCCACCAAATTGGAAATAACACGGCTCCCGCTATCACAACAATAGTAATCAAGGATGCGATATCTGCGGCCTTTTTACTGCGCTCTATACTCCTGAAGGACTTTGTTTTTATGGCAAGCTGTTTCATTTGCTATCCCCCTCGTAAAAAATCCATGATTTAGATGTAGCGAATAAGATCAAGGTGAAGATGGCAATCAATATAAAGAATACGAACGAGATGGCACAGGCATATCCGATTTGATTGCTTTGGAAGGCGTAACGGTACATCAGATACGTCATAAAGGTGGAGGAATTACCTGGGCCGCCGTTCGTAAGTGTTAGCGCCGGTACAATGATTTGCATATTGGTGATAAGGCTCATCAGTAGATTGTAAAAGATAATGGGCGTCATGCATGGCAAGGTTACATTTAAAAACCTCTGCCAGGAGTTTGCGCCGTCAATAATAGCGGCCTCATGGTAAACCCGCGGGACGTTTTGCAATCCAGCGAGAAAAATGACAATAATATTGCCGCTCGTCCACACTGAAATAAGCGCCAGAGAGGGAATGACCGCTCCGGAATCACTCAGAAACAGGACCTTGTTAATTCCCAATTCGGAGAGTAAAAAGTTGAACAGACCAAAATTCGATTCATACAACCATGACCAGCCCATGTAAACGGCCACGGAGGGGAGTATGTACGGCAGATAAAATATTGCGCGCCAAAAGCTGCGTGCGGGAATTTCACGATTCAACAGCATTGCTATAAACAGTGAATAGATCATGCTGCAAAACACAGCGAGTATAGCAAAATAGATGGTCACCTTGATAGAATCGATAAAATACGGGTCAGTTGTAAATAACTTGATAAAGTTGTTTACCCCGGTAAAGACCGGTTTTGATAGCCCTTTCCATTTAAAAAGGCTGATGGCGAACACGCCCAAGAGCGGCAAATAGGTGATGAATGTCAAGCCGAGAAATGCGGGAATCAAGCAAAGGTAGGCTGTCAGGCTCTCCTTTTGTGTCATTGATAAAGGCCGGCCTGGTTTTGATTTTATTTTGATCATAATAACACCTCTTGTTTGATAGAGGAAAGGGCACCCGTGTGTCTTCTTTCATTGGAACGGGTGCCCCAAGTGACACTGATACAAATTATTTTAGTCGCCCTGGTATGCTGCTCTTAATGCGTCAATGTTCTTGGCGATAGCATCCTTTGCAGTAGTCTTACCCGTCCAGACATCGCCCAGCGCTGAGCTCAACACATTGTTAAAATCGACGGTATTAACGACGTAGAACCAGGGTGCGGAACGGGTGATACTCATATCGGCTGCATAATCCACGACCGCCGACTTATATTGGTCATAAGGAGGGAAGTTCGGGTTTTCGACCCACTTGCGTGTAAATGTTTCGTCCTTATACCATTTTTCAAGACGCGGCATCCAAATGCCGGACTCGATAAGGCCCCAGCTATTCTCTTCTAAAGCATACCACTTGAGCCACTCCATGGCTTCCGGAAGGTGCTTGGTCTGGTTGAATACGACGTTGGCACCGGCGGTGCACAAGGTCACTTTTTCTTTCATATAGGGAAGCACGGCTACACCATAGTTCAGACCCTCTGCTTTTGCAGCAGCCAGGCAGGTACCGACGTTCCATGCACCGCCTGTTCCCATGGCACAGGTTTTGGAGATAATTGAACGCTGGATGCTGTCATCGGAAGCGCCGGTGGAAAGAGGTGCCACATGATCTTTCAGATAGAGGTCGGCGACCTTCTGAATACCCTCGATACTTGCGGGATCATCGATCATGACCTTGGATCCATCCTTGGAGTAATAGCCACCACCGTTGGAGATGGCCCATGTTTCAAGCTGCCAGGCCAGATTTTCAACAAGGCAGCCGTACTGGACGATATTCTGTGCATCAAAGCCTGCTTCGTCGGGATGCTTGCCATTCTTGTCCAGAGTCAGCTTCTTGGCGGTTGAGACAAATTCATCCCAAGTCCAGGCCTTGTCTGCAGAGGATGGCGGATAGGGCACGTTTGCCTTATCGAACATATCTTTGTTGTAATACATCAGGAGTATTTCGTTGCAATTGGCGTATGCTACAGGCTTGCCTTGGTATCTGTACGTCAGACTGTCGAGGGGCTTGCTTTCTCCCTGACCGAACATGGAACTGATGTCGGCCAGTACGCCTTGTTCAGCCCACTGCAATAAGCCGGCTTCTTGCATCATAGCGGTATCCGGCAGTTCGTTGGCGGTGGCCATGGTATTGAGCTTGGTCATGTAGCTTTCCCAAGGGATGACCATGGGTTCCACTTCGATCTTGTCCTGGGAAGCATTGAATTTATCCATGGCTGCCTGAACAGTTTTAGCCTCGTCAACGGAGCCCCAGAATGAGTAGGTGACCTTGACTTTTTCTACCTTTTCCGGTGTTGCTGACTCAGAAGGTGTCGTTTGCTGAGAGGGGGTCGCGCTCTGAGAAGGGGCCGGTCCCTGCATGCCGCTGGTACCGCAGCCTGCCATACTGATTACCATCAGAGCACATAACAGGATTGCGAGGATTTTCCTTGTTCTCTCCAATTTAAACACTCCTTTTTATGTATTTTTATTATACAACAACAGGTGTTGTGCATAAACCAATTAAAGCCTACTTGATCAACGCCTTTTGCCAAACAATCATTTCACCGGGATTCCGGTTTCCCCAGACACCATAAGGGACAGCCTTTAAGAGGATGGGCTCGGTCTCAAAATGTGCAGCATCGTATAAAAGCCTTCCGTTCCAACCTGTACGAGTCAAGCGACGGCCCTTATAGACCAAAATGGGCAATCCGCCTGGCAATGTGTTGTCCGGACGCTCCTCTACAACCTCATCAGTGTTCACTAACACTGATGAGAGATTATCCCCGTTGTCTGTTTCCTCGAGGCAATATACGAAGGGCCCCTTCGTTAAGGCCACTTTGCCGGAGTTCTCCCATACCTTGGGGTCGGCTGCCATCCACCTGGGTTTAATATGGAGCTTGAATGAAAGGGTAAAATCTCCGGGCGGGCTGGACTCTATAATGGCATACCCCTTATTGACATATGGCTGTACCGGCGCACCATCAATAAAGAACTCTGGTGTTCCGGCATAATCCGGAACCCGGATTGCCATACCAAAGGGAATACCTTGCGGTGCGTTTACTTTAATTGTCACATTCCCGGAGTGCATAAGATCTGCATCCATTTTGAGCTCTGCCTCTTCTTCCGAGAGAGTCATTTTGAGAGATGAGGATATAAATAAGTTGATATAGACCATATGTGCATCATAAGCGTATATGTACTGTCCCAGCGAAGCTAAGGTGCGTGCAATATTGGTGGGACAACAGGCAACGCTGAACCAGCGCTGGCGCACAGGCTTAACATGCTTGAGAGAAGTCCCTTTTATGCACGCTTTAGGCCTTACCTCCAGGGGGTTTACGTAAAAATAACGGTCGCCGTCGGTACTGATGCCTGCAAGTGCCGTATTGTACAAAACCCGTTCTACGATGTCGAAATAGCTTGCGTCCCTCTCGATTAGCGCCATGCGCCTGCTAAAGAGCGCAAGCCCTATGGATGCACAGGTTTCACAATAGGCGGAATCATTGGGGAGATGATAATCGGTTGTGAAGCGTTCAAAAACACCGGAGGAACCTATGCCCCCTGTGATATACATGCGCTTCTGTGTCACGTTTTGCCATAGTTCCCGGCAGATATTCAAAAGTTCCTGATCCTCGTATTCCGCCGCCAGATCTGCCAGGGCGCAATACATATACATGGCTCTTACGGCGTGCCCTTCAGCTGTGTGCTGCTGCCTTACCGGAATGTGGGCTTGTGCATATATCAAATCGTAATCTCTGAATTCGGGGAATATAGTTCGGCCATTACGCTTAATAATTTCTGCTGCAAAATAATTGGGCGCTTTACCCCGCTCCTCTATAAAGAATTTTGCGCAGGAAAGATACCGTGTTTCACCAGTGCAACGGTATAATTTGACAAGTGCTAATTCTATCTCCTGATGGCCCGGATACCCTTTAATCTGACTTTCATCCGGGCCAAATACCTTACAGATCAGATCCGCAAATCGTCGGGAGATACTTAACAGTTCTTCCTTTCCCGTTGCCTGGTAGTAAGCGACTGCAGCTTCTATAAGATGACCTGCGCTGTATAACTCATGCCCTTCAACGAGATTGCTCCAGCGTGCGCCTGGCTCGGCCACCGTAAAGTATGTATTCAGATAACCGTCGCTCTGCTGGGCGCGGCCGATGAGCGCAATGACCTCGTCAGCCATATTTTCATATCTTTTTCCTGTGCCGTTCTGGATACAATAGGCCACAGACTCCAGCCACTTATATACATCCGTATCGATGAACACAACGCCCTTATGCTCACCCTTTGACTCTCCCGCGGCAATTCGGAAATTTTCGAGACAATGGGACGGCGCTGCATCAGGCATCCGGTCGTTGAGTATATCCCACTGGTAGGGAATGATAACGTCTGCGACCATATGGGTATACCTGCTCCATAACGTATCGTCAATATGAATATGATGGAGGTTCGGCATCTGTAAAAGTGAAAACATATGAGGCTCCTTTGCGATAACCTATTTAGAATGCTAAACGTTTAACATACATTAACAATAATACTTCAATTTGAATTTGTAAAGATGTCTTTTTGAGTTTTAAGAAATATTTTTTGCAATAAAATATTAAATAATCATATAGATATTGATTAGTATTTGTGCAAATTATATAAGTATTAAACGTTATCCTAAAATAGTCTATAATTTTAGATAATCGCGAGAAAAATGTTATTTTTATGTAGAAAACAGAATAAATGCCGAATTCCTTATCTTGTTTGTTAAACGTTTATGTGATATTGTTTCTGTAGAGATATGAAAGAGGGAACTTAAATGGCAACAATACGGGAAATCTCTGAAAAAGCCAATGTATCTATTGCTACGGTGTCAAAAGTATTGAACGGCAAAAAAGGAGTCAGCCAGGAAACCATCGAAAACGTGATGGCTATAGCGCGGGATCTCAATTACCGCCCTAACCTGACGGCACGCAGCCTCAAAAACGGGCAAAGCCGTACACTGGGTATTATCACCGAAGATCTGACGGTCTTTAATACACCGGAAATCGTTGACGGTATTGATGCTTATTGCGAAAGCAACGGCTATCATTATATATTGGGGAATTTACGTTTTAATAAGCGGTTTGGCAATCATCTAAACACCCAGGAGTGCGCTGCGCTTGTTGATTCCCAGGTAGATACCATGCTTTCCAAGCAGGTAGACGGTATCATTTATATAGGCTATCACAGCCGTGCCATTGTTCCTGTTCGAAATGACTTTGAAATTCCTTTCGTTTACACCTATTGCTACAGCACCGATCCCAAGATTCCTTCGGTTCTATATGATGATCAAAAGGCCGCTTTTGAGGCTACACAGTTGCTGATTGACAGGGGACACCGTGATATTGGCGTGATTGCGGGGCAAGCGGACAGCATTCATACATCAAATCGTATCCTTGGTTATCAGGAGGCGCTTTATGCCAGTAAAATACCCTATAATCCCAGATTGACATTACATGGTGACTGGGAAAGGGATAAAGGATACGAATTAAGCGAGAAGCTTATTAAAGCAGGTGCGACAGCTATATTCGCCCATAATGATACCATGGCGACAGGTGTGATTGAATACTGTAACAATCACGGTATCCGGATTGGAAAAGATCTGGCGCTGATCGGCTTCGACAATCGTGAAATCGGAACTGTTTGCCGGCCGACGCTGAGTACGGTTTCCCTGCCTTTGTTTGAGATGGGGCAGACGGCTACCCATCTCCTGCTCGATATGCTGGCCGGGCGTCATATTCAATGCGGACAAAAGCTTATGCTTGCCTGCTCTGTTATAGAACGTGAATCTACTTGTCCGCCCGTATCAGAAAAAAGTTGAATTGAGGGAGATATTATGGAGCTTTCAGCCGAAATCAAGCTCAGTAAAAATGCTGTTGTCTCACCCATCGATGAACGTCTTTACGGCTCGTTTATTGAACACTTGGGACGGGCAATCTATTCAGGTATATACGAGCCGGGTCATAGAACTTCAAACGGCGATGGTTTCCGGCAAGATGTCATTGATTTGATCCGTCCGCTTAACATTCCGATTATCCGCTATCCCGGCGGTAATTTCGTATCGGGATACCGCTGGGAGGACGGAGTCGGGCCGAAAGAGCAGCGACCGGTGCGGCCCGACCTGGCCTGGTCCGCCATAGAATCCAATCAGGTCGGAACCAACGAGTTTATGGATTATATGAAGCTGATTGGCGCTAAGCCCATGCTGGCCGTCAATTTAGGTACAAGGGGCGCCCAGGATGCCGCCAACTTGCTTGAATACTGCAACTTTCCGGGGGGGACTTACTACAGTGATTTGCGTATTTCCCACGGGTACCCAACCCCCCATGATATAAAGCTTTGGTGCTTGGGCAACGAGATGGACGGCCCATGGCAGATATGCGGCAAGACAGCAGATGAATACGGACGCCTTGCTTACGAGACTGCCAAAATGATGAAATGGCTGGATCCTGAAATCGAGCTTGTGGTTTGTGGAAGCTCCTATCGTGAGATTCCAACGTTTGGGGAGTGGGAGCGTACCGTTCTGAGGCATACCTACGACCATGTTGATTATCTGTCCTTACATACCTATTATGGAAACAGGGATAACGACATCCCTGCATTTCTGGCAAGCAATGTCCGAATGGATCGTTTTATCAGGGAAGTCGCCGCCATATGCGCGGAAATAAAAGCTGAAAAAGGCTCTGATAAGGATATTAAGCTTTCATTTGACGAATGGAATGTTTGGTATCACTTCCACAAGGATTGCACTAAGCCACCAAAGTGGATGCAAGCCCGCCCTATTGAGGAAGAACGCTATGATTTTGTCGATGCTTTGCTGGTAGGCAGTATGTTGATTACGCTGATCAACAATGCGGATGTTGTCAAAATAGCCTGTCTGGCTCAGCTTGTCAATACAATAGCACCCATCATGACCGAGCCGGAGGGGCGAGCATGGGTACAAACCACCTATTATCCCTTTCTATATACATCTCAAAACGGACGGGGAACCGCATTGAGGCTTGAATTGAGCGCACCCTCCTATGAATGTGGTGAAGAAACGGTGCCTTATATAGATTGTTCAGCAGTACTCTCCGAACAGGGAGATGAATTAACCCTGTTTTTAGTTAATAAGAATCTTGATCGGGAGATCCAGTGCGATACTTGCCTCTCTGATTTTTCGTGTGAAAGCGTGATCGAGTGGATCACATTAAACGGATATGCGCATGATGCGGTTAATACCGCAGATCATGCACCAGTGAGGCCGGCCCGCCGAGAGGGTGCAATAGTGACCAATCAGGATATTTCCTTAATACTTCCCAAAGCATCCTGGAATATGATTCGCTTGCGTCTTAAGAATTAAACCTGCTGTAGAATGCGCATAGGCCTATTCTCATAGGCCTTTTTTCAGCTTGCTGAAAGAGGCAAGGTAAAGCTATAATAGAAATAACCATAATTTGGGCTTGAGGGAAATATGAAAAATACAAAAGCGTTTCTGGTTATTCTATTGATAGCATTAAGCTTCATGGCCGTGATGCCCCAATCCATGGCTGCAACATCTTACCGGTATGAACCGGAGGCCTACCAGCTTAACCGTCTGGGGCTTTTTGCAGGAGCATCCTTATATAGCTTTAACCCTGATTTGGGTGCGACATTGGATCGTCAGGTCGGAGTTACCCTTTTACTGAATTTCTTTGGCATGAGGGATGAGGTGGAAGCTCTTCCCACCGCTGAGGTCGATAAAATTCTTTCTCTGTACACCGATCAATCTCTTGTCTCTAGCTGGGCCAGGCCCTATATGGCCTATGCGGTCCAGATGGGAATCATTGTCGGCACCTCTCCAGTCACCATAGGCCCCTTAAAGCCCTTGGACGGCGTATCTTACGCAGCTATGATATTAAGGCGGTTAGGTTATACCATTAATCGCTCGGACTTTATTTCATCCCTTAAAATCCTCTATGAAAAGGGAGGAATCAATGCTTCGGAAATTGCACTGTTCGATAAGGTGCAGCTTATTAAAAACGACGCGGTAGGAATGGTTTATACCACCCTTTATGCTAATTGCGCGGATGGGAAAACGCTTCTCGAAAATTTGGTGCTTTCAGAAGATGTATCCGCCCATAAGGCGGTCTCATTAAAGCTGGCCCGTTACATAGATCCGGACAATATTGAGATGATTAAGCCTGAAACTCCGGTAATTCCAAGACCTACGGCCTATGACCAGGTTTATTATGGTGTGCTGGAAGCCCTGGTTAATGCCGCCCCAAGTGTCAAACTTACGATATCCCCCTTTACCGATACGGCCCAGGAGGTCTTTGATCTTGTGGAAGCCTGTGTAAGGGACAACCCTGAAATACTTTATTACTCGGGCTGTACCTATTACTCCAATGGACTTTTGACCCTTCAATACAGTAAAAGTCCGGAGGTTGTGATAAAGCATACCACGTTTCTCAAAGAGAAGGTGGACATGCTCACCAAGCAGCTTATTAAGCCGGATATGACAGAATATGAGAAAGAGCTGGCCATCCACAACTATATAGTTGAAAATTGTGAATATGATATTGATGGTTATGAAAGCTCCCAGATTTCGTCGGAATCCTATAGTGCCTATGGTGTATTATGCCTGGGAACCGGAGTTTGCGAGGGGTATGCCGAAGCCACCAAGCTCTTGCTCAATCGTGTGGGGGTCATGTGTGAGATTATCACGGGTACTTCTAAAGGAGAAGGCCATGCATGGAACTTAGTAAAAATAGGCGGCGAGTATTATCATCTGGATGTGACTTGGGATGATCCGGTCATGGCCGACGGTAGCAATATATTGAGCCATCACTATTTTAATATTACCGACCAGGACATGAGCCTTGATCATGATTGGGACAGGAATAATTACCCGATATGCAAGGCTGCTGATTTCAATTATTATGTTTATAACAAATTGGTTGTTCCCGGTCATGAGGAGTTCATCAGTCTGGTTGTAGACCGTGTACAAAAGGGTACCACAGCCATCTCAGTCAAGATTTTAAACACCAAGGCAGTCGGCTTTAATTACGATCTGGCTATAAAAACAGTCTGTGAAAAACTGTACCGGGATTGTGTCTCGATTATAAATGAGAAATTAGGTATTGTTGATCTAAGATTTAACTGATGCTGTGTGTTTTCCCTTTTAACCGGACTATGGTACAATGAGAATGTTGTTTATCCCTAATGAATCACGAGGTGTTACGATTTGTATTTAAAATCCCTTGAGATACAAGGATTTAAATCCTTTGCGGATAGAATTGTATTGCATTTCAATAAAGGTCTGACCTCAGTGGTAGGTCCCAACGGCAGCGGAAAAAGCAATATTGCCGATGCGGTGCGGTGGGCTTTGGGTGAACAAAGCGCTAAAACCTTGCGCGGAAGCAAAATGGAGGATGTCATTTTTGCCGGAACCCAGCACCGTAAGCCGGTTGGGTTTGCTGCGGTTACTATTACCATCGACAATAACGACCACATGCTTCCCGTTGATTTTACCGAGGTCACCGTATCCCGACGCATGTACCGGTCGGGCGAAAGTGAATACTATCTTAATAAAACCCTATGCAGATTAAAGGATATTCAAGAGCTCTTTATGAATACGGGTGTGGGCCGCGAGGGCTACTCCATTATTGGTCAGGGGCGTATTGACGAGATCTTAAGTACCAAGTCGGATGAGCGGCGCCTGGTTTTTGAGGAAGCGGCAGGCATCACCAAGTATAAAGCGCGCAAACGTGAAGCGGAGCGCAAATTGGAGAATACAAGGCAGAATCTCCTGCGCATCAATGATATTCTGGTGGAGCTGGAAAGCCAGCTCGGCCCCCTGGCTCAGCAGGCTGAAACAGCCCGTCGTTACATAGACCTGAGCAATGAGCTGAAAGGTCTTGAAGTGAGCTTGTTTCTGGATACCATAGACAAGCTGAAGGACAGGATGGGTGAGATAGAGGGCCAGACACAAACCATCAGGGAACAGATTGACGAAGAAAATCGCAGGATTGAGAATATCAAGAATAAGAACCGTAGTAAGAACGAGCATCTGGAAAAGCTAAAAAAAGAGCTTGAAGAGCTGCGTGGGATTATTCACTCACTGGATACCGATATTGAAAAGAATGAAGGCCACGTAAGGCTTTGTGAAGAAAAGATCCGCAACCTCACCTCAAATAATGAGAACTATGGTGAAGACATTAATTCTATAAAAGCGCGTATGATCCAGCTTGAGGCTGACGTGGAAAAGAAGCGCAAGCGCATGGTGCAGTTGGAGCGTGACGGTGAGCATTTTACCAAGCTCCTTAAGGAGGCCGAAGAAACCCTGTCTTCCATTGTGGCTCGCCTGGATGAAGGCGAAAGGCTTGTAGAAGAAGCTAAACAGGCTATTATGGACAAGCAGGACAGCTTATCCGATGCCAAGATCAACCTCAATAATTTGAAAAATGACGCCGACAACTTTCGCCAGCTCAAAACCCGGTTGCAGGAGGATATCCGGCAGTCCATTCTCGAAAAAGACCGGGAGAGCATGCAAAAGGAGGATCTTGACAAGGCCTTAAGAAAAACCCGGGCTGACATAAGCCTCTCCAAGGATACGCTTCAAGCCCTGGAGCAGAATAAGGCCGAAACCCAAAGGAGCCTTCAGGAGCTCAAAAGTAAGCAAGAGGCCATTAGACGGGAGGTTCATACTCTGGAATCCCGCCATAAGGTGCTCACTGACATGGAAGAAAGCATGGAAGGCTATAGCCACAGCGTTAAAGCCATTATGCAGGCTTGCCATGAAAACAAAGCCTTCGGTCAGGGCATTCATGGGGCTCTGGCTCAGCTCATCACAGTGGAGGAACGCTTTGAGACCGCCATTGAAGTCTCCTTGGGCGGCGCGCTACAGAATATTGTCACCGAGGATGAGTACGCAGCAAAAAGAGCCATTGAGTTTTTAAAGGAAAATCGTCGGGGCAGAGCGACCTTTCTGCCTAGAACTTCTGTAAAATCACGTACCCTGGAACCGGCCCTGCTGGCAAGAGTGCAGGCCATGAAGGGATTTGAGGGCATAGCCTCGGACAAAATAAGCTGTGACCAAAAGTTTAATGATATCCTGCTTAACCTTCTGGGCAGAACTGTGGTTGTTGATACCATGGATTCTGGAATTGCAATGGCAAGGCAGTTTGATTATGCTTTTCGCATAGTGACCCTGGATGGTGAGCTTTTAAATACCGGCGGATCCATGTCGGGCGGCAGCATGGGTGGGAAATCCTCCAGCCTCATTGGCCGAAATCGTGTTATCAAGGAGCTTGAGGAAAACCTCAAAAAGACGATGCATAAGCAGAATGAGGTGGATAGGGAAATCCAGACTGTGGAAGCAGGTCTCCGGGAAAATCACACTGCCCTTGAAAAAGAGCAAAAAAACCTTTCAGAACTGGAGCTGGTCAGATTAAGGGATGAAAGCCATGTTGCCCGTATATTGGATAATATCCGCAAGCTGACAGCCCGTATCGATATGCAAAAGCAGCAGGATTTGGAAATCGTGCGACAAATTGAAGAGGTCAAGTCTGAGAGTGACAAAGAGGCCTTAAAGGTCAAGGCCATAGAGGATGAGATTCTGGTGCTCAAGGAGAAGGTGCAGCTTCATCAAACCCGTAACCGGGATGAGCAAACCAAACGCGATGAGCTGCATACCGATATAAATGATTACAGGGTATCGGTGAACTCTGTGGCCGAAAGCAAGCAAAGCCTGCAGGAGCAAATTGCGCTCCTGATTGAAGAAAAAAATAATATCACCACCAATCTTTCAAAGCGTGAAGCGGAGAAGAAGCGTAATTTGGAGCGCATTTCAGAGCTTGAGGCTGAGATTGTGGGGATCACAGAGAAAATTGCCCGTATACATGAGGAAAAAACAGGACGCTCTCTCAAGGCCGAAGGCTATTCCGATGAAATAAAGGTTCTGGAAGAAGAGCTCTCCGGAATGCTGGATAAGGTAACCGAGCACAATAGCACTATTTTAACCCTTCAAGAGGAGCAAGGAAAGCTTGATGCCAGAAAGGCAAAAATGGAAAGTGAGCTGGAGACTGTTCAAAACAGGCTTTGGGATGAATATGGGCTTACTTACGGCAACGCACTGGGCATTAAATGTGAGATCCAGAATTTTAAGGGCACCCAGAACAGGATTAATGACCTGAAAAGCGAGATTCGTGAGCTGGGCCCTGTAAATGTAGCAGCCATAGAGGATTATACCAAGACCAAGGAGCGTTTTGGCTTCATGAAAACACAGCATGATGACCTGGTACAGGCCGAAGAGAAATTGGAACGTGTCATTCATGACATCACCCAGGTTATGAAAAAGCAGTTTGTGGAGCAGTTTGAGATTATAAATAAGAGCTTTAACCTGGTATTCAAGGAGCTTTTTGAGGGAGGCTATGCCGAGGTCCAGCTCACCGATACCGAGAATGTTCTGGAGAGCAATATTGACATTATTGTCCAACCGCCGGGTAAAAAGCTTCAGAACATGATGCTGCTGTCGGGCGGTGAAAGGGCCATGGTGGCCATCGCGCTGATCTTTGCCATTTTGAGAATGCGTCCGGCTCCATTCTATCTCCTGGACGAAATTGAGGCCTCATTGGATGACGCCAATGTATACAAATTTGCAGAGTATATTCAACGCTATACCGATAAGCTCCAGTTTATTGCCATTACTCACCGCAAGGGCACCATGGAAGCAGCCGATACCCTATACGGCGTGACCATGCAGGAGCACGGTGTTTCAAAAGTGGTTTCCATGAGGATGGATAGCATGGAAAAGGAGAATGCCGGGTAAAGATAAACAATAGTCAGTTTGATCTGAAAGGAAGTTAATGATATGGCAAAAGGTAAATGGTTTGATTGGGGAAACAAGAATAAAAATAAAGAGGAAGACAAGACGCTGGATTTTCCTGTAAATGAGAAAGCTTTACAGGACGAGGCTTTAATAGAGAAAGAAGAGGCTAAGCCTGAACCGATCAAAGCTCCGGAAGTGCTGCCCGTAGCGGACGAAATAGAATCCGGCAAAAAAGCCGGAGCGGAAAAAGAAAAGAAAGCAGGCTTTTTTAACAAGCTGAAGGATGGGCTCAAGAAAACAAGAGACTCCATCACCCTCAGAATCGATCAGGTCCTTGTTTCCTTTGGAAAGGTTGACGAGGAGCTTTTCGAAGAACTGGAGGAAATACTCATCACCTCTGATATGGGTATGGATACATCCCTTAAAGTGATTGCCGAGCTTAAGGAAATGGTGAAAAAAGACAAGATCACCGACACCAGAGGGGTCAGACAGGCCATTAAAAAGATTATTTCATCCAGGCTTACCGATGAGCATGTGGGATTAAAGCTCACCACCAAGCCTTCAGTTATTGTCATTATAGGGGTCAATGGTGTAGGGAAGACCACCTCCATCGGGAAGATTGCACATTATTTGAAGGAACAGGGCAAGAAGGTGACTGTTGCTGCGGCCGACACCTTCAGAGCGGCTGCCATTGATCAGTTGGAGATATGGACAAAGCGTGCCGGGGTGGAGCTCGTCAAGCATTCCGAGGGCTCAGATCCTTCTGCTGTCATTTATGATGCCGTCCAGCATTGCAAATCAAAGGGTACTGATGTATTGATCTGTGATACCGCCGGGCGTCTGCATACAAAAAAGAACCTCATGGATGAGTTGAAAAAGATTTTCCGTATTATAAAACGTGAGCTTCCTGAAGCAGATATTGAAACACTTCTGGTGCTTGATGCCACCACAGGGCAGAACGCTGTATCCCAGGCCAAGACCTTTTCAGAGGTTTCCGAGCTTTCCGGTCTTGTCCTGACCAAGCTTGACGGTACAGCCAAGGGCGGCATTATTGTATCCATTAAAACTGAACTTGACATTCCTGTAAAATTCATCGGTGTAGGTGAGCAGATGGATGACCTCCAGCCCTTTAACCCTGCCGAATTTGTTGAAGCCCTCTTCGGCACGGACTAGGGTGAGCGGGCGGTTCTTAAGGCCCTTCTCCCTCATTGTTAAATAAATGACAAAAACCTTTTGGAGTCTATTGATTTTTATCAGTTAAAGAGTTATCATAATGTTAACCTCAATTCAGGCAGTTCATTTGCCCTATGAGGAGTCGACAATTAAATAACCGGATGAGGGCCCAGGGAGAGCGGCTATTTTAACAGCACACCGAAGGAGTGAATCTCTCAGGTAAAGAAGACCTTGGCTTGACGGACCTCTGGAGAGACCGATGACGGCGCCGAAGGGGCAAGTCCGGATGAAATGGCTAAAACCATTTCCGGATGACTCTCTCAGGCAAAAGGACAGAGTAGCAGTCTTGGCATGAACATTCATGCTCTTGCTTCATTGTTATTAAAGGGACTCTTTGGGAGGTCAAACATTAAAGGTTTGGCTTTTTTTTATATGAGCCGGCAAATAAAGGCTATCCCACCCCATTTTTATACGTAGGAGGTATGACTATGGCAAAAATTATTGTAACCGACAAAATGGCATCCAACGGTATTGATTATCTTAAAAGTAAGGGCTTTCAGGTAGACACTCCCTTCGGTATCTCTCATGAAGAGTTATTGGAAGTCGTTGATCAATACGATGCTATCATTGTGAGAAGTGCTACCAAGGTGAAAAAGGATATTGTTGACAGAGCTGCAAATCTTAAAGTTGCAGGCCGTGCCGGAAACGGCGTGGACAATATTGATGTGGAAGCTTGTACCCGCAGAGGTATTACCGTAGTCAATACACCTGAAGGCAATACAATGGCTGCAGCGGAAATGAGTGTAGCTCTTGTCTATGCAGTCTTCAGAAATGTCGCTCAAGCCTATCATGCAGCCAAGAACAAGGACTTTCGCAGAAACAAGTTCGTAGGTGAGGAGCTTGACGGTAAAACCGCAGGGGTTATCGGTCTTGGCAAGATTGGTTCAATCGTGGCTAAGAAGCTTATTGGAGCCGGTATGAACGTAGTGGGCTACGATCCCTATCTCACCGATGAACGCGTCACACAATTGGGGATTACCCGTGTTGAAACACTGGATGAACTTTTAAAGATTGCCGATCTCATTACCATTCATATACCTAAAAGCCCGGAAAGCAAGAACCTTATCGGAGAACGGGAACTGGCTCTTTGCAAAAAGGGTGTTCGTATCGTTAATGTTGCCCGCGGCGGTATGATTGATGAGAAGGCCCTTTATAACGCTATTGTGGAAGGACATGTGGCAGGCGCTGCTTTGGATGTCCAGGAGGTTGAGCCCAATTTCAACAAAGCACCGGAGGAGCAGGAATATTGGAATCCTCTCCTGGATTTGAATCAGGTCATTCTTACACCTCACCTGGGTGCATCCACAAAGGAAGCTAATCTGAACTGCTCCCTGGGCGTTGCTAAGAATGTTGAAGCCGTACTGAATGGTGAATTGGTACCGGCAGTTAATATGCCACCCATTTCAGGTGATTTAAATGAGCTCAAGCCTTACATAAGCCTTGGAGAAAAGCTTGGAGCCATTTACTATCAGGCCGAAAAAGATAGAGTCAACAAGATTGAGATAATCTATAGCGGTGATTTGGTTGATAAACCTACCAAGCCCATTACTTTGGCTATTGTTAAGGGCTTTCTATCAGTTGTCAGCCAATCCGAGGTTAACTATGTCAATGCAAGACTAAAGCTCAGCGAGATGGGTGTGGAGCTTGTGGAGAGTAAAACCAGCCAGCTCGAGAAATATACCAACCTGATAACGGTCAAGTTCTTCCGTAAAAGCAAGGCTATTTCGGTTTCCGGTACAGTCTTTGCCAAGGAATCCATTAGAATTGTGGACTTCTTCGGTTATACCATGGACTTCGAACCTACCAGATACGTACTGGCGCTTCAGAACAAGGATGTGCCCGGTATTATCGGTAAAGTGGGAACTCTTCTTGGGCTGAATAATATCAACATAGCAGCCATGCAATGGAGCCGTAGTGCCAAGGAAGATAAGGCTGTGTCCTTTGTCAGTGTTGACAGTGAGGTTTCAAATGAGCTGCTTGAAAAACTCCGTGGTATTGAGGGAATATTAAAGGCCTCCAGGCTTAATTTTTAAAAGAACCCAAAAATATTCTCATTTTATTATGCATAGTATAGTGATAAAAGCAGGTTATTGAGTTTAGACCTGCTTTTTTCGTGGTATTATGTAACAAATAGGTGGTTAATTTTTTGTTTATAAGGAGTTGCCTTTCATGAATCGTCCTTCGAGGCTTTTTACAGCTATCGATATTGGTTCACATAAACTCAAGATGAAGATTGTTGAGACCAACAGCGAGGGAGAAGTCAGAATTCTGGAAACTGCTGATTTGCTTATTCCACTTGGACGTGATACCTTTAATGACGGAAAGCTCAGCTTTGAGTCTGTGAAGAAAACCTGTGAGGCGATTCAAGGTTTCAAGCGCCTTATGACGGACTACGGAGTTAAGGAATGGCGTATTGTAGCCACAAGCGCTATTCGTGAGGCCTCCAACCGTGATTTTATGATTGACCGCATTCGTCTGCTTACCGGGTTTGATGCGGAAATCATCAACAATTCACAGGAAAAGTTTTTGATCTATAAGGCAATTAAATGGCAGCTTAACAATAGTGAGACCATTAAAACCCAGGAGCCTACCCTTATTTTGAATATCGGAGCCGGAAGCATACAGCTTCTTCTGACAGAAAATAATCTGCTGGTTTCAAGCCAGAGCCTGAAAATCGGGGCTCTTCGCATTAAGGAATCCATTTCCAAACTGGAAAAGCATACGCTTAATTTTACCAGGGTTTTGGAGGAATACATTGAAGCCCATATCGAAAGCGTGGAATACTTAAAGAGTTCAAATGAAATAACCAACTTTGTACTGGTCAGTGCTGAGTTTGAGCAGCTTTTAACCGTTCTTGGGCTGGTTGTGCCCCAAAGGGTCATGGCCTTGGATAAAGCCCGCTTTAATGAAATTTATGAAAAGATTCTTACAATGACGACACAATCCATTGCTGAGAGCTATGGCCTTTCTCTGGCTGAAGCTGAGCTTTTTGTTCCCGCTCTCATCCTGATACGAAAATTCTTTGAAAAGACCAGCCATAAAAAAATAATCATCCCCAATGTCTCTTTGGTGGATGGTATGATTGTGGAACGGGTCAATATGAACGAAAGAAAAGAAAGCAAAATAGATTTCAGCCAGGATATTTTGTTCTATGTGAGAAATCTGGCCGAGAGATATAAATACAACAAAAAGCATAGTGAGTTTGTAGAGGAAACCTCTCTTATTATTTTTGACCAGATGGCTTCAATCCACGGACTTGACAAGAAGGCGCGGTTTCTCCTTCAAATCGCAGCGCTTTTGCACGATACGGGCAAATATATCGGAGCCGATCCGCACTATATCTATTCCTATAACATTATCAAAGCGGCCCAGGTCATCGGCCTTTCCGATGAGGATTTGCTCATAGTGGCTTCAGTTGCGCGTTACCACAGTCAGGAGGCTCCGAGCTTTGAAAGCTCAGGTATCACCAAGCTCGCTACCGGGGACAAAATCACAGCCATGAAGCTTATTGCAATTATCAGAATCGCCGATGCTTTGGATACCAGTCATAAACAGAAGCTGAAGCTCTTAAGCCTGGGAGCCAAGGAAGGCCGATTTGTGATAAAGGCGGAGGTATCTGAGGAAGTCATTCTGGAGACCTGGACCTTCCAGATGAAAGCTGAATTTTTCACAGAAGTCTTTGGTATGGAGCCCATATTGCAAATAAAAAACAGACTTCTTGGATGAATGGGTGAAAAGAATGGAAGCTATGGATTTTTCAAACCCTGAATATTATATCAATAGGGAGCTTTCCTGGCTTGAGTTTAATCAGAGGGTACTGGATGAGGCTGATGATCCCGCCAACCCGCTTCTGGAAAGACTCAAGTTTCTTGGAATTGTCAACTCAAACCTGGATGAGTTCTTTATGGTTCGCGTTGGATCTCTGCACGATCAGATCAATGCGGGCTTCAATAGGCCTGACTGCTCTGGCCTGACCCCTGAAGCCCAATTGCTGCCTATAGCAAAGCGGGTGCAGGAAATGGTGAGGGACGAATACAGTCTATGGAAACTCAAATTGGTGCCGGCCCTAAAAAAGCAGGGCATCCAATTCCTACATCCCGAAGAACTCAATAAGTCTCAGAAATCATACTTATCAGGGTACTTTGACCAAATTATCTATCCTGTTCTGACTCCCATGGCCGTGGACTCCGGCAGGCCATTCCCCTGGATACAGAATAAGGCTATCAATATAGGAGTTCTGGTGGAAAATAGTGAGCCCGGTGAAGACGATATTTTTGCAACCGTCCAGGTACCGTCCATGTTCTCCAGACTGGTGGAGCTTACGGGAAAAGAGGATGGGAAGAAGGTATTCATTCTTCTGGAGGATGTTATTACACTTTTTATTGACCGCCTTTTTACGGGCAGGACTATTAAAGCTGCCTGTGTTTACCGAATTACACGTAACGGTGACCTGGCCATAGATGAGGATGAGGCAGAGGACCTGCTCCTTGAGATAGAAAAGACGATTAAACAAAGAAGATGGGGTCAGACAGTGCGCGTGGAAATCTCCAATGACACCCATGGTGACCTGATTGCTATACTGAAAGACCGCCTGGAAATACAGGATGAGTTCGTTTTTGAGGCGTGGGGCCCCGTTGATCTTACCCTCCTTTCCAAGCTTTATGGAATCGAAGGGTTTGATGCTTTAAAATACCCTGTTTACAATCCTCAGATGCCTGCGGATCTCCTAGGCAAGGAGAATATTTTTGATGCCATAAGAGAAAAGGATATTCTTCTTCATCACCCTTATGAATCCTTTGATCCTATTGTAAAAATGATCCGTTCCGCCGCCCGGGATCCCAGGGTGTTGGCCATCAAGCAAACCCTTTATCGCGTCAGCGGGAAATCGCCAATTGTCAAAGCCCTGGCCGAAGCAGCTGATTTAGGCAAGCAGGTCACCGTACTGGTAGAGCTCAAAGCAAGATTTGATGAAGAAAACAATATCCAATGGGCAAAAAGCATGGAAAAAGCAGGCTGCCATGTGATTTATGGACTAATCGGACTCAAGACCCACTGCAAGATTACGCTAATTGTGCGTATGGAGGACGATGGCATCAACCGTTATGTCCACTTTAGCACGGGCAATTATAACGACGTAACAGCCAGGGTATACACTGATCTGGGGCTTCTAACCTGTAACAAGTATATCGGCGAGGATGCCTCCACGGTATTTAATGCTCTCTCAGGGTATACTGAACGGCCGCGTCTTAATAAGCTTGTCATGGCGCCAACCATGCTCAGAAATAAATTTACAAGCCTTATTGAGAGGGAGATCAGGAATGCTCAGGCAGGAAAAGCAGCCGGTATAAAGGCCAAGTTCAATTCTCTGGTGGATCCCGGTATCATTGAGAAGCTATACAGAGCTTCCCAGGCAGGGGTTGAAATTGAGCTTCTGATACGGGGCACCTGCAGCTTAAGGCCGGGTTTGAAAGGGGTCAGTGAGAACATCAAGGTTAAAAGTGTTGTGGGGCGATACCTGGAGCACAGCCGCATCTATTGCTTTTGTAATGATGGGGATCGGGAGGTTTATCTTTCCAGTGCCGACTTGATGGAGCGCAATCTGGACCGTCGGGTGGAGCTGCTTATCCCTATTGAAGACAAGGCTGTCAAGGAGCGTATCACCAGTATTTTAGATATTTATCTGAAGGATAATGTAAAGGCCCGTATACAGAATGAACGCGGACAATATAAGCGTACCCGCAAAACCCAAAAACCTGTCAATGCACAGGATTATTTTACTGAATTGGCCGTGGAACGGGCCAAGACCGAAACGCTTCACGGCGAGGACATCCTCTTTAAACCTCGCACCAGTCCCGAAACAGGGGGACGGTTCGCTTAATTCCTTCGCAGGAGGGAGACTTTGGCTGGCGGCCAATGACAGCCCCTCAACCATGATATGTCGTGCGCGCAGAATGAGGAGGTCACAAAGAAAGATATGACAAATGACGCCATGGATATACAGGGCTACCCCGAAGAGCTCTTGAAGGATCAGATTAAAATCACAATCACCGACAGAGCCGGCATCTCCATCACCAAGACCATTAATGTCCGGATTTCCAATAACTCAATCGGCAGACGGTTGTTACGGCAAGCTTGGAAAAATAAGACGAAGCTCTAGCGGAGAGGGCGGTTTCCATGCCGCCAGGTGGTTCAAGGGAATTCTCTTGAGCCATTTTTTTTACGCTTTAATTGGCAGTAGGTTTATGCTATAGTGAAATGAAGAATAATACATGACAATGCGCACTTTAAGGAGGATGACCATTGAATTATAGAATTGGTATGGTATCGCTGGGCTGCCCAAAGAATCTGGTGGACAGTGAAATCATGCTTGGAACATTAAAGGACGCGGGTTTTGAATTGACGCCAGACCACGGAACGGCCGATGTCATTATTGTCAACACCTGTTCCTTTATTGGCGATGCCAAAGAAGAAGCGGTTGTAAGTATTTTAGAAGCCGCCGCCCATAAAGAGACGGGAAAGCTGAAAACCTTGATTGTTACAGGCTGTATGGCCGAGCGATACAAAGAAGAGATTTTAAAGGAAATCCCTGAAGTCGATGTGGTGGTCGGGACGGGAAGCATTGGCGACATGCCCGATATTATCAAAGCCCGTCTTGATCAGGATACCCATACTCAGGAAATTTACTGCAAGCTTCCGGATACAGTGGACTACATGGAATTGTCCCGGCTTGTGACCGACGATAAACCCTATGCCTACTTGAAAATAGCCGAGGGCTGCAGCAACCGATGTACCTATTGCATTATCCCTTACCTCAGAGGAGATTTCAGGAGCAGAACCATTGAAAACATCGTTAAAGAGGCTGGAGTATTGGCTCAGCAGGGTAAATCCGAGCTTATTCTGGTTGCCCAGGATGTTACCCGCTACGGTTCCGATATCTATGGACAGAAAAGTCTGGTTCCTCTTGTTCAGGCCCTGAGCGTCGTTGAGGGCGTGCACCGTATCAGACTTTTATACTGCTATCCTGAGCTTATTGACGAGGCGCTGATCGAAGAAATGCGCACCAATCCCAAGCTGTGCAAATACATGGATATACCCATTCAGCATATTACGGACCCTATGCTCAAGGCCATGGGTCGGCGCGGAAGCAGATCCCATATCCGACAATTACTCGTTTCAATCCGCGAGAGAATTCCCGGAGTGGTTTTACGGACCTCCCTTATCACAGGTTTCCCCGGTGAAACTCAGGAGGATTTTGAGGAACTGTGTGATTTTGTAAAGGAGAGCCATTTCGAACATTTGGGTGTTTTTGCCTATTCAAAAGAGGAAGGAACACCGGCTTACAAAATGAAAGGCCATCTTCCCAAAAAAATCAAAGAGGCCCGCCGCAACAATATTATGGAGCTGCAGCAGGAGAATGTAGAGAAATATAATAGTTCACGTATTGGGCAATGCTATGATACAATGGTCGATGGAGTAGCAGAGGATGGCATTTTTTATGTGGGGCGATCCTATGCAGAAACCCCGGACATTGACCCGGTTATCTATTTTACCTCATCTGAGCCGCTGGAAAAGGGAATGATCGTTCCTGTCAGAATGATTTGCATGGATGGGTACGATCTTGTGGGAGAGGTACAGACAACATGACTAGACCCATTAAAGTAGGAATGGTGACAAATAAATGAATCTTCCAAATAAGATTACAATTGCCAGAATTCTGGCAACTCCGGTTTTTTTGTTCTTTCTGGTTCCAGGTTGGTTCGGCCAGTTTTTTGGTCTCGATCAATGGGGGAGATACGCTGCAACGGTTGTTTTCATTATAGCTGCCCTATCAGATCTTGTGGATGGGAAAATTGCGCGAAAATATAACATGGTTTCCGAGCTCGGCAAATTTCTCGATCCAATTGCAGACAAGCTTTTGGTGACCTCGGCGCTCATTGCGTTTGTTATGACCGATAACCTGTCTGTCTGGGCTGTTTTCATTATCATAGCACGGGAATTTATTGTCACCGGCTTTCGTGTGGTGGCTGCCGGCCAGGGTGTTGTAATTGCTGCCGATAAACTTGGAAAATGGAAGACGACCCTTCAGATCATAGCCATTATTGCCATATTGATCCGTGATTTCCCCTTTTCTTTGTTTACCGATTTCCCGGTTGGAATGGTTATCATGTGGGCGGCCGTTCTCATGACCATTATTTCGGGCATCAATTATGTGGTTAAAAATGCTAATATTTTAAAGAGCAGTAAGTGAACTAATAAGAATGTGTTAATGATTCCCTTTACATGAAATAGGTTGTATGCTAAACTATTTAAGATATTGGAACCGAATGCGCGGTTAATGGCGACTCCGACCACTTACTGGGCCTTCGGCAATTTAAGAGAGGAGTATTTTTTATGGAAAGAATGGAAAAACAACAGATTATCACCACCTATGCGACCCATGAAGGTGATACCGGTTCTCCCGAGGTACAGATTGCACTTCTGACCGACAGAATCAATCACCTTACCGATCACCTCAAGTACCACAAGAAGGATCATCATTCCCGTCGTGGTCTTTTGAAGATGGTAGGTGCCAGAAGAGGACTTTTAAACTATCTGATGAAGAAGGATATTAACAGATACCGTGAAATCATCGCAAAACTTGACCTGAGAAAGTAAGAAAAACGGGGGCGGATTTTCCGCCCTTTTTATTCCACCTATATGATGCTATAAACTAACTTTAATGAAACTGAGCATCATACCTAACTGCTAGCTCTAAATACATCAAGGTACTAACCGGGTATTTCAAATACTTGAAAATTAATCCGGCAGGATACAATTCCTTGGTATTTAGCATATTAAGAAGAAAAATATTTCTGCTTAAGGTCAAGGGCAACAGAAGATCAGCGAAGAGGATTCCAAGCTTTGGATTCCCGTTCCCTGACCTTTTGTCCCTGACTGGAGGTTATTGGCATCTGTTTTAAAAAACGGAGGCAGAATAAGAACCCCACCCGTTAACGAAATCAAAGATTTCGAACGGGTGCCCGGGAACCTTGTTACTTCGTAATAACAGCAGGAATTGGAGAAAAGGAGTTAATTTTATGAAGAAAATTTTCAATTTTGAGGTTGCCGGACGGCCTATCGTAGTAGAAGTAGGCCAATTGGCACAGCTGGCCAATGGCTCAGCACTCGTTCGGTATGGAGAAACTGTCGTTTTATCCACTACCACGGCATCAAAGCAGCCCAGAGAGGGCATTGATTTCTTTCCCTTGAGCGTGGATTATGAAGAGAAGCTCTATGCTGTAGGTAAGATTCCGGGTGGCTTTATCAAGCGCGAAGGTAGGCCTACCGAAAAAGCAATCCTGACTTCCCGCGTCATTGACAGACAAATGAGGCCCAGATTCCCCAAGGATCTTCGTAACGATGTAACCATCATCAATACAGTTATGTCGGTTGAACAGGATAACTCTCCGGAGTTTGCATCCATACTTGGTTCGGCCATTGCCCTGAGTGTTTCCGACATTCCTTTTAATGGACCTATCGCAGGCGTTATTTTAGGCCTTGTGGACGGGGAGGTTATCATTAACCCCACCGCTGATCAGCGTGCAAAAAGTGATATGTATGTCACCCTTTCCGCTGACAAGGAAAAGATTATCATGATCGAGGCCGGAGCCAATCAGGTTCCCGATGAGGTCATGCTTGATGCCATCAGCAAGGGCCATGAAGAAATCAAGCGCATTATAGGCTTTATTGAAACCATTGTTCAAGAGGCCGGAAAGCCCAAGTTTGTTTATGAATCAGTAACCGTTGCAGATGACCTCTGGAATGCGGTCTATGAAATGGCCAGAGAAGACATGAAAGCGGCCATTCAAAGCGATGACAAAGAGATCCGCGACGCACAGGTGGATGCGGTGTGCGCTAGTGTTCAGGAGAAATTGGCGGAAGCCTTCCCCGACCAAAAAGCCAAGATCGGTGAAGCCCTTTATAAGCTTCAGAAAAAGGTTGTCAGATCCATGATTCTCGAAGAGCAAAAGCGTGTGGATGGCCGTCCTATCATGGCTATTCGCCCTCTTTCAGCAGAAGTAGGGCTCCTGCCCAGAACCCATGGTTCCGCCCTTTTCCAGCGTGGACAAACTCAGGTATTAACCAACGTCACCTTAGGACCTATGGGAGAAGCCCAGACCCTGGATGGCGTGGACATGGAAGAACAAAAACGCTATATGCATCACTATAATTTCCCCTCTTACTCAGTTGGGGAAGCTAAAACATCAAGAGGTCCCGGACGTCGGGAAATCGGTCATGGCGCTTTGGCTGAAAGAGCCTTGGAGCCAGTTATACCCAGCGAAACAGACTTCCCCTATGCCATTCGTCTTGTCTCTGAGGTATTGATGTCCAATGGTTCAACCTCACAGGGCAGCGTTTGTGCCAGCACCCTGGCTCTGATGGACGCCGGTGTGCCCATAAAGGCACCCGTAGCCGGTATTTCCTCCGGCCTCGTGGTTGATGAGGAGAATCCAGACAGATTTATTACCTTTATGGATATTCAGGGTATTGAAGACTTCTTCGGCGACATGGACTTTAAGGTTGCCGGGACAAAGCAGGGCATTACCGCTATTCAGGTGGATATCAAGGTAGACGGTCTTTCTTATGAAATTATCCGTCAGGCCTTTGAGATCACTAAAAAAGGTCGTTTCCAGATTCTTGACGAGTGTATGCTGCCTGTTATTCCGGAACCGAGAGCAAGCCTTTCACCCTATGCGCCCAAGATTTATCAGACCAAGATTGAAGTGGACAAGATCCGTGAGGTTATTGGCCCCGGTGGAAAGGTTATCAATAAGATTATCGCTGAAACAGGTGTTAAAATTGATATTGAAGAAGATGGTTCGGTTTACGTGGCGACATCGGATGAGGCCGCAGGACTCAAGGCCATCAAGATCATTGAAGGCATTGCAGGCAATGTAGAGCCCGGTACCATTTATAAGGGCAAGGTTACCCGCCTTATGACCTTCGGGGCCTTTGTGGAATTCCTTCCTGGAAAAGAAGGTCTGGTGCATATCTCCAAGCTTGACACCAAACGTGTCAACAAGGTGGAGGATGTGGTCAATGTCGGTGACGAGATTATGGTTAAGGTCATGGAAATTGACAAGCAGGGTCGTATCAATCTCTCCAGAAAAGATGCAATGGCCGAGGCCGATGAGAGCGGCTCAAAGGATTCAACCGAAGCTTAAAGTGTATAAACAGGAAATAGAATTGGGGTCTGGCCAAATGGCCAGACCTTTTGCATGTGCAGAAACCTTTTAAAAATTTGTGTACTTAACAAGAATTGTTGGATAAAAGTTTATTTAAGTCTATATCATGGTAAAATCTAAGTGGAGTGCTCCTACAGCACATGTTCCTCGCATACTCGTTTTATTTTAATAACCTCGTTAAGAGTAGGTGCTTAAATGGATAACAATCCTAAGATTTTATTTGTAGCGGCCGAATGCTCACCCCTCATAAAAGTCGGAGGACTTGGGGATGTGGCCGGCGAATTGCCCTTAAAGCTTAAAGAGCTGGGGGCGGATATACGCATTGTAATTCCCGCAAATAAGGATATTGACGTCCCCACCCTTTATAAGGGGGATTTTCCCGTCAACCTGGGTTGGCGCTATGAAACCTGCATTGTGCGCGAGGTAATCAATGCCCCTGTCAGCACCTACCTTGTTGACAATTACCACTATTTTGGCCGGTCGGGTGTCTATGGCCACAGGGATGACCCTGAGCGCTTTGCATTCTTTTGCCTGTCTGTTTTTGAAATGCTCCAGCGTTTTGATTTCAAGCCTGACATCCTTCATTTGAATGATTGGCATACAGCGCCTCTGGCCATGCTGCTTCGTGAAAACGAGCGAGAGCACCCGGAACTCTCGGATATTGCCGCCCTCTATACCATTCACAGTCTGGAATATCAAGGAATAAGCGGTCGCAATATTTTCAGCATGTTTGGCATAAAAGACGTGGTCTTTAAAAGCGACAAGGTGGAGTATTTTGGCTGCTTTAATGCCATGAAGGCCGGCCTTCATTATGCGGATGTCATTAATGGGGTAAGCAAGACCTTTGCTCAGCAAATGCTAACCCGGGAATATGGGTTCGGCCTTGAGGGGGTGCTGCAAATACGCAAAGCAGTCCTTAGAGGCGTGGTTAATGGTATTAACACAGCCGCATGGAATCCGGAGACGGACCCCATGCTCTACATGTCCTACCATAAGGGGGATATGGAGGGAAAGAAGGAAAACAAGTCTAGACTGCAGAAAGATCTGGGCTTAAAGCAGAGTGATGTGCCCTTGTTTTCCGTTGTGAGCAGACTGGTTCCAAATAAAGGCCTTGATCTTATAGAGGGGGCCGCTGAGGCCATTTTAAAAGAAGGCGGTCAGTTCATCCTTCTGGGGAGCGGCGAAAAATTCTATGAAAATGCATTTCTTAGGCTTAAGGACCGCTATCCTGAGTCAGCCTCCATCAACTTGGAGTTTAGCAATGAGAAAGCGCACAGAATCTATGCTGCAAGTGACGTCTTCCTTATGCCGTCGCGCTATGAGCCCTGCGGTTTAAGCCAGCTCATTGCTATGCGTTATGGTGCTATCCCTCTGGTTCATAAAACTGGGGGTTTGGCCGATACAGTAAGCGATGAGGGAAAAAATGAGGGTGAGGGTACGGGCTTTACCTTTTCAACCTATTCTTTGGACGCATTGCTCCGATCCTTGAAAAAAGTACTCCGGCTCTATCGGGATTCCGAAGCTTGGGGCCTGTTGGTCCAAAGAGCCATGAACAGGGATTCCTCCTGGGAAAATTCCGCCAAGGAATATCTCACGCTTTATCAGGAAGCCCAAGAGCAAAACCAAAAGAGAAAAAACAAAGGAAGAAGGACGCTTAGTTGAGAAAGAAGGAAAAAGCAGCAGCCCTATTGCAGGAGCTTGCAAATCTCTATCCGGAAGCACGATGTTCACTTGATTTCAATAACCCGCTGGAACTGCTGGTGGCGACTCAATTGGCCGCCCAATGCACCGACGCCCGGGTCAATATTGTAACAAAGGATCTCTTTAAAAAATACAGAACCCTTGAGGATTTTGCCGGAGCGGACTTGTCGGAGCTGGAGCAGGATATAAAGTCTACAGGCTTCTTTAGAAATAAAGCGAAAAATATCAAAGAGTGCTGTATTAAAATACTAAAGGACTTTAATGGCAAAGTGCCCGGTACCATGGAGGAGCTTCTTACCTTGCCCGGAGTGGGAAGAAAGACTGCCAATGTCATGCTTTCAACAGTTTTTGACAAACCCGGTGTGATTGTAGATACCCATTGCTCAAGATTGGCAGGCAGGCTGGGACTCACCCAATCAGAAAACCCTGACATTATTGAACGAGATCTCATGAAGCTCCTTCCAAGACGCGAATGGGCTAATTTCTCACATTACCTTGTTTATCACGGACGTGCTGTCTGCCAGGCCAGAACGCCCAAGTGCGAAATATGTAGACTATTGCCATATTGCGATTTTGGTAAAAAAAAGATAAAATAAATTTAATTACATGCTGGGGGATCAAAATGCTGCAAAATGAGGGTTTGACGCTCGGAACCATGCCCGGGGATGTCATTTTCGCTCTTGATATCGGGACTCGTACTATTATAGGTGTTGTAGGCGTTCAACAGGATGAACGCTTTTTGGTTCATGCCGTGGAAATCATTTCTCACGAGAGCCGTGCTATGGTTGACGGACAGATCCATGATATCGCCAAAGTGGTCCAGGGGGTTGTTAAGGTCAAGACGACGCTGGAAAAAAAGCTTGGTTATTCGCTAACCAGGGTGTCTATCGCAGCAGCGGGGCGTGTTTTGAAAACCTGCCAGGTCAAGGTGGAACGTGAAATTGAGGAAGGCAGAGAAATTGATACTCAGCTTATCAGCGCCCTCGAGATGGAAGGCATCCAAAAAGCCCAGATTAAAATAGAAAGCGATCTTCCCCAAAAAGAGAAAAAGGACCAGTTTTATTGCGTGGGCTACAGTGTTGTCAGCTACTATCTCAATGATTATGTCATCTCGAGCCTGTCAGGTCATAAAGGGAATAAAGCGGGTGTTGAGGTTTTAGCTACTTTTCTACCTCAGATGGTTGTAGACAGTCTTTACACGGTCATGGAAAGGACGGGGCTGGAGGTCACACACCTTACCCTTGAGCCTATTGCGGCCCTGAATGTAGCCATTCCGAAAGATTTGCGCCTGCTGAACCTGGCGTTGGTGGATATTGGTGCCGGCACCTCAGATATTGCCATCACCAAATCAGGCACTGTCGTGGCCTATGCCATGGTGCCTGTTGCGGGGGATGAGCTGACAGAGACCATTGCCCAGCATTATCTTGTTGATTTTAACACGGCGGAAAAAATCAAAATTTCATTAACGAACACCAAAGAATCCATTATCTTTACTGATATTCTCGATAACCAGATCAGTGTAGGGGCACAGGAGGTTAACGAAGTCATCTACCCTGTGGTGGAGCAATTGGCCAGAACCATTACTGAAAAAATACTGGCCTATAACGGAGGAAAAACTCCCAATGCTATCTTTCTGGTAGGTGGCGGAAGCCAGGCCAGTGGATTATGCGACGCCCTTTCCGCAACAATTGGGCTGCCCAAAGAAAGAGTAGCCGTGAGAAACCGGAGTATAGCAAAAAACATAGTCCTCGAGCAAGATATCCTAATGGGGCCGGATAGCATAACACCTCTGGGAATCCTGGTCACCACGGCCATGACCAATGGTGAGGACTTCTTCTTTGTGACAGTAAACGGAAACAGAGTACGCATGTATAATTCACGGAAAATGTCAGTCTCCGATGCGCTAATTCTGGCAGGCTTCAACCCTGATCAACTCATTTGCAAGTCAGGAAAAAATCTGAAGTTTATCATAAATGGCAAGGATAAAACAGTTCGAGGCAGTTTAGGAAAACCTGCTGAAATCTATGTTAATGGCACAGTTTCAGGCCTCAACAGTCATATAGTACCCGGGGATGACCTTTTAGTAGTTCCTGCCGAAAAAGGCCTGGACGGCACAATACGGGTCTCAGACCTTAATAGAGACTTTGAGCCTATTTATCTTAAATATGGTGAACATGCAGAGACCCTTTATCCAAGGGTTTTAATAAATGGTAAAGAAACAGCTCCCGAAAATCTCATAAACCAAGGGGAAGAGGTTGAAATTGTGGAAGCCATGACTCTTGAGGAAATGGCGAAACGCTATGAGATGGATCCCCTTGTCTGGGAATTCCATGTCAACGGTGTTTCCTCTGATATAAATACCATACTTAAATCAGGGGATCAGGTCGTTGGTATACCCCGAACTTATGCAGTTTCCCAGCCTTCATTTGTTATCGAAAAGACGAGTCATTCAGAAGAATTATCCGTCGATAAGCCCGAAGAAATAACCATTGCATCCAATATCCAATCACTGCTTAAAGAGGTGGGACACCGAGTGGCGGAACGGGACGGAATAATGCTGACGGTCAATGGAAAAGCCATTAATCTGCCTCCCAAAAGCACCCCTTATATGTTCATAGATATCTTTAATCATATAGATTTTGACCTTACCTCTCCGAAAGGGGTCATCGTGCTGAAACTGAACGGTAAAGAAGCCAGCTACACTGATATTATAAAATCCGGAGATTTGATCGATATATACTGGAAAGAGTAGATTGTGGTTAAATGTGTGGAGGTAGCATTTGGACATTAGTGATCAGCATCACATTGAGAAAGCGTTCAGCAACACCACCAAGTACGAAAGGCTTGCCGCTAAATTAGGATGGGTCATCTTTCTTGTTCTCATTCTTGGAGATGTTATTACCCGTATTTTCATTTCGGGGAAATTTCTCATTTCAGGATTTTTTGGTGTCCAGGTTTCGCTTTATATTCTGTTCATGGTGCTGAATCTGGCTAAGATAAATGCTGTAAAAAAAGAAAAAGCTGATTATCTTAAATATTTTAACATTTTAAAGGGCTTCGAAGTCATTGTTCTTGCTATCCTCATAAGCACCCTTCATTGCAGCGAATATTTTTATTTTGTTCCTCTGTTCTCCATAACCTTCGTCAGCCTCTCAAGAGGTTTTAAAAAATCAGTTCCGTATATTGTTATAGGCTGGTTCACTCAGACAATAGCTCAGATATTCATTCCCCATTTGTTCGATGGGTTAAGGCAGGAAGCTCTGTTACCAAATATCATGATGATTGCTCAAAGCATCACCTTTCAATATGTCCTCTTTGCTCTTTTTTGCAGTGTTCTGGGAGAGGTGTATAATGAATACTCTAGGAGTGAAGAGGAAAACAATATTCTCATTGATCGCCTGGGCGACAAATATGTACAGCTCGAGCAGGTTAAGAAAGAAATTCAGACCCATTACGACAAGATGCGGGAAACAAATAATCAGCTGGAGGAGACCAATAGCAGGCTGACCTCCAGTTTAGCGGAATTCTATACCCTTCAGCAAATTTCTCAGGCCATAACCTCTATTTTTGATATGCACGAATTGCTTAAGTTTGTCAATGACGTTATTATCGGTGTCATGGGCGTCTATCATTCCACCATTGCCCTGAGCTACGGTCCCCAGAACAAGCTTAAGGTTCAGGTGTCCAGCATCTTTGATAAAAAGGACCTGGCCATCGTATCGGACTATATCAACAGTGACATCCTCAAGCCGTCTACTGATGAGGGTCATTCCATGATTGACAATGCTGTTACGCCCGAAGAATATCCTTTTACCCAGGGCCGTAATATTAAGTCCATGATCTGTGTCCCCCTTCTGGCCAAGGGTAAGGTTTTGGGTATCGTGCTCATTGAGCATAGCATTAAGGATGCCTTCGACAATGAAAATGTGAGACTCCTGGAAATTATATCCCAACAGGTGAGTATTGCCATAGAAAATGCCCGCCTCTATCAGCAAATGCACGATCTTGCTACCCTGGACGGCCTGACGGGGGCCTATAATCGTCTGTTTTTTCAGGACAAGCTGGAAGAGGAATATAAAAAGGCTCAAGAAAAAGGCTACGATCTTTCTCTGATTCTTTTCGACATTGATTACTTTAAAAAGTTCAATGATACTTACGGTCATCTTTTCGGGGATCTGGTGCTAAAAACTATTTCAGCCCATATTATGAAAACTTTAAGGAAAGAAGACATCTTCGCGCGTTATGGCGGTGAGGAGTTTGTGGTGCTGATGCCCCATACCTCACTGACCCAGGCTTACGAAAAGGCAGAGGAATTGAGAAGCAGTATTGCACAGCTGACCATAACCGATCGTATCGTTTCTGCTTCTGTTACAATGAGTGCGGGGGTATCCACCTTCCCCGAATCGGCGAGCAAACCGACGGAGCTTATAAAAACTGCCGACGATGCTCTTTATGAGGCCAAGCATGACGGCAGGAATCTTGTCTGTATTGCCTTGGCCAGGGAAGCAACGCGATAGATTCATCTGACCGTTACAGAACGAACCATGTCGTCGAATAGGCTTCTAAAGCTTTCATTGTAATTTTTGCTTTCAACATAAACACTGATCCTGTACATATAGGGTTTGTCGTCAAAAAACGCCTCCAGCCCATGGATGGTGACATTATCCCTAGTAAATGTATAATCCCAAAGGATATAGCTTAAATCATCCTTTTTTTCTTGTTTGCTGTTAAATTGAATATATTCTATAGTAGAATTATTTTTTGATGCCTCCAGGAAATCCTCCAGGGAAGTATTAAGGACCCAAATCTGAATAAGGCCGATAGCAGGCGGCTTTTTAACGGTAAAATCCACACTTTGGGAGATCTCGCTGCCAAGATAGGTTGGCCGTCCCAAAGACACCACTTCAGGATATTTAAAGACGATCGCATGGTTGTCAGGGCGAGGTAATACCAGCTCTTTATGCTGTTCTGATGCCTGTGTTTTCATTGTATCATTTTCTTTGGAAAGGGTATTAAAATCATAGGACTGTCCCAGATTAAAGCCTTTAGGCGTTAGAACCGAAAATCTTTCACCCAGTGTAAAAAGATAACGTGGCATCACCGACGGAAGATAAAACAGCAAGGCACCGCCTATTAAAAATACGGCCACAAAAGCAGATATTAGCCGGAAACGCCGGCTGAATCTTTTCTTAAACCAGATCTTTAAGGAAATTTTATTCATTGAACCGTTTCCCGGAGCATGCTCTCGAGATAAGATATGCCCGATATTCGCTATTTATTTCTATGGTATTGATTTCAGATGGGCTCCTCATGCTGAAAAAGGCCTTAAGCATGTTTGCTCAAGGCCCTGGGAGCTATTGTGAGAACAACAAATCTCAATTATTGAACAATCTCGGCACTGTGCTTATTAACAAGCTCTATAACCTGCTGCTCTTCGTCGTGCGTTAGAACCTTCTCCAGATTTAAAAGAAGGATGAGCTTGTCCCCAAGCTTTGCAACACCTGAGATGAACCGTTTATCAAAGCTTGTGATGGAGGGAGGGGTAGTCTCAATCTCTTCATCGGGGACACGGACAATCTCAGTCACGCTGTCAACGGTAAAGCCTAATAGGTAACCATTCATATTAATAATAATAATTTTGGTATTCTCGTCATTCTCCTTTTCGGGCATATTAAAACGTTTCCTCAAGTTGAAGACCGTCAGGACCTTCCCGCGCAGGTTCAATAGTCCCTCAACAAAGGGCGGAGTATTGGGAACCTTGAAAATTTCCTGAGGCTTTAGAATTTGAAAAATCTCAGTAATTCCAATTCCGAAGGTCTCATCAGATACCTGAAACTTAATGAGTTGCTGTACGCCCATGGGAATACCTCCATCTCTTTTCTCACTATTCTTTACCCATCATCTTTAATGAATTAACATTATTTTTGAAATCCTGCGGCTTAGCTCCTGTATGAGCCGTTAATCTTGACATAATCCAGTGAAAGATCACAGGTCCAGATTTTATCGCTGATTTCTCCGGCTTTAAAGTCCAGAGTGATCAAGATTTCGTTTTCCTCTAAAATCTTCGAAGCACGGTCCTCATCAAAGGGGAGAGCTATGCCGTTTCTGCAGACCAAAAGATCTCCCAGGTATATATCGACTTTTTCAGGGTCAAAGCTGACGCCGGAATAACCGGCAGCCGTAAAGATTCTTCCCCAGTTGGCATCCTGTCCGAACAAGGCGGTTTTGACCAGAGGCGATTTAGCCACCGCATTAAGAATAAGATGGGCGGCTTCATTATCTGAGCAATGCTCCGCGCGAATTTCTACCAGCTTGGTAGCGCCTTCGCCGTCCTTGGCCAGCATTTTGGAAAGAGTGACGCAGACCTCGAGAAGAGCTTCTGAAAACGCATTGTAGGCTTGGCCTTCGGTTGTTAAAGGCGTATTGCCTGCCTTTCCGTTGGCCAGAATCAAAACCTTATCACATACGCTGGTATCACCATCAACCGAGATACGGTTGAAGGAGCGTTCAGCAACTGTTCTAAGGGCTTTATCCAAAAGCTTTTGCGAGATGGCAATATCGGTCGTAAGAACTGAAATCATGGTGGCCATATTGGGATGGATCATACCTGAGCCCTTTGCCATACCGCCGATGGTAATGGTCTTTCCGTCAAGAATAAAAGATTTTGCAGCTTCCTTGGGAAAGGTATCGGTAGTCATAATGGCTTTTGACGCAAGAGCGCCTCCCTGGTCTGAAAGAGAAGCGAAAGCTTCATTAATCCCCTTTTTTATTTTGGCCATATCCAAAGGAAAGCCTATAACGCCTGTAGAACCCAGCATGACTTCCTCGGGCTTGCATCCGATGAGCCCAGCCGCATGGCTTGCCATGTCAAAAGCGTCCTTATTGCCCTGAGGGCCAACGCAGGCATTGGCACAGCCACTGTTGATCACTACGGCACGCGCTGTACCGTTTTGGATTTTTTCCCGGGACCATTGAAGGGAGTGCCCTTTAACCACATTGGTAGTAAAAATACCGGCTGCTTGAGCAACATTATCTGAAACGACCATGGCCAGGTCGCTATTTCCATTTTTTTTAAGACCGCAGGCTACGCCTCCCGCTAAAAACCCCATTGGGGCGGTAACACCACATTTTGTCATATTTTAGCCCTCCATATTGCATTAATTGTAACGCAATTTGAAAAATGAGGCAATAATGATATACAGCATAATGAATATTTGCAGTATACATAAATTAGGAGTGTTCTGGAACATCCCAAAAAGTTGCAATTCTTTGCATCTAATGAGATAATCTTTAGAGGTATCCATTAAGAAATCGGAGTTGAGAATAGTGAATAATAAACTCAAGGATGAATATACGGATAGACTGTTTGAAGCCATATTAAAGCTCGAATCCATTGAGGAATGCTATAATTTCTTTGAGGATCTGGGTACAATTACTGAAATAAAGGCATTTGCCCAACGTTTCGCTGTGGCAGCCATGCTGACAGAAAAGAAAACCTATAAGGAAATTCATGAAAAAACCGGGGCCAGTGAGGCAACAATAAGTAGAGTCAATCGGGCTTTAAATTATGGAGCTGATGGTTATCGGCTGGCTCTCGACCGGTTAATGAAGAAGGAGTAAGAAATATGAATATATTGGAAAAAATATTCGGTAGCTATTCAGAGAAAGAGCTGAAAAGAATCAAACCTCTAGTGGATACCATTGAGTCTCTTGAGCCAGAAATGAAAAAGCTCAGCGATACTCAATTGAAAAATAAAACCCAGGAGTTTAAAGATCGCCTTGCAAAGGGTGAATCCCTTGATGATATTATGCCGGAGGCCTATGCCGTAGTTCGGGAAGCCTCTACAAGGGTTATCGGGGAACGGCATTTCAGGGTGCAGCTTGTTGGTGGCATTATTCTTCATCAGGGACGTATCGCAGAGATGAAAACCGGTGAAGGTAAGACCCTAACGGCGACTCTGCCCCTGTATCTCAATGCACTGGCAGGCCAGGGAGCTCATTTGGTCACGGTCAATGATTATTTGGCCAAGTACCAGGCAGAGCTTATGGGGAAAATTTATAACTTTTTAGGCCTTTCTGTTGGCGTTATTATTCATGATATGGATAACGAAGCAAGAAGAGCAGCCTATGGTGCGGATATTACCTATGGTACCAACAATGAGTTCGGCTTTGACTATCTCCGTGACAACATGGTGGTTTATAAAGAGCAAATGGTTCAACGTGGGCTTAACTATGCCATTGTGGACGAAGTGGACTCCATCCTGATAGATGAAGCAAGAACGCCGCTCATTATATCGGGCCAGGGGGAAAAATCGACAGAATTGTACCAGAGGGCCGATACCTTTGCCAAAAGACTCAAAAAGGTTGTCTTTAAAGAAACCGATGATAAACAGCACGCCGATGAGGTGGACGGCGACTATATCGTGGATGAAAAAGCACATACCTCAACACTTACCGCCAAAGGTGTAGAAAAGGCGGAGAGTTATTTTGGAGTAGAAAATTTATCCGATGTTGAAAACATGACCCTTTCCCATCATATTAACCAAGCCTTGAAGGCATATGGCCTTATGAAAAATGATGTGGACTATGTGGTCAAGGAAGGCGAGGTCATCATCGTTGACGAGTTTACCGGCCGCCTTATGTATGGACGCCGTTACTCCGACGGTCTCCATCAGGCTATTGAAGCCAAAGAAGGCGTCAAGGTGGAGCATGAGAGTAAAACTCTGGCCACCATCACCTTCCAGAACTATTTCAGAATGTATAAGAAGCTCGCCGGTATGACCGGTACCGCCCTCACTGAGGAGCAGGAATTCAGGGCTATCTATAAGCTGGACGTCATTCCCATTCCCACCAATCTTCCTGTCATCCGAAAGGATCAGGATGATGTGGTGTACCGCTCGAAGAACGGAAAGTTCGCCGCTGTGGTTCAGGATATTGTTGAGAGCCATCAAAAAGGTCAACCGGTTTTGGTAGGCACCATTTCCATCGAGACATCGGAAATGCTCAGCGGGGTTCTGAAAAAGAACGGGATTAAGCATAATGTGCTCAATGCCAAGTACCATGAAAAGGAAGCCGAGATTATTGCCCAGGCCGGTAAATACGGTGCGGTTACCATTTCAACCAATATGGCCGGTCGTGGTACCGATATTAAGCTTGGCGGTAACTCTGAGTTCATGGCCAAGCAGGAAATGCGTAAGCAGGGAATGGATGAAGCCTTGATCATGGCCTCCATTAGCTATAATGAGACCAATGATGAGCAGGTTCTGAAAGCACGTGAGATTTTTAAGGAGCTTAACGAAAAGTTTAGGAAAGAGACCGATAAAGAAAAAGAGGAAGTTATCAAAGCCGGCGGCCTTAAAATCATCGGTACCGAGCGCCACGAATCACGTCGTATCGACAATCAGTTAAGAGGTCGTGCAGGACGTCAGGGTGACCCGGGTGAAACCCGATTCTATATCGCTTTGGACGATGACCTGATGCGTCTTTTCGGTTCCGAGCGCATGGAACGTATGGTAGGTGCTCTGGGACTTGACGAGAATCAGCCCATCGAAGCAAAGCTCCTTTCCAATGCCATAGAAGGTGCCCAGAAAAAGATTGAGGGTATTAACTTCCAAAGGCGTAAAAATGTGCTCCAGTATGACGATGTCATGAATAAACAGCGTGAAATCATCTACTCCGAGCGTGCCAAGGTATTGAATGGGGAAGATCTGAAGGATTACATTTACAAGATGGTCGAAACCCTCTCCGATAGTATTGTAGATGCCTACTGCGGTGAAAGTGATATTCCCGATAACTGGGATCTGGATGCTCTGTCCAAACGTCTTGAGGAGACTCTATTGCCTGCGGGAGCCTTTAGCACAAAGGCTATTGACCTTGAGACCGTGACTGCAAAATCACTTAAGGAAGATATCCGTGAAAAGGCGCATACCCTATATGAAGCCAAGGAAACTGAGTTTAGCGAAGAGCTTATTCGTGAGCTTGAGAGAAGAGTTCTTTTAAGAACCGTGGACGAAAAGTGGATGGATCATATTGACGACATGGATCAGCTCAAATACGGAATAGGCCTTAGAGCATACGGCCAGCAGGATCCTGTTATTGCATACAAGCGTGAAGGCTTTGAAATGTTTGATGAAATGATCCGGAATATCCAGCAGGATACGGTCAAGATGCTCCTTCGTATCCGTAAGGAAAATGTGGTGGTTCATCGTGAACAGGTTGCAAAGCCTATAGAGGCCTCTCACGGCGATGAGACTGTGAAAAAGCCTAAAAAGCGGGAAGCCGACAAGGTAGGGCGTAATGACCCTTGTCCCTGCGGCAGCGGCAAGAAATATAAAAAATGCTGCGGATTGAATGAGTGATTTGATTTCGTTCTAAAAAGTGATACAATAAAAAAAGAACTGACAAAATGTCTCAGTTCTTAGAAAAAGAGGGTATTACTTGTATACTCTTCTCCCGTTTTTATGCCGATAATGTCAAAAGGATAATCAGGATTTTGGAGGGGTGTTATGCTAAATATCAGTGAGGAACTATCCCATTTTCAATCTATTGATATAGAGAGTGTTGAGCAGAAAATCGGGAATATACCTGAGGACATGAAGAATGCCATCGATTTGTATAACAAGGCTCTGGAAGAAATCGCAAACAAAAATGAAGATATAGCCATAATTGCCTTAAAGAAAGCCATCGCCATTTATCCGGCATTCTATGAAGCCATGAACCTGATGGGTGTATGCTATAACAGCCTGGATGACTTCGATTCCGCCCGCCGGATGTTTAGCAAGGTTATTCAAATGGATGACAATGCTATCCGCGCTTCACATTATCTGGACATGATGGATGGGAAAATTCCTCTGGAGGAGGATAAGAGCAAACCGACCAGACCCAGAGGCAGGTCTAAGTCAAATTCAAAAACAAAGTCCAAATCCAAATCGGTATCTTCTTTCATGGCTTGGGTAGGGGATGGGCTTTCACCTGAGAACAAGCATCCCTATTATTTAAAATACATATTAGGATTTGTTCTGGGTGCTTTGGTCGTATGTTTTGTCTGGCTCATGGTGCCTATGAATAAGCCCCTTGTTATTGATTTCGGAAAGTTTTTTTCCAAGCCGGTGGATGATTCTGGCCAGGTCAAGGCGCTTCAAGCCGATAATCAGACCCTTAACAGCCGACTTAACGATGCCATGAAGGCTCTTGAAACAGCCAAGGAAACGGAGAAGGATCTTCAGGATCAAATGGCGCAATATGTGAAGTGGAGTGGGGAATTGCGTGATCTTCAGAATCTTGCAGATGACGGAAAATACAAGGATGTGGTCGTCGCCATAGAGAAAAATCTTGCCGGATTGAATCTGCCGCCTGACATTGAGTCGGAGATTATAGCGCTTAACAATGCCTGTAAGCCCAAGGCCATACGTCAGTTTTATGACTCTGCCAAGGCAATTTACAATTCCAATGCGAAGGCTAAAGCACTTGAGGCTTATCAGCAATCGGCCAACGAATACAGAATGGCCATCCGTATTATGGAAGAGCTTCAGGAAAAACCTTCGTACTTGTCGGAGCTCTATTATTACGGCGGGAAGGCTATAGCCCTGTCTGAATCACCCTCTAAGGAGGAGGCTAATACAGAGGCTGTTCAATGCTTTAAAAAGGTTATTTCCGCATCACCCGGCTCAAAGCTGGCTTCTTATTCTCAATCCAGAATCAACGAGATAGAAGACGGAAAACCTATTAAGCATTAATCATTTTTTGAAAATACCTCATACCAGCTTTCTTGTATCCTCGAACAATGCTTCATCCAGGTATTTGACAGCCAAAACCTTTCCAAAGACCGTTCCTTGTATGGAGATGTTTAGAGTAAACAAACCAGCCGCCCTTTGAAACGGGGTGGCTTTTTTTATGACAGCCTGAATACCCTTGCGTTTGACCTGGGCATAGACCCGGGTGAATCCGCCGTAGCCCATGTAAAGAGCTTTTTCATTCCAAGCAATTCCCGAATTCTTGTATTGCAGAAAACCGCTTGCGAAAAAGATAGGTACAACCAGCCATCCCTTATGGTGCATCTTTAAATGTACAGACTGTCTTTTGCGATACGGTGTCGGAAAGCAGCAGCAAAGGTTTAGAGCTTGTGTCGTAAACTCGGATGATGTCCCATAGCTCAGCCTCGTCGGGCAGAAGGGTGCTTATGGTGTTTTGCAGCCTCTCCAATAGCTCGGGATGGTAGGCTACATCTTTATCATTTTCAAAAATGGCTGCGTAAAAGATACCTGTTTCCACAAGATCCTGAAAGAAGTGGCTTCCAAAGGACAGCTCGGGCATGTAGCCGGCGCCCTCATAAGAAACCTCACAGATGGCTTTAATGGTGCCGATTTCAGCAAATCTGACAGGCACGCCCAGCTCAGGTGATGAGGTTCCCCAACGACCGGGGCCAATCAAGAGCACTGACTTTTCTGATTGCTTTAAAAACCCGTTAATCTTGCCAATAGCCCGGGCAGTGCGATGCTTGGTATTCATGGGACTCAGATAATAGGCCTTCGGGTCCACAATAACAACTGTATCAATAGGCTGAAAAATCGATCCCCCCATGGTAGAGCCTTTCATTGACAGCAGAAGGTCGTCTGAAAGAGCTTTAGGAATTTTCACCTTCAGACCAAGACCTCCGGTTTGAAGAGGCCTGCATTGCAGCAAATTGATGGCAAAATGTCCTTGTTGATCATAATTAATGGTGAACTCAATGTCTACAGGGTAATGATAATGCTGCTCGACGGTTTTAAGAATTTGCCTTAAATGATCAACCAGAGAGCTGTTCTGAAGAATGCCCTCGCAGGTGGAAAATAGGACATCACGCCTGATTCCGCGCTCCTGCAAACGGTTCTCGGCATCAATATCATGTTCGAGCATCTGCTTTTTGTACCAATCAGGAAGCCTGGAGGAAAGGTTGTCAAGAGACATGATCTTAAGGCTGTTGTCCGATATATCCAGAATGTCAACATAACGCTGGGAGAACCGGCTTTTTTCAACACGATTGGCTAAGGGCATCAGACCGGGCTTATCCAACGAAGCCACCCTGGGGTAATCTCCGTCCGTACGATCCACAGCGCGGGTTCCCAGACCCAGCACAAGTCGAATCAAGCCTGCCTTGGGATCAATTTCCCTGTTCCAGACATAGGAATTATAGGAATAGCCCACGCCTGCGGCGCACGGCATAAAGATATTGTCAAAGCGTGAACCTGAGACCCTTTGAACAAGAATGGCCATCTGCTCATCGTTTTGATCAAGCCCCCGCTGCTTCCGGTAAGCAAGGGCCGACTCGTCCATAGCGCTGGCATAAACCTCACGTACAGCTTTTTCAAAGGCGATAAAGCGTTCCTCGGGGGTTCCTGTATTCACACAGAAAATGGACTCATACTTTCCTGCGAAAGCGTTTCCAAAGCTGTCCTCCAGAAGACTGCTGGACCGGACGATAATCGGGCTCTGCCCAAAATACTCGAGAATACGTCTGAACTGTTCTCTGATGCTATCGGGAAAGGCCCCTGTCAAGAGCTTTTCCTTCAGTTCCTTTGCCGCACTGAAGTAGCCCTCATAAGTCCGTTGCTCAATGCGGAGCTTCCACCATCCGTTCTGGACCAAATAGGTGTAAAAAACATCGGAACCGATATAGAAGGAATCATGGGGCTCAAGATGGGTATAAAGATCAGGGCGGCTGTTTTCAAGAATCTTTCTGGCTAACAGCATACCTGTGGTCTTTCCGCCTATGCTTCCTGATCCTATCATCCTCTGCTTGATCTGAAGAAAATCAGAGAGGGTAAAGTTCGATTGGATGAGATTTGCGAGTTGGGGCTCCCGGCCAATGAGCATACGCGAAAGCTTGTTCAAGGTCGCTGAATGGTCCGAAACGCCCGCCTCCTGCTCATGCTTAGCCTTAATAAATATGCGATCCCAGTTATCCAGAGATTGATCACTGTGTCCTATACCCTGATGGGACATAAGTGCATAGAATTTGCTGGCGCTTATGCCATCTGTCAAAGGAATGAGAGAGTGGTTGCCGTCATCAAATTTATGGGGGAGGAACATGGTCTGGGAGTACCGCTGCCAGACCTTTAAAGGATGGACATACATCTCGCTTCCTGCTCCATAGATATCTAAAAGGAGTTGGGTTGTTTCCCGTATTCTTGCGATGGTCTCATAGGAGTGGCGGTTTCTTAAAATACCAAAAAAGGCCACAGTATCCAGCTCAAAGAGATAGGGACAAGTGACCCTGAAAAAGTTACCCATCATAAGGTCGGCGGCCCAGACCGATTGCAGCTCGGAGAGGCAGTCAAAGACATAGAAGGTTTCCCGCCCTTCTTTGGAGATGATTTCATTAACCCTTACGGTAAAGCTCTCAAAGCCTGCATCCGGATCAAGCTGACAAATCTTTAAGCCTTCCTGATCAGAAAGAAGGGCATCATGCTCCGCAAAACGCATATAGACGATGTTTCTCTTCTCTTCTATGGCCTTTGCCACGAAGGGTTTTACAAAGAAAGCGTAGTCAGCCATATCGGAGAGCTGCAATACCACATTGTCGCTGAGTCGTATAAAATCCAAAGCCTCATCCAAGCCTGAAAGACCCGAATGAATTCTCTCGAAAGCCGCCATAATCTTTACTCCTTAAACAACAGGTGCTGATTATATCTATTATTATTGATAATCAAATTATAGAGATTGTATGACGCCAAGTCAAATAACAGAAGGCAAGAAAAAGCGTGCCAGAACTCATTTCTGACACGCTTTCCAAATGTACATGGATACCCTTAAGCTACTTGTCACTTCCCTAGAAACGCATTAACCTGTGTCTGTAATTCTTCCTGGATTTTTGACAAGCCGGCCTTTTCCATATCGTTATAAATCTTCTTAATTGTTTCTTCCGGCGATGCAGCGCCTGTAAACAGCTCGTTTACATACTTTGCTTGAGCAGCTTCACATGCGGCGATTTCATTGGCCACTTTTTCTCTATCAAAAGAGAAGCCTAACAAGACTGAGTTCTGAGCTTTAGCGTTCCATTCCTTAACCTTTCCCCACATATCCGGTGGATTTGGAGCCTGAGGCCACATGGTAAAGAATGAGGCTTGTGAATATTGTGCAACGCCGTAATCGTCTTTCTTTACGTCATCCTTTGTAATGGTTCCATCTGCATTTTTAGTATAGTGAACACCTTCAATACCGTAGGCTAAGGTATTTCTCATTACAGGATCAACGTTACATAGCTCAAGATATTTTACTGCCTCGGTTTTATATTTTGATCCTGAATATACTGAATTGATTGAACCGAGAATAGTATCGGTGGAGTAAAGAGGGCCGCCCCAAGGCTGAGAAACAACAGGCTTACCTGCGTTTGCTCCCCAAATGGCATCGGCACCCGGCCAGCCTTGGCCTGAACCGAGAGGGCTCCATTTAGGAGTTTCTTTAATGGTAGGCGCATCAGGGTTTATCAAGCCTTCCTTATACCATTTGTGCAGGTATTTGAAATTCTCAAGTATATCCGGTTGTTCCAATACTCTTACAACTTTTGCGGTTTTGTCATCAAAACGCACACCCAGATGAACAACTCTGGCGTCGTAATTCATGAATTGTCCGTTCACACCTTCGTCTTTCAGGAAAAATGCATAACGTCCGTCGGTTATTTCGCCCTTCTTTATTGCATCCTGAATGGTATGCAGGACAGGATCCATTTGAGCAAGGGTTCTTATGTTCTGGTAATCAATCTTATACTTCTCTACCAATTCTTTATCCCATACCCAGTACTGAGTTTGTGAAGAGTCCTTGTATGTTGGAACGCCGTAGATTTTGCCTTTGATTTTTGCACCCAGCCATACGCCCTCAGGAACAAAAGCTTTGAGCTCGGGGGCTTCATTGAGGATGTCGGTAATATCGGCAAAGGAGCCATTGCGGACTGCCGAGCTATAATAATCCGCATTATTGAACAGAATATCGAAATACTCTCCGGAGCTTAAGATTGCTTTGGTGCGGTCTCCGTAAACACCCCAGTCAAGGTAGGTGAATTCACATTTTACGCCTATTTTTTCTGCCGAATATTCGTTCATCTTTTCAGTTACGGCGGATAAGTCCTTGGGCTGTCCGCCAATTTGGAACCACTTGATTGTCGGGATTTCTTTAGCCGGAGGAGGAGAACTTTCAGGAGCTTTGGAAGTACCTGCCGGAGTGTTGTCCACCGATGCATCCGGGCCGGAAACGTCCTTGTTGCTTTGACATGCTGTAAATGCGGTAAATAGCAGTAATAATGCCAGAACAAGTGAGAAGATTTTCGGAACTTTTCTCATTTTTAAACCTCCTTATTGATATGTCATATTTCACAACGCTCTTTTGCGTTTGTGGGCGCTTTAAGATATTTTTTAACCTTTTATAGAGCCAACTGTGAGCCCGGTTACAAAATACTGCTGGAAGAATGGGTAGGCACAGGCAATAGGGAATATGATAATGACAACCATGGCCATTCGCATGGATTCTTTCGGCATTCTAGCCGCGTATTCTGCGGCTGAAACGCCCACGGTGGATGCATTTTCGCTAAGAACCTCAATATTTCTCTGGATGGACATCAATACGGCCTGCATGGAGTATAAGTTGGAATTGTCTATGTACATCAAAGACAGCCACCAATCATTCCAATATCCGAATGCGAGGAACAGGCCTATTGTAGCAAGAAGCGGCAGGGAAACAGGAAGAACAATGCTGAAAAAAATTCTTAACTGTGAAGCTCCGTCTATTTTTGCGGATTCAATAATAGCGTCATGAATGGATGTCTTGAAAAATGTCTTGCAAATAATAATATTAAAGGATGATACGGTTAGGGGCAGAATCAGTACCCATAAAGAGTTTCTGATATGAAGCATGGTCGAATAGACATTATAGGTTGCTACAAGCCCCCCGCTGAAGATCATGGGAATGAAAACCATGTAGGTATAGAATCTTTTCAATTTATACTGAGGCCTTGATAAAACATAGCCCATTGATGTTGTAAGAAATAATCCTAATAAGGTTCCGCCAACAGTGGTAACTACCGATATTCCAAAGGCCTTAAGAATGACATCCCTGCTGTCCCAGATATATTTGTAAGCATCCAGGGACCAAGTTTGTGGGATAAAGCTATACCCTTTCATATCAATACTGCTCTGACTTGAAAAGGATATAATGATCAGAAAAATAACCGGTATGACGCATATCAGTGAAAGACACAGAAAAACAGCTGAGAATATTATGTTTGTGGGTTTTGAGACACGATTCATGATATTAATACTTTTTAATCTTATACCATCCGGCCTGCTCAATTTAATGCCTCCCTATATGATAGTGCTCTCTTTATCAATCTTGCTCACTATCCAATTTGATCCCAAAATCAAAAGCATACCAATTATAGATTGCAGAAATGCCGCAGCAGAAGCCATGTTTGTAATTGTTTGAAATCTGAGCATATTGTAAATATAGACATCTATCGTTTGAGTTACTTCATAGAGAGAGTTTGAAGCCCTCGGCACTTGATAAAACAAGCCGAAATCCGAGCGAACAAGTCCGCCCATGTTTAGAATGAGCATCATGATGACCATATATTTTAAATGGGGGAGCGTAATATAAATCACTTGCTGCCACTTGCTGCCGCCGTCAATATAAGCCGCTTCGTAGAGTTCGGTGTCTATGCTGGTGATAGCAGCCAGATAAATAACCATGCCAAACCCCATGGATTTCCAGACATTCAGAAACACCAAAATAAACGGCCAATATTTCGGTTCCATATACCAGTTGAATGTTTCTTTGCCCAAGGAAGATAAAAACGAATTAACCAGACCCCTATCCGGGCTTAAAAAGGAGAAAACAAAGTAGGAAACGACTATCCATGATAAAAAGTGGGGCAGAAACATCATTGTCTGGCATGTGTTGCCATATTTTTTACTATGCAGCAAGCTCATCATAACAGACAAGGTTACGGGAATGATGAGCCCGAGCAGCAAGAATATGATGCTATACGTCAAAGTCAGCTTCACTACCAGCCAGCCGTCGCTGCCTGTAAACATGAACTTGAAGTTATCAAACCATACTGTTTTGCTTTCCAATAGGTTATAAAAAAAGCTGCGGCCGGGATTGTGAATTCGATAATCTTTAAAAGCGATGATAATGCCGAACATGGGCAGGAAGCAAAAAGCTATGTACCAGACTGCAGTAGGAAGAGACAGAAGTGTCAACTCAGTATCATCTCTAGCCCATTTCTTCTTTCTCACTAAAAACCACCTCATTTCTATTGTTCTGCTCAGAAATATAGTCGTTTTGGACAAGAGTAAGGGTTAATGAGCTTTAGAGATATTGTAAACGTTAAAAATGTAAACTAAGTTGTGCAAAAATATTTACTATAATGTTTCAGTGATTTCACATATTCATAATATTACGCCTTTCAAATAAAGTCAATACCTTTTTATTAATTTTGAATCACAGACAGCTTGATTCGCATAAACTGCATCAATAAACTATAAAGCGATAAAAGCATTTTTCTGTTAAGATTTTAGTTGAAATTTGCTTTTTACATGGTATAATAATAGTAACAATTAGTGTGCAATTTTACGACTTTAGTTTACAAAAACTTTACTTATTGTTGTTTGCCTATTTGACTATTTCACTGAAAAGAAAAGAGGGTCTATATGGCTAAAATTGATGGACAAAACCTGGTTGCTATTCCTTGGGAGTCAAAACCGGATTCATGCATTGATCCTATCTGGCGCTATAGCAAGAATCCCGTTATTAAAAGAGATGCGATTCCAACTTCAAACAGCATTTTTAACAGCGCGATTGTGCCCTATAAGGACGGATTTGCAGGCGTATTCAGATGTGACAGTAAATCAAGAAGTATGGATATTTTTACCGGGTTCAGCAAGGATGGGTTCAGTTGGGATATCGAGCAGACTCCAATCGTTTTTGAAGGTGAAGAGCCTGAAATATTGAGAAAAGAATATCGATATGATCCCAGGGTTTGCTACATAGAAGACAGATATTATATTACCTGGTGCAACGGTTACCATGGAGCGACAATAGGAATAGCTTATACCTATGATTTTAAAAAGTATTATCAGTTGGAAAATGCCTTTCTTCCCTATAACAGGAACGGAGTTTTATTTCCGAGAAAAATAAACGGGAAGTATGCTATGGTAAGCCGTCCCAGTGATACAGGGCATACGTCCTTCGGAGACATTTTTTATTCTGAAAGCCCGGATATGATTTATTGGGGTAAACATAGATTTGTCATGGGTACCGTAAAGGGTGATACCTCTGCGTGGCAATCTGTAAAAATTGGCGCCGGACCTGTTCCCATTGAAACAGATGAAGGCTGGTTATTGATCTATCATGGCGTATTAAATAGCTGCAACGGGTTTGTATATAGTTTTGGCGCGGCCATTCTGGACATTGATACGCCATGGAAAGTCAAATACCGTTTGAAGCCCTATCTCTTATCTCCCCAGGAATTATATGAATGCGTTGGAGATGTACCCAATGTTGTGTTCCCTTGCGCCGCTCTTACAGATGCCGCTTCAGGGAAAATAGCCATCTACTATGGCTGTGCCGATACTGTAACAGGGTTGTCTTTTACAACAATCGATGAATTGGTATACTATATAAAGAATAATTCTCTCTGACTGCTTTCAGATCTGCATTTTTAGTCCGCAATATTTTATAAACAAATCAATATATGATATTGTATATACAGATATTTTATAAGCAGAGGGTGTATTTATTGAAAGCCGTAAACATACAAAAAATAGCTGATAGCCTGAATATTTCGAGAAATACTGTTTCAAAAGTTATTAACAGCAGAGGCACTGTTTCTCCCGATACAGAAAGAAAAATCATTCAAAAAGCACTGGAATTGGGGTATAAAAAGTTACCTGCAAAGCTTGTTGCAGAATATAAAGATACCCCTTATAAAAATCAAAAGCTGAATATTGCTGTGGTTGCAACACAACCCGATTTTTCAGAGTTTTGGGTCCGAATCATAAACGGTATTGCCAGCGAGCTCGGGAATAAGAATTGCAATTTTATATATAACTATATCACCTTCGAACAGGAGAAGAATTTCAACTCTCTGCAAGTGCTTTCCCACCATGATACCAAGGGGATCATCGTCATTAACGTTTATAATAAGGAAGCCATTGAGCGCCTGGTGTCCACCAAGATCCCCATAGTCTATTATGATGCACCCAAGAACTGCTCCAACACCTATGTTAATGGAGATATTGTGCTGGTGGAAAACCAGAATAGCATATGTGAGATAACCTTACACATGCTGGACCAGGGATGCAAGAAAATTGGATTTATTGGTGACATAACGTATTCACAAAGTATTTATGAGCGATGGCTTGGGTTTATAAATGCCCATGAATTAAGAAATATTGAGATTGATAAAAGCTTTTGCTTTACTGAAAGCGGGAACGGACATTTTTATTTTGACAACGAAGTTGAGAAGCTTTTTACCAATACCAATAATCTCCCGGATGCATTTGTCTGCGCAAACGACGTCATTGCCTACAGGGTTATGGCTATACTTGCAAAGGCTGGGATCAATACGCCCAAGGACATTTTAATTTCTGGATTTGATGATATTAAGGAGTCGGTGGCGGGAGAAAAATCATTAACCTCCGTATATGTCAACAATGAGGAAATCGGTAAAAGGCTTGTTGAGCAGCTTATATGGAGGATAAATAATCCTTCGCGTTTATTTGAGACAATTAAGATAAGTACAAATGTTATCTTCAGAGAAACGACCAATAAAAAAACCAACTGACCGGGGAGTAACCTAGAGTGGATTTTGATTTGGCTAAAGCCTCTAAAAAGCTATGTGCATTAGATTTTAACTATATATATGATGGCTTAAGCATAAATGTTATTTGGTTTCGCGCAATGGCATTGACTGGTGATTGGCTAATAGGAAGACACATGCATTCCTCCTATGAATTTCACTTCATAAAGGAAGGAAGTTGTGAAGTCATTACAGATACAGATCATTTTACTGTACATGAAGGGGAATTCTATCTGACTGCGCCATCAATTCTCCACGAACAGCGCAGTATTAACAGTAAGCATTTTATTGAATACTGTCTCAATTGTGATCTGAAATTGATTGAGGATAGTTCAACAGAGATTCTCAAGCTGGGGTTGATTCTCAACAACTCACAGTGTGCTGCTTATCCGGATAATGAAGATGTCAGCTGTATAAAATTATTTGAATACGCTTTAAGAGAGGCATGCTGTGAATACACCGGATTTTTTGGGAACATAAAAAATATTATTCCGCTTATCATTAATAATGCCGCCAGAAAAATGAGTGAAAGCCGCATCATTGATTATGCCGTACCTAAGAAAAGTAACAGTAACAATTTTAGAATGTTACAAATGGAGAGATTTATAGAAGATAACATCTCTACTCCCATCTCAACATCCTCCCTGTCTTCCTATATGCATTTAAGTCAGAAACAGGTCTGTAGAATAATTAAAGATGCAAAAAACATGTCTACTAAGGAATTTATTAATAGTATCAAGCTTACGAAAGCAAAGGAGCTTCTAAAGAGTCCAAATCTTCACGTAAAAAAAGTTGCCGACATGTTAGGCTTCTCAAGCGAATATTATTTCAGCCAGTTCTTTAAGAAATTGGAAGGTTACCCACCTGTCCAGTATAGAAATAATATACAAAACGGATGATGGAAATGTCCCAAAAACTTAAATACTGGTCCGCAAATTAGATTTAATGGAATTATCCTAGATTATATACTGAAAACAAAGAGTTATATAAAACAGGAGTTTAAAAATTCATAAATCGAGGAGGACTTCATATGCGTTTTATTGCGGAGCGGATTAACAGACTTCTGGATGAATTGTCAAAGACTATTTATCCCGATAGAATTGAAATCAAAAGTTTCGATTTTATTCAATGCGGATATGACTGCCATGTACTGCCTGATGCAGATGCCGACTGGAAGAACTTTGAGCCGGGTGACAGGTGGGGGGGCCAGGACAAGCATGGCTGGTTTAAAACAAGAGAAGTTGTTCCTGGAAGTTTTAACGGAAAGAAGCTTGTTTTTGAAGTTAAGACCGGAAGAGAAGGGGACTGGGATGCGCTGAATCCTCAATTTCTGGTTTATGTAAACGGAAAGCTGATACAGGGAATGGATGTCAATCACAGAGAAATTATCCTATCCGATCATGCTTGCAGCGGTGAAGTATACGAGATTTGTTTGCATGCATACTCAGGAATGAAGGAAGGCCTTTCCGAGCTTCATGCCTTTTTATCTGTATTCGATTCAAATGTTAATAAGCTCTATTATGATATCAAGGTTCCTTTGGATGTAGCCCTTCTATTGGATAAAGAGGATAAGAACAGAATAGATATTCTCAATTATCTCGAGAACGCTGTCAATCTGATTGATTTAAGAATTCCATTTACCAAGGAGTTTGATCAGTCCGTTCTCGAAGCAATTTCATATCTTGAAAATGAATTCTACGGAAAATTTTGCGGACATGAAAATGTTATAGCCAACAGTGTGGGACATACGCATATCGACGTAGCGTGGCTCTGGACACTGGCTCAGACCAGAGAAAAATCAGCAAGAAGCTTTTCCACGGTATTAAATCTCATGAAGGAGTACCCCGAATATCTATTCATGTCCAGTCAGCCTCAGTTATACAAGTACGTGAAAGAAGATTTCCCCGAGGTCTATGAAGAGATAAAGGAAAGAGTTGCAGAAGGACGTTGGGAGCCTGAAGGTGCAATGTGGCTGGAGGCAGACTGCAATATTTCATCCGGAGAGTCCCTTATAAGGCAGCTGCTGTTTGGTTTGCGTTTCTTCAAACAGGAATTTGGAATTGAGAATAAGATATTGTGGCTGCCCGATGTATTCGGGTACAGTGCTGCGCTGCCTCAGATTTTGAAGAAATCCGGAATCGATTATTTTATGACAACCAAAATAAGCTGGAATGAGTATAATAAGATTCCTTCCGACACTTTTAACTGGAAGGGCATGGACGGAACAGAAATACTGACCCATTTTATTACAACCTGCGATGCAAACCAGCCTAATTCCAACTTTACTACATATAACGGTGACCTTGTCCCCAAACAGGTAATAGGCTCCTGGCAGAGATACCAGCAAAAAGATATCAATAACGAGGTGCTCATCAGCTTCGGTTTTGGCGACGGGGGTGGGGGGCCAACCAAAGAAATGCTGGAAAATGCCAGAAGAATGGAGAAGGGGATTCCCGGCTGTCCTAAAGTAAAGATGAGCAGATCACTTGATTTCTTTAGGAAGCTGGAAAGCACGGTGAAGAACAATAGAAAGCTGCCAAAATGGGTGGGCGAATTGTATTTGGAGTATCATAGAGGCACTTATACCTCTATGGCAAGAAACAAGAAATTCAATCGCAAGAGTGAATATCTGTACCAGGACACCGAGCTTTTCAATGTGCTGAGCACTCAAACGGCTGGAGGGAGCTACCCGGCACAGGAAATCAATGAGGGCTGGGAGACCATACTGTTAAACCAGTTCCATGACATACTACCGGGCTCTTCAATTAAAGAGGTGTATGAGGACTCCAAGGCCCAGTATGTCGAAATAGGGAAGAAAGGGCAAAGGCTGTTGGGCGCTGCGCTTGACGGCATTGCTTCAAAGATCGGACTTTCAGAGAAGTCAGTGGTAGTATTTAACCAGCTCGGATTTGAGAGAAACGATATGGCGGTTATTGAGCTTCCGGATGGTTATGAAAATGTATGTGTACTTGATAAACAGGGTAGCCGGCTTCCGTCACAGCTCATTAATGAGCAGGGAGTAAATAAACTCGCATTCTATGCCAAAGGTATTCCTGCAAAAGGCTACAAGGCTTTTAGTATTGCCAAGAGCGATGGAACAGATCATCTATTTGATAAAACGATACAGATATCCCAAGATAATAGGGCTATGGAGAATGATTATTTTAAAATCAGCTTTGATGACCGCTTTAACATGACTTCGGTATTTGATAAGCGGTCCGGGCGCGAAGTCATAAAAGAGGGTCAAAGAGCGAATGTTCTTCAGGCCTTTGAGGATAAGCCCCATAACTTCGATGCCTGGGATATTAATATTTATTATGCAGAAAAAATGTGGGAAGTAAAGGACGTTGAAAGCGTAAGACTCATTGAAAACGGACCTTTAAGAGCGGGTATTGAAATAAGAAGAAGGTTTCTTAATTCAACCATAGCCCAAGAAATCTATTTGTATGCCTGTATCGGAAGAATTGACATTGTGAACAAAATAGACTGGAAGGAAAATCAAATACTCTTAAAAGCCTCGTTCCCGGTGGACGTGCATGCTGAAAAGGCCACCTATGAAATACAGTACGGTAATGTAGAGCGTCCAACCCATGGAAATACTAGCTGGGATAAAGCTAAATTCGAGGTATGCGCACATAAATGGGCCGATGTATCCGAAGACGGTTATGGCGTCAGCTTGATGAATGACTGTAAATATGGTCACAGCATTATAGACAGCGAGATGAAGCTGACGCTGCTGAAGTCAGCCACTAATCCAAATCCCGATGCGGACAGAGAATACCATGAGTTCACCTATTCGCTTTACCCCCATCAGGGTTCCTGGAAGGAAGCCAATACCGTCAACATGGCCTATTCCCTGAACTGTCCTTTGTATTGCAGATTGATCGGTGCTCATGAAGGGATTTTGCCTGCTGAAATGTCCTATATTTCGGTGAACAACCCTAATGTTATAATCGAGGTCGTAAAGCAGGCGGAGGATGGAAACGGTGCAATTGTGAGAATGTATGAGTGCTATAACAGAAGAACAGCTGTTTCTGCCAAGACCTTCAAAGATATTAAGAGTATCTGGGAATGTGACCTGATGGAGAATAATCTTAATGAAATACCCCATGAAAAGAACAGCTTTGGGTTCGAAATCAAGCCCTACGAGATAAAAACCTTCAGAATCATATTGTGATTGACGGTTCATGAAAAAGGTTCTGTCACAAAATAAATGAGTTGCAATGATGTTCAGGTCTATAAGGCCTGAACATCATGACTTTATGGCCTGTAGGTTCCGGTCTCAGTCGGCTTGTAACGAATACGGAAACGGGGAAGACTGGTGACCACGGTATAGTCATTGATAGCCCAGTCATCGCCCTGCAAAGGGTTGTTTTCTCCGGTTGCCGGTGGTGTAAACATCTTAAACGTAAGTTCTGCTGCACCTTTCAAAGGCTTTTTGTAAAAAGCATTCATAAGATCTACAGTATGTACTCCCGGCTTTTTGCAGAACCAATGGCCGTTGATTTCCATAACGACGTTCAAATCCTGTTCATCGAATAGGACTTCACAGAAAACGGGATTCTTTTCAAAGGACAAGGGGATGGCAAGGCCTTCAGCATCCTCAGAGCCACCCCAGCGAAGCTTTATGGGAAGCTCGGCCATTTCGCCCTTGGTCATAGCGGGCATGAAGTAGGGATCATGGATGAGGGTATAATAGGCTTCCATAACAGGCTGTTCAATGCCAACAGAGGGATTGTTGGGATCTTCAGTCTCAAGGCCGAGCCTGCCACGATCACGGAACTGGTAAAAGGTGATACCTGTCAGCCATGTGGCCTTGTCATCTTTAACCTGCGAATAAAATGCTCTCATCATTTCGGCCTGATCAAAAGGACCTGTGACATCACCATCCGCATTCAATTCAGATAGCACGAGAGGCTTTTCTATACCGTTATTGAGATGTTTAAACCGCTCGAAACTGAACTTGCTTACCTGGTATATGTCCTCTACAAGAGATCGCTTATGGGTATGCCCTCCCGGCTCTGCCATGGTATAGGGCCATCCCCAGTTGAGGGCCAGATAATTGTCCCCTGACCAGATGTCACAGACCTGAACAGCCTCTTGAAATTCCTTTTCATAGGCCATTTCTTCCTTTCCGTTCTCAGGACCGCCTCCAATACAGAGAATGGTCTTAATCTGGGGGGCTTCTTCTTTGATAATATTGTGAAAACGAACAAAGAAATCAGCGACCTCCTGGTAGGAATAGCGTTTATTGAAGGCAAACCAGTTACCGGTGGCCTCATGGTTGATACGGAGCAGCAGGCGTCCAAAGGGCTTGAGCTCTCGTGCCAGAGTTCTCAAATGCTCATCCGATACGGCACAATCCACAGTCAGCGTCAAAGTGACATCCTGTCCGTGGGAGCGGATATCACGCATGGACCTGAAGGGCTCTGCATCTGGAGAATGGCTGTCTTTGGCTGAATCGAGACCGCATTCATAGGGAAAATAATCATCATATGGATAATCCCAGGCAAAAGCATTGGTTGAGTTCTTAAATGCGTTGCTGGCTCTATCCGGCCATCCCTTATCCAAAGGGTAATAGCAATACATCAGGTTGATACTGCGGTGAGGTCTCCCCAACTTATGGAGAATATAATCCTGATTGACGTATTCACCGCGCTCACTTCCGTCGCTTAAATCCACAGCGCAGGGAGCAGGACCCATATGAATCTTGTAAACTTTATCCCCGGTTGACATATTACTTCCTCCTTTAGCCCATTCCATTATTTTACTCTTGATGTAATGAAAAATCTAAAAGAATATTGATGTCTCATAACAAAATTTTGATTTCTTTCATGATTATCAAGATATTGTTATATTTTATCAATATTGTTCAAGTATTTTGAAAAAGTTCTCAATATAATGATATCAGGACACTTGAAGTCATATCTTGATCTAGGTTTATCTAGATCCCGCAGTCTTTGCCCCATGATTTTCATCAATATTTTGTTATACAAGGAGGGTGTTCTATGAAATTTACCGATGGTTTTTGGAGAAACCGGGATGGTATTCAGGTATTTAATGCGGCCATGAATTATGAAACCCTTTGTGATGAACATTCAGTGACTGTTTTTGCTCCTTATTTTAATGTGGCCAATAGAGGGCAAACCCTTACCGGGCCGGTCATCACGGTCCGTTTTTCATCGCCGATGGCCGATGTCATTCGGGTTCAGGCCTATCATTATCAGGGGTTGGTAGAAAAGGGGCCCTATTTTGAGCTCAATGAGCAGGATTGCAAAGTAGACATTAAGGAAGAGGCGAATCTGATTCAATTGGCAAGCGGAAATTTAAAGGTCCGTATTAACAAAGGAGAGGGCTGGAAGGTAGACTTTTTTGATGATGAGCGTTTTTTGACGGGGAGCGGCTGGAGAAATCTGGGCTATGTTCTCAATGAAAAAAATGAGCCTTTTATGAAGGAACAGCTTTCTCTTGAGGTGGGAGAATGTGTTTATGGTTTGGGTGAGCGTTTTTCTCCCTTTGTAAAAAACGGACAGGTTGTGGATATATGGAATGCTGATGGAGGAACCAGTTCGGAGCTTTCCTATAAAAGTATTCCTTTTTACCTTACCAATCGGGGCTATGGCGTTTTTGTCAATGATCCCGGGCTTGTATCCTACGAGGTTGCTTCGGAAGCTGTATCCCGTGTACAGTTCAGCGTTCCGGGAGAATATCTGGAATATTACATCATTAACGGTCCTACACCTAAGGATGTGCTGGAGAAATATACGACATTGACGGGAAAACCGGCTCTGCCGCCGGCTTGGAGCTTTGGCCTGTGGCTGACTACCTCGTTTGTGACCCAATATAATGAAGAAACGGTGATGCACTTCATTAATGGAATGGCTGAAAGAGACGTTCCACTCCATGTTTTCCATTTTGACTGCTTTTGGATGAAAGAGTACAATTGGACCAATCTTGAATGGGATAAAAGTCAATTCCCTGATCCCGAGGCCATGCTCAGGCGGTTGAAGGATAAGGGACTCAAAATATGCGTCTGGATTAATCCCTACATAGCCCAGAGGTCCAGCCTGTTTGAGGAAGGGATGCTCAAAGGTTATCTTTTAAAGAGAGCCAATGGAGATGTCTATCAGGTGGATAGCTGGCAGCCGGGCATGGGCTTTATTGACTTCACAAATCCGGAGGCTTGTCAGTGGTTTGCCCAAAAGCTCAGGATTTTGATTGATAGGGGCGTGGACTGCTTTAAAACTGATTTTGGTGAAAGAATTCCCACCGACTGTGTTTACTCTGACGGCTCAGACCCTGTAATGATGCATAACTTTTATAGTTATCTCTATAACAAGGTTGTCTTTGAAGTCCTGGAGGAAAAGCTGGGTACCCATCAGGCATTGGTTTTTGCGCGGTCAGCCACGGTGGGGGGCCAAAAATTCCCGGTGCATTGGGGAGGGGATTGTACGGCCAATTACCGTTCCATGGCTGAAAGCTTAAGGGGTGGCCTTTCCTTGAGCCTGTCCGGATTTGGCTTCTGGAGTCATGACATATCCGGCTTTGAGCATACGGCCACACCGGATCTCTATAAGCGCTGGGCGGCTTTTGGGCTTTTGTCCACCCACAGCCGTCTCCATGGCAATATGTCCTATAGGGTGCCCTGGCTTTTTGATGACGAGGCGGTGGAGGTCTTAAGATTTTTTACAAAGCTCAAATGCAGCTTAATGCCCTATATCTTTAGTGCTGCGTGTGAGGCTTCAACGAAGGGAATCCCCATGATGAGAGCCATGGTTCTGGAATACCCGTCCGATCCTGCCTGTGACTATCTGGATCGTCAGTATATGCTGGGTGACAGCCTTTTAGTGGCTCCGGTCTTTAATGAAGAGGGTATGGCCACCTATTATCTCCCTGAGGGAAACTGGACTCATTTTATCTCAGGAACCAAGGTCAAGGGCGGCGGTTGGAAGCGTGAAGCGCATGATTATTTCAGCCTGCCCCTCTTGGTCAGGGAAAATAGCCTTATCGTCATAGGTCAAAACAACACCCGGCCTGACTATGATTATTCGGATGATGTGACCTTCCATCTCTTTGAGCTTTCTGACGGGTCTACAGCAAGAGCCACTGTATGTTCAATAGAAGGATGCCCGGAGCTCCATATTGAGGCCTCAAGAAGCGGACAGGTCATTACGGTTTTGGCAAGCTCCAATGCCAAGCCCTGGCACCTTTTTCTGCGCAATATTCAAAGCGTAGCTCAGGTCGAAGGAGGAGATTGTGAGCTAACTCCCCAGGGTGTCAGAATTACCCCTGTGAAAGGTATGAGGAGACTCATTATAGGTTTGTGAGAAGATAACCTTAAAGCGGTGCAAATGAACAAGGAGGTTATTTGATGAATTCTGTTGACTTTCCCGTTATCTATTTCGGTGGGGACTATAATCCCGATCAATGGCCCCAAGAAATTTGGCAGGATGATATGCGCCTGTTCAAAAAGGCCGGAGTGAATATGGTAACCCTTCCGGTATTCAGCTGGGCTAAGCTTCAGCCCGAAGAAGACCGGTACACCTTTGAATGGTTGGATGACATCATGGATAGGCTTCACGAAAATGGCTTGGCTGTCTGTCTTGCCACATCAACCGCCGCTCAGCCTGCATGGATGTCCAAAAAATATCCCGAGATCCTGCCTGTTGATTTTGATGGAAGAAAGAGAAAACATGGGGGACGGGTTAATTTTTGTCCCAATAGCAGGGTGTATCGCGATTTCTCCGGAAAGCTTGCAGGAAAGATGGCTGAGCGCTATAGCCATCATCCGGCCTTGAAAGTATGGCACATAGGAAACGAGTATGGGAATTATTGCTACTGTGAGCATTGTGAAAAGGCATTCCGTGAGTGGTTAAAAAAGAGGTATGGCAGCATTGAGGAGCTTAACAGGAGATGGGATTTAAGCTTTTGGGGCCATACCGTTTATGACTGGGATGAAATTGTGGCCCCTTCGGGATTAAGTGAGATGTGGAAAGACGGCAGTCTTGAGAGAACAACCTTCCAGGGCATTGCTCTGGACTATAAGCGCTTTATGTCCGAGTCCAGCCTGGAATGCTATAAGAACGAATATGAAGCCATCCGGAGGGAATGCAAGGATATTCCCATTACCACCAACATGATGGGAAGCCCCTTTAAGCCCCTTGATTACTTTCAATGGGCCGAGCATATCGATATTATTTCCTGGGACAATTATCCAAGCCTGATGGCTCTCCCAGGAAGCATAGCCTTCAATCACGACTTGATGCGTGGGCTTAAAAAAGGGCAACCCTTCATGCTCATGGAGCAAACCCCGAGCCAAACTAACTGGCAGCCCTATAACAGCCTGAAACGTCCAGGTGCCATGCGTCTCTTAAGCTATCAGGCCATGGCTCACGGCGCCGATACCCTCTTGTTTTTTCAGATGAGGCGTTCCATAGGTGCCTGCGAAAAATTCCATGGTGCTTTGATTGAGCATGTGGGCCACGAGCATACCCGTGTTTTCAAAGAATGTGCCCAACTGGGTGAGGAGCTTGAAAAGCTCTCAGATATTATAGGGTCCCGCATAAAAGCCAAGGTGGCGCTCCTATTTGACTGGGAAAACTGGTGGGCCTTGGAGCTTTCCAGCGGACCGACCATTCAGCTTAAATATGCCGATCAGGTCATCAAGTATTATCAAGCACTCTATAACTGGAATATTCCTGTCGATATCGTCAGGTCTGATGCGGATTTGTCAGGTTACGCTTTGGTTATTGCACCTGTTTTGTATATGGTGAAGCCCGGTGTGACAAAGAATCTGGAAGTCTTCGTTCAAAATGGCGGGACTTTTTTAACCACCTTCATGAGCGGTATTGTTGATGAAAACGATAGGGTGACTCTGGGTGGTTATCCGGGCGAGCTTAAAAAACTTCTTGGCATATGGGTAGAAGAGATTGATGCCCTGGAGCCGGGAATGTGCAACAGTATCAAGATGGCTGACGAGTCCTATGCCTGCACCATGCTCTGTGACCTCATGGAAGCTCAGGGTGCAGAGATTTTAGCCGTTTACGAAAAGGACTTTTATGCAGGAAGACCGGCACTGACCAGAAACACTTTTGGAAAAGGAAGAGCCTATTACCTGGCCACTGATGCGGAAGATCGTTTTATCTCCGACCTTTTAAAAGCTTTATGCGATGAGTGTGGGATAGTACCCGTTTTCAGCCCTCCATCCGGTGTTGAAATCACTCAACGATTTAAGGATAACAAAGTTTTTACCTTCGTTTTAAATCATCATTCGGAACAGGTGATGGTGGATCTCAAGGGTAACTCCTTTAAAGAATTGATTACGGTCAAGCAGGTAAACGGTTTTCTGGAGCTTCCAGCCAGGGGAGTGGCCATATTGGAGCATACTGTTTGAAAGGAAATGTTTTTTACCTATAAATTTAGTGATGTGGGATTCTCTTTCTTTCGATATTCAGACGGAGTACAATTCATATAGTGCTTGAAAATATTAATAAAATAACTGAAGTTATCGAAACCAACCTCCATGGCGGCGTCAATAATGCGCATATCACTTTCTTCCAGGAGCTTGGCTGCTTTACTGATTTTATAAAAATTGATGTAGTCCACAGGTGTTTTTTTTGACATTTGCTTAAAGAATCGACAGAAGTGCCCTTCGCTCATATTGACCTCAGCGGCCAGCTCTGAAAGACATATCTTATGGTTGTAATGATGCTGTATATAGCTCAGGATTTTTTTAAAACGTTCGGTTTTGTACAGTTGATTGGAAAACTCCCGGTCTGCCACACGGGGTTCACTGTGGCATAGTATTTCTGAAAGGATATTGTAGAGGTAGGACTTAACCTTGAGCTCATATGCAAATTGCTTGTTGTTATATGTTTCTATCATTTTCGTAAGCGTGGTGAGAAGGTTGTTCTGCCATTCATTGGCACCTTCGATGAAATGCGGAAGCAAGTACTTCTTTTTTATTAACGGCTCAACATATTTACTGGTCACACGGTCATAGCTGTTTCCTTGAAGGAGGCTGGGATGGAAGACCACGGCGAAGTACCCCCATGGTTCGGATTTAGCACCGAAGCCTGCATGTAATTCTCCGCTGTTAATAAAAAGCGCCTGGCCTTTGGAGACCTTATAGGAAGAGGTTTCAATCTGGAATATTGCTGTTCCCTCGGTAATCAGCAGGAGCTCAAGCTCGTCATGCCAGTGGCTGTCCAGTGAACTGTTGGGATGGGAGTAATGCATGACATAAACCTCCATTGGGAACATGGCATCACCGTGTATTCTTTTTTCCTTCAGCAAGCTCTTATCCATAGGCACCTCGTCATCCAAGAATATTAATATATTGACATGAATGGAACCAAATTGCTTATGATCTAGCCTAATTATACCATGATCCTGCTAAGCCGCACAGGTTTATAAGGATAAGCGATGATGTTCTTACACGTAACTATAGAATAATCAACTCACTCTATGGTAAAATATTGCCACGGTATAATGCTTGGGGATATAAAAATCACTGGCGAGACAGACATTGCAGCCTAAAACAAATGCAACTCTTAGGGATTCTGCATATTCTCTAACTCAAAAATCCACTAATATCCATGGAATCGGGCAGTTACTGAGGTCTTTTAAATCCTACCACGATGCATTTAGTATCCTCAAATCATTTTGTCATAAAGGATAGGGACGCTGAAAAGGAGACAATTTAATGCTGGCAAAGATTTTTACATCAGAAAACAGGAAATTTTATAAAACGTTAATTACATTATCGGTGCCTATTGTGATACAGAATTTTTTAAACTCAATGGTAAACCTGGCCGACTCTTTTATGATAGGCAGTCTTGGTGTTGATGCTATTAATGCTGTTGGTTTTGGAAATGAGCTATTCTTTTTGTATGTCATTCTGCTTTTTGGAATATGCAGTGGTGCATCTATATATATGGGGCAGTACTGGGGAAAAAATGAGATAAAAAGCATACATTATGTAATGGGTTTATGTTTTATTATAAGTATGGCTGCATCGCTTGTTTTTTGCATTGTAAGCTTAGTATTTCCTGAGGTGTTCATAAGCTTTTTCTCAAAAGACGAAAATGTAATAAAGCTAGGCAGCGACTATTTACGTATAGTAGCTGTAACGTATATACTCACGGCCATAACCCTCACAATGAATACAGCGCTAAGATCTATTAATCAGACAAAGATACCTATGTTTACAACGTTCGTTGCTCTTGTAATAAATGTTGTATTCAACTATATATTTATTTACATATTTAAATGGGGTGTAGTAGGCGCCGCAATTGCGACGGCTATGGCAAGGCTTGCGGAAGTAATAGCTGTTATTGTCATTTCATATAAGCTGAAGCTTCCGATCGCAGTTAAAATAGGCAGTTATTTTAAAATTCCGAAAGAGTTTATTAAACCATTTTTTATTGCTGTTGTGCCTGTTATTCTAAACGAATTCGTATGGGCGCTGGGGACTACTCTTTACAATGTCGCCTATAAGGCTGCCGGTAATGAAGCGCAGGCGGCGGTAAGAATATCCGCATCTGTACAGAATCTGTTTAACGTCATCGGAATGGGTATTGGCTCTGCCTGCGGAATTATGCTTGCAAACCAGCTGGGTGCAAATCGTATTGAAGATGCTGTGAAAAACTCCAGAAGGTTTTTGAAAATAAGCATTGTCATAAGCTCGGTAATGTGCGTTCTTCTTCTTGTAAGCTCTCCTGTGCTTTTAAGCCTATATAAGGTGCCGCAGAGCGTTAAAGATGATGCGGCACTAATAATGGTTATAATAGCCTTCGGCATGATTATAAGAACATATAATTTTACAACAATAGTAGGTATATTAAGAAGCGGAGGAGACACAAAATATTGTCTCATGCTGGATATGCTGGGCGTCTGGCTTGTAGGTGTTCCTTTTGTTTTCGTTGGTGCCTACCTTTTTAAACTACCTATTTATGTTCTTGTATTGCTCGTATTAAGTGAAGAGGTGTTTAAGTTCTTCTTAAGCACAAAAAGAGTGTTGGGGAACATTTGGGCGAAGTGTATGGTTTAAAAGCTACTGGGTCTTATTTTACGAGTAATACAAACGAGGCACTTCGCTTGAAGTGCCTCGTGATATTAGTCGATTGATTACTTTGTTGCTAATACTTTCTTAAGCTTGGCGAAACGGGGCAGACCGTCCTCAATGGGAGGTTTGGATTCGCCTTCAATAAGAGGCAGGGCGTAGTTGATATAGTCCTGGGTAAGACCGGTTCCCTCGGCGGTGATCCATTCGCGGGGAATCTTCTTCTCGGTGTTGGCAACCTTGGTGAGGTTTACAAGCACATAATTGCAGACATACTTGCCATCCTTTAGGGATCTCTCATATGCGACCATGTGGTCGGTGGTTCCTTCTACCGCATATTGAACAGCCTTTTGTCCTGCTGTGAAGGTTTCTTCAACATCAGTTGCCGAAGCCCAGTGAGCAGCGCATCTTTGAAGGAGAGAGAACTCAATGGCGCGAGCTTTGCACTTAAGCTCCTTCTTAAGGATGTTGGCAAGAACTGCACCGGTTCCGCCTAACTGCGCATGACCAAAGGAATCCTTTTCACAGGCAAGATCTGAGCCGTACTCTGAAATGTACTTGCCGTTTTTATCCTTGATTCCCTCTGAAGCAGCCACAATGAGCTTGCCTTTGTTTTTCTCATATATCTTTTTACTGTCGGCAATGAACTTATCCATATCGAAATCAATCTCAGGAAGGTATATCAAATCAGGACCCTGGCCCTTGTATGCAGCAAGAGCGGTGGCAGCGGTAAGCCATCCGGCGTTTCTGCCCATGACTTCAAGAACGCAGACCATGGGGGTGTCATAAACACGTGCATCCTGATAAACTTCCATGGTTGAGGTTGCCACGTACTTGGCAGCGCTGCCATATCCGGGGCAATGATCTGTGGCATAGAGATCGTTGTCGATGGTCTTGGGAACACCCATGACACGGCATTCGTAGCCGGATTTCTGCATGAATTTGCTGATCTTGTTGCAGGTGTCCATGGAGTCGTTACCGCCGTTATAGAAGAAGTAGCGGATATCATACTTCTTGAAAACTTCCAGCAGTTTGTTGTAATCGGCAGGGTCCTTATCAGGATCTGCGAGCTTATAGCGAACCGAACCTAAAGCGGAAGAGGGGGTGGTCTTTAAGAGCTCAAGCTCCTTGGGGTCCTCTTGGGACATATCATAGAATTTCTCATCCAGAATTCCACGAATACCGTTTGCAGCACCGAAAACCTTGGGAATACAATCCATTTTCAGAGCCTCGGTTATAACGCCGGCTGCGCTTGCGTTGATTACTGAGGTAGGTCCTCCGGACTGTCCAAAAATTAAATTACCAACTAATTTTGCCATGTTTATTGCCTCCATTCATGATTAGGTTTTTATCCTAATGATTGTCTATTTATTAACTAGCATTTAATATACCATAAAGCTATTTTTCGTGCAACGGCGTTAGGTTGACATGGCCAGGTAAAATAAAGAAAACAATCATTTTTCATATTGACGGCATGGATATTCATGGATATAATAATGATAGTGACACCGATGTCATAAAAGATATTTGGGTATCATACAACCACATGGAACAGAGGAACAAAGATGAGTAACATATATAGAATTGCTGAACAGGTAGGTTTGTCTCCTTCAACAGTTGCAAGGGCACTCAATGGAAAAGGCTATTGCAGCGAGGAAAGCAGACAAAAAATATTAAAAGCGGCTGAAGAGCTGAATTATACTCCTACCCACGCGGCAAGGACATTGAAAAATAAACGCACCGACAAGATTCTCTTTTGCATACCGGACATCTACAATCCTTTCTATTTTGGCATGATTAAGGGTGCAAATGATATATTTGAAAAGCACGGCTACTATACCCTGCTGTGTCATACCAAGCATAACATCAAAGAAGAACTGAGAATGATTGAAACCCTTCGGGAGAAATTCGGCGACGGCATGATTTTTGTTTCTTTTAACTTCTGTGAAAAGAATATTAAAGCCGTCAATAACAGCGGAATGCCCATTGTTTTAACCAACCGCTATGACTCCCCCAATGGTGATGATAAATTTGATTATGTCTATGTGGACACCTATAAGGGTATCCAAATTGCGACCCGGCACCTCATTGATCAGGGGCATAGTCGTATTGCCTTTATGGGGGGCAATCGCAAGGAACAGACCAGCTTCGAGCGTTTCTGCGGCTGGAAGGACGAAATGGAGAAAGCGGGACTGGGATTTGACGAACGCTTGATCTATGATGGCGATTATACCATGGAAAGCGGCTATGCTTGTGCCAAGCGTATGATGGAAAGCACCTTCGTCCCCACAGGAATTGTTACGGCCAATGATCTTATGGCCATTGGTTTTATTCAATATTGTCATGATCATCAAATTAAAATACCTGAAGATTTTTCTGTGGTGGGTATGGATAATACGGACCTTGCCTCTCATCTCAGGCCGGGGCTTACCTCTATCATCATGAGACAGGAGGAAATAGGCCGAAACGCCGCAATCCTTCTCATGGAGAGAATTTTGGAAGGCCGTACCTATAAAAAAACAGTCAGGCTTGAGCCTCAGCTTATTGTTAGAGAAAGCAGCAATTATAAATTAAGAAAATGAGGCAGCCGGGGATTATTTTTTGCTATGAATGACATCGATGTCATAAAAATCAAAAAAGCTTTCTAGTAGACAAGGCGTACTAAAGATCCTTTTGAAGCTCTAATAGGTTTATATGCTTGAAGCGTATAAATAAATAATTTATTCAAGGAGGATTTAAATCATGAAAAAAACAAGGCTCTTACAGTTGATGTCGTTTCTTCTCGTTCTAGCCCTTGCAGTAGGACTTGCCGGCTGCGGCGGGGCCCAAAAACCGGTTGATTCCACAGTGCCAAGCTCGCAAGCACCGGCACCATCTTCATCCAATCCGTCAACACCAGCCCCTGCAGAAAAAGCAAAGCTTCTTTTCTGGACCTTCCATACCAATTATGAAAAGGAATTCATGGAATCACTTCCTGTGGAGTATAAAAAGGTAAATCCTGATGTTGAAGTGACATATGAAAATATTCCTCAAGCCGAGTACATGAGTACAAAGCTGACAACTGCTTTTGCAGCCAATGCCGGACCTGATGTGTTTATCATGAGCCCCGGCGACTTTTTGAAGTATGCCAACAGCGGAATAGCCATGGATTTATCCTCCTATTACACTGACAAGATGAAGGCAGATTTCTTGGAAAGTTCTATTGATGCGGTCACAGTTGATGGAAAGATCGTAGGAATTCCTTTTGAAATTGAGCTTCTTGGCATTTATTACAACATAGACATGCTAAAGGCAGCCAATGTTGAGCCTCCGAAAACCTGGGATGAGCTCATAGCTGCAACAAAGACCCTGACCAAGGACAATATTGCCGGTTTGACCATTGAGCCTAACAAGGGCTATTATCAGAATTTTACCTGGTATCCTTTCCTGTGGCAGAATGGGGTAAATCCTGTTGATGAAGCCAGCAAGAAGGGCACATTTGAAGGGCCGGAAGTAGAAAAGGCGCTTACATTGTGGAGAGACCTTATTAAAGCAGGTGCTCCTTCTAAGATCACAGTTCCAGGTACGTGGGAGATCAGCCCTCTTGGAACAGGACAGACAGCTATGCAGCTTGGCGGTACATGGGCAGTTTCAATGTTGGAAAGTGACTATGCTGATAAGAATTTCGGCCTGGTTCCCCTGCCTCTGCCTACAGGTGGTAAAGCCGCTACTTGCGCAGGCGGATGGAAAATGATGGTCAATGGTAAGAGTAAAAGTGCCGATGCTGCCGCAAAGTTTGCTATGTGGGCATTTGCAGAAGACATCCAGCTTCCTTTGAAATGGTGTACAGAGGTTAAGTTTGCTTACTCACCCAGAAAATCTGTTGTTGAAGCCGGTAAGGACATTTACTCCAAGGGCTTGAGAAAAGTATTTACCGAGCAGATCTATGACTCTGCCATAGGTGAGCCAAGATATCCTGCTGAAATAGTTAACGCCATTGGCGATGCCCTGCAGGAAGTTATGTTTACAGATGCTGATCCTGCAGCTGCAGCTAAAAAAGCAAATGACAAGATCAATGAATTCCTGAAGACTTATGACGGATCACTGTAACATGATTTGACTCATTCCGCCCCAGAGCAATTTGGGGCGGAATCATTTAATGACTATATACCATTAATCATACAGGAGAATTTACATGGCAGGAGTAATATCAAGAGATCTGAGGCAAAAAAAGAATAGATTTCTGAAAAATAAAAAAGTGAAAGATAATATCTTTGCTTATCTTATGCTTGCACCTGATGTTATCGGCTTGGCAGTCTTCATTTTTTTGCCGATACTGATAGCCTTCTATGTAAGCTTGCATAACTGGAATGTCCTTGAGCCCATGAAGTATGTAGGACTGGCCAATTATAAGACCCTGATGTCCGATGAGGAGTGGTGGACTTCTCTTCTGACTACTTTAAAATATGCGCTCATGTTTGTCCCCATGGTTTTTGTATTTTCATTATCGTTGGCAGTGTTTATCAACTCGATCAAAGGCAAGGCCCAGGAGTTTTTCAGAACCATCTATTTTATTCCCTATTCTGTCTCGACAGTTGTAGCGGCCATTATGTGGATGTTCATGTTTGACGAGAAAAACGGATATATCAATAAAATGATAGGTTTTTTTGGTATACCGCGGCAGACCTTTCTTGGTAATCCAAAACAGGCTTTGTTTTGCATAGCCTTTATTTCAGCTTGGATGCTTATAGGCTACTATGCCATTGTATTTTTGGCTGCATTGAAGGATATCCCGGTGAGCTACTATGAGGCTGCAAGATTGGACGGTGCCAATGCATTTCAGATTTTCAAAAGCATAACATTCCCATTGTTGAGGGAAGTAAGCACGTTTGTATTGGTCATCACGACCATTGCTTCCTTCCAGGTCTTTGATCAGATAAAAATAATAACGAACGGCGGGCCGGCGCAGGCGACCAATGTATCCGTCTATTATATTTACAAAAACGCCTTTGACTACATGAAAATGGGATATTCATCGGCCTTGGCATTTGTACTGTTTATTATCATTTTTGTACTGAGCCTGTTTCAGCTAAAACTAACAAAGGGGAATCCGGATGAATACTAAAAATGCAATACAACGAAACAATCAGATATTATTTTATATAAAAATAGTATTTGCTGTAATGCTGGGCGTTCTTCTTCTGCTGCCCATCTATTCGATGGTTATATCCTCCATAAAGCCTACGGCTCAGGTGTATGATCTTAAGCTCTTACCAAAGACCATATCCTTTGAAGGGTATAAATACGCTTTACAGGATGACTTCATAAGATCTTTCTTAAATTCGCTTTTTATATCTTCAACGGTTACAATTGTCGCATTAATATTTCACTCCATGGCCGGATATACCCTTGCAAGGGTGGATTTTGTCGGAAAGAAGTTCGTATTTCTCTGGATTCTCAGTACACTTATGGTACCGTTTTCAGTTATCATGATCCCCTTGTTTATTATGGTTAAGGAATTTGGCTGGCTCAATACATACCAGGGCATCATCATTCCGGCCATACCCCATGCATATGGCATATTTCTTTTCAGACAATTTTTCCTGACGGTGCCCAAAGACCTAGCTGAAGCGGCAACAATAGACGGCTGTTCAAACTTCGGAATATTTTCAAAGATATACCTGCCTTTGTCCAAGTCCATCAGCATTACTCTGGCTGTCGCCTTCTTCATAGCAAATTGGAACAATTACCTATGGCCTCTGATAGTTGCACAAAAGGATAACATGTGGGTATTGCAGGTGGCCATATCCAATTTTATAGGAAGAAACGGCGCAAGATGGGATGCGGTCATGGCTGCGGGTGTTATAGCTATTATACCGACTATCATTATGTTCTTTGCATTGCAGAAATACCTTGTGGAAGGAATTAAAATGAGCGGAATAAAGTAAGGAGTGAATATGATGAAGAAAAAGGCAAGTTTAAAGAAAATTCTGGTTCATTCATTAATTGTCATTTTTAGTACGATTGCAATATTCGCTGCATCTCCTGCAACCAGGGCAAAGGCCGTAACACCTGGAGAAAGTACGTTCTTTGCGACTGCATTTATTGAAGAAGCCGACATTTATAATACCGCCAGTGACGGCGACTTATGGCCCTGTGCGTGGTCAAATGACGATGTGCTCTATCTGGCCAATGGCGACGGCAAAGGCTTTAATTTAAGCGCATCCTGGGCTGATATTGCAGTAAGCAAAATTACAGGCGGGCATCCCGATTCCCGGAATATTGTCGGCCAAAGAATTGCAGACAATGTTGGAAGGGTGTGGGCAAATCCTGCCGAATATAATAGGAAGCCTACAGGAATGGTGTCAATAAACGGTGTGCTGTACATGGCTGTCCAAGATTTGAAAAGCGGCGCAGGAGCCTTTGACGATGCACCCAATGCTACCATTCTTAAATCAACCGATAGAGGAGCTACATGGACATATAATACCTCTACACCCATGTTCAGTAACTATGTTTTTACAACCGTCATGTTTCTCGACTTCGGCAAGGACGGAGTTGATAATGTAACGGGAAGCACAGATGACGACTATGTCTATGCTTACGGACTTGACAATAACTGGCGTGATTCATTCAACAATAGAGTACAGGACCCGACCAAGCTGTACCTGGCACGAATTGCAAAAACCAGTGATCTTCAGAATATTAACAACTGGCAGTTCTGGACCGGCGGATTGGACGGAGCTAATCCATCCTGGTCAACAGGTGGCAATATAAGTGCCAAAAAGCCTGTTTTTCAGGATGATACCCGAGTATATTCCAATGTTACATCCGGCTTCCCCGCTGCCAATATCAGAGATATGACAACATTGTCCCAGGGCAGTATTACATATAATAAAGGTCTGAACAGGTATATTTACTGTTCCTGGACGGAATACACCTTTGAGTTCTTTGAGGCTCCAAAGCCATGGGGACCGTGGAAAAAGTTCCTTTCCAAGGACTTTGGGTCCTATCCCTGGAATGATAACAAAAATGGCGGATACACCACCATCATTCCTTCCAAGTATATAAGCAGCGATGGAAGAAAAATGTGGGTGAATGCCAATACATTCATGGGTGGTATCAACAACTATAATTTCTCTTTGAGGCAGCTCTATGTTACGCCCTACACCGGAGCTTTAGCCAATAATTCAAAGAATGATACAAATAACCTGGCTGTGACCGGATCTGCAAAAACACCTATCACAAAGGGGAGCTACCACCAAGGAAACCCGTGGGCTCTTAATGATGGCGTAAAGAACGTCAATTGCGACAGCTGGAACGGCGAAGCAAAAGCACAGGATTTCTGGGGATATACCTGGGATAAAGCTTATAACATGAACAAGGTCGTTTATACCACCGGAAAAATGTTCACAGATGGCGGCTGGTTCAAAGATATGAAGGTCCAGGTGAGACAGAATTTCAACTGGGTCGATGTTACCGGGCTATCTATGAATCCCGGCCCTACACCGGGAGATTATGTGGCATACACCTTCACATTCAACGATATTGCAGGGGATGGTGTTCGCATTATTGGGGCTCCGGGAGGAACAGAATATTTCACATCCATATCCGAGCTTGAGGTTTATTATGCAAACATTAATCCCAACCTGCTTTCAGATTGCAGCTTCGAATCTCAAACGTCACGAACCCTTATTTCTACGCCATGGTATACCCATGGTACGGCAACGGACAAAGGCATAGACATCAATCTGGGCTTTGCTAAAACCGGAAAAAACAATGCCTTCATTCGTACAAGTGACAATGGAACCTGGAACTGTATCAACCAGAATTTTAATGTAACACCTAACACAAACTACAGGCTTACCGGTTGGATTAAAAATTCAAACAATTTAGCCAATGCCGGGTATTTTGGTGTCAGGAACTCAGATGGCTCAGTAAAAAATGAGGTTAATTTCGGAGGAATGGCTGATTATACCCAGCTTATTGTGGATTTCAATTCCGGTGCAAATACATCAATGAGTGTATTTGGCGGATGGTGGTCAAATGGCCAGGATGTATGGATGCAATTTGACGATTTCACAATCAGGCAGCGATAACAGCAAAACAAGGCATTCAGGTACTTAATAATAATTTCAGGAGGTAATTATGAGAGACATAATTGGAGCACCGGTTGCGTCACTAAACACAATAGCATATGAAAGATCAGGCAAAAGAAAGAGATTTTCAAGTTTTGACCGGACAGGCGGAAATGACGACAGACTCCACATAGAATCCGGCGAAACGAGAATTATCGCTGACATTGAAGGCGCAGGATGCATTACGCATATTTGGGTCACCCTGGCCATGGACTGTGTGCCCGAAGAAAAAGATTTTCTGCGGAAGATTGTTCTTCGCATGTTTTGGGATGGAGAAAAAAATCCCAGTGTGGAGGCCCCTATTGGAGATTTTTTTGGCATGGGCCATGCCCGCAGCAAAAACTTTGTGTCCGCCCCCCTTCAAATGAGCCCCGAGGACGGCAAAGGCTTTAACTGCTGGTTTCCCATGCCTTTTGCAAAGGGGGCCAGGCTTGAGGTTCTAAATGAATGTGAAGCTACATGCCTTTTCTATTATTATGTCGATTATGAGGCTTACGATCAGCTTCCTGAAGGAATGCTCAGGTTCCACTCCGCTTGGCATAGAGAAAATCCCACACAGGGCATTTCAGATGCAAACATGACCAACAGGGAATTTCAATTGACGGGAGAAAATACCACCGGTGAGGGTAACTTTGTCATTCTGGATGCTGAAGGCAGGGGCCATTATGTCGGCTGCAATATCAACATCCATAATCTAAGAGAAAGTGCAAAGTGGGACTGGCCCGGCGAAGGCGATGACATGATCTACATAGATGGAGAAAAATGGCCGCCCAATCTCCACGGTACAGGAACCGAGGATTATGTCAACATGGCTTGGTGTCCCCAGCAGGAGTATTCAGCACCTTACCATGGCATCATTCTGGGAGGTAAGGATAATTGGAAAGGAAAGATCACCTACTATCGGTACCATATCCAGGATCCCATCATGTTTGAGCAATCCATTCGTGTGACTATCGAGCACGGCCATAATAACCACCGTTCTGACGATTGGTCCGCAACGGCCTACTGGTACCAGACTGAGCCCCATAAGGCATTTGAAAAGCTGCCTGAAGTATCAAAACGTCTGCCCATCAACGAGGATGAATTCCAGTGGGAATATAAGTAAAACCCAGAAAACGTGAAAATAGTCACGAGAGGATGATTCAATGGAAAGAAGACCAAAAATTCTTGTGGTGGGCAGCTTCGTTATGGATCTCATCGTCAGTACATCCAGGGTTCCAAATGAAGGGGAGACCGTTATTAACGGACTGAGCTTCAGGACTGCTTCAGGCGGTAAGGGTGCCAATCAGGCTGTTCAGGCTTCAAGACTCGGAGCGGATGTTACTTTTGTAGGACAGGTCGGAGACGACGGATTCGGCAGGGAAATGGTTCAAGCAGTAGAGTCGTCCGGCGTTGACATATCCCATGTTATGATTGATGAACAAATCTCATCAGGGGTCGGAAGCATTACGCTTGAAATCAAGCCGGGGCAGAAGGCCAAGAACAGAATCATCGTGGTTCCTGGCGCGAATATGACTATTAAGCCCGAGGATGTTGCTTTTTTAAAGGAGACCATTAAAGAGTACGATATGGTTATTCTCCAGTTGGAAATACCCATGGCGGTTAATGAAACTGTGGCCGCTTATGCCTATGAAGCCGGAGTTCCGGTCATGTTGAATTCGGCACCCTCTGCACCTCTCTCAATGGAATTACTTGAAAAGCTTACCTATATCTCTCCCAATGAACATGAGGCTGCCGATCTTACCGGAGTCGCCATAACCAAAAAAGAGGGTGTTCTGGATATGGAAACGGTAAAGCAAGCGGCTCAAGAGCTGCTGAGGAGGGGTGTAAAAAATGTCATCATCACGTTGGGTAGCAACGGTGCGGCCTTTATGAATGACGACTGCTTTATTTACAAGCCCTGTATCGATATCGTTCAGGTTTTGGACCCGACAGCGGCAGGTGATTCTTTCGTAGGTTCTTTTTGCACTGCGGTTGCTTCAGAAAAAAGCTTTGATGAGGCCCTGGACTTTGCCAATTATACCGCAACGCTTACAGTTTCAAGAATGGGTGCCCAGCCTTCCCTCCCGCTTTACAGTGAAGTGGAGGAGCTCATAGCGGTCCACGAAAAATTATTGAAAGGGGAAAGTAAAGCTATATGACATCCATTGATGAAAGGAATGCAAAGGACTTTTTAAATGTTGCCTTTGAAGAATTGGAAGAGTTAAGAGGAAAGATTCAGGAAGGCTTTTATCAAAAAGCTGTAGAACTGATAAATAATGCTGAGCAAAAAGGTGGCCGTATACATATTACAGGAATAGGAAAGCCTTCCTATGTTGCAGGCTACATCGCTTCATTACTGTCATCAACGGGTACCCCGACTTATGTGCTCCATGGCACTGAAGCCGTACATGGCTCTTCAGGGCAGGTACGTGAAGGCGACGTTGTCATCGCCATCTCAAACAGTGGCGAGACAGTTGAGCTAAAGGCCACTGTGGAAACATTAAAGCGCAATGGTGCCAAGATTGTCGCCGTTACCGGAAATGCGGAATCCTGGCTAGCCAAGACCGGGGATGTTTTCTTATATGCAGGAGTCAGACGAGAGGGCGATACTTTGAATCGGGCGCCCCGTTCATCCATCATAGCAGAGCTGCTGGTTCTCCAGGGACTCAGCATTATTTTACAGGAAATGAAGGGGATTAATCCCCAACAGTATGTAAGGTGGCATCCCGGGGGAACGCTGGGGCAGTTGAGGGAAAACGAAAAATAATTGCAAAAATAGCAATATGCCTCCCATATTTCCTAATGTTTGTCCCTGATTTTTGCCGATGGTATAATTAAGATACCCTGTGGGCAGAAAGGATTTTGCCCGGGCAAACAGATAAGCAAGGGATGGCTTTGGGATCATGGACAAGAAAATACTTCTTCATGTTGAGAATCGATTTCTTAAAGGAATTTTGTTAAAATCCATAGCAGGTGCAGGAATGGGTATTCTTGATGTTGTGGATGTAGATGATTTAAACCTTAAGCTTGAGGCTTTTGGTAAAGAAATCTGTCTTGCTGTTTTTGAGATCAATGATTGGAATAAGACTGCAATCAGAGTTGAGATTGATCGATTAAAGGAAGTTACGTCGTCCATATCCATGCTGGCTGTCGTTTGGAAGGATACATCCGAAGTCGTTACCTATGTTATGAATACCGGCATTCGTGACGTTTTGCTTTTGCCAAAGAACCGGGAGCGATATAAACAGATCGTTGAAGAAAAGCTTGCGCCTTACTATGAAAAGCTTAACCCTCCTGAATCGGCTAAAAAAGAAGAGCCGCGTTTTAACCTGGAGATCATGGAAAATCCGGGCGTAATGGAGGCATTGAACCGTGAGCTTAAATATGCCCAGCGTGGGAATTATCCACTGTCCTTAGTAATGGCACATTATAACGGGGATGGAGAGGATGTTGTAAAAGGTCTCATCGATAAGGTCAAAACCTTTCTTCGGGATACGGACAAAGTTCTCCGGGTGGATATGGAAACCTTTATTGGGGTGTTTCCTTTCACTGAAAAGGATTTTGTGCCCATTCTTGAGGAAAAATTTCGAGAAGCCTTTAAATTGGAATTAGGGAGACCTGGTAATTACAGAAAGCTCTACCTCTATTCGGCCACCTACCCGCATGATGAGACGAGCCTGGATTTGCTGCTGGAGCGATTGGAAAACGGCATTAACAACAGCATGGTCATCAGTACCATACGATCTCCTCTCAATGCTCTGTCCAGAACTGAAATAGAAAATTACAAGCAAAAAATAAGACAGTACAAAAGATTCTTCTAGTAGCTCCGATTAAAACTCGGAGCTTTTTCAAAAAAATGTAATTATTTTTCCCAAGCTGATTAGGATTACCAGCGAGGCCATAACTGAAACCTTGTCCAGTATTGTTAGCCTGTGAAAAACTAAAGCTTCAATTCGATTTGCAATAATCTGGTCAAATTTGCAATCAATATATTTTTTCCACACAAGCAGGAAAGTAGCACCTGCTAATGTTGCTACCAGATGAAAAATATTGCTGGTATGCCACCCCATTATAAAGTTTCCTGCTGTAACTCCAATCCAGGATAAGAACAATAAAATGAGTCCCAGCAAGGATACGACACTTGAAAAAAAATTCTTCTTTTCCCTTTTATATATTATTAAAAAAATATAAAAAGCTATTGGTACATATGCCCAGGAAATGCCTGAAATACCTGTCCCGAAGCTATTCAACGCAAGCCTTGTAATGATATGGGCAAAAGCTGAAATAAAAGACAAAAGAAGCATTTTTGAGGGTCCCAGGACTCTTTCGCAGAATACCCCAAAAAAAGCAATAGAGACAAGGTTGGTATGGAGCTCAAAGGATATACCCTTGAAGCCCTCCATAACACCATGTGCGAATTGTGAGGTAAAAAGCTGATAAATCAGGTAGATGTTCTGCCAGGGAACAAGATAGGCAAACAAAGGAGCGTTGTAATGAGCCGGTATTGATACCACCAGGCAACTCATAATCAATATTAATGATATATACGGAAAATATAGTCCCTTTGTTAAAAAAATCTTCCTGACCATTAGCGGCCCTCCAGCTATACATTCCTATAGACTGAGAATATATTGATATTTTACCTGATATTTCTTCAAATTTCCACTTTTAAGATTTGTCCCCCCTCAAATTCTGCTTTTTAAAATTAACTGCAATTCGCATTTTCAGATAGAAACAATTTTTTACTTGTTAGAGTAGAAAAATGTGATATAATATTTTCTGAACGTCCATGTTAATAAGGGGCGAAACAATATTGATGTGTATACAAAGTACATTATTGTATAAATTCAAGGAGGGAAAAACATGGCAAAAAAAATGAAGACTATGGATGGTAATACCGCCGCCGCTCACGTGGCGTATGCTTTTACCGAAGTTGCCGCAATTTATCCTATCACACCATCCTCAACTATGGCTGAATCAACCGATGAGTGGGCAGCCCGCGGCCAGAAAAATATTTTCGGCCAGCCTGTCAAGGTAGTTGAAATGCAATCAGAAGCCGGTGCTGCCGGTGCGGTTCACGGCTCACTCCAAGCCGGAGCCCTAACAACCACCTACACTGCATCCCAGGGCTTACTACTCATGATTCCTAACATGTACAAAATCGCTGGTGAGCTTCTACCCAGTGTATTCCATGTTTCCGCACGTGCTATAGCATCACACGCACTCTCAATCTTTGGCGATCATTCCGACGTTATGGCTTGCCGCCAGACCGGTTTTGCAATGCTTGCTGAAGGAAGCGTTCAGGAAGTCATGGACTTGGCAGGCGTTGCTCACTTGGCCTCCATTAAAGGCCGCGTTCCATTTGTCAACTTCTTTGATGGTTTCAGAACCTCTGCAGAAGTTCAGAAGATCGAAGTTCTTGATTACGCTGATCTTGCTAAAATGCTGGATTGGAAGGCGTTAGAAGAATTCAGAAACCGTGCCCTCAATCCTGAGCATCCTGTAACACGCGGTACCGCACAGAATCCGGATATCTTTTTCCAGGCAAGAGAAGCCAGCAATACATACTATGATGCCATTCCTGACATCGTAAATGATTATATGAAGCAAATGTCTGCTCTTACAGGCCGTGATTATAAGCCCTTCAACTATTATGGCGATCCTGATGCTGAAAATGTTATTGTTGCCATGGGTTCCGTAACCGAGACTTGTGAAGAGGTTATTGATTACTTAAGAGCAAAAGGTGAAAAGGTGGGCGTACTCAAGGTACATCTTTACAGACCTTTCTCCTCTAAGTATTTCTTCGACGCAATGCCTAAGTCCGTTAAGAAAATTGCTGTTCTTGATAGAACAAAAGAGCCCGGTGCTCTTGGTGAACCCCTGTATCTTGATGTTAAGTCACTCTATTATGATGTAGCCAACAAACCCCTTATCGTTGGCGGCCGCTATGGTCTTGGCTCCAAGGACACCAAGCCCAATCAGATTCTTGCTGTCTATGAGAATCTTAAGTCTGCTGCTCCTAAGGATGGTTTTACCATCGGTATTGTTGATGACGTCACCGGTCTTTCTCTTCCTGTAGGCGAGAGAATTGTTACCGAAGACAAGGGCGCCATTCGCTGCAAGTTCTGGGGCTTGGGCTCAGACGGTACTGTCGGTGCCAACAAGAGTGCCATCAAGATTATCGGCGATATGACCGATATGTACGCTCAAGGCTATTTCTACTACGACTCCAAGAAATCGGGCGGTATCACCGTTTCCCATCTGCGTTTTGGAAAGGCTAAGATTCGTTCTACATATCTCATTGATGAAGCTGATTATATTGCCTGCCATAACCAATCCTATGTGGGTAAGTATGATCTCATTGGCAGCCTCAAAAAGGGTGGCACATTCGTATTGAATTGCCAATGGAGTGATGCAGAGCTTGATGAAAAGCTTCCTGCCGACCTCAAGAGACAAATTGCCAGTGATAACATCAATTTCTATACCATCAATGCTACCGATATCGCTAACGAAATCGGTCTTGGCAACCGTATTAATATGATCATGCAGTCTGCGTTCTTTAAGCTGGCTAATGTTATTCCTATTGATGCTGCTGTCAAGTACCTCAAGGATTCTATAGTCAAATCCTACGGTAATAAGGGTCAAAACATTGTTGAAATGAACTATAAGGCTGTTGACAGAGGCATTGAGTCTTTAGTTAAAGTCAATGTTCCTGAGAGCTGGAAAGCTGCCCAGGATGCTCCTGTTGAGCTGAACACAAACAAGCCTGAGTTCATTACAAAGGTCATGGAGCCTATGAATGCACAGAAGGGCGACAACCTTCCTGTCAGTGCCTTCAAGGGCGCTGAAGACGGCACCTTCCCCACAGGTACCTCAGCTTATGAGAAGCGCGGTATTGCTGTGTCGGTTCCCGAATGGCAGCCACAGAACTGTATCCAATGTAATCAATGTTCTTTTGTTTGCCCTCACGCCGTTATTCGTCCTTTCCTTCTGAATGCGGAAGAAAAGAAGAATGCGCCTGACACCTTAACCACTATTCCTGCTCAAGGACCTCAGTTTAAAGGCCTTGAATACAAGATTCAGGTTTCTACCATGGACTGTACCGGTTGCGGTAACTGTGCCGACGTTTGTCCTGCCAAGGAGAAAGCCCTTATTATGAAACCTCTGGAAACCCAGGAGAAGGAGCTTGCCAACTGGGATTATATTGAGAAGAATGTCTCCTATAAGGACAGTCTTGCTCCATTGAACACCGTGAAAAACAGCCAGTTCTCCCAGCCCCTCATCCAGTTCAGCGGCGCTTGCGCAGGCTGCGGCGAAACACCTTATATCAAGGCTGTTACCCAGCTGTTCGGTGACCGTATGATGATCGCCAATGCAACAGGCTGTTCCTCCATTTGGGGTGGATCGGCTCCTGCTACCGTTTACGCAACAAACAAGGAAGGAAAGGGTCCTTCATGGGCGAACTCCCTCTTTGAGGATAATGCTGAATACGGTTTGGGCATGGTGCTTGGTGTTAAGCAGATTCGTGAAAATATCGAGATGCAGCTTAAAAATATAGTTGCAAAAGATGTTCCTGCTGATCTAAAAGCTGCGGCAGAAGCATGGATTGCCGGCAAGGAAGATGCAGAAAGCTCCAAAAAGGCTTCAAAGGCCCTTAATGAAGCTCTTGACAACTACAAGCCTTGCTGTGAAGAGTGCGATAAGATTGTTGAAGATCTGAGCAAAAAGCGTGATTTCTTCATTAAGAAGTCCCAGTGGATTCTCGGTGGAGACGGTTGGGCCTATGATATCGGTTATGGCGGCCTTGACCATGTTCTGGCCTCCGGAGAAGATCTCAATGTCCTGGTATTTGATACCGAGATTTACTCCAATACCGGCGGTCAAGCTTCCAAGAGTACGCCTACCGCAGCTGTTGCCAAGTTTGCAGCCTCAGGTAAGCGCATCAAGAAGAAAGACCTTGGTATGATTGCTGCTACCTATGGATATGTCTATGTTGCTCAGGTTGCCATGGGAGCCAACATGAATCAATTCATGAAGGCTATTCAGGAAGCTGAAGCTCATAAAGGTCCTTCACTTATCATTGCTTACGCTCCTTGCATCAACCATGGTATTAAGGGCGGTATGTCCAGAACCCAGACCAGGGAGAAGCAGGCTGTTGAGTCAGGCTACTGGCACCTGTGGCGCTATGTTCCTGAACTCAAGGAACAGGGCAAGAATCCGTTTGTTCTTGATTCCAAGGATCCCACCGGAAGCTTCCAGGAATTCATTAAGAGCGAAGTGCGTTACACCTCGCTGAAGCAGACCTTCCCGGATGTTGCCGATGAGCTCTTCCAGGCCGCTGAGAACAACGCCAAAGAAAGACTTGAAAATTATAAGAGAATGGCTAAAGCCGACTAAGTCGACTAAACAGTAAAACAGAGGACGGTTCTTTGTTTCAGGGAAAATGAAACAAAGAACCGTCTTTTTGCTTTTCTATTAACTTTCTAATTGCTGCTTAAGAAGCTGTAAACCTATAACAATAAATTGTACAATATTTGAGCCAATTGCGCCCTGTTGGTCATATCATTGGGAGCAAGCTTACCTCCGCTGCCGCTTACCGTTCCGGTTTCGACGAGCAGAGACATGGCTTCCTTTGCCCAGGGAGCTATATCGCTTGCATCGCTGAAGGACAGCAGCGATTTACCGGAATTACCCCGAGGTAATCTGCCTATTGCTTTCAGCGCATTGTACAGCATGGTGAACATCTCCTGGCGGGTGATTTCTCTTTCGGGTCCAAACAGGTTGTTGCCCACACCCTTGGATATGCCAAGCCTCTTTGCAGCGGCCAGATAAGCGCTATAATTGGTGCTGCCGGCGTCCGCAAAGTTATCGCTTAGGTCAGTAGCGGGGGCTATACTGTAAGCCTTCATCAGCATGACAATGAATTGCCCTCTTGTTAGCTTGTATTCAGGACTGAAATTGCCGTTTCCCGTCCCTGAGGTAATATCCCTTGCAGCGATAAAGGAAACCGCCTTGGCATACCACGAGTCAGCCTGTATATCCTTGAAGCTGACAGGGTTATAGCCAACAGCAAAGCAGCTGAAATGTGTGGTGGTAAAGGTCACAGTGCCGGTTTCTGCGTCATAGCACCCGTTGGGTATGCAAACAGCATTACCGCTGCCGTCAACGTACCAGACTACAATGCTTTCAGGGTTGGCCAATTCTTCGGAAGTGGGGGTGTAAGGCAGGGTTACAGTCACAGGAGAATTTTCGTTGCTCCAGGAAAGCTGTTGTCCGTCCACCTTAAGGCTCAGCTCGATGACGGGCCTGTCACCGATCATGGCCTGAACATCTAGGTCAAGACCACTGATATCCGCTGATTGTAAGGTCACTGTAACGCGTTTAGCATTTGATGCCTGTTCCTGTGATAGCATGCTACTCGGTAAAACTATCATACCAAGCGGAGTATTGAGTTCAATGGCCCTGGATTCGTCACCGGCATTCAGAGAATTTGCAGGCAGCACCAAAGCATAGGATTTTGCTCCGGATATTGCAGGTATCTCGATCTCTATCTTTTTAATGCCGCTTTCATCTGTTTCAGATTTATCAAAGGCACCGGTCAATAAGCTATTATTCACTTCCACCGTTGCAAGGCCTGTGTTTTTATCCAATAGGACAGGGACAGTACTGGTGGGGTTGCCCTCTGAATCCAAAACCTCTGCTTTGGGTAAGGGTGGGGGAGTGACAGACGGTGATTCGTCGCTTCCTCCGGTATTGCCGCCGTTATAGCGCCATGTGGCTGTAACAGTCACATTCTTTGCCGGCATGGTAAAGGTGGTGGTAGCATTGCTTGCATTGGCAAAGGTCACGCCGTCTGAGGAAATCCAGCCTGCGAAGCTGTAACCGCTTTGGCTTCCAGCGTTTATGGTGACAGTTACGCCTTGTGTATAGCTGGCGGCACCGGTCGTACCCGCATGGCTGCCGATTACTGTCACGGTGTAGGAGGCTGTGGGAATGGCTATGACCCTGACCGTAAATTGCTTGGTCTGGCTGGCCGTACCCTTGGTAATGGTGGCGATCAGTGTGACATCCACATAGGCTGCTCCCTGTGCAGGGCGATTTACTTTGCCATTGGTTGAGATAGTGGTCGGTTTATCGCTCGCCCAACTGATGGTGGTGCCGTTAGTTCCGGTGACGGGCAGGGTCAGGTCGGAGGTGACGCTCTCTTCTTCGATGTTGTTTCCGCGAATGGTGTCAAAGGTGAGAGCCGCTAGCGCTGCCGCCACATCCTGAGCATCCTGACTGATCTGGGCTTTCACCGTTAGATAGAAGGTTCTGGTTTGACTGGCCGCGCCCTTGCTGACAGTGGCTGTCAGTGTGACAGACGTATCAGGCGAACCCTCTGCCGGGCGATTTACTGCGCCATCGGTTGAGATAGTGGTCGGTTGGCTGCTGGCCCAGCTGATGGTGGTGCCGTTGATTCCGCTTCCGGGTAGAATCAGATTGGATGTGATGTTGCTCATCGAAGAATTCTCGTTTTGTATCGTATTAAAGGTCAGGGCTGCCACCGCCGCGTTTACATCCGCAATATCGGAGTTTTCCGCCTCAAGCACCGTCACCACAAAGGTTCTGCTGGCAGAAGCGGTGCCCTTGGTAATGGTTGCGGTGAGGTAGACCCCCTGATTGCCTGCGCCGAAGGCCGGGCGGGTCACCTTGCCGTCGGTTGCGATAACCTGCGGCTTGCTACTGACCCAGTTGACGGTCGTCCCTCTGTCCAAGCTGGTCATCAGATTCATGTTTGCAACAATTCGGCTATCGCTTTGATTGGCGCCGCTGCCGTAGATATAAGTTTTATACAGCGACCTCTCGGCTAGCTCAACGTCATTTAGGTCGGCATCCGCAGAGACGGTGAAGCTGTCCGATTGGAGGACCAGGCCGTTCTCGCCGACCGCCACAAAGCAGTTATCGCCGGCTGCAACTCCATTCAGCCGGATATAATTGCTGCTGGAATAGTGATTTAGCGTCAGGCCGGAGGACTGGATGAACCAGGTCGCGCCGCCATCAGCTGAAGCCATGATCTTGCCGTTATCGCCGACCGCCACGAGATTACCGCCGCCATGGGCAATGCCCCAGCAATAGTACTGATCCAGATCGGTCTCCTTAAGCGTCCAGTGTGCTCCCTTGTCGGAGGAGAGATAGACCTCGCCGTAGCCGCCTACCGCCGCGAATTGACCGCCGCCATAGACGATATCGGTGGGATAACAGCCGCTCCCGCCCAGATTGGCAATGGGCGTACAGATAAATTCACTGGTGTCCGTATCAATCTGATATTTATAGGCCTGGCCGTACTGCATCACGGCGATAAATACGCCATCGCCGTAAGCCACCGAAACAAAGGAACGCTGGATAATACCGGTCGTGCTGTCGTTAACCCAGGTTACGCCGTCCGTCGAATGGAGCACCACCGGGTCGGAGCTGTTGCTTCCCCCGACGACGACATACCTGCCACCGCCATAGGCGAGTCCCTTCAGTTCCTGTGTCACTCCCGAGGCCTGTTTTGTCCAGGTCGTGCCATTATGCGAGGTGAGGATGGTGCCGTTCTTACCCACGGCGATGAATTGTCCGCCAAGGTAATCCACCTTATTCAGATTCTCGGTGGTCTTGGAGTCTTGGATTGTCCAGTCGCTTCCGTTGGGCGAGCTCTGGACCGTCCCGGCATCGCCCACCGCTACATAGAGGCTGCCGTTCCAGGCGACATCATTCAGTGTGTTGGTGGTGCCGAGGGTGCGGTAGGTCCAGCTTGTTCCTAGGTCATCAGAGGTGTAGATATTGCCGTAGCCGTTTGTGGCTACAATACGGGTGCCATTGGAGGAGGCGACCGCCCAGGAGCCAGACAGCTCACTGTGCGTCTTGTCCGTCCAGCTCACGGCATCGGTCGAAATTGCGGTGAAAGCAGTGCCGGTGGTGCTGGGGTGAGTGCGGCCGGCCGCGATAAATCTGTTGCCGTCGAACTCCACCGAAAAAAGTGCGGCATAAGAAGGACTGGCGACGGGCTTCGTCCAGTTCTCGCCATCACTTGAGGTAGCAAGGAGGTAGGGACTGCTGTCATTATGTCCGCCCACGGCTACAAAGCTTCCATTGCCGTAGGTGATGTCCCATAGGCTGTAGTAGGGGTCGGAGTAGGTGACCGTCCAGTTGATCCCGTCTGTGGATATCAGGATATTGCCCCTGTACGTTTGTCCCGTATCGGAGCGCGTACCAACGGCCACAAATTTGCCCTTTATATCGGAATAGACGATGGACTGCATGATGGTCTTTTTCCCTGCGGGGTAGGTAACCGTATGCGCTGTCCAGCTTACCCCGTCGGTGGAGGTCAGAACTTGCTCGTTTGAACCGACGGCTACGAATTTACCGGCTCCATAAGCTACATCATGCAGCCAGATATGCGGGATTGTCACCGGCTCACTCCAGGTTACAGCATCGGTGGAAGTATAGATATTGGCCGTGATATAGTCGACATAGCCGACCAGTACGTATTTTCCGCCTCCGTAGGCGACACCGCCCAGACGGTCAAAATTAGTCTTCAAATTAGTCTTTGTCCAGCTCGCACCATCCGTGGAGCTGATCAGGGTACCTTTTTCCCCCACCGCGATATACTTTCCGTTCACATATTGGATATTCTCAATAATATGCGGCGACGGCAGCGGGCCGCGGGTATGCCACACAGCGTTGCCGGTGGAACCGCCGGGAGTCGGTGCAGTTGCCGGGAATACAGCGGTGATGACACCGGAACCGGCGGGGTTACTCACCGTTGTTCCACCTGCCACCGTGAAGAAGTTTTCTGTTACGCCCGTCAGGGTAAAGCCGGGCTTCGGCGTCAGGGTGATGGTAGCCGTGTAGGCTGTTTCTGCTGCAAAGCTGCCACTTACGGACGGTGACCAGGAGATGGTTCCCGTATATTGCGCAGTCTCGGTGATAGCCGTGGCCGGAACGCCGGCGGTAATCGGTGTGGTAACACCTCCGATGGCTGCGAGGTTTATCACTGTGACTGTCTCCGGCGGGGTTCTTACATCAAGCTTTTCAACCGCAGTGAAATTGTTGTTGCCCGCTTCGGCGACCAGATAGATGTCATAGTCGGTGTTGTGGTTCAAATTATCAGACAATATAATCGGTACTTCTTTGTCAGCACCAATTAGCTGTCCTGCCCATAATATTACCGGTTGGCCGTCAATATCAGCATGATCCTTGATCTGCTGGGCGGTGGGGGCTGTGGCGTTGTCGGGTAGTACCACATAATCTAAGACGCCTAACAAGGCCACCTTGACCAGCACTTGAACAGCATGGCTGCCAGTAGTTTGCGGCTCGCCAAGCTTCGGATAGCCGTCAGCAAAGCTTTGGGATGGTAAAAGATTCAACTTTTGTGCTCCGGTACTCTCAGTATCGGCTGCAGCAACTCCGGCAGAATTATAAATCGAATCAGCTTTGAGACGAATGGTGATGGTTTCGGTGCCGGTGGCCGGTCCGTCAATCAGGCCCAGTAGGATGATAACTTGGGTTTCTCCACCCGTGGGAGCGCCGCCTCCGACTTTATCAACCCTTCTGATGGTCGCTCCGCTGACCTTCCCGCCGTTTTGTGCGAAGATGAGATCAAAGCTATCTTTATTAACCCCAGTTGTATGAGCGGCATCGCCATAAACACCCTCGTTGAAATTGACGGTGATAGATTTATTTTCCGGCTCCATCCACGCACTGGTGATCGTTGGGGATGCCGGTGGTGCCGCGTCATTGATTTTGAGCGTGAAGGACTCCCTGGCAAAGGCCCCGTTGGTGTCGCGAACGTTGAGTATAAAGGAATAAGTCCCCGGAGTCGTGGGGGTTCCGCTCAGTTCGCCGGTGGTCGAAGTCAGAGTCAAGCCAGCTGGCAAGGGACCGAACTGCTTATAAAAATAATAGGGCGCTGTACCACCGGTCGCCTCAAAGGTATAAGTATACGGCGTTCCGACCGTCCCCTCGTTGAGGGTTGCAGATGTGAGGGTCGGATGCGGGAGGGGGTTTGTAATGTCGAAGCTGGAAATCGCCGCCAGTAGCCCGTTGTCCGATGCTTTCACCGTTCCCGGATTATAAATGACCCGAGCGGTCTCTCCGCCTTTGAGGGGGGTGCCAAGAGTTAGCAGGATACTTGCGGTATCCCCGGCTACAAGTGTTGCCGATGCAACGTTTTTATTGCCACCCGTATCGTCGGCTACTGTAAACCCCGCGGCGCCGCTGTCCGGGCTTGCCATTTCCTTGTCAAAGGTCAGCTGTACATTCCCGTCCGGCAGTACAAGCGCTGATTGCAGCACAGGCGGGTCTCCCGCTGCCGCGCTTGCCGTGACAGGCCAGAGGGACAGTAGCAGGCATACCGCCAGAAAAACCGACAGGAGCCTGTTTTTTATAAGATTCATTCGCATGATAAATTTCTCCCTTCTCAATTTCATATTTTTCATTTTTCAGCAATTGCCAGCGAATCCAGCAGGGCCTTGTAATCGGACTCCACCTCCTTGTAATCGGACTCCGCCGCGGTTAGGCATATCACGGTGAAAAGTGCGGCATCCTTTTTGATAAAATAAGCGTCGTATCGCATCTTAAGGCTGCCTGCGTTCACGGTATACCTCAGGTATTTCGCCTCCATGCCTCCTGCCTTAGCGTCGTTGACATCCTCCCATGCGATATCATAGCCACCTTGGCTTTCTCTTTCCTTATAATCGGAAATGATTGCGTCCAGGTCCTCGCCTGCATAACCCTGCTTTACCCAAAAATCACCTAAACCAGAGTCCTCTCTATAGCGAAGCAGTGTGGTGCTGTCAGTAAAGGCTGTCCAACCTTCCGGCGGCGTGGCCGTGACCGAGTATTCCTTCTTTGCGGCATCTCCTTTTGAAGTGTTTGTCTTTCCTGCCCCGGTCTTTCCGCTGTCACCGCAGCCGACTAAAATGCCGCACAGCAGTACAAGTGACATAAAAAGTGTAAAATATTTCCTCATCTTTGATTCCTCCTTGCAGGTATAGAAAAATATGTTCGAATTTCGTCTCAATTTTACAATACAGGCATCAAAAAAATATAAAATGGCACCAAAGGGGAAATATGTGCCGTAACCCCTTTGGAAATGAGCATAAGAGCCGTTTTATACTTCATATTACTTGGGTAAAGAAAGAAAATATTTTGAAATGACGATTGACTCTCACGAGGCTGGAGTATGTAGAATGACCAGTTCGAAAGGCATAAAAAAGAACTGTCTCAAATCGCTGGAGCTTTTAAAGACAGCCTCTCATAATGATTTTTGATATTAAGCCATGGCTATTTGTAAATTAGGTGAAATACTTATATATCAGAAGGCTCAACGTAATCCAGGAGATTGATGAGCTCATTGGATGCAACCGAAAGAGGTACATCCTTTAGCCAGGCGATACCAATGTTTCTAGGGGGGATTTTTTCGATGGGCTTGATTTCATAGAGTAGGCCTTTATCCAAATCATCCTCGATAAAGTTCCTGATAACACACGCAATGCCAAAGTCATATTTCGCGAAATGCACCAGTAAATCGATGTTTCCAAGCTCAAAATCAGGAATGACCGAGATGGAATGATTTGAAAAGTATTGGTCGATATAGAGTCTCGAATTGCTGTTTTTTTCAAGCAGAAGAATGGGGTGCTTCACGATCTTTGCTAAAGGCTGCCTTTGAATATGAAGATATCTGAATTTTTCTCCTGCTACAAAGCAGTCTTGAACCGCCATGATGCTTTTAAAATAAAGATGATCATCCTGATAGGGCATGTTGATAATACCAAAATCTATCTTGCCGGCTTTCAGCAGTTGAATGATTCCAGGTGTTGTAGGACATATTACGCTTATTTTAATGGAGGGGTGCAGTGTATTAAATAGTTTGAGAAAAGGGACGAGATAATGCTTGCATAAAGTGTCGCTTACACCAACTCGTACCTCTCCGCTGAAGAGATTTTTTAAATCACTGATTTTCTTTTCTCCAGTTGATATAAAGCTAAAGGCCTGATCAACATATTGATAAAGAACCTCTCCTTCATGAGTCAATTTAACGCCCTTGGCTGTGCGAGAGAACAAGATGCATCCCAGTTCTTCTTCAAGCTGTCGAATAGCCCGGCTTAAAGCGGGTTGGGTTATATAGAGAGACTCTGCGGCCTTTGATATACTTCCATGATTCGCGATAGCATAAAAGGTTTTATACCATTCCAGATTCATACCTATAACCTCACTTTATAACTGCTATAAAGAATATGCATTTTATTTATACCACGAATTCTATTATAATCAAATTGTAAAAAAGTTCAAGGAGGTCTAGATTATGAAAACAAAAATAGGCATTAATGGATTTGGCAGAATTGGAAGAAACGCTTTTAAGGTTATCATGGAAAAGTATCAGAACGAGCTTGATATTGTTGTCATCAATGATTTGACTGATGCAAAAACTTTGGCTCATCTTCTCAAGTATGACTCAGTATATGGAAAGTTTTCTGGGACTGTTGAGGCACGGGAAGATGTATTAGTTGTGAATGACAAACCAATAAAAATACTTGCTGAAAGAGATCCCGGCAACATTAACTGGAAAGACCTTGGGGTTGAGATTGTTCTGGAAGCTACCGGCTTGTTTACAAAAAGAGAAAAAGCAGAGGTCCATATGACCAAGGGAGGAGCGAAAAAAGTGCTTATTTCTGCTCCCGCGACAGGTGAAGATATCACTGTAGTGCTTGGTGTAAATGAGGATAAGTATGACAAGAATGTGCACCATATCATTTCCAATGCATCCTGCACAACCAATTGCTTGGCACCTTTTGCCAAAGTGCTGCATGATCATTTTGGAATCAGGAAAGGCTTAATGACTACCGTTCATTCCTATACAAACGACCAACGGATTTTGGATTTGCCCCATAATGATATAAGAAGAGCAAGAGCAGCTGCAATGTCTATCATACCAACAAAGACAGGAGCTGCAAAGGCAATAGGGCTTGTTCTTCCAGAGTTGGCAGGCAAATTGAACGGGTTTTCGCTAAGGATTCCAACTCCTGCTGTCTCAGTCGTTGACCTGGTGGTGGAGACTGAGAAGCCTGTTACCAAGGATGAGGTTAATGCTGTGCTCAAAGCTGCTGCAGAGGGCAAAATGAAAGGTATTCTCAACTATTCGGAAGAGCCTTTGGTTTCCATAGATTACAAGGGTGATCCAGCCTCTTCTACAATAGATGCTTTGTCCACAATGGTTATAGAGAATAACATGGTCAAAGTTGTTTCATGGTATGACAATGAATGGGGATATTCCAACAGATGTGCAGATCTAGCCGCTTTTGTTGCCAGAAAAGGCTTATGACAGGCATATATAGGCTTTCCGTGGTTTTGGGCTTTTCAAGTGGGCTCAACCAACGTGAGTTGCCCTGTGAGCCTGGTTTTGTTCATATCAATGATGCGCTGGTTTGATGACCCTTTAAAAACTAAGCGCAAATCCCTTTTCTCTATCACGAAACGCCCGTCTACCAAAATATCAGTTAATTCCAGCAATTCCCCCCAGCTTGGGTGGGACCTGCTTTTTTCCAGAAGCTCCTCGTATGTATAGCCGGTATAAACCATTAGGTGAAGATTGCGCTCTTTTATCTCTTGGGCGAGCCCAACAAAACCTTCCGCCTGCTCAAAGGGTTCTCCGCCGCTCAGTGTGATTCCGTCCAAAAGCGGGTTACTGGCGATTTCTTTAAGGATGGTGTCAACCTCGATCAAGGTTCCGCCTTCAAAGGAGTGGGTTTCCGGATTATGACAGCCCCGACAATGATGCTTGCACCCTTGGGCGAATATGACATACCTGATTCCCGGCCCGTCCACTATGGACTCTTTGACGATTCCCGCTATTCTTAATTTAGAATTCATTTGTCCCTCATTCTGCATTCACTGCTAGAGGTGTGTTTCTTGCGAAACACACCTCTATAGAGTAAGTACATTTTAATTGATCCTAAAAATGCTTAACCCGATCCTTTTCCTCAGCTTTTTTCGCATCATTGAAGCGGTCGAGAGTTCCAACCAGATAGCCTGTTATACGCCGTATTCTCTCAAATCTGGTGGTTCCTTCTTTTCTTCCGCATGATGGACATTCATCTCCAATGATTCCCGTGTATCCGCAAACAGGGTCACGATCAACCGGATGGTTGATGGAGCCATATCCAATACCAGCTTCCTTCATGGCCCGTACCATCTTCTCGAAAGCTTCGAGATTATGGGTAGGATCTCCGTCAAGCTCAACATAGGTGATATGGCCGGCATTGGTGAGCTCATGATAGGGGGCTTCCAGCCTTATTTTGTCATAAGCGCTTAATTTATAATAGACCGGAACATGGAAGCTGTTGGTATAGTATTCCCTGTCGGTGACTCCTTCGATTGTCCCAAAGAGCTGCCTGTCCATACCCACAAAACGTCCGGCAGTTCCTTCGGCAGGTGTTGCAATCAAGGAGAAGTTCATTTTGTACTTCTCACCGGCCTCGTCCATACGTTTTCTCATGCGTCCGATGATTTCAAGGCCCAGGTTCTGGGCTTCTTCCGATTCGCCATGATGCTTCTGCATCAAAGCCTTAAGGCACTCCGCAAGGCCAATAAAGCCTATAGTCAGCGTACCGTGCTTCAAGACCTCGCGCACTTCATCCTCCCAATCGAGCTTGTCCGAATCCAGCCAGATGCCCTGCCCCATAAGAAAAGGAAAATTCTTAACCTTTTTTCTAGCCTGTATTTCAAATCTTTCTATGAGTTGAGCAATCACCAGATCGATTTTCTTATCCAGCTCCTCAAAAAAGAAATGGACGTTTTTGTTGCTCTTTAAAGCTATTCTGGGAAGATTAACAGTTGTAAAGCTCAAGTTTCCTCTTCCAAACATAATTTCTCTGTCCGGATCGTAAACATTACCGGCTACCCTTGTCCGACACCCCATATAGGCGATCTCGGTTTCCGGATGCCCCGGCTTATAATATTTCAAGTTAAAAGGTGCGTCGATGAACGCAAAGTTGGGGAAGAGCCGTTTTGCGCTTACCCGGCATGCAAGCTTGAATAGATCATAATTGGGCTCACCGGGGTTGTAGTTGACACCTTCCTTGACCCTGAAGATATGAATAGGGAAGATAGGTGTTTCACCGTTGCCCAACCCGGCTTCCGTTGCCAATAGCAGGTTTTTTATGACTAGCCTGCCTTCAGGTGTCGTATCCATACCATAATTGATGGAACTGAAGGGGATTTGAGCGCCCGCTCTGCTGTGCATGGTGTTGAGATTATGTATAAAAGCCTCCATGGCCTGATAGGTGTTCCGGTCCGTTTCTTTTTCAGCCATTTCCTTGGTAAAGGCCTGTATCCTTTTGACTATCGTCTCATCCTTAATGAGCTCCATGAGAAGCTTTGCTTCCTGTCTTTGATAGGTTTCCAGGGAACCCAGGCAGGGAAAGAGCCCTTGATCTTCCTTAATTTTGTCTTCTATTTCACCTATCTTAATCTGGACATCATCTATTTCTGTAAGAAGATTCAACGCCTTAGCCAGGTTTTGCCTGTACAGCTTGGTGTAAGTCTTTGAAACACCTCGGGCCATCCCGTAATCAAAATTCGGGATGCTTTGGCCTCCATGCTGATCGTTCTGGTTCGATTGGATGGCAATACAGGCCAACGCCGAATAGCTATGTATATCGTTGGGCTCTCTTAAATAGCCATGACCGGTGTTGAAGCCACCCATAAACAGTTTTTCGATGTCAATCTGACAGCAGGTTGTGGTGAGGGTAAGGAAGTCCATGTCATGAATATGGATATCCCCTTCTTTATGAGCTTTTGAGTGCTCTGGCTTCAAGACGAACATTTCATAGAATTGCTTAGCGCCTTCCGAGCCATATTTGAGCATGGTACCCATGGCTGTGTCGCCGTTAATGTTGGCGTTTTCACGTTTGAGATTGTTATCTTTAGCCTCCTTAAAGGTTAAATCCTCATAAATTTTCATCAGCCGGGTATTCATTTCTCGTACACGGGTTCTTTCTGCACGATAAAGAATATATTCCTTTGCAGTTCTGGCATGACCGGTATCTATGAGAACTATTTCAACGGCATCCTGTATTTCTTCAACGGTGGGGAGCTTTTTGCCTAAATTCTTTTCAAGATATTCTGCAACACTTTCTGCCAAGTTAAGCGCAACAGCATAGTCTTTCCCTCCGGTAGCACTGGCCGCTTTAAAAATGGCATTTGCAATTTTCTCAAGATTGAATGGTACTTCTCTTCCGTCTCTTTTTCTGATTTTTGTAATCATAATGCTTTTCCCCTTCGTACAAAACTTTGATGTCCTAGAAAACAATAGCCTCAGGACTAGGTGTCATGAGGCTACAGAATAGTTGCCTGATAAATCACAATATTTAGATAGGAAAATACTAACACATACAATATGTAGTGTCAATAGGTCTTTTATTAAATTCAGACCTAGGGGGACTTAAAATATTACTTCCATTTGATGCCTTACTTTTTCCACTTGGACAGGGCATCGGCCAATGCTGAGTTTATGGTAGTCTCGTCTTCCTGTTTCTTAAGAAAATTTGTGACCTCTTTTTTATTGACGTGCTCGTCTTTGCGCTTTTTAAAGGCAGACAGCTTTTCCCGATAGCCGCAGGCGCAGAAGAAGGACTTATCATCGCCTTCCCCGCGTATTTCCATTTTTTTATGGCATTCGGGGCACCGGGCGTTGGATGTCATGGAGAGGCTCTTACGGAAACCGCACTCTCTGTCGGGGCAAATCAGCATCTTCCCCTTCTTGCCGTTAACCTCAAGAAGGAATTTGCCGCATTGCTCGCATTTCTCACGGGTTATATTTTCGTGCTTATAAACATGACTGCTGGATATAACCGCACCCACAAGGCTTGTGGCGTAATCCTTCATTTTAGTAACGAAAACCCTGGAGTCAACCTGCCCTTTGCTGATTAAGGAGAGCTGTTGTTCCCACTTGGCGGTAAGCTCAGGAGATTTTAGGTCCGAGGGGACCAATTCTACAAGCTGAATGCCCTTTGATGTAGGAATGATTTCCTTACCTCGCCTTTCCACGTAAAAGCTGTCAAAGAGCTTTTCAATAATATCCGCCCTGGTTGCGGGTGTACCCAGTCCGCTGGTACTTTCAATGACCTCGCGCAGTGCTTTATTGTCCATATATTTTCCCGGGTGCTCCATGGCCGAAAGTAAGGTCGCCTCAGTAAAACGCTTGGGTGGTGCGGTTTTACCGTTAACGGCTCGCGCTGACATCAGAGGCTCTCTTTGGCCCTTAATAACGGGAGGCAGCGATTGATGGGTATCTTCATCACTATTACCGTCTTCATCTATATCTTCCGCTTTTTCGCCATCATAAACGCTTTTCCAGCCTTGTGAGGTAATGATGCGGCCCTTGGCTGTAAACAGTTCTCCAGAGACATCTACTTTTACAGTAGTCTGTTCATATTCAAAAGCAGGACTCAATACGGCGATGAACCGCTTGACAATTAAGTCGTAAATATGACGTTCATCACTGTTCAAGGCAGAGAGGTCCACATATTGCTCAGTAGGGATAATGGCATGATGGTCGGTGACCTTGCTGTTGTCCACCAGGCGTTTGGTTACGTTGAATTTGTTACGCAAAAGATTTTGAGCTGACTTCATGTAAGGACCGATGGCAATGCTCTTTAATCTCTCGGTCAATGTAGGGACTATATCGTCGGTGATGTAGCGTGAATCGGTCCGGGGATAGGTAACCAGCTTGTGATGCTCATAAAGGCTCTGCATTAAGGACAGGGTCTTTTTGGCCGAATAGCCGTACTTTTTGTTGGCATCCCGCTGGAGCTCGGTCAGATCATAAGCGAGAGGCGGTAATTCTCTTTTAGCCTCTTTCATGACTTCCATGATTGTACCTGTCTGACCCGTAACCTTTGAGACAACAGCATCTGCCTGCACCTTGTCAAAAATGCGGGTCTGACCTGTTTTTTTATCCTGCCACAGAACGCTGAAACCCTTAAGGTTCGCCATAATGGTCCAATAGTCCTTGGGGACAAACCGTTTGATCTCATTATCACGCTCTACAATCATAGCCAGAGTGGGGGTTTGAACCCTGCCTGCAGAAAGCTGGGCATTATATTTACAGGTAAGGGCCCGGGTCACATTAAGCCCGATGAGCCAATCGGCCTCAGCCCGGCTCTGGGCTGAGAAGTAGAGATTATCATACGCCTTGGATGGCTTCAGATTTTGAAACCCTTCCTTAATGGCCTTATCGGTCTGAGAAGAAATCCATAAACGACGAATGGGCTTCTTAAAGCCTGCCTTCTCAATAATCCAGCGCGCCACAAGCTCACCTTCTCGACCTGAGTCGGTGGCAATAATGAGTTCATTTACATCATCCCTGTGAAGAAGGCCTCGGACAATGCCGAACTGGCGAGACGTCTCCTTAATGACGACCAGCTCCATCGTTCTAGGGAGCATGGGCAAATCCTCAAGATTCCAGGACTTGTATTTCTGATTATAAACATCAGGGTCGGCCAAAGTGACCAAATGGCCCAGGGCCCAGGTCACAATATAGTGGGCTCCTGAAATAAAGCCATTGCCATTCTGATTACATTGAAGTACCTTTGCGATATCTCTTGCCACAGAGGGCTTTTCGGCCAATATTAATGTCTTGCTCATTTTGTACCTTTCTTGAGTTAAAGTTGTTGGAACCACATTTTATCTCTTTGGGTGTATCTCTATTATCCGGTTTATTGGCGACAGGGTCAAGGCGTTCTGCTGGGTACAAATATAGAATTTTACCTGATTTTAATTTTTTGCATAATAATCCAGCATTTAAACAAGAGACCACCATAAAAGCGATATCTTTTATGGTGGTCTCTTGTTACTAAGATAGTCCTATTATAGAGTGCTAAATTTTACTTACTTATGCTTTCCGCAACTCTTTTCAGATTTTCAATATGATTTGGAGTAAAATCCTTTCCTACTTTCATAAAATCAACAGAAATATAAGTGTTAGAATTATTTTCTTTTATCAACCACTTGATTTCGCTTTTCCAATCCCATTGTGTCAGTATTGCTTCAAAATCTTTTATTTCAATTTTCTCTGCATGCTGATCATATTTTCTTTCATTAATTTCATCGAGTGTCCAATCATAATTCACTGTAACACGAATGTCTTCAGCAACCATTTCTTGCTGATTAACTTTCTGATATAGAAGAGAATATCCGATCACTTCATTATTTGGATCAATATCTGCTATCTTGCAAAAGTACTCTTGATCTTCATTTTGACATTCTTTTTCCAATTCTGCTATAAATGAATCGGATATCTTGGAGAAATCAATAGTAGCCTCCTTGAATTTGTAACCGTCAGGTAAAAAAGCTGGGGATATAAACCGCTGCCTTCCAACTTTCTGTGAGATTTGTTCCAGGCTATCGTATTTTTGTTCTCCAAAGTGGGTTTCGATAATTATGGGTGTGATTTTTTTCTGAAATATAAATAATACTTTGCCAGGCTCAAGATTATTAATTTCATTAGAGAACATACTATATGTCTTCGGCTCAGTATTAACAACCTCTAATGAATAGTTGTAAGAATTCTCATTTGGTCCCTTCAATAACCAGATATGCCCCATTGCAAAAACTGTAGAACTAATTAAAGTAATTGCCAAAGGTATTGCTATGAGAAGTCTCTTAAAGGTTGCCCTGCTTTTTTTAGTATTTTGATTTAAAATTTTATGCATCGTATTTTCCGTAATATTGATTGTCGGCAGGTTGTCGTCGCTAAATATTTTTTTAATTTCAATTGCTGAGGGAATATCCTTCATAAGATGTGCCTCCTTCTTTTTCTTGCATTATTAGTTTTTTGAGTTTACTCCGCAGCCTTTCATATTTTTTGCGAACGTTTGCAGACTTGAGATTAAGAATTTTCCCAATTTCATCAAAGCTTCTTTCTTCCATTATTCGAAGCATAAGTATACTATTTTCTGTTGGGGAAAGATGTTTTAAAGCTTTTACGACATTGTACTCAAATCCGGTTTCATCGATTGTAGATTTCATACCGTTATTCATGTAGTAATGCCATTGGTTCTCGTTTTCAGAATCATAGGATAACGAGATAAAATTCAAAAGTTTTTTCCGCCGAAGAACGTTCAAACAATAGTTATGCGTTATTCTATACAGCCAAGCCGAAAAAGAAATAGATTTTTTGTAATCTCCGATTTTTTGAAAAGCTTTTAAAAAAGACTCTTGTACAGCGTCTTCTGCTTCCTGTATATTCCCAAGCATATGATAGCAGTAATGAAACAATTGTTGCTGAAAAGTTTCAATTATTATCTCAAACAAATGTGTATCACCGTCTTTTACCCCTTGGACAGCAGTTTCGATTTTATCCAAAGCGATTCTCCTTTCTTCTTTTTTCTTACACCATATATAACAATTTAAATATTCAAGTTGTGACGTTTTACCGTGAAGAAAGTTTAACTTATCAATTTAATTATAAAAAACATAAGCCTTATTTATTTCTGTAGTCAATAAGAATTTCTTATGGTGGCCCCGAAAAGAAAAATTGCAAAGTATACTTGACAATTGGTGCAAAGCAAGCTATACTTAAAATGCAAAGTTAACATTGCAACTGTCAATGAAATAAGTAACAAACAAGAGCAGCCCGGGAAAGGGGGAGTTGTTTGAAAACGCGAATTCAAGAATTGCGAAAAAAGCACAAATTGTCGCAAGAGGAGCTGGGCCTTGCAGTAGGCGTCACAAGGCAAACAATTACTTCTATTGAGTGTGAGAAATATACCGCTTCTTTGGTTCTCGCCTATAAAATAGCAAAATATTTTGGTTTGCCTATTGAGGAAGTATTTGATTTTTCAGATGTGGAGGATTTATAGTATGGAAAAGTTTAAGGAAAAAATTCGTCTTAGGGTTCTTTTGATGGCCATTGTTACCATTTGTATATCCGTCAGCTATATTTATCTGTCACTTAATGCAGATCGCTTGCCCCCAATTCATGATTTTATCAGAGGTTTTCAATTTGGTGCCTTTTCTGTCGTGATTGTCATTTTAGTCTTTTTCTTGGCTAAATATTTAGGGTCATTAAAGAATGAAGAGGCTCTCAAAAAACTATACATCGAAGAAAATGATGAGCGCACCATTATGATTATGCAAAAGACAGGTGCTTATGGCATAACGATATGCGCCGTTGGTCTTGCTTTCGCAGCGGTGATAGCCGGTTTCTACAATGAAATAGTCTTCTTTGCTTTGTTGGGAGCTACTGTGTTTACAGCATTGATCAAGGGTTGTTTCAAGATATATTATCATCGCAAGTTTTAAAGGTATTATATAAAGTATTCTGTCACTGGAGCGTAACGGATGAAAAGATTCAAAAAGATCTATATTGAGATAACGAATGTATGTAATCTGGCCTGCACCTTTTGTCCACAGACAAGGCGGAAAGCTGAGTTTATGAAAATAGGCACCTTTGAAAAAATCCTGGATCAAATTAGACCCTATACGGATTATATTTATTTTCATGTCAAAGGCGAGCCGCTTCTGCATCCGGAATTAGATGATTTTTTAGACTTAAGCTATGAAAAGGGTTTCAAGGTTAATATCACAACAAATGGAACACTTATCGATAAAGCTGGAGACAAGATCATCAGTAAACCGGCCCTGAGGCAGGTTAACTTTTCATTGCACAGCCTGGATGGAAATGAAGGCTATAAGAATAAAGATAAATATATCCGCAGCATTCTGGACTTTGTCCATGAAGCCAGAGATAAGTCAGATGTTATCGTAGCTTTTAGATTATGGAATTTGGATCGGGATCATGGGGATCTTCTTAGTGAAGGAAATGATGAACTGCTGGAGATCATTGAGAAAGAGTTCCAACTAAACTATAAAATACAGCATAATATCAGCACGGGCAGGGGGATTGAAATAGCTAACAGGGTTTATCTCAATCTGGATCACCAATTTATGTGGCCTGACCTAAAAAAGGATGAAGATAACGGCAACGGTTTTTGTTATGGCCTTAGAGATCAGGCGGCCATTTTGGTGGACGGAACGGTGGTGCCCTGCTGTCTTGATGGTGAGGGTGTCATTAATCTGGGGAATATCCATGACAGCCATTTTTCTGAAATCGTAGAGAGTGAAAGAGCTAAGGCTATTTTCAATGGTTTTTCACGAAGATATGCGGTTGAGGAGCTATGCAGAAAGTGCGGCTATAGAAAAAAGTTTTAGAGAAGCAGGCGAGGACGTTTTTTGTGATTCCGCTATCGGAAGCATATGAACCGTCCTCCTTGCTCCTAGGGTCTTACGGGTTTTTCAAAACTTGTATTATTCTCTCGAAAGCTCTTTTTGAGATCTAAAGCTATATAGCTTTTTGATTAGTGTTCTTAAGTATTCTTCATTTACCCGCTCGCGTAAACAATATTCTCTAACATTGTCATAGTGGTCTTTATTCTGGTATCCATGGAGAAATATAAACATTTGGTAACTCCTTTTTCAATTATTCATTCCACAAAAAGTGCATAAAAATACCGCAGATAACGACCATCCGCGGCTAAAAGAAACATGCTCTGTTTCAGGAGTGTATCAGGACCTTCAAAAGACAAAAAAACACGCTGCCAAAGCGTGTGTACTGATGATTTGTCCTATACACCATTCAGGGCTGACTGTCGGCCTACCGACTTATACCCTGAACTACTTGGTTGCTCGAAAGTAGTTGCATAGGCAGCAAAAGAATCCTGGGGGGAATTTTCTGAGCGCCTATGCCCATATTCAATTAGTTAGAAACCACCTTACTCTTCAATACGAACATTATTCAACAACTCCTTTCGATTAAATTTACCTCAGCATAATGTGGCAAATCTAAGTATATAGGCATCCTGGCGAGTTCTCAATATACACTTTATGTATAAATCATTCTATACAAAGAAGGCATGGGAGAGAATGCAAAAGGACGGTACTTGCGCCTCCCATAGAAGAAGCATAAATACCGTCCCTGTACCTATAAAGGTCTTTCTAATTTAAGCATTCTGTCTTTTCTTCTCACCGATGCTCAGAATCAGGTTAAGAATGATACCGAAGATGGCTGCGCCGGCAACACACGGAACTTCTAAACCAAAGAAGGGGATATTTCCTTTAAATTGATAGTTGCCGCCGATTCCGATAATCATGATGGTCGCGATCAGCGCTATATTTTTAGAGCTGAACAGGTCAACCTTTTTCTCAACCATAATAGCGATACCCTGAGCGGCTATGGCACCAAACAGGTAAACCTCAAGGCCGCCGATAACTGCTGTAGGAATGGAGTAAATGGCGTTGATAAGAGGTGTGAAGCAAGCAATAACCATAGCAAGAACGGAGGCCGCCATCAGAACAGGAATGGAGAATACTTTGGTAATCGCCATTGCGCTGATGTTTTCGCCGTAATTTGTTCCTGCAGGACCGCCTACAAAGCCTGAAACCATATCGCCAATACCGTCACCGATTAAATTGCTGCCCAATCTGTCGGCAATGTCATATTTCTTACCGGTTCCCTTTTTCTTGGCCAGGTCGTTGACATAAATATCAAGCTGATAGATATGGGCTGTCGATTCGGGAATGGTAGCAATTGCGATGGGCATAATGGCTGCTACCGCCATTAATGACGGTTTTGGTAATGTGAATATAGGAAGTGCGAATATTCCGCTGTTGGCTGCTTCAGGTAATGCCTTAAAGAGATTTATACCTGTTATCAGTTGGATTATAAAAGCTGTTATGCACCCAAGAATCGGGCCTAAAAGCAGGGGAAGCTGTCCGGCCATACCTTTTAGATAGACAGAGAAGAGAATGGTTGAAATCATCGTAACCAGAGAAACAATCCAGGCCATATTCGAAGCAGTTGCTGCCTGGGCATCAGTAACACCAATGGCACCGAAAGAGGAAGAGGCATCGCCTAGGGCTGTTCCTGCAAGAGTAAGGCCGATAACTATTGCAATAGGGCCTGTAATGGAGGCTGGAAGAATTTTCTCAATGGATTCTCTTCCAAACCTTCTGACAATAAGTCCTGCCGCAACGGATACGAGACCGGACATGATGATACCAAATTGTGCGACTGCAATCTTCTCATTAAGAGTAGCGTTCAAGAGGGCTTCAGAGCCCATCAAGCTGCCTATTGCAGCAACATAAGAAAAGCTTGACCCATAATACAGCGGGATTTTCCTTCCGGTAACCAGGATGAAGCAGATGGTTGCAAGACCGCTTGCGAAAATGGTTGTTGAGATATGGAAGTGTGTGATAATAGCTACAGCTACCGTAGCAGGGAACATGACAATTACCTGCTGTATTGCGTAGAGCAATAGCTTCCATATGGGCGGCTGTTCATCGGGCAGATAACCGATTTGTTGTTGTTCTTTGACCATGATAAAATCCCCCTTGATATAATAAAATTTTAATTGAAAACTTTCTCAAACAATTGAACACTGGTGTCACCGTCATATTCTCTCAAATGAACCGCTACGACCTCCGCGTTGGAGGTTGGAATATTCTTTCCGACAAAATCGGCACGAATAGGAAGCTCGCGATGACCCCGGTCGATTAAAACAGCAAGCTGGATTGCGGCTGCTCTACCCTGAGCCATGATGGCGTCCATGGCTGCGCGTACGGTTCTTCCGGTATAAATGACATCGTCTACTAAAATCACATTTTTACCCGCTATAGAAAAAGGTATGTCTGTGGCATTAAGAATCGGGTCCTTAGTTACATTGGAGAGATCATCCCGATAAAGACTGATGTCAAGCACCCCCATATCGACAGTTCCGCCTTCGATGGTATGAATGGCTTTTGCAAGTCTTGCGGCTATGGGAATACCACGTGTTTTAATGCCAATGAGGCAGAGATTATCAATACTGTGATTCTTCTCGATAATTTGATGGGCAATGCGGACTATAGCGCGTTCGACTGCAATTTCGTCCATGATCTGGGCTTTGAACTTCACGTAAGTAACCTCCTTCCCTGTCACAGTGCAAAGATACCCCGGAAAAAAGCATAAAAAAATCTTGTCCTCGCAGACAAGATTATGCTCCACATAACTAGAGGTCATACTTATACTATAACCTCAATTACCCGTTATATAACATCTTGTCGGCATCTCTGTACCAAACTTAAAGACATTTTGTTTTTTCCATTATAGCATTCAAATATCGGCATTTCAATATAAAAAGATAAGAAATAATTTCCGAAAAAAGGAATTTCAGCTCGAAAAATCAAAGATTTCGAACCCCTAAATGCAACGGATGCCGGGAACATTGAAACATTTCATGTTATAATAATCTTACCCGTTACCGAAATTAAAATTTCGAACGGGTACCCAAGTTATTGATACTTCGTATTAATTAATTCAAGTCATTTAATTAAAAGAGTTAATGAACCAATATAAAAGGAGAAATAGGATAAATGTATAAACTGATTTCATGGAATGTTAATGGTTTGAGGGCTACCTTAGGGAAGGGATTCCTTGATTTTTTTGACAGTAAGAAGCCGGATATATTGTGCCTTCAGGAAACTAAGCTCTCCGAAGGCCAATTGGACCTGGAATTGGAGGGTTATACCTCATATTTTAACTACGCGGAGAAGAAGGGCTATTCGGGCACTGCCATATACACCCGAATCAAGCCCCTTTCTGTCACATATGGTATTGGCATAGAGGAGCATGACCATGAGGGGCGAGTTATTACCCTGGAGTTTAATAATTGCTATGTGGTGAATGTTTATACACCAAATGCCCAAAGAGAACTGGTAAGGCTGCCTTACCGCATGAGCTGGGAGGATGCTTTCAGGGCTTACCTTCTTTCGTTGGATAAGCTTAAGCCCGTCATTGTTTGCGGTGACATGAACGTAGCCCATCAGGAAATAGATATTAAGAACGCAAAATCCAACAGACAAAGCGCCGGCTTTTCCGATGAAGAAAGGGGCAAATTTACTGAGCTTTTGGAAGCCGGTTTCTTAGATACCTTCCGGTTCTTTTATCCTGATAAAAAGGATGCCTACACTTGGTGGTCATATATGTTCAAAGCCCGGGAAAAAAATGTCGGGTGGCGTATTGATTACTTCTGTGTATCTAAAGCGTTAAAGGACCTGATTAAAGACGCAGTCATTCACGCTGATGTCATGGGCTCCGATCACTGCCCGGTGGAGCTGACCATTGATGAAGCCCCGTTCACTTCATTTCCCGTTAAGGATTGATGCCTGGCTCATCTGTACTATTCCTTTTGGGACACGCATAGGATAGATTGTCCTGCTATGCGGTTCTATTTTCTCATAGGGAGTGGTATTGTGGAAGCTTTAAAGCACACGCCGGTATTTGAAGATATAAAGGAGAATACCTACGGACTGTCAGAATCTGATGCGGCCAAGAACCTTGCGGTTTATGGCAAAAATATCTTGAAGCGTGAGAAGAAAAATACATGGCTCAAGACCTTGATAGACCAATTCACCGATTTAATGATCATTATCCTGATAGCATCGTCGATCATTTCCTTCTTTTTGGGCGAAGCCAGTGAAGGTATCGCTATTTTGGCCATTGTTATTCTCAATGGTCTCTTAGGCTTTTTCCAGGAACTGAGAACCGAAAAGGCCATGGAAGCACTTATGAATATGGCAGCTCCTCATGCCAGAGTTATGCGGGATGGTCAGATAAAGGATATCCCTGCCGATGAGGTCGTTCCCAGAGATTTAGTCATTCTTGAGGCTGGAAACCGAGTTCCTGCTGATGGGGTGCTCATTGAAGCCAATGCTCTTTTTTCAGATGAATCCATGCTGACAGGAGAATCCGTTCCGGCTTCGAAATCCAGGATGGATGAGGCCAAGGCCAGGCTTAACGGAATTTCAAATCAGAATAGAATATATATGGGCAGCATGGTTACCAATGGCACGGGCAAGGCCGTTATTATCAGCACCGGTATGGATACTGAGATGGGCAGGATAGCTGATATGATGGATTCCGCAGGTGTCCAGGATACGCCGCTGCAAAAAAAACTGGAGAAGCTCGGACAGATCATGCTGGCGGTATGTCTGGCTATCTGCAGTGTCGTAGCCCTTATCGGTATTTTAAGGGGAGAGCCTGTAGTGCAAATGCTTCTGGGTGGCATTAGCCTTGCTGTTGCGGCCGTACCGGAAGGTCTTCCTGCCGTAGTGACCGTGGCTCTTGCCATCGGCGTCCGGCGCATGATTAAGAGAAATGCCCTGGTAAGAAGGCTGCCCGCTGTCGAGACCCTGGGCTGCGCCACAGTTATTTGCTCGGATAAAACCGGTACCTTGACTGAAAACCGCATGACTGTTGTATCGGCTTATGCAGGTAAAAATCCCTACAGCATGGAAAGAAACGCCGAAGGAAAACTGGCAGCCTGGTGCAGGGGACGGGAGGTACATCCGGAAAAGACCTTCGGTCTAAACCTTTTACTGAAAATCGGCCTTCTTTGCGGTAATACCCGGATCAATCCAATGGCTGAAAAAACGGAGAATGCGCTGGATATCGAGGGCGACCCCACTGAAGTAGCATTGGTCAGAGCAGCTTTGGATAACGGTCTTGATAATAACGCCGTGGATCTAAATTATCGTCGTGTCAGAGAGATACCCTTTGACTCGGATCGAAAGCTTATGTCGGTGGTGTGCCGCGCCTCGGCAGGAGAGTTGTTCCTCTTCGCAAAGGGAGCGCCTGAGATTATTCTTGAAAAATGCAACCGTGTTCTCATCGCCGATAGGGAGCGGGATATGTCCTTCGATGACCGGGAGGGTATTATGGCGGAATGCCGGAAAATGACCTCGCAAGCCCTTCGTGTCATGGGCTTCGCTTATAGAACCGTACAGCCCAATCATCTCTGGAGTGAAAAGCTTGAACAGGATTTTGTTTTCGTCGGTCTTGCAGGAATGACCGACCCGCCTCGAAAGGAAGCAGTACAATCAGTGGCCTCCTGCCGAAAGGCTGGAATTAAAACCGTCATGATTACCGGAGACCACAAACAGACCGCGGCTGCCATTGCCTCGACCATTGATATTTATCGTGAGGGTGATTTGGTATTAACCGGGGCAGAAATGGATGAAATGACCGACAGCCAATTGGAAGAGGCCTGCGAAAAAGCAACGGTCTTTGCACGGGTATTCCCAAGGCATAAATTAAGAATAGTGCGCGCTTTCAGAAAAAAAGGCCATATAGTAGCCATGACGGGGGATGGTGTTAATGATGCCCCAGCTGTCAAGGATGCGGATATCGGTATTGCCATGGGTAAGTCAGGAACCGATGTGACGCGCCAGTCTGCAGCTATGATTCTGATGGATGACAATTTTTCAAGTATTGTGGCGGCTGTGGAAGAGGGTCGGAACATCTATGAAAATATTCGCAAATTTATTCGCTATCTGCTTTCGTGTAATGTAGGCGAGGTTTTGACCATGTTTCTGGCCACCCTTGTCGGTATTCCCATCCCCTTATTACCGGCACAAATTCTCATTGTGAATCTGGCAACCGATGGTTTGCCTGCCATCGCACTAAGCATGGAGCCCGGTGAACCCGATGCCATGGTAATACCGCCCCGATCTCCCAACGAAAGTGTCTTTGCACGCGGATTGTCTTCCATAATCATCACAAGGGGTATTCTGATTGCGCTTTCAACGCTGGCAAGCTTTCTGCTGGTTTTAACCTTCAGCAAAAATATTACCGCCGGCAGAACGGCTGCCTTGGTCACCCTGGTGCTTTCCCAGCTCATTCATGTTTTTGAATGCAAGTCGGAAACCAGAGGGCTATTTGAGATTAAGCTGTTCTCAAATCCTTACCTGGTCTATGCGGTTTTAAGCTCTATACTGATGTTGTTGGCTGTTATTTATCTTCCTTTCTTTATACCCATATTTGGAACAATGCCTTTAAAAACGAATGAGTGGATGATATCAGGGGGGCTCAGCCTGCTGGTTCCCGTCATATCAAGTATTATAAGGGAAACAAAGAACAAGAAAAAGAAAGAGGAAAGGTGAAAGTGACCTTGAAAAAACACTAAAAGAAGGCTAAAGTAAAAGGGAAGCTAAAGCAAAGATAAAAGCTTTACTAAAGGAAGGTAGATCATATGCTTTCAATTAAAAATGTCTCCAAAACCTATTCCAAGGGCAAGGTTAAGGCCGTTGACAATATCTCTCTGGAAGTCAAAGCCGGTGAGATATTTGGTTTCTTAGGGCCAAACGGCGCGGGAAAGACCACCACCATTAAGATGATTACTGGGATTCTGCCTATTGATGAAGGAAAGATCCTTATAAATAATCATGATATTGAGAAGGATTCCATAAAAGCCAAATTGAGCATGGGCTTTGTACCCGATTCCCATGATGTCTATGAGCGGCTGAAGGGTATTGAATACCTCAATTTTATTGCTGATGTTTACAATGTTTCAGCAGCAGATAGAAAAGCGCACATTGATAAATATCTTGAGATGTTTGAGATGAAGCAGGCGGCTGGTCAGCCCATTAAGAGCTATTCGCACGGCATGAAGCAAAAAATCATTTTAACGGGTGCTCTGCTTCACCAGCCCCCCCTATGGATATTGGATGAGCCCATGACCGGGTTAGACCCTAGATCCGCTCACCTCTTAAAAGAAGAAATGCACGAGCACTGCTCCAAAGGGAATACCGTGTTCTTTTCCACCCATGTTTTGGAGGTTGCCGAGAAGCTTTGCCATCGTATTGGGATTATTAACAAGGGCAAAATTATTGCAGTAGGCACTATGGACGAGCTTAGAAAATCCGGTGACGCTTCACTGGAAAGCATCTTCTTAAGCCTGACCGAAGAAGGAAGTGGTGAGCATGCATAAGTTTTTTAGTTTGCTCAAGCTGCAGATTAACGCCCAGTATGGCCTTTCTTATGCACGGTACAGCTTGAAGAACGATAAAAAAGCGCTTTGGAAGGGCTTAGGACTTGGACTGGTTCTTTTATTTGCTTTGGTTGAGATTGTAGGTCTATATGCCTTCTTAATGTTTCAGCTTTACAAGACTGCCACGGCTATTGCGACCCCTGAGATTGTTCTGACCATGGCGGCGGTTATATCAGGACTGGTAGTACTGATCTTTGGTATCTTCTATATTTTGAGTACACTGTTTTTGGCCAAGGATACCGAGTTCCTCGCGTCGCTTCCAATTCCTCAGGGTAGTGTATTTGTCTCCAAATTCATGCTTGTCTTGCTGGGTGAATATCCCTTTGCCTTTTTCCTGATGCTGCCCCCCGTCATTATTTATGGGGTAGGGACAGGCCAGGGAGTGCTGTATTACCTTATTGCCATTATCTGCACCCTCTTTATTCCTCTGGTGCCCCTGGTTATCTCAGCCGTTCTTTCACTTCTTCTCATGAATATTGTAAGTCGCTCGAGACGCCGTGATCTCATCACCATCATCGGCAGCATTATATTAATGGTTGTGATCATCGGCGGCCAGAATTATCTGATGAGCCGGATACCCGAAAATGACAAGGACTTTATGATGACTCTGCTTCAAAGCAGCAATGCCCTGATAGAATTTATGGGAAGAGCCTTTCCGCCATCGGTATGGGTGACAAAAGCCTTATCCGCTGGAGGGCTGGACTCGGCACTTAATCTGCTTTACCTGATAATAACCTCCCTTGCTGCTTTTGGATTGGTCTATTTTTTGGCCTCCTTCATCTACCAAAAGGGAGCTACGGCTCAGTTGGAAACCCAATCAAAGCCCGGCAAGACCAAGCTGACTTATGGGGCTTCCTCCCATGTCATGGCTATTTTTAAAAATGAATGGCGCATTGTGCTGAGGACACCTATTTACGCTCTGAATTCACTGGTCGTGGTCATTTTGGCTCCATTGATGATGATGATGCCCATGTTTGGAGGGAATTTTGCCAATGACCCTGATATGAAGTTCCTTTTTGATCTCATTCAAAGCGGTGAGTCCCAGGCTGATTTGCTCCTCATTGTGGCAGGTATTATCACGGCTCTGTCGCTTATTAACCCAGCCGTTTCCAGTACTTTTTCAAGAGAGGGCAAAAACTTCTGGGTACTTAAAAATATCCCGGTTAAGCCTGAAGTACAAATCTATGGAAAGCTCCTGGCTGGGTACTCCATCTCGTTTGGCGCGGCTGTTTTAGGTGCTGTTATGGCCATGCTTTCATTTAGAATCAGTCCTGTTCTGACTCTTATGATAATCGTACTATGCGCATTGGCTCTTATTCCTATCAGTGCCATCAGCCTTTATATTGATTTTAAGCGACCCAAGCTCTCCTGGAATAACCCACAGGAGGCCATCAAGCAGAACATGAACGTCGTTTTTGGAATGCTGATTGGTTTTTTAATGATTTCTATCTTCGGAGTCATTGGATATTTTATCAATACCCTTAACCTGAGTGTTTATGCTGTCTTTGGCATTATGGTTCTGGTTCTGTATATTTCTTCTGATCTTTCCATACGTCTGCTTCGAAAGTCGGCCAAGGGAGGCTATCAGAAAATCGAGGTCTAGATAGATTCGGTAGAATAAGGGGCTTCGGCTCCTTATTTTTTTTTCAAACAATAAGTTTTCCTGATTTAATACCAGACAGCTTCTTTGTACAGAAGCGGGGGATGTGCTATTATAGAAGGTACAAGTCATCATAAAATAAATTTCAAGTTCTTTATAGATAGGTGGGAATAGACAAATGCCTCCAATCAGCCTGCTCATCAAGCCCGCATCAAGTAACTGCAATTTAAGGTGCAGGTATTGCTTTTATCATGCTATTGCTGAAAACAGACAAACCAAATCCTATGGGATGATGGATGTTGAGACACTGGAAGCGCTAGTTAAAAAGGCGCTGGAGTATGCGGATTATTCGTGCACTTTTGCCTTTCAGGGCGGAGAGCCTACTCTTGCGGGTCTGGATTTCTTTAGAAAGCTTATTGAGTTTGAGAAGAAATACAGTATAAAAAAAGTCCAGATTCATAACGCTCTGCAAACCAACGGAGTGGTTATTGATGATGAATGGGCGCAATTTTTGGCTGAGAATAAATTTCTGGTAGGGCTTTCCCTCGACGGGCCCAAGGACATCCATGACGCCAACCGCTATGATGCCATTAACAAGGGGTCTTTTACAAGGGTGATGGAAGCCGTAAGGCTTTTTAACAAGCATAAGGTAGAATACAATATCCTTACGGTAATTACAGCCAATACGGCCAGGCATATCAATAAAATTTACAACTTTTACAAGAAGAGCGGTTTTCGTTATCTGCAGTTCATTCCATGCCTTGATCCTCTTGGAGAAGAGCCCGGAGGGTATGACTATTCTTTAAGTGCCGAAAGATATGCTAATTTCCTCAAAACCTTATTTGACCTGTGGTATGCAGACATTATTCAGGGGAATATGATCAGTATTCGTTATTTTGATAACCTTGTGGGTATTGCAATGGGTCAAAGGCCTGAAGCCTGCGGCATGTCAGGGGTATGTTCCTGCCAGTTCGTAGTCGAAGCCGATGGCAGGGTTTATCCCTGTGACTTCTATGTCATAGACCAATGGTATCTTGGCAACTTGAAGGATGCTTCTTTTGAGGAGCTAAGAAATTCTGAGGCAGGAAGCACATTTGTAGAGGTTTCAAAGGATATAGACCCGCAATGCAGGGAATGCCGGTGGTTTAACCTGTGCAGAGGTGGCTGCAGGAGGGACCGGGAGCCCTTTGAAAATGACAAACCGGCACTGAATCATTTTTGTGCCGCCTATAAGGAATTCTTTGAATACGCAGGAGAAAGACTCATATACCTGGCAAGACAATTTTCTAAAAGATAAACTTTCATTTCATCCATAATTTATAGTACTAAAAAAAGGGGCTGCTATGCGGCCCCTTAAATAATCTTGTCTGATTGCAGAATTGTCATCCTATAGTTCATGCCTAATAATGTTTCATGATCTCTCCTATACAGACGGCGTCTGTTCCGCATTGATCCCGACTTTTTGCTGATAAGGGTGAAATCATTTAGTGAATAGTTTAAATTGCGTATTTTTATTAATTACTTACTTGATAGTATCAAAAATATTAAAAAAACAATAATTGACAATTAAATAGTATTACTATAAAATATAAATCGTCAAAATATTACAAATTATTACATGGGATGACAATAGCAAAAGCAACGAAAGTTGCTGACGCAAAGTTACGGGTCTAAAGCTTAAAAGCCATGATCGCCGAACCGCCGCACGTGTAACTGCATTTTATATGCGAGACCTTTTGTGCGAGTGTGTGCAAAAGGTTTTTTTGTACATTTTTTCGCATGGAAGTCATTGCTGAAAGAACATTTATTAAGGAGAATATGTATGAAAAAGTATCTTAAAAAAGTTCTCAGCCTATTGATTTGTATCGCTTTACTGTTTAACAGCTGCATCAGTGTTTTTGCATATGACGTGCTGTCTCAAGGAATGATGCAGAGCCCTATATCCATACCAAATCTGTACCCTGAACCTTATTCAGGTATCAATATTCCTCAGCTTCAGCGGGGCGTATTACCTCAAATACCTCAAGTGCCCCAGAATGGTGATTTATTGTCTGCCATTCAACCTATCGTGCCAGAAAACAATATTCCAGTTTTTGAAAACCAAAATGAGTTGCCGGTTGATATTACAACTGGTAGTTTAAAATTAAATGAGGTTGATCTTTATCTTGCAGGTACAGGCTTGCATGTAAATATTGAAAGAAATTATAGCAGCGATAATACCGATGATGGACCATTTGGTGTTGGTTGGCAGTACAATCTGGATAGTCTGATTCGCATGTATGCAGATTTTAAGATTGGTGAATTTCGTCAGGATGGAACTACTCGAAGCTACAATTTTATAAAGGACGATCCGGATGGGTATGTTACCCAATATGACGGAGACAAAATGACTAACTATGAGCTTCATAAAGGGCACTATGACAAAGCAAAAGAGGACTCTTTAGAGCGTATAAGTCAATTCGAATATGTTGTGACAACTAAGACAGGAACAAAATATACCTATTTCAGTTATGATGCACCATGGCGTGAGAATCAGAGCAATAAGGAAGGTAAACTGATCCGTCAGGAAGATATCCATGGAAATGCAATTAATTATATTTATGATGAAGATGGTCATATAACTGAAATCCGGGATACCGGAAACAGAGTTATAAAGATTACATGGGAAAATAATCACATTAAAACCATAACGGATCCAGCAAATCAGGTTATTACCTATGCCTACGACGGAAGCAACCGCTTAATTGAAGTCACGACACCGGACGATAGTTCAATATCATACAGTTATGATTCAAATAACAGAATTACTGAAATAACAAATGGAGAATCAGAAACCCGTAACTTCTCATATGATTCAAACGGTAAAGTTCAGGCTGTTAATAATGCCTTGAATCAAACAGAATATACCTTTGCTTACAATGGAGCAAAAGTTGAAAAGATGGATGGTTCAAGCAATAAATGGACTTATCTGATAGAGGACGGAAAAGTCATAAAAGAAACGGACCCCTCGGAAAACATCAGAAATTATCAATATGATGATCAAGGGAATTTGACCTCAGTAACGGAACCCGCTGGATCCACTGCCTACAATTATGATGAGAAAAACAGAAAAATATATGAAAAAGATAAAAAGGGACTTGTAACAACCTATGAATATAATGATTTATGGGACAAACCGAGTAAAATATCAACCGCTTATGGAGATACGATCTTTGCATATAATGAAAAAGGCGAAATAACAAGCCGCACCGAAGCAGATGGAAGACAAACTGTTTTTGCATACAACGAAAAAGGTCTTATCGATGCAATTACCGATCCGGCTGGTAATATGACTAAATTCTTTTATGATCAATATGGTAACACGACAGATGTTATCGATCCGGATGAACAGGTCACAAAATATACTTATGATATTCTGGGAAGACAGACCGAAGAAATAAGGGCTAATGGCTTAATGGTGGAAACACAATATGATGCCATGGGCAGAATCAAAGCTACTATTATTGGTGAAGAAAAAAGATATGAATATGAGTACGATGGTGCAGGAAGACTTAGAAAAACTAAAAATCCTGACAATACAACTGTAACATATGCCTTCGACGATGCAGGTAATATATTGAGCTTTACCGATCCAATGGGGCGAGCTTATGGATATACATACAATGCCAATGGCAAAGTTACTGGTATAATCGACCCATCTGGTGAAACAACTTCATATAACTATGATATTCAGGGAAGGATTGAAAGTGTTTCGTCACCGACTGGTGATGATCAATATAAGTACTGTGAATATGGCCTGAAAGAAGTAAAGAACCAATATGGAATCTTCACTTATACTTATGATGATCTTGGAAACCTGTTGTCAGTTACAGACCATGCCGGCAGAAAAATTACTTATGAGTATGATGATAACAATCAGCCTATATCCATAATAGATGCTGCAGGTCGTAAAATGGAATATGGGTATGACAGTACCGGAAGATTGATTTATCAAAAAGATTTTGACGGAAACGAATACTCCTATCAATATAATTCATTTGGGTTGGTGGAGAAGGTAAATCAAAGTCAATTGGATGTTGTCTATACATATAATGCGAATTCACAACTTGAATCCAGAACCTATGCAGGAAATGTAAAGGAGAGTTTTTCCTACAACGAAAGCGGCATAATTTCCACTGTCAAAAATCCATTAGGTGAAATTACATCTTACACCTATGATAGCTTTGATCGTCTTATCGGAGTTACAGATGCAGCTGGAGAAAGCTACATCTATGCATACGACCTAATGGACAGAATAACGGATGTAACGGATCCAAAAGGAAACATAACAGCTTACGATTACGATATACTTGGCAGGCTCACTAAGGTAACCGATGCCATGGGGCAGGCAACCTCCTATCAGTATGACGATAAAAACAGAATAACAGTAATTACCGATCCCCTGGGACACAAACATAATTGGGAATATGATGAGGCTTTTAGAAAAACAATCTATACTGACCCCAACGGAGAGAAAATTACATACACTTTTAATGATAAAAACCAGCTTATAGAGATTAAAGATCGTCTGGGTCATACCACATCCTATAGGCATGATGAATTAGGCCGGGCTATTGCAGAAATAAATTCTGAAGGACAGGAAACAAAATATGAGTACAATCTTCTGGATCAAATAACCAAAATAACTTACCCGGATCAAACAGCTATAGAAAATTCTTATGACAGCCAAGGCCGGTTGGTTGAAACGAAGAATCCAATAGGTCAAACCATGCAACTGACTTATGATGAGTTTGGCCGGATCAAACAAGAAAGAAATTACCTTGGTGCTGCTACCGAATACGAATATGATGTGTTCAATCGGGTTTCGTCAGTAATTGATCCAAGGGGAGCAAAAACTGGTTACGAATACGATGCATCAGGAAGAGTGATTGCCAGAACTGATGCGTTGAACCATGAAACTAAAATAGAATATAATCACCAAAATCAGCCGGTTTCCGTTACTGTACCAAATGGTGGTGTGACCCAATATATTTATGATGCAGTGGGTCTTTTAACGCAAGAGACCGATCCCTTGGGACGTATAACATCGTATGCTTATGATGCAATGAATCGTATAACCGCAGTGACTGATCCTCTTGAACAGATAACGAAGCTAGAATACGATGTGCTCGGACACTTGACAAAACAGACCGATCCGGATGGAAACATTAGTGAGTATAAATATGATTCTATTGGAAATCTGGTAGAATCAATTGATGCATTGGGTAATAAAGCAAGTTTTGAATACGACGCTGAAGGAAGACTGACTAAACAAACGGATCCAAAGGGTGGAATTTATCAATACACGTATGACAGCCTCAGCAGAGTAATAAAAGTCACTGACCCGCTTAATCATGATACTCTGACATCGTTTGATAGCTCAGGGAATATCAAGACTGTTACAGATAGTCTTCAAAACTCATGGAGCTATACCTATGATGCTATTGGAAGAATTACTGCTGAAACCAATCGGAATGGAAACACGACAAAATACAACTACGATGACTCTCTTCGTATTGTAAGCATTACAGACGCACTGGACAATACCATGCGGCAAAAGTCCGACATAATGGGTAACATCATCGAAGTAACCGATCAGGCTGACAGAACCACATCTTATGAATATGATATCCTGGGAAGAATGGTTAAACAAATAGATCCTTATGGAAACTTCAATACGCTTGAATACGATTCGATGGGCAATATTACCCGCCAGACAGACAAAAACGGAAGTGCATATAGTTATGAGTATGATCTGGTTGGAAATATAACAACAAGTATTGATCCCCAGGAAAATGAGACCCTGTTCGAATATGACAGCATGAACAGACTTATTAACGAAACGGATGTCAGAGGAGGACAAGCCCATTATAACTATAACAATATGGGATTATTATCCGAGCAGATTGATAAGGAAGGCGGCATCCGGAAGTGTTCTTATGATGCCTTGGGGAGAGTCGTCAAAAACATTGACCCATTAAACAGAATCACAGAATATAAATATGATGAAAACGGAAACCTCATCAGGGAAACGGCTCCAAATGGGGCAGTCACAAACTATAAATATGATATATCGAATAATCTTACTTCTGAAATACAACCAAATGGAGCGGAATGGAATTACAGCTATGATGATATGTATAGGCTGACCGGAATTACGGATCCTTATGGTAATATTACTCGCTATAACATGGATGCCGAAGGTAATATTCTGAAGATTATAGACGCGAATAACAACATCCGGACTTTTTCCTATAATGCACTGAGCAGGGTTACAAACATTAAGGATGCTGACGGCAATGAATCACAAATGGAATATGATACTGTAGGTAACCTGATTAGAGAGACAGATCCTTTAGGGAATGTATATGAATATACTTATGACAAACTGAACCGGCAAGTGGAGAGGATTCTTCCTTCAGGCGCCAGAACTACTTTTGATTATGATCCGGCAGGAAATTTGGTACAGGTGACTGATCCGAAACAGAATGTAACCAAATATAAATATGATGCGGCTAATCGAGTAAAATCTGTTATCGATGCACTTGGCGGAATAACCGAATATGGTTATACAAAAACAGGAGAGCTTTCTTCGATAACGGATCCTAATGGAAATACCCGAAGCTGGGATTACAATCTGAATGGGCAGCCAATTAAAGAGGTAAATCCGCTTGGAGATGCCACGATTTTCTCTTATGACAGAGCCGGACAATTATCCGGGCAAGCTTTCCCTGACGGAAAGACTGTCAATTATTCGTATACCAGTCTTGGACAGGTAGAACAAATAATTGCAGACGGGGAAAAAACCAATTATGACTATGACATCATGGGAAATCTGGCTTCTATGAAAACGCAGGATTCCCAGGATTTATTTAAATACGATCTTCTGGGACGAACGGTATATGAAAAGAATAATGAACTTGAAAAAGAAATATGGATGGAATATGACGCAGTTGGTAATCTGACTCGCATTCAAAACAGTGAAGATCGAATAACCGCTTATTCATATAATAGCATTAGCCGGGTACAAAGTATCACCGATCCGGACGGAAATAAAACCACTTTTGATTATGATACCCTGGGCAGAGAAGTTATGAGGAATCTGGCCAACGGAAATACGATTTCAAAGCAATATGATAGGGATGGGAATCTTGAAGAAATAGTAAATGGTAGCAGGAATGGAGTCCTATCATCTTTCTCTTATGAGTATGATTCAAATGGAAACATAATAACTCAAACCGAAGAAGATGGAGCAAGGACAAGCTATTCCTATGATGCACTGAATAGATTGGTTGAAGTTAGTTATCCAAGGGTCAGGTTAAATAGCATGATGCAGTTATATAACAATGATTCGGTAACATTGGATGACCTCAAGGCACTTCAACAGGAGATGGCAGAACCTCAGATAATTGATGAGAAAATTGAGCCCATAGACAATGGGGAAGAGAAAACAATCGAAACAGAAACAAAGAATGAGAAGAATACAAAGAAGGAAAAAAATAAAGACAAAGTATCTGGACTTTTAAATGTCTCAGACAAAAATATTTTCGCTAGCCTGAATCATGGCAGCTTGTTTGCGAAAAATGAAAAGAATGATGATAGCAAAGAAAACAATGGCAGCAACGGAAATAAAGACAATAATGATAAAGAAAACAGCGGCAATAATGAAAATAGTAATTCTGAAGATAAAAAAGAAAATGATAATAGCGGAAATGGTAACAGCCAGGATAAAGAAAAAGAAAACAATGGTAATGGACAGGATAAAGAGAAAGATAACAATGGGAACGGACAGAACAAAGAAAAAGAAAACAATGGTAATGGTCAGGACAAAGAAAAAAATAATAATGGCAATGGACAGGATAAAGAGAAAAATAACAATGGAAAAGGGAAAGATAAAAATAAAACCAATAACGGAAAAAATAATGATGATACCGATTTAGTAGAAGAGGAGCTTCTTCCTCAAGAATATCTCCTGACTCAGACTATATTCTTCCCTTATGCCTATCAGATTCCAGAGATTATGGACTCGCAACCGCAGTATCTGATTAACCCTCAAAGTAAGGTTAGTTATACATATGATGCAGCAGGTAACCGAATCCTCATGGAAAATGATGAAGGCACAACTGAATATGAATATAATGAAGCAAATCAGTTGGTCAGGGCAGGAAATAAAGCATATGAATATGACAAGAGAGGAAATCTTATTAAGGAAACTACTGAAGAGGGGCAAAAGGAATACAGCTATAACGCAAAGAATCAGCTTGAGGAAGTACAATTCAGTGATGGAACTTACGCCCGATATGGGTATGACGGATTGGGAAGAATGGTATCCCGTGAAGAAGCCAACTACAACCTGTCTGAGATGATGGATAAAATGACCAATGAAAAAGGCTATACCGAGACTGTGCAAACCAGGATTAGTAACGGTAACGCTAATGGTAATGATAATGAAAAGAGCAATAACGGGAATGCATATGGAAAGGAAAAGGAAAAGAGCAATAACGGGAACGCATATGGAAAGGAAAAAGAGAAGAACAATAACGGAAATAATAATCCAAACAGTAATGCCGGTGGTAATGGTAATGGAAAATATAACAATCCTGGGCAAGGCAACAAATATGGAATTTACAAGGAGGATCAGAAACCCATAATCTTTAAGCCATCGGACATTGAAGCCACAAGATACCTGTATCTTGGCCTTTCTAACACCCTGCACAAGGAATATAGCCCTAAAGGCTCACCCTATGCAGAGTACTATCAGGCAAACGGTCAGGTGATAAGCCAGAAGATGTTCGGACTCCACGGTAAAATAACTCCCGGGCAGGAGAAGGAATTGAAAACAAATGGCGGGCTGATGTATTACCAATATAATGGGCAAAGATCAGTTACCGAAATGACCAACCGTCATGGGGAAGAAATCGAACACTATCGTTATGATGCCTTTGGAAACATCAATACGGGTATCACAGCCCCATACAACACCATAAGCTATACAGGCCAGCGCTATGATGATAAAACAGGCTTGGTTAACATGAATGCCCGGTGGTATAATTCCAATGCAGGCAGATTTATCACAGAAGATACATACCTGGGTAACCTGTTCAACCCACAAAGTCTGAACCGCTATGCTTATGTAATGAACAACCCGATAAATATGTGGGATCCGACAGGCAATATACCGGAGTGGGTGGGAGATGATCATTACTATACAGAATTTGGTGACTCAAATAAAGTAGAAGACGATTACCGGCTTTCGCATTCTAACTCATATGATAGCGGATGGAATTTGATTCAGACAATAGAAAGTGCAAAACAAATCGAACGATATTATGAGCGTACGGTTGAAAATTCATGGACATACAGACATATGCATCATAGTTATAATGTTTCAACAGATCCCATTACCGGGAAAAAGACATATACTCGTGTTAACACAGAAACAGAGGATGTAACATATGAAAAAACAGACTATTATTATGACTCGGTAATTGAAACCGCAGCGGAGATTGCAAATAAGTCCAGGGATATTATCAATCAAAAAACAGGAACCCCACCTAAAAATCTGGATGCGGCGGCATTCAGTGTCGAAAGAGTAAACGGAAAGATTGTGAATCCGGGTGATATCATACTGGGGTCTGGGTCTAAGAAAACGGATAAAATAATAACTTCAGTCGTTCAGGAAAAGCTTAATACAACCTTAGGCACAAATCTTGTTGTAGATGGTCTTTATGGACCGAAGACAACAAGCGCTGCAAGAACAGCGCAAAAAGCATTAGGCCTTCCTGCAAATGGTGTGCTGGATGTAGAAACATTTGCAATGCTAATGGAAACCAATGAATTCCTAGGCAATACTAATTACGTGCAAAAGCATGATCCTGAGGTAAATCAAGGGACAAGCAGTGCCAGAAATGGTAGTACTAATCAAGGGACAAGCAGTGCCAGAGACAATAAATATATGCAGATGCATGACCCTGAGGCAAGGCTTGGTGGTACCATGACAAGTTTGAATCAAGGTACAGGAAAAAATCCGGATTCATTAGTCCGTGCGGAATCATTTGGTCATTTTGATGATAACTATTATGTAGCCGATATAGGATATGGAGAGTATGGAAATTTATATGCTTTATCTGCGGAGCTAGATGGTAAGGCATCAATAGAAGACAATACTCTAAATGTGGGTGGAGAAGCAGGAGTTAGCGTATTAGATTTAGAAGGTTCAACTCCGAAATTAGGGTTCCCAACAGTAAATGTATCATTAAATGCTGAAGGTGAGTTCTTAAGTGCAGAAGGAGAAGCGGGGGTATTAGCAGGCAAAAATGGTTTTGGAGGGAAATTAGGTGGTACAGCTTCAGTGTATAAAGGAGAAGTGGGTACAGAATTAAATATAATTGGCATAAAAATTAATTTAGGGGCTGAAGGTCATGCTGTGGCGGTAGGTGCAGAAGCTAAGTTAATGATTAATTGGACAGAAGGACGTGTAGAAGGAAAACTAGTATTAGTACCATTAATTGGAGGAGGATTTAACTTTACGATTGAATGGTAATTGAGAGCCATGCTATTATTTGAATGAAAATCAGTTAAGGAGATGCGGTATTATGAATCAAAAAATGTTTAGCAAAGTATACAAATATCTACAAATTTTTGGATATGTACTTACGGTGTTCTTTCTTTTAATTACAGTCACTTCCTTTATAATGTACCCCAGTTTAAAGGGGCTAATAATAGGCTTATTGATATCTGGTCTAATGATATTTCTATACTTTTTTGTTTTAAATAGAATAAAAAAATGAGAGTATTGAAACTTAATTTTTTATATCTTTTCCGGGAGCTTATGTACAATTTATGTATGTATAAGACATGGTGACATTTCGCTCGTCTTAAAAATGAAATGATAACAAAAACGAGACGATTTAAACATCTCTGTGTTTTACGTAATCAAGACGGCAGTACGATAATGCGTTTCACGTACTGCCTTTGTAAAAAAAAATTATTCCCATATTTCTGCGAGATTCCAGCGATTATGGGCTCTTTCCCTATGTCTTAAAAAGATTTGAGGAGTTAGTACATGGATGATATTAAATTTGAAATCTTAGATGTCTTGGTTGATAGTGATATAAATCTAGTTAACTTAGTTGATATTCTAAAATACTACGAAATTACTTGTAGCAACGAGAACATTAAATCAATATTAAAGGAATTGCTTGAAAACAACTGCATAACAATCTCGTATCCCCAGAATGCAGAAATTAACGATTTTATATTAGCAAATGATGAACAGGTTGATGATTATTGGTTTTCTATAGAAAACGTTGGTAAAGCAAAATGGGAAGAGCTAAAAAAGAAATAACAGCAACCGTTAATTAATATAGGGAGTAAGCAAGAAATGGGAACGTTTCGCTTGTCTTAAAGATGAAATGATTATAGAGACTAGTGATACCCATGTCATGCAAATTCAAGGCGACAGTTCAGAAGATACCTTTGTAATAGATTTTGCTGCTTGCTATGATGGGTAAATAATGCGTATCATTGACTGTCTCCGCCGAAAGTAATTTTCCGCCCATACTTCTAACGGAGCTCCTGAGATTATTGATTCTCAACCGTAGTAAAGGAATATACAAGCAAGAATAGAAACCCATAGCCTTTGAGTCATCGGATATTGAAGCCATATGATACATGGATCTTGGACTTTCTAACACCCTTTACAAGGAATACAGCCCTAAAGGCTCACCCTATGCAGAGTATTACCAGGCAAACGGTCAGGTGATAAGCCAGAAGATGTTCGGACTCCGCAGTAAAATAGCTCCCGAACAGGAGAAGGAATTGATATCAAATAGCGGATTGATGTACTATCACACAGTATTGGATTACAACGTGGACGGGGCAATAGAAAAGTGGGAAGCTGCTCAACAAGTTGTAAATAGAAGTAATAATTATAAAAAATAAAATAAGTAACGGATGGATAAAAGATGAGTATTTTGAAAAAAGTGACGATGTATATAACAATTTTCCTAATTATTTTTATCTTTTTTGTAGGATGCTCAAAAATAGTTAATCCAATTGACCAGACATCAACATTAACATTGGCATCTACCAATATACCCAAAGCAGCAAATTCAAGCAATGATAGTATAAATACGACCGATAATTCAGGAAATGTTGGAACTGAAAAAGACCCCTCGACACTACAATCTTGGATAGGGAATTATACATTTTCTGAGTATGCCTCACCAGATCAAAATATGTTCTATACAATTTCTATATTTAAAGATCTTAATGACTATTATGCTAAAATAAGCATTGATGGGTTTCAAACAATTTTAAGACTACAGGCGAAAGTTATTGGCGATGAAAAATCTATAAAACTAGTATTTAATGAATATTTGCCAGACAATCAGTTTGAGCCATATAATGAAGGAGATATATTATTAAGCTTTGAAAAAGGGGATTCAGAGATTTATACTACCTGGGGGGAAATTCAACCTATGCTTGAAAGTAATAATAAATCCAGTGAAGTATACTTTAAGATTGAGAAAAAATAAGGAGCGCAGGGACAGGTTCCCATCCATAGGACACATTATAACCAGTTTGCTGAAACCTAAGGCACGGGGACGTTTCTCCCGTCTCAGGAGAAAGACTCATTTACCTGGCTAGACAATTTTCTAAAAGATAAACCTTCATTTCATTCATAATTTATAGTACTAAAAAAGGGGCTGCTATGTGGCCCCTTAATCATCTAATAATTTTTCATGATCTCTCCCCAGATATCCAGCCCCAGCTCAGGGGTATCGGCATAATTTGGGATATTTCCTAATCGCCAGACGGAGAGCCCTTTGATACCGAACATCTTGGCCAGCTTGATCTTTTCGGCGATGCTTCGTTGATTTTCATACCAAATGACATTTTGCGTACCGTCTTCCGCTTCAAATTTGGCATAGGGATTCTGACTGAGTACGGAGTAATTTAAGGAAACAGCGCCTTTTAAAAAGCGATCACGCAATTGCTCGTAAGAGGGATGATAGGGTATACGGTTAATGACCTTGCCATCCTTTAATTTCCACTGTACCGAGTCCATGGAAAGCTGAAGCCAGATTTTACTGAGGTCCTTTACACCGGTTGCCGGATCAGTGATGCTTTTCAAGGCGTAATACACCTCATCAAAGGGTGTTAAAGGCGTGTCGGTATAACCTCTTTGCATTTCTGCATCGGTTAATGAAGTGGCCTCATAGTCATGGGCCATAAGAATAACCCTGTCGGCCAGCTCGCCGATGGTTTTATAGTCGTAGCCGTCGAAATAGACCTGACCGGGCTTTCCTCTTGGATGAACAGCCACATAGAGTGATTTTCCGGTTTTGCTCAGCTCGGCTTTGAGTTCAGATAAAAAGGCGTTGTACGAAAGCTTAAGGGCTTCACCCTTAAAACCCTCAAAATCTGAAACCAATCCGTCAAAGCTGACCGAGGAGCCATGCTTCTCGGTTAAATTCACCATGGTCGTCATGGCTTCAATAACTTGCTTTCTGACATCTTTATTACTTACAATGTACTCGGCTAATTTAACGGTTTTATTAGAAGCTGCGTCGAAAACACTCTGGTCGTTAACAAAGAACATGAGTTGGCGGGAAAGTTGGCTGTTTGCGGCTTTTTGAAGCACCTCGGTATAGCCCGTGGGTATATAATATTCGTTGGTGCCACTGTCAGTATTGATCTTAACCTGTTTTGAGGCCTCATCATATTCCAACCGTGCCCAACCGAAGCTGGCAGAATCCAATAATGGAAACTTGTCGATCTGGCTTGCCGAGTTGATGGCATAGAAGGCATGGAGCTCGCTTAATGGGGTATTAAGCTTGTCATACATGCGTATCATCATGGCGGCTGCTTGCTCACGGGTTGCAGAAGCCTTGGGGCTAAAGTTTTTACCGTCACCGAAGACGATACCTAAATCCTTGGCAATTGTTATATATCCCGAATTTTGTATTACGTCATTAAAAGGCTTCTCCAATGAATTGAGCTGATTGGCAAGAGTATCATAGCCAAGGGTTCTGACAATCATTATGGAGATTTCTTCCCGGGTAATAGGTTCTTCCGTCCGAAATTTCTCACTATCTTTTTTGATCACACCGTGTAAAAGCGCAGTCTCAATGGAACCATAAAAATTATGATTCGGATTCATATTATCGGTAAAGCTTCCCTGAGTAGGCTTTACAATCTCCCAACCCATAAGACGTACCAGAAAGGTTACAAATTCGCCTCGCTTCAGGGTTTGGCCAAAACCGAATTGATTGTTGCCGATTCCCTGGGTAATATTCAGTTCCCGCAGGCGTTGAACCTGGTCATAGGCCCAGTGCCCTTGAGGTATATCGGTAAAAGGGGTTACTGTTTGAGCGTTTACTGTTCCTGTATTTGAGAATGAAGTGCATACAAGTGTCAGAATCATGAATAAGGCAATGGCTAATTTTTTAATTGACATTATTTGATCAATCCTTTTTATTGGTTTTTAAATTGTACCCCAGTGTGAATTTCTGGGTATCAACCCTATTATAGCATACGAATGTCTCCGCTGAGGACAAAAACTGATTGATTATGATCATTTTGGTTAAACTACACCAGATAAACTCGATAAAGAGAGCATATTCTAAGTCTTCACCAAGGAGCCCATAATGGATGACAGAACGGCATACAGCATTCTTAAAATCAGACCGGGAACAAGTCATGAGGATATATCCAGAAGATACGATCATTTTATTAAGCTCTATAAGCGTTATCTTATGGGACAGAGCATAAATATGAGCCCCGATGAAATTGAGCAAATGAAAAGGGCTTATTTGCATCTGCTCTACAAAAGAATCGGAGACGACGAGCTCAAGGATTTGTATCCTCCGGAGAATACAAGCCTCAGTCATCAACTATGGGAAAGCAGTTGTAAGGTTACCCGGCCCTTTCTGATACGTCACAAGGCCAAGGTTATCTATACGCTGATCATGTGTGTGCTGACTTACATCATTATCGCTGTCCGAAATTATCAGCCTGTTGACTTGAAAATTGCGGTTTTAAGCCAGTCGGAATCATCCTCCATCTATGAAATGGAAATTGAAAGTATGACTGCAGACGCTTATGAGGTAATTCTTATTGAAAACCTTTCCGGGGTAAAAAGGCCCAAAATAGAGTTTCAAGGCTACTTGTACGAAAATGAGGCTGGACTGGGCATGACCGTGAACACAATGTCAGATGAATATGATGTTTATATCATGGAAGAGCGTTTGCTAAAAGAGCTTAAAGCAAGGGGTGTCACGTTTTTGTCCCTGGATCGATATATGAGCACTAAGACTGATCAGGCCTATAACCCCATCCTTCAGGGTGATCAAAGTATATCCGAAGTCTATATTGACAATGATACAAGTCTTTATCAGTACGTCTGCAATCTTCGAAACGACAATCGAGTCTGGGTAGCCGTTGTTTATTCAGAATCGAAACATCTGGGACAAGCCTTGCAGTTCATCAAATATATAAATGATTCCAATGAATGAAAATTAGCTTGAAATGAAACAAGATAACGGTTATAGTATTCTCATCAGAATATATAACGAGCGTTATATAAAGGGGTTAGCCATGGAAATTAATAAGCTTTTAGGTAAGAACTTTATTGATGCGGATTTCGAAGTCAGCCTAAAAAACGGGAGAATCCGATTGAATAGGCAGGATTTTAACCTGCGGTATATCGGGATGACCAATGGTGCGTACATATATGAGGGCGGGTACGACAAGCTGAGGGTGACCTGTTCACTTTTACCCGAAGGCGGAGGGATAAGCTGGACGACTGAACTGGAAAGCTCAGTGCCATTGGAATGCGAGAGCATTACCCTTCATTTGACCTACCGGGAAAAGGGCATTGATCTCTCTGGTCGAAGAGTGCCCTGTATCGGTAAGAATGTGGCTGATTCAGGATTACATAAGATTGGAAAATGGGGAAGGACAAAAGAGGACACCCGCTATTGCGGTCTTTTTGAAAGTAGTACCTCTCCCTGTGTTTTCATTGGAACAAAGCTTCCACAGAAAAATCTCCATCTCTATCAGGCCAAGCTAATGGAAAAGGACACCGTCCGCTTTATAGCTGCCACTTCTTTTACTGTGGGCCAGCAAAAGAAACTAAAGCTAAGGACTGAAACCACTTGGATCTTAACAGGAAAGACCCCTCTGGAATCTCTCCTGGCCTATGCCAGCAATATCCCCACACTTCCAGATGACCGTTTTGCCGCGCCGTTAATCGGCTGGAATTCCTGGGACTATTATTTCTCAGCACTGTCTCATGAAGACATCATGGAGAACTGTGAGGCCATTGCCGGAGATGAGGTCTTAAGCAGGCATATGAAGTGTTGCATCCTTGACATGGGATGGGAGCACAGGGAGGGTGACTGGTACGCCAACTACAGATTCCTTCTGGGCATGGCGCATACTGCTGAGGAGATCAAAAAGAAGGGGCTTGTTCCGGGAATCTGGACCAATGGCTGCCAGATCCAGGTCCTGTCCTATAACGCGCTGCGAAAGGGGCATATGCTGCTAAAGGATCAATATGGCGATCCTCTCGTAGTGGACGGCATGTATGTTATTGATCCTACTCATCCGGACGGCGCGGCCCATTTTTATGAGGTCTACTCCAGGCTTTATGGTTATGGCTACCGAATATTCAAGGTGGATTTTGTGGATTCCCTGCTCTTTTCCAGAGACTTCTACAAGGAGGACTATGGCCCTTATGATGCAATCCGGGAGCTGCTTTCCATCGTCAGAAAGGCTGTGGGCTCAGACAGCCATATCATCGGCTGCTCCTACCCGGCGGAATGCGGCTCCGGCTATACTGACTCCAACCGGATCAGTGTGGATATCCATAATCAATGGGGCCATGTGAGATGGGTCATGGAATACCTCCAGCTTTCCTTCTGGGAAAACGGGCGTCTGTTCCGCATTGATCCCGACTTTTTGCTGATAAGGGGGAAGGAAACATCCTTGGAGGAAGAGACCAATGTCTACAATCCCTTTGCCAATGCTCCCAAAATTGAGGGTGATGTAAGTGAACGCTGGAGAAGGGGAGAGGTTTTTGATCGGTATGAAGCCGAGACCTGGGCCAATGTCGTGGTGTTTGCGGGTGGAAATATCATCAACTCGGACAGGATATCCATGCTCAATGAAAAAGGAAAAGAACTGCTTCATACTCATCTGGAGCCGCTGCCTGTGGCCGCCGTGCCTCTAGACCTGGGTGAAGACGGCGTTTCGTCCTTCTGGCATTCCAAAAATGAGGATAAAAATCACCTGCTCATGATTAATCACGGGGATTCAAAGGGTGAAGTCATTTTTGATTTTGCACAATACTACTTGGCTGCGCCTGCACAAATGACTGCAGATAAAAAGGATGTCACTTACGCCGATGGCAAAATCACGGCTGTACTTGAACGACATGAAAGTGTCGTTATTGAATGGTAGGCTTTTATAACCGCATTATTTATAAAAAAGCGCTGAGAGTTTAACTCCCGGCGCTTTTTGAACCTATGTGCATATTTAAAACAAATCGTCGTGCACAGCATCCAAAGAATAGATGGTCTTGGGCAATGGGTCCCGCTTTATCCAACGGCCGCGGGTAAAGTCGGGGATAGGCACCGGATGTCCTCCCATGGCAATGGATTGCTCGGAAAGACAGGTGATGGACATCCATGCCGCTGCGTCATAGACGTCGATTGGAGGCTCGGTGTTATTGAAAACAGCGTCAAAAAATGCTGAAAGCACCAGATAATCAATGCCGCCATGCCCTTTCTGAACGCCTGAAGACTTATAGCGCTTCCACAGGGGATGACCGCATTCCTCAAGGTATTTGTCAAAGCTCTCCCATACGTGTTCCTCTTCAGGATCACCGGTGCAATGGTCTTTCACATTATCCCACAGGAAGATGGAGTTATTGTCCTCCATCCAGATCCCCCCGGTGCCCTGTACCCTGCCGGCTCTGGAATAGGGTCGGGGTAGAGAAACGTCATGAGTAAGCAGGATGGTTTCACCATGCGCGCATTTGATCATGGTTGTGGTAATATCGCCCTGAATAAACTCCATCTGATGCAAATCACTGTCCTTGGGGGCGCGCTCCTTGATCCAGGCCTTCAGTCCTCTGGCACTAGACGACATAGAGGTCAGCGTCATCATGCGGTTTCCACGGTTTAGGTTCAGTAGCTTAGCGATAGGACCCAGCTCATGGGTTGGATAAAGCTCCCCGTTACGGTGCAGGAAATTGTCAAATCGGTAATGACGGTTTTCCCGACCATTGGTTATCTCCCCTCTAAGGTCGTGCTGATAACCGCCCTGGCAGTGAACCAGCTCACCGAACATCCCTTTTTTGACCATGTTCAGTATAGCCATTTCTTTTTCACCATAGCAGCAGTTTTCAAGCATCATAAGCTTGGTGCCCGTCTTTTCCTGCATGCGGACAAGATCCCAGCAGTCCTCGATATCATAGGCACCTCCTACTTCAAGCCCCACGTATTTGCCTGACTGAAGCGCATCGTTGGTGACAGTGGAATGAGTGTTCCAGGAGGTGGCAATGATCACACAATCAATATCCGGTAATCGGAGAATTTGCTGATAGTCGGTAAAACCCTCGGGTGTTGTGCCGGTCAAGGCTGTTATTTTTGCTTTGGCGCCCTCAACACGGTCCGGATAAAGATCCGAAACAGCGGCCAGCACCATCCGGTCCCCCATGGCAGCCAGTGTTTCAATGAGGGAAAGGCCTCGCCCACCCAAACCAATGAGCCCCAATCGTACTTTTTTCATACGTTTATACACTCCTTGCTCAAGTCTCGTTGTACATCATTTGCACATCGTAATTATACACTTTGCATATCACAATATAACGTTATAACTTAAAAACGTTATATTTTTAAAATTATCTATATAATATATCATGACTTAAATTTTTAAAATGTCAATAATTGCGTTGCATTTAGGACAAAATGCACTAAAAAACTGTATTTTCAGAATACAATATAAATATATTGACAGCTAACGGTGGGGATGATATATTCTAGTTAGACATAACGGGCGTTATTACGTAAGTAACAAGGTTCCCGGGACCCGCAAGCAATCTTTGATTGCGTAAGCGGGTGGGGTTCTTACTTTTGATGGAGGTAGTTATGGCAGTTACAAAAAAAGATATAGCGGATTATTTGGGAATATCCAGAACAGCAGTATCTCTGGCCCTTAATAGTTCTCCAAAATGCACACTGTCAAAGGAGACCCAGGAGAAAATTTTCCAAGCGGCGAAAAAACTGGGGTATATGCATGCTTCACCTGCCACTTCCTCAAAGAAGATATGCTGTGCGTTTTTTTTCAACACCGACAATCATGTAGCCAAGAAGTTAAATGGCATACTCATCTCAGAGGTGGACCACTTTATCAGCCAATTTGGATATAACACGGTTTATATCAGCGTGCCCAATAAAGAAAGCGCCATTAATCGGTTTTTTGAATATATAGAAAGCGGCGAAGCCGAAGGGCTCATCATTCTAAATCTCATTGACAAGTCTATTCATGAGCGTATAAGCCAATGCGGAGTGCCTTTTGTGGTATTCTCCGAAATGGACGATGAGTGTGCTAATAGTATCACACCCGATTCCCACTATGCTGCAAAAGAAATGGTCAAAAAAATGATTGCCCAAAACCACAAAAGAATAGCGTTCTTCTCTCCTTCCATGAATTATCCCCAACAGAAGCATTTTCTGAGCGGATACCGTGATGCATTGGAGGAGGCCGGAATTCCTTTTGATCCGGCTCTGGTTCAGGTCAGCAGCGTCCAGGACGGCGGCGAAATCGCCGAGCGTATGGATTTGCTTGGAATAAAGTATACGGCAGCTCTTTGTGCCAATACTCACATTCAATTCGGCGCATTAAATTGGCTACAGTCCAGGGGTATAAAGGTGCCGGAGCAGGTGAGCCTACTTGGTTATGGAATGAGTGATTTTGCTTCTTTGTCGGTTCCCAAATTATCGGTATGCGATATTGTTCAACGCAATTTTGTGGATGAGGGCATGAAGCTTCTGATGGAGGGAATAGAAAAAGGTCGGCTTGAATTTCCGTGTAAGACCATTAAGACCCTGGAGTTCTGTCCCGGTCAAACCATTGGAAGATGTAATGAATCTTAAGTCAAAACAGTTCCCTAGCTGCATCGGGGTAATGCAAGAAATTGATTGGCCCCATTGCGGTTAAAATATAGAGTATATTAGGAGGGTATTATGAAAAAACAAGTCTTAGCATTGTTCCTGGTACTTATCATGGTTGCCTCAGTGCTTGTCGGCTGTGGCGGCACGCCACCGACCACAACTCCGTCCGGCAGTGCCACACCCACTCCCACCGCTACAGGGGGAGGAACCCCTGCGCTTTCCGGTAACCTGGAAGTTGCAGTATTCTCAAACGGTGAACTGATGGATCAATTTTGGAACACAGCGGTAAAAGAATTTAACGCTCTTTACCCTGATGTGAAGGTAACTCTGGTTGCCAACCCCAAGATCGAAGAGTCTATGAGACCTCGTATTGTTTCCGGAAATACCCCTGATGTTTACTACATGGGCGGTTCCGCCAACATGGATGAGGCTTCCCTTACTGCTGACGGCAAGTTCATGAAGCTCAATGATTTCCTTAACACATCAGAGGCCATAGGCTATGAAGGCCTTTTAAAGGACAATCTGGCTGCGCAGATATTCAACAAATCGGGCGACGACATCTACGGAATGGCCTTTGCATATGGTGTATGGGGTTATTACTACAATGCAGCTATGACTGAAAAATACGGTTGGAAAGCTCCAAGCAACTGGGAGGAATTCGCCGAATTGGCCCCCAAAATAAAGGCTGAAGGCATCTATCCTATTATCCACCAGGGAAAATATCCTGACTACATGGGCTATGGCCTCATGCAGCCCGGTATCGCTAGCATGGGTGGTAGAGAGCAGCTTGTTAAGATGGCTAATCTTGATGCCAGCGCTTACCGTTCTGATGTTGTACTTAACGCCTATAAGAAATATGAAGTTATTCGTGACAACGATTGGGCTCCAAAGAGCGCTCTTTCTCTGACTCATACCGAGGCTCAAATGGAATGGCTTCTGGGAAAAGCCTTCATCATTCCTTGCGGCAACTGGCTTGAGGGTGAGATGGCTGCCGACATTCCGGACGACTTCAAAATGGGTTTCATGCCCAGCTTCTGGTTTGAAGGAGATAAGACGCCCACATACGTAGCTAATTCTGCAAGAATTTCCATATTCCAAGGTTCAAAGAACCCTGAAGCTGCCAAAGCTTTTCTACAGGTGCTTTTCTCCAAGAATATGACCAAAGCCATTGTTGAATGCGGTATGGGTATTCCTGCCGTTAAGGATACATTGGAAGGTATGGAATTGTCCCCCTCCAACCAGGCAGTTGTGAACCAGACTTCGGCTGGTGAGGCTGTTGTTATCAACGAAGTAGGCGGCTCCGGAAACTTCGAGCCCTATGGCGAGCAGAGAACCGCTACCACTAACAACATAGCAGCCATTCTGGGTGGACAGAAGTCTGCTGCACAGGCTGTTGAGGACATTGCCAAAGAAATTGAAAGAATATTCAATGATTCTTCTATTACCAAGGTTCCAATTTCCTAATGTCGTTATGGCTATGGAGAGTGCGTGGAAATCCGCAGGGAGTGTCAGGCACTCTCCTTTCTTATTCTGAGTGACCAAATTCTCTTACGACGAGGGGGGGACATTATGAAGAGAGTACTCAATGCAAGAAGCGTTTTTATCTTTATGTTTACCGTTCCTACGTTGGCTCTGTTTTCGATCTTTGTACTGGTGCCCATTCTAAACGGGCTCTACTACAGCTTTTGCCAATGGAACGGCCTTTCCACCAATATAAAATTTATAGGCCTGGACAACTATAAACGTCTGATTGCCGATCCCATCGTCTGGAAGGCATTAGGCAATGATTTGAAGATAGCAGCCATTCGTCTGGTGTTCACCGTTATCCTGTCCCTAGGCGGCGCCATGCTGCTCACCAGAGCCCATGTGTTTTTTAATAAATTCTTCCGAAATGTATTATTTTTTCCGGTCATGCTGTCGGTGGTGGTTATCAGCAATATTTGGATGATGATGTATAACCCAAGCTTTGGCGTGGTCACCACCGTTTTAAAGGCTGTCGGGATTCGGACCCCGGACGGCGGCTGGCTCGGCGATTTTACAACTGCGCTTAATGCCACTATTCCTCCGGCTATTTGGTGCTCGGTAGGCTTCTATATGATCATTTTTATATCGGCCATTGAGACCATTCCGGCAGAGCTTTTTGAGTCGGCCACCATTGATGGTGCATCCACTTTAAAGCAAACCACCAAGATTATTCTGCCGTTACTCCAGCCGCAGATCAATTTCTGCGTGATTTACTCAACCATATCGTCCATGAACGGGTCCTTTCTGTTTGTCAAGCTGTTGACCAACGGTGGACCGAACAACGCGTCCGAGGTAATGGGAACCTATATGTCGACCAATGCCTTTACTTATCACCAGTTTGGATATGCCACTGCCATTGCGACGCTTATTCTGCTAACAACGCTTTTGCTGTCGGGAGTTTTGAACAAAATATTCAAAGCTCAGGCATACGAATTCTAAGGGGGTGCAGCATGATGAAAGCAAATAAGAAGCGAAGTATAAGAAAAAATATAACAGCTTTATCGGTGGTTTCAACACTTGTCCTGAGTATTGCTGCACTGGCTGTTATTTTCCCGTTGATATGGGTTTTTCTGACCTCACTTAAGACCAATAAGGATTTTTACGCCAATGTCTGGGGCCTGCCCAAGGAATGGATGTGGAGCAATTATGTCCGGGCGTGGGAGAAAGCAAACATCGGCCAGGCGTCCATCAACAGTATTATAGTAACCTTGTCCTCGCTGGCGCTGGGGCTTACCTGCTCCACCACAACAGCTTATGTCCTTGCCCGGTTTAAGTTCCGGTTCAGGGGCCTGCTTCGGGGCGTGTATCTGGCAGCCATTATGGTTCCAAGTATCATTTCCCTGATTCCTCAGTACTTTCAGCTCATTAACCTGAATATGCTGGATTCCCAATTAGGCCTCATATTAGTTTATGCCCTGTCATCCCTTCCCTTTGCCTCCTTCATTCTCTATGGCTTTTTCCTTACTTTGCCTCATGAGATTGAAGAAGCTGCTCTTATGGATGGCGCTGGCTACAGCAGAACCTTCTTTCAAATTATGCTTCCGTTGGCACAACCGGGTATTGTTACAGTGCTGGTTATAAACTTCATTGATTACTGGAACGAGTATTTTAAGGCCATGACCTATATTTCCACTCCACAGAAGTTTACCATCCCTGTGGGTCTTGTGGTATTCACCCAGCAGTCCCAGTACAGGATCGACTGGGGTGCGCTGATGGCCAGTAATATCATTTTGATTGTACCTACTATGATTGTGTATATGGTGTTTCAGAATTCCATACAGAAGGGTTTAACAGCAGGCGCGGTTAAAGGATAGGAATTATTATGAGTAATTTAGTAGAATTTCGGGATTATAAAGTTACTTTTTCAAAAGAAACCGGGGGGTTTCCGGAGAAAATCAGCCTCAAGCTAAGGGGCAATGAAACTCAGGATGTGGTTGTCAGCAAATTGCCGTGGCTTGGAATTACATTGGGAAGCGGTGTAAAGGCATATCCCTGCTTACCCGAAGGATATGAGCCCAAAAGACAGGACTTGGAGGACAGGGTTCTTCTGGATTACTGGAATATTCCCTGGCGTACTGAAACGGGAGAAGAATTGGAGCAGTGGTTTTTGAACCTCTCTTATGATTTTTGTGCGGACGGAGTAGGCTTTGTACGGATGTTTTTTACTACTGTTACGCTGTCTCTGCCTGATATTTGCGGGTTTAAGCTTACCGCGCCCATGAACTTCAGAAGATTGGATGATGTGACATACGGTTATTGGCAGCGCCCTGCCGATGTCACCAGCAGTACCATTCAAGCCATCAATTCCTTCGTAAGAAATGCTACCGAAAAAGTTGACAAGGTCTTTGAACGGACCATTGTTCCTCTTATCGGCTTTGACTATGGTCGACTGGGTAAGCCGTCACGGCATATTGAATGGATGCTTGAAGGCCAGAACTCTTTGAGCGCTGATCATTTTAATACCCGCACCGCTTTGACCTGGCAGGACGGGAGTCCCGTTGTTGAATGGGAGTTTGCTGACAAGCTTGTTTCATCCCAGGAGCGTCCCTATCAGTGGCGAAACCAGTTGGGATTTGTGCTGGGGCAGACGCCTAAGGTGCGTCAAAAGGCTCCTTTGAGGATGTACCATCATTTAGATTTATATGACAGATTTCCAACAGAAAAGCAGATAGAAAAAATGGCCGACGAGGGTGCCAATGCACTTATCTTGCATGAGGGCTGGAGAACCGACATGCAAAACGGCGGCGTCCCCTACAATCCCGATGCTTTTGCCCAAGTGGTGGAGGTCTGCCACCGAAGGGACATCCGGATCATGCCGTATATCCGTGGCAACGAACCTTCAGTGCGGGAGGATCTGGCCAATTGGTTCAATACCATTCTTAAAAAGGACTATGACGGACTTTATGCCGATTACGGCGGACCTGTCCATTATTTCTATAAAGATGAGAATTATCCGGGCGGACGTTTTGCGTTCAAAGAGCATTATTTGAAAATGAAAGAGCTTAAGGAGCAGACCATAGGCAAGGATGGACTATTTGTACTGCATACCGGTCCATTCTTTTCCGGCTCTGTTCTAGGCTCCATCATTGACGGCTATACCGCAGGTGAGGGCGAGAAGGGCATTATGCTTTCATCCAGAAGGGAAAATGCATATTTCAGCGAGTCCACCATGGGTCCTGGTGCCCTGTGGACGGCGGCATTCCCTGATTACAAAACAAAGAAGATACTACCCTATATGGCCAATTTGGGCCAATATCCCCATGTATCTCTGGGTGTGCAGATAAAATCCTCATCCCTGGCTCATCCAAGCGAGCCCGGTAATGTCACCTTTGCCCGTCCGCTCTGGAAGCTGTATGGCCTTATGGACAAGGAGAGGAATGTACAGTTTTCCAATGACATCTGCTACCCCGGGGCAATTGAGTGTGACAGTGATCAGACAGGTGCTGCTGTTTTCGGTATGGAGGATGGCGCACAGCTTATAGTGATCTCCAATTTTAGAGATACTGAAGCTCGTTACATGGTATCAGTGGATTTCAAAGCCTTAGGCATAGATACTACCGGAAAAAACTGCTCCCGAATGCTCGTTGGTTTAGAAGGCTGCGATATCATTCCCTGTGAGCTAAAAGATGAATTTAAGGCCACCTTGCCTGCTTACGGTATAACAGGATATCTTATTTATGAGCAAAACGAAAAATGGGAGAAGCGTATCAATGAATTCCTAAAACCCTATCCTCAGCCTGAAGCCGAAGAAAAAGCCTACCTAGAGAGCGTTGAAGCCATGAAAAAGAGCCGCTTTGAGGCGACGCCCTCCAGGGAGCTGTATTTGAAGGTAAGGGTTCCGACCATCGCTTTGAACTGGGAGGATGATGTCTGGTGGGATTTATACAATTCCTCCTACGAATTGTACGTAACGCCCGAAGGTGGAGCAAAAACGCTCCTTGGCTTTGTGGGCAAGAACGGCTTTACCAAGGTGCGCCCTGAGGGTGCTACCATCCTTTGGCCGGGCAAGGAAACACCTCTCATACCCCTTGCTGAAATCCTGCCCAGGGGAAAGAGCCTGGTGGAGCTTCGTGTCAATCATCTGGGAGAGGATTTTTACTCCTTCATTGAGGCCACCCTTTACGAGGACAGAGAGGGCAGAATGAATCCCAGAGAAATAGTGTATATGAGCGAACTGGATGCCGACAGGGCTCGGCTGACCTTTGCTGTGGATTTACGATAGAAAAATAGTTCGATAGTAAAAACGTTTCTTCATGATAAACTTATTTTCCGCTTACCGATTGGTAGGCGGATTTTTTTGCTTAATAATTGGAATTGCGTGGTAATACTTAAAATAAGTCCAAATTTAGAGATATAAGGTATAATGATAAAGAAGAGGAGATCGCTATGAAAAGTAAGGTGGTTATTGCAATTATCCTGGTTTTTACCATGCTCCAGTCTCTTTTTGTTCCGGTTATAGGCCAATCAGCTGTATTACATACCAATGAGGCCACGATTTTACAGCAAATCGGTCTTATGGCGGGTGGTTTAAAGGACCAGAACCTGGGCGGTGAAATGTCAAGATTACAAGGGCTCATCTTTGCCATAAGGGCATCAGGAAAAGCAGGTGTTGCCGAGGCCATGACCGATTCGGAAGTCAATGCTCAGCTATCAAAATTTATTGACAGCGGAAATATCCCGACCTATGGGAAGAAGTATGTGGCCTATGCCGTTGTCAACAAAATCACCCTAGGAATTGGAAACAATAAATTTGGAGCACTGGAGCCCATAAGTGGCACATCCTTTTTGGTCTTCCTTCTTAAAACAGGTATGGGTTATACAAGCGTCAATACTTCTAATGTGGTAGACATGGCGACAGAAGCTAGTGTCATCACAATTGCTCAGAAGGAAACTTATAAATCAAAGCCTGTTCTCGTCCGGGATGATGCTGCCGTCATCTTATACAATGCGGTTCTTGGCGGTAAAAATGATGATGGGAAGAAATTTATTGACACATTGATAGAATCAGGTTTTGTGTCAAGGGAAACCTACCAAACTGCAATAGTTTCCACAAATGAATCGGATCCAGCACCTGCAGAGGATGAGCTAACGGTTGAGGAAATTGCTAAAAACGCTAACCATATTGTCATGCTTAAAAGCTTCGATATTTCAGGGAAACCAAAGTCATTGGGAAGCGGCTTTATTATTTCTACGGATGGTCAGATTGTCACCAACTATCACGTTATCGATTTTGCTTCCTCCATCACGGCAACCTTACAGGATGGTCAAACCTATAAAATCGAATCTGTTCTGGCCTATGATGTTGAGAAGGACCTAGCTGTTTTAAAGGCAACTGGACTTTCGCTAAAAAGTACCCTTACTTTGGGAAGCTCAAGCAATGTTTCTGTGGGTCAGGAAATCGTTGCAATCGGTAATCCTGAGGGTCTGGCCAATACTGTATCCACTGGCATTATAAGCAGTATTCGCCCTAATCAGGCACGCAATTCTAAAGATTTTCAGATATCGGCGCCTATATCCCACGGTTCAAGTGGAGGTCCGCTATTTAACATGAAAGGCGAAGTCATTGGAATCAATTATGCCGGTTTAGATGAAGGCCAAAACCTGAATTTCTCTATTCCTGTGGATGATCTCAAGCCCGTGCTACGAGCATTGAAAGCCAAGACTTTAAGCCAGGTCAAAAATGAGGTTCACCCGAAACCAAGCATTGAAGACCTTGGAGACCTCATGTTTGAAAAGTATAGTATTATTGAAGTAGGCGGTTATACGCTTAGGTTGGACCATTACATGACAAAACTTGCAACGAAGGAAGAAAATACAATCTATCATTACGTCGGAATTACTGACATTCAATCTGTAATCACCTACTATTTAATTATTGCAGAAGATAGCACATGCTTACGTTTAAATGAGATCACTACGCAAATGATGAAGGATGTTGCTGAATGGTATTCTGGTTATAATCAATATGGTGAAATAATAATATATTCATCCCTTGCCACTGAGCCGACGGCTGTATTTGATGAAATTACTTATAACGAGGAAACCAAGCTTTGGGATGTCTGGGACTCACGTATTAGTTTTGACAAGTATGATGATAATTACGGATTTAGTGTTGATCGTGACTAGATCATATTTAAAAGTAGAGTTATCCCGCTTACCGAATGGTAGGCGGGTTCTTTGGGTCAGGGCTCGTGGTACGTTTCAATAGATAAGAAGGGGCATTTGGTAGTTTGATTGGGAAATAACATAAAATAATGCCAAACAGGACTTATTAATAGGAGGTCTTGTGGACGATTTTATTAAAGAAATACTTTCTATCCCGTATAAAATTTCTCATAATAAAAATAGAAAAAAAGAGGAGCAGCTAAATTCATGTAAAGAATTGGCCAGAAAAGCTCTTGTCGTCCAGACTGACATTAATCTAGCCCTTTCTGACGATAATACTTATCTTCCATTAAATCAGTTGGATATATGGAAAGCAAAGTATTTAGAAATATATAATCAAATTAAGACTATTAATAAGTCGGGAATAAATAAACAAATTCTAACGAGCTTTTCTGAAGAGTTTCAAAGTTTTTTAACCATGTATGAAAATATCGAAGGTTTAAGAGACATCCATAATCGGGATTTTATTCAGTGTCAATCCCGTGTGTTAAAGGATCTTTTCAGCTCAGTAGAAGGCCATGCTCTCGATAGTCAGCAAATTGAATGTATCTTAAAAGATGACAAAAATAACCTGGTTATTGCCGGGGCCGGCTCAGGGAAGACTACTACAATTTTAGGAAAAGTAAAGTATTTACTTTATACTAATAGATGTACACCAGACGAGATGCTAATTTTATCCTTTACGAAGGCATCATCAGAGGAAATGGCACAACGGCTAAAGAAAGAAACATCCCAACAATTTAATGTCATGACTTTTCATAAGCTAGGTTTATCCATTATTGCAGAGGTAGAAGGTAAAAAGCCAACTGTATCGAACATTGATATGTACGATTTTATCAGACATCGTTTTGCACAGCTTCTAGCTAAAAAAGAATTTTTCATGAAATTCCTAGTTTTCTTTATATCCTTTATGAAGGAATATAAAAGTCAGTTTGATTGCAAATCTGAATCAGAATTTAACAGCTACATATCCGATAATTCAATTGTCACAATAAAGAATGAAAAAGTAAAAAGCTTTGAAGAAATGATGATTGCTAATTTTCTATTCATGAACAGCATTAACTATATTTATGAAGAAAAATATGAAATTGATACTGCTGATAGAGAGCATGGGCAATATAAGCCGGATTTTTACTTACCTGATTACAAAATATATATTGAGCATTTTGCTATAGACGAAAATGGTAATGTACCGTCATTTTTTAAAGGCAATAACGAAAAAACCGGAAAGGAACTCTATAACGAGAGTATAAAATGGAAAAGACAGATTCATAAACAAAATAAAACTAAGTTTATTGAAACCTTTTCTTATGAAGCTTATGAAGGAAATTTAACTGTTAACCTTCAGAAGAAGCTGGAAAAGGAAGGTGTTGTACTAACTCCTGTAGATGCTAATATGTTCCTCAAAGAGCTTAAAAATAATGATTCGACTGAGTTAAGTGGTTTAATTGAACTTATAATGACCTTTACCAATCTAATTAAAGCAAATGACTATTCTTTCATCGACTTGAATGAGAGAAATAAGAAATTATCTTCGGGTCTCAGTTATCTCAGAAATGAAGCCTTTCTCAGTATAATTGAACCTATTTACTCTGGTTATAATGAGGCCCTTGAGCAAAACAACGAAATAGATTTTAGTGATATGATAAACAAAGCTACGGAGTATGTTAAAGAAGGTCTTTACCTAAAAAAGTACAAGTATATCATTATTGATGAGTATCAGGATATTTCAAATGCTCGATATAAACTTATTAAAGCGATTAAGGATAGAAATGAATCAAGCTTGTTTTGTGTAGGCGATGATTGGCAAAGTATTTATCGTTTCTCTGGGAGTGATGTTAACTTCTTTATTGATTTTGAAAAGTACTGGGGACCCACAGAACGTTCCCTAATAGAAACAACCTATAGATTTCCGAACAGCCTTATTGAAGTCAGTAGCGACTTTATATTGAGAAACCCATTTCAAATAAAAAAGTCTCTTAAAAGTAAAATTACCGATATTATTATTTCATATGGATTTATTAACTGTAGTAGTGAACATTTTTTTGCTGAAGAGTTAAAGAACAAACTCAAGGAACTTCCTGCAAAGAGTAAAGTGTTTTTGCTCGGCAGGTACACATTGGATGTTAAGAAAGTTGTTGATAAAGATATTTCGGTGAAGCATGATTTTCATCGCGATAAAAGAACAATAGTCTATGATTGCAGGAAAGATCTTGAAATCGAGTTCCTAACGGTACATAAATCTAAAGGCCTCCAAGCCGATTATGTCTTTATCATTAATAATAATAAACAACGTCTCGGATTCCCCAGTAATATTCAGGATGATAGCATTTTGAAACTTGTATTGGAAAATAAAGAAGAATTTCCTTACTCTGAAGAGAGACGACTTTTCTATGTTGCATTAACCAGAGCAAAAAAATATGTCTGGTTAATGACCATTAATGACAATAAATCAGTATTTATTGCTGAAGTGGAAAGGAAATATAAAGTAGAGAATAAAAAAGAATGTAGCAAATGCCCTCAATGCGGAGATGGAAAGCTGATCTACAGGAAAGGTAAATTTGGGCCGTTTTGGGGTTGCTCAAACTATCCAAGCTGTAAATACACAAAAAAAGTGGGGCTTAAAATCTAAGATGTATTTTCTAAATGATTTTAAAATAGCATATAAAATATGATAGAATAGTGTAAGAAGATGTAAAAATCAGGAGAAACAACTGATGGGTGCTAGAATTTACAATAAACTTATTAGAGACAGAATCCCTGAGATCATTGAGAAGAGCGGGAATAAAGCGGTTGTTGAAAGGGTTGGAGAAGAAAAGTATATCAGCCTACTCAATGAAAAGCTTAGCGAAGAGCTCAAGGAATACCTAGAAAGCCAGAATGTTGAAGAATTGGCGGACTTGGTAGAAGTCATCTATGCCATATTAGATTATAAAAAGGTTTTAATAAAGGATTTTGAAGCAATAAGACAACAAAAGGCTGCTCGACGTGGTGCATTTAAGGAACGACTATTACTCAAAGAGGTTATCGAGGAGTAAGTGATACACCTAAATGGACTACATGGTAAAGAAGAGCGGAAGCCTGAATAGTGTAGCTGAAGACTTATTTGTGGAACTGTTTTGTGACACCTTTGGCCCTGACAAATCCCAGTTCCTATTCATTCAATACCCGTTTACCGACATCTACGGAAACAGGCGTTTCATTGACTTTGCTCTTGAGAATGAGAGCATCCGCATTGCCATTGAGATCGATGGCGAGACTTATCATAATCCACAGAAAATTTCAGACAACAAATATTTTGATGATTTACTTAAACAAAACAGTCTGACCTATGAAAACTGGAAGGTCTATCGCTGGGCCTATAACCAGCTTATAAGACAACCTGATAAGGTCAAGGATGAATTAAGAACCTTTGTTGGCGAAATCCCTTTCTTTAAAGCCCTTGAAGATTATCTCCCAAGGCAGAAAGGTGAAATATTCAGCCTTAAAGATCATCAAGAGGCTGCCCTTCAAAACCTGGAGACCATGAGAGCGAGCGGAGAAACCATTGCCCTGCTCTATCACGCCACAGGTGCAGGAAAAACTGTAACAGCAGTAAGCGATGCCAAGCAAGTTGGAATGAGAACGCTATTCCTTGCCCATACAAAAGAACTGGTGCTTCAAGCCCAGAAAACCTTTAAAAAGCTGTGGGATAATGTTAAAACAGGCGTCTATCTAGGAGAACAAAAAGAAAAGGACGCTTACGTTGTTTGCGGTAGTATCCAAAGTGTTTCTCAGAATATTCGAGAATTTGATCCTTCTGATTTCGGCTATTTGATTATCGATGAGTGCCATCATGGAACTGCTCATACATATAAAAAGATATTGGGTCATTTTAATCCTGAATTCACTTTAGGTCTCACGGCTACACCGGACAGAACTGATGGTGAAGACCTCCTTGAAATATTTAAAAATGTGGCTCATAAGCTTGATCTTAAAACCGCAGTAGAAATAGGGGAACTGGTTCCTATTCGATGTGTCAGGGTTAAGACCAATGTCGACCTTTCCAGTGTTAGAATTAATGGCATTAAGTATTATTCACAAGACCTGGAGAGTAAGCTGTTTGTCCCTGAACGAAACAGACTGATAGTCGAAACCTACTTGAATTATGTGAAAGATAAAAAGACAGTGGTCTTCTGCGCGTCAGTCAAGCATGCCCAAGATGTTTCTGCTATGTTTAAGGATAATGGAATCAAGTGCGAAGCGGTTTCCGGTTCTTCAAAAGCAGTGGAAAGAACCAGAGTTCTGGATGAGTATGAAAATGGGAACATCAATGTTCTCTGTGCCTGTGATCTATTAAATGAGGGCTGGGATAGCCCAAAGACTCAAGTGCTGTTCATGGCACGGCCAACACTTTCAAAAACTCTCTATATCCAGCAACTCGGAAGAGGCATGAGAAAGTCTCCTGGAAAAGATTATCTGATGGTCTTTGACTTCATTGATAATGCCAATCTCTTTAATATGCCTTATTCACTTCATCGAGTTTTTAATATAAAGGAATATCAGGCTGGTAAGTATGTAGTAGCGTCCCAAAGCCAGTTTGAGCTTGATAAGGATTTAACAGTAAAAGGTGAAAAGCCACCGGTCTATCTTGACTTCCCTCTTGATATTTCCGATTATGAACTTATTGATCTATTCAACTGGCAGGACCAGGCCAAGGATATGGTCTCACAGATAGAGTTTGTTAGGATGGTGGATGTTCAGGCTGAGACCATAGAAAGGTATATTAGGGATGGCAGAATAAAGCCTGATCTGGTAGTTCCCATAGGGGATACAAGGAAGTTTAACTATTTCAAAGAAGAGACCGTCCATAGCTATGCCAGGGAGTATAATTGGGACCTCATCAATGCTGCCAACATGAAGGACAAGTTCATGGAGATGGTGAAAACCATGGATATGAGCTATTCCTATAAGCCTGTACTCTTAAAAGCCATGTTTGAAAATGCAGATGAAAACGGCAAAGTTCGGGTTGAGGACATTGTGAGCTATTTTATAGACTTCTATGAAGACAGAAAAGCAAAAGGCCTCGTGGTTGAAAAACCAGCCAGCATCTATTGCAAAGACAGTTATACTAGAAAAGATGTTGAGCGCAACATCTTTTCTAACCCCTTCAAACGCTTTGAAGACATGCGCTTCATGAAGCGCAGCAGGGAAGTGGAGTATGTTGAGTTTAGCAGGTATGTGTTCAAAAAGCTATCGGAACAGGAGATTGAGTGGATTTTGAGGCACTGTGAGGAGAAGCTAAGAGGGTATTATGGGAGATAAAAGTTCTGAATTATATCTATGATGGTAAGCTATAATTCATAATATTTAAGTAGTTAGAGGTGGATTTTATTGATTAAAGTAAAGCTGTTCGATAAAATATTAATAAGGGAATATTTCGTTGTATTGTCTATTATTAGTGTTATTTTATCCTTTGTCGCGATTTTAATTGATATACCTGATAAATGTAAATTGAAAGCAAGCATTGGCCTTATTCTGTTCTTTCTAATTATTTATATAATTTTATGGGTAAAAGCAAACTCACTAAATAAAGTACGACTAAAAATAAATAACTCAATTGTTGATGTAAAAATTGGAGATATATTTAAAGAGAATGAATTAAAAGTAATAGCATTTAATGAATATTTTGATACGCAAGTTGATAATCAAATTATCTCAGAAAAGACGCTAAACGGTATCTATATTAATAAATTAGTTGATGATTTAGATACATTGAATAATTCAATAGATAGTAATGAACGGTGTAATGAGAAGATCATAGAAGTGGAAAATAGTCGGAAAGGAGGAAAAAAGAAAAAGTATGAACTTGGAACAACATTCCAACATAATGACTATTTATTAACTGCATTTTCAAAGTTTGATAAGGATAATAGAGCTTATTTATATATGAGCGATTATATAAATTTTCTTCTAAATTTTTGGAATGAAATAGATATAATTTATGCTGGCCGTTCGATCTCAATTCCTCTTTTGGGATCTGGTTTAACAAGGTTTAAAGAATATAATATGATATCAGAGCAAGAACTATTGGAACTATTAATTTGGTCTTTTAAAGTAAGTAGAATTAAGTTTACATATCCTTCGCAGGTATCAGTTATTATCCATGAATCAATAAAAGATAAGATTAATTTTTATAAATTAAGGGAGTTTTCAAAATAGGTTGTACAAATGGTATTTACATTACCTGCGCTGTACCAGCAAAATTAATACATTTTGTAAAAAAAGTATAGTAATCCATATTAATTAAAAAGGAGAGAAAATAAAAATGTCACATAAATGTTTTATTAGTTACAAAAAAGAGGATAAAGAGTATAGGGATGAATTAATGAAAAAGTTTGATAAGTCGGATGTTATTGATAAATCACTTGATAGAGAGATCAAAAGTGAAAATGGTGATTATATTATGCAAACTATAAGAGATGACTATTTGAGCGATTCAACAGTAACTATTTTTTTAATTGGTGGGCATTCTTCTGAAAACGAAGGAAAAGACTATTTAGAAAGAGATAAAAATTATTTTATAAAGAGAGAGCTTCAGGCTACATTGTATAATGGAGAAGGTAATACTAGAAGTGGAATAGTTGGTATTGTCATACCTGAAATGTATGATCGAATTTATAAAGGAGAATATCAATGCTCTAATTGTGGGGGACAACATAATTGGGTATCAATTAACGACGGCACAGTAATCAGAGAGTTTAGCAAAAATTATTATATTGAGCCTCATGATGGATGCTCGTGGTCAGAGGAAGAACGATATTGTATATTGGTCAAATGGGATGATTTTATGAAAAATCCAGAAAGATACATTGATCAGGCATTTAATAAGCGGAGCGATAAAGTCGCCGGAAAAATAAAAATATATAATTTACGGTAAAGTGTTTTATTGGGAGAATACTTCAAATTTCCTATAAAGCCAATAATTGAGAAAGTTTATGGTTGACAGAGGTGTTAAATTTGCCAAGATATAGAGTTAACTCAATTGCAGAATATTTAAAATTAATTGAGACAAAGCAATTAATAAATTTTATTTATAGAGGTCAAAATGAACCTTACTTTGGAATTCGAGCCAGTGGCTTTAGACCCTACACGGGTGGTTGGGAAAGTGATAAATTTTACAATATAAATGCTATGCAAAAAGAATTTTATAATAAGGTAATTAGAAGACTTTCAAGTGATGAAAAAGAGTATTTTTTAGCTTTTTGCCAACACCACGGATTACCAACAAATTTGGTTGATTTTACATATTCCCCTCTAATTGCATTGTTTTTTGCTTGTCAAGGAAAGAGTATTCCTAATTTTACTATTGAAGAATTAATAAACTGTGAAACCTTTAAAGACATTGAAAAACTTAAAAATGATGACTCATTACAAAAAATGCTGATTCATAACATGGTTAATAAATTAATAAAAAACTCTTTTACACCGTATTCTGAAATATATCTAATTAATAAAGATAGACTAATAGATATTACAGATATTATAGCAAAAAATCAAAAAATAAATTTTTATGAAAAACTTTTCCTTGATTTAGATATAAATATACAACAATTAATTTTTGAGAAGTTAAAAGAAATATTTATAAAGAACAAGAGTTATATTAGAGAGTGGATTATTAATATTATAGAGTTTTACGAAGAAAGGAATTTTGATATTTATGGAAAGATCGAAAATAAAATCAGTAATAAAAATAATTATAAATTACATATGTATAAAAAACAATTAATAAAAGGAAATATTGATGGCACGCTTAGAGATTTATTTATTTACATGATCAATGAAATAGAAAATGAATCCATTACTCATTGCAAAATGTATTATTTGCATGAATATGAAATTGAATATGAAAGTATTGAATCCCTAGCTGCACGGATATATTTAGCATTGATTATTAATATAGTTCAAAAGTTCTATGAGTCTTTTGAAACTCTAAATTTAGTGTTGGACGTATACTTTACATATCAACCTCCGAACCTGTTTGATAGAATATCAAATCAAAAAGGGCTATTTATATACCAACCATATATTTATCGTGTTGAAGAGGTTTATAATTATGGAATATTAAATATGCAAAATATCAAGCCGGATATAACCATCGAAGTCAATAATCATTATTTGGTACTAGAAGAATTAAATTATTTGGGTATTAACTTAGAAAGTGTTTACAGTGATGTAGATAATATAGCAAAATCGGTTATTTATAACCATAGAACATTATTTGATATGAAAAAGTAGAAAAAACTAAATAGCTTCGCGGTACCCATAAAACAGGTAACTGCATGCACGATATCAAAAACATTACTAGGAGATGTTTGATTTTATTAGTACAAAAAGGAGGAACAATTATGAACTCTCCAACTCCTGTCCAATTAAATCCTACTTTTAATTACCGCTATCTAATTTTGAAAAGTGGTCACTCATCAAAGATCAGCGGTCACATACATAATTTTGTTCCAGGTGGAGCAGGGAAAGTATGTCCACGTTGCCATGGCACAGGACGAATTTAAAATAATTTAATTGATTATGGCGTTACGATCAAAATTTTTATGTTGTAGGATATTCTAAAGAGAATACGTTGTCAACCGTCTCACAGGGATGAAAAGTTACAAAGGGGAAAGGCTCTCATACCTTGGTTCTTCGGCATCATAAAACTAGGACGTTGTATGACATTGTTTATTCATTTCTGGTTCGGTAAAAATGAGTAGCGCAGTAATTGTCAAAATATAATTACATAAAGAGGAAGAGTACATATGAAACTGACTGGAATTGAGAATCTGTATAAAGATATGAAGATAAAGAAAATCGAAAGATACAAGTTTAATTTTATTTATGCTAAAGTAGAATTTGATGTAATTTTTTTTATTGATGAGAGTCCGTTTATTTTAATGTTTGGAGTAAAAAAAACAAGATTTTACTTTGAAGTTGAAGTAAAATCAGGTTATCAAATTGTTCCTTATTTTGACGAAAAAGTATATAGAGAATTAGTAGCGCTGTTTGAATTTAATATTAATGAAAAAGGTCCATTTAAGCCCATTTATTTCTTTGAGGCATTAAATGATAGGTTTCCAGCATATGCTAGCATTAATGAACGTCCTAGCCCTAGTGAATTAGCGCATTATTATAGGAATATTGAAGAAGCTGATAAAATTTATTTTTGGGGATGGATTGATCATGAAAAAAATAAAAAAGAAAACAAAGATTACAAAGGTAATGTTTCTAAAGAAAATTTAGAAAAAACGAAAAAGTTGCTTGGATATAAGGCTTATGAAAGATGTAAGAAGAAAAATATTAGTTCTAGGTGGACTGATGATCAGAGTAAAGAGATTTCATTTGATTTTGTAGAAAAGTAAAGTGGTAAGCTCTTTGTTGCTAATAAAATTGGTAAAAAAGTATAGCTAATAAAATAGTTAGGAGATAAAACTATGTAGTTACAAGTTTTATCTTTATCAAAATTGTTTACTAAAAGGATCTTTCGAGTGCCTGATTATCAAAGAGGATATGTATGGAATGGAAATCATGTAAGGTTTATCGAAAATAATGGAAAAACGTTAATGTGTTTAGATAGTGAAGAAAAAATAGAATTTTCGGATTGTGCTTATTAAAAAAACCCTAATAATCCAAGCGATTAGACTAAGTGTGCTAAAATAGTTTGTGCTATTGTAAAGAGCATGTAAAATAGAAAGCATGGAGGCTGAACTGGATACCGGGGTGGACTCTGACAAAGGCAAAAAGGCTGATAAATCAACTGATAACAGGCATAACTGATATTCTAATAGAAGCATTTGGTGCGAGTATGAAGAAATCGGAATGACAGGATGTCATCGCTGACCGAGTTGTCTCATCGTGTGGTGAGGTTGCTTAAGAAAATGCAGCCATCCTAAAGGGCTTAGTAGGTGTTTTGTAACGTGACTTAATATGAAATATAGCAGATAAATTTCGCTACATGATTATAAAGCTAATATATTGCTATTGGAGAACACTATGGATGAACAGGTTAGAATAGCAACATTTGAATGTCTAAAAAGACAAGTGCAAATATATGGGAATACCCTACCAAGGAATATTCTTGAGAAGGGGTTTGAGTTTCAGGGCCAGCGTATTACATTAATGGGGCCTCAAGGGATTTGGAAACCCCAAGTATTAAGGAGTATTCCGCTTACAATCACCGCTGTGGCAGGAGGCCCATATAGTGATTCCTTTAAGGAAGATGGGTTACTTTTATATAAATACCGAGGCATAGATCCTTTTCATCGAGATAATGTAGGGTTAAGAGATGCAATGAACAAGCAAATACCATTAATATATTTTCATGGGATAGCAAAAGGTAAGTATTTAGCTGTTTGGCCTATATACATAGTCGCGGACAATCCCAATGCGCATACATTTACCGTAGCAGCAGACGATATGAGTTCTATAGATTTTAACAAAGCATCGAGTGAGGTATTTTATAAATCCTCTGAGGATGACAGAATTATAAAGCGTCAATATATAACATCGGCAGTTAAAGTTAGACTACATCAAAGTTCATTTAGAGAAATAGTCCTTCAAGCTTACCGGGAAAGATGCGCGTTTTGTAATTTAAATCATCCTGAGTTACTTGACGCTGCACATATAGTACCAGATTCCGATGAGATTGGTGACCCGATAGTAAACACTGGTTTATCATTATGCAAGATACATCATTCTGTTTACGATATGAATATAGTCGGAGTATCTCCTGATTATAGAATTGAAGTTAGAGATGACATTTTAAATGAAATAGATGGACCAATGCTCAAACATGGCATTCAAGCGTTACATAATTCAAGTATTATATTGCCTTATAGTAAAAAATCGTGGCCAGATAAAGATAGGCTTTCTGTAAGATATGAACAGTTTAAACATACAGGTTGATCAATGAGGTAATATATGAAAAGATTATTAAAATTATTGGCTAAGAAATTCTCAGGTCTTATTTCTCTCTTAGTTGTAGGATGTTTTGCTTACATTTTTACGGGTGATTTAAATGGTCTTATTAAGTGGCTATGGACTTTTAAATGGTTTATAGGACCAATAGCTGTTATGGCTATATTGGTTCCTTTTTGGCCTACTATTAAAGGGGCATTCGGTGAATATCAGGTTCGAGAAAAACTTTCGAAGCTCGATCCGACCCAATATAAAGTGTTTAATAACCTTTTTCTGAAACTTGAAGATGGTAAGACCTCACAGATAGACCATGTAGTAGTTTCAAACTTTGGTATATTTGTTATTGAAACAAAGAATTATTCTGGATGGATCTCAGGTGATGAAAGAAGCGAGTATTGGACTCAGTCTTTTTTTAAGAGCAAAAAACGTTTTCTAAATCCTATATGGCAAAACTATGGACATGTTAAAGCTTTGGAAGAAGTTTTAAAGGATTTTCCCAAAATCTTGTATATACCAGTTGTTGTCTTTTCTAATAATGCAAAGCTTAAACGAGTTAGATCTGAAAAGGTCATTTATCTCAAAGATCTGTACAGCTTTGTGATAGAAAAACAGCAGCAAGTCTTTGATGAAGATATTATGAATAGTATTTTTACATACATAAAGGGAATTGCAATTAATGACATAAAAGAAGTTAAGAAACATGTTGCTGGAATCAAAGAAAAGGTGGAGAAGAAAGCCAATATATGCCCTAAATGTGGTAGCGCATTGATTGTAAAACAAGGGAAATACGGTGCTTTCACAGGTTGTTCCGGCTATCCGAAATGTAGATATATATATAAAGGTCAATGACCTATAAGTAAATACCATTTCTAAAGGAGATTCCCATGGAGGAAGGCTACTACATATAAAAAAGAGGTTGATTGGTCGTTACTTAATCAAGGGATGTGTGTTCCTATTACTATACAGGTTGTTTTTCAAACCTCTATCAACAAATATATTCAAAGAGAACAGAAAAAGCCAAATAAGTTTATAATCCTACCAGTGAGTTGCAATAAGATTAGGAGAGATATTCTCCTCAACTTACTAACATGTTATAGAGTGTAGACAGCAACAAGTTGAAAGGAAGAAAAAGTACCTAAGTATTCCGGAACATTTGAAAGAATATATGGTCGTTTACATTTAGCCTAGCATATTACATTAGATTAAAGAATAAAGGTGCATTAGAAGTTGGCCAAATCACAAAAAAAAGGAGATTACCAGTATGAATAATCACAATAACGTCAGTATAAAACATATCCTCCCTGATAATCTGAGAGGAAGAAGTATAACAACTAAGGTTATTCCAACAGTATGTAATCTTGAAAACATGCTTGATAAATTAATTGCACTAGAAGGAGACCCCAATAGTCTAAAACCTTGGGAGAAAAGGTGCTACAGAGCATACCTTATTGATGATATAAAAATAAAAATTTTATCATCCACTAAAGAAGAATGGATAGATATTATAAAAAACCATATCCTGTCTAGAAAACCTTCTGATTTTGGGGTACATGTCATTGATATTTATTTAATAGCATATGTTGCTGAAACATACGGTCCTGGTAAGGATATATTTTTTAAATATATATTCGATTCCGAGATCAGTACGAAAGAAAATACTGCTAATGCAATCTGGCAGGTAGGGAAAGGCGATGGTGTATTTCTTAATATCCTGCATGACAATGGTAAAGTTAAGGATTGGAACTTCATTGTTGACTGGGTTGAGACCTCAAGAAAGAAATGACTTTAAAACTAGCTAAAAATCATATATTTTTAATCGTGAGCGCAGAAAATGGTTAGGACTAAGAGGCAGAATGGATACATGGAAAATATAGTGATTCATCACCCTTGGAAATGGTTATTAGGGCATATTACAAGTCATTAAAGGACCCGCTGCAATGGGTTATTACTAGCTAGGGTGAAAATGGAAACAAAAAAGAGTGGTTCAATGAAATTCTTAATCTACGGTTATGGTGTTATAGGCAGCATCTTTGTCAAGCATGCTATGGTGACGATAGAGGAAATGAAGTGCTTGCAGTAGGAATTTAATACATTGATTGGCAAGACTCAAGAAAAAACACCTGCCATCGATCATTTGAGAATTCTTTGATAGTCGTTTTGAATCAAAGAGCAGTACACTACAGGAATCCAAAGATTAATAACAAATGTTAAAATTCAATAAACAGAGCATAGCGCAGATAATACTTTCTTTGTTAAAATGATTTTGATATTCTATTGAAAAAGGAGTCATTTCATGGGATTGTTTGATTGGCTTAAAAAAAAGGAAACAAAAGAAGTTCAAAGTAAAGCAGAATCAGTCGCCCCCTATACATCGGATATGATTAAAAAGGTAATGGATGACTTACGAAGAGACACTGAAAAGTCAGTCATTCGCATTCAGGTAAATGATAATACAGTTGGGCTGACCAGCAGCAAATTTGGAGGGTTACCCTATATTCCAAAGAATGCTGAAGTGCCAAAAGATGACTCGGGCAGGCAACTGCGATTACTTGCGCAGATCCGATTAGAAGAATTGCCGAAGAATGATATATTTATACCAAAAGGGATCATGCAATTCTGGGCATTGGATGATAACTCTACCGGACTGGATTTTGATGATCTGACTTCACAAAAAGGAAGCAGAGTGACCTTTTATGAGGAAATTGATCCCTCTGTAACAGAGCAAGAGGTGCTCGAAAAATATCAGCCCTATTGCGAAGGAGAGAGCTACTTCCCGGTTCAAAACACGTTCTCCCTTTCATTTTCATTAGAAAAAGAGGGCATGAGCACCAATGATTATCGCTTCAATAAAATGTTTGCAAAACGTTGGAATGAAGCATATCCTCAAAGCAAGATAGAGAGCTATTTTGATTTGCCGCAGGAATTAACAGAGGATATGTATAATGAAGTATCGGGCTTCGGTCATAAGCTTGGAGGCTACCCTGCTTTTACACAGGAAGACCCAAGAGATGAAGCCAACCGTTATTGTGACCATCAGATGCTTCTACTTCAAATGGACAGTATAGGAACAAAAGCACATGAAATCATGTGGGGCGATAGTGGCATATGCAACTACTTTATATCTGAAAAAGCATTTAAAGAACGTGATTTCAGCAAAGTAATATACAATTGGGACTGCTATTAATGGACGGATTAGCAAGACGGGGGTGGTAAGCGTTGCGTCTTTGGAAAAGCGGCCGCAGAGCATCGATCAGAATCGTGATGATTTTTGCCATGATCGTGGTGGCGTTTATACCTCTTATCACCTTTTTTGTTTACAACAATGTCAATGTCACGCAAATGACCATGCGCAGAATGCAGGAATACTCCAACCAGATTGTCCGGCAGGCGGGTAGTAGCGTGGATGCGCTGATTGCTCAGATAAATGCCACACAAAGGCAGCTCACCTCCAATGCCATTACGTCGGTGCTGTTCCAAAACTATTCCAGCAAATCTGCAAAGGAAAAACTGGACATGGTTCGGACGGTGGACCGGACATTGGCGGATGCCAAACGCTCCAACGTCTATATTTCTCAGATATACATGGTTAGCGAGGATGAAACGCTGTTTTCCAGCAATTCAGATGTTGATACCAAGGCTTTCTTGGAAAGCGAATGGATACATACCATAACTCAAATCAATGCCGGAACCATGATTGTACCAACCCATCAAGCCGATTACTATAACAGGAATGCCAATCTTTCAGGAAAACCGCCGGAGATTCTGGTGGTATCACTGCTGAGTAAAATATTGCATTATGGCCGTAATGATGCCATAGCACTGATTCAAACCGACATTCAATATTCTGCCATTGAGGATATTATGAAGAAGATTTCCCTTGGAGACAGCGGTTTTGTCATGATTGTGGATGGTAATGACAAGCTGGTCTATTGCCATGACAAAAGCTTCATTGGAAAGTCGAAAGACGAATATTTGAGCAGGACCACAGATCGTCTTGATACGGACAGGACAGGCCTCTCAGAGGTTTCACAACCATTAAGCGAAGTGGACTGGCACATCGTCGGCTTTGTGCCAACAGGGAATGTCCTGGAAGAAATGGCCCCTGTAAAGCTGTTTGCCTACATTATTGCCGGGGTTATGTTTCTTTTTATCATCCTGGTTTCCACCAAGCTATCCAGTATGATTACTCAGCCTATCACTTCCCTGACCAGCCAGATGGAACAGGTGGGTAAGGGTGATTTTAAAATCATGGAGGAGAAATCCTTCTATAGTGAGACCTCTGTTCTCACCCAGTACTTCAATCAAATGGTCGAGGATATCGACGCACTGATACGTTCAAACATGCAGAAGGAAGAGGAAAAGAACCGTTCCGAGTTTATTGCGCTTCAAAACCAAATCAACCCTCATTTCCTCTATAACACACTCAATTCAATCAAATGGATGGCCCTGATGGAAAACAATAAACCCATAGCCGAGGCCATTGTTGAGCTGGTTAAGATGCTTCAGTTCAGTTGCAGCAATAAGAATACCGAGGTCACGGTGGCAGAGGATATCGCGTTTATCAAAAGCTATGTATTTATACAAAAGATGCGCTACGGAAGCAGTATTGAAACCATTTATGAAATTGACGAGTCTATTTTATCCTGTCTGACCTTGAAATTCATTCTGCAGCCCATCGTGGAAAATGCCATCATCCATGGTTTCTCGGATGTGGGCTATAGCGGGACGATTATTGTAAAAGGCGAGGACTGCGGTGATTTTATTACCTTTAGCGTAAAAGACAATGGCAAGGGCATGAAGCTTGACAAAGGTATGCGATTTACAGGAGTGGGCATGGATAACGTTCAAAAGCGGCTTCGCTTTCACTATGGAAATAAATCCGACATGAAAGTGGAAAGTACGCCGGGTGGCGGAACCATTGTAACCCTCCGTTTGCCGAAAATCATATCAGTGGAAGGAGAACAAAATGCTCAAGGCACTCATTGTGGATGACGAATATCTTGTGGTGGCAGGGCTGATTAATTGTGTCAACTGGCAGACTATCGGTATCGAAACACCAATCCGCGCCGCTAATGGCGAGGAAGCTCTGGCCATTATGGAGAGCCAGCAAATTGATATCCTGATTACCGATATAGCCATGACACCCATGGATGGTATTGCCCTTATGAGCGAGGTTCGCCGCAGAGGCTATGACACTGAAATCATTGTCTTAAGCTGTTACAACGATTTTGAGTATTCCCGGAAGGCCATGCAAAATGGTGCCTGTGACTATTTGTTTAAGCCTGCCATGATGCCGGAGGAGATTGCGCGTGTCGTAACCACGGCCCGGGATAATCTGCTTAACAGGCGCAGAAATATGGAGAAGATGCATTCCCTGGAGCTTCAGGCTCTTCATGGGCGGGAAGCGGATATACAGCATTTTCTCACCGAGCTCATCGATGGGAAGAAAATGACCCGGGATGAGGTTAAAAGACGCTATGAATCCCTTGAAATGTCTCTTCCGTTTTCAGGCCTGGTGGCCATAGTTCTTAAAACCAGTGTCCCAACAGAAACCCACGAGTTTCAGGATGATGAATTTCTCCTTCGATACGGAATCTCCAATTCGCTGGAGGAAACGGCTAAAAACCACTCCGGCCTACTGGTTGTCAGAAGTCAGTCGGAATATGTGGTGCTTGCTGACGAGCGTCATGAGCGGGACGGGCTGTCTACCAAGGTGGTATCCATTATTCGGAATATCTTTAATCTCAAATGTAGTTGTGGATTAAGCAAAACGGGGTTCTCACTGGAAAATCTCAGAGTGGCTTATGAGCAAGCCTATACCATGGCCGATCGTCTATTTGTTCTGGGGCTTGATAAGGTTGGGCGCTTTGGTGAAGATATATCGTCAAACAGCAGGGAAAACCTAATGAAACAGGCACTGGACAGCCTCTATGAAGTAGGTGACAGGGCTTATTCAGAAAAGATAAAATCTGTTTTCACCCGACTGCGCCAGGAAAAACAATTGGATCTGCCTTTCCTTAATGAGATCGCAGCCAATATGATTGTTCAATTAATGAAAGAGGCCATGCTTAACCGCAATGCACTGGGATACCTATACGACAAGCAGGGGAAAATATTCTCCAAGCTCACCACCTTCACCAGCATTGACCAGTTTGAGCGCTATATTCAGCAGATAGCCAATGATGTCGAGGACTTCTTAAAGACCAACTGCCGGAATGAAATTTATGAGGCCAAAAACTACATGGCCGAAAATCTGTCAAATCCCAACCTGACCATAGATCAGGTGGCCAGCCATGTCAATTTGAGCAAAAACTATTTTTCAGGCCTGTTTAAAAAGAGTACCGGTCAAACCTTTACGGCCTATCTCACTGAGCTTAGGGTAGAGCGTGCGGCTGAGCTGTATAGAAGCCCGGGTATGAAGGTCTATCAAATTGCGGAGATGGTAGGCTATACGGATTGGCGCTATCTTACCAAAGTTTTTAAAAGAATCAAGGGGAAAAATCTCACTGACCGGTAAATTTTACACCTTTTCGGATGAATGAACACCTTTCGGATAAGAAGTGAATAACCCGTGTTCTTAGCTTTCAAAAATGAGTATTATTGTGCACTTTTTCATAGCTTTAACGGATTTAGCCTATCTGATGAGTCGCTTATAATAAGGGCAACAGGTTGGTTATTTCATTGCCGGCCAATTGGATAGGAGGAATAATGATGAAAAAGAAGATTGCATTTTTACTTGCAGCTCTGATGCTTTTAAGCCTCGCCCTCAGCGCCTGCGGCAACAGCACACCGGCTCCGGTGTCGGGAACTCCCACGCCTACTCAGAGCGCAACGGCCGATCCCAAAGCGGAAAAGGTAACACTTCGTATTTCTTATAACTGGACGGGCTCGGATCCGCAAGCACCCTATTTCGAAGGTATGCTTAAGAAATTTGCGGAAGCAAACAAAGACAGTATTGAACTGGTTATGGAAGGAACCCCGGGCGAAGATCACCGCTCCAAGATCAAAGTGGATGCCTCCACAGGTAATTTGGCGGATGTCATGACCTACTGGCCGGGCAATGCAAATCTAAAGCCACTTGTTGAAGGAAATGAGCTTTTGGACATCGGTGAATATCTGAAAGTTTCTACCGCAACCAAGAAGGAAAATTTCCCCGACAGCTTCTGGGATTTCTACAAAATCAACGGAACCTATTATGGTATTCCTGTTTCCAGCTTCAAGGGATTTTTCCTGGCTAACAAAGCCCTGTTTGATAAATACAACTTGGAAATCCCAAAAACCTGGGACGATTTCATGGCTGTAAGCAAGACCTTTAATGATAATGGCATCATTCCCTTCTCCATGGGCAGTAAGGGCGGTCAACCCTCTCATCTGTACATCAGCTTTTTAGCCTATAATTTTGAGAATGGCTACGAAGAGAACTCTAAAATGCTGGAAAGCTGGAACTTCAACACTCCATCCAATGTGAAAGCTGCTAAGGCTATTGACGAGATGCGTCAAAACAAGATCTTCCCCAGCGATACTGTATCAAATGGTGAATGGGGTCCATCCCTTGCGCTTTACAATGAAGAGAAAGCAGCTATGATCTATGAGTTCCCTTGGATGGCGGGCCATGTGAAGCCGGATATTGCAGAGAAATCAGAATTCTTTGATATGCCTGCCTATCAGGGCGATAACTCAAAAACCTCCGGTTATACCATCGGGGCATCCAACATGGGTTACATCGTGAGCAAAAAATCCTTTGAAGACCCTGCAAAGCAAGCCGCGATTGTAAAGCTTCTTGACTTTATTACCTCTGATGAAATGTTCAGCGAACTGGCTAAGGGCGGAATGCCTCCGGCGAAGAATGTCACCATCGACAGCTCGACTTTGGATCCCTTCTTTGCTCGCGTTCTGGAATACACCAAGAATCAAACCGCTCTGTCTCAGCACGAAAACTTCTTCCCCGATCCCAGTGGACTTTCAACTATGTTTGAAGGATTGGATGAATTATTTGCAGGCGCAATCACACCGGAAGATTTTATCAACAAGGTACAGGCTGCTTTAGACGAGGCAAAATAAGAACCATGTAATCATAATCATGCAGTTCACCCTATAAAGCGCCATTTGTCCTAAGGATAAACGGCGCTTCTTTTACACACACCTCTAAGGAGAGTTAATTATGAATAAAGGCGGCAAGTTAATGGGCTGGCTGTTTACAGCACCCGCGCTCCTGTTTTTCACAGGACTTACTATGATTCCGCTTATCATGTCCTTCGGTTACGGACTCACGAAATGGAATGGAATTTCCGCTCCAATATTTATTGGACTTGAAAACTATATCAGGATCATAAAGGACGGCGACTATTGGAAAACCTTTTCTAATACCATGATACTCATGGCGGTATCCTTGGTCTTTCAGGTTTTTTTTGGGCTTATTCTGGCTTGGCTCATGTGTAATGCCGCACGAGGGTTCAAAATTTACCGTACCGTATTTTTTCTGCCTGTTATCGTCGCCCCTATGGCCATTGGCATTATGTTCTCATTACTCTATAATTCCGAATTCGGGATGATCAACCTTCTTTTTGATATGCTCCATCTTTCGGGACTTAAAAGGGAGTGGCTGTCGGACCCGGATATTGTTCTTACCTCCGTGATTATCCCGCAGGTGTGGCAGTATATCGGCCTTTACATTACGATTTTCGCGGCAGCCATTCGTGGCATCTCAGACGATATATTTGAAAGTGCCAAGATCGATGGTGCAAACCAGTGGTATGTGTTCTGGAATATTGTCAGTCCCATGGTAAAGGATATTACCCGCATCAGTATGGTATTGGCTGTAACCGGTTCACTCAAGGCTTTCGATCACGCTTGGGCCATAACCGGCGGAGGACCGGGCAATGCCTCGGCCTACCTTGCCATCTATACATATAAAGCCGCTTTTGTGAAATCGAACTTTGGGTATGCAAGCGCAGTCAGTTCTACCATGCTGCTGGTGGCACTCATCCTGTCACTGCTTGTACGAAAGCTGGTCCGAACCGACGAAGGCGTATCTTGAGGAGGTAACACATGAAAACTCGCAAAATTCTGGGATTAGCGTCTTCTGCTAAATATCTGGTGCTGACACTGTTCGGTATGACCACCTTTTACCCTTTTATATGGCTGTTTTTCAACGCATTTAAGGAGCAATACGAGATATACTCAAATCCCTTTGGCCTGCCGGCCCGATGGCTTTTCCAGAACCTTGCCGATGCATGGAAAATGGCCCGGATATCCACAGCGTTCATGAACAGCATACTGGTTTCCTTTACCTCGGTGCTGCTGATTATTATGATGGGTGCGCTGGCGTCCTATGCCATCTCCCGGAAGATGGTTCCCAAATGGGTGTACTCCTATTTCTCCATGGGTATCATGATAGCCGCCCATACGGTATTGATTCCGACCTTCTCCATATTAAAGAGCATGCAATTGTTCGATAAGCCGCTAGCCCTCATTCTGGTTTATACGGCCGCCAATGTCTCTTTAGCCATCTTCATTCTGGTAGGGTTCATGAACAGTCTGCCCATTGCGGTAGAGGAAGCGGCCACCATAGACGGGTGCAGCAGGTTTCGTACCTTTGTGAGGATTGTACTTCCCATGAGTAAGTCCGGTCTGGCAACAGTAGGAACCCTCACTTTCCTCAACTGCTGGAACGAATATCTTTTTGCCTTTGTCATCATCCGTTCCAACTCGTTCAAAACGCTGACCCAGAGTGTGATGGGGCTTCAGGGGCAATATGCATCCAATGTAGCCATGCTGTGTGCAGGCCTGTTTATTGCCATTCTTCCGGTTATCGTGATGTACTGCCTGTTTCAGGAACAGGTCATTAAAGGCTTGACCGCCGGTGCGGTTAAAGGATAAGGAGGTTCTTATGGAAAACGTTGTTTTGACCGATACCGGTATTCACATCGGGGGCCAGGATTACCCGCTATGGAGCGGAAGCTTCCATTACTGGCGCAGTGATCCGGCCCGCTGGAGGGGTATTTTGGAGAAGATCAGTCAAATGGGCTTTGGCATGGTGGAAAGCTATGTCCCCTGGGGAGTCCATGAAATTGCAAAAGGGGAGTATGATTTTGGTTCGATAGATGCCAGAAAGAACCTGAGAGGCTTTTTGGACCTCTGCAGGGAATTGAATTTCTTTGTTTTTCTTAGGCCCGGACCCCATATTAACGCGGAGCTGGACTGCTTTGGATTTCCGGAGCGGATTGTGTTCAATCCCCGGTATATGGCCCGTTCCCCGTATGGAACCCCGGTAACCTATCCATATGCAACCCGACCTTTCCCCATTCCGTCCTATGCCGCGCCGGAATTTCTTGATGAGGTCCGGGAGTATTTTGACGCCGTATACGAAGAAATAAAGGACTACCTGTACCCATACGGGCCGGTGGTGGCTTTGCAAAGCGACAACGAATACTGTCATTTTTTCAGGGACAGCGCCTATATCCTGGATTATTCAGAAGCTTCCATAACGGCGTATCATAAATTTCTAAGAAAACGCTACGGTTCGGCTCACAACCTATCGGAAGCCTATGGCGGACCGGTTGATTCCATAGAGGAGGTCCGGGCACCAATAGGGTTTTCACGGGGACAGCTTGTTAAGTGCTATGATTGGGTCAATTTTAAGGAGCGTCAGATTACAGAAATGGTAGGAAAGATAGCTGCCTACTGGCGCGGTAAAGGAGTAAATCTGCCTATTTATCATAATATTGCATTTCAATATTATACCCCTGTGGATCTTGTGGCTATGGAGAAAGAAGCGGTGGATGTGGCCGGAATGGACATCTATCTTTATCAGTATCAAGGCAAAGATATACGAAGGAAAATGCGCTATCTGGCCGGGACCAGCAAGCTTGCCTTTGTCCCCGAATTCATATCTGGAGTATGGTTCGATAACCCCAAAACCCCCACTGTTTCCGAGCAAAGATTCATCACACTGTATGCTTTGATGAACGGTCTTAAAGCCGTAAACTTTTATATGCTTGTTGAGCGGGACCGCTGGCAGGGCTGCCCCATTACCGTGGACGGACGGATTCGGGAGGAATACTTTGATTTTTACCGGAAGCTAACCCAGTTTGTCCATGAGTATGGGCTAAATGGCCACACCCGGCAGCCAGAGGCACTGCTGCTTAAGAACTATGAGCTTGGTAGATTCCAGTCCATGTATTCCAGGGCTGATTTTAGTCCCCTGGTCTCCAATGCCTTTGTGCAAGGATTGGAAATTCCCCGTGGGTTGTTCACGCCGGAGCCGGTTCTAGGTCTGGAGTTTGAGCATCAGGCCAGACAGCACTGGAGTGAGGAGCCCTGGCTGGATCGTCTTGCAGATCGCCTTACAGCTCTCGGAGTGGACTACAATCTCTCAGACAGCCAGATTCCCATTGAAGAAATGAACAAGTATAAAACCATTTACGCGTCATCCTTTGAGTGCATGGGTAGGGAGCTGCAACAAAAGCTGCTGGATTACCTTAAGAGTGGCGGGAGGCTGATTATGCCATGCCTTCCGGACAGGGATACGGAGCAAGAGAGCTGCACTATTCTTTCAGATGCGCTGGCTGAGGAAAAATCCCTGAGACTTATTATGGATGACGGTAATTATCCAGTGCTAGAGCGGCGATTGCTTCTTCCCCAGGAGGGCTCGCCATTGGAATATATGCTGCATCAAACAGCAAAGGGTAAGCTGTTGTTTGCGGCCAACCCCACTGAACACTCTTTAACAGGAAGCGTTGCATTATTGTGCGATGAAGAACGGGGCTCACCTGTGTGGCTGGAGGAGGGTGTGGCAGCGTCCTTCAATGAGGGTCTGGTTACGGTCACTTTGCCGCCCTATACTGTGTCTGTCTGGGAGGTGGAAGCATGATTCCAAATAATATCCGGTTCGAAAACCTCAATCCTTCTCTGTGGAGAAACCTGGGGCTATTAACCCAGTGCTTTTTTAAGGAACGAGCAACCCTTTGGGTTCTTATGAAAGATAAAATTCCGCTTCGTGCCGTACTGGAAGGTAACCCTGTGACTGTTCCTGGATTGATTGATGTGGAAGCGCTATTTGAAAAGTATCCTCATGTAAAGTGCATTATCCTCGCTGAGGAAGAAAGCTTGATCCGCTATTACGTAGACGTCAACCAAAAGATAGAGGTGCCTATCAGTGCGGATGAGTATTTCTCGTATATTGTAAAGCGTCTGGCCCGGGATAAAGGGATAACCTATTATCTCAAAGACGGTGAAACACTGCCGCCCCCGCCATGGATTGATTTTTACGGAATTTGCAGGCGGATGGTGCATGACTTTCTCCCAAGAACTTGCCATCTCCTGCTGGAGATTCTGGATGGAAACAAGGTATTCTTCCAAATGGCAGTAACCATAAGGGAAAATGAAATTCTGCGCGTCTCTACAATGGATGACTATTGCTTCTTATTGGGTTTGGAAACTGTTGAGGAGCCATTGTCTTCAGTGCAGTTGGAACAGATCAAAGCGGCAACAGAGGAGGAGGTGTTAAGTTACAGGGTGGAGAAGGACAAAGCTATCGCTTTTCTGGAAAATAAGGTAAAAGCATATATGGAACATTGGTAGAGTGTTTTTTGCCATGCGCGACAGGATGGAGTTCTGCTCTGAGTGGTACAACCGGAGTAGTTTTCTTTTCTGCGTGTCTATGGTAAAATACAGGGATATTGGCGAATTTATGCGGAGAACAAATTATGATTGCCAAAGATGATATACGGACCTTCTGCGAAAGTTATCGCGTTTTGGTTCGTACAAATGATTTTATGTATCTCTTGCCGCATCCGGCATTGCGGGATTGGATTTCAAATTATTCCATTACTTTTCCGTACAAAAACATGATGTCGGAAAACTATACTGTTGTACCTCATGGAAGTGCAACACTGGTGTTCTCTTGTGATGGGAAAGGCTTGTACGGCAATTTGTTTGGGCCAGCCACAAGGCCCTGTATGGTTGGCGGCCAAGCAAATCTATTTAACATGCTGCTTATTATAGAATTTCAACCGGCAGGCTTATATGCGTTCACAGGCGCCCAGCAAAAAGAATTGGCCGACCGCACAATCCCATTTGGATTAGTAAATCCCATGTTAAACAGATTGATTGCTGAAACGCTTGACAGCGCCCGCAATATGTATGAATTGATTACCGGACTTGACAAGATGTTGTTATCAAATCTGCATACAACCTATCCCTCCGAACTCCGTCTGGCAACCCAAATGATTATTGGGAATATGGGAAACATCTCACCCAAAGAGCTATCCGGTTCCGTCTATTATAGCGAACGGCACCTCAATCGCATTTTTGACCAGTATCTGGGTATGAACACAAAAACCTTTTCCCGCATGGTCCGTATCAATAAAGCGATTCGGCTCATGCACAATCCCCGGAACAGCCTTACAGGTGTTTGTAATTTAACCGGATTTTATGACTTGCCGCATTTTATCCGCGATTTCAAATCTGTATGTGGGATTACTCCTCAAGAATACCGTAACAACATGTCCGATTTTTACAGTGAGATTGCAAAGTTCTGAGATATAATGAAGAAAACCCACACAGAACGGAGTGTTAATATGAAATATTGCGGCACATTGATTTCAGTATCGGATATGGCAAAGTCCAAGAATTTTTATGAAAAGGTTATGGAACAAAAGGTAGTTATGGACTTAGGTGTTCATGTGTCTTTTGAAAACGGCCTTTCCCTGCAATCCAACTATGAGGAGCTTGTTGGTGAGAAACTTGAAATGCTTTTGAAACCAAATAACTTCCAGCTTTATTTTGAAGTTAAGGATTTAGATCGCTGGGAAGCAAAACTAAAGTCCTTAGAAGAGATCGAGTTTATCCACGCAAGCAAAGAATATCCATGGGGACAGCGTGTCATGCGGTTTTATGATTGTGACAAATATATCGTAGAAGTATCGGAAAGTATGGAGAGTGTTGTAAAGCGTTTCTTGGCGCAAGGACTTTCTGTGGAAGAAACTGCAGAGCGCACCATGTTCCCGGTTGAATTTGTAAAGCAGCTTCATCTGAGTTGTGCCAGCACAGAAGAATAAGCATGTGATCAGGAGGGGCTATCAATGAGTGATATAAATTTGCAGTATGAAAATTTTTTAAATGAAGTAAATCCCGCCTACAGGGAATTTGTTGATCAAACAAACGATTTTTTGTCTCAAAATGGCTGCAAGATTAAAATTGAGATTGCAAAAAACGGTTATGTTGTATCTTACAATGACACGAAACGCGGTAAGGTTGTTGCAAATTTTGTGTTCCGAAAAAGCGGACTTATCATCCGCATTTACGGAGATCATGTTAATAAATACGCCAGTTTCCTTGAAACTCTGCCGAACGGTATGATTAAAGCAATTGAGAAAGCACCCATTTGCAAGAGGCTTGCTGATCCTACAAAATGCAATTCTCGTTGCCAGATGGGGTATATATTTACGTTAAATAATGTCGATTATCATAAATGCAGATTTAATTGCTTTATGTTTTTAGTAAGCGGTGAAAACAATCCGTTCATTAAGACCTTTCTCGAAAACGAGATGAGCCTGAGAACACTCGCAATATAGCTCAATTTCTTGATTATCAAGATTATCCACACAAGACAGCAGGACTGCTTAATCAGGCAGTCCTGCTCAATACTTGAAACCGATTCATTAGATTGCCGTCCATCCGCCGTCAACCGCAAGATATTGCCCTGTGGTGTAGCTCGACGCATCCGAAGCAAAATAAATGATTGCTCCGTCCAGCTCGCCGTCCCTTCCCGGTCTGCCCATTGGACAATATGCCTTTACTCCCTGCATGAAGCCCTCACTTGCCATAGCATCATTTGTCATTTCACTTGGGAAATAAGCAGGTCCTATCGTATTAACGGTGATATTATGCTTGGCCCACTCATTGGCCAACGCTTTTGTTAGCATAAACACCGCACCTTTTGAAGTGCAGTAAGCGGAAATCGGTGAGCCTGCCATAGCAACGGAAGAATGGATGGAACCGATATTGATAATTTTTCCGTATTTCTGCTCAATCATCACCTTGCCCACTTCTCTGGCAACATAATAAACGGCATCGCAGTTAACTGCAATCGTAGAGCGCCATTCTTCGTCTGTCTGGGTGTCTGCCGGTATACCTTTGCCCACACCGGCATTATTAACCAATATATCAATTCTGCCAAAATGAGCTTTAACTTCCGAAACCATAAATGTTATCTCAGAGCTGTTTAACATATCGCATTTTATAGCAATGCAGCGGACACCTATTTCTTCAATTTCCTTTTTTACCTGCTCAAGCCTGTCAAGTCTTCTTGCAACGACCGCAATGTCTGCGCCTTGGTTTGCCAATGCCTTTGCAAATTGTACACCGAGGCCGGAGGATGCGCCAGTAACGATGGCTGTTTTACCTCTTAAGTCAAATAGATTTTTCATTGATGTACCTCCAAATGCTAATTTTATAATGTTAACGAACAGTGCATATCATAGCACATTGTTATTATTTTGTCAATCTTTGAACGGGCGTCTGTGATAGAGTACCCACAACTGTAAGTATATACGGATTGGTAAAATCTCCTTATAAAGAAAGAAGATGAATTGGGATATCCAAAATGCTATAATTAAGACAATAAAGGAGGGTGCACTATGTTCGAGCAGATCAATAAGGAACTGGAAGAACTCCAGCAGGGAATCTATCGCTATAGGAGAATTGACTCCATGCTCAAAAACCTTCAAGCTCAGCTTGACAGTCAGGAAAGCAAACAATATGACCTGGAGCAGGAGTTGAAGAAGGAAAACCTGGATGTTGAGAAAGTCAACAAGATGGGTGTTTCCGCACTTTTCCATACCATTCTGGGCAATCGTGAGAAGCAGATTGAAAAAGAACGTCAAGAGGCTTTGGCAGCTCAACTCAAGTACGATGATATAACGGAACAGATAGAGGATACCAAGCGGCAGATATCTGAGCTTAGGTCGGAGCGGTCAGAATTACGTGATTATGAAAGCAAGTTTAATGCTCTTTATCAGCAAAAATATGCGATGCTTAAGCAGAACAATGAAAACGCTGAAAAGATTACTGAGCTTGAACAGAAAATCTCCCTCTATAAAGCTAACCTTAAAGAAATATCCGAAGCCATTTCCGCCGGAAACAGCGTTATACATAGCTTAACCAGGGTCGCCGGCAGCTTGGACAGTGCCGAAGGCTGGGGAAAATGGGATATGTGGGGCGGAGGAGGGCTTATTACGGACCTGGTCAAGCACTCCCACATAGATGATGCGAGAGATGCTGCTTCGGAAGTTCAGATGCTGCTCAACAGATTTCGTACGGAGCTTACCGACGTAAAAATCTCTTCACAGATTTCCATTGATGTTGACGGGTTTGTGAAGTTTGCTGATTTTTTCTTTGACGGATTGATTTCCGACTGGGTTGTACAGTCGCGTATTCATGACTCTCAAGCAAGTGTCGACCAAGTCATGGGACAAGTCAATAGTGTTATCAGAAAGCTTTCTCAGATGCAGAGTGATGATAAGAGAGGGCTTGAAAATCTTGAATATGAGTTGACAACGCTTATCACCAAGGCATAATTGGGAGGTATAGGATGTTAAGATGCAACTATCGGTTGCGCTTTTTCAAGCTCCTGTCGATTGTTCTGCAACCACGTTATAGATAGACTAAAACCAGACAAACAATAGAGAGGAGCTTAATATGAAGCTACCAGAAAAAATACTTTATTGCCGGAAAAAGGCTGGGCTATCTCAGGAGGTGCTTGCCGAAAAGCTTGGGATATCCCGTCAGGCTATAAGCAAATGGGAAACCGGTGATGCAGTGCCAGAGATAAGCAAACTACTCCTTTTAGCGAATGTTTTTGGTGTGACCACGGATTGGCTGCTTTCCGAAGAAGAGCCAGCGCAAGAAAAAGCGGATGACTTCCCAGCCGCTACGGCCATACCAGAAACAAGAACCACTTGGATTGATTCAGTGCCGGGTTTGATTGGCCGATTGTTGCGGCGTTATGGCTGGCTTTTTGGTGTGTATTTGGCAGTAATAGGTGCCGGATTTACGGGTTTAGGCGCGTTGGCTCGGTACTTAGTACGCAAAATGTTCAGCAACAGCCTTTCTGGCGCTTTTGGCACCATGTTTCCCGGAGATATTGATTTCGGCGAGCTAGGAACTCAGACGATGAGCCCCTTCTCACAACTTGCTGCCAATAATCCCGTCTCCATTATGGGCACGTTTATTATGATTGTTGGTATCATCATGCTGATTGCCGGTGTTGTTCTTGCAGTTGTTCTGAAAAAGCGCAGCCAAGAATAAGGGAAAGCTGAATACGGCACAAAAAGGCAGTAGGCGCTCATTGTTAGCGGCTGCTGCCTTTTCTGTATCATTGTAATTACCTGCCCTTATCCAAGTATTCTCTATTTTCTCACGCCGTTTTCATCCACCTCATATTCGTCAATCTTGGTGCTGACCGCCAGGGAACCGTCGGCATAGAAGTAATACCACTTGCCGTCGATCTGGAGCCACTTTCTGGATATCATGCTGCCGTAGGTATCAAAGTAATATATCTTTTTTGCGTCGCCGTTGCCAATGTTCTGCCAGCCGGTAAGCATCTTGTTTCCAGAATAATAACGCCAGTTACTGCCATCCTGTACCCAGCTAGTTTGCAACGCGCCACTGGTATTGAAGCTATACCTTGTACCGTCGATGGTTTGCGTTCCGGTGAGCGCCTTGCCGTCCTTGTAGTAGAGGTACTGTCCGGCGTCGTTCAGGGCCCAGCCCTGTGCGGTGATGGGGTCGATGGTCAGCTTCATATAGCGGTGAAGCATGGAGGAAACTTCGGCACGGGTGGCATTTGCCTTTGGACTGAAATTATTGTCCGTGCCGCCCACCATAATGCCTGCCTGCTGCATGGCTGTTACCGCCGTTTTGTAAGCACTGCCAATGTTGGAAGCGTCCGCATAGGCATTTGCCTCACGGGTGACAGGCAGTTTGTAGTCAGTGGATTTGGCATAGTTTGCGAAGATGACTGCGATTTCCTCACGGGTAACTGCTATGTCAGGTGCGAACTGCTGGTTGCCTATGCCCTGCACAATGCCCTTGCTGTATGCCCACTCAATATAGGGGCGGAAGATGCTGTCGGACTTCACATCGGTGAAGCTGTTGGTGGTATAGAGCTTGGTGTCCACGCCGGCCAGCCTGCCGAGAGCTGTCACCAGCATTCCCCGTGTCATGGCGGTGTTGGGGGCGAAGGTAGTTTCCGAAGTGCCGGCAAGCAATCCTCTGCCTACCACATAGTCGATGGCTTCCTTGCCCCAATGGGTGCCGATGTCGGTTAACTTAGCGCTTGGAGCGGTATATCCCACGCCGTATACCGAAAAGTGTCCGGTAGGAAGCTGGATAGCCCCTGCGTTGGCGTCGTAAGCGGAGCTGTTGATGCGGGCCGCTTTTCCGTTGCCATCCACATACACACCGAACAGATAGCCCACAGCTTCGTTTCTGCCGGGCGTGTAAGGAATAAACAGAGTTGCCGTACCATTTCCAAGACTGGTTACATTGCTAATTTTACCATCCTTAACGGTGCTGATGGTGATGTTGTACACCGGACGGTTACCGATAAGAGCCTTCGCCTCATTGGAGAGCCCGGTTGCCGGAGTGATGCTGATGGTGATATTTCCGCCGCTTTGCATTTGGATTTCTTTGAGGGCGGCGAGGTCAAGTCCGAGAGAAACCGGCGTACCATTGATTTCAAGGCTGGTTACTCCGGCATTCACAAGGCTGTTCAGAGAGTTTTGGGTCAGCGTCATTGTCAGGGAAGTTGCTCCCTGCGGCATAGTAACATCCAGCGCAACAGAGATTCCGTTTGTGGTTTTTCCCTGCGATTTTGCGTCAGCCTGCGCCTTGGCGATGGCGTCGGTTATGGTTTTATCCGAAATTGCTGCACTGGCTATGCCGCCTGTACCCGCAGTTGCCGTGACAGGAGCCGATGCTGTAACCGGCTGGTTGGGCTTCTTTTCCGGTGTGGTAGTTGTAGTTGTAGTCGTAGTCGTAGTCGTAGTCGTGGTCTGACTTCCTCCGGAGGGCGAACCTCCATCAGGGCCTGCCGGTATCATTTCAAAAATTGCTTTTACAGTCACTTCGTTGTAATCCATGGTAAATTGGTTGCCATTGATGGTCACACCACCGTTGATGACCTGCCATTCCTTGAGGCGGTAACCCTCGTCTGGCAGAGCGGTCAGGGTAATTACCACTCCCATCCCTGCGGAGTCAAGGGAGGCAGAGGCCGTTCCGTGTCCGTTGTTTTGGACGGTGATTGTGGATCCCATTTGTATGTTCAATGTTCCGTTTTCATGCTTTAGCGTATAATTTTTCTCTTTTTCCGGTAATAATGTAGCCTCTGTTGCAAAGGTGATTGGGCTGCTTCCCGGCGTATTGGTGTCGCTTACATTATACTTAGCCACTGCCCACGTAGATATGGAGTTATCCGAATGATCACCTGCCGTGAAGCCAGTGTAGTCCACCCATAAAAAACCAAATATAGAAAGATCTTGACCTCGGGTCAAGTTGTTCTCAATGGGTTTTACCAGTACTTCTTTTTTCTTAATGGAAAAATCAATGTCAAGGGTTCCCACATAATCTGTCTCATCTGGTACGGACAAGGTGACAGTATAATCCCCGGTATTGTTAGGAGCTGTTCCACTATTGTAGGTGGTAGAATTTCTTCCTTTATAGTGATGGTTCAACGTTCCTATATATCCGCCCGTCAGTGGTGTACCTGTATAGCCCTTCTGTGTAACACCGGAATATTCATTGTCCGTTCCAGTGAGGCCGCTAATGGTGACGGGGAACTTGTCAAAGGCCTGCACGGTCAGTGTGAAGGTACTGTCTTCATAAAAACCACCACCATTAATTTTAAGTTTGATATCTTCCTGTGTGTTTTCAGGCTTACTAGCTGTATCAAAGGTCAGTACCCATTTCCAATTAGTCGATGCATCCCTCTTGGGTTCACTGACCCCTGTAACTAAACTGCTCCCACTATCTTGTATCGTATAGACCATAGAACTCACCGGTAAATCAGGCAAGGTATAGACATTGTTACTTGTAGATGTGTTGGCTTTTACATAAAAGGTATCCGACTGTTTGTCGGTATAAGTCCCTTTAGAAACTGTTAGCGTTGTACTATTGCTTGTTACCGGTGCACAGCCCTCCGCTTTTAGCTCACAGGAATACGTATATGTTCCGGGTTCGAGATACTCCTGAAGTTCATATGAAGATTTATTCCAACTAAGGTCTCCAATGGTTGATCCATTGTGTTCATAATACCACTGGTACGATATTTCTGCCCCGTTTGTGGCAGTGGCAGTTACAGAGATTGTGCCGGGGCTTCCGCCACCCCAAAATGCTTCCAGGCTTGACGTAGGCTGCTGTGTAATTTGGATAGTACCAGTCTCGGCAAGTGCTGCCGTTGGCAGCAGGGTCAGCGTCATACACAGCGCAAGCAGCAGTGATAGGACTTTGCTTGTGTTTCTTCTGGTTTGCATAATATAAATTCTCCTCCCTATTCCTTGATTGTTTGAATTGACAGCCATTGCAGGATTTCATCCAGAGCGATCCGGGGGCCGTTTTGCCAGAAAATGCTCTGGCCGTCGGTTTTCGGGCGAGGTAGAACCTCCAGATCCCGAAGGCTGTCATAGGTGTGGTCGCTTTCCGGCAGATGCTGGGTATCGAAGAGGATCAGATGACCGTTACTGAGCTCAATATCCAGCGTTTGACCGTCCACGATATCCACCCGAGTTATTTGCAGCATAAAAACCACCTCATTTCAGCCGGTTGCCTTTTTATGCTTCGGCATATTCCAAGGGTAGCAGAGAATTTTTCCTCTGTGTGAATGGTCAAGAAATCTTGACCGGTTTTTAAAATTTTTTTCGTTTCTTATTTGCATAAATTATGGTAAAATAGCGCTATTAGATTGAAGGTGATGGCGTGAAAAAAATAAAGCTCCTGATGATAGAGGACGAAGCGGATGTGCTGGAAATCAACCGGGAGTATTTTGAAGGCAAGGGATATGAAGCAGTCTGCGCAGCCACCTTTGCAAAGGCGCGGTTTTTATTGGAAGAACACGCCCCCGACCTGATTCTTCTGGATGTGATGATGCCGGACGGCTCCGGCTTTGACTTCTGCACCGAACTGCGGCAAAAAACAAACGCCCCCATCATCTTCCTGACGTGCAGGGATGAAAATGAGAGCGTTGTGAAGGGCTTATTGCAGGGCGGAGACGATTACGTCACCAAGCCCTATGACCTCAACATATTAAGCGCGCGGGTAGCGGCACAGCTTCGCAGAGCCGGTATCCTGACCGCCGGAAAAATTGAGCTTGCTCCGCTGACCATTGATTTTTTATCCGGGGAAGTAGCTCTGGATGGAGAGCGAATTCCTCTGACGCAAAAGGAGATGCAGCTTTTAGGCTGCTTTGCCCTGTTTGCCGGACGGAGGCTCAGTCTTGAAGAAATCTACCGCCGGGCATGGGGCGAGATGTCCCCCGGCGCCGCGGGAACCATCAAGACCCATGTGGCCAATCTTCGCAAGAAGCTGAAGCTGGATGAGATTGGCTGGTTTGAGCTGGTAAGCTCCGGCAGGAATGAATACATCTTCAGTAAGGTGCGGTATTAGCCGTCAAGCTGAAGGCAAAGTGAAGAATACCGAAGTGCCTCTGCCTTCCTTGCTTTCGAGCCAGATTTCTCCGCCATGCTGCTCTACGATATGCTTGCAGATATATAGCCCAAGTCCGGTGCCGGTATCCTGGCCGCCTCCGGATTTTTGCTTTTTACCATACCGCTCAAATACATGGGGAAGCTGTTCCGCCGTGATGCCAACGCCGGTATCCGATACACAGACCAGAATTTTGCCATGTTCATTCTTTGCAGATATGGTGATCACGCCGTCCGTGGTGAAGCGCACCGCGTTGGAAATCAAGTTGACGATGACCTGCGAAATCCTCACCGGGTCGGCGTGAAGGGCAGGAAGATCGCTTTCAATGCGGATGTCCAGCCGGTTCCGGTTCTTGTTCAGGATGGGGTAATGGGTTTCAACGGCGGCATGGATAATTTCATCCGCATAACAGCGCACCGGCTCCATGACCATGCGCCCTTCCTCTATCCGGGTCACGTCCAGAACCTGCCCCACCATCAAAGAAAGCCGCTCTGCCTCGGAGGAAATCAGCGTCATCCGGCGGGATACCTCGCCACCGTCCAGCGTGTCCGGCTTCGCCGCAAGCTGCTTGGTGGTCTGGGCATAGCCGGACATGACCGTCAGCGGTGTTTTCAGCTCGTGGGAGACGTTACCCAAAAATTCTGTTTTCAACTGGTTCAGGCTTTCCAGCGCAGCCTTGTCCGCCTCCAACTGCCTTCGAGCCTTTTCAAGCTCCCGCTGCTGCTCGTCATAAAGCCGAAACTGAACGGACATGGTGGAGCCCAGGGAAACGCTGACAATAATCAGTCCGGCAATCATGTCAATAGCAATTTGCCATTCCGTTTTATACCAGATGATATATTGGGGGAAATAAAACGCAAATAAGCAAAGTCCCGTATAGGTAACCAGCTCGATTCCCGCCATGACAAGCATTTTTTTGCCGCTTAGCATAAACGCAGTAAAAATAACCGCGAAAATAAAGTAAAACGGCATGGAACTCCGATAGCCTCCGCCTGTGATAAATATAATTGGAAAAACAATCAGAAAGACCGCAATAATGGTGATCATATAACAGGGCTGATATTTGCCGCTCCGGTAGGAGTAATACAGCAAGCCGATTGAAAGCAGCGTTGAAAAATAACAGATGGGTACGGCTTCCACGCCAGAGCCTGTTATCAAAGAGGCTGTGGCCACGCCGAAGCTGACCAGAATGCCCACCATTGCCAATACGTTAAACAGCCGGACACGCAGGTCAAGCTTTTTGTCCAAAAATTTTCTTATAATAAATTGTAATTCCATCATGGCTTCATCTCGAATCAATCATCTTTCTATCAATTATATTTCTTGTATGAGAAATATTCAAACGCAAAGCATAAAAGCCGGGTGAAACCGTCCCTGTGTGCGACTTGAGACATGGGGTATAAGGTGTTTGCCTGCTTGTGTACTCCGAGTTTTGTCTGTACGATAATAATAGCACGCTCCACCTACAAGAAGCGCGGCAAAGAAGAATGCAGCTCGCACTATAAAAAATCAAAAAGATGAAACCCAAAACTGTTTTCATGCATCTAATGCTTTGGAAGGATGTGCATCAGTGTTAAGTGATAAAGAGCAAGAATGGGTAGAACAGCTTAAAGCAGGCCAAGTTTCGGTCATGAGTTATCTTATGGATGCTTATGGGGATAAAATGAAACGAACCGCATTTTTAATGACCGGGGACCAGGGCCTTTCCGAAGATTGTGTTCAAGAGATGTTTATGAGCTTCTATTTCAATATCCATCATTTTCGAAGTGAATCTTCCCTTGCTACATACCTGTATCGCATACTGATAAATACCTGTAAGCAAAAATTAAGAAAGCAATGGTTTAAAAGAGTAACGCCTACGGATGAAATAGCCGAGCATGGTGAAGCCGGGATGGAGGAAGAATCTGTCCGGCGGATAAGTATTCGTAATTCTCTTGCCAAGCTTGGCTCAAAGTACCGGGAGGTATTGATATTACACTATTTCAATCAATTAACCATCGAGGAGATCAGCCTTGTGCTCAATGAGAATGGCAATACAATAAAAACGAGGCTGAAAAGAGGACGTGAACAATTAAGGCCATACCTTGAAAAGGAGGGATTTGGATATGGAACAACGGAAAATATCTGATGGTGAAATCATAGAGCGGATGCAGAGTGAAACTGCGGCTATTAAGATGTCGGAGCAAAGGAAAAAGGCTATTATCCTTGCACTTGAAAAGAAGAACAATCCAGTTAGCCGATTCATGGAAAGAGAGATCAGAATTCCTCTCAAAACGCTTATAGCGGGTAGTGCCATTGTTATCGTCCTAGCCGCCACAGTATGCTATCCCTTGCTTCGGGTCAGTGAAAAGGATCTCCAGGAAAACAAAATCATTATTTATGATGAGGAAGGAAGAGTGTAATGGTCATTCGCATAAAAGGTAAGCATCTTATTTATTCAGGTGTTATTATACTTGCCATCATCCTGATTATCGCAAACTTCGGAGGACACCTGATTTATCAATACGCGAACCTCCTTAATAAATTGGGATACACAGATAAGGCCAATGTTTACTATAGCAGGGTATCCAACCTATATGCCCAAAATAGCAGCGGCCTTATGGCAGAATATAAACGGGTGCAAAATATTTTGGTTGAAGGAAATTTCAGGTTCTCCACTACATTTGCATCTCTATCAGGCGGTTCAATTTATAATTCCGGGTTTATCGGATATAAAACGGTAGACAGCGTGAATGAACAATATGAAATTCTTAAAATGAATAAAAAGGTAAGCCGGACCATGATGGGGGAATATACCCTTGGGGTAGCTTTGGTCAATTGGTTTGGTGGCAGAGTGGATAAGGCTGTTGGTTTGCTCGAAAGCTTTAATCCGGAGGAGGAGCGGGTACAAGAGCTCAGGAAGCTTCATTTGTCGAACATGTACTTTTATCTTGGGGAAACGGAAAAAAGCCAGCAAGTGATTGCCGATATGAAGCCCCTTGAAGGACTGACTGATTATCAAGCAGATATAAAAGGTTTGAATCAACTCTTTACCGGAGATCCTGGGAAAATAACTTTTGATCGTGAGATCATATACACTTTTAATGGCAATGTTGACAGTCTCGTGGAACCACTGAAGTTTACACGTAATTTTATTGAAACCATAAACAGTTTTACAATGGAGGCAAAGACCAATACAAAAGGGAATGTCCTTACAGGACGCATTATGTATGAGGGAATACCTCAGAAAAACATAATGGTTTTTATCAAACAAGCAGAATTCAAAAATACCTGGACCAGCAGCGGTACCGGGGATGGGAAAGTTGGATTAGGGATTTCTGACGAAGACGGATACTTTGAGATAGCCAATATACCCGATGGTGCTTATGGAATGGTTTTGGAAATTCCGTGGCAGCGCATAACAGGGAAAAATATCGTGATGCATTCGGGCTTTGACATGATATTTAAAGGGAACACAAGTCGGAATGAAGACATTGCGCTACTAGACCCTATTTCTTTGGAAGTTACATCACAGGATAAAGAGGTTACCTTTAAATGGCATAATGACATATTCCCAGATGATTCGTATTCGCTGGTTCTATCTGAATTAGAAGAAAAAGATGGGATATTGTGCAAAACAAATAATAGTCATTACAGCCAGCAAATACGCGGGAATGAAGTAACCTTCAATGTGGAGGAGTTGCAGAAGACGGCTTACCGCCTTGGGTTCACCTATGGTGACAAGCCAGATCCAAAGGAGTATATTGAGCCCCTCTATCATACGGGACAATATGGATACACTCTATATAACTACGCGGGGAACGATATGCTTTACTTCTCAAGCGAAGGGATACAACCCAACCAGCCCTGGGCTAGATTGACGATACAGGGAAGTGAATGGGCAAAGGAAGATTTGCTGCTTTTGGATGGAAAATTTGAGGAAGCACGTGTGGCGTATGAAGCCCTGCTGGAAAAAGAACCAGAAAATATCCATGCCTTGAAGGTACTTAGCAGAATGTATGATTTCGGATATATTGCGCCTGAGGGCGGGGGTTTTATAGATGACCTTGAAGGCAAAAACAAAATGAGGGCAATGGAATTGCTTCAAAGATTAGATAATCTAGTCGATAGCAACGACATAAAAAGTGCATTGGCAGATCAGTATCGGGAAGTAAAGCAATACCAAAAAGCGATTGAATTAATGAATGTACTACAGACTCGGAGTCCTAGCCCCTACATTGATATGGAGATCGGCCGGCTGCATTTGTATATGAATAAATTTCAAGAATCAGTGGAGTATTTTACGAAATCCACCGAGTACGGCAATAATGGGACGCTTAATCTAATCCTCATGGGTGTTTTACTCAATGATAATGAATTGTTATCGGAAGGTGCTTCCCAGTGCAAAATGATGATTAGGACGAACATAAATGACCTTACAGATGCTTATATCAAAATGGATAAACCAGATTACCAGAAATTCTTCGAACTAGTCAGGCAAAACAAGATACCTGAGGCTCAAGAATGGTTAAGTAAGCGAAATGGAGAGATGGATGAATTTCTGAAGGCGGCGCTTCTGCTAACACGAGATACACAAGGCATGAAGTACGAAGAAAAAGATAATTTATACAGAGAACGCCATCAAAGAATCAAAAATCCCATTTTGGATGAATTACTGATATACTTAGGAAGAGAGTTCATAAGTAGTGCCTATATGACACCATATGATCATTAAAAGTATATTAGGAGAAATATGAGCATTTTATCTGCAGAAAAAATATCCAAAAGCTACAGTGAAAAGATTTTATTTAGTGACGTATCTATAGGTATCAATGAGGGAGAAAAGATCGGCCTGATCGGCATTAACGGGGCAGGAAAATCCACCTTGCTCAAGGTGCTTGCCGGGCTTGAAACATCGGATTCAGGAAGGATTATCTATGGAAATGGTGCTACAATAGATTACTTGCCGCAAGATCCCTATTTTCAGGATGGAACCACCATACTGGAGCAGGTCTTTAAAGGCGGCTCGCCTGTAATGGTGCTGCTAAGAGAATATGAAGCTGCGTTACAGGATGCCGGTGATCATCCGGGAGATGAACAGATTCAAAAAAGACTCATCGCTCTGTCCCAGAGGATGGACAATTTGGAGGCCTGGTCCATTGAAACCGAGGCAAAAAGCATTTTGACAAAGCTTGGTATATCTGATTTTAAAGCGGATGTGGGTAAATTATCAGGAGGACAGCGAAAAAGAATCTCCATAGCAAGCGCCTTGATTACCCCTTCGGATTTATTAATTCTTGACGAGCCTACCAACCACATTGACAATGACACGGTGGACTGGCTGGAAAAATACCTTACTAAGAGAAAAGGCGCGCTGCTGATGGTGACCCATGACAGATACTTACTGGACCGAGTGGTTAACAGGATGATAGAGCTTGATGGCGGAAAGCTGTACAGCTATCAGGCCAACTATTCGAAGTATCTGGAAATGAAAGCCGAAAGAGAAGAACTGGCAGAGGCTTCCGAAAAAAAACGCCAGGGACTGATAAGAAGAGAATTGGAGTGGATGAGACGGGGAGCAAAGGCCCGTACTACGAAACAGAAGGCAAGAATAGATAGGTTTGAGAAGCTTACAGAACAGCAAAGACCGATGGATGACGGAAGCCTTGAGATGCAGGTGAGTTTCTCACGCCTGGGTAAAAAGGTAATCAATATAGAAAATATCAGCAAGAGCTTTCCTTGTGGAGAGATTATTAAGGACTTCAGCTATAATCTTCTGAGAGGCGACAGGGTGGGTATCATTGGACCCAATGGCTGCGGCAAAACAACGCTGATGAAAATGATGGCAGGAAAACTAAGCCCGGATTCCGGTGATGTTGTTATTGGTGAGACGGTCAAAATAGGCTACTTTTCTCAGGAAAATGACGATATGAAAAATAGCAATTTGAGAGTAATAGAGTATGTCAGGGAGCAAGCCGAGGTTATATCAACCGAAGAGGGCACCCTAAACGCTTCTCAAATGCTGGAGAGATTTCTGTTTCCGCCAAGTGTACAATGGACCCCTGTCACAAAGCTGTCGGGAGGAGAAAAAAGGCGGTTGCACCTTCTGCGGATACTGATGGGAGCACCCAATGTCCTTATGCTGGACGAGCCCACCAATGACCTTGATATTCAGACGCTTACTATTCTTGAGGACTATCTGGATGACTTTCCGGGAGCAGTGATTGTTGTATCTCATGATCGGTATTTTCTGGACAGGGTGGTTGACGGCTTATTTGCTTTTGAGGGCAAGGGGCTAATCAGGCAATATAATGGTAACTATTCCGATTACAATCAAGTAGTCCAGGAACGTGATCGCACTCTTGAAGACAGTGCTTTAAAAGCGGCAAAGGCAAGAGTCAGCGAAAAACCAGAGAATAAGAAGGAAAAGCCCCTCAAGTTTAGCTATAAAGAAAAAATAGAATTTGAGCAGATTGATGATGTTATCGCCAAGCTGGAGCGGGATATTCAACAAGTTGAGACCCAAATGAATGAAGCCTCCAGTGATTTTGTACAGCTTCAGCAGCTGATAGCAGAAAAGGAGCAGCTGGATCAGCAACTGAATCATGCAATAGAACGATGGACTTACTTGAATGAGCTTTACGAAGAAATCGAGAGGAATGTGAAGTCAACACCAAAATGAGAGCTAGGGTTGATATGCATACAAATTTTTTAAAAAGCAAGCAATTTAAAATACGTGATTTGCTGATTATCAGCATATCCATTTTGCTTGTCATTATAACCATCTTAGTGAGCGTTGTCACTTATCGCGGTATAAGAAAAATACTCGAAAACAACATGTATATCTATATTGATGAAATGATCAGAAAAACAGCCGAAGGGATTGATAGTCTCCTGCATGACATCGATACCATGGCCCTGTATGTGCTGCAGGATAGAGATATTGGAGAAGCACTTAAGGTGATGAATGAAACCGGAAAGGTGGACTACGATAACAAGCTTTTAATTGAAAACAAGCTAAAGGACTATAAAATGCCTTTCTGGAACAGGTATAAGTCCATATGGCTGGCTGTGGACAACACCAATTCAAGCATAGGGGTCCTTGAGGCACAGAATGCCTTTAATCCCGAAGTTGACACCTATTTATTGAATGAATTTATTGAGCAAAGCAAGAGTTTTGAATCCGGAAAAACCGTATGGACCGGTATATATGAATTTAACAGAAGCAGAGGGCTTGACAGCAGGCAATATGTTTATGGTGATATGATAACAAATGAGTCTTTCTTCGCCATAAAAAACATGAGAAGCCTGGAAAACTTTAAAAGCACCGGAACACTCATTGTCGAAGTTGAAGGAAGCTTTTTAAAGAGTGTTATTAACAATATTCTCTCGGTTGAAAACGCCGGAGTCATTCTTTTGGAATCGTCAGGAAAAGCTCTTTTCAGTAACCAACAGGATTTAACAGATCAAACCCTCGCGCAGAATATCGGCCGGGCCTATTTTAAGGATATTACCCTTAACAAAAGCGGCCATTTTATCTATGACAAAAATTTTTATTCCTACAGTACTTCGCAATATACCGGATGGAAGCTTGTCGGCATATTCCCATTCGACAATATCTACGGTGATATTCTAAAGGTGCAGCAAATTATTTTAGTTGTTTCAGTAATCGGAATTATTGTGGGAATATTCATTACTACTTTTTTATCTCTGAATATAGAAAAGCCCATTAAAAGCCTGGTAAGAAAGATGGATGCTTTCAAAGTGGACAACCTGGACTTAAGCTTTAACACAAGCTCCCATATTACAGAAATCACCTTTTTAAATACCGAGGTTTCGAATCTGTTTACGAAGATTAAGGTTCTCATAAGTGATATTATTTCGGAGCAAAAAAAAGAGCGTGAATTAGAGCTTAAGGTGTTGCAGCTGCAAATCAATCCTCATTTTCTTTATAATACACTGGATACACTTCATTGGAAGATGATCTTAAGCAAAGAGAATGAAACGGCGGAAGCTGTGGTCGCTTTAAGCAATCTGTTAAGGTATAGTATCAGCAAGGGCGGGGGGCTGACCACAGTCAAGGAGGAATTAAGTCAGCTGCAAAACTATATCACCATACAAAGACTACGCTTTGGGAACCGTTTCGACGTAGAAATCAGCATGGATCCTGCAATATTGGATTGTTCAATACCAAAACTGACCTTTCAGCCCATTGTAGAAAATGCTATTAATCATGGCTTAAAAGGAAGAAACAATTACGGTAAATTGGTAATAACGGGAAGGGTAGAAAAGGACTATGCTTTTATCATGATCAATGATAATGGTATTGGTATACAGGAGGATTGTTTAAAGAAAATCCAGAATCAAGAGTATGAATCGAATGGTACAGGCCTTGGTATAAAAAATGTCAACGAAAGGATATTACTTCAACTGGGAATTCAAGATGCAGTCCGAATCGAGAGCCAATATGGAGTGGGCACCACGGTTTACATAAAGCTGGCGTTAAGGCATGATTTGATCATGCCTTTAGGGGAAGGAGAGTGTTGAGAATGCATAAACTCAATATTGTTATCATAGAGGATGAACCCATTGTAATGGCTGGCTTATGCTCAATCATCAATTCACAGAGCTCCGAATGGGCTGTTGTTGGGACAGCGGATAACGGGCATCAAGGTTTAAAAATTGTACAGGAGCTCAAACCTGATATCATTCTTACCGATATCCGAATGCCATACCTGGATGGCCTTGAACTAATCAAGCAGGTCAGGCAAAAGGACGAGAAGGTCATCATTATTATCTTGACAGGGCATGCTGACTTTAACTATGCACAGCTTGCAGTGAAATATGGTGTTTTGGACTACATTTTAAAGCCTTCCAGCCCCAAGGAGATCATTTCTGTTCTGGAAAGAGCGGTATCGGAAAGAGCCAGGAACACCAGGAATAATAATCAAGATGCTGAGCTAGGTTCAGAGTTTATAGAACATGTTAAAAAGGCGGGAATCGGCAACAGTGTTGAAATGTTTATGAATGAGGCTGATAGAATAGGCTTATGGAGTCTTGATGTTCGCAAGGCTGTTAAAATAGCAGAAAAAGAACTCATTCACCTGATCGATCAGTTGATGGACGATAGAATGATTTCTTTGAGCCATTTAATGGAGTTAAGACTACATATGACCGGTATGTATAAAATCACTGAGATCCCAGTCTTCAAGGCTTTCCTTGAGAGCTTTATTACCAAGCTCACCGGCTTTATTAGCTTTAACAACAATAGCAACATCTTAATCAAGAAAACCATGGACTATGTCAATCAAGATATCACAAAAAATGTTTCATTGAAGGAGCTGGCCGATAAGATGTTTCTCAACTACTCGTACCTGAGTCAGCTTTTCAAAAAAGAAACATCCTTGAATTTTTCCGAATATCTTGTTTTAGTTCGTATGGAGAAAGCAAGAGAGATGCTATGCGACGTCCGCCTGAAAATTTATAAAATTGCAAATCATTTAGGCTATAGCAGTGCCAAGCATTTTAGCAATACCTTTAAAAAGCTCTATGATCTATCCCCTTCCGAATACCAGAGCCTATACACTGACTAAGAGGGGCATCGTCCCTAAACCTAAAAAAAAAGAACCATTTCTTAAAGTGCCGGGTGTAAAACCGGCACTTCTTTTTTTCTCCTAAAATGAAGGAACCAAATACAAATTTACGTCAATTTACCCAAAAAGGCTTTCGAAATATAATTTGCTTATATTGAAAAACACCAAATGTTATCCAAAGGAGGATTCACATGAAAAAGGAAAAAGGGAAAAACAGGTTTCCAGTAAGGCTCTTTACGTTATGTCTTGTAATCACCATGTTGTTTTCGGCCACTTTAACAGGCTGCGGCAGCAGTTCAACAGGTGGTGACTCTTCTTCAGGAAAGGGAATAGACAAAAACATCAAAGCGACAATTACCATTGCAAACTCCGGTAATGAAAACGACAAAAAGGTTGCCTTCTTTGCTGATGAAAACTTCAAGAAAAAGTACCCCAATGTTAAAATTGTCGATAATTTTAACGCCATACCCTCCTGGGGAGAATACTCCGACAAGATTGTGGCGCTAATAGCATCCGGCAATGCACCCGACATTGTAAACATTGCAATTGAAGGAACAAGAATGATGGTGAGCAAAAATATACTTGCGCCGCTAGATGACCTTATTGCAAACGATCCTCAATCTAAAGAGCTTCTCGCCGACATTGACCCTGCACTGATTAATGCCTTTAAGGTTGACGGCAAGCTATATGAGATTCCTACAGGCTTTAATGACATGCTCATTCACTATAACCCAAAGCTCTTTAAGGATGCAGGCGTTCCTGAACCAACTGCAGATTGGACATGGGATGATTTCCTAGATGCTGCTAAAAAGCTCACAAAGGGTGAAGGCGAAAACAAGGTATATGGCTTTGCCATACCTGCATTCCACTTTGCTCTTATTCCGTGGTTTTTGACAAACGGGACCAATACGTTAACCGATGACTGGACTGACTCCAACCTGAATGATCCCAAGGCCATCGAAGCCATGCAATTTGTTCGTGACCTTGTCTATGTACACAAGGTATCCCCCATGCCCGAAGCCAATGTGGATCCTGCAAAGCTATTTCAGGCAGGAAGGGCAGCTATGACCGGTTTCGGCTTCTGGACGGTTCCCGACTACAATAACAATGAATTTAAGGATTTCGCAATGGCCAAATGGCCTTCAAACGGCACATCATCAACAACCTTCGGCGTAGGTGGTGTAGGTATAACATCATCATGCAAAAATAAGGAACTGGCTTGGGAATTGATCAAGGAATACAGCAGCAAGGAAACAATTGAGTACAATGTCCAGTTTGGAACCGCTGTTCCGGCCAGAAAGTCTATCGCAGCTTCAGATGCTTTCCTGAACAAAGCCCTTCATGCCAATTTGTTTTATGATGTCCTTCCTACCACAAAGCCCGTACCGGCTCCGGCTAATTTCTCGGAAATGGAAGGTATCTTTATGAGACATTTCTCAGAGTTTATGGCTGATCAGGTATCGGTACAGGATGCAATGAATGCGGCTCATGAAGAGCTGTCGGCAGCAATGAAAAAGCTGAAGAAGTAACAAGACTCCCACTATTAACGTCTTTTGCCATACCTTGCACAGCTTTGTGCAGGGTATGGTCATTCATAAAAAAGATTGAGGAGGCTGCCGCATGGCTTCGAAATTGAATGTTAAGCAATCGGAAACAGCTGCAGGGTACTTATTTATAGCACCTATATATATCTTATATATCATTTTTGTCCTGATCCCTGTCTTAGTCATGTTTTATTTAAGCTTTACCCAATATGATATTTTATCTCCGGCAAAACTTGTTCTGCTTGACAATTTCATAGAAATGTTTAAGGATAAACGTTTTTATACCGTACTGGGGAATACCTTTTACTTTACGATTATATCCGTTACATTGAATGTTGGAATTGGCCTTATGCTGGCCGTCGCATTGAACAGAAAAATAAATCAATCACTAAGAAATATCTATAGGCTTGCCTATTTTTTCCCGGTCATCATCTCAAGTGTCTATATATCTGTTATCTGGGCATACCTGTTTTCAACCGATACAGGCATCATCAACTATTATTTAGGATTGATTGGTATTAAACCGGTGTCTTGGTTCACAAGCTCCAAAATGGCCATGCTCTCCATTATATTGATGGACGTATGGAAGAATACAGGCTTTGCCATGGTGGTTTTTTTAGCGGGCTTGCAAAACATACCGCGAGAATACTATGAAGCGTCTCAAATTGATGGGGCCAACCGTATTCAGACCTTCTTAAAAATTACCTTCCCTTGCCTGAGTCCGGTTGTATTCTTTAATGTCATTACTTTCTCCATAGGTGCCTTGCAGGTATTTGACTCAACCAAAATTATTACTGACGGCGGACCGGGTGATGCTACCAGAAGTATGGTGATGTACATTTATGAGCATGGGTTTAGAAACTTCAATATGGGATATGCCTCATCTGTTTCTGTCGTCTTTGTCTTAATCATAGTGATATTGACGTTTATCCAGTTTGTTTTCAGCAAACGCTGGGTCCATTATTAATTTTAGAGAGGTTATTATGGATAGTAAAAAAAATTTAAGGGCCCTGAATGGCATCAGAGGGAATAGAACGGTTGATATCATTATAACAATCTTGATTGCTTTGGGAGCACTTCTGATGATTTACCCCCTATTATGGATGTTTTCCACATCCTTCAGATTGGCAAGCGAAGCATACAAGCTTCCGCCTGCGCTAATTCCTGAATCTTTTAATTTCAAAAACTACGTGGATCTATTTAAATCGGATATTCCATTCGGAAAACTATTTCTTAACAGCTTTAAGATTACCGGAATTATTATAATCGGACAGGTGTTTTTCTGTACTACTGCAGCCTACTCCTTTGCGCGGCTGAAATTTCCCGGCAGAGATTTTCTCTTCGGGCTATTGCTGGTGGCTTTAATGATACCTGTGCAGGCGACCCTTATCCCTGTTTATATCGGGATGAGCAAATTGAAGCTGATCGACAGTCACTTTTCTATTATTTTACCGGGCTTGGTCAATGCGTTCGGAATCTTTCTGCTACGACAGTTTTTCAAGACTCTCCCGCAAGAGCTTGTGGATTCAGGCAAAATAGATGGAGCCGGCCACTGGACGATATTCTGGCGCATTGCACTACCTCAGGCAACAGCATCTGTGGTCACTTTAATCATTTTAACCTTTAATACTGTCTGGAATAATTACTTTATTCCACTGATTTTTATCAACTCCTGGGACAAGATGACTGTACCTCTGGGTATTGCAGCTTTGCGCAGCTTTATGGGAACAGGCAATCTTTCGCAGATCATGGCAGCGGTTACGGTAGCCATTATCCCGATACTGATTGTCTTCCTTTTTGGTCAGAAATATATTATAGAAGGTCTGACGACGACGGGGTTGAAGGGGTAGCCAATTGTTTTCCTTACAGCGGTATGTAAAAATAGATAGAGGATAGCAGATTGCCAATAACTGAGGAGGTAGACATGAGGAAAAATCATGCGTTGTTCTATTTGGTTATGGTTTGTGCGATTATATCTATGTTTGCGGCTTGCGATAAAATTGTTGATGGAGCGGCCTCTGATACGGCTGAAGTCGGAGAGGGGCAGATAAAATTTTGGATGCCTTCAAGTGATCTTGCCATGCCAAGCTATGTTGAAGAAGTTAAAGGCGACATCAAGGTTGAGTTTACATCCGTACCGCAAAGTGAATATGAAAGAAGGCTGAGAATAGCTATTGCTAACGGACAGGCTCCGGATGTTGTAGGGCTTGACGGACCGAATATGCCAAGCTATGCCGACGGCGGTGCCATTATCCCCCTTGATGAATTCTGGGATATGGCTGATCTCGAGGATTTTCCAGAGAGTGTTATTAAATCTGTTCAATATAAGGGTAAAATTTATGCCATGCCAATACAGGAAACCGGAACAGTTTTATTCTATAATAAGAAATTGTTCGCTGAGGCAGGTATTACTCCTCCCGATTCTATAGAAAATGCCTGGACCTTTGAAGAATATTATGAAAATGCTAAAAGAGTGACACAAAAGGATGCCAGTGGCAAAACCATTGTGTATGGGACACAGCCTTGTATGGATCCTCCAAGTCAAATCCACGAGGGTATGACCTATAATTATCTCATGTACATTAATGCAGCGGGAGGAAGACCTATAAGTGAGAATGGTAAAACAGCAACAGGTTGTTTTGACAGCGATTCGGTCAAGAAGGCCATGCAACTGATTGCAGATTTACACATGGAAGGTATAGCGCCAAGACAAATCATATCCGACGGATTCCGTGCTGGGAAAATTGCCTCAATGGTAACAGGCTTATGGATGATCAGCACCTACAACAAATATAGTGAGCTTGAATGGGGGACGGCTCCAATGGCCAGGGACGTAACCTACGGTGCGGGCATGGGAAGCTGGGAGATAGCCATAACAAGTCAAAGCCAGAACAAAGAACTGGCCTGGAAGTTTGTAGAGAGATTAGGAAACAGGGAAACCATAGGTCGTTATTGCGAGAACATGAACAACCTTCCTGTAAGAAAATCCGTAACAGTATCTTTCATAAATAAGGAACCCTACAGGACTGTTTTAGAGGGCTTTTCTAAATACGGAGTACCCAGGCCGGCCTCTCCAAGCTATCCTGAGGTCTCGGAGCTCATCAACCAGGCGTTCAATGCGGTTGCATTTGGTAAAGATATTGAAACTGTGATAGAAAAATCTACTTCAGAGATCAACCAGATATTAAGCAAGCATTAAAGCTTAACCTGTGAGGGCTGTTAAGCCAAAAAAATTGCCAGTAAAGGATAATATAAAGATGAATAATACCTATCAGTTGGATTTAAAGAATCCAGTTAACTTTTTTATATCAAAAGCAATCTTTACCGGTATTGAAGACTGCAATCCTGAAATCGAAATAGAAAAAACGGATATGAATTTTCGCATTGAAATCATTTTCGAATTATATGAAAAAAGAATCATCGATGATATAAGAATTGATATATATCCTTCTTTTACACCTCATTTTAACTGGTCCCCACATTTAACCCCCACTGAAGACCATATTATATCGCAGCACGCATTTAAGTCTCCGGCGTTGATTGTCTCCGATTCTTCCAAGCAGCTTGTGGTGATTCCGGATTTGGATGCCATGATAACCGGCAGCGGAAAATGGTATATGGATATGAATGCGGTTAAGAACCGCCTGACTGTGGGTTTGAGTGACTATGAGGTGGATGGCCATGTTCTGTACACAAGAAAAGGTGGAACAGTATACCCAAAAGGCAAGCACAAGTTGGCGCTATACCTTATGGTATCCGAGAGCCCCGAGGATTTAGTCAATCCTTTCCGAAAAATCCTTTCATTTTTATGGGACAATTGGGGACGTAAACTCTACGAGAAGGGCCATCCTGTGGAGCATTCACTGGACTGCTATGTGAATCATACCTATAACTGGGCTTTTAACAATTGGGGAAAGAGTGTATGGCAGGAATTTGATTTAGATGGATGTCAAGTAGGTGCGCCGTCTTTTATCGTGAATTATACCCAGAGCCCCAATTATCCAGGAGAAGTGAATGAACGGGAGACCCGGTCCATATGGAATCAGGCCTGGTTTAGTTCCCTTCGGAGTGCTCAGGGTGTTTACAGGTATGGATTGCGGACAGGAAACAAAGATTTGATTCAAAAAGCACTACTATCGAAAGAATTGGCTTTGAACTTCCCTCAAAAGGATGGATTGTTTCCATCGGTCATCGCAACTGAGATGAAGCACGTCTCAATCAATGGTAAAACTTATCTCAGGTCTGTGGGTTGGGATACCCGCTATTGGGGTAATTCAAACCGAAACCCTCTATACAATGGCGATATTAAGTCTGCGCCCTATCATCTATTGGATATGAGCTGGACTGCTTTACTTATGCTTACTTGGTACAGCGAGCTTGAAGCAGACGAACGTTTAAAAGATTATGCGCTTAGATACGCGGACAGGCTCATAGGCCTTCAGTTTGAAAATGGCTTTTTCCCTGCATGGCTGGATACCCATACCTTGGAGCCCTTGGGCATATTGAATGATTCCCCCGAGTCGTCACTTTCAGCCACGTTCTTATTGAAGGCCTATGAGATGACCAAAGACGTCAAATACCTGGAAAGCGCATCAAAGGCTATTGGTGCTATTCGCCGGGATTGTATATTCCAGGGCTGCTGGGAGGATTTCGAAACCTATTGGTCCTGCTGTCCTTACGGAAATAATGATTTGGTCGGGAAAAAAGTAAAAAGAAACAACATGTATAAACAATGCAACTTTTCTATGTATTGGACTGCCGAAGCATTGTATTACTATTATAAGGCCACAGGGGACGAATCATGTTTGAAGATGGGGCAAAGATGCCTTGATGAAATGCTGATGACCCAGGCTTCATGGCAGCCGCCTTTCATCCATATCAACACCCTGGGCGGCTTTGGGGTAATGAATGCTGATGGTGAGTGGAATGATGCCAGGCAGAGCCTGTTCTCTGAAATAATTATATTATATGGAAAAGAGTTGGGTATTAACGAATATATCCAGCGTGGTTTGGCGGCTATTAAAGCGTCCTTCGTTATGATGTACTGTCCGGAAAATCCCAGGACAAAAGAACAGTGGGAAAAGAGATGGCCATTTTTCAATGAAAAGGACTATGGATTTATGATGGAAAACTATGGTCATGACGGTAAGACTGACCCAAACGGCCTGGGCATTGGTGAGTTTACCATCTATGATTGGGGAAACGGTGCGGCCTCGGAAGCTTATATGCGGATACTCGATCATTTTGGAGAGGAATTTGAAAACTTTCACAGGACATGCGGTATTCCCACCTGAGGGATTATGATTTCCAGCTCAGGGTTTAAAGACAGTAAGCCGTCCATGGCGAGTCCCGCATGGGAATAGGTCCACATATCCTGGATGGACCGGCCGACATCATAAAGATGGGTCAGCAGTATCTTTTTTGTACCGGTTGCATTCATGAATCTGCAAAAGGCATCCAAATAGTCTTCCCACGGGAAGTTCAGGGCGTTGCCGACACCCAGCCAGACATGGGCGAACAAGATGTCTACATTGTCAAAGTGCGGAAGCTTTTCAGGAGCATATTCGCGCACATCGCAGGGAAACAGCATCCGCTTGTTTCCCGTGTCGATCAAATACCCCATTTCAGGTACGCCCGGCCTTTGGGAATTCATAAAGTGCAGGCTTTTAAAGGCTTCTATCCGTATACCCTGAATTTCCATACAGTCGCCGGGGCTTATCCATGTGATGTTTCCGTTGCTAAGCCCCGCATCATAAAGCGGCTGTCTGTCAAAAAAATCCGGGATAATCCAATGAATATCTGCCTTAGATGCTGCCTGAATTGTCTTTAAATCATAGTGGTCTTCATGCTCATGGGTCAGTATGATAAAATCAAGCATTCCCATATCGTCTTTAAGTCTATGTAAAAGCTGCTCCCGGGAGTTAGCGGTAGGAAGGCGTAGATCCATAGCCCACCGTACATCGACCGTGGAGAAGCTATAGCCGGATGCACTCTGGAGCCACAGGGTATCTTCGGTTCTCTTTCGCACCTCTGTTTTTAGCTCGTTAAAAATCCGATCCCAAATCAGTGCATAGGACTTCTCATAGCGTGCCCTTGTGGCATCCCGCCAATTGTCAATCATTGTTCATCCTCCGTCCGGCAATCTCTTCATACCCTTAATCGTACGATAATGGCATTTTCTTAAGGTGTTTTTGGTATGAATGATAAGAATAAGATAGAGGATTGACTTTGACAAAACAATTTGTTATAATCATTTTAACGTAAACGTTTACAAGACGTGAAAAGTGTAGTATGATAGATAAAACATCTCGTTTATACAATTTAATGCTCTCAGGTACAAATATAAATGTAATATTATCTTGATTTTCTATATAAGCTTCTGCATGGGCACTCAAACGTTTGAGAAATATTAAACAATCAGTACTAAAGCCTCGCTCCCTTGGAACCTTGTTATTAACAAAAATAAAAAGTAAGTAAAGGGGTTGTGCTACTATGAGAGACACTAAAGGCCTAGTTGGCTTGGAGGAATCAAAAGTGCAAGCAGAAATTAAGAAAGTCAGAACCTTCAATGATTTTCCTGCCCCCCGCGGGCCAATTAACAGCTTGAAGCTGGCCGTGCTTAATGTGGAAAGAGGGAGCCATCTGGATGAAATTGAAGCCTATATGAAATATCATCCTTCGCTCAAAAATGCCGATGTCATTTTTTTAAATGAATTAGACGATGGTATGGTGCGGACCGGGAACATTGATATAACGGCTGAGCTTTCCAAGAGGCTCTCCCTGAATTACATATTTGGAGTAGAATTTTTCGAACTAACGAGAACGGCGAAAGATGGCAGTGAGGATACAGGCGTGAAAAACACAAAGGGTTTTCATGGCAATGCCATCATGTCACGCTATGAGCTTTTAGAACCCGTTCTTGTCAGGCTGCCTATGGCGTATGACTGGTTTTATGACAAGCAAAAACGGCTGGGTGGAAGGATGGCTCTTTTTGCAAAAATACGTGTCAATAATCAACTTATTGGCCTTGTATGCACACATCTGGAAAACAGAACGACCCCACTTAGAAGAGAAGAACAGATGAAATATATTCTGGAACATGCCAAGGATTATTTCAAAGCCCTTCCGGTCATTATTGCAGGGGATATGAATACAAACACCTGTGATGGAAATCACGATGAAGAGTTTATTGACCTCTATGATAATCGGCAGTCCCAGGCAGAGAGAATAAGTTCTCCGGAAGCATATGAACCGATTTTCGAACTGATTGAGGCTTATGGGTTTGACTATAAGAGTGCCAATGTTAAGGGGAAATCGACAAGGAGAAAGCCTATTGCCAATAAGGGAAACCTTGAGCTTAATCTTGATTGGTTTTTTGTCAGGGGCTTAAGCTGTATGGAGCCTGCTGTTATAAAAACTATTTTTACAGTTAGTGAATTGGAAGGGATACCCCTAATGGATGCAGCCGGAAAAGAGGGGATAGAAATAACCGATCATGACGCCATTTCTGTTAAATGTATACTTGAGCCCTAAGCTTTCAGCGTTCTGAATGACATATATGGGGGTCATTGTTCCATGCTAGTTTTAGTTATTACTTTGTCCTTGATTTTTGCATTAGTCAACGGCTTTCACGATGGGTGCAATGTTTTTGCCACTGCAGTATCCTCACGTTCCATAAAGCCTATGAGAGCATTACTGCTAGCCAGCATCAGCGAGTTTATCGCACCTCTTTTTGCCAGTACTGCAGTAGCCTCAACCATTGGCAAGGTGTTAAAACAGGAGATGGTTTTACAAGCTGATGCTGAGTATGCCATGGTCACTTTTCTTGCTGCATTATTGAGCGCAATCATATGGAACCTGATAACCTGGAAATTCGGCCTGCCGTCCAGTTCATCCCATGCCTTGATAGGTGGTCTTGTTGGAGCGGGGATTGTAGGTTTTGGACTTGATGTGGTTAAATGGCCGATCTTGGTTAATAAAATCCTTTTAGTACTGTTTTTAACTCCTTTTATAGGATTCATAGCCGGGTTTTTTGTAATCAAAATATCCAAGTTCTTGTTAAGAAGAGCCAGCTGCAAAATTAATCGTGTGCTGAAAAAATCCCACTATTTAAGCATTATATTTCTGGCAGGCAGCCACAGTATGGTGGATTCACAAAAAACCATGGGAATTGTCGCTGTATTGTTGCTTGTGGGCGGGAGTATCGATTCTTTTTATGTTCCGTTTTGGGTCAGGATTGCCGCATCAGGAGCTTTAGCTCTGGGGTTATTGTTTGGGGGCTGGAGAATTCTGCATACCATCGGCAATAAAATTTATAAACTGGAGCCTATACATTCAATAAATGCACAAATTGCGTCAGCCACGGTTATCTATATCTCTTCAATTCTCGGTGGAGCTGTCAGCACCAGCCAGGTCATAAGCTCAACCGTAGCAGGTGTAGGAGCAGGTGAAAGGCGGAATGCGGTTAACTGGAGAGTAGTAGAAAACATTGTATCCTCATGGCTGTTGACCATCCCGGCTTCGGCAGCAGTTTCCATGCTGATTTTCTTCATCCTGAAACTAATATTGGGTGTGTAAAAAATGCTTTAAGGAGAAGCAAGTTATGGGAATATTAAAATGGATTTTTCCACAGGAGAAGGATTTTTATGGGCTTTTATACGGCCAATCCTGCAAAACGGTAGAAGGTATAGAAGCGCTTTCCAAGTATATGCATACCGGAAATGCTGAAGACAGTCAAAGGGTTATTGAATTGGAAAATGAAGCAGATGAGCTTCGCAGGGTTATCATTGATAATCTGGATAATACCTTTGTTACGCCCTTTGATCGAGAAGATATTTTCAATTTGTCCGGTGCCATGGATGATATTGTCGATTATGCCAAAACGACCGTTGAAGAAATGGAAATATATGAATTGGAACCGACGGACTCACTCATCTACATGGTGGATATTTTACTTAATGCAACAAGGTGCCTGAATACTTCTGTAAAGTATCTAAAGGATCATAAAACCATTTCAGCCGAGAATGCCGTAAAAGCTAAAAAATTGGAAAACGATATGGAAACCAACTATCGACTGAACCTGAAGGTTTTGGTTCGGAATGAGGACTTCAGTTATGTGTTCAGGATGCGGGAGGTTTACAGGCATTTAAGTAATCTGGCAGATAAAATTGATCTGACAGCCAATATGATACATCACATCATTGTTAAACTCATTTAGGGATGATCGAAATTTCGATTGCTCCTTTGCTGGAGCTATTAACAATCTATATGACGGAGGAAGTATTTATGAGCAACGAATTTCATGCAATTCTCTTTGACCTCGGTGGAACCCTGCGTATTCTACACCGCGACGAGGCTTATGAGTTGGCCGCCATGCGTAAAGTCACTGAGCTGGTTGGAACCGGTGCCGATCCGGTCGAATTTATGAAGCTCATGGATGAGCGCTACGAGGACTACCGTGTCTGGGCCTTTGAAAACATGCGCGAAACCAATGAGGCAGAGCTCTGGACCCGTTGGATGACACCGGACTTCCCCCGGGATCGCATTGTTGAGAACGCTGTTGACCTCTCCTTCCAATACCGTCAGGCCAAGGGGTTCCGCATGCTGGTCGACCACGGCAAGGAGGTCATTCAGGAGCTTCACCGGCGTGGCTATACCCTCGGTATCATAAGCAATTTGATTACGACCCAGGAAGTGCCCGATTGGCTTGAAGAGGATGGTCTTACTTCGTACTTTGATACTGTTATACTCTCCGCTGTCTGCGGTCTTCGCAAGCCTGACCCGGAAATCTACCTATTGGCTGCCCGTGAGGTTGGAATACCCCCTGAGAAATGCGCATATATTGGTGACAATCTTAATCGCGACGTTACTGGCGCTAAGGCTGCGGGCTTCGGTATGAATATCATATTTAACACTCCGGCAGAGGTTGCCAAGGCTAAAGTGACTGATGCCAACCGCCCCGATGGTGTTATCTATGACTTCCGGGAGATTTTAAAGATATTCCCCGAATATCCCAAGGCTGACCTTACCGGCATCGACAAAATCTAAATAGGGAGGGCTTCTGATGGCTAATTCAAGAGTGCGTGAAACGCACAACAAGCCTCGACCCGGAGAATGTGGGCATGGCGGCGCTTTGCTCGCTGAAGTTGTTCGTGCGGCATATGCCGACGGGCAGTCTGATTATTCCATGGAGCCCCTCGTGCGCACCGACAAGGACGGAAAACCCTTAGGTCCCATTGAGGATGGGGATGCGGTTATTTTCTGCTGCCGCCGCGGTGAACGTGAAATTGAACTGACGGACGCATTTACCGACCCCTCTTTTTCATGGTTTGAGCGTAAGCTGCTTGATAACCTGGATTTTGTCATCCTGACCCTATACCATGAAAAGTTTAAACACCTGCCCATTGCCTTTGCCCCATCAAGAGTTTCTTTCACGCTGGCCCAAATGATCAGTGAGGTTGGGATGCGCCAGCTCCACTGTGCAGAATCTGAAAAATTTGCGCATGTGACCTTCTTCTTTAACGGTGGCAACAACCGGCCGTTTTCAGGAGAAGACGATGTGTGCATTCCTTCTCCCAAGGGGGTGCCGTTTAACCAGGTAACTGCACTTAGTCTTCCCGCTGTAGCGGATGAGGTCATCAAGGGTCTTCATGCAGGATATGAATTCATTGTCACCAACTTTGCCAATGGTGACGTCATCGGTCACACGCCCGACTGCAATGCAAAGATCGAGTGTGTCGGGCATGTGGACACCCATCTTAGCCGAGTGATGGAGCAAGCCAAGGCACAGGGCTATGTCATTGCGGTTACGGCTGACCATGGCAACCTTGAAGAAATGCTTACTGATGATGGCAAGCCACATGTGGCACATACCACGAATTTAGTACCATTTATTTTAATAGACCCGCAAATGGACCATAAAATCCCTCTGTCCGACGGTAGTCTCTGTGACATTGCACCCACTGTTTTGCAGGTATTGGGCATCAGCCAGCCAGAAGAAATGACGGGTGTGAGTCTCGCCGGAATACATGATTTTGGCAAGAACCGTAAGATGCTGCTTGTAATTTTGGATGGCTGGGGTTTTGGCAAGCGCGATCACACCGACCCTATTTACCTGGGCAGAACTCCTTTCTGGGACGATCTTACAGCCAAGCATCCACCGGCAAAGCTACATGCATCGGGAGAAGCCGTGGGCTTGCAGGCGGGTAAAGCGGGCAACTCGGAGGCCGGTCATATCAATATTGGGACAGGCCGTGTTGTCATGCAGGATGATGTTCGTCTTGATCAATCAATGAAGGATGGTTCCTTTGAGACTAATGAGATTTTCCTGCGGACCATTGAGAACGTACGAAAGCGCGGCAAGGCGCTGCACCTTATTGCCTTGCTGACCAAGAAATCTTCCCATGGCTCCATCGATTATCCGCTGGCTCTTCTGAAAATGGCCAGTGATTTGCCAAAAAAGTATGTGCACATCATTTTTGACGGCCGAAGCACGGAGCCGGGCAGCGCACCATCTTTATTAGAGGAGCTGGACGGGATGATCAAGGAGATTGGCGGCGATTGCCAGATTGTTGACGGCATTGGCCGTGGCATAGCCCTCGACCGGGATGGGAACTACGGGAAGATCAGAAAAGCTTATGAAGCCTTTGTGCTGGGGGTAGGCAGACAGTACAGCTAAGAAGTAATCGAAACATTACTTTCGACCTTTCGGCAAAATATTAAATTTCGATCATCCCTAAGGAATGAAAAATATTACAAAAAAGACAATGGCATGTTGACATTATTGTGCAAAGTGAATATAATTATAAGAAACGATAACGTTTGCGTAATGGAATGTATACAACGGAGGGTTGGTACCTCATGGGTAATGTAACGATCAAAGACATTGCACGAATGACTGGTGTTTCTCCTTCGACAGTATCCAGAGCCTTGAATTCCCGAGCCGGGGTTGGGGCGGAGGCCAGACAAAATATTCTTGATCTCTGTATGAGAACAGGATATATGCCGAATGCGCTGGCACGCGGACTTGTGAAAAAAAAGACTTCTACCATTGGAATTATGGTCCCTGATGTGAGGAGTCCCTTTTATGCCGAAATAATCGCATGTGCTGAGGAAGCGGCAAGAGTAATGGACTATGACGTTATGTGGTGTAACAACTTCAGAGATTATACGAGAGAAGAAAAATATTTCAAGCTATTTATTGAAAATCGTTTAGAGGGTGTTATCTTTTGCCCGGTAGGTGCAGAGTCTTCGGTCCGATTGGAGAAATATATACGCCTTCTTCCGACAGTCATTATCGGTGACACTGTCTCAAGTAAAGATGCCAGCCACATTTATACAGATAATTATTTGGGCGGGTGTATCGCCGCTGATTATCTGATTAATCTGGGACATAAAGATCTGATGTTTGTAAGCTTAAAAACAGACAGAATTGCATATCAACAGCGCTTAGACGGTTTTAGAGATACTGCTGAACGTAGAGGAACAGAATTAAGATGCCTGGCGGGTAATATTATAGAAGAGGCCGGAATGGTAAGAGGCTATCACATATTCAAAGAATTTCTTGAAAGCGGGGACCGATTACCGGACGGCGTTTTTGCCGCAACTGATCATACAGCACTTGGTATTATCAAGGTTTGCGAGGAGAAAGGGATTAAAATTCCTGATGATTTTTCTCTTATTGGTTTTGATGATATCATATATTCCTCCCTTCCCAGAATCATGTTGACAACAGTGGCTCAAGGTAAGAAGGAGCTAACTGAAGGTGCACTTGATATGCTTTTGACATTAATTGAAAACCCATCATCTAAAGTCTACGAAAAGATCATTATACCTAAATTAATAGAACGTGATTCATGTCGCATCCGTAATTAAGAACTAAATGTTTCCCGGAAAGAGCACCAATAGATAGGACAAAATCAATAAACTAAACCGATGGGCGCGCAAACGTTTGAGGAACTCACTATGAATGAGCAGATGAATGTGACCTGGAATTAACAAAAGGAAGTGGGCTGTATGATCAAAGCGGTATTGTTTGATTTTGGAGGAACTCTGCATACATCCATCAGCACAGAGGCGATTGCACTTCAAGCAGCGGAAGGCGTACAAAGGATCCTTTGGGGGAACGGTATTATTCTCAATGATCCACCCGACATTTTTGCAGAAAAACTGGCGGTAGGGCATAAGGCTTACAAGAAATATTGTGAAATCAGTAAAAGAGAGCTTCCGCCATATACCATATGGTCGGAATGGTTTTTAAGGGAATATGATTTTGACCGGGAGGCTTTATACGGTCTGGCAGAAAAGCTTGCCAATTATTATGTCCTCAACCATGTAAAGTATACCATGCTCCCTGATATTCCAGAAACACTTAAGGAGTTAAAAAGAAGGGAAATAAGGCTTGGCATTATCAGCAATATCATATCAAGAACCGTTGTACAAACTACTGTAAAGGACTATGGAATAGCTGATTATTTTGAATACATTATGACATCGGCAGAGTGCGGACACAGAAAACCTGACCCCATGATATTTGATTTGTCACTGGATGAAATGGGGCTGAGACCTTCTGAATGCGCTTATGTAGGCGACACTGTCTCCAGGGACGTTATTGGCACAAGAAATAGCGGAATACGTTATATGATCAAAATCAGAAATGAAGCTAAAGCAAAAAAAGATGCCGAGTTTAAGGACAGTGGTTATACCCATGATTATCTTATAGACAGTCCTTATGAAATTATTGGTATTGTGGATGAAATTAATTTTTACGATGAGGGGGGCGACAAATGATCACTACAGTGCTTTTTGACATGGGGGGAACCCTTGAGAACATTGTTCATTCCAAAGAGACTGAGTTGGAATGCGGAACAAAGTTACTTACGTATTTTAAAAAGCAGAACATGGAGCTTCATATGTCTCCGGAGAAATTTATGGAAATGGCGGGCGGAGGCCACAGAGCCTATCGGAGCTGGGCTGACAAAAACCTAAAGGAGCTGATGCCCTATGAAGTATGGTCGGAGTGGAAGCTTAAAGGTGTAAGCGTTGACCAGGACAAGTTGAGAGCCATTAGCGAAAGAATTTCTTATCTATGGGATATTACCTATTACAAAAGAAGTCTGAGAGCTGATGCCAAGGACCTGCTTGAGGCCTTGCGAGCCCATGGATACCGAATGGGCATCATCAGCAATACACCTTCACTGACACAAGTGTATCGGATGCTGGACGAATATGGTATTAAGAACTACTTTGAGGTGGTTACCCTGTCAAGTATTTCGGGATATAAAAAGCCAAGCAGAACGCTATTTGATATCACACTGGCAGACATGGACGCCAAGCCCGAAGAGGCTGTCTATGTCGGTGATACCGTTTCAAGGGACGTAATGGGCTCCAGAAATGCCGGACTTGCATTAAGTATACGAATCAATTCCGCCCTTACAGAAAGCTCTGACTATGACTTGGGATCCAGATCTGCGGACGCAGATTATGTCATAAAAGATCTAATTGAAATCTTTAGTATTTTGGAAAAAATCAATAATAAGGGCAGGGGGGGTTACAAAAATGAAAGCTGATACATATGTTCAAAAGCAATCGCTCATCCAGTCCTTTTCATGGAAAAGGCGAATAAAGAACTATCTGATTAATGCGTTGACAAACCCTTACAACCTAATCGTGATTATATCCTTGGCGGCATTGACTTATCTCATCGTCATACCGCTCATCGAAATGATTACGACTACCTTTACCTTGGAAGAGGTGGATGTGAAACGGGTTGAGGGAGCAACTGCAGGACAATTTACACTCTATTACTGGAAAAGGCTCTTAAATAGCGTTATTTCCAACAAGATGCTCTATCAGCCAATTGTAAACTCTCTGTTTATTGCAGGATCTGTTTCGGTAATCAGCATCTCGCTCGGCTCAGCAATCGCATGGCTGATGGTAAGAAGTGATCTTCCGGGCAAGAAGTTTTTCTCTCTGGCTGTTATTATTCCTTATATGCTTCCTTCATGGTGTAAATCCATGGCATGGATTACTGTTTTCAAGAATGAGAGAATCGGCGGAAGCATGGGTTTTCTGAACTTTTTAGGAATCCAAACGCCGGATTGGCTGGCCTATGGCCCCTTTGCCATCATTTCAGTGTTATCGCTTCACTATTATGCATACTCCTATTTACTGGTTTCCGCGTCCCTTCGTTCAATTAACAGCGAGCTTGAGGAAATGGGTGAAATTGCAGGAGCGGGTAAGATCAGAATTTTGAGGAAGATAACCTTCCCTCTGGTACTTCCGGCCATTTTAAGCTCCTTTATTCTTACTTTTTCAAAATCTATGGGAACCTTTGGCGTACCGGCGTTCCTCGGTACAAAAGTAAACTATTACACCATCTCAACCATGCTTTACAACAGCGTGAAAAATAGACAGAATAATATTGGTTTTGCCTTGAGTATTATACTTATAGCTATTGCATCCATTAATATCTATATTAATCAAAAAGCAATCGGGGCCAGAAAATCCTATGCCACCATCGGCGGCAAGGGAGGACGTTCAACCCTCATATGTCTGGGGCGGGCAAAACCCTTTATTGTAATCGCGCTTATTGCATTTATCGGTTTTGCCGTTATTATGCCGCTCTTTATTCTTCTGATACAGACCTTCATGCTGAAGGCCGGAGACTACGGATTTTCCAATCTGACCCTCCAATACTGGACAGGAAAATCCAATCCACTGGTATTTGCCGGTGAACCTGGTGTATTTAAAAATCCTCAATTTTTCTTGTATATCAAAAATACCATGCTACTGGTTATTATCTCTTCATTTATTGCAACCATCTTCGGCCAAATATTGGGATATATCACATCACGCGGAAGAGGAAAGCTTTCAGGCCGATTGGTTGAACAGCTGGTCTTTATCCCTTACCTGATACCTTCCATCGCGTTTGGTGCCATTTATCTTTCAATGTTTGCAATAAAGAGAAGCGTAAGCATTTTCGGCACCGAGGTGACACTTGTCCCTGCCTTGTACGGTACATTTTTCCTTCTTGTACTTATCAGTGTTGTCAAGCACTTACCCTTCTCATGCAGAGCGGGTACGGCCAATATGATGCAGATCGGGGTCGAGCTGGAAGAGGCTGCAACTATAGAGGGCGCATCTTTTGGAAAACGCTTCACGAGAATCATATTTAAGCTGTCAAAGGGCGGATTCTTATCAGGGTTCATGTTGATCTTTATAAGTATCATGAAAGAGCTTGACCTCATTGTTATTCTGATGACTCCGGAAATGTCCACCCTGCCTTATATGGCTTACTCTTACGCATCAGGCGGTTTTGATCAACTGGCAAATGTAGTTGCGGTTATTATGTTCGCCATCGTATTTCTGGTGTATTTCCTGGCTAACAAATTAACGGATGCTGATATTTCGAAGGGATTTGGAGGATAAAGAAATGAGTAAGATAACATTAAAAAATATTGATAAATTTTATGGTACAAACCATGTCTTGAAAAATCTCGACCTTACTGTTGAAGATGGTGAGTTCATGACCCTGCTGGGCCCTTCCGGCTGTGGCAAAACCACCACGCTCCGTGTTGTGGCAGGGCTGGAAAGACCTCAGAGCGGATATATCCATATGGATGGACGGGAAGTTGTAAACGCACCGGAAATGTTTTTTGAATCACCTTCAAAAAGAGGATTAAACCTGGTGTTTCAAAGCTATGCCCTGTGGCCTCATATGACGGTTTTTGACAATGTGGCATTTGGTCTTACCATTAAAAAACTGCCCAAGGAAGAAATAAAAGAAAAGGTACATAATGCTCTTGAGAGAATGCAAATCATGGAATATGTGGGAAGATACCCTTCCGAGCTCTCGGGAGGTCAGCAGCAGCGTGTGGCAATCGCCCGTGCCATAGTCTCGGAACCGAAGGTCCTGCTTTTGGATGAACCCTTGTCAAATTTGGATGCGAAGCTTCGTATTGAAATGCGGTCAGAGCTTAAACGACTTCATAAAGATCTGGGAACCACAGTCATTTATGTTACCCATGATCAAGTGGAGGCGCTTACCATGTCCACCAAGATCGCCATTTTCTTTGATGGGGTACTGGAGCAGGTGGATGATCCCATGGTCGTCTATCAAAACCCGGTTTCCATCAAGGTAGCGGACTTTATAGGCAACCCGAGAATTAATTTTATTGATGCCACCTGTGTATTAAAGGATGATGTGCTCACGGTTACTTCCGATCTGGGCGTTATGACCTTTTCAAAAGATAAATTTACTGATGCCATGCCGGAACCTGGGGAATTTGACTGTGTTCTGGGTCTCAGGCCGGAGCAGATTATAATCAGGAAAATACCCTTTGAAAGAGGCGTCCCTGCCAAGGTGTATTCGGGAATGCCCGCGGGCTCTGAAACACTGGTGCAGCTTACAGTGGGAAAAGAATGCATTCTTTCAAAGGAGATCGGATTGTCAAAATATGAGGCCGACCAGGACGTTTGGTTGTATATCAACGAGAATAAGGTCAATGTGTTTGAAAAAAGAACCGGAAAGCTCATCAAGATTTCTGATTTGTAGAGGCATACTCCTATTTCTTGTAGGTCGGTATGTTGGAGGAGTGATGATTACACGCCTCTTTAGCATAAACCCCGATACTCGGAAGGGTTTAGGGGGATGTAAAGTAATTCGAATGGAGGGAAAAAACATGGCAAAAACCAGAACCGTCATCGCATTGCTACTTGCATTGTGCATGCTTCTCAGCTTGGGAGCCTGTGCACAAAAAGCACCTAAGGAGACAACCACACCTGCCGCTGTCACAACTGCTACACCCACCGAATCGGCCAAACCCACAGAATCAGTAGGTCCAACATTAACAAAGGAGCAACAATGGGCAGAGGACAATGGACTTAATAAGACTGAGACTGTTGCAGAACTCTATGAAGCAGCTAAAAAAGAAGGCGAGGTAGTCGTTTACTCCATTTCCAGTCGTATGGAAAAGGTGCTGCCGGATTTTGAAGCAGCATATCCGGGCGTTAAAATGACACCTTATGACATCTCGACCAACGAACTTCTTGAGAAGATCACAAGAGAGTATGCCGCCGGCATCCGTACCGCTGATATTGTTCACATCAAGGAGCAGACCGGTCAGATCGTAAAAGAGTATATCGAAAAGGGAACCTTCCATAAATATTTACCTGAAGATATCTTTAACACGGTTGACGAAAAGTTTAAGTTTGCTACACCTTTCTATTTTGAAATGTCCTGGTGGTTCTATAACACCGAGGTTAATCCAAACGGCTCTCCTATTACGAGCTGGTGGGATTTAACAAAGCCTGAATGGAAGGGTAATTTCCTCTTTACAGATCCTATGGGGAATATGGGCTACATGGCCATGTTAACCTCCATGGTGCAAAATGCAGACGCTATGGCAGCCGATTATAAAAAGGTCTTTGGTAAAGATATCGAACTGGCAGCCGATGAGCCCAATGCCGGCTATGCTTTCATTAAGCGCTTTGCACAAAACAAACCCATCTTTGAAAGCTCCTCCGGCGGTATTGTAAAGAACGTCGGAACACCGGGCCAGACAAAGGCTCCTGTGGGCTATGCGGCTTCTTCAAAGCTTAGAGAAAGAGATGACCAGGGCTATAAATTAGGTGCAGATCCTGTGAAGTTCACACCTGCAGTCAGCAACTATGGATTAAATATTCTAAACATTGTAAATGAAGCACCTCATCCAAATGCTGCCAAGCTGCTGATAAGGTTCCTCATGGGTGAAGCAGACGGAAAGGGCAAAGGATTTGAACCCTTCAACACTCTTGGCGGATGGTCTTCCAGAAGCAATGTACCGCTGGCAGAAGGCAATATCCCGTTTAAAGACATTCCGCAGTTTGAAATGGATTTGGATTATGTTTATGAAAACCTCCAAGACATTCAAGATTACTGGCTGTCGGTACAACCCTAATACAGACATTTTATGATGATGAATTCAACTTAATAATCTCTAACGCCTAAAGTTGGGAAAAGCTGCAAATTTCGATCACCCCCCGCTTGATTTATTTGCAGCTTTTTCCTATTGAGGGTCGAGGCTTGTGGTGCGTCCCAACTGGCCGCACCTCTATTGAGGGTCAAGCAGGTTAAATACTGCAGAATCAATATTAATAGCGACTCTAGAGGAGGGGGTTTATGTACAAAATTGAAACGCATTTACACACAAAATTAGTCAGCGCCTGTGGCTGGCTGTCACCTGAAACAATCATTTCAGAGTATAAGGCAAAGGGATATGCTGCAGTTGCCGTTACAGACCATTTCCACAGAGCATGGCTCGGGACGGCAGGCATAACACTAGGTAGGGGGATTGATGTAGCAGCAGAATTTTTACGAGGTTATGATGCTGTATATGAAGCCGGAGAAAAGGCTGGCATTAAAGTATATTATGGAGCGGAGCTCCGTTTTGATGAAAATGACAATGATTATTTATTGTTCGGATATGAAAAGGAACTGTTAAATAATACCGATGAAATCTTGAGTATGGGAATCAGTGAGTTTTCTAAGATTGCAAAACAGGCCGGTGCCCTCATTATCCAGGCTCATCCTTACCGCACCGGCTGTGTTCCGGCAAATCCTTTCTTTATAGAGGGTGTTGAAGCCTATAACATGAATTTCCGGCACAGTAATTCCAATGAAAAAGTAGTGGAGTTTGCAAAGAAAAACAACCTCATCATGCTGGCAGGCTCCGATTGCCACCGACCTGAGGATATCGGACTTTCAGGCATTTTATCCGACACCCTGCCGGAAGATTCCATGGCATTTGCCAAGCTGATCAGGTCGGGGAGCTTTACGATGATTGTAGAGTAATGTGACCGACCCAGTATCTTAGCCGATGACCAGAACTGAAAGATGTACGATCCGGGATAAAGCACAAATTTTAAAAGAGAGGAGGCTGTATAGTTTATTGATTTGTTTATCCGCTCAAACGTTTGAGTGTTATGCAACCTTGTGCGAAGCCCGGAAATTATTTTTTAGGAGGAAGAGTAGCATGAAAAGAGTATTGAGTATTATTCTGGCAATAGCGATGATGATTTCTATGATGGCTACTACTCTGGCATACAGTGATGAAGAGACACCTTGGTGGGAAGAGGAATATTGGGAGAAGGAAATGCTCGTCCAATATTTTAATGCCGAGCCTCCAGTGTACAATTCTCAAACCGGCGAATATGAAATCTACACACCGGAACAGCTTCTGTTCCTTTCGGGCAACTGGTCCAGCGAAGATATAAACAATGACGGCTTCCGTGACGCACCACGGTATGCTTATTATCGACTGATGAATGACATTGATATGGGACCGTTGATGGATACAATCGGCCAGGTCCTGTCACAATTGGCAGGTGTAGAAATTGAAGGTTATATGCCGCCTCTGTCCGCTGATAAGGACGAGGATGGAGATCCTGACCCCGAGATGGTGCTGGATCCTGAGATCGGGCCCAGGAAGGAATACGGATGGTTCCTGGGAACCTTTGATGGAAATTATCATGCCATTAAGAACGTTCGCATTTTCCGGGCAGGCAAATACGTAGCATTGTTTGGTTATATCGGCTATCAGAATGACCGCGCTTACTGCAAAAATCTTGCCATTATTGACATTGAGGTCGAAGGCGAAGAAAATGTGGGCGGTCTGGTGGGCGTCACCTACGGTACCATTACCAATTGCATGGTCACCGGCAAAATGATCGGTACCGATGACGATACCGCAGGCGGTATTGCAGGTAAGATCAAAGAAGGTGAAGGTCCGGTAGACGGCTACATGGAGAATGTTTTCTCCTATGTGGACATTGATGGTCAGTTCTATACCGGCGGTATACTGGGAATCCAGGATGGTGGCGGTACTCTGAAAAACGCTTTTGCCGGCGGTACTTTGATCGGTGCCAACGACAAGGGCTATGCGGGTGGTATCGCAGGCGGCTTTAACGCAGGCGAGATCATGGAGAATTGTATTGCTATCCAGAGCAAGATTCATCCCGCCCAAGGAGCGGGTGACTCCGACAAGCTGATTGGCGGTCTGGCCGGAGAGAGCGGCAAGTTCATCAATAACAACTATGCCTGGGAGGGCACCGACCTTCGTGGTAACGAACCCACCGCTCATCCCAATAAGGCTATAAACCATCTGCTGTCCGCAGAGGAGATCATGACAAAGTCCACCTATATCAATAAATTAGGTTGGACCTTCGATAATGACAACTGGGGATGGGTAGGACAGGATAATCTCGGCTATCCCATGCTGCAGGGCTTTATCAACAACGGCATCGGAACAGATATGCTTGACAAAATCGCCGCTGACCTTGAGATCAAAGTCCCGACAATTAACATGGTAAGCTTGAATACTGATCCTGAATTCAACCATCCGCAGATCAACAAAGCAGACCTCGGAGCAGATGTCTCTGTAGCGGCACAGGCCGTTCTGCCTGCAGGCAAGATTGTGGATAAGGTCGAGCTGTTCTATGGTGACAATGAGGATGGCAGCACCTTCACAAATTCTATTCCAATGACTCTGACAAATGGCTTGTATGTAGCCAAACTGCCAACTAGTGCATTCGGTACTATCTATTACTACATCAAGCTTACAACAGACAGTGAAGTTGTAACCAAGCCATATTACATTCAGTCTTCCATTCCCTTTACCATTGATGACGGCTCTAATGCAATGAAACCTTACCAGGTTGTTATTACTCCCGGTACCAAGCAGTTTGACATGGGATTCAATTGGCTCACCCAGAAAGATACTGGAACCATTGTACAATACCGAAAAGTAGGTGAAAGTAGATGGAGAGAAGCCTGGGGCACATGCAAGGAATCCTATATAACCGATGGCTGGGACAATATTTTCAGTCATAAGGCTACTGTCAAGAGCCTGACCCCTGATGCCATGTATGAGTATAGGGTTGGTAACGGTACCGAATGGAGCAGCATCTATACGTTTAAAGCACCCACTAACAAGGATAAGTTTTCATTCCTGCTTGTGAGTGACCCGCAAAACGAGGAAGCAGAAGGCTTTGAGTATTTTGCAAAGGCCCTTGACCACATTAAGGGCTCTAGTGGCTATCCTAAAATAGACTTCATCCTTATAACCGGAGACATTGTCCAGAATGGCTACAAAGCAACAGAGTGGGAAGCATGCTTCGAGGTGCTCGGGGAGTATTTTGCGACCATCCCGGTCATCGCACTGCCTGGAAATCATGAAAACAAGGGCAACTTCCAGTACGTCAACTTTGCTGCACGATTCAACCTGCCCGGCGGCATGGTCAATACCACCTATGACGGTACCACCGCTTGGCTTGAGTACGGCGATGCCTGTATCACAGTCCTCAACTCCGAGCCATATCCTCCCGAGCAGAAACCCCAATTGTGGAGCAATATGGCTGATTGGGCTCAAAAAGTCTATATGAGGTCCGAGAAGAAATGGCGCATCATGGCTACCCACGCCGGCCCCTATACCTCCGACCATCCCGGTTCTGACGTAGCACCGTTGGCTGATATTGCAGATAATCTGAAGGTTGACCTATTCGTCAACGGACACGATCATCAATATATCCGCGGTACCGTTATTAACAGAACCAAGGTGCAGCCCGGCGAAGGGACCACTTATGTCACGGCCGGAACCATCGGCGATAAGTTCTATACCTATGTGCCCAGCCGCTCCGATCCTTATACCGAGGTTCAATGGAGTGACGTTGATGGGGAGGAGCGCCAGAACTTCAATATTATTACTGTTGGAGAAGATGAAATCGAATGCTCCATGTATCTTTTAGATCCCATGGACGAGGTGACCGAGGAGTACGACTATAATGCATGGACACGGTTTGACCATTTCATCATTCCTGAAAGCCTTTCCGATTATGAAGATTGCCAAGTGGCTTATTATACTGTGGTCTACGGCGACTGGCTCTCGACCATTGCATCTAAGTGCGGGCTTACATGGAAGGAAATGGCCAAGTTGAACAACCTTGAGAACCCCGATTTGGTCTATCCCGGACAATTGCTTCGCGTAAAATAATAGGTCACAAATTCAATTACGAAGAAACGGCGTAGCTCCCACAGCTACGCCGTCTCTTAAGCCTCCTTGGGCTTTATATACTGGTTTCTTTTATTAATCTTCTAAGCGCCCATGTAAAGCTAATAAAACCCATAAGTGCGAGCAGAAGAATGACAGATAGAATATCTTTGGTAATGGTATTGCCCTGTAAAAACAAGTCTCGCAAAGCATTGATGACATGAGTAAACGGATTGAGATTCACCGCAATTGCCAGGCCCCCGGATAACGTATTTGAAGGAAATAGTGCTGTGCTCAAAAAAAAGAGTGGCAGAACAATTGCATTCATAACGGTTTCATAAATGACTTCATTCGGAAGACAAAGACTGATTGCGTAAGTAAGCCCTGCCATAAAAAATGCTGTCATGAATACGAGTAAAACGATTAAAAGGAATCCAATCAATCCAGAAGCAATTTTTATTGAAAAGAACAGGCTGACAACGCACATAACGGCAACTTCAAAAAAAGTACATAAAACCGCTTCTAATACTTGACCGAGCACAATTGAACTTCTTTTGACTGGAGCAATCAATACACGATAAAAGCTGCCGTCGATTTTCATCAGATAATTCATGATGCCACTGCTGCTGCAAGCACCAAAACTTACGAGTACAACAAGTCCAGGCAGAATAAATGCAGTATAATTTTCAATTCCATTCCCCTGCATGGACTGTCTGGCAACGGCACTATATAGAACCAACCAAAGCATGGGCTGTAAAATTGTAATCACAATAGTGAAAGCGTTGTGGAAGCGCCATTTTACATTACGTTGAAGTAAAGTAAAAACATCCATCAGCAAGCCTCCTTTCCTTCTTCTCCTGTCAGTTTGAGGAAAACATCCTCTAAAGTAGGCTGCATAATTTCTATACCTAAAAAAGGAATATCATGCGCTAACAACCATCGGTTGGCTATTTCTAAATCTGAATGTCCATTATTTAATCTGGTGATGATTTTATCCTGGCGCAAATCTGATTCATCAAGAGCAACGATATTTTTTAGTAGCGCAAAACAATTTTTTGCTTCTTCTTTTGACGCAAAGCTGATTTTTAGCATATCTTGCCGCAGATATTTACGGAGGGTATAAGGCGTGCCTTGAAGTATCTCTTTCCCATTTTTTATTATGCCAATAGTATCGCTTAGCTGGTCGGCTTCCTCTAAGTAATGAGTGGTCAGAAAAATGGTGCTTCCAAAATCCTCTCTTATCTTTTTCATCATGTCCCACATTGCCATCCGAGATTGAATATCCATTCCAACGGTCGGCTCGTCCAAAAACAATACTTTTGGATTTGACATCATATTGAGCGCGATATCAAGCCGCCTCTTGATCCCGCCAGAATATGAGGAAACAGGGTACTTCAAATATCGTTCTAATCCAAAGCAGGAAATCAATGTCTTCATTCGTTTTTGCGCTTCCGTTTTCGGCACTTTATAAAGCCTACTTTGAAACATCATGTTTTCTTTGAGGGATAGGTGCGTATCAATGGATGTCCGCTGAGCGACGCAGGAAATCAACGTGCGGATTGTAGCTGCTTCACGGTAAATATCTTTCCCAAACATATCTACATTACCGGATGTCGGACGCAGATAGGTGGTCAGTATGTTAATAAGAGTTGACTTGCCCGCACCGTTTTGTCCCAGCAGTGCAAATATTTCGCCTTTATTCACACTTAATGAAAGACCATTTAAAGCCTGAATGCCATTCTTGTATTTTTTCACTAGGTTTTCGATGCAGATTGCGACCATTCTAGTCCTCCTTGATAGGGAACAAAATTTCTGTGATGTATTGAGACGGATTTCCTTTTAGGAGCATTCCCGGCCCCTTGATGAAAACTTCCCGAAACGGTGGCTGCAATTGCAGGTTATGCTCCGCAGCGTATTGGTCGATTGCAGCATAAGCTTGATACAAGGTATCATAAGAACCGATATGTGTAGCACAAATGGACTTAATCCGGGGCATTTCTTTTACTTCAATTCCATTCCCGACAGGCGTTTCCACAGTTGGTACGCATAAATCCATTTCTCCCATTTTCGTTTCCGGGTTCATCACATAATAGCAGAAAAACGGTGCTCCGTTTACTTTCCCTCTAATGGATTTATAAACATTTGGGAAAACATTGCTTGCTTTGGTCGCAATCCCTTTATATTGTAGGAAAGCAACGCGAATCGGTTCAATATCTCTGATTTCAATTTGGTACCCCATTTGCTCAACTCTCCCTTTCTTTTTTTACTGCAATCCATACTTCGGAGTGCCCTTCCTGAACCCTTTCTTTGTTGATCGGATAGACTTCAATATCCGGCAGTTCTGCGTAAGTATACCCGGAGAATGGAAGCCACTCAGTAAGAAAACGTTTAAAAATACTTTGAATGGATTCTTTGAAATGCCCGTCACTCTCAAAAATTACCCATGTGGCAGCAGGAATTATATACTCAAACATTTCTGCAGGAATTGGTTTATTGGTTGCGACTGCAATATAATAATAAATCTCGTCGGTTCCTTGACATGCAGTAATTCCTAGTACACCAGCCGGAGACTGATTTGACAGCTTACAGACTTCCTGAAACCGACTTCCTTGTAATACCTCGCCCCAGAAAGGCGGGACAATTCTTTTGTTTTCTTCCATATCTTCTGTTAACGGAATACGAATGCCCACAATTCGCAGAGCTTCTTTTTCTTCGATTCGATATGGCATAGCATTACCTCCTGTAACATTGACTGAAAACCTAATAGGGGGATACGCATTGAGTACACTCCCTTGTGACTTTGCAGAAGTAGGAGGAATTCCATGCACACTCTGAAATGCCCGATTAAAGGATGTGGGGGAAGTATATCCATACTTCATCGCAACATCTAAAACTTTTACGTCCAAGGCCTGTAATTCAAATGCGGCCTGCGTCATCCTCCGACGGCGGATATATTCAGATAGCGGAATACCTGCTACATAAGAAAACATTCGTTGAAAGTAAAAGGTGGAGCAACACGCAATTTTAGCGGCTTTTTCATAGGAAATCTCACCATCTAGGTTGTTCTCAATATAATCAATTGCGTTGCTCAATTTCTTTAACCACTCCATCACTTCACCTCCATGTAAAAATCATACTATTAAAAGTAAATTTATTCCTCTCATTTGATGTCCTCTTTTGTGAACTTCACTTTACTCCACTAAAAAAATCATATCAAGTTTTATGTGCAAAAAACATGGCCTGTTAAACTATAAAATTGTACGTATAATTTTTCTTGACAACATGGGGAGTGTCAACTATAATGAAATCGTAAACGTTTTCTTAGATTGGTTGTTCTTTCCTACCAAGGATCATTATTCTAGATCTATTCAAATTTACTTTCATCATGAGACGCAAAAATATCAAGGCTTAAGGTAACAGTTTATTAATTTTTTTAAATGGGAACGTTCCCAATAAAAAAAGGAGTATTCTATGTCTGCAACGATACTTGATATTGCCAGAGCATCTGGTTTTTCAAAATCTACAGTTTCAAGGGCCTTCAGTGAACCGGATACGGTGAATTCAGCTACCCTCGAGATAATACTTCATGCGGCAAAGGCTCTTAATTATACCCCCAATGCCATTGCACGGTCCATGATCACGAAGAAGACCGAGAATTTAGGCTTTATCATCTATGAAAGGCAGAAGCCTGTTATTTCAAATCCTTTTTACGCCCCCATACTGGAAGCCATTGTTCAGGCATCGGCAGAAAAGGGATACAGCTTGTTTATTGCCTCCGATTCGGATATAAGATTGCCCTCTGGTGATACCATGCTCCGGAAACGGGTAGATGGAGTGATCATGGCAAGCCAAACCGACCCCAATACGATTTTGGATTTCAGAAAAAAGGGTATTCCTGTGGTGCTGCTTAATTATCACATGGATTTAGAAAACCTTTATTGTATTTTATCCGACGACTACGGAGGTATCTTTCAAGCGACCGAATACCTTATCAGCCGGGGCCATAAAAGCATTGGACTATTGTCGGGAAGGTTTACTTCATTTATTTATTCCCGAAGATATAACGCTTACATGGATGCCATGAAGAAACACGGGCTTAACCCTGATCATCGGCTTGTGCAAACTGTCGAGCCAACCATAAAAGATGCCTACAACGCCGCAAAATCAATACTGGCTCATGGGGACAGACCCACGGCTCTTTTGTGCACCAATGACTCCATCGCTGTCGGTGCATTAAAAGCCGCCGTAAGATCAGGCCTCAGCATCCCCAGAGATTTATCAATAATCGGCTATGATAACAGCGATTTATGCATGGTATCCGAGCCTGAGCTTACTTCTGTGGATACCGATAAAAGCGAAATGGGAAGGTTGACGGTTGAATATTTGATTGCCCAGATAAACGGTCGAGCTCCAGATAAAAAAATAGTAACTGTAGAATCAAAGCTGATTTTGCGCGGAACGACAAATTGATGGGGAATTGATATAACTCGGTTATTAAGGAGCAATCGAAATATAACTTCTGATTTTTTTCGGCAAAAAATATACAAATCTTCTGCTTTTGCCGGAAGATTTATCGGAAGTTAAATTTCGATCATCCCTAGCCGGATTATATAAATCAAATAAAGAAAAGGGGAGAAAAAATGTTTAAGTCTATGAAAAGCTTAGCAGTTATTCTTTGCTGTATCGTTTTGATGGTTGCTGTCACAGCATGCGGACAATCCGCACAACCGGCGCAGACATCAACTCAGACTCCTTCAGGGAGTACAGAATCAGCAAAGCCCACTCCCACACCAGAGGCGACACCGGAACCAGTCACTATTAATTTTGCAACGGCCGGCGATACCAACATGACAGAGTTTTTCAATAATCAAATTGTCCCGGCTTTTACAGCGGAGTATCCCCACATTACGGTAAATGTTGTGGGCACGGGCCCTGGCGATTCCGGAAGTAAAAACATTCACACAAAATGGAAGGCACAGCTTGATGCAGGCAAGGATAAATGGGATTTGGACGCCGCCTGTGTCAACCAGTCAGTTATGAGAGATCTTATTGCCGACGGACTCATAACCAAATATGTGCCGGAAACAGAAAATGCAAAATATGTGACTACACCCTCCTCTAAGAACTGCCTTGGAACACCGGTTACAGATTATGTTATTCCCATGTTCCAATCACAAACGGTTTTAGCCTACAACCCGGCAATGGTTCCGACTCCTCCCAAAACATTTGATGAGCTTGAAGCATGGATAAAAGCAAACCCCAAAAAGTTCGGATATAACGGTGTTAAAGGTGGTATGAGCGGCGTAGCCTTTACTGCGGCCTACCTCTATAGCAAAACAGGTGAATATGACCTTTATTCAAAGGGTCCCTATGACGTGGCCAATACTGAAAAATGGAAGGGTGTTTTAAAGGAACTGAAGGCTCTTCCCGTGGTGTATACACAGGGAAATGCAGGTACTCTCGATATGTTGAATCGCGGTGAAATCGCCATAGGCCCCGTTTGGGTTGATATGCTCCTCCTGTGGAAGAGTGAAGGACGTATGGACTCAAGCATTAAGATGCTGCTTCCTGAGCCCGGTATGCCGGGACAACCCATGTATCTAGTTGTTGCCGATAAAGCAACAAATTATGAAGCAGCAAAGACCTTCTGTGATTTCATTGCAAGGCCTGACATCCAGGCTAAATACGTTGTAGAAGCCTATACCTGGCATCCCGGGGTTGATTCCGTGGCGGTATTTGAGAAGTGTTCTCAGGCTGCAAAAGACAAACTGTTTTCTGAAGTAAGCGCCGATGAGATTTCCAAAAAAGGACTTTCCCTGCCATTGGCTGATTATATGAAGGATATGTTGACCATTTACGAAGAAGTTAGGTAAAGAATTGCTAAAAGGGGCTGCAAAGCAGCTGAGCAGCCCCTTTCCACTGTCCAAGGCCAGCATCAAATGCTCATCGGTAAATGGAGGGGTGTAGATGAATAGCACCAACGCGATTAGAAAATTTCCGGATTCTAAAAAAGTCCTCAATATCCTGCTCGGAACTGTAATTGTCCTACCGGCGGTAATACTGGTATTGATTGTATACGTTTACCCTTTTATACTATCCTTCATTTCCAGCTTTAAGGTTGAAGGAGCGTTTTCACTTGATAATTACAGATATTTGGTTGATGTTTATCTTATTGATATTATTTATACCATAGTGATTTCTGTGGTATCCCTTTTATGTGTATTGATCATTGCTATTCTGGTGGGAGGGTATCTCACCATCAATGTTAACAGAGTCATAGAGTTTTTATTTAAAATGCCGCTTTTCATACCTTTTGTCGTGGTAGGGCATGCCATAAGAACCTTTCTTGCACCTAAAGGTATATTAAATGCCGTGTTAAGTGTAATAGGCCTGGTAAATATAGAATCTCCTCCGGATTTCGTATATGGATTTACAGGGACTGTTATTGCCCTAACATGGAAGCAGATGGCCTTTGCTTTGCTTCTTATTATGGGAGCATTCAAATCCGTAGATAACAGTTATCTGGAAGCCGCAAGGAATTTTGGAGCGTCGGGGTTTAAACAGATAAAGGACATATTATTACCTCTCTCATGGGGGAGCATCGGAGTTTCTGCAGTGCTCATATATACTTCGTTTTTACAAAACTTTTCTGTTGTTATGATGATGGGTAAGGGTGACGGCCCACAACACCTGATGATTGACATCTATCACCGTATAACCTATCTCAATGATCTGGGGGTTTCAAATGCACTGGGCGTTGTGTCCTATATTCTGGCCATTGGTGCGGCCATCATTTATTTAAGAAAGGTGATGAAAAATGATGTCTGAGCATGTAGTGAGCCGGAAGGATAAAATGAGACTGTCAAAGCCCTTAAAGCTGACATTCAAACTCATTGCCTATGCTGTTACGTTAGTTATTATTTTTGGACCACTATCAGGACTGTTTTTATGGTCCTTTGCTGAAAAATGGCACTGGCCAGCACTTTTTCCTCAGAAATTGGGACCGGCATACTGGTTAAAGGCTTTTCAAGGAGATATGATGGTTTCCTTCGTATCGGGAATCAAAATCGCCATTATTACAACAATTATTGTTGTGGTTATTTCTGTTCCTTTAGCCTATGTGCTGGCCCGATATAAAATACCCTTTAAAGCCATTGTCATGACGCTGTTTTTACTGCCTCAAGCATTTCCCTCACTGCCTATATTTGCAAATTTGTCGGTGCTTTTTTATAAATGGAATATTGCAGGGCAAATGACGGGTGTTATTCTCGTACATATTGGAGCCGCTTTCATCTATTCCATCTGGACGATGGTTTCTGTCTTCCAATCCATTCCGAAAGTCTTGGAGGACGCGGCACATTCTATGGGAGCATCACGAATCAAAGCGTTCTTTGATATTTCTCTGCCTTTGGCCGTACCGGGAGTCATAGCCTCAAGCTTGCTTGTATTCCTCTATTCTCTCGATGAGTTTACAGGCACGCTGATCATAGGTGCGCCTTTTGTTAAAACCCTGCCGGTGCAAATGTATGTCTCCTCCATGGGATATGAACTGCAGATCGCATCGGTAACAAGTCTGATTATTACGATCCCCGGTATTATACTCTTGCTGTTATTTGAACGGTTCATGAAGACTGAATATCTGTCGTCCTTTGGCAGAATATGATTTATATTGCGGGAGGCATCATAAAATGATTAATGTCAGAATTCAAAACCTTTTCAAAAGGTATGGAAATACTACGGCTCTGGGGGGAGTTTCCCTGGATCTGAAACCTGGAACCATGACTGCGGTGCTTGGACCTTCAGGCTGCGGAAAAACAACCATGCTTCGTGCTTTGGGCGGTTTTCTAAAGGTCGATGGGGGTAACATTTATTTTGGCGATAGAGAGGTAACAGCGCTTCCGCCGCAAGACAGAGGAGCTGCCTTGGTATTCCAGAATTACGCCCTGTGGCCCCATATGTCCATATATGAAAATATAGCTTACGGCCTTAAAATAAAAAAAGTGGCCAAGGAAGAAATAAAAGAGCGGGTTAAAAGGATTGTTGATCTTGTGGGATTGGATGAAGATATGCTGGTAAAGGGAAGAAAGCCGACACAGCTTTCAGGGGGACAGCAGCAAAGAGTTGCTCTCGCCCGTGCGCTGGTGGTTGAGCCCTCCTTATTCCTTCTTGACGAGCCACTTTCCAATCTTGATGCAAAGGTACGCTCCAAGCTTCGTGCCTATATCAGAGAAATACAGCAAAAGGTAGGCATTACTGCACTATATGTAACCCATGACCAGGAGGAGGCACTGGCCATTGCCGATACCATTGTCATCATGAATAAAGGTAAAATCATGCAGATAGGCACACCTGAGGAAATTTACTCCAAGCCCGCCAATACTTTTGTGGCAGAATTCATAGGGGACAGCACGATACTGAAGGGGACAGCCAGGTCTGTTGATGAAGTAGAACTGGATGGAAACATCATTAGTGGTGTTCAGGTACAGTCAGATGATGGCAGGCCTGTTGAGGCTTCCGAGAAGGTCAATATTATCCTGAGGGCTACAGATCTGAAGATAATGCCCAAGGATACCGATGTATGCGAAATGGAGGATATTTTGTGCTTGAATGCTGTGGTAGAAAGCAGCATGTTTATTGGCTCAAAATACAAGCATATTATAAGATTCAAAGAACAAACCATTTTTGCTGATTGCGAGAAAGATTATAACAAAGCAGAAATCAAGCTTATTGTTCCTAAAGACAAAATCAGAATATTCAAGGTGTAAATATTCCACTAGCTGACGAAGCTTTGAAACTACGATTTTAAAGCTTTGATAAGCCTTGCCATGGAGGAATTTATGAAGATCACTTTTATTAATGTGGGATATGGAGAGGCTATTTTAATTGAGCTTAACAAGCCCGAGGCTGTTGACCAACCTTATGCGGTAATGATTGACGGCGGAGGTAATGATGCCGATGAGTTCGAAGGCTTTACACAAAGAATACGTGCTTCCGATTATCTTAAGGAAAAAGGAATTAAAAAAATTGATCTTTTAATCAGTACTCACATTCATGAGGATCATACATGCGGGCTATGGGATATTGTCAAGCAGGTTCAGATAGGGGAGTTCTGGTGCAATTACGAAATTCCTCCCGAGTTCGAGGGAACCTATATTCATACACCTCAGGCTGCAACCCAAAGTCTTTCAAAATTTATAAGCGCTGTTAACAGCTACAACCAAATCTATTTTGCTTTAAAAGGAAAAGGTGTGCCCATTCGGCAAGTTTTCGGAATTAAAGAGGGGATTATTCTGAAAAATGATCTTAAGCTGGATGTACTGGGCCCTTCCGAGGAAGACTATAAGCTTTTACAGAGCAGGCTCGACACCATGTATTCTGCTCCGGATCTTGAGAAAAAAGCCTTGGTCATGGAGCTTGATGCTTGGATGAACATGTCGAGTATCATGCTTCGGTTTCATTATCATGGGGTCAAGCTCTTTCTTCCTTCAGATGTCAATTGCATGGGCTACGGGCACTTGAAAAATCACATGGGTCTTGTAAGGGCAGATATTTTTAAAGCAGCCCACCACGGCCAAATAGACGGAATATCCGACGAGCTTGCCGGTTTTATTCGTCCTCGAATTGTTGTAACCTGCGCGTCAAGCGATGGCCGGTATAACAGCTCCAATAGGGAAACCTATGAAATCATTGAAAGAAGTGTACGGCCTTTCGGTGAAAAGCCCCTCTTTCTTTTTTCAGACAATGTTAAGGTAAAGGGCTATTCTGAAAGCATTGCGACACATCAAGCCGTGGTAATAGAAATTGATGATAAAAGCTCAAAGGTCAGCTGCAGATATGAGTAACTAAAACTCATATTCAGATATCAACTCAAAATGCTTACAGGCATGCCAAAGCGTATGCCGGAAAGGAGAAGAAGATGAAAAGACTGTTGAGTGCTTTGATTATTCTATCCATCATGAGTACATTTGTTGTTGGCTTTGACTTTGCAGCTGTTGAATCTCAAGCATTAGAATCTCCTACTTATGCACAACTTGCAGCGTATTGGGCACCTACTATCTACCAGGATGTCAGTGCCACCTATGATGTAAAATCGGACTTTATTACCAGCTTTAACTATGACGGTGACTGGAGGGGGGATAATAATTGGGAAAACTTATTCAATTATCCTCTGTACGCCAATGTTTATTATTCTGTTCAGGAAACCTTGACCCATTATTTCTTGGGGTACTACTTTTTTCATCCAAGGGATGATGGACCCATAAACCTTGAAAAACATGAAAATGATTTTGAGGGATGCTTAATTGTTGTTAAAAAGGACACAAGCACCTATGGTTCCTTCATGCTTCTTGAAACTCAGTCCCATAATCATTGGTACCAGTATACAAACCTTTCTTCACTAACAACAGGAAGCGATAATATTGACGGCTCAGTACTTATGGACGGAAACCATCCCAAAGTATACATTTCAGCCAATGGTATCGGTTCCGATGCCGGCCATGGCGTAAAGGCCTATGATGGATCAAGTGCCAATGGCGGGGATGGAATCGTCTACAAATACATTAATGGGACACCTACCGTGCCAAGTAATACTAGCGGGAGTTATACCAACAGCTACGATTACGGCCTAATCAGTATGGATGAATTTTGGAGCAGACGTTATGATACCGGTGGTGCAGGACATATGTTTAGTACCTATGGCGTCATTAGTGGTGACACCTATGGTGAAAACGCATGTACTGCTCCTTGGGGATGGGATGATCCGGATGACGGACCGGCATTGTTAGGACAAAATTGGTCGGATCCTGCTCATTTCATTGATACGCATCTCAACGGACTTGGACAGTTTTCTCATACGTATACCTATAACCCTTATTTTTCACACAAAATAACAATCATCAATGTTACCAGCCTTTCAAACGAGGATACGTTTAACGACGAAAGCGACATTTATGCCAAGGTGACAGTAGATGGACAGGAGCATATTGAACAAAGATATTGGAAGTATAATCAGGCGGAGAAAAACTCAGTAAGGCCGGTATACTGGGGAAAAAATAATGCAGAATTTAGTAATCAATATTCAGAGGACTACAATACCATTTATGTTGCAAAGCCGCATAATTCACAAGTCGTAATAGAAATTAAAGATGCCGATGGCACTTCCGGTGATGACTCCATGGGCACCCTTACTACCAGTGCCGCACCTGGTAGCACAGTGACATGGACCAATCAGACGACCAGCAGCGGGAAAGCAAAAGTCAGCGCAATTGTTTACACGAACCCGGAATAACCAGCTATATACTAAAGAGAAGTATTTAAAACAAGGGAAGCAAGGGCTGAGGAACGAATCTGTTACTGCCCTTGCTTCCTCTATCTTTAGCATCCAGCTATTTGATGACATAAGGAATATTTTGTGATGGGAATCGCTGATGAGAAGCCAATAAGCTGATGATAAAGTTATTCTTGACAGCAGCCAAAATGTTCATTACAATTATAATCGTAAACGTTTGCAAAAGATTTTTTAAATCATCATTGACAGGAAGAAACAAGTTGGTTATAATGAAAACGTAAACGTTTGCAATAAGAAAATTATCTTGGTTCAGCAACTGTTAAATCTATTTCTAATTCAAATCTTTGTACAATAAATATTAATTAGTAAAGGTTCCCCATTAAAAAAGATGAGAGGATTATATTTATGAGATTTGTGTATCCACTTTCCATGAATAAAACCGATAAGGGAAACGTTTACATGACCAATGTGGACGGTAAAGACGTGCTTATAGCAGATGAATCTTTGGGATTTATTGGTGAACCCTTTACCGTTTCAGGAGACAAGAAAATTAAAGCTGAACTCAATCATGATAATGCTTGTGTCTTAAGAGAATTATTTCCGTTTACGGCGCCTTCTCCGGTACTTGGAAATGTGCGGACCATGGGTGTGGGAGATCGTCTGGGTATTGCAACAGCAGGCCATATTCGAGTGTTTGAAAAACATGAAGATGTCTTTCCGGTGTTCGCACAGCAGAGCATACGTGAACTAAAGCTCACAGGCCGTACATATGAAGAAGTTCTGGACGTTGTTACTTTTGCAGTTTTCAAGTATGGCTACAAAAAGGGGTTCGGCGCTGATGGCGATCATTTGAAAACACCTGATGAAGTTCGATATGCCCTTTCCTGCGGTTATTCCATGATAACACTGGATTGCAGCGAGCACATAAGGAAAGATGTTGCTTCCTTAAGTAATGCCGAGGTTGATAGGGAGTATACTCCCGATTCGCAAATGGAAGAGATATACATTGGTAAAAGCTTTGATATAGGGGAAGGTAAGAAGCTGTATTTTCCTGAGGCAGAATATAAGCGGATCGTTTTGATTTATGGTAAGGCCATTGATTTTGTTTGTACAATATACAAGAGCTTTTTCGCAGAAGGCAAATTTAAAGCTGATTTTGAAATCTCAATTGATGAGACAGAGACGCCCACCACACCGTTGCAGCATTTCTTTGTGGCCAAAGAACTAAAGCGCAGGCATATAAAATACGCCACGCTTGCCCCACGTTTCTGCGGCGAATTTCAAAAAGGTGTGGATTATATTGGCGACATAGGACAGTTTGAGCGCGAATTTGAGGATCATGCCACTATTTCCAGACATTTTGGGTATAAGCTAAGCATCCACTCGGGATCTGATAAATTCTCGGTGTTTCCGATTATTGGACAGCTGACCAAGGGTGTGTTTCATCTGAAGACCGCCGGTACAAACTGGCTGGAGGCCATGCATGTTGTGGCTTTGAAGGAGCCGGGCTTTTACCGTGAGGTTCATAAATTTGCCCTTCGAGTATTTAGCGAGGCGAAGAAGTACTATCATGTCACAACGGATCTGACCAAAATACCAAATGTGGATGACCTTACGAATGAAGAGCTTCCTTTGCTTTTCACGCAAAATGATGCACGTCAGCTTATCCATATTACATATGGCCTCATTCTCAGCGAAAAGGATTCAGCGGGCCGGTGGGTGTTCAGAGAAAAGTTCTATAAAATATTGGACGAAAATCAAGAGACCTATGCAGAAAGGCTTCAAATCCATATAGGCAGGCATTTGGAGCTGATTTGCAGTGAAATCTCCTAATAGGCGCAGTACCGGTGAAAGCCGTTACCGATATTAACTTAATCATTATAAAATTAAAGGAGTGTGTCGTATGAAAAAAATGAGAGGCGTAACTTTGGATGCAACATGGGCGCCAAAACCAGAATTTAAGCTTGGTTCAAAGGACATTGACAAAGTCCAGACTTATCTGGGAAGTCTCGTATGGAAAGATCCCAAAATTGAAATCCGTGATTATGACATTCCTGAACCCGGACCTGGGCAAGTTCTTATCAAGATTAAGGCTTGCGGAATATGCGGCAGTGACGTTCATATGGCTCAAGCTAAAGAAGATGGTTACATATTCTATCCCGGCCTAACAGGATTCCCCTGCATACTCGGCCATGAACTCTCAGGCGTAGTGGTAAAGGGCGGGCCCGGCGCTAAAGATAAGGATACCAACAAGCCTTATAAGGGCGGAGAACTTGTTTGCGCCGAAGAAATGCTGTGGTGCGGCTCCTGTAAACCATGTGCCGACGGAGAACCCAATCACTGTGAAAGACTTGATGAAATAGGCTTCAATGTAAATGGCGCATTCAGTGAATATATCGTGCTGCCCGACCGTTGCCTGTGGAGCCTTGAGCCTCTGCGCAGACAATATAAGGACGAAAAGGATATCTTCCTTGCCGGTTCTCTCGTAGAGCCTACTTCAGTAGCTTACAATGCAGTTATTGAGCGCGGTGGCGGCATCAGACCCGGTGATAACGTGGTCATTTGCGGCGGAGGCCCTATCGGACTCGCAGCCTGTGCCATTTTAAAGCGTCAGGGAGCTGCCAGGGTAATCCTTTCTGAGCCACAGGCTGATCGTGCTGAGCTTGGCCGCAGACTAGGTGCTGATTATGTTATTGACCCGACCAAGGTAGATTTTGCAACCGAAGTGCTAAGACTGACCAACGGTATGGGTGCAAGCCTGTATCTGGAAGCAACCGGTCTTCCTACCATTGTGTATCCCGGAATTGAAAAGGCTATTTGGGAAGGCAGAACCCTTAACTCCACCGTTGTTGTTGTAGCTCGTGCTGAAGCAAAAATGCCTGTAACAGGTGAAGTATTACAGGTTCGCCGTTCTCGTATAATTGGTGCTCAAGGCCATTCAGGAGATGGAAATTTCCCGCGTGTTATTGAGTGTATGGGTGCCGGAATGGACATGACCCCTATGATCACTAAGAGAATCACATTGGATGAAGTACCTGAGAATATCATCGCGCTTCAAACAGACCGTAAAAACTGTAAGATTACATGCGTAATGGATTAATAAGGAGGTTCTCCCATGGCAAAACAAAAAATTAATTGGATTACCACAGATATGCCCGGCATCCTGTTCGAGGACAATGAAGTCGGCCGTCTGAAAAAAGAAGTTTGGGACATGACCGAGGCTCAGTTAGATGAGGTTTTAAAGGAATATGGAATTCCTGCAGAATCTGAGCTTGGCAAGGCGGGAACTTACATTCAGAATACACCCCGCGCCGATGTTATTGAAAAACGTCGCAAGAACGATATTCTGTTTGTACCCATCGGTTGTACGGAGAACCATGGCCTTCATGCCAACACGGGCCTTGATACTTTCATGGTTACCCAGATACTCGAAGGCGTACGCCGTTATACAGCAAAGCAAGGAAGAGAGATCAATATTGCATTTCCGGCTTTGAACTATGGCGGACACCCCTATCACCATATCGGTATGCCCGGAACAGTTAATATGCCTCATGAAGTCGTTGTAGAAACATTAATCTATATGATGCTTGGTTTCTGGAACGATGGTTTCCGTAAAATTATCCTAATCAACAACCATGGACATCTTTGGATGCTTGAGAGCGCTATTCAGGAATTCTGTAAGAGATTCCAGCTCCCTGGTATATTCAGGACCATGGAGTGGCATCGTGCAGTACGTGAGTTCTTTATTCCCAACAATAAGCCTGATAGCCTTGACACTACATTTATTCATGCCGATGAATGCGAAACTTCCGTTGGCCTGCTGCTGTTCAAGGACATGATCAAAATGAGCGTGGCAGAGGATAAATGGGGAGAGAGCTATCTTCCTGACGGGCATTTTGACAAGTCTATTGAGCCTTATCGCCGCCCGCATCGTTGGAGTGAAGGCGAAGGTCAAAGCTCCATAGAGATGGCTACAAACCGCGAAGGCGTTGTAGGTACACCTACCATTGCCGATGCCCGGAAGGCAAAACGCCCCATCGTAGCTATTCTCAAGTATTTGACACTTGTTAATGACCAGATTCTGGACGCATTCCCTGTAGGAAAGGTTCCTCCTGTGGAGAAGACCACCCTGCGTACCGAGGAGGAAATGGCACCTTATCTTAAGGAACCCTTCTCCGAAGGCTGGAAGAGCGTATATGAAATTCCAATGAGGGGTCCATTTACAAAACTATAATTATTTAAAGCAATAGGCTGCAGCATTTGCTGCAGCCTAACGCACTCTACAATACAGGAGCTGTTATGAATAGAATATCACAAACTGTTCCTTACCAGTTTGATACAGTTTTTTCACCTTTTAAAGCCAATGAATTCAGTATAGCAATGGAATTCTTAGGGTCACAGGGCTTTTCTGGCGTGGAGCTCGCTATTGCCTTCCCGGCAAAAGTCGATGCATCAAAGCTTCTCAAGCAGCTCCAATCCAATCATTTAGCTGCAACCACTCTTTCTACCGGTCAGATCTATGGCTTGGAAGGTTTGTTTTTGTCTTCATTTGATGAAGATATCCGTCATCGCGCCACTCGGATATTAATGCAGCATATCGATTTATCCACATGCTTGGGGCATCCCTGTGTTACAGTCGGACTCATTAGAGGAAAGCTGGAAAAAGGCGAAAAACCTGTACTGCTGGATAATTTCAAGACTGCGCTGATGCCATGTGTGGAATATGCGTACAAGCGAAATGTCATACTGCAGATTGAGTCTATATGTAAAGCGGAGACCACATTAATCAACAGTACTTATGAAGCGCTGGAATTTTTGAGGGAGCTTGGCGATCCTGAAAATTTGGGACTGCTTTATGATACCTATCACTCCAATTTGGAAGACAATGGGATGATTAATGCTATAGAAGCTGCTGCTGGGAGGATTACAAATGTTCACTTTGCGGATTCCAATCGAGGACTGCCTGGTACTGGAGCAATCAATTTCAATAGAGTTTATGAAGCCATTCAAAATACAGGCTATCAAGGTGCATATGCCCTTGAAACGCTGTCAATACCCTCTGAGGACTATGTCAAGGAAAACTTTGCCGCCAGTTTAATGCGAATCGTAAATTAATTTTGAGGAGATTGATGATATGATTAATATCGGAATAATAGGTGCCGGCCGAATTGGAAAAGTGCACGCAAAAAGCATATTGACAGGAGTGGACTCAGCCTGTATCAAAGCTATTGCTGATCCGTTCATGACCAAGGAAACTGAACAATGGGCAAAATCAGTGGGCATTCCCAATGTTTATATCGATTATAAGAAGATAATTGAGGATAAGGATATTGGAGCAGTATTAATATGCTCGTCAACCGACACCCATTCAGCAATCTCTTTGGAGGCAATTAGGGCAGGTAAGCACGTATTCTGCGAAAAGCCAATCGATCATGATTTAGATAAGATCCGTGAGGTCATAGATGCTTTAAAGGGAACAAACCTTAAGTATCAGGTAGGCTTTAACCGAAGGTTTGATCATAATTTCCGTGCTGTCAGGAAGGCCGTGGTCGATGGTAAGGTTGGCAATGTACATATTGTCAAAATAGCCTCAAGAGATCCCGAGCCCCCACCGGTGGCCTATGTTAAGGTATCGGGCGGTATATTCATGGATATGATGATACATGATTTTGATATGGTGCGCTATCTTACAGGCTCCGAAGCTGTTGAAGTATATGCTTCGGGAGCAGTTTTGATAGACCCGGCCATAGGCGAAGCAGGTGATGTTGACACAGCTATCGTTACCATAAAGATGAAAAATGGTGCGCTCTGTGTTATCGATAATTCACGCAAATCCGTATATGGTTATGACCAACGCGCTGAGGTATTCGGAAACCGGGGTTGTGTTTCTGTTTCCAATGATTTATCCTCCACTTCAGTCATAAGCACCGTAGAAGGAGTCTGTGCGGAGAAACCCTTGTGGTTCTTCCTCGAACGGTACATGCAAGCTTACCAGGATGAAATCATATCTTTTATAAAAGCTATTGAGCAGGATATACCCACTGAGGTGGATGTATATGACGGTCTTGAACCTGTCAGGATGGGTCTTGCAGCAAAATTATCACTGGCTGAGGGAAGACCTGTGAAATTGGCAGAGATAAAAGCATAAGGAAAGATCTGCTTTTAGATTGAAATAGGGTATATAAGGAAAATGGGATGTAAAGATCGGTCTGAGCTTTACACCCCATTTTTATCATCTGGTTACTTTTTGGCATGAATTACGAATTAAAAGCTTAGGGGAAAGAACCTTATGGGAATAGCCGAAATCCGGATTATTGATCTTATCAATCAACATGTCGACTGACACCGTGGCCATAAGCTTATAAGGCTGCTCTATGGTTGAAAGCATAATTTTAGGCAACCCGCTGTAAGGAATATTATCGAATCCGAGAAGCGATATGTCTTCTGGGATGCGGAGCCCAGCCTCTTCAGCAGCTTTCAGCAGACCTAAAGCATTTGAATCAGTGGAAGCAAAGATGGCCGTATAAGGAAGCTCGGGGTTCGCTTTGAATAGGTCTTTCGCCATATCATAGCCATGCTGGATGGCGTCAGTGGGGTAGGGACTATCAAGAAAATAAGGTGTAAGGCCATGCTTTTGGCATACAGATTCGTATCCCTCATAACGAAGCCGGTGGTTAACGCGCCTTCCAAAGTATAAAATATTGCGATGGCCCAGAGAATATAGATACTCAGTACCGATGGTTGCTCCCATCAGGTTATCAACAGTGACATAACTTGCGGAAAAGTCGCGGAGATTTTCACTTACGAAAACCACAGGAAGCTTGTTTAAATACGATTCCAGCATTTTATGAGATTGGGCACTGGTAGGGAAAATTAAGATCCCATCCACTTTACGTCCCATAAGCAGCTTAAACACTTCTATTTCCTGCTCGACGTTGTTTTCTGTATTACACAACATGATATGGTAACCTGATTCCCTGGCGAATTGCTCAATGTTGAAAGCCATTTCTGACATAAAGGGATTGGAAATATCAGGTACAATCAAACCGATTAATTTGGTTGCTTTTGTTACCATGGAGCGCGCGGCATAATTAGGGGTATATCCTAATTCTTCGCAGATTTTTAGCACTCTGCTTCGTGTTTCCTCACTTATGCCTGTAGCTCCGGAAAGGGCACGGGAGACAGTGGCATAGGAAACGTTTGCAATTTTAGCTATATCTTTAATCGTAATATTATCCATCAGCTTGTAGCTCCTGTAAATAAAAATAGCTATCAATCTTTAACGGAAATAATTCTATAGCATAAAAGAAAGGCTGTCAATTAATAGTGCTTCAAATCAGCGCTCTATGACTTCTCGTATTTTCTCCTGAATTTGCTTGTTGAAGGGAGTAAAAAGTCTGTTTTGATACTCACATATGTATTTTCCGCAAAATCCTGAAGCTTTTAGAACCTCTACCGAAAACTCAATAGGTACATCACAGTAAAGGGGCGGCATATGGATATCTCCCCTTCCAAAAGTAATGCGGTATCCCATTGGGAGCCCGCGATAAAGGTCAAAATTTTCAATGCGCATCGGCTCGAAAATGCCGGTATTGTCATTGATGTGGCAGTGGCCTGCATAGGGTGCACATTCTTTTATGGCTTCTTCAAAAGAAAATCCAAAGTACTTTGATGAAATATACATATGCCCTAAATCAATATTCATTTTGAAATTTGCAAGATTAATAAGCTTTACGGCTTCTAGTACAGGCTTGTAATGTTCGACTTCTATGTTTTCGAGACATAGCATGATGCCTTTTTCTTGTGCGTAGTATGCTGCTTTTTTATGCCCTTCTATAAATGCAGCTTCAATTTCGGAGTCATGTGAATCCTGTTCAAAATGAAGCACCAGAGGGTTCAAGGATAGCTCCGCACATATATCGATGGAGGCTAACAGCGTATCCATATGCAGGCGGTATTCATCTCTACTTCTGAGATTGAGCCCCACACCGATGTGTGCAGAATAATGAAGTCCCGCTCTTTCCAGAATAGAGGCCACATAGGTTACAAACGGCTTGTTTTGCTTTCCTGAAATAATTAAAGGGAAAGCGTCAAGGGCAATTTCGGCGCAATCGAAGCCCCATTCTTTGACCGATGCCAGCTCTCCCTCTAATGCGTTTACATTTATTCCTGCAGAAATATTAAGTCCTATCATGATTTTTTTCATTCACATCACTTACTTTTTCATTTAAGCTAAACACAGCTAAACCAACTGCAAGGCTCATAGAAAGCAAAGCTTTTGAGGGTTATTCATAGTATTTAGCGATGAAATCAAAAACATCATTCCTCGTACCCTTAAATGGTCCGGGTATTCCCATTTTTAAAGATACCAGAGCAGCTGCAAATTTTAAGGAATGTTCAATACCGTTAGTGATTCTTTCAGTTATGTAGCCGGAAAAGCAGGTGTCGCCCCTTCCGGTTCTACCTGAAAGATTGAGTGGCTTAAGAGGCTCAGTATTAATCTTTATACCGTCATATACAAGAACTTCCGTGTTATGGGTTATCATTATTTCTTTTGCTCCCCAGGAGTACAAAATCTTGGCCGCTTCAGCTCTATCCTCAAGACCGGTCATAATTTGAGCTTCAGCAGCATCTGTTTTTAAAAAGTCAATAAGGGGTAAATATTTTTTCTTGTCCGCCCAATCATGAAATACCATGCTGCCGTTTTCAACGCAGCGCAGCATACACTGCACATCCACCGCTACCTTGCCCTTTTTGCTTACATATTCGATAATGTCTCCGCCTAAATCGCCGTACATAAGACCTGCAACATGATAAATTTCTGACTCCACATCAGGTATCTCAGCTACGGTATAAGGCTCTATAACACTTATAGCGGTACATGTTCTGCGCTCTCTGTCAGCGGTATGATATTGGTTTTTAATAGAGGTACTGTTTTTTGAATGTACTGGAAACACCGTTGTGCCCTTAGCTTCGGCAAAAGCCCTTAACAGGTCGACATCATTCGTATCAGCCTTGGGTAGAACGCCCACCTTATGACCGATATTTGCGGCTGCAAAGCCTGAATAAATAACTGCGCCTCCAAATTCCTCCCTCAGTGTTCCGTCGTAATCAATGTTTATATCTTTGGAGATCTGTCCCAGTATGAAAGTATCAAACTTACTATGTGCCATATTTGCCCCCTCCTAATAATTCAAATAATAATTAAATTATATACTAACACAAATAAAAACGCAAACGTTTCCGACGGCGATGTTTAATTTTGTCTATTGTGAATACAACAAGGTTCCCGGGACCCGCTCGAAATATTTAATTTCGTAAGCGGGTGGGGTTCTTATTTTATCTTGAATCGGTTGAGGGCCTCGGAAAGACTCTGCGCAGCAGCTCCTAAATCCTTGGCATATGATGCCAATTCTTCAATGCTGGAGGTTTGTTCCTCTGTGGATGCGCTTACTTCTTCCGAGGATGAAGCTGTTTCCTCTGAAACCGCGGAGATATTTGCAATGGATATAATTGTCCGCTCCTTATACTGTCCCATATCGCTTACCCCGGTAGAAATATCTTCAACGCGCTCGGTAAGGCATTCCATGGCAGCTGATATTCTTTTAAAGATGGTAAGCGTATTTGCAACAGCTTCATTTTGGGATTTCAGGGTTTCTTCCACCTCTGACGTTCTTTTGACAGTTTTTGCGGTCTGGAGCTTTGTGTTTTCAACGATGGACGAAATCTCCTGGGATGCCGACAAGGATTGCTCAGCAAGCTTCCGAACTTCATCAGCGACTACTGCGAAGCCTCTTCCGGCAGTACCCGCTCTGGCAGCCTCTATGGCGGCGTTCAAAGCGAGCAGGTTGATCTGGTCGGCAATCCCTTTCATGACTTGTACAATTTTCCCGATAGATTTTGAATTATCGTCTAAAGATTGTATATCAGCGAAAATCAATTGTGCATTGTTTGTGGTTGCCCGTGATTTCGACTCCAGGTTTTCGACTGAAAGAAGACCCTCCCCGGTTAAAAGCTTTGTTTCACCTGAGAGCTTCCCAATTTCCTGTGTGTTCAATGACACATGGTTGATCATATTTGAAAGCTGTGTAATCATTTGTACGCCTTGCTCTGCATCAGATGCCTGTGACATGGCACCCCGCGAGATTTCCTGAATGGCATTGGCTATTTCATTGGAGACCAACGCTACATTCTGCGATGTTGATGAAACTGTAACAGAAGATTCTGCTACCTTTTCGGATATCATTGAGGCCTGTTCGATTAATTCCCTTGTATTGGAGATCATGATATTGATTCTATTAGTCAATACACCAAGCTCATCCTTGCGCTTGGATACGGAGGCAACAGTCATATCCCCCGATGCGGCAAGATTGGCTGTGCGAATGATACGCTGAATTGTTCGTCCCATACCATTGGCCATAAACCAGCCAATTGCAATGGCAAAAAGTCCGGCTATACCTACAAATATTCTGGTAACCTCTTGTATTTTTTTTGCATCTGCTAAAAGAATGGATTTTGGAATAAGGCTAAGAAGGGTATATCCTGTTTTCCCAATTTTACTATATGCCATAAGATAGTCTGTATTGTTATAGGGAATAAAATCGTATCCATGATCGGCTTCAGCATTAATAAGTTTCGTAAAAAATTCCTGATCAATAAAAATGGAGCGATTGGCTTTAACATTCTCCTCATCGCTTAGGGCAGGAGAAATATCCCGTCCGTCCGGGCTAATGAGGTGGACTTCACTTTGCTGTCCCAAGTCCATTTGCTTTAGCATATCGAAGATGGCTTGCTGCTTAATGTCTATAAAAAGGATTCCATTTAGATTACCGGAAATCATGCTGGAAATGGAGCGCACTGCACTGGCCGAATACTTCAGGTTCTTTTGGTTATTTTGCTGGTCTATGGCCCCATGGGATCCCAACCAATGGACCGCTCTATTGGCTTCAACTTTCTTATAGATTTCATTGTCTTTAATGGAAGACAGGTCAAAATTTATAAAACTATAATCACCTGAAGAGTATGTCCTTTGACCATGCCCTAGGAGAGAAATACCGGAGATGAACTTATTGTTGAACGAAATGTTATTGAGGTACTCTTGAGCGATAGTTTTATTCTTAACAATATCTTCATCTGGGGAGTCAAGGAAGCTTTGAACGTCAGTATTACTAAATATTTGGAAAGATAAATCTTCTAAATTTGAAAAAAGAAGATTGAGATAATTGCCAGTTTGCTTCATGGTTTCAGCAGTAGATTGTGTTACTTTTTTTTCAATGGCTTCCTCAGAAATTGAATAGGATAAACTCCCCAAGATAAAGATAGGTACGGTAACAATGGCAAAAGTTATCATGAGCTTGTTGCGAATGCTGTTGATTTTAGATTTCTTAATCTTTTCCCAGGAGGAAACAAAGAATTTTGGCATGAATGATTTCAACTTTTTTTTAGCAAAGATCATATTACATACCCTTCCGTATTTTTATTTTGTTGCCATCATCATAGAATCTACAAAGTCGCAGATATTGCGTTTGAAATATAAAAGTGAGTGTTACGTAAACGTTGTCGGTAGACAAAATAATTATATCCAACACATACAACAATGTCAACATTTTGCTTATTTTTGGTATTATTTGTTTTTTGAAGTCGAAATATGCGATATGTTCCACACTCATAAAATCTATCTGGCAATTGAAGGAATGATCATATAAAATAGCAATATATTTTTATGCTAGCCTTCCAGGCAACTCGATATAAAGGATACGAAAGAGAGTGCATGAAGATTAATTGTAAGAAGGAGTATCATATGGAAAATTATATTCTCACCTTTACAAAAACAAAATTCTATCCGTTGGAGCCCAATATTGATGATATAAAAATTGAGGACATCGCCCATTCTCTGTCGCTTATGACAAGAGCGAACGGACATCACAAGCATTTTTTTTCCGTTGCTCAGCACGTGATCGGCTGTTATAAGGAGGCAAAGAGTCGCGGCTACTCTGAAAGAGTACAGCTTGGCTGTCTTTTGCATGATGCCAGTGAGAGCTATATATCTGATATAACAAGACCGGTTAAGCAAAACCTTGAAGAGTATTTTGTCATAGAGGCGAAGCTCCAGAAGCTCATTTATGAGAGATTCGGCCTTGGAGATTTAACAAAAGAAGAGCAGGAGCACATCAAAGCTGTTGATGATGCGCTTCTTTATTATGAGTTTGAAACACTGATGGGCGTCACTTTATTCGATGTTTCGCCCGAAAGCAACGTACAGCATGATTTTTCCCAGAGGGATTTTGAAGCTGTTGAGAAGGAATTCTTGACCATTTTTCATAGATTGATGGGTAAAAAAAACACGATCTCAATTGGTGTTGATGGTTGCAAAGGCGGTTGGATCGCCATATGTCTTGCTGAATCCCATTACGGGATTGATATTTATAGGGATATTCAAGCTATCTGTACAGAGTATGAAGCCTATGACCATATGCTTATCGATATGCCCATAGGCCTTCCTGAATCCCCAGCAGATATTAGGCCGGATGACGCTGCTCGGAAGATGCTTAAGGGCAAAGCCTCAAGTATCTTTAATACACCTTGCAGACAAGCGGTTTATGCAAAGTCCTATAGTGAAGCGAATGAAATCAACAAGCAAACGATTGGAAAGGGCTTAAGTGCTCAATCCTATGCTATATGTGGCAAGATTAAGGAAATCGATGAATTCATAAATAAAAATCCTCGGCACAAAAACAGGCTTCTTGAGAGCCATCCAGAGCTTTGCTTTGCCGTAATGAACGACGGCAGACCAATACTTGAGAACAAGAAGACTGAAGAGGGAATGAGACGAAGGGTAAAGCTGCTTAGTAAGTATTATAACATGACGGAGGAAATTATCGAATTCGCATTACAAAACCAAAGGCTAAAAAACGTTATGGATGATGTTGTGGATGCTCTGTGCCTAGCCATTGTGGGAAAACTGGCATCTGAAACAGGCATTAAGTCTATACCCCAAAACCCGATGCTGGATAAAAAGGGGTTACTGATGCAGATGGTGTGTTTTTAGTAGATTAACTATAAATGTTTAAAAGCGCTCAGTCATTGGTATAAATAATATAAGATACTTATTGTTCATAAGAGTGGTTCTATGGACATTTGAAGAGAAAATGCAGAATAAACTTAAAACTATCAGGAGGCGATTTAAATGAATGCATTATATAAGACGACTGCTGTTTCTACAAGAGGACGTGACGGAAAGGTTGTTGTTGAAAACAGCCCGTTAGAATTTGATATGGCTGCTCCACCGGAGCTTGGCGGTAAAAGAGAGGGAACAAACCCCGAACAGCTATTTGCTGCAGGTTATTCCGCCTGTTTTGGCAGTGCGGTGCAGCATGTTATTCGAGAAAAGAAAATGCCCATCCCGACGCCTAGTGTTCAGGTTACGGTTGGCATAGACAAAAATAACGCAGGTGGGTTTTACCTATCAGCTGATATTGTAGTAACGCTATCCGGCATTGATCAGGCCACAGCCGATGCTGTTGTAAAAGAAGCTCATAATATTTGTCCCTATTCAAATGCTACAATGGGAAATATTGAAGTGAGTGTTGTGGCAAAGGTATCGTAACTTTTATTGTTTACTTCTAAAAAAATTGTGGGCTTTATTATTTAAAGCCCACAATTTTTTTATGCGGTTTGCTGATCGAGATCTATAGGCGGGTTTAATTGACATTATCCATATCTCATTACGTCGGTCGGTTCTTTTGATCTGTTAGGTCAGATAGAATGCAGACGGCTTACGTACTCCTTTACGATTTCTGCATCAATATTACCACCCCAATTGCCATTCTCAAAGCATCTTCCTACCAGGACGGCATCTGCATATTTCATACGGCGTTGTACGTTTTCAACATCAGTACCACCGCCCAGCACAACTGGAATATCATTGGAAATCTCCTTGATATCCTGAACCATGCGATTATTGATTTCTTCATCCTTATGATAAATTTCAACGGCATTTGCACCGACAGTCATGGCGCCACGGGCAAGGGATTGAAGATTTGCCTTGTCATATTCCCCCAGAAAATGATAGCCCGAAATCTCAGCAATCATATCTACACTTTGAGCATTAATACTGTTACGATAGTTCATAACCTTTAAGGGATTTGCCTCTACTGTACCATAAATAGATTGAGTTGTTCCTATAAGAGCGGTACAGCGAGTAAAATCGGCCTTGCAGGCTTTTGCAACCGCAAGAGAAGGAGTAATACAATTCCACATGAGTTGAACGCCGATCTTGAAATCCGGACCGGCCATACGGCGTACCTCCTGAGCAATAACTGTCAAAGATGAAACCCGTACATAATCTGTATCATCTGTGGAGGGGTAAACTTTGTCTACCGACTGAATAAGGCAGCCGTCCGCACCACCTTGGATCAATGCTTTGGCATTTTCAAGCGCTTTATCGATAGAAATATCCAAATCGCCTTCTTTATAATAGGGTGTACCGGGAAAAGGCTTTAAGTGAATTAAACCAAACACCATTTTTTTACCTAATGATTCTTTAAACATCTTTCTTACCTCTTCTTTATTCAAATATTTTTCACTAACGCTACTAAAATCGGAAAGTTCAAATAACAAAGCTATGGTGAAATAATCACCTAAAAGCTGTAAAAGAATAGGAGAGCCAGACCTACAAAATAGAGAAAAATTCCGGAGATTAAAACAATGAGGGTTTTCTTTTTTGCACCTGCAAACTCCTTATAGTAGAAACCCCAGAAATAGGTCCAGAGGTTTGCGGTACGACCGAAAAGAAAGGATATGGTTGCGCTGATGGCAGGCATGCAGTAGATGGAAATAAGGTTGCCGCCATAGTGACAAAGCCCGGAAATGCAGCCGAGTAAAATAGGACGCTTGCTTTCTCCAATGCAAAAAACAGTTTTCCATTGCTTAGTTACAGTAAAAGTGAGTCCTGTAATGAGAAGAACGCTGATAAAAGATCCGGTGCATAAGTAAGCGGCGGTTAAAATAGGGGGGAAACCGGTAGCTGTTCCGCTTGCAGTACCGATAGACCAGCCGTTGGTTAAGACTGCATTCAATAAGATCATTAAAATAATGGGTAGGGTGACGGGGCTTTTCTGCTTGTTTCTTCTCAATCCCTTTGCTGTAGCCCGGTCGTTTTCACACATCTGAGAGGCATATGTACAAACATAGCTTGCTAAAAGAAAAATGACGGCGGTAACAATGATCATGGTAAGTGCAAAGGGCTTGTCCGGTAAGCCCTCTTTTGATATTGAGGTAAAAATCCCCAGAAGGCTTCCTACAGCGCCTGTGATTGTAGTGGCAAGCATAAGACCAATACTGTTCATAACCACCAGGTTCAAATAAATTCCTATGGACATCATTGCGCCACCTAACAGAATTACACCGACCAGATCCAGATTGTTCATAGTTGATGCAATAATTCCCTCTTGCAAAAAGAAAGGGGATAGAATAAGTGTAACAATCCATATAAATACAAACGCAAATGTATAAAGCCAAAATATAATACCTGAAATAGGATAATTTCGTTTTAACTTCACAACTTGCATCCAACTACCCCATAGGGCAGCTGCGAAGAGTGTAAGGATTATGGAAGTAAAGGTGGAAAAGTAAGTTGTCATATGATTGCTCCTTTGTGAACTTAATGTGAATACATTTGCTTTTTTCTTAGTATATGGATGAAAATAGCTACAATATATGCTCTAATTTAACTCAAAATTGAACGTAAAGTCAATAGAGTGCAAAAAAATAATAGTCAAATGGAAAAAATATGAATTTCAAAATGTCGAAATTAGTCATATTATTAAAAAACCCATTGACTATTTGACTCGGTGTTGGTAAAATACACATGACAACCAAAAAAACTTACACAAACAATTCAGAAAAAGTTCAAAAAAGTTCAAAAAAGGAGAAATGAAGATGAAAAAACTACTGGCACTTGTACTGACATTAGCAATCTCTCTTTCCCTGATTGCATGTGGTGGCAGCAAGGGTGGCCCCACAGCAGGCAGCACCACACCATCCCCATCCTCAAGTTCAACAACTAAAGAAAATCCTCTTCGTGTTGTTTATTTGGGCACAAAATTGGGAGACAACTCTACCGCAGATGCAATTAATGAAGGCGCAAAAAAAGCCGCAGAAGATTTTGGGATGGAATATATTTATGTAGAATGTCCCATTGATCCGGCCAAATTTAATGCAGCAATGGCCGAAGCGGTTGACCAGGATCCTGACATCATCATTAACGGTTCCGGTTCAGGGTTGGTTGACGTTGCTGTAGCTTCAGCACGCGACAACCCCGATATCAAGTACATTACACTTGATTCTCCTTTGGATCAACCGGATATTGAGGGTTTGAAAAACTGGGTGGGCAACATGGCTAAGCAAAACGAGTGTTCTTTCCTGGTCGGTTATCTGGCTGCAAAGATGAGCAAGACCGGTAAGATCGGTGGTATTGTTGGTGTTGAGTACCCTGTTTTGTGTGACTTCATCGTAGGTTACATAGACGGTGCAAAGGCTGCTAATCCTAACATTCAAGTTGCTGTAGGTGCCATCGGAGACTTCGTTGACCAGGCGAAAGCAAAAGAGATTGCTCTTGCACAGTATCTTCAAGGTGCTGATATCGTTTATGCAATAGCAGGAACCGCGTCTTATGGTATTCTTGATGCTGCAAAATCCAGCGGTAACTGGGGTATCGGTGTTGACGTAGATATGGCCAAGCCTTTCGTAGGAAAAGACGATGCTCAGGCCAATGCCATCATGACATCCGCTATCAAGGATTGGGGCTATATGGCTTACTATGCACTTGAGCGCATCTCCAAGGGCGAAGAAGTGGGCTGGGGAACAGTTGAGGTCTATGGTGTTGCTAACGGCGGTGCTACCTTTGTCCGTAATGACATTTATAAGAAGACCGTTTCGGAAGATATTCAGAAAGAGATGGAAGACCTATTCGTTAAATTTGAAAAAGGCGAAATTAAGGCAGCCTCCTTCTTTGATGAGTCCGGCACATCTATGGATGATGCAACTTATCAGGCGCTGAAAGACTCTGTAAAAATCAAGTAATTATTTGTCAACATATCCGGTAATGGGGGGGCATATTGACAATGGTCAACTGGAGCCATTGACTCCGGCTGACCATTGTTTATTGTGATTACAACTATTCATAGAAAGCAACACTTCCGAGAACTTTATTCAAAGAATTGGACGGTGAAACAATGGCTGAACAAATATTATTAATGGATAAGATTACAAAAGTTTATTCAAATGGCTTTATTGCAAACCATGCAATTACTTTTGACTGTCATAAAGGTGAAATTCATGCCCTCATGGGTGAAAACGGGGCGGGCAAAACCACACTAATGAAAATCTTGTTCGGTTTCGAGAACGCGACAGAAGGTAAAATTTTTATTAAAGGCAGAGAAGTGAAGTTTAAAGGTGCTTTGGATGCCATCAATCATGGTGTAGGAATGGTACATCAACACTTTATGCTGGTTGACGAGCTTACGGTAGCGGAAAATGTCGTACTGGGTAATGAGCCAACAAAGTCAGGGACTTTTTTTGATAAAGCAAAGGCTTTTGAGATAACCCGAGAGCTGGCTCAAAAATACAATTTGAAAGTAGACCCAACCGCTCTTGTAGGAGACGTCTCGGTTGCAATTAAACAGAAGATTGAAATTTTAAAGGCGTTGCTTCGAGGAGCGGATATATTAGTATTGGATGAACCCACTGCTGTGCTCACCCCTCAGGAGACCCGGGAACTGTTTGTTGAGTTGAAACAACTGAGAGAGTCCGGTCATACCATCATCTTTATTTCTCACAAGTTAAATGAGGTTAAGGAACTCTGCAATCGCTTTACAGTTTTGCGGCGGGGTAGAGTGATAGGCAACGGCGATGTCGCCGATTATACATCGCAGGAGCTGTCCAACATGATGGTAGGCCGCGATGTTATTTTAAACATTACCAAAGACGAAGCGAAGGTAGGGGAAGAGATTGGCCGCATCGAACATCTTTCCTACACAAACTCTTTTGGTAAGACTCTTTTAGATGATGTTTCCTTCTCACTGCGCAGAGGCAAGATCCTGGGTGTTGCCGGCGTAGAAGGTAACGGACAGAACGAACTATGCGAGATATTAACCGGTCTACGAAAAATTACCCGCGGTGAGGTGACCATTAAAGGAAAAAATATCCGCGGCATGTCTATTAAACATTTGCGTGAGCTTGGTATCGCCAATATTTCAGAGGATCGCATGACCTTTGGCTGCTCACCGTTTTCTACCATTGCAGAAAACTTGATCTCGGATCGTTTTTATAAAAAATCCTATTCCGGAAAAGTGATGCTCAAGCACAAAGAAATTAATAAAATCGTCAGCCAATATATCGAAGAGTTCAATATCAAGTGTAATGGCCCCGATGATCTTGTCAGAGAGCTTTCCGGTGGCAATATCCAAAAGGTGGTTGTTGCCCGAGAGTTTACCAGCGGGGCGGATATTATCATTGCGAACCAGCCTACCCGAGGTATCGACGTGGGTGCTACAGAATTTATCAGGGGAAAGCTGATAGAGCTGACACGCCGAAGCAACCTTGCCGTTCTTTTAGTGTCCGCTGACCTCAATGAAGTCATGGAAGTGTCAGACAGCATGATTGTAATGAGCGACGGGCGAATAGTCGCATATTTTGAGGATGCTTCAAAAGTAACCGAAGACGAGCTTGGTGAATATATGCTGGGGTTAAAATCAATGGCTCCGGAAGAAATAGTGAGGTCACTATATGAAATTGAATAAATTCGTCATTAAATATTTTGATCTGATTCGTACGGTTATAGCAATTTTAATTGGTTTTATATTGTCTTTGCTCTGTATTATATTTATTAGCGATGATCCCATCCGTACCATTTCTGTTTATATGTTCAAACCTTTTGATGGTATAAGGCGAATAGGTACCATGATTGAATATATGATTCCCGTCATGTGTACCGGTGTAGGTATGTGCTTTATGCTTTCGGTTTCGAAGTTTAACCTGATTGGCGAAGGTGCTTTATTTCTTGCAGCATCCTATATCACCTATGTTGCAACACAGCTCACTCCAAACCTCCCGCCGGTTATCTTTCCCATGTTTCTCATCATCATCGGTGCGCTGGTTGGCGCATTGTGCGCGGTGGTGCCTGCAGTACTGGAGGCAAAGTGGAAGACAAATATCGTTGTGGTTACGATTATGCTCAACTATGTGTTGACCTTTGCCGGAATCTATATTCTCTACTACTGGATGCGTGATGAAAAGAAAACCTTTGTCGGCTCTGATGCAATTCCTCAAGCGGCAAGGTTGACTTCCTTCATCAAACGTACCTATGTTCACACGGGCCTGTTTGTTGCCATTGGGTTAATCATTTTTGCTTACTGGTTCCTGTACAAAACAAAATTGGGATATCAAATGCGGTTGGTAGGTAAAAACTCGAACTTCGCCAAATACTCAGGCATCAGCGTTGTTTTTGTTACTATTCTAGCACAGTGCATCGGCGGTGCCATGGCAGGTATCGGAGGGACTGTTGAAACATTGGGCAAGTATGACAGATTTATCTGGCTTGCACAAACGGGCTACGGCTTTGACGGCATGTCTCTAGCGCTTATGGCTAAGGGTAATCCGCTGCTAATTCCTCTTGTGGCGTTCATTTTAGCGTATATACGTATTGGCGCCGATATTGTAGGCCAAACGACTGATGTACCACTTGAGTTTGTCCAGGTGATTCAGTCTATTATTATCATGCTTGTGGCAGCCGGCAGTTTCCTGTCCTCATATCGTCAAAAAGCGATTGTCAATGTGGCCAAGCAGGAAGAAATCCAAAAAGCTTCTGCAAGATGAAAGGAGAGGTGAACGAATGGGATCATTTTTTACTCTAGACTATTTAATTGGTTTTGGGTTTTCCGTAATACGAATGTCTACACCACTGATTTATTGTGCCATGGGTGCATTGATTTCCAAACATGCAGGTCAGATTAACATGGCTTTGGAAGGTATTCTTCTGTCCTCCAGCTTGATCGGGGTGCTGTTTAGCGCATGGACTCATAGCCTTTGGGGTGGCGTACTTGGAGCGATCATTGGTGGCGTTCTCATCTCCCTTATCATGGGCTACATGAACATTATAATAGATGCAGATATGATGTTGACAGGTATTTCTCTCAACCAGCTGGCAATGGGTGGGACCATTTATGTCCTGTTTGCTCTCACAGGAACAAAGAGCAGTACGCAGGGGATGCAGAGCCTGGTCTTTCCCTCATGGGAAATTCCCATCATCAAAGATATCCCCGTTATAGGTGGGATTTTGTCCGGCCACAACGCACTTACTTATATTGCATTCCTGGTTGCGTTTCTAACATGGATATTTGTCTTCCGTACAAAAACCGGTCTGCGGATCCGAGCTATTGGCTTTAACCCCAACGCGGCGGCATCTGTCGGTATTAATGTCAAGAGGGTTAAGTTCAGTGCATTTGTCTATTCAGGTGTTTTTGCAGCACTGGGTGGTGCATTCATGTCCATGGGATACTTGTCCTTTTGGGCACAAAACATGACCGCCGGGCGCGGATTTATCGGTATTTCCGCCACCAATTTGGCGTCAGGAAACGTGATACTCAGTGTTTTGGCCTCTGTATTCTTCGGGCTAACGGATGCCTTGTCTATTTCATTACAGACAATGAACTTCCGCTTCCAACTGGTGCAGATGATTCCTTATCTTGCAACGGTGGTTGGGCTGGTGATTCTGTCGATTGTTCAGAATAGAAAGGCCAACCTAAAGCGCCTGGGAAAATAAGCGTAGAATGCGTTACGGGTTAGTCAAAGCTTGTTACTTCGTAATAAGAACCCCACCCGTTACCGCAATCAAAGATTGCAAACGGGTACCCGGGAACCTTGTTACTGCGTAATAAGCGTAGAATGCGGTACGGGCAGTTCAAAGCTTGTTACTGCGTAATAAATTTGTTAATGAGGACTATTTATGGATTATGTTATTGCAGGAAATGTAATGATTGATGTTGTGCGCTTTTCTGATGGTACTTCCAGTAACCGCAGTCATATTGGTGGACCTGCAACCTTTGCATACAGTGGTGTTCGTGTTTGGACTGATAGTGTCATTCAGGTAAGCAATGTTGGGGAAGATTACCATACTATTTTTGACCCATGGATTGAGAAAAATGGTGTCATAACAGATGGACTAAAAGTAAAATGTGATTTTAGTAATCATTCTTATCTGGTTTATAGCGAAGATGGCACCTATCATAGTGATCAAACCGTGGAGCATTTCCGAAGCGATTGGTTTCAGGATTTCGGTTACCTGAAAACAACACCCGAGGAAATAGGCCGGTTTACCCAAGGACAGAATGTTAAAGGTATTTATCTTGCACAGAATTGTGATTCAGTTTATTGGCGCAAGCTCAAAGAGATGAAACAGCGTGACGGGTTTAAAGTGATGTGGGAGATAGAAGAGCCCAGTTCATACAAAAAGTTTATGCCCTTGGTCTTGAATGCCATGGAATCTGTGGATGTTTTTTCTATCAACCTGAATGAGGCAAAAACACTTTTTAACGTCAAGTCAGAGGAAGATTGTATTGAGCATTTGAAACGTCTGCCTGTTGATATGACTCTTTTTAGAGTTGGTAAAAAAGGTCTTTATACCATTTGCGGCCACAAGGCTTATTTTCTGCCTAGTGCGCCAACCGACATTGAAAAGGACCCCACCGGCTGCGGAAACACCTCAACTGGTTCTGCTCTTTATGCTTACTGTGAGGGTAAAGATGCAATAATGGTGGGAATCATGGCGAATGTCGCATCAGGAATTAATATCCGTCAATTTGGCGTTATACCTGACTTTGCCGAAGTCAGGGGCTTTGCCTTAAAGCAGGCAGAACAACTTTACGCTGAATATAGGGACAAAGCTCAATGGCAAAACATCGGGGGTTAAAATGTCTAAATATTTATCATGCGGGAACATTATGTCGGATTATGTGGAGCAAGCTGACGGTACTCTGGGGGAAATACATATGGGAGGGCCTGCGTTCTTCGCATTAACGGGCATTCGCCTGTGGAGCAGGGAATGTAAGCTGGTGTGCCGGGCGGGAGCAGACTATGTTGATTCCTATGGGAAATGGATGACCACAAACGGCCTTTCCTGTGCTTCCATACATGTGGCGGCAGACCATTGTACACAGCATATTTTAAAGCACCATAAAGACGGCACCTATGGGTGGCGATCTCGATTTGGACAGGAATTGCTTGGCTATCTGAAAACTAGGCCTGAAGACATAGAAGAAGCTTTAACGCCGGAAGTCAAAGGCATCTACATGGCACAAAATGTGGATAAAGTCTATTGGCAAAAAGTGAGCAGGCTCAAAGAGAAATATGACTTTAGGTTCATGTGGGAATTGGAAGCTATGCCTGAGCATTTGTCTGAGGATGAGTGGCTGCCTGCGGTAAAAAATGTGATTGAAAATGCCGATATGTGGTCTCTTAATTCCAGTGAAGCTTCCCAGCTGTTTGGGATTCCCAAAGAGAATGAAGAAGATATTATCAGTGAAATCATGAAAATGCCAGTAGAGATGACATTGTTCCGTGTAGGCAAAAAAGGTGCCTATGCCGTTTCGCCAAGTGCAGCAATATTCTGTCCATCCATTGATGTGGCAAGCTCGGTAGATCCGACCGGATGCGGCAACTGTTCGACAGGTGCTGCCATGTATGCGCATGTTAATGGTTATTCACTAAAAGAAGTCGTGATCATGGCCAATATTGCAGCAGGGTATAACGCAGCACAGTATGGTCCATATATGAACTTTTCAGATGATGTAACGGAAAATGCCCATAAGCTTCGGCTTCAATATTTGAAGGAAATCAAAGGATAACTAAAAAGTGAACAAATTAAAGGAGGCAAATTATGGATAAAAGAAAATATAACAGTCCTATCAGAAACCAGGTTTTCAGCCTGCCGGAACTGGTGGATATTCAGCTTGAACGGAGCTTTTGTAAAGAAAAACTTCAAAATATCCTTTCAATAGCGGAAATATTCGATGTTCGTAATATTTTACTTACCGGTTGCGGAGACTCATATGCAGCATCAGCCGTAATGGCGCCTGTTCTTCAGAAATATTGCGATGTTTTTAGCTGCAAAGCCGTTGAAACTATTGAGTTTAACCGCTTTACACCAAAAGCGGATATAGGTATAGGAGAACCCAATAGCCCTTTGGTATTGGTTATCAGCGCCGGAGGATCAACAGCGCGTATCTGTGAAACATTGGAAAAAGCGGAGAAGGTAGGTGCGCTCCCCATCCTGTTAACAAACAAGGCCAAATCTCCTGCAGCCTCCCTTGCCAAACGAGTCTATTTTCAGGATACACCTCCCATGGAAAATGACTTTCCCGGCCTTCGTTCCTATTTCGCAAGCCTGATAGGTCTCTCCGCGCTTGCTTGCCGTATCGGGCATGTACGGGGCATACTCCCATCTACTGCCGAGAAGGAGTGGAAAGAGGCAATCAGCGGCTATGTTCACAGTTATGAGAAAGTGCTTGAACAGATTGACGACCAAATGTTTGAGCTTGCACAAACATGGAAGGATTTTGAACGGTTTGACTTTATTAGTGACGGCACCGAACTGTATTCAGCGCTTTTTGGTCTTGAGAAATTCTATGAGTGCAACGGCATTCGGGGTGTATATGATGACTCGGAAAACTGGAGCCACATTAACTTCTTTTTCCGGGATCCGCAAACAGTTGGTACTGTTGTTATGGCTGACAAAAACTCCCCCGGCTTTAGCCGCACCGTAGAAATCATTGCTTCTGCGCACAAAATTGGTAGGCCGGTTTTGGTGGTCACCAATGCAAACAAAAGTGAGTTTATTGATGGGGTTACGGTATGTACCCTGCCCGAAGCTCCGAAAGGATTTGAGTGGCTTTTACCCATGATGGACTATGTGCCGGCTGCTATTTTGGCGTCCTACTGCTGTACTCTTGCCGGCCGTAAATATTTCAATGCTTATGATCCGTTCACCAATGTATATGACCGTTCGGTAAAATATTTTGACAGAAGCGTTTTAACTATGTCATCCAGCAAGGTTGAAATTTTTGAATAGTGGAGGAAATATATGTTTTATGAATTGAATATCAATACTGAATTTAAAGGATATCCGTCCATTACAGCCGATGTTGAGAAGGTAGTTGCCGAAAGCGGTGTAAACAATGGCTACTGCATCATTTCTGTACCCCATACCACCGCTGCGCTGGCCATAACTTCATTTTGGGATAAACGCGGTCTGGATGATCTGATGGATGAAATAGACCGCAGCTTTCCCACGCGTGTAAGCTATAAGCACCAGGAATCACCATACGCTGCATCTGGCCATGTAAAATCAGCGACTATAGGTACTTCGAAAATGTTAATTGTTCAAAACGGGAAAATGGTGCTGGGATCGTCACAGGGGTTGGTTTTACTAGAGTTTGACGGACCGCGTACGAGACAAGTATACATTAAACTGATAGAAGCCTAAAAGGAGATATGTAAAAGCGATTTAAGGAGGTCCATTAAATGTATATCAAAAATAGAAGCCTAGCTACTGATTTTATGGGAATGCACGATTTAACCAATGAAGTACAGGCTGTGGTTGCAGAGAGCAAGGTGAAATGCGGAATATGCCATATTTCAATGCTACACTCCACAGCAGGTCTTGTCATCAGCGCAAAAGATGAAGCTATCCGGCGGGATGTTATGGCTGATATTGAACGAATGGTGCCTACACGTGTTGATTTTAAACACCGAGAAACTGCTTCAGATGCAGGTGGGCATGTAAAAACCGCCCTGACCAATAGTCAGATTTCGGTTATTGTCCAGGATGGCGCTCTGGTTCTTGGAGAGCAGCAAGCGATTGTGTTTGCAGAATTTGACGGCCCCCGCCCCAGAAGCTACACCGTGTGCGTGTACAGTGAAGAATGAGAGAGGAAAAAGGTGAAATATTTATGTTGGACAAAGCACATTATGAAAATCCTTTACGCAATCAATGCATGAGTATACCGGACTTGTGTGAGGATCAGATCGCGGGAGTTCGAAAGGGAATTGAAGAATCGATTTCGCCTGAGAAACTAAAAAATATTCGCCGCGTTATCCTTACCGGATGCGGTGATTCATACTTTGCCGGGCGTGCGGTAATTCCTGCTTTTAAAAAGTTTGCAGGAAAATTTGGTAATAAATTTTCAGTGGAAAGATGTATTGACGTAAGCCGATTTATAGAGCTTCCTGAAAAAGAAGCTGCAAGCACTTTGGTGATTGCTGTCAGCGCGTCCGGAGGTCCGGCCCGTGTCGAAGAAGCTCTTTTAAGAGCTAAGAAGCATGGCTGCATGACAATGGCTCTGACCAACAACCCTGACTCCCGTGCCGCAAAGGCTGCAGAATTTATGCTTATTGTCAATACACCGGTCTTCCCGAATCCAAATCCGGGGCTTCGCAACTATTACGCATCTTTGACCGGCCTGTTGATGTTTGCGGCCTATCTGGGAGAATGTAAAGGGATTAGTCCGGTGGGAACCATGGATAGTTTGGCTGATGCCATCCGGGCTTATACAAAAAGCTATGCGGCCATATTGCCCCAAATTGATGAAAAGATGTTCCAGTTGGCCATTCAATGGAAGGATTATGCTACAATTGAAACAATCGCCGATGACATCAGTGCCTCGACGGCCATGTTTATAGGTGCCAAATTTGTAGAGGTTGCCGGAATAATGGCCCCGCATATTGATTCTGAGGACTGGTGCCATGTCAATTACTTCTCACACGCGCCCGAAAAAATTGGCACAATTATTGTGGCAGACATTAAAGACAACAATCGTACGCGCATAGGAGAAACGATACATCAGGCTGCCGGAATCGGCAGACCCGTTTTGTTGATTGCAAACGGTACTGGAAAAGATTTTGGTGTCAGTGAGGAAATGACTGAGCTTGTAGTGCCTGATGCACCCAAAAACTATGAGTTTTTACTTCCCCTTTTAAATTATATACCTGGGTCCATTCTTGCTTCATATGTATCTGAGCTTATCGGAGAGCCTTATTTTCGGGCCGGAACAGGACATTGGGGTGACGAAGGGGTCGGCACCATCAAAAGCAGTCAGGTTATAGTATTATGATTGTTTGTATACCCTGCATTTCAAGCAATTTGAGTAAAGGAGAAGAAATATGGTTCAAGGAACGATAAAAACGCAGATACCGGGACTTTATGCCATTACGGAACCGGTAATTAGCGCCGTAGGAGCAAGCAAGATCAAAGAAGGACTTTGTGTCGTATTTACAACTAATATTGAGGCAAGTATTTTGATAACATCCAAAGGTGATACGCGCATATATGAAGACATATTGGATGATTATACCCGCGTTTTTCCTCCTCGCACCAACTATGAATCTAAAGGCAGTCCGGAAGCCGGAGCCGCCCATTCAAAATCAGCATTGGCTGGGGTTTCTCTCGATGTGATTATTCATGGAGGAAAAGCTGTTTTGGGAGAACATCAGGAAATTGTACTGGCAGACTATGTTGGGGGAAAAGATTGCACCTGGATGGTTCAATGCATTGGTAAGAAATAAAAAGCCGTACATAAAAAAAGGCCAGTACATTAAAAGAACCTCAATCGTAGAAAAACTACGGTTGAGGTTCTTTATGAAGAAAGAAGAAAGTTATTTAGGTCAGATATTCTACAATAAATCATTATCATCGGTGAGCTCGTTAATGATGACACAATCGTTCAAATCGAAGGACTTAAAGAATGAAACTTTGCTTTGCTTTGATGTTTCAGCCAATAGATATGACTTTGCGGATCGGTTTTTAACAAGCTGTTTGATATGTGATTCACGAATATCGTAAACATAGGTACACATATTTTCCAATGAATAGGCATTTGCGCCCAGATAGGCTTTGTCAAAATGCATACTTGAAATCAATGCTTCTGCAATAGGGCCATTTACGGCATCAAGCTCAAAATAATATTCTCCGCCTAACAGAATGCAGGAAATCCCTGATTCGGGAAGATATTTTTGCAAAAGACCGATACTGGTTGTTACGATGGTAACCTTTTTCGCTGTAATAAATTGTACCATCATACTGGCAGTGGTACCGGAATCTACAAAAATGATGTCCCCGTCTTTTACTGTCCGCGCTGCTTTTTGCGCAATAAGGGTTTTTTGAGCGTTTTCTGAGTGGTCTGCGGTAGGCGCAGTTGGATGTATATTCAGGTTTTTTTGATCAGCTTTTACACGAAAGCCCCCGCCCCGCATTTTTTCAAGGGTACCATCTGTAAGGAGAATATTGACGTCGCGACGAGCAGTAGATATAGAAATGTCAAGTGCCTGGGCAATATCGGCCACACTCATTACTTCGTTGTCTTCAAGTAATGCTATTATGTTTTTTCTGCGAAAATATGAAATCTGCATCTATATCTCCTTCAATCGTTTCAATCAATAGGACTTACACTTTTTGAGATTTTTTTACTAAAAAATGATAAAATGTTTCTATGTAAGTATAACATAAAAGTGACTTAAATACTACTGTATATGAAGTTTTTTAGTTAGTTTATGATTGTTCATGACTCTTTATCATAAAATCATGAAATTGAACTGTATGATGAATTAGTTTTGAACTTCAATCAACCAATAAATTGTGCCAATTCCTTGTTCAATTTGTCCCGTTCCTCGTAAAACAATCCGTGACCGCTGAATTCAAAGGGTATAAGTGTGGAGTTTCGAATATTTTGATTCAGGATCTGAGCCAGGGGGAACAGGCAAATTTTATCGTGAATGCCGTGCATGATTAAAGTGGGGACCTGTACTTTGCCAAGATCAGAAAATAACGCTTCGTCTCTGAAGGTCATGGCGCAAGCTGCAGTTGACCAACCGGCTGCTTGAAGGCATGTCTGGAAGAACCAGTCCTGGAGAGGCATTGTGAGGTATTGAAAGAAAAACATATCGCAAAGATCCCGCAGCATTTTCGGGCGATCGTTCAAGGATGCTTGAATGAGTTTTGTGATATCTTCCTTTGGTACTCCATAAGGATAATCCGGCCGTTGTGTTACGCTTGGAGCAGCAGCCCCTAAGAGAACAAGCTTGGAAACTCCGTAGCCGTTATGCCGCGCCATGTATCGAATTGAAATGGCGCCGCCCATAGAGTGGCCGCAAAGTGTAAAATCTTTGAGTTGCAGGGTATCAACAACCATTCGAACATCGTCTGCCAGCCGATCGTAGTCGTAGCCTCCCCAGGGCTTACTGGAATTGCCGAAGCCTCGCATATCCATGCCAATGCATCGGTAGCCCATTTTGGGAAGCTGATTAAACTGATATTCATAAGCCCTGTGACTTAATGGCCATCCATGTAGAAAAAGAATGGTCTTTCTTCCTGAAGGGTTCACGTCCTGAACAAAAATATGTACATCCGGCTCTACTTTAACCCAATATTCCATTTTGATACCCATAAAAATAATGCTTCTTGTACTATACTATTCCTTAGGACAAGAGTGGTGCAGAGCATAGTCTTAATAATGCCAAGGCTCATGAATTTCTATGTGGATTAATGCCGGTCTTGCATACGAGATAATGGTGTTGGGCAGGATGTTAAGAGGAACAACTATCAAAATATGGGGTGTTATTATGACAGAAAACAGATCCGAAGAAAAATTTATGGCAAGGCCTATCGAGAAGCATGATACCGCAGCTTGGGCCAATATTGAAAAAACCAAGCGAATCTCCAAAGTGACCATGCCCAGTGAGCTTCAGGTGGACAATGCAAAAGAGCACGTAGATTCAAACCAGAAATAGAAGCCAATATTGCAAATTAGGGGCGGTGCTTGACCTATTAGTAACCGCTCCCTATACTTACGGGTTGAGACCTTAATGATATTTTAACGCACCGCTATTTAGAAATAAGTAGATTTTTTTATATAATGACTTGACTGCCACCTTAGGGGATGCCTTAAGATTAATCTAGGAGGTGGCGGTCATGCAAATTAATGAAATCTGCACTCAAACAGGGTTGACAAAGAAAGCAATTGAATATTACCAGAGTAAGGGGTTAGTGACTCCAATAGCAAAAGAAAATGGGTATCGGGAATTTACAGATAACGATCTCGAGCAGCTACAAACAATAGCTCTATTAAGAAAGCTTGATCTATCTACCGATGAGATTAAGACAGTACTCGAAAGTAAGGACAGGAAATCTGCTTTGATGAATATTAAACAATCAAAGCAAATACAAGTAAAAACTAAACTGGCGAAAGTTGATTTGATGGAGCAATTCATTAACGGTCAAAATATTGCCGAGCTTCAGGATAAAGTGAGTTTACTGGATCAACAAGCTACGATTAAAGAGAAACTACTCATGGCTTTCCCTGGGTATCATGGCCGATATACCAGCTTGCATTTTGGCCAATTTCTTAATGAGCCCATAAAAACAGAAGAGCAGAAAAAAATGTATGTCATCATTGTCGATTTTTTAGATAACATGGAGACCATTGAGATTCCAGAGGAGCTTCAAGCTCTGCTTGATGATGCGGACGATTATATGGATGATGAGGTCATAGAAAAATTAAGTTCAAATATGCAAGACGCTTTTGAAGACTTTGAGAGTTATTGGGAGAAAAACAAGGAGAGCATAACTCAATACGCAGAGTTTAAAAAATCCAATGAGTATCAAAATTCTGTTATGGCTCAACTTTTGAATTTGTTTCGTAAGTTTGGTGAGACAAGCGGGTACTATGATATATTTATTCCTGCCATGCGTAAATTAAGTCCGGCATACGATCATTACTATAAAAAAATGCTCGAAGCTAATGAAAAACTGGTGCAGAAAATTCCAGACATAGAAAAGAAGTGACAGGGAGGGGGCAGAATCCTATGCATACAAAGCATTCTATCATGGAGCAAATTGACAGGCTTGGTATTAAGAAAACCGATACCCTTTTGGTTCATTCCTCAATGAAAGCTGTGGGTCAAGTGCAAAACGGCGGAGACACTGTAATTGATGCGTTTATTGAGTACTTAAGCCAGGGCCTTCTGATATTCCCGACACACACCTGGAAGCAAATAAATGAAGAATACTCTATTTTCAACCCTTTGACAGAGCCATCCTGTGTAGGTCTTCTAACAAACTTATTTCTTAAGCGTCCCAATGTCTATCGCTCCTTACATCCAACACATTCTGTTGCCGCAATAGGCCAGGATGCACTCGGTTATGTATCGGGTGAGGAAAACTGGGACACTCCCTGCCCGCGTGATGGATGCTGGGGAAAGCTTTATGACAGAAACGCCAAGATCCTGTTTTTGGGCTGTAGTCTGCAAAGAAACACCATCCTGCACGGTGTGGAAGAATGGAATAATATCCTGGACAGAATTAAAGATGAACACCAATCACTTAAAATAGTTACCCCCAACGATGGGATTATCGAAAGGCCCATGCGACGCCACTATAATATTATGGGAGATATCTCGGAAAACTATGGTAAAATCAAAGATGCTTTGCTCTATACCGGATTGGCCCATGAAGGTAAGATAGGGGACGCAGATAGCATATTGTGTGATGCTAAAGGTATGGTAGATCTGGTGACCTCATTCCTTCAGCATAATCCTGATTTGTTTCTGGATGACAGCCCCATACCTAAGGAATGGTATTCCTAAGGAAAGTCGGATAGGATGATCAGAAAACTTTAGGAGATGATATCTTGAGAACCGAACAGGAGATGCTTGACTTAATTCTAAAGATAGCCAGAGAGGATGATCGGGTGCGGGCTGTTTACATAAATGGCTCCCGGGCCAACCCCAAGGTTCAAAAAGATAGGTTTCAGGATTTTGACATTGTTTATGTTGTCAAAGAAACCGAGTCTTTTTTGGAAGATAAGAGATGGATCAGCATATTTGGGAAGATAGCCATCGTCCAGGAGCCTGATAGTAACGATTTTGGCTGGGGCATTAATGCTGACTTCAGCCGCTCCTATGCCTGGCTCATGATTTTTGAGGATGGGAACCGCATTGATTTAACCATTCAGACCCTTGAGGTCATGCATGAAAAATACACCAAGGACAGCCTGACTGTTCCCCTTCTGGATAAGGACAACTGCCTGCCTGAGATACCTACCTCCAATGACAGTGACTATTTTGTGAAAAAGCCGACGGAAGGTCAATACAAAGGCTGCTGTAATGAGTTCTGGTGGTGTCTTAACAATGTGGCAAAGGGCATTGTACGGGATCAGCTCCCTTATGCCATGTGGATGTATAATGTTGTGGTCCACGACATGCTAGCTAAAATGCTGGATTGGTATGTTGGGATAAATACAGACTTTTCCGTATCGGTGGGGATGCAAGGCAAGTACTATAAAAAGTACCTGCCCAAAGATTTGTACGAAATGTATGAAAAAACATACTCCGACAGCAATTACAGTAACCTGTGGGTAGCCCTGTTTACCGCATGCCGCTTGTTTGGAACCATAGCCCAATCGGTAGCCAGCTATATGGGATTTACCTACAACCTAAGCGAGGAGACCAATATGCTCGAATACTTAGGAAACGTGAAAGCTTCAATCGATGAAGACTAATTGTGCTTGATTGAATCCGGCAAATCAGAATCACAGAAGATGCCGTCAACATCAATGGTATTACATAATTTAAATAAATAAGATTGACCAATTTTAGAATGATCGCATAAAAAATAACTTCTGGTTGCATTTTCTAATATGGTTTTGCGGACTTCAGATTCTTCTTCGGAGGAATCTGAAATATCACCTGATAAAGACAGACCTTGCGAAGAGAAAAAACAAAGGTCGACAAAATAATTCTTTAATGTTTCGGTAGCACGAGAACCGACGAAAACGCGATTACGGGGGATGTATCTTCCTCCTGTACAGAAAACCCGAATGTTAGAATCCTCCAAGCGGTCGATGACTTTCATGGAATTTGTGATGACAGTTAAATCCTGAACTGATTTTAAGAAAGGAATCATGTGCTGTACGGTAGAGGAGGCATCTAAGAAGATAGTGCAACCATCGTAAACCAATTTTGCTGCTTTGGAAGCAATGATATCCTTTTGCGCTTTTCTTTCCTGCTCGCGCAGAGTTAGAGGTATGTCGGAATTTGTGGTATATCTTGAAAGAATGACACCGCCATGGACTCTTCTGACCAGGCCGAGTTTTTCCAGAGAATCAATATCTCTTCTGATGGTCGCTTCGCTGACAAAAAGGCTTTTCGCTAAAACAGCAATGTTGCACGTCTCTTGTTTTTCGAGAGATGCTAAGATTTCTTCCTGACGTTTGCATTGTAACATTGTGCTGCCTCCTTGTGAAAAGTTTAAAATGAAACAAACAATGCCGATTATGTGCAAAAGTTTCAATCGTGCCGTCATGTGTTGATTAGAAGCATAAAAAGATTTAGATTAATTATAGACAAAAAAACAGAGGAAAACAAGAATTGATTCGTTAAAAAGAGGAAAGAACGAGTAGGGCTTTGGATCTAAATGCATATGCAACCTTTTTAAGGAAAATAAAGATAGGAGTGAGTAAGAAATAAGTACAATTGTTGTCGTAGGTTCCGGAATGATGGGTTCGGCACTGGCTGTACCGCTTTGCGAGAATGGACATTTGGTAAGGCTGGTAGGCTCTCCGCTGGATGGAGCCATCATTGAGCATGGAAGGAAAACCGGTGAGCATCTTACCATGAAGCGAAAAATGCCTGAAAATGTTGAATGGTATACCTTCGATCAGGCAGAGGATGCTATGGAGGGGGCAGACCTGTACATTAACGGTGTCAGCAGCTTCGGATTGAATTGGTTTATTGAGGAAATGATTCCGCGTATTCCTGAAAAACTTCCGGTATTATCTGTTACAAAGGGAATGGTTAATCATCCGGATGGCAGTTTAAAATCTTATCCTGAAATTTTTGAAGAGAGTACGGAAAAGAAAATTTCATTTAATGCAATCGGCGGTCCTTGTACCAGCTACGAGCTTGCAGATAAGGATTTTACCGAGGTTACATTTTGCGGCCGTGATATAAAAACGTTACGTTGGATAAGCTCGTTATTTGAAACGGACTATTATAATATCAGTGTTTCAACGGATGTTCGTGGCGTGGAATGTGCTGTGGCAATGAAGAATGCGTACGCATTGGGAGTGAGCCTCGCAATTGGTATGTCTTATAAGAGAGAAGGAAGAGAATTTGAACATTATAATTCTCAAGCAGCCTTATTTGGGCAAAGCGTTGTAGAAATGATTCATTTGCTTAAATTGTGTGGTGGTGATGCTTCCAATGTTCGTTTACTTTCGGGAGACTTATATGTTACCGTATTTGGCGGAAGAACCAGAAAAATTGGTACTTTGCTCGGTACAGGAATGAGTTTTGAAGAAGCAATGCAGGTGCTGGAAGGCGTAACATTAGAGTCAATTGTAATTGCTACAAGAACTGCAGAGGCGGTTCGTGCACTGATTGCACAAGGAAAAGTAGAGGAAAAGAATTTTCCTTTACTGCTGCATGTGGATGAATTAATTAATCAGGGGAAAAAACTTAACGTTCCTTGGAAAGCATTTAAAACTGAGTTTGTAAGTTAATTCTGAATTCAAATTTAATGCCGAGTGCGGCTTAAAGGGTATGCGAGAAACTGCAAAACAATGTAAATGAGGAGGAAACAAAATGAAAATGAAACGTGTAATGGCGCTGTTAATGGCAATGATGCTGACACTGTCTCTTGTTGCGTGTGGTAAGGAAGCCCCTGGAACAAAAGAAACAAAGCAGCCGGAAGTTACTAATCAAGCAGAAAGTAAAACTCCCGAACCTGTAAAGGAAGAACCTAAGGGTGATCCGGTTTATATTAACAAAAATGCAGCTGAAATGACGGGTACAGTACGTTTCTATTCTGCTTTTGCAGAAGACGTGGGATCGGGCGCTTTGATTGCCGAATTCAATAAGCACTATCCTAATATTGAAGTTATTTTAACAACATACAAGAACAACGGCGATGGTAACGTAGCTGTTGATACTGCTATGATTGGTGGAGAAGTGGACGTTCTTCTAAGCTTTGGTGTGGCTAATACTCAGGCACGTTGGGCAAACAATTTGTTTGTTGATATTACAGATCGTTTAAAAGCTGATAATTTAGATTTAATCAAAGAGTGGGGAAGCGATACATATAAATTGAATGATAGAGTTTACAGCTTCCCATCCGGCGCAATGTCCTATTATGTTGCGATTAATATGGATATGTGGAACGAAGCAAGCCTTGGAGACATTCCTACAGAATGGACATGGGATGAATACCTTGAAGCTTGCAGGAAGATGACAAAGAATGGTGTGTTCGGCGGTGCTGATTATTCTGATAAGGATTCTTGGACACACAGAGTAGCACAGGTTAAGGGAAAAAATACTTATTACAATGCGGAAGGCTTAGCTGATTTTGATAGTGAACTTTTTGCAAAAGCATTACAGCTCGAAGTTGATGCAGAAAAAGATGGTATCTGGTATACCAAGCCTGATATGAGTGCAAACAACTTAAGAAACAGACAGTTATTCTTAGGCGGTACAATAGCGACTTCTGTTGATAGTATCTTAACAAGATATATCACTACAATAGAACATAATTTCAAGATTGGTTATGCGCCATATCCGGTTATGGAAAAGGGACAGACAAACTATATGGCAGGTCCTAAGCCGAACTCTCATATTGGTATTTCTGCAAAATGCAAGGATGTTGAGGCTGCATATGCATTTGCAAAGTTTGCGGCAACTTACGGAAATAAGTACATGTATGCATCCGGACATGCAGGAACATGGACAGGAAATGATGCAAGCGAAATTCTTAAAGTAGTATTCGGAACAGTGGAAGAAGCTGAAAAGTGGGTTGACCCTGTTGGTTTTAATGAACATGTTGTTTCTGCGGGAAAGACATCCTATTCCGAGGATAATATTGTCGCGTATACTGAGTTATATGATATGATTCTTGAGTATACGGATTATGCTTTAGTTGGAGATATGACTGTCGCAGATATGTTGAAAGAAATCAAGAAATTCGGCGATGATGCAATTAAAGATAAAAAGTAATTGAATAGTATTGTATTACTAATCGGAGGACTGTTGTTTTTTGGGTGGCAGTCCTCTCATTATTTTTACTATTAGTACTTAAAATAAGGAGATCAAAATGAATAAAAAGAAAGAGGCTTTGGCAGGCTGGTTGTTTATGAGCCCGGCAATGATAATTTTTATTGCGTTGATTATTATACCAACAATTGCATCTTTTTTGCTTTCTTTTACCGAATGGAATTTTCTTTCGGGATATGCTGGAATTAAGTTTAAAGGATTAGATAATTTTGTTAAGCTATTTACCAAAGATAGAAAATTTATGAAAGCATTTGTTAATACTGTTATATATGCCTTTACAACAGTGCCGATTACCATTTTCATGTCATTATTGGCGGCATACATGCTAAATACAAAAGTGTATTTAAAAAAGATTTTCAGAACATTCTTTTTTATTCCATATATCTCCAGCATGGTAGCCTTGGCAGCCGTATTTAAGTTTTTATTTAGTGAGCAGGGCCCTATCAATGCTATATTAAAAGATGCTTTCGGAATGGAAACTCTTCCGGCATGGATTACGGATTCCAATTTGTGCCGTGTTCCGGTTATCAGCGTTATGGTTTATACAGGACTTGGATTTTGTTTGATTGTTTACATGGCTGCGCTGCAAAACGTGCCGAAGGAATTATACCATGCAGCTGCAATTGATGGTGCCGGATCCGTAAGGATATTCTTTAAAATTACATTACCATTGATTTCTCCGACAACATTTTATTTGTTGATTGTTCGATTGATTGGTGCTTTTAAGATTTTTACGGCCGTGAACATTATGGGCTTTGGCGGAAATTCTGCCAGCATTGTTAAAATTATTTATGATAGTGCATTTGGTTCCTATAGCTTTGGCTATGCCAGCGCGGCTAGCTGGATATTGGTTGCAATTATTTTGACAATTACTTTGATTCAGATGTGGGGCCAGAAAAAATGGGTTCACTATTAAGTAGGAGATGATGATATGAAAAAAAGAAGCGCGATTTTCAAAGTAATAAATACTTTATGGGTTGGCGCCTTGGCAATAGTGTTTTTGATTCCGTTGGTGTGGATGCTTTCTTCCTCGATAAAAGCAGGACATGAAGTATTTGCACTGGATTTTCAGTGGATACCGGATGTGATTCGTTGGGAAAACTATACAACCGTATGGTTCCATAAGGCGGTTTCGTTCTGGAAATTATATTTAAACTCGTTAAAAATTTCTGTATTAGGTACGGCGGGACAGCTTCTGATAGCATCTGCAGCCGGATATGCGTTAGCAAAGATAGAGTTTAAGGGGAAAAACCTGGTGTTTATTCTTTTTGTAATGACTATGATGATTCCGGCGCAGGCATTGATTATTCCAAGATATATTTTGTTTAATGCAATCGGTTTGTACGGAACGCATGGGGCATTGATTTATCAGTCGTGGTTTTCTGTAACCTCTATTTTCTTGTTACGTCAGTTCTATGCAGGATTGCCTATAGACCTAATGGAGGCGGCCAGGTTGGACGGAGCAAGCCACTTGCACATTTGGTTGAAGATAATGCTGCCGTTGACAAAAACACCGATGGTAACCGTTATTGTTTTAGGATTTATCAGTTCCTGGAATGAATACTTGAACGCATTGATTTTCTTACCTACCTATGATCTGTATACAGTATCTCAAGGTGTTCAGTTCTTTTTACATTTGACGGATGATTACAATTTAATGATGGCAGCTGCATCCAGTGCTATTATTCCGATCATCATCCTCTTCCTGTTTACGCAGAAGTATTTCGTAGAAAGTATTGCAACAACCGGTGTAAAGGGTTGATTAGAAGAGAGAGGGGATTGTAAATATGGAAAAAATAATAAGAGAAATGACAGTTCCAGTAAAATTCACTTGTGAAGTGTTGGTAGTAGGAGGCGGCCCAGCGGGATTTTGTGCCGCAACAGCAGCGGCTCGTCATGGAGCAAAAACAATTTTGGTTGAACAGAGCGGATGCTGTGGCGGAATGGCGACTTCTGCGTTAGTAGGTCCGTTCATGACATCTTATAGTAAGTCCGGGGACAAAATGATTATCCGCGGCATGTACGAGGAAGTGATTGACCGCTTGATTGCGCAGGATGGAGCTGTTCATCCGAAAGATTGCCATTCTGGAGATCAGATCACCGGATATCATTTCAGAGGGCATGATCATTGTGGGGCATTCGTTCCGGAAGTATTAAAACGCGTTGCAGACGATATGCTGACGGAAGCAAATGTGGAGATTTTATATCACACCAGTTTTGTTGAACCATTAGTTGAAGAAAACCGCATGAAGGGCGCTATTGTTTTTTCCAAAAACGGAATGGAAGCAATTAAAGCAAAAATTGTCATCGATTGTAGTGGAGACGCTGATGTAGCATTTCGTGCGGGTGTACCTTGCGAGCTTGGGGATGTAAATCGCGGCGGGGAAATGCAACCGGGAACGATGTTTTTCCGAATCGGAAATGTTGACTGGGAAAAGTTGGATGAAGAATATTATAAAGTACCGGACGAAAAAGCTTTGAAGCCGGATGGAACAAGACGAGGCTTGTTTGCTTTCAAGATAGAAGAGGCCAGAGCAAATGGTGATTTTAACATAGATCGTAAATTGGTAGGATTGTATCGGGGCGTAAAAAAAGATGAGTGGAGCGTAAATATATCTCGTATTTCCGGAATTGACGGAACAAAAACGGAAGATCTTTCTAAGGCACAGATTATTGGCCGTCGTCAGGTAGATGAGATTTTCAAATTCCTTAAGAAGTATATTCCGGGATGTGAAAATGCAACTTTGATTGCGAGCGGTTCTGCTGTTGGTATTCGTGAAACCCGTCATATAAAAGGGGAAGCAACTTTAACGACGGAAGATGTACTCAAGGGAAAGATTCCGGAAGATGCCATCCTTTTGGCATCAAACGCTATTGATGTCCACGGGGCAGCAGGAGTAGCAGGAACCAAATATGTAACAATTGAAAATGGAGAATGGTATGGCGTATCCTATCGCAGCCTTGTTCCAATCGAGATTGATCAATTGTTGGTAGCGGGTCGAAGCATCTCGGCAACTTCCGAGGGTGCAGGAGCTGTTCGGGTAATGCCTCCGTGTATGGAAATGGGTCATGCGGCAGGCGTTGCGGCTGCAATTGCAATAAAAGAAGATTGCCTGGTTCGTGATGTTGATACGAAAGTTATTCAGAAGAAGATGATTCAAAGTGGAAGTTTCCTGGGCTAAGATTTACTGTTTAGGAGCTGGTTACATAAAAAAGGTATGGGAAGTTCCTGTGCCTTTTTTATGAATATAACAAATGCTTACGAAGGAGAGGCCAAATTGAAACTAATCGGAAAAGTAATAGATTTTTTGGGTGACAGCATAACAAAGGGAACCGGTGCAAGTGAAAACCAATATAAATATGTGAATCAGGTAGAAGCGAAAACGGGTGCGATTTGCAGAAGTTATGGCGTAGGCGGAACAAGAATTGCACTCCAGCCGGAAGGATTTAAGTCTGAAAATCCGAATTGGGATTATGATTTTTTGTCAAGAGCTAAAACAATGCAAGAAGCAGATATTATTGTTGTCTTTGGTGGGACAAATGATTTCGGACATGGGAATGCCCCCCTGGGTACAATGGAGGATAGAACGCAGTATACGTTTTATGGCGCGCTTCATTGCCTTTACATTTATTTGATCGAACATTTTCCGAAAGCACAAATTATCGTTATAACCCCATTACATCGAACGAATGAGAATAACCCGATAGGAGAGGGTGGAACGAGGAAAACAGTAGTAACCGGCACTCTGAAAGAATATGTCAAGGCAGTTAAGGAGGTAGCGGAATATTATTCGTTGCCGGTCCTGGACTTATATGCAATTAGCGGAATACAACCTGAGATTCAGGTGAACAGAGAGCTTTATATGCCGGACGGTATCCATCCGAGCGATTTGGGACATGGGATTATTGCAGATAGATTAACCTCTTTCTTGAAAGGCTTATAGGAGAAAAAGATGAAAAGATTGAATTATAAAAACATAATACCGGTTGCTGCCCATCGTGGAGATTCAAAATATTATCCGGAAAATACGATGCCGGCATTTGAATCAGCGTTGAAAAAAAAAGTAGATATGGTTGAAATTGACCTGCACATGACATCAGACGGTGAACTGATTTTAATGCACGATCATAGGGTAGATCGAACCACAGACGGAAACGGATTGATTCGTGAAAAAACGCTGGAGCAAATGAAAAAATTAGATGCGGGAAGTTGGAAAGGGACAGAATTCAAGGGAGAGAAGGTTCCGACGTTTACTGATTTTTTGAATCTTTTTCGAAACAATGAGGAGATGCTGTTTAACATTGAGTTAAAAGATTATCCGGCAGATTCCGGTGTGTTTGCTTATGAATCCGCAGAAAAAACAATTGAAATGATGGACAAATACAATATAACCGACCGAAGTGTGATTAATACTTGGAGTGGGGAATTAAACGAGTGGTTAACAGAAAAATACGGTGACAGGATTCGTATACATGCCTATTCACCACAAGAACGAATGGGAAATAACCAAAAGAGATTTGTATATCAGTATGCCTATTGTGTTTGCTTATTCGGTGTGGCAGAAAAGCCTGTAGTGGAAAAGAAATATTTTGATTTTGCAAAAGCATATGGCGTTGAGGCTTGGGTGTTTTACCGAGAGGAAGATACAAAAACTTATGATGAAGCAATTGAAAATGGTGCAATGCTGATTACGGCAAATGATCCTGCTTGGGTCATGGAGTATTTGTGTAAGAAGGGATTGCATGCGTAATATTAAGAATTAAAACATGATTGGAGGAGAGGCTATGAAGTTAAAAAAATGGTATTTGTTTTTGGTTGTTTTAACATGCTTTCTGATTGGGACACAGGTAAATAGTATATTTGCAGCAGAGATAACCGAAGAAACATACAGCGTTGTTTATGTGGATGGCTCTATTTTACAATCAGGAAATGGAACGAATGCAAATGGCGCTTTTAAGACGCTGGAAGAAGCTTATACATACATAGAAAATCATAGTCCGTCATTGGGTGGATTGGTTATCATATGTGGTGATGTTGATATTTTATCGGCTTTGAATTTATCAATCTATGACATTAACGGAACAGTTACGATAACTTCCGAATATGAAAATGAAAACTATTTGAATTCTGCAAGCTTAGGACTTGCTGCACAACTGGAATTGAGCGATAAAACGGTTATTGAAAATCTAGATATTGTACTAAAAGCGAGCAGTACAAATACATCTGTTTTTTTATATTCCGGTCTGGATCTTCAAGTTGGTAGTGGTGTGACAATTACAGAGCCAGGTATTGCAGGATGGTTAAAACTTTTTTGTGGTAAACAAAGTGGGACAGGACAAAGTGTTCGTGTTTCGTTGATGAGCGGAACATATCATACAATATTTATGGGCTGCAACGCCAATGATGTAACCACAGGAAATATAGATTTGGAAATTGGTACTGATGTTTCTGCAGATTTACTTTTGCTTGGCCCTAATAAGGGCATATCAGGAAATATATCATTAACCATGAACGGCGGAAGTATAGAAACACTCTATAATAATCCGGGAACGAATACAGGTACGGCAGGAAACATTGTTGTAAATTTAAACAGTGGTGCAATTGGAAGAATGACGCACTATTCAGATAAAATCAATAGTGTGGGGACATTTGTTGTGAACCTACATGGTGGATTCAATTATGGTGAAGGAGAATTTGGCGACTGGACAGGCGTGACGACTGGCACAAGAACACTGAATTTGATAGGATTTAATGATGAAACTGATGCTTTGAAAAAAGGCTTTTGGAACAACTATGACAAGGTTGTTATACAAAATTCAGATATCACCTATAATTATAAATTAGGAAGTGCTCCTTATGTTGAAGTAACAAATCTGAGTAAATTAACTTTATTCAGAAACAGTAGTAACAGCGGCATTAATATTAAGGGAAATATCGCTGGATATGGATCAATAGTTTATGGCCCGATAATTGTTTATGTAGATGCTACGAAAGAGATTGCAGGTGATGGAAGCTCTCCGGGGACTGCGGTAACAAAACTTTCTTCGGCATATAAATTACTGGATAAGCAAAAAGGTGGAATTATTGTTATTTCTGGAAATGTACGAATTCCAACAGATCTCAATACGGAAGATTATTTAATAGCGGGTAAAGTAACATTAACTTCTGCGATTTTGGATGAAGACTACAGAGATATAGCCTCCTTAATAATGGTGGGGAGCGGAAGAGTATTTGCACTCAGCGATATCACTGTCATGGATAAGATGAATATCAATTTAGATGGTGATTCTGGATCACAGTTGATTTATTCCGGACTTAACCTGGAGATGACGGATACGGTAACAACATCAGGAAATGGGAATTTGAAGTTATTCTGTGGACGCATGAGAGATACAACGGATAAGAAAATTTCGGTATCTGTTTATGGAGGAACTTTTTATCAAATGTTCATGGGTAGTAATACCTCATATGATACCGGAGATGTGTCGTTAGAATTAGGTGGAAATGTACGAGTGAATAGTAGTGTGGTACTGGGAGCAAACAGCTCGAAAACGGGTGATTTGTGTTTCACAATGAATGGTGGATTTGTAAAAGTAATATATGACACACCAAATTCTAATGGAATATGTGGAGATGTGGTGCTCAATTTGAATGCCGGAGCGGTGACCGATATACGTGACTATAATGGAAAATCCGGAATGCAAATGGGAGATATAACGGTTCATTTGAATAGCAGTTTTGGCGCTGGAACGGCATCAATAGGTGTATGGAGTAGTGGAGCAGTCAATACGGGAATTAAGACATTAAATTTGATTAATTATCAGGCTGACAGTATGAATAGTCTTGGTAACTATGATGTCGTAAATATATTCGGTAATGATATTCCAGAGGGTTATCAGGCAGTTACAACAATAGATTCTTTAAATATCTATGAATATGATGGGATAGTGGGATTGTCGTTGGAGACATTTGGGCATCTGGCGACTTTTGGAAACGGAACAAATGCTACTTTTTTGGGAAAGGTGCCGACAGCGTTCAATGGCAATAAAGTAAGACTGGAAGCGAATGAAGGAACAACGCTTAGAATTCGGCCGAGTCAAAATCAGGGAGTAGGGAGAGAAAACTATACCATTGTTGAAAATGGAAGCGGAAGAGTTGTTTTTGAAGATCCGAGTTATGTGGGAAATGAACAGATATTATGGGTTGATTTTGATGAAATGACGGCGATAGATGAAAGTACATGGAACAACACAGGCGTCATTTCCGGAACACCTGAATTTGTTGAAGGGTATAACGGAACCAGGGCGATTCATATTATGAATTCTTTTGGAAGAGAAAATGCAACTCATTATATAACATTTCCAAATCTCAATGGCATTGACATAAGAAACGAAGATTATACTGTAATGTTTTGGTACTGTCCTGATAATGGAGGACTTACTGAATGGGCGCGATCAGCTCAATCTTCCACTGCAGGAACAGAACTTGATATGAACAATGTTGTAATTGGTGGTGTCGTGTATTCTAACAAAGATACTTCAAATAATACCAGTGGTTTTACAGCTGCACAATTATCACAGACAAAATACTTTACCATGGGCTTTACGGATGTGGAAGGCAATCATAGTGATGCTGATGGAATCAATGAAATGGTTGATGACAGTTGGCATATGGTAACGATTACATATGACAGAGATGGTTACTATAGTGTATTTGTAGATGATGAAAAGGTTTCGGCTGTTGATATATCTTCGAAGTATAATCAGGATTTAGGGATGAACACCCTGGTTTTAGGAGCGGATGTTTTTGGACAATATGGACTTGGAAATGCAGTTATTGACGATTTTAGAGTATATAAGGGTGCGATGACACAGACCGATATACAAGCCAATTATTATTTTGAACGTCTTAAAGGGTTGGTCAATGCGGTAGAAGATAGAGTCCCGATTTTAGGAACAGAATATGATACATACAAGACTGCAATTACAGATACAAATAATACAGTAAAAACATATATGCAGAATCTTTCTCTTGCAGATTATGTTCTTGCGATTGAAAAATATGAAGAGTTGAGGATTGCATATGAGACATTCCTTGCAGCACCACAAGAAAGTGCCAACTTAGCTGCACTATTACTCAGTGATATTCATATTGCTTCGGCAGGGGATGCAGGCGCAAATAAATTGGATAAAATATTTGCAGATATCAGCAGCAATAATATACCGATCGATATAGTTTTTAATCCGGGAGATTATGCGGATGATTCAAAGGCAAGTACGATAAGGGCGGCATTTTCAGTGCAGGAATCGGTACTTAATAAGTATAACTTAAATAATATACCTTTCGTTTCTGCGTTTGGGAATCATGAGATTGAGTGGACTGCTACGGATGCAAATTACAAAGTGAGTACACCGGTTTATTGGGAAGAAATGATGGAAGACCTGAACACTCTCGTCTCGGCTGGAACGGTAACGATTGATTTTGTTAAACATGATACGCAAAGCAATAGTAATAGCTATGGGATTAGTTATGATGGATTTCACGTTTTAGTTTTGAATACTGATTATCTAACGCAAACTGGTAATAGTAAACTTTACCTTGACGCAGAGGGCAATTACTCAATCGCAGGTAATGCAGTTGATCCGATTCGTCATGGCGCACATTTTTATGACAGCACCCTGGAATGGATAGAGATGGTGATGGATGAATATAGTGCGGATCAAAATCCTATTTTTGTTTTGTTACATTATCCGTTCGAAAATACAGTTCCTTTCTCGTTGTATAATGAAATTACCATTATGAGTAATTCTATTGGTACGCAAGATGCAGTACTTCGCAGTCTTTTGGCAAACTATGATAACGTATTTTATTTTAGTGGGCACTTACATGCGCCTCTTGGAATGACAGAAATTGTGGAAGTGACAAGCGCTGAAGGAAATAGTTTTACGGCGGTTGGATTACCGGGAGTCAAGGCTTCAAGTCGTGCATACTCTAATGTGCCTACAAGCTGGATTATGTATGTTTATGATGGTGAGGTTGTTTTTAGGGCGCGAGATTTTTCACTTGGAAAATGGTTACCACAATATGATGTTGTAGTAGAATTGAATAACCAGCCAAAATATCTTTAATATTCCGCGCAGGCACAAGCAAACGGTGTGCTCCAGTTGGAGCACACCGTTATTGATGGGAACGTGGGGGAGGTTTTCTTTATGCGTGATCTACCGCATTAAAACGTAAGCTTTATAGTGTTTCAACAGCAGCCCGTTCTGTCGCCAAGCCTTTCTCGTATGCATGCAGGAAGGCGCTGAAGCCGTCCATGCCCTCACGCTCAGGGTCTATTGTACTCTTGACCGCATCTTTGTAAACGCGTTCCGCCAGATAGGCTTCCAACGCTTCTCCTTTTTCGCGTTGCAAGGTGTATGCGGCAAGTACGGCAATGCCGTAGGCACCACCTTCGCCAGCTGTTTTCATTACCGAGACAGGGATGCCCAGCGAGTCGGCCATATACTTCTGACCGACCTTTGGAGCCTTGAACAATCCGCCATGACCCATGAATCGTTCCAAGGTTGCGCCTTCACGGTACAGTATCTCCATGCCGATTCTAAGGGTTGCCAATGTGGAATACAGCTGAGCACGTGCAAAGTTGGCAAGGGTGAATTCAGTATCCGGCCGACGGACAACCAGAGGCCGTCCCTCGGTAAACCCGGTAATGGGCTCGCCTGAAAGATAATTGTAGACCATGATGCCACCGCAATCCGCTGCACCTTCCAGACTTTTTTGATACATTGCATCCAGCACTTCACCAATATGTAGTGGCTTTCCACACAGCGCCGCCAGCTCCACAAAGAGACGAGCCCAGGCATCCAGATCGGACGTACAGTTATTGCAATGGACCATGGCAACAGGCCACCCGCTTGGTGTTGTGACCATATCGATTTCCGGGTACATTTGACTCAGCGGTTTTTCGAGAACAGCCATTGCAAAGATGGAGGTGCCGGCAGAAACATTTCCCGTTCGCGGTGCTACTGAATCCGTGGCCACCATACCGGTACCCGCATCGCCTTCTGGCGCTGCCATAGGGATGCCTGCTTTTAAAGTGCCCGTCGGATCTAGATATGCCGCGCCTTCCTCTGTCAGCATACCGGCGTCATCGCCTGCGCAGAGCACGACGGGAAGGATTTCTCCTATTTTCCAGGGGTATCCCTTCGGGCCAACCGCCTCATCAAATTTGTCAAGCATTGCTGCGTCGTAGGTTTTTGCCCCAGAGTCGATGGGGAACATTCCGGAAGCATCGCCAACCCCCAGTACTTTTCTGCCTGTCAGCTTCCAGTGCACATACCCGGCTAAAGTCGTCAAAAAGCGAATTCGGGAAACATGTTCCTCACCGTCCAATATGGATTGATACAGCTGTGAGACGCTCCAACGGATAGGGAAATTGAACTGCATCATCTCAGTCAGCTTTTTACCGGCCTCCTCAGCGTTGGTATTACGCCAAGTCCGAAAGGGAGCAAGCAGTTGACCGTTTTCATCAAAGGGTAGGTAACCATGCATCATGGCCGAAATACCGATACTCCCGATTGTCTCGAGCTTTACGCCATATTGCTTTTCTACATCTGCGCAAAGAGCAGCATAACTGCTCTGTAGGCCTTTAAGTGCATCATTCAGGTCATATGTCCAAATGTCATCTACAAGCTGATTTTCCCACACAAAGCTGCCGGAAGCGAGAGGACGATGCTCAAGATCAATCAGTACGGACTTAATGCGTGTTGAACCAAGCTCAATTCCCAGCGCTGTTTTTCCGCTTTGAATGGCAGCAATGGCTTTTTCCATTCCCATATTCTTTCCTCCTACTTAGTGTTTTCTATCGGGTTTAGAAGCAAGTAAACGCGCCATCCACAACGATATCAGAACCTGTGGTGAAGGAGCTTGCTTCACTTGCGAGGTATACGCAAATAGCCTGCAATTCGTCAGGTCTTCCCAGACGATGCATGGGCGCCATACGGTTCCATTCCTGAATAAGAGGAATCAGCGTTGGAGAATTCAGAGTGAGATCGGTGCCAATATAGCCAGGGCTGATGGAATTCACACGAACATTCCTTGTTGCCCATTCGACAGCCATGGACTTTGTCAGCTGAATAACCCCCGCCTTGGAAGCGTTGTAAGCGCATTGGGGTTGGGGTACATTGACAATATGCGCAGACATGGAAGCCGTGTTGATGATGGAACCGAACCCTTGTGCGAGCATTTGCTTTCCAGCTGCCTGTGCTGTCAAAAATACGCCGGTCAGATTGGTCTGTATGACTTTATTCCATTGTTCAATTGTCATTTCCTCAGCAGGAGCATTGATGCAGATCCCTGCATTGCAGAAGGCAATATCCAGCTTTCCGTAGGTAGCTACAACAGCGGCAACCATTGCGTTTACCTGTTCGGGAATAGTCACGTCACAGGCCATCCCAAAACACTGCTTTCCGGTTTGCTCGGAAAGTTCAGCCGCTGTTTTTTGCGCTTCAACGGCATCCAAGTCGACTATTGCGACGTCTGCACCGGCCTCAGCAAATGCTGTTGCAACGCTCTTTCCAATGCCGCGTGCCCCACCGGTAACAAATGCAGTTTTTCCCTCAAGACTGAATTTATTCAAAATGCTCATTAGGATTCTCCTTTCAGAATTTAAAGGCAACCTTAAGGTCACCATGCTTTCACAATAGGGGGATAAATGTGAGCCCAAGACATGTAACCATGCCCAGTCACCACATTGGGGAACCGGTTAGTTTTCTTCATAGCGATAATTACCCACGCCATAGGCAACAAGTGCCTTCATGGTTTTAGGAATAGACATAGCAAATCCTCCTTATTGTATAAAATTACTTCCGCTATCAATGACAAAGAACCTGAGCATCATATTAAGCGTTCTGTTTTTTTGTTTTATTAAATGGTTTTAATTAATGGATTAAATTTATAGTACATGATGGCTTTTGACTTGTCAATAAAATCGAACAAAAGGGACAGCCATGGCTGTCCCTTCATTCTGTCGCCAAGCCGCTGAATATTTTTCAACAGTATGCGACACTAATATTTGATTGAATCATATGGATTCTAAAAAAGGAACGATGTACATCAGCGCGGCCCCCGTTGCGGTGGCTTCATTTTTGTATTTACACACATGAACATAATTGCAGACATCCTCAAAGGGATCCATCTCTGCAGCTATTTTGCGCAACTCATCAATGTACGAATCCATATACATGCCGACCCGCCCGCCAAGAAGGATCGGACAATCGATCAGCATGCGGACATTATTAACAGCGCTGGCAAGATAAAACTGGTATTCGTTCCACACCTCCCGGGCTTTTTGGTCGCCCGCCTGTAACATTTCGAAAAAGTCACGTATATTACCATTGGAAAGGTTGGAGAGATTGGAAGCGGAACAGTAGGCATCCATACACCCAAGGCCTCCACAGTAGCACCTTTTTCCATGGGGTACGATTCTGATGTGTCCTACCTCTGCGCTACGGAAAGTATCACCTTCAAATACTTCACCATCAATAATGAGAGCACCGCCAACACTGTCGTTCAGTGTAATGTAAAAAGCATTCTTCATATTTCCGCCAATCCATATTTCCGCAAAACCGGCGGCACTTGCATCGTGTACAAGTTTCGTCGGGATGGGAATATGGGCGGCTATTTCGTGACAGGGCATATCCGTCAGATCCAATACCTTGCCGTAATAAACCAATTGGCCTTCTCCGCTGACAAGTCCTGGAACTGCGATACCAACGCCAAGAATCCGTTCCTCATCCAATCCGGTATCGTCGATTAGCTTCTCAACAATAGCACCGATCCGCTGATAATATTGGTCGGAACGCTCGAAATCTACACGCACCCTCTCTTGACAGATAACCTTTCCCGCTAAATCAACCGCTACACCGGTGATATGGTGCTTGGTTATATCCAGACCGACCGCAATCCGGGCATTATCAACGGTGGAATAGGTTTTTGCACGTCGTCCGCCGGTATTGCCAATTGAACCGGACGCAAAGACAAGACCTTCCTTTTCCATTTCGGATAAATTCTGCGTTACTGTCGGCAAGCTAAGCCGTAGCTTCATCAAAATATCCTGTCTTGATAAAGCCGTGTTATGACGCAGCAATTGATAGATATTGGTCCGATTTACTCGCTTGATCTCTTCATTAGCCGTTTTCTTTATATCCATCCATATATGCCTTTCCACGCAATTTCATTTATATTCTATAGATTTATCCCAATTATTGCAATGACATATATAAAACGGTTATATTAAATGACCGGAAGTTTTGGATTGGTACTGTTAATAAAAAGAAGACATAAATTGGTTAACAAGGAGACGGGTTGAAGCACATTGAAATGTATGTCAACCTTAAGTCCCCTTGTTACACCGCAAGGCTTATGATTCCGCCATGTGCTTATAGGTTTCATAACGTTCTTTGGCATGCTTTTCGGAGACATCGAACATCTCATCGGCAATGTCCGGGAATACCGTTTTTAGCGATGAATAGCGGACCTCTCCGGTTATAAACTCCTTATATGGCTTTGTAGGCTCCTTGGATTCAAGGACAAAGGGATTCTTGCCCTGCTCCTTTAGCATAGGATTGTACCTATATAATTGCCAGTAGCCTGCCTCCACCGCGCGCTTTTCCTGGAGCATGCTGGTGCCCATTCCTGTTCTGATGCCGTGGCTGATACAGGGTGAATAGCCAATAATGAGGGAGGGACCGTTATACCGTTCGGCCTCGGTAATGGCCTTGACGGTCTGATTCATATTGGCACCCATGGCAATTTGGGTCACATACACATAGCCATAGCTCATGGCCATCATTCCTAGGTCCTTTTTCCGCACTCTTTTACCGGCCGCGGCAAATTTGGCAACAGCAGCGGTGGGAGTGGATTTAGAGGCCTGACCGCCTGTATTGGAGTAAATCTCAGTGTCCATAACGAAAATATTGACATCATCGCCGGTGGAGAGAACATGATCCAAGCCGCCATAACCGATATCATAGGCCCAGCCGTCTCCGCCAATAATCCAGAAGGAGCGCTTGGTAAGATAGTCTTTTTTCTCCATTATCTCTTTGAGTAGAGGATTGCCGGAGTAATCTACACCCTTCATTACTTCCAGAATGGCTTTGGTGGCTTTCTTGGAGCCCTCCCCATCATCCTTGTTATCAAGCCACAGTGTGAAGGCCTCTTTGACCTTTGGCTCAAGTTCGGTTTCCACAGCCTGCTGAATCAAAATCAAGAGCTTTTCTCTGATTTGTTTGGCACCCAGGAACATACCATAGCCATACTCCGCATTGTCCTCGAAGAGAGAATTGGCCCAGGCGGGTCCCTTGCCGTCAAAATTGGTGCTGTAGGCCATGGAGGGCGCACTGGCTCCCCATATGGAAGAGCAGCCTGTAGCGTTTGCAATCATCATCCTATCACCGTAAAGCTGTGTTAAAAGCTTAATATATGGGGTTTCACCGCAACCCGGGCAAGCGCCGTTGAACTCCAGAAGAGGTCTTTTAAGCTGGCTTCCTTTGATGGTTGTGGCATCCATGAGATCATCCTTGCTGGTGACTGTCATGGCAAATTCCCAATTTTCGCACTCCATCTCAATCTCTTGATCTGCCGGTTTCATAATAAGGGCCTTACCCTTGGCAGGGCAGACATCTGCACAGTTGCCGCATCCGGTACAATCCAGAGGAGCAACCTGTATGCGCCAGTGAAGGTGACTTAATTCCTTGCCTACGGGTTTTTTTGTTTTAAAGGTATCGGGGGCCCTTTGGGCTTCATCATCATCCAGCAGGAAGGGGCGAATAGTGGCATGAGGGCAGACATAGGAGCATTGTCCGCACTGAATGCACTTGTCTATCTGCCATTCTGGTAAGAGAACAGCAATACCTCGCTTTTCGTAAGCGGTGGTGCCCAGCGGGAAAGAACCATCCTCCATGCCCACAAAGGCGCTTACAGGGAGTTCATCGCCTTCATGGCGGGCCATAGGCCTTTGAATTTTCTTAATGAACTCAGGCTCTTCCTTGGAAGGCATCTCTTGGTCTTGAGCGTTTTTCCAGGACTCGGGAACCTGAACCTCTACAAGAGCCTCGAGACCTCTATCTACAGCAGCCTTGTTCATTTCCACAATTTTTGGGCCCTTCTTGCCATACATCTTTTCAATGGAATTTTTCAAGTGCTGAACGGCATCATCAACAGGAATAATGTTGGCCAACTTAAAGAAAGCGGCTTGCATGACCATGTTGATGCGGTTACCCAGTCCAATCTCAGAGGCAATGGCCATAGCGTCGACGATATAAAACTTGATTCGATTATTGACTATAAAGCGTTTCATGGAGGCGGGTAGGTGCTCCTCCAGCTCATTTTCCAGCCACGGGCAATTGAGCACGAAGGTTCCTCCGGGCTTTAGGCCTTTCAGAATATCAAAACTGTAGACAAAGGACTTATTGTGGCAGGCGATATAATCGGCATGGTGGACTAGATAAGGAGATCTTAAGGGCTTGGGTCCGAATCTCAAATGTGAAATGGTCGAGCCTCCTGATTTTTTACTGTCATAGAAAAAATAGCCCTGGACATACAAATCTGTATGATCTCCGATTATTTTGATGGCCGATTTGTTGGCACCCACCGTACCATCCGAGCCCAGGCCCCAGAACTTGCAGCTGATGGTCCCCGGAGGTGTTGTCTCAACCAGTTCCCCCTCGGGAAGGGAAAGGTGGGTGACATCATCTGTGATACCAATGGTGAACTTGTCCTTGGGCTGATCCTGCTTGAGATTATTAAAGACAGCGATGATCTGGGAGGGTGTTGTGTCCTTGGAACCCAGCCCATATCTCCCGCCTATAATGAGTGGCTGTTCTTTTTGCTCTTGGTAGAGTTTTGCAATGTCCAGATACAGGGGTTCACCTAAAGAACCGGGTTCTTTTGTCCTGTCCAGTACAGCAATCCTTTTCACAGATTTGGGCATGACCTCAAAAAAGTATTTCTCAGAAAAGGGACGATAAAGATGCACGCGGATAGCGCCTACCTTCTCACCCTTTTGCGCTAGATAATCAATGACCTCGTCAATGGTGTCGCACACCGAGCCCATGGCTACAATGACGTATTCGGCATCGCTTGCACCGTAGTAATCAAAGGGACGATATTCCCGGCCGGTCAGTTTTTTGATCTCCTGCATATAACCGGCCACGATATCGGGGACCCTATCAAAGAATTTATTCTGAACCTCGCGCCCCTGGAAATAGATATCCGGGTTTTGGGATGTTCCTCTGATTACGGGATGTTCGGGGCTCAGAGAGTTATCCCTGAACTCTTTAATGGCTTGATGATCCACTATTTTTAATAAATCCTCATAATCGATGACATTAATTTTCTGAACCTCATGAGAGGTTCTAAACCCGTCAAAGAAGTGGATAAAGGGCAAGCGTGCCCGGATAGCGGATAAATGGGCGATACACCCTAAATCCATAGCCTCCTGAACATTGGATGAGGCAAGCAGTACTGCTCCGGTTTGGCGACAGGCCATCACATCCTGGTGATCACCAAAAATAGATAGGGCATGGGTTGCAAGGGCTCTGGCCGAAACATGCAGAACGCCGGGAAGCAGCTCGCCCGCCATCTTGTAAAGATTAGGAATCATGAGAAGAAGCCCCTGTGAAGCCGTATAAGTGGTGGTCAGCGCTCCTGCGGCAAGGGAGCCGTGCATGGCCCCTGCGGCACCCGCCTCGGATTGCATTTCAACAACCTTGACCTCCTGCCCGAATAGATTCTTCTTTCCATGAGCCGACCATTCATCCACTCCTTCGGCCATGGGTGAGGACGGTGTTATAGGGAAAATGGTCGCAACCTCGGTAAAAGCATAGGAGGCGAGGGCGGCGGCTTGGTTTCCATCCATTGTTTCAATTTTTGACATGGTTCATTTCTCCTTTAATTCGTCATTCTATGCAAATTTCAAATTAATCATCAAACCCTAGTATTCCGAATTCAAGATTTTTCATAACAAAAGCCATGGACAATATACAGAAAGCAATGCTTTAGAATTGAAAAATCGTCTGCCATGGGGTAAAATTAAAGGATTATCTGAATGAGGTTTATAAAGAATGAATAAACTTAATAAATTTATAAAGTATTACGGGCCCTATAAGAGCATGTTTTTCATGGACATGTTTTGTGCTCTGATTTTATCGGGCATTGATCTGATTTTTCCGTCATTGGTTAAATATCTGATGGATGAGGTCTATAACAAACGACCAGAAAATATGCTGGATCTTGTTTTTCTATCGGGTGCCAGCCTTCTGGTGCTTTATATCATTCGTTATTTCTGCCAGTATTATATAACCTCCTGGGGTCATATTATGGGGGCGCGTATGGAAGCCGATATGCGCAGGGATCTTTTTGTGCATCTCCAGAAGCTGCCCTTCTCCTACTATGACAATGCCAATACGGGTAAGCTCATGTCCCGCATAACCAACGATCTGTTCGATATATCAGAGCTTGCCCACCATGGACCGGAGGACATCTTTATCTCCATTATTAAGATTATTGGCTCGGTCATTATCATGCTGACCATGGATGTAAAGATCACCTTGATCCTCCTGGCCCTGATGATCTTTATTATTGTATTCACCGGCTACTATAATCTTAAAATGCGTACCGTATTTGCCCAGAATCGTGAAAAGATCGCCATTGTCAACGCACAGACCCAGGATAGCCTGGCCGGTGTCCGCGTGGTAAAATCCTTTTCCAATGAAAAGATTGAGATAAACAAATTCGAAGAAGGCAACATGCAATTCCTGAAAACCAAGGAAAACAGCTATACCATCATGGGCCAGTTTTTCTCGGGGAACCAAATTCTTCAAGGTGTTTTGTATTTGGCCGTACTTGTCATAGGAGGTATCTTCTTAAGCCGAGGCGAAATTACCACCTCGGACATGGTAGCCTATATTCTTTTTATTAATGTCTTTTTGAATCCCATCGATCGCCTGGTTAACTTCACAGAAGGCTTTCAGCGGGGGATGTCTGGGTTTGACCGATTCCTGGAAATTATTCATACCAAGCCCGACATAGAGGACAGTGATGATGCGGTGAATCTTACCGATGTTGAGGGTGAGATTAAGTTTGATAAGGTGTCCTTCAGTTATAATGACAAAACAGAGGTTCTCAAGGACATCAATCTGACCATTCCCAAAGGGCAGACTGTAGCCCTGGTGGGGCCGTCAGGAGGAGGAAAAACGACCTTCTGCAGCCTTATCCCTCGATTTTATGAAGTCAATGAAGGAGCCATCACCATTGACGGCAAGGATATCAGAGGCCTTACTCTGGAGTCGCTGCGCCGCAGTATCGGCATGGTTCAGCAGGATGTCTACATGTTTTCAGGCACCATAGGTGAGAATATCCTCTACGGCAAGCCCGAAGCCAGCCGTGAGGACGTTGTCAGAGCTGCCAAGCTGGCTAATGCCCATGATTTTATCATGGAGCTTGAAAAGGGCTATGATACCTATGTGGGTGAAAGGGGCATCAAGCTCTCGGGAGGCCAGAAGCAAAGGGTCTCCATTGCCAGAGCCTTCCTGAAAAATCCACCTGTTTTGATTTTGGACGAAGCCACATCAAGCTTGGATAACGAGAGTGAAAGACTGGTTCAGGACTCATTAAAGATACTGGCCCAGGGCCGTACCACTCTGATTATTGCTCACAGGCTTTCCACCATTAAGAACGCCGATAACATCGTCGTACTGACGACCAACGGAATTGAAGAGCAGGGGACACATGATGAGCTCATAGAAAAAGGCGGCGTTTATGCGTCCCTTCACCGTGAAGGTGTGCAAATATAAAGTATAGATATATATTTAATCATTATTTAACTCGGCTATCTGCTCCTGTATATATTTTGGATACTTTGCCACTACAACCTTATAGGCGTGGTCAATCATACGAAGTATTTCGTCATCTGGAACAGAACCGTCAAGGCTAACCGTATTGAAATGCGGCTGTTGGACAAGCGGACAATGCCAACCGCGCACAACCGAACCGGGGTAAACACTCCGATAAATCTCCGCAGATTCGGGCGTGCAGTTAAGCGTCACCTTTGGTTCGCCGCGTAACATGAACGGTTGTGCAAAAATGCGTCCTTTATCCTGCAACGGCGCTTTCACCTTGGCCACCGGGAACACGGGATCAAAAGGCCAATCTAAATACACGCCCGGCTTTTTCAGACAGTAGTCGATGATTTCCTGATGGGTCATAATCTCCTCATCCCTTTTACAGCGTAAGCAAGAGGTAACAGCTACAATGAAAATTGTAGAGAAGTTTGAGGATGAAATCAATGGGGTATTGAGGGTGAAAATCCCCTTTTTTAACCAGAATTTTTATGCTATGATGAACGAAAGATTTGCGAATAGTGAATTGCTTGAAAGATTAACTGAGATTTGCAATCTTGAGGAAGAGAGCGGCGTTAAAAATCAATACACAAAAGCATTAAAAAAAGCTTCTAAAATAAGATTATAAGAAGCAAGCGAGGAATACATAATGTCCAGTATACCAAAGGATTTTATAGCATTTGATCTGGAAACTACCGGATTTTCCCCTCCCTGCAAAATAATTGAGATTGGTGCCGTCAAAGTATTGAACAACAAGATGGTTGATCAATTTCAAACCTTTGTCAATCCATGCTGTATCATACCCGGGAACATAACAGGCCTGACCGGGATAAACCAAATGATGGTTGACAAAGCACCGACAATAGAAGAGGTTCTCCCGTCTTTCATCCAATTTATCGGGAATTTTCCTATTGCCGCTCACAATGCCTCCTTTGATATGAAATTCATAAGGCATGAAACGGTTAAGCTGGGCCGCCCCCTGATTAACCAGGTTATCGATACGCTCGCGTTGTCCAGAAGCTATTTTCCCTTCCTGGCCAATCACAAACTGAATACTGTTGTCCGCCATTTGGGTCTGGTAAATGAGCTTGAACACCGTGGCCTTTATGATGCCATGGCTGTAGCCCAAATATTGCTGAAGATTTCCTCAGGTGCAACGCAGGTCGGTTAAATTCGTTAACCTGATGTATCATTATCTATCACCTTGTCCCTGTATTGGCCAGGCGTGATGCCCTCATGATTCTTAAATACCTTGATAAAATAGTGGGAATAGCTGAATCCTGTTTTGTGTGCTATATCTTCCACCGGCGTGCTTTTGTCGTGTAGGAGTGTTTTTGCCAATGCGATTCTCTTTTTTGAAACATACTCGTTGAAATTGTCGCCTGATTTTTCCTTTACTAGTTTTGAAAGATAGTTTCTGTTCAACCCGAGCTCATCGGCTGCGCCATTAAGGTTAAAATCCGTTTCCATGAATTTTTTATCGATGTATTCAAATATACTTTGCAATAAATTCGAATCCTTGTCCTCACTGGATTTTTTTATATCATAAGCTGTTTTGGTGACAAAGCTCGTTACTTTGAGCTCAATCTCCTTCAGATCGAACAGGTTTAGAATGTTCATGGTGTTATCAACCTTTATAGCGATAGGTAAATTGCTTACAGATCTTAACACCGAGTTTTGAAGCTGGTATATGCAGTTCTTTATTTCATTGTCGGACAGTGGGTGTACGGTTTCCAAAAGACTGGAATAAAACTTGTGGAGAAAAGTCTCGCAGCTCTCAGGGTTCCCAACAAGTAAATTGTTCATCAATTGTCTTTCAAGCTCCAGCGGGTATTCATAAGGCACATTGGCGGCATTTCCTTTTATGGATGAATAAAGAACAACGTGTGAATTTCCGCAGGTTACTTTAAAGTTCTGGGCTTCTACGCATTCTCTGTATGCTATGGGAAGCATTTGGGCGCTTTTTTTGGGAGTACTTGCGCTTATGTATGTTAAGGACTTGAGATCTTCGCCAAGGTTATCATAAACAGACCTTGCGTAGCTGTACAGGATATGTTCGCCGTTATCGGCATCTGCCGTTGGCTCATAATTGACAATGATGGAAATCAGGTTTTTATGAACAGGAACAACGATTGCGTCGCAGGCAGGCTTTAGAGCGGCAACAATGGATTTGATAGCTGCAAGGTGTGGAATGAAGCCGTTTTTATTTTCGGTTTTAACAAGCTGCAGAACTATTGCAGCGCAGGTGGAGTATTTAAAATGCGCAATATCCGACTCAAGCTGCTGGTATAAATCAACCGTCTCCATATCATTATCGGTAAGAAAATCCACCCACAGCTTGTCGTTATAGCTCGATAATGCCTTTATCATGGGCTTTGCGGTGTTTTTTACAATCCAGGCAGCTACAATTAGGCTTAACAGCATAAGTCCCAGCAATCCTATTCCGATGGAATAAAGCTTTGTCAGAAATGTTGGAGCCGATTTTATGGATGTATCCAGAACAAAAGTCCATCTTAGCTCTTTGGAAAAATACGCCGAATGAATGACCTCTTTATGGAAAATACCGTGATAAAAGTTAAGCAACTGATGTTTTATATCTCCTTGCTCCTCAGCCGGAACAATCCGGGTGAGCAGCAAGGAATCATCTTTATTGATGATGATGTCGTTATCCTTGTTATAAACATAAAAATTCATGTTCTCTTCTGCCTTGATCCGGTTAAGGATATCGTAATAAAGCTTGTTTGCATCGATATTGACGACAAGCAGGCCTTCATAATTTCCTTGATAGAGAGGAATAGGACAAACGACGGATATAAAGAGCTTGTTTCCCTGACCCGTATTCACATAACGCGGATCAAGAATACTTATATTGCCCTTGCTTTTCAAAACAATTGCCTCCAGATCCGGGAAAGCATCCAGTGGATAGCTGTTACCGCGCTCTGAGGAATAAACGATGTTTTGAGCATGTATGTACAGGTAAGAAGAGTACAGGTACTTATTTCCAAGGATTATGCTGTCCAGCTTGCGCTGCAGATCAATCTGGTAGAGCATATCCACTGTGTTGCTCCTGATCATGCCAATCATTTCAGTATCATATAAAGGTATTTTATATATACCGTCGGTGATTTGCTTCATAATCATTTCAAATGAGATGCCAACCTGTTCGATTACACTGTCATTTGATTTCTCCAGCTGTTCGGAGTACATACCCTGCATGACGGAATAATATAAGATAATAACCGAGAGAAACAGGATAACCAGAAGTGTGCTGATCAATCGGATTATATTTGCCTCAAAGGTCTTTTTTCTTTTTGGGCTTTTAGTTTTGATAGACCGAATTGGTATCAGAAGAACCACTCCTCATCATTGAATGGCAGTAAGAAAGGCTTAACATCATTATAATGTATCATTACCTATGTGACAATGAACCAAATACTATCAACAAGGCAACTCTTATAGGGCGATGGGCTTAGAATCATTATTCAAGCACTTTACAGACATCCATAACAATTATCATCGCTGATAACAAAATTGATATAAGGGCAAAATAACCGGTGCATTGTTACCAACGGGCATTATTCTTATATACCAGGCGGTTATTGGCATGCTAGCATGAGCTTGCGAAACAAACTTGTCTGGGGGAAAGCATAATGGAACAAACAAGCAAACTACGGAGCACCCTGAGATATATCAATAAAAAAAAGTATCTCTACTTGTTGCTTATACCTGGGGTCGCCTATTTCCTCATCTTCAACTATATTCCCATGTATGGAATTATTATTGCTTTTAAGGATTTCAATTTTGCCAAGGGAATTCTCGCGAGCGATTGGGTCGGACTGGATCATTTCAGGTATATGTTCGGATTAAGTGATTTTTACAAGGTGTTCTGGAATTCCTTTTACCTGGGCATATTAAGACTTATTTTCGGGTTTCCTTTCCCGATTATTCTTGCGCTTTTGATCAATGAAATAAGAAACCGCGTGTACCAAAAAATAACGCAGACAATCATCTACCTTCCGCATTTTATTTCATGGGTTGTTATAGGCGGTATTCTGGTGAATTTCCTTTCGCCTTCGTGGGGGCTGGTCAATCTTTTTTTTAAGCAAATAGGTATTGAGCCCATATTTTTTCTTGCGGATGAACAGTATTTCAGACCTATCGTAATACTAAGCAGTATCTGGAAGGAATCGGGCTGGGGAACCATTATATATCTTGCAGCAATTGCCGGAATTAATACTGAGCTTTATGAAGCTGCAGAAATTGACGGAGCCAATAAGCTGCAACGGCTTTGGCATATCACACTGCCATGTATTAAATCAACCGTAGTTGTAATGCTTATTCTCAGACTTGGCCAGATAATGGGCAATGGCTTCGAGCAGATATTTGTTCTTCAGAACCCAATGAATCTCGGAGTTGCAGAGGTTTTCGAAACCTATACCTACAGAGTCGGTATTCTGGGTGGGCGCTTTTCCTTCGGAACAACAGTAGGACTTTTCACATCGGTAATCGGAACAATATTCCTTCTGATCAGCAATAAGGTCGCATCTTTGCTGAAAGAAGACGGAATATGGTAGGAGGTATGACCATGAAGAATAAAAGCGTAGCAGATAAACTGTTCAGCATGTTTAATTATACTGTAGTGACACTTTTCGCCCTGGCCTGCATGTTCCCATTCTTTTATGTAGCAGCCTATTCGGTAATGCCTTATTCGGAATACCTGCAAAACCCGCTCAACCTGATACCCAGTCGTATTGATCTTTCAGCATACAAGCAAATCATCAAGATGCCGACTATTTGGTCCGGTTACAGGGTCACAATAATCATCACAGTTTTGGGGGTCCTTCTGAACATTTTTCTACTTGTGGTAACCGCATATCCTCTTTCAAAGAAGGATTTGAAAGGAAGAAATGTCATCCTGCTGCTGATCACATTTACCATGTTTTTTAACGGAGGGCTGATACCTAATTTCTATCTGATAAAAACACTGGGAATCTACAACTCAATTTGGAGCATGATTATACCGGGGGCTCTCTCTGCTTTCAACCTCATACTCATGAAGAACTTCATGGGGACCATACCCGAAAGCCTTGAAGAATCCGCAATTATTGATGGGGCCAATGAAATAACCATACTTTTTCACATCATCATACCTCTGTCCATGCCTGCCATAGCAACGTTTATCATCTTTCACGCCGTTAGCCAATGGAACACTTTCTTTTCAGCGATCATCTACACATCAAAAAGAAGTCTTTGGCCTCTGATGCTCATATTGAGGGATATGGTGGTGGAGGACGGGCAAATGGATATGCTGGACAATGGTGCGACTGTTCAGGCCTTTACAATAAAAATGGCCGCTATAATTTTTACAACTCTCCCCATCATCGTCATCTATCCATTCATGCAGAGGTTCTTTATGAAAGGTATACTTGTCGGCTCTGTAAAGGGATAAATTTATAAAAAATGATTAATTTGATTAAAGCTGCAGTGCTGCAGTTTTGATAGAATAGAATTATAGGAGGATTTGTACATGAAAAAGTCAGTCAAGGGTTTTGCGAGTTTTCTAGCGTGTCTTTTAATCGTTTCCCTGCTCTTTGCAGGCTGTGGTACGGCACCTGCAAAAACGGAACCTTCAGGCACGGCGGCTGCATCAGATAAGGCTTCCCAGCCCGCAGCAACCCCGGCAGAAACAACGGTGGAGCCAGTTACAATCAGAATATTCAACAGGGTGAATGCACAGGTTGTCATTGAGAATAATCCCATACTGCAGGAAGTTGAAAAGCTGGCCAATGTGAAACTGGAATACGAAGCACCTCCAATAAACAACTATGTGGATAAGCTTCAAATCGTTATGGCATCAGGCGAAATACCTGATCTTATCTACAACTGGGGAACAGCTGGAAACGGCGCCGATGCGAATATGGAAACATGGGCTTCCAACGGGCTTATCGCAGCATTGGATGACAAGATAGGAAATTATCCGAATCTGATGAGCAACATAACCAAAGATATGTGGGAGGCTGTTAAATCAGTCAATGACGGGAAGACATACATTGTCCCAAGACCCAATGTTGTAAACAACTGGGGATATATGATAAACCAGCAATGGCTGGATAAGCTGGGCCTTAAGGCTCCCACAACACTGGATGAATTTACAAATGTCTGCAGAGCGTTTACAAACGATGACCCGGACGGAAACGGCAAACCCGATACTTTCGGCGTGACATTTTCCAATCCTCTGCTGGGTGCCAATTCCATATGGAACTCCACCTATTTCCTAGCTGCCGCTTTTGATCTGCCTATTGTAAACGGAGCAAAGGATACAGATGGGAACTACAAAATAAGAGAAAAAATGTCCGGATATATTCCTTACCTTACATATTTGAAGCAGCTGAATGAGGAAAAAATAATCGATCCTGAATTCCTCATCAATAAAATTTATGTTGATGAGGAAAAGATAAACCAGAACAAGGTGGGAATAAGATACAGCCATCAGTACGCTGTTGTTGCCAACTCGTCCAAAGCAGCAGATTCCTATCAAAGGTTCAGCTATTATGCTCCCCTGAAGAACACACAGGGCATTTCAACCAACCTGGTTACTCCTGCCATGTGGGGAGGTTGGATGATTTCAAGCTCATGCAAAAATATTGATGCAGTATTGAAATTCCTTGACTGGGGCAATACCGCCGAGGCCAACCAGCTTTTCCAGATCGGTATAAAGGGCGTGCATTATGACAGCTATGACCCTGCTGCCAAGATGATTTCAAGGACCAAGGAGCAAACGGAAAAGGTTGCAACCGTAACCAGCACTTATATGACAATTGCGAATGCCATTAACGGATCAGGTTCTATTATCGAAGGTGCGGATACCCAGGAAAAGTACACAAAGTTCAAATCTGATCTTGATACAGCTTCGAAGGTGGCCACAACAATAAACCTGCCTGCCGTAAGATCACCGAAAATATTGAATCTAAACGCTGCTATTCCTGATCTTGTAAAGAAAAAGGACGATCAGGAAGTGGCATACATCATAGGTAAAATATCACTGGATCAATTCAAGACCTTCCTTGAAAATGAATGGTATCCGGCAACTGCAGAAGCTGAGAAGGAATACATCGACGCTATGAATAAGCTGGGTAGATAATACTGAACAGCCTGCCATGGGAGATGGGAAGATCAGCTTCCCATCTTCTGTTTTTACGGGCCTGTGCAGCTATGCTTTTTTGAATGAACGAAAGGAATGAGTGATAACATGCTAAACGATATTACCGAAGGATTGAAATCCAGCCCGGTCATAAAGCGTTATCCAGGAAATCCGGTCCTTTCCCCGGAGCAGATACCCTATAAATCAGATCTCGTTTTCAACGCCGGAGTGGCAAAGTACCAGGGAAAATACGTCATGGTTTTCCGCAACGATTACGGCTATTCTGGGGGAAACAGCTTTGAAGGAACCAATATTGGCGTTGCCTACAGTGATGACGGCCTTCATTGGAATGTATCAGCAAAACCCTGCTTCAAACTCCATGACAATGATATCACCCGGGCTTATGATCCCAGGCTCACCGTTATGGATGGCCGCGTATATATGTGTTTCGCTGTGGATACACGGCATGGTGTGCGGGGTGGAATTGCAGTCACCGATGATTTTGAAGAATTTGAGATATTAAGCATGTCGGCTCCCGATAATCGCAACATGGTGCTGTTCCCCGAGAAAATCGGAGGAAGGTACGTACGGTTGGAAAGACCTTTTCCGGTGTACAGCCGGGGAGGAATCGACCGTTTTGATATGTGGATGTCTGACTCTCCTGATCTCTGCTATTGGGGCAAAACACAGCTGGTGCTGGCTGTTGAGCAAGTGCCGTTTGCCAATGACAAAATTGGCCCGGCGGCTCCTCCCATAAAGACGCCGTACGGATGGCTTACAACCTTCCATGCCGTAGATATCGACCGCACACGAGGTAAAAACGGCTGGGAGGATAAATGGCAGAAGCGCTATACAGCAGGAATAATGCTGCTGGAGCTTGATGATCCTTCAAGGGTCATCGGGATGTCTGAAGTTCCTTTAATAGCCCCCGAAGCTGAATATGAACGCAACGGTTTCCGTAATGATGTCATATTTCCGGGTGGGATGATCCTGGAGGAAACTGGCGAAGTAAAAATATATTACGGTGCCGCTGACACGGTGGAATGTCTTGCGACAGCGCAGGTTGAGGATTTAGTGGGCTTGTGCCTTAATCGCAAAGACTGATTTGCTGGGAGTTTGTGGATATGGAAGATATTTTATTAAGCTTGAAGAATCCCCCCTCAAAATACAGGCCTATACCTCTTTGGTCCTGGAACGACAAGCTGGAACCCGTATTCCTGAGACAACAGATTGAGCAAATGGCTATGGCTGGACTGGGAGGATATTTCATGCATGCGCGAGGGGGTCTTGAAATCGGCTATCTGTCCGATGAATGGATGGCGTGCATAGAAGCATGCATAGATGAAGGAAAAAAGGTAGGTCTGGATTCATGGGCGTATGACGAAGATGGCTTTCCAAGCGGTTTTGCCGGAGGAGCAGTAACGGAGTTGGGAGATCGGTACCACGTCCGATGGCTTGAATTTGAGGAATTAGATCTTAATACCCATATACCGCAGGATGATTCGGTACTTGGGACATGTCAGCTTTCTGGCGAGAGAATAATTGTTGCCAGGCACAAATCGAACAAATACTACGTAGACGTCCTAAATGCCGATGTAATAAAAGCCTTTCTTGACAGTACCCATAAAAAATACTACAGAGCTTTCAAGGACGATTTTGGTACGGGCCTGAAGGGCTTTTTTACCGATGAGCCCCAATATGCTCGGGGACGTTTGCCTTGGTCCTATGTTCTTGAGGATTCCTTTTTCGAAAGGCATGGTTATAATCTGAGAGATGTGCTTCCAGCCCTGGTCGCAGAGATTCAGGGCTTCGAAAAAATACGGTACGATTACTGGAGTACGGTTAATGAGCTGTTTGTCGAAGCCTACGCAAAGCAGGTATATAAATGGTGCGATGAACACAAATGCTTGCTTACAGGACATTACGTCGATGAAAACAGCCTGACAGGGCAAATGTTTTGCTGCGCCGGTATTATGCCTCTTTATGAGTTCATGCATATTCCCGGAATCGATTGGCTGGGCCGAAGGATCGGAAGCCCGGCGGTGCCTAAACAGGCAGCTTCCGTCGCATGCCAGTTGAGTAAGGAACAAGTCCTGACGGAATCTTTCGCGCTTTGCGGGTGGAATGTCAGCTTTGAAGAGATGAAATGGATTGCGGAGTGGCAGCTTGTAAACGGTGTGAACCTGATATGCCAGCACCTTGAAGGATACTCCTTAAGAGGAATGAGAAAGAGGGATTACCCTCCGTCTCTTTTTTACCAGCAGCCGTGGTGGGAGGAATATCATCATTTGAATGACTACTTCGCACGTCTGGGAAAGCTGTTGTCTTCCGGAGCGGAAGTAGCGGAGGTCTTGGTGCTTCACCCGATTAAGAGTGCCTGGATAGTCTATGATAATACCAATAATGAAAGAATTGCCAAACTGGATCAGGATTTCACATGGGTTTCTGAGCTGTTGTCCGGCTGGCATATAAACTACCATTATGGGGATGAAACAATAATCTGCACTCACGGCAGAGTTGAAGAAGACCGCTTTATAGTAGGTCAATGCAGCTACAAATCTGTGATACTTCCATCGATGATCACCATTGATGAAGGTACGCTCAATCTTCTGAAATCCTTTTTGGATAACGGCGGCACCATAATAAGCGCCGGTGACCTGCCTGATAGGAAAGAAGGCAGCAAGGACCCTGCTGTTTCAGATTTGATGGACAGGGTTATAAAGGCAGGAAAGAATGAAAAGGCTTTCAGATGCCAAATTGAAAGCCTTGGAATCCGGCGGCTGCATATCTGTGACGATAAGGATGAAATCAGTGATATTCATTATCAGCAAAGGAGCTTGGGAGATACCCAGGTCTTCTATATGGTGAACCACAGCCAAACGATGGCCTACACTGCTTCAGTCGAGATTATGGGGAGGGGGAGGGCCGTAAGGTTTAATGCCGAAACAGGAGAAGCGGAGAACATCTTCTTTGATTACTATGATGATACAACGGTTGTTATCCTGGATTTTGAACCCATGCAGTCACACACGATACTGTTTATAGCTGGCGACGCCCCAATGCCTGCGGAAAAAGACTGTAAACAAACTGTTATAAGACCCCGGGGTGTTTGGAATGTCGAGGAAATGCAAATGAACTCACTAACGTTGGATTACTGCAGCTTCAGCATTGAAAACAGAGAATGGCAGGGTCCTATTCCTGTCATCCGGCTGATGGACCTCCTGCTGGAAATGAAACGGAGCTGTAATATAGCTCTTAAATATACTTTTGAAATAGGCGCTGATCCTGAGCAATTCAGGGAACTCTTTCTTGTTGTGGAGGAAGCAGATAAATTCAATATTTCCATGAATGGCACACCGATAAATGATAATGCCATGGGATGGTGGAAGGACAGTTCTTTTCTGAAGCTGGATATCAAATCACATGTAAAGACGGGCCTGAATGAAGTGGTTCTAAGAAGGTGCTTTTTTCAGAAACAGAAGGTTTATGATATCCTTTTTGGTGACTCTGTCCATGAAAGTGAGTTAAATAAGCTAACCTTTGATACGGAGCTTGAAAGTATTTATATTGTTGGAGATTTCGGCGTCATAAGTAAAGGCTGCTATACGGAGGGTGACAAAAGGGCTCTGTGCACTGATGGTCCCTTCGTTATCACAGAAAAGCCCTCAAAAGTTGAAACTGGGGATATCACTAGGCAGGGCTTCTGTTTCTATTCGGGGTCGGTTAATCTGTCAAGCTCAATAGAAATTGAAAAGCAGGGTAATTCAAGAATCATTCTTGATTTTGGTAAGCCGGATGCCGTCCTCGCCAAGGTATTCATTAACGAAAAGCCTGTTAAAGCCGTTTTATGGGCTCCCTACAGGGTGGACATAACGGATTTTGTAATTGACGGGACAAATAAAATAACGCTGCAGCTTTATGGCAGCAACAGGAACCTACTAGGACCTCATCATCATGTAGACGGTGAAATTTACAGGGTAGGACCCATGAGTTTTTCCGGAAAACGAAGCTGGGTCGATAATGACCGAAAAGAAGGCAGCATTTGGTCCGACAGATATTGCTTCGTAAGATTTGGACTAACCCTTACGCTCCAGTATATCCATTAGAAAAGAGCCCGAAGGCTCTTAAGTGCTTTTTACTGTCTTCAGAGGATTCCCCGTAATAAAAACAAAGTAATCAGCGGTCTCAAAAATCTGCTTCTTCTGCGTCTTCGTCTTCGAAAGGGGGGAGGATCAGGAGGATCAGATACATTTAATGTATCGTTCACTTCCCGGACTCTTCTCCGCATTTCGTGGCTGTCAAATTCTCTAATTTCTCTAAGTCCTGCCATTTCCCTGAGGCATTCATGTCTCTCTTCTTGAGAAATCCCATGACATTCACTTCTTATATCCGCCAACAGTTCCCTATCAGATCTTTTGCAAAAGCAAGCCATATGCCTGTTAAATTCAGCTCTTTCTCTTTCGTCTGAAATAAGTCTCCGCATTGTTCCACAAAAACTACAGTCTCGTTCGCTCATCGATTTCACCTCCAGGTTGTCCCTATCTGTTGTAAATTATGATTTTCCATCCACATTTGTTACAGAAATCTTTGAAAATAGATCAATCCGATAAGTCCCAGAACTATCGTAACGGGTATGTCCCAATTTTCATATGATAAACAAAGAATATATTTTATGAAAGTGATTAATGTGGAGGTTGACTTTGGTCAAATTATTTCAAATATTAGAAGAGGCGCTTACAAACATATCGGTATAGGGTCAGGAAGAACAGTATTTGATTTAGGAAATGGATTCGTCATCAAAGTTGCTAGAAATAGAAAGGGTATTGCTCAAAATAAAGCGGAATATCACATTTCATCCACTATTGACTCCTGTTTATTTGCAAAAATTCAGCATGTCTCAGAAGATTACAGGTTTCTGATCATGGTGAAGGCAGAAAAAATTAAAAACATATCATACGTTTGGAATTATTTTAATGTAAAAAATAATAGGCAGCTGTATCAATTAGCAGAACTAAAGGATATTGCTGAAAAGCATCATTTAATATTAGGTGATTTTGGCATACCCATAAATTGGGGTAAAATCGACGAGAAACCTGTTATTATTGATTATGGTTTTACTCACCAAGTCAAACGAAGATTTTATTAGTACGAAAAATAATGCGCATCATATCCATATTTTCCGCAGCGGCCAACATCATGAACCCCTGATTCATAATCGTGCTTTTTAAACTCACCCGGTCGTTCCTCATTCTTTATATATCTGTCATGGACTAGTATACAATGGACATGATGATTCCCTGCTCATAGTCCCCAAAATGCTCGCCGAACAAATTGAATCCACCAATATATTTGGCAGTGGGTTTATTGCCGATACGAATGATGATGGTTTGCCCGTAGGCAAGCTTGAGGTGCTCCATCCGTATGTCCGACACGATTTGCCCATTGATGAGACTGTGTTCTTCGGCCACCTCGAGTGTTGTCAGAAGGCCATATTGGGTGCTTCCGTTGTCCCACCAGACGGGGTTTAGCCGCCCGCGCCTGCTGCCAAAGTCTCCGGGACATCTCCAGGTGGCGCACTCAATGCCGTTTATCCAGATGGTGATATCCGACTTCCAATCCTCTTGAAAGTTTGGAGCCTCGGAACAGGCTTCAAAGGACAACATCAGCCTCTTCGGCTGTTGATCCTTTTTTAGCGGATAGGGGAATTTGTACTCTACAAAACCGCTTGAGCTCCACAATAACTGTGCATTTACCCTTTGAGGCATATAAAAATCGGAGGGCTTATCCTCGGAGCCGATGGGGCCTGTGCTGCCGGCAATTCCGCAGGTTGGAGCGATTTCGCAGTTGGTGAAAGCCCCGATAGGCATTGAGATACTTTCTACCTGATTGATATTTCGCTGCTCACCTACCAGACGAATATTGAGAAAGTCGTTTTTGCGGCTGCAAAGCTTCATGGATCCGCGTGCCCCGGGCTGCAGCTCGGTGTTTATCAGCCCGGCGGCCTCAAGGCTGCGGATGTGTACGGCCGTGCTGGAAGCGGGGATATTGAGTTTATCCGCTATCTCACCCACATTATAGCTGTTGTAATAAAGCAGTTTCAGAATCTGGATCCGAGTTGGGGAGGAAAGTGCTTTGCCCACATTGCAGAGCAATTCTTCGTTTTCTGCACTCAGGTCAAGTATCTTTGGCATGTCGTATACACCTCGCCTGTCATAAAAAGTAAATTTATTGCTCTGATAATAACATAAAAGCTGATGATTGTCTAGGTGATTAAAATAAGATTTATGTTTCAAATATCGTTTAAAGCGATTAATAACAATGATTTTGTTTTTAATTTGGTAAAATTGCTGAAAAAATAGGGTTTCATATTAACTATATTGACATAAAAAAATAAAAATGATAGGATTATAATTGTAAAACAAACAAAAAATATAGAACAAAAAACATGTTATAATTCAGATTAAACCATGTATACCTCACATTCGGGACACGGGCACTATGTCCGTGAAGACGCTGAACACATCAGCGGTCTGTGATATCATCGCCCGTTTTTACTGTTAAACGCTTTCAATGAGATTATCCACCCTTTATATCCGGTTTCAACGGTGATAATCACCGTAATAAACATAATATTCAGGAGGTATCTTATGAAAAAAAGTGCACGTTCAGTTCTCAGCATGATCTTGGCCGTAGGGCTTCTCTTTTCAATGGTAGCTTGCGGCAGTGCCCCCGTCACTACATTGCCCCCATCCTCTTCAAATGGCGAAGATTCCCCCACGACAACCCCGTTTAACACTGGAAGCCCGGTTGTGGAGAAAAAAGTAATTACAACTTGGAATGGCTTCACTGGTTCCGACGGTTCCATTCTCAAAGAAATCGTGGATCGCTACAATGCGGAAAACACAGACGGTGTAATCGTTAAGATGGATATCATCCCCTGGGATAACTATTTTGAGAAGCTTCCGCAGGCCATTGCCACCGGTACCGCCCCCGATTTTGTGCTTCAGGGAAGCGATCAACTGGGAAATTTTTGCTCCAACGATTCTTTCCAGCCTGTAGAAGATTTCTTTGACTCCACCGGCTATGACAAATCCCAGATTATGTCCGTTCTTTATGATATGTTTACATATAACGGGAAGCTGATGGGTATCCCAATGAATACTTTCGGCAGGTATCTTTATTGGAATAAGTCAATCTTTAAAGAAAAGGGACTTGACCCTGAAACCCCGCCTAAAACCTGGGATGAACTTTTCGAGGTAGCGAAAAAGACCACCGATCCCTCGAAGAACTATTTTGGCGTTGCCGTTCCTGTTCAGGACAACACCCTTGTAATGCACTATCTCATGGGCAACGGCATCAGTGTAGTGGATGCGGCGGCTAAAAAATCAACCATTAACGCGCCAGAGGCAATTAACCTCATAACAAAGCTTCAGGATATCACAATGAAACAGCGTCTCTCTCCCGCTTCCACCACCGGACCGGGCATGGATCAGGTTATGTTCGCAGGACAGCTTGCACTGTATATCAATGGACCATGGTTGGTAAACGGTTTGCGTGAAAACGGCATTGATTTTGGCATTACTACCATTCCGGCAGGTTCCGCCGGGCAACAGGGTATGCTTGATGGCACCGGATTCTCCATTCCAAAAACCACCTCCGAGGAAAACAAGCAGTTGGCCTACAAATTTATAAAATACTGGAGCTCTCCGGAAATCTGTAAAGAATGGTCTCTGCGAAACGGTTTTCCGCCCTTTGTAAAGGGTGCTGTTGATGATCCTGAAGTGAAGGCTGATCTGGTTCTTAGCGAGCTGACGAAGAGTCTCGACTATGCCAAGCCGTTCCTTGTCGGCATGATCACCCCGCCGAAACTTCAATCAGATGCCATTAGTCCGGCAATGGAAAACATTCTTTATGGCGGCGCGGATGTAAAAAAGGAACTGGACGCATGCGCCGCATCTATGGATCAAATTCTTGCCACCGAACCTTAAAAGAGGGGGAGAATTCCCTCTCTTCTTTCAACGAAAATATGAATTCGAAAAAAGGAGTTTTTGATGAACGCTGTAAACATGAAAAAGCCAATCACATCCTACTGGAACCAGCCTAAACATGCTGCATATCTCTTTCTCGCGCCATCGCTCCTTGTCTTGACGGTCTTTGTTTTTATCCCTCTAGTTGTGGCGCTTTTCTTGGGTTTGTTTCAGGTGAATCTGTTTTTCAAGGACACAGAGTTCGTGTGGTTTGATAATTTCATAAGGGCTTTCCAGGATGTACGCGTAGGAAATTCATTCCTTAACACTTCCTACTTTGTTCTTCTGGAAACACCTATACAGGTTTTGGTAGGGCTTGTCATCGCGGCCGCTGTAGCTCAAAATACCTACTTCAACCGCTTTTTACGAAGCGTCTATTTCATCCCCGTGATTTGTTCCATGACTGCGATCGGGATTATTTGGTCGATGATTCTTGACAGTAATATTGGCATTGTTCCGTATTATATCCATAAGCTGGGCTTTTCAAAGCCTTTGATGCTTCGCGACCCCAATTGGGCTATGCCAATCGTTGCGTTATTAACCGTCTGGAAAAACTTTGGCCAAACCATGGTAATTTTGGTTGCAGGCATCGCGGGCATTTCGGGTTCTTATTATGAGGCTGCACGCATTGATGGCGCTAGTTCATTCCAGCAATTCCGGCGGATCACTATCCCTCTCTTGCTTCCTTCTCTGGGCTTTTGCTTAGTGACAAATTTTATAGGCTCGTTTCAGGTTTTTGACCAGGTGTACGTGGCGACAAGGGGAGGACCGATGTTCCGAACCGAAACGGTGGTGCAGTACATTTATACCCGCGCGTTTAAGCCGCCATATGAACTCGGGTATGCTTCCTCCATCGCCTTTCTTCTTTTCTGCCTCATAGTGGTGCTTTCTCTTCTGCTGAATCACCGGGTGCGCAGACAGGAAGAAAAAATACTTTAGGGAGGTGGAAACGCTTGCGTAAAAAAAGTGCTATAGTCTGGAAGAATCTGCTGATGCTTCTAATCCTGGCAGTTGTTATCTTTCCTTTTTTCTGGCTTTTCGTGTCTTCTCTTAAATTCGAAAAGGATATTATTAATTATCCCCCCCAGATTTTTGCACCGCAGTATACATTCAGTCAATATGCAAAGGTCTTTGATACCATTCCGATTTTGCAGTACGTGAAAAATACAATTGTTTTCGCGGGCACGGTTGCACTCTGTTCTATCTTTTTAGATGCGGCAGCCGGCTATGCGTTCGCGAGGATGCAATTTAAAGGGCGTAATATACTGTTTTCCATTGTTCTTGTGACAATGATGATCCCTTTTCAGGTGCTTATGATCCCCATTTTTATGGAAATTCATCTCTTCGGGCTTCTGGACACCTATATGGGGCTTATCCTACCGAGACTTGCCTCCGCCTATGGTATTTATATGATGCGCTCATTTTTCGTTTCTTTGCCCCGAGATTTGGAAGAGGCTGCCCGCATTGACGGCTTGAATGAGTTTGGTATTTTTTCACGGATTATGCTGCCCCTGTGCAAACCTGCCCTTATCACGCTCTTCATGTTCAATCTGATGGCCAACTGGAACGATCTGCTCTACCCATTGATGCTTACTTCCAGTTCAGAAATGCGCACCCTGCCTGCGGGGCTAGCCATGTTTGTGGGTGAGCGCGTAATTCAATATGGCCCTACCATCGCGGCTACTTTACTTTCTATGCTTCCGCTCCTCTTCCTTTACGTTCTGTTTCAAAAACATTTTGTGGAAGGTATTGCGATGTCCGGTATGAAATATTAACTTTAGAGTTTTCACAAATGAAGTAATATACACCACAAGAAAGGATTTGTAACTATGAAAGAAGTCAGACTCACAGTCAGCCCGGATTTTGAGATTGGAGAGATTGATAACCGGCTCTTTTCGTCCTTTATCGAACATATGGGAAGTGTTGTGTACAATGGAATCTATGAGCCAGGGCATCCTAAGGCGGATTCCCGCGGTTTCCGCATGGATGTGCTGGAGCTTGTCCGGGAATTGAACCTTCACACGCTGCGCTATCCCGGCGGCAACTATACTTCCGGGTATAATTGGGAGGATACGGTTGGGCCTGTGAGTGAGCGCCCGGTACGCTTGGATCTGGCGTGGAAACAAACCGAGCCGAATACCTTTGGGCTTCATGAATTTTTGGATTGGAGCCGCGAGGCCGGAGCCGAAACGATTATGACCGTTAACCTTGGCACGCGGGGGGCTGATGCTGCCAGAAACCTTTTGGAATACTGCAATTACGGCGGAAAATCCTACTGGAGCGACTTACGCCGCCGCAATGGCGCAGCGGACCCATTTGGGATTAAGACTTGGTGTCTTGGAAACGAGTTGGACGGCACCTGGCAAATTTGCCACAAAACCGCTTGGGAATATGGCCGGCTGGCGGCAGAAACCGCGCGGCTCATGCATTTTTTTAACCCAAAGCTGGAAACAATTGTTGTAGGAAGCTCCGGCTCCGAGATGCCAACTTTCCCCGAATGGGACAGAACGATTCTGGAAGAGTGCTATGATGACGTGGAATATATCGCCGTTCACAAATATATCAGCCATGATAATCGGGATACCCCAACCTTTCTGGCTGCCCCAATCGGTATGGACCGCCAGATCGAAACCATTATTTCCACTGCCGATTATGTCCGGTCCCTGCGCCGATCCCCTAAAAAACTGATGCTTTCCTTTGACGAATGGAATGTCAGCAGTGGTGTAAACGCCGTTATTCCCCAGGAGGATTGGCTCATCGGCCCTGACCGCGACAAAACTCCCTACGATTTTGAACAATCCTTGGCGGCTGCCGGCATGATGCTTTCGCTCCTGCGGCACGCCGATCGCGTCAAAATTGCCTGCCAGGCTATTTTGGTCAATGTTCTCCCCTTGATTACCGCGGATAAAAATGGGCCTGCTTTCCGTACGGCAATCTTTTACCCCTTTAAGCTGATTTCTCACTATGGGCGCGGAAAAGCCCTTCGGTCCGCCTATGACGGCCCCGTCTACCAATGTGCTGAGTTTGAGAACGTCCCTTCGGTGGATCAGGCTGTAGTTTACAGAGAAGAACAGGGCGAACTGACGGTTTTTGCCATCAACCGCACTGCGGAGCCGTTGCCTATCACCATCGACGGCCGGGCCTTTTTGCGGCTTGAACCCATAGAGCATCTGATTTATTACCATCCCCTTGGGGCCCGCAACTCCGCTTTGGATCCCACAAAATTGGACGTTTTGGCCAGAGGTTGTCTCAATGTCGATCATGGCTGCGGCAAAGCGGTTCTTCCTGAATATTCCTTTAATGTCCTCCATTTTCAATGCGGCGTTTAAAAATATTGGTTGTCACACCAGCGGATATGTGCGGTTTTCTTTTGACATTACAAAATCCATGCCATCAATACTGCCAGTGTTTCCTGCTGCCATTACTAAATTTGTTTAAGGTTATAGCTTTCCCCCTTCAAATAACCTAAATATATGGTAGAGGAGTCTAAGGCAAGTTTTTTGATAGGGTAAACTACGAAAAGGAGTGATGATGTTGAAAACCAAAACAAAAAACAGGTGGAAACGCAAAGTCCTGACGCAGGTCATCATGGTCTGTCTCGCAATATTTATGGTGTTCCCTGCCAGTGCAATGAATGCAACAGGCGTGCCGGTCTTTTCCAGTACCAAACTTCCTTATTATGAGCGTATTGTGAAGATGGACAATGGAAACCTCCTATCCTGCTTTGACCACACTTTCCCATGGTATGGTTCAGAAAGTGAAAAACCTGAGTTTTTTACCAGTCGTGACGGTGGGCAGTCCTGGTCTTCGCTGAGCAAGATTGAAACGCAGAACGATGGCATTGACTACAAAAAAATAGGTATGGCAGGACTATATGTTTTCCCGCAGCAACTGGGAGCTTTCCCGAAAGGGACAATTCTCTATGCGGCTTCGAACTGGGATACCAATCATACTTTTACCATTACGATTTACCGCAGCACTGATAACGGCCTGACCTGGCAGTACCATAGCGGTTTGGCGCCACGCACCAACCGCAATACTTGGGAACCGGAATTTACAGTAAGCGCCGACGGCAGACTCGTTATTTATTATTCCGACGAACGCCAGCAAGGCTATGACCAGTGTCTTGTACAAGAAATCTCCAATGATGGTGGATTAACCTGGGGCAACTTCGAAGTCATCGTAGGCAAATACGATCCAAACTTTGTCCCGTTCGTCAGCCCAGCGCAATGGCGTCCGGGTATGCCGCGTGTCCAGAAACTCCTTGACGGAAGATATATGATGATTTGGGAGAATATAAATGTATGGGATATCGAACCTGCGGGTGTGAACCTGCCGACCGATATTCTGACATTTAAGATTTCCAATGACGGTATTAACTGGGGTGATCCTAAGGATCTCGGCACCTCAATCATAACCGGCGACGGAAAGAAATGGGCGGCAGCCAGTCCAAAGGTTGCGCTGATTAATGATGGCAGCACCTATGGCCGCCTTTTCGTCCGCGGCATGAATGACCAACGTTCTCCAAGCGAATGCTTCACCAGTACCGACCTGGGCGCGACCTGGCAAATGATAGATTCGCCTATCACCGACACCATGAACCCGAAGAAAGGCGCCAGTTGGAGCGGTGATTTCCTTGCAGACGGCAACAAGTTATACGAGGTTACCAACATCTTTGATGGAACCAAGAACACCGTTTGTATTAGCTCCGGTACTATGTTCGGCAGCCAGATGATCGTCTCTGGAGCCGACTATCGCTTAAAGAACGTTGGGAGCGGCAGCTACATGGATAATGCCGGCGGCTCCATGACTCCTGGCAACCAGTATATTCTGTGGACCCGGAACGACTTGGATACACAGGCATATCATCTGACCGATAAAGGCAACGGCTATTATAAGCTTGTGAACAATTTCAGCGGTCTGACCATCGATAACAAAGACGGGTCGACTGCTGCAGGCAGCCCGGTACAACAGTGGACCAATAACGACAATCCCGCCCAGCGCTGGAGACTTGTGTACCAGAGCAACGGTAATTTCAAGCTTCAGAATCAGGCCGGCGGACTGTATGCTGACACCGAAGGTCAGTCGACTGCGTTACATGCGAATATCGTACAAAATACCTCTAACAGCAGTCTGACCCAGCAGTGGAAGCTTGAGCGCATCTATGAAATAGCCCGTTACCAGTCCAAGAATTTTCCGGACAACTGGTTGTGGCATAAACCGGATAACACCTGCATCGCCGGTTCACGCTTCACCGATCTATCCCATGCCTCTTCCGAGTGGAGAGTTGTAAAAGGCCTTGCAGATCCTACCTGCATCTCTCTTGAGTCGGTTGACCATCCCGGCTGGTTTTTACGACACCAGGACGGCGCTGTCAAAATCTCACAAAATGACGGCACCACTCTCTTTAAAAGTGATGCCACTTGGCGTGAGAAGCCAGGACTAGCGGACAGCAGTATGGTTTCCCTTGAAGCTTACGCATTCAGCGGAATTTATCTGCGTCACTTTGAAGGCAGGATCATCATCTCCAGTATTAACAACGATCTTGACCGCCAGGATGCAACCTGGATCAAGACCCTGCAGTAAAAGCCATAAGGGAAAAGTCTTGGCTCCTGAACAGCCAATAAAAGACAAATATAAAGTAAAAAATCCCTCACTTGGGCATGTTAAATGATAAAAAAATTGACTGTCAAGTCTGGAACAGCGCAGAGGTCGAGGTGTGGGGGCCGACACGGCATTCACAAACGGCCCCTGCTCTGCCCGATTTTTGTGATGATCTGACGTTGAGCACCCGTGAGACCATTGGACGGCAGGGAACGAATATACGTCTTCAGGCACGGAGAACAAAGCCCCTGTATGACTTATCGCGATCCCTGTCCGCTGACCTATGGTGAAGTTGGTATCCGTACCCAAAACGCTAAGATTGAAGTAGTAGAATTGCAGATATTGGAGGATTATCGATGATGACACCCAGAGCAGAATACCCCAACCCTCATTTTGCCAGAGACAACTGGGAAAGCCTGAACGGAGAATGGGAATTTTCCTTTGACGAGCCGGTTTTTGACCGTACAATCATTGTTCCGTTCGCTTTTGAAACAAAATTGTCGGGGATAGGGGTTAATGAGTTCCACAAAACGGTATGGTACAGAAGAACCTTTCATATTCCGCACAGTATGAAGGATAAGCTGATAATCCTCCACTTTGGCGCTGTTGATTATCGGTGCCGTGTTTGGGTCAACGACCGGCAGGTAGCAGAACATGTGGGAGGTCAGGTAGGATTTTCAACCGATATAACAGAAGCTATACAACCGGACAAACCTAATGTTATACGTGTCATGGTTGAAGATGACCCTCTTGATCTCGGGATACCCCGTGGTAAGCAGTATTGGGAAAAGACTTCTAAAAGCATTTTCTATACCAAAACCACCGGAATCTGGCAGAGCGTATGGCTGGAGGCCGTGTCATCAAACCATCTTAAAAATGTGTACATAACGCCTTTGCTTGATGAAAAGGCGGTCAAGATAGATTACGAGCTTGCCGGGGAAGAGGATCTGCTGCTGGTAACCAGGATCAGCTATAAGGACACACGGGTGGCCAAGATTACCACTGAAAACAACAGCTTCAACGGAAGCATGACCGTCAATCTGGAGCAGCCAGCGCTGCGAGCGTGGAATTTCGTGGAGGATCTGACATGGTCGCCTGAAAACCCTCGCCTGTTTGACGTGGTGTTCAGCGTCTACCATAAAGGTGAGCTGGCAGATCGGGTTGCGAGCTACTTTGGTATGCGCAAGGTATCGGTTGACAACGGTTTGTTTATGCTCAACAACCGTCCTTATTATCAAAAGCTGGTACTGGATCAAGGTTATTGGCCCGAGTCGCTGCTCACCGCACCCAGCGATCAGGCCTTTATTGATGATATCCTTCTGGCTAAGCAGATGGGTTTCAACGGTGCAAGAAAGCATCAAAAGGTAGAAGACCCCAGATACCTTTACCACGCCGACAGACTGGGCTTTTTGGTCTGGGGAGAGATCGGTGCAGCGTATATTTATTCGCGCAATTATGCAGCGACAATGACCAGAGAGTGGAGTGAAGCTGTTCTGAGGGACTATAATCACCCATCTATTGTGGCTTGGACGCCGCTCAATGAATCTTGGGGCATCCTGCAGGTCAAGAACAATCCCATGGAACAGGGTCATTGCAGTGCCATGTATCATCTGACCAAATCGCTGGACGATACACGTGTAGTGATCGATAACGATGGCTGGGAGCATACCTGTGGCGACCTGTTGACCATCCACGACTACGAGTGGAGGAGTGAGGTACTTAAGGAGCGCTACAGCACACTGGAAAGGGTGCTGTCATCAATGCCGGCTGACAGGCCGCTCTACGTAAAGGGATATGACTATAACAGACAACCGGTACTGGTTACCGAGTTTGGAGGCATCTCCTTTATCACCGGTGATGAAAATGGCTGGGGATATTCGACGGCAACTGCGCCAGAGGATTTCCTCAAGCGATACGAGGATGTGGTTGCGCCACTTCTTGCATCGCCTGTCGTGCAGGGGTTCTGTTACACCCAGCTCACCGACGTGGAGCAGGAGAAAAATGGTCTGCTTAACTATGACAGAAGCGCCAAGGTGGACTTGGAAGCAATCAAGCGGATTAATGAGGGGTGTTGAAGAATAGGGGACACATGATGAGCTCATAGAAAAAGGCGGCGTCTATGCGTCCCTTCACCGTGAAGGTGTGCAGACTATAACAGGCTGCGAGAATTTAATTCTCGCAGCCTGTTTGACCTTTAAGGCGGTGCTATCTTCTCAGCAGATTGTAAAGTACCTGTGCCATTTCCGCTCTTGTGGTCGTGCCGGTCGGGGTTAGCAGCCCATTGTTACCTCCGATCGTACCGGTCTTGACCAGCAGCGTCATGGCTTCCTTGGCCCAAGACGCAATTTGTCCCGCATCGGTGAACTGGTCGAGTGTCTTGCCTGAATCGCCCTGCGGAAGCTGCCTGATGACCTTGAGGGCGTTATACAGTAGGGTGAACATCTCCTGACGGGTAATCTCCTTGCCGGGCGCGTATAGGTTATTTCCTGCGCCTGCTGATATGCCCAGTCGTTTTGCCGCCGCGAGATAACCGGTGTAGTAGCTGTCTCCCGCATCGGAGAAGTTATCCGTAGGGTTATTGTCAGGGGCGATACCATATGCGCGCATCATCAACACAAGGAATTCCGCACGAGTGAGTTTCGCTGTGGGACTGTAATTGCCGTTGCCCGTACCTTTTGTGATTTCCCTTGCTGCGATGAAGCTCACGGCTTTGTTATACCATGCGCCCTTTGCCACATCGTTAAATTGCACCGGGTTGTAGCCCACGGCGAAATATGAGAAGTGGCTGGTTACAAAGGTTACAGTCCCCGTATCGGGATCATAACGGCAATTCTTTACAATCTCGACTGTTCCCTCGGCGGTTATATGATAGATGACTATGGAGTTTGGATCTTCGCTGTCAGCCGGGGTATAGGGCACCGAGACTGTCACGTTCCCATTAAACTGTGAAATCCTTCTGCTGCCGCTCGTTACACTGAAGTCGAATACGGGGTGTTCGTCCACGGCCGCCAGCACACTGTTCGGAAGAGTGGATTTATCCACTAGCGAAGCTGTTATTGCGATGTCCCCATCCGACTGTTCAAGGATGCTTGAGAGAGCTCTTTCGTCAAAATTGATACGGGCGACCGGAGTGACAATGGTCATGCCGAATCGGTTATCCACCATCTCCCTGACCGCTGCCGGGGTAATAACGGTTTCGACGGTTTGAGCGCCATCCGGTGCGTCCACGTTTATACGGATATCCATGGCGTCCTCCGGGTTCCTGCCAAGTCCCCCCCTAACGGCGTTGGCGATCTGTTGATGGGAAACCGATGCCGTTGCCTTGCCCGAACCGCTCATAGCGGCCTTAATAGTCAATGTCGCCGTGTCGGTGCCGGAGGCATCAGGTAAGACCGGTGTGCTATTGTTATCTGAGGAAGAATCGCTGAGCACAGCGACCTGTACACTGCCGCTGCGGCAGTCTTCCGGCGAGAGATTGTCGAGCACATCCCCGCTAAGGCTGTATCCGTCGAGGGTCAATGTGTGAAGCTCGATATCCGGTACCGCATACGCCGTTATGACCGCATTACCGAAAGTGTGTGCTGTGACAACTCCGCTCTCGCTCACCGAAGCGACAGACGGGTTGGAGGATCGGTAGACAATGCGGAAATTCTCAGTTGTTTCGGCCGGAGATACGGACGTTGTGACGGATCTCTGATTCCCGGGTGCCAGGCTGAGAGAGGATGCGGAAAGGACGACACTTTCTGCGGCATTGATCTGCTCGCCATACAGCGCCGATATATCCTTGACCACAGTGCCCATATGACGGTACAGAAGAGCGCCGTTTTTCTCGATGCGCAGCTCAACGGAGGCACTGCCGCCCATGACACTGTCCATTGGCTCCAGATCGGCGTTTTTAAGCTCGAAGGATTCGCGAAGGACAAGCAGACCGTCTGCGTCAACTTCATCCGCAATCGGTGAGCGCTTCAGTTCCCGGATGATGTAGTCATTGCGATCAAGCAGATTGATGACGATTTCCGCGTCTGAAAGCGGCTCATTGCCCGTATGAAGCACTTCCGCGCTGACTTGATAGCCGTTGCGCGCGATATGCGTCAGTCTGAACAGGTTATGCTCCAAATCGACGCTGTACGGGAAGCCCGTGTCAAACTCAGCATATATCTCATCGTTGGCCTCACTTTTCAGCATCGCGACGATGGCCAGATTCTGTATGTCGGCGGGTACGGTCCACTCGATGCCGGCGCTGCCCGTTTCGCCGCCATACAGCGCACGCCCCGCCGTCGCGGAACCGATAGGCTGCTCGACGCCGTCTATGAGGGCATAGAATTCAACGACAGGCCGAATAAGCGGCATCAGCCCATGGTTGGTAAAGCCGGCGGTAATGCGCACAGTCTCTCCTTCCACAGGGTAGGAGGGGTTGAAGGTGATTGCGTCCTCCCCCGGCTCAATCCGAATGGCAGGTGTCAGCGTCATGGCAACAAGCCGTGCCGTATCCGGATCGCTGATCAGTAGGCCATGCTCCTCGGAATACGTAAGATCGTTCTTCCTGGCTGCCAGAAGGATACGTCCGTCTGCCATTACGTCGGCAGCAACATCGTTGTAGCTGCCCGGACCGAAGGTAAGCTGTACTTTTCCGCTCCACCGTCCGTATTCAACATCCGGGTCGCTCATGTAGAGGAGATCCGTATGCGTGTCTTCGCCGTCGTGTTCGTCCGCGAAGTTTGCTTCATAATCTTCATAGTAGACTGCCGCGTAAATCTGATCCTCGTGATACGCATTGCGGGGGTCCAGTGCCTCCTGGGAGCCGGGTTCAATCCCGTCTGCGTAGCGAAGGGTTGCTTCCGTCCAAATCAGGTAGAGCTTGCCGTCGTCGCCGGTAAGCACCCGGTAGTCCTCACCGGGATGGTGCTGCGCCTCGTCAGCCTTCAGTGCGACATGCGGATGGTTTGGTAGAGATTCCTTAGTAACGACGTCCGCCTCTCCTGTGCCTTCCTCACCCAGGTGCGAAGTATCAACAATCTCCCCCGGATCGAAAAGCACATCGGCCTTGACGTAGTGAACTTCGGTATCCGCAGCGTAGAACAGGTACACCGCGTTCTCATACGCAACGAGCTGCGGCCTGCCGTCAGCGCGAGGCGGTTCACCGGCATAGATATCGGAGGCCTTGATCGGTTTGGTGAAGGTATTGTCATTGAAGCTGTAGGATGCAAGATAGATATCCCGATCCTCCGCGGTGGAGAGATCGCTGTCCATATCAACCGTGTAGGCGATGTAGGCGGTCTGCCCCTTTAACGCAGTCGTCAGGTCGAGAACCAGCGGGTCTTCGATCCCACCACCCGGCAGGCTTTTGTCAACGATTTCGGCATCGAGGAATTTCTGCCCGTACCAGAGTGCGTCCCATTCCGCTTTTTCGCTGTCGGTATCCACGCCATCGGGATAGCCGATCTCTTCGTACATCAGGAACCGGCCGGTGATTGCGTCATATATTCTGTAGGCGACTGCAGAATAGGACTTCTGCGTGTCAAACAGGTCTCCGGCACTGAAAGTCCGACCGGCATCCGACGTGAAGTCGGACTTAGTGTAGATCATCAGCACTTTTCCGCTGACCAGATCGTATACAGCGCTGCCGTGCTCATTGGAGGTGTAGTCGCCGATAAGCCCGCCTTCGTTCTCAGGGTTTGGCTGTCCGGTATTTTTCGTCACGTCAATGGGTGCGTCCTCAAACACACCGTCTGCCTTGTTGAAGAACCGCATCTCCAGCTCGTTTGCTTCAAGCATCTCTTCCATAGAGAGGAGGACGTCGTCGGCAATCTCTTCTTTCAGCGAGGAATACAGGCAGAGGATTTTGTCCCCGAGGTCCACAAGGCGCGGACTGGAGTCCAGCGTGCCGTCGTCGGCCAGCAACGCCGGTTCGCTGTAAGTGGCGCCATTATCGTGTGAGATGGAGTAATAGAGAGCGGCGCGGTTATAATCCGAGCGGTCCGGATTGTCGTCCACAAACACCATCAGGATGCTGTCCTCGTCAATACGCATCAGTTGGATGTCGGGATCGGGATAAACACCGCCAAGAAGCATCCCCTCGGCAAGCAGCGATGCATCGCCGGGAGTCGTAAAAGGCGGCTCCGAACCGAGCCAATCGCTTCGGTTGTCGAGATAATTTCTGGAGATTGGAGCAAAGGTACTCTGTTCGAGGGGGGGCTCTTCATCCATCAACATCATGCGCGCTTTCGAGTTGCCGAAGAGATTGATGGTTCCCCCCTCAAGACCTTTCTCGTATATCGTAATGCCCAAGGCACTGGCTTTGATATGTCCGGAAAGCTTAACCGTGCCGGAATTGCTTCTGTCGCTGGCGAAGATGAGGGTGAAATCCGCTCTGCCGTTGACATCCAGAGTCGCGACACTGTAATCTCCCGAGATTGTCAGACTGATATACGGCTTCAGAATGAGGCCGCCGTTGACGTTGAACTTATAATTGACGTCTTTGAACATATCTGAATCATAATAGGGGTAATTGCCGTATTCGTCGGCGTAGACTCTTAGCGGCTCTGTTGCGCCGATGGTGGTGATCGGGGTGATTTTAATATACCCGGTGACCGAGCCTCCGATCTCCAGCTTGGTGGTGACGGTTAAGCCGACGGGGATGGTAACGGCAATTTTAAATTCCAGACTGTCGGTCAGTGTGACCATCAGCTTCAGATGACTGAAATAGTAGGGGGAACCGGCGCTTGCCGGGCGTTTGGAATCATACTTAAGCTTCATCTCGAGGCTGACGTTGACTGACAGGTTGTTGGTCACGGTGGATTTTGTTTTCACATTTGTGTCGGTCTTTTTATTTTTCTTATCTTTATTGATCTCGTTGATTTTCTCCTTAGTTTTTTCAAGATCCTCAACGGTGACCTTTGTTTTCTCTTCGTCCTCTTCCTTCCCGCCGGTCTCTTTGAGCACCTTATTGTATTCGTCGAACGCATGCTCGTAGCCCAGCGTGACGATGATATCCTCGCCCTTCATGTAAACGTTCTCAAAGTGCGTGAGGCCCAGGTCCAGGGCGCCCATGACAGTATCAAAGAGAGGGACGGACTTCGACACATCCGCCGCAAAGGATGGGAGCACCGAGGTTGCCGGCAGCGGTGGACGGAATTCAAACCCGGTGTTGTATTCAAGGCTCTTTCCTCCGGTCTGGTCGATGAGCTGAACCACAAGCCGGTCATTTTGCGCAAAAACATCGTGGAGATTAGCCGTAAATTCAGCCCGGTTCATGGATGCGGACGCAATATGGCTGGACTTGAGCGTGCCGTTTTTACTGTATACCCTGAAATCAACCTTTGCCACCTTGACGTTGTTTTCAAGCGACTGTGTCAGAAGGACAAAGTTTACTTTCTTGTCTTTTTCGACCATGATCACGCTGCCCGCCACCGTTTTGTCATTCTTATTCGTCGGATAGGCATCAATGCTGACAGGCTTCATGCTGGTAAAGGTGGGGATGATATAGGGGTCACCCGATGAGGACGGGTTGATTTTATCCACAAAGAAGGAGGAACTGGCTTGGGCTATGCTGAGAAAATAATAGGCATTCTTGATTACATTCGATACATTGAACGTAAATTTGCCAGTGTTTTCGGTCGAGGTTGCGTAGCCGATTTGAGCATCAGGATTTGCGCTGTTATAGGTTCCACCCATTTTTACCGTTGCGCCGGTGACCGGCACAAGCTTGTAGCCGTTTTTGTCCATGGTGAAGCCATTGCGGATGTCATATTCTCTTGTGTAGACGTAGCCCGTAACTGCACCGCTATGGACAATCTGCCCTGAGAGCGGTACAAAGTTGTAATAAAACAGATTCCGGGGCTGATTGACCCTGTAGCTCAAGAAATCGCCAAAGAGAGGAGAGGCGTATTCCGCGTCAAGGAGTCCATCGCCGTTGTAGTCATACATGGGGTACAGCTTGCCGTTTTCGTCCCGCTTCTCGCTGTCATCCAGTACGCCGTTGCCGTTGGTATCGCCTGTCCTGTTGGCCCATTGCGTCGTATAGCCCGAAGGCGGGATAACCATAATTTCCACGGGTTCGCCCGATACAACGCCCGGCAGGCGGCCGTCCTCTGTGAAGGTGATTTTGTCGGGAGGCTCCTTATTGAGATTGTAGTTTAGGGAGAAGCTGCCGCGCAGATTAGGGTCGGCATCGGGATCAGGCTTGACGCTGAACGCCCGCTCACCGAAGATGGGAGTCACCTCGGTCTTTTCGGCCAGGGTAAGGGTAATAATCCCGGCGCCGTGCTCGTCAGAAGTTTCCGTCACCGTCCTGCCGCCATCGTTGTGGGTAATGTAATAGCCGGTGACGGCCTGGCCTCCCTTTCCCACGCCGGTCAGAACAACCTTGTCGCCCACATGGAACGGAACTCCACCCCTCGATTTATAGGGCTGATCGTCGGGCGCATCAAATTCGACGCCCAGCAATTCGCCCTTACCCTTGTCGCCGTCAGCCAGACGGACGGTCAGTTCGGCGTTGTTGCGGGCGAACACCGGCTGAACCAGAAGGGCTTCATAACTACTGGTCGTCAATGTAAAACCGCTTATTTCATTCAGAAATTCGTTGTCAACAACCAGATGGCCGGAAGTGTTATCCATGCTGTAAACATAATGACGGGCGTTGTTAATATCAGTGTTGTTGTAAAACCAGAGCTCTTTCAGATAATAGCCGGGTACTACGTTTTTTGCCGTAACATTGAATATATGCTTCTCTGAGGTATAAAAATCGTTGACCTTGCGGCCCAGACCGTCGGTAATTTCGATTTCGCCCACCGGCCCGGTCACGGCCTCATAATCTTTTTGATCCTTGCTGTAGTCAAAGGTATAGAGGGTGTCTTTTGACGGATAGATCTGGAACCCGAAATGTCGGAAATTGAAGGTGACGGAATAGAGCCGCATAGCTCCGTAATCGCCTTTGCCATTGCGGATGCTGAGGGAGAGGTGGAACGGGTCTTCTCTGCCGATGTCCGATACGGTCTTCATCATTTGAGGATTCGTGGAAGACCGGTCAAAGACAGGAACGTTTGTGATGCGGTTGTCATAGCCACCGCTTCGTCCGTAAATCAGGTTTTTTGAGGCAACATACGTCGGCAAACCCTTTACGACCGACTTAAAAGGGGGGTTCACTTTTTGTATGACATCGCTTTTATATTCCGCGTCGATCCAGACGTCGAAATGATTGTCTTTACGAAGCTTGTATAAGGTCATGTCTGCTTTGATTGAATTGAGCATGCTTTTATAGAGGCTTTTGTTCAGCTGCACGCCGGAGCTGATGCTGTTATGCTGGATATTGACCTCGTACCAGCCGGAGTGGTGTACAAAGAAATTCCCCTGACTGCTGCCCACATTTTTGAAGTTTGAGGAATCGGTGCCGTTGAATTTGATTGACGCCGCGCCAAGGGTCACTCCGGCATCCCCAGCCATGAGGGACAGGCCTTGCGGCGGTTCGGTGACATCTGACGCCATAGCCGCCATCGCTCCGGCCGGAGGCTGTGCGGCTTTCGGAATCAGCACCTGCACCACCTCGTCTCCGGAAACCGAGCAGGATTCGTTAGGCTCTACACGAACATAAAAAATTTTTTCGGCGTCCGGGCTGTCATTTATGATGGGGATGGTCACCTGCATTTGCGTCTGACCGGGGAGAAACAGGAAGTCCTGATTCAGCGGGGTGTAGTCGATTCCCGGCTGCGCGCTGCCGTTTACCGTAAAAATCTGACCGCCCGCGTAGTAGTTCAGGCCGGCACTGCGTACCAGCGTGACGGTCGCCGACTCGCTCCCAGCGGTATAGACATACGACGAAAAGCCTATAACAGGCTTCTCGTAGGGCTCGTCGTCCAGGATGTTGACGCTTGTATCCCTCTGCATACCGATGTTACCACCGTCCGTGACGCCGGTGATGACCAGAATGAACTGCTCGTCGGCTTCGCGGAGCTCATCGTTTATTATGTCTATGTAGATGCTCTTGGTGCGCTCACCGTCGCCAAAGGACAGTGTGAATTCCGTTCCGGGAACCTGCGTGTAATAATCCTCCGCTGCCAGTTGAGCGGTGTTGACCATCTCGGACTTTTGTTCGTCGCTGTAGGCGAACTTGTTACGGTCCGACTGGGCGCCGGTCGCCTGCTCGCGCGCGGCTCGCAGACCGGTTCCGTGTGTATTTTTACCTGCCTCGGAGGGGGGATCCACCTGAGCCCACTCGATGTTCGCTTCAATGTTATCCTCGGTGGTTACAGCCTGCTCTATCGGTACATCATTCATACGGGTCCCGTCGCCTTCGAGGAGCGTCTCGCTACCGCTGCCCTCGACAGTGCTTGGGAGAAGCAGCTTCGGAACGCTTAGGCGGTAATCCTGCCCGATTTTCGCCGAGACGTCGATGGCCTTCAACGTGACATCGACGCGTCCGGCCGCCCCGCCGTGCCGAACCACTTCAGTGACGATGCGGCCGCTGTACTCATGCGTTTCCACCGCCATCTCACTTAGGCTGAAGGCACCGTTGGGATGGGCCGCTTCGAACTCATCCGAAATCCGAAGCATTTCCGCGGCGTCGGACAAGTCCTCCGCCAATGCCGCAACAGGTGGCAGCGTTAAAAGCATGGCTAACGCCAGTATGAGCGATAAGGTTTTTTTGATGGATTTCATGCGGTTATCACTCCTTGTTATAAAATTTGAAAGGTATTATAATTTAATTAAGACAGTAAATAATGACTGCGGTCAGTGAATAACGCCATTATACAGTAAATTCCAATAGCAAGCAATAAGGAGATCTTCATGAAAAAAGTAAAATCGACCCGTCGGAAAGAACAGGGTGAGGCGACAAAAAAGAAAATATATGAAATCGCTCAAAAGCTCTTTAGGGAAAACGGTATCGATAATGTCAGCATTGATAACATCGTTGAGGCGGCAGGTGTGGCGCGGGGGACGTTCTATGTCCATTTTGAATCAAAGGACATGCTGGCTTCTTCCCTGATTTCCGATTATGTGGACAGGGTTGATATGGATTATGAGGCCTTTTTGAAAGCGCTGCCGCTTGATATCTCTTCGGCCGACATTCTGATAGCATTGGCTGAAAAAATTTGCGATGTTATAGAGTGCTCCCTCGGCTATGAGATAATGAAAACTCTGTACAGGGTGCAGCTAACAAGCGTCCCCTACGCAGGGGAAGCCTCCCGTTATAACAGAGCTTTGTATCAAATGGTCGCGGATGTGCTTGAGAAGGGGAGCCGTCGGGGGGAATTTCAAGCTTCCCTACCGGTGGATGAGCTATCGAAGCATCTTGTGCTTGCCATACGGGGACTCGTTTATGAATGGTGCATCCGCTACCCCGGCTTCAGCCTCAAGGAACAGACCCTTGCGCACTTCAAGATATTGCTCGACGGAATAAAGGCATAAGTAAAAGATTGAAGTAAAGCCCTGTGCCTCCTTTAACAAATAGGTTGTAACCTGTATGAGATTGCAATATACTGGAAATAAGTTCTAATACAGGTTATCCGTTTGTGAGGTGTGTATTCCATGAAATTTTCAGAGTTCTTAAAAAAGAGATGGTTTGTCATTCTGATTGCTCTCATTGTGCTTGTCGGCGGGACAGTTGCGGCTATTACCCTGATAGGCGGGCAGGATGATGAAACCCTGAGCGATAAAACCGATGATAATGACCAAGAGGATATTGACTCTCCAAAGGAGCGTATTCGGCTGAATCTCTCAGCCCTTCTCAGTGACAATACAGGTGTAAAAACAGAATCGGGCTTTAAGCTCACCTTTCCCAAAGGTGCCAAGCTCGATACAGAGACTGTAAAACAGGGCTTTGAGGTTATTCCTGCATTTGACTTTGATATGGAGAAAGCGGATGATGGCTTTGTTATCAAACCCAAAGCCTTTTTGCAGGCCAATAAGGTTTATACCTTCAAGGTCAATCTCCCGGAGCAGAATATCAAGGAATCCTGGGCTTTCCAAACTCGGCGGGAGTTCAAGGTTGTTTCCACCTTACCTGGCCACAAGGGGACCAATGTCCCATTGAATTCAGGGATTGAGATTACCTTCAGCCATACTGGTATTCAGGATTTTGAAAAGAACTTCACCATTGAGCCAAAGGTTGAGGGACGTTTTGAAATCCATGAGAATATCGCTGTCTTTGTACCCAAAGCCCTTAAGGCTGACACCATTTATAAAGTAACCGTTCATAAGGGTGTAAGCCAGGGAGACAGTAAGGAGACTCTTAAAGACGATGTGACCTTTTCCTTTCAGACTCAGACCAATATTCCTCCACAGAACAATGATCAACCCTATCTCTCGGTTTATAACTGGCTTTATAATTTCCCGTCAGATATTCAGCCCGTACTGGAAATAAGTGCGTCTGATGATTTTAAAGAGAAGGATCTTGAGGTTTCCCTTTATCGCTATGATACCCCCGAGGCTTTTATTAAGGATTATGACGCCATTGCTAATCATCCTGAATGGGTTATCATTGACAGAAACCGTCATATACCCGATGTCTCGGGACTTTTACCCTATAAAAGCTATACACTGCCCCTGAGCTATACACCGGATTCTTATTACATGTCCTATCTGGCTCTGCCCGAGAACCTTGCGGAGGGCCATTACCTCATTATTCTTAAATCCGATGATCTTAAGGAATACGCCTTTATCCAGATTAACGACATGCAGCTCTATATGACTGTGGGTGATGAGAAGTCGCTCATCTGGGTCAATGATATGATCACTGGCCAGCCGGTATCAGGTGCTATATTCGAGGGTAATGGCATTAAGTCTGTCACCACTGGTAACGACGGTACGGCCTTAATCGGTGAGGATCTCGATGAGGGAGAATCAGGAAGCACGATTTGTTATAAGGCTTCCAGGAATGGGCATCCCACCTTGGTTGCCCCCATTACTAATGGAAGGTCATATTGGACTAATAGCTCCCAGACAACCGATTATAAGTCTAACTGGAATTACCTGTATTTAGATCGAGGCACCTATTTGCCAACCGATACCGTGAAGGCTTGGGGTATTTTAAGACCCAGAAGTATGGAGGCACCTCCCCAAAAAGTGACCGTTAAACTTATTAAGAATCTTTATGACTATGAAACCTACACTTACAATAAGCAGGTCCTGGATACCAGGGAAGTGGCACTTACGCCAAAGGGTACCTATACAACCGAATTTAGCTTTGAAAACCTTCCCACCGACCATTATGATATCGAGGTCGAAGCTGAGGGCATTATTGTCTCTGATTCGTATTTCTTTATTAACAAATATGTGAAGAGTCAATATATTGTGTCCGCTGATACTGAAAACAAGGCCTATTTTGCTGGAGAGACCTTAAAAGTCCAAGTAGGCTGTGAGTTCTTTGAGGGAACACCCGTACCAGGCTTCAATTTGAGCTACATTGTGCGTAACTATTCCGACTACATGAATGCGGGGAAGGGGGACCTGACTCTGGACAGCCAGGGGGAGGGGGCTATTAGCCTTACCCTTCCCAATGAAGCCGGGCCCGTTTCCTGGCAGCCTTTATATCACAGCCTTTATGTAAATAATAAGGACCCTGAAGAAACCGAGGTTTCAGATTCTGAGTACTTTACTGTGTTTCCAAGGGACGTTATGATCCAGACCGATGTTGATTTTAAAGATGGTTCGGCTAATTTAAACTTTAAAACCAATGTCATCGACTTAAGCGCTATTCGTAAAACTGGTGAAGTCTATAGTGGTGGGGACGATCCCCTGTACAAGGGTAGAACTATAGACCGGAAGCTGACAGCAACCCTTTACGAGCGTTACTGGGATAAAAAAGAAACCGGCGAATACTATGACATGATCTTGAAACAAAGCGTAAAAACCTATGAGTATTTTGAAGTCAAGAATGCTATAGAGCATTTTGAGGTTCAGACAGTTGGAGGGAGTGTCGACTTCAAACTGATCATTCCTAATTACAGTGGGCGGAAGAGCTATTTTATTGTCTACCAGACCTCCGATACAAAGCAAAGACCTATTGAAGAAACCGTCTATCTTTATGGCGATTATTATTGGTCTAACTACAGTGAGGATTATTATTACCTGGACTTTGAGGATAAGGAAGTCAGCTATAAAGTAGGAGAACCCATTAACTTCACGCTGATGAAGAACAACAACGACCCCATCAATGGAGGTAATACCCTGTATATGGTCCATCAGGAGGGTGTAAAGGAGTTCTGGACTTCTCAAAATGTTGATCAGACCCATGTTTTTATTGAAGACTACATTCCCAATGCTTATGTCCAGGCCGTCTATTTTGACGGCAAGCAGCTTCATACAGCCTACGAGCGCCTGGTGAGATTTGATCACAGCGACAAGGTGCTTGATTTGACCCTCGAAACCGACAAGGAAAGCTATAAACCGGGAGAGAAGGTCAATGCAACAATAACGGTTAAGGATAAGGCAGGTAAACCGGTTGAGGCCGATGTGTGTCTGTCGGTTGTGGATGAGGCCTATTTTGCTCTTTATGAACAGGAGGTTGAAACCTCTTCAAGCTTATACAGAAGTGTTTATGATCCAGGTATTCGAGACACTTATATCTCCTATCGCAAAATCGTGCGCGGTTCGAATGGAGCCGAAGGAGGAGAGGGGGATGATGAAGGCGGAAATGGTGCGAGAAAGAACTTTGTGGACAGCGCCTTCTTCAAGACCGCACAAACCAATAGTATGGGGCAGGCTGAACTATCCTTTACGCTGCCCGACAACCTTACATCATGGCGCCTGACCTACCAGGCCGTCACCGATGACCTCAAGGCCGGAAATGGTCAGCATAATATGACCACACGCCTGCCCTTCTTTGTTAAGGCAGTGCTCAACGATACCTTCATGCTGGGTGATGCACCCACCCTTTTATTAAAGGGCTATGGTGAAAAAGTTAAGGCCGAGGATGAGGTTGCTTTCAAGGTCACATTGAAAAATGCAAGAGGGGAAATGCCGGTCATTGAAGCCAAAGGCAAAATAGGAGAGTTCACCGAAATCACCCTGCCAAACCTGGACGAAGGGGTTTATGCCGTTATTGTGGAGGGGAATTCAGGCGGACTTCGGGATGCTGTTGAGAAAACCATTCAGGTGCGAAAGAGTCAGCTTTTGGCCAAACAGGTGGATTATCATACCCTTACAAAGGATTTGAAGCTTGAGATAGAGAGCTATGCGACTTTAAGCTTTTATAATGCCGAGCTTGATGATTATTACAGATCGCTGACCGATCTTTACTGGAGCTATGGCAGCCGTCTTGATCAAATTGTGGCTCAAAGCGTTGCACAGGATCTTATAAAACAGTATTTCCCGGACGACTGGTATGCCAATGGTGAGAAAAACGATATCAGCCCTTACCAGAAGGAGGATGGAGGCTTTGCGCTTCTGCCCTATGGCAGCAGCGAAGTGGAGCTTACGGCCAAAATAGCCGCTCTTGGGGTGGAAGGAGCTGACAGCAACAGGCTCTCAGACTATTTTAAGGGAATTATATCTGACCCGGCCACAACACCCCTTCAGGTTTCGGCAGCCTATTGGGGACTGGCATCTCTAAGAGAGCCTGTGCTACTGGAGCTTCAAGGCTTTATGGAAGAGGGCGATTTGACCCTGGATGAAAAGCTCTATCTTGCCAATGCATTGGCTCAATTGGGGGATTTGGCGAGTGCTGAGAAGCTGTATGGGCAGATTACCAAAGCCTATAGCAAGGAAATGGCACCCTATCGCTATATAGATGAGGGGAGTGGCTCAAAAGAAAATATCCTTCGGTGGACCTCGCTTACGGCCATGCTGGCGGTTAATGTGGATGCCAAGGATAAGATGGCCTATTTTAAATACATCGAACAAGTCAGCTCTGATGAGATTTTGATCAATCTTGAACGCCTCATACTTGTCAAGCAGGGGCTTCCTGGGGCTTTCAATAATAAAACCTCCAGATTTTTGTTGGAGCTGGACGGTAAAAAAGAAACCGTCAAGCTTGAGGGAACCAAACCTTACACCGTCATGGTGAGTCCTGACAAGCTCAAAACCATGAAGTTTTCAAATATCAAGGGAGATATTGCCCTGTCGGTTTCTTATGAGAGTGCCCAGGACCCATCCAATTACAAAAACAGTATTGCGACTGTTAACCGAACTTACAACAGGAAAGAAGGCTTTCCTGTAAATCTAAATCGCCTTGATGTTGTGACGGTTGAGCTTCGCATTGACTTCGATAAAGCCGCTCCTGAGGGCTACTACGAGGTTACTGATGTTTTACCTGCCGGTCTGCGCTACATCAATCCCTACGAATACGCAGAGGATATCTATTTTGGAGAACCTGAGGGACAGCGGGTCAAACTTGGATGCTATTATGACGGAACCGAGGATGTTGAGACTATCAGGTATCGGGCAAGAGTTGTGGCTCCCGGTGAATATACTGCCGATCACGCTCTGGTCAAGCATTCTGATAGTGATGCCAGGGGCTATTCACAAAAGATGTCTGTTTTGATTAATTAGCCATGAAGAAAGTAAGCGTAATTGTAATTATTCTTTTTGTAATGATGATAGGAATACCGGGTAAATGGGGGGACTCGCCGATTATTGCCGAAGGCAATCATGAAGAGGCAGTTCTCCAGGTTCCGGCTGCTTCTTCACCCGGTTATTCCCTGCCAGGAAAAACCATACTCCGATGCTTGTATTATGATCAACAGGCCTTTAAGGAGTCATACAGCCAAGCTAACAAGCTTTCTGAAAGCCAGGTGAATGCCCTTTCGGAGACCTTGTTACAGCCTTCCGGAGCAGCAACCCTCCAAGGGGGGATACTACCCCACCATCTAGTGGCCTCTCCCATGATTGCCAGATTCTTTGCAGCTCTAAAGACAGAAGAATCCGAAATTAATCTTTCTGATCCCGAGACCATTATACTTTTAGCACCCAACCACAAGAGGATAGGGGATAGACCGCTTCATACCGGTGCCTTCTCCTGGGAAACGCCCTTCGGCCAGTTGGAGGCTGATGTGGATATGGTTAATGGCCTTATTCGCAGCCTTGAGGTGGGGGTGAATCCCATACTGTTGGAGGAGGAACACGCCATAGCCGCTCTTATTCCCTATATCCGTCATACCTTTCCTAAGGCGAAAATTGTGCCCATCCTGATTCATGGCAACACGGGACGGGAGGACTGCAAGGCTTTGTCGGAATTTCTTATCCAAAAAGCGCTTGATAAGCCTTGTCTGATCCTGGCCTCCATAGATTTTTCCCATGGACTTAAGCCTGAGGAAGCACTAAAACGTGATGAGACAACGCGGCGTGTTATGGCGGCCAGGGATTATGACACTCTGTTTGGCCTTGATAATACCTATCTGGATGCTCCGCCGACTTTAGCCACCTTCCTCATGACCATGGACGGGTTAAAGGAAAAAGAGGACCGTGATGCCGAAAAGGATTCAGATCAAGGCGATTTAAAATACGCTGAGGGTACGCTTTTGGACCATAGCGAGGCCTCCCGATTTCTCAAGCGCCGGGTCCCCGATACTACCAGCTACATGACCTGGCTGTTTACGGCTAAGCCTTCACTAGAGCGCCCATAGGACAGAATCTGGTACATTTCATACATTTGATGCATTTGTCCATATCAATGATTGGAGCAGCATAGCCCTCTTGTTTAATTGCCCCCACAGGACAAACTCTTACAGAAGGGCAAGGATGATTTTGCGGGCAGCGCTCTTTCTTAACAATTACGTTCATAAAAATGCTCCTTTAAAATGATACATTAAGGGTACTGCCCACTATTATAGAAGCATGATGAAATTATCTCCGTGACTATGTTACAAGCCTTCTATTTCGTGCTGAATTGATAAACAGTTGTATGATGATAAGTCTGACCTGCCTTTAGAACAGGTGAGGGGAAGTGCCGATGCTTCATGGAATTGGGAAAGTACTGGGTTTCCAGGCAAAGGCCATGCCATTTATCATATATCACGCCATTCTTACCGGCTCCCGCACTTTTTAAAAAGTTGCCAGTATAAAGCTGAACACCTGGCTTTGTGGTTAAAATGGTCATAAGACGACCTGATTTAGTATCATAGAGCTCGCCGATCTTTTGGGGCTCGTTGCCCGTGGTCTTGAGAACCCAATTGTGATCATAACCGGATCCGTTTCTCATCTGCTCATTCTGATCAGGGTTTAAAAGGCCCTCACCAAGCGGTTTGGCGTTGGTAAAATCCATGGGAGTATTCTTAACACTCAGTATTTCGCCCGTGGGAATTGATTCTTTGTTAATGGGTGTATAAAAGTCCGCATCCAATAGGAGCTCGTGGTCAAGTATGGTTCCGGAGTCGTGGCCGGAGAGGTTAAAGTAAGCGTGGTTAGTCAGGTTAAGCACGGTATCCTTATCAGACACACCATAGTACTCGATCTCCAGGGCATTGTCGTCGGTCAGTCGGTAGATGACCCTGACCTCCAGGTTGCCTGGGTAGTACTCTTCGCCATCAGGGCTGAAAAGGCTGAGCTCAAGACTCTCGTTACCCCCATCCGATAAAATGCGGGCATCCCAGACCGAACGGGCAAATCCCTTAAGTCCTCCGTGGAGCTGGTTATCCCCTTCATTTTTATTAAGCTCATAGGTAACGCCGCTTAAAGTAAAGCAAGCACCTTCCAATCGATTGGCATAGCGTCCGACAAGCGCACCGAAGAACGGTGACCGATCAAGATAATCCTCCAGATTGTCGTAACCCAATACAACATCAGCCATGCGGCCTTCCCGGTCCGGTACTGTTAGGGAGACAATAACACCGCCATAGTTGATGATCTCAGCTTTTAATCCGTTACTGTTAATGAGCGTATATAAAGAGACTTCTTTTCCATCGGGCATAATCCCAAAAGGTTCAGTGGTAATAGGCATGAGCTTTCCTTCTTTCTAACTTTACAGTTGGGTTTTTTCATACATTTATCATAGCATAATTGGTTTATCTTACATAGTGGAGTGTTCCGGTGTGTTTTTATAGCACCTGTAGTCCAAATGCAATATATACAAAGGCAAAGGGGGATTTTTAGGACTTTTATCTAAGGCTCCATAGGACGAACTATTTATTTACAATACAAGACAGTGTATTTAATATGAAAAGGAGTAATAAAATGTGTAAACTACTTAAAAACTACCTAATAATTCCAATAATTACATATGTTTATACAGACAAAATTGCTATGGGAACTGGGGATTTATGGAAAGGGGTTTGTATGGATATTAAAGTGAATTTAACATTAGAGGATTACCAAGAGTTTAATAACTCATATGCATTAAAGAAGTTGAAAGGAAGCGTAAACAGGTTTAAATTATTTGGATTTATCTGTATATTTCTGCTTTTGGGTTATATAATCACTTCACAATTATCTACAAATTTTAACAATATAAGTGATCTAGTTGGAGAAGGCCGTCAGGGAAATTCTTTACTGAATCTATACATGTTTTTAGCTTTTATTGGAATTTTAATTATTGGCATTCTTATTAATATTAAAAAAAGAACGAAGGAATTTTATAATAGCAATACACTATTAAGAGCACAACAAAACTACTCATTTTTTGATGATCATATTGATATTAATTCAGAAAATGGTTACTCAAGAATTACATGGGATCAGGTTAACAGCATTGTATTTTTAAAGTCTTGCTATGCAATTTTTATATCAACTGTGCAAGCATTGGTAATTCCGAGAAGAATATTAAGCCAAACAGAAGTGAGCCAACTTGAAGGAATATTTACAAGGTGCTTACCATTGGAAAAAATTAAAAAGTAAAATATCATAACTAAATGAGGACCCGTTTATCATTGATATTATTCGGTTGGCCGTATACAATGTTATTTAAGCACAATATTGGAGGTATTACGCATGGACTTTATTTCTGTTCAAGAAGCCTCTATAAAATGGAGCATATCTGAACGACGCATACAGAAGCTTTGTGAAGAAAACCGTATTCCAGGCATTACGAAATTCAGCCGGATATGGATAATACCCAAAGACGCGGAAAAACCTGTTGACCGGCGTTGTAAGCATTCGTATGGAATGGAGGATATGAATGCCATATAAAATATTGATCATTGATGATGATGAATATATAGGAAATATGCTAGAGGAAGTATTGAAGAAAGAGAACTATGCTGTTTTACGAGCCTATTCCGGAACAGAAGCTTTGCTGCTTCTTTCGCAAAACCGGCCGGATCTGGTGTTGTTGGACTTGATGCTACCCGGGCTGTCCGGTGAAGAGGTGCTACCGAGGATTCAGGGCGTTCCGGTTATCGTTGTCAGTGCGAAAGCAGACATTGACGATAAGGTGATGCTTCTTTTAGGTGGGGCCGCAGATTATGTCACAAAACCTTTTAATACGAAGGAGCTGCTGGCGCGCATTACCGTACAGTTGCGTGGTAGCACGGTAGCAGGAAACGGAACGCATCTCCTCTATGATGATCTGAGTCTGGACCCGGAAACCCACGAGGTCTTAGCGGGAGAAGTACCGGTCCGGCTGACAAAAACGGAGTTCGCTATCCTAAAGCTACTGATGCAAAATCCGAAGCAGGTCATCACTAAATCAAAAATTCTAGACTTAATCAGCGAGGACACCCCGGACTGCGTGGAGAGCTCATTGAAGGTTCATGTGAGTAATTTGCGGAGTAAGCTAAGGGCTGCCACTGAAAAGGAATATATCGAAGCGGTATGGGGCATCGGTTTCAAAATGCGGGAATTATGAATCTTATCTTTTTCTTAACTCTTTTCTTTACCGCTGCCTTAACCATGTCATGCTATCATTCAGGAAATAGTCAGAAGGAGGCATAGATATGGAATATGTTTTAAGCACAGAAAATCTCTCGAAGCAATATCGGAATTTCAAAGCCTTGGATAACCTCTCCATGCATGTGGAGAAAGGCGCCATCTATGGCTTTGTGGGGAAAAACGGCGCCGGAAAGACTACCTTGATCCGGATCATATGCGGCTTGCAGAGCCCTACGTCCGGAGAATATACGCTTTATGGAAAGAAGCATACGGAAAAGGGCCTCGCACAATCGCGCCGTAGAATGGGCGCTATTGTGGAAACACCGTCCATCTACCTTGATATGACAGCAAAAGAGAATGTCGAGGAGCAGTACCGGGTGCTTGGCCGCCCTTCCTTTGAGGGTATCGAAGAGCTGCTGGCGCTAGTAGGGTTAAGCAATACCGGTAAAAAGAAAGCGAAGAATTTCTCGCTGGGCATGCGTCAGCGGTTAGGCATTGCCGTAGCCCTGGCTGGCAATCCGGACTTTCTGGTTTTGGACGAGCCTGTCAATGGGTTGGACCCGCAGGGTATTGTGGAGATACGGGAATTAATTCTAAAACTGAATCGGGAGCATCAAATCACGGTGCTGATCTCCAGCCACATCCTGGACGAGCTTTCCCGCCTGGCATCGCATTACGGCTTTATTGACAGCGGAAGAATCATGAAAGAAATGAGCGCAAAGGAATTGGAGGAGGCCTGTCGCAAATGTATGCATTTAGTCGTCTCCGATGTCAATGGGCTGGCCCGTGTTCTGGATGAGAAAAAAATTCAATATAGCATCACCTCCGATCACGAAGCCGATGTATTTGGGCAGTTGAATGTAACTGAAATAACGATGGCTTTGGCAAAGGAAAATTGTGAAGTCATAAAGATGACAGAGCGAGATGAGAGCCTGGAGGGATATTACATCAATCTGCTTGGAGGTAGCCGCCATGAGTAAATTGTTTAGGGCAAATTTAGTACGACTGAAAAAAAGCAAAAGCCTCTGGATCTGCATGGCGGTGACGATCCTGTTCAGCGCAGGTTTCTGCCTGAGTCAATATCGGGAAAAAATCAATGGATATGATGTCGGTCCAGATACCGTCTTTTTCTCACCTTATATTGTAGTGGGGATTCTGATTGCGATATTTTGCAGTCTCTTTATCGGAACGGAATACAGTGACGGAACAATCCGAAACAAGCTGGTTGTGGGACACAGTAGAAACTCCATTTATTTAGTTAACTTCATGACCTGCTGCGTTGCTGGATTTCTTATGATTCTGGCTTATCTTGCCGTGACCTGCGCGCTGGGAATACCTCTGCTTGGTCCGCTTCGGATAGATATTCAAACTACACTGTTATGGTTGCTGGTCGGAGTACTGCTGACCGTTGCTTATGCTGCTATCTTCAATATCCTCTCCATGCTCAACCAGAACAAGGCACTTGTTGCCGTCATCAGCGTCGTCCTCGCCTTTTTGACCATCTTCTTATTTGCCTATCTGTATGGCAGAATGAATGAACCAGAATTTATCACACCTTTATCGCTGACGGTGAACGATGGGAAGACTGTCTATCAGCAGAGCGAATCCGTTCCAAACCCCGATTATCTGAACGATTCCCAGAGGGCAAGGTTCCAGTTTGTTATGGATTTTCTTCCCACTACGCAGGCGGGACAGCTTGCTGCTAGGGATGTCCCCCATGCAGGGCTGATGCTGCTGTATTCAGGAATCATTATTGTGGTGACGAACGCCGCCGGCATGTTCTTCTTCCAACGAAAGGACTTGAAATAAGGGTAACGATATGATTTATCTGCTTTGCGCTCTATGCGTAGCCCTCATCGTAGTCATTTGCATATTGCTGGTTAAGATCGCCCTGCTGCGCAAGGCGGCCGATGAGATACGTGTGGAATTTGCCGCAAGGCTGACCACAGACACCAATGTGGGCATCGATATCACCACCTCAGACCGCACGATGCGGCAGCTTGCCGCAGACATCGACAGGCAGTTAAAGGTCCTCAGGAAAGAGCATATCCGTTACAGACAGGGTGATCGGGAATTAAAAGAAGCGGTAACCAACATCTCTCACGATCTGCGCACCCCACTTACAGCAATCTATGGATATATAGAGCTGCTTGAACGAGAAAATACATCGGAACCCGTTCAAAGATACCTAAGTATCATCTCAAACAGGATTGACGCTTTGAAACTGCTGACGGAAGAGCTGTTCCGCTATTCGGTGGTTGTGTCTGAAAATTCGTATGACAGCCGGGAGACTTTAATCTTAAACCATGTACTCCAAGAATGTATTGCCGGTTACTACTGTGCTTTAAAAGAAAAAGGTATTGCTCCTGAAATATCTATTCCCGCAGTGCGAATTGAACGGCGCCTCAATAAAGTAGCTCTGTCCCGTATCCTTGGGAATGTCATCAGCAATGCCGTTAGATATAGTGACGGCGATCTAAGGATCACACTCTCCGAACAGGGCGTTATCACTTTCAGCAACCATGCCGCGCAGCTGGATGAAGTGACTGTCGGGCGGTTGTTCGACCGCTTCTTTACGGTTGAAAACGGAAAGAGCGGTACAGGCTTGGGGCTTTCTATTGCCAAGATCCTGACCGAGCAGATGGGAGGAAACATTACAGCTTCAAAAACAAACAGCATGTTTTCCATAGAGATTAAATTTAGTGCGGAAAACTGATGCACAGTTAGGAGTGCAATTGATCCAGTAAAGCAAGAGCGATATTTAATAGGGTCACGGAATTATAAATACCGTAACCCTATTTTTGCATTCATGAAAAGCATTCTTGACAAAACATGCCGGAGTTAGTGGTTTAAAATCTCGAATAAATTACCGCAGATCTCAACACCGGTAATGCTGCCATCTCCCTCAAAGAGAATGGAACCTTCCTTTTCAATCAAAACTATATGCGTCCGGGAGGTCATGCTTTCTAAAATGGTGGTAGCCATGGCTCCCTTTTTGGGAGCCTTGAGATGACTTCCGGGTTCTACGGTGACGGTTACGCTGAGGGCATGGTGACGTCCTTCTGCCAAAACTGTCAGAACGCCGTCTTCATAATCCAGGCTTGTCACCCGTGATCCCTGATAGGTTGATAGCCTGTAGATCTTTCCGTTGACGCTTAAAAAGGTGATAAGGCCGTTAAAGCTTCTTCCAAGAAAGGGGATATGGGCGAAGCTCAGCATGAAAGAAATATTGGGTTGGGTGAAATGATTACATTGAATCCATATCCAGGAATCGGGGAAGGATGTTCCCCAGTCCTTCTCAATATAACCCAGGCCGTTTGCAAAGTCCTGGTCCTCACCATCAATTTTTAGCTGTCCGGTAAGCTCATGCCGGACATGCACCACCCCATGGTAACACTCCATGAAGGACAGAAAGCCGAAGGGACCCATGATGCCGGGGCTCCATAAGGTCTTGGGGAAGGGCTGCGGGTTTAAAAAGTTCAAGCTTCCTTCATAGGCCAATTCTCTGTCTTTAAGAGAAAGGGTGAGGCCCTTGGTCGAAAAGCTATTAGCCCCAATATGGAGCTCCAGACGGTCCTCCGAATATTTAAAGTCGTTCGATGGAAAGGTGAAATAACCGGATCGGTTTCTTGAACCATCGATGACCTGGATAAAGCAATGAGAGTCCTCTGGTGAGCTGCCTATGGATATGCCGGGAATAAAGGACATCACATTTTTCCCGTCTTCATCCACACTTTTAAAATACCAGCCCTCGAAGTAATTGTTTTTCCGGTTCTTGCCTTGGTAAATTTCGGGGTTGAAAATCCGTTTCATTCCATACATCTCTCTTATCTCCACCCGCATATATTTGCTAATATTTTGCCGCTCTAATCAAAATTTAATCTTTTTCATAGCTACCCCTTATCAAAACGTTGTAGAATAGACAGCATATGAGTATATAAAAATTGAGAGGAAGCATGAAAACTTTATTGGTTGCCATCAATGCAAAATACGAACACGAGGGCCTGGCGGTCTGGTGCTTAAAGGCCGCTTGTCAATATAAAGGACTTCCCGTAACCGTCCGGCAATATTCCATTAACGATTCGGATCAAAGAATCTGGGCTTCACTTTTAGAGGAGCATCCGGATGTTATCGCTTTTTCCTGCTATATCTGGAATCGCGAGATGGTTTTAAAGCTTATTAGTGACCTTAAGAAAGCAAAGCCACACTGTATCATCATAGTGGGAGGGCCAGAGGTTAGCTATGAAGGATCAGAATTGGATTATAACGCAGCGGGAGCAGATTTTATTGTCAAGGGAGAGGGAGAAGGAAAGCTTCCCCCCATCTTGACGGCACTTGGTGAAGGGGGAGTGGCAAGTGCAAATGCGCTTCTTGAGATCGAGGACCGATGTCGGGAGGAAATGGGCTATCGCTCGCCCTTTGTGCCCGAATACCTCAATCGGATAAGGGATCGGATTGCTTATATCGAATCGTCACGGGGTTGCCCCTATCGCTGCGCTTATTGCCTGTCTTCAGAAAGTCAGGGGCTGGTTCTCTTTCCCCTGGAGGAGGTAAAGGCCGATATAGAGGGACTGGTGGCTTCGGGTGCCAAGGTTATCAAATTTGTTGATCGTTCCTTCAATGTGAATGAGAAGCACTCATTGGAAATCTGGGAGTTTATCAGAAAATTTCCCAGAGAAAAGATAACCTTTCACTTTGAGATCAACCCGGATCGTTTGACCAAGGCGCAAATGGAGAGTTTGATGTCCATGCCGACGGGGCTTGTTCAGGTTGAGGCGGGAATCCAGTCCGTCAACCCCAGGACTTTGAGGGAGGTTTCCCGGGTCATGGATGTTGATCTGGCTCTCCAAAACATTAAGAGCCTTGTGGACAAGGGCAATATCCATGTTCATGCTGACTTGATTGCGGGGCTTCCCTACGAGGGTATGGAATCCTTTAAAGAATCATTTAACCGGATTTACGAGGTAAAGCCCCATCATCTTCAACTGGGCTTTTTGAAGCTCATCCATGGTACAAGAATCAGGAGAGAGGCGGAAAAGCATGGTTACAAATATCGGGAGTACCCTCCTTATGAGGTTATTGAAAACCAATATCTGAGTTCGGAGGATATGCTCCGTTTAAAAGGTGTGGAGGAGGTTCTGGACCGAACCTATAACTCGGGACGGTTGATTTTGACTCTGGACTATCTGCTGAACTATTTTTCCACACCCTATGAACTTTACGAAGGCTTTGCGTTGTTTTTGAAGGTTCGAAGCCAACTATACCAGCCAGTTTCAGCTGCAAGGCTCTTTGAACTGTTACGGGATTATGCCTTAGAACTTGAAAATATGGACACTCTGGCTCTGGATTCTTATATTGCCCTGGATTACGCTTGCTCCTTAAAGAACACCGTCATTCCTGACTTTTTGTCGGACAGCCCAATAAAAGCACTTGACAGCAGGACCTTGTTGGAAACCACCCTTGAGGGCGGTTGGAAAAAGGAATACAGGAAGCGCTTTTTAGTGCTGGAGGGTAGCTTTCCTTTAAAAAAAGGAGAAGGTTTCAAGAAATATGAGAATACAATGGTAGTGGATACTACTCTGGTTGACCCCGTGACAGGAAGAGTTGTTCCAAAGCCTATTTACCCAGACACTAAAAAAGGGTAGAATAATTATGTATAGCTTTATCAACTAATGGTGGTGAATGGATTGAAAATGTCAACAATAGGCAGGATTTTATCTATCTTGGCAGGAGCTGCGATATTTGCGCTGTTGCTTTTTCTGGTACGGCTTGCGTTGCCGTATGCACTGATTGCCGGAGTCCTTGGCTGGCTTGCGGTCATTTTGTTCTTTTCAAAGAAACAAAATGACAAGATCATTGTGGCTGAAGGAACGACACGGTCCGATGTGGAAGATACCATAAAAACTGGCCGGAAGCTTACCGCAGGTATGCGTCAGGCAACCCAAAGGCTTTCCCAGCTTGAAATTCGCCAGGAAGTAGAGGATTTATGCCGTATTGCTGAATCCATGTTTGACATGCTTAAAAAGGATCCAAAGGATGTTCGTGTGGTGAAGCAATTTATAACGTATTACCTGGAGCCTACGCACAAGATTATAGCAAAGTATGCTGAACTGGCTACAGCCAGACCCATGCCGGCCGATGCCATTGAAACTCTTGAAAGAACGGAGAAATCCTTAAAGGGTATACGAACAACATTCCTGCAGCAGAAGGAAAAGATGCTGTCCAATGATGTTATGGATCTTGACACCGAAATTAAAGTCTTTGAAACTCTTTCAGGTAATATGGGTACTTCCGCCAATTCGGATAAAAATACTTCAACTCAGTCAAAGAATGGGGTATATTAGAATATAGAAAGAATCAGGAAAGGTATGGTAGGGAAAATGGATGCACAGCTTCAAACAGCACCCGCTCAATCAGTAGCAAATACTGCTGACTATGATGTGAACAAGTGGAATGAGATGTCGCCGGAGGACAGGCAAAAGGTTTTAGATATCGCAGCCCAGATCAATGTTTCGGATTCTCAGAACGTTATCCAATATGGTAATCTGGCCCAAAGCGATATATCCAAGTTTTCCGATGCCATGCTGGATCAGATTAGAGCCAAGGACAGCGGTGAGGTTGGAGATGCTCTCACTGACCTGCTTGTAAAGGTCCAGGAGCTGGATATTGACGCCATTGACCCTGAACAGAAGGGCTTTTCCCTTTCCCGCATGTTTGGCGGCTTTAAAAAAGAAGCGCAAAAGTTTATCGCACGCTATGACAAGCTCAGCGTTCAAATTGAAAAGATTATTGATCAGTTAGACAGAGCGAAGCTTCAGCTTATCAGAGATATTACCACTCTTGATACCATGTATGCGAAAAATCTGGATTATTTAAAGCAGCTTGATGTTTATATTATGGCGGGCTCATTAAAGCTGAAGGATCTTAATGACAAGGTGCTGCCTCAGCTTAAAGAGAAAGCTACCAAATCCGGTGATGCAGTAGATGCTCAGAGAGTCAAGGATATGGCAGAGCTCATCTCCCGCTTTGAGAAAAAGATCCACGATCTCAAGCTCAGCCGAATGATCGCCATTCAGACCGCTCCTCAGATCAGGCTCATTCAGAATAACGACCAGACCCTGGTTGAGAAAATTCAAAGCTCCATTATGAACACCATTCCGCTATGGAAAAACCAGATTGTTATTTCCATTACCATGCTGCGCCAGCAATCAGCCTTAAAGCTTCAGCGGGATGTGACCAATACTACCAATGACCTGCTGGCCCGTAATTCCGAGATGCTCAAGACCAGCTCCATTGACATAGCCCGTGAGAATGAACGCGGAATCGTTGATATTGAGACCTTGAAAAAGGTCAATGAAGACCTTATTATAACTCTGGAAGAAACCTTGAAGATTCAGCAGGATGGCCGTGTTCGCAGAGCACAGGCTGAGACTGAGCTCAAGAGCATGGAAGAGGATATCAGAAGAAAGCTTTTAGAGATGAAGGACAGGGTATAGCTGTCGGGATAATGTCAGAATAGCAGTATTCAAAGGAAGCAGGGGAGAGGTTCTCTTGCTTCCTTCTTCTGGGTCGAGGCTTGAGGTGTGTTTCAGTCGGAACACACCTCTTTTACGAGTACATGGAGGATTAAGCATTTTGGTAAGTGCAAAAAGAGAAAAGCTTTTAAAGTATGCCATGACAGAAGAAGACAGACTGTTTCTGGCAAAGCTCCTGGATAAAGCAGAGAAGGCTGACGGGGGCTATTTGACTTATACGCACTTCTTGGATCCGCACCAGAGGTCCATTGCAAAACGTGTTCTCAGGGAAATAGGAAAAACCGCCATTTTTGAGGGCGGCTATGCCGAAGCGGAGCGGGTGGTAGGTCTATTCTTGCCTGATTATTTGGCCGGTGCAGAGATTTTGGATGATTTCAGAAGTAACTCAGAATACCCTCTTTCCTTGATTCGGGTTATCTACAAAAAGAACGCTTATGCAAAAGAGCTGACCCATAGAGACTATTTGGGAGCCCTCATGAATCTTGGTGTCAAGCGGGAGACCCTTGGCGATATTCTGGTCCATGATGGCTTTGCGCAGGTCATTGCCCTTTCGGATGTGGCTTCGTACCTGGAAAACAATCTGACTCAGGTTGGAAGGGTGAGCGTTGAAGTCAGAAAGTCGGACGTATCGCAATTGCTGCTTCCAAATGTTAAGGCCGAAGAAAAAACAGCCACAGTTGCCTCTCTTCGCCTGGATGCCATTGTGGCCGAGGGCTTTAATCTCTCCCGAGCAAAAGCATCGGAGTATATTGAGGCAGGGAAGGTCTACCTGCAATTTGAAGAATGCACCAATGGCTCCAAAGACGTTGAAGAGGGCAGCACCATCTCTTTAAGGGGTATGGGCAGAATCATACTGGACAAGGTCGGGGGTAATTCAAAGAAGAACAGAATTTTTATCACCTTGAGAAGGATGGTGTAAAATGGAATTTATTGCTTTGGTTTAACCGACACTACCATGAGGTAACCCCATGCTTAGAATCGGAGATTTTTCAAACCTATCAAGGATCAGTATACGGATGCTGCGACATTACGATAAGGTGGGGCTGGTGTTTGGTTAGGAGTTGTGTAATCCTCTCTTTTCCGCAAGTAAAATCAAGCAATGCAATTTCCATTACTCTATAATGACTATAGAGTGGTTGAAACGAGGTGAACACACGAATGTACGAGTGGCACAATCAAATCCAAATAATCGTTGATGAAATTGACGAGTGTATTAAAAATCGTAACGGTGAAGCAATAACGCTACGATTTCTTTCTCGCAAGTTAGGTTATTCCGAATTTCATACTACGAGAAAATTTAAGGAAATATCGGGTATGCAATTTAGGGATTATCTGCGGCATAGAAAATTAGCCTTTGCACTAAAAGAGGTTCGGGATAGCGAAAAAAGCCTATGCCTGTCGCCCTTCGTACAAAAATAAACCCTTTCGACCGCTACTTTTTCGGATTTGGAGAGATTGGGATGATGAAATCTACAGATGATGTTAAAATTTATTTTGTAACCATTCCCGCACACAAATTTTTGCACATTAAAAACTATGAGAGTAATGGGTATTGGGATTTTTGGCAAAAGCAAAGCCTTATTCCGGGACAGGACTGCAAAACAATTTGCGGCTTACTCGATAGTATCAAGGGAAAATTGGATGACGATGGTGGGAGCGAATCTAACGGCGGCAGCGGTCAGATTATGGCGTACATTAATGACCAGGACGGCAGACTCTGCGATTGGGGTATTCCACGTACAGAGTGTTATGGTGTACGTCTTCCTTTTGAATATAAAGGTGAAGTACCACCACAAATGCTGATGATTGATATTCCTGAAGCCGAGTATATTGTTTTTGAACATGGGCCATTCGATTATGAGCAGGAAAATCGTAGTGTGGAGGAAAAGATGGAAAAGGCAATGGCAACTTTTGATTTTGCAGGCACCGGTTACTGCTTTGATACTTCCCCCGGCAGAATCATTTACTTTTCATTTAATCCGGAGCGCTTTTGGAAGTATATCAGGCCAGTGTGGAAGTCATAATCAATATGAACTAGTGAAAGGGAACGGTTTTATATCATCTGTCTTTCCAGCCGTTCACCCAACCGACTCAATATTTCGTTTGTAATCGTTCCTGTCTGCTCTGCAAGGTCACAAGCCGTTATTTCCGCATTTCCGGACTTACCGATTACCACGGCCACATCGCCAGCTTTAACATCAGACATGTTAGTGAGGTCAACCAGCATCTGATCCATGCAGATACGTCCTATAATGGGAGCCTCAAGGCCATTTATCAAAATCTTTCCGACCCCGCAGGACAAGGAACGCGGGATACCGTCGCCATAGCCGATTGTCAAAACAGCGATTTTAGTGTCCTGCTCTGCGACAAATTGCAAGCCATATCCAGCCGCTTCTCCTTGAAACAAGTCTTTGACCAATGCTACTCTCGCCTTTACAGATAATACAGGCTTCAAATGGACACCGCAGTTTTCTGTATCGACTCGGCTGCTCAACATCCCGTAGAGCGCGATACCAACCCGTGCATAGTCTCCTCCCAGTCCAGGGTAGTTTAAAAGTCCGTAGCTACTCAATATGTGTATTTTGGGGCAGGTAAATCCACGCTTTTTTAGCTGTGAAACAACGCTGTAAAAGGCTTGTCCTTGCGACAGGGTAAAGGCTTTGTCTTCCGGGTAAGTCGTGTCGTCAGCACATAAATGGGTAAAGATACCCTCGATTTTAAGGTTCTTGCATCGGAAAATCCTTGTGACGGCGTCCAGCTTCTCGCAGCGTTCACCCAAGCGGTGCATGCCCGTGTCGATTTTGATATGCACCCTGATATTTTTCCCATAAGCATTTAAAGATTTTGCGTAGGGATAATCTATGACGGTTTGCATCAAGCGGTAGCGGCGCAGTAAGGGGAAATGCTCCGGGTGGGTATAGCCCAAGACCAAAATCTCGCCCTTTATGCCGTTTCTGCGAAGCTCGACACCCTCCGGGACAGAGGCCACGCAGAAAGCTTTAATTCCCATGGTGTTAAGTTCCCGTGAGACCAGAACCGCTCCGTGACCGTAGGCATTGGCTTTGACAGCAGGCATAAGCTCGCAGTCGTCGGGCAGCAGGGAGCGAAGCACATCAACATTATGACGCAAATTTTTTCGGTCAAGCTCTATCCAAGCTCGCCCCCTCTGAAAGCTCTTGCTTCCCTTAAATATCGGCAGCTTTGCCACAATTACGGAAAAGATAACGGACAAAGCGCATACAGCAAAATAGTGAATAAGACTGTTTTCTACTAGCACATCCACAAGGCCGGTGACTTTAGCAGCTCCGCGCACAACAATGATAAAGAGCGGATGAATGAGATATACCCACAGTGAAATCGTCCGTAAAGACTTGACGGGCTTTTTATCCCACGAAAGCATGAGCTGAAACAGGAAGAACATACACGGCAGCAGAGCGAAATACATACTGTCATGGCGCTGAAATTCGAAATGGCGCAGCACCAGGCCTTCGGCGGACATGATAAGCACAGAGGCAAAAAAGCCGGCAATACTCGTTTTCTTTGTGCAGAGGTGCGAGGAATGACTGAGCCATGCCCCCATAGCGAGGAATACGGGCGTATAAAAAAGTCCGTTCCGAGTATAGGAAAACAAATGAAATCCGGTGTCGTATAGGGAGGAAAGGATGGGGACCTTTGCGATGACACCAAAGTAACTGTCACCCAGCAGACCCAAGCAGTACAGCAGTAGGGCGATCCACATAATGCCCTTGAACGGCAGCTTGCGGCTTAAAAGGTAAACAAGCATAATACCGATTATAGAAGCAGGCAAATACCATAGGTGGTAAAACGTGCCGTCGAAAGCGATCATTCGGAGAATGGAGAACACATCGACTTGTTCAAAATGCCCCGCATAAATATTGATTGGCAGATAGATGATCGTAGCAACAAGGTATAGCAGCGCACTTTTTCTGATAAAGCGCAGCAGGGCGCTTGGATCTGCCGATTTATCAAAAAGGTATTGAGGCAGGATAAAGTATCCTGTCACCATGAGAAAAAACGGAACGGCGATCCGGGCGACAACCCGTGTCAGAAGAAAATCAGCCTCAACGCTGTAATGGGACAGGGGAGAGGTATGGATGGCGACGACCAACAGAGCCGCCGCTATTTTAAAGTAATCAAGTCCTCCATAGTGTCTATTTTCCGCCATTCCCATACCTCCACTCGGTAATGACAAATCCGTCCACGTTATTGCCGGATACCGAGTATGGAATATCTGCGGCTATTTCAAAGCTGGTGTCCGCGTCTTTTGCTGCCTCCATATAGGAAACCGCTATATGCACGTTGTCTTTCTCATGGGTCAAGCACTTCTTGCCATAGGGAAACTGCTTCAAAAAATCATGATATTCTTCCAGCGTAAAACCCATTTCCGCCACGATGGCAGCATGAGGCATCCCCACATAACGAAAATGCCAAGGCTCATGCCCGATTCCCGTAATTTCTTCTTTCCCTTCTGGATAGCGTTCGATAAAACCAAACAGCGCGACCTTTTCTCTAAAAGTCTGACAAATGCCTTCATACGGAAAGCTTGGACGAATAAAATCCATATCCGGCTGCTTTAATCCTAAGTCGATGGCAAGTCCGGTCTGATGCTCGCTGTGTCCGGGCTTTGCTACAAACTTTTCTGTGAAACTTCTGCCGTTCTCTGCCAACGACTGCGTAAAAATGTCTTGTTGCTCCTGTTTTGACCGCCAACCGCTTACGGCGGTGATCCGGGTCCAGCCGTCAATATCATCCATCAGCTTGGAAAGAAGAGCAACGGCTCTGCGTTCAAGCAGTACCTCGTTGTTTTCCATGTTCACAGGCACAAGAGAGCGCTCCATGGCCACCTCTTGGCAGGGATATTGCTGATTGATCAGTATAAGGCTCCCGGTATGAACAGAACCTTGGGGGGCGATTACCGTTTTCATTCCTCCACCGCCAATTCAATCACCTTGGAAATGACTTGTTCAAAGGACATTCCGACTTCTTTAAGCATATTGGGAAAACGGCTGTGGGAAGTGAAGCCGGGAATGGTGTTGACCTCGTTGAACACGATCTTGCCGGAAGTGGTGAGAAACATATCAACCCGCGCAAAACCGCGACATCCCAACGCCTTGTAGATAGTCTGGGCTATCTGTTTAATCTCCTCGGCCTTTGCTTTGGGTATTCTCGCGGGAACATGGATGGCAGAGGTTTTCAGTGTATACTTTTCCGTAAAGTCGAAGAAGCCTTCCGAAAGCTCGATCTCGTCTATTTCACCCACGGTCAGATCATCGTTGCCCAGAACGGCGCACCCTACTTCAAACCCGGTAATGCTTTCTTCAACGATAACCTGTTCGTCATATTCAAAGGCCAGCTTAATTGCGGAAGGAAGATCATGGCGGTCAAGTACCTTTGTGATGCCATAAGAGGAACCAGCCCTTACGGGCTTGACGAACAGTGGATAACCAAGGCTTTCAGCCTTAGTTAAAGCCTTTCCTACGTCTGAATTCTTTTCCAACACGAAAGAAGCGGGAACAGAAACCCCTGCCATATGGGCCAGCTTGTGCGCCCGGTCTTTGTCCATACAGAGTGCCGAGGCAAGTGTCCCGCAGCCTATCAACGGGATACCTGCTAGCTCAAATAGTCCCTGTACCGTACCATCCTCTCCGTTCTTCCCGTGGAGAACGGGGAAAACGGCATCAATTGAGATTTCTTCAACCAAACCGGAGCAACGGCCTTCCGACGGCTTACCTGAGAAAGCGGCTTCAATTGCTGCTTCTTCAACCTTGGTGGCGTGGAACACCAACAAATTATGTGAGGTGCGGTTTGGTGAGAGTGCTGCAGGAGTGCAGTCCGAGGGATTGCACCATGTATCCTTTGCAATTTTCTCAATATTGCCGACGAAGTGAAACCAATCACCTTGGGGCGAGATTCCAATCAGTATGGGTGTATATTTATCTTTCTCCATGTGACTTATCACAGAATGTGCAGACTCAAGGGATACGCTGTATTCTGGGGAACAGCCGCCAAATATGACAGCTACATTCAATTTTTTCATTTGCTTTTTCCTTTCTCAACGGCATAAAAAACCCCGCTTTGTACGAATATATCGTACCAAAGCAGGGACAGAAGTGTTTTCGGTTTATATGGGAGAAATCTGATTAATCCATGGCGGAAATCATACGATTTTCTGACAGTCCAGTGGAAGCTTCACCGTAAATGTAATGCTCTCATTGGCACTTTCGGCCGTAATGGAGCCGCTATGAAGCTCGACGATCTCTTTTGCAATAGCAAGACCAAGGCCAGCACCGCCGGTCGAAGTGGCACGGGAGGAGTCCAGCCGGAAAAACTGCTCGAAAATACGGCCCAGCTTCTCGGCGGGTATGGTTTTACCGTGGTTTCGGATGCATAGCGTAACATGGTCGTTACTCCGCCCCAAAGAAACGGAGATGATGCTTCTTGGATAACTATAATTGACAGCGTTGCGAATGAGATTGTCAAATACACGCTCCAGCTTGGGAGGGTCGCAGATGATCTCTGTATCCGGATCAAGCTGCATATCCCAACGCAGCTCCTTCTCGGCCAGAATCGGATTGAATTCAAAGGTTATCTGTTCCAGCATGCGGGTCAGGTTTACTGTCTCCGGCTCAAGGCTCAGGTGGGTCAGGCTGAATCGGGTGATGTCGAAAAACTCATTGATCAAGTCCTCCAACCGTTCCGCCTTATCCAGGGCAACGCCGGTATATTTTGCCCGAAGCTCCTGGGAAATCTGCGGTTCGTCCCGGAGCAGGGTCAGATAACCGATGACGCTGGTGAGGGGGGTTTTGAGGTCGTGGGCCAGGTAGACAATCAGGTCGTTTTTCCTCTGCTCTGCCTCTTTTGCAGCCATTGTACTGCGGAGTGCCTGTTCCCGCACAAGGTTCAATTCATCTTGCACGTTTTTCATGGCTTCCGGCAGCACTATCGGCGTATCGGTAGGCTGGGCAAGCTGTTCGGAGGCGATCACGATTTCGTCCAGATAGCGAAGAGGCTTGGAGATGTAGTAATAGGTGATGAAAATCCATCCGATGAAGACAATAGCACCCGTCCATAATAATATATACTCTTTGATCCATATCAGAATGTGATAGAGCGGGTTTGAGTCATACCATGTGAAGCTGGCAGAAATTCGCCACGCCAGCAGGACGAGCATAACAAATCCCACCGCAAATCCTATAAGCGTCAAAATATATTGCAGCAGAAGCTGGCTGGACATTTGACTGCGGCGTGTACGGCCTCGGTCCATCCGTTCCCTTCGATTATTCAATGGTATAACCCACCCCCCAAACGGTTTTTATAAACTTCGGCTTTCGGTTCGGCTCGTGCATCTTTTCACGAAGCCTTGCGATATGAGCCATTACAGTGTTATTATTATCAAGATATTTTTCTCCCCAAACAGCCTCGAACAGCTCCTCCGATGAGACAACCTTACCATGTTGCTCGCAGAGATACCAAAGAATGTTGAATTCTATAGGTGTCAGAGGTAGTTCTTCTCCATACAGCGTGCACTTATGGCTGTCCTGACAGATGTAAAGGCCGGAAAAATCGTACTCGACTCTATCTGGCACGGCCGTTTCCGGTGCGTTATACCGGGTATAACGCCTAAGCTGCGTTTTCACCCGGGCAACCAGCTCCAACGGATTGAACGGCTTGGTTATATAATCATCAGCGCCCAAGGTCAAACCCATGATTTTGTCCATATCCTCCACCTTGGCGGTCAGCATGATGATTGGGAATAAATGCTTCTCCCTGATTCTCTGGCAAAGCGTGAAGCCGTCCATATCCGGCAGCATCACATCCAGTACTGCAAGGCTCAAGGGCACGCTCTCCACGCACGCAAGCGCGTCCGATGCATTGTAACACTTGAAAACCTTGTAATTCTCGTTCCGTAGATATACCTCAACAAGATCTGCGATCTCTCGCTCGTCATCTACAAGAAGGATGTTATCGTTCATAGACTGGTACTCCTATACAACAAAGTAGAGGATAGCTTTTTTCGTCCATCCTCCGGTTTTTGAGCTTTATATAGACCATTATATTTTGCCAGCTCAAATTAAACAAGGCTGTATGGAGAGAATTAGTGGCTAAACCTTGACACAGGAAGGTTGCAGGGCATATAATTTCTTCATAGGTCGTAAAATATGACTATAAATGCAATGAACGGACGAGTAGGATTCAACTTCAGGCCGATAAGAGAGCGGGAATAGGTGAGAGCCCGTAGGTTCAAGGGAATCTGAAGATCAGCCGCGAGCAGCAGCCCCAAAAGGCAGGATTTTGAGCCAGCCCTAATAAGGTGAGCCGGAGGAGGACCGTTATTCCTTTTAAGTGGCAGCTAAGAAGGTAATGCCTTCAAAAGCTGTAATTTGGGTGGTACCGCGGAAAGCAGCCTTTCGTCCCATACAAGGATGGAGGGCTTTTGTGTTGCTTTATATTAACTTACTAAGGGACAATTAAATATTCAGTCCCCATATTAGAGAGGAATGAGATAACATGTCAGTCGATTACGGCAAGACACTCAATCTGCCAAAGACCGATTTTCCCATGCGAGGCGGTCTTCCTGAAAAAGAGCCTCAAATGCTTCAAGCATGGCGTGAAAAAGATCTTTATAAAAAGCGTTTGGATCGCAACAGACTTAAGGGTAAGAAGTTTGTGCTCCATGACGGCCCGCCCTATGCCAACGGCGGTATTCATCTGGGAACCGCCCTCAATAAGGTTCTCAAGGATATCATTATAAGATACTACGATATGAAGGGCTATTTTGCACCCTATGTTCCCGGCTGGGATACCCACGGGCTTCCAACCGAACAAAAGGCTATTAAGGAAAAAGGCTTGAACCGCCATGAGGTAGGACCGGTTGTATTCCGTCAAGCGTGTGAAGAGATTGCCAGAAAGTATCTTGACGTTCAACGTGAGTCCTTTAAGCGCCTTGGCGTCATGGGTGACTGGGAACATCCGTATATCACATTGGAGCCTAAGTTTGAAGCCAAACAGATCGAGGTCTTTGGTGAGATGGCTAAATTGGGCTGTATCTATAAGGGTATGCGCCCCGTTTATTGGTGCCCTTCTTGCGAGACAGCGCTGGCCGAGGCTGAAATTGAGTATCAGGAGGACCATGGTAACTCTATCTATGTCAAATTCCCCGTGAAGGATGAAAAGGGCAAGCTAAAAGGAATCGTAGACACCCTTGACAGCCTTTATGTGGTTATCTGGACCACTACCACCTGGACGCTTCCCGGCAACCTGGCGATCTCTTTAAACCCTGAATTTGTCTATGTGGTTGTAGAAGCAAATGGTGAACGTTTGATCTTGGCCAAGGAATTGGTTGAAAGCGTCATGAAAACTGCTCAAATAAGTGAATATAAAACCCTTGGCGAAATAACGGGCAGTGAACTGGAATATATGGTTTGCTCCCATCCCTTCCTTGACCGCGACTCCCTTGTTATCGTAGGGGATCACGTTACACTGGAAGCCGGTACGGGCTGTGTTCATACCGCTCCCGGTCATGGCGCCGAGGACTTTGATGTCTGCAAGAAATACCCTGAAATCGGTATCGTCGTTCCTGTGGACGATAAGGGCCACCTCACAAAAGATGCAGGCCCATTTGCAGGTATGTACTATAAAGCGTCCAATAAAGCTATATTGCAGGAACTCAAGAATCGCAATCTTCTTCTTGCAGAAGAGCCTATTGCTCACCAATATCCCCATTGCTGGCGTTGTAAGGACCCCATTATCTATAGAGCGACCGAGCAGTGGTTCATATCCATTGACAAATTTAGAAAACAGGCTCTGGATGCTATTAAAGAAGTACGCTGGATTCCCGGCTGGGGTGAGGAGCGTATTACCAAGATGGTGGAGGATCGCGGTGACTGGTGTATCTCCAGACAGCGTATCTGGGGATTGCCCATTCCCATTTTCTATTGTAAGGATTGTGGCAAGGAGATCATTAACGAAGAAACCATAAATGCCATAAAGACCTTGTTTGAAAAAGAAGGCTCCAATGCCTGGTTTAAATATGAGGCTTCCGAGATTCTGCCCGAGGGCTTTACCTGCGAGTGCGGCGGTACCGGATTCAAAAAAGAGACCGATATCATGGATGTCTGGTTTGACTCAGGCTCAAGTCATATTGCAGTAGCAGAAGCCAATCCCGAGCTGGGATGGCCTGTAGATATGTATCTGGAAGGCAGCGACCAGCACAGAGGCTGGTTCCAGTCCTCGCTCTTAACGGCTACGGCGGTAAAGGGCAAGGCTCCTTATCGCCAGGTTCTGACCCATGGCTATGTGGTTGACGGTCAAGGCCGTAAAATGAGTAAATCATTGGGCAACGGTATTGATCCTTTGGATATCTGCAACCAGTACGGTGCTGATATTCTCAGGCTTTGGGTGGCATCCAGCGATTACAAGGTGGATATCCGTATTTCCAATGATATTTTAAAGCAACTGTCGGAAAGCTATAGAAAGATCCGTAATACGGCGCGCTTCATCCTGGGCAATATCTTTGATTTTGATCCCGGCAAGGACAGTGTGGCTTACAATGAGATGGATGAGCTGGATGAGCTGGATCAGTGGGCTCTTTTAAAGCTAAATCAACTGGTGGCAAAAATAGAGAAAGCTTACACTGAATATGAATTCCATACCATGATTCACTCCATCCATAACTTCTGTGTCGTAGATATGAGTAATTTTTACCTTGATGTGACCAAGGACAGGATGTATGCCTCCAAGCCGGATGATAAGGCTCGCCGCGCCGGACAGACTGCCATGTTCATTATTCTCGACACCCTTACAAGGCTTCTGGCACCCGTTCTTACTTTCACTGCCGATGAGATTTGGCAGTACCTGCCCCATGGCAAGGACGATAACGCTGAGAGTGTCATGCTTAATGATTGGCCAACCGTTAAGCCGGAGTATGACAATGAAGCCCTGGAGCATAAGTGGGAGCGTATTCTGGAGGTACGGGACAGTGTATTAAAGGCTTTGGAAGAAGCCAGAAACAAGAAACTCATTGGTCAATCCCTACAGGCCAAGGTAGTTTTAAAAGCGAACGGTGACCTTTATGAATTCCTTCAGAGAAATAGAGAGCTTCTGCCCACTGTCTTCATTACCTCGCAGGTTGAGGTGCTTGAAGGAAATAACAGTGAACTTGAGGTGGAGATCCAGCTTGCCGAGGGTGAAAAATGTGAGCGCTGCTGGATTTATTCTGGAACAATAGGTCACAGCCACGAGCATCCGACGCTCTGTAACCGTTGCAGTGGAACATTAGAAGCGAAGGATGCGTAATGGGCCGCTCAAAGCTTGTTAATTCGTAATATGAGGCAGAGGGGCAGTTGTTATGGATTCCTAAAAAGAGATACGTAATAACTGCCCCTCTCTTATTGATCATCAAAGGGGAAAGAGATGAGAACTCTGGATAAAATAACGAGTGGTACTCATCGACTTAAAAGAATACTCATTTGGTTTTTGATCATATGGCTGGGTCTGGTTTTGCTGATGAATCTGGGCTTTTTAGCGTATAGCAGGGGGATTCTTTATCTTGTGCCTGCATTTTTATTTTTCTGCGGATTAAATTGTCTTAAGTTCTATAACCCAATAAATGACCTGCAGTGGATTTTTTTCCTTTTCATTCTGTCTTTTTTCACAAAGCTCATTGTTTCTCTCCTGATTCAAACCTCGGCCATTTCAGACTTTAAGGTCATGAATGATGCTGCCATCAGCTTTTCACAGCAAGATTATACATTCAGTCAGAGTACCTATTTTACCCGTTGGGCTTACCAAACCGGATATGTGAGCTATGCAGGTATCGTCTATCAGCTCTTTGGCGAAAACCAACTGGTTTTGAAAGCGCTTAACTGCTTATTCATGGCAGGGGTAAACGTGATGGTTTACTTAATGGCAAAGAGAATAGCCTCCGAAAAAGCAGCACGTTTTATGGCGATTCTTTATTTGTGCTACCCTGCCAATCTTTTTCTTACTCCTGTTCTGACCAACCAGCACCTTTCGCTGTTTTTGCTTTACCTAGGGATTAATATTTATCTTAAGTACCCGCAAAGGGCGTGGGGATTGGTTTGTGCTGGTATGGTAACGGCACTGAGCAAAGTCATACGCCCCGACGCCATAATCTTTATCGCATCGGTCTTATTTGTAGGATTCTTTGATTGCATGCAGAAAATTAAGGATAAAGCAAATCTCTTTTTAAGCATAAAAAGAGTGGCTTGCTTCATTTTAGCGTATGCATTAATGCTCAATATGGTAAGCGGTTTGGTCAAAGTAAGCGGTATCAATCCAAATGGACTTGAGAATAAGGACCCATTATGGAAGTTCGTCGTGGGTCTTAATCATAATACTTACGGAGTTTTTTCAGAGGCTGATTATGATCGTTATTTTAAAATCGAGAATGATGAATTGAGGAAAGATGAGGAGCTGAAGGCTATAAAAAGCCGAGTATTCAACATCAAGCTTCCCGTTACTTTTATAGTCAAACAAGGCTTATTATGGGCTGATTTTGAGGATACCTACTGGGGCTTCCATCAATTGTATTCATATGATAATGAAGCCAGCAAGCTGAGCCTGCCGCCTGGGAGTCTTTTAGAGGCTTTTAGGCGCTTTGATAAGGGATATTATATACTTATTCTGGGCATGCTGGGTGTTTCTCTTTACAGCCTTTTGAAAAAAAAGCGTGAAGAAGAATCTATGAGTTTAGCTGTTTTATTGTTTGTTATCCTGTTTTTTGTATTCGTATCAGTCTATACATTGATTGAGGTTCAAGTGCGCTATCGCTATCTTATAATGCCGATTCTATTCGTATTGGCAGCAATGGGATATGATAAGGTGGGAGGACGATTTCCATTTAAAAAAAGGAGTTCAATGAAACATTGAGATTTTTCAATGTAAGAAATTTTATTAAAATGATATAATAAGAAAGCTTTTATTTTTTATGATAATAGGTGGTCAACAGTGGAGGTGTTTTATGATGGATTGCGGCGAGCTTTTAAAAAAGCTTGGCAGCATGAGTGCTGTCACAGGCAGAGAGAATATGGCGACCGAAAAGATTGCCGAGCTTTTTCGGGAGTACTGTGACGAGGTTTCCGTTGATGCTTTTTATAATGTCATTGGCCTGAAAAAAGGTCAGGCCCAAAATCCTGGAAGTGTTTTAGTGACAGCTCATTATGATGAAATTGGACTTATTGTCACAGGTATAGAGGAAAGCGGGTTCTTGCGTTTTTCGGCTGCTGGTGGAGTGGACCCCAAGGTCATCGGTGCCATGGAAGTCACTGTCCATGGAAAGGAAGACCTGTTTGGCGTCATTGGTGCAAAGCCCCCTCACTTAATTTCCCCCGAGGATGCTGACAAGGCTGTTAAGATGGAAGACATGCGTATCGATATAGGCTTTGATGGTCCAAAAGCCCGGGAACTGGTGACGGTTGGAGATATGGTATCCTTCCGAAATCCTGCCCAGGAGCTTTTAAACAGGCGTCTAGCCGGTAAGAGCATGGATAACCGCAGCGGTGTCGCCTCCCTTATTGAAATACTAAAGGAGCTTAAAAAGCTCCGCCACGACGATGATGTCTATGTGGTGGCAACTGTTCAGGAGGAATTGGGACTCATTGGTGCTTTTTGCACCACCTATAATATCAAGGCTGATCTGGGCATTGTCATTGATGTCTGCCATGGGGATATGCCCGACACGCCCAGTGATGAAACCTTCCCGTTGGGCAAGGGTGTCGCTATTGCTGTAGGGCCTATCTTGAACCGCAAACATACCAGGGCCTGCATCAAGCTGGCTAAAGATGAGAAAATCACCCATCAGATAGATCCCGAGGCAGGAGATACAGGAACGGAAGCGGCTGTACATGCCGTAGCCCGTGAAGGCATTCCTGTTATTTTACTGTCTATTCCGTCTAAATATATGCATACTACTGTTGAAATGGTTTCAGTGGACGATGTCATAGCTACGGGCAGGCTTGCGGCACGATACATTGCAGGGAGGGTGAAAGAATGATGGAAACCTTGGAACTCTTAAAAAAACTCACATCCCTGGATGGCGTATCTGGCGAAGAGAAGCCTGTCAGGGACTTTATACTGTCCCATGTCAAGGACTATGTTGACGAGTATCATATTGATAGCCTGGGCAACCTGATTACCTTCAAAAAAGGTACCGGAAAAGGCCCAAAGGTCATGCTGGATGCCCATATGGACGAGGTAGGGCTGATGGTGACCCACATTAACTCAGATGGCCTTTTGAAATTCCAGACCATTGGCGGTATCGAGGCCAGAGTGCTGGTAGGAAAACGTGTCCGTATCGGAGATAAAGGTATCCCGGGAGTAATAGGCTATAAGCCTATTCACCTCCAAAGTGAGCATGATCGTAAATCTGCTGTCAATAAGAAACAGCTTACCATTGATATCGGGGCCAAGGATAAGGATCAGGCTGAGGAAAGCGTGGAAATAGGGGATAGTGTGGCATTTGCCTATGATCCTGTAGAGTTTGGCGATAACAAGCTCATGGCCAAAGCCCTTGATGACCGGGTTGGCTGTGCGGCTCTCATTGAGCTCTTAAAAGGTCAATACGAATGTGATATCTACGGCTGCTTTACCGTACAGGAAGAGATTGGCTTAAAGGGCGCCAAAACTGCCTCCTTCCATGTCATGCCCGATGTGGCTTTGGTTTTGGAAGGCACGACCTGTTATGATGTGCCCGATACGGACGAACAAAGCATGAGCACCTGGTGCGGCAAAGGTCCGGCACTTACCATTATGGATCGATCGGTCATTACAGACAGAGATTTTTTAACTCTGATTACTGATGTGGCCAAGGATAATAAAATCCCATACCAGTACAAAAAGACTATCTCAGGTGGAACGGACGCAGGGCGTATCCAGGCCAATGCAACAGGTGTTAAGGTAGCGACCATTGCGGTTCCCTGCCGTTATATTCATACACCGGTCTCTGTCATGGATATATCCGATTTTGATAACATGCTGTCCCTTGCCAAAAAGGTAATAGAGACTGTTGCAGCGGGAGGCCCCGCCGTGATCAATCTTTACCGGGAAGAAGGAGGAAAAAAATATGTTTGAGATGGTAAAAACTTTAACTCAAACCTTCGGGCCCTCAGGCTATGAAAAGAGAGTGGCTGAAGTCATAAAAGGCTATTTGAAGGATAAGATGGATGAAATAAGGACTGACGCTCTGGGTAACTTCATCTGCGTTAAAAAGGGCAGCGGAAAGAAAGTGATGCTGGCCGCTCATATGGATGAGATCGGCATTATTGTGTCCTATATTGATGACAAAGGCTTCTTGAGATTCGGCAATATTGGCGGACTTCCTCCCATGATTATCCTGGGACAGCGTGTTACCTTTGAAAACGGTATTGTGGGTGTTGTCTGGTATGAAGAAAACATTGACAATATGAAGAATGCCAAGCTTGAAAAGATGTATATCGATATTGGTGCAGGCTCAAGGGAAGAGGCTGAGAAGCTGGTCAAGGTGGGAGACCTGGCAGTCTTTGTCGGGGAAACCGTTGAACAACATGGCAAGCTTATTTCCAAGGCTCTGGATGATCGCATAGGCTGTGCCGTCTTGATTCAGGTCGCATTAAATCAGCCGGAAACCGATAATGAAATTTACTATGTTTTTACCGCCCAGGAAGAGGTGGGTTTAAGAGGAGCCAAAACAGCAGCTTTTGGAATAGTACCCGACATGGCTCTGGCTATTGATGTTTGCGATACCGGTGATACGCCAAGCTGTAAGCCAATGGCCGTGCGCTTAGGAGAAGGACCCACCGTTAAGATCAAGGACAGAAGCGTGATTTCTCATCCCAGGGTAAAGGATCTTTTGATTCAAGCGGCTCAAAAAAATAACATTCCGTATCAAATGGAAGTCATGATGGATGGAGGAACAGATGCCGGGAGTATACATATCACGGCAGGTGGTATTCCCTCGGGCGGCGTCTCCATTCCTACTCGGTTTATCCACGATACGGCGGAGATGGTGGATATAAAGGATGTTGAAAATGCGATAAAATTACTTTCAGAGTTTGTTAAGCTATAAGAAATATCTGTTTAAGAGTCAAGGGGACGGTTCTCCCGACTCCTTTATAGGGAGTCAGGAGAACCGTCCCCTTCTCTATCTATAGGTCGAATGGGTATGCCCCCCCAAATACTTAGCAGCAGGGTATTTCAATTTATAATTTATTAACCGGCCAAGTGGGCATTTTTCCGGTTAATACTTCATCAATACCCATGGCTGCATGCATACCCATCCGTTGCACGCATTCCTTTGTTAAAGTTGCGCTGTGAGGAGTGACTATAATATTATCCAGGGATAAAAGCGGTGAATTCTTATTTACGGGCTCTTCCACAAAAACATCAAGGCATGCCATTGCGATTGTATGACTTACCAGTGCGTCATACAGATCATTTTCATTGATGATGCCGCCTCTTGCTGCATTAATGATGCAGGCGTCTTTTTTCATAAGCTGAAACTCATTTTTGCCTATCAAGTTTCGTGTTTCCTCACTAAGAGGTAGATGGAGAGTAACATAATCACAATCAGGAAGAAGAGCCTGTAAGGAATCTGCCTTTTCGTATTCAATAGCATTACCGCTCCCCAAAAAAGGATCATAAACGATGACACGCATGCCCAGTCCATTCTTGGCCTTTTGTGCTACAAGTCTTCCTATTCGGCCAAAGCCTATAATACCCAAGGTTTTACCTTCAATATCATGGGCATTCAAGGTATGGCGAAATTCGAAATGACCTTTTTTAGTTTCTCTGTCGCATAAAGGAAATTGATGAGCTGCTGCGAGGATAAATCCCAGGGTATGTTCCGCCACGCTTATGGCATTGGACTCAGGAGCGAACACAACCTGGATACCAAGCTCTGTTGCGGCTTTCACATCTATATTATCCAAGCCCACACCATGCCTGGCTATAACCTTCAGATTCTTTCCGGCCAAAATCATTTCTTTTGTAAACGGAAAATTTCTTACAATGACTGCATCACAATCGACTATCTCTTTTTTTATGCATTCATCGGAGTAACCGCTTCCGATGACCAGCTCATATCCTCGATCCATTAAAAATTGTTTTCCTGCTGGAGCAATATCCTGTGGTATCAGTACACGACCCTTCATCTTAATCCTCCTTCCGAGTTTTGCAAGAGCTGATCTTCAATCGATAAAAGGCGATTGTATTTTACGACTCTTTCACCTCTTACAGGAGAGCCCAGTTTAATCATGGTAGCACCAATGCCGGTAGCAAAATCAGCTATTATCGGATCACAGGTATCGTTGGATCGCAATGAAACAATGACCGACTGATTGCTGCGCTTTGCTTCAGCAGCAGTTTCAAGAGCCTCAGTGATGGTACCAATCTGGTTAATCTTTAATAATATGGCGCTGGTGGCTTCCATGCCTATTCCTGTTTGCAGCCTCTTTTTATTGCTTGCATACAAATCATCTCCCACTAGCATGACATCGCCTAACTGGCTCTTTAATTTACGGAAGCTCTCAAAGTCATTTTCTTCAAAAGCATCTTCAAAAAAGGTTATAGGATACTTTTTGCAGAGGCCCAGGTAATACTGGATTAAGTCATCCGCGGATATAAGTTCTCCCTTAATCCGATAGGTCTTGTTTTCGGCATTATACAGCTCATTTGCAGCTACATCAAAGGCGAGACTCATTTTGCCTGAATAGCCGCACTTGTCAATACTGTCCAATATCGCTTCAATAGCATCCTCGTTGGATTTAAAGGGGCCGGAAAGTGCTCCCCCTGTGTCGCTGATACTCCCGAATCTCTTTTTTAAGCTTTTTTCAAGGTTTTTGCGAACCGCAGCTATGGCCTCAAGCGATTCGGAAAAAGTGGGGAAGCCATTACTGACACAGATAAAATCTTCAAAATCAAGAAAAGAGGAAGAGGAATGAACTCCGCCTGCTATTACAGTTGCAATAGGCGACGGGAGATTTATCGCATAGCGGCCGCCTATATAGCGATAGAGCGGCATATGCATGCTGGCGCTGGCAGCCTTGTATACCGCAGCCGAAACAGGGAGAATAGCGTTGCCGCCAAGCCTTTGCTTATTCTCAGTACCGTCCAGATCAAGCATTTTCCTGTCAATGGCTGCAGGATCTGAAAGGTCGCATCCTATAATGGCGGGTGCAATAATTGTTTTGACGTTATTGACCGCATTTCTGGTGCCGTTGCCATCATACCTTTTTTCACCGTCCAACAGTTCAAAGGCCTCATAGCCGCCTTTGGAGGTTCCGCTTGGAACCGAGGCAGTAACTACCAATTGGCTGTCTGTAACAAGCTCAACCTCTACCGCGGGTTTTCCTGTTCCCGCAAGAATTTCGTAAGCTCTGATACTCTGTATCTTAGCAAAGCTCATTTTTTAACCCCCGATCAATACAACCCTTAAATTCATAACATTAGTTCCAGTGTGGCCTGTATTAATAATATTTTTTGTTTTTAAAAAGACTTCTTCCGTAGCATGTTTTTTAAGCTGATCTTTGATTATAAAACCTTCTGATTCAATTTCATGCTTTGTAAGCGGATCGGCAATGGCTCCTGCGTACTGTGTCGGTCCGTCAGTGCCATCAGTATCTATTGACGCGATTGCCCAGCTATGAGCGGCCTTCATATAGTTAACATAGGACAGCACCAGCTCCATGTTTGGTCCTCCGCGTCCGGATTCACCGTTGATTGTTACAGTAGTTTCACCGCCTGTGATTAGTGCACATGGCATGCAAAACGGTCTGTTGTTTTTTAGTATCTCGTTTGAAATACCGGCTAGGAATATACCGGCCTCAGCTGACTCACCCTCCAGGTGGGTTGCCAGAATATGAGCTTGGTAGCCCAGTTGTTCTGCTTTTTTTGCGGCTGCCTCACATGCGGTTTTAGGGTTTCCTACACTCAATATGGTCTGCCGCATGTTTTCAAGAGATTTAACCGTTTCCCATTCTTCGTGCAGGGTTCCTTCATTGAGGTATTGAACGACGTTTCTCGGTATTCGGTCTGCAAGATCATAGGTTTTCAGTACTTCTACAGCATCTTTAAATGTTGTCGGATCAGCCTTGGACATGTCAGGCCAGGGCATAATGTCTTCATCAACCGTATCAAGGGTGATGGTGTAAACATGCGCAGGCTGTGCATATTTGACTAATCTGCCGCCTTTGAGCTTGCAAAGATGCCTTCTTACGGTATTCATCTCACGGATTGTTGCGCCGGATTTTAGCAAAACCTCATTCGTAATCTGTAAATCTTCCAGCGATATCCCGTCAGGCGGAATGACCGTCATAGCTGAGGCCCCGCCGGTTATGGCTGCAAACACGAGATCCTTTTCTCCAGCCTTTTGTAGGACTTCCATTATCTTAACAGCAGCTGTTATACTGTCAGTGTCTGGGATAGGATGGCCTGTCCGGTATATCTTAATTCGTTCAAGGGTTCTGTCATCGCCCTTTTTTACAGCCAAAACACCGTCCGTTATTCTGTCACCCAGGATTTCTACCAATTCTTTCACGATTGGGTAGGAGCCTTTTCCGGAGCCTACAACATAGATATTTTCAATTTCGTCCAGATTGTGACAAGAATCTCCTATGTAGAGGCTTTTGCTTTGTATTGAAACCAGGCTTTTTGTTCTGATACCAGGGTCAACTGCATCAACACCGCATGATAGAATGTCAATCAAGTTTTTTCTTTTTTTTTCAATGCCGTGGCTGCATATGTCTTCTGCGTTTATCGTTCTCATGGCTGTCTAACCTCCATTAGCGGGTCGAGGCTCGTGCTGCGTTCTAATTGGAACACGCCTCACATGCCAAGGTAGGACTTTTTCATTGAAGGATTCTTGGAAAGATTTTCAACAGTGTCATGCAGGGTGACTCTGCCCGACTCAATAACGTAAGCGCGTTTTGATGCTTTAAGAGCCAGATAGGCGCTTTGCTCCACAAGAAGAATGGTTGTACCCTGCTGATTAATTTGCTTGAGAGCCAGAAAAATATCGCGGATAATAATAGGGGCAAGGCCCATGGAGGGCTCATCAAGCAAGAGAAGATCGGGCTTTACCATCAACGCTCTTCCCATGGCCAGCATTTGCTGCTCACCGCCGCTCAAAGTGCCGGAACACTGATTTTTTCGTTCTTTAAGTCTAGGAAAAAGCTCAAATACGTATTCAAGCTGTTTTTGACGCTGCGTCTTATCCTTGCAGGTATATGCGCCTATATTGAGGTTTTCGAGAACAGTCAGATCAGAAAAGACACGGCGACCCTCTGGTACATAGCCGATTCCCATTTTACAGACATTGTTGGGAAGCAGCTTGTTCATTGAAACACCATTGAAGGAGATGTCACCCGAGCTCGTTTTGATAATACCCATAATAGCGTTTAAAAGTGTGCTTTTACCAGCCCCATTGGCACCCAAAACAGAAACGAATTCACCTTTTTCAACGTTTATAGATAGGTCGTATAAAGCTCTAACCTGTCCATAGTTTACACTGATATTTTCAATATTAAGCATATTCATCATCAGTCTCCTCAACACCAAGATAGGCTTTTATTACATCTGGATTGTTCGATATCTCCAGAGGAGTACCAAAGGCTATAGGACTTCCGTGATTTAAAACCATAATCCGGTCTGAAATGCCCATGACCATCTTCATGTCGTGTTCGATGAGCACGATGGTCATTCCCCTTTTATTAATGTCTTTGATCAGTGCATTCATTTCATCTCTTTCTTCTGTATTTAAGCCCGCTACCGGCTCGTCCAGCATAATGATGTCTGGTGAGGTTGCATAGCAGCGAGCGATCTCAAGTCGCTTCTGATCTCCATAGGACAACATACCTGCAGCATGATTTTCTTTACCCTTGAGTCCGGTGACCTCAAGAGCATTCATGGCAATGGGTGTCATCTCGTCATGGATTTTTTTGTGAACTCGCTTGCTTATGAGCTCCCATGCCAAGGGAGAGCCGCTCCTGACCGAAAGCGGTACGATAATATTCTCCAATACCGTTACATCGGTAAACAGCTTTGGGTTTTGGAAAGTACGCCCTAAACCCAACCTGTTTATCATATATGGAGGGAATCCTGTAATCTCATCATTATGGAGGTATACTTTACCTGCTGTAGGGGTGTATACACCGGTAATAACATTAAACATTGTACTTTTACCGGAGCCATTGGGGCCTATGATGCTGAAAAGCTCACCTTTATTGATCTCAAATGACACTTCATTGAGAGCATATAGTCCACCAAATTTCATTGATATTCCCTCAACTCTAATCATCTTATATCCCCAACCTTTATCAGTGTTTTGTTTCGCTTCAGCTTTCCTCCAATACCTTCCGGCATATAGATCATACCGAGAATAAGAACCAAGCCATATGCAATGAGGCGATACTCCCCAATAAATCTGAAGTATTCTGTTGCAATGGTGAGAACTGCGGTTGCACAAATCATTCCGAAGATACTTCGCTGTCCTCCAAAGATGGACATTGTGAGAAAGAGTATTGAAACATCGGTTTTAAAATTGTCGGGATGGATGTAGCCGATGTAGCTGGCGTAAAGTGCGCCTGCTACGCCCCCGTAAATAGCGCTGATAATAAAAGCAAGAAGCTTTGTTTTTACCACATTAACACCGTTCATGTTTGAAGCGATGTCGCTTTTGTTAACTGCAAAGAAGTACAGTCCCAGTCGAGAACGGTATATACGGATACTGAGGATGGAAAAAAACAATATTGCAATAAACGCAAGATAATAAAAACTGGTCATTGATCTAAAGGCAAAACCGAAAATCTTTGGGACAGGTATCTTGGAAACACCCTGAGGACCTCCGGTAAGCGATATGAAATTCATCATTACAAGATATACGATTTCATTAACACCCAGTGTGGTCATGATCAAATAGAGTCCTGATACCTTAATGGTTGGCAATCCGACAATAAAGCCTACTATACAGGCTGCTGCAATTACAAACAACAAGCTTAGCCAGAACGACATGCCAAATTTAACGCAGAGTAGGGCAGAGGTGTATGCGCCAATACCGTAGAAAGCTCCTTGTGCGTTGGAGACTTGCCCGGAAGCACCAAGAATGCCCAAGCCCATTACAGCTATGGAGGTTATCATAATATAAATGACAATATGCAAAATGTATTTAGGCAGGTATGCGGGAAATGTAGAAGCGAGCAATAAAAATAACACCAGGAAGATTGTTTTTATATGTTTTTTCATATTTCCTCACACTTTCGTTGGCTTTGCTTTTCCAAGTAACCCATAAGGACGGAAAAGAAGCATCAATATAAGTACACCTAAAGAAACAACATCTTTATATGAGGAGCTGATATATTCTGCAGAGAGATTCTCCAGTATACCCAATGCAACACCGCCTATAGCAGCGCCCGGAATACTGGTTATTCCACCTAGTACCGATGCAGAGAAAGCCTTAAGGCCGACCATTCCGCCCATATCAAAGGAAGCGAAATACAATGGGCCGATGAGTACTCCCCCTATAACAGCGATTGCCATACTAATGGAAATTGTCATGCTAATATATACCTTTACGTTAATCCCCATAGCAGCCGCCATGGTCCTATCGGATGCCACCGCACGCATAGCTTGGCCATGCCGCGTGAACGTAAGAAAACAATAAAGAGAAGTAATTAGAATAAATGCAATTGCGATTACCCATAGATAAGGTTCAGCAATTTGTGCGTTAAGCACTGTTACAACGCCCTCGCCAAATATGGGAGGATATTTTACCGGTTCGGGATACATAATCCGTACAGTATTCTGCAGTACTATTCCCAGTCCGATAGCCGCGATGACAAATGTCATGGTTGCTACATCATAAAGCTTTCGGAACACAATTCTATCGAGAATAAATCCAAGGATAATACCAAAGACCGCTGTTATCAGTAAAGTTTGTAATGCATTGGTACCGAATTTAAGTGAAATAGCATAACCTATGAAGCTTCCGACCATGAATACATGTCCCTGGGAATAAATAACCTGATTGAGGGATCGAAACACTAAGGTGTATCCTAATGCAACCAATGCATATACAAAGCCTGTGGCAATTCCTTGCAATAATAATTGAAACAGCATGCTCACACCCCCTTCGTATATTCTTTCACTACCATAATGTTATCTTGAGTCTGTAGACCCCCTTTGTACAAGGGGGATTCTACAGACCTTAGTGTAAACATTTTCTTTATTTTTTATATAGTTCGAAGGCTCCACTCTTGACCTGAATAAGTACGCTCGGCTGTTCCAGTTGGTAGCGCTCATTGAAGTATAATTCTTCGTCGAAACCAACAATCTGGCCTTTCCATGCTTTAATTTCTTCACGGAGTTTTTCTTTATTCGTTCCAGCCTTCTCCAAACAGGGTACAAGAATCTGCTTAATTGTTCTGTATTCCCATGCTGACAGTATTGGACGCACTGGCTCGGAACCCTTGCCAAACATATCCTGCATTTTTTTTGCGAAATCTGTTGCTGCTGCGTTGGTATCCTCGTGGAAATATGTGGTGAGAACAGTACCCTCTACTGCATCTCCGCCCAGATCGATCAACTGATCGTTAGCGAGTCCGCCCGTCCCGATGAATTGCGCTTTTATACCGAGATTTTTTGCTTGAATCATTATGGCAGGAGCCGCAGGAATGGTTCCAAATACAGCGATACCATCCGGGTTTGCTGCCTTTATCTTGCTGAGCTGGGCAGCAAAGTCCTTGTCATCGCTCTTATAGCTCTCGATAATAATAGGCTCTTTACCCATAGATTTTAGGACTTTTAAAAAGGAATCTTTTGTTCCTGTACCGTAATCATTGGTATCATAGATAATGGCTATCTTCTCCAGCTTCATATCGTTGACTGCCGCACTGGCCAGTGATTCGGCTTGAAGGTCATCAGACTTTATTACAGCAAAGGTCCAGTAGTTGTCTTTGGTAGTGATTTTAGCATTGGTTGCGCCCACCACAATGTAGGGTACTCCGGCTTTCTCTGCAACGGGCTGTGCTGCAAGCACCTGTGAGGAACCCCAACCACCGATAATAATGTCGACCTTATCAAAGTCGATCAATCTTTGAATGGCGGTGATACTTTCGGCTGGGTTGGTTGCATCATCAGCTGTTTTCATTTCCAGCTTCCGTCCATTAATCCCGCCTGCATCGTTTATTTCCTTGATAGCCAGCTCAGCACCTTGCTTAATGCCGATTCCGTAAGACGTGCCGGCACCGCTGAATGGTGCAATGACACCGATTTTTATAGGACTTGTGTCGGTGGGTTTGTTGGGTGTCCCGGATGGTGTACCCGACGTGCCAGGAGCATTACTCTGGCATCCCACCAGAATACCTGCTACCATGATCATTACCATGAACAATGCAACAATCCTTTTCATTTTCAAATTCCCCCTCATCATTTGATTTACAATCTATGGTTCTAAACTATTTAGAATTAGATTGTCACGACGTTAGAGCAGATTCTTAAAAAATGTGGTTTCCAATTCGACATCGATGCCTCGTAAACCTGCCTGTACCAAGGTTCTTGAAGGCCTGTCCCCGGGAAAATATTCCTTGTAGATTTCGTTGAATTCCGGAATATTACTTAAATCTGTTAGATAAATTGTTATTCTGACTGCATCCTCCATTTCCATGCCAGCCGCTCTAACAATTTCCCTCACATTATCCAAAGTAAGCCTTACCTGTTGTTCAAAGGTTCCTTGGATTGGTGTGTTGGTTTCCTTATCCAATGGACCCATTCCTGAAACAAACAGGAACGGACCCACCTTTAGGGCTTGAGGAAAGGGCCCCCGTCCTTTTGGAGCATTTTCGGTAAAAACGTACTCCCGGCTATAGTTTGTCATGCATGTCCATCCTTTCTGTCTATTTGTTAAAGTTCACTTTGTTGATTCAGTTTGAAAACTCTTTTAACGTTTTCACCAAATATTAACTTTTTTTCTTCTGAGCTTAACAGAGGACAGTGACGATCAATATAATTTTTTGCCTGAGCGTATGTGCAGTTCCGTTCGGTATTGGGAAGATCTGTGCCCCAAATCAGCTTTTGGGCACCAAGATGAGAGAGAAGATCGGCAATAAGGGGATGAGTTTCAGTATAAGGGTAATCCCAAATGCTGCCGCCAGGAACCGGATGGCTTACTTGCATGGGGAACAGCAATTCGAGATACATATTTTCTCTTTGCCATATCTGCCATAAATCCTGTGATATTGGAATAAAAGAATCCTTAACGCGAATATTCCGCAAGGGTACGCCATGAACGAGTATGCAAGGAATTTCCGGGAAACGCTTGTGCCAGCTCTCGAGCCGGTACATCTGCTTCATAAAGCGTTCAAAGGCAGAAAGAGTGATATCATCGCCTTTTTCTGTAATTGCAGAGATATCCCAGAACACTGGAAGACTGAGTTCACGTACTGTTGACCAGAATGAATCAAAAATCTCATCATCAAACTGAATGGAGAATCCATTTTCAAAGAAACGTTCGTTTGCAAAGTATATGGCCTTTAGTCCGAATTCCAGTGCATACTTTTTTAGTTTGGAAATCTCTGCCTGTTGATAGGCGATGGATTCATTAACTTGTATTGTGCCAATGAATCTATCCGGATACTTCTTAACTGCTTCTGCGATATAATCATTAAGATCCCCGTATAAAAAGGCGTTTTGAAGAATCCCAACGTCTACTCCTGCGTAGTTCATTTGTGCTATTAAAAATTCAGGAGTAGATTCAAGTCTTTGCATATTAGGAGCATAGAGAGGTATGTAGTAAGTTTCTCCGCCCTTATGCCATTCCAGGCGTCCGAATTTTCCTGCGTGAAAATTGACGTCATATGCTCCTGTGGGCGTTTTATCATTGTCATCCCACAAAGAGTATAAAGATTTGTCTGTGACAATCTGGTTGTCTCTCAGCCTACGTACGGATGCGGCTGGAGAGGAAGCAACAAAACGCTGCAAATACATGTTTTGGGTTTTAAGATCCCGATCCCCATATTGGTTCTCAAGACAGGGAAATGTGTGCATGTGCGCATCGATGACCATTGACCTCACCTCATTCAATTTTTTTTACAATATAACCACCATTAATGATGTCAAGACCGGGTATGCCAGCCTGTGGTTTTGCATAGAGTACCAATTTATAATAATCACTGCGCAGATAGACTCTTGTAAGCTGAAGCGGGGTTCTTTTGCTGTCATAAGAAATGGATTGGTGAAGTAATAAGGGGAAATTGATTGGAACATTTAAAAGCTTTGATTGTAACGAATTTGCGCTAACCGCCTGGAGCTGTATTTCAACATTATCAACAACATATCCTAGTTCCTTCATTAAACTGAGTACGGACTTGTTTTCCAAACTCTCTTTATCAAGCTTTTCACCTAAATGCTTTGGAAAATAACGTGATTCAAACCATATGGGCTCATCATTTGCTTCACATAGACGTCTTATTCGGATAAGCTCTTCTTTTTCTGTAATATTAAAAATTTTCGCTATTATATCAGTTGGAACCAGAGAAATGTGCTCAACGACTGTTGCTTTGGGTTGAAGTCCACGATGAAGTAATTCATCCTCTATTCTTCTAAAATCATCAAGAGAGGTTGCTTGTATGTCATTGGAAGGTATACTGCCTGATACAACGGTTTTTGAACCTCGCCTCTTAATGATGAGGCCATCTTCTTCCAACCGCTCCAATGCTTTTCTGACAGTTATTCTACTGACGTTGAACATATTTATCAGTTCATTTTCGCCAGGAATAGCATCGCCTGCCTTATAATCCCCGGCTTCAATCATTCGGCGAATCTGCCGCTCAACTTGATAATAAAGGGTTACAGGACTTTTGCTATCTAATTGCATATACCGCTCTCCCATCCAATCATGTTATCTTGTTATAATAGTATAACAAGATGAGAACTCTGTCAATGTTAAATAATTGATTATTATGAGATTAATTTTGATATCCAAAAATTTCAAAACAATTATTTGCTTTTATTATGATTGGATAGGCAGATATTGATTTATTTGGTGTTTATAAAGTATTGAAAAACAAATAATAAGAGATGTAGTAACAAGTGAAAGGAGGAAGAAAAAAACCATGAGTTTACTTGATAATATGTTGTTGAATAATAATGAAAAGAATCAAAAACAATCCAGTTATAAAAAGACGACCAAAGTTGAACACAAGCATGGATCTGACAAAGAAAAGGAGACCTTCAATGAAGAATTTTCTGAGGGCCTTATGAATGATGTTTCTCGCTTTGGTATCCAATCTTATTCCAAGGCTGGGGTAACTTTTGAAAAACTGTCAGAGACTCAGGCCAGAATCAACTATACGGGATTGCTTGCAAAAGGCGGAGCTCAGGAAATTTCCGGCGTCTATGGTTTCGGAAGCAATCAAAAATGGGAGGATGTCTCCAATCTCACGTTAAATAGAGAGGGAGAAAGTTCTTTTTCCGGTGTTATTTCTGTTGAGCAAGGAAAAAATGTTAACCTGGCCTTTAGGGATGCAGGCGAAAACTGGGATAACAACTCTGGTATGAATTATACCTTCGTAAACTGATATTAAAGGAGGGGGGATCAAAGACCCCCCTTTTTGCAGATTATAATTTGCTTCCATCATTGCACCAATCGCGTGCTTCTTCAACACTTCTGTCGGAAGATATAGGTAACTGGGCATCAGATTCAGTTTTGATGATTTCTGTTACGGCATTGGTGGCAAACGCCTTAAGTTTATTGGGGTTAACCTTTGGCTTATTTTCGTCCAAAATCATGAGGCACCTCCCTGATAAGCTTTTGTTAATAGTTTATTCAAGAAAGGTTTTTGTATTTACTAAAGACTGTGTTTTTCGTATTGAAAAAAGTGGGAGAATATGATTGAATGAACATGCGAAAGCATTAATCTCCAAAAGAAAGGATATTTTTCCATGCTTAAAGTATGGTTTGCTGCGTCTGAAGCGGCACCTTTTACAAAAACAGGCGGCCTTGCCGATGTGGCTGGTTCCCTTCCCAAGGCTTTAAAGAATTTGGATGTGGATATTCGTGTTGTCATGCCCAAGTATAACCAGATAAGCCCCAAATACGTCTCCCAGATGCAGTTTGTTGGAGGCTGCCAGGTGGAGCTTTCCTGGCGAAAGCAATATTGTGGTGTATTTAAGCTTGATTATGAAGGTGTTACCTATTATTTTATTGATAATGAGTATTACTTTTTCAGAGAAGGCTGTTATGGCCTTTATGATGACGGTGAGCGCTTTAGCTTTTTTTGCAAAGCCATCTTGGATATATTGCCACTCATAGACTTCCAACCGGATATTCTTCATCTCAATGACTGGCAGACAGGAATGGTGAGCTTACTTCTGGATGCCCATTACAGGCATAAAGAAGGTGGCTTCTATAAGAAGATGCATACCCTTTTTACAATACATAATTTAAAGTATCAGGGTGTATTTCCAAAATCCATTATGAGCGATCTTCTCGGACTGGATTGGGAATATTTTCATATCAACGGGGTGGAATATTATGATCAGGTAAACTTCCTGAAGGCAGGGCTTTCCTATTCATCAACTTTAAGTACAGTGAGCCGTACCTATGCCGATGAGATCAAGTGCGACTTTTATGGAGAAAACCTACAGGATATTATTCGACGCCGCTCCGACGATATGTATGGGATTGTGAACGGCATTGATTATGAAAATAATGATCCTCAGAGTGATCCAAGGATTTATGCACATTTCAGTAATGCGGATCTCTCAGGGAAGTATGAAAATAAAAAACGGCTGCAAGAGGAACTGGGACTTGAGGTGAGAGATGATATTCCATTGGTTTCTTTTATTTCCAGGCTTGTGGATCAGAAAGGTCTTGATCTGGTTGAACTCATGTTGTCCGAGCTTGTGGATATGGGACTCCAATTTGTTGTACTTGGAAGCGGTGACAGGCATTATGAGGATATGCTGCGAAATGCCCAGGCTCGGTATCCAGGCAAGGTTTCTGCCAACATCAAATATGACGGGATACTGGCTCAGAGAATGTATGCTGCCAGTGATATGTTTTTGATGCCCTCTCTATATGAACCCTGCGGGCTCTCCCAGATTTTTTCCATGCGTTATGGGACAGTGCCCATAGTGAGAGAAACCGGCGGACTAAAAGATACGGTGCTTCCGTATAATGTCTTTACAAAAGAGGGGACAGGATTTTCCTTTGCTAATTACAATGCTCACGAAATGAAGGACGCCGTAGCACGTGCACTTGAAATTTACCAGAATAAAGAGGAATGGGAAAACATTATCCGGAGCTGTATGAGCCAGGATTTCTCCTGGGATAATTCTGCCCGGGAGTATAAGAATCTTTACCAATCCATTTTAAGTAGATATAACCCCTGATTAGGAACAGCTAAATAACAAAGCCCCATGAAAATGGGGAAGCTATTATTTAGCTGTTCATTTAGTGTCACCTCGAAGGCCATCTGCATAAGATGAAGAAGGCTGAATCGAGATGGGGTGTTATTATGGGTGAGTGCTGTAGCAGAGATTGTGACTGCCGCAGAGATGGTATTTTTGGTGGTGGTGACAATTTCATATGGATTATCATTATAATTATTGTGGTTATCTGTTTCGTCCCGGGTATTTTTGGCGGTAACAGGTGCTGCGACCGTGATCGTGATTGTTGCTAACAAAACTGAATCATGTGTTCTAAGGGAAGGCGGACAGCAGACTTTGCTGTCTGCCTTTGCTGTCTGCCTTTGCTGTCTGCCTTTGCTGTTGTAGATGGCTTACCTTTCTTTCAATGGAAACGGGCTGTGCGGTACTACCTTTCACTAAAATAGTGCCGTTCGGCACATACCGGAATAAAAAATACCCTCTATACTGATTGTGTAGGGGATTTTTTATGCCCGGAACACTTATGCTGTTTACCATACGAGGATAGAAGAAGTGGAAAGTACTGACTTTCAAAATTAAGAATGATTGAGAGGAGTAAGTAAAATGAAGAAAATTTTAGTCTGCTTGCTGGCATTTGTGCTAATTCTATCGTTTGCTGGGTGCAGTCGGGAAAAGATGGCTGATGGCCCGTCCGTTAAGCCGTTAGAAAGTCCGTCAGTAACCCCGGATTCCGCAGATTCTAAACTCATCGAAAGTCCATCGGCAGCCCCAGATGCCAATACCTCCAAACCAGATGAAAGCAAGCAGGAACCCGTGTCGGAACGTCTCGCTGATGCGTTTATCAACTCGATTAAAGGCGAAAAATACTACATGAGCTATACCGTCAACTTAAAGGGCAATGGACAAGAGGTGAAAATGGAAGTTGTCCTGGCTGTGGACGGAAAGAACTCGGACACGCTGGTGGATATGGGCGGTTTTATGATGCACTCGCTGTTGAAAGACGGTACATATTATATGATCAATGATAGCGAAAAGACATATCATATTCTTGATGTTCCGATGGATACCAATGGCGTACAGATGCCGAGCCTGGATAACGATGTTGTCTATACAGGCAGCGGCACTGATACTGTGAACGGCAAGACTCTTCCCTATGAAGAGTACAAGGCCGAGGAAGGGACAGCCCGGTATTTCATGGACGGAAAGAAGCTCTATGCCATGGTTTTCAAATCGGATACCGTTGAAATGGTTATGATTATGAAGGAGTTTTCCACAACCATCCCGGCAGGGATGCTGGAATTGCCCCCAGATTATAAAGCAGGCGAAGGCACATCATTCAATTTTTCCGGTGAAGCGCAGGGTACATATGATTTAGGGAAAGATGAAAATACTGTAGGTGAAGGTAGCAGTAACTGGCCTGCATCGGGGCTGGGATTCCATCTTCCTACGTATTTTGGCAGTGGAAAAAGTAAAGTATTGGAAAACAGCGAAGATAAGGTCGTGATTCAAATGGAGTCTGTGCCACAGGACGATGCTGACGACTATTTTGAATTTGTCAAATTGTGCTTTGATAAGGAACAGAAGGAAACGAATGATAACGGTATGCGTACTTATACAGCAAAAAACAATGAGGGTGAAAGATTTGAACTTACTTATAAAGACGGCACTATGATGATTATTATAAACAAAGATTAGTTCATCAGGAGAAAATTCACGAGGTTTTCAAATTGCCCGAAGAATAACTGTGCTCGAAATGACTGAGAAAAAAAAGAACGGAGGTAATCACAATGAAACGAAAAATTCTTGCAATCCTGTTAACCTTTATCATGCTGTTCGGCATGATAAACATTTCAAACGCTGCGGGAACCCCGCCGGCGACAATCTCCGCACCGTTATACCTCGGAGTGGCTGATTACATGGGGAGCGGTGTAACCTGCACCTTCAGCGCGCCCGACGACCTGCGGACACTGCTTGATCTTACCGATGAAGAGCGCGGATACCACATGGTGCTTCGCGGCCAGATCGATTTCAAAATTGACAACGGGGACTGGCACCATACAGCCGCCTGGGATGATCGCGCCACTTACACAAAATATGCGCTGGATTATTATAATTCGATAAAAGGCGGACAATGGAAGCAATTTCTGGGTCATGGCGGGATTCAGTTCCCCAGCATGTTCCCGGATGAAAAAAACGCGCCTCCTCGTGACGGATTTCACAGCTGGGATTGGTACAAAAACCACTCCATCACATTCAGAGCCCGTTTTGCCATCGACTGTTACAACAACGCAAAAGGAATCAAAAGCTTAGTATTTTCCGATTGGTCGCAGGAATATGTTTTGTCCGACAAAGCCAAAATGGATTACAAAAAGATAATAAACGCCAACGCGCCGGCATTGGTATCCTCCAGGCTTGAGCAGGACTCCAAAGATAAGAAGCCCTATATCTGGCTGGATATGAGCAAGCACCCGGCCGAAACGCAGAAATTTAACGCCGCCGCGAGTGACAGCATGAGGACCGAGATATGGATGCGCAAGGACGGCGATACGGAGTTTAAATTGGTTGGAGACAGTTTTTTTGGCAATGAAGCGATCCGGCTGGACGTTAGCTCCTATTACAAAGACAGTAAGGTCACGGATTTTGCTGCGGCAGTCTATGAAGTCAAGGTGCGGTATAAGATCGATGAGAGAGCCTACAGGCAATCGGGAGTGACCACGATGACATGGCTGTACAGTCCCTACTCCAACACGCTTTCCTATGGTATGCCCGCATGGAGTAATGCAACCAAGAATTTTGAAGGCGAGTTGAAAAAGGCTGAAGAAGCGGGACTTATTCCGGATATTTTAAAGGGGCAAGACCTTACGAAGCCGATTACACGCGCCGAGTTTGCATCTGTGGCGTTAAAGCTGTACGAAAGCCTCTCTCAAAAGAACATTTCTCCCGCCGCGGATAATACCTTTACCGATACTAAAAACATAGATGTTCTCAAAGCATATGCAGCGGATATCGTACTGGGAACAAGTAAAGGAACCAATGTCAAATTCGAGCCCGACAAGTATATAAGCCGCGAGCAGTGTGCCGCCATGCTTACCAGAGTATATAAAAAGTTAAACTGGGAAGGCTGGACACAGGAGGGTGACAGTACCTATACCAGGCACACCCTTGACTATAAGGATGTTAAGCCTTTTGCCGACGATGCGAATATTTTCCAAAACTTTAAACCGTCAGTCTACTTCATGGCAAAGTTTAAAATCATATTAGGTGGTTCCAACAATTTGTTCGTTCCAAAGAATGTCCCAACTAAGGAGGATGCTAAAAATTATACAAACGCCACCCGGGAGCATGCTCTGCTCTTCAGCGTTAGAACCTTTGAAAATATAGACAAAATCGTGGACGGTGGCGGTGAATAATATTCCTCCCACACCTTAAGCTGATGGAAATTAATAATAAAACAGGCTGAGAGTCAGTTCTCTCAGCCTGTTTTTCTCGTGTGCCAACCATAGTACAAATCTTAAATGACCATTCCCCCCATATACATAAGACCACCATTGGTTGGCTGCTGAATATTAAATAAAATAAGCTTTTACACATACAGGCGTTGGTACGTGAAAATCGGAGATCATTTCAAGTCTGCCCGTAAGCTGATCAATTTTAAAGACAACGATATTATCGGTATCTTGATTGCATACCAGGACAAAAGTGCCGGTAGGATCGACAGCGAAATTTCTTGGAATTTTGCCGCCGCAGGGTGAAGTATCTACATAGTTTAACAATCCGCTTTCCTGGTCGATTGCATAAATAATAATACTGTTGTGTCCACGGTTGGAGCCATATAAAAATTTGCCGTTGGGTGAAAGGTGTACATCAGCACATGTGTTTTCACCTTTAAAGGCTTCTTTAACTGAAGGTACATTCTGAAGCTGTTGAAAACTGCCTTCTTCAGTGTTGTACGAGAGCACCGAAATGGTACTGTCTAGCTCGTTTATCAAATAGCAGGTTTTGCCGGAAGGATGGAATTCACAATGCCTGGGCCCTGCACCTGGACTGACCGCATACCAGGGTGTTTCATTTTGAATGAGCTTACCGTTTTCGAAATCAGTCTTATAGATCATGACTTTATCAATTCCCAGGTCGGGTACAAAAGCAAATCGATTATCTTTGTCAAAAATCGTGGAATGAGCATGAGGTGAGGCCTGCCGCGCCTTATTAACACTTGATCCGGCATGCTGTATGAATTGCGAGGCATCAGCCAAAGAACCATCCGCAGAGATGGGGAAGACACACACGCTTCCACTCATAAAGTTGGAGACAAAAACATGGGTATTATCTTTGTTAATCGTTACATGGCAAGGATCCGTTCCACAGGTGGGCTTTGTGTTCAAATAAGTAAGGTCATGAGTTATGGGGTTCACTCTAAATGCGCTTACACTTCCGCAAGCCTGTCCTTTATATTCTTTCAGTTCGTTAACAGCGTACAGAAAATTTCCGGACTCATCTAAAGTCAAATAGGAAGGATTGACTGTTTCAGTTACCGAACCATCATGCGTGAGTATCCCTGTTTGTGTATCCAGAAGGAGCCGATAGATACCTTTGCCTTTTCCATCAAGTATTTGACCGGTTCCGAATTTAATAGGCTGAGTATAGGTTCCGACATAAACATAAAGATTTTTAGGTATACCTGTATTTTCCATAGGTGTTCCTTTCTGTGGTCATTTTATGAAAATAAAATGGATGCTGGACTTACATGATAAGAACAGTTCTCCCCAGAGAATTGCCCGACCTAAGATCGTTCATAGCTTGATTAATATCGTCCAAAGCGTATGTTTTAAAGATATAGGGATCAATGATTCCATTTTCGACAAGACGGATAGTTTCTACTAAATCTCTCCGGTTGCTGCCTCTGATGCCGATAATTTCCTTTTCTTTCATGGCTGTGGTTTGGTATCTGGCCTGAAAACTGTCTTCATCATAACCGACCATAACCACTTTGCCGCCCGGCCTTAATATATCCAACCCGGTCTGGATTGAGGAATCATTACCAATGTTATCAAAGACAACATCGCACATTTCACCGAGAGTCAACTCGTTAATGGTTTTAGCTAAATCTTCTTTCAGTGTATTAATCACATGATCTGCGCCATACCGCCTGGCAATGTCCAATTTATTGTCCTTGCGGCTTGTACAATAAACCTCTGCACCGAAATGCTTGGCAATTTGTATACCTTGAAACCCTAAACCACCCACACCTAAAATGCATATTTTGTCCGTTGCGCGGACCTGCCCCTGATTTTTTATGGCATGGTACATGCATGCCACGGCATCGGGTATGATGGCCGCCTTTTCAAAGGGGACTTTTTTATCAAATTTCAAAAGGTTTGCGGCGGGTGCAACCATATATTCCCCATGTCCGCCATTCCGCTCGAAGCCTAAGCGCACAAGCCGAGTGCATAAGTTTCCCCTTCCGGTGGTGCAAAAACGGCAAGTATTGCAAAGAATATCGATTGCGACGATAACGGCATCTCCAATTTTGAAGCCGGTGACATCCTCACCCAGCTCCAAAACCTCTCCGGCTGTTTCGTGCCCTGGGATATAAGGGGTCTTGATAGTTGACAGGCGTCCGTCCTGAATATGTAAATCGGTTCCGCAGAGCCCGCTTGCCCTTACTTTGATTAAAACCTCACCCCGCTTTGGTGCGGGTATGGGTAATTCCCTTATACGGAGCTCCTGATGAAATTGCTCCAGAACAGCAGCTTTCATGGTTCGATTATTCATGTTATCCTCCAAGGTTTACCATGTCTTGATAAACGATTTTACTTTTTCTTGATGTATTTTTTTGTATCAATGACAACCGCTATAAGGATAATGGTCCCCTTAACAAAATAGACCAGATAGGGGTTAACCTGGACATAAACCAATCCGTAGCTGATAACTTGAAACAACAGCACACCGGTGATGACGCCTTTAATTTTTCCGACACCGCCGCGCATGGAAACGCCGCCCACAACGCAAGCTGCTATGGCATCCAGTTCATAGCCGGCACCCAATGCATTGGTCGCGCTGCCTGTGCGTGCAACTTCCAAGGCACCGCCAAAGCCGTAGAGCAAGCCTGCGAGAACATAAATCGCAAGCATATTGAAGACAATATTGACACCTGAGACATTTGCCGCTTCAACATTCCCGCCAATAGCGAACATATTTTTACCCAGCTTGGTCTTGTTCCAAATAAACCAAACGAGGGCAATAACAACGACGGCATAAAGAATAATATATTGAAGCCTGAAACCAAAAATGTTGATGCCGTTCTGTGCGAAACCGGTGAATTTCGCATCAAGAACACCAATAGGGGCTGAATCGCTGACCGCATCAAAATAAACAGACATTAAGCCGTAAACAACCAATTGCATGCCCAGGGATGCTATAAACGGTGCAACTTTCATCTTGGCAACCAAGTAGCCATGTAATAGTGAGAACAATCCACATACAATCATGCCAAGCAAAATGGGCAGCCAAATTGGCAGGCGGGGAAGATCGGGAAAGACTCTTACCGCATAATCCGGTGATTGCAGCAAAGAGGCTGTGATAAGTCCGGCAAATCCGATGAGTCGTCCTGCAGAAAGATCCGTACCGCCCAGTACGATGGGGCCTGCAATGGCACAGGCAAAAATCATTCTTGTTGCCGATTGACTGAGAATAAAACCAAAGTTTTTCAGACTTAAAAAAGAAGGGTCGATGGCCACAATCACGGCAAATAATGCAAGCAGCACGATATATATGGCATTATTAACGAGTTTTTCTTTTATATCCTTATACTGAAGGGATCTTAAAGGGGAAGTTATACTATTCATGATCTTTCATCCTCTCCTAAAGGTACTTTGCGGCAAGTCTAAGCAGATCTTCCTGAGTTGCGGTCTTTGCATCCACAATGCCGGCCACGCGGCCATTGCTCATAACCATAATGCGGTCGGATATTCCAAGTAGTTCGGGCATTTCAGATGAAATCATAATAACGGCATTTCCCTTTTCTGCGCAATTAATAATGAGCTGATAAATATCATACTTTGCCCCGACATCAATGCCCCTGGTTGGCTCGTCAAGCAGCATGATGGTAGGCTCGGTCAAAAGCCACCGCCCCATAATGACCTTTTGCTGGTTCCCGCCGGAAAGGTTTTGTATCTTGGCTTTACAGCTTGGGGTTTTGACACTGAGCGCATCAATAACCCATTGGGTGTCTTTGGCAATTTTTTTCTCATTGAGGATGCCAAATTTATTGGTATACTGATCAATATTTGCAATGACACTGTTAAAAGTAATATCCAGGGTTGGATAAATGCCTGATTGACGGCGTTCTTCCGTTAAGAGTGCGAAACCATTTCCAATGGATTCACGAGCCGTATTGTTTTCAATGGGATTATTATTTAATTTAATGGATCCGCCCTTGCGCTTGCGAATACCAAAAAGGGTTTCTACTGTTTCAGTCCTTCGGGAGCCCATTAAACCCGCAACCCCAAGGATTTCACCTTTTTTCAGTTCAAACGTTGCATCAACAACTGTCGGCATATATTCGCCGGCCAGGTGCTCCACACTTAGAATAACTTCCTGTGAGGGCGCCACGTTTCTTGCAGGGAAGCGGTCAGTAAGTTCACGGCCGACAATGAGCGTGATAAGCTTATCGATGGTAAGGTCCCTACTTGTTCCGGTGTACACCCAATGACCGTCGCGCATAACTGAGACGTCATCAGAGATTTCCAATATTTCTTCTAATTTATGTGAAATATACACAATGCCACAGCCATTGTCCCGCAGCTTGTTAATGATGTTAAAGAGATGTTTGACTTCGACTTCTGTAAGGGATGAGGTGGGTTCGTCAAATACAATGATTTTTGCATGGCATGAAACAGCCTTGGCGATTTCCACCATCTGCCTTTGTGAAACCGAAAGTGTACCGATAATGGCAGCGGGATCAATATGTATGTTAAGGCTTTCAAAAATTTCCTTTGTGTCTTTATACATTTTTTTACTATTGACAATGATACCCTTCATAGGGAATCGACCTAGCCAGATATTCTCCATTACACTGCGATCCTGTACCTGGTTAAGTTCCTGATGGACCATGGAAATACCATAATCCAAAGCCTGTTTTGGGTTGTGAAAGTTCACGGGCTCACCGTTAAAAATAATTTCGCCCCCATCGTGCTGGTAAATACCGAACAGGCATTTCATGAGTGTTGATTTTCCGGCCCCGTTTTCTCCTATAAGCGCATGAACGGAATGGGGCCGTATTTTCAACTGTACATCATCCAAGGCCTTTACTCCGGGGAAGCTTTTGCATATTCCGTTCATTTCTAATAGATAGGGAATGTTTTTATCCACTGCTCGTTGACTCATAAATTTTCATCACCCTGCTTTAATTAACGCATAGGCTGCATTTCGCAGCCTATGCGCTTTTTTTGCATCTTTTCTCTGATTATTTCTTCAAAGCATTGGCGTACATTTCTTTTGCTACATTAACATTGGACTTGGAAATTGGAATGTAAGGTACACGGATAGCTTTCATATCATCGGGCTTAATGGTGATATCTTTATAAGCGTCTGCACCGGATGCAACATTAAGGGCCATGGTGAAAATGTTGAGACCTTCACTGTATGCATCTGAAAGGATAGAGCCGATAATGGTGCCGTCCTCAATGGATGGCAGAACTTCAGGCAGTGCGTTAATTCCGATAGCTCCCATTTTTTTACCGCCGCCGAAGTAGCCTTCTGCCTTTGCTGACTCAAGTGCACCAAGCAGCATGGCATCATTATTAGTCAGAATCATTTCAATCTTGTCACCGAATTTACCCATCCAAACATCGGTTATATCTTTTGCGGTTGCAGTTTTGAAATCACCCGGTTGTACGTCAAGCAATTCTGTTTTAAAGCTAGCTGCTGCAAATGTATCCTGATTGGCCTGTGTTCTGGCTTCAGCATCAGGGTGTCCTAAAGTACCTTTTAGAATAACATACTGGAGAATGCCGTCGCCGTTTTTGTCAAAGGAAGGGTCTGCTTTAAATGCTTCCATGGCCATCTCTGCCTGCATTCTCCCAGAATCTGCGGGAGTTGTGCCCACATACCAGCATTTATCATAGCTCTTCATGTCGTCGGCAGACGGGCTTCTGTTAAAGAAAATCAACGGGACATCAGCTGCTTTTGCCTTGCTGATGATTGTTGCCGCAGCTTTGGGATCGACCGCATTTACGGCAAGTACGTTAACGCCTTTGCTTAAGAGAATATCAATTTGTTCGACTTGCTTTGCCTGGTCGTTTTGTGCGTCAACCATTTGGATTTCAGCTTTGTCGCCTGCAATAGAAACAATAGAGTTACGTATGTAGGTTACATAATTGTTGGAGTAATCGAAAATGGCAACACCGATTACTGGCTTTTTATCAGCTGGCGCTGAGGGCTGAGCTGATGCAGATGGAGTTGATGAATCCTTTACAACAGGTGTTGAGGAATTTGTTGCGGCTGGAGCTGCTGTACCACCGCACGCTACCAGAGAAACCATTAGAAGACAGATCATGAGAATAGATACGATTTTTTTCATTTCCATTTTCCCCTTTCATTTTCTCCTTTTAATATATTCTTTAAAGCTGAACGCTTTAAATACGCTGTTTGCGAGATAAGCATTATTCATCTCCATTGGGCAGAATGACAACCTTAACAGCATTCTCTTTTCTGTTAACAAAGGTATCAAGAGCTTCGGCGAAATGATCCAGATCAAACTTGTGTGTTATTAAATCTTTAACCTTGAGTTGACCGGTGGACATTAAATGGAGCACCTTTTGGCTGACATTGGGGTTTGCCCTTGATCCGAAAATAGCGATTTCATTATGTGTTATGTATTTAAAGGGCAGTTCTTCAACAACATCATCCGTTGCGACTCCCAGCAATACAACCTTACCGCCTTTTCTCACCATTCTGACGCATTGGTTGAATGTTCCCTTGGCACCCGAGCATTCAAAGGCCTGATCAACACCAAGCCCATTGGTTATCCTTCTGACGGCTTGGACGGGATCTTCCTTGGTAAAATCAACGCAAGCATCCGCACCAAATTGCTTGGCAGCGTCAAGCCTGACACCGCGACCTACCATAATGACTTTGGCTGCGCCCATGGCTTTAGCCAGACGCATAGCGCAGAGCCCAATAGGACCCGGTCCCACAACAGCAACCGTACCGCCCGGCGTCACACCGGATAGCTCTAATCCGTGTAAGGCAACACCTGATGTATCGCACATGGCAGCTTCTGCAAAGGTAACATTATCAGGCATATGGGCAATACTTTTGATGGAGTATTTCTGATACTGTCCATAAGCACCATTAACCCGGAATCCGTAGTGTTCATGCCCGGTTGTGGCATCACCGTAGTTTAAGCAGAGGGTATACCTTCCATTTTTGCAGTTGTCGCAATAGCCGCAGCCCTTATGGGCTTCACCGGCAACACGGTCTCCAACCTTGAAGTTGTGAACATCCTCACCTACAGCAACAATCTCACCCGACCATTCATGGCCGGCAATAAAGGGGTAGGACGGCGGCCATGATCCGGCTAAATCACCTCTTATAATTTCCGGATCGCTTCCACAAATAGCAACCCCTCGAATTTTGCATAGAACTTCGTGCTTACCCGGCATTTTGACTTCGACTTCTTTGATTTCGAACTGGCCTGGGCTTGTCAAGACACATGCTTTAGCTGTTTTTGGAATTTCAAATTTGCCCATTTTTTCCTCCTTAACAGAATAGTGATTTATTTACTATACTTTCTTTAACGCATGTACAATAAAATCATTACGCTTTTTGACAAGAGCGGTCATATCTTTTTTCGACCAGTCATAAAATCCGCGACCGGTCTTATAGCCAAGATTACCTTCTTGTATGGCTTTCTCAAATAGGGGGGAGGCATCTGTTCGATTGGATATTTCAGGAAGAACCGTATTTTGCACAGACCCGCATAGATCTAGTCCTGCAGCATCCACATGTTCAAGGGGGCCCCAAACAGGAAAACGGAGTGCCATACCCATTTTGACGGCGGTATCAACGTCTTCCGGTGAAGCCAGGCCAATTTCTACGATGTTTACAGCTTCACGAATTACAGCCTGCAAAATTCGGTTTGCCAACTGACCGGGCAGATCTCTCTTCACAATGACAGGAGCTTTACCCCATGAAATCAACATTTCTTTTACTTTTACCGCAAGTTCAGGAGAAGAGTTGTCCCCGATGACAATTTCCACGAGAGGAATTAAGTTTGCCGGAAGCCAGAAGTGAGTTGTTAATGTACGCTCCGGATGTTTTGTTTTTGCACCGATATCGGTGATCCTAAGGCCGGATGTATTACTGAGAATTGGAATTGATTCGGGGAGTAAGAGGTCGAGTATTTCAAAAACGTCCTGTTTGACTTTTAGATTTTCAAATACTGCTTCTATAACGACCTTTGCTTTTTCGCAAGCCTTTTCTATATCATCCGACACAGATATCAGCTTTTTTGCTTCCTCGGCTTGCTCTACTGTACACAAGCCTTGATGGGAAAGCTCATTTAGATTATCAAAAACACGTGGCAGTGCTTTCTCACGGACACCGGCATCAATGTCGTACATGATGACCTGGTTATGAGCCAGTGCGGCACAACCGCCAATTGCACAGCCCATCATGCCGCTGCCAAAAATTAGAACCGAGTCCCTCATACTATCACCTCACATAAGTAATTTCAAAATGTATTCGTATACATTTTTGGAGAAAAAAATAATTACCTGCGTAAAAATGGATGGATTTCAACAATTATTCTATAAAATGAATACGAATGAATTTTATAAATTAAGTCTATTATGGTTTTGTTTCATTGTCAATATATAAATTGATAAAAATTTGTGCATAATGTTGAAGAAATGTCGTTTAAACACTCGCTCTTTCAACTATTTTACATTCGAATAGCTTAACGCCCTCACCAATTTCCTCACCATTGAGTTTCTTATCGAGATAATAAAAGGTCGTTTCCAGCATTTTATCGATCTGCTGCTCAAACGTAGTAAGCGAATAAGGGGACCATGACGCAGCATCAATATTATCAAAGCCTATGATTGCCATATCCTGGGGGATTTTCAAACCGTATTCATACTTCGCCATATCCATTGCCCCCAGGGCTAAAATATCACCGGCACAGAATACCGCTTTTGTCTTTTTACCGCTGTCTAATATTGCTTTCATAGCTTTTCGTCCGGCTTCATAGGTATAGGGGACCATCTGTACCATACAGCTTTCAATACCTTTTTCGTTGAGGCAATCGGTATAGCCGCGCAAACGCTCTTTGCTAGTTCCCAAAAAAGTATCCGAACCGATAAATGCAAAAGTGTCGTACCCTTTCTCATATAAATAATTCGCAGCCATCCAGCCCGCCTGTACATTATCCGAACATACCGTCATAATGTTTTTATTAACCGTATATTTATTAAAAACAACTACCGGGACCTGTATTTTTTCACATTCTGCAGCCATATGAGAGGAGATTGCCGCAGAGAGCACGATGATGGCATCGACCCGGTATTGCAGCACTTGAGATAATATTTCATCCAACTTTTTCTCTTCCGGTGAAACAAAAAACAGGGGTTCCTTACCGATATCCTGAATACGATCAGCAACCTTGTTAATCATGGCATTATAATGTGGGTTTACTACATCAATTGTCACTATGGCAATCAAATTTGATCGGTTCAAGGTCAGGCCGCGGGCAATAGCATTAGGACGATAGCCAAGGGTTTCTGCAGCTTTTAGCACGCGCTGCTTGGTTTTATCCTTAATGTTGGTCTGACCGCTGAAAACTCTGGAAACCGTAGCCTGTGAGACATTGGCAAGCGCGGCCACCTCTTTGGAATTTGCCATTCTACTGCTGTTCGCGCTTCTTATCTGGGCCATGGAAATCACTTCCTATCTTCTACAGTTATCATAATTAAGTCATTATGAATACGATATCATTATGATAACGTATTTTTCTTAATAATGGAAGGCATAATTTTATTTTTCAGTGTAATGTTTGGTGAGTGGGGGTGCTCCTTCATGTGCTGTGATGCACTAACGTTTGCAAAGCTTATACTTGACTGAGATTTCGATTATCGCGATAATGATAGTAAATAATACGGTAGGAAGCGGAGAGACGGATGTGAATAAAAAGCTTGAACATCTCTATACATACCTTAAAGGCCTGGGCAGGGTGTGCATAGCTTTTTCGGCAGGTATAGACTCCAGTTTTTTGCTTGAGGCTGCCAACAGAGCTTTGGACGGCAATGTCTTAGCTATAATGGCCAGGGGTGCCATGATGCCACAAAAAGAGATCCAGTACGGAAGAGAATTCTGTAAACAAAGGAATATTCGGCTTGTTGAAATTGATGCCGATGAATTTCTGGTAGAGGCCTTTGTCAATAATACCTCTGATCGTTGTTACCACTGCAAGCATGGGATTTTTTCGAAGATTATCAAGACAGCTGGTGAATATGGTTTTGATAGTGTTGCCGAAGGAACCAATAGTGATGATACCGGCGATTATCGCCCCGGGAAGAGAGCGCTCATGGAGCTTGGGGTGAAAAGTCCCCTTTTGGAATGTGGCTTTATAAAAAAAGAAATTCGGGAATGCGCCAAAGAAATGGATATTGAGATATGGGATAAGCCTTCAGCAGCTTGTTTGGCTACCCGGATACCAACGGGTGAGAAGGTGTCTCTGGAGCTTTTAAAGCGTATCGAAGCTTCCGAGGATATCTTGAAGGATATGGGGTTTAGGCAAGTCCGTGTCCGGGTTCATGGCCAGCTTGCCAGAATAGAGACCTCTCCCGATGAAATAGAGAGGCTTTGCCGGCCCCATGTGCGGGACCTGGTATCATCCAGGCTGAAAGAAGCCGGCTTCCGTTATGTTTCGGTGGATCTTGATGGCTATAAGACAGGGAATATGAACTAGCAGTGAAGAGAACAATAAAGACTTACGGGGTGAAAAATGGAACTTACGGATATCAAGCGGATTATAGACATGGCTGTTTCAGGTGAAATCAGTTCAGATGGTGCTTTGGATCAGCTCAAGATTTTAGCCGATAGCGATATCGGGTATGCAAAGATTGATTACCAGCGAGCCTTGAGAAACGGCTTTCCTGAAGTCATTTATTGTCCGGGTAAAAGGCTGGAGCATATTTGCGGTATTGTTCAGGATATGCTTCAAAAAAGTACTGGTAACATTATGGCATCCCGTGCTACCGAAGAGGTTTTCAAAGCCATAAAAAGTGTGGCACCGGAGGCTGTTTACTATGAGACAGCGCGTATTGTGCTTATAAAACGCCAAGAGTTCGGAACCAGCAAGCGTCATATTTTGGTCATAACAGCCGGTACAGCCGATATTCCGGTAGCTGAAGAAGCGGCCTTAACTGCCGAAATTCTGGGTAACAGAGTCGAAAGGCTTTTTGATGTTGGCGTTGCAGGCATTCATCGGCTCATATCCAAATTAGATATTCTCCATAAGGCCAATGTCATTATTGTTGCAGCAGGCATGGAAGGAGCTTTGCCCAGTGTGGTGGGCGGGCTGGTGGATAAGCCGGTTATTGCGGTTCCCACGAGCGTGGGTTACGGTGCCAGCTTTAATGGACTTTCAGCGCTTTTGGGCATGCTTAACAGCTGTGCTTCAGGCCTCGGGGTCATGAATATTGATAACGGCTTTGGGGCTGCATGCCTTGCTAATCGCATCAACAAGCTCTGCGAGGAGGAAAAATGAGTAAAGTTCTATATATGGACTGTGTTTCAGGAATAAGTGGGGACATGACCATCGGTGCCTTTCTGGATTTGGGAGTTGACCCGGAATATCTCAAAAAGGAATTGTCCAAGCTTCATATTCATGGTTATAAGCTTGCTGTTAACCGAAAAAATATGGGTGGGATAATGGGAACAGACTTTGATGTGGTACTTCAAGATAATGGAGAACACAGCCACGATCATAACCATGGCCATAATCATGACCATGACCATAGCCATAGCCATAATCATGACCACGACCATGACCACAGACATGAACAGAATCAAGATCATCCTCATCATGAGCACTCCACCTGGGGGCAGATCAAGGCCTTAATAGAGGAGAGCAGCTTAAAGGACGAGGTGAAGAGCCTGGCTGTACGTATATTCCAAAGAGTAGCCGAGGCTGAGGCCAAGGTCCATGGTGTGGCCCTTGAAGACGTCCATTTTCATGAGGTCGGAGCGGTGGATTCCATCGTGGATATAGTTGGGGCCGCCATTTGCTTTGAGGCAATAAAACCCGATAAGGTTATTATATCCCCTTTAAACACCGGGAGCGGTACAGTGCGTTGCAGCCATGGCATTCTTCCGGTTCCTGCCCCGGCCACCAGTGAGATTCTGGCGAAGAGAAAAGCGAGAATCTATTCCAATGGGATTATGGGCGAGCTGGTCACCCCTACCGGAGCAGCTATTGCGGTAGAATTGGCAAACGAATTCGGAAGCCTCCCCGCCATGCAAATAGATAAAACAGGCTATGGCACAGGCAAGAAAGACTTTGGGATCCCCAATGTACTCCGTATGATATTAGGTTCTGATGAAACCCCTTCTGGAAGAGAAGAAGTTATGGTGCTGGAGGCTAATATCGATGATATGTCGGGCGAGGTGGCGGGCTATACGCTGGACAGGCTCCTGGCAGGAGGCGCTCTGGATGTCTATTATACCCCCATTTACATGAAGAAAAATCGTCCTGCTGTTAAATTATCGGTGCTTTGCACGGATGAACAGGTAAAAACGCTGGAACGTATTATTCTAACCGAAACGACTACTATTGGGATACGAAAATATGCGACTCAACGAACCGTCATGAAAAGAGAGACTCTCAAAGTAAAGCTTCCTTACGGCGAGGTGCTTGTGAAGGTTTGCGAATATGAAGGAATCAAAAAAGCGTCTCCTGAATATGAGAGTGTTAAAGAGCTGGCTCAGCAGACGGGACGCTCATTGATCACTATTTATAGAGACGTTTATAGCACAACGGACCTATTCTGATATTTTACAAGAAGTCTCGGACTTACACCGTACCTTGCGGACAAAGCGAAATACGGCGGTGACAATCATGATGCCAAAGGCAATGGTGAATGCCTTAAACACAGTATTGAGGGCGAAAACCGCGGCTTCCTTGAGGTTGTTTTCCACTAGACTCTGCATGGTCTGATAAGCAGTAATACCGGGTACCAAAGGGAAAATGCCGGGAACACAGAACACCGTAGAGGGTGCTTTAAGGTACTTGGCCATGATTTCGCTATAAATGCCGACTACTATCGTACCCACAAAAATCTGAGCCACGCTTAGTGAGAGGGAATTGGGGTTAAAGGACAAGGCAACACAAAAGCCTAGGGCCCCGCCTAACCCTGCCCAGAGCAGGATGCGCTTTTCGATATTAATAACCATGGCCGGGGCAATGCTTCCTACAAAGGCTAAAACAAAGTACTTAACAAAGAGTGTAATCATGATAAACCTCCATAGAACCATAAAGCAAGACCAATACCGGTACCCGCAGCAATGACGGCCACTACCATCAACGCTTCGCCTAACCGGGCAAGTCCGCTGATGCTATCTCCATAAAGAAGATCGCGGATGCCATTGGTCAAAGCCACACCTGGCAGCATGTTGGTCACTGCGCCAATGATGACCACATAAGCGTTGGTGTGCGGGAGAAAGGCTGCGGCAACAGAGCTTAAGAGACCGGCGGCAAAGCCTCCGACGAAATATTCTATAAAGGGAAAACTACTGCCCTTGGAAAACACTAAACGCAAGAAACCCAGAAAAGTGCCTACTACCAAAGCAGAAAGAGCATCATTCTGGTTTCCCCCAAAGAGCAGAGCATACACAAAAGCTGTCAGGGCAAAGCAAACGATTGTAATGCTGTTAGAATACGATCCGCATTTGACTATGCGATCAAGCTCCTCTATAACGACCTCGTACTCTGGCTTATTTATTTCAATGCGTCTGGAAAGATCGTTTAAATGAGCTATTTTTGTGAGATCAACCGATCTTGAAGGAATCCTTTTACAGATGGTTGAGACACCTTTTTCACCCTCCACACTGACAAACACACCTGTTGGAAGAGCGAAAGACTCACACGGCAATCCGTAGCTTTTGCATATTCTGTTGATGGTGTCCTCAGCACGATAGGTCTCTGCACCAAATCGTAAAAGATTGGAGCCAGCGCGGACGGCAATGTCGAGGATTTTTTCCTGTTCCATGATTATCCCTGCTTATCTGTTTTGCTTCATTAGGTCTAAAATGATTATCGGTAATGTTCTTTTGTGATCAGTACCTCTTACTGCCGTTCAACGGCTTGGGAGAAAATCCTTTGCACGCCTCACCACTTGATGACTTTACTATGAGGGAGGGAAGAGCCTGCCCTTTAAAGCCAAAATAGCGGCACCCCTTTGGATGGAGCTTATCCCATGTAATATAATAATATAGGCATTTTAAACAGTCCACATTGTGATCCATGGCATTATTATAACATGGTTATCCAGCCTCTGTAAAAGGCCAGATAACCATGTTTCAATGCTCTTGGGACCCGGGTAGGTTATTATTACGAAGTAACAAGCTTTGAAACACCTGTAACGCATACATCGCTTATAACATAGCATATGCAATGTTAAATACGGGGCTTTTTATGATATATTAGAGTGGAAAAACAAGGAGGTGAAGGATATGGGAATATTTACAGGGAAAAAGGTTATAGATGTGACGCGTCCTTTGCATGGCCTTATGACGGTTTGGCCGGGAGATGAAGGCGTTGTCATTGAAAGAACGCTTTCCATAAATGAAGGGGGAACGGCTAATGTTTCTAGGATTAATATGGGGGTCCATGCAGGAACCCACATGGATGCCCCCCTTCATTTCATTGACGGGGGAGAGGATATAGAGGCATTAAGCCTTGATAGGTTTTACGGGGAGCTATTGATCCTTGAATCTAAAGAAGGGGTAATTGATGAATCCCATTTACAAGGCTATGATCTGAAAGATGTCAGTGCTGTTTTCTTTAAGACCTTTTGCAGCGACAGGGATGAAACGGCACCCTTTTTGGATCACTATCCTGCTGTCACTGAGACTTGTGCGCGACTATTGATCGACAAGGGCATAAAAACCGTAGGTACGGACTATTTTTCCGTTGAGTTTTGTACAGATGATCGCTTCCCGGTTCACAAGCTCCTTTTGTCTAACAAGGTAGGTATCGTAGAGAATCTTTACCTAAAAGATGTTGAACCGGGACGATATAGCTTTGTCTGCCTTCCCATAAAAATAAAGGGTTCGGATGGTGCGCCCTGCAGGGTTCTGCTTTTTCTTTAAATATTAATTCAGTGACAAAAACGTCCTGATCATTGTATAATAGAAGCGTTCGACTTTAATACTTAAGTATAGTCTTACAAAATTTATAACACGGAAGGAATGATAAATGTGAGCCTTGTAGAGCTTGAACAGGTAGGTCTCGAGCTTAGAGAGCTAGGAGAAAATATCAGAGAATTGGGGGATTCACTTTGACTTCCCTAGTGTTCAAAAAGAGCTTGAGGAATTAGAACAGCGTGCCACAGAACCGGAATTCTGGAATGATGCAGAGAATTCTCAAAAGGTGCTACAGCGCACCAAGAGCCTTCGGGCAAAGCTTGAGCATTTTGATAAGCTGATTAATGATTGCGATGATACCCTTACCCTAGCTGAGTTGGGTCTTGATGAAAAGGATGAAACGGTGCTGGAAGAAGTTAAGCAGAGCTTTGACGATATCAGCAGCCGTTATGAAAAATTGCGTCTTGAGACTCTGATGAAGGGTGAGCATGACAATAATAACGCCATCATCACACTCCATGCAGGGGCAGGTGGCACTGAGGCCATGGACTGGGTGCAGATGCTCTTTCGCATGTACTCCCGCTGGGCCGAAAAAAATGGCTTTGAAACACGTGTTTTGGATATGTTGGATGGAGAAGAAGCGGGGATTAAAAGCGTAACGATAGAAATCAATGGTGATTATGCTTATGGCTTTTTAAAGTCAGAAAAGGGCGTTCACCGTCTTGTCCGGATTTCTCCCTTCGATTCCTCCGGAAGACGCCATACCTCTTTCGCTTCCATGGACGTTATGCCTGTACTGGATGATTCGGTAGTTGTAGAAATCAATCCGGAGGATATTAAAATGGACGTCTACCGGTCAAGCGGAGCTGGCGGTCAGCACGTAAACAAGACCTCTTCAGCCGTGCGTCTCACGCATATTCCTACAGGAATTATCGTAGCCTGCCAAAATGAGCGGTCCCAATTCCAGAATAGGGAAACGGCTATGAAAATGTTGAAAGCCAAGCTTTTGGAGCTCAAAGAACGCGAACAGGCCGAAAAGCTCAGTCAGATCAAGGGCGAGCAAATGGATATCGCCTGGGGAAGCCAGATCCGTTCCTATGTATTCTGTCCCTATACATTGGTGAAGGACCATCGCACCGACTACGAGGAGGGCAATGTACAGAAGGTTATGGATGGCGGAATCGATGAGTTTATTCAGGCTTACTTAAGCGCCTAAAAAGTAAAAAATAAAAAAGCGAGGTCTGGGAAGAAATTACCCAGACCTCGCGCTTTATCTACTAACGACGTCTTCGTTTCCTGGCACGGGATTTTATTACTTGTTTTCTTAGATAACTATAAATCTTGCTGAGGCCCATGATTAGCTCAATGACAATAAGGCCTAATATGACATATATGAGCTCACGGCTCTCAATAAGCCTATCCTTCATAATCTGGGCTTTGGTTTTCTGGGGTAGGATTTCTCTGTCGGGATACAGCTCCACATTAATTACAGTACCATCCTCAAGAGTGTAGGTCAGCATACCCATAACGGTATTTTTTGTGACGGGTGGCTTGAGCTTGGTATCATCTACGTTAATATTGATATCCTTGATGTAAGTTTCACCCTTGGGATGAACATAATACACATCGGACTTGGGGACGAGGTTTAAGGTTTGCTGGTCAATGGTGATAACCCTTTGGCTGCTTCCGGCAGGAACCAATGTACCATAAAGATAATTGTCAAATCCGTAGTTGAGAAAGGCTGACGAATCCTCATACATTTTTTTGGTGGGTACATCCAGAAGAATACAGACCAATCTCATATTATTTCTGGTTACAGTGGTGACAATGCTCTGAATATCTTTATCAAAGCTCGCAGCCATGCCGCCGTCAGTATCCGGATAACTCCAGAACATGTTGTTGGTATTGGTAAGGAGAATTGTTTTGGTGTCACTGTACCAGGTCTTGGCTTGTGTACTGAAGAGCCGATTGAAATTGCTGTTGGAAAGGGCATATTTCATAAGAATAAGAATATCTTTGTTTGTGGTATATTGATCCTCGTCATAAACACCCGTACTGTTTGTAAAATGCGTATCGGTCATACCCAGCTTTTGGGCGTATTCATTCATTATGGTGACAAAACCCGATTCACTGCCGCCGACATACTCGGCTACGGCTTTGCAGGCATCAACGGAACCGATCAGCGATAGTGCGCTGAGAAGATTTTTCAGCGCATATTTTTCACCTACTGAGAGATTTAATGTAGCACCCTCAGTATTAACGACGTCCTTACTTATGGTAACCATTCCCTCGGTGTCGGCTTTTTCAAAAGCGATTAGAATAGTCATAATGCGATTGGCTAAAGGTGAATGAGAGATTTCATCCGATGCTTTTGACAGTATAACCTGTCCTCTGCGCGCATCAAAAAGAATAGCTGAAACAGCCTCAGTCTGAGGTGTATCGGCCTCGTCAACGGCGAATGCCCGGAATCCCAGTCCTGGCAACAGCCCAAGGGATAAAATACAAAAAAGCGCCAATACCAGAATGAAACGACGCCCTCTTGATGTATAGATTTGTTCAGCCATCATGGTGCATACTTCCCTAAAGGAATTTATCGAAAAGGTGTCATAACTAATGGATAATTCCTGTATAAAAATCATTAAAAATGACTTTTTGCATTGAAATTAATTATAGCACACCAGAAGGGCATGTCAATTGATGAATGTGCATAACCTTAAGGTGTCTAATACATTATTTTAGTCTATTTCCCTCTAAAAATGCTTTCAATGCGATAATCAAAATTTTTACTTAACTGGATAGTATGCACCGATAAATTATTTTAACTAAGCATTGGCCCATTTTACCATAGGCATGTCAAATTTATTCATGAAATTGGGGTGGGCTGGAATAATTCTAAAGGAATACCCGTATTCACCACCGTCAATCAGACATATTTTAGCTTCGTAGGAAAAGGCTGATGCATCGGTTTGCCTTACTGCTTTCATCTCGACGGCCATACCGTTGACGATGCCATTCTTAGCAAAAGGACCGTAGAAGACCTCTACTCGAACATCCTCGGGAACCAGGGAGGAGAGGTTCACTGTAGCACTCAAAAGCAATTCGTGGCCCGACAGCATACTATAATCCACAAGCCCGTGGATGTCCTGATTGGCTGTAATGCTCACCTGGGGCCATGCCTTCTCAATTTTTTGCTTCCAGTCGGCAAGGGTCCGAATAAAGCTATATTGCGAGTCTCTTATCTTGATGTTTCGTTTAATGCAGGGCAGGTACATTTTTTCTGTGTAATCCTTAACCATTCTGTGGGTGCCATATAAGGGTGCAAGGGTCCTGATAGAATCCTTCATCCGTTTGACCCAGCCTGTTGGAATGCCATTTTCATCGCGGTTATAAAATAACGGAATGATATCACGCTCAAGTGTCTCATAAAGGGACTTACTATCAGCGTCATCCTGATGCTGTTCGTTTTCATAGGGAGTATCGTCGCCGATAACCCAGCCGTTATTTCCGTTATAGCCTTCACACCACCAGCCATCCATGATGCTGAAATTGAGTACACCATTGATACAGGCCTTCTGGCCGCTGGTTCCGCTGGCTTCAAGCGGGCGGCGGGGGTTATTCATCCATATATCTACGCCTTGCACAAGATGACGGGCTACCGTCATGTTATAGTTCTCAACCACGAAAATCTTGCCTCTGAAGCCTTCGCGTCTTGCGATGTCATGGATGTTCTTGATAATCTCATGGGCTGGCCTGTCAGCCGGATGTGCTTTTCCGGCAAAGATGATCTGGACAGGCATGCTTTTATTGTTCAAGATTTTCTCAATCCTGGCCAGGTCTCTAAAAATAAGGTTTGCACGCTTATAGGTTGCAAAGCGCCTGGCAAAGCCTATTGTAAAGGCGTGGTTATCAATCTGGCTGTCCAATTCGTTGACTTCGTGAAGGGGGACGCCGTTTTGGAGATACTGCTTCTTTAGCCGATCAGTGATAAATCGTATCATTTTGGCCTTAAGGACATTATGAGTTTTCCAGAGCTCATCGTCAGGGATTTCGTAAACGCCCTCCCAGACAGAATAATCATACATTTTTTGCTGCCAGTCGGAGGGGAGGTGCTTGTCAAGAAGATACTTGATTGAGGGAGCCAACCACGTCATGGTATGTATACCATTCGTGATATGGCTGATGGGAACCTCGTCCTCGGGCAGCTCGGACCATACCGAACTGAAGATATTGCGGGATACGGCGCCATGAAGCTCGCTAACACCATTTTTGCGTCCCGACATGTTAAGTGCCAATACGGTCATATTAAAATTATACGGATCGCCTGGCTTCAGACCCAAGTCCATGAACTCGTGCCGCATAAGCCCTAATTGACCCCAGTAATTGCCAAAATAGCGGTCCATCATGTCTAAGGGAAATACATCATTTCCTGCGGGAACAGGAGTATGGGTGGTGAAAACTGTAGAGGAATAAACGATTTCCCGCGCTTCCTGGAAAGGCATATTTTTCTCCATGACAAGCTTTCGAGATAGCTCAAGAGCCATGAAGGAGGAGTGTCCCTCATTCATGTGGTATACGGTGCCCTTGATACCTAAAGCATCCAGAGTACGGATACCGCCAATACCCAGAAGTATCTCTTGTTGAATACGGGTCTCACGATCACCACCGTAAAGCCGCTCAGTAAGTGCCCTGTCATACTGATTGTTTTCAGGAACATCGGTGTCCATGAGATAAAGCTTGATACGGCCGATATCGATACGCCATATTCTGGCATACACAATACGCCCTGACAGCTCCACATAAATGGTTAGAGGCTTGTTGCTGCCATCAAACACAGGCGTTACGGGAAGCTGGGAATAGTTAAGGGTTGTAAAATGGGTCTCCTGCCATCCATCGGCATTGATATGCTGGTCAAAGTACCCTTGCTTGTAGAAAAGTCCTATTGCTGTAAAGGGAAGGCCTAAACAGCTGGCTGATTTGCAGTGGTCGCCTGAAAGTACCCCGAGCCCGCCGGAGTAAACAGGAAGGACCTCGTGAAGGCCATATTCAGCAGAAAAGTAGACGATATGCTCATCCTTGTAATCAGGGCATTCCCGATTAAACCATGTATCCTCGGTATTTAAATAGTGGGTGAAATCCTTTACGACTTTATCATAGCGATTCATGAACTCAGCATCGGAGAGCTTTTCCTCAAGCTTACGCATACTTACTTCCTGTAGAAAACGTACCGGATTCCGGTTGATTTTTTCCCACAGGGCCAAGTCGATTTCCCGATAAAGGTCAATAGCTTCACTGTTCCATGACCACCAGAGATTTTTTGAAATATCGCGAAGGCCTGAAAGCCTTTCTGGTATGGCGGTTGTTACCTTGATCTTGCCGAACTTATACATAGAGAACCTCCGATGCAATGAAATACAGAATTATATATACCCAAATCATCATGCTAATAATACGGTTGATAGAGGGATGATCGAAATTTAACTTCCGAAGAACCGGAAGACGTACTTCGATTGCTCCTTTAATGATGTCGTGGGATATATAGGACAAATGTCCTATGAGTTTGTAAAAAAATAAGGGTAAATATCTTGTTGTAAAGTATCGAATTATATTATAAACTAATAAATAATAATCTCCAAGAAATTAAAGCAATTTCTAATATAATTCTAGCATGACTGTATAAATATGTTAACGGAAAGGACAGACATCATGGCTTCTGAAAAGATTTTGACAATAAAAAATGACAATTTCGATGAGCTTGTTTTGAAATCCTCCCTACCTATTCTCGTGGATTTTTGGGCTATGTGGTGCGGGCCTTGCAAGGCTATTGCGCCTATTCTGGATGAGCTCTCTGATGAATACGACGGACGGTTTCTTATTGGTAAAGTAAATGCCGATGAAGAAAGCGTTTTGATCCAGAACTTTAATATTATGAGCATTCCCACTCTAATTGTTTTTAAGAATGGCGTTCAGGTTGATAAGATCGTAGGAGCCCGTTCCAAAACAGACTTAAAGGAATTACTGGATAAATATATTTAATTTTGCCTAATAAATAGGATTTCGTAATAAAAGGAGTGTTGGTTATGTCAGGTGAAAAGAAATTTGGTTCTTCAGCGTTTGGCTTTAACAAGTCTGATGTAAATGCTTACATCGAAAAGATCATACATGAATTTGACCAAAGGTTGAAGGAAAAGGATGATGAAATTTCTAACCTCAAGCTTCAGATTCGTGAGATGAAGACACGCTATGAGTCTACTTCACAGGACAACCAAAATTTATCAAAGGAAAAGGAAAGAATAGCCAGCGCCATTATTCAGGCGCAGGAAAAAGCGGATGCCATTTTGGAGGATGCAAAAGCCCGAGCGGAAATGGAAAAATCCAGACTTGAGCAGGCACTTGAAAGTGAAAGAGAACGCATCATTGATATCAAGCATGATGTTAAGTCCATGAAAACCCAGGTGGCTGACATGCTTTCCAAGTTTCAAGCACTTTTAAGTGATGTGGATGGTTACATAGAGAACAAGGAAATAGAATACAATATAGACAGCGGTGACGAAGCCTGTTAAGGTTTTAAAGGCCGCAACCTAAACGGCGGCTCAGGCATATATACAAATCAAGCCAAAAGGCCCTGCTTTAAAGAGCAGGGTTTTCTTTTAAACAGATATCTATTAACCAGATCATGTTGATTTTTGAAGGGAGTTATTTTTATGGAGAAAAAAATTCTTGATATTTTAAGAAGCAACAGCAGGCTTTCGGATGAAGAAATGGCCGTTATGCTAGGTACCACAACCGATGTTATCAGAAACACCATAAATGACCTTGAAGCCAGAGGTGTTATCATTGGCTATAGCACACTGATTGACTGGGAAAAGGCCGAATATGAAGCTGTTACGGCCTATATTGAGGTTAAGGTCACTCCCCAAAGAGGACAAGGTTTTGACAGAGTTGCCGAGAGAATATATCAATATCCTCAGGTTTCTGCCTGCAGCCTGATGTCCGGTGGGTTTGACCTTTTTGTTGTAGTGGAAGGAAAAACCATGAAGGAAGTGGCTCTTTTTGTGGCAGAAAAGCTTGCGCCTATCGAATCGGTCTTAAGCTGTGCCACTCACTTTGTACTGAAGAAGTACAAGGACAACGGTGTGGTATTCGACAGAGTTCTTAAAGACGAAAGAGAGGCTGTCATATTATGAACATAAAACAAATGATAAAGAAAAATATTATGGAAACCCCGCCTTCCGGCATCAGAAAATACTTTGACTTGATCAATGAAATGAAGGATGCCATTTCTCTGGGCATAGGCGAGCCCGACTTTGAAACTCCATGGAGTATCCGGGAGGAAGGAATTTACTCCCTGGAGAAAGGAAAAACCTTTTACTCTTCCAATGCCGGATTTATTGAACTCCGGGAGGAAATCTCCAATTATATGAATAACCGATTTAACCTGAAATACAACCAGGCCAATGAGGTTCTGGTCACTGTAGGCGGGAGCGAGGCCATCGATATTGCCATTCGTACCTTTGCAGGGCCCGGCGATGAGGTCATTGTGCCCGAGCCTTCCTTTGTGGCTTATAAAGGCTGCGTTATGTTCGCAGGAGCCACTCCTGTACCCATCAATCTTAAAGCTGAGGATCAATTCAAATTAAAGCCTTATCAAATCCTTGATGCGATTACGGAGAGAACCAAGGTTATTATTATAGGCTACCCCAACAATCCGACTGGAGCAACCATGGACTATGAGGATTATAAAGCTATTGTTGAGGTTTTAAAGGATAAGGATATTATCGTTATCTCCGATGAGCTTTATGCCGAGCTTACATATCGAGGACAGCATGTCTCCATAGCCCAATTCTCTGAAATGAAAGAAAAAACCATAGTCATTAACGGCTTTTCCAAAGCATTTGCCATGACAGGATGGCGTATCGGGTTTGCCTGTGGTCATGCCGATGCCTTGGAGCAAATGAAGAAGATCCATCAATATGCGATTATGTGTGCGCCTACAACAGCCCAATTTGCTGCTATTGAGGCTTTGAGAAACGGAGAGCCCGAGGTGCGCCGCATGGTCGAGGAATACAACCGCCGTAGGCTAGTAATGGTGGATGGCTTCAGGAAAGCGGGCCTGTCTTGTTTTGAGCCGGTGGGTGCTTTCTACGTATTTCCGGATATCTCATCTTCAGGCCTTTCTTCGGATGACTTCTGCGAGCAGCTTTTAAAGGAAGAGAAAGTACTGATGGTACCAGGAAATGCGTTCGGCGCCAGTGGTGAAGGCTTTGCCAGAGCAACTTATGCAACATCAATCGATAATATCCGGGAAGCACTCATCAGAATAAAACGCTTTGTCGAGAGAGTTAAGAAGTGATAAAAAAAGGGGCAGTGGCCTTGTGGCTACTGCCCTTTAAATATGTACTTTTTGTTTTGAAGCCTCATCTGCTCTACGATAAGGTCATCAAGGTGCCTGCTTAAGGCCAAGATAATATCCTTATTGTAACCTGAAGAAATTGCTTTGTTGAGACGGCTTCGTACTTTTTCAATGTTTTTCATTCGTATCTCCCTCCTTATCAGGAAAAAGACTATGTTTCTACAAAATTAATGTACCATGTTTTTCACATACAGTCAACAAAACACGCATTAAAACGTTGTTTCCGACATTATTCGTCAAAAAGAACTATGTCTCGACAAATTATTATGAAAGGTATTTTGTCTCCTTGTCGGAGCATGATTTTGACTTAAAGAATGCTCCCCTTGAATAGAAAGCTAAAATAATGTATATTATTTAGGAGTAAGTATTAATATTTGATGATAAATGGAGGTTACAAGATGGGAGAGCTTTTAAAAGGCAAAAACATACTCATCATGGGTGTTCGTAATAAATGGAGCATTGCTTGGGGAATTGCACAGGCGGCTAAGGCTCAAGGGGCCAATCTTATTTTTACTTATCTTGGTGACAGAGAGAAAGAAGCCCTTTTGAAGTTGACAACAGATATGGGAGAAATAACAGCCTATCCATGTGACGTTTCCAAGGATGAGGACATGGATGCGCTGTTTTCAGAAATTAAAACTAACTTTGGCGTTCTTCATGGCTTGGTACATGCAATAGCTTTTGCCAAGAGTGAGGATCTTCAGGATACCTTTGTCAATACCTCCCGCGATGGTTTTATGTTGGCTATGGATATTAGTGTCTATTCGCTACTGGCTACTTCTAAAAGAGCGAAGGTGTTGATGACTGAAGGCGGAAGCATCTTGACATTAACCTATAGAGGGTCTGTGAAGGTATCTCCCGGCTACAATATTATGGGGGTTGCAAAAGCTGCGTTGGAAGCGAGTGTCCGCTACATGGCCCATGAGCTTGGGGGGGAGAACATCCGTGTAAATGCCATTTCGTCAGGCCCAATCAAGACCATGTCTGCAAAAGGTGTAAAGAATTTCAGTGATGCTTTGGACATTGTAGAGGAAAAAGCACCTCTTAAGAGAAATGTCACTTTAGAGGATCTGGGTGGAACTGCTGTGTATCTTTTGAGTGATTTATCCTCAGGCGTTACCAGTGAGATTCACTATGTAGATGCCGGGTATAATAATATGGGAATCTGAAAAATATTGTTAATATGAACGCAGTGAATATCATCAATATAGCCGGACCAGGAAAGACCGAAATTATTGTTAATACGAGGAACGAGTATCATCGAAATCCCCGTGCCAGAAGCACGGGGATTTTGTTACAATTTGTTCACAATTTATTCATTTATTTCATGCATAATTAATTTGATTAGGATAGTGCGGGTTGCTGTTTTCCGGTACAGGCTTGTTGTGCGCTTTGCGCACTCTGGTTACTGGTCGAGGCTTGTTGTGCGCTTTGCGCACTCTGGTTTCAGGTTTGAGGGATCATAGCCCGCTATCTTTTTGGTTTACGGGTCGAGGCATGTTGTGCGATGCACACGGCATCGCACCCTATTAGCTTTAAGAGTAGGAATCAAAAAGAAGGAGGAATAGCATGATAGAGATTCAAAATCTGACCAAGGAATATGGAAAGATCAAGGCTGTCGACAATATCAGCTTTACCGTTGAAAAGGGCGAAATCCTTGGCTTCCTGGGACCTAACGGTGCAGGAAAATCCACCACCATGAACATTCTTACTGGGTTCGTTTCTTCCACATCTGGGAGCGTAAAGGTAGCCGGATATGATGTTTTAGAAGATCCGGTTGAAGTCAAGAAACATATCGGCTATCTGCCTGAGCTGCCACCCCTTTACATGGACATGACGGTCAACGAGTATCTGGATTTTTGTGCCAATCTTAAATCGGTTTCATCAAAGGATTGGAAGAATCAAAAGAAAGATATCATGGAGCTTGTCAAGATTACCCATGTCAGCCACCGTCTAATTAAGAACCTGTCTAAGGGATACAAACAAAGAGTCGGTCTTGCTCAGGCCTTAGTGGGAACTCCTGAAGTTCTTATTCTGGACGAGCCTACGGTTGGTCTTGATCCTAAGCAAATTATTGAAATCAGAAAGCTTATCAAAGCACTGGGAAAGAATCATACCATCATTTTAAGCACCCATATTCTCCCCGAGGTCAGTGCTATTTGCGACAGAGTTGTTATCATTAATAAGGGCAAGATTGCAGCTATTGATACTCCTGAAAACCTTTCAAAGAAGCTGGCCGATTTCTCCCGCTTTACCGTAACGATTGCAGGCCCTGAAAATAAGGTTAAAGATGTTCTTTCCCATCTTTATGGTGTGAAATACCTAGAGACCAGCGGCAAGCTTAAAGAAGATGAATTTAGCTATATCATTGAAGCAGACAAAGATGTGGATGTGAGAAAGCCTATGTTCAACCAATTAGCACAGCAGGGTTATCCCATACTTGAGCTTAAATCCTTGAATCTGTCACTTGAAGATATCTTCCTCCAGTTGACAACCAACGAAGAAAAGGAGGTCAAGTAATATGCTTGCTATTATGAAACGTGATTTTAGATCGTATTTTAATTCCCCAATCGCCTATGTGCTCATAGGCCTTTACATGTTTATATTAGGCCTGTTTTTTAACAATGCCTTAGGCTACGGCTCATCAGAAATAATGGGCGATTTTGTAGGAAACATGAGCTTTTTGCTTTTATTCTTTATTCCCATCCTCACCATGAGAACCGTTGCCGAGGATAAGAAAAATGGTACTGAGGTACTCCTTCTGACTTCTCCCACCAAAATTACGGAAATTGTTACGGGTAAGTTTTTGGCTGCCTATAGCGTCTTTTTGGTTATGACGGCCTTCACCTTAATTTTCCCGTTGATCCTTATCATTTCAGGAAAACCGGATGTGCCCCTTATTGCCAGTGCCTATCTTGGCTTTATACTCTATGGTGCCGTATTTGTAGCAGTGGGTGTTTTCGCTTCATCGCTTACAGAAAATCAGATTGTAGCAGCTCTTATCAGTTTTGTTTCACTTTTTGCCCTTACAGCACTTAGTTTCCTTGGAAGCTTTTTTAGCGGTTTTGTCAATAAGGCATTCCTATGGCTTTCTATTAATGAACGCTATCAGGATTTTAGTGCAGGAATTATTGATCTTACATCTGTCGTGTTTATGCTGAGCTTTACACTAGTGTTCATATTCCTGACCGTCAGGATAATGGAACATAAACGCTGGAGTCAGGGGTGATATAAATGAAAAAATGGAATAGTAGAAGCTTGAAATTCGGTTCATATGCCTTTGCCGCCACTGCTTTAGTGGTAGCCATTATTGTAATTTTTAATGCCGTGCTTGGCTTTGATGTGGTGAGAAATAGGCTTCGCTTCGATATTACCAAAAACAGAATGTATTCTTTAAGCGAGCCTAGCCTTAAGTTAATAGGTGATCTTCAAAAGGATGTGGAGATCATTGTTCTTACAGAGGAAAAAAACTTTACGGTCACAGAAATTCTTGAGGTGTTAAAGCAGTACACCATTAAAAGTAATGGAAAGATTAAAATGCGTTTTGTCGACGTAGAAAAAGACCCGACCTTTATTAAAAAGGAGCTTGATCCCGATCAGATCAAGGGTATTGCAGAAGGCAGTATTGTAGTGAAATCAGGAACCAAAATAAAGGTGGTTTCTGAGAATGAAATGGTAGAATATGACTATAGCAGCGGCTATCCTCAAGCTTCGGGGCTCAAGATTGAGCAAGCCTTCTCAAGTGCCATTAAGAGTGTTGTTGCTGACAGAACACCCGTTATTTATTTCGCAAAGGGACACGGTGAATTAACAACTGATCAGGATCTGTCAGAATTAAAGGCAACTATTACTTCTAATAACTACGAGGTAAAAGATTTATCCCTCACAAACACGATTCCTGATGATGCGGCTGTTATTTTCTTTGCCTCACCTAAAACCGATCTTTTGCCCAAAGAGCTAGAAAATCTTATGGCCTATATGGAAAAAGGCGGAGATGCAGTCTTCCTGATGGATGTCCAGACCAATAGTACCGAATTGAGTAACTTCAATCATGTTTATGAGCGTTATTCTTTAGGACTTAATAATGACTATGTTCTTGAAGGAGATCAGAACTGGTATTATAAGGAATTCAATATCATAATTCCGCAGCCCAATGAAAATGAGGTCACAAAAAATCTTGATCCCAATTCCCTCTTTGTGTACATGCCTAACTGCCGTAGTGTCACCATTGAGCAGGTTGCCAAGGAGTGGATTACCACTCAGCCTTTGTTTATGACTTCCGACAAGTCCCAGAGCCGGAATCTTGTCACCAATGATGATACGGCAGGCCCCTTCCTGCTTGGAGCGTTATCAGAATATAAAGGCTCGGACAGCAGTAAGGTTGCCCTTGTTGGAAACGCAACTTTCGTGACCAATGAATGGATGAAAAATGCAGGCGATAATGGCAAACGTTATGTCATATCCATCCTTAACTGGATGGAAGACCAAACAGATTCTGTTATTGTTCCGTCCAAGAGTCTTGCAACCCAGCCCATAAATCTTACCGAGCAAAGCCGGTTTATTGCATTTATCGTACTGACCTTCGTACTGCCGCTTGCTATCATTGGTTTAGGGGTATTCGTTTGGTTGAGGAGGAAGCATCTATGATGAAGAATTGGAAGAAGATTGCAGTCCTTTTGGTTGTCCTTGTGATCTTTGTGGCTGCCTTCATCTTCTTAACTATGAACCAGGGTAAACCTGGTACCCCAGACAATACGGCTTCTCCGACGGTGTCGCCTTCAGCTTCGATAGATGAGGTTGAGCTGGTCGATATAGCCAGAGATGACATATCAAAGATCATTCTCAAACGTGAAGACGGCGATATCGTTCTAACCAAGGAAGAGAGAGAAATAGAAAAACTGAACCAAAAGAGCGATGGGACCACTGAGAAGGTAAAGGAAAAAGTCAAGGTTTGGGTGACGTCAGCTTTTGATGTGGATAGCTCAAAGGTGGACGATATTGCCCTCGCGGCCGATACAGCCACTACCGGGCGCCTTATCGAAGAAAATCCCAAGGATATCACCATATACGGCCTCGACAAGGCTCTTGTTACAACATTTGCTTCTGCTGACGGCAGGGAGATAAGCCTGGAAATCGGTGACAAGACGCCTACAGGGGATAAGTATTATGTTAGAAAAGCAGGTACTCTTCCAGTCTATACCCTTGACTCCTATAAAGGGGATTCTCTGCGGCTGGGTAAGTTTGACATCATGAACAAGAATTTATACGGCTCTGAAGCCTTGACAATTGATGATATGACCGCTATGGCTTTGACTAAAAACGGTGGAAAGGTTTTCGAGGCAAAACAGAGTGGTGACTCTGAGTGGCAAATAACTGCGCCAGTGGAGCGTAAGGCGGACTTGAATGAACTCTCAAAATTCCTTTCATGGCTGGTTGAGTTCAGAGTTTCAGACTATATAGAAGAAAATCCGGCTAATCTAAAAACTTATGGTCTTGATAAACCCCTGTATGTTTTTGACTTTACCTTGGGGGGCAAGACATATAGTTTGAAGCTGGGTACCCTAAAGGAGTCCAGTTACTATGCTCAGATGGACGGGAATCCTGTAGTCTTTACAATATCGTCTTCAACATTGACCTTTGTGGACACACCTGTCATTGATCTTTTAGATACATTTGTCTACATTCCCACCATTTATGATGTGGAGAAGCTGGTTATTGAATTGGATGGCAGAGTTGACGAGCTTTTGATCAAATCTGAACAGGAGGATACCTCTAAAGAAGAATTTACCTTTAACGGTAAAAAAATGGAAGGGGATGACAATGTAACCCTGTTCAAGCGTTACTACCAGGGCGCTATCGGTATTTCCGGTGAAAAGCTTGATCTTACTGCCACACCGTCCGGAAAGGCCTTTGCAAAGCTGACATATACCATGGAAGAGGCCAAGCCAGACAAGATTGTTACGATAGAGCTCATTCCGACACAGGATGGCTACGGCTATTACCTCGTGAAGAATGGCCAATACACCGGAATGGTTATGGGTGAAAGAAAACTGGATGATGAGAGCATGGGCATACGTCCCGCTTATAAGAATCTAATGGATGGCTTAGCCAAAACACCTTAATAAAAGGAAGTTATTTTAAGAACCAGCTGAGAGGCTGGTTCTTCTCTATTACGAAGTAACAAGGTTCCCGGGACCCGCAAGCAATCTTTGATTGCGTAAGCGGGTGGGGTTCTTATTCTGGGGCGAGGGTTGTTGTGTGCTCGCTTATGGTTTGTTCCGCTTAGCCACGAGCTACTACCGGATGGTCGGAAATCCTGGCTAAAGCCAAGAGGATGTATGGCCGCAAAGCTTAGTGTTTACAGAAAAAAACACTAAGTTTTTTGTATACAAAACACGAAGTCCGTATTGAAAGCCGACGGTTTTAGTGATATAATTAACAAGATTATTGTTAATCAATTAACGATTGTGAACATTTTCAATAATACGATTCAGGAGGTTGTCACTATGAGTTGCGGTTGCGGCTGTGCAGATAACAAGGCACAGGAATTAGACAAAATAATCGCAAAGTACAAGAACACCCGTGGAGCATTAATACCTACACTGCACGAAGCTCAGGATTTATATGGTTATCTTCCTATGAGCATTCAGAAGAAAATTGCAGAAGGCCTTAATGTTTCATTGGCTGAAGTGTACGGAGTGGTTACATTCTACACTCAGTTTTCTTTAAACCCCAAGGGCAAGTACAAAGTTAATGTCTGCCTGGGAACGGCTTGCTATGTTAAGGGTGCAGGTCAGATCTTTGAAAAGATTGCAGAGATTCTCAAAATTAAGAGTGGAGAGTGCACACCTGATGGGGTTTTCTCCCTGGATGCATGCCGATGTGTCGGTGCCTGTGGACTTGCTCCGGTTATCATGATTAATGAAGATGTTTATGGAAGACTCACTGCTGATGATGTTCCGGGCATCCTTCAAAAGTATTTTGATAAAGAAGCTGAATCAGCATAGAAGATGAAGGATCTATCACTCCATATCATGGACATAGCACAGAATTCCATAGTGGCTGGAGCGAGCCGTATCAGGTTCATATTAAAAACACAAGGGAATCCCCTTAAGCTGGTTTGTGAATTTATTGACAACGGCCGTGGCATGGACATGGAATTTTTAAAAGAGGTAACAGACCCATTTAAGACCAGCAGGTCCACCAGAGATGTAGGACTTGGCATCCCGCTTTTAAAGCAATCAGCTGAAATGGCGGACGGAGAGCTTTTTATTCAATCGGAACCCTTTAAGGGAACCTTATTGAGAGCGGAATTTGCTGTGAATCACATAGATCGAATTCCTTTAGGTGATGTACCGGGAACATTTGCAATGCTGATCATGGCTAATCCTAAAATAGGCTGGATGATTGAATTTTTATCCCAAGAAAATGCTTTCATGTTGGATACTGATGAGATCAAAAATGAACTGGGTGATGTTCCTTTAGACAACTATGATGTTGTAAGTTGGATACAAAATGCAATAAATGAGGGTATAGTAACCGTTTTTGGAGGTGTATTGGATGAAGTCAGTTGAAGAATTAAAGGCGATTCGCGAAAAAGCGTTAAAGGAAATTTCTATTCGAGAAAATGATAATAAGGTTCGTATTATCGTCGGAATGGCTACATGCGGTATCGCAGCAGGTGCAAAGCCTGTTATGAGTGCCTTTATAGAGGAGCTCGAAAAAAGGAACATTCAAAATGTTACCGTATCAATGACAGGCTGCGTAGGTATTTGTCGGTTAGAGCCCGTGGCTGAGATCATTGAGGCCAATGGTGAAAAAACAACCTATGTCAAGCTGGATGCTGAGAAGGCCAGAAGAATTGTGGCAGAGCATATCGTCAACCAGAAGGCCGTTACCGAATTTACAATCGGTGCGGCAGAAAAATGAGGAGGCTGGGTTTATGATTTACAGGTCGCATGTCCTGATTTGTAATGGTACCGGTTGCGTTGCTTCTAAAGCCCCTGATATTATGGCCAGATTACAGAAGCAATTGGCTGCCAACGGAATTGAAAAAGAAGTCAAGATTGTAAAAACAGGGTGTTTTGGCCTTTGTGAAAAGGGCCCCATCATGGTGATATATCCAGAGGGCGCTACATATTGCCATGTTTCACCCGAAGATGTAGAAGAAATTGTAAATGAGCATCTGGTAAAAGGCCGTATTGTTAAGCGTCTTCTTTTAGGGGACAAGGATACCGAGGACGTTGCCAAGTCCTTGGAAAATGTCGGGTTCTTTTCACGTCAGCTTCGAGTTGCTCTTCGGAACTGCGGTGTTATTAACCCTGAGAACATTGATGAGTATATTGCACGAGACGGCTATGCCGCTCTTGCCAAGGCTGTCACTGAAATGACCCCTGCCGACGTTATCGCTGAAATTAAAAAATCAGGTCTGAGAGGCCGCGGCGGCGCTGGTTTCTCCACCGGCATGAAGTGGCAATTTGCGGCTCAAGAGGTCAATGATCAGAAATATGTCTGTTGTAATGCTGACGAAGGCGACCCTGGCGCTTTCATGGACCGTTCGGTACTTGAGGGTGATCCCCATACGATCATCGAGGCTATGGCTATCGCGGGTTATGCTATTGGCTCCAATCAGGGTTATATCTATGTGCGTGCCGAGTATCCAATTGCCGTACAACGTCTTAACATTGCAATAAAGCAAGCACGTGAATATGGGCTTTTGGGTAAAAACATTTTTGGCACCGATTTCTCCTTTGAACTGGATATCCGCTTGGGTGCCGGAGCGTTTGTATGTGGTGAAGAAACCGCTCTTATGACTTCTATCGAAGGAAAGCGCGGAGAACCCAGAACCCGTCCTCCATTCCCTGCTGTAAAGGGTCTTTGGGAAAAGCCCACTATTCTTAACAATGTTGAAACCTATGCCAATATTCCGGTTATACTCTTAAAGGGTGCCGATTGGTTCAGTTCCATAGGTACAGAAAAGAGTAAGGGAACCAAGGTCTTTGCCGTAGGCGGTAAGATCAATAATACAGGTCTTGTTGAAATACCTATGGGCACAACACTGCGTGAAGTTATTTATGACATCGGCGGTGGTATTCCCAAGGGCAAGAAGTTTAAGGCAGCCCAGACCGGTGGACCTTCCGGCGGATGTATTCCTGCCAGTCATATTGATACGCCCATAGACTATGATAACCTGATTGCTTTAGGCTCCATGATGGGGTCCGGCGGTTTGATCGTCATGGACGAAGACAATTGTATGGTGGATATCGCCAAGTTCTTCCTGGAGTTTACCGTTGACGAGTCCTGCGGAAAGTGCCCACCCTGCCGTATCGGAACGAAGCGCATGTATGAAATTCTCGAGCGCATCACAAATGGCAAGGGCGAGGAAGGGGATATTGAGAAGCTTGAAATTCTGGCTGAAAGCATCAAACAGGGCGCGCTCTGCGGTCTTGGCCAGACAGCTCCAAATCCTGTCTTGAGTACCTTGAAATATTTCCGTGACGAGTACGAAGCCCATGTCAAGGAAAAGAGATGTCCTTCAGGTGTTTGTAAGGCCATGCTGAACTTCCGGATCATCTCAGAAAAGTGCAAGGGCTGTAGCCTTTGTGCCAAGAAGTGCCCCGTTGGTGCTATCTCAGGTGAAATCAAAAAGCCATATGTAATTGATACTTCCAAATGTATTAAGTGCGGTGTTTGTATGGATTCCTGCAAATTCGCCGCCATTGAGAAGAAGTAAAAGGAAGGAGAGTGTAAGAATATGACCGAGTTTGTTACTTTAACAATAGACGGTAAAGAAGTGAAGGCCCCCAAGGGGTCGACGGTTCTTGAGGCTGCCAAGAGTGCTGGCATTAACATCCCCACCCTCTGCTTCCTCAAGGATATCAATGAGATCGGCGCCTGCCGTATGTGTATCGTAGATGTGGGTGCCAGAAGCTTCCAGGCCGCTTGCATGTACCCGGTCTCTGAGGGCCTGAAGGTCACCACCAACAGCCCTAAAATTCGTGAGACCCGCAGGGTTACTTTAGAGTTGATCCTTTCTGCCCACGAAAAGAAATGCCTCACCTGTGTCAGAAGCAGAAGCTGTGAGCTTCAGAAGCTGGCTTCAGACTTTAATCTCAAAGAAGTCCGTTTTGAAGGAGAACTGCAAAGCTTTCCCATTGATGACCTTTCTCATTCGGTTGTACGAGATCCTAATAAGTGTGTGCTCTGCCGCCGCTGTGTCAGCGTCTGTAAGAATGTACAGACCGTATCAGCCATTGAGACAACGGATAGAGGCTTCCAAACTATTGTGGCTTCACCCTTCCATATGCCCTTGAAGGATACCCCCTGTGTCAACTGTGGTCAGTGTATCGTAGTCTGCCCGGTGGGTGCTCTGCGTGAAAAGAGCTCTGTTGAACAGGTATGGGATGCATTAAATAGTAAGGATCTTCATGTGGTGGTACAGACCGCGCCGGCTGTTCGCGCAGGTCTCGGTGAAGAATTTGATTACCCCATTGGTACCCGTGTAACTGGAAAAATGGTTGCCGCTCTCAAAAAGCTTGGCTTTAAGAAGGTATTTGATACCGATACCGCTGCGGATCTTACCATTATGGAGGAAGGTACTGAGCTGGTTGATAGGATTAAGAACAATGGAAAATTGCCCCTTATTACTTCCTGCAGCCCGGGCTGGATTAAATTCTGCGAGCATTTCTATCCTGACATGCTCGATAACCTTTCCTCCTGTAAATCTCCTCAGAATATGTTTGGTGCGGTCTTGAAATCCTATTATGCTGAGAAGATGGGCATTGATCCTGCAAAGCTGTTTGTTGTTTCAGTTATGCCCTGTACAGCAAAGAAGTATGAGGCTGAAAGACCTGAATTGGCTTCTACAGGCTATCCGGATATTGATGAGGTTCTCACTACCCGTGAGCTTGCCGAAATGATTAAGGAAGCCGGTATTGACTTTAGAAATCTTCCCGATGAACAGTTTGACGACCCCATGGGTGAAGCAACCGGTGCAGGCGTTATCTTTGGCGCTACCGGCGGTGTTATGGAAGCTGCTCTTCGAAGTGTGCCCTTCCTGTTAACCGGTAAAGACGACGATAACGTGGACATCAAAGTTGTTCGTGGCGTTGATGCGGTTAAAGAGGCTGAGGTTGAGGTTGCAGGAGTAAAGATCAAGGCCGCTGTTGTTCATGGCCTGGGTAATGCCAGAAAGGTTCTTGATAAGATCAGAGCCGGCGAAGCCGATTATCAGTTTATCGAGATTATGGCTTGCCCCGGTGGCTGTGTCAATGGTGGTGGACAGCCCATACAGCCTGCATCTGTAAGAAATGAAGTTGATATTCGGGCAGAAAGGGCTAAGGCCATTTACGCGGAAGATGAAGCCAATACCTTGAGAAGGTCCCATCATAATGCCAAGATGCTTAAGATGTATGAGGAGTACTTTGAAAAACCAGGCAGTCATAAATCGCACAAGCTGCTCCATACCCATTATATTGCTCGTGAAAATTATCCAGAAAACAATTAGATCATTATCAGTATTTTATGCGCCACCCTGAAATTGCTCAGGGTGGCTTGTTTATTGGTATCTTATGCGTTAAAATTACTGTGAACAACTCTCTGGAGGTCGCTTTTTGTGGAATTTAGTATTGTAATGAATCAGGTTATTATACTCTTCGTTATACTCATCATTGGTTATGTGGCAGGCAAATTTAATATTCTTAATGCTGCCGGTACCAAGAAGCTTTCTGAAGTGCTCCTTTTTGTAACCTCCCCCATGATGGTATTCCATTCTTTTTTTATTGAGTATTCTCAGGAACGGCTTGTCAATATCCTATGGATTATGGGCATGGCCCTGGGCATGTTTCTGATTTCCATATTGCTATCAAAACTGATATATAGGAGCTTTGATGAAAAGACTAAACCGGTACTCCTTGCTACCGCTGTCTTCTCTAATTGCGGGTATATGGGGCTTCCCCTGCTAAAAGCCTTGTTTGGTGATGACGGTGTTTTTTATGGCTCTTTCTATATTGTCGTGTTCTACATATTTTTATGGAGCTATGGCTTTATCTTATTTGGTGGAAAAGGCACCAAGGCCCAGATTACCAGGAAGGTGTTAACCAACCCCTCTTTAGTAGCAGTTTATATAGGTTTGATCGTGTTTCTTTTCGGCATTCCGGTACCCAGCTTCATCGAAGGCGCGGTATTGGCTGTGGGAAATATGACTATGCCTCTTTCCATGCTTATTATCGGTGGTGTTATTAGTTCGGTTAAGCTCGCTACAGTATTTAACGATTGGCGTGTCTATATGGCATCGGGGGTGCGTCTTATTCTCATGCCTCTCATCGCTGCTTTGATCGTTGGCATTACAGGTTTTCCGACACAGCTTGGAGCTATATTGATTACGGCACTAGCCATGCCTGCAGCTGCCGCGACAACCATGTTTTCCGAGATGTTTGATAAGGATGCCGTATTCGCCTCAAAGTGTGTGACCATCTCGACGCTCTTGTCAGTTTTAACTATTCCGCTGATGGTATACTTTGGTATAAATAACTTGCTGTAATTGCGAAAAGAGTCTGTAAAGCTGGGTTAAAATAAATCAAAACAGGAGGAGTTCCAGTGAAAATATCCGAATTATATAAGGGGAATCGTCAAACTGTGGCTTTTGAGATTTTTCCTCCCAAGCCTGAGGTGCCGGTTGAAACCCTTTTTGAGTCTATAGAAGGCTTTAAGAAGCTGTCGCCGGACTATATCAGTGTCACCTATGGAGCAGGGGGAAGCCAGCGGGGTAGAACCGTTGAGATTGCGTCAAGGATTAAGAATCAATATGGTATTGAAGCCATGAGTCACTTGACCTGCGTTGGGCATACCGTGGAAGAAATCGATGAGATGCTTGCTACCATGAAGCGTGAAAACATTTCCAATGTTTTAGCACTGAGAGGGGATCCGCCCGTTGATCAGCCCGACTTTGATTTTTCCAAGGGGGCCTTCCGGTACGCCAATGAGCTTATTGCACATATTAAAGAATCAAGTGATTTCTGCATTGCGGCAGCGGCCTATCTGGAAGGGCATGTGGACAGCAAAAGACTTCGTGAAGACAGGCTCCGGCTAAAGGAAAAGGTGAATGCCGGTGTAGATCTTCTCATTACTCAGCTCTTTTTTGACAATCGCTTGTATTTTGACTTTCTGGACAAGTGTGCTCAGCTCCATATTGACTGTCCGGTGATTCCGGGCATCATGCCTATTTTCAATGCCAGAATAAAGAATATGACGGCTAGAAGCGGATGCTCCATACCTGCCCAGCTTGTTTTAATGATTGACCGTTATCAGGATAAGCCTGAAGACCTGCGCAAAGCCGGAGAAGAATATGCGGGTATGATGATACGGGAGCTTTTAGACGGAGGCGCCCCCGGTGTCCATTTATATACCATGAATAAGCTGTCCTCTACTATCGAGATACTAAAGGCTGCAGGGCTGAATAAATAAGTAAATTTCTTTTTATTGAACATATTTCTCATCAATGGTCAAATGGGCCTTTTGAATGGCCGGCATAAAAAGACTTGCTGCGGTAACGCCACCGAAAAATTGAATCATATTCATCGGAATGCTGAAAGTGGCAGCTACCGGGGAGTACATAAAGGACTCTACAAGAAAATAACCCATAACCATGCACATACCTGCTGCAGTCATACCCACAATGGCCTTGACGGTAAAAACTTTATTACCTTCACGCCTGGATATGAGGAAGGCCGCAACGGCCAAAATGACGATAAGCGCGGCAATACCTGCCGTCAGATAAATGGGAAGACGGCTTATGGTCTGGTTTGCCCGTTCAAGAGCTGCAGTATCTGCATCAGCACCGATAATTTCCTCAACTATTCTGCTTTGCCCAATATTCTGAATTTGGCTTTTAAGATAAATGATTGTTCCTCCAGAAAAGGCAATCCAAACCGATAATGCTGATACAACAGAAGTTATGGACGCTTTGAGGGTTTTTCCGGAAAGCACCAACCCCATGACAAGGGCCATCCAAGATTTTATGATAAGGGTTGGAAGGGCGTATTGGACATAGCCTCCTACTATATCTGCAAGCATGGAGCCTACACCCGATGCAAAGGCGCCAAAGACAGGACCCAGAATAATGACCGAAACATAGATCATGCTGTCTCCGAGATGAATATATCCTGATGTATAGGGAACAGGTACCTTAATCAGAAAAGTCATGACAAAGACCAACGAAGTCATTAAACCTGTTAAAACATACTTTCTCGTGCTTTTTTCCATGGCTCCCCTCCTATAACGTTCCATTAGGAACGTACCACATGTCTCAACGCGTTTTTAGAACCTGCGGATTGTTGGTAGTATAGCATTTCAAAAAGAAAAATGGTATAGGAAAATGTCATAATTTTTTACCTTTAAATAATGAAAATATCTATCCCCGATCCGGCTCAATTAGCACTAAACCTATTTAATATAGTCCAAAAAGTGATAAGATTATTTTTGAGGGAAATACTAAACTTATGATTCCAGCTTATTATGGTAAATCTTCTAACTGTTTTTATTTTCTATAAGTATTTCCACAATGTCCAAAAGGTATTGTGTGAGTGAATTTGGTCTACGGGTCGAGGCTTGCTGGTGATATGCCGCAGGCACGCACTTCTATTGCTATTTGAGCCTCCTGCTTGAAGTTGGGGCTGTACTTGATATATAGAACTATCTTACTCAATAGGGGAAGGAAGATGACGGCAAAATGGTTACAGACTATATCCGAGAGTACGTCAAGGAGGAATGCAGTAAATCAACCCAAACCAAGGAGCTGTATGAGAACCATATACTTGTGGTAGCTGCTTATGGTGCCAGGCTGGCAAGACTTTTAGGCGCCGACGCCCAGGTAGTGGAATTGGCTTCGTACCTCCATGACTTCTCTTTGATTCATGATTTTGAACAGCCCTATGATCATGGCATTAAGGGTTCTATGCTGGTTGATGAGCTCCTCAAGCAGTTTAAGTTCTCTGATGATACGATTGATCAGGTTAAACAAGCCATTCTGTCGAGCTCGAAACCACTCTCAGGCAAAAATGTTCCCATAGAGGCAATCTGCCTGTCCAATGCCGATGCCATGTCCAAACTGGCGAAGCCTTTTTATTGGCTATATTATGGTTATGCCAACAAAAAGAGAACCTATAAGGAAGGTATCACGGTTTACCTTAAGTGGATGGATGAAAATTGGAAAGCCATGGTCGAACCAGCCAAGGAAATGATGGCTGATAATTACGAGTTTCTTAATAATCTCAGAAAAAAGTAATAACGTCTATCTGGGCTCAGTGATATTCCGCGGTGATGCGATGCTGGGATCTCTCTTTGCGGGATAGGTCATTTCAAAAGCAGATGAGCGGTTCACGAAGACCGCCATCTCTCCCCGATGTATAATACCTCTAGGGTTAAAGGCTCCACGACCGTTGCCCATTACAATGCCGTTTGCGGCCAACCTCATGATGGAGTCATAGGACAGGGGGTTAGTCCTGGGGCTGATATCAGCAAAAGGATTGGTTGTGACGGGTTTAGGCAGAACCAGCACTCTATCCAGTATCATGGCCATTTGTTCTCGGGTTAATGGGTTGTTTGGCCAGAAGTGATTGGTTCCGTCTCCGAGGATAATTTGATATTTTCTTGCTATACCGATCATGTCTCTGGCTCCGTGGTTCAGGGTATCAGAAAAATACTCGGCAGGGGTCTCATTTTCAAGACCGAGAGCACGAACTAAAATGACGGCTGCCTCTGCCCGTGTTAAGGTATAGTTGGGGGCAAAGGAGTTTGAGGAAACCCCGATCATCCACCCTTTTGCAGTCAAATCCAAAATATCATCCTGGGCATAGTGACCGAGGATATCCGTAAAGTACTTACCATTAAGCCAACGGGCAAAATAATCCCAGGTTTCTAGGCTTTCCTGGCCTAAACACCAGCTTCCGGCACCTTTAACGTCATATTTCTGAACGAGCTGAAGCTTATATTTCAAGGCTTGGGCATTATCATAATAAATGGTATAGGTTCCTGCGCTTAGGACGCTTCCGCCCCACAGAATGGGCTTTGGATCATTGCTGCCAATAGTAACAACAGCTTTTGCGGTTTGAGTAGAGGTATCATAAGTGACTTTCCCGTTATATCGGTTGATTAATGCCTCAACATCATAGCTTGTTATACCCGATCCTCCCTTAGAAGCACCTTGCTTCCAATACCTTCCGTAAAAAGGTACTCCCAGAAGGATTTTTTCTTTTGGAATCATCTTCAGAGCATATTTCAGCGAATTCTCAGCATAAGAACTGCTGGCTACCGGACCTTCCTCGCTTCCGTAGTAATGCTCGTCATAGGCCATAATCATGACCGTATCGCAGAGCTGCCCCAGAACCTTATAGTCATAGGAGCCTGCCCAGCCGTAATAAACGCCATAAGGATTAGCAGCGACGGCGATGGATAGGATTTTACCCTTGGGTAAGCTCTCCCTAAGAAGACGGATAAAATCCGTATGATCATTCCTATCGGCGTCATTCAGATTTTCGATGTCAATATTGATTCCATCAAAACCATATTGGTTTACAGCACTGACAATCTGGGCAACCAATGCCGTCCGATTTTTCATAGCCGCCCTGCCTAAATCTCTGTCCCAATGATTGGAGAGGAAGGGCATAACCTTGATATTGCGTTGATGCATATTATCAACTAATGCTGTATCTATCTTGGATAAAAGCTTCAAATCCCCTGTGCTGTAGAGCTCAAAATAATCGGGGCATACCACACTAATGGCACCACCGGCATGATTCACATTGTTGGTGTAAAGAGAGGTATTGCCTGCATAGAGATAAGTCAAGCCGATTCTTTGAGCCGAAGCATTCAGAGAAGAAACCATTGTTGTTGCAATGATTATGATTAACAAAAGTCTTTTTTTCATGATGTCTTTCTTCATATAAACCTTCCGATACTTAGTTTTCGTTTTTGCTAAGTCTGGATAAAAAAGCTCTAATATATTATGATGAGAAGGAGAACGTCTTATGCATATGCGGTCATGGTCTTGCGATCAGGAACGAAATAAAGGAGTTTGAGATATGGTTCAAACACAGCGAATTAAAAACCGTGGGTTCTTGTTCTCCTGGGATACTTTTGGAGACTATCTTTTAAATCTTTATCTTATAAAAGGAGCCAACAGAAACTATATTATTGATTCAGGCCTTGGATCAGCATGCATTGAGCCTATAGCGGCGCTTCTTGAGGCAGAAAAGCCCATTATCCTTATCAATACCCATTGTCACTGGGATCATGTCTGGGGAAACGCAGCTTTGGAAAAAGCAACCATCATCTCCCATACCTACTGTTACAGAAAGCTTGAAGAAGAATGGGATGCAATGCTTAAAAAGCATGAAGGCTACCGATACGGGGTGGTGCAAAAGCGATTGCCAGATATGACCTTTAATTCTGAGCTCTATTTTCCTGATGATATGATCCGACTCTTTCATACTCCCGGCCATACGGTAGATTCCATCAGTATTCTTGATGAGGCTGAGGGTGTTTTGAACTGCGGTGATAATGTTGGGGATACTCTGGAAGAAATCATCCCCAGCATTTATGATACAAAGGCTCATTATATTGATAGCCTCAGAAACTATCAAAAACTTGATTTTGATACCGTGATCTCGGGGCATAATCAAGTATTAGGAAGGGATGTCATTTCAAACATCCTCAGTATATTGTAAAGGAGTGTTTCATATGGCTGATGAAGTGAAAATCGGTAATGAAGATGCTTCCGAGGTCGATCGGACATATTTGATAACCGTTGACGATACGGTTGAAGCCGATATTTTGGAATCCAAGCTAAAAGCCAGTGGAATTCCGGTATTCAGGGAGTATCGGGAAACTGGTGCCTATCTAACCCTTGTATTGGGTAAGTCCTCATTCGGTGTTGACATGTTTGTTCCGAAAGATCGTTTTGAGGAAGCAAGGAATATTCTTGAATCGGCACAGGATATCAAGGATGAGGATATCCTTTCCGACCCCTCTTTCTCGGATGAGTCCCTGAAAGAAGCCAATGAAGAGTTTCTTAAAAAGTTGGACAGGCGAACCTGGTGGATGGCCATTTTTTTCTTTGCTGCAGTTGCAGTCCTCATCTTTTTCATCATAACGCGTTAATGGGGAGATAGAGGTAATGAGCCTTATGCCCCCCAGATGAAGTTTTATGTTGAATATACCTATTAAGATGATTATAATAATCTTACCCGTTACCGAAATCAAAGATTTCGAACGGGTGCCCAAATTGTTGAAACACTTTGTGTTATAATAATCTTACCCGAATCAAAGATTTCGAACGGGTACCCAAGTTATTGAAACACTTTGTGTTATAATTAGAAAATAACAAATAACACATGACCCAAAATACACAAGATTATGAGTAGTGGAGTTGATTCAGAAATGGCGAGAATCGAGATACGAAAACTAAACACCTCCTACCGTGAGCTTTCTGATAAGGAAGTTCTGGTTTGTGGTTGGGTGCGCACTATCCGTGATACCAAAACCTTTGGCTTTATCGAAATAAATGACGGTTCCTTTTTTAAGAACCTCCAGGTAGTCTTTGATGACAGTTTGCCAAATTTCCTGGAGATTGCAAGATTGAATGTAGGAAGTTCCATCCGGGTAACAGGACGTATTGTTGAGACTCCTCAGGCTAAACAGCCCTATGAGATCAAGGCGACGGCAATCGAAGTGGAAGGCGCATCCATCCCTGAATACCCTCTTCAGAAAAAGCGCCATACCTTTGAGTATTTGAGGACCATCGCTCACCTGCGTCCGAGAACCAATACCTTCTCAGCTGTGTTCAAGGTTCGTTCGGTATTGGCCTATGCCATCCATCGCTTCTTCCAAGACAGGGGCTTTGTCTATGTGCATACTCCCATTATCACCAGCAGTGATTGTGAGGGTGCAGGGGAGATGTTCCAGGTGACCACACTGGATATGAAGAATCCGCCCAGGACCCAGGGTGGCGAGGTGGACTACAGTGAAGATTTCTTCGGCAAGCACACCAGCCTTACCGTAAGCGGTCAACTGGCTGTTGAGCCTTATGCCATGGCCTTCGGTAGTGTGTATACCTTTGGGCCTACCTTCCGGGCAGAAAACAGCAATACCACACGCCATGCCGCAGAGTTCTGGATGATTGAGCCCGAGATAGCCTTTGCCGATCTTTCCGATGATATGAAACTGGCAGAGGATATGATCCGCTATATCATCGGTTACGTGATGGAGAATGCCAAGGAAGAGATGGATTTCTTCAATGAGTTCATTGATAAGAGCCTATACGAAAGACTCAACAGCGTACTCAATTCGGAATTTGGCTGTATTACTTATACTGAGGCGGTTGAGCTTCTCGAAAAAAGCGGCCACCAGTTCCAATATCCTGTTAAATGGGGCTGCGACCTTCAGACAGAGCATGAGCGTTATTTAACCGAGCAAATCATGAAAAAGCCCGTATTTGTCATCAACTATCCCAAGGAGATCAAAGCCTTCTATATGAAGCTTAATGACGATAATAAGACAGTTGCGGCCATGGATCTTCTGGTGCCCGGAGTGGGGGAGATTATTGGGGGAAGCCAGCGTGAAGAGTGCCAGGAAGCTCTCGAAAAGCGCATGGAGGAGATGGGTCTCAATAAGGAAGACTATAATTGGTACCTGGACACCCGTCGTTTTGGGGGAACCCGCCATGCAGGCTTCGGACTTGGGTTCGAGCGCATGCTCATGTATATGACCGGCATGCAGAACATCCGCGACGTAGTACCTTATCCACGAACCGTTAAGAATGCTGAATTCTAAAATCTCTGATAATAAAAAAGGCCCGGAATTGATAGTCAATTCCGGGCCTTTCACTTAATCTATACTTTAAACTTTGAAACCATATCGGCCAATTTCTCTGAGCTGCCCTTGGAGATATTGCCCTGATGAATGACCTCATTGGCGGATTCAACAATGACGGCTACCTTCTGTGCAATATTAGATGTCCCAGAGGCACCCTCATTTGTTGCATAGGTAATTTCGTTGATTGCTTTAATCATGTTTTGTATGGAAGCTGTCAATTGCTCGGATGTCGCACTGAAATCTGTCATGATTTGGTCAACTTGCTCCGCGTCCTTATCATATTGATCTCCTGTTTCCACCAAAGCCTCATAGTCTGCTAAAACAGTCTTATCCATAAAGCTTAAGAGATCTTCTGAGCTCTCGGAAAGGTTCGAGACCGAAGAAACCACTTCCTGTGTAATCTTTTGGATTTCAGTAACAGCGTTCTTGGAATTTTCAGCCAGCTTTCTGATTTCGTCCGCCAGTACTGCAAAACCTTTACCGGCTTCACCCGCTCTTGCTGCCTCTATAGCTGCATTCAATGCTAAAAGATTGGTCTGGGAGGTTATTTGCAGTATGGCACCAGTAAGTACATTGATTTGCTCCACTGCTTTTGATTGCTCTATGGCCTCTTTCAGCTGAGCTTGGGTTCGTGAATAGACGTCAACTGCTCTTTGCTGTGATTCTCTGGCTTTATCTTTAAGCGTATTGGCTCTAATGCTTATTTCTTTGGCTGTGGTAGCTCCATCCTCCGCTTTAGCTGCTATGGATTCTATTGCTGCGTCTATCTCCAATGAAGTAGCATTCATTTCTTCAGAAGAAGCAGCTGTTTCCTCCATGCCTGCCGACAATTCCTGAGTTGTCGCAGAAACATCTTCAATATGGTTATTAAGCATGTTCATTTCTCCATTTAACGAAGAAATGGATTCAGAAACATTTTTGGATTCTTGTACAACACCGCTTACAAGTACTTTAATTGATTTTTGCATCGTATCGAGAGATCGTGTTAAGAGGCCTATTTGGTCTTTTCTTTTAATATCCTTTTCAGGTATGGACTGTGTGAAATCTCCGGTTGCTATATTGCTTAAGAGTTTGGTAGCACGCGATATGGGTCTCATGATACTGATGGCCAGGGTGACAGCAAATAAACCACCACTTACCAAGAATATGACGGATATGATTATTGAAAAGAGCTTTAAGCTTTCAAGTCCCTCTAAAGCTTCCTCACTCGGGTCCGTTATTCCAAGAGACCAATTGGTTCCTTGGATAGGTGCAAAGCCCATATTTTTGGTAATGCCGTTATATTTATATTCTCCTGACCCGGATTCGCCTTTTGCCATTTGTTCATGAAGCTTGGCTAAGGGAAGGAGGTCTGGAGTTGTCTTTGATTTTTCAATAATATTCTCCATTTGTAAAACGGAATCCTTGTTTTCGTGAGCCACAGTTGTACCGGAATTATTGAGCATAAATGCCTTTCCTAATTTTCTAAAGGTAATGTCGTTAATAAAACCGCTTAAGGTGTTGCCATCTCTGATTGCTACCAAAACGGCCACTACTTGGCCATTATACTTGATGGGAACGCTAAAAGCCATGACAACAGAGCTGCCATCTTCATCAATGAAAGGATCGGAAACATACCGTTCTCCTACCATGGGCTTTGTAAAATAAAGCTTCTCTTTAATATCAATGCTGGAAAGGTCGGTTGTTTGCATCTTTCCGCTGGTATCGGCGATGCCCATTTTGATATGTCCATATGTCATGATTTCTGCACTTAGAATATTGAGCTTTTCTCCCCAGGGTGTGTTTGGATCGTTTATTAAGCGTGTTCCTGCAAGAGTTTCAAGGTGATTCAGCTCGCTGTCAATCCGGCTTTGCACAACTTTTGCCCCTTGCTGGGCGATGCTTTGGAGAGAGTATTCGGTTTCTTTTTTCAGTGTGTCTGCTGCTATAGAATAGGACAAAAATCCATAGCCTACGCAAATAACCAGTATGAGTAATCCAAAACTAATAGCGATTTTTGTTGTCAAACTCTTTTTCATTGCTACCCCCGACAAAATAATAATTGCCATTTGATTACATTAAAGAATTATATGCCAATTTCGGCATTTGGACAAGGATATATTATGACAATATTCGGCAAATTTCAATAAGAAGTATGACGTATGACCTTAATAGCCTTTTTCAGCTTGTATTTGGCTAAAAGTACTGCGATTTACTATAACGTTTGCTTAAATAGACCGTGACATAGCAGTCTGGTGCAAATATAATTTAATATGGATAGGATTAAGAAAAGTCTGTTGGATTATAATAATTGGATGAGGTGACAAAATGTCTTTAATTCCTTTAAAACCATTACTCGATTACGCTACTCACCACCGAATTGCTCACGGCGCATTTAATGTCAATATGATTGCACAGGCTGAGGCGGTGGTGGAGATTCATACCATATTTAACAGTGCGGCCATCCTACAGGGTGCTGATTTGGCCAACGCTTTTATGGGCGGCAGGGCGGACTTTATGAATGGCACTTTGGAGGACAAAAAACTTGGCGCCAAGCGTATTGCCGATGCAGTGAAGGAGCTGGCAAAGACAACAAATATCCCCATAGTTCTTCATTTGGATCACGGTAAAAACTTTGATGCGGTAAAAGCGGCCATCGATTCCGGATACACGTCGGTTATGATTGACGGATCAAGCCTTCCCTATAATGATAATGTGGAGCTCACAAGAGAAGTCGTCAAATATGCACATGAGAGAGGCGTCAGTGTTGAAGGGGAGCTGGGGGTTCTTGCCGGAGTGGAGGACGATGTTTTTTCTGAGACTTCGACCTATACCAACCCCATGACCGTTTGTGATTTTTTCAAGAAAACAGGCTGCGACTGTTTGGCCATATCCTATGGCACCAAGCACGGTGCGGTTAAGGGTGATAATATAAAGCTTAGAAAAGAGATTGCCATAGCCGCCATGGAAAACATGCGCCATGAAGGAATTGAAGGTGCTCTGGTTTCCCATGGATCATCGATGGTTCCCAAATATCTCGTGGAAGAGATCAATGAATTGGGCGGAAAGCTTAAGAATACAGGGGGAATCCCTGTGGGTGAACTTCTGGAGGTTATTCCGTGCGGGATATCCAAAATTAATATTGATACGGATATCAGGCTTGCTGTGACCCGGAATATCCGGCGCCTTTTTAATGAGAATAGTGCTTACAGGAATGAATTATCTGATATAATGAAGCTGATGGAGTCACAACCTGATCAATTTGATCCCAGATATTATCTGGCACCTGTCATGACACCCCTCATTTGCGGAACCTATCGTGATGGTGAGGCCTGGCATGCGTTGCTCCGCAGCATAAAACGCGGGGTGATGGAGGCTGTAGGGACAGCCATTGTTCAGTTTGGCTCTGTAGGTGATGCACCAAAGATTCCGCAAATATCACTGGATGAAATGGCCGATAAGTATAAACGGAAAAGTGGTAAGTAACGGAAAATACATTACAGGTCGCTAGGATGGTAAAACAGCAGAATGAGTGAACAGAGCAAGATGAGCATTGGTAAATTACTTTTTTCATTTTTAAAGATCGGAACCATTGGTTTTGGGGGAGGCAGTGCACTCATTCCGGTGGTTGAAAAAGAACTTGTACAGGATCAAAAGTCAATGTCCGAACAGGACTACCTTAAACATACGGTGGTCGCTAACATTACCCCTGGTGCACTGCCGGTCAAGCTAGGTGCAACCTGCGGCTATCAGTTGAAGGGTGTTGGGGGTGCTCTTGCGGGTGCCTTTAGTGTCGCCTTTCCCGGTGTATTGTTTACAGTAGCTTTTATGGCGCTGTTTTCCATATTGGGTGAAGGTATCATCAACTATTTCAACTATGCCTCCATCGGCATAACCGCATTCATCATATTCCTGCTTATAAGCTATGTTATAAGGACTGTTAAAGCCGGTGATATAAAAATAAACCTGGTATTGTGTTTTGCAGCTTTCGCACTTACCGGGGGGAAAGAATTGCGAGAAATCATCGGTCAGGTATTCAATATAGACTACAAGCTGCTTGGTATACCTTTATTCGATATTTCAACCATCGATCTCATTCTTATTGCTTTCTTTGTCATTCTGCTGCTGGAAAAAGTAAGATCAAAGGCAGAGCTTTTTGCTGTTTTTGCGCTTACCATTGTTTACGCTTTTTTTGCGGGCAAATCAGGAAAAGTTTTGGGACTGTATCCTTATAAAAGTCTCTTGCTGCTTTTTATGGTGGTCTTGGTCGTATTGGTCTTTATAATCAGACGTAATAAAACAGGGACGAAAAGTAAAGTAATCTTTAAAAAATCCGATTTGATTATTGTTGGGGTATTTCTGCTGATTCCCGTTATTCTTGCCCTCATGGTTCAATTTTTGATTCCCATGTCATCGGGACATAATGTGATGGATTTTCTTGTACAAGTCAGTTCGTCCACCATAACATCCTTTGGCGGCGGAGAAGCCTATGTGTCGGTAGCTGACGGCATATTTGTACAGGGGGGCTATATAGAGCCGGATAAGTTTTATACAAGGCTGGTACCTGTGGCAAACTCATTACCTGGACCGATTCTGGTCAAAATCGCTGCTGGCATAGGGTATCTTTTTGGTGAGCAGGGCAGCGGACCACTGGTGGGATGGATCCTTTCAATGACAGCCGCAGCAATGGCCATTGGTGTATGCAGCGGCCTGGCTGTTCTGGTTATGAGTTTATACGACAGCGTAAAAGAATGGGAGTTTATAGCTAATCTTAAAAAATACATTCTTCCTGTTATTTGCGGGATGTTGCTTTCCACATCCTGTGCCATGCTGTTTGAAAGTATGAAGATTACCGGGGAAAAGGGCATACCGGGCTTTGTTTCATTGCCGGCTATTCTTCTTTCGGTTTACGGTATCTACCTTCTGCATAAAAAGTTCCATCTGCATGATGTCGTGCTGCTTCTCATTGCTGCTGTGGCCAGTCTTGGGGCTTTAGTCATGATATAAACTCAATATTTCAAAAATATTTTCAATATAAAAAGACAGAGTGCTTATTAGCGCCCTGTCTTTTTGCAATGGTGATGAATTGCCTCAATGGAAGGAATCACGCGGGAATATCGTTGTGTTGAAACCTGGAAAACGGGGGATTTCGCTTGAGGAGGAAGAGTACGGCAAGGCAGTAGGCTCTCCGTTTTTGATTATTTCCGGAGTGGTTTTCTCCATCTCACGTACCATCATCCCTTTAAGGTGTTCTTTTATTTTTCCATATTCGGATTTATCAGCCAAATTGTGCTGTTCATAAGGATCTTCATCAAGGTTGAACAAGAGCTCTGAACCACCCAGAACGGTCCAGGTATATTTCCATCCCTTATCGATGACTGCAAAATAGCTGTTAGCGCAATTGCCATAGAAGGGGCGGCTCTCATCGTTTTTCATATGCTCCAATAGATCAACACCTGATAGTTCCTTGTTGTTTTCGATGCCACAGATTGAGAGAATGGTCGGCATCAGGTCGGCCAGCGTTACCAGCTTATTGCATTGGATACCTGCATATTTGGCATGGGATTTGCCGAATTGCATCGGAGGCTTTATGAGCAGGGGAATATGAGCAGAGCCCTCCAGAAACAGCGATTTGGCTCCCATCCTGTGATCTCCCAGCATATCGCCGTGGTCGGAGGTGAAAATGATCCAGGTATTTTCGAGCAGATTCAGCTCCCGCATCCGGGCAAAGAGGAGACCAAGGTTATAGTCGATCTGTGTGATACAGGCATAATAAGCCCGTTTGATCTGAAGCAGCTGATATTCGGACATCCGGTCCACATTATTTAGACGGTATGTGGGCTGGTAGAAGCCCAAAGGCAGCTTTTCAGCATCTTGTGACCAGTCTCCTGTAACCGGCGGAGTTAAAGGTGCATCCCGGTAAAGCTCCCAATAGGACAGATTCGGGTCGAGGGGAGGGTGGGGCTTTGTAAAGCTGGTCCATAGGAAGAACGGGCGGGTGGGATCGCGGTTTTCAATAAAATCCATGGATTTATCCACTATCCAGTGGGTAAGCGTATCGCTTTCCTCGATGGTATTAATCACCGGCTCCATTTCGTTTTCACCAATGCCATGGCTGCGGGTGGAGCTTCTTCCACGCTTGCGCATTTCATTAAAATAGTCCATGGGCAGATCTGCATGTTCTATGCCATAATGGGTACGCATGGGATGAAAATGCAGCTTACCTTCGGCACGGGTTTGATATCCGCTGCGGGTCAAAATAGCCGGAAAAGTATCATTCTCGGCCATAGGCAGCTTATTGTTGAGATTATCCAACAGCCCGTGCTCATAGGCAGGCTTTCCGGTCATGATTGTAGCCCGGGCGGGCATGCAGATGGGGCAGTCGGAATAGCAGCTGGTAAAAGAAATACCCTCATCCACCAACCAGTTGAGATGGGGTGTGTAAATTTCTCGATTGCCCAGAGCGGCAATGGTGTCAAAGCGCTGCTGGTCGGTGGTGATGAGCAGAATATTAGGTCTTTCCATGTGTTTCCTCCTTATGCTCAGTATTTTCTTTTGAACGAGTTATGAGATTTTTTTCTGAAGGGCTTATAAATGGGAAAGGCAAGGACAAAAACAGTTCCTACTCCTTCTTTGCTCTCCACATACAGTTTACCGAAATGCAGCTTCGTAATCTGCTTGACATAAGAGAGGCCTATACCCCAGTTGTAATTGGAATTCTTGTCGGTGTAAAAGGGTTCAAAAATCTTTTTGAGCTTGGCCCTGCTAATGCCGATACCGTTATCCTCAATTCTTATGGCGCACCAATGGTGATCCACCTTCTGAGTAATAATGATTCTTCCGGAGTCGGCCCTGGGACTTGATTGTATAGCGCTTACCGCATTGCTGAGTATATTGGTTACTGCTTCAATCAGATAAGGCATGTCGGCCAGAATCAGGGCATCAAATTTGGCACTGACCTCGCATTGAATAGAGCCAAGCTGGTTGTTCAATCTTTGCAGTGTAAGATTAACCACCTCTGAAAGATGACAGGGAACAAGGCTCATGGTATTCTGCTTGAACACCTGATGGAGCTTTTCAATACGGGAAGTCATACTCTCATTGATAGCATTGAGGTCTGTAAGGTATTGCCTGACATCCTCCATATTTACCTCAGAGGAGTTCATAGTCTGGTTGAGGCGTCGGAGAATAATCCGCTCTGAAAAGAGCTGGTTTTTGATACCGTGGATAAATACCTGGGTGCCCAGTTGGGCAGTATCCATCTGCCGCTCCAACGAGATATTGTCCCGATGCTCTTCCTTGTTAACACGGGTATAACGGAACAGGGCAAATAAGCCCATAATAATAAATGATGCAAAAAGCGCGAATAAAAGATACCAGGCTGTTATAGAAAATCGGAGCCGATAGACCTTAAAGCCCATGTCGAACATGGTGTAACGGGAATAGTACATGGTACTCATGGGGTTGACCTGTAAGAAGATCACAAAATACAGGATCATATTGGACACAAACAGGATGATTGTTCTGAGCTGACGCTTAACCCACCTGATATTATGGTTAAAATATTCCCTTATCATTAATACAATGGAAATCACAAGATAGGCTATCATGTATAAATTTCCGAAGGGATACCACAATTCTCGCTGTTCATAGGATAATTTTTCAAACACTGCCGGATCTATGGCTATGGCATGGAGAAGTGGAAAAAGAGCAACAATAACTCCAAGCCATTGGCGCTTTTGCTGGATACCTAAAAGATAAAGGGCAAACATCAGTACAAAGAAGAGAAACAGGGCTCTCCCCCAGATAAGAAAGCGGGTGATGTTGTCAATTGTAATGATGAAACGTTGAATATACCGAAGAATATCAATGTTCAGATAGAAAAACATCTGTTCATTGTAAATGAGCCCACCCATTTTAGCGTAATAGAACATAAGCCCTATATTGGAAAGTATAAAGCCTGTGAAAAGGCCGCTAAGCCAGAATGCTTCCTTGCTTCGGTTATTGATAACGAAGACAAAGAGAGATATGAGCATCATGATAAGGGTCAGGATAATCAATTTGTTTCACCCGATTCTATATAAGGGTTTTGTCCTAATCCACGTAAACAGGTGAGATAAAGGCACAGCTGGAATTAGTCTGCCGAACCTCAACATGGTAGAGGTCAATGTCCTTTTCCTTTTCAGTGTCAGTCCAATTGAGCTTCAGCTCATACTGGGACTGGGGAACAGCCTGATGTATTTTAAAGGACTGTGAGTTAAAGGACTTCATGGGGCAGACAAGGCCATGCTCAAGCAGCTCCGCAATAGACAGAGAAAAGCTCTTCCCGTTGATCTCGCCGGTAAGCACGGTATCAAGGCTTCCCTCCAGCTCAAGGACAAGAGCAGAGGTAGAAGGATGAAGGGTAGAAACGTTCTTGGCCGTTTGACAAATCCACTTCAATTCCTTTTCGTCTTGATATAGGACGCGATTATCAATGCTATTGACAGTATCGTTTACCGAAAGGTCCTGGGAGGGGGCCAGAATACTACGCCCGCGGAAGCACTTTTCAACATCGGTGAGTATACCGTTTTCAACCTTGACTGAGCCATTCCAAGTAAAGAGATCTTTTGTATTACCCCAGCCCATCTCGATGCGCACCTTGTAGCGGCCCTTTTCGTTGATTGCGGTTAGGGTCTCGCCGTTAATGATTTTTATAGGTCGAAGGTTCTTGAATAGGACAACCTTATCGATAAAGTGGCTTGCTTCAATATTCAGAGTGAGCTCACGAGGGCTGTTTCCGGCATGAATGAATGAGCCAAAGGGTGCTCCATTAACGGTAAAACCGCAGCGGATGCGGTCACCGGTTACGGCATAGGTATGGCCTGCACGTATGGCGTTAAATATGCTATCGCGGGTCTTTTCCTCACACAGCACAGCCAGCTTGCAGTCGCCGTATGAGCCTGGGTAACCGGCATGATGGTCGGTGGAGCCAACGAAGCTAAAGCGATGTCCCTGTTTTAAACCTTCATAGACGGTATTATGGGTGTCCCGCGCCCCCATGTTATGATAATAAGGGTAAAGGGATTTATCATTTATTGAACAGCCATGTTTTGAACACACTTCTACAACCGGGCTTATGGAGTTGTCATAGTGGTTCCAGTCGATTCCGCGGTAGCCAGAAGCGTAGGCAATATGATGAGGAATCATAATAGCCTGGCGGCCGGAAAGCTTTTCAATGAGTTCATGAGGGTTATCGGCGTATATGAGCTCCAGGTTACTGTCAGGGGATACAAGATGATAGTCTCCTAAGGCGCTGGTGTGCATTTCGTAGCTATAAAATGTTACAAATTTATGATCCTCGTTATATTGGCTTATGGTATCCCGTACCTGTTCCCAATTATTCTTAAGCTTTCCAAAGCCGGTTTTATGAAAGGAAATCAGGAACTCGGTTTCGGGGCTTAGTTCAGGCATATCCGGCCACATGGCATGGCCGGTGATAGCGCAGAAATCTAAATGCTCTCTGGCGGCATTAAGCGCGTTTTCCAGACTGCCAAAGCCATAAGTAATGCCACAGTGATTATGAATGTCTCCCCAATACAGTTTCACGATTATTCTCCTATTCTCTTTTAATTAATTTAATTACACATGAATTAGTGCTGATAAACAAGTATGAAATTTTATCATCCCGTAGCTTTCTGCTACTATACTGACATGTTTTTCACTCCGTTATCCCAGCTTACTATAAAAAGTATGAAAAAAGTTAATACTTACGAAACCGAAAGTGGGATGTTAGAATCAAGGCACGAACCAATCATTCCATGCTGTTTCCGGCGAGGGATGAACAAAAAATGGAGGGACGAGATTTGAGTATCCAAAAAAAATCCTCTAAAATCAGTGTACCGAGCGTGGTATACTCAATAGTTTCACTCATTGCAGCCATTGCACTGTGGGTCTTTATATCCAGTACAAAAGCACAAGTGGTATTTGCTGCCCCATCAGAAGTCTTTGAGGCTATGAAGGAGCTTTTCAATTCTGGAAAACTGTTCGCACATATTAAGGCCAGTCTTTCCCGTTCTTTGACCGGCTTTATACTTGCTTTCGGGTGCGCACTGCCTGTGGCATTCCTTATAGGCTGGTACAAACCGCTGCAATTAATTTTTTATCCCTGGATCAAGTTTGTTAAGAGTATTCCTCCGATTTCCTACATACCGCTTGTTATTGTTGCGCAAGGGGTCGGAGAAAGCGCAAAAGTAACCGTTATATTTATCGGTTCTTTTCTGATCATGGTCATCAATATCTTCCAAGGTGTACAAAACGTTGATGTGACAATGATCAAAGCGGCTCGAGTACTGGGTGCCAACGACTTTACCATCTTTGCCAAAGTGGTCATACCGGCATCACTTCCTTTTATTCTTGTGGGTATGCGCCTTGGTCTGGCTTCCTCACTAACAACCCTGGTAGCCGCCGAGCTTACCGGTGCTCAGTTAGGCTTAGGTCAAATGATTCAGGAAGCCAGCATGTACTTTAAGATGAATGTGGTTCTTATGGGTATCATCATCATTGGTGTCATTGGTACAGTCCTTGATCAAATCGTTACATTGCTTGAAAGGAGGTTGACTTCATGGCAGGAAACGAGAACCGTGTAAATAATAATCAGGAGAAAAAACCAAAGGTACAGATAAATAACGTAAAAAAGACCTATTACTCCAAACGAGGCGATGTAGTTGCTCTAAACGGTTTCAATCTCGATATATACGAAAATGAATTTATCTGCGTGGTTGGTCCTTCTGGCTGCGGCAAATCTACCATGCTGAACATTCTGGCGGGATTGGATACGGCTACTTCCGGAGAAATTCTGGTGGATGGCAATACAATCGACGGTCCGAGCCCTGATCGAGGCGTGGTATTCCAACAGTATGCCCTTTTTCCGTGGCTGACCGTGAAAAAAAACGTAGAGTTCGGCCTCAGACTTAAGAAGCTGTCAAGGAAAGAGGTTTCCGATATTGCCGACCACTACATTGAAATGGTTGATTTACAGGATTTTAAGAATTCATTCCCCAAAGAGCTTTCGGGCGGTATGAAACAGCGTGTCGCAATTGCCCGTGCCTATGCTATGCAGCCCAAGTTGCTTCTCATGGATGAACCCTTCGGTGCGCTGGATGCTCAGACACGTACCCAGCTACAGTCAGAACTTCTGAAAACCTGGGAGGAAGAGCGCCGTACCTGCTTCTTTATAACCCATGATGTTGAAGAAGCGGTAATGCTGGCTCAAAAGGTTATCATCATGAGTGCACGTCCTGGCCGTATTGTGGACATAGTAAATATTGATATCCCTTATCCACGCACCCAAGAGGTTAAAATGGACCCTGAGTTCTTCAGGCTGAAAAACCAGGTGTGGTCTCAGGTCTACAATGAGTATCTTGAACTGCGTAAGTAATTTTGTTTCCTAACCCCAAATAATGGGGTTCAACAATAGAAATATTATAAATGGAGGTTATGAAATGCGTAAGATTATTAGCACAATCCTTTCACTGGTTCTGATTCTTACTCTTTTGGCAGGCTGCGGCAGCGCTGCTCCCGCGCCTACAAACACGGCATCAGGCAGCCCGACTGCCTCTCCTTCCGGTGAACCTACTCCCAAGCCTGTTAAAATCCGTGTAGCTCACCATGCAGGCCTTTCAGGCACTTTAGTTACCGGTATTGATACCCTTAAAAACTACTTTGCCGAAGAAGGTCTTGATGTTGAGTGGGTTGAGTTTACTTCAGGTCCTCCTGAGGTTGCCGCAATGGTTTCCGGTGACATACAGTTTGGTTATTTGGGACATGGAGCACATACCTTAGCCGCTGAGGGGAAGATAGAAGTCATCTCTCTGTCCCACTTGGGTAACTCTGAGAAAATTTATACCCGGAAAGCTTCCGGAATCAACAGCATTGCTGATTTGAAGGGTAAAGTTATTGCAACACAGTTGGGCACCTCCGGTGAAGTTATTCTTAACATGGCCCTTGAGGAAGCCGGTATGACAAAAGATGACGTTAAGATCATGAACATGGACATGGCTGGTGCTGTTACCGCTTTTGTTGCCAACCAGGTTGATGCCATCGCTTGTTGGGATATTCACTCAACCAATGTTGTTGATAACGTTGGAATTGATAACTTGAATATGATCGCCAGTACCGGAGATTTCTCCGACAAGGCAGCTTTCCCTGGCAGCTGGGTTGTAACTCCTGAGTATGCAAAGAAAAATGAGGATGTAGTTGTTCGTTTCATCCGCGCACTTTACAAGTGCTATGATTTCAGAGCTGCAAATTATGAGGAATCCATTAAAGCTTCTGCTGAGTTCCAGGAGGTTGACTTTGCAACCTTCAGTAAAACCAGAGATGACCTTAAGCCTTTTAACAGCGATGACCTGAAAACTATGCTTGAGGACGGCAGCTTACTTAAAATTTACCAATTACAGCTTGACTATTTCATATCACAAGATAAGGTTAAATCAGGCGATGTGAATACCTATGTCAGAACTGACCTCATGAAAAAGGCTTTAGAAAACTATACAAAGCCTAACTAACTTAAGTTAATATCAAATGGCCGGCGCTTCTGAATTTCAGAGGCACTGGCCTTTTTGATATATAATGCTCTTAATGGGCTTAATCATGATAATCTGTGATAGAATGTTTAAAATAGTGAAGAATAACTGAGAACTAAAAAAGAGGGCCTTTAATATGAATATATTATACATCCATACCCATGACACGGGGCGTTATATCCAACCCTACGGTTATCCTGTTCAAACACCAAATCTTATGGAGTTGGCTAAAGAGAGCACCTTATTCCGCAATGCCTATTGCGCCGGCCCAACCTGCTCCCCAAGCCGGGCATCGCTGCTGACGGGCATGGCTCCACACAGCAACGGTATGGTTGGCCTTGCACATCGCGGCTTTTCACTCCATGACTATAAGCAGCATCTGGCCCATATACTTTCAGACAATGGCTACGAGACCGCTCTCTGTGGTATTCAGCATGAGACGGAGGACCTCTCGCTTCTGGGATACCGGCGTATTCTCGGAAACCAGGAATATTCCATGGGAAAATGCGATGAAGACTGGCATGCCTTTGATGTGAACAACGCTAGAGTGACGGCGGAATATATAAAAGAGTCTCATGATAAACCCTTCTTTCTTTCCTTCGGCATGTTCAGCACTCATAGAAAATTCCCGAATCCCGATGGATCGGTGAACCCTGACTATGTACTGCCACCCTCAACGGTGTTTGACAATCCTGAAAACCGCCGGGACATGGCCGGTTTCCTGACCATGGCAAAGACGGCTGACGAATGCGTGAGGATAGTCATGGACGCGCTCCGTAAAAGCGGTGAAGAGGATAATACTGTGGTTATATTTACAACCGATCACGGTATTGCTTTTCCACAGAATAAATGCAATCTTTATGATACCGGCATAGGTGTGTCCCTTATGATAAAATATCCCGGCAATCAACTTCGAGGAAAGGCCACTGATGCATTAGTCTCACAGGTGGATCTGATTCCAACCCTATGCGAGCTATGCAGTATCAAGCCCATGGACTATCTTCAGGGTGTTTCCCTTGTCCCGCTTCTTGAAGGGAAGACTAATAAGGTACGCAATGAAGTATTTTCTGAGGTCACTTATCATGTGGCCTATGAGCCCATGCGTTGCATTCGGACAGAGCGTTATAAGCTGATTCGTTACTTTGGAGGCTATAATTTTTCAATGCCGTCCAATACCGATGACAGCCCCTCAAAGACTATGCTTATGAAGAATGGCTTCTTTGAACGACCCAGGGAAAAAACCATGCTTTTCGACTTATACATGGACCCCCTAGAACGTGTAAATGTGGCTCAGGAGCCAGAATATGCAGCTATTTTCCGAGAGCTGTCGGACAAATTAATGGTCTGGATGGAGCAAACCGGTGACCCCTTATTAAACGGAAAGGTGATTCCACCTGACGGCGCTTTGGTTAACTACCCTCAAAGCGCCAGCCCTGCGGAAAAGGTATTCATCAAGAACTGGGAGGATTTGTTGTGAGTTCTAAAAACCGTGTTCTGATTGCTGAAGATTTTGATATCATCCGCAAGGAGTTCGCAGATATCATCAATAACACCGACGATATGGAGGTCGTAGGTGAGGCAAGAAGCGGCCGTGAGATAGTCGATCTGGCGCGCCGGGTGACTGCAGATATCATCTTGATGGATATAGAGATGGAAAATACTCATGCAGGCGTAGACGCGGCCGAGACCATTATCAGTGAGAACATCAATGTACAGATTATCTTTCTGACTGTGCATGAGACAAAGGATATCATTTTTACAGCCCTTTCTTCAGGTGCTGCCGATTATGTCATCAAGACCAGCCCCACTGAAGATATTATTGGGCATATCCGTAATACCTATAAAGGTACTCCGGTATTAGATCAGAAAATCCAGAATTACATGCGCACGGAGTTTACCCGCTTGAGGCGCTCTGAGGAAAGTCTGCTTTTCTTTGTGACTCGCCTGACCTCGCTGACGCCTGCTGAAAAAGATTTAATCAGGCTTCTTCTGGAGGGAAAAAAGGTGGCGGAGATTGCTGAAGCTCGCTCAGTCGAAATGGTCACGGTCAAAACTCAAATCAAGGGACTGCTGCACAAATTTGGCTGTCATCGGACAAAAGAAATTGTCAGAATGCTTCAGGAGATGAACCTGGATCGGCTGTTCATAGACCCCAAATAGGAGTAAACTTTAAAAAGTATCATTTTGAACGGAGTTGGCTACCATGAATACTTTTAAACTGGATATTAGCAGAGGACAAGCCTTGCTTTTTAAGGATGAGATGGATCGTAAAGTGCAGAAGGCAGGGGAAATCTGCCGTGACATCATCAGCAATTTCGATAAGGATAAAGGATTAAAGGGATGGTTGGACCCTTATCATGCACAGCCGGTCATGGATAAGATGCAAAGCAAGGCTGAGGAAATCGGAAAAAATGCTGACATTTTCATACTTGTAGGGGTAGGAGGGTCCAATCAGGCGGCTCGTGCAGTTATAAAAGCCCTGCCAAAAAACAGAAAACCTGCCATTCTGTATGCCGGCAATACGCTTTCGGCATCATACCTTTCCAATATATTAGAAGTGATTAAAGACAAGAGTGTTTATATTAATGTTATAGCCAAAAATTTTGAAACCCTGGAACCGGGCAGCCACTTCAGAGTGCTTCGAAAGGCCATGGAACAGAGATATTCACCGGAGGAGATGGCTCGGAGAGTTATTCTTACCGGTACAGTCGGCTCCCGCCTGGAAGAGATAGCTGACGAAAACGGATACTTATTCCTGCCTTTTCCCCAAGAGATTGGAGGACGCTATTCAGCCTTTTCTCCCGTTGGCCTTTTCCCTATGATGGTGGCGGGATTGGATACCGGACTGCTCCTTGAGGGAGTCAACCGGATGAAAGACGAAATAGTCCAAAAACCCGAGGATAACCCAGCGGTTCGATATGCCGCCTACAGGAGCCTGGCTTATGATAAAGGGTATAATATTGAGCTTCTGGCTGCCTTTGAGCCTCAGCTGGAGTATTTCATCAAATGGTGGATACAGCTCTTTGGGGAAAGTGAGGGCAAGGACGGCAAGGGCATTTTTCCTGCCGGTGTCGTCTATTCTGAGGATTTGCATTCCATGGGCCAGTACCTTCAGGATGGCCGCCGCAACCTGCTGGAGACGTTCATAACAACAGCCGATCCTCAGGCCTCGGTAAAAGTGGTGCCGGACAAGCATTTCAGGGATGGCTTTGATTACCTGGACGACATGGACTTCATAGACATCAACCGGGCTGCGGAACAGGCCACCATGGACGCTCATACAAAGGGCGGTGTTCCCTGTGCCAGCCTTGAAATCGGTCGCATTGACGAAGAAACTTTCGGCAAGCTCTTTTACTTTTTTATGATGGCCTGCGCCATATCAGGCAAGCTTATGGGTGTGAATCCTTTTGACCAGGAGGGCGTGGAGGAGTACAAGCGCAGCATGTTCAAAGCGCTTGGAAGATGAAATCAAGAATATAAGTATCTAAAGAAAACGGGTGAACTATTATGGATAAGCCAAATGTTATTGTGATCATGGCAGATCAATTGAAGGCAACTGCCAGCAGTGTCTACGGAAATTCCTTCTGCGAAACACCCTCAATTGAGCGTCTGGCAAATGAAGGAGTTCTATATAAAAACGCGTTTACCCCGCATCCGCTTTGTGTTCCGGCACGAATATCATTATGGGCATCGCAGTTTCCTCATACACATGGGGGAAGGCGCAATGAGACACTTATGCCGATAGAGACCATGCATGCTTTTAAAATTTGGAAAAAAGAAGGGTTCCGCACAGGTCTGATAGGTAAAAATCATTGCTTTAAAGAGCCGGAAGATTTAGAGCTATTTGATGTATGGTGTGAAATTGAGCATGCCGGACTCCCTAAGGGTGCTGAAACACGCGGGATGGATTGGGTCAGGCCAATAGAATCCATTAATAAAGCCCATGAAATAAGACGCAGCATGCCAAAGCGGAGTCCGCGGATTTACTGCGCCACTTCGAACTATCCGCTTGAGGATTATTCTACAAGCCTCGTAGCCAATCAGACGGTAAGGTTTTTGGAAGAGAACCAGGATCAGCCTTTTGCCCTTTGGGTGTCCTTTCCTGATCCCCATGCCCCCTATGAGGTGCCTGAAAAATACAAGGCAATGTTTCCTCCTGAAAAAATCAAGCTTCCGCCTTGGATTGACGGGGAATTTGAAAATGCTCCCGAGCGCAATCAAGTACTTCATAACATTCTTGGTATGGAATCGGATACAAAGGAAGATATATATGACGTAATAGGAACTTACTATGCAATGGTTCGCTTCCTGGACGATGAATTGGGAAGAATTTTTGATGCACTGGAAAGGCTGGAGCTCAGCGAAAACACCATTGTTGTATTTTGTGCCGATCATGGAGATTTTATGGGAGAGCATGGGATGACGGCAAAGGGCGGGTTGTTCTATGATTGCCTGACCCATATCCCGCTTATCGTATCCTGGCCTGGCAATATAAAGGCAGGACAGGTTGATGAGAGTATGGTCAACTTAATTGATGTTGTCCCGACGTTGCTTAAGCTCCAGGACTTAGAAATCCCTCGCTCTATGCAGGGAGAGCTTCTTCCTACGATTACAGATGCAAAGCCCAGGGCTGCCGCGTTTTCTGAATATGGTGCCGGAGGCCCGCCTTTTAGACTCGCTAATTTGGAAGACTATCCAAAACCCTACGGCAGGCGAACACTGATTGACACTTTGAAGTGGCGTGAAGCCGAAGGAAGACGTAAAATGATTCGTACTCATGAATGGAAATATGTACATGATCCTATGGGCGATAAGGATGAGCTGTATGACCTCGTTAATGATCCTTGGGAGTTAAGAAATGTAGTAGATGATGATAAAAACAAGGATATTATAGCAGAGCTAAGGCTGGGACTCCTGGATTGGAGTATTAAAACAGAGGATGCACGCCCTGTGCCTTTACCTTAATTAGGTTCCTTCTTCAATTCTTTTGTGGGACAAGGAGACGTAAAAAAGCGGAGGCGAAAGATAAAGTGAAGTTATATAACAGACCGTTGAGATTGGAACAGAACAGAATTTCTTATCTGATTAAAGGTGGAGAATTAATTGACAATTTCCTGGGGAAGGAGCATGTGGATACGAGCCTTTCGCAAATGTGGATCGCCTCTACAGTTTCATCTGTATTGGGAGATGGAACAGAGGGCTTTTCACGCTTGATTCAGGAAGATGGCGGACATCTGTTGAAGGATTTGCTTGAAAAAAATCCACCCTCTTATTTGGGCGGGCCTCATACTGAAAAATGGGGTCACAGCCTGGGAATCCTTGTAAAACTACTAAACTCAGAGGACAGGCTGCTGGTTCAAACTCACCCCAATAAAGAAAAGGCCATGAAATATTTCAATTCCAGATTTGGAAAAACCGAGGCCTGGTATGTTGTGGACACAAAGCATGGAGAACCTGCCTTTGTCTATGCGGGCTTCAAGCCCGATATCAATAAAGAAATATTCCGGCAATATATCCAAGCCCAAGACACAGAAAAAATCCTCGCCTCGTTGCATCAATTTGAGATCCATGCAGGCGATGTCATCTTTATACCAGCCGGACTTCCCCATGCGCTGGGTAACCATTCTCTGGTAGTCGAAATTCAGGAGCCCACAGACATTACCCTGCGTGCTGAGCGGATACGGCCCGATGGCAGCGTGCTCCCGGAGGAATCCCTTCACTCGGGAATAGGGATGGATGGGCTTTTGGATTGCTTTGATTTCAGTTCAAGTGATAAAGAGGAAACCAGAAGGAAAATATTCATTGAACCCAGGATCATTGTCAGGGGTGAAGGCTTGACGGAATTTGAGTTGATTGGAAGAGAGGTCACCGATTGTTTTTCTATGAAAAAAATCCTCATTGAAGGTGGAAGTCAGCATGTGAAAACCAATCCGAGCTTTTTAGCAGTTCTTGTTCTGGAAGGTCAGGGGACCATTAGGAGCGGAGAAACAATTATTCCTATTAACCGCGGGTCCGAGCTGTTTTTACCGGCCGGCGTAACAGAATATGAATATCGGGCCGATAAGACCCTGGAAATACTCGAATTCTACCCGCCTCATTAGTACAGATACACATACGATCAAAAAGCACCTATCGAAAGAGTATGGGAGACATGGTTCTCCCCCACGATAGGTGCTTTAACAGTATTGGGATTCTTCTGTTCTACTTCAACAGATCAAGGATAAAAGAAGCAGCGCTGCCCTTGAGAATCATATCAGTTTCTTCGTTTCCAAGCTCAATCTTCAGGTTGGGATGCCATTTGTACAGCTTGTTCCTTATGGTATCGCAGAACAGCCGGGAGCTCTCGGGAAAACCACCGCCGACGATAATCAGTTCGATATCAAGAATATTTAAAACGTTCTCAAGACCGAGAGCAAAAATTAAAGCGGCATTTTCTATCACGTAGGAGGCCATCCTGTCTCCCTGATCGCCAGCCTTGCAAACATCCAGATAGGTGAGGGAGGCTTCCTTCTCTTTTAGAATGCTGTCTCTGCCCAGTCTGAGCTCGGCAAGGGCAGAGGAGACGATGGCCAGCTTGGAAACCTTGGTTTCCATACATCCATATTTACCGCATAAGCACTTGGAGCCGTTAATATCCATGACCATGTGTCCCAGACCATTGACAAACCGATGATCTCCTCTGATCATCCGATCATCAATGATAAGACCCAGACCGATGCCTTCATCAATGATCACATAGGCAAGGTTTCTGTATTGTCGGAGGTAATTGTTTATATAATTTCCCTGCACGGCAGCGCGTGCGTTGTATTCAAACCAGACGGGCTTGGAAAAGGTCTTTTTTAAATAAGCAACCGCATCGAGGTTATTCCACTTAAAACCAGGGTATTCGGGGAGCGTTTTGTCGCCTAAAGAGTAATTGGGAATACCAAAGGTGGAGAGGGTCACCCCCAGGACTTTGCTGTCATCTATCTGATATTCACTCAGGGCTTTTATGTAGAGGTCGTGACAGTCTGCAACAAGTTTCTCGGGAGGAAAGTGTTCGTCCAACTCAAAGCTGTGTTTAAAGATGATCTGGTTGGAAAAGTCCACCAAAGCCACTACGCAGACATAACGACGAACGGCTATGGAAAATACATAGGCATAGGAGCCATTCATGGCTAGAAGATCGGAGGGGCGGCCCACACTGGCTGATTCATCAGATTTGTTGACAACCGCCATACCTTTGGACACCAAGGAATCTATGGTGCGGTAGAGGGTGGCGATCTTCAGCTTGCTCAACTCCAGCAGTTCCGGCCTGGAGATGGATTTGTTTTGGTAAATCAATTTGAGGATGGATTTTTCTTTCTTTATGGATAAATCGGTGTTGTCAAATAAGTTCATGGGTGCACATCCTTTAAATAAACCAATATTAAGTCAATGATTGCATAAAAAAGGTAATAAATCAACCAACCGTTTGATTTTCATATCCACCATTAAGTATACTCGATTTATTATCAAAACGCCATATTTTATAATCGTTAATTATCAAAATAATAAAAATAGGGAAACGTTTGTGTGAATAATTAAAAAATAACTGTGAAAATATCGCCTAAACTATTGACTTTAACCAAATGAATTCCTATAATAATTATTGAAATGATAATTAATAGCAATGATATTTTATCATTTTAAAAGAAAGGCCCTTTAATTAAGGAGCAATCGGAGGAATCCGATCATCCCTAAAGGAGCAATCGGAAGTTAAATTTCGATCATCCTTAAAGGGTACTTATCAATGACTGGAGGTCATTCCTTTATGTCAGCCAAGGAGAACATAGTCTTTTTCTTTTCCGACCAGCAGCGCTTTGATACACTAGGCTGCAATGGTCAGCCTCTTGATATCACACCCAATCTGGATACCTTCGCAAAAGAGGGAGTCAATTTCACAAGCTGCTTTACTCCACAGCCAGTGTGCGGACCTGCACGATCAGTGCTTCAATCCGGTTTATATCCCACACAGACAGGATGCTTTACCAACCGTATTTCACTTCCCCTTGACATCAAGACCCTTGCCAATCACTTAACCGAAGCCGGTTACAATGTTGCCTATATAGGCAAATGGCATCTGGCCTCCGACAAGGACAAAAACGACTACCGCACGAGCAGCGTCCCCATAGAGCGCCGGGGCGGATACAACGATTACTGGATGGTTGCCGATATGCTGGAATTTACCTCCCACGGATACGGCGGCTATGTCTATGACAAGGATGGGAACAAGGTAGAGTTTGACGGATACCGTTGCGACTGCCTGACCGATTACGCACTGGACTACATACGCAACTACAAGGATGATAAGCCGTTTTTTCTGATGATTTCCCATATCGAACCACATCACCAAAATGATCGCTTCTGCTATGAAGGCCCTCTTGGAAGTAAGGAGCAGTTCAAGGATTTTGTCAGACCCGAAGATCTGGAAGAAGGAAAAGGGGATTGGCAGGAGCACTACCCGGATTACCTGGGCTGCTGTCACTCTCTGGATTATAATTTCGGCAGGGTGGTTCAAGCCTTGAAGGAAAAGGACATCTACGATGACACCATGATGATCTATACTTCTGACCATGGCAATCATTTCCGTACCCTTGCCTATGAGAAATCACCCAATGGCGGAACCGATGACTATAAGCGTACCAGCTTCGAGAATACCATTCATGTGCCCCTCCTCATAAAAGGTAAGTCTTTTAAGGGAGGAAAGAAAGAAAACAGGCTGGCCAGCCTCATTGATCTGCCCAAAACAATCATGACCGCCGCCGGATGCACCATTGAAGATTGGGTGCAGGGGGATGCCTTACAGAATATCTTCACTGATCCGCAGTGGAAGCAGGAAGTCTATGTGCAGATCAGTGAATCCTATATTGGACGTGTCGTTCGGACTGACCGCTACAAATATGTAGTGCACGCACCCGATCTCAATCCTTGGGAGACCATGACCACAGATGTGTGGCATGAGAAATACCTGTTCGATCTGGAAAAAGACCCTTTAGAAAAAAGCAATCTGTTGGATGATCCCGATTATGCCCTGATTAAGGAAGATATGAGGTCCCGACTGCTGCGTTCGGCCAGAACAGCCGGAGAGAATATTGCCTCACTATTGCCTGCGAAGCAGGTAAATAAATAGATGATATATGAAAGGGGTTTTCTTTATGAAACGAAGTATTCATGCGGTCGTTAGTCTGTTATTGGTGGTCATGCTCGTCGTTGCGGGTTGTTCGTCAAAGCCCGTAACACCAAGCCCTTCAACAAGTAACAATCCATCAGACTCCCCTAACTCCCAGCCGTCAAAATCAAATGTTACCCTTACATACTGGGCAGCGCCGCTTGCCAGCAACGAACGGACTGTTGAGGTTTGGAACAGCGTTTTAGCAGGTTTGAAAGAGGAAACCGGCATCAGTGTCGCCATGGAAGTAGTGCCCTGGGCAGATACCACCAAAAAGGTCACTACCGCCATTACCTCTGGTGTAGGGCCGGACATTATCGGCTGTGGAAACAACATGTCGGTTCAATTGTCTCCAACCGGAGCGCTTCTTCCTTTGACCAATGAGCGGATGGCTAAAATCGGCGGTGCCGATATCTTCTATCCCAATGTTACCGGTGAGGAAGGGAAAGACCCTGTTACCATTTCCTTGAACGGCGGTGTACATCTTCTGGTGTACAATGTGGAAGCATATAAGAGTGTAGGACTTGATACCATCCCCGAAGACTGGGATACCTTTATCAAGGCTGCACAGAAGCTCACCAAGGATACCGACGGCAATGGCAAAGCAGATGTTTTTGGCTTCGGTATGTTCGGCAAGCCTACTCAGAGCTGGAAGATGTTCTACAATCGTTTCGTACAGCATGGCGGACAGCTTCTGGATTCCAACGGTATTCCCGGATTTAACTCACAGGCAGGTAAAGACACCCTTCAGTTTATAGGCGATATGATCGCAAACTATAAGATCGTTCCTCCTGCGGCAGCCGAATGGACTCAGGACGATATGACCAATGCCTTTATCAACGGTCAGATATTCGCAGGAACCATCGACAATGAAACCATCGGTACCATCAAGAAATCTGCAATGAAGGATAACTTCATGGTAGCCGAGTTACCCTACATCCTTCCCGGCAAGACAGAAGGTACCCGTTGCAGCGGCCATACCGGCGGTTCAAATCTGGGTATTTTCAGCAAAACCAAGTACGAAGAAGAAAGCTTAAAGTTCCTGGCCTATGTATCCCGCCCTGAAATCAGCCAAAAAGTATGCAGCGAATTTGGTGTTCTCTCGGCAGTCAAGGCAGTTTATGAAGGCAAAGAGCTGGATCCCATCACACAGGTACAGATCGATGTCACCAACCGTGCGGCAGTAACCATGCCTTTGAGGCCTTATTTCCTGCCAAGCATTAACGCAGCAGCAACAACTGTACAAAACGTGATGTTCGCTGCAGCTACCAATTCTCTAACTCCAGGACTTATTGACGATGAAATGAAGAAGCTTGATGCGGAAGTCAGAAGCAAGGTCGAAGCCGCCGCAAAATAAAAGTGTATGTAACTCACCTTCTTATGGGCTCTCCTCTTAAAAAGGGAGAGCCCGCATTTTCAAGACAAAGGATAATCGAAGCTCAATTGCTCCTGGGATGATCGAAGCTCGATTGCTCCTTAAGTAACGGAGGTAGCGCGATGAGAAGTCAGTTGTTAACGCAACATCAGAAGAAGATGCGCTTTGTCTATATGGTCATTATTCCGGCATTGTTTCTGGAATTGTTCATTCATATTATCCCTATGGTTCTCGGAGCGGTAGTTTCGATGAAAGCGGTCAACATCAATACCCTAGGTGATTGGCTCAAAGCACCGTTCGTTGGATTTTCAAATTATTCACAGTTTTTAAAGCCCGGCTCGGTTTTGGCTGAAAAATTTCAATCCTCTGCCTTGACCACCCTCAAATACGGAGTCACGGCTAAGATCTTCCACTTTGGACTGGGACTTTGGGGAGCTATGATCCTCAATAACGAATTTAAAGGCAGAAGCCTTTTCAGGACCATTTTTATGATTCCCTATGCCATTCCTATCTTCATTTCCGGTATTTCATGGAAATTCATGTTTCAGAAAGAATGGGGCCTCATTAACTATATTCTTGTAGATAAACTGCATTGGCTTGCAGAGAAACCCTTCTGGCTGGTGGGTGATAACGCCCTGTGGGCAGTGGTGACCGCCCAGGTATGGAGAGGCTGGTCCTTCCATTTTATAATGATCCTTGCCGGCCTGCAGACCATATCCAAGGATCAATATGAGGCTGTCGATATAGATGGCGGCAACGCCTGGCATAAGTTCCGTCACGTTACTCTTGTAGGCTTGCAGCCGGTGCTGACAACCCTGCTGGTTGTCAATGGCATGAAGATCCTCAATGAGTTTGAAACCACCTTTGTCATGTTGAGCGAACGTCCGCCTGCAAGTGCGAATATGATGAGCATCAATGTCTATGATCAAGCCTTCAATAATTGGAATTTTGGTCTTGCATCGGCCAACTCTCTGGCCTGGGTACTTGCCATTGTCGCCCTATCTCTGATTATGATGAAATTCCTGATGCCGAAGGAGGAGACGAATTAAATGAGTAGAAAATCAAAATTCAAACTCAGTAAAATACTCTATAAGATATTTTTTGTCTTCAGCCTGGCAGTACTCAGCACCTATGTGCTGCTTCCTATCGTGAATATGGCCATTGCCTCAGTTAAGCCCCTGGATGAAATTCAGATTATCAGTGATTCCATTCTGCCGAAGAAATTCGACTTTGGGTCTTATTCAAGGATGTGGAAGACAGTACCCCTCATTAAATACATTAAAAATACCTTTATTGTTGTAAGTATTTCAACCTTGCTGTCAGTGACTATTTCAGTCTTTGTGGGCTATGTTCTCCATCGTTTCAGATTCAAGGGCAACAAAGCCTTTGGAAAGATGCTGATTTTTGCACAGATGCTGCCGGGAATTCTCTTTCTGCTTCCGCTTTACATGCTGTTTATGCTCATCTTTCAGCAAACAGGTCTGCAGCTTGTGGGGACCTATAAGGGATTGATAATCACCTACATGACCTTTTCGCTTCCGTTTTCCATTTGGATGATGAGAAGCTATTACCAATCCATACCCATAGAGCTGGATGAAGCGGCTACCATTGACGGCTGCGGCCATTTTAGAACACTCATCAGCATCATATTGCCGGTAGCAAAACCCGGTGTCATCGGTGTGAGTATTTACTCGTTCATGGTAGGCTGGGAGGAAATCATGTTTGCCAGTGTTCTAACAAGTGATGCAACCCAGACCATTTCTGTGGGTCTTCGAAACTACCAATCGGCTCAGGTGGTGTATTGGAATGAAATGATGGCGGCAGCGCTTACTGTAACGGTTCCGGTTGTTATCGGATTCCTGTTCCTGCAGAAGTACTTGATACAAGGGCTGACCGCAGGAAGCGTAAAAGGCTAATTGGAGGAAAGAAACATGCCAATGTACAGCGATAGTTCAACAAAGAATAATAAACCCAATGTGATCTGGATTCTTTCAGACCAGCATCGCGTTCAGGCCACGGGCTATATGGGAGACAGCAATGCCAGAACCCCTAATATGGATCGTCTGGCTGCCACAGGAGCTAATTTTGTCAATGCCTACGCGGGCTATCCACTTTGCTGCCCGTTCCGGGGTTCCCTCCTGACCAGTGCCTACCCCAACAAATGCGTACCCGGTCATGAGTATCCTCTTCCGGAGGGTATGAAAACCGTTGCCGATTGTTTTAACAACGAGGGGTATGATACCTTCTATCTGGGAAAATGGCATTTGGACGGTGTAAAAGAAAAGGATGTGCCTACCAATGTACACGTCGTACCCCGAAGCCGTCGGGGAGGGTTCAGAAAGTGGATAGGCTATGAAAACAACAACAGCCAATATGATTGCTGGATGCACGGTCACAAGGATGATGATGAGGTTTCCCTGTTCCGTTTGAAGGGGTATGAAACTGATGCGCTGACAGACAGGTTTATTGAATACCTGGACGAAAAACACCAAACCCGGGAACCTTACTTTGCTGTTTTGTCGGTGCAGCCCCCCCATGAACCCCATGTAGCCCCTCCGGAATACATGGAAAAATATAATCCAGCAGAAATCAAGCTCCGGCCCAACGTCCCCAGCTCCGATAAGTTGGTGAACAAGGTGCGGAGGGATCTTGCCGGTTACTATGCTCAAATCGAAAACTTTGACTATAATGTGGGAAGAGTCCTCCAGCATCTGATCGATTCGGGAGACTATTTTAACACCCATATTATTGTGATGAGTGATCACGGGGACTGTCACGGCTCCAACGGACATCTCAGGAAGAACATTCCCCATGAGGAAGCTACCCGTATTCCTTTCATCATTAGCGGAGAAATTCCGGCCCCCTATAACTTTGACGGCCGCTTAAGCGGGGACGTTTCCGAGGTTCTCATCAATCATGTGGATATAGCGCCGACTACTCTGGGCCTGTGCGGTATTGAAAAGCCCCAATGGATGGAGGGAACGGATTACTCGGGATATCGCCTGGAGTGGCGGAAAAAGCCTGAGGCGAAACCCGACTCGGTTTATCTGCAATCCATTGTACCAACCCTCCATGGTAATGGAGCCGATCGGCCCTGGCGCGGAATTGTTACCCAAGACGGTTGGAAGTATGCTTGCTTCGAAGAAATGCCCTGGCTGATGTTCAACCTCAATGATGATTCCTACGAAATGGTGAATCTTGCACTGGAGCCTCCTTACTTTACTAAACGTGCGGAGCTGCACCAAAAGCTTCAGGAATGGATTGACCGTACCGATGATGACTTTAAGCTGCCCGCCATTAGGACAAAGCGATCATAAGCGGAGGTATCCCATGAGAACCATAATGATTTTTTATGATTCCCTTAATCGGAGGATGCTCTCGCCTTATGGCTGTGAATGGATCAAAACACCGAATTTTGACCGATTGGCCAGGCACAGTGCGACCTTTGACTCCTCCTACGTGGGCAGTATGCCTTGCATGCCTGCCAGACGGGATCTCCATACCGGGCGCATCAACTTCCTCCATAGAAGCTGGGGCCCTCTGGAGCCCTATGATCAGTCCATGATCACGCTTTTGAAGCAGCATGGGGTTTATACCCATTTGATCAGCGATCATATGCATTATTGGGAGGAGGGAGGGGCCAATTACCATACCAAGTACAATTCATGGGAAATTGTACGCGGACAGGAAGGGGATGCCTGGAAAGCCCATGTGGGAGAATTCCCCGATACCTCCCGCATGCTGGGCCGTAATGATGAATGCCGGGCCAGAGAATTGGTCAACCGCCTCTATATGGTGAATCCGGAGGATTATCCCATTGATCAGGTATTCTCCCTGGGGCTTCTGTTCCTGAAACAAAATGTGGATCAGGATAACTGGCTGCTCCAGATTGAATCCTTTGATCCCCACGAGCCCTTTCATTCCCATGAAAAGTACAAGAGCCTGTACCCCGATGACTATGATGGAGAGGAATTTGACTGGCCCGATTACAAGCGGGTCACTGAGACCCCTGAACAGGTCAGGCACGCCCAATTGCAGTATGCATCATTGGTGACGGCCTGTGACGACCATTTAGGCAAGGTTCTGGATTTTATGGACGACCATGGCATGTGGAAAGATACCATGCTGATTGTGTGCACCGATCACGGTTATTTGCTGGGTGAACACGGGTGGTGGGCTAAAAGCCGGCAGCCCCTTTACAATGAGCTTGCCAACACACCTTTCTTCATATGGGACCCCCGGTGCAAAATACAGGATGAGCGACGCTCACAGCTTGTTCAGCTCATTGATATTGCTCCAACCCTGCTGGAAGCGTATCATATTCCTGTTCCAGAGGTCATGGAGGGTGTCTCCCTGTATGACTGTCTGCAAAACAACGGAAAAACCAGAGAAGGAGCTTTGTTTGGGTTACATGGCTGTCATGTTAATGTGACCGATGGAAGAACAGTTTATATGCGTGCTCCTCTCGAAGAGAATAAGCCCCTTTACGACTATACGTTGATGCCGTCCAATATGAAGAGCCCCTTCCCGGTTGAGCGCATGCGTGAGGCAAAGATGACGGCTCCCTTTTCCTTTACGCAAGGGATGCCGCTCTTGAAGATTCCGGCCAGACTTTGGGCACCCATTGATTTTAATGAATATGGCAATCTTCTTTTTGATCTTGAAGAAGATCCGGAACAGCTTCATCCCCATAACGATCCTGTGACGGAGCAGCGCATGGTTGAACTTATGACTTCAATGATGGAAAACAACGATTGTCCTGTGGACCAATACATCCGGTTGGGTCTGACTCCGCCTGAGAACAGATTGAAATGAATAGGTAAAGAGACATTATGATTATAGCAATTGAAAAGCATGGAGCCAGAGCACACATCGATACATTGGGTGCGCAATTGATTTCGTTTGAAAGAAGGGGAGTGGAGTGCCTGTGGCAGGGTGATGCGTCATCCTGGAATGGGCACTCGCCCTTTTTATTCCCCGTTATCGGCAAGGTCAATGAGGGGTGCTTTACCATTGAGGGGCTTGCCTATCCTACGGAGATTCATGGCTTTGCCAAGGATTTCTGTTGGGAACTCACGAAAAAAGAAGACACAAGAATTGAACTTGTGCTGGCTTCAAGTCCTGAGACCCTCCGGCATTATCCCTTTGATTTTATTCTTGGGAGTACCTTTGAAATGACCGACGGCGGACTTGTCATTGAACGGAGGATCACCAATGCCTCCAACCGCCTCATGCCTTTTTTCTCAGGAGAGCATCCGGGGTTTAAGGTTCCCCTTTTGCCTGACGATGAATTTGACAAATGTGTGCTGGAATTCGAACGAAAGGAAACAGTTAATGCCTATGATTACAGCGGGACGTTCAGGGGGCAGAGCTATCCCTGCCTTAATAACGAGCAACGTATTGAGCTGACGCGCTCCCTTTTCAATGAAAAACGGGTTCTTCTTTTGTATGGATTGAAATCCGAAAGCGTCACGCTCCATTGCCGAAACCGGCCCTCTGTCACTCTGGGCATCAAGGGGTTTTCCAGTCTTGGAATCTGGACCACACCCCAAAAAGCGGCGTTTGTCTGTATTGAGCCCTGGAACGGGCTCCCATCCAAAGAGGACTCGCCACTGGAGCTTTCCCGAAAAGAAGGGGTTACCCTTCTAGAGCCCCAACAAAGCTTCACATACAGCTATTTTATCCGTTGACACGTTCCTATGTTTTTCTCAGAACGCTTTCTGAGAGGCGATATTATTCATAGTGAGCAATGCATCCGGGTGCCTTTGTACCAATGTGGCAGGGAATGCTGCGGATACTTCGCCATAGGCGGCCTGCCGCACCACAGCCCGGTGCCATTCCCGGAAGCAGTAAAGGCGGATTTTTCGAGCACCGAGGATTTCCTTCATGCCGATTGTGACACAGCGCTTTGGCATGGCCTCTATAGCACCGTTCAGATCACCAACGGCATTTATGGTCCTGGTTTCCCTGGCAATATCAAGGACACGGGTTGAAAGCTGAGCAAATTCATCCGGCGTAAGCTCAGGCTCAGGTTCATTAAAGGCAATATGGCCGTTAATACCTATACCGCCAAAGGCTATATCCACACCACCAAGCTTTTCGATCAGCTCAGCGATTATACCGATGTTTTCAGGGTCGGGGAAAATGCGCTGACTCTCAGGCATTACAAGGCTGCTGTCTATTTTACTGTATACATTTCTGTCCATAAAGCCACGAAAGCTTAGCTGGTGATCTTTTGAAATCCATTTGGAATGATCGTCCAGATACTCGTCCATATTGATAAACCAGACATTTTTAAGGGATATTCTTTGTGTGTTGATGAGTCTCACAAAAATGGGGTATTGGCCGACAGGTCCGACAGGACAAATGAAAACGGTATGCTTTCCTGCCTGATTATTTCGTGTGATTTCGCCAATCATTTCCATGGCTATTTCATAAAATACTTCCCCCGAATCACCTAGCTTGAGTATTTTGATTTTTGAATCTCTTCCGAGTTCATCGGTTGGAATATGAAAATAGGAATACTGATTCATGACGAGCCTCCTTGAGGTTGATATTTCAACACTATTCATTATACTACATAGTCGTATGACCACATCGAAAAGAAACACACAAACGTTTGTGTGTTTCTCAAAGATAAAAATTCATTTATTTGGCTTTTTTTCTGGCTTTTTTGGGTCAAAGCCCGTTACTGTACTGCCTAGGCTTGCATTCTTTACCCGTGCTTCCTTGTGATCCATTTTCTTGTTGGTATTTCTGTCCCTGCCCATCAATCATGCCTCCTTTATGGCTCAGACAGTAGTCTTGCCATAAATAGAGAGAATTATGAAGACTATTGGGATTCACCTAGAAATCTCTTGATAAGCGACTCACGGGCAAGATTTTCGAAATGGTTTTCAAGTGGAACAAGGCCTTGATAATCCGGATACTTGTGAAGTAATGCAAGAGAGATAAGGTGATCAGCCAAAGCCGGGTTTTTAGGCAGAAGACTCCCGTGAGAATAGGAGCAATAGGTGTTTTTGTAAACAGCGCCCTCAAAGCCATCCTCACTATTGTTTCCGAATCCCTTTATGACCTTGCCCAGAGGCTTGACGCCTTCTCCCAGGTAGGTCTTACCGGAATGGTTCTCAAAGCCGACGACATACCCGTCACCAGCCTGACTCTTCAAAAAGTCAACCTCATACACCAGATTGCCGATCAAGCGGGTTTCGCCGCCATGAGTCCATAAATCCAGGGCGCCGATACACTCGATTTCCTTACCGGTATGGGTTCTGTAGTATTTTCCCAAGAGCTGAAGCCCTCCGCAGATTCCCAAGATAACCTTGCCCGCTTCAACTGCTTCTATGATATTCTGGCGTTTCCCATTCATGAGGTCATCCTGGATGATTGTCTGCTCGTAGTCCTGGCCTCCGCCCAAAAAGATAATGTCATAGTCCTCATATAGAAAGGGATCATTAAGCGAAACATGAACAACTTTAGTCTCAATATCTCGCCATTGGCAACGCTTTGATAACGCAATGATATTGCCTCTGTCACCGTAGAGGTTCATAAGGTCGGGGTAAAGATGGCATATGGTCAACTCGTACATAAGGTACTCCTTTCAAACAGGGGAGGCGTCTTATTCCCAGAACTCTTTGAGGCCAAAGCGGTCTTTTAAGCTTTTACGGATATCCAGCATGGCCGTATAAGTCGGTAAGAGATAAAGGGTCTCATTTAAAGAAGAGGTCTGAATCATGGCGTTTATCAGCTGCTCTTCATCATGTTCAATTTTTATAAGCTCTTCGGGGATGCCGGCATACTTCAGGCGCACCGCCATATCCTCGGCACGGAGACCTGAGACATAAAACTTATGAACCTTTTCCTGCATAAATGACAGTATTTCAAAGTCCACATCCCAGAGCCAGGAAATATCGGTCCCGTCGGCAAGTTTGTCGTTAATAGCCAGTGCCACCACGCAGGATTCCTTTTGTGTTAGAAGGTATTTAAGCACCTGGTTAAAGCCTGTAGGGTTTTTAACCAATATCATCTTGAGCTTCCTATCCTGGACGGATACCGATTCCATGCGGCCAAATCCGCACTCAAAGCCTTCCAATACATGCACAAGGCCGTCTTCGGTTAAATTGAGCAAATGCCCCATTGCTGCTCCTGCCAGGGCGTTATAGATATTATACAAGCCTGGAAGGGCCAATTTGACCGAAAACTTTTCATTGGGCATTTGTATTTCAATGGTTGAGCTTAAATTATCGTATTCCAGGATTTGTGTGCATTCAACTTGAGCCGTGGGCCTTTCATAGCCGCAGGATGGGCATTTGAAATGGCCCAGATGACCGAATGATAAAGAAGAATAGGTATATCGGGCTTTGCAATGGATGCAGAAGGCTGCGTCGGTGTTCCCGCCGGTACCATCCTCGGGATAGACGCCGTCACCTAATCCAAAATAATAAACCGTATTGGTAACATTTTGGCCCAGTGAAGCACAGAGGGAATCATCCGCATTTAAAATGAGAGTGGCCTCGGGGCAAGGGTCAATGCCTTCCCGGACACCATTTAAAGTGGTATAAAGCTCACCAAAACGGTCGAGCTGATCTCTGAAAAAGTTGGTAACAATGACTATCTCAGGCTTAAGCTTGGGGGCGACGGTGCGAAATGCGGCTTCGTCTGTTTCAAGAAGTGCAGTTCTGACCAAGGGCTTGCCCCATAAGGACAGAGCACTGATTAATGTAGTGGTAATACCGCTTGCAAGGTTTGCCCCCGACTTGTTGGTTATATATTTTGCACCGCTTTGATCCAGCATGCCTGCCACAATACGAGCGGTTGTTGTTTTCCCGTTGGTGCCTGTAATCATAATGACCCGGAATTTCCCCGAAAGCTCGCTTAAAAGACCGGGGTAAATTCTCAATGCAATTTTTCCGGGCAGGCTTGTCCCGCCTCGTTTTATAAGCCTTAGGCCAAACAGGGTCAGCTTTGTCATAATAATGGCAAGGCCAATGCGGCATTTCTTAATTACTTTTTTCATCCGTTCACTCCTAGAATAGCTCAATAAGTTAAGGACGGATCATTGTCCGTCCCCTTCGACTCTGCTCTTGCTTTATGCTATCACCGTCATAAATCAATGATCTCTCATTTCATAGCTTACATTATCTATTATGTCCGAAAGAATAAATCTTTAATGGATTAAAACATGCCCTTATTATACAATAAGATAAGAATGATGTACAAGGTCAAAACGGGAGGACAAAAAAGAATGAATGAAAAGTTATTGATTGTTGATGGCAATAGTATTATAAATCGTGCATTCTATGCTATAAAAGGACCTAGAATGCTTACTAAGGCTGATGGGACGCCGACGAATGCTGTTTTTGGCTTTATAAACATTCTCAATAAATACATGGAAGAAGAAAAACCTGATTATTTGGCGGTAGCCTTTGATTTAAAAGCCAAGACCTTTCGTCACAACCTTTATGAAGGCTATAAGGCAGATCGAAAAGGGATGCCTGATGAGCTAGCCGCCCAGCTTCCCATAGTAAAACAGGTCTTAAAGGCTATGAATATTGAGATTACTGAAGTAGAGGGATTAGAGGCAGATGATCTCATCGGAATTTATTCCAAAACTGCGGAGACAGAGGGTATGCGTGTTTCCATACTAACCGGAGACCGCGACGCCCTTCAGCTTGTCAGCGACCAGGTTTCGGTTATCATCCCCACCACGTCAAAGGGGCAAACCCTGACCACCAAATATACACCTGTGGAGATTATGGATAAATACGGGGTAGCGCCGTCAAGCCTCATAGAGGTTAAAGCCCTTATGGGAGATCCCTCCGATAATATTCCCGGGGTAAAGGGAGTGGGGGAGAAAACGGCTCTCGATCTGATTAAGCAGTATAACACCATAGACGGACTCTATGAGAATCTTTCCTCTATATCTAAGGAAAAGCTGAAAGCCAATCTGGAGGAATGTAAGGAGTTGGCCTATCTCAGCCGCATTCTGGGAACTATCGTAAGGGAAAAGGACGGCCTTACTAAAATCTCGGCATTTAAACGGCACGATATCAATAAGAAAGAGCTCCTTACCCTTTTTCGGGATCTTGAATTCAACAGTTTCATTAAAAAAATGGAATTGGAAGAGGAAGAGGCTATTGATGCCGGAGCCTCCATGGAGGCTGTCGATTGTGTGGTTATACATGATATCGGCTCCCTTATTGAGACCCTGGCGCAGCTCTCTCAACTGGAGCGGTTAAGTTTTCTGCCCCTGTTTATGAAATCTGAGAGGGTGGGAGAAAACCTTATGGCTCTTGGGGTGGCAACACCTGATAAGCACTATTTCGTATCATCCCATGAAATCGATGAGCATACTCTGATAAAATCTTTAAAGCCTGTTTTTGAGAACAAGGCGCTCACCCTTATCAGCCATAATGTCAAGGAGCTTTATACTTGGGCTCTGAGTTATGACACGGATATCCAATGCCAGCTTTTTGATATGATGGTGGCTGAATATCTCATTGATGCCCTGGCTAATACCTATTCCATTCCCACACTGGCAAGAAAACACCTGGGTCAGGAGCTGGTGATGCCCGAGGAGCCCAAGGGCAAGGGAAGACAATTGGCCCTGGAGGAAAATCAAAGTCAATGGCCGGAGCTTATCAGCAGGGCTCTTTCAGCCTTCCAGCCCATCTATGAAAGGCAGACTGAGCTTTTAACCGAAAGCCGGCAAAACAGTCTTTATTATGATATGGAGCTTCCTCTCTCATTGGTCCTTGGCAGTATGGAGTACTACGGCTTCAAGGTGGATCAGCACACACTCGAGGAATATGGCGAGCGGCTGGACAGGCGAATCCGTTCCTTGGAACAGACCATTTATATGCTGGCATTAGAAGAATTTAATATCAACTCCCCCAAACAATTGGGAGTCATTTTGTTTGAAAAGCTGGGGCTTAAGGCGGCTAGAAAAACAAAAACCGGCTATTCCACCGATGCGGAGGTGCTCAATGAACTCTCCGATGCCCATGAGATTATTCCCTGCATTTTGGAGTATCGTCAGTTGGTTAAGCTCAAATCCACTTATGCCGAGGGTTTGGTCAAGGTTATCAATCCTGTGACCGGAAGAATCCATTCCAGCTTTAATCAGACCGTCACAGCCACCGGAAGAATATCGAGCACCGAACCCAATCTGCAAAACATCCCCATCCGGACAGAGCTTGGCAGAGAGATCCGGCAAGCCTTCATTCCCCAGGATGGCTTCGTGTTTGTGGATGCCGACTATTCTCAGATTGAGCTTCGGGTTTTGGCCCATATTACAGGGGATGAGATGCTGAAGCAGGCCTTTGTCGAAGGAGTGGACATTCATACTCTGACGGCTTCCCAGGTTTTCAGGGTTCCTTTGGATGAAGTTACGCCGGATATGCGGCGAAGCGCCAAGGCAGTCAATTTTGGCATTGTTTACGGTATCAGCGATTTTTCTCTGGCCAAGGATATCAATGTCACCAGAAAGGAAGCTGCCCGCTATATTGACAATTATCTTTCCACCTATTCCAAGGTTCGCGAGTATATGGATGAGACGGTGAAGCATGGTCAGGAAAAAGGCTATGTGGAGACCATGTTCCACAGAATACGATATATCCACGAGCTCAAATCCCCCAATTTCCAGGTTCGGTCCTTTGGTAAAAGAGTGGCCATGAACACCCCCATTCAGGGCAGTGCGGCCGATATTATTAAAATTGCCATGGTAAAGGTGTGGCGGGAGCTCAAGGAAAAAGGCCTGAAATCCAGGCTTATTCTCCAGGTTCATGACGAGCTTCTGGTTGAGACCTCTATGGATGAGCTGGATCAGGTTAAGGAGATTGTCAAAAACAATATGGAGGAGGCCGTTAAGCTCTCAGTGCCGCTAGTGGCTGATGTTTCCACGGGCAAAAGCTGGTATGAGGCTAAATAAATGAGCATGACGATTATTGGGGTTACAGGTGGAATCGGAGCGGGAAAATCTTCGGTATCCCGCATATTAGAAGAGCTTGGGGCCAGGGTTATAGATGCGGATAAGCTGTCACATGATGTGGTAGAGCCTGGAAAGCTCGCCTGGTATCAGATTACTGAGGCCTTCGGGAAAGAAATACTCTGGGCCGATCAAAGCCTTGATCGGAAGAAGCTGGCCCAAAGGGTTTTTCATAGTGAAGTTCTTCGGTTAAAGCTTGAAGCCATTGTGCATACCCAGGTTATCCGAAGCATCCGTGAGAATTTAGACGCTTTAAGAAATCAGGGGTATGAAGGGCTGGTGGTCCTTGATGTGCCCATTCCGGTAAAGCATGGCTTTTTGGACACGGTTGACATTGTCTGGGTTATAACAGCCAGTGAAGAGACGAGGATTGCCAGGATAATAGCCCGAAGCGGTATGAGTCCGGAGGAAGCCAAAAGCCGTATCAATGCCCAGCTTTCCCAGCATGAATATCTGCAGCTGGCTGACCGGATCATAGAGAACGACGGATCCATGGAAGAGCTAAAAACAGCCGTAAAAGCGCTGGTCAAGGAGCTTTCAGAAAAATGATGATTGCTTGGCTGGTGGATTAAGTCTTGTATCCTACCCATGATTCATGTACACTTAACAAAGGAGCAATCGAAATATAACTTCCGATTCTTTCGGTAAAGTATATACAAATCTTCTGCTTTTACCGGAATATTTATCGGACGTTAAATTTCGATCATCCCTAATGATAGAATCAAATAATGTTCCTTCAAGGCTTTAAGGAGGTACTTTATGAAAAAAGCAATGTTTGAGCGAGATATTTTATATCCTACCCAAAAGCCCTTTGAACCAGGCAGCGTTCATGTAACCGTCTTTCCTCCTGAAAACTCCGGGGGTATTCCCATGGTTATTGAAGCCAAGACATCACATAATCTATTAGACTATGTTCCGGATATTGTGGGCATACTGCAGGCGGATGTTTTTGACAGAATCAGAATTGATATTAAGGTCAGCGGCATGCTTTTCTTTAAAAAGCAGGATGGCAGCAACACGTTTTATCATGTGAGATTTACTGGAAAGGACAAATATTCCGTAGAGGAAATCCAGCAGAATGATGGGCTGTTTTAAGAAATTTTTTAAGTCCCACTTAGCAACTTTTGCCTTGATTTGTCGGCTGTTTCTGATACAATAGTGTTGGTTAAGGATGATCAAAATAACTACTTCCGCTAAATCTCCCGGCAAAGACACAAGAACTGATATATTTTGCCGGAAGAATCGGAAATAATGTTTTGGTTGCTCCATAGATGTGATTTTTTTCACAAAACATCAAAATAAAGGAGTTGAAGTTTATGCCACTTGTTAATACTATTGATATGTTCAAGAAGGCATATGAAGGCGGTTACGCCATTGGCGCCTTCAATGTTAACAACATGGAAATCGTTCAGGGAATCACTGAGGCTGCAAAGGAAGTCAATGCACCTCTTATCCTGCAGGTTTCGTCCGGTGCAAGAAAGTATGCCAATCATACCTATTTGATGAAGCTTATTGAAGCTGCTCTTATCGAAACCGATCTGCCTATCGCAGTTCATCTTGATCACGGCGATACCTTCGAGCTTTGTAAGTCTTGTATCGACGGCGGTTTCACTTCCGTCATGATCGATGGCTCCCACCATTCCTTTGAAGAGAATATCGCTCTCACCAAGAAGGTTGTTGAATATGCTCACGCTCACGGTGTAACCGTTGAAGGCGAGCTCGGCCGTCTTGCAGGTGTTGAGGACGATGTTAAAGTTTCTGCTGAGGATTCAAGCTATACCAGGCCTGAAGAGGTTGAAGAATTTGTAAGCCGTACCGGTGTTGACTCTTTGGCTATCGCCATCGGAACCAGCCATGGTGCATTCAAATTCACTGGTGAAGCTCATCTTCGCTTTGATATCCTTGAGGAAGTTGGAAGAAGACTTCCTGGCTTCCCCATTGTTCTTCATGGTGCATCCTCTGTTATTCCTGAGTATGTTGACATGATCAACAATTTTGGTGGAAAAATGCCCGGTGCAAAAGGTGTTCCTGAGGCAATGCTGAGAAAAGCAGCTTCTCTGGCTGTTTGTAAGATTAACATCGACTCAGACCTTCGTCTGGCTATGACTGCTTCCATCCGCAAGGTATTTGCTGAAAGCCCAAGCGAGTTCGACCCCAGAAAGTATCTGGCTCCCGCTCGTTCCGAGATTAAGAAGCTCGTAACCAACAAGCTGATTAATGTTCTCGGCTGCGCTGGCAAGGCCTAATGTCCATTGGCAAGGCCTATAGTTAAAAGAATAAGCAATTTTACGGCCCCCACATCATGTGGGGGCTTTTTTAGCACCTATTTTGCTACAAATAATTTACAATTATTTTACAGAAGAAGGATTTTTCCTTGCAATATAGAAATATAATTGCAGAGGAGGAATAACTCCAATGCTAAAAGAGGGTAAGTTGGTTCACAAATTACGAAAAGCATCACAAACAAATACCATAAAAGGTAAGTTGGTTGTGGCTGCCTATAAGTTTTTCAAATCTCTTTATGTAAGAGCTTTTATTAATTTATTTTTCTCTGTGGCGTTTGCATTTCAGTCTAAAACTTTAGATTTTAATACATACAGAATGAACCAAATAGAATTTTATTCAGATAAATGGCATATTATAATTACGATTATTCTAATGCTTTCTTTTAACTGGTTAGTTATCAAGATTGACAGTTACCAAAAGTATCAAGCTGAAAGAATTAAATGTGTAAAAGAAGTAGTGAATAGAGAAACTGTCATTAATAACTTCATAGGCACAAAATTATACGAACTGACAAAAAATATAAGCGTTACTGCAAGCTATATTCCTGAAAAAAATGATTTCAAATTACTGAGCTATCAAGACATAGCGACACTGATATGTCATAATATTTATGATGCTATAAAAGATTCAACCGGGCGGGAGGAGCATCAAGTATCCTTGATGCAGAAGTTTAAGGAGAAAAAAACAGGGAAAGAATGTATTAGAATGGTATCATATGGTAATATGAACCAGGTTTCTCCAGGAGCGTTTCAAAAGAATTTTTACCTTGATAAGGATGATAATTACTATCATGTAAAAATCTTTAAAGATAACAGAAGCGGTTTTTTTATTTTAAAGAATGCAAATGAAGTAAAGAAAGAGTTTGCATTTCATGCGAGAAGTGAATACTATAATATATGTCAGTATGTTGCGATACCTATTTGTTGTGAAGAGGAAGGGATAGTTTCCCTCCTTCAAATAGACACTACTGTTGAGGGATTGTTAGGTGTAACAAATGAGCAAATAACAGAATTTATAAAACCTTTTATGGCTTTTGTTCATATATTGACAGTAAATTACTATAAAGAGAACCTTTTTAAAGTTATTTCTAAGAAATTTGATATACTGCGTGAAAAAGTAAATAAGAATCAGAAAGGAAGGAGTACTAACAATGGCCAACCCCTGTATAAAGAAAATAGTACAAATGCCATCGAAAAAGACAGATGAATATGAACTTCTTGAAACACACTTTATTCCCGAAGATATAGACTTTATTCAGGACCAAAAGACATTTGAAAAGAGAAGAAAGCAATTGATTAATGAATATGAGCAAAATATAAATGAAATGAAGGCAAGAAATCTTTTACCATCTATATAACATAACGTTATTTGTTACTCCTTTCAAGATCAATTAGCTTGAAGGGGGTAATTTTATTGTGACCTTTGCCAGCTTCATCAATGTATCGGCATCATTAAGCTCAGGCTTTTCATATAGGCACAGAAAAAGAGCGGAAAGCATGATTTTAGTGCCATTTCCATGACATAATCCTGCATTTTGCAAGTCAAGCCCTGAGACATTTAGCTTTATGGGTGCGAGATCCGAGTTAAGGCTTGAATCAGGGTTGGTATGATAATCCTGGAGGGGAACTTTTTTTGAATCCAATAATGACAGCAGCTGCAAGGTGTTTCTTGCTGTTTTATCTCCTAACTCTGATGCAAGCCTCCTGATGTTTCGTCTGGAAAAGGTTCCAAATTCCTTAAGGCCCCAAAGGTGTCGGACTACCCCGCGAACTGTCCCGCCATCATATTTAAGGCGGTTAAGAAGCATAAGGGCTTTATTTTCAGCGTCATACCCCAAGTGCAAATAAAATAGCAGGGTTAGAAGAAGCATCTTTACATCGTCAAGCCCAGTAAGGCGTACGGCATAGTCGCCCCAGCTTTGAGATAAAGCTGTTATTTCGGGGAAAATTGTTTTATAAAGCCTAGTTTGCCATATAAGAGAAAGCCTCTCGGGTGAAGGAGATGTCAGAATTTTGTTGACTTCCGTCTGAATTCGTTCCATACTTACATAGGCAAGATCGCAAGAAAGCTCCTGAATGGCAGCCAGGGTATTTTCCTCAATTGAAAAGCCCAGCTGAGCAGAGAAGCGTACGGCTCGCAGCATTCGAAGAGCATCCTCTGAAAAGCGTCTGACAGGTTCGCCTACGCAGCGGATTGTTTTCCTGTGAATATCAGCCAGGCCTCCAAATGGGTCGATCAGGCCTTCTTTTGGATGATAGGCGATGGCGTTCATGGTAAAATCTCTGCGGGCTAAATCCTCAGATAAGGATTCGGTAAAATCGACGTGATCGGGACGTCGATGATCCGAGTAATGGGCTTCCTTGCGCCAGGTGGTTACTTCTACCAGGGTTCCTTCATATGAAACGGTTACTGTACCATGCTTCAGGCCTGTGTCATAGGTTATTTTGAAAAGGGATTTAACCTCATCAGGTGTAGCATTGGTAGTGATGTCCCAATCGTAGGGAACTCTCCCGGTAATGAGATCGCGGACGCACCCGCCAACCACATGGGCTGAAAAACCATTTTTATTCATTATGGAAATAATAGAGTTGACATTTTGGGGAAGAATAAACAGCATAAGCAAAAGCTCCAAAAAAGATTTTCTATAGTAACATGATACAATTTATGGTATAAAGATAGTGTTGTTTATGATTATTATACTTGAATGGCTATAACAATCATAGCCTATACATTTGGAACAGGATTATCCTAAAAACAGATAAAAATTTAGGATGTAAACTCATTAGATTGAAGGTTTCTGAGCAGCTTGTTTGCCGCTCAGACTTTATAATAACCTCACCCGTTACCGAAATCGTAGATTTCGAACGGGTGCACCATTACCGCTTTCCCGTTCTTATCCTCCCTTCGGTAAAGTGACCCTTTTAAGGGATGGTAGCGCGCGTTCCTTTAGGGATGTCCTCTATCGCGGGTTAGTCAAATCGGAGAGAAACGGGGCAGCGGTGTGAATCCGGAACAGTGGCTAACGGACTGTTTTCCGGAACATCAATTAAAGCCTTTCCTGAAAGGGCGTGGTCGATGAAGCTGCCGCATTCATCTATTATGCTTATCCAGGCCAAGGGCTATATAGGGAACTGACTATGCATGGGCTCGCCAAGCTTTAATTGGGCGGTGCGTTCTTTTGCTGTCTCCCTGTTTGTAAAAATAGAAGTATACGTAAGAAAAAATGAAGAATATTAATTTTGGAGGTTATAACGTGGCAACAAAAAAAAGAAACAAACTGAAAGTCATCCCCTTGGGTGGTATGGAAGAAATCGGGAAGAATATGACCTTATTTGAATATGGGGAAAATATTATAGTGGTAGACAGCGGTCTTGCCTTTCCCGAGGACGAAATGTTGGGCATAGATTTGGTAATCCCTGACGTCACTTACCTGGAGCGGAATATAGAAAAGGTTCATGGTATCCTGGTCACCCATGGTCATGAAGATCACATCGGAGCCCTTCCTTATGTGTTGAAGCGGATAAATGTTCCTATATACGGTACGGAGCTTACCCTTGGTCTTATTGAAAATAAGCTGGCCGAGCATGAAATGACCGATAAGGTTGACCTGCGTATTGTTAAGGCAGGCCAAACCATACAGCTTGGAGCCTTTAAAGTCGAATTCATTCGTTCTACCCATAGCATTGCAGATGCGGTAGCTATGGCCATAGATACGCCTGTGGGTATGGTTTTTCATACCGGCGACTTTAAGATTGATCAAACACCTATTGAGGGAGCACCCATTGATCTTCCGCGTATCACAGAGCTAGGGAAGAAGGGCGTGCTGCTTCTTATGTCGGACAGCACCAATGTAGAGCGTCCCGGATATACCATGTCGGAAAGAACTGTAGGAGAGACCTTTGACAATGTTTTCCGCGGTGCGCAGGGCCGTATTATTGTGGCAAGCTTTGCGTCCAACATCCATCGTATCCAGCAGATTATAAATTCTGCGGTGAAATACGGGAGAAAGGTAGCCATGGTTGGGCGCAGCATGCTCAATGTAGTCAGTACGGCCGTTAAGCTGGGTTATTTATCCTATCCTGAGGAAACAATCATTGATATCGACAAGATCAAGAGACTAAATCCCAATCAGATTGTTATCATCACTACGGGCAGTCAGGGGGAGCCCATGTCGGCCCTGGCCCGTATAGCGGCATCAACCCATAAAAAGGTTGAGATCATGGAGGGAGATCTGGTCATCATTTCAGCAAGCCCCATTCCCGGTAATGAGAAATTTGTTTACCGTGTCATCAATGACTTATTCAAAAAAGGTGCGGATGTTATTTATGATTCACTAGCAGATGTCCATGTTTCCGGTCATGCCAAGCAGGAAGAGCTGAAGCTTTTACACCGATTAGTTAACCCAAAATTCTTTATGCCTGTTCACGGGGAATACCGAATGCTCAAGAAACATGCCAAGCTGGCAGTAAGCCTAGGTATGGATGAAAAGGACATCTTTCTCATGGAGAACGGCAAAGTACTGGAGCTCACCAGCAAAGCTGCTAAAATAACCGGGAGCGTACAAGCGGGCAGTGTTTTGGTCGATGGACTCGGGGTAGGAGACGTGGGAGATGTGGTCTTAAGAGACAGGAAGATCCTCTCTGAGGACGGACTCATTATCGTGGTAGCCACCATTGATTCCAAGGGTGCCTTCGTTGCAAATCTTGAGGTTATGTCCCGGGGCTTTGTCTATGTTAAGGAATCTGAGAAGCTCATAGATGAAGTTCGAAGCATTGCCAGAGAAGCACTTATTAAAAGTGTGAGCAAGAAAGGTGGCAATTGGTCAGCCATAAAGAACGCCATTAAGGATGATCTTAATACCTTCCTGTATCGCAAGACAATGAGAAGACCTATGATAATTCCAATTATTGTAGAGGTTCAGCCCAAGGATGGATACACCCAGGATCAAGGGTGAGGGAAATATAAGAAAAGGGTTTTGGATATGCTCCAAAACCCTTTTTTCATTACCTATAATTCTTATAGCGATAGTTGTTTTTCTTGGGGGAAGAGTAGTTGTAGCGTTTTCTTCTGTTATTTCTCCGGTTGATCATACGGAGAATATAACCTAGAATGATAATGACTACGATTAGAATGACTGCGGCCTTGATACCGAAGATGAACCGTTCGTCACTTACAATTTGCTTGTATTTATCGCGTATGATGGCAAAAGTAGTCTTTTCAATTCCTTCTTTGGCTACAAGATCCACCGAGCCTATGGGCTTGTCCTTATAGAAATACTCTATTTTTCCTACAACCTGATCTTGTGTGATGGGTGCCGTAAAAGGCTCAAAAAAGGTTTTAACAACCTTTAAATCCTTGTTAAGCTCAGTCTCATCCAGGGGCATGACACGGCGGATGTCGCTATTGGTGATGATCTCAACCTTTTTTCCATCTACAGCGTCTGCTACTTCAAACCGATCGATGTATTTTCCTTTTTGAACCAGTTCCTTCATGCTGTAATTCTTAAAGCCATATTCCAGAAGAGCCTGTGATTCTGTAAATTGGGTCTTATCAGTGGCTCCCAAGATTACAGCAACCAATTCCAAACCATCCGGATTAGTGGCTGAGGAAACAAGGCATCTTCCTGCCAGATCGGTGTAGCCGGTTTTAATACCCGTTACCTTGGAATAATACTTGGAACGTGAGCTAAGAAGCTGATTTGTATAAGTTAAGTGACCGGTCTTCCATTCGTTGCTTTTACGCATATTGGTATCAGGATATGCCAACTCCATTTTTCCGACCACTTCTCTGAAGGTATCGTTCTGCATGGCGATTCTACCTAAATTTCCAAGATCACGTGCCGTGGAATAATGGTTTTCATCCTCGGTACCGTTGGAATTGGCAAAATTGGTTCCTGTCAAGCCGAGCTCTTTAGCCTTATTGTTCATTAAGCTTAAAAATCCTTGCATGGTACCATCTTCAGACACATTCTCAGCAATGATATTACTGGCTTCATTGGCGGAGGTAATCATCATCAGATTAAGAAGATCTTTGAACTTAAGTGTTTCGCCAACTTTGATACCCGCTGTAACATAATCGTAGCCCACACTGTTAATGGCATAGTCTGAGGCCGTCATATCATCATCAAGACCTGCATTCTCCAGGGCTACCAGAGCCGTCATGATCTTGGTTGTACTTGCAGGGGACCAGCGTTGGTCTGCATTCTTTTCAGCCAGCACCTGCCCCGTCTCCATATCCATCAGAATATAGGCACCAGCAGTTAAATTCGGCGGTGCAGCAGCGAAAGAGGGGATGGGGAGACTCAGGGCTGTAATGAGAAATGTTAGGATATATATCAATATAAATTTTTTTTTCAAAAGAATCACTCCTGGATTGAATGTATCGTAAAGCCATTCCGTGCTTTTAACTATATTATAGAGGAGTGAGCGCTTTAACTCAAGGATTTACGTTGAATAGACCAAAAATTACCTCACATGACCTTAATGATGTAGATTTTTGATTGACCTTAAGGAATATTATGGGATAATGGAAATAAATAGGATGTTAGTGAGGTAGATATGGAAATACACGCCAGGGGAAAATCCTATAAGATAGCCTGGGAATTTATTATAGCACCATTTTTACTCTTGTTGGTGGCAGTCCTTATCATCCTATCCAATTTATCGGCTGTCAAGAAGACTTGGATTGATCTCACTGGCAATGACCCTACCCCGGTTTCCTCTTCTGTCAAGGAAATTGATAATAGGGTTCAGCCACAGCAACCAGCTCCGTCGGTGAATACAACCGGAAGACCGGTTGAAGCATCGGAGAGAGCAACTCCGAGCTCGGGACAATCAGCTAAAATCAACATCAATACAGCCGGTATGGAGGAATTGATGAGCCTGCCCAATATTGGTGAGGTCAAAGCCAGGGCTATTATTGACTACCGGACCAGTCACGGTCCTTTCAAGAGCGTTGACGAGTTGGACAACATCAAAGGGATAGGCTCAAAAACCCTCGAAAAGCTTCGCCCGTTGGTTTGTGTAGAGTAGCGCCTTTATCTGCCATTTGACTTGGGTATAATATGTGGTGTACAATGACATGATACAGATAACGAGTAGGCCGGATGGTCGCGGGCGCAGTGCTGAAAGGCCGCGCACGAGGAAAGTCCGGGCTCCATAGGGCAAGGGTGCCGGGTAATTCCCGGTGAAGGCGACTTTAAGGAAAGTGCAACAGAAATAAACCGCTTTGTCATGTTTGCATGTGCAAGCATTGCAGAGTAAGGATGGAAAGGCGAGGTAAGAGCTCACCGGCCCCACGGCGACGGAGGGCGCACTGTAAACCCCACCTGGAGCAACACCGTGACAAGGAACAAAATCCTGTTTAACGCGTTAAACAGGATCTAAGGCGGCCCGTCTGTTCCTTAGAGGTGGCTGAAGGCTTGTAGCAATACAAGGCGTAGATAGATGATCATTCAAGACAGAACCCGGCTTACAGGTCTGCTCGTTACTTTATCTCAAAATATGAACTATATTGACATTCTTAAAGTGTCTTTCCTAACTCATAAGCTTCCCGGAGGGCAAGGCTTCTCTCAATATCTCCCGCATCGATTACACCTAAGCCGCGTACGATACCTTTGAGACTTGTTTCATTAAAGCAAGCCATCCAGCCCTGCAGTCCTTTTATGGCACCGTCCATCGCACTTTCTTCCTTTATTGCCGCCGTTGCTAGCAGGTAGATATCACGGAAAGCGTAGTCAGAACGGTGCAGCGGATTGCAGCGATCAAGCAAGGTTTTCATCTGCCCACTCATTTCGTAAAAATAGATCGGCGTGGCAAAAGCGATGACTTCGGCGGTCAGCATTTTCTGAGTGATGGCCTCGGCATCGTCATGGATGACACAGCGCTGTGTTGTCTGGCAGACAACACAACCCGTGCAGAAGCCGATGGCTTTGCCATGAAGGCAAACCGTTTCTACGTTGTGTCCTGCTTCTTTGGCCCCTTGGGCGAATTCCTTCGCTAAGGCTGTGGAATTTCCATCTTTACGAAGACTGGTGGAGATGATCAAAACTTTTTTGCTCACTCTTCTTCCTCCAAGTATTATAATGGTTTATCCAAACATCAAGGCATTAAGTGGTGCCGTGTCCCTTAAAGCAAAGTCATTTCATGGGCGGTCTGACCGGATCATAGACCTTTTCAACGTCAAACAGCTCTTTTAAAACCTGAGGGCTGTGGAACATCTTGTAGCCGTCCAGATTGATCCTCTCCATAAAGACATTATCGCCATAGAACTCATAAAATGCCCTGGCCCCCACACCGCAATAAACATTGAAGCCCTTGGAAACGATGTATCGATGACGGGGATCATCCTTTTTGAAGGTGGCCCCGAAGGGAGATATGTAAAGATTGGTGGGCCCCAGAATACTTCCTACTTCCTTTAGCCAGCGCTCCATATCATACTTGAGGTAATCCAGTGTGATGGTGCGTTCCGAGTAGGTTCTCCTGTGAGTAAAGCTGTGATTGGCAAAGGCCCATCCGGTTGCCTTCAGCTTATCTACTATGGGCTGAACCAGTGTCTGCTCTTTTTCCCAATCGGGATTATCATGAAGGGTATTATATCCTAAAATACCTTCATAGCCTGTGAGGGCAAGAACTCCCTTGGCCCCGTTATACGAGAAGTCAGGATTTGCCTTGACGAAATCGTCCAGGATGGGTACCACATCACCGTCACGCGTGACGATTTCTTTTCCCTCAGGTGTCTTGACCAGGGTGGCCACATTGCCTTCTTCGTCAAATACGAGTTTATCGGCAAAGCCGTCCTTATCCATATACTTATAATAGCTGACATCGTCAACAGAGATAATCAGCGGTTTTTTACCTTCAGGAAGCATAATGTCATTCTTAACGACCTTACCTGAATCGTTAGTGGAGAACATATCCCGAAGATCAATAAGTGTATAGCCTCTGCTATGCATCTCTTCCAACATCAGCTTGAATTCATAAACAGTGGTCATCCAATAGTTATAGCCCCGCTCCATGCTGTCCCCGGTAAAACAGAGCTCAGGATAGACAATGAGGCTGTGGAAAAAGACATGATAAACAGGCCCTTCGTATTTTACAAGCGTTGTGGCCAGGCGATGGGCTTCTTCCTTTAGCTCTTTAAGCTCCGGGCTTTCGGGATATAGCTCCAATGCATCATCTATCAGTTGTTCTGCTTTTAGGTAGAGGGTTTTTTTAAGAAGCTCTTTCCCTTCCAGGCAGTACCCTTCGGTTATGGCCGCCATGCATTTCTGAAGCTTTTCCTGTGCCTGAACATAGTTTTCGCCATCATCCTCGATAACTGATTTAAAATAAGGTTCGGCTTCGCTATACTTCTTTTGCTCGAAAAGAGCCAGCCCCTTTTCGTAATTGGCTTTTGATTCTTCCAGCCTTATTGCATCGGGCGTGGTGGTGACCATTGGGGTTGGAGTTACGTCCGGTGAAACAGAGGGAGATGGTGTAGCCTCAGATACGACCGGCATAGCCTGTTGGGAGAAGAAGAACAAGGCTCCTCCCAGAATACCGATTCCCACAAGCGAAAGGATTACGATTAGAATAATGGTTTTTGTTTTCGTAAATATTCCCCTCTCCAAATAAAATCAACAAATTATTACTTATTATAACATAATATGTGTATACAATGATTGCTCCCAGAAACTCATTCATACGTTTTTTTTCTCCAAACTGCCTTGCAGAAAATTTTAGTTTTGAAGCAATTTCCTTTTCCCATTGACAGGCAGGCGCGTTACTCTTAAAATCTTAATATTGGTATGTTTAGCCGTAGTAAAAGTAAGGAGCAATGATCATGCCTATTAATATTCCCAATAACCTTCCCGCCTTTGAAACCCTGCATAACGAGAATATTTTCGTATTCAGCGAGGAGAGAGCCAAACACCAGGACATCCGTCCTCTGAAAATAGCTATTATGAATCTAATGCCCACCAAAATTGTGACGGAAACCCAAATTTTAAGGCTTCTGGGCAATTCACCCCTCCAGGTTGATATAGAGCTTCTGCATCCTAAATCCTATACCTCCCGAAACACGCCCGAAGAGCACTTAAATCTTTTCTATAAAACATTTGACGAAGTTAAAGACCAAAAGTTCGATGGTCTTATAATAACCGGTGCGCCTGTTGAGACCATGCCTTTTGAAGAGGTAGCCTACTGGGAGGAGCTCAAAGAGGTCATGGACTGGAGTGTTACCCATGTTTTTTCTACCTTCCATATATGCTGGGGGGCACAAGCCGGGCTCTATCATCATTATGGCATCCCTAAATATATGTTGGAAAAGAAAATGTTCGGCGTGTTTCCTCATTCCGTCAATCAAAAGTATGTTAAGCTCTTTCGGGGATTTGATGATGTTTTTTATGTTCCTCAGTCCCGCCATACCGAGGTAAGGAGAGAGGATATTGAGAAAATAGACGGATTGGATATTCTTTCCGAGTCCGATGAGTCGGGCATTTATATCGTAGTCTCAAGAGATGGTCGACAAATCTTTGTTACCGGCCATTCCGAGTATGATCCTATGTCATTAAACGATGAGTATGTGCGGGACATCAATAAAGGCATCGAAATGGATACCCCGAAGAATTATTTTCCCGGAGATGACTCCCAAAAGCCCCCCATAGTCAGGTGGCGCGGGCATGCTAACCTTCTTTATGCCAATTGGCTCAACTATTATGTTTATCAGGAGACTCCCTTTAATCTGGAAGAACTTCGTAGATAATAAGCCTCGATCCGTAAAGATTCCGGAAGCCTTCGGGCTTCCGTTTTTTATCCTCTCAAGCAGTGATTTGTCCAGCCGTTGAATAAGGCTAAGCCAAGCTTGCAAAAACAGACTTGAAAGGATAGAATAAGTTATACTTTTTCTATAAACCTCAGAGAATTTTAAGGGGAAAATATGAAGCAAAAGCTGGTATCTGTCCTTATCCCTATTTACAAAGAAGGGGCTCAAATATTGAGAAATGTTAATAAGGTTCACAATATACTCAATGATCATGGTATTTCTCATGAATTTGTGCTTGTAGATGACGGCTCGGAGGATGATACCTGGGAATATATTTTGGAGTCAGCTCAAGAAATACCGTGTGTCAATGCTATTCGGCTCAGTCGCAATTTTGGCAAAGAGGCTGCCCTCTATGCCGGTATAGATGCGGTTAAAGGTGATGCATGCGTCATCATGGATGCGGATCTGCAGCACCCACCTGAGCTGATACCGGAAATGGTCCGATTGTGGGTTGAGGAAGGCTATGAAATTGTTGAAGGAGTCAAGGCAGCCAGAGGCAAAGAAAAAGCCATTAATGCCATAGGTGCCAGGCTCTTTTACAAAACAATGAAAAAAATGTCCGGGTTTGATCTCATGGGGGCTTCCGATTTCAAGCTCTTAAGCCGTCAGGTCATTTTAACCCTCAGGCAGTTTAAGGAGAGAAATACCTTCTTTAGGGGTATCTCTGTCTGGGTAGGTTTTAAAAGAACCAGCCTAAGCTTTGAGGTGGCCGAACGCAGCCACGGGCAGTCCAAATGGTCTTTTCTGAAATTACTGAAGCTCTCTATTAATGCCATTACAGCTTATACAGCGTTTCCGCTGCAGATTGTCACAATTTTCGGGCTGGGCTTTTTGGTTGCCTCGGTGCTTTTGGGTGTGCAAACCCTTTTTAATTTTTTTAGCGGCATCGCTGTGAGCGGTTTTACGACAGTAATCTTATTGATCCTTATTGTTGGCAGCATGCTGATGATAAGCCTTGGGATTATAGGAACCTATATTGCACAAATTTATGATGAAGTTAAGGACAGGCCAAGGTATGTAATCGGGGAGCAATTTCCGAAAAGCAAATTGGGGCTTAACGAGGTTAAGGATGTTAAGGATGTTAAGAAGCGAAACGGTTAAATCCCTATACAACAAGAACAGAGACACAGCTTTTTGGATAGTTTTCCTAACAGCCATGGTTCTTAAATACTTTTATTTCGGATTTCAGTACTTCCCTGTAATGGATGACCATAATATGTATGGTCTTTTTAGTTTAATGTCTCCTGGTGAAATGTTCAGTATCAGCTCTTTTCACACCACACGGCCCGCCGCCGTGCTGCTGGATCTTTTTGTGATCACCCCGTTTTGGGGCAACCTTCAGTGGATATTGCTTTTGATGATCATTCTGCATTTTACAAGCTGTTTCCTGATTTTCAGATGCTTTGAAAAGCTGGAGCTGGCTTACGGAAAGCTTGCGGTGCTTCTGTTTGGTCTGTTTCCCTTGGCAACTGATGCGAGCTATTGGATTGCCGCATCTTCCCGGCTTGTTGCCGGCCTCTTTTTTGCGGTTCTGTCTTTCTATATGCTGATTCTTTACATTGAAAAAAGAGAAAAAAAGACACCCCATTATGGCTGGTATCTGTTTATGTTCGCATTGTTCAATCTGGTTTCACTGGGATTCTATGAGCAGATCATCGTCTTTTCCTTTGCCGGAGCCTGCTTTATTTTGATGCTGAGTTATAAGCGTCTGGGAAACAAGCTTATGATGGGTATTCCTGTTATTAACCTGGCCCTTATTGCCGGGTATTACAAATATTTTGAAAATGCCGGGAATATGGCATCCAGAGGGCAGCTTGTCGATGAGAAAATTGGTGAGCATACTCAGAAGGTTTTTGAAGAGATTTATGACCTCATGACCATGACATCTGCCCGGATGTTTAAGCGTGGTATAGAAAACGGGCTTAATATTCTCTGGGAGAATAGCTCTTATTTTTTTCTCATCTTGCTGCTTATTGTAAGTGCGATGCTGGGCTTCTTCTTTTCAAAGGAAGCCCGACAAATGTCTGTAAAACGAAGTCTTCTCAGCCTTGTTATCGGTATCTTGCTGATCTGGATTCCCTGTGCTCCCTTTTTTTTGTTAAAGGTTATTTGGATCAGCAATCGCAATGTCTTTCTGTCTTTCATAGGTCTTGGAATGATGGCGGAAGCTGTCATCAGCCTATTTGAGTGGCTGAGGCTTAAATTGCGTCTTAAATGGAAGTTCCAATGGCTCAAAGGAGTATTGGGCGGTTTATTTGTTTTTGGTATGCTCCTGGGTAATATCGCTGAAACCTATGATTATAAGCGAGTTAGCGAAATTGATACAGAGATTATGGAGAGTGTTGCCCGGTTAGCAGACAAGACCAATGAGAACGGCGTTACTCAGGTTCTGGCCTTTAACACAAAAAGGCTTTACATTACACCTAATTTAGAGCATTTTGTGAATTGTACGGCCGCTGACTGGACTTTTACAGGTGCAGCCCAATCCATATTAAGGAGAAGAACAGGTGTGAGCTTTGTTCCTGTAGCCGATAAAAAGAGCTTTTGGTTTGATTTAGAGGTTCATGGGAATGCTAATTTTATTGGCTTTGAGGATGAAATGCAAATCATAAAATTATCGCTGGAAGAGCACGGCAGTGATGAATATGCGCTTCTTGACGACAAAGGTGAAACATTTGGGCTTATAAAGCCCAATAAGAGCAAACAATACTATTTTGAGAAGGCGAAGTGAACTAATTTAAAAAACTTGAACATGTGACCGATGTTGGGTATAATATGATTAATAAATGGAATAAGAAAAGCAATGATGGAGACCAAGTAAGTGGGCGCCTCTTCAAAAAGAGAATTGATGTCACCGGCTGAAAGCATCAATATGAATGTGTTCATCTGAATTTCACTCCGGAGCTGCCGCCTGAAACTAAAAGTAGGAGTGGCCGGAACAGCCCGTTAAAGCGTATGAGTGCATGGCAGTGTGCAATTCTTCTAGCGCTGTTGTGAACATAGGTGGTACCGCGAACAAACGCTTCGTCCTATGACGAGGTGTTTTTTTTATGCCAACAGCAGGATTCTGAAGGAAGCAGGTCTTCTGAAGAATCTTGCAACACTTTTAATTATTTATTGAAATTGAGGTGTAAATACGATGAAATTGCAGTTGGAAGCCATTCAAAAACAGGCTCTGGAAAAGCTAAAACAGATAGCGGATATCCGTGAGCTTGAGGATTTGAAAGTTGCCTACCTGGGTAAAAAGGGAGAGCTGACCCAAATATTAAAGGGCATGGGTGCCTTGACCGCTGAAGAACGTCCAGTTATCGGACAAATGGCCAATGATGTCCGGGTTGCTCTGGAAGAAGGAATTGCCAACGCCAAGAACCGCCTTGCCGGGGCAATGCGGGATGCAAAACTCAAGAGCGAGGTTATTGACGTAACAATGCCGGGAAAAGTCAGGGCCCAGGGAAAGAAGCACCCCCTTACAGCCGTGCTTGACGAGCTCAAGGATGTGTTTTTGGGCATGGGCTATGAGATTGCCGAGGGGCCTGAGGTGGAACTGGACTATTACAATTTTGAGGCTCTAAATATTCCCAAGAATCATCCGGCACGGGATACTCAGGATACCTTCTACATCAGCGAAAACGTAGTCTTAAGAACCCACACGTCGCCCGTTCAGATCAGGCATATGAAGAGCCACAAGCCTCCAATCCGGATCATTTGTCCAGGTCGTGTTTATCGGTCCGATGCTGTGGATGCAACCCATTCACCCGTTTTCCACCAGGTGGAAGGCCTGGTTATCGACAAAGGTGTAACTATGGGTGATCTGATAGGAACACTACAAGCCTTCGCCAAAGCAATTTTTGGTGAGAATACAAAAATCCGCTTAAGACCACACCACTTTCCCTTTACCGAACCCTCTGCCGAAGTGGATGTATCCTGCTGGGGCTGTGATGGATCGGGTTGCAGAATATGCAAAGGTGAGGGCTGGGTTGAGATTCTTGGCGCCGGCATGGTTCACCCCAATGTCTTAAGAGAATGCGGCATTGATCCTGAGGTTTATTCGGGCTTTGCTTTTGGTATGGGCGTTGAGCGTATTACTATGGGCAAATACGGCATAGATGACATGCGGCTGCTTTTTGAAAACGATATGCGTTTCTTAAAGCAGTTTTAAGGAGGGAAAGCAAATGAAAGCACCCATTAAATGGTTAAGTGATTATGTAGAAATTAAAGTCCCAATTAAGGAATACACAGATGCCATGACCATGTCCGGCTCCAAGGTAGAAGGCGTAGAAAACCTGGGAAAAGACATTGAAAAGGTAGTAGTCGGAAAGATCGTCGGCATTGAAAAGCATCCGGACGCCGACAAGCTTCGTGTATGCAAGGTTGATGTGGGCAGCGAAGTGCTGCAAATTGTCACCGGCGCTCCCAATGTACAGGAAGAGGATATTATCCCGTTGGCCCTGGTCGGTGCAAAGCTACCTGGCGGTGACATCAAGCTTTCCAAGCTTCGTGGTGTCGAAAGCTACGGCATGATGTGCTCCATTGATGAGCTTAATCTTACCAAGGATTATTTGCCCGATGCTCCAGATCACGGCGTATATGTATTCCATGATAACCCGGAGCTCGGAGCAGATGTGAAGGGTGTTTTACACCTGGATCAGGTGGTGGAGTTTGAAATTACCTCCAATCGCCCGGACTGCCTTTCCATTATCGGGCTCGCCCGTGAAACGGCTGTTACCCTGGGAGTTCCTTTTCAAAAGACTGAGATAATAGTAAAAGAAGAAGCCGGCGGAGAGGCAGCATCTTTAGCCACAATTGAAATTAAAAATCCTGAGCTCTGTTCCCGCTACGCAGCCCGGATTGTCAAGGACGTTAAAATTGGGCCGTCTCCTGCCTGGATGCAGAGAAGGCTTGCGTCAGCCGGTATGAGACCCATTAACAATATTGTGGACATTACCAATTACGTCATGCTTGAATATGGCCAGCCCATGCACGCTTTTGATTTTGAACAGCTTCAGGGCGCAAAAATTATCGTACGTACGGCTAAAGACGGTGAAGTCATCAAGACCCTGGATGGGCAGGACCGTAATTTGGATTCCACCATGCTGGTGATTTGTGATGAGAATCGGCCTGTTGCTGTAGCCGGCGTCATGGGTGGAGAAAATTCCGAGGTAACAGCCAATACCCGTATCCTTTTACTCGAATCCGCAACCTTTAAGGGCTCATCGGTGCGCATTACAGGCAAAAAGATGGGTCTTCGCAGCGAGGCGTCCAGTCGTTTTGAAAAGGGCCTGGACCAGGAAAATGCCATCCCTGCTCTTAACCGGTGTGTCGAGCTCATAGAACGCTTAGGTGCCGGTAAAGTTGTTAAAGGCATCATCGACTGCAATGCACTACCCTATGAGAAAAAGGTCATGAAGTTTGAACCCAGCCGCATCAATGCCTTCCTCGGAACAGAAATACCATCAGGCGAAATGGTGAAAATATTCAAAGCCCTGGAATTTGATGTGGATGAACAGGCTATGACTCTGACACCTCCATCATTCAGGAATGACATTGAAGCTTTCGCTGACCTCTGCGAAGAGGTTGCCCGATTCTATGGCTATAACAATATCAAATCCAGCCTTCTTTCAGGAAAGGAATCCATGCAGGGGCGAAAAACCTATAAGCAGCGTATGGAGGATGTCATTCGCAACACCATGATGGGCTGCGGCCTTAATGAGGCCTATACACTTTCCATGGTAAGCCCTAAGGTTTTTGACACCATTAATTTACCTGGTGATGATCTCCTTCGCAAAGCAGTGGTCATTTCAAACCCCATGGGTGAAGACTTTAGTATTATGCGTACCACAACCCTTCCCGACATGCTGAAGGTACTGTCCATCAACAGCAACCGGAAGATTCCTGAGGCAAGGCTCTTTGAGCTTTCCTATGTTTATCTGCCGGTGGAGGGTGCTCAGCTTCCCGATGAGCGGCAGATTTTAACTATGGGTCTATACGGGGGAGATGCTGATTTCTTCGAGCTGAAGGGTGATATAGAGGAGCTTCTTGCTGCCATGGGTATTGAAAAGTACGAGTTTAAGGCTGAGGCCGGCCATCCGTCCTTTCACCCTGGACGTACAGCCAGACTGTTTGTCAAGGTGAAGGATGAGAGTAAGCCTTGCGCAATTCTCGGAGAAATTCATCCCATGGTTGCGGAAAAAACAGAGTGCCCGCAAAGAACCTATGTGGCCATGGTGGATGTAGCTGTTTTAGTAGAAGCATCCACTACTAAAAGACAGTATAAGCAGCTTCCCAGGTTCCCTGCTATTACGCGTGACATAGCTGTTGTTGTTAAGGATGAGCTTTATGTGGCAGATCTGATGGGCAGCATTAACCAAAAAGGCGGTGAGTACCTGGAGGAGGTTAAGCTCTTTGACATATACAGAGGCACCCAAGTGCCCGAGGGTATGAAGAGCGTGGCTTTTTCCCTCACCTTCAGAGCTGCTGACAAAACCCTTAAGGACGAGGATGTAACAGCATCGATGGAACGCATTTTAAAGAACCTTGAAAAGCATTTTGGTGCGCAGCTCAGATAAACTGATAACACTAAAAGCCGGATAAAAAGGATTGCCTAGGTGAAAATCATTCACGGGGCAATCCTTTTCTGTTTCTTTATGTCTTATTCTGTAACATTAACTAAGGGTTTCACATACACTATAGAAGGAGAGATTTTTTCATTATTCTCAGTAAAATTATAGTGCTAAATGACGCTTTAGAAAACATAAGACAACAGCTCATAGTGGCCTGGAATGCAGGAAGTCGATAATTATGACGGTTTCATATAGAGCGGAGAGGAAATATATTCAGTGCCTCCCAAACGCTCTTTAGGATTTTTATATCCTAGAACATAAATATCGGTGGCACGTATTTCATGCTCAAAGAGTTTTCTAGCTAATGGGTTATCAAGCCTGTAATAGTTACCCGGTTTGGAAAGGAGAGGAAGGCACACCTTCTTCCGAATACCGGCCAAAAGTCTACGCCCAGTATCGTTAAAACCCAGAACACGGATATACTGAGCATAACCATTATCTTTTAACGTTCCAAGAAATTCTCCTGTCATGCCGGTCAATAGAGCACAGAGTATCCTTCTGATACGTGATGCCGGGTACCTGCTTGTTACGGTGTATGAGACAAGCCCCTTTAAGGACGTTGATTGCAAGGCTGCTTCCTTGAGACGGTTTTGAAGGCCCTCTTCCATGTATGGCAAAAGGGCAAGCTCCCTTTCCGGAGCGCACCTCAAAAGATGGAGCAGTATGGTTTCAAAGGCTTCGGAATACACGGGGCCCCGTCCATGAGCAAATTCCTCGGTCAAAATCTGGAGACTGCTCTGGGGAAGGTTGCTTTGGAGAAATGGATCTGTTTCAAGAAATATAGAGTCCGGAGCCTCAGCCAGATAATGACGGATGGCGGAAGCGCTTGAAAAGGAGGAGGCCCGGTCAAGGCTATTATATCCTGGTCCCAATCTTTTAATGGTTATGGGCTTCATGCTTCCACCCATTCGTCTGATGGCTTTGATATATTCAATGCCCAGGATATTGTTGGGCTTGTTAAGAAACTGTGATTGTTTGTTTTGCGGATCATTTTGAATAGCTTCCAGGGCAAACTGACGGGCAGATGCAAAGGAGAGTCCGTCATCCAGTGCCTTTTTTAGATTTGCTTTAAAATCACTGCTCTCGAAAGCGAGATGCTGGGCGATTTTTTCAAGGTTAGTCAAGCTCCCTTCTTCACTCCCGAAGCAGAGATAGTCCACACTATCTAGGCTTTCAAGAATCCGGACGGCACCCGATGCGAAGTATTCCGCCGAGGCACAGGAAAAAGCGCAGGGAAGCTCCAATACCAGATCCGCTCCCGAGCTTAGAGCCATTCTTGTTCTTGCCCATTTGGAAAGGATGGCAGGTTCTCCGCGCTGTACAAAGTTACTGCTCAAGACACAGACGCATGCCTCTGCACCGGTTGTTTCCCGGGCGTTTTGAATATGGTAGGCATGTCCCTGATGAAGAGGGTTATATTCGGAAATAATTCCAACCACAGTCATACGATTATTAACTCCACTCGTTTTTCTTGTTCCTGTCGAGGATTGTGGTACGTTTCTGCGAAACGCACCTCTAATATATCCATCCGGATATATATTTTTCCGTTGGGCATATAATAAGTGTATCACAAAATACCACGCATATGATCTTTGAGTAATTCTGAATAAAAATGTTGCCAGGGTTGATGTTGTGTGGTAAAATGAATTTGTTTGATGCGTTTTTTACACAAAGAGTGGGGAATTCCCACTCTTTGCATTTTTAATGCTCGCTCATTGTTGTAACAACCCCAAGGGCTTGTTACTCTATTATATACGGAGGTAAAATGGCTAAGGCAAGCATATCGGAAATTGTTACCGAGTTGGCTCTTCCAATCGTAGAAGAAGCAGGCTGTGAGCTGGTTGACGTTGAATTTATAAAAGAAGGTGGCAACTGGTTTTTACGGGTTTATATTGACAAACCCGGGGGCGTTTCTTTGGATGATTGCGAAAAAGTTAGCAGGCCATTGAACGATAGAATTGATGAAAGAGACCCCATTCCACATGCATTTTACTTCGAAGTATCTTCACCGGGGCTGGAACGTCCTCTGAAAAGCAAGCGCGATTTTGAAAAAGCCATAGGAGAACGTGTGGAAATAAAGCTCTTTAAGGCCATTAACAATACCAAGCGCTTTGAAGGTCAGTTGATTTCCTATGATGGAAAAAGCCTCACCATAAAAACAGATGCTGATGAAAATCTTGATTTTCAAATAGAACAAATTGCAAAAGCAAAAAGAATGATTAATTTTTAAATTGGAGGTATGAAAGAGATGAGCGCTGAGTTACTTCACGCCCTCGAACAATTAGAGAAAGAAAGAGGCATAGATAAGGAAATTTTGGTTGAGGCTATTGAACAAGCGTTGATTTCAGCGTATAAAAGGAATTTTGGCTCTGCACAGAATGTGGAAGTAAACATTGAAAAAAGCTCGGGCGAAATCAGAGTTTATGCACTGAAAACCATTGTTGAAGAAGTCACTGATACCGCTACAGAAATGTCTCTTGAACAAGCCAAACGCTTCGGAGCCGATTTTGAAATTGGTGATATTGTTGAGGTTGAAGTAACGCCAAGAAAATTTGGACGCATCGCGGCGCAGACAGCCAAACAGGTTGTCATGCAGCGCATCAGGGAAGCTGAGCGTGGTATCATCTTTGATGAATTCTCCAATCGTGAAGAAGACATTGTAAATGGCGTCATCAGCCGTTTCGACAGAAAGAATATTGTGATTGATTTGGGAAGGGTCGAAGCCGTACTGCCCCCTTCTGAACAGACACCCGGTGAGAAGTATAATGTTCATGACCGTGTTAAGGTTTATGTCATAAATGTTAAGAAAACCAACAAGAGTCCTCAAATCTATGTTTCAAGAACACATCCGGGCCTTGTGAAAAGGCTTTTGGAGCTTGAGGTACCTGAAATAGCCGACGGAACCGTTGAAATCAAAACTATTGCACGTGAGGCAGGTTCCAGAACTAAAATCGCCATCTACTCCCGTAATGAGGATGTAGATCCGGTGGGGGCCTGTGTAGGCCAGCGCGGCAGCAGAATCCGGGCCATAGTGGATGAGCTTAAGGGTGAAATGATTGACGTCATAAAATGGAGCGCTAACCACGAGGAATATATTGCGTCAAGCCTTAGCCCTGCAAAAGTTCTGCAGGTTGATCTGGATGAAGAAAATAAAGTAGCTCGAGTCGTGGTACCTGATTTCCAGCTTTCATTGGCAATCGGTAAGGAAGGCCAGAACGCAAGGCTTGCCGCCAAGCTGACAGGTTGGAAGATTGATATAAAGAGCGAATCACAGCTCAGAAGCCACCTGGAGTCACAGCTTTTCCATTCCGGGCCTGTTTCATATGAAGAACAGCATGATGAGGCTCAAGAGCATGATTTGGAGCGTGAACAGGATATTGAGGCAGAAACGGAACAATGAGCGCTCCTTAAGAGGTTAACACTATGAAAACGAAGAAAGTTCCCATGAGACGTTGCTTGGGATGCCATGAAATGAAGGATAAGCGAGAGCTTCTTCGCATTGTTAAGAACAATGAGGGTGACATTTTCGTGGACCCTACGGGCAAAAAGAACGGACGCGGGGCCTATATTTGCAAGAATATGGATTGCTTTTCAAAGGCCCGCAAAGCCAAGAGCTTAAGCCGCGAATTTTCCTGTGAGATTCCCGATGATGTCTATGATGAAATAAATCGTCAATTGGAGGCATATGTCGGAAGATAAAATTTATTCTTTTATCGGACTTGCACGGAAGGCAGGCAAGCTGGCTTTGGGTGAAGCATTGACCGAACAGGCCGTAAAGCGGGGGAAAGCTCAGTTGGTGATTATTACCCGGGACGCGTCCGACAATACCAAAAAAAAGATCGAGACTGCACTATTTGGAAAAAATATTCCCATGCTTCAATTCGGGAGCAAGGAAAGGCTGGGCCATATGCTTGGCAAAGCCCTCTTCTCGGTAATTGCCGTAACAGACAAAGGCTTTTCCGGGGAGATTGAAAAAATGATTGAACACTGTTTCAATAATGACAATACCGCACACGGGGGTGGCTTTTTTGAACAAACCAAAAATTCATGAGCTTGCTAAGGAACTGAATGTGACGAGCAAGAGACTCATGGAAAAACTCGATGAGATAGGCATTCATCCAAAAAGTCATATGACAACATTGGAAGATGGCGAATTGGAGAAACTGTATAAGCATATTGGCGTGGTTAAGCGCGTCAAGAATGATGCAGGTGCTGCTCATGGGGATGCTGAGTCTAAATCAGACCATGTGGATAACGCCGCAAGGAAGAGCGCCCCTCGTATTATACGCAAGACCGAGGTTATAATCAGGGATGAAACACCTTTGCAGGAACCCAAGGACAAAAAGGAAAAGAAGAGCTTTGTTCGTTCGTCAGATAGTAATGACGGTCTAATGGCAGGGTTTACTCGAGGCAGGGATAACTTGATATCCAATGTGAAGAAGCATCCCAGACATGAGGCTGAGGAACAAAAAGAAGAAATTAAGCCGATTTTGAAGAGCGAGGCTGAGCGTCCTGTTGACAGGCAGCAAAAGCCGGTGGATGATATTTTAAGTATTAAAAAAGTATCACATAAAACTGAAAAGATAGAAAGCACCACAGAAGGCAGCGATGTCAAAGAGCAGGAGAATATGCAGAAAGAAAGTATTGTGCTTGAGAAACCTCAAATTCAGCCTACAGAACAGGTTGAAAAGGTCGTAAAAACACCGGTAAAACCAGAAGCTTCAGAAAAGACGGAGCCGGAAAAAAGTGATCCTATACCTGTTGCTGAACCCGTTCAGAAGGTCGAGAAAAAGCCGGAACCGGTGGAGGAAGCAAAGCCTGCGGCAACAGTGAAGAATGACCGTCCGGAAAGGCCTCGAGAAACCAACAGGCCTCCCCATGACAACAACAATCGGCCTCGGGAGGGGACTGGCGGTGGTTATCAAGGTCAGCAGCGCCAGGGCGAATTCAAGCCTCGTGAAGGCGGTCAGCGCGACAGCCAGGGTGGCTATCAAGGCCAGCGTCAGGGTGAATTCAGACCCCGTGATGGTGGTCAGGGCGGTTATCAGGGCCAGCGCCAGGGTGAATTCAGACCCCGTGACGGCGGTCAAGGCGGTTACCAAGGCCAGCGTCAGGGAGAGTTCAGGCCTCGTGACGGCGGTCAGGGCGGTTACCAAGGCCAGCGTCAGGGAGAGTTCAGGCCCCGCGATGGCGGCCAGGGCGGCTATCAAGGCCAACGCCAGGGTGAATTCAGACCCCGTGACGGCGGTCAAGGCGGTTACCAAGGCCAACGCCAGGGAGATTTCAGGCCCCGTGACGGCGGTAATCAGGGTGGATACCAGGGTCAGCGCCAGGGTGAATATAGACCCCGCGAAGGCGGTTACCAAGGCGGTCAGCGCGATGGCCAGGGTGGCTATCAGGGTCAGCGCCAGGGAGATTATAGGCCCCGCGAAGGCGGCTACCAGGGTGGTCAGCGCGAAGGCGGCTACCAGGGCGGTCAGCGTGAAGGCGGCTACCAGGGCGGCAACAGGCCGCCACGAGAAGGCGGCTATCAGGGCCGTCAAGGAGACAGGTCCTATGGCGGACGTCCTCCTTATGACAAGGATGCCAAGCCCGGCGAATTCAGACGTGATGACAATAGAGGCCCGGGAGGCGGCAGAAATAGGCCACTGACCATTCCTAAGGCAGCTGCTCCTGCAGGCGCAACTGAAGAGAAGGTTTTTACCCGCGGAGAAAGACGAACCTTCCAGACCGTTGAAAAGCAGAAAGAGGAAAAGAAGGAACAAAAGAAGGATACTACTCGTTCTGCACCCGGAGGTGCGGATAAAGGGACTAATATTCGTAAAAAGATTGATACCGTGGTAGGCCATAAAGCCAATGTATCCGATATGATGTCCGATGATTTTGTCATCGATGTGTTCTATAACGATGCCGATGAGGCCATCAATGCCAAGAGAGCGGAAAAAAGAATCAGAAAAAGCAAGCAAAAGGAAAAGTATATTCCGCCTAAGGCAGTTCTCACCGATATCACTGTTGGTGAAGACGTTACCGTAAAAGAACTTGCCGAAGCCTTAAAGAAGACTTCTGCGGAGATTATAAAACGTTTGTTCCTCATGGGCGTAACAGCAACCCAGAACCAGGAGCTTGATTTTGACACCGCTTACATTATCGGTGAAGAAATTGGTGTAAAAGTTCATAAAGCTGTTGTAGTCAGCAAAGAGGACATCCTGTTTGATGACTCGGATGATGGTGAGGAGAATCTGGTACCTCGTGCTCCAGTAGTGGTTGTCATGGGCCATGTTGACCATGGTAAGACTTCACTTTTGGATGCCATCCGGAGTGCTGATATCGCAGAAAATGAAGCCGGCGGTATTACTCAGCATATCGGTGCTTACACCGTTAATCTCCATGGACGCGACATTACCTTCCTGGATACCCCGGGCCATGAAGCTTTTACTGCAATGCGCGCCAGAGGTGCACAGGTTACCGACATTGCCATCCTTGTTGTGGCGGCGGATGATGGTGTTATGCCCCAAACCGTTGAGGCTATCAATCATGCCAAGGCAGCTGGAGTTTCCATCATTGTGGCTATCAACAAGATAGATAAGCCTGGAGCAAACCCCGACCGCGTCAAGCAGGAATTAACCGAGCATGGCCTTCTCATTGAAGAATGGGGCGGCGATATTATAGCGGTTCCTGTATCGGCGAAGAAGCATGAAAACATTGACCAGCTTCTTGAAATGGTACTCCTGACCGCTGATATTCTGGAGCTCAAGGCTAATCCTGATAAGCAGGCCAAGGGTACTGTTATTGAAGCCCAATTGGATAAGAACAAAGGACCTGTGGCAACGCTTCTGGTACAGCGCGGAACCCTTAAGGTAGGCGATGCCATTCTTTCCGGCTCTACGTTTGGACATATTCGTTCCATGATAAACGACAAGGGCAGAAAGATCAAGGAAGCAGGGCCTTCGGTTCCAGTTGAAATCTTTGGTTTATCCGAAGTGCCGGAAGCGGGTGACCTTTTCTATGCGGTTACAGATGAAAGGGTGGCTAAGCAGCTGGCTGAAAAGCGTAAGGAGCAGACCCACGAAAAGCAGATAGGAAGAGTCAAGGTATCGCTGGATGATCTCTTCAGCCAGATCCAGCAGGGAACTGTGAAAGATCTGAACCTCATCATCAAGGCAGACGTTCAAGGTTCTGTAGAAGCTATCCGTCAAAGCATGGAGAAGCTCTCCAACGATGAAGTCAAGGTTAAGATCATCCATGGCGCCGTAGGCTCAATCATTGAAGCAGACGTAACCTTGGCTGAGGTATCCAATGCCATTATTATCGGCTTCAATGTCAGACCTTCAGCTAAAGTGGTTGAAATGGCCAAGGCAGCTGGCGTCGACATGAGACTGTACAGAATCATTTATGATGCTATAGAGGATATTCAGAAGGCTATGAAGGGAATGCTGGATCCTACCTTCAAAGAGGTTGTCAACGGGCATGCGGAAATCCGCCAGATTTTCAAGGTGTCCAATGTGGGTACAATCGGTGGCTCCTACGTTACCGACGGTAAGATTTTAAGGAATTCAGAAATCCGTATTGTGCGTGACGGTATTGTCATACTTGAAGGTAAGCTGGCATCATTAAAGCGCTTCAAGGATGACGCCAAAGAAGTGGCTGCTGGCTACGAATGCGGTATCATGATCGAGCGTTACAACGATATCAAGGAAGGCGATATTATTGAATCCTTCCATATGGAAGAGGTTGAGAGACAGTAACGCTTTTATGTTCAAAAGCATATGATGTAAGGATAGAGGTGCGTACCAAACGCACCTCTGTTTACGAGTTAAAGCTAGTGACAGGTCGAGACATGTTTTGGCGCTATACGCACTCTTGTGGTCCCCACAAATACGCACCTCTTTGATGCTTAATGAATTAATTTTAATACTCGTCTGACATATGTTACGAGTTGATAAATCTGACTTGGCTTTTTGGGTAATATATAGTATATAAATATACAAAAGGGTTGGTGTTTATAATGGATAGAACCGACAGAATCTCAGAGGAAATTAGAAAAGAACTCAGTGATCTCATTCGTAATCATATCAAGGATCCAAGACTGCCTGATTTTGTTTCTGTTACTGCCGTACGTGTTACCAAGGATTTACGGTATGCCAAGGTCTATGTCAGTGTACTGGGTGAAGAGGATAAGAAGCAGGATGCGTTATCTGCCTTAAGCCGCGCTGCAGGCTTTATCCGGCATGAAATCGGTCAGAGAATCAATCTACGGTTTACACCTGAATTTAGCTTCAAGCTGGACGATTCCATTGAGAAGGGTATGTATTTAAGCAAATTAATTGATGAAACAGTTGGCCGTAAGGATGTGTCCGATGGCAAGAACAAGGATGAAAACGAATAGGGAGTAGATTAATCATTATGACTGATTCGATACTATCAAAGGTTGCCGAAAATTTGCAGAATGCCGGTGATATCGTCATTCTGCCCCATGTCAATGCAGATGGCGACGCATTGGGGGCCGCACTTGCTCTGGGCCTTGCTTTGGTAAACCTGAACAAGCGCGTGGATGTTTTAGTGGAAGAGGAGATTCCCTCCAACCTTGATTTTCTTCCTGGCCGTGAACTGGTGAAGAAAAACCCTCAAAAACGCTATAATGTCGCACTCAATATCGATAATGGAGACATCGCTCGTTTAGGCCTACGAGAGCCTTATTACCATAATGCTCAGATTAAGCTCAGTATTGATCACCACTCAACAAATAAGGTTGAGGCGGATTATTCCTATGTTGATATTAAGTCGGCAGCCACGGGCGAAATTGTTTATGATCTAATCTTAAGCTATCTAAAAGGGAATTTGAACAAGGATATAGCCCTCTGTCTCTATACTGCCATTGTGACTGACACAGGCGGCTTTCGATATACCAATACAACCTCCAGAACTCTGGAAATCGCCGCAGAGCTCTTACGCTTTGAAATTGATTTTCCCTATGTTATAAAAAAGGTTTTTGACATGGTCTCCTATACCAAGCTTTATCTCATGAAACAGACCATGAATTCATTACGCCTCGTGGAAGAGGGAAAGCTTGCGGTGTCCTATCTTACTTACGAGGACATTCAAAAGTATCCTGCCAAAAGCGAGGATTTTGAAGGGCTTGTCAATATAGGCCGGAACCTGGAAGGGGTGGAGGTTTCTGTTTTTTTACGCGAGGATGTCAAGGGACAGTTTAAGGGAAGCATGCGCTCCAATAACTATGTGGATGTAGCCTCCATAGCCGAGAAGTTCAACGGTGGAGGGCACAAGCGAGCGGCAGGGTTTAGTGTGGAGGGGAAGCTGGAAGCGATTATCCTGAACCTGGAAGCCGCCATTTTACCCGGGATAAGAGGGAAAACCTGATGGATGGTATTCTCAATGTTCATAAGTCCATCGGTATGACCTCATTTGATGTTGTTGCCAGGGTGAGGCGTTTGACTCAGATGAAAAAAGTAGGACATGCCGGTACCCTTGATCCGGACGCCAGCGGTGTTTTGCCCGTCTGTATCGGAAAGGCCACAAAGGTTATTGAGTTTTTGATGGATAAGGATAAAGCCTATCGCGTCGGACTTGTGCTGGGAAAAGCTACCGACAGCCAGGATGCGTCGGGCAAGACTCTTTATGAAAAGCCTGTTCTAGTATCAAACGAAGTAATAGAGAAGGCCATTAAGGAATTTACAGGACGCAGACAGCAAATCCCACCCATGTTTTCGGCCATTCGTGTCAATGGAAAAAGACTTTATGACCTGGCGCGGCAGGGTCTGGAGGTTGAACGGAAACCCAGACTTGTCACCTTTTACAGCATTGACATTATTGAAATAAAGAGGTTTACTGATAAAGTGAGCGTCACATTGGATGTGGAGTGCTCAAAAGGCACCTACATGAGAACCCTGTGCCATGATATAGGTGAAAAGCTTGAATGCGGGGGCCATATGGCTTCATTAATCAGAACTCGCTCGGGGCCGTTTCTATTGGAGAAGGCCCATACCCTTGAGGAGCTGGAGCGCTTAAAGGACGGAAACCAATTGGAAGCAGCTCTTTTGCCCATGGATCATGCCATATTACACCTTCCCGATGTTTATGTATCTCCTATGGAGGCCAAAAGACTGATGAATGGTCTTACTATAGCCAATAAAGGCATACTGGGCTATTGCCGTGTATACCACGAGGATGGAAGCTTTCTTGCCATAGGCAAAGGATTTGAACAGGAAAACGGCACAATGTTACGTACCCATAAGTGGATTGGAATTAATTAGCTTTAATTACCTCGTTACGAAGGGATGAATGATTTGCAGGTTATTACTAATATAGAGCCTGGCACCATAAAGCAAAATACTGGAGTAGGCCTGGGGAATTTCGACGGTTTACATATCGGGCATATGGCCCTTATTAATACCCTTATCAGTGAATGCCGCTTGAACGGCCTTCATTCGGTTGTTTATACCTTTAACAAGCACCCGGATCATCGCTTAAGAAAAACTCTTATAAGTCCTCTTATCACAACCAATGAGCAAAAGACAAGGCTCCTGTCCTCAACTGACCTGGATACCCTGTGTTATCAGGATTTTGATGAGGATTTTTCACGTTTATCCCCTGAAGAGTTTATTCGGAAAATTCTCATTGAACGGCTCAAAATCCGGCTGGCGGTAGTGGGCTTCAATTACCACTTCGGCTATATGGGCAGAGGGGATGTGGAATATCTTAAAAAAAGCGGTGATAAGTATGGCTTCAGGGTTATTGTGGTGCCTCCGGTCAAGGTTAATGCTGAAATTGTGAGCAGTACCCTCATTCGTAATTATGTAAAAAGAGGCAACATAGACCGGGTGTTTCAGCTTCTGGGAAGACATTTCTCGCTTCACGGCACTGTTGTCGGCGGAAGACGCATTGGACGTACTCTGGGCTTTCCGACAGCTAATATTCTTGCGCATCCAGAAATGGTCGTTCCGGCCAATGGGGTTTATATCACCAAGACGAAGTTTGAAGACAAATGGATAAACAGTATAACCAATGTGGGCATAGCGCCGACTATCAGGGACGAAAATCTTTTCAGTATCGAAACCCATCTTCTGGATTATGATGGTGATTTGTATGGCAAAGCCATTGAGGTTTGCTTTATACAAAAGCTGCGCGGAGAAAAGCGGTTTGAAAATGTGGAAGCCCTTAAAGCCCAGGTGGCTCTGGATCTTAAAAAAACCAGAAGCTATTGGGAAGTATTAAGGTAAGACACAGTTTAATTGACGCACTCCTTGGGAATACTTTTGCCATGGGGGTGTGTTTTTTGTTTGAGAAGCGGTTTAGGATAGTTCGCTCTTTTTTTGTTTTCTTTTTTATTTTACTCATAATCAAGCTTTTCAACCTCCAGGCCATAACAGGCAAGCAATATGCCACCGCCGCTGCGAATCAGCAGACCCGTAATCGTATTGTTTACCGGGAGAGGGGTGACATTCTGGATCGTAGCGGCATTCGCTTTACAGGCCGTGAAGATTCCTGGAAAGCAATATTACAGCCTGCCACCCTTTTGGGTAATTCAAATGAGCTGCGAATCGTGGCCGATATTTTCAATATGACCGTCGAAAATCTGAAAAACGAGCTATCCAAGAGTAATCTTCCCTATCTGGAAGGCATTACATCGGCTCAGGCCAAGGCTATTGCCGATTCATCCCTAAGCGGTATCAGCGTTATTGATATGAGAGTGAGAAGCGATAATGACACATTGGCTCCTCATATCCTGGGCTATGTGGATGAAAAGGGTGAGGAGGGCCTGGCAGGTATTGAGAAAATCTATCAGGAGACCCTGGATCGCGGCGGGGGTGTTTATGCCGGGCTCATTGCAGACGCAGGCAATGGTTTTATGAGCAGCTTCGGTTATCGCATCTGGAACACAATGGGGAAAGAGAAGCTGGATGTCAAGCTCACTTTGGATTATCATATTCAAAGTATTGTTGAAGAAACCATGGATCGTATGGTTAATAAAGGTGCTGTAGTTCTTGTGGATATCCTGACGGGAGACATTCTTGCTATGGCATCACGTCCCGATTTTGACCCTTCCAATATCAATCCGTCCCTTAATGACGAAAATCAAGCACTTTTCAATAGAGCCTTGGGAACCTATACCCCTGGTTCCATCTTTAAAATCGTAACGGCGGCTGCGGCTCTGGAGGAAGGGATTTCACCCGATCTGGTTTTTGATTGTCCGGGCTATGTGGATTTGAACGGTGTAGTCATGAAATGCTCCAGCTATGAAAGCGGAGGCCATGGGACCATCAATATGGCGCAGGCTTTTGCCCGTTCATGCAATTCCTATTTTATTAACCTAGGTTTAAAGGTGGGGCGTGATCCACTCATTGAAATGGCGAAAAAATTCGGTCTGGGCAGTAAAACAGGATTATCTGCCCAAGGTATTCCTGAGTCACCGGGCCAGCTTCCCTTTACCGATGGATATGCTTCACCCGCCGAAATCGGCAATATTTCCATAGGACAGGGCGAGCTTTTGGTTTCACCAGTTCAGGCTGCCAATATGACAGCAGTCATTGCAAATGGAGGCTTACTGAATCGAGTTTCACTTATAGAATCAATTGTCAATAATAAAGGAGATCGTATCCGAAATTTTCGGACACCTTCGTGGGAGCGTGTCATTTCTAAGGAGACTGCTGCGAGCCTACAAGGTATGATGCTGTTGACGGTCCAGTCAGGCACCGGTGGGCTTGCCAATATCAAGGGGCATGGCGGGAGTGCTGGAAAAACAGGAAGCGCAGAAACCGGTTGGGTAAAGGATAACCGCAATATACTCCATGCCTGGTTCTCGGGCTATTTTCCCATTGATGCCCCTCGTTATGCTCTCTGCATTTTTATTGAGGACGGCAAAAGCGGCTCAGTCAGCGCAGCTCCAATTTTTGCCGAGATCTCGGCTAAAATTATGGATGCAGGTTTCTAGCGATGTTTATTAAATCTTATCATCTTTTCAGACATTCAAAGTTCACCATCGTACAATGGAATGAAGATCGAAAAAGTATTCATTGTGAAAGAGAGCGGTGTGTTGATTTATGGAAAGAAGATTCTTGCGAAGATCCAATGATAAAATTATAGGTGGCATTTGCTCAGGCCTCGCACAATATGTCGGAGCAGATGTAACCCTTGTTCGCCTCATTACTCTATTTGGAATTATAGCCAGCGGGGTTGTACCGGGGGGTTTTCTTTATGTGATCTGTCTCATCATTGTTCCTCTGGACTCACAGGCGGGAGGTTACAATGCCGGTGGTCCCGGCCCTGAAGGCTTTGACGGCTCAAATCACAATTCGTATTACGACACCAGCAGAAGCAATGAACCCTCCTCTAATAATACGCGCTATATCATAGGGATAGGGCTTATAGGCCTGGGGATCTATCTGTTTGCCCGCTTATTCTTTGGTTGGCTTCGATGGGAGTATATATTTGCCGGCTTTCTTATTATAGGCGGTCTATTCATGATGTTTGGCGGAAACAGGAGGAGTGGCAGATGAAAAAGTCCAATGCTTTATGGGGTGCACTCCTTATATTTATAGGTCTTGTCTGGATACTTGATTCCACTCGGGTTGTAAGCATCGATATTTGGGGTTCCCTTACGTATTTATGGCCGGTTTTTATAATAGCAGCCGGAATTACCTTCTTTTTGAAACGAGAATCCCATCTCCCGAGGGTTATATTATGGATTCTTGTATTTGCGCTGATCGGCGGATATGGTGTTTATCTGGGCTATAATGAAGAAAGCTCAACCGATCTCAATAAAACCTTTGTTATGCAATCCGGAACTCGGTCAGGGTCACTTCAGGTGAATATCGGAAGCGCGGATTTCGACATAGATTCAACAGACAAGGATCTGGCCGACATAAAAACCAATATAAAAGGTATTCGATTTGTATTTGACGAAGGAACAAACCCAAGGATAAAATACAGCGAAAAAGGACAGTTCAATGCAATAAGGGGAAGGCAAATCTTTGATGCTGGCCTTAATAATACCATTCCATGGGATGTAGAAATCAATTCAGGAGTGACCAACGGGAAATTTGATCTTTCAGATTTAATGCTGAAGATGTGCACTATCAATACAGGAAGCTGCGATTTGGATATCATAGCGGGCAGCAAGCTGACCGATGCGAGAATTGTCATTAATGGCGGAGCGGTGAATCTGAATTTGATGCTTCCCGATGATGTAGGACTGAAGATTTCTTCAAGCTCAGTGGTGGCAAAGGTCGATGGCTCGGTTAATATGATCAAGGATGGTCGTGTCTTATATTCCGACAATTTTGAATCAGCCCCTTATAAGCTTTATTTAGATGTCACCACAGCTTCAATGAATATCACAGTTAATCACTAATTTCGTCATATTTCCCTTATAATACAAGACGGAATATTGAAAAATCGCTTTTTATGCCCGTTTAAGCAACACTATTACAGGTAATAGTAAAACTTCTCTTGAAAAAAGTGGAATTGAACAATATAATTAACACAGAGAAACAGAGGGAGGTTTTAGTGTGAATAACAAAATTCGTGTTTTAGTTGCAGACGATAATGTTGCTTTTGGAATGATTATCTGTGAATTCCTGGAAAGCCAGGCAGACATCGAAGTGACAGCAAGGGTTGAAAATGGTGAAGACGCCATTGATATGATTGAGAAAACCAGTCCCGACATTGTCGTTCTGGACATTATCATGCCGAGACTGGATGGTCTGGGCGTGCTAACCCGGTACAAGAATGTCAGTCCTTCAGAAAAACCTATTTTTATTGTTCTTTCTGCTGTTGGTCAGGACACTATCACACAGCAAGCCCTTTCCCTTGGAGCTATTTACTATATCGTCAAACCCTTTGATTTGGGTGTCCTGGTTGAAAGAATTAGAGAACTGGTAAGAAGCCATAGCCCTACGGTTCTCAGAATGGAGCCCGCTGCCCCTCCACCCAGTGTAAAGCCAAGTCAGAGTGGTGACAATGTTCAGTTTAAGATTACTCAAATTATGAGAGATGTAGGTGTTCCAGCACACATTAAGGGTTACCAGTATATGCGGGATGCCATATTAATGGCCGTTAAGGATCGCGAAATCATAAGCGCAGTTACCAAACGGCTTTATCCCGAGCTTGCGAAAAACTATAAGACAACACCCAGTCGTGTTGAACGCGCAATCCGGCATGCTATTGAAGTTGCCTGGAACCGGGGAAGAGTCGATACCATCAATGATCTCTTCGGCTATACCATCAATACCCGTAAGGGGAAGCCCACCAATTCCGAGTTCATCGCAATGGTGGCCGATACCCTGAGATTAAACGAAAAGGCAAATTGATGAGTTTGACGGATTTTTGAGCCAATAACTCCTTCACTTTATTGGGTAAGTGTTAGATCGAGTAAAGTGAAGGAGTTTTTTAGCATCTACAGATCCCGTATCTTACGTATATTCATGTTCATCAAGTGCCTTATTGCGTATTTATAAAGGATTTCTTTGACTTTGCCCAAATCTTGACGGTGTTCCGAAAAAAATTGTCTGGACTCTCATAAACTCCAAGATCTCCAATAATTTCCTCTTTTTGAATATAGGTATCATTTTGATCCCAATAGATGGAAGGGTTCTTGAAGTCGTTTGTTGCAACACCATAGCCGCAAAAAGAACTGCTGCATTCACTGAATTTTTGCTGAAGCTTAGTCAAATAGGGAACATCCAGGATAAACCCTTCTAAATTAAGCCACTTGTTATCATAGTACACCTCTACCCAGCTATGCAAAATTTCCTTGGGTGATAATTGATAAAAAAGTCCTCGTATTGCACCTTTTTGGAGCTTCTTATCAATGGTAAATCCGTGTATCCGGCAGGGTATTCCAACTGCTCTTAATAAAGCCATAAATAGAATGCCTTTTGTATTGCATTGTCCGTAACCATCTTTTATAACTTTCGAAGCTGAAATATTATCTGCCCTGTTGTACCCAAAAGCAATGGAATCTCGAACATAATTATAGATAGAAAGAACCTGGTTTTTTCTGTCAAGAGAGTCCCATTGGTTATCTGAAACTAATTTCTGTATGATAGGATTGTCATAATCCAGTAGTGGCGTTTTATTTAAATAGTTTTTCATCAATAAGCACCTCCTGCAATAATCATACAATTATTGATAATGAGATACTTTCAAAAAAACGCTGTCTTTGCGGCAATTTTGCCCTTGCATTGTGGAAGCTTAAAAGAGAAATAATGGATTGATTATTGTTGTGATACTTATATAAGATATTGAGTACATTCTTTTTGCAATGTATTATATATTAAGATTATTTATTTAATCCTACATTGAGATATATCCCAATTAGTCAGGAATACGTTGAATGCGAGGTCATGATGGCAACCACTTACGAAAGATATGTGAAAATGAATATTGACGGCTCCCGTATTGGCTTGGAACGTGGCGAGACCGAAAGCAACTACTTCTGCACGCCCAAGGGTGCGAAAGTGATTGGATGGGCCGGTTCGGATGGTATCCACTATTGCTTCGTGCGTGGCTTTGGCGAGATGGTATTTGCCGTCAGCCCGATGAATACGCCGAGAAACTATGTGCATCCGGTGGCGAGAGATTTTATGGACTTCCTGCGACTCCTGCTGGCTTGCGGCGATGCTGCGGCACTGGATCAGGTATATTGTTGGGATCAGGCGCAGTTTGATGCCTTCCTGCTGGACAATCCTCTTACCGCTGAACAGCAGGCTGTGCTGAATGCCATTAGGGAGAAGCTTCTGCTCACGCCTATGGAGCAGCCTTTTGCTTATATCAAAGAGTTGCAGGCCGAGTTTGATTACAGCCGCATTAAATATACGGAAGACTACTATGAGTTGGTTTCTGTCGAACCGAAGATACCCGAATGGAAGGTTCACTTTGAAGGCAACTTCTGGGGGCATCATGGCCGAGAAAGAGCCGGTAAGGAAATTTCTCTCGATAAGAAGTTTGTCTGGGACGATGAAGTCTGGCAAATCCCAGCGATTTATACCTGCAGTAAAGGTTTGGTCATAGACTTTTGCAAACAGGTTTCATCTGAGCGCATCCATTCCTTTATAGACAAGTGGACTCTCTCTATTGAGAACGATGGAACCGGGTTTACCGATGAACAGAAGCAGCAGATCGACACAGAAAATCCGCTTACCATCAATATAAATCCGGAAGTTGTGTTGAATGGAACTATCCATTCAAGCTCTCATGGATGCAGCGTGTCGTGGAATCCCTGCGTCTTGGAAGGCAATGGCCTTGAGGCCAAAAGCGTGACCCAGCATTACAACCTTAACCCTGCCTATGGTTGGATAATCTGGCGCGCTGCTTTTCCTTGGAAGAAAAAACGCAAACCGCAGATCACGACACTTAGCGTAACAATGATGCAGGAGCCTGTCGCTATGTCAGGACCCCACTTCCATGTATCAGCGCCCGGTGAACGTATTAAGTTTACACACCCGACCACCGGCGTAGAGCATACACTTACGGTACAGGTATATGAGCGGCAGGAAATGTCCCGTGAGCATTTATGCAGCCAAAATCAGGAGTTCCCGACGCATTATACTGTGATGAACTATACGCTCTCGCCAGATCTGCCTGGCGGTGCATTCACCGTCACTGATTGCATTCGTTCCGACCAGCCTCGGCAGAAGCGCACCAATCCCCATGAACCGCAGACCTTCAGCAGTGGTTGCATCGGCATCATTGGCGGCGCAGATGGTCCGACTGCTATCATTTTCGGCGGCAGCGGTAAATGCAAGCCCCATGTATCTTGCTCCTCGCTGCACTTTGAACCGGTGGATGATGTGGAGTGGTATATGGTGTTTCATGAAAAAAGACGCGAAGATACCACAGTGGTGCTGATATAAACCGGAGACTCAACGTTCTTTCATCGCTCATGTTGCTATGGTATACTTGTAGTAAGGTAAACGCAGCTCTGTTTACGGGTTTCACACACTCTATTAAGGAAGGTTATCAGGTCGCTTTGGAATACGCAGAAAGCTTAAATCAATGGTTTTTACAATATCAAAGGAAGATGCCCTGGCGTCTGACTCATGATCCTTACTGTATATGGGTTTCCGAAATTATGCTTCAGCAGACACAGGTGGAAACGGTTATTCCCTATTATGAGCGTTTCATGGAAAGGTTTCCGACGCTTCAGGCTCTGGCTGAAGCCGATCTTGAGGAAGTTTTTTATTTTTGGAAGGGGCTTGGCTACTACCGTCGGGCTGAAAACATTCATAAAGGTGCCAGGATGATTGTTGACGAGCTTGGAGGATGCTTTCCGGAAACAAGGGAAAGCCTGGCTGAAATTCCTGGCATAGGACCTTATACAATCGGAGCTATTTCGAGTATAGCCTACAATCTCCCTGTACCAGCGGTTGATGGTAATGTCATGCGGATTTTATCCCGCCAGTTTGCGCTGTCCGAGGATATCAGCAAGCCCAAAGCAAGAAAAACCTTTGAAGCTCTTGTGCTTCAGCTTATGAAAGGGGAGCCCCGTATATTTAATCAAGCCATGATGGAGCTGGGGGCTTTGATCTGTTTGCCAAAGAGCCCGAAGTGTGAGATATGCCCGCAAAAATATCTATGCAAGGCCTTCGCGCAAGGTGAGGCGGAAGCTTACCCTGTAAAAAGTAAAAAGCCTAGACCTCTTGAAGAAGAATATGCTGCCCTGATAATTCAGAAGGATAATTCCTATCTTTTGGAGAAGAGACCGGCCCATGGACTTTTAGCGAACCTTTGGGGACTCCCCATCATAGAGGCCAGCGCTTTGTCCGGGGAATTAGGAGAATTCGAAGCACTGGAGCCGGTCAGTCATGTTTTTACACATCGCAAGTGGTTGCTGAGGCCTTTTAAGATAAGGTATTCCGCTCATACAGAAGCTTTATTGGGGAAATATAGTAAATCGTGCAATCATCAATTCTTTACATTGGAATCCTTAAAAGAGTTGCCCATTGCCACTGCTTTTCAAAAAGTTATTGATCAATTAAGCTATGATATAGACAAGACATGACGATATATAAATTCAATGGGAAAGTTGTAAAAAAATATTGAAGTCTCGCTTGTATTATTGTGCATGTCGTGATATACTAATTCGGTAAGTCAGTCTATACGGATGGATTCAATCTTTTTGAAATCAACTCTCTTAAATTATTTGGAGTGAGAAGTAAAGAAGACCTGATCCAAATTTTTTAAGGAGGTATAGGACTAATGGCAGACAAAGTATTATCTTGTAAGGATTGCAACGCAGAATTCGTATTCACAGAAGGCGAACAGGCTTTCTATAAGGAAAAGGGATTCGAAAACGAACCACAAAGATGTCCTGACTGCAGAAGAGCTAAGAAGCAGGAGAGGAACAATAACAGAGGCGGCAATAGAGGCGGCTTCGGTGGCGGAAATCGTTGGTAATTAAGGCGCGTGCCTATGGGCATGTAGCACAAGACTGACCCGAAGATAGAGTGCGATCACAGATCGCACAACATCAACCCGTAAATCAAAAGGAGAGCAAATGCTCTCCTTTTTTTATCCCCTTTTTTTAGAGGTGCTGGTCTTTAGAGCCTTATCTTTTTTAAAGGATTGACAATAATTTGTTGAAAGGTATCTTTTCGTCACTGGTCTTGAAGGATAGTGGCAAATTTCATCAATCTGAATACACTGTACTAGGAGCTTGTACAAAGGAGTATATTATGTGCGATGATAATCGGGACTGCCGGAGGGATAGGTGCTGTTGCAGAAGGCGGCGCAGATGCTGTTGTAGGAGAAGATGCCATGAATGCTGCAGGATATGTTGCTGCTGTGGCAGGCCTTTTTAGTCAACAGCCCAGCTAAGGCGAGCCCATGCCTTTAGTTATAGACGGTTCCTATTGATTTTATTTGCCGACACGGGGTTCGAAAATATTTCGGCCCCTTTTTTTATACGAAACATGAGTTTTCGGGCATACTATGAACGAATGTTATCGGAGGTTGAAAACTTTGTTTACCGATTTGCTTGTTCTGATCTTGCTTATACTGCTAAATGCATTTTTTGCTGCTTCTGAGATGGCCCTCGTTTCCTTGAATGACAACAAGGTAAGAATGATGGCGGAAGAAGGAGATGAAAAGGCGCTGCTAATATTGGGTCTTCTTAAAGAGCCCAGTGCTTTTCTGGCAACCATTCAAATCGGGATTACTTTGGCGGGTTTTCTCGCCAGCGCCTTCGCATCCGAGAGCTTTGCAGATCCTTTGGTTAAGCTTCTGCTTCTTTCTGGTGTCAATCTGCCTGAAGCCTGGCTTAAAACCGGAGCAGTTTTTGTCGTCACTCTTGTATTGTCTTATTTTACATTGGTATTGGGTGAGCTAGTTCCAAAACGCATTGCCATGAGAAAATCAGAATCTATTTCAATGAAGGTAGCATCAAGCTTAAGATTCCTCTCTCGAGCAACATCTCCCTTTGTTAAGCTCCTGACGCATTCTACAAATTTTGTGGTGCGACGCCTTGGTGTCGATCCATTGGACCGGCAAGAAGATATAACCGAAGAAGAGATACGTATGATGGTAGATGTGGGAGAGGAGCGAGGAACTATCCAAAGAAGTGAAAAGGATATGATCAACAACATTTTTGAGTTCGATGATATGGTGGTGTCGGAAATTATGACCCACAGGACGGAAATCACAGGCATTCCATGTGATGCGGGTTTTAGTGAGGCCCTGCAGGTTATACAAAAAGAACACTATTCTCGCATTCCTGTTTATGATGAAAGTATTGACGATATAGTAGGAATTCTTCATGTCAAGGACCTGGTCATAGTTTTTGAAGATAATCCCAAAGAGTTTAAAGTACAGGACATCATGCGGGAGCCTTATTTTGTTCCTGTTTCAAAAAGAACAAACGAGCTGTTCAAGGAGCTCAAGCTTACAAAGACACATATGGCGGTGGTCATAGATGAATATGGCGGTACCGCTGGTATTATTACTCTTGAGGATCTCATTGAAGAAATTGTAGGAAACATCTCGGATGAGTATGACGATGAGGAAAAAGAAATTGAAAAACTCGATGAGAGTACCTACATCATTGATGGTTCTGCTGAGCTGGAAGAGGTAGAAGAAGTTCTCGGTACTGAGCTTAAAATAGATAGATATGAAACAATGAGCGGGTTCATCATCGGCCAATTGGGAAGAATACCCAAAAAAGATGAAAACCCTGTTATCGAGTACAAAAACCTCGTTTTTAAGGTTATGGAGGTCGAAGAAAAGAGAATCTCTAGGGTGAAGGTCTGCAAATCATAAAAACATTTTTTTTCAATTCTTTATCTTTCGCTTGATTTCCGCTTTTATTTTTAGATTTCTTGGTGCATAATAGAATACAAGATGCAAATGCGAATTATTCCTATATACAGCGGAGGATTGTTGAAAAGAATGAAATCCAGAAAAATTCTTATAATGATAATGGCCGTCAGCCTAGCTTTATCTGCCTGCGGATTCGGCCGTGGGACAGGTTTGGAGGATAAGGGGGAGAAGCTAATTGTAACTTCCTTTTATCCGCTATATGTATTTACCCGAAATATTGCCATGGATGTCCCAGGGGTAAAGGTTGTTAATATGACCGAGCCTCAGACGGGTTGTCTCCATGACTATCAGCTGGTACCCTCAGATTTGAAGACCCTTGAAAAGGCAAAAATCTTTGTTATCAATGGAGCGGGTATGGAAGCCTTTCTGGATAAAGTGATAAGCCAGCTTCCAGACCTTGTTTTGGTAGAAGGAGCCAAGGATGTACCGCTTCTTAAGGACGAAAACGGGGAAGAAAATCCCCATGTCTGGGTAGGCCTATCCGGAGCAATTCAGGAGGTTCAGAATATCACTGATGGCTTGGTACAGGCTGATCCGGGCAATGAAGCCGCATATAGAAAAAACAGCGAGGCTTATATCAAAAGGCTTGAGGCCTTGAAAGCCAAAATGGAGGATGCCTTAAAGGATTTAAAAACCCGGGATATTGTCACTTTTCATGAAGCCTTTCCCTATTTCGCGCAGGAATTCGGTTTAAACATTGTATCGGTGGTGGAGCGGGAGCCGGGCTCAGAACCCAGCGCAGGAGAGCTGGCAGATACCATTAATGCAATAAAGAATTTGGGTGTCAAGGTGCTTTTCGTAGAGCCTCAGTATTCGCCAAAGGCAGCAGAATCCATTGCAAACCAGACCGGTGCCAGGATATATACTTTGGACCCGGTGGTCACAGGGCCTAAAGATGCATCCCCGGACAGCTTTGAAAAAACCATGGAAGAAAATTTAAAAGTATTGATAGAGGCGCTGAAATGACGAATAAACACACATGCAGCACTGGCTGCCAGCAATCCTGCAATGGGCAGCAATCTTGCGGCGGTCTATGCTGTACAAAAATAGAAAATTTCGGAGTGACAATTGGAAATACGCCCATCCTGACTGATGTCAATCTTCATATCCACTGTGGAGAGCTTACCGCCATTATAGGTCCCAATGGAGCGGGCAAAAGTACGCTTATCAAAGCGCTCCTTGGCGAGGTGGAGCATACGGGGAGCCTTCATTTTGCACAAGGAAGGGGAACAGCTTCTCAAATTCCTGTCATGGGGTATGTTCCTCAAAACCTGAATCTGGACGCAACCTCTCCCACCAGCGTGCTGGATCTCTTTCTGTCATGTTCATGTTCCTACCCTACCTGGCTTATTCGGCCCAAAAAGATCGTTGAGAGGGTACGTGAAAGGCTTTCCCGAGTGAAAGCCGATCATCTTGTTTCAAGAAGACTTGGTGCCCTTTCCGGAGGAGAGCTTCAAAGGGTTCTTTTGGCGTTGGCCTTGGAGCCTGTTCCCGATATTTTGCTTTTGGACGAGCCTGTTTCAGGCATAGATCAAAATGGACTTGAGCTTTTTTATGAAACAGTTTCAGCTTTAAGAGAAGCCTATGATCTATCCATTATATTGGTATCCCATGATTTGGATATGGTCCAAAAATATGCAGACCGCGTGGTGCTTCTGAACCGTACGGTGCTTCAAGTGGGCTCGCCTGATGAAATTCTTAAAAGCGAGAGCTTTTATAAGGTTTTCTCCATGGGCTGGCAAAGAAAGCCGGGGACCGAGGGGGGTGAGGAACGATGACTTGGTGGTACAAGCTTTTGGAAGTCCTTCCCTTCGAATGGGCACAGGAAGGGCAGATGCTTTTTATGAAAAACGCTCTTCTGGCAGTTATGCTCATGACTCCTATTTTTGCCATTTTAGGCACGATGATAGTCAATAATAATATGGCCTTTTTTTCGGATGCTCTAGGCCATGGCGCATTTACAGGAGTAGCTATCGGCGGCATTTTGGGATTTGTTAAACCCATAGGCTCAGCTGTCCTGTTCTCTCTCATTTTCGCCTTTCTCATAGCCTTGATTAAATATAGAAGCAAAATGGCCAGTGACACCGTCATCGGAGTTTTTTCTTCTACCGCTATCGCACTTGGTATCTTTCTTGCCACCTTAGGCGGGAATAGCTTTGCCAAGCTTAATACCTACCTTATAGGTGATATTTTAAGCATCACACCAAAAGAAATTGGACTTCTCCTTGTTGTGCTGATTCTTGTGCTGGTCTTCTGGCTTTTTGTTTTCAACCGCCTTTTAATCGTCAGTGTGAATCCTTCTTTGGCCGGGAGCAGGGGTATTCATACCTTTTGGTATGAGGTTATCTTCAGTAGTGCAGTAGCGGTTATTGTAACTGTATCAATGTCCTGGATAGGGCTTTTAGTCATAAATTCCTTTTTGGTGCTTCCTGCGGCCGCAGCACGGAACATTGCCCGAAATCAGAGGCAATATCACTTTCTGGCAGTATTTTTCTCATTGCTTTCAGGGGTGACAGGCCTTGTGTTATCTTATTACATTGAGACAGCTTCTGGTTCAACAATTGTTCTTATTTCCTCCATTATATTTTTTGCTACTTATTTTTTAAGGAAGAAATTTGCGTGAGGGATAACTATGAACGGTGAAGAACATTACAAAGATTTATTAAAGAGGGGAAATCTTAAGAACACCAGGCATCGGAAGGCTGTCCTGGAAGTCCTTGAAAAGAACGATCCTCCCCTGACAGCAGAGGAGCTGTTTCTTAAGCTCAAAGAGAAAGATATCTCTATCAGCCTGTCCACCGTTTATCGAGTCTTGGAAACGCTGGTTGACAAAGGTCTGGCAACCAGAAGCAATCTGGCCGATGATAGCAGGGCTGTATACGAGGTGAGCCACGATGAGCATCGGCATCATTTATTATGCACTAAATGCCGAAAGGTACTTCCTGTCGACGGATGCCCGTTGGAGGATTACGAGAAGCTATTGGAGGATCGCTTTGGCTTTACCGTTATGGGCCATAAGCTGGAGGTTTTTGGCTATTGTGAGGAATGTAAAGAAAAAAACTGAAAGAATCATAATTCAACGTAATTTAAGCCAAGTTAATAATAGAAATAAGGTTTATATTTTTGCAACGGGTGGACAATATGGACGATGATAAACAGGGGCTTTTTCTCGAAATAGAGGAGCATCTTCTAAAGGATGATAAACCTTCCGAATATTTTAACAGTCTTGTGGAAACTGGGCTGTTTAAAAAGGAGTATCCGTTTAATCTCCTTAGTCGGCTGCGTGAAATTGAACAGTCACCCAAGCACCATCCAGAAGGAAATGTATGGAATCATACGATGCTGGTCTTGGATAATGCCGCCCAAGTAAAGAGCCAAAGCAGTGATACAAGAGTTTTCATGTGGTCGGCGCTGTTGCATGATATTGGAAAGGCTACTACCACAAAACTCAGAAAAGGAAGAATTACCTCCTATGACCATGACAAGGAGGGTGAGAAGCTGGCCCGCTCATTTTTAGAGTGTTTTACCCAGGATGAGGAATTTATCACAAAGGTAACACGAATGGTGCGTTGGCATATGCAGATTTTGTTTGTTACCAACAAGCTGCCCTTTTCCGATATCAGTACCATGAAAAGCCAGGTGGATGTCAAGGAGATAGGATTATTGGGCTTTTGCGATAGACTGGGAAGGAAAATGGAGCAGGATGTAAATAAAGAGATTGAAACTATGGAAAACTTTATACGAAAATGCAATGAAATTACATGAAATGAATTGTTTTGCGGAATACTAGAAATACAAGATATGGGGGAATCAAAAGATGAAATCTATTTTAATGTTTACCATGGCCTCATGCCCTTATTGCCAAAAAGCGACACGCTATATGGAGGAGCTTATGACACAGACACCTAAGTATAAAAATATCCCCATCAGAAAAGTCGATGAAAACTTAGACCCCGATACTGCAGATGCCTATGACTATTATTTTGTTCCCACCTATTACGTGGATGACGAAAAGGTTCATGAGGGAGCAGCCTCAAGGGAAGATATTCATAGAGTATTTGAACGGGCGATGGAGGACTAAGAATCAAAGAGGTACGTCCCTTTCGGAACGTACCTTTATTCATACGTTTTTCGTTTCTCTTTATATTTTTGAATCAAGACCAGGTATCGTATGACCAAAAAAAGAAAATAGGCACACAGGGCCGCTGCAAGGCTTTTTGTCCATACCTCAAAAGGCTCCAAACCACTGCTTGCACGACCAAATGCAATGAGTAGGGCAAGCAGCAGACACGTAAAAGCATACATATTCCTTATATTATGATAGTAACTGATCACATCATCCAGATCAGTATGAAGCTCAAAAGGCTTACCATCCTTTTTTTTCTCCAGAATCAGAAGCTCTTTGTTGATGCTTCCGGGAGATGTGGCAAGCTTGCCGCTCCAGGGACGCCATCTTACTTTGCCTAAGGAATAATTGACATTGATATTTTTGAAGAAAGAGCGGTATCCCATTTCGCTCAAAAAATCCCGATACTTCAATAGCTCATGATAAGATTGATTGCCGACAAATTCCACCCTATACTGGTATTCGGACGGATTGCAGCTTTCAAACCGATATGTCAGCCTTGTTGTCTTAACCAGTCTAAATCCTTGTTCTGCCATTTTATTAAGCCAGTTCTCCTGACCTTCTATAGCATCCAAAAAAAACTTGACAACTGTTTTGGCCATCTTAAACACCTCCCTGGGTAATCCTTATCGCCGTCTGATAGACCTGCTTTAGGCGCTTTAGCTCGATTTCCACGATTTCTTTCCCTTTATCGGTAATGATATATTCTTTTTTTCTATCGCTCGGCTCATTTCCATAGGGTAATATCCATTCTTTTTTTAGTAATGTGTTAATTGCTCCGTAAAGGGTTCCTGCACCCAATGTCAAGCGTTCTCCGGTTTCGTTTGCTATAAACTGCATGATGCCGTAGCCGTGATTGGGCTTGTAAACTGATAAAAGAATAAAAAAAGTTGTTTCGGTCAATGCGCCGCCTTTTATATTGTCTCTCACCGGAACCCTCCTTTAATATATGATATATCGTTTACTGTAATAAAGTATATCACTAAACGTAATAGATGTCAAGGATATCTGCCTCTTTGTAAAAATAAAGGGAATATGATATAATAACCTCACCCGTTACCGAAATCAAGATTTCGAACGGGTCCCGAGAGCATTGATACTTCGTATTAATTCTCTCTACTACTATTTGAGGAGGTTTTTTCGTTGTCTGACGACCCTTTATTATGGCCGTTACTTTTGCAAGTCATGTTAATCGTACTTAATGCTGTCTTTGCCTGTGCAGAGATTGCCATCATCTCACTGAACGATACCAAACTTTTAAAACTTTCATCTTCCGGTGACAAACGCGCTCAAAAGCTAGTAAAACTAACTTCCCAGCCCGCACGTTTTTTAGCCACCATACAGGTGGGCATCACATTGGCTGGATTCTTGGGGAGTGCCTTTGCTGCTGATAATTTTTCAGACAAATTGGTCTCAATGGTTATTTCCTGGGGGGTAAAAATTCCCGAAACTACTTTGGATACCATAGCCGTTATTTTGATTACCCTGATTCTGTCCTATTTCACATTGGTATTAGGGGAACTGGTTCCTAAAAGAATCGCTATGAGAAAGGCAGAAGCCATAGCCTTGGCTATGGCGGGATTGGTTAGCTTTATCTCCAAGGTTGCCGCTCCACTGGTCTGGCTTTTAACTGCTTCAACCAACGGCATTCTGCGTCTGCTTGGAATTGACCCGCATGCTGAGGATGAAGAGGTTACAGAGGAAGAGATCCGAATGCTGGTTGATGCGGGAAGCGAAAAAGGTGCCATCAACCCTGAAGAAAAAGAAATGATTGAGAATGTTTTTGAGTTCAATAACAAGATCGCCGATGAAGTCATGACCCATAGAACAGAAGTGTCGTTACTATGGCTGGATGAATCAATTGAACAGTGGGAGAAAACAATAGTTGAGAGCAGACATTCCAATTATCCTATTTGCAAGGAAACCGTTGACAATATTATCGGTGTTTTAAATATAAAAGACTATTATCGTATTACGGATAAAACTCGTGACAATATCTTAAAGCAATCGGTCAAACCGGCCTACTTTGTGCCAGAATCGGTCCGAACCGATATCCTTTTCCAAAACATGAGAAAAAGCCGTAATCACTTTGCCATTGTACTTGATGAATATGGTGGGATGAGTGGTATCATTACCATGAATGATCTTATTGAAGAGATTGTGGGAGATTTGGGAGATGATCATGAGGAAGAGTCTCCGGTCATTGAACGGATTGATGCAGGTACATGGAAGATAAGAGGTTCTGCCTCTCTTGAATATGTTGCGGAACAATTAGGAATTTACCTGCCGGATGATGAATATGAAACATTTGGTGGTTTTGTTTTCGGTCTTTTGGGAAATGTTCCTGATGATGGGAGCAGACCGGAGATTGAAGACTACGGCCTTCACATTAAGGTACAAGAGGTGCGTGAGCACAGAATGGAAGTTGCAGTTGTCTGCTTGATTGATAAAAAGGAGAAGTAGACAGCTAACGGATAGAATGGCATTTTTGAATCAATATAAGGATATATGATGGGACTCATATCGTTTTCTGGAGGTCATCATGAAAATAAAATTCCGTAAGGTATTGCTCAAGGTCTTGGGCGTTCTTATGGCTCTTTCAGGGATTTTATGTCTTTTATTCTATACACAGCTTTGGAACGCTCATGTTAACGTATCGATCAAAGATGAAATGAGATTTCCTCTTACCGCCCAGCAGCGGGTTGAGGATTTTGACTATTTGTACAAGACGTTGGAAGAGAGCTTTCCGTATTTCGAGGTCAAGAAACGGCAGTATGCCTATGATTGGCTTGCACAAAAAGATGCGTTTATCAAGAAAATAGAGCAGGCAAGCAATGATCAGGAATTTTATTCGGTTTTAAGTGAAGTATTAATGCTCCTTCAAAACGGCCACACCAATGTCATTCCGCCTGGGCGTGAATTTGATGAGTATCAGAGCCTTTATTCAGGCCCGCACCCGTGGTCCCAGGTGTATGGAAATACCAGGGTGGCCTCCAGTTATGATTATTGGGAAACAATTGTTACCGAGCAGGAGAACACCACTATTCCAATTGCATTTCGCTACATTGAAGGTAACTACTATGCCAGCAAAAACTTAATCAACCCCGAAAGAGCCACTGATGAATGGGGCATTCCCATGGGTTCTCAGCTTATAAGGGTTGAAGGTGAAGATGTAGATGTTTATATCAAAAACCTTATAAACCGGCGTATTCTACGTTATGATACCTCGAGGGAAAAATTCAAGCTGAATTCATTTGCTATACGTACCAACAGTGAAACCGAGATTACCATCAAGCTGCCTCAGGGTGAAGAAATCACGAAGGTTTTGAAGCCCTATCGCCCTGACAATTTGGGAGAAGCGGGAAGAAGCCTTCCGGAGCATCTCTTCTCAACTGAAATCCTGGACGAGGGGAAAATAGCTTATTTACGGCTTCCATCCCTGGCTTCTTCCTATGTTGATAAAGATCGTGAAGGGATCCGTGCCTTTTTAGAAGAGACCCGGTTCTATCCGGCTCTCATTATTGACATACGCGGCAATGGCGGTGGAAGCACCGATTATTGGATGGATAACATTGTTCCTCTTCTTACCGATAAAAGATTAAGTTCCGACAGTTATTTGCTTTTTAAGGATTCAGCCTATATCAGGCCCTTTATCAAACAGAAGATGTTTATTGGTTATTTCGGATTAAAACCGCTCAAGGAGCTGAGCTTCAGTAATAGGAATCCGGAGTTCTATTTTGGCGGCAAAGACGGTATATTTGAAGAATTGGACTATACCATTGAGCCCTCCGATCCTGTTGGGTTCAAGGGTAGAATCCTGCTATTGGTTGATGACTATGTCTACTCTTCGGCAGAGTCCTTCGCAGTCTTTGCTAAGGCGACAGGCTGGGCAACCCTGGTGGGAACTCGGACAGGCGGTGATGGCATCGGCTTCGATCCCGTTCCGGTGGCTCTCCCCAATAGCGGTCTGGTGGTGCGTTTCCCGGCCGATATGGGCTTGAATCCTGATGGCAGCATTAACGAGGAAGTAGCAACCTTGCCGGATATTTATGTGGAACCAAGCTATAATGATTTTATGAGCCAAATACAGGCTAAGAGCCAGACTTCAGAAAAACATTCCATCATGGACAGCCTGCCCTATGATACCATTCTCCGAAAGGCGGTAGAGCTGGCTTACGAGAAGGAGTAGAACATCATGATCAATCAGTTGATAAAATGGTTTATTAAAGACTATCAGGAGATTAGCCGCCCGTCGGTGCGTATGCGGTATGGATGGCTTGCGGGTATTGTAGGCATTATATCCAATCTTTTTCTTTTTACCATTAAGATATTGGTGGGAACCCTGTTTAACAGTATTGCCATCACAGCCGATGCCGTGAATAACCTTTCTGATGCAGGTTCTTCTATTATAACCTTGGTAGGCTTCAAGCTTTCCAGCAAGCCGGCCGATGAAAAACATCCTTATGGTCATGCCCGGGCTGAATACATTACAGGCTTTGTTGTGTCAGTGGTCATCCTGCTTTTGGGTATAGAGCTCATTAAATCCTCTTTTCAAAAAATAGTAAAACCAGATCCCATCAACTTTAGTTACATTTCAGTAATCGTGCTGGCCATCGCCATCCTGGTCAAGCTTTGGCAAAGTATCTTTAATAAGACTCTCGGAAAACGTATCAACTCCACAGCATTGATTGCTACCGGGACGGACAGCATGAATGATGTCATTGCTACTTCATCGGTGCTGGTGGCAACTCTATTTGCAAAACTGACAGGGCTTCAGATCGATGGCTATATGGGGGTGGCAGTCGCGCTTTTTATTCTTTATTCAGGCTTCAAGCTGGTTTCCGAAACCTTGAATCCCCTTTTGGGCCTTGCGCCGGATGTGTCACTTACCACTAACCTGGAAAAGAGGATTTTAAGCTATAGTGGTGTTTTAGGTCTTCATGATCTGGTGGTCCACAGCTATGGCCCTGACAAATGCTATGCTTCCGTCCATGTAGAGGTTCCGGCCCATCAGGACCTTCTTGAGAGCCATGACCTTATAGACATCATAGAACGTGATATCTTGACTGAATCCAATATTCATCTGGTTATCCATATGGATCCCATTGTCACTGATGATGAGGTGACCAACACGCTGCGGCAGAAGGTCAATGAGATTGTCATGGATATTGATTCCGAGCTTTCCATGCACGATTTTCGGGTAGTCTTTGGCAAGACCCATAGTAATTTAATTTTTGATGTGGTTGTTCCCACTGCGTGCAAGGCATGTGACGAAGAAATTCGGGAGCGTATAAGCAAGGAAATTTCAAAAATCAATCCAACCTACCATAGTGTCATAACGTTGGATCGCAATTATACATCAACCACAAATGCATGAATTTTATGAATACTCACTAAATATTGGACAAACTGCTCATAATATCTCATGAGGTGATATTATGAGAACGCGTAAAAGGAACAGCCCGGATGTGGCCATTTCACAAAACAATGATGAATCATCCGCCATGATGGAGAGCCTAAGCCTTATTCATGCCGGTGAGCTTGTTACAGACCATGATATCGTAGTGATCACTCCTAACTGGGTTAAAAAAATGTTGCCCGAGACAGGGGTTGTGGTCGGAAATGAAAGTCTTAAAACATTGATTCATTTTGTAAAGGCTCAAAACCCAAGAAGAATAGTCGTAGCCACGGGAAGCGGCGGAGATCAGACGGTTAACGCCATGAGAGAAGGGGATTTCGACGAAGTTCTTCAAAAAGAGGGCATTGAGTTTATTGATCTTAATAACGGCCCCTTTCTTAGGATTAATTTAAATCATAGCCATCCTGATTCCACAAATGTAAATAGGCTTTTTGAGGAAATGACCTGCCTTATCTCCTTTACCCAGCTTAAAACCCATGAAGAGGCAACCCTATCGGCTGCTGTAAAAAATATTGCGTTGTCCTGGCCGCCTGCTTCCGAGCATGGCTTTCCCAAAAAGAATTGCGGCATTCATGATAACCTCCATGGCTTCATTGCAGCCATGGCTCAAAACATACCTATTGATTTGGCCATTGTCAGTGCAAATCCTGCCATGGTGGGGACTGGCCCGGCCAAGGGTATTCCTGTTCATACAGGCCTTGTTATTGCCGGGACCGATCCTTTTAGCGTGGATACGGTGTGTGCTAGGCTCATGGGATACAAGCCCCAGGGGGTGCATTACCTGTTTGAGGGTGGCAATAACGGCCTGGGAGAAACCGATATCCTGAAAATGAATCTTTATGGCATGCCTCTGATCGATGCTGAAAAGGCATTCAGCCAGAAGGTATACGGAAATCAGGTCTCGGTAGATGCCGATTGATAGCCTGATACAGTGAGGTGGAGTATGGCTGAGCTTCGTATGGTTCTTATTATTGTTGTAATAGGGTTGTTGGTTGCGGCTCTGCAGATTGTCATATGGCGTCTTTCTAAAGAAAATCCATTCTTCAAGTATATTCCGACCTTGGTTCTTCTCATAGTGACAGCCGTATGCGTGGTCAAAGCAGTGTGGTTTTCCACCGGAATGGAGGACCTCGCCTATTTTGTGACAGCCATGATTTTAGCCGGGGTTATGGTGATTTCCCTGCTTGCAGGCATTTTGATAGATATTGTTTCAAAGTTTAGAAGATAGTGCCATGAATCTGGAATACAGCAAAGCATCACAGAGAAAAGAACCGAAGGCATATTAGCGCTTCGGTTCTTAATTTATCGTCAAAATACTATGTACTTTTAATAATAGAATTTAATAAACTTAATGGAGTAGAAATCACATAAGAGGATGTCATCGGTCTCAATTTCATTGATAAGAATATAGTTGGCCCCCACTGCTAGAAGTGTTCCCGATTTGTCGACCAGAGTATTCGTTCCAATCAGGAATTCCGCTGTCACCCGACGTCCAATCTGTGTTCGCATAAAACCGTTCATGTATTGGAGACTCTCTGTGGTAACGGGTATGGGCTGGTTCCATGGGAGAATAGGAGTAGTATCCGGTGATGGAGTCTGTTGAGCTGGCATCATACCCGGCTGGGGCATCATGCCTGTCTGGGGCATCATGCCTGTTTGGGGCATCATGCCTGTTTGGGGCATCATCCCTAGTTGAGGCATCATTCCCTGCTGTGTTGGTCCTGTGCCTAAAAAGGGCCCTGTTGGAACGCCGGTAGGCATTTGGGTCATAAGGCCGGCCCTGGGTGTCATAGGGGGTTGAAACGGGAGGCCTTGACCCGTCATGACATTCTGAGCACATCCTGGGCATGGCGGTGCACTAAAGGGCTTAAAGCCCGAGGGTTGGGTTGAAAATCCATCCATATAAATGAACCTCTTTTCTTTTTTAGTTATTTGGCTTCAGGTTTGGGCATACTTCTGTGTGGGTGTGTAGAAGCAGTGCTGGATGATACGATTAAAGTATACTCCCGATTGGTTTATTGGAAAGTAAACTGCACATTCCGGGCGGAAAGGATTGAAATACCAAAGGCTCTCTCCGGCTCCTAAAGATTTATTGCCAGACAGTGCCCAGTCGGCAATATCATAATGAACCTGATCAGGAGTCATGTTATAGACATTCTGGGCATTGTATTGCCCGGCGATGGTCTCTTTAACACAAGTAAATTGGTCGGGCTGCATAATGACACATCTCAAGTCCCCCTGGCATATCCTCTGGTATTCACCATAGGCCACATGGACCCGGTTCATGATGACCGTGGCCACGGACTTCATGCCGTTGTCGCCTTCTCCTCCCGCTTCGCATTTAATAACTCGAGCAAATAATTCTCTTGCTGTTAAAGGCATATCAATCACCTTTGTTTCTTTAATTTGTGAAAAGCTTGTTTACTGATTACAATAGTATTATATTAAGTGATGGGACATCATGTTACCGATGCAAAAAGAAAAGCGCTATGTCTATGGCATAGCGCTTTGTGCTTAATGGGTTTCTTAGTTTTCCAAGCTTTGAGGTGCGGCTGGATCCTTGAATTGGTAGACTCGGAAATAATCATTAAGATCAGAGTCTTTTGCTACCGATGAACGGTTTTTCTGCAACAGGTTGACAATATTATAAACATCGATCCAAATTTCATTATTGCTTTCCTTTTGGCTCTCATCAAAGATGAGCTGCATACCAAAATGGAGATGTGGTGTCTTGATACCGTTGACATTTTCGTTGGTGCTATAACCTGTCATACCCAAATAACCTATGACATCACCTGCCTTAACCACCTGGCCCTCAGTAAGGGTATTATTGTAGGGGTGGTTCTTTCGTAAATGCGCATAGTAGTAATAACGACGACCATCAAAGCTCCTGATTCCTATCCGCCAGCCACCATACTTGTTCCAGCCCAGGGCTTCCACTATTCCCGACTCTACGGCTATAACAGGCGTGCCTATGTTGCCCATGAGATCGTTGCCCAGATGCTTGCGCTTAAAACCGTAGGAACGACTGTTTCCAAAATCATCATAATGTGAGAAACCGTAACCCCTGGCAATAGGGGAGAAGACCTTGAGTCCGTATTTTTTGACAAACTTTTTGGTACCTGGATTGTCCTTGTCTTCCTCCTCTATCTCAAATTCGCCCACAAAACCTCCCAGGACGGCGCTATACGCCTCATAATAATAGGCGTAATATTTCATGTCTGCTGTAATCTTACTCATAGGAGTACCCTCTTGAAGGCATTTTACAACCTTGTCTAGATCGGCACTTTTAAACCGCTTGAAATTTCCCCCATTCTTTGCGGCCAGGTATGAGAGCAATTCAATCCAATTGAGCCTGGTTTCTGTTCCATAGGATTTGATGTCCAGGGCAAGGGTTTTCTCTAAAAGCGAATATGGCACATTGAAATCCACCCATTTGATGAACTTCTTTTCCTCATCGGTATTAAGGGCGTAGAGAGATAAAGAACCATTTGAAAGCTGTCCATAGATAATGAAGGCAAAAGCCAGAAATACCAGAATCAAACCAAAAGCGAGAATTGTCTTCTTTTTTATAACAATAAACAAACGACCACCCTCAAGCTGTTTTAATAATGTTCAAACCTGTTCTATATGATTGTACAGGGGGAAAAGAACATCACTAAAAGCATATGGTGGACGGGATAAAATATGATATCGATTAAGAAGTCAGTAAAAATCACTTAAGAATGGCCAAATAGGTTCGTTGATCACTTACTTGGCATATATATGTATAAAAGAACATTCTCTGAGGGTTTCCCATGCAATATGCTTATGATCCCGTGCGCGGTATAGCCTATGCACGCCAGTATGCTGAATATTTCAGGGTATCGGAAAGCCATCGGCTGTTTTTTTATGATCAGAATGGAAGTGATTGTACCAACTTCTGCTCCCAATGTGTATGGGCAGCCTATGGAGGCTGGATACCTGGAATCGATCTTACAACGGTGGCCGAAAATAAGGAGAATATAAAAAAGGGTGTCCGCATGGCACCCTCTGTATGGTATGGTTCTCTGCTCTTCAGCGGCTCCAATAAATGGTGCCGGGTGGTAGAATTCCATGATTATGCGCTCGCCCTAAAAGACTTCGGCCCGAAGGCTTATCAGGTTTTCGAGGGAAGCTGGCATAATATAAAGCCCTCCCTTATTCAAGAGGGGGACATTATTCAGATGATAGTGGCTTCCTATGCACCCTATCGCTATGGCCACTGCCTATATGTCACTCAAAGAGGTGCTTCCTTTGATGAGGTCAGAATATGCTGCCATAGCTACAACAGGCTTGATGCACCATTAAGTGAATTCTCCAACTTTCCTGAACAATACACCAGAATAAGGGTCATGAGATTTATGGCTGCCAGCTTTGCAAAGTGAGGGCATATCTCGATGCTAAGCGATATAGGAAACAGGAAGCAGAGGTTCGGAAGCGGCCTCGGGAATGACCGCAATTTGGGTTAACATGCTTTCACTAAGCTTGGTTCCGGCAAAGAGAGCAAAACGAATATCATTTATTTTAGAAGCTGTTCTATCCTGATAGGCTTTATTGTTATCAATAATAAAAGCCTTAAGGTCAGAAAGCTCCAGTTGGTTGCCCTGAGCCATAAGCAAGGTACGAAATGCACGTGACCCCTTTCTGTAACGGGCAATCATAAGAAACTCATAAATACCATGCTGGGTCTTTGAGCCCTGATAGCCTTCGGTGTGGGGAAGACAGAAAAAGTCCGACAAGTAATGATTTAATGCTCCCAGCTCCTTGGCAAACTGGTAAGGTGATAAGGATTCATAGGCATTCTGCTTTAAAAGAGAGTCCTTGGTATTGACTACATGAGCAAGAGCATCCTTCATATAGTGAGGGTGCTCGCCATATTTTTTACTGATATCGGGTAGTATATTTCCATATAAAAATCCGGGCAGATTTAATACTAGTCCCAGAGTCTTTTTTATGCGTCTTCGAACGGTTACGGCAAACATCAGGTGCACGATGATATTCATAAATGCTCCTCCTTAGCTGTAAACAGGGTGTTGGTTATCATTATCTATTATAAATCTTTATTTTTATACAAAATTCTTCATTTATATCCTACATCAGAAGGAGCCATCGGCGCACTAGTAAATATTGACTATTTTTTAAAAACGAGGTCTTAGGCTTCTTTCTTTTCACTGCTCTCCATGCTGTCAACATGTATAATAAAGGCAAGCCCCACAAAAATGAGTGCTCCTCCGACAATTTTGGTAGTAGAGATGGGGTTGCCGAGAAACAAATCTATGATAATACCGGTTATCAGCTGTCCCACAAAGGTGAGAAGCGTGATATTGAAGTTTGAAACACGATGGGTGATATAGCTAGAAAGAGCAACGACTATTACGCCCAGCGTCCCGCCGAAAAAGGCCCAGACGGGTATACCGGCCTTGATGGAAGACTGTCCCATTACCAGAACCAAGATAATGGAAAGCGACAAGCCCACTACATAATTCATAAAGGTACCTTGATAGATACCGATTTTCAAAGCCAGATTGGCATTCAAAATACGGGACAGGATAATCGAAAAACCAGCCAGTACGGCAAGTATGACATAGAACATTTTTATGCCTCCATTTAGAACATCGTAATAATGAGACCTATTCCAATTATGACAAAGCCCCATACTTTTTTCTTGTTAAAGGGTATCTTCTTAAGCCCGAAGAGACCAAAATGGTCGATGACGGTTGAAGCCAGGAACTGACCGGCTTGTCCCAAGGCCAAGGTAAGGGATACCCCAAGATAAGAAAAACAGAGGTTATTGAGAAGGACATTGGATACGCCTAGAAGCCCTCCGGCGTAAAGTATGAGGGGAACAGTTTTCAAATTTTTAATCTTGTGTTTTCCTATGAGAAGAAAAAGCGCTATGCTGATGAGCCCAAAACCGTGAATAATGACATTGGACAGATAGAGGCTTGTGTAATTTGCCAGAATGCCGTTGACAAGAACCATAAAGGCGATGATCAATCCAATGCCGCCGGCGATTAGGTTATTCATATCAAACTCCTTCAATAGGTATATCAATGAGTGGTAATCTTAACTATAACATAAGTGTTAATTCATTCATATCATTTTATACTGGTCGAGGCTTGTTGGTGCTTCCCGCACCCTATTCCAGATATTTTCCAGGTGTGGTATAATAACATATGAAAAAAATTCGGAGGCACTATGAATCAAAAATTACGTTTTATTACCAGAACTGCGCTTTTACTGGCTATAGCTATTGTCGTTCAACTTATGGGCAAATTCATGGGGCCACAGAATAATTTTATTGTTGGTCCTGTTGTCAATGCTGTTTTATTAATTGCCACTGAGATAACAGGTGTTTTTTCAGGTATTTTTATATCCATTGTTGCTCCTTTAGTGTCTGCCTTTACCAATAAGTCTGCCATTGCACCAGTTATCCTGTCTTTTTCACCTTTTATTATTGGCGGTAATATCATTCTTGTACTCTGCTATGCGCTTTTCAAGAAAAGAGACAATTTGTCTGCCCGAATAGGTGGCGTTGCCCTGGGGGCAGTGGCTAAGTTTGCATTCCTCTATGCATCAATATCGATTTTTGTGGAGTTAATGAAGATTAACGCAAAAATAGCTATTAGCTTAATAGCCTTGTTCAGCTGGCCCCAGCTCATTACGGCTATTGTGGGCGGAATCATTGCTTTGTCCATCATTCCGGCCTTGAAAAGAACAGTTAAGGACTGATAAACATGACGCAAATCCTCGTGGATGCCGATGCTTGTCCTGTTAAGGATATTATTATAAAGGTTGCCAAAGAGAAAGGCATACCGGTCACTATGGTTATGGACACAAGCCATATCTGGCAGCATGCATATGCTACGGTTGTCACGGTGGATAAAGCCCGGGACGGCGTGGATATGGCTCTTATTAACCTGGCACGGAAGCATGACGTCGTAGTTACCCAGGATTATGGGGTTGCAGCCCTTGCTCTGGGAAAAGGGTTAAGGGCCCTAAACCAAAACGGCTTGATTTTCACATCGGCCAATATGGATAAATTGCTTTTTGAGAGGCACCTGGGGCAGAAGGTCAGACGGGCCGGAGGCCGGACTAAAAATCCCAGGAAACGAAAACCTGAAGATGACGACAGATTCGAGCATGCCTTACGTCATGTTTTGGATGAATTTCAGTGGGATGTTTAAATTTTTATTCAAAAACAGAAAATATTAACAATAATATGATAGTCCATAATATTATATAAATGTGATGTTTAATATCCTACCGAAAGGCGGAGGGTGATAAATGGTCATCCATCCTTTTGAGCCCGTCTATAATGGGTACTCCAAGATATTGATTCTAGGGACTTTTCCGTCCGTTGCTTCCAGGGAGGAGAACTTCTATTACGGGCATCCGCAAAATCGATTTTGGAAGGTTATCTCGTGCTTAACCGGTCAAAACCTTCCCCAGACCATTGATGATAAAAAGGAGCTTCTTCTTCGTGAGGGTATTGCTCTTTGGGACGTGTTGAAAAGCTGTGATATTGAGCAATCCAAGGATAGCTCCATACAAAATCCCGTTCCGAATGACTTTGATAAGATCATTCATGAAACAGCAATTCAAGCGGTTTTTACCAATGGGAAAAAGGCTCAGGAGCTTTATAGAAAACTGTGCTATCCCAAAACAGATATTAAAAGCCAGTGTCTGCCATCAACGAGTCCTGCCAATGGGAGCTACAATTTGGAGCGGCTTCTATGGGAATGGAGTGTCATCCTGAAATACATCTCATAAGGATATGATTCATTTTTGTCGATCAATTAAGCATAGGCAAAATAAGGAGATTATTGTATAATGTGTAATAATAGGGAAAAGGAGATCCGGTATGGATAAAATCATTGCTTCTATTTTAGGCGCTCTGGTTCTTTTCATTCTTACAGGTTCTTTAATCTTTCTTCTCAAGAGCGAGCGCTTCAGTGATCCTCGTAAGCGTTTGTTTTTTAAAACCTTATGCAGCCTTATGTTCTGGTTTTTCGGCTGGATAACATTCTTGTACTCAGGCTCAGGCATTATGCCCTTTGCCGCATTTATGATACTTGGGTTTACCCTTTCGGTAATAGGTGATATTCTTTTAGCCTTTGACGGAGATCAATGCTTTATTCTTGGCCTTTTAATGTTCTTTCTAGCACAGATTTCCTACTGCACCAGCTTCATCATGCGCTATGGCTTTAATAACAGAAGCCTCATTTTCTTCGCAATAATTGCTGCAATAGCCTTTGTCATTTTTAATTTTACCCACCTGTTCGCTTTTGGCAAAATGCGTATTCTTGCCAACCTCTACCTCTTGGTTTTATCTTTTATGCAGGCTAATGGGCTTAATGGGCTGGTATCCGCTCGAGAAGGACTGACAACCGGGCTATTGACTGCGTTGGGAGCTTTATTGTTTTTCATGTCCGATTCCGTCCTGGCCTATGAAAAATTCTCAAAAAAAGGCGGACTTCGGCTGGAAAAGCCTGTTCTCATTACTTATTACAGTGCGCAAATCCTACTTGCCCTGGGCATGATGACTTTTGTCCTGTAAAAAGGGCATGGAAACAGACTAAATATTCCCAAGGTAGACATAATGCAGATGCTTCCGGGCAACATCCGCCAGCCGTTCCAATGTCTCTTTTGGGGTAGGTTCTTTATCGGTCATTTTATGGTGCGGAAAAAATCTTGTGAGATGCAAGGGAATGTCGGGGGATAGGGAAGAAAGCCAAGAGGACAGAGCTTCAATTTCTTCCGACGTATCATTGAGTCCGGGTATGACAAGAGTTGTTATTTCCATATGGCATGCATTTACGGCCGTTTCGATCGTCTTTTTTACAAATTCTGCACGGCCTCCGCAAATCTTTTTGTAGAAATCCTCACTGAAGCTTTTCAAGTCAATATTCATGGCGTCTATATAAGGGAGAAGCTCTAAAAGTGGAGCTTGCTGTATATACCCGTTGGTTACCAGTACGTTTTTAAGGCCTTTATCCCGTACGAGCTTGCAGCAATCCAACACGTACTCATAGCTCATAAGGGGTTCATTATAGGTATAGGCTAATCCGATATTCTTTGATGATTTAAGATCATAAGCCTTATATAACAGGCTCTCAGGAGAGATATAGACAGTTTCGGGCTTCTCCAGGGAAATACCGAAATTTTGGCAGAAGGAACAGGAGAAATTGCAGCCATAGCTTCCCACTGAAAGGATCAAAGATCCCGGAAAGAAGCGGTAAAGCGGCTTTTTCTCAATAGGGTCAAGGCTGAGAGCAGAGATGTTTCCATAGCTTTCAGCATAGAGCTCGCCTTCTTTATTGGCACGTACTCCGCAGATTCCCATCTTTCCCTGGGAAATACGGCAGTCATGAGGACAAAGGACGCAGTGTACACGCCCGTCATCATGCTTCACATAGTACTGGGCTTTTATGTGGCTCAAATCTTCACCTACCTGTGGCGGATTACCTCAAATCGTTCCAGAGTATAGCTTTCGTCTTTTTGAATACCCGCTTTTGATAGAGCAATTTCAATCTGCTGTGCGGGTGTTTCAACGCCCTCCAGATTGGGAAGTAAAAGCCCCCTGCGATAGCCATTGGTTACAATGACGCCATAGCGTATGACATCCAGTTCCTGAATACCCTTAATGGCCTCGGGTGGTCCGAGTATATCAACACTATAGACTAAATCATTGAGCTCGTAATCCTTGACTGGGTTGAATCTGGGGTCACGGGTTCCCGCGCTGACGGCATTTTGAATGATCTCTTCCGCAATACTGTCGGTTACCGGTGAAATCGTTCCAATACAACCTCGAAGCTGGCCGTGCTTTTTTATTGATACAAATATGCCTGCGGAGTTTTTAAGCATTTCATCAGGCAGGTAGTCGGGCGTGTCAATGACCTTCCCTTTTTTTATAAAATGCTCAAGGGCTAATCGGGCAAGTGAAACGTAAGGATCTTCAGCCTTCCGGGTTGCCTCAATCTCACTTTTACGTTTACACTCATAAAAGGAAAGAAGGTCTCTTGAAAGATCCGGACCGTTAACCGTGAGCTCAGCTACCATATATCCGACACCGAAAGGGCCTTCATAGGAGAGAATATTGGATTTTACACCAAGGCCGTTTAGGGCTCCAGCCATCATGATAAAGGATCTCAGCCCGCATTCTCCAGCTAAATTGCATAAGTTCTCGTCCATATCCAAAAGCTTCTTGAAGTCTACTGCCTTAATGGCCTTGGCCAGAAGTTCGTCAAAGACCGGACCCTCTTTTACGTAACCATAGGGACCATCGTCGCGAAGCTTGTGGGAAAGGTCTCCACTGGCCACAAAAACCGTCTTCTGTTCAGATTGGGCAATTGCTTTTTGAATGCAATATCCGAAGGTGTAGAGCTGCTCCGGGGGAAGATCGGCTATGGAAATACGTACAAGCGAAAAATCGCTATAATATCGCGAAATAAAGTATAGGGGAACAAGGGCGCCATGATCCAAATCCTTTTCCCGGGCACCCAAACCTCCAGCTTCTATACCAAAGCTTTGTGCAATTTCCGCTATTTTTTCTGCCAGCTTGGTTTGGTTGGTAAATTCCAATTGGATCTCCGGAACACCGAAATTTTTAAAACTACCCTTAAGTCTTTTGTCTGGGGAAATATGGATGTAATCGCCATAAGCTGTTCCGTGAGGTGTTGTGAGGATAATGACCTGTGGGGCCAGTTCTTTAATTTGTCTTCCAATAGTATCATAGGCTGCTATAGTGGCTGACGCATCCTTCTCCTGACCTTTTCCTATCTCAGGAATGATGATTGGGGGATGCGGTACAATATAGGCTTTTTGAATTTCTCCCATAGTAACAACTCCAAATGAGTAATCAATAAGTAATCTTTATTATCTATAAATAATTCATGACTTCAAAAATAAACAAATATTAGTCCTGCTGAATGGTTTACTCTACCCTAAGTATATTGCCAATCCGCTCATAGGACAATGCGTTTTTCTCTATTGTGAAAAAACGTCCGGTCAGATCAAGAGAAAATAAAAATTTTTAAGAATAACAAACCCGGTTGCAGCTCAAAATGAAAGGGACGAATAAAAAAGGACAGTGAAATTGTTTTGAGGCATGCGACATCATTAGTATGTATCATTTGGCTGTTAATATTCTTCAATGCCTGTTCCCAGGGATATTCACCATTACCCGGGAAAGAGCGGCAAGAGAATGATTCTAAAAATCATGTAGCTTCCCCTACACGGGAAAGCTATCCTGATGATCAAACCCAATCAGAAGACTCACCAGGAAAATCAGAGGGAGATAGTACCAATTCCAATGATGCTGAACTGGGAGGACAGTCAGAGAAGAGTGCCCTTAGCCGTGCTAAATGGCCTCTTGAGACCAAGGTTATATGCATTGACCCCGGACATCAGTCTAGAATGGAAAGGACCAAGGTGCCCGTTGCTCCCCTGGCTTCCCTTATGATGCCTAATTTTTCAATAGGGACCAAAGGGATAACAAGTGGAGCCTATGAATACAGTATCACTCTCGAGGTAGCTCAAAAGCTGGAACAAGGACTTAAGAAGCTGGGGGCCCGGGTTATTCTTACAAGAAACAATCAGGATGAGATGGTAGGGAGCGAAAAACGGGCACAGATAGGCAATCAAGCCAATGCTGACATTTTAATCAGCCTTCATTGTGATGGTATTGAAGATCCTCAAATTTATGGTTTATCTGTTCTCTATCCTGGGGATAAATATATTGAGGATCAGAAAATGCTGGAAAAGAGCTTGGCATTATCAAAGGCTATTCTGGTAAATACAGTTTCAGCTGCAAATGCCAAGGACAGGGGCTTGAGTCAACGGAATACTCTAATCGTTTTCAATTATAGCAAGATTCCTGTCACACTCATTGAAATGGGTTTTCTGACCAATCCCCAAGAGGACAAGCTGCTGAATTCCGAAGAATATCAGAATAAGCTTGTAAAAGGAATGATTAATGGGATTCAGGAATATTTTGAATCACCTGAAGCTCAGGATTAAAAAGTGGAGGTATGATTATGAAAAAACAACCCAATTTCTACAAATGCAGTCTTTGCGGTAAAATTGTAGACATCATTGAAGACACCGGAGTAGATACCATTTGCTGTGGTAAGCCCATGCAGATTTTAGAGGCCAATACCGTGGAGGCTTCAACCGAGAAGCATCTGCCGGTGGCAGAGATTGATGGCGATACCATTAAAGTACGGGTAGGTACCGTCGAACACCCCATGGTGGATGAGCACTATATTCAATGGATCAGCGTAATAAGTGCCAACCGTGTGCAGCGCGTTACCCTGTCACCGCATCAGAAGCCTGAAGCCGTGTTCATTGTGCCTGAGACCGGCGATGTTGATGTTTATGAGTACTGCAATATCCATGGCCTTTGGAAGACTACTATTAAAAAGTGATTGTACTGCACGGGCAATCCTTAATTCCGTAAAGTGAAGCCAAATTTTTGCACTAATCAGAAAATTGGCAATAAGGAGAGTTAAAATGTTAAAAGAAAAAGTTGAAAGCCTGTTAAATAAACAGATTACCTATGAATTTTATTCATCCCAGCTTTATTTGTCCATGTCGGCTTGGTTTCAATCCAAAAACCTGGACGGCTTTGCCAAGTGGTATTATGTACAGGCTCAGGAGGAGAGAGCGCATGCTCTCATCATTTACCACTACATCCTAAAGGCTGGCGGGATAGTAAGGCTGGAGAACATGGACGCCCCTCCAACTGAGTGGGCGGGCGTGCTGGAAGTCCTTGAAGAAACTGTGAAGCATGAGGAGTTTGTTACCTCCCTCATCTATAATATTATTGACACCGCCCAACAGGAAAAGGACTTAAAGGTCGTTCAATTCTTCCAATGGTTTGTGGATGAGCAAGTAGAGGAAGAAGACAACGCCAATAAAAACAAGGGAAGATTTGAGACCATGGGCATGGACGGAAAGGCCCTCTACTTATTGGACCAAGAGCTTGGAACCAGAGTCTACACCGCACCTCCACTGCTCACAACGCTGGAAGTTTAAGCAATTATACGCGGATAATTGAGATAATGCATCACTTGCCCCTGGGTTAAATGGCTCAGGGGCTTTCTCTATGCTCAGCGGTGATATGTTCTGTCAAAGCGTACAGGAATAGGTCTTCAGTTCATACCTTACAGCCCAATTCTATTGTTGTGTTGTAATAAGTGGATTCAGGGCTTGAAAATAATCAATCTCGTTAATCCTCACTATGGCAACTTTAAAAGGAAATCAGTATGGTGAGAACTAGAAAAATGAAGGGTAGCTGTTTAACAGGTGCAGTATTTGAAACCGCAATGGTATTATTGTAACCATAGACTTAATATGGTAAAATTTATCAACGATAACAAAATATGAAAGGTGCGATCCCATGGTACTCCTTAAAGTGACAGAACCTGGTTGGATTCATGTAGAGATGCCCTATCATGAAACCTATGTGCAAGAAATACGTAAAATACCAAGAAGATCATGGGATAATGAATCAAAAAGTTGGAGTGTACCATGCAATAAGAGCACACTAAATATGTTGCTCAATATTTTCAAAGATGTAAAAATTAATCTTCATAGAAGCTTTGTAATGACCGATGTGGGTCAATACGCCCAAAGGGTCATGGAGGAAAAAGAATTAAGCGAAAATGGCATTTTAGAGACGACCAACGAACTAAGACTTTATGGCTACAGTTCAAAAACAATTAAGGCCTATAAGAATCATCTTGTAAAGTTTATAAGTTATCTGAAAAGTCCCTTGAAAGAAGCAAGCTTAAAGAACATAAGAGATTACATTCTCTGTCTCATGGGTGAGAAGGGAGTCTCGCATTCCTATGCGGGACAGGCTGTCAGCGCTTTAAAATTCTACTATGAGGAAGTATTGAAGAAGACTGATTTTTTAATTGAACTTCCTAGACCCAAAAAAGAAAACAAGCTTCCCGATGTCTTAAGCCAAGAAGAAGTGCTTGGTATTTTAGGCAGTATAAAGAATCCAAAGCATAAAGCCCTCATGCTGATCGTTTATTCATCAGGACTTAGGGTGGGAGAGGTTGTCAGACTTAGAATCGCGGATGTTGATAGCAAAAGGATGCTGATCCATGTTAGGGATGCCAAGGGGCGCAAAGACAGATTTACAATGCTTTCCAAGCAGGCTTTGGTCTATTTGCGCAGCTATTTTAAAGCATTTCGGCCTGAAATATGGCTGTTTCCTGGCGATAAAGAAGAGGATCACCTAAGTGAGCGAACAGCTCAGCGAATTTTTGAGAACGCTCGCCAAAAATCTGGTATAATGAAGAAGGTATCTATTCACTCCCTTCGACACTCTTTTGCCACACATCTACTGGAGGAAGGAACAGATTTACGCTACATTCAAGAGCTTCTCGGCCACAGCAGCAGCAAAACAACAGAGATATACACCCACGTGAGCAAAAGGGACATTACCAAAATTCAAAGCCCTTTAGACAGGCTTATACAGGAAAGCAAAATTTAGCCCCCTTCCCCGCCTTCCGAGATAGCTGTCTTACCCGCCATCCCTGACGCCTATCCACCCACTTTTACAGCTTATACGACAAAGGTGGAGAGATGAAGGAGTTAGGCGACAGACCCTGTTTGAGGTTATATGTACAAAGTAAGAGTAATAGATTTATTAGTGCCATTAAGCAATATGGAGGATAAATAAATGAAATTCTTTGGAAAAACAAATCTATTGAAACGTGCCTTGATAAGCGGTCTTATACTTTTTATCATTTTTCCAAACGTAGTTTCAGCAAACTCTTCATGGCATTGGGTAACAATTAGTCCTATGAAAGCTTTACCTCTTGCTATTATATTTACTCTTTTTGTTGAGACATTAGGAATAATAAAATTTGGGAAAATAACACATAGACTAAGAGCCTTTCTTGTTATTGTTTTCGCAAATATTACTTCATTTATTGCGCCATATATTTATAGCATGTTACGCTTAGCTAGGTTTTATGGTACGGGTTGGGATTACTCCTGGGAAAGAGCCTTTAACAATGGCCCTAATTACATAATAAGGTTCGCTTATTTCTTACTAACATTGTGTATTGAAATTCCATTGGTTTATTTTTTACTAAAGAAAGATAGCAAAAACAAAAATTATTTAGTATTTTCTATACTAATCGTCAATATTGCTACCACATTGATGGTAGCGATATTGGAAAGGCTTTTCTGCCGAGGACAATGGTGACATTGTTAACTATCACATTTTTATTGGTATATTCTTAGTGTAGCAGGGTCCGTCGCCTAACAATGCTTTTACGCAAGGGGCACAGCAGGAAGTATGACGTAAAAAGAAGTTCAGGAGGTATTCCTGCCCACACCGTCTCACCGGGCGGCAAGCGCCGCTAAAGGGAAAGGCTCCGCTGGTCCGGTTCGTCGGTGTCGTAAAACCGGGACGTTAGATGCAATCCCATGCTAAGTAATGCCCGCGACATCGTGTCGCTAGGAAATGGCTACGAGGATCTGTTTTAAACGGGAGCATTTAAAGATAAAGTGTATTGGTCTCATATTTGTTTGATAAGTATTTTAATAGAATGGTGGTAGATATGTTTGGAAGTGAGAATAGCCGTACAAGATGATGTAGAAAATATTTGCCGACTTTATAATGAATTTTTCGAATTCAATGCAAATCAGCAGCCACAATATTATAAAGAAACACTTGAGTCCGGAAAATATCCAAAGAGTGTAATTAATAGCAATACAGAAGATATTTTTATTGCCATAGAAGGAAATGAAGTCATTGGATTTATCCATATCTCAGAAGATAAAACCTTACCGTTTGAAACGTTTATTCAACACAAATTTGCTAATGTAATTGACCTTTTTGTTGAAAGTTCTTTTCGCAAAAAAGGGGTAGGAAAATTGTTGCTGGATTCTGCAAAACAATGGGCGAAAATTCGAGAACTTGATTATTTGGAATTAAATGTACTTGCTCAAAACAAAAATGGCATACAATTTTATGAATATGAGAAATTTGAAATAGTTTCATACATTATGCGATGTACATTATGAATATAGTACGTAGTTTATTTATGTTTTATATTATCTAGCGGCAAAAGATTGAGGCGCCACGTCCGTGTGGCTCTGACTTCGCGGGGCATGGGACTGCATCTAACAATGCTTTTACGTAAAGGGCACAGCATGGAGTTTGCATAAATAGAAGGTTCATGAGGTCTTGCTGCCCACACCGTCTCACCGGGCGGCAAGCGCCGCTAAAGGGAAGGGCTCTGGTGGTCCGGTTCGTCGGCGTCGTGAAACCGGGACGTTAGCTGAAATCGGATGAGAAGTACAAGTTACTATTGAACGTCATTTAATTAGGGGAAATGTAAATGAGGAAAGCAATAGCACTTAGTCTAGCAATACTTTTAGGATTATCCTACCTTCCTGGATGTGCAAGGCAGGGAATATCAATTGATAGCAAAACTTCTACTCCTTCTACCAAGGGTCAAGAGGTCAATATTGATATTTCTGACGTTATTAAGTCAATCTATGAAGATCTCTATATAGGAGAAGCTTGTAAATCAGGATTTGTTTACATAGAGCCATTTAGTGTAGAACGAACATCAGATTATGTTGAGGTTAGTTATAATGATTATCCTGATTGCATTGAGTTCTATGCATTGGATCAAAGTAATGCTAGATTGAAGTCTGCATTTGATTCTCTATCAAATATTTATATACCTACCGTGGAGGAAGATAGTAAATATTACTGGCAGGGATTTTCTGAACCTAACCAATATGTTTTACGTTATAAAACAAGCTCCAAAGTAGACGATACTTTTATTGGAGTTACATTCTTCAATAATCAAGTGTCACAAATAGATTTTAGTTGTACTGGAAAGAAGCGGACATATTCTGAACCAGAACATAATGAAGCAGTTAAACAAGTTGAGAAGGGGAAAGAGGATAGAGAAAATATCCAAGGAGCTCTGCGAGAGATAACGATAAAAGATACTATTGTTGGAGCGGAACAGATATGTCTTGTAGAAATCAGTGATACTAGTTTAAAGATATTGTTATCTAAATATTTATATGTTGGGGTTGAAAGCACAGCTGATGTATATGTCATTGATTTTATTGAAGAAGGTGGAAAAGTGTTACAAACATATCAAAAGTATAACTGGGTTTCTTATTAATTGGAATTACTCTGTAGGTCATCCGACTTCAGCTAACATAGCTTTTACGCAAGGGGCAAAGCATGCAGTATGACGTAAACAGAAGGTTCATGAGGTCATTGCTGCCCACACCGTCTCACCGGGCGGCAAGCGCCGCTAAAGGGCAGGGCTCCGCTGGTCCGGTTCGTCGGCGTCGTAAAACCGGGACGTTATAAGAAATTCGCCATTGGACGTGGGTCAAGGTCTAAAAGAAAAATTGGAGTTTGTATGGACATATTTAATAAGCTTATGAACATTCATAACCACACATATTGGTCTGACGGTGATAATACGCCGGAAGAAATAATCCAGAACTCATTAACATTAGGTATGGATGTTGTAGGTATATCAGATCATTTAGATGATCTTAAAGGTTATAAACTCTCATCTTCAAATATTCATCGGTATATTAAGGAGGTTAAAGATCTATCGAGAAAATACCCAATTGAAGTTTTTTGTGGAGTTGAAGTAAGTGTTAGATATCTTATTAAAGCAACCCAATCTCTTCATGAATCGTGTAGCCAATTGGATTTTGTCTTGATAGAAGACATAGAATTTCTTTCAGATTCTTTTGAGTTGAATGCCTTGGACAATATAATAAGTTTATTTTCTTGTCCAGTAGGTTTAGCTCACACAAATCTTAATTGGTTATCCCATAAATATAGTGCTTTAGGTGGATTAAGCTATGTTATAGATTTCGTTAAAAGGAACAACCTGTTTTGGGAGATTAATGCCAGTAATGTTTATGGGTTTTTTGATAACATCATTTATAGGCAATTCAAATCGGAGGATGTTCAATTGTTATCGGAACTTAAAAATGCTAGGATTAAGGTAGCAGTTGGTTCGGATACACATAACTTAGATGCTCTTGAAAAAGGTAGATTGTCTGCTGCAAATGAAATTGCTAGGGAAATGAACCAGGGGTAATGGCGAACTTCTTATAACACAGCTTTTACGCAAGGGGCAAAGCAGGAAGTATGACGTTTAGAGAAGGATCACGAGGTCATTGCTGCCCACACCGTCTCACCGGGCGGCAAGCGCCGCTAAAGGGAAGGGCTCCGCTGGTCCGGTTCGTCGGCGTCGTAAAACCGGGACGTTATGTGAAAGATGGTGCATTAGGATTAAGCAATAAAATTATAGATAGAAAACCAAAAGGAAGGTGATTTAGTGGATTTCGCAGATATTCGGGAATACTTAATCGGTTTACAGAGTTGCTACATTAAAGTCGGTTATGGAAGCAAATTAAGAATTGGTTTAGGCAATAAGATCTTCTATAATATCCCTCGGCTTAAGAGGAAGTATTATGGGGAGTGGGATATATCTTCTCATTTTTGCGGGTGGAGAGTATTAAAAGATAATGTAGTTATTTGTGGATACGATAGTGAAATAAAAGATAGTAATGAGATATTGAAATCGATTGAACCTGGGAGCTTAAAAGACATTTTTCATATTAACAAGTTTGATATTAGATTGACATTCGATAAAAATATAAGCATTGATTTTCTGTGCCAATCAACTGATGAACCAATTTTAATAATATTAGGTGATAGTAAAAAAGTTTCTTTTGAGTTAACACAAACTGGATGGGTTCAGTCATCCTCAGATGAACAAACACAAAAGATGACTGCAATCGAGGCAACCTTAAACTCACATTCTGATGAGTGCCACAATAGGTGGCGTAAGATAGTTTATGAAAGTGATACAGAAGATAATTGTGAAGACTGTTTTTACTTTCGGGGCATCTATGGAGGTTTTTATTTTTGGGATTATGGTCTTTGTAGTAATAAAGAATCAAAATTTGATGGGAAGTTGGTTAGCACTAAATCAGGATGTGATAGATTTAATATACTAAGCAATATTATTGAATAATAAAAAAAGTATAAGCCTGTCTATGGGGGCCCATCCATCACATAACAATGCTTTTACGCTATCGGGCGTGCTCACGGGAATGCGTGCCACATCGTCTCACCGGGCGGCAAGCGCCGCTAAAGGGAAAGACTCCGCTGGTCCGGTTCGTCGGCGTCGTAAAACCGGGACGTTATGTGAAACACCCCGACATAAGTTGACAACGTTTGTGAAGATTATAGTCAAATACTTAAGGAAGGTTAAATATGCCTGCATATTTTTC
>JAEZJF010000011.1 GCA_023415825.1 Bacillota bacterium
ATGTTTATCAAACATCATCAGCGCACTTTTTCCTTTAAGATATCCCATAAAGCTTGATACGCTCATCTTTGGCGGAATACTTACAAGCATGTGGACATGGTCCGGCATTAGATGCCCTTCCACTATCTCTACCCCCTTATACTGACATAACTGCTTCAGTATTTCTCGCATACTACTTTTGTATTGATTGTAGATCGCTTTACGCCTATACTTTGGAGTAAATATTATGTGGTATTTGCACATCCATTTCGTATGTGCCAGGCTATTTGTTTTATTCGCCATTAAATCACCTTTCCTTTCTACGTATAGAGACTTGAACATTCCTATACTATCGGATAGGTGATTTTTTGTATAACCTTTATCGCACACCCGCAAAGCAAGTGGTTTTTTATCTCGCACGTTTTGCGTGCTCGATTGGCTAAAGCCATAATTAAAAATAAGCACCCTTACGGGCGCCCATTTTCTATGATTAGTTGAGATAATGAATCTGGAGAATATACCGATTTTACATCCGTTATCGTTCAAGAGACCATCATAGGCTTGAGCTGTTTATATAACTCAAGGTATTTTTTAAATGCTTCGTCGTATGCCTCACGGTTATTTGTATTCGGCTCTACCCGCTTCGCAACATGAACCATCTTCTCACCCGCAGAGATAAAATCAGCAAACGCTCCGCCACCCACAGCCGCTATCATGGCACAGCCGAGAATACCAGCGTTAGAAGATTGTTCAGTAAGGATGATGGGTTTGCCGGTAATATCCGATATTATGTGCAGCCACTCTACATTCTTAGTGACTCCGCCGCAACCCATGATGGTTTCTATCTTGACACCGCTGCGCTCAATGCTGTCTATTATGTTGCGCGTACCGAAAGCTATGCCTTCAAGGATCGCTCTGTATATATCGGCGCGAGTATGGCTGAGAGTCAGGCCGTAAAAGACGCCCTTTGCGCGCGGATCTTTATACGGCGTACGGTTTCCCTGAAAGAAATCTAAAGCTATCACTCCGTTACTGCAGGGAGCCACTTTAGAAGCCTCCTCCTGCATTATCCCATAAGGGTTTTCATCGTTTATACTGAATTCTTTCAAAAACCAATTTGTTATGCTGCCTGCAGAGACCTGCCCTCCTTCCAGGCAATACAAACCCGGTACTATCGCATTTTTATACGGTCCCCATATCTCATTAGAAAAGCTTGGTTTATCCACCGCTGCAAGATGTACGAAGCTCGTGCCCATAACCAGCCCCATGTCTCCTGAACGCAGTACACCGAGGCCTATCATGCTTATATGCGCATCTATGCCACCCTGATATACCGTCACGTCTTCGCTAAGGCCTAGTTCGGCAGCCAGTTCGCGCTGCAGCTTGCCAATCTTCTCGCCCTGAAGCAGTACGCGGGTGTTTCCCTTCGTTTCATATTCCTCTAGCCCTATCACCTTTAGAAAAGCCATGTCGAAACCACCGCGCTCCTCTACATAACATGCCTTGCAGGTAGCCTGACTGACTGACGCACACCATTTTCCCGTAAGAAAATGGTTCATGTAATCCTGCATTTCGCATACAATGTCAGCCGCATTGTATAACTTGCTGCGGTTTTCCTTGAGCCACAACATTTTAGGTAACAGCCACTCTACCGACACTGCCCCTCCGCAGTATCTCAATATATCGCTACCGGTAGCATTTATTCGATCTGCTTGCTCCTTGGCCCTGTTATCCATCCACAGAATGGCCCGGTCAAGTGCCTTCCCGTCATTTGAAGACATGACTACGGATGACGCCGTTGTGTCAATCGCTATACCTTCCACCTTGCTGAAACTATCGCCCGCATTACCACGGCACATTAGTACGGCCTTTTTCAGTGCCGATTTCCATTCTTCCGGATCCTGCTCAGCCCAACCTGCCTCTGGATAATATGTCTCATAGACACATTCGCCCGTTGCCTGAAGCCGCCCGTATGTATCATATACGCCGCAACGAATGCTTTGTGTGCCGAAATCTATTCCCATATAGTACTTCATTTGTCTTTCTCCCAAAAAGCGGCTGTCGCATAAATATTCGCTACAGCCGCACATTCAATGTGTTTCTTAAAGCAAACTCTTAGCAAACCTTTCTCTTGGGCAGCCCTGTGGCCGAATTCAACATCATCACTCCAACAAGAACAACTCCCCATATGAGCTTCTTGATATACGGCTCAAAGCCCAGTATTGTAAATCCGCTCTGTAGCATCTGCAAAAGAATTATTGCAATACACACGCCAAATATCTTTCCGCGTCCGCCATTGGGATTGATTCCGCCGATAACACAGACCAATATTGCCTGCATCTGATACAAATCACCGTAGCCGACACGAGCCGAGTTCACTCTGGCCATCATTATTATCGATGCCATACCGCAGAGTAGTCCTGAGATCATGTAGGTAAGTACGATAACGCGATCGTTGTTTATTCCGGTAAACAGCGAGACCACGCTGTTTTCGCCGTAGAGATACAGCCTTCTGCCATATTTGGTCTTTTCAAGCATGAACCATATCAGCACAGCCATTACTATAAGTATTATAAATATCACAGGGAGGAATCCGCCCACCTTGTCACGTCCGAATGCAAGAAATTCCTCGGGGTAACCCGTTATTCCTGCACCTCCGGTTATCACCATTGAGATCCCTTGAAAGAATATCATTGTCGCAAGCGTGACCAGTATGGGCAGAATATGCAGTTTTGCGATCATCAGACCGTTTATCAAGCCGCATATTGCCGAGGCAGCAAGCGCAGTTGCCACAGCCGCAGCTATCGCTCCACCAACGCTACCACCGTTCTGTATGACTGAATTCATTACGGTCGCCGCCAGTATAGACGAAAGCGTAGAAATTGACACTATCGAAAGATCTATACCACCGGAGATCATGGCCAACATCATACCGAACGCCAGCAACCCGAACTCAGGAATCTGATAGGCCATCGATTCCCAGTTTGCGGAGGATATAAACTGAGAACCGCACATCTGCCAGAGCACCAGCAGCACCACTACAAATGCCACTACCAAGATCACGATATTCATATCCTTGCGAAGAAAAGCAGCAAATTTATATTTCTTATTATTCATTGTATGTTTCCTCACATTTTAATCAAAAAGCAGCAGCTTCTTGCGGGTACGATAGTTGTTAACAGACGTCACAATAATACATGCTATTAGTACGGTGCCCTGGAACAAGTCATTCCACGACGAAGACAATCCGAGAAAGATCAGCGTGGATGAGAATACCTGAATCAGTAACACTCCGAGTATCGTCCCGCTGATGGTACCAGAACCGCCGGTAACCTTAGTTCCGCCAATAACCACGGCCGCAATAGTGGTCAGCTCCGTGTTACCAACCAGGTTGTTTATTAGCGGAGCAATCCAGGCGACCTGCGAAACGTACATTATTCCTGCCACGGAAGAATATATACCTACCAGAATATAAAGGAACATGCGGGTAGTAAACAGGTTGTAGCCGGCGCGCTTTGCCGCCTCAACGTCGTTGCCCATAGCCACGATGCCGCGTCCCATGCGAGTCTTATAAAGTATGAATGCCGTTAACGCAACAATGACTACTACTGGTATTATATAGATGTATAAACCGTAAATCTGCCCACCGTCCACTGTAATTGTTATCAGCTTCTGAGTGCCAAAATCTACCAGGCTTGTGGGCATCTGCGGAGTTTTTATGGTCACCGTTCCCAAAATGACAGCCATTAATCCAATAAACATCGTCTGAGTACCCAGTGTTGCAATAAATATCGGAATATTGAAGAAATGTATCAGGGATGCGTTTATCGCTCCAAGTAGTGCGCCCACGATAGCAGCTATCAGGAAAGCCACCGCCAGATTATCCACGTTCATTGCCTTAACTGCAAGAATGGATGCGTAGGCAGAAAAAACTGCTATAATCGCAAAAGAGACGTCTATACCTCCTGATATTAGCACCAGCATAACGCCCATTGCAAATATCATCATCACCGAAAGGTTTCTGACTATATCGAGTGCGTTCTGCATAGTCGCAAAAGAGGGATTGATCGAAGCGACCACTATGCAATAGACAATCAATATGACCAGCACGAAAAACTGATTTTTTTTCATCAATGTCTTTAACTTACCCATTTGTGCCTCCGTTCTCATTTTGGGTCGCATAGACTTTTGTTATTGCATCCTGAATGTCCATGTGTATCATTTCGGATTGGAGAGCCTTTTCGTCGAACAACTTTACTATTTGTCCTTGGCTGAATACCGCTATACGGCTACAGTTTGCTATTAGCTCCGGGATCTCGTCCGAAATCATGATTACGCCCGCCCCACGCTTTGCAAATGCCTGTATCTTATCGTATATCTCCGCTTTTGAAGCAATATCAACACCTACCGTGGGAGAATCAAGTATGAGTATTTTGGGGGTAGTCTGGACCCAGCGTCCCAGAGCAACTTTCTGCTGGTTGCCGCCCGAAAGTTGCGAGATGAGAGTATCCACATTCGGAGCCTTAACGTTCCAGCTGTCCTTCATACTCTCGGCTTTTGCCTTGCCTTCCTTTTTCTTTACAAGGCCGGCCTTTGTAGAGATGCTGTCCAAAATGAGAGAATTAGAATTAGTAAGGATAGGCAGCTGCATATACACGCCCTCTGTCTGTCTTTCCTCTGGCACCAGCGCCACTCCGCGCTTGATAGCCTCACGGGGATTGACCGGATTATATTCCTCGCCCTCAATATACAATTTTCCGGATTCAGGGGGATTCAGGCCGAACAGCGAAAGCGCAAACTCAGTTCTTCCAGAGCCCAGCAAGCCGGTTATTCCGAATATTTCTCCGGAATGCAGCTCCATGCTAATATCATTGTAATGCGGCTGCTTCACGAGATGCTCAACGCGCAAAATCTCTTTGTCCTCTATCTCCGGATCCTTTTTGTATCTACCGTATTCTATGCCCTTGCCGGTCATATAGTAAATGAGCTTCTTCTCGTCGAGCTCGTCGCTACTGAACTCGCCGGTCACCACGCCGTCACGGAACACCGTCACATTGTCCGCAACCTCAATAACCTCTTCCAGCTTATGGCTTATAAATACAATGGACATTCCCTTCTTCTTCAGGTTCTCCACAATAGCGAGCAGCCTGTCAACCTCTTTTTTGGTAAGCGCCGTAGTTGGTTCGTCCATGAAAAGTATTTTCGCGTCCATACTCAACGCGCGGCAAATGGCGATGAGCTGCTTGTTTGAAACGGACAGCGGCTCTACCTCTTCCTTGAGATCAAGGGAGAGGCCTATCTTATCCAGCTGTTCTTCTGCAATTTCATATATGTTCTTCCAGCTGATTATTTTCTTATTCATTCCGATTAGCTTATTTGTAGCTATATTCTCGGCCACGTTCATGTGCCCAAACAAGGAAAGATCCTGATATATTACTTGGACGCCCTCTCTGATCGCGTTCAAAACACTCAATTTACTATAATTGTTACCATTGAGTGTTATCAGTCCTTTATCCGCCTGATGAACGCCAGATATTATTTTAACAAGGGTTGACTTACCTGATCCGTTTTCACCGACCAGACAGTGTATTTCTGAAGGAGCCACTTCGAAATCCACATTTTTCAATGCATGGACTCCTCCGAAGGATTTGTATATCCCTTTTGCAACTAAAATCTTAGATTCTTTATCTGGTGCCATGTCCTTCCTCCACACTCTTAATTACTGAGCAGCACAAGTCCGCATGACGTATTTGCACACCAACAGGCTCATGCCGAATTCACACTAACAGGTCTCTCCGAAGAGAGACCCGTCAGTGTCACAGGCTCAACAATCTGATTAGAAGTTATAATCACCGATGTTGTCCTTGGTGAAGGTAAGCGCAGCGTCGCCATAGATTATGCCGTCCACAACCTTCACGCTGTTGTAGCCGTCTTTCTCAAGATCTACGCCGTCTTCTATAGCTTCACCCTTGAGCATCTTATACGCTATGTTGCACATTACGTAAGCAGCATCAGCCGGTCGCCAGCACTGGCCGAAAGAAATCCATCCCTCATCGATGTAATTGCCATTGGAGGAAGGAATAGCAAGAGTGGATATCTTGACGCTGGTGTTATTTGTTTCTTTCAGAAGCTTAGCGAAGGAGCCGCCGCCCTCAACAGTCATGGTCAGCACGCCGCCGAGATCCGGAAAAGCCTTCATGATCTCCTGGGCCTTCTGGTATGCAACGGTAGAGTCAATGCTGTCTTCATAGGGCTCTTCGGTGACCAGTTCCATGTCTGGATAGTTCTCCTTGATGTGCTTGACAGCAGCTTGGTACCATACGTTGTGCGTCTGCATGGTCAAGCTTCCAACCATTCCAAGGTATTTGCCCTTGCCGTCCATGGCCTTAGCCAGGTTTTCGCCGTACAGAGCGCCGAAAGCTTCGTTGTCGAACGCTTCCATGTCGTAGTCGGCAGTGCCGGCCAGGGACGCGCCCTCATGGGTAATGACGATTATGCCGGCATCACGGGCCTTTTTGATAACGGAGGTCAGAGAATTCGGGTCGACAGGGATGATGGTGATAGCGTCAACACCGCGGGCGATGCAGTCCTCAATCAGAGCAATCTGCTGAGCGGAGTCGGCCGCTTCGGGAGCGATCTGCTGAGCTTTAACGTCTTTATGTTTAGCAGCAAATTCTTCAACACCGACTCTAGTGTCATCGAACCAGGCTATACCCTCAACTTTGGCGATCAGGACGATCTCATAGTTATCGTCGGACGCGGCAGTCTCTTCGCTGGCAGCGGGTTTTTCGGTAGCAGGCGTTTCAGCAGCAGGCTGCTGGGCGCACCCGGTAAGAACCGCTCCAAACATCAACAGAGCAGCGATCAGAAGGGCTAAAGTCTTTTTCATATTAATTCTCTCCTTATGTTATTATTTTACGGTAATTCCGTAAACTGTTATTATTGATTAGTGTATAGAACTGCCGCCGCCTACTGCCAGAGAACAACCAGTAATGTAGTCGGCATAATGAGAGAGCAGCATTACGACACCGTTACCGATGTCCTCTGGATATCCGCCTCTGCCGAGCGGTATCTTATCGACTTCACGCTGCCAGGCTTGTCCGGGTTTAAGACCTTCGATCTTGCCAGCGAGCTTGTCGTGTTTCTTCCACATATCCGTCGCTATTATGCCGGGGCATACGCAGTTCACCGTGATATGCTCGGAGCCCAGCTCTCTGGCAAGAGCCTGTACCATGCCTCTCACGCCAAACTTGGCCGCAGAGTACGAAGAAAGATACTGCCAGCCCGCCAGTGAACAGTCAGAGCCCGTGCATACGATCTTGGCGCGGATTTCGCCGTCAAGGTCGTTCTTTCTCAAATAAGGAAGTGCCGCCTTGATGGCTAAAAACTCACCTTTTAAATTGATGTTTATCATATTTGTAAAACGATCCTCGTCCATATCATCGATGGTACAAACATCGGTAATACCGGCATTAGCGCACAGGAAGTCGATCTTGCCATACTTCTCATACGCAGCCTTCATCAGCTCGTCAAGCGACTCCTTTTTCAGAACATTGACAAACTTGCACATTCCGCCAAAGGGCTTTAGCTCCTCGTCAACTTTCGGCACGAGATCCTCTTCGAATCCACTAGCAACAACAATTGCGCCCTCTTCGATACACTTCATAGCGATGCCGTGTCCAATACCCTTTGTTGACCCGACGACCACTACTACTTTCCCCTTAAGTAGATCATGTCCCATTAGTAATCCCTCCAATTATATATTTCCAATCCACTTCAAGGCTTTCTATTTTTCCTTGAAGCTAATTGATATTCTATCCGCAAAGCTTTCAGTCTGCAACTCTTCCCTGATATATGCATTTTATTTCATCTTTTTTGCAAGCGCTGCCTATTATTGAACCATGCAGTATTATCTTTCACCGGCTAAGCTCCCATTTTTGTGAAATATATTTTATTACATTAAATTTATTTTCACATTATGTATAATTCGACATCTTCAAACGAATTCCTTCTATTTCTTTGTGAAATTTATATCTATTTTATCTATTCTTTTGTTATTAATTGCGCTCGCACGCTTTCGTCTGTGTAAATAGATGGAACTTATTTTCTATTTTCCGTCTTGTTATAGTATTATTCTATTGAAAATGTAGATGAGTATGATAAGATGGTATAAGAAATTAATATCTGTTGCTGACGATATTTTCACAAAAGGAGTCAATATGGCTAAACTCGATACCGGCCTGTTTATACGAATCGCAAAAAAGTATTACGAACTAAATCTGGATCAGGAACAAATAGCCAAAAGCGAGAATTTATCTAAATCAACGATAAGCCGAATGATCCGCAAAGCGAAAGAGCTTGGATATGTAAGCATTCAGGTCAATTTTCCTCTTGAGTCCATAGTGGAACTTGAGGAGAAGATCAAAGCACTTTTCCCGATACAATCCGTTTCCGTCTGCCCTTCGTATGTGGATGATTATCTCCTGCGCACGCGTGATACCTGTAAAATGGTCGCCCGCGACATTTCTGGACTTGTGCATGACGACGAGATAATAGGCGTTTCCTGGGGCAGAACAATGGATTCCGTCGCTTCCTGCCTTGTTTCCCCTAATCCACCCAAGCGCAACGTCAAAGTCGTGCAGATGCAGGGAGCTCTGATCAAAAATATTGCCTCCGCGAAAGTATACACAGTTGTCGAAAGATTCTCGGACGCCTTTTTTGGCACCGGTTATTTGCTCCCTGCGCCCGTATTCGTAGACTCCAAAGAGTTGGCCTCCGCCTTTATGCAGGACAGCAGCATACGGTTCGCACTCGATCTCGCTTCTCATGCTGAGCTCGCAGTATTCGGCATAGGCGCAGTATCCTCCAAGTCCATACTCATAGACCGCGGCATCTATTCCCCCGAGCAATATGACACGATAGTCGACGACGGCGTTGTCGGAGACATCTGCTCCAACTACTTTGACATACATGGCAAGCCCGTATTGACAAATCTGATGGACCGTACGATCAGCATCAAGATGGACGAACTCAAACGCAAAAAACATCGCATCGGCGTCGGGGTCGGCGAGCATAAAATTAAAGCGATAATAGGCGCTCTCAATTCAGGAGCCATGACATCTTTGTATATCGACGAAATCACCGCACGCGAGATGCTGCGCCAATATGATAATATGATTTTATGAGGTAGGAATTATGAATTTAGATAAGGACTATTATCTCGGCTTAGACTTTGGTACTCAGGGTGTACAGTGCGGCATAGTCAATTCTTCCGGTGAAGTCTTCTCTATCACCCGCGGAACATATAATACATACTACCCCGAGCCCGGTTGGGTCGTTCAAAAGCCCGACGAATGGGTAAGCTGCATGTTCTCCACCATAAGGGAGTGCATCAGCAACACTGAGCAAAGCGTTGTACAAAGTATACGCGGAATATCCGTCTGTGCAACCGCATCCACCGTCGTGCCGGTACTTCAGGACGGCACGGCGCTCATGGACGCCATATTGTGGATGGACAACCGCGCCAGTATCGAAACGAAGCACATAAATGAGACAGAACACGAGGTATTGAGATATTGCGGAAATAAGGTCTCGGTTGAATGGCTCATCCCTAAGATGCTTTGGCTCAAAAACAATCGTCGCGACATCTACGATAAGGCGTTCCGTATCGTAGAACAGCTCGATTATATCAACTACGTGTTATCCGGCGAGTGGGTTGCTTCTATAAGTCAGGCCACCTGTAAGAGCAATTATCTCCCTGGTCAAGGAGAATGGAACCGCGGCTTCTTCGAGGGCATCGGCCTCGGAGAATTTAATCGTAAGCTAAATACAAAGGTTCTTCCCCTCGGCGCTCCAATAGGCAGAATAAAAAAGGCAATCGCCCGCAACATGGGATTACCCATAGATACCATATTATATCAAGGCGGAATAGACGCCCATATCGCAGAACTTGGGATAGGCGTCACCGAACCCGGAGATATGGGCATCGCCATGGGTTCAGCTTTTATCCATATCGCGCTTTCTAAAGAGCCAATTTTTAACGACGGTATATGGGGGCCATATTGCAGTGCCATAGTACCTGACCTCTATTGTCTTGAGGGCGGCCAAGTCTCCGCCGGCTCTATCGCCAACTGGTTCCTTCGCGAATTCAATATTAAATCAGAAAATCCCATCGATCCATATGGGCTTATGATGAACGAGGCCAGCAAGATCGCCCCCGGAAGCAAGGGCATAATTTCGCTCGACTATTTTCAGGGCAACCGTACACCTTACAAAGATCCGCTTGCAAAGGGTGTTTTCTACGGCCTTACAATAAGCCATACCCGCGCCCATATGTACCGGGCTATACTCGAAAGCGTAGCATATGGAACGCGAAACGTCATAGAATATATGAACACCGACAGCCTCAGCATACAAAACATAATGGTCTGCGGCGGTGTTACTAAAAACCCTCTTTGGCTGCAAATAATCGCAGACGTATGCGGCATACCAATTAATCTTACTACGCGCTCCTCCAGCGCCGGTATTTTGGGCTGCGGTATCGTGGCCGCTCTTGGTGTCGGCTCATATTCTTCTTTCAAGGATGCCTCAAAACACATGGTACACAGAAAACTTGTAATCCAGCCGGATATGGATGCGCATGAGGAGTATCAGTCCTATTACGAAGATTATCTTGATCTATATCGCTATACCAGCGAGCTTATGCATAAGATAAGGCGGGTTCGCTCTTCCCGCTGATATTTCCCCGCGATTATACGATATCTCTGAACCGGCCAGGGCAAGCTCGAACTTCCTTTATCGTAGGCATAGGCTTTGACTGTATCTGCTGCACCCTTGCGTATATCGTTCCACTGAAAATCGATGCCACTCATGCGCGTTTTGGCGATGAACTCTACAAACGATGCGCCCAGCTTAGAAAGATCGCGCCCGCGGATGTTGAAGCGCTCTTTGGCCAAAATGACGGTGCTGCGCCCTTCCGGTGTTTCGTCCGCAATGGAAGAAAGCTGCACTGCATCAGCGAGTTCCTGCTCACTGACACCTTTTAAGAGGATAAACTCGCCGGCTTGCCGATTACCCAATGTGATCGTGCCCGTTTTATCCAACAGCAGCGCATCCACATCGCCTGCCGCTTCAATGGCGCGCCCACTCATGACCAGTTCATTGGCCTGATTGAGACGGCTCATACCCGCAATACCGATGGAAGAGAGCAGCGCCCCGATGGTTATCTGTACAAGGCATACAAGCAAGGCAATCGCATTGGTGACAGAAATTGCGGAACCTGCCCCGGCCTGTCTGCTGGCGAACGCGGAAAAGGGCAGCAGTGTGGTGGCGACGACCAGAAAAATGATCGTCAGGGTCACGAGTAATATCTGAAGCGCAATCTGGTTGGGCATCTTCTTTCTGGACGCGCCTTCAACCATCGAAATCATTTTATCCAGAAAGCTTTCACCTGGCTCTGATGTCACGCGTATGATCAGCCAGTCGGATACCAGCGTGGTGCCCCCGGTCACCGCACTTCTGTCTCCGCCTGATTCGCGGATAATGGGCGCGGATTTACCGGTGATCGCGCTTTCATCAACGGATGCAGCCCCTTCGATGACCTCTCCGTCCATGGGGATCTGCTCACCGGATTTGACGTAAACGATTTCCCCCCTTTCCAGGCTATTCGACAACACTTCCACGTAATCATCCACATTGTCGGCTGACCTTAGCTTCTTTGCTTTGACATCTTTACGCGCTTTCCGCAAGCTGTCCGTCTACGCGCGCCTCCGGCCTTCCGCAATCGCTTCGGCAAAGTTTGAAACAGCACAGTAAACCAAAGTATCAGGGCAATTGCCAGTGTATATCTAGCAGCCTCGTCCTTTATACCTGCAAAAGCCAGCAGATACAGGGCGGTCGTGAAGATCGCACCGATGTACACCACGAACATGACCGGGTTTTTGATCTGCATGCGGGAGCCAGCTTCACAAAGGACTGCCGTGTGATATCCGCATATATGCCTATAATTAAACTCTTTCCTTCATAAGATCGTCACCTCAAATCAAAGTGCAGAAAAGTAATCCGCTATCGATCCCAGCGCCAAGGAGAGCAGGAATGTGAGTTCGCCAATAATCAGGATAATGGCAATCAGCAGGCCGACAAACATGGTATTGCTGGTAGAAAGCATTCCTTCGTTGACGGCCACCGCCTTTTTCTTAGAGAGGTTTCCCGCGAGACAAATGGCCGCAATCATAGGTACAAAACGTACGATCAGCATAATAATCCCTCCCACAACACTGCTGAAAACCGTATTCGCCGCATATCCGCCAAACGCGCTGCCGTTGTTGCCCATAGACGTAAACGCATACGGTATTTCCGAGAAACCATGCGTGCCGAAGTTTGTGAGCCATCCGGGAGCATCCGGCGTAAGCACCGCAGACATGGTGCCAAACAACGTGAACAGTGGCGGTACCAGCACGATCAGAAACGCGCTACGCACCACCTTATCTTCCAATACCACGTCCTTGATATGGTGATACTTTTTGACGGATATCGCGGACTTGGGCAGTACCATCAAATGGATATTTTTTGAATGCGCACGCTGAGTTTAAGCCTTTTTACCAATCAGCATAGCTGGTGGGTTTCTAGTAAGCGCAAAAAGATTGCTGCAGGAAATTACCCGCAGCAATCTTTTGTTACAACGTGATCAGATTAGAATTCAGGATACTTGGCAACGACAGAGTCAATAGTATCCTTATCCAGAAGAATAAAACCATCGCCGTATATATGTCTCCCAATAACTGTGACGTTACGATAGCCGTCTATTCCAAGATCCGTACCAGTCGTGATCTCCTCGCCACTTAAGAGTAAGCGAGCAGCTTCTTGAGCAGCCCAGCCCCAAGCACCCGGGTAATGGATCGTCGCAAAGATGTACGAGCCAGATTCAAGCGCCTGTAGGGAGGCGGACGGACGGGAATGTCCACAAGCATACACTTGTCCAATCATGCCTAGCTCTTCAATTCCAAGGGCAAGGCCAAGCGTACCGGCGGAAGAGGCTGACCAGAGAACATCTACATCAGGATATTGCTGAATAACCTGCTTCGTAGCTTCGCGCGCGTCACTCTCAGTATTTTTATGCTCAAAGTATTCGCCCTTCGGTGTAACAAACTTCATGTTCGGATAATGCTCTGCCGCATAATCATAAAACAAGTCGCACAACAGCATATGGTAATACTGAGTCAGTGTGCTGGTAAACAGAGCGACAGTGATGTCATCGCCCAATTTATCAACGAGTGATTCTACCGAAAACGCCGCTAAATCTTCGTAACTATAGGGATCAAGAAAAACGTCAATATTCGGCATAGCTTTATCATCGCCTTCAACAGCTACAATAAATGTTCCGTCTTCCTTTGCAGGAGCAACTGCATCATTCCCAAGTGTTGAGTCGAACGGGTTGTCTACCAGTACGTCGGGGTCGATCGCCAAAGCGCTGGAACGAGCTACGACCTGTGTGGCCGGATCGGTGAAAGACGTTGCAGGGAAGTAATCGAACTCAACCGAACTACCCTGAGCATCTGCCCAGTTCTGAGCTTCTGCCCCGATACCATCAAACCAGAAAGACCCCATGCCCTTGTTGATCAAGGCAACAGAATAGCCGGAGAGATCGATAGTACGTCCGCTCTTAGTGTGCGTTACGATGTTGCCTTCTCTGGTATAGCCCAAGTCTTCAAGTCTGATCACATCACCTGTCTCCTCAACCTTTGTAGACACAGTGGCGATACTCTCCGACGGCTTCGCAGAAGCAGTCTGTTCCGCAGTTTTCTCCGAAGACGTCTCAACGGGCGCTGTCGCTTGACAGCCTGTAAAGATACCGAGCAGCATCACTACAGCCACAGCTAGTGCAATTAGTTTTTTCACTTTTATTTCCTCCCATTTTTTTATGGTTTAAACAGCACAGGAAAACCCATGCTAGTCTACCATCGACTCTTTAACGCTTATGACTTTTCTAGTGGGATCGATCTGTGTTTTCGCGGCTTAAAGATTTTAAGTTCTTTATAGGCTTTCGTCGTATATATCACAACCAGTAGCAATACGATGCCTTGCAGGAAATCGCCCAGAAACAAGTTTGAATTGCCTAACATCAGCCCGACATCAAACACTTGTAATATTAGCGCAGAGATAAACACGGGCAGAATTTTTGATTCGCCGCCGCCCAGTATAATGCCGGAAAGTAGCACGATCAGTATAATCGTAGTTGCCATGGTAGAACCATAGTCGGATTTCGCGGCACCATTTCTAGCAAGAACTACAAGCCCACCCAACGCAGACAAAAATCCGCTGACCATATAAGCTACGAGCAATGTCTTCGTATTACTGATGCCGCTGTAACGATTGGCTGTTTTATTCATGCCGTATAACCGGGCTTGAAAACCCATGCGGGTGTGTTTTAAATAAATACTGGATAACAGGAAACAAAATACCGTAACAACAAACATGACCGGTATAGTATCAAACAAGTATAATCTGCTGAATTGTAATATCGATGCAGGTCCTATAGCGGGGGAACCGCCGGTAATAAAAGTACCAACACCCTCAAAAAGCCTCCCTGCACAAATCGTAACTATGAGCACCGACAATCTGAATTTAGCGATGAAGAATGACATAAAAGCGCCACATGCCATGCCAGTAATCAATGCTACGAGTATACTAATTACCAACAAAGTTCCTTGAGACATTGTTGCGGCCAAATTCGCATTGTTGTATACCAATGTCATTACGATTGTCGATAAATTACCGATCATAACGCAAGCAAAATTGAAGCCGCCGCAAATATGAACGATAAAGTATGCTGTCGCAAAACATCCGTATTCCGCCAATTGAGCGGCAATACTCTTAAAATTGTTTACGCTGCCGAACTTTTCCGGATTTAATGAATACATAACAAGTGTTACTACAATGAGAACCCCGGTCAGTACAATCGTCCTTTTATCGAATTTTTTATATATTTCTAACAACTTTTTCATAGAACCTCTCCCAGATTATTCTTTGTTAAAGTCTTTATACGCCGCCAACACAACGCTTCCTAGCAGTAACAGGCCGATGACGAATGTCTGGGCGTAAGAAGGTACTCCCAACATAATCAAGCTTGTTTTGATAAGCGTGATCGTCAGGATACCGATAAACGTACCCATTACGGCACCACCCTTACCTGTTCCGAGTTGCGTACCACCGAATATAACGGCCGCCATGGCATCGCCATGATATCCTTGCACAGTCAACGGTTGAACATTTCCTCCCGCCCTCATGTACTCCATCATTACGGCAAGACCAGCCAGTGAACCTGCGATCGCGAATGTCACCAGATATGTCCTACGAAAATTTATTCCCATGCGTGATGCCGCTTCTGAGTTGCCGCCTATTGCATAGATGCTTCTACCAGTTATCGTCTTTTTTGTATAAAACCATATGGCAAACAGCAACACTAGGACGATAACCACTGTAACATGCAGCTTGATCGTCATATTGCCCATAGATGCCTCAAACAGATATAACTTATTGTAGTTTAGCCAGTCCGGCGGCAATAAGGTAGCAGGCACATTACCGGACCCTGTCCCTTCGAGAAACAGCATCATTGTAAAAATATTCGCTGTTCCTACGGAAACCAAAATGCCGGGGAGTTTGAGCTTGTAGATGAGATAGCCTGTGCACATCGCGCATAACGCTCCGATGGCCGCCGACATCAGCAACATCAACCATATATTGATCCCCATAAAAAACTTCATACAGATGAGAATCGTGCTGAATGCACCAAATATGCCATAGGCAGTGATCGCCAAATCGAGTACGCCCATAACGAATAACATCATCAATGCCATCGCTAAGAGCCCGTTATAAACCATGTTGTTGCACAACGAAATAATGTTGGCAAAACTCACCACCTTAGGATTGATAATCACAAATACAGCAAGAATTACGATGAATACGATCAGCCTTATGATATTATCGGTGAGTCTAAATTTCTTGGCTCCAATCATTAACTTCCGATCTCCTTTTCTTATGCTTTGTTAAGCCTTTTATACTTGTATCAACAGCTCGTACAGTTTGTTCTCTGAAATTTCATTGGTATTGTAACATCCTGTGATTTCCCCATGATTCATCACCAATACGCGGTTGCATGCCGTCAATATCTCAGGGAGGTCATCCGATATCAGCAAAACACCGATTCCCTGCTCTGCAAAACTGCGGGCCATCATATGGATTTCTTGCTTTGAACCCACGTCCACGCCTACAGTTGGACAGTTTAAAATCAAGAGCTTGGGTTTCAACGCCAGCCACTTTGCAATAACCACACGCTGCTGGTTGCCGCCCGAAAGGCTTGACACTGGTGCGTACAAACCCGCCGATTTGATCCGAAGATTATCAGATTCCGTTTGTGCTGCTTTGTTTAATGCCCGTTGCAAAAGGAAACCGGCTTTTGCATTGTTAAAAAGTATAGACGATATAATGTTCCATAAAATCGGAGCCCGTACGTAAAGTCCTTTCAACGCGCGGTCGTCAGGTATATATCCGATACCTACTTTAACTGCCAACTCAGGATTCTTAATTTTTAGCTTCTTGCCGCAAAGCGCCACTTCCTTCGCTTTGTATGGATAGCAGCCAAACAGCGCTTCTGCTAATGATTCGCGGCCGGATCCTAAAAGACCCGTTATCCCCAGCACTTCACCTTTGTACAGGTCGAAGTTTATATTTCTGAATACGCCGTCTTTTGCACTCACTTCCTTGCACGATAGTATTACATCATTTTTGTTAATCTCTTTTTGGAATGGAATTGCTTCAGGCTCTTTGCCGGTCATATGGTATGTCAGGCTCTTGATATTGAAATCGCTTACCGGACCTTCTACGATGTTTTCGCCGTTTCTGATTACAATGATGTTTTCGGCGATTCTGAAAATCTCGTCGAGCTTGTGGCTTACGAAGATTAGGGCGATACCTCTTTCTTTGAGACCATTAATGACCTTATACAGATGATTAACTTCCTTGTAAGTCAAAGCGGTCGTGGGCTCGTCCATGATAATGAGTTTCGCTTCCTGCACAAGTGCGCGGGCTATGGCGACCAGCTGCCGCTGTGCAATAGGCAGGTTATCAATTGTTTCTTTGAGATCAATATCGACGTTTATCTGTTTCAACGCCTTCTTGGCGATCTCCATATTTTTCTTTATACCGAATAATCCCTTGCGTTCTTGACTTAAGTTGTATGTCATCGCTATATTTTCGGCAACCGTCATATTAGGAAACAAGGACAAGTCCTGATATATAACCTGAATTCCCGCTTGTGTGGATATCTGCGGCGTTGTCTGCTCATAGGCCGTTCCGTCTATGATAATCTGGCCTTCGTCCGCCTTGTAAGCACCAGAAATAATTTTGATAAGTGTAGACTTCCCGCACCCGTTTTCACCTACCAAGCACAACGACTCGCCTTTTTTAATCTTTAAATTGACATTTTTGAGTGCTTGTATTCCGCCGAATGCTTTATGTATCCCATTTGCTTCCAGATAGTACTCACTCATATAATACTTTCTCCAATTAATTATTTAACATTTGCTTAGAATCCAAACTGCCTTAGAGAAACTGATAATCAAATCACCATTGCTATTCGCAGAATTTTAGACTTTATGTTGATAGCACTTCAAACAGACCTTTCTATTGATAGCGAAACTCTGATACGGTGCATATAAATCGATATATGCACCGGTTTCCCGTTTGCGCAGCGGTTCTATTTTCGACCTCCAGCTTAAGCAGGGCGCGAGGTACTATTGTGGGTCCTTATTGTTCATATTTTATCCGACTCACCTCCCTCTTCGACTAACATTAGGGCGAATCGCACCTCCGCTGATTGCATTTTTTAACCGTCCTGGCCCAGCCAAAGGTCTACGCTAGGATCTCCAACAAGCTTGGCGTTAAAATCAATGTTTTGTTTAATTAACGGCATTGCCTGTTTGCGGATCTCGAGGTCTGCCGCGGAAATAGAACCTTTTTGTCATCTTCTTTCACCAAATACCAATGGCAATACCGATGACGCCTCTAATCCGGATTTTGTAAGTATCTCATTTACCGTATCGGGATCAGGCAGCGGCCCAGTTGCCACCTGATAAAGATCTGCGCTTTTAATACCTGCATTTTCTCAAGATTCTTTATGATATCGGGAAATTCGACTTTGTCTGCATCCAAATCCTTATAACCGCATTTCATGAACCGATCACAAGTTTGTCCAAGCGATCCAATGATCGCGCTGTACTTGATATTACTCATTTGATACCTCATTTATAATTGCTACTTGCATGATGATGTGCAAAAGGGAACGTTACCAGATTACTGAATAATTCGACATAATTCTTAAAACTCCTTTTTTTATAAGAAACCTTAAAACAAAAATTTTACTATAAAAAATTTATTAAAATCATCAATAATTATAAATTTAGATATATATATATAACTGTAGGGAACGTTCTCAAATAAGTGTTGACAATCTGGTTAAACATTGTATAAGATGTAATAAAAAAAACGGGAGGAGTACTAAGCGATGGAAAAGACAAAAGTATTTAAGGGCGGAAATTTGTTTGACGGTACTGGCGCGGATCTGATTAAAGATGCAGTAGTTGTCATGAAGGGATCGAAGTTTTCTGCTGTTGGTAAAAACGGACATGTTAAGATACCGGAAGGTAAAGATGTGGAAATCATCGATACAACCGGCAAAACAATGATTCCCGGCCTAATCGACTCACATATCCATTTAAATCTGGACGGCACTGCGGGCTCCAGCGCAGCGTTTCCAACGGTTCAAATGAACAAGATGGAAATGCTCGTACGCTCCATACCGAAACTTCAGAATACGTTAAAAATGGGCTATACCTCGATTAGAGGCGGAGGCGACGGCTGGGGTTGGTTCGAAGTGGCCATGAGAGATGGGTTGGAGCGCGGCGATATCCAAGGGCCACGGTTTCAGGCAACCGGATACCATCTTACCGTTTCGGGAGGCCATGGTACTTTCCTCCCATACCATGTCGGAAGGCATCGTTTAGAAGAAATGGCCGGCATGTACGCCGACGGCGCGGATGAATGGAAAAAACTCGCGCGCTTGAATATCTGGAACCGTGTTGACAACCTGAAAGTAGTTGCTAGCTGGGGATTCATGGATGGCATAAAAAATATGCATGCGACATTTGCACAGGCTACTGTTGAAGAATTGAAAGCCGCCGTCAGAGAAGCTCATGCGGTTAATAAGAAGGTGTTGTCTCATGCAAACGGCCACGAGGCCGTTAAAAACTCCATCGAAGCGGGTGTCGACATCATATCACACGGCTTCTTTCTTACGGATGTGAAACTTTTAGAGGCAATGGCGGAGAAAGGTATTTTTTGGGAGCCGACAAATGCTGCGGCGAGAAATATGTTTTGGGCTGCCACCGATACATTCCCCAAATCTTTTACAGACAGACATCAGAACAACCTTCCCAGAGGGCCGATACAGATCGGTATCGAAAACTGGGAATACAGGCTCAAGAACTTCAAGAGGATGGTATCTGAAACAGGCGTCAAAGTGTTGATGGGTTCAGATGGTGGCTGTTCTTGGATCGATCATGGCTTGAATGCATTGGAGCTGGAGGCATCTGTAGATGCCGGATTCAGCCCGAAGGATGCATTGATCAGCGCAACGAAATTGTCGGCTGAGTCTCTTGGAATAAATAATGAAGTTGGCTCGGTGGAAGTCGGAAAGTACGCTGATCTGGTGGTTGTAGAAGGGGATCTGCTAGCCAATATCTCTCTTCTTCTGCAGGAAGACAAGATCAAGATGGTCTATAAAAACGGCGAATTGGTTATTGCTAGATAAATTAGAAATGTGTATTTGGATGACTGGCAATTGTAAAATGGAGTTGTCTGCGTAAAAGCAACCATTAAAAGCAAGAGCTGTTGTAAATATGGATGTAATCATAGCATGCGACCATATTCCATCTATAAAATAGACCCATACTCCATGCATTTCGTTAGATTATGGCAGAAAGCATAGGTATGGATCTATTTTATTATATTGGCAAGATAATTATGAACAGCATGCTACACAGGAGGTTGCATGATCTGTGGCATACCACCTTCAATGCGTACCATCTCTTCCTCAGCCTTATACATGTGGCTGTTTCTCTTATCGTCTATATTTCTGGAAGACATGCGGTTAAAGATATATACGCCGGTATATCGTTCGTTTCTCAAAATACTTGAAATGGAGCCTTTACCAAAAGGTTTGCCAGCCTTGGTCATATACCCCTAAGCATTTAGCGCATCGGCGATAACACTATAACCGTCACCTTCAATATACATCCGAAAAATCATTCTGACGGCTTCAGCTTCTCTTTCATTAATGGTGTACTTTTTCGTGTCTGGATCGACATCATAGCCAAGCGCTCCGGTGCCACCAGTGTGCATCCCTTTTAACGCATTTTCTGTCATGCCTTTTTGTACTTCTCTGGCAAGGTTTTTGGAATATTATTCTGCCATCGCCTCGAGTACACTCTCGAGGATAATACTCTCCGGGCTTTCGTCATCGAGATACTCCAGCACACTCAAGAGAGATATGCCATGCCGTTTATGCTCTGTCCGATACCAAATGCTGTCGCTTCTGTTTCGAGCAAACTTGTCGAGCTTATGAACAATGATCACATCAAACAAGTCTTTCTTTACATCTTTGATCATAGTTAAAACTCAGGGCGATTATCCGTCACCGCCGATTTTGCACGGTCGATATACTTAGCAACAATGAGAATATCGTTTCTCTTAGCATATTCGTTTATCGCGCGAATCGGAGCATCATTTGATTCGTCTCTCTGGTTATCTGAATAAAGCCTTGCTGGTGGAGGAACTTTCAGCGTACCTCAGGTACATGGGCAAGATGATTAAAATCAGCTATTTTTAAAAATTTATATGTCAAGTAGGACAAATAGCAGCGACGTTGACCCCAGGCGCATGCCTATGGTTCAAGCATCTAGGGGCTTTGTGTCATCTCCAACCTATATATGACTAAAACCGGTCATCCTCTAGGCGACATACCTATAGTTCAAATATATATGAGGAGAGCAATAAGGCCTGTTTAAGGATTTTATAAGCTCTATCCGTGTTTAAAGCTTTCAAACTAGACTACTCGAAAAAAATATTCAATTTTATGGCGTACTATACTGGAAAACAGCAAAAAGACATCTTATCTCAATATCAGAATAGCTGCAACGCTTCTGAATTTTGCAAGAAACATTGTATAGCGCGTAGCACATTATACTTGTGGATTAAGCAATATTCGCTGGAACAAGTGGAACAGAGTGATATTTACTTGTTACATAAAGAAGTCGAACAATTGCGGATTGAGAATAGCATATTGCGAAAAAGTGGATGTTCCGCTGTTTTGCCCCTTTCGAAAAGCTGGGAAGCCATATCCCGCCTCCGTAATGAATTTAGTATCCACTCACTATGCAGGGTATTAGAAGTCCCACGATCAACCTACTATCATCATACACTTCGAGTCCAGAGAAGACACTTATCCAGCGGCAGGACGATGCATTGAAGCCCATCGTAGCCGAAGTTTTTGGGGAAAGCCGGAGCCGCTTCGGTGCTCGAAAAATCCGAGCCAAGCTTATGGAACCGTGTTATACCATAAGCGAACGGTGGACACTACGTTTTATGAAGGAACTAGGTATATCTCCGCGAATAGATTACCTGTTTCCTAATTCAGCTAATGACAAAAAATATAAGTATTATCCCAATAAACTCAAACGAAGGTTTATCACAGAAGCTCCAAACCTTTCTCGGGCCACGCGCGGAGGCCTATCTACCCTTACGAAGCAGTCATAGAGTATATCCCTCAATATGACGACGCGCACTTTACCGTTCATAGCGCGCCCTTATTTGCCCTGCAGCCTCTTTTCGGTGTACTTGTCGTCCACATACGCGACGCTTGTGCCCCACGCTTCCTTGCGCGAGAAGTACACGCCGTTCTGTTCCTGTTTCGGCCACAGTGTAAACAGCACGAATGGCTTGCTGCGCCTTCTGTTGTCAATCCAGTGGAATACGTGCGGCGGGATCACGATGATGTCGCCATTTTTGACCGGGATACGGTCATCGTCAAGCCATACGTCGGCGTTTTCACAGCTGACCATGTAATAGAATCTCCGTCTCTTCGTCCGCGCCGTCTTCGGTACGTCCGCACCAGCGTGCCTTCGTTGATGTTGATGATCTGCATGCCCGCCATCTCGTCGCCGGTGAGTATCTTGGAGCTGTACGTCTCATCGCAGACAAACGGCTTCACGTTCTCCGAGTTCACTAATCTCCACTCTTTTATCTTGATCGCTTTCCTTTCAATCTTTATATATCCTTTTCAGGGATAGATCTTGATTTCGCTGGTCTCCGTCCACGGGATGTCCGGCCCGGTACCATGGTTCTCCACCAAATCGAACCGCAGGAATTTCGCTTCCACCGGCTTATCCAGCGGGATGTCCTGCCATCCTTCGGCCTTCTCCATATCCACCCGCTTTAAGAATGTCCACTTCACGTCGTCGATCTTGTCCTCTTTGCGGCGAAGCTTGCGCGGTTCATCGGTATCGCTGTAATAGATATCTATGGTCTTTGCGAGCTCCTCCAATATGCTGATGTCAAGTCCAACGTTGCGGAAGATGCGGATCTTCCCCACCTTCTGCGTTTCTCCAAAGAAGCTTAAGACCACATGCGCAGGTCCTAAAGTGTTCGCGCCCCATGTGCCGCCGTTACGCTCCGTATCGTCCCTAATCAGATTGGGCACCCAGAACGTCGGATCGCTCTCCGTATGGCTCGCCCACTCAATGCGCGTATAGTAGGAACCGTCGAGCCGCAAACCCAAAGGATACAAATCGTTCATCGTCTTCTCTCCTTTTCAAACAAGAATATTTCAGATCTTTTTCATCAAAGCGTCAATCTCAGCACGGTGCGGCATCGCAGGCGCTGTGCCCTTCTTCGTTACCGAGAGTGCGCCCGTCGCGTTGCCGAATCGCAGGGCATCGAACAGGTCGTATCCTTCGGACAATGCAGTCAAAAACCCGCCTAAAAACGCATCGCCCGCGCCCGTTGTATCCACCGCATCCACCGTAATGCGCGGCACGATCTCGCTGCGCTTTCCGTCCGTCGCAAAAGCGCCCATATACCCTAACGTGATGACGACTTGTTTAATTCCTTTTTGCATGAACACTTCGGCAGCGCGCTGCGCGTCCTGCCCGTTTTTAATGGCGACTCCGGTCAGCGTCTGCGCTTCCGTCTCGTTAGGGGCGATGATATCCACCTTGCAGAGAACCTCATCCGGAAGCGACGTAGCAGGCGCAGGGTTTAAAACTACGGTCACGCCCGCATTGTGTGCGATATCGATCACGCGTTGAAGCGCGTCAAAATTGATTTCGAGCTGCAGTAACAGGAAACCAGCGCTCTCGATTAACGGCCGGGCGCGCTCCACATCCGCTTCCGTAACCTTGGCGCAAGCGCCGGGAATCACAACAATCTCATTCTGCGCGCTCTGCTCGTCCACCATGATAAGCGCCGCACCCGTCTCATTTTCCGGGTCAGTCAGAATTAAGCGTGTATCCATTCCCTCTTGTTTATAAAAATCAAGAGCGGCCTTGCCAAATATATCATCGCCAAGCTTGGTGACCAACGTTACGTCTGCCCCTGCGCGAAATGCAGCCACAGCCTGATTGGAACCTTTCCCTCCCGGCCCCGACTTAAAAGAACTGCCAATCAGCGTCTGTCCCGGTAGTGGCAAACCGCTTGAGCGGCTGGTCAGATCCGTCACAAAACTTCCAAATACTACAACGCGTTGGCTCATATATCTTTTTCCTCTCTTATTTTTCCTGTTCGGTATATTCCCCTGAAGTTCTGAAAGTAACAGCCGCAATCGCATGATCTAGGGCTGTTGCTTTCAACGACACTTCCAATGGACATCAGTTTACCCTGTTTTTGTGGGCAGGAGGAAATATGAAAAAACTTAAAAGGCGACGAGGATCTTCACGCGGCTTTCGTTGCGCTCGAATACCGCGTCGAATGCCTGCTGCACATCTTTGAATGCAAATCTGTCCGTGATCATCGGTTTCAGCGTGGTATGCCCGTTGCTGATGAGATCGAGCACCTTGCGCACCATATTGGGCGTGCCTGCTGCACCCACCAGCGTGCAGTTGTTCACAATTAGTCTGTCGAGCAGCACATGGTAGTTCCTTCTCGTAAAGCTTCGAAATAACCAAGCACTTTTACTAGCCTGATATACCGGCTTGAAATCGAAACACTTCTACAATTAACGCCATTTGTTACAATTCACATATCTCCATTTTCCTCTTAAGGTATTCAACGAGCTTATCCTGTACATACATGGGCATCTCAAATACATTCCCGTCATTTCCAAATTTTTCATTATATTCTTTTTGTGTATCATAATAAAGTTGAAAATATTCTGTCCCCACATTAAATTTGTTTATACCGTGCCGGAACGCTTCTATGATCTGGTCGGTTGGTATACCACTGCCTCCGTGCAATACAAGTGGTACATCAATTTCCGAGTTTATCTTGTCCAGCCGCTCAATATCAAGATGCGGCGTTTCTTTGTAGAAACCGTGCGCGCTTCCTATTGCCACAGCAATAGAGGTGGCTCCCGTCTCCTCAGCGAAATACTTCGCTACATCCGGTTTGGTATATGTATCAAGGTCATCTTCGTCACTATGCGCTGCAAATCCGACGCGTCCAAGTTCCGTTTCCACGTCAGCGTCAAATATTTTTGCAATTTCGATTACTTTTTTTGTATTTTTTATATTTTCTTCAAGACTCAGCATAGACCCATCATACATGACCGACCTGAAGCCTCCTCTAATGGAGTTTACGATAAAGTTAAAATCACTGCAATGGTCTAAGTGAAGACCGATTGGCACAGCCGCTTTTTCCGCGATTCCCTGTACCATACCCGCAAAAGCTATTGGATCCGAACAGTTATTAAGATAACAATGTTCCGGATACAACATAATAATAGCCGGTTTCCCAACCAATTCCGCCGCTTTTACCACCGAATACGCCATATTATAATCCGTACAATTAAAACCAATGACAGCAGTGTTCTTTTCCTTTGCCATCTCTAATATTTTGCTTACTCTTACAATTCCCATTAACTTTTTCCTCTCAGTTACTGTTTATTTTTGTCGTGATTTAGCTTAAGCACTTTCATACAAGGCTTTAAAAATATAACTTACTGAAACAGCCCCCGGGTCAGGTTGTCCTATTGTTGCCTCGCGAAAATTCTTTGACCTGCCCATTTTGGAAACAAATCCCTTTCCCCTTTCGACTCCCTCCCGGGCGCCATTATACGCCTCCTTAAACGCCTCCTTTATAGATGCCCCGCCCTCAGCCGCTGCCTTCATTCTCTCTGTTGCCGGCAGCAACGCATCAAGCATTGTCTTTTGCCCGTATTTTGATCTCCCACGTCTTTCAATGGCTTTCTCAGAGTTGAAAAAAAAATCTGCAAGTTGAATGGTCGTTGCTTTCGGCTCATTTCCAAGCGCTACGATACCACCCGTAAATAATGTACCGAAAATCACGCCAGACGCTCCGCCCATTGTTTTGACAAGCTCGAGGCCACAAAGCTTCATCAAATCCGCAACCGTGGAAAAATCCCCATGGTTTTCAAGCATCTTGCGTAACGCAGTAAAGCCCATTTTCATCCCGATACCATGATCTCCATCGCCAATCATCGAATCAATGCTAGTCAGATAAGGCTCGTTTATTATTATTGTTTCACAGACGTTGATGAGCATTTCCTTTAACTTGCTAACGTTTACACTATCCATAGAAGCGCTACCTCATATCGTAAAATCATAGCCTCTTACCGATGTAACATACTTTTTTAATTCATCATCTAGTTTTAATACATTAATAATTGCACCGCTTTTATTAAAAGCATCAAGATAACAACCGCAGCTTGCGCTGTATACGCCAATATTCATTTTGCGCAACACCTCATCAGCGTCGCATAATAAAATATGTCCTTCTGCATAAGTTGTGTAACGTAACCTATTACAACATAAACAGACTTCGGAAGGCTTTGACACATAGTCGTTAATTAAAAATTCAATAGCGCTGCGCATTGCCGTAAAAGATCCCGAATATTTATACGTATAGACCGCTTCTTCACCCGAAAAGCCTCTGCCATATTCTATATTTCCCGTTGACTCATCCATTGTCACAGCGATTGACCGCAGATTATCATTCGCCTTTTGAGCAATCCTGTAAACTGCATCTAAATCCGAACCTTCTGCCGCTCCGGCCGCAGCTACTTTCGTGATGATTCCAATACCGCTCAAACCACCCCGGTTCTCTTTAAGTTCATCCTTTGAGCTCATGACATCATCACTCACATAGACAACCTTTGCATCGAATCCTTCGTTACCCAAAAGCTCAATCGCCATATCATTATTGAGATAATCACCCATATAATTATTCGTCAGCAGCAAAACGCCTTTGCCTCTATTAATTCTTTTTACAAGCTCATAAATGGCATATGCGTTCGGTGCACAGTCAAGCTCACCATGCACCATTCCATCCGCAAGACCTTTTCCAACAAATCCGGGAAACAAGGGTCCATACCCGCCGCCGCCACTTACTATAATCTGCACCTTGTCATTCTCAACATCTCTTCTGTGTAGACAATAACTATTAAGGCCGTCAATATTTATATAATCATTGGGCTCACAAATATTTATACCTTTAATTACGCTTTGCATCAATTTTTTTCTATCGTCTACAAAGTTCATTTCGCTTTATTCACCTCAAATACAGTCTATTATTAGTTCTTTACCCTTTTCTGTGACATATCAACTATGATTGCAAGAAGAATAATTGCTCCGGTAACCACCTTCTGCCAATAGGATGATACCTGCACAAGATTAAGTCCGTTGTTTATGATTGCTATTATTGCTACGCCTATCATCGCGCGTGCAACAGAACCAACACCGCCTTCGAAGCTCGTACCGCCAAGCACAGTCGCGGCAATGGCATACATTTCATATCCTTCGCAGGATGCCGGCTGTCCGTTGTTTAGTTTGGAAGTAACACAAACCCCTGCCAAGCCAGCCATAACAGAACAAAGAATATAACTTTTGATCTTCACCTTGGCCACATTAATACCGGCAAGACGGGCAACCTTTTCGTTACTGCCAACAGCAAATACGTGTCTACCAAAGACCGTCTTTGTTAGTAGTAAATGCACCGATAAAACAACAATAAGTGTGAAAATGACGATAATAGGTATAACTCCCTGCGGCATTGATTCAGTGGTTATGACCCTACCCGAACCAAGCCATGCAAAACTGTCCGGCAAACCGTAAACAGGCTTACCATCAGTGACAACATACGCAAATCCTCTGGCAATCGACATCATAGCCAGCGTTGCTATCATCGGAACAACCCTAAATTTCGTGATCATGATTCCATTGAATAGGCCGCAGACCACTCCAACTACTAGCGCGGCGAAAAGTTGAATGGCCAGCGCACCAAAGGGATTTGATACAAAGTCAACCGTTGCCAGCCCTAAATAGGCTGATAATATTCCTGCAAACGCAGCCACCGAACCAACACTAATATCGATACCTGCTGTTATAATAACATACGTCATACCCGCCGCAATCAATGCATTAATCGACATCTGTGCAACCAAGTTTAAGATATTCTTGCTCGTTAAAAATGTAGAATTCAGTAATGAGAATACAACGATAACCGCCAATAAAAAAACAAGAACTGCATTCTTACTAAACCATCTTTTAACCTTATTATTCATACCCCTTTGGCCATCGCTCATAGTTTTTGAACCGCTATCGTTTATTTGCAGCATAACTTTTTTACTCCCCCTTAATCCAATTATCGTTATACTTAACTGTGAATACTAGCAAGCTGAATAATGCTTTGTTCACTCAATTCTTCACGCTCAAGTTCTCCCTTTACCCGGCCCTCGCACATAACAACGATTCTATCGCAAACGCCGATCACCTCAGGCATTTCGGATGAAACCATTATTATTGACCCACCCTGTTGTACAAATGCATTCATAAGGCCATAAAACTCGGACTTTGCATTGACGTCAATGCCTCTTGTCGGCTCATCCAGTAATAACAACTCACAGTGCGCGACCAACCATTTGGCAAGCACAACCTTTTGCTGGTTACCACCAGAAAGTGTATTCACTTCAGTATAAATATCTGGAGCCTTTATTTTAAGCTTATCCATATGCTCGGTTGACACCTTTTTTTCCCATTTAAAATCAAGTATGCCGCCTTTTCTGCAATTGTTTATTAAGCTTGCCAGTGCAATGTTCTCGCTAATTTTAGCACCAAGCATAAGCCCTGAAATCCGTCTATCTTCTGTCACAAATCCTATCTTATTGTTAATTGCATCCATAGGCGTTTTAAATCTTACCTTTCTACCGTTAAGAATCACCTCGCCCAACGAGTACTTTTCTGCTGCAAACAAGCATTCCAAGACTTCTGTTCGTTTTGCCCCCACCAAACCTGCTATGCCAAGAATCTCTCCCCGATAAGCCTTAAAAGACACATCATAAAATACGCCGTCTCTTGTCAAATTTTTGACCGACAATATCTCATCTTTCGCGGTATGTTCTTGCTTATTATAATAATCCTTGATTTCTCTACCGACCATATTGGATACAATTTCGCTCTCGTTTGTATCTTTAATCATCATAGTTTTCACAAAACAGCCATCTCTTAACAACGTCACCCTCTCGGCAATTACAAACAACTCTTTCAATCTATGTGTTATGTAAACAATGGCCACATTATCTTCTTTGAGCATTTCAATAATGTTAAACAAAGAGTGAATTTCTCCCTCAGACAAAGACGAGGTCGGTTCGTCCATTATGACCACTCTTGATTGTTTCGAGATGGCCTTTGCTATCTCCACCATCTGCTGCTGTGCAGCGGAAAGGTTCTTTACTACTTCTGTTTCCTTCACATTTACGTGCATTTTTTCAAGTATGGCACGGGCATCATTATTCATTTTTTTCCTATCGAGAAAACCTTTACGTTTTGGTTCTACGCCCAAGAATATATTTTCCGCAACGGTTAAGTCACCTGCCACGCTAAGTTCTTGATGAATAACCGAAATTCCCATATGTATTGCCGTTCCAGGATCCTTTATATGCTTTTCGTCTCCGTTAAAAATGATCTTCCCCGATGTCGGCTGATAGACGCCGGAAAGTATCTTTATTAGCGTTGATTTCCCCGCACCGTTTTCACCGCATATCGCATGAACTTCACCAGAGTAATAGTCCATTGAAACATTGGTAAGCGCTTTCACACCGGGAAATTGTTTTGAAATGTTTACCGCTTGTAATACGGGTTTTTTGCTCATAGACAAGCACCCCCATTTTTATTTCCGAGTCCAACAATCTGATATATATCCATATATGGCCACACTGCAGGATTGTCCTGCAATATGGCCATATCTTTGCACCATCTTTCCTTATTACTATCTAAGACTATTCTCCACTATATAATCATAGGTGATAATATAAGGTTCAATCGGAATTTTGGCAGCGTCTACGGAGCCCGTTGTCAGGTATTTATTGATCTGCTCACAAATCGTCTTGCCAATAAGCGCAGGATTTTGGGAAATCTCGGATACCCACCATTTGCCATCCCCATCTTTTGCATATATCGCATCAATAGCTTCGGGGTTGCCGTCAAAACCGATTACCAAAGTAGTAGCGCCTGCGGCTTTAATCGCCGACAAGGCGCCCGTCGCCGCTGGATCACCTGCACAGAATATTGCGCCTAGATCCGGAGTCTCAGTCAACCAGTCCTGTGTAAGAGAAGCAGCTATATTCGCGTCACCCTCATAGTTGCCGAAGTACTTATACTCAACATCGGATTGAGCGTTAATTACTTCCTCAAATCCTTTCTGCCTATCCAAACAAGCCGCAGATGAGGGCACACCTATCATAGCAACCGTGCCACCTTTTGGAACAAGCCGAAGTGCTTCCTGAGCACCAAGGCGGCCACCTTCGACGTTATCCGTACCCGCATGACATATAATGCAATCTACTGTATCGCAACCACAATCAAACGTGAAAACAGGAATGCCCGCCGCATCAGCTTCCTCTATTGCTGGGCCTACACCAGCAGCATCAACAGTAGCCAATGCTATTGCGTCTACACCTTGAGCAATGAAGTTGCTAATGTGGTTAGACTGTACGTTAGCATCCAATTCACCATCCTGCACAATTGCTTTGATGCCAAGCTCACTGCACGTTTCATTGATGGAATCTTCAATGAGATTATAGAATACGTGCTCACGAGACCCAACAATGAAACCGACTGTAAACCCATCCTTAGCGGTCTCTGCGCTAGCCTGCACTTCCTGTGTCTGCGCTTCCGTTGCAGCCGCAGCCGACTCTTCGGTGTCTTTCGTTTCTGCGGCAGGTGTTGTGCTTCCACATGCAGCGAGTGCAAAACACATTACCATGCATAACAACAACCCAACTACTCTTTTCAATTTGTTACCTCCTAATTTATTTATTTGAACATTTTAGTGTCCGTAGACATTACTTGCCTGTTTTATCCTCCAGTACTATATATACAACATGCAACCAGTTTCTATTGTTATTTTCTTTATATGTATTATATTTATTTTATTTGTACTTTTTACGGACCCATATTATCCTTTTTATTTTATTTTGTCAATATTTTTTTGTTATAATAATTTATATTATTTATTTTGTTTTTATTATATCTTGTTTATGGTTTATTTTTTTCACTATTTAATTTATTATTGCGTATTTATAAAAAATATGGTAATATTATTAAGAGATACACCTGTTTATTTCTTTAATTAGCACTAGTATACTTAAAACTATAAGATTATTGACTAGTATTAAGGACACAAAGGGTGTAGACTCAGCCATAGTAACGAAAAAGGCGGATAACTATAGCAAAACGAAAAATTATTAGGTTTAACTGAATTCGGTCGACGGTTGCTTTACGCTGTTACATCATCCACAGAACTGGGCTTTGCCGAGTTAAGTAAATAACCTTATATAACCTATTTCAAAGAAGGAATAAGAACATATGTTAGCAGCTGAACGAAAAGAAAGAATTATCGAAATGCTTGATGCCAATAAGACTGTTAAGGTTACCGATTTGAGCAAAATTTTTTCAACGACAGAAGCCACTATAAGAAGGGACCTTGATGAACTAGCGCGAGACAATATGCTTCGCAGAATTCACGGCGGTGCTATAGCGCTTCCTTCCGCAAGCAAATCCTTTTATATTAGTGAAATTGTCGAACAATGCTCGGAAGAAAAAAAAATGATCGCTGATTTTGCTCTGCATTATATTAAAGACGATGATGCAATCATTCTTGACTCTTCTACGACATGTATGGAATTAGCCATAAGGATCGCTGAGAGCAATTATTCAAATCTATCTATCATAACAAATTCTTTTGGCTTGTTAAAATTCTTTGAAAATCATAAAAATATATCTGTCATACATACAGGTGGAAATGTATTCTATGATTTGAATTGCGCTACCGGCCTTTTTGCAGAACAAATGATAAAGAATGTTCGTGTAGACAAATGCTTTATTGGGACCAATGGTATAGATTCAAAATATGGTTATTCGGTGCCTACTCTAAACGACGCCTCCTTGAAAAAAGCCATACTGTTTGCAAGCCATCAATGCTACGTTTTGGCTGATCATACAAAATTCGGTGAATCATATATGGGTAAATTCGCAGAGCCCAATGATCAGGTACACTATTTGATAACAGATTATGTACCAAAAACTTTTAATATTAATACCATCTCTAAATCTACCAAGATAAAGGTAATTGGAGAACCAGCAGAGATGCTATAAACCTGTTGCTAAGGACAACGCTAATCAAAGCGTTGTCGCTGATCCAAGGCATGGGGATAAAAGCCCGGTTACTCAGAATATTGACCTCATTTTATCGCCATTTTCCTAGTATCCCTCGAAAAATCGCGCACTTATCCTCTGAATTGCGTAATTTGTTTACGTCAACCGTAACTTCGGGCACACATAAGCAGATTGGCGCTCATCGTCAGCATATATAATCGGTTCAAATTCTGTGGTTATCACTCTGAAACTGACCTTGCTGAAACCAAATGTATTTTTAATGATATAAAACGGGTGCTCTATTTTGGCTCGAATTGCAGCTTTTTGATATCTC
>JAEZJF010000027.1 GCA_023415825.1 Bacillota bacterium
GGACGCGCGCAACCCCCGCTTGCCCGCGTTATAGAGTTCAAAATAGATGTTAGCACCCCGCTGCATGCTCGGGTCTGCGCTGGCGCGCTCCCGGGCCACCACGTATGTAACGATCAGGCCATGGCAGAACGCAGGCAGTTCAGGGACGTCGGTAGGGGAGCTCATGTCGTCGGGCAGATAGCGGTAGTGCACATACACATCGCCGTCCTCGGTGAGCACGCGGATGCGCGTGCTTGCGTCGCCCATAATGAACGGCACCCGCGCCATGTTACGGGATACGTAGAGCACCTTCACGCAGCAGCGGGGGAGTGCCGCCACATCGGCAGAGCCATCCTTTACGGCAAGCGTATCCGTGCGGCGCAGTTGAAGCATGGTTGCAATATCCGTCACCGCCTCGTTCGCATACCGGGTGAGCTTGTCGCGCCAGGTATCCACCGTCTGGCTGTCGTGCCCGCGGTCCAGCTGTGTGAGCGCGGACACGATAATATCGTTAAGCGTCATGGCTTCACCCCACCTTTTTGCCGCGCCCGCGGTAGGCGTTCATGTTTTCGGAGCTCTGCAGCTTCACCTTCGCGCTTTCGGAGATCAGCTTTGCAAGGCTTTTCGGCACTTCCACCTCCACGCCGGTCCGGATGCGGAAGAAATGGCCGTTGATGCCGCCTTCCCAGTATCCGCCCAGGTTATCGGGCGCGATGGTCAGCTTTACCTGCGGTTCGGCACGAAGCAATGCACCCGTATCAAAAGCGAGGCTGTCGATTTGCTGTTCGGTCATGTAATCCATGTTGTTTCTCCTTTACATGTGATTTTAGAACGTTGGAGGCTCCGCCTCCAAACCTCCGCTTAGGGTCGTAACGACCCTAAGAACCCATATCCGGAAACGTCCTAAATAGGACGTTTCCGAGAAAGGGATTCCCAAGGGATATGTCCCTTGGGTGGGGTTCAGGGGCAAAGCCCCTAAAATGGAGCCCGCAACTTTCCTTACGCCGACACTGCGTGCTCGATGCGCACGAGCCAGAGCGGGTTGAGGATGGTGGCGGTGTAGGCTGCGACCTTCGCGCCCACGGTACCGCGCTGGTCCAGCGGGTCGGCAGCACCTGCTGAGCCGGGACGCTTGATGATTGTGGTCAGCGCGCCGCTGCCCATGACGTCTACCACGCCGTAGGCGTCGGCGCCGAACACCAGGGTGGCGTGGACATCAAGCGCGGCCTTTGTGGTATCGTCCACAGCGCCCGCATCCTCGCTGAATACCTTGGTACCGGCGGGGATGGCGGAGCCTATGGCGGCGGAGAGCGTCAGCTCCTTAGCCGCAGGGTTAAACGAAACAACGGTATATTCTGTCGTGCCGATCTTCACCTTCGCGCCGTTCGTGAGATAGCGCTCGGCGGCAAACGAGGAGGACGAAAGCGTCACTTTTTCGCTGCCCGCGGTGTGGCTCGCTACGGTGGTGTACACGCTCTGGCGGAAGACGCGGGCTTCCGTGCTTTCCACGAATACCACGCCGAACAGGCGGCCGATTTCGCCGGAATAGATCAGCTCGGCGTTGGAGTACTTGGAAACGTCCTGCCAGAGCGGGTCGTTCTGGAGATCGTAGGTGGACTCAGGCGAACAGATGCAGATAAAGTGCGGCTTGCGCGCATCGCCTTCGTCGTTTGCGGTAAAGTAACGCGCCTTGGCCTTTTTAAGGGTGCGCACGGCCTTACGGACTTCGGACACGGTCAGCTTATCGCTGCCGGTAAGGGCAAGGCGCGCGGTGCGGCCGCCCGCGTACTGCACGTTGGTGCCCGCCCACATGGCATCGCGGGTGATCCACTCTACGACGGTACCCAGTTGCTCGCCCAAAAGCTCCGCGCTGTCGGATACCACCTCGTCATAGGCGGTGGCTTCAAGCACGTCTGAAATCTCCACGTACGCGCCATACTGGGCGACTTCCGCCTCTACGCGGCTCTGGGAGAGGGACTGACCTTCGGGCGTTACGCCTTCCATCAGCGGAGCGGCGGCAAGCTCGGGGGAGAAGAGATCGTAGCGCCGAAACTCCACACGCTTGCCGGAGTTGCGGGGAATGGAGCGCTTCTGGCCAAACTTTGCGAATATCAACCGCGTGCGGGCGGTTTCTAAGAGTTTTTTGTCGTAGAAATCCTTGTTGAGGTAGGTGCTGCCTAACGTATTGATCGTAGTCTGCGTATTGGACATGTTAGTTCCTCCTTTGTTGTCGGTTCAGATGAAATGTAATCTGCGTTACAGCTTGACCTTGATGCCTTTGCGGGCCTTTTCGCGGTATTCCCGCTCCAGCCGGGCAAATTCGTCCGGAGACATGTTCATGTAGTCCCGGTTGGGCGCTGCGGCATCCGCACGGGAAGAACGGGGCAGGCCCTGCCGCGCTTGCAGGCGGCTTAGAATGTTCTGCATGGCGGCCTGTTCCGCGTGGGCAGCCCGCTGTTCAGCCGCATACACACGCACGGCGGCGTAGGCGGGCAATTCAAAAAGCAGACGCAAAAAGGCACGGTCCTGCACGGCGGCCGCAATGTCAAAACCGGCGGGCAGCTTCCCCTGCTTAAGCAGGTCGTTGATTTCTTCACGCAGGCCTTCATAATCGAGCCTGCGGCCATCTGCGGGCAAGGCCGGGGCGGGGTTGCTAGGTTCAGAGCGCTGCGGCATGCCAGGCCGCGGTATCATACCCGGCTGCGGGACTATGCCAGGCTGCTGTGCCATGCCGGGCTGCGCCTGTAGAGGCATACCGGGAGTCTCCTCCTC
>JAEZJF010000001.1 GCA_023415825.1 Bacillota bacterium
AAATGAAGGTGAACAGTTAAAGCTTGATGTTCTATCTGGTGTTGAAAAGATAAAAGGATTAATTAAAGAAATAGAAACGCATTCATCTACCTTGGTTGAAGAATACAAGGAAAGACTTGAAAATAGAATAAATGAACTACTAGGAAGCAAATATGAGCTAGATGAAAATAGATTATATAATGAAATAGTTTTTTATTCAGATAAAAGTGATATTAATGAAGAACTTATAAGACTTAATTCTCATGTTTTACAGATTGAAAACACCTTAGATGAAGGTGGAGCTGTAGGAAGAAAATTAGACTTTATTATTCAAGAAGCTAATAGAGAGATTAATACTATAGGATCTAAAATAGGTAATCTAGATGTTACTAAAAATGTTATAGAATTAAAAAATATTTTGGAAAAGATAAGAGAGCAAGTTCAAAATATTGAATAGGAGAAATGGTATGGCAAGTAATATAATCAATATTGGTTTTGGTTATATAGTTTTATCAAATAGAATATTAGCAATTGTTAGTCCTGAGTCAGCACCTATAAAACGAACTATACAAGAAGCAAGAGATAAGGGTAAGCTTGTTGATGCAACATATGGTAGAAAAACAAGGGCTGTAATTATTACTGATTGTGAATATGTTATTTTGTCCGCAATTCAACCTGAAACTATGGCACAGAGATTTGATAATACAAAAAATAATTAATCATGAATGAGGATTTATAATGAACAAAGGTTTATTAGTAATAATATCTGGTCCATCTGGAGCAGGAAAGGGTACAATTTGTAAAAGGCTAATTGATACTTCTAATGATTTAGAGTTATCAGTTTCAGCAACAACTAGAGAACCAAGAGTTGGAGAAATAGAAGGTAAAAATTATTACTTTATTAGTGTAGAAGAATTTAAAGATAGAATTGAAAAAAATGATTTTTTAGAGCATGCTTGCGTTTATGGTAACTATTATGGTACACCAAAAAGCAATGTAATAAATAAATTAAAAGAAGGAAAAACTGTAATACTAGAGATAGATATACAGGGTGCACTTAAGGTTAGAAAAGCTCATCAAGATTGTGTATTTATTTTTATTGTACCACCTTCTATTAATGAGCTTCATAGTAGAATTATTAATAGAGCTACAGATACTATGGAAGTTATTAAAAAAAGAATGCAATGTACTAAGGATGAACTAGGCTTTGCATGTGAATATGATTATGTAGTTGTTAATGATAATCTTGAAAGTGCTACTAGTAAGGTTAGAAGCATAATAGATGTAGAAAAAATGAAATCACATAGAAATATAGATTTGATTGAAGAAATCAAGGAGGGCATATAATGCAAAATATACCAATAGACGAATTGTTAGGGATGGTTAATAGTAGATATTCACTAGTAACTATAATATCAAAGAGAGCAAGACAAATTATAGCAGGAGAAAATCCTTTAGTTTACACTAAAACTATAAAACCAGTTTCAATAGCAATTGAAGAGTTTTATGATGGCAAAATAACACCTATATATCCAGACGAAGAATAGCTTGATTGATTATCAGGCTTTTCTGCTTTAAGGATTTAAAAGAAATTTGGTCTTAGCATGGATATAAAGGATGTGGTTATTTGTATACAAAGTTTGTTCAGGTAATAATTAATAATAATTCAAAAAGTACTGATAGCTTATATACCTATGGTGTACCAAATAGATTTTTGGAAAGTATAATGGTTGGAAAAAGAGTTAAAATAACCTTTTCCAAAACCAAAAATACATTAGATGCATTGATTGTTGGAATTATTTCAACAACAGATGTACCTATGGAAAAAATAAAGCCTATATTAGACGTTATAGATGATGTAGTGATTGTAAAACCTGAGCTGATTAAATTGGCTACTTGGATTAGGGAAAGATATATATGCAAATATTCAGATGTAATAAGGCTTAAGGTACCTTCACAAATCAAATATGAGCATGATAAAGAAAATAAAATAAAAAAAGAAAAAATTATATTTTTAATAGATAAAAATAAAGCAATTGATGATTATAATTTGAAAAATGCAACTAAGCAAATAAAGGCTATCGAATATTTAAAAAACTTTGATAATTTGTTGCTTAAAGAGCTAACTTCAAACACTGATATTACAACTGCTACAGTTAATACTTTAATAAAGAAGAACATTATTGGTTTAGAAGAAAAATTATATTTAGATGATAGTAATTTAGATGAAAATTTTTTTATAAATACTTTAAATATCGAGCAAAAAAAATGCTATGATGAAATAATAAATACGGATGATATAGCCTATTTATTGCATGGAATTACTGGAAGTGGTAAAACTGAGGTATATATAAATTTAATAAATTATTACAAAAAATTAGGTAAACAGTCTATTATGTTGGTGCCTGAAATATCTCTAACCAATCAAATAGTAGATAGATTTGAAAAAAGCTTTGGTAAAAGAATAGCTGTATTTCATAGTAAGCTAACAGCCAAGCAGAGATATATACAGTGGTATAAGGTATTGAATAATGAGGTTGATGTAGTTATAGGAGCAAGATCAGCTTTATTTGCACCAATTAATAATTTAGGAATAATTATAGTTGATGAGGAGCATGAAGATAGCTATAAATCTTCCACATCACCTAAGTACGATGCAGTTGAAACTGCTATAAAAAGAGCTTATATTGAAAATTGTAAAATTGTATTGGGTTCAGCTACACCTTCTTTGAAAACCTATAACATGGTTAAAAAAGGCCATATAAAGCTTTTAGAACTTAAAAATAGAGCAAATCATGCAAATTTACCAGAGATAAAAATTATTGATATGAAGCAAGAAATAGAAAGTGGTAATGATACAATTTTAAGTAGAGAGCTATATAGAAGTATTAAAAGATCACTAAAAAATAAAGAACAAGTTATATTGTTTGTTAACAGGCGAGGATATTCAAACTTTATATCATGTAAAAAATGTGGATATGTAGTTAAATGTGATAAATGTGATGTTTCAATGACTTATCATATGAGTGCAAATAAACTAAAGTGTCATTATTGCGGTAGAACCAAGTTTGTTTTTGATAAGTGTCCTGATTGTGGAAGTGAAAAAATACAGCAATTTGGTTTTGGTACGCAGCAAGCAGAGGAATTTATAAAGAGTTTATTTAAAAATTACAATGTAGCAAGAATGGATATTGACTCTATGTCATCTAAGGATAGCTACGAAGCTATTTATAATGATTTTAAAGATCATAAAATAGATATCCTGATAGGAACTCAAATGCTTGCAAAGGGTCTTGATTTTCCAGATGTAACAACTGTAGGCGTTTTGTCAGCTGACTCACTTATAAATTTACCATTTTTTAATTCAGGAGAAAAGACCTTTCAGCTGTTGACGCAGGTTAGTGGTAGAGCTGGTAGAAGTAGTAAAAAGGGTTATGTGTATATACAAACCTATGAGCCTGAAAACTTTATAGTAAATGCAGCAAAATCCAATGATTTTGATGAATTTATAAAAGAAGAGTCTATGCTAAGAAAGGAATTCTCATATCCACCATATATAAATATAGTTAATATATGTACTATATCTAGATATGAAGATGAATTAAAATCATATTCATTTGATAGATATAACGAGTTAAAACAAAAAATTCAAGAATCACTTAAGGGTAAAGGAGTATTATTATATAATCCTACACCTCACTCTATATACAAAGTGAATAATGAATATAGAATATATTTATTTATTAAAGTGTCTTTAAAATATGCATCAGAGTTAAAGAGCATAATAAGAGAAGTGTATATGGAAAAGGACGTAAAAAATATTAAAATTAGTATAAATATAGATACAGAAAGTGTTTAAAAAATAAGTTATTAATAGGAGGTTAATATGGCATTAAGAAATGTTAGATGAGAAGGCGATGAAATATTAAGAAAAAAAAGTAGAGAAGTAGAAAAAATAGATGACAGAATTTTGACTATTCTTGATGATATGGTTGATACAATGTATGAAAAGGATGGAGTAGGTCTTGCTGCACCACAAATAGGTATATTAAAAAGACTTGTGGTGATAGATGTAGATGGAGAGAACCTATACAAAATGATCAACCCAAGAATTATAAAACAAAGCGGTGAAGCTATAGATGAGGAAGGCTGTTTAAGTGTTC
>JAEZJF010000017.1 GCA_023415825.1 Bacillota bacterium
TTTTTCTACAAAGATTGTTAAGCATGCAGCGGAAAACCGCTGCATGCATTTTTACATATGGAAAAATTACTAATTCAATCTAGCTAATGTTGCTTTTATTTTGAGACAAAATCAAAAACGCTTGACAGGTACTAAAAGGCGACCCTGTCCCCTCTAATCCACTTTGCTTCTAGTACACCTTAAGTGCGAAGACAGGGCATGAGCTTGCGCAATACCCACAGAGGACACATCTTTTATGATCTATGGACAGCTTTCCCTCCTTCAAAACAAGAGCACGCTGCTTACAGCGCTCGGTACACTTGCCACAGCCCTCACACCAAAAGTCTACATGAAGGGCTTTCTGATTATCAGGATGATAGTCCTTTATTTTTTCGGAAGCACTGGAAAGATCATCAAAGAGAGCTATATTCATGCGTACCTCCTCCACGCTCTGCATGCCTAGCGCAATAGCATGCAGATAAGGGATGGAAGTAACAAATTCCAGGCAATCCCGAAAGGAGTGGAGAAGATTTCCTCCACCAAAGGGCTTCATGCCATAAATGGCTTTTCCCAAGCTGTGGGCTTCTTGGAGGGCAGACAGCATGTCGTCCATGGTGCCGTCACAAATACCAAGACCTGCTTTATTTGTTATGGGGTGAATCACCTCTATCTCAGGAACCTGGCAGGCCGCCCGAACAGCAGCAATATGATGGGTAGAAAGGCCAACGGCCTTAATGACCCCCTGCTGTTTAAGCTCCAGATAATACTCCAGAGCTTCCCAATGTCCACGTATTGTATGCTCGCTCTCTTGCTCATGCATTAGAAAGATATCAATGCTATCCAGGCCAAGAGATGTTAGTGCTTTATCCACAGTCCTCTTGGCATCTTCTCTGGTATAAGCATAGGACTTGGAAGAAATGACCGGACGAATACCGGTTAATTCCATGGCCCTTCGAATGTGAGGATAGGTGCCATAGAGATCGGCTGTGTCAATAAAATTAACCCCAAGCCTGAAGGCTTCGGCAATGACCTCCGCCCCGTTCTCAACACTAAGATTTTTCTGGAGCGGGCCAATCACCAATCCTCCGAAGCAAAGTCTTGATACCCTCAACCCTGTACAGCCCAATTCCCTGTATTCCACAATAATCCCCCCGCATCACAAGCCTCGGCCCCTACGATATAAAAGCCCGCAAAAAGCGGGCTCCGTCCATAAAACACTGATCGTAATCACATCATTTAAAGATTTATATTTCTTGCTGGATAGTTTACTTTAAATAGTATCTTACAAGCTCCTCAAGAATCTCATCACGTTCCAGCCTTCTGATAAGGCTTCTGGCATTATTGTGGCTGGTAATGTAGGTAGGGTCTCCCGACATGATATAGCCTACAATCTGGCTGATAGGATTATATCCCTTCTCGGTAAGCGCCTCATAAACCTTGAGTATGACTTCACGGGTCTGATTGGTGTTATCGTTATTAAAGTCAAATTTCATTGTTCCGGAATTCATATATTCACCCGCTTCCTACCCGAACCACTGCCGGGACATTAAGATTTTATCATTAATGATGTTAATATATTAATACATACAGGCTATTTAATCAAGTTATGATATGAATCCGACATCACATTGTAATAACCTCACCCGTTACCGAAATCATAGATTTCGAACGGGTTCCCGAGAGCATTGATACTTCGTATTAATAACCTCACCTGTCACCTTTAGGCGTTACCGAAATCATAGATTCCGATAGGCTTATCGAAGGCATTGATACTTCGTATTAAGCTTATATGATATCAGCTCTCATGCGTTCCCCCTCTATGCCCGTGAGCCTTACTCTTATTATTTCCCCAGATTTTTCTTTTCCAACCTTGACTGCCACAGGAATATAGTTGGGGATCAATCCCTCCATGTCACCGGAGCTTCCTTCAATGGCTTTCTCCAGCAAAACCTTAGCGTCCTGCCCAATAAAACGTTCAAAATTCTTTTCACGCAAATGCTCTGCAAGTGCTATCATGTCCTTGCTGCGCTGCTCTTTGATCTTGGGATCGATCTGATGACTGAATCGTGCCGCCGGTGTCCCCTGCCTTGGGGAATATTTAAAAACATGGATCCACAAGAAGCCCATTTCCTCACAAAACCTATAGGATTCTTGGAATTCCTCCTCAGTTTCACCTGGAAAACCCACCATAACATCTGTTGTAAGCATGACTCCCGGGATTTGCTCCTTGAGTCCCTCCACAATATGACGGTAATCCGCCGGAGCATATTTTCGGTTCATACGTTTTAAGGTTTCCGTACTGCCGCTCTGGAGGGAAATGTGAAAATGAGGGCATAGCTTGGGAAATCCCTTTATACTCTTTATAAATTCCGGTGTTAAAAACATAGGTTCCAGCGAGCCCAGACGAACTCTTTCAATGCCTTCAATGGCATGGACCTCGGAAATAAGATTACCCAGACCGGTTCCGTTCCTTTCATCACCATAAGAGGTTAAATGAATACCCGTCAGCACTATTTCCTTAAAGCCTCGAGATGCAAAGCCCCTAGCTTCCTTTATAACCTCGGACATTCCCCTGCTTCTGACAGGACCACGGGCATGGGGAATAATGCAATAGGAGCAATATTGATCACAACCGTCCTGTATTTTTAAAAAGGCCCGCGTATGCTCTTCGTAATTCTCAACCGGAAGCTCCTCATATTCTGTGAGCTCTTTTCTTTCCCTTACGTACTTTTGAGGCCCTTCTTTTTGAGTGTTTTCAACAAGCTCAACTATGCGGTACTTCATGTTATTGCCCACGACAAGATTAACCCCCTCAATCTCGGCAGCCTTATCAGGGGAAACCTGGGCAAAACACCCCACTGCCGCTATTACGGCATCGGGGTTTAAAGTATGAGCTCGTCTCAACATCTGCCGAGATTTTTTGTCACTCATACTGGTAACAGTACAAGTATTGATAATATATACATCCGCAAATTCATGTTCTGCTACAGGCATATAGCCTGCCTCCTGAAAGAGGCGCTTCATACCTTCGGTTTCGGAGGTATTGACCTTGCAGCCCAGTGTTATAAACGCTACCTTCTTATTATGTTTCATTTTGTATCACTTCCTATATTTGTTACAAATTATATCACAAACTCTTAACACTTTAGTCATTGACTACGGGTGATTATGGTAATAAACTAATACATATGTTGATTGCATTATAGCACTGAAAGGCGGTGTAATAAACCAATGAAAACATTCAACATTCTTTTAAAATCCATAAATGATGTAAAGGATTTTGTAAACATCGTAAATAAGTATGATTTCGATGTTGACCTTACATCCGGCCGTTATATTGTTGATGCAAAATCCATTATGGGGATTTTCAGCCTGGATCTCTCCAAGCCTATCAAGGTTGAGGTTCATAATGATAACGCCGACGCATTTATCAATGAGATCAAGGGTATCATCATCGATTAACCCTTTCTCATCCATTTGTAACTCAAGCCCAAGGCTGATGGTCTGGGCTTTTTTGTTTTTCTCTAACTATTCTTTCATCTTTTCAAAAACAAAACAGGCAAATCCAGCGATTGCCTGTTTTTATTGGAGCCACCAAAGGGACTTGAACCCTTGACCCGCGCATTACGAATGCGCTGCTCTACCATCTGAGCCATGGTGGCATATCAACCCGAAGAAAGAAAAAACTTGGGGACAGGAATGTCCCCGAGTTTTAATTTTACAATCTCAATGTTGTTCTGTCAACCTTATCTAAAGCCCTTACGCTTTAAAAAAGTGGGAATTTCAGGGCCTTCTGCATCATCGTCAACAATTACCGGCTTTTTAACGGGCTCTGTGGGCTTTTTCCCTTCAATCGGGAACAACTGACTGGGACGCTTGATCTCCCCACTTCTGCTAAAGCCTGTGGCAATAACAGTTATAATCAGTTCATCCTTGAGGTTGTCGTCAATAACGGCACCAAATATAATATTGGCCTCCGGATCAGCTGAAGCCTGAATGAGCTCTGCAGCCATATTAACTTCCTGCAAGCCCAGGTCAGCGCCACCCGTAATGTTAAGGAGCACACCTCTGGCACCTTCAATAGAGGTTTCCAGAAGCGGGCTGGAAATAGCCTGCTTGGCGGCTTCTTCTGCTTTGTTTTCACCGGATCCGCGACCTATACCCATATGAGCAAGTCCGGTCTCCATCATGATGGTCTTCACATCGGCAAAATCCAGATTAATAAGGCCTGGTACCGCAATGAGATCGGATATACCTTGAACACCTTGTCTTAATATATCATCTGCAAGATTAAAGGCCTTTACTAAAGGCATTTTTTTATCCGCAAGCTGAAGCAACCTGTCGTTGGGAATGGTTACAAGGGTATCAACGACACTCTTGAGGGCTTCAACTCCGCCTTCGGCATGTTGCATGCGTTTCTTGCCCTCGAAAAGAAAAGGCTTTGTAACTACACCTACCGTGAGAATACCCATTTCCTTGGCAATTTGAGCAATGACTGGAGCTGCTCCGGTTCCGGTTCCACCGCCCATACCTGCGGTGACAAAAACCAGATCGGCATCCTTAATAGCCATGGCAATTTCATCACGGCTTTCATTGGCGGCTTTTTCGCCAATTTCGGGATTGGCGCCAGCACCAAGGCCTTTGGTCAGTTTATCACCTATTTGAATTTTAGTATTGGCTTGTGAAAGAAATAACGCTTGTTTATCAGTATTAACGGAAATGAATTCAACGCCACGAAGTCCTGCTGATATCATCCGGTTTACGGCATTATTGCCGCCTCCACCGACACCAACGACCTTGATGCGGGCGAAGCTATCCATATCAATGTCAAACTCCAACACTTTTGTATCCTCCTTATGAGTCGTCTCGCGTAATATTTATTAAAAATCCATATAAGCTACCATCACTATTATATAACAAACCCATATAAAAGCAATATTTTATTTGAAAAACACTACCTTCATGAACTCTAGATATTGAGGTTAATGAAAGAAAAATTTACATTTTTACAATATATATTGTGTTACTTGTGATCATCAACCTTTATGAGTTTCCTTCTTATATTGCCGAAATTTAAGAAGATTCGGTTACCAAAAGCAAATATGGCGGCCAAATGAATCTGAATTCCGAGCTTGTCTCCGATATATGCTAAAAGGGCTGCTAATAGCGAATTAGAAAAGAATCCGGAAAGAAAAACCTTAATGTTGAATTTCCCGTCAAGGGATGCCGATAATCCGCCAAGGACAGAATCGAGGGCAGCCAGAATGGCTACTGCAGCATAATTGGAATACTCCTGGGGAATATGGAAGGGAATAAAAATGCCGATTATTAATCCGGCTATAAGTCCTAGTAACGGTATCATATGGACCTCCTTAAAGCTTAGGTATTTTAATCAGGTATAAAGCTCGGGTTTTGATCACCGGAAAATTCAATTCTTCCGCTCTCCTTGGTGTTAATCTTTTTAAAGAAAATTTCCTTGGTAAAATCAATGGTGTATTGAAGCTTGTCCTCCGGGTTGAACCGAACCACTATCCTATTATCCAGAGAAAATAAGGCACTGTTCCGGTCAACCATGTCAATCCAGTCTAAAACCTCGAATAGTTTTAAGTCCGTACTGCTATCCGAGTTTTTTATGGCCTCAATAATATCTACAGCCGTTCGTATGAGCGAAATGTCAGAAGCCTCCAGTTGGCCGCCCATTGTATATTTTGCAAACTCAATCCCCCGAATTTCTTTCAGGTTTCCTTCCGGTCTCTGGTTGGTGGACTCAAGGACATAACCCTCCCTATCAACAGTCAGGTAACTGTCCAGATAACGTATGATTGCGGCAGGCTCTCTTTCGGTGACGTCGATTGCGACCTTATCCGGAAAAACAAGACTCACTGTAGAAGCTTTTACGTAAGGAAGCTGTTCAATCTTCTTCTCACTGTCGATGAGACGAAGCTCTAGAATTGCTTCGGCTTGCAGTTTCAACTTTCTAAAACCATTTTCGCCCAGTAACAATCCGGACATTTCAATAATTTTTTCAGGTGCATAACGGGTGCTGCCTGTAACCACAATGGACCTGATATTGAAAAATGGAGCAAAAAACAGGAATAACAGGATCAAAGCTATTCCAACTATAGCGAAAAGTATTTTCAGTCTTCTTTTAACGCGTCGTTTTGTTGCTTTCATCCTGTGCTCCATAATTCTTTATCCTCGTTTGCCTGCCTTTTTAGGAAGGTTTGCAAACAGTCACGTAGTGACTTTTGGGCGATATTCTTATTATAGCAAGAGTAATTTCAGTCTTCAACTCTTCTGATATGCGCCCCTACTTTTGAAAGAACCTGTTCCACCTTTTCGTAGCCACGGTCAATATAGCCCACACCACTTACCTTGGTCTCCCCTTCTGCGACCAGGCCTGCCAGTATGAGCGCAGCCCCGCCTCGCAAATCCCTTGCTTCCACATCGGCGCCCGTTAATTTGTCAACTCCTCGAATAATAGCCGTTCTGCCCTGCACGCTGACGTCTGCGCCGAGCTTCAAGAGCTGCTCGGTATAACGGAATCTGTTTTCAAAAACAGTCTCAACTACAACGCTGGTGCCTGAACATTTGGTTAGCAAAGCTACGATTTGCGGCTGCATGTCTGTGGGAAATCCGGGATAAGGGGATGTTCTGACAAGATCCAGCGCATTGAGCCTGCCCTCGGACTCCAGTGTGACAACACCGCCCTGATAGTTTTTTATCTTGCAGCCTGTACGTTTAAGGCAGTAAAGAATGGATCCGATATGGTCATAATCTATTCCTGTAGTGACCAGGCTTCCGCCGGCTGCAGCTACTGCTGCGAGATAGGTTCCGGCAACAATGCGGTCCGGAATAATTTTGTGCTGGGGTTGAGTTTTAATTTCCCGGGCACCCTGAATTCTAATGACACCGCTTCCCGCTCCATTGACCTCTACACCCATTTTTCTTAGAAAGTCCTGCAAATCTTCAATTTCAGGCTCTTTTGCCGCATTTCGGATCAAGGTTTCTCCCTCGGCAAAAGCCGCTGCCAGCATGATGTTTTCTGTAGCGCCCACGCTTGGATAATCCAACAGAATCTCACAACCCTGGAGCTTTGCTGCGGTTACCCTCAACATGCCGTGATTGAGACCATCCACCTCAGCACCCATTTGTTCCAGGGCCCTAAGATGCATATCTATAGGCCTCATGCCAATTTCGCATCCCCCCGGATAGCTCACCTTGACTTCTCCGCATCTGGCCAGGACTGCCCCCAAAATGATGATGGAGGATCTCATTCTTTTTGCAAGCAATTCCGGAATACACGAGCTTGTTAAATTTGTAGCATCAACCTCTATTCGAGGACCTTTTCTTTTGATCTTGCACCCTAAAGCCGACAGTATTTCAAGCATGGTTAAGACATCGTCCAACTCCGGGCAATTCTCAAGTATGCTGGTACCATTATTCAAAAGCGTCGCGGCAAGTACCGGTAAAACTGCATTTTTGGCTCCTGGTACTTCAATAATGCCGCTCAGTCTTGAACCTCCGGCAATTATGAGATTGCTCACGCAAAACACCCCCGGAAGCAAAGTATTGAACACATTTCATAATATGCTTCCGGTAAAATGGTGTTACAATGGGCTTGTTTGCTTATGATTTGACAGATTTCGACTTCATTATTTCCTTCATGAGCGTATAAAGAGAGGTCGATGCATTGCGAATGCCAATTTTCTTGGCATCGGAGGACATTTTTGCTCTCAGATCCTTATTGTTAATGAGCTTCTGTATCTGTCCGTACAAAATTTCAGATGTGAGCTGACTTTGAAGAATAACAACTGCAGCTCCCTTACGCTCCAGAGCACGGGCATTGTACTCCTGATGGTTCTCAGCGACATAGGGTGAGGGGATAAGAATCGACGGTATGCCGAGAGCAGAAAGCTCGCTTACGGTAATGGCTCCTCCTCTGCACACAGCCAGATCTGCGCTTGCCAGAACATCCCCCATATTGTAAAGATAGGGCTCTATACGGATATGAGAAGGAAGAGGAACTTTTATTTCATTCATAACAGCTTCATAATGCTTCATGCCAGTAGCAAGAATGAGCTGATAGGAAATATCCTGATAATGTAGGTTGATCATATCCTTCACACATTGATTCAGATGCTCGGCCCCAAGACTTCCTCCAAAAATAACAACCAGGGGCAAGTCATGGTCAAGCTGCAGCTTTTCTCTGGCGGAAGCCTTGGTCTGTGAAAAAAGCTCTCCGCGCACCGGATTTCCTGTTAAAGTTATTCTGGCCTTCCCCTTAAACCTCTGGCGGGAGTCTTCAAAGCTGATGGCAACCGCATCGACGTAATGGGCTAAAATCTTGTTGGTTACGCCCGGAAAGGCATTCTGCTCATGAATAACGGTGGGTATTCTTTTCAAAGCCGCACTGAACACCACCGGACCGCAGACATAGCCTCCTGTCCCTATAACGGCGTCGGGCTTGAATTTTTTTAAAATCTTACTTGTCGAGCCGAAGCTTTTAAAAAGCTTCGTGACTGTTTTGAGGGTATCCAGCGAAAGCTTTCTTTTAAAACCGCTTACTTCAATGAATTCAATATCAAAACCCTCCCGGGGTACAAGCTTTCCTTCAAGACCGTTTTTTGTCCCAACAAAGAGGATTTCAGCATCAGGCTCACGATTCATAATTTCTTTGGCGATGGCTAGTCCGGGATTAATATGGCCTCCCGTACCTCCACCTGAGATGAGGTATTTCATACTTAAAAATCACCTGCTTTCCGCGATGGCAAGATACGCTTCATCTTGAGGTCCTCTCTGTTATCCGGCGTCATACGAACGGCAAAGGCCGAAGAACCCTTTGAGATATTGAGAAGAATCCCTATAGACGACAAAAGAAAGACCATGGACGTGCCGCCATAGCTGAAGAAAGGCAATGGCATTCCTGTAGCAGGGATTGTTGAGGTCACAACAGCTATGTTAATGATGGTTTCTGCGGCAACCAGAGAGGTAATGCCGATGGCTATAAGGCTGCCCATCATATCCTGAGCATTCATGGCAACCTTGATGCCTCTCCAGATAAAAAGCATAAAAAGTGCAATAACTGTTAAGGCTCCTACAAAACCCAATTCCTCTGCCATGACCGAAAATATAAAGTCATTGTGCGGTTCGGGAAGATAGAGGTACTTTTGAAGACTTTTTCCCAAGCCACGACCGAATACATTGCCCGAAGCAATGGCATAAAGAGAATTAATGACCTGGTATCCGCTTCCCTGCTTGTATTTAAAGGGATCCAGAAAGGAGAGAAGACGCTCCATACGGTATTCATCAGCCATAATGAGCTTCACACCTACAGCCAATACAGGTGCGGCAAGAACAAGAAAATGCCTGATTTTTGCACCGGCACAAAAAAGAATAATGATTGAAATTAAAGTAATCAGAATAATTGCGCTCATATGAGGCTCTTTGTACAGAAGCAGATCGGTAACCCCGATCACAAGCAAATAAGGCAGGAGGCCGGAAAAAAAGAATTTCAAGCGGTCACTGTTTTTTGACAGGCTAAATGATAAAAACAGGATAATGGCAATCTTGGTCAATTCCGATGGCTGAAATGAAAAGTAGCCGAAATTGAACCATCGGTTTGAACCGTTAATATTACTTCCGATACCGGGTATTAAAACCAGCACAAGGAGCACAGTACTGATAACCATTAAAATAGGAGAGCTCAGGGCTATTCTGTGATAGTCGATATTTGAAAAAACCAGCATGCTGAAAATTCCAAGAACACCCCAAATCAATTGCCTAATAAGAAAATAATATTTGTTGTCTTTATAATAGAGCGCATTATAAGAACTGGCGCTGAAAACCATGACGGTTCCGATGGCCAGCAGAACAAGCACCGTAAAAAGAAGCCAAAAATCGTACTCCCTTTTTTTCATTCCATCACCTCAAGAGCAGGAAGGCTAACACACTGCTTAATAATGTCACAAACGTAAATATTGTTACCACCTTGGTTTCGCTCCATCCCTTTTGCTCAAAGTGATGATGAAGGGGTGCCATTAAAAATACTCGCCTTCCTGTACGTTTAAAATAATAAACCTGTATTATTACAGATAATGTTTCTGCAACATAGATTATGCCTGCCAATCCCAAAAAGATAGGAGTTCCTGTCAGTATGGCGACGGCGGCAAGGGCCCCGCCTAAAGCAAGCGACCCGGTATCTCCCATAAAAACCTTTGCCGGATGCAGATTATAGACGAGGAAGCCCAATAGTCCGCCGGCCAGGATAGCGCAAAACATACGGATATATTCCCACTCATTGTTGAACATGGACACCAGGGTAAAGAAAAGCAGGACAATGGTAGTTGCCGAGCCTGCGAGTCCATCCAGACCGTCGGTGAGATTGACGGCATTGGTAAAGCTGACTAGAACAAACAGGCAAAATGGTATGGCAATGATAAGAGGAAGCGCGACAGGGGCATCAATCCCCAGGAATGGCAGAATCAAAGACTGGGCACCCGGCGTATAGCTTACGGCATACCAGGTAAAGGCTCCTGAAACGATCAGCAGACCTATCATCTTTTGGGATGGATAAAGACCCTTGTTATTCTTTTTGACTACACTGATGTAATCGTCCAGAAAGCCTATAAATGCAAAGCCAAAAGTCACCAGAATCAAGGAAAGTATGCGTATATCCTGAAAGCTGTATAGAATACCTAAAATCAAGACGGGAAGAAGAAAGATAAACCCTCCCATAGTAGGTGTACCTGTCTTGATCTTATGACTTTGCGGGCCCTCCTCCCTCACAGTTTGACCAAACTTCAGCCTATGAAGCAGCGGGATAAGAAATTTACCTGCCGCCAAAGCTATCAGAAAGCTGATAAAATAAGCAAAAACCTGTGATGGGATAGCCTTCAGTATTCCCTGCATTTTAACTTCATTCCTTCCTAAAGGACTAAATCAACTCTTGAACCAGAATATCCAGCTTCATGCGCCGTGAGCCTTTAAACAGGAGAGCATCCCCCTTCTGCATCAGTGCCTGGATATAGGGCTTGGCTTGAGCAATATTTTCAAACAGCACGGTAATCGTCTTAGAGTTAGCACTCTCATTGGCTCCTTGAATGTACCATTGGGCAAAATCCCCTATACCAACCAGATAATCTATGCCAAGAGTCGCAACCATTCGGCCTATTTCCTTGTGTGCCTCCTGGGTCCAGTCGCCCAACTCCAGCATATCGCCGAGAACTGCCCATTTCCTCATTCCCCTGCCTATGTCGCATAAAACGTCTATGGCGGCCTTGATGGAGCTTGGTGCTGCATTATAGGAGTCATTGATAAACTTGATGCCATCCTTTTCCTCGATGCTTAAGCGCATCCGCTCACCTGAAAAGCACAGAAGCCCCGTTTCAATTTCTTCTTTGTTCATATGAAGCTGCTGCGCTATGGCGATACCTGCCAGAGCATTATGAACATTATGCATACCCGGTGCAGGAACAAATAGATCCATATCAGCCTCAGGGGTTTTAACCTGGAAGCCGACACCCTCTTCTCTTTTGGAGATCAGATCGTAGGCCCATATATCCTGGTCTTCATTAATTCCGTAGAACACGGTCTTTTGCTTCAATAAACCCTTTAAGCCTGACAACAGCTCGTCATCCCCGTTAAGAACAACGACCCCGCTGCTTTTCATCCCATCCAATATTTCGAGCTTGGCCTTGAGGATATTCTGGCGTGACCCCAACCTCTCAATATGAGAGATTCCGATATTGGTAATCACTGCTATATCGGGCTTGACAATGCGCGAAAGGGCACTTATCTCGCCAAAGCCCCTCATTCCCATCTCGAATACAGCCACCTCATGGCTGTCATCCAGTTCAAGGACTGAAAGGGGAAGTCCAATTTCGTTATTGAAGTTGCCCCTCGTCTTATGAACCTTGAATCGAGCCGACAGTATGGCTGCAATCATTTCTTTTGTGCTTGTCTTTCCCACACTTCCCGTTACGGCAATAACAGGAATTTGGAAAAGCAAACGGTATTCGGATGCCAATTGGCCTAAGGCCTCCAGGGTATCAGCGACAAAAACAGCCGGGACATGGTCAGGGATGACCTTCCCCTCCTGGACCATAACAAGAGCCGCACCATTTGAAAAGGCTTGCTCCACATAATCATGGCCGTCAAAGCGTTCGCCCTTGATGGCAACAAAAAGTGCCCCTTGGCTCAAACTCCTTGTATCAGTTGAGACCTGGTTAATAAGAGGGTTCGACCGTGCCCTTAACCTTCCACGGACCATTTTCGCGATAGTTTTTGCATCTAACGCTTTCAAAACTATCCCTCTACTTCCTTTAGTATATTCTCGACAATTTCTCTTTCATCATAGTGAATAGTCTTATCCTTAAAAATCTGATAGGTTTCATGCCCTTTTCCCGATAAAACAATAATGTCGTCTGGCTTGGCGTTTTCCATGGCATATCTTATGGCTTGGGTTCTGTCCTCAATAACCAGATATTGTCCTCCGGTGGCCTTCATTCCCTCCTCAATATCGGCAAGGATTCTTGAGGGGACTTCTGTTCTGGGGTTATCGGAGGTGATGATGGTGAAATCTGCAATTCGGCCTGAAATCTCACCCATAATAGGGCGCTTGGACCGATCCCGGTCTCCGCCGCAGCCGAAGACACTGACTAAACGACCTCTGGTAAAAGCTTTCACAGTGGCAAGAATATTTTCCAGGCTATCGGGAGTATGAGCATAATCGATCATAACCGTATAGGGCTTTCCGGGAGTTGGAACAACCTCAGCCCTTCCTGGAACCTGTACCTTCAAGAGTCCTTCTTTTATCTTCTGGATATCAATACCCAGCATGCCGCAAACTGCTATGGCCGCTAAAGCATTATAGACGCTGAAGAAGCCCGGAACTCCCACCTTGAAACGTTCGCAAAACCAGGGGGATGTAACGTCAAATTCCACAGAATCCGAGTGGGTTGAAATATTATGTGCTTCGACATCGGCTTCGCTTTCAATGCCATATGTCAGAATTTCGCCGGGTGCCTCATCTTTAACACGTAGTCCGTAAGGAGAATCTGCATTGACTATTCCCTTTTTGCATAGGTTGAACAGCTTCTGCTTGGATTTAAAATAGTCCTCCATATCGGGATGCTCAAAGCCTCCGATATGGTCTTTCGAGAAGTTGGTGAAGACACCGATATCGAAATGGCAGGAGGAAACGCGGTGAAGCTTGAGTCCCTGGGATGAAACCTCCATGACCACAGTATCAGCGCCTTTATCCTTCATTTTTTCAAACATTTCCTGAAGATCATAGGATTCAGGAGTAGTACGGCGCGCAGGAATTTTTTCATTTCCGATACAGTTGGCAACTGTTCCGATAAGGCCGACTGTATTTCCCGATTTCTCCAAAATAGAACGAATCATATAAGTCGTAGTGGTCTTACCCTTTGTACCGGTAATGCCAATAAGCCTCATGTCATGAGAGGGATTTCCGAACCATTCGGCCGATATTGCCGCCAGTGCCTCCCGGGTATCCTTGACCTTGATAAGGGTTATCTCACCGATTACTGAAATGTCCTTTTCCACTATAAGTGCTGTTGCCCCATTATCAACGGCTTGCTGCGCATATTGGTGGCCATCTGTTGAAAAGCCGTCAATACACACAAAAAGGTATTTTGGCAGGGCTTTTCTGGAATCATAGGTCACCCCCCTGACCTCACCATCCAGACTTCCTTTAATATCTATTGTTTCTATATTTCTTATTAAGTCTCTTAACAGCATATGAACTCCTCCCAGAATGTGTATGGTTAAGATTAATACGAAGTATCAATAATTAATACGAAGTATCAATAACTTGGGCACCCGTTCGAAATCTTTGATTTCAGTAACGGGTAAGGTTATTATATCCTTATCCTTGCTGATTAACAACTATACGTCCGTTTAGTCACCAATCATCTCCACGAAATTGATTTCCACAACATCCCCCTTCTTCAATGACGTTCCTGCCGGGTATTGCTGCTTTTGGGCCGTACCGCTTCCCCTGATGCGTATGTTGAGTCCAGCTTGTTTCATGGTGGCAATTGCCTCATCTACAGTCTTGTTAAGCACATTGGGCATGATGGCAGCCAATTCTCCCTGCTCCACATCGGTGTAGAGAATGACAGTGGCACTTTGGGGTACAGAGAAGTCAGCTTTTGGCGTTTGATTATAAACAATAGCTTCAGGAGAAGTATCCTTGCCTTCAAGCGTATATTTCAATCCGAAGGCCCTTAGCTTCTCTTCTGCCTGCTTGACCGTAAGGCCAGTGACATTGGGAACATAAACCTCCTGAGTCATCTCAGTCTTATCCTTTTCGGTGTAATCCCTTTCCATTTGCAGGTACGACAATATTTCCTCGGTAAGTTTTCCTGCAACCGGAGCTGCCAAAACACCACCTGTTCTGGGTTCGACCTGGGGATGGTCCAGAACGACAAGCACACATATCTCAGGTTTATCAGCAGGTGCAATGGCCATGAAAGAAACAATGTAACGTCCGTCGGACTCGGTTTGCAGAGTCTCCGAGGTTCCCGTCTTTCCTCCGATGCGATAGCCGCTCACATAAGCATTTTTACCTGTTCCTTCCGAAACTACACCTTCCAAAGCGGTCCGTACGGTCTCGGCGGTCTTGTCTGATATAACCTTGCGTACAACCTGCGGTTCCATTTTTTTAATAATGTTGCCTTCACTATCGCTTATCTGCTTGATGATAGTGGGTTTCATGAGATTTCCGCCGTTGGCGACAGCAGAGTAGGCCGTTATCAACTGAATGGGGCTGACCTGAAAACGCTGACCGAAAGTAGAAACAGCCAGGTCAATTTCCTTTGGGTTGGTGTGCCACAGTTTCTTATATTCTTCATTGGTGGGCTCACCCTGAAGCTCAATCCCGGTTCTCTCCTGAAAACCGAACATCTTGACATAACTGTAAAATTTTTCGATGCCGAGCTTTAATCCGACATTGACAAAGACAGGGTTACACGAATTATATACAGCATGTAAAAAGTCCTCTGAGCCATGCCCTCCTTTTCTCCAGCAATCGATGGTATGTCCTGCCATTGAAACAGGCTTGCAATACTCCGGTGTACTAAGCTTTACCACACCTTCCTCGATGGCAGCAGAAGCGGTAATGGCTTTGAAGACCGAACCTGGTTCGTAAGTATCCATGACGGCCTTGTTTCTGAAAACTGTCTGCCAGAGCAACTGGCTGTCCTCGGTATCACCAAAGCCCTTCCAATCGGAATCCGTTAGAAAATTAGGGAGTGCATCGGGATCATTGGGATCAAAATCGGGCTTTGAAACCATTGCCAGAATTTCTCCGGTATTGGGGTTCATAACAATAGATGTGGCGCCACGTTTCAGATTATAGTCCAAAATAGCCTGATCCATGTACTTTTCAGCTATATGCTGAATGGTCTCATCAATAGTCAGATAGACATTATACCCATCAATGGCGTCGATATAGCGTTCCTGTGAAAAGCTGATTTGGCGGCCCAGAACATCAACCTCATTCATGATTTTTCCCGGGATGCCCTTAAGAGTACTGTCAAGAACATACTCAATGCCATTCAATCCCTGGTCATCAACACCGGTAAAACCCAGGATATGGGATGCCAGATTGCCGTTGGGATAGAAGCGCTTGGAATCCTCATCTACATATATACTCTTTACTTTTGCCTCAGAGAGATAAGCCCTGACCTTTGTCCCTATCTCCCTGTCAATTTTTCTTTTGATATACTCATAGCGGGAATTCATTTTAAATTTGGTCATAATGACCTCTGCATCCATCTCAAGGTAGCCGGCCAAACCATTGGCAAGAGCCAGCAGCTTGCTTTCATCACCTTCAACTTCGTCTCTGAGCATCTTGGGATTGACGGAAACAGTATCCACGGAGGCGCTTATAGCCAGCCATTGGCCATTTCGATCATAAATTGTTCCGCGTTTGGGGCTTATTTGTCTTTTCTGGGTTTGATTTAAATAAGCCATCTCCTGGTATTCTTCACCTTTGATAAACTGAATAAAGCCGACGCGATAGAGCATGAAAAGAAGCGCAGCAGAATAGACAATCAACAGGACAAACTCCCTTTTTTTAAGCTTTGTGGTATTGGGCTTATCTTGTGTATTGCTATTCTTTTTATCAGGGGCGCTATGTGAACTGCCTGAACTTTTAAGTGCAGCTTTTTTTATATTGTGTTTACTTTTGGTGCGATTACTGCCTTTCATGTATCAGTCTCCTGCAAAAAAAGGACAACAGACTGATTTATACGGTTCACCCTAAGATCAATCCATAGTCCTATCTTTTCTAATCTAATATATATTAGCAAACACGCGCTTTCTTGTCTTTTTATTGGAATTATTCTGTTTCATAAACCAGAAGTTCTTAAAAAGGATCAAGGCAGCACAGCCTTTACGGCACTAATCAGATTATCCATAAGAGAAGTTTTATTAGTCGTTTCATTAATATAAGCCTGGTCGACTACCACACTGTAATTGTTTTTCGGAACACTGACCAGAACAATCTGATAGCTTTCAGGTTTATGCATGTTCAGTCTGGTTTGTGCAATTTCCTTAACACGCTCCAGATTGATGCTTGTCCCTATATCTACTTCCAGCATCCGGTTTTCATCCCGCAGCTGGCTGAGCTCCTCATTTAATGTGCCCATACTGTAGTTCAGCTCGGCAAGGGCAGAAAAACGATACAGGATGACAAAGCTAATGGCAACCATAAGTATGATAAAAGTGATCATTTTTGCCTTGGGTATATTCGATCGGACAGGTTTTGCGGCAACTGACTCCTTTTTCCTTATCTTTTGTCGCTCAACAGGCTGTTCAACTCTTTCGGGTAGCTTTGGGGCAGTACTGCCATACATATAGCCGGTTCTTTTCTCCACGTTTTTCGCCTCCCTCTTTCGTAAATTAATAAATGGGTGAATGAGGGGGCCTTGTGACAGGCCCCGCTAATTCAGGTTCACTTTAATTTTTAGATCTTTTGTACTCTTTAGACTTTTTCTTTAGTAATTAAAAATCTTTTGTATGCTTACTTTTCTTTGTCTTCGGTAGATTTCAATGTTCTTATGTACAGTGAGCGCTTTTGTAAAGTGATCATCATGAGAAAATCGTTGGTACTTTTATAAACCTTTTGTACTTTAAAATCTTTTGTACTTTAATTTTTTATCTTTCGTATTTTAGTATCTTTTGTAAAATATCAAGGTATTTCTTGTATGCATGAGTTACAGCTTTTCTGCGACCCTGAGCTTTGCGCTTCGTGCTCTCGGATTTTGTGTCAGTTCTTCCTCCGAGGGGGTTATGGGCTTTCGGGTAATGACCTTTAGTCTTGGCTCCACGCCGCAAACGCATTGAGGCAGGTCCTTAGGACAAATACAGCCCTGGGATTGCTGTTGAAAAGCTTTTTTAACAATTCGGTCCTCCAGCGAGTGAAAGGTGATAATAGCCACCCGTCCTCTGGGGCTTAACAGGTCGGTTACGTCTGATAGCAGATTTTCAAGCACCTCAAGCTCCCTGTTAACGGCGATCCTGATAGCCTGGAAAGTCCGTTTTGCGGGATGAGGGCCTTCTCGTCTGGCTGCAGCCGGTATCGCGGCCTTGATGATGTCAACCAGTTCCCCTGTTGTGTTTATCTTTTGTGTTTCACGATTCTTGACAATGAACTCGGCTATTCTTGATGCCCATTTTTCCTCACCATAATCCCTTATGATCCGGAATAAATCTGCCCGGCTCCAGGTATTCACCAGAGCTTGAGCATCGAAAGCATCGTTTTGATTCATGCGCATATCAAGAGGAGCATCATGCTGGTAGGAAAAGCCTCTCTCCCCCTCATCCAGTTGATGAGAGGAAACGCCTAAATCCAGGAGCACACCGTCAACAGAATCTCTCTTTTGTGATTGAATGACTTCTCTTATGTTTTCAAAGTTCGTTTGCATAATGACAAACCGGGCTTTGGTTTCAATACTGGAAAGCCTTTTACTTGCAGCATTCACAGCATTTTGGTCCTGGTCTATACCTATCAAAAGGCCATTTTGGCCAAGACGTCTTAGAATTTCAGAGGAATGTCCTGCACCGCCCATCGTTCCATCTATATAGACACCGTCCTGACGGATATTCAGGAATTCTATGCACTCCTCCAGCATAATGGGCTTGTGTTCGAACTCCATGAGGTTTTCCTCTTCTCTTAAAAATCAATGTCCAATGACTCAAGTAATGTGCCGATGTCTTCCACTTCTGCTCCCTTGATGTTATCAGGGCTCCAAATTTCAATGCGGTTGACAGTTCCAATGAAGACCACTTCTTTTTGAAGCTCTGCTTTTTCTCGGAGTTCCTGAGGAATCAGTATGCGTCCCTGGCTGTCCATATCGCAATTGGTCGCGTTGGAAGAAAAATGTCGGATGATCATACGGCTGTCTTTCTTAGATGTAGGAAGCTGTTGGAGTTTTTCAACGAACTTTTTCCATTCGTCCATGGGGTAGATGTAAAGGCTCTTGTCTTCAGAACCCCTGGTGAGTACGAACCGATCTCCAAGATCACCGCGGAATGCTGCCGGCACAAACACACGACCTTTAGGGTCCAATGCATTTGTATACTTTCCAATCAGCAACCGCCTCACCTCCACCACTTTGCTCCACTCGTCCCCACTTCACTTGTATTCTACTCCTAGTATCGACACCCGTCAACCCCTTCATTAGGCTCATAGGCACAAAAAAGAAGACGTCTCATCTGAAACGTCTTCTTCGCTTTTAGCATTCTGTACAACCTCATACTACATATTGTATGATTGAATCCAATTCACTACAAAATATGCATTTGAAGCTTTTCCCATATTTTCTAGAGAGCTGGGTTTATTGTTTTTTTGTAATATAAATTTAATATTAGACCTATTGCACTTCAAACATGGGTCGCTGTCGACGCATGGAAATACTTACAATAATACCAACAGCAATATAGTTAACTATTACGGAAGAACCCCCATAACTGATAAAGGGAAGGGGTATTCCTGTCACAGGCAACATACCAAGATTCATGCCCACATTCTCTACAAAGTGAAAAAGAAACATGGCCATAAGCCCTATGACAATATAAGCACCATACTTATCCTTTGCAAAGCGGGAAATATAAAGACATCTTAATAAAAAGACAAGAAAAAGAACAATAACCGCTACCGCTCCGATAAAGCCCCATTCTTCACCAATGACCGCAAAAATGGAATCTGTGGCTGAAGCAGGAACATTCTTGGCTGCTTTCTCACTGCCAGGCTCAACACCTGTAAGTGTACCGGATCCGATATATCGAATGGACATGAGCACATGATAGGCCGCATCTGTCGCATACGCTTCAGGATTCAAAAAGGAGAGTATACGGTTGATCTGGAAGGATTTAAACACCTTTTCCAAGACACTAAACCAGAGAATCGGCAAGGCTACAAGGGCCGCACCCGCTCCGATGAGCAGAACACGGTAACGTATACCAAAAACAAAAATCATACAGGCTAGCATAAACATATAGACAACGGAGGTCCCAAAGTCAGGCTGCAGGAGAACCAATCCAATAAGGCTTCCCGCCGAGGCTATAAGCCAGAGATAATTTAAACCGCCGTTGCCCTGCTTAATCCGTTCAAAAAAGACCGCTGTGACAATGGTCAGCGTTACCTTGCCCAGTTCAGAGGGTTGAAAAGATAAAGGCCCTAAGAGTATCCAGCCATTGGTGCCAACTTCTTCCCGTCCCGAACCGGCCACCAGAACAAATATCAAAAGAAAAACTGTTCCTATATAGGCAGGGATACTCAAAAACTTCAAATCCTTATAGTCGATCATCATAATGAGCACCAGGCAGGCCATACCGATAATAGATGCCACCAATTGCTTGGAGAATAATGATGGCTGGCCTTTGTGGATGGCTACACTTCTGACAGCTAACAGGCCAATCAGATTAAGAGCGAGGACAACCCCGATCAGAAACCAATCGATATTTTTAATTAGTGATGGGCCTTTATTTTTTTCTATGGTTACCATGTTGTATCATCCTTGTATTTCATCATCCGCGCCCTCTTTAATTGTCTCTTCGTTAGCTTGTTCTTCATCGGCATCATCCTGGGGCACATCAGAAAGCGATTCCGCTACCTTTTCATCTTCCTTTTCCAGTTCCTCAAGTACTTCCGCATAAGCACTGGGAGCTGTTTCCATGGCATTTTCCTCCTGGCGCAGCGCACGCTTCCTAAGATAAATAAACCAGACAAGCGCACCTACAAAAACAAGCATCGCAAAGACCTGGTTATAGCGAATACCATCAACACCGAATTCATCGGTTCTTAAGAACTCCAGCGTAAAGCGTACAAGGCTGTACAGCATCAAGTAGGCGGCAAATACGCTTCCTCTGACCTTGTTCTTTTTACGAAGCCGGAGCAGTATGACGAATACCAGAATATTTAGAAGCGATTCGTACAAAAATGTTGGGTGAACAAGCCTCGAGCCGTCTACTCCGGATGACGGGAACCGTTGAATAATGCTTCCGGTCATGCCCCAGGGAAGATCGGTATTAGACCCATATAACTCCTGATTGGCAAAGTTACCCCAGCGGCCGATAGCTTGCGCAAGCGGCAGGTAGACACAGGCAAAATCCATGAGGTGCAGCATATCCACCTTTTTTCTGCGAGAGTAAAATACAACCGAAAGGACGGCACCAATAATTGCACCATAAATAGCAAGGCCGCCCTCCCAGACCCTGAAAATGCCCAAAAGATCATTTTTAAAGGAATCCCAGGTAAACACCACGAAAAAGAGCCGCGCAAAAACTATGGAAACCGGCAGAGCAATCAGGAACATGTCAATAAAATCATCCTCTTTGATGCCGAATTTCTTTGTCTGCCTTGTAGCCAAGGCCAGCGCAACCATAATGGCCGTGGCAATAATAATACCATACCAATGAACGGTGATGGCCCTGTCTCCCAGAGGAATTTCAAAGGCAACAGGATTAATATTCAGGTGGATACCCAGTTTCGGAAATTCAATAAATTCCATAATTTAAAACCTCCCATCATTAAAACCCACACATTCGGTTTTTCTATATTCTATCATGCCATGATTTTCTTCACCGAATTTTTTTATTGTTGCGGATTAATTACCGACAAAGCGGCGGCATTATTAAAAACCTCATGCAGCGCTTTGTTTGTATAGTCCGCATCCAACTCCTCGTAAACCTTGCCCACTTCGAAGTATGAAGTACCGTTAAAGAAAGAATCCATAATTTCACGGGCGATATTCTCAACTGAATTAAGGCTTCTGATAAACATACCTTCATGGGCCTTTTTAATTCTATTGAAGTCTTCGGGGCTGATTCCTTTTGCTGTAACCTCTTTCAATGCCTCGGAAATAATTCCGGCTGTCTTCTTTGGATCCGGGGACTGTCCTCCCCAGGCTACATAGCCGTAGCCCTGATCCAGCGATGCCTCATACCTGAAGGAATCATTAATGAGACCTTCCTCATAAAGCCGGTTATAAAGCGGCGAGCTTCTGCCCATGGTATCGGATAAAACAATACCCAATGCAATTCGCCTTTTCAGAAGTTCAACTCCGGATACCCGTACATTATCCTTGATGCCCATATAAAACAACGGCATGGATACCGCAAGCTTCTGCTCCTTGTAATCCTTATTGAGCTCTGGAGGCTCTTGAGGATACTTTTTTTCCACCTTGCCCTTATCTTTAAATTGTATCATATTATCAACAATTGAAAAGACTTTATCAGGCTCAAGATCTCCCACTACCACAACCACCATGTTGGAGGGCGTGTAAAAGGTATTATAGCAGTCGTAAAGGAGCTCTTTGGTAATTTTTGAGATACTCTCTATGGAACCTGCGATTTCCAGCTTTACAGGGTGGCTGACATACAGGCAATCCAGCAAATTAAAGAATACCCGCCAGTCAGCATTATCCTCGTACATCCGGATTTCCTGGCCGATGATGCCCTTTTCTTTTTCCACATTCTCATCGGTAAGCCATGGCTTTTGGACATAGCCTAGCAGCATCTTAAAATTGTCGTCAAAAAGATCGGTGCAGGAAAAATAATATACTGTTTGGTTAAAAGCCGTAAAGGCATTGGGTGAAGACCCTAACAGGGAAAACTTGTCCAGCATGTTCCCGTCCTCTTGTTCAAAAAGCTTGTGCTCAAGAAAATGGGCAATTCCGTCGGGCACTTCTATTTCCTTGTCATTTCCCTGAACCTTGAAAACATTGTCAATGGAGCCGTAGCTGGTACCGAACATAGCGGTTTTCTTGTTGTAACCGGGTTTTTTAACAAGGAAAGCCTTAAGGCCTGAATGGTGCTCATACTCATATAAGGTTTCACCCAGTCTTTCATATTCTATGGTGCTATAATTCATACAGTCCCCTCCTCTTGGGCCTTACTGCCGTCAGGCTTCAGGAAATAAACAGTATCAAGTTGAACATTTTGAGCGACCCGGACCACATCGTCAAGGGTGACGCTCTTGAATTTTTCAGCCATGGATTCAAAATCATCACCGCTCTCAATGAGATGCTGGCTCAGGAAGAAGTCTACTATTGTCCCCTGACCGTCCTGCATAGCTTTCATACCTGTTTCTAAGGCATTTAGTGAAGCACTGATTTCCTCCTTAGAAATATTGCCCTTTTTCATGTCATCTACCTGCTTAAGGATGATCTCTTCAGCCTTGCTGCGGTTCTCAGCCTCAATCCCGCTCATGATCACCATAAGGCCTTTATATTTTTCAAGTACGGACTGGGCGTAGTAGGCGAGGCTCGCTTTTTCCCTGACATTTTGGAAGAGCTTTGAGTGAATGTCACCGCCCAAGATACCGTTGTAAACAACCATGGGGAAGTAATCCGGTGAGGAAGGCTCGATATGAGTGCGAAAACCCATGCATAATTTGCCTTGGGCGACATCCATGCTTTCATCTACACGTTTGACTTCTTGAACATCCTTTTGAACGCAGGTGGGTTCAATCTTTTTTATATCACCCCGGCCTACTGCGAGAAAGCTGTCCATAAAGCGCTGGATACTGCTATCATCAACCTGTCCCGAAATGTATGCATAAGCAGGGTACGTATGCACCATCTCCTTGTAAAAGGTCAATGAGTTTTGAGGAGTCAAAAGCAGAACATCCTCCTCCAGGCCATCCTCCGGTATGGCATAGGGCTCTCCGCTGCACATTTCTTCAATACACCGGGCAAATGAAAACCGCATTTTGTCATTAACTCTGCTTCGGATATAATCCACCATATTATCCCGCTCCTGCTTAAAGAGCGACTTTTTAAAGCCATCCCCCTCTGTAAGCGGGTTTTCGAGCATACACATCAAAAGCTTGCTGCATTCATCAAAGAGTTTTTCGTCGTTGGTAAAACGATCTGAAATATGGGACATATGAAATCCTATGAACTGCAGCTCTCCTTTTTTTATAACACCACCGTCAAGATCTGCCCCATACAGCTCTTCGAGCTTTCTCTCAAGCTCATTTGCACTGGGGTAGCTCACACAGCCCCTTTTCATCATTAAAGGCAGGATTGCATTGCCGCTGGCTCTCTCTCTTTTTAAGCCATCTGCAAAAAAGATATCCACACGTGAGGTTTTAAATTTATCAGAGTTGATGCGATAAAACGTAACCCCATTTTTTACCCCAAGCTTTTCTGCAGTGGTCTTCCCAGGTGATCCCATTTTAAATCCCTCCTATTTTCGCGCTTCACTATGTGAAGCTTATTGTCATCCATCCCCTGTATTTTTTCTTTTTACTAAACTATTATACCTTAAAGACGGTCATAATTGGAAACGGATGCTGCTTTCTCTTTGGCACCCCTCTATTCTTCTTTAAGCTGAGAGATAACCTTCATTTAGGGATAATGGTGCTTGATTAGAATTCCATTAGAGCACCATTAAACTATCCTTTAGCGCCTTGTTTCCCACCTTTCCTTCTGGTATAGTCAATGGTGTTTCCAGATAAAGTCAGGTGGTGTGGTATGACGCGTACAGATTTCTTAATGAAGCTTTTTGATGCTCTCGAGGGCTTACCAAGTGAGGTAAGAACCGAAATTATCAGTGAATACCAGGAATATTTCAGGTCCGAAGAAGAAACAGGAAGAACAGAGGAAAACATTATTGCCTCATTGGGCGATCCTGTCGCCTTGGCGCAAGTCATTAAAAACAGAAAAGGCTTTACTCCTCAATCTGATCCAATAAACATGAGAAAACCACGCTCTTCCAGGCGCTTTGTCACCTGGGTTATTGTTGCCATGATCATGATGGGGGTTTTTGGAGGCATCGGGTCGGCTATTAAAATGGTTGTAAAGGGAGGTTTTGATAAAATGTTATTTGGAGTGGGCACCCAATATGATGTAAATGATGTGAAAGAGGTAAATTGGGATAACGCAAAGACAATAGAAATTCATACAACCAGTACGGACACCACTCTGTTCTCAGCTCAAACAGAGAAAGTGAAAGCTGCCCTGACCGGGAGCGTTAAGACAACAAATCCGGATGCTGTTCCAACCCTTGAAATCAAGCAATCCGGGGACACGATCTCAATTATTGAAAAACGTAAGGTCACCAGCATTATAGGCTTTTATTCCAGTAATGTGAAGCTTGATATCAGCATTCCGGAAAGCTTTAACGGCGTCGTTGCTTACAATGGTACGTCCGGTAACTTTACCTCTTCAAACCTCAAGCTGAAGACACTGCGCCTAGACCTTTCTTCGGGCGATGTGGACCTTGAAAATATTTCCCTCGAAGAGGATTTCTTTGTCTCCTCTACATCAGGGAATACAGAAATTCATGGTCTTCAAGCGAAAGCGGCTACATTAAAAGCTACTTCCGGAGATAAGGAATTCCTTGATTTCTCCGTCTCAGGAGACATTCATATTTTATCTCATTCGGGCAATACCAGGATTGAGAATTTAAACTGCAAACAGATCATTCTGGAAAGTACCTCCGGTGATATCAAGGCCGAAAAGAGCAAGGTGGATCTTTTCTCGGTCAATAGTTCTTCGGGCAACATTACCCTTAAGGATTTGGAGGGTGCCGCACGGGTTAAATCAACATCCGGAAATATTGAGGTTCTTTATCAGCTTCTGGTAGGCGAGGTCAATCTATCGGCCACCAGCGGTAATATCAAGCTTTCCGTCCCCTCCGGAAGCGGATTCGACCTGGAAGCACGCTCTTCCTCCGGCAATATAGACTGTGCTTTTGATTTGGAGCATGAAACCCGCAGTAAAGGAAAGCTTCAGGGTGTTCATGGATCAGGTGAGGTTCCTGTCACATTAGCTGTCACATCGGGGAACATTAAAGTTATGAAGAAATAAACCCCTCCCGCTTTGAAAAGAAACAGATAGATAGACTTAGACCAAAAAAGGATAAGAGTATGTATAAAGAAACGTCACAAAAGGATGAATCCTTATTTGTGACGTTTCTTATTGTGAATACAACAAGGTTCCCGGGACCCGCTCGCAATCTTTGATTGTGTAAGCGGGTGGGGTTCTTATATTCATAGGTTGAGGTTGTCCCTATACCTGCCAGCTCCCCAAGTATTTTTTTTGATCCTCGGTAAGCGTATCAATCTGGATACCCAAGCTCTCAAGCTTCTTGGCAGCTATTCTCTGATCAATGCTCTCAGGAATATCGAAGACTCCAGGCTTCAGCCTTCCCCTGTTTTCCATAATATAAAGAGCACTCATGGCTTGTACGGCAAAGCTCATGTCCATGATCTCGGCAGGGTGACCGTCGCCACAGGCTAGATTGACCAATCGGCCTTCTCCCAATAGATAAAGGGTACGTCCATCGGCTAAAGTATAACCTCTAATATTTTTCCGGTACTCGCGATTTTCACTGGAGAGGGCTTCCAGCTCAGGAATACTAATTTCTACGTTAAAATGGCCCGCATTACAGAGTATGGCACCATCCTTCATTTCCTTGAAATGATCACCATAAATGACACGATCACAGCCCGTAACGGTAATAAATAAATCCCCCAGAGGAGCCGCATCGATCATAGTTTTTACTTGGAAGCCATCCATAACCGCCTCAATTGCTTTTACAGGGTCAATCTCAGTGACGATAACATGGGCTCCCAAGCCTTTGGCCCGCATGGCAACACCTTTACCGCACCAGCCATAACCGGCCACTACAACAGTTTTTCCCGCTACAATCAAATTAGTTGTACGGTCGATACCATCCCATACCGACTGTCCTGTCCCGTAACGATTATCAAAGAGATGTTTGCACATGGCGTCGTTGACAGCCATCATAGGCACCCTCAAGGCGCCGTCCCGCTCCATGGCTTTTAGCCGGATGATGCCGGTGGTTGTTTCCTCACAGCCTCCCCAGACCTGGGGCAAAAGATGGTTCATTTTGGTGTGAAGCGCAGATATGAGATCACCGCCGTCATCTATGATGATGTTAGGGCCATGTGCCAAAGTCATTTCAATATGCTTTTCATATTCTTCCGGTGAGGAATTATACCAGGCAAAGACCTCAAGACCATCAGCCACAAGACCTGCTGCCACATCATCCTGAGTTGAGAGCGGATTACTGCCCGTCACTGACATTTTTGCCCCGCCAGCCGCAAAAACCTTTGACAAATAAGCCGTTTTAGCCTCCAGATGTACTGAAAGAGAAATCTTGACTCCTTCGAAGGGTTTTGTCCGTTCAAATTCTGCCTCAAGTCCTGAAAGAATAGGCATATGCTTTTTAACCCAGGCAATTTTCTGGCGCCCTGATTCGGCGAGCGATATATCACGTATTGAATAATTCATGGTTTTTTCCTCCAAAACTTTACCTTGTCCCATTAATGATTATACCCTACAAATAAACAGTTTTACAATAAAGCTAAAGCTCAGAACTGAGTAACTTTTTATAAAATACTAGCAAAAACAATAAAAATGGAATAAAATAGCCTTGAAAAATAAGTCGAAATAAATCGAAAAATGTAAGTCAATACACTTTCCATAGAATTACTCTATGAAAACGGTATTAACATTGCATCTTGAATCAACATAACTTAACCGGGCTAAAGGAGTATTCTTATGGTGAAGGATTTGATCAAAACAGACATAGCCCTGTGCCAGGGCTGTAATAGGTGCATCAGAGTGTGCCCTGTGGAAGAGGCCAATATCGCTTATTCAGAAGGAGACCAGAATAAAATCCGGATAGACGCTTCCAAGTGCATCCATTGTGGTGCTTGTGTCAAAGCATGTCAGCATGAAGCCAGATTCTTTGAAGACGATACCGACAGATTTTTTAATGATTTAAAGCGTGGCGAGCAAATATCAGTCCTTGTTGCTCCCGCCGGCCGGGTCAATTTTAGTGAAGATATGGGGAAGCTCCTGTTTTTCTTAAGAAAATTCGGCGTAAAAAATATTTATGATGTTTCACTGGGTGCGGATATCTGTACCTGGGCTCATATCACCCATATAAGAAGAAACAAGCCTAATGCTCTCATAACACAGCCTTGCCCGGTTATTGTCAATTACATAACCCATTACCGAACAGATTTAATTGAAAAGCTCTCGCCTATTCATAGCCCTATGCTTTGTACCGCCCTTTACATGCGCAAATATAAAGGGATTAATCATAAGATAGCAGCCCTGTCGCCCTGTATTGCAAAATCCGATGAATTCGAAGAAACAGGATTAGTCCAATATAATATCACATTTTCAAGGCTAAAGGACTATCTCAAAAAAAGCAATATGATTTTGCCTGAAGAAACCAGCTCCTTTGACGATATGGAGGCGTCCTTGGGCAGTCTTTACTCCATGCCCGGCGGTTTGAAGGAAAACATTGAATTTTATATGGGCAACAGCTTACGAATAGATAAAAGTGAAGGACAGGATACCGTTTACAGAAGACTTGATGAATACGCCGAAGAAAAAAGAGAAAACCTGCCTGATATCTTTGATGTTTTAAATTGCACCGAAGGTTGTAATATTGGTTCAGCCTGCGATGGAAGTCTTTCGACTATTAAAGCTAATAAAATCATGGATGATGTCAGAAAAAAAGCACATGCAAAACATAAAAAAACACTGTTTGCCAAGATGACAGCATTGTTTAAAAAATTTGACGGCTTGTTAAAGCTCGAGGATTTTATGCGGACATACAGTACGGATAAAGTGGCGGAAATCCATATCAGCCAAGCAGATATTGAGGATGCATTTACCAAGCTGAAGAAGCTGACCAAAGAACAGCGGGATCAAAATTGTTTCGCCTGCGGCTCCATAACATGCTTAAAAATGGCCGAGAAGATCGCTAAAGGCATTAATACCGAAAAAAACTGCATAGAAAAAGCCAGGCTGGATGCTAAGGAAGAGCACAAGGCCTATATGAATGCTTACCTGGAATCTAACGATTTATTGTCAAAAAATTCTGCTCTTTTTCAGGATTTAGGAGGATATGCAGAAAAAACATTGAGTGCCTTTGCTGATATTCGGGATACTATTGCAGAAATTGCCGGAAATAATGACTCAAATGCCCAGGGAATGGGGCATCTGATGAATGAATTATCTGATATCAAGGGACTTTCATCCATGGTTTTAGATTCAATTCAATCAATCGAGAAAGCTATATCAACCTATATCAATATGTCCAATATTATTATTGACGTAGCCGACCAAACCAACATGCTAGCGCTTAATGCCTCCATTGAAGCTGCCCGTGCCGGGGAACACGGAAAGGGCTTTTCGGTTGTCGCAGAAGAGATAAGAAAGCTGGCTCAAAACTCACAAAAAGCCGTTGAAGAGGCTAATCTCAATCAGCATTTTTCCATTCAATCCATAGAATCCATAAAAGAAGCCAGCTCCAAGGTTGATAATGCTATTATCAATGCCAATAACTATCTGGAGCACATTTTCACCGCGGCGCAAGAAACCGTAGCAAAGACCGAGGAGATTTCTAATAGTACCGAAACACTTTTGAGTGAGTCACATGATATCGACCGGATTCTTTTAAGCATTCGCAAATAAGCAACACTTAGGCTAAAAAGAGTCACGAGGATCGTTCCCGTGACTCTTTTTCTTTTATACGGCAAAGCACCCTATTTGCCCTGATAATGCCAATCATAGTCTTCGGTGTAGATCATGAGTTTACTCATGCCACCGTCAACCGTGATATTCTGGCCATTAATGAAGCTGTTTTTTTCATCGCATAGAAAGAAAACAGCCCTGACAATATCCATGGGATGGCCTACCCTTTTAGAAGGGTGCTGTCTCGTGTCGGCATCTGAGTAATGGGGGATATAATCCTTATCATAAGCACTGCCTGTATCAATCCAACCCGGTGCAATGGAATTCACACGTACCCTTCCGGCCAAGCTTATGGCTAGAGCATGAGTCAGCGCCGTAATACCGCCCTTGGCGGCCGTATAGCTTTCAGTATCCTGCTGGGACTGAAAGGCCCGGGTAGAAGACATATTGACGATTGCCGCATTTTCGTTGAAATGCGGGAGCAATAGCTTTGCGAGCATATAGGGTGCGGCGATGCCTACCCGAAGCACCTGATTAAAATCCTCATAACTGCAATCCGACAGGATTCCTTTTTTGCTGATCATGGCATTATTAATCAAGAAATCAACGCATCCCCAACGTTCAATAATTTGTTGGGCAAACTCCCTTAAATCCAGCTCTTCACCAATATCTCCGCAATAGAAGAGAGCCTCTCCCCCCAAATCCTCAATAGCTTTTAATGTTTCTTCACCGGCTGCTCTATTAAAGTCTACAAAAGCAACCCTTGCTCCGGCCTTGACAAATTCCTGAACCAGGTATTGCCCAATACCCAATGCACCGCCGGTTATTACAGCGACCTTGTTTTTTAACTCCATTGCCTTTCCCTCCAATATCTACTGTATCATATTTTCAAACTAACTAGTTGACAAAATTGCATCAGGGTAATATACTACATTACATAAGTAATGTAGTAATTGAGTGGTGATGTTATGAACCTGAATTCAAATGATTTGAGACCTCTGTATCTTCAAATAGCGGAAGGCATTGAAGATGACATTCTCAAAGGGATACTTACGGAGGAGGCCGAGTGCTACTCTCAATATCAGATATCCCGACTATTCAATATAAATCCCGCCACAGCAGCCAAGGGAATCAACGTCCTTGTTTCCGAGGGTATCTTGTATAAAGTACGCGGGCTTGGCATGCATATTTCGAAAGGAGCTAAGGCCATGATTCAAATGAAGCGAAAAAATCAATTTTTTAATGAGACCCTCCGTACCATTGTCATGGAGGCCTCTAAGCTAAATATCAGTAAGGAAGAAATTAAAAGCATGATTGATGATATTACTCTTTCTGAAAAGGAGGAAGAATAATGAGTGCTCTTGTTACACAGGACTTAAGCTTGTGCTTTAAAGAAACCCGCGCCCTTGATCGGGTAAGCGTCGATATTCCTGAAAATTGCATTGTGGGCCTCATTGGAAGAAACGGGGCAGGAAAAACCACTCTGCTAAAAACAACCGCAGGCTTTTTACGCCCCACATCTGGACAGATCAAGGTTTTTGGTGAAGCTCCATTTGATCGGATCGACACATTATCCAGCATTTTTTATATGGATGATGACCGTTATGAAGATTCCCTGAAGGTTATGGAGATCCTGACGCTTTCCCGCCTCTATTACAAAAATTTTAACCTTTCTATGGCACAAAAGCTGCTGGATTATTTCGAGATCAGCATAAAATCTCAATTTAAAAAGCTTTCAAAGGGTACCAAAACTTTATTGTCTGTGGTTATGGCCATTTGCAGCCGCTCGAAGCTGACCATGCTGGATGAGCCAACCCTGGGCCTGGACGCTTCCCACCGGAAGGAATTTATGACCTTGGTCTTAAAGGATTATTCGGACTGCCCCCGAACCTTCATTATCTCAAGTCATCTGATATCGGAGCTTGAAGGCATGATGGAACAGGTTGTGCTCATAGACCGGGGTAGGATTATTTTCCAAAAAGCCTTGGAGGAAGTTCAAAATTACGCGCTCTATCTTTCGGGTTCTAAAAAAATATTGGAGAAGCTGGTAACCCAAAAGACCATTCTGACAAGGGAAGAAATGGGAGAGCACTTAACTCTGGGCATTGAAAACACCTTATCACAGCAAGAGCTTAATCAGCTCAGATCAAACGGAATTGATATTTCGCCCATGGATGTGCAGGATGTATGCGTGAATCTTACTCAAATTCATAACGGAGGTGTTTTAAATGCCATTAAATAACAGGATGCACTCGCTAAAAGCAACACTTTACAGCGCTTATCTCGATTTTAGATCCATGTGCATTATTATCATTGAGATTATGTTTGGCCTGATTATATTCCAATTGGGCATTATATCTATAGTAAGCACAGGCAACTCCAGCTCCAATGCCAGTGCCCTCAACACCGGCTTCATGATAGCCTTATGGTCTATCCCTATATCCATCATTGTCATTACCAGTAATGCGATGCTTATAAAGAAATTCTCTTTCCCGGTAGACAGGAGTATTCTTGCCTTGTCCCATTTGGTCTATATTTTGCTCTCACCCCTTGTTATTTTACTGGCCTCCTGTGGTTTATATCTTTTGGAGTATCTATTCTATTCAGCCATTCAGACCATTTACCCGAGTTTTATCTACCTTTGGATAACGACTAAAGGAAGCTTTATAACCGGCTTTTTATTCTCCTATTTAATTATTGTGCTCATTTCCTCTGCTACGTATTGTCTCTTTATGTACTTTTACCGTTATAAGATGGCAACCTCGGTTGTATGTGGCATGATTGTGGTTTTACTGTTCACCTTAAGTCCGTTTCGCATGTTTGTCCTGAGTCTGGGAAAAAGTTTGCTCATAAATGAGAACCCATGGATACTTTTTGCCACATATACGGCTCTTAGCCTACTTTTATGGCTGTTGGGCTATATCCCCCTTAAGAGGATGGAGGTCAAGAAATGAAGAAGCAACATTTTTTACTCATTATACTCATACTCGTTTTATCCTTCTTTGCAGTTTTATTGTTTAGCCCGGATATGAAAGCCTATCAGGCAAAATTTAAAGCTGAGAATTATGAGAGAGTAGCGGAAATACAATCTCCAAGTGCTGATCTTTTTGAACTGAGAATTGTTGACCATCTTCCGCTTGATATCCAAATTGAAAACGGAGATGTGAAAAATGTTGAGATATGGATTAATAAAACCATCTCTCAAAAACAGAGAGATTTTATCAAAGATCGCTTAAGGAACGAACTGGAAGTTTACGATAGCAAAGGCGGCAGCTTAACCTTAAAGCTCGATGGCCGACTTGTATTGTTCGAAGGTGAGGATTGGCTAGCCGCCAGAGCCTTTGCGCCTTATAATCAGATTTTTGCAAAAGAGTCCTCAATTATCAGAGTTGTTCTTCCCAAGAATATTAGCTTGCCACCTAAAGAACAAGCAATAAAGGAGAAATAGACATTTATCATGAAAAAACACAGGATTAGGTACTTGATCATCCTGTGTTTTTTATTGCGACTTATTTTTTCATTCTACTATCATTGGCGTGTTTTTTGATGGCCTCAAAGCTTTTGACGCTGATAACATGCTCTATCCGGCAGGCATCCTCCATGGCGGTTTCCTCATCAACACCGAGAAACATCAGCCAGTTTGATAGAAGCTTATGCCTCTCATACATGGTTTCAGCAATTTTGCGACCTTTATCGGTCAGAGAGATGTGCCCTTCACTGTTCATGGTGATATAGCCGTTCTCTCGCAGGTTTTTCATTGCAACACTGACGCTTGGCTTTGTATAATCAAGTTCGTTGACAATATCGATGGAGCGAACCTCAGGTCTTTTTTTACCTAACAATAAAATAGTTTCAAGATAATTCTCTGCGGATTCCTTTATTTTCAATAGCCCACCTCCTCATGGTTAACAGCTGCTAACCTTATGTTAGCATATTTTGTTTGGATTTCAAGCAAAAACATATTGACTCTAGAGTTAGTTTCTGCTAACCTGTAATTGGTTAGTGGTGTCTAACCTAATTTTGACAGAGTCAACCTGAACATACCGATTATGAGAATTGGAGAGTGAAGCCATATGCCTTTATCAATGGCAAAAGCAGGAGAAGCAAATGCTATTAAAAAAGTAGGCGGCAAGGAAGAAACAAGGCGGTTTCTTGAAAAACTAGGTTTTGTAGTGGGTGGTAGAGTTACAGTTGTCTCCGAGATCGGCGGCAATGTTATTGTTAATATCAAGGACTCGCGTATTGCCATCAGTCGTGAGATGGCCAATAAAATCATGGTTTAAAGGAGAAAGATATATGCAAACACTCAAAGAGGTTAAGTGCGGACAAACCGTCACCGTAGTAAAGCTTCACGGTGAAGGTGCCGTCAGAAGACGCATGATGGACATGGGCATTACCAAAGGCTGCGAAATCTATGTCCGTAAGGTTGCACCATTAGGCGATCCGGTGGAAATCAATGTGCGCGGTTATGAGCTGTCACTGAGAAAAGCGGATGCTGAAATGATAGAAGTCAAATAAACCGGTAAAAGAGTCAGAGAAAGAGTCTCTGCATTTTTTAGGCATAAAGGTTAGTCTTCACTAACCATATATGTACCACATTGCAAAAAAGGATAAGGAGGGCCAAACATTGTTAATCAAAATAGCGCTTGCCGGCAACCCGAACAGCGGCAAAACTACCCTATTCAACGCACTTACAGGCTCCAATCAATTTGTAGGCAACTGGCCCGGGGTTACAGTCGAAAAAAAAGAAGGTAAATTAAAGGGTCACAAGGATGTTACCATTGTTGATCTGCCCGGTATCTACTCTCTTTCGCCCTACACCCTGGAGGAGGTCGTCGCAAGAAATTTTCTGCTTAATGAAAGGCCTCAAGCTATTCTCAATATTGTGGATGGTACAAATATTGAGCGTAATCTTTATCTGACCACGCAGCTTTTAGAGCTTGGCATTCCTGTGGTTGTTGCGGTTAATATGATGGATATCGTGAACAAAAACGGGGATGAAATCAACTTTAACACGCTATCAAGAAAGTTAGGATGTGAGGTCGTCTCCATCTCCGCGCTAAAGGGAACCGGACTTATGGAGGCTGCGGAAAAAGCGCTGACTCTGGCTCAGAAAAAGCTAATATCAAAGCCTTTGCATACCTTTTCAGAAAGAGTGGAAACGGTGCTTTCCAGCATTTCCGCGAACCTGAACCATGATATTCCAGAAGAACAAAAGCGTTTTTATGCCATCAAGCTGTTCGAGCGCGACAATAAAATCGCAGATCAAATGGTGAATAGTCCTGAGCTGGAAAACCTCATTCAGGCTGTTGAAGACGAAATGGATGACGACAGCGAAAGTATCATCACCAATGAGCGGTATATCTACATATCATCCATTATCAAGGATTGCTATACAAAAAAGAACAAATCTAATCTCACTGCCTCGGACAGGATTGACAAGGTCGTTACCAACCGATGGCTGGCACTTCCCATCTTTGCTGTTGTCATGTTTATTGTCTACTTTATTTCCATTACAACGGTAGGGACCCTGGCGACGGATTGGGCCAATGACGGCGTATTCGGTGATGGCTGGCATCTGTTTGGAATTGACGGGGTGTGGGTACCCGGTGTTCCTGTTCTTGCTGAAAGCTTACTTAACTCTCTCGGAACGGCAGATTGGTTAAGCAGCTTGATTATTGACGGTATCATAGCCGGTGTTGGCGCAGTGCTTGGTTTCGTACCGCAAATGTTCATTCTTTTTATGTTCCTTGCATTTTTGGAAGCCTGCGGCTATATGGCGCGTATCGCCTTTATCATGGACAGGATTTTCAGAAAATTCGGGCTTTCCGGCAAATCCTTTATCCCCATGCTCATAGGGACAGGCTGCGGTGTTCCCGGTATTATGGCATCACGTACCATTGAAAATGACCGGGATCGCAGGATGACCATCATGACCACCACCTTTATTCCCTGCGGTGCCAAGCTTCCCATTATCGCCCTGATTGCAGGCGCCTTGTTCGGCGGCGCCTGGTGGGTGGCTCCCAGTGCATACTTTATAGGTATTGCAGCCATTATCATGTCAGGTATCATCCTTAAGAAAACAAAAATGTTTGAGGGCGACCCGGCTCCCTTCGTCATGGAGCTTCCTGCCTACCATCTTCCTACAGTTGGCAATGTGCTCCGCAGCATGTGGGAACGGGGCTGGTCCTTTATCAAGAAAGCAGGGACCATTATACTTTTATCCACTATCGTCATCTGGTTCCTCATGAGCTTTGGCATCGTCAATGGTCGATTCGTCAGGGTAGAGGATATCAGTGATGGATTCCTGGCTGTTATCGGCAGCGCCCTGGCAGGTGTATTTGCACCTTTGGGATTTGGCGATTGGCAAGCCACGGTTGCAACCCTTACAGGTCTTGTAGCAAAAGAGAACGTCGTAGGTACACTTGGTATTCTTTATGGCTTTGGTGAGGTCGCAGAAGATGGCGTCGAACTGTGGGGAATGCTTGCTCAAAACTTTACAGCCGTTTCCGCGTATGCGTTCCTTGTGTTCAACCTGCTGTGCGCACCTTGCTTTGCGGCAATTGGAGCCATTAAGCGTGAAATGAACAACGCCAAATGGACCTGGTTTGCCCTAGGATATCAGACGCTATTTGCTTACGCGGTTTCCCTGTGCATCTATCAGTTAGGAACGCTCTTCACCGGCGGTGGCTTTGGTTTGGGAACAATTGCGGCACTGCTGATTATAACAGGATTTATCTACCTGCTGACAAGGCCCCATAAGGAAGGTAAGGCATTGAAAATGCAAGCCAATGCCTAATGAAGGAGGGTTATTATGTTTCAATTTATAGCAGAAAATCTCGGGACACTTTTAATCGGTGCAATTCTTTTGGCGGTGGTCGCTCTCATCATCGCCAAGATGGTAAGGGATAAGAAAAAAGGCGCAGCTATCGGATGCGGATGCAGCTGCAAGGATTGCCCCAGTTCCTCAATGTGCCATAGATAGGCAAATGCGGAGTACACCTGTTCTGTACTCCGCATTTGTTTTTATGGTAAAGGCTTTTGTGCTTTATTCCCAGTTGGCAACAATTTCGCTGACAAGGCTGGAAAACTTCTTCTCTACCTGTTTTCCGGTTTCCATAACCTCTTCGTGATTCAAAGGCTGGTCTAAAATACCGGCAGCCATATTGGTAATGCAGGAGATTCCTAAAACTCTCATCCCCATATGTCTTGCAGTAATAACCTCGGGCACGGTGGACATGCCCACCGCGTCAGCACCCAGTATGCGCAGTGCCCGTATTTCTGCAGGAGATTCAAAGGAAGGCCCTTTGCAGTAGGAGTATATGCCTGTTTTTAGATCAATACCGAGCTTGCTGGCCGTATCCAAGGCAACCTTCTGGAGCGGCCTGTCATAGGCTTTGGACATATCGGGAAAGCGTGGCCCCAATTGATCAAGATTTTCACCCTTCAGGGGATTATCACAAAATAGGCCTATCTGGTCTGTAATGAGCATCAGGTCTCCTGGAATAAAGCCTAAATTGACACCTCCCGCAGCATTGGTCACGATGAGGTTTTGGATACCCAATAGCTTGAAGACACGGATGGGATAGACCACTACATCCATGTCATTACCTTCATAAAAGTGGAAGCGGCCCTTCATGGCCAAGACCTTGCGGCCTCCTAATGTTCCGAAAATAAGCTTCCCCTCGTGACCAACAACCGTGGTCTGAGGAAAGTTCGGGATATCCTCGTAAGGAATTTCCTGCTTATCCTCAATAAAATCGGCCAGTTTACCGAGGCCCGAGCCTAAAATAATGGCCACCTCCGGTTCAATGCTCATTTTTCTCTTTAAGTAGTCCACCGTCTTTTCTAGTCTTTCCATCATACCCTTCATATTCAAAACCTCCGGCATCTGCCATCAACTTTTTCTACTTATGTTATCCCACTGGCTCATGATTTAAAACAGTGTTAATTGGCTGCTCTGGTCAAGGCCTCTTAAGCTGCCGTGATTCTCAAGAATTTCAATGACTGACTTGGAAATCCCGGATTTCATCTTTAGGTCCTCAATGGACATAAACTCATCGCCCTCTTCCCTGGCCTTGACAATATTGCGGGCTGCTGCCGCTCCCAGCCCCTGTAAGGCTGTAAAAGGCGGAAGAATTCCCTCCTTCGTAATCTGAAACCGCGTAGCATCCGATTGATACAGATTCACCGGCAGACAGGAAATACCTCTGGCATACATCTCCTGGGAAACCTCCAGAACAGTCTGCAAATCCTTCTCTTTGTTGGTTGCAGCATTTCCCTTGCGTTCAATATCTTCAATGGTTCTTTTGATGGTATCAAGCCCCCTGGAAACAATATTGGCATCAAAGCTGTCGGCACGAACTGAAAAATAAGTGGCATAGAAGGCTTCCGGATAATAAACCTTAAACCAGGCAATCCGGAAGGCCATCATGACATAGGCCGCCGCATGGGCTTTAGGAAACATGTATTTGATCTTCTTGCAGGAATCGATATACCATTCAGGGACATTCTTCTCACGCATCAATTCTTCATATTCAGGAGTGAGGCCCTTACCCTTACGTACATTTTCCATAATCTTAAAGGCCGTTAAATCAGGCAGCTCCTTCTGAATTAGGTAAATCATGATATCATCACGGGTGGAGATAACATTGGCAAGATTGGTTGTTCCATTTCTGACCAAGTCCTGGGCGTTATTGAGCCAGACATCGGTACCGTGGGAAAGCCCTGAAATACGCATAAGCTCCGCAAAAGCCTTGGGCATGGTATCAACCAGCATCTGACGGACAAACTTTGTTCCAAACTCTGGCACGCCGAAGGTTCCAACCGGGCTGTTAATGTCCTCAGGGGTCACGCCCAGGGGCTCGGTGCTCGAGAAAATGCCCATGGTTCGCTTTTCACCAATGGGTATGGTCTGAGCATCAACACCGGTGAGGTCCTCCAGCATACGGATAACCGTGGGATCGTCATGGCCCAGTATATCAAGCTTCAAGATACGGCCGCTGATAGAATGATAATCGAAGTGCGTCGTAATGATATCTGAGCTCGTATCGTCGGCAGGCCTTTGAATGGGCGTAAAATCATAAATTTCCTTGTTGCGGGGTACGATCATAACCCCACCGGGATGTTGACCCGTTGTCCGTTTAATACCTGTGCAGCCCGAAGCTAAGCGCTCAATCTCCGCACGGGTGCCTATCACCTGCTGCTCATCCAAAAACTTCTTTACAAAGCCATAGGCGGTTTTATCGGCTATGGTGGCAATGGTGCCTGCCTTGAAGGTATACCCCTCTCCAAAAAGCTCCTCGGTATATTTGTGAGCTTTGGATTGATATTCTCCCGAGAAATTCAAGTCAATATCGGGTTCTTTGTCGCCATCAAAGCCTAGGAAGGTTTCAAATGGAATATCATAGCCGTCCTTTATAAGCGGACTTCCACAGTGTGGGCAATTTTTTTCGGGCAAGTCGAAGCCGCAGGCGATACTCTCGTCCTTGTCAAAGAATTCGGAGTATTTGCAGTCGCCGCAGCGATAATGGGAAGGTAATGAATTAACTTCCGTAATACCAATGAGATAGGCTACAAAGCTTGAGCCTACCGAACCTCGGGAGCCTACCAGATATCCATCGTCCAGAGATTTCTTAACTAATTTCTGCGCAATGATGTACATAACCGAGAAACCGTTTTTTATAATTGAATTAAGCTCCCGGTCAACCCTGGCGCGAACGAGCTCCGGTAACGGATCTCCGTAGAGCTCCGTCACTTTTTCCTCACTCATGCGCTTGATGTCCTCCTCGGCTCCATCAATATGAGGAGGGAAGGTACCGCTTGGAATAGGCTGAACATGCTCAATTTCATCGGCAATTTTATTGGTATTGGTGACCACTACCTCATAGGCCTTTTCCTGGCCCAGATAAGCAAACTCATCCAGCATTTCCTCAGTGGTCCTGAAATATATGGGAGCCTGATACGCAGCATCACTATACCCCTGACCTGCCTGTAGGATCTCACGGTAGATAGCATCGTCGGGATCAAGGAAATGAACGTCGCAAGTTGCTACAACAGGCTTATTAAGCCTCTCTCCCAGTTCAACGATTCTACGGTTCAAATCCTTAAGACCTTCGTCATCAGCAACCAAGCCATTTCGCACAAGAAACCGGTTATTGCCCACGGGCTGAATCTCAAGATAATCGTAATAGCTCCCTATACGTTCCAGCTCTTCCTGGGGAGCGCCCTTCAATATGGCCTGAAAGAGTTCTCCCGCTTCACAGGCACTTCCTATGATGAGTCCTTCCCGGTATTGATCAAAGAGTGACTTGGGAAGCCGGGGCTTTTTATAAAAATACTTTAAATGGCTTTCTGAAACAATGCGATACAGATTTTTCAGGCCTGTTTGGTTTTTAACCAATATAACGGCGTGATAGGTGTCACAGTGCCTGTAATCAATTTCCCCCTTGGCATTGAGTCTCTCTTCCGCAATAAAATAGCTTTCAATGCCATACAGGACCTTGATATCCTTGTCCTGCTTTTTTTTAAGGTCCTTGGCGATATCCTGAGCCTCGGGGTATGCCTGCACCACTCCATGGTCTGTAATGGCTACGGCCTTGTGCCCCCATTTAGCTGCCCGCTTGATCATATCCTTGGTGGGACTTATGGCATCCAACTGGCTCATTTGTGTATGTAAATGAAGCTCCACCCTCTTTACCGGGGCGTTATCGCAACGAGCCTCTTTTTCCACGGTAATGAGCAGGATGTCTCTGGCCAGCACCACCAGTTCCTTGGCATACATATCATACTGGGCTTCGCCGTTTATTCGGATATGTTGACCCTTCACCAATTTTTCCGTAATGACTGGAAGATCGTCCTCATTGGGAAAAAGCTTGCAGGTCAGGGACGATGAAAAATCGGTAACGTCGAAGGTTACGAGCGTCCTGCCTGACTTGAGCACCCTTTGGTCTGTTTTTAAAACCTGTCCTTCAATAACCACCTGCCCCGAATTGGTATCGACCTGGTTCATCTTGACGACCTGCCCCTTAATGCCTCGGCCATAGATGAGGTTTGGATCCTGGGGTCCCGATTGATTGCGGGAGGTCCTTTTCTGAGACTTAAATTTACTGTAACCGTTATCAGGGCTAAAAGCCTGGTTTGGTGGTTTTATGGCGCTAGCCGCAGTTTTCTGTGGATCGGGTTCAGGTAGGCTTGCCATCATTTCAGCAACGACGCGAGCCTCTTCTTCTTTCTTTTCGGTGATATAATCCACAGTTTTCATATGATTGGGTGCATCAATAAAGCTGGCCTTGATCTCATGGTCAAACAGTGCTGCCATGGCTTCTTCCAGGCAACGCCCCACACCGGCCTTTGAAAGAATGGCTGAGGAATGGTTTTTCAGACTCACTTTTAAATTACGGCCTGACAGCGTGAAATCCGCTCCCTCTAAAAAGTGGAACATCGGCTCTTTCTCACATTGAACATGATTTAAGAGGAACTCTTTATGCCAGTCCTGGATCTCATCAGTTAATACGTTCAAAAAACCCGGCTGAACATTGACCTTTGTTGCAAAATGCTCTGAAATAGCCCGTTCCAGTTGTTTAATCTGATCGGGCTTGACACAGTCGTGGCATTCGATTTGCATTTCAATTTTTCTTTCGGCTTTATGGTAACAAAGGCCGGTTATAAAAGCCCTTGCAAACTCGTTTTGAAGCTTTTCTTTTTCTATGACGCCTTTGAACGCCTCGCAAAGGGTCGACTTTTTGAGAACGTCTCTATCCATCAGGTACTTCCTTTCGTGTCTTCAAGTTTTCATCTTTGGGGATGATCGATATTTCGATGGGTCCTTAGGGATGATCGATATTTCGATTGCTCCTTAGGAGTATACTTTATGCTCATCCTATTTTATCATAGGGGAGCTCTGGAAAACAGGGCGGAACGAAGTGTTTTTCAACTTGGTCCGATGCAATCTTATTTTCATTATGGTATATTGAAGATATCCCCTATTCTTCCAATTATGAAAGGATGGTCGAAATATGGCTCTTTCTTATGTGTTGCCCCGATCAACCCCTGAAGAGCAGGGCATTGACTCCTCAAAAATCCTGTCATTTCTTGATTCCTTGGATCAGCATCAGATCGAATTTCACAGCTTTATGCTTCTGAGAAACGGTACAGTAGCAGCTGAGGCCTGGTGGTCACCTTATCGAAAGGATCTCCCCCACATGCTGTTTTCCTTAAGCAAGAGCTTTACCTCAACCGCCATCGGCCTGGCTGTCCATGAAGGCCTTCTGACCGTAGAAGATCCCGTCATCCAATACTTTCCTGAACAGCTTCCACAGAATATGGATGAAAAATTTAAAAAGCTTAAGGTCAAGCATCTGTTATCCATGAGTACAGGTCATAAAGAAGAACCCTCCGCTGTCGGAAGGCCTGATGGAAATTGGGCTAAGGCCTTTTTTGAAGCACCTTTGACTTATGAACCCGGTACTCATTTTCTCTACAACACCCTGGCTACCTATATGCTTTCCGTCATTATAACCCGCCTGACAGGTAAAACAACCCGTGATTATCTTATGCCAAGGCTATTCGAGCCCCTTGGCATTGAAAGGCCTTCATGGGCAACCTGCCCCCGAGGCTACAGCACAGGCGGCTTCGGATTAAATCTTAAGACTGAAGACATTTTGAAGTTTGGCCTTCTCTATCTCCAAAAGGGCATGCTTAACGGTCATCAGATTATACCTTCCGCATGGGTTGTAGAAGCTACAAAGAGCCAGATTTCCAACGCTGAAAATAGCCTTCCGGACTGGAAGCAGGGCTACGGCTATCAGTTCTGGCGATGCCAGGGAAATGCCTATCGTGGCGATGGTGCCTTTGGACAATATTGCATTGTCTTCCCTGAGAAGAATGCTGTAATCGCAATTACCAGTGCAGTCAAGGACATGCAGGCTGTGATGGACTTGATACATGAGCACCTGGTACCGGCTTTTGGTGATGAAAAGCTTTCACCATCTTCCTTCTACCCCATACTTCATGACAGGCTCGGGAATCTTTTCCTTGCGCCTCCCATGAAGATGAAATATTCTCCGCTGGAGCAAAAGCTGGAATCGGGCATTCTCAACCTGTTTGATAAAAACCAATCCAGTTATGAAAGAATCTTTCTGAGGTTAAAGGATGACAAGCTCACCATCACCCTGGACGGCGACAGGGGCCCGGATGCCGTCGAAGCCGGAAAACATATTTGGCTCCCATCCACCACATCATTGGTTGATATTCCTGGTGAAGGCAACAAGACTTGTCCCATTTTGAGCAGTTTCACCTGGGAACAGGAAGATTTGCTGTTGGTGACCATTCGTTACATTGAGTCGCCTTTCTGTGTTACCCTGCGTATCGGCTTTAATGATGAAGGTTTGACCCTTAATGGCCGGATCAATGTCAGCTTTGGGGCAGAAGAACTATTTAATCTAAAAGCTGTTACTATAGAGTAAATAGGCAAAAAAGAGGCCGACTTCAATAAGTCGCCTCTTTTGTTTTAGCTATTTATTTAACCAGAAGATTTACCTTACAGGTCCGGCTTCACTGAAGGGAAATAACCTGATCCAGCACTTCCCCACAATCCGATCCACATTGATGGTACCGAAGGTCCTGCTGTCACGGCTTTTATCAGGTATTCTGTTGTCCCCCAGAACATAGATGCAGCCTTTTGGGACAGTTACATCAGCGTACATGGGGTCATTGGTTGTGGTCTGCTCGCCATTAATATAACTCTCTATAAGCGCGATGCCGTCCACAAAAACCTTTCCTTCCCGGATTTCCACACGCTGGTTTTCTACTGCAATAATACGTTTGATGGCATATTTTTTGTGACCGTCTAACAGCTCGGGTATTTTCAAAACCACGATATCTCCCGGCTTTATGGTACCAAATCGCTGGGTCAGGCTCTCAATAATGACGACATTTTGGCTTTGAAGTGTAGGCGCCATGGAATTGCCATCCACTATGGTCAGTCGCCCGACATACACAATAATGACAACGCCCAGGGCAATTGCCACAACAATATGCATAACCCAGTCAAAAATATTCTTCTTCAGCTCTTTACTCACGATCGTCCACCGTCTTTATTGAAAGTTCTTTAAGCTGCTTGTCATCTACATAATCCGGGGCATTAGTCATGAGGTCCGATGCATTTTGAACCTTGGGGAAGGCAATAACATCACGGATATTATCAGTTTTGGAAAGAAGCATGACCAATCTGTCCAAGCCAAAGGCCAAACCACCGTGGGGTGGTGTTCCATATTTGAACGCCTCCAGAAGAAAGCCGAAGCGTTCTCTGGCTTGTTCGTCGGTAAAGCCAATAAGGTTAAACATCTTGTTCTGAAGCTCCTGGTTATGGATTCGGATGCTTCCTCCGCCAATCTCATAGCCGTTTAAGACAATATCATAAGCCTTGGCCCTGACCCTTTTTGGATCGGTATCCAAATACGCAATATCCTCATCCATGGGTGATGTAAAGGGATGATGCTTGGCTACCCAACGGTTTTCGTCCTCATCACGTTCCAAGAGCGGGAATTCAGTAACCCATAGGACATCATAACGGTCATGGTCAATGAGATTAAGCTTTTCTCCCAATACCAGACGCAGATGCCCCAGGCTGTCGCATACAATTTCATCCTTATCGGCCACAAATAATAAAAGATCACCTTTTTGGGCGCCAAGACGCTCTAATAGTGCTGCGGCTTCAGTTTCCGAAAGGAATTTGGCAATTGGAGACTTCAGGCCGCTTTCTTCAACGACAATCCATGCGAGGCCTTTCGCCTTGTAAGTCTTAACCACTTCTCCAAGTGCGTCAATTTCTTTTCTGGAAAAGGAGGCTCCTGCGCCCTTGGCATTTAAGGCTCGTACGCTGCCCCCTGCGGCGATAGCATCCTGAAAAACCTTAAATCCTGATGTCCCAGCTAAATCGGATACATCCACAAGCTCCAGATCAAACCGGGTATCCGGTTTATCGGAGCCGAAACGTGCCATGGCCTCATAAAAGGTCAGCCGTTTAAAGGGTACAGGGATATCAATATTGAGCGTATCCTTAAATGCCTTTTGAATAAAGCCTTCATTAACCTTTATAACATCCTCAACGTCAACAAAGCTCATTTCAAGGTCGATCTGGGTAAACTCGGGCTGGCGGTCAGCTCTTAAGTCCTCATCTCGGAAGCATTTTGTAATTTGCATGTAACGGTCATAGCCTGACACCATCAGAAGCTGCTTAAAAAGCTGGGGCGACTGAGGCAGTGCAAAGAATTTACCAGGATGAACACGGCTGGGAACCAAATAGTCGCGGGCTCCTTCAGGTGTGCTCTTGGTAAGTACAGGGGTCTCAATTTCCAGAAAGCCGTTCCTGTCATAATAATCCCTGGCTATTTTGGCCACCCTGTGGCGAAGCATCAGCTTTCTCTGTAAGTCCGGCCTTCTTAAATCCAGATAGCGGTACTTTAACCGCAAAACCTCGTTAGCTCCGGAATCCTCCTCGATGTGAAAAGGTGGGGTTTCACTCTTGCTTAAAATTCTAAGCTCGGTTGCCAAAACCTCCAGCTCACCGGTGGGCATGTTTTTATTGACAGCCTCCGGGCTACGCAGCTGTAAAGTTCCCCGAATGGCCAATACATACTCACTTCTAACCTGAAGCGCTTTCTCATGCAGCTCGGGGTTGGTTTCACTGTTAAATACGACCTGAATAATACCGCTTCTGTCTCTTAAGGTGACAAAAACAAGCGCTCCCAGGTCTCTTCTTTTCTGGACCCAGCCCATTAAAACCACTTCTTTACCGGCATCAGCGCAAGCAAGCTCGGCACAGCGATGAGTTCTTTTCATTCCCTGTATATTCTCCATACGTCCTCCAAAACATCGAGCAATTAATGTTTATTCTTAACCAGCCTGTCAATGAGTGTATCCAGGCTTATATCCTTTGCCTCACCGGTTTTCATGTCCTTAAGCTGGGCTTTGTTTGTCTCAATCTCGTTATCGCCTATGATAAGCACATAATGGACACCAAGCTTATCTGCATACTTCATCTGAGCCTTGACGCTTCTACCCATAATGTCCTTTATACAGGTGATCTTATGCTGGCGGAGCTTCCAGGCAAGCTTTTCGCATGCCATCGCCGCCTTTTCTCCAATAGCCCCTATAAAAATATCAGGTGCTTCCGGTTTGGGAATATTAATACCCTGGCTTTGCATCTCAAGGAGCAAGCGTTCAACACCCAGAGCAAATCCGATACCGGGTGTGGGTGCCCCGCCGCAGGCTTCAACAAGCCCATCGTAGCGGCCGCCTCCGCACACTGTACCCTGAGATCCTATGTTTTTGGAGACAAACTCAAAAACTGTCCTGGTATAGTAGTCCAAACCTCTCACGATGTTCTTGTCAATACTGTAGGGAATGCCAATGGCTTCAAGCCTTCCCAGAACCCCGTTAAAATGAGTACGGCAATCGTCGCAAATGTGATCCAGGAGCGCAGGTGCATCTTTGATCTGCTTTTTGCAGGATTCTTCCTTGCAGTCCAGAATACGCATGGGATTTCTGTTATATCGCTCCTTACAGGTATTACACAATCCTTCCAAGCGATCGGCAAGAAAGCCTCTCAGCTTTTCATTATAAGCCTGACGGCATGTGGGACAGCCGATACTGTTAAGGTTGAGCACGAGATTTTTAATTCCAAGCTTCTCGAAAAATAAAGCCAGTATGGATATGATTTCAACATCCGCAGCAGGATCAGCCGCTCCGAGAAGTTCAACCCCGAATTGATTAAACTCACGGTAGCGTCCTTTTTGAACATTTTCATAGCGATAAGCGGTAATCTGATAAAACAGCTTGACAGGCTGAGGCTGGGAAGCCATGCCATGTTCGATATAGCTTCTGACGACACCTGCGGTGCCCTCGGGGCGAAGAGTAATGCTTCTGCCGCCCTTATCCTGAAAAGTATACATTTCCTTTTGCACAATATCCGTCGTATCCCCTACGCCGCGTTGAAACAGCTCGGTGTGCTCAAATACGGGAATACGGATTTCATTGTAGCCAAATTTTCTACATAACTCCGAGAACTCATTTTCAACATAATTCCATTGATAAATGTCCTCCGGCAATATATCCCTTGTCCCTTTGGGTGCCTGTGTCAGCATATTGCTTCACTCCTGTCGGATGGATTATGGATGATCAAATTAAAACTTTCGATAAATCGAAACTTATCTATTTGCTCCTCAATTATTGATGGTAAGCCTTTTATGTCTATTATCCATAGATGTAATTGTATCCATTCAACAGTTTATTGTCAACAAACACCATGAGGTGATAGGTTCTAAAAAGTTCCACAAAGAAAGAGTGGCAAAGCACTCTATAGTTAAAATGCGCCTAATTCCACCAGATGTCTACCTATATGCTTTTCAAGGGCGGTATAGTACTCGTTCTCATGCAGCCTCAGCGTATCATACAATTCATCATGGAAAATAAGCCGCCCTTCCTCATTTTCGGCTTGCAGCATCAATCCATAAGTGATATGCAGAATCTGTCTGCAATCATCTATAATAAGCGTACTTGGTAGCTCATGATCTTTCAATGCTTCAATGGAGGGCATATTTTCTGTCTTTGCGTCTATATGGTAGTACTTTCTGGCTTCAGATACGTTTTCCTTTGAAAAGTTGTAAAGCTTCCGGAATAGCTGTGGATTTTTACCGGCAATAACTCTAAGAGCCTCCAGCCAGTTTGTCCCTGCTGTCTTAAGGTGATACCTGCCATTTGTCAATTGCCCGATAATCGGAAATACACTGAATTTATCGCTTCCTGAATGAACACTGATTTTATAGCCAAAATACTCTGCAATTTTCACATGTAGAGCAAACTCCTGTGAAAACCGATCTCTGTCTCCCCTGTAGTCGATACCTTTCTGGAATTCGCCACAAAATCTCGGTGCCAGGCTTGTCATTTCTACTCCACCGCCGATAAGCTCCGATGCCACAAAGAAATGGGCTTCCGGCAGCGTGGATGTAAGAGTTTCGTCGATAGACATTTCAAAGTCAATTTCCCTGCCGCAGCTCTTTATTACCTCATTATATATTTTAATTGCAAATTTAATAGCTTTCAGGTAGACCAATACAATTCTCCGAAAGCTGTCAACATCAAAAGAAATCTCTGTCCCATCTTTTAATTTGAAGCAACTGCCCGGATATTTTGCCTCCAGCAATTTCCTGTCCTCCAAAGGCAGTTCAAGGTAATTCTTATCAAGCTCATGTCCGGAAAAGCTTGCAGCTTTATTGTCTATATGCTCCGAGCAATCCAGGGTTATCATGGTAAAACCGGTGTCAAGAGCCATTTTCACCTCATCCATACTCTTGAGGTGATCCCCGTCAGCCCCGAATCCGTTTTTGTATCCCTCTTGAAACACTGCCCAGGAAGCCGCTGAAAGCACATCCTCGTATGTTCTTCCCGTAAGGTTCAGCTCTCTAATTGATTGCTGCGCTATCACAGGAAATATATTTTGTCCCTTAAGTAGCCTCAAATGCCCCGGAGACGCAACCCCCAGCCTGTCCCCCAGCCCAATGGTAATCCCAGCACTTTTATGGCTTGTGGGATTGGTATATGGAAATATTCTCCTAAGCACACTACAGTTTCTGTTACTCAGTTCACACACCTTTGTTTTAGACCCGGCAATAATGGCATCAGCTCCGTCAAATTCATCATATAAGCTATGCTCTCCAAAAACCACCAGCACTTTTCTGTTGTTATCCCTTGCTATAAAAAATCCCGTGTCTCCGTTTACCTCAATTGAATCAGGATATACACCGTATTCATGGATTCCTTCCCCTGCAAGCTGCCTTATATCTTCTATGTTCACCTTTTTGCGAATTTGCTCGCAAATATATTCCCATTTTCTCATCTTCGTTTCCCCTTTCGTATGACAAAGAACGGTTTTGACCGTCATACCCTTATTTGCAGATTTAAGTAGAGGGCGCCTCCCTCGGCGTCCCCTGCATTCGGATAATTTTCACCTTGAAAATTGGAAATGTCTATTATGCAAATTGCGCTAGAACGTCCTCATCAACCGCTGAGGCGGAGTCCTCATCCAGAAATATACTAACAGAAGCATGATTTTTTAATATTGTCGCTGGTATAAGATTTGTTATCTCCTGCTCAAGCATCTTTTTGACAGCCTTTGCCTTAACCTTATACGGAATGCATGAGACGATTGTCTCGCATTTCATTATTTGCTTAACCGACATGGAAATCGCCTGTTTGGGTACATCATCAATCGTCGGAAACCAGCCCTCTCCTACCTGCTGCTTTTTACAACCTTCATCCAGATTTACCACAATGAAGGGATCTTCTATGTCAAAATCAGCCGGTGGGTCGTTGAATGCAATATGCGCATTTTCACCTACACCTATCAATCCAATATCTATCGGTTCTTTTGAAATTTCCCTGTTTAATGCTTCAATTCTTTCCGATACGTTACCCTCTCCATTGACAAAGTGAACCTGCTTGAGACTAATTTTGCTGACAAAACGTTCTTTAAGATATTTTCTGAAGCTGGCAGGGTGCTCTTCGGTGATGCCGACATATTCATCCAGATGGAACATCTCAACCTTGCTCCAATCCACCTTCTCCTCCAATAATGCCTTTAAAGTATCAAACTGGGAAGCGCCCGTTGACAGCAGTAATCTAGCCTTTCCTTTGTCCCTGATGCACTTGTTCAGTATTTCTGCCGAATACGCCGCCGCAGCTATTCCAAGCGCTTCTGAGTTATTAAAAACCGATACTTTCATAAATACAACTCCTCTCATTTTCTGTCATCCTGAGTGTTAGCAAATGATCTTTATAACTTATAGCGAGAGGCAAAATATCCCCTGGCTCTAGTTTCAATGCCCTCGGGAAGTAGCTGCTCCTCAATCAATATATTTAAGTAAATCTGCCACCTTGACTGACTTTCCTTCCTTCATTGAAATATTAGCTCCGATGCCGATGATAATAGACATCGCTCCCGCTCTGCTTCCCGCAAGATGCCCGAATGTATCCTTCATGCCGCCTCGGAAAATCATTTTCCTGAGTCTTTCATCTCCACCGCCGTGGGCGCCTCCGGCAGTTGGAACCTTTATGCTTATTTCTTCACCCTGCCTGTTATAAAGTCTGATATTATAAATATGCTTTCCAGCGAATGGTCCAATGGAGCCATGAAAATCTTCAGCTTCCAGTCTTCCTTCTGTGCCGTTAATAACCAATCTGTATCCTTCATACGGGGAATGAGCCGTGAGGGAATAACTCATTACCGTTCCCTTTGAGTATAAGGTACTGACACTAACAGTATCCTCAATACTAATCTCCTCTGAGAAAACGCATTTATCACGGTAATATCCGTCTACATCCTCGCAATCATAGTAGAATTCTTTGATAAATGGGTCTGCCTTTATGTCTAAATAGAATTCACATGTATTTTGATGTTCGCAATTCAGGCATCTTTCTCCCCGGTTCTCCCTTTTCGGACCGTAATAATTAGTTGCACCGAAAGCATTTATCATAACCGGTTCCTCATCAATCAGCCAGTTGATCAGGTCGAAATGGTGAGTTGATTTATGTACCATCAGCCCCCCAGAATTTTCTTTCCTTCTATGCCACCGTCTGAAGTAATCCGCACCATGTACGGTATCCAGCATCCACTCAAAATGCACGCTTAGAACCTTGCCCACGGAGCCTTCCAGTATTAATTGCTTTAACCGGGTTGCAAAGGGCATAAATCTTACATTAAAGGTCACTATAACCTTTTTTCCAGTTCTACGCTCAGCCTCCATAATGGCATTACACTTTTCTTCATCCACAGTCATTGGTTTTTCGGTAATAACGTCACAACCTGCCTCCAGTGACCTTATAATGTATTCGTGATGATAGCGGTCCACTGTAGTAACGATAACAGTATCAGGCTTCGTTTCGCTGACCATTCTGTCAAAGTCATCGTATATCGGAAAGTTTAAGTTAGTCCTTCTGCGCATGACTTCGCATCTTTTGATATTGATATCAAATGCGCCCACAATCTCAGCCACATCTTTATAATCCCTTGCCAAGGGTTCGGCATACATGGTAGTTCCCCTGCCACTGGCTCCTGCAAATACATATCTCTTCATTTTTTCAGTCTCCTTCAATCTAAAAAGTTTACACCAGATTACAATAAAATTCTGCGCCCTTCTTTTCTGGATTTCTCTGCGGCAAATGCCATAAGATGACTCTGCAATGAAAGCTCAGCGGACGATTTTACAGATGCGTGCTTTCCTTTGACAGCTTCTATAAAGTCCTTCATAAGCCTTGAATCGCCACCGCCATGACCGGATACAATCGAAGTATAATCAATTTTAATGACTTCTTTTTTCATGGTAAGAAAATTTGTAATTTCAAGTTCACCCTTTTCAAGATGCCCTCTTATATCCCCTTTGGTCCCGAATACTCTTAAAGTCCTTGTGTTTTCACTGGAAAAACCAATCATATTAAAGGTTGCCGTCATACCGCCCTCCATCTGGAATATAGCGCTCTGATGATCGGTAACATCGTTGTCGCATTTATAGGCACATTTTCCATAGGGTCCTTTCTGTAAAGCTTCATACCTTCCTTTAGTTGAATCATCGGGAGATACCTTTGCAGCAAACCAACTTACGTTCTGCATGTCTTTTAAATAAAGTGCCGGTGCGAAATGTGGACAACTCTTTTCATGGGGACACCCATCCAGACAAAAATCAGGGGCTCCCTCCGGTGCATTCTCTTTCCTATAGTGCATCAAGCTGCCTTCAGAAACTACAGAAACACACTTTTTACCTGTAAGATATCCGATGATATCAAGATCGTGGCATGACTTGGCAAGAATCCACGGGCTTGATATCTCCTCATTTCTAAATATACCCCTTACAAAAGAATGAACAAAATGCCAGTAGACCACATTTTCAGTCAACTGCAAATTAACAATTTCCCCGACTCGCTCACTATCCAATACCTCTTTCAGCTTTTCAAAGAAAGGCGAATATCGCAGCACATGGCATACCATCAGAATAAGACCTTTTTCCTTAGCCTTTTCAACCATCTTCCTACATTCGTCTTCACTCGGAGACATGGGTTTTTCCAGTAACACGTGATATCCCTCGTCCAGTGCCTTCATGGTAGGTATGAAATGCTCTCTGTCCGGCAGAGCATTTATCACTGCATCGGCATATTTCTCTTTTTCCAGCGCCTCTTCCCATGATGTAAACAGTCTGTCCTCCGGAACATCATGATCCTTTGCAAACTTCTTCAACCTATCCTGGCTGATATCTGCAACAGCTGCAATTTCCGCGCCTTCCAACATCCCATAACGCGCGTATACATCTCCTCTGCCGCCTGCCCCCAAGATTATTATCTTCATGCTAATCTCCTAAAATAAAATTATATTCTTAACAACAGGGAATTTAACATCCACCCTGAACCGTGAGTATGGACAAAATTGTTACACTTCCTCAAACAATTTCATCAATAAAAACAGACTTATATCCATTATTCAATAAATAAGAAAAAGCAATATCCAGCTTCTTTTCAAAGTCAGGCTGGTACCACGGATAATCTTTATAATAATATTGCTCATGTATCATCAACTCAATAAATTCTTTGCCAATACAAGGGGATAAGTATTTTTCCACATCGCAGGCATCAACTTTATTTATGATCATGCTGTTATTGTAAAAGTACATTTTACGACTATAATCGTAGAAGTATGGTTGGTCATATAAGGCTTTGTAATCTTCATAATTTAGGCTATAGCAATCTCTTGGATTCTCCTTTGTGCCAAATATTCCGACCAATCCGCATACTCCTGCATCATGTAGTGCTAAAACACCGTCATTTGTTGTTTCACAGCAATGTATTGTTGTGTATAGGTTTAATGCCTTCTCGCCTGCAAATCGAATGATTTCATCGTGGACAAGCTTGCAATCATTAAATACCTCATCATAGCCTGAATTCCTGTATGGAGGCATGGGGATCTCACTTCGAGAATGAAATGAAAGCTGGAGCCAGTCTGAGTTTTCGATCCATTCGTTTTTATACTTATCGGGCATGGCGGACAGGTTGAAATCATCGGCTTGATAAAATAAATTGAGTTGAACTTTCACGCCGTATTTCTCATGTAAACGCTTATACATGGACAGATACGGATTTTCAAATACCGAATGATAATCGCTGTATGTAATATCCTTTATAAAAATAATATTATCATCAACTGAAAACCTGAAATGCATTGATCCTCCTATTAACACTTAGCCAATAAAGCTTCACTCTATACACATGGCTAATTTCAATAACCTTCTGGCATTTCCTGATAATATTGCCTCATAATCTTTATCTTTCAGCTTTTCATAAAGTACTGCCTGCACATTCATTTTGGGGTTGCATATGGGATAATCTGTACCTAATAAGAACCTGTCACTGCCTACCTGGCTAATGCCATAACCAATCATTCCATATCTGAAAATTCCGGCCCCGCTTAGATCCAAAAAGTAGTTGTCATATTTCTTCATAAGCTCTAAATGTCTTAAGAATGTGTTTTCTTCACCCGGATGTGCAACAACAAACATTATATCTGGAAAAGTTTTGACAGCCATTTCGAGAGTAGCATCACTTTGTGTATGGACACTTACCACCATCCCGAGCTCTTGTATACACTTATAAATTTCATGTAAGTTGGAATCATAATAATCCTCCCAACCCATGAAATAAGGAACCAACTCTCCTACCAACCCTACACCCTTATTGCGCATCCTCTCAAGCTCTTCGCAAGACTCTTTTACAAACCTCGGATGGATATGAATTCCCGGAACATAAAATTCGCCTAAGTGCTCTTTCACCAGTATAGCTTCATCATTGAGCCTGCGTATTTCATCAAAATCAAAACCCTGGGTATTATGTATGACACTTCCGCAAGCTTTTGATATACCTGCCCTCAATAAATCTTCTCTTAAGTCATCCAAATTTTTTACAGTATTTTCGTACTTGCACAAATTGTTTTCATTAGCTATAAAGGGATGTATATGAAAATCTATAATTTCCAAAGACGGCTTATTCATTGTATATCCTATTTCCCCTAATATTTACAATGGATATATTTATTACATAAATCCCCGACGATCATCGGGGATTTATGTAAGGATTCTTACTTAAATTGTTTTGCTGTTTCCTTAGCATTGGCAATGTCGTCCAACTTATAATCAATTATCTGCTGAATGCCCAAGGCTTCGCATTTATTCTTCAACGTTTCCCAAAGCTTCTCAAACTCCGCATCACTCTTTGCGTAAGCCAATTCCCATGTACCGGGAACAATGACATCTTTAAACGCCGCTAAGGTGAGCTTAAGATCATCGCTGTCAGGAGCAAGGAAAATCGGGAAGCTAGGATCCATAATAGCCTTAAAACGGTTCTCGGCTTCGAGCTGTTCTTTTAGATAGGGATAACCATACCGTGCAGTCCACGCCTTTGCGCTATCTTTTGAATAGTTATAATCAAGTGTCTCTTTCCACAGCTCGGCAGGATATACTTCATTGTATTTTTCAATAATATTACCTGTTCCACGAACATAAATGCCGAAATTATATAGGGAGTACTCTTCACCGCTGCTTAAAATGAACTTGCTTCCATCAGCTTTAGCGCGGTGTTCTTTATATTTTTCAGTAAGGACAAGCTTATTGTCAACAATATCCCATCTCTCACCCTGAGGTCCGTTGTAGAGAGTAAGTAATGCCTCCGGATCTGCCAGCATATCCACTAATTTAAGGGAAGCATCTACATTTTCAGCTTTGGCACTTACTGCAATACCTATTCTACCGTAAGCGTTGCTATAGTTATAGCATGGCATAAATTCACCAAACGAAATAGGATAATAGCCTTGGGATTCCCAACCGGGAGCAGCAGCCCAACCTGCAACGGCAGCTTTCGTTGACATCTTTTTATTTGCTGTATCTCTTGTTTGTGTCAAGGAGTCAGGGTCAAGCAGGCCGGCCTTGTTCATTTCATAGAAGAATTTAGCAGCACGCTTGTACACGCTGTCTTCACGGAAAATGGAGTATCCTTCGTTAGCAACGCCGTCATACTCAATACCATATTTCAAGTAATCAACTGAATATCCGATAGTAGAAAATACGCTCTGCATATTATAGAAATAGCTGGTATCAAAATCTGAAAATAGAGTCATTCCCCATACAGTATTACCATCTGCATTTTTGGGATATACTTCCTTCATTTTCTGCAATATTGGAATAACGTCTTCCAGCTTATCAAAAGCCGGTGCGCCGATTTGCTCATAAACGTCATACTTCAATTTTATTGCATAACGGTCAGTATCTGCCGCAACGGCAGTTGCGGTGCCCCCTACTCCAAACGGCAAAACAAAAAGCTTTCCTGTATCATTGCTGAAATATTCCCGGGAATATTTTATGGACGGAGCGTACAGTTCATCATTTACTATATTGGGGAGCTTATCCAAATGCTCATCCAAAGAAAGCAGCATACCTGCCTCCAGGGCCGCCTTTGCGTTTGTCGCATTGTTATTAAATGTTACAACATCCGGCAAATCGCCGCTTGCAAGCATTGCCTGGGTTTTTTCATCACTGTAAGGGATAACTTCAAGGATAATTCCATTTTTTCTTAGATATTCATCCACCCATCCGGAAGCAGGCCCGCTCTGCAAACCGGCATTGATCGGATAGAAAGTAACCTTTTTAGGCTCCGCTGGTTGTACTGGAGCGCCTGTAGCTGTATTATCCGGAGTTGGGCTGTTTGAAGCACCATCATTCGGAGGGTTGGCTTTTCCGCACCCTACTGCACCCAGCAGCAGAGCAAAAACCAGAAAAGTCGCAAGTAAACGTTTTTTCATGTTAATTTTCCTCCCTGTTTTGTAATTAAATATTGTATAAAAGGGTGGCCACCTCTATACACAAACCTATTATCCTTTCACAGCTCCCAGCATGATCCCTTTTACATAATAACGCTGTATGAAAGGATATACACACATAACTGGTAAAATGGTAACCATTGTTATGGTAAATTTAAGTGATGTTATGGATACCTTTGTCGCACTATCCAAAAGCGACATGTCTGTTTGCGCCGTAATGCTGGCAGCAACGGAAGAAGCACTGTTATAGTATTCATAAAGAATATACTGAAGGGTAAAAAGCTTGTGATTATTAACATAAAGCTTTGTATCCATAAAAGCGTTCCAGTGGTTGACGATTGAAAACAGCACCACCGTAGCCAGTATGGGGGTGGAAAGCGGCATTATTATCTTAAAAAAGCATGTGAGATATCCCGCACCGTCGATATGCGCAGATTCCTCCAAGGAAGGCGGCAGGGATTCCATAAAGGTTTTTATCAGTATCATATTATATACCGAAATCGTGCCGGGAATAACATATACCCAGAAGGAATCCACCAGTCCAAGCATTCTGATGTTCAAATAATTCGGAATAAGACCCGCTGAAAAATACATGGTAGCTATTGTAAACCGATATAAAATTTTACGTCCCCATAGGTTTTGCTTTGTAAACAGATAGGCCATAAATGACGAGGCAAACATCGTGAGACCGGAGGCAATAATTGTACGCAGTACCGATATCAGGGCGGCCCTTGGCAAGCGGTCAAGCATTAAAACATTTTTATAGTTCTGAAAATGAATGCCTATGGGATAAAACGTTATTTTGCCCAAATCCACATAATCATTGCGGCTGATTGTACTTATGAGTAAAAAGTAAAACGGATAGATGCATACAAGCGTAAACACTATAAAAATAAAGTAGTTTATAAAGTGGAATACCTTATCGCCAACGCTTGTTTTAATACCTTTCCTATTTTTTGTTACGTCCTTCGTAGACATAGATACACTCCATTCTGGTGGGTTATTATAACGAGAGTTATAATGTTTCTGGTCTCGAGTTCCATGATTCAGGACCCATTCGAAATTGAAATTCCGAATGGGTGATCTCAATGTAAAATTTAAAATACACTTACGCCCCGAACTTTTTTTGACAGGGTATTTGCGGCGGTAAGCAGAACTAAAGCAACAATAGATTTCATGATTCCAACCGCTGTAGCATAGGAGATCAGTCCGCTTCCAATACCCATATTGTAAACATACAGGTCAAGAACCTCAATAAAGGGCTTATTCATTGCGTTACTGAATACCATATACTGTTCCATTCCGGTATTCAGGAAATTGCCTATTCCTATAACCAATAGGACAAAATAGGTGGGTACCAGATGTGGAATCGTTATATGCCATATTCTGCGCATACGTCCCGCTCCCTCAACCATAGCCGCTTCATACAGCTCCGGGTCTATTCCGGAAATTGCCGCAAGATAAATGATCGCACTCCAGCCAAGGCCTTTCCATTGCTGGTATAAGACTTGAGTAATCCACACATTGTCTTTACTGCCGAGAAAATCTATGGGTTGACTGATCATTCCGGAAGAGAGCAACACATTATTCACAAAACCGCCATCTATAGCAAACATGGCAAACGCCAGAGCATACATAACAACCCAGCTGATAAAGTGCGGAAGGGTCGTAAGGGTCTGAATGGAACGGCGCAATTTCGGTAAGTGCATTTCGTTAAGAAAGATTGCAAATATTGCGGGAAGCGGCGAGAAAAGATAGCCTAAACCGTGAATTGCAAAGGTGTTACGCAGCACTTCAACTAATCGCTGACGCATAACAGGATTGGTAAAAAGCACAGTAAAATTCTTTAGCCCCACAAAAGTGCTCTCAAAAAGAGATTTGCCGGGCTTGAATTCAAAAAAGGCATATCCCCAACCCCACAATGGTAAATAATTAAATATGAAAACGATAGCTAAACACGGTAATAATAAAAGCAGAAGCTTTCCGCCCTCTTTTTTTGACGACAGGCGTTTATCAGCAGTTTTTTTATGAATGAGCAATGTGCTTTGCTGATTTTCCATCTATATCCTCCTCACATAATACTGAATCTTGGCCAAACCAGCTTACACTTTCATTTTAATTTCTGTGAGATATGGTGTATATGCAAATTATTATAGGTAATAATAAAATTTATTGTTAGGATTCTCTATGCTTTTGATAATGGGAATAATTAGGTTGAATTAATACGGCAGAGAAGCCCTTTATAGTGGCCCCCCTTCAATGGGGGGCCATAACTGATGTTTATACAAATAATTATAGGTAATATCAAAAATTATTGTTGAAATTCACTATGCTCTCTATAATGAAAAAAATTAATGTATAATTTGTTATATAGCAGTTTTAAATCGTTGCAGGTCGGAGGTCTGATTGTCATTCTGAATGGAGCTCACGTGGAATGAAGAATCTATAATCAGGAGCGTGCTATGTACAGTGTTCTTTTAGTTGATGATGAAAAATCCATCCTCGAAAGCATCCAAAGTACGGTGCCCTGGGAAGAGCTGGGTATAAATAAAGTACTGACGGCACAAAATGGTCAGGCAGCACTTGATATTCTCAAGAGCCATATTATTCACCTGCTTGTAACAGACATAAAAATGCCCGGTATGGATGGTCTCACCCTGTTAAAAAAGGTTAGAGAAGCCTATCCTGATATTCGTTGTATTCTTCTGTCCGCCTATGGAGAATTCGAATATGCACGGACGGCCCTTACTCTGGGAATAGAAAACTATCTCTTAAAACCCCTCAGCGTGGAGGAGCTTACGGCTTCAATACAAAAATCTCTGGAAAACATAAGCGAAAGCAAGCAAATGGATCAGAACCTTTTTCACGACAATATCCTTTTACGCTGGATTACAGGTTCGATTTCCCAAGATGAGCTGGTTGAGCGCACACCTGTCCTGAATGTAAATACCTACGCCAGGAACTATTGTATTATTTTATTACGGCAATTAAACCCAAACAAAAACATGTCCGTCATTTGTAAAAAATATGCAGATAGACTTAAGGAAGCCTATTCTGTATACACATTACCTGATAATCATAATGATAGTCAAATTATGATTCTTGCGGCACATGAAATATTATCCCGTACGCTATTGGAGCAAGTAAAGGAAGCCGCAAAGCACGCCGATTCCGGTGATGGTGTTCTCGTTGCCATCGGTTCTGTTGTTTTCGGAAATACGGAGCTGTCTAAAAGCTATCATGCTGCCCGGAGCACACTTCAATATGCGACGCTTTTTTCACATGAACATATTCTCACTTTTGGCGATACATTTAATTCCCGCATGAGTCCTGCAGCACAAAAAAGGGCACAAGGCTTACTTGATATGCCCACCGCCAAAGCCGCAGTCGTTGACGGAAAGCAGCTTCTTGACAACCTTTTCTCACTTGGCGGCAGCCAAAAGGAGCGGCATAATCTTGTTAGCGAGATAGGAACCCTTATATTGACAAAAGCCCATGAGTATTTACCGGAGCGAAGTCTTACACATCTTGAGGAAACATTTTTGGGTAAACACGGATCTCTGTCAGGGCAATTCAATAAAGACGAATACGCCTTGTGGCTGGAGGAATTAATCACCGAAACTTGGCTGTTATATCATAGTAAAACCGGAAATTTGAGCCCTGTAGTAAACCGGGCTATACAATATATAAATGAAAACTACGCGGCTTCCGTTTCAATAAAAGAGTTTTGCAGTAAATTCGACATGAATGCGGCATATCTGGGCTACTTGTTTAAAAATGAGACCGGTGTATTCTTTAACGATTATGTCAGCCAAATACGTATTAAAAATGCGACATGGCTGCTTGAGAATACCAACAATAAAATATCAGATATTGCCAAAAAAGTCGGTTTTTCAAATGTCAGCTATTTTATTAAATGTTTTCGCAAACAAACTGGCCTATCACCTGTGAAATATCATCAAGCAAAGATAGCTGAGGCTGCGGCAAAGTAGTAGTATGTGATTTCGCTAATGCTCAGCATGACGATCGTATAAGGATGGTTACAACTATGAAATTTATCTCTTCCACGAAGCGGGATGCATCCTTGAATCAATTTTTCCGTAATGTTCTGACGGTCCTTCTTTTATTAATCCTTTTATTTGTTTTCACCGCTGTATATTTGACTTACACGAACAGGAAAAGTGAAATACTATCTCAGACGAAAATGATGCTGAATGATATTACAAAAGAACTCCAAAGCATTGATAAGAATTTTTCGTCAATCTATGTACCTGTTTTTGCAAACAAGAGTACCTATCAGGAACTGTACACCTATTTTTCCGGCAATGCCGGTAATGATAGCAATATATCACCTATTGAAAAAAAGGCTGAAAGAGAAAGGCTTTACAATGCTATAAGCCAACTCATGAACAGAGACACAAGAATCACATGGATAGCTCTATATTCCCCCAAAAGAGAACGGAATGTTATATGCACAACATCTTCACCCACGCTTTTAGACATGCAGGAGGATTTTCCTTTTTTACCGGAGCTGCAGAATAAAAAGGAGCAGATGGAGCTATATGGCGCAAAAATTCTTCCCGGCCATTCATCGGTAAATTTTACCTTCGCCCTCTGCGGCGGTGTTTCCCGTGAAATGGGAGAAGGCGCGATATTGGTAGGATATCAATCAGGATTATTCGATCAGATTATTAAAGCCTCAGGTGATAAAAGCAGGGTTCGGTATACTATTTCAACAGCAAAGGATGTTATTTATGATTCTGATGGGATATATCCCTCCGCTAATGGTTCGCCCGCACCAAAACAACACTTTGGCAGCAGTCTGGGGTTTTACAGCCACTCCCTCGAATTTACAGGAAGAGGATACACCACCTCTTTTCATTTGCCCCGTTTGAGCTTATTTTTAAGAGCACATCAGAATACCCCCGCTATCCTGACGGTCGGCATCGCCTTGGGTGTGCTGGCAGTATTTTTCTATTCCCTGTTTACAACCCGTATTTTCAAGCAGGTGGAAAATATTAAAACCGGCCTTCAGAGAATTGGTAACAACATCCAGAGCAGACTGCCCGAAGATCAATATTCCGGTGAGCTGGGCAGCATTTGCCGCTCAATTAACAAAATGGCCACCAAGCTGGATTTGTTGATTGAAAATGAGTACCTATACCGGTTAAAACAAAAAGAAGCCGAGCTTGCCGAATTGCAGTCAAAGTTTGATCCTCATTTTTTATACAACTCTTTGGAAATTATACGCGGACGTGTTTATGACACCGGTGATATCGAAACCGCGAACGTTATTAAAAAGCTGTCGCAAATTTTCAGAAGTTTTATAGGTGAAAAACGTTTTGTAACCATCCAGGATGAAATAGCATTCTGCCATTCCTATTTTTCTCTTATTCAATCGGCGGATAAGGAAAGTATACAAGTTAGCTATGATGTTGATTCAGAACTGCTCAACTTTGGGATTATACGTAACCTGATGCAACCGGTAATAGAAAACTACATTGTGCACGGATTCAATATCCACAGCCAGGACAACCGTATATGTATACGCTGCAATCAGGATGATGATGGGTATGTACATATAAAAGTCATTGACAATGGCTTTGGTATAAGCAACGAACGGCTTAAGGAGTTAGCTGATGAATTCGAAAGCAATTCCTCTGACAATCCTGAACAAAGCTACGGGCTTAAAAATCTGTCGAAACGCATACAGCTTTTTTATGGCAATACTTGCGGACTTGAATTAAGCAACAATCCCGATGGGGGTGCTTGTGTAACACTGAGAATAAGGAAAATGAGCCTGGCAGAGCATGAAGCCCATTTTCGTTTAGGTATCGATTAATGATCGGGTGCGATTATATTCACATCATATGACATGACGGGAGGACACTTTGCGATGGAAAACGGCTATTATGCCTATGAACTTATACAGAATTTAGATTATGAACGAATTACCGGCAGCAACCATGAAAAATTGGCTGCTGACACTCTGGTTGAGAAACTACAAACTTTGGGCATCAAGGCAGAACGTCAGACCTTTGAGGTTCCTGCATATACCATTCACAAGGCTGACCTGCATCTATCAGAGCCCTCATGCTCTTATCATTTTGAAGTCACCGGTTATGGACTTTCGGGCTGTACTCCACCGGAGGGTATTGAAGCCCCCTTTTTCTATGCCGAAAACGGTGAAGATGTCAACCTTTCTCTGGCCAAAGGCTGCATTGTACTGCTCAACACCCATCCTGATGCCAAGGTTTATAAAAAAATGGTGGAATCAAAGGTAGCGGGATTTATCGCTATTTCCGGCAATCTCTGTGATGATCCGGAAAAAACTGACCTGGAAACACGCCGTCTGCGTAAAGGACGGCACCTTACAGGAGATAATCCTGTTAAGATTCCCGGACTTTCGATCCGTGCCCGGGATGCCCTGGTTCTTCTGGAGCAAAACCCGGTTCGCTGCAAAATCATTCTTGAGCAGGATGAATTTACGGCACAGTCTCAGAATATTGTGACAGAGCTTCCCGGTCGCAGCCATACGGATGAATACATACTCTTTACTGCTCATTATGATACCGTTCCATTCAGCCGCGGTGCCTATGATAATGCCTCCGGCAGTGCCATTATCATGGAGCTGTGCCGTTACTTTCAGCAAAACCCTCTAAAGCGCCCCTGCCGCTTCATTTGGTGCGGTGCGGAAGAAATTGGCCTTGAGGGAAGTAAGCATTACGTCAGCCAGTTATGTGCTGAAGAAAAAAACCGTATCGCACTGAATATCAATATCGATCTTGCCGGACAATTAATCGGTGCCCATCACGCAGTTGTTTCCGCCGACAACTGCCTTAGCAATATCATTGCCTTTCTTGCCAGCGAATCAGGGTATGGTGTAAATATACGCCATGATGTCTTTCCCAGCGATTCCAGCAGCTTTGCAGATGCGGGCATCCCGGCGGTAAGCCTGTACCGCACAGGCTGTGGCGGTCATTCCCGCAATGACACTGCTGGTCTTATGAGTGCCGCCGCACTGCAAAAGACCTTTGATTTTGCAAAAGACCTTGCAATCCGCCTCGGTAACAGTGCTGTTTTCCCTGTCCCCCACCTCATACCCAAGGAAATCAAACAAAAGCTGGATACCTATTTTGGTCGTGACTGCAACTGAAATATCACAGATTAAAAATGACCTGCCCTTCTACAGTGGAGCGAAGTAGAACGAAGAACCTTTAGAAAGAATCTTCGCTTTCACTTAGAATAACATGATGAATAATGCTTATATCAATAACAGGAGATTACTATGAAAGAATTTACTACAGCAAGTGACATTTGTGCACACCTGGGTGATGAATACGATAGCTTTCACGGTGCTATAGTCCCGCCTCTTTTCCAAAACACCCTGTTTACTTCAAAAGAGCATGACCACGGCTATTCTTATACTCGTGTAAGCAATCCGACCACAAATATACTCGAAAAAAAACTAGCCGCCCTTGAAAAGGCAGAAGCAGCCCTGGTTTTTTCCTCCGGCATGGGGGCAATCTCTTCCGTGCTATCTTCCCTGCTTCGGTCTGGTGATCATCTCATTGCATTAAACAGCATATATCCCACTGCGGCAAGCTTTATAAACACCACTCTCACGAATTTCGGCATAAAATGCTCCTTTGTCAGACACGCTTCCATAGACGAGCTTGAAAACGCAGTCCGTCCGGAAACTAAAGTGCTCCACCTCGAATCGCCTTCCTCGCTTATTTTTCAAGTGCAAAATCTGAAGGAAATTGCTGAATTCTGCAAGGCAAGGGGAATCATAACCGTTATTGATAACACTTGGGCAACGCCGCTTTATCAAAACCCCTTGGAGTTTGGCATTGATATTGTAATACATTCTGCAACAAAATATATCGGAGGTCACAGCGATGTTATGGCTGGTGTTGTTATGGGAAGTAAATCACAGATAGATTCTCTCAGGGGTAAGGAGCGTTCGCTGCTTGGTACATGCGTAGATCCTTTTGCCGCATGGCTGCTCACACGGAGCTTGCGGACACTAGAGGTGCGTATGGAACGGCACAGCTCAAATGCCATGCAGGTTGCAGAGTATCTGGACAAGCACCCGAAGGTCAAAAAAGTTTATTACCCAGGCCTGCCAAGTCATGAAAACTATGCCTTGTCAAAACTGCAAATGAGAGGATTTTCTGGTCTCATGAGCTTCGTGCTGGATATAACGGATGAGAATGCCATGAAGTTTACAAAAAATCTTGATGTCTTTGAAGTCGGCCCAAGCTGGGGTGGTTTTGAAAGCCTTGTTTATCCTATCGGTTCTTCCGAATCAGGTAGACCTGCAAGAGAATTCCAAGGCGTACCCGATGGCCTGATAAGAATATCAATAGGCTTAGAGAACATTGACAGTATATTGTCCGACTTTGAAAACGCACTCAGAAAAGTATGATCGATTTACGCAACATAAAAAGGGACTTTGTCAATATGCAGTGATATTGACAAAGTCCCTTTGGCTAATATTCTTTATAACCTTTGCTATATTGCTGTAGTCTGAATCACCGTTGAGAAGAAAGAATGTTCAACAGCTATTCGTGCGACAATAATGTCACAGGGAAACGCAAAGTAACCTTAAAAAGATCACCGTCTACCTTTATATCTAAGCCGCCTCCCATGGCTTGAACATAGCCCTGAGCGATAGCAAGCCCCAGCCCCGAGCCCTCGGTGCTCCGGGCTTCATCACCCCTTACAAAACGTTCAAGAATGTCCGCCTCTTTAAAATTCATCTCATAATTGGCGATATTCTTTAGGGTTACATATGCCTGTTGTTCATCAGCACAAACATCCACATAGACTCTTGAGTTCTCCAGAGCATATTTAAATACATTGGTCAAGAGATTCTGAAATACATGGTAGAGCTTTTTACCATCACCCATGATCATAACAGGCTCCTCGGGGTATTGTGTCCGAAACGTCAAGCTGGTTGCTGAAATCTCATCTTCCATGTCTGCAAGGGTTTGTTGGATAAGCTTAGGCAGATCTAATTTTTCCATTTGCACATCCATTATGCCGCTTGTAACCTTCGAAAGATCAAAAATATCCTGAATAAGACTCTTTAACCTGTCAGCCTTCTGCGAGATGATGGCAACATAATCCTTGGCATTCTGGGGTAATTCCTCTTCTCCAGTAAGGAGATCCACATAGCTGATAATGGAGGTCAGGGGTGTTTTAAGGTCATGGGAAACATTAGTAATAAGTTCAATCTTCAATCGCTCACTTTTCAGCTTTTCCTCAGTGGCCTTTATGACGCCGTGCTGGATGAGATTCAGGTTTTGCGCTGCTTCATAAAAGTCCGAATCTCCTGAGATGCTTAAGGATGAAGAAAAGTCGCCTTTGGTCATTCTCTCGGTCTGATCGATAATCTGGCTGAATTCCTCAAGAGTTCTGTTATAACGCCTCATATAACGGTAGATAAAATACAGGCCCACACCTATAAAAAGCACAATAGCCATCAGTGCAGGAAGATCGCTGCCCCACGTTTGAATTCCCCAAATAAGGGCTACGACCGCAAGTACAACCAAGATCACCTCTGCCAGCAGAAGGGCACAAACTCTCATCATCAAAGCTTTTTTAAAGGGTCTGCCCCTTTCAAAAGCGCGGTATTGTTTGATAACCCATGTGATAATATTGTGAGTAAAGAATCTTTTTTTGTTATAAATCATGTCTACCAGAATGAAATAGAACCACCAACAGCTCATGAAAGCTATAATAAGGCCTATATGTGATACAGCGGCAATCGCACTCCTGAGATAAGAGACAGAAAGCACCTGCCCTACAATCCCCAGTGCAAAAATTGTTACAACCACCTTGGCCTCAACCCAAAACCATCCCATAAACCTTGCTATTCTGCTGTCAAACTCTCTTTTGGCTTTTCGCAGGATAAAGGCCAGAATGAAAAGACCGAGATCAAGCAGGCAGAGAATGCCAACACCTGTAAATACCCATTTCATTATCTGGTATTCGCAGTACAGAACATAGAGAATACTCTGGGCATAAGGGTTCTCTTCAATATTCTCCTTGACGGCCAATAGCGCCCGGGTTTGCGTAAATTTAGGGTCGGTCTGTTCTTTCCTGAGATATTCCTGGGGAATTACGTCCCGATAGCCACTGTCATAGCGATAGACATCAAAGGCCACACCGCCGTTTTTACCCTGCAGCATCCTTCCGTCAAAGTACAGATAATAGTCATAGCCCTCAGGAAGAATAAATTGGCCGTCTTCATTGAATGTCGGCCCTTCGGAAAAGTTGGTAGATGTTTTCCCGGTCTTTTTATTGTTAGCCCAGTACAGCACATTCAAGCCTTCTTCAGAGAGGACTTGAATTCTCCCCTCAAGACCATTATTAAAACGAAAATCATCGAATCCACCGCTAACATAATAAATCATATCATCCAGACGCTCGGCCATATTACTGCGAAAGGGTTTCGAATCTTTAAAATCACCAGCCACAGCGATCTTAATATCCTGCCAATAGTCCATGATATCTTGCGAATAAAAAACACCGGCAATGACCAGAGCTGCAAAAAGATTCAAGCCCAGAAAGAAACAGAGCCAGGCCATAAAAGGTTTAGATTTTTTCGATTTTGTATCCAATTCCCCACACCACCTTCAAATATTGAGGCTCTTTGGGATTAATCTCAATTTTTTCACGGATACGACGGATATGTACCATGACAGTATTCTCGGCGCTATAGGCCGGTGTCTCCCAAACGCGCTCATAAATTTCCTCAGCAGGAAAGGTACGACCAGGATTTCTTATGAGCAGTTCAACAATTTTCGTTTCGGTTGCCGTCAGCTTAACCGGTTCCCCGTAAAGCGTAAGCACCCGGGTTTCACCATCATAGCACAGATCGCCAGTCTTAAAGAGGGCTAATTTTTCGGTATGATTCACATCTCCCAGTGTCATATAGCGCCGGAGCTGGGCCTTGACCCGTGCCAAGAGCTCCATGGGATTAAAGGGCTTGGTGACATAGTCGTCCGCCCCCATGGAAAGACCCAGTATTTTGTCGCTGTCCTCGGATTTTGCTGAAAGAAGAATAATGGGAATATTCTTTTCCTGTCTGATTCTCATGGTGGCTGAAAGTCCGTCCAGCCTTGGCATCATAATATCCATAATGATGAGCTGAACACTTTGTCTGGTAAGAAAGTCCAACGCCATTAATCCATCATAAGCTTTCAGAACCCGATAGCCTTCCCTTTCCAGTTGGATGGCAATGGCGCCTACTATTTCTTTGTCATCGTCAACCACTACAATACAAGGTGTTTCCAAAAATCCACCTCTCTTCTGTACACCGTCAAATTCATTACATCAATGAGATTATCCTTCACCCAAGTATAGGATAGAGGAATCTCTTTTCAAACTAGCTGATGTTTTTCTTAAGAAAATCTTACATTTATGATAGTCATTCAGCATCTCGGGCAAGCTTTTTCATTCCTTCTCAAAAGGCGAGCGTCACGACGCTTGATGGCCTCCTGATATTCCCTTTTCTCCTCCTCGGTTTCGAGAATCAAGCCGGGAACCGGATGTGGCTTTCCGTCTTTATCCAAGGCGACAAAAGTGAGATAAGCTCTGTTAGTGAATTTTAATTCTCCGGACAGATAGTTTTCCGAACAAACCTCTACCATAACCTCCATAGAGGTTCTGCCCACCCAGGTAAGCCTGGCTCTTAGAATGACCATCTCTCCCATATGAACAGGCTGGTTAAATTCCACGCTGTCAATAACGGCCGTGGCCACAATGGATTGGGCGTGGCGGGAGGCTGCCATAGCCCCTGCAATATCCACCAAGTGAAGGAGCCGTCCTCCTAAAAGGTTTCCCAGAAGATTTGTATCGTTAGGGAGCACCAGCTCCCGCATTTCAACCATGGAATCTGAAATTTTCTTTTCCATCAATTATCACCTTAATACTTCATTTTATATTTATACGAGCCTATATTCCAAACCAAACCTCCACAACGCCATAATCATCCACGCTGTACGAAGCACCCGATCCCAGAATCGTGGCCACTTTCCTAATGAGCTCCGGAACATTATAGCTTTCATCTGAATAATTGGCAATCTTGACCGTGACAGTGCTTTTCCCTTTTTGTGCGCCATCCAATAGAAAACGCGTGAATTCTTCGGCTGATGAAACCACAAGCCCATTATGGACAAAATAATTGTAATCTGTACTGTAGCAGCTTGGGTAGTTTTCAACCTCCCAGCTATGATCAGTACCAATCTCATCATCAGTCAGATTGAAATAGTTATACAGGAGGATCTGTTCGCCATCTTCCGTAATGGGGTCATCCCATGTTGCATCCACATGATAGTAAGCTCCATCTAATTTTACCAGATTCCATGCATGGGACTGTGCCTTGGAACTGCCGGCAATGACAAGGGATTCTACACCTGCCTTATCCATTAAAAGCTTCATAGCCTTTGCATAGCCCTCACACACAGCAATTTCTTTAACTAAAACCCCATATACGCTATGGGATTCAGGCGGTATATTCTCGGCTTCATAGTTCTCTACATCATACCTGCAATGATTGACGATATAATCGTGGATGGCAAGCTCCTTTTCAAAATCGGTCATGCCCGGCTTAATGATTTCCGAGATGATCTCTTCGGCTTTCCGGTTAAGCTCCTCGCCTGCCTTTTGGATAAACTCCTTCGGCTTACTGTATTTAAAGCTGAGTAGTCCGTCAGACCGATAGGTGCAGCTTGTGTAAAAAAGGATATTGGGGTCACCGACCACTATTTTTTCTATCATAGCCGATACCTGGCTAAACTCAATTCCCGGAGGTATCATGATCATGTTCTGACCGGCGAGAAGTGCGGTGTGTATGCGATCATAGGCTGATTTCTCTATCCGTTCTTCACCTTTGAGATCATTGGTTTCACTAAGGTTCCGTACTGCTCCCTGCTCATTTGTCCATTGACTTGAGACATTATTGATCCGATCATCAATGCGACTTATTAGCGCAAGCAGTTTACCTCTGTAAAAATACCCGCACGCAAGTACAAGTAAAAGGATGATGAGTTTTAATAACTTGCCCCTACCATGGACAACATGAACCGGACAGCCGCATTGACCACAGCGCTGCCATCCTATGGGGATATAAGAGCCACATTTTTTGCACTTTTTCCAATCCTGTTCACTAAAGCTCATGGTATTTTCCTGTTCTAAGAGCATTCCAGCCTGTTTTCTTCTATTTTATCCTATAATACAGAAAAAGGGTAGTGATATAAGCCAGTCTAAAGGGTTATAATGTGACTATCAAAATATGTTACAATATGTCGATAGCACACTTGTATTGGAGGATGTTCACTTGAATCAAAAGATAAAAGCCTTAAGGGCGGCATTTCCTCAAACAATCCCTGTGATGACAGGATATCTTTTTCTGGGAATTGCCTTCGGCATTCTATTGGACAGCAAAGGCTATCACTTTGGATGGTCCGTTTTAATGAGCATTTTTGTTTATGCAGGATCCATGCAGTTTGTGGCCGTTAATTTATTGACCGTGGCATTCAACCCGTTAAATGCCTTCTTAATAACACTTATGGTTAATGCACGACATTTATTCTACGGGTTGTCCATGCTAGGCAAATTCAAGGGGACGGGCAATAAAAAACCCTACCTTATTTTCGCCCTCACCGATGAAACCTACTCTATTCTATGCTCCGCTGAGCCTCCAAAGGATGTTGAAAGGGGATGGTTCATGTTTTTTACAGCCCTTCTCAACCAAATCTATTGGGTAACAGCCTCGGCCATCGGTGCTCTATTAGGTTCAATGTTCACGTTCAATACCAAAGGTATTGATTTTGTCATGACGGCCTTGTTTGTGGTCATCTTCATCAACCAATGGAAATCACAAAAGAATCATACCCCCGCAATAATCGGCCTGGGGGTATCCGCTCTTTGCCTGCTGGTTTTGGGCTCAAACAATTTCATTATTCCTGCCATGATCTTAATCACTATGGCCTTGATCCTGTTTAAAAAGCCCTTGGAAAAGGAGGCAGAATAATGATTCTTTCATCCGAGCAATCTCTTGTCATTGTCGCCGTCATAGCATTGGGAACCCTTTTAACAAGGGCATTACCCTTTATTCTTTTCCCTGATAAAAAGGAAACACCTAAAACCATTCTTTTTCTGGGAAAAGTGCTGCCTTATTCAATAATGGGTTTACTTATCATCTACTGCTTAAAAAATGTTTCTCTACTTAACAGCCCCCATGGCATACCGGAAGCGATTGCTATCCTGTGTGTGGTTCTTCTTCACCTGTGGAAAAACAATACTCTTTTGAGTATAGGCGCGGGAACAATCGTATATATGGTGCTTGTTCAGCTTGTGTTCAAGTGACGTGGCGTATTAACTCAATCAGATCAAAGTTTGCAGTTTAAAGCTTTATTACCTGTATTTGGATACTCTTAAATTCACGTGAAATTCACACTATGTCCATATTTTTGTTGTATGATAGAATAGTCGAGTACACCATATTAGAAAGGATACGGGAGCGAATAATGAAAAATTTTCTAAAAAACAATCTGACTTATATTCTGTTTGTGGTCATCATCATTAATATTGCGGTTATACTAATTATGTCCTTTGGCCCGAAGGATACCGTCGCCAAGATCAACGGCGAGAAAATAACCAAAGATGAGCTCTATCAGGCGATGGTTAAAAATTACGGTGCTGAGACGCTTGATTCCATGATTTCAGAAAGAATCGTTGAAATGGAAGCAGCTAAGCAAAAGATAACCATTACTGACCAGGAAATTCAAGAAGAGCTTAATCCGCTCATTGAATCTACAGGCGGGCAAGAAGCCTTTGAACAGCAGTTGGCACTAAGTGGTGTCAGTCTTGATGATTTGAAGAAAGATATTGTATCCTATCTTAAGACCGTTAAACTGCTGGAACCACAGGTTAAAATTACCGATGAAGAGATCAGTGCCTACTTTGAAAAAAATAAAGACAGCCTTGCTCAAGAGGAACAAGTAGAAGCCAGCCATATTTTAGTAGCAGATGAGGCAACAGCCAAAGATGTTAAGCAGCAATTGGAAAATGGCGGAGACTTTGCTGAATTAGCCGCAAAATATTCCACCGACACACAAAATAATCAAAAGGGTGGAGAATTAGGATCCTTTGCAAGAGGTGAAATGGTTGAAGCTTTTGATGCGGCTGTTTTCTCAATGGAAGTAGGTCAAATCAGCGAACCTATTAAGACCGAATTTGGCTATCATATTGTCAAGGTAACAAATAAGCAGGAGGCCAAAGAGGCTAATCTTGAAGACAATAAAGCCGAAATCGAAGAAGCAATAAAAAATGGAAAAATCAACGAAGTATATACAACCTGGTTAACTGAAAAGAAGGCCGAATATTCTATAACCAACAACTTGGTGAAGAAATAACCAATACTAAGGCATTTTGTAACTTTGCTTTCTTCAAAACCCTACCTATTTTTTAAAGAAGGCTTGAAACCGAACGTTTCAAGCCTTCTTTTCAATAATCAGGTTGAAGCCTTCGGTGTGCTCATTGGGAACTTTCTTTTTAGCATGTAAATATAATGCTATTGAATAAATAAAGCTTGGTTATTTACATGAGCATTAATAAGTCCGCACAAACCGTAAGCATTGGAGGTATCCTCACTGCTCTTGCCATTTTGTTTCAGTCAGCCCCGATATTTTTGCCAGGTATGGGATTAATCCTTAGTCCATTGGCTACTCTTCCTGTTGCATTGGCGACCATACGCTCAAGTTATTTGGGAATTATGGTCTTTCTTTCTTCGGCTTTAGTTCTTATATTGGTAAACCCACAGGAAGCAGCCATTTTTATAATGACTACAGGATTATTGGGGCTTTCTTTAGGTATAAGCCTTAATAAAAGAATAGTTCCTTCAATAGCCGTCTGCACCATCGTTTTATTTATTGGCATCTATTTACTTAAAAACGCAGCTGGTCTAGCTGTATTTGGAAGCTTAACTTCAGATGCTCCGTTTCTGATTGAAGCGGCCCTATTTGCTTTATTCGCCCTGGTTTACTCAGTGATTTGGGTATTTCTCGTAAGATTTTTTGCTCATATTTTAAGAAATGTGTGCAGGCTTAATGAGGTATCTGCATCAGAGTATGAAAAAGAGGACCAGCAATTATAGCTCTCGGCCCATTTCCTATAAAAGACCTCTGCATAGGGGTGCTTATCAGTCAATTCCCATACTCCTTCAGGATGAGAAAAGCCGCAATGTTCCTGGATGATCCTCTTATACTCTTGTATAGGATCATGAGTTTTAAAGATAATACCTGCATAATCGCACAGGGCCTTGACTACTACTTCTGCTGCCAATGTGATAAACTCAGGTGTATTACATTTTTTGAGCTCATCTAAATTGGTGAAAAAGAAGTGCTCAATTAAGATGCACGGCATAACAGGCTTGCGAACGATATCAAAGTTGGTCCATTCTCCAGGTTTACATTGCCAAATGCCAGTGCCCCATTGAGGGATGGGCAATAGAGCATTTGCATGCTTGGCCCAGAGCTCGGCAAGCTTTTTACCGTTGGCTGAGTTATGCCAATGGAACACCCCCCAGCCAGATGCCTTCTTATTGTCGCTTGCGTTGGCGTGGTATGATATCAAGCAATCAATAGGCTTTTTGGCATGTTGGGCGTTTACCCAAGCCGTTCTACTTCCCAGCATAACGCAAGGTTTTCCCGGGTTTTGGGTAAACAACACCTCAAATCCTTGTTTTTCGGCCAGTTCTTTAGCTTTTATAGCAACTGCCGAATTAAAGTCATGCTCGGCAAAGCTTCCTCCTCCCGGAAGGCTGACTCCCTTTGCCGGAGGCCATGTATCAGAACCATGACCTATATCAAATACTACTCTCATAGCTTGTCTCCCGCCGATTTCTTTTGCAGGACATCAATGGCCTTTTGGATTACACTCGGAACAGGCATCCCCATCAATCCTGCATTTTCGGTGATGCTAATGGCCTCATTAATGACATAGGCGATTACTACTCCATCCCGAATAAATGCGGACCCCATGGCTAGGTCAAGCTGCACAGCTATCAGCACTATCAGGAGGGTCATTCCTTTTCGGCACAGGCCCTTCCATCCAGCACGAGATTCCAGTGCTCCATTCTCGGATTTCTTACTTTTTTTGAACACCCCAGCCACAAGCAGCCCCGTAACATAGTCAATAGCCATAAAAATAACCAATGTAGTCAAGGCAGAATCCCACCCTCCGAAAAGCGACGATATGATGCCGCCTATGGCACCGATAGTGGTTAATATAGTAGCTTTAAATGCAGGTATACTAGTCTCCATTTTTCTTTCCGTCCTTTCTCTTATTTTTAAACAAAAAAAGAGGGCGGGTTTTCCCCGTCCTCTGTGTTTCGGATAAGTATCCTTATGCGTCCTAAATTGCCGCTAAAATCTCGGCCTTTTCAGATTCAATGAGCTTGGTGTACTCTTGAATGATGTCCTCTGCTGTGCGTCCTTCTTGTGTCATTCTTTCCTTAATGGCGTTTACAAAGATATTCTTCTTCCAATCTGGCATTATACAGCACCTCCCATTATGGCAGCCATTGCAATATTCAAGTCGTTTACTCGTTCTTGTAATGTCTGTACTTCTGATTTTGGTATGTCTACGAAAACAGGTACGGGAGTTTCGCCTATGGTGTCAAAGTTAGTTACCTGTTTTCCTTCTGGGACTTCCACCCACATCTTATTACGGGTTAGCCCTTCTGGCTCTCTTACATTTCCCGACATGCTGGTATAGATAAATCCAGTAGCATCAAAAATAAACAATATCTTCATTTAAAACCTCCGTTTCGCTTATTCATACGCAACCCATGTATAATTTACATTACTGAGTTGTACGGGCAATTTGAATCCATTACTTGTCATAAGCAAATTTTCGTTAAATGGGAAGTCAATGACTTGGGCAGTACCTCCCCCGCCGCCATGAAACAATCCCAATCGTCTAATATAGCGTTCATGGCCTGACCCGGGCGCATGGTAAGTGGATGGTATGATATTCGTGTCTGCTATCGTGACGCTAACCGACTCGCCACTTCCATAAAAATTAATATTTTGTAAATGCACATATGAGGGCTTAAAAGGTAGTCCGCTGACTTCTACAAAATAATTATCCCCATCATATTTATCCTTTACTGTAGTTGTTGAACTTAGAGTTATTCCGCTTGCTTTCCGTTTTTCATTCGTCAATGGCACAAGCGTTCCTATTACATTGCATATATTAGTGCCTTGCCTAATATTTGACGGTATCAAAGCAGGTATAGACGATGGGGCAACCTTCGCAACCAATGCCGCCATTGTTTCAGCTTCTGATGCGCTAATACCCAAAGCGGTTAATCTGGATATCAATTCTGATTTTTGATTCTGACCGCTGTACCCCTGCAAAGCTGCTATTATTTGATCTATTGTTGCTGTACCTGATAATGCCATATCTAGTCCTCCTACTCAACCATTCTGGTTTTCTAATAGTCCACCGATATTAGTAAAACCTACGATATCAAAAATAATAAAAGTATCCATGAAATGTTGTTCTCCATCCATTATTGATAAGCCCTAAAGTAATAATCGCCCGACGTAGGAGCACCACCCGCGAGGGTAAGGAAAAAACCATTAGTTTGAATACGGTAATAATTTTCGTCTTCTAATGCTTGGTCAAAACTACCCGCAGTAGCACTATGCACCAACCGAACTATTTTGAATCGTGAAGCGTTACTACCATTTATATAAAAGAATGGATTAGATGAAAATAAATCATTCTCTATAATGAATGATCCTTCACCACTATAATACCGACAAGCAACCACGATCATACTAGGAGTGAAAGGCAAATTAGTGATATCTATTGTTCGGCTTGTTATTGACCCACTACTCTCTACCCACTTCTTTTCATTCGTCAGCGGTACTATCTGCGCAATCTTATTAATCAAAGCCCCATGACTATCAGCAGAAGAAGCGGCTACCCCTTTAGCCGTTATAGCCGCCGCATAATTGGTACGTGTTGTAAGGTCGTTTTGTTCTGCGGCATTGGCTATTAACACAAGAGCCGCTTTTTGTGCATCTGTAACTACATCATTGGCTGTTCCTTCAATCAATCCGTCATCTGTACCAATTGTGTAGCCTTTCTTTACCAAATCTCGGGTAGCAGTTCCATACTCACCCCCTTCACCCTGCAAGATAAAATTTCCTGATGTGGAGTTGTAGGCAAAGCTATATGTACCGTTTAGCATCAGCTTGCCCGATGTTAGCACCGCACCCTTACCATTTACAAGAGCCTTTGCACTTAGGCCATTTACATTAATTGTACTTGCCCCTGTGTTGGCGGCATGAATTTTAACCTTGATGCCCATACCGTCTACATAAGCGGCAGGGGCCGGGTTAAGGGTAAGCGTATATGTATTCGCACTACCAGCAGTTACACCGTACCCTGGTTGCCGCACATAATCTGCCGTATGCGTACTTAATGTATTTTGTATAGCAGATACATCTGTATCCAAGGCATACTGTGAATGTGGATCAGTAGTATTGATATGGGCAGTCATTGCGGTATTAACTTTTGCCTGAGCCCCTGCAGGAGTTTCATGGCCGGTGTGAGGGGCTGCTGCATCCATGTGAGATTTAGCAACTTCCAACGTTGTTGCCGGAGCATCATACCAGTTTGCTTTTCCTGTTATAGCCTTAATACGGTTAGCAATCCAACTTACCCAAAGATGAAGCTTGCTGGGCCCGTTGCCTGAAGGGGTTTGCTCGGGATCGGCAGTTGGAGTAAGAGCAGCATCAACTAAATCCATATTCCCATTTTGGTCATCGATATTATAGTAATCATCTTGTCCTGGCTTTTTGAAATTATGATTTGGTGTATACGTAGCCATTAACTAATCGCCTCATTTCTTATTTGATCATGTGTATATACAGACAGTTGACTATAAGTTAATTTATTCAGATCACTATTGATGTTATAGATATACTCAAAGGTATAACTTAAATGAGCCGGCTTGATTTCCTCAATCGTAAGCGTCAAGTCAGCCATATTTGACGGAACACCTACAGTACCAATAAACTTAATTTTAAAGCTACAGTTAGTAGGATCCTCAAATACTTCGACTTCACCGTTAGAATACGATCGGGCTACATCAACAATCATCTGTTTAGTTACAGTGCCGACGCCCCTTAATTTGGCTCTAATTCGCTCCCGTCTGAATTCATATGACTTCGATACATCTATTTGCAATCCGTATAACTTCTCATACCTGGATAAAATGGTGGAGGCAGTGTTTACAAAGCATTGGTTTATAGTTTCATTAAAGCTATTGGCCAAAGAGTTAATTTCTCCAGTAAGAATATCTTGTAGTTCTTCCATTGTGGCATTTCCGGTATAATAACTTGGGAGCAAATCCATAAGCTTCATCCTATACCACCTCCGTCAAAGCAACTGACCCAGCCATAGGTATTTCTCCGTCAGCAATAATAATGTTTGCTGTGTCACCATTAACAAGAAGTCCAAAGTAGTCTTTAATTCCTGGAGTTGTCAATAAAAGGCTGCCTATTCGAGCATAGCTTACGGTGTAAGCCTCAAACACTATGCTCCTCAAATATTGAGTAAATTCATCTGTAAATGAAGCTATAACCTCATCAATAGTTTTGGTACCATCATGAGTAATATCTGCGGAGATATTTATTGTTTTTTCGGCAGGACTATCCACAGTAACTAATGCACCTATTGGTCTTACATTTTCTATATAATTCGCTACTGTCTGCTCAAGTGTTTCATCTACTTCCATATTATTGTCTACAATGAGCACTTTGACTGTTCCTGGCCCATTCCACATTGGGAATACCTTTGCATCTCCGACACCCGGAACAGCTAATGCCCATTGGACATAATTGTCTACATTTCCGGATGTGGAAGGAGCTTGTATTTGTGCATAAAGTCGAGCTCTTAAATTATCATCAGTTTCCTCATCAGCCCCAGAAGTAATGATATCCGTTAAGGTTGCTGTGACCCCGGATACATTATCAATGTTTTCCAGGGAACCGCTATATGCATTACCTATTTCTCCAGTTTGTTCACAAGTGGCGCTATAAACATTAAGCGATAACGAAGCGGTTATTTTATATGTTGTCCCATTAAGACCCCATCGAGTGCCTATATCCAGCACCCCAGTAGTCTCTATTTTTCTTACCGCGTATGTAGCTGCCTTTCTTGATATACCGTAGTCGTTGACAACCCTATCAAGATACTCACCAACAGCAGTATCACCGGATACCAAGTCAATAAAGTTATTTAGATTAAAATATACTTCGGCTAATTTTAAAGCGCACGGAGCGAGAGCATCATAAATGATGCTGCCTTCTCTTTTATCAATATCGCTTGTAACTTGGCTTAGCATGTCATTCAATATATTCTCATACGTCATGTTTTCAAACATTAGAGATCAACCTCCTGCGAAATAGCAATGTTACCATAAATACTGGAAACACTAAATGTGCAAATCATGTTTTCACCGGTACTTCCAAAACTAAAATCATCGACGCCTGTAATTCGCTCATCCTGCAGAAGGCATTCCTGAATCCTACGTTTTAACTCAACTTTCACAAAGGTTGGATCTTTCCCAATAAGACTTCCAAGTTCAATTCCGTAATTAAAGCTATATATGGGGTACTCATACTTTTCAGTATTAAGTACCTTGTATATAACTTGTTGCAGTGCGTCTAAACTATCTGCGGTCCCTTGGATTTTGCCATTTGATATCCTGTATGTTTTCGTTGTTTCCAAGGCCTCTGTAATAGTTAAATTAAAGTCTATGGCCGAGCTGGGTATCATTTTCTCACATCCTCCACCTTGTAATCATAGGTGTATCCGTCCTTGCTGAGCGTGATGGTGCAACCTTTTGTGACAAATTGTTTTCCTGCGATCTCTACAATATAAAACTCCTGACCTCCATGATTGCGGATAAGTCTTACTCGATCGCCAACAGTTGCATAATTCTTCAGATCACCCTTTATAAGCTCCATTGGGATAGTAAGCTTATCACTTACCTTAATACCACCTATAGCCACAGCACCAGCCATCAAGCATGAAAGCTTTGCGTTATTCAAGTAATTTTGGACTACTTCCTTTATTTCGTTTATCATGCCATCACCTCAATGCTCATGGTGTGTATGGGGATATACTTATGGGTAATAGATCTGACAATCAATCTTTTATTAAGCTTAATATCATCTATCTGCCCATAAAAGCTAGATCCAGCCCTTACTCTTGTATCTCCCAGGCATTCTAAGCTAATTGATTCTGCTTCTCTGTTGTATAGTTTTAAGAGCATATCGGCTTTTGATTTAGCTTGGGAAGCATTTGTGTTTTTATCTGAGACCTCAAAATACTGCAGAAGGCCATAGGTTGCGATAGATCCATTGTCTTTCGATATAACTTCTATTTTCCCGGTAGATTCATTGCCATAGGCCAGTTTTATTTGATTATAAAAGTCTTCATCAATAGACCTTTCATACTGATAATCATAAGCAAGGCTATCATCCCCAAGTATCAAATCAAGCTTAAGCTCATCCAAATTCCGGACTGAAAGACCACCAAATTCATCTCTTAAGGCATACCATTTACCTGTATTTGTAAGAGTATCACTTATACTTGTATAAATTATGTCCAACCAGGTTTTATCGTCATGAATACTTATAGGAAGCATGTAAGATGTATCAGTTAAATGGCCTTTTCTCAATCTGAAATAATTTGACATTTTAGATGCGAGCGTTGTTATCGTGTCATTTTTTACGACAATAGTATCCTTGGCCTTGCAGTATCTGAGTTGATCATAGGCAGTAGCACTTATCTCTTTTCCTTTATCGCCGCTGAATTTAAACACATAGCCATAAAAGATATCTGTATTGTTGAACTTAAATCTGATAATACTCCCATTCTTTATAACTAAATCATCGTTAATGTAGGAAAATTCAAGCTTGCCACATCCATTATTTAAAACATCATTATAAGATACCTTGGTAACCAATTCACTGATCTCAAACACTTTACCATCTACCTGGACAGCAAATTCCATGCTCATGCCGGGATCACCAACTTCCAACCCGGATAGATCAGTGACGGATTCTTAATTATCTCCTTATTTGCATTTACAATTTTCATGTATTTTGATCCATCACCATAATGTTGCTTTGCAATTTTGTATAAGCTGTCCCCAGCCTTAACAATATAGTGACCATTGCTCTTTGGGCTTGTAGTAGCTACTGGAGCCTCTTTTTTTACCACCAGTGATTGATCTGGCTGAGATAACACGGTGACAACGGCCATTTTTTTCCCATATTCCTTAAACTCCAATAATGAAAAATTAATGTATTTGTCTCCCTCTTCTCCGGCTTTTTCCACGATACTGCAGCCCTCAATTAGAACCAAAGTATTTATATCTTCGCCAATTCCGTTACTAGCTATAAACCTTACCGGGGTTCGGCTATGCCGCCAATTTTGAAACAAATTAATATAATAATCAGCATCCTTGAATCCGCTTGATGTCTCTGAATAATGCATAGCTACATGTGGAAATTCACATTCAAAGCTGAACTCTTTTAATTCCATATGAGTCGGAATTGCAACCTGGCCGGTCTTTAGTATTTCATACTTTTCAATAGCCTGAGAGCTGCTTGTTTCAATCTGCTCCGGATTGACCGGGAGCCTATACGTTATATTATCTTTATCAAAAAATATCGCATACATTACGCATAGACCCCCTCGCTTGAAGTAGCAATTTCTTCACGCATAATTTGTTCAATCCTACCTTTAATGGCATCAACATCAGCAGTTTCTCTAATATCACCAAATACAAATTTAACCTGAGGAGCAAGAGTATTGTTCGCTACTTTTGCAATGTAGTCACGTTCAGCAATGTCACGAAGGTACTGCAGATCTTCATCAGCCATATCGACTTTAACTGCTTCGTTTGATCTAGTTCCTTGAACTGCTAAAGGATCATCTACCTTTATATTAGCACCCGATATATTTGCACCTGATGTATTAGCGCCTGATATATCTTCACCCGTCATATTAAGCATATTTCCGATTTTCCCAGCTATATCTTGGACACCATCAACAGCCAACGATCCTAGCGCTTTCCCAAGGCCATAACCAAAATTGACTGAGTTCGTGATGTCCATCAACTCATTTTTAGTATACTCTCTGTAGTTCTCAGGTTTATCTCCTAACCAATCATTCATGGTGTTTTTTAGGTTTTGAAGTCCATCGGCCATTTTAGACCCTAATACATTATCAATAGCCTGTGCAATTGACTGCACAAGGTTAAGTACAGTAGTTGCAAGGTCTACAAAGAGCTTCTTAATACTGTAAACCGGATCATTAAAGACGTTCGCAAAAAATTCAGAAAAACTAAAAAGGATGTTAGTGAAGGTGAGAAGGATATTATATATGAAAGCAAACAGGCCTCCAAATATTCCGCCTACAACACCAATCACCTCAATAACCGTATCCCCGAACTTAATTATTGCATAGAGAAGCAAACCTATAACTGCTCCAATGAGCAGGATGGGCATGTTCGCCATAGCCCAGGCTGCTGCTTGAGCTAATATAGGTGGAACCATCGACCAGAGTTTGCTTATTAACATCGGGATCTGAGTAACACCCCACAATAGCAGTGCGGCTCCTATTGCCACAAGAATAGGTTCTATAGTAGGCCAAAAATAAGAAATTAAGCTTATAACTTCTCCTATTGTACTTATTATGATGTTGAGCGCAAAAGCAATTAGGTTTAAACCATTAGTAAACCCTTCAATGAAAGCGGCTATTTCAGGTAAACTCAAAACGGAGCTTATGCTATCAATTACAGGAGAAAAAGCTTTTAGTGCCCCATTTTGGATTTCATTCCATACATCTCCAAATGTTTTTGGCATGGTCTCAAATTGAGTATTGATTTCTTTACTCATAGAAAACATAGCATTTTTAATGATTTCGGAAGTAATCAAACCATCAGCAGACATCTCTTTTAGTTCACCCTTACTCTTGCCGGTATACAAAGAAATTGCTTCAGCAACCATTGGTGCGTTTTCCATGATGGATTCAAACTCATTACCCTGAAGTTTTCCAGCAGCCATGATCTGAGTCAATTGCGATAAAGCTGAAGATTGCTCAGCCTGGTCAGCCCCGCCGGTCTTAATGGATTTCTGAATCAACTCTGTAAATCCTATTAGTTCATCGTTAGAATTGAAGGTACCACCAGCAAGTAAGCCCATTTTTGATACAGCAGAAGCCGTATCATTGTAGGTCCCTCTTGATCGCTTTGCTGATGCAAATATTTTTTCCTGAAGTTCTGGTTGCGTTTGACTCCCATCGTTGATAAGATCAAGTTTCGCTCCTATATTGATGTATTCGTCTGAAATAGCCATGCCTTTTTGAGCTGCCTTTAGTAAATTAGTAGTACTTAAGTACTTCCCCAATCCAGCACTTGCCTTATTAGCGCTTACCCCGGTTGCTTCAAGTTTTTTATTGAATTTATCGGTAGATCCGCTTGCATTTAGAATTTTATTTACCGCCTCGGCAGTCTTACGTTTTATTTTATCGATGGTGGTAGAATAACCACCCAAGAATATAGACATTGCCTTTGATAGAGTCATTATCTTCTTCTACCACCCTTCCTTGGTATACTTTTAGGGACACGTCTTTTTTCATCTTCAATCCTTAACTGGATACTGCCATAAACAAAAGCTTTTTCCCTCTCGCTCATAGCATCAAGAACAGAAGGAAGAATGCGAAGTTTTTGCAATGCAAAGTGTGCAAGATTGAGCTCTGCATCACCTTGCTTTATGAGTTTTTTACTTCTTCGATGTCCTCGTTAATGTCTGAATCAAGTCCACTCAGTTCTTGTACCACCTGCGAAAGTTCAGCAAATTCACCAACAAGCAACATATTCTTTAATACCTCTGATTCACCAAGTCCATAGATCTTTTGAAGCTCAGCATCAGCAAGGTTAGGGAATACTACCGCGCTTGCAGTCAAGGCTTGAACATACTCTGTACGATTAAATGTTTCCTGCCCTTTTTTATCCCTCTTGGTGCACTTTTTAATGAGCTGCTCATTTTCCTTTTGTGTGATAGGCCGGATGATAAAAGGAACCGGCTTTCCATTCTCCATAAAACGGTTGGAAACAATTACCTCCTTGTTTTCGACCTGAATTGGGTTTAAAAATGCTTTTAAAGAACTCATATAATTTTCCTCCTAAAAAAGGAGTAGGTTTTTTACCTACTCCCTATCTGTAATTCTCCGGTAAATCGAAATAACTTAGACCCTCAATATCATCAAAAGTAAAGTCAGTATCGACAGTAATAGGATCATCCGAGCCGTCATCCAGTGAAGCAACAGGGATAGTATTCAAAATTACATTCAAAAGGACCACGTCCTGCTTTCCAACTGTAGATGCCGGATCTTCATTCATAACCTGTAGCTTGATACCTGACCTGTTTCCTGTTTTGAGATACTCAAGTGCCTGTTTGAGGACAGCACTATTCATAAAGTACATGGTAAGAGATCCAGTACCCTCAGCGCCAACCACCTTGTGCTGTGTCATCCTGCGACCCATCATACGCTTAGCAGCGACTACCAAATCCAACTGTGCTTTTATACTTGAGACCTCAAACAATTCCCTATTTACGCCGTTAATCGTAATAAATGCTTTACCCTCATGCCCGGAAATTGTATCGGCTAATCTTGTATAATTATCTGACATAGTATTTTAGCCCTCCTTTCTATGATAATGCGACAGTGATGTAAATCTTTTCAACACTGTCCACAGGCTGTATGTAACAATCAACCACTACTGCATCAGATGCCGTTCCCTTTGTTATAACCACATCCTCGGCAGCAAAATTCTGTATGGCAGCAAGCCTCTGGAGCTCTCCAAAGTATTCAATCATGGTCGCTCTGAGTAAGGACCTACCATCCGCATTGTTATTTATCTTTCCGACATAGTTACTCTCGAAAATCTTAACAATGTCATTATTGATGCTATCAATGGTGCGAATCACACGATTCTTTTTAAGCTGCGCACCTTTATCAACGGTCGTCGTAGTCAGGGAGTTGATGTCATATACAACTGTGACGTTTTGTGCAGAGTCAACTTTAAAGATGAACTCGCCACCAGTGATTGCGGCTTCCATCTCTGTTTTTGTCATTCTAGGTACAACGTCAACCGCACTAACATATTTTCTGCCGGTATTAGATTGATTAACATTTGCACCTGCCGTAACTCCTCCCACCCAGGCTGTAGCTTGTGCAGCTGTAAGAGTCGTACCATCAGACAGTTCTACACCCTGAGTAACATTAATAATTGCTTCACTGTCAGCTACTTCATTAGCAAGCACTCCCTGTACTTTAACACCTTCGTCATGTCGCATTGCATTGATCCATGATGCAATCGTAGGTTTAATAGCATCATAGGTTACGCCATCATAGGGGTAAACTAAAACATCAAATTCTATGGTCTTAAGAGCTGCTAATGCTGTTTCAATATCGGCGGCCACGTGTGCAGCCGTACCCAAATTGTAAATGATTACAGTCCGAGCTCCCTTCAAAGCCTCGTTAACAAGTAACTTGTCAGCTGCGGTAACACCCTCGGGGTATTGGCTTGTGTCTGTTGCTGTTATCATGTACATTTTCCCCGCTGCGCCTACGCTCATTTCCTGCAATAATACAACTGTACCCCTATCACCTGGGGTAATAGAGAGTGGGGCATTAGTTAGAAAATTAATATAGGCACCAGGGATAATTTTATTCTGACTGATCCATGTTCCTGGCATATTCTCACCTTTCTTCTTTAAATATTTGTATTAGTTTCTTGCTGCTGCATAAGAATAGCGTTTTCAGTCTTAATTTCCGATACTCTTATAGCAAAGGTAATGTGCAGTATGTTATCTGTAATCCGGGTTTTTAAATTATGAACTCTGTAGGTTTCTATCAGGTCAAAAGCCCTCGACAGATCAATCATGACCTTTTGACAGTCAGCTCTAAGTTCTGTTACTTCAGAGTTTGAGAAGTAGGTAACATCGAATGTCATCAAGCTTTTATACTTGCTATTTAACCTTTTACTGTAATCTTGCTCTAGAAGTTGAATAAGAAAAGAAGGTCTATTATAGTTTTGAGGGATCTCTTCATCATATACAGTGTATCCTGCCGGATACACATCCAACAGCTTATTGGCAATTGCTTGCTTTACGCTATTTATCATGTTCTCTGTTCACCCTTTCAACCTCTTTTTTGATTACATAAAGATTAAATACTGCTGGTATTATTACATCTGCTATTCTTGTTGGCATAATAAATTACCTCTTCTTTCTTTATAATTTTGATTGATAGCTACACACTTGCTTTTAACTGTGCTACAAGTTCAGGATTCTCTTTAAGAATCTTCCCCTACTCGATTAGATTGAGATGTTCTCTACTCCAAGGATTCTTCGTACCGAAGGAGCGCCTCCTTTGGGGTCTCTTCCTGCTATAGGTAGGGTAAATAGATCCTTGTATTGCTCCTTGAGCGATGTAAGCTGTTCGTCAATACCTGAAACAGTTCCATCATCTGCAACCGATAATTTTGCTTTATCAAATTTGTTCATCAGGAGTTCAGGGTATTTAGTATTAGTTAGCTTAGCCTGGATTGCATAGTTAATGGCCATATCTTTTAACTTTGCCTCATAGGTTTCTTTTATGGTTTTATTGACTTCCTGAAGGTCTTTGATAGTTTTTTCAAGATCATCGCTGCCTTTTAATTTGTCCTGAAGATCCTTGAGTTGTTTATCTCGGTTCTTTATCTGCTGTTCCAGGTCTTTCTTGGTACCATTAAGTACGTTAAAATCACTCTTTGGTACCGCATTTTTGGGAAATTCTGTTTTAATCGCGGCTACTAGTCCGTCAATATCAAGAACCCCGTCTTGTATTGTTGCCTTTTCAAGCAAGGCTTTCAACCAATTCATAATTAACTTCCTCCATAGATTTTTATTCCCGCTCTCCGGGTATTGGGATATAGCCGTTTTATTCTCTCGGCATGAGTGCTAATTTTAGGCAATAAAATAAGGCATATCGCTATGCCGAACTTTTGATATTTTTATAAGAGACTTAGCATTTTGTAGAGAGGAGAACAATCAAGACTGTAATAAAATGTCGAAATTATTCCGTAAAACTTGATGCAGGCCTCTCACAAGTTCTTCTGTTTTAGTTCATCTCATATTCGTTTATAGCTATATCCCGATTGAACACAATAGTAATCTCCTTATTGGAGATGGTTTGCTTTGTGAGTTTAAGATAAAGGTTAACAAAATAGATCAACTGTTCAAATCCCCACTTAAACCATTCTTCCAGCGCATTACATTTGAGGTCAAGACCTGAATACATAAACTTCAGCCTAATGCCACTAGCGCTATTCCCAAGATTGTCAGAGCTCTTATCAACGCCTTGGCCAAAGCTATAAATATCTTTTTTTAGAGTGCTGTAATGCTCTTTGGCAGCCTCAATGTTAATTGCAGCTTCTACCTTTTTCAGCTCTGCGCCTTCATCGGAATCAAGCGTAACAGCCCTATAATATGCTAAGTCGCGCAAGAACTCACCAAGATTTTTCTCACCATAGCCTCTAATGTTTTTAACATCTTCCAACGAGTTAGCAACATCGGAGCGGGTCAAGTCATAGTTATCAACTAGAGTCTTTACAAACTGTAAATCCGGGAGCTCATCGTCATTATTCTTAAAGGGAATAAAGGGTACTCTCCCCCAGTTGTCAGGCGCATTGCCTACTTTAAAATGTCCATCATAGTTGTTTTCTTCATCCAGATACATTTCTGAGTTCAGGATCACTTCATCATTTTGGAAGACATAATACTCCACATTCTCTGGTGTCCAGAACTCTATTTTTGTAACATATTTCTTTGTCTTTCCTTCATATGCCTCAACATCATAATACCTGATAAATGCCTGCAGCTCTTCGTGATCATCATCTATCCATAGAGGAATAGCTTGCTCGGTAGGTATCTTAATTGTCCTAAATTGGCCTTTTGAATCTATGTATACGTGAAGCCAGGACAAACCTTTATTACTAGACTCTGTTCCAAGCTGGGAAATCTTCTTTTGAAATCTCTTTCCCAGCGTTTTTTTAACAGCATCCAGATATTTGCCATCAGCACATGTGAGGACGTACGGCTTAACAAGAAGATAATTAACCTTATCGTCAATAAGCGAATGCATGAACCCATGGGAGAGCTTATTATTGTTCTTTGTTTCATCCTCGACCGACTCTTGGTTCTCGTAGCGGATCATCTTTTGATTGAGAATATCGTTTTCTACCCTATAATAGCTTTCACCTTTTAGCATAAGCCTGCGCTCAGGAGATGTATTAAAATCATCGATGTAAGACTTAATTAACTCTTCCTTAGTCAGTATATTTACGCTGTTGTTAAATGCCATAATCTCACCTCATTATCTTAATACCACTGTCTTTAATTAAAACGCTAATCATAAAGTACCTATCGCTGTCCGTATAGTGGTCATTCTGCTTAGCCAGCTTGTACTCTCCACACTCGGCGTCACCGGTTAGTGTGATCCGGCTTCGCTAGACGCACCGACCATTTAAAAAAGCACCTGCATTACAGCAAGTGCTTCATTCTGAAAAATAGGAACGAGTCTCAAGTCTCGACCCACTAAACAAAAAGAGCCCGAGCAACCTGCCCGAACTCAAATTTCCATACTATTATTATACATCATTCCTTGCCAAATTTCTTCCGCATTTTTTCCATACTCATGCGACACCTAATCCTAATATCATTTTTGCAACTTTCCTTATATGAGGATGCATTTGATGGATTATCGATGGAAAAGGTTAAGTTGATATCAATGGATGCGATAGCTAATTTTAGCGGTGTGCGAATAGAGACTCTTAAAGTAGTTGATCATGATAATGAGTCGATTAATACATATGAAAAACTAAATTAACAAAATACCGCTCCATAGGATGATAAAAGCAAGCAATCGTAGATACAATATTGGAAATCAATTCTTTTTCAGTAAGTTTGCTGCTTGTGCATCAAATTCCCGTTCAGAAGTCGTCAGCATAAATCCTCTTGGCATCAAGCCTTTAGGATCTAAACCTACCCTTTCATATTCATTTTTTTCCTGATCCAACTCGTCGGTTTTATATATAGAAAAAGCACCGGCATTACTGCAAGCGCTTCATCCTTATCCGGCGACATATCCCGCACCACAGTGTAATTATCCACAGAGGACATCAAACAAAGGTATACTCCGCCAGCAAGGCACCTCGAGTATCAGTCTATAATAAGACCCCACCCGTTGACGCAATCGAAGATTGCGAACGGGTCCCGGGAACCTTGTTGTATTTACAACAAAAAGAGCCCGAGCAACCTGCCCGAACTCAAATTTCCATACTATTATTATACATCATTTCTTGCCAGATTTCTTCCGCGTTTTTTCCATACTCATGCGACTCCTAATCCTAATATCATTTTTGCGACCTTTCTTGTTACACTGTTCTTCATAACATACATCTTGGTTTTCTCGTAGTTGAATTCCTCCATGGCTCTGTCCATTGCCTTTTTGCCACCTTTGATATACAGTATCTCAATGAGCTTCCTTTCATCGTCCTCAAGCTTTTTGAGGACGTTTTCAACCTGTTGGATGCGCCGCTGTGATATGGTCAGCCTTTGGGTTAACTCCTTACGCTTGGCAATGTTATTACACAGTTTATCGTCAGGCTCCCAATTGCCGCCCCTGGGCATATCGGTTATCTTTTGGGCACCTAACATATCACTTTCTGCTTTAAGGGCAAATAACTCCTCTTTAATGTTATCTACTGCTGTATAGAGTTGGTCATATTCTTCCAATCTTTCTATGGCTTCTTGTATATAGTTCATGGCTTTCCCCTTTCATTCCGTTAATATCCAGACCACACTGAACGATTACGCGATTTATTGCCATTGTTCAGACAGCACTTTTTATGCCGTCCTCGCCTATATTGCTGTCAAATCCTATCAAGATGTAATCGGCATCAGCTTGCTGGGCTCAAAGCATTCCCGAAAGCAGCCGCCCTTTCCCTGAAATTCAAGGGTTACAAAGTAGCCTTTGGGATGCCTGTACACCTCTCTTCCCCGATAGATACAGGTGCCGGTTGCTTTTTCGTGAAATGCATCATAAGGAACATAGACCACGTTCCATTCAATCATAACTGTACACTCTCCCTTCTGTATCTGCTTGTCTCCCTGTTAGTCCATAACTGCTTTTATCAGTCCTTCCCTCGGATGGTTGGCAACGGTGTATACCCGCTTATAGCACCGGATTGACGCCTATTATTTTTCATTAAGCGTATTGACATTACGCAAAGTGCGTAATATAATACGCATGTATACAACTTTTATAAGAGTCAAAACAATTCACTATATGCGTTTTTACATTACGCGTTTTGCGTAATGCGATATGAGTAATTATACTACGCAATACGCGTAGTGTCAATCTCATTTTATTTTGAATGGAGGTTCCGATTATGAAGATCGGGAACAGACTGAAATTATTACGGGAAGAACGGGGACTTAAACAAAGTGATGTTGCAGATGCAATTGGAGTAGCGCTTTCGACTATTTCCGGCTATGAGCTGAACACCCGAACACCCAGTGTGGACATACTTGAAAAACTTGCAGCTTTTTTTGGCGTAACACCAAACGTCCTTTTAGGAAAAGAGGACCACCTGTCAGACCTGGAAGAAGAATTTCCAGAGGGGGTAAAGGTGTTAAGGCGTGCCAATAATGAAATGACAGAAGAACAAAAAAAGCAGCTTGTTAAGTACATTGATTTCATGATTGATAATAGTAAGGGGTAAGGATGCTATGGATGACTTCTCAAAGGCAATGTCGACGGCTCTGGAATTTAAAGAGCTTATCGGCCTGCCCGATGATTCCCCATTAACGCGTTCTCATTACACGAACGTGCGAAAAGCAATGGGATACATGAGCATTTCCTATTTTCAATACAGCGCATTAGTGCAAAAGGGCAATATTAATGAATTAATCAATATTTTTGGTGAAGATGGCGCGGCTGTTATAAAAAATAATCGTAAATTTATTGTCATTAATGATATCAGGACTAAAGAAAATGCGTCTAAATACAGGCCCCTATGGACATTAATGCATGAGCTGGGACACTTCATGCTCAATCATTTGGACGATAAAGATTGCATTCGACTTCGGAATGAGAAATATGACTGGTTCGAGCGGGAAACCAATGCCTTTACGGCAAATGTTTTATTGTCTGAAAACGCCCTTTACAACTACATCTCAAAAAAGCATCCAGATGATCTGTTCCTTGACTGTAATACCCTTGGCTCCATCCATAAGCATTTCAACGTATCTTGGGATGCCTTAATCTACCGGCTAGATTTTTTGGGAATACAATCTGCGAATATGAGTAAGTTCCTCGTCAGCACCTATAAAGAAAGAAAAAAAGAGGCCTCGTCCAAAAACATTTCATTAGCCAGCACCTATATGGTACTCTATGCCGAGAAATTATGGGTTCATAGTGAGTACGCAAAAAAAGAAGACTTCATAACCATATAGTTGAAGTTTCTCTTGAGACTTTTCAGAATATGTTTATACCTCAGGCTGAACAGGTACCAGTGTTCAGGTTATAAGGCGAACAGGTATAACAAGCGTTCCATCTGCACAAATATTTCAATATGCAAAAAACGGCCTAATCGTTTGATTAAACCGTTTTTGTTGATGATCCACCGGAGACTCGAAATATCTGTTATTTAATCAACAAGATAATGGTATCTGCTATCGTCTGGAGTATGAGGTTACACGAGGTTGCCCCTGCATCCAATACGCCTCTTGAGCGCTCGCCAAGCCTGCTGGCTCTTCCAATTTTCGCCAACATATTCTTAGTTGATTCCTTTCCTTTTTCTGCTGCATCTTTCATGTCCTCTAGAGCAGAAATAAAACTCTTACCTTTGCCAATAGCTTCGTTATATGCTTCAATAGCAGGGACTAGCGTATCTAACAAGGTCTTATCTCCAACTTTTGCCTTATCAAAAGCCTGTATTCCCTTGAGACCACCTTCAAGTATTTCTGCAAAATCTTTTTTCCCTATTTCAGTTTTATTCTTTGATGCCATAGACATTTCTATAAAAAAACTTCCATAAAGAGGGCCCATTGAGCCTCCTATTTCCATTAAAAGCACTTTGCCCAAGGTGTCAAGCCCTGTGGTCATATCCATATCGGAGTTAAGCCTTTCTCCACAGAGGGTGAAACCCTTGTCCATATTGACGCCGTGATCACCATCCCCGATTGCGCCATCAACTTCACTTAGGAAGTTTTTATTGTTATGTATAGTCTTTATTAAATTCTCTATAATGACTAATCCATCGATATTTTGAAAACTCTCCATAACTTATTTCTCCTTATATATTAGCCCTTGATTTCCAGCAGCGAGGACAAACACTCTATTAGCACTATACTCAAAGAACGCTAAATTGTTTAAGGGCAATACTATCAGTCTCATCGTCAATAAGTTCCTTAAGTTCTTCGTCAAGCTTCATAATAGTAAGAGTAGCACCCATCATATCAAGGGAAGTAAAATAATTCCCCACATAAGACCTATGAACCTTAATCTTTTTTCCCTTAAGTTGGTCCGCAACTTTATTGAACAATATGTACAGTTCCATTACGGGTGTTGCTCCAAGACCAGATAGCAAAACCACTACCTCATCATTTTCTTCAAAAGGCAAATCTGGCAGTATAATATCCAGCATCATGCCTGCTATTTCATCAGCTTTCTTCAATTCACAGACCTCAATGCCTGGTTCTCCATGGTGTCCTATCCCAAGCTCCATAGTCCCTTCTTCAATATTGAAGTTAGGCTTTCCTACTGCAGGAATTGTGCAGGATGTCAGACCTATACCAATACTACGTGTGTTATCTATTGCCTTCTGTGCTGCTGCAATAACTTCATCAAGCGAGGCTCCCCTAGCAGCTTTTGCACCTCCGACCTTCCACATTAAAATTTCACCTGCAACACCGCGTCTTTTTTCTCTTTCTGTGCAAGAAGCAGACGCTGCATCATCGTTAGCAACAACTGTCTTTACTTTTATGCCATCCTCTTCCGCCATCCGCTTCGCCATTTTCACGTTCATGTTATCTCCTGCATAGTTGCCATATAGGCATGCGACTCCTTCACCCGAGTCGGCAGCTTTAAAAGCATCATAAAAAGCCTTGGCTGTTGGGGAGGAGAATACTTCACCTACAGCTACTGCATCCACCATTTTCCTTCCAATATAACCAATGAATGCAGGCTTATGCCCCGAGCCTCCGCCCGTTACTACTCCAACCTTACCCTTTATAGGAGCATCCTTATATTTAAGAACCCTCGGGTTGTTTGTTTTTGATACGATACCTTCATGGGCTTTAACAAAGCCTTCTAGCATATCTTCTACAACATTGTCAGGATTGTTTATAATCCTCTGCATATTTTAACCCCCTTCTAAACCACATTATCATTTACTTTGTTGGTACTGCCAACAATCCTATCTTCATACTCCCCTATCTTTTTCACCTTCTGGAAAGAAGAACCGCCTTGGAATTCTGAATTCAGCCATGTGTCAAGGAGAAGCGATGCGAGGTTAAATCCTATTATCCTTGCTCCAAAAGCTAATATCTGCGCATCATTGCTTTTCCTTGCCCTTTCCGCTGAATAAGGATCATGACACACAGCCGCTCTTACGCCATGAACCTTATTTGCTGCTATGGCCATGCCTATACCTGTTCCACAAATAAGTATTCCTCTTTCATGTTTTCCTTCTGCAATTGCCTCTGCAACTTTGATTGCAATATCAGGATACATAATAGGATTGGTATCATATACTCCATAATCCTCTACTTCAAAACACTTACATTGAAGGTATTCCTTCACTTTTTCTTTTAATTCGAATCCTGCCTCATCGCATCCTATTGCAATTGTCATACAATCACCTTCCTTATACCCCATCTTAAAAATGCTTATGGAATTAAAATAACCTTCAATGAATTATCACCTTTCTCCGCCATCTCAAAGGCTTTTTCCCATTGGCTAAGCGAGTATTTGTGTGTGACAACACCATCGGTTGGGAGCTTCCCATTTGTTATCCACTCTATTACAGGCTCATAACAATATGGGCTTAAATGTGCCCCATAAAGATTGAGTTCTTTTCTGTCACTTATGATACTCCAGTCAACACTAGCAAGATCTTTAAATACACTGAACTCTACAAACGTACCCATTTTTCGTATAGCCTGAAGTCCTTGGTTTACACTTGAGGGATGCCCAGTTGCCTCAATATAAACATCACAACCGTATCCACCAGTCATCTTGAGTATTTTCTCCACTGCGTTTTCCTTGGAAGGATTTATGACTATATCAGCTCCGAATTTTGATGCTATCTCTAATCTTTCATCCTTCATGTCGAGAACTACTAAGGTTTTAGGATTTTTCAGTTTTATTGCACCTACCATACCAAGTCCTAATGTACCAGCCCCCGACAGAACCACAACATCCTCATTCCCTATATTTGCCCTGTCAACACAATGTTTTGAACAAGCATAGGGCTCTATAAGCACGGCCTTTTCCAGAGGTAACTCTTTTGGCACTCTATAGTTCAGAGCCTCTTTGGGGAACTTCATATATTCTGCCATTCCACCATTTACATTACTCTGGAAGCCATAAACATCATGTTTCTGACACATCCAGTGCCTTCCGGTTTTACAGAATCTACACTCCCAACATGGAACAATCTGTTCAGATATAACCCTGTCTCCTAATTCAAAATCGCCTTTTATATTGGGTCCAATCTCAACTATTGTTCCTAAAAATTCATGCCCTGGCACCATGGGTGCCTTGATATAGGGAGGGTTACCCTCTCCACCCCAAAAACTGGGAGCGCCATGGTATGCTTTTAGGTCACCCGCACAGACTCCACAGGCTTCGACCTTTATCACTATTTCACCCTCTCCAGCCTTGGGTACAGACATTTCCTCAAACCTGTAGTCACCTGGCGCGTATGCTACCAATGCTTTCATCTTCTTCGGTAAATTAGGCATAATAAGACCTCCTTATTTGATTTCAACACCCATAATCATCTTTTAAAGCCTGCCATCTGTATCAACAGCTATTATTTTTCACTTGCTCTTGATACAGATAGCATACTTTTCAGCTTACCTATTAACTCAATAGGAACTTTTCAACGGCATAAGCCACTCCGTCTTCCTCATTTCCCAAAGTAACAAAATCTGCAATTTCTTTTACCTTTTCAACACCATTACCCATACATATTCCTAGGCCTGCATATTCAATCATTGAGATGTCATTGTAGGTATCTCCAACTGCAATAATTTCTTCTTTTTGAATACCGTAATGATTAGCAAGTACTTTTAGTGCATAACCCTTTGTTGCCTTTTTGTTAGTAAACTCCAAGAAAAATGGTTGTGAAAAAAAAGTATTCACTTCTTCACCAGCGATTTTTTCAAACTCGGGTTTAACTTTTTGCAATATTTCATTTTCTTCTGCAATTAATATTTTAATTACGGAGGAATTGATAAATTTACTTAGCTTCCCTACCTGAATCATGACCGAGCTATTGATGAAATTCTCCTTATAAAACTGCGACCATTTATTTTTTTCTCCTACATAAATCTTATCCTCTATGTAGGCATTACAATGAAGCCCCAGTGTTTCCGCATGTTGTATTATAGGCAGAGCTTTTTCACAGTCAAGAAGCACCTCATGCAATACTCTCTTATTCATTCCATCAAAAACATACGCTCCTTGAAACCCAATCACCGGAAAATCCAATCCCATCTGCTGCATATAAAAATATGTCGACTCTACTGTTCGGCCTGATGCCAATATTATTTTCACACCTTTTCTAGCAGCCTCATTGAGTACTTGTGCACTTTTTACGCTGATTGTCTTATCATTCCTAAGGAGCGTATCATCTAAATCTATTGCTATCATCTTATAGTTCATTAACCCAGTAGCCCTCCTTAAATAGCCCTTTCCAGTTACTTGTCTGCAAGTCCTAGTTCAGCTTTTCAACTCTTTCAAATATTCTCTCAACCTATCTGGGTAATTGGTTGTAAAGCCATCCGCACCATAGTCCACACATTTCTTCAAATCATTTTTTTGATTGACAATCCAAGGGAAGACTTTAATGCCCTCTTTTTGTAAGAGTGTTATCATGTCTTTTGATGTATAATCCAAGGGTGGATGATAGCTGTATACGTCCAATTCATTACTTCTTAAATATTCCACTGGATTAATTAGGAAGCCGCTGAGCAATAACGCTATTTTTATATCTTTGTTGATTTTTCTTATCCTTTTTAATACCGTGTGATTGAATGAAGAAATAACAATATTATCAATTTTCCCATGTTTTTCTAGCAACTCAATTACTTTTTCTCCAATATCTCTTTCATCGCTAGCTTTACTCTTAATTTCAATGTTAAGTAACATTGAATCTGGTATTAAGTCAAGGACTTCGCTCAATGTAGGGATCTTCTCTGATAGGGTTCTACTCTCAGAGCATTGACGTATAGATAGCTCTCTAATATGACTGAAAGTCAGATCCTTAATTTCACCCTCACCGTTAGTTGTCCTTGAAACATCCCAATCGTGGCATACAACAAGATAATTGTCCTTCGTCAACTGCACATCAATCTCGATTCCATCACACTCTTGTGCAATAGCCTTCTTAAAAGATGTAATGGTGTTCTCCGGCGCATATCCCATTGCTCCACGGTGTCCAATAATCAACATATACTTAGAACCTCCGTTATTGCATCTTTGCATCTGTTTCTAAAACCTTTGTAACTCCTTGAGAAGCTTTTTTCAATGCATCTTCTGGAGTTAATATGCCTTCAAACAATCCTTCTAGGCATGTATTAACCTCATCACGTATAGCTTGCATATTCAATACCAAGACTCCTTGTGTTGCAGGGCTTATCTTTGTATTTTGAACTTGATCAATCGGAGCCTTAAACTGTGGGTATTGCACTAGATTGTCTTTAACATTTTGAAGATTGTAAGCTTCTTTGTTAATAGGGAAGTATCCTGTTTTGATGTGCCAGTCTGCTTGTACTTCTGGTTTAGTAAGATATTTTATAAACTCCCACGCAGCCTGTTGTTCCGCTTCTGAAGGACCCTTTAACATCCAAAGGCTTGCACCCCCTACCGGGCAGCCTTGAGGATCATTGCCCTCGATAGTTGGCAGTCTGACTGTACCCACTTCAAAAGGTGCAGTTTTAATTGCTGCTGCTAGATTCGCACTAGAATCAAAGCATATAGCTACTTTTTCGCCTAGGAATGCCGTCCTGAACTCATTCCACCCACGTCCATAGCTAGTTGCCGTTCCTTCTCTATACATTTTATCCAGCCATTGAAAGAATTTTAGACCTTTTTCATTGTCGAAAACTGCCTCAGTCGGAATATCCTTTCGGCCGTTGTCATTATTAACATATAGCTCTCCAGTATTAGCCATTATCTGCTCGAAGAACCATGCATGGATCATCATTGTAAAGCCATATGTCTCGACGGTATTGCCATTTCTAATTGTAAGCTTGGAAGCATAATCTGCAATTTCATCCAAAGTTAGTGGTGGCTTCTCAGGATCAAGGTTTGCTGCTTTAAACATGTCCTTATTGTAATACATAACTGGTTCTGAGGAATTAAAAGGCATAGAATTCAGATTTCCTTCATAATCAGTATAATAACTTGTAATAGCTGGCTCCAGCACTGAGATATCAAAGTTTTCCTTATCTATAAATTGCTGAACAGGTATAAAAAAACCACTATTTTTCATGAACAATGTCCCGCCGTCATATACCTGAATCAGTGTAGGCGCTTCTTTTGTTCCTCCTACTGTTTTCAATTTATTTATAGATTCTTCATATGAACCTTGATATGTTCCCTCTACAATAATCTTATCTTGACTGTCATTGAAGCCCTTAATAATGGATTCAAGTATCTCCATGTTTGTACCACCCATGGAAAACCAGAAAGTGATCTTAGTTGGATTGTCAGATTTCGGTTCTTCATTTTGTGGTTTTTCAGTTTGCTTTACAGTTTCTTTTGGAGGCTCTTTGCCACTGCATGCCACTAGAGATAGAACCATAACTGCAGAAATAATAATTGCAATAAACTTTTCAAATTTTTTCATTTTTTTATCCTCCCTAAACAATTTTATGTTTATTGAAAATCTGCTTACCGCTCCATCTTTCCACGCTAAACCTCCTTTTCTAATTATTGATGCCCTGACTTAAATACACTATCTGAAGCAATTAGTAAGCAATAGTGTTATTTAGCAACCAATATATTTTTATTAATTAGAAGGTATTAATTAGCCTTTTACCGCACCTGCCATTAGGCCCTTCTTAAGTTGTTTCTGTCCTGCATATAATAAGACAAGAGAAGGTAATACAACACAAACTACACCTGCCATCAGCAGACCCCAATCTGTACCAGCCTCCTGAGAGATCAATGTTTTTAACCCTATCTGTATAGTTCTTGAATCTTTACTTGTCGTTACAAGCAATGGCCATAGGTACATGTTCCACAAGTTCAAAAAACTATTTACTGCGCATGTTGCTAAGACTGGAGTTGAAAGCGGTAAGACAATAGATGCGTAAAATCTAAACCTGCCACATCCGTCAATTTCAGCTGATTCAGCTAGCTCCGAAGGTAAAGTCTTAAAATGCTGACGCATCAAAAACATTCCAAGAGCATTTGCAAGAAAAGGCAGTGTTAATCCGGCATAACTATTTAACAAATCTAGTTTTATTATAGTAAGGTAATTAGGTATAACTGTCGCCTGCCAGGGGACCATCATCGTTGATATAAACAGTAAGAAGAAAAAATTCTTCCCCTTAAAGGGTATAAATACGAAAGCAAAAGCTGCGAGGCTGCATGTTATTAGTCGAACAATCATAACAATAATAGCAATAGCAAAGCTATTATACATGTATCTTAAAATCGGAATTGTAACTATTACTTTTGCATAGTTTTTAATTGAAGGCTGAAGTGTATAAAACTGACCTCTTGAGATCTCCTTAGTATCCATAAAACTAACCACAAAAGCATATAGTACCGGGAAAATGACTGCTATTGATGTAATCACAAGCAAGGTGTAAAATATTATGCTATTCTTGTTCTTAATCATTTGTAATGCACCATACCTTTCTCGACTTTAAATTGTAATCCGGTAAGAAGTAAAACAAACAGAAATAGAACTATTGCTTGTGCACTCGCACTACCAAAACGATAATTAATGAAAGCTTCTTTATATATGGAATAGACTATTAAGTTTGTTGCCTTTGAAGGACCACCACTTGTTAAAATATCTATCTGTCCAAACGATTGCAATGCATTTATTATGCTCACTACACAAATGAAGAATAGTGTGGGGGACAGCAGTGGTATTGTTATACTAAACAACTGACGGAAATACCCTGCACCATCAAGTCTTGAGCTTTCATATAACTCTTCTGGAATGTTTTTTAGTCCGCTGGATAAAACAAGAAAATCAAATCCTATATTCATCCATATCGTAGTTAAAGTAACTGCAATAAAAGCTGACGCTTGTCCGGTCAGCCATTTAACTGGAGGAATGTTGATCAATCCCAGCATATTATTCAAAGCACCCATACTTGGATGAAAAAGAAATAGCCATATAGTTGCACCAGCTGCTACAGATATTCCCATGGTTGATGTATAAAATGTTCCAAAGAAATTACTGCCTTTAAGTCCCTCATTTGCCAAAAGAGCAAAAAATAGCGCTAAAGCTATTCCTATGACTACCGTAAAAAAAGCAAACATAAACGTTACTTTCAAGCTCTGCAAAAACCCGTCTTCACTCAGCATGTTTATGTAGTTTTCAAACCCAATGTTTTCAATAGGTTTTCCAAGGGTATTAGTAAGGTGAAAACTTAAAAAAAGTGTCTTTAAGAGAGGATAAAACATAAATATGCTCAGTAAAAAGAACGAGGGGAACAAGTAAATCATTGCTGAAAAGAAATTTGCTCTTTCTTTGATCGCTTTTTTGCTACACAAATTTTGCCTCATCTCAAATTTTTCTCCTTCGGTAGTTTATATATTTATTGAATTTAAGAAACCAAATTATAAGAGATTAAGGAATGATTCTAATTTTCTGCAATGTTCTTTTATGTTTTTTTATTTCACATATGATCATATTATGTGTTCATTTGTTTGCTTTATGAAACGATTATATCATAGGGCATTCGCTTGTCAATAGATTTCGAAACAAAATTAATTTAATTGTTGTCCACCTTAAACAGAAAAGTTCATTTTTATCATTGAAACTATTTCTTGATCGATATATAATAGTAAAAAAGACTAATACAATCCTAAATTGCACTTTAATATCAGATTTTATGGATTATGAGGGATAATACATGAGCAAAAATAAAAGATTAGAAACAATCAAGTCAATTATTCTCCAAAACGGTACTATTAGTATAGCTAGTCTTTCTGAAAAGTTAAATGTTAATAAGATAACAATACGAAGAGATTTGGAAACACTGGAGCAAGAGAAGTTCTTGATACGAACACACGGGGGAGCAATTCTCAATAAAGCACCCAGTTCAGATGATGCTAAAAACATTTTTGTTAAGGATATAGAAATAAGCAACATTGAATACAAAGAACCTATTGCTAGGTTAGCCGTATCACTTATCGCAGAAAATGATAGCATCTTTATTGGCGGCGGGAGCACTTGCTATTTATTTGCCAAGGAACTAAAAGCTCATACAGGTGTTTCAATTGTAACTACCAGCCTCAATGCAACATATGAGCTTTCACCCTATGTAAAAAACATGTACTTTATCGGTGGCGAGTTAATAAGTAACAGAGGTATTTTTTATACAGGTGGTCCAAAAGTTGATTCTGAACTAGATAAAATTTTCGTAAACAAGGCATTTATAAGTGTCAGTGGTGTTGATTTGAAAGCTGGTTTGACAATACACGAGCTTTCACAACTAAGCATGCTTCAAATGGTTCCTAAAATAGCAAAGCAGGTTATTATCATTGCTGATTCCAACAAATTTGACCACTTAAGCACCCATAAATTAGGACTATTGGAAACGGGGCATATCATTATAACAAATAACAATATTGATAAAAAATACTATAGCGCTTTTGAACAAAAAGGTATAAAATTACTGACTATTTGATCAAAGCTAATTTAACCAGGAGGTCTATCAATAATGTTCTATGAGGAAAGAATAAATAAGATTAAAACTTTGTTATTAGAAAAAGACGCTATCAATATTTCTCATTTAGCGACACTCTTAAATGTATCCGAAGTTACTATCCGACGTGATATTAATAGACTTGAAGAGGAAGGATTCCTCATTAAAACACAGGGCGGAGCAGTATTAGCCAAAGCAAATACAACAAATAGTCTGAACAAAGAAGTTTACATTGTTGAAGAAACTATCACAAATTATGAATATAAAAATCGTATTGCGGAAATGGCAGCAGCTATTATTGAAGAAAATGATAGCGTTTTTCTAGGAGAAGGGACCACCTGTTACTTGCTATCCAAAAAGATGAAAAAATTCAATAATATAACCCTAGTTACAAATAACCTAAGCGCTTGTCTTGAGCTTGCACCCTATATTAAAAATATATATTTAATAGGTGGAGAGCTAATCCGTAATAGAGGAAATCTCTATACAGGGGGGCCCAAGGTGGCCTCGAATTTAAGCACTGTTTTTGTAAATAAGGCTTTTGTGAGTTCTAATGGATTTGACGTAAACATTGGTTTTACTATTCAAGAACTTTCCCAGCTTAATATACTATCGTACTTGCCCAAATTTGCTTCTCGGATTATTTCAATGATTGATTATAAAAAGTTCGGAATTTTTAGCGTACACCAGCTTGCCCCAGCAGATTTTGCCGACATAATAATTACTAACAAAGAAGTTGATTTACAATATCAAGAAATTTTATCGAGAAAAAATATAAAACTTTTGACATGTTAAATAGCAATCGAGCCACAATCTAAGCGGTTTTGAAGATTTTGATATACGGATTCACTCACATTAATCTCCGCCTCATCCAAGGCAGATAGGTAAGCCCCCGCTACACGAGGGAGTGTGAGGTGAATAAGGTGCGCTTGTGGAGCAGTCTTGTGCAGGGCGGTTATAAGCTGATCATTAAGCAAGGGGCAGGTCTCATAGGCACTGTATAGGGACCCGCCCAGCACTACCGGCACTTTCATATCCTCCATACCGAGTCTTAAAATAACGCCTGATATCTCTTCCCCTATGATTTAGCCCATCTTTAATAAAATATCCTGGTAGACTTTATTCCTTTGCATTGCAAGCTTAAAAACCAACGGGGGGGGATTTGATCAAGACAATCCTCAAAATACTCTTCGGACTGCCTGAATTTACTGTTAGGGTTCGTATAAGAAGTAGTTATCTGAAATAAACCGAAGGGGCGCGCCATCCGTGGCGCGGAATATATGAGTTATGTATTGAAGCTATTTCACACTTGTAGAATTATGTTCAATAGATAAATTATGCACTAACAATTGTTTATCATACCGATAAATAGGAATTTGTAAAGGAGAGCAAACTATGAAACAAATCGAAAATTATAATGCGAACAAATATAATAGTGATATGTATTCTGAAATTGAAAGCGGAGTATATGAAGCAAAAGAAGATGGTAAGAGTTTTTATGTAACTTCACTATCTTTTGTTCAAGAGCCAGAATTTAATGAGGGTGCTAATGCAAATTATATAACACAATATCCTTTAGAAGATGTACTAGATAAATTCTATTGCCATATTTCGGACTTTTTCGAAGAACTAAATACAGTTGGCTCTCAAAAATGTTATCAAGAATTTGCAAGCCCTGATTTAGAGGATATTAGAAACTTACGTTCTTTAATTGGAAAACACGTATATAACAAAGAAATTGAAGGATATATAAAACTTATTATTGAATAAAGCAGAGAGGATCAAATACCAACTTATAGAGGAATGCATATGGAGAAATATATCGTTACTATTATAGAATTGAATTCAAAAATGGAAACAGAACTTGAAATCCTTGCCGATGAAGAATCTGACGATATTGTGCTGAAAGCCAGTATAAACAATCGGGAGGTTTTGGTTTCTGATTACAATTATCTTCCAGCGTATCAGAAATTGAGAGATTGTGTGCTATCTATGGGCTATGGGATAAAGTGCAATGGGTCACGTCGTAATGCCGTCCAATCCGGAATGATGGGATCGAATGCTAAAATCTATCTTGTGGAATTAGGCAGACAGGCATTGCTACGAGATACTGTAGGTATTTATGATTATGCTGACATAAATGAATTTCCCAATACGCAAGAACAAAAGGCGTTTTTGCAAAAGTGGATAGGTTCTTTAGGTTAAAATAAGAAACGGAGGATATAGGTTGCGAAAGTAAGTATGTATATTAGTGGTGCTATTCGCCAATTCGGTTATTGGTTTGCACATGGAACATTAGGCTACCCTACTTTAGAGGGAGTTGATTATATCGACTCCACAACTATAGAGGAAAGCAGTTTCGTGGAGCAGGCTTTTGCAATATTTATAAATAATTTGGAATTCCTGTAAGTAAGGAACGCTACACAGAATAATAAACAATGAGTATAATAGGATCGATAAATTCCAATTTGTAGTGTAACTATTGCGCATAATTTTTATAATGCGCAATAAAGTTATTAATAATTATCGACTGAGGGCTCTATGAAAAAAATGATTTTACTGCTTTGGGGACTAGTTCCTTTCGGGGTTGGTTTCTTAATAAATGCACTATTGATGGAAAATCTTATATTGCCATTCAAGATTATTGGAATTGCATTTCTGCTCGGGTGGGGGCTTCTTGGATTCTTAACGAACAGTAACGGGGAAACGGTCGTAAAGTCTGCTGTATTTGCCAATCTTCCTGCTTTCTTTGTGCTTTTACTTATACTGTATCAAGAAAAAATATTAGGCCATTATTGGATGAATCTATTTGGCATAGCTACGCAGTTTTTCTTTTTGCCATTACTCAACATATCATTTTCACTAACATTTTGGGCACAACATGTTTGGCCGGCGTACATAGTATCGTTTTTACTTATGGGTGTTGCATTCCTGCTAGGTGGTTATGTAAAAAAGCACCGTACAAAATGAGCATTATTTTAGGTGTTCATATGTCGCATATTATTTTAGTAAATATCTTTGGATATTTCTTACTACTGAAACATATTTTCTATTAATACCATCAGATACTATTAGGCTACATCTTCCAGACGGCCGAGAAACTGCAGCAATCTATCGATAAACTCACATAAAATACGTAGTAATGGCGTAGTAACCGCCCGTAAATCACTCTATCCCAGTATATATTTACCCAAAATATGGATAAAACAAAAAACCATCTACACCGCATGGATAGATGGTTTTTTGCTATTTGTTTTGGTGATCCACCGGAGACTCGAACTCCGGACACCTTGATTAAAAGTCAAGTGCTCTACCGCCTGAGCTAGTGGATCATATTTGGCTGGGATGGCAGGACTCGAACCTACGAATACCAGAGTCAAAGTCTGGTGCCTTACCAACTTGGCGACATCCCACCATTAAAGACGCAAAAACAATTATAATGAGGATTCCGCCTTTTGTCAAGCAATATCCGACGAAAATATTCTTTTTCGGGAATTTGCCCGAACAATGTCAAAACCCGGTATTCACATAAGAAAAGCCAGTTTTCGAAGCTGGAAACCGGGCTTTTCCTCAGTTTCCAACCTCTATTCATCTGACTTTAAATGGGGTGAATAATGGGAGTTGAACCCATGGCCTCCAGGGCCACAACCTGGCGCTCTAACCAACTGAGCTATACCCACCACGCTTCTTTCTTCAATAAAACCTTTTATTCATGTTATGCGGCAATATTAAAGACAAACTATATTCTAAGGAGAATAGACGCATTTGTCAAGCATAACTTTTTGTCAATCCGCAGTCTTTCTGCATTTTAGTCCCGCACAAGGAGCGGAACACCTTTGTTTATGAGGGTTATGGGGTTGATATACACCCCGTTCACAGAGGCTGAAAAATGCAGGTGCGGACTGGTTGAAAAGCCGGTGGAGCCAACTTTCCCAATAATATCCCCCTGCGAAACCTGGTCCCCGGTCTTGACCGACAGCTCATTCATATGGTAATACCAGGTCTTTAGACCAAAACCGTGCTCAATAATGACAGTGTTTCCGGTGCCAATCAGAAATTTGGCCAAAAGGACGCGCCCGCTGTTTGAAGCCATAACGGGTGTTCCCTTGTCCTGCCCAATATCCAAGCCATTGTGGCGGTAAGAGGTCTTGGCGTTATTGACATAACGACTTTTTCCAAAATCAGCTTCGCTTACACGACCCTTCTCAACGGGCATGAGAAATTTGCCCGTCCAGTATGGCTCCGGATCTGAGACAGGCTTTAATGGGTTAACGATTTCCTCAACCTCCTTGGCACTCTTGTCGTTACGCGTCTGGGCCGCCACTTTGGTGTCAATGGTCAAATATTGTGTTGTAAAGGCTTTATCATTAACTTTGACAGCATAGGAATGTTCGATTTCCCCTATCTTCACTTTTATCTGGTAGACCTTGCCTGATTCATTGTAATAGCTCACAGGAAGCAGAATAACCTGCTTGTTCCCATACTGAAAGGGAGTTGGTTTAAAATCCAGATCGGTCTCGATTTTCAAAGGCTCATCGGCATTAAGATTATCAGCACATATGACCAGCAGTTCTCCCGGATTAATCTCTGTTTCGGACAATGTGAGCTCAGCAGGGAAATCAGCTTTCACGGTAAATTGGTAAGTAACCGTACCAGTTAAATCACTAAGGCCCCAGTCCACTTCACAAATTCCTTGATAATCTCCGTCACCTGGAAACTCCTCAGCCATAACAACGGGGTTTTGGGCTGAAAAAGCCCTGACATCATTCTGGTAAAAGATCATGCTAAAGCTTTTAGGAACCTTGTCGAATTGGATTTCAAATTTTGAGTTTTTACCCATACCCAGCGTTGGAAGGGTCTCAGTTGGGTAGGTTGAAGCGACGGACGAATCTTTAGCCGCGCTTATACTAAACTTACGACCATCAATATCAATTGTAATGGCCGGTGGCCCTGTATTTGGCACGGCGGTACGTTCTGGGGCATCCGACCCTTGGGATGGAAAATAGGCGTCGGTAAAATCTCTTATCTTGTCCTTGTAAAGAATCCCTATAAATAGGGTTGACAAAAGCACCAGCAAGATGACCTTAATTATGACTGGAGGCTTGCGCTGTCGATTTTTTGTTGTGGGATATTGGTAATGGTCAGGTATCATTTTTTTAAACCCGAGCTTGTTTTTCTGGTATATTGTATAGGTTAATCATATCATTTTAGAAGTGATAATGGGTAAATATTTACAAATATCATAATATTATTTATGATGAAAGAAAACGGGTCAGAAGAGGAGGGTCCTATGTATACGTTTAAAGAAGGATTTTATTCCGATGTCAGAATAGAGGATGTTTACGAAACAAGCATCTCGTATACTCTAGGAAGTCTTGATGAGAGTAAAGTTCGTCGATACAAGGCTGCATTTATTCGGGTTTTTGATGGGGCGCTATGGTATTACTCTGCTACTTCCGATATAGACCACATTCAAGAAGAAATTGAAAAGCTTTATCAGGCTGCCAAACCAAATGCCGATATTGAGCTCCATCCCGTAGTCAAGGCTTACGAAGTCCATCAGGACAGGGTCTTGCGTTTTACTGAGGACAGTATTACCGAAACCCCTAAAGAAGCTAAAGAAGAGCTTCTAAAGTCTTTCTTCCCTATTCTTAAAGAGCATGCTACCCTGAAGATGTGGAAGGCTATCTACGTGGACGCCAAAAAAACCATTACTCTCTTTACCAGCAAGGGCTCAAACCTCATGTTTGATATGCAGCGGGCCGGTTATTCTATTCGTATGTCCTTTTCAGAAGGAGAAAAAAAGTTCAGCGAAAATTATCAGGAGGCCTCAAATTCCTTTAATAAACTGAAAAAAGACAGCACCCTTTTAAAGGCTTATATTTTAAAGTGTGAGGACTTCCTGCGTAACGCCGCTGCTGTTGTTCCGGGAAAACATACCGTTATTCTGTCACCATTGGCTGCTGGGGTATTCGCCCATGAAAGCTTCGGCCACAAGAGTGAGTCGGATTTTATGGTTGGTGACGAGACTATGAAAAGAGAGTGGGCCCTTGGTAAAAAAGTGGGCTCCGACATTCTCTCCATTGTAGATTCCGGCTTTGAACCGGGATCGGGTTATGTGCCCTATGATGACGAGGGTACAAAGGCCAGGGAAACCTATCTTATCAAGGACGGCATTCTGACAGGAAGGCTGCACAGTGCTTCGACAGCAGCACTGCTTGAGGAAGAGGTAACAGGCAATGCCCGTGCCATCAATTTCGAATATGAACCTATCGTTCGTATGACCACGACCTACATAAAACCGGGAAACAAAACGAAGGAAGAGCTCATTGCGGAGGTCCAGGATGGTTATCTGATTGAAGAGATCAAGCATGGCTCGGGGCTCTCCACCTTCACCATAGCTCCTTCTCTGGCATATCGCATTGAGGGCGGTAAAATTACCGGTCCTGTCAATATCTCAGTCATCAGCGGTACCGTTTTTGAGACATTGTCCGAAATTGACGGGGTGTCGGACAAGCTTGAGCTATTATCCTTTGTCACGGGCGGCTGTGGCAAAATGGAGCAATATCCGCTCCCCGTAGGCTTTGGCGGCCCCTATGTCCGAGTCAGAAATATGATGGTCCAATAGAGTTAGAAAAGGAGGCTACGCAAATGATTAAGGAACAATATCGCTCGACGATTATGGATACCACCCTAAGCATTGTCAACTCACAGATGGAGTCGGTGAGAAACAAAAACATTACCAAAACCAGCCAGAGGGTTTATAAGGACGGCTTTATCGGAGCAGCCGGTACCATAGGTACATTCTCGGAGGACGAGCTTTTAAAAGAAGGCCAGCAGGCTCTTGAGAAAAGAATTGAATATCCTGTAGAGCCCACAATGCATCAAACCATGAGCCATGACATGCGTCAGCCCATAATAGCTGCCCATAAACTCTTAGAAGAGTTCAGCACCTTACTGGAGGACCTCAAAAAGAGACAGCCTCATTTTATCTTCTCTAATAAAATATCGCTGACCGAGGTCCAATCAAGCCTCGTTAATGATGCAGGGCTTCATCTGGATTATTACGACAGGTGCCTGTCGTCAGGGATCATTTTTAAGGAGAAGACATCTACCAGCGTTTTTGATGGTGGACTAGGCTTTCAGGAGAGGAAATATGATCGAAAGCTCATCCTTGAAGAATTTGATTTAATTCTTAATGCTTATAGGGAGAAAGTGGAGCTTCCAAAGAAGGGCAGATATCCCATTATTTTTGCTACAGAAGAAGCGCCCGTCGACAAATTCGTTAGTGATCTTAAGGCCGATGTATTCGCCCAGGGTGGCTCCCTGTTTTCAGAGAAACTGGGGCAGAAGCTTTTCAATGAAACGTTTACCTTTGGCCAGAATGTAGACCCTAAGGTCGCTATCAATACACCCTTCTTTGACGCCGAGGGCATGATTAATCCCGGTTTTGTATTTAATCTCATTGAAGATGGTGTGCTTAAAAGCCCCTATTGTGATAAGAAAACAGCACATAAATATGGTTTTAGCCCCTCCGGAAGTGCAGTTGCTCCCTATGACGGTGTGCCCCAGACAGCGCTTATAAAGCCCACTATCAAAAAAACAAGCACGAACCTAAAAGCCCTGTTGGGCGGTCAGATGGGAATTGTGGTTCTCATGGCGGCAGGAGGAGATTTTACCCCTCAAGGGGATTACGCGACTCCGGTACAGCTGGCCATGCTCTTTGACGGAGAACGGCCGCTGGGGAGGCTTCCTGAATTCAATCTCTCCTCCAATGTGTACGACATGTTTGGTAAAGGCTTCAGGGGTGTAGCCCCCAATAACTTCATGCCTTTTTCAACCTACGAATTCGCTGTTCTCGAAATGAATCTTTCATAATGGGCTCTTAAACAATAATGCCCGATTTTGAAGCGAGGAATTTTTCGATATTTCAAGGCGGAGGAGGGCGCAATAATAGCTTTATTGCAACCGACGACAACGCAGAAATAGCGGAAAATAACCGCTTCAAAATTGGGAGGTTATTGTTTAAGAGCCCACAATTACTTCTTGGGCTGCGGGGGTTGCTGCAAGCCCCCCATCGGCCGTTTCTTTTATGGAGGGGGACATCCCCTTTCCTACTTCGTCCACGGCCTTTATAACCTCATCAGCCGGAGCAAGGACACTTAGCCCGGCCATAGCCAGGCTGGCTGAAATAATGGCATTTGAAGCCCCGGACGCATTTCTGATTACGCAGGGCAGCTCCACAAGTCCAGCAATGGGATCGCAGGCCAGCCCCATGGTATTCTCCAGCGCTATGGCAACCGCATTGGATACTTCTTCGGGAGACCCTCCCAGAAGCTCCACAAGAGCTGCTGCCGCCATAGCCGAGGCAACACCGCATTCGGCCATACAGCCTCCCTCAGCGCCGGATATGCTGGCTTTTTTAGCAACCACAAGCCCTACCCCTGCCGATGTGAAAAGCGCTTTTACTACTTGATCCTCGGGAAGCTTATATTCTTCCATGGCTGTTATCAAAACTGCCGGAATAATGCCGCAGGAGCCTGCTGTGGGCGCTGCAACAATTCTGCCCATGCAGGCATTGTATTCAGAAGCTGCCAGGGCCTTAACCATAGCCTTATGGATGAGGTCTGACGGCACCTTCCCCTCATTAATGCTTGTAAGCAGCCGATAAGCTCCTCCACCCGTCAGTCCGCTCATTGAGCGCAGGTATGGGTCAAGGCCGCTGATAATGGATTCTTTCATGACTTCAAAGGATTTTTGCATTCTATCAGTTAAAACTTCAACACTTGTCTCCCCATGAAGGGCTTCGTATTGAAGGACAATATCTGATATTTTTTTCTCCGATTGCTGGGCTTCCTCAACCAGCATCTTAATGCTCTCTATTTCTTTCATTGGCACTATCCACCTCGTGTAATTGATAAACAAACTGTTTTGCATTATCTCATCAGCGTACCGGCTTAACGATGGTCGCCCTGGATATGCGCGGGATTTGTTCTATAAGGCCTGCGATTTCGTCTGAGATCTCTTCGTCGGCCTCAATAACCATGATGGCCGATCCTCGCTTTTCAGAGCGGTAGACCCTCATGAAGGCAATATTGATGTTAAAACAGGCTAGAATGTTGGTAACCGAGGAGATAACACCCGGAAGATCGGTGTGGGTAATAACCAGGGTATAATAATCCCCCCCAATGGACACCTCGACTCCGTTGACCTGAGTGATCAGAATGTTGCCGCCGCCGACTGAGGAGCCCACTACACTGGCCTTTTTCCCGCTTTTCCCTGTAATATCAAGACGTGTGGTATTGGGGTGAACATTTCCCAGATTGGCATTTTCAAAGCTGAAGGTAAGCCCGGCTTCACCAGCCAGGGCAAGACTCTCCCTGATACGGGCATCATCTACTTCATAGCCCATAAGACCGCCCAGAATGGCTCTATCGGTGCCATGCCCCAGGGCTGTTTTAGCAAAAGACCCGTGGAGGATGATTCTTGCATCACAAACCTCCTCGCCTAAAATCATGCGGGCAACCTTGCCTATTCTCGCGGCACCTGCCGTGTGGGAGCTGGACGGTCCTACCATAACAGGTCCGATTATATCAAATGTATTCACAGTAACATCTCCTAGTTTGCGATACTTTAATAGTCTTACTCAACTCATCATTATTTAATCCTGTATAGCTCTGCTGGACTTATAGCTGTTTGGGGAAAGCCCCGTATGTTTTTTGAAAATCTTACTGAAATATTCATGGTCTTTAAAGCCAAGACGCTCGGCAATCTCATAGTTTTTACAGGTGCCGGATTTCAGCAGGAATTTGGCACGCTCTACCTTGACCATTGTAATATACTCCAAAAGCGAGACACCCGTGGACTGCTTAAAGAGCTCGCTCAAGTAGGTCTTATTGATATAAAGCTTATCAGCTATGTGCTTGACCGATATATTTTCTTCAATATGATAAAGCACCTGAAGGCAGGCTGTTTTTATGGCATTGGCATCGCTTTTCCATATGATCATTTTCCTTAGAAACAAAACCAACCTCTCAGCTGACTTTTTTACCTTATCATGAAGGGCTTGCCAATCCCCTTCGGACAGGTTCAGATGCTTAATGGCTGTAAGATCCGTATAAAGGCTTATCCACCCATGTTCAGCCACAACTCGGGAAAAGATGAGCTCTATAGCATTTTTCAAAATAATAGCCGACTTGGGTTCATTATATTGAAGGGCAGCTCCCACTGCTTCCACCATCTGTTCTGTCACTTCTAGAGCCTTTATATCACCATCATTAAGAAGCCTGATCACCCTTTCAACATCCTGTACAGGGAAAAAGGCTTCCTCCGCCAGACCTCTAAGCTGCTCCAGCTTATCCCGCTCAAGCCTCATGTTGTCCAGGTATATCCGGGCGCGATTCAATAGCTCTACCAGGTTTTTACCGTTCACAGGCTTTCCTAGATAATCAAAGGCTCCATGAAGCAGTCCTTCCCGGGCATAGCTGTACTCTGTGTAATCACTGAGAAGTACAATACAAGGACAGAGCTTTTCTAAAGATACCGCCTTTAATAAAGCCATGCCATCCATGACCGGCATTCGGATATCTGTTATAACGAGATCATAAGGGTCAGCTCTCAATTTTTTCAGGGCATCGGCCCCATTTTCCGCCTCTCCTCCAATAAAAAAACCTGTCGACTCTCCCCAAATAGCCATCCTTTTTAAATCATAGCGAAGGATTTCAAGATCATCAACTATTAAAACCTTGTACAAAAAGTCACCTCACACATTTATCCTACACAGGCTTCTACCTGTTGCAGAAGATCACGGGAATTCCACGGCTTATGAATGACTCCCTTTAGATTGATTTTATCCTGCTTAACGGAAATGGACATCATATCTGCATAGCCCGTTATCATGAGGGCGCTGATATCAGGATATTTTTCATTGACCTTGACCAGGAACTCATCTCCGTTCATACCGGGCATGAGCCAATCTGAAAGAATAAGGATGACGCGGATTCCACTCTCCACCAGCTCATCAATAATGGTCAAAGCCTCCGATGCACTAAGCGCGGTCTCATAATGGAAACGGGCTCCGAAATACCCCATCAGCTCCTGTTTTAGAGATAAAAGGATCATTTCTTCATCATCAACACACATAATAGCACTGCGGCTAGGCATTCAAATCACCTCCTCATACACTCTCAGCCAGATGTTAAAGGTGGTTTCACCCGGCTTTGTTTCTACATCAATATGACCTCCGACTTCCTCCACTATTCTTTTTGCAATGTCTAAACCGAGGCCGGTGCCCTCCCCTAATTTTTTAGTAGTAAAAAACGGTTCAAAAATTCTGTTGCGTATGGTCTCAGGGATGCCGGGACCCCTGTCGGTAATCGATACCTTCACATATTCCTGAATCCTAGCTATTCCTATGCTTAACTTCCCCTTATAATCCATAGCCTGCAAAGCGTTGTTAATAATATTTACCCAAACCTGATGCAATTTATCGGGGTAACATAAAACAGAAGGAACCGTCTGATAGTCTTTGATGATTTCCACACCGTACTTGGTTTGGTTATAGTAAAGGGTTAATACCATCTCAATATCGTTGATGACATCATGAGGAACCACCTGCCGGTTGGATTCCCGGTGAGAATAGGTCTTAAGTGCCCCAATAACCTTGGAGGCTTTTTCTGCAGAAATTCTGATCATGTGTGCTGATTTGTGCATTGTAATAATACTGTATGCCATTTTTACAGCATCTTTAATTCCCGGCTGACGGATCAGGGCTAAAAAATCCTGGTCACTGGCTTCATACCCAATATCCACCAATAGCTCAATGACTTCATCCGATATTGTTAAATTGTTCTCCTCTACTATCTTATAATATCTTTTTCTGTTTTGGCGCCTGGTTGACGAATCTTGCGTGCTTTCGCCTGCTATACTCTGATCAATCAACTGATTATATAAATCACTGCTTTCATCAGATGCTGTAGCCCGGAAATGAATGACCTGGTCAATCTCATTTTTTAAAACCTTTTCCAATGTACCACCCGCAGAATTAATTACCCCCAAGGGTGTGTTGAGCTCATGGGCAATACCCGCTACAAGCTGACCCAGAACCGCCATTTTTTCCTGATTAACCAATTGTTGCTGAGCTTCTCTCAAATCTTCTATGGCTGATTCCAATTCGCAATTGGCCTGTTCCAGCTCAACGGTACGCTCAGCCACCTTGTCCTCCAATTCATCATTAAGCTTTTTAATCTCAGCCTCAGCCTTCTTTCGGGCAGTAATATCCTGAATGACCACTATTTGCGCGGTAGGTTCTTCTTCTTCCAACCAAAGGGGCGAGACGGTCATCTCTACCCATACCATTTGGCCATCCTTGCGAATATAGCGCTTCTCCATCAAAAACTCACGTATCTTTCCTTTATGAAGATCCTCGATTAAAGCCCGCTGCCTTGGAAGATCCTCCTTGTGGGTGATGGTTTCATAGGATATTTCCATCATCTCTTCCATAGTATGACCCACTATGTCACAAAAACGCTGGTTAAGGAATGTGTAGCGGCCTGATTGCGCCGTGACCTGACCAACACCTACACCGGCCTGCTGGAAAATGGCCCTTAGCTGTGCCTCACTGGCTCTGGTCTGCTGCTGGGCGGCATCAATATCCTGTAACATGTGCTCTAAATCCGAGGCCATGCTTTTAATTTCAGAAAAAGCTCTTCTGAAGCTGGCTGCTTCCATTTTCTTTTTGGCAAGGCTATGGGAAGATTTACCGGCTTCAATCATGCTCATTCGAATGGATTCAAGAGGTCTGACAAGGCGGATATAGCTTAGGAGAGTAAGGGCCGTTGCTATGAGCAGTATAACAAAACCCATCTGGATAATTTCATCCTTGAGCTCCTGGAAAAATTGATTCCTGCTCTCCGTATGATCATACCAAAGAGTGGCATAGGCTATAATTTGAGTATGATCATTGAATTTGTAAATGGGAATAATACGACGCTCAATGTAAGGTCCTTCAGGGTTGATGCGGGATTCAAATACCTTTTCCCCATTCGTCATGAGCTTGATGATGGTGCGCTCTATGGAACTGATCTGGACACATCGCAAATTTTTGTTCTTGAGCTCATTGGTGATAAGCTTTCTTAAAGTCTCGATATCATAATTCCAGACAGCAGGCTCGAAAGCGCTTTGAACACGAATTTCCAGAGATTGCTTATACTGCTCAAGGGCAAATTTGCTTTCCTGAAGACTTTTATAGGTCCCAAAGATAATGCTGGGTATGTAGACTAAAAGGGCTATTAAGGATACCAGGCCAGACAGCCTGCCAGCCAAACCCAACTTTTTTATGGGATTGTCTTTCTTTTGCGCAACTGATGTCATCAAAAATCACACATCCTCTTCGCTTCATCTTCCGGCAGGTATCGACTGTATATTTTAAAGAGCGTCCCATCATTTTTCATTTCATTAATATGTTTCTTAATCCGTTCTGCATTTTCAGTTATGAAATATCTTTTACTTAAGGTGATGCACCTTATCAAGGATTCTCCCTCAGGCCAATCCATAATACTGACATCCTGAATATCAAGGGCATTGAAATAATACAAATAGCTGGAGGACATATCAAATGTGACCTGAATCCAGTCGTCCTTCAGCATTTTATAAAGAGAATCCGAATCTCTTGCCTCAACAATCATCCGTTTTTTCTTAAGCTGTTCTATGAGCTTGTCGTAATTCTCTCCATAGGTATAGCCTCGAATAATACCCACCTTTAGGTCCGTTCTTTCCAGCAGCTCATCCTGGGTGGATAATCCTACGCCTTCATGAATAAGTACATGATTCCTCTGTGAAAAGTAGGGGATAAAGTATGAATAGCGCTCACTTTTAGGTGTAATGACGGTGGATACACTCATGGGCAGAGACCCTTCTTCAATCCTGGAGGTGATTCTTGCCCGGGGCATCACTCGCTCATCGAAGGCTATGCCCATTCTTCTTGAAAGTTCCTCTATGATATCCTTATTAATACCTGTATCATCGCTCTCATTATAAAGATATCCACTATTATAGTGGGCAACTGTAATAGCATTGTCTATATCGGCGAAAACCAGCCTATTGTAGTTATCCACCGAGGTTTCCAACTCATCTGGGTCCAATCCACCGACAGCATCCTTGCCCAGAAACTGCTTGTTTAAAAACTGAGTCGCATAATGGATCCCCGATATAAGAAGACAGCTGCACACCAGAACAAGCATGATCCGTCTCATTGCTTTTAATCCCTTCTTCAATCACTTAAGAAAATAGGGGCAAAGTAAAGCTTACCGTTGTTCCCAGACCTTCCTCACTGAATATACTGACGCTTCCACCATGTTTTTCAACTATCTTTTTTACTGTAGCCAGCCCAATTCCCGAACCCTCAAATTCACTCTGAGAATGCATGCGTTGAAAGATACCGAACAATTTGGTTGAATAGGCCATATTAAAACCCACACCATTATCTTTAAATGAGAATTGACATTGGTTTTGGGTTTTATGGCACGATACCCTGATAACGGCATTATTCTGATATCTCGTGAATTTTATGGCATTGGACAAAATATTATAGAGGACTTGCTTAAGAAGTATGGCATCACCGCTAACCTGAGGAAGTGAATCCTCAATAACAAGCTCTACTTGCCTGTCTTCAACTGCAGTTATAATCTCTTGATAGGTCTGGGTAACTAATGCACCCATATCAACAGGTAAAAATTCCGGTTCGGTCTTTGTGGTTACCGCATACTGAAGTAGTTTTTCAATAAGCTCAACCATGCCAGAACAGACGCTTCTGATGTTTTTGAGCATACTTTTCACATCATCGTTGAGATGTGTATCATAGTCCTCCAGAATGAATTTTGAATAATAGTCGATGGAGCGCACGGGAGATTTTAAGTCGTGAGATACCGTGTAGGAAAATGACTCCAGTTCTTTAACCGCATCACTGAGCTGCTTGGTACGCATCTCTACCTTCTTCTCTAACTCTTCATTCATTTTCATGATCTGGGAGGTTTTCTCATCAAGCTGTTTTTGAGTGCGAAATTTATCTATGGCCTGATTGACGGTAAGCAGCAAATCTTCTCTGTCCCAGGGCTTTTGTATGTAACGGTATAATCCGGCATGGTTTATGGCATATCGAATAGCTCCCACATCTGTATAGCCGGTAAGAAGGATTTTAAGCGCCTGAGGTTGGGTCTTGTTAAGCTCGGACAACAGGACCTCCCCTGTCATACCGGGCATTCTTTGATCCGAAATGACAAGTAAAATCACATCTCCGCGCTTTAAAGATTCATCCGCAATCTGAAGGGCTTCCTCACTGCTTTGAGCTGTCTCAATAATGAAGTCGGAAGGAAGACCGCGCATCAGCTCCATTTTTAGAGCCTCAACAACCATTTCTTCGTCATCGACACACAGAATCTTTTCTCTGCCCATCTGGCCACCTGTAACAAAAATAATTTTATTCTATATTATACCCTAAATTTCACCAAATTCCCAGCAATTTCGAAGGGTATAATCTTCGAGATAAGCCTCGATCCGTAAATAGAGGTACGCTTCTATTGAAACGCACCTCAAGCCACAAGCGGATTCCGGCTACTTTTATTGCTTATTTAATGCAGGTCCATCAATACGCTCTTCCCCAGTAAACCATGTGCTTGGCTTCCTTACCGCAGCATACGCATTTCTCACTAATTTTCTCCTGCTCAAAGGGAATGCATCGTGCAGTGGCCGCCATTCTCTCCTTAACAGTCTTTTCACATTCTCCATCACCGCACCACATGGCCTTGATAAAGCCCTGAGTATCATTGAGAATGGTTTCCATCTCGTCCAGGGTTTCAGCCTTGAAGGTCTTGGCCTCTCTTAGTGCCAACGCCTTGTTGTAGAGCGAGTTCTGGATTTCCTCAAGAAGCTCCGGAACTTTTGTTTCCAGTTCATCCATGGAGACGAAGAGCTTCTCTCTATTTTCTCGCTTAACCAATACCACCTGGTTTTTTTGAATGTCCTTAGGTCCGACCTCCAGGCGAAGAGGCACACCGCGCATCTCATGTTCCGAGAACTTCCAGCCGGGCATTTTATCGGAATCATCCACCTTAACCCGGCATACCTTTGAAAGTCTTTCCTTAAGCTCATAAGCCTTGTCCAGAACGCCTTCCACATGCTGTTGCACCGGAACAATGACCAATTGGATGGGCGCAACCTTTGGAGGCAGAACCAAACCGGAGTCATCCCCGTGAACCATGATGATGGCACCGATTAAGCGGGTACTCATACCCCAGGAGGTTTGGTGGGCAAACTTGAGCTGATTATCCTTATCCAGGAACTGGATGCCAAAGGCTCTTGCAAAGCCGTCTCCAAAGTTATGGGACGTGCCGGACTGAAGGGCTTTTCCATCATGCATCAGGCTCTCGATGGTGTAGGTGGCTTTTGCCCCTGCAAACTTTTCCTTCTCAGTCTTTTGCCCCTTTATAACGGGAATGGCCAGAAACTCTTCACAGAAGGATGAGTAGACATTCAGCATACGAAGGGTTTCTTCCTGAGCATCCTCGGCTGAAGCGTGAACAGTATGACCTTCCTGCCATAGGAATTCCACAGAACGAAGGAAAGGCCGGGTTGTTTTTTCCCATCTTACCACCGAGCACCATTGGTTATAGAGCTTGGGCAGATCGCGATAGGATTGGACAATATCCTTATAATGGTCGCAGAAAAGGGTTTCAGAGGTCGGGCGTACGCACAGCCTTTCAGCCAGCTTCTCGCTGCCGCCATGGGTAACCCAGGCTACCTCAGGCGCAAAGCCCTCCACATGCTCCTTCTCCTTCTGTAAAAGGCTTTCAGGGATGAACATGGGCATATAGACATTCTCGTGTCCCGTCTCCTTAAATCGCCCATCCAGCTCCTTCTGTATGAGCTCCCAAATGGCGTAGCCATAGGGTCTGACGATCATACAGCCCTTAACGCTGGCATATTCCACCAGATCGGCTTTTTTCACAATGTCCGTATACCATTGGGGAAAGTCCTCGTTCATGGGTGTAATCGCTTCAACAAATTTCTTTTCCTGTGCCATAAAAAACCTCCGGTATATTTATTAGTCACTTGTATTAAGATTCAGAATCTGCTTTAGGTTCTCTCATTATCATCAGCTCTCGCTATGGACCTGTGCCACAATCTTTTTTAGAGCTTCTTCAACACCTAATTCCTTCACTTCTTTAGACTTTCTTTGCTTAAATTCCACCAGACCATCAGCTGCTTTTTTGCCGACAGTGATACGAATGGGAATACCCATTAAGTCCGCGTCTTTGAATTTCACACCGGCACGCTCATTCCTGTCGTCGAGAATAACCTCAACCTTGGCTTTTAGAAGCTTATCATAGAGCCCTTCGGATGTCTTCATAACGACCTCATCCAGAACATTGACAGGAACGATGATAACATGATAGGGTGCCACTGCCATGGGCCAGATAATACCGTTTTCATCATGATTTTGCTCAATAATGGCCGCCATGGAGCGGTTCAATCCAATCCCGTAGCAACCCATGATCATTGGCTTCTCATTTCCTTCCTCGTCCAGGTAATGACAGTCCAGTGCCTTTGTGTATTTGTCCCCCAGCTTGAAGATATGCCCCACTTCAATACCTCTGGTCATATTGAGCCTGTGCCCGCAGTGGGGACAAGGATCCTGCTCTGTAATACGCCGGATATCATGAACCTCTGCCTGAAAATCCCGTCCGGGATTGACATTCTTAAAGTGATAGCCCGTTTCGTTGGCACCAACAATGAGATTTTTAGCTAAGGCCACCTCATGATCTGCTATGATTCGAACTTTTAAGCCTACAGGGCCTGCAAAGCCCACCTCAGCATGGGTTATGGCGCTGACACTTACGCTGTCGGCCATTTCCAGCTCCGAGCAGCCCAGTACATTAGCAAGCTTAACCTCATTGAGCTCCCTATCACCTCTTACCATAGCGGCCACCAAGGTATCATCAGCCTTGAAAATAAGGGTCTTGGCGAACTTATACGATTCGCAGCCTAAAAAAGCCGTAAGCTCATCAATGGTCCGGACATCGGGCGTGGCGATTTTTTCAACCGGCTTTTCCTCTTCTTCTGCAGTAAGGGACGGTGGCAAACAAGCCGCCTTCTCATCATTGGCAGAATAACCGCAGCAATCGCAATAAACGATGACTGCCTCCCCTATGTCGGAGGTTACCATAAACTCCTGGGAACCCGAGCCGCCCATGGCACCCGAATCAGCCTCAACAACACGGTAATTCAGCTCCAGGCGGTCAAATATACGCCGATAGGCCTCTTCCATTTTCTTATAGGATATATCCAACCCGGCTTGATCCCGGTCAAAGCTGTAGGCATCCTTCATGACAAACTCACGGGAACGCATGACTCCAAACCGGGGGCGTCTTTCGTCCCGGTATTTGGTCTGAATCTGATATAAAGTAAGCGGCAGCCCGCGGTAGGAACGAACACTGCTTTTTACTGTCTCGGTAAAGATCTCCTCATGGGTGGGGCCCAGGCAGAAATCCCGGTGATTGCGATCCTTAAGTCTGAACATCTCCGGGCCAAAGACCTCCCAGCGCCCTGAATCCCGGTAGCTTTCAGCAGGCAGCAGTGCTGACATCAAAAGCTCCTGAGCACCTGCCGCATCCATTTCCTCTCTAATGATCTTCTCAACCTTTTTAAAGGTGCGAAGCCCCAGTGGCAAAAAGGAATAAATCCCCGAAGCCAGCTTCCGCATCAGGCCCGCCCTCAGCATGAGCTGATGGCTCACGATCTCGGCCTCGGCAGGAACTTCTCTTAAAGTCGGTAAAAACATTCTGGTAAAACGCATTGCTCCACCTCTCTAAAAATACAAAAAATCCGCCCCAAAACTGGGACGGATCAAAATTCCGCGGTACCACCCTTATTGGCTCTGTGTTTTATAGAGCCCGGCTTTACAAGTCTTTAACGGGACAAGCGTAAGCCTCATCGGCCTTAGGTCTCGGGGTTGGGACGAAGCTTTTTACCGGCGCGAAAACCTTTCACCAAGCGGCCTTCTCTCTTATTTGCCTCATTTTGCTCCATATTCCCGTCATCAACAACTATCCAATTGTTATCTCACATTATATTACACTGAAATTGAACCTGTCAACGCATGCACACTTAGCATCACCACTATTTGCGTTTATTGTTTAATATATCCATGCATGCTATACTTGTAGAGGTGAAAGGGTTGATGTTATGAAGAAATCATTGTATGGAGTTTATTTCATTTTGCTTTTCTCTCTTGTTATCGGTTGCTCGCGTTCATCTTCACCTTCTTCAATAAATCCTACACCTGTTGTTTCAGAGAATATAACATCACCCAAACCTTCTGACATACCAAAAGAGTCCTCCGCCATCATATCTCTTCCGGTTCCGGAAATCTCACTGGAGGTTTATCACACCAGACTCTTATCTGAATACTTTTTTTCTCAGCCTCAAGCCTTAACTGATGAAAAAGTCGACATTATTGGATCCGGCTTTGGAATTAAAGTTGACTTTGGCGTTCCCATGGATGAAGACAGCTTAAGAAAGAATGTCAAATTGGAAGGCCCTCTCAACGACAGGTTCCAATTTATTTACCCTTATTCAGAGGAAAATAAGGGTTTTCTCATGTTAAATCTTCCTCAGGTTGAGCCAGGGGATGAATTTACATTGATCCTTTCAAAAGATCTCACAAGTAAAGACGGGATTCTTTTAGGTAATGATATCAAGAAAACCATCCATATCAAAGCAGATGATACCCATATGGCCGTATATCTCAAGAATGTAAAAGAATACGAAGGCCTTGATGTTATGGAGATGGCAAAGGACTTCTGGAACAGCGATGACAAGCTGCACCTCACCACAATTCCTAAAACCTTTGAGCTTTCCTTTAGTCAACCTGTTGATGGAGCGGCTGTTCAAGCCTATATGGAATCTGAACTCCCTGAAAATCTCACACACAATTTTTCCTGGAAAGACAGCCAGCATTGTGAGCTTACACTCTCAGGCTTTATTCCGGATCAGGAGGTTTTGATCTCCTTCTATGAAGACCGTCCAGGCTTTGATAAATTCAATGTTGACACCCTCCGCTTTATTGCCGTTGAGCCTGTTGAGCTCTATGAATGGGATATTGCTACAGGCAGTAAAAAACTCATTAATACCTTTGAGGATATAGCCTATATGCCACTCAGGTGCAACAGCTACAACAATTATTTCTTTCAAGGAATCTATGGTCGAGCCTATATTTACAATGCTCTGAAAGATCGGGTCTACCCATCTCATAAAAGTCATTTCGGTTTTTTGGGTGAAACGGAGTCCATCGCCTTTTTAGACGACAAGCATTTTATCGGGATGGAAAAGGGTACTTTGTTAAGTATAAATGCGGAGGACTTAAGCACCTTTGAGCTGTTTTCCTTAGAAAAAGATAATTGGATTCAGGAAATTGCTCTATCCCCCGATCATACAATGGTGGCCTTTACCCAAACCAATATAGATGATCAGGGTAATGAACAGGCTCTCTTACAGGTACGCTCGTTAGATGGGAAAGCATTATATAAGATGGACAAACCTTTGAAACCACTATCAATGCACCCGATTATTGGGGTTATCAGGCTAAATTGGCTGAACGGCGACACCCTTGTTTTCCTCGATGGTAAAAAGGTAATGGCCCTCTCTGTTAAAACAGGGGAATTAAAAGTTTTAGCAGACGAATGCTCGGATTTGCTGGCGGTTTATAACAATACCATGGTTCTTTATCGCTATGATAACAGGAATCAGGGACGTTTCTTTCTCTATAGGAATGGTGAAGAAAGCCTCATTAATCACGCCGATGAAGAACATTTAAATCGATGTATTCTCGTAAATAGTGCTTTAGTTTACACTCCCTACAATAGTAACAGCCAAAAAGAAGAGATTATAGCCTTGGATTTGGAAACAAAGAAGAAAAATGTTCTTACGCAGGGAGTTCTAGTGGGAACCTCCCCCGACCGAAATAAATTGTATTTTGTAAACCGATTTGAATATTTCGTCTATACTCCATAGATGGATTTTACGGCTGTTCTGATAGGAGCAATTTTACAAGAAATAGTCTTGAAACATAGTAAAACACATTTCCCCCGGCTTCCACATATTCTACCAATAGAATAATATTTGGGAGCGTTCTTATGAAATCACTTAATATGAATTTAACGGTATTCGAAGCAACTCAGAAATTTCCGGAGTTGATCGACATCATCGCAGGCTGGGGATTCCCGCAAATCAGGAATAACCGGCTGAGACGTGTGATTGGCAGTAAGTTTACTTTGAATGAGGCTATCAGAGAAATGGGCCTTAATAGAGTCAAAATCATTGAAATGTTGAAAAAAAACGGATTCGAGGTTATTGAAAGGTAGAACCCCTAAGACAGCCTTGAACCTTAACAGGGAGTAGAGTATAATCAGCCATATTGACGAAGCAACTGGGAGCAGTTTGTATAAACGAACTGCTTTCATCGGTTTAATTAACAAATGATCTTTTTATGGAGGCCATATGAGTGGTTTTGAGCACCTGATCTGCCCTGTTTGCCAGAAGCCCTTGACCCAAACCAGGCAAAGTCTTTCTTGTCCATCAGGCCATAGCTTTGATATGGCTAGTAAAGGTTATGTCAATCTTCTCCTCAGCCAGGATAAAAACAGCAAGGACCCAGGGGACAATAAAGAAATGGTCCAAGCCAGAAGACGTTTTCTGGATAAAGGTTATTATGAGCCTTTGTCCCAAGCTCTCTGTGAGATCCTGACCCATAAAGTTTTCCAAAAAAAAGAGCGCTGTATCCTTGTGGATGCGGGATGTGGAGAGGGTTATTACACCCATCAAATACAACAATCCTTAGCGGAAAGCAGATTAAGCCATAAGATCTATGGTGTAGATATCTCCAAAGGAGCCATTCACCTCGCAACTGGACGCAATAAGCAAATTCAATTTTTGGCAGCCTCTCTATTTAAACTGCCTTTTTCATCCCAATGTGCCGATCTTATTATAAATGCCTTCGCCCCTAGTTGTAACAGGGAATTTAAAAGGATTCTTAAGAAAGATGGCTTCCTCATTACCGTGATCCCAGGTAAAAAGCATCTTATTGAACTTAAATCGGTGCTTTACGATAGACCATATGAAAATGACGAAAAAGAACCCGATCTTATCTCTTTTATAAAAGAGGACCAGGAACATATTGAAGAGTCTATTGTAATAAATAATTCCGATGATTTAATCGACCTCTTGGCCATGACGCCCTATTCTTACAGAACGCCTCAAGAAGGGATTGAACGGCTAAAAAAGTTGACTCAGCTCACTATTACTCTGGAGTTCATCATAACAGTTTACTCCAGACACGCCTAAAGCCAGCCCTGATGGGACAAGGTAACGAGACTAGTGGGACAAGGGGACAGGTTTCTTGTCCTAATTATAAGAACCATCCCCTGCTTACTAAAGATTTGCCTTTCTTAAAGACTCTCGAGCTCTGAAAGCCACAACTGGACGGAAGCATCGCTGGGCATCCTCCAGTCTCCCCTTGGAGACAGGCTCACTGTTCCCACCTTTGGCCCATCGGGCAGGCAAGACCGTTTGAACTGTTGGGAGAAAAATCTTTGATAAAAAACCTTCAGCCATCTCGATAGCTGGTCTTCTGAATAATTACCGGTAAAGGCCACCTTTGCTAAAAATAGAATCTTGGCAGGGCCTGCACCGCATCGCAGCATGTGATAGAGGAAGAAATCATGCACCTCGTAAGGGCCTAAAATATCCTCTGTCCTTTGTAGAATCTCCCCGGTCTTGGAGGGCGGTAAAAGCTCCGGGCTAATGGGCGTATCCATGATATCATAGAGTATCTTCCCAATGGTGTCGTTAGCCTCATGATCGGCATACCATTGGATTATATATCGCACCAGGGTTTTGGGCACACCGCAATTGACGCCATACATGGACATGTGATCGCCATTGTAGGTACTCCAGCCCAGGGCCATTTCCGATAAATCACCCGTGCCTACAACCAGTCCGCCTATTTTATTGGCCACATCCATTAAAATTTGTGTTCGTTCTCTGGCCTGCACGTTCTCATAGGTTACATCATGGATATCCTTATTGTGGCCGATATCTTCAAAATGCTGAAGACATGCAGCTTTTATATCGATTACCTTTAAAGAAGCACCCATATTTTTAATAAGGTTTACTGCATTATCATAGGTTCTGCCGGTCGTCCCAAAGCCCGGCATGGTGATAGCTTGCACATGGCTTGCAGGAAGGCCCATATGCTCCATGGCACGAACAGCCACAATAAAGGCAAGAGTTGAGTCAAGGCCTCCTGAAATACCGATGACGGCCTTATCAAGCCCTGTATGACGGATACGTTTTTCAAGACCCGAGGTCTGGATGGAAAGGATTTCGTAACAGCGCTCATCACGCATAGGGTTATTCCCCGGAACAAAGGGGTGTTTTTCAATAGGATGAAGAGGAACCCCTTTATATTCTGTATTCTGCGGATCATTAAAATGGATGCCCCGGTACGAACGGCCGCCCTTCCCTCCTCTAAAGGTCCCCATTATGAGGCGGTTAAAGGAAAGCCTGTCTATGTCCACATCAGCCACAACCATTTTATTGTTAAAGTAGAAACGTTCTGATTCATTCAATACGTAACCGTTTTCGGCGATAATGAGATGCCCGCCGTAGACCACATCGGTGGAGGACTCTCCGCAGTTGGAGGAGGCATAGACATAGCCCGCCACACAACGCGCCGACTGGTCTTTTATAAGCCCTCTCCGGTAATCAGCCTTTCCGACCAATTCATCACTGGCTGATAAATTAAACAGAAGGGAAGCTCCTGCCTGTGCCAAGTAGCTGCTGGGCGGAACTGGCACCCAGACATCCTCACATATTTCTACGCCAAAGGCCAGGTTTTCGTTCTCTTTGGCTATGAAAAGTAGGTCGGCGCCAATGGGCACGGTATCATCACCAAGCTTAAGCTCAGAAATTTCAAGATGCTCCGCTTCGGTAAACCAGCGAAGCTCGTAGAACTCGTTATATCCCGGAAGGTTTGTCTTTGGAACAATTCCCAGTATTTTGCCCTTTTGAAGAACAGCGGCACAATTGTAAAGTCGCCCTTTTATGGCTAAAGGAAGGCCAACTATAATTATGGCCGGATTTTCCTTTGTGGCATCCAAAACTGTAAGTAGCCCCTGCCTGGCACCATTCAGAAGAGTATCCTGCCTGAATATATCCCCACAGGAATAGCCTGTAAGGCAGAGCTCAGGAAACACTAAAAATTCCACCGATTGTTCCTCGGCAGCCTTAATTATTTCAATGATTTTCTTTGTATTAAAGGCACAGTCGGCCACCCTTAACTCGGGAGAAGCCGCCCCCACTCTTGCAAATCCGTATTTCATGGTATCACCAGCCCATTTAAACTTATATCTATATGGTTAATCATATCATATTGTGTCACAACAGGAATATTGTTTGCAAGCAAAAGATTCTCTAAAGCTTCTCTCTGATGAGAGGCATGCTCATACATCTGGGACCGCCGCGGCCTCTTGACAGCTCATAGGATTCGAATTCCATGACTTCTATTCTATTTCTCCGGAGAACCTCATTGGTCACGTGATTGCGGTTATAGCAGACGACCTTTCCCGGAGCCACTGCAAGGGTATTGCTTCCATCACTCCATTGTTCCCGGCTGGCTGCAATAGGATCACCATCACCACACCTTATCAAATTAACTGAACCGCACTTAAGATATTTTTTCAAAAGGGTGGACAAGCTTTCCTGCTCATGTCTGATTTCGAGGCTCTTGTTCTTTCCTCTTGAAATGCTGTATACATCCAGAGGATCTTCGATACCGGGGAATATAGTGAACTGGTCGTAGTCCACCATAGTAAATACGGTATCAAGATGCATATAGGCTCTCGTTTTCGGTATATCAAAGGCTAAAACGGTCTGGAAACCATCCTCCTCACCTAACAACAGATTGTCGGCCAATCTCTCAATGGCAATAGGATCGCTTCTGTGACTTATCCCCACAGCCACTACTTTATCTGATAGAACTAATATATCCCCACCTTCAATGGGGTGGGTTTTATTTCTGTTATACCATCGGGGAACCTCTTTATATTGAGGATGATAATTAAAGATATATTTGGCAAATAGAGTCTCCCGGTTTCGGGTGATATTGGCCATCACATTGAGAGAAATCCCTTTTCCTATACTCGCGAAGGGATCACGCTGAAAATACATATTGGGGATGGGATCAAGAATAAAAGGGTAGGGATGCTTGACCATATCCCCTAACGATTTAGGTATAATATTTTTTAGTTCTTCCGTTCTCAGGCCTGATATGCATTTCCTTGCGAGCTCTTTTGCCGGATAACTGCTAAAAAATTCTATGATGGCCTCTTGAAGCCCCTGTGTTACAACTCTTCCCTCCACCAGGAACTCCATGATAAACTCTTCTCTAACTTCGGGAAACTCAAGGACGTCCGCCATTAAGTCCACCAGGTAAACAACATCCGCCCCTTCACTCCTTAAAATATCCGCAAACTGGTTATGCTCTTTCCGTGCCTGTTCCAGATAGACGATTTCGTCAAACAAGAGCCTTCGTAAATAATCCGGAACTATATTCTCCACTTCCTCACCCGGAATGTGAAGAAGGACCCGCTTTAATTTACCTATTTCACTGTAAACAGAAATAGCCGTATTGAGGGACATTAAAACTTCATCCTTTCAACAGTTTTCTGCCTTTAGTGTTCTATTTTTAAGGTTCATTATTCTCTTATATTAAGGGATGATCAGGTATACTTGTTCAATAGAAAAACCACATGCAGCCCTTATTAAGAGCCAAATGTGGTTTTGATCTGGATAAATGCTTTTTAACTTTTCGTCTACTTTTAATTATTTAGCCTTGATTAGGATGGGCTCATTATTTGCAGGTATTGAGCTTGTATGCTCTGTTATATATTTTTCTGCATTTTTTTCCACATACCAGTCAAACAACCATTGGGCAGGGCTGTCCGATGGCGCATCAGCTCTCATAAGCATCCATGCAGTTGATATAAAGGGATAGCTTTCGTTGGCGATATTTTCTTTAGTCGGACTAATATCATCTATGGCGAAGCTTTTCAAACGCTCTGAGTTGCCAAATTCCTCATCCACGAACGTCAAGAAGCTATAGCCGATGGCGTTGGCATCCCACTCGATTAAATTAATTATTTCACCCATCTCACTAACTTCCATATCACTGTAAGTCCCATCTTGAAAATCAGGAACATCTTTTTGTCCGTCCCATACCAGGGACTCAAACATGCGCTGGCTGCCCGATTGACTGTCACGCACAAAAACAGAGATTTCGGCATAAGGACCGCCGACTTCCTTCCAGTTGGTTATTTTTCTCCGGTATATGTCTCTAAGCTGATCGGAGGTTAAATTTTTAACTGGATTCTCAGAATTTCCAAGAATCAGAAGTGCATCATAAGCGTAGCAACGCGCTTTTAGATCTACACCCTTCTCGTCCATATACTTTTGCTCTTCTTCAGTGGGTAAAAGTGCAAATACCACATCGACCTTACCATCGATAAGATTACATATGGCTTCATGGGTCTTACTGCATAAAGGCTCGGGCCCGGTCATCTGGCCATTTATGACAAGATCGCTATAGATTGCAGCGACCATCTCTTTACGTGCCGTAGATGAATCAAGCTGAGGAAAAGGCGAATTGCTTCCTTCTGAATCAGGATCTATTGCAGCTCGCATTCCACAAGATACAAATATCATCATAATGGTACACATCATAAAGATAATAAAAAGACGTGTTTTGGGTTTCATATGGGAGTACCTCCTAGCGAAGTTCATTATATCATCTGTTTAGTGATAGAACAATTTTATTGCCGATACTAATGATCAATAATACGCTTTGAAGCCAAGAGCCTCATATAATGAAACGCCCATTGCCCTTGCCCGCAGCGTAATAATAGAAGCATTCTCCTTTATCAACTGGTCAACTGCGGCGCGGCATACGGCTGTACCTATTCCTTTTTTACGATAACCAGGCAATGTCGCGATAAACTCCAATGTGCCGCTCCCGTTATTATTCATTGTCGCTGAAGTTGCCACAGGTATTTCTCCGCTGTACCCCAGGAAGCATACCATTTTACCGGATTCACATAAAGGGAAATATAACTCCGGGTCAAGTAACTGGCATCCATGAAGTACCTCGTTCGCTATATCAGTCCATATTTTGAAGTCTTTTTTATCATTTACTTTCCGAACAGGTATTGTTGATGTACGCTCCGTATCTGTCAGACTGCGGCTATATTCATCAGGGAACAATGCCATACCCGATCCATCTTCCGAGTTTGATTCCAGGATTTCAAGGGACACCAATATATCACGGATATGATCCGGCGTAGACAGAGGCGTAACACACCAATAATCAGGTATGCCATTCTTACGATACAATTGAATGATTTGCCTGATTTGATCATCAGTTTTATCCCCGAAATTAACCCTGTATACAGCAGCTGGACCATCGGCCTCTCCTTTTGGCTTTATCCATGAGCACACCCCGTCACCATATTTTCCCATGTGTGAAGGCAATGCCAATACTTCCATGTAGTGTTCCATTCCACGGACAATATGCTCAATGATTTTACGGGTTTCCATGCTGCTAACTCCCTTCATTACTTTAATACAAACGATTTTTAGAGTACTAGTTTGCTTGGCGAATTAAATATACTATAACAAATATGACAACAGTATGTTATATTTGAAAAAACGATCCGGACAGTTTAAAGAAAAATCCCGCAGAGCACGATTGCTCCTCGGGATTTTGGGTTGGCGATTTTCACGCCCACTTAAAATGATCCTTTCCAGCACCGACTTCAAAATGGTATTTGACGATACCAAGATCAACTTTAGGATAAAATCCACCAATGGCCTCCGCTTTTACAGTATTACCGGAAAGCGTGAGCATAAATTTCTGCTGGTTGGTTGCAGTGGGAGCCAAAAGTGCAGCTTCCATGCCCTTTTTGAACCAGTCGGGCGCCGTGCCTTCGAACCTACAGAGTGTCTCCAGCGGCTTGTTTTTGTGCGCTACACCCTGTGTTGATCCATAACCGAGGGAAATCACGCAGACCAGCTTTTCGCCTTTTCTTACAGTGCACCTGCTCTTGCCCTTGCTGAAGGTCAGTGCTACCCAGCATGTATTGAGTCCCAGTTGCTGGGCTTTCAGAACGATCCACTCACCGTAATACCCTAGTTTTTCGTCTAGGTCTGCGCCCTTTGTGCCAATCAGAGCAATGTAATTCTTTACGCCGCTGAATTTGCCGTAATGCGCCATAAATCCGCCAAAAGCCTCCGGTTCGTCGGTGACAAGCTGGATATGCAGCCCGCTTTCTTTGTTGCAAGCATCAATCTCCGCGCGCAGTTCCGAGAGCGCCTCAGCATCGATAGGCTTGTCGATGTAACTTCTCACCGAATGGCGGTTCTTCATCACTTCGAAAATATCCATGATCATTCTCCTTTACAAACTATAGTTTGGCTCTCCGCACCCTCTCTCCTTTATACAGATTATACCATGCGCTATAAAGAAAATGATCATTGGCAAAGAAAATCAAAACATATCGTTCATGGCTTTCGCCTGTCGGTCTATAGCGGCTTGCTAGTATTTTCTAACCTGATTGAGAGCTTCGTTAATAATGAGTATATGATCGGGCAGGAAACGATCACCCGCCAGCGTGAATAATGATTCCAGCGACTTTTTCGCCATCACTTCATCACCATCTTCATCATCCCTTTACCGCTGGACACCATTTCCTTGCCCATCACAACAGTGAAAACCTGCATTAAAACAGTTTTAGCTTCCTCGTTTTGCATGATATCGCCCAGTGTGTCGCGAATGGAAAAATAGCCCTCCGGGAAATGTAACTCTTTTGCTTTTGGGGTGATGGTGCTAAACCAGTTCTCCACTCCACCATTCTCTTTATCATCCGGCTGCGCAAGCGCATAATCTCTGTTAGGCTCTGGTACACCATTTAAGATGATCTGGTCCTGCGTACCATTATCCCCTACTGCAATCAGTATATTTTCTCCTGGTTATAAGGGCACATTTGGAAAAACAAACACCTTCTCGCCCCGAATATGCACAAACATCTGATCATTCACCATCAACACCTTTACAGTTGTTCCACTGACCCTGTCACGATGGCGTCTGCCCGCAAGGTGAATTGCATCGGTATTATGGCTTCATTCTTTTGTGCAATGCTCATGGTGACTTCTACTTAACTATTTTGATAGCAGCTTATAAAGAACCTGAGCCATTTCCGCCCTGGTGGTTGTGCTTGTCGGGGAGAGTTTGTTTCCGCTACCGCTGACAATCGCGGCTTTTACTAGGTGTGCCATAGCTTCTCTGGCCCAGGGAACTATTTGTTTGGCGTCTATAAAGTCGGAAAGGGATTTGCTCTGGCCAGCCTCATCGGAATTACTCGTTTCAGGCAGCTTATTAATCATTTTCAATGCGTTATACAGTAGTGTGAACATTTCCTGACGTGTGATACCTTTATCCGGAGCAAACAGGTTGTTTCCCACCCCTGCCGATATCCCAAGCCGCTTAGCTGCTGCAAGATAACCGGTGTAATAGGTGTTGCCCGCATCAGAGAAATTGTCTTTGGGATTCTCATCTGCTTTGATATCAAAAGCCCGCATCAAAAGGACAAGGAATTCACCCCGTGTCAGTGTGGCTTCAGGGCTGTACCTTCCATTGCCTGTGCCCCGGGTAATATCTCGTGCCGCTATAAAGCTCACCGCTTGGTGATACCACGCCTCTTTGGCCACATCGTTGAAGTACACAGGACGATAAACCACGGCATATTGGCTAAAATGGGTGGTGGAGAAGGTCACTGTGCCTTTGACCGGATCATAACGCCCGTTAGGTACAGATACCGCATTACCGCTTCCGTCTATGTACCAGATCACTATGCTTTCAGGGTTTTTCAGCTCCTCGGCTGTAGGTGTATAGGGTATACTCACCATCACAGGTGCATCAGGATTATTCCAACCCACCTGCTCGCCATTTAGCGTAAGGGTCAGGGATACGATGGGACGATCGCCAATAGCCTCCTGGATATCCTCCGGAAGCTTTGATTTGTCGAACCTGTCAATGGTAATCCCCGCGGTTTTTCCCTCAAGATTTTCCATGCCCGTCAGCATTCCGGCAGGGATGCGCAGGCTCCCCAGCTCAGTGGAAACCGTGACGGCTGCTCCAGTATACGGGCCAGCAAGGGCATTGGCTGGCATCTCCAAGGTATAGCCCTCCGCCCCCGGAATCTTGGGTAAATTTAAAGCTACATCTGTGTTCCCGGTGAAAAGCTCCTGGGCCAAGGTGCCCAGAAATACCACTGCACGACTGCCCCTCTGGAGGATGCTCAAATTCTTTTGTTTGATACCGTCTATAGTCAGCTCTGCAACGAAATTGCCAGACTCACCGCTACCAGGTTTACTCGGACTAACTGGGTCATCATCTCCGGGATCGGTACCTTCATCCCGTTCGATATTTTCCACATTGAGTGTGTAGATGGCTTTGGTCTCGCCCCTCGTCACCGTGATGACAAAAACCGTGGTTCCATAGGACATGGCAATGGGGTTTGCTATTGACACCGGATCCCCATTTTTCGTAACTGAAAGGGTGGATTGGGGATCTTCCGCCACAGCGGTGAGTATGGTTTGCTTAAGGTCATAGGCCTTGAGATGGTATTCAAACACATTGGGGTTAAACTCCATGGGGGCACCAACAAGGTTCAGAACCGAAAGCAGGGAGCTTTCCTCTGATACCCGTGCAAAGGTCACATCTGCCGTGTAGCCGGTATGATTAAATTGAAAACTTGCCGTTTTGGACGTTTCACCCGGTATGGCCAAAAGGCTGGCGGCAGTTAAGGCACTATAAGTCTGCTGCGTTTCAAGCGCATTGCCATTTTCGTCCCGGAGGGTAACAACAATATTCCCGTTAAGGATGGACTGAATGGAGTTGTTAAACGCCTCCACATCTACAATAGTCTTCCCGTCAACGGTCTGACTCAGGCTGTCCAAGGAAACGGCAGTCCCCTTTTTATCGATTAGGCTGTAAATATTCACATAGTTAATATCGTTGGAGATATCGGCATCCTCAATCACTTTCCCTGTCTCGGTCGGAACAGTGCGGAACAGAAGCCTCACGCCGCCCTCGGGAAGCTCTCCCCTCTCATCCAGAAGCGGCTCCAAATCCTCCTCTGTCAGGGTGACGGCCACCGATAGGAGACTGTCATTCAGCGTGTCAAAATCATCCTCTGAAATGGTGATGGTTTTCAGCGGTGCTCCCTCGGGGAATTCAAGCTGATCCCAGATCTCCAGTGTCACGGTGTGGGTTCCCTTCTTCAGCTCGGCAAACGCGGCATTCTGAAGCAATACTCTAAAGCCGCGCTCCCGCTGAGTCTCCTTAGTGCTGTTGATTTGATAGATGCCTACATCAGGAGTGCTCAGCTTTAAAACGCCTGTATGGCTATAGGAATCGCCTGATTCTCCAAACTGTGCGGTAATGGAATACGGTGCATCGGCTATGGTTTCAGGCACCGCATAAGAAACAAGATAGGTTTTGGACTCGCCCGATGCCAGCGCTTCGCTGCCAAACACTATGCTTTCCCCGCCCAGGGCAATGGTCAAGCCTGTGATGGTATCGATACCGTCGTTTCTCACTGTAAACATGACCGGCATATCCAGCCCCGGCAGCAGATCGGCATATGAGAAATCGGATTCAACGGTTATTTCATTCTTGTACTCGGCTGTGGCAGAGACAAGGGTGGATTGCCCGCTTTCCTCGGTCAGAAGCATGACGAAATCCATAATTCCTATAGCAGGATCAACCCTGGTGTCCATGAAATCCAATACACGGCCCTCTTCAAGGGCCAGCAGCTTTTGCTTGCCCGAGGATGATACAGCATTTTCGTCCGATACCAGGAGCTTTGTCCCGTAGACATCGTAGGCATAGATCCCATCCTCATCGGCATCATTGGGCTGGCTCCAGATGATCGACAAATCCTCAAGCTTGTTGACGCCCTTGGTGAATGTGAAATTCGAGTAGTTGGCAATACCGTCCGATATTCCCAATGAAAGCTCTGGGAATAGGGTTCCGTCAGCATTGACGGCAGCCAACAGAACGGCGCTGCGGGCAAACTCTGTTTCGTTATGCCATCCGATGACAAACCGCGTTGCGCCATCGGGGAATTCTGCGGTGGTGATCTGAGGATTGGTATCGTCGGTTTCATTATCGGTCAGCCTGAGG
>JAEZJF010000019.1 GCA_023415825.1 Bacillota bacterium
CCATGGATTGATAATTATGAACCCATTGCCTTAAAGATTCATGATGAATTCCAATCAAAGCGGCAGTGTGCCTAATGGAATCCTTTCCTTCTATACATATGAGAACGTATTTTAATTTTTCTTCTGCATGAAAATTTACTTTTTCGTCCCATAAAAATATGCTCCTCCTTATGGTTAACAGTTTTTATTATTTAAACTGTCTACCACAAGGGGAGCATATCATTTTTCATCAATGACGGTTTTTTATATACTTATTGTTTGTCCCTATCACTTGGAATCATCATATTAATTTGCGGGGTCAAGATTAAGGTAGTAGCGTACCACTTCTACACCGTTCTCCTCAGTTAGGTCTCCACTGATATAAAAGTAGTAATTATGAGCGGTACCGTCCAGATCAAAGTAGTCGGTGGATATGGACTTGCCTATATCTTCAGATGTTCCGATCTTTTCTTCGTAAAAAGCGATAATATCTTTAAAGCTCTTATCGGTGTATATCGTTAAAGAATAGGATGTTTTTCCGTCATTCACCGATTCACGTGCATCATAAAGCGCTGCACCATCAATTATCGGGAATAAGTCAACAGGGTACTTCTCAGGAAGCTCTGCCTTGGATAGTGATTTTAAGAGATCATCTACGGTGGGGATCGCTGTCAGCTCAAGAGTCAATATTGAATATTTTTTATTGGTGGAATCACTTGCTAATGAAAGACTAAATTCATAACTTCCCAGCGTTCCCGTAAAGTACGTAAAGTCAGAAGTCGATTGATCTTCCAAGTTCTCAGCGTCTTTGATCTTTTCTTTATAGAACGTACCTACAGTTTCCATATCTGTATTAAAAACTGCCATTATTGAATAAAAGCCTATACCGTCACGTTCGCCCTTATCGGCTGCAAAAACTATACCGTCTTTGTAAATGGGGAAGATATCCTTAGGAAAGTCCTTGGGAAGATCTACTTCTTTAAGACCTGCATAGGGGTTGTCATCATTTGAGAAGACATCCTTGTCGTCAGAGTCTTTATCCTTGGAGTCCTCATCATCAGAGTCTTTTTCATCCTTATCTTCATCCTCATCATCGTTGCTGTCGCTGTCGTTGATCTTTGAGAATATTCCACCTTTCTTTCCGGAACTGGACTTGGAATCATCATCGTCATCATCCTTGTCTTTTCCGGCACATGCAGCAACGGTGAAGATCATACACAAGACCAACAGCAGGCTTAATATTTTTTTGAAAGTCATGTTTTTACGCTCCTTCCAGCATAAACAAATATCAAGCAATATTTTACCATATTACTGGAATTTACAAAAGAATTATTTTACATTGGTGTAAACACATAGGACTTGCCCGAAAACATATATTTCCCAAGTTCAACATAGAATGGAGGGTCAAAAGAATAATCAGGGAGGAGTTCAATGGCTCGACGCTCGCTAAAGTACAATGCGGCTGTACTCACTGTTACAGGGTTCCTAGTAAAAGCCATCGGGTTTGTTTATCGCGTTTTCATAGCCAATGGCATCGGCTCTGAAGGGCTGGGGCTTTATCAGCTTGTTGTACCTATTTACTCTCTCCTGGTACTGGTGCTATCGGCCGGTATTTCAGTGGCAGTCTCACGTTTTGTGGCCGAGGAGACCTCTAAACACCTGGATGAAAAAGGTATGAGGATAGCCTCCCTGTCATCAGGTTTGGTGATGGTTACGGGGGTCATTGTATGCGGGCTGTTGATTATTAATCTTGATACTCTGGTTTTAGGAATTACAGGAGATGCGAGAACACGTAACTCCTTATTTTGGATGCTTGCTCTCATACCTCCCATTGCAGCGGCTTCCGCCTATAAAGGCTATTTCTACGGCAGGCAGGAGATGATTCCCAATGCCATCGGGCAAATCCTCGAGCAAATAACCAAACTATGCTTTGTCCTCCTATTATTTGATTCTTTTAAAGGAAAAGGCCTTGAGAGTATGTGCCTCCTGGCTGTTATGGCCATGCTTGTAGGCGAGTACGTCAACGTACTTGTGGTATATATAGTCTTTTTATGGCAAAAAGCTAAAAAAGGTACACAGAAAAACTCAGAAAAACAAAAAGTCACGCTCAAGAAAATTGTTAAAACTGCGCTTCCCATCTCTGCCAACCGACTCATCCTTTCTACTATCGGCACCGCAGAGAGTTTGATTATTCCTCAGCGGCTTATTCTCTATGGGCTTACATTCCAGGACAGTTTGAAAGCCTTTGGCCGACTTACCGGAATGGCGTCTCCTCTGGTATTTTTCCCCTCCATGCTGCCCATGGCTCTGGCTACAGCACTTGTCCCGGCTATTGCCAGTGCTGTTGCATCCAAGCAATACGCGGTAGCTAATCGCCAAATTTCCCAGTCCATAAGACTGACTCTCATCATGGGCTTAATTTTTACTTCCTTTTTCGCCACATGCAGTCATGAGCTTGCAGAGCTTGTTTACCCGGGAGAAAATGTAGGGGATATTCTTTATCTCCTTGCTTTTACAGGTGTTTTCCTGTACCTTCAGCAAACAATGCTGGGGATACTGAACGGTCTTGCCCGAGAGTCTGCTATATTGATCAATACGCTTGTGGGCAGTATCATAAGGCTTGCTGTCATATGGTTCGCTATCCCGCTGTTTGGGGTAAATGCCTATATTTATGCCGTTATAGCCGGAAGCATCGTGACCATTATTCTTAATTTTAGGGTGATTTCCAAAATAACCGGCATGTCCATCGATATGGGAGAATGGCTTTTAAAGCCTCTTGCGGCTACACTATTAGGGTCTATAGCAGCCCTGATTCTCAAGCAATTACCAAGCCTCTGGCATATATCTAGCAGGGTTGCCATGCTTTGTTCGGTCGGCATTGTATTGGTCGTTATTCTTGCGACCTTCGCTATAACAGGTATTGTAAAACGTGATGATTTAAAACGATGGGCAGGGAAAAATAAAACCACGATTTATGATTTCCTTTAGTCGCTTGGAAGGAAAGCACTGATTCCGGGTATAAAATTCAAAGAAAATGAAAGAAAATAAGAGTAAAAAGAAGAGAGAGTGATGTAATCAATGCAAAAGAGTGTATATAGGTCAAAGAAAGTCAAAAACAAACTTGATAATTATCCTGGGCGATTGTAGAATAGTATCACAAGGTCAAAGAAAGTCAAAATCAAAAAAGAGTCAAATTGAAAGTGTTAACAAAATTAAATGGAGGTGTTCTTATGTTTGGTATGATTCCCTATTCAAAAAGAAATGGCGGTGTATCCAGAAAAGATGATTGGTTAGGTATTGACCGATTCTTCGAAGATTTCCTGAGAGATCCTTTCTTTACTAGAGTTTCAGCTATGACTACACCTATACGGGCCGATGTCAAGGAAACTGAAAAAGAATACATTGTAGAAGCCGAGCTCCCAGGAGTCAGCAAGGATGATATTATCATTGATATCCACGATGATGTACTGACCCTTGGTGTAGACATTAAGCAGGAAACCAATCAGGAAGAGGATGGCTACATCTACAGAGAACGTCAGAGCGGTTCTTACAGGCGCTGTTTTAATGTAAAGAATATAAAAAACGATGAGGTGAAAGCATCATACAAGGATGGAGTTCTAAGTGTGATCCTTCCTAAAGCCGATCCCGGTTTGCAGTCAAGAAAGATCGAGATCGAGTAATCAAGGAGCAATCAAAGTATAAATTTCGATTCTTCCGGCTTTGCCGGAAGATGTATCGGAAGTTAAATTTTGATTATCCCTAAGGGAACCTCAATGATATAAAGGATTTCAAAAAAGTAGCTGTCTCAAATATGATTTTTCATTTTGAGGCAGTTACTTTTTTTGGGTCAAAAGCTTCAGGTTCTCATATTTCATATAATGCCTGGGTACAGCGTAATGCCCACCCGTCAATGCCTGAATGAAGCAAAAAACGGCAGTTTGCATGTTGAGTTCTATTATGTATAATTGTAGTGTTATATTGTGAACCTAATAACTGGCTTGAGAACTTTGTCGTTAGTTTATATAAAAGCCGATTTATGGGCTTTATTAGGTGCAATTATTTTACAGAAGGATGTGACTAGATGAAGCTTGTTGCAGACTGCCATTTTCATACACTGTCCAGCGGTCATGCCTACAGTACCATCACAGAATATGCCAAAGAGGCCTCAGAAAAAGGGCTTGAGCTTATCGGAATGACCGATCATGGTCCCAGAATGCCGGGAAGCGCTCATATCTATCATTTCCATAACCTGAAGGTTATCCCCCACCACATTTTCGACGTTGAAATTTTGAAGGGGATGGAGGCCAATGTCATTGATTTTGATGGGTCCCTGGATACCGAGGATGCCAACCTTGATGAACTGGAAGTTCTTATAGCGAGCTTTCACATGCCATGCATGAAGCCCTCCGGTTCAAAGGAAAATACCAAGGCGCTAATCAATGCTATGAAAAACCGCTATGTTAATATTATCGGGCACCCAGATGACGGCAGGGTGGAGATGGATTATGTGGAGCTTACCAAAGCAGCCGCTGATCAGGGTGTTATGATCGAGGTCAACAACTCATCCTTAAGGCCAATTTCGTTCAGGCTGAATGCTGCTGAAAACTATGTCCGGCTTCTGGAGGAATGCGCCAAACGTGGTATCTATATTATTATCAATAGTGATTCCCATTTCCATACCGATATAGGTGAGTGCAGGGAAGCTCTGGAGCTTGTAAAAAAGCTGGGCTATCCCAAGGAACTCATCGCCAATGCAAGTGTTGAGAGATTAAAACAAAGGCTTCTTTTAAGGAGAAGGTGAGATTGTTATGTTTGAAAGGCTTGAAGTCATAGAAAATCGCTTTGAAGAACTCAATATGAGACTTGCTGATCCTGGTATCATGAATAATCAGGAGCAATACTTAAAGCTCATGAAGGAGCATACCGAGCTCTCGGATATCGTGGAAAAGTACCGGGAGTATAAAGCCTTTGAAAAGGCTCTGAAGGATGCAAGGCTCATGCTGGATGATAAGCCTGACAAAGAGCTTGAGGAAATGATCGAACTTGAAATAGAGGAAGCAGCCGGCGGTATGGAGCGGACCCATAAAGAGCTTAAAATTCTTCTGATGCCCAAGGACCCCAATGATGAGCGTGATGTTATCATAGAAATCCGAGGAGGTGCCGGGGGAGATGAGGCGGCCCTTTTTGCTGCCGTTCTCTATCGCATGTATAGTCACTATGCTGAGAGTAAAGGCTGGCAGGTTGGCATTATCGACTCCAATCCCACAGAAATTGGGGGCTTTAAGGAAGTCGTTTTTGAAATTGAGGGTAAGGGTGCCTATAGCCGCCTAAAGTTTGAAAGCGGTGTTCATCGTGTACAGCGTGTACCCTCCACCGAATCCAGCGGGAGAATACATACTTCCACCGCAACGGTTGCCGTTCTTCCGGAAGTCGATGATGTGGCTGAAGTGGAGATCAACCCCAATGATATTGAAGTGGATACCTACCGGGCTTCGGGAGCAGGTGGTCAGCATATTAACAAGACCTCTTCGGCAATCCGTATCACCCATATTCCGTCGGGAATTGTGGTAACCTGCCAGGATCAGCGTTCCCAGCACAAGAACCGGGACAAGGCCATGAGGGTGTTAAAGGCAAAGCTATATGAGATTGAAATGCAAAAGCATAGCTCGGAGATTGCTGAAAACCGTAAAGGCCAGGTGGGTACCGGGGACAGGAGCGAAAGAATCAGAACCTATAATTTTCCCCAACGGCGTGTCACCGATCATCGTATCGGGTTTACCCTTTACCAGATCGACCAGTTCATCAACGGTGATATAGATGAGTTGATAGATGCGCTTATTACCACCGACCAAGCCGATAAACTCAGTGGGAATGATGAAGATTGAGATGGCCGAATGCTATAGCATAAATGGATGACCAAACTTTAAGCAATCGCCCTCTGTCTTGATTAAGATATCAGGACAGGGGGCTTTTCGGATTTAGGACTGTCTACATAGTAAAAAGAACCAGTCTGAAGAAAGCAGTAAATGACAGGATTATAAATAACGCGGGTGCTATGATAAGGGTGTCAGGAGGTTAGGTATGGAATGGCTTAACAGATTGAACAGGGCAATTGATTACATCGAAGGGAACTTGCTGTCAGAAGTGAAAGTGAATGTGGCAGCTCGCGAGGCCGCGTCCTCAGTTTTTCATTTCCAACGGTCCTTCATGATACTCACAGGTGTTACTGTTTCTGAGTATGTCAGAAGACGGAGACTAACACTGGCTGCCCAGGAGCTGGCTACAACCAATGGGATAAAAGTCATTGATGTGGCTCTGAAATATGGGTATGAGACTCCGGAGTCTTTTACCAAGGCATTTTCAAAGCTGCATGGCTTACCGCCGTCCCAGGTGAAGCAAAAAGGCGTCAATCTTAAGGCATTTCCACGCATCACCTTCACATTATCGATAAAAGGAGTTGTAGGTATGAATTATCGTATTATTGAAAAGGGCAGCTTCAAGATGGTAGGGAAAAGTCTGAAAGTTAGCAGTGCCGACGGAGAAAACTTAAGAGCCATCCCGGCGTTCTGGACGCAATGCAACAATGACGGCTCAAGTGAGAAGATCTGCGGCATTAATCCTTCCAAACCCATGCTAGGGGTTTGTATGAATGATTTTGACAAAGAGATGAATACCTTTACCTATTTAATAGCGGTTGAATCCGAGGATAAGGATACACAAGGCTTGGAAATCCATGAAGTGCCAGCTTCCACATGGGCCGTTTTTGAATCGGTAGGTCCCATGCCCACAGCCATACAGGATGTTTGGAAAAGAATCTACAGCGAGTGGTTCCCAGCAACGGGCTATGAGCATGCAGGACTTCCCGAGCTCGAAGTCTATTATGAGGGGGACACGAGTTCAGAGAATTATTCCTGTGAGGTTTGGATTCCCGTAAAGGCTAAAGGTTAAAACCAGTGTATTGGGCCATCTGTTTTCAGATGGCCCAATAGGTTTGAGACTCAATGTTTTAGTCCAATTCTATGGTACTAATAATATCATTAAAAATCTTTGTTTGTTCTTTCTCGGAATCTGATTTTCCTGCAAAAGCCAAACAGTAGACATTTGCTTCTTTTATTATAGTGTAAAAATTTACATATTGTTTTCCATTACCATAATCCGCATAATAGGATGCTTCCAATTTTTTATTGATCACATCATAATTTTCGGAAACACTTTTAAAATGCTCCGCACTAGATATAAATCCATCATAAACAGATCGAAGATCGTCATATATTTGATCGGCATCATCATTTCCGGATACTCCTACATTCTCGCTCGACACAAAGAACATACTTCCGTCAGATAAATAATGATAATTAACATCGCTCTCAGATTTATATTCCCAACTGGAAGGGACACTGTAGGACAGATCCTTCACAGAGTATGTATCATGCTTTTTAGTGGTACAGCCAGATAATAAAGTAAATATAATAAGGAAAACAATGACTTTCTTCATACATACCCCACCTTAATATAAACTCAATAGTAATATATTAACATAAAATACATTATAATAAATGCTACATGAAATAGTAATGAAAAGCAAATAGAAAAATCGGTAGTCTCTCAAAAAAATCTGGTCTCAAATAACATCTAAAAATTGTAAATAAGCAACATCGTGATGTAAATAGACACTATTTCAAAAACATGGCCTTAGATAAAATGGGACTGGGACTTTAAGATAAAAAAGAAAATGGTTTACTAGGAGGAGCAAAAAATGGCGCTTTCTAAGGCAATGAGAATAGTCTTGATAATAGCTTTGAGCTTGACATTAGTTACAGGATGCAGCAGTCGGTTAAAGGATAAGAATGTCCAAAGAGAGATTACACCTGACGTACTGGCTTCCGAGACAGATTCGCCCCCACCCCCGGAGTCAGAAAATGCTGAAGAAGACATTAATTTCAATGATACGGGTAAAACCGTCATTAAAGCGATTTCTTTGAATAGAACTTATCCGAATAATAGTTATTTGATTATTACTAAAGAAGGGACCACGATCTGTGTTGATCCTACCCAGACTATCGAAGGAGTCAAGCCTGATATCATCGCGATGACCCATAGTCATAGTGATCATGTTGATACAAAGCTTGTTAAAAACTTCCCTGATATTAAAACAACCAAATGGACTGCCGAAAGCTTTGAAGAGAAGGGTATTAAGGTCACAGGAATAGCCTCCAGCCATCTTGGGGATACAATCCCATCCACCCCAAGTAATGTCATTTACGTTTTTGAAGCTGACGGGCTTAGAATTGCACATATGGGAGATATAGGCCAGACTCAGCTAACTGATGAACAATTAGAAGCTCTTGGAACCATTGATATTGCCTTTATGCAGTTTGTCAACAGTTATTCCGGCTATTCCGCAAGTGATGAAAAGGGGATAAATTTAATTGAACAGCTAAAGCCCCAAATCATTATCCCTACACACTCCTCTGCTGAGGCCACTGAGAGCATTGGGAAGATTGTAGGTGATTATGAGCTTGCGGATGACATTCTGGTCATCAGCAAGGACGACTTATCCGATGGTAAGAGAAAAGTCATCGAAATAAGAAACACACATGTGCTTAATAAATAACCTCTATAGCGGCTGCACACGATTGCAGGGCTCAAATAGAGAATTATTACCGCCCTAAAAGAGGACTCGTAGTCCTCTTTTTTTGATTTATAATGGTCTTAGCGGACTTAAGAAAAGAGTTGAAGATATGGGAATTTATACTTCAAGTAAAATGTACTATCCCGATTATATCCATAAGCTAAAATGTATTGATCACTATCCCCTGAAGGAGCAAAGCCAATGTGAATGCTATCGGCTTATTTTTGTGGAAAGTGGTGCCGGGATTGCCCACATCAATGGTAAATCTCTTGTATTTAATGGGATGACTTTTTTCTGCCTCAATCAACGGGATGTCATCTCTTTTGAAAACACAAGTGATTGTAAGGCCTGCTGTATTAATTTTCACCCTTCCATTATTAACAAATTATTTACACTTGATGGCTTTAGCGAGAATTCCCAATTTGAAAATACCCATGGCCAGGATGCCTATTTTTTACGCCCATTTACAGAAAGAACAGAGGACTATCATGGGCTTATTATGGTCCACGAATCTCAATATTATCGGATCAATCAGCTCTTTAATAAGATTAAGGCGGAGCTTGAATTACAAGGTGATAAGGATTGGCCTTGCAGGAGCCGTTCTTTCTTTTTTGAGCTTTTGCTGGTTCTTCAGACGATATTTGTAGATTCTAGCCATCGTGATTTCAAAATTACTGAGACTCTTCTCATTTCACCCTTTGATGTGACAAAGCGCATAATTATTTACCTTCACACCCATTATCATGAGAAAATAAGCCTATCCCAGTTATCGAAAGAATTCAATATAAATAGGACAACCTTAGAAAACTTGTTTATCAAAACGACGAGCATGCCTGTTATTGCTTATATCATCAGACTTCGTCTCAAGATGGCCGCTATGATCCTCAGAGATACACGCCTGCCAATCTCTGAAATAATCACTCGTGTTGGATTTAACGACAGGGCTCATTTTACCAGGATATTCAAAAAGAATTTGGGTATCTCACCCAGAGACTATCGCGAAAAATATTGCCAAATGTAAAGTCTATACATATTGACATTTATCTATATGAGATGTAATCTGAACATAGACAAGTATCTATGACATAGAATATTATAAATGTTGAAACGGAGAGCAGATGATGAACTATACGGATTATGTTCTACTATTAAAGGCTTTAGCCGATGAAACACGCTTAAAGATTGTTGAGATGCTTTCAAAAGAAGATCTCTGTGCATGTAAAATCCTTGAGCATTTCAGTATCACACAGCCGACACTATCCTATCATATGAAAATACTATGCGATTCTGAAGTTGTGATAGGCACAAGAAATGGTGCATGGATGAACTATTCACTGAATAAAGAGGTTCTTGAAGCCGTAAGCAGACTCTTTGATGATTTCGTTATCAACACTGCAAATCAAAACGGCAAATGTGACGGCACATGCTAAACAGGAATGAAGACCTTCAATGAAAGATTGGGGGATTTATAGGAGATGATTTTTTGAGTAATGACAAAAAGCAGGGTATAGGTTTTTTTGAGAAGTATCTCACTGTCTGGGTGCTTCTTTGTATGGCGGCAGGAATTCTTATAGGAAAGTTTATACCTGGAGTTCCGGCTTTTTTAGGTCAGTTTGAGTATGCAGAAATATCGATGCCGATAGCTGTCCTTATTTGGATTATGATTTATCCCATGATGATGAAGGTGGATTTTCAATCCATTAAAAATGTTGGGAAAAATCCGCTGGGCTTGGTTATATCAAGCGGAACAAGCTGGCTCATCAAGCCCTTCCTTATGTTTGGTCTTGCTGCCTTATTCTTTTATGTCGTTTTTAATGCTTTTATCCCTAATGAGCTGGCAAGAGATTATGTAGCAGGAGCCGTACTTTTAGGCGCAGCTCCCTGTACTGCTATGGTGTTTGTATGGAGTAACCTGACAAAGGGTGATCCCGCTCATACTCTTGTACAGGTGTCTGTTAATGACCTGATTATTCTTGTTCTGTTCGTACCGATTGTATCATTCCTCTTAGGCGTCACAAACATCCAGGTACCTTGGGCTACGCTGTTCTTGTCAATCGTGCTGTTTGTGGTCATTCCGCTGGTTGCCGGCATACTTACGCGAACCTTGATGATAAAGAAAAAGGGAGAGGAATACTTTACTAAGAAATTTGTTTCTAAATTTGATGGTATTACAACAGTAGGGCTTCTGTTAACCCTTGTCATTATCTTTTCATTTCAGGGTGACGCTATTCTGAATAACCCGCTGCATGTTCTGATGATAGCAGTGCCGCTTATTCTTCAGAACGTATTGACTTCCCTTTTTGCGTATCTCATGTGTAAAAAGTTCAGGCTTCCTCATAATATAGCTGCACCTGCTGCCCTTATAGGCGCATCGGACTTTTTTGAGCTGTCGGTTGCGGTTGCCATTACGCTTTTCGGACCCGAATCGCCAGTGGTGCTCGTTACCACTGTCGGAGTTCTTACCGAGGTTCCAGTCATGCTGATGTTGGTCAAGTTCGTCAATAAGACCAGGCACTGGTTCCCTGAACAAGCAATTGATATCAAATAATAACAATGATTACATTAAAGGAGTTGACTCTATATGAAAAAAATGTCCATCTATGAACCCGCCATGTGCTGCCCTACTGGACTTTGCGGAGTGAGCGTTGATCCTGAGCTCCTCAGGATTTCAACAGTTCTGAATACTTTAAAGAAGAATGGTATCGAAGTAAAAAGGTTTAACCTCTCCAATTCGCCTCAGGAGTTTGTTAATAACCAATTAGTCAATGACTTTTTGAATACCAAAGGTATCAGCGGATTGCCCATTATCGTTTTAGACGGAGAAGTGGTCATAACAGGGAGATACCCGACAAATGAGGAGTTCGAAAAATTGCTCGATATCCCTTCCAATATAATCGGTGAAAAGCCCAAGGCTGCCAGATATAAGGTAACCGGCAGATCAGGGGGATGAGCAATGAATTCTTTTAATCCACAGAAAATAAAGTTAACCAAATATTTGTTTTTTACCGGTAAGGGTGGAGTGGGTAAAACCTCAGCAGCTTGTGCCACAGCCGTATCCCTTTCAGATAAAGGGAAAAAGGTGCTATTGATAAGCACCGACCCCGCCTCAAATCTACAGGATGTCTTCAATACTGAACTTTCAAATAGGGGGACGCCAATAACAGGAGCGCCTGGCCTGATAGTGGCAAATCTTGATCCCCTAAAGGCGGCGGCTGAATACAGGGAAAGTGTAGTTGCTCCATACAGGGGGAAGCTCCCAGAGGCTGTTATTTCTAATATGGAAGAACAGCTTTCAGGTTCGTGCACCGTTGAAATTGCAGCTTTTAATGAGTTCTCAAACTTTATCACAGATGAGAGCGCTCAGAAGGAGTATGATCACATTATATTCGATACGGCACCGACAGGCCATACCTTGAGAATGCTGCAGCTGCCTTCGGCCTGGAGTAACTTTATCAGTGAGAATACCCATGGGGCATCCTGTCTTGGTCAGCTTTCAGGGCTTGAGAGCAGAAAGACCATTTATAAAAAAGCTGTGGAGACTCTCGCAAGTAGGAAGCTTACCACGCTCATTCTTGTCTCAAGGCCGGAAACAGCCCCGTTAAAGGAAGCGGAAAGGGCATCAAAAGAGCTTTCTGCTCTTGGTATAAACAATCAGGTTTTAGTGCTGAATGGCATTATGACATCCTATGACGATAAGATATCGGAAAGCCTTTACAAAAAGCAGCAGACTGCGCTGAGCATAATACCCTCTCATCTGGAAGGAATGGAAGCTTTTTTTATTCCTTTAAGAGCCTATAATATCACAGGTTTAGATAATGTCAGAGCGTTCCTGACCCAGGATAATGACAAGGTGAGTGAGGAAAAACTTAAAAACGATACCATTCCAAGCCTTAAAAACATCATTGAGGATCTTGACAGAACGGGGAAAAAGGTCATTTTTACAATGGGCAAAGGCGGTGTGGGAAAAACCACTATCGCAGCGGCTATTGCATTGGGTCTGTCCGCAAAAGGCAAGAGGGTTCATCTTGCTACCACGGACCCGGCTGCCCATCTTAAGTTTGTTATTGATGAGAAAAGCGGCATTCATTTAAGTCATATCGATGAACAAAAGGAATTAAAAAAATACCAGGATGAAATCCTTACTAAAGCAAGACAAACCATGTCCGAGGATGATGTTGCCTATGTGGAGGAGGATCTGCGTTCTCCTTGTACCCAGGAGATAGCAGTATTCAGGGCCTTTGCCGAAATTGTTGAAAAATCCGAGAATGAAATTGTTGTCATTGATACGGCACCTACAGGCCATACCCTGCTTCTGCTGGATTCAACCCAGAGCTATCATAGAGAAATACAGCGTACTCAGGGGAATATTCCTGAATCGGTAAAAAAACTGTTGCCAAGGCTGAGAAACTCCAAGGAGACAGAAGTAATCATCGTAACCCTTGCCGAAACAACTCCTGTTTATGAAGCTCTGCGATTGGAAGAGGACCTGAAGCGTGCAGGTATTTATAGTAAATGGTGGGTCATTAATTCCTCATTATACGTGACCGGGACTACCAACAAGCTGCTGAAAGCAAAAGCCAGCAGCGAAACCCCATGGATCAACAAGGTTAATGAGCATTCCCGCGGCAACTATGCTGTTGTCCAATGGAAAGCTGATGAAATAAAGGGTGAAAAGCTTAAAGAGCTGCTCGGTTAAATACTGGAAGGAGTAATAAAAAATGATAAAGGTCGCATTCGTGTGTGTTCACAACTCCTGCCGATCTCAAATAGCAGAGGCTTTAGGCAAGCATCTGGCAAGTGATGCTTTTGAAAGCTATTCAGCCGGAACAGAAACAAAACCGCAGGTCAACCAGGATGCAGTGAGATTGATGAAACATATTTATGGGATCGATATGGAAAAAACACAGCGATCAAAATTGCTTAAAGACATACCACCGGTCGATATTGTCGTAACCATGGGCTGCAATGTAAATTGTCCTTTCCTGCCATGCAGACACCGGGAGGACTGGGGACTTGAAGACCCAAGCGGCAAGAGTGACGAGGAATTTATCAAGACTATTAAAGTCATCCATGAAAAGATTCTGCAATTGGAAGAAAGAGTTAGGAGCAACACGTTTTAAGCTCGTTGCCATTATGGAGAAGAAGGCTGTATAATTTACATGAGTACAATAAGTAACAGGAGGTGGGAGTCCTGACTATACAGTCTATTTCCAATTTGGATTTACTTAAAATATTGGATGATGATACCCATGAAACACATTACGGTTGTAACCAGGAATGGTTTCCTACAAAATGGCAGCGTCTTTCGGGATGCGGTCCGTCAGTAGCTACGAATATTATTTACTATCTCAGTCAAACTCAGGACATTTTTGGAGTGAAACAAGGCTCAAACAATAAAAATGACTTTCTCGAGCTTATGGAGGAAGTATGGAAGTACGTTACTCCAACACTAAGAGGTATACATACAACAAAAATGTTTTACGATTCTGTATTATCTTATGCTGTATCCAAAGGAGTACAGGTCGGATATCAACATCTTGATGTACCTAAACAAAAATCCAAAAGACCTGAATTATCAGGAATTTTGAAATTCCTGAAGGAAGCCTTGCTGAAAGATTCGCCAATAGCTTTTCTGAATTTATGTAACGGTCATGAAAATAATCTTGATAAATGGCATTGGGTTACGATTACTTCTATTGAATATAATGATGCCGAAAGCAGTCTATTTGCTGATGTCTTGGATGAAGGACTCATTAAAAAAGTTGACCTTGCGCTATGGTACAATACCACAAAGCAAGGCGGGGGATTCGTTTATTTTACATGTGAACGTTGAATTGAGCAGATATCTATGATAAAATCGATGCTTGTAGTGCGTTTTCGCGCACCGCTTTCCGTGGGGGAGTAGTTTGCGCAGTATTAACTGCGTGGTAAATCAACACAATGGCCTATTTTGGTCTGGTTTGCCTTAATAAACAAGACTCATGGGTAGTTTTAAAAAACTGCCTATGAGTCTTTCTTGTGCATGGGCTTACTGAATCAAAATAAAAGGGGAATACTTTTTCATTAAAGCTACTAAAGGAGAATTTTAGAATGGGGATTTTAGAACTTTTCATTATCGCTGTAGGGCTATCGATGGATGCATTTGCCGTTGCTATCTGTAAAGGTTTATCCATGAAGAAAATGAGCTATAAGAACGCTGGTATAGTGGGATGTTTTTTCGGAGGCTTTCAAGCCCTCATGCCGCTTATCGGCTATTTCCTGGGAACGCAGTTCAAAGGCTATATAACTTCTATTGATCACTGGATTGCTTTTGCCTTACTCTCCATTATCGGTATCAACATGATAAGAGAGTCTCGCACCAATAAATGCTGTGCATGCGGGGAAGCTGGAGAGGCGGCTGGGGAGGCTGCATGTGAGATAGTCGAAGAGCCTTTCAGTTTTAAAAGCATGACGGTACTAGCCTTGGCAACAAGCATCGATGCGCTAGCCATTGGTGTGACTTTTGCGTTCCTGCAGGTTAATATCCTGCCTGCTGTTTCCATGATAGGGATCACTACCTTTTGCCTCTCCATCATCGGTGTCAAGATAGGGAATGTATTCGGAGCAAAGTTTGAGTCCAAAGCTGAATTAGCGGGCGGCATTATCCTTATTGCAATGGGTCTTAAAATTCTTTTGGATCATCTCGGTGTTTTTAGCTTTTAATATAAATGATTATGGCTGCTTGAGCTTAAGCTCATAATAATCATAGATCGTATCTTCCTTAAAGCCGCAGGATTTGTACAGCGATAGTGCGTTTTCATTTTGAACGGCAACCTCCAGAAGGACAGTCCGGATGTTGCTGGTCTGCAATTTAAGCAAGGCGAGGCTTAATGTTTCTCTTCCAAAACCCCTACCCCGGTATTCCGGATTAATTGCAAAACCGAAGATATAGCCATCATTTCCTTCCATGGCGACTCCGATTTTTCCTATGAATTTACCATCAAGCTCCGATATATATTGAGTTCTGTATGAAGACTCGGCAGGAGCGGTCTCTTCTGCCGGCGATTCATCAGGCTTTCCGAAACACAAAGCATCCAGCTTTTTTATGTTCGCATAATCATTTGCTTCGGCTTGGCGAACTTTGATGCCGTGGCTTGTAAACCTCGGAACAGCCGATTCGTTAAACTTCATTCGGTATTCTGAAAATACGTATTGAGCACCGGTTGACTTGGTGAAGCCCGTTCCGGATGGGCAAGACTTCTCGCTAATGATTAAAATCCTTCCTGCTTCACGTGAGAAGCACTCTTTTTTTGCCTCAGCGAATAAACACTTGAAAATCCCTTTTTGTCGTTGCTCCGGATGAACCATACCCGTTAATTCGATCTCCTCCGGTTGAGGACCAAACCCATAAAGTCCTAAGAACCCGATGAGCTGGTCATTTTCATAGTATAGAAAATCATTATTCTCAAGGTCCGAACGCGTATTGAGCATATCCCAGTTAAGCTTCATGCTCAATTTTTCATAGCTTAAGCACGCACCCTCAAGATTTTTGATGTCTTGAAGCTGCTTCTCATTAAGGCCTTTTGCCAATATCATTCTTTCCAAAACTTATACCTCCGATGATAAGGTCGAGTATATTCGTTCATCCTGTATAAAATTACCCTATAAATCCTAAAATTAAACTGCTTTTGTTGCTTCTTTATCTCAAGAAGAGCGTTGTTTTATGTCATTTTATAGGTTTGTACAATTGTAAAAAGCTATAAAGGGTGGGATAATGTTTATTGGTCATTGTTCTCAATAAACATATTTGGGCGCTGTATAAAATCGCTTCAGCATGATTTGGGGGGCTTTATGGATTTTAAAAATGTGATGGTTGCGGTAGGTCTTTCTATTTTCGCAGGATTATCTACAGGGCTTGGGGGTCTTGTGGTATTGCTTTTCAAGAAGATCAACGCCAAGGTGCTATCCGTTGCCTTGGGCTTTTCTGCAGGTGTGATGATCTATGTCTCCTTTGTGGAGATACTTCCGGAAGCAAAGCTGCATCTTACTAAGGGTATGGGGCAAAAATCAGGCGAATGGATAACCTTCGCGGCATTCTTTCTGGGTATGTTTTTAATTGCTCTCATAGATAAACTGGTTCCCGAGCAAGAAAACCCTCATGAGCCTCACCGGGTGGAGCAGTTTGATGTCTGCGGCTTCGGTAAGGATTCTCAGAAGCTCATTAAGACAGGGAAGCTTGCGGCTCTTGCCATTACCATTCACAATTTTCCGGAAGGCTTGGCCACCTTTGTCTCAGGGATCAATAATTTATCTTTGGGAATTGCCATTGCAGTAGCTGTAGCCATTCATAATATTCCCGAAGGAATCTCGGTTGCTTTGCCGGTTTATTGTGCTACGGGCAATAAAAAGAAAGCAATGTACATGTCTCTCTTATCAGGTCTGGCTGAGCCTATCGGTGCCATTTTAGCCTTTTTAGTCCTGGCTCCCTTTATTAATGACGTCATATTCGGTATTATTTATGGTGCTATTGCGGGCATTATGGTCTTTATCTCACTGGATGAGCTATTGCCTTCAGCAAGGGAATATGGCGAGCACCATCTAGCCATCTTCGGACTAATAGGAGGCATGATTGTTATGGGTCTCAGTCTCTTGATTTTAATGTAAAAAAGTTACCTTATATTTTAAAGCCATGGGAATAGCATCATTCCCATGGCTTTAAAATATCCGCTAATCGGCGGCCTCATAGTTTGTATTTTAGCTTATCTCCAAAGAAGGGAAATGGAACTATAAAGACCTGAATGCCGTCAGCGTAAGGAGCGATTGTATACGTGGGGTAGAATATGGCAAGCCCTTCCTCAGTCAAATAAAAATTCTTGTCATCGTAGAATTTGTTTAAGTTCTCACCCAGTCCTTCAAAATAGCTGGCCATACCGGTGATCTGTCTCCGTCGGGCATCTGATTCAATATACTTTAGAACAAGGGGCTTACAGTCATAATCCTTTTCAAAAAGACCATCAAGGGTAAGCATGGCACCATGCTTCATGTCCCAGGTGTTACCCTTACGGACGGTATTCCCGTGGGCGCCGCCCGTGAATTCTTTGAGATCATAATATAGGCTCATCATAGGTTTTTTAAAATAGGTGGGCTCAAAGCTCTCTGCAAATTCGAAGTTTTTAAAGGGGACACCTTGGGGTTTGGCGACTGTATGATGTTTGACAGCGGCCTGATAGAGTTTAGTGGAGGCATAACGGTAGTTTTTCTGCGCTTTTTGCCTGTAATGCATATTGAAGCGCGTGTTGTCTCCGTCGTATCCGGATGAGATCAAAGGGTAATCAATGTTTACATCAAGCATCAAAGTCTTGCTATGGTGCAGTTTGTCTTTAATAGTCTGCTTTTTAATGAAATCGCACTTCATTCATACCACCTCACATCATATTATTGAGGATGCTTGAATTCTGTGCCCGTCCATGACATAAAAAGGACAAGAGTCAGGAACCCCTTGTCCAGCTTTTGAAAGGTGTGTGAATAAGATTGGCATTATAGTAGCGTGGATCGGAGGTGACTTCTTCACCGACCCAGTCGGGTTTTTGAAAATCCTGTTCTTCCGAAGAAAGCTCTATTTCCGCAATAACGAGACCTTCATTCTCTCCTAAAAATTCATCCACTTCCCAGGTCATACCTTTATAGGACAGAACATAGCGATATTTCTCCATAAGCGGCTTTTCGCAGAGCTCAAGCAAGGCTTGGGCATCTTTAAGAGGAATGGGATATTCAAATTCGGAACGAGCCGCCCCTACCGTTAGTCCTTTTATGGTAAGGGTCGCGCAATTGTCAACTATTCTGACACGGACGACTCGATTTTTATGGCTGCTTAAATAGCCTTGATAATATAAGGTTTTATAAGCCCCTTCCTTGTATCCGTCGTGGTTCACAATGAATTTCCGTTCAATTTCCTGGGCCATAGCCTTACTGCTACTCCTTGTCCTTGATGAATTTTTTCTTTAAGAGGTAGCCGATACCCAAGAGTACAAGGAATGCTGAGATGACGATAATAAGACCTGTATAGTCCTGTTCGTAAAGCTGTGCGCCGCCGCTGGATTTAATGAAGATGTCCGGTATCCGGCAAAGGAGGAATATCGTCAGGAAGCGTAGCGGTTTTACAGGTGTTAAACCGGCTACATAAATGAGTATGTCCTTTGGAATAAACGGAATCAGACATAATACCAAAATACCAACGGTTCCTTTGGCGGAGTTGATAAGATCACTGGTCTTTTGAATCCATTTTTCACTGACAAACTTTTTTACAATTTCCTCACCAAAAAACTTGGCAATGCTAAAGGCAATAAGAGCTCCGAGGAGCTCTCCGAAATATGCCAGAATAAAGCCTAAGGGCATACCATAGATAAAACCGGCTGCCACATGGAAAAAGTCGCCTGGAATAAGGGCTACAATGACTTGGAGAATTTCAAACAATATAAAGACAATAGAACCCCAAACGCCAAAGGATTTGATGTAATCTGCAAATTGCTGGGGGTTCTTAACCAGTTCAATAAGCTGGGGTGCGAACTTTACCATGACAACAATAACCATGATACCAAGGAGTAAGATTCCAATAAGCTTTAAAACGAAACTTTTTGTAAAGATTTTTTTGTCCATAGGTTTCCCTTTCGAATTCCAAGTAATAAGCTGAATCCTTGCTTGAAAGTTTCAAATAAAACTTTCAAGCAATTAGACGATACAGGTATAACGCTGTATAATCATATTAACCCTATTATAATAACATTACCCGTTACCGAAATCAAAGATTTCGAACGGGTGCCCAAGTTATTGATACTTCGTATTAATAACATTACCCGTAATAGAAATCAAAGATTTCGAACGCCTAAAGGTGACAGGCACCCAAGTTATTGATACGACCTATTAATAAGATTGTATGAATGCCTGCAACTATTATATCCCCAGATTTTAAAAGATATTGGGTGATAGGGTATAATAGTCATTAAGAATAGAGGGATTTATATGCAAGAAAAAGAGTTTAAGATACGCCTTGAAAAAGCCCGGAACGGAGAAAAACGTTTAAAAGCACTAAATGACCGCTTTGTTAACATCAGAACGCTCATTTTTTTAGCGGGAGCACTTTCAGTCGGTTTCCTCCTGTATAAAAAAAGCACCACTCCTGCTATTATAGTGGGAACTGTGTTCCTAGCCGCCTTTCTTTTTATTATGACTCGCCATAATCGGGTAAAAAAAGACTTAAGAAGATATCAAACCCTTATTGGTATTTATGATGCTTTTCTTAAAAGGATTAATGGGGAATGGACCTCTTTTCCGGACAAGGGTGAAGAGTTTTTGGCTTCTGATCATCCCTATGGCGCCGACCTTAATATTTTTGGGAGCAAGTCTCTATTCCAGCTTCTGAATCTCACTCATACCTTTAAGGGGCGGCATCGCCTGGCAGAGCTTTTAGGGAATTGTGGAGGCGAATACGAGAAGATAATGAAAAGGCAGGGAGCAGTTAAAGAGCTTTCACAAAAGCTTGATTTTGTCGAGGAATTAACCCTGAGAGGCTTGCTTTATAAAAAAACAGCCAAGGACCCCGAGAGCTTTTTTGATGCTATGAGCCAGTCCAAGAAGGTACCCGGCTTATTAAAAAGCCCTGTGCTGCTTTTTGGCCTTCCAATATTGACCCTTGCATCAGCGATTATGGTCGGAAGAGTCATCCCCTGGCTCTATTTAGTTCTTCTTGCAGGCCTTATTCTGCAGCTATCGCTCTTTGCTTGGAGCTTTAAGGCTCTTTCACCCTATTTGGGGCTGGTTTATCAATACAAAAATGAGCTTGAAACCTATCAAAAGCTCATAGAGCTCTTAGAAAAGGAATCCTTTGAGGATCCCTTCCTTATTGAGTTGAAGAACGGTTTGGCAGATGAGAGTTATAAGGCCTCTTCCGAGATAAAAAGACTCACAGCTCTGTCAGACTATATTGACTTTAAATACAGTCCCTTGATCTACTTTATTCTCAATGCACTCTTTTTATGGGATCTTCATCTTTATCGGAGCCTTGAGCGATGGAAGAAGGACAACACCCAGCGAGTAGGACGGTGGTTGGAGATTTTAGGGGAATTTGAGGCCCTTGTCAGTCTTTCTGTTGTTCCGTTGACTACTCCAGTTTTCACCTATCCTGAGCTCACTCGTGGGAAGCCCTCATTTTCTGCTATAGAATTATCACACCCCTATATACCCTATGAAAAAAGGGTGCCCAACAATGTCGCCATAAATGGTGTGGGCATTATAACAGGCTCCAATATGTCCGGAAAGACAACCCTGCTACGAACCGTAGGTATCAATCTGGTGCTAGCCTATGCAGGTGCACCAGTCTGTGCCAAAGCTATGAGCGCAGGACTTATGAGCCTTTATACCTCCATGCGGAACAATGATGATTTGAGCGAAGGTGTATCCACCTTCTACGCTGAGCTTTTGAGAATTAAGAAAATTGTGGACTACTCAAGGAAAGAGCAGAATATGATTTTTCTCATAGACGAAATCTTTAAGGGAACTAACTCCAAGGATAGAATAGAAGGCGCTAAAAGCGTTCTAAGAGGCCTTAACAGGCCCTGGGCCATCGGGCTTATTTCCACTCACGATTATGAGCTCTGTGATCTTGAAGCTGAGGACACTTTACGGTTTTCCAACCATCACTTTACTGAGAGCTATTCCAATAATCAGATCCACTTTGATTACAAGCTTCATCAGGGACGCTGCAGAACTTCCAATGCGCGTTACCTTATGAAAATGGTAGGCCTTGAATAAGGCTGAAAATGACGGTTTTTCTGTCCAAAGCATGGATACCGGCATATGATGTACTAGCATCATATGGGTATGTGTCAGAACTTGAGGACTTAATGTCCGAGAGTTTTTGCAGGGAGGAAAAATCGTGAGAATTAAAAATGTCAACTTTTTTTCAAACTTGATACTTTCGAGAACACCCTTTGCCAAGGCAGAGATCATGGGTGGACCGCTTGCACCAAATATCAATGGCACAGTAAGCTTTTATCCGGCTCATAACGGTACGTTGGTAGTAGCTGAGATTTATAACCTGCCCAGAACTGCTCTAGCTACACCCCAAACCCCCCCCATTGGCCCCTTTGGCTTCCACATCCATGAGGGAAGTACCTGTGAAGTTGGAGATCCCGCTGATCCTTTCCAGGCAGTAGGCCCACACTACAATCCTACTGGAATGCCACATCCGGAGCACGCCGGGGATATGCCTGTGCTATTCTCAAACGATGGGTATGCTTTTATGACCTTCTTTACAGACAGGTTTGTACCCCAGCAGGTTTTAGGCAGAACCGTTGTAATTCACCAGAGCCCGGATGATTTTAGAACCCAGCCTGCGGGAAACTCGGGTAAGAAGTTGGCCTGTGGCGTAATAAGAGCTTTCGGATAGAAAGCAGGAACAGAATGAGTCGTAGAACAACGCAGTCGGAATTAAACAGGGGGCAGTTTCTCCACTTTAAGTCATTGAAACTGTCCCCTTTTCCGAGCTATTGCATCCGATAGTTACATCTGAGGGCCTTTACTTCAAAGCCAGCTTTAAGATATTCAGCGCATCCTGTCGTCTGATCTTAACAAAGCTTCCAACAGTATAAGTATCTGATCCGGTACACTTGTCGGCCATTTCTTCCAGCCGGGAGTCGTCAATATTGGCCTGGCTAAGTTTCACGGGCAAGCCGATGGAGGAAAGGAATGTTTCAAGGCTTGCGATGCCTTTTAAAGCCATTTCTTCAGGGCTAAACAGGTTATCGTCAACATTCCAGACCCTGTGAGCAAATTGGGCAAATCGCGCCACATCATGCTTGTAAACATACTTCATCCAGGCCGGGAAAACAATAGCTAACCCTGCACCGTGGGCAATATCATAGATGGCACTCATTTCATGCTCGATGCGATGGGAAGCCCAGTCTCCCACCCTTCCGGTGCTCAGTAGATCGTTATGGGCAATGGTTCCCGCCCACATAACCTCAGCCCTTGGAGCGTAATCATTAGGGTTATTTAGAATTTTTGGTACATTGAGAATCATGGTTTTCAATGTAGCCTCACAAAGTCTGTCGGTGAGATCCACATTTTGAGTATTGGTAAAATAACGTTCCATGATATGAGCCATAATGTCGGCGGCACCGCAGGCTGTTTGGTAATCGGGCAAGGTATAGGTGAGTTCGGGATTCATTATGGCAAAAACAGGTCGGATATGACCAGTTGATAATCCACGCTTATACCAGCCGTCTTCATTGGTGATCACAGAGCTGTCACTGGATTCGCTGCCTGCAGCCGGAATAGTCAGCACCACACCTACAGGCAAGGACTCCTTCACCTCAGCTTTACCGGAATAGAAATCCCACACATCCCCTTCATAGGGTACGCCTATAGAGATAGCCTTGGCTGAATCGATGGCGCTGCCGCCGCCCACTGCCAGAATAAAGCCGATATTATTCTCACGGCAAAGCCTTATCCCCTCATTAACAAGAGAAAGCCGTGGGTTGGGAAGAACCCCGGAAAGCTCGATAACCTCAACACCCGCTGCTTTAAGAGAACTCATGACCTTATCATAGAGACCCGTCTTTTTAATGCTCCCGCCGCCATAATGCAAAAGCACCTTGTCGGCAAGCAATTTGGTTTCCTGACCGACCAGATTCTCCGTATTTTTTCCGAAGATGATCTTTGTGGCATTGTGAAAAGTAAAATTGTCCATCCTCTACCTCCTAAATAGGGTTTGTGCCTGTGGCACAAACCACAAGCCTCGACCCATTTGTTACATCATATAGGTGCATTCTTGATGAAGCGCACCACAAGCTCGATCCAGAATAGATCAATCATATATTATATTACCCGTATTAGTGAAGAGAAAATTAACAATTATATTAAATTGACTCTTGAAATATATAGATAACCGATATATCATATATATAGATTATCGATATATAAGGAGGTATCATTAAATGGGAGTTGATAAGAGCCTTTTAACCGGGAGCACCACCATGCTGCTTTTGAAGCTTCTTGAAGATAGGGATATGTACGGCTATCAGATGATTGAGGAATTGGCTAAGAAGTCAGATGACACCTTTTCCCTTAAAGCAGGAACGCTTTATCCGTTATTGCACAGTCTTGAGCAGCAGGGAATGGTTACATCCTATGATGAAAACACCGACAGTTCAAGAGTACGGAAATATTACAGCATAACCAAAAAGGGCAGGGGCTTGCTTGCTGATAAAAAAGCGGAATGGAAGGCCTTTTCCTCCGCTGTCAATCAAGTTCTTAAAGGGGGTGCCACTCTTGGAGCAACCTGCTAAAATCAAGGAGTATCTTGATACGGTCTGCAATCAGATCCGGTGTAAAAAAGTTCATGGCGTGATTTCGGCAGAAATTGAAAACCATATTAACGATCAAAAAGAGGCCTATGAGGCACAGGGAATGGAAGAGGAACCGGCAACGGCTAGAGCCATTGAACAAATGGGTGATCCTGTAGCTGTCGGTACAGCCCTCGACCGCACCCATAGGCCAAAGCCTGAATGGTCTATTATTATTCTGACTTCTTTGCTGTTATTTGCGGGAATCATTTTAAGGTTTTTTACCTCTCCCCAGAGTATCAACGGGATAGAGAGCTATAACCGTCAATTATTATTCACAGCCGTTGGTATAGGCTTGATGGTGTTTTTTTATTTTCTGGATTTTACGATGCTAGGCAAATATCCCAGATTAATATTCTTCTTACTGGCGGCATTGACACCATTTATTCTTTTAATGACATCTCCAATGCATGGAAGATACATGTATCTGACCTATTTGGTCATGTTGTTCCCAACAGCCTTTGCCGGCATTGTTTACAGCATGAGAGGCAGGGGCTATAAAGGAATTATACTTTGCGGATTATACTTTTTAATACCTTTGGCTATTGCTTATATAGCACCAAGCTTTGACGGTATACTATTCCTTACCATCTCCGGCCTCTTGATTCTTACAGTGGCCATTTTAAAAGGCTGGTTCGGTGTAAAAAAGCTATTTGGTATGCTGCTTATTTATCTTCCTACAATAGCTGGTTTCTTAATCAGCTTCTTTATGATTGTCAGCAGAAACCCTTACGTATGGAAAAGGATTGTAGCAATCTTTGATTTATCCCGTGATCCACGGAGTGCAGGTTACATGGGTAGTGTTGTCCAGCAGCTTATCGAGGGTGCAGTCTTTATTGGCCAGGGCACGCTTCCTAAAAGCTTTGAAAGTCAGAATGCATCACAAATTCTGCCGGGTTTCAATGATGACTTTCTGCTCACTTATAGCATTCATCAGTACGGATGGCTGGTTTTCATTCTAATAACAGCACTTTTTGCCATATTTATTGTTCGCACAATTACCCTCTGTGCCAAACAAAAGAGTGCCCTTGCCGGCTTGATCTCGCTTTCTGTCATCTCAACCATTACCTTTCAGACCTTGGTTTATATCGCTGTTAACTTAGGTTTTATCCTTGTATCGCCGTTTTCTCTGCCTTTTATTTCAAAGGGCAATGCTTTTCTTCTTGTGAACATGTGTCTTGCGGGCATTCTCCTCTCGGTGTTCAAAACAGGCCACTTTATTAAGGATGAAAAAGACAGCAAAAGAGCCGGTAAAAAAGCAGAGGATGATTCCTTCGTGAGGTTGAAAGACGGTAAACTCATCATTGATTTTAGAATGCACCGTTAAAATTTAATAATCTATAAAAGGCTGATGTCTCATAGAATGTAGGGAGAGGTGAGGCCTTTTGAAAATTAGGATTTTTAACGGCGATAATGTAAAAACCATTGAGAACAATGTCAACCGTTTTATTAAGGATAAAAATGTTATCAGTATCCATCAATCCGAATCAGCCCAAGAGAATCCATCTCGTATCAACCTGACAATGACCGTCCTATATGAGGACTATTATCGGTGTGATTATCTTAATGCAAGAGTATCCAGGGATTCCATAGATAAGATGATACCCTAAAAAAATTTTTACAAGGCTAGAGCAGGGGACATTTCTTTGTACACTAAAACAAAGAAATGTCCCCTGTTTTGCTACTTTACCATCTCCTTTAGGGATGATCGATATCTCGATTGCTCCTTTACTACTCACCTTTCTACACTTCTTTACATAACCTATTAGTACAGGTACAACCAGTTGATTAATAATGGAGGCACAATGATGAAAGTTGTTATACTTTGCGGAGGAAAGGGGTTTAGAATGCATGAACTCACCGGAGACATGCCGAAACCATTAGTATTAATAGGTGATAAGCCCATGCTCTGGCATATTATGAAAACATACAAGCAATATGGGTTTGATGAATTCATTCTTCTTCTTGGCTACAAGGGTGAGATGATCAAGGAATATTTTATGGACTATGCATGGAAGCAGCATAGTTTTAAATTGGACACACAAAAAGGCAGCCTGGAGCTCATAGAAAAGAATGAAGACTGGAAAATCACCTTTTTGGATACCGGCTTGGATACCATGACAGGAAGCCGCATAAAGAAAGCTCGACAACTTATAGGGAATGAAACCTTTATGGCTACCTATGGTGATGGCCTCGCAGATATTGATTTGAAGGAGCTTTTAGCATTTCACAAGGGAAAGGGGCGGCTTGCCACAGTCACAGGCGTGGATAGGAAGACCCAATACGGCACCTTGCTTGTGGAGGACGGGATTGCTCGGTCATTCCGGGAAAAACAAAGCTCCAGCGGCATTATCAATGGAGGCTTTTTTGTTTTTGAACCCGGATTTTTTGATTATGTCACTCACGATACCGATTGTGTTCTGGAACAGGAGCCACTAAGGAATCTGGCCGATGACGGACAATTGGCAGTGTATCCCCATCAGGGCTTTTGGACAGCCTGTGACACCTATAATGACATCTTACAAGTTAATACGCTATGGAAGCAAGGAAAGGATTTATGGAGGGTATGGGATCGCGTATGAATTTTTGGACGGACAAAAATGTTTTTATAACGGGCTGCACTGGTTTTCTGGGCAGTCATATGGCTAAGGAATTGGTACTATCCGGGGCCAATGTAACCGGTCTTGTAAGGGATAGGGTGCCAAGATCCAATCTCTATGACGGAGAGGAATACAAAAAGATCAATATGGTCTATGGTGAACTGGAGGATCGACCCCTTCTGGAACGGGTTCTCGGTGAATATGAAGTTGATACGGTATTCCATGTAGCTGCTCAGGCTATTGTAGGAGTAGCTAACAGGAATCCCGTCGGAACTTTTGAAACTAATATTCAGGGGACATGGAACCTGCTTGAGGCGGCCAGAAGAAGCCCCTTGATCAAACGCCTGGTGGTGGCGTCCAGTGATAAGGCCTATGGCGACCAAGAGCAGTTACCCTATGATGAGAGCATGCCCCTTTGCGGGAAACATCCCTATGATGTATCCAAAAGCTGCACAGACTTGATTGCCCAGACGTATCATAGAACATACGGTCTCCCGGTGTGCATCACACGGTGCGGTAATCTCTACGGGGGAGGGGACTTGAATTTCAACCGCATTATACCTCAAACCATACGAAGTATAGAAAAGGGTGAACCACCCGTAATAAGAAGTGACGGAACCTTCATCAGGGATTATTTCTATGTGGAGGATGCGGTCAAGGCCTATTTACTCCTTGGTGAGAAGATGAACGACCTCAAGCTCGAGGGGGAGGCCTTTAATTTTAGTAATGAAATCCAACTGACAGTTTTAGATTTGGTCAATAAGATACTGGAGCTGATGAATAGTGATCTGAAGCCAATTATACTTAATCAGGGAACAAATGAGATACGTCATCAATATCTCTCGGCGAAAAAAGCCCGGGAGGTCTTGGGATGGAAGTCCGCCTATACCCTGGAGGAAGGGCTTAAAGAAACGATAGCCTGGTATAGAAATTACTTCTGGGAGGCCTAAATACCAAAAGTCCCGGTGCTGATACTTTTAATGGGGAAGTGATACGCGCCTGATACAGGTTTTTTGCACCGTTTTATCACGGCTTCGGGTCTATCAGGCCCTTGCACTTTTATTGTCCTTGGAGCAGCTTGGGGTTTCTCATAAATTTTTCATCCTGTGCGTGGATGAAGACGTTTTGCGACTTCTCAAAAGCTTGAGGTTGGAGGGGGTTACCCTTTTGTCACCTCGGGATCTTGATAATAGGGAATGGGAAAGGGTTGGGAAAAGAAAGCTTAATGAGTACTGCTGGACATTGAAGCCTCTTTTGATTGAAACGCTGTTTTATAAATATGATGAGATTGACAGAGTGACGTATATTGATGCGGATTTGTTTTTTTATCATGATGCAGAGGTGATTTTTAATAATCAGCCCGAGGCATCGGTACTTTTGACCCGGGGAGAAATTGCCGGTCGCCATATCTCAGAGCCTGCGGCTAAAGCGTTTCAAAGCTTGATGGGTCAATTCAACTCAGGCTTTCTAAGCTTTAAAAGAGACCAGTCCGCTCTGGCATGCCTGGTATGGTGGGGTAAAAGATGTATAGAATCCTGTATCAGCCTGCCTAAATGGGGACGATTCGGCGACCAGCGTTATCTGGATGAGATGCCCCGCCTCTTTGACGGGGTGGAGTCCGTCAGAACCCCCGGGGTAAATATCGGTCATTGGAATTGTGACAGTCATACCTTTGGCATTCATAACGGTCATCTTTACATGGATTGGTATCCGCTGATCTGCTATCATTTCAGCGGTTACCGGATCCTTTCAAAAGACAGAATTTTGCAGGTACATGAAGCTAAAAGGGCTGGGAGGCCTTTCTTTTACAGAGATTATACCGGCATCCTCCAAGATGTCATTGGCATGGTTGAGAAAATAAACCCTGCCTTTGACGGCTATGCCAATTGTGAAGATACTTTCATCACTCTATGAAAAGGACAGCTCTTGCAGGAAAGGATTGGTTATATGAAAGCAAGTATTATCATCCCTTCGTATAATGCCAAAGAAAGACTTTACTTGAACCTTACGGCTCTTAACGAGCAGACCTACGAAGGGGACGATGTGGAGGTTATCGTCATTGACAATGGTTCTACTGATAATACCCTGGAGATGCTTTTGCATTTTGAGCTCAAGTATCCCTTTGAAATTATAAGAGTTGAAGAGAACAGGGGTATTGCCTATGGCCGCAACAAAGGTGTTCTTAAGGCCAAAGGTGACATTTTGATTTTCCATGACAGCGATATGATTGCTTCCCCAAATTTCATAAAGCTTCATCTGGAAGCCCATAAAGAACCTAATCTTGTTGTTTGTGGACTATTCTGGAGAAGAATATTCACCTATTACTACAGTGGTTTCACCTACGAACAGATTAGCAGCTTCGAAAAACTCAAAAAGACAACAAAATTATACAAGGACTTCCCCTTTCCGGATGGGTATCCCCTTATTACAGAGGAGCAGGTTAGAACGGAGAATCTTCTTCCCTACAGCTTTGATCTGGACTCAGGGTTTATTGCCGATCTTAAGGAGACCATAAACCAATATGGCAGAAACTTTACCAATTATTATCTGCCCTGGAGATTTTTTATTACCAATAACCTGTCGGTTGAACGAAAAAAAGTCCTTGCTGTGGGTATGTTTGACGCCAACATTATAAAATATGGCTATGAGGACTATGATTTGGGGGTCCGTCTCTATAAATCAGGATGCAAATTTTTAATGGCCGATCATATTGTGAGCCTGCACCAGGAGCATACGGCTAATTACAGGCCAGATGACGTGGTAGTGAACATCAACTTTATGTGCAGCAAATACAATAATATTTATTTTATGGATGTTCTCCTGATATGTCTGAGCCAATGCTTGAGTCTTGATACGAATACACTTAACGGCATCATGAAGGATATCTATCAAATGCTTGCCCTTGAAGAACACCATGGTCTTCTGGAGCTTATGCTGGAGCTTTTGCAGGTTATGAGATGTAAATATTTTCTGCCTCAGGAGGATAACTCCAGAGCTTTGATGCCGAGGGTTATTCAAAAAATGGGTTCCATAATAAAAAGTACCCTTATCCTGCAAAAAAAAGTAGGAGGGAGCTTCTTTATCCGACATTTGTGCTACTTGTTTAAAAGAGCCCTAAATATAGACTTTGATGAACTTTTAGAGGCTAACCAGGAAAGAGAGGATTTGCTATGAGTCGTTTTCATTTTACAACGGTGGTCTCCCAGGATCATCTGTTCAAGTTTTTAGCCATGTATTCGTCGCTTAAGACCCATTGTTCGGATTTCAAACTCTTCGCAATTTGCGCCAGTGAAATTGTTTGGCATATCTTGCATAAGGTTGCCTTTCCGGATATAGTACCGGTACCTCTCTATGACATTGAGAATGAAGCGATTCAAAAGGCCAAGGAGGACAGAGCTTTCCACGCTTTCTGTTGGACACTGAAGCCGGTCTTTTTGCATTATGTCATGAATAAGTACCCGGATTGCCAATATTTTGCTCACCTGGACGCAGACCTCTACTTTTTTGAAAACCCCGGATTGATATTTCTTGAAAACCCGGAAGCCTCACTGTTTTTGACCCATCATCGCAATGCCCGTAACTTTTTAGAGTACTACGGGCGTACAGGGGTTTTTAATACAGGCTTCGTGGGCTGTAAAAATAATGCAACAGCGCTTAAGGCGATTGCACAATGGAAGGAACAGTGCCTTTTGTTCTGCCCTATCCAAGAGGACCCCATTCGCAAGCTATTCGGGGACCAGCGTTATGTGGAAAGCTGGCCGGATCAGTTCCAGGGCGTCCATGTAGTTCGCAGCATAGGTGTCAATGCGGCTCTCTGGAATATTCAGAATTATACGGTCACCGCTAAAGAAGGAAAGGTATACCTAAACAATGATCCCTTGATCTTCTACCATTTCTCTGGGTTGACCATTATAAGCCGCACAGAGTTCAACCTCAATTGGTATTACCATATTGATGACCCCATGGTGCTTGACCATATTTATATGCCTTATGTTAACACCCTGAGCAATTCCATGAAGGAAATGAATGTGCATTTCCCATGGTTTATTTCAGGATTATTAATGAAGGAGATTACTCCCGATACGCATTATTTTTCTTTTAGCTAGGAACGAATGAAATTCAGCCATCAGTGTTTTTACGGTCTGTCATTGTAATATAGTCCCGCCTTTGGGCAATGCTCTTATAGGCGGGTCTAACAATTTTGCCGTTATTTACGATTTCCTCAATTCTATGGGCGCTCCATCCTGCAATTCTGGAAATGGCGAAAACAGGAGTGAACAATTCCTGTGGTATGTCCAGCATGCGATAAACAAAGCCGGAGTAGAAATCAATATTGGCGCTGACGCCCTTGTAGATTTTACGGGATCGTGCAATAACCTCCGGAGCCAGTTTCTCAATCTTGGAATAAAGCTTGAATTCTTCGTCCATACCTTTATGCTGAGCCAGTTCTTCCACATGGCTCTTAAATATCTCAGCTCTCGGGTCGGAAAGAGAATAAACGGCATGTCCCATACCATAAATGAGTCCCGATCGGTCAAAAGCTGCTTTGTTGAGTATCTTGTCAAGGTATTGGAATATTTCCTCGTCATCATCCCAATCCCGAACATTCTCCTTAATATCCTCCAGCATCTGGACGACTTTAACATTGGCACCGCCATGCCGGGGTCCTTTTAATGAACCGAGAGCAGCGGCCATAACCGAATAGGTATCGGTTCCTGACGAGGTGACCACATGGGTGGTAAAGGAAGAGTTGTTACCACCACCATGCTCAGCATGCAGGACAAGAGCCAGATCCAAAAGGGTTGCTTCAAGCTTGGTGTAGTGGCTGTCAGGCCTCAGCATATGCAAAATATTTTCGGCCGTACTCAAATCAGCCCGAGGGCTATGGATATACAGGCTTTTATTGCCGTGATAATGTGTAAAGGCCTGATAACCGTAAACAGCTAACAGCGGGAAATAGGCAATCATCTCGAGGCATTGCCTTAAGACATTCTGTATGGAGGTATCGTCAGGGTTATCATCATAGCTGTAAAGTGCCAGAATACTCCTTGAGAGCACATTCATCATATCTTTTCCGGGAGCCTTCATGATCATGTCCCGTGTAAAACCTACAGGTAGCTTTCGGAATTTAGAAAGGTTGCTTTCGAAATCCTTAAGGGTTCCCTTATCTGGCAGATCTCCAAAGAGAAGCAGATAGCAGGTCTCTTCAAAGCCAAAGCGATCCTCGGAGAGAAAGCCCCTGACCAAAGCTTCCACATCATAGCCTCTGTAATAGAGCTTTCCGGGGCAGGGGATCATTTCACTTTCATCAATAATATAAGCATGAACCTCACCTATTTCTGTGAGACCGGCAAGTACGCCGCGGCCGCTTATATCTCTGAGGCCTCTTTTTACCTCATACTTTGTGTAGAGCTCGGGATCAATGGCGCTGCATTTTGTAGCCAGTTCAGTTAACGGGGTGATCCACTCGTTTTTTAATTCTTCAGCTTTCATGGGTAGTACCTCCCGTAATTGAATTTTTTCTTAAATCTATTATACGATTTTTCCCCCATAACACAAATTTATTTATTCGCAAATATTAACAAATAATTGGATGGCAATAGTCGACATGTCAATTTTTTATTATAATCATATTGAGATTGCAGAAAAAAGTCATGAAACGACTTTCTTGAAAGTAACCATAATGTTCCTAAGGGGGGATGATGTTGAAGGCCTTCATAAATGCTGTGAAAATACATATCATGAATCTGAAAATGAGAACGAAGATCACCCTTTTATGCGTGATGGTTATAATGGCCTCAACCACCTTCACAGGGCTTATTACTTACCAGGGGGCCGCAAGAGTTATTGAAAAAAATGTCTATTACCAGACAAGCGAAACCCTGCTGCAGTCTGCAAATTTTTTGAACGAAAAGCTAAACAGCGTATTAATACAATCACATCTCCTTCAGACTAATCGGGATTTTGCGCAAGCCATGAAGAACATCGAGTCGGAAAAGGAAATCAACTATGCCTTGGAGCAATCAAGGGTGGAACCCATTCTCACTCAGATGAAAGCCCGGGACCGATTTATTCAGTCCATCTTTGTCTATACGCCCAAAGCCGTTTTTTATAGCATAGGGGCAATTCCGAAAAAAGACTTGGATTTGACCGCCACAGAATTATTCAAAAAGGTGAACCAGGACGGTTTGATTTTCTGGGGAACCGGCGGGAAGGATGAAATTTTCAGCGATGGGCAATATGTCATACCCATCATCATGAAAATCACAATCGCCACCTATGAGACCCATGATATGTTTGTTGTGGTCAACCTAAAGAGAAGCGCCATCGTAGAGTATCTATCCAATATCACGACCAAGATAAACGGTGAAATATACATTTTTAATTCCGCCAATCAGCTGGTTGCGGGAGTCGAGAACGGGCAATATGCGGCTATGCTTGAGGACCCGGATTTTACCGGAAAGGTGAGCAATGTCAGGAACACAGGGTATTTTACCCATGGCGATAGCCTGTTTATAAATGTATCCGCTTTTCCCATCAATAATTGGCGTCTTGTCAGCATACAAAGGGAAAAAGATATCAAATCGGACGTAGAAATGATTAAAGGCTTGATCTTTTTATCCGCACTCGTCTTTATAACGATTACTGCGCTTCTTTCTGTCAGACTGGCTGCTACTATGACAAGACCTATGAACAGGCTGCAAACACTTATGGAAACCTCCACATCCCAACAGTTCAGTATAAGATTCGATGCTAAATACGAGGACGAGGTCGGACAATTGGGCAGAAGCTTTAATGATATGAGCGACCAGATACAAACCCTGTTGGAGGAATTGAAGATAGAGCAGGAGCATGTAAAAAAAGAGCAGCAGCTAAAGCGGAAAGCGGAGCTAAAGGCTCTGCAGGCACAGATTAATCCTCACTTTTTATACAATGCCCTTGATTCCATCTATTGGAGATCCATGATGCAGGGAAACGAACTGGTGAGTGAAATGGCCATTTCCTTATCCAATATTTTCAGGATCGGACTTAATAAAGGTAAGGAATTGACAACAGTCTTTAAAGAACTCCAGCATGTGGGCAATTATTTGAATATTCAAAAAATAGTTTATGAAGGAAAGTTTGATTATTATATCAAAGCTGATGAAGAAACCTACGGTTATGAGACAGTTAAGCTTATTTTACAGCCCCTTGTGGAGAACAGTATTCTACATGGATTTGAGAATATGCAAACAGGTGGGAAAATAGAGATCAATGTCAGTAAGCAAGCCGACAGAATATGCTTCGAAATCGTGGATAATGGCTGCGGTTTTGACAAGGAAAAGATTGTTGAGGCCATACAAAACCCGGATATGAGTTATGGCGGGTACGCCCTGGGTAATGTTTTTCAAAGAATTCAGATTCATTACGGTGAAGAATACGGTTTGGAATTAAGCAGTAAGCCTTATGACGAAACAAAAATAACCATATGTATTCCAGCCGTAAAGGGAGATTAGGATGTATAAGCTGATTGTTGTAGACGATAAAGCAGATATTCTAGATGGTATTACCAAGCTGGGCCATTGGGCCCAAATGCATATCAATGTCGTGGGTAAAGCCTACAATGGCAAGGATGCCTTTGATCTTGTGCAGGAGCATCAACCGGATGTTGTCATAACCGATATTCGCATGCCGGTTATGGACGGACTTGAACTAACGTCATTGATAAAACAGCATTACCCCTTAACGAAGGTCATCATTTTAAGCGGGTATGATGATTTCAGCTATGCACAGCAGGCTGTTAAGCTTGGTGCAGAGGAATACCTCTTAAAACCCGCGCGGATCGATAGGATTGAAGAGGCGGTATTAAGAGCTTATGAAAAGCTGGAAATTGAGAAAAAGATCAGGGAGGACAGCATCTTAATGCAGCAGAAACTGATTAAAAGCCTGCCGCTTTTGAAGGATGATTATTTCATATATCTTGTGAGTATGCCTGTTGAGCATGACATAAATGAGGTCATAGACCGATTCAGGTTTTTGGAAATCGGGCTGGATATTAAGAATTTTGCGGTGCTCTTAATTGAACTGGATCACTACAGGGAGCTTTTTGAACACAATAACATCAAGGAGGTCGAGCTGTATAAATTTGCAGTAGCCAATATGGCCCAGGAGCTCATGGGCTCATGCTTTAAATGTGAGACCTTTAGGGTTGATGATAACAGGATTGTCATTTTGATCAATTATCGTACTGACCTAAGCCTCAACGAGAACAAGACCGGAATTACAGACACGGCGGAAAGTATTTGTAAAAGCATTGAAAAGTATTTGGACATTACGGTAACCATCGGCATCGGAGGATTGTATGAAGATCTCAAGGATATTTACTATTCATTTTTAGAAGCCAGGGAGGCCATTGCCTATAAAATTGTCCTTGGCCATAATCGCGTTATTTGTGCACAGGATATAAGAATAAACCATCATCAGTCTTTTCATTACCCCATTCAGCTTGAAAATGAAATTCTGTCATATATAAAAATCGGTGCTTTAAAGCAGATTCCTGCCCAGCTTGATAAGTTTATTGAGAGCTTAATCGGGCAAAAGGATATTTCGCCGTCCTACATAAAGAAAATACTCAGGAACTTTGTGGGCCTTATCTCCCGCATGACGTTGGAGTTACCTGAAAATACCGAAATGAACCGTATAAGAGATAATGACTTCATTGTTGAATTTGAGAAATATAAAACGGTGGATGAAATCAGAAATTGGCTGTATGAAATCCTCTGTGAAATTGCGCAAACCGTTGGGAATATGAAGAAATCCCAGCTTGAAAAAGATATTGATAAGGCAAAGCTCTATATTCATCAACATTTCCATGAGGATATATCCCTCCAGACTGTTTCAGAATATGTGTGCTTAAGCCCCACCTATTTTTCCGCAGTCTTTAAGGAATTGGTGGGGGAAACCTTTATTGAGTACCTTATCAAAGCCAGGGTTGAAAAGGCCAAGGAGCTCTTGGCAACCGGGCAATATAAGATTTACGAAATAGCCAACAAGGTTGGATATGAGGATCGGCGCTATTTCAGTGAGGTATTTAAAAAACATACGGGATTGAACCCTGCGGAATATTTAGGGCTTTTAAAACAATAACCTCATTATCATAAAAATCCCCACCTCTGATCATAATTCTACCTCATTGTAAGAACGCCCAGCCCATTTATAATCGATATGTAAGTATTTCAACAAATAGCAGGAGGGAGATTCGATGAAAAAAAAGAGTTGGGTAAGAATGATAAGCTTCATTACTACATTGATGCTGCTGGGGACATTATTGGCAGCCTGTGGCGAGAAGCCTGCGGTCAATACCCCTACCCCTACCCCCATTGCATCCCAAACGCCCAGTACCGAGCCTACATCACAAGCCCCTGCAGAAAAAGTGAAGCTTTCCTGGTGGACGAAGGACAGACATGATATGGACTATATGAAGGAAGTGGTGGCCAAGTTTACCCAGGATAATCCCAACATTGAGATCGACTATAATATTCAGACAGAAAACTATCCGCAAAATCTTGAGCTGGCATTCCAAAGCGGGCAGGCTCCTGATATCTTCGTCAATCAACAAAATGCAAAATACTATGTGGACAGAAAAATGGCCGAGCCACTTGACAGTTATCTCACCGATGATATGAAAGCCAGGTTCGGTAAGCTTATTAATGTTCAATTCATCAATACGGTGGGCGGTAAAATATACTCTTTGCCTAACGGCGGCATTACCTTCAGACTGGTCTATAATAAAGACTTGTTTGCCAAGGCCAAGCTTCCTGGACCACCAAAAACAGTTGATGAAATGGTGGAATACGCCAAAAAGATCGCTGAGGTCGGAAAACCGGAAGGTGCTTATGGCTTTGCCATCAATATGAAGAATCCTAACAATTCCTTATTCCGCTGCCTTGACCAGATCGCCTTCAGAAGCAACGCGTACTATTACGATTACAAGACCGGAGCATATAATTTTGAACCCTCCAAGCCTGTTATCGCAGCATTCGCGAAAATGTACGCAGACGGCTCCATGTTCCCGGGTATTGAGGGACTTGATATGGATCCTATGAGAAGCCAGTTTGCGGAAGGCAAGATTGGTATGTACATATCGGGTAACTGGGAAGTTGGCGTATACGCCAATCAGTTCCCGCCCAAATGCGATTGGGGCGCAGCGCCTGTTCCGACGCTGGACGGTACTTCAAAAGCTCCCTCAGAAATCAGAAACGCAGGGTCCTATCTATACATGAGCAGTGAATCAAAACACAAGAATGAAACCTGGAAGGTTCTTGAATATGTTTACAGCGATGAGGTGCTGATTCCCTATCATGAGAAAGGGTATGCCTTCTCGGTCGTTCCTTCGGTTTTAAGCAAGGCGAAGGATGCGCAACTGAAAGGCGCGGCAGAATTTAAAACCACCGAGGGCATAGATGGCATATGGCCGCTGGCTCCTGCCGGACAGGGCATGAAGGCGGAAGGCAAGACCCACTATGACGTTATAGCCGCTGTTATCTTAGGTGCTGTTGATTTGGATGAAGCCATCGCCGACATGAACAAAAGATACAATGAAGCTCAGGAAAAGGACTCTGCAGCAGGCAAGGTCGAGAAAATCATCATACCTGACTTTGATCCTTCAGGTCTGTAAGGCTTAAGTTGCACGAAGGAGAAGGAAATGTTCCTTCTCCTTCTTTTAAATCCCACTTACTATAGCATGACATTAAGGAAGTGAAAGGGTATGAATCGACTATCTATTAAAAAAGCTAGCCCTCCGAATAACGCTCATTTCGATGGAAGCTTATTAAGTAAAATAAAGAAAAATACAGATGTCTATGCCATGATACTCCCAAGCGTATTCTTTTTAGTTGTCTTCTCAGTCTATCCGCTAATGTGGGCGCTTAAATTTGTTTTCTATGAATACGACGGCATGAGGGAGCCAATCTTTGTGGGGTTGGATAATTTTGTTCGGCTATTTACAAGAGACAAGGACTTCTGGAAGTCTGTAGGCAATACCTTTATTTATGCAGGTGGCAAGCTTGTGCTGACCATTCCGATTGCTTTTGTACTGGCAGTATTGCTTAACAAAAAAATACGGGGAAGAGGCTTTTTCAGAACCACCATATTTATGCCCACCATCATCAGCACCGCGGTTATGAGCCTGGTCTTTTACTTTATTTTTAATTCCTATAACGGTATTTTAAATCAGATACTCATGAATTTAGGACTTGTTGACCGGCCTATCGAATGGCTGGGAATGAAAAACGCCATGTTGTCGGCGGTTTTAGTTGCAGTCTGGGGTGCTCTCGGAAATTACATGATTTATTTTCTTGCGGGTCTCCAATCCATCCCGGAAGAGCTCTATGAAAGCTCGGCTATAGACGGAGCTAATAAATTTCACCAATTGATTTATATTACCATTCCTATGATGGGGCCCGTCATGCAGGTGGTGATCATGTTAGCCATTATCGTTGCATTAAAGGGTTATGAAAGTATTATGGTACTGACAGCAGGAGGGCCGGCAGGGGCTACTGATGTTATGTATCTCTATATTTACAGGGCCTTCTTTCCTACCGAAGGTGGAGGTATGTTTGTAGCACAATATGGGTACGGTTCGGCAGTGGCCATTGCATCTGCCGTCATAGTCGGGGCCATCACAGCCATTTATCTTTATATTTCCAAGAAGATGAATGAAATCTATTAAGGCAGGCAGGTGACAAAATGAAAATAAGTATAAAACGCACGACTTTATATACAATCATGTATCTGTTTTTAGGTGCCATCACGCTTATCACGCTTTTTCCGGTGCTCTATGCCGTACTGGGCTCCTTCAAGACCAATGCGGAAGTCACACTGGGAGGCACGATTCTCCCCAAAGAATGGATCTTCAATAACTATGAAGTTGCCATGAGCCGGTTCAACTTTTTTAGCTATACCTTTAATAGCCTCTATTTAGGGGTTTTTACAACCTTGGGGTCACTCCTTCTGTCTTCATTAACCGGCTACTGTATTGCACGAAGGGATTTTCCGGGGAAAAAGCTTCTATCAGCCGTGCTTCTTTCCACCATGTTTATTTCTGTAGGTGCAGTTACCCTAAGACCTTTATATATGCTGGCTGTTAAAACAAGCTTACATAACAGCCTCTGGGGTATCATCCTTATTCAGGTAGGAACCACTCAGGCAACCAATATCTTTTTGGTATCCAAGTTTGTAGCGGGTATACCCAGAGAATTGGACGAATCTGCTACAATTGATGGGTGCAGTTTCTTCAGAATCTACTGGCAGATTATCATACCGCTCATTAAACCCATTCTCGGTGTTGTTGGGCTTTTCAGCTTCAGACATGCCTGGAATGATTACATCCTTCCCTCTGTGTTCACAATGACTCGGCCTGACTTAAGGCCGCTTACCGTAGGGGTCGTATCCTTAAGATATGGTGACTCGGCAGCAGCGGAATGGAATATTATGCTTACCGGTGCATCCTTGGCCATCGTTCCAATGCTCATTATTTATTTCTTTACCAACAAAACCTTTATCTCCGGCTTAACGGCGGGAGCGGTAAAAGGGTAATTCCTTTCATGGCGGCATTCGCACGGGCTTTGCCCGCTGCCATGAGAATCACAGCAGAAATCAACAATTTTTATTGCGAATTAGTATAAGCTTCCATGGCGTTTAGAGGTGGATTATTTTGGACTTTTTTATGATGATAAAAGACCGACCAATAGAAGAATACCTTACCGATTTGTGGGGGGCTTTAAAGCAGAAGACCGACCAGATGCTTCTGCAAATAGTGAGCCGTTCACCCCATGTATCGGCTAACGGTATTTATGATGATATGAGACTGGATTGGTGGACCTCCGGATTTTGGGGAGGAATACTCTGGATACTCTATGACCTGTCCGGTGACTATCAATACAGAAAGGCTGCCTGGGCCTGGGATGAACGTATTGAACAGTGCTTTATGTGTGATAACAGTTTTCACCATGATGTGGGCTTCCAATTTCTGCCTACTGCCGTCATCAAATACAAGCTCACAGGAGATGAAACGGCAAAAAGAAGAGGATTGGCAGCAGCAAATTTTTTAGCCGGACGCTTTAATTTGGCAGGAAATTTTTTAAGGGCCTGGAATCAGGATAAAACTGGATGGTCCATCATAGACAGTTCTATGAATTTGTCCCTGCTCTTTTGGGCCAGCGAAGAAATCAACGATCCCAGGTTCAGACATATGGCCAAGGCCCATGCAGATACTGTATTGAAGCACTTTATCCGGGAGGACGGATCGGTTCGTCATATTGTTGTTTTCAACCCGGAGAACGGAGAATTTGTGGAAGCCCTTGGGGGTCAGGGGTTTGGACCTGAATCTGCCTGGAGCCGTGGTCAGGCCTGGGCTCTGTATGGCATGGCTAACACCTGTCGCTACACAAAAGACCTTAAGTATCTTAAGGCGGCTCAGAAAGTAGCCCATCACTTTATTGCCGCCCTACCTGAAGATTGCATACCCTATTGGGATTTCCGTCTGGATACGTTGGACAATGAGCCGAGGGATACCTCGGCAGCCGCCTGTGCGGCATCGGGCTTGTTGGAAATTTCCGCTCAGCTTCCCGAAGCGGAAGGAAGACTCTATAGGAACGCAGCCAAAAGAATCCTTGATGCATTGACAAAAACGTACTTTACTGGCAATAGACCCAATTATGAAGGCTTGCTGGTTGGGGCAACCGGCCATAAACCTGCGGGACAAAATATAAATGTTTCACTCATTTATGGTGATTATTTTTATGTGGAGGCCATAGCCAAGCTACTTGGCTGGCAGCACAATATTTTTTAATTTCAATGTCGAAATCGTTTGGTTATATGTCAATTCACTATACTATGCTTCTCAAAACAAAACAGCATCTAAGGAGCATCATCTTTGCATGCAAATATATGGATATCTGCTTTGAATATCAAATAATGAAAATGGAGGATATCATTATGGGGAAGAGAATTCTTTGCGCTCTCATGACACTGACGATGCTGGTAACGGTTTTACCGGTGAATGTGTCGATGGCAAGCGGTTATCCGACCGATGCGACCGTCTACGAGTATAGCGCGGACGAACCGGCATCGACGCCGAAGGATGCCACACCGACTGTGTTTGGTGCCGATGTCCTGTCTGCGGGTGGGGTGAAGAACTGGGCACTGTCAACAGAAGGTGCAGCAATTAAGGTCAGCAGCGCTACTAGTGCAAATCCAGGGGAAAAGCTGATCGATGGAGATACAAGCACAACCAGCACTTGGAATACTATTGGCTTTCAGACAGGTCCAGACCCAGCAAAAAATAATATTAACGCTGCTGCCGAGGGCTACAAGTACTGGGCTGCCCTTGATCTTGGGAAAACAATAGATATCAGCAAGATTGAGATGATATGGGACACAACGAATAATCGCCTTAATAACTATAAGTTTTACTATTCTAACAGCGAGGCTTCCTACGCAGGTCTTGAGAAAATCACGACCAGCGGCTCGGGTGCCACAACAGCAATATCCGGAGGGACGAAAGACCCCGTAGCCAATCCCGGCGGATGGATTGAGAATCCAACAGCGTTTAAAAGCGACGCATTACCGAATGGTTATCAAGGCATACATGATATTTCTCCGATGGTTTCCGCCCGTTACATACTGCTCATTTCCGACCCGGTTAATAACAGCCTGGGTACGGTCAAGGCAAAGGAGCTCATGGTGTGGGGTACGGAGGCCGGAGGCTCATCCGAAACCCTCCCCTATGAGGTGCGCTATTTCTACGATGGAGTGGAGGATACCACTCTTATGGAGAGCCTGACTGTGCCGGTGGCTGCGCCCGTCATAGACAGCGTACCTGATAAGCCTAAGGTTGGATACAGGAAGGAAGAACCGTTTACCGACCCTGCACTGCCGGCAACAATCAGCACTACGCTTGATGCGATTAACGCTTACTATATCACCGATACTGCGCCGGACCCGCATCCCGAGCTGAAGATCACCGTAAACAAGCCCCTGCGAGGAGTTACAGTAAATGGTTACGGAAAAGCCGGAACTATTGACATAATGCTCCCGTTCGGCACCACGTACCAGATGCTGAAGGTTTCCACAGTTGACAAGGACGCGGCCTATAAGGTGTTTGGCAGCGACGGAATCACCGAGCTGTTCCCCCTGACAGGGATCAACGCAGACGAGTATAAGCTCGGACCCGGCAACAAGCGCGATTGGACAGGCGGCAAATACTACATTGATGTAGCCAAAGCAGAGAACACTCGCCGCTACACAGTAAACATTACGGTGGACGCCATTGACCCCCGCATGATAACTACAGAGCAGGGAGTTGGTCCTAAGGATATCTACTCCCCGCTTAATATCCGCGCAGGCGAACATGCTTGGGATTATTTGGGCGGCAGCGGCATCGGCTACAATAGCGGCACAGGCTCGGTCGAAGGACCGGGGTCGTCCTCCTCGTATAGCGGCAAGGATTGGGAGAATTCTAATTACGGTGATCCGGAAATTTACATGAATGTACCTTATCCCAAGGAATGGGATGGCGATAATATCTATCTTCAAACCATCGCCAAGGATAATAGTGACGGAAGGCTTACAGCTTATGAAATCGACACGATCCCAGGCAGCGACAAGCTTGATTCCGATATTCTGCGATTCCATCTGTTTAAGCCGGAAACCCCGAGGGACGATGGAGACCGCGGCGCAGTCAACAGCGACCGTCAGCGCCTTGAGATCAAATCGAACACGACGGACTCAAACCTTGCAGCCAACAGCGTGGCCGGAGATATTATGACTCATCACTGGCGGTTTATGCTGCCCTCGGAAACGCTCAGATATCAGCAGGATACGGCGTCAGGTTACAAGAAGGGTGATTTTTATGTGACGCGACGCCACTTCCATATATTTCAGCTCAAGGAGATTCTGGGTAATGCGTCGCCTCAGCCCGATTGTACACTATCTATCACGGCGCTTTTGACAGCAGATGACGGTAGCCATATTGCCTATCGCCAGGAAGACATGAAAGAGGGCAAGAGCTATACCCCAAAGGGATATCTGGAGCTTCGAAACAACCCTGACGGCAATGCCTCCAACCGTATTAAGCCTTTGTTCTATGTTCCGCTGGAGGATGTTGTAGACCGTTGGCTGGATATTGAGGTAACTATCCTTACAGCGGATGACGGCTATATCTACGGCAAGCTCACCGATCTTTCCACCGGACAGGTTATCGAGGGCTACCAACTCGATGCAGATGGTAAGGCTCCCGCCCAAAAAGGTCATTCCGGTGACTTCTACCGCCGCCCGGAGGAGAATATCCCGGATCCCACAGCGGAGAATCCGGAACAGACGAAATGGGTGGAAACCGATCAGCCTGCCGTTGCAGGCCAGCAGAATCGTTCCAAGTGGGGGCTCTATCGCGGACTCAACAATACCCCCGCCGAAGCGCAATACGCAGACGAAATTGGTCCGGCCACCATGTATCTGGCGGATGTTTACCTGATTAAGCGCGATGCCGCCTCGTATATCTTCCCGGATGGCTATGATCCGAACGCTGCACAAAAAGACATTGTTGCGTGGAACCGACTTAACAGGATAGAAGCGGATACCGGCACACCATATGAGCTTCTGAAGCTCCCCACCAAGCTGGGGGTTGTTTTCGGTACCGGAAAGACCGCTTCCGCAGATGTGGTGTGGGACGCTACAGCCTATGACCCCTCCAAGGTAGGGCTTCAACAGGTGTACGGCAATTTTGTCTCAAATGCGGACTATGCAAACCCCAAGGGACTCCGCCCTTATGTGGAGATTAATGTTGCTGATGCGGGTAGCAGGCCGACAAACTGGGCACTTGGCGCAAATGTCAAGGTGACGAGCAATACATCCGCAGAGCCGCCCCAAAATATCGTTGATGGAGATGAGGACACCGTGTGGGGTACCCACAGCTCGATGGCGATTGTCGGGGGAAATGAGGGCTATAAGTACTGGACTGCTCTCGATTTGGGACAAAAGATCGACATCAGCGGTATTGAGCTTGTGTGGGGAGACGGAGTATACAGAAGCAGTGTACGCCGCCTTGCCAACTATCAGCTCTATTACTCCAACAACCCAGAGTCCTTCGAGAAGCTTACCGGAGGGCAGGGCAATTACAATGATCCGAATGTTCAGAGGCCGACAAAGGATCCTGTCAGTGATCCCGGCGGATGGACCGCAATAGGGGGCGCTTCCAACAAGGAACCGCTGGCCAACTCCTACAGGGGCGTGCATGAGGGCCTCTCGGTTTCTGCCCGGTATGTATTGCTTTGCTCGGACATTCCCCCGGAGGCGGCCACTGTCGGTAATGCTGCAATCAGGATGAAGGAATTTCGAGTATTCGGAAAGCCAGCGGCTCAAGAGCCCCCGGACGGAGGCAGCGATGACAGCGATGACACCAATACTCCCCCACCTTCTGCATCAAGTTCTGCTCCGGTCGTTCAGGGCACCCGGATTATTCCTAAGGCTGAGCTGGATAAGTCTACGGGAATGGTTGGGGTTAAGATAAGCGAGGAGGCTGTAAACAAGGCGATTTCAAATGCTAAGGCCGATGCGGACAGCACAAAAACCATAACCCTTGAGATTCCAAAGATGGAAGGTGGCAAGCAATATCAGATCGATTTACCTGTTTCTTTCGCTGCATCGGAAAAGCAAGACCCGCAGGAATCGGGAGCGGTGAAAATCCGGATAAAAACCGATATAGGCGAACTGTTTATACCTGACAATATGTTTAAAGCGTCGGAAGTTCCGGGAGATGGAACCCTGTCTTTTGTAATAGCGCCTGCGGATACATCAAAGCTTGATGCAAAAACCCGGTCAGAAATCGGGGATAGGCCTGTTATAGACTTAAGCGCTAAGATTAATGGCAAACCTGTCGCATGGAACAATCCAAATGCGCCTGTAACTGTATCCATACCTTACACGCCTACGGCGGAGGAATTGAAAAACCTCGAGCATATTGTTGTATGGTATATAGATGGTGAAGGTAAAACGGTTGCGGTGCCGAACAGCAAATATGATCCGGATACGGGTAAGGTGACCTTCAAGACAACCCATTTCAGTACGTTTGCCATATCATATGTTTATAAGACCTTTAACGATTTGGATGGCTTTGGCTGGGCGAAAAAGCCCATTGAAGTGTTAGCCTCAAAAGGTATTATATCGGGCACTTCCATCAACTCTTGCAGTCCTTCAGCCAATGTGACAAGAGCGGACTTCATATTCCTATTGATAAAAACATTGGGACTTACCGCGGAAACAGAAGACAATTTCAATGATGTTTCAAAGGATGCCTATTATTATGAAGCAGCAGCGGTTGCAAAGAAGCTTGGAATAAGCATGGGTGACGGCCGTAATAGGCTTAACCCGAATGCAGAAATTTCGAGACAGGATATGATGGTTTTAACCACAAGGGCATTGAAGTATGCGAATAAGCTGAAAGCAGAGGGAAAATCTTCGATGCTTGCTAAATTCAACGATGCCAATTCAATAGCCGAGTATGCAAAAGACAGTATAGCAGCGTTGATAAGTGAAGGCTTAATACTTGGTGACGGAACCCGGATTGGTCCATTGGATAAAACGACCAGAGCTGCGGCAGCCGTACTTTTGTATAAGATTTACAATAAATAATGTTTGCTATAGTAATGCATCTCGGATGGGAGTACAATATTTTTAAAAGGGGGGTGAGCCATGAATAAGTATAAAAAGTGGCAGAGTCAGCTCATTGCAAGGGAAATGGTTGATATCCTCAAATCCAAAAGCTATGACGCTCATTATGCCGAGGATTTGAATGAGGCCAAACAAATTGTGCTGAATATGATTCCTCATGGATCCAGTGTGGCGGTAGGGGGCTCTGAGACCCTGGCCGAAATGGGCATGATAGACATCTTCAGAGGCCCGGAGTACAGGTTCTTTGAGAGATATAAAACCTCGTCCTCTGAGGAGCGGATTGAAGTATACAGGCAATCGCTTTTGGCGGACTTTCTGGTGACCAGTACCAACGCCATTACCATCAATGGAGAGCTGGTTAATGTGGACTCTTCAGGTAATAGGGTTGCAGGTATTGTGTTTGGACCCAAAAGAGTCATAATTGTAGCAGGGACCAACAAGGTGGTAGATACCCTGGAAGATGCACTGAAGCGGCTGAAAAAAATTGCCCCCATGAACGCACTTAGAAACAATCACAAAACACCCTGCATTGAGACAGGTCGGTGCATGGATTGCCAGTCACCGTCAAGCATGTGTAATTCCATCAGCATCGTGAATCACGGGATGAAGTTCAAAGGCAGAATCAGCATTATTATGGTAGCTGAGGAAGCGGGATTCTAAACTGGTTTCAATAAAACAATGAAAAAATCGGGCGGCCTTGCTTAAGGCCGCCCGATGCTTGGATGAAGTTTTAGGATATATTACTACACTTTTACAGGATGGCGTAGAACCGTTTTCCTTTTTGACGGCTCTATCTTACGTGGATCACCCAAATAGATTTCATGGTGTCGTTTAATCATACCGTCGGACCCTACATCTGAAATGGCATTCTGATAGTTGTTCTCTTTTATAAATGCATCTATTTGTGCAATGGTTTTAGGCTCCTCATCATAAGGTCCCGTATGCATCATCTGCACACATAATCCTTCGTGATAGGTCTGGAGCCGTGCTTTTGATGTGTCAAGCTCCGGCTTTTTCTTAGCCAATTCCTTACATGCCCAATCAAATACCTCTTGTGTAACAAATTCGGGCTGACGAATCATGGATGTCCAGCAATACTTCTCCTTTACGGAGAAATCAAAATGAGAGTCGTCATTGAGCCACCATAGCCCCTCAAGAGGTGGGATTACATATTCAAAGTATCCCTCCGGCGGGCTGCTGCCCAATTTGCTCATTTTTATGGTGTAGGACAAACCATATAATAGCTCTACCGACTGTTGATACTCTCCACCCTCAATATTGGGGTTGCCTTTTCCGTCCACCATAATGAAGCACATGGGAGGAACGTCGATGAGGCACGGCTTTGCTTTGGGCATATAGAGATCTTTATATTCTTTTTTGTAATCCAGTTTTCCGTTTTCCATGCTTACGCCTCCTCAAAGGGAATCATAACTTCCGTTACGTATTTATTTTCGTTACCTTTGAAAATCATACCGGGGCCTTTAATATAAACCTCTCTGGATGGTGTCAGACAGTTGAAATGATGCTCGCTTGCATAATCAAAGAGCGCTTTATAGGCTAGATTCAGCTTATCATATCCGCCAATGTGGGTGGTACAGATGGCTTTAATGGCAGGAAGCTTTTTAGCTGAAATGCTATCGTCTTTGATCATTTGAGTGGTAGGTACGCAGACCTCAATATCGGCATCTTCTTTAAATTCGGGGTCATGGTAGCAGCTAAAGGGTGAGCCTGCTCCATTACCTTTAACAGCCTTGAAGATTTTTCCGAAATAGACTCCCACATCAGTATAGTTCCCTTTAAAACGAGTAGAAGCCACAATGACAGGCGCAATTTCTTTAACTTCGATCTTATAGTTCATACCGGAATCCTCCCTGTTCTCAGATTTGATAGAGAGGGAGAGTTTTCTGATAAGCTCTTTTTCTTTTGAGATTTTGTTTTCGATCATGACTTTTTTTTCGCTCAAATAATAGGATAAATCATCAAACTCTTCACAATTGGCCAATACATCCTTAACTTCAGAAATAGAAAAATCAAGATCTCTGAGCATGACAATCAACTGAGCTTTCTTAAAGTCCTTTTCGTCGTAATACCGGTAAGCATTTTCGTTATCGCGATAAGAAGGTGTCAGAATACCTTCTTCATCGTAATATCTCAATGTCTTTATGGTAAGTTTTGTAATTTTAGAAAAATCGCTTATCTTATACATCTCATCGCCTCTATGCCCTCAGTATAAACTATCCCCCGCACAGGAAGGTCAACAGTTTTTTTAGTTATTATCGCTGTTCATCTTTTTCATAAATATAAGAATGGCTATTGCCATAATAACAACTGCATATCCGATTACCCACCATAAATCCGGGAAAATGGATGAATAATTGCCTGATAGTGCAGCTCTCCCCGCTTTAACGGCGTGTACGAACGGTAATGCATCGGCGACTCCTTTGAATGTACCACCTACCAAATCAAGGTCAAACCAAGTGCCGGAAAGCCATGCACTCAAATTTGTCAGCAGCGCACCACATACGCCGCCCACTTGCTTGTCGTTGAACAAACTGCCGCAAAGCAAGCCTATAGCAATAAACAAAACGGCCGCCGGAATTAATACAATGATCGTAAGCAAAACATTTATGCTCACGGTCAATCCCAGAAAAAATGCCACAATAAAGCACACAGCAACCTGCAATATTGCCATCGGCACCAGTGGAAGCGTATATCCAAAGATAAAATGACTTGATGTAAGTGGAGAGGTAAATAAGCGCAGCATAAATGAACTGGTTCTGTCCTTTGCAATCAGCATACCCGAAAAAAGCGAAATGAACGAAAGTCCAAAAACCGCAATACCAGGAGCAAGATGGTCAATTACAAATAGTTCAACAGGGATATTGGACTGTATAGCAGACAGGAGCAGGAGCAAAACGACAGGGAAACCAATACCAAAAGCTAAATTAAGTCGATCTCTCAAAATCTCCTTGCTGTTTCGTGAAGCAAAAGCCAAGGTCTTCATACCCGTGCACCCCCTTCTCCAGCAATTGAAATAAAGGCCTCTTCAAAATTTGGGGCATTTGTTTTCGCTATGAGCTCTCTCGCTGTGCCGATTGCTTTTAGCTCGCCCTTGGACATAATGCCAATTCGGTCAGACAAGGACTCTGCCTCTTCTAAATAGTGGGTAGTTAATATAATCGTAATCTTGCCTTTTAATTTTTCAATAATACCCCAAAGCTCTCGTCTTGCAAGTACGTCAAGCCCAAGTGTAGGCTCGTCAAGAAATAGAATTTGGGGCTCTGAGATTAGGGCCATTGCAATACTTAGTCGCCTCTGCCAGCCGCCTGACAAGGTTTTCGCTTTTTCCTGTGCAATGTCGGATAACCCAAAAGAGGAGATAGCTTTTTCAGCCTCTTGCCTGGATTTTTCCTTGTCACTTCCGTATATACCGGCAATAAGTTCAAGATTTTCTCTAACAGTCAGATTGGGAGCGATGGCTGTTTCCTGAGGTGAAACATTAATCCTTTCTTTTACTTTGATTGGATTTGAAGTAATACTATCACCTAAAATCATTGCATCGCCGGCTGTTGGTTTAGCAAGACAGGATAGCATTTTTATGGTGGTGGATTTTCCTGCACCGTTTACGCCAAGCAAAGCAAATAGCTCTCCTTGTTCAATGTTTATGTTCAGAGAATTAACAACTGTTCTATCCTTGTATTTTTTCGTGAGATTGGTCGTTTGAATTGCTATCATTACCTTTTTTCCTCACTATCACTGATTTTTTTGATTTCCTTTGCAAAAGTGATGCTGTCTTCTTCGTTATGCTCAGGATAAACTTCTTTGCCTTTTCCGCTAAAAATTGCATCTGCAATTTTGCTGAAAACACTCATTCTCTCAATTGCGATACCCTTTTGGGCATCGGCAAGCAAAATCAATGTATCGCCGGATTTAATCCCAAACATATCCCGTACTTCCTTGGGAATTACAATCTGTCCCTTTGGTCCAACCTTGACCGAGCCCATATATTTACTGTTGTCTTTGGATTTGCTCATCATATGCCTCCAGTTTGTTATAAAAGTAATACTTGTATAACTTATTGTACTTATAACCCTTAATTATGTCAATCTTGTAGTCTTTATTTTTTCCATAATTTTAGTAACGGCACCGACTTAATGTCGTGAGCTCTATCCCTAGTCTTTATTTTCACATATAATAGTAAACAATAATGTTTATTAAGAATATACGCGTTAGTAAGTACCATTCCTTATAAAAGAAAGAAGGTATAATATGAAAGCGACAAATCGGTTTTTAAAATATGTATCTTTTTACACCCAATCCTCTGAGTCCAGTCAAATCGTACCCAGCACACCGGGACAAAAGGTGCTGGGAAAGGTGCTTGTACAGGAGCTCATAGAGATGGGACTTCAAGCTCGTATAGATGAAAAGGGTTATGTTTACGGAGAGATTCCGGCAACGCCTGGTTATGAAAAGGAGCCGGTTATCGGTCTTATCGCTCATATGGACACTTCTGAATCTGCAAGTGGAGAGAACATCAAGCCCTGTATTATTAAGGAATATGACGGCGGCGATATTGTCCTGAACAAGGAGCAAAATATTATGATGCGACCCTCCGATTATCCTTCTCTTAAGGATAACATAGGGATGGACTTGATTGTGACTGATGGAACCACACTGTTAGGCGCGGATGACAAAGCGGGAATCGCGGAAATCATGACCCTTGCCCAGATGCTCACAGATGCTCCTGATATTCCCCATGGCCCAATAAAAATCGCTTTCACCCCGGACGAGGAAATTGGAAGAGGAACCGATCATTTTGACATTGCCGGCTTTGGTGCGGATTTTGCTTATACGGTGGACGGCGGCCCTCTTGGAGAGCTTGAGTATGAAAACTTCAACGCAGCTTCTGCTGTATTTACAATTAACGGAATTAATATACATCCCGGTAGTGCCAAGAACAAAATGAAAAACGCCTGCCTCATAGCGGGTGAATTGATGTCCATGCTTCCACCTGCTGAAACACCGGCAACCACTGAGGGCTATGAGGGCTTTTACCATTTGTCGGCTATGGAGGGATATGAAGAAAAGGCTTCACTCCGCTATCTTGTGAGAGATCACAGTATGGAGAAATTCCAGGCACGAAAGCAGTTTTTGACAAGGCTCACCGCTTATTTAAACGAAAAGTATGGGGCAGGAACGGTGAAATTGGATTTAAAGGACTCCTATTATAACATGAAAGAGAAACTGGAACCCCATCAGTTCATTATAGAGCGTGCAAAAGAGGCCATGAAGGCTGAAGGAGTAACTCCCATCATCAGACCCATACGCGGAGGAACAGACGGTGCCAGACTGTCCTGGGAGGGGCTGCCTTGCCCCAATTTGTCAACAGGCGGTTATAACTACCACGGACGCTTTGAATATATTCCGGTGCAATCACTGGAAAAGATGGTGCAGGTACTGCTCCGCCTTGTCCGGGTCCACTAGGGTAAACAAGGGGATATGAGGTGTGTTCTTAACAGAGCACACCTCTATGGTAATCCTGTGTAGATAGGGCTCTTAGGGGACAACTAAGTCCAGTAATTTCTCATAATCGTCCTCGTTCGAAGTCCAAAAGATAACGTAATACTGTGTCAGCCCAAGCTTGATAAGTGCTTCATACCTGTGATTGCCATCACTCATATCAAATTTCCCCTTTTCATAGTTAATAATGAGGGGAGGCATGTCCCAACCATTAACAAGAGAGGCCATCATATTCCCGACAATAAATTCAAAGCCCGGCTGCCTAACTTTATACTTCATATTAGCCTCGGGTCCACAATTCCTGGTAAAAGCATCCAATTTGTATAATACAGGGTTGGTAAAGTATCTTTTCTGAAGCTTTAAGATATAAGATAAAAACGGGTTATGCCCAACACCCATTAAAAAGGCGTGTACCCATTCTTCTATGCGATCTTCATACCCATGCTGCAATGCTCCTTGCAGCGTGAATATGTCTTTCATTACAAACCACCTCAAATTTACATAATAGCTTTTATACTACTATAATATTCTTTGAGGTTCCTTTTGCCATAGCGGTTTTTTACAGCTAATAGAGCCTTGTTGCATTTGAATCCTGCTTCCTGCTACGATAATACATTACTCCCAGCAGAAAGCAAACTGCAATGATATATGCAGCAACAATAACCAGTATACTGAACACTTTATGCCCAGATAAAATGAGTGCAAATAATCCGAAGAATCCAACACCATAAACATTTTCAGCTAATGATATAAGTGAATGTACGGTTGAACGGCCCTGTTCCTCTATTTTTTGTTGGACATAATCCTCATGCAGTATCCTTGCAGAAGCCATAACTAAATAGAAGATACCATATAACGGCATGAGCAAAATGCTGCCCGTTAACATCACTTTTTCTTGCACCAAAAAAGGAGCTATCTCAGATTTTAACTTGAGACAGCTCCTGAACATATTCCAAAAACTATTTATTAAGCCTTTTGGGGTTTTTTAATAAAGATAATCAACAGGACTCCAATAACTGCTGCAATTGAAGCAATGACAAAAGCCGGGAACATGAGGTTAATATCATTTGCTGCTAAATTCTTATAATATCCGGCAACATAGGAAGACATCACAGCACCTATTCCAAAACCCACTAGAACCATTCCGTAATTTGTCGCCATATACTTGCTTCCAAACAAGTCGGCTGTAAATGCAGGAAATGTACCCAAAAAGCCGCCATAGAAAAATCCGATAAACCCTATTAATGCATAAATCAAGTAACCGGTAGCAAGGTTGACAAGAAGTGAAAGAGCTGCTGTTCCAACCAGTAATAACAGAATTGTTTTCTTTCTGCCCAACTTATCCGATGCCCAGCCCCAAAATAATCTTCCGGCTGAGTTAAATATGGATATTGTCAGAACCCCGATAGTAGCAGTAGATGCCATGCCTCTGGCAATTGCAATAGGCTTGGCAAACCCTATCATCATGAGGCCACCCATACATGCTAACATGAGCGTTGCGGTAAGAATGTAAAATTGAGGCATTTTCAATACCTGTCCGGGAGAGAAATCTATATTTGCATTACCCGAACCTGCTGCCGGAGGTACGTATCCTGCCGGAACATAATCCTTCGGAGGATTCTTTATACAAAGTCCCCCTAAAGTACAGACAACTAAAAATATTACGCTTAGAACCCTGAAGGTTTTAAACTCACCTACTCCAGGACCACCAAATGCTTTCATCAGCATCTCAATAATGGGGGTGAATACAACACCACCAAAGCCCAGCGCTGAAACAATGATACCTGAAATGAAGCCTCTTTTTTCCGGGTACCACTTTTGAGCACAAGCGATTGTTGTTGAATAGGAAAAGCCCATTCCTACTCCGCCCAAAACACCGTATGTAATCCATAATAACCAGGCTGATGAGGGCGTCACAAAGGATGCAATGAAAAATCCCACTGCCAGTATAAAGCCGCCCAAAATGATAATATTCCTGGTTTCAAATTTTTCTTGAAGCTTTCCGCCGATTGTACTTCCGACGGTGAGGGTCGCAAGCATCAGTGAGAATGTTAACCCGGCTGCTGCATTATCTCCACCAAATATACTTGTTGCTATTCCATTTTGAAAGATACTCCAGATATAGGCTGTGCCGAGGCATAGTTGTATTGCAATGGCTGCAATTACAGGAATTACGCGGTTGTATTTTTGAGTCATTGTCAATCCTCCCTATTAAATTATGGGTTTGTCTTGTTAAGAATGAAGCAGCACGTAGAAAACATGTTTTCAGAAATTGGGATATTTAGTTATAAATCATAACATAACATGCTGTATAGTGCAATATCTAATTAATACTTTAGCGAGGCAAAGTAACGACCAAAGAAAAGCGTCAATGCAGCTGAAGGAGCACCGCTGCACCCAAGCTGTATCCGCCCGATAAGAGGAGTTTTAATTCTTTTAAGAAAAATCAAAAATAACTTTTCCAGCTTCTAATTTGAGGACCGCATCAAACGGCTTACCTGCCTTAGAGGTAAAACCCTGTATTTTGGCCGATTTTCCTGTTTCAAGAAGCATTTTTGCGTTAGAAAGTGAAATGACTCTTTTGCAAATAACACCACCTATGCGGAATTTACACCCTTCTTTGTAATTCATGCAGCCATAACCATATTTGCCTTTCACGACTTTTCCGTTGCATAGGGGGCAAACGCCGGCCTCGTCTCCATAGAATCCGTTATATGTATCTGTTTCCAGATCATAATGATTTACCTCGAATATTTCGAATATTTCTTTCTTAGCGAGTTCAACGCTTTCATCAACTGTCATTTTTTTGTGAAAAACTTTTTTCAGTGCCTGACCTAAAGTGCTTGTCTTATACTTATCCATTGAAATTCCCATTTGTATAAGAGATTCAATCAAATATTCACCGCCGGGCAGAATATAATAAACATCCTTTTTCAATTCGATATATTTACTCTTTTGGGCATTTTCGATAATTCCCGTTCTTGTTGCTTCGGTACCAAGTTCCAAGCCCTCGAAGATTGCCTTGTAATCCTCAGAATCATCCTCGTCTTCTTTCTCAGATGCAGCCGCTTTATCTTCTTTAAAGGGATTTTTAAGGTAGTTGTTCAGACTTTCAATGGTATAATGCTTAGGCGGATTTGTTTCTTTCTCTTTTGGCTGAAAGTTAATGGCCACCTCATCACCTATTTCTAGCGCAGGTAGGACTTTGTCTTTTGTTGTATAATCATCATACTTTGTCCAACCCGGCTCTACAATCACTGTTCCTTTCAGAGTAAAATCCTCTAAGCCGCCGACATCGATTTTCATTTCTGTCTTTTGCGCAACACACTCCTTAGAGCAAAAAACTGCAACGAATCGACGGATAACGGTTTGATAAACCTTCATTTCATCATCAGTCAGATTTTCTTTTTTAGGAATTTTATAGGTCGGCGTTAAAGCCGAATGGGACTCGATTTTGCTATCATCAAATATTGTTTTCTTGTCCTTGAATTCAACCGGATAACCAATACCGGCAAGTGTCGATATAATTTGTTTTACCTTGTCTTTTTCAGCAGTGGCAAGGTATTCGGAATTAGTTCTTGGATAGGTAAGATACCCCTTTTCATATAATCCCTGTACCAGCTTCAGGCTGTCATCCATGGACATCTTGAACTTTTTACCGAGAACATTTTGCAGCTTCGAAAGTGAATATAGTTTTCCCGGATTTAAGGTGTCCTTTTTCGTTTTTTTATCTGTAACGATTGCCTTTTCAGCATTGTACCTGGCGCATAACTCTTCGGCCTTATGTTTATCGTTTTTATCAAATTTCTGCTTGCTTGTCAGCTCTATATCTTCAGAATTTGTCTGCTCTTTACTGACAATGGCATAATAGATGTCCGGAACAAAATTCTTGATTGCCATATCCCGGTCATAGATTGCTTTTACAATGGGCACGATTACGCGGCCAACGCGTAATAACACACCCGTCTTTAGAGTAGCATAACGGGTAAGATTCACGCCATACAGCCAGTCAATATAAGTTCTGGCAAAGCCCTCGTTGGCCAGATTATCGTATTCGGCCTCGTCTTTCATCTCAGTAAGTGCTTTTGATATAGTTTGATGAGTCTGATCCGGCAACCATAGACGGGAGAGATTCTTTTCACCTTTCAATGCATTCATGACACATAATCGGATGATTATTTCACCCTCACGATCCGAGTCTCCTGCATTAACAATAGTGTCAACATCTTCACGATTACAAAGCATTGAGATAATATCAAATTGCTTTTTTACGCCTGGATCTACCTGCTTGTTTGCATCCTTGCGAAGCTGAAATCTGAAATTCTGTGGAAAGCATGGAATATTTTCCATCGACCATCTCCCTGTAGAAGTAGGTCCGGTATAGTCTTCAATATCACAAAGAGAAAACAAATGACCAAAGGCCCAGGTGACAATATATCCATTACCTTCATAATAGTTGCCGACTTTTTTCATTTCTCCGATACTCGACACAATATTTCTGGCTAAACTCGGCTTTTCGGCAATTATCAATACCATTTTTTTCTCCTTCCGCGAAATGCACGGATGATTATAGCACAAATTCATTCGACTTTCCACGCTAAGTCAGCCATTCCTTCAACCTCATTAGTGCAAAAAATCAGACTAAATCACAAGATTTGATTCTTTTTTTATAGCGTGGTTCATCAAAATGGAAAAGATGCGATACCAAATCACAAAGTTGTGTCGTTGCTGTAAGTAGTGGGAGACCTATATAATTTTATTACGATAGTAACATTAACGTTTAACAAGCTTTGGAGGTAACATGACTGACGTGACGCTACATAGGAGAATGGCCTCATGCATGCAAAGGCAAAAACAGGATGGTTTTCTCACTCATTTTAAGAATAATAAAGCTCTTTATTTCTTATTGATACCCGGAATCCTCTATTACATCACCTTTTATTATCTGCCCATGGCCGGTATCGTAATAGCCTTCAAGGACTTTGATATTTTCAGCGGAATTTGGGGGAGCGATTGGGTTGGCTTTGAGCATTTCAAAAAGCTTTTTAACAGCCCCACATTTTTTCAGGTATTCCGAAATTCTCTTATTATAAGTTTTTATAAATTGGCCGTCTGTTTTCCTGTCCCCATCATATTGGCCATTATGCTCAATGAAGTTAAAAGCACTTTATTCAAACGCGGACTACAGACCATTGTATATTTGCCCTACTTTTTATCCTGGGTGGTCATTTCCGGTATAGTCATCAATCTCCTTTCTCCGTCTAATGGCATAGTCAACATTATCATTAAATCCTTAGGCGGTGAAGGCATTAATTTCCTGGCCAGCAAGACTAAATTCAGGACCATTCTGGTGCTATCCGATCTCTGGCATAATATGGGTTGGAATACGATTATTTTTCTTGCGGCCCTTACCAATATCGATCCGCAGCTTTATGAAGCAGCCAAAATTGACGGTGCCGGAAGGATCCGTCAGATTATCAGCATTACGCTGCCCGGCATCAAAAGCACGATTATCGTTTTGTTGCTTATGAAGATCGGCAATATTATGAACAATGGTTTTGAACAGATATTCTTACTTTACAACCCCAATGTATACGAAGTAGCCGACGTATTTGAAACCTATGTCTATCGAATAGGCCTTGTAGATGCGCGCTATGATTTCGCTACGGCAGTAGGCATGTTCAAATCCTGTGTTGCGTTTATCATGCTGATGATAGCGAATAAGCTGGCCATTAAATTCGGCGAGAAAGGGATTTTCTAATGGTAGAGACAAAACGAATCAGACAGACAAAAGGTGAAACCCTATTTGATATTATCAATTATACACTGCTCACTTTACTTGGCATTATAACGCTTTATCCCATTATCAACGTATTGGCCATATCTTTGAGCAGTTACCCGGCCTACATGAAGCATCCCTTAATGGTTTTCCCCATTGAATTCAATCTTGAGGCCTATAAGAGCATATTTAACAGTCCGCTGATTATGTCATCCTATAAGAACACGATTTTTATTGCCATTGTTGGAACGCTAGTCAACGTACTTATGACCGTGATCACCGCCTATCCGCTTGCCAAGGAAAAGATCAAGGGCAGTAGAGTCATCATGTTTTTCATTATCTTTACCATGATGTTCAACGGCGGTATTATCCCAACCTTCTTAGTGGTACGGTCGCTTAATCTAGTCGATACTCTCTGGGCTTTAATATTACCCATGTCAATCAGCACTTATAATTTCATCATTGTTAAAAATTTCTTTGAAAGCATTCCCGACAGCATAGAAGAATCTGCTAAAATTGATGGTGCCGGCCACCTGCGTATATTAACGGGCATCATCATTCCTCTTTCCGGTCCGGTTATTGCAACCGTAACCCTGTTCTACGCCGTCGCTAATTGGAACCGCTTCTATGAGGCCGTCATGTATATTAACAGTAGAAGCAATTGGACCCTTTCAATATTACTTCGTGAAATTATTACAGAAAATAATGAGCTGCTGACCGATCCTGCAGTCTTAACCCAGGTCTTCCCTAAAACCATGCAGTGTGCGACCATTGTTGTTGCGATACTTCCTATTTTATCAGCCTATCCCTTTCTGCAGCGCTTTTTTATAAAGGGCATCATGATAGGCGCGGTAAAAGGCTAGGGACAATACTTTCCGAACCCATTTATTAAAGATAATATATAAAAAGACATGAAAGGAAGGAAAAAATGAAGAACCACAGCTTAAAGAAATTTCTTCTCGTTATTCTGACAATCGCCATCTTGGTTTCAGCAGCAGGATGTCAGAATGCAAAGGCACCGGAGAAAACACCAGTTCAAAGTCCTACTCAAGCTTCTGGTGAATCACCGGAAGCACCTAAGGAGCCTGTAAAATTCTCTATCATGTTACTTGCCCCCGCTGATTTCAATCCTGAAAACAATGCATGGGTAGAAGCAGTGAATGAAAAAGCCAATGCAGAAATAGAATGGATTGCCTATCCCGCTGCAAACGTGTGGGAAAAAAGAAGCGCAATGATGGCAAGTCAGGATTTTCCTGATGTTATCATCATGAATACCAGCAGCAAGGGGCTTACCGACAATTTATATACCTCCATGGTAAAGAATAAGATCATTCTTCCTTTGGATGAGTATCTGAAAAATGCTGAGAACATCATGAAGTATACCAATCCTACCTGCTGGGATGCAGTGCGCGATCCGGACGGAAAGGTTTACATGGTTCCGCGCTCAACTTTGATTCGTGAAGACTTTATGGCCAACCGTAAGGATTGGAGAGAGAAGCTCGGCAAGGAAGTACCTAAAACCATTGATGACTGGAGAGACCTTTATAAGGCTATTGCTACCCAGGATCCCGACGGAAATAAGGCCAATGATACATACGGGGTCAGCGAGTCCAGTGAAATGATGAACCTTAGCGGCACCATTAACCTGGAGTTCTTTGCAAGGGCATGGAACGCTGATAAGAACTGGTATGTCGGCGAGGACGGCAAGGTTTTCTACGGCATGTTCGCAAAAGACGGTCGTTTCAAGAACGCTTTGGAATTCTACAAGAACCTGAATGAGGACGGATCCCTTGACCCTGACTTTATCTCCAATAAGGGTGTATCAGCTAAGCAGGAAAGACTGACCAAGGGTGCCGTCTCATCCATGCGTACATTTGTCGGTAACCTTGATCGTGAACTAAATACCCTGCGGACTATTGTTCCATCTGCCGAGTTTGAGCTGGTGAATTTCCCCGTGAGCAATACTCCTGAAGTATATGGCAATGAAAAACTGGTGTCCACAAATGCAGGACTCTACAATGCCTGGGCCCTGACTACTACGGCCAAGGGTAAAGAGCAGCGCATTATTGACGTATTTGATTGGATGCTGAGCGACGAAGGCTGGAACATCATGAGCATTGGTCTGGAAGGTGTACATTACAAAAAGAGCGACAGCAATATAGAGAAGTTGGAGCCCGAAAACGGGTTGTTCTCAAAATGGGTTGGTTATTTGCAAATGTTCCGCCGTCCCAACGACGAATCTCTCTGGCTGAAAAACATTATTCCGGAATACAAGCCTTATGAGCAGGAATGGTTGAAAACAAGTATTGATTATGTGAATAACTATGATCAAAAGGGCTTGATCGGAATACAGCTTGCAGAAGAAACAGAGTTCTATAAAAAAGATATCTATACAACGGAGTTCCTGAAAATTTGCGTAGAAATAATTTATAATGACAAGCCGCTTTCCGCATGGGATGAATTTATTACCCGGGTGTATGATGAAGGATGGCAGGAAGTTACCGATCGTTATAATGAATATTATCAAGCCCACAAATAAGAACCCCACCCGTTTGCGAAACTAAAATTTCGAACGGGTCCCGGGAACCTTGTTACTTCGTAATAGCAAACATTGAATATTAGCCTGGGATGGTGTGTATATGCCATTCCAGGCTAATAAAGGATATTTAATCTGCCAACAACTAAACAGGAAATCAAAATGAAAAGAGGGTTTTTATGAGAAAAGAAAATAAGCAAATGGCAAGAATCTTGGCATTATTTCTTTCATTTTCACTATTAATTTCACTTTTGGAGATTCCGGTACTGGCAGAAGCAGGTGTTATGCCGATAGTTAATGTAGATTTTCAATCTGATCCCATTGATGCCACTGTCAGTGATGATTGGACCCATGTACCGGTAGGGAGCGTAAAGAGCGCCGATGGAACCGTCAAGGTGGTTGCCGATCCCGGTAATCCAGCCAATAATATGTTGATGCTCAATGGAACCTCAGCCGGTGCGTCCATCACCTTTGAGGAGCAGACCGGAAAAGTAACCTCAGAATTCAAAATGTTATTTGACGCCTATGATGTATTCACTGTCCGATTCCGGTATGGTGTGAGCAGCAACCAGATGCAGGCTGTGTCTTTAATCGCCCGAGCCACCGGTTCACTGGAATATAACAATGGCTCCAATGCAGTCAAGTTTATATCCGGAGTGGCTAACGATAAGTATGAACTCAATAAATGGTACAACGTAAAAATTGAGGCTGACATAGCGTCCGGCAAATATGATCTGTATATTGACGGCGTAAAAGTAAATGGCAGTGAGCCTGCCAATTTTGCCAATGCTGCTTCTGGCGCTGGCGGCGGGCCGATTGTTAAGTTGAATTGCCTGTCATTTAATAATACCAGTGCAACGACTACCGGCAAGCTTTATGTAGACGATGTACACATTTTTGAACCCATTTCAGAAAATGAACCCTCCACTGCCCGCTATACCTTCGAAGATGAAACAATTGACACAATGCCCGGCTATCCCTGGGAGGAAAACGGCACTGTTTTAGGTAAGGTTAAAGTGGCCGTTGATCCTGAGAATTCCGGCAACAAGGTCATGTTTATTGAAGATAGCAGTAATAGTACTAATGCAAGAAGCATGGTGAATTTTACAGCCCAGAACGGCGGCTTCACAGCAAAGTTCCGGGTGCGGTATACCGCCAAGGATGTTTATACCGTTAATTTGATGGAAACTGCCGATGCCAGTAAGCTAGGGGTATCCTTCATTGCACGGGGTACGGGCAAGCTATCTGTCTATAACGGCTCCACTGAAGTTCAACTGGCCGATTATGAAGTCAACACCTGGTACGATGTTAAGATGACTGTGGATGTGGCAGCTCAGAAATTCAGCGTCAGCATCAATGGCGAAGAAAAGATTTCAAACGCGTCCTTCCGTCACAGCGGTATTACCGCTATTGAGTATTTGATGTTCGGTACGACCGGAGCAACGATCGGCAATATGTATATCGATGATGTAGATGTTCCTGAAGCGCCCGAACAGGTAAACGACATACCGAGATATAATCCGGTATATAAGAATCTGCAAATGCTCTATGACGCTGAGAGCAATACCGGCCTTGCCAAGCCGGGTCAGACCTATTCAGCCTTCCCTTCCATCATTGAAATGGACAACGATGAAATTTTCATCGTATACAAGCAGGGTTACTCCCATATGAACGATGACGGCGATATGGAAGCCATCATCTATAACAGTGCTACTGAAACAGTAGTCAGCAGGTTTGTCATAGATGATGAGGTGTCCGAGAATGCTCAGAACCCAGAAGTGCTGAGAATGCCCAATGGAGACCTGGTTATTTATAACGATATACAAAGAACAACAAGCAGCGGCAGACAGCGTATAAAGATTAAGGAATACCGTTCCACCGACAATGGCCGCACCTGGAATGTCGTAAGAGACTCCCTGAAGGACAATACCGGTATTGAATATGGCTACACCTTTGATGATGCTGTTATTGGCGATCGAATCTACATGCTGGCCATGACTTTCCCTGAATTCGACAATCAACTTGCCAGTCCGGGCAGAAGCGTCCACATGATTTACTCTGACGACAATGGTGAAACATGGATACATCTCAAAAATCTCAACGAAGAATTTGGATATGCGTTTAACGAGAGCACCTTTGAACCCTATGAAGACGGTTTTGTTGTATTTACGCGCGGAGATGCCCAATCCACCAGAATTTATGTTACCGATATCAACATGAACGTGGAAAAGAGCCGGATTCTCAGCGGAAATGTAGACTGTATCAACGCTTCGGGACGGCCAAAGCTGTTTATCAAGGATGGGGAGTATTATGTCCTCATGCGCGGTTATCCCAGCAACACCAGTGGCATGAAGCTGGTATTGCATAAGTTCGATATGGAAACCCTTCTCCCGGTCAACTGCATTATTCTGGACTCCACAAATGGTGACGGTTTCTATGCAGAGCCTTATTTTAAGACAAAAAACGGGATGGAGTACTTTAATGCCATCACCTATTGCGCCGTTGATTCTTCCAAACCCGATGTTATCAGGCTGGAGTATGCTTGGGAAGAATTGGTCCGCATGAACCCTGTAGACACCAATCCTCCTGTGTGGCCTGAAAATAGCCTGACGCTCCAGAATATCACGGAAACAGGAGCGGATCTTAGCTGGTGCGCAGCTTCTGACGATACAGCGGTTCTTTCCTATGAGATATTTCAGAATAATGCCTCACTGGGCAAGGTGGATTTCAGTGACGTTGAGGAAACTGTATTTTCCCTGCCGGGTGCAAAGGTCAATTACGCCAATCAAGGAGAGGTCTATTTGGTAATGCCAAAAAACGTTCCCCAAGGTGTAACCTTACCTGTAGTAATCGGTGTACACGGCAGTGGTGGCAGTGCCCTGGTATTCAGAGACCACCCCATGTATAAAAACATCAAAGAACTGGCCCTCAAGTACGGCTATATATTCGTGGCTTTGTCAAACGGTCAGGATGCATGGGGAACCGACGACGGATTTTATAATCTGAATCTTTTGTATGCGTATATACAGGATAATTATCAGGTCGATCAAAAAGCTGTTCTGTATGCGTATTCAGCTGGTGGAACCCTGGCTTACAGAATGATAAAAGAATATCCTGAAAAGGTTGACTTTATGGTAGGCACCTATCCGGTGTATGATATGACTTCCTTTACAGGTACCTCTGCACAGGCAGCATGGGGTGTCAATAATTATAATGATTATGCGGCGGCTGTAGCGTCGGTCAACCCGTCTCATTACCCCGAAGCCCTTGTGAACCACAGGATTTACTTATCCCATGGAAGCGTTGATACAGCGGTTCCCGTAGAATCCAATTCACAAAAGCTTAAGGACGACGTGACGGCCCTGGGCGGAAGCGTAGAGCTTCAAATCGTTGTGGGCAAAGGCCACGATTCCACGGTGCCTGAATACTACACTACCACCGCCAACAATGCATTTAAAATCAATCCAGCCCAGTACATCATGACGGTGGACGACCTTGTGGATGCAACCTCTTATGGGTTTAAGGTGAGGGCCTCGGACCAATACAATACGTCTGACAGCAACACGATTCTTCTGGAAACAAGCTTTGCGGTTGATGTTGCGGCGGCCTTTGATTCGTTTAGAGCAATTTTAGGAAAATACTATAGTGCAGGAACTATCGAACAGCCAGTGTTCAAACAACTTATGAACAGCTTGGATCAGGCACAGCATCATGATGATAAAGGGGACCAGCTTATTGCGGCTAAGCATTTGGAAGACTTAAGAAAGCATCTTAACAACAAAGCAATGGGAAAAAAGATAGAAGAAGGTGCTAAAGAAGTATTGCTTAGTAACGCAGCCTCGATGATTACAATGTTGCTTAAATAGCTATTTTAAGACACCTAATTCGTTAACTTATGTAAAGCTGCTGCCCTGCTTTTGTAAAACAAGCGGGGCAGCCCTATGCAAAATGAGAATAAAAAAGGAGTATTTGTTCAATGGTTCTGAAACGCTTTGAAGGTGTTATTGCAGCAGCTCCCACGCTGTTTGGCTCAGGCGGGGAAATTGATGAGAAAGCTACAAGAGCACTCATGGAACATTATGTATCATCCCAATTGAATGGTGTATTTTTGCTTTCATCTACCGGCGAATATTTCACCCTATCACAAAAAAAACGTGAGCAGTTTGTGGAGACAGCAGCAGAGCAGATTGGCGGTAGACTTCCGCTAATGGTCATGGTTAGCGATGCTTGCTTGGATACAGTTAAGGAGAATATCCGCATCATGGCCTCAAAGGCAGTGGATGCACTGGTGTTGACAGCACCTTATTATTATAAGTATACACAAAATGAGTTGTATCACTTTTTTACTGAGGCCTCGGAAGCAAGCCCCCTCCCTCTTTTAGTGTATAATCAGCCCAACAGACTCCCCAATGAATTAGGCGAGGAATTGGTTATCCAGTTGAGTAAGCATCCCAATATCATTGGCATTAAGGATACCAGTGCCGATACCGTAAGGATGATGCGGTTAATGCGCTACTGTAAGAGTTATCCAAACTTTTTGTACTATGCGGGAGCTGAAGGTGTTGCAGCTTATGCTGCCATGTTGGAGACTAATTTCGTATATGCTTTGGCCTCCGTTAAACCCGAGTTGTTTTTAGAAATGAGAAGACTGGGACAGAAAAAGGATATGGACGCTTTAATGCACTTGCAGAAAAAAGTCGACAAGCTTTGCGGTATGTTCTCATCAGTCCGAGGCGGTTCCGCTGCAAGCTTCTCCAATTTTGCCTACAGCATTAAAATCGCGCTGGAAACAATGGGTATCGGTGAAGCCCATGTTTCGCAGTTTGACGACAAACCGGACAAGGATGCATACGACAGGATATCCAGCATTCTCAAATGTACTGAATAGGGGTGGGATCAATGGAAAAACGGAAGGCGTTGGTCATTAATAAGGATTTGACAATAGTCGGCGGAGGACTGGCAGGGGTATGCGCAGCGGTAGCGGCTGCCAGGGAAGGTATTGATGTAGCTCTGATTCAGGACAGACCGGTTCTTGGCGGCAACTCAAGCAGTGAAATCCGTGTGTGGGCCGTTGGCTCAAACGCTATGGGGAATAATCGCTATGCCGCTGAAAGCGGTATTATCGGAGAGATTGATCTGGAGAACCTTTACCGGAATCCGGAGGGAAATCCCTATCTATGGGACGCTCTGCTTTTGGATGTTGTTAAGCGTGAGAAAAAGATTGAACTGTTTTTGAACACTTCTGTTCAAGAGGTGGAAAAAAAGGAGAACGAAATATCTTCCTTAACCGCGTATCAGTCCGCATCAGAAAAAAAACTGATTTTTCAATCCAGGCTCTATATGGACTGTACGGGGGATGGCTCTATCGGCTATTGGGCCGGAGCATCTTACATGCAAGGCAAGGAAGGCCAGGAGACTTTTGGTGAGGATCTGGCACCTGAACAGCCCCAGGCTTACACATTGGGAAGCACACTATTCTTTTATGTCCGGAACACCGACGAGCCGGTTAAGTTTATCCCCCCTGATTTTGCCTATCCGCTAGAATATATCAAGGATTTGATGACACGAACCAACAAGTCTATCAAGATAACCGACAATGGCTGCGACTTATGGTGGATTGAGTATGGGGGCGTTAGGAATACCATCAACGATAACGAAAGCATCAAGGAAGAGCTTCAAAGGCTTGTTTTTGGCCTGTGGAACTACATCAAAAACAGCGGTGAATTTGGCGCCGAGAAACTAACCCTGGAGTGGGTGGGGAGCATTCCCGGCAAGCGTGAGTCCAGAAGGTTTATAGGGGATCTGGTATTAACACAAAATCATATCCTGCAGCATCAGAACTTTGATGATGCTGTCTGCAGCGGAGGATGGCCTATTGACGTTCATCCCGAGGAAGGTATTTATTCCGTCAAAAAGTCTTGCCACCAGACACCGACCGGAATTTATCAGATTCCGTTGAGATGCCTGTATTCCAAGGATATTAAGAACCTGATGCTTGCTGGAAGAAACATCAGCGCAAGCCACATGGCTTTTGCTTCGACGCGTGTTATGAAAACCTGTGCCCTGACAGGTCAGGCAGCCGGAACTGCTGCCGCTTATGTTATACAGGCCGAGAAACTGCCCTATCAGCTTCTGCCCCATGAAATAAAAAGTATACAGCAGCTTCTTGCTAAACGGGATGTTTGGCTACATGGATTGGAAAATCCGGATAGGGAGGATATAGCCGGGGAATCAACTGTGACCGCATCAGGCTATCGCAGCTTTTCATCGGAATCAATGAATGGCAAAGTGGCGTTGGATGAGGAACTTTATATCTTAATGCCGGCTCTTGAGAAATTGGATACTTTGCAGCTTATGTTGAGCGGAGAAGCCGTCAGCAAGGCTGAGATTGAAGTGTATACCGCTGATGCCCGCCAGGCTTATAAAGGGCTTCAAAGCAGGGGGACTTTCAGGGCCGACTATGGTGAGGGCATGGATTGGGTGTTGTTCTCCTGTCATCTTTCGTTGGATGGAACACATCATGTCATTATAAAAATAATGGCCCAAGAGGGTGCTTTTATCGGTGTGGCAAAGGAATCCTGCTGTGGTGTTATCGGTTCAATCGGATCCATTAAAGATATGAGGCTGTTTCATCCGTGCTTTAAATTGGCCCCCGAACCGGCTTTCTTTACTCCTGGCAATATAACCAATGGCATTACCCGTCCCGAAAAGCAACCCGATATTTGGATATCCAATGGCCTAAGCAAGGGACCTGCATGGATGGAGCTCACTTTTAGAGAAGTAAAGGCTATCAGCCAAATTCAATTGCTGTTCAATCCAGACTTTAACAGGGATTTTAATCCGCTGAGACCGGATTATTATAAAAATGGCTGGGGTCAAATGCCCGGCGAATTGGTCAAGAGCTTTACGTTGAAAGCACGGGAAGGGGACGGAAGGTTTGAGGAAATTGCCAGAGTGGACAATCAGATTATTAGGCAATTCTGTCTGAATGCAAACCTAAAAACCGATTGTATCAGGGTCGAATTTAACCAAACCCACGGGAGTGATTTTGCCCAGGTATTTGAAATCAGGGTTTATCCGTAAAGGTTTTGAGATTCACGCATAGAAAAGACTATGGTATAATTGGTGTCAGATGCGTTTCAGAAGACCAGGCTTACCAGATTTCATTAATTAAGAGGAGTCCTGAAACAAGTATGTACTATTCTGTTTTGATTGTTGACGATGATAAACGTATCCGGTCAGGGCTAATCAATAGCATTGATTGGAACAGCATGGGATTTGACATTCCTAATCAGGCGGATAGTGTTTCATCTGCGTTAGCTTTTTTTTCCCAGCAGCGTATAGATGTTCTCATAACGGATATCAGGATGCCAGGCGGCTCCGGCCTTGAGCTTTGCCAGCGGGTATCCGCTCTTTATCCCAAAACGACCATACTTGTTTTAAGCGGATTCAGTGATTTTGAGTATGCGCAGCAAGCCATTCAGTTCGGTGTAAAATATTATCTGACTAAACCTACGGATTTAGTAGAGTTCAGGACTGTTTTGTCCGACGTATATCATCGCCTTGAATCGGAACGAAAGGCCGTAATGCGGGTTAACGAAATAGAGAAGCGCTATAATCAAACTGTTCAATTGCTGATTGAACAGCTTTGTGTTGATATTTCCTATGGCACAGTCCGAAATGATACTTCATTTAGAAATTTTCTTGAAGAAAATCGTATTGTTTTCCCTTACACCTTTTATTGTGTTGCGTCCTGTGAACTCAAGAACAAATCAGCAGACACCAAATACGGGGACATGTATCTGTTGGACCTCTTAGCGAATTTTATTAATATGCATTTTAAGGCTTATGAAATTATTTTTTACACCTATCGAATGAATGTTTATAGCATTAATATACTTTTTAATTACAATGACCCCCAACTTTTGCGTCAGGCAGTGGATCAGTTGAATATTAACTGTGCCCAAATCTTAAATCTGGAAATCAATATGGTCATCTCCGGCTCTACCACAAGCCTTGAAGGTGTCGCAGAATGTTACAACCAAATACATAAGCTTACAGATGATAGCATTACAAAACACCCAACATATGGAGCAAATGAAAATTCCAATTCTAAAGAACTTCCTTTATGGGATTCATCATATATTAAGGAAGTCATTAATCAACTGCTTTCCTATATTAGCTCTTGTGAGGAAGACAAGGCGTTTAATCTGATTGATAGGCTGTTTTCCCACTCCGTAACAACGCATATTGACTATTGTAAGGATTTGTTTATGCGTCTGATATTTGCTATTGAACAGCATATCACCTTTTATAATCTGCAATTATCTGATATTTGGGGAGAATGCTCCCAAATGGTTAAAAATGCACAAAAGCTTCAAAGTGTTCAAGAGATTTGTGACTCACTTAAAGACTGTATCTCCCAAATCATTGCCACAATGCAGAAATCCAGGTCATCCTTTTCTAATAAGCTGGTGGACCAAATAAAACAATATATAGAAAATCACTTTACCGAGGATATCAGCTTATATTCATCATCAGAGAATGTTCACTTAAGCCCGAGCTATATAAGTAGAATTTTTAAAAAAAGTACGGGCTGTAATTTCGTAGAATACCTCACAACTGTTCGTATTAATAAGGCAAAAGAACTGCTGGCCAATACGAATATAAAAGTATATGAAGTTGCTGAGATGGTTGGTTATAAAAGTACGAAGCATTTTTCTATGGTTTTTAAAGGACAGGTCGGCGTTACTCCTCTTAACTATAAAAAAAGCGTTTTTCAAAAATGAAAGAAGAGACCATGAAATATTTTACGAAAAGATCTTTTATAACAAATTTGGGCATTATGTTTCTCTGTGTTGTTGTTCCCTACATAGTATCCAGTGTTTTATTCACAAATCTGTGGATTACTGAGACAAAAGACAAAGCCTATGAATCTGATACTACGATGCTTTCACTTGCTGCCCAAAGCTTTGATAATTTATTGAGCGATACAACTCAGATAATGGCCCTTCTGGAGTTTGATTCAAATTTTACTGCTGCATTGGAGAGTCTTGACAGAGCTGACACAAAAATATCCGCGACACATATCCTTTATCTGAATAATGTTTGGAGTAACACCTCCCGTGCTCTTTTGGCAAAGCCCTATGTTAAATCAGCATATTTATATCTTGAAAAACGACCAGACATTGTATTCACGAATGAAGGAGTAAGAAATATTGACAATATTAGGGAAACAAGTTGGATTAATGCCTATCGAGGCCAGGATCCCAATATTAAGCTTTGGGCCGACCGCCTGGTGGAAGATAGAAGCAACACAACAAATCAAGCAGAATCTATTTTTCTCTTTCGTCGGGTTCCAATCCTTCAATGGGAAACTACAAATGAAGGTGTTATGGTAGTAAGTTTAGATCGAAAATATTTTGACTCAATGTTTTCAAATTTTTTAATGATTAATGAAAAGAATATTTATATATTAGATGATCAAAATACTCAAATTTATAGTAACACTGTCTCAAATGCTGAAACCTTTGTGTCATTTAATGATATTCGTGTAGCAGATAGTCAGAGAATGGTGAAATCGACTTCAGAAGAAGATTTTCTTGTTTCAATTGTAAATTCCAGGTATTTTAACTGGACTTATATTTCCGCTGTTCCACTCTCTATTGTTTTAAAACAGCTTAACGGGATGATAAATACTACAGTTATCTTCTCCTGTATCTCGCTTTCCGTCTGTCTGTTTCTAACGCTTTTCGTCACAATCAATAATTACCGTCCGGTGAAGCTCATGCTGCATATGATAAACGAATACAATGAACACAACACCATTCATCATGTAAAAGCTTCATTGAATAACGAATACGGATATATTATTTACAATCTTTTGCAAACATTCATTAAAAAGCAGGAAATAGAGAAAAAGCTTTCCGAAGAAATAGCATTGCAAAAAGAAAGCAGTCTGCTTGCTTTACAATCGCAAATAAACCCTCACTTTTTATATAATTTATTGGAAACCATTAATTGGGAGGCTATTGATCTTTTAGGCGAAGGCAACACGATTTCAAAAATACTGTTGTCCATGGCCTCCAATCTTCGTTACATAACGACAAACAGCTATACGCCGGTTACCATTCAGGAAGACCTTGATAATCTGAAAAAATATATAGCCATTTATCAGATGATGGACCCTGATCGGATATCCTTTACTTTCCGGATTGACCCTACGATTCTATCAATTAAAGTTCATAAGCTTTTAATACAGCCACTGGTTGAAAATGCAATAAATCATGGCATGAGCAATACAAAAGCAGGTGGGAAGATTCGCATAAGCATAAAAAGGGTAAAGGGTTCTCTGCTTGCCAAAGTGACAGACAATGGACGAGGAATTTCAAAAGATAAACTTGAAATGCTTCGGAATCAGCTGAAAGATTCCTCTTTTCCTAATAATGATCATCTTGGCCTGAAAAATGTTGATGATAGGCTTAAGTTAAAATATGGACAGCTCGGCCTGAAGTTGAGGAGTAAGCCGCAATTAGGTACAGTCGTCTATTTTTTGCTGCCAGTTAATGATGAATGAATCACTGCCGTATATTATAATAATGATATGCTCATAAAGCCCAATAGATGGAGGCGATGCAAAAGTATGAAAGCAAAAATATTATTAGGAGTAATTGCTATAAGCTCAGTAGTTATTTTCTCGATTATAGCCTGCGGGCAAGGAGTTAAATCAGAGGCGAAATCTATTCCTCCCATTACACAAGATCAAAAAGCAATAGCTTTAAAATTTCAATCCGTCACAGTAGAAGATAATACCGTCAGTATATCAGAGGATGTAATTGTGGAGATATTCAAGCAATATGAGATTGAGGGTAACAAGTACATTATTTTTACCGAAAAAGACGATACAGAAAACTTACATAGCGGTGTTATTATAGATAAGAAAATCTATGATTTCGGAAAAGTGTCCATGATGGGAGATGAGAACAGTACCGATTTATACTCCATTGAAGAAAAAGAGCTATATGGTAAGCAATTAGTGAAAATTAGGGGTACTCTCGGTGCGAACTATGCAACAACAAATTATTATTATATAGAAAATCAAGTACCCCAAGTATTTCTACATTCAGAAGGAATTACAAAAGAAGTAGATTTGGATGGTGACGGTATCCAGGAGATTGTTGCTTCGACTTCCCTTGGCGCTGCATCGTCTGCCGATATTTATAAATACGAAAATGGCAGTTTTACAGTTGCCAATTTAAATGAAGCATTGGATGCGATAACCGTTTTCCTCGCGGAAACAGACGGAAAAGTATTTGAGGCATACTTTAAAGACTTACCAAACCAACCCAAACATTACGAGTACACCAAACAGGGACTAAAAGAATTAAATTAGCACGGTGAGCCGAAGCAAGCCGCTTAGTAGCGGCTTGCTCGGCAACATGATTACGGTCTTTCCTCTTTTTTATCAGGATGCCTGTTCAAACTGGCTGTTGTATAGTTCTGCATAGAATCCGCCCTTCTCAAGAAGCTCGGCATGGTTTCCGCTTTCGACAATATCTCCATGCTTCATTACAAGAATTAAATCGGAGTTGCGAATAGTGGAAAGCCTGTGTGCAATAACAAACGATGTTCTGCCTTGAGTCAGTTTATCCATTGCCTCTTGAACGATCCTTTCAGTACGGGTGTCTACTGAGCTTGTTGCCTCATCCAGAATCAGAAGCGGTGCGTTTTGAATCATCGCACGTGCAATCGTGACAAGCTGCTTTTGGCCTGCCGATAAATTCGCTTTATCGTTCAAGACGGTATTATAGCCGTCGGGAAGTGTCCGGATAAAGTGATGCAGACCGACCGCCTTGCACGCCTGGATGACCTCCTGATCTGTGACACCCTGCTTGCTGTAAATAATATTTTCCTTGATTGTGCCTTCAAACAGCCATGTATCCTGTAATACCATGCAAAACTGCTCATGAACATTTTCTCTCGTGACTTGATGGGTAGGGATTCCATCCAAACAGATTTCGCCGTCATCAAGCTCATAAAAACGCATCAGCAAGTTGACCATCGTTGTTTTTCCTGCACCGGTAGGGCCGACAATGGCTATTTTTTGTCCGGCGTGTATCTTTGCTGAAAAGTCATTTATGATGATTTTGTCTTTCTCATAACCAAAATGCACATTCTTAAACTCTACATCGCCTTTGATATTCTCAAGCTTTTTAATTTTTTGACTTTCGTCAACTAGTTCTTTCTCATCGAAGAACTCAAAGACGCGCTCGCTTGCGGCGGCTGTTCTCTGTAAGTTTTGCGCCGATTGCGCCATCTGTGACAGCGGCTGCGTGAACAGGCGTATATACATCATGAACGCAACGATAACGCCAAATGAAATAGTACCGTTCATGGCGAGAGCCGCACCGACTACGCACACAGCTACATAGCCAAAGTTTCCTATGAAACTCATAATGGGCATCATTAGGCCGGATAAAAATTGAGATTTCCAGCTGCTGTCATATAGTGTTCCGTTAATTTTTTCAAATGTTTTTTTAGCTTCTTTGCCGCCATTATAAGCCTTAACAACATTATGTCCTGAATAAACTTCCTCGATATGTCCGTTAATATCTCCAAGCCCTTGCTGCTGCGCGGTAAAGTGCTTTTGAGATTTTGACATAATTAAGGTCATAAACACAAAACCGATGATCGTTGAGCCAATAGCGGTTAACGCCATAATCCAATTGGTATAAAACATCATAATCAAGGAGCCCACGAACATGGTTATTGCTTTCACCAGAGTGTCAACACTCTGATTCAGTGTCTGCCCTATGGTGTCAACGTCGTTGGTTACTCGACTGAGAACATCGCCATAACTTGTCTTATCAAAATACTTGAGCGGTAATTTGTTGATTTTTTGAGAAATACCGGCTCGCATATTTTGCGATATTTTCGCGGTCACCGTTGCCATGATAAAGCTTTCTGCACAACTGAGCAAAGCTGATCCTGCATAGAAAAAAACAAGCAATACAGCAATACTAACCACAGCGTCTATATTGATAACGCCAAGGACCTGCTGCCCGTTTATCAGTGCAGGAAGCCCCTTGCCGATTTCATTTGTCATGTCTTTCAAATAATCGGGGCCTACAATTTGAAGAACTGTACCTAATGCCGCGAGGACTAGAGCAATAATAATAACAGGCATATGGCTTTTACAATAACGGATAAGCTGACCCCATGTCTTTTTAAAATCTTTGGCTTTTTCGTTGGAACCCATGCCGGGCCGTCCTCCCGGTCTCCCTGGGCCGCCCATGACTCTTGGGGTTCTTCTCTCATTATTCTCACTCATGATACTAATTCCTCCTCGCTTAATTGTGATGCGGCGATCTCTTTGTATACAGCACAGTTGCGGAGCAACTCTTTATGTGTTCCTTTTCCGACGACCTTACCTTCATCAAGCACGACAATTTGGTCGGCGTCCATAATAGTGCCAATCCTTTGTGCTACAATCATTGAGGTCACTCCGGCAGTTTCCTTTTTTAATACACTCCGTAAAACACGGTCTGTCTTATAGTCGAGCGCTGAAAACGAATCATCAAAGATGTAGATTTCAGGCTTGCGGCAAACGGCACGGGCAATTGCCAAACGCTGCTTTTGGCCACCTGATATATTCGTGCCGCCTTGCGCAATTAGTGCGCCATATTGACCTTCCATCATTTCCACAAAATCCGCACCTTGTGCGATCTGTACGGCTTTTTTAACATCGTTGTTACTGTATTCATCGCCTCCGTTGTCACCATAAGCTACGTTGGAACTTACCGTTCCTTTGAATAGCACCGCTTTTTGAGGCACATAACCGATTTTATTGTAAAGTGTCTCCAGCTTATAGTCCTTCACATTTACACCGTCTATAAACACCTCGCCTTCTGTTGCATCAAAGAAACGTGGGATAAGGTTTATAAGCGTTGATTTTCCGCTTCCGGTAGAACCGATAAAGGCAATGGTTTCACCTTGTTTTGCCGTAAAGCTTATATCTTCGAGAACATAATCTGCTGCGTCAGGGTACTTAAAGCTAACATGACTGAATATAACCTCGCCTGCATGTCCAGGTTTTCCTGAGGTTACGTTACCCTCCTTAATAGCAGATTCTGTATCAAGAACCTCGTTAATACGTTTAGCGGATACGCTGGCTCGTGGAAGCATGATGAATATCATGACCAGCATCATGAACGCCATGATAACTTGCATAGCATACTGCGAAAAAACGACCATGTTGGAAAAAAGCATTAGCTTATCCGGTGCCCCAGCCGCATCTATCAAATAAGCACCGATCCAATAAATTGAGAGTGACAGGCCGCTCATAATCAATGAAATTACTGGCATCATTATCGACATGGCGCGATTAGTAAACAAAGTGGCACTTGTAAGTTCTTTATTAGCAGTTTCGAATTTTTGTTCCTGATAATCTTCAGCATTGTAAGCTCGGACAACTCGTGTCCCTGAAAGATTTTCTCTTGTTACGCGGGTCAGGTTATCCATGAGCGTTTGCATTTTTCTGAATTTCGGCAGCACGAAGACCATAACAAATGAAACCATGACAATTAAAATCAAGACGGCTACGCCAGTAGCAAGTGACCACTCGAAGCCCTTTCCGGCAATTTTTGTAACTGCCCAAACCGCCATGATTGGAGCTTTGACAATCAATTGCAGACCCATTGTAATAAGCATCTGAACCTGAGTAATATCGTTTGTGGAGCGAGTTATGAGGCTTGAGGTTGAAAAACGATTGATTTCCTCCATTGAAAAGGAATCTACTTTGTTGAACAGCATACTGCGAAGCCGCTGCGAAAAAGATGCTCCGATGCGCGCTGCAAAAAATCCAACAATACAAGCTCCTATCAAGCTTCCCACGGCGCAAAGCAGCATCCAGCCACCGGCTATCCAGATATCTTTCAGTTCACTACCCGGAGTTTGTACCAACTTGGTGATTTCAGACATATAATCAGGCAATTTTAAGTCAAGCCAAACCTGCGCCACAATGAATATAAGGCTGATACCGGCCTGCATCCATTCTTTAGGATTCAGATACTTAAATATTTTTTGCATATAAAACCTCCAATACGTAATGTTGTTCTAATGGAACAGTGTTAGTTAATTGGGAGAAATGCACCCACATATTGTGTGAGCGAGTGGGGTTGTTATTTCGTAATCTTTGATTGCGATAACGGGTTATTTCAACCCATGATAGCGCGCTGTTGCTTCTGCCAATCTGCCGGTTATCCGGACATATTCTTTTGCATCATGCTCGCCTAAAAGACTTAACATTTCGACCGTGTATTTCACAACCGCCTGCTGATGCTTAACGGCAAAATTTTCCCCTTTCTCGGTAAAACGGACTATTATTCTTCTGCGGTCACTTGTATCAATCTGACGTGTAATCAGTCCCTTTTTTTCTAAGCTATTGAGGGCTGTGGCAATCCTTGCGGAGCTGACTCCCATTTCATTGCTGATTTCACCTGGCAATACTTCGCCGCCTTTATGAAAAATGTAATGGAGAACAAACATCTCTCCTTGTAAGGCTTCGGTAATATTTTTTTGAGTTTTTGCTTTTCGAAACATATCCATTTTCTCAAGGAATTCAATGGCCAATTTCGTGTAATCCATTTTCAACCTCTCCTCAATTAGCTAATACAGTTAGATAGTATAAATGTTAGATAATTACTTGTCAAGATAAAGTTCATTGTTAGTCCGGTCATTGATGATTGACCAGTGATTCTCAGGGTAGTAAAATATTTCTATAGTTCATGAACCGATTATCGGTTAGGTTACTTTAGCTCCATGCATATCTCAAACGCCGAAACACGACAAACTGATACTGATTGCTTTTTATTTTGCCCGTATGTTTTGACATCCCAAACATGTTCAATAGAAGGGAAGATACAGCATGTTTAAGGTCTTTCTTGTCGAGGATGAGATCGTGGTACGCGAAGGCATACGCAAAAACATTCTTTGGGAACAATATGACTTTCTTTATGCTGGCGACGCTTCGGATGGAGAACTCGCACTGCCCTTGATTCGCCAGATACAGCCGGATCTAATTATTACGGATATCAAAATGCCGTTCATGGATGGACTGGCATTAATCGAGCTGGTTCGCAAGGAGCTACCGAGGACAAAAATCGTCATCATCAGCGGATATGACGATTTTTCTTACGCGCAGCAAGCTATTCGCATGGGCGTGGAGCAATACCTACTGAAGCCGATTATAAAGGAGAAAATGGTTGAAATCCTGATTGAGCTTCGGAAGAAGATGGAAGAAGAACAGCGGCAGCAGGAATACCTTACGCGGTTCCAGCGAGAGGCCCAGGAATATGAAACGTTTTCACGTAGGCGGTTTTTCGAGCAAATCGTCACCGGTGGTCTAAGCGTATCGGAAATCTCCGAAACAGCGAAGGCGATGGGCATCGACATCAACGCCCCGTTTTACAATATTGTGCTTTTATCGCTGAGCAGTGCCGGATACGACGCAAGTGCTCCGGAAGGCTATACGGAGGCACTTGCCACGGTACAGGATAAGATTACTCAGTTTATTGCCAGCCGTTCGGAGCTGATTTTATTCAGATGGAACGTTACGACATACGCTGTTTTCGTAAAGGGCGGGTCGGAGGATATCATGCAACGAACCGGTGATTGCACCGAGACCATCCAGAGTCTCTGTGCCGTGGCCGGGTGCGACGTTAACTGGCATATTGCATGCGGCACGCCGGTATCACGGCTCAGCGCCATTCCGATCTGCTTTTCGGAGGCGAGCCGCATTTTGTCCTATCGCTATCTATGCTCGGATGAGCATATCCTGTCTGAGGCGAGCATCCGGGATTTTCTGAAAAAGAATGGTTCGGGAACGAGCACAGGCAAAAAGGAGATCGATCAGGAGTGTGTCCGTAACTTTTTAAGTAACGGCGGAGAAGAAGAAATCAATAGCTTTATTGATCAACTCTTACAAAGTGCTGGAGAAGAGGCTGTTTCCATGCCTTTGTTTTGCAGATATTTGACCATGACAATTTACTTTGAGGTGGTAAAGTACTTGGATTCAATTGGCTGCCATGCGGACAGTTTCTGGTCGCTGGAGCTTAGGCCGAATGGCAACGCGTCTGCACCAGAGGAAGTGCGGCAGTATGCACGGCGGGTCATAGTGCAGGCAATCGCGCTTCGCGACCGCGAAAGTGCAAAGCAGCAACGAGACCTGCTTAAAAAGGCGATTGGGTTCATCGACGAGCATTATCCGGAGGAGTCGATTTCCCTCGACAGAGTGGCTAAAAAAGTGAACATCAGCCCCAATTACCTTTCGGCCATATTCAGCCAGGAGGTCGGGCAAACCTTCATAGATTATCTTACCAGTAAACGGATCGACGAGGCGAAACGCATGCTTCGCCAAACCGACAAGCGTTCCAGCGAGATTACGTTCGCCGTCGGGTATAAGGACCCGCATTATTTCAGCTTCGTGTTCAAAAAGGTTGCGGGCTGTACGCCTAGTGAATATCGCAGAGGTAAAAAGCAGTGAGCGCAAATTTCCGGCGAGAAGATAAGAAAATGACCATGTGGAGCAAGCTCTGGAAGATAATCCTGATCGTTGCGTTGCCGCTGATGATCGTTATCATAGCCATCGCATCCATCGGGATTGGGTATGCGCTGCAGTATAACGCGATCCTGAACAACGTCACGACGGCCTCGGATTTCAACCAGAATTTCAAGGACGATGTTGACCTTAAAATGTACTATTACGTTATCGACAGCCAATATTCGGAGGGTCTCCCAACCAAGGAGGTGCAATTCGCGAAGACTATCGCGCAGAAGCTGATCGATACGACGACGAAAAAGGATAGTCTTCGCGCCATCAGCAGTGTGCTGAACCTTTGCCACGATCTTGAGGATAAGATGCAACAGATCGCGGAAACGAAGGAGTACGACTCGCGCGTAGACCAGTTGGAAAAAAACATTTATATTCTGACGGATCTGATTCAAAGGTACATGAACACCTATCTTTATTACGAGGCGGCGCATCTGAAAGCCCTGCAGTCGACCATGATCAAGAACATGATTATTTTGATGGGGATTATCGTGGTTTTGTCGTTGGTGCTGCTGTATTTCCTTTTGACTAATTCGAGAAAACTGAGCCATAGGATCGTTGATCCGATCGATAGAATTTGTGAGCGCCTGGAAGCGATTGGTAAGGGGAGCCTGCTGGTTTGCGAACCGATTCAAGCCGACGTGGAGGAAGTGCAACTGCTTTCAGACGGGATAGAGAATATGGTAGGGCGTTTGAAGCTGCAGACTGAAAAGAACGCCGAGCAGGAAAAGCAGCGCCGACGCGCCGAATTGGCATTGCTGCAGGCACAGGTCAATCCCCATTTTCTCTATAACACACTGGATACCATAATTTGGCTGATCGAGTCCGGGGAAATCAGCGAAGCGGTCAAGATGGTCGGAAGCCTGTCGAATTATTTCCGCTTTTCCTTGAGTCGTGGGAAAAACGTCATCACCCTCGCGGAGGAAGAGCAGCACATTCGAAGCTATCTGGAAATCCAACAGATGCGTTACCGGGATCTGATGGAATATGATGTCACCATTCCGGATCATCTGAAAAGCTTCATCCTGCCGAAGCTCACCCTGCAGCCGCTGGTGGAAAATGCACTGTATCACGGTTTAAAGAATAGACGACGCAAAGGTTTTATTCGCTTAACCGGCAGAGCCCAGAATGAATGCCTGGTTTTGGAAGTAACGGACGACGGACCCGGTATGACGGAGGAACGCCTGAACGAGGTACGGGCTTCCCTAACGGACGGCAAGCGTGAGGGGTTTGGGCTGAGGACGGTGCATCAGAGAATTCAAATACTGTTTGGAGGGGAATACGGTTTAGATGTGGAAAGCATACCGGATGTCGGCACAAGGATTCTTGTGACAATCCCCATGAAGACGAGCGATAAGGAGATGGCGATATGAAAAAAAGGCTTGTAATAGCCGTATGTCTGTCGGTTCTACTTTGTGGCTGCGTAAAAGAAGGACAGCACGCAGCGGGTGCTTCCGAAGCTCAACTGATAGTGGTCGGGTTCTCGCAGGTCGGCGCGGAATCGGAGTGGCGCGTGGCCAACACCGAGAGCATGAAAGCCGCGCTGACTGAAGAAAACGGATACGAGTTGATCTATGAAGATGCTCGGCAGGAGCAGGAGAATCAAATCCGGGCGATTCGCACCTTTATCCAGCAGGGAGTGGACTATATCGTGTTCTCTCCAATAGTTGAAACGGGCTGGAACTCAATTCTGCAGGAAGCGAAGGAAGCCAATATACCTGTCATCGTAACCGACCGCTACATTGAACCGGAGGTTGAGGATTTATATACGGCTTATATCGGCTCCGACTTCCATAAAGAAGGTGAAAAAGCCGTCAAGTGGCTGGAGGATTTGCTGGGGAAACAAGGGAGAACGAAAGATCCCATCCGGATCGTCCATATTCAGGGAACGATGGGCTCCTCAGCACAGATCGGCCGGACCACCGCGCTGGAGCAGGCGGTCAAACGACATTCCAACTGGGAAATGGTCGCTCAGGAATGCGGTGATTTCACAAGGGCTAAGGCCTACGAAGTCATGGGCTCAATTTTGAAGCAAACAAACGATATCGACGTCGTTTATTGCGAGAACGACGGAGAGGCGCTTGGTGCGATCGACGCGATGGAAGAGGCTGGTCTGAGATGTAATGCGAATGACGGTGTAATCGTCATATCGTTCGACGCGACAAGGCTTGGGCTTGAATACTGTCTGAAGGGGAAAATCGCACTGGATGTGGAATGCAATCCGCTGCAAGGGCCCTATGTTGACGGGATTATCAAGCAGCTTCAGAGCGGGAAGCCTATCGAACGGGAAAAATACATCGATGAAGCCCTGTTCGACTGCTTTTCCATCACACAGGAAATGATTAACGGCCGGGGATATTGAGGGTTGTTTTTTTACTGTAAAGGTCTAAAATATTACGGTCGGTTCATGCATCCATATGGGATAAAATTGTGATTGGTTCACTATTTAATCAAGATGGTTTGAATTCTTACGGGGTTCTTCTTCGAATATTGTTTTTCACTATTCCCCATGCATAATGAAAATGTATGTACCTTTAACACTTCAAATTTAGAAAGGGGAATAAGAAAATGAAAAGGATCTTTGTCGTACTCTTGGTTGTCGCTCTGACATTAGGGCTAGTGGCATGCGGTTCGCCGGCGGCATCCTCCGGTAAGTCGGGTGATCTCATCAAAGTTGGCTTTGCGCAATGTAAAGCGGATGAGTCTGATTGGCGTAAAGCGAACACCAAGTCTGTACAGGAAGCGCTCAGCGAGGCAAACGGCTTTAAATTGATTCTTGCTGACTCCAACAACGACGCCGCAAAGCAGGTAGCTGACGTTCAGGGATTCATCGACCAGGAGGTTGACTACATCGTTATCGCGGCCGTCAACGTGGATGGTTGGGATACCGTTCTTGGAAACGCCAAGAAAGCCGGCATACCCGTAATTCTGATGGACCGCACCATCAATGCCAGCGAAGATCTTTACATCTGCTGGGTCGGCGGCGGTTTCTATAACGAAGGTGTGAAGGCTACCGATTGGATCGCCAAGAGATTTACAGGCGATAAGAAAGCTAACATTGTTCATCTTCAGGGACAGCTAGGTGCGTCTGCTCAGGTAGGACGCACACAGGCACTTGATGAGGCCGTTACCAAGAACAGCTGGAAGCTTCTTGCGCAGCAAACAGGCGAATGGAGCACCGATACGGCAAAAGAAATTATGGCTTCTTGGATTCAGCAGTATGGTGATGAGATCACTTGTGTTTATGCTGAAAACGACAATATGGCGGACGGCGCCATTCAGGCTCTCACAGAGGCCGGCAAGAAGGTTGGCGGAGATAACGGCGTTGCTATCATTTCTTTCGACGCAAACAAGGCGTATCTCCAGATGACACTGGAAGGCAAGATCAACTGCAACGTCGAATGCAATCCTCTGCTTGGGCCGAAAGTTGCCGAGATTGTTAAGAAGATCGAAGGCGGCGGAGCCCCTGCCAAGAAAGAGTCCATTGACGAGACAGCATTCTATTACGACACCATTACTCAGGAGATCATTGACAAACGTCCTTATTAACCCGCACTAGGCTATACATACGGAGATTTTAAAGTAGTAGCGGAATCCGATATTTGGTTCGGGGAGATTTACGGATCTCCCCGAACTTTTAATCAGATAATAATGATCAAACAGCAGCTTAATTAAGGTGGGCTTACTTTATGGGTATGGTAAAGCATGAACAAAATAGCCCTTCTCTGACGATGACCGGCATTGGAAAGTCGTTCCCTGGTGTTCGCGCACTCATTAATGTTGATTTTAAGTTGCGCTGCGGCGAGATACATGCACTGATGGGAGAAAATGGTGCCGGGAAGTCGACACTTGTCAAGGTGCTGACCGGAGTTTATTCCATGGATGAGGGAAACGTCAGACTGGATGGGAATCCTGTCATGATACGTTCGCCGCAGGATGCACAAAAACACGGGATAAGCACCGTTTACCAAGAGGTGAATCTATGCCCGAACCTCACAGTTGCGGAAAATCTCTTCTTGGGGCGTGAGCCGCGTACCATAGGCCTAATCAACTGGAGGCAGATGAACCGCAAAGCTGCGGAATTATTGCAGGAGCTTAATATCTCAGCTGATCCACCGGCGCAGTTGGATAGCTGCTCGATTGCAATCCAGCAAATGATTGCAATTGCACGCGCTGTGAATACGGCATGCAAATTTTTAGTTCTCGACGAGCCCACCTCTTCCCTTGATGCCGACGAGGTGAAAAAGCTTTTTACGCTCATGAGACAGCTCAAGAATAATGGCGTGGGAATTCTGTTTATCACCCATTTTATCGATCAGGTCTATGAGATCTGCGACCGCATAACCGTGCTCAGGAATGGTGAACGGGTTGGGGAATTTGAGGTGGAAAATTTGCCGCGTCTTGAGCTTGTAAAAAAGATGATGGGCAAAGAGATCGAAATTCTTTCGGACCTCACTTTCGACAAAGACGCATCGCGGTTTGAAGGGGAAGTGCCGATTTTAGAAGCCTACGATTTGTCAAGCGGCACATCCAAGGTTGCACCCTTCAACCTGAAAATGTATAAGGGAGAGGTTGTCGGCTTCAGTGGCCTGCTGGGTTCCGGCCGAAGCGAGCTGGTGCGGGCGATATACGGTGCTGACAAAGCTGTTCAGGGACAGCTGTTCATAAAAGGAAAATGTGCAAGAATAAAAAAACCATTGGATGCAATGAAGCATGGATTGGCCTATTTACCCGAAGACAGAAAAATCGACGGTATTTTTGCAGAACTCTCGGTAAGGGAAAACATCATAATTGCTCTTCAGGCTAAACAAGGATTATTCAAGCGTTTGACCCGAAAAGAAATGGAGAAATACGCTGACACATATATAAAGCTGCTCAATATCAAAACCTCAGGAAGCGAAACGCCAATCAAGAGCCTTTCCGGTGGTAATCAGCAAAAGGTCATTCTGGCGCGTTGGCTGCTTACCAATCCGGAGTTTATGATATTGGACGAACCTACTCGTGGCATTGATATCGGCACGAAAACAGAAATACAAAAACTTATTCTGAAGCTTGCAGGCGAAGGGAAGAGCGTGGCTTTCATTTCCTCAGAGATGGATGAAATGCTTAGAACATGCTCGAGAATGGTGGTCATGCGAGACCGGTATAAAGTTGGAGAACTGACCCAAGGCGAGCTTAATCAGAGTACAATCATGCGGACAATAGCAGGAGGTGAGGGGTGACAATGAGTCATTTCAGCAATGGAAATAAATTGATCGAACCTGCTTTCAAGCCACTTGCCAAGAGTCTTATGAACAGCCGTTTAACCTTCTCATTGGTGGTTTTGCTTGTCGTTGTGGTTCAGAATATTATCACAACACCGGCATTTTTTAATATTTCAATCACCAACGGTTTGATTTCAGGTTACATACCCAATATTCTGGATGAGGCCAGCGAACTTGTCATTGTAACCCTTGGCATGACGTTGGTTACAGCGGCATCCGGGGGTCAGGACATCAGCGTTGGTGCCACTATGGCAATTTCAGCCAGCTTTTGCGGTCTTATGCTCAATGGTGCGGAGTATAGAACTGATGTTTTCCATAGTCCCTATCTATTGGCACTCTTTGTCGGTCTGCTTGGCGGAGCGCTGTGCGGCGCTTTCAACGGCTTTCTGGTGTCGGGCTTGAAAATACAACCCATGATCGCCTCTCTCATCCTGTTTACGGCCGGGCGTTCAATAGCAAAGCAAATCACACATGGGCAAACCATTTATATTATGAATCCTACGTATAAATGGTTAGGGGTTCAAATACCCGGCGTACCGGTTAGAACATCCATTATTGTATCTATTGTGATCGTAATCCTCGTGGTGTTGCTCACAAAGCTAACAAGCTTGGGTCTTTACGTACAGAGTGTAGGAATCAATGGTTCATCGTCCCGTCTTGTGGGGCTCAATTCCCGTATCATCAAATTTATGGCATTTGTTATCTGTGGCATATTGGCCGGAGCGGCAGGGCTTGTTGGGTCCAGCAGCGTAGGAAGCGTAAATTCCGGAGAATTGGGCCTGGGTCTGGAGATGGATGCTATTTTGGCGGTGGCCTTGGGTGGTAATATGCTGGGCGGCGGTAAGTTCAGCATAGCAGGCTCAGTTATCGGGGCCTATACCATCCAGGCTATTACGACGACATTATATGCCATGAATGTACGCGCGGATCAATTGAATGTATTTAAAGCATTAATCATTATTGTTATCATTGTTGCAAGCAGCGATGTGTTTAAGGAAAAAGTCAAAAAGCTAACCCGTAAAGTATTCAGCAAGAATGTGTCTGTTGGAGGTTAACGCAATGAAAGACAGTAGGGAAAATACCATTGCAGGCCCGGATCTTTTAATTAAGCGTAAAGGCCTGAGCAGCGCAGGAATATTGTTGGTCATTACTGTTTCGCTTTTTGTTCTTCTTTATGTTGCCTCGTCAATCTTGTTTGTGGATAGCAACTTTACGAAATTCTCGGTCTTTTTTAACTTGATTAACAACAAAGCCTATCTGCTGATGCTTGCCTTGGGATTAACTGTTGTTCTGATATCGGGCAGTATAGACATCTCTGTTGGCGGTGTGACGGGATTGGTCAGCATGGTTATCGCCACGATGCTGCAGGACTCTGGGGTAAACGCGCTATGGACAATCCCTGTGGCGCTTAGTATAGGGATAGCCTTCGGTATTGTCCAAGGTTTTTTGGTCTCCTATATGGAAATACAGCCGTTTATTGTAACACTGTCAGGCATGTTTTTTGCACGAGGTATGATAAGTGTCATCAATGCCAAGTCCGTGCCGATAACAAACCAGTTGTTCATGAGTTGGTCGAGCGCGAAGGTGTACATTCCCTTTTTATACAACGAGCGCAAGAACGGCACTCATGACGTAGCCTATTTCACACCGGCAGCTATAGTGGCTTTACTCGTTTTAATAGTTCTTATCATAGTGCTCAGAAAAACAAAGTTTGGACGTTCTCTATACGCTATCGGAGGTAATACTCAGAGCGCACTGCTGATGGGGATCAATGTCAAGAGGACAAAGTTCATGGCCCACGTGCTTTGCGGCCTATTGGCCGGTATCGGCGGCCTTCTCTTCACCTTTTTTGCTCCATCCGGTAATCCCGGGAACGGATATGGCTATGAAATTGACGCTATTTCGTCCAGCGTAGTAGGCGGCGTAATGCTAAGCGGTGGTGTAGGACTTCCCATCGGCACTCTTTTTGGGGTGCTAATAAACGCGCTTATAGAGCGCGTTGTACCACTGCTTGGTATCGTTGATGCGTCTTGGCCAAGAATTATCACTTCGGCATTTCTGTTTGCCTTCATCGTTCTTCAGAGCGTATTTGCCAGCACTAGCAAAAAAGGGGGCTTTAAGCTGCTGCTGCCGGAATGGATGAGGTTCAAGAGCAAAAAAACATAAAAGATTGTTACCACAATAAAGGGTTTCAGCTAAATCGCTGAAACCCTTTAAAATTGGTTAAGAGAGAGATCGAACTCTCGGAACGGTATAAATCTCATCTAGAACTTAGGTGATTCACAATCTCCTGATGGATTTTTCTGGTCATTTTCCGTGGATTGCATATCGATTTACGCTTGACATATGGAATTAATTTGTATATCATTAAGGTAGTTTACCGTTAAACTTTATTCGAGATTTGTGCAACATGCACATTTTCGTTGAAAAATGTAAGGAGGAATAAAATGAAAAAAGCATTTGCCGCCTTAACTCTAGCGATCGTCTTGCTCGTGACGGCAAGCTGTGGATCATCCCCGACTGGGGGAGATCCCACCCCATCACAGACGACATCGGCACCGACACCCGCTTCCGGAACGCCTTCAGCAGAGGTCACACCATCGGGTAATGCCCTTGTTGGAGATCCCAATCTCACTGCAACCATCACACTCGGTATCTGGCCGTCGGACACCGCGCCAGAGACTGAAGTTGCCATGCATGAGGGTTACGTAGCAAAGATGAAGGAGCTATACCCCAAAGTCACAATCGAACCGAATTATTACCAGTACGCGGTAGATACATATGTAACAAAGGCTGCGGGCGGAACTGCACCGACGATCTTCCAGCCCTGGTTCACCGAACCTCAGAGGCTTATCAACGCCGGTCTTGTTGCGGATATCACCGATGTACTCAAGGAAAAAGGCTGGGAACAATACATGAACCCAGGCTACAAGAAAATGCTCTCGGATGCCAACGGCAGAATTTACGGTCTCCCCCGTGATTCTTACGGCCTGGGACTGATGCTGAACGTAGAATTGTTCGAGGCAGCCGAATTAATGAATGATGACGGAACTCCGAAATATCCCAAGACACTGGATGAGCTTGCCGTGACCGCTCAGACCATCAAACAGAAAACAGGTACTCCCGGTCTATGCCTGCTGGCGATGGATGGCGGCGGTGGCTGGCATTTCTCAAACATTGCCTGGAACTACGGAGCAGTACTCGAAACATATGACAACGGCAGATGGAACGCACACCTGAATACCCCGGAATGCGTTGCAGCTATGCAATACGTAAAGGACCTCAAATGGAAATATGACTGTCTTACAGCCGATCCGGCCCAGGAAAACTGGGGCTCTGGGTTGACACAGCTGGGAACAGGCGGAGCCGGGATGTATTTCGGTGCCAACGACGCTGTGGATAACCCGACAGCTATCAATGGCTTGGCGGTCGACAAACTTGCCCTTGTTCCATTCCCGGCCGGCCCGAAAGGCGATCAGTATATGCTTGCCGGTGGCACAGCCTATATGTTTGCTCCGAATGCCACCCCGGATCAAATCTCCGCTTGCCTTGCCTATCTTGAGTTGATGGCCAGAGCACCTGTCCTTACCCAGGACGTTATCGACGGCATGCGCATCGATGCTGAAAGACGTGTCAACGATGGCGTTCCCGTTATTCCTCGCATTCAGGCCTGGAATAACCCGGAATACACAGCTGCCGAGCTGGAAGTCGTTAACCAGTACAAGAATATCGACATGAGATTCTATCAGGATTACTTTGACTGCATCAACAACAAGAGTGCGCTTCGCGCAGAAGAGCCGATTATGGCACAGGAGATGTATCTTGAGCTGACCAAGGTTATACAGAAGTGTCTTACTGATCAGAATGCGGACGTTCAAAAGCTGCTTGACAGAGCGCAGAAGAACTTCCAGAAGCTGGTCGACGAATATGTCAATGATGCACAATAGACTTTAACTTTAAGACTGCCCGGATAGCTGAATAACAACCAACCGGGTTATCGGCTGTTTCGGGCAGTCTGTATATTAAGGAACTTAAATCCAAATTTGAAGCGGAATGCGGTGAAATAATGATCAGCAAGAACTCAGGTAAGTATTGGACATTTAAATATCAGCTTTCGTCCTGGCTTATCATACTGCCAGCGGTAGCCTTATTTGCCTTTTTTGTTTGGGTGCCGATGGGTGAAAGCATTGTGATGAGCTTGTTCAGGACAAAGGGCGTTACACTGGAAAAATTCGTAGGGCTCGAGCAGTATATGTCTGTTTTTCGGGATCCCAATTTCATGTCGGCATTGAAAAACTCTGTCTCTTATACGCTGTGGTCGCTTGCCATCGGGTTTTTAATTCCAATTATCATAGCCGTTCTGATCGGCGAAACAACTCGATTAAAGGGATTGTTTCGTACAGCTTCCTATCTTCCCAATATCATGCCTGGACTCGCAACGGTTTTGATGTGGAGAAGCTTCTTCTCCGCTAAACCTTCAGGAGCCTTTAATGTGATCATCAGCTATTTGGGCCTTGACGCCAGACCATGGCTGTCAAACGCTGAAATTATTATTCCTTTGATCGTCATCATTATGACATGGAAAGGTGCAGGAGCTACAGCCCTGATTTATATGGCCGGGCTTGCGGGAATCAACCCCGAGCTCTACGAGGCCGCAACGATTGATGGAGCAGGCATATGGCGCCGTACATGGAACATTACCATTCCACAGATTTTCAACCTTGGGAGCACCTTGCTGATTTTGCAGATCATCGCTGTGTTCCAGATCCTGTATGAGCCGCTTGTTTTGACAAATGGAGGTCCCGACAACGCATCGATCTCGCTGATGCAGTTGTTGTTCAGCTATATCCAGAACGCGACTAAGATCGACTATGGTAAAGCGTCCTCGATATCTGTCATCATATCATTGATGCTGCTCACTTTCACGGTCTTCTATAATTTATTAAACAAACGTAAAGAGAGTTTTGAGTGAGGAGTGTGAGGAGATATGAATAACCAGCGAACCGGTGTCATACGGGACTACGATCTTCGCTCAAAAGGCGTTAAAATAGGACTGATCCTGATTTATTCCGCCTGTGCGGTGATCTTTCTGATATCTGTTTTCCCCATCATATGGGTTTTCCTGTCCGGGTTCAAGGAACTCAAGGAATTCTACGGTAATAGACCCTTTCTTAATAACAAGAACTTTCTCCCCAAGGTCTTCGATTTTGGCCGATACGCCGAGACCTGGGGTGATATGAAGTTTTATAGATTTTTCTTCAACTCGATTTGGTCTGTGGCAGGCAGTGTTGTCTCATCGCTGCTTTTCAACGGTCTGCTCGCATATGGCTTGTCAATCCTGAAACCAAAAGGACATAAAGTGATCTATTCATTGGTTTTGTTTTCTTTGCTCATCCCTGCGACGACTAGCATCACCCCGCTTTTTGCAAACCTTACGAAGCTTCATATGACCGGATTTTTTACTCCGCTCTGGCTAGCGGCAGGAGCCAATGCTTTCTTTGTGATGCTATTCAAGCAGTTTTTCGACTCTTTCCCAAAGTCGATGCTTGAAGCCGGACATATTGACGGCTGCGGCCCGCTGCAGATTTTTTTCCGTATCGTAATGCCGCTATCTAAGCCGATTATCGTAGTTGTTACGATCTATGCCATCAATGGTGCGTGGTCGGACTTTCTGCTGCCTTATCTGGTTCTCGATAATAAGTACAAGACTATCATGGTAAAGCTTTTTGAATTTAGAGGCGCCAATACCACAAATGACCTTGATGTTCTGCGTGCAGTCGCATTTTCCATTATACCGCCAATTATATTGTTCTTCATGTTTCAAAAGAAACTGACGGAGAATGTCGTTACTTCGGGAATTAAAGGATAGGAGTTTACGATCGATGGCTAAAGTTGCAGATAAATATTTTATAACCGATCCATGGAAAATCATAGAAGAGGGTTTTAATCCTAATTATTCACGGGTTGCGGAATCTGTTTTTTCGATTTCCAATGGGACCATGGGCGTACGGGGCTGCTTTGACGAAGGTGGAAGTATAGACAGTCTGCGCGGTATGTATATGAATGGCGTCTTTGAGATCGATGATACACTGCCGAAATCTTATAAGGGCATCATAGACAAAACACATTTCATGATCCCATGTGCAGACTGGCTGGGGTTGTCCATAGAGTTGGATGGCGAAATGCTTGATCTCGGCAAGTGCACCTTTGATAAATTTCGCCGTGAACTGGACCTGCGTACAGGCACGCTGACACGCAGCTTTGTCTGGAAAACAGCCACAGGCAAGTCGCTTAAGCTGACTTTTATACGCTTCGTGGATATGACCGACAGGGAGCGCGCCTATCAGCGTATTCTTTTTGAGCCGGAGAATTTTACCGGTGTCATAAAGTTTTCAGCCGGTTTGAGTTTTGATGTGATCCATGAGGGTTATCAGAAGAAGTTCTGGGGGAGTACCAGGGTGGAAGCCGATGACAGCGACCTGATGCTTAAAAGCAGTACAGTGGTGTCAAAACAGGAGGTTTTTGCCGGAATGCGGCTTTTCATTGACGGCAAGCCAGTCGATGCAGAGGCTGTTAAGGATGAGAAGACCGCACGGCTGCAATGTTCCATAACCCTGGAAAAAGGACGAAGAACTGTTGTCGACAAAACAGTCGTCATGCTGTTTAACGGCGAAAGCGGCAACCAGCTTTGGGATTCAGGAATGACAACGCTTGAAAATGCCGCAGGAAATGATTTCGAAACAGCGTTAACACGGCAGAAGGCCTTCTGGGGGGATCTTTGGAATTCTTCAGACATCATACTGGAGCCGTCAACACCCGATGAAGTACAGTCTGTCGCAGAGGAGCAGCAAGGCGTGCGGTTCTGCATCTTTCAAATGGCGCAAACCTACCGGGGCGGCAATCCACGGCATAATATCGGAGCCAAAGGGCTAACCGGAGAAGCCTATAATGGCCATGCTTTTTGGGATACGGAGGCCTGTTGCCTGCCGTTCTATCTGTTCACAAATCCCGATGCGGCACGCAGCCTGCTGATTTTCCGGTATAACACGCTGACGGAAGCGAAAAACCGAGCCAAAATGCTCGATTGTAAAGGTGCCTGTTATCCGATTGCAACCCTTAACGGGGATGAAGCCTGTTCCCTCTGGCAGCACGCGAGTCTGCAGTTCCAGCCCAGCACCGCAGTTGCTTACGGTATCTGGCATTATGTCCATGTTATCGGCGATACGCGGTTCCTGTTTGAATACGGAGCAGAAATGCTGTTGGAGATTGCACGCTTTCTGAAATCCCGGGCGGCCATGAACCCTCATACCGGTCAGTATGGATATTATGGTGTCATGGGACCGGATGAGTTTCATATGATGGTAAACAATAACGCCTATACAAACTATATGTCAAAACGCAGTCTTGAATATGCCGCAGAGGTACTCATCACGATGAAAACGGCTGTCCCTGAGCAATACCGCAGGCTAGCGGAAAAAACAGGCCTTACAGATGCAGAGGTTGAAACTTGGCAAAATTATGCTGACAACATGTATATCCCAATGAATGACAAGGGACTGATCGAGCAGCATGCTGGCTATTTCGACCTGCCCCATACCGATATCCATTCGATCCCGGTAGAAGAGTTCCCTCTCTACAACCACTGGTCATATGACCGTATTTACCGTACAGACATGATCAAGCAGCCCGATGTGCTGATGATGCTGTATCTTTATAACAGCTCATTCGCAATCGATGCCAAGCGGATTAACTACGAGTTTTATGAACCCAGGACCATACACGAATCCTCGCTTTCTCCGGCTATCCATTCAATTCTTGCTTGTGAGCTTGGGCGTATGGATGAAGCCATGGCATTTTTCGGCCATGCAACCCGATTGGATCTGGATAATTATAATCGCAACACCCGTGAAGGCTTACATACCACAAGCATTGCAGCTGCGTGGATCAATATCGTTTATGGATTTGGCGGACTGCGCAGCGACGGTGAAGGCTTGAATTTTGCACCGCATCTTCCGGTTCAATGGAAAAGTGTCAGCTTCTCGATCCTTTATCAAGGAAGGCTCATCAGGGTTATTATGCTGCGGGAAACGATTCGCATCACCCTTTTAAACGGGGAACCCATCGACATCAGGGTGTATGATAAAACGTATCATCTCGACAGATCTGAGCTTGAGATACCCTCCGTGTAGTGTGTAATTTATTGTGAGAGAGGAGCTTCCATGGATGTTTGGAGCTACAGCCAAAATACATATGACCCGAATGAAACTGTTACCAATGGCAATCGGTTTTTGATAGGCAACGGTTACATGGGTTATCGCGGGACGATGGACGAGTGGGGTAAGTCAGAGCTCGCAGCTGTCAATCTTGCCGGAGTGTATGACCGCAATGGTGATCGCTGGCGCGAGCCTGTCAATGCACCGAACGGTTTGTTTTTCAAGCTGTCCGTTGACGGAGAGGCCATGGCTTTAGGTGAGGCGGAACCTCTAAAACATAGACAGACCCTGCACTTTCGGCGTGGCGTTCATCAGCGTGAAACAGAATTTCAAAAAGTCATTCTTAAAAGTGAGCGCCTTGTTTCGATGGCACAGCCGCATCTTATGGCGTCAAAGGTTATACTGACCTTTAAAGATGATTGTAAAGCTACGGTGGTTACCGGTATCAACACAGATTTATGGGATATCAATGGTCCCCATCTTTTCAACCATGTACTGAAAACCTTCGATTGCCTGAATGTGACTTCAAAAACCGGAGAGCTTGGCATTGATGTGTCTGTATCACAAAGCCTTATTTCCGAATTTCAAGAAGTTATCACCAGCAACAATGAAAACGGCTTATACCGTGCCATCAGCTTCAAGGCTGAAGCGGGCAGGACGTATACTTTTGAGCTTTTTTCAAGTGTTTACACCTCTCTGGATGGAGGAGATGCGGAAAGGAAAAGCACGGAGCTTGCATTATCAGCAAGCAACACGGGGTTTGCTGATATCCTTGCAGAACATAAAGCTGCCTGGGAAAATTTGTGGCTGTGCTCCGGGATAGTTCTCGAAGGTCATGATATTGATGAGGTACAGCTTGCTTTGAACGCAAGTCTTTATCATCTCCATTGCATTGCTCCTCGCCATTCCTCCAGCATGTCAATTCCCGCGCGCGGACTTTCCGGGCAGACCTATAAGGGAGCAATTTTCTGGGATTCGGAGATTTTTCTTTTTCCGTTTTTTGTCCACACCGAGCCGCAGCTTGCCAAGACCTTGCTTCGATATCGTATTGACACGCTTCAAGGTGCAATGGCCAAAGCCGCCGAATACGGATACCGCGGGGCGTTTTATGCCTGGGAAAGCCAGGAAGGCGGTATAGAGGGCTGCACAAACTACAATGTTGTCGACGTTTTCACCCATCGGCCGGTGAGAACCTATTTCCGCGATAAACAGATCCATATCAGCGGCGACATTGCTTACGCCATTTGGCGATATTTTGAGATTACAGGGGATGAAAGCCTGCTCTGGGAAGGTGGAGCCGAGGTGATCCTTGAGTGCGCGAGATTCTTTGTTTCCAGGGCTCATGCAAGGCTTGACTCCAATAAAATCGATATTCTGGATGTCATAGGGCCGGACGAATACCATGAGCGCATCAACAACAACATATTCACAAACCAGATGGCGAAAAATTGTCTCTCCTGTGTGTTGAGGATTGAAAAACATTTTGGGGGAGATTCAGCCTTCTTCAGAAATCTGATCAACAGGCTCGGCTTTGAGCACGACCTTGATCTTGTGCGCTCCTTGGAGAGCCAGATTGTCGTTCCGACAACGGGGACCATTGAACAGTTTGATGGATATTTTGCGATGGAGGATTGTTCACTTGCCGAAGTCAGGGCAAGGCTTTTGGATGATCGGGAATATTGGGGTTCAGGCAACGGCGTTGCGGCTCATACCCAGATTATCAAGCAAGCCGACGTAATTGCGATGATGGCACTGTATCCATCATTGTTCTCAGACGAAACCGTGAAGCAAAACTGGGAGTATTATGAACCGCGAACTGAGCATGGCTCCAGCTTGAGCGCCTGCATGTATGCATTGGCAGCCTGCAGGTTTGGTCGTGCAGACCTTGCCTGGCAGCATTTTGTCAATTCGGCTTCTATCGATTTACGCGGAGGCGGAAAGCATTGGGCTGGCGAGATTTATATTGGCGGCACTCATCCGGCAGCGAACGGTGGAGCTTGGATGATTGCTGTATTAGGGTTTGCAGGGCTCAGTGTGCAAAAAGGAGAAATAAGCTTAAAACCTTGTTTGCCGGAACAAATTACATCTATGCGATTTCCATTGGCACTAATTTCGGGTAATACAATAAAAAAGACCGTTGTAACAGTGACAAAAGATGCTATTTCAATAGAATAAAGGGTTATATTCTTCTGACGCTGTCACGCTCTATCAGGCTGACAGGTAAAATCACATTATGGATTTGGCTTTCGTCTTTATTGATCTGTGCAAAGATCATTTCCGTAGCGATCGCACCTTTTTCTTCTGCATTCTGGTGAATGGTTGTCAGCCGAGGTGAAGTTATCAGACTGAGATAGTTGTCGTCAAATCCGACGATGGACTTGTCCTTCGGAACACTCAAGCCTATTTCCTGCAAACCGGACATGATGCCGGCAGCCAGGATATCAGCGTTTGCAAAAACGGCTGTAATATCAGGCCGTTGCCCTAGTCTGATGCCCAGCTTGATTCCCTCGGGAATGGTGATCTCGCCTTGAAACACCAGGTCTGGATTAAAAGACAAATCATATTCTTCCAATGCTTTTTTATAACCCTGCAGACGCTGATCGATAACACCGTTTGGCTTGACAGGGGGAGATGCAAAAGCGATCACACGGTGTCCGTGTTCTATAAGGTACTTTGTGGCAAGGTAGCCCCCCTGCATATCTTCAAGGCCCACATTGTAAACATCGGGCTGGTCGACATAGCTATCGATCAAAGCAAACGGAATTTCGAGGTTGATAACGCTTTCCAGAAAATCATCCTTAAAAAGGCCAGTCAGAATCAAACCGTCGAGATTCCAGTTCCGGTGTATTGTCTGAAGTCCTTTGGCATCCTCAACCGTACGCACCATCACAAAGTAGCCTTTTTCACGAACACGCTCCTCGATTCCACTGATGAAAGCATTGTGAAAAGGGTCGACCAAAAAGCCGCCGTTGAGCTTTGGAACCAGGTGGTTGATAACGCCTATGATCCTGGACGAATTCTTGGCAAGCGTTCGTGCAGTCAAATTAGGCACATAGTTTTCACGCTGGATGATTTCCTTTATGCGTTCAACGAGTTCTTTTGAAACTCTGCACTTTTTCTCATTAATGACGTTTGATACTGTTGTAATACTGACCCCGGCTTCACGGGCAATATCTCTTAATGTTATCAAAATGTACCTCCGATTATATATTACTAATTGTAAAATATTAAGTGGCTGAATTCAAGAAGAACCCCCGTAAACAATATGCCGCCCCGGTTGCAGGGCGGCATACAATTTAATAACTGTCAGATGAATCAGCGATTGCTGCTCTTAAACAGGCTATTGCGCTTTGACCTTCTTGACACGAAGAGTAATAATACCAGCAGCAGCAACCAACATAACGACTAACAGAGACACGATGCCGCTATCAGCTGTTTTGGGATTGGCTGTACCAGATGTAGTTGTAGTTGCGGGGCCTTTATCGAAAGCGGCGACTCTGGTCTCAATCTGGCTGGCAAGCTTAGTAAAGTTCTGGTTTGGTACAGGCTTTTTGCCGTTGCCATCGGGAACAGTCCAATAGAGCTCATCGAGATAAATCGTAGCGCCGTCTTTGATGGCTCTGATGTGGAAGCGGTTGAAAACCTGAGGCATTTTAGAGGCAGCTAGGTCGATCTTCAGGGTCTGCCATTCAGTTGTAATTTTCGGGTGAGAACCATCAGCGAGGACCAGTTGGTCGAAGTACATGGAATAATTGTCATCGTCTTCTGGAGCGGGGTTGAAGATCAGAATCTTTTCTTCGCCGCCGACAGCACCTTTGATGGTGATGTTGAAATACTTATAGTCCTGGGCATTTGGGTCGCCCTTTGTTCCTGTAGAATCTGTGCAGTGAATGTCAAATGCTTCGCCCCAGTTTCCCCAGGTAATGACTTCGCTACCTTCCATTTCAAAGCCGTATACAATTTTCAGGACACCGTCAGTAAGGGAACATTGCTTGCCCTTGACTTCTCCGGCATTGAAATTATGCCACCAGCACTGCAGGCCAGCGCCGTTGTCGGCGGGCTTGTCATTGGTGCTCATGCCGCGGGTTGTAGAGAAATTGTCAAAGAGAAAGGCATCGGAAGGGATATTGCCGGCAAATGAGAGCACAGACGTAGATGTCACCAGCATGATTACTAAGACAGTGATTGCAATAATCTTTTTCATAGATAATCCTCCCATGGATAATTTTGTTTACCGTACAGCCACATTAAGTTTAGCGGTAAACTTTGACCTCAGTATAGCAAATGCTGGATAGACTGTCAATACTATAGTCAAGTTTTTTTCGTCGTATTAAACTAAAAAGGTTGCGTCATAAAAAGCATTATGGTACAATATGAACAAGTTAAACGCTCAACTAAAAGCCTCTATTCGTGTCATTCAAGGAGAATCGATATGAAGCAAAAAAATAACATTTCCCAACTGATTATTCTTGGAATTCTTGTCTTTGCCATTGTCGCATTCGCCGCTTTTCGGCTTTTTGCGCCCAGTATGGCTACCAGGGCAAATTCCACACCTTCCCCAAAGAGGATCGAAGAAAATGTACCCCAGGGATCTCCAGCGATGCTGACTCTCTATGATGCACCTAAAACGATAACCGCTTCGACTGACGCTACGATGACCGTTGAAGGTCAACCGGTATTTGTCTATGATGCCGTGGTCAATAACACACATGCCTGGAGTAAAACACCAAAGCTTTCATCGACTCCGATGGCGTATTTCGATTTTGAGGGTGAGGTTATAGTCGACATACTGATGACCGGCCTGGCCAATCCGATCAAGTCTGCAGTAGTTTCGCCTGTTTCAGCAGGTGTTCAGGCCGAAGTCAAGGATAGACATGTCAGGTTCACACTGTCCAAACCCGGTCAATACACCGTACAGTTCAACGAGTCTGCCAACAAAGCTATGCATATTTTTGCCAATCCGCTTGAAAAAGATATCCCTGACAAAAACGATCCCAACGTCATTTTTATAGAGCCTGGTGACTGGGAAATTGAGAGCCTGGTACTAAAGGACAATCAGACACTTTACCTGGCCGGCGGTGCGATATTGCGCGGTTCAGTCATTGCCGACAATGCAAAGAATGTGTCCATCCGCGGCAGGGGAATGATTGATGGGTCACTTCACGAATCGTGGGTCTCACAAGGCGAATACGCCAGAGTACCGATTGATTTCCGCAATTCGCGGAATATAAAGGTCGAGGGTATTATCATCCACAATTCAAATGCCTGGTGCTTCAATTCTTACCAATCCGACGGCGCAGAAATCTCAAATGTCAAAATCATTTCAGCGCGTCCTAACGGCGACGGTTTTACTTTTCAGTCATGTCTGAATTACAACGTCAAGGACTGCTTTGTGCGCAGCTGGGATGACTCACTCGTTGTGAAAAATTATGGTACGAACTCAGACAAAATTACCTTTGACAACGTGCAGATCTGGACAGATCTGGCCCAGTCCTGTGAAATCGGATATGAAACCAACAAGGGCAAAACTAACGATTCCAAGATTACAAACATCACCTTTAAGAATATCACAGTACTCTATAACTTCCACAAGCCGGTGCTATCCATCCATAACTCCGATGACGCGCTTATTCAAAATGTTACATATAGCAATATCGTCGTTGAAAATGCTTTGATGGGCAAAGGAGATGCTGGGGATAACAATCAGCTCATCGACTTCTACATCGCCGCAAGCGGTTGGTCATCGACGGCAAACCGCGGTAAAATCAAAGATGTTCTGGTTGAGAATCTTAATGTCCTTAAATCGGACTCGGGTGTCACACCCCCGTCCCGTATTTACGGATATGATGAAGAGCATATGATCGAAAACGTGGCCATAAAAAATGTTGTCATCAACGGAAAGAAAATCACTGATCAAAAGGATCTCAAGGTAAAAATCAATGCATACACCGCCAATATTAGCGTTGTCAGCCTAAATACAAGTTCCCAGACTCCTGCGACACCTGACCCTGTGGCTACCGGAAATAACTATACAAAGCCGGCGCCCGTGGTTAAACATGTTACCACGCCAGATCAGTCTAAAGCTGAAGTTCCTGCAGGCTTTAAAAAGGCTGAGCCGGTGATACCCAAGCTGCCTTCCGGCGAAAACCTGGCTCTGAACAAACCCGTCGAGAGCGGTCTGCATACCGATGTCTATGTGACGAAAAACGTAAATGACGGCAAGGTACTGACATACTGGGAAGGTGCCGCTTTCCCGAATACCATGAAGATCGACCTTTCGGGAACCTACAAAGTAAAAACAGCGGTTGTAATGTTGAACCCCGCAGCGATTTGGGGTCCGCGCACCCAGACCTTTGAGATTCAGGTCAGTACCGATGGAAAGAACTTTACGACGGCTGTGCCGTCAACACAATATCAGTTTGATCCTCAGACAGGCAATTTGGTCATCATCGATTTTGCTGCAATCGACGCTGCTTATGTACAGTTTGTCTTCACACAGAATTCCGGAACATTCGAAAAAGGCGCTCAGGCTGCTGAAATCTGTATCTACGAGTGATTAACGCCGTTGCGGAGGAACTATACGGGGATCAAGGAAAAAGATTTATCCTCAAAGTCGAAAATGAGGAGTCTATTCCAAAATCCCCGTATTTTTGCATCTAGCAGCGATATAATCCACCATATAAGCGAAAAAGGAGACGCATGTATACTTATTCATTCTTAGACAAAATCCTGCTGGTTTTTTATAATTCAGGGTATTTGCTTCTGGAATTGGCGCCTTATATGGTTGTCGGCGTTATTATAGGAGAGCTTTTAAAGTTTACGTCATGGACCGAGCTGATGGTTAAGGGGCTCGGAAAGTCACCAGTGCTGTCAGTCTTATTTGCAGCCGTACTGGGAGCAGTTTCGCCCTTATGCACCTACGGCACGATTCCGGTCGTTCTACAATTGTACCGGGCGGGAATTAACATATCGCCTTTGATTACGTTTCTCGCGGTGTCCTCAATGATGAATCCCCAGTTGTTTTTCATCACATGGGGCGGTCTCGGGGCCGAGATAGCGTTGGTGAGGCTGCTAGCCGTACTTGCTTTCGGCTTTGTCCTCGGAATGATTCTCTACCGGATACCCATTCGTTTGATTGTAAACTCCGGGGTTAAAACAGACTTTACAAATGGCAGGAAAGAAACTCTTGTGGGCAAGTTCAACACAAGAACTCTTTTCCGAAATTGCGTAAAAACCATACAATTTATCGGTTTCTACATGGTAATGGGCGCTATACTCAGCGCTGTTATTGATGTTTTCATACCGAAAGCCTGGCTGCAGGGCGTTTTTGCGGGCAACAGCTTCTTTGCTGTTCTTAAGGCCGCTTTTATGGGAGTGCCGCTATATGCATGCGGAGGCGGGGTAATAGCCGTTATCAGAGAGTTTATGAGCGCGGGCATGGGCAAAGGGGCGGCTATGGCTTTTCTCCTGGTAGGCCCGGCAACGCGGATAACACCTTTGATGGCTCTTGCCGCCATTCTGCGGCCAATATTCATAGTTCTTTATACGCTGCTGCTGATAGCATACTCTTTACTGATAGGCATGATATATCACTGATGTTATGCGATCCGCATCTAAAAGATATCAACCGGATCGATATTGTTTAGGAAGAATAGAAGGGTGGATTTATATGAAAGCAAATCCGAAGAAGTTCAGACTAATCATTCTTATCGTCGCATTATGCCTGATTGCAGCCGTCACCCTGGCGTTCAACATGGGTTTTATCAAATTGAATCCCCAGTATCAGGCCGTTAACAGCCAAACTCCAGGCAATACGCCAGCTGTCAGCGGGGAGCCGTCAATGTCTCCGTCGGTCAGCGCACAGCCGACAGCGCACTTTCCCAGCGGTATTTCCATGGTATCGGTTGTTCAGGCAAAGACCGCAAAGGCCGAGGATATTCAATACGAAGAGATAAAGATGATGGTAACTGATGCCGTAAATATGGCCGGAGGGTTCGAAGGCCTTATTAAAAATAATATGACGGTTGTCATCAAGCCTAATCTGGTCACCCCCATCGACTATACCCTCCCCGGTTGGAAAGGAAAACCGCTTGCTCCCGAAGTGAACGGGACAACAACCGATTATCGGGTTGCCAGAGCTGTGGTCGAGCTTGTAAGGCAGTATAATCCGGACGGCAAGGTATATATCATGGAAGGTTCGGCTTTCCCGACAAAAGAGTGCATGCAGCAGCTGAACTACACTCCCGAATACATACCGGGCGTTGACGAGTTCATCGCAATCGAAGAGGATAGCGGTAAGTGGAGGGATTACGACTCGCCGGGAATCGTCAAGGTTCCTGTATCGGGCGGCCTTCTTATCGATGAAGTCTATATGAATAAAAAGTATAAAGAGGCCGACATCGTCATAAGCGTTCCGGTTTTAAAGACCCATTGGACCGAAGTCGTATCCGGAAGTGTCAAGAACGTGGGAATCGGCGCCACTCCCGCAACCATATACGGCGGGACGCAATACATGAGTCTTAACAGAACGGGAAGCCTCGATCATGATAAAACCAAACTCGACAAATGGATTCACGATTTCTTCGCTGCAAGACCTGTAGATTTTGCCATCATCGAAGGGCTTCAGGGAATTCAGAATGGCCCGACACCTTGCTTTGACCAAACCGGTACTTCCGATATCAAGATGGATCAAATGAACACCCGTGTCATCGTGGCAAGTCGCGACTGTGTTGCCGCCGATACCATCGAATCCCTCATCATGGAATGGGATCCCGCTGCGGTTGGATATCTGGGACACTTAGAGAATAGCGGGCTCGGGAACTGCGACGTTTCCAACATCCGCGTGATTGGAAAACAAGTTGACGAAGTAAGAAAAGATTTTAAGGGAACTGCTCCCGAAGGTAAATTCACCGATCTGGCAGCTCCTGAAGTTACCATTCACAAAACTGAGATGACCGCCGACGGCCTGAGCATTCAGATGGCCGTTTCGACAGATACCGCCAAGGTTGAGGTATACATGAAAGGTCAATATGTCATGACTGATATCCCGAAAGACCCGGGTAATTATACCCTCCTCATCAAGGGCGTAAAGGAATCCGATCCGACCAACGATATTGTTATTGAGGTTTATGACAAGTACTTGAACCGGACCGTAAAGCAGATTCGCGTTTAGAAGCTGCAAAAAAATGAAAAATGCATGAACCCCGCATGTCCGCGTTGTATAATGGAATTGTCAATAATAATGCATTGGTCTGATTTTTAGAGGGGAATAAGTTAAGTTTATGAAGAGTATAACGCCTGGTAGTGAACTGCCGGAACAGCCCAAAGAAAAATCCGCGAAAAAGCAAATTTCTTTCAGGAATTTGCCTCGGACATTGCTTATGCTTGTTTTCGTCAGTATCTTCCTGTTTTCGCTTTTTAAACTAGCAACCAAGCTTTATGCCTATTATAAAGAGAACAAATCATATGAGAGCATTCGGGCGTCCATACAACACCCTGATGGTCCTACCTGGGAACCCGCGGACGCGGTGGGAGAGCCAGAACCTTCGAACCGTGACGCGGCCGAGAGTATGACTTCCCCTTCACCGCTTCCCTATACCGTTCTCAAGGGCGATCCCAACGAATTGAACCCGGAAGGTGTTTTCAAGGTTTATTCCGCCTTAAAGGCGCAAAATGCTGATTTAGTGGGTTGGATCAGTATGCCCGGTTTCCGCAAAGTAATCGATTATCCCGTTATGAAGAGCGGGGATAATGAATTTTATTTGACACATGACTTTTATAAAAACAAATCTTATTCCGGATCAATCTTCATGGATGCAGTCAATAGGAGTACAGAACCCGACAAGAATATTATCCTCTATGGCCATGCCATGAAAGATATGTCCATGTTCGGTAATCTCAGGGATTATCCCGTTGACAAAGAAAAATACGGTAAGAATACTACGATTTACTTGGATTTTCTTAGCATGCATCTTGAATATCAGGTTTTTTCGGCTTATTCAACGGAATCAAGCTTTGATTACCGGAGAATAACCTTTACTGACGATGCGGATTTCTTAAGTTTTCTGGAAACAATCAAGGGAAAATCCGAGCATGACTTTGGCGGTTCCCTGTCGCCCCAGGACAAAATTATTACATTGTCAACATGCGATGAGAGCTATGGAAAAGACGGACGGACGGTTATTCACGCGAAACTCGTCAAGCAGATGGTTTATGACGGCAGCGGCATTGAAGGTGATTATGCAAAAGCGGATGGGCAAAGCGGCAAAAAAATTATATCGTCCAATGTTTACCTTGGGACGCTGTTACTGCAGTATCAAGTTACGGAAGCCGATGACAGTAAAAACAATGAGGATCCTCAAACATTGACCCTATCCGCACCCGGAAAGTCTCCTGATGAAGAAACACCGAGTACTTCACCCACGCCTGATGCGGGCAAGGCAGACAAGAGCCCTGCGGTTCTATGGCAGGATGCCGTTTTGGAGCCTCCTTTTTCGACTACCGGCAAGGTTTTTTCAACAAAAGTCCCGGCTGAGGCTAATAACGCCAAACTAACGGTTACAGCAGATGATCCGAAGGCAGGCCTTAGCTATACACTGAACGGTAACGTTGCCAAGCCGGACAGCCTTGCATTGATTGAGGGAGATAATGTTATTATTGTGCGGGTGGTGTCCGTCGATGGCCTTTATGCCAGAACATATACCATACATGTTTTAAGGGAGCCTTCTCCCACATCGCCAACGCCTCAACCCGAACAAACGCCTTTGACTTCAACAGAGCCGGCAGCATCAGCCTCCGCCGCGGCAAATCAGCCATAGCTCGGATTATTCCGATTCAGTAAGCATAACCATGCATCAAGCATGAACTATATATTAATAGGCATAAAGATCTCTGCTTCACAATAACTCTCAGAGCATACCTTTGAGTCAATTCGCTCAAAGTGATAGTCCCCGGTTAAGACATAGCTTGTTTTAGGTGCCCATTCAAAATCGATACAGTTATATACTTCCATCAAGGTCCGGATGTTTATTTCCATAAAGCTGTGAAACCCAATATACTTGAAAACGGCATAGGTATTCATTGGCATACTCAGACACAGAAAAGGTTCGGATACATTCTGGAATGATGAGACCTCCACACTGGGTATGTAGAAATTACTGTATTCCGGCCTCGCAGAGTATTTAACCAGGCCGATATAAACGCTTTCATCGACTTTGTCCTTAATTTGCGGCATGAATTGCTGATAAAAATCAAGGGCTATTTTGTTCGCTGTAAGGTCTTTTACATTCTCCTCATGAATGATCTCGCTTTTTATTCCCGTGACAAAAAACTCGGGCTTCATGCAGAAATACGGCTCCAATAGTATACCTTGACTTAGATTATGGACAAAGCTTAGATCATATTTTGGTACGACAGGTATTTCCTTGGGCTTTCTGCGGTAGGCCGAAGGGGTTGTGTTAAACAGGCCTTTGAAAGCCCTGATGTATGTCTGTTCATACTCAAAAGCGTATTCAGTTGCGATATCAATTATTTTTAGCCTGGAATTGAGAAGATCGTTAAGGCTTTCAGTTAGCTTGCGGGCTCTTGCATAATCCATAGGCGTCTGCCCGGTAAGCGCCTTAAACAGTCTCAACATATGAAATTTTGACACATTAACATCGTCAGACAGACTATCGAGAGTTATCGGCTCGCGCAACTTCTTCTCAATACAGGTTACTGCCTTTCCTACAAGCTCTGAATCCGCTCTGTACATCTGTATCCATCCTTATCGGGCTGAATGATATCAGCAATTTTTGTTAATAAATGTGTAGTAAGCTCTATTATAATATTTTCAGGTTTAACGCTAAAGGAGAACTTTATGAAAAAGATATACATACTGATAATAGCACTGGTGCTGACACTTTGCAGCTGTACTTCGGTTAACAATGATACAATTCCGAGACAGACATCACCTGCAGTTGAATCGACGGTTACTCCTCAAGAAAGTACGCCTACCCCCTCAGGTGAATCGGTTGACGCTTCAAAAGTAAGCAGTCCAACTCCGGAAGCGCCGAAGAATCTTGATAGTAAGCAGTGGGAACAGTTCTTTCATCAAATCGAGATAGATTCGCCGTCTGCAAAAAACAATATGCTCGAGGATACCAGAAAAACATTGGTATTTGTTACACTGCCCCCATCATACTTTGATGAAACAGAAAAAAGATATCCCGTGGTCTATTATCTGCATGGCTTTCAAGATGCTCCGGGAGGTTTCTCAAGGCAGGGCCGCAACAGCCTCCGCAGTTCCATGATGAATGAGGGGGCCAAGGAGTATCTGTTTGTTGAGGTTTCAGGCTATAACAAATATGGTGGGTCCTTTTATGTCAACTCACCTGTCACAGGCAATTGGGAGGATTATTTTGTCAGCGAAGTTATTTCAAAGATTGATGCAGATTACAGGACAATTGCCGATGGAGCTTCAAGAGGTATCTGCGGATTCTCGATGGGCGGCTTCGGATGCCTGAATCTTGCTTTTAAGCACTCCGATGTATTCAGTGCTGTTTATTCAATGTCACCCGGCGTTTTGACCTCTGAACTTGATACCGGTCTTAAGGATGCCATGAGAACCTGGGCCGGTGACAGTTCCTTCAAAATGGCGTACGGTCAGGCATTTGCATATGACTTGTCGTTGGGTGACCCATATTTTATAGAGCCAAAATTTGATGGAAGCGACGAGGATAATAAGATCATTGATGCATGGAATAGCGGTTTCGGTGATTGGGACAAGAAGATAGATGCATATTTGGCTCTTAATAAACCGTTGAAAGCCATAACCATAGGATATGGCACTGAGGATAACTACACATGGATACCCATAGGCAGCGATTATCTTTCAGAGCTCTTAACCCAAAAGGGAATAGAAAACACTCTGTATGCGCATAGCGGCGGTCACTCTCAATCAGGTGATTTCATGAGTTCCATCTGTACCGAATTCTTTAATAAGTATCTTGGCTATTAGCATAGCTATTAAGAATCCGAAATGGTTTATCTATTACTTCGATTAAAAAGCTTCATGAAAATTATGAGGCTTTTTTTCATCCCCTTACGTAATAGTAAATAAAAGGCTTGCACGCTCACTTTCCAGTCGTGCGCCTTAGACCAGCTCAGCCATCTCTCTGTGTTATAATGATGTAGAATAAAATTGTTATCTGCTTTAGAGTTGTAACACGAAAAAACGGCTGAACATAGAAACATTCATTTTGAAAAGAGGTAGATATTGTGAAAAAGATTATAATTTTATTAGTTTTTATTTTGATGTTTTCAGGCTGCACAAATTCAAAAACAAATACTTCAAACAATTTAACTAATATCCCAACTAATATCCCAACTAATACCCCAACTAATACCTCAACTAATGCGATTACAAATAACTTAAACGATTACATTAAGGTGTATGATTCCCTGATAATCGAATGGAAATCCGCTTTAAACAACTTAAAAAGCGGAAACGATTCAGGAACCGATATGTTGTCTTTTTATTTTTATGATATGAATGACACCAATAATGCGAAAGCATACTATGCGTTATATGACATTGACGGTAACGGAACTCCCGAACTTATATTAAGAAAAACAAGCAATTATGAAGATATTATAGCTTATATATTCACAAATAAAGACGATAAAACAATAAATATTTTCGGCTACGATAGCGTCGGTAATTTGAGTGAAGTTCCGTGGAGCAGAGTCGGGTCAAGTGATATTTTAAGCAATGGCTTAATAGACAGTATAAACGGTGATTATACAATATATAAAATTGCTGATGACGGTTGTAGCGTAGTCGAGGTTGCTTCAAGCGAACCGTATGACTATCTCGATATGGCTAGCTTAGCAGATGCTAAATGGAGATATTATGCAAATAGCGTGCAGGTGAATTATGATTCTTATGTTCAATATTTAAAAGAACATGATTATTCGGAAGGCGGAGATAATGCTTTGGCAATAATAAATTGGGTATCTTTAGATTGAGATGCTATAAAAACCAGTACATTTTTCCTTTTAAGTTGCTTAACTATATTATAAAAAAATCAAACAAAAAGAGTGGCAAGGTATAAACCTTAACCACTCTTTTCAGTTTTGAATCATAAAAACACTGTCACAGCGAACCCACCGTTAAAATAAATAGTGTTTATATAATTCCTGTTTGGCGGAGAGAGAGAGATTCGAACTCTCGGAACGGGTTAACGTTCACACGATTTCCAGTCGTGCGCCTTAGACCAGCTCAGCCATCTCTCCATAAATATTTGTATGCGCTTTACCGGTGCTCGACCAGCATGCTTGAATATTGTAACACAGGCTTTTATGAGAGTCAAGCGCTTTTAAGCAGGGTGTTGAAGGTTTGTGAGTGACTTTTAAACTCTAGGCTATTTTTTATTGGATGACTCGTTTTAATTATTTTGTATATTTTTTTATACACCCTAAACCGTGTGCCAGCCTTATTTTCCACCGAAAAGGCAAGTATTTACAGCTCTTTTATGTTTGAAGTTATTGTACATCAATATTACAATAGTAGTGTTGCCTTTTATCATTAGGAAGGATGGTATGTTCTTTTGTTTCAGCTTTTCAAACGCAAAGATTCGACAGAGCTCTCCCGCAGCATGTGGCACGAGGTTAAGTCCATCACATGGCCCGCATTCATAGAATTAGTCATGTCCACTCTATTCGGTATGGTGGATATGATCATGGTAGGACAGCTCAGTTCAGCATCAATAGCCGCCGTTGGACTTACTAATCAACCTTTTATGCTGTTATTAGCCATTTTTGCGGCTGTCAATGTCGGTACAACAACCCTTGTGGCATGGAATATTGGTGCCGGTAATAGCAAGAGCGCTTCAGCCGTCACAAGACAGACTCTCATGGTGAACATTATTCTTGGAATATTCATGAGTGTAATAGGCATTATTTTAGCCGGTCCCATCGTTGTTTTCATGGGTGCGGAGGCTGACACCATAAAGGATGCAACCGCATACTTCCAGATTGTTTCCGGCGGGTTGGCTTTTCAAGCTGTTACTATGGGTATAACCGCTGCGCTCAGAGGCGCCGGGGAAACGAAGCTGCCCATGCTCTACAATATTGGCAGCAACCTTTTAAATGTTTTTGGCAACTATGTCCTTATATATGGAAAGCTTGGCTTCCCCAAATGGGGAGTAGCCGGAGCGGCTGTGTCCACTACTTTTTCAAGAATAGTGGCCTGTGCCATTGCCATCTATATCATTTACTCAAAAAAATCCGTTATCTCCATCAGTATTAAAGAGAGCTACCGATTTGATAAAGATATTTTAAAGAAGGTTTTTAAAATTGGCTTGCCATCGGCTCTTGAACAGTTTGTGATTCAGGGCGGACTTGTTATGTTTGCCCGCATAGTTTCAAGTCTGGGTACTGCAGGGTTTGCGGCTCATCAGATAGGACTTAATATCTCCGGGTTGACCTTTGCGCCCAGCATGGCGTGCGGGGTTGCAGCTACAACTCTTGTAGGTCAAAGCCTTGGAGCTAATGATGAGGAAAAGGCTAAAAAATACGCCGATGTCATCCATCATATGTCAATTTTCATTGCCTGCATTATGGGATTGGTTTTTGTTATATTCTCGCATCCTCTTGCACGTTTATATACCAAGGAACTAGAAGTGGCGGCTATGGCGGGTATTGTGCTTAAAATATTGGCTTTGGCACAGCCCGGCCAATCGACACAGCTCAGCTTAGCCGGAGCCTTAAGGGGTGCGGGTGATACGATGTATCCTCTCTATGCCTCTATTTTCGGCATATGGATTTTCCGTGTCGTGGTTGCCTATGTATTTGTGAGTGTATTCCAATGGGGCCTAATAGGTGCATGGGTAGCTTTAGTGATTGATCAATACGCACGGGCTTCCATTGTTTATCTTAGATATCGTTCAGGAAAATGGAAGCATATGAAGAATCGTGCTGTAGAGAATGAAGCTTTGGAGCCTGTTTCTGAGGCTTGATACATTAATTACAAATACTGGTTTACAAAGTAGTTTTATGATAAAATGAGTAATCAACTTGGACTGCTATTTATAGTGAAGACCGCTAAAGCAAGCTTCCTTTTAGATGAATATTCTTTGTATAAAAAAGAGGTAGTGCTTTGGGATCGGGAAACAGGTTTCTTTGCAGGATCGGAAAAAGCCTTGCGAACTTGAAAATAAGCAACAGAATTATGCTGATTTACGGTTTTTTTGTCATATTCTCATTGTCCTTAAGCAGCATTATCTACCAAAGCGTGTACTATAATGCAATGGTAAACAAGATTAGTGAAGTATCCATGCAGAACCTGCAATCTCTGGAGGTTAACGTTAATGCGTTAATTGAAAATGCAGACTATTGCTCGAACTTGATCCTTTCCGACCCAACTGTGCAGGACTGTCTTACCAACTCCGGTGATAACTTCCCCTTGAAACTAAAAATGAGCTATTTTCTACGTCGTATGATGGCAATTACCCCAAACATATCGGCGATTTTTATTATGGATAATTTTCAACAGCGATACTTCACCAACAGGGCCTCTGAAGGGAATCTGCCAATAGAAATTGACTATGGAAACAAAGAAAGATGGTTTCCCGAAATACAGAACAAAAAGGGTGGAATGGTCATTAAGCTGAACGGTGGTAATGTTTTTCTTGAGAAAAGGAAAGAGAAATTTCTTTCCTGTATGAAGATTATAAGCAACATCGAAAGCCAAATCCCTATTGGCATGATCATTATCAATATAAGTGAGCACGACATTAGTAGAATATTCGGTAAAACTCTTGGCAAGAGTGACTCCATCACGATTCTGAGGGATGAGAACGACAATGAAATCATCCCCTCAGGTTATAACAGCAGTCCGAAGGTTGAAGAGCTCATCCAGTCATTTAAAGGAAAAGACTTTGGATCCGAGGTTATTGAGCTTGGAGCCAAGAAACACCTTTTATCCTATTTGAAATTAAGCAAATATGACTGGAAATTGATCAGCATCATCCCGTTTGCTGAAGTTCCACAGGAACACCTATATTCCGGCTTTATTTTTTTAGCCGTTATTATTGCAAACGGAATTCTGATATTTATCATCTCCGTATTTATGGCGCGGACTATAACCAAGCCAATAGATATTCTGTTAAGGTCTATGAAGGAAAATGAAAGAGGAGAGCTGAAGGAAGCCAGCTTTACATCGAAGATCGTGGAGTTTTCTAAGCTAAGAGACGGCTATAATGCTATGATTATCAAGATCAAGGAATTGCTTGAAAGGATCATCAAGGAGCAGAGAACCAAGAGAAAAGCCGAGCTCGAAGTGCTCCACGCGCAGGTAAAGCCTCATTTTCTCTATAACACCATTGACACCATCAATTCCCTTGCCATGATGGGAAAGAATGAGGAAGTCTGTACGGCGCTGACCTCTTTAGGGCAGTACTACAGAACAAGTCTCAGCAAGGGCCGCGAGGTGATAACTGTGGAAGAAGAGATCGAAACGGTGAAGAATTACCTGGCTATACAAAAAATCAGGTATGGCGATATTTTCACCGCTGAAATAAAGGCTGATCCAAGCGTATTGAAGTATGACGTTTTAAAGCTTGTGCTCCAGCCTTTGGCTGAGAATTCCTTATATCATGGCATCAAGCCTAAAGGAGAGCAAGGAAGTATAATGATCAGCGCAAGCCTCTCCAATGATACCATTGTGCTTACAGTGGAGGATGACGGGGTAGGTATGGACCAGGAAGTTATTGATAAGATTCTTGTAGGGGATATGAAAGCCGGCGGCAGCTTCGGCCTGAGAGGAACCATAGAAAGACTGCGCATATTCTATGACAGAAAAAATGTAATTGATATCATTAGCCGTGAAAGTGAAGGCACAAAAATAATCATTACAGTCCCTATTAAAGGAGAATTCCAATGAGCGACAGCAAAATAAAGGTCATGCTTGTCGATGATGAATACCTGGTAAGGGAGCGTCTACTAAGAAGCATCAACTGGGAAAGCCAAGGTATGGAGATTTCAGCAGAGGCCGGAAGTGGGCTAGAAGCGATTGAAATCATTGATGAGGTTGTTCCGGATATTATTTTTGTGGATATCTGCATGCCTTTTATGGACGGTATTGAATTCAGCGGGTTGGTGTTGAAAAAATATCCTCAGATTAAAATCATCATCCTGACGGGTCACGAAGAATTTGAATATGCCAAAAGAAGCATCCAGATCGGAATTGAGGATTTCATCAGCAAGCCTGTAAATGTTGCGGAAATCAATGAGGCCCTGCGAAAGGTCAAATCCAGAATAGAACAGGAGCGCCTATTTCAAGACCATTATGAGGAGATCAAAAAAAACCTTGAAGAAAACATGCCTTACCTAAAGGAAAAATTCCTCAATCAACTGGTCTCAAGTAACGTCACCCAGGGGGAAATAAAAAAGAAGCTCGCCTTCTTTCATATGCAAATGCCCCAAAATCATTTTCAGATTGCCCTGCTGGAATTAACGGACGGAAGCGATGGAGCAGAAACAGAAGAAAAACTGTTGGTCCTTTCTCTGAAGGGTATGGATTTGATCGACAACTACCTGAAGGTATATGAACCTATCTTCCGCTTCATTGACAATAGTGGAAGAATCGCACTGATAAATAATAATGAAAGCACAAACATGGAAGAGCTATGTGAGGCCCTGAGAAATATGCTTATGAGCTGCCTGCAATGCAATGTGTCCATAGGTGTTGGTAACAGCTATTCGGAGACCGCTTCCATACAGCTTTCATATAAAGAGGCGTTGAATGCGCTTGAGTATAAAGTGGTAGAGGGCGAGAACCAGGTCATCTGCTACAATGATATTGGCATCTCCTCCGATCATTATATTTCCTTTAAAAGCAGTGATTTAGATAATCTTGCTTTCTATATGCGGGCTGAAATGGCGGACAAGGCCACCGAAATGGTGAATACGCTCTTTGATTTTCAAAGCTGTAAAGCCTCAGTTATAAAAGGAGAAATCCGAGTTCTTTCATCCACCGTCATTTCTTTGATCCTAAGCGTGATAACCTCAATGGATATCAATCCGGATGAGGTTTTCGAGCCTGGGAGAAATCCATATGATTATATCTTTAAGGCAGGTAGTCTGCCGGATATGAAAGCTTACCTCCAGGATAAGGTCATAAAGGTTGTCAATTTGATCAGGAACGTGAAAGCCGACGAAACAAGCAAGGCCATGGAAATAATCCTGAAGTTTATCTCGGATAACATACACAAGAGTGATCTTTCTCTAAAGGGCCTGGCAGAAGAATTCTATATGAACTATAGCTATTTGAGCAGAAAATTCAAGCAAAAAACAGGCAGTACCTTTAGCGAGTATGTTATGAAGCTAAGGATGTCCATGGCAGAAAAAATTATCCGGGAAACCGATAAAAAGGCCTACCAGGTGGCAGAAATGATAGGCATCCCGGACCCTCATTATTTCAACATCTGTTTTAAAAAGTATACCAATTTGTCCATCAGTGATTTTCGTAGAATTCATTGCCGTTAATTTTTCTCAAGTAGTAAAAATATTAACTATATTAAGTCATTATTTTGCATTTCAGAAGAATATCCATCCTTATAAAATGAAACTGTAAAGATTTTCAAGAGGAGGATTAAGAGATGAGAGTATTGTCCAGATTTGCATGTATCATACTGGTATTGGCTATGGTTTTCTCTATGGCCGGTTGCGGAGTGCAAAAGACCGATTCGGGAAATCCCGGTGTGAGCACTGGTGCAAGCAACACACCACAGAATTCACCTCAGGCTTCCGCCACTCAACCATCGGAAACATCACCCGCTGAGCCCATTAAACTGACGCTTTGGGATTATATGTCCAGTGATGAGGACTCCAGGGTATTGAGACCTATTTTGGAAAAATGGGCTGAGGAAAATCCCAATATCATTATTGAGAGAGATTTTGTCAGCGTTGAGGATCATAAGATCAAGCTTAAGACGTCAATATCGGTAAATTCAGCTCCGGATATCTTTATCAGTTGGGGCGGCGGCTTCTCAAAGCCCTTTGTGGATGCAGGAAAGGTTCTTCAACTGGACGATTACATATCCGATGATCTAAAAAGTAAATTTATCCCTGCCTATAATGAAGCCATGACCTATGATGGAAAGCTTTATGGGCTTCCCTTTAACGGATGGGTCGGAATACTCTTCTGTAACAGCGAACTGTTCGAAAAAAATGGTATAGCTTATCCTGAGACATTTGATGATCTGCTCTCCGCAGTAGGCAAATTCCGAGAAAAGGGAATCAACCCGCTTGCGGTAGGTGTTAATGAAACCTGGACTGCAGCTCTGTATCATAATGTCATTGCTCTCAGAACAGCAGGCTCAGAAGCCAGCATGTCTGCCTTAACAGATAAGGGATCATTCAATACCCCTGAAATGAAGGACTCCATTACCAAGCTGAGCCAGTTGATTAAGGCAAATGCATTCATGGATGGGCATATGGGGTTAAACTATGACGAGACCAGATCACAATTCAAACAGGGACAAGTAGCTATGATATTTGACGGTTCATGGTTTGCCGGTGAATGTGAAACAGATGACTGTATGGTTAAGGGGAAAGTGGTTCCAAAGAAATTCCCTGTCATTACGGGAGGAAAAGGCAAAGCTACCGAATACCTTGGAGGATCCATCGACTGCTTCATGGTCGGCGCCAATACCAAATACCCAAAAGAAGCAGTAAAAGCTCTGGAGTACATATGCTTCAACCATTCGACACAGGGTTATTACAATGGACTTGGGATGCCTGTATACAAAGACGAGTTTGATAATACCAAGCTTGACAGAGTTACGGCTGAAATAAACGATCTGGTAAAGGATGCTGAGAAGTATCAACTGGCATGGGATACAGTTCTTTCAGAAGGCGATACCCAAATTCTGCTTGAGCTCGTAGCAGATGTATTCACCGGAAAAACGACTCCGGAAATGTTTGCAGAGAAAATGCAAAAAATCAACGATGCAAAATAGATATCAGGTATTTTCTTTAGTGTCTGGAGGCCGTGTGCCTCCAGATGCTTCTAATGGGTCTCTATTTACTTGAAGGAGAGCGGCATAGTGGATAAGGTTTTTAAAAATAAACTGGCCATATTTACTTTTGTATTTCCGGCCTTTGCCGTGTTTTGCGGAATTATAATCGTATCCATATTTTTCTCGGGATACTACAGCCTCCATGATTGGGATGGAATCGGCGATAAAACATTTATCGGTTTTGAAAATTACAAAGAATTGTTTTTTGGGCCGGAAAGCGGCGTTATTATAAAATCATTCGTCAATACACTCTTACTGGCGTTCCTGACGGTAATCATTCAGCTTCCTCTGGCGATGCTGCTCGCAATCATTCTGGCCAATGGAATTAAAGGCGAGGGATTCTACAGAACTGTACTCTTTGTTCCAGTTGTACTGTCCGCTGTTGTCATTGGATTTCTTTGGCGGCAATTATACCATCCAACTCTGGGTCTGATTAATGTTGTGTTGAAAGGTCTCGGGTTGGAGTCCTTGACCAGAACGTGGCTAGGTGATACGAATACGGCATTGATTGCTGTCATGATTCCAATTATCTGGCAGTGGATCGGATATCATATGCTGCTGATGTATGCTTCGGTAAAATCTATTCCCAAGGACATTAAGGAAGCCGCCTATATTGATGGAGCCAGTGGGGTAAAAGCGGCCTTGAAAATAACCATTCCTTTGATCAGACCTATAATAAAGGTCTGCATCATATTTGCCGTAATTGGGTCATTGCAAGCTTTTGACATGGTCTATGTCCTGACAAACGGCGGACCGTCCCATGCCAGTGAAGTTCCGAGCACCCTCTTGTACAGGATGCTTTTCCATAGTAACCAATATGGTTTCGGAAGTGCTTTATCCATGTTCATTGTGGTTGAATGCTTGTTTATAACGGTTTTCATTCAAAAGCTTTTTAAGGTGGAAGAGATAACCTATTAGAAAGTGGGATCGCAGATGTCAAATAAACCGGCTGTCATAAAATTTGGGAAAAAAATAGATATTCATAAAACCCTATTAACAGTATTTATGGCTGTTGTTGTGGTCATTCAGCTTTTTCCCCTGTATTGGCTGCTTTCTTTTTCTTTAAAAAATAATAATCAGATTTTTGGCGGTAATATTTTAGGGCTGCCTGAAAAATTCATGTGGAATAACTATGTAAAAGTGCTCACTCAAGGTAATGTAGGTGTATATTTGCTAAACAGTGTCATTGTCACGGCCGCCTCGGTGGTTATAACCTGCCTTCTGGCAGCCTCCGCTGCTTATGCCATAACAAGAATGAATTGGGGCCTGTCCAAAACTGTTCTCAATATATTCCTTCTTGGAATGATGATACCGGCTTATGCCGCATTGCTCCCACTATTCCTGACATTGAATAAAACGGGTATTTACGATACATGGTTTGCCTTGATCATACCCTATACAGCATTTTCTCTTCCAATGGCCATCTTTATATTTACAGGCTTCTACGAAACCATACCCCGGGAGCTTGAGGAATCGGCCTGTATGGATGGATGCAGCATTTACAGAATATTCTCCAGCATCATGCTGCCTATGATAAGGCCAGCCATTGTAACGGTTGCCATCTTTACCTATCTTCAGAACTGGAATGAGCTGCTCTTTGCAGTGACATTTATCAAATCCAGAAATTTAAAAACGCTTACCGCGGGCGTTATGTCCTTGGTAAGCCAGTATAGAACAGAATGGGGTCAGATCGGTGCCGGCCTGCTGCTGACGGCAATCCCCAGCCTCCTGATTTATACCTTCCTGAGCAAACAGGTTCAGGAAAGCTTCAGGGCAGGCGCGATCAAAGGGTGAGCGGAAATATGAGCAGTACCAGTTCTATGGCTCTGGGGAAAAGGGTTATGACACAAAAGAGCCGTACAATCTGAAGCAGAGCAACCTGGGGGCCTACAGCACCCAAATCGGTGGCTAGAAGGGCGATATCACTTGCACCGGCCGGGGTACAGGCAAAGAGAGAGGTAACGATATCCAGCTTGCATGTACGACTAAGCAGGATACCTAAAAGAATGCAGAATATAAAATATCCTAGAACAAGTAAGATCATTGGAATGACAAGATCGACTATTCTGGTGAGGCTTTCTCTGACAAAGCTGGTGCCTACAAAGGCACCAGCTATTATCATGGCAAAACGTTTGACACCAAAGGGCAGATAGGCCTTGTCGGTCCATATGCTCAGGGCCGAAACCGAAAGCACCGAGAACAACAATGCTCCTGCCGGTATTCCCGACAGCGCACCCAGTACACCGGAAAGCAAAGCTGTAGACAAGGTGATGACGGATTTTAAGAAGGGATGCTCGGGAACCGGCCGCTTAACCGGATTTACAGGGGCCTTCTCAATCTCTGTTGGGGTACCCTCATTGTTGGAGGATGGTTTACGCTTGGAGAGTAACCTTGCCACAGGGAAAAGGATGGAGGGGAAAAAGGTAAGCACGCTCACCATCCGAAAAAGCTGAAATACCGCCACAGCAGAAGTATCGGCGCCCATATCGCTGCTGATGATGCTGATATCTGCAACTCCACCCGGCACTGCCGCAAAAAGTGAGGTCATGAGGTCACAGGGGGACAGGAAATAAATGATAAAGCCTAAAGCGATATTGATGATGAGTAACCCCCCTATTAAAAAAGCTGAAGGCTTAATCATCTGTTTCAAATCCGCTAGATTTTTCCTGTTGACCTGCATGCCTATGAATGCGCCCGAAATGATCTGGGCAAAAACTTTAGCTGGCAGCGGGAAATAAGCAAGGTCGGTAACAACATTAAATATTGCAACACCCAGTAGCGCACCGATCATTACCCCGCCGGTTATCTTCAATTTATAGCATATAAAGGCGCCGATACAAGCGACCAAAAAGGTGACGAAGAACCATGTCATTCCCTAAAACCTCCACGGGAGAAAACAGAGCTGGTATAAATTAAACAATCAGATCAGCCAGCTTTGTCGCCATTTCCTTGATGTCTATTCCTTTAGTGAAAGCAAGGCAGGTCCCGGTAGGATAACGGGTCTTTTCAATCCATTTCTCGGGTATCTGCGAAGCCCCATATTTAGCGCCAAGGATAGCACCTGCAATGGCTCCTATGGTATCGGCATCACGGCCGAAATTACCGGCAGCGATTACGCCGCTCTTAAAGTCACTGTTGACCAGATTGAGTACGCCGAAGGCCTCGGATACCGCTTCGGCAACTGTCGCACGGTAGCTGGCCCACAGCTCGTCATGCAAAGGCATCCAGGAGTCGGCCAGAGACTTTCCGGTTCTGTTTCCGATCTCGATAGCCTTGTTCAGTGTGTAGTAGAACCAGGAGTCAGAGGGTATGACGCGAAGGGCTGTTTCGATAATCTCATCAATGGTGGCGTCCACCATTGCTACAGAGACTGCTGCGGCAACAGCTTGGGCACCCCAAATACCATCCTGGTAATGGCTGATGCTTGCGTCAACCTCGGCCATGGCGGCAGCCTTTTCCGGGTCACCCGCACAAATTATTCCGATAGGCGAAATACGCATGGCTGCACCGTCACTGGTAAAATAACTGTTATATTTTCCCGATAGGGGAGGGCGAAGGCCGCGGCGCAGATTGTGGGAGGCTTCAAATTCACTGGCGCCTCCTCTTTTCAGCTCATCCTGTGTGGCCACATGCTTAAGCCAGGCATTTACAACATCATCACTGGTCAGGTTTCCCTTGCAGTCTATAAGAATTTGGGCTGTAAGCAAAGCAAATTCGGTATCATCGGTGCTCCAGGAGGCACCTTTATTAAAGTCGGTGGTGAATCCATAGTTCATCTGGTTATCCGGTTTTCTTGAAGCGTCACCAAAAGAATCACCAATAGCCAGCCCGCTGAGGCTGCCCAGGGCTTTGTCAAGGAGCTTATTCCTATCCTGTATAAGGGTTGCTCTCGTTATCATGCAGTTTTCCTTCCTTTACATAGATGATTATCATAATAAATGAATAGGGGTTAAAAGAAACAACAGGTAAGGGCCTGGCCAATACCTGTTGTTTCAAACCAGTTTATTTGAGTTTCTCAGCAAGGTATGTGCTAAATTCGTCTCCGCCTGCTGCGTTCCACTTGGTTACGAATTCATCAAAAGCACTGATTGGTTTTACGCCGCGAATGATGTCGGAATAGTATTCGTTATAGAGATTGATCATAGCATCCCATTTGGGAGCAAGATCCTCGGGAATGATGATGTTTGTATCGGCGGCATAGTATTGCTTAATCATTTCAAGAGATTTTAGTGCCGGAGGTGTGTAGATGGAGCCATCCAGCGGTGGGTTAGGATTGAGACCGTTGATTGTCTCAAAGAAGCGGGACCACCACTCGGGATATTTGTCGGTAAGAACGGTCTTTCCGTTTTCGACCTTGTGATGTATGCCCTCTATACCCAGCTTATCAATGGTTCTGCCTTCGGTACCGCATATGAACTCAAGTACTGCGAAAGCTGCATCTTTTACGGGAGAGTCGGCTGCAATGGCAAATCCGCGAGGCTCTCTGGTTACGTCTACTGAACCATATGCGAAGCTCGTACCCTTTGCAGGGGGGAGTACAACAAGCTCAGATGTAGGACCGTTGGTCTGGGTCATCTTGGTCTCATGGATTTGAACAACATCTCCTGCTCGGCCGGAGATAAGAGCGCTCTTGCCTTCATAGAATTTCTGTTCCATAACGTCCCAGGTATTTGTAACAAATTCGCCGTCAAACAGTTTGTCAGCGTAAAGCTTGGCGAGGAATTCCAGCTTAGCTTTCTCACCCTGAGAAGCATGATAGAAAATATACTTGTCGCCTTCCTTCATGATGGTGGAAGTGATACCAAAAGCGTGGTTGAATACGCTGTCCAGACGAAGCTTGTTGTTATCGGTGGTTAAGGGATACTCTGCAAGACCCTTATCCTTAATTTCCTTGAACATCTTGTAATAGTTGTCCGGGGTAGGGTTGGCTAGAAATTCGTCCTTAATCTGAAGCTGGTTAAACCAGTCGCCTCTTATAACAGGAACATAGGTCATAGGAGGAGCCATCCATAACAGATAAGGATAATTTTGCAGTCTTGTCTTGTTATAATCTTCCATAATAGCTTTGATGTTTGTGGATTTTTCAATGTAAGGAGTTAAATCCTCAAGCAATCCCTCTTGTACAAGGGGAAGCTCAACGCCGTTTTGGAAGTAAACAATGTCCGGTGTATACTGGCCGGTTCTGATAGCCAGAGGCACAACCTCAACATACTTGCCTGCAGGGGGCTCAAGATACTCGATATCAACGTAGTTGCCTTCTTTAGCCATGCCTTTTTCTATGGCTTCTGCCAGAGCTACCACATCAGGTTCGGTCATGGTAAGGTCCTTTTCCAGAATGGTAACCTTTACGGGCTTATCGGCTGTACCAATGCCCTTAGGAGCAGCGGGTTCGGTTGAAGTAGGAGCACTGGTGCTCGGGGTTGCTGAAGGTGCAGGTTGATTACCACCACATCCGGTAATCAGTGAAACGATCATTAAAACTGCCAACAGGATTGATAATGACTTTTTCAATTTCATTCCTCCCTTGAAAAATATTGTTTCTCTCGAGATGTCGAGAGTGCCTTTATTATAATCGCTGAACAGAAGATAGAGAGCTCTTTCCCCACTCAGACGATTTTTTTGGTTTGTGGGTTAAAAAGAGTGAGACTACCCTTTTACAGCTCCGGTCATAACGCCGCCTTTGATATATCTCAAGATAATGGGATAGAGGATGAGGATGGGGACGATGGCTACTACCATGGTCGCACCCTTCAAGGCGTTAATGTCAACCTTTGCGAATTCATTGTAGTTAAGAAGATTTTGGGCACCAATTATGTTTTCTGATGAGCCAAGGACAACAAACTGTCTTAATATAACCTGGAGTGTTGTTTCCTTAGGATTCAAGATATAAATGCCCGGCCTAAAATAGTCATTCCAACGGAAAACAGCGTAGAACAGAGTTAGAGTGGCAACTCCCGGCTTTGCAAGCGGCAAATAAATTTGCCAGAATATTCTGAAATGACCCGCTCCGTCAATGGTAGCCGCCTCGTGCATGGCATTGGGAACTTCACCGAAATACCTCATCATAATGACCAGATAGAAAACATTCACCGATGTGACTAATATAACCGACCACTGGGAATTCATAAGTCCAATGTTCTTTATGACCAGATACTCGGGCACCAGTCCCGGATCAAAGAGCATCATGCAGATGAGGAAGACCATAATGGCTTTTTTAAAAATCAAATTCGGACGGACAAGAACATAGGCTGCTGAGGTTGTCAGCAAAATATTGATGACTGTCCCTATGACCGTTATCTTTAATGAGTTAAGTATGGATGGTATCAAAACCGGATGGCTGGCCACGATCTTATAATTGATGAGGCTGAAGCCCTTAGGTATAATACGAAGTCCATTCATGGTAGGAGACAGAGCGGGATCGGACAGGGACCTCGCGAATATATTCAGTAATGGGATGATCATGGTCAGGGTGACCAATATCATAAATATGGATATTACGACTTGCGCCGGGATGTTCTTTTTATTCCTCATTATATGCCCCCTTACCAAACGCCCACACCGGTCGTCTTTTTTGATGTAACATGTGTTGCTAGAACCAGGAACACGCCGACAACACCTTTGATGAGGCCCATGGCTGTAGCAAGCGAATATTGTCCGTTGATAAGTCCAACGCGGTAAATATATGTGTCCAAAATGTCTATGGTGCTGATGACCGAGTCATTGGAGAAGTTGAGTACCTGATCAAATCCCGCATTAAGGAAAAACCCGAGATTGAGGATGAACATGGTCACCATAGGAATAAAGAGCGCGGGCAGGATAATATAGCGAATGATATTTAAGCGGCCGGCCCCATCTATTTCTGCAGCCTCATAGAGATCTGCATCGATACCAATGATTGCTGTGAAATAGACTATGGAATCCCATCCAAGGCTTCGCCACATTTCACTATAGAACAGTACCCATCGTATGGTTCCCTTGTTGGTCATAAAATCAACCGGATTCAGACCTAAGAGCCCCAAAATCTGGTTTACCGCTCCGGTAGAGGGTGAAAGGAAGGAGATCCAAATACCTGCGATAACAACCCAGGAAAGAAAGTGGGGAAGATAGGAAATCACCTGTACATATTTTCTCAGCTTATTGCTTCGCAGCTCATTGAGAAGAATGGCGAACAAAACAATAAAGGGGAATAACAGGACATATTTCATCAAACTAATGATAAGTGTGTTTTTGAGAATGCTGTAAAAAGCAGGAGAATCAAATAATTGCTTGAAGTACTTGAATCCTGCGTATTCCCAGGGACCCCTTGAGCGGAATGTGTAAAACGCAAGCCTCATATTAATGATAGGCCATACGCGGAAAACTATGAAGTAAAGAATGGTCGGAGCTATCATAAGATAGAGCACCCGATCAGCCTTAAGCCTCCGGAAAAAAGCCGAGGTATTTCTGTTAACGGGCATTCTCTTACCTAGAGTAGACATGCAGCACCCCCAATTGTATTTATTATGTTGCACTGTTGCAAGTGAGGAGGTTAATAAGTATCAAAAACTACTAAACCGGTTTCTCTTTAGACCATTATAGGTTAAGCACGGAGTAGTAAACAATAGTTATACTCCACAAAATTCAGTTATTTTATTATGCAAATTAAACAAATTATGAAGCGATAAATGGCGATGTTATTGGGAATTTGCTAAATATTAGACATAAGAGCTAAAAGGATACACGAAATTATGGTATGAAAAATTACTTGGTGGTCGATCTTAAAACCAGGGTGGGCTCGACAATTATCTTACGCGAGGAGGTAATATCACCATTTATTTTGCCAATCAAAAGCTTTGCGGATTCAAGGGCGATTTCGTAAATGGGTTGTACAACGGTGGAAATAGATGGGTCGAATATCTCTGAAAGCTCGATTCCATCAAAGCCTATGAGCTCGCATTCTTTTGGAACAGAAATGCCATTTCTTCTCAAAGCTTTAACCGCGCCAATTGCAATAAGATCACATCCGGCCATGACTGCGGTAAAAGGAACTTTTTCTGCAATGAGCCTATCCATCATTTGATTGCCGGAAGCGATGGAATAATCACCAAATTTGATGAGAGCTTTTTCAGAGTCTATATTGGCGTCCTTCAAGGCATCTCTGTATCCGGCAAAGCGCTCGGAGGTCGTTACAACTTTTTTAGTTCCTCCCAGAAAGGCAATACGTGAGTTTCCGTTTCTTATGAGGTGTTGGACTGCTGTGTAAACGCCTTTGTAGTTATCGGCATAAACCCCTAAATCAATGGATGCACTGTTAAGGGGACGATCCACAAGCACAAAGGGTACACCGTAATTATTCAGCTGTTCCAGCGTGGTGCTTCTGGAATTGGTTGTAGCCAGAATAACACCATCCACTCTCTTATCAATAAGGGACATCAAGTACTGCTCTTCTTTTTTGGGATCGTTATCCGAATTACAAAGGAAAACTGTATAGCCGCAGGAATAGGCATAGTCCTCTATACCGCGTACAAGCTGAGGGAAAAAAGGATTGTTAACATCCGGTATGACAAGGCCGAGCATTTTGGCATTGGAATTGACAATGCTCCTTGCAAGGCTGTTGGGCCGGTATCCAAGCTCGTTAATCAGATCACGGACTCTTTGGGCGGTTTCTTGGCTGACACCTTCATTTTTGTTGTTGATAACCCGTGAAACAGTGGCTTTAGATACATTTGCCAGCTTGGCAATATCAGATATGGTATATTTCAAATACAACAACCCCCACCTATAACATACTGGCTCATATTATATGGTTTTAATTGAAAAAAAGCAACTGGTTTATTGAAGAATAATATACCAATAGATAAAACGGTTTCTGGAACAATTCCTGAAAATGGATAGTAAAATATTATAGCGCAGGGAGGCTGAATTATTTGATTTAAATAAATGAAATCGGCCTATATCAAGGATTCGTTATAATTTGTGCAAGCCTGCTAAACTGTAGAGCTCATTAAAAACCAATGGTTGACAACTATAAGATCTATCGAATATAATAACAATTGAAAAAACCGGTTTCTCTAAATTGTTATTTCCTTATCAAATGATCAAGTAAAAATAGAAGGTTAACCACCAGATGGTTGTGAGTTACATTAACATGTGGCTGAGAAGCAATCACCAGGCTCAACACCGGAGGTAGCAAAGTGCACAACATACTAGTTATTGGCAGCTTGAATATGGATATGGTTATACATTTGGATGAAATTCCTCGCGTCGGGCAGACGATTATGGGCAAGCTGGAAGGATACATACCTGGAGGAAAGGGTGCCAACCAGGCTTTTGCCGCAGCACGACTGGGCGATGGTGTGTCAATGCTCGGTAAAGTGGGCGATGATATGCTGGGAAGGCAGTTGATTGAGAATCTTGCAGGGGTAGGTGTGGATACCGCTCATATTGCTGCTGAACAAAATCAAACCAGCGGCCTTGCCGTTATTTATGTCAGTAAAGCGGGTAACAACAGTATCGTTGTACTGCCTGCAGCAAATTCCAAATGCGATGTCAATTTCATATCTCATCATGAAGAACTCATAGCACAAAGTAAAATTGTTCTCATCCAACTCGAAATACCTCTTGAAGCAGCCTATTTAGCAATTCAAATTGCTCATAAGCATGGCTGTACCGTCATACTTAATCCTGCTCCGGCTCCGGAAAGTATTCCGGATGAAATTCTGAAGCTGGTGGATTATCTGACTCCCAACGAAACTGAGCTCGAAATACTGGCAGACACTCCCGTTACAGACATTCAATCAGCCAATGCGGCTGCCGCCAGACTGATAGAAAGAGGCGCCAAGAATGTGGTGGCAACTCTAGGCAAAGAGGGTGCCCTTTTCGCCGGAAATAGTCAATCAAAGCTCTTTAAGGTTGAGGATGTTGAGGTGGTTGATACCACTGCGGCGGGAGATACTTTTAATGCGGCTTTGGCAGTAGGCCTGTCTGAAAAAATGGAAATTGGACAAGCTATCGCTTTTGCAAACAAGGCTGCCAGGTTATGCGTATCGAGAAGCGGAGCACAACCCTCAATTCCCTCGCGGGAGGAGATTGAACCGAAGCGTTAATATTGATAATGATATATTGAAAGGCGGCGCAATGATGATACCAAAAAATTATCTTAACAAAGTTTATTCAGGATTTCTTGGAATGAACATCGGAATACGGATTGGTGCACCGGTTGAGCCCACCATATGGACCTATGAAAGAATAAGGAAAACCTATGGGGAAATCACATCATATGTAAAGGAGTTTAAAAACTTCGCAGCCGATGATGATGCAAACGGCCCGTTCTATTTTCTTCGTGCATTGTATGATGATGCAAGTGACAGGGAGCTTACAGCCGATGATGTTGGCCGTGCATGGCTCAATTATGCCCGGGAAGGGGTCGGAATGTTCTGGTGGGGCGGTTATGGTGTCAGCACAGAGCATACGGCCTTTTTGAATCTAAAAGCTGGAATTAAGGCACCTCAATCAGGTTCCATAGCTCAGAACGGAAAAACTGTCGCAGAGCAGATAGGCGGACAGATCTTTATTGACACCTGGGGATTGATTTGCCCCGGCAACCCGGAAAAGGCTGCAATGCTTGGAGAGACTGCAGCCAGCGTATCCCATGACGGGGAGGGCATTTATGGTGCAAGGTTCCTGTGCGCTGCCATAGCGGAGGCCTTCATCTGCAATGATATCCGTCTTATTATTGAAAAAGCGCTGACCTTTATACCGGCAGAAAGCACCTACAACAAAGTCGCTCGTGCCGTTTGTGACTTCTATGACAAACATCCTGATGACTTCAGGCTCTGTATGGATATGCTTGTAAGAGATTGGGGATATGACAAGTATAAGGGAGCCTGCCATATCATACCTAACGCAGGTGTCTGCGTACTTTCCATGCTGTATGGCAAGGGTGATTTCAACCGTACTGTTGAAATTGCCACCATGTGCGGTTGGGATACCGATTGCAATGCAGGAAATGTCGGCACCGTATTAGGCGTCATGTGCGGCCTGGATGGCCTTGCTGCCAGATACCGCGATCCCATTAATGATTCCATCGTGTTGTCCGGTGTTTCCGGATACCTCAATATTCTGGATATACCAAGCTATGCTAAGGAGCTTGCGCTTCTGGGCTACCGGATAGCCGGTGAAAAAGCTCCTGATGAGTTGGTTCAAAGCTTTAAAGAGGATGAAATCTATTTTGACTTTGAATTACCCGGATCCACCCATAATTTCAGGGTTTCCGATCCGTTCCACTGCAGGATCAGGCACTCCGAAGAATACGGCTTTAAGGGCAAGGGCTCCCTGGAAGTATTGTTTGACAGGCTGGTCAGAGGTGCAGGCAGCAAGGTTTACTACAAACCCTTTTATACCCGCGATGACTTTAGCGATGAGCGATACAGCCCGGTTTTCTCCCCAAAAGCATACAGCGGCCAGAAGGTAAGCCTGGCGGTGTATCTTGATCAATGGGAAGGCAATGAAAACATTGGAATTGCTCCTTTTGTACGTTTGGCCAAGAGCAAAAAGGATCTCGTTCAAGGCTACATCCAGCCTCTGCCCAATCAGTGGAGCCAAGTGGAATTTACCATTCCCGACACTGATGGAGAGATGATTGACGAGATTGGCATCATTGTTGAGGGCTATGCCGGCAAGGTTAAAAGCCTGGGCAGAATATTCATTGATGAGTTTAAAATCACCGGAAAAGCAAAATATACCATAGATTTCGCAAAGCAGATGAAGAATTTTGGCTGCATCACCCCATTTTCTCATGACCATGGTGCCTGGACCCTGGAGGACGGCAATCTGGAAGCCATGTCCTGTGATTACGCCCAAGCGTTTTCAGGCCATTATTTTGCCAAGGATTATACCGTTACTGCTAAGGTAACCCCTGAAAACGGAACCGGTCATATGCTTTCCATAAGAGCTCAGGGAGCTCAGCGCAGCTACCACGCAGGATTTGACAAGCAGGGAACTATTGCGCTATACAAGAATAATTTCGGGCTTACTAAGCTGTGCGAAGCAGATTTTTCATGGGAATACGGACGAAGCTACAGCGTATCGCTCTCAGCCACGGGTGACCTTATAACACTTTCTATAGATGGAAAGGTCCTGCTGGAGGCAAGGGATTCAGATTTTACCTACGGCATGTTCGGCTTTGCCAAGCTCTATATGGGAAGAACCCTGTATGGAAATGTGCTCGTTGAAGAGAAATAATCTGAAAAAACAATATATAGCGGAGGTACAATGACATGACCGATTTTGAGAGAAAAACCCGTGGTGTTATTTACGGGACGGCCTTTGGAGATGCCCTGGGTGCTCCTGTGGAACGGCTTACTCACCAGCAGATTCTGGACCTATATGGCGGACCGGTCATCACCGTGAATACCAAATGGTGGAAGGCCGATATGAATATTGTTGACCGCATAGATCGCATGAGGGGATATGGCATCATTACCGACGATACCCTTATGACGATGTCTTTGATCAATGTTTACCAGAATAAGCGTAACCATATAGACGCTTACGATATGGGTGATGAATTTGTTAAGGAAATTGGATATAGGCCGCGTTATATACCTGAGTTCGACAGAGAGGCCATGCTTATAGAACGCCTCTTTTATCCTGAAAAACACATCTTTAACCGCCATGGACTGGCCAACTGCGATCCCAGAGAGGGTGGCATGGGCAATATGGTCAATTGCGGAGCAGCCATGTATATCTCCCCGGTGGGCGTTGTCAATGCATGTAACCCAAAAGCGGCCTATGATGAGGCCATTGATTTTGCCTGCGGGCATCAGCTTAGCTATGGGCTTGAGGCGGCCGGTGTACTTGCAGCTTGTATTGCTAAAGCCTATGAACCCGGCGCTACCATTCATGATGTGGTTGCAACTGCTCTGGAGCTAGCCAAGGATGGAACAAAAAATGCCATACGCGACCTGTACGAGACAGCAAAACGACTTAAGGACCGCCGGGAGGAAAAAGCCTTCATTGTGGAGGAGTTTTTCAAGGCCATACTACCTTATTCCCCTGTGGCCGAGCAGTTCGCCAGGTCCGTCGAAAGAGTGGGAATACCTACCCATAACTATACACCCAGCCGTCTTTATTCAATTGAGGAGCTGCCTGTGGCCATTGGATATCTTACCCTCTTTGAGGATAAGCCTGTTCAGGCTGTTATTGACGGTGTCAATTCGGGAAGGGATGCCGACTCAGTGGGTGTCATGGCTGGATGTATCGCCGGTGCATTATACGGTTATGAGATTTTTGATCCTAAAGAAATAGAGATCATCGATAAAAAAAGCAGACTCAATCTTGAAGCACGCAGCGATTCCTTTATAAAAACAGCACGCGGGATCATTGAGTCCGATATTGAGAAAAACAAAAAGATGATGAAGACCCTTGATCATGTTCTTTAAGCTCCAAAACTGGGGGGGAACCTTATGGAAATTAAAGAAATAGGAATTGCGGGCACCCTGGAATCAAGCGATATTATGATCAGAATTGAACCTGGTGATGCCGATACCAACTCAGTCTCCTTGGACAGCTCCGTTGAAAAACAGTACGGAAATCAAATCAGACAGGTTATATTGGAAACAGCTCGTGAGCTTGGACTTGTGGGCGCATCTATTACCGCGGTGGATAAAGGGGCTCTGGACTGTACGGTCCGAGCCCGAACCACTGCAGCCATATACAGAGCCTGCCAATCGAGCCAATATGATTGGGGGGAAAGTAAAGCCTAATGAAACAGCTCAGAAGGAGTATGCTTTATGTTCCGGGAAACAACCCCGGGATGATTCGTGATGCGCATATATACGGTTCGGACTGCCTGATGTTTGACCTTGAGGATTCGGTGTCCCTGAATGAAAAGGACACAGCGAGATTTCTAGTTTATCATGCCCTTAAAACCCTCAGCTTCAGAGGCAAAGAGGTGGTTGTCAGAATCAACGGGCTTGATACCGGCTTCGGTATGGATGATCTGGAAGCCATGGTTCGTGCGCAGCCCGATGTCATTCGTCTGCCTAAAACCGAATCGGCGCAGGATGTTATTTATTGTGAAAGAGAAATTGAAAGAATAGAGGCCGCAGCGTGTATACCTGTCGGCAGGACCAAGATGATGGCTGCCATTGAAAGCGCCGCCGGAGTCCTCAATGCACGGGAGATCGCGCACTCAAGCAAGCGGCTTATCGGAATTGCACTGGGGGCGGAGGATTTTGTGACCGATATGGGAACAAGCCGTTCAGCCGAGAGCCTTGAGCTTTTGATGGCGAGGAGCATGATTTTAATGGCAGCGCGAAGCGCCAGAATTGATGCCATTGATACAGTCTACTCTGACATTAATAACCCAGAGGGCTTTATTGCAGAAGTTAAGCTTATCAAGCAGCTGGGCTTTGATGGCAAGTCGGTCATTAATCCCAATCAGATCAAACCCCTGCACCAGGTCTTTACACCCACCGAAAAAGAAATCAGTAAATCCCTTGCCATTATTGAAGCCATGGAGGAAGCCAGGCGCAAAGGCTCGGGCGTTATTAACTTAAATGGCAAAATGATCGACAAGCCTGTTGTCGAAAGGGCTGAGCATCTTCTTGAGCTAGCGGTCGCGGCAAAGGTACTAAGGAGAGCAATGCCATGAAAGAATTTAATTTGGATACCATCCCTCATATAGACCAAATGACAGGCATAAATGGTATCTTTCACCAGGGCTGCAAGGCCATGCAGAAGGATACTAAAAGCCTTAAGGAGCGTAAGGCGGTTCACAACAAAATCGTGCCGAGCCTTGAAAAAGCCGTAGAATTGTGCGGTATAAAGGACGGCATGACCATTTCCTTTCACCATCATTTCAGAAACGGTGACTATATCATCAATAAGGTCATGGATACCCTTGCCGAAATGGGAATAAAGGGTTTGACGGTGGCCGCCAGTTCACTCATAGACATACATGAGCCCATGATTAACCATATCAAAAATGGTGTGGTCAGGCATATCGAAACAAGCGGTATTCGTGGAAAGCTTGCCGAAGAAATATCAAACGGACTTATGGACGTTCCGGTGGTTTTCCGTTCCCACGGCGGTCGGGCTTATGCCATTGAAAGCGGCCAGCTTAAAATAGACGTAGCCTTTCTAGGTGCGCCGTCCTGTGACCCCTACGGCAACGCCAACGGGTACTCCCGTGATCACGATACAGGCATTTCCTGCGGTTCCATGGGCTATGCCAAGCTTGACGCCCTCTATGCAGACAAGGTAGTCATAATTACCGACAATATTGTGCCCTATCCCAATGCGCCCTTTGGCATACCCCAGTCCCAGGTGGATTACATAGTCAAGGTGGATGCCATTGGTGATCCCCAGGGCATTATGAGTGGTGCAACCCGCTTCACCAAAAACCCCAAGGAGCTTCTGATGGCCCAGACTACCGCAGACGTCATTGCCGCCAGCGGCTATTTTTATGATGGATTTTCTTTTCAACTGGGTACCGGTGGCGCCTCACTGGCTACGGCGCAATTTTTAAGAGAAAAAATGCTTCAGGAGAATATTAAGGCCAGCTTTGCCTTGGGTGGCATCACCGGCCAGATTGTGAAGCTTCATGAAGAGGGGCTCATTAAAAAGATACTGGATGTGCAGTCCTTCGATCTGGTCGCGGCCGAATCTTTAAAAAATAACCGTTTCCATCAGCAGATTGACGCCTCCTATTATGCCAGCCCGGGAAACGAGGGTTCGGCGGTAAACCAGCTTGACATCGTGGTATTGTCGGCACTGGAGGTTGACACCGATTTTAATGTCAATGTCATAACCGGCTCTGACGGCATCATACGCGGTGCCATAGGAGGCCATTGCGATACCGCGGCGGGAGCCAGCGTATCCATAATTGTTGCGCCCCTGCTTCGGGGAAGGATACCCACTATTGTCAGAAAGCTGAACACCATTGTCACTCCGGGTAAAACCATAGACGTGGTTGTCACCGATCAGGGCATTGCGGTCAATCCCATACGACAGGATCTTATGCAGCGTCTTTTAGACGCCGGGCTCCAGGTTATGCCCATTGAAGAGCTTATGGAGATGGCTGAGAAAATCGTTGGACGGCCCGACCCTATTCATTATACCGACAGAGTTGTGGGAATTGTGACTTATCGCGACGGATCAGTAATTGACCTTATCCGCCAGATAGCCGAGTAACGAAGGATTTTAAAATTTGTACATGTCCGAGCTTATTGGGGGGCTAAGTCATGGATTACGGTCCGTACTGCTACGCATACGGGAACCCCTTTACGGGTGAAAATCTCAACAGGGTTAAGGCTTTTTTAAACCAAAACAAGCTTGACTATGATGACGGTATTTCATTTACCGTCAATCTTTACGACAATCAGAATGAAATCATCGCCACAGGTTCAATGGAGGCCAATACTTTAAAATGCATCACCATATCAGACCTGTATCAAGGCGAGGGGCTTTGCGCATCGGTTTTAACACACCTTGTGACCCATGCCGTGCATGAGGGGCACAAGCATCTTTTCCTTTTTACCAAGCCTGCCAACAAAAGTGTGTTCTCCGGCCTGGGCTTTTATCCCATGGTGGAAACTTCGGACATCTTGATGATGGAAAATAAGAAAAATGGCTTGCAAAGCTTTGTCAGCTCCCTATACCGACCTGAGACAGTCTCAGACATCGGAGCAATTGTAGCCAACTGCAATCCTTTTACAAACGGTCATCTGTATCTGATTGAAACAGCAGCCCGTGCATGTGAGTGGCTCCATCTCTTTATTCTTTCAGAGGATAAAAGTGATTTTAGCGCTGAGGTACGCTATCGGCTGGTCCGTGAGGGAGTATCCCACCTTAAGAATGTGACGGTACATGGCACATCGGATTATCTCCTTTCTTCCGCTACCTTCCCGTCCTATTTCATAAAGAACAAAGCGAAGATTGATGAAATCAATTGTACTCTTGACTTAACTCTTTTCAAGGAGTCCTTTGCGAGAAATCTGAATATAACCAAGCGTTTCGTTGGTACAGAGCCCTTTTGTCCTGTAACTGCAAAATACAATGCGCAGATGAAGGAATTTTTTAAAGGCACCGATATTGAGGTCGTTGAAATACCGCGGCTTTTAGCCGAGGGCGAGGGAATTAGCGCATCCAGGGTTCGAAAGCTCATGTCTGAAGGGGATTACGATGCTATCAGATTACTTGTGCCTCCAGTGACTTATGGCTATATTCTTTCGGAAGAGGGCAGGCAGATAGCCGAAAAGCTTAAAAATGAGGCTATTCAGGTACAGAATCTGAAGCATGGAGCCTAAAAGGAGGAGAGTATGGATAGGAATCAATTGCTCGACGGCCAACCCATTACACTTGAGCAGATGCTTGCGGCTAGGGAAGAGCGGGTAAGTATCCAGAGGCGTCTCCTTGATGGCTTCAAGCTGCCGGTTATTTGTTTTACCCTCAATATTGCAGGGCCTGTTAAGCTTTTTAATTTGGCGCTTAAGGCTTTTGACAGGGGCAAAGAGCTTATTAAGAAGAAGCTGGGGCAATCAGGCCATATGCTGGTAAGCTGTGAGGAAAAGGTTACGAATACCGGCTGCGAGGCCTTTTTTGTGGTAGAGGGAGATGCCCATTCCGTAAAAAAAATCATGGTCGATATTGAGGATGGGGAAGCCATAGGGCGGTTATTTGATATGGATGTTATAAAGCCCGAAGGTGAAAAGCTTTCCCGAGAGGACATCGGCTTGTCTCCCCGCCGCTGCCTGCTATGCGATAACCCCGCAGTCCTGTGTTCCCGAAGCAGAAACCATTCCCTTGAGCTTATTCAAAGCGAAACAGTACGAATGTTTAAGGACTATTTTGATCATGAATATGCTGAGAAAATAGCATCTCTTGCCCAGCGCTCCATTTTGTACGAGGTCTGTGTCACACCTAAGCCGGGACTGGTAGACCGCCACCATTCGGGAGCCCATAAGGACATGGATATCTATACGTTTATGAGCAGTGCATCCGTACTCTACCCTTATTTTTACCGGTTTGTGATCCATGGCCTCAATGCCGGAGAGAAAAGTCTCCAGGAGCTTTTCAGATCAGCCAGATACCTGGGAATTGAGGCTGAGGAAGCTATGCTTAAAGCCACCCATGGCGTTAATACCCATAAGGGCATCATATTCTCCATAGGTATTATTTGTATAGCTCTGGGATACCTTCATGGAAAGGCCTTGCCTGAGACCCTGGAAAGCCTGCAATTGCTATGCCGGGAGATGGTAAGCTCAGATATGGAGAATGATTTTAAAAAGATACCGAAGAAAACAGCTAAAACCAATGGTGAAAGGCTATATACTCAGTATGGCCTTACCGGTGTAAGGGGAGAGGCTGCAAGCGGCTTTTCATCGGTGATATGCTATGGGCTTCCCGTTTTCCAAGCACTCATAGCCCAAGGCTGCTCGCTGAATGATACGGGAGCTCTGACCCTTCTTCATCTTATTGCCCATGTAGAGGATACCAACATTATTGCCCGGTCGAACCCGGAAGTATTAAGAACGGTCCAGAAGGAGATAAGCCAATTAATTGAAAGTCTTTTGCCAGGAACTCGGGATCTATTTGAGGGAGGGATTATTAATAAGAATTATATCAACCATGAGGTTATAGGCAGAATAAAAAAGCTGGATGATTTATTTATGCATCATAACATAAGCCCGGGTGGCTGCGCCGACTTACTGGCCGTAACCTACATGCTTTACTTTCTTGGCCTGCCCGAATAACTCATCCTTCCCCCTCTGTCTCATAAGGCCAGTCTATAATGCCTCCCAGATCAAAAACCTTGGTATAGCCCATCTCAACAAGGTTTTTTGCGGCTTTGGCACTTCTGTTGCCGCTTCGGCAGTAGATAATGACAGTTGTATTTTTATCGGGAACGACTTCTCCTATTTTTTCTTTTATTTCGTAATCAGGAATAAGAATACTGTCCGGTATTCGAATCGCCTTGTGCTCCTCAGGTGTGCGCACATCGATAAGAACTGCCTTGCTGTCTTTCTTTAAAAGATTTACGGCATCTTCAGGGGATATAGGGGAAAATGTATCGGCCTTGGTACAGGCTGAAAAGGAGAATATTAAAAGGCTTAACACTGCCAATATTATTTTTTTCATAAAAACGCCTTCCTTTCTCATTATATTCTGTTACTTTCTTTTTATCATACAGCCTGTCTCTATGGCTTAAAAGTAACCATGTTACAATTTGATTTAAATGGTTAAAAGAAAGTTGACAATAATAATTACCAAAGGGCACCTTTTTTGGTTAAAGTGATATGAGATTATGATGCCGGGACGCTTTCACAGTAAGCTTTTAGACCAATGAAAGGGAGGGAATTTTTATTACAAGTTTTGGGGACTATAACTCCAAAAGCCGCTCATAGAGACGATGCTGGCGATCGACAAAAAGCTTAACCCGCCCTAGGAAACATTCTAAAAAGAAAATTTTTAAAAAATTTTTAAAAATGATGGCTTTTTATGTTGTTTTATGAAATAATATGGGTATAAATTATTTGGCATATAGTGCCATAAATTATCCGGAAGGAGAGTTGACATGAATAAGGCAGATCTTATTGATGCAATTGCCAAAAAGGCGGAAATGACAAAGAAGGATGCAGGTATAGCCCTCGACGCTATCATCGAAAGCATCAGTGCTTCTTTGGCTAAAACTGAAAAGGTTACTCTCGTAGGTTTTGGTACATTTGATGTGAGAGAGCGCAAAGCACGCACAGGCGTTAATCCTCGCACAAAGGCTAAGATCAAGATTCCTGCTTCCAAGGCTCCTGTTTTCAAGGCAGGCAAAGAGCTGAAGGAAAAAGTTGCTGCAGCTAAGGGTAAGAAGAAATAATAATTCACAATAAAAAAAGCAGTCGTTCTACGGCTGCTTTTTTTATGTGGTAAATTCTTTTTTTCTGCTGTTTTTACAAATAGTTTCGTGTAAAATTGTAACAGAGGGTCTTAAAGACGTGGAAGGAACAAGGGTTCTTAAAACAATAAAAACCGCTTCAAAAGTGGGAGGTTATTGTTTTAAGAGCCCTAGTACAGGAACATGAACACTAATGCATTAATATCGGTAAAAAATATCACAAAAAAATATAAGGGCAGGAAAGCCCTTAATGATATTACATTTGATATCGGTAAAGGTGAGATATTCGGACTGATAGGCCCCAACGGAGCGGGTAAATCAACCTTTATATCCCTTATGGCAACTATTAATAAACCGGAATCGGGGGATATTCTAATTGAAGGAGAAAGTATTCAGAAAAATCCTGATAGTCTCAGATCCCGCCTTGGATATGTCCCTCAGGAAATCGCTCTGTACCCCATGCTATCAGCCTATGACAATTTAGATTTCTGGGGAGGAATTTACGGTATAGAAGCTTCCCTTAAAAAGGAAAGGATTGAGCATATTCTCCGGATTATGAAGCTGTATGACAGAAGGAACGATAGGGTCAAAACCTTTTCAGGAGGAATGAAAAGACGTCTTAATATTGCGGCATCTCTTCTTCACAAGCCTGACATACTCATTATGGATGAGCCGACAGCCGGTGTGGATGTTCTTTCTCGTGCCACCATCGCCGAGTTGATTCAGGGGCTCAAAAAAGAGGGATGTACCATCATCATCACCAGTCACTATATTGATGAGCTGGAGCTTCTATGTGACCGTATTGCCGTTTTAAACAGCGGGGCCCTCCTCTATTCGGGAACCATTGATGATGTTTTGAATTCCTCCGGCAGTAACAGCTTGGAACAGCTTATGCTTAAGCTGGAGGAGGCATAATGTCCAGCTTTATGACCCTATTAAGAAATGATCTCAAACTCATGCTCAAGGATTACAAGACCCTTATCATAATCCTTATAATGCCCCTTGTAGTTATTTGGATATTTGCTCAGGCCCTTTCACCACTTCTTGAAAAAAGCACCTTTGTTGAGCCCTTCAAAATAATTATAGTTGATGAGGAACAATCGGCTTGGACGGGACTTTTGGCAGCACAGCTCAAAAACCTGGAAATCGTTGAGCAAGTTCTCTTTGCTGATGAAAAAGAAGCCCGGGAGCTCATTGAAAAACATGAAGCAGCTGCGGCCATCGTCCTCCCTGAAGGTCTCATCAGCAGTGTGGATTATTGGGAGCCTTTGGCGGCAAAGGTCATAGGTTCAAATCTTTTATATCTTCAATCCAATCTGGTCAAGAATATTGCCTTTGTCGGGTCTACTGCAGTATCTGCAGGCCTCGCCTCTCTTAATGTCATCTATAATCTGGAGGCTGATGGGGGCTATTCTGATGAAGCACTCTATGAAGAGGTTAAAAAGGCAAACGAGACCTATATACGTTTAATTCTCAATCGAAAGGCCATTATCTCAGAGGAAAAGCTTCAGACACCCGATGTGAATCCGGTTATATATTATGCCTTGTCCCTATTGGCCATCTTTACGTTGTTTTCGTCCATTCCCTGTATGAAGCTTTTGACCGAGGAAAGAAGGTTGGGGATTTTATCGAGACTTAATGCAACGCCTACCAAGAGCTGGGAGACGGTTGTATCAAAGCTTTTGGTATCCTTTATGATTTCTGCGGTCCAGTTTTCCATTATTGCAATTTTTATGGCCATTGCAGGAGGAAGAACAGTAACATCACAGCTTCTATCCATGATTCCTGTTTTTGTGGCCACTACCCTTGCTGCGGGTGCGTTTTCACTTCTTATAGCAAGTCTTGCAAGCTCGGGAAGTGCCGCAGATCTCATCGCCAATCTTTCCATTCTGTTGATGGCCATCATAGGCGGGAGTCTCTATCCATTGCCATCGTTGCCCGAAGCCTGTCGGCCATTTAGTGTTCTGACTATCAATCGCTGGGCAGCGGAAGGTTTTTTAAGTGCCCTGTACGGCGATCACTATTCGGATACCCTGAGAAGCTGTATGGCCTTGATCCTACTGACAGGACTCTTTTTGGCGGCTGCATCAATCATTCTCAAGATTAAGCGCAGGAGGGTGGAGGGATGAAGTTTGCGAGTATCTTTATCAACCGAATTCGTGTGCTTTTCTCGGACAAGCTTTTTATATTGGCTATTCTGATTGTACCAATGCTGCTTTCGATTATTACGGGATATGCACAGAGAAAAGAAAAGCTGGGGTATATCCCCGTTGTCCTGGTTGACGAGGATGGGACAGGGGATTCACAGCTTCTGTGCAAGCGCCTTGCACAAAAAGAAGGGCTGAATGTGGTTACAACAGTCCGTAAAAAAGCTCTGGCTCAGCTCAAGGAAGAGAAGGCCGAGGCCATGATTGTCATAGAGGAAGGCTTCGGGCAAGGCCTTCACCAAGGGAATTTAGAAGAAATGATTACCCTTGTAAAATCTCCGTCGACCTACTCAGCCGAGCTTCTTAAAGAGATTGTTGCAATAGAAGCACTCAGAATATATACAGGGTACTTTACCTACGACTGGGTTAATGAAAGCTTTCAGAGCAAGGGTCTACCGCCTATCTCACTAACCCGTGAAGACATTTCGCGGCAGTTGGAGGAGTATTGGTATCCTCAGCCCATCATGGCGGTGTCATACGAGGAAATCGAAGCTTTGCCGGCAAAGATCAATACCATTACCATTCCCTCTTACACAGCGGCTTCATTGGGATTGATGGTGCTGTTCATTATGATGGGCTTACTCTTTGGAAGTGGCTGGATATGTGAAGAAAAGGCCAATGGGACTCTGCAGAGAATCCTGTCCGTCAAGGGTGCCTCACTGCCGCTTTTCCTGGGAAACGGGGCTGCTCTGTTTACCATGGGTCTTCTTCAAACATTGGTTTTTTATGTGGTTCAGAAGGTTCTTTTTCATGTGACCATCTTACAGGGGGTATATACCTGGCTGGTTATCTGTCTCTACATCATTTGCGTGGTTTCCATAAGTATGCTTATGGCAGCATTGTTTGAAACACCCCATCAGCTGCAGGCGGCCGCTCCGGTCTTTGCTTTGATTACAGGCCTTATGGGAGGGTGTTTATGGAATCTTCTGGGGGTCCCTAAATCACTGTTAACCCTGGCACTTTTGACCCCTCAGGGATGGACCCTTCAAGCCCTGACCGGGTTATTTGCGGCACCTCAGCAAGGGAGTCTGGCCTTGCCCTCGGTGTACATTCTTTCAGGAATATCACTGATCTTTTTCTCAGCGGCCTATGCCATTCTGCTGAAAGGCGGCCGGTCAGCCATTAGCTAGCCTCTATACTGCTCTTTGCTACGTACACATCTTTGATTTTTTCGTATTAAAAGGAGCTGTCTTAAGAATCATTTCAGATTCTCAAGACAGCTCCTTGATGTTTTACTCTCGACCCTATACCAGTACAACATCGTTGTACTAGAATCCACCACCCATGATCATGGTGAGGGCTCCGATTTTCTCGTAGATCTCATTTGCCAGCTCTTCATAATCTTCTTGCGAAGCTTCGGCGATATCAAGAACGTCTGTTGGCTCGGGAATGGTCACTTTATTACCATATTGGGTATCGGTTTTAATAGCAAAGCCAACACTGATGGGCTGAGGAAGCTGATCAGGAACCTCAACGCTTAAATCTCCCGTGTAATCACTGTTGGTTACAAGTCCTTTGGCATTTCGGGTCTTAGTGCCATCCACAGTGAAGGCGATCTGTCCTTTCTGTTGAGTTCCAAAGGACGTAATATCAAAACTTACTTTTGCATCAATGGTATGAGCGACCTTGCTCTTCTTATCAGGATCTTCCTTTGATTCTAAGAGCAATTGGATATTGCCGAACTCGTCGGCCATATCCATATTTGCATCCACTTTCAAAGTATAGTCCGTCGTGTCCGAAGCTTTGTCATAATCATTTTTAAGATGTAGGCTCAGCTCGCCGCTTTCACCTTCTATATCGCTAAAGATGGTATATTTTTGTTCATATGAAAGATCATTGGTTCTTTCTTCAATGGTGAATCTGACTTCTTCTTCCGGTGTGCCGGTATCAAAGGTAAAGTCATATTTGACGACGTCCAGGCCCTTTATGTAGACTTTCGCAATAATTTCTTCGGGGAAATCGGATTCATTCAGGGATTCTCTCGCTTCTGAGATAGCATTCTTGAAGTCGGATTTGCTAAGATTGTCTTCGATTCCGAGTTCCAGGAAGAACTGCTGATAGAACTCGGTTTCTCCCAGAATACCCATTGCTTTATTCATATTGCCTAAGAACAGCTTATAGAAATTATCATCATCCTTAAGCCTTGATAAAACATTGGAAACAATTTTTTTCTGAGCCTTTTGATCGAGCTTAATGGTGATTTCCTGACAACTCAGGTCTTTTCCTAAAACCTCCGTTTTTTGCCCTCTTTTGATGGACATGTCATTTGAATCAATACTGTTGATAATCTCCTGGGAATAGTCTACCATAAGGGTTTTGATATTTTTTCTGTCAATCTTGATCTCATCATAAAAACGTGTGGAGATCCAAGGATCCATTGATTTATAGGCCTCTATAAAAGTTGGATCGAGATCCGGAGAAATCTCAGCCAATTTATCAAGATTTTTCAAATCTCCTACAATTGTTTTCTGAGATAATTCCGGTACACTCAGGCCAAATTTAGTATCGTTCAGGTATAAATTTGACGACAGTAGAGGGTTGGTTTGATAATCCAATCCAAAATGCATGGTTCCCTTTCTGCCTCTTACATCTGTAGCGTAGCCATATTTGATGGACATATTCTTAAGGGTCTCAACAACAAGATCAATTGTCTCTGCAGGTAAGCCCAGTTGTTCAAGGGGTGCTGCATCCAGCGAGAAACTAAGCTCGGTATCTTTTTCAACTGTACCTTCATATATGGGCTTTACTGACTTCTCTTCATGGCGGGCCATATTCTTATCAAAAATATTATAGCTCTTTAAAACACTGGCATATTCAGCGGCTAAAAGTGTAGTCTTCGCCGGTAAAAACGTATAATATCCAAGAACAGTTACTCCGGTAATCAAAACCAAAGCAAGAACAAGTATGGCGATTACCTTTAAAAATATGCCTTTCTTCTTCGGCTTTTTAACAGGCTCTGAAGGAGCTTCGGAGGATGAGGGCTGGGTATAAATTTCTGGAGGTCGGATTTCGTTGTTAACAAGGCTGCTGTCCGAATCGTTAATCATTTCTGCTTGATTGGCACCGCATGATGAACAGAAGATTGCGCCTTCTGGAAGCTCATTTCCGCATTTTTTACAGAACATATTTTTCATCCTTTCAAAATAAAACAATACTCTATAAGTATTGATATATATCTAACATCATACCATATCCCTCAATAGAGTGAAACTAGGAATATAGTCAAAATAATGTAAATGTAATCGATTGCATTAAAATCTAAAAGAAACGTCAAAAAACACCGAAATATTAAGTTGTTTTGTGCCAGTTTCAAATGCAAACTGATGTTCTGGATTAAAAAAGCTATGCAAATTCTTTTCTCAGAATACTATTGACAATGATTAATTTGTATTTGTAAAAAAAGTAAATGACTATATTAGCCTAAAATTGGGATTTTTATTATAGAAAGTCACAAATAATAGGGGTGAGCAATTATAAAAAGTTGTTAATAATGCATTGACAAAACAAAAATTCCCATTTATAATTAAAGCATAGTGTTGTGCAAACGCTTGCCCAAAATAGAGGCCAAAGCCTCGAGATAATGTATAAGGAGGATATTTCAATGAAAAAACGCAGTATTCTTGCCTTGGTTCTCGCGCTTGTCATGGTTGCTACCCTTGCGACAGCTTGTGGCGTGGCAAAGCCGGTTTCAGAGACAACCCCCACACCTTCACAATCCACGAGCGCAACTCCTTCCGAATCACCTTCAACTCCTGCTGCTGAACCCGTATCCCTAAAGATTTGGGAATCAGACGGCCCTGAAAAACTCTTTGTCGAAGAGATGGCAAAAGCGTACATGGATGCAAATCCTCATGTCACCATTACTGTTGAGCCTGTTGGTCACACCGATGCGGCACAGAGACTTCAGCTTGATGGCCCTGCCGGTGTCGGCGCTGATGTTTTTGCAGCACCTCATGATAAATTGGGCGAAATGCTCGTAAGTGGTATCATTTTTGAAAATGCCAATGCGGCCGAAATTAAAGGCTCAATGGTAGAGGCTGCTATCAATGCTACATCCTCCGAGGGTAAGCTCTACGGATATCCTACTGCTATTGAAACCTATGCCCTTTTCTACAATAAAGCTCTTGTTCCAAATCCCCCCAAGACCTGGGATGAGGTTAAGGATTTTGCCAAGACGTTCAACAAGCCTGCTGAAGGCAAGTATGCTCTAGTTTATGATGTAGACGATGCTTACTATAGCTATATGTTCCTCTCCGGCTACGGAGCAGATCTCTTTGGACCTAACGGAACCGACAAGGCCCAGCATATGGTTAACAGCCCTGAAGCTATCAAGTCTCTTGATTACTTCCAAAAATACAGAAAAGAGTGCCTTGATATTGATGCCGCCGATTTTACCTATGATTTTGTAGTCGCCGGTTTCCAGAACGGCAATTTTGCCATGGTTGTTCAAGGACCTTGGGCTATTAACGGATTCAGGGAAAATAAGGTTGATTTCGGCGTAACCACATTGCCTAAGCTTCCTGGTAGCGATACTCCTCCTAAATCCTTCTCCGGTATACGTGCCATGTATGTTTCTTCTTTCTCAAAAGCACCGGAAGAGGCACAGAAATTTGCAAACTTCCTTGTAACGAAGGATGCACTTACTAAGCGTTATGAAGTAACCAATCAGATTCCTCCTCGCACAGACATTCAGATTGCTGACGACGCCCATGCCGGTGTCTTGGCACAGTTTGAATTCTCCAAGCCCATGCCCAGCATTCCTGCAATGAATGCCTACTGGCCTTCTATGGGTTCTGCTTATGCCAATATTTGGAATGGCAACGATATCAAGACTGAGCTTGATCTTGCAGCAGCAGCTATTGAAGCCGCTCAATGATCTAATTGATGATGGAAGGCGGTTCCGAAACCGGAATCGCCTTTAATTAATTACGTAAATAACAAGGTTCTGAGGAAGCGAAGCTTCCAGAGGTTTTACTTGAATAGATACTTACATGAATCTGCTTTATATCCATAAAATGTTCTATGCTCATTTTAATAGAATAACAGGAAGGGGGGAACACACAGGATGAAGAAAAACGCCAGTTTGGTTGCACCTATTGCTTCTGCTCTTTTTATGGGTCTTGGCCATATCGTTGTTCTTAAGCAGTACATAAAAGGAATTCTGTTTGCCCTGTTTGAAGTAATCGTCCTGATAAACTCCAGCGCACTCTATAAGGGGATCAAAGGTTTAATCACGCTTGGTGATCCGAAGCCAAATCTACCTGTTGTCCAAAGAGACAACTCAACCTTTATGATGCTTGAAGGTCTTATTACAGTCGTCGTTCTCATCATCATCGCCATAGTTTATATATTTAATATTATTGATGCAAAAAATACCGCATGGAATTATGAGGAAACCGGGAAAGTGCAAACAGAGCGTGAGTTTCTGCATGATATGGGGGAAAAAGCATTTTCCTATCTGGCCTTGTCGCCCGCGTTTGTTATGCTGGCTTTTTTTGTGGTCATTCCGCTGGTTTTTGCATTTTTAATTGCTTTCACTAATTACTCGGCACCTGCCCATATCCCTCAGAACAACACAGTGGACTGGGTGGGATTGGAAACCTTCAAGGATATGGTAAACCTCAAGCAGTATTCTCAGGGATTTGCCCGCACTGCTGTTTGGACTTTTGAATGGGCTCTTCTTGGAACATTGACCTGTTACTTTGGTGGTATGTTCCTGGCTCTGGCTCTTTTAGACAAAAAAATAAAAATAGCTGGAGTTTTTAGGACTGTTTTTATTCTTCCTTATGCGGTTCCCGGCATGATCAGCCTTTTTATATGGGCCATACTGCTCAATGGTCAGTTTGGGCCTATTAATCGTGGACTGAGGGAGATAGGCGCCGTTCAATGGCTGCAAAGCATAGGAATCCTTCAGAAGGATATTATTCCCTGGCTTTCTGATACGAATCTTGCGAGAGCCATGCTCATTGTTGTTAATCTCTGGCTGGGATTCCCGTATTTTATGCTTATGATAACGGGTATTATGACCTCCATGCCCCAGGATATTTTTGAGGCCGCTAGAATAGATGGTGCCAGCAGATCCCAGCAGTTCAGATATCTTACTCTGCCGCTTCTCTTGTATCAAACCGTTCCACTCATGATTATGAACTTTTCATTTAATATGAACAACTTCGGAGGTGTGTACTTCCTGACAAACGGTAACCCTCCCGATACCATAACCACACAATCCTTTGCCGGTACAACCGACACCTTGATCACGTGGATGTATAAGCTGACCCTGGAGCAGCGGCTTTATAACAAAGCCTCGGTGGTAGCTATCATCATGTTTGTAATAATCGCACCTTTTGCGATTTATAACTTTGCACAAACAAAATCCTTCAAGGAGGGTGAGCTGTAATGAAAAAAGCATTGACTGTTATTCGCTACACCTTCATCTATTTCTTTTTCATTGTTCTGACACTCATTGTACTCTATCCCATTGCTTTTGCAGTCAGCGGCGCTTTTAACCAGGGAAAATCACTGGCTTCAATGAGTATTCTTCCTATACCTAACAATCCCACCACCGATAACTTTACGCGGCTTTTTACCAAAACCAATTATTTAAGCTGGTACAAGAATTCGCTTATCGTGGCCTGTTTCAATACGCTTTTCACAACGGTTATCGTGCTTATTACAGCCTATGTCTTTTCCAGATTCAGGTTCCGTTTTAAGAAGCTTGCCTTAATGAGCTTCCTGATTCTGCAAATGTTCCCCAGTGTAATCGGGATGGTGGCCATTTACGTCATATTAAACAGATTCGGCCTTACAGATAACCTTATGGGCCTTGTTTTGGTCTATACAGCGGGGAATATTCCCTATAATACCTGGCTGTTGAAAGGGTATTTTGATACCATCCCGCGAAGCATAGACGAAGCGGCAAAAGTGGATGGAGCGGGTAATTTTTCAACCTTTATCCGGATCATTCTTCCAAATACGCTACCCATGGTCGCCTTTCTTGCTGTGACCAGCTTTACACAACCCTGGATGGACTTTATTCTCCCCAGATATATCTTAAGGAGTGACAAAAATAAGACATTGGCGGTTGGTTTGTTTGAAATGATCAATGGCCGGTCCAATGACAATTTTACGCAATTCGCAGCAGGCGCTTTGCTGATTTCCATACCATTTGTCATCATCTTTGCCCTCAATCAGAAGTATCTGATAAGGATCATGTCTACGGGGGCGGTAAAGGAATAGACTATGGAGAACTGTTTTATGGGTGCCATTCAAAGAAAGATATTGTTATTACTGCTCATTATAAGTATATCAGTGTCAATGGCTGCATGCGGAACCCCTTCCGGTGCTCCCGAAACTATATCCCCTACATCAACTCCTCTTACAGATCCTGTTTATGGGCTCGGAGAGGTTGATCAAAACACATCGGGTAACAAGCAGGGCGTTTATTATGAGGTTTTTGTAAGGGCGTTCGCTGACTCCAACGGTGATGGAATAGGCGATCTTAACGGGCTCACACAAAGGCTCGATTATTTAAATGACGGGAATCCCAAAACAACAGATGATCTTGGCATAACGGGTATATGGATGATGCCCATCAACAAAAGTCCCTCGTATCACGGCTATGATGTGTCAGACTACTATGACATCAATCCGGAATATGGTACATTGGCCGACTTTGATAATCTGATCAAAGAGGCTCACAAACGAGGCATTTCCATTATGATGGATCTTGTTTTGAATCACAGTAGTGATAAAAACCCCTGGTTTACTCAATCCACAGATGCCAATAGCCCTTATCGCAATTGGTATAAATGGACCACCGACGGTTCCGAAGGCTTTAACCTGAGTGCCAATGTTTGGGGTCACAAGGTTTGGAACAAGCTTGGCGGGGCCTATTACTATGCCATCTTCTGGAGTGGAATGCCCGATTTTAACTATGATACTCCCGAAGTTAAAGACGAAATGAAAAAGGTAGCAGCTTTCTGGCTGGATAAAGGGGTGGACGGTTTCAGATTGGATGCTGTTCCTCATATATTTGGAACAGGAGAGCTTCCCAAAATGGAAAGCGGTACAAAAAAGACCGTTGCTTTTTGGAAGGAATTTACTGATTTCTGCCATGGGCATAAACCGGAAGCCTTTATCATAGGAGAGGTCTTAGAGGACAGCGTCCAAATCAGATCCACCTATTTACCCTCTCTGGATTCTACCTTCCATATCGGAATTGGCGCTCAAATTTCCAATGCAGTTAAAGCAGGAAGCAGCAAAAACAATTACCTGGCAAAGTTCATTGAAAACAATTACGTCCAGTATGCAAAAGTTAAACCTGATTATGTGGATGCTCCTGTTTTATCCAACCATGATCAGAACCGTATTATTGCTCTGGTTAATGGAAAGCCCGAGCTCATGAAGGTTGCGGCCAGCATGTACCTTACTTTGGAGGGTGTGCCCTTTATTTATTACGGTGAGGAAATCGGCATGTTCGGGGCCAAGCCGGATGAGGATATCCGTCTGCCTTATGTTTGGGGAAGGGATGATCCCCTGCTGACCAAGTGGAGAACTTCAAAGTATGGTGAAGATGTGGTTGCACCGGTTTCTGAACAGCAGCAAGATCCCGATTCGTTACTCACCCATTATAAGCGGTTGATTCGGGTAAGAAATGAAAATGAAGCCCTATATGCAGGAAAATTTAAGGCCATGGAATCAGGAAATGATGCCATTGTTTTCTATTCCATGACTTCCTCCGGCCAAACGGCCCTTATCATGCATAACCTTTCAGCCCGAGAGCAGAGTTTGAAAGTGGATACCACGGGTTATACGTTGAAATTTTGCCAGAAAGCGGCAGGCTTTGAAGAAGGAGAAGGACTTGTAAAAATGCCCCCGCTAAGCTCGGTCATTTATGTAAAATAGGCGAAAACAGACACTTCTGCGTAACAGAATAGAAACATACTGTTAACATAAAAAGCCTGTCTCCGACAGGTTTTTTATGTTAAGCTTTTTTTAAGGTTTTTTAATTTTCAGGGGGTTTTTACATGAGAAAAAAGATCAGGAGTTCAACAAAATCATTTCTAGCAGTGTTCTTATGTGTTTCCATGATTGTGAGCCTATTTATCGGTGACAGCGCATTAGCTTTCATAACGGACTTCGGTTCAACACATATCTTTTATAATGAGGAACGTGAAATTGGCAAAGGCGTTGTCCTCAACAATTGGCAAGGCAGAAATCCCGATGGCACGCCCAAGCTGGGACATACGATAACCTTTAATCCAAACAGCTCCGATGCCATGCTCGTCGTATCTTCAGGCAGCAATACCAGCAGCAGGAAAACGTTGAGCGCTCTTGCGGCAAGTATGGAGAAACAAGGGGTTAAGGTTATTGGCGGTATTAACGGGGACTTCTATAATCTCACTACTGCCGTTCCTATCGGGGTAGTCGTTACAGATGGACGACTCATTAGTTCCAATAATCCCGGATGGAATGGTATAGGCTTCAAGGAAGATGGATCGGTAGTATTGGGTGCTCCCGACTTTAACATTAAGGGAATTTATAATGAGTCGGAGTTTCAGATAAGCCGGTTTAACAAGGTTCAGTCGGAAATAGGCCCCTTCCTTTACAGCAAGGATTATGGTGCCAATACAGGAACAACAGTTCCGAGCCTGGAGATTGTTCTGGATATTACTATGGGTGAACTGGCTATCGGCAGTATGGTTGTTGCCACAGTCTCCGACATCCGGATGAATGCTACGGCTACACCCATTGGAGATAACCAACTCGTGCTTTCGGTAAGAAACGATAAACCGGGCTATGCGCTTATGTCTCAATTTAAGATAGGCGATGGGATACAGATTCAGTTTAATGATCCCAGCGGTAAATGGATCGGCGTTAAGCAGGTTGTTGGCGGAGATAAAATTCTGATTCGCGATGGCGCTATTGTAAGTGGCCTTGCCACAAAGGACTTTAATCCCTTTTCGGCCATTGGCGTCAAGTCAAACGGAGATGTGGTCTTGTATCAAGTGGATGGCAGAACTGATGCCAGTCAGGGTGTATCAAGCTCTGAGGCTGCCCAATTCCTTCGCAATTTGGGTTGTGTCCAGGCCATTAAGCTTGATGGGGGCGGATCCTCTGCCATTCTGGCCAGAATGCCCGGTTATGACAGCTCAAGCCTCATCAACAATCCCTCTGATGGCAGGGAAAGAGCCAATGCCAACGGCATTCTTCTTGTTTCGAAGCAAAGTGTCGCCATAAAGAATGGAACAGCCCAGGTTAATCCTGAGGCTCAGAAGCTTCATCTGTATCCCGCTAAAGCTTATGCGCTGCCAAATTCGATCCTGCAATACACCGTTCGCGCAACTGATGAGTATTTCTTCCCCACAGCCCTGCCCCAAAATATCACATGGGGTAGCGCCGCAGGGACTATGGATAATAACGGGAAACTGACAATAAATACATCCCCCGGAGAATACCAGGTTATGGTGGGAAGTGGTACCGTTTATGGTTCCGCACAGCTTACAGTATTGAGCAGCGTAACATCCCTCAGACCTTCAAACAGTGTTGTTACCCTTTCTCCGGGTTCAAGTATAGATCTTAGCTGCAGTGCCTACTATCAGGATATCAAGGTAGCTAGCAGCGATAACGCTTTCAACTGGCGGGTTGAAGGTAATATGGGAACCATTACCCAGGACGGAGTCTTCACCCTTGCCCAAGGTGCCAAGGGTAAAGGCCGGATTATTGTCAGCTATGGAAATGTCTCCGCATCCATTGACATCGTTGCGGGTGATTCACCAAATGATATAGAGGACTTTGAAAACGGAACAGCTTGGGGATCCTCCATCGTTCGTGCGAATTCAGGGAGTGCAGCCGTCGTAAAGGATGCATCACTGGCCCGTTCAGGCAGCGGTCTTCTCAAGGTTAACTATGATTTCACCCTTGAAGCAGGCGTTGAGAAGGGTGTGGCGGGCGTTTATGCCTTCAGGCTTGACCCCAATACAAAACAGCAGACCGGAATAGTTCTTGCTAACAATCCCTCGGCAATAGGCATGTGGATTTACGGTGATAACAGCAAGACCTGGATCAGAGGTAAAGTGAAGGACGGAAACGGTCAATCCTTTGATATTGATTTCACGCCCGATTACAGGACCGACACAAAGACCGGCGGTGTGGATTGGACAGGCTGGAAGTATGTTGAAGCCACTATACCGTCTAGCAGAAAAGGACCTTTCACTTTGGAAACACCTATTCGTATCATGTGCTCACGGGATGAGATGCGAAACAAGGGAACCCTGTATTTTGATCAGATACGTGCTGTTTACGGCGTCAGCAACATAGACACCCAGGCCCCCGTGGTCAATGTGGCATCACCTCTTAACGGATCGGTTATCAAGACAGGCAAGGTTTCCCTGCAAGCCGTGATTTCAGACAATCTTTCCGGCGTTGATGTCAAGAGCATTCAGGTGCTCCTGGACTATGCAGCCGTGGGTTTTGACGTTACCACAAACGGCGCAGTAACCCTGAAAGGCGAGTTGGGCACCACTCTTCCTCTGGCGGATGGTTACCATAACCTTACCTTTAACTACTCGGATGTCTCCGGCAACAAGGGAACAACCACTGTGACCTTTATGGTGGATACGGGAGCACCCCAACTAATAGCCTCCACAGGTTCAACCTTTATGGAAGGCGGTAATTTCACCACTACTATTAGTATTAAAAACCCAAAGAACCTTAGAAAGATATATACAGTTTTCAATTACAATCCCGCACAGGTGGATGTGGTGGATGCAGATGCCAAGGCAGCCGGCAAGCAGGTGGCTTTGGAGGCCTGGGCTAAAAAGGGCAAGGTTATAAGCCACGTGGTTGACGAAAAGAATGGAAGGATTGTTATTGAAATTGACAATCTCACCAACCTATCCTCCAGTGAGCTAACCAAGCTTGCCACCATTACGTTTAAGCCTAAGAGCACTACCGACACCACTCAGGTCAAGCTGGCCCTGGGAGCCATGATTGTGGGTAAGAATCCGGCTAGTCAGCGCTTTACAGTACCTGACATGAATGCCAGCCTGGGATATGAGCTTACTCTTAAAGCTACGGGTACGGCAGAGGGTGAGACTACTATATTTACCGTTACCGACAAAAACGGTGCTCCTGTCGAAGGGGCGGGGCTTTATTTAGATAATGGTCAAAACGCTCTTTGGTCCACCGACAAGGGAGGAAAAATTGAAACGACAATTCTGACCCGGCTTCCTGTGGGAACCGCAGTCACAGTGAGGGCTAAAAAGGATGGATTGATTAGCAATAAGCTCACTTTTACCATCGGCAATAAGAGTATAAGTCAGGGTGCGGGCCAAAGTGCAAACCAAGGCACTGGCCAAAATACTAATCAAAGTACCGGTCAGGGTTCCAGCCAAAGTGCAAGCCTGGCTCCTCAAAACCTTGCATTATCCCTTATGCCCGAGCCTGGCGCGATTGCTTTAAATTACGTTACACCTATGGATCAGACGGGAACTGTCGTGCAATATGAAGAAGAAAGGACCTTTACAGGGTCCTTTTCTTTATCAGGGAATGTAAAGGGATCGGATCGCGAGTCTGCTCTTATCAATATCGATAAGACCGAGTATGTCCGCATGCACTCTGCTACTCTGGCTAATTTGAAGCCGGGGACAACCTATTTCTATCGGGTGGGAGATACAACAGGCAAGTTCAGCCCTGTGTATAAATTCAAGACCCCGGACTATGATAATGCGTACTCCTTTGCGTTTGTAACAGATCCTCAGGCTGCCAATGCAGCGTCTTATCAAGTATTTGGAGATGTCCTCAACAGAGCTGCTGAGAAAGCTGTTAATCCTGCTTTTATTTTATTTGGCGGCGATTTGGCAGACAGAGGCGGAAACAGAGGGCAATGGGATATGATGTTTAAAGCGGGAGCGGAGGTTTTTTCAAGTCTTCCCGTCATGGCTGTTCCAGGTAATCATGAATACTATGACGATGCCGATCTCACTCATTTTAAATCCTTTTTTACCCTTCCGGAGAATGGACCGGAGGGCTACAAGGAAACGGCCTACTCTTTCCAGACCAAAGACGCGCTCTTTCTGACACTGGATACGCAGAAGAACATATCGAAGCAGCTGCAATGGTTGGAAGAGACCTGCAAGGCCTCGAATAAGAAATGGAAGATTGTCATGATGCACAGGGGTATTTATTCGGGATTTTATGACGAGGCGGAGCTTAGAAAAGTAATTGCGCCTGTCTTTGATCGTGTTGGTATTGACCTGGTGCTAAATGGCCACGACCATACCTACCTTCGTACGACCATGAAAGACGGGAAAAAGGTTGCCCCAGGTGCAGGAACCACTTATATAACAGGTGGCAGCTCGGCTAAAAAATATTATGACGCTGAAAAAAGAGCCTGGACGGAAGTGCTATATGACACTAACAACCCGGTATTTACCACCTTCAAGGTTTTTGGCGACAAAATCTCAGTTGTATCGTACCATATAGAAAATGGTATAACAGTGGAACATGATAGTTTTGACATCTTAAAAAAGTAATACTGGAAGAAGTGTGGATTACTGAGGCAATGCGGGCTTGAACGAAAGACTGGCCTTCGGAATATGATGATACAAAGACCTCCCGGAGGGTAGTATGGGCTGTGTGAATCTCGGATTTGATATCAATAAACTGGTCTTAATTAGCGCCATTGTTACGCTTTTGGGAGACTTCCTGGCCTTGCTGGCAGCCTATCAACAATTTTGTGATGCTTTCGAGAATAAAACAAATACTGGCCAAGCTCAGCAAGAAACCCTGATCGAAAATGATTTGAGAGTTCGCCGGATATTTTAACATAACATAGAGCCTTAAATGCTTTACTTCACCGTGTTTTACTGTTAGAATAGTAAACTGGTGAAGTTTTTTTTTATTGCGAAAAATAACATGAAAGGTTCATAAATAAATGAGAAAAACAAAAATTATTTGTACCCTCGGTCCCGCTGTTGAAGACGAGCATATCCTGAGAAGCCTTATAACTGAGGGGATGGATGTGGCAAGGCTCAATTTTTCCCATGGCAGCCATGAGGAGCATTTAAAGCGCGTTATAACACTTAGAAAGGTCCGGGAAGAAATGAAAAAGCCTGTGGCCTTGCTTTTGGATACAAAGGGGCCTGAGATCAGACTCGGTCAATTTGAAAATGGGGGCATAGAGCTCCATACCAATGACAGGTTTACCTTGACCACCGAGAATTGCATGGGAACTAAAGAGAAGGCATCAGTGTCGTATCAGAATTTGCCTCAGATTGTTAAAAGAGGTGACAGAATTCTTATAGACGATGGTCTTTTGGAATTAAAGGTTACCGAATGCACAGACACTGAAATTGTCTGCAAGGTCATGAACAGTGGTGTTATTAAGGACAAGAAGAGCCTCAATGTACCGGGTGTAAAGCTGGACATGCCTTATCTTTCCAAGAAGGATGTAGAGGATATCCTTTTCGCCATAAAACATGATTTTGACTATATAGCAGCCTCATTTACCCGAACTGCCGCCGATATCATTGATATAAGAAAGCTTCTTGAAAAAAATGGCGGCAGTGATATCCATATCATTGCCAAGATTGAGAACGGCGAAGGCGTGGAAAATATTGATGAAATACTCATGGCCAGCGACGGTATTATGGTTGCCCGCGGTGATATGGGCGTCGAAATTGACTATAATGAGCTTCCCAGAATTCAGAAGATGCTTATTAAAAAGTCCATGATCCACGGTAAAAAATCCATAACTGCAACCCAGATGCTGGACTCCATGATCACGAAGCCAAGACCAACCCGTGCAGAGATCAGCGACGTGGCCAATGCCATCTATGATGGAACCAGCGCTATCATGCTTTCGGGTGAGACTTCCATCGGCAAGTATCCTATTGAAAGCGTCCGTACCATGGCCAAGATTGCTGAAAGTACTGAGTCGGCCATCCATTATAAGAAGCGTTTTCGCCATATGGAGCTGGAAGAATCCATCTCCAATGTTACCAATGCCATCAGCCATGCCACTTGTACCACAGCTCATGATTTGGATGCATCCGCTATTATCACGCTTACCAAGACAGGCAGTACAGCACGCATGATCTCCAAATACCGCCCCGAATGTCCCATAATCGGATGTACCACCAATGAAAAGGTCTGCCGCCAGTTGTCCATGTCCTGGGGGGTTATTCCTGTCCTGTATGAAGAAAAGCAGACAAGTGACGAGCTCTTTGAACATGCTGTGGAAAAGGCTGTTGAGACCGGTTTGGTTAAGTGCGGCGACCTGGTGGTACTGACTGCAGGGATGCCCATTGGTATTCCCGGCATGACCAATATTTTAAAGGTCCACATAGTAGGAAATATTCTGACAAGAGGTATTGGTGTCACACAGAAGGCTGCGGTGGGTACCCTCTGTGTATGCAAAAATGAAGAAGAGGCACTGAAAGACTTCAATGGCGGAGAAATTCTCGTCATACCTGAGACCTCCAATAAGCTTATGAGCCTCTTAAGAAGAGCCAAAGGAATTATTACCGAGAAGGGTAATCTTACGTCCCATGCAGCCATAGTTGGCCTAAGTCTTGATATACCCGTTATTTGCGGGGCTGAGCATGCCACTGATGTCTTAAGAAGCGGAACAACCGTTACACTGGATGCTGCCACGGGACTGGTCTATACGGGCCTTAAAGAAGGAAATGCTTAATGAGTCAGGTATTCCAGAATTTCTGGCAGACTTTTTCCTTTAATTCCGGACCGAATAACTTCGATTTCTTTTTTAATAATCTCGTTTAGGGCTTTTTGCCCTAAAACTTCTACAGGAGCAAGATCATCTGTCAGGATGAGGCTTGCTTCTGTCATTTCTACAAGACTATCCTTGATATAGCGAGAAATCCTGTATAGATCGTGATCCTTAGGAATGAGCGCTTCAATATTCCGACTGTAATTCTCAATCATATCGGTATCATCGCTGATAAACAGAAGGGAATTGGTTACTACACTCAAATCAGCCCTGTAAACTTTGTTAAAGATGCTTTTAACGGTGTTTGCCAGATATTCGGGAACACCCGTAAAGTCGCCTGATTTCATATTAATATTGACAATAAGGATACCGCCGGGTTTTAAATGGTCTTTGACTATTTTAAAGAACTCCTGGCTGGACATATGAAAAGGGACGGTAATATCCTGATAAGCGTCGGCAAGGATAATGTCATATTTTCGGGCGTCGGGTGTTAAGAAAAAACTTCGACCGTCGTTAATGAATACATTGGCTTCTTCTTTCTTTAGATTAAAATACTCGGTAGCGAGGTCGGCGATCTTTCCGTCTATTTCAACCGCATCGGTGGTGACATTGGGAATATATTTTTTTAGCTGTTTGGGAAAGGTGCCGGTACCAAGCCCTAGCACCAAAACATCCAGGTTTTTATCTTCGGACATGTCCTTCAAAAAATAGGGAGCCATCAGGGCATATTCATAATAGTAGCCTGAAAGTGATCCGTCCTTTTTATAAATAGACTGAACACCAAAGGCGACATTGGTCGAAAGAATGACGGAATCCTCCTTGTCTTCCACCTGCAGATAATTATAAATGGATTGACCCTCATATGCGAGATCCGGTCTCCAGAAGGCGAAGGAATCAGTAAAGGGTGTGAACAGAAGAACCAGAAGCACAAGGGCGGTTATGCTGTTGCGAAGGGCATTTTTCCTTGTGAACAGGAAATAGAGGGCACAGACAATATTCAAAAGCAGTGCAAAAAGAAAAAAGGTTTTGCCCGTTCCGATGGTTGGCAGAGTGAAAAAGGTCGGAACAAAGGTTCCAATTATACTTCCGATAGTTCCCATAGCATAGATTTGCCCTACGATTCGCCCGCTGTTTTCCAAGTCCTTGATGCCAAGCTTGACCAGATAGGGAGAGACCATGCCAAGAAGAATCATGGGCAGAGAAAAAATGATGAGACTGGAAAGTGCCGAGCCTGCCAGTACAAGCTGGCCGCCGGGCAAAAACAGCATGAGTGCTCCTGTTATAAGGGCAATTATGTACTTGCCCACGAAAGGAATAAGAGCAATCCACACCGAAGCAATCCAGATGTACCAATAAAGACGGTTCAGACTCTTATGCTTGTCCGCGCTTCGGCCTCCCAGAATATTACCGATACTCATACAAATCATAATAAGGCCGATGATGATCGTCCAGACAATTTGGGAGGAACTGAAATACGGAGCCAGAAGCCTTGAACAGGATAATTCTACGGCCATAACTGTCATACCCGACAAAAATGAGGTAATGTAAAGAATGAGATTGTTTTTCTTCATTTTCTTATCTCCTCTGAAGTGTCTTGTTCATCTTCTATTCACGAATATACTCATATTATCATTAATTGCTTCGATTGTAAAAAGGTGTTTGCAAAACGGTATATCAACCGAGTTGATCTCCGCTTAAATAGAGCACCATGGCGGATCTTTCGAGGACTGTAACTGAATCTCCCCGATGTATGCTTAAGGTGGCCAAACCGGCATGCTGGTGGTCTACAATAGCGTGCCAGCATCCGTTTTGGGGAAGAGCCACGGTTTCGGGTGCAATCCCCGCATTATAGGCTACAAAGATTGTCCTCCAGGGATCTTTGTTGGCATGGTTGTTCAGGGAAAAAGTTATCACCCAATCCTTGCCGGGATAAAAGACTAAATTTCGGCGAATCTCTTCGGCCAAAACCATGCGGAAAGCCGGGTGGGCCTTTCGGAGGGCGATAAGTCCTTTATGATAACAAAAGACTTGCTGGTATTTCATTTTGTCCGACCAGTCTATCCGGTTGATTTCATCGGTTGCGTTATACGAGTTGTGTTCCCCTTTTTTTGTTCGCATCATGTCAGTTCCCAGCATAAAAAAGGGAGTGCCCTGGGAGGTTAATACAATAGCCGCGGCCAGATTCACAAGTCTTATATAATCGGCCTCACCTAAATCGGGACGACTGGCCATGAGCTTGTCATAAAGGGTGAGATTGTCATGGGAAGCGGCATAATTGACACAGTGCCAGGCATAACTGGCCCAGGCAAAGCCTGAGTAATTGACCTTTGTGTAATCAACCCCATGGTGGTAGACTGCGCCGGCTACGCCAAACTTGACACTTTCCTTGGCACCGATATTGCCTGAAATAAAGCCGATTTCTTTTTTATGAAAGGCATCTCCCTTTATAGCATCCCGGGTATTGTCATTAAAAAAGCCAATCTTATTGAGTTTTGGAGCATTAGTTTTGGAGGCGGCATCACTGCTGTTCAACAAGGTTGCGCCCCCCGTCCAGCCCTCACCGTATAGGAGGATTGAAGGGCTGATACGATCCATTTCTAAGCGGATATCATTCATGGTCTCTATATCATGGAGCCCCATCAGATCAAATCTGAAGCCGTCAATTTTGTAATCATTGGCCCAGCGCTTTACAGAGTCAATGATAAACCGTTTGACCATTGCTCGTTCCGAGGCGGTTTCATTACCGCACCCCGAGCCATTTGAAAATGTCCCGTAACGGTCAGAACGGTAGTAATAGCCCGGAACCAGCTTGTTAAAATCTGAATCCAATGTTTTATAGGTATGGTTGTAGACCACATCCATAACGACACCAATACCCACACTCTTAATGGCCATGATCATTTCTTTAAGCTCCTTAATTCGGATGTAGCCGTCATAGGCATTAGTGGCGTAGGAGCCCTCGGGTACATTGAAATGGGTAGGATCATACCCCCAATTGTATTGATTCTCCATGGGTTTTGTTTCATCAAGAGTAAAAAAGTCGAAAATAGGCATGAGATGAATGTGGGTTACCCCCAGATCCATAAAATGGGATAAGCCAGTGGGGAGATTTTCAGGAGATCGCGTATCTTTTTCTGCAAGTCCCAGGAATTTTCCGCCATGGGCTACACCGGAGCTTTTATGAATGGTGGCGTCTCTTACGCTTACTTCATAGACAATGGCATCGGTGGGGTTTTCGAGATGGATATGGGTAAGTCTGTCCCAGCCTGGGGGACAGCTCCGGGCTACATCCACTACCATGCTCCTTCTCCCGTTCACTCCTGTGGAACGGGCATAGGGATCTGCAGCTTCGAAGGTTTTATTCATAACCATAACGCTAAAGGTATAATAAATTCCAGATAGATCACCGGGTATACGGATAGCCCATACGCCTTTTCCTTCACGCTTCATTTCAAATACCTCACGGAGGCTTGGGCCCGAGCCTGTGTCATAGAGGTTAAGAAACATGGTTGAGGCTGTAGGAGCCCATACCTTGAAGGTTGTAGCATCCATGGTCCAGGAAGCACCCAAATCATCACCCTCATAGGTGAAAAGCCTTTCAAACTCCGGGGTGTCATAGATCATGCCATAGGCTACTGAACCTATACGGTAGCCCGGTTTGTAAATCATATAAGTGCTCCCCGGCGCCATATCCTCTTCCAGAGAGATAATAAATTCTCTGGAGCCCCGTGTGGGCGTCACGTGACGGATGGGAACGCCAAGGCCGTTTTCAAAAACGCAAAAGGGCTCCTCCTCATGGCTTTTTTTGCACGGAGCCTGAAGTCGGATAAAGATTTCCCTGAAATTCTCAAATATAGCCGTCTGGAATCCGGGAGAGATGGAAAGGTCTTCTTCTGAGGTAAATACATCAGATGTATCCTGCACCAGGTAAATATCATCGGAGGCAGTCCGGGCTCTTTCAGACAAAGTGAAATACCGGTCCATATAGAGGTCGCGTTCAATCCAGCTCCCTCTTCGGACTATGATGCCAATTTCGTTTCCCTGAAAGGAGGACACATCGATTTCTGCTATTTTGGTCGCTTTATTTATATCTCCGTTCAGATAGCTCTGGTAGTGGAACATATGCGCTGAACCCTCGCGGCCCTTTTCCCAAACCCAGAGATCCCATCCCGTATAATCCTGGTCATAGCGATAGTAATGAATTCTCAGCATGCTTTTCCTCCCGTTAAAACGGACTCGTTCATTATTCTTTTACCCATAAAGCTCTATGATCATACCAACAGTCTTTATGCCGTCCATAATACAGCTTAAGTATCATTGACATCTCGGAGGAAATCTTTTTGCTTCAATTTTATATGCTCAAGTCTATATTGTGCAAGTTACAAAGTTAGTTCTGTACATGGATTTTTCGTCTTTTGGATATGCTATTGCAATACAACGCAATGGGTAACGTAATCATACCATATTCCGCATGAAAGGACGAAAAAGCCATGAGAAGCATGAGAAAACTAGCTCTCTTTTTGGTTATTATAAGCCTCGCAGCAGGTTGCTCTTTTACGCCTTATGAAGAATCTGCTACTCCTGGGCCCGCTGAAACCCAGGAGACCAATACCCCAAAATCTGTTGTTGTAGGCGTTTTTCAGTATAAGGCAGAATACAAGAAAGCCTTTGAGGAGGCTGTAAAAAAGTTTTCAGAGGAATACAGAACTGTTGCCCTTAATATTGAAACAGTGGGCGAAGGACAGGATTACGACGCGGCTTTACGGACTAAATTCAATTCAGGCGAAGAACCGACGCTTTTTAATATCAGCAGCCCTCAGGATTTCGCTGACTGGAAGCCTAAGCTTTTAGATGTATCGGATGCAGAAGCTACTAAAAATGCAATAAAGATCTTCTTGGAGCCTGTCACGTTTGAGGAAAAGGTTTATGGTCTGCCATACTATATCGAGGGTTATGGGCTCATTTACAATAAAGAAATTTTTAAAAAAGCCCAGATTGAACCTACCAGTATCACATCCTTCAGCGCGCTTGAAGATACTGTTAAAAAACTTGACAAGCAAAAAAAAGAACTTGGTATAGATGCAGTTTTTGCCTTTCCAGCCAAGGAGACCGTATTAACGGGACTCCATCTTTCCAACCTATTCATATCACCGGAGTTTGAGGGTGATGTGAATAAAACATTTAAATCTAAAACAATAGCATTCAAGTATTCAGACGCTTTTAAAATGATGGTGGATCTTCAAAATAAATACTCGGTTCAGCCTGCTGCAGACATGGACTACAACACACAGGTCAAGAAGCTGTTTGGTACCGGTAAGGTTGCCATGATTCATCAGGGAAATTGGGTGTCTACCGACCTTGAGAGTGTCGATAAGGACTTGGCGAAAAAAAATATAGGTATGCTGCCCTATCCGGTGGCTGGGTATAAAGAAGATGCCAGCCCCGTTGGTGTTCCCTTGTATTGGGTAATCAACAATTCCAAGTCACAGGAGGCACAACAGGCCGCCATAGATTTTATTAATTGGTTGTATCTTTCAGAGGCGGGCAAAAAGATTGTAACAGAGAAGTTCAAATTTATTCCGGCCTATATGGGCTTTGCTGCTGACGCTATCACAGACCCGCTTGGAAAGGATATCCTGGGTCAGATCAGTGGGGAAAGAACGATTAAATGGGTATTTCAGGGCTATCCGCCCAATTGGGGTATAAAAAAACTAGGCGCGGATATCCAACTTTATGTGCAAGGTCAGCTTTCCTGGGAAGAGCTCATTAAAAATGCGAAAGCCTCCTGGACCGAAGCGAGAAAGTGAATGCTTGGAAGCTTCGCTTCCGTAAAATAAGAGTACGGTTCTTTGTTTAATTTTGAAACAAAGAACCGTACTCTTTATCATTGTCTTAAGTTCTGATCTTTTAAGCTTGTAATCTCTTTTCAAGAGCTTCAAGCTGACTTACCAATTCCTTGGGAAGGCGCGGGCCGTAGGTCTTGTAGTGTTCCTTGATGGATTCTACTTCTCTTACCCACTCGTCCTTCTTAACCTTGAGGAGCTCAACCATATCAGCTTCGCTGACATCAAGGCCGGTTGTATCAATAGCCTTAGCGGTAGGCATATAACCAATTTCGGTCTTAACTGCTTCGCCCTTACCGGATACTCTCTCGAAGATCCACTTAAGAACGCGGCTGTTTTCACCGTAACCGGGCCAGAGCCATTTGCCGTTTTCATCCTTACGGAACCAGTTAACATAGAAAATCTTAGGAAGCTTGTCTGAATCGGTCTTTGTTCCGATATCCAGCCAGTGCTGCAGATAATCGTTTACATTGTAACCAATGAAAGGCAGCATAGCGAAAGGATCGCGACGAACCTGACCGATTTTGTCGGAGATTGCAGCAGCGGTGAGCTCGGAACCCATGATGGAGCCCAAGAATACGCCGTGATTCCAGTCAAAGCTCTCGTGAACCAGAGGAATAGTGCTGGGGCGACGTCCGCCAATGAGGATAGCGGAGATGGGTACGCCTGCAGGATCTTCCCATTCAGCAGCAATAGCAGGGCATTGACTTGCAGGTGCTGTGAAACGGGCATTGGCATGAGCAGCAAGTTCCTTAGAATCAGGAGTCCAGTCGTTGCCCTTCCAGTCGATGAGGTGATCAGGAGCTTTATAACCAATACCTTCCCACCAAATATTTCCATCATCAGTTAAACCAACATTGGTGAAGATGGTGTTCTTTTCGATACTGTGCATTGCATTGGGGTTGGAATCCATGGATGTACCAGGAGCCACGCCGAAGAAGCCAGCTTCAGGGTTGATGGCGTAGAGACGTCCATCGGCACCGTACTTCATCCATGCGATGTCATCACCGATGGTTTCAACCTTCCATCCGGGGATGGTGGGAACGAGCATAGCCAGGTTGGTCTTACCGCAAGCGCTTGGGAATGCAGCAGCAACATATTTGACTTCGCCTTCTGGACTTGTAAGCTTTAAGATGAGCATATGCTCAGCCAGCCAGCCTTCATCACGAGCCAGAACGGAGGCAATACGAAGTGCAAAACATTTCTTGCCAAGAAGAGCATTTCCGCCGTAACCGGAACCGTAGGACCAAATGGTTCTTTCCTCAGGGAAATGGCTGATATACTTCTGCTCAATGGGTGCACAAGGCCACGAGGAATCTTCCTGTCCTTCTGCCAAAGGAGCGCCAATTGAGTGCAGGCATGGTACAAACTCACCATCGCCTAATACATCAAGAACTTGCTTGCCCATGCGGGTCATGATGCGCATATTAACGACAACGTAGGGGCTGTCGGATAATTCGACACCAATTTTGGATATGGGGGAGCCGATAGGACCCATGGAGAAAGGAATAACATACATAGTACGTCCCTTCATGCAGCCCTTATATAATTCCTTCATGGTCCCTTTAAGTTCGTTAGGATCAATCCAGTTGTTTGTTGGGCCAGCCTCTTCCTGAGTCTTGGATGCGATGTAGGTACGGTTTTCGACGCGCGCAACGTCGGAAGGATGGCTGCGGAACAGGTAGCAACCAGGACGCTTTTCAGGATCCAAAGGTGTTGCCATTCCGGCATCAACCATTTCTTTTAATAAACGGTCGTTTTCTTCTTGTGAACCATCACACCAATAAATTCTGTCGGGCTGGCACAGGTCGGCGACTTCTTTAACCCATGCGTTGAGTTTTTTGTTCATGATCATTCTCCCTTCCAATATGTGTTTGTTTCATGAGTTATCTTAACTTTATTTGACAACATAGTATGGGCCATTGTCTAATTTTCCAAAGACTAACCCAATTATACCTATTATAACTGATAGAAGTCTAATTTGAAAGAGAGTTTGTGAAAAGTTTCATAAACTAAGCTGAAGATGTTTTAATTTTAATACATTAGAAGACCCTCAAAACTAATCGGTGACTTAAACTGCTAATCTTAATCGGATTTCAAAAATGTTTTTATATTCATACAAATTTGGCATGCAGGATGAGATTGGCAGATTATTCAAAACTGAAGACGGCTAATTAGAGCATTATTTGATAGATGTTTATCCTGTGTGATTTTGCATATCCTAAAAAATGAAAACCTGTAAGAGGAGGGATGAAAAATGTCGGAGAAAAAACGCAAATACAATGAGAACCGCTTCCCGGATACTGACCCACCAAAGGACAATCGTGGGACACCTGTTCCTGGAACAGGTCACGATACTAAAAAGCTAAAGCAAAAAGGCGAATAAGTGAAACATTTGAGTGCCGGGTTGATGAACTGTCCCAAAAGAACTACAATTGTGATGTAAGCGCAGCTGTGCGTTTTACGCACTCTATTAATTGGGTTGGGATAGTTTTAGTGAGCGATTTTTTTAATGCCTTAGAAACAAAACATCATATTCATTTAAATGACCAACAGAAGGCCGCCGTTATTCATAATAAGGGTCCTGCTCTTGTTTTAGCAGGGCCGGGCTCAGGTAAAACCACTGTTATTACGGCGCGCACAGCCTTTCTCATTCAAGAGGCGGGTATTGCTCCCCAAAAAATCATGACCGTAACGTTCAACAAAGCGGCTCAACTGGAAATGAAGAGCCGCTTTCATAAAATTTTTGGAGGTTCCCATAAGGTTCTTTTTTCTACCCTCCACAGCTTTTGCTATTCTGTCATCAAGGATTATGAAAGAAGGCAGGGAAAAAGGCTTAAGCTCATTGAAGGCGGTACGGGACAAACTGTCCATAGCAAGCCATATATTCTGAGAGAACTTTATAAAAGTATTAATGAGGCTGCTATCAGTGAGGATGAGCTTGAAACCCTTATTAACGAAATTGGATTTGTAAAGAACAGAATGATAAGGGATTTTGAATGCTTAAGCCTGCAGACAAAGAATTTTCAAAACCTCTACAAAGCCTATGACGACTACAAAAAGCAAAATCTACTTATGGATTTTGATGATATGCTGACCTATTGCTATAGTATCCTTAAACGCTGTCCCGATATTCTAGGGCGATATAAAGATCAATACGGCTATTTTCAGGTTGATGAAGGCCAGGATTTGTCCCAAATCCAATTTGAAATTCTAAAAATGCTGGTAGTTTCTGAGGAAAACAATCTTTTTCTCGTTGCTGATGACGATCAAAGTATTTATGGCTTCAGAGGGGCTGAGCCTCGCCATATTCTGGAGCTTGGCAGCTATTTTGAGGAGCTCCGGCTTTTTAAGCTCGAAAACAATTACCGGTCAAGCAAAAATATTGTAGAGATCAGCAGCCAGTTCATTCGAAGCAACAAGGAGAGATTCGATAAGAGCCATAAGACCCAAAATCCTGAGCAATTCAAACCCCAATTGGTTCGTGTAAAGGATGAGCAGGAGCAGCTTGCCTTCATAACTAAGAAAGTAAAGGAGCATTTTTCTGAAAAGAGGGGCACCAGAATTGCGGTGCTCTATCGTAATAACCTGTCTTCAGTTATCATAGTTGATCAATGCGACAGAGAAGGTATTGCCTATAAGCTTAAGCAAAACCGGATACATTTTTTTCAGCATTGGCTTGTTCAAGATATTCTGGCATTTTTAAACTTTGCTTTAAATCCTTATGACCAGGACTCCTTTCTGAGAATCTACTTAAGAATGAACCGCTATATTTCAAAGGCTATGGTGGAAAACGCTTTAAACGCCGATCTGAAGCTTCCGATTCTGGAAATCATTCTAAGGGTCAATGATCTTAAGCCCTTTCAGGCTAAAAAGCTTCATGAGGTAATGGGAGAATTTAAAAAACTGGCGAAAATGACACCCTTTAAGGCGCTCCTGTATATTGATGACCATTTCAAGTACTTTGCAGGTATAAAGGATTATTGCGACCATACAGGCATTTCGGCTGATTATCTCTATGAGTTATTTGGTATCTTAAAATCCTTGTCCGTTCACTCAAAGACTCTACCTGCTTACATATCACGGCTGGAGGCGCTGAATCAAATGCTTGGAGGGCATTACAGCGATACAGCAGACGATGGAGCGGAGAACCATATCACCCTTACCACACTCCATTCAAGTAAAGGTCTTGAATATGATGTGGTCTTCATGGCGGATCTTACAAACCGGGAAATCCCTGGCGACAAAGCTTTCGGCAAATCCGGACGAGAAAAGGATGACAGCCTGCTTGAAGAGGAACGACGCCTATTTTATGTGGGCATGACCAGAGCCAAGACATGGTTGTACCTTGTCAGCCCTGAAACCATGAACGGGCAAGCTTGTCCACGTTCAACATTTTTAAATGAAGTGGCTTCAATTCAAAGCCGAGAGATAAATGGCCAAATAGGAGAAGGCGTTCTTATCCACCATAAAAAGTACGGGAAGGGCGTTATCTCATCTGTCAGAAATGGAGCGGGTAATACAATGATTGAAATAGATTTTAAAGGCCTGACCCGTACTTTTGATTTGGATGTGTGTTTGGAAAATGGGATTATAACATTGATATGAAAACATTAATAGTAGCCGGCCAGTCTTTATATATGATAAGCTATACTCAATAACGAATAAAATGAAATATAAAGAAAACAAGTGAAAATAGAAGAAATGTTATGATCGAGAGTGATAGTTTAATTTCAAAATCAAGATACCGCATAATGATGCCGAAATGGTCACGTGAACCGATTTTACTATCTGATGAACGTATTGTATAATGTGAACATATTCACAAATTAACAGACTAAACTTATGAAAGGAGGTTTTAATGTGAATCCACCGGCTTGTTATCCCGGTACAAAGGTTCCTGTTTCCAAAGTGGGTTTATTAACCGGAATCTATACAGCGACCAATGGCATTACCCTATCCCAGGTCTGTGAAATAACAGGACTAGAAGCCAGTACGGTTCAGAATTGGATCAAGAGAGGCTATGTCAATCCGCCATCAGGCAGGAAATATTCAAAAAGCCAGGTGGCCCGGATTATTCTGATCAACATGCTCAGGGAAGCCATGATCATTGAGAAAGCCGCTAAGCTCTTGAGCTATGTCAATGGTAATCTGCTGGACCGTTCGGATGATATCATGGATGACAGCGACATCTACCAGTGCCTCTGTGACATTCTCATCCCTCCGGACACAAACGAAAATGCAGATATTGGTATTGAGGAACTATTTAAACAAATTGAGAAGAGGCTTGAACATTTTACTGAGCCTTACCCTGGTGCAAAAGCCAGATTGGAATTGGCTCTGAAGGCAATGACATGTGCCTATGAATCAGCCAGATTCAAAAGGTATGCAAACCAGTTGGCAGAGAATACTTAGAAAGGTGGTGAATTATGGACTGGTGGAATGAGTTGACGGGAATACAGCAATTTTTTGCATCGGTTGCTATCCCGGCCACACTTGTCATGATCATTCAATTTATCTTGTTCCTGTTCGGATTCTCCCATGGTGATGGGGCAGACGGAGCTGATGCACATGCAGACCTGCATCTTCATGAAGGATGTTCTCACGGTATTTTCGAGGGCCATGCTCATGATGGGATGGATCATACCACGGGAGACGGACATGACACCGTTGATGCAATGAGGCTCTTCACCCTGAGAAGTATCATAGCGTTCTTCTCTATAGGCGGGTGGATGGGAGTTGCCGCTGTCAGTTGGAAAATTCCTACTCCCATGGTCTTTGTTCTGGCGCTAGGAGCAGGATGGTTGGCCCTTTATTTTGTAGCCTGGTCAATCCGAGCAGCGTTACGCATGCAGCAGAGCGGCAATGTCATACTTGAGAACGCTGTAGGAAAAGCCGGAGAGGTGTACATCCCCATTCCCGCTTCCAATAGCGGTTCTGGGAAAGTGAACGTCATTGTACAGGATCGTCTCTGTGAGTTTGATGCCGTTACTGACGCAGAGCGAGAATTGAAAACCGGTGAAAACATCACGGTTACAGGAGTAGCCGCAGAAGGGGTGCTTTTGGTAGTGCCCAAGGATCCCCCGCAAGGGGTAATTATTGAAAAGGAAATTTAGGAGGTAAAGGCTATGCCAGATTTTAGTTTTATTCTCATTAGTGCTGTTGTCATACTTATTTTATCAACCTTCTTTTTTATTATCTCGAGATACAAAAGGTGTCCTTCGGACAAAATTATGGTTATTTATGGTAATGTAGGCTCGGCTAAAGACGGTTCCGCTCTTTCAGCAAAATGTATCCATGGTGGTGCCGCCTTTGTTTGGCCTGTTATCCAAGCCTATGAATATATGGATCTAACCCCTATGTCCATCAGCGTAGACTTAAAAAATGCGTTGAGTAAGCAGAATATCAGAATTGATGTTCCTTCCAGTTTTACCGTTGGTATTTCTACTGAAAACGGCGTCATGCAGAATGCCGCAGAGCGGTTGCTCGGCTTGAAACTCGTTCAGATTCAGGAGCTTGCCAAGGATATTATTTTCGGACAATTGCGTTTGGTTATTGCCACCATGGATATTGAAGAGATCAATACCGACCGTGACAAGTTCCTGGAAGCCGTATCCAGCAACGTGGAATCCGAGCTTAAGAAGATTGGCCTAAGGCTTATCAACGTGAATGTTACAGATATTAACGATGAGTCCGGATATATTGTCGCACTGGGTAAGGAAGCTGCCGCCAAGGCCATAAACGATGCTAAACGCACTGTTGCCGAACGTGACAGAGACGGTGCCATAGGTGAAGCCAATGCAAAGCGTGATCAGAGAATTCAGGTTGCATCAGCAGACTCCGAAGCTATTAAGGGTGAAAACGAATCCCTGGCTCAAGTTGCACAGTCTAACGCAGTCCGCCGCGAACGTGAAGCCGAGGCCCTGAAGCTTGCTACAGCGGCTGAAAAAATTCAGTCCGCAAAAGCCTTGCAGGAAGCTTATGCGGCAGAGCAGGGAGCTGAAGCTGCCCGTGCTGCTCGTGAAAGATCCACTCAGGAAGCAGACGTCCTGGTTAAGGCGGAAATCCAGAAGCGTAAGCTGGAGCTTGAAGCTGATGCGCAGGCTGAGCAGACCAGAAGGTTGGCCAAGGGTCAGGCCGATGCCATCTATTTGAAGATGGAAGCAGAAGCCCGAGGTATGCAGGAATTGCTGTCCAAACAAGCCATGGGATATGCTCAGATGGTTCAGGCAGCAGGTGGAAGTGCTGTAGACGCAACTCGCCTCTTGCTGGCTGACAAGATGGAAGAGCTTATGAAGGTTCAGGTTGAAGCTATCAAGGGTATTAAGATCGACAAGGTCACTGTTTGGGACGGTATGGGCAGCAAGGATGGAACACCAGCTACGGCCAATTTCCTGTCAGGTATGCTCAAGTCCATTCCTCCAATGAATGAAATGTTCAATATGGCTGGCTTGCAGCTTCCTGAATATCTGGCAAAAAAGTCTGAAAAGGAAGAAAGCACTAAAAAGGAGGCTACAACAGCAGAAACCGCTGCATCAGATAAAGCTGGGGCAGGGGTAGTTGTAGGATAAAAGAACAAAAAAAATAGTAATTAAGGCCCATGACCAAAAGGTTGTGGGCCTTAACTATTGGGTCGAAACTGCGGTGTAATGCCGTAGGCGCGCACATTACTCGCTTCCCGGTCTTTTGTCCCATTGAGAATTTAGGACTGAGATGCCAAATCTGTAAAAGAAATGGCAAAATAGCCCTATAGTAATCTGACATTAAATGTATATAATGTAATTATGGTGTATCAGCTTGAGTGCAAAGTATCTAAACAAATCTTCTGTACTTCTTTTCATTCATAAAGTATGAATGCAGTTCCAGTAAAGTATTAAATGTTTTCCTTATGATGTAACAAATCCAACAACCAAATTAACTGCCACTTTATAACACAATAAGCGAGGTATGCGTTACGGGTTACTCAAAGCTTGTTACTGCGTAATTAAAGCTATACGTTATTTAGCCTGGCTCCATCTGGTTTTTTAACTGTCCTTTTTAAACCCATATGAAGGAGGTGATTTTGCTGCCCAAAAATCATTGGAGACAGGTTTAAATAAAAGACCCCAAAATATACCCAAATTTGTGAAGGAGGTAAATATTATGATTAGCAAGCTTTCAAAAACGAGAATCGGAAGATCATTGGTCTTTCTACTGACTTTATGTTTGCTGCTTACAAGTGCACCGGGTGTAAATAATGCTCAGGCACAAACTGGTTCACAAGCAACTACTGCTGACCACAATAAACAGGTAATAGGCTATATTACCCAGTGGGATGCATGGAAGGCTGCAAGCGCCGGTTTACCGTCGCAGGGAGCACTAACCCACTTAAATATTGACTTCTCACAGTATACGATTCTGAATTATTCTTTCTTTGGTGTTGCTAATGATGGATCTTTGCATAGCGGTGACTTCAGAGATAAAAACATCTATAAGCCGGAGGTAGTACAAGCACCTGCCCCTTTATTATATACCGATATATACAGCAGTTGGGATTTATATCTCCTGTACGGTGAAATAGAGGCGGTTTATTATATCAATGCCGATGTGGCTGCCAGAGCTGCCGCCATGGGATTCGAGGTAACCGTAGGGGGAAGTACGTGGTCAAATCCGGCCTGGGGGCTTTATAATCAGTCACTGCCATTGCCTTTGAAAAAAGCGGGCGGAGCACCGGGACTATTCGAGTTGGCAGATCAATATGGTGTGAAGGTTATGGCTTCCATCGGCGGTTGGAGCATGTGTAAGCATTTTTATCAAGTCGCAGCTGATCCTGTTAAAAGGGCAAAATTTATTAGTGACTGCAAAAAATTAATGGCCATGGGATTTGACGGGATTGATCTTGACTGGGAATATCCGGGCCCCTTCAGTGGCATGAACTTTACAGGAACCCAGGCTGATTATGCTAATTTCCTTACTCTTGTCAGGGAAATTAGGCAGGCTATCGGTGCGGACAAGCTGATTACATCCTGTTTTTCAGCAGATACGGCAAAGCTTGGGAGCTTTAATTGGGTAGAGCTTGATAAAGTGATGAACTACTATAATTTTATGACCTATGACTTCAATGGTGGCTGGTCAGATAAAGCAGGACATAACTCACCCCTGTACCCCTATACAAATGCGGAAGCACCTGCATTTAACTGGGATTCCCTCTATCAGTATCTGGCGACGTCCGGCATTAATATGAGTAAGGTTAATATGGGCACACCCTTTTATGGCAGAGGTGTTATTACAAATGGAGCTGCCAGTCTTAATGCCGCAACAGTAAAGAGGGCAGAGTTTGTACAGCCCGATGGAAACATAACAACATGTGCCGATTATACCAATTGGCCAAAAGAAGTATATGACGGCACACCCTATTACTACTATATCAAGAAAACAGCATTAGCCAGTAACAGTGGCTGGACAAGACATTGGGACAATGAGGCCAAGGTCCCTTATCTAACTAAGGATAAGTATTTCTTAAGCTATGATGATGAGGAATCAATAGGTTATAAAGCGCAGTACATCAAGGACAAGAACCTGGCAGGAACAATAATCTGGACGGTATATGAGGATCTGGAACTCGGAGGTACAGTTACAAACTATGGCACAAAGCTTAAGAAATGGTCCGACGTTAAATCACCCCTTGTAAACAAAATCAATAATGTCTTTGCAGATGGCTATGTCCCAAATCCTACGGTAGCAACGCCTGCATTCAGTGTTCCCGGAGGAGCATACGAATCTGCACAGAATGTTGCCATTACATGTGCTACAGCTGATGCGGAAGTAAGGTATACACTGGATGGGACCGAACCCACAGCATTATCAACCTTGTATACCGGCGCAATTAACATTGCGTCCACTGCAACCTTGAAGGCTAAAGGCTTTAAGGCGGATATGAATGCTTCGGTAACGGCCTCCGCGACTTATACAATCGGGGTTGTCCCAATTGAAACGGTAGCGCCCCCTGTATTTAGTGTTCCGGGTGGAACCTATACCTCTGCTCAGACTGTTGCCATTACCTGCGCAACAGCGGGGGCTACAATCCGCTACACAACAGATGGTTCAGAGCCTACGGCCTCATCTAACCTATACAGTAGTTCAATCACTATTTCTGCCACCACAACCTTAAAAGCAAAAGCATTTAAGGCTGGCATGAACGATTCTTCGACGGTAACTGCCGCTTATACAATCGACGATGGCGGCACAAATCCTGTAGAGCCATGGAAAGCCAATAAGAGCTATGTACAGGGTGATATTGTTTCCTATAACGGAAAGAACTATGAGTGCAGACAATCGCACACATCACTTCCAGGCTGGGAGCCACCCAATGTACCTGCACTATGGCTAGAATACAACGGTAGCGTAGATCCTGTTGGAACAGTGGCAACATCAACATTCAGTCCTGCCGGCGGAACCTACACTTCTGCCCAGAATGTAACCATAAGCTGCGCAACATCCGGTGCTGAAATACGTTATACACTGGATGGAACTGAGCCTACGGCCTCATCGACCCTGTATACTGGCGCATTAAGCATTACCTCCACTAAAACCCTAAAGGCCAAGGGCTTTAAGACAGGTATGAACGCTTCGGCGATCGCCTCGGCAACTTATAACATCAGTGAGGAACCGGTTGGGACAGTGGCAGCACCTGCATTCGATATTCCGGGCGGAACCTATGCTTCTGCTCAAAATGTTGCCATCACCTGTGCAACAGCCGGTGCTGAAATACGCTATACACTGGACGGAGCTGAGCCTACGGCCTCATCCGCCCTTTATACCGGATCAATAAGCATTGCCTCAACTAAAACCTTAAAGGCCAAAGGTTTTAAAACAGGTATGAATGCTTCGGCAGTGACTTCTGCAACTTACACGATCAATGTGATTAACCCTGATCCCGCCGTGCCGTTGTGGGATAGAAATGCTGTATATGTCAAGGGTGATCGAGTGACTTGGAATGGATACATTTGGGAAGCAAATTGGTGGACCCGCGGTGAAGAGCCGGGAACAACCGGTGAATGGGGGGTATGGAAAATGATTTCCTCCACCATTGAGACGGTTGCAACACCTGTCTTCAACCCTCCCGGCGGGAATTATGCCTCTGCTCAAAGTGTTGCCATTACATGTGCAACAGCAGGAGCGGCGATCCGCTATACAGCTGACGGGTCGACTCCCACTGCAGCATCTTCTTTATACAGCAGTCCCATTAGTATTTCAGCAACCACAGTATTAAAGGCAAAAGCTTTTAAAACCAATATGAACGATTCGTCAACGGCTTCTGCTACTTATACCTTTGGTCCGGTAGTTAATGACGGCTTTAAAGTAGTCGGCTATTATCCTGGATGGGAGCCCAATAAGCTTGATCGAATCCAGTATGATGTTGTGACGAATATTAATTATGCTTTTGCAATCCCGACAGCGCAAGGCGGTCTTCTTCCTTTGGAAAATCCGGATCTTGCGAGGTCACTCATTGCCCAAGCTCACGCAAACAATGTAAAGGTAAGCATCGCAGTAGGTGGCTGGTCATACAATGGGACTGAATTGGAAAATACCTTTGTACAAGCCACAAACACAGATGCCAAAATTCAGGCCTTTACCAATGCCATTATGAACATGGTCAATGAGTATGGCTTTGATGGCGTGGATATGGACTGGGAGCATCCAAGGACAGGGCAACCGTCCCAAACTCAGTACGAAAAACTGATGCTGTCGTTAAGTAGTTCTTTGAAACAAAAAGGCAAGCTGCTTACTGCGGCTGTTTTAAGCGGTGTAAGTGCTGATGGCGTCGTATATTGGGACTCAGCGGCACATACCGATGCAGTGCTTGAGTGCGTTGACTGGATTAATGTCATGGCCTATGACGGCGGTGATGGCGAAAGGCACTCATCCTATAATTTTGCAGTCAACTGCGGATTATACTGGAGAGATACACGTCATATGCCGGCTGAGAAGGTTGTTCTGGGTGTACCCTTCTATGGACGTCCTTCATGGGCTTCCTATGATGCGATACTTCAAGCCAACCCCAATGCCTATAATACCGACATATCCATGATCAACGGATTACAAGCGTATTATAACGGAATTCCCACAATCAAGAATAAAACCAGATGGGCAAAACAAAACTTGGGTGGCATAATGATTTGGGAACTCTCCCAAGACACCTTGGACAGGAGCAAGAGCCTTCTTACCGCAATAGGGGAGGCAGCTTCTGAATAATACTGAAAAAGCATAACAGAAGGAGACTTGCTGCATCTATCATTGATGCAGCAGGTCTCTTTTAGTGCCCTTGGGTCGGGGCTTATGGTGCAACTATATTTTTTATGAGCTTGTTTATTCTATAGGTGCAATCCTGTTTTCTGATCTCAACATGCCTCCAGGAGTCTGATAAAGGAAAATACACGGCGTCTTTAACCGTCGGCCCCATATCCCATAAACCATCAGGGCCTTTATTACGGTTTAACCACTCTTCAACAAATTTAAGCTTCGCTTTACAATTTGGGTTTTTGTATTCAGATAAAAGCTCCATTGCGCCAATATATCGGCTTGCCCGCTTTGATTCGAACTCTTGGGGTGGGATTGACAAGCATTCATCATAAATATAGTAAATGCCCGATTCTCGATGCAAGTAATAATTGAACAGTGCCTGCTCGGTTTTATCATCAAGAAGATTGGCAAGGATTGAAACCGGATAAAATGAAACAAAATCAATTAATCTGCCACCTTTGGGTATTATGCCTAACACGCTCTTATAGGTATTAACATAAAGGTTATGGTCATAGGTACCGCTTATGAAGGATTGGCCTATCACCTCAGCCCATATACCGGCGGTTTGATTGGCCAATGCATCCTCTAAAGTAAATCTTCGAATCCAAGTTGAAAACATCAATGAGGTGAATATATCCCAATTGTGCAATTTTTCTCTTCTGTCGGGTATCTGCTGAGCGCCAGACAAGCAATCATGCAAATAGGATACGGCTTTTTGGATGGGTTTATCTTCAATTGAAAATCCTAATATTTGAAGGCGCCTTAGTGCTTGCTCCGTTGTCATGGGACGACTTTTAGTTGGATTGCTAAGAGTATGGAAATATCCCCAGTTACCTTCTTCAGACTGTAACGACACAATTTCATTTGCCCAACGAGAGTCCTTTAATTCCAGCATAAGCTACCTCACATATCCTGGCTTTGCCGCCGATTCTTAGTGACATCTTCCGAGGATAAAATTCTTTACCTCCTTCATACGAAAGAGTTATTTACAAAGCTCGTTAGCTTCCTGCCCATAAAGCCGGATTCAGTCATGTACGGCCAGGCAATAATTCACATTATCAAAAGCGATTATTGGGTGCTCTGGGTTTTCTTGATTATATGCTTTGAAATACTGATCAGTTATGTCTTTCGGGGCCAAATGCTCATAAATTAAGAAGTGGTTATCAGCTAATAACTTTTCCATTTCAAAATAAGAATAGGATGCGAGCATTTTTTCATTTGCAGCACCAGCCATAGCCACTTGCTTTTTGGCTCGCTCTCCTGCTCTGTCAGTATAGGTCTCTTCATCTGGGTAATCAAAAACAATACTGCTACCTTTTGGTATAAGGGCGGAAATTGTTTTAATTGTTTCCGTAAAGATCTGCTTAGACAAATAGTAGCTGACTCCGAGCAAACTACAAAAGCTGATCGTACCCCTATCAAATTCTGTACAGGCAAGTAAATTTCTTTCCCAGTTATTCTCTGTAAAATCCGCAGGCACATAATATACATTGGCTGGGCTTTTCTCTGCTAAGGAGTTTATTCTTTTTTGCTTGTCTGTTCCGGTAGCAGGGTGATCCATTTCAAAGATTCGAATTTTCGATGCCCAGTCAGGCTGGCGATATGCAAATGTGTCATATCCGGCAGCAAAAATTAAATATTGTTTCGCTCCAATTTTTACAGCGTTTTTAAGTGATCTTTCTGCAAATGCTGCTCTCCCCAACGGTGATGGAGATAGCTGATTATTTACAACCCATCTCAAAGCCTCATCCTCTGTCCCCGCAAAGGATGGATTGAAGAAGCCGATTCCTTTTGACATACTACAAGCGATTTGATCATATTCATCCTCCGTCAAGATTTTCTTTGCTAAATAATCATCAAAGACTTTCTCTGTATTTTGGATTGAATGATATGCTCTAGAAAAGGCACTCACGAGTGCTGTCATACTTTTTTGATCCATATAATTATCACCTCTAATATTTAATACTACTTTCCGATCAGTGTTTCAAGACTTGTTATTTTTATCATTTTATGGTATATTAGAGGTGCGGAATTCACCTATCCACCAAGCAATCATGCATATATGATGCTTCATATATAGCGTCTGACCTTATTCATATAATTTAAATAATCATCTCCAAACTCTTTGATACACCATCTTTCTTCCGACAAAATAAGATAATGTACTGAAATCTGAAAAATAAAAAGTACCAGAAATTGTAGCCATGAACCTGACATCATGCTAAAGCCAAGAAAATATAAGAAGAAAGCTACATACATAGGATTACGAGAGATTTTGTATAACCCAGCTACATTTAATCCCTTTTGATCGGGTTTAGAAAATTGAATAATTGAAAAAAAGTAAAGGAACATACCTAAAGCATATATTCCCAGCCCCAAATAACTTAAAAAGCCACTTAGTCCTACTTCTTCAAATATTGAAATGATTAAGAGAAGCAAAACGGTTATTTGATAGACCCAATGAGCTATTTTCTCTATACCTTTGTTTATTGGTGGAAAATGCGCTGCGCGTATGAAGGCCTCTTTACTCAGAATGCTTAATATTATATAACGTATAAAAATGATAGGTAATACTAATATAAAACCATTCAAATGATATCAGCCTCTCAATAACTCCTCTTATCCAGATATCTTTTATTTCCTAAATTCTTTCATTCATTTTTTCTTTTAACAGGGGTAAAGCTTTTTCATAATCATTAGTGTATCCGTCAATTGCATCAGATTTTACAAAGTCGAACCCAGCCTGAAGATAAATACCAATCGCTTTATAGCTCCATGTTTGTGTGTGAAGAAAAAGGTCCACATCGCCATCAATTTGCAGCATCCTGTTCACAACCTCAAATACTACAGCTTTACCAAGCGCAAGGCCTTGATGCTCCGGCCTCACGCCAATCCAATGAAGTGTAGGAATGAGCCGGCCTTCCATATGATCCCACCAAATTGTCGCTGTTGCAACTTTCTCACCGCTATTAGTCTGAATAAATATCAAACGGCGTTCAAGCTCTTTCAATTGGGGCAGATATTCCTTCTGAAAGTATGCCAATGCTTCGGGTACACTATCAAACTCTCCAACCGATGTTTCAATTTCTGCCCAGGCATATTCGTCCCCCTTGGAAAAGAATGAAAATTCATATCCGTTCGGTAAGGCCACCTCAGGGACAGGTGTACCTTTTATACGCTTCATAATGATGTTAAAGTACGGAATCGATTTATCCAGCATCTCTTTACCTCACTTATACAGGCATGTAAAGCCTACTTTATCCGATATTTCTTTACTGTCATAATACATTCGGATGCTATTACAGTCGAAGCAGCTAAACCCATCTTATTTTTTATATCTGTGTTTGACCGGATGCGGGCTTGACATATGCAGGATTTATTCTGGCCATAACAAATTCATTCACGTACTGTCCGTTTCTGATACCGGCCAGTTTTTTCAAACCCTCTTTTTCAAAGCCAAGCTTTTCATACAGATTGATGGCTTTTTGGTTATCCTCAAAAACTGTCAACTCGACTCTCACCAGCATGAGCCAATTATCCGCAATATCAATAAGTGCCTGCATTAAGGCTTTTCCTACGCCTATGCTCTGATAATCCTTGTGGACCATAATCCCAAGGCTTGCACTGTGGCGTAAACGGGGGTTTGCGAAAACGCTCAAACCCGCAACACCAATAATGACTTCTTCATCTTGTTCATTCTTTGTGACAGCTACAAATTGATGATTGTTGCCATCCATATTGGCAATATGATCTTCATTACGCTTAATTCTTTCCGAAGGGATGCCAAGCGTATTTTCAAAAACACCGGGCATACGTCTTAAATCATTAATACCTTTACCATCACCGGTGTTGATAGGTCTGATTATAAATTCCATTTTATTTCCTCCTAAGCAATAATCACTTTCGTTTCATTAATGGATGATCATCTTTCAGTTGAAGCAAGTCCCATAGATTACCGTACAAATCCTTAAATACCGCCACCGTTCCATAGGATTGCTCTTTCGGATCTCGCACGAATTCAATTCCTTTTGCGACCATGTCGTTATAGTCTCGCCAAAAATCATCAGTGTTCAAAAACAGAAAAACCCTGCCTCCTGTCTGGTTGCCGATAAAAGACTCTTGTTCGGGCTTAGATGCTCTGGCAAGCAATATTGTAGTACCGACTGACCCGGGGGGAGAAATGACGACCCAGCGCTTGTCCTGTTCAGGCTGATATGTATCTTCAAGTAATGTAAAATTAAGCTTCTTTGTATAAAACTCTATTGCCTCGTCATAATCTTTTACAACCAAGGCTATATGTACAATAGATTGAACCATTTCTGAAATCCCCCTAATTATATAATTTTCCTATTCAATTTTGTCTAGCTTTTGAGTTTTGTTTTCTCTTGAACTTATCAAATAGTATAAAGTAGCACCGGTGTTCGCAACAATATGTAAAATTACCGTATAGAATATCGAATTGGTCAGCTCTACAATATTACCGGCAAATAATCCAAGTAAAAACGCAAATAGTACTTTCTTCACTGTCGCTGTGTTAAGCTTGAAATCAAAGTATTGGAAATGCGTTATTCCAAAGCATATCGCAGAAATAAACACTTGCAGTGTTACTCCTTTAAGTACAGGTATTGGAATATAAACTGCATTTGTGCCCATCATAGGGGCTGCTATTGATTGAATAATGCCTCGAAACAGAATTTCTTCTGCAATAGGAAACATAAAGCAAAATGTTAATATACCTTTTAAATTCTTTCCCGGTTTATAACCGGAAAAAACCCAGAACGGAATCATGGTCAGAAGGATAACCATGATAGTATTTGCTGAAAGATCCAGTCCTTGTATCGGTCTTCCTATGTTAAAAGTTTTTGCGCCTAACAAACCAGTAATGATGATTGTTATAGACCAAACAAATATACTTTTATCTTCTAGAGTTCTAAAAAGTTTTTTATCAAACCTGTTAAGTAGCTTCAAAAGCTTTTGCATTAATGTTAATAGGAACGTTAAACTGATTATGACAACGATTAATATAATCTTCACTGAATAATCACCTTTCATTAACATCAATATTTTTACTATTATATCAGAATTATGGCAGGTGTTAATATAGATTCACTAATCGTCTTAGAATTGCTTCAGATATTCTTTCGGCATAATCATCAACATTTTTTTGAACATCAACATTTTCAAAATCTGCAGGAGAACCCAAATAGCCCTGTAAAGAAAGTTCTTTTATGTGACCGCCAAACAACCACTCTCCGCTTTTACCAACTTCTAAAGCAACAGGAGGTAAAGACTTTGCTTTTTCAGTATCAACCAGACTAGGATAATACTCATATATTATGGCTGTTTCAATGTCTCCACCATGTACGTCGGGGACTAATGCCTGACTTACATTAATCGTTTGAGGCTTTATTGGACATAAATAGGGTTCATCCGGCGTTAGTCCGAAATGAGGAAATCTCCATTCATCAAAAGCATAACAAGCATTGATATGTAGATGCTCATGAGCTTCCTTAAAGGCTTCTATTATCGCAATACTATGTTCGATATCTCCATGTGCATTAACACCAAAAACATTATTAAACCCAAACTCCGCCAGCGATGATAAAATGTCTGAAATTAATGCTTTCGCAGTCTCTTTCCGTATACGGAAAGAACCTATAAAGCCGCCTGTTGATTGGCAAACACCCCAATAAAAAGGTGGAGCGATAACTACTTTATATCCCTTCTCTTCGAGTTTTTCTTTGATAGTGAGACAGTATATATGAGCAGTGTAAATATCTGTTCCGAGACATAATTGAGGGCCATGCTCTTCAATAACTCCCATCGGCAATAACACAAGTGCTTTCTTGTCAACAAAGTCCTTTATTTCAGTCCAATTCATATTTACCATCGTATTTGAAAAAATTCCATACATCATTTAAATCTCTCCTGTAAATTGTTATGCGACGTAAAGCCTTATACCCGTTAACTATATTTTTTTAAATAGCTTCTTATATAATCTTACTACAATGTTCGGGTATCTACCTGATAATGCCATTACAATGTTCTTCCTAAATCCAGTGTCTTTTTCTCGAAATTCGAGCACCTTATTACTAATATCAATATTTATATAAAATTCAGCATATAACCCTTGAATACTAGAATCATCATGAAACACTTTAAATTTGAGGACCTGATTATGTAACTCATTCGGATCTCCATCCAGACAGAAACTTGTTAAGCACATTTCTTGGCACATACGATGATCTGATTTATGCTTTACATTATACAACTGAGATAATACCTTTATTAAATTATCTGACTCCGGACCTATTGAGCCAATTTTGACGCCATTAGGATAAAACGCAGAATTATTCAGCTTTCCTTCGACTACTCCCGGTTCCATGTTGGGTATAAATAATACCTTAAAACCGACTAGCTCATCCATAAAATGACCGTGTACAATAACAATGTGATTTCCTTTGTCGTCGCGTTGATATTGGGTTATGCCAAACTCCAAATCTTGAAAGCCTTCTTCGGTTTTTGCATTAATATTCTGATTCATACAAACTCCATTCTTTCTGTGTTATCTGATGCACCCTGCGCCTCGAAGAATTTCACCGCGTTAGCTTTTTTACTTCACCATAAAGTTCTCTTCTGCAATAAAAATTGTTTATCAGCCATTTATTGTCTACTTGCTTTATGATAAGCGTACCTGTTTCAACTATTTCTTTGCTATTTTGATCCCCTAGAGTAGTTCTGACACGAGCCGTGTATGAGAAGGCTGGAGAGCCGTCTACAGTGTTTGCTAATCTATCAAACTCAACACCGGATAAGGACATTGTGCAGTTAAAATCCTTTGCAATTGTCTTTGTGTAAAAAATGGATCTATTTGCGACTATGTCATTATAACAATCTTTCGTTATGTAGTTCTTGTACTCTTCCTCGTACAAAGCATCAAAGATACTAATAATATTTTCTAGATTTACCTGGTTCTCTAGGTCATCTAGTATTTTAAAATCATTGACCGTATAATATGAATCAAAAAACGATTTCATAATACGGATTTGCTTATTGGATTTATGATTATTTATGATAAATACACTACCGATAATTATTAAAAGTAACACAATGATGATAGGAATAATTAATTTCTTCATTGAATTCACTCCTTTCATTATCCTAATAGGGGAGCTAGATTTTAGTTTGTTATTTTTATTCCGGGGTTCCCTAAGCTCTTGTACTTATTTTTTTAAAAACAAATCTTCTCTTTTTAACCCATTCGCCTTAATAGCTTGTCGCCATCCCATTTCGGCAGCAAGTTTATACAAAATCCTTGGGAAATTGGCTGTAATGTATATATCATCATCCGGAGTGCTTTTTAAAATATTATTTGCAAGTTGTTTTAATGCCCTCCCCAGATTCTTCATCGGTCCATGGCCGATTGGAACATTTTTTAACATTGGGAGCATTCCCCCTGCTCCAATCGCAATCCCTTGCCCCCATTTAAGACCGGCTTTTATACACCAGTTCTTCATTATTTCAATTGCCAATTCATTTTGATTCCCTTCATAAAATCCACAGTTCACCATTGAATAAACGAGAATATTCTTATCCTTTATAGCTGAGAAAAGCGTTTCTAATTGAATAAGACAATTTAGCAAATGAGATGGAATTCCATCAACATATAGGGGAAAGGCAAATACAAGAGCATTGCACTCTGTCAAATTTTCTATTTCTTCCGAACTCAATTGGGGATTTCTAAAGGAATATTCACAAATCATATTGTTGGCGTTATCTAAAAAAGCCTTCAAATCATGCAAAATACAACCTGAAGCAGAACCGTGGCTTTTGGGACTTCCGTTTATTAATGCTATTTTCATAATAATTGTCCCTCCATTTCCAAAATGCTGTTAAAAAAAGAAACACTATTAACTTTGGAATCTAAATTAATTGAATTTGCTTTAATTAACTTTTGAGCAGTCAGCTTTTCTTTTTCTGTTATGTTTTTACCATAAAACCATACCTGCATATGGATAATATTTTTATATCGCCTCCGATGATGCATTTCTCCATTTCTTATTATAAAATAAGGGTGTATATAGGAAATACTTCGATCGAGTACGTTTTTCACGAATGGACTAAACCCGCCGTAACAGCATTCGCTTATTATAAGGAGCTCTTTGCATTTTGATAAGTGCTCTCCCATATCTCCGTATTTATCCCGTATTATGCAGGCTGCAGGGGTCTTTATCCAGCATCCAAAGCAGCCTATGCAATGATGTATCGTACCTTCGTTTGAAATAAAGATCGTCTCATCTGATGGGTTAGGGAACAATTTTTGCAAATCTTTATTTTCTAAATCAGATATTATTAATTTCACTTTGCTTCTATCCCTTCTCGTAAAATTAAGAAACTTGTTCTGTCCGGCCCATACATTAAAATTTTCTCTAATTTTGCTATATTTCTTAAAATGATATTTCCAGGAAATTTCTTTTCTAATTTTTTTGAAATATTAAGAACAATATTTGTAGGAAATAAATGTTCATGAAATAATAATAATGCTGATAAAAAAGCTTGAACTGATCCTATAATAAAGAATATGACATGGAGATATGTGATTGAGCGGAGCATGATGCATTGTATGATAATCCAGATCACTAAGGCCCAGCTAAAAACGCTGCTTATATAGCCTTGATATTTTCTTTTAAAGCACATCCAAACAGCACTAAATACATTTCCAAGCCCTATAACGCCAAACAACAAAATTCCCGGTATGAGGAAACTGCTAAACGGTGAAAATTTTAAAATATCTACCGTTATACCTATTGGTGTCTGGGGATCGGTAATGGCAGCCAAACCCCCAGCCATACCACCTATTCCTACAAATGCGTGCAGAACTAATAATAAACGATATACTCTTTTCATTTTATTTTCCTCCGAAAATGACAATTTAAAATAATGTAATAATAGTTAGAATCTAATTATTTGGTCACTTTTGGGAATTCCATTTTCAAGTGGTTCCCATCCGTTGTCGGTTAACACTTCATATTTTTCAAATGCGCACATAATCCCCTTTGCATTCAATAAATCCGCTGAATCCATAACATGAAAGTGTAGATGAGGTGCTGTTGAGTTCCCAGTATGACCTATCTCTCCAATTTTTTCTCCCTTATTTATGATTTGTCCTTCCTTAACTGTAATTGTGCCGGGACTAAGATGTGCAAAAAATGCATAATAATTATCAAACTTTATGATTATGTAATTGCCAACTAATTTATGAAGATTAAACTTAGAAGCGGATATGAATATTGCTTGAATATTCAGAAAAATGGACCTTATGATAACCTTTAGAAAATCTAGAACAGGGTGGATGTGTTGGGGTTCTTTCAATCCATCTCCAACAGCTACAACTGTACCATTAACAGGAGAAAAGATGTCTTCTTTGTAACAAAAGCAATCACGAATTGGAAGACCGATTGTATGATATTTAGTACTTGAACTTTTATAAAACTTAAACTTTTTCTTAAGACTGTGCTCTATTCTTAAGAAATCGTAAGCAAAGCGTTGACCTAATCCATCTGTTCCGTGGCTTGGTATTCTATCCCCTGGTGTATGAGGTGTAGTCCACTCACCCTTAAGTGGATAATCCACAATAATGAATCCACGCTCATTCATAACTATACTTCCTTTTTATATAAATATCTTTTATGTCCGGGGCCTGATGAAGAATACGGAAAGATCGCGCAGGCAATCAATGGAGCGCTGGCACGGAAAATAGACCATTTAATTGAATAGAGCTTCGTTTTTGCTAATAAAATGATTAATATTGTCAACTAAACTTTCAAATTGAACCCTATATCAATTTCACTTGCTGGATGGCCTCCACGTACTCCCCAATTGTCCAAGGGTTCTTCATATAAAATGATAAATATGTCTTTTGGATCTATACCTAATTGATTTAAGTTTTCTACAACTCTCCTATATAATAACCGTTTTGCATCAATCGATCTTCCTGGGAAAATAGTCATCTCTATAAGAATATACTTCTCAGACTTTCCAGGTGGTAAAACATAATCTTCTTTTTCGAACTCCATTATCCTAAAATTCTTATCATCTTCAGGAATTTTAAAAGATTCAAGCAAAGCGTTATGTATTCCAGATACAACATTCAATTTTTCAGTTGCAGTTCTTCCCTTAATCATACTTAGTTTAACAATTGGCATAGGGTTCAGCTCCTTATAAATTCATTTTGATCAAATCATAATTAACAGATGAGTATATTTCGTTTGATTTAGGCTAACATTCCGGTTTTACGACGCCGACGAAAGCCGTAATCAATAGCCAGTTGCATTGTTGACAAATAAGACGACGTTAAGCTCGTCATCAAGTAATAATTTAACTTCATCATCTTTATTATCATTATCTAAGTCGAGATCTCCAATCACAATAATATTGGTGATATCCCCATTACAACTGGCAATTAAAATATGAGTATGACAAAAAGAGCAACAGCAGCTTGTCGTTTCATTTCACTATTTCCTCATTATTGAGCCATATGGGGTGTCCGTATAAAACAATTCTACTTCAATAAAATACTTAATACAACATAATTTGGTGCATTTATTCCATTGCAGCAAAACATGAAAATCAAACGGCAGGATTACCCCTAAGGAGTCCAAAGAGCGTTGAATTTCGCAAAACGTACTAACAGGATGATATACGCAGCACTAAAATCTTTGGGAAAGTATATCATTAAGAAAAGAATTGAAAATGGAATAATATAGAGAATCATTTGCATCAAAAGAATATTTTACATTATATAGTAAAATTACATACTAATTTAGTAAAATTTTTGTATTTATATCATTGTGTTTTTTTATTAGAATGAAAACGAAAGCTACCACTGAAATATATATTTTTCATTAATATGAGTCAAAAGTCTAATCGGACATAATTAGTTTTATTAAATCACATTCATCATTATTCCCAAGAAAATTGAATAAATAGAGTATTCATGTTCAACTGAATGGTCTTTAAAGAAAACTTGGTTTGTGGTCAAGCCTTATGTGCGCTGGCTGAAGCCTAGTTGAACTTATACTTTCATAAAGTGCAAATAAGCCCGCTCGATTCTCTAACTAAGATTATAGAATTGGAGGTGTTGTAATTTGAATGTATTTATTAAAGACCGTTTGGGTTGATTGACGGATATGGTCCGTATTTCTTCAATCCTATTGCAAGGTACCTTAAAGAATGTGCATTGCAAGGTATCTTCATAACTAAACAAGATAAGGGAGGTATGAGTAAGATATGAAATCTAAAAAGGTTAAATCTATATTTGCATTAATTCTATGCATTTCCTTAGTCATCACATCAGTCATTTGTTTTCCAGAGAAAGTTTCGGCTGTTGATTATTCCGCAGCATCCGATGCAGCTTACAATTGGTTAAAGACCATGCAGATACCCTCTGGTAACGCATTTGCTGGCTTGGTTGACAGTTTTGAGGATACTTGGGCAGATGGTACCAAGGTGAAAAAGGAATATACCTATGACCAAGCTCTCGCAGCAATCGCATTTTTACTTAAAGGAGATACAACCAGAGCAACACAGGTTCTGGATATGTTAAAAGCCACGCAGGATCCTGCCGGATTCTGGATTAATTCCTACTGGTGGGATACCGGCTATGGTGAGGAATTAAGAAGGCATGTGGGTCCCGTCATATGGGTATGTCTAGCTGTCATGAACTATGAAAAAATCACAGGGGATACTACAACCTATCATGCTATGGCTACCAAAGCGATAGACTGGTGCCTGACATTCCAAAAGGCTAATGGAGGTATCTCAGGTGGAGAAACAACTTGGGATCAAGCCGGCGTCTGGACTGAGGAAGTATGGAGTTCAACCGAACATAATGAAGATGCATATGCTTGTCTAATGTACTTTGCAAGCACAACCCCAAGCAAAGCTGCAACCTATAATGCTGCATTAACACAAGTAAAAAGCTTTTTAGATAACGTGGTTTGGGACTCCTCTAACAACAGGTTCTATGGCGGTTTTAAAAATAATACAGGTTTAGTTGATCCCTTTGTACCTATGGATGTAAACCCATGGGGCGTTCTTTCTCTTGGCCTCAGTGGAACACGCAACTATCAAGCTTCCATAAGCTACGTTGAAAACGCCAATGGGAATCCAGGTACATTAGCAAATCCCAAATATGTTCATAGCCTTTCATATAGCGGAACTACAATTACAGCTTATGATTTTGACTGGCAAAGTAACAATGCAGCCGCACCCTCATCAAGTGGCGGTGGATTGTTAGGTCCCGATATTTGGTTTGAAGGCTCTGCATTCATGTCATGTGCTTACCGGATGATGGGCAACGATACCAAAGCAGATTCGATTATTGGAGAGATTATCAAAAAGCAGGGGAAAGACGGATCTCTAGCAGGAGGTATACCTTACTGTCTAAATGGTACAAATAACAATTACTGGCTCATGGCACAACAAAACTGTGTTTCAAGTACAGCATGGCTTATTATTGCTATTGCCAAATGGAATCCCTTTACAGGTGCTTCAATTTCAGGTGGAACAACAACGCAGGTGTCAACACCGACCTTCAGCCCTGCAGGCGGCACCTATTCTACTGCACAGACCGTATCCATCTCCTGTGCAACCAGTGGTGCAACTATACGGTATACAACTGATGGTTCTACGCCAACAGCTTCCTCAGCAGTATACTCATCTCCTATCACAGTATCAAGTACCCAGACAATCAAGGCATACGCCGTAAAGAGTGGATTAACTGACTCGGCTGTAGCAATTGCAGCCTACACCATTTCCAGCGGTAGCACGCCAACTACCTGGTACTTGTATAATACGGCTGTAAGCGGAGCAACTCCTGCCGGCCAAAATATGCAGACTGCCAACAGCTCTGTTACCGGATGGCAGCCGATAAAAACTGTCAATACAACAGCAGC
>JAEZJF010000024.1 GCA_023415825.1 Bacillota bacterium
CCCCAATGGAATACAGACAACATCTGATAAATCAGGCTGCATAAAAATGACGCCAACCAAAATTGTTGGTTGACGTCATAATTGATTTTTTATTTCTTCCACTGTCTACTTGACAGGGAGCATATCAAAATCAAGGCGGTTTTTTTAATTGAAATCTAAAGCTTGCATAATTCTCACTTATGGCGCGGCACACTATTACGAAGTAACAAGGTTTTGGGGTACCCGCTCAAAATCTCTGATTTTGTGAGCGGGTCAAGTTCTTATAACGATTGATTACATCAATTTTTCCGACGAAAGGTAGCTCATGAGAAAAAGAGACCCTGACAAAACTAAATTCAGCATCATTCAACTTACATTTTGGTGTTCCTGGTGCGCTTTTACCTCTTTTGCCGCTCTTTATTTTAAAAAAAGAGGGCTTTCAGATGCTCAAACCGGGTTGGCTATTTCCCTCAGCACTTTAGGAGGCATCCTGGGTCAATTTGTGTGGGGTTTTTTATGCGATAAATTTCATACTATTAAGAAGAATTTCATAGCCGCCAATCTATTGATTTGGGCTGCCATTTTATCCTTTCTGTTTTTAAATAGCCCCTCCTGGGTTTTAATTCTTATGTTTATATTGGGTTTTGCTCAGGTTCCTCAGCCCTCCATACTGGATACCTGGATACTTAAAAAGCTCCCGGGAAAAGAGGAGGAGTATGGGCATATTAGGCTCTGGGCTTCAGCAGGTTTTGCGGTTTTTGCTCTCAGCTTCGGATGGGCCATCCGATATTGGGGATTCAATATCATGTTCATAACCGCTTCTTTTTTTATATTGATGACTTTGCTGGTGACCATGAGCTTGGCAGACGCTCCGGAAAAGGACAATCATCAGAACAGCTTAAGAAAAAGCTTTAAAGAGCTGTTTAATAATAAGCGCTATCTTTTCTTTATTATGGTTTGCTTTATTGTTGGGCTTGCCTTCCGAACGGTGCATTTACTTCTCCCACTTATTATTGATCATGTAAAAGGAAATTCCAGTGATCTCGGCCTTGCTTATTTTGTGGGGGTTATAACAGAAATCCCCATGCTTTTGGCCTCAAAAAAGCTTTCCAAAAAATTTCAAGCTAATACGTTAATCTTTTTTTCTGTTCTTCTATATATTGTACAATTTCTGATTCTCATTATGGCCGGCAGCCCTTTGCTTGTTTTTGCGGCTATGGTAGCCCAAGGCTTGGCTTTTGGTAATTATCTTCCCAGCGTCAGACTTTTTGTCTATGAAAATGCACCTCAAACCTTAAGAACATCCGCTCAAACCCTTGCTGATGCAATTTGCAGCAGCCTTACAGCCGTCATCGGCTCGGCGGCAGGAGGGCTTATTATAGAAAACTATGGCGTCAAAACCGTTCTCATCATTGGCTTGGGCCTACTGACGCTGGCCGGCATTATCCTCGCCTTAGATATTCTCAGAAAACGCAAAAGAGCTTAAATCTGCTATATATAAAGGGTTTTCTCTTTTTTCTTTCAGATGCCAATTTTTATACCTTGGACAATTATAAAGAATCAGTATATATTTATTATTGAAATTACTTTATAATAACCTTACCCGTTCGAGACTATAAATTTCGAACGGGTCCCAAGAGCATTAAAACACTTTGTGTTATAATATTTTAGATAGAGATCGTTAATAAATAGACAATCTTGTTTCGATTTCATGAAAGGAGACCTATCATGTATAGAATTGTGAGAAAAGAAGTCTTGAATCCTCAAGTTAAGCTGCTTGAGATCGAGGCACCCTATGTCGCACGTAAGGCAGAACCCGGGCAATTCATAATCCTGCGTGTGGAGCAAGAGGGTGAACGTGTTCCTTTGACCATTGCAGATTATGATAGAGAAAAAGGAACTATCACCATTATTTTTCAAGAGGTGGGAGCCTCCACAAAAATTCTGGGTTCATTAAACGAGGGAGACAGCCTCGTAGACTTCTGCGGCCCCTTGGGTATTGCCTCTCATTTTGACGGCATTAAAAGAGCTGCTGTTATTGGTGGCGGCTTGGGAACAGCCATTGCTTACCCCCAGGCGAAAAAACTACATAGCTTGGGTGTTCAAGTGGATGTCATTACGGGTTTCAGAAATAAAGAGCTTGTCATTCTTGAAAAAGAAATGGCTCAAGTTGCAAGTAAACTGGTGGTTACCACTGATGACGGCTCAAACGGGACAAAGGGCTTTGTTTCCGACATTTTAAAGCAGCTTATTGATGAAGGCAATACCTATGATGTAGTCATAGCCATAGGCCCTCCCATCATGATGAAGGTTGTCTGCGATGTTACCAGACCTTATGGGATAAAGACCATCGTCAGCCTGAACCCTATCATGATTGATGGAACCGGCATGTGCGGCGGATGTCGTGTAACAGTCGGTGGAAAAACCAAGTTCGCCTGTGTGGACGGCCCTGACTTTGATGGTCATGAGGTTGATTTCCCGGAGCTTATGAGACGTCTTTCCATGTATAAGGATCATGAAAAAACGTCCCTGGAACGTCATGCATGCAGATTGGAGGGTATGACCAATGCCTAATATGTCACCAAAAAAAGTAGCTATTCCAGAGCAAGATCCACAGATCCGCAGTCGTAATTTTGATGAAGTTGCTTTGGGTTACACCGAAGAAATGGCCATAGAAGAAGCTCAACGCTGCCTGAATTGCAAGCATAAGCCTTGTATCGCAGGATGTCCTGTAAATGTTAAAATTCCTGAATTTATTACCCTTGTAGCTCAGGGAAAATTTGAAGAGGCTTACGATAAAATTATTGAAACCAACAGCCTGCCTGCTGTTTGCGGTCGTGTATGCCCCCAGGAGACTCAATGCGAGCAAAAATGCGTCCGGGGCATCAAAGGTGAGCCTGTTGGCATAGGTCGTCTTGAAAGATTTACAGCTGATTGGGCCATAAAAAATGTGCAAAAAACCTATGAAAAAACGCCGCGAAACGGCAAAAAAGTCGCCGTTATCGGTTCAGGCCCTGCCGGCCTCTCCTGCGCAGGGGACCTTGTGAAGCTGGGGTATGATGTAACCATCTTTGAAGCCTTCCATACCGCCGGTGGTGTTTTAGTTTATGGCATTCCTGAATTCAGACTTCCAAAGAAGCTCGTCCAAAAAGAAATCAATGGGCTTTTGGAGCAGGGTGTTGAGCTGCGAACCAATATGGTTATCGGTAAAATTCTCACCATTGATGAAATCTTCCAGGAAGGCTACTCTGCAGTATTTATCGGATCTGGGGCCGGTCTTCCGACATTTATGAATATTCCGGGTGAGAACCTTAACGGTGTGTACTCCGCAAACGAGTTCCTTACACGTATAAATCTTATGAAAGCTTACAAGGAAGAAGCCGAAACTCCCGTCATGCGCGGTAGATCCGTAGCTGTGGTAGGAGGCGGTAATGTAGCCATGGACGCTGCAAGATGCGCTCAGCGTTTAGGCGCCAATAAGGTATATATTGTTTACAGACGCTCCGAGGCCGAAATGCCCGCACGTCTTGAAGAAATTCACCATGCCAAGGAAGAAGGCATCATTTTCAAGCTTCTCACCAATCCTACCCAGGTTTTGGGTGATGAAAAAGGTTGGGTAAAAGGTCTTGAATGCGTTGAAATGGAGCTTGGTGAGCCCGATACCTCCGGCAGACGCCGTCCTGTGACCAAAGCCGGAAGCGAGCACGTGGTGGATGTCGATACCGTCATTATCGCCATCGGCACCTCCCCCAACCCCCTCATTCGCAGCACCACTCCCGATCTTGAAACCAATAAATGGGGTTGTATCGTGGCAAATGAAGAGACAGGCCAGACCAGTAAAGAAGGCGTATTTGCAGGAGGCGATGCCGTAACTGGCGCTGCCACTGTCATTTTGGCTATGGGAGCCGGCAAGGCGGCAGCTCAAGCCATGGATGAGTATATTAAGTCCAAGGGATAATTTATGCGCACACATGACTCGACCCATTACAAGCTAGACCAGTAAAGATTACGGCTCTTGACCTGCTAAACCAGAGTAGGTTAAGAGCCTCTTTCATGTGCTTTCTCTTATTGCCAAATTTTTATTTTTGCAACTTTTAATTTCAGTTCTTGCATTTTAATCAAAGCTTTGGTATAATTCTTTTTGTCCGGTCCTGTTTTCAAGTTACTCTGGCTCAAAGTTAATAATGATGTTCTTATGGACATACATTCTACTGCAATGGAGTGGTGGAATTGGGAGCTTTCACGGACTTATTCTCTATTCGGATCTTTTGATCTGAATGCAAGTGATGGCTTTTTTTGTTGCATTTTTTAGCCATACTTATTGGTTTGGTTTAAAGAAATACATTTTATTGGGAGGTTCATAGTAATGAAAAATCTTGCTAGTGTTTACGAACAAGTTGTTAAGCGCAATCCGGGCGAGTTGGAATTCCACCAGGCTGTCAAAGAGGTTTTGGAATCCTTAGAGCCTGTTGCTGAAAAGCATCCTGAATACGTTAAAGCAGGCATTTTTGATCGCATCGTAGAGCCCGAAAGACAAATTATGTTCCGCGTGCCTTGGGTGGATGATAAGGGAACAGTACAGGTAAATCGTGGCTTCCGCGTTCAGTTTAACAGTGCCATAGGTCCATATAAGGGAGGTCTTCGTTTTCATCCTTCCGTAAACCTGGGTATCATCAAGTTTCTCGGCTTTGAACAGTGCTTTAAAAACTCCTTGACCACGCTACCCATGGGCGGCGGCAAGGGTGGCTCCGACTTCGACCCCAAGGGTAAATCAGACATGGAAATCATGCGCTTCTGCCAGAACTTTATGTTTGAGCTTGCGCGTCACATTGGACCTGATACCGACGTTCCCGCAGGAGACATCGGCGTAGGCGGCCGTGAGATCGGCTATATGTACGGTATGTACAAAAAGCTCCGCAACGATTTTACCGGCGTTTTAACAGGCAAGGGTATTCCTTACGGCGGAAGCCTTGCTCGTACCGAGGCTACCGGTTATGGTCTCTGCTACTTTATGGACGAAGCATTAAAGGCCAAGGGTAAGTCCTTTGAAGGTAAAACCGTTGTTATATCCGGTTCGGGTAATGTTGCCATCTACGCAACCCAAAAGGTTCATCAGCTCGGTGGTAAAGTCGTTGCCTTAAGTGACTCCAATGGCTATATTTACGATAAAGAAGGTATCAAACTGGAAACAGTTCAACTTATCAAAGAAGTTCAAAGAGGACGTATTTCCGATTATGTCAAGCATCACCCAACTGCTATCTATAAAGAAAGCTGCAGAGGTATCTGGACAGTTCCCTGTGATATCGCGCTGCCATGTGCAACCCAGAATGAGCTTGACGGCAATGATGCTGCCATTCTCGTTAAAAACGGATGCTTTGCTGTGGGTGAAGGTGCCAATATGCCCTCAACACCTGAGGCTATTGAAGTGTTCTTAAAGAACAAGATCATCTTTGGGCCTGCTAAAGCTGCAAATGCCGGTGGTGTTGCCACATCCGGACTTGAAATGTCGCAAAACAGCATGAGGCTATCCTGGAGCTTTGAAGAAGTCGATGCCAAGCTCAAGAGCATTATGCAGAACATCTACATAAATGCAAGCACGGCTGCCGCCGAATACGGCGATGAGAATAACCTCGTAATGGGTGCTAACATCGCAGGCTTCAAGAAAATTGCAGCAGCTATGTATGCTCAAGGTGTCGCCTATTAATTGATAACACTTCGAACTTAAGGAGCAATCGAAATTTAACTTCCGGTTCTTCGGAAGTTAAATTTCGATCATCCCTAAACATTCATATAAACCTCCTAAAAAAAGCTGCTTCAATAAATTGGGGCAGCTTTGCTTTCCGGCTGAGAAATAATTCTATCCTCTACCCTTCCTCAATATATATAGCTTGTACGCAATTTTTAAGAATACAAATGGGGATGGCAGAGGTGTTATTATGCTGGAGGGTTTAGCAGGTCTGTATAATAGAATGGGACTTTTGGGCTCAGTGATAACAGGTCTGATTGTGGTGTTCTTCATTGCAGGGTTTTACGTCAATATTCTGGTTCGAAGGCGTTACCTCTCTCTTTCAGAGGAGCTTGCGGCTTTTTGCGGAGGAGAAATTAATGAATTTCGGTCGGACATGCTCAATTGGATGACCGAAGAATATAAAGCGAGCCTTGCAAGCGGAGTTGAGCCCATCAATACGACCTGTATTATAGATATGGGGCTTGAAGCCTATCAAAAGCTATGCGTCCTTGGTGAAAGCTATTTAAAGAAGATCAATGGTCTTCTTATAACCACAGGCCTCTTTGGTACTTTTCTTGGGCTCACATCGGCTATTGGCAATTTAGGAAGCATTATGGCCAATACCAGCGCCGAGACTCTTATGACAGAAGCAGGTATAAGCACCTTCCAGATTCTGATCTCATCTCTGCAGGGCATGTCTGTGGCCTTCATCACGAGTCTTTTCGGGACGGGTTTTTCTATTTTGCTCTCGGTTATCATGACTTTTATCGGCTCAGGCCATGCAAAAAAACTCTTTATCACCCAGCTCGAGGAATATCTTGATATCAAGCTTGTGGCTGAAGCAATGGAGGCCAAAGTCAAGCAAAGCTTTGATCGGAAGGAGGAAGTAAGTACTCTTGCAGCCACTCTATCCGATTCTTTGACCCTCTTTAACAAAACTATATCTGCTTATACCGATGAGCTTCAGGCTTTAAAAAACTTTAACCAGGAGTTCAGTCAGAACCTGAACCATGCCAGCAAGAGTGTCGCCTTCCTTTGCCAAGTGTTTGACAAATCCTCTGAGACTGTTTATCAAAGCGGCGTTAGCTTCTTCACATGCTCGGAGGAGCTCAAGAACCTCGTCATGGAAATTAAAAACGAAAACCGAAAAGCAGAGGCCATGAGCGGACTATTGGCTGAGCTTGCCCAGAAAATCGACGAATCAACCCATGACAGAAAACTCTTCCTGAAGGCCGTCAGTGAAATTCCCGACAGGCTTTTAAATTACAGTGAGGCTGCCTTTGCCAGAATAGAAAGAGGGAGGTGACGGTCCATTGAAAGCCATGCGGCGTATAAATAGCGAACAGGAAGAAGAACATTTCTGGCCCTCATTTACCGATGTCATGTCCTCCTTTGCTTTTGTTTTGTTTTTCTTCATCGTGATTTTATTTGTCAGACAAATCATGTCTGCAAAGGCATGGGACAATCAACTGACTCAGGCCGCGGCGTCTCTGACCGAAAAGCAGAGCCTGCTTGAAAGTACCGGAAATGATCTAGAGCTTATAAATAAAGAGCTGAGCGAAAAAAAACAAGAAATGGCAGGGCTTGAAGCATCTCTTTCTGAGCGGGAGTCACGCATCGATCAACTCGAGGGTCAGCTTTCAAAAGACCGGCAATCCTTAAGCCAGAAGGAGGGTGAATTAAAAAATTTAAGAAGCCAGCTTGAAGAAATCTCGGTTTTGCGCCTGAGTCTGCTCAAAGAAGTCAAATTGTCAATTGAAGCCGAGCTTGGCACAACCTTCAAGAGCGAAAGCGAGCCTTTGGTCACCATTGACAACAATGCCAACCTGGTTATCCAAAGTAGTCTTCTTTTTGCCAAAGGCTCCAGCGGAATTTCAGAAAATGGAAGGAAGATGCTGCGGCAGTTCGCAATTGCTTTCAATAAGATACTATCAAGTCCGTCAGTCCGGGATAATATAGACTCAATTATTATCTCAGGCTATGCCGACACGGATGACACCTATCAAAACAATTACACGCTTTCTTGTGAAAGAGCAATTGCTGTCATTAACACCATGATGAAAGAAAACCCCGCCCTGGAGAAAAACTTCGGTGAGTTCTTCCAGGCTTCGGGGTTCTCAGAATTCAGACCTTTGGTAAAGGAAACGAACGAGGCCTCCAAGGCCAAAAACAGGCGTATACAAATTTCCATTAACATCAGGGATGCTCATATACAGGAAATTATCAGCGATTATATGAGTAAGCAGCCTTAATGACAGCGGCAAGGAAATCACAGGCTTTTTCCATATCAGATATACGGATCATTTCATCGGTACTATGAACCTTATCCATACCGACGCTGATGTCCACGGACGGAATTCCCTTACCATTGATAACATTAGTATCGCTGCCTCCACCGGTTGCCGCCAGTTTTAAGGGTATACCTGTCATTTCCGAGGCTTTTTGCAGGAGTTGAATAATGGTATCACTCTCTTGAAGGTTATAACCCGGATACATACGTTCCATGTCGATCTTAACTGTTCCGCCCATTTCTGAGACAGTTTTCTTAAAGGAGTCCAATATTTCTTCGGTATATCGGGTGATTTTCTCCTCCGTGATAGATCTTACTTCACCTTCAACAGTACAGGTATCACAGACTATATTACGAGCTTGCCCACCTTTGATTATTCCTATATTGGAGGTACTTTCAGCATCAATTCTGCCGAAGTTGGGCATTTGTGAAATGGCTTTTGAGGCTATCAAAATAGCGCTAAGGCCCTTTTCGGGCTCAAGTCCGGCATGGGCTGCGCGTCCCCTGAAGGTTGCTACAAAGCGGTTATAAAAAGGTGCTTTGACAGCTGCTTCACCTATAGGTCCTCCATTATCCAAAATAAAGGCAAAATCTGCCGGTATTCTGGACAGCTCCAGGTTTCTGGCTCCAAACAGGCCGCCTTCTTCCGCTACCGTAAAGGCAATATAGAGGTCTCCAAATGGGGTATTATCCTCTTGGAGAGATTTTATCGTCTCCAGGATAACAGCAATTCCCGCAGCATCATCGCCGCCCAGGATTGTGGTACCATCGCTACGGATAATATCACCCTCCACAATAGGTTTCTTTGATAACCCCGGAACTACGGTGTCCATGTGTGCCATTAATAACAGTGCAGGCTTATTGGGTACACCTTTTATGTGGCAGACCACATTACCGGCATTACCGCCAATTTTCGCAGCCGTATCATCCTCATAGGGCTCATACCCCATGGCCTTTAGCCTTGATAGAAGGGCATCGGCCATTTCTCTTTCCATCTTTGTCAGGCTGTCAATCCGAACCAAACTCAAAAATTCATCTACAAGACGTTGCTTATTAATCATAACTTTATCTCCTTTAACTGCATTAGTGGTTTATTTATCTAAGTGCTTATTTTATTCCTGTTGACCCAAAGCCTCCGCCCCTGTCGGTACCAATCTCCTTGACCGAAGACACCTGTTTTAAATTCATACGGGGAACCTCTGCAAGAACCAATTGGGCAATTCTTTCCCCTTTCTTGACAAGGTAAGCGCCTTTTTGGTTGCCCTTGCTTTCAAGTGTATAGTATTCCGGTTTATCATCCGGAGCATCCTTTTCCGGGGATGTATTAGTCAAAAGAATACCCAGCTCATTACGATATCCGGCGTCAATGGTTCCTGGGGAATTGGATAGCCTCAAAGGCGTCTTCAAGCTGATACCGCTCCTTGGCCGCACTTGAATTTCATAGCCCTCCGGAATGGCAAACTTTAAACCGGTCGGGATAATCACCGTCTCACCGGGCTGAATAACCCTATCCTCGGCAGCGCAGACATCCATGCCCGCATCATAGGGATTGGCATAGTACGGGAGCGTAACGTCGTCCCGTATAATCTCCACATAAACATCAATCATTTCATCCACCTCTATACTCCTCTGAACCAGTGACCTTTGGTGAACCCCTGGTCTTTAATATGCTGAACAGTCTTCTTGCTTTGTGAATCCATCTCATAGTGCCCTTTTAGCAGCGCAGTGTAGTGATTAATCACAGCTTCACAGGTCTCCTGATCCTCACTTGTAAAGGTGAGCCTCAAAAGACTAAGCGGTGTTTCTTTTAGGACTGTCACATCATCCATGAATAGAGGAAAAGCATTAAACACCTGGGTTCTTTTGAGGACCGGATCTCTTGCAAAGGGGAACACCTCTCCCTTCCGGTCTTTCAGAAACCCTCTTTTCCCCGCACAGCTTCCGCATAACCCGGAGCATCCGGTTTCAGCTGCTGATGGGCAATGTTCCATGGTCATCATGGGAATTCTACCATAGACCATGGCTTCAAGGGCTAATCGGTCGGTTGAAAACCCTTGTACCTCACTTAATCGAAGCTCTGGTGAAAGAACCCCGGTTTGAGCGCCTAAATCACTTTGCAAGGCTAAAGCCTTATTATTAAAAAGATTCATGGTGTATTCAGCGCAAAATGCCTTTTGAGGGAACGCCTGTTTAAAGGCTTTAAAGGCTCCAAAGCTTCCATAGGTTATACCATCCCATAATCCCGAAACCTGGGAAAGGGCATCGGTAACCTGTGTCAACTCCTCATCCTTGAGTATGGAGGGCGTCCAAAGATAGAGTTCACCCTCAAATGATTCTCTTAACTGCTCCAGGCTTTTCTTTGGAACAACAGGAAGATACACCCGTGAAACCAGCCCAGTGAAACCTTTTAGCGTGGCGGGAGCGTCATAAAAAAAGGCCGAGAGGGAGAGCGAATTCTTAAGTTTATCTCCAAGCTGGTCATTTGAATATTCTTTAGAACGAACCAGAGTTGATATTGATTTCTTAAAGCTCTTAATTCTCTGACTCTTTATATCCTCCAGGACCTGCCTTCTCAAAGCATTAAGTGCCGATATGGGAAGTGTGCTTTCACCATCGGTATCAACATCTAAGTGGCGCAGCCAGTATGGAGTATCCCCCGTTTTCTGAAGTTGTTCCTTCATTCGTTCTATTGAAAGCGGCTTATTTAAAGCTTTTTCACTATTGACATCAGAAGCCGCCGCAACAGAAATGCCCTCGTTGTCAGTAACTGTAAGCTGGGCCTTTTCCCCTGTTTTTAATGTAAAGTGCATATCAACCGGTACAAGAGCTTCTTCCTTCCGCTCATAGGTCTGTGATGCTTCCTCAAAGAGAGGCTTTGACAAGGTCTTAAAAACCTGACTTCCTTTCTTTATAGAGGATTTCACATCCCCCACCCAGACAGTTGTACCCTCCTGAGCTGATTTGACATGCTCGCCGTCCTGCATGATAGCAGTAACAATAAGGCTGTGAGGGCCCTTTTCATCCATGATCTCAATGCCATCCCCACGATGAAGGGGTTTTACCAAATCTACTTTCACGTAAAGGGGCTTTATATCTGTCACTGTTCCGATAAGAAGACCTTGATTCTTGGGATGGGATGTGTATACGAGCTTTCTGTAATCTCGGTCTCCATTTAAATAGCTCTGGGTAAAACCACCACGGTTGAAAGCCTGCAAAAGCCGCTCCCGATCGGTTTCCTCCACCCTGTATTCTCGCTCTCCTACAGTCTCCAGATAATCCAGATATTTTCTGTAGATTGAGGTAACAATGGCCACATATTCAGGAGATTTCATACGCCCCTCCAGCTTGAGTGACGTAACGCCTGCGCTTTTTAGCTGGGGAAGAAAATCAATGGCCATAAGATCTCTGGGGCTTAAAAGATAGGTATCCTTTCCATAGTGGGAGCCGTCCCGGGAAAGAGACCAAGGTAATCTGCAAGGCTGGGCGCAAACGCCGCGGTTTCCGCTTCTGCCCCCAATGAAGCTTGACATGAGGCATTGGCCAGAATAGGATACACAAAGGGCACCATGGACAAATATCTCAAGCTCTGTCCCCGTTTGAGATGCAATGGATCGGATTTGCTCAAGTGTCAACTCCCGGGAAAGCACAACCCTCTTGACGCCCAACTCTTCCAAAGCTTGAACAGATGCGCTGTTTGTAACAGTCATCTGTGTGCTGGCATGGAGAACAAAATCCGGAAGAGACTTCCTAAGAAGGCTCAACAACCCGGAGTCCTGAACTATAACAGCATCTGCACCTTGTTGGTATGTAAATGCTGCAAATTGGAGTGCTTCTGTAAGCTCCTCATTTTTAAGCAAGGTATTCAAGGTCACATGCACCCTTACCCCGCGTTCGTGGGCATAATCCAATGCTTTTATAAATTCCTCTTCGGTGAAGTTCCCCGCATTCATTCTCGCATTGAACCTTCCACCGCCCAGGTAAACCGCATCGGCTCCGTTTTGAATAGCTGCCTTAAGAGCTTCAAAGCTGCCTGCAGGCGCAAGCAGCTCTAACTTTTGATTGTTCATATATAACCTGCTTATTTTGGGTCCTATTACTCTGTTACCTCATAATCGGCCAAATCGTCAACAGCCTCCTCATCGGGTTCAACTTTCACGTAATCCTGATAGGGTATATCCGCTTCATTTTCCGATGATACGACTACTACATCTTCAGGCTTTTCCTGACCTGGCTTATAAGTATACTTGTAAACTGTACCCTTCTTCTTTTTAGCCTTTTCCTTTCTCTTCTCAAACAACCGCTTAATGGCATCAAAAATTTCTAGAAGAGACTTGGCCTTGAGAATAATATCCTTTTGTATGGTTTCAACACCCTTTTTAACGGTGTCTGATATTTTACCCACATCCTCTACCACATTACCGATGGTTTCCAGGTTGTCCTTCACCATACCTGTGATTTTGGCGGTATTATCCGATATTTCCGGAAGCTTCGCAATTGTTTTATCAATGTCATCTTTATTCTTCTCAATAAGCTGATTGACATTCTTAAGGATTCTTAGAAGGTTCACAACTGCTAAAATAAGGTAGAAAAGGAGTGCTGATCCAAGAACAAACAAAACTAGAGTTATAAGCTCTCCCCATGAGATCATTTCGTCAAACATGGCACATCCTCCGTTTATTCACCAAGTTTTTTTGCATTTGAAATGGTATTAATGGTATTTCTGACTTCCCGAACCTCGGTTTCCATTCTTGTCAACTCAATCCGAAGGTGGGTTTCATTTTCCCTAAGCTTTGTATTATCAGCCTTTAAACGCTCGTTTTCTTCCTTTAATGCTCCAAACTTTTTTTGAATCTCAGAAAGCTCAAAATCCGCCTTTTTCAGGGATTCACTCAGTTGGAACATCTCATCGGCTAGATTTATGGAAGTTAGCACCGAGGCCATAGACGTGCTTAATAAATGATTCTTTCTGGAGATTTCTTGAAGCTTCTTATCGACAAACAGAGCAATTTTCTGTATATAGTCCGGAGACGCAGCACCGCTTATAACATACTCGTTCCCTGCAATTCGAACTGTTACCTTATTCTTCTCTGCCAAACTATCAGCTCCAGTCAATACTTCTTTCTCTTATGTATGGTTACTATAGATTGTAATTGTATAATATTACTTATTATAACACAACGTGTTTCAATAACTCGGGCACCCGCTGCCTTTAGGGTTTCGAAATCTCTGTTATTATTATACAGTATTTTGTCAAGTAAAACAGGGGGCTGTAAAATTTTTCATATTTCCAATAAACTATTCATACCAGAAGAGTGTGCACAGCGCACAGCATGGCTCGACCCGTTTGCGCAATCAAAGATTTCGAACGGGTCCCGGGAACCTATTAAGAAAACAGCGATGGTAGAACCACCGCCTAGAGCCTTCAATTATGCTTTTGCATTTTCTTCCAGAAAGCTTCCAAATTTCCTGTCTGTGACTAAAATATGATGATCGAGCCATTTACTTAAAAACTCCAAAACCGACCTGACGGTTTCAGTCTGATTTTCGTCGAGCTGATATAAATTGATGGCCGCAACCTTATTTATGAAGCTCTTATGTTCCAGTTTCTGAATTTTTATATTGAAGGAGTCATATCCATGCTGATCAAACAGTCCTTCTTCATGATTAAAGTGGTAAACCGTATAATCCTTAAGCCCGTTAAAGATCTTTACAATCTCGTCATAGCGGTCATAGCCGTCGTCTATTGAAGCAATTTCGCTCATTTGATTGATCATGTCAATCATTTTCATATGCTGTTCATCAATAGTGGAATCATAGCAGCTGTATTCTTTTTTCCATTTAATCATCATAGATTCTTTCCCCCATAGATTAAGTAAAATTATTTTTATACTGTATACGACCTTAGCAGGGGATTCCGGCTCAAAGTCATATAAAATGCTTTTACTATGAAATCATATAACCACAAAAAGCGACAAATCCTTTCTTGCTATTTCGACAAATTTCTTATATAATTAAAGCTGACACTGATACCTTAACATACTTTTACCTCCTTTTTAGCACATTTTTTAAGTTTAGCCTGTTGTTATCAACAGGTTCTTCTTTTTTTTTATAATGCATCCTCAGCTTTAACAGATTGAACACTTTTCTCAATTTTCTTTTTAAGTCTCTGCAGGGCGTTATCCACTGATTTAACCGGCTTTTTAAGCTGCTTTGCAATATCCTGGTAGGCGATCCCCCCCAGATATTTTGTCAGGACCTCTTTTTCAAATGGACTTAAGAGCTCCATCATCTTGCTTTCAATGACGGTGTATTCTTCCTTGCTAATAAAGAGCTCCTCAGGATTCGTCACCGATATTTCCTGTATAACTTCTATAAGAGCCTTGTCGGAATCTTCATCAAAGATTTTCTTATTCAGGGATATATAAGAATTTAAAGGAATATGCTTTTGCCTTGTTGCTGTTTTTACAGCCGTTATGATCTGCCTCGTAATACACATTTCAGCAAAGACCCTGAAAGGAATACTCTTGTCATTCTTATAATCCCGGACCGCTTTAAATAATCCAATCATGCCCTCTTGAACAATATCTTCCCGGTCTGCCCCGACTAAAAAATAGCTCCTGGCTTTTGCCCGTACAAGGGGCTTGTACTTTTCTATCAGGTGCTCCATACCCCGCTTGCAGCCGGAGCGAACGTGAACCAGTACTGCTTCATCATCCATACCGTTATAATTGGTTTTTGAGCCTTCGACATAAGACACTTTAAACTTCCTCCCATGACTTCTGCATTTTGATAAGTCCTACGAGGTCTTTTTTAAAACCAGGGTCTTGATATTGATAACCAGATGATTGACATTGAAGCCTGCGAATCTGTCCAGCTCCAGTTGAATAATTGCCTGAGCTTTTTTAATTGCTTCCAATAAATTGTAACCAAACACCATTATAACATCTATATCAATATAAAGTCCATCCGGACCATTATTGGTACGAAAGCGCGTTACTTTCTCTATCTGGGGCATATCAACGAGGATATGGTTAACTACCTGGTAGATGGCGTAATCCGATATGGTATAATTGCCAAAATAGCTGAAAGTAGGCCGTACAACCGATTTTTCGCCTATATTCTGAAATTCGCCTTTTCCTTTCCGCCTGAATAGCTGAAGAGGATCGAGAAAGTAGCCTGAAAATTGCTTTTTTAGCTGCATGGCGGGAACAGGAATGACATGTTTACCCTGTTTGGTTCGTGTATTACGGGCCTGTTCAATTTCATAACTGCTTGCAACATCCTCAATATAGATAAACTCACTGAACTCACCCAATTCAAGAGTCTGCGCTATTTTATTTACCATGCCCTCAGAGGTACCCAGTATGAGAATACCTTTTGGTGACCGTTTTAAAATTGCTTCCCTGACTTCATTTTTATGGGACTCTTCTACAAAGAGGGCAACCTTAACAGAGCTTATCTTAGAAGGTGCCTTTTTAGCAGATTTCCCTGCTACAATGGCATTTTCATGAATAAGGAGTCCATCATCAATAATATAATCCAAACCATTTTCTCTAGCCACCCAAAGGGCTCTATGACTTTTCCCGGTTCCACTTGGTCCTACAAAAGCTACAATTCGCAAAAAAATTCCTCCACCATTTCAAGAAGCGCCGACAATCATATTATTCCACATTTTTTCAGAGAATAACAAGTTGTTTAAGTATATCAAAAAAGAGCTATTCCGAAAAGGAATAGCTCTTTAAAGCAATTACAATTAATGAACAATGGCCTTCTCAGTTTCCTTATCAAAGAGGTGTATACGCGCCATATCAAGGATAACGTTGACTTCTTCGCCGGCCTGAGTCTTGGACTTAGGACTAACGCGAGCGGTAAAGTTAATGCCGTTGATTATGACATATAAGAAGGTCTCAGAGCCCAATCTCTCGGTTACTTCTACGCTAGCCTTCAGAACACCGCTGTTGCTGTTGTCCAAGGTAACCTCTTCATCGTGAATATCCTCAGGACGGATACCGAATACAACTTCTTTGCCGATGTAGCCCTGCTTTTCGATTGCAGCAGCCTTAGCAGCGGGAAGCTCAAGCTTGTAATCGCCGAACTTCAAGAAGATCTTATCAGCCTGCTTCTCAACAATTGCATTACCAAAGTTCATTTGAGGACTTCCAATAAATCCTGCTACAAAGACATTGACAGGTTCATCATAAAGCTTCTGAGGATTATCAATCTGTTGAATGAAACCATCCTTCATAACAACGATTCTTGTACCCATGGTAAGAGCTTCAGTCTGGTCATGGGTAACATAGATGAAGGTGGTGTTAAGCTTTAAGTGAAGCTTGGAGATTTCAGTTCTCATTTGAACTCTGAGCTTGGCATCCAGATTGGAAAGAGGTTCGTCCATCAAGAATACCTTAGGTTCACGAACGATAGCACGACCTAAAGCAACACGCTGTCTCTGACCACCAGAAAGAGCCTTTGGTCTTCTGTCCAGAAGATGCTCGATAGAAAGAATTCTGGCAGCTTCATGAACTCTTCTCTTAATTTCTTCTTTTGGAGTTTTTCTGAGCTTAAGTCCGAACGCCATGTTGTCAAAAACGGTCATGTGAGGATACAAAGCATAGTTTTGGAAAACCATTGCAATGTCTCTGTCTTTCGGAGCAACATCATTACATAGCTTGTCCCCTATGTACAGTTCTCCAGAAGTGATTTCTTCGAGACCCGCGATCATTCTAAGGGTTGTAGTCTTACCGCATCCGGAAGGCCCTACGAGAATGATAAATTCTTTATCCTGGATATCGATGTTAAAATCACTGACAGCTGTTACCCCACCTGCATATGTCTTAAAGACATTCTTTAGAATTACACCAGCCATTTAATTTCCCTCCCTAATTATAAAAGATGCCTCGCATCTGTCGTACTTATAATGTAGCATCTGAGCCGGTCTTTAAACTATCCATCTATTTAACAAAAATAAAAAAAGGCTTTTAGCTACTTTGCATAAGCAAAATTAGACAAACGAAGCAGCAGAAAAACAGGTGAAAAGAATAATTATTAATGTGCTATTGAATTTTTATACATTCAAATGTATAATTATAAGCACCGAGCAACGGGTCATTTTCTGCATCATATGTAAGTCTTAAACTAAAGTGATTATTTTTTTGGTGAATGATTTATCCAAAAGCGGATAAGTAAAATTATAACTATAAAAATGTGCTAAACCCCCGCCCTTTGAAATGCTGTTTCTAAATAAATGGCTGTGGTAAAGATACGGGTGAAGCCTTCAGGGAGGATATCGTATGATTAAATTAGGAATCGTTGGTGCAACAGGCTATGTGGGTGCTGAAATTGTCCGCCTTTTGGCCTTGAGAAAGGACATTGAAATAACGACGGTAGTATCCAACAGCTTTGCAGGCAAACCCTATTCATCGGTATATCCATCGCTCCGGGGTCTTTTCGATAAAACCTGCGACGATCTGGATATCGATGCCATGGCTGAAAAAGCGGATTATTTTATTACAGCACTTCCTCACGGCGTTTCCACTGATGTTATTCCCAAGCTCCTATCCAAGGGCAAGCGCATTATTGACCACAGTGCCAGTTACCGCTTCAGAGATGTTAAGATTTTCGAAAAGTGGTATAAAACAGATCATCCATCACCATCCCTCAACAGTCAGGCGGTCTATGGCCTTCCTGAGCTATATCGCGACAGGATAAAAGATGCACAGCTCATAGCCGATCCCGGCTGCTATCCTACCTGTTCTATTATGGGTATTGCCCCTTCATTAGTTAAAAAGCTTGCCTCACCAAAAGGAATCATCATTGACGCGGTATCCGGAGTTTCCGGGGCAGGAAGAAAAACCGAGCTGCCCTATGCCTTTTGTGAAACCAGTGAAAATTTCAAGCCCTATGGGGTGGGCAACCATCGCCATACCCCTGAAATAGAGCAGGAATTGTCTCTTCTGGCCCATGAAGAAGTCCTGATCTCCTTTACCCCTCATCTTGCCCCCATCAAACGAGGCATGCTTGTTACCAGTTATTTGAGCCTTGTTGAAGAAGGTTTGTCCACTGGCGATATCCAGGCGCTTTATGAGGAATACTATAAGGATGAGACTTTTGTTAGGGTTCTGCCTGAAGGACAGCTGCCTGAAACAAAGTGTATTGCGGGCTCCAACTACATCGATATTAGTGTTACGGTAGATCAGCGCCTCAACAGGCTCATTGTAATATCGGCCCTGGATAACCTGGGCAAAGGCTCGGCAAGTCAAGCCGTTCAAGCCCTTAACCTCATGGCTGGCTTTAATGAAACCGAGGGGCTTTTAACACCGAGTCTTTATATATAGCGTGATTAACTTCCGGAAAGCTGCATTTCGACTTTCAGGATGCAATATTAAAATTTATGGTACTTCATTAAGAAAGGTAGACGATTTATGTTCGATTTCTCGGAAATCATCAGAAAAGCTGAAATTTTAGTAGAAGCCCTTCCCTATATCCAGGCTTTAGCCGGTAAGACTGTGGTTATTAAATACGGCGGTAATGCCATGATAAACGATGATCTTAAGAATTCTGTCATGGAGGACATTACTCTACTTAAATACATAGGCTTGAATCCTGTGGTGGTGCATGGTGGAGGCCCCGATATTACCAAGGCACTAAAATTCTTTAATATTCAATCGGAATTTGTCAACGGCCTTCGAAAAACAGATGAACAAACCATGGAAGTTGCACAGATGGTTTTAGTGGGCAAAACCAACAAGGAAGTGGTCTCCCTTTTGAACCAGAAGGGCGGCAAAGCGATAGGAATCAGTGGAATTGACGGTATGCTTCTGGAATGCGAAAAGCATTATGAGGTTATTAACGGTGAAAAGGTGGATCTTGGTTATGTGGGTGAGATCACTAAAATTAACACCCATATTTTAGAAATCCTCGCGAAAGATGAATATATACCTGTTGTGGCCCCCATCGGAACTGATAAAAACGGTCAGAGCTATAACATCAATGCAGATACGGTGGCTGCCGAGCTGGCGACCGCATTGAGAGCGGAGAAGCTCATTCTTTTGACCGATGTAGAGGGGGTAAAAAGCTCAAAGGATGAAGACCGTATTCTTCATGCCATCACTTGCGAAGAAGTGCAAAAACTTATATCGGATGGCATCATTGTAGACGGCATGATCCCTAAGGTTTTGGGCTGTGTCCATGCCTTGGAAAACGGCGTAGAACGAGCTCATATTATTGATGGCCGTATCCCTCACTGTATTCTCCTGGAGATCTTCACCAACAAGGGTATCGGCACCATGATCACCCAGAAAATCAAGCCTTATTATGAAAAGGAAAAACTTTAAACGATTATCTATACCACAAGCAGTTAGTAAAACAAGGTGGACAGGTTTCTTGACCCAAATAGGGCAAAAAACCTTCCACCTTGTCTGTCTTTACATCAGCATGTTTACTTTCACTATTTGTTGGCTTATAATAACATTACCCGTTACCGAAATCAAAGATTTCGAACGGGTACCCAAGTTATTGATACTTCGTATTAATAACATTACCCGTTACCAGAGTTTGTTTTAAAAAAACAAACAACAAGCCTCGACCCATAAGCGAAATCAAAGATTTCGAACGGGTTCCCAAGTCATTGATACTTCGTATTAATAACCAATAACAGTTAATAGCAGCATATAGGCGTACAGTGCTAAAACCCTAGTAAAGCCCAATCTTAAAAAAGGTGTGTAAATGATATGGAAGAGATGGAAAAAAGACAGAAGAATTTTATAGAAGAAATTATAGAAGAGGATTTAGAGTCCGGTCGGGTAAAGGAAATTCATACCCGTTTTCCGCCCGAGCCCAACGGTTACCTCCATATTGGCCATACCAAGGCCATGTGTATTGATTTTGGAGCTGCCATGAAATATGGCGGTAAATGTAATCTGCGTTTTGATGATACCAACCCCACCAAGGAAGACGTGGAATATGTAGACGCTATTATAGAAGACATCAAATGGATGGGCTTTGATTTTGAGGATCGTCTGTTTTATGGGTCAGATTACAGCGAACAGATATATGATTACGCTATCGCGCTTATAAAAAAAGGTCTGGCTTATGTGGACGAACTGGATGTGGATCAGATTCGTGAATATCGCGGAACGCTCACTGAGCCCGGTAAAGAAAGCCCCTGGCGAAACAGAAGCATCGAAGAAACCCTTGATCTTTTTGTAAGAATGCGCAATGGCGAGTTTGATAGCGGAGAAAAGGTATTAAGGGCAAAAATTGATATGTCCTCTCCCAATATCAATATGCGGGATCCTGTCATCTATCGAATCAAAAAGGAGCATCATCACCGTACAGGAGATAAATGGTGTATTTATCCCATGTATGACTTCGCTCACCCTTTGCAGGATGCTATAGAGGGAATTACACATTCACTGTGTTCAATTGAATATTCCGATCACAGACCCCTGTATGATTGGGTTCTGGAAAAGCTTGAAATAAAGAACCCACCCCACCAGTATGAGTTTTCAAGACTTAATATTAACTATACCGTCATGAGCAAAAGAAAGCTCCGGGAGCTTGTGGAAAAGAATTATGTATCTGCTTGGGATGACCCAAGAATGCCTACTTTATGCGGCTTAAGGCGTCGCGGCTTCACCCCTGAATCCATCCGGACCTTTATCGACCTTGTGGGTGTGTCCAGAACCAACAGCGTTGTGGACTGGGGTCTATTAGAGCACTGTGTGAGAGAGCATCTCAATCAGACCGCCGATCGCGTTATGGGTATACTAAATCCAGTCAAGGTCATTATCGAAAACTACCCTGAAGATGTGACAGAGGAGTTTGACGTAGAAAACAATCCCGAAATGCCAGAAAGAGGAACACGAAAAGTACCTTTTTCCAGAGAGATCTATATCGAACAGGATGATTTCATGGTCAATCCTCCACCCAAATATTTCCGCCTTAAGCCCGACGGCGAGGTGCGCTTGAAGAATGCTTATTTCATCAAATGCACCGGCTATGAAACAGATGAAAACGGTAAGGTAACCTTAGTCCGAGCTTCTTATGATCCGGCTTCCCGTGGTGGTGAATCCCCTGATGGCCGGAAGGTCAAGGGCACCATACAATGGGTTTCAGCCAAACACGCCGTAGATGCTGAAGTACGTCTCTATGACATGCTTTTCAAGGTCGAAAATCCCGACGACATCCCTGAAGGCGGAGATTACAAGGACAATTTGAATCCCGAATCCCTTACTATTCTCACCCATAGCAAGCTTGAACCGGTTCTGGCCGATGCCAAGCCCGGAGATCGTTTCCAGTTCCTGCGCATGGGCTATTTCTGTGTCGACAGCAAGGACTCCAAGCCGGGAGCCTTGGTTTTCAATAAAACAGTCGGCCTGAAGGATAGCTGGGCCAAGATTGCGTCAAAGGGCTAATCTATGACCTTAAACGGATATCTTGTTTTAACATAAATGGTGAACCTATTACAGTGTCGAAAAAGAGACAAGTCAGATAAATGATGACTTGTCTTTTTGTATATATAAACAACCTCCCATTATGCTTATATTCTCATCCCATAGATAGCCCTTTATTTCCTCACTCTTTCATCAATAAACGTATCTGCATAACCATAACCAACGATTTATTTCTCTTATATTACCTTTTATGGTAAATAGTTTTGCATTGCATTTTCGGTGGTAATTTACTATAAACTCCATAAACTATTGCAAAGAACTCAAAGGAAGTGAAAAATATGAACAAAAAGGATATTCATAAAGTAACCATTATCGGTGCCGGTTTTGTGGGATCAACGACAGCCTATACCCTCATGCTAGGTGGTCTTTTTTCAGAGCTGGTACTCATTGATATTAATGTAACAAAAGCAAGGGGCGAAGCCATGGACTTAAATCACGGTTTGCCCTTTGCCAAGCCCGTCAAAATTTATCAGGGGACCTACGCCGACAGCAAGGATTCCGACTTGATCATTATTACGGCCGGTGCCAACCAGAAGGAAGGGGAAACCCGTATTGATCTGGTTCATAAGAATACTGAAGTCTTTAAAACCATTATTTCCGAGGTAATTAAATACAACCGGCCGGAAAACACCCTGCTTCTGGTGGTAACCAATCCTGTCGATATTTTGACCTATGTGACATGGAAGCTTTCGGGCTTTCCCATCAATCGTGTACTGGGCTCGGGAACGGTTTTGGATACAGCACGCTTTAAGTATCTTATCGGCCAGCATGTAGGGGTTGACACGCGAAATGTCCATGGGTACATTCTAGGTGAGCACGGTGATACGGAGCTTCCTGCCTGGAGCCTTACATCTATTGCAGGAATGCCTATGGACGCTTATTGTGAAGCCTGTGAAAAATGTACGGAAAACAAGGACAGGGATGAAATTTTCAATCAGGTCAAAAATTCGGCTTATGAGATTATCAATTCCAAGGGTGCAACATACTTTGCAGTAGCTCTTGCCGTTCAGCGCATCAGCGAGGCGATTATGCGTGACGAACATTCTATTCTGACCGTATCAAGCATTCTGGAAGGCCAGTATGGGTTATCGGATGTGGCCCTCAGCGTACCTACCCTTGTTGACCGAAACGGCGTCAATAAGGTCATCGAAGTCCCCATAACATCAGAAGAGCAGCTTCTTCTAAGAAAATCAGCAGAAGCCTTAAAGGGGATTATTAAAGAACTGAAGCTGTAACAAAATTAAAAACTCGGGAGTTTTTAAGCTTCCGAGTTTTTTCTTTATGATTATTTATATGAGACTTATTTATTGCTATCAACGAAAACACGTTCTCCGTCCCGAACCATGCCCAGCTTTTCTCTGGCAATCTTTTCTATGCTTTCGTCACTTGAAATCTCATCTTTCTGTTCTAAAAGCTGCTGATTTGTTTCCTTTTCCTTTTGGATTTTTTGCTCGATCTGCTTTATTTCAAGGTTTATCGTATAGAAGTCTTCCGATTGGGACATGAACGTAAAAGCCGTATAAACCAGCATTAATGCCAAGAGTGGCGTCATCCACCAACCCTTTTTACTCTTCTGTACAGACATCCTTGTTCACCCTTTTTCTTACGTATGAGTAGAATTTTTTTATATTATACCACATTACCCGTCCTTGTAACAGAGACTTTTGGCCTATTTAATTAGCTATTGTTTGCTACGCTTGCCACCAACCATCCACTCACTCGGTATAGCTGTTCCAGCATGCGAGGCTGTAGCTCTCTCGGCAGGGAAATGACGGCCTTATAAGACTCAAGGGTAAAATCTCCCTTGTAATTGCAGGCTGCCAACCCCTTCGTAAATGCATCCCAATCTACAGATCCTGTAAACATCATATTATGCTGGTCACTAAAGGAGTCATTGTCATGAATATGCAGCGATATAAGTCTATCCCCATATTTCATTATTGAATCATATATGTTTTCGCGCATATAGTGAGCATGGCCGACATCAAAGCAAAAACCAACATTCGGTCTATTAATGGTATTGACAAGATCCACAAGCTGGTCCGGCGTGCTGCAATATTTCCATTTTGTAGAGCCATCTGGTTGAGGTGAGTTTAGCATATTCTCGATGGCTAGGCTCACACCGCAGGCCTGTGCTATTATGGCCTTTTCACTAAAGAACGCAGCATTCTTTTCTTTGCATTGTTCAATATCGAATGTGCTGTCGGGCACAACGGGGTGGGCAACTGTAATAGAGGCGCCCAGTAGAGATGTCGCTTCAGTCACTCTGTCAAACATAAGATTAAGCAAACGGGTCTGATCATCATGATTAAAATAATTATACATGAGCTGGTGGCTTTGATTAAAAGTCATATCCTTGCTATCTGCATAATCTCTGATTTGTAATATCCATTCCTTCCATCCATCACTGAACAGTTCGGTATCCCCAAAGTGCATATGGGGCAATAAAAAATCGCAAGCTGTAAAATCAAGAGTTCTAAAACCGGCATTATAAAGCAGGTCCATCATTTCAAAAATGGTTGCGTCTCCGCTAAACACATGTCCTATTGATACTGAAATTTTCATTTTAAACCACCCACTTTTCATAGATCAGTTGTACTGAAAGAATGTCCGCCTCTTGAACAAGGCGGACATTCTTAAGTAACACGTAAATACGTAATTGTTCTATGGACTTATTCTGCAAGTATCAATAAGGAAGAGAAAACATCTCTTGGGACACCCGGTGTATTGACCCCATCCACCTTATTGATCGGTGTATTCTTTATTTCGTATGTACTAAGCGCTGAGTTGAACGTTACTGCAGTAGAAGAACCACCGCCGTCCATGTTAAGGGCCTGATAAGCACCGAGCTCTTTCATGTATTTTCCTAACTCTTCAATGTAGACGCCTACCGAACCATTAGCACCCCGGCCGTCAACCACTACAAAAAATACTGAGCCATCCGCTTTAATACCAACCGCTGTTCTTGGATGACGATCTTTGTGCCTGTAATAGGTTTGATCGTCATAGTTGGCATTATTGGGGTCAGAAATGATCTGATCTGAGAAATCCTGAACCACACCATCCTTTACCATCCAGAATTGACCGCCCGAGGCCTGGAAAAGGTTATTCTTCTCGGCCTGCCAGTCACTTCCGTAGTTTCCGATGACCGCAGTACCGTCATCCCGAATGCCGAAGAAACCATGGAAGGGATAATCCTTTCCATCCACACCGGGAACGCGCACACCATTGATAATAGCAGAGCCATCCTTGATCATATAGCCCTCCGGTCCTTGTTCAGTATAGAATTCTCCGTTTACGCCCGCTATGACTTTTTGCCCAAGCGCTTTTGTGGTTGAGGCTTGTACGTCAACCGATGCTTTTATCACATCATGGCCCTCAGAATCGACAGTGCGAATGTAATTACCGTTTGCATCAGTGGGTGGGATGACATTGTTCTTGGTCCCAACAATTATTTTGTTCTGGGGGAGACTCAGGTCTACGCTGATAATATTTGCCTTTTGGAGATTTCCGTTAACGTCCATAAAATCCATTTGTCTATGGACAATACCTGCTGAAAGCGTAACAGAAACATCTCTTTGAACCGCCCAGACAAACTGGTTTTCGTCCGAAGGCGAAATGTATTGAAGGTTTTGAAGAGCCGGACGACCCATGCTGGTACTGAATTCCCAAACACTTGAAAAATCCCAGCCCAAATCGTCTTCATAGGTCGACCGCAAGGCTAAATCACTGTCTGAAACCGATAGGCCCTGATTGTTATTCAGAAGCCCTCCGGAAACTGCCTGGCCTTGAACAAGAGCGTTTTCAGATGCAATATTATTCTGGAAGGTGGGTGTTCCTGACAGACGTCCGAGTATTCTGGCCAAGTTGGTATTATCGCCATTGCCAATGGTCCCCGCAAGTACAGCATTGTTTTTGACTGCCGTGCCAGTGTAACCGTAAGCCACAAGGCCGCCGGTGTTATAGACTGTACTGTAGGCATTGGGCACCGCATAGCAGGAATCGACCACTGAATTGCTCTCAGAAACGGCAACCACTCCTGCACATTCAGCTCTGGCCTTTGCGATAATAATGGCGTAACAATTTTTTACGGTCTTTTGGTTGTGAACGGCAATACCTGCACTGCGATGGCCTCCCATTACTGATCCGGTCACATAGCATTCACGAATGGTACCGCTGTTTGTGGCCGTGATACCACCGGCCCAACAGTTGGCATCATCACTTATACCGGCAACCTTGACTCTGGAAAAGCCAAGTCTTTCAATAATACCGGAATTCTGTAGAATGAAAGCTACCTTAGGTTTACTTGCATTCGCTGTAATTGTCAGTCCTGATATAATATGCCCGTTTCCATCCAAGGTGCCACTGAAGGTACTGATGGGTGTGAATTCCCCAGAAAGGGCGATATCAGCCATTAATATAAAGTCGCCTGATGGGTTGCTTCGGATTAAATTGAGATTCGATGCGGTCCAGATTTCAGTTGCATCCACTTCAGGAGCATTTCTCAATATGGGTCGACCTAATACCGCGCTCATTTTCCACGTGGTGTAGAAATTCCAGCCCAAATCCTCTTCGAAAGTATCGAGGGTTTGAAGATCGGTTTGTGCAACCGTAAGACCCTGGTTATTATCCAGAAGGCCTCCTGAAACCGATTGGCCTTGAACAAGCGCATTGGCAGAGGCAATATTGTTTTGGAAGGTCGGTGTCCCGTTCAGGCGACCCATGATTCTGGCAATATTACTGTTGGAGCCGTTTGCCACAGTTCCAGAAAATAGCGCATTATTCTTAATCACTGCTCCGGTATAGCCATAAGCCGTAATGCCGCCAGTATTGTTCATTTCAGAATAGACAGCAGGAATAGCATAGCATGAATCAATAACGGAGGTGGCTTCCGATACTGCCACTAATGAACCGCACTCATACTGTGCGCTTACCGTTGCAGTAGAATAGCTATCGGCAAGAATATTCCTGTTGGTGACCACAAGCCCTGCGCTCCGATAGCCACCCGTTACCGAGCCGGTTACGTAGCACTCTCTAATGACCCCTCTATTGGTACCGGCAATACCTCCAGCCCAATAGGTTGAGTTGGTACTCAGTCCGGTAATTGCGACATTGACAAAGCCCAGTTTTTCTATTGTGCCAGAATGATCGACAATAAAAGCAGCCTTGGGTTGGCTAGCATTGGCCGTGATCGTCAGACCTGAAATGACATGTCCGTTACCGTCTAATGTACCACTGAAAGTGCTGATGGGCGTAAATTCACCTGAGAGCGCAATATCCGTTTTGAGTATGAAATCACCCGCAGGATTATTTCGGATTAAATTAAAATCTGATGCTGTCCTAATCTCTGTTGCGGCCACCTCGGGGACATTTCTTAATATGGGACGGCCTAAAGCGGCACTCATCTTCCATGTTGTTGAAAAATCCCAACCGAGGGCCTCCATGTATTGAGCCTGTGTCGCTAAGACTGCATTTGTAACGCTAAGGCCTTGGTTATTATTAAGTTGGCCTCCTGACACCACCACACCCTGCACTAGTGCATTTTCTGATGCAACATTATTTTGGAAGGTGGGGGTTCCGTTCAGGCGACCCATAATTCTGGCAATATTGCTGTTGGAGCCATTGGCTACAGTTCCTGCAAGCAAAGCATTATTCTTAATGACTGCTCCGGTGTACCCATAGGCGATAATACCGCCTGTATTATTCATTTCAGAATACACATTGGGTATTGCATAGCTTGAGTCAATGACCGAAGTAGCCTCCGATACGGCCACCAAAGAACCGCACTCATATTTTGCTCTTACGGTAGCGGTTGAGTAGCAGTTGGCGACAGTGCTTCTGTTGGTTACAACAATTCCCGCACTCCGATAAGCGCCTGTAACCGAGCCGGTCACGTAACATTCCCTTATAATACCTCTGTTAGTCCCAGCGATACCCCCAGCCCAATAAGTGGAATTGGTGCCGAGGCCGGTTATGGAGACGTTGACAAAGCCCAGCTTTTCTATTGTGCCAAGATTGTCTACAATAAAAGCAGCCTTGGGTTGGTTGACATTTGCGGTGATGGTTAAACCAGAGATACGATGTCCATTTCCATTCAGTGTGCCGCTGAATGTACCGATGGGGGTAAATTCCCCTGTGAGCACAATATCATCTGTAAGAACAAAGTCTCCGGAAGGATTATTTCGAATTTTCTCCAAATCCTGTCCACTGCTGATCGTGCTTGTTGTTTCGGCTGTCACCGGAATTTGAGGAAATAAACCAAATGTAAGGGCAACAACTAAAACCAAGGATAAAATAAAGGACTTTTTCCGGTTCAATGTTTTCATTTGATTCCCTCCTAATATACTCTTTGAAGAGCGCCATTCTGCAGCCTATTCGTTTTCGATCCAAATAGGCGCCGTGGCAGCATATTCACCATCCTGTTGATAGATTTTCATAAAATAGTACCGGTCTTCGCAAGGGATTGAGAAGTCACATTCCATGCGATGACCAAAATCCAAAATTGTGTGCTTAACCCTACCTTGCTCGCCAATCACCTCGGCTTTTACAATGGGGCTGTCCGTAGGAAGATTGGATGCCTCAATATGAAAATGCAGACGCTCCGTCCTTTTTATGGTGGAGCCCATAATGGCATCATTGATTTTAAACCAAACCTTCATATGGATGGCCGTGGTGAAATAAACCCGATAATGCCTTACTGCATCAAAGAAATGCGCCGTTGTAAGCTTATCCACTAAAATGGCCGTCCTTAGGTTGCTTTCGGTTCCCCATTGCTTATGGTGGTTATCCTGACTGCCTAAAGGTGCCACATGCCAGCCCTTATCGAGAGCCGATATGTAATAGGAAAGGCCGCCAAGCTGCTCTGATTCTATCTCAAGCAAGTACAGCACCTTATCCAACTCGGCATCGTAGGGATCAAAACCATCCAAACGACGATTACCGCAGGACCAGGGATGATTCCACTGGTTAATGCCGTCGGGATATTGTTTCAAGGTGTCATAATAATTGGGAATATGGTTGTATTCAAGCTCATAGGCATTCAAAAAGAATTCCACATTATAAGTGTTCATATGGCCAAATTGGTTATACCAAGTAGTCTCGGAGCCAATAAGAGCCAAAAAGGCACCTTCTTCTGTCTTTTCATGAGCAATTCTCTTAATATCAGCCCATTTTCGGCTTTTATCCCAATCAAAAAAGTGATCGTATAAATTACTGTGCTCGGTGATTGCCAGGAAGTCCAGGTTAGCCGTATATCGGGCATAGTCGTATGCTTCCTCCGGTGTTCCTGTGCCATCGGACAAACAGGTGTGGCTATGAAGATTGCCAAAATAGATCTTGTATTCACCATTCTCCGGTGGAGGCAGTGGAGCAGTAAGGGGTTTTGGTGCCGGAAGCGGGGATTTTTTTACAAATGCCAGCCAATGAATCATGAGCTGCTGAGGCGCTTCGACATTCGTTATAACCAAATAAACATCATGAACGCCAGCTAAAGGTGTTTTATCATCACGCTCAAGCTTTCCGGCCAATTGTGACCATGGGGTATATTGTCTGAATAAAACCAGTTCGCCGATTTTCTCACCCTGCAAACTATCGAGCCTGACTTCCAAAGTAATGCGCTTGGTTTTATCTTTATCGGTAAAGCCAAAATAACCTCTCATCTGGTCAACACCGATATCCGATAAATCGATATTCTTAAAAAACAAGTATTGTCCCCGACTATCCCCTATCATGGCTGAAACTGTGCACTCAGGCTCAATATCGGTTGCCTCTGTCTCAACAAATCCCGAGGCCTCATCACAGGAAGCCGCGTAAAATTTAGCAGGTGCTTTTCTGTGAATTACTGCCTCTTCAGCTTCCTTCAACTGATGGCCATAGACCTTGAAATCCTGAATACGCACGGTTTCTCCGATAGAGCAATAGGTTACGGTTACCCGGAGATATCGGGCGGTGAGATTCACCTCATATTGATCTCCTTCGGCAACGGTCTTACTGTTATCCCGTTTTTCCACAGCCGGCGCCCAGTTCAGATTATCTGTGCTGTACTCAATAAAACAACGATAGCTGCATTCAGGGATTGCACCATTATTGATTTTGAGCCGTGTAACCAAACAGCTTTGCTCCAAGTCAATTTTCCACCATGCATAATGGGAGGATGCTGCCCAATAGGTGTCGTCCAGCTGATCAAGGGCATTGTGGGCTTCAAAGCCCGCGATACAGGATTCTGCAGTGGCTGTCTTTCCTCTGCTCAATAAAACTTCTTTTTCTGTAGATTTTTTTGTATTTTTTTGACCCATCACATTAACTACTCCATCCCTTATCGTATATCAGCCTTTTACAGCCCCCATCATAACGCCCTTCACGAAGTACTTCTGTAAGAAGGGATACAACAGCAGCATGGGAATACTGGAAACAACGATGACAGCATATCGCATGCCCTCGATAAGCAAAAGCTGCTGTACCAGACTTTCTCCTTCACTACCTGCCATTTCGTTCATGTTTTCCTGAATCAATATGGTGCGAATGACCATCTGAAGTGGCAGTCTCCATCTATCATTCAGGTAAATCAACGCCCTGAAATAGGAATTCCAATGATCAACGCCGTAGTACATGACCATGACGGCTATAATTGGTTTGGAAAGTGGCAAAATAATACGGGTTAAAGTTCCGACGTTGCTGCAGCCGTCAATATGAGCAGCCTCCTGGATTTCGAAGGGAATAGTTGTAGTAAAATAAGTCCTCATAATGATCATATTCCAGACATTGATGGCGTTGGGTATAATCATGGTCCACAGATTATTGTAAAGCCCGAGTGTCTGTTTATAGACCAAATAGGTTGGAATAAGTCCACCATTGAAGAATAGAGTAAACGTGAAGAACAGAGCCAGCACATTGCGTCCTTTAAAGTCTTTGCGTGATAAAGGATAGGCGGCCATTACAGTCATGACAAGATTAATCAATGTTCCTAATCCTGTGTAGATGATAGAATTTCGGTAACCTGTCATGATGTCCGCATTCTGAAATACTTTTTTATAGGCATTCAGATTCACATTTTTAGGTAACAGCCAAACTTCACCCTTGACAATGGAAAGGGGATCGCTGAAAGATGCGCTTACAACATAAATTAAAGGATACAGGGTAACGATCAGAATGACAGTTAAAATAGAATAAACGATAGCATTATATAAACGGTCATCCCAGGTAGTCTTTATTGCCTTTTCCATAACGATCTCCTCCCTTACCACAGACTGGTGTCACTGAGCTTCCTGGCCATTTTATTGACGAGTATGATCAGTCCGAAATTGATAACTGCATTAAACAAGCCTACTGCCGCTGAAAAGCTGAACTGTGCACCAAGCAGACCCGTCTCATACACATAGGTGGAGATGACACTTGAAGCCGAGCGATTCAGATCATTCTGCATCAAAAATACCTTTTCGAATCCCACATCCATAATGGAGCCGAATTGACGAATAAGCATGATGGTTGCAGTTGGTATCAGGCATGGAATCGTTACATAAATCAATCGTTGAAATTTGTTAGCACCGTCTATTGTAGCCGCTTCATAGAGCTGTATATCAATGCCCGCCAGCGCTGCTATGTAGATAACAGAATTAAACCCCATATGCTGCCATATATCTGAAAAAACATAGATGGGCCGAAACGCCGCAGGATCGGTCATAAAGTATTGGGTTTCGCCGCCAAGCAAACGAATGAAATTATTAACCAAGCCCGATGAAGGTGACAGAAAAGCCATGATCATACCGACTACCACAACGGTTGACAAAAAATGCGGCGCAAAGGTGATAGATTGCACACTTTTTCTAAACCATCTGCTTTTTACCTCATTAAGCATCAATGCAAAAATAATCGGAGCCGGGAATGCAAAAGCCAAACTGTAAAGACTGATTCCAACCGTATTTTTGATCAATGTCCAGAACTGATAATTGTTGAAGAAGCGTATGAAATGTTTAAGGCCGGCCCATTCACTTCCCCATATTCCCTTCGATGCAGAAAAATCCTTAAAGGCAATTTGTATACCATACATGGGCAGATATTTCAAAATAATAAAATACGCGACTACCGGCAATATCAGTAAGTACAAATCCCAGTTCTTTCTGATTGAACGGGGGAGAATACCTGGCGCTACGGTATTTTTTATTTTACCTGTTGTCATTAAAACACTCCCTTGCCGGATAAACGGCGTAAATTTCAGAAGATGTGTGAAGCCCCTTAAATGGGGACTTCACACATATTTAACCCTTAGATATAAACTTTAGGAATTAGTTACTCTTATACCGGGTATAGGCCGCATTGTAGATTTCCTTGAGCTCGGCAAGGCCCATTTGCTCAAGCTGCTTAACATAGTTCTCAAACTCGCTGAGGGAAACCTTGCCCTGGATAAATTCAGCTGTCCGTTGGTCAACCATGCCGATAATATCGGCTTCAAGTGCAACCTTCTTCTCTGATTCCTCAATAGTGAAGCTAAAAGGCGCCCAGAGTTCCTTGGGAAGATAAGGAGCCAGGTTTTGTGCCGCGGCCTTGGGTACAGGCTGGGTCTCACCACCCTTGAAGAAATCTTCATATATAATTGTAGGTATTGAGCCACCTGCATAAGGCACATATTTTGAAACAACCTGGTCGAAGGATGAGCCTTCGGGAATATTATTCACAATCTCAGGCAGGAAGTCATAACTGCCGTCTGCAGTTTTTCCATAGGAAACGCCTTCCTTTCCCAGATAAAGCATCTTTGTCCCTTCCTCGCTGTAGAAGTAGTCAATCCAGCGCATGGTAGCCTCGGGATATTTATTTGTTTTACTGATAAGGAATGCGCCGCGTGAACCCACATGGCCTCTTGCGCTGGTATAAACACGCTCACCGCTCGGTCCGGCCAATGCGGTTTCAAGGCCTGCAAAGTCAGCTGCATTGCTGCTGGCACGGGCTGCAACATTCGCAAAAGAGAAGCTTCCGATGAGCTCCTGCTCGTTCTTTGCCAGAATGTCTTTAGCGTTGGTTGTAAAAATTTCTTGCTCAAGTAGCTTTTCCGAATAAAGCTTGTTAAGGTATGTAAGCATATCCTTATAACCCTGGGATGCCGGGTAGAATCTCAATTCGCCTGATGTTGGATCAAGGTCCCAGTTGCCGTTCCCTGTTCCCTGATTACCAAGTCCAAAAGCCCCTATAAAGACTTGAAGCAGTTCGGGGATATTGTCGGCTGTCAAAGGAATTTCATCCTTCTGACCGTTCTTATTCGGGTCATTGTTTCTGAATGCAGTGAGAACATCATACAACTCGTCGGTTGTAGTGGGTGATTTCTTTCCAACAGCATTCAGCCATTTTTGATTAATGAATAACTTACGGTAAATTTCAATACTCGGTGAATCTGTCAGATTGGGTAGAGCATAGATGGTTCCGTCAGCCATGGGGATACCCTTTTTAACATCAGGATATTTCTCCATAACGGCTTTAAAATTGGGGGCGTATTGATCAATCAGGTCATTTAACTTAATAAAGGAGCCTTCCGCACCGTATTTGGTAATATCGTTATCGGGCAATTTTGTCCTGAAGAACATATCCGGCAACGTATCGCTGGCCAACGCAAGATTTCTTTTCTCTACGATATCAGCGCTGCTGTAGGCTTCCCATTCAATATGGATGCCGGTCATTTTCTCATATTCCTGCCAAACCATAATATCATTCCATTCAGCAGGCTGAGCAGGGCTCAACAAAACCATGGCCTTCAATGTGATAGGCTCTTTTACAATTGGAAATGCTGCATCATTTAAATAAGAAGGGACCGTGCTTTCAGGCGTGGCAGTCGCCGACTCAGAGGGGGTAGTAGAAGTCTGATTCGACGGTTGGCTCGGATTTGAGCCTCCGCAGCCGGTGAGCATACCAAAAATCATCGATAGAGCCAATATTAGAGAAAGAAATGACGATTTTCTTTTCATTGAATTTCCTCCTAAATTTTTAATATCTAAAATCCGGTCGACAGCGCTGTTTTTAACGGCCGAATTCTATTCCGTCTGAAATACTGAATTTCCATATTAAGGAGCCTGCTTCCTGCAACACTTTTTTAGGGTCAACAAAATAAAGCCTAGGCCTTGGAATTCCCTGCCTTGAACCTTAATGAACATAAACATCAATATTTTGTTTTCATCACAATGCCTTTTTCCTCAAGATATGTTTGTATTTGTATTTCTCGCCGTGAATATAGCTTTCACAATATTCAATTGATCTGCCCTGCGCTTTGGTTAATCTGGTCAGATGCAATACTGCCGTGTTTTTTTTGAGCTTTAATAGTTGTGCTATCTCATCAGGACAATTGGCGGCCTCAAAATCTTCTTCCGCTTCATCCGCCGTTAATCCTGAGCAGTGCAGAATGGTTGGGTATAGCCCTTCTTTTGATATCTGTTCTTTAGTTGCACCCTCCAAAAATGAACAGGGTACCATGGCTTTTTCCCAAGCGAACAGCTTATCACTGATGAGCCTTAAGCGTATGATTTCATAAATGCTGTCATTGTCGGATAATCCAAATTTTTGCTTTAAAAAAAGAGACGGATTGCACTTATTAAACTCAAGAATCTTGAATGCAGACTGCAAACCTTTTTCTTCAATTTCCTGCGATAAGCTGTAATAACTTGTGATTCTCTCCTCGAATTTTGGAGATGATACAAAAGTACCTTTCCCTTGTTTTTTGATCAGGTAACCTTCCTGAACCAAATCCTTTACCACTTCACGTACCGTTATCCGGCTCACCCCATATTCATCACAAAGCTCCCTTTCACTAGGGATCTGATGGTCCGGCGGCCAACAGCCGTTTTCAATTTGTTCCAACAGCTTGCTTCTTAATTGATATTGCAATGTAAGTGGTGAAGTATAGTCCAACATGTTTTTTGCTCCTTTGTAGCAGCGACTAAAGTCACATTTCTGATTATATTATTATAACGTTATAACGTGTTGATAAAAACTAAATAGATCCAACTGGTTATAACGTTATAATAATATATCCAAGCTCGACTGTCAATATCCTAATTTTTATTTCATGGCTCCTTCATGAGAAATGTTTTTTATCCGCCCTTTTGGGTCTGTTTAGCTCACAATCTTTAGGTATTGGTGAAAACAAAAAAAGTAACTAAAACCATGATCTATGCTTTAGTTACCATTAAAGAATACAACTTTTATATTGAGGGTCGCATTGAGCTACTTTTTAGTAAATGTGTTGCGAAGTCGAAAAAAGTCTATTCGAACCCGGTAGCCTTCAAGAGCAATGCGGTTTTTTATTTTCCCCTTTACTTTGCCGATGAGAATGAGTACAACACGAAAAATAGGTTTTAAAAACTTCAGAACTTCACAAAAAGGCCAGAGGAGGATACGTATGATGGTGGTCAACATCCAGAGTATGGGATGGCTCAAAAGGCCCAGATAAGTAACTCCGCCAAGAAACGAGCCCATATAAAAATAAACCCTAGTCTCACCATTACTTAATCCATAGGAGAACAGGAATAAAATAACAGCGGCGCAAAGCCAGTAAAGGATGTCTTCAATATGAACCAGGGCAGGCGTGGTCCTCACTATACGGCGTTTAAGACGAAAGAGGTCATATAAAAAAGCCAGAAGAACTCCTGCTATTCCTGCTCCAGCAAAAACCGTCAATTCATACATTACGTTATTTTGCATAAACTAAGCCTCTCTATCTGAAAAGCCCCGAGAAGAAGCCTCCTTTTCTTTGCGGCGGACCATTGTCCAAGTATTCACAGGCACCGATATCACCTTCCACATCAAGCTCCGATGTTTCCACATTGAGCTTGTTGATGTGCATGCCCACTCCCTTGACCACCAATATTCCCAGTTCGGTATCTAAAACGATACAATCCTCGTTAAAGCTTTCCACATGCCTTACTCCCGATATCATCAGGCGTCTTCTGTCTTTTAATATAATATTTTGTGCACGCTGTTCAAAAGCCTTACGTTCTTCAGGCATAACAGCACCTCCTTAAAGTTAGCGTTCACTTTTTAAACATGGTTGAAAGTTCCGCCGATGCATTTTATGCACAAGCCTTGCTATCTAGAACGTTTAAAGTAAAACGAGGAGGGGCTGACAACAGAACAAAGCTCCTGTTTTCACAGGAGCTCATACATTTCAGCGCTTTCTTCTTTTTTCACATGCTCGGTTATTCTTAGAACCTTGAATCGGGTAACATTTTCACCAAAACGAATCTCTACCACATCGCCCACATTGACCTCACTGCCGGGCTTGGCTGTCCGCCCATTAATGGTCACCTTTTCCTTGGAACAAGCCTCATTAGCAAGTGTACGCCTTTTTATAATACGGCTGACCTTTAAAAACTTATCAATACGCATTTAACCCTCTCCTTTTTGTTTGCTCTCAAGCAATTTAGCCTCATCCCATAGGGCATCCATATCCTTCAAGGACATTTCCTTCAGCTGTTTTCCTTGCTCAAGAGCCTTTGTTTCCACATACTCGAAACGACGAATGAACTTCTTCACTGTAGCTGTTAAGGCCAATTCAGGCTGAACCTTCAGGAACCGGGAAACATTGACCACCGCGAAAAGCAAATCTCCGAGCTCTTCTTCAACATGAGCAGCCTCCCCCATATGATGGGCCTCTTCCAGCTCATTCACCTCTTCTCTTACTTTTAGCAATGCATCCTTGACGTCATCCCAGTCAAAACCAACCTGTGCTGCCTTCTGCTGCACCTTAAAGCTTCGCATGAGAGCAGGAAGATTGCCCGGGACATCCTTTAAAACCTGGGTCTGGGTATCATGGCCCTTTTCACCCTTTTTAACCTCTTCCCATATCTTCATGACGTCGTCAGAAGTCTCCGCTTCTTCTTCACCAAAGACATGACGATGACGGTTGATCATTTTGGCGCTCACACCATGGATAACATCATTCATGTCAAATTGGCTGTTTTCCTTGGCGATCTGAGAATGGAGCACCACCTGGAGGAGAAGATCTCCCAGCTCATCGCAAAGCTTATCCGGTCTTTCTTCATCTATGGCCTCCAAAACCTCATATGACTCTTCTATTAGATAGCGCCTCAGTGATTTATGATCCTGTTCCCGATCCCATGGACAGCCGTTGGGCGCCCGAAGCCGCGATACAATATCCAATAAATCCTGATAGGAATAACGATCCTTCTTCATGTTGTCCTCCTTATAGGGATGATCAAAAATAACTACCGATAAATCTTCCGGCAAAACCGTAAGAATCGGAATTTGATATTTTGATTGCTCCTTTACTGCCACACTTTTATCGTTTGAGCTCACTGGGCCCCATCAGCTTTTCAATACTTCTGGGCACTGCATCCTTTGAGTTCTTCCAATCCGCTCCCTGATTTCTATAATCGAACATTTTTGTGAAATGGTTTACATCCCCCTGAACGCGCTTCAGTTCTTCCAGCTCCAAAGGTAAAAGTCCCATTAAAAGCTCGGCCTGAGAGACTTGCGAATATATCTTCCTGGCTTTTATCAGAAGCATATTGAGATGTTTGATGCAAAAACCCTTGGATGCATAAAACTTTTCTTTAAACTCAGGCTCTTTGTTATAGAGATAAAGGGTATTGTCAATGAGCTTATCCATATTCCCATTCATTCTATCGCACACCGCGCAAGTGGTTTGAAGCTCTGAAAGCTTTTTTATAAGCTCCTCCATGGCATTTCCGAAAGGCTTTTTCTTTCCCTTGATGGTATCCAAGGCTGAATCAAAAAGACCTTTTTCGCTTTCTTTCTTGATGGCGCCACTATACTTTTTATAAATGTCCTCAATGGCCTTGATCTGCTCAACCATGTGTGTATCAATGACCAGTCCCAGGGGCAATCTGTTCTGTTGAAGGTTATACAGTTTAGCAAAATGAAGCCCGCAAAAGCCGGTCCGGTTAGTTTCAATCCGGCTGTCAGGCTCCATCATGGCCGGACCGAGGGTATACTCAAGGGCATCACTTTCCAATTTACGTTCGCATATGCAAAGGGGACATTCCGAATCCTGATCAAACGCTTCATTAATGGGAATGGTATAAATTCTCTCTTTCATCCTTAAACTCCCAGATTATTTTGACCTCTTTGGGATGATCGAAATTTAACTTCCGATTGCTCCTTAGCTCTCAATGCTAATAGGATATCACAACTGGAAAAAATTAATCAAGGAAGATGTCGCTGTTTGTCATACTTTTTTATAAAAAACACTTGACGAGCCATTCTGTCTTTGCTATTATGTAATAGCGTCACGCGGCAAGGCATGATAAAAACGTGGCGGCGTAGCTCAGATGGCTAGAGCATGCGGTTCATACCCGCAGTGTCGTTGGTTCAATTCCTACCGCCGCTACCAATATGGCCCCATGGTCAAGTGGTCAAGACACGGCCCTTTCACGGCTGTAACAGGGGTTCGAATCCCCTTGGGGTCACCACAAAAGCGAGTTGATTGAAAAATCAACTCGCTTTTTTATGCTTTTCTGTTGAGGAATGCTAGAGCCCGATCTTCTTCTCTCTGGCATAATAGAACAGATACTGCTGGGCAAAGCCTGCAAGGCCTCCAAAGCGATCAAGAGCAAAATTGTAAATCTCAGCATAGTCCCCTTCATAACCCAAATACAGCTCAGCCATAACTCTCCTGACCCAACGATCAACAGGAAAGATATCATACCGGATACCACTAAAGAGCAATATACAGTCTGCGACCTTTTCACCCACTCCGAAAAGCTTCAGGATTTCTTCACGGGAATTTTTTGTATCTTCTCCTAGAATCGAATTCATATCCACTTCTTTGCTAAAAATCTGGGATACTGATTTAGTAATAAATTTATCGCGATAACCTGCCTTTATAATCTTAAGATCCTCAAGGGAAAGCCCTGCAAGCCTCTCCAAGTCGGGAAAGGCATAATATATACCATTGAGATTTTCAATCGCTTTTCCAAAGTTTAAAGAAAGACTTTCAATGATCTTCCGTATACGAGGAATCCCATTATTCTGGGATATTAAAAAAGAAATCAGCATCTCATGGAAATCCTGCTTCAAAAGCCTCATACCCTGTCCAAAGTTAATGGCCTCAGCCATAACAGGATCGTTTTCCACCAGCTTTTCTTTAATTGCCCCGTAATCCCGTCCGAGATCAAAATAGGGATACCAGACCCTCAGAAATTCTTCTTCGCTGGTTTTATGAAAAAACATATTTTTGCCATCCCAATCAAGCTCTACTGCAAGACCTTTGACAACACCGGCCCAATTCCCGTTATCCAGTCGATTCCAACGAAAACATTGACCACATTCAAAGGTATGAACAGGATCGAAATGTTTGACGTCCTTAACCTCTATTCCGCCATTTTTGGCGTTCCACTCATACATTTTGGTAATCCTTCCGATAAATAAAAGTGTATATAATTCTTTTCATTAATACGAAGTATCAATAACTTGGGTACCCACTGCCTTTAGGCGTTCGAAATCTTTGATTTCGGTAACGGGTAATACTATTATAACAAATGACTTAAGCACCGTTGCACAGTATTTTTATGGTAATGACAATACATATGTAATCGTACTGCATGTGAGCTAAAGCGCCATGATTTAATACTATTCAGGTGCAGTATTATTAAAGTGCATCAACACGACAGATAAGATATAATAAATAAAGTGAGTCTACTTTTTATGGCGAGGGGTTTTACAAAACATGGCATCACTTTTGTATAAAAACGAGTATATTGAGATTTTGCAAGAGGCCAAGCTTTTTTATGTCAAATCGACAGCCAAAGGTCTCACCTTGGAAATGTTCAACATGATTTTAAGGGACTCTTTTCCAAATATAAGGCTTACAAACTTTATTGCCGTCAAGAATGTTCTGACAATGGCCCCCTCCGGTCCTGAAGCTTTTGGTGAAGAACGTGACCGGATAACCATTAATATCGCCGATGATGGGTTCAAGGCCTATATGACTCTCTATGTCTCAGAAGAGGATCTCTCTTCCCACAGACGCGTTAACCTTGTTAAAGAAATCTTTGATACCTTAAACAGGCTGGGCGTTGTTTACGGCGTCAGGACTAATCTTTTGGCAGGAGTTTTAAAATCCGGAATGGAGTATCTCATTGCCGAAGGGCTTCCCCCTGTCAATGGCAGTAATGCCGAAATCAAGATATATGAAATAACACCTCCACAGCCTCAGATCATTGATTCGGGCAATGTGAACCATTATGAGCTTAATCTCATCAACCGAGTTAAAGAAGGGGATTGGCTTGGTGAACGAAAGGATCCCACTCCAGGTACCCCGGGGAAAACTGTTACCGGTAAAGAATTGCCTGCCGTTCCGGGACAAAATCTCCCTCTCCTCTATGATCGGGTTTCAGTTCAAGAAAGCTATCAGACGGGTATTACCACTCTTTATTCGAAGAAGAACGGAGCAGTGTATTATAGGGGTGATAGCATTGGCGTCTATGATTTTCTTGAAATAAAAGGAGATATAGATTATTCTACAGGCAATATCGATTTTAACGGCTTTTTGTCTGTAAAAGGTACGGTTGAAGATAATTTCAGCGTAATTGCCAACAAGGATGTTGAAATTCTTGGCGAGTACGGTGTCGGTGCTGCTGAAAAAATTACCAGCCGTGAAGGCAATATTTATATCAAGGGAGGCATAGCCGGCAAGAACAAAGCCACGATCCGCTGTAAAAAAAATCTCTATGTCAAGTATTTATCCGATATCAATGTGGAATGTGAAGGAAGCGTCTATGTCGGTTTTTATTGTATGAACGCCAATGTGCGCGCTAAACAGCTTATCGTCGAATCTCCAAGAGGAAGAATTACTGGAGGCATAATAGATACAGACATTCAAGTTTCAGCTGCTGAAATCGGCAACCGGGCGGAATCACGCACTATTGTACGTGTGCGCGGGTTTGACCGGAATGAATTAAAAAACAATTGCGACAAAACACTTGCCAAGCTCGATGATAAAAAAGCCGCTCTTAACCGTATCAAACAGCAGCTTCAGGTCTATTCCTGCTCAAACCAGCTTACTGAGGAGCAGAAAAGCCATTATAGCAATTTAAAGAACCAATATGCCGACATGAAGGATGCTCTTAAGGAGCTTGAATATACCTATAAAAGCCTGAATGAATACCTTAAGACACCGGGTGAAGGTGCCGTCATAGCAAAAAAACGCATTTTCCCCAGGGTTAGGCTAGAAGTCAAGGGCCTTGGCGAGGAAATCCTGACCGAGACCGCTATGATCACCTATTGTGCCCGGGACAATGAGCTTAAGACAATATAATTAGCAGATTCGTGGCAGGCCTTCGCCGTAAAGAACGTTTACCGTGCGGGTGCTCCCTGTTTCGGTAGTCATATGAACACCGCGGCCCACTTTGACAGAGCCGATAAGGGCTGCGTTTTCCCCATAAGGAGCACTCCGGATGAGTTGGAGTGCTTTTTCTGTGTCTTCCGGATGGACGGTCACCAAAAGCTTCCCCTCATTGCCCATATAGAGAGGGTCCAGGCCCAGAATACCACAGAGCCCCCGGACACTTTCGCCCACCGGAAGCATATGGTGTTGAATAAGCGCTGAGACCATCGATGCGTCGCAAAGCTCATTAAGTACCGTTGCCAGCCCCCCGCGTGTTATGTCCCTCATGGCCCTTACCCTGATTTTGTTTCTAAGGAGCGCTTGAACCATGCCATTTAAAGGAGCGGCATCACTTTTAATTTCATTTTCAATTTCCATGCGATGACTCAAAATACAGGCATGATGATCTCCCAGGGTGCCTGAGATCAGAATATCATCTCCCGGTTTTAGCATTGAAGCACCCACAGAGAGCCCCTCAGGGATGACACCGAGCCCGGAGGTATTGATATAGAGCCCGCCGCATCCTTCGATTACCTTGGTATCCGCAGCCACAATACGGGTTTCTGCTTCTTTCAGTGCATCGGCCATGGAAGCCACAATACGCTCCAATATTTCCAAGTCCAAGCCTTCTTCAATAATAAAACCGGCCGTTAAGGCCTGGGGTGTAGCCCCCATGGCCAGAAGATCATTGACTGTCCCGCAAACCGAAAGCCTACCGATATCTCCTCCTTTAAAAATAAGGGGAGTCACTACAAAGGAATCGGTGGTATAGGCTATCCGTCCGTTTGATTGGCCGAGAGAAAAGACTGCTGCATCCTCCATTTTATTTAAGGTTTCATTGCCAAGCTTCTCAGAAAAAACGTCACGTATGAGCTCACTGGTGGCCTTGCCGCCGCTGCCATGAGACATGTTAATTTTCATCATGCTAAACCCTCCTTGGAACCATGCCAAATACCGCAGGCACCCTCGCTGGAAACCATACAGGCACCCTGGGGCTTCGACGGTGTGCAAGCTCTCCCGAACATGGGACATTCGTTGGGATTAATCCTTCCTGTTATCACGTCGGCACAGCGACACCCTTTGGCCAAGACCTCTTCATCCTTAATCTCTTCATTTGACGCGCTAAAGGCTTCATACATGGGCTTTAAGCAGAGGCCTGAGCCCTTAATGAGGCCGAGTCCTCTCCACCACGCATCACAAGGGGTAAAGACCTCTTCTAAAAGGTCTCTTGCTCTTGTGTTTCCTTCAGCTTCCACCACACTGGGATATAGATTATGAACCTTGGATGTTCCTGCTTCAATTTGGCGTACTATATCATAAATGGCAGCCAGGATTTGTTTCCCCTCGAACCCGGTCACGGCAAAAGGCTTGTTATGGCGCTTTTGAAGGGGCTCGTAAAGGGAGAGCCCCGTTATAACGCTTACATGGCCCGGACAAATAAATCCGTCGATGGTCTCTTCCTGTAATATAACCTCCATGGCTGGGCCAATGGTCTTAATGGCTGTAAGCAGCTTGATGTTATGTAATCCTTCTTCCTGCGCTTTTTTTATAAGCAAGGCATAGACGGGTGCCGTGGTTTCAAAACCCACAGCCGCCATAACATAAACCATATGCGGGTTTTCCCTAGCAAGTTCCAAAATGGACAAGGGTGAATACACCATCTTGACACGACCACCTCTGGAACGGGCTTCATATAGATCCATGGTGGTTCCCGGTACCTTCATCATATCACCAAAGGTCACCAGTATATGGTTCTCTAAAAGCGCAATATTGGCCGCAATGTCAATGTAGCCTGCGGGGGTAACGCAGACAGGGCAGCCAGGACCCGATACAAGACGGATAGTGGGTGGCAGATGCTCCCTTATGCCATTTTTCATAATGGCTGAGGTGTGCGTGCCGCATACCTCCATAATGGAAATGGTCTTCCCTTTATAATTTTTTAAGTAATCAATGATCTCTTCAATCTTCGCCATATACTGATGCCTCGAGTTCTTCTAAAATGTCAATAAGCTCTTCGGCGCTGTCTTTTTTCATGATCTCAATGGCACATCCGGCATGAACCAGCACATAATCGCCTATTTTGGCATTGACCAGCCCTAAATTGACCTTCACCATATTGCCTTTAAAATCAACCTTGGCTGTGTCTCCATATATTTCACGGACTATTCCGGGTAATGCAACACACATTTTTTATCATCCCTCTTCAAACTTTTTCATAGCAATAAAGGCCTGTCCCAAACTAATACTGCCATCGTTGGGTGGAATCAGTCCGGGTAAGTAAACTGTAAACCCCTGGTTTTCAAGGGCCTGTGCGGTGCTTTCTGTTAAAATCTTATTCTGGAAAACACCACCGCTTAGAACCACATCCTGGATACCCGTTCGGAGGCGAAGCTTATTCAGAACCTCGACAATCCCCAAGCATACGGCCCTATGAAAACTCAACGCAAGCATATCTATTAGATTTCCCCTCGAAGAATCTTTTATCAGAGTTTTCACTAGCGTTTTTATCAAAGGCTCTGAATCCAAAATCAGACTATCACCTTTCTCTATTATATCAAATGCCAGGGACTGCCTGACATGAGCATTGTCATGCTCGCTTTTAAGTGCACGATAGGCTGCATTCTCCAAAAGAATCGGGCCTTCCGCCTCATAGCGATTCCAATCGATTAGACCCAAAAGACTGCTGACCGCATCAAAGAGACGTCCCATGCTCGAGGAAAGGATGGTGTTGACACCATGCTCCAAGGCTCCTCGAATAATGGAATAGCGGCTATCCCTTATGGCATCCTGAAGCCCGCAGGCATGAAGATATGCGGTCGCTGTTTTTTGACAATCCTTCATCGAGTCATCCCCCATAAGAAGAGGAACCGGCTTCAAATAGGCTGCTCTTGTAAATTCGGCTTTTTCGCATATCAAGAACTCCCCGCCCCAGATGGTACCGTCACTGCCATAGCCTGTACCATCCAAAGACACACCCAAAACCGGTTCTTGGAGCCCCTTCTCCGCCATAACGGCCGCGATATGGGCGTGGTGGTGCGAAACCCTTATAAGGGGCAATCCCAGCCCTTCAGCCAGACGTGTTGTGGCATAGTCGGGATGAAGGTCACAAGCAATCACCCTTGGCTCAAGCTTCATAAGAGACGACATATGAGCCAGGTTTTCCTTGTAAATTTTAAGCGCCTGGTCGCTTCCCAGATCGCCAAGATACTGACTCACATAGGCAAAGGGGCCTTTTTGAAGGCAAAAGGTGCTTTTAAGCTCTCCACCCAGGGCCAACACATGTTTATCCATCTCATTTTCAAAGGGGGCTACATAGACAGGCAGCGGCGTATAGCCCCTTGCTCTTCGAATAATCTGGGGCTTTCCTCCTACCACCCATGCAACGGAGTCATCCTGACTGATAACAATCTCGCGATCATGGGTAAGAATGCCTGAGAGCATGGTGCTTTTAAAGGGCTCAAGCCCTTCCTCTTTGTTGATAATGGGCGCATCGCTTAAATTGGCGCTGGTAACCACTAGAGGGCCAAGGCTATTACATAGCTGCACAAGGATGGGTGTGTAAGGTAGAAAAGCACCGATATAACGGCTGTTTTGCAAAACCAGAGGTGAAAAAGGCTTCTCATCTGAAGGCTGCTTTTGCTCTAAGAGCACAATGGGTCTTGCCTTTGATAGAAGAAGCGCTTCCTCCTGCAATGATACCTGCGCATAGGTTTTTATGGATTCCAGGCTTGGAAAACAGACTGCAAAAGGCTTTTGCTCTCTTTCCTTCAGTTCTCTCAACGCTTTAACCGCTGAATCTGAATAGGGGCTTACGATGAAATGATAACCGCCTATTCCTTTAACAGCCGCCACACCTTCGGCCTTCAGGATCGCAATGGTTTTTGCCAGGGCCTCTTCGCCCGGCCACTCACCTTCCGACGCCTTTAGCCTTAACTGTGGGCCACAGTGATGGCATGAGACAGTCTGGGCATGGAAGCGCCGGCTCTCGGGGTTGGTATACTCCTCAAGACACTCCGGACAAAAGTCAAATCTCTCCATCGATGTGTTGCAGCGGTCATAGGGAGCTTTTTTAATGACGCTGTACCGAGGCCCACAGTGGGTACAGCTGATAAGGAGATGTCCGAAACGCCTGTTTGCTGGGCTCTTCATCTCGGATAAACAGGTCTCGCATACAGGCAGATCGGCCGGCAGAATAACAAGGCCTTCACCCTCATCCCGGCTCTTTGCAATGTGCAAGCCCGGAGATAGCGGCTGTGAATAAAGACTTTCAAGCTCTAGCCCAAAATGAGCGGCATCAAGGTTTTCAATTTTGGTATGCAAAATTTCAGAAAGAGGCGGAGGCTCATTTTGAAGTTGGCTTATGAAGGCATCGACTAAGGAAGAGGATGCTGACGCCAGGATTCTAACGCCGCCTCCAAAATTGCAGACTACCCCGTCAATACCGCATTTTTGGGCAAGACGCACTACATTGGGTCTGAAACCTATACCCTGAACCAAACCGTAAAGAGTTATTCGTTTATATACTCTGGTATTGTCCATCTGATACCCTATTTGTTCAGCACTTCCGAAGCCTTGTTTTCAAGCCATTGGGCCATTTCCTTATAGCCTTCCCCCGTTTTACCGGACACCATGAACATAGGCGCATTGGGGTTTAAAGCCCGGAATCCCTTGGTGAAGAAATCCAGATCAAAATCCAAATGGGGAATCAAGTCAACCTTATTGACAATCAGCGCGTCGGCTTTTTCAAAAGCCAAAGGATATTTGTAGGGCTTGTCGCTGCCCTCTGTAACAGTTGACACCAGTACCTTGATATGCTCTCCGATGACAAACTCTGCCGGGCAGACCAGGTTTCCGATGTTCTCTATGAATAGAATGCCATTTTGATCGGGCTCCAAGGAAGATACCGCTCCTTTTATCAAGGGTGCATCCAAATGACAGGCCCCGCCTGTGTTGATTTGAACAGTCTTGATACCCATCCTTTGAAGTGTATGAGTATCCAGATCGGATTCAATATCTCCTTCGATAACAAATGGCGTAAGCTTACTAAAATGCTTGATAAGGTTAATGATACTGGAGGTCTTGCCCGCACCCGGCGCCCCCATGATATTGACGCAAAAAATTCCTCTTTGGGTGAGATCGTTATTAATGCTGCCTGCAATTCTTTCATTTTCGTCATGGATGTTTTCCATAACCTCTATTTTTCTCGTGTCGGACATGACCTACCTCCTCGCCTCTACTCTATTTCAATACTCTCTATATAAAATTCTTTCCCTATCTCAGTGGGGCCTCCCGCACCTTTGCATTTGGGGCACTCAAAGGAAAAGGGTATCTTCTTAAACAGCTCGCCACAGGAACTGCATTTCAGCATGGGAGCTACTTTTCGAATATGCAGCACGGCTCCCTCACAGAGCGTCCCCTCTGAAATCACATCAAAGTACATACTGATAGATTCCCCGATAAATCCCGAATAATCACCCACCACCAGATTGATTTTGACCACCCGGCCGGCATTTTCCTTTTTTGCATGCTCCTCTGCTATTTGTACAATTCTAGTTGTTATCGGGTATTCGTGCATGAAAAACATCCTTCACATTGCCTTCGGATGGTGCTGTATAGGCATTCTCCATGGTAAGGCACTTCTTGGGACAAACCTCAACGCAATAACTACATTGTACGCATTTCAGGCGTTCTATATCCCAGCTTTTACTGCTTTTATCCACATTTATTGCCCCTGTCGGGCACCTTCTGGAGCACATACCGCAAAAGATACAGGCATCGATATCAATGCCAATATGCCCCCGTGTCCTTTCAAAAAACTCGCGCTTTTTTATGGGATACATGAGGGTCGATGGCTTCCTAAACAATTTATCTACAATATATCCGGCAAATTTCATAACAGCCATAATTTTTCTTCACCTATCTTTCCGTGCAGCTGATACAGGGGTCTATGGTAAGGACCATCATGGGTACATCAGCTAGATCGCATCCCTGAAGCACCTTTAAAAGAGCCGGGATGTTGGTAAAGGTTGGCGTTCTTACACGCACTCTATCCAGGAACTTGGTTCCGTTGGCTTTTACATAATAAATAACCTCACCACGGGGCTGCTCAAGGCGCTCAAAGCGCTCACCGGAAGGATTACCCTTAACCTTTTCCTCGAGCTCGCCTTCGGGCATTTTGGCCACACATTGCCTGATGATGTCAATGGCCTGATAAACCTCACGGATACGTACCCTTGTTCTGGCATAGCAATCCCCGTCGGTCTCCAGTATGGGCTCTAAATCAAGATGCTTGTAAGCCGAGTAGCCCAGTGTTCTCATGTCAAGAGAAATACCGCTGGCACGTGCCATGGGACCAATTGCTCCGGCATCATAGGCATCCTGTTGGGACAGAACCCCTACTCCTACAAGCCTGTGCTTTACGGTATAGTCTTCCAGAAAGACATCCGTGACCTCTTTTAGCTCCTTTTGCAGGTTATCCAGAATTGTTACAATCCGTTTCAGCGTGTCAGGGTCTATATCTTTTCTTACGCCACCAATTTTACAGACCGAGAAAATAATACGGCCTCCGGTAGTGGTCTCAAAAATATCCAGGATTTGCTCGCGAAGCTTCCAGCAGTGCATGAATAAGCTTTCAAATCCAAAGCCGTCGGCTAAAAGGCCTAGCCACAAAAGGTGACTGTGTATTCTGGAAAGCTCCGCCCATATCGTTCTTAAATATTCGGCCCTATCCGGGACCCGGATATCCATAATATTTTCAACAGCTTGACAATAGCCCATGCCATGCATGAAGCTGCAAATGCCGCATATTCTCTCAGCTATATAAACATACTGAGTAAAGTCTTTCTTTTCTACCAGTTTTTCAAGGCCTCTATGAACAAAGCCTATGGAAGGAATGGCTTCAATCACCTTTTCATCCTCCAGAACAAGATCCAGATGGATGGGCTCAGGGAGCACAGGATGCTGTGGTCCAAAGGGGACTATTGATCTTTTAGACATTTATAACCCCTCCTTTTCTGGGGATTCCGGTGTAAATGGCGCTTTCTTTGCAACTCTGTACAAACCGCCCTCATAGTCAATGGCAATATTTTTTATTTTCACGCCAAAGAGATCCTTCATCTCATTCTCATAGAGGAAGGCCGGAAAGAAAACATGACTGATACTCAGTATTTCAGTATCCTTTTCAATGTGTATTCTATAATTCACAAAATCGTAATTTTTATCAAATGAGTAAGTAATCTCAAAGCCTTCCTTATAGGTGCAGGATATGGCCACGAGGCGATAGCCCTGGCCCTTCATCAGAACGGCTTTATCTACCAATTCATCTACATTAACTTCCATAATGTTCTGAACATCATTCATCGCGCACTCTACCTTTCTAATAGATGAGCTTTTTATACATTAACCCCTTACGTCTGACAAGAGCTTGCTTTCTTCTCCGTGCAAGATCCTTGCGTTTTTCTTCCAATACATCAAGAGCTTTGACAACACCATCAATGATAGCCTCAGGCCTGGCCGCGCAACCCGGGACATAGACATCAACAGGGATAACCTTGTCCACGCCGCCCAAAACATTGTAGCACTCGGCGAATATACCGCCCGAGGTAGCACATATACCCACGGCCACAACAGCCTTGGGGCTTGGCATTTGATTATAGATCTGCCACACCACATCTTTGTTCTGTTCATTGACCGAACCGGTGACCACAAAGATATCCGCGTGCTTGGGGTTTCCGGTATTGACCACTCCAAAACGTTCAACATCATATAGAGGGGTCAAACAGGCCAAGGTCTCTATATCACAGCCATTACAGCTTGTTCCGTCATAATGAATAATCCATGGTGATTTTTTTAAGTATGACATCATTAACACCTCATTCACATTAAGTAAAGTACCAGCAAGTTCGTAAAGCCCAGGGCGGCTGCCACAATCCATGATGTATTGAAGGCAAGCTGCCATTTGATACGGGCCGACGCATTATCAATAACAATTTCGAGGAAATATAAAAGAATGCATGCTCCGACACCTACAGCCCAGCTCATGGGATTGTTCCACACAAAGAACAAATAGATAAAGCCCAGCAAAAATACATTTTCATACCAATGAGCAATCTCAATCATAGCCAGGGTGGATCCTGAAAACTCTGTGGTAATGCCCTGAACCACCTCTTGATGAGCATGATGGCCCATGCTCAGGTCAAAGGGAGACTTGCGAAGCTTCATGGTTAAAATGTAGGTGAAGCCAATAAAAATACCGGGCAAATGAAGCACAAGAGGTGCGTCATGAGCCACTATATCGGATATGGCAAAGCTCTTGGTCACCATATAAAAGCCAATGGCCGTTAAAAGTACCATGGGCTCATAGGCCATCATCTGGAGAAGCTCTCTCATAGCACCGATGCTGGAATAGGGTGAATTGGCGCAATAGGCTCCAAGCACCATGAAAATAGAGGCAAGGGTAAGCGAAAATATAACCAGCAATATGTCGCCCCCCATAAAAAAGAGGCACCCTGTGAAAACAATGAAAATTAGAAAGCATACTATAAAAAAGTTTTGTATACTGTTAACAGCGATACTTTCCTTCGAAAAAAGCTTGAGCACGTCATAAAAAGGCTGCAATAGTGGAGGTCCAAAGCGTCCCTGCATCCTGGCGCTGATTTTCCTGTCAACTCCCGCTATAAGGCCACCCACAATGGGGCCGAGCACAATATATAATAAAATACTCATTACACTTCTATCCATTACAGCACACCTCCCAAAGCCATGGCAAAGATGACAAGAATAATAGCAGATGTAGCAATCGTGCCGATCATCGTGAGTTTGCCTTCGCTAAAATAATTTTTCATATACCAATTGGAAAGATACATCTGCTTGCTCTTACCGTAGGAATCTATAAAGTGACGGTTGTCCCCTGTATTTGCACCAGCCATATAAGAGGTGACAATTCTTTCATCCCAGGCAGTCACAAAAATAATGAGACCTGCGGGAATGAGAAGAATCATACCCAGCATCATAGACATAATATTGATGTTCCCCGCCGAAATAACCGAGAGGTTCTGCACATTAAATACGGTGTTCAGGTAGGGTTCAATAAAATGTGATGCAATGAGGGGGAAAGCAAAGCAAACAGCTACTGTCAGAGCCGAAAGAGTGCCTAAAGAGAGCCACTCATCCCTGCTGAGCTTTGAATCGATCCTTTCACTCTTGCTAAGCACAGCCACCAGCTTTCCAAGCCATTTGGTCCAATAGAAAAGAGTAGCGGCGCTTCCAAAAACCAAAGCCATCACAATGAGTATATTGTTAGAATCTATGAAGGCCTTCAAAGCAGCCCACTTGGAAATCAGCATGCCGAAAGGCGCCAGGAACATTCCCGCGATGCCTATAGTCATCATAAGCGCCATCTCAGGAAGCTTCACAATCAGTCCATGCATGTCCTCGATATCCCGGCTCCCCATATTGTGTTCCACCGTTCCCACTGAAAGGAACAGAAGCGATTTGGCAATGGCGTGAAAAACAATGAGCAGCATTCCCGCCCATATAGATTCATATGAGCCAATCCCTGCGCAGGCCACAATAAGTCCAAGGTTTGCAATGGTTGAATAGGCTAGTACCTTTTTCCCGTCGGATTGGGTAATGGCGATTAGAGAAGCCAGCAGGAAGGTAACGCCTCCAACCATCATGACCATAATTCCGGCCACGTTAAAGCCCAGTACCGGAGCTATACGAATGAGCAGGAAGACTCCGGCCTTAACCATGGTTGAAGAGTGAAGGAGCGCCGAGGAAGGTGTAGGTGCCACCATGGCCCCTAAAAGCCAATCCGAGAACGGCATCTGAGCTGCCTTAGTCAACCCTGCAACCGACAGGAGTACGGCAGGAATCAACAAATTCACACCTTTTCCGGCCAATCCTACAAAATGGCTCAATTCCAATGTTCCATGCACTGTAGCCAGGTAGATGATAGCCGCAGCAAATCCAAAGCCGCCAAAAAGATTCATAATCAAAGATTTGAAGGAATTTTTTATGGCATCCTCAGCCTTGGTATAGCCAATGAGGAGAAAAGAACACAATGTGGTAATTTCCCAGAAGAAATACATCCAGATCAAATTGTTTGAAAGCAATAACCCAAACATAGCGGACAGGAAGGCAAACAACAAAAAGAAGAAAAAGGGCCTTCTGTCCTGTACCTCACCATGATGCTCATGGTAATCCTTCATGTAAGTCAGGGAATAAACACATATAAGACTTCCGATGATACCCGTTATGAGAATCATGATCAGTGAAAATCGATCAATAATGATATCTGCTTCAATCTTAATCTCGTGACCACGGGTAAACTCAAACCCGTTGATTAAAGGTGTCTGGATCATGACCAGGAGTACTGCCAGATACTTTTTATATTTGATGCTCATAACGATGATGACCAGTGCTAAAAGGACTTCAATGACCACCATACCGTAATTGATCCACTCATTGTTTAAGGAAATTCTTAATCCATTATTGAAATAGACCACTGCGGTATAAATCGAACCACTTGCGATGATCAGTGCGAAAAACCGGACCAATGCTCTTCGAAGTCCGTCGTTCTTAATAAAGAGCAATATGGTCGCTGCTGCCAAAGGAAATAATAATAAAAACAAAATTGAGCTCACAATTCCACCTCTTACTAATAAGAACCCCACCCACTTACGCAATCAAAGATTGCTTGTGGGTCCCGGGAACCTTGTTACTATCGTAATAAGACCCCTCGGGAACATCGTCCCCTCAGAACCTTGCTGTTTTTCAATGGTGGTGTGTACCGAAGATGCGCACCACAAGCCGTAACTCGTAGAATATTAATGTATACATTATACTGTAGACATCACAAATCCAAAAAGTCACGGAATCAATTATAATCCTATCCCCCTTAAGGAAACAATGGTTAATAATAGCCTATTTTTTATCTTATTTTTTTGTTTTTTGTAAGTTTAAGACAAGAGTAAAATCTAAGTAAAGTTCTCATTGGGAAGCTTTTCTTGTAAAGGATTAGCCGCGCTTATAACTTTCTTTACGCTTTTTTCAAATTTCGCCCTGGGAATCATGAGTGAATGCTTGCATCCTTGACACTCAATGCGAAAGTCTGCACCTGTCCTCTGAACCTTCCACAATTTACTCCCGCAGGGATGTTCCTTCTTTAATTCAACAATATCCCCGATGGAAAACTGCTTTGCTAACATCATCCCTCACCCCCATTGTCATTTTCGTAACAATCTCCAAACATACAAACAGGGTGCTCTTTTAAAAGCACCCTTGCTATTTCTTAGACGAAGCTTGTGGTACGTTCCAGAAAGAACGCGCCTCTACTGTCCATTCATAAGCCATTTTTATTTCAATTATTAAAGATCCTTCTCCATTATCTATTGTATCACAAAATGATTTTATTACAAGTGCTCTAAGGCCTCATCCACCGAAGTATATATTTCTATATACCGGTTGAGCTTGGTCACCTCAAACAGCCTGCCGATGTCCTTGGATAAGCCTGATAGTACAAGCTTGCCTTCCTTTTCACGGAAGTTTTTAAAAGTATCCACAATAATCCCGATGCCTGCACTGTTCATGTAGCTGACATCCTTCATATCCAGGATCATAACTCTGCTGCCATAATTCTCAAAAAGCTTATCTAAATAATCTTTAAACTCGCTCTGCGTTGAGATTCGAACCTGGCCCTCCGCAGCCACAATAATGATACCATTTGATTCACGAAGCTCGAAAGTCATGGATTGCCCTCCCTTCAAAAAAAAGCCATAAGATTTATTGTACCACTGAATACTCAATAATAACAGTACTTAGCGATAAACTTTTTGCTGTTTATAATATGGCCTTTTGGATAAAAAAATCTTCAAAATTAGTTTCTCAAACTCTGGAGTGGAGCCGGTATACGGCCTCCTCTTTTTATAAAGGCCTCAGAAGAGTACGGATTGAGTTTCATGATGGGAGCTCGTCCAAAAAGTCCTCCGTACTCAACCACATCCCCTTCCTTCATACCGGGGACAGGAATAATACGCACAGCAGTTGTCTTGTTGTTCACAACCCCGATAGCAGCCTCGTCTGCGATGATGGCAGATAATGTGGACGCGGACGTATTTCCCGGCACAGCAATCATATCCAGTCCGACCGAGCAAACACAAGTCATGGCTTCCAGTTTTTCTATGGACAGCGCTCCGCACATGGCCGCATCAATCATACCTGCGTCCTCGCTGACCGGTATGAAGGCACCGCTTAGGCCTCCTACATAGGAGCTTGCCATAACACCGCCTTTTTTTACTGCATCGTTTAAAAGCGCCAGAGCTGCCGTTGTACCATGGGTACCACAACGTTCGAGACCCATGGCCTCAAGAATATGAGCCACACTGTCGCCTACTGCCGGAGTGGGTGCCAAAGACAGATCAACAATGCCAAAGGGTACTTTGAGCCGTGTAGAAGCCTCCTGGGCAACCAGCTGACCCATACGGGTGATTTTGAACGCTGTTTTCTTAATGGTCTCGGCAACAGCACCAAAATCAGCGCCATTTAATGATTTCAGTGCATTGGCTACTACTCCGGGACCACTGACGCCAACATTAATCACACATTCGGGCTCACCCACACCATGGAAAGCGCCGGCCATAAACGGGTTATCCTCAGGAACATTAGCGAATACCACCAGCTTTGAGCAAGCCACTGCGCCTTTATCCTTTGTCCTTTCGGCACAATCCTTAATGATTTCGCCCATGTTCTTGACCGCATCCATATTGATACCGGCTTTGGTAGTGGCCAAATTCACCGACGCACACACCCTGTCAGTAGTGGAGAGCGCTTCAGGGATGGCTTGAACCAAGAGTCTGTCACCTTTGGTATAGCCCTTATGGATGAGAGCCGAAAAACCGCCTATAAAATTAACACCTACATTTTTAGCTGCTTTGTCCATAGAATGCGCAAAAACAGTATAATTATCTGCATCGCTGCTCTCTGCAACCAATGCCATGGGTGTTACTGAAATACGTTTATTAATAATGGGTATGCCAAAATCCCTCTCAATGTCCTCACCTGTTTTGACCAGGTTCTGAGCATAACGACAAATTTTGTCGTAAATGCGCTGACTTGTAACAGAAGCTCTGTCGGAAGCACAATCTCTGAGAGAGATGCCCATGGTAATGGTTCGGATATCCAGGTTCTCCTGGGTTATCATATTAATAGTTTCAAGAATTTCATTTCCGTTAAACATGTTAAACTCCTCTAAATACGGTGCATGCTGGTGAAAATTTCTTCACGTTGAAGTCTGATTTCTACCCCCAGCTCTTCACTGGCTTTGGATAAAAGCTCGCTTAACTGGGAAAATTCAGCCCTCATAGCTGAAAGATCCACCACCATGATCATGCTGAATATATTCTGCATAATGGTTTGCGAGATATCCAGAATGTTAACATTGGTCTCAGCCAGGATTCTTGTAATGGATGCGATAATACCAATTCTGTCGCAACCTAGAACTGAAATGACAGCTTTCATAGAAATTCCTCCGTTTCTTGCTGTAGCTCTTCTATGATTTATTTTAAACATTATACCATAGGCTGTATTTTTATACACAATAAAAATAGCCTTTAAGAAAATCAATATTTTCCTGTCGAATGAAAGGATAAGCATTGAATAAAAATCCAGTCATGAGAGAATTGTCCAGTTGCATAAGGTATGATAAAGAAACGGGAGGATCATGGAGGGCTAAAAAATTTTTGAAGGATAAGGAGCGTGATATGATTCCACCGGAAAGCGTACGATCAGAACACATGATTTAAGGAGCAATCGAAATATAAGCGAAGCCTGCGTTATAGGTAGAGCAGAGCTTGTTACTTCGTAATAAGTTCGATTCTTCCGGTAAAGTGTATTTCGATCATCCCTAGGAGTTGAAAATTACAATGGATTTTAAACTAAAATCCTGTTTCAAAAAAACAGGTTGGGCGGAGTGGTTAATAAATGAGAAACCCTCCGCCCATTTACTTATTTATTAATGTTTTTCGTGCATTCTTTTTCCATGAAACTTGGGATAGCCTGTCCCATCCCAACTGTTGATTTTCTCAACATAATCCTTGAATTTATTTTCGGCGGTCTTTTGATCCATTGTACCATCCTTGACCATCTCGTTTAAACGTGTTTCACAATCCTTCAAAAGCGTTTCCTTTTTCTTATCCAAAGGGAGCTTCTGAAAATCCTTGATCTCTGAAATTTTATTGTCTATTTTAGCAACCATCTCATCAGCTTTTTCTTTTGTTATTTTCCCATCTTTGTAAAGCTTTAGAACCTTCTCTTTTTTATGCTCCAAGGCTTTTATTGGGTCTTTTTCAAATTTTGCATGATCTCTGTGTCCATGCTTTTGCTTTATCTGGTGCTCTTCATTTTTGGGGATGGCTTCACCGGGTGTGGCAAAAACTGCTGAAGTTGTAAGACCGAGTATAATGGCAGTTGATGCTGCCAACTGTCTTATTTTCAATATCATCACCTCCATCTTTATTGTGACCACGTTCGAGGCTTCTTGATGACGCCCCGTACTTTTATTTTTCCCCGTTATAAAGATTTCAAGATGACAATATCTGATGAGTGATTAGTTGAGCTCATCCAAAGTCAGGGAGAAGTTTTCAACAAAATGCTCCATGAAATAACGGACTTCCGGAAGGTCAATTGCATCAATCTTACGGAGAATAGCCTGTTGTGCTTTTTGAAATTCACCGTTGCCTGCTTTTAGCTCTTCAATACACTTTACGTAGGCACAAATACGATCGGCAGCCTTTATTAGGCGGCCTTCCTCACTTTGCTCATCAAAGAAAAAAATGGAGCGATAATCCTCCCTAAAATTTTCCGGAAGTAATGTCAAAAGCTTGTCCTTGGATAGACTCTCCAATTCCTTGTAGGAGTTTTGAATATCCAAATTGAAGTATTTGATAGGTGTGGGAAGATCTCCCGTAATGGTTTCATTGCTATCATGAAAGATGGCTAATAATGCTACTTTTTCAGCGTTAATCGAACCCTGGAAAAGCTTGTTTTTTATTAAGGCCAGACCATGAGCAATCATGGCCACCTGAAGGCTGTGCTCCTGAATGTTCTCACTTGTCACGTTACGCATTAGACTCCATCGATAGATGTGGCGCATGCGTGACAAAAAGGCAAAAAAGCTATACTGACCTTCATTCTGACTCATCGTTGATTCCCCTTTGCTAGTGAGTGCATCCAGGGACATGCCAGAAAGCAAATTATCCTCTTTTTGCGGCATGTCCCTAATGCTTTATACTAATTCGCAATAAAAATTACAAGCGCCTGATATCTGCGCCCAATCTCTGTAATTTATTCTCTATAAATTCATAGCCCCTGTCAATATGATGAATATCCAGAACCTCAGTAGTTCCTTTTGCAGCAAGACCTGCAATAATGAGGGCAGCTCCGGCCCGCAAATCAGTGGCTCTTACCTGCGCCCCTTGAAGCTTATCAAGGCCTTCTATTATGGCAGTTCTGCCATCTACACGGATCTGGGCTCCCATTCGCTTAAGCTCATTTACATGCATGAATCTGTTTTCAAAAATGGTCTCCACAATCATGCTTGTGCCTTCGGCAAAGCAAAGAAATGCTGCCAGCTGAGCCTGCATATCAGTAGGAAATCCCGGAAACGGGTGAGTCTTGATGTCCAAAGCTGCCGGTCGGGCTATACCTCTCACCCTTATTTCGTTGCCCTGCTCCAGAATTTCCATTCCCGATTCTCGGAGTTTAGCCGTAACAGGCTTCAGATGGTCAGGCACCACATTGGTAAGAGTGATGTCACCTCCGGTCAAAGCAGCAGCTGCCATAAGCGTTCCGGCTTCTATCCGGTCGGGCATAATAGTATGTTCTGCTCCATGCACCTTTTCAACGCCTTCGATAACAATGGTGTCGGTTCCTGCACCCGTTATGCGAGCCCCCATCTCTATAAGGAAAGAAGCCAGGTCGATTATTTCAGGCTCGGAGGCCGCATTTTCAATGGTGGTCTGTCCCTCGGCTAAAACCGCGGCGGTAAGCAGATTTTCAGTAGCACCCACACTAGGAAAATCCAGATAAATATTGGCACCCTGAAGCTTCCCATCGGGGCACTGAGCTTGGATATACCCGTGTCCATTCTCAATCTGTGCTCCCATGGCCTCAAATCCCTTTAAATGAAGATCTACAGGCCTGCTTCCAATAGGGCACCCACCGGGAAGGGCCACTGTGGCAATACCTGCCCGCGCAAGTAGCGGCCCCATAACCAGAAACGAGGCGCGCAGCTTGCTGACTAATTCATAATCGGCAGTATGTCCGGTCAGGGAAGGAGTAGATATCGCTATTTTCCGGGCCTTGCCATTGACTTTGACATCAGCTCCAAGATTGGATATAAGCTCACACATGCCTGAAACATCGTCCAGTCCCGGAATTTGTTTAATGAGACATTCTTCGGCAGATAATAAACAAGCCGATATAATTGGAAGAATTGCATTTTTTGAACTTGAAATCAGTGCAGTACCAAACAAGGGTTTACCCCCCTGAATAACAAAAGCTCCCATACCCCATCACCTTTCTTTTTTTATGTACACCAACTTCTGGAGCTTTTTATTCCTTTCTTTTCCTGGTTCCCGACTGAATTTACTCTATTCAAATCAATCTTAGTATCTTCTTTAAAGCTTGCTTTCACACGTGGTAAATCAATCTTTAAACAAAATGTAATTTTGCTGTATGAAAAAATTTTTTTTAGTTTTATAGCTCTCCGCATAGTCGCAGCGTGCGTTCGAGCATGACTAAAAAATCGCCATAGGTTACTATTTTTTCCGGATACGAGAGATTGGAACCATTCCCTTGAACAATACCATTTTCCAGGGCAAATTTGTAAGCATTCAAATAGCGATTGTCACTTTTTGGCAAATCCTGGTATTGTGACCAAACACTCGGCCTAGTGGGCTGCGTGTTCTCCCGGGTCATGAATTGATACAGGGAAACCAGCATATAGGCAGCTTTATCCCTGCGTGCACCAGCATCCGAAACATCACCTGCAGCATCAATAAGCCCTGCCCGCACTGCTTGCTGGAGCATTTCCTCATCAGTGACCGCTTCAATATCCGATTGGTTGGCAACGATGTCCATAATAAGCTTCAAAATAGCCTTTTGTGTCATCGCTGCGTTGTGATTGAAGGTTTTTCCTTCCAAACTCTTGAGCTTGAATACCGATTGAATGCGCTCCATACTCTCAGTGATGTGGGCCGGTACACTGGGAACCGGCTGGATGCCCCAAGTTGCCGCAACATAAGCTCCCGGCTTATCCAATTCACCCGCTACCTGGCTGTTGGCATAGTCTGTGTAGGTGGGAAGTACGTACCAGCTTTGGTTGGTGCTGGCAGCATAGGTTTTAACCTGCTCCTGACCATAGGAGCCAAGTCCGGCCATGGGAAGCTCCACACGTATGGAACGGGTCAGCTTCTGAATAAGGGTATTGCTTTGCAAGTAAGACACCTTAAGACCGGCAACCGGGGTTTTGAACTGCATATTGGCGGCAGCCTTATACTGGGTTGCTGGTGAGATCGTTTCAAGCCTAAAACTCAGCTCAGAATTTTTAGCCTTTTGCACAAAATAGTCATCGTTCTGGAAGGTACCGGGTCTTATAAGATATTGACCCCAGGGCAGCTTCACATAAAGCTCTTTCTTGAGCTCCGACAGAACGTCAAAAACTGCAGCTCCGAGTTCCAGGCGTATAATGGAGGTCTTTCCCGGAGGCTGTGAAAGATCAAGCTTAACAACAGGTCCGTATAGTTCTCGGATTCGTTCTCCCAAAACATGGGCATGGGCGCCTAAAGAAGTTATAGTCCAGATACCATTCTCAAGCTTGTTTGGAATATTAAGACCGTCTCCGGTAACCACATCATCCAGATCATAGCTTCCGTCATACTCGCTTTTACTCTTGTTGGTAGTGACCATAATGGCCCTGGTGGGCTCACTTCTTAATTGGGTTTTGTTATCAAAGGCATAAAGCCTTGCATAATAGCGGCGATTGGCCACAAGGTTGCCTACCGTATGGAGGCCGCCTGTAACCTGAGTCATGGTGGCGTTTTCAAAGTTGGCGTTGTCGGCAAACTCCAGGTAATAGGTCAACCCTGTTTTCGCATCCCAGAGGTAAGTAATGCTCTTTTCTGTAACTCCGTCAGGCCCGCTTTTTACACCGAAGCCCGTGGGGGGTGCAGGAGGCCTATAAGCCTCGGTCCTTATGACCAGAGGATTACTGTATACAGATTCCAGGGGTTGTCCCTGGGAAGTTTTACTGATGGCTTTAATCCAAAAGTAATAGATTGTATTCGCTTCTAGGCCGTCAACCCGTAAGAAGGTATTCCGGCGAATTTCCTCATAGGAAACCTGCTTGGTGATAGTGGCCGAAGCCAATTTATCGCTGGTACCTGCTTTAATCTCGTAATCCATATTCAAGGTATAGGTCCAGAAAAGGTCAACAAAGCTGTCAGCCGCAATACCCTTAAGATCACTGGGTACGGTGGGCGTCACCGGTGTCTCGGGAATCTGGGGCGGTGTGGTAATAACAATGGGATCCGAGGGGTCGGAGGCTGTCCCATTCTGATTTTCTATGGTAACCCACACAATATAGGCCGTATTATGAGTCAGGTTTGTTACATTGAAGGTGAAGCTCTGATCATCGGCGTCATCGGGGATATTAGGTATGACAACTGGTTGCTGGGCTATTTCAAAAGCCTTGATATCGGGCTGGGACAAATCACTGTAGGTCACATACTCAGTATCCCGGTTATTGCGCAAGCGAATGACATTTAAAGCATCATTATAGCTCACCACATGGGGAACAACCTTCCATCCGGGCTGATAGTTGACGATCATCCCATTCTTTTTTTCAGGGTTGGTAGGATCAAGTAGCTGATTATCATTATAATCCTTAGCACTGGTATATACCCATCGCAATTTATCGCTGTCATAAAGGGCGTGCCACTTCTTTTTCAGAACCATGGCGGCACTTGTATAGGTAACGCTGTCCGAGCCAGACTTCAAGCCAAAAGGAGGAGCTGAAGGCGCAATGGGCCTGTCCGCCCCCGTATCAGGCTTGGTGATGATAACCTTTACTGCCTGCTTGGAAATGTAGGGCATGGTAACCATGAAGCCATCTCCGGGATTTTGGACAAGAAAACTCTTCTTGGCATAGATAACGAAATAGTAGGTACTGTTGGATTTAAGTCCACTCAGGTTGTAACGGTAACCCATAACCTCCCCAGTCAGCTTGTTGCGAACCTGGTTGGCCTGACCCATGGTCAGATCGGCGCCAATTTTATAGTTGGAGGGAGGGTTGGCAACATCCCGGATGTCCTCCAATAAATAAATGTCATAGGTTACGTCATTATCAATATGACCTTCTCCGGTATAGGGCACACGCCATAATAGGGCGGCACTGGTAGAAGTCAAAAGCTCATCATAGTTAAGAGGCTTAGGGTCCGCATCGACAAAGGCGTCCACCAGATCAGGGGCCTCTGGCTGCTGGGGAATCTGTTCCTTGAGCATAACCCTGTTATTGGATCTAAATTCAATAGGGGCACTGCTTCCCTGGACATAGGCCTTGGCATCAATCTTAAAGCTATAAAGAGCAGGGTCATTTTTCTTAACCGTGATAAGATAGCTGTCAACATCGGGAATCAAGCGGTAAAGCTGTCCCTGGGGGTCATCATTGGTATAGCGATAGAGCTCATAATCGACACGGGTAAAGACATTTCCCTTAACGATAGGGTTCCAGAAAAGCTTCCAAATCACATCACCTTCGTTGGTATAGCCTACCCGCTGGGCTTTTAAGAGAATATCCGTTTTGATGGTGATGGCTCCGATTTCATCCACCGTTGCACAAGCTACGCTTGGACTGGGAATGGGCACAACCTTGATAGAGTATTCACGCCCTGGCAGGGCAAAGGTATAGATATACTCAAGCTTTTTTTCATCGCGGTTAACTGTAACAGCCGAGCCGCTCTTTCCGATATCGGAGGCTACTATATCAGGAATGGACGGGGGCTGAGTAAAACCCTTGGTATCTGAAATCAGTATTCGGTAATTGATACGGTCCGTGGTATCCCAAACATCATCCCATTTGATTTTGATGTTATTGGTTCCAGGAATGAGCTCCACTGAAACATGAAGGCCGGTCAGGAATTTGGCAGGATTGGACCTTTGAGAGCTTACAGTATATTGGCCTGTAGGTGTATTGGCTATATAGGTCGCCCTGACGTAGGACTCATATATGGTACCATGCTTGAGGCCTTCAGGCGTATACTCGTCAAGATTGTAGCCTGTAGCAGTACCGGGAAGAGAAACCCTCAAGGCATCGGGCTGAATGAGACCCGTACCATGAACGACCTCATTAAGGCCCAGATTGATATAGCGTTCACTTGCCTCAGGAGGAAAAGTCGTGGCATCCCAGTTGAGTTGAGCATACCAGGTTCTGGCGTTCACATTCTGGACATAACCGATGTCTGTCACCCGATTGCGCTGGGGAGACGGCAAAACAGGAGGTTCGGCAGCAAGAGCACCACTACCCGTAATGCCCAGCAACAGAGCAGCAACCAGAATGCAGGCTGTTATTTTTTTGTATCTATAGGGTTTCACTAAAGCGTCACTCCTCATTCTTATCATTTGCCAAACTTCTCCAGGGCCTTGGACATCATATCCAGCATCATGCCGGTTGTGGTGCGCCCAACAGCATCAAACTTCTTGTTCTCAAGGGTGGTAAGATTGAGATCCACACCAAGAACAACATATTTATATAGAGATGTATTAATCAGCGAGCCATTGGCTATGTTTATGGTTTTGGAGGGCTTTAGCAGCGAAGGATTAATGTTTGCCTTGCTGCAATAGAGCTTGACGGCCAGCGATACCGAGGTTTGGTTATCCACGTATCCGTTTAGCTGTTTGGCTCCCATAACATCGCCAATGCCAAGGGTTGATGCCTTCTTTACAGGAGTCATGCCCGTTATGTCTCCGTCCCTCCGGGTTAACACCGCATAGAGCATCACAGCTTGTTCACCGGTTACGGGGTTGGCAGGGTACAATGTGCCCTTACCAAACACCTTTGAAAGGTCATATTGGGACGATAACTTTGAAAGGGTCTCCTCAAAAGGACTCCCCGGTTGTACAGTAACTGTGCCGCTTCCAACCACCGCATATTCTCCGGGCTTTTCGGCACGGAAGAGCGCGTACTGCATCACATAGCCCTTAGCACCCGAAGGCTCCTTCCAGCCCGAGCCATAATTGACATAGGGGGTGATGAGGCCGCTTCTGTAGGTGTATTCAAGCTTGACTCCAATTTTGCCGGGGAAGGAAGTAATCCCCTTGGTGACAACAGTGTTGGACGACAGCCCGCTACCGCCGTCAATGATATCCTTTAAATATCGGGAAAGCTCTTTCTCAACCTTGACCATGACTCCTTTGATCAAATCCTTGAGATCGGTATGTGTCCGGTAGCTGTAGCTGTCAAGATTCTTGAGCACCAGAGACAGCTCCCGATCCAGAATGCCGTACTTAAAGGGACCTTTGGCATCAGGTTTTTTTAGGATATCGTGAATTATATTTTTTAAGTCACCATAGGTCAGGCGTGAGCCTATGGTCGAAGCCTCCAGATCATATACCCTGGATGCTGATGTAAATCCCGTGGGAAATTTTGTCTGAGGATCTTGGGTTCGATATACCTTAAGCAGCAGCATGGGCTCCTTGGCGCTGTTTACCATAGCCTGGGTCTTTAATGCCGCAAGGTCAATACTGCCTTTATTTAGAGTAATCTCTGCCCCCAGGAGCTTAAGATTGAGCCTACTGTCATATTTCTCGATAGCTTCCAGCGTTTTATAGGGGATTAATATTTCGTAAGCTGTTGTATTAGTCTGTTCGGAAGAAAGATCCACAGTAACCGTAGACTCTCTGGCAGCCTGCAGCAATCCCGAAATCTGATCGTCCTTAAGAATGGCACGGAAGGAAGTCCCTTCCTTGATATCCACGCGCCAGTATTGCTTCTTGGTAAGATTGTCGGCTTCATTCTCGAAGAGGTCAATGACATCGTCCTCTTTCTGATCATCGTCATAATCGTCCTGAGAGAAGTCGGTTCGTGCCGTGACCGGGCCGATATGGATGGATTCCTCCACATTATAGGCCCAGAGCTTGACATAATAAAGGGTATTGGATTTCAAAGGAAGATCGTGAAGGATTCCGTCCTCATCCCTCACAGGCTTCTTATTTATTATCGCGTAGTAAATATAATGGGGTGATTTCTCCTCCACATAGAGGTTGGTCTTTTCCCGGTAATAGGTTATCGGGCTGAGCTTTTCATAGTCCGTATCGCTGTCTGTTCTGGCTTCAAGGAAGTAGGTATAGGGGGCTTCCCCTTCCCATCTCACTTCTATTTCCTTCATAGCATTGCGGGTCTTTGCCTGAATGGGGCTGCCAGGACTGCTTGACCAGCTTACACCGCTTGTGTTGTACCAACGGTTATCCACTTTGTTTTTCACACGGATATCATACCATTGGTCCGATTCCAGGTTATATATTCTGAAATAGAAGGTGCTGCCATCCTTGACACAGGTGTATTGGGAGCGGTTCAGGCGGACATATTGGCTGTCGGCAGTTCCTGCCTTCTTTAAGTACACCTCCATGGAATCGGCCATGGTATCGCTTGTGGAACATTGAATATTAAAGCCTACCTCAAGATCCTTGACCGCCTCCAAAAAGGCCGGTTCCTTGACCATACGTGTCGTAACAGGTATGGTTATCCAACGGCTCACCTTTTCCAGGGAATTGCCGGATGGATCATTGACTCCCCTTTTTCTCACGGCGCGAAGGCTGAAGTAATAAGTACGATTGGGCTTTAGGAAGGTCCGATCGATAAGCATAACCACGCTTCCGTTTTCATCAAGGGTTAGTACCTTAGCATTCAGGCTGGTGTTTTTGACATCAAGATGCAGCTTAGAGTCCCCAGGTGGGGATCTGAACTCATTATAGGCGTTTAAAAAGCTGATATTGACCGAATCCGAGGCGTAATCCGCGGTAACGGCCTGGGGTGAAATATTGGTGCTGGTGCATATCATCTCATAGGTGACATCCGACTCGGCATGGAGCCAGTTCAATGTAACTTTGGCGTCGCTTAAAAGCAATTCGCCATCCGGACCTACAGCTATGGAAAATTCTGAAGGCGACCTCGGTTCCCGGGTGTTATTATCCAAACCCCCTGAGTCAATTTTCGGGGTGGTAATGGCCTTAACGGCTGTAAAAGCCGATCGGCCAATTACATCACCACCGACCACAAGGGAGGAACGAGCTTTAATATAGTATACGGTATTGGGCATGATGGGCTCCTTTTGTCCATTGCCCATAACAATTCCCGAACTGGTAATGGTTACACCGCGTTGGATTCTTTCAGCCTCCCCTGGATAGGGAGCATTGTCGATAGCCACAGGCACATCGCTGAATTGGGAGGCATCGCGGCTTATATAAATTTCGTAGTCAATAGCCCTTCCGGTTGTGGCACCGGTATAGCGCTGCCACTCCACATTGGTCAGAACACGTTCATAATTGACTGATATACCGGCCAGGGTCAAGTTTCCGGCAGGATCCACATTGGTCTTGGGTGCAATGTCGAGCTGGATATTGGGCATGGGAACAGGTAATTCTGTCAACGGCCAAGTGGTAAAGCTGTAGACCGGCGACTTATAGGAAAGGCGGTTGTTGATATCTGCTGCCAATCCATCGCGGTCCCCCCAGACATCGCTGTCAATGTCGGCATTATCCTTTAGTCTTGAGGTAAAAACCTGCATATAGTAGGTGGTGTTGGGCACCAGAAAGATCGGGTAATCCCCTTTATTACCATCCTCACTGGGGTCCTCGTTATTTTCAAAATCAAGGGATTTATTGCTTACATAATCATAGAACAGCTTATCACCGGGTATGGTGCAAATCAGCCTGTTCGGGTTGTTGGGATCCTGAGAAAAATTCTTCTTGCCCAGAACAAGCATACGTTTTTGCTTGACAGGTAGGTAGATATCCTTGGCAGAAGAAAAACCAATGGTTTTAGTCTGGGTTTCAATCTTGCTTTCAGGCAAATAGGTTGAAAGGAGGACATGGAAGGTATAATCCTCGTCCGTATAGGGCTGTGCCATGAAAGCATCCCAGCTGGTGACTAGTTTCCATGCCAGAGGCTTTTCAAAGGACAGACGCAGGTCACTTGCAGGAATTTCAACAACACCGCTGGAAAGCTCAGTATTAGGCACGGTCACATTTTTACGTCCCACATAGAGGGGTTCGGCCTTAATCTCCCGGGGCAGGGGCGGCTTACCCGCATCAGTCCCCAGCAGTCTTAAGTCCACACAAAGGGAGGAGCTCCTTGGCAGAACCGAGGAGCTGTCATAATAAACCACCCTGAAATAGTATTCAGGATGAGCGGTCCCGGGAATGGGAATGGTGACGATTTCACTGCCGTAGGCTTGTGAAGCGGGCAGGGATGAATCGGGTATCTTGACCCAACGTTCTGTCTGGGTGTAGAGATCATCAATACGCGAAGCATATTGCACTTGATAGTAAAGCTCAGGATATACACCGTTGGTGATTTTTTTAAACCGGACCTCTACCTTGTCGGTATCCACCTTTGTGAGCTCCATCTGCAGGGGTGTATAAATGGAGGATATGGCTTGGTTAGTGTCGCTAAAGGCATTGTCAATATTCGTTACCATAAAACGATTATTGCTGTCTGTGCGAAGCTTGGTTCTGCGAACGGGAATCTGCTCGGAGAGGCTGTTTTCGAATATGACGCCGATATTGGTAAATTCGTATTCGGTTCCAGGCTCGATGCCCTGCTCCTTTTTAAGAATGACCGATACAAATTTATCAGTACTGGTGACATTGCCGTCGCTGATTCCCGCAACCGTGGTATTCTTGCCTTCAATTATCATGCTGGAACCAGAGTAATCCGTATTGAAGTCCAGCATGCGGGTGGTGCCATGACCCACTGTCATATTGATCTGGAAACAGGCCGTGCTGATAGCATTTCCAGCCTCTTCCAGTTCTTTTAAGGCCGCCTTGTCTTTGTCCGTAAGATAGATGATACCCTTGGTCGTGTTGAAAATGGTCGGGATTTTCCATTTCAGCTTGATGACAGGATCATTACCGCTCCTGACAGTAATGGCGCTGCCTGAGGCATTCAGCTCCAATTCAGGAGCTTTGTCCTCTATATCGGACATTTTGGCCATTTCGTTAAAGGATTCCCCTGTAAAGGTGATGTCTGCCAGATAATAAATTTTCCCTTGGTGGGAAGGGGCGGGATCGGTAGCATTTTGATAAGCATCTACCGAAATATCGTAAATATGGTCCGGCAAAAGTTCAACACTCACCGTAACTTTTCTGCTGGCACTGTCATAAGCCTCCTGGCCTGTAAGTGTATCAAGTGTGCCATCGGGCTTGTGAAAGGTAACCACGGTAAAGGCCGGTTGAACCGGTGCAATGTAGCTGATTTCATATTTCTGGGTGCTCGTGTTCAGCCCCACTGATAAGCTAAGAGCCTGTGGAGCCGCAAAGCTTTTTATTTCCGAGGGCAGGCCTGATATAAGCAGCATCAGTATCAAGACAACAGCCATTATTCTCTTTGTAGCTTTATTCATAAAGGAACTCCCCCTGATAGCAAAAATAATAATATGAAAAGACTTTTACTATAGGGTTATCGGCATTCTGAGCCCCTCGATTTATGCGCTTTCAATTACAATTCCTTTACAGAGGAAGCAGCCGGTCCCCCAGCCCGAAGGATGTCTCCCTATGAAATACGGGAACAATGTCGCCGATATGTTCTTCCAAATTATTGAGCAGCTCAGCCTTATGCCAATGCTTAAGCTTTTCATACTCAGCTTTGTCAAGGATATTAAGCTCCAGCAAAAGCTGCATGACCACAGGAAATACCGCACGCTCGCCTCCATCGGCGATTTTAACGCAGATCCCCAGGCTTCCGCGTTTAATGGCGAGACAATAAACTGCCTCAGCTCCTATTTTCCCGATGAGTTTATCCCCGGTTGCCTGCATGAGCTCTGTACAAAATTCATCCGGACCCGCCACCATATCGGGGTATTGAGTCATGGCGTCAAAAATAGTCTTACAGGTTTGATGATAGGAGTTTTCCTCGTCCTGGGCAAAGGCTGCCAGCCTGGCATAGGATAAGGCGATTTTATTGACGGGAAGCATGTAGATGGGTAAGCCGCAGCCGTCCGTACCCACAGTTATGGAGTCGATGGCTTCATCGGTAAATTGGCTGATGGTTTTTATTACCTCCTGCTGGACGGGATGGGATAAATCTTCATAATGGGAGATATCCGCTCCTAAATATTTTGAAAATGCAAGCATGGCGGTGTGCTTTCCCGAGCAGCTGGCATGAAGTGCGGAAGGCTTTTCCCCCAACGAAATAAGTCTATTCCTTTCTTCTTTATTATAGGGACTCATAATCCCACAGTGAAGATCTGTCTTTTCCAGATTTAAACGTTTTAAAATTTCTAAAACAGTTTTCTGATGGGATGAATGGCCTGTATGTGAGGCACAGGCAATGGCTATTTCCTTAAGGGAATAACCCATAGCCCGTGCACCTCCCGACTGAATAAAAGGAATGACCTGAATAGGCTTTGCTGATGAGCGATAAAAAATCCTTGTTCCAGTATCACCCTTTTGATAGAGAATTTTCCCACTGCTATCAACAACACAGATAATACCTTGATGAATACTTTCGACATAGTCATTACGTGTCACAACGGCCAATGTGTTCACAGCTTTCACCTCCTTAGGGATAGATATCGCCCGGTTGGTACTGACTGGTATTATTATCCACTAGACTGAATGAAGGATGGATATATCCCACATCATTCCCCTTGTCATCTTTTATGGGCGGAAGAGCCCATTTTTCAAGCTTTTTAACCGTTGGACCATCCAGAATATCAAGCTCTTCCAGTACACGGACTGCTACTGGAAAGCTTGCCCACGGATGGCCATCGAAAATATTAATGCAGACACCGAGATGCTTCTCTGGCACAGCTATCATATAAACCCCCTCAGCCCCTATCTTGCCTATGGCGCGACCCTTTGTATGGGTAATAAGGTCGGTGCAAAATGTCCCCTTACCCCCGATGACCTTTGGATAGGTTGTCATAGCCTTTTGAATCAAGCCAAAGCATTCACTGTATTTGCCCTTACCTTCATACCCGTGTGCCAGACACGCATATAGCCAGGAAACCTGTTTAAGTGTCAAAAGATAAGTCGGTATGGTGCAACCGTCTTTTCCTAAAATAATCTCTTCTTCATCAATTTCCAGCATCTCAGCCATGGTCTTTCTGATAAGCTGCTGAAGAGGGTGATCCGGCCTTGTATACCCCTCTATCGGATAGTTATAAAACCTGCAGAGTGCCAGCATTCCTACATGCTTGCCTGAACAGTTGTTGAAAACAGGGGTCGGCCGCTTGCCCAGCATGATAAGCGCGTCATGAACCTTTTGATTCCCCGGATAAATTGACCCGCAATCCAGGTCCTTTTCCTTAAGGCCTAATTTATTGAGTATGGAAAGGATGATTTGGCGGTGAAAGGCTTGACCTTCATGGGAAGAACAAATAATGGCCAACTCCTTGAGTGTGATATGATATTTGTCCATCGCCCCCGAATTGACAAAAGTAACGGCATACAGAGGCTTCCCCGAAGACCGTATAAAGATACTCGCATAAGGGTTTCCAATAGAGTACAGAACATTTTTATTAGAATCCGTTATACAAATATATCCTTCATGCATGCTATCAACCCTGCCGGAGCGCGTTCGAACAGCCAATTGCGCCATACTGCACCTCTTTATAAAAAGACTTTGCTATAATCCTGTGGTATTCTTCCCATCTTCCATTCATACTATGTGAGAATCACTCCCGGGACTTACTTTTTTGGCTTTCTGGATTTCTTGCGTTTATGGTATAATAACCTTACCCGTTACCAGAGTTTGTTTCGAAAGAAACAAACAACAAGCCTAGACCTACAAGAGAAATCAAAAGATGAGGTTTTTTTCATGCAGTTTGAGGTTGTGAAAGACATCCTGTTATCCGATACATTAGTCCCGGACATATTTTTAAGCGATTACATGCCCCGTATCCCTTCGGATGCAGTTAAGGTATATCTGTACTGTATTTTTTTGAGCAAATATAAGAAGGAAGCCCGTCCCGAGGACCTGGCAGCAAAGCTGGATCTTTCTATGGACACCGTCAACGCTGCTTTTCTCATTTTAGAGCAGGAGGAGCTTATTGTCCGAACCCCCAAGGTCGTCTCTCTTGCCGATATAAAGGAAATGGCGCTTAATAAGCTATATAAACGCAAAACAACCTCCGATGCCGATTCAGCCCTTCAAAAATCGGTAGGTCATGTAAAGCGTAATCAATGTATTGATTCCATCAATAAAATGTTTTTTCAGGGAATTATGGCTCCTAGCTGGTATACGGCCATTGACAACTGGTTTATGACCTTTCGCTTTGATGAGGACGTCATGGTGAGCCTTTTTAAGTATTGCTATGACAATAATGCATTAAATGCAAAATATATCGAAAAAGTCGGCGCAACCTGGTCCCAGAAGGGCATTACCAACCATTGGGAGCTGGAAAAGTATATGGAGGCCTGCGAAAGGACTAAAACTATCGGCAAAACCATTGCCCAGGCCCTCAGGCTGGGTAGGAAGCTTACCTCCTATGAGGAGCGGTACCTGGAAATCTGGCTAAATGAATATGACTATGATATGGTTCTTATAGATGAAGCACTTGAGCGCACAGCTGGCAAAACCAACCCCAATTTCAAGTATATCCACAGTATTCTGACATCTTGGTTCAAAGAGGGCATCCGAAGCCGCGAGCAGCTTAAAGCATACCTTGAGGCGGCACCTGCAAGGGCTTCCAGAAAAGAGGAGGCACCAAGTAAGGTGGCTCGCCGCAACAATTTCCAGCAGCGCCAATACGATGACGATTTCTATAATAAGCTTAATCAGTCCACTATCACCCGAAAGGATGGAATGAATGGCTGAAATCAGGAGAAACCTTGATCATGTATTCGCAATAAGACGTGAAAAAGCACTGCGTGAAGCCGAAAGACGCAAACAGGAGCTCCAGGAAAAAATTCCCGAGCTCTCTGCCCTTGATGCAAGGATTACGCTTTCGGGCATTCGCTATGCCCGTGCCCTTTTGTCTGAAAATGGTCCTGACCTTGATCCTGATACACTTTCGGAGAAGATCAACCAGCTCGATGAGCAAAAGGCTGCTCTGTTTTTAGCCCACAACCTACCTGTTGATTACCTTGAGCCCAAGTTTGACTGTCCTGTATGCGAGGATCGGGGGTATCTCACCGATCATGCCAGCGGAGCGTCCACTCCCTGCTCATGCTATCAAAAGCTCTATTTAGAGCAGCTCTACTCCTTTTCCAATATTTTGGACGATGGTCAAACCGGGTTTACTTTTTATGATGAGTCCTTTTTCTCAGATATGCCCGATAAAAAAAAGTACCATGTAGAAATAGCTCCTAGAGAGCAAATCCAGTGCATCAAGCACCGCTGTCTTGAATTTATCGAGAACATTGACAAAAAAGAAACCCCTAACCTTTACTTTTTTGGTCCAACAGGTACAGGGAAGACTTTTATGGCTAAATGTGTGGGTATGGAGCTCCTGAAAAAAGGACATACCGTACTTTACCTTTCAGCAACAACCTTGTTCTCCATTATCCGGCAATTCCGTCTTAACCCCGAGTACAATGGCACACGCGATGAGCAGGCATACAAAAATCTGTTCACCGTCAATCTGCTCATACTGGATGACATGGGTACCGAACCCGGGAGCGACGCCCGTTATGCTGAGCTTTTAACCTTGCTTGAGCTTAGGAAAGCACAGGACAAAAACCATACGGCAAAGACCATTATTTCCTCAAACCTTGATTTAAAGCGCCTTTTCCAGGAGTATAACGAAAGAATCGCCTCCCGTATTGTTGGAGAGTTTAGCACCCTTCAATTTATTGGGGATGATATTCGTATTATTAAAAAAGTCGATGGTTTTTCTGCATGCTAGGAAAATAGCTTGTCAACATGCAGAAAGCCGGGTAATCCCGGCTTTCTGTTTATAGAATAAATCTTACTGCACCCTATGCTTGTTACATGGTCAATACGCCCTCTTCTGAATTGATAATCATGAGTACCTTTACTTCAGCACCCGTGTTAGCGTCAATATAGATGAGGAAATCTTTGTCGTCGAGCTTTCCAATAAACTCATGGCATAGAATTTCGGTTCCATAATTGGTGGGTATGACAACGAGACCCGAATAACGTACATCCTTACCTTTTGTTACCTTCTCTCTGGCTTGAGCCTCTGAGATTTTAGGAGCTCCCAGATTGCGATCCTTGTGGTTCATGTAGTAGCCCTTGGCCTCATAGCCCACAACCTCCCCATTATCCAAAGCCACCTTTACCTTAGCCAGATCAGGATAGTAAGTGATACCTTTTTCGGCGTAAGCATAGTTAATAACTGCCATACCGTCATTCTGGAGATAGTAGGACTCCTTCATATTGGGCAATCCGCGGTTTGCAAGAAATTCTCTTCCGATGGTCTTGGCCTTCTCAATATCAATGGTCTTTTGACCAATATCTCGGTTAAAGAGGTACCATATCACGTGGCCGCCCTTGACCGAAACATCGGCCTCGGCAACACTGTCTTTTTTATTACCCAGAATCTCCATCCTGAAATTAAAGGTGTTAATAATCCCATTATTATTGTCTGCCAGTTTCTTAATATTTCGGACCTTATCCTTGCCAAGAAATTTTGAAAGGCTGTCAATGGCTTGGTTCTCTGTGACATTGTCCCCTTTGAGCCCCACAGCCTTTCGGTTTTCCATATGCTCTGAGAAGGGTCCATCGTAGATGAGCGTAGGCATTTCCTGAAAGTCCTTATCGATGCTGTCAAAGCTCTTTGGCATCTCCTGGGAGGCTTTTTTCATATCCTTGCTCGTCTCCTGGGACACGTTTTCCCACTTAAAATTCCCGTTGGATAGATCCCCTTTTAGCTCATTAAGACTATTTTCAAGAGTAACGGAAAAACCGTGAAGGCTTTCCAGGGTTTTCATTTGTGCATCATCAATGGCCTTACCCTGCACGTTCTGCCTGGATATGGTTTGCGAAAGATCGGCCACCTGCGCTAAGAATTTCTCGGTATTAGAAAGAACCCCCACAGAAAGGGGAAGCTGTCCCAGGTTGCTTGAAGCCGCATTGGCCTCCCGCCAGACGTCATTCAAGGTTGAAGCCGTGAGCGACGGGGACGAGGTCATCCTTGCCTTCATAAGCATGACCTGTACATTCTGAACGTAACCTACCAGCTCATGAAAAGCACGATTGTAGGTATTGTCAAGCTCTCTTCTGAGTCTAACGGCTCTGCTGTATTGATAGGCTCCGAAGAGGGTGGTAGCAAGTAAAATGGCAATAATGAGATTCTTAGCCCTATTCTTTGACAGAATTGCGTAAAAGGCTTTCATATTGTGACGCGTATCTTTTTCCATAACCGTTTCCCGTGCCTTTCTCATTTTCCAAAATTATGTTTTCCGATTTTCATTATAATTTTTCTTGACCAAATCCACTTGCTCGTAGCTGTTGCTGGATTCCAATAATAAAGACAGCCATGGGAAGGGTCCCATCCGTTTAAAGCATCCCTTGCTGCTTTTACAACCGTGGACTTGGGATCAATGGGAACATTTATCTGACCGTCTGATACAGCGGTGAAAGCACCGGGCTGATAGATCACCCCAGAGATGGTATTAGGGAAATTAGGAGATGCGACGCGATTCAAAATGACTGCGCCCACCGCCACCTGCCCCTCATAAGGCTCACCTCTTGCTTCACCATTGATAGCCCTTGCCAGAAGCTGCTCATCGCTGACTCTTCCTGAAGCACCTGCGCCGAAACTTGTCTGGGGCCAAAGAGCCACAGAAAATGCAATCAGGACCACCACTATAATGATAAAATTCCATCTATTCGCTTTCATATTGTCACCTCAAGTGATATTCTTTCAAATATTTTAGAAAATTATCCAATAAAATACTTAATGAACAATTCTCGACCCGTAAGTAAAAAAAAATTTAGAGAACGTCGGGTTCCCTAAATTTTTGTTCATCATTTTTTAATTAACTTCCAACGCGTTATTGCTGCAGCCTGATGCGGTTCATATTATTACCAAACACAGCCTGTGCCAGCTCTAATTCTCGATTTCTGCAAGTGAAGAAAAAGATTTGCCGCTCCCCGGCCAGCTCCTTTAAAAGCTCAAAGGCATTCTTAGCCCGGTCTTCATCGTACTGGGCAAAGGGCTCATCCAGAAAGAGGGGAAGCGGTTCTCTCCCCTTCTCAAGAAGACGAACGGCTGCAAGCCGCATGCAAAAATATACCTGATCAATGGCTCCTCCGCTTAACCTGTTAACGGGAATGAGCTCCTCGGTCTCAGGTGCTTCAAGATTAATCTGAAGCATGTCATTGGCTAGAGCCTGCCGATAACGTCCCGTGGTCATACGGTCCATCATGCGACTCATCTCTTTGTTGAGGGCGGGAATATAGTCCTGTTGAATCCTTGAGGCCACATCCCTTAAAACCTGACTGGCAAGTGTCAAGCTTGAGCCCACTCTTTCAAGGGCCTCTTTCTTTTTTTGAAAATTTTCAAGCTCCTCAAGAACACCGGCCAGCTCTCCTTCCCCGGGTGCTTGCTCCAACCGGGTATTAAGAGCGGTAATTTCCAGTTGAGCTTCATTGATTCTGCCCTCCAGGGCTCTTATCTCCCTGTCAAGCTGAATGGAGTCCGAGTCATCCAAGGTATTACGGTTTATCGTGCCCGAATCAGAAAACTCCAAAAGGGCCTCTTCCAAATCATTTATCGATGTGATGGGCTTTTGGGCAAGCGTACCGGCTTCTCTTAAAAGGTGCCCCAGTTTTTCTTCCAATCCTTTTCCCCTGGTCAGAAGGATTCTCTTTTCTTCTTTGGCTTTCTTGAGACTTTCAACACCTTGCTTGAGGGCTTCTGCGGCTAAGGCTTTATCCTTCCCTTCCTTGTACCATTTACTGTCCCCTCCCAGCCGCATCAGTTGCCTGTCATAATCTTCAACCTGGCTATATAGGGCTTCCAGATGCCTTTGGATCTCCAAAATCCGCTGGGTATTGTTCTCTATCTGACCTCTCAGCTTTAGTTGGTTTTCTCTATACTGAATATAGTCGGACATGCCAGTAAATCCGGCGTTTATGAGGGCACGGTTCATGCCCTGGGCATCAGAATAAATCTGACTCCGGCCACGGGTTTTCTTAAAACTGGACAGTAAAAGTATTACTCCGGAAATAGCAATGACTGATAGTCCAAGCGCTAAAAAAATAGGAGAATGGTTGGCAAGATAGGATCCAAAAAAAATCAAAACCAGAAGCCCAATGGCAAAGAAGATAGGTCTTGTCCAATTAGGTTTTGATGGTATATTTTGGTTTCTGCCCAGGCCGCGGGAGTTTTTTGCATGAGCTTGTTCTTTTAGCTCCGAGTAATTTTTTATACCATCTTCTACAAGCCGAACCTTTCTTTGAAATAAATCATCTTCATCCGTTGACTCTTTCAAAACCTCAAGCCTGTTCTGCAAGTCCCTTAAGCGTGATGTCTCATGTTCTATGGCCTGGTAAGCTTGTTTTTCCTCATGATGCAAAAGCACGACCTTTGAAACATTGTCTTCAGTAACATCTTCAAAATCCTTCAGCTCAAAAAGAGCGGCATTACACGCCTTAAGGCTGTTTTCGATATAATCGGATTCCTCTTTAAGCCCGATAAGCTCCCGCTTTATGGCATGCAGTCTCTCACGCTTATGCGTGTCTATTTGATGCCTTCCTTCTTTAAGCTTTTCATTCAATTCCTTTAAAAGACTTTTTTTCTCATGAAGAGACGATGCTGTATCCAGATACTGCTCATTTAACGCTATAATTGCCTGTTTCCTTTGCTCCAGCTCGGAAATCCTCGTATTGACCTTGTCCAAAGGCCGGGTGGTGGACCTTCCGGTACCTACCCTCTCAAGCAGCGCCGATTCCAGAGCATCGACAGCCCGTGTGAGCGAAAGCTCTTCATTACCTGTAGCGTTAATATTTGAAAGCTTCTCCAATAGAGCTTTTCTCCCATCTTCATCAACAGCACTCTGCATCTGTCGTATAAAGGCACTTCGATCGAAGGTCACCTCATCAAGGCCCAGATGCTCCTCGGCAAATTTGGGCCCTAACTCTTTGTCCTGAGGAAACTCAAGGGTCAGATTATTGGCATTTCCATCATAAACATTGGTGGTTCCCTTATCAAAATTACGCCCTATGCGATATACCGACCCATTTTCTAGGGTATACTCCAATACCCCGGCATATTGGGCTGCGACCCAAGGTTTATAATGCTTTATGGGCGGGAGGCTTCCGTCTTTAGCTTTCCGCCCACCCCTCTGTCCATAAAGCATAGCTCGGATAAAAGCCTGAAGCGTCGATTTCCCCGACTCATTGGCTTCATATATGATGTTAAAACCCTCTTTAGGGGCCGCTTTGAACTGATCAAACTTTCCAAAGCCCTTAATGTCCCATAACGTGATTTTCATGATTCTCTCCTATAACGAGAATTTAAATATCCCCCGCCTCGAGTTTCACTGACTCGGTACCGGTTCGAAATCTTTGATTTCGGTAACCGGTGATGTCAGTACAGCTCCCGCCACCATTCTATTTTCCCGTTTTGAAGGGCTTCCAGCCCATATTGCAGCGCGAGGCTCAGTTTTTCTTTTTCCATGATAAGCGTCTCATTTTCAGGGTCCTCTTCCAGGATAGAGTCAATTGCTTGAAGCTGTTGCTGCATTTCCCGGACAAAGGCTCCCTTAAGTGTCGGGTCCTTAACGAGGACTTCCATATCAAAGGCCCTTTGGGTATCATCCTGAATTTTCAGATACAGCCAGTCTTCGGCCAGAAGCTCAGTAAGGATATCGGGGTCAATCTCAAGCTCGGTACGCCCTTTTAAAGTGATTCTTGTAATATCCTTCTCGGGGTTCATTCCTTCTAAAGCGCCCAGAAGCCTTATTTTAACTTCTTCAAGGGTTCTGCAATCGGTAATGTCCATGGTTTTATCATGATAGACCCGCATTGCCGTTTCAAAATGCCGGACTTCTACATGGACTCCTTGCTGCTCCTGTTGGAGAGTAACCAGAAAAGCACCGTGCACACCGGGCTCATCAAAGCCTAAAGGCTCAGGGCTACCGGGGTTAAAGGCTTTTTTTAGGATGAAATCCCTCCGGGTGGTATGGAAATGCCCCAATGCATAATAATCATAGCCCAAAGCTTCCAGTTCGCTTGATGTAACTGGTTTGTAGGCTTGTTTTGTAAAGTCCATATCCAATGTCCCATGGATCATTAAAATATTGAAATATCCCTCAAGGGTCGATGGTACCGCTGATAGATCGGGCTTGTCTTCTTTAAAGGAAGCAAAGCCAATGCCGTAAAGGTTGACTTTCTCTTTTTCAAGTATCAGGGAGGGGTGCTCCTTCGATAGAATAGTGACATTAGAAGGCCAATCCCAGTTTCGATACCATGAGTTCGAAAGGTACGGATCATGGTTTCCTGGTATGATGACCACGGGAACCTGAACCTCGGAAAGCTTCATATGGAGCCAATCCATGGTCCGCCGGGCAAAGGTATGGTGCTCATATAAATCACCGGCGATTAAGAGAAGCTCCGCCTTTTCGTCCTTGACACGCTGAAGGATATTTAAAAACGCGCTTCGAATATCCTTGCGCCTGATTTCGGCATATGTACCCCGGCCATGCTCCTTAAAAGGTGCATCCAGATGGAGATCCGCACAATGTATCAGTTTCAGGCTTCTCAACAATTCTTCCCCCTAAAGCAATATCACGGCCTGAGCCGCCGCATAGTCCCGGCTATGGGTCAGGCTGATGTCCATGGCTTTGCCGCCCATGGCCTCATAAATATGCCTGGCTTCTCCGTGGAGAATGACCGAAGGCTTCCCCTCTTCTCCATTAACAATCTCTATATCCAAAAAGGAGACCCCTTTGGCAATGCCTGTTCCCAGAGCTTTTGCCACAGCTTCCTTGGCACAGAAGCGCGCAGCAAAGCTTTGGAGAGCCGCTTTACCCCTGGCCTCACAATAAGCTCTTTCCTTCGATGTGAAGACCTTCCTTTTAAAGCTCTCACCGTGCTGTGAAAGTGCTCTTTCCATTCGTTCGAGCTCTACTAAATCCAGGCCGCATCGCACACCCATACTTGATCTCCTGAGGGATAACATTCTACATGCGTGGAAAATCTACGAGATTAGTAAAAGAGCACAGGCTCATTATGCAACCTGTACTCAAAGCTGGCGTCCCGTATAGGAATCGAACCCATATTAATGGAACCGGAATCCATCGTCTTATCCATTAGACTAACGGGACATATGATGGCCTTCATAAGAAGGTACAAATAATTATATCCTCTTTATCAAAGGATTTCAAGCCCAAGCTTTGTCAGGGCTTTTCAACCCATCCTTTTCATAAGCAAATAAAAGATAGACTCTACGAAGAATATGGCTTCTCCACTGAGTTGCATCCAAAAATAAGTTGTCAGCAAAAGGATGAGCTTCCCGAAAACCTGAATCCGGGTTTTTACACTGAATGTCCTGTACAGGATTCCCAATTGTATATAAGGCATAAAATTTAACAATATAAAGAGTATGGAAAATAGAAGCCGGATATTACTGGATGAAGCAACACTCACATTCTCCCATTCGATGCCGGAATAGACCAGAATGGCCGACGGTATAATGAAAAAAAGGTGGGAGAGTGCGTACGATTTCATAAGTACGACGGGCATCCTGCTACTGACATGCTTACCACTTCGTTTACCTATCATGACAGAAAATTCAGCGATGGGTACCATGGTACAAATCACATCAATGGCGCCAAGAATGAAAGAAAACAGGATAAAAACCAAAAGCTTGAATACCAATTCAATAAAATTTCCTTTAAATATGCCCGCCTTGAGCATGTCCTGAAAAAAGACCATGTCATAAAGGCCTATAAAAAGAAAAGCGAAAATCAAGCTCTGGAGCCTGACTGAGAGTTTTTTATGAACCCAAACCGGTAAGAGAAAAAAATCCAAAGGGCTAGCCGGTATTCCATTGACCTTTCCCATATTTTCATCCTTTTTAATGCAATGCACTTATTTTAGCATAGCCCTGGCCGCTAATCAAGGTAAGCTTCAACACCCTCTTATTACTTCAATCCCTGTGGCTGACTGTATAGACTTTTCCATTCATCGTAATGGGTAATCTGCTTCAGGTTTCGTTCAAAGATGCTGAAAACAGATTCATCAGCAAAGTTGGCAGCCCACACACAAGCCCCGCCGAGATTATATTTATGTACCAGAGAGGTCTTCATATTAACGGCATCTGCATCCTCAAGCCACATTTTATAGGTTTTACCATCCTTTTCATAGCTGGCTTGATATTGCCCTCCTACCTCGTTCCAGGCCACCGTTGCCTCATTTTCCTCGACCTCATTCCAGGCATTGGCCATATTGAGTGCCTTTGAGGCCACTTTGGTTTGGCCGTCCTTGGTTTCTTCGGTCCAAAGCCTTGTATAAAGCGGGATACCCAGGAGCAGCTTTTGGGCTGGAACCTCCTCCAAAGTCTTTTGGAGATTCTCCTCCACCCAAACAAGCTCTGCTGTGGATCCAGCCCTGGGACTGGTGGACCAGTGCTGATCATAAGCCATGAGGCAAATAAAGTCCACGCTTTCGGCCAAAGCCTTTCTGTCAAAGCATTTAGACCAGGTATCGCTCCCATCGGGTACGGTGACATCCACTGATATGTACAGTCCCTGTTCCTTGGCCAGAGGGTAAAATTCACGAACAAATTGGGTATAGGCGTCCTTATCCTTCTTGTAGATATTTTCAAAATCCAGGTTAATGCCGTCAAGCTTATACAGCGATGCATAGGCCAGAATACTGCGGATGATTTCCTGACGTTTGTCTGAATTATTTAATATAAGGCTGGTTCCTTCGATATCTCCAAAAGCGTTTGAGAAAAGCGCCCACACCTGCCATCCGTTTTTATGGGCATATTCGACGTATTCAGGTGTCGCCCTGTTTTTAATGGTTCCCTTTCGATCAACGATCTCAAACCATGTGGGAGAAATCACATCTATTCCGGGTGTGTTTTCCTTGGAAAACTCAATATTGCGCTTGGAATAGGTCATATCCCAGACCAAATTGATTTTACCGGAGGATAGGATGGGGGGCTCGGTCTGTACGGGGTCGTCTATAATCTGTTGACTGCCTGTAACAGCTACCTCATCCTTTTTTACATAGCCGACGGCACCATTATGATCGCGAACCTTATACCATTCTTCGTCTTCATCAAAGACCGTGAGACTATTCTCCAAGCTTCGGCTCACCGTCAACTGTTTTTCTCCTTCACCGACAAACTTCTTTATAATGGGTTCACGGATACTCGCCCCTTTTCGTACAACGGTCTTGGCATCCAAGGGCCAGGCTGTCCTAAATACTGTGTTCTTATCATCCACTATGATCACATCGTTGATTTGGACATAGCGTACTGTTATCCCGTAGAAATCAAGCAAGAAATCAATGGGAAGGTACAATGTGCCGTTCTCCTCAACTGCAGGAAATTTTAATTCCATGGGTTTTTCATTGACCAAGGCCTCAAGGCTCCCTGTCTTCATTCTGATTACCCGGTCCCTTGTCGTGATGGTAATTTTCAAAAGTGCCTCATCATACCAAAGATAGGGATCAATATGAGCCTTGATGGTGTCAAAGGGCAGAAGTATTTGACCGTCCTTAAGTAAAGGCGGATAGTCCGATCTTATCCAATCTCCACCGATGACTAACCGTGTTTCGGGAATATCAAATGGATCCACCTCTGTTTTATTGGGTGAAAAATTTTTAAGCCATATTGCATAAGCTCCTGAAAGAATCAAGAGCGTAACAAGAACCAAGGATAGTATGGTCAATCTTTTATTTCTCATGCTCTCCCCATTTAAGAATTTGAAATTAATTGTGCAACACTATTATACAATATAGATATATGGCAGAACTATGGAAAAATGATGCGAAAAAAAGTCGCAAAGCGACTTTTTTGATAACTGCTCTTAATATCTTTTAGTGCTTTCTTTAATACTTAAAGACCTTCCTGGGAATGAAGGTGTAAAAGTTATCGATCATTTGAGCGGTTGGTTCAAAGAGAATGACAGTGGGTGCACCTTGTCTCATATAAATAAACCAAACATCTGCATGCTCATTGTGAGAGGAATAATCCTTGACATTTTTGCACTCTTTAATTTCTCTTGAATACTTGTCTGATTTGACTTTTGCCACCATCTCAAAATCTTTGCAATTGGCGCTAAATGCACGCTTGCGCTTTTTCTGATTAATGATGGAATCAATGTCCAAATCCCCATTGGTTACGGCATATTCAAATTCAATATTCCGCTTTGAAATAATAAAATAGGCTAAATACAAAACGCCTGCCACTAACAGCGGAGAAAAGCCCGGTACAAACACAAACAGTAAAAAGCTGGCCACCAGGGCAACAATAACAACAGCCGCTGTAATAGCCATGTCCATCGCATCTTTACGTCTTTTTACGATCTTTTCTATAAACATGTCCATGATTCTAACACCTCTTCTTGAGTATGATTGTAACATACCATTCTTTAGTGTGGCAACTATCACATACCTAAAAAAAAGACGTCACAAATTCTATCGGTCGCACGGCAGGTCTGCATGGCTTTGATAACTTGCTGTTCTGTAATTTGCCCAATTATTTCCATATCACGATTCAGTACATACATAATATGAAAGCGGTCATAGTCCAATTTTTGCAGAACATCCCCCAAAGTGCATTCTTCCATAATAATAATGTGGCGTGCCGGATAAACACCTTTGCTGATTATTCTTTGTTTACGATTTAAAAGGTTCTCAAGCTTCATCATACTTACCGTCTCCTCAAGAAGTCTTGTTCCAGGAAGCATTATCGCCGCAACCAAGAGGCTTGGATTACTCAAAAGCACTATTTGCATAAGGCCCGTTATGGCAAGCCCTATTTTCGTAAAAAATGAGAGTCTCTTGACAAGTCTAAAGGTTCTATTGCTGCCCACAAGCTTATAAAAAACAATAATGAAAATTTGACCGCCATCCAGCGGGTAAAGGGGCAAAAGGTTAAAAAGACCTATGGCCAGATTAGCCTCAAACAGACTATAAAAAAACCCCTCACCATGAAAGAAAAGCACTGCCAGAAGGAGGTTTCCCATAGGCCCTGCAAAAAAAATGGCTGTCTGACGTTTAAAGCTTCGTGGCATTTCCTTAAGCCGCGCCCTTATCCCTATGGCCGAGGGTCTGAAAGAGAACAGTGCTACGCCAAAAAGTCGTGCTGCAACAGCATGAAAGCATTCATGCAAAAAAATTGCCACCACACAGGCAGCTATAATTGCTATCAGGGTGACCCCCCCAAAAAACGTGAGCATTCTTTCCAGATATTCTCTACACCGGCTAAAAGGCCTTGGGTCTCGATATGCGTATCGACTACATGCTTCTTGACAAACGCCAGGATCTGCCCTGTATCGCTTCTTTGCTGCAGCACGACAATAATGCCTAACACGGCAAAGCAGGCCAGGGCTTGTTTAATAATCTTTACGGCCAGCACTGTAGCACGGTTATCCTCTATTTCTGCATGATTGGATGACCCGTTGCTAGCATAACCATGATAGGAGCCGGTATAAGGAGAGCCATGGGTATTTTTATGGTTCTGACCGTAGAGCCTTCGATACAGGCTCGGGTCAGTTCTTCTGGCAGCAGTTGTAGGAGCGGAGTAATGAATGCGCGTAGATTCCGAACTTCTGTCAGGACCGGAGCTATTGGTAGACCCAAAAGAGCTGCTTCGGGTATCTCCATAAAGAAGATCGTCCAAAGGGCTTTTCCTGTCACTATCTACCTTGATCTCTTCCTTCGTACCGAGGCCATAATCAGCCAAGGGCTCGGTCTGCTTGATGATAGGTTGGGTGTTTTCACTGGCTATGGGGGGATCGGGCCCAACTCGGCGCCTTTGGATATAGCTTCTATACTTCTCCAGGTTGTCAACATCGGCTGTTTCTATCATGTCATCATCCCTTGTGCTTTATCGTCTACTCAATCATATGAGTAACACAAGGTTTTCTATTCCACAATATATAATAGAACGCATAGAATAAGGACGATCCATTGTTCCATACAAAAACAATGAATCGTCCCCTATTTTATGTTATCAGCTTAGTTCTTAGGGTTGATCAAAATATTACTTCCGATAAATCTTCAGTTAAAAACGGAAGAATCGGAATTAATACTTTGATTGCTCCTTAGTTATTAACTCACGCCAAGCAAAATCACCGCGTTGGAGACCGTTTATCAAAATCTCGGCAGTGGCCAAATTAGAGGCAACGGGAATATTGTTCTGATCACACAAGGACCAGAGCTCGATTAAACCGCTCCCATCCATTTCTTCAGGATCTGCAAAGTAGATGACGAGATCCATCTCATTATAAGCAATTCGGGCAATAATTTGCTGTTCTCCCAGTTTACCGAAATCCAGCGTAAAAACGTCCAGGTCGGTTGACTCGGAAACGATCGCACCCGTATGTCCTGTGGCAAAAAGCTTGTGCTTTGAGAGAACAAACTTGTAAGCAATACAGAAAGCTTCCATGAGTTCTTTTTTCTTGTCGTGTGCAATAAGAGCAATATTCATAGGTTTCCTCCGGAAACCCAACAAGGTCATCTTCCAGCGCTTTTCATGCCCTTGATGGGGATATTTGCGACCAGAGCAGGTACGATACGTTCTCCGTCGTCGCTGTTGGTCTTGGTCAATTGGATGTCTAATGCATCCTCGTCAATTTCCATATAATTTTGAATGACTTTAATAATCTCACTCTTGACCATCTCGAGAAATTGTGGCGACACATTGGATCGGTCATGGATGAGAACCAGCTTTAGGCGTTCCTTGGCAACGTCCTTGGATGTTTCCTTCTTCCCAAATAAGAGTTTAATCAGATCGACCATGTCAAGTTCCCCCTTAAGCCGGCTTTATACCCAGCAGTTTTTTCATTTTGGAGAGGAAGCCATCTGAAGTATTGAGATCCATGAGGGGAACATCTTCACCCATGATTCTCTTTGTAATATTACGATAAGCTTGTCCAGCCATGGATTTATTATCCGTCACGGCAGGCTCTCCCTTATTGGTTGATATAATAATGTTTTCATCATCAGGCACAACGCCTATCAGGTCTATGGCCAAAATATCAATGATATCATCAATAGACATCATGTCTCCGCGTTTGACCATGTCATTGCGTACACGGTTGACAATGAGCCGGGGATTTTTAATTTCATGTGCTTCCAAAAGGCCAATAATACGATCGGCATCCCGAACGGCTGAGACCTCGGGTGTAGTTACGACAAGAGCTTTATCAGCACCTGCAATGGCGTTTTTAAAACCTTGTTCAATACCTGCAGGACAGTCAACTATAATATAATCGAACTCTTTTCTGAGCTCATCACAAAGCTTCACCATTTGCTGAGGTGTCACAGCGCTTTTATCACGGGTTTGTGCAGCAGGCAATAGATGCAAGCCGTCGAAACGCTTGTCCTTAATAAGCGCTTGCTTTAAGCGGCAAGAGCCCTCAATCACATCCACCAGATCGTATACGATCCGATTTTCAAGGCCCATGACCACGTCAAGATTGCGTAGCCCAATATCAGTGTCGACAAGAACCACTTTCTTGCCCTGAGAGGCAAGCCCCGTGCCAAGATTGGCAGTTGTAGTGGTTTTACCCACACCACCCTTGCCGGATGTGATAACAATAACCTCACCCATATGTAATATTCCTCCGGATACTATGTCTTAATGCTAATATAACTTTTTTCACAATAAAAGTCAACGCGTCAATAGGTCCTAGTCTTGAGCCAAAAGCATCTCTTTAAGATGGTTAGCCGCTAAAGCTGACCCACCACAATAATACCTTCCTTTATGGTGGCAAGCTCAGGACAAAGTTTGCAATCATCGGTTTCTTCGGGCATACGGGCAATGGCCTCGGCAATACGGATCTGAGTAGGCTTTAAGCTCAAAGCGTAAATAAACGCTTCCCGGTTACCGTCGGAGCCGGCATGAACCATACCCCTCAAGGTACCCAGTACCACCACATTTCCTGTGGCTACAATTTCCCCGCCGGGATTAACATCTCCAAGAACCACCACATTACCATCGTATTGGATGCGGGTTCCGCTTCTGATGGTGGAGCGTATGAATTTACAATTGCCCTCATCCACTCCCGCAAAGAAAAGCTTGCGAGTAGGGATAGGGTTGGACTGAACAGACCTTGCCACAAACGTACTCTGTTTGGATTCTTCATCCTTGGCAAAGCTCTCAATGACAGCACCGCTTTTTTCATCGAGAATACTTTTAACGGCTTCTTCCTGATCGGGTGTCAAAGCGACACCCCGATAGGTAACCTTGATTTTGGCTCCCTTAAAAAAACGCGCCGCGTTGCTTACTTTGCAGTCAATTTCTTCTATGGCCTGCTCAAAGCTATACTCCTCGGGGACAACAATAACCAAGCCCTCGGAATTCCCCTTGAACACAATACCTCTTGACTCCTGTTCCATTAAAGCCTTCATCCTTTCTTACGATTACCAGACAATATCAACAGCCTCTTTTACCTTATCGGCATTCTTGTTATCTTTCTGTTCATTGAGGCGGAAATACTCCATCATAATATCCTTCGCTATGGGAGCGGTATAGGCTCCCCACACCCCGTGCTCCACCACAACGGCTACGGCGATTTGGGGCTTATCGTAGGGTGCGTAGCATACAAACAAACCATTTGAAGATGATGTTGCTTCACGGCCTGTTTCAGAGGTACCCGTTTTGCCGGCCACCTTGAAAGGGAAATCCTTAAAAGCGTTGACAGCCGTACCATCATTGGAATTAGCCACGGCGACCATGCCCTTTTTAACAGCGTTAATGGTACTCGCTTTAGCCGGTATTTGTTTAAACTCCTGGCTAGGCTCATAGGCGATTTTTCCATCGCCGTCTACCGCCATTTGGATGAGATGGGGCGTATATAGCTTACCACCATTGGCAATAGTACTGATGTAGTTCGTAATTTGTACAGGTGTAAAGGCGTTGTAAAGCTGGCCGATAGAGGCCATGGCTGTATTGGCCGGAAGCCAGCTCTCACCATAATTCTGCATTTTGAATTCTTTTGAAGCCAGAGTCCCTGGCTCCTCTCCAATTCCAATACCGGTCTTTTCTCCGAAACCAAATATCTTGGCCCATTTTACAATATTGTCGATAGTTGTTTTAACTCCTACCTTGTAAAAATACATATTGCTAGAGGTTTCAAGGGCTCTTTCTAGGTTGATGTACCCCTGATTACCCTCGAGATTGGTAAAAGGCCTACCGCCTATTTCTTCCCTGTAAGGGCTATTCACTTTGGTCTCCGGTGTTATGACACCGCTTTCCAGGGCGGCAACTGCAACCAGGGGCTTATAGGTCGAGCCAGGTGCATATAGCCCAGAAGTGGCGCGATTAAAAGCAGGCCTATCATTATTCGACCAGAGCTTGTTAATGGCTTCGGCATTGTTCTCAATAAAAATCCTGGGGTCAAAATCCGGATAGCTGGCCATGGCCAGTACTTCACCGGTATTTACATCCATCACTACTACAGCCCCGGCATTGGCGTCGCCGAAGTTTTTCTTTCCGCCCATCCTTCGGATACGCTCGATATTCCGCGCCAGGGACTCCACAGCTACCTTCTGGAGCTCAAGGTCAATGGTCAGGTAGAGATTATTACCCGGTTCGGCTGCTCTTTTTAGATAGGAGGTGGTGGTTTTGCCGTTCTCGTCCACCTCTCTGAATGTCTCACCCCTGACACCTCTTAAAATATCCTCGGCACCACGCTCAATACCTGATTTTCCTATGATATCGCTGGCCTCATAAGAAACACTGCCCTCTACCCCTTTGAGCTTTTCATTAAAGCTCGTAAGCTCCTCAGAGTTGATGCTTCCCACATAGCCCAGTACGTGGGGTATAAGCTTAGCACTTTCATAGTATTCCCGGTAGGGCTTGATGAAGGTTGTCACACCCCTCAGCTCATTGCTTTTCTCTTCCAGCTCCGACATGGTTTCTACAGTAATATCATCTGCAAGAATTAGCGGATTGCTAATCTGGGGCTGGCTCAGCAAAATTTCATATCGAAGCTGCATGATTTTAAAGGCTTCCTCGTCGGTATAGGATGGGTCGATCTCAAAGGTTTTCTCCCGCATATACTGGAAGGCCTGGCTGGCAGTAATAATGAATTTAGCGTCCTCATCCTTTTTAACAATCAATTTAATGAACTCGTCGATCTTTTCGACTTTAAACCGGATGGGGTTAATGTCCATAATATTGGTAAGCCTGCTTTTGATCTTTTTGTTTCCTTTTTCCAGGATTCCAATAAGGTCTAGAAGCATGCTGTTCTTATCCTTGTGAGGCATGCGGATATCCACGTATTGAGCACAATAGCCCATACGGCTTCCCGCTATGGGTACCCCGTTTCTGTCAAAGATATCGCCTCGCTTGGGGTAGACAACACCCTTGGCAGACATGCGATAGACTGATTCTTCCTTGTACTTCTGACCGTTGATAATCTGTATATTGGCAAGATTATAGATGATAGCCACTGCCGCTACGATGACGAAAATCGCCAATATAAGATAACGATCCAGACCTTCATGCTTCTTTTCCTTATTCATGACGATAACCTGTTCCTCTTTCTGTCCAATGTGTCAAGTATATTATATACTCCTGATATGGGTCTAAATAACGGTAAAATGAGGATGCTGTTATATAGCGCCTCTGGCAGGATAATGGTCGAAAAAATATAGGGTAAATAATGATAACCCCTAAATAAAAACATAATGAGAACGAACAATGTTTCAATAACCACTGTCGAAGCAAACGTAAAGGTCAGCAGGACCAATAGTTTTTCTCTGTAAAGCTTCTCGTTGACAAGAGAGATGGGCACCGTAATCAAAAGGAATAAAAGCGCATACCATCCCATTGTCTTACCCATCAGAATATCCATGGCAAGACCAAAGAAAAGGCCCATCACTGCACTTTCGACAGGACTTCTTAAAAGAGCGACAATGACTGTCAGCACAATCAAAAGATTGGGTCTGACAGAGAAAATCTCAATATACTCTAAAAGTGTGCTTTGAAAAAAAGCAGCCGTCCACACTAAAACAATAGCCGCCATAATCCTATATTTCATAATCCCTCAAAACCCTCAGGGCTTTTTCTTCAGCACGATCACATCCTCCAGCCTTTTAAAATCAACCATAGGCTGGATAATGGCATAAGAGTCATACTGACCTTCATTCTTGATAACCTTGACCACCTTGCCGATTATAATGCCTTTAGGGTAAATGCCTCCTATGCCGGACGTCTCAACTGTATCGCCCGGCATGACATCAGCTGTTGGGGGTATGTAGTCCGCCCTGCATAACCCTTTACTGCGAAGCTCAACATCGCCTCTCACCACAATGAGGTCCCGAGATTTTGAAAGACGAGCGCTCACGGTACTGTCCATATCAATGATGGAAACAACCCGCGAGGACACAAGCTCAGTCTTAGAAACCCGGCCTACCAGGCCATAGGCTGTAACAACCGGTGAATCCGGAAGGAGCTTGTCTTTATTTCCACGGTTAATGGTGAAAACATCAAACCAGTTACCCGGATCCTTGGCAATAATGCTGGACCCAATGAAATCATATTCCTCATACTGGTTTTTAAAGTTAAGGGCATCTCTGAGCTCTTTGTTTTCCTTGGTGAGCTTATCTAAATCCAATAACTGCCGCTCAAGCTCGCTGATTTTCCTCAATAGCGCTTCATTCTCAGTTTTAGTAGCTTTCACATCCTCAAAATAACCAAAGAAATCGTTGACCTTCTTTGTCATAAAGGTAAACGCCCGCTGTAAGGGAGCTGCCGGAACACTGACAATATTGCTGATGATATTGATTCCGCTTTTTTCACTATAGGACACAGCCGCAAGTGCGAGCAGGAGTATAACAATCATAACAAGAATAAAGATCTTGTTTGTAAAAATCCTTCGCAAAAACGAGTCCCCCTTATGCACTTGTTCATTATGCTCTCACTATCTTCTTTTAGAGGACAAGAGCACATTGCTTAAAGTGTCGATTTCTTCCAAAACTTTTCCTGTTCCCAAAACAACGCAATCCAACGGCTGTTCGGCAATAAATACAGGAATGCCTGTCTCTTCACTGATGAGCTTATCCAAGCCCTTAAGCAAAGCACCTCCGCCGGCAAGCATAATACCGCGTTCCATAATATCCGCCGCCAATTCAGGAGGTGTTTTTTCCAGAGTATACTTAATGGAGTCTACCACGGAGTTGATGGGTTCTCTTAGGGCTTCACGAATCTCCATACTGGAGATGGAAAGCTCCTTGGGTAAACCCGTTACCAGATCACGGCCGCTAATGGTATAGGTCTCCTCTTCCTCAAGGGGGTAGGCTGACCCGATGGTAAGCTTAATGCCTTCTGCTGTTCTTTCACCAATCATCAGATTATATTCCTTCTTGATGTAGTGAATAATGGCGTCATCGAACTCATCGCCTGCAATCCTCAAAGAACGGCTTACAACAACGCCTCCCAGGGAAATAACCGCAACCTCGCTGGTTCCTCCTCCGATGTCCACCACCATACTGCCGGAGGGTTCTTCAACCGGAAGACCTGCACCAATAGCTGATGCCATGGGTTCTTCAATCAAAAATGCCTCTTTGGCGCCTGCAGACATGGCCGAATCTACCACTGCTCTTTTTTCAACCTCCGTGACTCCCGAGGGAACACAGATAATAACGCGGGGCTTGGAAAGGGGGCTGTTGCCCACAGCCTTTCTTATAAAATACTTAAGCATGCCCTGAGTGGTTTCAAAGTCTGCTATGACGCCATCCTTAAGGGGACGAATGGCTGTGATATTGCCCGGGGTTCTACCGATCATTTGCTTTGCATCATTACCTACTGCCAAAACCTGTCCTGTATGATTATTAACGGCTACAACCGATGGTTCCCGTAAAATAACACCCTTGCCCTTAAGATAAACCAAGGTATTGGCTGTTCCTAAATCAATTCCTATTTCTTTTGAAAAAAGTGCCATTTTCGTATTTCTCTCCTTCTTATGTTAATCTGACATACTATATTATGCCATCCTTCGAAAAAACTATATCCCTATCCGTTACATCCAAGATAATACCCCATAGCCTTCCTGTTCCAGCATCCGCGACAGTCTGAACAACGGAAGGCCCATGACATTGAAATAGCATCCCTCAATCCGTTCCACCATAAGGCTGCCAAAGCCCTGGACAGCATAGCTTCCGGCCTTGTCGTAAGGTTCTCCTGTGTTAATATAGCGATCGAGTAAGTCCTTGGGGTAAGCCGACATCTTAACCCGCGTCACTTCCGTCCCGCTTTTGACTGTAAGGTCTCGAACCCGGACCAGGGTTAGCCCCGTTGTTACCTCATGCCAACGATTTTCCAAAAGCTTGAGCATCGCTTCCGCATCATCCCTGTTATTGGGTTTTCCAAGAAGATGCCCATCAATGCCCACAACCGTGTCGGCACCAATAACGAAGGTTTCGTTATGGCTCGTTTCCCTGATTTTTTCGGCTATTAACAAGGCCTTTCGTCGTGACATTTCCAAGGCGTATTTCCCAGCGTCGAAAAAGCCTGTTGAATCTTCATCGATATTGGCGGGCATAATATCAAATTCAAACCCGACCTGCTTCAAGAGCTCTATTCTACGGGGTGAAGCCGATGCCAGCACGAGTTTTAGCATGATGTACCTCTTAATGGTTTATTTCCTCACCGGGCGTGAACAATTGCTATATAAACAGCAAGTCCCATATTAAATTATACACGTTCGCGGTGTGGTATGGAATACAAAAATGTGTTACATTCAACTATAGTGATAATTTGTTACTTCTCAATTGACGATACTATAAGTATAATATATATTAAGGATGTCCAGAAAGGGCTGGTTAAATAACTGATTAGGCCGGTTTTTCCCGGCCCGGACTTAGAAAAGGAATAAAATCATGAAAATTGAACGAGTCGGCGAAAACAAGATAAGAATTTTCGTATCCTACGACGATCTGGAAGAGCGGGATATCGATCTGGATGCGTTTAACTATAACTCGCCAGAAACACAGGAGCTTTTCTGGGATCTCATGGAACAGGCAGAGATTGAGCTTGGCTTTGAGGCGCAGGAGTCCCAGCTTTGTATAGAAGCCGTGTCCGACGTGGAGCACGGTTTTGTTATAACTATTACCCGGATGGAAGAGGAAAACGAGTTTGAATCCATTCAGAAGTTCATCAAGAACCGTTACAGAAAAAAGGATCTTGCCATAAAAAAGAAAACCGCTTCTGTTTGTTCAACCATGCTGATCTACGCGGTGGAAGGCTTTGACGACTTATCCTCCCTCTGCACCATTATTAATCCTCTGTTTAAGGGCAGAAGCAAGGTTTATAACCTGGACGACACTTACTATCTGGTGCTCTCGTCCATTGAAGGTAATGTGGCCAACCAGAATCAGTTTGACAGTATTTTAAGTGAATATGCAGATAAGATGCCCAATGTTGATTTCTTTGAGGGCTATCTGAACGAATATGGCAAATGCCTCGTTTCTGAAAATGCTATTTCCTTCTTCGCCAGTCTTTAGGTAGGAGATGCTTTCCAGAGCATGCCATGGGTGTCAAATAAGTGATGTTTGTCAACTGACCTAGTCAAGGATATGACAAAAGGGATGGGGTTATTATACCTCATCCCTTTATTAATATCTCATCATTTCTAATTACTGCAAAAGATCTCTCAAATAAGCCTCGAATTCAGTGCGCAAATCCTCACGTTTAAGTGCAAACTCTACGGTTGCCTGAAGAAAACCCAGTTTATTACCAACATCATACCGCCTACCGATAAAATCATAAGCATACATGGGCTCAACTCTGGCTAAATCACACAATGAATCGGTTAATTGAATTTCACCGTTTTTACCGGGCTGGGCGTTTTCAAGATAGCGGAAAATGGTAGGTGTAATAATGTAACGGCCCAGAATGGCAAGATTGGAAGGTGCCTGTTCTTTGTCGGGCTTTTCCACAAGGGTTTTCACCTTAAAGATTCTGTCATCCACCTGTTTTCCCGCAACAATTCCGTACTTGGAGACATCCTCCATAGCCACATGCTGCACACCTAAAATGGAGGTGCGGTATTCGTCATAGGTATCGATCATCTGCTTCAGACATGGCACCTCAGAATCCACAATGTCGTCCCCTAATAGCACAGCAAAGGGTTCATTTCCGATAAAGGCCTTGGCGCAATGAATGGCATGACCCAGCCCCTTAGCCTCCTTTTGGCGTATATAGTGAATGTCAACCAGGTTTGCGATCTGACGGACCTGGGCCAAAAGCTCCTCCTGGCCCTTCTTTCGCAGTTCCTCTTCAAGCTCCAGAGACCGGTCAAAATGATCTTCGATGGCGCGTTTTCCACGGCCTGTGATAATGAGTATGTCTTCAATTCCCGAAGCGATAGCCTCTTCAATAATATATTGAATGGTAGGCTTGTCCACAATGGGCAGCATCTCTTTCGGCTGCGCCTTGGTTGCCGGTAAAAACCGGGTTCCCAAACCTGCTGCAGGGATAATGGCTTTACGTACCTTCATGACTTTCCGCTCCTTTTCCTATTTAAATTTCTCTTCGGCCTTCCAAAGATTTATACAGCGTCACCTCGTCGGCGTACTCCAAATCACCGCCAACGGCTATACCCTGGGCAATGCGGGTGGTTTTGACACCCATGGGCTTTAAAATTTTGGAAATATAAACGGCCGTAGCTTCCCCTTCAACATTGGGGTTGGTGGCAAGAATGACTTCAGATACCTGGCCATGGGCTACACGCTTAATTAGGGATTTTATGTTGATATCATCAGGCCCTGTGCCGTCCAGAGGGGATATAAGGCCATTGAGAACATGATACAAGCCTTTAAACTCCCTGACCCTTTCCATGGCCACCACATCCCTTGGGCTCTGCACCACACAGATAACCCCATGATCCCGCTTATTGGACCCACAAATACGACAGGGGTCCGTGTCGGTAAGGTTGCCGCAAATGGAGCAGGCAATGGTTTTACGCTTGGCCTCAACAAGAGCCTTGGCAAACCCCACCACCCGGTCCTCGGACAAATTCAATACATGAAAAGCAAGCCGCTGGGCGGTCTTTCGACCGATACCCGGCAGCTTCTCAAATTCTTCAATCAACTTCTGAACTGGTAATGCAAAGTAATCCATTTAGAATAATCCCGGTATATTCCCCAGGCCCCCGGCAAGTCCTCCCATGGTACTCTTTGCAAGCTCATCGGCCTGCCTCAGGGCTTCGTTGACGGCTGCCAGAACCATATCCTGCAATGTTTCCACATCATCGGGATCTACCGCTTCCTTAGAAATACGGATTTCTTTGATTTCTTTGGCACCTGTAGCTACTACCGTGACTGCTCCGCCGCCGACGGTTGCCTCTACTGTCTTATCCGCAAGCTCTTCCTGCGCTTTGGCCATATCCTGCTGCATCTTCTGGGCCTGCTTCATAAGGTTCCCTATATTTCCCATTCCGCCCATACCACCGGGGAATCCGTGCTTCGCCATATAAAATTCTCTCCTTATCAGTATTCATTTAGGATACTGCTATCATTATAACATGAAAATGTTTCAATGTTCTTGGGTACCCGTTCGAAATCTTTGATTTCTCTTACAATTATAATTCATTTTCGCAATAATATTCAATAGTGTGCAGAGCAAAGCTTATATCTCCAGCGTCTCGGCTATCAAGGCTCGGGCCCCATATAGGACGGCATCGTCCTTGAGGGCCGAGGCTTTAATCTCAACCTGGGACAGCATGGTGGGCCAGGTGAAGTTTGAAATATAGCGGATAAACAGGTCCATTACCTCTTCTTCCAGAGCTTCCAGAACGCCTCCGCCCAAAACCAGCACCTGAGGATTAAAGATATTGATCAGGTTGCCAGCCCCTGCTGCAAGATAATACACAGAACGCTTCAAGGCCGTCAGTGCTAATTTATCCCCCTCTTTAACCGCCTTCTTCAAAACGCTGCTTTTAATAACCCCATCCTTCTCAAATATGGAAGGTGAAAGAGTAGAAGACATACCTCTTTGAAGTCCGGCTTTTATTTCCCGGGTCATGGCAATTTTACTGGAATAGGCCTCCAAACAGCCTCTTTGCCCACAATTGCACAATGGTCCCTCGGTATTTAGAGTGATGTGTCCAACCTCGGCTCCCGAAAATTTTGACCCTGTAAAGAGCTTATTATCAATGATAATACCGCCGCCTATACCCGTACCCACAAATAGACCCAAAGCATGGCTGAAGCCTCTGGCGGCCCCATACTTCCATTCGCCCAGCATTCCCACATTAACATCATTGCCCATCACAAAAGGCACCTTAAAAGCCTCTTGGAGGATCTGGCCCAGTGGATGGTTCTTCCATTGAATGTTTGGAGCGTACAGGATAACTCCTTTACCTGTATCAATTATACCCGGCACCCCTGCGCCAATAGCCTTAAGCTCCTTAGGATCTGTCCGGGACTCAGTCAAAAGCTTTTCAATGACTTCCTTTATCCTATTGTCCACAGCTTCAGCACCCAGCTCAGGCTTGGTCTTCTGCTTGACCCTGCAAAGGATGTGATTCTTCTCATCAAAAATAGCTCCGAGTATCTTACTGCCGCCTATATCCAGGCAAATAATGCGCTGCCCCATGTCACCCTCCATCATTTTCTTTCCAGAACCACAAAGGAGCAAGCCAGCATCCTTTCCCGGCCTGCCGAAGGTCTGTTGACGATACTTCCTTCAATAATCATCTCGCTTGAGGCCCCACCATCCAAATTAACGGCGTCCCGAATGCCCAAATCAAGAAGCTTTTGGGCCAGTTCTTCGCCTGTTAAGCCGTCACTTGACTCCTGCCGCCCATCGGCAACCACAAAGACCAAATTCCCGTTTTCTTTTATCCCTACGGCTGTTCTTGGAGCCCTAGTCCTTAAGGTTCCCACCCAGGTGTCCGCAGTGGGAACCACAATTTCTCCGTTTTTGAGAATCCAGCTGCCGCATTCATAGGCCCAGTCATAGCCTGTTATTTTGCCAGTTAAGGAAGAAATCTCAAAGGCAGTTTCAAGCCACATCCCCGGCTTAATAGTTGCCTGCAGACGTGCTTCTGCAGCCTTTCCGATGGCAGTGACCAAAAATCCGTCCTCGGGGATTTCGTAGGAGCTGTTTTGTAATGTTAGCCCCCGCACCTCCCCATTGGAGATGACAGCATTGAGATGGCGTACTTCTATCCTGTTTTCAGAACCATAGGAGGGTGTAAAGATATACAATCCCTCTCCTTTGGGGTATTGGTTAAAATGAAGGTTGTCTAGATTAATTTTATTTTTGTCACCTGTTCCGGTCTCTGTTTTGCTCATATCATTGCCCTCTTCCCTTTCCTCAAGCCATACCGAGGATTTTACATCCTCTATAAATGCTTTTCCGTCTTTCAAAAAGAGGACCGGGTATTTTCCCGTAGCCGGCGTTAAAAGCTCTTCCTTTAAAGCATAAAGGCCGCCCAAAAGTCCGTTGGTATGCGAAAATCCGCCATTTACCGACGCTTTGGCGTTCCACCTTTGGTTCATTTCACTTAAATAGGCATAACCAAAAAGAGTCTCATGGGAGGACACAGGCATGACCAGTACATCAGGATTATTGGGTTCTATCTCTAGAACGTGCATGGAAAGCTTTAAATCAGGCTTATTTTCAATCTGGGAATAGTAATAATAGAAAGGCTGTTCTTCAGGAACCTGAGAGGATGTAGCTGGTGGGATAGAAGATGGGGTCTGGCTGTTTGGCCCTTGAGATGGCAAATGCCCGTCCGCAGCATCGGAGAATTTCGCTGCGACAGGGCATAGAATCCAAAGAACAATCATTGATAGCAGAAATAGAAGAAAAACATTGACCGACCTATTTCTCAACGGGTTCAGCTCCATCCGATTTATAGGTTTTATCCATTTTAGCGCTGAGCTGCTTATACATCATATCCGATATGCCCATGCCACGCTCACTGCTCTGGTCCATGAGCTCCTCATCAAGCATGTCCTCAAAAATGCTCCGGGCACTGCTTTTTTCAGTAAGCCCGCCATCGGGCACGGTGGCCTTCATCTGCTTGTACAGCATCTTGAGCATAACAGACTCAAACTCATTACAGGCTTCCTTGAGCTTTTTTTTGTCTCCATCGTCAAAGGCCTTTTGCAAAGCGCTTTCAAAATTCTCGGCTTCTTCCAGGGCTCCGGCTTGGGTTCTGGTTTTAAGGGTATCAATAGGATTAACCTGTCCAAATCCTTCTATCTTCATGCGTTATACCTCATAGAGTTAACTTATCTTCTGATATTGTTAGCTGTCTGCAACATCTCGTCGGATGTGGTAATGGCTTTGGAATTAAGTTCATAGGCTCTCTGGGCCGTAATGAGCTTAACCATCTCTTCTACTACCTTAACATTGGATGACTCCAGAAAGTAGTTGCGGATGGTGCTGGGATCTTCAGTCTCAAAATCGGAAATAGCTTCACCGGTCGCCGAGTTGCTTCTGTAGAGATTTCCTCCTGTGGCCTCAAGACCCATGGGGTTATCAAACTTGAAAAGTCCAATATATTGACCTGTAGGGAGAGATACGCCGGTCTCAGGATCTTTGGTGGTAATCTCGCCACTGGGTTGAATTTCGTAATTAGCCATATCGCCGTCAAAATAAATTTCCATGCCGTCCTGGTCAAGCACAGGATAACCTTTGGAATTGGTCAGCATCTTGCCTTCCTCGGTCATGCCCACCTTAAAGCTGCCGTCGCGGGTATAGTAGGTATTCCCGTCCGCACCGCGAACAGAGAAGAAGGCTTCGCCTATAATGGCCATATCCAGCTTGTTACTGGTTTGTTCCAGATTGCCCGAGGTGAAATCTCTGGCAGTTGCACATGCAACCACACCGTGACCTACCTGAAGATTGACGGGTCTTCCCGCATTTTCTGCCGAATAGGCCTTTTGCATGGAAACATACAGCAAATCCTCAAATTCAGCTTTTTCTTTTTTAAACGCTGTGGTGGAAACATTGGCAAGATTATTTGAAATCGTGTCAACACTGAATTGCATGGCCTTCATGCCTGATGCGGCGGTCCAGAGCGATCTCATCATGGGTCTTCACCTTTTTTCTTTTGGACATCCTTATCCGTTTTTACATCCTGTATATTTATCTCATGTTAAATTTTTATGCCAGCCGTCCTACTTCATTGACTGCCTTTTCAAGGGTGGAATCCTGATACTGTATGAGTTTTTGATTGGATTCATAAGCCCGGAGAACCGTAATCATATCTACCATTTCCTTGACCGAATCTACATTGGAGCGTTCGATAAAGCCCTGCTGGACAGTACCTTCAAAAGCTCCGTCCTGGCTCTCGTTGGTGGCTGTGGCAAGGTTCATTCCATATTTTCTTAAGGACTCAGGGTTTTGAAATTTACGAATCTTGAGTGTGTCAATAACCACATCATTTTGCATGACTTGGCCCCGCTCGGTTATAGTGAAATCCGAGCCGCTTAAAATAATGGCACCCCCATTACCCATTACCGGGAAACCATCCCTGGTTACAAGCCTGCCTGTGGTATCCAGCTTAAAGGATCCATCCCTGGTGTAATATTCGCGAAAAGCATTGTTTTCACCGGGAGCAGCTACACAGAAAAAAGCGCCTTCATCACCGTTTATGGCTACATCGGTGCTTATGCCGGTGCTCTCTAAAGCCCCCTGGGTATAATCGGTATGAACCTCGGCAACATCGTTATAAAGGGTCATATTGCCTATATTGACGGGCTTACCCATAGGTATATTGCCGGAATCAAAATAGCGCTTGATCAAAACGTCCGAGAACTCCTCAAATGCAACGGTATCCTTTTTAAAACCATTGGTATTTACATTGGCCATGTTGTTGGTCACAACATCCATTTTTCGGTTTAAGGTAAGCATGCTGTAACCTGACGTATAGAGTCCTCTAATCATATGTTTGCTGCCCCTTTTTGGCAATAATTTTAAAACATTTTACAATCTTAATCCTTTATCGGCTAAAATTGCGCAGGGCATTAGCTTTTTCAGCCATCCTTTTTTCTACTTTATTGTGTCAAATACCCGGCTTACCTGCAATAAAAAGGCTTCAAGCCGGGATTCAATGAGCTGGGGAAAGGCGTTACCGTCCGTTTCAACAGAAAGGAACGGCAGGGACGGATGAGCCTCCATGACCCGCTCCACCAGTTCTTTTTCTCTGGCTACTCCGGGTTTTGTAGCTTCAAGCTTTTGTGTAACAAGGGCTTCGGAGATACGGGCCGGCATGCAGCCGAAGGGGCCAAGGGATATAACACCTTCCACATCCTCCACAATTTCTGATAATGCTGCACCAACGGTCAACACCGTCTCTCCTGTAAGGCGTGGAGAAACAAGTCCCCGGGCTGCCTCCACCAAGTGCTCAACATCATTGTCACTATCACGATAAAAACCGGATTTGGCCAGAATGGACTTGATTTCCTGCTCGTAGGGATCCTTCACCATGCAGGTCAGACGGTTTCTCACCCGATCAAAGTATTTTGATTTTGCCACCAGTCGGTTTTGCACAATATAGTCACAGTAGTGAATCCATTCACCAACCGGTGCGGTACGCACCCAGAAGCCTTTTTTACTGAGCCTTTCCACTAAAAATCTGCGGGAGAATTCATCCCGTCGCACATAAATTTCTCCGATGAGGGCTATGGAAGGAATATCACTGAGTTGGCCCTTTCGAGGAATAGTCGCCAGCTCCTTGGATGCCACAAGAATCTTTTTTCTTAAAACAGGCCAGGGATCGGTACCAATACTTGCTATAAGGGTCTCTGAAATTTTGATAAAGCTTTGTTCGGCTTCATCAGGTCTATTGGCCAAAGCCAAAATAGCGCTTTTTATATCGTCCAGTACGTCGGAAAGAACAATAGATTGCCAGGCCCGGAGCGCGAATTTTACGCCAAAGCCCGCGTAGGAATTCTCAGAGGTCAGGGACAGCATGGCAGCCTTATCAAGCTTCTGTTTAGCTACCAACTCCCGCATCATGACACTGTATTGTCCGAACCTGCAGGGGCCGGAGGTCTCGGGCATAAAATTGACTAAAATATCTTCTCCGTTCCATTCCTCCTGGACATAGCGCATAAGGCTTCCAAAAGTCAGCACCAGAGGCAGGCATTCCTTGCAGGATGCATAGCTCCTGCCCAGAGCAAGCTCCTTCTCACCCGGCGGAGGAAGCGCCACCGTATGGGCACCCACATAGCTTAAGGTGGCGGCCAGCATTCTGGCCCCGATCTCGCCCATGGAAGGTACCAAAACCTTGACTTTTGGATGGTTCAAAGGATACCTCTCTCCATTTGGAAGGACGACAAAGGCTTTATTGCCGCTGGTTTCCACCATGGCGGTTTCAAAAGGTCCACCGTTTTTAGAGGAAGGATCATGGCCTGTTCCAAGCTCAAGCCGCTCCATATCCCGGTATCGGCGGACAACATCCAGGAAGGCCTCAATGCGTGTATCCAGCCCGGCATCAGCAGTATGGGAATCCAGTTCAAGGGTCAAGGAAGGCTTTCTTCCCATGATTGTTCTAAAATAGCTTAACAGAAACGAATCAGGACCACAGCTGAAATTGGTCACATAAGCACCAAAGAGCTTTTCATGACGGGCTACAAACCGCGCTGCTTTCATAATCCATTGACCCGATGCCCAGTACATATTGTCGTGAGTGCTTTCATCATTGAGGGGCAAAAAATCCTGTGGAATGACCCGATAGCCTCTTGTGGCAAATTTTTTGGGGATGCCCATGTTTCCCAGGCTTGAAAAGGCATTATAAGAACGCCCGAAAAGAACAACAGCAGTATCGGGAGACTTGTGTATATCCTCCAACACCTTTTTCCCTTCGTCCTGGAGAGCTCGATGGAAAGAATTTTGGGCCTCCATTCCTTTTTTAAAGGCCTGCCGGGCCTCATTTCCTGAATGCCCCAAGCCTTGAGCGATTTGAACGAATACCGCCTCGACCTCATGGTAGCCCTGGGTCATATCCAATACTGGTTCCAGAACCAGAATGCCCTCAAGCTCAGGAAAGGCAGCCTTTAAAATATAGGGCTCAGCCTGAACAAAGGGACAGGCTACCCGTACATCATCGCCGCCGGGCACAGGAAGGGCTTTTACATGGGGCAGGAAAACAATATCCGGCTTCATGTCCAAGAGAGCTTTCAGAGTACCGTGGGCTTGCTCTACCGGCCAGCAGAAAGCCGACCCCTTGCGGGAACAACCCTCGCTGTCAACCTCGTTGGCGTGGACCACTTCATAGCCAAGGCTTTGAAAGAAGCCTGCATAAAGCGGAAAAAGCGTGTTCACCATCAGAGATAGGTTCAATCCCACTTTCTTGCCACTCCTTTTAATCTCCTGGCTACCGGCAGAAATACTCGCAGGGCCATCTATGCTCTGAAAAAGCAGCCGCTCCCTTAGGGCTACCAGGTCCAGGGCCTCGATATCGGCTTCCTGCTTCCTTGTCAAAAGATTGTAGTACTTATTGCAGGCTCCTCCGAAGGGGTAAACCTTATTTCCTATTTGGATGCGGGAAATGGAGCATTTCCGGTCGCATTTTTCTTTCCCTCCCTTACAAATAAAAGGCTCCTCATAATATACCTGACGTTCGGACAGCTCTTTTAGGTCAAATTCATGGGCTTCAATCTGGCCCAGCTCCAGCATGGACAGAGTTTCAAGGGCCACCCCGAAAGCGCCCATGAGTCCTGGCTCGGGAGGGACAATAATCTCCTTGTCGGTAAGGCTGGCCATAGCTACCGGAACAGCCTTGTTGTAGCATACGCCTCCCTGCATGAAGACCTTCCGCCCCACAGCCCGGTTTCCCTTGACACGGTTAAGATAATTCAGGCATATGGAATAGACAAGCCCCGCTGCAATATCAGGTTTTGAAAGGCCATTTTGAATGGCCGTTTTAATATCGCTTCCGATAAAGGCTGCGCACTGATCATTGAAATTTGGGGGTTCCTGGCCCTTAATGGCCATTTCACCAATGTCCTCAACCCTCAGGCTTAAGGATTCAAGGGCCGATTCCTCCAAAAATGAGCCCGTTCCAGCCGAACAAGCCTCATTCATGGCATAATCGGAAGCCACACCATTGGTCAGGTAGGTATACTTGGCATCCTGGCCCCCGATTTCGAACAGCGTGTCGACCTGAGGATCAAAATGAGCTGCAGCCCGTGCATGGGCTATAATCTCGTTGATGATAGCAGGAGTTAAGGCATGGAGCCCTGCAATCTGGCGACCTGAGCCTGTAGCCCCTAAGCCGATAATAGTAACCGGTACTTTTAACTGGGAGGCTATTTCGCTGTAACAAAGACGTGACGCACCGACAGGATCACCATTGGTCCGAAGATAGACCCCGGCCAGTATGGCCTGATCGCTGGTGCGCATCAGTACAGCCTTCGTAGTGGTAGAGCCCACATCCAAGCCCAGGATACAGACATCACCAGGCTCTGCTCCCCCTCTCACCGATTCCATGAAGCGGACCTGCGACAGTGCAGAGGCAAGCGGTTTATGCTGCGGAAAGCCATGCTCGCCTCTCTTAAAGAGCTCGTCCCTGTTTATGGGTCTGGTTTCATGCTTTAAGGCCCACAAGGCCGCTCCCAGGGCTTCAAAGCAGTGGCTATAGGATGGAACCTTGATATCAAGGCCCGCCTCCTCCAAAAAACGCACCATAATCCGGTTCGATGAGCTTCCACCCACCAGAAGCACCTTGCCCTTGGCCTGGTTTTTCATAAGCTCCACAATTTTCCCGGCCATCATTTTGCAGAGACCGGCTACTACATTGGACTTGGCTGCACCCTTGTTGAGGGCGTGGGTACAATCGCTCTTACAAAAGACACTGCAGCGTCCCGCCACCTTATAGGGGTTGTCCGAATCGGCAATCTCCATAGCTTCCTCTATAGGCAGATCCATTCGCTTAAGCTGCTGAAGGAAGAATTCCCCGGTTCCCGAGGCGCATTTGTTGCCGCTTCTTACTTCAACAATTCGTCCATGGGCATCCAGCCTGTAAACCATAAAGGTTTCGCCACCAGCGCTCACCAGGTATTCTGCCGTTGACTGGGATAGCTCCCCGGAGTCAGAGAGAGTGTTCTCTTGGCTCCAGGCATAAGCTTCTTCAAGCGCCTCGGGTTCGGAAAGGGTGGAAGCATTAAGAAGATGCCTGAGCTTGCGCCCCGTAATGGCAATACGGTCGACACGACTTATTTGGTCATCATCTAAAAGGCTTAAAAGAACAGCTCGGGGATTTCCCTCATGGGAAACGGATTCGGCTTGTTCTACATAAATTTTCTCAGCGGATAAGTTCGCAATTACATATGATATGGTGGATGCACCAATACAGATACCTAAGGTTTTCATATTTACACTCCTGAACCTTGTTACTTCGTAATAATGTATCCTTATCTTTCAGTTCGGATACATTGTTGAAAAAGCGCCTGCCTTCTCGGGCAGACGCTTGGTTGTGCATTCATGTTGTTCTGTTATTAGTATCAGTAGCTTGAACTTTCACTTAGACTGTTTCCTTTAAGAAGATCCAGATTATCCAGGGTCTTACCTGTGCCTATGGCAACACAGGATACGGCATCATCAGCAATAATAACGTTGATGCCTGTCTTTTGCTCCAAAAGCTTGTCTAGCCCATAGACAAGACTTCCGCCGCCCGTCATGACAATGCCTCTGTTGCTGATGTCTGAGGCAAGCTCCGGGGGCGTTCTTTCAAGAACTGAGTGCACAGCCTCAATAATGCTTGAAACCGGCTCTTCAAGAGCCTCCATGAGTTCTGTGGAACTGACATTGATGGTCTTGGGAAGGCCTGAGACCAGGTTCCTACCCCGAATATCCATGGTCACTTCCTCAGGTCTCGAGAAAACTGTTCCAATGTTTATTTTCAGCTCTTCTGCAGTTCTTTCGCCAATCATGATGTTATGCTTTTTGCGCATATAGCGTATGATAGCTTCATCAAACTTATCGCCTGCAACTTTTATGGAGGAGCTCACAACCGTTCCCCCTAAGGAGATAACTGCGATATCGGTGGTGCCCCCACCAACATCCACAACCATGCTCCCGCAGGCCTTTGTAATGTCAATACCGGCTCCGATAGCCGCTGCAATAGGCTCCTCAATGAGATAGGTCTTTCGGGCGCCCGCCTGAACAGCCGCATCCTCGACTGCCCTTTTTTCCACTTCGGTAACACCGGAGGGGACACATATCATGACTCGGGGCTTGAAAAGCTTGAAAAAGCTTCTGGCGCAAACTTTATTGATGAAATGCTTAAGCATTTTTTCAGTGACATGATAATCAGAAATTACACCTTCACGCAAGGGGCGTATGGCTACAATATTTCCCGGTGTTCTTCCGAGCATTTTACGGGCTTCTTCCCCAACCGCCAGAATCCTGTCGGTATTCTTGTCAATGGCTACAACCGAGGGCTCCCTAAGCACTATGCCCTTTCCCTTGACATAAACCAATACCGATGCGGTTCCTAAATCTATTCCGATGTCCAATCCAAGACCCAAATCTATACAACCCCTTTTCACTTCTTATTGTATACATTTTTAATATTAGCAATTTATTTCCCTTATATCAAGTAGCATACCTACAAATCCTGACAAAATAGGGCAGACCCGTCTCGACCCGTTACTTGCCTCGATCCGCAAATGCAAAAAGCCGGTTATTAACCGACTTTTCTGCCATCTCTTCCATATTTCATCTTGGTTGCTTCGCCCCCGCGGATGTGACGTTCCGCTTTGTTTTCGTCCAGTATTCTCTTAACCTGCCCCGCCATAGACGGATCCAGCTTCGAAAGCCGCTCCGTCACATCTTTATGTACTGTAGATTTCGATATTCCGAAACTCTGTGCAGCTGCCCGGACTGTCGTCCTGTTCTCGATAATGAAGCTCCCAAGCTCCAAGGCGCGTTCCTCTATGTAATGTCTCATGCGCCTGCCTCCCGCACAGCGCCTAAATCGGCTTGATGTCCCGATACTATCTATATGTGAAAAGGTGGGAGGCTATACCCGTTCTTAAAAGTTTTGTTTAAAGGGGACTTAAAATACCGGAATAACGGAACCCTGGTACTTATCATTTATAAATTTCTTTACTTCCTCGGAGGTAATGACCTCTTTAAGAATTTTAATGGCTTCTCTGTTTTCGTCGCCTGCACGAACAACCACGATATTGGCAAAGGACTGTGCGGCAGCAGAATCCTTATCTTCGGCGATTAACGCGTCCTTAGCAACATTGAGGCCGGCCTGGATGGCATAATTGCCATTGATAACGGCCAAGTTGACATCGGGTAAGGCTCTTGCTAATTGTGCAGCAGCCAGCTCCTCTATTTTAAGGTTTTTGGGATTTTCAATTATATCCTTAGCAGTAGCATTGAGGCCCACGCCTTCCTTTACCTTAATCAGGCCTGCAGACTCCAAAAGGAGCAGGGCTCTTGCTTCATTTGTGGTGTCGTTGGGCACAGCAATGATATCCCCATCCTTGATATCGTCTAAGGACTTGGTCTTTCCCGGATAAAGGCCCAGTGGCTCGAAATGAACAGCGACGGCCGAGGTCAGGGTAGCCTTTTCCTTGCTGTTAAAATCGTTCAGGTAAGGTGTATGCTGAAAAAAGTTGGCATCCAGCTCTTTGTTTTTAAGTGCGGGATTGAGCTGTGCATAGTCTGCAAACTCCATAACCGTGAGCTCTATGCCCTTTTCCTTGAGAATTGGCACAATGTGATTCAGAATTTCGGCATGGGGCTCAGATGTAGCGCCAATGGTCAGCTTTTTCTCATTACGCGCTTGGCTGCCGCATCCTACAAGGGATACTGAAAGCACTAGAACGAGTACGAGGAACAATGAAAGTCGTCTGTTTTTTTTCATGATCAATCTCTCCTTTTTTTGTGTAACTTTTGCTTCATTTATTAATATAAATAAATTTTTTGGTATCTCTGCTATCGTTCATCACTTATCTGATTTTTTATCAATTTTCCGTGCCAAAAAATTTCCGAAGCTTTGAACAACCTGTACAATGATGATAAGAAGGCCAATAGTCAAAACCATCATATCATTCTGGTAGCGATGGTAGCCATATCGAATCGCCAGATCACCCAAACCGCCCCCTCCAACAGTACCGGCCATGGCAGAGTAGCCGATCAGCGTAATGGTCGTAATGGAGGCTCCAAGAATGAGTGAAGGAAGCGTCTCCGGCACCATTACCTTAGTAATAATCTGCATAGGACTTGCACCCATGGCGAGAGCGGCTTCAATAATCCCCTTGTCAATTTCCTTTAGCGAGGATTCAACCATTCTAGCTACAAAGGGTATGGCACCTATCACCAACGGCACAATGGAAGCCGTAGCGCCAATACTTGTTCCTACAACCCACCGCGTAAACGGGATTACAGCAATCAGCAGAATAATAAAGGGAATGGAACGTGTGAAATTGATAATGGCATCCAGGGTGCGATTAAGCTTAGAACTGGGCAGAATTCCGTGCTCCTCTGTGATCACTACCGCAATACCAAGAGGCAGGCCTAGCAAATAGGAGAAGGATACCGAGACCAGAACCATATAAAGCGTGTCCAAAGTTCCTTTACCTAAAAGGTCAATATATTCTTGAATTTCCATTAGCGCTTAACCTCCTCAACAATGATGTCCTGATCATAGAGGTACTTTAAAGCTTCATTCACTGTATCAGGATTTCCTGACAATTCTAAAAGCATTTCCCCGAAAACCGATTCTTTGACATGATCGATATTTCCAAACAGGATATTGGCGTTAACCCGATATTGCATGATCATATTGGAGATAATAGGTCGAACCGTGGCCTCACCTCTGAATTTGATCCTTATCAGAACGGCATCAGGAATGGCGCTGCCTATTTTCCTTGCGTCCAATTCCGGCTCAATGGAGTGGCCAAACAAATTCTTGGCTGCCTGACTTTTAGGATTGGCCAAGACTTCAAGGACGGGGCCCGTCTCTACAATTCTTGTATTATCAATAACAGTGACCGTATCGCAAATTTCTTTAATAACACTCATCTGATGTGTTATAAGGACAATCGTAAGACCTAATTCCCGGTTAATGTCCTTAAGCAAGGATAAAATGGATTGGGTGGTCATGGGGTCCAAGGCCGAAGTGGCTTCATCACACAAGAGTAACTTCGGACGGTTGGCCAAGGCTCTGGCAATGGCCACTCTCTGCTTTTGTCCGCCACTGAGCTGGGCCGGATAGCTTTTGGCCTTATCCGTCAAGCCGACAAGCTCAAGAAGTTCCTTTACCCGCTCCCTTATTTCGTTCTTGGGTACCTTTGCTATTTCTAGTGGAAAGGCAATATTGTCTTCAACGTTACGTTGCATGAGAAGATTAAAATGCTGAAAAATCATGCCCAATGAACTGCGCAGCATTCTGAGGTCCGGCCCACTCAAGGCCGTGATATCCTGTCCGTCGATTTTAATGGTCCCGGATGTGGGCTTTTCCAGAAGATTCATGCAGCGAATAAGCGTACTTTTCCCTGCTCCGCTTAGGCCTATTATTCCGTAGATCTCGCCCTTGGTAATGCTTAAATTAACATCCTCAAGAGCCAGCACGTCACCGGCATCACTCTTATAAACCTTTTTCAATTTATTAATCTCTATCATAGCCTGTCTCCTTGTAAGTGTAAGAGATATTTCACAAAATCTATAATAGCAGATATTTAGAATGTTAAACAATACCTAGTATTCATATATGTTTTATTATAATGATGTTTTATATGATTTTAATGCTTGATAACAAGGATGTCAATACTTTTCTTAAAAGAACCGTAAGTCCGTAAGTCTCGAGAAAAGGAACCTTGAGATGTGTGGTAAAATGTTACTGTAGACCAGAATTTATTCGGAGATGTATTGTAGAAATGATGAATGATATTATCCAAAGTACAATCAACAACTTAAATAGAAACAATATGGCTGGATATTATGCAAATTCCATTGCTCAGCTACACAAAACCATTCGGACTCTGATTAAAAAGGGCGATTACGGGACAATTTGAAAAGAATAGAATCAAGGTTATCTTTATTGAAGGAAATTATGGTTTCTAAAAATCCCCAAAACACTTTTGATGGTGTTTTGGGGATTTTAAGCTTCATAGCTTACCTTACCTTGAACTTACTTATGGATTCATTAAGAATCTTTGCAGCATCATCCAACTGCTGGGCAAAGCTTGATAGTTCTTCAATAGATCCAAGCTGCTCCTCGGTGGAGGCTGAAACCTCCTGTGTAGAAGCTGCGATTTGTTCAGATACCGATGAAATATTATGGATGGAGCCAATGGTTTGATCCTTGTAGCTATCCATATCGGTTATACCGTCCATAATATCGTTAACCTTCTTGGCCAATTGCTCCATGGAGCTGGATATACTCTTAAATACTTCCAATGTATTGGCTACGGCCTCGTTCTGGGACCTAAGAATATCCTCTGAGGACATGGCCCGTTCAACCACCACTGCCGTCTGGTTTTGAGTATCCTTGATAATAGCTGCAATCTCCCTTGTTGCTGCCGTAGACTGCTCTGCGAGCTTTCTCACTTCATCAGCTACAACCGCAAAGCCTTTGCCTGCTTCACCCGCCCTGGCCGCTTCAATAGCCGCATTAAGGGCAAGGAGATTGGTTTGAGCAGCAATTCCGTCAATAACTTTTACAATCTTTCCTATGGAGTGGGAATGGCTCTCCAGGGTTCGTACATCGGTAATGATGGTTTGTGTTATTTCAGTGGTTTCCTTAGCCTTGCCTTCAAGATCGACTACTGAGGAGAGGCCTTGCTTCGTTAAATTAATGGTATCCTCGGAATAAGCTTCTATAGTTTTTGCAGAGTCGGAAACGGCATTAATTTTAAGGGCAAGGTCTCTCATTTTAATGGTTCCCTGCTCGGAATCAGTGGCTTGGGCTGAAGCGCCTTCTGCTATTTCCTGTACCGTTCTTGCGACCTCATGAGACACAATAGAAACCTGTTGGGAGGTGGCTGCAACCGTCTTGGCTGACTCAATAACACTGGCTGCAGTATTTGAGGCATTTTCGATAAGATCCCTCATTCGCGCTATCATTAAATTGATACTCTTTGTCAGAGTGCCCAGCTCATCCCGTCTTCTTGATTTTAATTCTACTGTCAGATCGCCGTCCGAAGCTTTATGTGAGGCATTAATGATACGATTAATGGTTCTGCCCATGCCGATTGCCATGTAAAGGCCAATGATAACAGCAATGGCAGCGGCAAGGAATGTAAACAAAACAGTTATATTTCGAATGCCTTCCGCGGCAGCCGAAAAGTTGGCAGTCGGAACAAGTCCCACGAGCGTAAATCCGGTTTCTCCAACCCTGGAATGAAGCACCAGATGTTCTTCCCCTTTATACGCTTCCATAAAGGAGCCATAAGCCGCTTCATGCCCAGCGATTTTTGTAAATAATGTTCCCCCGGTAATCTGATTTACTGGGTCCATTGTATCCAAGGTTACATTCTCTACATTTGTCCTTCTGAAGGCAATATCCCGGCCATCGGGACTAATCAGGTGAAGTTCACTATTAGCGCCAAGGTTGATATCCAAAAGTGCATCTTCAACCATTTCGGGTTTCACATCAATGATAAGAAGACCCATTGGCTCTGAAGAGTAGAAATCTTTTGCAAGCCTTATTGATGAAAAAGCATAATTCACTGTTCCAGCCGCGGACTTTTGTTCATCAATATCAGAGTGGGATCCGACCCAAAAGGCCTTCCCATTCATTTCTTTGGCCAAGGTCACCATCGGACCGTCCTCAATGTTCTCATATGCTTTATCTTTGTATACATATCCTGAAGAATTAATGGATCTGCCGTTTTGAAGCAGCAGGGTAATTCCTCTGAGATTTTTATTTCCAAATGTATAACTGGATATAAGCGATGACACATTGCTCTGATAAGTTAAGCTATCAAAGGTTAGCTCTTCATCGGTTGAAGAAATAAATTTCTGATAGTCAGGATCCATGAGAATTTGTGTGGACATTGCATCAATATTGGTCAGCGATTGATCAAAGTACTTATTAACCTGCTTCATGGTTTCCAGAGAGGTATTTGTGGCATTATCCTTGAGGGCTGTAAAGGAACCGTTAAAAGAAGAGACTCCCAGTAGAATTATCGGAACAATGGTGACCATAAAAGCGGCAATTAACTTAATACGAATACTGAAAAATACATTGCTTTTGATGGAAAGGTTCTTCCTGAAACTGAAAAGCCTAGAAAACGATTTTGATAAATCTTCCAATATTTTCATGTCAAATGACCCGCCTTTATATGTATTTTAATATTTGCACCTAATTATTTCCTAGCATTACCCTATTATAATTATAAAATTACACTATTTTTTTGTCAAATTTTTCGTAAAATTGTCATTATGTGACACAAAGCAAAAGAGGAGAGGTGGTCAACCTCTCCCCGATGCCTATATGATACCTATAAATATTCTTCCACAATAATGTCACTTGGCCAGATCTAAATATGCAGCCGGATCCACGAGTTTATTTTCCTTATAGAGCTCAAAATGCAAGTGTGTGGGCTCTGCGCTTTCAAAAATAGCTGTTGCACCCACTGAGCCTATGGGATCTCCAAGCTTGATTTCCTGGCCAACCTGCAGGGTTTGGTCGCTGGCAAGGTTTGCATAAAGCGATTTGTATCCGTTTTTATGGTCTATGACAATGGTAAAGCCGAAACGCGGGTCATTTTTTATCTCCAAAATTGTGCCATTTCCTATCGAGCGCACAACCTCTCCCCTGGGAGCGGAAATATCAACGCCACTATGGGTCCGCCATTCATTAAAAGTCGGTGAAAAAACAAGCTTGTCCATGGAGTATTCGGCCTGAACCTTGCCCGCTACAGGTGCGCTGAAAGCCGGTCTTACCACGGCAAGCACCACATCCTGCGTAGCATCGTTATCACCAACACCGGCCTGGGTATTACCGGAAGCACTTTGTGCAGCTTCACCCTTGGTTCCGCCGTCAGCTTCCTTGGTATCATTTTGAGCCACATTGGTTTCTGGCTGTTGACCAGCATCTCCAACTGCGCCGTCGGATCCCTGATCACCATCATTTATGCCGACATAGGGACTATCTTCAGCGTTTTTAGATCCGTCATCCACAATAGAGCTTTGATCTGGCTCATCAAAATCAGGATCATTAAAATCAAATCCTAAATCATTCTGATCTGGTCCATTATCCTGGGCCTGATTCTGATCGGGATCAGTAAGTAGCTGGTTGGTTGAGAAAAATACTGCACCTGCAGCCAGAGCGCACAATCCTACCACTATCGCAATATAAAAACCGCTCTCTTTGAAAAATCCTTTAACTTTTTTCCCAAATGATTCTTCGTCTTTAAAACTTCCCTTGTTGTTCACAAAATCCACCTCCGTTTTGTATTATTGCCAACGGAAGGTGATTTATACTTTAATGTGCTATTTCTTCCACATTAATGCCCGTGTAATAATATTCCAATATCTTAACGTAGTCGAGCCCTTTTTTGCCCATGGCATCGGCGCCGCACTGACTCATTCCCACACCATGACCATAGCCTCTGGAAATAATTTGTACTGTTTTTTTATCAGGAATACTGATGTCGAGATTGGTGGATCTTAGGGTTAACAGCTCTCGAAATGCTGTTCCAGACATTATAACCGACCCGATTCGGATCTCATCAATACGCCCGCTGCCGCTATAGGCCACAATTTCAATTTCTTTTGAGGGATCGGAACCAAGCTTGGCATCCGGATATTTATTTTTCACTTTTTCCTTGATTTCATCCCAGACAAAAAGCTCTTTTTTCTCATATTCAGCATATTGACTGTCATCGGGGCTGTAAACGCTTTTAAGATAAGGCACCGAGCCTAATACCGTCCATACCTCTTCAATATCCTCTGTCACACCCCCGCTGTTGGAGTGATAGAGAGGATTTATGAGCGTTCCTCCATAGGTCATGACCCGGTTTTCCGTGTCCTTAACAGCCTTCTTGATCTTTTCCCAATCCTTTTCGCTGCCATAGACCTGTAAAAAACGTTCATGGGAAATCCAGGCCTGACAATGTCGTGGTTCCGTACAAACATGGGCGCCGAAGTGGCTTTCCGAAGACCCATAAAGCCCTTTCATACGGCTTAAAGCAAAGGTTCTCGCCGCCACAGCCTGAGCCTTCAAAGCCTCTTCATGAAAGCTGGACGGCATCTCTGCTGCAACAACACCAATAATATAATCATCAAGAAAATATTCATCGATCACTGACTTCGCGGGGTTATAGACCGTAATTTTAATTGCTTTCCCCTGAACAGTTTCAACTTGTCCCACATCTTCCTTCGAAACAGGCCTTTCCTGTGGCGGAACAAAAGCAAGCAGCAATAAAAGGGGCAACAAAAGAAGGATAGCATCTCCAAGCCTTAAATTTCGAATTTGTCGGCTGCGTTTGATTTCCCTGATTCGCCTGCTGCTATGTATGTGATTTAAATGATTGAGGCGGCTGACGCCAAAGCTTCTTTTTACCATGTCTCATTTTATGAGAAGAAAAGGAGGGACATGCAAGAAAGTTCATGGTCAAGCTTTGACCTGCCCGTAACGCATACTTCGTTTTATTAAGGGCTGGAAGAATGGCAATGATACTGATAGAATAGTGTTTAGAGATTAGGAAGAGATTACATAATCATACTTTGGAGGTATGGGCTTGATTAAAAACCCGTATATGGAGGAGGCCATCAAGGAGGCCTGGAATGCCTTTCATAAAGGAGAAGTCCCTGTTGGCACCGTTATTGTAAGAGACGGTAAAATCCTTTCTCGTGCCCATAATCTCAGAGAAACCTGTCATCAAGCTACTGCCCATGCCGAACTCCTGGCTATTGAAGAAGCCTGTAAGCTACTCGGTTCCTGGCGGCTGGAGGACTGTGACCTCTATGTGACCCTGGAGCCCTGCCCTATGTGCGCCGGAGCCATAATCAATGCACGGGTCAGAACCGTCTATTTCGGAGCCTATGACGCTAAGGGAGGAGCCTGCGGGTCCGTGACTGATTTATTGAAAAAGGGATTATTTAATCACACCCCCGAAGTCTATGCGGGCATTATGGAAGATGCCTGTGAACAGCCTTTAAAAGAATTCTTCCAAAAGCTCAGGGCATTTGCTTCCACTTGATAAAACTCCAGAAATGCTTTATAATAACTTTACCCGTTACCAGAGTTCGTTCCCATGGGAACGAACAACAGAGGTGCGGAACGCACCAACAAGGCTCGACCCGTAAGAAAGCCTCGACTCATAAGCGAAATCGAAGATTTCGAACGGGTACCCAAGTTATTGATACTTCGTATTAATAACCTTACCCATTTACGGAAGAGTGGTTGAGAGGTCTAAGGCACCGCACTCGAAATGCGGAGACGTGGGAACGCGTCCGTGGGTTCAAATCCCACCTCTTCCGCCAGAAAGACAAACCTGTTTTAACGTCAGTTATAAACGGGTTTGTCTTTTTATATATGGTATTGAGTTTACTATAAATCCTAAGAGCAACATCATTCAAGAATTTGATTACCTTTTATGCTAAACTGAACTTCAGATATCAAGGAAAGGAGAACAAGTTTATGAAACAAGAGATAAGAACAGTAAAATATGATGCTGAATTGAAAATAGAATCCTACCATTTTAAAGGGATTATGCAGAAATTCCCCAACCATTTTCATGAGTATTACGTGATTGGTTTCATTGAAAAAGGTCAGCGATTTTTATCTTGCATGAACAAGGAATATACCATAGAACCGGGAGATTTATTATTGTTTAATCCGCGTGATAATCATGCTTGTGAACAAATCGACGGTAAAACTTTGGATTATCGCTGTATCAATATCCAACCGGAAATTATGAGCAAAGCCGTCTTTGAAATAACAGGAAAAGAGTATTTACCTTATTTTACACCCCAAGTAGTTTTTCATAGCGAATCGGTTGCTGTGCTTCGGGAATTGCATCAAATGATAATGGAGGACGAAAGGGATTTTAGAAAAGAAGAAATCTTCTTTTTCCTTTTGGAACAGCTAATGGGAGAATATACAGAACAGGAAGTACCAGCAGGACATACAGAGCAAAGTATGGAAGCAAGGGCAATTTGTGAGTTCTTAGAAAATCACTATATGGAGAACATTACGCTGGATGACCTCTGCAAGCTGACCAGACTCAGCAAATACTATCTGCTTCGCTCTTTCACCAAGCAAAAGGGCATTTCTCCATATAGCTACTTGGAAACAATACGGATTAACAAAGCAAAGAAAATGCTGGAACAAGGCGTATTACCAATAGATGTAGCTTTGCAGACAGGTTTTACCGACCAGAGCCACTTTTCCAACTTCTTTAAAAAGTTTATTGGGTTGACGCCAAAACAGTATATGAATATTTTTAAAGATACTCGCAGTTAAGCCTATGGATAAAAAGGATTATTATGGACAGAAAAAAAGAGAGCATCGGACATTTATTTGCATTTATTACAATCGTTATTTGGGGGACGACTTTCATATCGACAAAGATACTTTTGAAGGCCATTTCTCCGATTGAAATCCTATTATTAAGATTTACAATAGGATTTATTGTGCTGCTTATGGTTTACCCTCATAAGCTCAAGGTTAAGGAACGAAAACAGGAGTTGTATTTTGCTGCGGCTGGTTTGTGTGGTGTCACACTTTACTATTTGCTTGAAAATATTGCTCTAACATATAATTTTGCATCCAATATAGGGGTTATTATTTCGATTACGCCTTTTTTTACTGCTATCTTTGCTCATCTGCTTTTAGATGGAGAAAAATTGAGAATGCAATTTTTTATAGGGTTTGCAGTTGCTGTTGTCGGAATTTTTCTCATTACCTTTAACGGAAGCAATAATCTTAAACTGAATCCATTGGGCGATATACTGGCGGTTTTGGCTGCTGTGGTATGGGCTGTCTATTCCGTCCTCACAAAGAAAATAAGCGGATTTCACTACAATACCATTCAAACCACAAGGAGAATTTTCTTTTATGGGTTGATATTCATGATACCCGCATTATTCATTTTTGGGTTTAAACCAAACATCAATCAACTGATGCAACCGACTAATCTTTTTAACATCCTGTTTTTAGGGTTGGGAGCATCCGCTCTTTGCTTTGTAACGTGGAACTCTGCGGTTAAACTATTGGGTGCGGTAAAAACCAGCGTTTATATTTACATGGTTCCGGTAATAACCGTTGTCACTTCCGTTATTGTACTTCATGAAAGAATTACTGGAGTCGCTGTAATTGGGATTGTACTTACATTAGCTGGATTATTTATTTCGGAAATTAAAACCTCTGTAAAACAAAAAGAGATTAAAGAATGAGCGATTCTAATGTGAATTGTATAATGAATATAGATTCACACACATTAACGCTATTCCGCTTCTCTCAATCTTTCTACAAGGGTCATTTTGCTAATGCCTCTGTAAGCAACCTCCGGTGTGATAAGACAAATAAGAGTTATGGCTGCATACAATATAAAAACAGGAATGAGCGGATAGGTAAAATTGGCATATACAAAGGTTTTCTTGAACAACTCGAAAATCCCGCATGAAATAACACTTCCAAGGCTGACCGAGATAAGCGTCGTTATCACGGCATAACCCAAGCCCTCGTTTCTGAGCATTGATTTCATTTGCTTTTTGCTCATTCCAATGCTTTCGAGCGTAGCAAATTCAGGCTTACGTGATACAACGCCCACCGACATTACGTTTATAAATGATGCCGATAAACCCGAGTATCATGGAAAGACCACCGCCAAGCACAAGCATAATGGTTTTTGCTTCCTGCATGATTTTCAGCGTCCATTTTTAGCACCACCTATCCACATGTACCCCATGCCGTAAACAGTTTTTATATATTGAAAACCGCAGATTTCAATCTTGCCTCGTATGCGGTTGATGTTGGAAGTTAGTGCGTCTTCATCTACGAAATTTCCATCTATATCCCACAGCTTTTCTAATAGAATTTGTCTTGTCAGAACAATTTGCGGGTTTTTTACAAGCGCCCTTAACATACGATATTCCATAGGCGTAAACATAATAGGACTTCCTGCAAGCGTCGCGGTCATCCTTGAAAAATCCAAAAACAAATTACCGTCGTCGTAACAGTCGCCGCCTGTCTCCTTTGTTATCCGGCTGAAAAGAGCGGCGACCTTTCTTTGAACCCACTGATAAGGAAAGGCTTCGTCACATAATCATCCGCGCCAAGTTCAAAGCCCTTTATCATATCACTTTCCATATCGTTAGCCGTGAGGAATATAACCGCTGCAGTTTCATAACGCGCTTTAATCTCATGGCACAATTCAAAATATCGCTGAAACCTCACAGACATTTATCTTTTTTTGTTTTCTTTACGTCGGCTGTCGGTGGGCTTTTCTGCGTCTTTGGTATCAGCCACATATAGCCTAATTTTGCGTAGGAATATACGTGTTAATAGAATTTTATACAACATTTTGCACATACTACAGCTAAAGTAACATAAAAAGGAGAATACTGTTTGTTAAAATTCTGGAAAAAGAAAAAAGATGGTCAGCCATTTCTATATGAAGAAAAACCGGAACTTGAAAATTTTGAGTTGACTACTGAAAATATTAGAAATCAAATTAGCGATAGTAACGATATTATTTTCCGTGACCTTTATATAAACGGGCAAATGAATTTACCTGTGACACTTATTTTCGTTGACGGGTTAATCAATGGTAAGATTATGGACGACGATATTTTAAAGCCGTTATTGCAGGAAGCCGTTTTGACCCAGAATAAGGACAAAGACATTATCAAACATATCATGCATGGGGGTTTATACCATAATTCAGCCAAAGTCAGGGAAAAAATCGACGAATGCATTGAAGATATTTTAACCGGGGCTGTTGCTTTAATATTCGATAAGGAAAACAAGGCTATTACATTCGATATAAAGGGCTTTGAAAAAAGGTCCATAAGCGAGCCTTCCGGCGAGAATGTCATTAAAGGGGCAAAAGACTCATTTGTCGAAGTACTGCGTGTAAATACTGCCCTTATCCGCAGAAAAATTAAGACCCAAAACTTACGGATAAAGCAAACGAAGATCGGCCAACAAACTTTAACCGACGTTGCCGTTGTTTGGATTGAGGGGATAGCTAACCAACACATTGTTGATGAACTTTTTAGACGTTTAGACAGCATCCAAATTGATGGTGCAATATCAGCAAGGTATATCGAAGAATTCATAATTGACAATAAATGGTCGATGTTCCCACAAGTGATATATACCGAAAGATCTGATAAGTTGTGTCAAAGCTTACTCGACGGAAGGGTAGGACTTGTTATTGACGGTCTGCCCACGGTTTATATCGTACCAGCCGTCTATAATATGTTTTTCGAAGCCCCTGAAGATTACGCCAATAATTACGTTGTAGCCTCATTCATCACTCTTTTACGGTATGCTTCATATTTTATTTCGCTCATTCTTCCAGCTTTTTATATTGCGATTACAACGTTTCATCAAGAAATGATACCGACTGACCTTACAATTTCAATTGTAACTAGTAAAGAGGGGGTGCCGTTTCCATCATTTATCGAAGTTACTGGTATGTTAATTGCATTTGAGCTGTTAATTGAAGCAGGGTTAAGGCTTCCAAAAGCAATAGGTCAGGCTATTTCAATTGTTGGAGCGGTAATAGTTGGTCAGGCTGCTGTATCTGCAAAACTTGAATCTCCTACTGTAGTTATTATTGTAGCCTTATCAGGGATAGCAGGGTTTACCATGCCTAATCAGGATTTTTCAAATACTGTACGGATATGGAGGCTTATTTTGGTGGCATGTTCATCGATCGCTGGACTTTTTGGTATTGTAATAGGATTGTTAGTCATGGGATATAGAGCCGCAAAGATGGAAAGCTTCGGAGTACCATACCTAACACCATTTGCAGCTAGTGAGGGAAAAGAACTTGCTCAGGATACTATTTTTCGATTACCCCTATTTATGAGGAAAAAAAGGCCGACAAGCCTTAAAACCATTAATAAAAAAAGACAGGCATAAGGAGGGACATTGTGCGAAAATTAATTTTCCTTATTGTGGCCTGTGCTGTGTTTTTATCTGGCTGCAAAGATGGAAGTATGCTACCGAAAAGGAACGAAATACAGCGTTTGGAAATGCTGAGGGTTATTGGATTGGACAAAAGTGAAGACTCCGAACTATTAAAAATAACTGTTACTTCAAAGAGGGAAGAAGGCGGGGGAGGAAATGGTGGGGGAAATGGTGAAGGGAAGTCTAAGCCAAAAGCCATAGTTTTAACTTCGGAAGGGAAAACTATGTTTTCTGCGGAAAGGAAGTTTCAAACCTATACGGATAAAGAAGTATTTTTTGGTCATGTTGATTATTATTTAATTGGTGAAGAGGCAGCAAAGGAGGATCTCACTAAATATATAGATTTTTTTACCCGTGACCATGAAATGCGTTTAGATTCACTGGTCTTTATTGTAAGAGGTGAAGCAAACCAAGTAATAAAAAAAAGTAGTACATCAGATTATTTTATAGCAGACCGTTTAGATGCTATCTCGAAAAATGCAAGTCTTTTATCGTTGTTAGGTGAAATGCGAATTTTGAAAATCATGGGAGAGCTTGACCAAAACGACATATTTGCTTTCGCAATACCATCTATTAAGCTGATACAACGTAAAGAGGCTATATCGGGAATTGAGAATCAGCCTGAAGAGGATCTGGAAATTGATGGGTATGGGATAATAAAAGATTTTAAGCTAATCGGGTTTTTAAACAGGACGATAGCCCGCGGGTATAATTTCATACAAAACGAAGTAGAGGCAGGAACGATTGACATTATTGACAAAACAGGAAAGTCTGTAGCAATGGAGATCTTGGGGAATTCAACAAAAATTATCCCAAGAGTTGAGAATGGAAAAGTTACCGGAATAACAATAAAATCTGTGTTTGAAACGAACATTGATGAAGTGCATTCAAGGGAAAATATTTTTACAGAAGATATTTTGCATTATTTGGAACAACAGCAGTCTGACCAAATTTTAAAAGATATGGAGAAATGTCTTGAATATGCAAAAGAGAATAGTGCTGATTTTTTGGGCATAGGAAAAGCGGTAAATTTAAAGCACCCAATAATATGGGAAAGAATAAAGGACCAATGGCCTACAATATTTAAAGACATTCCAATTATGATTAAAGTAGAGTCGAAAATCAATCGAACCTATGATATTCGAGAACCAAACGGATATAAGGCAGGCGGTAAGCGTTGACAATAGCTGTTTTTATCGTTATTACAACTACTCTATTTTTCGTGGATTTTAAAAACCTTAAAAGTAAAGGACAAAAAAAGGACCTGTACTATTATGTCGCCTTAATGATTGTGACATTGGCATTAGGTTTATTGTGCCTAACAAACATATACCTCAAAAGTTTAGCAGGCTTTATCCTTCAATTATTTAATGTGAAAGGGTGAGAAGATGAAAGCTGAAAAAGAAAAAATAACAACAAGACAGCTAATGCTATTGTTTATTGTGTCTACCTTTTCTCCAGCAACAAGGGCTTTTCCAACATTTACAGCAAAGATAGCAAAGGAAGCTGGCTGGCTCTCACCTATTGTCGCATTTGCCGGGATGGTCATATTGGTTATAGTTGTTCAATCCTTTTTTAAGAAAGATAAAAGCCTAAACTTGTCAGATGTGATTTACAATATCCTGGGAAAGATTATTGGTAGGGTAATAGTATCAGTATATTTTGTTTGGATATTGCTTCTATTAGCCTTTTACGTAAGGAACTATGCCGAACGAATCCTAACATTGATATTGCCAAATACTACTATGAACTTTTTTACTATTACTATGTTGCTTCTTGTCTTTTTCGTTGTGAGAGGGGGCATTGTATCATTAGTCAGACTGAATGAAGTTTTGTTTTTAGGGATTACTATAGCATTTGGTATTACAACAATACTCTCTTTCTCTAACTTTGATATTACAAACATACTACCTGTCAGTTACAAGGATATATTGCCCATAACAAAAGCCGGTTATATAATTTATGCAATTTGGGGAATTTTTCTTTTTATGTTTTTCTTTGCTGACAAGGTGAGTGATAAGGAACGGATAAAGAGACTTGGGATACGTTCAGCGTTCTTTCTTTTGTGTGTTTCGACCGCACTTATTGCTGTGACAATAGGTGGTTTGGGACAATCGCTGACAACACGAATTTCCGTACCTTATTTTGTAACAATAAAAAATATTTCAATTTTAAACATATTAGAACGCTTCGAATCGGTAATCCTATCAATTTGGGTAGCTGCAGACTTTGTAATCATCTCAACATTAATGTATATTTTAGTTAGTATTATGAAATCGCTTTTCAAACTTTCAGGTACAAAATCATTTGTCAGTCCTCTTACTCTCATTACTTATTTTTTAACTATCGGCATTGCTAAAAACCATTTTGAGTTAGAATCCTTTTTAGAATACATTGTGCTGCCATTTAGTGTTATTTTGGAGTTTGCCGCCCCGATTGTCTTATTTGCAATAGGTAAGGTGCGGAAAGTAATTTAAGGCTTTTTTAACCATGGACCCCGGAGGCACCGTTCATATAGCTAGTCTCCATCGGCCAACGAAGACAGTATCAATGTGGCATCGCTATCATCTTTTAAACCCTAAATCCGTGTTATTGTTAAGATAGCTTTCAAGACTTTCAAACATGAGCTGTCCACGAACGGGTTTATAGTAAACCCCTGCAATCTCTGTGAGAATCTCCTTATCCTCTGTTTCATAAAAGTTTACGGTGATATTGTCCGCTTCCGTTTTACCCAATATGCTTGTCATGACCAGGCGGCCCCCCTGGGCGTCTGTTTTCTCTGCACGGTAGTAGGATAGAATTTGCATCAGCCCTTCCCTTGACCAGGCGGGATTCTCACAAAGAACTTCATCTCCGTTGGTTTGGTTCCGAATAAAAAGATAGGAAATTTCATCTTTATTAAAAGGTATGAGATCGGATAGACGGGGGTATATACTGCCCTGTTTGTATAAGGATTGAACGGCAGCACTCAACTCTTCTGATATGGGAATATAGCCGCCAAAGGTATAGGCCATATTGACGGATGGGTAGAACTGCATATGAATGGCCATGCCGTCTGCAAAAATAAGGTTGACGGGTACCCGGTAGCTTGTTTGTTTAGTAGCTTGATCCATTTCGCCATAGTTCCGAAGGGATAGGCCCGGAATCTCCTTGTTCATAAGAGAAATCAGGTCAAGGTCCTCCGATGTATGCATCCATGCACCATTTTCCTCATCGCGCAGTTCCACGGAGACAATTTCAGGACGGTCCGACAGCATATTGAAAACCTCAGTCATGGTAAGGTTTAGTGGCTCATTGATATCGGATACATGCTTACGGCAGCGATAAAATGGTGCATAGGAACCACCAAAGTTAACGAGTATAGCACTTTTCCTGTTAACATTTTTTATTTCATAAACCTCAGTACCAACATCATAAGTACTCGAAAAGTCAGGCGGTGTACCCTTATAAACCTTTCCTTTAAGGTCAAGGGTCACCTCACCCAGCTTATTTCCCTTCATAGACACATAATCATTTTTGTCAGACAAACCCATTGAATAGCGCAGCCACTCAATGGGCTCATAAGCATATCCATCCAAATAGACTACTGAAATATAACTGGCCGCCTCTTTAGGATTTTCTGATATAATCTCGAATTTTTCAGCCTTGCTCTTATCGGAAGCTTCTAATCCTGGCTTATTAAGTATGGCCGGGACTAGAGTGATGATTATAACGATTAGAAGAGACAGGATGGCCAGTGCAGGTACAAGGCGTATGGCTCTGCTGCGGTTTCTACGATTTCCCGGCTTCAATGCAGCCTCCATCTTTGTCAGGAAGTCTTCTCCGGCCTTTATCTTATTCATTGCTGACTGATAGTTTTCCTTAAACATCAAGCTCCTCCTCCAATTTTGATTTCAGAATATTGCGGGCCCGATGGAGTTGTGAAGCCACTGTTGAGGCCTTTCGTCCCAACAATTGTCCGATTTCCAATACGCTGTATCCCTCAATATAGAACAAATGAATAACACTTCGATATTTAACAGGCAGCTGCTGTACAGCACTCAGTACATTGTTTTCCTCAGGTGTAAAGGGTATGTTATACTCCTCCAATGGCTGAGTTTTAACAAACCATGAAGACCTTAAACGATTTTTGCTGAGATTAATGGCAACCCGAAGCAGCCACGCCTTCCGATGCTCCTCACTTTCAAAAACCGGTTGGCGATCCATTAGCTTTACAAAGGTATCCTGAGCAAGCTCCTCTGCATCATGGATATTCTTTACATATGAAAAACACACCCGAACCAGCATGTCTGTATATCTTGACACGGCCTCCATAACAGAATCGTTCGTACGCAACGATTCACCCATTGAAACGCCCCCTTTGACAGTAATACAATTTATATCTGCATTATATTGCATGTTAATTTATATTTGAAAACTATTTTTCAGCAAGCTCCAAAACAAAGGTGATGGCTCGAAAAAAGAAGAGGTGTACGTTTCGTTATTTTTAGTGCATTATCCAGGATTTTAAGCAAAAACAGCACTTAATTTTTTATTAAGCACTGTTTTCCTGCCATCTATTACAATTTCATGGTTTTTGTAGATTGTAATTTAAAAAATCCTCCCTTTAATAACAAAACTATTTAAGAGGAAGTTTGACCGGTTTTCCTATTGATGCAGACAAATCCGCCGCAAATACAATTTCCTGGGTCTTGATAGCGTCATCTAGACCTACTATAGACTCTTTATCATTAATGATGCAATCCATAAAATGGTCGATCTCATCCGGGAACGGATGATGTGTTACGTCGCCGCTGTCAGGAGTAGTAACGGGTATCTCCATAAACCCCTTCTGCTGGGTTATTTTTTCTGGTGAATAAAGCTTATTGTTCAATAACGATCCTTTGTCCCCAAACAAATGCAAATTGAATATGTATGGGGAGATGGCATCATAACTGCTTCCAATTTTACCGACAGCACCGTTCTTAAACTTTAAAAGCAAAACCAAGGTCCCATCGAATTCCAGATCTTCACGGCATTTGCTGGAATAAGCCACAACCTCTTCTACCTCATCCTGTATAAACCATCTCATTGCATCGACCGCATGGCATCCACCGGCAAGCAGCGAGCTTCCACCGACCCCCTTTTTACAGGTCCACTCATAGCACGGGTAGCTTTCAGTAACACGATGAAAATAATCGGTTTCTGCATAATAAAGCTTACCTACAAATTCATCCAGCATATTTTTTGCTGTCATAAATAATGGGTTCCATCGGAGAACATAACCCACAAGGGTCTTGACACCGGCTTTGTCTACAGCGTCTTTCATAAGCTTTGCATCTTCCCAGTTGAGCGCGATGGGCTTTTCAATTAATATGTGCTTTCCGGCTTGTGCTGCTTTTATAGTCTGTTCCGCGTGCATATGGTTTGGCGTACAGATACACACGATATCGACGGCAGGATCTTTTAAAGCTTCATCATAATCGGAATAAACATTCACATCCGGAATATTGCACTCTTCAGCTTTTGCTCTTCCTTTTTCCAGACTCCTGGAAACAATGGCAACCACTTTTGAATTCGGATTCATCTCAAATGCGCGGATATGTTCGCTTGATACCCATCCTGTTCCAACAATAAGTACTCCATACCGTTTCATGCTTTCATACCTCCGACTTCTTATTAATTAAATGATTTACAGTATTCCTTGCATATTCTAATGATTCATAAACCATGTACTGTGCGGGTGGTATAAGTTCGACAATCAAATCTCCCTCAAACCCGATCCTGTTTAGTGAGTTTATGACCTTTAGATAATTGACATCGCCGTCCAGTATATTGGTAAATCCATTTATATTATCAATGGACATCCTGAAATCCTTAACATGCAGTTTTTTTATCCGTTGACCCAATGTTAAAATCCATTGCTCGGGGTAGCCAAAGGTTCGCGCGTTTGCAACGTCAAAATAAATACCGACATTGGGCTTGTTCATTTCGTCCACAAACCGGTTCATCTCAATAGGACTGTATAAAAAATTATTCCAAACATTTTCAATTGCAAGGTTTATTTCAGGAGCAAAATCAGCCAGATTTGATATACGCTTTTGTACGCGGTCGTAGGCTTCCTCATACCTCATATCTTCTGTCAACATTCCTGGTATTACTAATACGGTGTCAGCCTCCAGCATTTGGGCAGCCTCTATCATTTTTTTTATGGCGTCCTGACTTTTTTGTGCAGTACTTTTTTCCGGTGATGTAAGCGGATATATTGAAAAACTTATAATTCCGCCTACACTGCTAATCCTTATTCCAATATCCTGGGCCAGCTTTTTAAGCTCCATTATATCTTCACTGTTACTATCAACATTAAGCAAGCGGTTACAGTAGTTGCTTATATTAAGCGCATCGGTAACACCACTAATGGAGCCACTCCGAGAATTACCGGCTGTAAAACAGACTTCAAACGAATCAAATCCTATGTTTTTTGAAAGGGTCATCGCATCTTTCACATCGTAACTGGTAGGCCAGCAAAATTGATTAACTCCAACTTTCATGCCATAAGCTCCTTTCTGTTTTTTAAGAGTCCTTGACCTGCAACTACGCTGAATATAATAACGCCCTGAATGATCAGCTTTCCAACTTCACCTATATTAATCATAGTAAGTATGGCAAATAAGAGCATCATGAAAAACGTACCCAGCACAACACCCCACACTCCACCTTTTCCTCCTTCTATCGCGTTACCGCCGATAAGAACTGCAGCCAGGGAATTGGTAATATAGTCGCTTCCAAGAGTAAGAGATGTTGTACCGATATAACCCGAAGCCACCATCCCGGCCACCGCTGCTAAAGTCGAGGAAAGGATGTATGTAGAAAACTTTATAGCATCCGCATTAATACCAGACAATCTTGCTGCTGAATCATTACCCCCAACCGCATAAATTTTACGGCCAAAAGTTGTTCGGCTTAATGCCAGCCACACTGCAAGAGCAAGGAATATCCAAATAATTGTTGAGTAGGGGAATACCTCGAAGATGAAGCCATTCCCTAATTTTTTTAAAACCGGTGATACATTTCCGCTTGGTGATCCTTTTGTATAGACAAGACAAACTCCCTGAAGTATGGACATGGTGCAAAGCGTCATAATAAAAGGGGCAATTTTTAGTTTTATAACACCAACACCATTTATTACCCCGCATGTAATACCCATTGCCAGGCAAACAAAAACTGCCGGAATGAAATTTTTATCCTGTCCTCGCATTAATGAAACAGCAAATACGTTTGTTAACGTAACTACGCTCCCGACAGAAAGGTCAATTCCTCCCGCCAGTATCACCAAAGCCTGCCCCAATACCACAATTCCCAGCGCAGAGGATTGCCGCGTTATATTCATGGTTTGCCCCAATGTAACGCTACCCGGCCGCAGTACACCCTGTATTAAGAATAAGACAAGGATGCTGATAAATAATATGAATATTTGTCTCTTTGGTTTGAACCTTATATTTCTTTTTTGAGAAACAGAAGAATTTTTATTAATCATTGCAGTTTACCTCTTAAAGATTTTGATACCGAATAGACAATCATCGCGATAACCAGCAATAAGCCTTTTAAAACATATTGATAAAAGTGGTTGATTCCCAAAATATTCATCATATTAGAGAGCATGCCAATTAAAAATGCTCCTGCAATTGTTCCGGAAATAAGCCCCATGCCTCCGGAGAGCGCCGTACCGCCAATAGCCGCTGCAGTTATGCTGTCCAGTGCAAAAGAGTTTCCTATTAACGGATCACCTATACGCATTCTCGAAGCCAAAAGTACACCAGTTGTTGCCGCACACAGAGCCGCAATAATATAGGTTAAAATACTGATATGTTTCGCTTTGACACCCATTGATGAAGCAATCTTTGCATTATTTCCGACTGCATATACATGGGTTCCGAATTTTGTATGATACATTAATCGGTGCAATAAAAAATAAACAACCGCCAAAATGATCAATGGAACAGAAAGCACACCAAACCTTGCCATTACAGTATTGGCAAACACTTTATTTATTTTGCCTCCCGCTACAGGCAAAATTGCTAGTGAAATTCCACTTAGCACGGTCATCATGCTCAGAGTGGTAATCATGGGTGGAACCTTTGCGTAATTAATCCCCAAGCCATTGACCGTACCGATAACGATTGCCGCAAGAAAAACCAACAGTATCCCACCAGCTAATGAAACAGGATTTTCCGATGACATAGTCACTGCCGAAATACAGGTTGATACACTGATAATGGACCCAACTGACATATCTATGCCGCCGCCAATAATGACTACTGTTTGTCCAAGACTGACAACGGCCAGAGGGATGCACTGTACAATGACGTTTCCTATATTTTCTATACTGCGGTATGAGGGTGATATTATTGTCAATACAATAAAAACAGTTGCTAACAATGCATATATTGTAAATACACTTTTTAACTGCTGATTTACCTTTATCCTATTGAGCACTCTGTACACCCTCCTCAACCTTTATACCGCTTGCTGCCTGCATCAAGCGTTCCTCTGTGGCCTCGGATCTGTTAATTGCTGCGGTTATCTCTCCCTCATAAAACACCAGGGTACGATCACTAAGTCCAATCAGTTCAAGCATGTCACTTGTAAGAATAACAACCGCTATTCCCTCCTGAGTGAGCTCGTGCAGAATTTGATATACCGACATACGGGCTCCTACGTCAATTCCTTTTGTAGGCTCGTCAACAATCAATACTTTTGGGTCCACCATCAACCATCTTGCAAGAATAACTTTTTGCTGATTGCCTCCGGAAAGTGTTGCCACCGGCTGTTCAGCAGAAGACGTTTTGATCTGAAGACGTTCCACAGCCCGGCTTACTATTTCTGCTTCTTTTTTGCGCGAAATAAAGTTCAGGGGTGAGGCTAGCTGTTTTAAGCCTGCCAATTCAACATTCTCACGAATACTCTGGTGCAATACAAGACCCTCACCGCGTCTGTCATGGGTAACATAACAAAGTTTGCTTTTTATGCGCTTTTTGATATTTTTAGATTTAAAAGACATTTCATTTGATACAATGGTGCCACCTATGAAGGGTACATCACCAAAGATAGCTCGTATGACATCTCGTTGACCTTGTCCTTCAAGGCCTCCCAAGCCGACAATTTCTCCGGCACGGACATTAAAACTGATATTCTTTGCTTTTTTAGGTATGGTAAGATCCTTTACCTTCAGCAATACCTCGCCAAATTTTACGTTGCTTCTATCCGGGTATATATCACTTAGAGTTCTCCCAACCATCATGGAAATCATTTTATCTTTAGAAATTTCGCCTTCTGGAATTTGCCCTACAAGCTTTCCATCCTTTAAAACAGTAACGTAATCTGCAAGCGATACAATTTCATCTAATCTATGGGATATGTAAATAATGCATACTCCGTTTTCTTTAAGCCTGTTAATAATTTTAAACAAGCGCTTAACCTCATCATCACTCAGAGATGCTGTTGGTTCATCCATAATGAGTATTTTGGGATCCTGCATTAGCGCCCTTGATATTTCCGTAAGCTGACGCTCTGCCGGTTTTAAGTCTTCTACTCGTGCATCCGGATCAAGACTGTATCCAAGCATATTATTATTTTCTATTACTTTTTTTCTCATTTGGTTCTGGTCAAGGCTTCCGAACCTAGCTGAAATCTCTCGTGCCAAAAAGATATTTTCATATACGGTTAAGTTGGATAGCAAATTAGACTCTTGGTGAACAAAGCCGATACTATATTTGTAAGAAATCCCCGGATCATTTATTTTAACTGTTTTTCCATCAATGGATATGGTACCGGAATCAGGCATCAATAAACCACCGAGCATATTCATCAATGTACTTTTACCGGCTCCGTTTTCCCCAACTAAACCATGAACTTCCCCTAAATTGCAGGAAAAGCTCACATTATCAAGAGCTGTTACACCAGGAAAAGTTTTAGTGATGTTTTTCATTTCCAAATAAGCTGGAGTGCTCACTTTTTCACATCCTCCTAAGAACCTTGTCACAGCATAGCAAATACTAGAGGGGTATGAGCCCTCTAGTATTTGTTATTGTTATAAACTACTTGGAGCCGCCCAGACCTTGTGTACCGTCTTTTCCCTCGCCATACAGGGTTTTGATATCGGCTTCGGGCATCTTTGTATTAGCCCAGAAGCTGTCTGATAAATCAGCTCTTACGTATTTGTCCAATGTATCCGGTGTAATAATCGGAATATCTACAACAGTGTCTTTTTGTGCAGGCTGTTTGCCGTTAAGAATATCAATACCAATCTTTGCTCCCTCGGCAAACAGCCATGTCGGCATGGATGTTGAAATAGATTTAAAGCCATTCTTGGACTCCTGTTTCCAAAGCTTTAAGAAGCCGTTATTGTCTTCACCAGTCATTGGAACTAATGGCCTGCCTGCTGCCATAAACGCTTCCATTGCACCACGGGTCATATCACCACCGCATGACCAGATGCCATCAATTTCGGGGAAGGCAGCAAGCAGGTTTTCTGTTGCAACCTTACCTTTTGCATAATCCCAGTCAGCATATTCCTCACCAAGCACCTTAATATCAGGATATTTGTCCAAAACCTCCTGAACACCTGCACGGCGATTAACAGCAACTGTCAGGCCTGCCATACCGTTTAATATAATAATATTTCCTTTGCCGCCAAGTTCTTTGGCAAGCCATTCCATACCTACCCGACCAAAATCCTCGTCCTTTGCGAGTACGGAAGCATGGTATTTATCCGTACCAACAGGAGATGCGCAGGTTACAACTATAACGCCATCTTCATATGCTTGTTCAATAACCGGAGCGACAGCATCTGGAGAAATGGGCTGAAGCAATAGCAAATCAATATCTTTGCTTAACAGATCCTGAATATCGGATATTTGTTTATTTGCATCATTATTAGCATCTGTTATGTAGTATTCAGATACCTGTTTATTGTTTTTTAAGTATGACTCGAGTTCGTTGACACACTGTACTCCCCATGAGTTTCCAACCCATACGTTGGAAAATCCTACTTTAAAACCAGATTTTTTTGCACCGCCAGAGGTATTGCTTGTACCGCATGCCACCAAGCTAAAGGCCATAACCATAACCAGTGCAATCAACAAGACGCTCTTTACAGTTTTTTTCATAACCTACTCCTCCTTGCTAGATTTAGAATTGTTAATATTTAGACAGTTTCTTACCTCAATAATAGCAATAAAAATAAGATCATATCAATATCAGGATAGGTAGAATTACTGTCAGAAGTGGTTATTTTCTTCTTTTGAATAGCCCTTTTTCATATAAGTGGTATAATTTATATATCCCGTCCTATTTTATTTTAATAAGGAGATATAGGTGATGAGCTACGCATTTAATTGGGAATATAACTTTGATCCTACCTTTCCTGTACATATTTTTCCCTTTATGGTCAGCGGCAATAGAGATAAGATGCATTGGCATCAATACTTTGAAATTGGACTGTGCATAAACGGCAGCGGTAAATTTGTTTATATGAACAAGGAATATAATGTTCAAAAAGGAGATGTTTTTTTATCGAATAATTATGAAAACCATGTCGCGATTTCTGAAAAAAATGATACGACAGAATATGTATTCATCATATTTCTGCCTTCTTTCATAGCCGATCCAAACGGCAGACAGCTGGATATGGAATATTTATCAGCTTTCAAATACAACCCTCTCGAATTTGAGAATAAGATCGATTACAGAGAGCCCACTGCAGAATTGCTTTACGATCTTATTATGGATACATTAAGAATATACCAAGGTAATGATATTTATAAAAAACTTGAAATAGATATCAATTTAAGAAAAATTCTGCTGGTGCTGGAAAGACACTATTCAAATAGAGATAATGGTTTTAAGACAGGTACCGAATTAATAAATATCAAGATACAAAAAGCAATAAAATATATAAACAGTCATTTTCACGAAAAAATCACAATAGATCATATGGCACAGATTTTACAAATGAGTCCTTCCTATTTCAGGCACTTGTTTAAGGAACATACTCAGGTTTCTTTTAAAACCTATATTACATATTTAAGATTATCCCAGGCAAAAAAATTACTACTTGCTACAAATAAAAGTATTAATGAGATTATACTTGAAGTAGGGTATAGTAACCTCTATCAGTTCTATACTATTTTTAAAAAGTTTGTATCAATGTCTCCCACCGAGTACCGTATGCAATATAGAAATGATAAATGACTGCACAATAATCTATTAAAAACAGCGCAAATGAAAGCTGCCCAAAGAAAGGAAAAATACATGTCAAATATTATCGTTAAGGGTGCCAGAGAAGGAAACCTGCAGGATATTTCATTGGAGATACCCCGTGATAAGCTGACCGTTTTTACGGGGCTTTCGGGCTCCGGAAAATCCACGTTGGCTATTGATGTTATTTTTCAGGAGTGCCAAAGACAGTATTTGGAGGCAATGGGGCTTCAGGGGTTAAATAAGCCAAAAATTGATTTTATTCGCAACTTGTCTCCGGCCATTATGATTAAGCAGATTGAATCCAACAAGAATCCTCGATCCACTGTTGGAACACTTACTGATATTTATACGGAGCTCCGGATGGTTTATGAAAAGCTTGGGGTCCGGAGCTGCCCCTGCTGCAATGAAGTGATATCATCCGCAGAATGCAAGGAAGAGGTTGAAAAGGCGGACGGAGACTTCAAGGTGTTTATGACATGCAACCGCTGCAATCACAGGATGGAAAAGCTGACCAGGACACATTTCTCCTACAACACGCGGGAAGGGGCCTGCAAGACCTGTCAGGGGCTGGGAAAGGTACTGTCTATTAACAAGAATGCTACTATTCACGATAATCTGTCGTTGGAGGAGGGTGCTGTTGACTTTTGGGAGCAAAAATATAAGGAATATCAAATTTCATCTTTATACAACGCTTTCGGGTATTATAACATCCCTATCGATGCCAACACACCGGTCGCTAAATTTAGTAGTATTCAAAAATCCATCCTTTACCATGGTGTGGATAATGATGATGTAAAAAAGACATTTCCAAGGATACTTCCACCGAAGACTGTTGCCGCAGGCAGGTTTGAAGGTGTTTTTCCTACGCTTTGGAGACGAATGTCGGAGAAAAAAGGCGAAGCCAAACAAATCGATCAATATTTTGATTTTGAAATCTGCCCCGATTGCATGGGGGAACGGCTGGGAGAGTTAAGCCGCGGGGTAACTGTTCAAGGCACCCGCCTTCCGGAGCTGTCGTTACTGTCTTTAGAAGATTTATATGCCTGGATAATCAAGCTGGAAGGTTCTTTGAACCGCGTCAGCCGCATTCTTGTGGAATCCTATTTACTGGATCTGAAAACAAAGATCCAGAGGCTTCTGAATGTCGGGCTGGGATATCTTTCTCTTGACCGTCAAACCATTACCTTGTCCGGTGGCGAGCTTCAAAGGGTAAAGCTGGCTGCCGCTTTGGATTCGGATATGACAGGCATTATTTATATTATGGATGAGCCCACTATTGGCCTGCATCCCAAGGATACCCAGGGAATGATCGCCATACTGAAAAAGCTGCGGGATTTGGGCAATACCGTCATCATCATTGAGCATGACCCGGATGTTATGCGGGAAGCCGATTATATCGTGGATATAGGCCCCGGCTCCGGAAAGCATGGCGGAAAAATCATGGGGACAGGGACACTAGAGGAAATCAAAAAGCTGGAAGCTTCGGCAACAGGGCTTTACTTGAGGAAAAAACCACAGTATCGAAAAGAGCTCAGAAAGGGAACCGGCGAGCAAATCCGGATTCAAAATGCCGATTTGTATAATTTGAAGCAAATTGACGTTAGCTTCCCGGTTGGATGCCTAATTTCCGTTACAGGCGTTTCGGGCTCAGGAAAATCCACATTAGTCTTTGAGGTGCTAGCAAAATCAGGAAAGACAAAACAAGCTGAAAGCAACATCATAACCGGAACTGAATGCTTCGACCAAATTGTCACGATAGAGCAGTCTGCCATTACCCGAATGAAGCGCTCAAATGTTGCCACCTATTCGGAGGTATACACGGAGATCAGGAAAATCTTCGGAGGGCTGAAGGAATCCCGGGATAAAGGGCTATCAGCCAAGCATTTTTCCTTTAATACACCGGGTGGCCGCTGCGAAAATTGTGAGGGACTGGGGCATGTCATAAGCAATATGCTGTTTTTTGAAAACATAGAAGCGGTGTGTCCTGTTTGCGGCGGAAACCAGTTTAACGACGAGGTTTTATCTGTCAAATACATGGGGTTTACCATAAAGGACATTCTCCATCTGTCAGTTGAAGAAGCGCTTTCTACCTTCAATAAACACCCTCAAGTCCAAAGAATTCTGAAGCTGCTCTTTGACGTGGGATTGGGTTATTTAGAGCTTGGCCAGACCCTGACAACCCTGTCCGGCGGCGAAGGCCAGCGTTTAAAATTAGCCAAGGAACTAATTAGCAATACCGGCAGACACAGCTTGTATCTGATGGATGAGCCTACCACCGGCCTGCATCCGGCAGATGTTGAGAACTTTCTATTGCTTCTCAATCGCATTGTGGATTCGGGAAACACTGTCATTGTCGTGGAACACAACCAGCAGGTTATCAGAGCCTCCGACTGGATTATAGATTTGGGCCCCGAGGGCGGAAAAAATGGCGGGCAGGTTGTGTTTACAGGAACACCCCTGGAAATGCTGGAAGCCGGGACAAGTCTTACATCCGATTGCCTGCGCAACTCTTAAATACCAGGACATATATGCCAAAAGGCGGCTACTTCAAGGGGCAGCCGCCTTTTGGCCTTATATAACTATAACCACTTCAATTATTACTTTTCATGCTCTACAAGCCCCAGAGCCTTGAAAAGCTCCATAACAGGCAGAGGAACAAATGCCAGTCCCAAACCAATAAGATAGAGGGAAGGCGTAAGCGTCATGAGCCCGAAGGCCGTGGACAAGGGTGTGAACAGAACCAGTGACATAAGTAGTGTCGAAATCAAAGCGGCACCGTTTAGATTGCGGTTTGTAAACACACCGATTTTAAAGAGGGAGTGGGTCGAGCGCATATTAAAGGCCTGAACAATCTGGCAAAACGCCAGAATCATGAACGCCAGGGTTTGGCCGCCAACCAGATCGCCGGTGACATTTTCACCTATCCTGAAACCAATCAGGGTAAGGGCGGCAAACATACAGCCCTGAAGTACCACGCGCAGGCCCATGCCATGGGCAAAAATACCCTCATCCTTGGGCTTGGGCTTCTTATTCATAATATCCGACTCGACATTTTCCATTCCCAGGGCAATAGCCGGCAGACTGTCGGTGACAAGGTTGATCCAAAGAAGCTGCATGGACACAAGGGGTGTCTTGTGCCACAGAATCATGGCAAAGAACACCGTCAAAATTTCACCGATATTGGTGCCCAAAAGAAAGCCCACTACTTTTTTGATGTTTGCATAAATGCCTCTGCCCTCTCTGACGGCATCCACTATGGTGGCAAAGTTATCGTCGGTCAGGGTCATATCAGCCGCGCCCTTGGCCACATCGGTACCTGTAATGCCCATGGCGCAGCCGATGTCGGCAGCTTTCAGCGCAGGTGCGTCATTGACACCGTCGCCGGTCATGGAAACAACCTGACCCTTGCGCTGCCAAGCTCGGACAATTCGGATTTTGTTTTCAGGAGAAACCCGGGCATAAACCGATATGCTCTCGATTTGGGCATCAAATTCCGGATCGGACATGGCGTCCAGCTCAACACCCGTGATGGCTTTGTCTCCCTCGCGTAAAATACCCAGTTCCTTGGCAATAGCCGAGGCGGTTATAACATGGTCGCCAGTGATCATAACGGGCTTGATACCGGCTTTGCGACAGGTGGCAACAGCCTCTTTGGCTTCGGGGCGGGGCGGGTCAATCATGCCCACAAGCCCCGCAAAAACAAGATCCTTTTCCAGTTCCTCAATAGTGGGTACAGCAGGAACGCTGTCTATTTCCTTATAGGCTACGGCAAGGACCCGAAGGGCATTGGTGCTCATTTCGGCATTGATTTTCGAGGCCGCTTCAATATCGCCCTTGATACACTTGGCCGACAACACGTCAAAAGCTCCCTTGACGATGACAATATGCTTATCATTGATTTTGTTGATAGTGGTCATTAATTTTCGGTCGGAGTCAAAGGGGATTTCACCAAGACGCGGGTACTGCCTGTTCAGCTCCTCCTTGGGCATGCCGTTTTTATGGGCTGCCAGAACGATGGAGGTTTCGGTGGGATCCCCGACATGTTGTTCCCTGTCTCCCTCGAATAGAACCGAGCCGTTGGAACACAGGGTACCATACATGAGAAGCTTCTTCACGTCCTCCGAGTTTTCGGAGGTGATATCCTCCATTTCGCCGGTACCATCAACGTAGGCCTTCACAAGGGTCATGCGGTTCTGGGTGAGGGTTCCTGTTTTATCCGAGCAAATCACCGATGCGCTTCCCAGGGTTTCAACAGCAGGAAGCCGGCGGATGATGGCATTTTTCTTAACCATACGCTGTACGCCGATGGAAAGGACGATGGTGACTATGGCCGGAAGTCCTTCCGGAATGGCTGAAACGGCAAGAGAAACCGCAATCATAAATATTTCTATGATGGCCATTCCTTCCAGAAGGCCCACGATAAAGATGACGACGCAGGCAGCAAGAGCAGCGATACCAAGATATTTTCCCAGCGACGACAGCTTCTGCTGAAGCGGCGTCTGCCCCTCCTCCTCCCCTTCAAGAAGGTTGGCGATTTTACCCATTTCGGTATCCATAGCCGTTGCGGTAACTACAGCTGTTGCGGTACCGTAGGTGATGCCGCAGCCGGAAAAGACCATATTAGTGCGATCACCCACAGGTGCGTTTTCCTCAACCTGGGCATCGGCATTCTTTTCAGAGGGAACCGATTCACCTGTTAAAGCGGATTCTTCAGCCTTCAGGCTAGCCGAACGGATAAGCCTGGCATCTGCCGGAACAAAATCTCCCGCCTCAAGACGGATGATGTCGCCGGGGACAAGCTCAGAAGCATTGACAACCTGTTCACTGCCCCCACGGATAACCCTGGCATGAGGTGCGCTCATATTCTTTAAGGCATCCAGGGCTTTTTCAGCCTTGCTCTCCTGTAAGACACCCATAACGGCATTTATAATGACGATAAGGAGAATCAGGGCTGGTTCGAAAAACTCCTTGGTGTTCCCTTCCACACAGGCCACCACAAAGGAAACAACAGCTGCGGCGATAAGGATGAGAATCATTACATCCTTGAACTGGTCAAAGAAGCGTTGCAGATTTGTCTTTTTCTTTTTTTCACGCAGCTTGTTTTCACCGAACTTCTGTCGTTTTTCAGAAACCTGCTCCACGGTTAGCCCGGTATTCGTGTTTGTTCCCAGTAAACTGATTATTTCATCTAGCTTTTGATTGTGGGATATCAAAATCTGTACCTCCTGCAATTTATTAGTTTTAGTATATCTGATAGCAATAAATAGGGCATCGGGTAAAATTCCGAATGTGTTACTTTTTTGGACAAAAACCGATTATTGTCCCAAAATGGTAATTGAAATCGGCTTAATATTATATATACTTATTTATGATAACCTTATTCTTGCTGACCCAGTAAAGGTGGTGAACCCATGCCGGATTCGGGAATCACAAAAAAAGCTCTTGCCCAAGCCATAAAAGACCTTATGGCTGAGGTTTCATTTTCAAAAATAACCGTAGGCGATATCTGCGACAAATGCCAGATGAACCGCAAAAGCTTTTACTACCATTTCAGGGACAAATACGATCTCGTAAACTGGATATACTACACCGAATTTGTTGAAACCGTACACGGTAAAAGCTATGAGAGCGGCTGGGATCTCTTTGAGGATATCTGCCGCTATTTATATAACAACAGGAGCTTCTATGTAAAAGCTCTTGAAATATCCGGACAAAATTCATTCCGGGGATACTTCAGCGAGGTCTTGGAACCCATCATCATGACCTATCTTGAAGAGGATTTTCCTGCCGACAAGGATCGGTCGTTTTTTGCCGAGTTTTTTACCGACGCTTTCCTCATATCCATAGAAAAATGGTTATCCAGGGATTCCTCGCTGCCTCCCAAGGAATATGTGGCACTGCTTAAAAAAGCGGCTAGCGGTGTGACTTCAATGATCATTTCTCATGAGGCGGATTAGACTTTCCTTTTTAAATTGTGTCTGCTGAGAATATCCGAAAGCGACGTGTTCAGTATGCTTTGATCGGTTTTCTGTTCAAAATACTCCTCACAGGCGGTAATAGTCCCATCGGAAGCTATTCCCATAAAGCACGAATCATCGGATATAATTTTATCGATAAACAGGTTGTCGGTATAGTAGTTCATGACAAATGCCGGCGCTGTTTGCTGGCTTCGGACATCCATAATATATGTGTTGACATCACGGCACAAATCTTTTGGACAATCCGGTGTGGCAAAAGCAAATACAAATACACAGCCGAAATCCGCCATTTCACTTATCCATTTTCCGGAACAAACTTGCTCTGCATCCTCAGAATCTGCATAATAGCGATGTACGCCCCACAAGCAACGGTTCTTTTTAAGAGCATCCACAGCATCGGCAAGACCCTTGCCCTCTGAATGAACCGAAATCATGACATTTTTTAATGCCATTAATTCCTTTGCTGTTCTATCAAGAAGCACCGAGGGCTCCAAATAAACAACAAAAGCACAATGGGGCTCGTCTTTTATAAGGGTGCACAGCTTCGGCAAAAACGCTGCGTTTGCCTTGATATCAAACAAATAGGAGAAAATCCCCTCTTCTTTTCCCTGAGTTATAACCCTTTGGATGATCTCTTTTGAAAGGACGCCCGAGGCTTTATTGGCGTGAATGGTTATGGCCCAGGGAATATTGTAGCCACACTGGGCCTCTTTCTTCCGAATGATCTCCGATCCCAGTGTGAGACTGTTGAAGCCGATATTGACACCAAAGGCTTTAAGCTTGGCTCTGTCGGTTCCAAACACCATTTTTTTGGCCAACGCATAGTAATGGCTGTCTTCGTTTTCCAAAACCGCCATGGCCCTTTCAAAGAACTTTCTTTGAAACTCGCCCTTGGCGAAATTGCTGCCCAAATCCACCAAATTGCGAATACTTCGCTCCGGGTTATTCTCTATATCATCAAGAGTCTTATTTATAGCGGTTTCTATCATGATCTTCGTTATACTTGATTGTTTCACCCAACATACCTCCATTCTGCTATCCTCATATGATTATAGCCAAAGCATGTATCCGGGTATATGGACAAAAACAGATAGCTGTCCTAAAAAGTAACAGTTCCCGTATATGTCCAAAAAATTGTTTACTCGGGAAGGCCTTTATTGATATCGTTATCCAATATCATACCGGTATACATGACAGGGTCCTTGGCGGTGGAAAAAGGGGGCGCATAAGCCAGATCCAGATGGAAAAGATCCTCGGCCTTTGCTTTAAAGGTAATGGCCGTCACAAATACGTCAATCCTTTTATCTACCCCTTCATAACCCACGATTTGAGCACCCAGTAACCTCCCGCTGTTTCTGTCGGCAATGCCTTTGATAACCATTTTTTTACCACCCATGTATTCCGGCTTGTTAGGTATAATAGTGCGGCCTACCGCAGTGTCATAACCCAATTCCGCTGCTTCCCGCTCCGTCAGGCCTGTTTGGGCCACTGTCATGTCAAAGATTTTAAAGATGCCCGTTCCCAAGATTCCCCTAAACTCCAGATTGCCGCCCGTTATACTGTCACCGGCAATCCTTCCGGTTTTATTGGCTGTGGAACCCAGAGGACGATAAACTGGCTTTCCAGTCACCAGGTGAACCTGCTCGGTACAATCACCACATGCATAAATATCTTTCATGCTGGTCTGCATTTTATTATTAACCTTAATGGCACCGGCCACGCCAAGTGCAATACCGGCCTTATCGGCCAGCTCGGCATTGGGTCGTATACCGGTTGATACAAGCACCATATCGGCCCTTATGACTTTACCATCCGATAAAAGCACACTGTTCTCAGTAATTTCTGCAACGGTAGCATTGGTCAAAACCTTAACCCCGCTTTTCTCCAGATGCTCCTTTACATATATCGCCATATCGCTGTCAAGACCCGGCGTTACCTGGGGTAACTTTTCAAGCATTGTGACCTCCATACCGAGGCCTTTTAAATTCTCGCAGGCCTCAAGACCGACAAAGCCTGTGCCAATGATTGCGATGTCTCTGGGGGGATGTGTGTCCAAAAAGGCCTTTATCTTGTTCATGTCCACAATGTTACGCAGCGTAAAAACATGCCCCGCCTCCACACCTTTTATGGGAGGGATTACCGCCCTTGCACCAGTAGCCAAAACAAGGGTGTCATAGGTATCGGTAAAGACCTCCCCGGTATCAAGCTTCTTGATATCAAGGGTTTTTTGGTCCGGATCAATGGAGAGCACCTCATGAGCGATAAAAACATCGACATTGTACTTGTCTTTGAAGAATTCAGGGTTTCGTGGTGTCAGCTCGCCGGGGTCATCAAACACACCGCCTAAATAGTAAGGCATGCCACAGCCTGAATAGGAGATAAAGCTGTCTTTTTCATATATGACGATCTCTGCGTCCTTATTATTACGTCTTGCTTTGGCCGCAGCGGACGTTCCGGCCGCCACCCCGCCAATTATCACAATTCTCATGGAATGACCTCCTCTTGCACTGTATATCTTTAATATACCCCTTTTTGGGATGGTTCCACCCGTAAATAGTGGAGTGTGCCTTGGGCAGCGCACCACAAGCCCCGCCCCGTTAAATGAAAAAGAAGCGCACCATGGAAGGATTCTCCATGGTACGCTTCTTGCGGGTAGCGGGTCTTATGGAATTACAATGTCACCAAATCCGGGGTCGGCATCAGGGTTAATGTCACTGGAAATATCAATACCCTCTATGATCTTAAAAAGCTCTTCAATCTCTTCGTCAGTAATAGAGTTGAAGTACTCTTCCAGCTCCTCATCGTTGGTAATGACCTTAATGGATTCCTCGGTTTCCTGAGGCTCTTGTGTTCCTTCTGTACCATCAGTTGTAATGCCGCCTTGAGTGGTGTTGCCGTTTCCCTCCCCTCCTGGCAGATCAGAAGGGGATGAAGTAGCTGTTACATCATTTCCTGAAGCATCAAGATCAATATTTTTATCCTTATTAGAACAGGCGGGTGTCAATAAGATACCCGCCAAGGTTATAATAGCTATATACTTTTTGATGGTCTTGGACATGTCTTCCTCCCTTGCTAAGGATTAGTCGTCGTCCTCATCATCGTGGTCTTTATCATGATCATGATCTTTATCATCATCGTCGTCATCGTCAACGTCTATCTTAATAGCACCAATCTCCTTATGTACTCCCGTCTTAATCTTGACAAGCAGTTGCTTGGTTTCAATCAATACATCATGAAGCCCGTCTTTTGCTTCCATAAGCTTATCATGGGCTGCCTTAAAATTTTTATCTGCCTTTGTAGAGTCGGTCATTGATGAGAACATGGCAACGGCATCGAGGTAATCAAGACGAGCTTCTTCCAGTTCAGCCTGAATCTTTGCATGTTGTTTTTTGAGAGCTTCCACATCAAGTTTTATGCTTGAGCCGGTAGTAATATTTATTGCATTAATACCTGCTCCCAGCTTGTCAACCAGGGCTTTGGTCTCATCATAGGCAGTCTTTAAACGGGCTGCACTGGTAAGGCCGGTTATACGCTTTACAATGGTTTGGTGCTTTAAAAAGTTGTTCTCGATCTCTTTTTTAAGATCCTTAAGCACTTTTGAGTCTGTTGCAGCTTCAATACGCTTCTTAAACTCATTTATTTTATTAATGGCTTCGTCAATGCTCTTTAATACGGCATCGCCTGTCGCCTGGTCCTTAAATTCTACAAGGAACTTTCCTTCCTTGGAAATGATATAACCCTTAAGCTTAGTGATCTGCGCGATCATATCATCGCATGTCTTGATAAGAGACTGCTTTGATTTATCCAGTTGACTATCCTTTTTAACTTCGCTCTTTTTATCTTCGTTCTTTTTGTCTTGCTCTTTAATTTCAGGTTTCTTGATCTCGGTTTTCTTTTCATCGTCTTTCTTTTGGGTAGCACAAGTCTTTGCATCGACCTTAGTCGTTACAATTGCCGAAGCAGGCTTTGAAGCTTTATCCTTTGGCTGCGCAAAAGCAACCGAGGTAGCACCCATTATCATAGTGACTGTAAGAACTGCAGATATGATTTTCTTCATCATGCACACACCTTTCGTTGATTAATTTCTTACAGTATCAGAATAACACCTACCTTTGAAAGTTTATGGGTAGAACTATGAAAAATCAATGTAAAATGTTTTACAGTTGGGTTGCTGTATCCTGTCTATTACTATTTTATATATATCCTTGAGATGTTACAAGGGTATAAGGTAGTGATCTTTTATTACTTATGCTACAATGATACAAAGGAAACGTGGGAAGGATGAAAGTATGATCCCAAAAATAATACATTATTGTTGGTTTGGCGGCAATCCGTTGCCTGAATTAGCAATAAAGTGTTTAGATACTTGGAATAAATACTTACCTGATTATGAGATTGTCAGATGGGATGAAAAAAACTTTGACATTAACGCCAATTTATATGTTAAGCAGGCATACGAGGCAAAAAAATTCGCATTTGTTTCCGATTTTGTAAGGCTATATGCGCTGTTTAATCATGGCGGAATATATATGGATACTGATGTGGAAGTTCTTCAACCCCTGGATATGTTCTTAAGTCATAAGGCTTTCTCAGGATTTGAGTCGTATACACATATAACAACGAGTATAATGGCATGTGTAAAAGGTTTTACCGGATTTGGCGAATTATTGGATCTTTACAAAACTAAACAGTTTGTAAAAGATGACGGCACTTATGATGTTACGACAAATGTCACTTTAGTAACTCATTTCTATGAAAGAAAAGGATTGCAGCAAAATAATACTCTTCAGACAATTGAAGACCTTACTATATACCCCGAGCAGTTTTTTTGCCCTCGCCCGCTTATTGGTGGAAAATATGATAAAGAAGCACACACCGTTCATCATTTTGCAGGATCATGGTTGCCCGCAGAGGAGCAACGAAGGAAAAACAGCTTGCTTTTTAAGGTATACTATAAACTGCTCATGTTAATAAGACAAGCTACAATAGGCATTCTTGGAAAAGATACTTTTGAAAAAATAAAACTATTCTCCAGAAGAAGGAACCGGAATGAGTAGAAGTAAACTTACGCTATGGAATGTACTTTCCGGCTTAATATATAAAATTGCTACTTTTGGCTTCGCAGTCGTTCTGCCAAGAATTATGATTGTAAACCTCGGTTCTGAAATGAATGGATTTATATCATCAATAACCAGCATGTTTGTTTACATTAATTTACTGGAAGCCGGAGTTGGCGGAGCTTCTTCATATTCCTTATATTCAAGTATCGTTGCTAAAGATCTAGACAGAACCAATGGGATAATGGCCGCAACTGACAGATATTACAGAAAAATTGGCGTATATTTCTTGGGATGTATCTCTGTGCTTGCCTTTATATATCCAATTATTGTGAAATCAAATTTATCCTATATCACAATTTGTACTGTTGTCATCTTAACTGCGGCACCTTACCTCTTTAATTATTTTATCCAAGGAAAATACACCATTTTACTATCTGCGGACAACAGAGGCTATGTATTAACTAACATCAATACTATCATATCAATACTATCAAATATAGTAAAAATATTCCTTTTGATAAAAGGTTACAACATCATTATTGTCCAGATGGCATTCGCTCTGGTCAGCTCTTTCCAAGCACTCTTAATTTTCCTATATATAAAGAAAAAATATACTTGGTTGGATTTATCAGTAAAGCCGAACTATTATTCAATTCGTCATCGAAATTCTGTTTTAGTTCATCAGATTTCAGGAGTTATATTTTCAAATTCCGGCATTCTGTTATTAATGCTTTTTTCCGACTTAAAAACCGTAAGTGTCTATACTGTTTATATGATGATTTTTTCGCAGGCAAGCACAATCCCTCAATTTATTTCCGTTGGAGTAAATGCAAGCTTTGGACAGATCTACAACGAGGATATAGTTAGATTTAAAAGCTTGTTTAACAGCTTTGAGATCTTCTTTATGCAGTTTGTTTATGCTTCTTTTGCAACTGCATATACACTTACCATTCCATTTATCAGGCTTTACACGAGCGGTATAACAGATATCAATTATGTTGATATCGGGCTTCCGCTGCTATTTGCAATCTCTCAAATACTGATAAACCTTGAGGTACCTTATGCCATACTTATACGTATCTCCGGCCATTTCAAGCAGACACAGATATACGCTATACTTGAAGCAGTAATAAATGTTGTTGTTTCCTTATTGCTAATTTTTAATTTAGGAATATACGGAGTATTACTTGGGATGATTGTGTCTGTTATATATCGTTGTATAGTTACCATAAGATACTGCAATAAATTTATTTTAGCAAGAACATTCATTTTAAATGCAATAGATGGAATAATAAGCATCTTGTTATGTGCAGGTATTATCGCAGCGTTCAATGAACAGATAAAATCAATTGCAACTTACAGTCAACTCTTTATTTGGGCGTTAATCCTTTTAACTGTTAATATATCAGCACTTTTTCTAAAAACAATGCTCACCAGGAAAAAGGATACTCAGGTACTGTGGTCCTATATAAGCAAGTTAACAGGTTTTAAAAGGGCTTAGAATGAATTATCTTTTATAGCTCTTTTTACTATAATTAAGATATATCCAATAAATAGCAGCAATTTATTTGCTCCTATTCTTTTACTTGCCTCACTAAATGTTAGATTATTCTGTTTTGCAGCATACATATAGCTCCCAATCATTTTAAATTTATCAATAAAAGGAAGATTATATCCCAGCATTTGCTTAGTTGAATATGTATACCCTTCAATATTTCTGACACCGAGAGTTTTATCAGCAGACAAGCCGTCGGGCAAATAGTGACATATATATATAATTTCATTGAACCATCTTAACTTGTAACCATCATCTGCTATTTCATACCAAATAGTGTTTTCAGTCAGAAAGTTCTCGCCTTCAAACTTTGGAAATGGATAATTCTTTAATATATCTGTATAAAAAATTTCGGCTTTATCCCCCATAATATGGTATTTGCATTTTTCTAAGGAGGTAGCGTCAATATAATGACCTAAGAAAGTTTTACCAATGACAGTGTTTGTGTTATATCCTCGATTAAAAGCCAAACCTGCGAAACCATGATCAGGCATTTCCCTTTCTTTTTTAAGAACTAATTCTATTGCTTTTTCAATAAGATAATCATCTGAGTCTACTATAAAAAATAAACGGCCTTTTGCTATTTCAACTCCCCTATTTATAGCACAATGCTTTCCTTGGTTTGGAGTTGAAATATAGCTTATTTCAAAGCTATTATCTCTGGAAAGCCATTCATTAACCAACTCATCTATATTATCCGTGGAGCCGTCATTAACAATCACCCATTCAAAGTCTTTAACACTTTGCTGACAGAGCGATTTGTATAATTTTTCAATAATATATGCCCTATTATAAACCGGAGTGAAAACAGTTATTGATACCATCTTAGTTATCATATACACCCACCAATTGATTTTTGTAATTACCGATATTATTGATTTGAATAGCTCTTTCTTTTGACAATTTGGCCATTTCAGCTCTTTTATGTTCATCCGTCAGTAAATGGCATATATGATCAGCAAGCACTTCATTCTCATCAGACAGGTAACCTGTTTTTCCCTGGCTTACTAACTCAACTAATCCATCTGTAGGTGTCGAAACAATAGGTACACCAAGCGCCATGGCTTCTAAAGCGCTCATAGGAGTACCTTCATATATAGATGTCATAACAAACACCTTTGAATCGCGGAGTAATTTATATGGATTGTCTACGAAACCATAAAAGTCAATATTCTCAATAATTCCATTCTCACATACCTTTTCTTTTACTTTGCTAGCCAGATCCCCATTTCCAACAATAGCGATTCTGGCATTCGGTATTTTATAGACAACTTGTTTCAGAACTTCAATTAAGCGTATCGGGTTTTTGGGATACGATAAACGGCCTATAAAAGCCACATCATAATCATAAGCCTTTGTATCTTCCGAAACACGTTTATATAGGTCATTAATATTGATTATGTTCTTTAACACCATACTCTTACTATGAACAAGGTCTTTGTATTTGTATTGATTAAAGGAGGAATTGGATACCCATATTATTCTTTTGAATTTATTGGACATCATCTTATAGAGGAATGATTTTAAAGATAAGCTTCGCATATCTTCATGATTACCATGAATATGGGATATTAGAACAGCCTTTTTACTAAATCCTGATGCAACAATACTGGCACGAATATCATGAGCATGAATGATGTCTGGCTGAAATTCCCGAACTATACGCTTTATTTCCCTTCTACAAAGCTTTCTAACCGGAAAATAAGTTATCTTACGTTCTTCCAAGGCATTGCGTATCTGTCCGTCGAGGCTGCAATACACCATCTCAATATCGCTGCCTTCAAACATTTTTATAATCTGGCATACAACATTTTCAGCCCCAGAATACTGACCTGTATTCAACAGATGTAAAATTTTTATCTTCTTTTGCATTGTTTATCCTACTTTTACCAACGCCTTATGAGAATAATCTTTATCTTTGAACTTGGTTATGATTAATTGTTCCGCTATATCCGAGCACTAATTTTTTTATGAAATCTGAAATAGATATTTCATTTATTCCTGAAATAATGGCATCCTTTAAGTAATTTATTTCATGACGGATAAAATCATAATCCTCGAAAAGCGGCTGAGCAATATACAATTTTTCATTTTTTGTTTTTTCTATTCCCTCTTCTGATAGCAGGAGCTCCTCGAAAAGCTTTTCACCTGGTCTCAATCCTATGAATTCAATCTCTATATCTTCATAGGGTTCAAAGCCGGAGAGCCTGATCATATTTTCTGCCAGATCAAGAATTTTTATGGGTTGCCCCATGTCAAGAATAAAAATCTCTCCACCTTTTGCAAAAGCCCCTGCCTGAATAACCAATTGAGCTGCTTCCGGTATAGCCATAAAATAGCGTGTCATATCCGGATGGGTTACTGTAACTGGCCCACCTGCTTCAATTTGACGCTTGAAGAGGGGAATCACGCTTCCGCTACTGCCAAGCACATTACCAAAGCGGACTGCCATAAATTCAGTATGGCTTTTGCTATTCATTGCTTGGATAATCATCTCGGCTATTCTTTTTGTAGCACCCATGACATTGGTTGGGTTTACCGCTTTATCACTGGATATCAGAACAAATCTATCTACATTGGCTTTATCGGCTGCTTGGGCGACATTCCAGGTTCCCAGCACATTATTTTTCAAAGCCTCCTCTGGATGCCACTCCATTAAGGGCACATGCTTATGTGCAGCAGCATGAAAAACAATATTAGGTTTTATTTTCTGAAAGATGGTTTGAATCCTGTTTTCTTCACGGATATTGGCAATGACAGGCTCAAATATTGGGTTCGGATATTTTGTTTTTAATTCTAAAACAACATCATGTAGATTGTTCTCGTAATTATCCAGCATAATCAGTTTATACGGATTATATACAGCTATTTGCCTGCACAGCTCCGATCCAATAGATCCTCCTGCACCCGTAACAAGAATAACCTTCCCTTTGAGAAATGACTCAATTTCATCAGTATCAAGCTTAACCATTTCTCTTCCAAGTAAGTCCTCGATATCAACATCCTTCACTTTCTGCATTACAACTGATTCATCAATAATCTGTGACATGGAGGGCAGTATTCGTATTCGACATCCAGTTTTTGCACATTGCCCATAGACCTTGTTCAATAGCGCTGGCTTTGCCTTGGGGAGAGCTATGATAATCTCATTAACTTTCTCCCTTTGGACAACTTTAAATATGTTTGAGTCATCTCCAACAATTGGTATACCATTTATTTTATTCCCAATTTTAAACGGATCGTTATCAATAAAAGCTACAGGCTTTTGCTGGAGCTCCGGATGATGTTTCATCTCCCGGGCAATGATGGCACCAGCATCCCCCGCACCGATAATAAGAACACGCTTCAGCTTATCGTAGTCAATAGCAGCACCTGTTACATGTCTTCTATAAATACGATAAAGTAACCTGACTCCTCCAACAGCAAAAACATCCAGCATAAAGGTTAGAGCAAAAATACTTCTTGGGGCAAATACCCACCCCATAAAGTCATATTGAAGAATGAGTACTGCTGATAGAGAAGTATTGGCAACAGCAGATGCAATAACCACCTTTGTGACTTCATAAGCACCTGCATACCGCCACAGGCTATGATAGAGCTTAAATAAAGTAAAAACAAAAATTTTAAAAACTGTTGACAGTACAGCAATATAACCAATATATTGTATAAACTCAGCAGGAATTGCTTTTAAGTTAAAATCAAATCTTATAAAATAGGCAATAAAGAGCCCGATATTTAATGATATTAAATCAGCAAAATAGAAAACCGCACTGCGGTAAAATCTTTTCACTTTTGACCCCCATTTTAGTACTTCATAAGCTTTCTTTATTTTATCACACTGTTAACCAAATCAATTGGTTAAGTTTACGCGAATATATGAATAATAAATAGCTATAAAAATTGATTTCTAATAATCGTTATAACCTTATCCTGCTCGGTTTCTGTAAGGCTAGTACCAGAGGGAATACAAACACCCCATCTAAAGAGGTCCTCTGCTATGCTTGTTCTACCCGACGTATGACTATAAAACATACATTTTGAAAAGACAGGCTGCATATGCATAGGTTGCCATACCGGTCTAGACTCAATATTTTTATCCTCTAAGGCATTGATAATAGAAACAGGTAGAATGCTTGATGTTTGATTAATCAGTAAAACCGTAAACCAATAGTTGGGTTGGCTCCAGTCAGGTACAGGGAACATAGAGATTTCTTGGATATCTTTAAATGCTTTAGAGTATGTATCGTATATTGCTTTTTTCTTGGCTATCTTTTGCTCAATCTGCTCATACTGACCCATACCTATACCTGCCAGAACATTACTCAACCGGTAATTGTAACCGACCTCTTTATGTTCATAATGAATAGCCTTTTCCCTTGCCTGAGTGGACCAAAAGCGACATTTTTCAATGGCTTGACTGTCATTTGATACAAGCATGCCTCCCCCACTCGTCGTTACAATTTTATTGCCGTTAAAAGAGTAGATTCCAAAATAGCCAAAGGTACCGCTGTTTTTTCCTTTATAATAGGCTCCCATGGACTCAGCAGCATCTTCAATAACCGGAACATTATAGGCTTCACATAGGGGTAATAGTCGATCCATATCCGCACTTTGACCATAAAGGTTAACAATGATAACAGCTTTAGGGAGCCTGCTTTCTTTTTTTGCATTACTTAGAGCCTGTTCAAGAGCAATCGGTGACATATTCCAGGAATCAGGCTCAGAATCTATAAAAACTAGTTCTCCACCCTCATAACAAACCGGATTACAGCTTCCTGCGAATGTTAAAGATGAGCAAAAAACAGTATCGCCTTGACTTACACCCAGATATTTAATAGCTAAATGCATAGCAGCTGTTCCTGATGAAAGAGCAAGGGAGGACGATACACCTATTCTCGATGCAACCATTTGCTCAAACCTATCAACATTAGGGCCAAGTGGTGCTATCCAATTAGTTTCAAAAGCCTGCATGACATATTGAATTTCATTCCCGGTAAGATCCGGAGGTGAGAGATAAATCCTTTTATCCATATTTTTTATTCCTTCACTTCGCTGGTATACCCTTAACTATTACACCATCAATAACATCTCTGACAACAACTGCACCTGCTCCAATTATTGAATGGGCACCAATTTTTATATTATGTATTATAGTTGCACCTGCTCCAATATGAGTAGATTCATCTACCCTTACATTCCCGCAAAGTGTTGCGTTGGGCGATACATGAACAAAATCAGAAACCTTGCAGTCATGTTCAATAACAGCAGCTGAATTGATGATGACATGTCTGCCGATCACAGTGCCTGCGTTGATGATACAACCCGGCATAATAACAGACCCTTCCATAATTTGCACGTGAGGGCTCACAATTGCTTTTGGATGAATGGGAGTAAACCATTGGGTTTTGTATTTCTCAGTAATAGATTTTCTGGTTCGATTATCCCCGATTGCAATACAGAAATTTACTTCTGACTTTGTTAGTTCTTCTATCTGATTTAAGCTACCCAGTCTATTATAGCTCAGCATCCTAGATTTTAATGGGTTATCATCAAGGAATCCGATTAGTTCAACCTGCTCTCCAGTTCTAATCATACATTCTATGATGTCAGCAACAACCATAGCATGGCCACTGCCACCAATAATGCAGATTTTTTTCATCATGTTCATCCCCTTCATTTATGAGAACCCGTAAATTTCTCCATAGTCACGCTTCCCTGAGAAGATATACCTTCACGCTTCAATACTTTTTTAATGGTTAAGAAGAAGATTTTTATATCAAGCCAAAGGCTCCAATGATCTATGTACCATGTATCCAAGCTAAACTTCTCTTCCCAGGAGATAGCGTTCCGGCCGTTTATTTGTGCCCATCCTGTTATTCCTGGCCTCATATCGTGCCTTCTCATCTGTTCTGGAGAATAGTATTGCAAATACTCTACTAACAGAGGTCTTGGGCCAACAAGGCTCATATCACCTTTAAGAACATTTAAAAGCTCCGGAAGCTCATCGAAGCTTGTACTTCTCAGAAACTTTCCGTAGCGTGTTAAGCGCTCTTCATCAGAAAGTAGGTTACCATACTTATCCTTTGCATCAGTCATAGTTCTGAACTTGTACATATAAAAAACTTTTTTATTTAGCCCAGGTCTTGCTTGTTTGAAAAAAACGGGTTTTCCCAGCTTTATGAAAGATGCAACAATGATTATAATAAAAACAGGCAATAGTACAACTATAGCCAGTAGCGATATCATAACATCTATACATCTTTTTATTGCCAATCCCATGCTACTACCTGCTCATCAAACTTAATAACTTATCAACTACAGCTTTTCGATCAAAATTTTTCTCAATATGCTCTCTTGATTTTTTACCCATTTCCAAGCGCTGCTCCTCAGATAAAAGTATATACTGAATCATTTTATCATATAAATCATTTGAATCTTTTACTTTGCACAAATATCCAGATTGCTGATCTACAACAGCCTCTCTGCATCCTGGTATGTCCGAGGTTATAACAGGTCTTCCCATGGCCGCCGCTTCTAATAATGTATTGGACATACCTTCATGATAGGAAGGTAAAACCACGCAATGGGCTTTTTCAATAAAGCCTTTTACATCCATTTGAAAACCATAGTAATGGATAATACATGATTTGGTCAATTCTTCAATTTGCTCTTTATAATTATCCTCAAAGAAGCCTAGGACACCAAACTCGACATTGTATTGGTTTTCGGCCTTAAGGCGTTTAGCAGCCTCAAAGAATTCGTCTATTCCTTTTTCCGCCATAATCCTACCAATAAATAAGAATCTAGTCGGACCATCAAATTTCATTAGTGAATAACTATACTCATCAATGTTCACGCCAGCCCCGTTTACCAGTATAGCTTTTTTTGCAGGTATAATACGATGATCAACAAAAACATTGAGATTTGTTGCATTTTCAAAAACAATATTATTGGCTCTTTTTAAAGCAAATCTGTATAATCGGGTGACAAGCAGTTTTAGCAGCCCCCTGTTCTGAAATGTTGTTCCCAGACCCGTTATAGTCGATATGTATTTCACCTTACAAAATTTGCTGGCAAGGCCCCCATAAATGTTAGGTTTGATGGTATAAGTTAAAACATAGTCGGGACACTCTTTTTTAATCAAACAAACATATTCCCTTATAATTTTCAAATCTTTCAGGATGTTCATGGATCTTCTTTCAATCTCTGTCTTATGATAATTACAGCCCATTCTAATAAGATCATCTACCCTTTCCCCATTGGGTAAGGATGTTATAACTTGATGATTCTTGTTAATTAGCTCTCCTAAAAGTTCTTTACGAAAATTATAAAGACCGATGTCGTTATTGGCTAAAATAATAACCTTCATCATACACCTTATTTAGGCTGCATTTTTACACCTTTATTTTTATGGAGAAAGGCCAAACCTATACCCAGTAATATCCAAAAAACCGGTGCTACGGCTACATTACTATCATTAAAAACCGCTGCCATACAGTATCCTATAACTGCACATAGGGTGGATACTCCTATAAAGTAATCATAGCTCTCCTGCGGCTTAAACCAATGTAAAAGTGATTTTATTATAAACCAACCTAAGAATACTAATAATGCTATCAAGGATACGACTCCTGTATTTATCCCTACCTGCAAGTACCAATTGTGAGGTTTGTCTGCAAGTACTGTGGCGTTGAAGAGATTGTTTATTTTTCCTGCGATATCCTGCTGCGGAAAATAAATAGAAAAGGTATCCGGACCGTGGCCCAAAAGGAGCGTATTTTTTAGAAGCGGAATACTTCTGGCCCACAAATACCCTCGGCCTGATCCAAAATTTAAATGGTTCTCAAACCCCCAGGAGGGAACCGCATCCACTTCTTCATAAAATAAACGTGGCGTTGGCGAATAAAGCATTTTGTTTTCGGAAAACAAAAAGGGCATTATAACATCAGCATAATAGAGGTAAGCAACACTTTTATCCATCTCAACAGAATAGAGTTCATAATCCTCGTCCGTAAAGGTGATCTTATTCTCCTCCTGCTCAATGTTCAATTGCTGGCCTTTACCATTGTAAAAGCTTATAGAATCTCCCTCTAGCTTTATAACAAAGACTTCCGATTCTGTTTCGAAGCTAAATACATTTTGGTGGAGCCGCGCTGATTTGACGGGTTTCTTTTGGGATGATTCCGCCGCGGAATTAGCCTGGAATTCTCCATCCGTTGAAATGGAAGAAGGCATTGTGTCCATAAATTCCTTTGTCACAAGTCCTCCGGAGTAAATATCCATTCCAGCATATATGATCGTAAAGCCCAGAAGCAGTCCTAATGAAGCCTTCCACTGTGTAATGATAATTTTTCTTAAGAAGAATACTAAAAGAATTAAGAGTGCGATTCCCCCTACCAATCCCGCTCTTGAAAGGCCGCCAAGCCAGAGTGTAAATGCCATTAAAGAAGCAACGAACATAAATAGTGCTTTTTTATTTGACTTATCAAGGTAATAGAAAAAAAGAGCTATGGAAATGGGTAAAACTAAAACAGAATAAGAGCCTAAATAGTTTGGATTATAGACCGTTGTATACATAACCTTCTGGCCTGCAAAATTAAAGCTCAACTTTTCCGCCATACTTCTAAATTCACTTGGTACAATTAAATTCCTACCCCAACTTGTTTGGAGGATATCAACGCCAAAGAACTGGCTAAGCCCTATTACACCCATAATAAACGCTGAGACTAATAAGGCATATATGATGAAAGCGGCGCTTTTCTCATCACGGACAAGAACAAAAGCTGTAAACATGGCTGCAACATAAGCAATTAATATAAATAACCCTTCATAGCGATCGACAAAACCGGTTAGGGCAATATCCTTATACTCTGAAAACAGGGTTGAAAGAATGGCCATTGCGATATAAACAATAACAAATATAAGCAGATTGGAGAAAGGTATTTTACTTTTCTGAGCGAGCTTGATTAACCAGTATATTACCAGCATAACAAGCACTATAATAAGAAGTTGCGATTTGACATAGCTAAAAACGTCAAAGACAGTACTTTTCCCTGTCCAGTATTTATATTGATTCTCAGATAAATTTATTTGTTGCAATTTAACAACAAGCGGAATTACCGATGCGATAAAGGCGAGTATAAGAATAGCGCACTTATCCCATAAGGTAGTACTGCTATCCAAGCTTGGGTTCACTTTTCTCTTTGTTTTTTTCATATGTAATTCCTCTTGGCACTTTTATTTCATCATAACATAATTTGATAATCATATAAATAATATACTAATCTCGCTTACAAGGCAATAGGAGTGGTGTATAGAACATGTATTGCGCTCCTTCTCGCTTTCTCCGAAAGCCAAATGTAAAGCCCCGGAAGTACTTAGGTACTTCCGGGGCTCAACGTTTCGGTTACATTAGAACCATTCCTCTAAAGGTTTTAGATTCTAATATTTTACGGATGTGGAGAGAGTTGTGAGTTCATTACCAGCGGCACTATTATCTCTGATAGGAGCCTTCAATGTAATTGCATTGTTAACTTCTACAAACTGATCATTATCTTCAACAACGATTACGATCTGACTAGATCCACCAGTTACAATAGGTGCAACATAACTAACCGACGTAACCTTGAACCCAGCAACATCAAAGCTTCCATAGGAGATATAAGCAGGATTCAGAGCTTCTTCAAAGGTCAGTGTAATGGTGCTTACCTTTACATATTTCGCAGGACTGCTACCAGCTATAAGTGCGCCATCAGCTGTTGTTACCTTAACATCGTCTTCATCATCAGCACCTTGCACTTTTAATGCTGGAGCAAGCTTATCAACACCAGCGACAGGAGCTTGACCTCTAAATAATGTCTCGCCATAGCTGTTAGCTGTAACATTCTTACCAGCTGGACTAGCTGTAGTAACACTAAGATCTGAAGCGGTATAGTTAAATGCTTCATCAAGGGTAAAGGTTGCAACTGTCTTACCCTTTTCAAGGTCAGTTGACACACCGGTAGGAGTGAGATATTTTGCTCCCTTATAAATCAGAACCTCATTTGCCTCGAACTTTTCCAATGCACTTGAGAAGTACACTTTGACTTCTTTAGCACCAACCAGTTCAGCCTTTGTAATTGTGATGTCGGTAGATGTGCCGATATTTACTGGGTTTACCAACGCAACTGTATAATTTCCGGCAGCATCCGCCACTCTAGCGATCTGAAGTTCATTAGCACCTGTTGTTACAAGTTGGGTTGTTCCATCTGATAGAAGATACGGTACGGTTATTTCAACAGCTTTTCCATCATCTACTACGCTAATGGTAACTTCCTTGAATGTTTCAATTCTCTTACTACCTGTGGTCAAGATATACTTGGACAGATCAGCTATTGAATAGGCACCCTCTGTCGCCATAGCTTCACCAAAGGAAACCTTGAGAATCTGATCATACTTCCCGTTATATGGTGTAGTTGTGTACAATGTAGCGGAGAAATCAGTAGCTACCGGCTTTGTCATGTCGGTTACGGTAAACTCCATAGACGTTGATGCCATAGCGTTTCCAGACATATCCTCAACATTCTTAACTACTAATGTATAAACGCCTCCGGACAGGTTCTTGACAAAGGTTATTGTAACCTCTTTATCCGAGGGGACGGCACTGGAGATGATATTGGTTACTTCTTTTCCGTCCTTGTCTAACAAGGTATAGTTGGCTTTTGTGTTTGCCTTTGCTACTTTCTCGTCAAACTTCAAGATGATCTTATTTTCTGCATCAACTTTAATTTCTTTGAGAACAGGAGCATCGTTGTCAACTTCAACATCGACCTTGGTCATCTGCTGAGCATTTTTGTTGTTCCAAAGATCCTTAACGGCATCTTTCAGTACATAAACATAAGCTGTACCATTGGGCAACTTATTGGTATTTGAAAATTCCAATGTCATTTCGTTGCCATCAATTGAAGCAGGTGTCATGTTAACTGTTATAGTATTGTTACCATTGGTATGATAGAAGTTTGCTTTAGCACCGTTTGCTAATACAATGTCTTCGTTCCATACTAAAACTATCGAATTAGGCTTGGCATCCTTGTAGGAAACAACATAGGGAGCTTCCTTGTCTTCATTAACAGCTAATTTGCCAATAAAGCCCATAGCTGTGAATCCGGCATAATCCGCAGGACCAACCTTTACTTCGAAGGGCAGCTCACCAGTCTTAAGAGAGGTATAAAGCTCAACAAGGAACTCGGTGTCATTTTTCTGAGCAGTGACGCCCTTCACATAGTACTTTCCATCATTCACTTTGAATGAAGAAGCTACTATGCTGGAAGGATTCATTGGCTCTGAGAATGTAACTTTAATTGTGGAAATACCAACGACCTCTGTGGCAACGATGGAAGGTATGGTATTATCAAGGAAATTTACTTCCTTAACGGTTTTGGTCATTGCCAAACCGGAAGCAGATTTAACACCGCTTACGGTCAAGGAAGCCTTCTTCTGTTGGCTAACCGCATCCTTAAAGGTCAAGGTTGCGCTCAAGCCGTCTTCGGATACGGATACACCTGCAACGGCAATTTTATCTGCGGTTGCAAATTTGTAGTTGTCCTTATCGCCTGCGGCATCCTTGTCAGCGGGCTGATTGAATTCAACAACAGCTTGCTTGAGGTTGTCAGCAGATACGTCTACTACTTCAAACTTTGCGGGTGTAGCATCGATGAAACCAGCATCAACAGCATCATCCTTGGCAACGAATCCAGCATCGATAAGAGACTGAATGAGAGTCTTACCGTCTTTGTTCACGCCATTCTTAGCTGCGCCGTAAAGGATAGCTGCAGCATCATCACGGATAAGAGCTGTCTTTGTGCCATAAGTAAGAGCCTCACTTACAGAAAGAACCTTTGCTGCGTAAGCTACGTCAACAACATTACCGGTTGTTACGTCAGCATAACCCATACCGGACTTGAGAAGGAATACGAGGAATGATGTTCCGCTGATAGGCTCCAGAGGTGCAAACTTACCGCCGCCAACACCAACAGTAATGTTGTTCTTGATTGCGTAAGCAGTATACTTCTTTGCCCATGCAGGGATTTTGTCAGCATCTGTGAACTTAGCAAGTTCAGCTGCTACTTCTGCGTCTGTCATTGCAAGAGCATCTGCTTCTTTACCAGCAGCTCTGATTGCAAATGTCAAACCTTGAACTCTTGTTACGCCTTCCTCTAACTTGAGGTCAGCAGGTCCGCCAGCCATCAACCCAATAGCCTGAAGCTTAAGAGCTTCTGCTTCGTGGGAAACGGCAGCGAGTGCAGGAACCATCATCGATGCCATTAGAGCAACGGCTAGGATCACTGCAAAAACTTTCTTAAGGTTTCTCATGATGAAAATCCTCCCTTTTGTTTTGGAAGCAGGTCATTAAGGTCTCAAAGTCGGATTACGCCTGCTTCCTTACATTGCAATCCGGCTTTGTTTGCTTTATTGATTCAGATGGAATTGGATGAACAACCCATCATGAATTCGTTTTTGATTATATCACCCCCATTTGAGAGGGTCAATAATACCAATCGAGGTGTAAACAAAATGTAACTTAGCATAAGAAATAGGGGCTTTGTGTAATAAGCTATTAACATTATCGGTATCCTAGATGCTTATCTTAAGTAGTTATTCAATATTTCAACGACCTCTTCTTTGCTTTGTGTCCTAAAAACCTGTGAACGTACCTTCGCACTTTCAGGAAATCCATGGAGATACCAGCCCACGTGCTTTCTCATCTCCAACATTGCAGTTCTCTCACCTTTTACTGTTTCCATAAGCATATAATGCCTCAGAATGGTTTCGAAAAGCTCCTGCTTATCCGGTTGTTTACTATATACCCCTTTTTCAAGGAAACTAATAATATTTCGGAATATCCAAGGATTTCCTTGTGCTCCTCTACCTACCATAATAGCATCACAGCCGGTAAAGTCAAACATCTTCTTAGCATCTTCCGGTTTTCTTATGTCTCCATTGCCTATCACAGGAATAGAAAGTGCTCTTTTTACATCTTTAATTATAGACAGGTCTACATTTCCCGAATAATATTGCTCACGGGTTCTCCCATGAACCGTAACAGCCTTGGCCCCTTCTTCTTCGCAAATAGAGGCTATTAACACAGCGTTGATGCTTGAGTCATCCCAACCTTTGCGGATTTTTACCGTGACAGGCTTGGTTGAAGCCTTTACAGCTTCCCGAACAATACGACCTACAAGTTCCGGCTTTTTCATAAGAGCTGAGCCTTCACTGTTCTTGATTATCTTAGGCGCAGGACAACCCATATTAATATCTATTAAGGAAAGATCTGGTCTATTCGTTAATTTAGATACAGCTTCTGCAATAATGTCAGGCTCTTTACCGAAGATCTGCACCGCAACAGGCCTTTCATCGGGATGAGTCTCAGATAACTTGAGGGTTTCCTCATCATTATAATGCATGCCTTTAGCACTGATCATTTCCGTATACACCAAAGAAGATCCTTGCTCCTTGCAAAGAAGCCGAAAAGGAAGATCCGTAACCCCTGCCATGGGAGCTAAAAAAATATTTCCCGAAAGTTCGAGTGAGCCGATTTTCAACTAAATGCCCTCCTATGTGAACTCATCAACCAGAATATCCCCAAAAAAAGAACCTTCTAACCACTTGGGCAGAAGGCTGTAAATTTGCGTGTAATTATGACGGATAAAGAAATCAGAATGGAAGGTCCTCGTCGTCCTCATTGAGGGCGTAGAACCCGTCTCCGTTCTCAGGCTTATCGGCTGGGAACGCTGGAGCAGAAACCTGAGGCGTATTGCCCATGTAGGCATTATTTGAGCCGCTGTCGCGTTTGCTGTCAGCAAAGTAAACCTGGTCAGCATGGATATCATCGCTATAGCGTTTATTCCCCTGCTGATCAGTCCAGGAATTGTTTCGAAGATAACCTTCTACCAATACCTGTTGACCCTTTTTGAAATACTTAGCGACAAATTCAGCAGTAGTTCTCCAAGCAGTAATATTTAAGAAGTCTGCATTGGGCTGACCTTCCTGCGGTTTGCCGGGCCGATTAACAGCTAGCTTGAAGCGGGTCATGGGGATGTTGTTTTGCGTGTAGCGTGTTTCCGGATCGGCTACCAGCCTGCCCATTAATATGACCTTGTTCAATCAAAACACCACCTATACGTAATTTGGTTTCTGCTAAATGGTCAGAAGGCTTAAGCATCCTTCCTGATGACCATGTACGTTAAAATCTCCTCTGTTATCTTGAAATTTCTTTCAAGTTCAGCAGGGAAATCCGATTTTGCCGAGAAGTTCATCAGTACGTAGTACCCTTCCTTCTGGTCTTGGACTTCGTAAGCAAGCTTTTTCCTGCCCCATTCCTCAACCTTTTCGAGCTCACCGTTAGCGGATACCAAATTGTTGAATTTCTCAACAAGGCCCTTTACGTGCTCTTCATCAACGGTTGGAGAAATGATGTAGACGGTCTCATACTTATTCATGACCATGTCACCTCCTTTTGGACTCATTCGGCCCTGCAATATCATGCAGAGCAAGGATAGCCGCTTCGTTTTTGCGGCATTTGTTATGTTATCACATCTATCGGAGTTTTGTCTATCTTTTTGAATCAATTCATCTTATTCTGCGCTTTTTGCTGTTTATTGATATGTATTTCATATCTATATGGCCTGTCTCTTTGCCCGAGAGTGTTTATCCTGATCCTTTTTTGTAGCCTCAGGATTGGCGCGTTTTTTATATGCACTTCCGGGTGTGAAAAAAACTCTCAGGGTTTGGATAATGAGCTTAATATCCAAAAGAAGTGAGTAATTTCTTATGTACATCAAATCGAATCTGAGCTTATTGTCTGGTGATGTACCATAATTTCCATAGATCTGTGCATAACCTGTGATACCTGCCTTTACTGCAAAACGATGCTCATATTCAGGTAGATCATGAATGAATTGTTCCACAAAGAAAGGGCGCTCAGGCCTTGGGCCGACTAGACTCATATCACCTTTTAAAACATTGAAAAGCTGTGGAAACTCATCAATCCTTGTTTTCCTTAATATTCTGCCTATCCATGTTACACGAGGATCATTCTCTTCAGAAAAAATCGGCCCCGTCAGGTCTTCGGCATCCTGCTTCATGGTTCGGAATTTAATGAGAGTAAAGCTTCTATTGTTCTTTGTCATTCTTTCCTGTTTATAGAATGCTGGTCCTTTTGAAGATATTTTTATTAATAATGTAATTAAAAGTAATATTGGACTTAGTACTATAATTCCTAATAGTGATAGAACTAAATCGAATACTCTTTTGACAAAGGCTTGTTCCGCACTGAGACCCAGTTTGTCAATCATAAAGGCTGGTGTGTCATCGAGTTGCATAATCTTAGCGTTAATCAGAGAAATTTCAAACAGATGAGGAACGACATAGATAACTTGTTTTCCTCCCATGCATTGCATTAAGACTTCTGCCTTAAATTCAGCAGGGATATCTGCGCTTAAAAAAACCTCGTCCATGTCTTTTAAACGTCTCATGATTATTTTCTCTTGAGATAGATCAAGAACCAACTTTTTCTCAACCTTTACACTTTTCAGAAAGTGATCTACTTTTTCAACTATTCCAGTTGAACCTGGACTGGAGCAGATAATCATAACAGTTCTTTCGCCTGACATAAAACGGCTCCAATAAAGAAGGATCAGGTTAAATGATCCCAATAAGATAAACTGGATGATCGGTGTAACAATCAATATAAGTCTAGGAAATGAAAAACCTTGCAGCATATAGGTTACAGCTATAGTTGTAATACCTAATAATGCCACCAAAAGAGCAATAGATTTTAAGACATCATAGACGCTTTTTCTAAAGAAGGACAGTACCTTGTACATATCAAGATATATAATAGCGGCTATAATAATGTATGGAGAGGCATTAATAAATGGGGTAAAGTTATATGCAGGCAGTTCCTTATACCTCAATAGGAATGCTACTACATAGGAAATAAATAAAAGAAAAAGGTCAGCAATCAATATGTATACCTTATAAGGACGTTTGAGTTGTTGAATTATGTGGGTCATTGTTTCCCACCCCAAAATATGTATAATTTTGTAATGATCACGCTTTTAATTCTAAGGGTTCATTACATTAAAGTCAACTGACTTATTATATTCCAAGTTGTGTTCCAAAGTTTATATTTTCTTCTATACTTCCCTATTATGCCATAAATTATTTGCATCATCCTATCACATACTGTAATATAAAATCACAATTAAATAATTATTTTACTAAAAGGAGGATGAATCAGCTGATGAAGACAACAGCACTTATCATGGCTGGTGGACGTGGAGAGCGTTTCTGGCCCAAGAGCAGGAAAAATATGCCGAAACAATTTCTTTCCTTAACTGATGATGGTAAAACAATGATACAATTGACTGTAGAGAGAATACTACCATTAGTCGATCTAGAGGATATATATATATCTACCAATAAGGAATATGCGGCTTTGGTTTTTGAACAGCTTCCCAGCATTCCAAAAGAAAATATACTGTGTGAGCCGGTTGGTCGTAATACTGCTCCCTGTATCGGATTAGGTGCAATACATATTTCAAAAAAGTATGATGATGCTGTTATGATGGTTCTTCCATCGGATCATCTTATAAAATATAGCAGCATGTTTATAAATACACTCAGAGATGCAATTGAAACAGCTCATAAAAACAGTAATTTGATTACTATTGGTATTGCTCCTGACTGTCCTGAGACTGGTTATGGCTATATTAAATTCAACCCTGATATATGCGACGGGAGAGCTTTTCAAGTCGATCGTTTTGTTGAGAAGCCAAGCCTTGAGATTGCAAAGGAATATCTGGCAAGTGATGAATATCTCTGGAACAGTGGTATGTTTGTCTGGAAAGTATCTTCTATTCTTCATAAGATACAAGAGCATATGCCGGAAACATATGATGGCTTGATGACAATACTTGAATCAATTGGAACAGCGGAAGAAGAGCGCATTCTCGAAAAGGAATACCGCAATTTTACATCCATTTCTATTGATTATGGCATCATGGAAAAATCAAAAAACATTTATACCCTTCCTGGTGCCTTTGGATGGGATGATGTTGGTTCTTGGCTTGCAATAGAACGTATAAAAAAGTCCAATGAATTTGGTAATGTAGTTGCTGGTAATGTTATTACGATTGATTCTAAACACTGTATTATTGAAGGTGGAAAAAAGCTCATTGCCGCTGTAGGTATTGAAAACCTCATCATTGTGGACACAGAAGATGCGACCCTTATCTGCGATAGGAACAGCGCCGGAGATATCAAAAAGGTTCTTGAAAACCTGAAAATTTGCAATAGAAATGAATATATTTAAAATAAAGAGGAGTATTTATAATTCGAAAACACTTTGTAGTCTCTTCGTAACTCTCTAAGATTTTATTTATTTCTTGATATTATCACCCCTTTCTTTTATCTGGTCAATAATATAAACTGGACGATTTCGTGCGGCATCCATACCTCTCCATATGTACTCTCCCAAAATCCCTAGTGTTAGCATAATTAAACCTGAAGAGAATAACACAAGGATCATTAGTGTAGTCCATCCTTGTATTGGAATGTTTCCAAAAATCTTATAGAGTAATACGGCGATCCCCCATAAAATAGATCCAATAAAAAATAATGCGCCAACAACAGACATAAAACGAATAGGTATAAAAGAAAAACTCACAAGAGAGTCAACAACCAATTTTATCTTTTTAGCAATTGTCCATCTGGAATGACCGACTTCCCTCTTTTTCCTAACATAGTAAATCATATCAGTCTGAAATCCAGTCCATAAAATTTGCAAAGTAATAGCAGAATTTTTTTCGTCAAGTAATTTTAAAGCTTCAATTACGTTTCTATCTATTAAGAAGCAGTCAAATCCCCCTTTTGGCATAGATGGAATTGCTAGTTTGCGGATTAGCCAATAATAAAAATTAGCAAACAACTTTTGTGAAAAACTTTCTTCTCTATCTGATCGAACTGCTAAAACAACCTTGTTCCCTTTTTCCCAACTCTCATACATTTCAAGAATAAGTTCAGATGGTTCCTGCAAATCCGCCGCTTTTATAGTAGCACATTCTCCTGAACAAGCGTTTAAGCCAGCTAAAATTGCAGCATGAGATCCAAAGTTCCGCGATAATTTAACTAGTTTAATATTTTGATCAATAGCAGATATTTTTTCCATTTCATCCCACGAAGAATCCTTTGAACCGTCATCAACCATAATGATTTCATATTCAGAAAGTTTTGATAGGATATTAATCTGCATATCTCTATATAGCATTGGCAATGTATCAGCATTATAATAAATAGGTATAATAATTGATAGCTTACTCAATTTATTTCACTTCCTCTAAAAAATCTGTATAATTTTTGATATATTCGTTTGAATCATATAGTTCACTTGCTAAAACTAAAAGAATGGAATCTGATGAAAATTTATACATTTCCTTCCAGATCATGTTGGGTAAATAAATCCCTTCATTTGGCTTGTCTAGAACAAATACTTCTTCCGATTTCCCATTTTTTACTTTTACTTTAGATGAACCACATAAATTAATTAAAACGAACTTTGTACGCCTGTTTGCATGGTATCCTCGGACTACATCTCCATCGGAACCATATATATAGAATATTCTTTTTATGTCAAATGGAATATCCTTTAATCCTTCAACTACTACTAACTTACCTCGGTCATCACTATTTTCTTTAAAGGTAAGCATTTTAACCTTGTCTATTTGCGTTGACATTATTTATTCCCCCATAATCTTATATTACATGCTTTATACTCTTCTTTCATCATCCTAAACCATTTTAAGCTTTTAAGTTCTCCTCTTAAATTAATGTGGTGATAAGATTCGCCTTCATAAATAAATCCTATTTTTTGGTAAAACTTTATAGCATGTTCATTCTCAGACAGCACGTTAAGATAAATACGCTCTAGCCCAAGCTCCTCAAATGCAAATTTCAGAATTTCAATTGTTGCAAAACGCCCGGCTCCTGTTCTTTGCGCGCTTGACCTTAAAGCAATTGCATATTCACCATTTTTCGCATTGATGTCTAAGTTCTTTAAGCTAACTGTTCCTAGATATGTATCTTCATCATCTGTAATTGCGAAATTGTATGAATTCCTATTATTTTGATTATTTTTTATAAATTCAAGTACAGAAATGAAAGTTACTTTATCTGGATCAAATCGAAAATAACGGTTAATTTTTTCATCTTTCATCCATTCTTCCATATATGGTGCATCTTTTTCTTCTAGTTTTCTAAGTGTCATTTTCTTTATCCCTCAAATAAATTAATAGCATTAATAACGTAGCTTTGTTCATCCTCTGTCATACCATTATATATGGGTATTGATAATACTTCATCCGCGTATTTCTCTGTAATTGGCAGTACACCACGTTCTAAATTTAAATACTTATATGCTTCAGAAAGATGTGGAGGTATGGGATAATGAATAATTGTGCCAATACCCTTCTTGTTCAGATAATTCATTAAATTATCTCTTTTACTTGTATGAATAACAAATTGATGCCAAATAGATGTAGCTCCCATTCTTACCTTTGGAAGTTCAATGCATGGATTTTTTAATTCAGATAAATATCTTTGGCTGATTTTTATTTTTTCTTCTACCAACTCGTTTAAATGAGAAAGTCGAACCCTAAGTAAACCCGCCTGCATTTCATCCAAGCGGGAATTGGTACCCACGATCATGTTATAATAACGTTTTTCACTACCATAATTACGAAATACTCGAAATTTTTGGGCGAGTTCCTCATTATTTGTAACAATAGCTCCTGCATCGCCAAAGGCACCAAGATTTTTAGAAGGATAAAATGAAAAACACCCAACATCTCCGAAGGTCCCAGTCATCTTGCCATTATAGCATGCACCATGTGACTGAGCACAGTCTTCAACTACTCGAAGATTATATTTATGAGCCAGTTCTACAACAGTATCCATTTTTGAAGCTTGTCCATAAAGATGCACAACCAAAATTGCTTTTGTTTTTGGTGTAATTTTCTCTTCAATCTTTAAAGTATCTATATTGTTATATTCATCTGGTTCCACGAATATCGGTGTAGCACCATTCATTGTAATTCCCATGACACTTGCTATGTAAGTATTGCCTTGGACAATAACCTCGTCACCTTCTCCAATATTTAAAACACGAAATGCAATCCATAAAGCGTCAAGACCATTAGCCAGTCCTACACAGAACTTAGCAGTTGCATAGGAAGCAAACTCTTCTTCAAAAGCTAAAACTTCTTTGCCAAGAATATACCAACCGGAACGCAGCACTTCAAGTGCCTTATCTTCAAATTCTTTTTGATACATGAAAAAACCCCTATCAAGGCGATTTGGCATAATTTTCATAATTATTCACTTCCTATTTTTCATTTCACAACGTCTTACAATTAAATTATTAATTTCGATATTATCTAAAGGAATGGTTATAAGACGAAATTGAACTTCATCGGCAGGGACTTCTACGCCTGTATATATAATACCTGCGTAATGATTGTCTTCTCTATTCAACACAATATTTTTATCTTGTTCTACTTTATCATATTCAGCTCCAGCATACAAATCAGCATAAAATAATTTTGTGTCTGTCTCCATAGCATCAGTTTCAAACTTAAAATAGTAGTACTCATTCGCCGAAACATTAAACTGAGTGGTCCATATATTCACATCATTAATCTGACTTAAATTAATTTTATCTACGGATGCGACCGTTTCTCCCATATATATTTGGTCTTCCAAAACCCATGGTTTATTTTTTATTAGTAATGTCGCATTATCTACACTTGCAAGAATAGACCCTATAATCGCAGTCCAAACCAACAGTACCGCAAAAAAGCTACCTATTACAACAGTAGCCTTACTTTTTATAAGAGACTTAATATTATGAAAGTTTAGTTGATAGCATAGGTACCCATATAGCAAAAAGTAAAAAGAAATGAAGAAGCGAACTTCTGGTGCTCCAGGAATGATCATTAGGCAAGGTAAAACTATACAAAGTAAATATGAACCATTTTTTTTCAACCAAACACGTCGTGAATTTTTATTACTAACAATAATACCTAATGCGCCAATAAACCAAATTAATACATTCATCAAAAACTTAAGACTATTATCTTTATAAAACTCTTCACTATAAACATCATCAGAAATATTACTAATATAACTAAATATATGTCGAGTATAAATACCCGCAAAATCAAGAGGGTATTTTAAATATAATTTTACTAACGCGCCAATATTAAATGTTTCTATGTTGATGTTTTCTTCACGGAGTATCTTACTCCCAGTTTCATCAGAAAACATTACCCCACCTAACGTATTGTAGGTCTCTGTACTCCCTGTGTAACTTTCATATCTCTGGATGTTTATTCCCCAATGAAGTTGGGAGATTTCCAGATTTGTACTGTAATTATTGAGTTGTTCTGTCATAACCCTAGGAGTAAACTTACCAGTATATTTCTCATTAATTTTAGCCTGAGGAAATGCAATTAGAGCTGCACCAATTAAAGCAACAATAGTTATGGAGACTAAATATTTTGTTGGTTTTTTTCTGTTGATAAACAGGAAAACTAGTCCAGCAAGTATTACAGCATATTGGTATACTGCACGTGTATTGTATGCTGCATATAGCAAAGCACCACAAAAAAAACCATATAAAAGGAACTTAATAATGCTTTTCTTCTTATTTTCAAAGCTTTGTTTTGTTGCTGTTTGCATAAGTGCAAGTGCAGTCATAAACATAGCCATAGCTGGTAGATCAGATAAAGGGCAGGTAATAACATCTTTCCAAAATATGCATATTATAGTAGAAAACAGAACAGATCCAATTATTCTCCGTTTTGGAGCAATGTGGACATCGAGAATTATAGGAATAACTTTGGCAATCAGTATTGCTAGAATAGCACTGTTAGTAATCATAAATAAAATATGATCATTATTGAAAACAACTCTCCCAGTACCTTTAAGTACGAACATAATAAAAGGGTAGAAATAGCCACGGAATGTTTCTGGAAAATCTAAAAATGAAAACCCGTTTTCCCCCATCATACTATTGGCTATACTCCAATAATATGAGCTATCAAAAGGGTAGGTTTTAATGTTCCACATTAAGCTTGCAGATAAAATAAATATAAAGACAATTCCAACAGCTACCCAATCATATCTAAGTCTTATCCGATCTTCTTGATTATCTACACCATTCACCATTAGTTCTCCTTAAATGCCCATAATTTACTAAAAACATAGTTGTATGGTACTGTAATACAAAGTGTTAATATGGGAGCGATTCTGTCAGAAATAAATAGAATATCTACCCAAATATACATCGTAACTAGGTTTATTACTAATGAAGTAATATAAACAATATAGTATTTTACAATTGAGTCTTTCACAGCTTTACCACTTTTAAATACCCAATGCTTATTGAGTAAGTAACCGCTGATAGAACTAACGAAATACCCTGCAATACTTGCAAGTAAATAATTAGCTTGCAGCATAATGAGGATATAATATACAGCAAGAGAAATTACTGTATTGCTTGCTCCCACAAGACCGAACTTAATAAACTGTACAAGCTTTTCTGGCATATGTTCCCTTTTCTCAAATCAAAATTACTATCTGTTTACATACATCTTGTTGTAGTAATCCTGATACTCTCCACTTGTTACATGCTCCATCCATTCACGATTTTCAACATACCACTGAATAGTTTTTACAATACCCTTTTTAAAAGATGTCTTTGGCTTCCAGCCTAATTCTCTTTGAATTTTTGATGAATCTATAGCATAACGCATATCATGCCCTGGACGATCTTTTACGAATGTTATTAAATCTTCGCTCTTGCCAAGTTCTCTAAGTATAACTTTTACAACTTCGAGATTTGTACGTTCGTTATTTCCGCCAATGTTATAAATCTCACCAACTTTTCCCTTGTGTATAATCATATCAATGGCAGAACAGTGATCCTCTACATATAGCCAATCACGGATATTCTCACCTTTTCCATATACAGGTAAATTTTTATTGCTTAGTGCATTGGATATTATAAGTGGTATAAGTTTCTCAGGAAAATGATACGGTCCATAATTATTGGAACAGCGTGAGATCGTTACAGGTAAATTATATGTTCGATAATATGCCTGTACTAATAAATCGGCACCTGCCTTCGAAGCTGAATAAGGACTAGATGTATGTATAGGAGTATCCTCAGTAAAAAACAAGTCCGGCCTGTCCAGTGGTAGATCACCATAAACTTCATCAGTAGAAACTTGATGATAGCGTTTAACACCAAACTGACGGCAGGCATCCAAAAGCACTTGTGTGCCTAACACGTTTGTTCTTAAAAATAGTTCAGGATTCTCAATTGACCGATCAACATGACTTTCTGCTGCGAAATTAATAACTATATCAGGTTTCAGGTTTTCAAAAAGCTTCTTTATCGCTTCTCTATCAGCAATATCCGCTTTTATAAACATAAACTTGGGATTTCCAATTGCAGCTTTAAGCGTTTCTACATTACCCGCATATGTAAGGGCATCAAGGCATATAATATTGTTTTCCGGATATTTTTCTAGCATATAATGAATAAAATTCCCACCAATAAATCCGGCTCCACCAGTTACAACTATTTTCAACTAAAATCACCTCTAATTAAAATATAAACTACCTTCCAACAATTTTCCTTAAGTATACGCCATAAGGAGATTTACCATATAAATCAGCACTGTTAATTAACTGATCTTTTGAAATCCATTCACTGTGATAGGCTATTTCTTCAAGGGCTGCAATTTGGATTCCCTGTCTTGTCTCAATTGCCTTAACAAATTCTGAAGCATCATTCAGGGAATCAATAGTTCCTGTATCAAGCCAAGCATATCCACGCCCCAAGGTAATCACATTAAGTACATTATTTTCTAAATAAATTCGATTTAAATCTGTTATTTCTAGTTCACCGCGGTTAGAGGGTTTTAAACTTTTTGCATACTTACATACATTTTCGTCATAAAAGTACAATCCAGTTACAGCGTAATTTGATTTTGGATGGGCTGGTTTTTCTTCTATTGACAATGCTTGTCCATTATGATCAATTTCAACCACTCCAAATCGCCTTGGGTCATCTACAAAGTATCCGAATATTGTTGCACCTTTTTTGTTTTTAACAGCTTTTTGTAAGCTTGATGTAAACCCAGCACCATAAAAGATATTATCTCCAAGAATCATAGCACATCCTTCTCCTGCTATGAACTTCTCTCCAATAATGAAGGCTTGAGCAAGTCCGTCTGGTGAGGGCTGTTCAGCATAAGAAAGTTCAATACCAAACTGGTGGCCATCACCTAATAGTCGTACGAAATTAGGCAAGTCGTGCGGGGTTGATATGATGAGTATTTCTTTGATTCCAGCCAGCATAAGCACTGACAGGGGATAAAAGATCATGGGTTTATCATATATAGGTAGTAACTGTTTTGAAGTAACCATTGTTAATGGGTATAGTCGTGTCCCTGAACCTCCAGCTAAAATGATTCCTTTCATATTCATTTCCCCCAAAAATTAATCATCACACAACGGTATATCAAGAAGCAATCTTATCTTTCTTTTTTTCTATTATAATAACATATATTGCTATAACCAGGGTAAGAAAGCTGATACCTCCTCCAAGATAAATACTGATAGGTCGGAATCTGAACTCAATTATACTATCCCCTTCAGGAACTTCAACACCTTGTATTAAACCATTAACCATATAAATGGGCACTTTTTCTCCATTAACATAAGCTTTCCATCCTGGATAATAGTTCTGAGAAAAATTAATGAAAGAACCCGCTGTCGAAGATACTTTTGCACGAATGCTGTTGTTTTTAAATTCTATACCGCTTATTTCTGTATCTATACCTATCAAGTCCATCTTTTTAAAGTTTTCAATATAGCTTGTATCATCAAGTGAATAGTTGAGTACGTTAGTATAAATGTCTTCTACTTTAGAAATAGACTCAACCTTTCGGGGAGTATATAGGATGTCCTTTGCATTACTATTGATATAGATTTTAGTTTTCTCATCAGAATAGTAGGGAACATATATATTACTTATCTTTTCAGTCTCCATTTTAGTTACTGAAAAATTCTGAATTATTCCTTCATTGTTGGGGAGCCCTACAAACCGTACATAAACAACACTGTTGGCAGGGATTTCACCAGAATTTATGTAAGCATTATACTCTTTCCTGTCTTCGGTAAGTGTTAATGTAACTTGCTGTCCCGGAGCATCATATAATTCACCTGCATAGAAATCAACATAATACATGTCTTTTTCACTATCATGAAATTCACCACTAAATGATATTTTGTACAACGTATTAGGAGTTATATCGATCTCCTTGGCATAAACAAATAATTCTCCATTCACATCGGGTATAGTAATCTGACTTTCATTTAACACATACTCTCCGGCTCCTCTCAGTTTTACGATACTACTATCACTCCCAATCAAATCATATGAGTCAATAATATATTTAACACCAAGCATGGAAAGAAGGCTATTTTGGTACCTTAAGTTTTGTGCAGCCTTAAGACTTCCTGTCAGTAACCCAGAAAAATTTATATCAGCAGTAGGTTCCTGTGAGAATAGTCGGTATATCCTAGGATTATTAATTGATATATATGCGTTTATCGCTGGAAGTTCCTTTGCCATGGCTGTATTTTGAGAAATTATACTCGTATGACCTCCGTCTATACTTGGAAATGCGTCCCATATCTTATAATTCCCTATATCAGCAGAGAGTTTTTTAGAAGCGGAATCCTTAAGCTGCAGAGCATCTAGCGTTGCAGGATTGCTTTGGGTTGTGAATGGATATGTTTCAATGATAGATATCAACATTACAAATAAACAAAATACACTGAAAGCATGGTTATAACGAGTGTCAGAAAGTTTGGCGCTCAATCTAAATAACAGGAAAGTAAGTAATGCAATAAGAATAATAAACAATGTATCTTTAATAAAAGCCTTGTTGAAATATCGATAAATATTTTTCATTTGGTCTTCATGAAATCCATTTGCACCTTGCATAATCAGTACAGAAACTACAGCAATTCCAAGAACAAGAAGTATGCCTGCTACAAAAAATACCACAAATCTAAAAAGTGCTTTTACATCTTTCCCCTCCTGTAATCTTGATAATGTATAACCACAAATGACAAATGCAAAAAATATGAATACAAATAATATTCTTGAGGTACAACGCATGTTTCCAACAAGAGGAATGTTATAAAGCACCTTACTTAATGGCGGTATATGCGCTTGTGCAGCAAATAAAAATGTCCCCACCATTAAAAATGATGATAGCCTAATTCTGAAATCATGGAAATAACGTATAATTCCAAAAATAACAAGTACAAGAACAAAATGGCCAAGAAATAATTCAATATCCATTTCTGAGGATACATAACCACCAAAGCTTTGCACTATATTTTCTCCAAAGATATAGGGAAAAAGCATTTGAAGCAGCTTTATAAAGTGTATAGAGTATGATCTAAACATATCCTCTGTCATATTTGAAGAACCCGCTTGGCTGTATTCCTTTAGCATCTCAAGTGTTGGAATTAGCTGCAATGCTATGAGTCCAAAATATGTAGACAACCATATTGCGCCATGAAGTAGCATTTTTTTAATTTTTATCCGATTATGGAGACCCATTGCCAGAATATAAATAAATACTACTATGTCTGTATACATTACATCTTGAACAAAGGCATTATAGAATTGCATTGACATGGCAAAAGATGAGAAGATAAGCCATTTTAATTTTCCTGTTTTCAAATATTTTTCTATATAATATAGAATAACTGGGAGGTAAACAATGCTCGTTATAATCATAAGATGCCCTTTTCTAAACCCACCCATGTGTATGGAAAACAGGTAAATAAATGCCAGGCATACTGAAGAACGTATACTGCACCCGATTTCTTTTAGGTACAGATAAGCAAAGAATGCTCCAAGGCTGATATGAAAGGAGTAAAAAGTATATAAATACAACTTCTCTGGTAACCAACTAAACAAATTACCAATAATATAGAATGCATGGTTACTGATATCGCCTGCAAAGGGTACACCATTAGCAAGATATTTATTCCAAAGTGGAAATTCACCCTCCATAAACGAATTTTTTAAAAATAACAAATTGGATGCCGTTCCGTAACCGTCGCCACCAGCAAGGAGTAAATTTTGCATATACAAATCTCTATACACAATAAAAGGAATTATAAACATACAAGCAAATATCATTAGGTTAAAATGCCAGCCTATTTCATTATTTTTCAAACTACTTTTCATTAAGAACTTCCTCCCAGTAACGGATAGTATCCATAATAGACTGTTCAAGACTAATCATATTTCGCCATCCCGTTAACTGCCTTAGCTTTGAACTGTCTGCCTCAATTACAGCGTTATCTGTTGGTCTGAACCTTTTTTTATCCACCTCAATCGACATATTAATATTTAATTGTGTTTTTATAATATTAATTATATTTTGTATACTTACAGATTTACCACTAGAAATATTGTATGTTTCACCTGACATACCATTTTGCATTAATAAAGCATACGCCCGTACAACATCACGAACGTCAGTAAAGTCTCGTTTATTACCAGTGTTTCCAACTTTTAATATAGGTTCAATCTTACCGTTTTTAATTTCTACAGCTTGCTTGCAAAAATCAGATACTACAAATTTCGGAGATTGTCCTGGTCCAATATGATTAAATGCTCTTGTCATGACGATATCCATGTTATAAGCACTTACATAAACACTTCCCAGCATATTCTGGCAAACCTTTGTTATAGCATATATATTAGTAGGAGCCAATTTTGTATTCTCGGCTAATGGCATGTTATTTATATATGCATTGCCATATTCATCACCGGAACCTACTAATAACACTCTTGCATGTATCGATTCTGAAAGAAGAATTTCAAGCAAATTAATAGTTCCTTTTATATTAATATCTGCAGTAAGAGCCGGATTCCTCCAGGACAGTTCAACCGAACTCTGGGCAGCAAGATGATAAATGTGATCAGGTTCGGTATCACAAATAATATTTTTTAAACTATCAGCGCTCAATATATCAGCTATATTAATGTTTACTCCATATCTTTTTAGTGAATCTGCCTCTTCCTGATACAAAGCAATCACGGATATATCATTTTCCCCATTATTCTTTAAGTATTCAATTAAGTGTTTCCCTACAAAGCCGGCTGCTCCGGTTATTAGGATCTTCATTCGCTACTCTCCGAACTATTTTTCTATTTTATTAAACATTAGTTGCATTTGCTCCGATATTGTGTCTACAATCTTCATACCTTTAGTAATACCTAATTGATTCAAAGCAATTGATAGTTTATCCATAAATAAATCTATTGGTTTGCTAAATTGAATATGTTCAGCAAACAACATAAAATTTTGAGCATATTGTTCCTGATTAAATTTTAAATCAATAAAATTCTTGGCATTGTGTCCTTTTTGCTTTAGCATATCGTGATTATTTGCAATTAAAGTTAATAGTTCAATTAATTCAACTGTTTCATTTTCTATACTAATTTTAAACACGCAATCTTTAGGTATCTCTGAGTAGAAGCCATTATCAGAAACTATTATTGGTTTACCTAAACTCATTTGCTCTACCAATGACCAAGATGCACCTTCAAGTGCAGGATTCCTTAAATTACATAGAACATCAGCATCTCTATAATAAGTTGAAAGTGTTTCATCATCTACATAACCTATAAGTTCTATATTATCTTGAATGTTATATCTCTCTATAATAGTTTCTATTTGATTAATATATTCGTATTCTCCCAGTGACCCAACAATATAATATTTATATACATTTTTAAGTAAATTTGACTGCCCAATTGCTTTCACTACCTCTAATACCTTTTTATTTTTATTTATATTACCAACTGTTAGCATTCTTATCTTTGCAGTATCTTTATCAACTTTACAATCTTGGCTTTTTACTGATATATATTCTTGAGAAAAAGGAAAGTATATTCTAGTCAAAGGACCATTATATACTTTTTTTACTATGTTCTCATGAAAGTCAGAGTGAACGATAATTCCTCGACAAAATCTTGTTATATGCTCCATAAAACCATAATCTATACCGTCATTACTTAAGTACCGAGAAGGGGCATTTTCTGCCGGATCATTATACAACGATTCATATAAATTCTTAAAATCATCAAACATATTTTTATAATTGCAATAGTAACCATAATAAAACCCAAGTAATGTAGCATCATGTATAATAATTGTACCCTTTTTTATTTGCAAAACTTCATAAATGCATTGGTGGTACGGTGTATTATCTCCCATATTATATACTACCATGTCATATTCAGTAAGCTTATTAATCAGATTACCAATTTCAGCACAATAGATAGTTTTCAACTTGGTTTGCAACAGGTTTTCTTTTTCAAAAAGGAATATGTCCACAACCGCATATTTACTAAGTGCATCTGTAGCTAACTTACTATATTTTCCTATTGCGCTTTTTACACTGAATGGAGTAAACCATGCTATTTTCATTATTATACCAACCTTTTTATTACTGTATCCCAATTAATACCTAGCTTATCAAGTAATGCCGGAGCATTAACCGCAAGTTCCTGGGCCAATTTCTTGTCATAATAAAGTCTATCCATAGCCTTTGCAAGTTCCTTTGGATCAGGCTCAGTAATAATCCCTGTATAATCGTTTTTTACAACTATATCAGTTCCACCAGAATCTGTAAAAGTAATAACTGTTTTTTGTGACTTATACGCTTCAAGCGTCACATACCCATAAGAATCTTCTTGGACTGGAATATAGACAGCAGCAAGACACCCTGCAAATAAATCAGCTTTTTCTTGCTCACTAATAAACCTATCCATATACTTAACTTTGCTTGAAAGGCCATACTTCTCAATCAATTCTTTTAGAAATTTCTCATCTCCATTTGTGTCGCCCTTTCCAGCAATAACTAGACTAACACCTGATTCTACATATCTCATTGCCTCTACTGCAATATGCTGACGTTTACTATGGTTTACCCTGCTTGGGTAAAATATATAGTTTCCATATTCCTTAAAGTAAAATATATCAGCATTATTAAGTGGAGCGCACATATACTCAGAGTCAATGTTATTATACTCTTTCAAACGTTTAGATACTACAGGACTAATTGTATAAATAGTTTTTGTTTGCGAGCCGAAGAGTTCGGTATCCGCTTGGATTATGCACTCTCGAATTTTACGGCCTTCAATATCATTAGTAAAGAATTGATATTCGGTTCCCCATAAATCATAGCACTGTCTAAACTGATGAATCAGCCAGATTTGCTTATTATAATGCTCCGTAAAATAGGCCGGAAAACTCATTGCAATAATTTTATCACTATTTTCAATCTTTGTAAGTTTTGCAGCCATCATACTATCAATAATATGATCTTGCGGACTCCAACTGAAAGGTAGTTTTATGACCTGTGCCTCATGTCCGTACTCGATTAATTTATTTTTAAAATTCTCTACAAGAAATTCAGCACCACCCTGTACAAATGGGACTTGATTTGTCAGAATTGCTATTTTCATTGCGTAAACCTCCCAATCACATTATCCCAGTTAATATTAAGTTCACTTAAGCGTTTTAGGCCGTTCTTCCCTAACTTCTCAGCAAGTTTCTTATCTGTATATAATTTATCAAAGTGTTGAGCAAGCTCCTTAGCATCAGGCGGCACAATTATACCATTATAACCATGAACTATTAGTTCTTCTGTCCCACCCGAATCAGTGCAGGTTATAATTCCTTTTTGTGAGTGATGTGATTCCAAAGAAGAATACCCATATGAATCTTCATCAAAAGGAATATACAGACCGCATAAGCACCCAGCTAAATAGTCAGATTTTTCTTCTTCACTTATCCATCTATCATCGATAACAACTTTATTTTGAAGGTTATTCTTATTAATAAATGAAAACATCTCGTTCTTTAAGCTCTGTTGGTCAAATTTTCCTGATATAACCAGCTTAACATTCGTTTTTGTATACTTCATCGCTTCTATAGCAAGCATTTGACGCTTTGGGCGGCATATTCTGCTGGTGTAGTATATGTAATCACCATATTCCTTTAGGTAAAATTGTTCGGGCTTTAATAGAGGTGGATAAACAACATTAGAATGTATTCCATTAAAATCTAAAAGTCGCTTTGATATTATTTTTGAATTTGTAAATATCTTTTTTGCCTCATTAAAAGCTCTTTCGTCTGACCTCATGATATATTCCCTAAGTGAATAACCTTCAACCGTATTGGGAACAGGCTGGTATTCAGTTCCCCAAAGATCATACACCTCTCTATAATGATGTATAAACCAAAGGTATTTATCTGGGTGCTGCAAAAGATAGGAAGGCATCCTAATACATATTAATCTATCACAGGTATCTTCTAAATGATAAAGCCTTAATGCCATACACTGCTCAAGGTAGCGTGTATAATCGCTGGAGAAAGGAATCTTAACAACATCGACTGTATGTCCATATTCTCGTAGCTTTAATTCCAACCAATCGACTATTAATGTACCCCCGCCCTCAACAAATGGAACAATAGTACTTGCAATAACAATTTTCATTTTTTATACTCCCCGAACTAAAGTATCTTAATTTTTCTTGCCGGAACACCATAAGCTAATATTCTTTCTTCTAAATCTTTTACAACAACAGCACCTGCTCCTATATATGACCATGTGCCTATTTTGATCTTGTCGATAACACTTGTGCCTGTACCGATATGGGTGCCTTCACCTACATGAACATTACCTGATAAAGAACACCCCGGAGCAATGTGACAGCTCTTTGATATAACGCAGTCATGATCTATTGAACTATTCGTATTTATTATGCAGTTGTCTCCTATTGATGCACCAGCATTAATAACTGCACCGGGCATAACGATAGCGCCTCTCCCAATAACTGCACGAGGCGAAATTATGGCATGACGACTAATAATTGAGATAGGTTGAAAACCTATTTCAATGGCCTTATCAAAAAGCTTGTTTCTTAGTTTATTATCTCCTAACGCAATATGTACTGAGGTTACTCCACTATCAAATATCTCTTGCATTTTATTATCTTCACCAACCACAGGTATCCCATATATCTTCATGGAAGGATCATCCATATAGCCTTTATCAAGGCAGCCAATAATTTCATAGTCGTTGTTTTGTAGTAATATATCTATTACTACGTGACAATGAGCACCAGCTCCAATTAATAGAAGTTTTGTTTTATCAGGCATTATATCCCCCTATTAAATCCCCAAAATTTAAACTAAGCTGTAATTATGTTTACTGCCTTTTCAAAATTCATCGGCGGCAGAACATCAGGTCCGGAATTTAATACTATATTGCATTTTTTAACTTCATCAATTAGGTCAGCAGTCCCTATTATATCAAGCTTATAAAGCCAATTATGATCTGGTAATATTTCGTGGTACTTCTCTTTTCTTATCGCCCCATCTAAAACAGCAATTACAGGGCGACCGCTTAATCCCGCTTCATACGCTACAGAAGAGGATCCCGTTGATATAATAATGTTATAATCATTTATTATATCAAAAACAGTTTTACTTGGATCTATTAACTTTACTCCGTTATATTCCAACGCTTTTTTGTACCTCTCAAAACTGCCTGTTAACGGAAACTTGACACATACACCTTTATTGAATAAAGGTTTCCACATTTCATAATATTGTTCAGGTGAAAAATTTTTAATATATGATAAATTAGAGGGAAAATGTACGATGCGTAGTTCCTCTTTATTTTTTACTGGGTCTGATGGTATTTGTTTTTTTATCCAACCAACATTGACAACTTGTGTGTGCTTTTTAATTAAGAAGTAATCATTGTTTTTATACGGTGCAAGCACCACATCAAATAAATCCAACCAAGACCATTCTTCTTCGTGTAAAAAGGTAGTAAGGTCATGTGGGTAATAGATTGATCTTACCGGCTTGAGATAGTCGATAACCTCAAGAGGAGACAATACATCCATCTCTCTCTCTTTATTAAAATTATTTTTATCAAAAAATAAATGCCATGAAGTTATGAATACAACATCTTTTCCTTTAATGCTTTTTAATATTTCGTAGGTGTTACTGATATAAAGCAGATCCAGTTCTATCACATTAAAACTCCTTTCCCTCATATAATTTGCAAGAGGCGCCAATGAATATTCACATCCATATCCATAAAATAAGTATAATCTATCATTATTAATTATCACCATTATACGCTCCCCTACGTTTTGCAATGTATATGTTTAATCCACTGTAATTACATACATTATGTGGTTTAATATACTTGTAGGACATATTATATTCATAGAATCGAGATAAACCATTACTAACATATGAATCAAGTTTATGTGAACTAAACAAGCTTTCTACCTCAAAGAAGCCGTTTTGATGAAGGGTTCGTCTCACTATCTCATCACTTGGGATAGAGCACATACTGTTAGAGAGTTGTTTTTCATAGGCTTCAAAATCACTTATAGTTGTTTGAATATTATTACTTGTTGTGTACGAAATACTAAAATTATTCACACTAAACTTTAAAAATCTGGAGTTTTCGACAGGTTGTATTGGTTTGCCAAAGTATTGTATAAAAATAGTATTTGTGCCGGGTGCTAATAATATGTTAAATATAACATCCGCATAACCTTTTTCCATATTGTACATATACCTTTCATTTTCGGTATATACACTTAGCTGTGCTTGCTTATCTAGCACAGCTGCTAAGAAGGTAATAGTGCAATTTTGGTGATATTCAGTGCTGTTATAAATTTGTATAGTCCCTCTTGGTATCGCTCCATGATACCATCTGAAATATTCACCTTCAGGCGATTGCTCTATATCGCTAAACCCATCACCCCAAATTACAGACAGATTCTCGTTACCAGTTGAATCAAATACTAATATGAGTTCATCTTTGACCTTTAAGGCTAATTCATGTAATTTGTCTTCCATTATGAGCATTGAAGAGACTACGGAGTTTAATACTATGACTTTATCCAACTTTTCAATTCCTTGATGTAAATACGCTGGGACGACATTCCTTTCTTTACTGCTATTCCGGCAGCAAAGTATAGACTCAATAGTCGCAGGAACTAAGTAATGGATTTGTGACGATTTTACATTAATATCTTCGAAGACCTCGCGTGCATAATGCCCAACAACAGCGATACTCTCTGATCGTTCAATTAACTTTTCAAAAAGCGAAATATTAGACTTTTTAAGCAATTCCATCTCATACTTAGAATTATACATATCTAAATAGGCCGCAGTTCCCTCATTGTGTAAAATGTGATTTAACTTAGAAATCAAAAGCTTCGATTCATTATCAACTTGCTCTCCCACAAGTTTTATATCGGTATTTATTGTATCAACCAAAATTTTATTATCTTTTGTATTTGTATCAATACTTTCATTTATGGATGCAAGCTTTATATTAATATTATTATTTGCTTTCTCATATATATCATTGATTTCTCCGATGCCTTCTTTTATACTTATATCAATTTCTTTAATACCTTCTTCTACAACCAAACCAAGTTTATGTAAGCTTCTCTCAAAATCAGTATTTATACTCGATATTCTATTATCTAATTTTGATATCTGTGACCTTATTTTCTTCCCGGTTTCGTCTGTCCTTGAAACAAAATCACTCAAAAATTGATGGTTAAAGGCCTGTATCTCATTTATTCTGTGCAAAGTAATATTATAGTTATTGCCTAAGCTAGTAACCAGATTCTCATAATTTAAGCTTTGAGATCTCAGTAATTGTTCTATTCGTTTAGGCATTAAAAACAAGCTAATTATATACCCTATACCTGGAATTCTCTTTAAAATATTTTTTATTCTGTATCTAAAATAAATATTTTTATACTTTTTAATATTCTCAATATCAAATCTGCCATGAAACTCCTTAGATTGACTCATTGAATAAATAACTGCCTCTTTTGGCATAGCAGAGCATATAGCGTTCTGCCATGAATTAAAGCCCTCATTTTCAGGCATTCTGTCAAGCATAGATAAATAAAGCTGTGTGATAAAATCATTAACACTTAAGCTAAGTAAATGTTCCAATGATACCTTATTCAATGGTTGCGCTGGCTTGTCAATTAATCTTGCTTTAAGCAACTTTTTTAATCTCGGTGTTTTATCCAACCAAGAAATCGCCTTTTTTTGAAATGCTTCAATTCTATTTGGATCATTTTTCAAGGCAACATGATAAAATGTTCTAAGATAGCGATTATTACTATACTTGTATCCTTGGTTTTGGATAACTTGAACAGTATGTTTTTCTTGCTCCTTTGAAGAATTTGCAATCACAAACATCAAATTATTTTTTATAAATTCTTTTTTAGGTCCATCAAAATCTAAACGCTCAAATTTATCCATCATGGAATCCTTTCATATTGACTGTTCCTTTTACCTAGCTCCATCCATTTATCTACTTAATGAAGAAAAACTTTTCTAATATATTTAACACCTCAGAGAATGGATTTGCAACTTTTGCTTCACACCACTGTTCCGACACAACGAAATTCAAGTATGCCAAACTGCTATCAAAGAACAGCTTTGCTATAATCTCTGCTTTCTATGGTGATCTTATCAATGACGGAGATTGCTGATTTCACGGGTATAAGTCTATCCATCAATTCTGTCAGCGTAATTTAAAAACTGCTCAAGAATCCAGATGTAATATTTTTGGTCACCCGTCATATTGATATGGCAATTGGGCCAGAATTCCGGTCTTTTGGGTCCATCCCAGTTTTCAAACCACTCGTTCATCGGGCGGGGCATAGGTGTTTTTTTTGGTATTTTTAACTCGGGGTACAGTCGCTGAAATACTTCCCGCACAAGGTACTTGCTGTCACCACTTCGTATTCGTATATAGTCAAGCGGTTTGTGAATCGCATTGATGTACGCTCCGGAAAATTTTACACCCGCTGCCGCACAGGAATTGTGGTACGAGTGAATATCTTCCCAAAACAGGTGCTCGTCAAGGAAATTATGTAAATCAATATAGCCGTCTTTTGTCCACTTTTTAAAAGGCTCTGTGATAACTACAAATTCTTTCAGAACCTTATACGGCAATACAAAAGAATAACGCTCAATAAAATCTCCTACAGCCCAGTCCCTCGAGAGCAGTTGATCAAACCCGCCAAAAATCAAGTCTGCACCCTGACCAAATATCAGTGTGTCAAATCCATCGCACTTTGCCTGAAGTGCCGCCTTATAAATCTGCACGTCAATTGAGTGAAAAGGCGCATTAGTGTAGCGCATCAACATCGGCGAAAGTTGATCGTAATCCTCCCAATATACCTCCACAACGCGATGTTCGAGGTCGTTTTGTTCGCAGTAATATTTAGCTGCCTCGGTTTCGTCCGTAACTTGTTTATTTGGAACAACACACCTGAATGTGTACGCAACCGAACCTTTTGGCATAAATGCGGCACAAATCGCACTATCAATGCCGCCGCTTAGCGCGAGCGCGGCTTTTCCATTAGCCGATTCACGCTCAATAAAGGCTTTGATATACGCATACAATTCATCAGATGAATTGATTGGAGTTCGGTTTGCTGCAAATGAGTTATCAACTCTGAGCGGAAAGTCGAGCTTTTCAGAAAACTTCACATTTTGGTCATAGACCGAGCGAAATTGTAAAAAGCTACTCATTGCGTACACTTTATTAACCATCGTGTCCCTCCAAACTCCACCCGCGCACTTGCATCAACGTCTCCGTAATCTTCGTTGAAGATACTCCTTTCGTGTAAGGGAAATAAACTACACGTACGTCAAATTTGCTAAGCTCTTGCTCAATTAAATCCCATTTTGCTGTGTTATACCAGTCATCGCCAACAAACAGGATGGATGCTTTCAACTTTTTACACATTTGCATTTTATCCATTGTTTCTTGCGGAACGACTGCATCTACATATCTTATCGCCCGAACAATTTCAACTCTGTCCTCAAACGGAATCAGCGGCTTTTTGCCTTTGTATAAGCTTAAATCATCCGTTGTCACGCCAACAATAAGTTTATCGCACATTCCTTTAGCGTTTTTCAGTAGATTCAGATGACCTACATGAAACAAGTCGTAGACACCGGAAGTATAACCGATAACCATATTGTTCCTCCATACATTTTATTAATGCTTAATAAATTCTTTGATTTTACTGCAAACAAAAACAATATCTTCTTCTGTTAACAAGGCATGGGTTGGTAAGTTAAGTCCTTTTTTTGAGATATACTCCGCATTGGGATATGATTTTGTTTCGTAATAAGGTGGCATAATGTGCATAGGATAAAACACAGGACGAGTCTCAATATTGTTTTGAGCTAAAAATTCTATTAGCTCATCCCTGGACTTCTTAACAGTATCCTTAAGTAAAATTGAAAACATCCATTGAACATGGGTAGCTTCCTTTTGAACAGACTGAAATTCAATATACTCACTCATCTTTGATAATTCTCTTGCATATACTGAGCTTACTTCCTGTCTATTTTGCATGTGCTTATTAATATTTTCAAGCTGAGCAAGACCAATTGCAGCCTCAATATTAGTCATTCTATAGTTGAATCCTATAATATTAAACCAGTAGCGATGGTTTGGATCCATCCCCTGTCCTTTTAATAGGCGAATTTTTGCAGCAAGCTCATCATTATTTGTAGTCAGCATTCCTCCTTCGCCTGTGGTAATAATCTTATTCCCAAAAAAGCTAAAGGATCCAATATCACCTATACTTCCTGATTTTTTGCCTTTATACGTTGCTCCATGAGCCTCCGCGGCATCTTCAATCACATAAATGTTATGTCTGCGTGCTATGTCCAGAATAGCATCCATATCCGCAGGATTTCCATATAATGGGACAACGATGACTGCACGGGTTTTATCTGTAATAGCTGCTTCAAAAGTCCTCGCATCTATATTCCATGTATAACGATCACAATCTACTAAAACAGGTTTTGCCCCACAATACTTTACGCTATTAGCTGTTGCAATATATGTAAGTGTAGGAACAATAACCTCATCTCCGGGCTTTATATCCAAAGCCATTAATGCCAGATGAAGAGCTACCGTTCCATTACTACAGCTCAAAGCATGCTTAACTCCACAAAACTCAGCAAATTTAGCCTCAAATTCATTAATGTATTTACCCGTTGACGAAATCCATGAGCTATCAATACAATCATTTACATATTTCTTTTCATTTCCTAAAAATATAGGGGATGCTACTGATATTCTCTTTTTCATTTGAAACTCCTCCAAGGCTAATTTATCTTATTTAAATCAACTTCAACCATCCTACGAACAAGTTCGCTAAATGAAACCTTCCGCTGCCAGCCGAGTAACATTTCCGCTTTCGTTGGGTCTCCAAGAAGTAATTCTACTTCTGCAGGTCTGAAAAACTTAGGATTCACCTCAACGCGCAGGTCACCAGACTTTTTATCAAAAGCTTTTTCATTAACTCCCTCACCTTGCCATTCGAGTTCTATCTCTACACATTTGAAAGATAATTCCACGAATTCACGGACTTTTCTAGTTTCACCGGTAGCAATAACATAATCATCCGGTTTTTCTTGCTGAAGCATAAGCCACATGGCTTTTACGTAATCTTCAGCATGTCCCCAATCGCGTTTTGCATCTAGATTTCCGAGCTCAACTTTTTGTTGGTAACCTTTTTTTATGTTGGCAACAGCTGAAGTTATCTTTCTTGTGACAAATTCTTTACCTCGGCGTTCACTTTCATGATTGAACAAAATTCCTGAGCATGTAAACATGCCATAGCTTTCACGATAGTTTTTTGTAATCCAATGACCATATAATTTTGCCACACCGTAAGGACTGCGTGGATAAAAGGGTGTAGTCTCTTTTTGGGGAACTTCCTGAACAAGGCCAAACATCTCACTTGTTGAAGCCTGATAAAAGCGTGCATCAGGCCTTGTAAATCTTATTGCTTCAAGAATATTTGCAACACCCAGTGCATCAATTTCAGTTGTTAATGTAGGCTGATTCCAGCTTGTAGCAACAAAAGACTGTGCCGCTAGATTATAGACTTCATCAGCATGCGAAATCTTCATAGCTTTAATAAGTGATGATTGGTCTGTCATATCTCCATCAATAAATGTAATTTTATCTTTAAGATGCGAAGAATTCCCGTAGCTCGGCTCACTTTTTCTCCTTACTAGGCCAAAGACATTATACCCTTTTTCAAGCAGCAATTCAGAAAGATAAGAGCCATCCTGTCCAGTTACTCCGGTTATCAAAGCGTTTTTCATAATTCTTTCTCCATTTTAATTATTTTTATTTAATATTCCATTGTCCCTTCATTTTGATAAGACCTGTGCTTCCATCTCGTGATACCATCTGAAATACACAGGCATTGCTTACGTAATCGTATAATTGGTTCCCATCAGAGTAATTTAGTGCCACATCCATATAATAATAACCATTGAGTAAATCTAAACTATCAATAACAAAATGGATTACCCCACTTTGCATTAATTTGATCTTGTTTATTTTTGCAATTGCCGTATTAGTGCTAAAACAATGGACGCCATCCTCACGAACCACACCAACTGAAATTATCGTCTCAGTTTCTGCTTGCTTTGCTTTGTATGAGATTTGTACGGTAACTTTTTCACCAGTTTCAAAAACACACATTGCCTCACCATTTTTGTTTATCAATTCAACAGATTCTACCCATGCTTCCTTGGATATTTTTCGAGAATTCTCAGCTTCTCCTTGTATCTCCGGTTCAAAGTCCCTTTTTGTTGCTTGAACAGTTCGATTTATCTTTTTACCTAGAAAATCCTGATAATACATATGTACATCACGAGGCACACCATCCATCTGTACCAAGCCATTATTTATCCAGATAGAGCGATTACACAGTTTTTCTATTTGACTCAGTGAATGAGAAACAATTACAATGGTTGTCCCTGTTTTACAAATTTCTAGTAGTTTATTAATGCATTTTCTTTGGAAATTTTGATCGCCCACTGCAAGAATCTCATCAATAAGTAATATTTCAGCATCCATATTAATAGCGACAGAAAAAGCAAGACGCATATACATACCGGAAGAATAACTTCTTACCGGATTATCTATGAAATCCTCTAACTCTGAGAACTTAATTATCTCATCAAGTCGCTTATCTATTTCATTTCGGCTTAGCCCAAATATTGAGGCATTGGTGTAAATATTCTCCCTGCCAGTCATGTCAGGATGAAAGCCTGCACCTAATTCAATTAGGCTTGATACTCTGCCATTTATATGTATTGCGCCTTTATCCGGATATAGAATTCGTGTCATTAACTTAAGCAATGTGCTTTTACCCGAGCCATTTTCACCAATGAGACCAACAACTTCACCTTTTTTTATTTCCAAGCTGATGCCATTTAAAACCCATCTGTCCTCATGGTAGTTACGATTTCGGTAAATTATTCTTTCCTTTAGCGTTTGACCTTTATCGTAATACATTTTAAACTTTTTATGTACATCATTTAAAGTTATGGCATTCACTACAATTCCTCCACAAATCGCTTTTTAAGCTTTTTAAACAAAGCAAAACCTATTACCAGAACAGCCAATCCTAACATTAAACCTTGAACGAGTACCGTAATTTCTGGTGCTTGTCCATAATACATTATGCTTCTATATGCCAGTATTATAGGAGACATTGGATTTAGCTCGAAGATAAAGTTAAATTCTTTAGGAACCATATCAACTGAATACATGATGGGTGTCATATACATCCATGCCATACCTAATATACCTAATATTTGTTCCATATCGCGGAAATAGACTGTAATTGCTGATGTAATAAATGAAATACCCAGACAAAGTATGTATTCAACAATCATAACTATTGGCAAATATATTATTGAAGAGTTGATTGGATTCCCAGATATAAAAACAACTACAAATATTACCATGAAGCTTAAAAGCATATTTATAAAGTTACTGCTCACATGAACAATAGGTAAAACTTCCATAGGAAAGTATACTTTCTTAATAAGATCCTTCTGTGCTAAAATAATGCCTGATCCTCCCACTAGGCAGGATGAAAAGAACAGCCATGGAACAAGAGCTACAAACAAAAAGAGATAATATTTGTCAATGCCAGTTCTAAGCACTAAAGAAAACAGAAAAGTATATACAACAAGCTGGAGAATAGGGTTTAGTATTGTCCAAAAAAAGCCCAGTACCGAACCTTTGTAACGACCTCTCAAATCTTTCCTTACTAGGTTTCGTATCATCTCTTTATAAAGTAATATATCTTTAATTGTTTGAACCATTAATAATACCTATCCTTTAGTTACCTATTTATAGAAGTCATACTTATATATTCATTTTATATTAGCCTATACTAGATATCAACATTAGTTCAGCACTAAAATATTGATTATCACTTATGTTACGTAAAATCACAATAGTAAGTTCATATCAACAAATTTATATACCACGATACTAAGGCATTTTTCTCTTTACCACATTTATTCGTTAATCTTGATATAAATTTTATTCATACGACATAGCCTAACAAGCTATACTTCTTCTAGAACCTTGTGTACAACCTCAACTGACTTATCCCAAGTATATGTTTTTACTCTTTCTAAACCTTTTCTAGATAATTCCTTTCTTAGATTTAGATCCATAATGATTTGTTTTAATCCACTTTTAATACCTTCTATAGAAAAAGGATCGACTTGAATTCCTGCATCCCCAACTACTTCAGGTAATGAAGCAACATTAGACACAAGCACTGGAGTACCACACGCCATTGCCTCTAACGGTGGCATTCCAAAACCTTCATATATAGATGGAAACAAAAATGCTCTGGCACCCTTTATAAGTATTGGTGAATCTTCCGCCTTTACATAACCGGTAAAAACGACATCTTCCCCTATTTGGAGAGATTTAACTTTCTCAAATATGTTATTATAGAGCCAACCCTTTCCACCAGCTAAAACTAATTTAGGGATATTCGGCATTTCATCCTTAAGTTGAGAATATGCATCTACCAATCTTTCTATGTTTTTCCTTGGTTCCAGCGTACCTAAATATAAAAGGTAATCTCCACTTATCTTATATTGCAAATTTACTTTTTTAATTTCCTGCTCACTATAATGTGGATGATAGGTTGACAAATCAACACCACATGGCATTATTGTAATCTTACTCTCAGGTATATCAAGATACTTAATGATTTCTCTTTTGCTGAATTCAGATATGGTAATTATGTGATCCGCTCTATCACATGATTTCTTCAATGATATATTCAGTATATTTTTTGTCCTTCCTCGCACTGTTTCCGGATATGCTTTATATACCATATCATATATAAATACTATTTTCTTACCTTTTACACCGGGAGGAATGACATAATTAAAAAAAACAGTAATATCTGAATCATTCCCAAAAAGAAATGAATAGGGTATATGACCTAAGGCAGATAAAACTTTATAAATTTTATCATGAAACCAAGTACATTTCTTTAATAAATAACCTAATAGCTGATACTTTTCTATATCTTTTAGCTGTTCTGTATTATATCCGAGTGTGAAGCAATTTAATTGGTATTTTACCCCTTCAATGTGTGGCAATTTCATTAGAATATTCTCTGCACACCAGCCAATACCTGTTTTATTTCCTTTTATCAATAACTGTGCATCAAATGATATCTTCATCATTTCTCCTCGTTTTACTATAACCATTACAAGTGTTTATGCATTTCCCATAATATCTAAATGCTCCTATAAGCTGTATATCTCCAGCACTTTTTTTAACACATCATCAATCCGGTAGCATTCCTTGACTCTTTCCCTAGCTCTTTTTCCCATCCGAATTCTTTCTTCTTCATGATCTACCATCCACTGCATTGCTTCTGATAAGGCTTGGACATCATTAGGCGGTACTGTAAGACCGGTTACATGATCCAAGCTTACATAAGGCACACCACTTAGCAGGTTGGTGTTTATAACTGGTTTTCCAAAAGCCATTGCTTCAATCTGCACTAATCCGAACGCTTCACTTTTGGCAATAGAGGGTAGAACAAACACATCACATTCTGCAAAGGCCTGAATCAGCCTTTCTTCATTCACATTACCAAGGAAGTACACTTTCTCTGATAAGCCTGAAAGCGCAGTTTCCTCTTCAAGCTTTTCCTTCAGTTCTCCATCACCTATTATTAAGAGTTCAGCACCTTCCACTTTCTCGAAGGCTTTTAATAGTACTTCACAACCTTTATAGTAAACTAATCTTCCTACAAATAACATATTCAGGGTTTTTCTTTTCCTCAGCTGAGTTTTTTTTATAAAGCGATCAGCTTTTTCTTCAATTGCTCTATCTACACCATAAGGTATGATAACGCATTTTGACCTATACTTGGGAAGGTAATCAGAGCCGTCTATATGTCCCTGGGTAGCGACTATAATAACGTCAGCCCGCTTTAAAAATTTTTCCATAATGGGCTTGTATAACAGCATTAGTTTCTTCTGTCTGACAATATCACTATGCCACCATACCACTACTTTTCCTTTATAGCCAGACAACAAACAGGCCAAATCCCCCAATGGAAATGGCATGTGAAAGTGAAGTACATCTCTGTCCTTTGATAGTTCCCTCATATGTTTAATAAACGCTATCGATACCGGCATAGAGAAAAACATCCCCAAGCTTCCGGCTCTATGAACTATAACGCCATTAATTTTTTCAACTTTTGTTCTCCCTTTTTCCTGGCAGACAAGCACTTTCATATCTGTCTTATCCTTAAGGCCTTCTGCCAATTGCTGTACAACACGCTCAATTCCGCCGGTCCAAGGGTAATATAACTTATTCACTTGTAATACTTTGATCCTTTTTAAGTCACTTTCACATAGGGTCTGTTCATTTGCTTCAATCATTTAACAGTTCCAACCTTATTCAGCTGTGTACCCACACATCCATTACACACAAACCCCAGCCCCAGCAGCACCCAGAATATAGGCGCCACACCAACTACACTGTCATTAAAGAATCCGGCCGCTAAATAGCCGCAAACGGCTATGAATATAGCCGCTCCTGATAGGCTCAGGAAGCTATTATCCATATTCTTAATATAGAGCTTGATGCTTTGTACAGCGTAGAATCCCCATAAAGCAAGAACTAAAATAAGTGATAGTGCGCCTGTATTCAGGGCAATTTGCAGATAGAGATCATGGGGTTTGTCCACCACCATTTGTGCGGTTCCGTAGGCTCTTATCTTTCCGATATAGTCATTCTGGGGAAACTCTATGGCGTAGGTATCCGGACCGTAGCCTACAAGCACAGCCTTCTTAAGCATGGGTAAGCTTCTAGACCAAATATACCCTCTAGCAGATCCGAGTCGCTCATTTCCTGCAAACCCGAAAGATGCAGGCTTCTCAATCTCGTTTGTTTCGTCACCATTTATCCCGATAAACTTAAACGAATCTTCCGTACCCCTTAGTTTAAACTGGGCCTGCTTTTGGTTAATGGTAATGACATTACCTTTAAGAACTAAGCCATAATCCTTGTATTGCGGGTCGGTAAATGCGATGGTCCTACTGTCGTCAGCATTATCTGTCATATCATATTCCAGCGCTTTATCCTCGGCATTATAGAAATACAGCCGAGACTCCTCACTCATCTTTATAACCAAAGTCTCTGTCGCGCTTACTATTGAAACACTCTTTTCATCCATCAAAATGTCCTGCAGATCAAAGAACTGTGTTTCATTCTTGGAATCTTGGGTGAACTCGGATAAAATGCGATCAGTCAATGCTCCTTTTAACACATAGTTCATGCCAAAAAACAGTATGATGAGAGCTCCTGTCACTATCGCAACTAAGAGCTTTCTCTTAAAAATAGCCTTTCTAAAGAGGATGATGGCAAGAAGGACAGAAACACCTAAACCCACCAATCCTGCACGAGAACGGCTACCAAATAGGTTTATGATGAGAATGATGGTTAATAACGCCGAGCCTGCTTTTAAGTAGGGTTTCTTTAAGTAAAAGATAGACACAAAAGCAAGGGGAATCAACAACGCCATATAGCTGCCTATGTAATTTGTATTACTAAATGTTGAATATACCGCATTTTTTTCAAACCTAAAACTCAAGCCATCTGCAGCCTGATGAAAGGCTTCCGGAAGGATCAACTGCTTTCCAAAAGTAGATCTAAACAAATCCAACCCCACAAACTGAAACACCCCGATAACCCCAATAACAGACGCAGAAACAAGAAGCGCCCCCAAAAGAAACTTAATCTGGGACTCGTGCCGCACAAGGTTATAGGAAATGACCATTAGGGCTAGATAGCAAAGGAGTGCCAGCATTCCCTCATAGCGAGCTACAAAGCCTCTTAATGCGATCTGCGAGTTTTTCGAAAAGATTGTGGATAGAATAATCAGCACAGCATAGATTGCGGTTGGAATATAAAAGAAGCTTTTTTTAAGCTCGAAGCCCTTGATAAGAGAGTGAACCAGATAAAAAATGACGGCCATGACCGTGCCTATGATGAGCCATTGACTCTTGTAATAGTTAAAGAAGTCGGTGTAAGTGGGCTCCCCGTACCAGTTCTTTATTTCAATGGGGCTTAAGTTTACCAACTTCATAAAAACGATCAGCGGCACAACAGTAATAACAAAAGCGATGGGTAATATGTAAAGGTTTCCCGGATTATCTTGTCTTAATTTTGCAGATTTCTTCGACATACATGACCTCACTTGTCCATTCTATTCCTGACAATATAGTAACATAATATGGAGGCCCTTATCAAAGATTTAATTATAATGTAATAGAAGATGTTTGGACCTTTAAGTCAAACCACAAGAGTGCGCACAGCGCACAACTTGGCTTGACAGTTACGCCTCGACCTGTAAAAATGAAACCTATCCCTCCTCCTTCTTTCCACTAATAAGCTCCTGCAGCTCTCCCTTTAAAAGCCCAATCTCCTGAACCAGCTTTTTAATGCGGCTGGCCTGGCGGGACACGGCCACGGTGAGGGCAAAGACCATGAGGAGCAACAGAAAAATAACGCAGAGGAACAAGGCGTTGACAGGCAGCTCGATCTGAAGAACCTCGGCCACGAAATATAAAGCGTCGGGGAAAATGGACATAACCACGAAGCTTACGCTTGTAAGAAGCCAGGTAAGGGCGTATTTAAGCTCCAGCTTTTTGGTACGGACCATATTGACAATAAAAAGAAAGAAGCAGACCGAACCGATAATGAGAACCGTATTTAAAAAGCTGCTCAGGGTCGGATTATTCATTTTCTGTCACCACACTTTTCTTGGATATGGCCGCAATCATAATGGCCAGGCTCACTTTAATCATATAATAGACAGCTTTCCGGTTTGTAATGGAGGAAACGCCTCCCTCCCTGGATTTCATGATGACGGGCATTTCGGTGACCTTCAGTTTGTTGCGAAGTACGGTCACGACGGTCTCCGGCTCGGGAAAGTCCTTGGGGTATTCATTGGCAAACAGGCGTATTACATTGCGGTTGCAGGCTCTAAAACCCGAGGTTGGATCAGTAATCCGTTTCCTGGTCAAAAGCTTTATGAGCCAGGAGAAATACTTGATACCCACACGCCGGGATTTTGAGGACTGGAAGCCCTCGTTTTCAATGAACCGGGACCCAATACAAAGATCATTACCCTCTTCCAAGCGTTTTATTAGGAACCGGATAAACTGAGGATCGTGCTGGCCGTCCCCGTCCACCTGTACAGCGGCATCATAGCCCTTGTAGAAAGCGTAACGATAACCGGTCTGAACAGCTCCGCCAATACCCAGATTGACAGGCAGGCTGATGACCTTGACGCCATGCTCACGGCACACAGCCTCGGTATTATCCTTCGAACAATCGTTGATGACCACAATATCATAATCCTCCCCCGTCTCTTTAAGGGAATTGAAGAGCTTGGGAAGGTTGTCCGCTTCGTTATAGGCTGGAATAATAATTAAAGTTTTCATGCGTTATCCGTGTGCACCCGCTTTAGTATTTTCGTAGAGAAAAGCTCGGCCAGAGAACATAGCAAATGAGCCGCTCCTACCATGATAAAGAACATGATCAGATAAGCAAATCTGGAATCCGGCACAAAAAGAAGCTGCAAACACAGAATGGCCAGCCCGTACACATAGAACCAGAGGGCGCGGCTGCTCTTTATGGCGTGCCAGATCATGCCTAGGATACCCGAATAAAGCACAAAAAAGTGTGAAAAGAAATACACGTCCTTGTATGCGGGTGAAACAACATGATGGAGGAAGGGCTTCCAGAACAACAACTCGGTTTTTCCGAAGGTAAACCACTTGATGTAAAGCCAGGGATCCGTTTTTAGGCCATTAATGATCCTCTGAATACCCAGAGCCTGCTGCTTTTCGTTATTGCCACGGATGCCGTCTGTGACATCCTTCAAATAATCCTGAAAATAGGGGTATGTGCCTGCAAGCAAGGGGTTGCCCGAGGCCTTTGCCGTTATAATAAAGGTACCCAGTACCACGAAATTTCGAATCCACCAGGGTGCCATGACTGCCACAAAACCAATCAACTGCATTAAAAAGAGCTTGAAAAGCAATTTTAAAGGAAATCCACCTTGTGACTTCTTCCTGTTAAACAGATTGTTTAAAATAATAAACATAAATGGCAGAATGAATAGTGGTAAAAGGGTCGGACGAATGAGGATATGAAGGCCGAAAGCTACACCGGCCAGAAGGTTATGAACCGTTTTTCGAGATTCAAAAGCCAGGGCAGCCAGATAAAAATATATGAGCATGGTGAAAAGCGCTAATATTTCAGTCAGGATTTGCATGCAGGAAAGGATATAGCTCGGGTAAACAGCCACGAAAAATGCAGCCAGAAGAGCCATTCCCTCTTTTTTGAAGGCTTTCTTAACGAAAGCAAAGGCCACTAATACAGAGAGACTGCCAGCAATAATCTGAAGAAGACGAACTGCGGTAATTTGAAGGAACTTATCCCCCACCACCTTATAAACCGCCGCAAGAAACAAGGGATAGCCGGGCATGACCCGGGCGTTGGAAATTCCGGGATTCCCCCCATAGGGATTACCATCGTACCAATAGCCATATATGCCGTTATCTACGATTTGGTGGGACATGAGCCAATAGTTTCTGGGGTCACTGGTTAAGGACATATTGTCCTTCTCTTTTAGAAAATACAGTCCTCTAAGACCCAGGGCCAGCAGGAAAATGGCCAGTAGAATAATAATAATGGTTCGGTTCGTATTCTTTTGCTTCATTAAGGAGCTCCTTGTCCCATAATTTCACAAAGAGTATATCACTTGAGTGCATTCTCAGCAAGCTTGTTGATTTCATCCGAGCGTACTCTGTCAATGAGCTCCTTACAGTCCCTTCTGAAGCTCTCGGGATTGGTCATGTATTGCTTCTTGGCTATAGCATCGGTCATAAAGATATTACCCTTGTTGCTGTAATGGGTGATATCCAGGTAAATGTCAATATCCTCGGTAAGCTCAAAGACATTCTGAAAATTATAGACTTCTACATTATCGTAAGCCACGGCCTTGTCTACCACATAGGTAAGAGCCTCCAGCTTGTCCTCCAGCATATTCTTTTGATCAAGAAGCTTGAACCAGAGAATGGATTTAGGCGGAAATAGAAGGACAAAGCGGGTATCGGGGTATTTTTCAATGGTTTTTATAAGCTCCTCGTCAACGGTTTTTTGGATAACCTCAAGAGGAAGGTGGTTGATTTTATCAAAAACATCCTTCTTACCCATGTACAGGTCCTTGTAATCCGTCAAAAGAAGATCCCGGCCAAAGCGCTGCCAATTCCAGGTGTTAAGGACTTCTCTGTCGGTTATAAAATACTTGTAGGGATTAACGCCCGTTTTCCTCATTTGATACTGCTTTAACGCCAGATAGAAGTTGTTGTGGTTGACAACGTATTTCCAGTCATTGATGCCTTTTTCATCATACATGTATTCCGGGAGCTTGACATTCTTGGTATAAAGCTCTCCCAGAGGGATGTCCACGGTACGATAGTCAATCCCCCAGATAACGGTCTTTACATCCCTGTGTTTCTGGGCCATATCCAGAATCATCTTCTGCTCGGTGATATAGGATGCATTCAAAGGCAGCCGCAGCGCCTTGGCTCCTAGCTTTTCACTGACGTACTTATCAGAAAAGTTTTCAATCATGGAGGTACCCAGAATGATGGTATCATAGTCCTCGTGGCGTGCCATACCGGGGATCTGGAAACGCTCGTTGGGCACATAGATTCTTGGGCTCGGCTGTGTACCTAAAAAGAGATAGGGGTCGAATTTATACATGACCAAAACACCCGGCAATAAGGCCAGAACCAGTACGATGAAGCCCTTGATAAAGAAGAGGGCCAAAGCCTTTGCCTTATTTGGTTTTGGGTTGCTCTTTCTCATATGTGATCCTTTCAAAACGCGAAATAAATAAAGGTCTGGGTCTCAGTCCAGGCCAACCATATGACCAGTGAAAGGGAGAAGGCATAAACCACGAGCCTCACTGCCGACGGCATCTTGGATATGAGCTTGCTAGGGCTTGTTACGCTCTGAAGAAGATGCACGCCCTCCAATAGAACCAATGCACCTGCTACCGTCAAAAACTCCCAGTAGTCGAGGCCCAACACCATTCTTGAGCTGAAAAGCTTTTCCAGACTAAAGGTATCAAGGCCCTGAAAGAAGCGGGGAAGCATGTAGAAGGCATCATGCACAGTCCTGGCCCGGAAGAACACCCATGTAAAGCATGTAAAGGTGAAGGTTAAAAGCATGGGGATAAGACCCAGCAAAGTGCCTCCGGCCCTTACTATCCATGGCTTCTTGCGTCGTTCCAGCACTTTTTGCTCCATATATTCTTTTTTGCCGGCCCGCTTGCCAATACCCAGAACCTTCTCAATGACTATGGCTGCTCCGTTCAAGGCACCCCATATGACAAAGGTCCAGCTTGCACCATGCCAGAGGCCGCTCACCACGAAAATGATAAAAAGGTTCAACAGCGTGCGTGCATAGCCTTTTCGGCTCCCTCCCAGAGGAATATATAGATAGTCCCGGAACCAGGTTGACAGGGAGATATGCCAGCGTCTCCAGAACTCGGTAATGCTTCTGGAATGGTAGGGACGCTCAAAGTTTTTCATAAGCTCAAAGCCCATAACCCGGGCACTGCCGATAGCAATGTCCGAATACCCTGAAAAGTCACAGAAAATCTGGAAGGCAAAAGCGAAGGTAGCGATAAAATAATAAACGCCTTGGTAATTTGTCGGGTTATTATAAACCGTATCGACGATAACCGCCAATCTGTCGGCAATGACCACCTTTTTAAAGAAGCCCCACAGCATGAGCCTTAAACCCGAAGCGACTCTATTGGTATCAAACTCATGATGAACCTTGAATTGGGGCAAAAGATTGGTGGAGCGCTCAATAGGCCCCGCCACAAGCTGGGGAAAGAAGGATACATAAAGGGCGAAATCAAAGAAGTCGCGTTCAGCCTTTATATCTCCACGATAAACATCAATGGTGTAGCTCAAAGACTGAAATGTATAAAAGGAAATACCCACCGGAAGCAGGATATTCATACTCAGGGGTTGATAGGGAACGTTAAAGAAAGATAATAAACCGGCGACATTGGTATTGAAAAAATTAAAGTACTTAAAGAAAAAAAGCATACTCAGGTTGCCTAAAAGGCTAAGGCCAAGCCAGAGGTGCTTGGATCGCTTCGATTTCGATCCGGCCATACCAAGAGCCGACACATAGTCAATAGTCGTTGAAAATAGCATTAAAAGGGCATACTCGGGCTTGTACTGCATATAAAAATAATAACTGGCCACAAGCATCAGAAGATTTCTAACCCTTAAAGTGGGTACCAAAAAATAAACCATTGTCACCAAAGGGAAAAAAATCAGAAACTCTAATGAATTAAAAAGCATTTATTCACCCCTGTGTGCGTTGATTCACAGTCTTTATTATGGTTTCCATTTGATTTCTTATGTGTTTTTCAGCAAGTTCCGAGGCTCTTTCGTCCTGAGCATCTCGTATGGCTATTAGCATCTCCTCATGCTCGCGAAGAACATTCCCAGCAATGTTGTTATCGGTCATATAGATGACCCTGAACCGATAAATGTGCTCGCGCAGAGTAGAAGACACCCCAATGAGGCGGGGATTACCCGAAGCGGCATAAATTGTATCATGAAACTCCACATCTCTGCGGATGGCACCTTCCATATTGTTTTTTTCCACATTGGCAACATACTGCTTGTGAATGGCTTCCAGCGCCTTGATCTGTGTAGGCTGCATACGCCTGGCAGCAAGGCCGGTAGCCAGCTTGTCCAATGCACCGCGCACCTCTAAAACATCCATGATGTCCTTAACGGTAAGCTCTGAAACATGGGTTCCCTTTCTGGGAATCATGGTGACCAGGCCTTCGGCCTCCAGCCTTCTGATGGCTTCCCTGACCGGCGTTCTGGAGACGCCCATCTGCTCGGCCAGCGATACCTCCATCAAACGCTCACCGGGCGTTATATCACCGCTTACAATGGCCTTTCGCAGGGTTTCAAAAATAACATCCCTAAGGGGCTGATAGCTGTCGATTTTTAGCTTAGGTACTTTAACCATTACCTCACTCCTTCTCTACTGATCGTTTTGGTATGATAAACCTGCTGATTATCTTTTAAAAACTGCTCTGTTGCATACGCCGCCTGTTGTTCGTCGTCAAAGATGCCAAAAACTGTGGGTCCACTCCCGCTCATGCGGCTTCCCAGGGCACCATAGGCCATGAATCGGTCCATAAGCCTTTGAAGCTCCGGATACTCCCGCACCGTTACACTTTCCAGCACATTTTTCATGCCCCTGGCGATAGTTCTTACGTCAAACTCTTCTATGGCACGAATGAGGCCGAAGGTATCGGGTCTCTCCCCCAGTTGATCTAGCTTTAGATTTTTGTAGACCCAGGGTGTGGGCACGGGGAATGCGGGCTTGACCAGCACCACATTGACACCGGCAAGGTCGGGAAGTATTGTAAGCTCGTCTCCTATTCCTTTTGCAAGCTGGGTCCCGCCTGTCAGGCAAAAGGCTACATCAGCCCCAAGCCGCTTGGATATTTCGGTCAGCCGTTGTGTACTGATGTAATTGCCATAAAGCGTGTTGAGAGCCTTTAAGACCCCGGCCGCATTGGTGCTGCCTCCGGCAAGACCAGCAGCTACCGGGATGTTCTTTTTCAGGGTGATACGCGCTCCACCTTTTTCCGGACATTCTGAAAAAAAGGCCTCTGCCGCCTTCCATACGATGTTCCTTTGATCGTTGGGCACATAGGGTTGAGCGCAATGGATCGAAATACCACTTTTCGTTTTCTCAACCGTAATGGTGTCATAGAGGTCAATGGATTGCATAATCATTTCAACAGTATGGTAGCCATTTGGCAGCCGGCTTATTACGTCAATGGAGAGATTAATTTTTGCCGGTGTCAAAAGGGTCGTTTCTTTCATCCAATACCCCCTGAAGTTAATTATGGTATATTATATACAAAAAACACTAAAAGTGCAATGAAAGTGCATTTAAAAAAAAGTGCCTGAACTCGTTGTTTCAGGCACTTTCACACTCTAAGAAAATACATTTCATTAACTCATAATAAACAGCCGTTTTCCGATTTCCGGATTTATAGAGGCATCAAGCCCGTTATCGACAGCAAGACGGGAGAGTGGCACACGATACTGTTTGGCGATACTCCAGAGGGTGTCGTTGGGCTGGGCAAAGTAGAGAATGATGGGCGCTTTATTCCCTTTATCCTCCTTTGAAACATTCAGGGCATCGGTGCAGACTACCTCTTCAAGCTTTGCGGCTCTAAGCTTACTCTTAAGCTTGATGCAAATCTCAATAGCCTCGCTGCCGGATATGTCAAAGCACACATCCTCAATACAGAAGCAGGAATGAATAACCTGCCACTGACCGTTGTCAGGCAGAATAAAGGTATTGGTAAAGGGCAGCTCCACGTTGTGGCTGCGAATTTCCTTATTGTTGGTGCAGAACACCACATCCACTCCTACAGTACCCTGAACGGTGACGTTTCTGTCGCTGACCTTGGAAGCAATATTCCTCTCATTGGCACAAACCATGAGTACTTCTCCCAGGTGCTGGTCATCCATTTCAAAGCGGATACGTTGGTTCAGCTCGTGGTTTTCGCAAAATTCACGTTCGTCAGTCACCACTGTCAGGGTGGTCTTGTTAAGAGCCAGCATAAAATCAACGGAATAGGCATCTTCAACAATAGTTTGCTCTTCGTGAAGCATAGCCTGAGCATCGATCTCGACTTCCATACTGACCGAAAGTTGCGTATTAAGCCCATCGTTATCCTCCAGAACCTCAATATCCCAGCCTTTAAGTGCGTTGTTGGTAAAGACCATGGCATCAGCAGATGCTTGAATTCCGGTGGCAGTCTTTACGGGGAATTCCAGCACCACAGATTCGATGCTCTCATCCATGGTATCGCTGCGATATAAAAGATATAGCGTGCCTTTAGCCTCCAGGCTCGGCTCTTCTTCTCTATAGCTGATTTCCGCATGGCCAAGGTTTACTCTTGAAAACAAGATCTCCTTGATGGCAGGACTCCCGTGGGGAAGGGAAAGCATATTATAGACCTTGGCGTTTGAGTTACCGCTGTCCATAAGTGTGACAACATTAATGGGTGCGGTCTTCAAAAAGACGTTATCGCCTAGGATTTCTCTGCCTACCTCATCGCTTTTAACCTCATAGAAACGACTTTGCAGGGATGTCACGGTACGAGCGACTATTTTTCTGCCGTTTACAATATTGGCCTCGGTATGCTGGCACCGGCTCCTTGCAAACAGACCGACTTCTCCGTCGGTTTTGGGCTTCTGCTGGGAAAACGACCAGGGGTAGCGTGAAATAATGCATTCCACCCTTTGCTCGGGTGTGTCGGAGCAATAGAGAATCCGGTAGCGGATTTCACCGCTTACCTCTATCATGCGCCCTGATTTTTCAATGTTAGTCACAAAGCTTTCGGCATCAGCCATCAGAATATTCCTCACGTCGGCCTTGCTGTCTGGAACGATGATGCTATTCTCTAACATTTCTTCGGTTTCCCTTATGTCAATAGTTCTGTACGATCTTACCGGTTTTTTCAATAACTCCATCTGCATTCTAGGACCTCCTCTTAAAACCCTTATCCCTTCAATGCTAATGATATGCCGCGCTTGTTCCATGTATGACAGGCATTCTAAACAAGAAAAAACAGCCGTTTTTCAACGACTGTTCAATACTATGCAGCAATATTTGCATTTAGAGGGCGATATTGTTCAGGCTTGCTGATACAATTCTCACTTCAACTGTATGTGTTAAAATGTCAGTGTAACTGTAGGAAACTTTTCGAGGAGAATTTAAACCATTGTCAAAACTAACTGTGAAGATACTTGGATAAGCATTTTCGATGATACCTTCTCGAATAAAAGTTTTTTTGCGTCCCTTGTTGGCTTTAAGCTGAATACGCTTGCCAACACAGCCCTCAAGCTCTTTTCGAATCTGTGATAAAGTCTTTTTATCCATTTTCTCACCTCAGTACTCATTGGATAAAATTATATCACATTTTGTCATCGTATGTCAATGAAATAAATATTATACCTAGGAAACAGAAACTTTGTCAAGATATTTTTTTACCTTTTTCAAACCTTTTTTTTCAGACAAGATGAAGTCATAGACACATTTTTAAAAAACAGTCCCTTTTCCTTATCCATTTTCATCTCTTCTCGCTGACCCATAGGCAGTTTTTAATGAGTGCCCGTGCCGGTGATGTCATCGGTGGCACGTTGGTCCACATAATAAGCGAGCATATCGCCGGACATAAGCTGCCAGCCTCCCTGATCGGGGTTATAGCCCTCAAGAGCCCATCCATCGCCGGTTTTACCTGTATACTGGAGGCTTGGTGCTTCGAAATTATCATTATTGATGACCGCAATATCCTTAAAGCTGACCAGAATATAGCCATCCTTCAGGAAAACCGGGGAGCTTCTGGTGAGATTTCTTTGCTTGGAAAGATCAGTACCCTTGGGAACAGCCAGACAATCAGCAGGCAAACGATATTCGCCATACCATCTTTGAACGGAGGCCAAAGCCTTGTTTGAGTCTACCCCTTCCGGAATACCCCGCTCCGGGCCAATGAAGCTCCTCACCGGCTCGCTTAGAAGAATCTTAAAATATTTTGAAGCCACTACCCCGCTCTGTGAGATTTTAGGGAAGTCCTCCCGCCACTGGTCTAGAGTGAAGCCTTGAATGCCGCCTCTTAAGCGAAACATGGCTTCAGCGGTTTTTATAAACTCTGAGAGCGGAATGCCCCGGTATTTGAAGTCCAGCTTCATAGTCTGGGTCAGAATATCCTCGGCGCTTCCGACCCTTACAAGTGGGTTTTGGGGTGTTGAATAATAGAGATCGATCTCCTGCCGGTTTTTCCCGGCCTTGTCCACGAAGGCAAAGGTGGGCATAATCCGCACGAAATCATAGGGATCATAGTAGTTGCCCATGGTCTTTAATTCAAACTTCACGGCATATCCCAGCTTTACAGCCCGATCCTGATAGCCCGTCACATCGTTTTTACCGGGCATTACAGGAAAGACGTACTTCCTTTGAGCATCTAAATCCCCGTTTATGTTACTCTTTCCGATGTAAAACCTCCTGCCGGTAGACTCAGCACTCCCCTTAGCCTTTCTGAAAAAGGTCTCCCATGCTGCATCATCAATGTCTGTAATGGCAAGATCATAAACCCGGCCAGAGATTTCCAGTGGTTTCGATATAATTGCTGCGGTTTTAATCGGGTTCAGGTTGGCTTTATTCTCTGTATTGGTGCCATTTGAACTATCATTAAGAGCAATATTCCGGATTTCTACATTATGGAGTCCCTCATCAACCCAGGTGGGTGTGTAAAAGGTTAATAGGGCTTGGATATTCGTAATACCAAGGCCATTAAGCGAATACCAGGAGTTAGCCCTTAAATAGGCCCCTTCCATATTAGTGCCTAAATAGGTATCAAAATCAAAACGGATTTCACGGTCCTTGATATATTGGGTATAATCCTTACTTCCATAGCCTTTAATATTCCGATGAGTCCCAAAGTTCCGGATATCGACGGTAAAGGGTCGTCCCAGAATCAGGGCACTGGTACCTATGGTAGGATTGGGCTTCTGATTATGCGTGTCATCGCTTGAAATGGCAGCCTCAACACAAACAGGGGTATGAACAAATACCGGGTTCACATTTTCAAGATCGAAGGTCAATTCTGATGAAAGCAGGGGTTCATAGGCATAGTCTCTTTTATAAGTAATGGCACCCTTGCTTTGATAGGACCCGTTTGGCTTAGTATCCGGGATTCTTAAATTGGGGGCATAGAACACATTCCGGTCTATTTTACTTGGCGTGTGGCTGGCATTGACGAGTCCCCGATCTGCGTCCATAATCACCTTCCCATCGATAACCAGTTCATCGTTTCGGACTATCGGAAATGAAGCTGCGCTTTCTGCCGCAGCTTGAACCTCTGAAGCACTGATGGCTGATGAAGAAACAGTTACTGACGTGCCCCCTGTAACGACATGGTAGGTCGAGCGGTCGTCAGGATCATGGGTGATATCAATCTGAGGCGCACGGTATATTGCCGAGGGTGTGAGAACCACTTTATTATCTGGTAAAGCATCATTTTCAAGAACAGCGTTTTTTAGAGAAAAGAGCTCGAAGCTTGTAATCTCCCAGTAGGTGTAGTGATGAGGCACAGTAACTACCGAGGTCTTAGGCTCGCCTTTATCATTCAAATGATTTACTGTGACTGTTGTGGTAACTGTTCCACTTACTGGAACCACCGATAGGCGGTAAAGGTATCCCTCGGAAATGACCTGGGTATACAGGGTTTCGCTTGAGGGAATACCCTTGGTCACATCAAAGGCCTCTTGGTCACGTGCGTCGGCCTTAATGACAGCCTGAGTGTTTGGACGAGTGAAGTCCAGGGGTGGCGGTGAGGCAATCTCACCGATAAAGATGCGTGTTGTTGCTGTATCATAGGGAGGTAGCTCCTCCATATCAAGGTCCGCAACCTCCTGGCTGTATACCCTAGCCTGTACATTGATGACGGTATTGGGTGATACCTGGGGAACGGTTATCTGATAAGTGGAATGAGTGGAGTCCGAGCCACTTCCGGAGATATCTCCTGTTGAGGCCCAGTAGGTGCGGTTTGTGAGATTTTCATCCTCCTGATTATTCAGAAAAGCATAGCTCCCCGAGGTGTCCAGGGTCACGATGATGTCTGCTTTTTTACCCTTCTCGATGTTTTTGATGTTAGGATAAGCTTTCAAATGGCACTTAACATGGGGCAAGGGCGGTATCTCTACGGTGTTGTAGTCCGCATGTCCGTCAGAATTTCTGATGTAGTTGAACTTGACCACACCGGTGGTGTTAGTTGTGGGTTCGGACATAATAAGGGCATGGGTGCTATAATCGATGCCTTTCTCTGCGCAGAAGCTTGAGATAGAGTAATGAGTGGGTTCTTTGCCAGCGGTGATGTGGTCCTTGTCCCAGAATTTGGAGTGGAGGATGTAATTGTTGATTTTATAATCAAGGGATTCCATCTCTCTCCACTTTATTCTTGCACCTTCCACTTCTTTCCATGTTATCCCTGAATAGAATTTATCAAATACCTTGCCTGTCAAGTCAGAGCTTTTGAAATATTTATCATTGGTGATGGGTTCTTCCCTATAGTTATAACCCAGAAACTGATACTCGCCTCTTTCTGTTGATGTATTGTCTTTTGTCATCAGCCCCATGTCAGACTTCATCCAGTTGCCGTGAGGATAACCGTAGCTTTCGATATTATAGATATCTAAAATATAAGTGTTTAAAAGGTACTTTCCTCTATAAGATGTGGCCTGCGTAGATGAGTGCTTTTCCGGGTAATGGTCGAAATATACGGCATTCGGGAAAGAGATGAGTACGAACAAAAAAGTCATTATTAATAACGGAAAGACTATTCTTTTCATTTTCTCACCTCTGGTCTGTCAGTTGAAAATCTTAAACCTGCTATTATAGCTTCTGGAGTGTAATAGACCATCTCGCAGCCTATATCCTGCTTAATTCCAATGAAGCTTGCCTTATATTCATCCTCTGAAAAGAAAGATTCATCTAGTTCACCTAGTGCAAAATTAAAAAAAGCCTTACCTTGTTGCTGTCCATAAACCTCTACAGCCATATCTTTGATAATCTGTTCATAGCAAGGAGCTGTCCATTCAAATTTCGTCCGATCCATACCAGGTTTATATTCTTTTATAGCACCGCTTTCCCGAATAGCTCCTAAAATCCATTCATAATGAGTTTTTCCTTTTTGCTTACCGGGAAAATGTTTATCGGCTGTAATACTTTTTTGAGGCTTTGTGTATATATTAAGTTCAATAGCACCATTAGGTAAATGATGATCGTCCTCTTTTCCAACATAAAAGCGTACCAGCAATACACCCTCGTCAGGACGGTCATTATACCCTATTGCCATATAACCATCAGTCTTTTTAGTATGATAGGCCATTATTTTGAAAAGATTATAGACCATATTGTTGACATTGGGATTATTGTCTTCCGGAATAAGTGTAGATTGGCCGGGATTTATTATTGATCTCCAGTAAAACTTTCGATTTTCTATCTTAACAATGGGGTATGTATTCACATAATCCTTCACATCCCCCGACCTCATAAACGCCTCAAACTCCGCATCGCTCCATATCTCCGACTTTTCGTTGCCAACCGGGACCGCTACCCGTGCGCTCTTGTCTATGAGCTTGCGAATGGCGGAAACCGCCGAAGCCCGTTGGAGGGACCCGTTGGGATTAAATTTTCCATCGGACCCGCCGGTTAATATACCTAGCTGATAAGCCTTGCAGACATCATCCTGAAGCTTTACCGGGATACTATCATAGTCCAGCATTCTGGATTTCATGGTATTTATATCATAGGTGACGCTGGTCTCACCTGTAATGGAGGGCAGAGATCGTATAATAATCCTGGCCATTTCAGCACGGGTTATGGCTCTGGCGTAGTCAGTAAATTCGCCGCTTAAGACTAGCTTCATTTCCACTGCTTTTTCGATGTAAGGAAGGGACCATTTTTCTCCCGGCTTTATGGGTTGTGCCACAAAACCCGAGGCTACGGTCACACACTTTAAGAATTGCTCCACGGTCAAATTGTCCAATGGCCCGAATTTACCTGCAAATCCCACCAGTATCTGGCGGGAATCCTTCACTATGTACTCAAGATCCTTATAGTACCAAATGCCTTCTGGAACATCTGTAAAAAGCGAGGCCGCCGCACTCTTCTGGAATCCCGCGGGCATCCCACTCAACATCAGCATAAGAATCACTACTACCGCTAAAGCCTTCTTCATTATTTACCTCCAAAAAGACAAGCATTTTATGGACAGTATATCATAATATGTTATTATATTACAATTACGTATATAATTACTACAACCAACTTATAAAGGCCTTTCGAACACCCATTTCAGCTTTTATTTCAGCGGTATTTTTGCTATGATAGTGGTATAAAATAGTGTAAATTTTGGATAACAGGAGTAGTGCATATGCTGACTGATATTGAAATTGCGCAAGGCGCGAAGATGCTGCCCATTGAAGATGTAGCCGCCAAGCTCGGTATTGGGCGCGAGGATCTGGAGCTCTATGGAGATTACAAGGCAAAAATAAAGGACGGGCTTTACGATAGACTAAAGAACAAAGAGGATGGCAAGCTCATTTTGGTTACAGCCATCAACCCCACTCCGGCAGGCGAAGGAAAAACCACCACTACGGTAGGTCTGGGCCAGGCCATGGAGAAAATCGGGAAGAAGACCGTCATTGCGTTAAGAGAGCCCTCCTTGGGTCCGGTCATGGGCATCAAGGGCGGCGCCGCAGGAGGCGGCTATGCCCAGGTAGTTCCAATGGAGGACATCAATCTTCATTTCACAGGAGATATGCACGCCATTACTGCGGCTAATAATTTGCTGGCAGCCGCTCTGGACAATCATATTCACCAAGGAAATGTCCTTAATATCGATTCCCGCCGTATTGTCTGGAAGCGCTGCATGGACATGAATGACCGCGCCCTGCGTCAGATCGTGGTTGGCCTTGGTGGCAAGAATAACGGCTTCCCCCGTGAGGACGGCTTTAATATTACCGTAGCCTCGGAGGTCATGGCGATCCTTTGTCTGGCAACAGATATCACTGACCTAAAGGAGCGCCTGGGAAGGGTGGTTGCAGCTTATACCTACGATGGCAAGCCCGTAACTGCAAAGGACCTTGAGGTTCATGGGGCCATGACCCTGCTTCTTAAGGATGCTCTTAAGCCTAACCTGGTACAGACCCTGGAGAATACGCCCTGTCTTATGCACGGTGGGCCCTTTGCCAACATCGCCCATGGCTGCAACAGCATTAAAGCAACCAGACTGGCTCTAAAGCTGGCGGATTATGTCATTACCGAAGCCGGTTTTGGTGCTGATCTCGGGGCTGAGAAGTTTTTTGATATCAAGTGCCGCTATGGCAAGCTGAAGCCCGATGCTGTGGTGCTGGTCGCTACTGTCAGGGCTTTAAAATACAATGGTGGTATTAAGAAGGAAGAACTGTCCAAGGAGAACACAGAAGCCCTTGAACGCGGTATTGTCAACCTTGAGAAACATGTGTCCAATATCAAAAAATTCGGAGTGCCTGTTTTGGTGGCCATCAACCATTTTGCTACCGACAGCGAGAGTGAAATCGCTCTGATCAAGCAAAAATGCAAGGAATGGGATGTGGACGTCGCTTTCTCCCAGGTCTTTCTGAAAGGCGGCGAAGGCGGAGTTGAGCTGGCTGAAAAGCTCTGTCAATTAATTGAGCGTGAACCTTCCGATTTTAAGCCCCTATATGATGTGAATTTATCCCTGAAGGATAAGATCGAGACCATCAACCGGGAGATATATGGCGGAAGCGCTGTTGTTTTTACCGACAAGGCGCTTAAGGATCTGGCTACTATTGAAGCTCTGGGCTTTGCCAATCTTCCTGTATGTATGGCTAAGACTCAATACTCCCTCTCTGATAACCCGGCTTTATTGGGGCGTCCCGAGGGCTTTACGCTGACAGTAAAGGAAGTGCGGTTATCAGCCGGGGCTGGCTTTGTGGTGGCTTTGACAGGCGAAATCATGACTATGCCGGGACTACCCAAGGTTCCCGCGGCCAATAAGATTGATATTTCAAATGACGGCGTTATAACTGGATTGTTCTAATTAATGAATCAAGGGGACGTTGCCGTCCCCTTAAACTTACATAACTTGACTTGACTTACATCAACACCTCAAACTGTTTCATAAAGCGAACGTGGTCGTGGTGCTCGGCCACAACCTCCTCCAGCATGCCGGTAAAGTTTTTCTGAGCCCAGCTCCTTCTGGAGTTGTAATAGCGGTTTGCCACACGCCAGAACTTCTGGGGAAACAGGAGCATGGCCTTCATGACCACAGCTTCATCTCTGGTAATGGGCTCAAGCTCGGCATAAGCCTCTAAAAGCATGACAGCCTTTTTGGAATCCCAGTTGCATTTTCTCATCTTCCTCCGGATGAGATTGACCAGGTCATAGATGCGTATTTCCTCACCACAGGATTCAAAGCCTGTGATATAGGTTGTGGGCCCTTTCATCAGAATATTCTGATAGGAATAATCATGGTGACAAATGCTGCCCTCTTCGAGAGTCTTTCTAACGAGCCGGGGATACTCCGGGCCATCTAAAAGAGCGAGGCTTTCCTCAGCAAGGGAAATAAACTTGTCGACACAGTCCATATATATGTAGTCAAAGGCACCACGCTCACGTTCTGCCTTTCTTCTCATTCTAAGAACCTCATCATAACGTTTTGTCAAGCTTTCCGGCATTTTCCCGAGCTCATTGGGGATAGACAGTCCGGGCCTGGCCTTAAAGCCTTTCCCGGCCTTATGCAAGGCCGATAAAGCCACTGCAGCCTTTACAGCGTCAGCATCATCTCCAAATTCGCATTCACGCCCGTCAATGAAGGGCGTCATAATATAAAACTGACTGTCTATTTCCATATAAGGACGTTCGTCAACAGTCACCGAATAGGCGTCCAAGGTGGTAAACCCGTTATGAATGAGATGCTGCTTGGCATCATGAACATAGAGAATCCGATTCTCCGAGCATTGGCACTGACGAAGATATTTCCTTCCTTGATCGGTCTCGAGAATATAGCCCGCCCTGCAAGGCTTTATGGATGATAGTCGCATACCATATGTGGCTTCAATCAATTCTCTGGATTCTATCATTGCTTTATCACGTCCCGTCTTGTTGTGCAATCCCGTAAAGGTGCCCGGGCCTGCTTACACATTATATGTTTTCCTTAAAAGTATTATGTTCGAGCAAATCGAAGGCATTGAAACATGTCCTGTCATAAAAGAAATTTAAGAATGACAAGCAGGATAATTCCCGGCAATCCCAAAATTCCCGCTATCAGAGCTGAAATGGGATTGAGGGCCAGGGTGAAGCCTAGAGGACCGCCGATGAGGTTAATGACCAGTATGGCAACGCCACCTAAAATGCCATTAATAACGAGTCGAAGGACAATCTTAAGAGGAAGGAGCATAGCCTTACCCAGAATCAATATAATCAAAACTCCTACTACCCATGCCAGTACAATAAGCCCTCTATCCATCCATGTTCATTCCTTTCATTGCCCCATGGAAACAAAAACGGTTATCTCTCTATTGGCAAAGCTTAAACTTTAACCTCAAGGGATAGCCGTTTCCACCCATTTTTGCATTTAGGCTTATGCCCTATTAAATTTATATACAAGTATTCAGCAAAACATTCATATGAATTGTACCGACTACTGAACCTTAACTTCTTTTGCTTTTCTTAAGAGGTAATCATAACGAATCTGTGAAGCCTTAATCCTATAGGCATAATAGTCGACCATATCCTTGCCCTCTGCACTCTCAAAATTAGCCAGGGCGCTTTGCCATTCCATATAAGCATCGCGAATACTCGCGGTCAATTCCGTGTAATATTCTTCTTTCTGAGCCTGGTTGGCAGCTTCCTGCACCTTGGTGGCACTAAAGCGTCTTAGAATGCTTGGGATATCAGACTTTTGCTTTATGATGATCTGTTCTGACATAAACTATCCTCTCCGTTTCATATATATGCCATATGAAGCACCTTACGCAGAGTATAGTCAAAAACAGGGATTATTATACCTGTCTTCTTGATACGACGACACGATTAATGCCGGAAAGATCTTTAAGAAGAAGCGTCTCCATGCCCTTTTGTGCAAAAAGAGCCTGAATTTTTATCGCTTGATCAAAACCGCATTCCACAGCTATTATGCCCTGGGGCGCCAAAAACTCCTGTGCTTTTTCAGCAAGAGCCCGGTAAAAGTCAAGACCATCCTCTCCGCCTGCCAGGGCCCCATAAGGCTCGAAATCCTTGACCGAGGCCATAAGTCCGTTTATATCTCCTGATGGAATATAGGGCGGATTGGAAACGATAAGATCATATGGGGGAGTCAATCCCGAGGTTTCGGTGAGAAAATCAGCTAAAATAAAACGAACCCGCTCCGACACATGATGGGCTACGGCATTAGCTTTGGCAGTCTCCAACGCATCTTTGGAAATATCCACAGCATCCACCCAACAGCTTGCATATTTCGCAAGGCTTACGGCCAGACAGCCTGAACCCGTCCCCACATCCAGCACCTGATAGTCATTTTTTTCAGCAAGCTCAAACATGGGTTGTGTAAAAAATGGGGTTGGCTTGCCCATTGCTTTAAGAGCCGATTCAGCCAAAAGCTCGGTGTCAGGCCTGGGGATTAAGACATGGGGATTCACTTTAAAGGAGAGGGCCAAAAACTCGCATTCCCCGGTAATGTAGGCAAAGGGCTCGTGTCGGCTACGCCTATCCACAGCCGACCGGAAGGACTCGATTTGCTGTGGGGTTGGTATAAAATCGGGATTGGCATAGATAAACCCCAGCTCTCTGCAAAGAACCCATGATAAAAGAAGACCGGCCTCTAAAGACGGGTCTTCCACATGATTGCTTTTTAAAAACGCACTGGCTTTAATAAACAGTTCGTGAAGGGTCATTTCTCTTCCCCTGCTTCAACCTGAGTTGTATCAGCCGGTGCTGTCTCGGCAGAAGCTGCTACCTCCTCAGCCACACCGGTATCCTTAACAATAACGGCTTTTAAAGAGGCGATGGCTACTTCGATCATGGAGTCATCAGGCTCCTTGGTGGTAATTTTCTGGAGCATGAGCCCCGGCATGCTGATGATACGGACAAGCTTGTTATCAGTTTTAGCAGCAAGCTTAAATACCTCGTAGGAAACACCTGCGATAACAGGCAGCAGAGCCAGTCGAACCAGTAAGTTAACAATGGGGCTGTGCCATCCTGCAAAAGTAAACACCACGATACTGATGAGAATGACAATAAACATGAAGGTGGTACCGCACCGGGGATGTAAGGTGGTGTGCTTCTTTACGTTTTCGACAGTTAACTCTTCGTCATTTTCCAAGGCATAGAGTGTTTTATGCTCAGCACCGTGGTACTGGAAAACCCGCTTGATTTCGTTGTTCTTTGAAACCAGAAAAACATAGGAGATAAATATGCCAATTCGAATGATACCCTCAATGATATTGGCAAAAATGGCCCCACTGCCGGTTTTCTTATCGAAGCTTAAAAAGTTGGAGAAAAAGTCAGCTATCAGATTGGGCAAAAGCATAAAAAGTCCGATGCCGAAGACCAGAGCAATCACCACAGAGCTGTAGAGCAAATAGGTCATATAGTTGGCACCCAGCTTTTTCTGCATCCAGAGATCAAACTTGCTTTCCTTTTCATCCTCGGTAAAGTCCACAAGCTCAGCTGAGTCCAAAAGAACTCTGACGCCTACAATCATGGACTCAAGCATGGATACAGCGCCCCGGACAAAGGGCATGCCCAATAATTTATTTCTTTTTGTTATGGCAACATAGGTCTTTATTTCAGTATGGATTTCGCCCGAGCTTTTTCTCACAGACATGGCCATGCGGTCGTTTCCACGCATCATGACACCCTCTATCAGGGCTTCGCCGCCAATGTTACTGTTAATCTTAGGCTTCATCCAGATTTCTTTATTCATTGAAATACCTTGCCTTTTCATTTAGTACTCTATGTTCTATTATATATTAAATTTTATTTTCTGTCTCCGTATAAAACCCAAAAAACGGTCAATACTGTTAATGACCTCACAATACATTTTGACCCCCTTTACTTGCCGGTATCACTACCGGCCCTTTTTTTGCCGATATATAGTCTATCATCCATAGATTTATCGGGGGTCGAGGTCTTGAAAAGATTTAAAAAATTATTACTTCTCTTGCTTATTATCCTATTACTGACACCGTATCTGGGAACACCGGCTTTAACAGCCGCTTATGCGGTGGAGCTGGCGGTTCCGACGGGTCTTGGTGCCGAGGTTTTTCAAAATCATATCCGCCTTCGCTGGCAAAACAATAATAATAATAATTATTATAATACGGTCATTGAAAAGAGTATCGATCAGGGAAATTTTTATACCATCACCACTTTGCCTAAAGGAACCTCCGAATACAAGGATTACTCCATCTCCAACGGGCATGTTTACACCTACCGCGCCCGCAACGTTTACGGTTCCTCTAAAAGTACCTATACTCCCGAGGTGGAGGCCATTACCTTTTATCCCACCTCCTTTACCGTTGCCCACGCTTACAGTGATCAGGTGGACTTGGAGTGGACTTACCCCACCCTCCCGCTCTTAAGGACTCCCGAGTATCAAACTGTTATTGAAAGACGACTCACCAGTAAAAGCAGCTGGGAGGTCATTGCGACCCTCCCCGCCTCCGAAACCACATACAGGGATAAAACGGTCTCCAACGACACGGCCTACTATTACCGCATCAGAACCAAGTATGCCAACGACAACTATTCTAAATACGTTCCCTCCGATTGGGGAATTTATACCCGGACAGGCTACCCCTTGTCCACCGCTCTTTGGGGCTATGCCCTTTCTGATAACAGAATCAAGCTGGAATGGGATATGTCCTTGGCCGATGGAGGTAGGGCAATTCTGCAGAAAAAGGATATTGCCGGCAATTTCTATAACCTATCCACATCGGAATACTATAATACCTATATTGATGAGTATCTCACCAAGGGCAGGACTTATACCTACCGACTCAAGATGCAGTCTAAAAACGGCTTGAGTTCTGAATTTTCCGAGGAGATCAACATCATTGCCGAAATGGTTCCTCATCCCTCGGATCTCTCAGCCACCACACTCTCTGCCGATCGGATTGCCCTGACCTGGAACTACCCCTATGACGTAGAAACAGGCTTCGAGATATGGAGAAAAGACACCATCACTTGGACGCTTATCGCCACTGTACCAAAAAACTCAGACTCCTTTACCGACCACAACGTTAAAGGGGGTGTGAGCTATACCTACAGGGTTAGGGCGATACGCGGAGAAACTGCATTTTCGGCCTTCTCCCTTGACAAGACGATTTATAACGCCTTTCCTGTAACGCCCAAAGCTCCGGTCGGCTATACAAGCGAGGGCATACTGCGCCTATTCAGTACCGACGAGGTGCCGAGAGGCACCCTCTACACTTTGGAGTATAAAGATCATATCAACAGTGAGTGGAAGGATTACAAATCAGTAAGCCAGGGTCTCTTGATTGCTTACATATTCTATTCCGCTCAGGACGAATTTTATTTCAGAATCAGGTCTAACGTGGGAAGTCTTGCCAGCTATTCACCTGAATACCATTTTTACGGCTCTTCTCCGGATCCCGTTCAAAAACTCAGTGCACCTCTTGTAGGGTTTGAGCGCATTTCTTTGACCTGGAAGGATACAGGCAGCAAATCCGAAGGCTATAAAATCTACCGCACAGCAAACAACAACAGGGAATTGATAGAAACCGTAACTCGCATTGAATACAACGATGAAATGAGCTTCACGGATGAAGCCCCCATACCGGGCTCTGTTTCCCGCTACGAGGTTTTGGCTTATAACGCCTCGGGGGAATCAAAAGTTCAAGCCATTTCCGTGACGGTACCTAAAGCTTTTAAATTCAATGACATTTCCGCTTATACATGGGCCCATGAGGCAATTTACACCCTGTCAGGACTGGGTGCCCTGGATTACCAAAACGGTAATTTTGAACCTGAAAAGGCTCTCACCAGAGGGCAGATGACCCGTTTGGCTTTAAGGGCCTTTGAATTTTCCTATGATCCTCAAGGGCTTTCCCCCTTAACTGATCTCTATGCAGGCCATACCTATTATCAGGACCTAAAAACCGCCGTTAAGCTTGGCCTCCTGTACCCCGATGTCCAGGGGAAAATATACCCCGACCAGGCTGTGACCCGACGGGAACTGGTTCTTTTCCTGAACAACTGCCTCAATGCGTTAGGACGTCCTCTTAGCACCCTTGATCAAGAGTACCTTCAGGGTTTTGTTGATTACGATACCATTTCAGCCAACGAAGCCCCCATTATGGCATCCTTTGTGGGAGACGGTCTTGTATCGGGAAAGAGCGGAGGGCGCTTGGGCTTGTCGGACAGGACGTCAAAGGTAGAGGGCGTGGCCATCATCTACCGCACCATGAGAAGGTATAAATAGTCCTCATCTCGTTATAAATGCCAGAGAAACGCATATAATAAGCGACGCAAAGGTCGAAATGACAATAGAAATTCTGATTTTGTCAGTTTTTCGCTTAAGACGCTTTGAATTGAGGTATAAAGAAAACAGGCTCAAACAAAACTGAACCAGGGAAATAATCAGTGCGGATTGTAAAAGCCTAAAGTCCCAATACTCCCTGACAGTAGTTTTGAACAAATGGTCGAAAAGGGTCATAGACTGGGGTTCGGCGCTGATAATAAGGCCGATGTTCAAGAGCAATATACCCCATAGTATAATACTGGACAGGTCTATCAGCTTAATGATAATATCAGGGCCTTTTCTGACGTAAGAAGGATTTTGTGTTTTGTTTACCAATTTGATCCTCTCCATTCAGGGGCTAAAAATATTACTCCCACCCCACAGCCAGTTTACACCCTAATATTACCATATTTTTATTTAGAATTAAAGCGCGTTGAAAAATTGGGGAAAATAAAATAGTATAAACCTAAAGCAAGCTTGGAGGTAACAATATGGACCTCGGTATGCAATTGGCACATATAGAGGAGCTTATAAGCGGCTGCTCGAAAAATCCACATGCACTATTAGGACAGCACTTAATAGACAATGAAATGGTAGTCCGGGCATTCAATCCCCACTCCAAGAGCATTACGGTTCGGGATCTACATAGTCTTGATACCTTTGCTCTTACGCTCATTGATGAACGCGGACTTTTTGAAGGGCATATAAAAGAACGGCAGCAGCCTTTTGCCTACGAGCTCATCCACACCACACATGAAAATCACACCTATTCGGTCATCGACCCCTATGCCTTTTGGCCTACAGTAGCAGATTACGACCTCTACCTCTTTAATCAGGGCAATCATCACCGCATTTACGAAAAACTGGGCTGCCATCTTTGCGAGGTTAACGGCGTATACGGGGCTGCCTTTGCCGTATGGGCACCATCAGCCAGAGGTGTGAGCGTCGTAGGCTCCTTTAACCAATGGGACGGCCGCGTCCACCCCATGCGTCTGATCGGAAACTCAGGGGTCTGGGAGCTTTTTATCCCGGGACTTGCCAAGGGTGATCTCTATAAATATGAGGTCAGGACACCCTCCGGTGAGGTCTATCTCAAAGCCGATCCCTACGCCTTTTATGCTGAAAAGCCCCCCCAAACCGCATCTGTGGTTTATGATACCGATAACTACAGCTGGCGTGACAAAGCCTGGATGGAAGTCAGATCCCGTGAAAGCACTTTTAATAAGCCGGTGAATATATATGAGGTGCACCTGGGTTCATGGATGCAGGAGCCCGATGGTGATCCGGACTCTGAAACCGGCTTTAAGCCTTATTCGTATAGGAGACTCGCCGATACCCTGATACCCTATGTTAAAAGCATGGGATATACCCATATTGAGCTTCTGCCCATTACGGAGTATCCCTATGACGGCTCCTGGGGCTACCAGGTGACGGGCTATTACGCCTCCACCAGCCGGTATGGCGCACCGGAGGATTTTAAGTTTTTTGTGGACACCTGTCATGAAAACGATATTGGCATTATCCTGGACTGGGTTCCCGCACACTTCCCCAAGGATGGCCATGGACTGGCCCGATTTGACGGCACTGCCCTTTATGAATATGAGGACAAGCGTATGGGCGAGCATCTGGAATGGGGTACCCATGTCTTTAATTACGGACGCAATGAGGTTAAGAATTTCTTGATTTCCAACGCCGTTTACTGGTTTGAACAATTTCATATTGATGGTCTTCGTGTCGATGCAGTGGCCTCCATGCTTTATCTGGACTATTGCCGCAAGCCCGGGGAGTGGCTTCCAAACCCCTACGGCGGTCGTGAGAATTTGGAGGCCGTTGAATTTATCAAGCATCTTAATTATGTGGTGTATAAATACTTTCCCAATGTCATGATGATTGCGGAGGAGTCCACCTCCTGGCCCCGGGTAACAAAACCCGTCCACGAGGGAGGTCTGGGCTTTACCCATAAATGGAATATGGGCTGGATGAACGACTTTTTACGCTATATGAGTATGGATTCCCTGTATCGCAAGCATCATCAGAACCTTATTACCTTCTCCTTCATGTATGCCTGGAGTGAGAATTTTGTATTGGTTCTCTCCCATGACGAGGTAGTGCACGGGAAATGCTCCCTACTCAACAAGATGCCTGGTGATTACTGGCAGAAATTTGCGGGCTTAAGGAGTGCCTATGGCTACTTTTTCGGGCATCCGGGCAAGAAGCTTCTCTTTATGGGCGGCGAGTTTGGTCAGTTTATCGAATGGAAATACAAGGAGAGCCTCGACTGGCACCTTTTGAATTATCCCATGCATGAAAAGCTCAGCCGCTGTATATCCGATTTGAATCATCTCTATCAGACTGAAAAAGCGCTTTACGAGGTGGATTTTGAATATGAGGGATTTGAATGGATAGACTGCAATGACACCGAGCACAGCATCGTCTGTTTCATGAGAAAAGGATTGGATTGGCGGGATATGTTGATTTTTATCTGCAACTTCACGCCTCAGGCCCATGAGAATTATCGCATCGGCGCTCCTTTAGACACAACCTATTCTGAAATATTCAACACCGATCATGAGCAATACGGGGGCAGCAATGTACTGAATGAAAACCCCATTATGGCCGAAAAACAGCCCTACCACAATAAGCCCTACTCCATTTCCCTGCGCATTCCGCCCCTTGCCACCATCATTTTACGACCCAAGACCCGATAGGCCGAGGGGGACGGCCGTCCTAAGTTCTAATTTTTGTAAACCTGTCATATACTTATTCGTATTTCTGAGCGAATGCTAAAGAAGTATTAGAAGAACGAAAAGGTGAGGTTTATGAAATTAAATTATGTATCAGTTTTACGGGAATATCGGTCAAAAAATCGAGACGGGGGTTACTATGTCCGTGGAGAGCTGGAAAGCCAGCCCTCAGCCCTGTGGTTTAGACAATTTCAATTGTCCTGGATAAATACACCAGCCTATCGGAAGCTGTGCCCGGAGCCCCAGCTCAATCGCAATGATATCCTTATTCCCCTGTCCGGCAGGGAAAATATAAGTGCAGCCATTGAGGCATTGAGAAAAGTGGTTCTGCTTGTAAATGAGCCGATGACAGATCAGGAGGACTCCTCCTATACACAATATACACAGGCTGTCAATTAAGGCATAAAGTCAAATTGAATAGTTGATATAAAGAAGAGCTCCGAAAGTGAAGTGTATTTCACAAAAAGGGCTCTTTTTTAATGTATTTTATGATGTTATACTTTTTTAAAGAAATAGAAAGGTTGACTGAAGTAAAATGAAAATAAAAAGTTCCTTGGGAATTCCTGCTGTTTTATTTGCCGTTATTGTCTGGGGGATTTCCTTTGTCTCCACAAAGATTATTCTCAATGATCTCCCGCCTGTGACCATAGCCTTTTTCAGGCAGTTCGTGGCGCTTGTACCCCTGCTCATCCTCATGGCCATAAAGAAAGAGAGCTTTCGCATTAAAAAAGGCGAGTTTTTGACCTTTTTACTTGCAGCCCTGTTTGGTATTGTGCTTTACTTTGTTTGCGAGAATAAAGGGCTGGTTTTGACCTCGGCTTCCAATGCCTCCATGCTGGTTGCTGCCATTCCCATATTCGCTCTTGTGGCGGAGAGTGTCACCAACCGGTCACGACTGGAGCTGCCCTCGCTTTTTTGTATTGTCGCCTCCATACTGGGCGTCTATTTTGTCATATTTGAGGACGGAATACCTGATTTCAGTTCAGATTCTTTCTTAGGAAACCTTCTGGTCTTGGGGGCCATGGTGTCCTGGATTCTCTATACCTTCTTAAGCAAAAGACTTGGAGAGAAATATTCCAGCCTTAAGATGACCACTATTCAAACCTTAATGAGTATCCCGCTATTTGCCCCTTTTATTTTCAGCGAGATTGGGGCATGGAAAATGCCCTCACCCGTTGGCTTACTCAATCTGGTTTTTCTGGGCGTATTTTGTTCGGCCCTGGCCTATGTCTTTTATCTTTTCGGGATCCAGGCTCTTGGGCCTGTATTGCCTTCAGCGCTGCTGAATCTGGTACCCGTTGTGACTATCATAACGGGCGCGTTGCTATTGTCCGAGGATCTCTCGGGTTACCAGATCCTTGGAGCCAGCCTTATTATCGGGAGCCTTACTTTCCTTAGCGTTATGAAGGTAAGGAAAAAGCCCAATCTCCCATCAGATGAGGTCTTGAACGCTATAGACTCTTCAATTAACTAAAGAGTGGAAGATAGATAGCATGTACCAAATGAAGTGCTTGGCCATATATTGTAATGAGTAAGCATGAAAGGAGGTACATCCAATGTCTCAGCAATTTGAAAGAGATAGAGGACGAGACCGGGACCGGGACGAAAGGGAATTTCGTGATCGGGAAAGAGAGCGAGAGAGAGAACGGGACAGGGAGCGGGGCTTCCGGCGTTTTCCCTTTGATTTTTTCCCCATACCGACACCCTTTATGCCTTTTCCTCAATTCCCCCAGCAGTCCAGCCCTCCGGTGGGTCCGCCTCCGTCTTTTATTCCCCAGCAGCCCATAGGAGCTTTTGCCGTTGATCCGGGAGCAATCTCCCGTTGTCTTTTCCGGTTTACCTTTATTTGGCCTTTTCGGCAAAGACCCTTCTGGCTTTTCCCTACATTTGTCGGACCCAGGTCTGTAGCGGGGTTTAGATGGACGGGATTTAATTGGGTCTTTTTTGGTATGGATTTAAGAGAAATTCAGTCCTTCGCATGTGTGTAATAGCAAGTGAGGGACGGTTTCCTACCGTCCCCTCGACTTGTTTCCCCCCATTTGTTGTTCTTTATGACAGCAGAGCGCGGTCATTGGCAAATTCCTCGCCGCTTACTTTACCAAATCGCTTTAAAAGATCTTCAACAGTGAGTTTCTGCTTTTCCTCGCCCTTTATGTCCAAAATAATATGTCCGTCATGCATCATAATAAGACGATTGCCCAGTCTGATAGCATCGCGCATGTTATGGGTCACCATCAAGGTGGTAAGATTATTTTCCCTAATAAGCTGGTCGGTGAGCTGCAGCACTTTTTCGGCTGTCTTCGGATCAAGGGCTGCCGTATGCTCATCCAAAAGCAGAAGCTTGGGTTTTTCCAATGTTGCCATTAGAAGCGTGAGGGCCTGCCTCTGGCCCCCCGAAAGCAATCCGACCTTAGCGTTTAGTCTATTCTCCAGCCCCAGATCCAGATGACTGAGCAACTCTTTATAGAGCTCTCGCTCCCTAGCCTGTATACCCCATTTGAGAGTACGTTTCTGGCCCCGTCGAAACGCAAGGGCCAAATTCTCCTCAATACCCATATTGGAGGCTGTTCCCATCATAGGATCCTGGAAAACGCGCCCCAACAGTGATGCTCGCCTGTGCTCCGATAATTTTGTCACATCGGTTCCGTCAAGGATGATAGAACCCCGCTCTACGGGATAGACTCCTGCCACACAGTTAAGTAAGGTGGACTTACCTGCACCATTGCCTCCAATTAAGGTGACAAAATCCCCTTCTTCAAGCTCCACACTGGCATTGCGAAGGGCTATTTTTTGGTTGATGGTACCGGGATTAAAAACCTTATAAATTCCTTTTACCTGCAGCATTTATTCACCCTCCCCTATAGAAATTTTGACGGGGTGAAGATAAGCTCTGATGACGGGGAGAGCCAAGGCCACCGCCACGGTAATAGCTGTAAACAGCTTTAAATCACTGGAGGGCATTCCCATTTCTAGCACCAGTGCTATAATAATACGGTAAGTAATAGCCCCGAGCACCAAAGAGAACAAGCGCCCCATAAAATGATTCCTGCCAAACAGAACTTCACCAATGATGACCGATGCCAAACCTATGACAATGGATCCCGTTCCCATTTGAACATCAGCAAAGGTCTGACTCTGGGCAATTAATGCGCCACTGACAGCGACCAGACCATTGCTGATAACGAGGCCGAATATTTTCATGGTATTGGTATTGATACCCTGTGCCCGCACCATATTGGGGTTATTGCCAGTTGCTCTGATGGCGCAACCAACTTCAGTTCCAAAAAACCAATACAGAATAGCCACTAAGGCTAAAATGAAAAGGGTTCCCAAAGCAATAACCGCAGTATTCCGACTTAGTCCAAGGTTTTCAAACCCAGTATATACCGTTTCCATACGCAGCAGCGAAAGATTGGCTTTGCCAAGAATGCGTAGGTTAATGGAGTATAGGGCAATCATGGTCAGAATTCCGGAAAGCAGGGCCGGTATCCTGAGCTTTGTATGTAAAAGCCCCGTTACGAGCCCTGCCGCCATTCCGCCTAAAAGCGCCAGGCATGTTGCAGCATACGGATTGATTCCGCTAGTCATGGCCTTGGCTGCAATAGCGGCACCCATAGCGATGCTGCCCTCTACCGTCAAATCCGCAATATCCAAAATGCGATAGGTGATGTAAACACCGATAGTCATAACTGCCCACAGAAGACCAAGGGAAACCGCACCTAATATAACCTGCAACATGTTAATCATCCATTCCTAATTTAAAATTTTGACTAAATCCTGACGGATCCAGCAAACAAATTAAGTACTCTGTTACTTGCCTGTTTTGACATACTGCTGAAGGTCCGCAGGAATTTTAAGGCCTATTTCCTCAGCGACAGTTCCGTTGATGGCAAAATCAAAGCCGGTGGCCGATTCAATAGGCATGGTTTCGGGCTTTGCTTCGCCCTTCAAGATTTTAACTGCCATTAAGCCGGTCTGATAGCCTAAATCATAGTAGTTGATACCCAAGGTAGCCAGCCCGCCGTTATCCACCATGCCCGACTCCCCACAGATAACAGGTGTTTTGGACTGGGAGGTAACACCGTGCACAACAGGGACGGCCGTTGCCAAGGTATTGTCTGTTGGAAGATAGATAGCGTCACATTGGCCCACAATGGATTGGGTGGCCTGCTGCACATCATTGGAATTGGTTACAGTAGCCTCAACATACTTAAGGCCAAGCTTTTCTATAGCTTCCTTAGCCAGAGCTGCTTGAAGAATAGAATTATCCTCACTGGATGTGTAAATCACACCAACCGTTTTAGCGTCTGGTACCAATTTGACAAGCAAATCCATTTGCTCCTTGATGGGGTTCATGTCTGTGGTGCCACTGACATTACCACCGGGGACCTCATTGGAATTGACCAATTTAGCCGAAACGAAATCTGTAATGGCTGTTGCCAAAATGGGAATATTCGTCGTTTTGCCTGCAATGGACTGAGCAGCGGGAGTTGCTATGGCCAGTACCAAATTCACCTTATTGCTTACGAATCGGTCGCTGATGGTGGATAAATTGGATTGATCGCCTTGTGCATTCTGCACGTCGATCTTAAGATTTTCACCCTCTACATAGCCATTATCCTTTAGTGCTTTTATGAATCCTTCACGTGAGGCATCAAGAGCAGCGTGCTCCATATATTGAATGATACCGATGGACTTTTTCTTGGAATTGCCTGAACAGCCTACCAATCCTACAAGCAATACAAGCGTCAACAGAAGTGTAAGTAACCTGACAGTTCGTTTCATAAACCATTCCTCCATACTACATTTATTCAATTAAACCCTTTCAGGTTGAATTGCACTTTAAAACAATTTCCCCGTAAAACAATCTCAAGAACGTCCTTGAGATTCTATTATACAAAAAACGCCGCCTGTTAATCAGGGGCGAACTGTACGCGCGGTACCACCTTGTCTTCGTTGTTTGCACAACGCAAGCATCAGCTGCTGCCGCCCACCATTCTAATGGATTTTGTATTATTTTATGCCAGAAAACCGTAATATGTCAATAATCTTTTTATTGGTACCCGGAATGGCAGGTTTCCTCGTCTCCCTGTGTGTAATCATATAGTAAACTTAATATTCTGAACTTTTCCTTGGGTTAGCCGTCTAAAAATATGAATACAGAAAATATTTGTCAACCGGAGGAACAACATGAAGAAAATTCTATCAACTTTACTTATTGGCACCCTTGTGCTTGGTCTTATGGCAGGATGCCAAAAAAACGAGGCACCGAAAGAACCGGATAATAGCATAACTGCCCCGCAGGATGATAAAGAGACGCCGCCGGCTGAAACAGCCGATCCCGAAGATAATACAGCTACCGATAAACCGGAAGAGCCAAGCAGCACTCCCAGCAGTACACCTAATCCCGAAAAGCCTACTGCACCAGAGGGCAGCACCCCTCCGTCAAAAAAGCCGGAAGCGCCAAGCAGTACACCAAGCAGCACACCTAAACCGACTAAACCAGGCACTCCAGGAAACAGCGCTACACCAAAACCTGAAAAGCCTGCTGAACCAGAACAAACACCTTCAAAGCTTTCTGGCACCTTGGAGGATATCGTAAAGGAAATTTATGCACTGATCCCTGAAGAGGACCGGATAGGCACTTTTGACACGGCCTTTACCAATGATAACGCTGATAATAAGTCTTTTTACTTAGGCACCTCCGATATCACTATTACAGAAGGTCTGGCCAGCGAGCCTATGATCAATGCGATTGCTCACTCACTTGTTTTAGTGCGTGTTCCTGAGGACACAGATATCAAAGCTGCTATGGATGCCATCAAGAAAAATGTGAATCCGCGCAAATGGATCTGTGTCGGCGTTGAAGATAAGGACGTGAGGGTTCTCAATCACAATAACCTGATCGTGCTGATTATGAACAATAACTCTCAGGCCTATGTGGATGCTTTTAACAGCCTTACAAAATAAACGGAGTGAATCATGCTATTTTCCAGCATCAGCTTTTTGTATTTTTTTCTACCTATATTTTTGCTCGTTACCTTTATATTGCCCCGTCAATGGCGTAATGGATTTTTACTTTTGTCCAGTTTGCTCTTTTACTTTGTAGGCGAGCCGAAATATGTTGCGCTTTTAATTATTTCGTCAATTATAGATTTTTCCGCAGGGCTCTGGATTGAACGCCACAGAGGAAAACCTTCCGCTAAAAGGGGGCTTATTTTATCCATTTGTGCAAACCTTTCCCTGCTTTTTTTCTTCAAGTATGCAGACTTGTTCATATCAACCATCAACGCGGCTTTTAAAGCGCAAATCCCGCTTTTAAATATCCCGTTGCCGCTTGGTATAAGCTTTTACACTTTTCAGACCATGAGCTATACCATTGATCTTTACCGTGAAAAAGCAACAGTACAGAAAAATCCATTGATCTTTGCAAACTATGTTTCAATGTTTCCCCAACTTGTTGCCGGTCCGATAGTACGTTATACGACGATCGCCCATGAGCTTTCAAACCGCACCTATACCTGGGATAATCTTATTTATGGCACGCGGAGATTTGTATTCGGCCTTGCTAAAAAGGTCCTGATAGCCAATCAATTGGGTGAGCTTGTTTCTGCTCTTACCGAAAAGGCACAGCCCACATCGTTGTCTTATTGGGTTGCAACACTTGCGTTTGCCATGCAGATTTACTTTGACTTTTCGGGTTATTCTGATATGGCAATCGGGTTAGGCCGCATGATAGGCTTTCATTTTTTAGAAAACTTCAACTATCCCTTTATTGCAAAAAGCATATCGGACTTTTGGCGACGGTGGCATATTTCCATGACCACATGGTTTCGTGAATACATCTATATTCCGTTGGGGGGTAACCGTGTAAGCAAAGGTCGGTGGCTTTTTAATATCTTTGCTGTATGGTTCTGCACAGGCTTATGGCACGGGGCAAGCTGGAATTTTATCATGTGGGGCTTGTTCTTCGCCGTTTTTATGATAATAGAAAAGCTATTGCTGGCAAAACCTCTTGAAAAAGCGCCGGCATTTATTTCTCATATGTATGTGCTCGTCATTGTAACATTTAGCTTTGTAATCTTTTATAATGAAAGTCTTCCTGAAATGGGCAGGTGGCTGACAGGAATGTTTGGAGCCGGAGGGCTGCCCTTTTTCAGCTTTGAAGTCATGTACCATATTAAAAGCTATGGATTACTGCTTGCTCTTGCAGTCATAGGGGTAACACCGGTACCAAAAATGATGGTGGAAAAACTGTTTAAAAGCGGCAGAACCCTTGCTATAGCCGAGCTTGCCGCTTGCATTGGTCTTCTGCTTTTGTCAACGGCTTATCTAGTTGATTCGTCCTTTAATCCGTTTCTCTACTTTAGATTTTAAGGAGGTGTAAAAGTGAGAAAGGCTACATTTTTATCAATTATTGCACTATTGATAACAGGCATGCTATTGACCTTCTTTTTACCCAAGAAGACTGTTTCCGCTACCGAGCGCAGGACACTTGCCGCAATGCCAAAGCTGACTGTATCTAATGTTTTTGACGGCTCATACTTTTCCAAGCTCGAAAGCTATCTTACCGACCATTTCAATTTCCGTGATGCCTATCGAAAGAGCAAGGCTTATGCAAATGCCTATATCTTTCAAAAAAGCGATGATCATGATATATATGTTTATGATCATTCAGCCATTAAAATGGAGTACCCGCAAAGTGACCGTCAAATAAATGGTTTTATTGAGAAAACAAACAAGCTGATCGGAAGCTATTTCCAAGACAAACCTGTCTATTTTTCTGTGATACCGGATAAAAATTATTTTGCTGTAGAAAAAACCGGTCATCTTGGAGTTGATTATTCCGGTTTGATTGATACGATAACCGATGGGCTCCATGCAGACTATATTGATATTTTCCCATATTTGTCTTTAGATAAGTATTATGCAACCGACACCCATTGGAAGCAGGAAGCTATTTCGGATGTCGCCATTAAGCTGGCTTCAGGCATGGGAAATACCTTCCCATATGATTTTTCAACATGGAAAGTTAATGAATACACGACCTTCTATGGTGTTTACTTTAGCCGAGCAGTGCCGCCGCTTCCTGCAGATACCTTGAAATGGCTGTCCAGTGAAGTTACCGACTCGGCAGTAGTTATCGATTACAACAATGGCATAGGCAGGGAAAAAACGATTTACACAACCGAAAAACTAGGCAGTATGGATAGCTATGAGGTATTTCTCTCAGGAGCTACCCCCCTTTGTACCATTAACAACGTCCTCAATCCCAACGGCCCCAAGCTGCTTATTTTCAGAGACTCGTTTGCCAGTTCGATCGCTCCGCTAATGCTGGCCGGTTACTCCCAAATTACCCTAGTTGATACACGGTATATGGTCCCTGATTTTCTGCCTGAGTTTGTGGCGCTAGAGGAATACGACAGTGTTTTGTTTTTGTACAGCACATCGTTGATTAACCAAAGTGATGTACTGAAAAAGGGGCTCAAATAGCAGACAGGGAAATGGAAAAACCAGAGAACTTTAGTTATTTATTGCACTTGCTTTTAACCAAAGCCCATGCTATAATCGGTTCGTAAAAAGTCGAATAATGTCGAAGATTTGAACCATATTAAGCCACAAATAAGGTGTGGAAGTTTCTACGTGGCAACCGTAAATTGCCTACGCTATGGTGTTCTTTTTGTTTTGTTAATATTTGCGATGCAAAGCTTAACGTTTATTAAGCATTGGATCAAAATGATTAACAGACTGTTTATTGCCTATTGAAATAGACAGGGAACACTGAGTGTCCTGTCTATTTTTTTTGTTTTAGAAACGGAGGAGAAAGAATTGAAAGCAGCAGAACATGTAAACAGAAGCCGGCTGATCGCCGCAGCGATGGGAAAAACCCCTTGCGATTTGACAGTTAAAAATGTGCAATTCGTCAATGTTATCACAGGTGAGATTTACCCTGCCAGTGTTGACGTGCTCGATGGCATGGTTGTCCGTGTCCGCGAGCAGGGCGAGGAAGCTGCACAGGCAAGTGCACAGGTCTATGACGGTAAAGGGGCCTTTTTGATCCCCGGTTTTATCGATACCCATGTCCATGTTGAAAGCACCATGATGATTCCCGAGAACTTTGCTCGGGCCATATTGCCCTGGGGAACCACAACGGTTATGACCGATCCCCATGAAATCGGTAATGTTATGGGCATTAAAGGTGTTGAATTCATGATTGAGAATTCAAAGCATACACCACTTCGCCAGTATATTCTGGCTCCCTCCTGCGTGCCTTCTGTCCCAGCCCTTGAGGGAGCGGGTGCTAGCTTCGGAGCAGAAGAAATCGCAATGCTCCTTGACACTCCCAGTGTCATCGGTATCGCTGAGGTAATGGACTATGTCAATGTCATCAACGATGAAGAACGTATGCACAACATATTGGCCGAGGGTTGGAAGCGGGATATGTTTTTACAGGGCCATGCACCCGGGCTTAGCGGCAAAGAGCTTCAGGCCTATATCTCAGCAGGTCCTATCAGCGACCACGAATGTCGTACGGCTGAAGAATGTGCCAAGAAGCTGCGCTCGGGCATGCATGTGAATTTAAAGTCCAGCTCCCTTTCCGACAACCTTACAGAAACGCTCAAGGGACTGGCAGGGATGAAATTTACTGATTTTGTTTCACTTTGCACCGATGACGTGCATGCCAAGGATATCCTGGAGACCGGTCATATGAACAGGGTTGTACGAAAGGCCATTCAATGCGGTACCAATCCGGTTGATGCCATACGTTTTGCCACACTTAATGCTGCACGTGAGTATGGCCTAACCGACCTGGGTGCCATTGCTCCGGGCTATGTTGCTGATATGCAGCTGGTAGCTCAACTTGACGGGGAGAAGCCTGTAGCTGTATTTGCTTCCGGTCATCTGGTGGCTGAAAACGGTTCCTATATCCCTTGCTCCCATGACGAGCAAAAGGTTCCATCCTTCCCCAATACCATGAATATGGGACAAATCGCCTCTCCCGAAGATTTTCAGCTCAAAGCTCCGGAAGGTGCCGGAAGCAGCGTAGAAACAAACGTCATCGTGAGCAAATACATGGGTGGGCCCTTTAATAAAGGTATTTGGGAAGCATTGCCCGTACTTAATGGCAAGGTGGATATTAGCAAAGATCCTGAACTGGCTTTTGTTGCGGTATGCAATCGCTATGGCAGCGGTGACAAAACCATAACTGCGATACGTAATTTCGGACTTACACGGGGTGCCGTTGCCTCCACCATCTCCCACGACTCTCACAATTTCTGCGTCATCTACAAGGATCCCAAGGACGCCTTTATTGCCGCGGAGGAGCTTCGCCGCACGGGAGGCGGCATCACGGTTGTGGATAATGGTCGCATTCTTGCAACACTCGCGCTGCCTGTGGCAGGGCTTATGTCCACGATCCCTGTTGCAGAGCTGGCCCCTCAGGTAGATGCAGCAGAACAAGCTATTCGTGAAGTATGTAACGGTCAAAACACCTTTAGCAAAATTGCACCCCTCGCTCTGGTGGTGCTCCCGGGGACGTTGATTTCTGATAAGGGAATCGTTGACGGGCCTTCCCTGACTATTCTTCCGGTATTCAGCTAAGAAAACAGCTTGTATAAACATAGGTTTCCAATAATGCTCTCAATTTTATTAAATACAGGAGTGAACTGACATGCTGAAAAACTATTTCGAACTTGAGAAAAGAGGTACAAATGTTAAAACCGAGGTTCTTGCCGGTATTACCACATTTGCTACCATGGCGTACATTCTGATTGTACAGTCCAACATGATGAAGGATGCCGGAATGAATCCTAATGGTGTATTGATTGCAACCGCACTGATGTCCGGTATCTTTACACTTATGTCTGCTTTCTACGCAAAAGTCCCCTTTGCACTAGCCCCCGGAATGGGTTCCAATGCCATTATGGCCTATTCGATTGTCGCAACCGGCCAAGCGACATGGCAGGTGGGTGTAGGTTTCTTTGTCGTCTCCGGTGCTATTCTCGTACTATTGACCCTTTTCAAAGTCCGTGAGGACATGGTTCGCGTTATGCCTAAGAACTTGAAAATAGGTATCGGTGCTGCCGTGGGTATCTTCTTGGCAAGATTGGCTATTGTAAACGGTGGATATGTCCTTAAAGACTTTTCAGCCCTCGGTGATTTCTCCAACCCCAGTATTCAACTGGCCTTTATCGGTCTTGCTATTACCGTTATCCTCAATTATATCCGCGTGGATATTAAGGGCAAGCAGTACCAGCTTCGCGGTGCAATGCTTATTTCCATCTTACTCACAACCATTGTCGGTGTATTCATGGGTGTGGTAAAAATGCCTTCCTCTTTGATCAGCTTTGATCTCAGTGCCCTAGGTGAGGTAGCTTTCAAGGCCGATGTTGTCGGTGTCTTTACCCTTGCCAATTTGCCCGTTTTAATTTTCTTCCTGTTCAGTGATTTCTTCTCCACCATGGGTACAAGCCTTGGCCTTGCCAGCAAGGCCCAAATGCTTGATAAAGACGGTAACTTTCCCGGTATCAGCCGCGTGTTCCTGACGGATGCTGTGGGTACTTCTATCGGTGGACTTTTTGGTATAACCAATGTTCAGACCTTTGTAGAATCTGCTTCCGGTATTGAAGCTGGTGGACGCACAGGACTTACATCTGTTGCAACAGGTATTATGTTCTTTCTGGCCATGTTCTTTTCACCTCTGTTCCTGATGATACCAAGCGCAGCAACAGCTCCTGTACTTATTTTGATCGGCGCATCCATGCTTCAGGGCCTGAAGGATGTTGACTTTACAACAGCAGAATGGACTCCTCTTGCTCTTATGCTGCTTACAACAGCCTTTACAGGAGATTTCGTTCTAGGGGTTGCTCTGGGTGTCATTGTTAATGTAGTGATACAGCTTGTTCAGTATGTCTTTACCAAGGAACGCAGCAAGATTCCCTCAATCGGAACCTTTATCATGGCTGCTGTCATGTCTATCAAGTTCTTCATCTAACCTTCCTATAAATTCCTTATACACGAGAAAAACAGCCGATCATAACGGCTGTTTTTCTTATGAATAAAATGATGCTAAATACGGTTTTTTAACAATGCCTTCTGGGCTTTTACCCGCTCCTTCATCAAATCCACAAAGTGGGGCGGTGATAGAACCTTCAGTACAGGACCAAACCCAAGCAGCCGAATCAATAGTTCTGTTTCATCATTTTTGTTGTAATAAATCTCACTGGTACAAATTCCTGTATTTTCGTCATATTCACTGCGCTTTTCATAGGATGAAAACTCAATCATGACTCGTTCTATGGCTTTACGCTCGTTGGTAATCTCTATCACCACCGGTTCTTTGCACTTCACTTCATGCAGATATTCCTCTGCTTGAAAATCCTGCGGTACTTGTTGTTCTGACATATGGATAGCTGTAATACGGCCAACATTAATCGTGCTGTATTGAGTTTTGCGATTCTTTGAAATCTTACCGACATATACACGAAACTTATCGTCTTTCTCCGAGTACTCCAATTTAAGCGGTACACAATGGCATTGCCGGGAGAGGCCTTCTTTGTTTCGATATGTCATTTTTATTGGAGTATGGCTTTTAATTGCACAAAGCAAAAGCAAAAACCGCTCACGATACCCCTCATCAGAATAATTGTCCCCATCGCTGAATTGATCAAAAGCATAGAAAGTTTCCCGTGAAAAAAGTGGTGAAATATCCTTAAGATACTCGGTAAGCCGTTCTAGTTCTGTATCGGTGAAAAATAAGCCAAATCGCGGATCAGATAATAGGGCTTTTAGCCAACTGAGTTCCAAAGTAGACAAAGGCTTCTCGGGGACGCTTTTTAGGCTGCTTAAAAACAAATCGCCTTTCTGTTCCAGCAGCTTCCATCCATTCTTAGTAGTAAGCTTTGGCATAAGGTAAATAGCGCTTTCTGAAAAACCACAGTTTTGTACCAGTGACTCTATATCAGGTTTTGAAAGCGAAATACGGGATAACAGCTTCTCAGTGATATTAAAATAGCAGCTATAGATTTCTGAGAACAACTCCATCACCCTTGACCTCCATAAAGATCGGCCATACGGCGCATATCACCGTAGAAGCGATTAATAACGCCTATATTATCACCTTCTAATTTGATGATTCTGCCTGTAAAGGTTTTAATCCAACGCATCATTTCATTGGTGTCATATACATCAATACTGTAAAGATACGTGTTTTCATCAATCTTCTCTATTTTACCGCCTTTTCCTTCCCGCTTCAGGCGCCGTATGATATGCTGTTCAGTTCTATCATCGATATAAAGCGTCATGGCAATATGTTCGGGTGCTCTTTCTGCAGAAATAGAAATTCCAAAGCTATGGGGCTTTCTTTTATTAAAGTCGTCAATATATTCATTGGCTTTTTCGCATTCGTCCAATAGCTTAACACTTTTTATGTAATCCAGCCGGCAAGCAGTAAAGCGCTTTCGTCCAACACCACGCACAATCAAATACTGACGGCCGGTTTGGGTACTGGTATATACTTTTAACGGATAGCCCTTTAGGGTGGAAGAGGCACCACGGGCTCCTTTTACGTTGGTAAATTCAATGGATCGATGCTGTTCAATAGCATTTACAGCAGTCATCAGAACAATATCCTCCAGAGGATGGCTTAAAAAGTGATGCTTAAATAGGAAAACGGAGCTGTCCCTGTCAAGCCTATCCAACAGATAGCTTCCAATCTCCGAAAACTGCGCTGCTTCGGAAAAGAAGGAAATCATGTCAGGAAAGTTCTCACCGATATTCAAAAGATCGTCAAACTGATATGGAGAAAGCGAATAGGTATGAGCCTTTCCTTGCTTTTCATATTTTAATAGTCCGAGATCAACATACTCTTTACATTTAATCCTCACTGTTTGCGGGTCAAACAAAAGGCCATAATCCAAGCTGATAGAGTCGGCGATTTGTTCAACTGACAACTCTCCCACTCTGCTCAGAACATCAAGAATGAAAAAATGAAGCTGGATATCATTATCGGTGAAACTTTTAGCCTTAAAAGCTTTGTGGAGAGGGTTGTGCTGAAGCGTAGTCGTATCTACCGAGATGAAAACACACTTGCCATTTTTGCTGTAATCCCATCCGATAGAATCTCCTAAATAATTTTCTATGCGGCGACGCTCATTGTCATAGGTTCGTCCGCTTTTCCTGTCAAAAGCAGAGCGACCCTTAAATCCATTAATAAAAAAATCACGCATATAATCACGAATACGGTCAAAATTCTTTATCAGCTCGCTATAGGCCATGTTTTCACCTCCCAATCCGTTCTTTTTAATGTTATACCGAATTCACGAGAGCTCGCAACTTTTTTTAAATGAAAACCACTACTTTCCATCATACAATAAAGATGTCGCAGGCAGCGACAAACAACCGAGCGCAGCAGTTTGGCCGGAAACGGCGACTGCGCGGCGCCGTGAATTTAAAGATCGGCGTTCAGAATCGGCTGATGCACCTTTCAAGTGCAATGAAGAATCAACGTGTCGGAGGTTCAACTCCTCCCTTTGCCAAATGGCAGAGTAGCTTAGTGGTAGAGCAGTTGACGAAATTTTTATCAGTGTTCCCATGCAATCTTGCTGTCTGAGACAAATGTCTAGGACAGAGCAGATTGACTGCCCAGTGGAATGAACGGATACCGTTTTGATCCCGGAAAGGCCATACAGATTGTACCGCTTTTCCTGTGACAAGACTGAAGCTCTTCCCCGCAGTCAATCTGTGGGATTGCAAACCCGCTATTGAAATGCCCTCTACTATAGAAAGGAAGTGTAAATATGAAAGTCATTATTAAAGACCATCAAAGAGGATTTTTAATTCGTAACGGAAGGTTCATTAAACTGTTGATGCCCGGCAAGCACAACTTTTTAGGTCTGAGCGGCTACGAGGTACTTATGGACGAAATCAATGACAGTGTCAATACATATTCAATTCCATTGGAAGTATTGCTAAAGGATGAAGCCTTTCGTTCCAGCGTTTTGGTTGTCAATAAAACAGAAAACGCTGTAACACTTCTTAAAAAGGACGGTGTACCTTTTAAAGTTTTGGATGGCATTCGTCATGTTATTTGGAATACCGATAATCGTTACCAGATAGAGGTTATTTCCTGTAAGGACCCGTACATACCTGCCGATTATTCTAAAGAAGCATTAAAAGTGGTTCCTTCCTACCTGTATAATAAAATTGTAGTAGATAATGGCACCATAGGTTTCCTATACTTCGACGGGAAGCTCCAAAAACAATTGGATGCAGGCGTTTACTTCTTTTGGAACAACCAGTATGCCATCACCTGTGAGACTGTAGATATCAAGCAGCAGCAATTGGAAATCGGCAGCCAGGAGATTCTGACCTCAGACCGTGTTTCCATTCGCCTGAACATTTTGGCAAGCTATAAAGTAGTTGAACCTAAGATGTTTGTGGAATCTATCAGCCGTCCTTATGAGCAAGTTTACAGCTTTGTTCAGATGACAGTCAGAGAGCTCATTGGGCAAAAGCGGTTTGATGAAATTCTGGAAGAGAAAGACCAGATTTCAACTCATATGCTTGAAGTTTTGAAGCAGAAACAAGCCTCCCTTGGGGTAGCCTTTTCTTCGGCAGGCATTAAAGATATCATCTTACCCGGCGATGTACGGGACATTATGAATCGTGTTCTGATTGCTGAGAAAACCGCACAGGCCAATGTTATTGCCCGGCGTGAGGAGGTAGCCTCTACCAGAAGCCTGCTTAATACAGCCAAGTTGATGGAGGAAAATGAGACCCTTTACAAATTAAAAGAGCTGGAATATCTGGAGAAAATTTGCGACAAGGTCGGCAGTATTTCTGTATCGGGCGGTGACCTGCTCGGTCAGCTGCGTGACATTATTGGAATAAAAAAAGAAAGTGCGTGAGAACTATGAAAGAAGTTATGGGTGCCTTTAATTCAGCCAAGGTATTTACGGATACCGTTGAGGAACAGGCACTCGCTCAAATTAAAGAGCTATGTGACCAGGAATTTTCAGCCGGCAGCCGTATTCGCATCATGCCCGATGTTCATGTAGGAGCGGGTTGTACCATTGGCACCACAATGACGATCACAGATAAGGTTGTCCCCAACCTGGTAGGCGTGGATATCGGCTGCGGAATGGAAACTGTCCGTTTTTCCTGCAAACGGTTCGAGGTGCAGAAATTAGATAAGCTGATTTATGAACGCATTCCGTCCGGTATGAATGTTCGTAAACAACCCCATGGCTTAAACGAAGAAATCGACTTAAGTAAGCTTTACTGCCGCACCGAAGTCGGGCTGGACAGAGCACAGAAAAGTATCGGTACCTTGGGCGGCGGAAACCACTTCATTGAGGTGGATACAGATGACGAAGGCAGTCGCTATTTGGTCATTCATTCGGGCAGCCGCCATTTAGGCTTGGAAGTGGCTAATTATTATCAGCAGGAAGGCTATAATGCCCTAAACCATAATGGCAAGGCAGCAATACAGGAATTAATTGCCTCATATAAGGCACAGGGCCGGGAAAAAGAAATCCAGCCTGCCATAAAAGCCGCTAAAAGCCAGGTGCTGACGAACATACCGTTTGCATTAGCTTATGTATCCGGTGACTTGTTTGAAGCCTATATCCACGATATGCGAATCGTTCAGCATTTTGCTATGCTGAACCGCAAGGCCATGGCGTTAGAAATCATTAAAGGTCTGAAGCTTTCCGTCGAAGAACAGTTCACAACCGTACATAACTACATTGATACTGATTCCATGACTTTGCGTAAAGGAGCCGTATCAGCGCAGAAAGATGAAAAGCTTTTGATTCCCATCAACATGCGAGATGGGAGCCTAATCTGCGTCGGAAAGGGTAATGAGGATTGGAACTGCTCGGCACCTCATGGAGCGGGTCGCTTATTCAGCCGAAATGCCGCAAAACAGAACTTTTCCGTGTCCCAGTTCAAAAAGGAAATGGCCGGGATTTACAGTACTTCCATAAGTGCCGACACCTTGGATGAATGCCCCATGGCCTATAAAACGATGGATGATATTGTGGCAAACATCGCACCTACTGCGGAAATAATAAAAATAATCAAACCTGTCTACAATTTTAAGGCAGGCGAATAAGCCTATGAAAGGGACCTGTACATCTTTTCAAGATTCTTTTCCATCTCGGTGACTAGCTTGAACTGCGTACGGGTCCTATCAAGGTTATGGCCTTCACGATGGACTTTAAAATAAGTATCCCCATTTAAAAAGTCAGTCAAAAACCTGATGCCGCATTCAAAAGTCATCATTTTAGCAGAAATGGGCAGATATTCTAGCTCTGTTGAAGTTAAAGAGCCTGCGGTCGATTCTAAAAACCCCTTTGTAAAGCTATCATAAAGTTTTAAATCCATGCTTACTTTTGTCAGATCCCTTTCATCTTCAGCACCGGTATTTGTACCTGTTCGTATGGAATCCCCAAAATCGTAGAGGGAAAGTCCGGGCATCACGGTATCGAGGTCTATGACACAAATTCCTTCGCCTGTTTGATCATCAATCATGACATTGTTGAATTTGGTATCATTATGTGTAACTCTCAACGGCAGTTTTCCTTCATTCAAGAGATCAACAAGTATAGAAGCATCTTTCTCTCTTTCCATTGCAAACAGGATCTCAGCCTTAACACCGGAAGCCCTATTAACAGGGTCCTTTTCAATTGCATCGATCAATGCTTCAAAGCGCTTTTTTGTATTGTGAAAATGGGGTATGGTTTCAGACAATTGTTCAGCAGGAAAGTCGCTAAGCAATCTTTGAAACTTACCAAAAGCCTTTCCACCGTTATAGAAATGAGTCGGGGTTTCTACGATGTCATAGGTCTTTGCATCCTCAATGAACACATAGCCTCTCCAATATTCCCCTGCCTCACTTAAATAAAAGCTCTTGCCTTCTATCGTAGGGATAATGTTCAATGTTTCTCTTTCCGGGTTTCCGCCAGCTGTAATAATTTTTTTTCTGAGATGTTCGGTAATGCTTTCTATATTTTTCATAAGACTTGCGGGGTCTTTGAATATTCTATGGTTGATTCTTTGCAGGATGTATCTGTGCATCTTTCCGTTTGCTTTTCTGAAGTATGCGGCATAGGTATCGTTGATGTGCCCCGAGCCATAGGGAAGGGCTTCAGTAAAGGTGCCTTCAAAAGTGAAATTTCTTACGATATCTTTAAAACCAGTGCTCATCTATAACCCCTCCATAAATCTTCCGGGTATTTCCCCTGTTGAATCAAATTGATGATGGCCTCCTTGACCATGGGCTTGTCATTCTGGTAGGTCACGCCGTACCATCGTTCGTGGGACGACAGAACCTTTACATCGGCTTTATTCTCTAAAATTAATTCTCCTACAACGTTAGGGAGGAAATATTCCGCTTTTCCAATCTTTTCCCTGTTGTCTTCCAAAAACCTCGGAAACCTTGCTTCAAGCTCTTTGAAAATACTGGGTGTGAATCCCCATGTATTCATTGAAACCAGACTTCCTTGGGGAATAGTGACCCAGTTCTCCCCATCCTCGGTATACTTTGTTTCGGAGCCAAACTTTTCAATTCTTGTTCTCTCAGCTATTCCCGATAAATAGCCTTCTTTGGTGACACTGCACACACCTCTTGCAACATGACCATTTTCAGTAAGGGTATTTTCCAAAACAAAGCCCACCATACTATACTGATATTTATTTTTGTCCTGTGCCCCCTTAAGATAATCAGCAAGCACCTGAAATGATGACTGACCATAAAAATCATCGGCATTGATTACGGCAAAAGGAGTGTCAACAGCATTTCGGCAGCTCATAACGGCATGACCTGTCCCCCATGGCTTACTTCTTCCTTCGGGTACTTTAAAACCTTCCGGCAAATCATCAACACTCTGGTAAACAAATTCAGTCTTAGCCAGACTCGAAATTTTATCACCTATTTTTTCCTTGAAAGCGTCTTCAATGTCTTTTTTTATAATAAACACTACTTTTTCAAATCCGGCTTTTAATGCATCGTAAATTGAATAATCCATTATTATTTCGCCGTTGGGCCCGATGGGATCAATCTGCTTTAATCCCCCATAGCGGCTTCCTATACCGGCTGCCATAATCACAAGCGTGGGCTTAGCCATCATAATATTCTCCTTTTGCCTCTGATCCTTAAAATCCGTACATACTTTAATTCTAAACGGCCAATGGATTGATGTATTTAACAACGTGGTCAGTTAATTTGCATTTTTGGTCAAACAGGACCGCAATAACCGCTTCAAAATTGGGAGGTTATTGTTTTAAGAGCCCTTAAGCGCTATGATTAAAGCAGCAAGTATTTAGGGGTATGGCTATGGATTACTTTAAAACCATATTAAAAGAAGATCTGATCATAAAGAAGATAATCTCTGTGCACTACTTCGAATATGCCAAGGATTATCTATTTGACGGAGAAAGGCATGACTTCTGGGAGTTCTTGTATGTTGACAAGGGTGAGGTGGAAGTTATGGCTGACACACTTGGCTACAAGCTAAAACAGGGTGAGATGATCTTCCATAAGCCCAATGAGTTCCACAATGTATGGGCTAATGGAAAAGTCGCCCCGAATCTCATTGTCATATCCTTTGAATGCAAATCCAATAAAATGGATTATTTCAAAGACAAAATTCTGTCTATTGATAATCAAGAGAAAAACCTGCTTGCACAAATAATAAGTGAGGCTAAGGAAGCATACACCTCACCACTGGACTCTCCTTCCCTAAAAAAGCTTGAAAAAAGGGCCAGGCCAAAGTTTGGCTGTGAGCAGCTGATAAAAATATATCTTGAGCAGATGCTGATCAACCTTATCAGAAAAGACGAAAGCATCAGTAGTGAGAAGAAGCTGTCATCCTCAGTAAAAGAGCGATTTGACGGTGACATGTCGAAAAGGGCAATAAGCTTCCTTGAAGAAAATATCTGCAATAATATTTCTTTCGATGATGTCTGCCGTTATCTGTCATTAAGCAGGACAAGCCTCAAGGTATTATTCAGGGAGACAACAAATTCAAGTGTTATGGAATATTATAATGGGTTAAAAATAGCCGAAGCAAAAAAAATGATACGGGAAGGAATGAATAACTTTACCAAGATAGCCGATACTCTTGGCTATGCTTCCATTCATTATTTCTCGCGTCATTTTAAAAAGGCCACAGGCATGACACCTTCAGAATATACGATATCAGTGAAAAGTAAATTATAAAAAGTTGTAGTCACGATAAAAGCAGCGGGTTCCTTTAGAAGAAAACCGCTGCCTTTAGCTTCGTATCTATTTGCACACGCCCTCATACATGATCCTGGTTATGGGAAAGCCTTCCGATTTAATATCTGTAGCGGTCTCCCAATAGATGAGTCCACCTAAATCATGTTTCCAGACATAGTCCACCTTGGCCTGGGTGGAACGCTCGTCTTCAAAGGACAGATAGACTTTGTCCTTGGAGTCATATAGATAAGGAGCTTCTGCAGTCTCATCATAATAATAGGTATAGCGGTCGGTATCCTTCAGCATTTTCTTGATGGTCTCCAGGCGAAAGCAGGCACTAGGATTCAAGCCATACCATTTCCCAAGAACCTCGGGCATATCGGTAGCCTTGTGCTTGCCGGCAGACCAGCCCTCGCCAACCTCGTATTGGCCGGTCGCGGCATCACCATCACCGCGATAGTAGCGGGAGTTGGGATCAGCATCGGGGTGTGCGGTATCGGGTGCAGAATTTTCGGTTCCTGCCGGTCGGCCGCGAAGCTCGCCTTTTGCATCAGGTACAACATTGGCCCAGCCACGGGAGTAAGTCGCTACACCTACGTTAAGCTGCTCCGGTTTGAAATGCTTCAAATAACCGGTAATAGCCTGATCCACTGAAAAAGTGGTGTAAGCATTGTCATAGACTGCCGCATGATGGCTGGTTTTATCATCATAGGGGCCTGACATATCATAGCACATCACATTGATAAAATTAACATACTTGGCCACCTCGTCCAAATTCTGAGCAGTTGCTGTTTGCTCGTAGTCTGCTGCTTCACAGATGGTTAGCTTCTTCTCTTTATACCCAGCCGCATCCATGGCTGAACGCATTTCTTTCAATAATGCCGTAAAGTTTCCTTTATCAATCTTAACATCATGGCCCCCCACTCCGGAGCCGAAGTCCACAGGATCATCAAGACCGTCGGTTGCCGGATTGCGGTATACACCGGGGTATTCCCAATCCAGGTCAATACCACCCAGCCATGGGTTCCGCTTCATTATTTCCAGACAGCTTTTGATGAATATTTCACGGGTTTCTGCGGTCTTTGCCATTTCTGAGAACATCTGGCCTCGGGTCCAACCGCCTACTGAAGCCATGATTGTTACATTGGGGTAAATACGGTGCATGCGCTCATAGACCTTGAAAATGCCGCCGTCACCTGCCCCTGCGTCCATCCAGATGTCTGACCAGGAGTCCGTGAAAGCCAGTGAATACTTGGGTGCAGGTGCCCAGTCAAAGGTCTCGTCCGAGGGCGTACCATCTGAAACGGTCAAAAAACCATGATTCAAATTTGTGATCATATTCCAGGGAATTTCCGCAGGCTTTAACAGGCTATAAACTTGCCAGTTGCCATAGTAACCAACCACCATTTTTTCAGGCATGGTCTTGGGCTTTTGCTTATGTACATACAACTCATACATGACATGCGCCGCTTGATAGCGCGTTACAGGCTTGCTAAAGTCTGCAATTAAGGGTGCAATAGCTTTGGGATCAGGGCGAAAAGTATTATCCGCCTTGACTTCTTCTTCAATTAAAAGGAATAGATCTTCACAGGTAATTTGCTTGTCAGGTAAAAACATCTTGTTATCCTCAGCCTCCATGTACTTTCCGCCTACAGCCAGTTTTACATAATTTGAATACCATGCATTATTATCTACATCCGTAAAAGAGAGGTCACGACCGTCAGTCAGTCCAAGGGTTTTGGCAATGAATACGGCTAAACCGGCGCGTGTAACTAAATCCTCGCCGTTAAACCTCCCGCCATAACCTACAACAACGCCTGCATTTTTAAGTGCTGTCACATACGGATGATCAGGTGTAACATCCGAAAACATCTCAGCTGCCGACATTGTGAGCATACCGGTTATCAAGCATACGATCAGAAATGCAGAGAACAGGAACGCAATAGGCTTTTTGTGCTTCATACCTTTACCACCTTTCATTAATGGAAATAGAGAAATTGAGACGCATGAGCTTTTCGAGACCATTATATTATTGTTTCCTCTAAAAAAAGATGGCCATATTTGCTTAAAATTACACAATTTTGCCTTAGCTCAAATAAGTCTGTATTCGTGCCAAAATCATACAATAAAAAGCAAAAACAACTTATCGTAATTTTCGCTGGTAAAAATATAATGTTATTAAAGGAACATAATTATTGCCCAAAATCACATCTTTTGTTGTATCAGATAATCTGTATAGTTGTATAGACCAATTTATTCACTATAAAGGGAGGCTTGGCATGTCTATTTCACTATCCTCCAGAGGCGCAGTACATAAAAAAAGATTTGACAAAAAGACATTATTACTTACCACCATGGTTCTACCCGGGGCGATTTGGCTTTTGTTTCTGCGCTATCTGCCCATGTTTGGTATTGTTCTTTCGTTTCTGGATTACAAGATTTACTTCAAGGATCCTTCGCTCTTCAATAACATCATTCACAGCAAGTGGGTGGGTTTTAAAAATTTCGAGTTCTTGTTCTCCAGCACAGAATCCGGGTTCGTTATCCGCAACACCCTCGGATATAACGCTCTTTGGATTGTTTTAGGCATCGTCATTGCCGTAGCCTTTGCCATCATGATGAATGAGCTCACCCGGAAATTCATAGCGAGAGCCTTCCAAACCATGATGTTTTTCCCTTATTTTTTAAGCTGGGTTGTGGTCAGCTACTTTGTCTTTGCATTCTTAAGCCCCCAAAACGGCTTGATACCCCATATGCAGCAGAATGCGGGAGTCACTCCCACCGAGTGGTACAGTGATGCCGGGCCTTGGCCGTTCATACTCACCTTTGCATATCTTTGGAAGAATATAGGCTATTCCTGCATCATGTATCTCGCTGCCATTACCGGCATCGATGCTTCTATTTACGAGGCCGCGCGCATAGACGGTGCAAGCAAATGGCAGCAGGTTCGGTATGTAACCTTGCCGCATCTGCGCATCATTATCATCATTCTGTTCCTTTTGAGCGTCGGACGCATTTTCAACGCCGACTTTGGATTGTTCTATTCCGTACCTATGAACGCGGGGCCGCTCTTCTCGGCGACACAAGTTGTTGATACCTATGTGTACAGAGCGCTAATGACAACGGGAGACATCGGTATGAGCTCCGCCGCGGGTTTTCTGCAAAACCTGGTAGGCTTTACCTGTATTATGATTGCCAACACCATCGTTAAAAAAGTCGATCCTGACAGCAGCCTGTTTTAAGGAGGAAAAGCAATGGACAAAATGGCTACCGGTATGAAACAGCGTACATCCCGTCTGAATTCCGTAAGCTTACCTTCGGAAATCATTCTTTATCTTATATTAGGAATATTCGCACTATTGTGTGTTCTCCCCTTTATTTTTACTATTATTATCTCCTTTACCGCTCAATCAAGCATCCAGGAAATGGGGTTCTCTTTCACCCCTAATGCATTGTCGCTGGAAGCATATAAGCTTGTTATAGACATAGGCGACCAGCTCTGGCGTTCATTTTTCAACAGCATTTTTACTACCCTAATCGGAACAGCACTCAGTGTGTTGATTTGTATTCTATATTCCTATGCACTGTATCGAAAAGATTTTAAACACCGCCGCTTCTTCTTGTTTTTCAGCTTTTTCACCCTGCTGTTCGGCGGCGGTCTTACACCTACCTATATGGTTTGCAAGAACCTGCTGGGGCTCAGCGACAACTATGCTGCGCTGATTATACCGCTTTTGGTAAACCCTTTTAATTTCATCATCATGCGCGCATTCTTTCAAGGCTCGGTGTCCGAGGCTCTTATCGAGTCTGCCGCTATCGACGGCAGCGGGGAATACCGCACCTTGTTTCAGATCATCATCCCCATCGCTATGCCCGGCATCGCTACAATTGCCCTTTTGAATATGCTTGCTTACTGGAACGAGTGGTTTGTATCCCTGCTTTACATCAATTCTCCCGATCTTGTACCCCTACAGTATCTGCTCGTAAGAATGCAGCAGCAATTTGAATTTTTAGTCAACAGCAGTTCGAGGTCCGCAGATTTTATCGCTATTCTCGCCACACTCCCCAAGGAAAGCTTGCGCATGGCCATGGCGGTTATTATTGTCATTCCTATCGCTTTTGCCTATCCCTTCTTCCAGCGCTATATCATCTCCGGTCTTATGATCGGCGCTGTCAAGGGTTAAGCTTAATTACCGGTAAGTCCCGGGTAACCCCCGGTTTAGGAGTTTGCTAGATATTTAGTGGCTCTATACTTACGACCCCATTAATTGCGGTAAAACCGCAAAAAAATAAGGAGGAAAGATCAATGAAAGGTAAAACCAAAAGAGTTCTGGCCCTTGTCTTGACTGCACTCATGCTGGTTTCTGTTCTGTCTGCCTGCGGACAGACCCAGCCAGGTTCCGGCAACACAGCCACTCCCAGCAACAGCAGCACCCCCGCACCGAGCACAGATAATAGTACTCCCACTCCCGAGGCTCCCTTTAAACCCGATATCTCTAAAGAAGTTACTCTGAAATGGATGTATATCGGCAGCAACAACGTAACCGACGATAAGGCTGTTATGGAAAAAGTCAACGCCTACCTTAAGGAAAAGATCAATGCCAAGTTGGAAATGATCTGGCGTGGCTGGGGAGCTGACTTTGACGATAGAGTTCAGCTTGCTGTCAACAGCGGCGAAAAAATTGATATTTACTTCACTTGCTCCTGGACTCCCAACAATGAGTATGCCGCTATGTCCAAGAAGGGTGTGCATGTACGCCTTGACAATCCCGATAACAACCTTCTTGAAAAATACGCTCCCGACCTTTTTAAGTCCCTGGACCCGGTCCTTGCCGACGCAGCCAAGACTGAGGGCGCCGACGGCTTTGGTATTTACGGTATCCCGACCTATAAGGAAATCGCTCAGCAGTACACTTGGGACCTCAATATGGACACTCTCAAGAAGTATGGTTATACCGCTGACGATATTAAAGACTTCTATGAATTCGGTCCCATCCTTGATAAAATAAAGAAGGGTGAAGGCAAAAACTATTTCCCCTTGAACCCTGAAACAGCAGTTCTGGAGAGAACAGTCAATAACTCTGACCTTGTCGATGCCAACTCACTGCTATCTTATGTGTTTGACCCTGTGGATCCCACCAAGTCAGGCGCAAAAATCGTGAGCAGGTACGAAACTCCTGAGTACAAGAAATTTGTTGAAAAGATGCGTGAGTATTACCAGGCTGGCTACGTCAACCCTGAAATGGCCAACGCCCAGACCATGACCAACGCTCTTGTAGCAGCGCAGAATACCGCACAGTATGCCATCGGCACACAGGTTTATTTACCCGGCTATGAATACCAAACTAGTGCAACTCGTAAAATTGAAGTTGCTTACAAGCCCGCTCAGTCCGGTATTATATCAACCACCTCTGCCCGTGGCGCTATGCATGCAATTTCCACCGCATCTGACAATCCCGAGCGCGCTCTTATGCTCTTAAACCTCGTGAACACCGATCCTACCCTCTTCACAATGCTTGAGTTCGGTCTTGAGGGCGTTCACTACACCAAAGAGAGCGACGGCAGCGTTAAGTTCAATGTAGACATGAGAAATACATACCGTCCATGGAAAGCCGGTTTAGGTAATCAATTTAATCTTCCTCGCGAATCCACCGATCCTGCTAACATATTGGAGATGTTGGATTCATTTAATAAGTTAGGAAAACCCGTTCCGATTCTCGGATGGGCATTCGACGCAGAGCCTGTAAAGAAGGAAATCGCAGCCCTTGGCAGTATTGTACAGGGACATAGAGATCCTCTTAACGCCGGTGCTGTTGATCCTGCAACAAAGCTGCCTGAATTTATCAGTGCGCTCAAGGCCAATGGTATTGACAAGGTAGTCGCTGAGGCACAAAAGCAGCTAGATGCTTTCATGGCCGCAAAGAAGTAAAATAATTTGAAAGAACCTTTCAGCTAAATTTAAGAATGTGCCAGTAGAGGTGCGCTTGCGCACCACAAGTCTCGACCCGTTACTAAATGAGTTCGGTGCAACTGCAGTTGCGCCGAACTCATTTTTTATCAGTTATTTCACATGTCTTTTCAAGTTTATTATCTTGTTATGCTTACCTTTCTTAATTGCTGCATGGGTTTACCCGGTGCTATAATAAAATGAGGTGTAATGCTGATAAACGAGAAGGTACTCCGATATGACCGATCGAATAGCAGAAAAATGATTGGGGATATATGATGAAAAGAATACTGGTTATTGGGACCGGTGGCACCATCGCATCAAAAAAACACACTCTGGGTTTGAGGCCTGAATTGGAGATCGGCGAGCTCATACGTTTGTCCGCTATACCCCAGGATAAATGTTATCTTGAAGGTATAACTATAATGAATATCGACAGCACGAATATGACACCGGATAGATGGGTGAATATAGCCGGATGTATACAGCAGCACTACCAGCTTTTTGACGGCTTTGTTATTACTCATGGCACAGACACCATGGCTTATACAGGTGCCGCTCTCACATATATTTTGCACAATCTGAACAAGCCGGTTATCATAACCGGCTCTCAATATCCTATTACCGAGACCTATACGGATGCTATACAGAATCTGACCGATGCGGTGTATTTTGCTATGGAGAACATAAAGGGTGTTTTCATCTGCTTTGATGGAGACTTGATTGCGGGAACTCGTGCAATTAAGGTTAAGACCAAATCCTACGATGCCTTCGAGAGCGTGAACTTTCCAATTGTTGCACGGATTAAGCACCAAAAGGTTCAGTATGACAGCCGTGTATTGGATCAGTTTTTACAAACGGATCAATCCGGAGCACTGGAAATCCGCACGGTATACAATGACCGAATTCTTGTTATCAAAATGATCCCTGGCATGCATGCAGATATATTCGATTTTATTAAAGAGCACTACGATGGCGTCATTATTGAAAGCTTTGGCCTTGGCGGTATTCCTGATAATGAGTATAACATTACCGGAAAAATAAATGAGCTGATCGAAGCAGGTATCGTTGTTGTCTTAACCACTCAATGCCTAGAGGAAGGCGTGGAGTACGGGATCTACGAGGTTGGAAGCCAGCTTCCGAAAGACAAGGTTATTATCGCAGGTGATTTCAATACCGAAACCCTTGTGGCCAAAACCATGATCGGCATGGGCAGCTTCGAAACCATGGGAGAAATAAAAGCATATATTGAAAAACCTTTTACCTATTTTTAAGTCCACCTAAATCATACCCTCGTTTTTAAGCCAAGCTAAAGCATCCGCAATGGTTTCCTCAAAAGGACGCGTTACATATCCCAACTCACGTCTTGCTTTTTCCGACGAGAAATTAGAATTGCTTAACACCGTATAGAGGGAATAGCGGGTAAAAATGGGCGGACGCTTTTTAGCTTTGTAGTAAATACCCAATAACGGTACAGCAAGCCGCGCTATCCAAATGGGAACCATTAGCTTGACTTCTTTTACGCCCGTTTGCTGGTGTACATGATGTAAAATCTCCCTGACCGACACATAGCGGTTTCCAAGGATATAACCTTCACCCTTTCTGCCTTTTTCACAACAAGCCACAACCCCCTTGGCCACATCCCGCACATCCACAAAGTCGTATCCGCCATTAACACCTGCAAAAAGCTTGCCTTTTGCACTGTCAATCAAAAGCTGTGTTACATGTCCAATGGCATAGTCGTAAGGACCGCACAAACCGCTCGGAAAAGCAAGCGAAGCATTCAAGTCATGTGCTTTTACTGCATCCATGACTGACTGAGATGCTTCCGCTTTTGTTTTGCCGTAAAAACCGATGATTTGATCAGGATTGAACTCGGAGACCGGCTTTATGATCTGCCCTTTCGGAAGTTCAGTAATAGCATGTACCGAACTCACATATACCAACTTTTTGACCTTTTTCTCCACACACATCTTCACAATGTTCCGGGTCCCTTGCACATTTACATCATGTACTTTCTGCGAAAACTCCCAATACGTCGTCACGATGCCAGCACTGTGGATGACTATGATCTCTGTATCATCCCTCACTGTAAAAAATCGGTGCAAATCATCCATATTCAGGATATCGCCCTCTATGATTTCCACGCCTTTAGGTATCCTTTTGGTTGCATTATCGTTGGGAAGCACAAAGGCACGGACCTCCTTACCCTGTGCAATCAACTCCCGAACGATACTGCTGCCAAGATTGCCTGCAGCACCCGTAAGTAAATATTTTATCCTCATCGCTAATACTCCTTCAACACTGAAGTTCCACTCTCGCGTAAAGTGCCGTATTTATCTTTCTCATTACCGAACACAGTGTTGACAATCGTTCATAAATATATAATAATAACACCGTGTCTATAATTCAATAATCAGAAATTTTAGCAGTGTAAGATACTGAACATCCCTTTTATAAGTGTCCAATATTTGTAAAGAAAATTAAACTTTTGTAAAATCAGGGGGGAAAGATATGAAAACGGATCGCAGAGTAAAATATACAAGGATGATGCTGAAGGAAAGTCTGCTGGAATTGATGAAGGACAGACCTATCAACAAAATTACAGTTAAGGATATATGCGAGGCGGCTGACGTAAATAGAGGAACCTTTTATACACACTACAAGGACCCCTTCGATTTGCTTGAACAAATAGAGAACGAGCTCTTTGACGACATCTTAGCATCCCTTGAAAACTCATTTAATATACAAAACATACCGAAACTATTGGCTGAAATATTTGAGGCGATTGTAAAGAATTCAGAGCTATGCAAGGTGCTGTTTTCTGATTATGGTGACAAAGAATTTTTGCATCGCATCATATATATTGCCCACGAAGGCAGCGTTTTACAGTGGCGTAAGCTATGTCCAAAAGCAACAAAAGAGCAGCTTGAACGACTCTATACCTTCTTTGCAAGCGGCAGCGTAGCCATCATTCAGCATTGGATACAAAACAATATGAAAGAGGACCCGCAGGAGCTGGCCCTCTTCATTGAAAAAATAAGTAATAGTGTTTTACAGTCTTTACAGTAAGCACATTTTACCTCTGCTTATTTTTATTGATTTTATTCATCGCGTATCCAATGTAGAAAGTAATTCCGTATGACAATACCATTCCAAGAATAAATTGAACAATGTCTCCCAACACCAACTGCCTGAAAGTGACAATGAAGCATATTGTTGTAATGATTGCGGCTGTCAGAAACATAACAAAAGCTACCGAAGCCGCAGCAATATCACGCTTACTTCTTTTCTCCAGACTTTCCTGATCGCTGAATGATTCCGGTCTTTCCTTCGTATACTCTTTTCTCCAGATAAAGACACTTGCCATCTGCCCGACAAGCTCCCAGCCAAATTGTTCATATGCCGTTTTATAATCCTTTTTGGGGGAAGCTTGTATATCATACACATAACGATATTGCTTTGGCTCGCCTCGCTTGAAAGTCATGCGCATAGAGCTCCATTGACCTATTCTGTCAACATGCCATCCCTGTAAAGCTAAATCCTCAAGCCATTTTTCATAATCAGCAGGAACGATATTCTTAAACGCAGAGAACCAAATCGCCTTTTTATTTTTCATAACAATCCCTCCACATTATGATATATTTCTTTAATGCGGTGTGCTTCTTCCAGCAGAATTTGCTTGCCTATGCTGGTTATGGCATAGAATTTTTTTCTTTCAATTTCTTTGACCGGCTCGATAAGCCCATCATCTTCAAGTTTGCCTAAGCTTTGGTATATTGTTCCTGCGCCTAAAACAATCCGTCCTTTTGTTAACTCTTTAACATATTGCATAATCCCATAGCCATGACGTTCCTCCTGAAGAGAAAGAAGAATGTAAAACATGGTCTCGCTCATAGGTATAAACCGCTTGCGTATTTTTTCAATATTCAAGTTAACACCTCCATACATCATGCTAAACTATATCACGCCATGATATAGTTTAATAATACATCATGATGTGATATACGTCAATTGTTTTTATACATTTTTTGGCTAATAGGTTTGTGCTCAGATATTAGGTTTAGTATTTGGGATCTTCTTATCCAACCGCTGTATCAACACGGCACCTATAATGATGAATAGGCCTAATAATTGAACGAGGGTTACCTTCTCTCCCAGGAAAAGCGAAATAAAAACCAAATTGACTAGGGGTGTTATGAAGGAAACATTGGCTACAATGCTTACGCTTAGTACTTGGAAGGCATAAAACCATATGTAGTTGCTGATTGCAAAAGTAAAGCTCCCTAACCAAATGACCCAAAGCAAAATAGTTAAAGACGGAAGAACGGGGCTTGAGAATATCATCATTTCTGAAAAGGAAAGAACCAAACCAACGACCATATAGACAAAATTATTCACCATGATATCCCCGCCGATTTTTTGTCCCAGTACAGAAAATAAAGCCCATGAACAAGCTCCTATAAAAGCATACAAGTCTCCCTCTAAATTGGAAAGTTTGAAAAGCGTTATGTTTCCGTTGGTAATGATGAATATTGTACCAAAAAGGCCCACAGCAAGGGAAAGGCCTTTAAAAACCGTAAATTTTACTCTGTTTATCATCACGTCAAATAATACTATCAGCACAGGAAACGTGTAATTGATGATCGATGCTTCGGTGGCATTGAGCAATCCTAATGCCCGATTGTAAAAGAAAAAATAGAAAAAGGCGAAGCACCCGCATAGGATTAAAAGCGGTAAGGATGACGGACGGATTTTTGTGGCTTTCTGCTTCCTGCCATTTACGAGGAGTAAAAGGGAATAGGCAATAAAGGCTGTTAAGAATATGTAAAACTGCAACTGGTGCACGTCCAGTTCTTTCTGGACGATTTTGCTGCCTACGGCAAAGCTCCCCCACATGATCAATAAAACAGGTAAAAGTATGTACGGTGAACTCAGTACTTTTTTGCGATCCATGCCTGCCCGTTTCTCCTTTTCGAAGAATGTTGATTGTTTAAAAGTATATCCATGATATAACACAAATTAAGGAGATTCAATCAGACGTCGCTATTTGTCGAATTATTAATTACTGGTATAATAAAGATGAAATATATTCCAAGCTTACTCTTAACACAAATTTCTGCCTATTAAATGACCAGCGATCCTATATGAATATTTCTATGAGATCGACCGAAAGAGAGGCATAAATGAACGAATTCCAGCAACTCATGCAAGAAACAACCCTATTCGTGACTGACCGCAATTGGGATCAATTCCATAATCCTAAAGATTTAGCCATTTCATTGAGTCTGGAAGCTGCAGAGCTTTTGGAATGCTTTCAGTGGAAATCCAGTGAGGATGCTGTCGCCAAGAATCGCAGTGAGATCATTAAAGAAATTGCCGACATTATGGTTTATTGCATGATGCTTTCCAATAAATTGGATTTCGATCTCCTCGAGGCTGTAAGAATAAAGATGGCTGAAAACGTCAAGAAATATCCCGTTGAACTAGCCTATGGCAGATCGGATAAATACACCGAATTGGGAAAAGGGGCTTCTGATAAATGATCTTATATAAGGGTAATACGGCTGAATTTGAATACGATGTACGGTATAACAAGATTGTCGCAAAGCTTGAGCAGGAATATGTAAAAGCTGTCGGACGAAATGTATCCCCTTCGGAAAGACGCTCTTGGAGCAGCTCTCTTCATTATATGGCCAATGTGGTCGTCAATACGGCGCTCAATCACAAGGACTGCGGTGTTCTTATAGAATATCAGCTTCCGTCAACTTCCCAGAGACTTGATTTTCTTATCACGGGCCAGGATAAATTTCATAATCGGAATGCTGTAATTGTAGAGCTAAAGCAATGGGATAAGGTGTGGCCGGCTGAAACAAGTAGGCAAGTCGTAACCTATGTGGGCAATGCAAACCGGGAAGTAAGCCATCCGGCTGTACAAGTTGATCATTACAAGCAATATCTTTTGGATTATCATACTGCATTCAGTGAAGATGTCGGTGAGGCCGTTAATCTTTATGCGTGCTCCTATCTTCATAATTATCAGGCTGAAGACAAATCTGTTGATGAGCTGTTTAATCCCAAGTTCCATTCCTACATTGTTTCCAATCCTGTGTTCATAAGGAACGATGTTGTCTCGCTGGGTGAATACCTTAAAGCCCACGTAAAGGAGGGAAACGGCGTTGACATTGTCAACCGGATTGAAAAAGCTGAAATCAAGCCCAGCAAAAAGCTAATAGAGCACGTTAAAAATATTATAGACCGCAAGAAAGAGTTCACTTTGTTGGATGGCCAAATAGATGTTTTTGACAGGGTGAAGCACCTTTGTGAAAACTATGACTTTGAAAACAGCGATCAACACACCGTAGTGATTATAAAGGGTGGACCGGGTACTGGAAAATCAGTTGTGGGCATAACGCTGTTGTCCTATATTCTAAGCAACGGGCTAGATTGTATCTATCTTGCCGCCAATGCTGCCTTTAAAAACGGCATGGCTGAGCAGATTGATTCCAAACGGGCTAAAAGACTGTTTATGCACCCTTACATTTACTGCAAGACGTTAAATCAGTCTCAGAAAGTCTACCAAACTGCAATCATTGATGAAGCCCACCGGCTTAGCAATACACCTCCCCCTATGAACAAAAAGCTTGATGCTCCTATTGTGAAAGAGATTATGACGAAGACAAAGATCAGCATCTTCTTTGTAGATGACAACCAAATGATTCGACCCTCAGATATCGGTTCCTTCGACACTATAAAATCCTACGCCAATGAACTTGGCTGCAATATATATGAGTATGAGCTTAAGGCGCAGTTCAGATGTGCTGGATCGGAGGGCTACATTAATTGGCTGGACGATGTTTTGGATATTCGCCAAACCGCCAACGCATCGGGCTGGGAGAACCTGAATGATCTCACCTTTCAAGTTATGGATGACCCCAATCAGATGAGAGACAAGCTGTTTGAGCTCCACAAACAAGGCTATAACTGCAGAATACTTGCCGGGTATGCCTGGGATTGGAGTGAAGAGCTTAATCCCGATGGCTCCTTAAAGAATGATGTTATGATTTATGAAAATGACAATTTGATCTTTGAGATGCCCTGGAATCCAAGGGACAGCTATCCCACACCAAGAGCAAAAGGGATTCCCAAAAGCGGAGCTGATTGGGTGACTAATCGGGATGGGGTTAACCAAATCGGCTGTATTCATACCTGCCAGGGACTTGAATTCGATTATGTTGGCGTCATTATTGGCCAGGAATTCAAATATGACCTGGTTAAACAGCAATGGACTGCTGATGTTAATGAAATTAAAGATTCCAAAATCACCAAGAAGCATGAAAAGGATTTTTTACGTCTGACGCGCAATACCTATAAAACACTTTTAACAAGGGGGACTAAAGGTGTTTTTGTTTATTCCGTTGACGAGGCTACACAGAACTATCTCAATCAAAGATATAGTGTTATCAGAGAAAAGAATGATAACCTCTTTTATAAAAAGAAACCGCTCACCTACGAGGATCTATTCAGGGTGAATAAAGTTGAAAGTAATCTTAGCAAGGCTGCTGAAGAGGTCTCACCTGTAGAGCGATCCATACAGACTATAATTCTGGATCATTTTCGGATCGTACCCTACAAAAATGATCTCTATTTTTGTGACATTGATGATGAAAAGATCTTTCTTCAGAGACTTTTCCACTCTAAAGGGGCCAAGGACAAAGATATTTCCATTAAGCAGGAGCTTGAGGATGATTTAAGCATCAGAAGCTACTTCCCCTCAAAGGAAGATCTGACCCTGAATACAGGATTGATACAAATTACTCCCATGGTATTTGTATATCGATACGATGGCAGCGGAGAGGTATTGAGTTGTATTTTTACGCCATCATAATTTATACTAACTTGCAAACTATACAAAAAATTGTAAAGAATATATATACAAAAGCACCTTCCGAAGAAGATGCTAAGACTTTTAATTAGATATTACAAGTTCTCAACGAATTGTATGCTGATACCGTTGGGGTCTTTTATAAAGAAGAATTGGATATGGGGATTGGGTTGGAAAGGGCCGCCCGTTACTTCCAGCCCTTCATTGCTTATGAACTTAAGCTTTTCATCCACCGACTTAACATTAAATCCCAAAGAAATACCTTCTACATTACCCGAGGCCTTACGATTAGAATCGCATATAAGCTCTATCTTTGTCTCGCCATCACCTAAGAAAGCAATCTCCATTCCAGGACCTGCAGGATATCGTTTATTAATCGAAAGTCCGACTATTTTTTGATAAAATGCCAGAGATTCCTCCATATTATTGACCGTTAATGTAACCCAGCAAAATTTCATAGTCTCACTCCTAGTGTATTTTTCATATCGTTTATTATATCCTTTACCGCCTGCTTATTGATGAATTAGAAAACGCCCTAAACCAACGTGCACAAGAACTCGTACAAAATTTTAACATGGATGTGCTTATTATTACCATTAAAAATTCCGCCTACAGCAACAGGAGCAAATTTCTCTGCTCCTGCTAATACGTAACCTTAATATTTAATGAATCATAAGCTTTCGCCTATCCCCTTGTTTTCCCGCCTGCAACATTAAGGGTAACTCCATGTATGTAGCTGGCTCTTTCCGAGCATAAAAAGGCGACTACATTGGCTACTTCGCTGAGCTTGCCGCTTCTCCCCATGGGGGTAGTGCTGGTGCTGCTGTAGCCAGCACGCAGCTTTTCAATGGTAATGCCACGTGTATAGGCTAATGCTGTTTCATAGGAGAGGGTTCTAAGATTAGTGGCTTCAAGAATACCGGGTGCAACCCCTACGACACGGACACCTTTTTTACCCAATTCCTTTGCCCATGACCGGGTCAATGAATTAACCGCATTTTTTGATGCCGCATAGACGCTTTGCCCTTCCGAGCCTTCCAAGCCGCTTTCCGAGGACATGTTGACAATGACACCATAGCCCTGCTTGACCATTTCCTGGGCCACAGCCTGTGTACAGAAGAAAACCCCTTTGAGGTTTACATCCATGACCTTATTCCAGACCGTCTCATCCAGCTCATATTGTTGAGCTTCGTCTACCAGTAAGCGGGGAATGTTAATACCCGCATTATTCACAATGCCATCGATACTGCCAAACGTCTCTTTTGCCTGTGCCACCATAGCCCTAACGCTTTCACGATCGGCCACATTGGTGACGATATATATAATCCGGCCCTTGGCAAGATCGAATTCCGGATTATTGGGATTCATGTCACAGACTACAACATTCGCGCCATTATGTAGTAATTCCTGCACTACAGCATGGCCAATCCCCGACGCGCCACCGGTAACTATAATAGTCTTATTTTCTAACTCCAACCATGACTGTTCCATGAATGTGTCCTTAACCTTCTTTCATCATTAAAGTGGTTATGCAATTAGTTGGTACATAATCAAGTCCCATATGGATCATGTCGCACACGGCTTCAACACTGTCCCCGGCGCGCAGGCAAACCTCAACCCCCACTGCATGTGCTTCTTCCAAAAGAATTCTGGGAAAAGCCTTATAGGCAGGGTAATTGAAGGAAACGCCGCTGTTGCCTAAAAGACTTAGCCGAGCCACAGCATCCCTATCTGAAAAAATGTGATGAATAAATACTTTATCCGATATTTGGCGGGCTGCTTGCAGATGTAATTCAGCAGAGCTTGAAATAACCACATCTTCCTCTTTAAAATAACGGCAAGCAGCCTCAATGACATCCGCGATATCATCGGTCTTGGTTTCGATGAACGGAATGGCATCATATTTCTTACAAATGGCCAAATACTCGTCAAAGGATGGCATGTGTAATAGATCGCCGGACCAAGAATTATGACGGCTATCAACCCTTAGGCGCAGCTTCATGAGCTCATCATAGGTCATGTCGGCAATCCGGCCAACTCCGTCATACATGGCATCAACAGTCGCATCATGATTGCAAACCAATACGCCATCCTTAGATTTGTGCACATCGGTTTCAATGGCCCAAAATCTCATTTTCCCGGCCGCTTGAAAGGAGGGAATGGAGTTAGCTGGCGCATTCGTTGCTAGCCCCCGGTGTGCAATGAGCTTTGGGCGATCAAGGGTATTCTTTTGTGTTATTCGATTAAGCTTTTCCATTCTCAATACTCACCCTTTCACACCTGTTGTAGCAATACTTTCAATAAAATACTTCTGTGTAAACACAAACAGTACAAGCACCGGAATAATAGCACTTGCTGAAGCTGCCATCATCAGGTTATACTCATCGCTCATCTGCATCCAAAACTGTATACCCAGCGAGACCGTATAATTTTTGCTTGTGGGTAGAAAAATCAAAGCGTTGAGATATTCATTCCATGAGCTGATAAACGCCAACACCGTGACTGTAACCATAGCTGGCTTAGTTAGTGGCATCATGACCTTGAACCATATCTGAAAATGATTTGCACCATCCACCCGAGCTGCTTCCATAAGCGCAGGGGGCAAATTCATATAAAATTGCCGCAGCAAAAAGATTGACGTTACATTGAAAAAGGCGGGTAAAATAAGAGCCCATAGGGAATTATAAATCCCCATGCTTTTAAACAGGACAAAGCGTGGAATAATAGTGGCCTGTGCGGGAATCATCATTGTAACCAACATTAAAATGAAAACAAAATTCTTCCCCTTAAACTCAATCTTCGCCAGAGAGTATCCGGCTAACGAGGAAATAATCAGCTGCCCGAACGTACCAATGACAGCAATAATACCTGAGTTGACATACAAGCGCCAAAACGGAGCTTCTTTACTTGTCCACACCCTAATATAGTTTTCCCATTGAATATTGTCTGGAATCCATTGAAAGTTAGTTGCAAAAACCTCCGGTCCGGTCTTTAGCGAGGAGGACAGCATCCATAGCAAAGGAAGCAAAAAGAGTATGCCACAAGCTGTGATCCAGATCGTATTGATCCACCGGATGATTTTATTTTGCTTTTTCATAGAAACAATCCTCCGAAATTAATAGTGAACCCATTTTTTCTGAACGCCAATCTGGATCAAGGTTACCAAAAGTATCAAGGCCACCAGCACCCACGATTCCGCACTGGCATAGCCAAAGTTATAGGATCGAAAAGCGTTGCTGTAAATTTCCGTAACCAGGCTTGGGGCCGTTCCCGACATGCCCATGATATTAATTGAGGTAAATACCTTAAAAGCAGCAATCAATCGAACGATTAAAAGGTAAAAGGTTGTATGGGAAATCAATGGAACAGTTATCTTTGTAAATTGCTGCAGGCTGTTTGCTCCGTCAATAATTCCAGCCTCATAGAGCTCCTTGGGAACGCCTTGCAGCGCTGCCATGTAAACAATCAGGCTAAAGCCAACCCCTGCATAAACCATTACGCAAATAATAGGTATTTTACTCAGTTGTGTGCTGGTTAGCCAGTTGGGAACCTCGGATACCTTAAATACATTGATTAAAACTGCATTAACAGGTCCATCACTGCGGAAGAGAAAGCGAAACACAGCCGTCAGAGCTACCATGCTGGAAATATAGGGAACAAAAAAGCTCATGCGATTAAACTTTTTGAAATGAACCTTGTCATTGAGAAGGTAGGCAAAAACCAACGCAAGGATAATAGATAGGGGCGTGGTCGTAATGGCATATACAACAGTATTGGTCAGAGCCATCATAAATTTACGGTCCGTTTGAAAAAGCTTGATAAAATTATCAAAACCCACCCATTTAAAACCAGAAAATCCTGATAAGAAATTCCACTTTGTAAATGCTGTTCCAAAAGACATTAGGATAGCAAATACAACCAACACCAGAAAGACAATAAGCGCCGGTGCAAGAAATAGCCAGCCTGCCAAAGCTTCTCTCTTTTTATTCATATTGATTCTCCTTTATCTATCAACCCTGTATGCAGCCCAACGACTGCATACAGGATTGATTTTGCCAGAAACACACAGCAATTATTGGGCATTCTTTATGGCATCATCCGCAAGCTTCTTCATTTCAACAAATGCTTCATCTACGGTCATTTCACCAATGAGTACGTATTGAGAATATTCTTCGATAATGCTCTGAATCTCAGGGAAGGCTACGATATTGTCTTCTGAATAGGCAGGCTGACCTACTGCAATCATATTTGCAATAAAGCTGTCCACATCAATCTTCTTTTCTGCCGCTTCCTTAGTACCAAATACGACCTCTAAAACCTCGTCCGGGTTGACGCCTGTCCAGGTTGCAGCATGTCCTGCAGGATACATATACTTGTTGCCCTGGGTTGCACAGAATTTTGCAAAGGCATAGGCAGCATCGGGGCTTTGAGCGTTGCTGGCCACACCCACAAAGGAGTTGGGGATGGCACCGCCCATATAGTTTTTCTCACCCTTAACATTTACAGGATAAGGAGCATAGCCAATTTTGAAATTTGTATCTGTAACAGTAATAAAACGGGTAATGATGGACTCAATACCGGAGGCCACTTCACCAGCTAGAATTTTATCACGTGACTTGGAGCTGTCTGCAAGGTAAGTGGCCTTTGCATGCCATATACCTTCTTTTTCTGCGTCAACCTCACGCTGCAGGACCTTTGCCCACAGAGAATTGTCAAAATCAGAGGTGCCATCTTCCTTATAGAAAGCATTGAAACCCTTGCTCTGACGAATAGAATAAGTCCAGTAATCGATCTGATTGAAATCGGTTCCGCCGTAAACCAGAGTCTTTCCACTGGCATCACGCTCGGTCATTTTACGGCAAGCTTCCAGGTATTCGTCCCAGGTCCACTCTGTGGGCAGTTCTCCCAGGCCAGCCGCATTCCACTTATCCATATTAATGGCTACAAATAAGGATAGTCCACCGGAAGGAAATACAAATGCACGATCATTGTAGGTATAGGCATCTGTTCCCCACTCTTTGACAAGATCTAAATTATCTGCCGCCAAACGGTCTGTTAAATCCATCAGCATGCCGCTGGACCAGCGCTTCGCTGTGTTAGCAACGCCAAAGCTGAGAATAACATCGGCTTCAGCAGCCATCATGGAGGTATCTAACGCAACATTACCATCGGGACTGTTTTTATAGACCGTTGCTTCAACAGTCACATTGGGATAATGCTCGTTAAATTCTTTGATAAGCGCATCGGTTCCGTTTTCACCCGCAAATGCGGTATAGAAACGAACCTTGCCGGTTAATGATGCGGCATTCGCATCTATGTATGCAGGTTCACCGGCCGCTTTAGGGGTCTCTGATGCTACGGGCTCAGTAGATGGTGTGCTACTTGCTGTCTGGGTCGGTTGATTTTGATTCCCCTCAGTACTTCCACAGCCTGCAAACATGCTAACAACCATGGTGAACGCAAGTAGTAACGTGAAGATTTTTTTCATTGTGATTTCCTCCTGTTATCTATTTTCTTCAATCTGCTGAAATTCAGCAGATTTTAGAGTCGATGAGAAGCTTGATTAGCGCACTTCAAAGGCAAAAACACGAGCAGTGGAGCTGCCATAATCGGTGGTCTTTTTCTCACTATGATAAGTGGAAAGCGGCACAAATCGAATGGCCTTTGTCGTCACATCAATATTTTGGCGAATAAATCTTTGGTAATTGTTCTTGGTTTCATAGACGATTGTCCATTCATCCTGCTCATTTAAAGCCTCAATACAATAGGACTTGACTAAGCAGGTTGGAAATCCAAAGGTCGTTCTGTTATGGGAAAGGGGAAAGAACAGCACCGATGAGGTATTGAGGCCATCTGGATTACCTTCAACATGTTCACGGTTCAGGTCACTGTCAAGGACAAGCCTAAATTGTGAGATATGGGTAGGCTGATTGAAGATATAGGAAATGGCTTTATTGGTTTTCCCACAATAGCCGTTGTAATGACCCCAAATTTGTCTGTCCATTCCATTATGGAGCTGACTGCAATCACCATAATCACATACAAGCTTTGCCTGCCTGGAAATCAAAGAAATTTCACGACGAAAGCCCGGAAGGAAGCAATCATCCTCCATCAGTATAGCTTGAATTTCCTCAATTTTTTCTTGACCAGCCTGACGAGGTGTTAAACCATATTTAACAGCAACTGTTGCACCGGTACCCGCTGCCTGGCCTAAAACACCCACTGTACCCATGACACGGGTTGTGCTCATGCCCACATGGGTCGCGCTGATGTTGCGGCCTGCAAACATAAGGTTTGGAACATTAACTGAGTATAAACAACGAAAGGGAACGCCATAGGGCTCGGAGAGCCGACGTTTTCTTAAATGCTTCCCTTCTTTTGCATCCATCCTGAATCCACCGGGAAGGTGGTCATCAATCTGCCAACCGCCATAAGCTACCGTATCCTTGAAAATAGCTGGTTTTTCTACATCATTCTGGGTCAGGATATAGTCACCTACATATCTGCGGCTTTCTCTCTTACCGGGTAGAAAACCTACCCACTCTAATTCCCAATTTTCAGCACCATGGTCTCCCCAGTTTTTGATATGGTCCCATGCGCCAAAAGCTATTTTTAATAGCTCATCCCGAACTTCTTCTGTATCATCTATGGAATTTTGCTCTCCACCCAGCTCTACCCAGTAGAAATTTGTGTTAATAGCACGGAAATTATGGGGCTTATTTTTGATATCATCCTCTGTTTTAAAAGTATACGCCCAGCTTGGCGGCGTATACGAAACGGGATGATCGGTTTCTCGGATTTGAAGCAGCAGACTCATGCCCATGGTCTTTTTATCCGCTTTTTCAATACCAAACTCTTCGCTAAATTCTTCCTTTGCCTCCCGACCAACCCGGTATTCAGCTCCGGTAAGAGGTGCTAAAATACTATCTCCTGAGCAGTCAATAAAAATCTTTGCCTTTACCTTATGCCATTTGTAGGTTGTTAATTGAAAACCTGTCACGCTATCTAACCTCCCATTATCCATGGAAGCGTCACAACAAGCGCAGTTTAGAAGCAGATCAATATTTTTTTCAAAGCGAACTTTTTCATAGAGAATACTATCCCAAATGCTATAATTACGCTGAGGGTTACGATACATATTTTCCAGTAGCAATTCTTCCATGATGCCGGTTTCCTGCAAATCACGAACACGGGTACCTGCTCCGCTAATCCACATGCGGATTTCCGAACTGGCATTACCGCCTAAAACAGGTCGGTCATGCATTAATACAACCTTTGCGCCATTTCTGGCCGCAGCAATAGCTGCAAACATACCACCGATGCCGCCGCCTACTACACAAATATCCGCTGAGTGTTCTACTGTATTCAATACATTCATCTTAATAAACCATCCTTGACAATCCCGGGGATTTTTTTATACTATGAATATATCATGCATAAATCAATAGAAAATCAGGCTCTGTGATATGAAATATTCGGATATGTGATATTGTAGGAGGCAACATGGAAAGTTATCTTCACGATCATAAATCAACCCGTTATCTTCCGACGGAAATAACTCTGCCGGGACTTCGAAAGTACTCCAACCTATGTGGCTGGGATGATTTTTACATTGGCAAGCACCTCATCTTCTCTCATCGTTTTTCTTCCTATGACGTTTCCGCCTTTCCCGAAAAGCTGCATACCCATGATTTTTTTGAGCTGGTTATTTACGAGAGCGGCAATATTTCATATGTTGCCGACAACCAGGAGATTTTCCCCAAGAAGGGAGATATCCTCATTTTCCCTCCAGGTGTCTTCCATACCGGTAAGCTGTCTGAGAAAAGCCAATATGAGCGCTATGTACTCTATTTTCGCGCCGATATCTTTAATTTTCTTGGCCATGGCAGCAGCCCACAGCTGTTTAAAAGCCATCACGTTAGCTGTCTAACAGTAGAGCCTGAAAAAAGATGCGAGCTTTTTTATTTGCTTGAAAAAATAGAATACGCTTTACAGAAAGGTCATGCAGAATCAGGCTTGCTTTCCTTTTCCTATATTTTGCAGCTTTTCAACCTGATAAGCCAACACACCCTTATTAATAAGGACAGCATTTCAGCGATACCTCAGAATATTCTCAATGTTAAAACCTATGTGGATGCAAATTTCAATATAATAAACACCACCACAGAGATTGCCGATCACTTTTTTTACAGTAGAGAATATGTTTCTCGTATGTTCAAGCAATACTTTAATATTAATTTGTCGGAGTATCTGATTAGCAGAAAAATAAGCTGTGCCAAGCAGGTGCTGGAGGAAGGTAAAAGCGTGGCTTATGCATTTGATATTGCCGGTTATCACAGTATGTCCTCCTTTGTCAATGGCTTTAAGGCTCATACCAATATGACCCCCTCTGAATATAAAGCACTCCATAGGATCAGCAAATTGAGCGGCAAAAAATACTAATGAAACAGGCAAAGTTTTAGAAAAAACTAAAGAGGTGATTGGAAATGCCATAATAGCATTTCCAATCACCTTTTCTACAGCTTCTTTATTATCTGTAACCAACTTATTATGGGGTTATCAAGCTGCTGCCTGTTTCCACAACCAACTGTACCCCCGTCGGGAAGGTGCCCACCAAAGTAATGGAACTATTGTCTTTAAGTGTTACCTTTGTCCAGTCAGGATCAAATGCCATCTGTTGTCCGGTAATACCGCTGATCACTAGCTCCCTGGCACCTGTTATGGTACTGGATGCCAGGCTAACACCATCAGGCATTTTCCCTTGATCCTTAAGGGTAACAGTGAGATTAGTTCCGGTGCCGGTTTTACCCGAACGACGATCATTGAGTGCTTCTACCTTTCCTCCGGGCAGTAATACATTTGCGGTTGTTGTCACCCCAAAATCACCCACGGTATACAGCTCGCGGACAATGGCATTATCATCAACTGTCACCTGGGATTGGGAAATGGTTGTGCTTTGGCTGCAGGTTGCACCTGTTACTAATCGACTCACAAGGGCATCCCCACCTACAGTCACATTATATTGACCGTTAGCAGCATATTCAGCATTGCTTGCTGCTACAAAATCATATTGACCGGATAATAGCGTAATGTTGACATTTTCATTTGTGGCCTTGTAGCCATAACCACCGCGTATAAAAATCTTTCCGCCGCTGCCGGTGCTATAAGAAGGATTAAGCAGGCTCGGCGGTGTTGTCGTATTGGTAGGAATGTAATCCACTCCCAGCTCCATCATAGTCCTCACCGTTTCAATATCATCGCCTGCGCGCAGACATACCTGAACATTGGCTGCATGGGCGCTATTGATGAGGCCTCTTACCAACTCTCTTGTAGTTGGGTCCTGTAATTGGGCAGCAGTATAGTTGAAGGCCATTCCGCTGTTACCCAAGGCCGACAATGCACTGATTTGGCTTTCTGAGCTGAAGATATGATGGATAAAGACTTCTGTGGATACAGCTCTGGCCTGCTGCAGGTGTGTAAAACTAGAGCTGGATACAATAATATCCTCATCATCGAAATACTGCCTGGCCTCATTAATAATGTCTGACAAGGAACCGGTCTTAACTTCAATAAAAGGAAGGGCGCCATATTCCTTACAAAGGGCCAGGTATTCAGAGAATAAAGGAATTCTCAGCTCTTCTGCTGAATAGCGATCAAGGTTATTGCCTGTATCGAGCTGATACTGCCTGAGCTCCGCAAGTGTCATATTGGCAACGGAGCCGCTGCCATTCGTGGTACCATCTATGGTTGCATCATGAATGCAAACCAAAACACCATCTTTCGTCACGCGTACATCGGTTTCAATGGACCAAAAGCCTAATTGACCCGCTGCTTCGAATGAAGGAATAGAATTCGCAGGGCCAGCCGTCTGATAACCCATATGGGCACTAAGCTTAACCTGAGCGGCCATTTCAGCTGGGAGCGTTGTCATATTCCAATTAGTGTTGGTGGTTTCAACACCCTCTCCCATCACAAGGCTATTAGCACCATAAAAAGTTAAGTTAGTACCCGCAGAACCATCCGCCTTGTTAAGCCGATGAATGGTGATATCTTCAAAAACAGTTGGTCCGGCGCACTGGAACCTGGTTTCTGTTGATGCATCGTAGCTGCCGATAGCCAGCCGTGCATCCTTTGTTTGACGGTAATCCGTCCCACCGTATACACTGGTGAGGGTAACCTCGCCCTGATGCTGATAGGTGCCGTCAAGGTTAAAATGTTGTCCATCCAGGATAACTTCTCCGCTAAGAACAATGGTACCCGTGCTTGTGGCATTGTTGATAAGCTTATTATTGGCTCCACTCAGAAGCTTTGTATAAGCCTCCTCCAAGGTCTTAACTGCCGCGTCTTCGGTATAGCCTTCACCGGAGACTGAAACTGTACCATCAACAAAGACAACATACTTGGAAGCACCACAACGGGTGCAAATATCCGTACTTTCATTCCAGTCATGTCCCAAAGCAGGCTCATATTGGCTAGAAAAGAGGTAATCACAATTTGTACAGCCTTCAGCAGTATAACCCTGCTCGGTACAGGTGGGCTCTATATGGATGTCGTCGCCTTCAACATGCGGGTTTTGATAATCGACATTACCATAGCTGACGATACCACAGCCTGACCAAGAGGAGAGGCTGTCACCGGAATTAAGGTTCAGTCTGCTGCCATAATCCACAGCTAAATCCGTATTGGTAGGAAAATTATTAGTAAGGGTAATGGTGCTGTTGCCCATGACACTTACTTGATTCCAATCGGAGGCCAAGGACATGCTTTGAACAATATCGCTCAGAACTAAAGTTTTAGTTGTGGCAGAAATAGTTGCGGCACTGGGTGCTGTAGTTGTCTCTAAAGTCAGTGTAAAGTTAGTAACTGTGCCAGTTTTATCACTACGAGTAGTCAAAAGCTCATTGACTGTGCCACCCGTGAGCACAATCTGGCTATCCGCGATGTTTCCATTGTCACCGCTGGCCGTTATGGAATTGACTGTTGCGCTGCCTTCTACAGTAATCTTACTGCTTGGAATATTGCTAGCGGCATTCTGTGTACCTGGTACAACCGTAGCAACCCAAGCACTTCCGCCTATGGTGATGTCGACATCGCCGTTGACCGCTCCACCACTAGTGGCATTAGCACCGGAAACAAACCAATAAGTGCCGCCTTGGATATTGATGTCTATATTGCCCGTATAGGCCGCATTGTAGTATCCACCACGCACAATAAATTTACCCTGCATGCTGGATTGTGTTGCGCTTTTAGTTGTAGCTGCGCCGTTGTACTGGTTAATTACATTGGCTCCAACGGCCAGGCTTTTAACCGCATAAAAAACATATGCATTTGTGACTGTTCGATTTAATGTTATATGATTGAGTTCTGTCGGGCCACCAAGCTGTATGGCTTGCTCTGCAGCAAGGGAGAATTGAAGCTTTGCTGTCCCGGTATAATTCTCAGATCCATATTTACTTGTAATCAGGACATGACCCTCATGGGTATAGCCGCGATTTGTGTTAAAATTTGCGCTAACCGTTACAGTACCACAAATTAAAATCACACCTTGCGAATTCGCATTGTAACGGATCCGGCTTTGATTAGCCGAAAGAAGCTTGTCATACGCCGCATCCAGTGTGGCTACGGCCAGCGCCTTACTGGTTCCACTATTGGCGTCATTACCGTTTACACCGTCTAGATAGATCACTTGGTCAACTGTAGTCGCTGCTCCTACTAAAAAATGAGAAAGATTGAAGAGGATAAGTGTCAGTGTCAATAAAAGAGATACTGTTTTTTTTAGTTTCACGAAAGAGTCCTCCTTTGAAATAATGATTTTATTTTTAGAAAGGTTTGTATAAACGCTTTCTATCAAACCGAATCAATTTTCTAAAAATCCTAAGAGATCCTCCCCATACAGCTAAAACACACATGATTAAAGCATGTGCCATAGCTTAACACATCCAATATAAGAATCCTGTATCAGTCATCTCATATCAGCTAGATTGTACTATACGGAAAAATGGAAAAACGCATCATTTGTGACCTAAAAAATAGTGCTCTGTGATATTTAAGGGAATTTTTTCTACATATAAGCAACAGCTTTATCAGACACAAATGAAACCCGCATTTGTTTGAAATGGGAATATTCTAAAAAAAGTAGGCGGTTTTTCCGCCTACTTGCTGATGAATTTATTTATATTTTTGATAATCAAAGAAGTTGTACCGTCATGATTTGTTATGAATTCGATGGTGTCCTTATTTTTGTATAATTCCATGGGAATACTCAGCTCAATCCCATTGTCGGTCTTGATTTTCTGTTTACTCAATTTATTCTCCGCTTTTTGGCTGGTGATTTTTATCTTTTCAGGCAGTCCGGCCTGCTTAATCTCACTGATATATTCATCCTTGATTTCAGGTCTTTTTTCAAAGACCATTTCGGCCACTGCCTCCACATCAATTTCATTATCGCTTTCAATTAATTGATGTAATGCGGATTTCATCTTTGATGTAGTCTCAAAGCTGTCATCAAAGTACTTTCGGCCGATTTCCGCCGTGACGTTATGTACAATTTTAAGACTTTCTTTCTGAGAAAAGTCAGTTGAACACCCCAAAAACATTTTTGAAAAATAATAGGTTTTCTCGCCATTAATTTCGTAGGACTTTTCTGCTATCTTAATGGATTTATCATCTAAATGAATGATAGCCCCTTCATCATTCTTCTGACTTTCAGAGGCGAACAACACCTTATGTGTAATGATCTGATTATCAATGCCCTGTTCATTATAATTCACATAATGGGTGAAGCCTTCTTTATAATTAAATTTAATGAGCGACAGGAACTCTTGATTATCGATAGTTACTAATGCAATCAGAAGGTCTGCATTTGGAATATTGATATTGGCAACCATTATCTGATGTAATCTCTGTGCAATCTCGATGCTGACTTTTTGATAATTACCATTGTCCTTTAATGACTCAACAAAATGAATGAATGGTGCATCTTGATTAAATCTGGCTTCCTTTATACCATCATCAGTGATAATTTTCTCTACATGCTTTGCAATAAAATTTTCTATGCCCTCATTAAGCTCCAGCTCACTTTGTGATAATATGGGATGTGGACTGTTATTGTCCAAAATATGTAATATAGCTTTATTGATCTTGATCTCCATTTTGATCTCCACATTTCTCTTTAGAAGTTTACCTCGTTGGCTATCCTATTCTAGCATAAAGAAATTCAATTCATAACAAAAATATTTTTACTAGGCACTTCATAAGCTTTTGATGTATGATCGATATATAGGAAAGATATGATTAATAGTCAATATATGGACGAGAGGTGGTCAAGCCTTGTCAATTTTGGTTTATAAGTGCCCACAATGCAGTGCAGCGCTTGCTTTCAATGCGGAGAAACAGAGTTGGGACTGTCCTTACTGTACGGGTTCCTTTGATTTAGAACAGTTAGAGAAGATCGAGAAGGAGAAAAAACAAACTGAAGCGGATAATGTTGAAAAGCAAAATGACGATCCGGATTTCAATTCGGATGCGCGGGTTTACAGCTGCCCCGATTGTGGGGCCCAGATAGTTACCGATGCCACAACATCCGCAACCTTCTGCGTTTTTTGTCAGAACCCCACCATCATTCCCTCCCAATTATCAGGAGAATTCCGGCCGTCAAAGGTCATACCCTTTAAATTTGATAAAAATTCCGCTACGAAAGCCTTCCTGAAGTGGTGTGGCAAAAAGCCACTGGTGCCTAAGGATTTTAAATCCGGTCCGCAGATGGAAAAGATAACGGGTGTCTATCTGCCATTTTGGCTCTTCAACTGTGATGTCTCCGGATCCCTCAAGGCCAACGCGAAGAGGATAAGAAGCTGGCGCAGCGGTAATACACAATACACCGAAACCCAACATTTTGAATTATTCAGAGACGGGGAAATGTGCTTTAAAAGAATACCCACCGATGGATCTTCAAAAATGGACGACAAGATGATGGATCTTCTTGAGCCGTTTCATTATGATGCCTTGGTCGATTTCTCCATGTCCTATCTTTCCGGGTATCTCGCCGAGAAGTACGATCATGATAAAAAGGATGTATTTCCGCGAATCGAGAAGCGCATTTACGATGACACCATGAGCCATCTTCAAGGTACAATCGGTGGATATAACTCTGTTTACGTTGAAAGCAGCAACATCAACATTGACCGCTGGGATGCGGCTTATGCATTGATGCCTGTCTGGATGCTTATTTATAAATATAAGGGTAAGGATTTTCTTTTTGCTATGAATGGGCAAACCGGAAAAGTAGTGGGTAAACTGCCGTTAAGCTTTTTGAGGATGGCTGCCTGGTTTGCCGGTATGGCTGCGACAATCTTTGGGGTACTTTTTCTTGGGGGTATGATTTTATGAGAAAAATAGGGTTTACATACCTTATCTTCTGCCTTCTGATATTTATTACAGTACCTTCTGCAGCCATTATCGATACCGAGCTAAAGGTTTACGATCAGGCTCGGCTCTTCTCGGATGATGAGGTAAGCAGCTTGAAACAACGCGCACAGGAGCTGGTGAAAAAATGCAGCATGGATGTGCTTATTGTTACGATTGAAGATGCTGAGGGTAAAAACTCTAAGAATTACGCAGATGATTTTTATGATAATAATGGTTTTGGGCTGGGTGATGATAAAAGCGGTCTGGCACTGCTCATAGACATGGATAACCGGGAAGTTTTTATTTCGACTTGTGGCAGCGCTATCAGAATTTTTACAGATGATCGGCTTGACAGTATTATTAATAAAATGACCAGCTATCTGACCAATAGTGATTATGCCCAAGCGGCTTCCATCTTTCTGGATGATGTGGACTACTATTTCAGCTTAGGAATACCTTCTGACCAATATAATTACGATACGGAGACAAAGGAGAGGGATTATTACAGTTCCCCAGCAGAAGAGCCAAAAGGAGTGGCCAAATCACTTCAACATTTAAGATTATTTATCGCCATTGCTATAGGCAGCAGTTTAGTTATTGTAGGCTGTATGGCGCTTAACAACCGGGGTAAAAAAACGACTCATTCAGGCACCTATCTGGAACCCGGTTCATTTAACCTTAATGTTAAGCAGGATATCCACGTACGAACCACCGTAACCCAACGCCAAATTAATACCGGTAGCGGAAGCGGCGGAAGCGGAGGCGGTGGAAGCGGAGGCGGTGGAAGCCGCAGTTCCACCGGCACTAGCAGGAGTGGTTCCACCCATGGCGGCAGAGGCGGTAAATTCTAAAAACACAGGAGGCTGTAAAATGGCAAAGGTTGTTAAGTTTGAGATTCTGGATATGCCAAAAGTCTATCTGGTTGGCAAAGAAAAACAATACAACATAGAGGCTCATTTAAAGGGCGAGAACCAAATCCCGGCTCTTTGGGACAGATGCTTTGCCGATGGTACTTTTTCAACTCTGGAAAAGCAGTCCGATTTTATTTACGATCCTTCCTATGTAGGCTTGATGACTGACTGGGACATGGGCTACGGAAAATTCTCATATATTTGCGGCATGCTGTTCAAAGAAGGCGTAACTGTACCGGAGGGATTTGTTCTGCGTGAAATCAATGCGGGAAAAGTCGGCCTGTGTTGGATAAAGGGCAAGGAAACCGCTGACATCTTTTCGCACGCACATGGCCTGACTGAACAGGCCATTAAGGATTCCGGCTTTTGTCCAGACTTTATGAGCTGGAGTATGGAATTGTATAATTGTCCCCGCTTTACTGCACCTGATGAAAATGGAGAGATTATTCTCGATTATTATATACCAATAGGCCAAGCCTATGAAAGCCTTGGAAATAGATTCGTTTCCTCACTTTTGGCGACCTATCCTCCTTTCAAGCCAGTAATGAATTGCGGTGCAAGCGAAAGCTCACAAAGGCAAATGTATGACTTTCTTTATGAAAGTCTGAACATTACAAATAAAGACTTATCCATTATTAATGTTAAACATGAACAGGACGATTGCTATCAGTATCATCAATTGAATAATTCCAAGCCCGAGCTGATCTTAAAAATGCAGAATATAACAAAGAATTTTCTTGATTTTTATAGCTTTCTCTTTAAGATGGGCGCACTTGGTGAACCCATGCTGGACAAGCTGTTTATAAGAAAAGAGGACATGCGGATTACAAAGAAAACAAAGGACAAGCTTTCGATTTTCGGGCTTGAATGTGAGGAAAACAAAGACGGATACAGTTTTACACATAACAGATACAAGGAGCTTTTTCCTGCATGGAAGCTGCATAGCAGTATACCAAAGGATAACAAAATTCTATCAAGCCAAATTATGGCCTTTTTACATGGGCGTTTTGGCAGCAAACAATATTCAGCAGCTGAGCTGTTTGGCGGTATTTGTAGCCCAGAGTCCATCTCAGAGCTTGAAAAGTATTTTATTGAAAAGGGATATGTTTGTGATAACAACGAAATGAAGGTTACTTACCGTAAAGAATACCCCAAAAAGCAAAAGGCGTATATGGACATATACTACGACTGGCGAAGGATTAAACCGCTGATATTTCAGTTTAAAGCACCTCATTTCAGCGAAATAATGAAGTCTTATGACACAATGGATGACGAACTTAAATCCTTGGTTTTCAACAGAACCAAAATATGCGATGGCTGCGGCTATTGCACGCAAACCGATAAAACTGGGAAACGTCCTCGACTTGCAAGGAAGCTGAAGCTTAATGGCGATACAAGACTAAAATGCCCGCTGTTTCCATCTTTGGTCTGGGGCAATCCAAGCGAAGCCATGATACATATTGTGAGAAAGCTCTTTGATTATTCTGAGAAAGTATTGATTGGCCAGTAAGCTGCTCAAATAATTTCTTTGGCCTTGACAAGGTGATTGTACAGTATAAGAGAAATAAACGCGCAGATCAAAGCACATAGCCCAATAAACAAGTATCCGGCTTGAAGTCCAGGCACCAAAGCTTTACCCGAGGCCGAGAATATTGATTTGAAAAGATCTATGACAGCCCCTACCATGAAATTGCCCAGCACAGAGCCGATGCCCATAAGTGTAACCGTTATGCTGACAGCCATGTCGGTTCCCTTTTGATAGCGTTTAGCCAAAAAGGCCATAACAGTTGGATATATCGGTGCTATTCCAAGACCAGCTAATGCAAACAAAAAAGCGCCCTTTTCACCGGCTATGACGCCGGCGATACTCATCACCCCGGAGAAAGAAGAGAACAGAATAAGAGATTTAACAAAGCCGATTTTATCGGTTAAGGACCCAAGAATAAGTCTGCCTAAAGTAAAAAACAAAAAGAATGCAGATAAAAGGCCTGCGGACGCATCGGGTGTCCACCGATACACTTTCTCCAGAAAATTAGCCAACCAGCCTCCTATTGAAAGCTCAGAAACAACGCCGAAAGACAGAATGAGGATTGTCAGCCAGGCTACCGGGTCTCGAAGATAATCTTTTCCGGTCTGGCTGTTCTCACTTTGATCATTGCTATCAGGAAAACGTGAAAAGAATGCCGGGAGCATCGGTATTACGCAAAGAACCAGCACCGCGCAGTACATGCCTCGCCAGCCGATAGGACTGCCGAAGAGCTTCCGTCCCATCAGGAAGGTGGCTAAAACAGGCCCTGCCGTTGAGCTTAGACCGTAAAAAAAGTGAGCCATATTCATCATTCTGCCTGTGTTTTTTGTGAAAATACGCGCGGATAGAATACCCAAACCGATCTCAAGCATGCCATTCCCGATATACATCAAGAAATAAGAAGCAGTAAATTGAGTAAAGCTCACGGAAAACAGAATCAAAAATCCTGCCAGGGTCATTGATCCAAAGGCCAGCAGGCTTGTGCGCTTTAAGCCCAATTTACGGGAAAGAAATCCCGTAAAACTGCATGCCAGCAGATATCCTGCAGAATTTAACGCAAGAAGGATGCCAACCTCCATCTCTCCAATCATGAAATCACTTTGCATGCGCGGCAATGCCGGTCCCTTGATATTTTCAGAGAATCCAAACATAAGGAATCCGATAAAAACAACTAAATATAGAAATAATGTGTTTCTGTGTTCTTTTTGTTTCAAATCAATCATATAAGCCCCTTAAATCAACTGAGCTCCCTATTAAAACCCAATAATTCTCTCAGCGTTTTTTGTGTAGACCTTTTCAAGGATTTCTTCTTCCAATCCAATACCGTAGATCTTCCAGCGGCCTTGATTCGGGACGGGGAGGTCAACATAATCGAAGTACTCGTCATAGGTCTCCATGAAACGATAATAAATATTGTAACATCCGTAATTCTGCATATCTGAATCGGTACCGAACAGAATCCGGTCCTGATACTTCTCAAAAAACTTTCGTGCGGTATAAGGCTGACGGCCTAATTCCGATATGCGCATAGCCATATCGACATACATGTTCGGATAGCTACTCAGGCATTTTCCAACATAGGACAGATCCTCAGCGCATGAGCCCATATGGGCTACGATAAAGGTTGTTTTTGGGTTTTTTTGAAGAAGGCGCTCCTGCATGGCCATCAACTCCTGGAAACGATAATAGCAGGGGTCTTCAAAGGACCAGTCCGGATGCGCAAGAAGCTCTTCATAGCGCTCATTTGTTTCATCAACAGGTTTGAAAAAGGCTATAGGGTCGGCAATATGAATCAGTACGGGAAGCTTAAGCTCCGCAGCAGTCTCCCATATGACACTGAGACGATCATCATCAATAGGGATATACAGTCCTCTTTTGTCCTTGATTCCCAGACCGATGTTTTTCCAGAACTTCAATCCCTTAATTCCCATATCCCTGGATTCCTGAAGGGTCTTTCTGACCATTTTTTCAAAATTGCTATCATCAAGCCGTGAGACATCTACCGTTCCGAAGGTTGTGATAAAATCTCCGAAGGCTTGTGTCTTTTCCAGCATCCGACTCAATTCTCCGCCCCATTTTCCGTCCAAATTGACAATACGCTTTATTTCTCTTTCCTTGAGGGCTTCAACCAGCTTTTCGGTATCCAGACCACGAGTATCACCCTCACCGAGGAAGATCTGCCCGAAATGGGTGTGCACATCGATGGCACTGAAACATGGGAGAGGCTTATGGTGCTGCTCAACACGAAGCTCACTCCTTGGTGTGTATTGGGACAATAAAAGCTCCTTCACCGCATTCCCCCCTTTGACTTCTTTTCCTTCATTTTTCATCAGGTCGGTTTTTTATTATTTATAGAATATCATGCGGCAGCGTATAGGCCAAGCCCTGGGCCTCAGCCACACCACGGCAGGTTAAGCAGCCTCTGTGCGTGTTCAGACCACCCAGCAGAGTGGTATCCTTCAAAAGCGCTTCCCGTACACCCCAATCCGCCATTTTTATAAGGTATGGCAGTGTTACGCCTGTCAAGGCATAGGTGGAGGTTTTTGGAACTGCTCCGGGAATATTGGCGACAGCATAATGGATAACGCCATGCTTATTAAAGGTAGGATTCTCATGGGTGGTAGGATGATCAATCGTTTCAACGGAACCGCCCTGATCTATGGCGACATCGACAATAACCGAACCGGCTCTCATTGTCTTGACCATATCTTCGGTAACAAGCTTCGGAGCACGTGCTCCCGTTACAAGAACGGTACTGATCAGCAAATCAGTATTTCTCGCAGCCTCAGCTATGTTGTATTCATTGCTGTAGAGCGTCGTAACATGTCCTGCGAACAATTCATCAAGATAATTCAGGCGTTCCTTTTTGACATCCAGAATTGTTACGTCGGCGCCAAGACCAATTGCCATTCTGGCCGCGTTAATGCCGGCAATTCCCCCGCCGATGATCACTACCTGAGCGCTGTGTACGCCCGGCACGCCTCCCAGGAGCACGCCAAGACCTCCATTGTTCTTTTGAAGGAGATTGGCACCGATTTGCACCGACATCCTTCCGGCTACCTCGCTCATAGGGGCGAGCAGCGGAAGATATCCGTTCGCACATTGAACAGTCTCATAAGCTATAGCTGTGATATTCTTCTCTAGAAGAACCCTGATAAGGGGCAAATTGGGCGCCAGATGCAAATAGGTAAAAAGAGCCGAGCCTTTTTTCAAAAGCTCATATTCACTTTCTACAGGTTCTTTTACCTTGACAATCAGGTCTGAGGCGGAAAAAACCTCCATGGGAGTCTCCAGCATTACCGCTCCTGCAGCCTGGTATGCCTCATCACTAATCCCGCTTCCCTGTCCCGCCCCTTTTTCAACCAGGACCTTGTGGTCAGATTTTTTTAAAGCCAAGACACCTGCCGGTGTCAGTGCTACTCTGAATTCATTGTTCTTAATTTCCTTAGGTACTCCGACAATCATGACTATTCCTCCAATTTGCTCATGTTTCAAGACCTACGTGATCTGGTAAAAAGTTCGTCAGACATACCAATCTCCCCCGGCCATCATCAAAACCTCATTAAGGGGTTGGGGTGCATGGACGCTTTTAATCCACCTGAGCCGGTTCCCATCGGATATAAGAACTCCTGCGGCCTTGAGTCTCTCAATTAAACCTTCAGGTAGCTTTTCTCTTTCCAGGTAGTTCTCATTTCCACATAAAGTGCGCAGCAGGTCAATCGCATCCGGGTAGTCATTCAATAAGCTTGGAGACAGAAATAGAGCTCCTTCCGCAAAATAGGCATCATAGGGATATCGGTTGAATCTATGCGGTGTCAGGGCTGCAACACACATCATCGGTCCGTCACAGGCCATATAATCTGAATCTTCATCGGGACGGTATATCACATCCACATTATAATAAAAGTGAATATCACCGATACCGTCAAATTCATTTACTGAGACTCCTGCAATACCGTTTTTGTCGGTAACGGCTTTCTTGACGAGCGGTGCCTGATCCTGCGTGAGGGTTGTCAGGCTGCCATCGGCATTCCATACAGGGTTGAAACGGAAGGTGAGAACTTTACCTTCGACTGGGATGTTACCACTGGTCAATTGTGCTGTAAACCTGTTAAGATAGTGGGAACTTAATTGGTGCAGTTCTCTTTTTATTGTGAGCTTTCCAGGCTTGGGAAGATGACTTTCAAAAGTAAAAAAATCTGCCCCGATAAACATATCCACCTGTCCGAAGGCACTGTCTCCTCCAAAGTGGCCGAAGTTGGCAATGCTTCCGTCGGGCATAAGCATCATAAAAGGCTGATAAAGGCTTACAGGCAGGTTTTCTATCTCATACCAATTCTGCCCGAGATCATTTGAGCAGGTATAGGGCTTATTCCGTCTGGCACCCACAATTGTGCCGTCAGGCAGCATCACCAGCGTTTCGGGGACAAAACCTCCCTGGGGATTTGCAGCGGGTTCCGGCGGCGCTCCTCTTGATATGCCATATAAAGAACCGCAGATATAACGCCCGTCTTTTCTTTGGACGATCTGTCTTGAGACCGGCGTACCCTGGACATCACCCTGGATGAACAGAAGGGAGCCATCCTGAAGCTCTACGAAATCGAATTCATGGGCTCCGGTTCCAGGCAAAATATAGTTAGGGCCATCGAAGCTTCTTCCTCCGTCTTTCGAACACATGAAGAAGGTTTGAATTTTATTGAGATAGGTCTCGCCGGGAAGCATGGTATTCCGGGTATTTCTTTCCTTTCCCGGGCCCCATGGCGTACCGTAAAGAGAAGCCCCTATCACGATGGTTCCGTCCTTCAGCTGGCGGACACGCCACATGTAAGGCGAGCAGCCTTCCAAAAGGCGGTTCACGGTTCTCCAGCTGTTTCCCCCATCAAGGCTTTCACGGATTTCTATGTAATTACACCAGCCGGAGCCTTCTTCATTCATCCTGGGAACATCAATCCCTATGATTCTCCCATCAGGGAAACCTGCATTACAGAAAGATCCTTCATCAATCGGGCAGCGCCCGGTCTCAGTGAAGGTTTTTCCGTTGTCAAAGGATCTCAGGTAGACTCTGAAGGAAGCCTTATCCTCGCATCCGTATTCTACCGAAGCGTAGGAAACCGGAGAACAGGCCACCTCACCCATCTCGAGCTTCGGAGCCCTGTACCATCGGTTTTTCATTTCAATAGTTTCTTTAAATACCAGACCAATGGAGCCGTCCTGATAGCTAAAAGCCGTTGTCCAGGCAACGAAGCCCGGGCGGGTCTCTGGACGGTAAATTTCCTTTCGGCTCACATTCTTTGCGGTTACCGCTTTTAATTCTTTTTCCATAACCTCTTAATCCTTCTCAAGATTCTATAGAATGAACATGCTATAAACTTTCTCTATGAATAAGGAATCTTTATGAACTGATGTGTTTCCGCTGATTCTTTCGCTGAAAGGCAGGTAACTGCGCTGACCAGTCCTGCTTCAAGATCGGATATGGAGGACTTGCCATCCATCACATCCATAAACGCCAGAGCAAGCTTTTCATCACCACCGAAGTGAGATCCGCCCTTTGTATCAAAACGGTGGACAATGGTTTGGGGGGTTCGATACCTGTCGATGCGGATTTCACCTGTATACCAGTCAAACTCTATAGCGCCCTTGGTGCCAATCAGTCTCGCACCTCTTCTGGCTGCCGCCTTCTTTACAAGGAAATTTTGTGAATAGCTGGCATGAACATCGTTTTCATAAATGACAACCGCGCTTGCCGTGTCTTCATTTCCCGTATCCCTGGCAAAACAACACATATCACCGGTGACATCTTCATTCAGCAGGTGCCTGACGGTATAGGGGCTTTCCATACAACTATAATATTCACCGCAATCTTTGCAAAAGAGACCTTCCGGCTTATCTCCCCTAAAGTAAAGCTTGGACTTTACAGCACAGACTTCCTTTGGTTTTTGTCCCAAAAGAAAATTGATGTAGTCAATATCATGGGTTGCTTTTTGAAGAAAGAGCCCTCCTGTCTCAGCTTCATCCCGATACCAGCTGTGATAATAGACACTGCCGTAAGGAACATTGTTGATGGCCTGGACCTGTGTAATTTCACCTATATCCCCACTGTCAACAGCATGTTTGACTTCCATGCATATGTCCGAAAGGCGAAGCGGGAATGAAACAACAACCCGTTGGGTCTTCCCTCTGGATGCTTCACGGAGAGATTTGTATTGCCCCTGCGTAATGGCTACGGGCTTTTCCAGAAATAAAGGCAGACCTGCATTCAATACTTTTATGGCCATTTCGGTATGAAGGGAACAGCGAGTCCCGACGAAAACTCCGTCCAGTGAACAGTCTTCAAGCATCTGATCAGGGTCTTCGAAATAATGGGTGTTTTTGAAATAAGGACTTTCTGCAACTGTCTCCCGGATCATTGAAAACCTGGGGTCGCAAACAGCCTCGACCCTTATATCAAACTCTAGATTTTCAAAGGCCTTCATCATAGTGCTTGAACGCAACCCGTAGCCAATAAAACCTATTTTCTTCATAACAGCCTCCTCGAGCGGGATATACGGATTCATTTGCTTCGGATAATGAGCATGACGGTTTCCATTAAGTCCAAGCCTAAGTCTGTATATAGCTTGGATCCCCCGCGGCTGTAGCCTACATTACGGAAGCCCTCGCCCCGGCTTTGTATGGCAGTTATACTTGAAACCGGCCTATTTCCCACATTGATAACAATGTTAGCGTAATTATCCAAAGAAGCGTTTACAAGATAAAGCGCAAAACCATTTTCATTTGGATAAAAGTATGGATAGATATAAGGATTTTCCTCAATATAAGGAGGGCAGCCGAAACGGTCGGGTACCTCTGAAAGGACATCCTGAATAAGAGCCTGACGAATGTTGTTCAAAAACATGCGCGGGATGTCAAGGTGATTTGAAAGATGTCCAAATGGGAAGACGCAAACTCTGTTCTCATACACTGTCAGCCCGGGAGCAACTTCTTTCCGGAAAGAGTTATAAAGCCTTGTCCTGTGCTTTGCGTTTTTATCATACTCTACTTTAAGTGCATCACTTCCACAGATGACCGCAGATGCTCTTGCTTTATCGATACCGCAGTAGCACTTGCCGTCAGAGACCTCTTCATAGGTGAAAGCGCCCCGGTTATGGAGCATCCATTCAATGGCACTGATACCAGCCAGCTTACCAAGACCTAATTCATAAAGCACTTCCGCAGAATCCCCGTTCAGCAGGATAAAATTATCCCGGAATAAGATTTGAATTCTATCCTTGCCCAAGTTGCGCAGAAATTGCCCTGATATGGCTACAACACTGTTTTTTATATCTTTCTCCACTGAATATGAAAATGGAATGCCAAGAGCAGACAGCCATGACGCAAAAAAGGTTTCATGGGGATAAAGCTCCTCCATGGATATACCCTCCCGGGTATGAAGAGTATATGAAGATTCCGGACATACCATGATCTTTACGCCATCGGGCTGATGCTTAAAAATCCCCTGATCTGTCAGAAGATTGAGATAATCCTTGGTTTCACTGAGCAAGTCCTGATATCCCTCGCTCGAGACAATACCATTGCCGTTAAGGTCATACAGATCCATTGTAATGCCTGCAAGATTAAGGGGCAGGGCAGAAAGAAGCTGGAAGCGGGTAAATTTTAGCGATTTGTTAAAGCGTGAATACGGAAAATTCTCAAGCTCCGGATAGATTTCTGTTTCGGCAGGCACAAAAGCCCGAGTAAGCATGGCGACGCCATTGAAATTCTGCATATAAGAAGACGGCGTCGGCTCTATGTAACCTGGTAGATGCGTGCGGTTAATTGGACTCTTATCCTGGGCCAGACCTTTAAGGATACCGGCCCAATCCCTACCTTCCGCACAATGCACCTGCGGTACTGAGCTCATTAATCCGACTCGTGTCGCCGGTGATACTGACCCAACGGCTTCTCCGATTTTATGAGCAAGATTACTGAGCGTTGTCTTGCACACGTCCAGCCAGATTTTTCGGAACGGATGCACCTCTCCGGTCTTTAAAATACCGGCCACAAATTCTTCCCTGGTAAGCCTCATCCCTGCAAGCTCCGAGTATAAAGCCATATGATCATCGCAAAAGCAACCGCCCCATACGAGGGGCTCGTGGTTATGAAACCGGAAATCATCTTCGACCCATAGCATGACCGGCTCAAGCTCCGCATAGCGCCTATACTGGTTAACAATGTAGCTCTGCCATTCTTCACATAGAGGACAAACGCATAGGGACGCCTCATTGCCCAGCAGATCGACCATTAAACGAAAGTTTTGCCCCTTGCGGAGATGCTTGCCAAGGTCAGCATGCATTACTGTATGCCAGGGATTGATTGAGAGTGTAGCCCCATAGGGTTCCATCAAATCTTTAATTTCTTTCAGGAGCTTTAAATAAAGGCTTTGTTCTTCCTCGGTCGTATGGCCGGTATTGATTTCCTCCACATTAGTAAAAACGAGCACATCATCAATCCGTGCTTTTACCACAAACTTGCTTAAAGCCTCCAGATCAGATACTTCCCTGAATCCGGGATCACAGCAGAACCTGAAGATATATTTAAAGCTGTCCTGCATATTACCTCCCAAAACTTACTATCCGTTATTATTCATATTAAGATCACCTGAGAAGCGCAATAGCCTTCCGGGTACCCTCGGCCAAAAAAACGGTATCCATGCCTAAAGCCAAAAAAGTGAAGCCGTTTTGCCTTGCATTTTCTATATTTTCTTCCGTTGGCTTGACAATGTGCATGCCTGCAGCTTTTCCATATTTTTTGCAAGCCTCCGAAACCTTTCTGCTGGCTTCAAGAATGACAGGATGCCCTGTTTGTCCTGTGATTCCATAAGAACCGCTCATATCATAAGGCCCGATAAATACACCGTCAATTCCCTTTACAGCCAGTATCTCCTCAATGTTTTCGACAGCATTTCTTGATTCAATCATGGCTACAACGGCTATCTCCTCATTTGCTTCCACTACCTTTTCGTCAAAATCGATTCCCCATTCATTCGCCCTGCAAAAGGCAAAGCCCCTGATGCCTTCAGGCGGGTATTTCGCGGCTGATACTGCTTGTTTAGCTTCCTCAGCGGTATTTACAAGCGGCACGATTATACCTTGCGCTCCCAGGTCCAGCGCACGGCGTATCTTAAGAACATTGTTTTCTTCTACGCGGGCAAAAGGGATGGACGGGTATTTGGAAACAGCACGAAAAACCGAAGCCATCGCGCCGTCAGTATCCCCGTGCTCGCAGTCCAGACAGACCCAATTAAAGCCCTCCCGGCCATAAATCTCTGCAACAGCAGGATGTCCAATCTGTACCCATCCGCCCAATGTTAGTTCTCTATTCAGTAATGCTTGTTTAACAGGATTGCTCATGATCACGCCCCCTATTCAATCTCAAGGCCATAGAAGGACAGCATGGGAAGTCGCATGCAGTCACAGGGAATAACCGGTCCCGGATTCATTTTCCAGGCACCATGAATGAACGATTTACCCTTTATTGACCGATTCAGAGTAAGTATGATTTTGTTTTCCTCCTGCTGATAGCTGGCTACATAGGCCAACCCTTCCTCATCCTCCACATTGAAGGGAAGAAGCTCTGGCGGAACCTCGTAAAGATTGACCCAGTTCATGATGGGTGAAAGCTCAATCACAACCTTTTCCTCACTCATTTTTGTGACCTTTACAGCCTCAGGCGCATGCCAGTGGCGCATCTTGCCGTAGAGCTCGGAGAGGGCAGCCGCAGCGCAGCGCTCACCTATGACCAAGTCACCCTCAGGTGAGTTATGAACAAAATCATATAGTCCTATATCATTGGCAGGAATAACGAAGACATTTTTAATCATGTAAGGCGCACGGCGCTGAGCCTCCCTGACCTTGCCCCAATCCGGATCCAGATCTTCCTCCGAAGGTCTCATGCAGCGGTTTAACTGAACGGTTATGAAGGGAAGGTCTGACTGATCGAGAGCATCTCTTGTTGCTTTGACAAAATCGACAAAACGTTCAAGATAGGTATCTCCCGTTTTTTCAAAGCCGTCGGCTTCTCCTTGATACCATAAAACAGCCTTGGGCTTGATGGCGTTGTCGTTGAGAATTTGAACCATGTTATCAAATAGTGAACCCTGCTCTTTTGGATTCCACCAGCGCAGCGGTGCGCCTCCAAGAGCACAGATCACAAGACCGACAGGATAGCCGAGCTCTTTTTTCAGCCGCTTTGCAAAATGCAAATAGGGGCTGTGTCCCGGATTATGGTTTTCAAAGTGCGTAAGGTAAACGGACCCTGTGGTTTCATTCAGAGGATGGGTGGCCAAATCCCAGTTTCCATTGTTTCTGAGAAGATGGACACCCAGCTCCGGTTCATCCTTGAAGGGGGATTTCGCCCGACCGGCCGCATTGCTTTGTCCTGCAACCACAAAAATGTCTCCTACTCCGACATGATGAATCATATCTCCCCTGGTTACCGACAATCCGTCCCAGCCCTCATAATCCATATAGGTTTCAATTCTGTAAAGACCCCCAGCCGGTACGGAATTAAAAATGACTTTCCACCGTTTCCCATCAAGTATTTCACATTGCTGCCAGGGTATCACTGATTCGCCAGTTTCCTCGAAAGCAATCCTGGCTTTAATACTTACTTTGCCTGCGATTACTTCATCAAAGGAAAATGGCGGTTCTCCCGAAAGGTGAATAAGCCTGTATTCACCATCGAGTGATATGGCAGCTTTTCCTTTTTCCTGCTGAAAAATCTGCCAGGGTCTGGCACCCTTAAGAATAGTCACTCCGAAATTCATACGACGTCCCTCCAAAAAGGAGATTGATGCTTAAAGTCATGAAAATGCTCCAACAGCTTCGTCTATCTGGTCTTCACGCTTAACCCCTACCAGAGTGCTGACCACAGCAGGCTGGTTTAGCGCCCAATCTATTGCATATTGAGTCAGGGACAGGCCCTTTTCACGGGCTTTTTCTTCAAAGCTCTTAAGCTTGTCAAAAAGCGTATCATCCAGTGTTTTAACCCAATCAGGTTTTTCATAAGCTCTTGAATCGGCAGGGACAGTAGCTCCCTGTTTGTATTTACCGGTGAGAATCCCGCCTTCCAGCACCTGATATGGAACAGCTGCAATGCTTTCCTTCTGACATAGGGGTAGGATTTCATTAAGGGCTCCTGTATTAAGCAGGCTTAGTGAGGGCTGGCACATAACAGGCGCAGCAGCACCCGTTCTATTTGCCGCCTCAACTAAAGCCGAAAGCTGTGAAGACGTGTAATTGCTGACAGCATAAGCCCTTATATATCCTGCCTTGATTTGTTTGTTCATCGCCAGACATATTTCTTCAGGGGGTGTGTTCGGATCATATTTATGAAGGTAATAAATATCGACATAATCTGTGGAAAGATTCCTGAGACTCCTTTCCAACTGCTTCTCTATTGCCTTTGGGCTTGTGAACTCATCTTCCGGGAGTTCACCGACCTTCATGCCAAGCTTAGTCGCAATAACATATTTACTCCGCGAACCTTTTACGGCTTTTCCGACTATTACCTCGGCGACTCCGCCCGAAGAACCAGGAACCCTGGCATATCCCTCATACATATTGGCTGTATCAATAAAATTAATCCCCTTGTCATGAGCATAATGAACCAGCTTTATCGCTTCGGGTTCTGCCACCGGTATACCGAAGGTCATAGTTCCCAGACAGAGCCTTGAGACCTCGATATTTGTATGGGGTATTTTCCGATATTGCATGGCGTTACTCCTCTCCGTCAGCCTTGGCCCTTCAAATCCTTTACGGCGCCTTTGACAGCTTCGATCATAATAGTCAGGCTTTCATCATCTATACCACACCACCATGGGAAGGAGAAGCTGTTATCCCACCATTTTTCAAGTACTGGACAATCATGCTCGCCTGCGCCCAGCTTTTGGAACAAGGGATATCTGTAAAGCGGATAATATTGAACGATACAGCGAACACCGTATTTACCCGTTACCAGATCCAGCAGATCGTTTCTGTTTTTCCCGAATGCTGAACCGTCAAAATGCATGATATACTGGTGAACAACATAGCGTCCGCCTTCTGGAATTTTGGGGAAGGATATTTCCGGCACATTCTTAAGCCCTTCACGGATTTTTCTGTCCTGTTCAATAAGGATCTCATTATTGGGGATAATGCTTTTAAGCTGCTCGGAACCCAAAGCGCACTGTGCCTCACCGATGCAGAAGTTCTGAGGCCATTGGCCCTTCCAGAATTCATCCACATTGCTCATGGCAGGAACCCAGTAGCGCTCCCTTTCGCCCTCAAAGGCGCAGAGACCGTTATGCCGTACTCCCGGAACACTTTCAGCGACAGCGTCATCCTTCACAACCAGCATTCCGCCTTCACCAAGGGTTGTCATTGTTTTGGCTGCGTGGAAGCTGTAGCATCCGAAATCGCCAAAGGTTCCTACATGCTGGCCGTCTATGCGGCAGTCCAACGCCTGAGCGCAGTCCTCGACAACCTTAAGCTGATACTTTTGCGCGATTTTCATGATTTTTTTCATATCACACGGAATTCCCAAAAGATGTACGACAACAATAGCCTTGGTATTTGGGGTGATTTTCCGTTCAATATCCTCCGGGTCTATCGTCCAGGTATCCGGATGGATGTCTGCCCACACGATTTTCGCTCCCAGGTCGCCGAAGGGTATGGCTGTTGCACAATAGGTATAAGCCGGAACGATGACCTCGTCACCGGGCTTGATGTTGCAGAATATAGCTGACAGCTTCAGCGCATTGGTACAATTGCTGACCCCAAAGGCATGCTTTGCTCCGACAAACCGTGCAAAATCCTTTTCAAATTGTTCAAGATATTTCCCCTGCGTCTGTCCTTCAGCGTTTCTCATAACGTCCACAACTGCACCAATCTCTGCCTGTGTATACGGATGCTGCATTTGCGGGAATATAACCTTATAGCCTTCTACTTTTCCTCTGCCGGAAGGATCACTCAATTTGTTTTTCTGAGACATCGTTGTCTACCTCCTAATATTTTTATTCGCAAAGCTTCCACTTTAGCGATTCACATACTGTAGTGTCCGGGGGTTCACAGAGATACGGTGTACTGGCGTATGCAGTCATAAGGTCTCCGTCGCCAAGCTCGCAAGTCACACCCCAACCGGTATAGTAATCTGCTGACAGGGCAAGCTGGTAAACATGCTCCTGATCCCAGGTGACTCCTTCATCCCTGCTGATTTTTGCACAAATTCCGTAAGGAAGATGATAATTTGAATAGGTAGCCAAAAGCGCGCCATTTTTTAATAAGGTCATGTGAAAATGGACTTCTCCTGTCTGAGAAACTCGTACAGGCTTGGTCCAACTGGCCCCGTTATCAGAAGACCATGTCATTAAGGTGTTCTCAAGCCCTTCTCCTTTTGTACCCGAAGGCTGGTGCCTCAGGGAAGCAACCAGTCGCCCCGAAGGAAGCCGTAGCGAAGAAACCTCCATAAAGCCAGGATAATCCCAGTCTTGTATTACTCCGGTGCTCTGACGCCATGTAAGGCCTCCATCGTAAGAGCGGTTGATTTCCAAGGTTGGACGCCCCTGTTCCTTGATATCCTCAAACTCAAATCTAACGGATAAACAACGCATGAAGCAAATGCTGCCGTCCTGATCTACAAACAGATTGCGCGGATAATCCCGATTTCCGTCGATTGTACTTTTTGACCAATTGACACCTCCGTCGGTTGAGCGGTAGATGGGAAGGGAGTAACCCATTTTGCCTTCTATGATGGGTTGAGCTGTCAGAATCAGGGTCCCGTCATCAAGGCAAAGAAGCGAGGGCTCCTTCCCATGCAATTCGGTCTTATTGACTTTCTCCCAATGAATACCGTTATCCGACGATGTATAGACATAAATTTTGAATGATACGTCATAAGGGCCTTCTCCCCTGATAGCGACACAGGGAGCCGCAAAAAGCGCGCCATCCTTCCGGAGCGCCAGACCTGCCTTGTAATGGCCTTTTCGTCCAATTCTTGTGCGAACCGCCGGTTTAAAGCATGAGACGCAAATCTGCTGCAGGTTTTGCCCCGCATAGCCTGTAAGCCCCTCAACATACTTGGAGTAATCATAATCCATTAATAAAGCACGGTTCAATTCCTGCTCCTGCAGATTGCTGCCGGGATAAAGAATATCCCCGACCTGGCTTTCCTGATTATAGTCAAAATTCACCTCTGCCATGATGAACCCTCCGATTCATATGTAATTACAGATTTCGGATATCAATGACATCCACGATGGGGTCTTCCTTGTTTTGGTCATAGGCGATCAAAAGCTTATCTCCATCCACCAGGCAGCACGGATACTGATTGCCGTTGATTTTAAGCATACCCTTGCTCCTTTGAATTGTCAGGCTGTCATTTACCATGTAAACCTTGTTAAAGACCATGCCATCATCACTTAGAAGAAGCATCAGTGGGCTTCTGTCGAGAAGGTTAGCTATTGCGTTATTACAGATGTAATATCTTCCGTCCGATAACCGGCCGGCATAAACACGGCTCATCGAATCGGGAATATCGGACAGGGCAGGTACTGAGAAGGTTCTGCCGCCATCATCGCTCCAATTGACATATAATTGGCAGGAAGCTCCCTCATCTCTCCAAAAGACCATGATCCGTCCTGATTCCATCTGATACCAGGTTGATTCCCCATAGGGGAAGGAAGCTCCCTCAGGCTCAGGAACAAATATAAAATCAGGCATTACCGCGATATCCGAACCCGGCCACAATAAAACTGCAGGCCCCTCCATGACTGTGTTACATACACACATCAGGCGCCCTTCTGAAGTAAGCCGCGGGGCTTCAAATAACCATTTGACCCTGCCACCGAATGAAAAAACTCTGGTCCAGCTTTTTGTGTCCATGCTTTTTAAGATAAATACTTCATGAGAATCGGGTTTGATCCGGCGCATGCCTGTTGCCGTTTCATCATGAATGGTATCCTCCGTCATGGCGATAACATACATCGCATCGTCCTGGACATGTAATCCAACACAGTTATGCGCGAGGCTTTCGCCTGATTTGGGCTCCAGCACCACCCAGGGTTCGGACCAATGGATACCGTTATCCGATACAGCCATTAAAATGCGCTGGCCGGCATCCTCTTCATTTCTGATACCATTGCTCCAGGCATAATAGTATTTTCCGTTAAATTTTGTGATTTGGTTATGGTGATTATAAGATCCATTGGCATCGTTTCCGTAATAAACAATACCACGTTTGCTTTCTGCATAAGGGATTATACGAGGGCTCGCGCTCTTGGGACCATGATCGTTCTCTTTCATCAGGCACTCGTATTGGAAGAATACTCTCCTCCAGCGGTATTCGCGAAGAGCATCCTCCGTATTTTTGTCCAGCAGCTTTACATAATCTCTTTTGACAATTTTTAATCCATCCATAACGAATACTCCTGTAACAGATTTTGATTCATATAAAGGCAACACAAAATAAAGGTACTATTCCCTGAGGCTTAGTAGCATTTATCCTGCTTTTTAGAGCTTCGTATTTTTGTCTGTGCTTTATGGTTTTACTGTAGATGCCCTGGCAATAAGATTGGGCTCTGATTCTGTTTTATAGTACCTACCAGTTTTATTGGGGTTGTTGATACGTTCAATCAATAAATCAAAGGCTAGTTTTACGCGAATATGGCTGCCATGATCAATAGAGGTAATATTGGGGTATAGAATGCGTGAAATATCCGTATCATCAAAACTGCACAGAGCCATATCATCCGGGATACTTTTATTGAGATCCCTCAGAGCATTGACTATTCCTATACAGGTAATATCGTCGGTTGAGATGATGGCTGTTACTTCTGGATTCTGGCCGATGAGCTTCTTAGTCAAATCATAACTGCCGGTTATAATACCATCCAGCACATCATTGTATTTAAATTCTTCATTAAAGGCGAGGATCAGTTGATTCTTAAGACCAAGCTGTTCCATTCTGACACGCACGCCTTCAAGCCTTCTTCTTGTGGCCCTGCTGATACTCTCGGAGGGGTTAGATACGAAAGCAATATTTCTGTGTCCAAGCGCATAAAGGTGGTCCACCAGAATGATACCTGCCGCCATAGAGTTTAATGCAATGGTATCTAAGTGAATATTCTCATCCTTTTCACCCAGAAGCACGGCGGGCACCTTGCCTTGTATCGCATTGACTATATTATAGGTGTTAGGTGTAAATGTAAAAATAGTACCTTTTACTGAATAACCACTAAGTAGGTCTATATAGTAGTTCTCACTCTCAGGCGAATCCAGGTTGCATAAAAGAATAGAATACCCTCTTAATACAGCGTGTTTCTCAATGATTTCCACCAGGCTTGGATAATAAGAGTAAAGCATATTCGGGACAACAACCGCGATGACATCCTTAAGCACTTTGTTGGATTTTTTCTGAATGCTCTTATGTATATAGCCCAGTTCCTCGGCAGCCTTCAATACACGGGCGCGTGTTTCTTCGGATATGCTTGCCTTTTGAGAATTATTGAGTATGAAGGAAACCGTAGACTGGGAAACACCAGCCAGCTTTGCGATGTCCTGTGTTGTGACCCGCCTCATGAATGTACACTCCTATAATAGTTTTATAAATATCATATCACATTACAGAAATATCATATAGCAACTATTAATCATTGTCAATAATAATCCATAAAATTAATAGTAATAATTAAATAATAAAGAAAGCGTATATTGAATATCTTATATTATAGTTTTTGTTTATAGTATCACATATTTATAGAGTAACAATATTTTTTTTAGTAACTATTGACACATATTACAGATGGGTTTATAATTTTTACTATCAAACTCACTAATCAACTTCATATTTATACTAATAACTAACTAATATTTATCGCTTTTATTAGTCGAAAAACCTCATAAAGTAGAGATAATATATACTAATATTACTAATATTAATTCATCTTCCTACTTTTTTTGACACCTCGGTCATATTTATCAAACTCAATATTTGGTATTACCGTTAAGGATGGTGGAACATGGATTCCAGATCAGCTCAGTCGACAAAAAGTCTGTTAATGAGACTAAACGCTATTCTGGCTTATCTGAAAAGGCACTGGTTCGTCTATATGCTGGTCCTTCCAGGCCTTATATTCCTGCTTGTATTCAGCTATGGACCGATGTATGGGATTCTGCTGGCCTTCAAGGACTTTAACTATAAGCTCGGAATTTGGAATAGCCCCTTTGCAGGCCTAAAATATTTCAAAATCTTCTTATCAGACAGCTACTTTTTTACCGTCGTTAAAAACACCGTTCTAATCAATCTCTATAATATAGTTTTTGGTTTTACGTTTACGATTTTTCTGGCACTCATGCTCAATGAACTGAGGTTCAAACGTTTAAAAAAGGTTGTACAAACGGCTGTCTACCTCCCGTATTTTCTTTCATGGGTCATTTTTGCGGGACTCATCATCACATTTCTTGATTATCAAACCGGAATGATCAATGGCGTTATCGAGCTGCTTGGAGGCGAGCGTATCAACTTTCTTACAGACAAGGCTAAATTCCGGATTATACTCGTTATTACTAACACCATTAAGACAGCAGGTTATGGAACAATTATCTATTTGGCCGCAATAGCAGGTGTCAACCCCGAGCTTTATGAAAGCGCCAAGGTGGATGGAGCTAACCGCTTTCATCTTATGCGCTATATCACTCTCCCAAGAATCTACCCCACCATAGCCATATTACTGATTCTTCAGCTTTCCGGCTTGTTTATCTCCAACTTTGATCAGGTTTTCAACCTTTATAGCCCCATGGTCTATCCAACAGGTGATGTTATCTCAACCTATATTTATAGGCTGGGTATCGAAAAGGGCCAATACAGCATTTCTACGGCAATTAATCTCTTATTCAATTCACTGGGGCTGATCATCATTATCATTACTAATAAGATAACAAAGAAGCTGGACGTAATGGGAATCTTTTAGGAGGCAATCAGTATGGTAACCAAAGCCAGGCAGAAATTGAAGAGAGTTCGTAAGTATAATGCATTTGACATATTTGTAGTTTTGTTTTGCACCCTGTGCGCATTGATTTGTGTTTATCCAATGTGGTACGTACTTATTGTATCCATAACTCCCTACGAGGAATTTATCAAGAAGAGTACAATACTTCTGCCCCCCCTCAAACCTGATTTTCAATACTATAAAGCTATACTGACCAGTTCGCTGTTCCAGCAGTCCATCATGATTTCAGTGTTTAAAACCGTAACAGCAACAGTCCTATCAGTGATTGTTACTTCCATGATGGCTTATGGCGTTTCAAAAACCCACATTAAAGGCATGAAGCTGATAAACTTTTTAGTGGTATGTACCCTTTATTTCAACGGAGGTCTCATCCCGACCTATTTCCTCTACCGGGATTTACTTATGATTAAAACAATTCTGCCAATGATACTCCCAGCCGCTGTTAATGTCACTTATTTTATCATCATGCGGAATTATTTTAACTACTCAGTTTCTTTATCTATCGAAGAGGCAGCAATCATTGACGGAGCGAATCAAGCAACGATTTTCTTCAAGCTTATTCTGCCCATATCAGCCCCAATGGTCGCAGCGGTTTCACTTTTTATTGCGGTTACACAATGGAATGATTACTACCAGTATCTGATGTTTGTCAACAAACCAAATTTACAGCCCTATGTATGGGTTCTCAGAAGAATGCTGGTTGATCATACCTTTACCAATACCTTGAGCGCCAATGCTCAGGCCCAGCTTGGCATCCCTCATATCCCTGCATTTGCCCTCAGAATGGCAACAATAATAACTGCCATGACCCCTATTATCATTGTTTATCCCTTTTTACAGAAGCATTTTGCCCAGGGCATGATGATTGGCGCTGTAAAAGGGTGATTCTATGTTAATTCTTCCTGTGTTAATAGCTGTGAAAAGGCTAAAACAGGGGATTTTTAATAAAAGCAAGCAGGAGGGAATATTATGAAGGCAACTGTAAAAAGAATCCTAGGTATCATCTTAGCCATCCTCATGATTTCGACATCTCTTATCGGATGCGGAGATCAGCCGGCACAGACAAGTCAAACCCCTCAACCCAGCGATACATCAGCTTCATCAATACCAACAGCGACAGCCCCTGAAACAAATGCTGACCGCGAGCGTGTGACCATCCGCTTTTCGCAGCCCGACACCGGTATCGACAACACAGCCGAATGGAAGAACGATACCATCCTGGCTGAAATTGAGAAGGCTGTCAATGTGGACATCGAATGGGACAGCGGCTCCGAAGGCTATCCGGAAAGGCTCCAAACCGAACTGATCAGCGGAACAGCCCCCGATCTTTTCTGCAACTACGGAGAACAGGAAAAGACAACCAAATGGATAACAGATCAAGTCGTCACTGATTTGGGAAAGATTTTGGAAGCAAATCCTGACAGATATCCCATCCTCAATAAAATGATCAGCTCACCCAGCTACAAAATGTATAACGATTTTTATTCCGGGGATGCCAACAAATCTTACTCCCTGTATGCTCTATACCCCTTCAAAGCATGGGCCGGCGCCTCTGTATACAATGCCGCTTTATTGCAGAAATCAGGCTTCAGCAAAGCTCCTGAAACAGTGGATGAGTTTGTACAGTTTGCATCCAAGCTCGGTGAACAGGGAATCTCCGGATGGTGGCCAAGAAACAACAAGCTTACAAACCTGAATGAGATAGACAAAACCATTTTTGCTCCCAATGGCACAACCGTAATGAGCCCCATCGGCAGCCCCTGGACAGGTTTTATGCCTGTTGGAGGTAAATCCGCCGTTGAAGGCGAATGGAAGCTGATGACTGCTTCTGTTGAAACAAAAGCCAGCCTTAAGACTCTTGCCCAGCTTTATAAAAGCGGCGGCCTTGACGTAGGCGTTGGTATTAAGGATGACTTCGCACAGGCTATCGATGAATTTGTAGCCGGTAAAATAGGTGCCATTAATTTCGGTTTCTCCAATTATGGCCAATACTCCTGGGCATTGGATGAAAAATGGCTCAAGGGTAACCCCAATGGTTCATATAAGGATCTTGTTCTCGGTAAGACACTCGTTGGTACAGCAGGCCCCGGCGTTACATACAATGCACCCTTCTGGATGGGCTTTAACTGGTTCATCCCGGAATCCTGCAAAAATCCTGAGCGCGTTCTCGATCTTGTTGAATTCCTGGCAACCGACGCAGGACAGGATCTTTTGTTCAAAGGAGTTGAAGGCACCCACTATACAAAGGATGCAGCCGGAAATGTAACCTACAACAAGGACGAATGGCTGAAGACCGGCAAAATCTATAATATTGAGGATGGCCGCTGCCAGTATTCATGGTTTGTCTTTCTCTTTGCAGCCAGCCAGCAGCAGTTAAAGCTTCAATCCTCCACAGATTGGTTTGAAACCTCAATGAACCCTATTGTGGTGGATACTATTCCTGATTCCGAAGCAAAGACCTACGCTAATCAAGTGGTTGATTCATACAAGGGCAGCGCTTATGGGGATCTCCCTCCCTACTTTACCATTATTCAATTTACCCCGGAAATCAACGATATCCGTACAAAACTTAATGAGATAACCTTAAGGTATGTACCTTCGTTTATTACCGGGCAGCTGGATATCGAAAAGGAATGGGCCAATTATGCTACCGAATATGAAGCAGCAGGCGCAAAGCAGCTGGAAGCTGCATTTAATGAGGCAGTCAAAGCAGCAAAGGCTAAGTTTGACTCATTTAAATAGCGCCGGCTCTGATTTATCGGGTTGCCCTATAGGCTTTATGGGGCAACTTCTTATTACGAAGCAACAAGGTTCCCGGGACCCGAAGCAGAGGTGCGGAACGCACCTCTGTAAGCGGGCGGGTTTCATTTTAAGATTTTGCTGTAGAAGGGAATATTATACTTATGCTATTAACAAAATCTCTTGCTGTTGAAAGCTTAAGAAACGCCGGCATTCGTAAGGGGGATACAATCCTTGTTCATTCAGCCTTGAGACCCTTTGGAATGATTGAGGGCGGCAAGGATACCATCGTCCAAGCCTTGGCAGACGCTGTCGGTCCAGAAGGAACACTGATTGCTCCCGCCTTTACCTTTTCTCATGAGAAAGTAGATGTTGCCACCATAGATCCTCTCCTCGACAAGTCCGAGATGGGTGCCATTAGCGAGTCCATACGAAAGCTTGAGGGATCGGTTCGTACCATCGCATACAGACACAGTTTTTCAATAAACGGCCCCCTGTCGGAAGCTTTTTCCACAGTAGATCCTTCCCTTCCTGTGTTTGATTTGCGCAGCGTTTTCGGAAAAATGCTGGCCTATGACACAAAGGTTATTTTACTTGGCTTGACCTATGATTCCTGTACCAGCTTCCATTTTGCCGAATACCTTGTAAAAGTCCCCTACCGTATGCTTATAGAACACCGGGTATTGCTGAGAAAACCTGAAGGAACGCTGCAGTCCTGTACAATGATGGACTACCAGCCCATGGATGAAGATCATACCTATGATTTCAACAGGGCTGGAAGATTATTGGAGGAGCAGGGTAAGGTTGGAATTTCATTTGCTGGAAATGCGGTCATTCGCACCTTCAAGCTTAGAGATTTAATTGATTTGATTTTAGTAACCTACCCCTTGCAAAATGATATCTTTTTTGCCGACGCTACCGGTCATAGCGCTATGGCGCTCAGGCACGGAGTCTCTGTTTCTACCGGAAATCTGCTGGACGGAGCGGGCAGATTGGTTGAAACTTACTGGTCTTGCCTGAATGAAGCCGAAATGTTCAAGCCGGATCTACATTCTTGACAACAGCAGATCAAATGGAGCGTAGAAGACAGCGAAACCAAACAGAAATGCAATAATCCCCGCGCCCAGCCCATGGAATCGTTTAACACGAAAGTTCTGCGACTTTTTTGGGTTCAGCCAAATAGGATAAGTTTCCTGTCTCTCATAATATTTTTTAATGCGGTCCGGTTTGTAGTAATCATCAGAAAGGTATTGGATCATTTTTCCGTCTACACGATATGTAAATATCAGGCTATGGTATCCCGTACCTGCTCTTCCTGAATTTGCATATTTGGTGCCGATGAACTGCCCTTCACTCTTTTGGCGATAGAGAAAGACCTCGGCTATCATTCCAAGTCCCATTACGGTTATGAAACCCCCAAAAGGGATGCAGATGATGAAAACCATCAAAATCCCAGATTTCAGAAAGATTGCAATCCCGAGACCAACGCCGATCATCAGGAAAAGGACCGCTACCGCATAACCAATTTTGCGATTATATGCCCAGCCGGTTGCAGTGGCTGCAAAGAGCATAAAACTGATCAATAACGGCACGAGTACAAACATAACATTACTGAGATTTTCCATATCAATTCCCTTCATTCCGGCACTCTTTTGCCGCCTTAACAAGCTGACATTCCAACTGTATAAAACGTTCTTATTTGAATTTTATACCACTGATATCTGAAGGTAAACGAGGAATTTTGCCATAAACCGTTTCCGGAAAGCAAAAAGCCGCCCAATGAGCGGCTTTTCAATTATCTATGGGAAGAAATGTCTAATGACAATAATTTAATACACTTTAGCGGATATGAACCTCAGGCACTGTTATCGAGAAACAGTGGCTATAAACTCGTATGTCTCCCTTTCCAAACTAAAGCCAACCCGTACTTGCCTCTGATACTCATTAGGGCTGAAAAAGAGGAAAATACTTTGATTTAAATCAGTTTCTGTGCCATCGCTCCAAATCGCATAGGCCTGTCCTGACACCATATAGTGTGTGATTACACCTCCACTCATAATTGGAGTTGATGTTACATTCTTGATTTCTGCGCCTATAACCGTTTTAGTGTCTGTTACATTGACAATTTTTTTCACCGTACCAGTAAAAACAACATCGCTATTACCCGCTTCCATATCAATCTGATAGGCTATTTCATAGGTACCGGCTTCGGTAGGACTAAACTCGGCAGTTGATAGGTATTGGCCCGCTATTTCATCATATTCCGTGCTCACTTTTTGAGCATTAGTCCAGTTATCCTGGAATGACGAACCATGCTTTACTACAGTGGCTGTTACTGTTATGCATTCTCCCAAGTTGATCTCATCGGGAACAACTGATAATTCAACCGGAACAGCTTTCTCAGCCTGAGAAGCGTAGGCTGCAACCGGCATTAACATAATTACCAATATCAGCGCTAACATGATCTGCTTTTTCATACCAATCCCTCCTAAAATGAGTTTGATAAGAATATTGTCTCATTTTCTGCCGAAAGAGCCATCGGACGATTAGCAGGCATTGATATAGTTCTATCTGCCCAGATATACCAGGACCAATTTCGTTGAAGCCAGGGTGAAGAAATGCTATTATGATTACACGAAAGAGGTGCGTAGATGAAAAAACAAAGTAAGAGCTTTTTGTGTCTCTTCATTCTGGTGACTGTTCTAATATTGCTTTCCTCCTGCGGCGTACATACAGGCAGCGACACCATATTCACCGCCCCAACCGAAACAGTAAGCGCGCAGGCGGAGCTGACGCTGGACGAGGAAGGGGCCTTTACAACAAAAGAGGATGTTGCCCTGTATATCCACCTCTATGAACGACTGCCGAACAATTTCATCACTAAGTCCGAGGCGAGAGCCCTGGGCTGGGAGGGCGGCTCTGTTGAGAAATATGCGCCCGGCAAATGCATCGGAGGCGACCGCTTTGGAAATTATGAGGATCTCCTTCCCGAAAAGGTCGGCAGAACCTATAACGAATGTGACATCAATACTATGGGTGCTTCCTCCCGGGGCGCGGAGCGCATCGTATTTTCCAACGACGGACTTGTCTACTACACATCGGACCACTACGAATCGTTTACCCTGCTCTATGGGGAGGAAGGCACATGAAAACTATTGTTATCGACGGCAGATACTGCAAAACCAAAGAACAGACCCATGAATACCTAGCTAGAAAGCCGATCTTCCCGGCCTATTACGGCAAAAATCTTGACGCACTCTATGATGTTCTGACTTCCTGCGGCGAGCGGCTTCACATTCGAATCCTATACTCCGCATCCCTGGAGGCCAATCTCGGAAATTACGGCAAAAAGCTCCTGCGCGTGTTTGAAGAGGCCGCGGGAGCAAACAAAAACATCACAGTTGAAATAAAGTAATTATCGCTCATTTCTTGTTAATGAGTGAACGAAAAGCCATGCTCAACCATTTCCACGAGTTTGTGGTATAAAAATACGACCTGCTCATCGTTTGGACGAGCAGGTCAGAGGGGTGCAATTATTTGTTGATGAAAACTATTTACTTAAATAATTTTTTGATTGATCCAAAAATACCGCCTGAATTATCAATAGAGAGCTTACTCTTAACTCCCTGAATCAGAGCATTAATTTGATCATTTGGAAGGTCAATTCCAATAACTGATTCTACAGCTTTAACTGGGTCACTGGTAAATTCAGCTGCAAATTCTTTATTATTTTTTATTTTTAAAACGATTTCTTCAATTTTACTTTTAATATCCATATATATCCTTTCTAGAGTTCATTCTCGATTTTTGCTTCGGGCGCAATTTTACGGACACTTTCAATTCCATTCAAGCAACTGTCTTTAGCCTTATATCCCTCAGATATAGCGATAATTTCACCATTTCGTCCCTTTAGACGAAAACGAAACTCGCCCGCCTTATCTTTATACATTTCAAATTTAGGATTAACAGCAGCTTCTACGGGTTCTTTAGTCAAGTCTTCAAAATTGGCACTGGGTGCGTTGCTTTTGACGCTTTCAACCCCATTCAGACAAGATTTTTCACTGGAATAGACCTCAGAAGTCGCAATTGTCTCACCGTTTCCAGCCTTTAAATCGAACTTGAATCCCGTCGATGTCTTTTTAATATGAAATTTGCTCATGGTTATACCCCTTTCTGGAATTTTGTATTATTCCATACAAACCTCTCCTAAAATGAGTTTGACAAGAATATTGTCTCATTTTCTACTGAATGAGACATCGTCTATTAGCCGGAATTGGCATAGTCCTATCTACCCAGATATACCACGACCTGATTGAAATTCTTGAACCTCTTAAATCCTTTAAAATAGCCAAACATACAAGAAAACCCGCCAAATACTGGCGAGTTTCATCGACGCACCAGGAAAGCTGGTGGCATTTGCCGGTCTTGATGTAAAAGTTACGCAGTCAGGAGAATTTACGGGCACAAAGAACACAATATCCTCGCCTTATCTTAGACGGGCTATTTGGCTTACCGCCAGCCAATGGCATGTTAATAAGTTTACCGCCAGCTGCTGCCAGTGCATCGAGCTGAGGTTCATTTGATATGATACCAGCTTGAGACAATGCAGATAACTCCGCTGTTCTTTGGATTACATAAGGGTTAAATACTGCTGGTACTATTACGTCTGCTATTCTTGTTGGTATAATTTATTGCCCTCCTAAAATATTATTTTATTTTGCCGCAGCCATGAGCTACCTTGCGAGTTCAGGGTTTTCTTTCATAACCTTACCCTGCTCGGTTAAGTTGAAATGTTCTTTGGACCAAGGATTCTTTGTGCCCGTAGGAGTGTTGTTTTTGTTATTGGGGTCTCTCCCTGCTACAGGTGGGGTAAATTGATCCTTGTATTGATCCTTGAGCGTTGTAAGCTGCTCGTCAATGCCCAATACTGTACCATCTGCACCAACCACCAATTTTGATTTATCAAACTTCGTAATCAGTAGATCTGGGTATTTGGTATCGGTTAGCTTAGCCTATATTGCAGAGTTAATGGCCAAATCCTTTAACTTTGCCTCGTAGGTCTCTTTTGTGGCTTTATTGGTGTCCTGAAGTTCCTTGATAGTCTTTTCAAGTTCTTCATTACCCTTAGCCTTATCCTGAAGATCCTTGAGCTGCTTATCACGATCCTTTATTTGCAGTTCCAGGTCTTTCTTGGTATCGTTGAGTGCGTTAAACTCACTCTTCGGCACCGCGTTCTTCGGGAATTCTGTTTTGATCGAGGCCATCAGTCCGTCAATATCAAGAACCCCGTCTTTGATTGTTGCTTTCTCAAGCAAGGCTTTTAACCAATCCATAATTAACTTCCTCATAGATTTTTATTCCCGCTCTCCGGATGCTGGGATATAGCCGTTTTATTCTCTCGGCATGAGTAGTGGCTTTTAAGCAATAAAAAGGCATAATAAAAGCACCTGGTATCACCAGATGCTTTTAAAGCACTATATCTTAAAACATTATTTTGATTATTTCTTTGTAAGCTTTGTCGTTTATCTCAAGTAGGCTCCTTTTTCCATCCCTAAACTGAACCGCAACATTAAAAGTTCCTTTATTCTTGGCAGATAAACCAGCCAATAATCCAACAGGTCCGAGTAAAGCTCCACCAACTATACCTCGGCTAACTCCGCTTACGGCACTCTTCCTATGCTCCTCAGTTATTACCTCATACGATTCTACCGTATCTTTATTCAGCTTGAGTATATTAGTGAAAGTTAGTGAAATACCGACAAATTTTGAATTATAAACAACAGGTTTACCTTCATAATCTCCAGCTATTACAGTATTCATGAACTAATACCTCCCGGCTAAAACATAATTCATATATTTCCCAGCATTGTATCATATTCTACTGTGTAGTAGAAGATTTATTTTAAAAGAAAATCACCTACCCGTACGGATAGATGGTTTTCAGGCTTCAATAACTGAAAATATATAATCGCTTAATTTTTCAAGACGCTTACCGGCACTGTTTACTTCATAATCTTTATCAAGGCCTTTCAGCACAACCAGATCATTAAGCCAATCGTATAAATTAATTTCTGTATCCTCATCGTCGATTAACACGCTATCCCCCTGATTGGCTGCAATAGAGGTGAGTGCCTTTTGTTCATCTTTGCCCAATAAAGGGAAGAAAAACTCATAATCATCTTTTTTAAATGTCAGCACCTTTCACCCTCCTCTTCTTCAGGCTTTTTGCGTACTTTAAGCTAGTCGGATTCACTTGAATCAATAACCCTGTATCAGGATTTATTGAGCAGGTCGCTTTCTCGCCAATGTATTTTTGACTTGGTAACCCCTTGTCATCTATCCTTATTTTACTAACTTTCAAGGGATTAAGCAACGCCTCTTTTGCACTATCAGCGGCTACATTCCTTCCAATAGCCCTATCTATCGCATGTTTGGAAACACTTGTCATTTTGATCCCATTACTCGTTTGTATGCCAATAATATCGTCATACTCACTTTTAGTTTTCCCAGTAACGTACTTATCATGCCAATGCCTGTATCTCATATCAGCCGGCACCTTATAAGTCTTGCCTGTGACTGGATCCCTTGCAGCCCGGGTATCATCCGAATAATCCTCGTCATCATAAAACGGCACTGTTGTTGTACGACAGAAGGGGTGATATGGCGGAGCATTGATCCCGGTGTTCCACTCACTTATAAGGTATACCCTGCCATCTTCATCACGGCAGATCTCGGAGGTCTTGGAGTCCAGTGTGGCAAGTATCTTATACTTCTCAACTCCATCTTCCTTGTATGCTGCCAGTGTACCTTGCTCGATCATGAATGAGCCCTCTGTATGTAAGAGCCTATATGGGTGGCAATACTCGGAAGGGAAAAAACGGTCTCATCTACTCTGATTACCAATGCTTCGCATAAAAACAGAAAAGGATCTGCCAAGCAAAGGGCATATCCAGGGAATTTATCGAGACTGAAGTAATTTCTCAGCTTCAGAAGCAGATTTTTTCCCCTGAAAGCATCGTCGTGATCGCTGAAAAAATGAAAACTCAATTCCAGAAAGGCCTAACACAGAATGAAACTGACATCGAATACACCGAGCTGCACCTGGCTGGTATACAGAGGAAGATCCGGAACATAATCGACAAGATCACTGATGGCTTTTGCACTCCTGATATGAAGGAAACTCTTGAGGAACTGGATCGACAGAAGACTTTCACAAAACAGAAGCTAGATTCGCTGCAGAAAAAACTCCACGCCCGCAACGCCGACGAAAAGGATCTGATTAAATTCCTCTCCCAGTACGTCAAACTGGATAAATGTACTTTTGAAGAAAAGAAAAAGGCCATACAAGCTTTTGTCTCAAAAGTAGTTGTAAGGCCTGATTCCGTAGATATTCACTCGGTTGTGAACATTATTGGTCGGAGTGGTGTTATAGGATTTTCTACGAAACACTGATAAAATCAATGGTTTGAGGCGGCCAAAAAGCAGTATTTACTATCCATAGTCCCCCTAAGAAAGGAGCAGTGGTCAACCACTACTCCTTTTCTTGACCTGATATTGCAAGCGAGCTCGACCGCCACAGGCTGGGTCGGGAATGTTGCCAAGATTCAATAGACAAAGGACGGATATGTAGTAGCGATATAGGTGTCTTGAATTATCTATATTTTACATAGTCAAATTATTTGATAATGTAAAATATGTGTAATATACTGTTACAAAAGGAAGGTGCTATTATTATGTCTGGCAAGGTAACAGAACGAGAGATACAAATTAGGAAATTGCAGCAAAATCTATCGTCAATACGAAAGATAGCAGGCTGGACGGCGGAGATATTAGGCGACAAAATCGGGGTGACTAAGCAAACGATCAGCAATCTTGAAAACCAAAAAACGTCAATGACCTTTACTCAATATATTGCAATACGTTCGGTTCTTGATTATGAAATTGAAAACAACAAGGAGAACGAAGTTCTTCCCAAAGTTGTAGCGCTTTTGCTGGATAGTGGCGACGAACTTGATGGTGATAATTATTCAAAAGTTCAAGATGTTGCAAGTACTGTTGCCGCATCGGCTGTTGGTGGCACACCAACAGCAAAACTTGATAGAGTGTTTGCGTTACTTACAGCTTCGCTTCCACTTGTTGTCCCTATTGTGGGAGCGATAATAGGAAGCACATCTAATTGGTCGAAGAAATTACTAAAATGAAATTTGGGAGGTGAGTTTCGATGGGCGTTCCAGCTGGGCATCCTTTCTTCGGCAATCAATATACCGATGGCGGTTACATTGCCGGTACATTTAAGTATTTTCCTGAAATAGCAGAAAAGGTTGTTGATTACTCTTCAAAACTGGTTTCACACAATATTGGTGCAGATACTACTAAAATAGCCACAAGCCAGAAGCCAAAGAATCTGTTGCCGAACACTAAGGGCTTTAATAAATATGCACTATTTGCCGTTGGCATTGGCTTAGCTGCAGCTGTAGGCGGTTACTTTGCTTATAAATTCATCAGCAGAAGAAATAAAGCTAAAAAAGATGCTTTTGAATTCATCGAACTACGTCATGTCGGTGCTTGTACACATTGTGGTGAACCTCTTATTGAGTCGACATACGTCCCGAAGAGTGAAGCCGATAGCCACGATGCCTACATTATTTGTAAAAACTGTGGTGAGAAAAACTTTGCTTGGTATCCTGACGATAACGACTCATCTGACAAAGAACCCAAACTAATAAGGTCATGTAAGAAATATGCAAAGATGAAAACCGAAATTCGCAAATTATTACAAGGAGGAAACAAAATGTTATCTTATGGGTGTGGTAAAGGTTGTGGGGTTGACATGGAGTACATAGGTGATGGAGATTGGAAATGTCCTACATGTGGTAAAGTCATTGCTTTTGGAGAACTCGATGAAGAAGCCGATGATAACGGAGAAGCGCTTAATGTATGGGATGCAGCAAATATCTATTTATCACGCGGTTTTGATGAGGACTATCGATTTGGCTACACACATGAAGAGCTAATAAAAGCACTTGATAAATAGTTACTTATATAAATCAAGGCTCCAGCGTGTTGCCAATGTGTTACCACTACGTTACCAGCGAGCCAATAAGAGCCTGCAAAAGCGGACAGTTGTTAGATGATTCCGCGCCCGGCAAAAGACATAAAACAACCCGCCACCTCTTGATATTGCAAGGGAGGCGGGTTATTTAGCTATGGTCGAGGTGATGCGTGACCTGAACAACCCTCGAAACTATTAAATATTATCCTTAAAAGTGTTGTACCTTATATCAACTTTACCTGACACATAGATCAAAATATAAAATACCACTTATTGAATATTTGTAATATAATATTGTTGTTTGAGTAATTTTACCGATAATTTAAATAGTTAGGATACTTTTCGTTTGGAACAATACCAAATGAAATACTCTAGATAATATTGCTTGCCGGAGGTATTATGTATGTCTCAGAATACTGAATTCAAGCTCTTGGAGTTAAAAATCGAAGTTACAAATAAATGTAACTTATCTTGCGTACATTGTTCTAATAATGGTTCACCATCAAATAACAAAAGTATATCTTTGCAAAAATGTTTTGATATCATTGATGAAGCATACCGCATGGGTGTAAAAAAAGTTGCGTTTTCAGGTGGTGATCCTCTGATTTGGCCATATATTAATGAATTAATTAATTTTTCGAAAGACAAAGAAATGATATCAACTATATTTACATCAGGGTATGTAGAAAACGCAAAAGAACGTTTACTCAAACTACTTGATGCTGGTTTAGCAAAGACTATTTTTAGTTTATATTCTTCTGAAAAAAGCCAGCATGAACGTATAACGAGAAAAAGGGGTAGTTACAACATAACAATTGAAGCAATCAGATATGCATGTGAAATCGGTTTAGATACGGAATTGCATTTTGTGGCTATGTCATATAATTATAACCAGCTTGATAGAATTGTAAAGCTTGCCCAGACTTTAGGTGTACATACAGTAAGTGTCTTACGTTTTGCACCCCAAGGGAGAGGTTCACTATTACCTGAAGGGGTTTTAAGTAAGAAACAAAATCTAGAGCTCCGACAAAATATATTTGACTTAAGAAACAATAACTATACAATTCGCACAGGAACACCATACAATTTTCTTCTTGTTAACGAGAATCGCCAATGCAGCTCTGGGATTAACAAGGTTACTATAGATCCTAACTTAAGGCTATATCCTTGTGATGGGTTCAAAAACATAATGGCTGAAGAATTTGTAGGAACACTAAACTTTTCTTCTCTTGAAAATGAATCACTGGCTAATTGTTGGTATAATTCCCCATACCTAAATAGCTTACGAGATTATCTAACTTCAGATTTTGATAAGCCATGTGATTCATGTAAATCTTTAAAATATTGTATGTCAGGTTGTACAGCCCAAAAAGTACTAAAACACAACAAATTAATAAAATGTATCGATCCAGATTGTTTGATGTAATACCTGGGAGGTTAAAGATGCTTAAGTGTTACTCTTTAATTGGTGAAGAACGTAGTTATCATGATCTTATTGATTGTATTCAATATTGCGATTTGTGTGAAAGGCTTTGCAATACATCAAAAAAAATACCTCCAATTATCGGAGATATAAAAAGTAAAGTGCTTCTTATTGATGAATTTCCTTCTCAGGATAGTAATTTGGAGATGCTATTAAATAATGTGGGATGGAGAGAAGATGATTTTTGTCTTACCCATGCCTTAATGTGTAGCCAAAAAGATGACGATGAAGCAACACCGTACGAAATTGAAAATTGTAGTATCTATTTGAATATGATTATTAACCTTATTAAGCCTAACGTTATAATATCACTGGGTTCTTTAGCTTCCAAAGCGTTAAATCATATTACGCATTGTGAGATTAATCTCCCAGAAGATGTAGGGAAAAGAATTACATGGGATAATATAATACTTATACCGCTTTATAATCCACATAAGAATACAATTTTACACAGATCGTTATCAAAACAAAGGGCAGATTTCATTACTCTTTCAAAATTTATTGACCCAAGAATAGGCGTTAAGAGATTAAAAACAAAAAGCCAGAATACAAATTTCGATGAGACGTCATTCAGGAGTTTGATAGAAATTATTTATACAGTTGTATCCTCTTTAAAACAAGTTACATATTTTAAGCTAATGAAACTTCTTTATTTAATCGATTTAGCCGCCTTAGAAAAGCTTGGAGAAACAGCAACTGGAAAATTATACCTTAGACAACAAGAAGGTCCTTGGTCGCCGGATATACAAAAAACTATATGTGAAATGAATAATTTTGAAATTCAATACTATCATTCAAAAATTCCGGTTGTACGCGTAGGTAAATCGCCAAGGGTAGATAAAATCTCAAACGAAAAATATATGAATATAATAAACGATGTTCTAAACAAATATGGACAATTAGATAATACGAAAATAAAAATAGCTGCGTATAGAAGTAAGCCAATGCAATATGTATTAAAACAAGAAAAGCTTAATAGAGATATGAGGAAAAAGCCACTTATTTATAAGAATAAAACAATAATTGACTTAGAAAACGAGAACTAGCACTTCTCCTTAGTTTATGAAAAATCAACTATTGGCTCTTCATCATTATTGATATGCCTTTTATGTACGCCTGCAATCGCAACTTGATATGCTATAGTATTCGGTGGCCATTGCATTTGAATTCCAGCATTTTTCATTGTAAGAAATACATTAACTCCCATTCCTTCTGGGCATACAGTAATGCGGAAGCCTTTGTTTTGTTTATAAAAATCAAATATTGCTTCTTTTAGATGTTTTCTTGCTGTATGTTGCCAATATAAACAATTTCTTAATTGTCTCTCAGTCCAATTCGGGTGGCGCTGCCGCATTTTTTCTACATGGGCCTGTAGATCAAAAACATTAATTATGGCATAAAAAGGTTTTGTCATATCATAAAATTCATCAAATCGTTCAACATTTGGTGGGCATCTTTTCTTTTTATTATAATTTGGACAGCCATGCGGACGGCCTGGATATGGTCTTTTACAAAGTTCTACAACGGCGTAATTAATTATTGGTTTAACTTTTTTAATAATTATACTCATATAGGACCTCCCAAAATATAATAAGTTGCATTATTGTCTATCCTTTGTAAAAAAGACATAAGTAAGTTCCTTTTGCCGATTCAATATATTATCTTTAGACCTAACAAGAGTAGCTTTTCATTCATCCGAGGAACGAAGTGATCAAAATGTTCTGTGACCTGAATATTCCTTGGAACCTTTCCATTAAATACGTGCTATTTTTATATTTTCTTTAAGAGCATATTCTATCTTAGGATCAGCGATCTTATAAACAACACCAGCACTGCGCTTTTTATCTGTTCTATATACCAGACCTATTCCTTGCATTCCCGCCAGATAATTTGATGTAGATCCACCAGTTCCAGCTTCTTCATTAAGTTGGTTGGCTGTAAATTCTGTATCTGACAGCTTTAATAAATGGTTTATATATTTATAAACATCCATTGAATCAGACCGCGAACCCTTTTTTCTTGGGTAATATTCATAAAAATTAAAACTACTAACGAAATTTTTTAAGCCTCTAGTTATTGCGTCTTTTGTTATTTTTAGTGTAGTGGAATCTATTGCATACTGCTCATGAAATAGGTTATTAAAAATATGCCATAAATCTCTTGGATTGTGATTTGCTAAGTGCAAAATTAAATTTTTGTCCACCTCTGTTACATCCATGTCAAAGAATTCATCAAATTTTCTGCCACTTGTTTCAGAGTACACTTCTATTCTTCTATTAAAGGCTTTGATTAAATCGTCGTTTTTCCAGGTTAGTGATGGACAATAATACTTTTGAGTTCGTACATTGTCTTTTAACATATTAAACGGAACAGCCCATATAGATATGTATATTTGAATACTAGGGTTAAGTAATAATTTATTGTCAGTTAACAGTGGAGCAATGAAATCCGAAATAACTTCTGAATCATTAATAAACCTACTATCCTCATCAATCTTATCCAAAAAGATAGTTATGTTGGTAAAATTTAGTCTCGTAATTAATGTACATATTCGTAATATGAAGGAATAACTTGTTTCTAAATCTATAAAATGATTATCAACAGAGAATTTTAATTCTGGAAGAATATCCTTGACTTCATTTTCATTTATGGTGGGTAACATATAAAAATGAGACGAGATTGTACTATTTATTAATTTTGATGCAGCAGTTAACCCATAGTTTAAACAAAAGCGAATAAATGCTGATCCTTTTTTTAAAGTTCTTCTAATCTGACTCAATTGTATTTTTTCAATTTCTTCATTTATTCTTTCTTTGGTAACAGAAGTAACAAATTTACTAAAAAGATACGAGAAAAATACTTTATCTTCTTTTGAAAGATGTGAAATTTCCTTCTGTTTTGTTATACATTTTCCAACTAAAGTATTTACCAACTGAGATGCTATCATTTCATAAAAGTCCTGAAGTTCAGATTTAATTTTGATACTACTATAGTCATCAATGTAACATATTAGAGAATTTTCTTTGGAATTTCGTATGAGATCATATATAATTGCAGTCTTTCCCGTTCCTCTATTACCAGACATTATAATTGTTCTTGATTCACGAAATGCATCTTTTATCAATGTATAATCGATAGGTTCCACAAATAAACTTCCAGCTTGTTTTTCATCTTCTGTCGTAAAGGTATTAAAAGGGAAACTTTTCAGGCCAAACCTGTTTAAAAACTCACCAAAGTCCATATAAACCCTCTAATTAGCATATTTTTTCTATAAAATAATGAGATTTTTTATAATTTAATGTTGTTAATCCTCTCAAAACTTTTCATACTATACTCTACAAAACAATGATACCAAATTAATACAGTCAATTCAAATGATTTTATACTGACTTCTTTAATAGTTCTTTCTTGCTATACACTAAGTAATTACTATCTCTCTTTTCTAAATACAACAAGAGCCGCTCATTGAGCGGCTCTTATCTCTTGTCGAGGGATGAAATGGTCGAGGTGAGAGGACTTGAACCCCCGGCATCTTGGTCCCAAACCAAGCGCGCTACCAACTGCGCTACACCTCGAAGTGCAACGGATTAAATTATACATGGTTTTGTCTTGCTTTTCAAGCCCCAATTTCTTCTTTCAATGAGCCTTTTGAGATACTTTATGAGCCCTGTAAGGTACTGCGTTAAACTTGCTCGATGTTCCGGTGTCGCTTTTCATAAGCCAAAAAGGCTAGCATAGCCCCGATGCAAAGCATAAGGATGAAAACAGTAATAAAGAAGATCAGCCTGGGCTCCTCTGCATACAAGTATCCGGAAGTAAAACCAATAATCGTTCCCAGGATTGATGTAATAGTATGGATCAAGGAGTAAATCCCAGCCCGTACCTGGCCCTCCGAGACATCGGCAAGGAGAGCATTAAAAAAGGGTATAAAGATGCTATAGCCAAAGGCATAAAGGCCTACCCCCAGTATAGCAAAAAACATAACTCCGACAGGCATCAGAGCGATTCCAAGAAGAGCCGTTCCCTGAAGAATCAGCCCTAGGAGAATACTCGACTTTGCATGCTTCTTTGATACAACAGGATTTATCACCAGGAACACAAAAAGTGTGACACCGGCATATACCGAGCCCAGAACAGAGACAGTTGCTTTACTGATACCTAACTGATCCGTCATAAAGGGAGCAAAATAGAGGCTATTAAAACCGCCCAAAGGAAGGACTACTATGAACAATACCTGAATCAAAATCACCAACCTAAGGCGCCTGTTCCCACATGCATATTTGACCGCTCCGCCATACAAACCCTTTTTCATTACATCTTTAAGCCTAAGTCCTTTATGTTCTGCCAGAATCTGTTGTCCAACTGCTGTTTCAGTATATTTTTTATTTCTAAATATAATCATGGCCGACATGCTTATTATGGCAAAAATCATAAAAATACGCTCGGATCGGATAATTCCAAGACTTGCTACAAGCAAACCAGCCAGTGGTGTGATGATTCCCGAAGAAATGTTAATTATGCTAAGTAGATTATAGGCGATTTTACGCTGATCCGTATCTGCGTCTTCCACCACCATAAGGTTCCAGGAGATAGACACAATCTTTGCTATGCTATTAACAACCGTTGCCAAAATGAACATAGTAAAGCTTCGAGACACAAAGTAGATAAATAGTGCCAGAGGCCATGCAAGAAAATCAAAAATAAAAGTGGCTTTTTTTCTCCCGAAATAATCGGTTGCAGCGCCTCCAAATAATGAGAAAAAGGCTCCCGACACAAAGCCCACAGCTATAATAGCCCCAATTTGCTGCTCGGTTATACCCATTTCCCTCATATAGAGACTAAGGTAAAAGTTGTAGAAGGTATAAGAAATACCAAATAAGGGCTCAAACGTCACTGAAATTCGTGTGTTTCCTTTTAGAATCAAGAATGACTGCACAATTTTGATGTTCTTTATTTTCTGCAGCATATATACCCTCAATAAATAATAGTTGTAACTATATTAGATTCAATATACACGCCTGATAGTACCCAGCAGTCCGATATCCTCTTGTTGATTAAATTCTATATCAATATTTCCTGCCTGTCATCCTTCTTGCGTGATTCTTTCTATAACAGTTATAATAATTCTGCTGTAATCCCATTAATGTAAGGCTATATGAAAGTAAGTCTTCTCTTGAAAGGCAGGACGAAAATATGCTCCAAAAGGTGCTCTCAAGGATGCGCAAGGCCATAACGGATTATGAGATGATCCAGGATGGCGATAAAATAGCCGTCGGCGTGTCGGGAGGCAAAGACAGTCAGCTTCTCCTTATTGCCATGCGTGAGCTTCAACGGTTTTTGCCCCAAAAGTTTGAGCTGGTGGCCATCACAATTGCTCTGGGTTTTGAAAAGTTCGATACCGGGAGCCTCCTTGATTTTTATAATACAACCGGCGTTGATTATCATATTGAAGATACTCAAATCTCTAAAGTGGTTTTTGAGACCCGTAACGAGAAGAATCCCTGCGCCCTTTGCGCCAACATGAAGCGGGGTACCATTTATAATGTGGCAAGAAAACTGGGCTGCAACAAGGTAGCTTTTGCTCATCATATGGATGATGTCATTGAGACTTTTCTAATGTCCCAGATATTTGAGGGCCGTATCCACACCTTTTCTCCGGTTACTTATCTGGATAGGAAGGAAATAACTTTGATTCGTCCCTTGATCTATACAGAGGAAAAGCTAATACGCGCTACTGTCAGGCATTTGGGTCTGAATCCTGTGGGAAGCGGTTGTCCTGCAGATGGTGTCACCAAGCGCCAGAACATTAAGGAGCTCATTATAAGCCTAACCAAAGAAAATCGTAATGTTAAATCCAATTTATTTGGAGCCATTCAGAGAGCAGGCATCAGCGACTGGAAATGGGAGTAAGGAGTGATTCTTGACGCATAATTAAAGGCCTTAGGTAACCTAAGGCTCGTAAGAAGAGATTATGTATTATTGAGGAGGAAGCAATGAAAAGTTTCTATGCTTAAATATTAACACCTAAATATTAACGGCCTGTTGCCTGTATGTAAACAATTTATGAACTCACAGGATTCTAGATAAAAACCACACTAATGCCTTACAATTAGTGTGAAAAAAAGGCTTGAAGTGTCCGAAACTCCTGTTACACTGTAATTAGCGGCGCCGTAAATAAACCTAAAGGAGATTTATTTATGGAACAATTCACAGTAAAAAAGATCGGAACGATTAAGTCAGACCATAATGGGATGAGGTTAGAGCTGGAAAAGGATTTTGCCCCTGCTTTGGAGGGCATCGAAGGATTCAGCCATCTGAACATCCTGTGGTGGTTTTCCGAGTGCGACAACGACCAGGCGAGAAATCGTCTGACCGAAAATTCCCCTTACAAAAATGCTCCCATCATTATGGGCGCGTTCGCTATGCGATCCCCTGAGCGGCCAAATCCAATTGCTCTTTCTTGTGCCCAAGTTACCTATATCGACGGGGAAAACGCTGTAATCGGTCTAGCCTATATCGATGCAAACGATGGAACGCCCGTTCTTGACATCAAGCCCTATACGCCAAGCCTTGACAGGGTAGCAAAGCCGACTGTCCCCGCGTGGTGCGCAGATTGGCCGAAATGTTGTGAAGAATCCGGCGACTTCGATTGGGAAAGAGTGTTTAATTTCTAAATAATGAAAAATGCATACTCATTAACGGACGCGGTGATTACTGCGTCCGTTTTTCTTAATCCAGAGGCAACCTCATTATTGATATTCAGGCCCTCATGAAGACTGGGTAAGGCCTCGCCAACGAGCGGTGGGCCAAAATCAAGCCTTACCGTTATCTTTGCTTTGAATTAGCCCGTCCAAAAACAACATGTTTATCTCCTGTGCCAATTTGGGATTGCGCTCAAACCTATCGCGTATTTCTCTGTTACGCATGTTATGGAGGTAGTATGATTGGAAGATATCGATATACATTTCGATTGCGGTGTTGGATATATCCGGTGAAAAAACACCGGACTGTTTACCTTCGTCTATGAATTTCATTAAAAGCTGTCTGTGTGCGGCAGTGAAATCGTCGAAGTATTGCCGGACTTCAGAGTCGCTTTCAACCGTATCAAAAAAGAATTGCAAGCTATATTTGCCATAATACCATGTTCTTAATTGAATATATTCGCTGATTTTATCAATAAATTCACCCTGTTCTTCAAGCATTTTTTGTACTTTTTCGATGCTGCCATCCAAGATTTCTTTTATGATGATTCGGCGCAGATTATCCTTGCTTTCAAAAAAATTATAGATGGATGCCCTTGAAACATGTGCCTTTTCCGCAATGTCAGTCATCGATACCTTGTCGAATCCATATTGGTCGAATAGCTCCAAAGCCATCTGCATGATGGCTTTTTTCTTATCGTTTCTTCTTTTTTCAAATCCGTCCAAGTAAAATCACCTCGAATAATTTAGACTTTATGGATTTAATATGTAAACAATATATCACCCGACCCTTGACAGGTCAAGACGTTGGAGCATATTATATTATATAGACATTTATGATCTTTATAGTCCATATCTTGAAAGGGGAATCAATATGGCGAATATTATTTTTCAGAACGTAAGCAAGGATTATCAAATGGGTGAGGTAAATATCCATGCGGCAAAGGAAGTGTCCTTAACAGTAAAAAACGGTGAGCTTTGTATCATACTCGGCCCGAGCGGTGCGGGCAAAACCACCGTACTCAATCTTCTGGGAGGCATGGAAACCGCTACGTCGGGGAAAATCTTTTTCGCTGGTCAAGATATTACTGCTATGAACGATTTAGAGCTAACCGATTATCGGCGTTATAAAATCGGATTCGTCTTTCAGTTCTATAACCTCATACCCAACCTTACCGCTCTTGAGAATGTGGAGCTTGCTAAGCAGGTGTGCAAGTCACCGCTGGAGCCGGAGGAAGCCCTGCGAATTGTAGGCTTAAAGGACAGGGTACATAACTTCCCAGGGCAGCTTTCTGGTGGCGAGCAGCAGCGTGTCACCATTGCAAGGGCTATCTGTAAAAACCCGGATTTGCTTCTTTGTGACGAGCCCACCGGTGCACTCGACACAGAGACCGGAAAAAACATTATCGGGGTTTTATCCGATATCAGCCGCAAGATGGGGAAAACGGTGATTATCGTGACGCACAATTCTCTTTTAGCACCCATTGCAGACCGTGTGATCGAAATGAAAAACGGCATGGTGGCTGCGGATACCGTGAAGGACATGCCCGCAGCTTTGGAGGGAATCAAATGGTAAATATGCTGCAAAAAAAGATTTATCGTGACATTAAAGAAAGCCTCTGGTCATTTGTTGCCATCGTATGTATCTGCACCCTCGGAATCGCCTTGTTCAGTGGAATTAACCTGTATGTCAGCACGATGGAAAGCAGCGTGGAGGCTTCCTATCAAAATGCAAATCTTTCTGATTATTGGGTCTACAAAACTGATGTTTCTGAATTGGATTTGGAGCGGATCCAGGCTTTGCCGGATGTGGAAGCGGCACAGCGACGCAAGCTGGTGGAGGTCGGATTATCCGGCGGCATCAACGCCAGATTACGGATTCATGCTATCGATGGACAGCCGCAAATTAACATCCCGGAATTGCTGGAGGGTCAGCCACTTGATGGAACCGAGCCCAACGCGCTTTTGCTGGACAGTCGTTTTACTGAGGCGAACGGTTTGAAACCCGGCGATATTATCCGGTTTTCCATCGGACAACAACAAGAGGACTGGCTGGTCAAGGGGATTATCCGCAATGCAGAATACATCTATTACGCGCCGGACGGACTAAGCATACCGGATTATCAGCGTTACGGCTTCGCCTATACAAACGCATCCGCGTTGCCGGAAGCCCATTACAATGAACTTGTTCTCTCGTTATCTGAAAATACCGAGCGTTCCCATGCAGAAATGACAGCAAATATTAGAGAACTACTTGGAAGTGTTAATATTATAAGCCGTCAGTATCAGCCAAGTAACCGTTATATTGCCGACGACCTTGAAGGGGTTAAACAGATTGGAACATTGTTCCCAATGGCTTTCTTCCTGACGGCGGCCTTTATTACATGGATAACCGTAAGTAGAATGATGGAAAATCAACGTCAGCACTTGGGAACGCTACGCTCCCTCGGCTATTCAAAAAAAGAAATTCTGGTACGGTACACCTCTTATGGAATCTTGATTACCCTTCCAAGCATGTTGTTGGGTTGGCTAATTTCTAGGTATCTTGGAGAGTTTCTGTATGAGCTTGGAACTATTCGGTATACAATGGCAACTACCGGGGTGGACATGATTTCTATGCACTTTATATGGGCAGCACTGTGTGTAACAGTTGTGACCTGCGGGGCAGCTTCCCTTTCTTGCAGAAAATCATTAAAAAGTACTCCGGCAGCACTTATGAGGCCCAAGCCTCCGACGCAGGGACATCGCATTCTGTTGGAAAAAATCCCCCTGTTTTGGCGTAGCTTAAGTTTCAGCGGGAAAATCGTTACCAGAAACCTCTTTCGCAATAAAGCGCGGATGCTGATGGGGCTTATAGGCATTATCGGTTCCACCGCATTGATTTTATGCGGCTTTGGAATGAAGGACTCCATGGACGTCATGCTTGACAGGGCATTTAATCAAACCATGCGTTACGATGTGGAAATGAAGCTGAAAACACCCATTATCCATGACGATGCAGCCTATATTTATGAAGCACTAAAAGAGGCGCACGTCATTGACGCTACAATGGCTTTTGGGATTTATATTTACGATGCAGACGGCAACGTGCAAAATCCGTATCTGGTTGTGATGGAAGACAGTCAGAGCAGCTTGCAGTTTACGAATTCTGATGGCAAAGAAATAACGTTATCGGATAATGGCGTGTTGATTACTCCTAGAATGGCAAAGGCTTTGAATGTAGAAATTGGAAGCGTAATAATGGCGGAAAGCTTGGATGGAACAATCATCCCCCTTGAGGTTACGAATATCATCGATTTTCCCGTGGGGAACGAAATTTATATTGGCCGGACTGCGTTTTCAAAGGTATCCTCCCTTCCGTTTACTATCAGTGTTTTTCTAATACGAGGAAAGGATTTGGATTTAAGCGCCTTGCACGACGACTCACGCATTGCCCTGATTGAAACCAAGTCCGAAATGGAATCCAACATCATGATTGTTCTGGAACTTCTGCAAAGCGTCCAAATGGTTCTGATACTCTTTGCCGCATTACTGGCCTTTACCGTTATGATGGTATTGGGCCGCATGAACTATCACGAACGTATCCGTGAACTTGCCACATTAAAGGTTTTAGGGTTCCATCAAAAAGAAATGAAAAGATTGGTTCTCCGCCAAAACATCTGGATAACCCTATTTGGTTTACCATTCGGCGTAATGCTTGGATTTGGATTGATTTTCATGATGCAGGCGCAGACAACAAACCCGGACATGGAAATTGCTCCTTTTATATCTGCCGCCAGTATTGTCTTTGGCAGTGCGCTGATACTCACTTTTACGGTATTTGTAAATTACATCATGGGTAGAAAATTTAAGAGCATAGATATGGTGTCCTCGCTCAAAAGCGTGGAGTAATATACCTCAATGTATGAACACAAAAATCTCTTGCCTTGCTATCGCTTCGGGCCATGTTGACCCGAAGTGGTGCAGGCTTTGGGAAAGGAGGTATTTATATGCCCCTCCCATCAAATTACTGTGCTTAACGCTGTCATTAAGCCAATCATTGCAATTCCTACGCTTGGCATAATGATGCCCGGCAGGTCACTGAAAACCCGCTTGTTTATTAGGCGAAACATCCACCCTATAAGCATTAGTCCGAGCGGATTTAATATCACAAAAAAAAATGGCACATTAAGATAACCCCTGATTATGGCGTATATCAAAGTGGCTGAGGTTGCGATAACAAGGCTGAAAAACATGATGACCAAAGGGATTTTTACAGCGTTGTAAATCTTGGCGCAAATGGTTTCTATTATACCTTTATTTACGCCGCTCTTGGTTAGTGTTTTGCAGACAATCGGCATGAGACAAACCGAAGCATGGATAAACAGCCCACCAGAAGCCCCCACAACTGAAAACACCAAAAAGGTTGTTGCCACAGTCTCGTTGCTTTGTGCAAGCTGATTTGTCATTCCCAAAAATCCAAGTAGATATAACGGCACACCTAATGCAGCTACAAGAATAGATGCGCTAAATCTCCATTCGGACATTATCTGCCAGTTGCTATCCATAATGTTGGCAGGGCCGGACTTTATGTTGTTCTTTCCCTTTAGGTCAAACAGCAGATCTCCGATGGCACAGAGCAATCCACCTATCATTCCAAGTATACCGAACACAAAATCCATAATTATCACTTCCCATCTGTTTTGTTTCCTAATTATACCATAATCAGGGGGTATTACAGGGAGAAGCGGCGAAAAAGGCCGATGGAGAGGCGAAAAAAAGGGCTGTCCGCTCCGAGGATATCGACAGGGGTGTGTTTATTTCCGTCCAATATCCCCTTCCATGGCATAATAAAAGCACCCTCAGTTGAAAGTGCTTTTAGCGTCATCCCCGCAAATGCGAAGGAACTGGCGGCAGCAATATTTCGCTTTATTATTGCCGCGCTATTTCATAGTAATCAATCATAACTCTTAATCTTTCTTTTTGGCTTTCAGATAATGTATAGTCCTTATGGTATTGATCTCCGCTAATTCTAACCTTCGTCTCACCCTCCCCCAAAATACTTTGGAAATTTGTAACCAAGGCCTCATCCGCTTTTATGTCAATCCACTCGAATACTCCGGTTCCAAAGCCAACCTCCGTTTTTCTATCATTGAAACTTACACTTAAACTAAATTCATTATCTCCATTCTTAAATTTTATACTTTCCATGAACAACCAGTTATCTTCGTTGAATCCTATCAGGAATCTTAGGGATGGGGTATAACCATCCTTTAGACCAATATACGCTTGGCAAGTAAAATCTTTAATTTGGTTAGACTGTCCCTTATAGTGAACCCACGTTATACCTTCCATATCATCCAATTTTTCATCAATTAGTTTTGAGAAGAGTTCTAGTTTTTTCACTTTACACTCTTGGATGAATTCTTCAATTTCAGGCAATTTCTCTATTAATCTTGCTTCAAGAGCGATTTTCCATGCTGAATCCACATCATTTTTTGCGTATAAATCTTGCGCTTGCTTAAGCTTAGCTTTGGCTTCGTCAGCGGACGATTTTCTAGGCGAACTGCTTTGAGCAATAGGTTTTACACCGCCTGAAGATGAGGCGTCTTGCGGATTAATACCATTTTGATTAACTGCAACAGCAATAGCAATGGCAAAACCTATAATAATCAATACGGCATTAAGCCCCTTTTTCTTTTTCTTCTTTATCTGAACGGGTGCTTGATATACCTCCTGCGGGATAGGGTTCACATTTGGGTTTGATGCTGTAGATGCATTCGAGAATGGGTTAAACGGTGTTCCGCATTCCACACAAAATTTTACAGTATCTGCATTCTGAGTTCCACATTTTTGGCAATACATATAAGACCCCTCCTAAAATGAAAATCATACCAAAAGCATACCGAATCTTTTTTAATCTGTCTACCAAAAATTACAATATGATAAGAGCGATCAATATAGTAGGAATCAATGGATTATTGGCTGTAATGTAGCGGAAAAATTTATAGTTTTTACTTACAAAAATAAAAACAGCATCGAATCCCTAAAAAACGGTGCTGTTTTTACCCTAAGAATGACGAAAACCCTTTATTTAAAAGGGTTTTCGGACAAATTATGGCGGAGAAGCGGGGATTCGAACCCCGGCGCCCCTTGCGAGACCTAACGGTTTAGCAAACCGTCCCCTTCGACCTGCTTGGGTACTTCTCCATAATTAGTGGCGGAGAGAGTGAGATTCGAACTCACGGTAGGCTCGCACCTACGCCGGTTTTCAAGACCGGTGCCTTAAACCAACTCGACCATCTCTCCAAATATGAAATTTTAGGCACGGATTATATTCTACAATAGGTCAGGGGCTTTGTCAACAGGTTTCGGCCAGGACAAAGGGCATGGAATAAATTCCATGCCCCCTATTTCAATACGCTTTCGGCTCATCCATTACCGGACAACTGTACCCCGCAACAGCTAGTCCGGTTGTCCTGCGGAGTTCCTGCTTGCCATCTCGATTGCCTTTCTCACCATATTACCGCAATCTCGGGATGAAACTGATCCCCATCCTTCTCTGCTTACCGTATCATACACACCAAGTTCTCGGGCAATCTCATACTTCAGACCTTCTGACATTACGCCTCTACGCCTGCTCATATTTCAATTCCTCCTTGTTGGTAAAACCGGAAGCGTACACTAATATAATCTCCTTCACTCTCATTTTTATTCTGCACAATCCAACCAATGTTATCCACAGTTATCCACAAGGTTGTGGATTAAATTATAAACAATGAAACCCGCATCAATTGCGGGTTTCATACTATACCATCTGATAAACAGGCCTTTTATCCCAATTTTCTGTGGATTGTTTTATGTTTTGTCCACAAGTCGTCATTACAACCTAACTTCTTATCAATCATTGACATTTTTCAAGCCCTTTTGGCCTTTCAATTTGTGCATATTGCATAATATGCTGTCGTAAATTTTGTTACTTCCAAAGAACTTTTGTCGAAATAGTGTTTTTTTTAATTATCACTTGCTATTCAAAGCGTAAGCTGATATCCATCGCTTTTACCGAGTGGGTCAAAGCTCCGGATGAAATAAGGTCAACCCCTGTTTTTGCAATAATTTCAGCCTTTTCAAGGGTAATATTCCCGGAAGCTTCGGTCAAGGCACGACCATTAATAAAATCCACAGCTTCCTTCATGGCCTCAGGCTTCATGTTGTCCAGCATGATGATATCGGCACCGGCTTCCAGGGCCTCTTTAACCTGGTCCATGGACTCTGTTTCAACCTCGATACGGATGGTATGGGGTATCTGTGCCCTTGCTCTTTGAACAGCGGCGGTAATACCTCCAGAGGCTTTGATATGATTGTCTTTAATTAAGACACCGTCGGACAAGCAGAACCGATGATTGGTCCCGCCTCCTGCCCTGACTGCGTATTTATCGAGATAACGCAATCCGGGTGCTGTTTTCCGGGTATCCACGATTTTTGATGATGACCCTTTAAGCACATCTGCAAACTTTCTTGTTGCGGTTGCTATACCGCTCATACGCTGGAGAAGATTCAGAGCGGTTCTTTCAGCCTTGAGCATAGCCTTGGCATTGCCAGAAATGTGCATAATCCGGGTGCCCGCCTCAACCAACTCCCCTTCTTTTACATAGCGCTCCACATAGATTTTAGGATTAAGAAGGGTAAACACCCTCTCAAAAACGTCCAAACCTGCGATAACACCCTGTTCCTTAGCTATAAGGTTAGCTGAGCAGACCTCATCGGCGGGTACGGTACTGTCGGTAGTCAAATCACCCATGGGCATATCTTCTTTAAGGGCACGCAGAATAATTTCATCAATTAAGGAGAAGTCAAGCATTATGGGTTCCTCCGTAAAAAACAATGTTTTTAATCCAATTCTGATCGTCGGTTGCGGGATAGTCGGATCTGAAATGAGCGCCTCTACTCTCTTTTCTCATGAGTCCGGCCTTAACAACCATGCTTGAAAGCAGAACCATATTCTTAAGCTGCATCATGTTGGTATGGTTTACTTGCACTTCCCTCAAGTCCTCCTGCATTTCTGTCAGACTTGCCATGGCTTCGCTCAAGCGTTTTTCATTTCGGACTATACCGACATTTTTGTTCATAAGCGCCTGAAGTTTGTTCACAAGAAGCGTTACATCCAGCTCCTTGTTCAGTCTTTCCTTATGGACGCTGATTTTTGGCTTAATACCTGATAACTTCTTGATATCATCTAAATTCTCTGCAATTTGGCGGCCTATTCTCTTACCGAAGACCAGACCTTCCAAAAGCGAGTTGGATGCGAGGCGATTGGCCCCATGAATACCGTTGCAAGCCGCCTCTCCCACTGCATAAAAGCCATCGATTCTGGTTTTTCCCCATTCGTCGGTTTTAATACCACCCATGCTGTAATGCTGGGAAGGTGCTACAGGTATAAAATCCTTTGACATATCGATACCATAGGACAAACAGGTTTTGAATATAGTTGGGAAGCGATGTTCCAAATAGCTTCTGTCCTTGTGGGTAATATCGAGAAAAACATGATCGGTTCCGGTCTTTTGCATTTCCTCAAAAATGACTCTAGAGACCACATCTCTTGGAGCAAGCTCCGCCATGGAATGATAGGTAGGCATGAAGCGCTCTCCTTTATGATTGCGAAGCAGGGCTCCCTCACCTCTGACGGCCTCGGAAATCAAAAAGCTCTTGTTCATAGGGTGGAAGAACACCGTAGGGTGGAATTGTACAAATTCCAGATCCATGAGCTCCACGCCTGCCCTATAAGCCATAGCTGCTCCGTCGCCGGTGGCTACCTCAGGGTTTGTGGTACTGGCATACAACCTTCCATAACCGCCTGATGCGCATATTACAACAGGTGCGTAATAGGCCTTGAGATCCGATCCGTCCTCCTTGGAGGTTAAAATACCTTTACAGACATTGTTTTCAGTTAATAGGTCAATGGCAAAAGTACATTCCTTTATGGTCACATTGTCCAAGTCGGAGACGGCTCTGACAAGGGTATCACAAACTTCCTTGCCTGTTGCATCACCGGTATGTATAATGCGGTTCATGCTATGGGCTCCCTCTCGGGTCAGGGACAAACGTCTTCCTTCATCCCGATCAAAGTTCACACCGTACAAGCAAAGAGTGGCAATATTATCAGCTGCTTCACTCACCAGCACCTTTACGGTACGATCATCGCAAAGTCCTGCACCGGCATACATCGTATCCTTAAAATGAAGGTTTGGAGAATCATTCTGATCCAAAGAGACTGCAATTCCCCCTTGAGCCAGCACAGAATTGTTTATTTCAATAGTCTCTTTTGTAACAATAAGAATCTTGGCTTGTCTTGGCATGGACAAGGCAGTATAAACGCCTGCAATACCACTTCCAATAATCACCGCATCAAAAAACTCACAAGGCAGCGTCTCAGTATCGAAATTAACCATATAACGTTCTTCGTTATGAGGACCTTGCTCCATTAACTCTGTCATCATTTTTCACCTTCGTTGATATCATGCTTGCAGCATATCATTCTGAGGGGTTATTTGACCTGTAGCATTCTCTCCAAGCTTAATGAGGCTTTCTTAATTGTCTCATCATCCAGTTTGATCTCATGCTTCATGTCCCTGAGGGATTCATAAAGAACCTCAAGAGAGGTCTTCTTCATATTGGGGCAGATAAAGCGGTACTTCAACATATGGAACGACTTATCCGGGTTCAGTTTATGGAGCTGATGCAAGATTCCCTCCTCAGTCCCAATGATAAATTCCTTGGCATCGGACTGGGTGCAGAAATCGATGATTTGCTTGGTGCTCCCTACAAAATCAGCTAATTCCACAACCTCAGGAGGAGCCTCTGGATGTATTGCCAAAACGGCATTGGGGTAGGCCTCACGGGCCTCCTGAACATGCATGATCGTCAGGGCGTTATGGGTGGGACAAAAACCTGCCCATAGAATAAATTCCTTTTCGGGCACCTGCTTGGCGATGTAGCTTCCCAAATTTCTGTCCGGGAGGAACAGAATCTGCTTATTGGGCAGAGATCGAACTACATTTACAGCAATGGATGATGTACAGCAAATATCACATTCCGCTTTAATAGCTGCCGTGGTATTGACATAGCAGACCACTGCGGCCTCAGGATATCTTTCCTTTAGCTTCTTAAGATCCTCTACATTAGCCATGTTAGCCATGGGACATCCGGCATCGACGGCCGGAAGAAGCACTGTCTTTTCGGGGGACAAAATCTTGGCGCTTTCAGCCATAAAATGAACCCCGCAAAAAACAATGACATCCTTGTCCGTTGAAGCGCAGTAACGGCTCAGCTCAAAGGAATCACCCACTTTATCGGCAATATCCTGAATTTCTCCATCCTGATAAATATGAGCCACAATGCAGGCATTGCGCTCTTCCTTCAGCCTTAAAATCTCACTTTTGTAATCCATGTATACACCACTTTTCTTGTACCTTAATAGTGTTAGTCTCTTCGATCCTGATCATAGGGACGGACCTGATCAAAAAATCGTTTACGGTTTTTGGCCACTTGGCGCTTGAGCTTGATCATCTTGATAAAATCATCCCCGAAAAAGAGGAAATAGTTGATAAGAGATACTATAATGGCGGCTGCATAAACCCATGCTCTGGCCCCAATATAAACCAGCAGCATATATAAAAGGTATATCGCATCTAAAATCCCCAGATATTTTACTTTGATGGGAAACATAAAAAAGAGTGTGAACTCCCGGTCAGGGAAGAGTGTCGCAAAAGCCAGGAAAAGGGACAGATTAAGGTAATAGCCGGTGACACCGCCTCCTGTGATAAAAGCGGCGATGATACTCCCCAGCATCCCGGTAAAGAAGTATAAATTAAGTCTGAAAGTACCCCAGTAGTTTTCAAGTGAAGCGCCTAACATATAGGTTAAGTAAACTGAAAACAATATCCAGAAAACGCTAAAATTATTGGGAAGCAATATAAAGGTAATAAGCCTCCATACCTGACCTTTGAAGACCTCACTGGGAATCAGCGCAAGGGCCTGAACGGTCCTCGCCGGATTTCCTTCAAAGATGACATAGGTCAGAAGAAAAACCGCCAAATTCAAGGCGGCGATATATAATGTCAAATTGCTTATGGCAAAACGTCTATAGCGGAGCTCAAGCCGCGATAACCCCTTCATCCTCATCACTCCTGAATAGAATTTTGATGGGCATTTACCCTATTATACGGCAAATTGATATCAAGTACAATGTACTTTTAGCCTAAAATCAGTACGCCGTAACATAGGCAGATATCCATATTCTACTCACTTTGTCTCCATCAAATTCAATATTCAGTGTATCTATGAAAAATGAGGTTCCGTTTTCTGAACGTTCTTCTCTTATAACATAATAGGTCCAGGCCGAGTCTTCCATAAAGCCCTTATCGGGCATTCCATAAAGGGACAGCGCCTTTTCCCGGGAATCAGAGAGCTTGAGGCCTTTAAAAGTGGCTTTATCGCTTCCCTTCTCCAAAGAGAGATAAGTAATTTGATCATGGGTAATACCCACCCGGAGCCCCTTTTCCTCTAAAAGTATGCCGGAAGCAAGCTCATCGGGTGTAAATCTGGACAGTTTTCCAGGAAGCGCTTTTTCAACGGTCTCCAGTTTGTCAAAAAGAGCCAGACCTCCCGCCGAGAGGTCCTGGGTAAGAAGCTGGGTTTCCGAAGAATTTTTATACTTTGGGCCACCTGTGGTCTTGGTTTCCTGCCACATTCCCTGGCCGAGGTATTCATATTCCACTGTGACCTGGGCTACATCGCTATAGGTTCCGTCATAATTGTCCATAAAATTATAGTTATCGGCAAATTTAAGCTGAAGGCCGGTTCTGACCTCCAAATTAAGGGAATCTGCTGATAGCATAGGTCTCAGCCTAATGCTGTATCGGTATTTATCTGAATCCGGCCGGTTCTTGAGGCTTTCTACAAGACGGTTGGGTATTGTGCACATATAGAGAATATTTCTCTTTTCATGAACCCACAGTGCCGTATCGCCTTCAACTGTAACCAGTGCCTCTTCGGAAATGCTGTCATAGCCCTTGGGAAGAATACTGGTCAGTTTCTCGTCTGTATACTTTAAAATATCTCCCTGTATACCTCCACGGGTCTTAATAATGATTAGACTCTCTTTGTTCTGACCAAAATTCGATACCGCTTCTATTTCACATTTATCGCCGAAAAAGTCCAGAGTTGCTGTACTGACCTTGCTCGAATCGGCACCGTTTATAACCACAATATTGCCATTGAAGTTCTGATCCTCATAGGTCACTATTTTTTCAGGCTTCCCATCACCATTGAGGTCATGGGTTTTGTAATCTCCTGCAAAAATGTAATAGGGTATATTATCAAGCCAGACTGTAGAAAGCTTTTTGCTTATTTTATCGAAATCGAAGATGAGATTGTATTGAGGAAAATAGTAGGAATCATAGCCCTGAGCCTTATTTTCCAGCAGCTCAAATTGTGTTCCCAGCACAGTAATCAGTTGCTCCAGCGTCAATGACAGACTTTCCAGGACACCGGGAAAGGTGGTTAAGGCATCAATGTCGGGTAAATTCTCTGTTTTTTGCGCATTTTCGCCGGGCGTTTGTATAGGTTCCTTTGAAGCAGGGGTGTCGGAAGGTATGGTAACCGGGCTGCTTTGATTGTCTGGAGTAGGCGTGGGACTCCCTTCATTTTCTGTACCGGAAGGGGCGACCTGCCCGGAGCACGCGGCCAGCACCAAAGAAACTATTACAAGGACTATTATTGCGATGCGCTTCCCCGACATAACATCATCCTTTGAAATTTTCTCTTTTGTTTTATTATAGCTTATATTTGAATTTGTTGCAAAATGTCATTTTAAAAGACTTTTTGTAGATAGATGATTAGGAACAGCCAAATAATAAATTCCCAATTTTGAGAGGGCTATTTTCCGAAAATCCATCGTTGTCGTCAGTCGGAATAAAGCAATTATTCCTCCTTCCTCCGCCTTGTCTTTTCGAAAAATATCTCCCCTAAAAATCGGGTTTTATTATTTAGCTGTTCCTTACTCCCCGTTAAGCAGAGGAGAAAGCTCATCGAAATAATGGATATCCATGATGTGCATGGCACGGGTCATTGCCACATAAAGGAGCTTGGCATCCATTTCTGAAAGGCTGTATTTTTCACTTGAGGCATCGGATAGAATGACGGCATCAAATTCCAGGCCTTTTGCCAAATGAGCAGGCACCACCATGACTCCCCCGTTGTATTCGCCCTCAGCCCCGGTTATCAGGGTTATATCCTTAATTCTTCTTCTAAGGCTGTAGTGGATTAGCTCACACTCCTCGGCAGTTTTACCGATAACCGCTATGAGATTCATACCCTTGCCAAGCAGCTCTTCAATACGGTTTGCCACACTTTCCTCCCGCTCCTTCATGGACCGATCCTTTATGAGCCGTACCTCCTCTCCATGACGGAAAACAGGCTTCGCTAAAGGAACACCCGGAATGGCCATTTTTTTGGCTACCTTATTGGCCGCATCCATAATTTCTACGGTTGTTCGATAGCTTTGCTCCAGGGTGAGCAGCATACTTCGTCTGTCGGTGAAGACACCTTCAATGAGCTCTTCCCAGCTCTTAAGACTCCTGTAGGAATGAATGCCCTGGCATAAATCGCCTAAAATTGTAAAGGAGCTGTCCTTTATGATTCTCTTGATGACAAAGATCTGAAAGGCTGAGAAATCCTGCGCTTCATCAATAACGATATGCCGGACGGGAATCTTTTCATCAATGCCATGGATGCGGTATTTTATATAGATAATAGGAGCCAAATCCTCGGTTTCAATACGGCCGGATTTCATAACCTGCTGACTCCATTGGGCAGCATAAGCCTCGATATCACTGGTGGCCGTGTCCCGAAGATATAGAATAAAATCCTTATAGTGCTCAAAAGGTGCTTTTTTCAATATACCGGCCAAATACTCGGTAATGGCCTTTTTCCCCTCCCGATCAAGAGCCTTGAGTCTGAAATCTCTTCGGGTAAAGGCATCCGCAATAATCGCCTGTCTTTCGGGCGACTCCTCCATAGTCTCTTTCAGTGCTAGAACCTCATCGGCACAATCTTTTTCAAGTCTTGCCGCAAAAACAGTCTTTTTCTTGGATACCCTGTAGGTCATATGTTTTCTTAGCTCTTCAAGCCTGTTTTTAACAGGGAGCCGTTTATACTCCTGTATAAAAAGAGACTGCAGCTCTTCATAGGTCATGACTGTTTCATTTATAATGGAAAAGTCTTTCTGAGGAAGCATGGAGGCTTCAACCGCGTCTAAAAAGCTATCCAGCAGTTCCTTATAGCGCATGGAGCATTTGAGGCTGGAGGCCTCCTTCAGCTTTTCGGCCTGCTCCTTGTCCTTACCCATGGCTAAAAACATGAGCTTTTCATTGGGATCCCTGAATTTAAAGCGTTTTCCTATGAGATCCATACCGAAATTCTCAAAAGTGGTCTGTCGAACCCGGTCTACACCAAGCTCAGGCAGGATTTCCGAGATATAATTGAGGAAAAGTGTATTGGGAGCGATAATCATAAAGCTCTCAGGGTTAAAGGACTTATCATGGGTGTAAACCAGATAGGCTATGCGATGGAGGGCAATGGTGGTTTTCCCGCTTCCTGCCGCTCCCTGAACAATAAGGGGAGTCCACATATCGGCACGGATGATCTGGTTCTGCTCGGCCTGGATGGTTGAGACGATGTCCTTGAGACGGTTATCGGCATTGGCGCCCAGATAGCCCTGTAAAAACTCGTCATTGGTTGTGATATCAATATCAAAAATATTGAGAAGCTCTCCGTTCTCTATGGAAAATTGTCTTTTTATCTTCAGCTCTCCGTGGACATCACCCTTGGGGCAGAGGTAATGGGCGGATCCTAAGCGCTCTTCGTAGTAAAGACTGGCAACAGGGGCGCGCCAGTCAATAATGACAGGCTTCATGTCCTCCTCCCGAATGAGACACATCTTCCCGATATAGAGCTTTTCAAGGTCCCTTGCACCATCCTCCATAAAATCAATGCGGGCAAAGTAAGGCTTCTTTTCAGCTTCAAAAAGGTTTTTGAGCTTTAAAGCAACTGCACCCTGCAAGAGCTTACCTACCGACAAATCCACATAATCCAGGGAGCTGTCGCTACTGCCGGATTTTGAAAGGCGGTCGATTTCTTTATCAATCTTGCTTTTGCTCTGACGGGATTCTTGAAGCGTTTTATCCACTAAATCCAAGGTTTCTGTCAGGTGAGCGTGTTCCTCAGGATATGAATAGTGATTCTTGAAAGACATTTTACCCCTCCTCGTAAGCTTTTCGACATAACATTGTATGCTACTTTGGCGCTTCTTTGAAGCAGTGCAAAGATTCATTCTATTACAACGCACCCGTGAGTGTCAAGGTTGTAATACATTTTTAATTTTGTGAATCGCGCCTGCAGAGTTAGTTAACACATGCCGCTTTCTAAGCCATGCATAAGGAATGTCATTGTAAAGAACACTAATCATAAAGATTACGAGGAGGAAACACCATGCATACCATGTGGAAGGGCTCCATCAGCTTCGGTCTTGTGAACATTCCCATTAAAATGTTTGCCGCGACCGAGGACCGGGACATTCATTTCAAATATATCCACAATAAATGCAAGACCCCCATCAAGAGTGAAAGGGTCTGCCCCACCTGTAAAGAAAAGATTACTCCCAACGACATTGTCAGAGGTTATGAATATGAGCCCGGGCATTTTGTCATTATTGAAGACAAGGATATTGACGCCATACGCCCTGCCTCAGCCAAAACCGTTGAAATCCTGGACTTTGTCAATTTAAAAGAGATTGACCCTATCTATTATGAAAAATCCTATTATTTATCGCCTCAGGAAAACGGCGGCTCCAAGGCTTATAATCTCTTGCGCCAGGCCATGAACGATACGGGCAAAATTGCCATAGCCCGCATTACCATTAGAGATAAACAGTCCCTGGCGGTTCTGCGCGTTCTTAAAAACATGTTGGTTCTTGAGACCATTTTCTTCCCAGACGAGGTTCGGGACATGAAACAGGTTCCCGGCATACCCGAGAATGCAAGCGTGGATGAGCGGGAGCTGCAAATGGCCCAGCAGCTCATTGAAAATCTAACGGCAGAATTTAATCCTGATAAATACAAGGACGATTATCGTGAAGCACTCCTTAACATGATTCATCAGAAAATTGAGGGAGAAGAGATCGTTTCTGCACCCGAGGCGCCGCAGCGTAATGTTATTGACCTGATGGCAGCCCTTCAGGCAAGCCTTAAGAAGAGCGAGGAGTTCCGACGGGAAGCGAAATCGGATACCGGGAACAAAAAAGAGCGTGCCGGTAAAAAAACAGGTAAAGCCACAAAGCCCGAAAAGGTTAAGGCCGGCGCAGGTTAGGGATGATCGAAATTTAACTTCCGATTTGCATATATTTTACCGGGAGAATTGGTAATGGATTGGATTGTACCCATGGAGCCTCTTTTAACACTGTCCGTCCCTGATGACGAAGTCTTCGTGCATCAGGTCAAATGGGATGGCATTAGAGGGCTTTGTTATATCGAAGACGGAAGGGTCCGGGTCTTCACTAAAAAAGGGCGTGAAAGGACCCGGTTTTATCCTGAGCTATTTGAGCTTCCAGCCCTCATTAAGGGACATAGCGCGGTTTTGGACGGAGAAATAATTATTTTAAACGAAGAGCTTAAACCCTCCTTCCAGTTGAGCCTCATCCGCGAGCGGGTGACTAACGTTGAAAAAGCAAGCTACTATGCCAGGAAGTACCCCATACAATACATTGTATTTGATCTTTTGGCTTTAAATGGTCAACCGATAACTCATAAACCGCTTGAAGAGCGAAGTGCCCTTTTGCGGGATCACCTTAAAGCCAGTAGTATTACAGCCATTACAGATGATTTCAATAATGGCAAGGAGCTGTTTTCGCTTATGAAGGAAAGGGGCTGGGAGGGCGTTGTGTCAAAGAAAAAGGATAGCCCTTACTTGCCGGGAAAAGCGCATCAGCAATGGTTTAAAACCAAGCTATCCCGGAGAATACTTGCTATTGTAACAGGCGTGACCTTAAGGGAGGGGAACCCCAATGCTCTGGTCCTGGCTATTTTGGGCGAAGAAGGTCTTGTTTATATAGGCAGGGCCTCCATTGGGCTTACTCAGCAGCACTTTATGCTGTTAAAGGACAATATTCCTATCCTTAAATCGGATAAAAACTCGCTCAATATTCAAAAAACCTCCCTTGTGACAAATAACGCCCGTGATTTAAAGGATGTAGTCTGGTTTAAACCTCAGCTCACCGTATGGGTGAGCTTTCTGGAATGGACCTCCGATGGCGGTATCAGGCATCCTAAAATTCTCGGTTTTACACCCTTGGGCATAGAGGAAGCCAACGGAAAGGAGTATGTGGAATGACAAAGGCTGAAACAGTAGTTATTGAAGGCAAAAAGCTGAAGCTCTCCAATCCGGAAAAGCTGCTTTGGCCTGAAGCAGGCATCAGGAAAATCGACTATCTTGCCCGCATGATCGAGCTCTCCCCCTACCTTCTGCCACACGCCGAGAACCGGCTTTTGACCACCATCCGTTATCCCCATGGCATACATGGTGAATCCTTCTTTGCAAAAAACCTGCCCGATTATGCTCCGAAATGGATGAGCAAGCATGCCTGGAATGATATAGAATATGCGCTTTTGGATTCAGTGCCCACTTTAGCATGGTTTGTCAACCTGGCAGCTCTTGAATTTCATACTTCCTTTAACACGTATAAAAAGGAGGATAACCCCACCTCCATTGTTTTTGATCTTGATCCTTCTCAGGGACAGCATTTTGAGGATGTAATCGAGGTTGCCCTGCTCATAAAAGAAACCCTGGATTCCCTTGCCATCACAGGCTATATTAAAACGTCGGGTGCCACAGGCATGCAGCTTTACATCCCCACAGGGGGAAAGTACGATTATGAAACGGCTCGGAAAATTAATGAGTTCTTTGGCCATTACTTTGCTCAAAAGTATCCACAAAAGATAACGGTGGAGCGCCTGGTCGAAAAGCGTGGCACCAAGCTCTATTTTGATTTTCTTCAAATGTGGCAGGGCAAGACCATCACCATGGTCTATTCGCCAAGGGCCAGAGAAAAGGCCACCATCTCCATGCCCGTCACCTGGGACGAAGTAAAAAAGGGCATTACACCTGATAACTTTACCTTAAATAACGCAATAGATCGGCTCAATAAGACTGGAGATCTTTTCATGCCACTTCTGACCGCTAAAGCACCTGAAAAAAGCCTGGATGACGTGTTAGCTCAAATCCTAAAAAATTAACTTACTCTCTTTTCTTTTCATTCCAGGAAATATCATTTATAATAAAATTACCTTGTTACCACGGCGGTAACTTTATTGATATTCGTTTCTCATATGAATAAAATTACCTTGTTGCCACGGCGGTAACTTTATTGTGTGAATTTCAGGGGTTGTGAAAAATGTCTACAAAACAAAATGTTTTTGTGAGAGTAAAACGGAAATTTGCAGACCTTAAAATAAGCACGAAAATTCTGACCTTCTATAGCGCTATCATGCTTTTCTCAGTTTTAGTCAGCGCTTTTTTCTACCAGAGCATTTATAACAGTACCATGTCGAAGAAGGTCAGCGACGTATCGGTCCAGACCCTTTATTCCATCAGCTCCAATATTTATTCCATGATTGAAAACGCTAAAAACCTTTCCAAGGTCATCATTGCCAGCGACGAAATTCAACAGCCCTTAAGGGGCAGTCAGGAGCTCATCGAAACAGGAGGGATCGAAAGCGGAACAGCGGCGTCCAGCACGCTTTTTACCGGCGATGTCACTTCACAGCGTATTATTAATACACATATCTCAAAATTTATTGATGCTTTTCCTTTTATCTCCTCAATCTATATTTTTGACAATACCAGCCAGCGCTATGGCATTGACAAGATGCCCCTTAAATCACTTCTGGTTGAGAATATCGCTCAGGCCAACTGGTACCAGGCTGCGGTCAATGCCAAGGGGGGATTTGTTTTAAGATTGAATGCGGGCGGTGTTTTTTCCGATGGGGCCGACGAAAAATACATCTCCCTCATCCGAATTATTAATGACATCTATACTCAGAAGCCCCTGGGCGTGCTTACTATCAATATCTCTGAGGATGCCTTCGCAGACTCCTTTAAGGATATCCTGAACAAATATGATACTGATATTATGATTCTTGATGAAGAAGGACAGACCATTGTTGATTTCAAAAAGACAAAGCTTCCCGAGGTTGACAAGCTTTTAAAAAGCAGCTCAGAGAGCGGCAACACCACCATCAAGGAGTTTGATGGCAAGGATTATCTCATCTCCCTGCTCAATATCCCGAAATATGATTGGAACATTATCAGTACGATCCCCTTCCAGGAGCTTTCAAAGGAGTCGGCTATTTTCAATGTCATTGCATTCTCCATTACTGCCATTAATGCCTTTCTTCTTTTCTTTGGCTCCATCGCTCTGTCACGTATGATCTCATATCCTATAAAGAAGCTGCTCAAATCCATGAAGGGCGTGGAACGGGGCGAATTTAAAAAGGTTGATATTGAAGCGGGCAATGATGAGATTGGAAAGCTGCGGGATGCCTACAATATCATGATCACCGAGATTCAGAACCTGATAAAAAAGGTGGTTCACGAAGAGAAAATCAAACGCAAGGCCGAGCTGGATGTTCTTCAGGCTCAGATCAAGCCCCATTTTCTTTACAATACATTCGATGCTATCAGCTCCCTGGCTCTCTCCGGCCAGAATGAACAGGTTTACAAGGTCATGAAATCCCTAGGCAGCTATTACAGGGTAAGCCTCAGTAAAGGCAGCGAGGTCATTACCATTTCAGAGGAGCTTGATGTAGTACGAAACTACATGACCATACAACAGGTCCGGTACGGGGATATCTTTACTCTCCACTATGATATCGATGAAAGCGCGACAAGGTACAAAATTCTCAAGCTTGTACTGCAGCCCCTGGTTGAAAATGCGCTCTACCACGGCATTAAGCCCAAGGGAGAAAAAGGCGCCATTACCCTTTCACTAAAACTCATCGCGGGAATGGTTGAGCTCACTGTCGAGGATGACGGCGTCGGCATGGATCAGGAAGCCATCACTCAAATATTGGACGATCGGTATCAAGGTGATAATAAAACGAGTTTCGGTCTTAGGGGAACTATTGAGCGGCTCAGGCTTTTCTACGGCATCAATGATCCAGTCAGCATAGAAAGCGCTAAAAATAAAGGTACAAAGGTAATCATTCATGTTCCGGTTGAAAGGGAGGGCGAAAATGTCGGATAGTTTATTGAAGGTTCTCATCGTAGACGATGAACATCTCGTCAGAAACCTGCTGCGGAATTGCATCAATTGGGAAGAAATCGGCTATGAAGTGGTCGGCGAAGCCTCCAACGCCCATGAAGCGCTGGACCTGGTAGATCAACTTAAGCCCGATGTCATCTTCACCGATATTTACATGCCGTTTATGGACGGCCTTGAATTCGGGAAGATTGTATTTGAAAAATACGCTTCCATTAAAATCATCGTTTTAACCGGATATGAAGAATTTGAGTACGCCAAAAAGAGTATTAAAATTGGTATTGCAGATTTTTTGCTTAAGCCCATTAACGACGACGAAATCAGAAAAGTAGCTTTGAATATGAAAGCTAAAATAGACTTCGAAAGAACCCAGCGGGCTGAATATGATCACGCAAAGAAGCAGTTGGAGGAAAATCTACCCTATTTAAAAGAGAAGCTGTTCAACAAAATGATACAGGGCAGCTTTGAGGATGAGGACATTCAGCAGCAGTTGGATTTTTTCCACGTTAACATCAATCCGCACCACATTCAGGTGGCTGCCATAGAGGGGACATTTTCGGAAATGAGCGGTGAAATCGCCCCTGAAGAAGAGCGTCTACTCTTAAATATGCAATGCTGTGAAATGGCTGCCAAATATTTCAGAGATGATGCTCTTGTCCATGTATTCCTTGACAACAACCAGAACATTATTGTCTTAAACAGCGAGCCCTCCATTGACTTTTCCGAGTGTCTTGAGGCTTTGAGAGCCCTTTTGATCAATAAGCTCAAATGCTGTGTTTCCATAGGTATCGGTAACCTCTATACAAGTCGGCAAAGGCTAAAAGCCTCCTATAAGGAAGCCTGCAACGCGCTTGCTTATAAGATTGTCGCGGGGAAAAACCAGGTCATCAGCTACAGCGATATCAATTTTTCACAATCCAGCCAACCCACTAACCTGCAGAATGATTATTCCGACGCATTGGCCTTCACACTAAAGGCAGGTATGAAAAAAAAGGCGGCGGAGTTGATAGAAGGTGCTTTCGGCGTCGGCGGCAACAAGCTAAGTATTGCATCTATTCGGGCTCTTGCCTCCAATATCCTGTCCATTCTGCTAAATGTCATTACCGAAATAGAAATCAATCTGGCTGAAATCTTTCCTGACAATACCCAACCCTTCGACAAGATATTCAAAATAGATACCCTGCCCGATATGAAGGATTATCTTATAAAGCTTGCCGAAACCACAGTCAATACCATTTCAAGCATGCAGAGCAAGAAGGTCAACCAGTCCATCGAGCAGGTTAAGGATTATCTCCAGCAGAATTTGTCCGATCCCGAGATGTCCCTGTCAAATACGGCAAAAAAATTCTATATGAATATGAGCTACCTCAGCCGGATTTTCAAGCAGGAAACAGGCTATACCTTTGTGGAATATCTCACCAAGGCCAGAATGGAAAAGGCCATCCGGCTTCTTAAGGAAACCGATATGAAAGCTTATCAAATCGCCGAAGAGGTCGGGATTATCAATCCTCATTATTTTGGTATATGCTTCAAGAAATGGACCGGCGTATCGGTTAATGACTTTAAAAAAGCGGAGTAGTGGGGAGCCGTATAGAAAGTAAAAATATTAACCTTTTTAGAAAAAGCATTGAATTCAATATTGCCCGGTAAACCTTTATGATGAATTTAAAAGGTGGCCACAAAAAAAACATGCCACCAAATAAATTTGTAGGAGGAATACCATGAAAAAATTACTGGCAATCGTAACCGTTATTGCGCTTATGCTGAGTATGGCCGCTTGTGGAGCCGCACCAGCAGCTAACACCCCCAGCCCATCTTCCTCTTCGCCGACAAGTTCAACCACTCCAGAAGCTACTCCCAAAGCAGATGAACCTGTTACCCTGAAAATGATTACCTGGGTTCAGGAATCCAATGAAAAGGCTATCGCGGCCTTAAATGAAAGCTTTAAAGCAAAATATCCCAATGTTACTTTTGTAGTTGACACCGTTCCAGCCAACGACTATCCTACTTTGGTTAATACCAGACTTTCAGCCGGCGATGTTGATATCCTCACAAACCTCTCCGCCTTTGATTCATATCCCCAGGAATTCACCAAGGGCGTTGATAAACCCGCTTGGGAAACCTTCATTCTTGGCGGCAGCTACCTTGACATTACCAATGAAGCTTTTATTAAGAACTGGGATCCCGGTATGATCCAAAACGCCGTTTCCTACAAGGGTAAGGTCTATGGCCTTGACATGGGTGGTGTTGGATTTAACGGACTGTTCTATAGTAAAAAGATCTTTAATGATAATGGTCTTAAAGAGCCCGGCACATGGGCAGAATTTGAAACCATCTGTAATACTCTTCTTTCCAAGGGCATTGCTCCTATCACTGTTGGAGCAGCTGATGGATGGCCTCTTACTTCAGTTGGTGTAAGCGCCATGGTAGGTGCTTATGAAAAAGATATGAACGAATATGCAAAGGGGCTTTGGACCGGAACCAGAAAGCTCAACGACGAACAGTCCATGAAGCTTTGGAAGAGATTTGAACAGCTCGTTAGCTGGCTCGAACCCAATATACTGGCAGTACCCTACGGCGAAGCTCCCGGTAGATTTGTAGCCGGTAAAGCCGCTATGATGATCGACGGTACATGGAACTCCACTGCTATTGAAAGTCTCGATCCCAGCTTCGAATACGGTTACTTTGCATTCCCCGGTGATGTTGACGGCAAACCCAACCAACTCCAGGGCAAGTACGACATGCAGTTCAACATCTACGCAAAGACCGCTAACAAGGACTGGGCTCTCAAGTACTTCGACTTCCTCTCCCAGAAAGAAAACTATGGTCCTTTCGTAAGCGCACTCGGATTCTTCCCCACCATGCCCGGAGTAGAATCCTCAAGTAAATTTGTTAACTCTCTCGCAGACAAGAATAAGGCTTTCGGCCTTGCTTGGGAAAAATACATCATCAATCCTAAGGGACTTGGTCAGTATGCGGCAGGTCAGCTCTTCAATGTCAACCAACTGAAAGCTCTCGGTGGTACAGTCGGAACAGTTGAAGAACTCGCCAACCTGGCTCAGCAGGACTGGGACGATGCTATAAAGAATGCTCAATAATTACCTGAAAGAGCATTTATATCAAACTAAAGCCAAATTCCTGTGCTGATTTTCGGTACAGGAATTTGGCAATAAAATGAGGGTGATGATATGCAACAAATAGCGAAAACATCCTTCCCCAAGTGGGCCTTGGTTCTGGGCATATTACCTGCGGTTTTTTTACAAGTAGCAATGGGTCTTATCCCATCCATATTAACTTTCATTATTTCGTTTACCGATATTAGCGGTGTGAAGGGGGTCCCCTGGAAGTTCATTGGTCTTGCCAATTACAAAGAGTTCTTCTTCCAACAGAGCGGCAGAGATTTGATTCAGGTTGTAAAGAACACCATCATATTTTGTGTTGCTGTTACAGTAATCCAGAACGTTATCGCGCTCCTAATCGCATTGTCACTTAATAGCAAGCTGATAAAGGGTAGATCCTTTTACAGATCCGTTATTTTTCTTCCAGTTGTCCTGGGTGTTTTGGTAACATCTTTGGTTTGGCTCTGCGTACTGAATCCTATGGACGGCCCCGTTACAAAGCTCATTGGTCTCTTTGGACTTAAAAGCGGGTTCTTTACTTCGGCAGGTTCGGCATTGTCATGGGTTATCTTTACGCAAATATGGATGGCTATGGGTTATTCCATGGTCATTAATCTGGCAGGCCTTCAGTCAATTCCCAATGAGCTCTACGAAGCCGGTGAGATTGATGGGACAACAGGCATTCAGAAATTTCGATACATCACCTTTCCCCTTCTTTGGCCAACCATCAATGTCAATATTCTTCTGGCTGTTATAGGCTCCCTGCAATCCTTCCAGGTCATCCTTTTTACAACAGGAGGAAGGAACATAGCCACCCAAACTCTTTCAGCAAGAGTTGTGTACTTTGCATTTAACATTAACGCGGGCTCAGGGGCGGCTGCCATGAGACAGGGCTATGGCGCAACATGGGCAATGATTTTGTTTGTTTTTATACTGACAGCTACATTGGTTTATCAGCGTGCAATGAAGAGGAGGGATGAATTGACATGAGCAAAAAAATTGGGTTAAAGCTTCTGATTTATGCATTTATTGCAATATTGATGGTGGTTTACCTCTTCCCTCTCTTTTATGCCTTTAATACCTCAATAAAAACCAAGCTGGAATATATGTCCGATCCGGTTGCCCTTGCGAAATCCTTTCAGTTCAGCAATTATGTGCAGGCGTTTCAAAAAGCCAATTTAGGCGCTTATGTAGGCAATAGTATTTATTATATGGTCGTCTGCACAACAGCCTCCATACTTATGGCTATTTTTCTGGCTTTTCCCATCTCAAGAGGATATCTGAAATTTGGAGCCATCATATTCAGTCTGTTTTTGGTGGGTATGTTCCTGCCCGATGGTACCATTCCGCAATTCCAGATACTCTTAAGTTTAGGTTTGTACAACACTCGTTTGGGGTATATGATAGGTATGATGGGTGGAGGCGGAACACCGCTTCTGATGTTTTATGTCTACATAAAAGGTATTCCCAAGGAATTTGATGAGGCTGCTTCTATTGATGGCTGTGGTTATTTCAGATACATGTTCAAGATCCTTATTCCACTTATGAAACCAGCTATTGCCTCCATGGCCATTATTACCGCCATCGGTATCTGGAATGACATTATCAGAGCGATTATCTACCTGGGAAAAAAAGAAATGTATCCTATTACAAGAGGCCTATATGTTTTCCAGGGCCAATACCAGGTGGATATGACACAGCAAATGGCGGCCTTGATTATGGTTGCAGCACCGTTAATTATTCTATATATCTTCCTTCAGCGGTACATTGTCGATGGTATTGTTGCCGGAGCCGTTAAGGCATAAATACTTCATGCTATACAACATGGGAGAGGTATTAGTCATGAAAAGAGTTTTTAAAGGTTTTATGCTGGTTTTATCCTGCCTGTTTCTTGTGACCTTTACCGCTTGTGGGCCTGCTGCTTCGTTTCAGAATCCAAGCCAGACTCCGGGCAGTACCACGCCTGGCTCTGATAATCCACAGCAAATCACTTTAAAGCTCTGGCATATATGGGTAACCGATTCCGATTCCAATAAAAGACCCTTTGAAAAGGCCCTGGCTGAATGGAACAATGCAAATCCCAATGTTAAAATCGAGACCGAAGCCACTGAAAATGAGACCTATAAAATACAAATCCGAACTGCCATAGCTGTTAATGAAGCACCCGATATCTTTTATTGCTGGGGTGCGGGGTTTGCCAGACCCTTCGTTGAGGCGGGGAAGGTTCTTCCCCTCAATGACTATCTGGATGATACCGTGAAAAATAAATTAGTACCCAATAGTCTGGATAACTTTACTTACAACGGAAATATCTATGGTCTGCCCACTTTTATGATCGCCGGCGTCTTTTACTGCAATCAAGAGCTTTTTGATAAGTATGATGTAAAAATACCTGCCACTTACACCGAGCTGTTTGAAGCCATAAAGATTTTTAAAGAAAATTCCATTACGCCTATGGCAGTGGGTTTGAAAGACGGTTGGCCAGGTATGTTTCACCAAAATATTTTAGCTATTCGGACAGCCGGCATACAAAGATGTACATCCGCCCTCAACAAGGAGGCTTCCTTTAATCAGCCTGAATTTATCGAGTCGGCTGTAAAATTAAAAGAGCTTATTGATGCAGGAGCCTTTGACAAAAGAAGCATGCAGCTTACCCAGCATGAGGCTGAAATGAGCTTTTTAAATGGCAATACCGCTATGTATTATGGCGGAAGCTGGGCTGCCGGCTCCATGGAAAGAGATAACTGTCCCGTTAAGGGTAAAATTGTCGTCAAAAACTTTCCCATCCTGGAAGATACGAAAGGTGACTCTAACGGATTTTTAGGAGGCGCCATTGATACTTTTATGTTCAGTTCGTCTACAAAATATAAAAAAGAAGCCGTTGAGGCCATGATCTCCATTAGTGAGAATTTTTGTAGGGAGAGCTATCTTTCAGGCTCAGGCATACCGGCCTGGAAACTTAATGTGGGAGCTGCTAATATCAGCCCTTTGGCTACGGATATCTCCAAGCTTTTGGAGGACAGAGACGGCTTTGTTCTGGCTTGGGATACCTTCCTTTCAGGCACTGAGGCAAAAACACACATCGATCTTGTGTCCGACATTTTCGCAGAGAGGCTGACCCCTGAAGAATTTGCAAGGAATATGCAGAAATTGAATCAGCCCGATGCAGCAGGCAATTAATAATAACCAGAAGGAAAGGCACCCCCCCATGAAAAAGAGTATGAATACCCTTGAGTATCTCGACGGGTATGGTGCGTTTAGGCTCCATAATCCTGAGAATATTCATGAGCTTTATTTTCCTCTATGCAACGAGGCTGGCTTTATGTCCTCTGTGACCCCCATCCTTCATGGAGATATTAAAACAGACCAGCATCATTTTGTCATGGCTCCTGTTACGGTGGAGGATCTTCACAATACAAAATCGGCACGGAATTTCTGGCTCTATATTCACGGCAGAGGGCCCTGGTCAGTCTCAGGAAATTCGTCAAGGCAAAACAGTACCCGGTTTACCAGTGAAGACAGAACCGAAAGAATCATAGAGGCAGGTCCCCTTTGGCACAAGCTTATTTTTAACGACCATGGGCAGAATCTACTATGTGAGACCACCCACTTTGTCCCTTCATGTGGGGACAAGGTCGAAATTATGTGTGTGAGCCTGTTTAATTATGGGAATGAAGCCATAAGGTTCACCCCTACGGCAGCTATACCCGTTTTTGGAAGGTCGGCTGAGAATATCAGAGATCACAGACATGTCACCTCCCTGGTAAACAGACTAAAAAAACTCAAGCACGGCATTTGTGTTAAGCCGGAAATCCAGTTTGATGAGCGTGGACATAGGTTTAATGAAACCCTTTATTATGTGGTTGGCAGCGAAAGGGACGGATCGCCTCCCGTGGGCACCATTCCCTCAACTCACGATTTTATTGGTGAGGCAGGGAGCTACGAATGGCCCGAAGCTGTTGTGAGAAATTTAAGTCCCTCAAGATTCGAAAAGAATGATATTGACGGTATGGAGTATGTGGGCGCTCTGCGCTTTAAGGACTGCGAACTGAATCCGGGAGAGAAAAAGGAATATATTCTCCTGACGGGAATATGCGACGATATGAAGGTCATTGACGAAATGCTTGAAAAATACGGGACTCTTGGAAGTGTAGCAAAGGCCTTTAAGGAAAATAGAGATTATTGGGCTAAGCTGGCAAGCAAAATGTCCTTTGGATCAGGATTGGAGAATTTCTCCTGCTGGATGAGATGGGTCAGTCTCCAGCCCATTTTCAGGAAAATATACGGCTGCTCCTTTCTTCCCTACCATGATTACGGAAAGGGTGGCAGAGGCTGGCGTGACCTTTGGCAGGATTGCCTGTCTCTTATTCTGCAAGACCCCTCCAATGTGAGGCAATTACTTGTGGACAATTACGGTGGCGTCCGTATTGATGGAACGAACGCCACCATCATTGGCGCAAAGCCCGGTGAATTTATTGCAGACAGGAACAATATTGCCCGCGTCTGGATGGACCATGGGGCATGGCCTTATCTTACAACGCGACTCTATATTGATCAGAGCGGTGATTTTAAGCTTTTGTTTGAAAAGCAAATCTATTTTAAGGATGCTCTCATATTTAGAGCATCAAAAAAGGATGAAGCCTGGACACCTTCAGAGGGCTTAAAGCTTACATCCGGAGATGGCACACCCTATGCCGGTACCCTCTTTGAACATCTTTTGGTGCAGCATTTAACCAGTTTTTTCAATGTGGGCGAGCATAATATCATGCGCCTTGAGGGTGCGGACTGGAACGATACCTTGGACATGGCCCGTGATAGGGGCGAAAGTGCCGCCTTCACGGCTTTGTATGGAAGCAATCTCATGGGTCTGGCCGAATTAATTGAGAAGGCCTCCCATGAGCTAAAAATAGAGAGCGTAGCAATCTTTAAAGAGTTAGAGGAGCTTTTGGACACTCTCACAGGCATACCGGATTATGATAGCATTCCATACAAGCACACTCTTCTCAACACTTATCTGGAGCGCGTATCCAAGGGCCTATCCGGGGAAGTCGTTGAAATCAGTGTAAATGACTTAGCCCGGGATTTAAGGGAAAAAGGCCAATGGATTTTTGATCATTTACGGAAACAGGAATATATCACAACCCAAAGCAATAACAGCTTCTATAATGGCTATTATAATAATGACGGAGAAAGGGTCGATGGGGAATTCAAGGATGGAATCAGAATGAGCCTGACGGCCCAGGTGTTTACAACCATGTTTGGCCTGGCATCTGATGAACAGGTTAAAGCCTCCTACCTCTCCTGTATAAAATTCCTTAAGGATCCGGTAACGGGAGGCTACAGGCTCAATACCCCCCTTGGCCCCAATAAGCTCAATTTCGGCAGAGGATTTGCCTTTGCTTACGGTGAAAAGGAAAATGGGTCAACCTTCAGCCACATGGCCGTCATGTATATGAATGCCCTTTACAAGCGGGGCTTTATTAAAGAGGCCTATGATGTCTTTAAGTCCCTGTATACCTTATCTAATGATACGGATAATGCCGGTATTTATCCCGGTATCCCGGAGTATTTCAACGGATCGGGCAAAGGCCTCTACCCTTATCTAACCGGCTCTGCCAGCTGGCTTTTGATGACCGTCCTCACCCAGATGTATGGCGTACGGGGTGAGTTTGGTAACCTTATTATGGAACCTAAACTTACGTCCGAGCAATTTGATTCAAAGGGTAAAGCCTCGGTTAAAACTGATTTCAGGGGTAAGGAAATCGTGGTTAAATACATAAATAATGAGCAATTAGAATATGGCCATTACGTCATAGAAAAAGTCATGATGAACGGAAGCCCGCTGGATGACTGCATTATAGAAGGCCTTTCTGTTAAGATTTCAAAAGCTAAATTTGATGCGTTATCAACTGATCAGGTGGTTTTTGATGTCCTTCTCGGATGTCACTGAGAAAGGGGTTATTTCAATGATTATGGACTTTTCACACAGCCTCGAAAAATGGCTTTCTTCATCAAAGATCATCCTTTTCTCAGGGTTATTCATGCTGGCAGTGGCTTTTGCAGGCTGTTCAGCCAATCCATCCAACGAACCGGCGGGCCTAGAGACTGTTCCCGTTTCTCAAGAGCCTTCAACAGAATCCTCCAGCTCACCGTCAGGCGAACAATCAGGCAATGATGGTACTCCAAAAGAGTGGAAGCTTGTCTGGAGCGATGAATTTGAGGGAGATAACGGCGCGTCGGTTGATGGTGAGAAATGGGTCCTTGAGATCGGAAATAACAAGGGCTGGGGCAATAATGAGCTCCAATACTATACCGACAACACTGAAAATGCCTCCTTGCAGGACGGAAGCCTTGTGATTAAAGCTATGAAAGAAGAAAAAGAAGGCTTTCATTATACCTCCGCCCGTCTTAAAACCAAGGGGAAGTTTGAAATTCAATACGGAAAGATTGAAATGAGCGCTAAATTGCCCTATGGAATGGGTATTTGGCCTGCATTCTGGATGCTGGGAAACGACATTGACACCATTAGCTGGCCTGACTGTGGCGAGATCGATATTATGGAATATATCGGGAGGCGGCCCAATATAATCTTTGGAACCTTGCACGGCCCTGAGTACAACGGTGCAATGGGGCTTCAGAATTCCATAACCACTGATGATGACCTCCATGACTCCTTCCATACCTACGCCGTTGAATGGGATGTCGAGTCCATACACTGGTATTTTGACGGCGAGCCCTTTCACAAGGTAATAAGGGAGAAGCTTCCCACTACTTACACCTGGGCCTTTGACAAGAAGTTTTTCATCCTCGTGAATCTGGCCGTCGGAGGCAACTGGCCTCAAAATCCCAATGATACGACCCAATTCCCGCAAGCCTATGTCATTGATTATATTCGTGTTTATCAGTAATAATCTAAACTACAAAAATCATTTTCCTCTTCGAGTGATCTTTCGAAATATAAGATAAAAAAAAGGCATCATAGACACGATCACAACAATTATGAATAGGTATAGTAAAGTACCATTAAAAGGCTGAGAAGATTTTTCAGTATCCGGTTCTGTTGTATTCAAGATAGAGCCATTAGTGGTATACTCCAATTCTTCTAAAGAAAGAGATACGATTTCACCTTCCTTGAGCTTTTCCAGCTCCTCAAGCAGTGAATATTTTTTGTATTTTCCAAAATCACCTTTCAGGTAAATAAAGACCTCTTTATTTTTTAAATCGTAGATATTGGAATACTTTGTTCCGCCATCACCCCAATTTTGTGTAGTTGATTCTAGTATGGTGGCGAAATAATCCACAGATAGGTCGCTTTCATTACCCTCGAGCATGCTTTTAACCTTGTCATAACGTTCGCAAGGATACCCGCCCATTTCTGGGTTTGTGATCCAGAAGTTGGTTGCAATTTGGTAAGAATCTTCTTTCTTAATAAACTTTAGATCATTTTTATCCCATTCTATAACAATAGAGTTACCCGAAGCGTCAACAAACATAAGATGGTCCATAAAGCCGGAAGGTATGTTATAGGATTTTAGAAAGTAAATAACCTCATCAACATTAGCACATTTTGAAAGGACCACTTCACCTAAATCCATGCCTAGAGTAGGCTTGCCTTCAATATGGGGTACCTCTGAGGAAGGGCAGGTTGCACCATCATAAAATAACCCCTTTTCGTTCATGCCGCCCTGAACATAGGAATAGAGAGAAAAGCATATGTGGCCATAGGCCCCTTCATCAGCAGCAGCAAACCATAAACTTGACGGAGCAGAGTATCTCCAGTCTTCATTGTTTCCTACTAAAGTCAAATCCTCTTTTTGCTTGTTAAATATAGTACAGGCCTGGCTACTAAAGGAAGTCGAAAGAAAGAAAATGAAAAGACACAAAAAAGCTATCAATTTTATCTTTTTTATACTTTTATTCATGACGGTAGTTTCCTCACTCTTCCTGCAAGAATAAATATATTCGGCTTATAGCCTTAAAACATACTCTCGATCATTTTAATAACATGGGGCGTCAAATCTTTATCTACTTGGTTAAAATAGGATATGGTATATAATAAATTATCTGTTCCATTATGTTCTGTAAATATCATCCAATTAATTGAATGTTTAAGGGAAGGTATCGTCTTGTACAAGACTTCATGGTCTTTAATTTTTATAATTTCAACTTGCGATGGATGATTCTCATCATCGGTATAATGTTCCTCTTTGCCTGTTATCAATGTAATCTCTATATTTATTTCATTTCTCCCTTTGTGATCTGCGTAAGTTAAGATTATCTGAGAAGGCTTTTCGGGCTTTTTTACTTTTTTAGTTATATAGTCTTTACCTTCCTTTACTGCTTTGTTATATAAGTCTTCTATACCACTCATAATAGCGGGATAATTAATGAACCCATGCTTAAAATGATATTTGTCGGGAAGTGTATTGGGAATTTTGAATTCAATGGATGCTTTTTTTATTATATCATCTAGTGAAGTAGTACTGTAATTCTGTAGCAGCGTAAAGGAACCACTAAGTTTATACGCATCCACTACTAAGAATATCTCAATTTCATCCTCTTTAAGCTCACTTTTATGCTTGTACATGATGTGTGAATATTTCTCTGAAATGGACTGTATTTTATCCATTTCATTCAATACACCCTCATCCGGTTTAACTAGAGAATAATTCAAAGTTTCATTTCCTTCTTTATCTTTCAGGCTGGTTGATGAAATCACTACATGCGAATAAATAAATTGCTTTATTAGGTTTTTGCCATATACGAATGAAGGAATCATGATAATCATAATGACCGCAGCAACTACTATAATTTTTTTTATAGAGTATTTAGTTCTCTTGTTTGCTGCAGCTTGCAAGCGGCTGATCATTAATTCTTCTTCGAATTTCGGAACCGGCTTCTGCTTTAAAGCATATTCAAAATCTTCAAATGTTTTGAGACTTTTCACTATGTATTACCCCCTCCACTGTGTTAATATACTTTACTATTTTCCGCTTTGCTCGTTCATAATTTTTTCGTATTGACTCAGGTCTATGTTTTGTAATTTTTGAGATGTCTTCATAATTAAGGCCTTCAACTGCCCTAAGAATTATGATATTTTTTTGTAAGACTGATAGCCTTCCTAGAGCAGATTGTATTTGTTCACTAAATTCCGTATTTTCCAATTCTTCTTCCGGAGTGAGATAATAGGAAAACATATTGTCTTCAAATGTAACTTGACCCTTGAATTTTCTGATATACCTTAAGACATTGAGACAGTGATTATAAGCTATTTTATATATCCATAAAGAAAAATCATCAGTTTTTTTCTTTTTATAATTTTTATAAACCTTCAAAAAAATTTCCTGAACTGCATCCTCTGCATCTTCTTTATTTCTCAGAAGATGAAAGCAATATGAAAATATCCCTCGGCCATAGCGTTTAACTAGATATTCGATTTCCAAATCAGACATGCTATCATTAGCAACCAGGTCATTCACCGCCCCTAGAAAGCTTATGTTCTCTTTATGATCAAACATCTTTTATCTGTTTACCCAATATTTATCAATAGCATCACTTTTATTCTATATCAATAGAGACACTTACGGTGTTGATTTTGTGACAGCCTCATCAAATTATTAGTCATTAAACTTTTTGGCCAAGCCTTCATATATTGTAATTAAGAGAAATAATAGAGGTGAACTTAATGTTTTTCCCCCAGGAAAGATTTAATTCCGACACAACCATAGGAAGCAGCCGCGATAGATCTCATATTCGTATCTTTCATGCCGTTCCCAATGCACCTGCTTTTGATATTTATGCTAATGGAATGCCTATTGCCAGAAACCTAAGCTACAGGGGGTTTACTGAATACCAGAATATTCAACCAGGAACCTATAACATAGAAATATATCCTGCAGGCAGAAGGGATACTCCAGCTTTAAAAGCAAACATTACCTTACCTGCTCGTTCCATTTTCACAATAGCCGTTGTTGGCCTGCTTCCCAATATGAGCTTGCTCCCAATCGCTGAGCCAAAAATGATGATATCCCCCGGCTTGACCATGCTTCGCTTTAGTCATTTATCTCCTACGACTCCCGCTGTTGATATCACGCTGTCTAGTGGAATACTCCTGTTTAGTAACATACGCTTTAAAGAAACAACGAGCTATATACCTGTTCCACCATCCACCTACCGCTTGCAGATAAGAATTGCAGGGACTAATCAGATCGTTCTTGATGTGCCTAACATTAGACTTCTGGCCAACAAATATTATACAATTTATGCCGTGGGTCTGTTGGGCGGCCAGCCCCCGCTTCAAGTACTAATTCCGCTGGATGGACCTTCGTATATTAATCTGTAAAATAACCAGTCGCCATAAGAGAATCCTGACTTTTGCACTATAGGTAAAGGGGCGCGATTATTCCGCCCCTTTACCTATAGCCGAAATCCGATATTAACTTATTGTTCTGCTTCTGAATAACCACCATAAAACAAAAAGGCAACATATTCTCAGCTATACGTCACCTTCAATTATTGAATTTAATGATCAATTTTTCAATTAACTCAATATAGAACTACGACTTTTAAGTTTAAAAACCTCCTGGGAAAAACCCTGGGAAAAATCCAGGAAAGAAACCTGGAAATCTTCTAAAATGCCTTCTTCTGCGGCCAAGCAGTTCTCGGATCAGCAATGTACCTATTAATCCTCTTAAAAAAGGATTTCTGTCGGAATCTCCACGAGGGTCTCCAGGTGGGTCTGTATGTGGATTGTTAGGCCTTTCATTTGGTCTTTCGTTTCCTCTCGGCATTTCTGCTTTAACCCTACCTTCCACTTCCATATGAATGTTGTCTGTCATTCGTTCCAGCTCTTCCTTTGTTGGAATATAAGATGGACCGTATGTATCATCCAGCATATCACAATGCCTAATGACAATAGGATTAATGATAAAGTATATTTGTGGATACATTCTTTCTAACTGCTGTTCGGGCATCGTCAGCATTTGATTATACTCATCAAACATACCGGGCATCTGAAAATACGGCATCCTTGAGCCTGTATTAAAATCCTGCATTACTAGAAACCTCCCATTAAGTTTATGATACATCTTATGTTAATGGGACGAGTTGTGTTAATGGCTTGTCTAGTATCTCTTGGAATTGATAAGCAGAAAGCTTGTGAGTATACCAATACAAGAAAAGGCAAAAAAATCTGGGGAGCCGCTTGCCCCCCAGATTTTTTCTTTTAATTATTTCTATTGTTTATAAAACTGTAAATCGTTTATTGATAATTTAGATACCGCTGACACACAGCTGCTACTTGAGCACGTGTGGTAACTCCGCCAGGGTTCAGTGTTCCATCGGTTCCACCAACAATAATCCCTTTAGCAATAGCCCATGCCATTGCATCCTTCGCAAAATTGCTGATTTCACCGGCATCTTTAAACTTAGCTGTGTTGGCAATATCCTGGCTGCTTGGAGAAGGTGACCCGGCATAGCGGTAAAGCATGGAAACCATTTGTTCCCTGGTAACTGCGTTATCCGGGCTTTTTCCGTCGGATATTCCTTGTTGCATAGCCCATTCTATGCCTATACTAAATGAAGTTTCACCTATTAAGGTGTTCTGACCGTCAAGACGTGCCAGAACAGTCATTAACATACCTCTTGTCATTGGCGTGTCAGGCGAGAAGGTAGTTCCGGATGTACCATAGTATAATTCACGTGAGGTTACAAAATTCACATTGTCACTGTACCCAGCGTTGGCACTAACATCGGTAAAGGTCTTGCTGTTGTCTACAACCTTTACCACTATGCTTCCGGATGCAGTAAAAATCAGATTTTGGTCTATAACCACAGAATTTTTGACAATGGTTTCATTTCCGTCTTTATCTACCAACACGGTTACAACACCGCTGCCACCACCCATAAGAGGAATTGATACTGTTACATCCCCACTCTCTTCAGGCAAGGTTAAAGTTAAGGCAGAAGCACTGTCAGCAGAGTCAGCTGCAGTAACCGCAGGTACCCGAAGTGTCACAGCACCGTTTTTAATAGTCTCCGAAGACACTGTTGTGCTGATACTGGTACTGCCATCCTTTTTGGTTTCTACAATGGTTTTACTACCATCAACATATACCGTTGTTACAGTTGTAGTTCCTGTGGCCGAATTAGTCACTGTAGTGGTTCTGCTGCCATCAGGGTTGGTAACTGTCGTGCCGGTACCGGGGGTATTGGGATTGCCGGAGCCACTGCCGTTGTCTCCACCGCCGTTATCTCCGCCTCCGTTGTCCGATGTCCCGGTGATGGGGATTACCATGTCGTATTCAGTTAGCCATTCTCCCGAGCTAAAATCACGGGCCCGGAGCACTACCTCGTCTTCATAGGTAAACAGGTACATGGAAGCGGGCAGATTGCTGTAGCCACGGACATTAGCCTTGAATGAGGGTATGGTTATTTCGGTAAAGGTTCCAGTATCAGCTTTGACGGTAACCGTCTCGGCCGCACCGAAGCCATGGTGCAAGTGGCCGCTCATATAAATAATGTTGTCATACTTACCCAGCAGATTGCGAACTTCCGCGTCCTGCTTGCCAATGGAGTTGTCCAAAATCGGATTATCGTTGAAGGAAGAAAGCGGCACGGTGTTGATAAAAGGGAAGTGACAGATTACAAAGGTGGGCTTTCCGTCCTCACTGTACTGGGCCAGCATGCTGTCGATCCAAGCCAGGGTTTCATCCTCGAAGTACGCGCCGTGGCGTATAGGATCGGGATAGGGTGGGGTGGATTCTTCAGTAGTCACACCGGTCTGCTCCAGATAATCGGTATTAATTACAAGAAAGTGGTAGTCGTTGATGGTCATGCCATAAGAATAGTTTTGGAAATCATCCAGCACACCTTTGCCGTATATCTTGTCTTCAGCATTTTCAGCCCCTATATAGGCCTGTATATTGCTCCAATATTGAACGGCTCCGTTCATAAAGTTCGCTGTGGGACTGTCATAGTTGATTTCATGGTTCCCCAAAGATGTGAGGAACTGCCAATCCTTGCTCTCAGCAATTGGCTTGATAGCCGCAAAAGCGGCGTTACTGTTGGCTTTGGTTGCGGTGTTGGCAAAATCGCCCGCGTTAACAATACCATCCAGCTTCAGACCCAGGATATCGGGGTCGGCAAGTGCCTTCTGGATATGCCCTGTCGCTGCGTCGCCCTCGCTGGTTACATGCAGGTCGCTCAGCAACATCATGGAAACCTTGGCGGCCGGAGACAGCAGGAAGCTTTCATAGGCTGCGCGCAGCTCGTCGTAGGTCGCTTTGGAAGTAGCATAGGTGTTAGGTATAGCAGCGGCCGCAACAATTTTTGCAGCAGCGTTCTTAGCTTTCAGGGCTGATATAGAGTCGGTAGCGTACTGTGTGCCGATATTGACCAGTCGCTGGTCTATTTCGGCGTTCATCGCTTTAAGCCTGCTGCCACCGTAAACGGCCTGAACGTCAATATAATTCAGTGCTGACGGATAAATCGTAAGATCGTCGATGTATGCGTTGGCAAGGCCGTACTGCCCCAGCGCGTCAGCGCCCAGAGTCAGCAGGTTCTGCCCCAGCATCTCACCCTCAGCTTCGCTGATTGAAATCGAGTTAATCAGCTTGTCGTCCACATAAACCGCGCAGGAACCGTCCCGGTCATAGACCACCGATACCTGATGCCATCTGTCATCCACCGCCTGCCAGGTACCGGTGGTGTCCATCAGCTCGCCCTGGTTGTCGGTAAGATTGGTGGTGAAATAGGTATAGAAAGGCATATTAGCCGCGGCAAATCCACTATTGGTATTGACTGAATAATCTTTATTGGCAAAGATTATGCCGCCCTCCTTGGCCGTGCTGAAGTCGGTCTTGGCGCCTGCCGCTGTAGAACGAGACGAAGAAGCCCATTTCGTTGCGCTGCCGCCGGCAACCGATTTATACCAGAAAGTTACGGTAAAATCGTCGGTGGGCAGGTTAACGCCCTTGAGATCAGAGAACGTGACATACTGGGAGGCACTTTTTCCAAAGGTGTTCTTAATGTATATAGCCTTGGAGCCGTCAGCACCTGTTACAAAGGAAGGGTTGCCGGTGATTACGCCGTTGTTGTTTTTCCCCGAGCTGTCTTTAGCGTTCTCATCGTTAAAATCCACATGAAGTACGGGATCAGTACCACCATAGAGGGGCTCTTCGATGATTACGATTCCGCTACCCGTCTTATTGGTCGGATAGTTATTGGCCGTGGTATTGTATGTAGCACGAAGCCTGAGCGTACTGCCAGCTTCAACATCCACAGGTAGAGATTTGGGATAGGAGCCAAACAGAGTGACATTGGAATCGCCGCTGATTTTGAGCTGGCTATAGATCGAAAGATCCTGGTCCAAAACACCGGTATAACCGTTGACTTGCAGAACTCTGCCCGAGCTGCCTGACGCCATTTGGTCAAAGCCGCCGGGAATGGTATTGCTGCCAAAAAGGTTGACCACGTCATATTGGGTCAGTGCTTCCAGCGCACTGCCGTTGAAATGGGTCTTATTGAGAATAACCTTGCCGCCAACCGTGTTATAGGCGTTTTCCAGGACATAGTTGGTGCCCGTGCCGGTGATTACGCCTGTGGGCAGCAGATTGATGACCAGATTTCCAGTTATGGCGGTGCTGCCGGTGGTAATCTTGCCGCGCTGGGGCAGAATCTTATAGATAGAGCCCGCGTTATTGACAGTTAGGCTTTCTACCGTCGGATTGCCGTCGGTGGCATAGGAATAGAGGTATAACGCATTAATAATCGCGCCTTTCTCAATGTTGATGGTAATCGGGCCGCAATGGGTATTGTAAACGCCGCCACATTCAATATAGCTGCCAATTACCGAATTGGCGCCCATGTTGAGGGTAGCACCCGTTATGTTATGAGACTCTGACCCGCAATTGACATTTCGCCAGTAACCGCCGTTGAGCGTAATATTTAGCGGCGTTGTGCCATCATACTTATCGGCGGTAAAAAAGCCGGCTCTTATGGCAAAAAGGATGTCTTTACTGTTTATGGGCACGCCGTTTTGGGTGTTCAGGAATCCTGAACCGATAGTTAGGTCATAACCGGTATAAATCCAAAAGTGCTGACTCGTACTGGTGTTGACCCTGTCGATGGTCATATCGTCAATAATGGTGGTGCTTGCCAGTTGAAAATTTACATGGGCCGAAGAATCCACAATACCCACAACCAGCTTGGCCCCGCTGGTGGTACGATAGTCTGTACCCGCATAAACACTGGTAATAGTGATCGTACCCGCATGGGAATAAGTTGCATTTACATTAAAGCTGGTTTCCTGGGTAACCGGACCGCTGATTACAATGGTGGCCGGCGTATCGGCATTCTCTTTGACATTTTTGCCGGTATCCAGAACCCAGCTGTTAAGAAGCAGCTGATAGGCTTCATCCAGTGTTTTAACCGCTGTGGCCGGTGTTTTGCCGTCGCCGCCTGCCGCCTTGCTTCCGTCCACATAGATGGTCAGGGCGTCTACCTCGATAGTAGTCGAGGGAGCGGAATAGCTGACGTTCCCTGAAATCGTAACGCCGTCGGGAGCCGCGGTATAATTGCTGAGTTTGAGAGAACTGCCTTCTTTTACCGTCAGCGTTTTCAAACCTGCCGGCAAAGAGCTTTCATATACGGCGCCTGCACTGTCATCCAGCACGACGTCGGTGTAGGCGTTCAGGTACCCCTCGGCGATAGTCGCTTTCTCACCGGTGAAGCCAAGCAGGGTCAGCGTTTTGGACGTTCCATTGAAAGTTACGTTACTGCCCCACAATCCCATGGCTGAACCTGTGGGCGCGATAAAACCGGCGTTTAAGGTTACCTTAATGTCACCGTTAATGGTAGAAGCCCCTGTATAATCGGTTAAACCTAAAGGACTTGTTCTGGTAAAGGCCCCTCCCAACAGCTTGATATCCATACTGCCAACAGAACCGCCTTTTTGCGGACTGTCATAAAAGGCGTTAACCCGGGCACCCTCATTGACGGTAATGGAGATATCACCGGCCGTTGAGGTGCTGCCCGCCGTAATATTGCTGGTTATAAAGGCCGTGCCGCCTATCGTAACATTCACGTTTTTCACATTACGAGCCGGACTGCTCTTTACATTGCCGCCCGCCAGAACCTGCTTGAAGGTTCCACCGTTTACGGTCATGGTAACACCCTCGGTACAATCCTTGCTATAGTAACCGGCAAAGAGCGTGGGACCTGTGTTCCCCATGAGCACCGTTGACTCTACCGTAAATGAAGTGGTTGAGCACAGATAAGCAGAGTCTATGATGGATGCTTTCAGATCTTTCCACACGGTAGGACCACCAAGAACCAGAAAACCGTTTGCCGCCGTGAAATTGAGGGCTGCGCTTTCGGTATAATCCTCCGCACCAAGCTTGGAGGTAACGGTCACGGTACCGGTATGCGAAATCGCGTCGTCAGTATTGAAACTGCTGGTAATATTAAGGGGTCCCGATACTACGATGGTACCGCCTTTTGTTTTATCCAGACTGTTATAAGCCTTTTGCAGCGTAGCCACCGGCGCCGCCGCCGAGTCTCCCGCGTTATCGTCGCTTCCGGCGCTGGCTACATATACCACGTCTACTTCCGTGCCGGGTACCTCAGGCTCCGCATAGGTCACAGTTCCTGAAATCGTGACGCCGTCGGGAGCCGCGGTATAGTGGCTGAGTTTGAGAGAACTGCCTTCTTTCACCGTCAGCGTTTTTAAACCTGCCGGCAAAGAGCTTGCATATATAGCACCCGAGCTGTTGTCCAGCACGACGTCGGTATAGGCGTTCAGGTACCCTTCGGCGATAGTCGCCTTTTCACCAGTAAAGCCAACCAGAGTCAGCGTTTTAGTAGCTCCATGGCAAGTGACACTAGAGCCCCACTGCCCCATGACTGAACCTGAAGCCGCTACGAAAGCAGCGTCTAATGTTACTGAAATATCTCCGTTAATGGTAGAGGCTCCTGAGTAGTCCTTTAATCCCGTATTTATTTTGGTAAAGGCCCCGCCTAACAGCTTGATATCCACACTGCCAACCGAACCGCCAGTTCTCGGGCTGTCGTAAAAGGCATTAATCTGGGCGCCCTCATTGACGGTAATGGAGATGGCGTCGGCTGTTGTGGCGCTGCCCACCGTGATATTGCTGGTTATAGTGGCCGTGCCGCCTACCGTAAGATCTACATCTCCAACATCGAATGACTTGCCCCCTGTCAAAACCGAAGTATAAGTTCCACCATTTAAAGTCATTGTGATATCCTCGGTGCAATTCTTGGTATTGTAGCCGCCGTAGATCGTGAAGGCAGCCGCGCCCCCCATTGTCACCGTCGAGTCTACCGTAAAGAAAGCGGGCACATAAAGAGTAGCTGTTTTGCTTACGGTCAAGGTGATATTTTCCCACACCGTGGGACCGCCCAGAACCATTTTGTCCACATTGAATGTAATGTGCGCTGCTGCGGTATAGTCTTCGGTGCTAGTCTTAGAAGTAAGCATTACCATGCCAGTATGCGAAATACCGTCATCAGCATTGAAATCACTTGAAATAGTCAGCGGACCACACACTACTATGGTTCCACCTGCATCACCTAATATCTCATACGCCTTCTGCAGCGTGGCTACCGGATCTGCTGCCGAAGTTCCCGCGTTGCTGTTATTACCGATGTCGGCCACATATACAATGGTTCCATCAGCCCACGCAATCGTTACAGGAAAATACGTCATGGACACCAGCATTGCAGCAACAAGAACCAGCGATAGAATTGATTTAACTTGTCTTGACATAAACCTATACCCTCCATTTTATTTTTAGATCGTTCCAAAATTGTCATATATTCTTTGCTGAACACAAAATTGAATTTAAAATGGTTTAATGGTTTATTTAAAAAGATATGCAAAAACCCGGTCTGCCCAGGTTATTTAAAATCAGCAGCCGGACCAAGGTTATAGATTCGCCCCGAATTGGTGTTACATAAAAACATCCCTTGATAAAATTGACAGGACTCTATTTCCTCGTTAGCAAAAATTGAGTCTTCCAGCTCTATTTTAGCAATAATGCGTCGCTCAAAAAGGTCGAATACTCGGATTTTATCCGGGAAACCTTCCCTCCCAAAGCCAAAGGAATAATAGATCTTGCCTTCATATAATGTGCCGCCCTGCGTAACCTCCACCTCATACTCTGTTGTAAACTGATCCAAAATATCAGTGGGGTATAGTTTGACTACCTCTCCTGCCTTTTTGGGATCCGGAAGGGGTAAAGCAGTGATTATATAGGCATTCTTTGCGTCATATTCGCGAAACTTACCGTTGGTTCTATATCTTGCCGAAAACAAATAGAGTCTGCCATTCTCCTTATCGGGAAAGAAAGCCGGCCATCCCCAGCAGGGGCGTTCAAATTTTGAAGCGGCCGCGTCGGTATAGTGAAAATCCTCGCCTACCGCATAACCGTTATCATTGTAGATAATGGCTTGGATGATTTGTGACGAAAACGTTTTTTGTCCGTCGGGACCGGCCTTCATCAGAATCCGCTCTACAATGCAGCGGCCGTAATAGCCGTCTTCATCTGCTTCTCCGGAATTTCCTGCTGTAATGTACAGAAGCGGAAATGGGTCACCGGGCTCATAGAATTCATTGCTGAAAACCGTTTGATTCGCATGGTTGACAAGCGGTTCTTTTCCGTCTCCCGTATATGAGGCTGCATGAAAGTTTGCAATGACCTCTCGGGTTGACAAGTCCATTACATCACAGCTTGCGCCGTGATAAAAAAGAAACCCATAGTTACCGTAGATAGCCATTCCCTGCTGCGAACGGGCCGATTTTTGAAATTCGGCAAATAGCTCGCCCCGGTATGATTTTTGCAGTACCTTGTCCTGATTCAATGTTCTTCCCCCCCTAAAAAACTTACCGTTGTAATTGCTTAACCCCTGGTTTTTCCGCCGGCCACGTTCAGCGTTACGCCATGGACATAGCTTCCACGTGCGCTGGCCAGGAAAGCCACGGTATCGGCCACTTCACTCAGCTTACCGGCCCGTCCCAAGGGAGTGGTACCGGTTTTATTGTAGCCGGCTCTAAGCTCTTCCACGCTGATACCGCGCGTATAGGCAAGGGCCGTCTCATAGGAGTCGGTACGAAGGCCGGTGGCCTCCAGGATGCCCGGGGCAACGCCCACTACCCGAATGCCTTTTTCCCCTAATTCCTTGGCCCAGGAACGAGTCAGGGAATTGACGGCATTCTTGCTGGCCGCATACACGCTTTGCCCCTCTGAACCTTCCAAGCCGCATTCCGAAGACATATTAATAATTACACCGCTTCCCTGCGCCGCCATGACCTTTGCCACTTCCTGGGCGCACAAAAAGACGCCTTTCACATTAACGTCCATCACCTTGTCCCATACCTTCTGGTCCAGTTCGTATTTATGCTGCTCGTCTACCAGCAGTCTGGGAATATTGATACCGGCGTTGTTCACCAGGATATCAATGGTTCCGAAGGCCTGGCAAACCCGCTCAACCATGGCATGAACGCTTTCAACCGACGTTACGTCGGTAACCACGTATGTAAATTTCCCTACGGGGGCCTCAATCACCGGCGGCTCCGGATTCATATCACAAACAGCCACTTTTGCTCCATTGCGCAGCAATTCCTCGGCTACGGCACGCCCGATTCCCGAAGCGCCGCCCGTGACGACAGCCGTTTTCCCCTCCAGGCCCAACCAAGATGTATCACTCATTAGAAAGCCTCTCCTATCTTTTTCGAGTTAATTAAATTTAGGGCCGAAGGCTTTGACTGATAGCCTTGGCAATAGCGGGCGCCAGAATCAGATGCGCCTCGCGGGTGAGATGAACGCCGTCGGCGTCGCTGGGTTCGGTAAGCTGCGCCAGGTCAAGGAAACCGCAGCCTTTTTCAGCGGCCACCTGACGGTATAGCTTGCTCAAAGCCTCGTTCTTAGCTCTGCCCACATCGCCCCTGAACTTACCATAAACGCCGGTGCGTCCCAAAGCCGGCTTAATATGCGTTGGCGACAGCAGCAGGATTTGCGGTGGCTCGCCCTTTCTTCCGCATTGGGGGGTGGATTGCACCACATCCACCAGCGTTCTGATCCCCTTATCCAGATCAGCGAATTCAGGCTGAACCCAAGTCAGCAGATCATTGGTCCCCAGGGAAAGAATCACCAGGTCCAAGGGCCTATGGGTCAGCAGGCAGGGCTTCAGATAGGGCAGCCCGTTAAGCCAGTGGGCGTCGGGGCGATCGTAAATGGTGGTTCTACCACCCAGACCCTCTTCAATCAGATGATAGTCGGGGCCCAGCAGGGATGCTGCCACACAGGGCCAGCGCACATCCGGGCCATAGCGCTCCGAGGGTAACTCGGATTCTTCCCACCTCGGGATACAGCCCCAGGTGTTGGAATCTCCGTAACACAGCACTTCATATCTGTCCATGGGCTTATCCTTTCACGCCTGACGTGGCTATGCCCTCTACAAAATACTTCTGGCTGAAGACAAAGAGAATGACAATTGGAATAATAGCACTGGTGGCCGCCGCCATGGTCAGCTCGTCTCGCCGCAGTTCATCCTGCATATACCAGCGAATCGCCATGGAAACGGTATATAATTCTTCTTTTACCAGGAAGATCAACGGACTCATATATTCATTCCAGTTGCTAATACAGGCCAGCACCGTAAGCGATACCATAGCCGGCTTAGTCAGAGGCGTGAGAATTTGGGCAAAAATGCGCACATGGCCCGCGCCATCAATTTTAGCCGCTTCCATTAGATCGTTGGGCAAGCCCATGTAGAACTGGCGCAACATAAAAATCGCCGTCGTGCTGAACCATCCAGGTAAAATAATGGCCCATAGGTTATTATAAAGTCCAATTGACTTAAACAGCATAAATCTTGGTATAATGGTCACCTGGGACGGAATCATCATGGATGCAAGAAATAGCATAAAGATAATATTTTTGCCTTTGAAATCCACCTTGGCAAAGGCATAAGCTGCCGGAGCGGCCACAATCAGATGTCCGATTACGCTTATGATGGTGATGAACAGTGTATTACCATAGGCCCTGACCATGCTCATGCTTTCATCTGTCCAGATTGTCTTATAATTATCCCAGCGAAATTTTGACGGAAACAAGTGATAGTCCACCGCAAAAACTTCATTGGTGCTTTTCAGCGAGGTCAAAATCATCCATACTAGCGGCATTAAAAATGCTATTGCCAGCACTGCAAGTACAAAGGTGCGGATGATAATACCACGATTGCTAGTCTTTTTCATATTTTTTCCCCTTCCTCTAGTAATGGACCCACTTTTTTTGTCCCCAAAAATTCAGCAGGGTGATGCCCAGAATAATAGCAAACAGCACAACAGCTTCGGCACTTGCGTAGCCAAATTTATAGCCGTTAAAAGCGTTGCCGTAAATCTCGGTTACCATGGAGGCGTTGGCCCTGGCCGCCGTGCCCAAAGTCATGATATTAATGGCACTGAACACCTTAAAAGCCGCGATCAAACGCACTACCAGAAGATAGAAGGTGGTGGGCGAGATCATAGGGAAGGTAATCTTTATGAATTGCTTAGCCCCTGTGGCCCCATCTAGATCCGCCGCTTCATAAAGTTCTCTGGGAATATTCTGGAGTGCCGCCATGTAGATAATCAGCTCATAACCAATGGCCGTCCATACCAGAAGCAGTATAATGGGAATCTTGTTAAAACGGGTATCGGCCATCCAGTTGGGTAGATTGCTGAAACCGAGAGACCTAAAAAGAAGATTGACCACGCCGTCTTCGCGGAACATAAATTTAAATACGGCGGCCAAAGCAACTGCACTGGAGATGTAAGGGATAAAGAAGGCAAAGCGCAGCGTCTTCTTTAAGTAAACCTTATTGTTAAGCATATAGGCCAGAATCAAAGAAATCAGGATAGTTGTGGGAACGGTGGCTACCGCATACACAAGTGTGTTTTTCAGAGCCATTGCATAGGTTCTATCTGTCGCCAGGTCCTTAAAATTTTCCAGACCAACCCACTTTATTCCTTTAAAACCCGAAAGAAAGTTCCAATTGGTAAAGGAGAGGAAGATGGAAAAAATAAAAGGAAAAGCTACCAGTACAAGAAAGACCACAAGAGCCGGCATCACAAAGGCGTAGCCCACTAAATTTTCTTTCTGTTTGAGTCGGTTATTCATTTGATTACCCCATTTCAGTGTGCCACGCTTTGTGCACGCGGCTACAATAGGTCAATTTGACAGATTTCCGGTTATGATATCATGATTACTTCGCTTTTTTAATAGCTTCATCAGCCATTGCAGCGGCCTCGTTCAATGCGTCCCTGACCGACATCTCACCATTAGCGGCATACATTCCGTACTCAACAACATACTTGGTCACGTCGGAATACGCGTCAATGATGGTTTCAACGTAAGAAGGATTCTCGTAGTTAACTACATATTTCTTGAAGCTCTCTACGTCAATAATCTTGGAAGCCTCGGCCTCAGATCCGAATACCAAATCGACAAGGCTGCTGACATCGGTACCTTTCCAGGTTGACTGGTGTCCTGCTACGATTAGAGAACGGGAACCATAGGTAGAAAAATATTTGAGGAATGCCCAGGCAGCTGCTTCGTCCTTGCAGCCCGTTGTAATTCCCGCATGGGAGTACACTGAGATACCTGACATATAGTTAGTCTGACCCTTTTCCTCAACGGGGTAGGGAGCAAAATAGGTAAGAGAATCCATAGGATAGTTCTTAGTATCACGAAGGAAACGGACTATATTGGAGCAGATGGCCGAAGCTACGGTACCGTCAGTGTAAACCATTTGTGTCTGAAGGTTATCGGCACGGTATGTTTTAAGCGGGAACCAAATGCCTTCTTCATTCTCAGCCTTCAGCTTACGCTCAAGGGAGTTGACAATCAAATCGGAGTTAAGACTGCTCAATCCGGTTTCATTATTATACATGGCGTCCTTACCTGTTACCTGATACTTGGCATAGGTATAGTAGTTAACTGAATGATAATCGCTGCCGCCATATACCAGGGTCTTGCCGCTGTCATCCTTTTTGGTCATCTTTCTGCAAGCTTCAAAATATTCGTCCCATGTCCACTCTGTGGGGATATCTCCTAAACCGGCTTCGTCCCAGGCATTTTTATTGATGGAGATAAAATAGGACATGCCGCCGCAGGGAAGAGAATATACTTTGTTTTTATACTTGTAAACATCGGTTCCCCAATTGGCTATAAGATCAATGTTCTCTTTGGCTACTTTGTCTGTCAAATCAAGATACAGGCCGTTTTCCCAACGGTTATAGGTTTGATTAAGACCAAAACTTGCCAGAACATCCACTTCTCCTGCCATTATGGCGGTGTTAACGCTCAGGTTGCCGTCAGCGTTGTTATTGTAGGTTGTAAGTGCGACCTTGATGTTAGGGTATTCTTTATTGAAGTCTGCTATCATGTCATCCATACCCTGGTCACCTTTGAAAGGAATCCAGAAACGCACTGTTCCTGCAATGGATTTGTCATCCTCATAAATCCATGATGTAATATCACTGGGATCTTTAGTGGCATCAGGGGTTGTGACCGGAGATGAGCTTGGTGTTGTAGAGTCACTGGGTCCCGGTGCTGGAGCTTTGTTGCCGCAAGCCGTTATTCCAAACAGCATGGTTGCGGCCAGAAGGAGCGACATAACTTTTCTCTTAATCATGTTCCTAACCTCACTTTTATATTATTTTTTATTAGTAACACGCATTTGCGCAGACTAATCCTGTGGTAAAAATGCGCCCTGTTCAATCAGGGCCTTTTGAAGTTCCTTAATATCAATTTCTCTTACAGGCTCACACTTTTTGGAAGCCATGGCAGCCGCTATTCCGGCCGCTTGCCCCATTCCCATACATGGCGGCATTACACGGATGGCTCCTGAGGCTTCTGACGATGCTGACACACAACGCCCGGCCACCAAAAGGTTTTCAATGACCAGAGGCGTTAGACAGCGGTAGGGAATGCCGTACCATTTCCCATTTCGGATAGTCAAATATTCATTGCTGGTCGGGCCATAGCGTCCGTGAATATCCACCGAATTGGATGCCAGCAGAATGCTGTCCTCGGGTACGCAGCCTTCCAGAATGTCATCCAGATCCAAGACGTAATCGCCGTGGATATGCCGGCTTTCCCTGACTCCCAGCGTTGAAGCTGAGCTGAGCATTTTTGCATTTTCACATCCCGGAACATACTTTCGCAAAAAGGCAAAAATCTCTTCTACCTGCTGACGTCCCACGATTTCTCCATGGGTCAAGCTCTCATTATTTGTAGCGTCAAGCCCCATGATCCTTGAGGTATTAACATTCCATTCATCTGGTTTAACACCTCTGAACAACCCAACCGAAACACGTTCCAAACTCCAGTCGCCATTTTCTCTCGCCTCGGTCACCCGCCAGTGAAGTGAACGGTAGTTGACGCCGTCTTTCCTATAAAAATTGTTCTTGTTTTTTTCTATATCTGCTTCAACGGCTTTTTCATCTACGTTTCCAATTCTGAAAAACATGGTCCCAGGCTGCATGGTTCCGCTTCCTTTGCGCCCTTTATGATAAGGAACCCCGCAACGGTAAGCCAGATCGCCGTCACCAGTGCAGTCAATGAAGATTTTAGCCCAAAGCTCCTCCATACCGGATTTCGAGTGTATAGTCAACTTTGTAATCTTAGTTCCGGAAAGAATGGGCTCTATTAAGGTTGTGTGATACAGTATCCTCACACCGGCTTCTTGCAGCATTTCATCCATAACCCGTTTTAATATTTCAGGGTCAAAGGGCGTCACATGGTCGTGGCCGTCTATAATCCACGAGGTAAAGGCAGTCCCCGCCCGCACTTTGGAGGGATGTATTGCTCCATCACGGTCCACAAGCCTGTCAATTAACTCACTGAACAGGCCACGAATAATCATTTCCTCACCTTTGCTGTCATAGCTGGTCATAAAGGGGCCAACCAGTCCTCGGGTAGCCATGCCGCCTGCACAACCACCCTGCTCAACCAAGATAGTTTTTGCCCCGGCTCTTGCTGCTGCAACCGCCGCGGCAAACCCGCTCGGACCACCACCAATAACTGCTACATCTGTCTCATAGGGCTGTTTTATATTCACTAAATCTTGTGTCATAAATAAAGACCTCATTTTTATTTTTTTCGCTCTATTCATAGAACCCTACATTATTTTTCAAACAACTCTGCACCACAAGCCTGCAGTTCCTTTTGCAAATCATGATAATCCAGCTGGGATGGCAGAATCCCTTTCCCTGCACACAACGCTGCCGCCAAGCCTGCCGCTTGTCCCGTTGCCAGTGCAATTCCCATAACACGATAGGAAGCGTGGGCTCTATGAGTTCCGGAGATACACCTTCCAGCTAAAAGCAGACCCTCTACCTTCTGGGGAATCAAGCACCTAAGAGGAATATCATAGGGTTCCGCCACTTTTGATTGTCCCTCGGCTTGTCCGCCTCCACTGGGATTATGTATATCAATTAGAAACCATGCCTTATGAACCACTACATCTTCGAAACGGCTCCCTTTTTCTACATCCTCATCAGACAAAATGTACTGTCCCATGATACGCCGTGTCTCACGAACCCCCAGAGTTGATGCGGATGCTTTTACTCTGCACTGCTCGTATCCTGGTACATTTCGCTGTAAAAACTCTACAATTTGTGGGATTTGCTTGCGCGCTTCCAGATCTGCAAAAGCTATTTGGGTAGATATCAACGAATTAATATCATTTACCTGAGTTGCATTGACTTGGCGCTCACCTAGATAATAGGTTCTGTGCAGTCTGACAATGGATACGTTTTTAGGGAGCTCGCCTCTGTCACGAGCCTCTTTGCACAACCCGGTGTAACTACGGCCATCGGGTAACTTCACAGGATCGCTTCCCCCAAAGCAAGTTAATGCATGCGCTTCGTCTACATCCTCCAAAGTAAATTCGACGCTAACCGGCTGGGACCGTCCATCCTGATCACGTCCCTGAACAAAGGGCGCGCCTGCCTGCGCCGCAATAAAACCGTCACCGGTGGCATCCATAAAAACCTTTGCCCTCATTAAGGCAGGGCCTTGCTGGGTTCCAACAATCAGACCTGTCAGTCTATCATCTTCCTTTACCACATTCACCACAGGCGAATGCAAATGAACCTCAACGCCGTTGTCTACAAGGAACTTCAATAAAAAATACTTTGCCTCCTCGGGGTCGATACGCACTTCCCAGCCATTTCTGGTTCTTATTTTTTCTGCATCCTCGTGTCCCTGGCCCAGTAATTCAACAACTTCGTGATACATGGTGGATGGCGCCATAAAGCCCAGAATGGGATTAACATGGCCGGAAGTCATCATGCCTCCTACTATACCAAACCTTTCTATAATAGCTGTTTTCATGCCGTGTCGTGCAGCTGATACTGCTGCGCCAATACCGGCAGGTCCACCTCCAGCCACCACTACATCATAGGTTCCAAGTTCCAACATTTGCTATCCCCTCTCAAACTTGCTCATTATCACTTAGATCAACAACTTTACGCCACTTGTTTCAGGCACCCTATATTCCCGCAATTATTTCGCATTCCCTAAAATTAACGCGACTCCCATTTTTTTGAACCGGTCTAATCTTAGAGCGACGTTTTTTGAACCGGTCTAAACTTAAAGTAAATAAAAACAATTGGTGAAAAAATAAAAACCTAAACATATATAGTTATACGTTGTGAACTTTTGGATATTGTTTTTCTTAATAATAGAAATTTTTAGTTTGTCAATTTATTTGATTTGTCAAATTTACTTGTTTCTGCGATCATATACACTATCACGTATCACAAGATCCGCCGGAATTACAATTCTTTCCGGAGGTTTATTGGGATTTTCCAGCCTTTTCAGAAGACAGTTTGCCGCCTGCTGCCCCAGTTGCTCCTTATGAATATTGACAGCGGTCAACGCGGGAGTCGCGTAACCCGCCAAGGCCGAATCATCATAGCCTATAACAGAGATTTCCTCCGGCACAGTAACACCCATCTCATACAAATAGCTTCTGGCACCTAACACCAACTGGGTATTGGCAGCTACGATCCCATCGGGACGATTCCCCGCATCCCAGAATTTTTTAAATGCTTCCTTGCTGCTTTTGCCATTGTTAAAACGGCACTGCAGAATCCAACTTTCATCAATGGGAATGCCTAATTCTGTCGAGGTCCGTAAGACCTCTGCTTTCCGCAAAAAAGTACTGGCATATATGTCCGGGCCGTTAATATAGCACAATTTACGATGCCCCATTTGGTGCATATACGTTAAACAAAGGCGCACGCCTTCGGCAGGGTCAGCCATAATGGAATCTATTCCCTCCATAAAGCTGTTAACACCCACCATCACAAAGGGAAAATTCATATCCATTAATTTATTTAGCATTCTTTCGTGATAAGGAGTACCTACAATAAAGGCCCCATCAACCCGGTTATTTCTTATGGCTCTGGGTAATTCATCAGAGTGCTTCACCGAAGAAAAATATTCAGTAATGACGCCGTAATCAGTGTCAACCAGACCCTCAATGATGCCTGTGCTGATATTATATGAGCTTAACCCGGTACGCTGGTCGAAATCATAGCTCACCCTGGACGTATCATCCTGCATAATGATAATGCCCAAATGATAGGTACTGCGGCTACTCAGGCCCCGAGCGTTGCTGTTTGGGACATAGTTCATTTCTTTAATCACTTGCAACACTCGCTCACGGGTATCTTCCTTAGGAAGCTGACTATTGTTCAGAACCAGCGAGACTGTACTGCGAGAAACTCCCGCACGTTTGGCTACGTCACGTATGGTGGCCATTGATAATCAGTCCTCCATTCTCGGGTCACTACTACTATTCTCATCACTCATCACTTAGCAGTTATAAATTCGAACTTTGGTATTATCATATATTAGACCGATCTAAACGTCAAGTCTTTTAGTAAGTTTTTTCAATTACCTTTTTTGCCCAACAAATATTCAACCTGATTACAAGATTCTTGACTTTTGGATCGTTCTAATTTATCATGTTATTGGATCGTTCTAAATTATGCTGTGAAGCTTATTGAGAGGAGACTAAACAATGGAAATATACGACGTAGCGGTATGCGGAGGGGGCCCAGCGGGTTTTATAGCTGCAATTGCAGCTGCACGCAACGGGGCTAAAACCATTCTCATAGAGCGTTATGGTTTTCTTGGTGGGATGGCAACGTTATCTCACGTCAGTCCAATCACGACCTTCAACAAAAAAGGAAAGAGGATCGTTGGAGGAATCCCGTTAGAGTTTGTGGAAACAATGGAAAAGCACCGAGGTGCGGATACGAGTTATCCAAGTGGACGAGTGCCTTTTGATACTGAAATATATAAGCTTATTGCCCAGAGGATGACCATAAATTCGGGTGTCTCACTCCTGCTCCATTCATACATATCCAGCTGTATCATAGAAAACAATAAAATCAAGGCTGTTATTGTCAACAACAAATCGGGAGAACAGAGAATCGAAGCGAAATATTTCATTGATTGTACGGGTGATGCTGATGTGGTGAATATGGCGGGATTATCTCATCGAGCAGCAGAAGATGGTGAAGAATTACAGCCTATGACCCTTTGGTTCAGATTGGGTGGAGTCGACACAGACAAACTGGAAAACATGGAGATGCGTTATGAAAATGTGCGCTCTGTTAATACTCGTATTAGGGAGAAGTTGATAGCACTAGGCCATGAAAAAGCTGTACCTAAATTCGGTGGACCGTGGATACTCACAACCCTGAGAAAGGGCGAGGCTACAGTAAACATGTCACGCTTTGCCGGAGATGGAACAGATGTATTAAGTCTGACCGAAGCTGAGTGCCTATTAAGAGAAGATGTTTTTAAGCTTGTCGAACTTCTAAAAGAGAATTTCCCGGAATTCAGCAACTCTTATATTATGGACACAGGTACACAGGTGGGTATACGGGAAACTCGAAGAATAGACGGTATTTATGAAATGACTGTTGATGATATCCTTACATCGAAAGATTTTCCTGATACGGTTGCTAAAGGCGGACATCCCATGGACATCCACAAGGCGAACAGCAGAGCTCAGGATTTAAGACCTGTGGAGGAAGAATATAATATACCTTACCGATCAATGATTCTAAAAGAATCGGATAATCTTTTAGTTGCAGGAAGATCCATTTCGGTCTCAAGGGAAGCTTTTGCTTCAGTAAGGGTGCAAGCCACCTGCATGGCCTTGGGTCAAGCTGCCGGAACAGCATCAGCGCTTTGCTGCGAAAAAGGACTTTCAGTACATAAACTGGATGGCAGTGAGCTTAATTCCATTCTCAAAAAACAGGGTGCAATCGTATAGAAAGTTTCGAGACTAAAAATAATTTTGTGCTAAGAAGGTCTTTTTTTATTAATTATTTTTAGACCGATCTAAACAACAAAATAATCGCTATTCTTATAACTAATCGATTAAAGGAAGTGCAATACCGGCCTGTACGAGCTTTTCTATTTTTCTCATTTCTCAAGTTTTGGACCGGTCTATATTCTGAAAGTGAGGTATTGAAAGATGCATACTAAAAAAGCATTGATGATTGGCGCGGGTAATATCGGCAGGGGCTTTATTGGCGAAAGGCTGGCTAATGGCGGTTATGAAATTATTTTTGCCGATGTCAATATGACAATAATCAATGAAATCAACCGTGCCGGCTCCTATAGGGTACACATTATGGACACCCGACAGGACGTGGCTGAAATCAGCAATATTTCAGGCGTCAGCTCGGCGAGCCCTGAATTTGTCAAAGCCTTCTTGACCTGCTCCCTGATCACCACAGCCGTGGGGCCCGCAATTCTGCCCCGCATCGCTCCCTCCTTGGCTTCGGCCATCGATGCCAGACGCCTGTCAGGCTCTGACGAGCCCTTCAACATTATTGCCTGTGAGAACGCAATCCATGCTTCCTCCCTATTAAAAAATGCTGTTATGGAGCATCTGAACCAGGATGGAATTTTATATCTGGAGCAATTTGTCGGATTTCCTAACTGCGCAGTGGATAGAATAGTTCCACCTGCATCCTTCGATAATATTTTGGATGTGGCGGTTGAAAGATATTTTGAATGGGATGTGGAAAAGTCGGGCTTCCGCGGCGAAATCCCCGAAATTCCTGGAATGACTTTAGTGGACAAGCTTGATGCCTACCTGGAGCGCAAGCTCTTTACCCTCAATGCCGGTCATGCCATCTGCGCATATCTTGGCTATCATAATGGCATACAGACTATTGACGCCGCTATAGAGAATCCTGAAATATTCAATATTGTTTCAGGAGCCATGAGAGAAAGCGGTGAAGCACTCATTCGAAAATTTTCTTTTAACCCCGATAAACACGCTGCATATATTGACGCCATACTCAACCGTTTCCGCAATCCCTTCCTCGGTGACGATGTTGCCAGAGTGGGTCGCGAGCCCATCCGTAAATTGTCGGCCCAAGACCGGTTGATAAAACCCTTGAACAGCGCTATATCATACAATTTGGATCATCAAAATATTATTACCGGCATAGCGGCTGCGCTTAATTATGACAATCCGGACGATAAGCAAAGCCGTGAAATGCAGGCGCTTCTAAAGCAGTATGGCGTGCGGGGCACATTAAATCGTATCAGCGGTTTATCCGAAGACAGCCAGGTTGCCATCAGAATCGAGGAGGCCTGCTACGCCATGTAATGCCTTACATAACACAAACGCATGTGACATATTGCATGCCATAGATGAGCAGGAGATTTAAATGAGTAAATATACAATCGGACTGGATTTCGGGTCTCTGTCAGGGAGGGGCATTCTCGCAGACGTATCGGACGGAGCTATTATTGCACAGGCAGTTTGTGATTATCCTCACGGGGTAATGAACGATCACCTCCCCGACGGAACGGTCATCCCACAGGGTTGGGCTTTACAAGACCCCAAGGACTATCTGTTGGTTCTGGATACCGTAATCCCCGCGCTGCTGAAGAAGAGCCGTATACCGCCTGAATCTATCATCGGCATCGGCATAGACTTTACCGCCAGTACGGTTTTGGCAGTGGACAAAAGAAATACTCCCCTTTGCTCTTTTCCTGAATATGCAGGGCGGCTTCACGCTTACGCCAAACTGTGGAAGCATCACGGCGCCCAAAGTGAGGCCGACCAAATAGAGATACTCGCGGCAAAACGAAAGGCATCCTTTCTGAGTAAATATGGTGGTAAAATCTCGTCGGAATGCATGCTGGCAAAGATATTACAGACCTATCATGAGGATCCGGAGCTTTATAGGGCAACCGACCATTTTGTGGAGGCTGGAGATTGGATAAGCAGCCTTCTGTCGGGACGTGAGATTCGAAGCAGCTCCATAGCCTCCTGCAAAATGATGTGGGGTAAGGACGCTGGATATCCCTCCCCTTCACTTCTGGCTGAATTAGAACCTGAGCTTGCCTACCTAGAGAAAAAACTGATCGGCACTATGGGAACGCCTATTTATGCCTCTCCCTGGGAAAAAGCAGGGATGCTGTCTGATGAAATGGCTCGAAGATTGGGGCTTTGTCCAGGGATAGCCGTCACCGCACCGCAGATGGATGGCTATGCCGCCCTGCCGGCAACAGGTGCAACCGCTCCTGGACAGATGCTAATGATGGCGGGAACATCTACGGCTATGCTCCTTCTGTCCCAGAATGAAATGTGTGTGCCGGGAGTCTGTGCGGGAGTAAGGGACAGTGGACTGCCCGGATATTTTTGCTACGCCGCTGGTCAGGCCAGTGTGGGGGACTGTTTCCAATGGTTTGCCGACAACTGTGTACCCGCATCGTACACCGCCATGGCCACAAAAAGTAATCTTAATGCGCATCAATATCTAACCCGGCTGGCATCTGAGATGTCTCCGGGCGAAACTGGGCTCATAGCACTGGATTGGTGGAACGGTAACAAATCGTGTCTGGTGGATGCGAATCTATCGGGACTCATTTTAGGGCTGACACTCCAAACAAAACCCGAGCACATTTACAGGACACTGCTTGAGGCCACTGCCTTTGGTGCTAATATGATTATCCGAAACTATGAAGCCCATGGCATTTCGGTGGATTCAATCACTGCCTGCGGCGGCATTGCCGAAAAGAACAGTCTCCTAATGCAGATATATGCCGATGTGCTGGAAAAGCCGGTTTATGTAAACCATTGCAAACAGACAGCAGCTCTCGGTTCGGCAATCTTTGCAGCCGCGGCTGCGGGAAAGAGCGCCGGTGGTTGGTCTTCCATTTTTGACGCCGTTGAAGCAATGGCCGACCGCAGAATCACCCCCTATCTCCCCTGCGAAAAGCACAGCCAAACTTACCGGAAACTGATGGACGAATATGTGCTGCTGCATGACTATTTTGGCCGCCACGGCAACGACGTCATGAAGCGACTCCGTTCTTTATAAAAATAAATTACTGTCCATGTCGGGCGAATTGCAAAAGGGGCTGTCTCAAAATAACCAAAAAATTTTGAGACAGCCCCTTTTATTATTGCATGTCATTAATATGTATAAGGTCTCAACCGCACTTTGAGTATCCGCAGCTACGGCAGACGACACAGCCTCCTTCGTGTTCCACGTTGCTCCCGCACTCAGGGCAGCTGCCGGAATCTTTCGGGTTATCGTCATAAATCTTGGCTGTGGGCCTTGGAACCTGTAGGGTCGCTGCGACGGCAGGGGCGGATTTATAAACATCCCCGTTGCCGTTTCGGTGCTTCATGACCTTCTCAATCATCCGGCCTATGGCGTCGGGGCAGGACAGAACGCTAAGCCCCTTCTGGCGAATGGTTGACGGGCAGCGGATGCCCTTAAGCTGTTCTACAATGGACTTTTCATCCATACCCGACCTTAGGGCTATGGATACTAAGCGGCTGGTGGCCTCGGACTGGGAGGGACAGCCACCTGCTCGCCCGGTGTTGGTAAATACCTCACAGATACCGTTTTCATCATAGTTGACGGTGATATAGAGGTTTCCGCAGCCAATCTTGACCTTCTCGGTAAAGCCGGTAGTAACCTCAGGGCGGGGCCTGGGTGTAATATGGGGCTGAGTTAATGCGCAAGCCTCCGCACAATCCTCGCAGGCAGTGGTGCTGGGTGCCACGTTCTGAAGTTCGGGCTTTTCTTCCTTGCCCTTAACACTGCCGATATTGAGCACCTGCATATCACGGCTTCCGTCACGATATATGGTAACACCCTTGCAGCCGGTGCGATAAGCCAGATGGAATACCTCTGCAACATCCTCCTGTGTGGCTTCATTACGAAGGTTAACTGTCTTTGAAACCGCATTGTCAGTATGGTTTTGGAAGGCTGCCTGCATGTTGACATGCCATTCGGGAGAAATATCGTGGGAGGTTACAAAAATTTCGCGAATATCCTCCGGAACCTCTTGAATGTCATGAAGGGATCCTTTTTTGGCGATTTCCCTCATGAGCTCCTCTGAATAAAATCCACCGTCCTCGGCTGCCTCCTTAAAGTGGGGATTAACCTCCACCAGCTCGGTGCCGTCCATGACATTTTTAATAAAGGAGATGGCAAAGAGCGGCTCGATACCGCTTGAAACTCCGGCGATAATGCTCAAGGTACCTGTAGGAGCGATGGTTGTGGTAGTGGCATTTCTAATCTTTCTACCCGCCTCGGCAAAAATGCTCTTGTCATGGAAGGGGAAAACGCCTTTGACGTTGGCAAGCTCCTCGCTCTTTTGCTTGGACTCAAAATCAATAAAGCCCATGATCTCCTCAGCCAGTCTTACAGCCTCTCCGGAATGATACGGAATGCCCAGAATGAGAAGAAGATCAGCCCATCCCATAACGCCAAGGCCAATTTTACGCGTGCCGCGTGTCATATGATCGATCTCAGGCAGCGGATAGTTATTGACATCTATAACATTGTCCAGGAAATGAACAGCTTTTCGCACGGTGTCACCAAGCTTGTCATAGTCCACCTCGGGACCATTCCCACTGTCCGTGACCATGAGGCTTAGGTTAATGGAGCCCAGATTACATGCCTCATAGGGCAAAAGGGGCTGCTCTCCGCAGGGATTGGTACTCTCTATTTCTCCCAGGACAGGGGTGACATTCTCACGGTTAATCCGGTCTATGAACACGATGCCAGGTTCGCCATTGGTCCATGCCATTTGAACCATTTTATTAAAGACCTCACGGGCATTCAGGCTTCCCCGCTTCTCCTTGCTTTTTGGATCGATAAGATCATAGTCCCGGTCCTGTTCTACAGCCTCCATAAAGCTTTCGGTGAGCGCTACGCTGATATTAAAGTTGGTGATATCAGCATTATCCTGCTTGCAGGATATAAACTCCAGAATATCAGGATGATCCACCTTTAAAATGCCCATATTGGCACCACGGCGGGTTCCGCCCTGCTTAACTGCTTCTGTTGCAGCATTAAAAACCTTCATAAAGCTCACGGGACCGCTGGCCACGCCGCCTGTTGAGTTAACACTGGAACCCTTTGCACGAAGACGGTTAAAGGAAAATCCGGTTCCTCCGCCGCTTTTATGAATCAATGCCGCGTTTTTGACGCTATCGAAGATTCCCTCCATGCTGTCCTCGATAGGAAGCACGAAGCAGGCTGAGAGCTGACCCAAGGGTCTTCCGGCATTCATAAGAGTCGGAGAATTGGGCAGGAATTCAAGGTTGGTCATCAAATCATAGAAGTCTTGCTCTATACTTTGAAGCTGCGCTTCTGAAACATAGTCCTTATCGGCAGCCGCAACAGTCTTTGCAACCCTTCTAAACATTTCCTCGGGTGTCTCTAAAACATTTCCATCCTTATCGCGGATCAGGTATCTTTTTTCCAGAACTTTTATAGCGTTTGGGCTTAGCAACATGGCTTTTCTCCTCCGTTACTCTCACTTTTATCTTCATGGATATCTTGTACTTTTAATACATATTGTATGTATCGGTTAAATCAACAACAATATATAGCGTAAATATATTATATCCACCTTTCCCTCTTGTTTCAAGACCATTCCTTTTACAAAGCTTCAATTTAACAGTGACATGCTTAAAAAATGTTAAAAATTAATGTTAATTTCTTCGGGCTTAGAGGAGTGTTTTAAAAGTCTTGTCAATTTGTCAGCTAAAATAGCCAGTCCATGATAGAACATAAGGATCAAATAAGGATAAATGAGATAGATATAACGTGGCTTAATCTCCCAGAGGGTGTAGAATCCTATAAAGCCAAGCAAGACAATAGCCGGCAAGATTAAAGGATACTCATATTTCAAGCTTGCTCTCGTTTTGAGCGATCGGAATAGACCGACTGTTGTAAGGCCCAGCATCAAAAGGTTTGTTGTATGCAGGACCCATCTGACAAAATCTCGGATCAGCATGTTGTTACCTATGAATTCTGTGGCAAAGGTAGGATACAAATATCCCCATGAACCTATGCCATAGTATTCTGCCTGATAGGTACCCTCGGTCCATAGCCAGATGTTCTTCTTTATGTACGTTTCTAAAATCCCTATGGCACCTCGGTCCTTTATGTTCTTTTTGATCATCTCTGTGTAAATTGCTGTACTTTTAGCTTTGTTCCACTGTCCTTCATGGATATAGACATTAAAGGATTTAGCATCATCCCAATAACCGATCTTTTTCTCATTCATGCCAATATTGATCCACATATGGATCGGAATTGAGTTTTCACCCAGCGGCTCGGTAATTTTACCAGTATTCAGAAGGTAGCCGTTTACAAGAGCCAAGGGTAATTGACTAAGAATAAGGACGATTCCAAAAAACATAAAAGCTTTAGTTATTTTTATTTTATTTAGAATAAAATAAAGGGTGATGGCAATGAGGAAGATGACACCAACATTTCGCAGGAAGTTTCCTGCTATAGCTAAAATACTGATCATGACTAAATGGGGCCACCTTTTTGTTTTAACAAATCGGATGGCATGGAAGACAAGTCCGGCAAATAGCGTAGTGGCAATAAGATCATTATAAATAAGATTATTTAATAATAGCATGGGTAGAAAGAAGCCTGAAAAAATAAGGATACCGTAGCCTTTATCCTTTTTTGTAGAGCAGGTCTCTTCATATATCCGGAATACCAGGTACGAGGTGATGGACGAAAAAAGAATGTTTATAAGCTTTGGAACCAGTATAGTATCAGGAAATAGGCTGTAAATAAGCGATAAAAGCACCGTTATCCCGACATTATTGGGATATCGGTATAGATATCCTTTTTCTTGAAAGTGGATGAAGTTACCGTTAATGACTTGCAGGGCTATACGATTGACACTATCTTGGTCAGCAAACTGCTTTGCGGGAAGAAAAAGGATTACTGCTGTCTGAACTACTGCAGACAGGAATAATAGGAGCCACACAACTTTTTTTCTGTTAAATTGGTCAAGCTTTTTACACAGCCAATAAACGATGATAAATACAATGAGCAGGAAGATGACCATTAAGATTAAAGAAACGGTATCTTCACGAATCCATACAGGCTTATCACCATACTTATAACCGCAAAATTCAGCCCGCTTTATAAGCGAAACTGCTAGGATACACAATACAAACGGTATGAGGAGAAGGGCAGGTATTTTGCTAAGTACATTCAGTATATTATTTTGCTTCTGTCCAGTTTCCAAAATGCGAACCTCTCGGATGTTAACTTTGTTGGATTAATTCTCAATACTTATTAATCTTCTGTTCTTAGGTACCTTTGACCATGACGCCAGTAGGATTGAAACTAAAGCTCTTTTCACGGAGTCTGTAAAGGAAAAGCCTGAGAGCTGGGCCTAAGGGCCTTCCGGTTCATAAGGATCAGAGAATTGGGCAGGAATTCCAGGTTGGTCATCAAATTATAGAAATCCTGCTCTGTTATATGAAGCTGTACTTCTGTAACATTATATCCGCCTTTATCCCCTGTTTCAATACTATTCCTTTTACAAAGCTTTAACTAAACAGTGACATTATAAAGAAATGTTAAGAAATTTTGTTCATTTTTTGCTGCTCAGCCTTGGGGGAACGTTTAAAAAGCTGCGCTAATCTGTTGGACAGAATAGCCAGTCCGTGGTAGGACATAAGAATCAGATAAGGATAGATAAGGTAGATATATCGCGGCTTAATCTCCCATATGGTATAAAACCCTATAAATCCTAGCAGAACAATGGCAGGTAAGATTAAAGGATACTCATATTTTTTTATAAATGACCTGATTAATCCAATGACTGCAAGGCCTAGCATCAGAAGATTGGTTGTATGCAGGACCCATCTGGTATAATCCCGTATGGGCCCGTTAGCGTTGATAAGCTCCGTAGCAAAGGTAGAATACAAATATCCCCACGAGCCTATGCCATAATATTCCGCCTGATAGGTGCCCTCTGTCCATAGCCAGACGTTCTTTTTTACATATGTTTTTAAAATTCCAATGGCGCCTCGGTTCTTTATGTTCTTTTTAATCATCTCCGTGTAAATCGCTGCACTTTTGGCTTTGTTCCATTCGCCCTGTTTGATATACACATTGTAGGACCTAGAATCATCCCAATAACCAATCTTGTTGGCATTCATCCCGATATTGATCCACATATGGACAGGAATTGAGTTTTGACCGATTGGCTCGGTAATTTTGCCGGTATACAGAAGGTAACCATTTACAAGAGTCAAGGGAAGTCGGCAAAGAATAAGCACAATTCCAAAAAAAGCTAATGCCTTGATTATCTTTATTCGGTTCAAGATGAAATAGAGGGTTACGGCAATAAGGAGAATGACCCCAACCTGTCGCAGGAAGTTCCCCGCTATGGTTAAAACAGCGATCATGACTAAATACCAACGTTTTTTTGTTTTGATATACCTGATGGCATAATGAACAAGTCCAGCAAATAATGTAGTGGCAATCAGATCATTATAGATCAAATTATTGAGTAGGAGCATGGGCAGGAAAAAGCCGGAAAATATCACTATGCCATATCCCTTATCCTTTTTTGTAGGGCAGGTTTCTTCATATATCCGGAATATCAAGTACGTGGTAATAGAAGAAAAAATAATGTTTATAAGCTTTGGTACCAGTATGGTATTGGGGAAAATACTGTAAATCAGCGATAGAAGCAGTGTTATACCCATATTATTGGGATACCGGTAGAGATACCCCATTTTTTGAAAGTGTATAAAATTACCGTCTATCATCTGCAGGGAGATATAGTTAACAATATCCTGGTCTGCAAACTGTTTTGCCGGAAGAAAGAGGATCACTAATACCTGAACCACCGCAGACAGAAAGATCAGAATCCATACAACCTGTTTTCTGCTAAGCCGCTCAAGTCGCTTGCCCAACCAGTAGACAAAGACAAATGCAACCATCAGGAGCATGACAGTCAGAATTAAATAAGCCGTATTCTCAAGAATCCAGGCAGGCTTGTCACCATACCTGTAACCGCAGAATTCAGCCCGCCATATCAATGAGACTGCCAGGATAATTAATATAAACGGTACAAGAAGACAAACAGGTATTTTGCTAAGTACATCCAGTATTTTGGCTTTCTTCCGTTCAGTATCCAAAATGCGACCCTCTCGTATGTTTACATAGTTGAGAAATTCTCAATACTTATTCATTTCCTGTTCTGACATCACTTATCCCATGAAAAGATTGCTGTTGTCATGAAACTAACGGCTGCTGAGTTGGGGTGAAAAATCTGCTTCCTTTTTTATTACTTTACGGAAAAGTAATTTTTCCAATATTCTCAAAATTCAATTTTTGAGCTGAAATATATCAAATAATAGGGCATTATGATCAAAACAAATAGGGCAAAACACCGGTGCACTTAGGCACTAATTACATTAATATGGATTTTAACGGCAATAGTCATTTAGCAACTAAACAGATTATATGACGGAAAAGTGCAATATTCCGTGTTTTGTTCCTTATCAGGAAAAAAGCCAGGTTATATAATGAAGCCATAGCGGATTTGATTCTTATATATTTGAAACCGAAGGTGTCAGCGTCTAACTAATTCATTTAAGGAGTGAACAGTATTTTGGATGATATGAAAAATGCAGCTCCTTGTGCTTCAAAGCCAGTGCAGGGTATGAGTACAAACTTCGGGGTTTTCAAAAAACAGATTACAAAACAAGTATTCGTATGGCTTGGTCTACTGTTCTTGCTGATTTTCAATATAACGCCCATGCTGGGTGTTATTACAGCCTTCAAGGAATACCAGCTTCGAACAGGCTTTATAGGTATTTTTACAGGTGATTTTGTAGGCCTCCGGTATTTTAAAGAGTTTTTCACAGACAGAAAATTTGCCGATCTTCTTGCCAATACTTTAACCATCAGCTTTTTAAAAATTATTGCGGCATTCCCCCTTCCCATCCTGTTTGCCATTATGATTTCAGAAATGAAGAGCAGAAAATATAAGCGTATCGTCCAGACAGCCAGCTATTTGCCTCATTTTATATCATGGGTTATCGTTGCGGGAGTTTTCTTCGCCTTTTTCTCAACAACGAATGGGGTTTTAAATGAAATACTGATGAATTTAAAATTGATCAAAGAGCCCATACCCATTCTGTATGACTCCAAATACTACTATTTTCTTGCGGTAATCAGCGATATTTGGAAAGAAACCGGTTGGGGCGCCATTATCTATCTGGCAGCCATATCAGGAATTGATCCGACGCTGTATGAAAGTGCTCAAATCGATGGCGCTGGCCGATTGAGAAGAATATGGCATATAACCATTCCCTGTATAAAGGGCACTATCGCTGTAATGCTCATTCTGGGTATCGGCGGAATAATCTACGGAAACTTTGATCAGACCATGCTTTTACAAAACACAATGAATATAAGCAAATCCGAGATTCTTGACACCTATATTTACAAAATAGGCCTGAGTCAAGGAAGATATTCCTATGCGGCTGCAGCGGGTTTGTTTCAGTCATTGGTTTCACTCGTGCTGGTATTAACAACCAACCGGCTATCGCGTAAAATTTCCGGAGCATCATTATTTTAAGCAATTACAGCCTTGAGGGGGGTCTTTATGGGAATATTTCGGAATAAAGCGAGAATGATGAAGTCTACTTTAGAGGATAAGATAGTCGATACCGTCATTTTTACGGTTATGACCTTTGTCCTTATTATTACCTTATATCCCTTCTATTATATTGTTATTCTCTCCTTCAACGAAGGCCTTGACGCAACCAGAGGCGGAATATACCTATGGCCTCGAGCGTTTACATTTGACAATTACATACAATTTTTATCCGATGCCAAGTGGGTCAATGCCATCTTTGTGACAGTGGCGAAAACCTCAATAGGTACTGTCCTTTGCATCTTCTTTACTTCTATGGTCGCTTATGGCCTATCCGAGCCAAATCTTCTTTACAGAAAAATCTATTCCACAATCCTTCTTGTTTGCATGTATTTCAGCGGAGGCTTGATCCCCTATTATCTAGTACTAAGATCAATCGGTTTAATAAACACCTTTGCCGTATACGTCATCCCGGGAATGTTCAGTATCTATTACTGTATTCTTGCCATATCGTTTTTCAGGGAAATCCCTAAAGAATTGCACGAATCCGCTACCCTTGACGGCGCAGGTGATTTAAAAATCTTTACAAGAATTATCCTGCCTCTTTCAAAACCTCTTCTCGCAACTCTGGCGCTATTTGCAGCGGTTGGCCTTTGGAACAACTGGAGCGACACGGCGTTTTTTGCGCCCGGAAACAAATCTCTGCGCACCCTTGCTTACCTGATGCGTGATGTAATCCTTAAAAATCAGGTGGACGTTTCGGCTATAAAAGGCAGTATGCAGGCTTCCAAGGCCAGAAGCGTCACCTCTCAATCGGTACAGATGTCAGCTATGATTATTGCTGTTCTGCCTATTGTAACGGTATATCCCTTCATACAGAAATATTTTGTAAAAGGAATCATGCTTGGAGCTGTTAAAGGGTGAACACATTTTTATCAGTAGTTTCGGTAACTTCAAAGGTTGCTGATAAATTACAACTCTATTATATGAGGAGGAAGATTATATGGGCAAAATGAAAAAGCTTGGAGCCCTCATGCTGGCAATTGCTATGATTGCATCAGTCGGAGGTTGTGGCAGCAATACAACTCCGGCAGCTCCAACAGATACTGCGACACCTTCGGCATCATCTGTACCAGACACAAAACCTACCAGTCCTTATCCTGATCCTTCAAAACCTGTTGAATTTTCGTTTTTTGCAGATTGCATATGGCTGGCCTATGATACCGTAGACGGCATAGTGGGTGAAGAACTGGAAAAACAAACAGGAGTAACCTTTGATTTCACAAAATCCACCGATGGTGAGCAGTTGAACCTTCTGATTGCGTCAGGTGACCTTCCGGATCTTATCATGGCATCGGGTAAAAAGAAGCTGAGCAAGCTTTCGAGCTCCGAATACTGTTATTCATTAGATGAATTGACTGAAAAGTATGCACCAGACTGGGAGATCCCCGAAGTTGTTAAGAAATTAAATGCCAGCTACAGCACCGACGGAAAATTCTACATGCTGAAAAATGAATTTAATACAATTGATGAAATAAAGGCAAGTAAGACCGTTGGCCCTAATTTTGGCCAGCTCCATATGAGGGATGACATCTATAAAGCTTTAGGCTCACCCTCCATAAAAAACAAGGATGAGTTTATATCACTTTTGACAATGGTTAAGGAAAAATATCCCGATATGATTCCCCTCGTACTTAATATGAGAGAATACTCCGGTTTGGCGCAGTTGGTTGGATACAATCCGGGAATGCCTACCGACAGCAATGGCAATTTCGCGTGGTACCTGTCCGATCCAATGTTCCGTGAATATCTTAAGGCTGTAAATGAACTGTACCGCAAGGGCTTGATTTTAAAAGAGAACATTGCTTATGATACAGATGAGAAAGTATTCCAGCATGTCTATTCGGGCAAGGCTTTCATGGTTACGCATTATGCGGGCAATGATGAGCAGAGCTTCACAGCCAATGTGCAGAAAGTAAACCCGAATGCAAGCTTTGTCCAGGTTCCGCTCATGGAAAAATGGGTTAACACAATCAGTGTAACAGGCTGGTCCGGCTTGTTCATCACAAAGAACAACCGGGACCCTGAAACAGCAATAAAGCTTCTGCGTTGGGCCAAGGAGCCGAAAAATCAGATTACCCTTATGACAGGTGTGGAAGGTGTTGACTGGAAGGATGACGGAATGGGCGGATTTACTCTTCTCGATAGAAGAATTCAGGCGATGAAGGAAGGAACCATCGATAGTGACTATAAATGCCTGAGCTTCCTTCTTTCAGCAACCGACTATGTAAGAGAGTCCACAAACTTCTTTACCAGCGCAACAGATTCTACCAAAGCCATTTACCAGGACGCCACTAAACGAACCAAATGGTCCAATGTTCTTGATCTTTGCTATCCCAATGCCGGGACAGAGGAAGAAATTGTTTCTACAAAGCTAAGCAACCTCTTTATTGAATACGAAGGAATGCTGCTATCGGCAGCTTCTGAAGACGAGTTTAACAAGCATTATGACAAAATGCTCCAGGAAGCGGAAAAAATAGGCATGGGCAAATTGAATGAATTTATGGCCAAAACATATGCAGATACCAGTGCCAGGTTCGGAACATATTAAATTTTCAAATCAACTGGGCTGCCCCTATGCTGCTTAGGGATGATCGGATTATTACTTCCGATTGCTCCTTAGTCATTTGGGGCAGCCCGGCAACAAAAGGTGAAGACATTTGAGAAATAAAAAAAACAATCAGTTTAAATTTATTGAGATGTGTCCTTCTGTGCGGGATGTGGGTCTTCAGCATGGTGATTCGTGGAAAAACCTGCAACGAAGGATCTATGATCATGAGTTCTTATATTGTTTTACCGGCAATGCACATATCAATCTTTCAGGACGGGATTACGATATTAGCCCGGGTACGCTTGTATTGATACCACCGGATACCTCCCACTCTTTCTGGGTGGATGAAAAGTTTCCAGGAGAACTTTACTGGATTCATTTTGATTATTTTTACAGAGAAGATCCCCAGAATATCTTCGATCTTTACAACAAGATGGAAGAGTATGTGAATTTGTTTTTAAACAGGCCACTGGAACCATCTCTGGTGAGAGAACAGCCGGTCTTTGAAGGCGATTATGTCTTTCCTGAGTATCTGAAGGTGGAGCAGCCCGATGCCGTTGAGTTTATCATGCGGCAAATCTACCAAAGCTTTACCCGCAAGGATGTAAACTGGGAATTAAGGTGTAAGATACTCCTTCTTGAGCTTCTTGAGCTGATTCTTAAGCAGACGACAAAAGAAGATGCGTATTATTCGTCAAGCCACCGGGTCATGGTAGAGCAAATGAAATCTTTCATCCGGAGTAATTATTGCAAAAAGATTCACCCCGGAGAAGTTGCGGCAGTATCGGGCATGAGCGTAGATTATGCCAGTAGGATTTTTCATAAAATTGCTGGCATGAGACTTGTGGAATACATTATCCGTTTGCGTTTATCTAAAGCAAAAGCCTTGATGCTTGAACCGGATCTTAAGCTGGAGGACATCGCCCACATGGTAGGACTTGAAAATAAAAATTACTTTTGCCGGCTGATCAGGAAATACGAAGGCATGTCGCCTTCTGACCTCAGATTGAAACTCCGGCGCTCTCTTTTGCATGATGGTAATCATCTGTAGATAAGCATTACATTGATTTTGGGACAGTTAAAATATAACTTCCGCTAAGCGGAAGTATATTTTAAGTCCCCCTTAGCTCGTGGAGGGGCAGAAATGGAAAACAGTTTTATGAAGGAACTACGGGATTGGGACAATCTGAATTTACTGGAACGGCATAGAGAAAAAAACCATGGAACCCTTTTTTCTTATTCCGACAAGAAAAAAGCCTTAACCTTTGAAAGAGAAAATTCTGCCTTCAGGCTACTGAATGGTGTCTGGAAGTTCAACTACAGCCCATCTCCCCATACGGTGCCGGAAGGCTTTTATAGTGCGGATTACGATGCTGCGGGTTGGGACGATATCAAGGTACCGGGCCATTGGCAGCTTCAGGGATACGGAAAGCCTCATTATACGGATCTGTATTTCCCTTTTCCGGTTGATCCCCCCAGAACACCCTCGGAGAACCCAACCGGCTGCTACCGAAGAGCGTTTTATGTTCCCGGGGCCTGGCAGGAAAAAAGAGTCTACATCCGGTTCGAAGGAGTGGACAGCGCTTTCCACTTATGGGTTAATGGAAAAGAAGCAGGCTACAGTCAGGGAAGCAGGCTTCCTTCGGAGTTTGATATTACCGATTTGGTACATAGCGGTAAAAACATACTGGCTGTCAGAGTGTATCAATGGTCTTGCGGAAGCTATCTGGAAGACCAGGACATGTGGTGGCTGAGTGGAATTTTCCGTGATGTATACCTTGTGGCAAGGCCAAAGGTATATATACGGGATTTCTGTGTAACAACGGAGCTGGATGGGTCCTATCAGGACGGTGTGCTTCAGTGCACCGCTTTTGTTGAAAACAAATCAGATTTGGAGTCTTTAGCCGCGAATCTTGTGGCGGAGCTCTTTGATTCCGATGGAAGCACGCTCATTGGTTCGGCCGGAGCCGATTGTTCTCTCCAGAATGATTGCGAAAGCATTGTGGCATTTAGTATTCCTGTTCACAATCCTTATAAGTGGTCTGCCGAAGCTCCCTATCTGTACAATCTGGTCATTAGCCTTAAGAATGCTGATGGTGCGATAATCGAGGCGATACCATGGAAGGTAGGCTTCCGACAGGTAGAAATACGAGGCGGAAATTTACTTGTCAATGGTGTCCCGGTCATGTTCAGGGGCGTAAACCGTCATGATCATCATCCGGATTTAGGAAGGGCCGTGCCCTATGAAACCATGGTGAAGGATGTTGTCATGATGAAGCAGCACAATATCAATGCTGTCCGAACATCCCATTACCCAAATGATCCAAGGTTTTATGATCTTTGTGATGAGTACGGATTATATGTTATTGATGAAACTGACCTTGAAACCCATGGTTTCGAGCTCACGGGCGACGCCAACCGCCTTAGTGATGATCCTTTATGGAAGGAAGCCTATCTTGACCGAATCCAGAGAATGGTTTACAGAGACAGGAATCATCCAAGCATCATCATGTGGTCTCTGGGCAATGAATCAGGCTTTGGCTGCAATTTTGAAGCCATGGCGGAATGGTGCCACAAAGCGGACCCCACACGGCCCGTTCACTATGAAGGAGATCGGGAAGCAAAAGTGTGTGATGTGGTAAGCACCATGTATTCTCCCGTTGAAAAGATGATTGGCTTCGGGAAGCTTGAAGGATGTGAAAAGCCCCATATTCTGTGCGAGTATGCCCATGCCATGGGAAATGGGCCGGGAGGCCTCAAAGAGTACTGGGATGCCTTTTATCAATATAAACGCCTGCAGGGCGGGTTTGTCTGGGAATGGATTGATCACGGCATCCGCCAGTATACCTCTGACGGGAAGGAATTTTACGCATATGGGGGCGATTTCGGGGATGAGCCTAACAATTCCAATTTCGTTATAGATGGGCTGGTCATGCCGGATAGAACCCCGTCGCCGGGCCTTGCTGAATTTAAAAAGGTTATTGAACCCGTGAAGGTTGAAGAGATTGACTTGCAGCGGGGAAAAATAAGGGTTTTCAATTATTATGATTTTATAACGTTGAGCCATCTGATCTTAAGCTGGACTGTGGAGGCCGATGGAGAAGTTCTCCAAAGCGGCTATTGCGGCCTTCCTGAGATAAAGGCGGGAGAATCAGGAATTGTAGAGCTCCCCTACGTCATGCCACATAAAGGGGCTTCGGGAACTGATTATTGGTTGAAGGTTGGTTTTATTCTGGGAGCAGGCACCAAGTGGACCGAAAAAGGCCATGAAGTAGCCTGGGCTCAGTTTAACCTTCCTGTTGAGCAAGGCGAGGGCTATCCCTGCCCGGTAGAAGAAAGTCCTTTCCTGGAATGTAGAAGCGACGGAAGTATCCTTTACCTCAAGGGCGAGCGTTTTGTATTAACCTTTGACATGCTTAAAGGAACAATAGCATCATGGAATTATGAAGGCCTTGAGATGCTTAAGTCAGGGCCCCGGCTTAATATATGGCGCGCACCCATCGATAACGACATGTATGCGGTGACAGAGTGGAAAAAGGCGATGGTCCATTTGATGCACCACAGTGTGGAGACCTTTCAGTGGGAAAAAGTCAGTGACAGTACCGCTATAGTCCGCTGCAATGTACATATGTCCCCTCCTACGTACAATTGGGGATTCCATTTGACATATACCTACACCATTGATGGGGATGGGACCATAGTCCTTGATACCAGCGGAAAGCCTTATGGAACAGTGCCTGAATCACTCCCCAGAATCGGTTTGCAGATGCAGATACCCGAAGCGCTGGAGAGAGTGGTGTGGTATGGCAGAGGTCCCGGTGAATGTTATTGCGACAGCAAATTAGCCAATGCCGTTGGACTTTATAAAAGCACTGTTGACGGGATGGAAACCCCTTACATTTATCCACAAGATAATGGAAACAGAACAGATATAGAATGGGTGGCCGTATCCGATAACCGCGAGATGGGGTTTGTTTCCGCCGCAAGCAGCAAGTTCGATTTCAGCGCAAGTCATTATTCAATGAAGGATCTCGACCTGGCAAAACACCGATGGGAGCTTATAAAAAGAGATGCCATCACTTTTAATCTGGATTACCGGCAGGGTGGGCTGGGCAGTAACAGCTGCGGCCCCGGAAGGCTTCCCCAGTATGAAGTCAGAGCCGAGGCGTTTACCTTTAAAATAGCGTTGAAGCCTTATTCCAGGTCATCGGTATCGGAAGCCGAGCTTGGAAAGAAGCTGATTAATAAACTGGCAAATTGGAACGGCTAGCCATGATTCATTGGGGACAGTCAAGTCCCACGACAACGGAGGTATTTATGATCAAAGATTTTTTTTCCAAGAATATAAGTGCTTTGCTCAGTGAGGATCAATGGCTCATATGCCAGGATGAATACAACCCCCAGCAGAACCTGAAATATGAAACGCTTTTTGCTCTCACAAACGAATATATGGGAACCAGGGGTTCATATGAGGAAGGGACTAAAATCAGTCTCCCGGCTAATTATATCAATGGAGTGTTCGACAAGTCCGAAGCCTTTATGCGGGAGCTTGTAAACACCGCAAGCTGGGTTGGCATCAAGCTCTATGTTGAACGCAGCCTAATAGGCGTAGACGACTGTGAGATCCTTGAATTCAAGAGAGTTCTTGATATGAAGAAAGCGCTGCTTGCAAAAAGAATGGTGCTTCGGGATCCTGAGGGCCGGGAGACCCTTATTGAGGGCTACCGGTTTTTAAGCCGCAAGGATGTTCACCGGTCTGCTATCAAGCTTTTTGTGACGCCGCTCAATTACAGCGGGCTCATGGAGCTGGAAAATATAGTGGATGGTTCTGTAGTGAATTTTATTGATTTTCCGCGATTCAGAACCAAGCATATGCGGCTTGTGGAAAACAGCGGTATGAACCGGCGGGGTTGCTATATAGAAGCCGCTACCAGGGACTTTGGCCTTCATGTGGGAACGGGTACCTGTATGAGGATATATGCAGACGATTCCAGAAAGAGCGTTATCAAAAACAAGAAGTTCTCTTCCTTTGGAGAACAGGCTGTAGAATTCATGGATTTTTATGTGGAACAAAACCACACAGTCCAGATTGATAAATATGCCGTTATCTATACCGGAAGAGAAGTTCCGGACAGCGGCGTGAAAGACGTAGTTGAGAAAGGGTTACGAGATTTTGTTGTTGATACCCTGGAAGGAGAATTGGAAAAGCATTGCGATGTGTATGAAAAGTTATGGAAAATAGCGAATGTTGAAATAGAAGGCGATCCGGAGATCGATAAGGCCCTTAAGTTCAACATATTCCATCTTATGAGCACCGCAAGCAAGGATGACTCCAGAATCAATCTTGGCGCAAAGCTACTTCATGGGGAAGAATACGGCGGACATGCCTTCTGGGACACCGAGATCTTCATGCTTCCGTTTTTCACCTATGTATTTCCTGACACAGCCAGGAATCTTTTGAAATACAGGTATCATTTGCTGGATAAGGCAAGGGAAAATGCTCGTTCCAATGGGTATTCGGGGGCCAAATATCCCTGGGAGTCCGCTGATACAGGCGATGAGGAATGTCCGGATTGGACCATAGAGCCCGACGGAACCTGTTATAGATGCTATGTGGCCATGTATGAGCACCATGTGACAGCTGATATAGCCTTTGGGTTGTATCATTATTACAAAATCACAAAGGATAAGGATATGCTACTTGAATTCGGAGCGGAAATCCTTCTGGAAACAGCAAGATTCTGGGTATCCAGATGCGAATATAACAGCGAATTTAACAGATACGAGATTAAGGCTGTCACAGGGCCTGATGAATGGCATGAACCAGTTGATAATAATTGCTATACCAATTATCTTGCGCGCTGGAATATAAGCCGGGGGTTGGAAGTGGCTGAGATGCTCAAGGAAAAATACGCTGCGGCTTATGAAGATCTCTCCTCCAGAATAGTCCTCAATGAAGAGGAGCTTGTTAAGTGGAAAAGGGTGAGGGACAAGATTTATATTCCTTTTAACAACGAAGATAAGCTGATGGAGCAATTCCAAGGATACTTCGAATTAGTGGATGTCGTTATCACGGAATACGATGAAAACGATATGCCCCTCAGGCCTAAGGAATTGAAGAATATGCGGGCTTCCCTCACTCAGATCATCAAACAGGCCGATGTTGTAATGCTTATGCTTCTTTTAGGGGAAGAATTTGATGACGAAGTTAAGAGAATCAATTACGAGTATTATGAAAAAAGATGCCTTCACAGATCATCCCTTAGCCCAAGCGTACACTCCATTATGGGCCTCCATGTCAAGGACTGCAAAAATGCGTACAAATACTTAAGGAGGTCCGCTCTTGTCGATCTGAACGACAACCAAGGCAATTCCAGGGAAGGAATCCATGGCGCATCTGCCGGTGGAACCTGGCAAGCGGTCATTTTCGGCTTTGGGGGGATGCACATTGACAAGGACGGCATATTAAGCTTCAATCCCTGGTTCCCGGAACACTGGAAAAAGCTTACCTACAAAATATATTGGAGAAACAGCCTCCTTCAGGTGGAAATTGAGAATAATCATGTAAATGTAAGCGTCCTTGAAGGAGCTAAAGATGGAATCGAGATAAAGGTGCATGATAAACTGGTTGAAATATCGTCATAACCGACGACTGTCTTTACAAAGCGGTAAGCCTCACGTATAATTCACTGAAAGACATTCTCCATAAGGGTAAGGAATACATATGACACAAAATAAAAGGTCAAAATCTTTTATATCAGACGCAATGCTGATCGTGGTAGCAATCATCTGGGGGTCCGGTTTTATTGCGACAAAGCTGGCAATTGACAGTAATATGAGTTCAAGTCTGATTATGGTCTTGCGGTTTATGATAGCAACACTAGTATTGACAGTCTTTTTCTTCAAGAAGGTACCAGGAATAAAAGCCGATGATCTGAAGAAAGGCGCCATTGCCGGAACCCTTTTGTTTATGGCCTTTTTTGCTCAAACTCTGGGGCTGGAATTTACAACCCCCTCCAATAATGCGTTTCTTACCTCAACCAATGTTATTATGGTGCCGTTTATAACCTGGGCCATTTTTCGAAAGAGACCACCCAGCCAAATGTTTTTCAGTGCCGCCCTTAGTTTGGTGGGAATATCTTTTTTAACTTTTTCGTTTTCCTCAGGGTTCACATTTAATATAGGAGATATTCTGACACTAATATGCGCTCTTTTGTTTGCTGGTCATATTTCCTTTTTAAGCTATTGCGTGAATCATATGGATACGGCAAGGCTGACCTTGCTTCAGATGGCAACGGCGGCTGTATTATCTTTACTGGCATTCATTTTCTTTGACTTAAAATCCTTATCAAGTGCCAATTTTGGAACAGGACTGGCTCCTGTCCTTTATCTGGGCTTGTTCAGCACCTGTCTTGCGTTTTTCATGCAAACTTCTGCCCAGAAAAACACATCCTCCACTAAGGCTGCGGTCATCCTATCTACAGAAGCATTATTTGGTAGTGTTTTCTCGGTAATCTTAGGATTTGAGAAATTGACTATTAATATGGTTGCCGGCGGTGTCCTTTTATTGGTTGCGGTGCTGCTGACAGAGCTTAAACCGGCAAAAAAAAGTACCGCCCCTAGAGAAAGCGAAAGACCAGAATAAAATTTATACTCACAACAATAAAACCCTGAAAGCATTTAGCAATCAGGGTTTTGTTTGGTGCTCGAGACCGGAGTCGAACCGGTACGGAGGGTTAGTCCGACGGATTTTAAGTCCGTTGTGTCTGCCTGTTCCACCACTCGAGCTAATAAAGCAGCATAACTATTCTACAATAAGGTGTTCATAAGTGTCAATACGCCTTTTCTTGTCATAAGGTCTGCCTTACTCAATTATAACCCCACCCGCTTACGCAATTAAAGATTGCTAGCGGGTCCTGGGCACCTTGTTACTTCGTAATAAAATTCTGGACACGCAAGGAAGCCTCTTTATCCAGCTCTGCCTCTATAAGGGACGCACTTTCATCATAATCCACCGCAATAACCTTGCCATTTTCATAAAGCCAAGGCAAAACCCAGCCCTCGGTAAAGGGTACTTTAAGCTGCACCTGTACCCGAGCCTCGCACAGCATATCTTTTAAGTGAGCCTTTAAATTATCAAGACCTTCTCCGGTTTTTGCCGATATTTCAATAACCGTACGTTCAGAGGAAAGCTTGGACCGCTCACCTTCTACGGGCTTGTCGATTTTGTTGTAGGCTATGATTGTCGGCTTCTGGGAGGCTCCGAGCTCAGTGAGGATGCTGTCAACAATACGAATATGATCCTGCACATAGGGATCAGAAGAGTCAGCAACAATGACAAGCACATCCGAGTATACAGCTTCCTCGAGGGTTGACTTGAAAGCATCCATAAGGTGATGAGGAAGCTTTCTGATAAAGCCAACAGTGTCCGTCACCAAAACAACCTGGTTTTCGTCTATAAGAAGCTGTCGGGTGGTCGTATCCAATGTTGCAAAAAGCTTATTCTCCGCGTAGACATCGGCCCCGCAAAGAGCGTTTAAAAGCGAGGATTTTCCCGAGTTGGTATAGCCAACCAGAGCTGCAACCGGAACCCGGTTTTTCTTTCTTTCAAGCCTTAGAATACCTCGCTGTTTTTTTATTTCCTTAAGCTGCTCCTTAAGAGCCGTAATCTTTCTCTTGATATGACGTCTATCGGTTTCCAGCTTTGTTTCACCGGGGCCTCTGGTTCCAATACCGCCACCCAAGCGGGATAGCACCATACCAAGGCCCTGAAGCCTGGGTAAGTTGTATTCCATTTGAGCCAGCTCAACCTGAATTTTACCTTCCCTGCTCCTTGCACGCTGGGCAAAAATATCAAGAATCAGCCCTGTCCTGTCTATAACCTTGACGCCAAGGACCTCTTCAATATTACGTTGCTGAGAGGGTGATATTTCATCGTCAAAAATAACCAGATCGGCATTCAGTGACTGAACCATAAGCCGCAGCTCCTCAACCTTACCCTTGCCGATAAAGTAAGCTGCATCACGGCCCTCCCGCTTCTGCATGACCTTGGACACCACTTGGGCTCCCGCTGTTTGAGCCAGCTCCTTAAGCTCAATCATGGAGACATCTGCTTCACTTACCCCCTGGATATCTCGGGTTTCCTGGGTCTTGATCCCAACCAGTATCGCCCGCTCAATAACATTATCCAGTGTCTCGGCATGATTTCTCCAGAATTCATCAGCCTCACCGATATATTCAAGAAGAGCGTCAAAGTCATCCTTATCAGCCGTATAAGGACCAAAGGTCTCAACATCTTCCACTGATACAGGAGAAGGAACGGCTACATATATATCGGTTGGCTTCTGATCCATAACACCTATGGCAGCAATCATGTCAAGCCGTAAAAGCTTTAAGGAACTCACATCCACAGCTGACAGCATGCCATTTCCATTAGGATGGGTGTGAAGGCAGCGCACACCCGACAAGCGGGTTTTATTTCTTCGCCCTTCTACCTCGTTTAAATCCACTGTTTTAAAATCACCGACGCTTACGTCGGTTATATGGCCCTTCCGATCAAGATATATGGCAATTTCCCTGTTTATGGCTCCCGACAGACTAGATAATGTATTAACCAATTCCTCCGTCCACAGCCCGTCCTGTGGGACCTCTAAACTATAAATGCCTTCAAGAGCTTCTATTACACTGTTTTTTAAACCTTCAATACTTCCACTTATACTCATGGCTATCCTTCCATCTTAAACACATTATCTAAATAAAATATTCCCATGCTGACCTATTCCTATTAATACGAAGTATCAATAACTTGGGTACCCGCTGCCTTTAGGGGTTACCTTTAGGCGTTCGAAATTTTACTTTCTCCCATGGGTCGAGGCTTGTTAACGGGTAATATTATTATATCCTGCTTTTAAAGTCTTGTCTTTATAGAAAACAGCATGAAAGAGAACTGTAAAAAGGAACAAGGTATTAAAAAGCAAGGTTTAGAATATTCCGAATGTCTTCCTCCAGCACCTCAGTCGGATTATATAATATGGAGGTGCTCTTCAGGCATAGAGCTGTAATACCGTCAAAATCCGCACGTTTCACACCCATTTCCGATAAGCAGATGGGAATACCGCATTTTTGATGGTAGTCGGATACGATATTCCGAATAGTTTGTGCCGTTTTTCTTCCTCTTTGGTGATGCTGCGTATCCGCATAGATCTCAGGCCCCGCCAGGGGTAGAAGAAGCTCGCCATAGTACTCGTCAAGCTTTATCATATTATTGTCCATACAATGAGTAAGGACAATACCAATAGCCTCTCCATGAGAAATCTTACAGAAACTCTCAAGACCATACGCCAGAGCATGGGCGATACCGGCTTTGGAATTCAGAAAGGCGATACCTGAAAGAACAGCTGCGTTAGCCAGGGCATGATGAGCTTTTCTATCCCTTTTGAATTTGACAGCCTTGGATAGGTTTTCTCGAACCAGGCTAATGGCCGAAAAAGCATAAGCATCGCTTAAAGGATTTTTCTGAAGGCAGGTATAGGTTTCAATGCCGTGGCAAAGTATATCAAGAGCTGATAAAACGGTGTCCCTGGGAGACGGATTTAACGTCATTCTTGGATCAAGTACGATTGCATCAGGAGCCCCTGTTATTTCTACACCGGAGCTTGCTATAGGAACTACAATGAACGGGACTGAAAGATTTTTTTTCACACAGTCCGTTCCCATGAGCAGAATCTCGTCGCCCCCACTTTGAGGAATGGAGGAGCTGATTGCTTTTCCCGTTTCAAAGGCAGAGCTGCCTCCCAGAGCAATTATCCCGTCACAAAAGCAGGCTTTAAACTCGGATATGGCTTGCTCGGCGCATTGGGGCAACAGTGTTTTGCTACATTTAAAAATACTCCCCACCACCAGCTCTGACCCGCTAAAAGCACTGATAAATCTGCTGAGGGCTCCTTCTTCTATGTAATCGGAATCGGCAATTACCATGGGGCGGCTGGATCCCCGCCCTTTAAGCTCAAGAGGTATGTTCTCCAATGCCCGATAGCCCGACATTATTTTTAACTTATTCATAAATTCATAATACTTCGGAATCATTTGAAAGAGCCCCCTTTCTCAGCTTTTGGTGCGAGTCTTATGGTGCGTTCCGATTGGAACGCACCTCTATTTCCCGACAACAGAATTTGTGAAAGGATTGCGAGTCGGCTGACACGTTTTTTTTGCTTGTTTTTAAAGCTCCCGTAATCCTCCAATTGCGGAAAGAGTATATGTTGTGTAAGAATCATAGCTCTTACGACAGATACATCGTGTCCCTGGTTCGACTTAAAATCAAATCTGTTTTCACAAAAAGCTTGGTGTATGCCAATTTTACCGCAGAATACGTCCCGGGCGATGGCCATATTTTTAAAAGCTACGACTGTTTCGTGAGATGAAGGAAATGTATTTGGGATTATGTGTAAGTCGTTAACGTCTTTTATTAAGCCGATGTAAGGCTTATCGGGCAATATTTGAAGAAGAAAAGCAAAGCCATCAGGCCATTTTGATATTTCTTTTTGAAGGTCAAGATCCTGAGAGGCACAAATAATAAACCCTTGAGCCCAGAAATGGAGTCTTAAGCGGAGCACCGCCTTTTTTAAGCGGCTCATCGATGGAACAATATCGTGAACCTTTCTCATACTTAGTCCTCCCGATATGGAAACTATATCATAATCGGAAGCCTATTAAAATAAAACAGGAAATACTGTCATTTTTTAATCAAACCTTGTCATTAAGAAGTACAAAATGGATATGATCCTCCCATTTGCCATTTATTTTTAGATATTGACGGGCCAGGCCCTCATTGTAGAAGCCCAGCTTTTCTACAACACGCATGGAGCGTACATTATGGGGAATGATATTTGCTTCGATTCGATGAAGCTTGTATTGGTCAAAAATAACCTCTATTCCTTTTTTGAGGGCTTCGGTCATATAGCCCCTGTTAATGTGGTCCTTATCCAGTTTATAGCCTAAATGGCATGACAAAAAGGCGCCACGGACAATATTGTTGAAGACAATAAAGCCAATGACCTTAGCGGGATCTTCCTTATTGAATATCCATAGCTTAAGAAGATCGCCTTCTTCATAGGTCTTGTACTCCTTTTCAAGCATTTGTCTTTGGTATTCCATTGTAAAGAAATCGACAGATCGCTGAGGATCCCACTCCTTTAAAAAATACATATTTCGGGTGTAATAGTCCAAGACCTTATCTGCATCGGTCTTCTGAAGGACTGTAAGACAAAGTCTTTCTGTTTCATACTGTGCTGCCATGGGGTTTCTCCTTTTTTCCTGTTCCTGATCACTTATAGACTGTTTGCCAGCTCAATCTATACGCCTGCACATTCCAAAAACAAAAGTAATTCTCATATAGTTTGAACCTTTATTTATTAACTCTGATGCTCTGATATTTTTCGCTTGATCCTTCTAAAATTGAACTGATTTGCTCCACAGTGATCCAATCATCCATATTACTCTGACGGGCAAGTGTAAGCGGCTCAATAGCTTGGGCGTCTTTTATTTCTACTAGACAAAGAACCTTTTTACCAGCCCAGCGCTTTATTTGATCAGCTGTCAGATTAAGTTTATCCTGGTTTTTGGCAACTATCGATTTTGATTCGTCCTCTGTCATTTTTTCAGAATTAAAAACGCTTTTTACCGTAGCTTTAGCTTTAATCAACCCATTCCCGTTATTTTCAATAAAATAAAGGGTTTCACCTTCAAATACTCTGCCGTGCGGTAATTTTCTGCCGGCCGCACCTCTAATAATCATTGTCTTGGATCCATTTAAGATTTTCTCCAAAACCCTTGCCTTTGCATCGCAGTACACCAAATGCTCCATTATACATTCCTCCTGTTTTGATTCCTTATGAGCCCTTAGGCCTCATCCAATTAATGACAAATCTTATTTTAGCGCTTTCAAATGCTGAATATGTATTCCTATATGACCTATACCTATTATGATAGCAGATACTATCAGCCATATAACTTTACCATAAATACCTAATAACAAAAAAGCCATAACAGGCAGACTTGCACCAGGTACAGGAATACCACAAAAACTACGATAGAAATTTTCTTCCGTATGCTCACTAATAAAATATCTAATCCAGCTAATCTCATAAAGAATCATTAGAAAAAATGATCCTATTAGCCACAAACTCCATGGTGAAAACGGAGAAATATTAAAATCACTAAAAATCAGTATGCTGCAAGTACAACATACTTGTCCAACACGCTCAAACACTAATAATATTTTGTTTTCTTGAGTGGTGTCATAGTTAATCGGCTTATTTTTACTCCATATGATATTTGGAATCCAAAGCATTAATAAATATATCAAACCCACATATGAAAATCCCAAATGACCCAACATTATGACCCCCTTTCTGTTACACACCTACACAAATTAATTTTTATATTTCATAATAATGTTTTCAAGCTCTTCCTCTACAATAGCTCTTAATTCTGTAGGGTTAATAATTTCAGCATATCCAATAATCTTCATAACATCTGTGACTGCACATTCATATTTGTACATATTTATTGTCGCTAATATATAATCTCCTTCTTCCTTTATTTCGAATACTTCCAAATCTGAAAGAACCTCTGCTCTATCCTTATGTAATTTTATGCGAACTGGATAATTCTCCTTTTCTGCACATAGATTTTTGAATGTTCTCTGGCTTTTCTTCCAATAATCTTCAATATAAAAGTCTTCAGGAATAATAAAACCTTCATCTAAAATTTTATAATCTATTATTCGTTCGCACTTAAATGCCCTTATATCTTTATTTTTTTCACAATACGCTATTAAATACCAATCCATCCTTTTGACTACCACACCATAAGGATAAATCTTTCTATATGATAATTCACCTGTATACTTTTGATAAGCAATTCTAAGTGTTTTTGCCTGGATGATAGAATGTATAAGAGTATCAACATTGGATAACCGTTTGCTTTGGCCCCACCAGGGAGTCTCGTCAAAATAAAATTTCCTTTTTATTTTGTTTATATTATTAATTTGTGTATGAGATAGGCTTTTTTGCAGTTTTAAAAGCGTATTATTCAACTTGATAGCCATATCACTTTGTCTGTCAGGTTGAATACCCATACCACTTAGATAGAGGCTAACAATATCATCCTCATGGAGATTACGTATTCCACTTGAGTATCCCTCCATTAGATGTATACCCCCATTAGGTCCAGTTGTTGTTGTTAATGGTATACCTGCTTCACATAAAGCTTCAATATCCCTATAAACTGTCCTCGTTGATATTTCAAGCCTAGAAGCGAGTTCTTCTGCTTTCATTGTACGTCTGGTTTCCATCAATAATAAAACTGATATTAGCCTGTGAACCTTCACAATAACTTCTCCCAATTTATTTTGTTATATATTTATGACAGATTATTGTCATGAATTTATTGATATACTGATTTTACCATACTAACGAGGGAACTGGAGAGATTATTATGAAAATTGGTATTTTAGGAACTGGTTTTGGCATGCACCATGCCAATATCTATAAGAAAATAGATATTATTGAATCAATCACGATTTTCGGAAGAAATAAAGAAAAGCTTGAAAAAATACGTAGAGATATGGGGGTAGACGTTACAGATAATGCAGATGATATATTGGCCAATAAAAATATAGACTTAATAGATATTTGTCTTCCGAGCTCGATTCACAGAGAATATGTAATTGAAGCTTTAAAAAACGGAAAGAACGTATTTTGCGAAACCCCAATTTGTCTATCCCTTGAAGGTGCCTATGCTATGAAAAAAGCTGGAGAACAATACGGTAAAAGAGTTTTTGTAAACCTGTTTATCAGACATGAATATCCCTATGAATATATTTATAATACTCTAAAAGATAATTCACTTGGAAAATTAAAAACAATAAATGTAAAAAGAGAGACCCCTCCACTCTGGGGTGACTTGAGCTTAAACAATATTGTAACAAACTTAATGATTCATGAATTTGATTTTATTACATGGCTTTTGGGTATGCCCGATAAGATTTCTTCTTTAGGCATTAACGGAAAGACAGGACAATCTTATGTAAGTGCTTTGTTGCTTTATGAGGATACTATTGTAGAAGTTCAAGGTTCATCTATGATGCCACTCTCATACCCTTTTACTGTTGCGTATGAAGCTGTGTTTGAGAATGGCGCCATAGAATACACTGAAAATAGCTATCCAGACAGATGCGAAAATTCTTTGACCTTATTTACAGCCAACGACAAGAAAGATTTAAAAATTTTAGGAAAGGATTATTGCGAGCAATCGATTAAGCATGTAATAGAATGCTGTACAAAAGATATTCCTACAATTTTAAGCCTCGATGATGCGATTAAATCATTCAAAGTAGCACTTAAGATTAAAGATTCCATATTAAATGGCAAAAATATCTGAATTTACTCTATGCTGTTCAGTTGTGAACAAGTCAATTGTTCTTTATTTCTTCAAGAGGAAAAGTTACTTTCCAGTTTCCCTCCGTAAACAATCCACTCGTAACAAAGGTTCCATAAAGTGAGTACTGACCAATTTCTGATTGAGGAATGTCAAAGACATATTCCTCATAATGAACTTTATTATCACTGTCAATACTCTCGCTAAAACCAACACTATAAATATATTGAATTTCATTTCCGCTCTTATCTCTTAAGAAAAAGTATCCATGATTATCCTTAGTCAAATTATTCACAACAGCTGTCTGCATATGAAGCATACCATCTATATATCCAACACCTGTAAAATAAATGTCCTCAACTGGAAAATCCATTGGAGCAGATGGAACAAGAACTTTAGCCTTGCTATCGTGATTTGGAAAATACTCTTTGTAACTGGGACCACCGCCGCCACCAGGAGTAACTTGCTTTGTAGCTGGAGGATCGTCAATATGAGTTAGTTCTGCTTCTATCGGTATCTCCTTATAGATATGTTTATCACTGATAAATTCTCTAACAGAAAAAGTTATTTTATCACCAGCAATTTTTTTGTTACCCCACTCTGTTATGGATATGAGAAAGGTTGCTGTTTTTGTTGCCTCGTCATAGCCAACTAGTTGACAATTCGCGGAACTGTCAAACGGGCGATTAATAGAATAACTGTCATAAAGGTCTGTGGTTTCATCAACACGATCTCCGATAAGGTCTTGCATTGTGATGTAGATTTCAGCTGTACCATCATGAATATATGCTGACACAACCTCCATTTTAATACCATTATCCTCGCAGGATTTTTGCACAGGCATAAAAAATTGTGCAACAGTTGGAGAAACAAAAAACATGAGTCTATAAACAGCAGGTACATTGGCAGCAAGTACAGGTGTTGTGGCTAAAACAAGTACCATAAGCATTGACACAATTATGATGGGTTTACGACAAAAGATTTTCGTTTTATTTATTTCTCTTTCAGGCTCTTTTATTGAGTGAATAATCTTATTTACAAGCTCTTGTTCGGGAAAAATTTGTTCATTCATATTGCGATATTTTTCTCTAAACATCATAATCCTCCTTATCCTCCTTCAAAATTTCTTTCAGCTTATACCTTGCCCGTGTAAGCTGTGTTCTGATCGTAGATGGCTTTTGGTTTAATGATTCACTAATTTCTTCTATGCTCAAGTCCTCATAATAAAAAAGGTGAATTACTGCTCTATATTTCAGTGGCAATTTTTGAAGCTCATAGTGAATATTGGTCTCTTCTTCCATTTCGAAGATAATAGTTTCATCTAGAGGCACTATCTTCTTTCTCCAAGACGATATCCACATCTTTTTGCAACAGTTGACAGTAACACGAATGAGCCAGGCTTTTCTATGTTCCTCTGTTTCAAACTGTGGTTTTTTTCTGATATATCGAAAGAAGACTTCTTGATAAATATCATCTGCATCGCTTTTATTTCTTGTTTGTGAAAAAGCCAATCTATAAACCATATTGGAATATGCTTTTATAACATTATCCATGCAATCATCCGTACGCAATGATTTTGGTTCCACTAGCCGAGCCCTCCTTTCACTATGAATACCCTTTATCACCTCAAAAAGCTACAAAATTTGAGAATATATAAAAATTGCCGCCAAATGGCGGCTGCGTAAAATATAAAATTATCGCTTACATCTACTTATGATATGTTTCACCATATCAATAAACAACTAAACTATCAAGTTTTTGATATCCGTATAACATGTTAAGCTAAAAGACACCATATTGGTGTCTCTTAGCCATTCTTCGTTATAAAGATTGTGAAGAAAATAGTTCTTCGTATTAAGCTTTTACTATCCAAATCTTCTACTTTATGAAAACACCACAAATAGTTTCTCCTGTATCTAAAAATTCCTTCCCCGCAATATCACCATAAAATTCAAATGCATTGAATCCTACGGTCTGAATTTCTAATAGCAGTGCTTCCTTAGTAAAGAAATGGTCCCAAATATTATAGCAATTTACAGTTTCTTCGGTTATCACAATAGACTGTCTTAATTCGGTATTATCTTCATCATCATATTGATAAACGGATTCTAAGCAAATATGCGGCTTTTCGCTCAAAAATCCACCCTCTTCATAGTATTTCCATGAACGACTTTCATCTTTTCTCATAAGAGGTGTAAATACATCAAAAATAAATTTCCCGTTCGGTCTTAATGCTTGATATACTTTTCTCAATAGAATAAGCCTATCCGTAATTGATAACGCTGCATAATCACAATATATCAATGTTATTACATCGAACTGTTCTAAATAATCAATTGTCAAGTAGTTTTGGTAATGGTACTTGATATTGTTTTTATTAAGTAATGTTTGTTCCTTTGCATACGCAATGGAGCGTTTAGAAAAATCCACTCCTGTAACAGAATATCCAGCACTATTAAACCGCTCTGCATATAATCCAGGACCGCAGCCTAAATCAAGTAAAAACTTATAATGAGATGATGGTGCAATTCTTGAAATCCAATTAACTGATTTATTGAGAAATTCAGGTTTACGAGTTGCCGCATCCCAATTTGTATTTAGGTGAGCTTTCAACATACCTTTAGAGATATGTTCATCATCCCAAAATTTATTTGTGCTTGGAGCATATAATTTGGGTTTAGTTGTATAATTTCTAAGTTCATTGAACATAATTGTATATCCTTATACAAATTTACTTACTCTAACATCGTAAAATATGTGATAATCTTTAGCAAGATAAAAAATGGTTATAGTCATAGTAAATTATATAAAAAACTATTACTTATAATGTTCATATGTTAACATTATTGCTCACTTCTACTTATGATAAGTCTCATTATTTAAAATCTTAAAAGCTCGGTAAACCTGTTCAAGCAGAATGATACGGGCTAGCTGGTGGGGAAAGGTCATCTTTGAAAGGCACAAGCGGTAATCCGCTTCCTTAATGACGGCGGGATCAAGACCGGTTGACCCGCCTATAATAAAGGTTACATCACTTTTTCCATCCAACATCAGGCGATTGATCTGTTCAGAAAAGCCGGGAGAAGTCAGTTCCTGACCCTCAAGTGCTAACGCAATGGTTGTGGTATTTTTGTTAAGAGCTTTTCTAATGCGTTCCGCTTCTTTTAGCCTGACCTTTTCCTCCTGAGCCGGGCTTGCTGATTCAGGCGCCTTTTCCTCTTCAATCTCAGTCACCTGAGCCTTGCAAAAACGCGAAAGACGCTTCAAATATTCTTTTTGAGCGTCTTTTAAATAGTTTTCCTTCAGTTTTCCGACAGCGAGAATATTTAGTGTCATATGTATAGCACCTTGCTGACCCTGTCTCTTAAAGCTACCTCCAGATACACATCCTCAACTGGGTTTATCTGCTTTTCCAATAAAGCGTTACAAACGGTTTGATAGGCCAGTTCTGGGAAATTGTTTTCCTTGCTTAAGTGCCCCAATAAAAACAGCTTGGTGCCATTTTCAGCAAGATAGGCCACTACCTTACCCGCCATGTCATTGCAGAGATGCCCGTTTTCCCCCAGTATGCGCTGCTTTAAGGGCCATGGGTAACGTCCTGTTTTAAGCATTTCAATGTCATGATTGGATTCCAATAAAACCATGTCGCTTTTTTCAAGGTTCTCCAAAAGCTCACGGCTCATATGACCGATATCGGTCGCAATAGTCAGCTTCTTCCCATTTATAAACAAATTATATCCCACGGGACATGCCGCGTCATGAGGGATTGAAAAAGGTCTGATCTCGATATCATCAAGCATGAGGTTCTGACCCACTTCAATATGTCGGACAAGATCTGCTGACAGCTTGCCCATAAAAGGGTGCATGGCTTTCCAGGTTGACGGATTGGCATAGATGGGAATCTTATACCTTCTAGAGAGAATACCTGCTCCACAGATATGATCACTGTGTTCATGGGTAATAAAAATCCCTTTTACCTTTTCAAAGGACTCTCCTATGCTTTTTAAAGCCCCTTCAATTCTTTTACCGCTTACGCCTGCGTCAATGAGAATTGAGGTTTCGTTATATGAAACGTATATGCAGTTCCCGCTGGAACCGCTAAATAAGCTACAGACCTTGATCATGGACTATCTCCCCGGTTCTCTTAATTGTCTCCTACACGCCTGATGTCAGCCCCGAGTTGCTGGAACTTCTCAACCATTTTCTCATAGCCTCGATCCAGATAGTGGACATTTAGAATTTCAGTGTCACCTTCTGCAATAAGTCCAGCTATAACACTGGCAGCTCCCGCTCTTAAATCCAAAGCCTTGATAGGTGCGCCAGAAAGCTTCGAACCACCCTCTATGACGGCCATTCTTCCTTCAACACGAATCTTCGCGCCCATTCTCTTTAATTCTTCAATATACTGAAAACGGTTATCAAAAATACCCTCTGTGATCGTACTGATTCCCTCTGCCCTAAGAAGCAGAATGGCTGCAGGTGGCTGTAGATCCGTGGGGAACCCGGGATATGGAAGTGTTTTAATATTTACCTTGGTTAAGCGATCTTTAGCATTGATACGAATGCTATCATCGAATTCTTCAACCTTTACATTCATTTCGATAAGCTTGGCTGACAAGGACTCCATATGCTTTGGAATGACGTTTTTAACAAGTACATCGCCCTTGGTAGCTGCCGCTGCAATCATAAAGGTACCCGCTTCTATTTGATCGGGTATGATGCTGTGAACCACATTGCCTTTAAGCTTGTTCACGCCACGAATTCTGATGATGTCGGTACCCGCACCCTTTATATCAGCACCCAACGCATTTAAAAAGTTAGCAATGTCAACGATGTGCGGTTCCTTGGCAGCATTCTCTATTGTGGTAAGGCCTTCTGCCCTCACGGCTGCCATCATAATATTAATAGTTGCCCCAACACTTACGACGTCGAGATAAACAGAGGCACCAACGAGCTTATGGGCGGTAAGCTTAATATGACCATGTTCAATCTCAACCTTGGCACCCAGAGATTCAAATCCCTTAATGTGTTGATCAATGGGGCGGACCCCAAAATCACAACCCCCAGGAAATGTTACAATAGCCCTTTTAAAGCGACCAAGCAGCGCGCCCATCAGATAATAGGAGCCACGAAGCTTATGCATATCGTCAGTGGTAGCCATAAATGAATTAACATTCCTTGTATCTATCTTTAAGGTATTTGCATCAATACTCTCAAACCGGGCACCAAGGGACTCCATAATCCTTCTCAGGATCGATATATCCAGTATGTCCGGCACGTTTTCAATGGTACAAACATCGCTTAGAAGAAGCGCTGCCGGTAAAACACCCAGTGCTGCATTCTTCGCTCCGCTTATGGTGACTTCACCTTTCAATCTTTTCTGCCCGCGGATGATAAGCTTGTCCACGCATACACCAACCTTCCGGTTATTATAGAGGTGTGCTCCTTCATGCTTTTACACTTGCTTCACAACTGTGAAAGCATGACTGCACGCGCTTCACTCCGTGAAGCTTATATGTGATTACTCAGAGAATTATTATACATTAAATATACTACCTTCGCAAATTATTTAACAATAGGACCATAAGGTAATTATGACCAATTTTCTTGAAGTTTCTCACCATTATAAGCATTAAAGAAGGAAGTTTCTCCGTTAATAAAAAGAATACGCCACACAGGACTATCATAGAGCTCTCCCTCGCTTGCCTGTATATACCCGAAATCCACACTTTTAATATGAGAGCCTTCGGGTAAATTCCCCATTACCAGCACTTGGTAAGCAGATAGAATTTCCTCTTTGGTGTCACTGATCCCCGTAACCTCCCTGGCAGGAAGTGTGAGTGTTATAAAACCTTCATTATCTATGCTTGCGGTAATAACCTGATTAAAAAGCAGTCCATTTTTAAATTTTAGAATAAAATTCATCCATTTGGTATCCCGTGATTCACCCTGAGCTTCAAGTTGGAGATTTGCACGGCTGTAGCCAGCCTCATTCAGGATTTTATACACCTTATTTGAAAAAACTTTTGAATCTTGAAATATGTCAATACCGTCGCTAAGCTTATCTCGGATGTAAAGCGTATCAGCCATGGACATAATTTTCTCATCCTGCTCCTGATATACAACAGCCTCATTTTCTTTTATTGGAGAAACGTCATGGCCAAAAACCAAGCGGGTCAATTGACTGAAATTAAAGCGCTTGGCTATATAAATTAGATTTCCTACTTCACCTGTCTTATTCTTAATTCTTGAATCTATTGTAATATTACGGGATTCCAGATACTGTCTGGCATATCTTGTATAGTCCGACTGAAAGCGAAGATCAGAATTGGTATACAGAATAGTGCCAAATAAAAAAATATTTAGGAGGAGAAAAACAATAATGAAAATGGTCTTTGCTTTAGCCCAATCCATAAGCTTACCCCTCCTCTTCCAAAAGCGGGATGAAATAATCCTTTGATTCGGTACTGATAATCCAATGAGGCCTTTGGGGCAAGTCACCTTGATCTTTTAATCCAAAGAAATATCCGGCCTTTATTCGTTCGAAATATATATTTTCCCTGTTAATTATTTCAGGATAGAGGGATAGTATTTGCTTTTCCACAAGATCAGTAAAATAGAGGCTGTATTGATCCGTTTCAGCCGTGCTTTGGAAGAACCGTATAACCCATTGGCATTCCAAAACTCTCTTGGAATTGGCTTTGATTATTAGCGGTGGGCTAATCTTGCTTTCTGAATCAGCACCGGTATAGTAAACCGGAACGCCATTAAGCTGGTATTCAAACTGCATTTCATAATAATGCTCATTCCTTTCGATATATGTGAGCACAAGCTCCACATCTCCTAAAAGACTGCGACGGCGAAGCTCTATGAACGAAAGGGCCTGTTTAAAAGCATCAGATGCGGCTCCAGCCTCTTTGTCAACCATTGGCAGATAGCGGTACTGTAATATGCCGTCTTTGTTAAGGGTATACAGATTGTCGGTATCTGTAAACAAAGCCTCAGTGAATTTTTCATCGTGCTTTGCCATTAGGCTTTCTTTTTGGTTCAGGAGAATATGATCTTGAATACTATCATTTTTGATATTGGCTTCGTTCAGTTTAATAGCCGACGGGATTTGTGCTGCAAGAGAAGAGTACGCTTTTCCGATTCCTCTGTCTAAATAAACAAGTATATCCTCACCAGACTTATAAGTAGTATTTGCCGAGAGTACACTTAATCTGGGAATATTCCGGGAGTTAAGCTCATCGGCCAGACCGGAATAAAACGCTTTTGGAAGGTAATCCTCTTTTAGATTAATTTGGTACTGATAGACCTGGTCTTCGTCATAAACAAACACTGTATTGACGGTTTCATTAACATCCGACTGCGGCAGAATTGCAATAGACCGTACCCCATTAAAGCTTTTAAAGTCTCTTGGCTTTTTTACATCCTCAAGCCAGAAAATTATATCATTGAGCCATTTAGCAGCAAAATCGATACGGATGCAACGGCCGCTGATGATGGCAGACCATTGATCCTTTGGAATAATTTTCGTTGGCTTTTCTTTAATTATAGTGGGTAAATAGTTATCTTTAATATCCTTCCAAATACTTATGAAAAAGGGATCGTTTTGCTCAAGCTTCCACAGAGAGGCCTTAGAACTTACAGAGACTATGATGGTCTCAGGGCGAAAATAACGATGTTTTATGGAGTCCACATCCATAGAGGGAAATTCATCCCCGCTACTGTTAAAAATCTCTTCAATAAAACGAAAAGGAAACCCCTGGGCTTGTTGGTACCAGTGGATTCCTATTTGAAGCAAGCTGGTCAATATGAGAAGCAGGAGAAGGAAAGTTTTAAGATTTTCTTTTTTGAGCGCCATCATAATAGTCTGCCCCTGCCCTTAAGGCGACACAGGAGTCAGATTGTTTTTTAAATCGTTAAAGGTAATATTTTTCTTCTCAGATAATTTCCAATGGGGAACCGTGATCGGAGTATCATAGATCTGGACGTTCACATTTAATGCAAGCTTCTCCATATCATTTTTTCTGAAAGCTATAATCCTTACATCATTAACTTTCCCACTGCCCAAATAGACCAGATCAACCTTGGATGAGGGCAGTAAAAAGGATCCTTCGCTTACATTTGCACCTGTCGTAACATCATTTAATCGAACATATTTCCCATCTACCTTTATGTACATAAGCATAATGACAGGATTCTCGCTGATGGCTGCGCTTGTGGAAGTATCGGTGACGGAACCCGTAAAGGTGTGGCGTAAATCGTTTACAACACTGTACTCACGCTGGTACTTGATCTCAATGTAATTTTTATCCGATGTTGCTTTTTCATCAAGAAAGAAATCATATTTGCCTTCTAAATCACTCACACTAACTTCTAAAGATTTATCCCCAGCGTTAGCTTTCTCTTCGGTAAAACCTATTTCAGGAGATGATGAATCCGTGCCCGCTGCAAATGCCGTTACTGATGCCAGAAGCAGAACGGTTACAAAAACCAGCAGGAAGGTTAATTTTTTTGCCATAACTTTTCCTCCAGACAAACCTTAGGCTTTACAAGGTGCTCTTAAAATGAGGTAATGTTTACCTATAGTAATACAATACAAGTATACAGGAAATTGTGTTACAAATCCATTACGCACCATTTAAAAAGCCATTACCTATTGATTATGCGGCTAAAGTGCCTGCTGGCGCCTTTTCCGCAAGGGAAGCTCAATAGAAATTTGAGTACCTTTTCCTATTTTGCTTCTGGCGCTTATATTTCCACCATGAAGCACGGCAATTTCCTTGGCAATAGCTAATCCCAGGCCTGTACCGCCCATTTGTCTGGACCGGGCTTTGTCGACTCTATAAAAACGCTCGAAGATTCTTCCCAGATCCTGCTCGGGGATTCCGATACCGTTATCCTCAACACTAATAATGGCATAGTCCTTCTCACTGTAGAGCTGAACAGAAATTCTTCCTCTTTCCGGCGTATATTTAATTGCGTTCCCAATAATATTTATCAGTAGTTGATCAATTCTATGCCTGTCTCCTTTAATTAAAGGCACATTTTGTTTAATACTAAGTTTCAGATCTTGCTTTTTCAGTTGTGCCTCGCGCTTCATTCGTTCAACGCAGGAGCTTACCAAATCTGTTATGGAAATATCCTCAATATTAAGACGAATACCACCATCATGCTGTGAGAGCGTAAGCAAGTCCTTTACAAGCCGGGTCATCCTGTCTGTTTCATCGTTGATGACTCCAAGAAAATGCTCCGCTGTTTCCGTATCCTGCAAAGCTCCGTCCAATAATGTTTCAGTGTAGCTCTTAACTGAGGTCAAAGGTGTTCTCAGCTCATGAGAAACATTGGCCACAAACTCACGGCGCATCTTTTCAAGCTTGTGTTCCTCTGTAATGTCCTGCAGTACAGTAATAATACCGTCTATTTTATTGTTTTCATCGGTAAAAGCCGCAAAATGGGCACGAAGATATTTATCTCCATATTGAACCTTATGAATAGGCTCACCAAAATTCTGTTCTTGATTGATTTGATCAATATAGAGGCTAATGCCCAAACTCGCCGTAAACTCATCAAAGGACATCAAATCAATGCTTCTGCTGTCCAGAATCTTTTTAGATGCCGGATTAGTGTGGATGATGTCGCCAGTACGATTAAAGGCAATGATTCCGTCTGTCATATAGTTTAAAATGGTGTCAACCTTTTTCTTTTCACTGGTCATCTCAGTAAGCATGCTTTTTAAGCGTGACGACATAAAATTAAAGGTTTTAGTGAGCTTACCAAGCTCGTCATCTGAACGAACCTCCAGAGCATAGCCAAATTCACCGTCAGTGATTTTTTCCGCCTTATGCATAATATCATTGATGGGGCGGGTGATCGTCCGTGAAAGAAGGAGACCTATAAGCAGTGCAGCGACAACGGAAAACAACAACCCCCAAAAGATAGCATCATTGAATTCGTCCAGAACCTGCAAAGCCTCAGCTCTGTCATACTTAAAAAAGAGAATATATTCTCCGTCCTTAAGAGTCTGAGCTCTTACATAGTCGTAAAAGTCCCCGCTTTTGCCACGGGTATAGGCCTGTTTATCCCCTCCTTCATCCAAGGAAAGAATCGATAACAAGTTTTCGGACTTAAATATATCGTTCTTAAAACCAACCTTATCTTTATGATAGAGCTGATCGGAGGAGTCACAAATTTCGAGAGTCTTTCTGTCAATGACCGTATAGCTTTTATAGCCATATATGAGTCCGGCCATAACGGGGTTGGACTGCAAGTTCTTTAACAGCGTATCATAATCTGTATTGGCTTCATCAATACCCAGACCTTTATAGTTGGACTCTATCCCATTCTTAAAATCTGAATAGAAAATAGTCTCAACTTGAAAGTTCAAGGAAACCCAAACTACTGCCATCAAAACGAAGGTAATAAGCACCAAAATTACAATTAATCGCCATTGAATACTGCGCAAAAAAGCAGCTTTAGATAAATGATTTTTCATATATCCCTTTAAATAGCGGGGTTAAAATAATAGCCCACACCACGCTTGGTTAATATGTACTCAGGCTTTGAGGGGTCCTTTTCGAGCTTTTCCCGGAGTCTTCTTACTGTCACGTCAACAGTACGCACATCGCCAAAATATTCATAGCCCCAGACCTTTTCGAGAAGATTTTCTCTTGAAAATATTTGCCCTTTTTGAAGGCCTAAAAATTTAACAAGCTCGAACTCCCTGAGAGTAAGATCAATAACTGTGCCGCCTCTTCTGACTTCATAACGATTTACATCTATCTCCAGATCACTGTAGCGGATTATTTCGTCCTTTTGCTGAGGAATTGTTTCATCAATAATCCTTCTGAGATTGGCTTTGACACGCGCCATAAGCTCTCTGGGGCTGAAGGGCTTTGTAATATAGTCGTCTGCTCCCAATTCAAGACCCAGGACTTTGTCTACCTCTTCTTCCCGGGCTGTTAACATGAGAATAGGTGTTTGCATAGTCTGTCTTAATTTTCTGCATACTGTAAAGCCGTCCATCTCAGGCAGCATAATATCAAGAATAATCAGGTCGGGTTTCTCTCTTTCCGCAATTTCTATGGCTTGTCTCCCGTCATAAGCTTCTAATGTATCAAAGGATTCTTTGTTTAGATTAAACTTAAGAATATCGACGATGTTTTTTTCATCATCTACGATCAGAATACGTCTTCTCATGATTTACCTCCATCAAGAAAAGCATTGACATGCTAAGAAACATATCAAGAAATATTATAACACACTTAATACTGATTGGCCAAAAAAAGGGCAACGCTGAAATAAGTATGTTTTAATATATTTTTATATCTGAATTTACCTTAACATATCGCATGCTTTAATGAGCTGAATAATCACCTGTTACTAAGTGGTTAAAAGCAGCTTAATAATATTTTTATATTCTTGTAATTAGACTGTATCACTGATGCTTGGGTTCATTATTTCACGCAAATAACCGGTGTTAACTTCTTCCAACATTCCGGAAGTATTGTTGTTTTCACAATAAGAACCCCACCCGTTTACGAAATCAAAGATTTCGAACGGGTCCCGGGAACCTTGTTACTCCGTAATAAAACAAGGCTCTGAGGATTAGCTCAGAGCCTTGATAAAATTCCGGCAACGACTTATTTTCCCAGGCCGTTACCAGCCAAGTATCTTCAGCACTGGAGAGCTTAACTTCTGTGTTCGGAATGGGAAC
>JAEZJF010000015.1 GCA_023415825.1 Bacillota bacterium
CATATGAGAACGTATTTTAATTTTTCTTCTGCTGAAAATTTACTTTTTCGTCCCATAAAAATATGCTCCTCCTTATGGTTAACAGTTTTTATTATTTAAACTGTCTACCACAAGGGGAGCATATCAGCACTCCATTCATGGCGGCTTTTATATACTCCGAAGCCCGGAAACCCGTGTGAAAGGCGCGTTTTTCTGCTTGTGAGATTTTGTGACAGGCCTATGTTAGGATGAAGGCAGCATGGGGAGGGAGGCTGATTTTTTGCGTGTATTGGTAGTTGACGACGAGCGTCCCTGTCTCGATGAATTGGCCTATTTGCTCTCAAAACAGCATGGCATGGAAATCGCGGGCGTGTTCACAAGCCCGTCGAAGGCGCTGGAGGCATTAGCAGATTTAAAGCCAGACGCCGCCTTCCTCGATCTTTCCATGCCGCATATGAACGGCGCGGAGCTTGCGAAAAAAATGATTGCACAGATGCCTGACATAAAGATTGTATTTGCTACCGCCTATGGGAAGGAGCTCCAAAAGCTCTCAGACAGTCCAGCGGCCGGGAGCATTCTAAAACCCGTTTGCGAGGCGAAGTTAAAAGACCTGCTGTTGCAGGTTGAGGCCCAGATGAGATTCGTGGATGATGCATCCGGTTGATTAAACACTATGGCTAAATCATGGAAAAATAATGATTAATAAGGGGTGCCCCATATGTCAAAACGTATTTTAAGTATTTTTCTTGCGATAGTTATGGTCATCACCATGATGCCGCCCCTGACATTAACCGCAAGTGCGGCAGCTATAGGGCCGGTAACTTATAACCGCCAGAAATTGGAGAGACCTATCCTCACATGGCTTATGTCGCAGGACAGCGCTTTTTTGGAGGATGCCGAGACAAAAAGCAGCTTTTATAGCTACGGCTGGTTATTTGCAACGGATTCGGGGGGCCTATACCGACGTACTTATAATCGATATCGCGCCTCCCATAAATTCACCTTTGGATCAGATTACGGGTCAGTAAAAATAACAGATATCAAAAACCGCGACCAGCTCTGGGTAGGGTACACGATTTCAATGTGCCCGGATCGGCACGGCAATATCTCACACCCGGTCACGGAAAAGCTGTGCTATCAGTATACGGGAATGTATGATGATGCCGACCAATTCTATTTCCGCTATTCGGGCGGTGATAATATTAATGATGTACTCAAAAATTATGGGAGCTCCACAGACTTTCAAAAGGTTTCAAATCATGCAGCCGAGCTTTATATTGACTTCGGTCTCGGCGGTTCATGCACATCCCACGGTGATGCCTATGTTACCGATGCTTCTGTATACTTTGCCGACCGGCAGGCTCCAAGGATATCCAATATCCTGACCACCTCCGATGAGGCAGGGGCGACCCCAAAGCAGTATTTTAAAGAAGGAGAATCTGTCTATATTCATCTGCAGTACGACGAACCCATCCGTTTTTCCGATAATTCTCCGAACCATGATAATGTCACCCTTGCGCTGAATGTTGCCAGAAAGGCAAGTGCCAGTGATGCAGGCGTGGAAACACAGTATGCAAAACTCACCGCCCTGAACGATAACCGCCTGACCTTCCGCTACGATGTGCCTACTACTATCAACAACACAGCCACAGGTCTTGAGGCCACCGATCATTATATGATAGGTATAAAAGGCAGCTCAGACCAGACAAGCTTTTACGGTGACGATAATGCCTTTGACTTAGTATACTGCTATGGCTCTACAGATCGTACTGCGCTGCCGGTAAAGTACCAAAGCAATCCGAATTATGTAAAGACCAGCAGCCTCGTCACCGACCTTGCCGGAAACCCGGCACAAACCTTTACCCCCAGAGCCCTTAACGCATATACTTATCTGGACACTGTGGACCCTGAGATGGCCTATGTGACCGTTGAGGGCAGCATGATCGATGAGAACTACACAGGAGACCTGGACTCTCCAGATCTCGACAGAAGCACCGTATTTGCAGGAGTTGGAGATACCCTGACCTTTACGGCTTGGTTTTCCGAATACATGGCCATCAGCCCCGCCAATTATGCAAAAATAATAGCGGCGCTCAATGTCAGTGATGGGATGGGTAAAGCGGTGAAACTAAAAGCCGTAAAGAGCGGCAATGCTAAACGTAATGTAGAGGATAAATTCGATTCTGCCTATATTACCTTTGAGACCCTAACGGTCACCGCCGGTATGACGCCGGTGGAATATTCAGGTGTGATAGATAAGTCCATTTCCATTGAATCCATTACCCTATTGGAGGGACTGACTCTTGTCGATCCTTCAAACAATGCCTACATACCTGGAGCTAATATTATCAAGGATTTGAAGATTACTGCCAATAGAAAGGAATTTTTAGATACCCTTGCTCCAGCCGCTACAACATCTGCTACACCGTCCGGTGGAAAATATCTGCCTGTTTTTTATACAGGTTCGGACAAATCGGAATTTTATTTTCCCATTACCCTTTACGACGATACGGGAGAGGGCACGGACTATGCCAGCGGCATCAGTACCAAGGAAAAAAGCGGTTCCTTTAATTGGCAGAGTGATATCCCCTTTACCTTCAAATACAAGGTTTCAGCAAGTAGCAATAAGCCTCCGGAGCCCATTGAGCAATGGAATACGGGGAATACCGGCACAAAGTACAGCTTTACCCAGGTAGCGGCGGGAAACTTCATTCATATCGCCCTTCTGGGCGGGGTCAACTATAATGTCACGGATACCTCCTTGATTGTGTATCCTGCAGACTTTGCGGGAAATGTGGGAGAGGTGCCCTTTTCTCTCGATTACACCTACGACAGCACCGGACCGGTTATCACTCCGGTAAGCTATGAAACAGGGATTGATACCGGAAGTTACAGCGGCTATATCAGAGCTACTGTCAAATTAGAGGACCTGAGCAAGGTGGATGCCGCGCAGGTGTATTACTACTGGGATAATCAAAGCATCACTTCCGATGACACTCCGGTCTGGGTGCAGTATACGGGAATCAGCGAAAGCGCCGCTTCCATGACCCTTACCTTTACCCTCGATGGACTGGATAAAGGAGCTAATCACAATTATAATCTCCTTATTAAGGCCAATGACCACTCAACCGCTGTATCAGGCGGTAACCCGACCGTCACAAATCCAGGATTTAACTATAGGATCGATTTATCCTATCCTGCCTATGATTTCTCCTACTCCACAGGCTATGAGGCAGAGCCCTATCTAAAAATCAATAATCTACAGGAACATCCCGATACGGGTGAGGATTCCACCGTCATCGTCATGATCAAGGATCCCCTCGGCGAAAAGGGTAATGAATATTTTGTACGGACCATTACTACCGGAAGCTACAGGGACTTATTTTTGAACCATATGGCCGATGGTGATGTATTAGATCACTTTACCTTTGACATACTTGATAGACAGCCGGGAGAGCACTCGGGTGCGTCACAGCCCATGAGCGAGCCCACTTTATGGCGATATCATACAGTAACAACCAATACGACATCTACGTCAGGAGACGCCATCCGCTATAGCTTTAATGAAGACGCGCCCACCTTGGGGCTGCTTATGGACGATGAGAGCTCGAATACGGATAAGCAAACAGCCCGCAGGCTTCAGGCCATAATGGGCGGCAAGTACTATGGCGATATAGAAGTGACCCTTATTTCCGGATTCGGCGCTTTAGGCCTTTCTGTAGGTGTTGAAAAGGATCTGGCTGACTCTATATACCAGAAAATGATTGATTTATATAAACCCAAAACTGTAACTAAAATTGAATCCTTTGCTGCCGTAAGCGCCAACTTCACTGGTCTCGACTGCTACAGCGTAACAGTAGTTGATGAGCTAGGTAAAACGGAGATGTTTTACATTACTCTTGATCGGGACGGAAATATTCTGAATACCAACACCATTGTTAAGGATTCCTATACCATCAACAATTTTACGCCCTCAACCTACAGCAACTATATCAGCTCCATTCCCGGCGCTGCTAATGTAGATGTGAAAACCTATACCCTTAAAGCCGCTTCTAAAGAATATGCTACAGGCACTGGTTATGAAACCGGTATCCAAACTATTCACAAAATCGCACTTAGTCAGAAATCCGGCAGTTCAGGCACCCTGCCTTGGGGTGATATACAGGTTCCTGTTTCTCTCGAGAGTGAGGAATTTGCCTTTACAATTAATAACGAGGTCATAGGGTCCTGGGGAATAAAGGATGTGGATTTTGCCAGCGATAACACTTTTATTGGACTTTATTTGCTCTCTTCACCCGATGCTGGTGCACCTGTGAGTTCGGATGTTCCTCTATGGAAGATCAGGTTAGCTGATCTATCTAGCCAAACCTTCAGAATTCCCGCCGACGTGACCCAGTATTCGGGACTTTATCAGGTAAAAGTACAGGTTGCGGCCAAAGGCAGCGGAAAAATTGATTCCGGTTCTGTCAACACTGTGGTGGATAAAACAGAGCTAACTGATTTCGGGCCTAAGAGCGCCGAACACACCTATTATTATGAGGGTACCTTGCCCCTTGCTGAGAAATCCAGCTACAGCCTTGTCACTCCGCGCATATACCTGGGAAGCCAATCAGGCAAGGATGTGAAGCTATCTTTCGGAACTCAGGAAGGCACTCTGTCCGATGGAACGAACAACTACCGAAAGCAGTTCATCAGAGTATGGAATGCTACAGAGGGAATCAATGAGAACACAACCATGAACAATGCTTCTTGGTATGATATTTCCACAGGAGAGTTTAAAAAAGATTATGCAGTTAGTCTCTTTACCGATGCTTCAGGTGCGGAATCGGCTACCGGGGATGTGTTGGGACTTATCCGTAATAAGGAAAATATAGTCCATTACCAGCTTGCCAGTGCAAACGGCAAGATTTCAGCAGTGCGAACCTTGGCAATTGAGGTTTCTGATGAGCTTCCCACACTTGAGATGGGCCTGACGCCTGAATCCTCACCAGTCAATATTAAATCGGTTAAGGCCTATGTCAAGACCCTTTCCAGTGCCACCATGACCGAAATGACGGTCAAAACCGTGGAAGCAGTTCCTCAGACAGTGGACATCGTTGGCCATACACTCACAGATAGCAATATCCATGCCTTTTATACTGCCAATGTTTACGGCAACTTCGCCTTTGATAGCGTAAGCGCAACCTTCGTTGACAGCTCCGCGCCGGAGGTGCGACCACTCACTTTTGGCGGGGATATGAACTATAAAAACAATCTCGGAGTCACATTTGTTGATAATATGCCGGCTGATCCATCGGAAACAAAGCTCTATATCAAGTTCGATGCAGCGTATATGGCACGGCTTCGGGATGTCAGCGGCTTTGAAATCAATAAGGACGGCTATATGCAAGTCACGCTTCCCCGGATCGCTCCAGGCCAAACTCATGGCGAATGGACCTGCGGAGCCAGTACTGCGCCGGGTGGCATCTACAAGGTAGTGACCTCCACCGAGAACACCCCCCCTGGCCATGCCTTTAATATCTTTGTTTATATGGACTATCTTTATGACTATGATAAGCCCGAGAATTTTTCTATGGCTGCCGACTACTATATGGAGGATGAAGCAGGCAACAGGTCGGCACCGGGCTCAGCGTCCATCTTGGTGAGCAATCGGCCTCCGAAGGTTGAAGAAGCCATAAACTCTTCTAATTATTCGGGTAACCTGATGGATATTGACCTGACCTTTAACAGGCCCTTGAAAGTGACCAGTCCTGATGCTGGGACGCATACCAACTTCGATTCACGGCATGAGAATCCGTCAAGTGGTTACTCAATGAGGCGTGAAGCCATGCCCATTTACGAGCCGGGAGATTATACGGTTACCGTTATGGATGTATTCGGCGTTGAACACAATGTTGACTACACAATAAAACCTGAATTATTTGGGGATTTTGGACTCGATGTCCAATTGAGTACAACAGTGCAAACGCGTGAGGCCATTACAGTTACTATCAAAGCCTTGACTCAGGGAACAACCTTCAGGGTGGTTAAAATGCCTGAAAATTCGGAACTTGATTATAGCCAGAGTATTGATCGGGAATCCGCACTCATTAAACTATCTGAAAACGGCTATATTATCCTGTTTGTAAACAACAAAGAGCCAAGGCAGGTGGCGATTCCTGTCACCAATATATTAAGCCATGCGCCGGATGCGGTGGAAACCTGGTATTATTCGGAGTTCTCCAGCAACACCCTTCCCATGGGGGTTACTGAAACCACCCAAAAGGTCACCGTATTTATAAGCTCAGCTCTGGACAACCGAAGTATTGAGGGAGCGGACGGCGCTTCACTTAAGTTTACCTTCCCCTTCGGAACAAAAGCGGGAGACGCCTATACCTTTACCTACACCGATCCAATCGGCAATATCGGGACCAAAACAGTCCATTGCCCCGTGTCCATCGTACGGCCTTCACTTCCTGCCGAGGATAAGGAAGCACCGAACTTTACGGTAAAGGTATATGGCAAATATGGCGGTGTTTATAAGCATAATGAATCGTGGAATAGTCCTCTCACTACAACCCCTCTGGATGGCAACGGCAATCCTCTGCCATCTGAAACAAAACCGGTAGTCAATACCGGCACTGATGCTGCAGGCAAGCCGGTTTCCTATTCAACCTTCAAGAATCTCTTAGACAATATGTCCTGGACCGGCGGGTATAAGCTTGTGTTTGATGTATTTGACCAAAGTCCCACCAAGCTTGTTCTAATGAATCCGGGTGATTCGTTAACTGGTCTGACCTACGCCAACGCAGCCAATTATCAGCGAAACATAGAAGGGGTCAGCCTCAGCGGAAATACATTAACCATTACAAATAAAGATGCAGCTTTCAAGATAGCGGTCGTGGATGATGGAAACGAGCACCAATTGGTGGGAGAGACCTATCAGACAACACCCTATTCCAGCATTAAGGAAATGACTTTCGGCGGACCCGATCACTGGATGATCGACATCACGCCGCCAACTGCCCAAACTGCCCAGGAACATATTAATTTCTATACAAAGACTTTGTTCTTCAAGCTTGAGGACACTCAGAGCGGGATAGTGCCCATTTCGCCGGTATGGCCCACCCTAACTGATCCCGCATCGCCCTTTTATACCCAATATAAGGATTGGTACTACAAAGAAGTCACAAACAGCACTCCTGTCATCATAGATTTCCGTGACGGTGCCTATAATCAGTCCCGTGCCACCATAGAGGTAACGGGTCTTGATGATTCAAACCCAAAGGCAACCCTTGAATGGTGGACGCCGTCGGCCTATTCAACAGATCCGTCCACAGGTGTTGTGATCAAGTACAACAATCAAGTACCCAATCATATGACCAACAGCACTGTACGAGCGGGGATTTCCTTTGATAGGGACATCACCGCCATGAAGCTCTGGAAGTGGGACGGCACGGCCTATACCGATGATCCCACTCTCGTGGCTCCATATGCCACCCTTGAGCAGCAGACGAACTTTGCCGTTATCAGCTTTTTGCAGGATGCCAAGGTCAAACTGACCTATGAGGCTCAGAATACCAAGACGGGCGAAATAGAGCTTCCAGCAGTTAATGTGATTGATAAGATACCACCGACTGTTACATTAGTTGAAACCAAAAACGATACGGTAACCTCTACCAAGGCCACATTCGTTTTCAGCATCAGTGAAGACGTGACCGATGCGGCCGGAGAAAAATATTGGGCTTCAAAGGGTCAGTTTACCAAGGACATTACCAGCCGCGGGACCTATGGGTATACCTTCAGTGATGAGGCCGGCAATACTGTCAAGGTCACCGGTACGGTCTCCAACATAGACGAGGCTGCGCCTGTGGTCATCTTTAACAACATGCCCGATGAGAATACCTCGGTCAGCGGCTCCTATACCTTCAAAGCTGCCATGAACGAGGCCGGTACCATCACCATGCTGGGGCAGACCCTATCAGTCTCTGACCCCCGACCCGACCAATTAACTAACGGGAAGCCTGATGCTGAAAAAATAACCTGGCACGAATTTACCGTTACCCAAAACGGCAGCTATCTTGTGACGGGTACAGATACCGCTGGTCGCACCTCATCCTACTATGTAAGTATCAACTGCATCGACAACATGCCGCCCAATATCAGCATGACGCCTTCCATACTTCGGGTGCGCCAAGGGACTGATGTTGCTTCCTTCACAGATCAGGAGCTTCTTTCGGGGGTCACCATTACTGACAATGTGACAAGCAGCGCCAATCTCGTTGCCAGTATCTCAGGCAAGCCCTCACAGGCGGATTTAGATACGGTGGGCGTTTACCCCATCACCATCACCGCAACCGACAAAGCCGGGAACACCCGGGAGGCCAGGCGGTTTATACGGGTCTACTCCAAAAACGAGCCCGAGGTGCTTGTCAATGGCAAAAAGACCGATCATATGGGGACAACCGTCATTATCGGAACCTATGATTTGGACATCTCGGTAAACATACCCGACTCTAGCGGAGAGCCTTACACCCTTTATATCAAACAAGGTGACAATACGGCCGGGCAGATGAAACGGAATGCCCAGATTATCACCGGTGCGACTTTCACGGTCAGCAAGGATGGCTATTATACGTTGTACATTGTACGGCAAAACCGTGAGGTTTATCTAACCAAGCTCTATATAGAAAAATAGTTGTGCGTTCCTACGGCAACGCATAAGAACCTTGTTATTCATAATGAGGAGATGTCGGATCATGAAGAAAATAATGACTAAAACCTTGAGTATCCTTCTTGTCATCACCCTGCTCTTTACCCTGATGCCCCTGTCAGTGCTTACTGCCGGGGCTGCTGAAGCCGAGACCCTCAGCTTGAAAAACGCTTATATTGAAGCTGTGGTCTCCAAAGAGAATGGTGGGTTTTTAATCCGCACGGCTGAGGGGAATAAGCTGGCCAAGGATGACAACAACAAAAATCTGCTTTATCACAACGGCCAGTACGACACCTCCTTTACTTCATTTAAGGTGGATTACGGAAGCGGTGTAGTGCAAGATTATATCTTCGGGGGCAACTACGGCTTTATGGGGCTTTCAAGCTCCGAGGTCACTGTCACCCAGGATACGACTGGAATCACAGCCGTATGGAGCATCGATGACCTTACCTTTACCCAAAGGGTTGAGCTCTCGGCGATGAATGCCAACGAGCATGGCATGGCCTCCATAGGCTATACCGTAAAAAACAACGGAAGCAAGCCCATTGTTAGCGTCAAGGTCCGGGTGCTTCTTGACTCATGTCTGGGCAACCGTGATTTTGGCTATTATCAGATTCCGACCGATGGAACCGGTACTCTGGAGACGGTGCAAAAGGAGAAGGTTTTCGACTATGGCCCTACAGACTTTGTCCCGGCTACCCTGTATGCCATTGACGATGCCATGGTTCCGACCACGACCGCATACAGCGTCAACGCTACTGCCCCTTACCGGATCGCTTTTGGACATTGGAACAATCTGGCATCCACCGTATTTGATTTTGCTCCCGATACCAGCCTTGAATTTACCAATCCCTATAATGATACATACCTCACAGCCGACAGCGCTTATGCCCTTTTCTATAATATGGAGGGAATAGGAGCCGGAGGTCAGAAGAACATCAGCACCTACTATGGTGTATATTCCAACGCATCCTCATCGGCAGGGGATGATGTAACCGTCAATATAACTGCCCCAACCTCATTGACGCTCTCCAATGACAAGAAAAGCTACCTGAAGTCGGATTTGGCACTAGGAGGTGCCAACATAGGCGTTGAAGCCAAGATCAACAATTTCATCAAGGAGGTTGCCGCCAATTACCCGGAAGTTACGGTGGCCATTTATACACCCAATGGCATCACACCCCTGAATGAGGGCGGAGGTGACCTTGGCCGTCCCTACACGCCAACCGATCCCTATAGGATCATTCTCTCAAATCTTGAGTCAGGCCAGACCCGAGCAACAACCTTCCAGTTGAAGGCCGATGTGGGATCTTCCGCCTCTTACCGGAAGATCGAGATCCGGGCCTTTGACACATCAAGCCAGACCCTTCTGACAGAGCAGAACCTCTTAGGCTCCACATCCTTTTATGTACTCTGTCCGAGCGGAGACGGCGATCTGCCTAAGATCACCTTTTCAGGCGGCGATCCTGATATCCTCTACTATGAAGGAACACGTCACTTTTTTGTGACGGGTCAAAACTTCTCCATGCTGGAAAACAAGGCACAATACACCCTTTACATAGAAAGCCTCACCAATCCCAATTACAAATATCTGATAGAACCCCAGTACATCACCTTCCCAGAGAAGCCTGAAGGAAATATCCTGGACGTTATTATCACCCAGGCCCTGCCCGTAGGGGATTATCAGCTTGTTTTCTATTGGGAGGACAGTGCCGTAGCCGGCGGAATAGTCGCGGCGGCAGACAAGGTCATGACGGCTCCTGCCCTGAAGGTCACTATGAGTGACGATCCAGCCTATAAAAACGATACCTACGGTGTGATGATCGTCTATCAGAAGCCGGGAACCCGAAATCTCACTTCGGCCTACGAGATCAAAAGCTTACGTAATGAGGCTGAATTCCAAAGCTTCCAAGCTAACGTATCCAATTATGAGGAAATCCTGATTATTCTCCGGGGTGCCTTTGAGGTTGATACAAAGCTCGCTGGAAATCCCGTCAGTTGGACGGCTACTGTTGGAAAGGCCTCTCTTGTCAACGGCAGGGTCAATCAGAATACCATTGTTACCCTGAACAATTGTATGGATTTTGAAAACGGTACCCTGACCCTTCATTATGAAGGTAATAACCCGGACAGCGGCAATGTTCTGGTTGATTTTGACGGCGATCTTTATACCTCCGATGCAAGGACGAGCATCTGGAAGGGAAAAGCGGCTCTGACGGCAATCAAGAAAGGTATCGATTATTCATTGGTGCCCTATAACAAGGATGGGACCATACAACCCGGCTTTGTGGATAAAGCCATCACAGTCCTTTGGCCTTCAGCCCTGGGTATGGCTCAGACCTTGGGTGGCCTGGTATTTAACATGAGCTACGGAAAGCTTGGTATCATGCATGACAGGACCGATCCCTACAATCCTGTGGAGCTGGGCAGAGTGCTTTCCTTTTCGGCAAATATGGATTTGAGCTTTTTAGTACCCGCCGGAGCCAAAGCCGATGGTGCCAACACCGGGTGGAACCGCATCAAGGAAGCCTTTAGCCTTGACAGCGGATATCTTGGTCTTCGTACCCGCTATGACCGCTTTGTGCAGGAGCCCTCGGATGAGGACCAGCAAAATATGAAGGACGCTGCGGGTCAGGCCAGCGTCATGGTAGATAATATCCTCTTCGGCTGCGGTAAAGGCTATGTGGGTTTCCGATGCGATGTTAAAGTTAAAATTCCAGCCTATACCCAATCCATGCCAACCATGGCATGCAATTTGAAGATCAATACCATTGGGGACTGGAGCTTTGGTGTCAGGGGTAATTGCAAGTTCACCACCATGGAGGTGGAGGTTGAGATTGACATCAAGAGCAACAACAACATACCAGTACCCAATAAGCTTTACTTCTATATCAATGGCTTTGAGCCCGGCATCAATGTGGACGGAGCAGGGGTTCTTTGGATAACAGGCGGCGGGGGAGGTATTGACAACCTGTACGACACTATCTTTGCCGGTGATAAGCTCCCACCTTTGAAAATTCTGCTGTCGGTGCACTTTGATATTATCAAGATCCTTTCCTCCAAAGTGGATATGAGTCTTGGCCTACGGGGCCTATCCTTTTCGGCCAATGATGTCAAGATCAAGTATACCGATATCCTGGTTCTGGACAGGGCGCGTCTGCAATTTGACTGGTATCCCGATTGGTATTTCCAGGCATCCATAAAGATGAACCTGTTTGGAATCATCAACGGGGCGGGATACATTGTGGTTGTAGACAATGCCCAATACAATAAGTTCTTTGAATTTTTTGTGCGAGCAGGCATTATGATACCCTCCTATATCCCTATTTTGGGTGGTTTTGAGGTGGGAGGCGTCGACCTGGGAATCAATAAGGAAAAAATATGGGGTGTAGCGAGAATAATCGGAATTAAATTCGGTATCGTCTACTATTGGGACGGTGATTTTGATTGGGGTACCGGAGCTGGTTCTACTTCGCCCACCTTCCCGGGGTTGCTGGGCTACGAGAGTGTGCCGGTTTACTACGATGAGGAGACGGGGCAGACCCTTCGGATGGCAGTGGGTACCAATCTGAGCGTACTGGCACTGCCCGAAATCGGAGATAGTACAGATGACATGCCAAGCCTCCTGGGTGTTGGGGCAACACTTAAATCAGCAGCCGATAAAAAGAACCATGAACTGAACCTGGGTGCCTTTGCACCCAGCGGGGAAGTTTTCACCATCACATATGACGCCGCCAGCCTTGCAGATGCTCAAGCCAAGGCAGCTGCAATGACCATAAAGAGCGGGACTACCGATTACGGTATCGTTCAGGGAACCAACGCCAACGTCACTTATGATCCGGACAGCGGAAAGGGCACCTTAGCCTTATCAGCCACCGAATCGTCACAGTACAACAGAATATGGCATATCAATACGGTTGTACCGGCCGACATCGTGCTCTACGGCGTTTCAGCCATACCTGAAATCACAAGTGTATCCCATACCGTTACCGGCTCCGAGGCTACGGCAACTTGGTCGGGAAGTGGAACCGACAAGTTAGATCGCCTGGACTTTTACCTGACTACCGATCCTGGCACCGGAACAGAGATTACCGATATGGGTACTCTTATCGGAAGTCTGAAAAATGCAGAGATTGCGGCTGCGACAACTGGATCAACCGGAACAAAGACCTTCACCCTACCCGGCACCCTGCAAACAGGTGATTACTATATTAAAGCTATCTATACCAGGGAAGGCACGGTCAGCGGAAGCAAAACAAGTGCTTTTATGCACCATTTTGAGAATACCAATCAACCTGCGGCTCCTGTTGGCGTTACCGTGACCAACGGTGGAGACAGCGCGTTTAAAGTCTCTGTTGGAAATAATGCCAACGCCGACTACGACGCCTATGTTCTGAACGTTTATGAGCTTGATCAGAACTCCGGTCAATGGGTTTTAAGCGGTGTCAACGGTATTGTATGCCAAAAGAAGGAGCAGACCGATGCAAATGGAAACGGCACCGGCGTGATGCTTCCAGTTACTGATATGTCCATTGGCGGCTCCTACAGCGGATTCGACAAGGATGGTGCTCCCGCAGATTACGGACTTATCGGTGGAACGCGTTACAAGGTTGGGGTGACAGCTGTCAAGAACGTCACCGATACATCGGGCAGCCCCCTGTATTCGGTATCAAGCAAGGAGATGATTTCAGCGGAGGTCAATCTGGCTGTTCCCACACCGCCTGTGGTTACCCTCAGGAATATTTCTGAACTCACCTCTGTCGCCCGAACTGAATGGGGTATGGGAGGAGAGTCAATCAATCATTACGATACCTCAAGTTCCGATGATGTGGCTTTCCGGGCCAGTTCAAACGTTCCGGTAACGGGACACTGGGACATTGACGGGGATTATTCAAATAATGCCAATACCGCCGCAAGCGGACGAAGCGGCAGCTTCACAGGTAGAAACGCCATTGACATAAACCTCATGGATGTACCGGACGGCGATCACACCCTGACGGTTTGGGGTACTGATGCGGAAGGGGACAGCTTCAGGATTCAAAAGGTGTTTAACATTGACACCCAGCCGCCCAAGCTTTTAATCTCCTCACCGCTAAATGGAGGATATTTCCCTGAGACCGGCGATCTCGAAATCCGGGGTGTGACTGATAAGGATGCACTTTTTAGCATTTCCATCGACGGCAGCGCGCCAAAGGCAGAGCATCAAAATAAAACCATTGCCGAGCTTAAAGGGACTATTGATCCTGATGGCGTCTTTAAACTTAATATACGTTTAGATCCCGGAAAATCCTCACACAAGCTCTTGCTCGTGGCAAAGGATGAAGTGGGCAATTTCATGCGCCATGAGGTTACTGTGAAAAACCAAGGCCTTGCGAATATCGCAAGTCTTGATCTATACATGTCGGACGGCGCAACACCGCCTGTTGGTTACTCCAATCAGAATCTCCCTGTTAGCCTGAATGCTCCGACCATAGTCACGTTTTCTCTTGTTGCCAAAACTAGGAACGGCGGGCAAATGCTCATTAATGATGATGAAATGGTGGATTGGACAGCTTTAGCCGTGCAGGGTACGGCCTCCATAGATGCGGATGGCGTTCTGACGGTGGGTGCCGACAGTGTAGGCTATGTCACCGGTGGACTGAAGGTTGCGAAACGGGGCTCCATGACAGCGTCAGCGACCTTTGGCGCCGAGCGCTATGCAGGAACATTCCAGGTGATATTGGGAAGCACCATTGGCGGCACAGTGACGGGAGATGGCTATTACAAGCCAGGCGACACGGTGACCATAACCGCTGTGCCTCTTCCCGGCTATGCTTTCAAAGGCTGGACCACGGATGATGTGACCCTTGCCGGAAATACAGCCACCACCACATTTATAATGCCCCTTCATGATGTAACCGTTACCGCAAGCTTTGGCTATTCTTCCGACCCGGATGATGGAAAGGATTCATTAAATACTGCTTGGCATTTCTCTAAGGGCAGTATCGCCACCATTCCATTACCCGCCCTACCAGCGGGAGCCAACCCGGATCTCTATGTCCCTTGCTACAAAGGCACTGATGGCAAGGATATCATCGTTCCTTTCTCAGTTGTTGATAAAACCAGGCTTATCTTCATCGCTCCTGCCAATGCTCTGTATTTTGTAAAAGAGATCAAAGGCGGCTTCAGCGATATTGAAAGGCACTGGGGTGAGAAGGACATCCTCTTCTCCATGGCCAGAGGCCTCTTTGTAGGGGACGGTCAAGGAAGGTTCAATCCCAATGGAACCATGAACCGGGCCATGCTCGTTGCTGTCCTGTATCGGCTCATGGGAAGCCCCGATGTATCGGGAAATTCCTTTAATGATGTTCCCGAGAAGGCCTGGTATGCCGACGCGGTTACCTGGGCTTATCAGAATGGGATTGTGTCGGGATACAACAACGGTAAATTCGGTCCTTTGGACAACATTACCCGGGAACAGTTGGTTGCGATCCTTCATCGTTTTGTGGGATGGCTCGGTAAGGATGCCACAGCCCAAGGCAGCCTGTCCGCCTATACAGATAACGGGAAGGTCACTTCTTGGTCAAGGGAGGCCATGGAATGGGGCGTGGGTGCAGAGCTGATCCAAGGTTATAACGGGATACTGGACCCGGGTGGAAATGCCACAAGGGCTCAATCCTGTGCCATGTTGACGCGGTTAATCAAGTTGATTCTTTTAGGTAAAGTGTAGAAGGCTAAACAAAGTGCTCTTGGAGGGAAAGGCTTGAAAAAAATTACTTTATTTGTTATTTTAATTTTAGTAATACTTTCAATTTTCAGCCAGGCTGCCGCAGCCTCTGAGCAGACCCCTGTCCGGATTGCCATTATCGACACCGGTATCCGGGAGAATCATGCCATGCTTGAGAATGCTAACATCGAAGAAGGGATGAATTACGCCTTTAAGGGAAAGACAACCAATGATCTTATCGGTCACGGCACCCGTATTGCAGGCCTGATTCTTGGAAGCAGCGATGGCACACTGAAAGGAACAGCCCCTGATGCCGTCCTTGTCCCGTTGGTCTATTACAGTAAATACCCGTCCGGTGTACCCCAAAACGGGGGGATTGAAGCCATCTGTCAGGCCGTTTACGACGCTGTAGATGTCTATAATTGCCGGATTATCAATATCAGCTCCGGTATAACCAAACCGGACGAAAGGCTTTACAAAGCCATATGCTATGCCGAGGAGAAGGACGTCATTGTCGTATCGGCGGTGGGTAACGAAAATCTCACACATCCGGACCGTAGCTATTACCCTGCTGCTTATGAGACCGTCATAGGGGTTGGTGCTGCCAACACTTCCCTTAAGGAAGCTGCTGATTTTTCACAGTGCAGCCAAGGTGTGATGCTCATAGCCCCCGGCCAGGATTTAAATGTCCTTTCCATCCGGGGTGGCGGGGATTTTGAGCTTGCTAGCGGTACTTCATATGCCGCCGCACAGGTAACCGGTGTGGTGGCGCGGCTGATGGTGCGTTATCCTGATCTAAAGCCATCTGATTTCAGACAGATTCTCCGCAATTCCTGTCAGGATCTTGAGGCACCCGGCTATGACAGTGCTACGGGCTGGGGATTATTAGATCCGGAGGCGGCCTTGAAGGCGGCTGAAACGATATGGAAGCCGAATAAAGAAATACGACAGGAATCCAATTGAGTGGCAGGCAGACTGAGTAATCATTGTACTGTAGAAGCCTAACTTTTTATATGAACATGAGAGCCAATAAACTTAAAAGGACATAGCTAAAGTATAGGAGAAAGCCGTATGCGGTATTATCACATGTGCGATGTGAATGAAGGGGTGTTAAGGAGGTATTTTAGATGTTAAAGAAATATGTGTCATTTTTTATGGTCTTGGTATTTTTATTAACAAATATCCCGTTAAATTTCGGCACAATGACGTATAGTAGCGCTTCAATAAATTCAGACGTAGAACATACACCTAATTCTTCTCATGCTTTACCAACTCCTGATTCTACATCAACACCCAATACAAATAATATAACTGTGAATGAATCGCTACCATCACCAACACCAACACCAGCAAATTATACAAAAACCTCAGATAGCTTACACTTATTAAATGACACGGAAGGAACTTCTATTACTACTGAAGATAATATTGTATTTTTAAGTGATCTAAATTGGTATCGCGCTTCTTGCGGCTGGAGAACAATACAAAGAGATAAAAGCGTTGAAAATAACATAATAACGCTGAATGGAATAACATATTCAAAAGGAATTGGCACACATGCTTATTCTGAAATAATATATTTTTTAGGAAGCAATTGCACAACTTTTGTTTCCGATATAGGCATAGATGATGAATGTGATAACTACGGAGGATCTGTAGCATTTCAAGTTTGGGCTGATGGAACATTACTTTATGATAGTGGTATTATGTATAATACGACGCCTACCAAAGCAATCAGTGTAAATGTATCAGGAGTAAATGAGTTAAAACTAATAGTAACCAATGCAGACGGTAAAAACTATTGTGATCATGCTGATTGGGCAGGTGCCAGGTTAGAATATTTGCATTTACCATTATCAAATGAGGTATTTTTAAGCGATTTAGACTATTTGTCAGCTTCTTGCGGTTGGGGATCAGTAAGTAAAGATAAAAGTGTTGGAAATAACATAATAACACTTAACGGAATGACATATCCAAAAGGAATTGGCACACACGCAGAGTCTGAAATTATTTATAACCTTGGTGGCAATTATTCAGCATTTTTATCTGACATAGGTGTAGATGATGAATGTACAAATTATGGTTCTGTGGTTTTCCAAGTTTGGGCTGATGGAACATTGCTTTATGATAGTGGGGTAATGTATAATTCAACTCCCACTAAAACTGTAAATGTAGATGTATCTGGTAAAAATGAATTGAAATTAATAGTCACTAACGCAAATGGGAGCATCAATTCTGATCATGCAGACTGGGCAGGGGCCGAACTTATTCCTTCATTAGTAGATACTTGGTATAAATTCACTTTAAACGATCAAGTGATTTATGTTAATGAGCCTAAGTCGGGTGATTCAAGTATTGAAGCCAGGGTTTGCAGTATAGGAAGTTTAAACGCTTTTACATATAGCTACGATGGAACTGCATGGATGAATACAAATATAATAGCAGGCATACCGGGTGATGGTGGTATTATTGTATCAGGTACAAATGGTCTGGCAAATCATTCAAAAGAGGATTCTATAAGAAATATCGGAATCTCCTCAGTATCGATAACAAGAATAATCGATGCAACAAGCAAAGTAACGGAATTCTTAAGTCATTTTGCTTTTTTAACTGAAGCCAAAACCGAAGAAGATTGGAAAATGATTAATCTTGGAGCAAACGCTGCATTAATTGACTCAGTTTATTCGAGAAATGCTGTACTACTCAATAACCGAGTTATGAAAGCACTACTTTTCTTTGTAAATGGAGAATCAGAGCAACATGCGAATAGCAATTATTTCTATATTTCTGCAAAGACTAATATTGAATATGCTATTATGATAGCAGCTAGGATTGTAGAAAAAGGGTCTGAGGCAGCTGCGGCGGCTGCTCTTGTAAACGCAGGAGTTTCTTTTTCAGGTGGGATTTATACATTTGTCTATAGCGGGGGAATTGGCGGTCCTATAACATTTGCTCTTGGAGCGGAGGCTACATCATCATTAGCCCTGGCCGGAGTATGTACAATTGCAGGTGTTGCAGTTGGAGTAGTTGCTGAAAATGCTGAAGCCGCTTTTAAAAACGATATAAGTAATCCATCACTTAATAAGGCTGTGGCAGAGGCTATCGAAAGTGCAAATGCTTTAGCAAAACAATACGGAGGAAGAAATATCGTAGGAACAACATTTAATGAAATTAAACCTACACAAGAGTTCGTGAACTGGGAAAAAGTCGAACAATACGTGCAGAGGCTTAATGCGGGAGAACAACTTCCTGCTATTGATGTGTATCAAGTCGCCGGGAAAGAAGGATGGTTCATTGAAGAAGGGCATCACCGTCTTATAGCAAGTAAAATCACTGGGAAGCCAGTATCAATAAACTATAAAACAACATCTGGACCGGCAGGAATGAGCGATTGGACTGAGGTTATGTGGAAAGAATATACTGGAGAAGGAGATTGGTGAATGGGACGTGAAGCATATAGAATGGGAGTTAAGTTTGTGAATACGGAGATTTCAAAAAATGAAATAATAGAGGAATTATTAGAGTTAGGTGCTATAGATACTCAAAAAGGACAATACGGACAGATAGATATGGAAATTCCATTTGCGGAAGGCTATTTAGAAATGCTTATATATAATCAGCGCGAGTACAGAAAGCTAATGGATGAAGCTTTGTATTCAAGTGAGAATTTAAAGCATTTAAAAAGTGATGAAACGCCTAATAACACACTTATGGAAATGAGGTTCGCAAAATTAAATTCAGTCGATTTAGTTGATAGAATTATGGAAGTTATGACTACGTTGCATCAGAAGGGTATCATTGAAAAGGTGGGAGACATAGAGACAAGGCAAACAATTAATTTTGATGAATATTCTGATTTTAAAGATCGTGTAAAAAAGGCAAAGGAAGAGTACGAAAGCTGGCATCATAGTTTGCCTTATCCAATAAGGTGCAGCGAAGTATATGATACATATCATAAACTTTACCCTGAAGAGTATAGAATTGGGAGTTCAAATGATTTAAAGTCAATGTAATTAAGGCTATCCCTACTGTATCAATACAGCTTAGGGGGTTTCTTTATGCAGCAGCTTTATAAAGCGGTGTACCCTTATCAATACACACTTAAAAAGGGATTTAAACAATGTATATGCTGTTGATGAGAATGGCAATATTGTGTAGATTTGAAAGACATCGTAAGTAAGAACGGACTATATACAATAATTAGGCTTGATGAAGCAAATAAATTAGTTGCAGTTGAATTTACTGGTATGCTGTGAAGTGATGATTGTGGCGGCGAGAAAAGTCTTATGCTAATCGATGCCGTAGCAGACTGAGTAAACAACTTTCATGGCACAGCCTCCTTTAAAATTAGTGTCGAGGAGGAAGACATTGACTGAATCATCACACGTTAAGCGATAAGCTAACGCGATGATTAGCTTGTGGCTTTATAGAGCCAATTATTTGTGCTTGAAAGATGATTCTTACACTAGTTAAATACTGATTTAAGCTGAGAAGGTAGTCTACGACTCACCTCACCGTGCTTTGTAATGTATCTTCTCATCAACTTATTAATACCAAAGTGGTGAAAACCGTACACCATTTTTTTCATTACTATTTGTGTCGTAGTGATAGCTGTGAAATGGAGGTTAAAATGAAAAAACATGTATTTATAACCGGTGCGGATCGAGGCCTGGGGCTGGCCTTGGTAAAGAAGTTCATTAGAGAAGGGTATATTGTTTATGCGGGTAGCTACTTAACCAACTGGCATGAACTGCCCGAGCAAAAGAGATTGTATCCGGATCAGCTGTTTATACTGCCTTTGGATATTTCTGATGGTCAATCCGTACAAAATGCAGCAGATGAAATCATACAGCATTCGCATGAGCTGGATATCTTAATTAATAATGCCGGTATTTATTTAGATGAACATGCAGGAAGTATATTGGAAGATCTGGACTTTGAGGCCATGAAAAGGATGTATGAGGTTAACACGCTTGGGCCACTCAGAGTAACCCAAGCGTTGATACCTTTACTCCTAAAGGGAACAAGAAAATTAGTGGTAAATATTTCATCAGAAGCAGGCAGTGTAGGAGATTGCTGGCGTAATAAAGAATATGGCTATTCTATGTCAAAAGCGGCTTTGAATATGCAATGCGCCATTTTACAGAATCATATGAAGGAGTATGGTGTGAAAGTACTAGCCGTTCATCCCGGTTGGGTAAGATCCTATATGCTGGGGAAGTTCAATGACGAGGCAACTGTTGAAGCAGAGGATTCTGCAGAGGCTATTTATAAATTGACCGTCGAGCAAACTGAACTGAATGCACCAATGTACCTGGATTACCAAGGGAGGGTGCTCCCCTGGTAAGTTCAGTCTCATTGTCATTAGCCAAATAACGCCAGCAATATACCTGCTGCTACAGCTGATCCTATTACCCCTGCCACATTGGGGCCCATGGCATGCATCAGGAGAAAATTTGATGGATTTGCTTTTTGGCCCTCGACCTGAGAAACCCTTGCAGCCATTGGAACAGCGGACACTCCTGCAGATCCGATGAGAGGATTGATTTTTCCGCCAGACAGCCAGCACATCAGCTTTCCAAAAAGTAGTCCGCCAATGGTACTGAATATAAAAGCAGCCAGGCCAAGACCGATAATCTTAAGAGTCTCTGGCCTTAAGAACCTATCAGCAACTGCCGTTGCACCCACAGTAACACCAAGGAAGATGGTAACAATATTAATCAGGGCATTTTGTACCGTATTTGAAAGTCTCTCCACGACACCGGATTCCCTGAACAAATTGCCCAGCATCAGCATACCGATCAGTGGCGCAACAGAAGGCAGCAGAAGGATGCAGAAAATTGAAACGGCAATAGGGAAGCATATTTTTTCGAGCTTGGATACTTCTCTCAATTGCTCCATGTTGATTTCTCGTTCCTTCTGTGTTGTCATAAGCCTCATAAGCGGTGGCTGTATCATGGGTATTAAAGCCATGTAAGAATAAGCGGCTATAGCTATGGCCGGCAGCAAATCCGGAGCAAGCCTTGTGGTAAGATAGATGGCAGTAGGCCCATCCGCACCGCCTATGATACCTATGGACGCAGCTTCCTGCGGTGTAAAGCCAAGAGCAATCGCTACAATAAAAGCAATACATATGCCGAGCTGAGCGGCTGCCCCCAGAAAAAGGCCTGACGGTCTTGCAATCAGCGGACCGAAATCTGTCATTGCACCGATACCAAGGAAAATCAGAGAGGGATATATTCCTAGCTTAACGCCCATGTATAGATAATACAGTAATCCTCCCGGTTCGGATGAACCTTCCGCAGGTCCGGTCATGAGACCCGTAAAGGGCAGGTTGACAAGCAGCATCCCGAAAGCGATGGGTAAAAGCAGCAATGGTTCAAACTTTTTAACTATAGCAAGATAAATGAGAAGACAGGCCAATCCAATCATAAAACACTGCTGCCAGGTGATATTTGCAAAGCCTGAACTTTCCCAAATAGTTTTAATTGCATCTAAAAACATTTGTGTTCACCTCATTAATGTATGATGGTAAGGATATCGCCACTGTTCACCTCAAAACCCTGGATAATATTTTTATTAAGGCAAATAAGGCTGCCAGGACAAAAAATACTAATGTCAAGCAGAACAGCGCTACGGCAAAACTATCAAATATAGACATACGTACCTCCTTTATCAAGGGTTTTCATGATGCTCTTAAAATCCGAGAAAGGCATCGTTTCTGTAAGATAGATTTTCATCATCGTCTTCTCCTTATAAATTATTTATAATTTGCCAATAAATATCACTAATCATCCTGCTCTTAGCCTCTGTCTGCAAAAAAAAGGCGGGAAGCTCAACAAAAGAGCTTCCCACCCCGAAAGTTTATATCATCTTGAAAGCGGATTTTAATCCACCCAACCGTATCTCGAGAATTTATTAAGTTAAAAATACTCTCTATTTATAACATATTTTTTTATGCTAAGCAAGGCGAAGCTTGATATTTGATAGAAAATAGGCCTGCCGATGTTTTTAAGGTGACGCTTGTGGGTATATTTTTAATATAACATTTAAATCCCAGTAAATTGGAGGTGTCATTATGAACATAAAGGAATTAAATAGATATAACTTGGCAGAGTCGGCATCAATGCAAAATGACCTGGATGGAAATAATGAAGAAATCTTCATCATCCCTGATGAGTCAAGCTGTTCCCCCGAGTTTTCCCAAGGCTGCATTATTGTTGAGCCATAATCATATAACAAAGGATGATTATCCCCTCTGGTTATGTTAAGCTATAATCAGAGGGGATTTTATTGTGAATACAACAAAAGCAAGTGCTAGGAGGCCGGTATGACTATAAAAGAAATCGTCTCCCGTCAACGGGAATACTTTTATACCGAAGAGACGAGATCCGTCACCTTTCGCCGGGCAGCTCTGAAAAAGCTCCAGGCAGCCATCATCAGAGATGAGAATAAAATCCTTGGAGCCCTGAAAAAAGATTTAAACAAGTCGGATTTCGAAGGATATATGACTGAAGTGGGCATGGTGCTTGACGAACTGCGCTTTGCAATCAGACATATACGAAAATGGGCAAGAACCAAGCGTGCTCCGACACCCCTTTCTCACTTCCACGCGAAAAGCTTTGTGGTACCCGAGCCCTATGGTGTAGCTTTGATTCTGTCTCCCTGGAATTACCCCTTCCAGCTTTGTATTGAACCGCTTGTGGGAGCCATAGCCGCAGGAAACTGCGCCGTTGTCAAGCCTTCCAACTATGCGCCCAATATCAGTCATGTTATAGCTGAGCTTATTGCCTCCTGCTTCGGTCCTGAATATATAGCCGTTGTAGAAGGGGGACGAGAGCAAAATACAGAACTCTTGAAAGAGAAATTTGATTATATTTTCTTTACCGGCAGTCCTGAGGTGGGGAAGCTGGTCATGGAGGCCGCTTCCAGAAACCTTACGCCTGTAAGCCTGGAGTTGGGTGGTAAAAGCCCCTGTATTGTGGATCAAACTGCAGATTTAAAATGTGCTGCCAAACGTGTGGCTTTTGGTAAATATCTTAATGCCGGTCAAACCTGTGTTGCACCGGATTATCTTTTGGTGCACAGGAGTGTAAAGGATCAATTCGTCAACCATTTAAAGGCTGCGGTCAAGGAGTTCTTCCCCAATGGCAATTATGCTGACATGCCTGTGATCATCAATGATAAGCATTTTAACCGTCTATTGGGTCTGATCAAGGGCGAAAAAATACTTTCGGGCGGTGGCAGCGACAAGGGTAGAACGTTTATTGAGCCTACCCTATTGGATGACATCACCTTTGATTCGCCCGTCATGCAGGAGGAGATTTTTGGACCCATACTTCCTGTTATTACATTTGAACGTATCGATGAGGTTATTTCAAATGTCAACACAAGGCCAAAGCCTCTTGCGTTGTATCTGTTTACAGGAGACAAAGCAATAGAAAATCAAGTATTGAAGAGTGTATCCTTTGGTGGTGGCTGCGTCAACGATACCATCATGCATGTGGCAACATCCCACATGGGCTTTGGTGGTGTGGGGAACAGTGGTATGGGAAAATACCATGGCCATTATAGTTTTGATACCTTTTCTCACTATAAAGGTATTGTAAAAAAATACACTTGGATTGATTTACCCATGCGCTATCATCCCTATACTAAAAGGAACTTTAAACTGGTTCGCTTTTTTCTAAAGTAGAAGGCGAACTAAAAAAGATAGAAATGTATATTGACTATATCGTATAATTACGATATAGTCAATATATAAAGGAGGAGGAAGAAAATGGATGTGGCTGTCATATGCAGCGCTTTGGGAAACAAAACGCGCTATGAGCTTATCAATGCACTAAGGAATCAATCAATTGCAACCTGCTGTGACCGTTTTGAATTCTTTGAGAATGGTGTGAGTGTCGGTGATGTCGTAAAATTTACCGGTCTGGCGCAATCGACGGTATCCCAGCACCTTGCTGTCCTGGTAAATGCAAATCTCATCCGGAAGGAAAAGAGAGAGCTTTGGAGCTGTTACTTTTTGAATCGACCGGTATTGGAAGAATTTATCAATCAACTACAAGAGGATTTGTTACCGAAAAAGGAATAATTTTTTGCAGTAATATATCGTATATCTACGATATACGATATAAAGTAAAGGGAGGACTAGTAGATGGAATCTATAATCGTTTTCATCAGAAACTTATTATCACAAATGATACTGACAGTACTCGAATCACTGGCTCATAATTGGATGGTGCTTGCGTTTGCAATTGTCACCGCCGTTGTGCTTAAGACCTATTTGAACACTGAAAAACTCAACTCATTTTTGTTAAGTAAAACAAAAGTATCCATATTTGCAAGTGTAATAATTGGTACGTTTACACCTTTTTGCGCCTGTGGTACTACTGCGGTAATCATTGGGATGCTTACCACAACTCTGCCTTGGGGGCCTATTATGGCCTTTTTAACGTCTTCCCCGCTTATGAGTCCGGAAGGCTTTGTTATGATCTCAGGGGTCATAAGTCTGAGGTTTGCCATTGGTTTAACACTTGCATCGCTAATTATCGGAATAATGTCAGGCTTTATTACACTCCTTATAGAAAGACGAACCACCTATCTTAACAACCAGGCCCGGTACTCGGGAAAATTACAGAGTGCTGCCTGTTCCTGTTCTTCTACTATACAGCCTGATGCCGCTTGTCTTGCCAATGATTCTATAAATACCTGCAGTTGCTCTGTTACTCCGGTTTCTGAGACCCTCATTTTAAGTAACCGCTGGACCAGGGTTAAAAGCTTGGCTGAAAAAGTAAGACTGCGAGAACTTTCAGATAATTTCGTGACTATAGGATTAAAACAAATTCTGCTTTATTTCTCTATTTTTGTGGGCGTAGGGTATATTGTCAACAACTTTGTGCCCACATCAATCATATCGGCACTGTTCGGCGCGCATAACATCACTGCCGTTCCATTGGCGTCGATTATCGGCTTACCGCTCTATCTCACAACTGAATCAGGTATCCCCATAATTCAATCCATGCTGAAAAGCGGGGCAAGCGAGGGTGCCATGCTGGCGTTTATCATTACCGGATCTGCGACGAGTGCATGGGTGATAGCCGGATTATCCACCTTTATGAAAAAGCGGGCTGTGGCTTTATATATTCTGTATATATTACTTGGAGGCATCCTTTCGGGATATATCTACGATATTTCACTTTTGTTCTTTAGCTGATCATTTAGGAGGGAGCTTTTGCTCCCTCCGCGGTTATATCCTGACATTTGCTATGTTGGAGTAAGCTGACGATCCAGCCTCATTTGCGGCCATTACACGATAAGTGTAATGATTGCCTGTGGTGACAGTACTATCAGTATAGACAACGCTGCCCCTGGAAAATCTCGGTCCAACCGTAGCAAGGGTGAAGAAGGAACCGCCATTGTCAGAACGTTCGATGACAAAGCCGGTCTCGTTGGTGGCATTGTCCCGCCAGGTTACACGAACCTTAAGTCCGATTTGCTGGCTCGCAACCAGGTTGGTAGGAGCTGTTGGAGGCAGAACCTGATTTTGGCCCACCTTTACAATATTAGAAAAATCAGAGTCAACTGTCATAGTAGGAAAGCCCGGAGTGGAGGTGTCACCCACAGTGTTTGAAGCAACCACCCGGTAGTAGTAGGCATTATTGGTTATCCCTATATAATCGGTGTACGATGTTGCGCCTGCGGGCAGCTTTGCAACAATAGTCCACGGACCGGCCGCGCTGACCGCTCTATGAACGGTTAAGCCGGTCTCATTATTGGATTCGTTCTTCCAGGTTAGTATATTACGTTTAAAGAGGATTCCAGCACGTCTGACAATCAGGCCGGATGGTGCTTTCGGGGGAACGGCAAATGCCAGGGCATGCATCATATCCATTTCTTCATGGGCCAGAATATGGCAGTGATACACATATTCCCATCCATAGTTCACATAATGATTGGTGATCTGGTCTATGGGATTTCCCAACGGGTCAAACCATCCTGCGGGTGGCGGTGCGGAAAGAGCAGTACCCACCGGCATCGTCGGGTCAATCAAACGAACACTGTTTGGCACTTCAAAGGGCACCTGTTCAGGCTTAGGGATATTTGGCCTCAATGCGATGATCGTATGTTCGAGGGGGTTTACCCGGAAGGTTTCCTTCCAACCCAATTCATTGGGGTCAGGGGGTATCATGGCTCCGTCCCAGGCTACCCGGTTGATAAGCTGCACCGAAAACAGGTGGGTATGAATGGTGTGCGTATCGACTCCATTGTGAGTAATCTTCCAAATCTGGGTCCCGTCATCAAGTGAGCCAATGGTAGTCATACTTAAATTCTCTGTCCCTTTTACAATTTCAACGGGCGGACTTGCATAGCCAAAAACTACAAACTGGTTGAAGTTTGAGCTGGTAACAGGGAATTCAAGTCCAAGCATACCGCTCATTCTTCCATACTCGGTGTCGTAGACCTCACCCATTTCATCCTGTAGTGCTTTAGGTTCGATATTGAGGGTAACAGGAGCCTGAAGAGCACCATTAGTATCTATGGGCCGAAAAGTCTTTGAAAACTCTTGAAGCTGAACATAGGCGCTTGCCGCATCGGTCGGCAAATGAGTCACATTATAGGCAGAGTTATAAGCCGCTTGGGGTATAATAATCGGTTCATGGGTTGCTTCAAAAACACCTCTTTTTGTATCTGTTTTAGCAAAAACTGATTTCAACAGAGAAATATCATATACGGGAGCGGGAGCAGACGCAGCCACTCTTATCTGCATGATGGTGCGAATATTGGGACTGAAGCCGGGTTTCGTTGAGGGGGCACCACCTTCGGAAGTCAAGTCTGGATTTTCTGTGTAATAGTCGTAGCGTGGGTCTGCGGCCGGGAAAGCTGCAGGGGCATCATTATAAAGTATGAGGGTTTTTCCGGCATACTTTGAGAAATCCACAATTACATCCGCCCGTTCTGCTGTTCCTAACAGAAGCGAGTGCTGATCTACATTCCCGGCGTTGAAGGTTGTTGCATTCAGATTCCACGTAATGGGCTGGTTGGGTATAACCACAGGTGCAGGCAAAAAGCCGCCTTCAGTACCGATTTGAATCCAATCGGGTCCTTTTAATGCAGGATCGGGCACGCCGCTTGGCCAGTCTGCCGGAATGCCAGGAGTTCCGCAAGCAGGCACCATCTTGACCTCCGTAGCATATCCGGTGTCAGGTGAGATATAACCGTCAGGATCAGCCACAACCATCTGCAGGTTAAAGAATCGGTCATCTGCGGCATTCAGGATACGGAAACGGTAAGCCTTAGGCTCTACGACAAGATAGGGATAGGCCGTTCCATTGACAATTGGAGTATCCATAAAAGCTTCACCCGGCATGGAGGGGAAAGGCATGGCGGGTATCATCGGCGGCTGATGGGGTGCATTGACGGGATCGTAGTAAGGATTGGGAATGGGGCCGTTTTGTATATCGGTTGGCGGCCAGAACCACGGACCATACATCCAGCGGCCATAAGGGTTCACGCCATCGGCAGCCCAGGGGTTTTGAGCGGGGCTGTAGACATGAGGATACCAAAGGTCACCGGTGTGTGGGGTGCCCGGGGTTGTTCCCCATGCCCAGGTAGGGTCGGTTTTTAAAATGGTGTTGGTATCCACAAAAGTCTTATCTTGAATAACAAGGGGAATGCCAAGTCCGGGAAGTATCTTATTCCGGCTCGGATTAACCCCGGTTTCGTTGGTCCCATGAATAAGATCCTGCTCAACCAGATCTGTCAGAAGATAGGGTGCGGCTTCTCCGACATAAACATTCAAGCGGGTGATGCCATAAGAATGATCATGATAGAACATTAATCTTGCACTTTGTGCATTGGTGTAGTATAAGGTTTGAATGCCATCCCTGGGATCGTCTACATCCTCCATATCAGGAACATTCACTACACTGACCCCCTGGGGGTAAGGCGTGTTTTCTTTTGCCGGGGTAATCCACTGATGGGGTGTCCCGTCGCTGATCCAGATGGTATTATTGCCATGGAGATGGATGTTGGCGCGGTTTTGTGTATAATGCATAGGCATGGCATCATGCCCGAGAGGTCCATGACCGGCTCCCATGACCGTTTTATCCACTGGGATAAAGAGGTCGCCTTCATCCCTGATGGGAAGTAAATTGTAGAATTTAATGCGTACCGGAACATCGCTGGCGGCGATAATAACAGGTCCCATATAGTGGGGAGAGTCCACGCCGTAAACCTGCGTGCCATCACCTTTTAAAATAGGAACACCATTGTGGGATAAAGCAACATGAGCACCGGGAACTACTGCTGTTGATAATTGTACATAGCCGCGCAGTTTGGTGGCTGGAAGATCAGAGTGCATTTGCTCTTTAAACTCAACAACGGCGATTTCATAATAGTCAGAACCCGGATAGGTCGTCTTGTCAGCTATAGCAACAGGTATGTATTGACCCAAAGCATTTTTATTGCTGGATCCCAGCCCCGGCAGTGCATCAATAAATTTTCTCAGGATTGGACTATAGGCCCAGTTTGCCGTACCGAAATAGTCCGGCACAGGTTGGCCGGTATTCGGATCAACAGCAAGAGCCGCTCGAGCTGAGGATTTTTTTTTCTGCATTTTTTCCCTCCTTATAGAATGATATATGCAGAGATGTTATTCCTGTCTTGGTCATCTTCAAAATGCATATTTTTACATCCGATTTTCCGTTCTGGATGCTTCTATGTTTGAATTCATTCATGATACATAGTATTCATTATGTAAACTATTAGTGTGTTAATTGGTGCGCTGCAGGTCACGTCATTGATGAAAATGGCAAGTAAAGAAGCGAGTCTATCAGAAGTTATTGCTAGGATATTATGGCAATAAATCACACATTTACGACAAAGGAATACAATGTAATAGAAAAAAGAGTACATGCGTGGTTTTGACTCTGATGGATATAAAATCCTATTTCAACATTTTAATAAAAAGACTGTGGATGGTTATTCTCATTCCGCTTTTAGCCGCGGGTGTTACTGCTGCCATAAGCTTCTATGTGCTTGAACCGGAATATGAATCCAGTATTACTCTGTATGTTACCAACAAAGATTCGGATTCGAGGTCGTATGACGACATTCTTACAAGCCAACAGCTTATGAAGGACTGCCGGGAGCTTATAAAGAGCAAATCTATTACAAAGGCCGTTATTGAACAGTTAAATTTAACGGACTTGACGGAGGAAGAGCTGGCTAAAAAAATTACAGTAAACCTAAAGAATGATACAAGATTGTTTGAAATTAAAGTAAGAGATGCAAGCAATGAACGGGCGAAGGACATCGTAGACGCTATCAGCACCATTTTTCAAAAAAAAGTGAATGAATTGATGAAGCTTCAAACATTTGATGTGATAGATGAAGCGGAAATCCCACTTGAACCCGTCTCCCCCAAGCCTTTAGTGAATATATTGATTGCTTTCTTCGTGGCTCTGTTTTTGGCAGTATGTGCGGCATTTATCATAGAGTATCTGGATGATACGTTAAAGGACATAGATGATATAGAAAAGCTTTTAGGTGTAAAAGTGATAGGAATAATACCTTCTCTGGATCTGAGATAGGGGGATAAAAAAGTATGACGTCAACAGCTGCCGATGTGTTTGAAAAGCTAAACAATCCTGCAGAAGAAGCATATAAGGTTCTAAGGACCAACTTAAGTTTCTACGGCCTCAATAAAGCCATTAAAACAATAGCGATAACCAGCTACAGCCCCAGCGAGGGCAAAACAACAACATGTATCAACCTATCCATATCCATGGCAAAGTCAGGCATGAAAGTGCTCTACGTGGATGCCGATCTAAGGAAGCCCATGCTGATGAAAAATCTCGGAAGCAATGATTTTGAAGGGCTGTCCAATTATCTGTCGGGTCATGCGGAGCTGAATGAAATTATCCATAGTACCGATATAGAAGGGTTTTTCTATATCCCCTGCGGTGTGAAACCTTTTGATCCAGCCGCACTGCTGAATACAGAAAGATTTGATAAATTTCTGGAAGCTGTTCAGAAAGATTATGATATGACCATTATTGATACTCCTCCTTTGGGAAGTGTCATTGATTGTTCGATCATTGCTTCCAAGACAGATGGCATATTATTGGTGATCAAACCAAACACAGTAAGGTACAAGCATGCATTGATGGTTAAAGAGCAGTTGGAAAAGTCAAACGCCAGGATACTTGGCGTAGTGCTCAACAGAGTAGAACAGCGAAGTTACAAGGATTACTACAGCAACTATGATTACTACGGCACTAAAAGAAAATATGCTAAAGGCTGGTTTAAAAATCTGGTAGGTAGTAAGAGGTTATAGCTATGATAGACATTCACAGTCATATTGTTTTCGGTGTCGATGACGGCCCGTCTACCATTAAGGAATCCATAAGGATGGTGCTTGAAGCGGAGAGTCTTGGCGTTAATGAGATTATAGCTACTCCGCACTTTAATGACTTGCTGTATCATACAGATAAAACCGCTGAGAACTTCTCAGCCCTTACATCCAGAATAGCTGACTGTGATGTTAAATTGCATCTTGGCCATGAAGTTTTTATTAATCCTCAACTCTTGGAAAAGGTCGAGGAATTAAAGAGAAAAACTCTGGGCAAATCGAGATATATATTGTTTGAACTGCCATTTGATCATATCCCTGTATACTCCGGCAAGATGCTATACGGATTTAATGTCGAAAAAATAATACCCATTCTTGCACATCCAGAGAGAAACAGAGTTTTTATGAAAAGCTTTGATACCTTTATCAATTTTATCGAAAACGGATGCTTGGTACAAATCGATGCAGGAAGTACTATCGGTGCTTATGGAACAGAAGCAAAGCACTTCGCGGAAAAGGTATTAAAGCTTAACCTGGCTCAATTCGTAGCCTCGGACGCACATAGTGCGGAGGATTACACCAATTGGTACCTGCCTGCGTATAAGCAAGTTAAGCGATGGACGGGAGAAGCATATACCAACCAACTTTTCAATGAGAATCCTAAAAAAATCGTAACTAACAAACCTTGGGAATAAACGGTCAGAGCAACAGAAATTTGAGATTTTTTGACAGGTGATGGTAAGTAAATGGAAGATATGCAAGCAGTAATAAATGAAATGATAGAGCAGAGATCCTTGATCAATAATGTATCAAAGACCTATTTGTTTTTAAAAAGATTCATCGATATAGTGGTTTCGATAATTGCCGTCCTGCTGCTTTTGCCTCTTTTTTTAATTCTGGCCCTGTGGATAAAAGTAGGCAAGATGGGAGCTGTCTTGCATATTGAAGATAAATACGGGTTAAGAGGCAAGAGATTTAAAGCCTATGAACTATCAAGGACAATGAAAAGCATTTACCTCATAAAGCTGCCACTACTATTTAATGTGTTCAAAGGCAATATGAGCTTGGTAGGGCCCCAGCCTACGCCAACAGAAAACCTATCCCATGACCCCTGGTATAATCTCAGAATGTCTGCTAAGCCTGGTTTTACAGGAATGTGGCAGGTCAGTGGAAAGGTTGGGGGATTCGATGAGATGGTACGTGTGGATTTAAAGTATATTCGGGAAAGAAGTCTCCTGAATGACTTTAAAATTTTATTAAAAGCAACATATTTGGCATTTAAAAAAAAGAAACCGTTGAACAAAGCAATCTGAAGGATTGATGATTATGCACCCCTATGAGGATGGCGATAAATGGTATGCTCTTTTTGTATTAACGGGTCAGGAAGAAAGAGTTAAGGCAAGGTTGAAGTACAGGTTTAAAGACACAAAACTAGATTTCATTGTTCCAAAAAGAAAGCTAATAGAGAGGAAAGCCGGTAAGTGGGAAGAAAAGGTGAGTACTCTTTTCCCGGGATATATTTTAGTCAACGGCTATATCGGAACGGAAGAATATTATGCATTAGCGGGAGTGCCAGGCTTGCTGAGAATTTTAAAGGATGCATACGGACCGCTTGAAATCCCGGAACAGGATGCTGAGGTCATAAAAAAGCTCGTAAGTCGTGGCGATATTATCGAACATTCCAATATTTTAATAGAGTCAGGTAAAGTAATTGTAGTGGACGGGCCGCTTCTTGGACTGGAAGGATTGATACAGTCCGTTAACAAAAGGAAAGGCAGAGCAAAGGTAAGGTTGACTTTTGCTTCTGAATCCCGACTAGTGGATTTAAGTATTTTTATCTTACAACCGGCTAAGGAATCTTGAACAAAAATTCGGTGTTTCGGCCCGGACTTTCGCGTTAGGAGGACAAATCGGAAGCTCGTAATGGAGGCATTGAGGTGCGTCCTAAAAAAAGCATGCAAAGATATAAAAAATGAGTGGTGGGAACAATATGCTTCAAAATGAAGAAAACAAAAAAATATGTGTCATAGGCGGAGGATACTGGGGCGAAAATCATATCAAAACCTTATACAGGATGGGTAATCTGGGAGGAATCGTAGAAAATAACCCAACACGCCTGCAGGAGATTATTGAAAAGTATAAGCCTGTTAAAGGGTATAACCGAATAGAGGATGCTTTAGATTACGGGTATGACGGATATGTTGTTGCAACACCGGCAGAAACCCATTTTGAAATAGGAAGCATTCTGCTTGCAAAAAAGCAAAACGTTTTGATGGAAAAACCCCTGTCTCTGTTTTCTCTTGATTCTTTAAAACTTGTCAGAATGTCGGAGGAGTACCAATCCAGACTTATGGTAGGACATCTCATGCTCTTTCATCCGGCCATTATCAAAATCAAGGAACTCATTGATGAGGGCAAAATAGGGGATCTGAGATATGTTTATTCCAACCGCCTTAATCTCGGGAAAGTACGTACCGAGGAGAGTGCCCTCTGGTCACTGGCTCCCCATGATATATCCATTTTCAATTATTTAGTAGGCAAATGTCCCGAGACAATAAACGCTTCGGGTGGATGCTTTCTTCAAAGTGGCATTGAAGATACGGTTCTTGCCTGCTACAGCTATCCGGGCAACATCAAGGCTCATATTTTTGTATCGTGGCTTCACCCCTTTAAGGAGCACAGGCTAACAGCTGTAGGCAGCAAAGCCATGCTCGTCTATGAAGACTCATCCCCAGAAAAGAATATTCTTTATTATGACTCGGGATTTGAGCTCATAGACAAAAAACCTGTTAAGCGGGAAAAGCCTGCCCAGGTCATTTTATATGAGCCGTCAAGTCCATTGGATAACGAACTGAGCTATTTTATTGAACATCTTGATTCAGAAATCAGTGTCGCTAGTGGGAAAAGCGGACATGAAGTCGTTAAAATTCTTGAAAAGACAGATGAGTGCCTGCATTCATGCCAGGGCTCATAAAAAAGGAGGAGCAGCAATTTGCAAGATTCAACATTTTTTGTTCACGAGAGCTCGTACATAGATGAAGACGTATCCATCGGAGAAGGTACCAGCATATGGTACTTTTCGCATGTCCAAAGAGGAGCAAGGATCGGGCGAAACTGTACAATAGGGCAGAATGTGAATATCGGCGACAATGTTATCATTGGCAGCCATGTTAAAATCCAAAACAATGTATCGGTATATGAAGGCGTGGAGTTGGAGGATTATGTATTTTGCGGACCATCCATGGTATTTACAAATGTTAAAAATCCCCGGTGCAAATACCCACAGAAGGGTAGCTCGCACTATGTAAAGACATTAGTAAAAGAAGGTGCAACCATAGGTGCCAATGCCACCATTGTCTGCGGTCATACAATCGGGAGGCATGCCTTTATTGCCGCAGGGGCCGTTATTGCTGCCGATGTACCGGATTATGCATTAATGGTCGGTGTTCCTGCAAAGAGAAGGGGATGGGTTTGCGAATGCGGAGAACAGCTCAAGATCGGTATGACCTGTAAAAAATGCGGAAGAGCTTACCGGGAGGAAAATGGAGTATTGAATGAGGTGGAGAGAAGTTGATTGAGTTTATTGATTTAACGGAGCAGTACCGCTATCTGCAGAATGACATTAACAACAATATTCAAAGGGTTTTGACGCATGGCAAGTATATTATGGGACCAGAAGTAAAGGAGCTTGAAAAGCAGCTTGCAGAGTTTGCAGGCGTGAAGCATGCAATCTCCTGCTCCAATGGTACGGATGCGCTGCTCATGCCGTTAATGGCCTGGGGGGTGGGCAAGGGAGACGCTGTCTTTACCACACCCTTCACATTTATAGCCACGGCTGAGGTTATAAGCCTGCTTGGAGCAACACCTGTCTTTGTAGACATAGATCCGGATACCTATAATATCGATCCTAAGAAGCTTGAACAATCAGTAGAAAACATTGTTGCCGAAGGAAAGCTCAAGCCTAAAGTGATTATTCCGGTTGATTTATTTGGCTTACCCGCGGATTACGATAATATCAGCCCAATAGCCCGGAAGTATGGGCTCAAGGTTTTGGAAGATGCGGCCCAATCCTTCGGCAGCGTCTATAAAGGAAAAAAAGCAGGAAGTCTGGGTGATGCGGCCGCAACCTCATTTTTCCCTGCAAAGCCCTTGGGATGCTATGGTGATGGCGGCGCAATTTTAACTGACGATGATGACCTGGCCCAAAAACTTTGTTCCATCAGGGTGCACGGACAGGGAAGAGACAAATATGAAAATGTAAGGGTGGGCATTAATGGACGTTTGGATACTTTACAAGCTGCCATACTCCTTGCGAAGCTGAAGGTTTTTAGTGAGGAATTGCATGCGAGAAACCGGATTGCATCCCAATATACCCTTGGGCTTAAAGACATGAATAAAACGCCTTATATACCCGATGATTCGATTTCCAGCTGGGCTCAGTATTCCATTCTGGCAGAAGATCCTGGGAAGAGGGAGATCATCAGGGAGAAGCTTAAAAGAGCAGATGTGCCGACAATGGTATACTACCCTGTACCTTTACACCTGCAGCAGGCATTTCAATATTTAAACTACAAAGAAGGGGATTTTTCGGTTTCAGAGGATGTCTCAAGAAGGATTTTCAGCATCCCCATGCATCCGTATCTAAAGGATGAAACCATAGACGAAATAGTAAAGGCTATACAACAATGTGGACAATAAAAACATCATCAGGTGAATGCATTATGAAAATTAAAGAAGATTTATTAAAAAAGATAGTTAACAAAACGGCGACTGTGGCAGTGGTCGGCCTTGGATATGTAGGTCTTCCACTGGCAGTGGAGAAAGCGAAAGCCGGATACAGAACCATTGGTTTTGATATACAGGAAAACAAAATTGAAATGGTCAACAAGGGCATCAACTATATTGGCGACATCCTTGAAAATGAGCTGGCAGATCTGGTAAGTCAAGGCCTCCTTAGAGCAACCTCCGACTTTAGCTCTATCAAGGAAGTCGATTGTGTGGCCATCTGTGTACCCACCCCCCTTGATGAGCACTACCAGCCTGATATTTCATACGTGGTAAATTCTACAAGAGAAATATCCCGGTACCTTCACAGGGGTATGCTGGTGGTTTTGGAAAGCACAACTTACCCCGGAACAACTGAAGATGTGGTGAACCCCATTCTGGAAGGAACCGGATTGAAATGCGGAGAAGATTTCTTTCTTGCATTCTCACCCGAAAGAGTGGACCCGGGAAACAAGGAATACAAAACAAAAAACACACCCAAGGTAGTAGGCGGAATGACCCGGGACTGTACAGAGGTTGCTACCGCCTTGTACCGCAATATTCTTGAAGGAGAGATTTATGAAGTCTCCACTCCGGCGGTTGCGGAAATGGAAAAGATTTTGGAGAACACCTATCGGAACATTAATATAGCCTTGGCAAATGAGATGGCTATACTCTGCGACAAAATGGGCATTAATGTTTGGGAAGTCATTGATGCGGCCAAGACCAAACCCTATGGATATCAAGCGTTCTATCCGGGACCCGGAATCGGCGGACACTGCATTCCTATAGATCCGTTTTACTTAACATGGAAGGCCAGGGAGTATGATTACCATACCAGGCTTATTGAGACTGCAGGTGAAATAAATACCTATATGCCCAGGTTTGTAGTCGAAAGGTCCATCCGCATTCTCAACAACGATGGAATACCTCTTAAAGGCGCTAAAATCTTAATACTTGGTGTTGCTTACAAACAGGATATCGATGATTACAGGGAAAGCCCCGTATTAAAGGTGATTGAGCATTTCGAGAAGTTTGGGGCGGTTATTAAATATAACGATCCCTATATTCCTTCATTTAAGCATAAGGATAAAGAATACATAAGTGAAAGCATGACCGATAAAGTTTTGAATGAATCCGATTTGGTTGTTATAACAACCATGCACAGCTGCTATGATTATGATTTTATTCATGCTCATGCCAAAAGAATGCTGGATACCAAGAATGCAACAAAGAATTTATCAAGCAGAGCAAATATTGAACTTTTATGAATAAGCTGGTGTAGGATAATGACTGATAAAGAGAAGTATAGAGAATTTTGCAGATCGGAGACCTCGATACCGATTTTTTCCAAGGATTGGTGGCTGGATGCCGTATGTGGGGAGGACAATTGGGAGGTTGCATTAATCGAGAATAACGGAGAAATTATTGCAAGTATTCCATACTATATCAAAAAAAGGTTTGGGCTTAAGATTATTACCATGCCCAAGCTCACTCAAACTGCAGGTATCTGGATAAAATACCCCAAAGAACTGAAAGAGGAATACCGGCTGGCTTATGAAAAGGATTTAATTTATAGACTTATTAATAAAATGCCATCCTTACCTATATTCAGACAGAGCTTTCATTACAGTTTTAAAAACTGGCAGCCTCTCTGCTGGAAGGGATTTCATCAGACCACCTACTATACCTATGTGATTGATGACCTGAGCAACCTGAAAAGTGTATTCGAAAACTTCAGCAAGACCGCGAAAAAGAATATCAGAAAAGCCGAGAAAGTAGTAAAAGTCACTAGCAATGACAGCATAGAAGAGTTTTGTGAAATAAATAAAAAAGTTTTTGACAGGCAGGGGATTGATTACCCTTATTCCCTGGATTTTTTAAAGCGGCTGGATGATGCATGCTTAAAAAATAACAGCAGAAGAATTTTCTATGCGAAGGATGATGAGGGCAAAATCTATTCGGCCATCTATGTCATATGGGATGCAGAAAGTGCCTATCTTTTGATGTCCGGCAGTGAGCCTGAGCTAAGAGGTTTTAACTGTAAATCCTTGCTTGTCTGGGAGGCCATCAAATACGCCGCTACGGTGACCAAGAGGTTTGATTTTGAGGGTAGTATGATAGAGCGCATAGCGGAGTACAACAGGCAGTTTGGGGCTGTTCTTAAACCCTATTGCTACATATTTAAAGAAAACATCTTCATTTCAACATTTTCACATTTGTTTAATATATTAACCCATAAGCATTAAAAGGGAATGTTAAGTATGGTTCATGTATTTATTGAGAGCAAGCAGTATTTTAATCAGATACAGTATGCCTTTAATATCCTGTTCTCCGTACTGGGTGTCCAATGCGACTATATCTCAAGCTTAAATGAATTAGGGGGCAAGGGTGAAGATATCGCTATCATTTATAGCAACAGTGAATTTGAGACACTTGGCCTTCCGGGTAATAACCGGCGTTTGATTTTAATAAAGAATTCCGGAAGGCTTTTTGGTAATGATTATCTGAAACCAGACTCCATTCCGTTGGTCGCATTAAGATACAGGACTGCTGGAAGGACAGAAGAAGCCAACGACATTATCTCCATTTATAGTGACGACAAACCGCTCTATATCTTAACAGATGAAGACAAAAGAACAATAAGGACCAATATCGATATGATCTCTGATATTTTCTTCATGCTTACACGGTACGAAGAGGTTGTTAATGCAGGGATTAAAAAAGACAGGCATCACAGATTTCCGGCAGTGGAATCACTGGCCTATAAAAGCAATTTTCTCCATAGACCTGTTGTGAATGAGCACATAGCATTATTAGGCACCTGGATAGAAAGCCTTTCATCAGGCTACAAGAGACCGAGCCCGTGGGGCCAGAAAGCATTCGCTGTGTGTTTGTCCCATGATGTAGACAATATTATAAAAAATCAAAATCTGTTTGCTGCTTTAAAACATACTCTGGCCATCCTTTTAAAACACAGAAAGCTAAGAAAAGCATTTAAATACCTGAAAAACTATTTTCAAAACAAGCGGGACCATACAAAGGATCCCTATTGGACTTTTAACTATCTAGTCCAAACTGAAAAAGCATACCAATTCAACTCATCCTTTTATTTTTTGGCATCGGAGGCCTCAGATCCGGATTGGCGCTACAGCATAAACGATAGTAAGGTTAGAGCGCTAATAGATGATCTGGAATCCTACGGGTGCGAAATAGGGTATCACGGAAGTCTTCTAAGCTATAACAACGAAAGAGTAATGAGCTTGGAAAGACATCGCGTTGATGCCGTGGTACACCGGAAGCCTTATGGCTGCAGGCAGCACTATTTGAAATTTCGAGTACCGTATACATGGAGATATCAGCAACAATCAGGACTTTTATATGATACAACGCTGTCTTTTGCAGACCATGAAGGCTTCCGATGCGGCATGTGCTTGCCCTTTAAACCCTATGATATCTTGGCTGACCAGGTCCTCGATATCTGGGAGATACCGCTTATCATCATGGAGGGGACTCTCCAATCCTATAGAGAGCTTTCGCCTGAGGACGGACTAAAAAAGATCATCAGTATGATCGAAGCTGTTAAAAAGCATCATGGACTATTTACGATTTTATGGCATAACTCTTCCTTTGATTATGACTGGGAAGAGTGGAAACCTGTATATGAGAAGATGATGGAATACTTGGGAAAATCCGATTGTATTGGTTTGTCGGGCAGGGAAGCCATCGAGCATATCAAGGGGTTATTGGAGCAGGTCCATGCTTAAAAGCAAATTTAAACAAACTGCATATAGCGAAGGAATATTGGAAGACAGCAGCTTACATCGGAAGCACAATGTTTTTGTCAGTTTCATAAGTAGTCTGTTTTCTTTTGAATTTCTTTTTACGCTCTTCCTGTTTGCATGGGCCTATAAAGCCAACCCAAGCCTTGGATGGGTTCCCATCGACCTGACCGAACTGTTTTTCATATTGAGTGTTTACTCAGGCATTCTTGTTTTTTTTGCTGAGAAAAAGAGGTTTAGAAGAAAAGCCGCTGTTCTGGTGTTCTTCGCCCTTGTGTTTGTTTTTTATATTTTAATCAGTCTGACTTGGACGGTGGGAATCGTATATGCCCAACAGAAAGCGCTTTATTTTTCAACCTTGACCCTATGGTCCTTAGTTGCCTGTGCTTTTATCATTGCATCTGACAAGAAGCGCCTTATTCGCTTTATTCGATTTCTTCTGGTTTTTGCCATATGGATTGCCATAGAAAGTACTTTGGAATATTTAAAAGGCGGTCATGATGTCATAAATGCCATGAATTCCAATTATCTGGCTTTGGGATATACATTGGGAATGGGCTTGCTGATATCCGCGGCTTATGGCTTCCTTTCCGAGAATAGCAGGCTAAAACGTACCTTCATGTTCATGCTGGCTCTGTATTTTATGTTTTTACTGATGGTAATGGGCGGAAGAGGTCCATTACTTAGCTTGGCCATTTCCCTATTCATCCCTCTTTCCTTTGGGAGTAATCTTGTAGAAATAAACAAATCAAAGTTGAAAAAATATGCTGCTTTTATAACGGTACTTTTTCTGTCCATCTTTTTTATAAGCTTCTATCTTTATTTAAAGGATTCGCTAACATCAACACTATACCGCTTGTTGCTGTTTTTAGAACCGGGAATGGGTACATCGGCGGGTACAAGGATGGATTATTATCTAACTTCTGAGAAGCTGTGGGTGCTAAAGCCTTTGTTAGGGTATGGGATTGGCTCTTGGCCGATACTCAAAGGCTTGCCTGATATGAACTCATACCCGCATAATCTGATTTTTGAGATTCTGGTTGAGCTGGGATTAACAGGGCTGATCCTATTCGGTTCAATTGTATTTGTGGCATTAAAGGGTTTTAAAAGATCCCATAACAGCCGAAACATTTTTTTGGGTTCAGTCATTCTGATGATGTTTGTAAATGCCTTTGTCGGTGCAATGTTGAGTGGGGATATCAACGATAATCGGATTATCTTTGCGCTTCTTGGTTTAATGGCTTTTGAGGAGGATGGGAATGAAAAACAGGGTATGCATTCTGACAACAGCACACCAGGCTAATGACGTCAGAATTTTCTATAAAGAATGCAGAAGTCTTGCAAAGGCTGGGTATGAGGTGTATTTGATAGCCAGCCATCATCAAGAAGAGCAGGCTGATGGTATAAGCATTATTCCTCTTGATACCAGAGAAGGTAGATTACACAGGTTTCTGGTCAGAGGTTGGAAGGCACTATGGAAAGCCATTAGGCTTAAGGCCGATGTCTATCACTTCCATGATCCGGATTTGATTCCGGCAGGGCTATTATTAAAGCTTATTGGTAAAAAAGTGATTTACGATGTGCATGAAGATGTGCCCGATGATATTTTGACCAAGGAATGGCTGGGAGGCATGGGTGTTCGCAGGATTGTTTCGTTTTTGTCCAGAGCGCTTTTAAAATTTTCGAGCTTGTTTTTTGACAGAATAGTAGCGGCAACTCCAAGTATTTCAAAGGGATTTCCGCACAGCAAAACAATTGTTATACGTAATGTGCCCTATGTCTCATTCATTGATGATATAAAACCTGAAAAGATTATCAAAACCAAGCCTTCTGTCATTTATGCAGGGGGTCTGACAAAGATAAGAGGAATCAGGGAAATCATCGATGCAATCGAAATACTGGATGGTTCAGTGGAATTATGGCTACTAGGCTGGTGGGAAGATCCTGACTATGAAAGAGAATGCAAGTCGCTAAACGGTTGGAAGCATGTTAAGTATTTTGGGCTAAAGTCGCTGGAAGAGACTTATTCTGTGATGAAGCAGGCTGATTTAGGGATTGTCAATTTTCTGGCAGTTCCCAATTCTATCGAATCACTTCCCAATAAAGCCTTTGAGTATTTAAACTGCGGCTTGCCCATTATCATGTCGGAATTCGCATATTGGAAGGAGCTATTCGGGAAGTGCGCTTTATTTGTTAATCCTTCTGACTCAATAAATATAGCGGAGAATATAAAAGCCCTGGTTGAAAACCAAGAGCAAAGGAAGGAATTGATTCACCAAGGAAGAAGGCTCATAGAAAATGAGTATTCATGGGAAAGTGAAAGCAAAAAATTATTAGAGCTTTATAGGGGGATGCTCAAGTGAGATTGATAACGGTACTGGGAAACAGGCCGCAGTTTATTAAAGCGGCCCAGGTAAGCAAGTATTTTCTACATCATTCCCGTATACAGGAAACCCTTATACATACAGGACAGCATTATGATAAAAACATGTCGGATATCTTCTTTGATGAGCTAAGTATACCCAGCCCAAAGTATAACCTGTCAATAGGCTCTGCCACTCATGGCAAACAAACGGCCGGAATGCTGGAAAAAATCGAGGATATTCTGATGCAGGAAAAACCTGATGCCCTGATGGTTTACGGGGATACCAACTCCACTCTTGCCGGGGCTCTGGCTGCAGGAAAGCTTCAGATTCCTATCATTCATATTGAAGCGGGCTTAAGATACTATGACAAGCTCATTCCCGAAGAACAGAACAGGGTATTGACAGACTATCTGTCCAACGTATTGTTCTGCCCAACTGCTACATCAGTAGAAAATCTAAAAAAAGAAGGTATCCAGGAGGGGGTATATAACGTAGGCGATGTCATGCTGGACTGCCTTCTTGAGAACAGGGAAATAGCTCTGAAGAAAATGCCTTACATAGAATGTTTGTCAAGCCTTGAACCCTACCCGGATATACAATTTGAAAATCCGGATTCAATTCCAAAAATCCAGGAAAAGGCGTACTATCTGGCAACCATTCATAGAGCCGAAAATACAGATTATCTGGAAAAACTGAGCGTCATTATTGAAAGCTTTGAAGAATTGGATCTGCCGGTGCTTTTCCTGGTGCATCCGCGCACCATCAACATTATCAGAAAATCTTTAAACAACCGTACTTATAGAAATATCCTGTTTGTAAAGCCTGTGTCCTATTTTCAAATGATTGTGCTCATGAGTCACGCAAGAAAAATCCTTACCGATTCCGGAGGACTGCAAAAGGAAGCCTATTTTTTAAAGGTCCCCTGCGTTACCCTGACAGACAAGACGGAATGGATAGAAACACTGGATGGAGGGTGGAATGTATTAAGCCCCATAGAGAAGAACAATATTGTCGGCAAGGTGCTGATTACGCATACCGATATAAAGGTTTTTGATAAGAACTATTTTGGAGACGGAAAAGCCACAGAAAAAATCACAAAAATATTGGAAGAGATATTTTGATGCGAACGCATCATTAAGAAAGAGGCGTAAAATGATTGTTTCAATACATCAGCCTAATTATATTCCATGGATAGGTTATTTTTATAAAATCCTTAAAAGCGATCTCTTCGTCTTTCTTGATGATGTTCAATACATAAGAAGCGGATTTATCAACAGAAACCTGATAAAAACACACCAGGGTGTCTCTTGGCTGACGATACCGGTTGAAAATAAGGGGAATTATGGCCATAAAATTAATGAGATCAAGACCAAAGACGAGCTGCATTGGAAGGAAAATCATCTTAAAAACATTGAGATGAACTATAAAAGGTCGGATTACTTCAACGATTTTTACACTGTTATTAAAGGTTGTCTCAGTAAAAGCCGTGAGCAATTGTCTGAATTAAATATAGACATCATTAAAACCCTATGTGATCTTCTGAATATTAAAACAGAGATTATCCGGTCTTCCGAATTGGATATTAAGGAAACAGGTACAGAAAGGATTATAAGTATTTGCAGGCGCGTGGGTGCAACGAAGTATTTGTCGGGCACCGGTGGAGCCCAATATCAGAATGAGAAAATGTTTAGTGATAACGCCATTGAGCTTATGTATTCAGACTTTCATGAAAAGCCATACAAACAGCTATGGGGTGATTTTACAGGCAGCCTATCCGTCGTTGACTATATTTTCAACTGCGGCTATGAAATTGAAAAGGCTTGGGATACTTAAAAAAGCCTAATGGAGAGAGTTATGAGTGAGATTATTTGCTCAATTATTATTGCTTCAAGAAACGAGGAAGCTTTTATTGGCAGCTGCATAGAATCCCTTGAAAATCAGGATTTTGACAGGGCGAAATATGAAATTATAATAATAGATGGCCTATCAGAGGATAATACGGTTGCTATTGTAATGGAAAAGCAAAAAAGCTACGGAAACATTTCTCTCTTCGTCAATCCTAAAAAGATTGCTTCCTCTGCCTTCAATAAAGGCATTAAATACGCCAGGGGAAACACTGTTTTTATTGTCGGAGCCCATGGGTCATATCCTTCCGACTTCATAAAGAAAAGCATAGAAAGTCTTGAGGAAAATGATGCGGACTGTGTCGGAGGGAAGGAAATAGACATAAGTCAAAGCAAGATTGGTAAAATATTTGCTGCCGTAAGAACCACCGCTTTTGGAGGGGGGCTTTCTCCCTATCGGTATTCGGATAAAAAGCAGTTTGTCAAGACTGTGGCCTATGGATGCTATAAGAAGGAAATTTTGGTTCGTGCGGGTGGTTTTGATGAAGCTTTGGTCCGTAACCAGGATAATGATTTAAATAAGAGGATCGTACAAAGCGGCGGGAAAATTCTGTTTGATCCGGGGATAAGATTTCATTACTTTCCGAGGGATACAATAAAGGGGACATGTAAGCAGTTATTCGGCTATGGATACTGGGAGGCCAAGCTGATTAAAAAGAGGAAGGCGCAATTTTCAATCACCACAATCATTCCTTCACTATTTGTTGTTTATACCTTATTGGCGTTGATGTTTCTCATTATGACGGGCTCAGCATTGCCGCTTTGTCTGGCATACATTCCCTATATCGCTGTATTCGGATATTTTGCCGTAAAAGCCATTATCCCTAAACGACTAAACGTTTTGATAGCTTTGTTTTTATATCTTACCATACATTTTTCAATAGGAATTGGATTTATTGTCGGACTATTAAGCAGGGTGCGTTAAAGAACGCACAACAAGCCTCGACCCGTTAATAAAATCAGAGGGATGAAAATATGGTCATTTTGGAACTTGTCCTGGCAGTGCTATTAAGCTTGCTCATCACGCCGGCAGCAATAAAAATGGGTATACTGGATAAACCCAATTACAGGAAGATTCATGATAAGCCAATACCCAAAGGAGGCGGTATTGGTATTTTTATACCCGTCATTATTTTAGAATTGATGAATTTTTTATTTTTTAGAGCCACTATCACATTGGATGTTTATAAATTTTTCACAATCCTGCTTGTTACTTTTACTTTAATGATCTTAGGTATCATCGATGACAAGTATGACTTGGGCTCAAATATTAAGTTATTTATACAAATAATTCTAACGCTGCTTACTCTGGGCTCGGGCATCAGATTTCATACCTTTGACATAATGGTCTTGGACCTTTTGTTAACTGCAGTATGGATAATCGGTATCATCAATGCCGTAAACCTGATTGATGGGCTGGATGGCCTGGCTGCAGGTATCGCTATAATTTCCTGTGCAGGCTTCAGCGTCATTGGATACGCTTTTGGCAGCAAAACAATCGTCATGCTCTCCCTGCTGCTGATTGGAGGTTGTCTGGGTTTTCTGAAGTACAATTTCAGGCCGGCCAGAATATTCATGGGAGACACCGGCAGCGTGCCGCTGGGCTATAATCTGGCCATTTTAGGTATACTCTGTGAAAATGCAATAAGCGGTAATGCCTCCATCCTTATCCCTGTCATCATGGTTGGGGTCCCTATCTATGATACGCTGCTTACTGTCACCAGGAGGGCCTTCAATCATAAGCCCATATTCCTACCCGACAGAAGCCACTTTTATAATTTGATGATTGATCTTAAGGGTGTTGAACATAAATGGACAGTCCTGATCATATACGGCTTCAATATTGTATTAGTAACGATTTCGAGCCTTTTGGCCTTTTCCGGAGATATATGGAGGATTGTATCCACCGGTATTATTATCTTTGCAGTTTGTTTGTTGAGTAAAAGGTTAGGTTTTATCAGAACAGACGAATTATCAGAAAAATAGAGTTAACAGGTGAAAGAAAATGACGATTGAACTGGATCATATCAACTGGTCCATATACAATGGGGCTCTATTACCCGATGTACCGCCCCATATTGAAATCAAATTGTCCCGGGAGCAGGCTAAATTTTTATTAAAAAAATCAAAAGCCTATTTTTTATGTTGGTCCAGTGATTATGATTGCGGTTTTGAGACGGAATGGTGGTATCTGGTCAGGGATAAGGGCATTGATCTTAATGAATTCGATTCAAAAAGAAGGCGGAATATCAAAAAGGGTATTAATAAGTGCCTTGTTAAAAAGGTCGATGCGGAGTTTATGGCCCAAAACGGTTACGAAGTCTATATAAGCGCATTTAAATCCTATGACACATTTTTAAAACCTACCGGACAAGAGGAATATCAAATGAGAATGATGTCGCGGAAGGACAATCCAGTTTTTGATTTCTGGGCTGCGTTTGATAAATCGGATGGCAAGCTGATCGGTTATTTCATGAACAGACTGGGGGAGGACTACTGTCTGTATTCTGCAGCCAAGTTCAAGCCTGATTATTTAAATTTGGGTGTGCATCTAGCACTGGTATATTACATGACAAACTATTATCTGAACGAAATGGGATTAAAGTATGTTTGTACAGGAGCAAGAAGTATAAGCCATAAAACAAATGCCCAGGAGTTTTTGATCGAAAAGCTCCATTTTAGAAAGGCTTATTGCAGGCTGAATGTTATATATCGGCCTATCATCGGGATATTGGCCAAAGCTTTATATCCGTTTCGAAATATTATTTCAAAAATAGACACGAATATAACCAATAAAATCACTGTGCTCCTGCGTTTAGAAAAGATAAGAAGGAGTTTTAGCTGACAAGCAAAAATGGGGGTGTAAACATGAAAGTTCAACTTGCTAAACCAGATATTGGCCAAAAGGAAATTGATTCCGTTGTTGAAGTTATGAAGTCCGGTAACCTGAGCATTGGGCCAAAGGTGGAGGAGTTTGAAAAAAAGATTAAAGACTATTTAGGCGTGAAGCATGCCATAGCAGTCAACAGCGGGACCAGCGGATTGCATCTGCTCATAAAAGCATATGGCATTAAACAAGGCGATGAGGTCATTACCACTCCTTTTAGTTTTGTTGCCTCTGCAAATTGTGTTCTCTTTGAGGGTGCAAAGCCTGTTTTTACAGACATATGCCCTAAAACCCTAAACATGGACATTGAAGGCATAGAGAAAAAAATAAACGAAAGGACAAAAGCGATACTCGCTGTTGATGTGTTTGGTAATCCCATTGATATTGAGAGGCTGAGAGCCATAGCCGGTAAATATCATTTGCTTTTGCTGGAGGATTCCTGTGAAGCACTTGGATCGGAATATAAAGGGATAAAGTGCGGCTCCATAGCAGATGGAGCTGTTTTTGCGTTCTATCCGAACAAGCAGATTACCACAGGCGAAGGTGGTATGATTGTTACTGATAATGGGGAAATAGCAGAGCTCTGCAGAAGCTACCGAAGCCAAGGCCGCGCTGTGACAGGCTTCTGGCTCGAACATGAACGCTTGGGCTACAACTATAGGCTCAATGAACTCAATTCGGCTCTTGGTGTCGCACAGATGGACAGATTGGATGAGATTATAGATAAAAGGGACAGCGTTGCCGAAAAATACAATACTAAATTGAGAGATATTAAAGGTATCACCATTCCGTTTATTACACCCGGTGTGACCAAAATGAGCTGGTTTGTATACGTTATCAGGCTGGATAAGTCCATTGACAGAAATAAGGTCATGCAATATCTGACAGATAACGGTGTCTCATGCAGGCCTTATTTTACTCCCATTCATCTCCAGCCATACTTTAGAGAATTGTACGGATATAAAGAGGGCGATTTTCCTGTTACTGAAGAAGCCGCAGCTTCTACCATTGCTCTTCCGTTCTTTAATGACCTTAAAGATGAACAGATTGATTATATTGTAAGTGTGCTCCGCGAAGGAATTGTGAAATATGGGTGCAACAGCTAGCAGGATAGCAAAATCAGCCACTGCCATGATGATGATAGCAATGCTCAGCAAGCTTCTTGGTTTGATCCGCGAAAGTGTAACCGCTGCTTACTTCGGCGCAAACTATCAAACTGATGCATACAAGGTTGCGTTTGAAATCCCTTCAATACTTACCGGAGTTATATATGCTGCCATTACCATTACTTTTATACCTGTTTACAGTGAGTTAAAAAGTAAAACCGATGAACAAAGACTCTATTTTGTCAATAATTTGTTTAACATCGTCTTGCTTATAACTGCTGTAATAGCAGCATTCGGTATTGTATTTGCCCCCCAGCTGGTAAGAACTGTAGCTCCGGGATTCAGTGGAGAGACGTTTGACCTTTCTGTAAAACTGACCTCTTTTCTGTTTCCATCCATAATCTTCCTGGCTCCGGCTTATCTTGCCAACGGATTTCTCCAGGCTAACAGAAGCTTCGCGGTCCCCGCATCAATGGGCATACCTCTTAATTTGATCATCATAATCAGTATATTTTTTTTCTATGGGCATGGCATTGAGGCACTAACCATAGGAAGCTTGATTGCAATGGCAAGCCAGTTTTTAATACAATTGCCTTTTATGTTGAAGGCGGGCTTTCGGTTCCGACCGGTGCTTGATTTTAAGGAGCCAGGATTAAGAAGAGTCTTGGTTCTTTCCGTCCCAGTATTTATTAGTACTGCCTTTAGCGAAATATCCATCTTAATTGACAAGATACTGGCATCAAACCTTGACGTAGGAAGTATATCCGTTCTTGATTATGCCAATAAGGTCAATGGAATTGCCAACGGTATCTTCTTTGCTTCGGTGGCCATTGTTTTCTTCCCGGAATTGTCACTTTCGTCGGATAACCTGTATAAGTTCAGTAAAACAATTACCACAGGACTGAAGATTGTCATATTGATATCATTTCCTGTCATGGTAGGGATCTGGGTTTTGAAATTACCCATTATTCAGCTTTTGTTTGAAAGAAAGGAATTCAACTCAAGTGATGCAGCTATTACTTCAACAGTATTGGGCCTGTATTCAATTGGTATAATCGGCTCAGGCTTAACCGCCATACTCAACAGGGCGTTTTATTCACGAAAAGATACAAAAACACCTATGATAATCGGAATATTAGTCATAGGCGCCAATATTTTTTTCAGCATCATAGGCGTCAGGCTTTGGGGAGTCCGCGGGGTAGCTCTGGCTTCATCTTTAGCATCATTATTATGTGGCTTATCCCTCTTTTTCAGGATGAGACATAGGGTATGGATCGGCTTGGGTGAAATAGGTAAAGTGATTGTCAAATCCTCTGTAGCAGCCATTGTTATGGGAGTTTTGATCTATTTTTTAGACCTGACTCAATTGTCCCTCTTAAACCATCAATCTTCTTTTATCGGTTTATTTCTAAGGTTGGTTGTAGCAATCAGCACAGGCGGCGTTGTTTATGGGGGCATGTTATATCTTTTGAAAACGGAAGATTTCATTGTCGTTATCAAACTTATTCGGAACAAAATCAGGCCAGCCCATCATAATGCCATACCAAAATGAGGTGTATAGGATGTCAGCTTGTGATTTTACTTATACTCACTATGAAGAAATAATGGATAAAATCAAAAAATCGAATTATAAGGTTACATTCTTTAACGAATCCAATTCACATGATCAGGAACTTATATTAAGGCACGATGTGGATTTGGATTTGGAGAGCGCCTATAAAATGGCTCTCATTGAGAACAAACATAAGATCAGGACAACGTACTTTATATTAATAAGGTCACCTTTTTACAATATCTTTGAAAAATCCAATTCAGATTATATAAAAGGGATATTGGATCTCGGGCACCAGATAGGATTACATTTCGATGAAGCCTACTATGGTCATAATGATACGGACAGTATGATTAAAAATGTAGAGGCAGAGGTGCAGCTTTTAGAAAATGCTTGTCATACAAATATTTCTGCTGTATCTTTTCACAGACCCTCATCCTTTTTACTGCAATCGGATATCAAATTAAAAAATGGTCTTATCAACACGTATGCCAAGGGTTTTATTAAGGATTTCAAGTATATCTCCGATTCAAGGCGTATGTGGAAAGAGGGCTGCCTGTGCAAGCTTTTGGAAAGATCAGCTGAGGATAACTCAATTCCCAGGATCCAAGCTCTTGTGCACCCCATATGGTGGACCGACAGGAGCATGAGCTCTCAGGATGCGATGGAAAGCTTTTTAATTAAAAAGCTTGTCGCTATCGATAGTGAGCTTGAAAAAAATATTCAGATATACAAGAAGCTTTATGACTAATTTCCATTCTTTATTTAAAGAAAGTGTGAGGCTACCATGAGTTTTAACAGAATACGAAAAAACGGTTTAGCATTAACATTTGTTGATGCTATTTTAGTTAACCTTTCAATAGCAATTGCATTAATTCTTAAGTATGATGTCCAGCCTGAGAATATACCCCATGAGATTTTTGAAAAAGGTGTGCAGATCATATTTACCATAACCTTTGTGAAGGTTGTCGTATTTTACTTCTTCAGGCTGTACAGCAGCGTTTGGGAATTTGCCAGCATTCATGAGATGTTTTTAGTAATTGGAGCTGCCTTTACCAGTAATGCTATTGTTCTGGGTCTATTTGAGTTTTTGGGAACATTAATTCCAAGAAGTGCTTTATTAATAGCCATTCTAACAGATATTTTTCTTATCGGAGGTATCAGATTCGCTTATAGGAGTCTAAGAAGGATCATAAACAGATATAGAATGAGTACGGTGGAGTCCAGGAGAATTTTAATTATTGGTGATGGGGAACCTGGAGCGGTAGTGGTAAAAGAATTCAAGGATCACCCCGAACTCAAAAGCATTCCTGTAGCCATAATTGATGATGATAAAGGGAAGCTGGGGAAAAAAATCAGTGGAGTACCTATTGTCGGACAATTTGCAGATATCTGCAGCGTGGTTCACAAAAAGAGGATTGACGAAATCATTATAGCTTTGCCGAGTTTTACCAACAAAATGATTGATGAAATATATGACAAATGCCTGAGGACAAGCTGTAAAGTCAAGATAGTGCCTACATTTACCCAATTAATCGACGAATCCTATGTTATCCCTAAAATAAGAAATGTCAATATTGAGGATCTATTGGGCAGGGAGCCTGTTGATCTTGACATGGGCGAGATTTCAGCCTATCTGGAAGGTAAGGTTGTTCTGGTTACGGGTGGAGGAGGCTCAATCGGATCAGAGCTCTGCAGACAGGTAGTATTATATAAGCCAAAACTATTGATCATATTGGATAATTACGAAAATAACCTCTATGAAATTGAAAACGAACTGCATTATATGTATGGAAATTTAAATATCGCTACAGTGATCGCGAATATCCGTGAAAAGGACAGGCTGAAGGGGATTTTTGATCAATTCAGGCCGGAGGTGGTCTTTCATGCAGCCGCTCACAAACATGTACCTCTTATGGAGGCAAGCCCGGGGGAGGCTGTAAAAAATAATGTTTTTGGTACTTTAAATTTGGCAGAGTGTTCAGAAAAATACGGCGTTAAAAAGTTTGTACTGATATCCACCGACAAGGCGGTTAATCCGACCAGTATCATGGGGGCAACAAAAAGAGTTGCAGAGATGATCATACAGACTCTTAATAAAGGCAGCAGGACTGAGTTTGTAGCGGTAAGATTCGGGAATGTTCTCGGCAGCAACGGTAGTGTTATACCCTTATTTAAAAAGCAGATTGAGAGAGGGGGGCCTATAACCATTACAGATCCCGAAGTGACAAGGTTCTTCATGACAATTCCCGAGGCTGTTCACCTGGTCATCCAGGCAGGAGCTATGGCCAAAGGAGGAGAGATATTTGTGCTTGACATGGGCAAACCTGTAAAAATATATGATCTTGCAAAAAAATTGATTGAATTATCCGGTTTTAAGCCTGATGTAGATATAAAAATAGAGTTTACCGGCTTAAGGCCCGGAGAAAAAATGTATGAGGAGCTCATGCTGGAGGAAGAAGGGCTGCGCACCACGCAAAACAATAAAATTTATATCACCAGACCGGTTTTTACAGACTTTGCATTGTTGAGAAGCAAAATAGAAGAGATAGTAAAAATAGATATGAATGATAGAGAAAAAGTTATGAATTATTTAGAGAATATTATTTCATTGGTTAAGGGAGGTGAAGACAAATAGTGACAATCAGAATGATATTGGAATTTCTTGAAGAAAAAAATGTTACATATACTTTTAATGGAAACCGCAATACCGAGCTAAAAGGTTTTTCTGCTTTGAGAAGTTATCGAAGCGGGACATTCACATGGATCCGGGATGAGAATATGTATTTACAGTCGGGAAAAGAGGTTGAAACAGCAATAGTACCTAATTCATTTAAAGCCCCTGTCAGTAACAGGATTTTCTGCGAGAATCCCAAAAAGACCTTTTTTGAGGTTTTGCGCCGCTTCTACAAAAAAGAAACCTATGAGCAAAAAATAGGTGCACATACCTATATATCCGAGAATGTTGCAGTCGGCAGGAGTGTTTCCATCGGTTCAAATTGCACTCTCGACGGCGATATTGAAATAGGTGACTGTACGAGGATTGCTAATGGCGTTACGATAATTGGACGCGTAAAAATTGGTGAGTACTGCAATATAAAGTCAGGAGTGACCATCGGGCACGGAGATATGGCTTATGAAATGGATGAAGCAACAAAAGAACGGGTGATGCTTGAACAATATGGTGGTGTAACGATTGGAAACAATGTATGGATAGGACCTCACACGGTTATAAACAAAGGCACGCTGGATGATACTCGGATTGATGATAATGTTATTATAGACGGGTCGTGTTACATATCCCACAATGTTGTACTTGAGAAGAACTCTGTTATTATTGCCGGCACTACGTTGTTTGGTTCATGTGTAGTCGGCAAGAATAGTTATATATCCACATCCACCATTCGTAACCACATTAAGATCGGAGTAGATTCGACGGTTGGAATGGGCTCAGTTATTTATAAGGATGTCCCGCCCTCTTCTTTCGTTCTTGGAAACCCTGCAAAATGTATCAAATCAAATATGGAAGCATGAAATGTCACAATAATGCGAGGGATGAATTGTATGTCCTACAATATATTGGATTACTTGGAGCAATCAGCTGAAAAATATCCGCAAAAAATAGCCTTCTCAGATGAAGTAGAAAGCATTAGCTTTTCCGATCTGCGTTTAAAAGCGAGGCGAGTTGGAAGTGCATTGGCTAAAATGCTGTCTCCTCGTACACCGGTTGCCTTTTACATGGATAAAAGCGTCAATACCATTATAGGTTTTTTGGGTGCGGTCTATGCCGGCTGTTTTTATGTTTTGCTTGATTTACAGCAGCCGATCGCAAGATTAAACGGTATTCTTCAAATCTTGCAACCCGGTATTCTGATTACCGGCAAGGCAGACGAAAAGGCTGTAAACAGCTTGAATGTTGTATGTCCTGTAAAATCCATGGAGTCTTTGAAGGAAACAGAGGAATCGGAAATATTATTAAAAGCGGTTTATGACCAGAGTCTGGACATAGATCCACTGTACTGCAATTTTACATCCGGTTCCACCGGAGTTCCCAAAGGCGTTGTGGTGAGCCATCGATCGGTCCTTGATTTTATAGATCGGTTTGTGCCGTTGTTTGGAATTACCGAGCAGGATGTGATAGGCAATCAGGCACCTCTCGATTTTGATGTCTCAGTTAAAGATATTTATTCTGGTCTCAAAACTGGAGCACGGGTGGAGCTTATACCCCGTAGCTTCTTTTCAATTCCAGTCAAGTTGATGGACCATCTTGCTCAGCGCCGGATCACAACATTAATTTGGGCGGTATCGGCACTTTGCATTATATCGACTATGAAGGGCCTGGAATACTGTAAACCGGAAGCAATAAGCAAAGTCATGTTCAGCGGTGAGGTTATGCCGCCGCGGCATTTATCCTACTGGAAAAGATTTTATCCTGATGCCCTCTATGTCAACCTGTATGGTCCCACAGAAATCACCTGTAATTGTACATATCATATCATTGACAGAGAATACGCCTCTGAAGAAGTCATCCCAATGGGAAAGGCGTTTCCAAACGAAAAAGTATTCCTGCTTGACGACAAAGACCAATTGGTTTGCGAACCCAATGTATCCGGTGAATTGTGTGTATCCGGTACGGCCTTGGCTTTAGGCTACTATAATGATACCCAGCGCACTGCAGCCGTCTTTACCCAGAATCCGCTCAACCGTGCCTATATGGAGCCCATTTATCGCACGGGTGATTTGGTGAGATATGGTGAAGACGGCTTACTGTATTATGTGGGCAGAAAAGACTTTCAAATTAAACATATGGGTCATCGCATCGAGTTGGGTGAAATTGAGGCAGCAATGAGTTCGGCGGAGAACGTAGAGCGGGCCTGTGTACTGTATTTTGAAGCAAAACAAAAAATAGCGGCTTTTTATGTAGGCACGGCTGAAATTAAAGAACTGATGGGCTTCTTAAAGCAGCGGCTCCCTCAATACATGGTGCCTAATAGCTTTGTCAAGCTTGCGCAGATGCCGGTAACAAAAAACGGGAAGATCGACAGAGCACAGCTTCGGAATATCTGGCTTGAGCACATTAGCACAGAAGGAGACAGCCCATGAATAATGATCAGCTTTTGCAATTGGCTCAAGAATTTGGCACACCAACGTACGTGTTCGATTTGGATGCCTTTAGCACGCGTGCAGACTCAATAAAAGCTGTGTTAGGTTCCAATATTGCGCTTTGCTTTTCTATCAAGGCAAATCCTTTTTTGGTTGGAAGCCTTCCGGATGTTATTCAAAAGCTGGAGGTCTGTAGTCCGGGAGAACTGACCGTCTGCGAAAAGATGGGTGTTGATATGGGGCAGGTTATATTCTCAGGCATCAACAAAACCCTTGAGGATGTTTCCCGTGCTATGACAGACAGCGTTGGCGTTTTCACAGCCGAAAGTCTTCTGCATTTGCGACTGATTGACCAGTGTGCGCGTGAATCGGGTAAGACAGTGCCTGTATTGCTTCGGTTGACTAATGGCAGTCAGTTTGGAATGGATGAGAGCGATATTGAGCAGATTGTAGCCCAAAGGGCGGATTATGCCGGAGTAGTATTGACAGGACTTCATTATTTCACAGGTACACAGAAGAAAAAGGCGTCGATAGTATGCGATGAACTTGATAAAGTGGATGAATTCTCAAGAACTTTATACCAGCGATATGGATTTGCCGTCCGGTGCCTGGAATACGGTCCCGGTTTAGGAGTGGATTACTTTGGCCCTGACCCTGACATAGCCGAACAGCAATTACTGGAATCAGTTGCACCACGTCTCAGGCAAGCATCAGAGCGATATGAGCTGACAGTCGAAATGGGACGGTATTTTTCGGCCTGCTGCGGTACCTATTTGACCAGGGTGATGGATATCAAGTGCAACTGTGGTACTTATTACGCCGTCTTGGACGGTGGTATTCATCAAATCAACTATGACGGACAGATCATGGGCATGAAAATTCCGGAACTGCGGTTATTACCTTCTTCCAATGGAGAAGGGCCGCACCTCGACTATACATTATGTGGCAGCTTATGCACTCATAATGATATTTTGATCCGAAAGGTAAGCTTGCCTGAGCTTAAAATCGGAGGTGTGCTGGCCTTCTGCCGGGCAGGAGCTTATTCAGTCACAGAAGGCATGGCTTTGTTTTTAAGCCGCGAGCTGCCCCGAGTTTTTCTGTATGCCAAGAAGTATGGCTTTAACCAGATTAGAAAATTAACCCCCACTGACCCGATGAACACACCGGCCATTTAGTAACTATCTAAAGGAGAAAGGAAGCATGGAAAAGATACTAGGTATTTTAAGTGATATTAGGCCCGATATTGATTTGACGGCCTGCAAAACCTTGATTGATGATGGCATACTTGATTCATTTGACATCATGTCTATCATCAACGAATTTGAAGAAGCTTTCAAAATTGAAATTCCGGCAGCTGAAATCATTCCGGATAATTTGAACTCGGCGGAAGCCATGTGGAATATGGTTCAACGGCTGATGGAGAAATGAAAGCTCCAAAGAATGGGGTTCAAGAATAGAAAGAAGAATTATGCAGACAATAATAGAAGCAAATGACGCAAAATAAAACATGGGAGGATAAATTCACTTATGAATAAGATGATAGCTGTTGAGACCAATTTAACGCCCATTATGGAATTTCTTTCTGAAAAAGGGTATCAGGTTGAAACTATAGATTTTAGCAGTGAATACAGCAAGAACATCGATAAATATGATGCCCTCGTTGTTACGGGCATGAATACCAATTTCCTCGGAGTAGAGGATACCATATCAAAAATACCGGTCATTAATGCAAAAGGCTTAACAAAAGAAGAGGTTTTTGACCAAGTAAGCAGTAAAGTCAAGCAATAAAGTCAAGTAAAAAGAGATCACACCCCCCTGGTTTCATATCAGGGGTTTTTTTGTGTCCTGCGCCTATTCATGCCATAATAGCCAGTACCAGCGGCATAGCAACGATTCCGACGATAATTGAAGCGGAGGTCATAAAGGCTGAGGTTTCGACGTCGCCCCCAACATCGCTCGTAAAGCCGGAAGTCATAGCTGCGAGAGGGGCAAAAAACATCATACACAAAACTGTTTTGACTTCCTTGGGGAAGGGTATGAAAAACGCCGTCAGAACAGCGAAAATAATTGAAAAGGCATATCGCAACCCCAGATGGGTAAAGGCCGTCTTAAATTTATTCCGATCCAGACCAAGCTCCAAACCAATTCCGATCATCAGCATAGCTAGAAAGGTGTTAGCGCTGCCGACAACCGACGTAAATGTAATCACCGCTGGCGGCAGATGTATTTTTAGCAGGCTCATAATAAGCAGAGCCAGATAAGTGTCAAATACAGGTGAGCTGAACATAAGCTTTATAAAACGCCAAACAGTAGTTTTTTCTTTCTCTTCAGAAATGGATATGGCCCATCCGTAGCCTATTCCGGCTGCTCCGATGGAATTTCCAATATCGAACAAGGAGGAATAAATGATGGAGTCAGCACCAACAAAACCTGAAATATATGGAGTGGCGAAAAGGCCGATATTGTAGCTTCCAATGTTGATAATGCTGAAGGCCTGTTTTTTTCTGCCCTTTCGGCGGCTTATCAGAAACCCGGTCAATTGCTGTATATAGTTAACCCCAAGGCCGATTACAGTTAAAGCCAATAAATTGTATACAATATTAAACTCATTGAAGCTTGTTATAAGTGCACAGGGCAGGGTGATCCGCAGAACTATTTTCGAGAATTTGGGAAAATCGTCTAGGGAGACCCATTTGAATTTTTTGATGGCATAGCCAATCCCTATTATCAGTATTAACGAGATAGCTTTAGCCAGTATAGCCCCCATTATTATACTCCTTCGTCTCTGTATACCCATTTAGTATAGCAAATGGAATTAGAATTTGTATACCTGCTTAGACTATTATTCAATTATTCGGTATAATGCTAATGAAGTTATTTATGGCCATAATCTAAAGGGACCAATGCTTATGCCGGGGGAATGAAGATGTTCAAGATTATGATCATCGAAGATGATCTCACCATTGCCAGAACCATAAAAGATCATCTGTCCAAATGGGATTATCATGTTATTTTTGCAACCGATTTTAAAAATATTATGGAGCAGTTTATCCAATTTGAGCCCCAGATTGTGCTGCTTGATGTTATGCTCCCGTTTTTTAACGGTTTTTATTGGTGCGGTGAAATACGCAAGGTATCCAAGGTGCCTGTGATGTTCATTTCCTCTGCCAATGACAATATGAATATCGTTATGGCTATGAATATGGGCGGAGACGATTTTATCGCAAAGCCATTCGACTTGAGTGTTTTAACGGCAAAGCTTGGGGCCCTTATCAGGCGGACATACTCATTTCAGGGGCAATTAAGTGTTATGGAGCATCATGGCGTTGTTTTGAACCTCAGCGATACAACGCTGACCTATCACAATCAAAAGATTGAGCTCACAAAGAATGATTATAAAATATTGCAGCTTTTAATGGAGAATATAGGAAAAGTGGTTTCCCGTGAAGAGATGATGCAGCGTTTATGGGAAAGTGATCATTTTATTGACGATAACACCCTGACAGTCAATATTACACGCCTGCGTAAAAAGCTTGCAGAATCAGGCCTTGAGAATTTCATTATAACCAGGAAGGGTCTTGGATATATGGTGGAGTGATATGAAAGACTTTTTGCACATTTTTGGTTCCTATCTAAAACGGCATACTTCGGTTCTTGTTGTAATCTTCATATCTTTCGGTGCTTTCTCATTGGTTTTTTCGCTCTATTCTCTGCCTTTGGAAGCGGTTGGGTACGCCGCTTTATTGACCTGTATTTTTATCCTGTTAATTAGCATGATAAGCTTTTCGTCGTTCTATATGAAGCATAAAACCCTTAAAAGACTGGAAAAGAGCATGACTATTTCTGATTTTATGTTTCCCGTTACAAAAGACCTCATAGAAAAGGATTATCATGAATTGATAAGTATAATAGAAAAAGACCGGATGGACATTATAAATGCTAAGGACAAGGCTTTTATGGATATGATGGACTATTACACCATATGGGCCCACCAGATTAAAACACCTATTGCCGCAATGCGGCTGCTGCTGCAGACAGAGCAGTCCGAAACAAACAGTGAGCTTTTAGACCAGCTTTTCAAGGTGGAGCAGTATGTTGAAATGGTGCTGCAATATCTCCGTCTGGAGAATATGAGCAACGACTTAGTCATTAAGCGGTATTCCCTTGATGATATTGTAAAGCAAGCAGTTCGAAAATACTCCAAGTCCTTTATCCGTAAAAGAATAAAGCTCAACTATGAAAATCTGGACTGCAGCGTATTAACAGATGAAAAGTGGTTGGTTTTTGTTGTGGAACAGATATTGTCCAATGCACTTAAATACACCAATGAGGGTGAAATAACCATCTACATGGACACTAACCTGCCGGATACCTTAGTCATTGAAGATACGGGAATAGGGATTGAAGAGGAGGATTTACCACGGGTATGCGAAAAAGGGTATACAGGCTATAACGGCCGTTTGGACAAGAAGTCTACCGGAATTGGGCTTTACCTTTGCAAGCAGATACTTAACAAGCTGTCCCATACCCTTACCCTGGAATCGATGGTTGGCAGGGGAACCAGAGTGAAAATTGGGCTTGATGTGGCAGATCGTATTACAGAATAAGAATCCTTAGTGAACCTTACCAAAATGTAAGATTGGGAGAGAAAATGTAAGCCGAAGCTAAGGCAGGCCATTTTCTCTTTTTGTTAATATGAGTATGCGGATATTTTTAAAGTTACCGCAGAATGGACAGTAAGATAAATTGTGGAGGAAACAAATATGTCACTTTTAGAGGTCAATAATGTTAAGAAGATTTATACCACAAGGTTTGGTGGGAATCCTGTACAAGCTCTTTCCAAGGTCTCTTTTTCTATAGAAGAGGGTGAATTCGTTGCTATTATGGGTGAGTCAGGATCGGGTAAAACAACGCTCCTCAATATCCTGGCAGCCCTTGATAAGCCTACAGGCGGCGAAGTGCTGCTTAACGGAAAGAGTATTGTATCCATAAAAGAAAAGGAAATCTCTGCTTTCAGGCGGGACAACCTTGGTTTTGTATTTCAGGATTTTAATTTGCTTGATACCTTTTCAATACAGGACAATATCTTTTTGCCGCTGGTTTTGGCAGGAAAGTCCTTTGAAGAAATGAGTGAAACACTGAAGCCCATAGCAAAAAGGCTCGAAATCACCGATATTCTTGCAAAATATCCTTACGAGGTTTCCGGCGGGCAAAAGCAAAGGACCGCTGTTGCCCGTGCTTTGATTACAAAGCCGCAGCTTGTTCTCGCAGATGAACCCACGGGTGCCCTTGATTCCCGTGCCGCTGACGGACTCTTGAAGCTCTTTACTGAAATAAACGCCGATGGACAGACCCTTCTTATGGTTACCCACAGTCTGAAGGCTGCTAGCCATGCCAAAAGAGTGCTTTTTATAAAGGACGGAGAGGTGTTTCACCAGCTTTACAAGGCATCCTCGTCCAATGATGAAATGTATCAGAAAATTTCCGATACCCTCACCATGATTGCGACAGGTGGTGGAAGAGATGAATAGTTTTTTCTATCCGAAGCTTGCTTTAACAAACATTAAAAGAAACGCTAAAACATATGTTCCTTATCTGTTAACCTGCATAGGCGCCATCATGATGTTTTATAATATGGCTTTTTTGGCCACTGCAAAGGATATTGGAAATCTCAGTGACAGTAATAGTCTGAGAACTATCTTAGTCATGGGTGTCATTGTTATTGGTATATTCTCAAGTATCTTTTTGTTTTACACCAACAGCTTTTTAATTAAACGACGTAAAAAGGAGTTTGGACTTTTTAATATCCTGGGAATGGAGAAAAAGCATATTGCGAGAGTGATGCTTTTTGAAACACTGTTTATTGCTCTTACAAGCATTATTGTGGGTCTTCTTGCCGGAATACTATTCAGTAAGCTAATGCTTTTGCTGCTCTTTAAAATTGTTTCCTTTTACGCTCCCTTTGGCTATGAAATACCCATGCTGGCTGTTTTGGCCACCCTTATCCTGTTTTGCGGAATCTTTGTACTGAACCTATTTTATAACTTTTTCCAGGTGCATTTGTCAAAGCCAGTTGAGCTATTAAAGGGCGGAAATGTAGGGGAGAAGGAGCCAAAGACAAAATGGATTTTAGCAACAGTTGGCACCTTATCCTTAAGCATTGGATACTATATCGCGTTAACCACAGATTCTCCCCTGGCTGCGTTGAATATCTTTTTTATTGCGGTTCTTTTAGTCATCATAGGAACCTATTGCTTGTTTACTGCCGGCAGCGTAGCTGTTTTAAAAATGCTCAGAAGAAACAAAAGGTATTATTATCAGAGCAAGCACTTTATTTCAGTCTCAGGTATGCTATACCGCATGAAACAGAACGCAGCAGGGCTCGCTAATATATGTATTCTGTCAACAGCGGTTATCATTATGATATCTACTACTGTTTCCCTATATATAGGGATGGAGGATGTATTACGTACCCGATACCCAAGAAATATTATAGTTACCGCGTCCAATGTTTCAGATGAACAGGCAAGCCAATTGGATGCAACCATTGAAAGCCGGACAGCAAAGACCAATCTCTCTCAAGAGAATATTATGCGTTTCCGTTCCATGGGGCTTGCCGCAAATCAAAACGGAGCAAGCTTTACTCCTAGCAACTCATCATCTTACTCCTCCAGTCATATCGCCATGCTGGTATTTATCACCCTTGATGATTTTAAGAACCTCACCCACAACGGCAATCAAAGATTGCCTGTGGGTCCCGAGAACCTTGAAACTCGCGATGCTCGTTATAACAAAATGGAAGCTGAATCTGTATCTCTGGCTGAAGGGGAGGTTCTTCTCTATACTTTGCGCGGGGATATTCCGGAGGATACGATAGACTTTAACGGTTTAAAGCTCTCAATTAAGGAACGCTTACCCTCTTTTAAAACAGATGGAGAAATGTCTGCCAAGCTGACCAACGGATACTATATTGTCGTTGATGATATCAGTACCATAAAGCAGATCTATCGTGCTCTTGAAGGGCATGGTGAAATGGAGGAGCTTTCCTATTATTACGGCTTTGATATCAATGAAGGCAGGGATGTTCAGATTAACCTTGTCAAGGCTTTGCAAAATGATATAAAGAACAAGGGCATCAGCGGTTATGCCGAGGGACCGGAAAACTCCAGGGAAAGCTTCTTGTCCTTATATGGCGGCCTCTTCTTTCTTGGCATATTCTTAGGCCTCCTGTTCATAATGGCCACAGTTCTGATTATTTACTATAAACAGATTGCAGAGGGCTATGATGACAAGGAGCGGTTTGAAATTATGCAAAAGGTCGGTATGAGCCACGGAGAGGTTAAGAAGTCTATCAGAAGCCAGGTATTGACTGTATTTTTCTTACCCCTGATAGCAGCGGTCATTCACTTAGCCTTTGCCTTCAAGGTTATAACCAAATTACTTGCAATATTCAATATGACTAATATACCGCTCTTTGCTTTATTCACAGCACTAACAATTTTGGTTTTCGCCGTTTTCTATGCTGCGATATACGCATTGACTGCAAGAACTTATTATAGGATAGTGAGTTAGCTTGTATGGCAAGTTTGTAATTTGAAGGCTGAGGCTTTATAATAAAGCTATATCCCCAGTACAGATTATCTGCCATATAGAGACGGGAGGCCGGACAAATTATGAAGAAGAAAATTGTCACTTATTTAAGCTATGGCACATTATTAGCCGGGGCAGCTGTCGGATTATATGCCATGATAAACACTTATCTCATAAAGAGCAGCCTGCCGGCGGGGGTGTGTCCGATCACAAACAACAGGCCTTTGCTGTATACTGCGATCACGCTGTGCGGTGTATCATTTATACTATCCTTTTTCGAGCCTCGGACTAAGAAGACGAAGGAATCCTAATAAAAAAAGGGGCTGTCTCAAAACAGTATTTCACATCGTTTTGAGACAGCCCCTTTTTATATCCTATACTCTCCGATATCTTACCATCGAACATGCACATGAAATTCATGACGGCAGCTGGGACATTCAACCGTATGCCTTCCGGTTCTTCGGGGAAGCCGAAGAACTGCTTTACATTGGGGGCATTTACGATAGCGATGGGTTTTGATTTCTTTAAACCTCTGTATGGTCAAAGAAGCTTTTCGTTTTATAGGGTTCCAAAGCTTCAAAAATCGCTGGTTTTCCATGCTTCTTCTGCTAATATTCCGGGAGAATGTTCTGAAAATCATCCAGACCAGAATGATCCAGACCAGCAGACTGATGATATCGGATTGAATAAAAGCATTAACAAGCATTAAAACAAAACAGAATATGGTCGTGACATAGTACAATTGATCAGTACCATATCGGCCATACATAAAACGAATCAGCTTATCTCTAAAATTACCCATTATCACTCACTCCTATGATGATTATTATTGTATCATACCGGCATAAAAAAATTAAGGAGTATCATACGGAACTTTCTGCTGCATGATTTCCAACAGTGAGGCTAATTCGTTGCAGGCTTGAACAGCCTGGGTGGTATCCTTGTTTTTTAAGGCCTTCTTGGTGCGTTTAACAGCTTCATCAAGTGCTGCCCGGTCATTCTTATCAAGCTTTTTATGAATTACCGATGCCTGATGAATCAGCTGTTCTGCGTTATTCTGCGCTGCGGCTTCTTCTCTGTGCCTTGCATCCTCAGTCGCATATTGCTGTGCATCATGTATGGCCCGATCAATATCGGCCTGGCTCAAGTTTGAGGAGGAGGTAATGGTAATGTTTTGTTCCTTGCCGGTCTCCAGATCTCTGGCTGATACATTGACAATGCCGTTGGTATCAATATTGAAGGTGACTTCAATTTGGGGTACACCCCTGGGTGCGCGGCGTATACCGTTGAGCCTGAATTTGCCCAGCGGTTTATTGTGCCTTGCCATTTCTCGTTCACCCTGCAAAACATGAACATCGACAGAGGGCTGGAAATTAGCGGCTGTGGTGAAAACCTGGCTCCTTTTAATGGGAAGTGTCGTATTACGCTCGATTATTTTTGTAAAAACGCCACCCATGGTTTCAATGCCGAGAGAAAGAGGCATTACGTCCAAAAGCAATAGATCCTTAACCTCACCAATAAGCACGCCGGCTTGAAGCGCCGCTCCCAGGGCAACACATTCATCAGGGTTAATGCTTTTTGAGGGTTCCTTGCCTATGAATTTTTTTACTGCCTCCTGTACCGCAGGTATACGGCTGGAACCTCCCACAAGCAGGACCTTACTGATATCTCCCGGGTTAAGGCCAGAATCATGCATGGCCTGGTTTACCGGCTCCATTGTTGCATTGACGAGATGTGCTGTAAGTTCATTAAACTTTGTTCTGGTTAGTGCAGTTGCCATGTGCAGCGGTCCAGATCTGTTTGAGGCGATAAAGGGAAGGTTAACTTCGGTTGATGATACGCCGCTTAATTCAATCTTGGCTTTTTCTGCCGCTTCTTTTACACGCTGCAACGAAGTAGGATCTTTGGAAAGATCAACCCGGGTCTCCTTTTTGAATTCCTTTATAAGGTAATCTACCACGCAATTGTCGAAGTCGTCACCGCCCAGACGGTTATTGCCTGCTGTGGCAAGCACTTCAATAACACCGCTGTCGATATCGAGAACGGATACGTCAAAGGTTCCACCACCCAGATCATAAACCATGATCTTTTGAGGAGTTTCTTTATCCACACCGTAAGCAAGCGCTGCTGCGGTAGGCTCGTTGATGATTCGCTGAACATTCAAGCCTGCGATTTTACCGGCATCCTTGGTCGCCTGCCGTTGTGCATCTGTAAAATAGGCAGGTACTGTAATAACAGCATCATACACTGGCTGCCCGAGATAGCTTTCGGCATCGGCTTTAAGCTTTTGCAGAATCATTGCGGAGATTTCCTGGGGCGTATATTTCTTTTCGTCAATATTTACTTTATAGTCACTGCCCATTTCGCGTTTAATGGAGCTAATGGTGCGCTCGGGGTTTGTAACAGCCTGACGCTTTGCGACCTGTCCGATCATGCGTTCGCCTGTTTTTGAAAAGGCTACTACCGATGGAGTGGTACGTTCTCCCTCGGCATTGTGTATGACTACCGCTTCACCGCCTTCCATAACGGCAACGCAGGAATTTGTTGTACCAAGATCAATACCAATTATTTTAGACATCAATTTCTCTCCTAATCTATTCAACCGCACGTAAATTCTATAGCTATGGCTTATTTTATATGGGAACAGGTACTGTGTGAGTTCGGCAACAGGCGGTGCCGCAGTACCTGAATGGCCTGTATTGTCTCAAGAATCATACAAGGGGTCTGACTCTGATTCACGATTTTACAGGGCGAATATAAACTGATTATTAACCCATTATGAATATTCATTTCATTTTTGTTTACAATCAGTTTACAATAAAATTGTAGATATAATGATAAAGCGCTGAAGGAGGCAAACGGATGTTTAATATCATGGTTGTTGAAGATGATGATAATACAAGAAAATTAATGGAAACGGTATTACGTCAGAACGGGTACGAGGTTATTCTCGCCGGAGACGGGCTTGAGGCCCTTGATAAAATGGACAACCATCATGTTGATCTGATTGTTCTCGATCTTATGATGCCCCGCATGGATGGCTACGAGTTTACTGAAACGTTACGTCAGGGCAACTGTGACGTACCCATATTGATGGTAACGGCTAAAGAAGCTCCTGCTGATAAAAAGAAGGGTTTTCTTGTGGGAACCGATGACTATATGGTAAAGCCGGTTGATGAAGAAGAGATGCTTCTGCGCATTGCAGCATTGCTTCGCCGTTCTAAAATTGCAAACGAACATCAGCTTACAGCAGGAAAAACGGTTTTGGATTACGATTCGCTTACTGTTACAGAGAATGGCCATGTACAGGAATTACCCAATAAAGAATTTATGCTGCTTTACAAATTGCTGTCCTGCCAAAATAAAATTTTTACCAGACGCAGCTTGATGGATGAAATCTGGGACATGAATTCAGAAACGGATGAACGCACGGTAGATGTTCATATAAACCGCCTGCGTGACCGATTTAAAGAAAATACCGATTTTGAGATTATAACAGTACGCGGACTTGGTTACAAGGCGGTGATAAAGGTATGAACAGAGCAAAGTCACTCAATATGGCCATGATATCCTTTATATTTTACATTATGATAACCGCAGGTGTATTGACAGGCGCATGCTTTATCTTTCTACGGGCTATTTTTCCGGTCTCCGCACCAATTTTTTCCCCCATTATCATACTGCTTATCAGTAGTGTTATCGGAACTTCAATTTCAGCTGTGGCCAGTGAGATATTCTTAGGACCCCTGAATGAATTGATTAAGGCTACCAAGGTCATGTCCACAGGAGATTTCAGCGTCCGTGTTGAAGAAATGGAGGGTGAGTCGGAAATAGCGGACTTGCTTAGAAATTTTAATCACATGGCAGAGGAACTCGGCAGTATAGAAATGTTCCGCAATGATTTCATCAATCATTTTTCCCATGAATTCAAAACGCCTATTGTTTCCATCCGGGGATTTGCAAAACAGCTTGAAAATAATGATCTTTCAGATGAAAAAAGAAAAGAATATACAGACATCATTGTTAGCGAATCTGAAAGGCTGGCCAATATGTCGGCCAATGTTTTGCTCCTTACCAAATTTGAAAATCAGCAGTTTATAGCAAACCAAACAGAATATGAGTTGGATGAACAAATTCGTAATTGCACCATACTTCTTGAAAAGCAATGGAGTAAGAAAAACATTGAAATCGACCTTGATCTGGAGCCTGTAAAAATTCACGCCGATTCGGAGATGCTCTCGCATCTTTGGATAAACCTCATAGATAATGCTATTAAATATACCCTAGATAACGGACATATAGCCATAGGGCTTCATGAGGAGGAGCATCATATTGAGTTTAAAATAAGTGATGACGGTCCCGGTATGGATGACTATACATTGAAGCATATTTTTGATAAATTCTATCAGGGTGATCAATCTCACGGATCACGAGGCAATGGCCTCGGGCTCTCCATAGCCAAGCGAATTACAGAACTGTGTAAGGGTGAAATGACCGTAGAGAGCAAAGTCGGGCAGGGTTCAACCTTTGTCGTCAGGCTGCAAAAGGCTCCATATTCTTAACTATATTGACGAAAAAAGTATAAATATCGTATAATGACCATAGTCAGTTACCTCGGTCACTGACTATGGTCAATTTTTTATTCTAGACCTTTCATCAGGGAGGAATAAGTAATGAAGATAAAAGCCTTTTTATTGATGCTAGTGATAAGTGTAATGAGTTTTACCACTCCTGTAGCAGTAACGGCAAGTGAATATACTGTACGCTATCCGATTAATTTAATTTGGGCTCTTGAAGACGGCATGACAAATATAAAAGTATCTTTTGAGGCGGGTGGCATTATCCAGGATTTTACTGACCCTGCCTACGTTATGACAATACCCGCGGGAACCACCATAACGTTTCTTAATGTCGGACCTTTTGTCACCATTAACTGTATCATCAATAATTATGGAACAATCATAAACTATCACCAAGGCCTTGATACTCAAAATGGCGGGGTGATCAATAACTATGGTACCTTTAATAATTACGGGAGATATTATATGAGTGCCGGAATCCTTAACAATAAACCCGGGGGAACTATCAGAAATACTGGCAAAATTCAGAGCAACGCCAGCGCCACCATCAACAATGAGGGAAGGATTATCAGCTCGGGGGATTTTTTGAATAACGGCACCTATACAGGCAACCCCGTTGAATTAGACAACGAAGCAGAACTGATCTATAACGGCAACTCCACCTATTATTCCACCTTTGAAGCAGCTGTAGCGGCAATCACCAATTCAGGATATGAGATTCATATATTAAAGGATATCGTTATAGACGGCGATGTAAAGCTGCCCTATGTTCCATTTACCCTTTCGGGGGCCAGGGAAGGTGGTGGTGTTCACACGCTAACTGTGAATAATGGCAATTTTACTCCGACAGGTGATGGGCTTATAAAAAATATCAAGCTGGCTCATACAGGTACGGGGGGAGATTTTAACGTTTATAATAATTATCAACTCCATCCGGATTATCCCTATTATGAGCAACGACCGGTAGCAATCTCCCTTGGGTCAGGAGTGCTGTTTGAGGACATTGACTTTATGGGGATCCATGACGTAAATTCACAGCTAAATATCCTTGGGGATGTTGATTTAGGAAGCAACAGCATCAGCAATGTCAAAAATATCAGTATTAAAAACGGCAGTACCTTAAAGGTAAGAAGTGTTTCGGCTGCCAATTTGAATCTGGATAATGGTAATTTGGACATAACCGAATCCAATGGATTGAATATATCAGGCCAATTGAATGGCACTGGTGAAAAAAACACACTTTTCCTTCCGTCATTAGCAGAACATAGCGGTATTGAATATAGTATCAAACTAACCAGCACCAGTTTCGGCGGTATAACCCTTGTTACAATTCTCCCATCCGATGGAGTTACTCTTTCCAACAAGGGCAAGCTGATTTATCTCGCTAACCCGAGTATTGAAGTAAACAAATTTGTATCGGGTGATCCTAAGTTTGTGTTGGTCAAGAGGACTCTTGACGGAAAGCCGTATCTGACCTTTATCAATGCCAGCCACACTGACTTTACGGGTACTGTAACATCATTAACATACGGTGCTGAAAGCCACTTCCTTACAACTAAAGTGACAGACGGCCAGGGCAAGCCGCTGACAACGGGAACTGTCAAATTCTATAAGGGAACGAGTGCCGATACAAGCAAACTGATTGAAACGGTCAGTGTCAATAGCGGCGGAATTGCAGCAGGAACGGTTAATATCATCGACTATATAACAGTGGGTGACAATACCTTTTATGCACTCTATGAAGATATCACCGATTTTTATCATTCAAGCAATAAGGTTGTGACCATACGTATGGCGCCTAAAAGTCTAAGTGTCAGCGGCGTCACCATTGAGGATAAAACCTATGATGGAACAGCTCATGCAGGGATCACAGGTGTCAGTCTTTCAGGCCTTATGGGTGATGATACCGTCACAGCCGAGGCAACAGCAGTCTTTACCAACCTCGATGCAGGCGAGAACAAGCACGTCAACCTGACAGGTATTACTTTAAGCGGAGCTGATGCGCATCAATATCAAATAGCCTCAGAGCGCCTGGATATAGCAACAACTGCCAAGATTATAAAAAAAGCTCCCGGCGTTCAACTGAGTGCACCGCCTCAGACAGAGGTGGGACCGAGCTTTACGGTAAATCTGAAAGCCAGCATTTTCGGCGTTGCCAGTGGTTCGATACCAGGAGGTTCGGTGACCTTTTACAATGGAGAAGAGCTGCTGGGCTCAAGCCCGTGTGATGCAAAAGGTGAAGCAGCTTTTGTTTGGCCCAATGTGCCGGAAGGCGCCCATGACCTCTTTGCGCAATACAGCGGTGATATCAATTACAGTACGGTAACAGGTGGTATACCAAATTACACCATCAGAAAGTTCAAACAGGCAGGACTTACCGTAAGCGGAAAACCTGCCAACATTATTTATGGCGATGCCTTTGCTCTTAATGTATCAGGAGGCACTGGGGCCGGAGCAGTAAGCTTTATGGTCACATCGGGGACATCGGTCGTTGTAGATACCAACAGTGGAGAGGTTACTGCAGTGGGTGTCGGAGAGAGCATCATCACAGTAGCTAAAGCAGGAACCATTGTTTACGAGCCAATAAGTACCGATGTGGTTTTAAATGTTGCACCTAAAAGTTTGAGTATCAACGGGGCCACTGCCAACAATAAATCCTATGATGGTACAACCCATGCGGAGGTAACAGGAGGAACGCTTGAAGGAGGTGTTGTCACCGGAGATGCGGTGGTGCTTGATACAAGCACTGCAGTAGGTCAATTTGCAGATAAAAAGGTGGGAACAGATAAAGTCGTTTCAGTCAGCGGGTATACCCTTGAGGGTGAGGATGCCTTGTATTATACTCTGATCCAGCCAACCCTTACTGCAGATATAGAAAAAAAGGAAATTACCGTGAGCCAAATTGTCATCAGCGATAAGGTTTATGACGGTACAGTATCTGCTGTTATAGCCGGTATTACATTAAGCTGGAAGGCAGTGGGGGATGAAATCTATGTAAATATTCCCGCAGCAAGCGCGGTATTCTCCGATGAAAATGTTGAAAACAATAAACTTGTCAGTGTAACCGGCCTGGAGCTGGTAGGTGCGGATTCGGAGAACTACCGGCTTATCGATGCGGTAGCCTCAACCACAGGCAATATCATACCGGCAGGAACCGTTGCTACACCTATGACCCGTCCAACGGAAGATTTCTTGCTTTCGGGTACAGGAGTCACATTAAGCGTTACCAGTGCGGATGCCATCTACTACACATTGGACGGCAGCATGCCCACAACTGGTGACAGCCTCTATGTAAGCCCCATTATGATCACTGGTACGCCCGGAACCAGCATTACAATTAAAGCCTTTGCGGTTAAGATAGGAATGGCTGACAGCGGCATTATGACAAAGCAATATACAATTAAAGAGCCGGATTCATTTATCATAACCGCTGTACCGGGGGATCAGGAGATTAAACTATCCTGGGAGGCTATTCCCAGAACAGTGTCGTACCTGATCTATGACAGTGAAGGCCATTACGTTGGAGAAGGCATAGTTATAACTGATCAAGTGTTTGGATGCACCTTTACCGGTTTGACTAATGGTATACCCTATACCTTTACCGTAAAAGCTCTGGATGCGGAAGCCCGGATAACCCATTCAGCCCATGGTAACGCCACTCCATTGACAATGCCGGGAACACCCACCCATATTACAGCAACAGCCGGTGATGGCCAGGCAACTGTGAGCTTTGCAGCACCTGCTGATGATGGTGGAAGTCCGGTTACCGGCTATGTGGTGTCAACAAGTCCCGGAGGTATTACCGCGTCAGGCACCGGTATCTCTATTACTGTAAAAGGCCTGATAAACGGTATAACTTATACTTTCACAGTAAAAGCTGTAAACCTTGCAGGGCATGGGGCTGAATCTGAACAATCCAATGCCATAATACCCTACAGGGTTTCAAGCGGTCATTCAGACGGAGACGATAGCGATACAAATTCCAAAGTCTATGCGTTTACATTGCCTGTAAGGATTCTGCTATCCGATGATTTCCAACAAACCCATGAAATAAAGACAGATATTGCGGAGCTCATCCTGCCCAGCGGTATGCTGATGCAGGGGAATATAACAGATACACAAAATGTAATTCTTACCATTGCACAGGCAAATTTATCGGATTTAGACCATTCAATAAGAAACCAAATTGGCGGCAGACCGGTCATACAGCTTTCCTTAATGGTGAATGGAAAGCCTTATACATGGAGCAACGAAGCGACCCCCGTAACGGTAAGCATACCCTATAAACCTGCGGCTGAGGAACTTAAAAATCCGGAGCACATAACGGTGTGGTACATTGATGGCGCCGGAAATGCAGTACCTGTACCCAATGGCTGCTACAATCCGGAAACCGGAACAGTAACCTTCACTACCACCCACTTCAGCAGCTTTGCTGTGGTCTATGTCAAAGAGTCCTTTGAAGACTTGGATGGTGTGGCGTGGGCAAAAAAGCCCATTGAGGTACTGGCATCCAAGGGTATTTTGAGGGGAATAACCGAAGGAAAGTACGCCCCTGAAGCCAATATTACCAGAGCGGATTTCCTGTGCTTCCTTGTAAGGACATTAGGTGTAGAAGCAAAAGCTGATGGGAACTTTGACGATATAAAAAACGATGCCTATTACTATAAAGAACTGGCTATAGCCAAAAAACTCGGTATCACTTATGGGACAGGCAACAATAAATTCAGCCCCAATGCCAGTATTACCAGGCAGGATATGATGGTTCTGACCGAGCGGGCATTAAGAATGCTCAATAAGCTTAAGATACAGGGGACGGCCTCTGATCTGGATAAGTTCTCTGATAAATCGCTTATTGCGCCATATGCCTTAGACAGCATGGCTACGGTTGTTAAGGAAGGGCTGATAGTAGGAGACTTCCATGTAATCAATCCCGGAGGCAATACCACAAGAGCTTCGGCTGCGGTGTTCCTTTACAAGATATACAACAAATATCAATGAAAAGCAATCCTTGTTGTTTCACAATAAGTTGGCAGGCTAAAATTGAATAGCGTCATAAAGCAGACAGCGGTCAGCAAAATCCAAAAACCTAGCTGCCTGCTTTTTTAACGCCTCATTGCTTACCCTGTATGAAACCAAAACGTCTTTTTACAGCAGAATCAAATATGGTATCATGAAATAAATGGTTGCTAATAAATTTCTGAAGGTGCGGGATGAATGAAAAGATTCTGGTCGTAGAGGATGAAAAGAGTATCGCTGATGCCGTTTGCTATGCATTACGAAGAGAAGGCTATACGGCAGAAGCTTCTTACGACGGTGAAGAGGCCTTGAGGAAGTTTTCTCAGTTTAAGCCCCATGCACTTATTCTTGATGTGATGCTACCGGGAATTGACGGCTACGGTATTCTGAGGAAGCTGGAAAATAGGAGTAATGTGGGCATTATCATGCTGACGGCAAAAGAGGATATTGTAAACAAGGTGCTGGGACTGGAATTGGGAGCTGATGACTATATTACAAAACCTTTCGACATGAGAGAGCTTCTCGCGCGTCTTAAATCATTATTAAGACGGGTGCAAAAGAAAACTGAGGATGAGGAAAAGACTGAAATCCGTCTTGGAGGACTTGCCCTTTATCTAAAGCAGAGAAAGGCTGTTGCAGGAGATCACACCCTTGATTTGACACCAAAGGAATTTGAACTCCTGGCTCTTTTGGTTTCTCATACTGAACGGGTTTATTCGAGAGATCAGCTACTGGATCTCATATGGGGTATGGAATATATAGGAGGGACCAGAACCGTCGATATTCATATTCAAAGGCTGAGAAAAAAACTGGGCCCGGATTGCAGTGATATTTTGCAGACGGTTCACGGTGTAGGCTATAAGGCTTCAGGAGGGTAATGTGAGAATCAGCATTAAGTTTAAATTTAGTGTTTTTCTGGCAACCCTTTTGCTTTTCACAGTAACCCTATTAAGCTTACTTATCCTTGATGGTATAAAAAAAGACCAGCAGCTGCAATATGAAGAGTTTTTAGCACAGCAAGCCAGAACGGCCAATCTCTATTTTATTCAGTCTGCTTTGACTGAAGCTGCCTTGACACCCGATGCCTTTTTAAAGTCCAAAGGACAGGAAATTTCAAAACAGCTTGGTATGATAAGCGGGCAGTTGGTTGTTTTATACGATAAAAACGGAAAAAAAGTTGGTGAATCCATACCTGAAAGCAAAAATACTGATCTTGAAGGCGTACTAGCTTATGCACTGAAAAACAACATAGCTTATCAGGTGGAAAACGATTCTCTCTATTATATGTATCCTTTAACGATAGGGGATCAACAGCTGGGGGTTATCCAACTCTATTATTCCTTAGCAAGGAATCTTGAATTCTATCATTATATCAAAATGCTCTTCATAACAATTGGCGCGGTTGTTTTTATTTTAAGCTTCATCCTTGGATATTTTTATTTCAATGCCTTTGCCAATGGTATTATGAGGCTTCGAAATATGACGGACCAAATTAAAAAGGGCCAATATGATATAAAAGTCCTGAAACGCAGGGATGAGCTTGGACAACTGAGTGAAGGCATTTATCATATGAGCGGGCAGATCAGGAAAACCATCGGAGATATGGAAAGTGAACAAAAAAAGCTTACCTTGGCAGTTCAAAAGCTATCAGCCCTTGAAAAACAGCAGAAACAGTTTATCGGGAATGTGACCCATGAGTTTAAAACACCCTTGACATCGGTCAAAGCCTATCTTGATCTTTTGGAAATGTACCCGGATGATCCTGAATTGCCGAAAACCGCAATCTCAAGCATAAAAGCAGAATCGGAGCGACTTTATGAAATGGTTGATAAAGTCTTACAATTATCAGCCCTGGAAAAATACGACTTTGAATACAATATGGAAAAGATTGATGTGAAGGAGACAATCCTTCAAATTTGCGGCAGTCTGAAAGGAAAGCTGGATAAGTTCGGCATTAAATTGGAAGCTGACTTGAAAGAGGCTTATATTGAGGCTGATCGGGACAGTATGGCCATTATACTTGTCAACCTTTTGGATAATGCCGTTAAATACAACAAAGCAGACGGCAGTATCCTTGTGAAGAGTTTTTCAAAGGATTCCCGAGTATATATTGAGATCAGCGATACAGGTATCGGCATGCCCGAAGAGACCGGGGAGAAGATTTTCGAACCTTTCTACACTGTGGATAAAAACAGAGCCAGGCAAAATGGCGGTGCCGGTTTGGGCTTGTCTTTGGTCAAAAAGCTTACTGAAAAGCAGAGAGGGTCTATCGCGCTTGTTAAAACCGGTCCTGAGGGATCAACCTTCCTTTTGGAATTCCCCTCGTTCATAAAAGAGAGATGAAAAAGTTTACAATTTTGAAACAATTCTTTATATTTTGGATACAAAACTTCAGTATGATAGAAAGCAAGGAGGCGATTAAGATGAAAAAAAGATTATGGATAAAAACCGCGTCGATCTTGTGTGTAACACTGTCTCTTGCTGCCTGTAGTGCTGATAAGGAAGAGAATAGAACAGTAATAAAAGAACCTGGAAAAACCATAACCATCATCGAGAATGATAACAAGAATGTTTTTGAAAGCGATATTTCGGTTGAAAAAATCGATAAATATGAAGGAATGGAAATTTCCGATTGGCTTGATGAGGAAACGGTTATTGTTTCAAAGGAGAATAATACCCTAGAAAAAATGAGTTTGCTGGAGCTGTCGGAATATTATCCGAGAAGCCTGTATTTGTACAATTTGAACACAAAGGAATATAAACTGATAAAAGAGCGTAAGAATGATTTCATTGGAGGAGCAAAATTCTCGCCCGATAAAAAGCATCTCACCTACTATCTTTATTCATTCTTTGGTGACCCCGCTCATTTTGTTATGAACATGGATTCCCTGAAAGAGTTTGGCCTTCATGGAGAAGTTATTGGGGGTGCTCATACAGCCAATTGGTCGGATAATGAAACTGTAATGGGAGCCTCTTTTGGAGGCGCTTATTTAGCCAATGTTTCAGGGAAAATTTCAATTATTGATGATCTTAAAGGTGAATCGGTTTTTAACATTGAAAAAATGCAGGATAAAATTTACTATATCACCATCAATACGGATTCCCTTGAGCTCCATATGCTTAATCTGGCTACAAAGGAAAAGAAGAATCTGAATAAGGAAAATGTCGAGGCCGTTATTCCCTCACCCGACAGGGATCAAATGCTTATGATTCAGTCAGCAGGCTCACAAAGAGCTTTGATCCTTAGCGATACCGAGGGCAACACAATAAAAACCATTGCTGAGGGAACTGATATCTCAGGAGCTTCGTGGTCGCCGGATCAGAGAATGATTGCCTATAATCTTAAATCCGTCGTTAACGGTACGACAAGCAGTGGACTGTATATTTATGATATGCTGACGGGCAAGTCTACCCAAATTGCTGTTAATCTATCAAATGCAGCAATCAGTTGGAGCCCGTCGGGCAAAAAGATAGCTTTTACCGAATTGATAGAAATGAATTATAGCAGCAGTATCATCTATTTAAAGTAATAGGGTTATCTCTATACCAAGGGAGGAACAGAAATCATTCTGTTCCTCCCTTGCACATCCATCTTGTACTCAAATTATCTTTTAGCAGCCGTACTTATCTTCTTCATAACATTCTTTTTTACACTTCTTTTGTGTGACATCAAAGGGGCGCATCATATCATGATCCTCGTGCTCCAATATGTGGCAGTGGTACACGTATCTGCCTGTATAGGGCCCAAACCGCATAATCAAACGAGTTACGAATCCAGGATAGGCCTGAACCACATCCTTCCATCCCCGTTCATTTGCAGAAGGGGGCTCTGGCTCATTGGTAAATCTTAACTGTCCTGTTTGATTAAACGCAACAGTATCGAGGGGAATCCGATCAAGTATCTGAAATTGAATTTGATGTATATGAATGGGGTGTACGCCAAGTCCCGTGTTTATAATTCTCCAGGATTCTACCTCGCCCACGACCGGATCCTCTTTAATGCCATCCATATATTCATGATTATTCAATAAGAACAGGAGCCGATTGAAGTCATCTGTTGTAACATTAATAGTTATGTCCCTTGTTTTGGTTATGTCACATTCTTCAATTCTCTTGATGGTGCTTAAGAATTGTGGTACGGTGCTTGTGTCTGTTGTTCCCGGTTGTCTTTCCTTAACCCTGAATTGCATGATAAGTCCATCAGTTGCCGGATCTGGCTCAGCACCAAAGTCAAAGGGGGTTCTGGCTGTATTGGTTAGTGTAATTTGTGTGCCCACGGGCTGGTCTGTAAAATCGACAATGACATCAAAACGTTCAGATGGTGCTATTATGATTTCATCCAATCGCACAGGCCTCTGGAGCAAGCCACCATCCGAGCCGATCTGTATGAATTGTTGCCCCGATGTAAGCTTCATACGATAGAATCTTTCGTTTGATGCGTTAAGAATGCGGAACCGGTATTTTCTCTGCTCAACTTCAAGGTAGGGCCAGGCTTTTCCGTTTACTATAATTGTATCTCCTGAAAAACCCGGGGTAATGGAAACATTGGGGAAAGTGGGTGGGGGATTTTGGACATTGGTAGGATAGAAAAGGGAACCTTCTTCATTAAAGGTCTTGTCCTGAATAATCAAAGGTATCTCGAAAATACCGGAAGGCAGATTCAGCGCACGCTCCTGCTCCGATCGGATGATGTACATTCCGGCAAGTCCTGCGTATACATTCAAGCGGGTGATGCCAAGGGCATGATCGTGGTACCAGAGTGCCGTTGCACGCTGATTATTGGGATAATGGTAAACCTTTTGAGTAAAACGCGGGCCACATTGTTCAAAATCGTGAGAAAACCAGGCGTCGGGATAACCGTCGCTCTCAGGTTCAACTTCTGCTCCGTGCAGGTGGACAACAGTTCTTACCTCTGGTCCGTGACCGGAACCATGCAGCGTTCGGTCAACCGGCAAAAAATGCTCGTCAGGCAAGTCGTTCATCCACATGACATGGGCGCTTTCACCTTGTTCTACCTCTATGGTCGGTCCGGGAACTTGTCCTTCATATCCCCATACTTTCGTTTCTGAAAGGCTGCTATGGAACTGGTGGAAAAACTGCTCCATCCTAACTTCATAATAGGTGCTATTTTTACATCTTTCCTTAGGCTGTAATACCCTCGGAATAGGAAGGGCATCAATAAAGGGGGTGAGACTCATAATTTACCTCCAATGCATGTCTTATTATTACATAATATGCAAGACGGCAAGAGAGGGTGTACTTATTCGAACTCACTGAAACCCATGGCGTTATAATCCTCTACAGTAATGGTATGTTTTATTTTAAGATTGTGGTCTTGCTGAAATTTATTTAAGGCTTCTTTCAAGTCATCCTCATAGATGCCTGATTCATACCCTTTAAAATAATCAAGCTCTTTAAGCCTTGTCTGTATAGCCAATACATCGGCGCCTCTGTCTCCGGGCGTTAGTTTTCTGAACCCTGTTCCAAAAGGCCCGAAAGGTCCATTTCTTATCAGTACCGTAGTATTGATGGGGACAAGATCATACAGTTCCTTAATGTCCCTGTTGAACATACGGATACAGCCATGGCTGGCAGATCGCCCAATGGAGCTTTCTTTTAATGTCCCATGTATGCCATAATTTCCCCACTTGACATTCAAGCCCAACCATCGGCCACCGAATTCTTCGTCCCAGTGCCCCTTGCTGACAATTTTCCATTTTCCAATGGGGGATGGCCATCCGGTCTTGCCTGAAGCAATGGGATACTGTTTGATGCAATTTCCGTTTTCATACAAATATAGCTTTTTGTCCTCTATTTCAATTAGAATGATATACTCCGGCAGATCATTTGTTGTATGCTTTGCATGACTTTTTCGTTTGATTATTAAGCCGGTGCTGCCGGCAAATAAAAGGGAAAATGTAATGAGGAATGCTAGAATCAAAAATAGGCTCTTCTTCTTAATTATTATAAACATTCCGGCATCTATCTTTCATTCGTTTTTGCTCTTGCATAAATATATTCAATTTGTTACGCTCAGAGTATAGGAACCTGACCCACTTGCGAAATTAATATTTCGAGCGGGTGCCCCAGAACCTTGTTACTTCGTAATACTTTCTGTGCGTTTGGTTTTAAGCCGGTATAGAAGGTTAAACAAGACGGAATAGATTAAGCAAAATGATGGAGGACGCTATGAGCTATGATGGATTAACCATCGATGCATTGAAATTTCTTTTTGAAAACAGAATGAACAATAGCAAGGAGTGGTATGAAAGCCATAAAGACAAATACAGAGAGCTGGTATATGAACCGTTTGTAGAACTAATCAAGGAATTATCTCCGATAATGTCGGAAATCGACAGCCAGATCTTAACTGTTCCTTCAAAGCTTATTTCAAGAGTTCGAAGAGACACGCGCTTTACAAAAGACAAGACCTTGTATAGAGATAATGTCTGGCTCGTTTTTTTGCGGGATAAATCCAAAATGTCATCCTCACCCTGTTTTTGGTTTGGAATAAGCCAGGAAGGATCTAGCTACGGTATAGGCTACTATGGTGCAGAACCGGGATCAATGGCCAATATGCGGGAATTAATCATAAGCGGGCATCCTGCTTATTTAAAGGCATTGGAATGCTATGAATCCCAAAACGAATTTATTATTGGTGGAGAAATGTACAAAAAAAGCCGTTTCCCCGACCAGCCGGAAAATATCCGATCCTGGCTGGACAGAAAGAATATATTCTTTGAATGTGTTCAGAATGATTTTAATCTTGCATTTTCAAAGGAACTGCCGGAAATACTGAAAAAAAGCTATATGAAGCTAAAGCCCATATACGATTTTCTTTTATGGGTAGAATCATGCTAGGAGCAAGGAATGGAAGAAAGCAAAATAAAGTCTATTGATGAGTATATTTTAAATTATTCGTCGGACATTCAGGAAATTTTGATCAAGCTGCGAAGGATCATAAAAGAGGCTGCACCAGAAGCAGAGGAAAAAATAAGCTGGGGAATGCCTACTTTTGTGCTACATGGCAATCTGGTGCATTTTGCGGTATGTAAAAACCATATTGGCTTTTATCCGGGATCCAGTGGGGTTGAAGCCTTTATAGTGGAGTTATCGGAATATAAGGGTACAAAGGGCTCCATTCATTTACCGCTGAATAAGCCTTTACCTTCCGAATTAATAAGCAAAATAGTCAGCTTCAGAGTGGCCGAGAATAAAAGAGATGCCGAAGCTAAATTGTTAAAGAAGAAAAAGTCAAAAGAATGAATATAAATTGGAGAATAACAAAATGCCACATATTATTGTGAAGCTATATCCCGGAAGATCTGAAGAGAAAAAACAGCAGCTTACCGATAGAATCGTTAATGATGTCATGGAAGCCATCGGCTGTGAAGAAAAAAGCATTTCAGTAGCTTTTGAAGAGATTCCCAAAGAAAAGTGGACTGAAGAAGTTTATCAGCCCGATATCATCCAAAAAGAGAAGACCTTGTATAAAAAGCCGGGTTATTAATCTGCATAACGGGATAGGAATGGCGGCATTATTGATTGCCGTCAAATTCTATTTCATGGGCAAGTATCTCGTTTATTTTCTTCTCGATTTTGTCCAAATCAAATTGAGCTTCTTTTTTTATGCTTTTTCGGAGCATCGGGCCGATTTTTAATATGTCATCCCTTATATCCTTTAAGAGCTCCAGTGCGGCCGCTGCCTCTAATTCTTCCCTTGGAATTTCCACCATGTTGGAAAGAATTGAGTTTTCTGTCCTGGAGGCAATAAAGGGCGATTTTACCTCTTCGACATATACGACTGTTCGCCTTCCTGGCCCCCTGTCATCCTCTATAGGTTCAAGACTTATTATTTTATCTGAGCGTACAAATTTACCATACCCAAGGGGAACCATGACGTTTTCTCTTATATCCATATTATCACCCATCTCAAAGGCTTTGGATTGTCTTATACTTTATAAAATCCAAAGTGCATGTACTAAAATATCAGGGTTAGCTTTTCCAGCCAAAGTACAAATATTCTGGAACCCAATTTTTGGGATTACTTAACAGAACCATCTATAAATAAAACTTTTTCTAATGGTTAAACTACACTATGAAAAAAGGCATTATACATGAGGTAATCTGATGGGATTGATTCTATTTATCATAGTGGTCATAGCTATTTTAACAATACTATTATTTCTGTTTGCTCTGAAAATCAAATTGATTTTTAACTCCGACAAACCGGATATTAATATGACTCTATTATGGCTTTATCCTTTTATAAGAGTGTTCGTTACCATTGAAAATGCAATTCCGGTAATACAGGTGTACCTGTTCAACAAATTCATTTTGAAGAAAGCAATAAAGCGGGGGATGAAAAAGCATAAGGGAATGGATATTGTAAAAATAATCAATCCGATGGATATACATGTCAATGTTCAGTATGGGTTTAGGGATCCGTTTACAACAGGCATTGCTTGTGGAGTAATCAGTGCGGCTTCACAACTTATAAATATAGATTATGTAAATCAAATACCGGATTTTATAAGCACCAACGACTATATTTATTTAAATGCAACTGCAAAAATAAATCTTGGTTCAGCACTCATTAACTATATGAAGCCGGGGAAATAATAACAAAATGCAAAATAAGGAGGAATTTCTAATGGATCAATCAGTAAATCTCACTCAAAATGTCGACACCCTTTTTACCAATCTTGAAAATTTTACACAGAACGAAGGTCTGATAGGTAAGCCAGTTACACATGGCGATAAGACGTTTATACCGGTTGTTACAGTCACAATGGGTTATGGGAGCGGAAATTCAGCATCTAAAGGCCAGCAGGGGGCTCCTTCGCAAGGTATGAATCAGGGGAATATGGCCGGCGGTGCCCTCGGTCTTGGTGCAAAGCTTAGTGCTGAAGCCATCATCATGATTGATAACGACAAAGTATCGATGATGTCATTGAACAGTACTAATGCCAGCCAGCTTATGGATAAGATTCCCCAAATATTCTCGGGTATGAAGCAAAACCAGCAACAGGGTCAGCAGGGCCAGCAGGGACAACAGGGCCAGCAGGGACAACAGGGTCAGCAACAGAACCAGGCTCAAGGACAGCAATAGAACTTAACTTTGACTGGATTAAAATACTATGTTAACAATAGTAGTGCGTTCCGCAGTGAACGCACTACGCCAATTAATTATGCTGCATATATACGTGCTTGAACTTCCCGCTTTTAGGGTGTGGCTGGGGTTTTTCATGGGAGAGCGTGATGCTTACAGAAGGTACTCCGTTTTCAGACAAATAAGACCTAAGGCACTCATAAGCCTGTCGGAATGCAGCTTCTATGCTTTCACCATCCATACAGATCAAACGCAGCTCCAATTGATTTTGAGAATGTGAAATGAGCTGGAATTGGCGGATGGCATGCACTTCTTTGAGCAATGCATACAGAGCCAGAGGAGCTATTTTAACCTGACCATTGCTTCCTTCAAATGAAAGAATTTCGTCGGTTCTGCCCTCGATCTCCAGCCATGGAGAGGGATTGCCGCATGGACATGGCTCATGATGCAGAATGACGCGATCGGTAATCTCATAACGAATAAAAGGCTGAGTGAAGTTATAGAGATTTGTGAGCAATATTTTATCTGATTGCACACCGTCAGCAACCGGGCGGTTATCCCTGTCAACCGCTTCAACAATTAACCAATCATCATTGATATGAAAATGCTGATGAATACATTCACAAGCCACTGTTCCACCTTCCGTGCATGAGTATGTGGTCTGCACATAACAGGAGAACACGTCCGACAATGCTTTACGAAGCTCCGTACTTAAGTACTCCCCGCCGGTCATAATAAGAGAAGGCCTGATTTGCAGCCGCCCTTGCTTTTGTTCCTCCATCAAAAGCTCCAGTGCCGTAGGATAGCCGCCGAGCATGGCGGGCTGAAAGTCATTTAGCTCGCTTACGATCTGGGACAGGGGATTTAAGACACTTGTCACCATCATCTTGTTCTTTTTCCAGGGCATTTTTAATAATCGGCTTCGAACCGAGCTGTTCCCTAAATAAAAGCCTCCTGTGGCAAAAACTCCGACTGTTTTAAAGCCCCGACGGATGAGAGATTTCGTATCCTCGGCGCGCGCAATGGAACGGAGTGTGTTAATGGCACCCATCATGTTATTTACCGTTTTGTCACAAAGCACAACGGCGGGGCTTCCTGTTGAGCCCGATGTAGTAAAGACCAGGTATTTGCCCCTTAGCTTTCTCCCGATGTTGTCCTGGTTTTTCATAAAGACATTAATCTCGTCCATATGTATTGTTCGATCAGTTAGCCACTCGTCAAAATGAGCCATCAACTCCGCTTTGTTTGTAGGTGGGAGGTCCGAAAGCTGAAACTCGGAAGAAAGGGAGCCATAGCGGTTTTTAAAGTATGGGCTGTTTTGTTTGGCGAATTCTACCAGTTCTCGTAGCCGATCCTTCTGTAGCTCCTGTCTTTGTGCCTGAGATAGCTTTTTGTACTGGGATACTTCCCTTAGCGCTCTAATAAAGCCAATCTGTTTCATTTTTCCTCCTCCAATATGCCATGCAGAAACAGGTCTACATAGCTTTTGATTTCCTGCTTGACCATTTCTTTATTTTCAAAAAATGCATAGGGCTTATCAGCATACTGCTCCGAATACAAGGTGCGAAGCGCGTTGATATAGAGATTAAGGCCTTTTGTAACCATAGCAATGTCTGCGCGTTTCTTCAGGGGAAGGCGTGAAATCGCCGCTCTCAATGTCGTAAGATATTTTTGCTGAGCATATTCCATAGAAGCCATCAATAGCTTTTTTTTATCCGGACTGACTTCCGCGCTTTGTTCCTTCGCCGCCATGATTAAGAAGGCAATCTCCAGTGGATGAGTCTGATACATACTGAGCTTTAAATCCAGGGAATCGAAAATAATCTCATAAAAAGAGTTAGTTTTAGTGATACTACCTTTACTCAGATTTTCAAAAACCGCAAGACTATGCGAAAGCAGGAAAAGGTAGAAACTCTTTTTGCTCCCAAAATAATGGTAGAGGCTGCCTTTTGAAATACCACAGGCCTGGGTGATGACATCGGTATTGGCATCCTGATAGCTTTTGGCGGAAAACTCCATGAGCCCTTGCCGAACAATCATATTTCTTTTATCCTCCGGTAAGCGGAGAAAGGTTTCAATGGACATACTAAACACCTCAATTGACTTATGAGTCAATTTAAACATATTTTGACTCATAAGTCAACCGGGTTTGTCTATTCAAAAACTCTTGGAAATATAGTTAAAAGGGAGGCTTTGTTTTGCTGGACAAAGCCTCCCATACATGCAGCCATTTATAACTTTCTGATGGTAAAGTTATCGTTGAGTAAAACCCAGTTCTGAGGGAACGGGAACCCTAAAGCCCAATAGCTTATTCCTCCCAGTCTATAGGCCTTTACTGTATTAAATTTAGCCTGAGCGCTTCTTGCATCTTCGAACCATACTTCATGAGCCTGCCCTTGTTCGTCGGTATATCGATAAAAAGGCGATTGGGCGACCGGATCATACTGGATGGCAGCTCCATATTTAACAGCTCTTAGAATAGCCTCCTGGTTACTAAAGGTTTCAGCCTCCTGTCCCGGTTTGTGAGGAATCTTCCAATCTCTTGCATAGATCTGAAATCCGAAATATATTTTATTTCTGGGAATGAGTGTGACCGCATAATCAAGAACCCGCCTGATTTCGTTCAAGGGTGAAATGGCTTGAGGAGGGCCTTTCCGGTATCCCCATTCATAGGTCATCAGTATGACAAAATCAACGATTCGGCCGTGGGCTTCATAATCATGGGCTTCATACAAAAGTCCTGATTGCTCTCCGCTTATTTTTGGAGCCACCGCAGTTGAAACAAAATAGCCCAATGGATGCAGCCTGCTTACTGTTTTTTGGAGAAAAGTATTATAGGCTTCACGATCAGCGGGAAGTACATTTTCAAAATCAACGTTTAGTCCCTGATACCCCTTTTGCCTCATGATAGTAATGATATTCGTGATCAAGCGCTCTACAGTTTGGGGATTATTGAGTACGACACTTGCAAGATTTTCTCCTCTGGCGGTCGCTGTGAAATTTGTGATGGCCATCATGGGAACGACGTTTTCATCCCTGCCGGCTTTAATGGCCGGTTCATCATCGATAGACTGAAGGCTGCCGTCTTCCTTGATTAAATAAGCGAAGGGACTCAGGTAAGTCAGGTATTCTCCTACCTCTCTGACAATTGGATCAGCTTCTTGACCCAGGGTATAAATATATGCGTTCACGCTTATGACAGGCCTTGGTCTAAGTGGAATAACCAAAATGGTGCCTGGGAAAATGAGGTTTGGGTTTTCAATATTGTTGGCTTTTATCAAAGCTTCAAGAGAAACTCCATATTGTTGCGCAATGGTCCATAAGGATTCTCCGGGCTGTACTTGGTGACGGGGAGCGGGGATAACGATCATCTGCCCCGGATATATGGTTGAATTGTTAATCTGATTATACTGAAGGAGTGTCTGTACGGTAGTTCCATAGGTTTGCGCAATCGACCATAGTGACTCACCCGGCCTCACTATATGATTAATGGTTTCGCCTGGTATAACCAATGCCTGACCGATTACCAGCTGATTGGGATTAGGCAGTTGATTGATATCAATTATTTCCGCCATAGGGACTTGGTAGGTATTAGCGATTTGGTATATACTTTCTCCCGCTTGTACAACATGAATAAACATAAAATACCCCCCTTTATTGTACTATTAATATATGTAGGAATTAGTCAAGGGTGAATGGGGAACATTGTTCCGGGACAGCGGGTGTTTATTTATGCTTGAATCATCAAGCATAAATAATTGGATAGTGATATGATACATATATTGAGAGAAAAAGGTGAGGCAAGGTATTTATGTGGAATGTTATTTTTTTAGGACTGGTCAGTTTTTTTGCCGACATCAGCGCGGAGATGGTCTATCCCATTATTCCACTGTATTTGACGTCTGTTTTCGGAGCGACACCGGCACTGGTGGGTATCATTGAAGGGATTGCCGAAAGCCTGGCCGGCCTTTTAAAAGTTTTTAGTGGCTATATAACAGATAAATATAAAAAGAAAAAACCCATTGCGTTTATAGGATATGCCACCGGACTGGTTTATAAAATTGCACTTCTGATTGCCGGTTCATGGGTGGGTATTTTAGGCGCAAGAGTAATCGATCGAATAGGCAAGGGGATAAGAACGGCTCCGCGGGATGTCATGGTAAGTGAAAGCGCGGAAGAAGGCCATTTGGGGAAAGCTTTTGGTATACATAAGGCATTGGATATGGCAGGCTCTGCCATAGGTATTTTAATTGCTTTTCTTCTGCTTAAAAGTGCAAATGGAAGCTACGAATATAAAAAGTTATTTCTTATTTCCATCATACCGGCCCTACTCGGCTTGGCTATGTTTTTCATGATCAAGGAAAAGAGAGAGGAACGGGTGATAAAAGAGCGGGAACCTTTTTGGAAAAATGTTAAAAAGCTTGACAACCAGCTTAAATTGTATCTGCTGGTGGCCTTTTTGTTTACCCTGGGGAATTCATCCAATGCCTTTTTGCTGTTAAGGGCAAAAAGTGTGGGTTTTGATGATACCACCGCTATTTTATTGTACTTTATCTATAATATTACCGCTTCTGTCCTGGCAATTCCCCTGGGAAAGCTATCGGACAAAATAGGGAGAAAGAAACTTCTTGTTTCGGGCTATATTGTTTTTGCCGTCGTCTATTTGGGTTTTGGGTTTGCGTTTAGTAAAGCGTTCATGGTTGCGGCATTTGTCCTTTATGGTGCATATACGGCTATGATTGCAGGGGTTGAAAGAGCCTTTATTGCAGAAATTTCACCCAAAGAACTCAAAGGGACCATGCTCGGGTTCCACTCAACCATAGTGGGAGTAGCATTGCTTCCGGCAAGCACTATTGCAGGTCTTTTGTGGAATTATTTCGGTGCTCTGGTTCCCTTTGTGTTTGGTGCAATAATGTCCCTGGGAGCGGCATTTATTCTTCAGTTCTTTATGAAGGAGAAGCAGGCACAAAGCTAAGGAAAGCACCTTTTAGTGCTTAAATCATTAAATGGCGTTATATTCATGATTTTCTCGTTTAAGGGAATGCTATAAAAACCATGACAAGCAGGCGGAGAAAAGCTTATGGATAAAACGCATAAAGGCCTGTCAGCATTACAGCTAACCATGATGGCACTGGGGACTGTCATAGGAGGCTCCTTTTTTCTTGGCTCCTCGGTGGCTATTCGTGCTGCCGGACCCTCTGTTATCATCACCTACATTATTGGCGGCATACTGGTTTACTATATTCTTTTTGCCCTATCCGAGATGACAGTTGCCCAACCTGATGCAGGTTCTTTTCGTACCTATGCTGCTATGGCCTTTGGCCCGGGAGCCGGTTTTGTAGTGGGCTGGGTATATTGGACCGGAATGGTACTCTCCATGTCCAGTGAAGCCACGGCTGTTTCCATCTTGTTGCGGCAGTGGATACCCGATATTCCTATTTCATGGCTTGGCGGCGCTATTATTGTAGGAGTGACGTTGCTTAATTTATTGGGGGCTGATAAGCTTAGCAAGCTTGAAAGTGGTCTTGCTGCAATTAAGCTTCTGGCCATCGTTTCATTTATTGTGGTGGCATTTTTATTAATCGTGGGAGCTTTTCGGGGAGCTCCGCCATCCGGGACAGGAGTTCTTGCCCAGGAACCCTTCATGCCTGGAGGAATCAAGGGCATTACAGGCAGCTTGCTGATTATTCTTTTTTCATATGCCGGTTTCGAAATTATAGGGCTTGCCGCTTCTGAAGCCGACAATCCCAGAAAAACAGTACCACGGGCTATTAAATACACGGTATTGAGCCTTGTGGGTTTGTATATACTTTCTATTCTGGCAATACTTCCGCTCATACCAACTAGGGAGCTTGGTCAGAATGTCAGTCCCTTGGTTGCAGTCCTCAACAGAAGGGGAATTGGCTGGGCGGGTACCGTACTTAATATTGTCCTGATTACCGCAATTCTGTCCACAATGCTGGCTGCTATGTTCGGACTTGGCCGCATGATTCGTTCTCTGGCGGATAAACAACACGCTCCAAGGTGGTTGAAGGATGATCATGATGTGCCCCGCAGGGGTATCTTGTTCTCCGGGCTCAGCATGCTTGTTGCTCTGGGCCTGGGGCTTTTATTCCCCAGTGTCTATCTGTTCTTAACAAGTTCAGGCGGCTTTGCCATCCTTTTTACCTACGCTGTTATTATCGCTACCCAAGTTAAATTCAGGAAAAAATATGGATGTCCCCCAGAGGGGAAATGCCAGATGCCCGGATATCCGTATACCTCATGGGCTGCGCTGTTTTTACTGGTTATTGCCATTGTCAGTATGCCGTTTATACCGGGTCAGGCACCTGGAATGGTAGCGGGCATTCTTATGGCTGCTTCATTTTGCATTATCTATCTTGTTATAAGGTCTTTGCGGCGTTCTGCCGGGGAAAGAGCCAAACCTTCAGGTCCTGTTGACACTGGCTTTCAACCGGGCTTTTCCACGGAATTCTCAGAAGAATTGATATCTGATAAGGTCAGCCAACCGGAAAATGATAGTCATTGAAACATTTCATGTTATAATGACGTTACCCGTTACCGAAATTGGAAATTTCGAACGGGTCCCAAGTCATTGAAACATTTCAAATCAATTAGAAACGAGGAGCTAAAAATGATCAGAAAAATAAACGTGCACGACAAAGAAAAATATATCGCTATGGCAAAGGAATTTTATAAGTCTGACGCCGTTTTGCACAGTATTCCGGACGAAAATATTTATAAAACGTTTGATACTATTGTGTCCGGAAGTCCTTTTGTTGATGCGTATATTTATGAGCATAACGGAGATATTGCAGGCTATGCATTACTCTCTCTGACCTATTCCAATGAAGCCGGAGGTCATGTGCTTTGGATAGAGGAGGTTTACATCCTGGCTGAATATCAGGGCCATGGCTTTGGAAAAGATCTTTTTGCCTTTATTGAAAAAGCCTATAAAGACAAAGTGGTAAGAATCCGCCTTGAGGTGGAAGAAGCTAATCACAGAGCCATAAGCCTGTATGAAAGATTAGGCTATACCCGGCTCGACTATATGCAAATGTATAAGCAGCGGCCTGAGCTGCTGCAGTCATAATAATTTGCACTGGAGAAAGCAAATGGAGAACATTAATCACTCAGATCATTTGGGAGTATATACAGTAATATTTAGTGAGATTCCTATAAAACAAAAGGGATACATACTCATAAACAAATCCACACAAGCCCAGTATCTTGAAGCCATTGATGTGAGTTGTAAAGCTTTAATCCAAAGCGGAGCAGACAGAATTTATGCCACGTGCAAAGACAAAAGCATTGATGTTCCACAATTAGAGCTCAGAACGCCGCATTATGAATTTCATTATGAGCATGAGCTTGACTATTTTGAAGCAGCGCTGCCGACATCTTATTGGGGTAATGCAAAAGAGGAAGAAGCCTTGCAGCCTTTAACCCGGGATGATGGAGATGAGTTTTTGCATATTTATAACGATACTTTCTTCCATGTACCCAATTCATCAACATATACAAATGAAGATACAACCCGCATTTTGGAGGGAACTGAAAAGTTTGGTGCCGGTTTTCTTATTAAAAACGGCAAAAAAGTAGGGATTTACGAGCTTTCTTTTGAAGCTGATGTCCCGGAAATAGCCTCTGTGGGTATTTTGGAGGAATACAGGGGAAAGGGTCTGGGATATCAGTTCCTTAATTTGCTTCTCAAAAGCCTTCATACCAAAGGGTACCCAAAAGCAGGTTTAAGGGTTTCTACAGCAAATCCAAATGCTTATCGGCTTTATGAGAATGCCGGGTTTGTGAAGGTTCATACAGTGTCTCGATGGTACTTATGTCACTTATAGGGTGAAAAATAACCCACCCATTGACGAAATTAAAATTTCCAATGGGTCCCGGGAACATTGAAACACTTTGTGTTATAATATAAGAAATTGTTGGAAAATACAAAAAAATAATAATTCTTCGCTTATTTATGAATTTATTTTGATGGGGGTGCATGCAATGAAAGGAACAGTTGTATCGTTATGGATAAAGACATTTAAAGGTATTTACGGAGAGGATAGTATAAATAAAGCGCTACAGGGGGCTGGCTGGCAGGAGGACAGGGTTATCTCACCGCTTGAGGACATCAATGATGACGAGGTCAGGAAGTTTTTCACCAATGTAGCAAGACAAGTCAACAAAGATGAGTCTGTTATTCTCAGGGAATTGGGACGTAAAAATATTTTTTCTTTTCAAAAGTGGTTCCCATCGTATTTTGAAAGAAAGAGCCTAAGAGGTTTTATTACCTTAATGGATGATGTCCATACCCAGATCACCAAGAAAATCAAAGGTGCAAGACCACCGCGCATGCTGATAAAAGAAATATCACCTACCGAGATTGAATTACAATATGTATCTAAAAGAGGCTTTTTTGATTACTTTTTAGGATTGCTTGAGGGCAGCGCTGAAGCCTTCAATGAAAAGCTTGAATGGTCTGAAATAGAACGGGGAAAGACTAGCGATGGGGCAAGCTTTCTAACTGTACGGCTTAAGTTTGAGAAGCAGGATGATGTTGTTAAAAATCACACCATTAACAAGATTCTGTCCCTGGGATTTATAAAAAGTATTCCTGTCAAGCTTTCTCTTTACACATCTTTGATATTTGCAGCAGCTTACATTCTGCCCGATATGACACAGCGTTTGGGAACGGGTTTAATCTATACCGCTATCCTGTTCGTCGCTGTCTTAGTTATATCCCTTGGTATTCTATATCCCATGAAGGACTTTAAAGACGAGCTTGAGCGTATGGGCGGCCTGGATTTTTCAGGAAAAACAAGGATAAAGACAGGAGACCAGTTTGAGAAGTTTTCTTCTTTATTCAATGTCATTAAGGATAATATCAGGAAGGACTTCCTTGTGCTCAAAGGCGGTACTGATGATATGTACCGTTTTACAAAGGAATTCGGAGAAATAGCGGAAAAGATGAAAACGCTGTCCGACAGCATTTCAGGTACGGTGCAGGAAGTAGCCTATGGCGCAGTGCATCAGGCTGAGGAAACCGAGAAGGTTGTACAGGAGCTGAACAACAATATTACCAGTATCAATGATATCGCCCGTTCGGAGCTCAAAGAAAAGGAAAAGCTGGAACAATCCGTTGAAACCATAAGCAGCTCCCAGAAGGACATTGAAAAAGTTTCGGGCATGATTGTGGAAGTCAAGGATAACTTTGCGAAGGTCAATGTTCAGGCCGAAGAACTCGCAGGCAAAGCCAACGAAATTATGACCATTGTTACTACAGTATCCTCTATTGCCGAACAAACCAATCTTCTAGCTCTTAACGCGGCCATTGAAGCGGCCAGAGCTGGCGAAACAGGAAGAGGCTTTGCAGTCGTTGCCGATGAAATCCGTAAGCTTGCCGAAAGCTCTAAAAATGCTGTTAAGACAATAAATGAAAACCTTATCCAATTCACAGGAGAAATCAGTTCCGTTGTGGAGGAGATTGCAAACCAATTTGAGCAACTGGAAGAAAGCAACAGAACCCTGATACAGGTCTCCCAGGAAAATATGACCTCTACGGAACAGGTATCCCATGTAGCCCATGAGATCTCCAAGCTGGTCGAGAACCTGTCCAATGAGACCACCAGAATTACAAACGTTTTTGAGAACATCCATTCACTTGCAGCCATCGCAGAGGAAAACTCCGCTTCCTCCGAAGAAATGAGCGCCACTGTAATGGAATACTCTGAGAAAATTAAAGAGCAGATGGAATATATCCAGCAACTGGAACAGCTTACCCTTGAGTTTAAAGGTGAGATCAAAAAATATATTATATAGGGCTATACTATAGAAAGGTAAGCCAGATGAGAAATACAGCTTTTTTTCAAACAACCATTGGTTTAATAGGTATCTCTGAAAGTGATGGTGCCATAATCGAATTATTTTTGGTAAAAGAATATGAATCCAAAGAGCCCGTGGGGAAGGAAACACCTATACTTAAGGCAGCCATAAAACAATTGAAGGAATATCTTACCGGCAAACGAAAGGTTTTTGACTTACCGCTTGCTCCTGAAGGTACAGAATTCCAAAAGAAAGTGTGGAAAGCTCTTCGGGACATTCCCTATGGTCAAACTCAAAGCTACAAACAGGTGGCTGAAAATATAGGCCAGCCCAAGGCTTCACGGGCTGTCGGTATGGCCAATAACAAAAATCCTATTATGATTGTGACACCCTGCCACCGTGTTATTGGTGCCAATGGCAAGTTGGTTGGCTATGCTGGAGGGCTGGACATTAAGGAAAAACTTCTGGAATTGGAAAAGGCTCATGTAAACGGTTAATCCTTAACCGGTAAGGAAGCGACGCTTTCCCGTTCCACCAGATAGGTCGGAAGAATGATTTCTGACTTTTCGGGTACCTTGCCTTCCAGCCTCTGGAGCATGAAATCAACAGCCAGTTTGCCTTTTAAATGGATATCCTGATGGATGGTGGTGAGAGTAGGAGTTATCATACGGCATAGACTGATATCATCAAAACCGACTACCGAGATATCATCCGGCACATGAACACCTTTTTGGCGCAAGCCCGATATGATTCCCGCCGCCATGATATCTGCGGTTACAACCAGGCCTGTGACATCAGGAATCTTCATAAGTTCGTGGCTAAGGTTGATACAGGAGGCAATATCCATTTCATGCTCGAGGACCAGATGATTGTCAAAGGGAATAGCGCTTTCTACTAGAGCGGCTTTATATCCGTAAAAGCGTTCCTGCAGCACCCCTCCGTCCCGAATGCTTGGAGATGCGAAGGCGATACGACGATGACCATGGGAGATTAAATGCTTGGTGGCGGTATAGCTGCCCTTAAAATCATCCAGGCCTACATTGCAGAAATTGGGATGATGGACATAGCTGTCAATGAGAACGATAGGAATAGTGAGGGTGGAAAGTACATCAAAAAACTGATCTTTGAAAATACCAGTAAAGAATAAACCGTCCACCTTCCAATTACGCAAAAAGGCTAGCAGCTCTTCGGAGGTTTCGACTGTTCTCAGCATAAGGTAATAACCATTTTCACGAAGCGTTTGTTCAATAGCTCCGGTAAAGTACGATTGGAAAGGGTCTTCCATAATATTGGAAGGTGTAACAATATGGTTGATCATTCCAATGACATTAGAGGAATTAGAAACAAGGGAGCGAGCCGTCATATTGGGTACATAGCTCAATTCTTCGATAGCTTTCTCTATTTTTTCTATGGTTTCTGCAGAAACGCGCCCGGCTTTGCCGTGGATAACATTGGATACCGTTGTACAACTGACACCCGTGATCTTGGCTATATCTTTAATGGTAGTCATTTTAAAGCATCCTTTCGGAGAGAGGTTTAATGTTAAACTTAATACTAGTTTAGCATTTTTGACAATTTGGTACAAATATTATTTTATGCTTTATTGCTTAGCCTGATCATCGAGTCTTTGTTGATTATTATCCTGTTGGCCGCTGTTATGGTGTCAGCCCTTTATGTACATAAGAAAGCTAACAGGATGCTTTCTTAAGAATGAGCAATATTTTGCAGCGTGGAGACGAAAAAGTCGATCTCTTCACGGGTATTATAAAGAGCAAACGAGGCTCGAATTGTGCTTTCAAGTCCATATCTTCTTAGAATGGGCTGTGAGCAATGGTGTCCGGTACGAACAGCAATCCCTTCATTATTGAGGGCCTTCCCGACTTCTTCGGGAGTATGCCCCTCCATAAGAAATGAAAGGATGCCTGTCTTTTGCGGTGCATGGCCCAAAAGCATCAGTCCGGGAATCTGCTCCATTGACGACCTTGCATATTCCAAAAGCTCATGCTCGTATTGGGATATGGCATCAAGGCCCACTTTTGAAATGTAATCCAATGCAGCTCCCAGTCCAATAGCGTCGGCTATGCTGCCCGTACCTGCCTCAAATCTGTGGGGAGGGGATTTGTAGGAGGATTTTTCAATAGTGACATCGGAGATCATGTTACCGCCTCCCTGATAGGGCTCCATGGCTTCCAATAGATCAGCTTTTCCAAATAATACGCCAATTCCCGTGGGCCCGAAAACCTTATGGCCCGAAAACACATAAAAGTCACAGTCCAGAGCCTTAACATCAACCTTTAGATGGGCTGCGGCCTGCGCGCCGTCAACTAAAACCTTCGCACCGTTGCGGTGGGCCATATCGATCATCTCAAATGCCGGAGTGATGGTACCAAGAGCATTTGAAACATGGGTGAAGGCAACGAGCTTTGTCCTGGTACTTAAGAGCTTTTCATATTCAGACAGAATAATTTGGCCCTCATCGTCCACCGGCACAGTTTTCAGCCTAGCCCCGGTTTGCTTGCAGACCATTTGCCAGGGCACAATATTGGCGTGATGCTCAAGCATTGTAATGATGACTTCATCATCCTTTTGAAGGTTTTGAAGGCCATAGGTCTGAGCCACCAAATTGATACCCTCGGTCGCACCCCGAACAAATACAATCTCATGGGAGCCATCCGCGTTTAAAAATTCGGCAACTTTCTTTCGCGCACCTTCATAAGCATCGGTCGTACGTGCAGCCAGGGTGTGGGCCGCCCTGTGGACATTGGAATTTTCATGCTCATAGAAATATTTGAGACGGTCTATTACCTGTCTGGGCTTTTGAGTCGTGGCGGCGTTATCGAACCAGATAAGGTTTTTTCCGTTTATTTTTTCCTCCAGAATGGGGAAGTCCTTACGGATGGTGTACACATCAAAAGGCACAGGATTGAATCCTGAAATAAAAACAGGGGATGAAATCTTATCGGACAGTCCCCCAAAGTCAGGGATGGCATAGGAATCAAGCAGAGTGGAGGTATCACCAGCTTCAAAGCAGGGCGAACATTCCTGTTTGCCGGAATCATTGAGTGTGAGGGACTCATCAAATAGATTGAAGCCCTTGGAGAGGACATGGACAAAATCACTTTCAGCTAAAATCCGGTTCTGGGTAAGCAGCTCTTCGGCTTTGTTACGGACACACCGGCAAGCCTCTAAAGGGCAGTCTGCAGACGCCTCATGCTGTTCAAACTCGGGAAAAAATTCAGGTGTCATGGAACGAACGAGATCAAAAAGCGGCTGGTTCAATTCGGTATCATTTATCGTCATAGTAGTTACCTATGGAGCAATCGAATTTTTCGATCATCCTATGGAGCAATCGAAATATGACTTCCGATCCTTCCGTTTTTGCGGAAGATTTATCGGAGGCTAGTTTTCGATCATCCCTATATCCACGTTTTCGAGTACGGCGACGGCATCTTCTGTCAAAATGGCCACAGAGCAATAGATGGAAAGCAAGTAGCTTCCAATTCCCTGATTGTCTATACCCATAAACCGAACTGACAGACCCTTTGATTGTTCTCCCGGCAAACCTGCTTGATAGAGGCCGATAACACCCTGTTTTCTCTCCCCGCTTCGGACGAGCAGAATATCAGTTTTGCCTTTATTGCTCTTGGGCTTTTTCAGGCCATCTACAAGGAGCTTGTCACAGGGCACAATGGGAATGCCTCTCCAGGTCAGGAAAGGTGATCCGTATAGACTGACTGCCACAGGCGGTACACCCCGCTTGGTGCATTCCCGGCCAAAAGCGGCAATGGCGGCAGGATGGGCGAGAAAGAAGGAAGGCTCCTTCCAGACCTTGGTGATGAGCTCATCAAAATCATCCGGGGTGGGAGAGCCGGAATGGGACTGTATTCTCTGGGAAGAGTCAATGTTGTTTAATAAGCCGTAGTCGCTGCTATTAACGATCAGGCTTTCCTGCTTCTCTTTAATGCTTTCCATTCCAAGCCGGAGCTGTTCCTTGATCTGGTCGTAGGGCTTGCTGTAGATATCCGAAACCCGTGTTTCCATTTTAATAATGGATGAAACCGAGGTCAGAAGATACTCTCTTGGATTGGGCTCATAATCGATAAATCCTTCGGGTATATTATCACTGTTTTTCTGTGAACAGAGTACATCAAGCAGCTTTTCGCCATCCTTGACCGTGTTTAAGCGAAAAATACCGGAATCCAGGGCTTTCCATTCCATAAACCTTGTGAGCCATCGGGGTGTAATGGGCAGGAATTGGGGGGCGGTTTTTTCGACATTGGCAAGATTATAAGCGCTACGAGCAGATAAAGCATTTGATTTTATCTCATTTTCCGGCATAGGGTTCTCCTTTTCAGGTTGGTGGCTGATTTATTCTATAGTCTTTCGTTTCATTGTTTTTCTATTCATTCATTTGTTTGTGATAGTGATATGATAGAAGACAGGGTTCATTGTCGCAGCAGATCATATAGGCAACCCTGAGGGGATAGCCTCGGGCTCCACCTTTTTTTCATGAACACCAGGAAGAGCATGATCACTGGATCTTGCTCTTTCCAGCATCAGCTTGATCCGGTTGATCTGATTGACCTCGCTGGCTCCCGGATCATAATCCACTGCCACAATATTGGTCTGAGGATACCTATCCTTGAGGGTTTTAATCATGCCCTTTCCCGTAATATGGTTGGGAAGGCAGGCAAAGGGCTGCATGCAGATGATGTTATGAGCACCTTCCTCTATTAATTCCACCATTTCGGCTGTGAGCAGCCAGCCTTCGCCCGTATGATTGCAGAGGGAAAGAAAGGGCTTGACCTTTTCAGCCATTTCATCAATGGAAACAGGAGCTTTAAATCTCTTGCTCCTTATAAGCGCAGCGCGCATATCGTTGCGGTAGCTCTCAACGGCACGTATGAAAAGATTACCGATTATTCTTTGGGTATTTCCACCTGAAAGATATTTAAAATTCATCTCCCGTCCATAGGCGCAATAGAGGAAGAAATCGGTCAGGCTCGGTACAACCATCTCGGCTCCCGATTCTTCAATAAAGGCGGCCATATTGTTATTGGCTGTGGGGTGATATTTAACAAGGATTTCACCCACCAGGCCTACCCTGGGCTTTTTCTCATCTCCAATGGCTATCCCTTCAAAATCCTTGACAATTTGTCCCAAGTTGTCACGAAAATCCTTTCGATTAGCCGTGTGAAGATTTCTTTTACATTTTTTCATCCACTCTTCAAAAAGTTGATTGGTTCTTCCGGTTTCCTTTTCATAGGGACGGATCTGGAATAGGACCTTCATGAGAAGATCGCCGTAAATAAGAGCCATAATAGCCTTTTTCCCCAATGACGGGGTGATTTTGAACCCGGGGTTCTTCTCCAGACCGGCTACGTTTAGCGAGATAATAGGAATGTTTTGAAACCCTGTGTCCTGTAAGGCTTTTTTCAGGAGAGCCAGGTAATTGCTGGCTCTGCATGGGCCCCCTGTCTGAGCCATGATGACCGAAGTATGATTGATGTCATATCTTCCTGATTTCAAGGCTCTCAGGATTTGCCCTATAATGATGATGGACGGATAGCATGAATCATTGTTCACATATTTTAGGCCTTCTTCAATATCCGCTTTATCAACAGTGGACAGGACTTCAAAAAGATAACCTTCTGACCGGACAGCCTCCTGAACCAGCTCAAAATGTATGGGTGCCATTTGGGGAGCCAGAATGGTGTGATGATTTCTCATTTCTTTTGTGAAAACAGGCCTTGCATAGGGCTGGGATTTGGGAAGAGCATTAACTGCCTTTCCAGGCCTTGCCTCCATGGCCGCCTTTAACGATCTCAGGCGAATTTTAATTGCACCCAGATTGCTAACCTCGTCTATTTTAAGCATGGTATAAATCTTGCCGGTCTTTCTCAAAATTTCTTGGGCTTGCTCGGACGCAATAGAATCAGGACCGCAGCCAAAGGAATTCAGATGGACAAGCTCAAGATTGGCATTCTTTGAAACAAAATCTGCTGCTTCATAAAGCCGGGAGTGATACATCCATTGATCCAGAACCCTTAAAGGCCGTTCTACTTTACCCAAATGCGAAACTGAATCCTCGGTAAGCACAGCAAGACCCAGAGAGGTCAATATTTTTGGAATGCCGTGGTTAACTTCAGGGTCTAAATGGTAGGGCCGGCCCGATAAAACAATTCCCCGGCTGTCAGTTTCTTTTAACCCGTCCAGTACTTCTTTCCCTTTCCTCCGGATATCCTCCTTAAACCTGATATCTTCATTCCAGGCCTCTTCTACAGCTCGGGCGACTTCTTTCAAGGTAGCACCGGAGCTCTTGAACTCATCAAAAAGCCTTTGGATGAGCCTGGCTTTATCTTCATAGGGGAGAAAAGGATGATAGAACCTAACCCCATTTTCCCGGAGCAGATCCATGTTGGCTTTGATCACTTCGGCGTAAGCCGTGACGATGGGGCAATTATAGCAATTGTCAGTATTTTTGAATTCTACCCGCTCTTTTGGAATGCAGGGATAAAAAATAGTCTTTACATTTTGCCGGATAAGGGCAGCAATATGTCCATGAACTAATTTTGCAGGGTAACAGGCTGTATCCGACGAAATAGTGTCCATACCCATCTCATAAAGCTTCCGACTGGAAACAGGGGAGAGCTCAACCCTGAAGCCCAGCTCTGAAAAAAAGGTAAACCAGAAAGGATAGTTTTCATACATATTGAGTACTCTTGGAATTCCTATGATTCCACGGGGCGCTTGGTCAATATCTAAAGGCTTATAGTTAAAGAGCCTGTTGAATTTATATTCGTAAAGATCAGGCACTTTATCAGAGCGGTCAAGTCCTGCCCCGTTTTCGCACCGATTTCCGGTTATACACTTTCGTTCGTTTCCAAAAGTATTGACGGTCAAAAGACAATGATTGGTGCATTTTTTACAGCGTGTGATTTTTGTGTCATAAGAAAACACTGCCAGCTTTTCAGCACCTATGAGAGAGGTTTGCTTCCCTTTGCCCCAGGCTTGTTTGGCTAAGATGGCTGCTCCGAAAGCCCCCATTAGTCCGGCAATATCCGGCCGCACAACTTCTTTGCCCGTTATCTTCTCAAAGCTGCGTAAAATGGCATCATTGAGGAAGGTTCCTCCCTGGACCATGATTTTATCGCCTAATTCTGAAGGATCTTTAATTTTGATGACCTTATATAGGGCATTCTTTATGACAGAATAGCATAGCCCTGCGGAGAGATCTCCAAGAGCTACGCCTTCCTTCTGAGCCTGTTTGACCTTGGAATTCATAAAAACCGTACACCGTGAGCCTAAGTCAACAGGGGCCTGCGCTTTTAGCCCCTGCTGGGAAAATTCTTCGACGCTCATATTCAAGGACTTGGCAAAAGTCTCAATAAACGAGCCGCAGCCCGAAGAGCAGGCCTCATTCAACATAACATGGGAAATAGTGCCATGGCTGACTTTAAGGAACTTCATGTCCTGGCCGCCTATATCCAGAATAAGGTTCACATCGGGCAGAAAATTTTTCGCTGCGGTATAATGAGCAATGGTTTCCACTTCACCGAGATCACAGGAGAAGGCCGATTTGATAAGATTTTCACCATAGCCGGTAACCGCACTGTAAGCAATTTCGGCTCCCTTTGGAAGCCGAGAATAGGCATCCCCAAGCATTTTAGCTGAAGTAGCCAGAGGGCTTCCTTCGTTACTTCCATAGGATGAAAAAAGCATGCGGCAGTCTTTGTCAATCAGGACCAATTTGCTGGTAGTCGAGCCCACATCCAGTCCGAGAAAGCACTTACCCTTATAATCAGCGAGCTTATTGGTCTCAAGCTTATGTTCTGCATGTCTGTTAAGAAAATGACGATACTCTTCTTCATCTTTAAATAAGGGCTCAAGATGAGTAGTCTCTGCTATAGGACAATTCTTGTCCATTCTTAATTTTTCAAGCAATTCTGAAATTGTAAAAGCTTTATTGTTTTGCTTCTTGGCCATGAGTGCCGCCCCCATAGCCACATAAACCTCCCCATGGTCCGGGGCGATTATCTCATGGTCATTGAGGCCAAGGGTTTGCTGGAATCTGAGCCTTAGCATGGGCAGAAAATGCAAAGGCCCTCCTAAAAATCCGACTTTTCCTTTTATTTTTTTGCCGCAGGCTAACCCTGTAATGGTTTGATTGACGACGGCCTGAAAAATGGAAGCGGCGATATCCTCTTTTCTTGCCCCCTCGTTCAACAGTGGCTGAATGTCTGTTTTGGCAAAAACTCCGCATCTTGCGGCTATAGGATAGATGGTGCTGCTGCTTTGGGCAAGCTTGTCCAACCCTAAAGCGTCGGTGTTCAACAATAGAGCCATCTGATCGATAAAGGCGCCGGTACCGCCTGCGCAAATGCCGTTCATCCGCTGATCCACGCCCTTATCAAAAAATGTTATTTTGGCATCCTCACCGCCCAGCTCGATAATGACATTAACGTCAGGAATGTATCGTTCTATGGCTTTACTGCCGGCTATGACTTCCTGGACAAAGGGTAAATTAAGCTTTTCAGAGAGTGCAAGCCCGCCTGAACCAGTCACGGCCAGGTTGAAGCGTGCATTGCCAAACCTGGTATGGCGCTCATCCGCGAGCTCTTGCAAAAGCTCCTCCAGTGTCTTGCGTAAATCTGAGTAATGTCTGCGGTATTGACTTACAAGTAAGTTGTCCTCGCCGTCCATCACTGTTATCTTTACCGTTGTTGAGCCAATATCAAGGCCCAAGAGAAAAACATAGCCTTCAGTATAGTCTTTGTTATCAGTAATGAGAATCAGTTTTTTTTCCTCCTCCTGTTGTTTCGCGGCAAATCTTGCCAAAAGCGGAAGTAATATTTAAAGTCCTCCGAAATAGTATGAACATTGAAACTGAAAAGAAAACATGGAAAGTGGTACAATAATTTAGTAGAATAAGCGTGAGGGAAAAAAGGAGAGGAATAACATGGAAAAAACACCGCATATCGAGGTTGATCAAGAGGGAATGATAGCGAAAACCGTCCTGTTGCCGGGAGATCCGCTGAGAGCCAGGTTTATTGCTGAAAAATATCTCAATGACGTTGTCCAGTTCAACAAGGTCAGAAATATGTTCGGCTATACCGGAACGTATAAAGGCAGGAAGGTCTCAGTCATGGGCACGGGTATGGGTATGCCGTCCATAGGAATTTACACTTTTGAGCTGATCCACAATTATGGAGTTAAAAATCTCATCAGAGTTGGGTCCTGTGGCAGTTACCAGGAAAATGTCAGGGTTAGGGACGTCGTTATTGGTATGGCGGCTTCTACAAATTCCAATTATGCCAGCCAATACAATTTTCCGGGGACCTTTGCTCCCACTGCATCCTGGGCTTTGCTTAAAAAGGCTGTTGCCGTTGCAGAAGAAAAAAATATTGAGGTCAAAGTGGGTAATATTTTATCCTCGGATATTTTCTACAATGCTGACCCCGATGCCTGGAAAAGATGGGCAGGTATGGGTGTTTTAGCTGTCGAAATGGAAGCGGCCGCCCTTTATATGAACGCTGCCAAGGCAGGTGCTAATGCCCTATGTATCCTTACCGTCTCCGATTCACTGGTTAACCATGAGGAAACCACAGCGGAAGAAAGAGAGAAATCCTTTACGCAGATGATGGAAATCGCCCTTGAATTGGCATAAAAAAGAATTATTTTTTCGGTGCGTTTACAATGCCCAATTCCATCATCAGAGCATTGATTTCAACACCGAAAAGCATGATCATAGAGGTGAGCAAAAGCCATAGCATCAATGCGATAACAGCCCCCACTGCTCCGTAAAATTTCGAGTAATTGGAGTAGGTATTCACATAGTACTGGAAAAGCAAAGTAAAAACAGTCCATGTCAATGTCGTGAAGACCGCCCCTGGAATGGCGCAGCGGAAGCATATATTTTTAGCCGGTACAAACATATAAAAAACCAAAAACAATAGAAAAATGATGACTTCCGGAATGATGAACCGGAACATTTGAAGTAACTCTTTAAGGACTAAAAACGAAGGGTGTCTATTCAGCAGGTTTATTATCTGTTGCCCGAACACAATTCCCAAAAGCGCGATTACGATTGCTATTGCAAACAAAATGACTGAAAAAATAGAAATAATATAACGTATGATAATGTTTCTTTTCTCAGGGATTCGCATAGCCCGGTTTGTACCTTCCATGAATGCTCTGAACCCTCCGGAGGCAGCATATATGGCGACCAGTATGGAAAAAGACATCAAGCCATCTCTTTGCTGATCTACCACATCGATGACGATGTCAGATACAAGCACATAGACTTCCTTTGGAAAATAGGTTTCCAGAGGAGCCAGTATGGCTGAGGAATCAAGATTGGCATAACCTACAAGCGTCATGAGGAAGATTAAAAAAGGGAAAAAAGATAAAAGCAAACTGTAGGTCAAATGATAAGCGTATGCCGTGATGCTGTCATGGCGTATTCTTATGATCAGGAGCCGTATAAAATTTATCACGGATACCCTATTTTTTGAACCATGGGAATTTTGAGGCAAATCTAAAAGGTTCTTATGTGATCCCATCCTTTAAAACGCTCCAGAGCAATGAATCTACTTTGAGTGTTTCTTAATATGCAGATTCAGTGGGATATTTATTCATGGCCCTTCAGATTTGCCAAACAAAAGAACTAAATTGATAGGGGCTTTTCAAGATTTTTTATATTTTTAACGTAAAGGTGCCGGAAAAGTAATATAGTTACGCAAAAAGACATAATCTCTGCAATCGGGAAAGCATACCATATAGCGCTCAGTCCAATTTTGCTTAAAAGGTAGGCCATTGGCAGAATGACAACTAACTGTCTTAAAACGGAAACCACCAGGCTATAAATTCCATTGCCTACAGCCTGGAATAGGGTAGAGAACAAGATTCCCATTGCCGCCGGAATAAAGCAAAGACTGATAATACGAAATGCCGGAATACCAATCTGATGCATTTGGGCATCGGCTTTAAAAATCATTAACAGCTTATCTGGAATCAACATAAACAGCAGGGTTCCCAAGGTCATAATAATGATGGCAATAATCGTTCCGATTTTTAGAGCTTTCAGCAGCCTCTGCTTGCTGCGGGCGCCATAATTATATCCCATAACAGGCATAACGCCCTGCACCAGCCCGAATACCGGCATAAATATAAAGGACTGGAGCTTGTAATAAACACCCAACACAGCAACTGCCGCTTCTGAGAAGGTAGTCAGAATGCCATTGAGTCCGCTGACGAGGATGGACATGATGGATTGCATGATAATGGACGGAAGCCCCACAGCGTAGATTTCTTTTACGATATTACCCTTAAACTTAAATCTCTTTAGGGTAATATGAACTTCATGATTCTTTTTGAAAACAATAATCAGGGCAAACAGCATAGCAAAGATTTGCCCTATAACAGTTGCAATTGCCGCACCCTTTACCCCAAGCTCAGGGAAACCGAATAACCCGAATATCAAAATAGGGTCAAGTATGATATTGGTGATTGCCCCTGTCAGTTGAAACATCATAGGATAAATCATATTGCCTGTTGCCTGCAATGTTTTTTCCAGTGCGATTTCAATAAAAATTCCTAAGGAGAAAATGGTTACGATGTAAACATAATCGCAGCCCATGCTCACAACCGTCGGATTTGTGGAAAAGCTTTGAAAGAATGGCTTCGTAAAAAGGATACCCAATAGGACGAAGATGAGCCAGCTTATAAAAGCCAAAACCAGACCGTGGGTTGCCACACTGCTCGCTTCGTCACGGCGCCCCTCTCCTAAACGGCGGGAAACCAAAGAGTTTATGCCAATACCGGTTCCCACCGCTACGCCTATCATGAGGTTTTGTATCGGGAATGCCAGAGATAAGGCAGTTAGTGCATCAACACTGATTTGAGCAACAAAAGCACTGTCTACAATATTATATAGCGATTGAACCAGCATTGAGAACATGGCGGGAAGGGACATTGAAATAATGAGTCTCAAAACTGGAGTGGTTCCCATTTTGTTTTCCTGAGTCAAATCCATGTGTATTTTTTATCCTCCTGCAGCTAAAACGTTATCACTTAATGCTTTCGGAGTATAACACAAAAAAACACATGAATCAATCAACATGCATCAATATTCAATTTCTTTCCTGCTTACCGAATAAGCGCTGTAAGAAACGTTTGAAGAAGGATTCCTTAGTGGCAGTATTCTGGCTCTGCACAGCAACACTGCTTTTAGGGGATTCAACAGACGCTTTTGGCTTTGTGTTAACCGGCATGCGGTTTGAATTAGCCGCAATTGAGCCATTACTCTGCTTACCGGCATAATTCTCGCGGCGCTTGTCCTGAAGAGGTCTATTCTGATGGGGCCTGTCCTGATAGGGCCTGTTCTGATGAGGCTTGTCCTGATAGGGCCTGTCCTGAGGGGGCCTGTTCTGATGAGGCCTGTCCTGACGTTGCCTGTCTGGTTGATACCTGTCCTGCCTACCCTGCTGTGGGGACTTATTGTCATGGGGGCGTGCATCAGAACGTCGGTTACGATTTTGTCCCTGGTTTGATGCAGAGGTAGTCCTGGATCTAGGATTCCGGCCAGAGGCTTCAATGGGCTTGATCTTCTGGGAATTGGCCTGAATCCATTTCTCTGCCTCATCCCTCTGTACTTCAAAATCAGCCTCTGTGGGTAATTCCGCCTCGCCAATCATAACGCCGATATGCTCTTCTATCTCATAGAGGCTCATAATGTCGTCACCTGTAGCCAGAGTGATGGCACGGCCTGAATGTCCAGCCCTGCCGGTACGTCCGATCCTGTGTACATAGTTGTCTTTCTCGTTGGGTACATCATAATTGATGACCAGCGACAAATCATCTACATGTATCCCACGGGCGGCTACATCTGTGGCTACAAGAAGATGGAACTCGCCTTGTTTGAATTGCTGTATGGTTTTTAGCCTTTTTCCCTGTGGAATATCTCCATGTAATGCCTGTGAGGCATAGCCTTTTCGCATTAAATAGCTTTGCACCCTGTCCACAGCAATTTTTGTATTACAGAAAATCATGCAGCTTTCGGGTCGCTCCATAAGAAGAATTCGATTTAACTGCATATTTTTTTCTCTACTATCCACGCGGTAGTAGATTTGCTGAATGGTATCCACTGTCATTGTTTCCGACTCGATCTCAACAGTAACAGGCTGTTTCATATAATCCCTGCAAACTCTACGAATTTCCGGGGGAATAGTGGCAGAAAAAAGGAGAGTCATTCTATCCTTTGGGAGGGTTTTGATAATTTTAACCACCTGATCCAGAAAGCCCATATCCAGCATTCTGTCGGCTTCATCAAGAACTAAAAAACGGATGTTTCTAGTTTTAAGATTACCGCTTTGAATGTGGTCATAGACGCGGCCAGGTGTACCGCAAACAATGGATATCCCTTTACTGAGAGCCTGGACTTCAGCCTTCATATTATGCTGTCCATATACGGATGTTGTTTTATGTTCCAGATGCTTTGCCATCAGTTTGATATCATTGTCCACCTGGACGGCCAGCTCTCGTGTGGGTGTGAGAATAAGACCCTGGGGTCCCGGTGCTTTCGGATCAGTCATCTGAAGCATGGATACGCCAAAAACGGCGGTCTTGCCGCTTCCCGTTTTCGACATAACAATTAAGTCTTCCTTATTCAGAATGTGGGGAATTGCCTTGCTCTGCACCTCTGTAGGTGACTCGAAGCCCATCTCCTCCAGGGCTTTTAAAATCGGTGCTGCGATACCTAAATCATTAAAACTGCTTATCATTGTAATCTTCTTTCATTCTAGCGAGATAATCACATTATACCATGAGGTATACCGGGAGGTGCAAGGGGGCAAGGAACAGCAAAAGAAGACGCTATTTCCCAAAATCAGTGCTGTATGTAAATAGGTATAAAGTCCTATAATAGCCTTTCTATCAATAATTCATGAGCTTAGCCTGAAATATCGGAGAGAAATAATAGAGTTTAGCAGAGCTTTGAATCATAATCAGTAAATAGGAGTTAAAATCAAGCAAATGAACGTTTGCGCTGTTCTCTGATTCAATTGACAAAAGGAGGAATAGAATCAACTCAAAATGAGAAAAGTTGAGATCTAAAGCCAGGGGGTCTATTGTTTTATGCATTATTGATAGTTCGGCAGCATACAAAAATACGGGCGGCTTTCTAGTTTACATAAAACAGATCATTGAAAGGAACAAAGCTATTTATAGGATGTGCGAGTCGAATTATTTAGGAGGTAAGATTAATGAAAAAAAGACTGTTGGCAATGATCCTGGTTCTGGCTTTCTTATTAACTACAATGCTGGGCTTTAATACGCTGTCTACATTTGGTGTTCCGCAAACAAGTGTCCATGTAAAGATTCAATCCGGAGCATCAGCAATATCCAGCGTGGCTATCAGAATGAATGGAAGTGATATAACACTAACTCGAGTTAATAGTACTCTGTATGATGGGCCTGATGGTGGTAATTACGTGTTTAGTCAGATAACCCATATCATCGTTACAAAAACCAATGGCAATGTTGTGACTTATTCTCCGGCAAGTGTTTTCGGAGGACAAGAAGGTGGCGGTACCATAAATTATAAGATATATGTGACGAGTCAAGGAAAACGCAACATTCCGGATTTTGATCTCACAAAGACCGTTAGTCCAGCTACATCTTATACAGGTGATACTGTTACCTATCACTTTAAAATTACAAATAACCAGGATAGAGACCTCGTTAACATCAAAGTTAACGATCCTAAGCTTAATAGTAATGGTGACATAAAAACCATAAATAGATTAGAGGGAAAGAGAAGTTCTGAATTTGATGTAACTTACACAACTACTTCGAGTGATTTTCAAAATGGTGTTGTTAAAAATACTGCTACTGCATCAGTTACGGCTAATTTAGAGGGTGAAGACGATGATGACGGAAAGGTTACTGTCACTGACTCGGCTTCGGCAAGTTACAATGTATCGGGGTATACATTGACGACAAGCTTTACCGGACAGGGAACGGTTACCGCACTACCTGGACCACAGGCTGCTGGACCCAATGCAGGAAAGTATTCCAAAGGGACGGTAGTGACCATGAGCGCCGTAGCCGCAGCAGGCTGGCAGTTTGACGGTTGGGACAATGGAGAAGGATATACAGTACCTGATCCGGCAAACAATACGGTATTAATGAATTCCAATAAGGCCGTAAAAGCCATCTTTACCGAAATACCCAAGGTTAATTATACACTTACAGTAAGCAAATCCGGAAACGGAACCGTCAGTCCAGATGTTGGTGAACACAGCTATCTGGAAGGAACGGTAGTAACCATGAGCGCTATAGCCGCAGCAGGCTGGCAGTTTGACGGTTGGGATAATGGAGAAGGTTTTACGGTGCCCGATTCGAATAATACAGTTTTAATGGATCAGAACAGAGCCGTAAAAGCCATCTTTACTGAAATACCCAAGGTTAATTATACCCTTACGGTAAGTAAGACAGGAAACGGAACAGTCAGCCCGGATGTTGGTGAACACAGCTATCTGGAAGGAACGGTAGTAACCATGAGCGCCATAGCCGCAGCAGGCTGGCAGTTTGATGGCTGGGATAATGGAGAAGGCTTTACAGTGCCCGATTCGAATAATTCAGTTTTAATGGATCGGAATAGAGCCGTAAAAGCCATCTTTACTGAAATACCCAAGGCTAATTATACCCTTACGGTAAGTCAGGAGGGGGATGGAACAGTTACCCCGAGCAGCGGAGTATACCTTGAAGGAACCGTAGTAACCCTGAGCGCTGTACCCGCAGCAGGCTGGCAGTTTGACGGCTGGGCTGATGGTGAAGTCTATACGGTACCCGATTCGAACAATACAGTTTTAATGGATCGAGACAGGGCCGTAAAAGCCATATTTACCGAAATATCCAAAGTTAATTATACCCTTACTGTAAGTCAGGAGGGGGATGGAACAGTTACCCCGAGCAGCGGAGTATATCTGGAAGGAACCGTAGTGACCCTGAGTGCTGTACCTGCGGCAGGCTGGCAGTTTGACGGCTGGGCTGATGGTGAAGTCTATACGATACCCGATTCGAACAATACAGTTCTAATGGATCGAGATAGGGCCGTAAAAGCCATCTTTACCGAAAAAGACGAGCCTACTCAATATACATTAACAGTGAATGTAATCGGAAATGGAACAGTCACCAGAACAACGGATGAATACTATTTTTCACCAATGAGTACTGAATATGATTATTATTGGCCTGGAACTAGAGTTAATCTTGCTGCTTCACCTGCACAAGGATGGAAGTTTGACGGCTGGTCAGGCGATGCAACGGGATCTTCTTCGAGTGCGTCCGTGGTTATGACCTCAAATAAATCAGTCACTGCAACATTCAGCTTGCTGGATGGGCCTACCCCTACACCACCGCCTCCAACCCCGACACCACCACCTTCATCTCCACCCGAGAGACCGGCTGAAAAAGTAACGCTGAATATTAATGTCATTGGCCAGGGCACTATACTTCCGGAACCGGGTGATCATGAGTATAATAAGGGAACAACTGTACAGCTTAGCCCCAAGCCTGCAGAGGGTTGGAAATTCGCCGGTTGGCAGGGAGACACGGTTAATCGTTATGATCAGATCTATTTGAATGGCAACAAGAAGGTTATAGCTGTCTTTGAAGAAATTAACAAACCTACAGAAACTCCTACGGCAACACCAACACCAACGCCCATGCCTACACCCACGCCAATACCAACGCCAGCACCCACATCAGCGCCTGAGCCGGATCCGGTAATCCTGCCTGAAGAACAAGTGCCCACAGGTCATGTGCTGCCAAAGACAGGCGGAGTGCCGGCCAATATATTCCTGGGTCTTGGTGGTCTCATCACAGTACTTGGAGTAGTGTTTAAGAAAAAATCCAAATAAAAAAATGACGACTTAACTATAGAACAAATAAACAGGAGCATATTGCTCCTGTTTATTTGCTCTACGGGTCGAGGCTTGAGGTGCGCTGTGCGCACCTCTATTATATATTGTAGAAAAACCGGCAGGGAGGAATTCTTGATAAGAAAAAGTTGTGCTCAATAGTCAAATATAACTGTTGAATTTTGGATAATGATATGATATTCTATCATTGTATAAAGTTTTATCTGAAAATCTATTTAACAATAGACTTTTCATCGATAAAGGCAAACCGTGCGAAAGTGCGGGACGCAAAGCTAAAGGGCCTAATTACAGAAAAAGTTATTCTGTAAATGGCAGCCAGATGCCGAAGGGAGAGTTTTTTCATGCGCAAATTGTTAGCTGCGGTGATACTAAGCCTATCATTACTGTTTAATATGACAGCAGCGTTTGCCGTAAATCCTACCATTGAGAGTGTTTTCGAAGATGCACAGTTTGAGTCCGGCATTATCAAGGCAGCTTATCATTCAGAAACAGGTAAAATGCTTAAGATAATGGTGGATAAAGACGGTAAGACGATATACTACAACCTGAGAAATGACGGAATGGTCGAAAGTTTTCCTCTTCAATTTGGAAATGGCGATTACAAAATTAGCATCATGGAAAACGTCGGAGGAAACAAGTACAAATATTTATATACTAAGAACTATAAATTGGACATGGAAAATCAAAATAATGTCTATCTTGCATCCATACAAAACATCAACTGGAATGAAGATATGGCAGCTATTAAAAAAGCAAAAGAACTTACAAAAGGTTTAATGGGTGACCAAGAAAAAGTAAAAGCAATTTATGATTACATAGTGAATAATTTCAAATACGATTATGACAAACTCAGCAAACTACCCACTGACTACCTCCCTGATATTAATACCACGTTAGCGACAAATAAGGGGATTTGCTATGATTACGCTTCAACCTTTGCCGCTATGCTGAGAAGTGTCGGAATACCTGCCAAGCTTGTAAAGGGTTATGCAAAAGGCGTAAATGGTTACCATGCATGGAATGAAGTATTTAACAGTAAAACAGGCTTATGGGAAACATTCGATACGACAATCGATGCACAGAAGAAGGCTGCGAAAGTAAAATATAGCATGATCAAGGAAAGTAATGTTTTTTCAAAAGTAAACGAATATTAGTAGAATATTGTGAATAAAGCAAAATAAACTATAGCAGTTGACTGATAAAAAAGTCAGCTGCTTTTTTTTACCTTCTTTTTCGATTCATTTTTATTGAGGATAGATATGTATAACCAAAACAGAAAGCGGCTTGGGGAGCTTTTAATTGAATCCGGTAGCATTTCGGACGATCAGTTGGAAAACCTTCTGCTTCTGCAGAGAAGCTCAGGAAAGAAACTCGGAGAGGTTATTGTCGATGAGGGCATCCTGGAGGAACAACAAATCATAGAGGTACTTGAATTCCAGCTCAGGATACCGATGTTCGATTTTGATACCGATGTTGTACAGACTGATGCGCCTAAGCTCATCGGTGAGAATCTGGCTAAGAAATATGTTGTTATTCCTGTTCGCAGAGAGCAAAGCACTCTGATCGTTGCCATGACTGATCCGCTGGATCTATCGGCTATTGACGATTTAAAGATAAGTACAGGTCTCGATATAAAACCTAATTTGGCTCAAAAGAGCAGCATTATGAATGCCATAGACCGCTATTATGGCAAGGAAAGCGCAGAAAAAGCCGTCGAGGACTTTAAAAAACAGTACAATTTTGATCAAATTATTGAAGAAAACAGTGATTCTTTAAGTGATATCAACAATGCTCCCGTAGTCAGACTTGTAAACTCGGTCATTCAGCATGCTATGAAGGTAAAGGCAAGCGACATTCATATTGAACCCCTTGAAAACACTCTGAGAATACGCTTTCGTATTGACGGTGAGCTTCAGGAGATCATGCGGTCGTCCAAAGCCACACATCCGGCTGTTGTAACAAGGATCAAGATCATGGGAAGGATGGATATAGCCGAGAAAAGGATACCTCAGGACGGTAGAATGGAGATGACGGTAGACGGCAAGGACATCGATCTTAGACTGTCGGTTTTGCCTACGGTATACGGTGAGAAGGTCGTCTTAAGGTTGCTTGGGCGCAGCGATATGATGCTCACAAAGTCTCAATTGGGTTTCAGCAATGTGAATATTTCTCTTTTTGACAAAATAATTAAAAGTCCCAACGGCATCATACTGGTAACAGGGCCGACAGGCAGCGGTAAAACAACAACCCTTTATGCGGTTCTTCGTGAATTAAACAAGATCAGCAGCAATATCATAACAGTTGAAGATCCTGTAGAATACAGGCTTGAAGGCATAAACCAGGTACAGGTCAATAACAAGGCAGGCTTAACCTTTGCCAATGGGCTGAGGTCCATACTGCGGCAGGACCCGGATATCATTATGATCGGGGAGATCAGGGATCCGGAGACGGCTCAAATAGCAGTAAGAGCGGCCATTACAGGCCATCTTGTATTAAGCACCGTACATACAAATGATTCTGCTTCGACCATATCCAGGCTTATTGATATGGGGATTGAGCCTTATCTTGTATCTTCTTCATTGGTCGGTATCATAGCCCAGAGATTGGTGAGGAAAATATGCGGACACTGTAAAAAATCATATAAGCCCGACTTTAGTGAGATGTCGCTCCTGAAGCTGCGAGAAAGCCAGCCGCTCTTTAAGGGCTCTGGGTGCAGCGCATGCGGAAACACAGGCTATAGGGGTAGGACCGCCATCCATGAAATCATGCTTGTTGGCAAGGACATCAGGGAATTGATAGACAGACGTGGAACGATTGATCAAATCCGGCTTATGGCATCAAAAAACGGGACGGTTTCTTTGAGGGAGAGCTGCATCAAGCTGGTGCTTGAAGGAAAAACGACTGTTGAAGAGCTCCTCCGGATAACCTATAACCTCGATCAATGATAATACGGTAAATTGACAGGGGGAAAAATTATTATGGACATCGCCCAGGCACTAAAAAAAACCGTGGAAATGAAGGGATCGGACTTGCATATCACTGTTTCTCTTCCTCCCATGATGAGGATAAACGGTGAGCTTAAGCCTTATGGAGATAGCCCCATGACCTCTGCGGATACCCTTGACATAGCAAGGCAGATACTAAATGAAAATCAAATGAGCGTATTGGAGGAGATGGGTGAGGTTGACCTGTCCTATGTCATTCCAAATATAAGCCGTTTCAGGGTGAATGTCTACAAACAGAGGGGCAGCTACGGCATAGCATTTCGCGTCATATGGATCAAAATACCGACAATAGACGAGTTAGGCTTTCCGGATATCCTGAAAGAGATAGCGCTTAAGCCCAGAGGACTTTTTCTTGTGACGGGCCCCACCGGAAGCGGTAAATCAACAACACTGGCCGCTATGGTCAACCATATCAATTTGAACCGCAACTGCCACGTTATTACCCTTGAGGAGCCCATAGAGTATCTTCACAGGCATAACAGAAGCATGATAAACCAGCGGGAGATAGGTACCGATTCACTGACTTTCGCCAATGGCCTGAGAGCCGCTCTTCGTGAAGACCCGGATGTCATTCTCGTGGGTGAGATGCGTGATCTTGAAACCATATCAATTGCCATAACGGCAGCTGAAACAGGGCACTTTGTCATGTCCACGCTTCATACCACCGGTGCGTCACAAACCATAGACAGAATTATTGATGTATTTCCTCCTCGCCAGCAGCAACAGATAAAGGTTGAGCTTGCCGCAGTATTGGAGGGTGTCGTATCACAGCAGCTCCTGCCCACCGCTGACGGGAGGGGAAGGGTTGCGGCAATGGAAATCATGGTTTCTAATAATGCCATATCTAACCTTGTCCGTGAGGGGAAAACCCACCAGATTCCCACCATCATCCAAACGAGCTACAGGCAGGGTATGAAGACGATGGACTATTCTCTCAGTGAACTTGTAAAGAGAGGCAAGATAACCCGGGAGGTTGCTGAAACCCATTGCGTGGATGCGGATATGCTAAGGCGGTACATGATGTAGTTGTTATTCTTAAGCGATAAAGAATCTTTTAGGAGGAAAGGTATGCCTCTTTTTAAGTATTCAGCAGTTTCAGACAAAGGTGAATTGATCAATTCAACCTATGCCGGCGGGGATCACTCCCAGGTGCTTCAGATGCTGCGTGAGAAGCAGTACCAGCCGGTCAGGATTGAAGAGCTAATCGAAAAGAAGGATGTAAAAGATATAGGAATCCTCATCAAAAAGGTTACATACAAGGATCTTGCGGTCTATTGCAGGCAATTCTACACCATGCTCAATGCGGGTGTGACGATAATAAAATGCCTCGATATTCTTCAGCAGCAAACAGAGAATAAAAGACTGAAGGAAATCACAAGGGATATTTACCAGACGGTTCAAAAAGGTCGAACTTTATCTGAAGCGCTGAAAGATCACAGGGATGTTTTCCCTGAATTGCTCATAAATATGGTGGAGGCTGGAGAAGTCAGCGGCAAGCTTGATACCATTATGGACAGGATGGCGTCACATTTTGAGAAGGAAAACAGAATACGAACCAAGATAAAAAGCGCCCTGATCTATCCGATTGTCTTGGCGGTTGTTGCTGTTCTTATTGTTATTTTCCTCCTTACCTTCATCATGCCGATGTTCTTTCAGATGTTTGAAGAAAGCGGTGTGGAGCTTCCCCTACCGACACGTATACTCTTGGGCTTCAGTAATTTAGTTAAAGGCTATTGGTATCTATTGGTGCCCGGTATTCTTGCACTGATCTATGTTTTGAGAAAATACTTCAAAACCGATAAAGGGCGTCTGGAATGGGATCGATTCAAGCTCAAGCTTCCGGTTGCGGGTGGTACGGTGACCAAAATCATTACCTCCCGGTTCACCAGAACCCTTGCCACACTTCTCTCCAGCGGTATGCCGCTCCTGCAAGCCATGGAGGTGACAGCCAGGGTTGTGGGCAACCGGGTTGCTACAAACGGCATCATGCAGGTAAGGGAGGAAATGCGCAAAGGTATGGATCTTGCGGGACCTATCAAGCGAACAGGTCTTTTCCCCCCAATGGTAGACTCTATGATGCGAATAGGTGAGGAATCGGGAACCTTGGATGAGCTTCTGGAAAAAACCGCCGCCTTTTATGATGATGAGGTGGAGGCTGCGCTTCAAAAGATGGTCTCACTGATGGAACCGCTGATGATACTTGTTATGGGTGTAGTTGTAGGATTCATCGTTATATCTTTGGCACTACCCATGTTCAGCATGGTGGATATGGTTGAAAACATGTAGTGAAACCTGTATTGAATGGGTTCAAGGGTACCCATTATCAATAGAAAAGAGAATATGGAGGTATGAGGAATGTATCAGTTACTAGGCAAAAAAAAGAAAAATCAAAAGGGCTTCACTCTCATCGAACTCATCGTGGTCATCGCAATTCTGGCAATTTTAGCGGCTATCTTGATTCCGAGGTTCACCGGCTTCCAAGATAAGGCAAAAGCAACTCAGGCATTGGTTTATGCAAAACAGGTTGCTACAGCAATAGATGGATTAATAATTGAAGAACAAACACTCGCGGTGGCTAGTAACGCTGGTAATGTAAGATCTTTATCAGGCGTTACTACATCACAGGCAGCAATTAGCATAACATCAGCTGTTGCTCCATCTGGTGCTGATTATGGGGATGGTTACTTTACAGTCACTGTTACAGGTACAGGTTCAACAACGTATGTTGCTGGACGTAATGCGGCAAGTGGCGGTAAGGTTGTTATGAACCCATAATGTCACTTATTCAATGACATAAATGAGGTACAGAAAGCAAACGAGGATGGTTCTTGAGAACCATTCCATGTGCCGGTTAAAACCAAAGAATTAATTATGTTCTTTGCAAATAAACAATACATACGGATAGAGCCAGTACTAACCTGCTGGCTCTCTCACGACTTTCAATACCGTTTTATTCAAGGGGTGAAGCTAATGGCCGGTAAAGTAGTAGCCATCGACATAGGAAGCAAAAACATTCATATTGCCGAGGGATTTCAAAAAGGAAATACGGTAGAGATCGAAAGGCTTGCTCAGCTTGCCACCCCTACAAACTCTTATATAGAGGGCAGAATAGAGGATAGGCAGGTCCTCAAAGAGGTTATACGCAACGGACTTGCCCAGAATCATATAAAGAGCAGAAATGTCGCTCTTTCCATGCAGGGGGCATCGGTTTTAACCAGAGAGCTTGTGCTGCCCGAAGTAAAAAAGGAGCTCATGCACGGAATGGTCCGGTATGAGATGGAGCAGTATATACCCGATGCCATCACAGGCTATATTGTAGAATTCAGGGTGCTTGGGACAGTAATCGAGGCAGGCAACAAAAAGATGCGGATACGCGCGGCTGCCATGCCTAGAGATTTAGTTCAGGACTATTTTACCATGCTGAGGGAACTAAAACTGAAACCTGTGGCATTGGACATCCATTTAAACGCCATATCAAAGCTTTTTGGTTCATCAGCAGAAATTAATGCATTGGATAAATACAGTCCTGACAGGACTGTCGCCGTCATAGATTTTGGTCATAGAAACACTGTTATCAATATCATCTCTAACGGCATTATTGAATTCAGCCGACCGGTTTCCTATGGCAGCAGGGATTTGGACACAGCCATAGCGGGTTTTTATGACATACCCATTGAAAAGGCCGAACAGAAAAAGATGGAAGAGCTCATGATTGAAAAGCCGGATAGTCGCACTGATGCCGGTAATGGCATCTTTGAGTCTGCAAGGTCGTTGCTCCAGCAGTGGATGTCCGAGCTGCATAAGGTATTCCAGTATTATTTAAGCCGTAATCAAAAAAACAAGCTGGGTGCACTGTATCTATACGGCGGGGGTTCAAGGCTGAAGGGCTTGCCTGAATACATGAAGCAACTGCTGGATGTAAATACAGTGATCAGGGTCAATAGTCTTGACAGCGTCCGATTCACAAACGAAGCCCAAGAACCCGATATCGGGAATTACCTTAATGCGATAGGGGCATTGATCAGACTTTAGGGGGGATACGGAGTGAACGACCTTAATTTTTTTTCGGAGTACATACGGCAAACAAAAAATGCTTATAAAAAAACAGCGGTTGTCTATGCAATTGCAGCGTTGGTGTTGCTTTCGGTAATTGGTTCATATGTCATTACCCAGCTAAAGGTAAATGCTATTGAGGCAGAGACTGCCTCAATGAATGAATATTTAAATGATACAAAGACCATAAAACAGCTTCAGGAAATCGAAGAGCTTAAGCTAAAATTGAAGATACTGTCAGAGTATGGTGCTCAGCTGAATGCTTGTCAGAATAATATAAACAAAGCTGATGTGATAAAGAGCCAACTGCTTGAAAAGTTTGACTCAGCCCTGCCGGAGAATGTAGTTATAAGTGCCTTGTCTTATACGCAAAGCAGCATAACAGTTAATGGTATAGCTAACGCAAGAGTACCGGCAGCGGAACTATCCTACAATTTATATGGTCTAGGAATTTTTACAGAAGTCCATGTATCGAAAATATCCAATGAAGCCCAAGCTGCGGACAGCTACCAATTCGAAGCAGCCTGCGCGCTGAAGGAAGTGATAAGCCAATGAAGCTGACAACAAGGGAAAAAATCATGTTAATTGTTTTAGGCATTATCACTGTATTGGCAGCGAGCTACTATTTAATGATAAAACCCCAGCTTGAGAAAATTGACTTGCTTATCATAGAACAAGAGGCTGTCAGCCAAAAGGTTGATGAGGTAAAGAAGGAAATAGCCTCAGGCGGTAAGCTTAAAATGAGCTTTGAGAATGAAGATAAAAGAATAGCTGAACAATCGGCGTGGTTTTACCCAGAGATATTTCAACCCAAGCTTATATTAGTACTGGATGACCTGATTGCAGATTCCGGTATAAAGGTCAGTTCCCTTACCTTTACGCCTAGAGATATAGGTGATGTTAATTACGTGGAGCCAAATAGCCACCTGATCCATCCTTTAGAGCCATCGGCAGAAAGCTATAGATTAATGGCAGGAACAGCCACAACAAAAGGGGCTATAGATTTACTCAATCAAATGACATCAAAGGCTTCCACATCGGGAGCGGCAATACAGGCGAATCCTGCCATTATAGAGAAAATGACTGTTGACATTCAATATGATGCGACAGACTACGAGCGGGTCCTTGCATTTATAAAAGGCCTGGAAGCACAAAACCGAACCCTCGTCATTGATCATTTAAACATGGAAGATGATGGGGGTAATGTGTTGAAGGGAAATATTGCAGTAACCTTCTATTCGCTTCCTAAATTACATGATCAGGATACCGAATACCTTGATTGGCCATATAATGATCTATATGGTAAAAGTAATCCATTTAAATGATGATTCTTATTTGAGGTGATTAGATTGTACGAAGATCTGGTAAGAAGCCGGAAAGGGATGGCTTTGGCTGTTGTTATAATAGTTATGGCCATTGTTTCCATTTTGGGAGTGGTGGTTATGCAGATAAGCGTTGCCGAAACCAGATTTGCTGCACGGGATGGAAACCGCATGAAGGCCTATTATCTGGCAAGATCAGGGGTTGAAGCGACAACTGCATGGATGCTTAATCCGTCAAACAACGGAGCTTCTCTTATAGGCAAAACCTCGAATGATGCGACATTGCCGGGGGTAACCGGTGGAACGTATAAAGTATCTGTTACAACAAAATCTTCCACTGAGCTTTTAGTTAAAGCGACCGGAGTTGTCAACGGCGTCACAGCCAACGCAGCCCTGATTCTCAATAAAGCCAGTGTAGGAGGATCCACCCCCGTCTTTGAAAATACTATTTATGCTGAAGAAATAATCATTTTAAATGGACATACGACAATACAAGGAGATATCGCCGCCGGAAGCAATATTGTTACAAATGGTCATCCTACGGTTACGGGAACTTCATCCTGTCCGATTGATATCCCTGCTCCCCCGCCAATTTTCCCGGTTGACCCCACAACAGCAAGCGATCTTAATATCAGTCCTGGATCAACCGTAACTTTGGACATTGCTGCCGATGAAGATCAGACAATAGCTTATGAAACTTTAGAATTAAAGAATGCAACCCTCGTTATTAAAACCGGAACGACTACCGGCAGTGCAGTAAATCTTGTGGTTAACAAGCTAGACTTACAAAACGGCACGGTCAAGATTGAGGGAGAAAGAAGATTGCATCTGTTTGTCAAGACAGACGCGGACATTGATTCAGACACCAACTATAATGCACCACCGGATGATCCAACCCAGCTCATTATTTTCCTTGCTAACGGAAGCAGTGCATTTATGAATGCAAACAGACATATAAACGGGTTTGTTTACGGCCCAGGAGCTACTGTGACAATCAGCGGGAACTATGGCTATACGGGAGCAATCCTGGCCGGAAATGTTGTTTGCAACGGTACACCCGGTTTTAACTATGATCCGTCTGACGGTGATCCGTTCACATACGATACGCTGCCGGTATTCTTTTATACAAGAGGAAATTGGGTAACAGAGTAGGGCTTTTGGGGTGGCTGTTATGAAATCGCTGAAAAACAAAAAGGGATTCACTCTTATAGAAATGATCATATCTCTGGCTATATTAGCAATTCTTGCTGCAGCCTTCCTGGGTGTATTTACCTCAGGCTATTCCGGAATTCTGTCAGCAGGAAAATACAGTCAGACCGGATATGTCGGGCAAAGGGCCATGGAGAATAGAATCGCCGGTCTGTCCGTTGCCGGTATACCCAATGTAACATCCAGTACCGTTTCAAATGCATCAGTCAGTATAGATTTTGGTGTTACTTCCAATGTTACGGTAACCGGGAAAATTGAATTGATTAACTGCGATGACGGAAGACATAAAGTTGAACTGGCAACCTTTATTCCAAACTGACTGGAGGTGCCTTAAGTGCTGAGGCTGCTGCGCAATAAAAATGGACTTACACTGGTTGAATCGGTAGTGACTATGGCGATTATAGGTATTCTCCTTTCAATTGTTTTTTCTGTCCATATCTCCGGCACAAAAATGACCGGTAAAGGAAGTACCCAAGCCGACGTTCAGAACGACGTACGTCTGGTTGCCAATTATATTACCTCTCAACTAAGAACGGCTAATTCTGTAGAAATATTATCAGCCCTGCCTGCAACTCTTGACATCCAGAAAAAGTATTTCTATGTAAGCAGTAATACCATAAAGCATTACACGCTGGGAGCGGATAATGATCTATTGCACGAGACCTCCGCTGATTTTTTACCCTTGCTTGAGTTCGAGAAAAATGCCAGCAACGGCAAGGTATTGAATTTCACTATTGAATGTACATATAAAGGTCAGAATTATAACATTGAGTCCGAGATATTAGCACAAAATATTGCTGCTTCCGGAAATATCCAGGGCTTGACCGGAGCGATCGTATCTTACTCATGTCCCCTCACTGATACCGAAACTGTAATGGTGGACAAGACACGTTTAAAAATCAATGATACCAACGCATTTCTAAATCCTGAAGCAGACGGGAGCTGGACATTAAATCCGCCGCCGGATCCCAATCTGTTGAGTTTGCCTTCTACAGGATATAATGGCTCTTCTATCACCTGGTCTTCGAGCGATGAATCTGTTGTCAGGGATGACGGAACTGTTTTTAGACCTGGAATAAATGCAGGAAATAAAACAGTAGTATTGACTGCTGAGCTTACGAAAGGCGCTATATTCATGACTAAGCATTTTACTGTACATGTATGTGATCTGGACCCGCTTGTATTAGGAAACACTGCACCAGCAGCGGTATCCCCTAGTGAGCCATATGAGCATATTTTTACGGCAACCGGCGGATTTGCCGCGTATTCATTTTCGACTGTCGACACTTTATATGGGCTTACGCTGGATGTAAACGGCCGTTTGTCAGGAACTTTAAATGCAGGGACAACGGACTTCAGCTTTATTTTAACTGTGAAAGATGGTCACAGCCCTACGCCAAACGAGGTATCAGAAGCAATAAGCATCATAGCAGCCCCTTAATTGAGAGTCATCACCCACTGTTTGAGGTTTTTTGATGTTCATCCAGAGGAGTGTGAAGAGAAGTTGTTTAACCATTTTTTATATAGCGTTATTAGTTTATTTGGAAGACATTTTTATGATCTTTCCGTTCTTTTTTTAGTTCTCCTTACAATATACTGGTATGCCAGCTTTGATCTTCTCCGTCTCTTGAATATCAAAAAAAGCCTTATAAAGCTAAACTCTGGTATTATTTCGCTCAAAAGAAACGATAAGGGCAATATTCTCAAAATGAATAACCTCTTTGACACCGATATAAGCAGTGGTCTTAAAAATGCATGGGCAGCCTATTGCCGCGGCATCAAGCAAACCATAAGTGAAGGAAAGCTTCTGGACATCAAAGAATATTTCAACTTATACAGTATTATCACAATACCGGCCAGAAGAAAAAGGGCAGAAGCAATACCGGGAATTCTATCCATAACGGGGATTATTGGAACCTTTCTTGGTATCATGTCAGGACTTTCAAAGCTTGATCTTGCCTCAGGGACGAAAGACGGAATGAATAGCTTTTTGGATATTATAGCCGCATCTTTTGGCGTTTCAATAGCTGCCCTGGTTTTATCCATACTGTTCCAGTCAGTTGACAGGCACAATTATCATTCAACGGTTTCAGAACTGAACATGTTTCTCAATCATGTAAGCCAGAAACTGCCCGGGGCTGGCGAATCCTACGATCTTGAACTGCTCATCAGAGAACAGCGGGGTCAGAAAGAGATTCTTGAGAAGATGGGTGTTAATATATCAGCGCATCTTAGTACCTTTATAGACAAGGAACTGGTGCCAACTCTCTATCGATCCTTTGATGAGGCCATAAAAACTCAGATAGGTCCATCCATTAAGGCTATGAGCGACATGCTCTGCCAGCTTTCAGAGGCAGCCAGAAATACTCAGACAGAAGGTATGCAGATCATGGTGGACAATTTCACAAGCAAGCTCATGTCTACCATGGGGCTGGAATTTGAGAAGCTTGGGGAGCGATTTAAAAGCATTCTGGAGTATAAGGCCGAAGAATATGAGAACATAAACAGGCTTATTGACAATCTTTCAACTCATACAGAACTGCAAAAGGAAGTCAATACTCAAACCGTTATAGTCCTGGAGACCATTGGCTGCTATCATCGTCAAGCTGTCGAAATGAATGCATCACTTGCTGAGAATATTGAAAAATTGCGCCTTTTCAATGATGAACTCCGGGAGATACTGAAGTCTGACAGGATATCGGCAGAAGAACTTAACAATCAGCGTCAGGCGATTATGCAGGAAAACAGCGCATACTTTGGGAAAATGGACGAGCAAATACACAGGTTGCTTCAAGAGATGAATGTTCAGCTTGATGCAGCATTTTTACGTTTTAATGATATCACTTCAATGTCTTTTGAAAAGCTGGATCAATCGTTGAATTCCTCCCTGGAGAGTATGTCTGACAATATGAAAGCCTTAACGGAAAATATGGGTGATCAGGTCAGAGATATAAGCATTTATGCAAGAGGGATTTCTGAAGAGGTAGGGGCATTGAATAACAGGCTTGAAAGTGCTGTCAAGGAGTTTGGGGACCAGATGAATCAAAGTGTGATAAAGACTATGAATACCTTTGATGACGAATTGGGGGAGATTTGCAGCAGGCTGGGAAGAGTTATCTCAGATATAAAGGATGCTGTGGAGGAGCTTCCGGTGATTATAGAAACATTGGGAAACTATAAAAAGGGTTAACGGGAGATGGTAGGATGATCAATTTTATAGACCCTGAAAGGGAAGGAACGCATTACTGGAATCCCGTTCCAAGCATTCTTTCTGCTGCGGCTATTTTGCTGTTTGTTCTATTTGCCGTTGTTTTTGTTTCTAAGGGAAGTACGTATGGTATTGCACTGCAGCCGGGTCAGACGGCACCGGGAAATGCAGATGGCGGGGACGTTTTGAAGGCCGGAGAAGGAGATCTCGCAAGCAATGAGGAGCAAATGGACGACAATGAAGCTGCTATAAACGAGCTTGCCGATATTCGGGCATTAATCATAAATGAACTTACCGACAAGCTTTCCAGCTTGAAGCTGCCAATCGAGATTAACAATACGACAGGCAGCATAAGGTTTACAGAGTCTGTTTTGTTCGGTGTCAATAATGACCAATTAAATGATAAGGGCCAACAGTATCTTAAGGCCTTTATGCCGGTTTACCTGTCAGTACTTTTAAGCATTGAGAATGAAAAATACCTGGATCAGATTATCATTGAAGGTCATGCGGATGTCGACGGGGATTACCGGTCCAATCTCTTCCTTTCTCAGGACAGGGCCAATTCAGTTTTGAATTTTATTTTGGAACAGCAGCTCACAGAGATATCCAATGGGATGTCGGCAGTTAAATATTTAACTGTAAGCGCCAGATCCTATAATGCTCCGGTGCTGGTAAACGGCGCCCCGGACGGAAGCCAGTCACGAAGAGTAGAATTTGTTTTTAATCTCAGGGGAGAAGAGTAAAGATGAGTCTTGAAGAGGCGCTGGATATTACCAGAAAGCATTATCCGTCTTATCTTGAATTCGTTCGGTCGGATCATTCGGAAAAAATAAAACGCATACTGGATTCTATTGCTCAGCTTAAGGGAGAAATGCTTGTTAAGTATAGCTTTACGCTTAGAGACAGTGACCTTGAATATGTGCTTCCGGCATTGGTTAACTGTAAGGACGAGCGGATATGCAATATGCTCGAAGATATTTTAGAACTTAGGTTCAGGAAGAAACTGTACGAACTCAATTGGATCATGCTTCAAATGGATTTCACAAACAGAAATCTTTTAGAAACCATGAACAGAATGCTTAACTGCCTGAAGAATAAATACCCTCAGGACTATGCCGCTTCACTATTTACCCGGCTTGATGCCTTCACAGTTGCTGCATTAAATGAAAATCTTCCCGAAAGCATGTGCAGGGTGCTTGTTGCTGAAAACATTGACATAGATACGTTTTCCAGAAAATATGCCCTTTTTTCGGACGGTGCACTTGCAAAGAAAATGAGTGAATTGTTTTTCTTAAAATCCAGCAAGAATGGCTTTACAAGAAATAGGGATGTTTTTACAGGTTTACTGGATGATAAGGATGCACCAGAAGCTGTGCCGCTTCTTGCCTGTTATTTCGAAAAGCTGGAAGTGTATGAGTACTTTGATGAACTTAACTATTCGTTAATGAGACGTTTCGGGGAGCCTGGGGTATCTGGGGAAAAGGGAAAGGACGATTTTTGGGAACTACTTCCAAAAGCATGCTCTGATAAATTCTCCCGTTGGCAGGATTTAAAGCGGATAGAATATCATTTTGGAAAAAGCAGTAAAGATTTCATCCTATGGGTCTCGTATATCGATAAAATGAAAAAGGTGGATTATCATGAGCACGCCGGATTGCTCTTTATGGATTTCGGACCATTCGTGGTGGTAGATTCAAGGGAAGGTTTTTTAGAAGACGGAATTGAGGGTCTAGATGTGGCAGATAAAAAGATATCCTATCTTATTGACAGAAAATACTTTGATCATGTATGCGAATCCCATAAGCCGGAGACGGCAGAGCATGACGGGAACCTTTGGTGGAGGATCATAGCTGGACATATGGTTGATGCCAGGGAGTTGATCATTGAGGACATAAAATCAGAGGTATATAGGGTGGGATACAATAAAGTACAACTGCTATACCTCAAGGAGATATTAAGAGTAAAGCTGGAAAACGGCAGAGATTCCCACTGATTCACTTTTGGACAATTGGCTCCAAAGATAATATAATTGAGAATGGGTGAAGGGGAACAGGTTCCTTCCTCAAAAGGAGCATTTTTTATGCAGTGTAACTGTCCGAGAAAGCAATGCATCAGACATGGAAAATGTGAGGAATGCATACAGCGTCATACAATTGATAAAAGAGGTCCCTATTGCCTTCGAAAAAAGAACAAGAAGACAAAAGCGTCCTCAGATAAGTCACAGCAATAAACGTGAAAGGATGTTGAACCATGATAATCAGCGCCAGCAGACGTACGGATATCCCGGCCTTTTATTCGGATTGGCTTTTGAACCGCCTGCGAGATGGATCTATGCTGGTTCCGCATCCGAGAATTATTGGCCGTTACAGTCATGTGTACCTTAATCCAGAGGTCGTGGACTGCATCGTGTTTTGGACCAAAAATCCCGGCCCTATGCTGAATAAGCTGGATATCATAGGAAAAATGGGCTATCCGTTCTACTTCCAATATACGCTCACACCCTATGATGGACAGATTGAAAGAAATCTTCCGCCCAAGCCTGAGTTGGTCGATGTTTTCAAACGACTGAGCCAGAAGCTCGGCCCCAACCGTGTAGTGTGGCGCTATGATCCTATCATCACAAGCCGTTCGCTTGATGTCCAATACCATCTGGATTCTTTTGAAAAAATGGCCTCCATGCTGGAGGGCTGTACTAATCACTGCATTTTCAGCTTTGTCGACCTTTATCCGAGAGTACGTCCACGCCTTATGCCAATTACGGACCAGGAAGTAAGCGAGTCCGACATGCATCTTATAGCCGAGGGCTTCTCAAAAATCGCGAGAGATCATCAAATGCGCTTATCCACTTGCTCTGAGCCTATAGAGCTGAGTCTTTATGGCATATCGCATGCCTCTTGCATTGATAAGAAGCTGATTGAGGAATTAATTGGCTGCCCCATAAAGGTAAAAAAAGACGCCGGCCAGCGTCCTGGGTGCGGCTGCGTCGAGAGTATCGACATCGGGACATATGGAAGCTGTTCCAATGGATGTACGTACTGCTATGGGTTCTCTGGCTCAAGAACAGCACAGAAGAACATTGCTTGCCATGACCCGGCATCCCCGCTTTTAATCGGTCAGCCAGACAAAGCAGCCATTATATCAGAGCGTAAGGTAAAATCCTTAAAGGATATGCATACAACATTGTTTGATTAAAAATGGTTATCCCCCTAACGTAATATCCTGCTGCTTATACCATTCCAGGGCTTCATACAGATGCTCTGGCTTGTAGTCCGGCCACATGGCCTCCAGCACATAAAAATCAGCATAGATGGACTGTATGGGGAGAAATCCGCTCAATCGGCGGCGTCCACCCCAACGGATGATGAGATCGATTCTTGAGATACCTGAAGAGGCGATCCTGTTGACAATGCCGGCCTGCTGTCTGCTAGAACCGTAACCTAGATTGCTGTTCGTGCTAAGATCCCAGTTCCAGCCGTAATTCACCAGGAAATTAACATTCATTAAGCCTTTGCCGAATGATGTCCTTTTTGTATAGGGCAGCAATTCTTTTGGAAATAATGGAGAATCTGTATTACCAACGATTAAGAGGTTGGCATCGTAATCACAAAGCTGTAATACGGAATCAACACATGCCTTCTGGAAAGCCTTTGTTTGAACAGAAGGGCGCTTTGTATTATCTTGAGTAAAGCCATAGAAAGTCATTTCTTTTATACCCAGCTTCAGGCATTCTTGATAGAGCTCAAAACCGGGCTTGATGCCGTAATCATAGCCATCTTCCTTGTTTAGACCGTGACTTTGCGCCCATCTTCTGTTACCATCCGGAATAATACCGATATGATCGGGCAAACGTTGAGGATTAACCATTTAAATATAATTCCTTTTTAATTTACTTGTATGAGTTTTAGTATTGGCTATTCCCCAACGCTTATTCCGTGCGAATCATCATAATATCCTGGTTTTACATCATCCCATCGATTGCCGCCCAGGTTTTTGGCCCTACGATGCCATCAGCACTAAGCTCATTGGCATTTTGAAACAATCTCACCGAAGCTTCCGTTTTAAAGCCGAATATTCCATCTATGGGGCCTGGGTTATAACCCAGCATGCTCAATGCCTGTTGCAGCTCTGTGACGGATTCACCGGTGCTTCCCCTTCTCAAGACCGGTCGGACGGCAGGCGGCGGACCTTCATTTGCACCATCCAGAGCAGCCCAGGTCATCGGTCCCACAAGACCGTCAACTGTCAAGCTTTTAGCGGCTTGGAATGTTTTTACCGCTGCATCGGTCAATGCCCCAAAAATGCCGTCTATTGGTCCGGGATTGAAGCCTAGCTTGGTTAATAACTGCTGCAGCTCCTTAACATAGGTGCCGGAGCTTCCTTTTTTTAGTAAAGGTCTTTCGGGTTCAGGAGCTTCATCCAGCATTTTTGAAATAGTTGTAAGGGTGTATCCCATGGATTTAAGAGCTGTTATCATTTCGGGAAGTGCTTCATTTGTATGGGTTCCGCCTCCTGTATGCATCAATACGATGGCGCCGGGCTGCGCCAGGTTAAGAACCTTATTAATCATCACATCGGCGGAAGTACCATTCCAATCAACGGTGTCAATGGTCCACATCAAAGTTTTTGTATAACCAAGACTATCCGCCACCTCTAAAACCGTTTGATTATAAGAGCCGTAAGGAGGCCTGAAAATGGGCCTTGGAGAAACTCCGGTAATAAAGATGATAGAATTCTCTGCTTTTTCCAATTCTGCTTCCATGGCAGCGGCTGAAATCTGGGTAAACTGAGGATGGCTGTAGGAATGATTGCCGATTTCATGACCTTTTTCAACTATTTTTCTAATCAAGGTCGGGTGAGCTTCTGATGCTTTCCCTGTAAGAAAGAATGTGCATGTGATATTGTGTGATGCGAGGATATCTAATTGCTCGGATAGATTGGCTGCATCTGATCCATCGTCAAAGGTCAGCGCCATGACCTTCCGAGTTGTGGATACTCTGGATATTACAATAGACTGTCCCATTTTTTATGCTCCAAAAGCATGGTATTCTACTGATAGTCTATGAATTTTTTTAATGATAAGTGTCCATTGTTTGTCCAAAATAATTCTTTTATTACGGATATATGGGTGAGAGACAAAAAGGAGTGAAAAGATGAACGATGAGGGTATACTTACCTTGCTGAAAGCTCGGAAACAGGAAGGCCTGTCCCATATCCTTGATAGATTCGGCGGGCTTATGGCTTATATTGTAAAGAATACAGGAAATTTCAGTGAGGAGGATGTTTCCGAATGTGTCAGCGATGTTCTCTACACCATCTGGAAGAGAATAGACAAGTATGATAAGACAAAAGCATCCTTTAAAACATGGATTATGATGGTAACTCGCGGCTGTGCCATAGATTATCTCAGAAAAAACGTGAAACACAGTCAGGTGATCTCGCTTGAGGACATAGCTGAAATTTCCATGCCTGCCGGTGATTATGGGATAACATCGGGTAACTCCGTTATTTCTTTTTTGCAGGAGCTTTCACCGCCTGACAATGAGATTTTTTATCGACGTTTTGTGTTAGGCGAGAGTGTGGCTCAAATAGCAAAAACACTGGAAATCACCCAGGAGAATGTTTACAAACGATTGTCCAGAGGAAAGGAAAAGCTTAAAAATTTAATGAGTAAGGAGGGGTATCCATATGCCTGAAAACAAATATCTTGATACCTTCACAAGTGGGATAGAGGAGTCGAACTTTGCCATGGATACGGCTTTGAAACAGAAAATACTCCTTAGGACGCATAAGAAGATTAAAAACGGGTGGTTCTATTTTAAACGCATTGCTGCTGCCTGCTTGATACTTGCCGCATTATCAGCCTTTATTCCCAATACGCCGGTTAACGCTCTATGCCAAAAGATTTTTTCGTTTATACCCGGCATTGGGATTGTGCAAAACCCTGAGAATGACGTGCGGATTAGCCGTGTTTTGGGAAAGCGGGTAAAAGTAACAGACGGTAAGCAGTTTATCGAGTTTAAAACAGCGTATATTACGGATAAGACATTGAACATATCCATGAAAACAAATATCGGTGCTATTGACGCCGGAGAATTTGCTGACCCGGCGGAATTTAAAAAGTTTTTTGCAGGAGAAACAGCTCCAAAGCTCTATTTGCTTGGCGCAAACGGTAAAATAAAGTCAAGCCATAGCGTCTGGGGAGGACCATCCTATGAAACAAGGGTCTATTCAGTAGATGCAAGCTTTTATTTGGTGGATAATGATATCGATGATCAGGTATTCAGGTTTGAGCTGGAAGGCTTCAGCAAAACGATTGAACTAACCATGGTTCCTGTCAGCAGCGGTACATCGCCTGAATCCTTGGGCAATGTAGCCGTTATAGATAATGTGATGGTCTTTGCCAATGTAAGCCGGGAGGGTGATGTTCTGGAGGTACTCTTAAGCTCCGTGGCACCGAAGGATTACAAAAACATCAGGTTCCATCTGTTTGACGAAGAAAAGCGGTTATTTGAACGCGGCGTACACATTATTGATAAAGAAGGGAACATTTATGAACCGGATGAGGGTATGAGAAAGCTGAATAACAGCGATATTAATAATTTATATTTTGAAATCCCTGAAGGAAAAGAAGAACTCAAGCTGGTTATACCCCAAATCCTATATAACAGAGTATATGATGAAGATGATATTAAAATCGCCATGCCGAAACCGGGTAAGGATAAAGAAATGAATAAGGAATGGAATCTGGGAGAGGGTACTCTTACCATAGAAAAGGCATCAATAATTCCTTCCAATGATCCCATGCTCCCGGACGAATTTAAAAAATACGATTGTATAAAGATAGACGCCAATTATAAGCCTGGTCAAAATTCCAGGGAGATAGCACTTAGAGTATTGCCGAAAGTAGAAGTGCCCGATAGTTGGATAGACTACACCATGACATCCCAAAGTACCTATGCCGAACTGTGGAATGTTGTGCAAAGAGGTTACTCCATAACAGCATTTGATGGCATGGAGACAACAAGAAAGATTCTCCTTAAATTTGATGTGGAGTTTGCCATGAAAGGGTCCTGGGTCATAGATATGGAGTAATTCAAAGCTTGAGGTGGGTCCTTGAATGGGCCCACCTCAATTAAAGCTTCTTGAGTATGCTGCTCTTTTGTTTGTCACAAATATATAAAATAGCTCATACAAATTTGTGCGAATTTGTAGAATGCACCAATAGCAAAATGAGGGGAGAAAGTGGTAAACTGATATTGTTAAATAATTAACGTTAATTTATTAACATGTAAGCATAAAAGGACAAAGGATGAAATTCCAAGGTTAAATTTTTTTAGTGCTGAATGTTAAAAATTTAACAACAAGAGCAAAGGAGACTGATGGATGATGTTGAATAAAGGAGGCAAAGTTATGGACAGCAACAAAAAATATCAAATCATCGATAGTGTTGAAAAGCTAGAAATTGCTCTGGCAAAATTAAAGGAAGCCCAAAAAATCTTTTCTACTTACACTCAGGAGCAGGTGGATAAAATCTTTTTAGCTGCTGCTACTGCTGCTAATAAAGAAAGAATTCCCCTTGCAAAAATGGCCGTTAATGAGACCGGTATGGGTATAGTCGAAGACAAGGTCATAAAAAACCATTATGCTGCCGAGTATATTTATAATGCCTATAAAAATACCAAGACCTGTGGTGTATTGGAGGAAGATAAGGCATTCGGCATTAAGAGGATTGCAGAACCTGTAGGAGTTATCGCGGCAGTTATTCCGACGACAAATCCGACCTCCACTGCAATATTCAAAACACTTATTGCTCTTAAGACAAGAAACGGCATCATCATTAGCCCCCATCCAAGGGCAAAGAACAGTACTATTGCCGCAGCAAAAATTGTGTTGGAAGCAGCGGTAGCCGCCGGTGCTCCTGAAGGAATCATTGATTGGATTGATGTTCCCTCCCTTGAAATGACCAATCTTGTTATGAAGGAAGCGGATATCATTCTGGCAACGGGAGGCCCTGGAATGGTCAAAGCGGCGTACTCATCGGGTAAGCCTGCTATTGGTGTCGGCCCCGGCAACACACCGGCTATCATCGATAGCTCTGCTGATATCTTACTTGCCGTTAGTTCAATTATCCACTCCAAAACATTTGATAATGGCATGATTTGTGCTTCTGAACAGTCTGTTATTGTTCTTGACGACATTTACAATAAAGTAAAAAAGGAATTCGCTGACCGTGGCTGCTATTTCCTTGATGCAAAAGAGATTGAAAAGGTTCGCAAGACTATTATTATCAACGGAGCCCTCAATGCGAAAATAGTAGGCCAGTCCGCCTTTAAAATCGCTGCTCTGGCCGACGTAAAAGTACCCGAAGCTACAAAAATTTTGATAGGTGAAGTACAAAGCGTCGAGCTTTCAGAGGAATTTGCCCATGAAAAGCTTTCCCCTGTTCTGGCTATGTACAGGGCAAAGAATTTTTCTGAAGCCCTCGAAAAAGCAGAGCACTTAATTGCAGACGGCGGCTACGGACACACCTCATCTGTCTATCTTAATGAAACCACCGAAAAGGTTAAGCTGGATGAATTCTCCGCACGGATGAAAACCTGCCGTATTTTAGTTAATACTCCATCCTCCCATGGTGGTATTGGCGATTTGTACAATTTCAAGCTTGCTCCTTCACTCACCTTGGGATGTGGTTCCTGGGGCGGCAACTCGGTATCTGATAATGTCGGCGTCAAGCACCTTATCAATATCAAAACAGTTGCAGAAAGGAAAGAAAATATGCTTTGGTTTAGAGCGCCGGATAAGGTATACTTAAAGAGAGGCTGTCTCCCTATTGCCCTTGACGAGCTTAAGAATGTATTGGGCAAGAAAAAAGCGTTTATTGTAACCGATTCATTCCTTTATAACAACGGTTACACCAAAGCCATTACAGATAAATTAGAGGAGATGGGGATTGTTCATACAACCTTCTTCGATGTGGCTCCCGATCCATCGCTTCAAAGTGCAGAAAAAGGCGCAGCAGCCATGAACGCCTTCCAGCCTGATTGTATTATCGCTCTTGGCGGTGGCTCAGCCATGGACGCCGCAAAAATCATGTGGGTGATGTATGAGCATCCGGAGGTTGATTTTATGGACATGGCCATGCGATTTGTCGATATTCGCAAACGTGTCTATACCTTCCCCAAAATGGGTGAAAAGGCTTACTTTATTGCAGTCCCCACATCGGCAGGTACAGGTTCCGAGGTAACACCTTTTGCTGTTATAACCGATGAGAAGACCGGAATAAAATATCCTCTTGCCGATTATGAACTGATGCCCGATATGGCCATCATCGATGCCGACCTTATGATGAACATGCCAAAAGGACTTACTTCCGCATCAGGTATTGACGCCATGACACACGCTCTGGAAGCTTATGCTGCCATGCTTGCCACTGACTATACCGACGGACTGGCATTAAAAGCTTTGAAGATCATCTTTGAATATCTGCCGAGAGCCTATGATAACGGTGCTAATGATCCGGAGGCCAGAGAAAAGATGGCTAATGCTTCTACCATAGCAGGTATGGCGTTTGCCAACGCATTCCTGGGTATCTGCCACTCCATGGCACACAAGCTTGGTGCCTTCCACCATCTGCCCCACGGTATTGCCAATGCTCTGATGATTAATGAGGTTATCAGATTTAACGCATCGGAGGTCCCGACCAAAATGGGAACCTTCTCCCAGTACGATCACCCGCATACCCTGGCCAGATACGGTGAGGTTGCGGACTACCTTGGGATTAAAGGCAAAAACAATACCGAGAAGATGGAAAATCTTCTTAAAGCAATTGACGAACTGAAAAACAAAGTGGGCATCAAAAAGACCATCCGTGACTATGGTATAGATGAAAAGAATTTCCTTGACAGATTGGACGACATGGTTGATCAAGCCTTTGACGATCAGTGCACAGGCGCAAATCCCCGATACCCGCTTATGAGTGAAATCAAGGATATGTATCTTAAAGCCTATTACGGTGAATAAGGAGGAAAGCAGCATGAAACTTGAACAAATCATTGCAGTCCGACCATCAAAAACCGTTTACAGGGACGGAGACATGGCCATCAAGGTATTTGACAAGAACTTCTCAAAGTCTGATGTGCTCAATGAAGCCCTCAATCAGGCAAGGGTAGAGGAGGCCGGTCTCCCGGTGGCCAAAGTCCTGGAAGTAACTAAGATAGATGAGAAATGGGCTATTGTCACAGAATTCATCAAGGGCAAAACTCTGGCTCAGCTTATAGAAGAGAACCCCCAAAAACTCGAAGAGTATATGAACCGGTTTGTTGATATTCAGCTTTCCATTCATAATAGGAAGGCACCGCTGCTTAACAAGCTAAGGGACAAGATGAACCGTAAGATCTCAGAGTCCGGTTTAGACGCCACCACTCGGTATGAATTGCATACCCGGCTGGAGAGTATGCCCAAGCACACGAAGATCTGTCATGGGGATTTTAATCCCAGCAATATCATCTGCGGTGAGGACGGGGTGGACTACATCATTGACTGGTCCCATGCTACTCAGGGCAACGCAAGCGCGGATACCGCAAGGACCTATTTGCTCTTCTGCCTCTCCGGAGATATCAAGATGGCTGATATGTATTTGAGTCTTTTCTGCGAGAAGAACGATACCGCCAAACAATATGTGCAGCAATGGCTGCCCATTGTAGCCGCTTCCCAGATGGTCAAGGGCAAGCCGGAGGAAAAAGAGTTTTTGATGAAGTGGACCAATGTTATTGACTACGAATAATATGAGATAGTGTCATTATGACCATCAGCCCGCCATGGCTGTTCATATAAAAAGCACTAACGGTAAAAGGCAGATGCGCTTTATGCGATCTGCCTTTTACCGTTATAATCATCCTACCTAAGTTTTTAAGCAATGCGATCAGGTCTTAATTTCCTTTACGGATGGTCACCTCATCATAGTATGTTGTACCCGTAAAGGTTTGGCCGCTGCCAAGCTTGACGTTGTTAATACCTGAAACAACATTTCTAAAGCTGCAACCCGTTAGAACCACATTGCCGTTGATATAAACATCAAAACGGTCGGTGGTAAAATTTGCTACAATTTTGATGGTGTACCAGGTCTCCGGCACAATGTCCACAATCTTAATGTCCTTACCCTGACTGTTACGATAGCAAAGCCCCTTCAAATCACTGTTGTAAATCTCTACTGCGCTTGTAGAACCATTCTGCAATAAGAATCTGGACCATGTACCAATGGCGCTGTCCTTAAACTTGTATTCTGCCACAACAATATTGGATTGGAAAGGCAGGGGCTTTGTCACTAAAATGGCATCGCTTGTGTGAGTATCATTCAGGCAGAGACTCTTGTCAGAGGAGCTGGGCACATTTTGAACGGTACAGGTTGAGCCCGAGGGAACGGTGGTCTGCCACCCCAAGGGCTGGTTACCGGCTGCCTGGCTGTTAAAATTCTCATTGACCAGATCATCAATCCTTACCTGAATATCGTCAAAATAAGCTGTTCCAACAAAGCTCTGGCCGCTCTCAAAGCTGATACTGTCAATGCCTGAAACCGAATTTCTGAATGGACAATTAGAAAGCATCAGCTGACCGTTGACGTAAGCGTTAAAGGTCTTGCTGCGGATATCCAAATCCAGCTTCACAGTATACCAGGTGTTGTCACTGATGGTTGCTATTTTAACATCGGTTGCCGAGCTGTTGCGATAGCACAGACCGTTGACATTGCTGTCGTAGATTTCTACGCCATTGGTTGAGCCATCCTTAGCGTACAATCTGAACCATTTGCCTACAACCGCAGCATTGTAACGATATTCAACCGTCATATTCTGTGTTTGACGGGTAAAGGACTTACTCATTGAAACGATACCAGAACCATTGTTATCAACGAAGCTGACGGACTTGTTGGAAGCTCCAAAAGTATCGGAAACCAAGGCGCTGGTGCTGCCGGCTGCTGTGACGGTCCAGCCGGAGGGGGTAACACCCGCACTGTTGCTTTCAAAGGCTTCGCTTAAAAGAGTAGAGGTGGGTAATGTGGCTGAGGATATAGGCATATGAGTCAAGGCTTTAAGCCCGGTTCCGCCTGTTGTTTCAATAGCGTCTACATAAATACTGGTACTTGTTGAGGCACTATTTTTCTGTCCGATAATAACGAGCTTTACAGTATGATCTCCCGCCGACAGGCCATAGGCTGAAAACAGGGATTTCCGGTATTTGGTGGTTGCGCTGTAGGTATCAATGGTGGACTGATAGACATTGTCGATATAGACATCGGCTTTGCCGCAGTCGGTGCTGATCATGCCTAAAATGCTCACGGCTGTTCCGTTAAACTTAAACTCAAGATAATGGTCTGTGGTTGCCGAGGTAAGCAGGGTACGGGTGTAGTTCTTTGCGTTGCTGCCCGATTCTTCCCAATTGCCGATGTATTCAACCCGTGCATCCCGTTCCTCATAGCGGTAACAGGATGTTGGCGTTGATGCATCTACTGCTGTAACCGAAAGATTGTCAAAGCCTGCGTAATTGTAACCACTTCCTAAAACAATATGTCCACTGGGGATTTCCGAATCATAAACACTTGAAATTTGGGTGTTATTAAAGTAGGCTTTAATATTGTCGTCCTTAAACACAAGCTTAACAGGGTACCAAGTGTTGATGCTAAGTGAACTGAGTGTGCCGGAATCCAGTACAAGTGCAGCTTTTCTTAATTCCCACTTACCGTCGTAGAAAATCCTCAAATTGTAGCATTCAGCGGGAACATTGCCGGTAGGAGAGAAATTGGCTCTTCCGCCCAGCATCATATAGCCCTCGCTGCTTTCAAGCCGCATATCCGCGGAAACCTGGTAATTTTTCCATTCCTGTCCGCCTAATAAGGTATAGGGGGAAGGTGAGGCCCGACGTTCCCAGTCAACGGGCTTGATATCGGCAGTAATAACTTGACGCAGGTATTTTCCGCTGCCGCTGGAAGCGATTTCATAAGCGCCGGATTGGTCGATGGTGTATTTGGGCTGTTTACCCACTGTATAGCTTTCAAAGTTATCGGTGTAGGGCAGGGTGAAATCCGTTGCCGTGGGGTTGGAATAGGTGGCCTGGCCTTTTTGCTGGCCCGTTGTTGTGGTAAGAGAGTAGATGCTCCCGGCAGGAACAGTAATGGTAAAGGCATTGGATACCGGCGTGATACTGGGCTTTTGAATAAACTGCGCCTGCTCGGATGTCGCCCAAACTTTTAACGCACCGGATTTCAGCGCACCGGTCAGGTTAAACTGGTAGGTTTCATCGCTTGTGCTACGGTTGAGAATAATAATGCTATAGTCATTGGTTGAGGGATTTTTCAGAGTTATATAGGCTGTGTCGGTGCTATGGGCACATCCGCTGTCCAGATAGACCCAACCGGGCTCAATAAACTGGGTGAATTGGGCTGTTACCCATAATCCGGGCTCAATATCATAATGGCCTGTCCATGGATTTGTTGCTGTGATAATACTCTTATAGGAGTAAGGCGTATTATCATAGAGCGCTTCTACGGCAGGATGCATTTCATATTTGACCATTTTACCCGAGGTGTAGGATTTGATCATGCGATAGGCCATATCCAATGAAAAAGAAAATTTATGGCGATAAGGCGCTAAATCCTCACTATTCCAAATGGGTAAGCCGGAAGATTGGGCATTGGATGGACTATCCTGTCTGTAGTGCATGTTTATGGAATAGAGGGCGTTCTTTAAGGCCGTATCGCTGCTGACCAAATCGGCAATACCCCAGTCAGTAGTGCTGTCTGCCGCAGTTATTTTTACATTTGAAAATCCATTGGTGTTAAGGCCGGGCCTTAGTGTGTTAACGACCCAATTCCGGCTAAAATCACCTTCGTTTTCGTCAGCCGATATATAGTCAAATTCTAGGCCATAAACATCCCTTGCGCCCTGTAAAAAGTTCTTGTAATACAAAAACTTTTTAGTATCATCGGTCACCCATGCAGGCGTTCCCCAACGGATAGCATCCAGCATGATGTTAGGGTTGATGGTCTTTGCTTTTTGCGCAATCCAGAGGCCTACGCCTCGGGTAATGTCAAAATCAGTTTCAGAACGCATGTGGCTGGGCTCTGTTCCACTGGTTCCATTTGCATCCGAGCCGATTTCAACTTTTAGATGCTGTAAGCTGGCACCGAATTTCGGTTTAAACAAAAAATCCAGAATATCCTGCTGCTGATTGACTGGATATTCTGCAAGGAGCTTCGTCATGCCATTACTGGAGATGCCTCCGATACCTTCAAAAGTCCTGCCAAGGCTGGAACCGTTAATGGTAACTGTTGTGATTGCAGAAACAGGAGCGGGCGAGAAAAAGGATAGACTGGTAATGAGCAGGGTGATAATGAGTAGCTTGGCTACTAAACGTTTGGTCTTCATTGTTCTCCTCCTTATGTTTCAATAATTTCGAGTGCATCAATACGGATTGCGGTGCCAGTTGAATTAATGTTGGTTATTTCCGCCACTTTCAGGGTTAGAGTATGTTGGCCGGGCTGTAAATCGAAAAGGCTAAAGATGGATTCTCTGTATTTACAGATCGGACTGTAGGTATCCACTTCTGAAAACAGCATATCGTCCACATAAATAACGGCCGTTCCACAATTAGGACCTTTTTCTGCAATAATGCTGATGCCGCTTCCGGTAAATGATAAGTTCATCTGTGCCCCGGGAACTACTGCTTCTGTTACCGTTCGAAAGAACGCTTGATAACCGGTGAATTTACCTACAAAACTGGAGCTGTAGTTTATTCTTTTATCATGGTCATCAATTCTGACACAGTAGGTTTTTTGATTTTCAAGGCGCTCAATCAGGACATCTTTAAATTGGGTGGGCACATAATCTGTACCAAGGACGGCTTGTCCACTGGAAAGGACGGAGTCCGTAACGGTGCCAACCAGAGCATCATGAATATAAGCCTGTATCTGACTGCCGTTAAAGGTGATGGAGGCTTTAATCCATAGATTGCCTTTGAGTGCATCATGTAGCCCTGAAAGTAAAAGCTGCTGGGCGCGTTTCATCTCCCAATGGCCATTTGAATAAAGGGTAAGGGTATAGGCCTGAGGCCCGTCGGCACTCTTTGGTGCTAAATTGGCTCGTCCACCGATCATGGCATACCCCGAGCTGTCCTCAATCAAAACTGTTGCACTAACCCTGTAATTAGCCCAGTTCATACTTCCCAAAAGGGTATAGGGAAGCGGGGTAGGCCGTCTTGCCCAGTCACTGGGAATCATGTGACGGTTCAATACCTGTCGGATGCAGGCTTCACCTTTTTGGGTTCTGGCCATTTCAAAGGCTCCCGACTGATCCTGGGTATAAAGGGGCTGATATCGGTCCGTGTCGGCCAATACAGCATAGGGAAGCGGAAACTCAGTAGTTTCTGGGATGTCGTTAAATGTGCCCTTCTGCTGGCCGGTTGTTGTGGTGAGGGTATAGAGTGCCTGAGGCCGCAGGGTTAATGGAATGGTGTGGTCTTCACCGACAAAGAGCTCATGGTTATGAACAAATTGGGCGTGTTCATGGGTGTGCCACAGGTGAAATGGACGTTTAGAAAAATCCTGCAGAAAATGAAGATCTACTTGGCAGGGCTGATCCGACGTATTGAGCAGGATACAGCTCACTTCGTTTTGAGCAGGATCACAGAGGGTTATAAGATCAAAGCCGTTGCACGAACAGCAGGCTTGATCAATAAACTTCCAGCCCGGAAAAATAAACTGAGTAAAGTGAGCGATCATCCAAAAGCCTGCTTCAATGCGATAATGCCCGCTCCATGGCCAAACAGCGGTGAGTATGCCCTTATAAGCAAAAGGCGTGGATTCATAATTGCACTCCAAAAGGGGGTGCATCTCAAACTTGGTCATTTTACCTTTTGTGTACATGGCTATCATGTTATGCGCCGTTTTTAAGGGGCCTTGATCAAAGGCCGTATGAAAGGGGGCAATATCCTCACTCAACCAAATGGGAAGCCCGCTTGCCTTGGCGTTGTCCGGACTTTCAAGGGTATAGTGGATGCCCATGGCGACAAGGGATTCTCTAAGCTGCGTGTCCTGTTCAACAAGATCTGCGATAAACCAATCCCCTTCGCTATCGGCAGCTACAAGACCAACCTCGGTAAAGCCGTTCTCATCCAATCCCTTACGCAAGGTGTTTACGGTCCAGTCCCTGTCAAAGGTGCCCTCGTTCATGTCCGCCCCCAGAAAATCAAAGGACAGATTAAAGCGTTTTTGTGCTTCTTTTAGGTAACTGCAATAAAATAGAAGCTTATCCTGATGGGAGCTTACCCACCCTGGTGTTCCCCAACGGAGGGCCTCGAGGATGATGGCGGGATTGCGCGTCTTTGCTTGCTGAGCCAACCAAAGCCCTACGCCGCGTGTGATATCACAGTCTGTTTTAGTGCGCATATGGCTGGGCTCCGTCCCGCTGGAGGTATTGGCATCGCTTCCGATTTCCAGCTTCAGTTCTTGAAGTGATGCCCCAAAATTAGGCTTGAACAAGAGATCAAGAATTTCGGCTTGCTGTTTTTCAGGATAGTCGCGTAAAAGCTTAGAGGTGCCGTTACTGGAAACACCACCTATTCCATCAAAGGTTCGTCCTGTTTTAACCAAATTGACTACGATGTTGTGTTTCTTCATAAGGGCACCTCCGCCATTACATCATTATTTTGATTTGTAAGCCTGATAAGCTTCGTTGAGGACGGCCTCCAACTCACTTACACCGAGTTGCTTGATTTCATTGATAAAGGCGTCCCATTCTGACATAGGACGAGTACCCATAATGAACTTGTCAATATTTTGCTTGAAGTAGTCGGAAATATCGGTACCATTGCTCTTGAGAACCTTAAGCTGATTATCGGTGTAAACCAGTACAGGGTCTGGATCAATAACGGCATTGTTGTCTTCCATAACCGAGCGGGAGAACATCATACGGTCATCCACCGGTACGGGATCGGCTGCTAAGGCCTTTTCATAACCAACGGGGAATTCATATTTATTCAAGTAGTAAACCCAGCCAAAGTCTTTAACGAGCTCTTTTCCGTCGGGTTTGGCCTGGCGCTTCATCTGCTCTGTCCAGGAAGGTCTGCCTTCTGTGTCAACGGTGAAGGTTTCACCCTCAATACCATAGGTTGCGATATAGCGGCCTGTATCGCTGTAAATCCAGTCAACGAATTTCAATGCTGTATCGATATTTTTGCTGCTGGAGCTGATGATAATGCCGCTGTTGCTCATGACGGGCAAGCGACCCATAATACCCTTTTTACCGCTTTCTCCTGCGGGAGGATTTATGGCTACTACGCGGGCAGCGCTCTTATTGTTGATGTAGACATTATTGACAGTTTGGATTCTGGCGATGAAGTCAATGGCAAAGAGTGCGTTTTCATTTGAAAAAGCTTCTTCCCATTGCTTGGTATCCATCAGGGAGTAGTCGGCATCCAGAATCTTTTCATCATAGAGCTTTTTGAGCCATAGGATCATGTTCTTGAAGGATTCATCAGCCGGCCCATAGGCATATTTATCTGTATCACGATCAAGGTAGAAGCCATGAGTGGAGGTTTCATAACCGCTTCCCCAGCTATAGGCCAAACGGTTGACAACATGTTCGGTACCATTTCTGTTTATGAAAACCTTCTTATCAGGATTTTTATCCTTTAAGGTTTTCAATATCTGATAAAGATCCTCATAGTTTTTAGGTTGGGCAAGGTTTTCAGCCGTCATGAGGTCTTCGCGGATCATGAACAGCTCGGTCATGGTGTTAAGGGTCAGACGGGGCATGATGTAGAGCTTTCCGTCCTCGGCAGCCAGGTTCTTTGTAATGGAAGGGATATCATTCAGTACTTTTTTGATATTGGGCGTAGTATCCAAATGATCGCTGTAGGGGACAAACATGCCCTTAACAGCCAGAGAATTGATATTGACATCGTTGCTGCTGGACCAGATCACGTCGGGAAGTGTGTTTCCGTTAAGCATGATGTTCAGCTTCTGCTTATAGGCATCTCCAGCGTCAGGAACCACTTGCAGGTCAAGCTTGACATTGGTGACTTCAGTAATATGTTTTAAAAAGGGGCTTTCGTTATAGGATTTGACGGGGTAGGAAGCATGCTCGGGCATCAGAACGGTTAGGGTGGTCTCCTTGTCAACAAGCTTTGTGCTGGGTTCTCCAGAAGGTGTTGCTTCCGGTGTGGATGAGGTGGTGCTTGAAGGAGTAGAAGAGGCCGGTGCAGGTGTGCTATTGCCGCAAGCTGTTAACAGGGATGTTAAAAGTACTGTTGCTAACATGAATGAAACCCATTTCGTCCGTACACTTTTTTTCATTGTTAATCCTCCTTAAAATCGTTTAATGGAATACTGTCCTATCCTTTAACCGCGCCAATCATAACCCCCTTTTCAAAAAATTTCTGTAAGAACGGATAAAACAGCACGATAGGCAATATGGAGACAATAATGGTAGCATATTTAATGGTATCGGAAATGATCAGGTTGGGGTCGCTGAGCATGGATGAATTATCGGCAAAGGAGGTATCCCCTGAGATGAGAATCTGGCGTAATATAATCTGAAGGGGGAATTTATCCTTATCATTCAAATAAATAAACGGATTCATATAGGAGTTCCAATGGGTTACGGCGTAAAATAAAGCCATGGTCACAATAATGGGCATTGAAAGCGGAATAATAATCCGGATGAAGGTCATAATCGGATTACAGCCGTCGACTGTTGCCGCTTCCTCCAGTTCGGCAGGTAGTCCCGAAAAATAGGTGCGCATGACCATTAAGTTCCAGGTGCTGATGGCTATTGGGAGCGTGACGGCCCAAATGCTGTCTATTAAATCGAGTTGACTGATATTGATGTAATTGGGAATCATCCCACCTTGAAAAAACATCGTGAAAACGACAAATATGGACCAGAATTTCCGCCCATACAGGTTGGGCTTGGAAAGGGCATAGGCCATGGTGGAGGTCAACACAAGATTGATGGTGGTGCCCACAATTGTATAGAGCAGAGTATTTTTATAACCTGACCAGATGCTCGAATTGGCCAGCACTACTTTATAGGAATTGAAGTTTAAGCCCACGGGCCAAAGAATGACTTTGTTTTGCATGACGGCCTGAGGATCACTAAGAGAAACGGCCAGCACATAAATAAAGGGATAGAGGGTTAGCAGAAAAACAAAGAAAAGAAAGATATTGTTGAATATTGGGAATGGGGTGATTTTTATTTTTTTATGCTTCATAATGACCCGCTCCTTTACCATAAGCTGATTTCTCCGAATTTCTTAGCCAAACGGTTGGTCCCTACTATGAGCAAAAAGCCAATGGCCGACTGGAATAGACCTGCCGCCGTAGAAAAGCTGAAATCTGCGCCAACAATACCTCTCCTATAAACATAGGTACCGATAACATCTGCCGTTTCCTGGGTGCTCGGCGTATAGAGCAGGAGCACTTTTTCAAAGCCCATGGTCATGATTCCGCCAATATTAAATATCAGGAGAATAATAGCTGTTGGGATGATGGCCGGAAAATCAATATTGCACATACGCTGCCAACGATTGGCGCCATCGAGTTTTGCAGCTTCATATAGCTCAACATCCACAGTAGCCAGCGCAGCGGCATAGATGATGGAATTCCACCCAGCTTTTTGCCAGACCTCTGAAATAACATAAATCCATCGGAAGTATTCGGGCCTTATCATAAAACGTACGGTTTCTCCCCCAAAGAGATTGATAAGGGTATTGACAATGCCGTTGCTGGAAAGCAGATTAAACACGATACCGCAAATGACAACAGTTGAAATAAAGTGGGGGAGGTAGCTTACAGTTTGTATGGTCTTTTTCCAGAGTCCGTTCCGGAGCTCATTGAGTGAAAGGGCCAGAATAATGGGGGCAGGGAATGTAAAGGCAATTTGCAGCAGGCTTAGGGTTACGGTATTTTTTAAAGCACGAAAGAATGAATTGGATTTAAAAAGATCAATGAAATGTTCAAAACCAAACTGATCGGCCCATGGGCTGCCCCAGATGCCATCAAAAATGTTAAAGTTTTTAAAAGATATAATGATGCCGTACATGGGGATATAGTGGAAAATAAGATAGTAGATGACGCCGGGAATGAGTAATAAAAGAAGGTACCGGCTTTTATAGAACATTTTAAAGTGGGTTTTGCATTTTGTGCGAAATCCGACTTTCATGGGTGTGCTGGTCATAGTACTCAATATCATGCCCATCCTTTCTGAATTCAAAACCAAGTTGTAACTGCATAACCCGTTTGAATTATTTTGAGTTCAGTGTATAGGCGCATGAAAAGTAAGTCAATCTCAAGAATGATAGCTATTTTTTGCGATATGCCTTTTGCTGTGTCCTTCATTTCAAAATTTATACCTATTAATTTTGATATGGCCCTTGTATTGAACGAAATCCCTTTTTACGTTATTATGGGTTATATCAAAATCAATCACATTGTACAGACGGTCCATCACTCTCTTTTACGAAGGCCAGACTCCTATTCAATTGAAATGCTTGCTGCTTAGCCGCCATTTGGAGGCTAAAAAGACTTATATGGGAGAAAGCTGTATGGGATGTATGTTAAGACGCAAAATCGGTCGCTTGCTTGCTGCAGCCATATTGACCGTTCAGTTAACAGGATGTCAATTCAATACGCCGGAATCCGTCGATGCGGCTCCGGAATTACATATCATGCTGAAAATGAATGATACTTTTTCAGCCGAAAATAATGCCTACATTAAAGCCTTGGAGGAAGAAATCGGCATTTCATTGGTTGTGGAATGTCCGTCCCCCAGCAGCTACAATGAACGGCTCAATGTCATGATGGCCATGGGGGATTTGCCCGATATTGTTCAAGTCAACTGGAACGGCGAGGCCAATCTTTCCATGTGGGCGCAAAATAAAACCATTGTTCCCGTCGATCTTAATGCTGCTCCAAATATTAAATCCAATATACCCAAGGAATTGGTTTCCATGATGATGGTGGGCACCGGTGATTTGCTCTATGCCATTCCCGGCATTACCACCTCCTACCCCTATGGGGTTATTATCCGCAAGGATTGGATGGACAAGTTTAAGCTTGAAACACCGCGAACCCTGGATGATTTTGTACAGGTCATGAAGTCGTTTACTTATAAGGACCCTGATGAAAATCAGAAAAAAGATACCTATGGCATCACCTCCTGGCGTCTGAATCAGTTGGGCGGTGTGTTCGCGGGGGCTTTTCAGACGGATTATCTGTGGAACTCCATTCATGCGGATGCGGGCAATACCTATAAAAAGGCTGTTCTTAGAGAAAATCAAAAGGGGTATTTAGATTTTTTAACCTTTTTGCGAGAAGTTTATGAGCAGGATTTAATCGACCCTTCCTTTGCTACCCTACAGAATGTTGAAGAGCGGTTTATACAGGGGAAAATCGGCATGATCGGCGGCTATTCCAATGATACCATTGCTTTGGAAAAGCGTCTCAAGCAAACTGTGCCCGACGCCAGACTTGAATGGATTCTGCCGCCCGGTGATTATGAGGGGCGGGTTTGGAATTTTACTCCCGAGTCCTATGGCTATAGCGGTATAGGGAGCATGGTGGGCGAAAATGCCGTTTTTGTCATTACAAGGGATGCGGATTATGCGGTTGCCCTTGATTTTTTGGACAAAATGAATACGCCCGAAATGATCACTTTTTCTAATCTGGGTATCCAGGGTGTTCATTATCAGATTTATGATGCCAATAGAAATTTAATTATTCGCACACCGGAGCAGGAAAAAAACGCTATACGAGAGCTCTGGGGCATTTCGGACACCTATCGCTCAGAGAGCTTTGCCTATTTAGCCAATGATGAACAGGAAAGCACACGATTGAAATATTATCAGAAAAAGGGCCATTTACTGATTACTAATCCCTATTCCTATAGCATGGGGTTGGTTTCGGAAAACACAGATTTTCAAAAAAAATATCCCGGCTATAAGGACTTTGAACGTACCTATGCCATACGCTATGTCACAGGTGAGATTACGCTTGAACAATATACCGAGGCGATTGCGGGTGAATTACCCCGGGAAAAGGCTGTGCTTGAACAGAAAATCAACGAGAAATACCAGAAATTTATCGAAGATGCTCCCATAAAGTGAGGCTATGATATGAGAAATAAAATGGGGAAGAAGAGTGTCTACCTTAACATGACGGTCCACATGGTTACCGTTTTTTCTCTTGTCATATTATTGGGCTCCATCATTTATTTTCTGAGCATGCGCAGCTTCTATACCGAGGATGTCATAGCCTATAATGAGCAGATTTTACACCAGTCCGTTTCTACTTACGAGGTTTTTCTGAATAGTACCATTGGTGCCTCCATGGTCTATATGGAACAGGAGAATGCCTCCCATATTGATAATTTGCATGAAGAGCCCCATGTCTATGATAATAAGATTTATACTCGCCTGACTAACGTGCAAAAGATATCGGATTTTATTTACTCGGTTTATTATCTGGATCATGCGCCACAAAGTGTTTATCTTTCCTCTGGGCTGAAATTTGATTATACGGATTTCTATGATAAGGGCTTTCTTGACATATTGGATTATTCAAAGAATTATTATATTCTGCCTGCCCGTCAATTGCCCACCCTTGATTATGAAACAAAAAACATTTTGCCCGTTGTCATCAGCGTCCCCCTGAATGCCATTCAGCATTCCGGTACTTATATCATTAATCTGGATGCCAACCGGCTTTTTCATTATCTGATTAAAAACTCAAATTTTAATGAGAATATGGTCTTTAAGATCGTGGACTCAAAGGGTATGATTATTGCTTCCTCGGTGAATTCATCCGATGTTTTCAAGCAGCTTGAAGACTTTTCACCCCCACTTGATTTAACCAAGAGCGAAGCCAGCACTTTTGCAGCCCTAGCCGGCAAGGAAAAGCTGGTGTCCTATGTGCGTTCTTCTGAATATGACTGGACCTATATTTGCTATGAAGACCGGAATCTTATTTTTGACAGCATGTTCCGACCCCTTCAAATCATTATTGTGATTGCCCTGTCCTCCGTACTTCTGAGCATTATTCTGGCTGTGTATATGTCTAACAAATTTTCAAAGCCGGTCCGTGAAATCGTAAAGCTGTTCGGCGGAAAGGCCGCAGTTCCAAAGAATGCTAATGAATATGACACCATCCGGAATATTCTCAATCAGTATTCTGCTGAGAATAAACAATTTCAGGAGATTGTGGGAGAGAGCAGGGAAGCGTTGAAAAAGCAGTTTGAATACAGGCTCATCACTCAGAACAGATATACCCGTCAGGAAATCAAGGAGCAGTCTGAAAGTCTTGGCATGGCTTTATACGAACATTATCTGGTTCTAGTAATCGCCATTGACAATGAGGAGGACTATTTTGAACAGTTTGATTTAGACCATCGCATTCTATTGGAAATCTCTCTTGAAAACTTGATTATGAGTACCTTACAGGGTTATGGCGAGGGATTTCTGGTTAATTATGAAGCAGGCAACTTTGCGCTTGTTTTCAGTACCTCAGCCATGACGGAGAAAAATGAAGCCGAGCAGACGGCCTCCAACTTCGCCTTTGCGTTAAAAGAAAAATGTAAATCCTTGCTTAAATTCTCTCTTTCCATCGGTATAGGCCGTGTGAAGGACATGCCGGATCAAATTCACGCTTCGTTTAAGGAGGCTGTAAAAGCCCTTGATTTCAGAAAGAGTATTGGCAATGACGAAGTCATCCTCTTTAATGAGGTAGTTGTGGCATCCTTAGTTGAAACCCAGTATTCATCGAAGCTGGAAGCCGAACTGATTCAGCATCTGATTATGAATGAGCAGGAGAAGGCGGACAAAACCCTGGAGGAAATCTTTGATCAATTTAAAGACCAACGGTTTATTCTTCCTATTAATCTTCACATTTTTTCGATTCGCTTGCTGAATGCATTGGCAAAGCTGATTATGGAATTGGGTATTGCCGAAAAGGAGCTTATTTTTAATGACGTTCCGTTCTCTTCTTTAACGGAAAAGCTTTTACAGACTCAGAATGAAAAAGAGTGTATGGGCCTGTTTTCAAGTATTATTCGGGGTTTGAGCGGCCTTATTAATCAAAAGCGCAATTTAGCTACCTACGAAAAGGTCTCTTTGATGACCCGTTACGTAGAAGAACACTATAGCGAAACGGTTTCTCTGGATATTCTTGCAGATTATGCCAAGCTGAACCGTTGCTATGCCGGCAGAATTTTCAAACAATATACCAATATGAGTATTGTGGACTACGTCAATCAGGTGAGAATTCAAAAAGCCCTTGAGCTGCTGGATAATACGGATTTAAAAATCCATGATATCGCGGCATCGGTCGGGTTCAGTAATACCAATTACTTCATACAAATTTTTAAAAAGTCACAGGGAAAAACGCCGGGACAATATAAGATGCAGCCTTGAATTTGAAATCCCCATGGCTATTCGACTGAGAGGAAGGGGGTTAGCACCCCCTCCTACACGATTATAATCAGCCCTGCTTATCAAGCTTGATGTCACCCCGTGCTTCCAAGTCGGAAAGAATCTCCTGATACATCTTGGCATCAATTTTATATTTGTACCTGTAAAGCAGGTAACCTGCCAGTATGAACAACAGAGGCAACCCCAGCATGGCGGTTTTCATAAGGAGCAAGCCCTGGGAAGTGACATCGGCCGGTGTTTTAGCCCGGCTGATGCCGGAGAGAATCACTGTAGCGCCTACAATTCCGCTGGCAATGGCTCCGCCAATTTTATTGATGAAGGGCTGAAGGGATAAGGTAACACTGTCGTTCCGTTTACCCAGCTTCCATTGCCCATATTCAATGGTATCAGTCAGGAACATGAGCATCAGAAGCTGAATAAAAGCCTCTCCTAAAAAGATGATCACGCCCGACGCGCCAATGAACAGCATGTTCATGGGGGCGAGGAAGAAGATCACATAGCCCAGTACGACCATTACCGTGGAACCGGCATAAAGGACTTTCCGGCTGAACCGCTTACTGAACATGGGGAAGACGACTAGAGCGGTAATCTGGGATACGCCCAGGACAAGGGCAAATATGGAATACATGTTCTCATCACCATAGGCATATTTAAAGAAATACTGGCCGAAGGAGGTGGTCGTCATATAGCCTATCATGAACAGAGACATGGAGATAGCGGTATACAGAAGCTGATCGTTTTTAAAAATGATGCTGAATAGTCCTTTAAGGGTCGTTTGTTCATCCTTTAGGAAGACTCCTTTTAATTCTTTGACACCAAAAAGCGTAATACACTGGCCTGCTATCATGATTAGTGAAACAGCGATGGCAAAGACAAAATAAGCTTTTGACATGCTTCCCAGTGCATCTCCCAGTGCTTTGGTGATGGGAACGATGCCCACAACAACTGCAAAAAGTCCTACGTCGGCACAGATACGGGCAAAAGCACCGATTTTTTCCCGTCCCTTCTGATCCATGCTCAAGGTAGGAAGCATGGACCAATAGGCAATATCATTGGCGGTAAAGCTTAAATCCCATAACAGATAGATCACTGCAAACAGGATAAGATAAGCTGTTCCTCTAAGGCCAAAATCAGTAAACATCAGCACCGTGAATAAACCAGTCAGGACAGCGCCAATGGCCATCCAGGGTTTGAATTTTCCGAACCTGCTGTGGGTATTGTCAACAATAACACCCATAATGGGGTCATTGACGGCATCAAAGATACGGGCTATGAGCAGGATGCTGGTAAGCCACCATAATGTGGTGTCGGGCAGGTCCAGAATATCGGTGAGATAAAAGATAAGATACATGCTCACAAGGGAATAGAGCATATCCCTCCCGATGGTGCCGAGACCAAAGGTATAATGATTGCGGGCTGATACGTTTTTCATGAAATAACCTCCCCAGTTCAATTTATGACTTTCTCAATGACATACAGATTTGACCCGAAATCTCCAAGAAGGCGGGTATTGGGGTTGTAGTGGCTGCCTATGAATTGATTATTAAGCATGAGCCCTGCCATTAACAAATCGCCGTAGCCCTCGTAGTTTTCCACACAGTCGGTCAGGCAGTAGACCTTGTTGGCGGTACGAAGGATCAATCCCTCCGGATTTAACGAAAAAGGCAGAATATGCTTGACCAATTCACCGAATCGCTTGATAAAGAGGCTTTGAGGCCGGGTCCTGACTTTATAACGCGCCTCGGGCTCAAGGCCCGTCAAAGGAAGAACATCATAGCCTTCGCTGGCGGTGGACATAGTCTGAAAAAAGCCGGCTAAAGCCATGCTGCCATCCTTCGCCACGCATTGCCAATGAACCTTGTTCTCCTTCTGAGCAGTCAGACGGTAAAAACGTCCGAATTGAAAGGTTCTACGATACCGCTTATAAAAGTCAATCTGGTTTTTGATTTCTCTTTTTTCCACGTGTGTCAGATATTTTAAGTCCATCTCATAGCCCAAACAGCCAAAGCAGGCTACGTTAAACCGGGTTGTCAGCGGAGTGCTGCGTAGGGTCTGCTGATGGGGAGCACTGGATACATGAGCTCCCCAGGTGGACAGGGGATAAAGGGTGGATAATCCCTCTTGTATTTTCAGCCGCTCAATGGGATCCGTGTCATCTGAAGCCCAAATCTGAGCTGAATAACACAGCATGCCCAGGTCAAACCGATTTCCGCCGCTGGAGCAGCTTTCCAAAAGGATGTGGGGCCGGGGACTGAAAATTCTTTCAAGGATATCATAAAGGCCCAGCATGTATCGGTGAAAAAATTCACCCTGACTAGTCAAGTGGGGAGAATAGGCCTCACTGATGTGGCGATTCATATCCCATTTTACATAGGAGATATCATTTTCATCCAAAATGCGGCTTACAGATGAGACAATATAATCTCTGACTTCCGGATTACATAGGTCCAGCACCAACTGATTTCGCCCCAGAGTGGGCTTTTTGCCTGGAACCTGCACAGCGTATTCGGGATGTGCACGGTAAAGCTCGCTGTCTGCATTGACCATTTCGGGTTCAAACCATAGTCCGAAGGACATGCCCATTTTACGAATTTTCTTTGCAAAGTGTGCTAACCCATAAGGCAGCTTTTTTTGATTGACGGCATAATCCCCAAGACCAGCCGTATCACTGTCACGTTTACCAAACCAACCATCGTCCAGGACGAATAACTCGACACCCAGGTGCTTAGCCCTACGCGCTAGCCGCAGAAGCTTGCCCTGGGTAAATTTAAAAAAATGGGCTTCCCAATTATTTAAGAGAACAGGCCGCTCTTTGTTCTTCCAATCCCCTCTTACAATATGGTTATTAATAAAGTCGTGGAAGTTGTGGCTCATGCCGTTGAGTCCCTCGAAGCTGAAGGTCATGATGGCTTCGGGTGTTTCGAAGTGCTCACCCTCCTCCAGGGTCCACTCAAAGCAATGGGGATTGATTCCCAGCTGAACCCGGGCTATTTGGTGGTTTGAGAGCTCTGCTGCGCCGTAATGATTACCGCTGTAGACCAGGTTAAAGCCGTATACATTGCCTTGCTGGTCAGTAGCTCCTTGTTCGGCCAGAACAAACCCCGGATTGTGTCGGTTGCTGCTGGCACCTGTGGTAGAGGAATTGACATAAAGGCCGTATTCCAGCGGACGATCATGTCGGTGAGCTTCTTTAATCCAACCGCCGTCAAAGGTGATGAGTCGGAAGTTTCTGTTGGGTAAATCCACCATCATGCTCATGAGCCTGCGGATAATAAGAGGATTTTTGTTATAGTTAGTTAGCACCGCTCGACGGGTGATAACATTGACGTTTTCATATACCGTATAATAGAGAAGAAGCGCCACATGGTTTGAAACCTCTTCAAAAGTAAGCTCCAGAGTCTGGCAGTCTGCTTCCTCACCATAAGCGGTTGGAAGGGAATCCATGGGAACAAATCCAGGAAGTAGTCGGTGGGAACGGTAAATAAAATCACAGACAAAGGTGCCATCAGGCATTTTCAGCTCGGCAGGCGAGTGACGGAAATCACCGCGGCCAATTCCGGACCACTCCAGGCAAAGATTATCAAGAAAATAAGTGGAATCTGAAGGGTCATAGCACACGCTGCTGCCAATTTCGGCTGTACGCTTGAGTAGTAGCCCATCCGGAGGCTGTGTTCTGAGGTGGGCACCATAATAAATGTGCTCTAAATGTCCAAAGGGGGTCACGCGAAACCAATAGCTGGTGTCTTGAGTTGTCAGGCGGAATATCCCATCCTGATAGTCAATCATACCTTTGAGCCTCCTTAATATATAAACGCTTCCGTTTCCATGAATAACCACCTATAACATTAGTTTAATCTACTTTTTACCTGGCCGCAAGGTTGAAGAATGGCACAAGCCTTTACTCATAACAAGAAAAAAAGCACTATCTGAAATATTAGTTTTCAAATAGTGCTAATCTCTTTGTTTCTAGCTTTTATGCAGGGAAAGCGGGCTTCAGTTCAAAAAGTATTTTATGATAGCTTCTGATATACAATTGACAAACTTGGCCTGTTCCTTTTCGTCTGTCAGCCACTCAAATTCGTTTGGATTTGGAACAAATCCGCTCTCAATCAGGATGGACGGAGCCCATGTCCCTCTGGTTACGTAAAAGTTCCGGTTGTTAACGCCGTGGGTATTGCGGTTCAAGCTTTTTATAACGTGATCATACATTGTTTTCGATAGGTTTTTGGCCAGTTCTTCCCTGTAAAAGATTGAAAAACCGTTTATTTTAGATATATCCACATTATCGGCCATACTGTTGGCGTGAATGGAGATGAAAAGGTCCGGTCTGGCATTTCTGGAAGCAGTAAGGCGTGATGCGAGAGATACGGTGGTATCGGAATTTCTGGTCATCAGAACCTTTGCACCTAGTCCTTCAAGCTTTTCTTTCAGCATAAGAGACGTCTTGAGATTAATATCTTTTTCTGCAGCCTTCATTCCAAGAGGCCCGGTGGTGCCGGATTCACTTCCGCCATGCCCTGGATCAAGCATGATGGTTATACCCAGCAGAGGTGCATCATCACCATTAAGCATAGCTTTCCGCTTTATCTTAAGCTCAAGACCCGAAGCTGTTTTTTCTACATAGTAGCCCTCAATTCTCTGATTCTGTTTAACCGAAAGTATATATTGGGTGCCGCCATTTCCATTATTAACAGTCTTGATTGATGAGAAAAGCGATTGGTCGGGAAGCTTGGGTAAAGACGCCGATGCGGATGCTGGAATATTTAATTTCAGCGAAGTTCCGTCAAAGGAAGGATAGGCTGCTGCGGGAGAAGAAAGCTCGAGCTTTAAGGTATCCCATTTATCACCCACATTATATTCTGCTTTTTTTACAACAGGTTGATTTGCTGTTTTTGTAGTATAGAGCTTAACCTTGCTCTTAAAGACCCATTGGCCTGAGGATAAACGGGCATAAGTGCCTGTCATGCCGGTAACTGAATCAACCATTCCTTTGTAGAGCTCGTAAGCAGCGCCATTACCCGAAACGGGAGCATCATAGGTATCAATGACTGCTTCGGTGACCTCTGCATAATAGGGAGCACCTTTCATGATAACACCTAGTTTGGCAGGTGATTTTTGAGTTTTTGTTGTTCCCTTATAACTCATTGTATAAGTCGGTGTACCAAGATCAATGATTCGTGGGTTTCCGTTATAGGCGGGGATGGTGTATACATAAGTATAGGTTGTGGCATAGAGCCCGGAGCTCGGGGCTGTGGACGTTGCAGGCTTCATGGTGTAGCTTTTTCCGCCCAGCTTAACAGTGACCTTGGAGCCTATGGGAGCCTGGCACGACAGCGTGATTTTTTCACCCGGCATGCGGTACTCCTGAGCCTGCGGGAATGCTGAGGAGGAAGGAATTTCTATCTTGCTCATTTTAGCCGGACCCGATGAACTCGTTTCCCTATAAATGTTGCTTGTAGCATAAGACCCTTCCTGAGATAATGTAAAGCTGTTGGCACCCTTCTCGAGGGAAACCAGAATTCCGAAATAACCCTGGCTGGATCGATTCTCCACTAGTTGTCCATTTAAGTACAAGGGTTTATTGGGATCGGAGGAGCCATTGAGATAATACTTGTCCAGGCTTGTACGGACATTACCCGAAGGACGGCCAATTATTACGGGAATTCCGGCTGTTTTACCGTTCAACTGTTCAAAAACGGCTTTTAGGGTTGCAGATAATGCGGGCTTATCGACCAGGGATTTATAATTGTAAAAAATGCTACCGCTAACTTCAGAGCTTTTTGCATTGAGCCTGAGCTGTTTGTCCAATTCCAAAGTACCATACCAAGAGCTGGAAGGGTCAGCGCTTCCCGCTTTGTAGGCTCCATGGCCTATGTACAGATCCACCTTTGTGCCCGAAACGGCCTTTTCCCACCAGGACACCAGCTTGCTGTAGTCGGCCACGGAAAAACCGATATTCCAGTAAATCTGCGGTGTAATATAGTCAATCATTTCCTCTTTGACCCATTTAAGTGAATCGGCATAATGGCTGTAGTAGGATTCCATGCCTTTTGTGTCGCTTCCAAGCGGATTTGAGGCCTTATTGGCCCATATGCCGAAGGGACTGATACCAAACCGGACATTTTTTCCGGTACTCTTAATAGCCCAGGATACATTGCGAATCAGCGTATTGACATTTTCTCTTCGCCAGTCGTCAAGGCTTATGCCTGCCGTTTTATATTGGTCATAGGCCGCTTTGTCATTGAAGCTTTTGTCCGGATAAAAATAATCGTCAAAATGAATACCATCCACAGGATAGTTTTGTATAATCTCAAGAACGCCGTTGACAATAAGCTGTCTGACCTCGGGAAGGCCGGGATTGAAATAGAGGCTCCCGTCAGAATGCTTGACCACCCAGCCGGGATTGAGCCGAGCAGGGTTATTTGGCGCAAGAGAGGCAAAATCGTGGACGGGTTCTCCGGCAGCTTTCTTGGTCACCCGGTAAGGATTAATCCATGCATGGAGCTCAAGACCACGATTATGAGCTTCGGTAGTCCAAAATGCCAGAGGATCGAAAGCATTATCAGGCGCAAGACCCTGTTTTCCCGTTAAATATTTAGACCATGGAAAATATTGGGACGGATAGAGGGCGTCCGCCGCAGGCCGGACTTGCAGGAAAACAGCATTAAAACCCGTATCCTTGGCAAAATCCAATATTTTTATTGCCTCAGCCTTCAGCGTCTCGACATCGGCTGCCGGTTTTGACGGATAATCGATGTTGACAACCGAGGCTACCCATAACCCCCGAAAATTGTTTTTTTCAGTTGGGGTTGGGTCATAAGTGTCTGCAAGTGCTGGTAAACTGAACGAGAGGATCAATAAGATAATGATGATTTTCTTGATGCTTTGCTTGATGTTTTTCATGCCATTCTCCCAAATGTTTTATAAGTAGCGGTCTCCTATTTGTATTCTAGCAGGAAAACTCAGATTACCAGATATTTCATCATGGATTTTAAGAAAATTGTAATATGAAGGTAATAATTTCTATATGGGCGTTTTGTCCACACATCTCTCCTTTTCATCAGGTCTGATAGCTGGTATTTTCTTTTCCTTTGTCATACAATGAAAGTATACCTGATGTACTTCACTTTGAAGGGCTGTTGGAGCTGCAATTCAAGCTACTATTCATATGCTTCTGGATATTATGAAAGATTGAAAGGAGAAACCATATGGACTCTGAGTTGAGAAAAACACGTCCGATCCGCTATGCCATAGGTATGTTCGGTACTTCCATACCCATTAACATGTTCAAAACCTATGCGGCCATTTACTATGTAGATCAGCTTGGTTTAAGCACAGCGCATTATTCTCTGGTACTGCTTATTTATACCTTTATTGATGCCCTCGATAATCCTGTATATGGCTATTTTTCAGACAGGACGCGTACCAAATGGGGCAGAAGGAGGCCGTGGCTGGTTATTGGTGCACCTTTGCTGGCACTGGGTCTGGTAGCTTTCTACAATCCTCCGGCTTTTCTTGAAGGAAACTCACTTTTTGTCTATTTTTTGCTGATGTACATACTTACCGGAACTTTGGATTCTCTGATCAATGCCAACTATGGCGCATTATTCCCCGATCTCTTCAAGGGTGATGCCCTACGGGCCAGCACCAACGCCATGAGGCAGGCTTTTCAGCTAGTGGCTATGGTTATAAGCATTGCACTTACACCAATGGTCACAAATCTCATCGGTTTTCCTCTGACAGCCCTCATTTACGGAATACTGGGTGCCTCGGTTATTCTCTTTTCAGCCTTTGGCTGTCATGAAAATATAGATAACTTGAAAACTGAGAAGCCTCAGCTATGGGACAGCTTAAAAATGCTGTTTAAAAATAAAAAATTCTGGATTTCAGGATTTGCTAATGCCTTTTACAGCGCTGCCATGGCCCTGGTTTTACAGGCCATACCGTTCTACGCTAAGTATTCTCTTAAAATACCGGACAATCAATCCACCCTTTTATTCGCAACAGTTCTTTTTATTGCAATCGGAGCGGTGGCTATATGGGCAAAGCTCATTAAAAAGTATACGGTTGTCCCCATATGGCGTGCTGCGCTACTGGTTCTTGGGATAGGCTTCATCCCTGTTTATCTTGCTAACTCCCTTATAACAGCAATCCTTGCCAGCAGTCTCGTGGGCTTGGGCTTTGCGGGTGTCATAGCCACCATGGACCTTATAGGGGCAAGGATTATTGATGAAGACTCCGCTAAATCGGGAATCAAGCGTGAGGCCATCTTCGCAAGCGCATCAGGGTTTATGAACCGCTTGAACGGACTTTTTACTAGCCTTGCCTTCTTTCTTGTCTACAGGGTTTACGGATTTGAAAGCGGGGAAGTTCCTGGTTTGAATCCCGGAGGCGCAGCCAGATTCCTGCTGGCCCTTTTCCCATTTATCCTGGTTGTTATCAGCTTTATTTTCTCTCGGTTTTTAAGTTTTTCTGATTCAAAAATAGAGAATTCTGAAAAACAGGGATAAAATCAGGCAGAGAAAAGTAAAAAGAGCAGAAAGGAGTAGCCATGTCAAGAAGATATCTTATTATCAATGCGGACGATTTCGGTATTTGCCAGGAGACCAATGAAGCCATTGAGCATCTCTTCAATGAAGAACGCATCACCTCCACAACGGTGATTACCCCTGCCAATGCATCCCTGGATGCTATTGATCGTGCAAAGAACAACAAAAAAATTAAAATGGGTTTGCATATAACCCTTAATTCAGACCATCCCTATGACAGATGGGACAGTATTGCGCCTGCCTCGGAGGTTTCCTCCCTTCTGGATGAGGAGAGGAAATTTCATCACGAATTGAGCCGCTTTTACAGCAGGGCAAAGGATAATGAGGTGGCCATTGAAATAAATGCGCAATACGATTATGTGGCCAGTCAGGGATATAAGCCAACCCATGCAGACAGTCACTGCGGAACTTTATACGGACTTACCGGGAAACCATTTATTAAAGAAGCCTTTGAGCTTTGTGCCAGACATGGGCTGCCGTTTCGATTGCCAAAGTCAAAGGCTTTCATGATTGAAAGGTTCCGGGGACAGGTTCCGCCTGAAATTGAGGCCATGCACAGCCAGGCCATATCTGCTGCGGAGAAAATGGGAATAGCTTTGCCTGATGATATCATAACAAGTCCTTTTGGAGTAAAGGACATAAAAGCCTATGAAAATCTAAAGGCATTCTACATTAATATCATCAGAAACCTTAAGGAGGGGGTAACTGAATTGTTTTTACACCCATCCAAGGAAAACAGGATGTTCATGTCTCATAATCCAGAATGGCAAAAACGTATTTGGGAATATCAATTTTTACTGGATGACGACATGATGAAAGCCATAGAGCAGGAGGGCGTTTCCCTTATCGGCTGGACAGACGCACCCTTTAAAAGCGCTTGAATCATGCAGGAACTAAACTAATGGCCTATGGCTGTCTAGCAAAAGTATAGAGGGTTTGTAATAAGGTAGAGCATTGGAGGTAGGCCCGGAAGCAACTGCCTGTAGAGTTCTGCCCTATAAAAACGCTTATTTTCAGCTTTAATCTCAAAGCTGACGGCTCCGGAGCGCTCGACGACAAATTCCTTCTCCACGCCCGAAGCCGAGATTATTTTAATGGCATCACCGGCATTGACTGATGTAAACTCGAATATTATAGAAAGATTCTGCTCAAAGGGAATCTCATCACCCATAAAATTGCCCCTGCATCGTATATCTGCCTGGGGGGCGTCCGCCTGGAAGGTGATATAAGCATGGCCTTTTTTGATGGCGTCTAAAATATCGGTTTGCCCTCTGGACATGCTGTAGACGCAGGTTGTGGGCATGCCAGGCATACCCAAATTATGGAATCTGTGAAAATCACTGCCGCCTATGGCTGGAAGCCTCCTACCCTTGCACAGCTCCTGATGCCACCAGGCGATGCATTTCATGTCGCTGGCTTTTATAATGCTGTTCCAGATTTCTACGCAGTCAAATTCAATGTTGTCAAGACCCCATTTCCAGGGGCAGCCTGCATCAAAGGGATGGTTTATAGAGACAAGAGCTCCCTTTTGGCGGGCCTCTGCCAGCTTTTCACGGACTTCATCAAGATTATTGGCATAGTAATGGCCGCTGAAAGGACGCTCTACACCCAGCATATTGGCATGGCCCTCAAAGTGGGTCCATTCCGTACCCGGAATCAGGGTAAGATCCTTATTGCTTTTAAGACCCCGGTTGTGGGCATAGTTGTTGTGGTCGGTTATAAACAAAAAATCCAATCCGTTAGTTTTAGCAAATCCTGCAACTTCTTCAACCGACAATATTCCATCGGAGCCTTTAGTATGGAGATGACAGTCGCCTTTTAAAAGCATGCGCTCTTTAAATGTAAAGGTCACCTCGTATGTGACCTTTACTCCTGCCACCTGTACCTTATAAGCCCCCACGATGATGTTCCATGTACCCGCCCCGATTTCCACAGGGGCGTAGCCGTCCGATACATCATACTCCGATAGCCATATATGATCTCTGTCGGATCCGGAGCTGCCAATAAACTCTCCGGTATTTGAAGACAAAGCAAGGTCAATGATATTGACCTCCCCTGTTTTGACTGACCCGTCCGATGATAAGGTGGGAAATCTGGTATAGCTGTATGTGATGTCAATTCTTTCGACTTCTTCAGGAACTTCAAAGGGCAGATCAAAATAGAGCCCTTCCTTTTCCTTACCCACAAGAATCTCCAATTGAACTTTTCTTATATTCGGCATAAGCAATCCCCCTTTGAACAGAAACAGTTCTGATTTAACTATAACGAGAATTAAAATGTCTCCCACCTCTTGGGTGGTGGGTACATTTTGCAGTCTCAGGCGGGATATCCCCCGCCTCGAGTTTCACTGACTTGGTACCGGTTCGAAATCTTTGATTTCGGTAACCGGTAATGTCAGTATAATGAAAAATTTTACAAAGTGCAAATAATTCCGGGATACTTCGAAATGGGTTTGATGCATGGACGTAAAAAGGTTATGATAAATAGATAAACAAAGGAGGAAATCTAGAAATGGAATTCAATTTGATTGAAATATTTAAAGTCATATTTCTTGGCATTGTGGAAGGGATTACGGAATGGCTGCCCATCAGCAGTACAGGGCATATGCTCCTGGTGGACGAATTTATTCCACTACATATGAGTGAAGCCTTTAAGGAAATGTTCATTGTTGTCATACAGCTCGGGGCTATTATTGCCGTAGTGGTTATGTTTTGGAACAGAATGTTTCCTTTCCGTTTTAGGGAACAGCCCGTTATCCAGAAGGATATTTTTTCAATGTGGTTCAAGGTCGTTGTTGCCTGCATTCCATCTGCGGTACTGGGAATTCTCTTTGACGATTACCTTGAAGAACATTTTGGGCATCCTGTTTCTATAGCGATTATGCTGATTGTATATGGTATTGCTTTTATAGTTATCGAGACTTGGAATAAACGGCGAACACCGTCTGTCAAAACGCTGGCCGATATCAATTATAGAATAGCTTTCATAATTGGACTGTTTCAGGTTTTATCAATGATTCCCGGTACATCCCGTTCCGGTGCTACAATTGTGGGAGCGCTGCTCATTGGCGTTTCCAGGACGGCTGCTGCCGAGTTTACGTTCTTCCTGGCTGTTCCCACCATGCTGGGAGCAAGTGCTATAAAGTTGATCAAATTCGGCTTTGCGTTTTCTGCTACAGAACTGGTAACCCTGATTGTAGGAATGGCGGTTGCTTTTGCTGTATCTCTACTTGCTATTCGCTTTTTGATGAATTATGTAAAGAAACACGATTTTAAGGTTTTTGGCTGGTATCGTATTGTCCTTGGTATCCTTGTTTTGCTGATTTTTTCAGGTAGGTGAAAATTACTATAACACAGCATGGTTTTCTTTAAGGAGAGCAGAGCTTATGGGACTGAAAGTGGAGTATGAGTGCAAAACAGACGTTCTGATCATTGGTGGTGGTGGAGCGGGGATAAAATCGGCCATCAAGGCTGCTGAAAACGGGGCGGAGGTTCTGATTGTGAGCAAATTTGCTTTTGGCAGAACAGGTGCCACCTTTTATCCGGGGACTCCGGGCTGGGGCATGAACGCCATCCTTTTTGATGGAGATACAACGGACTATTACTACGATGAAATTCTTGAGGCCGGGGCCGGAGCGGCAGACCGGAAGCTTTCCAGAATACTGGCCGATGAATGTACCGATCGCTTTCGGGAGCTTGAGAAATATGGCCTTGTTTTTCCTAAGGATGCCAAAGGGGAGTATAACGGAGTCATTCCGTGTTTTGGCAAAAGGAAAAGAGGGTCCACCACCTATGGCATGGACAAAATCCGAAATGTCATGTGGACCCAGCTTAAAAAGCATCATGTAGAAGTCAGAACAGGCATCACCATTATTTCCCTTGTTAAGGATGGGGATAACTGTGTGGGAGCAGTCGGCTTTGACGAATTGTCACACCTGGTCTTTTTCAAGGCAAAGGCTGTCATTCTGTGCACAGGCGGTGGATGCGGAATCTATCAATACAGCCTGGCAACTCCCGACCAGACGGGAGATGGGTACATGCTGGCCCTGGATGCGGGTGCCCGCCTTACAAATCTGGAGTTTATTCAATTCATACCGGGCTTGACATGGCCTGTTAAAAAGCTTCTCTTTCAGGAAAAAAATCTGGATACCTTCCCTGTCATCACAAACAGGAATGGTGAGAAGATATTAAAAAAATACCTCCCTCCCAATATTACCGTTGAAGAATGCCTTCTAGAAAGAGCCAGACACGGGCCTTTCAGCAATGCCACCATAAGCCGGTATTTTGATATAGCGCTGTATGAGGAATGGCTGCAAGGTTTGACTCTTGACACAGGGGGCATACATGTGCAGTATTCACCAAAGGTGCTTGAGGATAAGCGTTGGGTGATTGAAACATGGTTGAAGTGGATGAACGGGCGAGGCGTTGATCCGGTGAATCAGGGGTTTGACCTGGTTCCCCATGCTCAATGCTTTAATGGGGGAATTTACATATCTAAGGATGCAGCAACAGGCGTGCCCGGGCTTTTCGCCGCCGGGGAAAATGCAGGCGGCCCCCATGGGGCGGATAGGCTCGGAGGAGCGGCTATTGCGGCGACCCAGGTCTTTGGTGCCCGGGCCGGGCAGGCCGCAGCCGGGTTTGCAGCCAAAAGGACTCACAGCGGTTTGAGCTTAGCCGATGCAGAGGCTGTAATAGCTGAACGTTATCATAAGACCGACGGAGGACTCGTTGACATTAAAAAATCCATGGATGAGATCCGGAAAATCATGTGGAGAAACGCGGCCATTGTAAGGAATGAGGCCAGATGCAAAAACGGTCTGGATCAAATAAAAAGAATTGAAGAAGCGTTCAATCCCATGGCTCATTTTGAAAAAGGCGAACAGATAAGGAACGTGAGTGAATTGTCAAGTTACCTCAATCTGGCTAAATCACTCCTTGAGCTCATATCCTTCCGCAAGGAAAGCCGGGGCCCCCACTACAGGGACGACTACCCGGAAAATGATAAAAACTACAGAGGGATGTCATTGCTTTCCAAAAAGGCTGGAGAAATAAAGATTGACTTTGCCAAGGCGGAGTACTAAACATTCCAGCTTCCCTGCCATCTATCTCCATAGAATCATCTTAAGAAGCTCATCCTTAAAGCCTGCTTCCTTTAATGCGGTTTTAAGGATGTCTCTTTCTTCTGAATCATCAGGCCAGTATTTGACCAGCACTTTTTTCCTTTCCGGCCATATGCGTTTTTCTGTAAAGGCTTTCTTGAAAGCCTGTGCGGCCTCGGTCATCTCTTCTGCGCTGCCAGAGGAAAGAATTCTTTCCCCGAACCTCTCCAATACCATGATGGGCTTGCCGGACTTTGCTACAATAACGGTACCTGGTATGTTTGTAAAGGGAAGAAGGCTCTCACTGCGGGGCAAGAGCTTTCCATACGCCTGGGAGGGGTCACAGGCGTTTATAACCTGTACACTGGCTGGAGCTTCAAGGCTGTGATAGGCTTTGGGCAGCATGAACTGAATGCCGGATATGCCCTGGATAAAATACCCCCGAAGGATATCACCGGCATATTCCCGAATTTTTAAAGCCTCATAGACTTCATTCCATGAAAAAGAGGTTTTCTCCATGGAAAGGGTGTCCCGAGACAATAAGCCGTATCGGTTAAACCAGCGATCAATAAGCTTTTGAAGATCATTTTCAACGACGGACCAGGCAACTTCCCATCTTCCCATTTCCATTCTGGATATGGCCAAAGCAATTCTTCTGGCTCTTTGGACATCATTTTTACTCTGCTCGTTCCTTTCTAAAAAAAAACGGACAGAACTAAAGGAATCATTCACCACAAGCCCTTTATAGACAAGCTTTTCAAGAATATTAAGAAGCTCGCTGGTCTGCAAACCGGTAAGGGCTGTCAGAACATGGGTAAAACAGGCGCCCTTTTTCTTAAGAACCTGGAACACATGCATCTCTTTTGGCTCAAGGGGTATTTCCGGCTCGGCCGCAGGCTCCATTTGCTCAGGAGTATTTTCGATACAATACCAGGCAAGCATCAAGCCTTTTTCATTGTCAGGAGCAATGCGCCAAAACACCCTGCCAGACGCACATAGCCTGTCCAGATGGGAAGGCGAGTATCCTTTAATGCGTGCCGGAAAAACAATAGTCTCCCACCAGTCGGCAGGAAGATAGAGGCCTTCCATTTGACCGATGACCTCATGAAGGGAGCCTTCTGGATTTACAGTCTCCACGCCGACCTTCTGCCAGGATTTTAAAAATGCGGCGAAAGCATCAGGGCTGCGGGCTACTACCTCATTAGCCCTGAGACTGTTGCTTTTTCTGACCATGGCATCATAAACTCTGACATGGCAGAATTCATCCCTGTCCTGATCTGTAAAATGTCCTCTTGTGAGAAGTCCGTCGGATTTTTGATGGTTGATGATCTTTTCAATGGTTTGATGATCGGCTCTGTATCGGTTTTTGATATCGTCTAAAAGGAATGGACTGTGATAGCGGGTGAATCTTCGTATGATTCGGGAAATAGCTTCCTGCTGCGTCCAGGTATCCTGATCGCGGTTCAGGGCTTGAGTTCCATCGGGCCATTCCATATGGGATTCGGCGGAGGCAGCAGCATACAACTCCAATTCCTCTACGGCAATATAGAGACCGGGGTATGTTAGAGTCTCCTCTATAAAAAAGACCCGCTTTTGTTCCAGAAGCTGTGCAAGTAGCCCCTTAACTTTTCCGGAAGGTACTTCTGAGCTTGTGATGTCTCCGTATATAAGAAGAAAAGAGTGCATCTCATTGATTGATGCAATATCACGGAGCTTTGACAGGGCGCTGTTTTTACGCGCAATCTCGAAAATAGCCTCTGAACTTAGTGGAACAGTTGCATTTTCCCGATGATAGGATAAATTCAAAGCATCAATTCCTGAAACCAATGGCCCGCCTATTTTATTCGGGTGGGGGTCTTTTTCGGCATACATCATAATGCTTTTAAATTCAAACAAAAGCTCTGATGCAAAGGGAGAGGGATACCAGGTGTTCTTCTCAATCACTTCAACTGCGCCGGACTTCATATCCTTGATAACCTTAACTGCGTTAGGGATGTCAAAAATCTCCTCCAGACATTCTCGCATGGTCTCCACAAGCAGGGGATGGTCCATGGTTTTTTGTGCATTTTCCAGAGCGTCCACTGATCGCAATCTCTGTATCCATAAGGGAAGTCGCTGGCCCAGGTTACGAACACCCATCATTAAGGCTCGGTAGGCATTATACCGGAAGGTCATGGCAAAGCGGGAGGTGTTGGGAAGCATTTCCAATAGGACATTCTCCACATTGTCGGCTTTAAGCAGGGACAGAACGTTGGATAGTGAGTCGGGACAGCCGTAGATACTCATGAGAATGACATCATTATTATGGCTTGCGGAAACATGGCAGCGAAGGATTTCCTCCAGGGCTTTCTGGAGCAGAATGGCCAATACACTGTTAACCCTTCCCCCGAAATGTGCATGAATAATAATGCGCTGATCGGATACCTCATCCTTTAAGTATTCCACTACAATCCTTTGGTCATGGGAGATGCAACCCATATGCTCCTGCTGATCCATCAAGTAGTTCCTAATGTTTTCGGCGGCGATATCGTCCAATACACCGGAGGCTGTGAGGGAAGAGATAAAATCTTCCGATTCCAGTTTGTTGGAAATCTCCTTTAGATATCTCCCATAGGCGATGCCTTGCTCGTAAGGGCTTCCGATACCATCGCCCTGCCAAAAGGGTGTTTTTGCACCCATGCTCTTTCCGGGTGTTACAATGACACGATTTTTTTCTATCTTAACAACCTTCCAGGCAGAGTTTCCCAGCATGAACTGGTCACCTAACCGGGCTTCAAAAACAAAAACCTCGTCCAGTTCACCGATCCGGGTCTTATAGTCTTCAAGAACAACTGTGAAATATCCCCGGTCCGGGATGGTGCCGCTGCTGTTTACAGCCAGCATCCTGCTGTAGGTTGAGCCCTCTATGGTCTTATTCTGCCTGTCCCACATGATTCTTGGTTTAGCGGGGATGTCCTCCATATGCTCGAAGTCCCCCGAGAGCATTGACAACACCTTGCGAAAGCTTTCAGCCTTTAAATTTCGATAGGACCAGGCGCAGCGGATAACGTCCAGCATTTCTTCCTCGGTCCATTTCTTTTCACAGCTCATGGAAACGATTTGCTGGGAAAGAATGTCCAGACAGTTCATTGGAATTCTTTCCTGTTCAATGTGTCCGTCCAGCATTTCCTTTGAGACAAAGGCACTTTTGATAAGATCGCCCCTGGTTTTGGGTATAATCCGGCCCCTGCTTACGGCATTAAGCCGGTGACCCGCTCTTCCCAGCCTCTGAAGTCCGCTGGATACTGAAACGGGGGATGCCACCTGGATCATCAGATCAACGCTACCGATGTCAATTCCCAGTTCAAGGGTGGAGGTTGCGATCATGCAGGTTAATTCACCTTTTTTAAATTTCTCCTCTACTTCAAGGCGTTTGCTTTTTGACAGGCTGCCATGGTGAGGCCTGCATACTTCCTGGTCGGCCATGCTGTTGATATTGGCGGCCACCTTTTCTGCCACGGCCCGGTTGTTGACAAAGACAATGGTAGAGGTATGCTGCTTGATAAGCTTTAAAACACTGTCATAGATTTCAGGCCAGATGGTTCCCTGTTCAAGGGCGCGGTAATCGGCAACCGGCATATGAATTTTAAGGTCATTGCTGCGTGCCATGGTTGGTGCGACTATAGAAACAGGTCGTTTTTCATAGCCTTCGCCTTTCTTTTTAAAGCCGCCGAGATATTGGGCAGCTGTTTCAATAGGATTGACGGTGGCCGAAAGTCCGATTCTCACAAGCTCATGCTCGGTCAGATGCTCCAGGCGCTCAATGGAAACAGCCAGATGAACCCCTCTTTTGGTTCCCAGCATGGTATGAATCTCGTCCACAATGAGGTAACGTACATTTTTTAGTAGCTTTATGGCATTTTTTGAGGTCAGCATCAAATAGAGTGATTCAGGTGTTGTGATCAGAATATGGGGAGGATGCTTAAGCATTCTCTGGCGTTCGCTTTGGGGAGTGTCACCTGTTCGAACTGCTTTTTTAATATCAGGAAAGGATATGCCGGAAGCCAGGCAGCACTTTTTTATACCATCCAGCGGGATGTCAAGGTTTTTGTAGATATCATTATTCAATGCTTTCAGCGGAGAAACATAAAGAATGAAGACACCCTCCGGAAGTGTGCCTCCAAGATCCATTTTAAACAAACGGTCAATGCTTTCCAGAAAAGCAGCCAATGTTTTTCCTGCGCCCGTGGGGGCGCTTATCAGCACATTATTGCCGGCCTGTATTTCAGGCCAACCCTGAATCTGAGGCAGGCTTGGAGTTCCCACATGATGGATGAACCATTCTTTTATGATGGGATGGAACGGATCCAGAGCAGATAATGGGTCCATAGAAATTACCTCGCATAAAAACATATGTTCTATTATACCATGGCAATTCACTCCTGCAAATAAACATACATTTTCTCATTAGTTATAGTTACAAAAAAACCTTTTTTTCATATAATATAAATTTTCGACGAAATTTTCCTTTTTTCAAAAAATCCTATTTACAATTTCCAAATTTTTGTATAAATTAGATACTGTGGCTCTAATTTTGTACATAGAATCAAAATTATAGAACGTGAGTAGGGAGAATGTACACTGACAAATTTCGGAGGAATAACATATGAAAAAAATTCTTGCTCTTCTAATGGTGCTAATGATGATCTTTTCCTTCGCTGCCTGCAGCAGTGACAGCGATGACGCTGATTCCCCAGAATCAACCAAGAAAGCCGATGTGGTCGATAAAGACTCCACGGATGAAGAGGCTGATGCTGACAAAGAGGCTGATTCTGATAAAGAAGATGCCGACAAAGACGATGATAAAGCTGAAGCATCTGGCGATTGGGTAGATATTGGTAAAACCGTTGAATTAGAAGGCGTTGATTACACCGTATCTGCTGTTCTTAAGGACAGTGGCGGCGAAATGCCTGCAGCAGACGGAAACACTTATCTGATGGTAGATATGCTCCTTACCAATAAAACAGATGAAGTAGCCAGCGTAAGCTCTCTTTTAATGTTTGAGCTTCAGGATGGTCAGGATAATGTCTATGATCTCTCAATCGGTGGTCTGGTCGCTTTGGATCAGTATAGTATCGTACAGGCTGACGGTGATATCCCTGCAAAATCCGAGTTCAACTGTGGTGTCGCCTTTGAAATACCGGAGGATACAAAAGGACTTAAACTGGTCATTAAATCCTTCATGACCGAAGAGACTGTAGAAGTTCCGCTTGAATAATCCTTATGCTTATAAATTAGAACCTATTTGACAGACTCCTACTCATTGTCATAAGGGAGCTCCTATCGCAGATTAGATACACCTAGGCAACACTCTATATAGACTTTTATTAATGTTTGGAAATTGCAAAGCAGGTAAAAGAGTTTTCTCTTCTACCTGCTTTTTAATTTTGTGGATCGAGGCTTGTGGTGCGTTTTTATCTATAAACCTTTGCAACTTGTATACAAGTTATTGACAACTTGTATACAAGTTGCTACTATGGAAATAGATTATCAAGTTCCATGTCTAAACGAGGAGGGTCAAATATGCAGTTGGATGTAAGATATGCCAATCATCCCGAGGATTCAAAGCATTATACAACCGATGAGTTAAGAAGGCATTACCTTATTGGAAAGGTATTTGAAAAGGATCAGGCCATGCTGACTTATTCACATGTAGACAGAATCATTGCCGGAGGTATTCTGCCGGTGGATCAGGAAGTAAGGCTGGAGGCCGGAAAGGAATTAGGCGCTGATTATTTTCTCGAAAGACGAGAAATGGGTGTCATCAATATTGGTGGAAAAGGTATTGTTCTTCTGGATGGCGAACCCTACGAGCTGGAAAACAGGGATGGTCTCTATGTAGGTATGGGCATCAAAGAGGTGGTCTTTAAGTCTGTTGATCGGAATCAGCCGGCCAAGTTCTATATCAACTCAGCTCCTGCTCATCAGGCTTATGAGACAGTCAAGATCGAAATCAGCAAAGCCAACCCTGTAAGAACAGGTTCCCAGGAAAACCTGAATAAGCGCACTATTTACCAATATGTGCATCCGGCGGTATGTAAAAGCTGCCAGCTTGTTATGGGCATGACACTGCTGGAGCCCAACAATGCATGGAATACCATGCCCTGCCATACTCATGAGAGAAGGATGGAGGTCTATTTTTACTTTGACATGGCAGAGGATACAAGAGTGTTCCATCTGATGGGAGAACCATCTGAGACCCGGCACATTGTCATGAGCAATGAACAGGCAGTGATTTCGCCTAGCTGGTCCATACACTCAGGTGTGGGAACAAGCAATTATACCTTTATATGGGGCATGTGCGGGGAAAATCAGACATTCACCGATATGGATCATGTGGCCATGAAGGATTTAAGATAGGAGGATATTATGATTTTAGAGAATTTTAAGCTGACCGGAAAGGTCGCAATTGTCACAGGAGCAGTGAGAGGGTTAGGACAGGGCATTTCAGTTGCGCTTGCAGAAGCCGGTGCCGATATTGTTGGCGTAGGCTTAGGTGATATGGAGGAAACAAAAGCCATGGTCGAGGCTGCAGGCAGAAAGTTTTTATTTGTAAACGCAGACCTTATTTCCTTAGAGCCCATTGAGAACATTATTCAAAAAACCATGGAGGCCTTTGGCCGAATCGATATCCTTGTCAACAATGCCGGTATTATCAGAAGGGAGGACTCTGTTAACTTCAGTGAGCAGGATTGGGACGATGTCATGAACATCAATCTCAAATCACTCTTCTTTCTCTCCCAGGCCGTTGCCCGTCAAATGATAGCTCAGGGACAAGGCGGGAAGATTATCAGCATTGCGTCCATGCTCTCTTATCAGGGTGGCATCCGGGTGCCTTCCTATACGGCAAGCAAATCCGGCGTAAAGGGGATTACCATGACACTGGCCAACGAACTTGCCAAGTATAAGATCAATGTCAACGCCATAGCACCGGGATATATGGCTACCGATAATACTACCGCCCTCAGAGCTGATGAACAGCGCAGCAAGGAGATATTGGACAGAATACCCGCAGCCAGATGGGGAACGCCTCAGGATCTTGCAGGAACGGCAGTTTTCCTGGCAAGCTCTGCCAGTGATTATGTCAATGGCTTCACAATTGCTGTAGACGGCGGCTGGCTTGCAAGATAAAATATTGTTTAACAGGTTTATTCAGCCTTGAAGGAAAGGAATAACAGGATTGAATAACGAAGCAAAAGCCAATGACGAGTCCACAAGAGAACATATATACAGGGCGCTTAAGGAAGATATCATCTATTTGAGGCTGGTTCCCGGGGCGATGATCAGTGAAAACGACTGTGCCAAAAGGTTCAGTGTTTCAAGAACGCCTATAAGGGATGCCATTTCGAGACTTCAAATTGACAATCTTGTTGAGGTGAGGCCACAGAGGGGAACCTTTGTGAGCCTCATCGACTTGGATTATGTCGAGGACATCATTTATATGCGTCATGCAGTGGAAACCAATATTTTTACAGAGCTTATCGATGTTATCACCGACCTTCAGCTTGAGGTGCTTTTACAGAACATTGAAGAGCAAAAGCATATCATAAAAGCGATTTCCGAAGGTGCGTCGGAAGTGGAATTCTTCAATGTGGACAGTCAATTTCACAAATATGCCTATTCCTATGTGAACAGAACCAAGCTATGGGAGATTATCCAGCAGCTTAAGGTTCATTATACCAGGTTCAGAATGCTTGATTTGGTTAAAACAAAGGACTTCAAAACACTTCTCAAAGAACATTGCAGCATCGTTGACATGATTCAAAAAAAGGACAAGAAAGCCATAAGAGACATCATGACCGAGCACTTGTACGGAGGTATAAACAGACTGAGCGACAAGATTAAAAATGATTACAGGGACTATTTTGTAAAATAAAGAAATCACCTCTATTCAGAACTTGTTTTTATCCCACTTAGTAACATAATGACTCTATACTAAACAACGCTTTTAGGAGGAGACTAAATGAATACTGGGGCTAAGATGAAAAGGGGAGAAATATTTACTTTTGCTGCAGGGGATATTTTCGGCGGCGGGGCTTCCATCATTATTTCGTTCTATTATTTGATTTTCCTGACAGATGTCGTTAAGCTAAGACCTGCATTAGCCGGGATAGTGATACTCGTCAGCAAGATATGGGATGCGGTCAATGATCCTTTGATGGGTGCTATTACGGATAATACAAGGTCCAAATGGGGCAGGCGCAGGCCATACTTTCTTGTAGGCTTTTTTGGAATTTTAGCCGCATTCTTGTTATTGTGGTATCCGGTTACGACTGGTAATGAGATAATGAGATTTTCCTATGTTTTATTTTCATATTTACTGTATTCCACGGTATCAACCATAGTCATGGTTCCCTATGCCGCCATGAGCAGTGAAATCACTCAGGATTATGAAGAAAGAAATACCGTTAATGGAACAAGACTGTTCTTTTCTCAGTGCGCCAGCTTAATATGCGCCGTATTGCCGCTGGAAATCATCAAACTGTTCCCAAATGATGAAAAGAAAGGCTATATGGCTATGGCCGTGGCCTTTGGCGCACTATTCGCAATACCCTTTTTATTGATATTTCTGTATACAAAAGAGCGGGTCACCACAAATGATAACAGGGTGAAATTTAGTTTGAAGGATTTTATTGCACCCTTTAAAATCCGAACCTTTCGTATTTTGATGGCTATTTATTTGTCCGCATTCTTATCCATGGATGTGGTTTCAAATGTATATGCCTATTACATGAATTATTACCTCAAGAGGCCAAAGGAATTGAATTACATACTTGGCGCCATGCTTATCACGCAAATCGTATTGGTGCCTTTGATTATCAAGCTGTCTCATTTTTTTGGCAAAGCGAAAATCCTCATGTTTTCAACTGTAGTCTGGGGCATAGGAATCCTGTTCATGGCATTGCTTCAGCCTTCCTGGCCTTCATGGGCTGTGTATGTCAATGCAGCGGTTTTGGGAATGGGTATTGTAGGATGTGTGGTTTTGCCCTGGATGATGTTCCCTGATGTGACGGATGCGGGTGAGCTGGCTGCAGGAAAAAGAAACGCAGGCTCTTTTGGAGGCATTATGACATTCATGAGGGGCTTATCCTCTGCCGTTGGTATTTTTATTGTCTCCAATATTTTAGACTTTTCAGGGTACATAAAGCCCGTTGACCAAGTAGTGGGAGGGTCCACCACAAAAGTACTGATGGAGCAGCCTCAGGCCGTTATCAATGCATTAAAGATCATCGTCGTAGGATTCCCGTTTATCTTATTATTCGTTACTTACGTCCTTGCTAGAAAATATCCTCTATCAAGGGAAGTACATGAAAAGCTCAGCAAGCATCTTGAATACATGAGGGGCAACATTGAGAAACCACCCTTATCCGACAGCGAGGTAGAACAGCTTAAGAAGCTTTTAATTTAAGAAATGAGCTGAAAAAGGGGGCTTGACTGATGGACATTGATATGAAAGTAAAAATGGGGCCTAAATGCTTCCATGGAATCCGGGAGCTCCATAAGGGCATCAAGATTGAAGAAGAGCAGATACTGGATATTTGCAGCTATATAGATTCAAGGCTTGATTGTGCTGATTTCAGGATGGTCTCCATCATAAGAACCTTGTATGCTTACAGGGAGCTTTTAAGTGAAAAAACCATTGAGGAAATCAAGAACACAATCCTGACTTTCAAGTACTGGATGGACGAGCCCGGGGATGACAGCATGTGCTATTGGTCTGAAAACCATCAGATCCTGTTTGCCTCGGTGGAATATCTGGCAGGGCAATTTTATCCGGAGCTTATTTTTACAAACTCCAATATGACCGGTAGGGAACACTTGGAGAAAGCGCGCCTGAAAATACTCAGATGGCTGGGCTATCGTTTTAAATATGGGTTCACAGAATGGCATTCCAATACCTATTACGAGGAAGATGTTGCCCCCTTAACCCTACTGATAGACTTTTGCAGGGATGAAGAAATTACTGATAAAGCGAAAATCATCATGGATCTGCTGCTTCTCGATATGGCCATGAATTCGTACAAGGGTTTGTTTGCAGCCACCAGCGGACGTTGTTATGAAAATCAGAAGAAAAATCCTTTGACCCAGGATACCTTGGAAATAGGGGAGTATCTCTGGCATTTTGGAAATGTTGAACAGCTTGACTATCAGCGCATTTCTGCGAATTTTATTCTTATGAGAAACTATGAGATGCCTGAGGTTATTAAACGCATAAGCAATGACCAGAGGGAGGTTGAGATAAAGGATTCCATGGGACTGGATCTTAAGGAAATCAAGGGCGAATTTCAAGACTTAAAGGACATTGATACGACGGGGATGTTTCTATGGGCCATGGAAAGCTTTACAAACCCTGAATCCATCAATATGGCCATAAAGATCTTCAATGAGTGGAAGCTTTATCAAAATAATTTCTTAAAAGAATTCAAGATGGTCAATAGACCGATCTTAAGAAGGCTTGGCTTGTTACCTCTTCTGGTCAAGGTCTTGAATCCCGTCACACAAGGTGTTGCCATTCAAAGGGCCAATTCCTATACCTTTAAAACAAAGGAGTACATGCTATCCACCGCACAGAAGCATCATCCGGGTGAGTTCGGGGATCAGCAGCATATCTGGCAGGCTACCCTCTCAAAGGAGGTTACGGTATTTTCCACCCATCCTGCATGTCCGGTATTTGACAATAATGACCGCAATTTTTCTCCCGCTTATTGGGTCGGAAATGGGATCATGCCTCATGGAGCCCAAAACAGAAATGTCCATATGAGCATCTACAATTTAAACAAAAGGAAGGGCTTCATGGAAAGGAAGCGGCTGGAATTTACCCATGCCTATTTTCCGAAGGACAAATTCCATGAGGTTTTTTTGGAAAAGAACATGGTCTTTGGTCGGTTAAATAATGTCTACATCGCGCTCATAGGCAAAAATAGCCTGAATTTCAAGGATAATGATCCTTCTGAGATCATACAGCAAGGTAAACTAACCTATTGGATATGTGAAATAGGAACCCAGGAAGAGTATGCAACCTTTAAAGCGTTTTGTGATGATATTAAGGGGAGAAAGATCACATTTACGAAGGGGACTCTGGAGTACAGCGGCAAGAAAAAATTAAGCCTGACTTATAGGAAGCGTTTTATGGTTAATGACGAAATTATCAATACCGAGTACAAAAGGTATGAGACTCCTTATGTCACCGCAGAGAGAAAGCCTGAGGAGCTGGTTATCGAATATGAAGGCAAAGGGCTCTATTTGAACTTTAAGGATAGGATCAGAAGAACGTGGTAAATCGGGTTTTGCACAATAGACTGTTTGAGGTGGGAAAATGACAGGCGATAACTATTTCAAAAAGGCTGTCGAACTGGCCGACAGCGTGCCAAAGCTATATGAGCCCAAGATGAAATGGATGTGGGGGGAGGCCCTTTTGGGGTATGCCTTGACTGAGTTGGACAGCTTCCTGAGCGAGGATAGATATTTTGACTTTACAAAAGCCTACTGCGATTATTATGTAAAGCATGAGCCGGAAGTGGACCAAAGTGATACCGCAGCCCCTGCCTTGATTACCTATGCCATGCAAAAAAGAACAGGCAATAAGGACTATGAGGAGCTTACCAATAAAGTACTTCATTATATAAAGAATGAGCCCCGTATACTGGACGATGCGGTGAATCATCTGGGAAAATCAGCAGTCGGCAAGCTCTATCCTCAATCCATATGGGTGGATTCACTGATGATGTTCAGCGTTTTTCCCATGCGCTATGCTAACGAGAACCATGATTCTGATCTATTGAATTTTGCAGCCCGTCAACCACGATTATACGGTAAATATATGCAGGACCCTCAAGATAAGCTTTGGTATCATAGCTATTGGGTCAAATCCAAAACCCATTATCCAAGAAAGAAAATATACTGGGGAAGGGGTAATGGCTGGGTCATCTGTGCCCTCCCCATGATTCTGGACTATTTACCTGATCAACATGAGGAGAGAACTGAGATTATCAAGATTTTTCAGGAAACCTCTGAGAGACTTTTAAAATATCAAAGAGAAGACGGATATTTTGAAACAGTTTTAAATACTGATGGCAAAACCTATCGAGAATCCAGTGCCACAGCATTGATAGCAGCAGGTTGGATGCATGGTGTAAGATGCGGCTGGCTTGATGAATGCTACATTGAGCCCGCAAAAAAAGCCTTTAGAGCGGTAGTGGACAATTTTCAAGCCCATGATGGCTTGGTCTATATGACGGAGATATCGGGGCCCACAATCCCCATGCCGGTTGCTCCCTATTTGGGCTATAAGCTTATACCAAAGGGGAAAAACTGGTCCTATGGCATCGCAGCAGTCCTGTTTGCTGCAATGGAATACGAAAAGCTGAAAACTAAAATACTTTAGGGGGAATTATGGCACAACTTTCACTTCAGACATTTACCATAAGGAAATTCCTAAAGAATGAAAAAGATATGACGACCATCATAAGCAAATTGAATGACATAGGCATTCATACACTGGAAGCTGCAAGAATAGATTTTAATCTTAAAACGGCGCGAACACTTCAAAACATTTGTGAGAAATACAACATGAAAATCGGCAGCTCTCAAATAAAGTTTCATACCATCAACGAAAACTTTGATGAAATCGTTGAGATACATAAGCTATGGGATTGCCAATACATAGCTGTGTCGGTATTGCCGATGAAATACTTACTAAAAAAGGAACAAGGCTTAAAGGAGTTCGCCAATGAGCTCAACAAGCTCGGAGAAAGATTGAGTTTGCATAATCTGCAATTACTGTTCCATCATCATCACTTTGAATTTATAAAGTATGGTGATAAACTTGGACTGGAGCTCCTAATAGAGAATACAGATTCAAAGCATGTAGGCTTGGTGCTGGATACCTATTGGATACAAAGAGGAGGAAAGTCTCCCCAAGAGCTCATTGAAAGGTATAAAGGAAGGGTAAAAGTTGTTCATTTGCGTGACTATAAGATACGCTTTTCTAAATTTGATCTTCTTCCTTCGGACTGTGAGATAGGGAGTGGAAATCTGGATTTTAAAAAAATCATCGATAGTTCAATAGCTAATGGCGTTGTCTATATGGCCATAGAACAGAATTCAAAAGAGCCAATTGAAAGCATAAAAGCAAGTGTCGGTAATATCAAAAAACTGGGGTTTGAGAAGCTGTTTATATAGGAAGTGAAGTGAAAGGTCGCTGATATTGCATTTGAAAAACAAGATTTGATGTGATAGGTTAAAGAGGTAGTGATTCTACCTAAAATTTATCCTTAGGGGGCTTTTCAATTGGTTTTTTCAAGTCTTTTTTTCTTGTGTACCTTTCTGCCTGTTTGTCTTGGACTCTACTATCTTCTAAAAAACCGGACTTACCGCAATTGGATCTTGATTATCGCTTCTTTGTTGTTTTATGCCTGGGCCGAGCCTGTATGGATTTCCATTCTCCTTTTTTCAACTTTGCTGAACTACTTTATTGGACTCATGGCAGAGAAGAACAGGGGAACCTTGAAGGGTAGAGCCATTATAGCCCTATCAGTTACGGTAAACCTCCTGATACTAGGCTTTTTTAAGTATTCGGGCTTTCTTGTGGACAATATCAACAGCCTTTTAGGGACAAGCCTTGAGATAGCGCGATTAAGCCTTCCCATAGGCATATCCTTTTATACCTTTAAGATCATTTCATACGTGGTTGATGTCTATAAGGGAGATGTAGAAGCGCAGAAGTCTCCTTTCAAGCTGCTCCTGTACGTTTCTTTGTTTCACCAGCTTGTTGCCGGGCCCATCATACGGTACAAGGACATTTCAGAGGCTATAGATAACAGAGTTGAGACGGTAAAAGATTTCAATTATGGCGTTAGCCGTTTTATAATGGGCCTTGGCAAGAAAGTCATTTTGGCTAGTACCGCCGGTAAGGTTGCCGAGGTCTTTATAGGAACGGATTATTCAAGACTTCCTGTGCTGGGCGCATGGCTCGGCATAATACTTTTCGCCTTTCAGCTCTATTTTGATTTTTCAGGTTACTCGGATATGGCCATTGGCCTTGGAAGCATGTTCGGTTTTAGATACCGCGAGAATTTCGACTATCCTTACATATCCAGGTCAGCTACCGAGTTCTGGCGAAGATGGCATATTTCCCTCGGCAGCTTTTTCAGGGATTATGTTTACATCCCTTTGGGCGGAAACAGAAAGTATAGAATAAGAAATCTGTTGATTGTCTGGTCGCTTACGGGCCTTTGGCACGGAGCCAGCTGGAATTTCATACTGTGGGGACTTTACTATTTCTTGCTGTTATTTATTGAGAAAGCTTTTCTTCTTAAGGTATTCGAAAAGGTGCCTGTGATTTTCTCAAGAATCTATCTGTGGACGGCTGTGCTTGTGGGTTGGGTATTCTTTTACCATACCGACATAGGCCAGGCATTCCAATTTTTAGGTGTGATGTTTGGAATACGCGCCACATCCTTTATGAGTCCGGAGGTCAGTATTCACTTCTGGAACAACGCCGTATTTTTTGTAATTGCGCTTATTGGTTGTACACCGGCTCTTAGTCGGCTTTACCAGCGAATCCAGGCATTTATGGGAACGGGAATGGAGGCTGTGGTTTTGGAGCGCTTTATCAAACCGGTCTTTAGTGTGATCCTATTTATCCTGTCCATTATTTTTCTGGTAGGTCAATCGTACAATCCGTTTTTATATTTCAGATTTTAATTCTGCTTATATACATTATTTTTATTTTTTGGGGGAATTGATTTGAAAAAGCTCAGGCTTGACGCCATACTGTTTGTTGTACTATTAAGCCTTTTGGGAATTGCGAATTTTATGAATTTCGATAAACCTATTGTATCCGAGCTGGAGAACAGAGCTCTTAAAAAGAAACCGGAATTTTCATTTACAGGTCTTTTTAGCGGTAGTTTTTTTAAGGACTATGAGGAGTATTACAGCGATACCTTTATTTTAAGGGACAATTTAGTCAGGGTCAGCAAAGATTTGAACCATTTAATGGCTTTCATGGGGCCGGATATTTCCATCGTGACCGCCTATGATGATCTTCAGACACCTCAGGAAAGCAATGAGCCGACAGACAAAGAGCCCAAGCCGGCCACTGAAACACCAGTGGATGGCACTCAGGCTCCTTCTGAAACAGATCACAATGTAAAGCCAGGTAAAGAGAATAAAGAAGAATCACCCAAGGATTTCGGCGATGGAAAGAATATGGGCTATTGGATGGTAGTGGATGGTCAGGCTGTTCAACTGTTTAAATTCAACAAGGAAAGCTGTGAGTACTATTCCCAGGTTCTTAACAAATACAACGAGAAGCTGGGCAGCGACGTTAAAATATATTCCATGATACCTCCGACCGCAAGCGAGTTTTTAAAGCTGAAAAAGTACAAAGGGATTACAGATTCTCAAAATGATGCCCTTGGCTTTCTGGAAAGCAAGCTTAATAGCAGTATTTCTTCTGTTAATGTTTATGATGCACTCAGCAAGCATAGTGAGGAGTACACATACTTCAGAACCGACCATCATTGGACAGCACTTGGAGCTTACTATGCCTACGCCTCCTTTATGGAAGATAAGGGGGAGGTACCCATAGCCCTTGATCAATATGAGGCTATAGATTTGGGTGACTTCCTTGGTAGCTCCTACACCAAAACTCTGGATAAAAGCCTTGAAAAAAATCCGGATAAGGTCATAGCTTATAAGCCGCTTACTGCCTATGAATACCTTATGTTTCTGGAAGGTAAGGAAAAAAAGTCTGATCTCATCGATATGAAATACGCCGGTGAAATCAATAAAAAGTACAATGCGTTCTTAAGTGGCGGCGGAGCCATCTGGAGTGTTGTTAAAACCGATGTTAAAAATGGCAAGAAGCTGATGGTAGTGAAGGATTCCTTTGGCAATGCACTAGTGCCCTTTCTCCTTCCTCATTATGAGGAGATTTACGTTGTTGATTCAAGGTTCTACAGTATAAGCTTCACAGGGAAAAATATCGTGGAATTTGTGAAGGACAACGGCATTAACGAAGTTCTCTTTACCATTTACATGGAGGATGTTAATTGGCACAAATTCATGAATGGTGTCGAAAACCTTCTGGGAAGCGATTAACGGAATTTTACTTTTGTTGCATTATTTTTGGATATGTGTTATTGTAAAAAAAGTAATATTGTTTTTTCAACTGCCTAACTCCAATATTGGTGAAGCATTTAGGAAATGAAGAGCGGGAATCTCAATTAATTATGAGTTGACCGCTTTTTTTGTATTAACAACAAGATTCCTTAGCTACGGTGAAGGTTTCTTTAATATGGAGAATAGAAAGAGGATAGAATGAATAGCATTGATTTGCAAAATTTGGTAGAGACAGCTGGTAAAATGGCCTTGAGTAATGTTTGGGGGGAAAACGCATACGAAATTAATAGGGCGATCTTGGAAATCGATCCAAGCAATTGTGCTGCTTACACAAGGTTGGCAAAATATTATAAGCTTAGTGGTAATATTGATGAAGCCAAAAACATGTATATAAAGGCATTGGAAATCGATCCTAAAAATTGGGGAGCAACTAATAATCTACATGACATTGAAAAAGACCAAAAGGAAAGTGATACTGTAAACCAAATTAGTACCATGAAGGAGTTATTAAAGGAAGGTCAGAGCTCTATAACAAAAGGCAGATATAAGCTGGCTGCAAAAATATTAGCAAGAATCTATAGTATGGAGCCCTCGTTAGTAAACGCTGTTAGCCTGGCTGGCGTCTATAAAGAGTTAGGCCAATATGACAAGATTGAAACATTATACAGCAGGGTCGTGAGCGATAACTCCAAAAAAGTGGATATTAACGCCGTAGATAATGAATTTAAAATGTTTCGAGAAAGTGGAAAAGGCTTGGATAAATAATCCAAGGATAACTAAACATGATTGATAGAGTGCCCGGTCACTAAAAGGAGAAAGTAAAATTGAAATTTGAGAACCTAAATCTTGTTGCACCTATATTGAAGGCAGTGGATGCTGAAGGATATACCATGCCCACGCCTATTCAGGAACAGGCAATACCCATTATTTTGGAAGGAAAAGATCTGGTCGGGTGTGCACAAACCGGCACGGGTAAGACTGCTGCATTTGCAATTCCCTTATTGCAGCTTCTTTATAAAGAACAGAAAAATGAAAAAGGACCACGTGCAATTAAAGCGTTAATCATGACTCCCACACGGGAACTGGCCATTCAGATTGATGAAAGCCTTACCGCATATGGAAGATATACTGGAATTAAACACACCGTCATTTTTGGAGGGGTAGCACAGGGGCCCCAAACAAATGCATTAAAGGCGGGTGTGGATATTCTTGTGGCAACCCCTGGGCGGTTGCTTGACTTGATAAACCAGAAGTATATCAAGCTGGACCATGTCAAGCTGCTTGTTCTTGACGAAGCAGATCGTATGCTTGATATGGGCTTTTCGCATGATATGAAAAAGATCATAGCGCTGCTGCCAATCAAAAGGCAAACACTGCTATTCTCTGCAACCATGCAGCCAGAAATCACAAAAATGATAAATACCATTCTAACGAACCCAGCGAAGATTGAAGTAACTCCTGTTTCATCTACAGTGGATAACATTGATCAAACCGTTTATTTTGTGGATCGAAAGGATAAGAAGTCTTTGCTTTTACAGTTGTTGAAAAACAAATCTATCGATTCTGCCCTGGTTTTTACACGGACAAAGCATGGAGCCGATAAGGTCGCCAAAGCACTTGAAAAAGCAAGGATATCAGCGCAGGCTATCCATGGTGATAAATCGCAAATGGCTCGACAGCTTGCCTTAAACAATTTTAAGCTAAAGCGTACGAGGGTGCTTGTTGCAACTGATATTGCAGCAAGAGGAATTGACGTTCAGGAGCTTTCCCATGTTATTAATTTTGACATGCCCAACATGCCTGAAACCTATGTTCATCGGATAGGAAGAACAGGAAGAGCGGGAATGGGCGGGACGGCGTTGTCGTTTTGTGACAGTGAGGAAAAGGGATACCTAAGAGATATACAGAAACTCATAGCTAAAAAGATACCTGTTGTCGAGAATAAGACCTATTCGTTCAGTGATGCCGCTAAATAACGACCTTAGATTAATGAGATTATGTTTACACAAAATAAAAAGGAAGGTCTATTTTTACTTCTTTACTTTAGCACGATGATGTGATAGTATATTGATGCGGATAAATGTATGACAATAATGGAGGATGGATTATGAAAAAGAGAATAGGCGCACTTCTGGTAATGGCTATGCTGGTATTGAGTATGGCAGCATGCTCCTCGACAGGTGCAAGCAGTGATATAGGTACAAACGTTAAAGGCACTCTGACTGTAGGCTTCGATCAGAATTTCCCTCCCATGGGTTTTGTGGGTGAGGACGGCAAATTTACAGGCTTCGATTTGGATTTGGCCGCAGAGGTTGCAAATCGATTGAAGTTAAAGCTTGAATTGCAGCCTATTGCATGGGAATCAAAAGACATGGAGTTATCCTCAAAAAATATTGACTGTATTTGGAATGGTTTTACCATCAACGGACGTGAGGATGGCTATACCTGGACTGAGCCTTACATGGCAAACAACCAGGTCTTTGTTGTAAAGGCTGATTCAGGGATCAAGACTCTTAAAGATTTGGCTGGCAAGGCAGTGGCTGTTCAGACTGAGTCCAGCGCAGAAAAAGCATTGAAAAACGAAGCTGACTTAGTGGCGACCTTTGGTGACTACATAAAAGCGGCTGATTATAACACTGCCCTTATGGATCTCGGCGCCGGTGCAGTGGATGCTGTTGCTATGGATGATACTGTGGCGCGCTATCAAATCGAAAAAAGAGGCGATAGCTTTGCTATCCTGGAGGAAACCCTGGCAGCTGAAGAATATGGTGTCGGCTTCCTTCTGGGCAACACGAAGCTGAGAGATAAGGTTCAGGATACCCTTAAGGAAATGGCCAAGGATGGAACATTAGCAAAAATATCTGACAAATGGTTTGGAAAAGATATTACCATTATCGGAAAGTAAAGTGGTATAATAACATAAACAAGGGGCTGTCCCTGTATGAGATAGCTCCTTTTTTACGTGATTTATAGGTATCGAATTATAAGGATTTGGAGGTGCCTTCTTTGAAGTTCTCGGTGCTGCTGGCAAAATTAAGTGAAGGCATGTTTGTATCTACAGAAATATTTTTTCTGACATTGCTTTTCTCGCTTCCCCTCGGACTTTTTGTTGCTTTTGGGCGCATGTCAAAAAATGCTGTCTTAAGAAATATTGTAAAAGTCTATATTTCCATTATGCGGGGGACGCCGTTGATGCTCCAGTTGATGGTGGTTTATTTTGGCCCCCATTATATATTTGGCCTGTCGATTCCGCGTGGCTATCGCTTTTTGGCTGTTATTATCGGATTTGTTTTGAACTATGCCGCTTATTTCGCGGAAATATACCGCGGCGGTATTGAATCCATGCCTGTGGGACAATATGAAGCCGCCAAGCTTTTAGGGTATAACAAGACGCAGACCTTTGTTAAAATTATTCTACCCCAGGTTATTAAGCGCATCCTGCCATCGGTCACTAATGAAATCATCACCCTTATCAAGGATACCTCACTGGCCTTTGTTATTTCCGTTCCGGAGATGTTTACCGAGGCAAAGGCTGTAGCTTCGGCCGAAACAACCATGGTGCCCTTTGTTGTGGCAGGAATTTTCTATTATGTCTTTAACTTTATCGTAGCATTTACCATGGAATGGACAGAAAAAAAGCTGGCTTATTATAACGAGAGGTAAGATGTTAGTTAAGTAGGGGAACCGTATGAAATTATTGGAGATAAAAAATCTAAAAAAGAGCTTTGGCGACCTTGAGGTCATAAAAGATATCTCTTTGGAGGTTGAGCAAGGACAGGTTGTAGCCATCATTGGACCGTCAGGCTCGGGTAAGTCTACTCTGCTCAGATGTGCAACGCTATTGGAAACAATGGACTCGGGAGAGTTGATCTATAACGGTGAGCATGCTGTTTCAACGGGTCATGACGGAAAAGCGGTTTATGCGCCAAGTAAGGAGCTTAGAAAAATACACGGTTATTTTGGCCTGGTATTTCAGAATTTTAATCTCTTTCCTCATTATTCGGCTTTGAAAAATGTAACAGACCCTTTGATTTCTGTTCAAAAAAAGACTAAAGCCGAAGCTTTGGAAATAGGCCGGGAATTATTGAACAAAATGGGCTTGGCTGACAAGGAAGAAGCCTATCCCTGCCAGTTATCGGGAGGTCAGCAGCAGCGCGTGTCCATCGCAAGAGCCCTGGCCCTAAGCCCCAAGGTGCTATTCATTGATGAGCCCACCTCAGCTCTGGACCCGGAGCTGACGGGGGAAATTCTGAAGGTTATCAGGGACCTGGCAGCCGAGCATATGACCATGGTTATTGTAACCCATGAAATGAGTTTTGCCAGGGATGTGGCTGATCATATCATTTTTATGGATGGCGGTGTTATTGTGGAAGAAGGAACACCGGAGGAGGTTATCAATAACCCGAAAAACGAACGCACAAAAGCATTTCTGAATAGATTTGAGAGATAAGTAAGGGCTTATTTTATAAAGTCCTTCTTTCCTATCTTTATCCACCTGCAGAGCTTGTTTTCCATTAAATCAATAAGCTTAAAAATGACAAGTCCCATGATGCTCAAGGCCAGTATGCCGCTGAACATTTCCACATAGTTGACCATTAACCAGCTATTCATAATGAAATAGCCTATACCGTAGGTTGTTGCAAAGTTTTCGCCAAAGAATAAAACGGAGATGCTCACCCCGATACAGATTCTTAAGGAGGTTATGATTTTAGGCATGACAGCCGGTAAAATCAGATGTCGATAGATCTGTCTTTTATTGAGTCCCAGAGATTGGACAGAATAAAAAAGCTCCTTGGGTATTTCCTTAACGCCGTCTCTTGCGGCCAGAATAATCTGAAAAACGATGATGATAATGATGAGCACAATCTTAGGTGTATTGCCAAGACCGAACAATATCATGAGTATGGGCAGGAAGGCTATCTTCGGCAACGGATAGAGTATATAAACAATGGGCGTTATCCATGAATCTGCTCGTTTACTCATTCCAATCCAAAGGCCGATGATGCTTCCGAGCACCAATGAGATGATAATGGCTGCGCTTATTCTTGCTAAACTGACCAATAGATGCAGGCTCAATGTGGGGGAAATCTCAATAAAATTTATGAGGGTCTTAAAAGGAGAAGGTATTGCTGAGGAGCTTACAGTGAAATGAAGAATGTACCAGAAGACTAACACAATAAAGCCTGCATATAAGGTTTTGTTATAAATAAGGACTTTAAGCTTCTTCATTTAACCACGCCCTCACCTTAATGCACATTTTGTAGAACTCCGGGTTATTTCGATAATCCTCGGTGCCAAAATAGGTGTTCTGAAGGATGTGCCTGATTTTTCCTTTATCCATCACCACAATTTTTTGACCAAGAAACACAGCCTCCTCAATATTATGGGTTACCATAACCAATGTGATCTTTTGTTCTTTATAGATCTTCAGAATCAGATTCTGGAGGTGTTCCTTTATTATGGCATCCAGTGCTGAGGAGGCTTCATCCATAAGAAGCAAATCAGGCTCCAGGACTATAGCCCTTCCGATAGCAACCCTTTGCTTTTGCCCGCCGCTCAGCTCGCCCGGAAATTTATCAGCACAATCTTCAATTCCCAGGCTTTTTAATACAGTGGACACCTTGGCGTTGACTTTATCTTTTATAAAACCTCTGGCTCTTAATGGGAAAGCGATATTGTCCCAGGCGTTCTTCCAGGGCAGCAGGCCATAGTCTTGGAGGATTAAGCTTGTACTTTTTCTTACGTCATTGAGTTTCTGACCGCTGATTGTGATACTTCCGGATTTCGGCTTGATAATTCCTGCCAGGGCGTATAAAAGTGTGGTTTTACCACAGCCTGATTCACCGATTACAGCGCAGGTGGTATTTTTCTCAATACTCAGAGAAAAGTTGTCTAAAGCTCTTTCTTCACCGTAACATACTCCTAGGTTCTCTACTTCAATCAATTTACAAATTTCCCTTCGACCAGATCTTCATAATTGAGATTGATGGTTTTCTTTATAACCTTTTCGTTCCAATCCATTACACCTCGCAGGTATTCCTCGCTGGGGACCCTTGCACTGTTATACACTGGCATAATAATCTTTTCCTTGGTTTCAGGCTTTAGCTTAAGAACTTCTATGAGTATGTCCCTTGCTTCACTGTCATTTTTATTGATCTCTTTAACCGCTTTGTTATATGCTTCATGGAACAGCTTAATTTCCTTTTCTTTGTCTTTAATGGCCTCTCCCGTAAAGACCATGACATCGGGTGAAAATTCATCATTGTTTTCAATGACCTTCTTGGTGAGTCCGGCCAATTCCCCCTGGGAGGCCATGGGCTCAGGAATAACTGCCATATCAAGGTTTCCTGTACTGATCATTTCAAGCCTTGCAGGAATCTCATTGATATAAACTTTTTCTACAATATATTTACCTTCCAGGCTCTTGTCCGATAAATAGTTCGTTACACTGACTTCCATCATGCCTGCCTTGATTTTCTTTTTTTCTTCAAAGTCTTTTTTGATTAAAAAAGGAAAGACGCCGTCGGTGCTTGTGGTGACCTTGATATCAAACCCGTTTTCAACATTGTTGACCAGAGCGATAACATCAGTCATTGCACCATCAAGCTCACCGCTTTGAAGAGCACCCTGCCTGTTCATAGCGTTTGTATAGACCTGAACTTCAATATTCAGGCCAAGATCTTTAAAATAGCCTTTTTTGTCGGCCAAAAATATGGGGGCAGAATCAACCGCGGGCATGACACCGATCTTCAGGCTTAAATTTTTGTTAGAGCCAGTACTCTTTAATCCGCAACCAGTTGCTAATAGCGTAGTGGCTACTAAAAGTACTGATAATAGTTTAGACATTTTATTCATTGTGCTTTTCTCCTTAAGCTGTTTGTTTGTGAACATTGTAAGCTTCCTCTATTTTATGTCCGTACTGGAAATAAATCAATCTTTTCATTGTGAAGGATTGGCCAGCTCTATGCTGCAAATTTGTGTATGCAAGAGTAAATAGTATCTTTAGTCAATACCCGTTGGCACAGGATTCAACGGCAGTCAACAACGTGATAAATTCAGGGGTTCAAAGAAGTTCAGGACTTCTAAAATAATTTATGGAAACCTATTGACAAATAGTAACCCAGGGTGTAAACTGACAGACAATAATATTGAAAATTGCATTGAATGGGAAAATAGCATAAGGTAAAAACTACAGAAAACTTATCGTTTGCTGAGAGATAAGGTTCACACCTGTGTGAAAAATCCCCCAGGAGCAGTCCGCTGAACAATGTACACAGTTTAAGTAAGCGGGACCGGTTGACAACCGTTATCATGTCAACATTTCAAGAGTATGCTAAGCCAATCGCGAGGCATATGCTTAGAGATGTTTTGAGGGGTTGCCGTTTTCGGCAGCAAAAAGAGTGGTACCGCAGAACGATGAAGTTTTGTCTCTTGAGAAGTCTAGAGGCAGGACTTTTTTTATATCCAAAAGTGGTTTTTCCAGTTAGGGATGATTACTCCTTCGCTGGAGATCTACATAAAAAGCTAAAATAAAATGAGATGAGGAGAGAGGAATATGAAGAAAAAGCTTAGCATTTTACTTATGGTTGTAATGGCAGTGTCGCTTTTAGCAGGCTGTGGAGGACCAGCTGCCAATACCAATACCAATGAGATTAAAATTGGTATCAACTATGAGTTGTCCAAGGATGTGGCGACTTATGGACAGGCTTCAGTTGAGGGCATTGAGCTTGCTATTGAAGAAATCAACGCTGCCGGTGGAATAAACGGTAAATTACTTAAAGCAGTCAAGTACGACAATGAATCTGATAAAGCTCAAGCTACCACGCTTGCAACCAAGCTTATGACACAGGACAAAGTCTTAGCTGTCCTAGGTCCTGCAACCTCAGGTGCCTTTAAGGCAACTATTCCTGTTGCCTTGAAAAATAAGGTTCCTGTTATTTCCGGTTCTGCTACTGCTGATGATGTTACAGTGGATGCCTCCGGTGTAAAGGAATATGCCTTCCGTATCTGTTTCAATGATTCCTACCAAGGAACTGCAATGGCTAACTTTGCATATAACAACCTCTCAAAGAGAAAGGCTGTTATTATCATGGACAGCTCCAGCGATTATGGTAAGGGACTTGCCGCAAATTTCGATCAAACCTTTAAAGCAGCCGGTGGAACTATCGTAACTCAGGAAGCCTATGTTGCAAAGGATACAGATTTTAATGCGATTTTGACCAAGATCAAGGGTATGGATTTTGATGTTATCTTCATTCCCGGTTACTATAATGAAGCGGGTCTGATCATAAAACAAGCACGTGCTTTAGGAATTAATGTTCCTGTTCTGGGTGCTGACGGTTTTGATTCTCCCGTCCTTTTGGAGCTTGCCGGCGCTGAAGCATTAAATGATGTATACTTCTCCAACCACTATTCCTCACTGGACCAAGATCCCGCGGTTCAAAATTTTATCAAAAATTTTAAAGCAAAATATAAGAAAGAACCCGACGCATTCAATGCCCTTGGTTATGACCTAGCTAAGTTTGTTGCCGATGGTATTGCCCGTTCAGAAAAGCTTAGCGGTGAATCTGTTAAGAATGCTCTTGCAGCTACCGAGAACTTTTCAGGTGTTACCGGCTCCTTTAGTGTTGATGAAAACCACAATCCTGTAAAAGCGCTTGTCGTTATCGGTTTGAAAAACGGTGCACAAGATACAATCGTCAGAGCTGGTAAATAATTTTATATAAAAAAGAAGTTACATATAAGTGAGGACAGTAATATGCCCTCACTTATATGTGTTTGATGATTGTTTTTTTAATACAGCGGTTGTGTTGAAGCGCTATTTTCCGTATAATAGAGTCATTCAAAAACATAATCGTGGACTACACCTCTTATAAAAAAATCATTGGCAATAGAAAGAAGGGGCATAAACGTGGAACAACTCTTACAACAAGTTATTAATGGCATATCGCTGGGCAGTATCTATGCCTTGATTGCCCTAGGGTATACCATGGTTTATGGTATCATTAAACTTATTAATTTTGCTCATAGTGATGTATATATGATAGGTGCCTATATCGGCTATTTTTGTATGACATCACTTCGCATTGGTTTTTTGCCATCTCTAATTGTTGCCATGGTTGTTTGTACCTTACTTGGTGTGACTATCGAGAAAATTGCTTATAAACCCTTGAGAAATGCCACAAGGATTGCTGTGCTTATCACAGCAATCGGGGTCTCGATGTTTATACAATATGTAACCATGTTTTTTGTTGGACCTAATGTACGATCTTATCCACCCATGACAGGTATTATAGCTGAAACTTTTAAACTTGGCGGTATTGTAATTTCCATGCAGCAGGTTCTCATTGTAGGGATTACCGTCATTCTCATGATACTGCTTCAGTTTATTGTTAAAAAAACAAGAATAGGCAAAGCCATGCGTGCCGTTTCTCTGGACAGTGATGCTGCTGAACTCATGGGTATCAATGTCAACACGACCATTTCCTTTACTTTTGCGTTGGGTTCAGCCTTAGCGGGAGCCGCCGGTGTTCTGGTTGGTGTTTACTATAATTCAATCAATCCTCTTATGGGGACGTTGCCCGGCTTGAAGGCTTTTGTTGCGGCTGTTTTTGGTGGTATTGGTATCATTCCCGGCGCCATGATCGGTGGTTATTTTATAGGTATTGTTGAAGTATTCGTTTCAGGCTACAGTAACTCCATGTACAGGGATGGGGTTGTCTTTGCAATCTTAATCCTGGTTCTTATCTTGAAACCAGCAGGATTACTTGGCAAAAATTCGAGAGAGAAGGTGTAATGAGGTGACAAAATTATTAAAATCCAGTGGTGGCAAGCAGCTTGGTTTGCTGATATTCACCTTCGCTATCGTTCAGGTGCTCATTTCTTTGAATATTATCAACGATTTTTTACAGGCAACCTTAGCTACAATTTGTATTAATATTATACTGGCGGTCAGTCTTAACCTCATTACCGGCTTTACGGGCCTGTTCTCCTTGGGGCATGCTGGCTTTATGTCGATAGGCGCATATGTTTGCGCTATTATAACCCTACGGATGCCGACAGTTCCGGGTTTTCTCCTGGGTGTAGCTTCTGGGGCCGTAGCAGCCGCACTGGTGGGTTGCTTAGTTGGTCTCCCGACCTTACGACTGAGAGGCGATTATCTTGCGATTGCAACCCTCGGTATGTCGGAGATCATTCGAATTGTATTCCTTAATTTAAAAATAACCAATGGTGCAGCGGGACTTCAAGGTATTCCCCAATTTGTTAATTGGGTATGGTTGTTTATCTTCACAGCAGGAACCCTTATTATTATTTCAAACTTTATTAAATCCTCCCATGGCAGAGCATGTATTTCCATTCGAGAGGATGAGATTGCTGCAGAGGCCATGGGCATCAATACGACAAAATATAAGGTTATATCCTTTACCGTCGGGGCATTCTTTGCAGGAATTGCAGGAGCTCTCTATGCATCTTATTTTTATTTCTTAAGTCCGGATACATTTGGATTTTCAAAGTCCATCGACATACTGGTTATAGTCGTTTTTGGCGGATTAGGAAGCATTTCAGGCTCATTGATCTCTGCTGTCCTGTTAGCCCTTATATCTACCTATTTGCAGTCTTTCTCTGAGATTCGAATGATTCTGTATGCGCTACTCTTGATTATAATCATGATTTTCCGCCCCGGGGGTATCATGGGTTCCAAGGAAGTGTCGCTTTCAATGTTCAATAAGCTGGGTGATCGGTTTAAATCCGGGAAAGGAAGGGTTTAGATATGTCCATATTAAAAGTAAGTAAATTAACTAAATCCTTCGGCGGGCTGACCGCGGTTTCTAATGTCAATATGGAAATCAAGCAGGGTGAGCTGGTAGGTCTGATAGGCCCAAACGGTGCCGGTAAGACTACCCTTTTCAATCTTTTGACAGGCGTCTATGTGCCCACATCGGGTACCATAACCCTGCACCAAGAGGGAAGTGAAAAAGCTTTGCAGGGTTTAAAGCCCTATACTATATGTAAAGCCGGTCTGGCTCGGACATTCCAAAATATCCGTCTGTTCAAGGATCTATCCGTTCTTGATAATGTACGCATTGCTATGCATCAAAATGTCAAGTATGGCTTGTTTTCAAGTTTTCTTCATCTTCCTTCCTATGTCAGGGAAGAAGAAAAACTCATTGAGAAGAGTATGGAGCTCTTAAAGATACTAGGGCTTGATAACAAAAAAGAAGAACTGGCAAAAAACCTCCCCTACGGTGAGCAACGTCACCTGGAGATTGCTCGTGCTCTTGCAACCCATCCTACGTTGCTGCTTCTGGACGAGCCCGCAGCAGGTATGAATCCGGCAGAGACGGCCCAATTGACGGAGCTTATCGGCTGGATCAGGGAGAAATTCAAGCTTACCATTCTGTTGATTGAGCATGACATGTCACTTGTTATGAAAATCTGCGAGCGTATTTATGTTCTGGACTATGGTATGATCATTGCCAACGGAACTCCGGATGAGATTAAAACGAATAAGCGCGTTATTGAAGCTTATTTGGGGGAGGATGTCAGCAATGCTTGAAATTAAAAATATAGATGTACATTTTGGTGTAATCCATGCCTTAAAAAATGTTTCTCTTACTGTTAAAGATGGGGAGATTGTTACCCTTATAGGTGCCAATGGTGCCGGAAAGACCACAACCCTGCGCACCGCCTCAGGTTTGAAAAAGCCTACTAACGGTGAAATTCTGCTGGATGGTGTTAATATTACATCCAAATCTGCTCAGGAAAGAGTACAGATGGGAATATCCCAGGTTCCTGAAGGGCGAAGGGTGTTTTCCACCATGACGGTTTTGGAAAATCTTGAGCTGGGGGCCTATCTTCGGCGGGATAAGGAAAATATCGCAAAGGATCTGAAGATAGTTTATGAGCGCTTTCCCATCCTGGCTGACAGGAAAAAGCAGGCTGCCGGTACTTTGTCGGGCGGAGAGCAGCAAATGCTTGCTATAGGCCGTGCCCTTATGAGCCGTCCTAAGATTCTTTTCCTCGATGAACCCTCCATGGGCCTGGCCCCTTTGCTGGTTCAGGAAATATTTAGTATAATAAAAGATATAAACCAAACAGGGACCACTATCCTTCTGGTAGAACAAAACGCAAGCATGGCCCTTCAAATTGCGACGAATGCCTATGTCATGGAGAATGGCTCCATCGTTTTATCCGGATCAGGAGCCGACCTCATGAAGAGTGATGATATTAAAAAAGCCTATTTAGGAGGTTAGAATTATGTTTGTAAAAAACAAGATGACTGCGAATCCTTTCACTATCTCTCCGGATCAGACCATACCGGATGCCCATGAAATTATGGCGCAGAACGGTGTTAAACGTCTACCTGTAATGAAAAACGGCAAGCTGGTGGGAATTGTTTCAAAAGAGGACATCACGCAGGCGTCCCCCTCCAAGGCAACGACCTTCAGCATGGGTGAAATCACTTACCTGCTAGCCAAAACGAAAATCAGTCAGATCATGACAAAAGACCCTATTTCGATTTCCTCCAGCGCACTGTTGGAAGAGGCTGCAACCTTAATGCGAGATAATAATGTCAGCTTTTTACCGGTGGTTGATGATGGCAAGCTGGTTGGTATTATCACAGAAAGTGATATCTTTGATTCTTTCATTGAACTGTTAGGCTTCCGTGAACCAGGCACACGGCTTACAGTCGAAGCCGATGATGCTCCCGGGATTATGTCCAACCTGACCAGTATTATTGGAAGGTTTGGCGCAAATATTACTCATGTGGCTGTATATCGCGGCGCAAACGGCAAAAGTGCTGTTGTAGTTGGTATTAATTCTCTCAATACGGCCGAAGTGGAAAAATCCATTGAAGAGAAGGGCTTTAAAATACTGTATAAGCTGCAAAACAAATAAATAATGTTGATTATTAAAATCATGATTACCTTAGAAATCCTGTCCTACAATGTTAGAATAGGCTAAAAGTTTGGTATAAACTTATAGGTACAGATTAATTTGGGAGCTTGAGGTGCGTACCAGCTGGTACGCACCTCTGTTTTTAAGAAAGATCATACTGTTCCCCGAGAGTATATTAAAATTGATGGATATACTAATACGGATAATTAAGATTTTAAGAGGCGTAACTTGTTTCAGATACCTGTTTTACAAGGATGACAAGTCGCTCAGCAAATAGAATCGAGTATTGGCTGCCTTACATGAAATGAAGCTAGCGGGGTTTTGATGAAGGAGATTATTAATGAAAGAGCAAAAGAATGCCCGAAGACCTTGGATTTTCTATTATTTAGTCGTTTTGGTGATTACCATTTTGTTAAATGCTTTAGTATTTCCGTTAATAATGGAGAGGCAGATCACCGAAGTTGATTACGGAACCTTTTTAGATCATGTGGATAGCGGAAATGTTTCGGCTGTGGAAATTCAGGATACACGGATTGTCTTTTCCATAAAAGATCAAAACGGCGAAGAGAGCCTCTATTACACAGGAATAGTATACGATCTTGATTTGGTAAACCGTCTGCGTGCGGCCACAGGTACGGGAGAGGGAGGGAAAATTGCATTTAGCAAGGTTGTCCCCAAAGAGAATTCTCCTCTTTTTAACTTTATTCTCACCTGGTTACTTCCTATTGCGATGTTTATGCTTATCGGTTCTTTTATGATGAAACAGCTCACAAAGAGAATGGGTGGCGGTAATGCCATGACCTTCGGAAAGAGTAATGCAAAAATATATGTCCATGCACAAACGGGTAAAACCTTCGCCGATGTCGCCGGCCAGGATGAGGCAAAAGAAGCGCTTAACGAGATTGTTGACTTTCTTCATGATCCCGGGAAATACGCGGAAATAGGTGCATCGCTCCCAAAAGGTGCCTTGCTTGTGGGCCCTCCTGGTACCGGTAAAACCTTATTGGCCAAGGCTGTTGCAGGTGAAGGTAAGGTTCCGTTCTTTTCCATATCTGGATCAGAATTTGTGGAAATGTTTGTAGGCATGGGGGCTGCAAAGGTTCGTGACCTTTTTAAGCAGGCCAACGATAAAGCTCCCTGCATTGTATTTATTGACGAGATTGATACGATTGGTAAAAAGCGTGACAATGCTGGATTTACAGGTGGCAATGATGAGCGCGAACAGACCCTGAACCAATTGCTCAGTGAAATGGATGGCTTTGACGGCAGAAAGGGTGTTGTCATTCTGGCTGCCACCAACCGCCCGGAATCCTTGGATAAGGCCCTTCTTCGTCCGGGAAGATTTGACCGCAGAATTCCTGTTGAGCTCCCGGATTTAAAAGGGCGTGAAGCCATTTTAAAGGTTCATGCCAAAAAGGTAAAACTTGAAGCAAACATCGACTTTAACGCCATTGCCCGTGCAACAGCCGGCGCTTCCGGTGCCGAGCTGGCCAATATTATCAACGAAGCGGCACTGCGCGCTGTTCGCGACGGCCGAAAGGTTGTTAATCAGAATGACCTTGAAGAAAGTGTTGAGGTTGTTATTGCGGGCTATCAACGTAAAAATGCCACGATTTCGGAGAAGGAGAAGAAAATTATCGCCTACCATGAAATCGGGCATGCACTTGTTGCTGCAAAACAAGAGGATTCTGCTCCCGTACACAAAATTACTATCATACCGCGTACATCTGGTGCTTTGGGTTATACCATGCAGATCGAAACTGAGGAAAAAAACCTATTGAGTAAGGAGCAGGCTTTCAACAAAATTGTCACCTTGACAGGAGGACGTTCAGCCGAGGAGATCATCTTTAACAGCATAACCACCGGTGCGTCCAACGATATTGAGCATGCAACCAAGATAGCAAGAGCTATGGTAACCCGATATGGCATGAGCAAGGATTTTGGCATGACCGCTCTTGAGACTGTCAATAACCAATATCTTGGCGGAGATGCTTCCTTGACATGCTCGTCGGAGACATCCGCAAAAATTGATGAAGAGGTAATCTCCATCATTAAAGAAGCCCATGACAAAGCTGTTAATATTCTGAGTGAGAATATGGAAAAGCTCCACGAATTAGCTCAGTACCTAATGGAAAAGGAAACCCTGACTGGAGAGGAATTTTTAGAGATATTAAATCGGCAGAAACAGATCGAATAGTTGTATTTTTAGATTAACATGCACCGGGGGTACAAACACTTTTATGAACATACTGGTCACCTTAAATTCAAGCTATATCCATCCTTTGAAAGTGATGCTTAAGTCTCTTTTTATTAATAATGAGGAAGAAATATTCTCTATCTATCTTATGCACTCATCTCTCAAGCTTGAGGAGTTAGAAGATTTAAGTCACTATATCAAAAGCCATGGCAGTAAATTGGAATTGGTCGATATTGATGACGATTATTTTAATCATGCACCCATTCTTTTACACTATACCAAGGAAATGTATTACCGATTGCTTGCCTTTAAGTTTTTGCCCCAAGACCTTGACCGCATCCTATATCTTGATCCGGATATCCTGATTCTCAATCCCATAACAGAACTGTATCACATGGACATGGAGGGCTATTTATATGCAGCGGCCTATCATGATGTGATTTCCGTTAAAGAAATCAATAAGCTGAGACTAACCCCCTATGAGATTGATGCTTATCATAATTCGGGAGTCCTGCTAATGAATCTGGAGCTCCAAAGACAGCAGATTGACGAACAAGCCATTTTTGAATTTGTTGAAAAAAATCGGCCCAAATTGATAATGCCGGATCAGGATATTTTAAATGCCTTATATGCAAAGAAAATTAAAAGCCTGGATGAGAAAAAATTCAATTATGACGCCAGGTATTATTCCTTTTACAAGCTCAAAAGCAACGGCTTTTGGGACATGGACCAGGTCGTCAGAAATACAGTCGTTCTTCATTTTTGCGGTAAGAAAAAGCCGTGGAAGAAAGGATATAGCGGAAGATTCCACTCCCTGTACAAGCATTATGAAAAATTAGCAATTCACTGATGCGGCAGCGAAGTGAGTTTGTTATACTAAATTGAATGAGAATTCATATGGGGGAAAGAGGTAGTAACTAATGGCTGAATTGCTGGAAGTACTGATGGTTGTGAGTTTTGGAATCTCATGGCCCACATCCATCTACAAGTCAATCAAATCCAGGTCGGTAAAGGGAAAAAGTCTGTTTTTTCTTGTGCTCATATGGATCGGATATGTCTGCGGGATTGGTAGTAAAATCGCAGGTGATAAGATTACATATGTCTTGTTCTTTTATATTTTGAATTTATTTATGGTTTCAATTGACATCTTCTTATACTTCAGAAATACATACTTGGAAAAAAGGGAGAACTGCTGATAAGTTGAGGGATTGAGGTGCATTCCACCGGGAATGCACCTCATTTTATAGGTTATTTTATGCGTCCATGTTTTCCAGTATCTCACCTACTGATTGGTTGATAGGCTTTGCTTCACCATGCTTTACAAATATCATGCATAAAAGAGCCAGTAAAAAGGCAACAGCAGCATAGATGAATAAGGAGTCGTAAGCGATCACCATATCACGGATCAAACCAAACAGAATGGGGCTAATAATGGCCGCACTAAAGGAGAAGAAGTAATAATAGCCTGTATACTTACCGAGGTCCTGCCATTTGGCCAATTCTACAACCATTGGGAGAGAGTTAATATTAACACAGGCCCAGAAACAACCTCCTATTAAAAGCAGGATTCGAAGGGCCCAGATATTGTTTTGTGCAAATATCATGGCAGTAAAGAGTACCGCAACGCCAATCAGACCAATCATGATGGTTTTTTTTCGCCCGATTTTCGCACCTAAAAATCCAGCGGGGATAGAAAAGAATAGAAATGTTACTGAAAACATTGCCAGTAAAAGGCCAGCATCTCCAGCGGTAAGGAAATTACCCGAAGCATCCCTTAGTGTATGGGTGACATAAGAGCTAAAGAAAGTTTCAACAGCATTATATCCGGTGAACCAGAATAAAATGGCAAACAGCAAAAGGATAAGGCTTGTCTTTTTGCTTCCTTTTTCTTGAGCCTGATCATCTTGTTCTTGGGCTGCTCCGGTTGCTTCCTCTGTTTTTGATTCGTCCTGAATCCCGGCCATTAATCTGTATTTTTCCTCATGAACAAACAGCTTTAAAACCACAAGAGCCAGCAGCATGACTATTGCACTTGCCACGAAGGGAAGGGGCATTCCTCCAATTTTAAAGAGTATTCCGCCTACGAAGAATGAAAAAAAACTTCCTAAGCCGCCCATAAAATTGATGATGCCATTTGCCTGACTTCTGAAAACAGGTGGTGTGAGGTCGGGCATAAGGGCGACAACGGGAGCACGCCAAGTGGACATGACAAAATTAAAGATAATAACAACGCCCATTAAAGTGGCCAGTGACCATGTGAACGGGATCAGTGAGAAAGCCACAGCGCAGATGGGCAAACCAATTAATATGTAGGGCATCCTTCGCCCGAATCTTGTCCGGGTCTTGTCCGACATAGCACCGAAAAGAGGTTGAAAGATTACGCCGAAGATATTGTCAATGGTCATGACAAAACCAATGAGCGCGGTGCTGGCCAAATATTTTTCCAGTAGAATGGGTACATAGACATTGTACATAGACCAGGCAATTGAGCTCGCAAAGAAACCAAAACCGATCAAAAAGGTTTGCTTGTAGTTAAGTTTCATTGGCTTTCCTCCATTCAAACACTCGTTTGTCGCAGCTTTATGGCAACATCCGGCCTATTTGTGATAATAGCATCCACCTTTTCCTTGAACATCCATGCCATATGTTCAGGATCATCCACAGTCCAGGGATGGATTTTAATACCTCGCATTTTGCAGCCATCCACTGCTCCGGGAACCATTAGGGTAGCAAAATAAGGGTGGATGGCTTCGGCCTTTAGATGCTGGGCATAGAGACAAGGATCTACCATGGCTTCTTTATAAAGGATGCCGATATGGGCTGAAGGATCCAGCTTCTTAACAATCATCAGACTGTAGTGGTTAAAGGAAGAGTAGATAACCCTTTCCTTAAGCCCCATCTTTGCTACAAGGCTGAGGACTTTCTCTTCAATGCGGTCGTAAAGGACAATACCACTTTTGATTTCAATGTTGACCGTCATCCCAGTAGGTTTAATAAATTCCAGAACCTGCTCCAGGGTGGGAATCCTGACATTTGAATAATGTTCAAACCCATTGGAGAAGTCCAGCTCTAATAGCTCGGATAGGGTTTTATCGACAATGTGTCCCTTTCCGTTAGAGCATCGATCGACTGTCTCGTCGTGAGCTACAACCAGATGGCCGTCTTTAGTGAGATGAATATCAAGCTCTATTCCATCGACTCCCATTTCTTGAGCCAATCGAAAGGCTTCCATGGTATTTTCAGGTGCGTAGGCTGAGGCCCCACGGTGCCCCCAGATCATAGTCTTCATAGTATCACTCCTCCAAAACACAGTAATGGCTACAAAGCCTAGTTCTATTGTATTAAAATAACAAGGACAATAGCAAGTTAAATGTTTTGCATAGCAGTGAAAGAGAATGGACCAAGTTTTGAAAGTTATGCAGGAATGGAAAAATAAACTTGCAAAAAATTTTATAAACCACTTGTTTTTTATATGGCTTACTGGTATGATAATAAACATAACAAAGGTGTTGTCTTGAACCTCAGGGTTGTGGACAGCACCTTTTTCATATGAGTTAGCAAAGGCGTTAATGTTTCCCGAAAGGGCTGAATTAACGCCTTTTCTATACCTGTAACTCAATATTTTGATAGGAGGCGTAATATGGAAACAAAAGTAGTACTGGATACTTTGTGGGTTATTCTTGCAGCAATGCTGGTGTTTTTTATGAACCTCGGTTTTGCATTGCTGGAGAGCGGATTTGCAAGAGCTAAAAACGCAGTCAACATTTTATCAAAAAACTTCATCGTTTTTGCAGTGTCATCGCTGGGGTATCTTCTGGTTGGTTTCGGGCTTATGTTTGGTAATGGAAACCCGTTCGTTGGACTGGAAGGATTATTCTTTGTGGGCGGAGCGGACAATTCTCCGGCTGTAGGTGATGCTTACCAGGGCGTATACAGTGCATTAAGCTGGACGGGAATCCCCCTCTGGGCCAAGTTCTTTTTCCAGTTGGTATTCTGTGGAACAGCAGCGACCATTGTTTCAGGTGCAGTGGCAGAAAGGATCAAATACATATCCTTTATTGTTTTCTCATTTATACTGACCATGTTTATTTACCCCGTGGTCGGGCACTGGATTTGGGGCGGTGGCTGGTTGGCTGAGCTTGGGTTCTTTGATTTTGCGGGCGACACCGTGGTCCACTCAATCGGAGGTTGGGCCGCACTTGCAGGCATTTTGGTTTTGGGACCGCGTTTTGGGAAGTATACGAAGGATGGCAAGGTACAGCCTATACCCGGACATAACCTGACTATCGCGACCATTGGCGTATTTGTGCTTTGGTTCGGCTGGTTCGGCTTCAATCCTGGCTCAACCATGGCAGCAGACCCCTTTGCCATATCCCACATTTTAGTGACCACCAACACTGCGGCTATTGTAGCCCTGTTGACGGCAACCGCTACATCCTGGATTATGATCGGAAAGCCTGATCTCGGCATGAGCATCAATGGCTGTTTGGCCGGTCTTGTCGCCATCACGGGCTCTTGTGCCTTTGTAAGCGTCGGAAGCTCCATCATTATTGGCGCAATCGCAGGAGTAATTGTAGTTTTAGCCGTTGTTTTCTTTGACAAGGTCAAAATTGATGATCCGGTTGGCGTATTACCGGTTCACCTTGTCAATGGTGTATTTGGTACACTGGCCGTAGGCTTGTTCGCTGAGGATGGTATCGCAGGCGTGGCTACAGGAAACGGCCTTTTCTTTGGGGGCGGCTTTGCACTATTGGGCAGCCAGCTTATAGGTATTCTTGCAACGGCCGCATTTGTTTTTCCAGCCTCTCTTTTAGCTTGGATTCTTATAAAGAAGACCATTGGTGTCAGAGTTCCACTAAACGAAGAAATACTTGGCCTGGACATATTCGAGCATGGGAATATGGCCTATCCTGAATTTGTGTCTCACAAGCCCATTTATGCGGTTGACCATGCGGCGGTTGAACTTGTTAAGGAAGCAGAGAAAAAGGAGGATAGAATAGCATGAAACAAATTAAAGCAGTTATAAGGCCGGAAAAGCTTCAAGATGTGCTGAATGCCCTCCAAAAAGTCGGTTACAACGGAATCATGATAACAGAGATTGAAGGCCATGGCACACAAAAAGGTGTCCTCCATCAATGGCGGGGTGAAAAATACAGACTGGAATTAATTCCAAAAATCATGCTGGATATTGTTGTCAAGGATTCCGCTGTAGAGACCATTAAAAAGGCCATTATAGGTGCCGCAAGAATAGGTGAGGTAGGAGACGGAAAGATTTTTGTCTTTAATGTAGAGGAAGTTGTTCGCATCAGAACGGGCGAGACCAATGATGAGGCCATCTGATACTATAGCAAACCTTTTTTATGGATAAGGTGACTTAAAACCAGTTAGGAGGTATCTCTTGGCTGGTTTTTATTTTGCTTATCTGATAAACTGTAATATGATTAATAAACCGGAGATATTTTAAAATGGAAATCTTTAAATACGGTCAAAAAGAGCTGGATTACTTAAAGACGAAAGATAAAAAGCTTGCCCTTGCCATCGACCGAATTGGAATGATCGAGCGCGAGGTGATCCCTGATCTGTTTACGGCTCTTATAAATAGCATTGTTAGTCAGCAAATTTCCTCCAAAGCGGCGGTGACTGTCTGGAATAGATTAAAGGAGTGCTTGAGGGAGATTACGCCTGAGTCTATTACTTCAGCTACTTTGGAGGAAATACAAAAATGTGGTTTGTCTACCCGTAAAGCAAGCTATATTAAAGGCATCGGCGATAATGTGGCACTGGGAAAACTCAATCTATCCGAATTTAAAGACCTTTCTGACAGTGAAATTATCAAGCGCTTATCCTCCCTCAACGGGATAGGTGCCTGGACAGCCGAAATGCTGATGATTTTTTCAATGGAACGGCCCGATGTGGTGAGCTGGGGGGATTTGGCCATTCAGCGTGGAATGATAAATTTATATGACTTGAAGACATTATCAAAAGAGCAATTTGATAGGTATAGAAGGAGATATTCTCCGCATGGCTCGGTTGCATCGCTCTATTTGTGGGCGATATCAAAGGAATGATGTTTGATAATATTGAACCAATCGACTATAATACTTACTTGGCTTGTGGTTCATACCGGTGGATTTCAAGGCAGCTATGGGGAGATTTAAATGCACAGAACAGAAAGCAAACTTGGAACTGAAAAAGTTGGTAAATTACTATTTAATTTGGCTGTACCCGCTGTTACAGCACAGATTGTCAATATGCTATATAACCTTGTAGACCGTATCTATATCGGTCATCTTCCGAATATAGGGAATACTGCGCTAACGGGTGTGGGGGTTACTTTTCCGATCATCATGATTATTTCAGCATTTAGTGCTCTGATTGGTATGGGAGGAGCGCCCAGGGCATCCATAAAAATGGGTGAAAAAAAGCATAAAGAAGCGGAGCAAATTTTAGGGAATTGTTTCGCAGCGCTTATTTTTGTTTCAATCCTGCTGACTGCTGTTTTTCTTATCTTTAATGAAAAATTTCTATGGATGTTTGGCGCGAGTCCCAGCACCATTCAATATGGACTGAGTTACCTTAATATCTACGTATGCGGAACAATATTTGTACAATTAGCCTTGGGGCTGAACCCATTTATTACATCCCAAGGCTTTGCAAAAATGAGTATGCTGACGGTTCTAATCGGGGCCATCAGCAATATCATTCTTGACCCCATTTTGATGTTTGGTCTGGGAATGGGAGTGGAGGGTGCTGCTCTAGCAACAGTGATATCCCAGGCCATATCAGCTTTGTGGGTTTTGAGATTCCTCTTTGGGAAAAAAACAATACTTAAAATTCACAAAGAAAATATGAAAATAAAAGCATCAATACTAGTTCCTGTGCTGCTTCTGGGAATGTCTCCTTTTATTATGCAAAGCACCGAGAGCCTTCTTAATATTTCATTTAACTCTTCGCTGCAAATCTATGGTGGTGATCTGGCTGTCGGGTCTATGACGATCCTTACAAGCTTAATGCAATTATTTTCACTGCCAATCATGGGACTGATCCAGGGAGCACAGCCTATAATCAGTTATAATTACGGTGCAAGGAATAATGAAAGGGTGAAAAAGGCATTTAAGCTGCTGCTTATTTCAACAATAACTTATGGAACACTCTTTTGGCTTTCCATGATGACCTTCCCTCAACTTTTCGTTACCCTTTTCAACAAGAATGCTTCGCTTGTTGAGTTTACAACCTGGTCATTGCATATTTACATGTCGCTTACCTTTGTCCTAAGTGCTCAGTTTACCTGCCAGCAAACCTTCATAGCCGTTGGACAAGCTAAAATATCAGTATTTCTGGCACTTTTACGTAAAATTGTTTTGCTCATTCCGCTCATTTATATTTTGCCTAACTTCTTTGAAAACAAGGTTTTTGCGGTTTTACTCGCCGAGCCCATATCAGACTTAATTGCTGTGACTGTGACCGTTATTACCTTTTCAATCAGCTTTAAAAAGATATTGGCTAAAAATGTACCCTGCTAGTTAATTATGTCAAAGCGATTTTTTATTTTCGGATGGGTAAAACTAAGATTGATAAAATCTTTAAGGAGCCATCCATGATAAAGGGAGATTGTACAAAAAAATTAGGCCAAAATAGTGAGAAAAGGAAATGGTTCTTCAGTACTGGGGGCATAGCAGCAATCCTGGCACTCGTCATGCTTACTAATTTTATAGTACCTCTCATTATTCCAAGTCTTGTATTGGCCAAGGAAAAGGTTATGTTTATGCCTGAAATTGAAGTGCCTATAAACCTGGGGATTGAAGAGAATGACCAAAAGAGTGTTGATGCAGGACATTCACCATGGAAATTGGATCCGGCATTTGTAGCCCAGGTTTTTGTAAGCCTTCAAATTTCTCCTAAAGGTATAACAGGTGATTACCCGATAAAGTATGAGGATTTGAATGTCATCTACAATACGGGTGTTGAAGCTATTGTAGAAGTCACGGGAGATAAGACCCCCACAAGAAAGGTTTATCTTAAGCGCCTGGTCAGGCAGGATCCAACTGGAATATGGACGGTGGTAGGGTATGATCCCGTGGATGATTAAAATAGAATAGAGGAGGCTGGCGAAATGAATCTGATTAAAGTAGATGAGACTAATAAAGCGCTTTTCAGGGCATATTGCCAAGAGTATCGTTACGAGCACGATGAATCCTATCTTGATGATGAGGAACTGGAAGGTTTAAATCCTAATGTGCAGCCGACGTTTATTATTCAGGAAAAAGACCATTCGGTGATTGGAGCAGTGTCCCTGAAAATTTTCCCTTATCTTGAGAATGAAAAGCGCGGAAGATTGGCGATTTTGCATGTCATAGAATCCTGCAGCTTCATTGAAGAAGCTTATAAGAGACTGGTTAACAGTATAAAGCCATACATAAAAGATCTTAATCATATTTCCTGTTTTGTCCCTGAATCAAAAACGACGTTCCGGGAAATCATTCAGGGCATAGGCTTCACTTTAGAACGCTATATTTGGGTACTGGTTCGTGACAATATGGAAGTATCGGCACCTCAATTACCACCGGGGATGATTTTAACTTCAGTACAAACCAGTGAGGATGTTAAGGATTGGTGCTCTGTACGTAATGAAGCCTTTAAAACCGTTCAAGGAAATGAAACCCCCATAACAGCCGAAAAAGCTTTGGAAATGTTGAATGAGTCAAGGGCTATTCCCGGGGGCATGCTGCTTTTGAAAGACGGAGATTATCCGGTAGGAGCCATTAGGATTACAAAAGAGCTGGATGAGGGAAAAGAATATACCTTTATCGGGTCAGTATCGGTTTTGCCTCATTACCGCGGCAAAGGCTTGGGAAGATTTCTCTTAAGAGCAGGCCTTACATTCGGGAAAAATGCCGGACTAGGCTGTGCCATGCTCACTGTGAACGCTCAAAATGAGAATGCTGCTAGACTATATGTCAGTGAAGGCTTTCATAAGCTTTCGGTAGTTATCTGTTATGTGTTTTCCTAACCATATTGATTATTGAAAGGGTTTTCTGTATAATCGTTCTATTAAAATTGTAAAATAATAAATGAGGGGTTGTTGATATGGGAAGAGCTTTGATTATTGGTGCCGGCGGAGTAGCAAGCGTTGTTGTTCACAAGTGCTGCCAGAACCCGGATGTCTTTGAGGAAATTTGCATTGCAAGCAGAACGGTAGAAAAATGTGACGCCTTAAAACGGAAGCTGGACGGGGGGCGTACGAAAATACAAACTGCCAAACTTGATGCTGACGATACGAATCAGGTTATCGATCTGATCAGAAGGTTTCAGCCTGATGTAGTCATCAACGTGGCTCTGCCTTATCAGGATTTAACCATTATGGATGCCTGCCTCGCAACCGGCGTTCACTATGTGGATACGGCCAATTATGAGCCGCCTGAAATACCAAAATTCGAATACAAGTGGCAATGGGCTTACAGGGACAGATTTGAAAAGGCCGGCATTACGGGCCTTTTAGGAAGTGGCTTTGATCCCGGTGTCACAGGCGTTTTTTGTGCCTATGCGCAGAAGCATTATTTCGATGAGATTCATACCATTGATATCCTGGATGCCAATGCAGGTGATCACGGTTATCCCTTTGCCACCAACTTTAACCCCGAAATCAATATCCGTGAGATAACTGCCAAGGGCAGATATTTTGAAAAAGACAAGTGGGTTGAAACGGATCCCCTTGAAATAAAGAGGACTTATGATTTCCCTGTGATCGGGCCCAAGAATATCTACCTTTTATACCATGAGGAATTGGAGTCACTGGCTGTCAATATCAAGGGTGTTAATAAAATAAGATTCTGGATGACGTTTTCAGATAATTATCTCAACCATTTGAAAGTGCTTCAGAATGTAGGCATGACCTCCATTGAGCCCATTGAGTTTGAAGGAAAGATGATTCAGCCCATACAATTCTTAAAGGCTGTTCTTCCTGATCCTGCATCATTAGGGCCTAGGACAAAGGGAAAAACCAATATCGGCTGTATCATCCAGGGAACCAAGGATGGAAAGCCCAGAACCTACTATGTCTATAATGTGTGTGTGCATGAGGAATGTTACGCTGAGGTGGGTTCACAGGCCATATCCTATACAACAGGTGTCCCTGCCATGATTGGTGCCATGCTCATTATAAAGGGTATCTGGAAAAAGCCCGGCGTTTACAATGTGGAGGAATTTGACCCTGATCCGTTTATGGATGCTTTGAACAAGTATGGATTACCGTGGGAGGAAAGCTTCTCACCCACTCTTTTAGATTGAGGTATAAGGAATGAACCTGGATTTTAATGCGTGTCCGACACCTTGCTATATTGTTGATGAGAGACTGCTTGAGAAGAACCTTAAGCTGCTGAATGAAGTTCAGCAACGGACTGGATGCAGTATTCTTCTTGCGTTAAAGGGTTTTTCGATGTTTTCGGTATTTCCACTGGTGGGGCAATACTTGAAAGGGATTACAGCAAGTTCTTTATTTGAAGCCAGACTGGGTTATGAAAAAATGGGCAGGGAAGTTCACATTTATGCCCCGGCCTATGTGGATGAGGAATTTGATGAAATCCTGAAATATTGCGATCATATTGTGTTTAACTCCTTTGACCAATGGAACCGATTTAAAGATAAGGTCCGGAATGCAGATAAAAAAATTGAATGCGGTATCCGAATCAACCCTGAATACTCGGAAATTGAAACGCCCCTTTATAATCCCTGCTACCAAAATTCCAGGCTTGGTGTTACCTTGTCTAATTTTAAGCCGGAAGAGCTGGAAGGTATTGAAGGGCTTCATTTCCATACTCTGTGCGAACAGAATTCGGATACCCTTGAGCGAACCATAAAAGTTGTGGATGAAAAATTTGGTCAATATATTAAAAAGATGAAGTGGATCAATATGGGCGGTGGGCATCACATCACCAGGTCTGATTATAATATTGAAACACTGATTCGTTCCATCCTGTTCTTTAAGGAAAAATACGGGGTGGATGTTTATCTGGAGCCAGGAGAGGCTATTGCACTCAATACGGGGTATCTGGTGGCCAAGGTGCTTGATATTGTAAGGAACGGAATGGATATTGCTATTTTAGACACCTCAGCGGCATGCCACATGCCCGATGTTATCGAAATGCCCTACAGGCCCAATATAATCGGTGCGGGAAAGCCTGATGAGCACCCTTATACATACAGGCTTGGCGGGCTGACATGTCTCGCGGGGGATGTCATCGGCGATTATTCCTTCAAGGAGCCGTTAAAGCCGGGGGACAAGCTTGTGTTCTGCGATATGGCCCATTACACCATGGTTAAGAATAATATGTTTAATGGGGTCAACCTGCCGGCCATTGCCGTTTTTAATGAGAAGGACGGCATAAGGGTTATAAGAAGATTCGGCTATGAGGATTACGCCTCCCGCTTGTCTTAGTTTGTAAAGCTCAAAAGCACTTGGTTTTTACCAGGTGTTTTTTTTATCAAGTTTATTAAACATTATCAGACTAATTCCGGAAATTGAGGGTATATTGTTCGGAATATCCAATGTAAACCATAAGCATAGCAGGCCAAATGCATATTTTATGAAGGAGTCCGGTATCATGAAAAGGATAAAAGCGTTAGGGAAGCTAGTATTGATTATCACATTGGTTCTGACACAATCCTCATGTCAGGGTGAGCCCCTGCCAACAGCTCAGACAGAGCCGTCCAAAGAAAGCATTGAAATTTTATACAAAGCATCAGCTCTTGCTAATTCACTTCAGTATAAAGAAGCCAGACAGCTCATGGAGGATAAATATGAAATAATCAAGGATAATGTCAGCGGGTTGAATGCCTATAGCTACTGGGAAGCTCACATTTTCAAAAATTATAGAAAGGCTGAGAGTTTAATTAATAGAGCTATAAAAATAAATCCCCAAAGCTCCGAAGCGTATGCGGGAATGGGATATATATATGAAGCAAAGGGTAAATATATAAAAGCCATAGAATACTATGAAAAAGCGGCACAAAATGTAAAGCACTATGAAAATGTACCACTCAATCCTCAACTGGCAATTGTTTATAGCTATATCGGCCAGTGCTATCGAAAGCTCAATAATTTAGAAGAAGCAAAGAAGACCTTGGAAAAGGCATTGGAGAATAATCCCTACTGCATAGAAGCCAATGCGCTTTTGCACGAGCTTTATGTTGAAACAGGAGAGTATGAAAAAGCGTATGAAATTTGGAAAACCGATAATCTTGTTGCTGAAGGCGAAGACCATGTCTATAAAGAGATTTCAGAGCGGAATAATCTATACAGGGCTGCAGTTGAGGACAAAGATCACATGGATCACCTCCAATTAGCTGGTGTATACGAAGCGCTTGTTCTTTATGACGAAGCATCATTTGAATATGAAAAAGCTTTATCTCAGCATAAAAGCAATGAAGAAATAAAAAACAAGCTAAAGGAAATTAAATTGTTTTTATCCTTCAGAGATGAACTAAAGGCTCTGCTTGATGATTATTACCGGGCAAGATGCATTAATGGTGATTCTGAGGAACTGAAGCTTTATGAGAGAATCAAGCCGGCCTACGAAAAAATAGCGGTGCTGTTCCCTCATCTGGGAGAAGGCTCAGTAAATTCTGTTTGGATAGATAAGCTAAATGGAGAAATAGAAACCAGGTTTAATGTCAGAATCAAGATTATCAAGGCTAACGGCAGAATGATGGGATTACACTTCGGAAGAATTGCCGACAGATCGGAGATTCATTCTTCCCTGTGGGGAGAGGAAATAGATTTGAAGGTTACCACACTGAAGAACATGACCAGTAATGGGCTGGATAGCTGGCGGACAATGGGCAGCTCGGGTGTAGGCGGGTGGAGCTTAAGCAGAACTGAAATTGTCAGGGTCATAATGAATGTGAATGACAATTTGCTTCAATCTGCTGCTCTGTATGATGAAGCTGCTAGAAAAGATGTTTTTACTGATAGGGTAGGCCGAGAAACTGATCAAGAGGTAAAGGAGCCATTAGCGCTTTATTACTCTCCGGAAGTTAAATTCCAGCTTTTAGTCAGGCAAATAGATGCTGAAGCTGAAAGGGCTAGAGCGAAAGGAATATCAGATAATGAGATGCAAAGATATCTTTATGAAAGAATTCAGAGGAATTTTATGATAAAAACCAATATCTATGTCCATGAAAGCCAGCATTCCATTGATTATGCCCGGGGAGTTAAATGGAAGGGGGAAAATGAGTATAGACCTAAGATCTCTCAATTGGCCTATGGCGAAATGCCCTTTATGAGTCTGAACCAGTTCTATGATTCTTCAATCGGTACCGAAATTGACGATACACATTCTCAGGCAAATACACGTGTTTTTAAGGATATTGTTCAGTATATTTACGACAATCAGGATCAAAACCCTCAAATAGACAGGACAAAAAATATCCTGTCCCAGCTCACCAAACTAAGTGAGGAAGAATTAAAGGATTTAGCCATTGAGGTGTTTCAAAGGAACTATCCAGATTAACTATTTGGACACGATCATCATAACTTAATATATATAGTATCAAGGTGATGATTGTTATGCAAAATTATCCTATGGGACCAATTGTACATACGATCCAGCCCAACGACACCCTCTATCTGCTGGCCCAAAGATACAACACCACCGTTCAGGCAATTATTGCAGCCAATCCGGGGACAAACCTGAACACCCTCTATATTGGACAAAGAATCTCTATTTGGCCGGGCTATAGAAATACCTATTCCACTTCCGGTCAGCCCTGTGCCGGAATAAGCGAAGCAGCGGCCAACTTGAGGCTCCAATTACATAAGCTATGGCAACAGCATGTTTACTGGACAAGAATGACCATTATAAGTATGGTTTTCAATTTGCCTGATGTAAATGTTGTTACCGATCGCCTCTTAAGAAATCCGAAAGACTTTGAGGCCCTGCTCAGACCTTTGTATGGTGATCAGATCGCTTCCAGGTTTGCTGATTTATTTACAAGCCACCTCGACATTGCTGCTCAGCTCGTCAAAGCAGCCATAGCAGGCGATAGCAGAGCCGTTGCTGAGTTAGAAAGAACTTGGTATGCCAATGCAAGCGAAATAGCCTCGTTCCTTGCAAGTATAAACCCCTATTGGTCTCAGGAAGTATGGCAAGCGATGCTTTTTGAGCATTTGAGATTAACAAAGTCTGAAGCGGTCAACATGATTAATAAGAATTACCAGGCTAGTATAAACGTTTTTGATGAGATTGAGAATCAGGCCTTAAGGATGGCCGATGTTATGGTAGATGGTATTATCAGACAGTTCCCTGAGAAATTTTAGGCTATGGATTATCAAAGATCTTTAGGAAAGGCAGGCAGTAGATTTCGCTGTCTGCTTTTTCCTGATTTCAGGGTTGAGGCCAGTAGCTCAATCATTTTGTCGTTGACTCCCTACAGTAGCAAGCATATGAGCGCATGAGGGAGCTTGACCATTGATTATTCAGCGTGGCCCCGCCGCGTTTCAAAGACAAAATTCATAAAAGGACTCTCGTCCGTGAATGGCGTTCGCTGATAATCGCCATATATCTCTTTCAAGAAAAGGCCAATTTCATCAGCCATAGACAGCATTTCCTGTTTTGAAATAACGGAGAAACGAATATCTAAAAAGCGTTTCTCTATCATATGGTTCTGCTTGTCATAGATTTCGTAAAACTGCGTTCCGCTTATCAGCTTGTCTTTTTCCGAATGAGTATTGTAATAGGTGACTATCATCGTTTTTCCGTCATTAAGCTGAAATTTGCCAAGCGGCTTCATATTTCCATCGGCAGATTTTATTCGATAAGCTGGATTGTATAACGTACAGAAAAATGTCCCTCCCGGTGCAAGATGGTCATAGATTGCATGAATGGCCTGTTGGCGCATGTCAGCATCAGTAATCTCCGCAATAGAGTTAAACGGTATCATAATGAGGTCATATGTTTTGCCCAATGCCAAATTGCATACGTCCTGACAGATGATAGTTACATTGTCAGAAGCATTTAGCTTTCCACGAAAAACACGCAACATATCTTCGGAATAGTCAACGCAGGTCAGGGAGTACCCTGCCCGTATCAGTGGCAGGGACACGCGCCCCGTACCGCACATCAATTCTAATATGTTTTTGTAGTTTTTGCAGAAATCCTTATAGAACGCAACATCAAAATCAACATTAACGTAGTAATCGTATAAATCTGCTACATAGTTAAAATCAATATTCTTTGTCATGTTCGCCCACTCCATATCTATCTGAAGCAAATCGGCCTTATTTGCCTATTATCAACTAAAGTATATCAGTCTATCGGTGTTAATTCAATTACCGTGGTATACCCATGACGAGTTTGCAGAATGTTCCAGACGTAATCATCGCCGAGCTTTTTTACGGACAGAACAAGCTAAAAATTATGCCTTGGCCTATATGAAGAATATTCTTGACTAATCGGTGTACTGGTGCGGAGGATCTAAATGGGAGGACGAGCCTGTGATACGAATTAGCTAATTGAAAATTTTTCTGTGTTTACTTTCGTTGCTTTTGCAAAAACTAGAGATGAAATAATTTGAAATGGAGATGACGCAATGAAAGTAAAAGATATTATGACTAAAAATGTAGCTTATATCGGCCCTGATTCAACGGTAGTTGAGGCCGCACAGATGATGCAAAAGCATAATATAGGCTCCATACCTGTATGCGATCAATCAGGTGTCGTGGGTATTGTAACCGACCGTGATATTATTGTCCGTAATATAGCCCATGGCAACAACCCACAAAGCACACCCGTAAAAGATGTTATGACCTCTAAGGTCACAACGGCTTCCCCTGAAGCGGACGTAAGTGAAATAACAGAAATGATGGCAGGGAATCAAATTCGCAGGGTGCCTGTGGTTGAGAACAACATGATTGTCGGTATGTTGGCTTTAGGAGATGTAGCTGCCGATAACCGGCTTAATATGGAAGCATCTGAAGCACTTTCAGAAATTTCCAAACCGGCCAATCCTGAGATGATGAATAAAGGCTAAGAGAAAAGATCAGCCAACTTGCTATTAACAGGATTGGCTGATCTTTTGTTTACTCAAAATTACTTTTTTAGTTCCTCTTTTCCTGTTATCTTACTTGTAGCATCCTTTTTAAAGGTTGATTTGGCCTCATCAGTCGTGAAATAGACATTACCTTCAACCGTGGCATCCACTAATTCAAAATTCTTAGCGGAGACATAGACATCACCCTTGAAGGTTCCATGCTGGATACTTGCCTTTGGGCTTTTGATGGTAAGCTTTGGAGCAGTTAATTTGAATCTGTTGGTAATATTGCGGTTATCGTCCTGGGTATAAAGCGCTATCTTTCGCTGAATGATTTTATTTCCGGCTTCATCTTTCTTACCGTTATCAAATTCGCCTTCAAGTACAAGGTCTTTATTGAATGTCAAATCCTTCAATAAACAAATAATCCATTCACCTTTACTGCTGATGGCTTTTTCAAATGCCGCTTCGGTATTGACTATGGAGGCTGTTGTTTTCATGTCCGTACCCGGTGAAGCTGTTGGTGACATTGTTACTCCCATGGTTGGAGATGGCGAGGTTGTTACGGTTGGACGAGGTGTGGCTGTCAAGGTCGGGGTTATGGTCGGTGTCTTGGTTGGAGTCGGCTTGCCGGTAGTGCCGCATCCGGTTGCAACAGCGCAAATTAACACCAGTGCTAAAAATAGGGCTTCTAATTTAATAACACGTTTCATCTAAAGTCCTCCTTGATTGTTAATTGATTTATCTTTAGTACAGTATGTCCCAAATGATAGAAATTCACTCAAATAATTATTATGTAAGCGAGCCATAAACGTTCGAATTCTTTGATTTCGGTAACACGTGATGTTATTAATACGAAGTATCAATAACTCGGTTACCTGCTCGAAATCTTTGATTTCGGTAACAGGTGATGTTATTATGATTACTGTATGTCAAAAAATCGAAATTAAGTAACTGAGAGGATTTAATGAGTATTTTAACTGTTGAAAATGTCAGCCACAGCTTTGGTGGAAGAAAAATCTTAGAAAATGCTACCTTCCGATTATTGAAAGGTGAGCATGTGGGTCTGGTAGGGGCAAATGGTGAAGGAAAATCCACATTTTTAAATATCATCACGGGAAAGCTCATGCCCGATGAAGGAAAAATTGAGTGGTGCAATCGTATTACGACGGGTTACTTGGATCAGTATACCGTTCTTACCAAGGGAAAAACTATTCGGGAAGTCTTGAGAGAGGCCTTCCAGCATATGTTTGATCTTGAGCAAGAAATGCTTCAGATCTATGAAAAAATGGCCGATGCGTCAGAATCTCAATTAAATGCAATGATGGAAGATGTAGGTGAGATTCAAAGTGAGCTTGAGCATAGTGGCTTCTATATTCTTGATGCCAAAATAGAGGAAGTGGCTAACGGTCTTGGCTTGGGCGAAATAGGACTTGAAAGGGATGTCTCCGAGTTGAGTGGAGGACAGCGCTCCAAAGTGCTTCTGACCAAGCTTTTGTTGGAAAATCCGATGATCCTGATTTTGGACGAGCCTACCAATTTTTTGGATGAAAATCATATTATTTGGCTTAAGAACTTTTTAAAAAGCTATGAGAACAGCTTTATTATGGTCTCCCACGATATACCGTTTTTAAATGATGTGGTCAATGTGGTCTACCATGTGGAGAATGCTGAATTAACAAGATACACAGGCAATTACGATCAATTTCAGCAAATGTACCTGCTAAAGAAACAACAGAATCATATTGCCTATGATAAACAACAGAAAGAAATCGAAAAGCTGGAGGATTTTATAGCCCGTAACAAGGCGAGGGCAGCGACGGCAAACCTGGCAAAAAGCAGGCAAAAGAAGCTTGATAAGATGGAGATTATAGAAAAGAACCGGGAAAAAATCAAACCCTTCTTTAAATTTAGAGAGGCAAGAGCTCCAGGAAAGGTAATCTTTCAAGCTGACCAATTGGTAATTGGTTATGGAGAGCCCTTGACGAGACCCTTGGACCTCAGCCTTGAACGAGGGCAGAAGATAGCCATTAAGGGAGTAAATGGCCTTGGGAAAACAACCCTCCTAAAGACGCTTTTAGGGCTGATCAAACCCGTTACAGGTCAGGTCGCACTTGACGATTATATCTATCCCGGCTATTTTGAGCAGGAATCGGAGCGATCGGACAGGACGGCTCTCGAAGAGATTTGGAGCTTGTACCCTGGTATGAATAATGGAGAGGTAAGAAGTGCGCTAGCGAAATGCGGGCTCACAACCGAACATATCCAAAGTCAGATGTCGGTTTTAAGTGGTGGAGAAAGTGCCAAGGTACAGCTTTGCAAGCTCATGTTGAAAGAGATAAATTGGCTGGTACTGGATGAGCCCACCAACCATTTGGATGTTGATGCTAAGGATGAGCTTAAAAAAGCTTTGAGGGAATTTAAGGGAACCATTATTCTGGTCAGCCATGAGCCGGAATTCTATGAGGATTGGGTTACGGGAGTCTGGAATGTTGAGAACTGGACCACAAAGATTGTATAAAAATAATTCAATTTATTCAAAAAAACAGTGTTGACATTGACGTAGCGTAAAGGTGTAACATCAATCTTGTAAGGAGCAACAAATATGGAATACACCGTGCAAAAGCTTGGCAAATTAGCTGGAATAAGTACCCGTACACTCCGGTATTACGATGAGATTGGCATTCTTAAGCCGGCAAGAATCAATTCATCCGGTTATCGGATTTACGGGAAAAAAGAAGTGGATCGGCTGCAGCAGATACTTTTTTACAGAGAGCTGGGTGTGAGCCTGGACAGTATCAAAGACATGGTCACAGCACCTTCCTTTGATGGCGCCAAAGCGTTGCGGGAACACCATGATAAGCTTCTTAGAAAAAGAGAACAACTAGATATCCTAATTGCTAATGTTGAAAAAACAATAGCAGTTACAGAAGGGAGAATTGAGATGACTGATAAGGAAAAATTCGAAGGGTTTAAACAAAAGCTCATTGATGAGAATGAGGAAAAGTATGGTGAAGAGATACGGCAGAAGTACGGCAAGGAGACGGTGGAAAAGTCGAATGCTCATTTTAAAAACATGAGCAAAGAGGATTATGACACCATGAACAGCCTAGCGGGTCAGATAACGGAAACCTTGGCCGAAGCCTTCAAAACCGGGGATCCTTCAGGCCCGCTTGCACAAAAAGCAGCAGACTTGCACAAGCAATGGATTACCTATTGTTGGGATCATTACAGCAAGGAAGCTCATGCGGGTCTTGCTCAAATGTATGTGGATGACGAAAGATTCACAGCCTACTATGACAAAGACCAGCCCGGAACTGCGGCATTTTTGAGGGATGCCATTCATATTTACACAGGTATGAAGGCATAATGAAAGAGATGTAGCCTAAGCGATTGGAATAGCCAATCGCTTTTTTTATGGATGTGCTTGTGGGGCTATCTTTTACTGGATTTCTATGTTACAATTTAGTGATTTTAATTATAAAGAGGTATTGAATTGATTACAGTAACCAATCTCAGCTTAAACTTTACAGGCACAAACTTGTTTTCAAGTGTTAATGTGAAATTTACCCCCGGCAACTGCTATGGCATTATCGGTGCCAATGGCGCAGGGAAGTCCACTTTTCTAAAAATATTGTCAGGAGAAATTGAGCCCTCTACCGGAGAGGTTTCTATTCCTGAAAACATAAGAATGTCGGTTTTAAAACAGGATCACTATGCCTATGATGAATTTACCGTACTTGATACTGTCATCATGGGCAATATGCGCTTATATGAAATTTCAAAGGAAAAGGATGAGCTCTATGCCAAGGCTGATTTTTCTGATGAAGACGGAATAAAGGCTTCGGAGTTGGAAGCGGAATTCGCCGAGCTTAACGGATGGGAGGCTGAGACTGAGGCTTCAAAGCTTATTCAGGGCTTAGGCCTGGATAATGATCTGCTTTATGCTCAAATGAACAGTCTGACGGGAAATGAAAAAGTTAAAATTCTACTTGCTCAGGCCTTATTTGGTCACCCTGATATTATTCTCCTGGACGAGCCTACCAATCATTTAGATATTGCATCTAAAAACTGGCTGGAGGACTTTTTGCTGGAGTACACGGGAACCATCATCGTGGTTTCCCATGATCGCCATTTCTTGAATACGGTTTGTACCCATATTGCAGATATTGATTATGGTAAAATTAAGGTATTCGTTGGTAACTATGATTTCTGGTATGAAGCCAGTCAATTGATTCAGCGTATGATTAAGGAACAAAACAAGAAAAACGAGGATAAGGCAAAAGACCTTCAAGCCTTTATATCCCGGTTTTCGGCCAATAAGTCCAAGTCCAAGCAAGCCACCTCAAGGAAGAAGCTTCTGGATAAGCTTACCCTTGATGATTTGCCGACTTCATCCCGAAAATATCCCTATGTAGGCTTTCAGATGGATCGGGAGCCAGGTAAGGAAATTCTCACTGTCGAGGGTATCAGTAAAACCATTGACGGGGTTAAGGTATTAAATAATGTTTCCTTCAGAGTCAACAAGGGTGATAAAATTGCGTTTGTCGGAGAGAACGAAATAGCAAACACAACACTTTTCAAGATTTTGATGGAAGAAATAGAACCCGATGAGGGCACCTATAAATGGGGTGTGAGCACTTCCCAATCCTATTTTCCCAAGGATAATTCCGAGTTCTTCAATGATAGCGATACCGATATTATTTGTTGGCTGAAGGAATATTCAAAAGACAAGACCGATACGTATCTGAGAGGATTTTTGGGAAGAATGCTTTTCTCCGGCGATGATGTCTTTAAGCCGGTCAATGTTCTTTCGGGCGGCGAGAAGGTACGTTGCATGCTCTCACGGATGATGATGTTTGGCGCTAGTATACTAGTGCTCGACCAGCCGACCAACCATTTGGATCTTGAATCCATCACAGCTGTCAATAATGGTTTGATTGAATTCAAGGGCGTTGTGCTCTTTGCTTCTCATGATCACCAGTTCATTCAAACGGTGGCTAACCGCATTATCGAATTTACCGCTGAGGGAATGTATGATAAGATGGCCTCTTATGATGAGTATATTGAGATGAGGCCCACCTTGTCTCCTCTCTAGGTCTTGTGTTGAGTGCTTCTTGAAAGTGCTATAAGGAAGAATGGCATGAGCAAAGAAAGAAAAACAGCCATTGGGGTTATATTGGTCCTAATCATTTCATGTACTTTGATGTATTTTATTGAAGTCATGGTTAAGCCTGGGTACTTCGTGAAGTCCGTCTGGAAATTTGGCGCGTTCGTCATATTACCTTTATTTTACTGCGCAGTTGACAGAAATATAGCCCTTAAGGATTTTTTCATGGTAAGCACAAGAAAGCAGCTTATGCGCTCCCTGGCCTTAGGGGTGGGAGTGTATGTGTTTATCCTTTGCGGTTATCTGGCATTAGCCCAATTTATTGATTTGAGCAATATTGCGGCCAAGCTTTCAGAGAATTTAAGGGTTAACAAGGATAATTTCATCTTTGTCGCCCTCTATATTTCTTTTATCAATTCGCTTCTTGAGGAGTTCTTTTTTCGCGGCTTTGCCTTTCTTTCCTTGAACAAAATGCTGCCACGCTTTCTTTCATACACTATAAGCGCTTTTGCTTTTTCTGCCTATCATATTGCCATTCTAACCGGTTGGTTTAGTCCTTGGCTCTTTGTTACCCTCATCGCAGGACTTTTTATATCGGGTTTGTTTTTTAACTGGCTCAATGAGAAAAGCAAGAACATTTATAGTTCTTGGCTTGTCCATATGTCAGCCAATTTTGCCATTAATACCATTGGCCTGATCATGTTTATGGGATAGCGGTATCTTACAAAATATTATGAGGGCTTGAGTTTGAGGAGTAATATCTTGATATAGGAATGTCGTAGAGAATATAATGATCTACGGAGTCCTTATATATTTGGTAAGTGAGGAGCGACGACTATGATTTTCTATTTTTCAGGAACGGGCAATTCCTTTTATGCAGCTCAAAAGATAGCTCATTACCATGGTGAAAAGCTTGTTTCCATTGGAGCGGAAATGAGTAATAAGGACAATTCATTTGAGTATCCCATTGAGGATAATGAAATGTTGGGTTTCGTCTATCCGGTTTACGCTTGGGCACCACCTCAGATTGTCATTGATTTTATTAAGAAGATGAAACTTATTAAAGGACGGAATCCCTATATTTTTTCAGTTTCCACCTGTGGCGATGAAGAGGGATACACAACAAAAGTATTAAGGAAAGCTTTGGAAAGAAAAGGGCTCAAGCTTGATAGCGGTTTTACGCTTATCATGCCCAACAATTATATTCTAGGCTTTGACGTGGATTCCAAGGATGTGGAGCAAGGAAAGCTATTACGAGCCGAAGAAGAACTTAAGCAGATCAATACTGCTGTTGAGAAGCGACAGAGAGGTTTATTCAAACTGGTGCCGGGAAAAATTCCTTCTCTGAAAAGTACACTAGTTAATCCCTTGTTTAATGCTTTCGCGATTCGCACAGAACGGTTTTATGCAACAGAAGCATGTATAGGCTGCGGTTTATGCGAGAGGGCTTGCAGTGTAAAAAATATAACTGTTCAGGGCACTCCTCGATGGGGCAAGCAATGTACCCAATGCCTTGCATGTATTCACCGGTGTCCAGTAAGAGCTATTCAATATGGGAAATCCACTATCAAAAAAGGAAGATACGTCAATCCTATTCTTAAAAAATAGACTCATTCCCACGCTTTGCACAAAACCTCAGCGTCCCGGGAGCCTTGTTATATTTACAATAACAGGAGAGTGGGGCTATATTTTTGTGATAAAATGTAAAAATAGATAAGAAAAATAAAACACAAAGGATGTTAATATGGAAACCTTGAATTTTAAAGACCTAAACCTCTCGGAAGAAGTGTCAAAGGCATTAGCGGATATGGGCTTTGAAGAAGCGACACCCATCCAGACCCAATCCATCCCCTCTATACTTGAAGGACGTGATGTTCTGGGACAAGCCCAAACGGGAACCGGTAAAACATGTGCCTTTGGAATTCCCGCCATTGAGATGATAGAAGATGAAGCCGATGAAATTCAAATATTAGTGATCTGTCCAACCCGTGAGTTAGCCATGCAATCGTCGGAAGAACTCAAGCATGTAGCCAAATACAAAAAGAGCGTAAGAATCCAACCTGTCTACGGGGGACAGCCCATTGACAGGCAGATTGCCGCCTTGAAAAAGCGCCCCCAAATTATTATTGGTACACCCGGTAGAATTATGGATCATATGCGGCGCCATACCATCAAATTATCAAATTTAAAAATGATCATTCTCGATGAGGCTGATGAAATGTTGAATATGGGCTTCCGAGAGGATATTGACATGATCTTGGAGAAAGTTCCCGACGAAATACAAACCATTCTCTTTTCGGCTACCATGTCAAAAGAAATCCTGGAGATCACATCCAAATACCAGAAGGATCCTGTAAGGATCAAAATAACCCATAAGCAATTGACGGTTCCAAGCATCGAACAATATTATCTTGAGGTTGCTCATGGCAACAAATTAGAGGTGCTGACCAGACTCATCGATACGAATAATATCAAGCTCGGCCTGGTTTTTTGCAATACAAAAAAACAGGTAGATGAACTTGCTTCAAGCCTTCAAGCAAGAGGCTACTCGGCTGAAGCACTCCATGGTGACATGCGACAGGAAGCCAGAGATAAGGTCATGGCTCAATTCCGAAAGGGGAATATCGATATTCTCATTGCAACCGATGTGGCTGCAAGAGGTATCGACGTCGATAATGTGGAAGCGGTTTTTAACTATGACTTACCCAATGATGAGGAATACTATGTGCACAGAATCGGGAGAACGGGCCGGGCTGGGAAAACAGGTAAAGCCTATACCTTTGTCATTGGACGAGAAATCATAAAGTTAAAAGACATTCAGAAGTACACAAAATCCTATATTACCCCCATTAAGCCTCCAACACTTTTAGATGTTGAAGAGACCAGAATGGGCTCTGTTCTTGAATCTATTAAGGAAACACTGATAACCGGTCAGCATCTTCCCTATATCCACTTTGTTGAAAAGATGCTTGAGGAGCTCAATGCGCAAACCGAGGATAATGACCCGACCACAACCATCGATATTGCGGCAGCCTTACTTAAGCAGTATTCCAATCAAGCCACTGTCAGTATGACTTCAACGATAGAGAAGAATGATAAAGCAAGAAGAGAAAAAAGCAATTTCAGAGGTGATTATAAAGGCAAGAACGTCCACTATAATAAGCCCCAAAGAAAACGAGGTAGAAGGTAGTTTCTTTAAAGTTAATAATTATTGGGGGTCCACGTTATGAGTGAAAACACAAAGAAAACAGTTGTGGTTTATCGAACCAAGTATGGCAGTGCAAAACGCTATGCCCAGTGGATTGCAGAAGAGGTAAAGGCCGACTTATTTGATGGGAAACGCGCAACCATAAATGACCTGTTGAAGTATGACACCATTGTTTATGGTGGGTCCATGTATGCAGTGGGCATATTGGGAATTGACCTCATCAAGAGTCATTTTGGCCAATTAAAGAGCAAGAAGGTCATCGTGTTTTCGGTAGGGGCTTCACCAGCCTACCCCCAAGCTATCCAAGCGGTTAAGGAGCGCAATTTTACCGGGGAAATGAAGGACAAGGTGCATTTTTTTCATGTCCGGGGTGCCTTTGACTATAAAGGCCTGAACCCAATTGATAAGCTTATGATGTTCTTGCTTAAGAAAAAAATACAACTTAAAAAGCCAGAACAGCGAGAAAATGACGAAATTGGGATGCTGGCAAGCTATGCTCGGCCAACTGACTGGACCGATAAAAAATCAATTCAACCTATTGTTGATTGTATTTTGAACGATTAAATCAAAGACGACGCATAAACTAAATCTTATCGCTAAAAACTTTGGATCTGATTTTCGTTATGGAAGATCGGCTTTTTTTATCTATCTTGTTTATTGAATCATGACATTCTTCCTGCTATAATAACGATAAAATATATCGGATTAGTTTGGAATAAAATAGATCGGTTGCCCTATCGATTAATTGGTGAAAAGGATGAATTCAATATGAGTCATAATAAAGTATATGAAAAGCTTGAAGCCCTAAGAGCAAATCTGAGAGGTCTTGGTAAAGCAGCGGTGGCTTTTTCAGGAGGTGTTGACAGCACTTTTCTCCTGAAAGTGGCAAGCCAGGTACTTGGGGAAAATGTCATAGCAGTGACAGCTCGCTCCTCGACCTACCCTGAACGTGAATACAAGGAGGCTTGCCAATATGCCCAAGACTTTGGTGTAAAGCATGTTGTCATTGAATCTGAGGAGCTGGAGATTGAGGGCTTTGCCGAGAACCCAGTCAACCGATGCTATTTCTGTAAAAATGAGCTCTTTACCAAGGTAAAGGAGGTCGGCCTTCAGTATGGCATTTCACATGTTTTGGATGGCTGCAACAAGGATGATTTGGGTGATTTCAGGCCAGGCATGCAGGCTGCCAGAGAAATTGGTGTTCATAGCCCATTAAAAGAGGTTGGTATGACCAAGGAGGATATTCGTATTCTTTCAAAGGAGCTTGGCCTTCCCACATGGGATAAACAAGCCTTTGCCTGTCTTTCATCTAGATTCCCTTATCATCAGAAAATAACCAAAGAAAAGCTTGCCATGGTGGACAAAGCTGAACAATTCTTGCTGGATATGGGTTTTAAAAATGTCAGGGTTCGCCACCATGGGGACGTCGCACGTATCGAAGTGGCCACTTCTGAACGAGAGAAATTTTTTGACATGAAGCTGATGGATAAGGTAAGTACAACATTTAAGGAGATTGGTTTTCTTTATACAGCCCTTGATCTTAAAGGCTATCGGACAGGAAGCATGAACGAAGGACTTGCAAAGGAGGGATAAGCATGAATATCAGCAGCAAGCTGGTCCATGGCAGCCAGGGTTACGACCCGAGAACGGGAGCCATCAGCTTTCCAATATATCAAAGTGCCACCTTTCGTCATCCAGGATTGAATCAATCCACGGGTTATGATTACTCAAGGCTTCAAAATCCCACTCGCGAAGAGCTTGAAAAAACATTGGCACTTTTGGAAAACGGATATTCAGGGTTTGCTTTTACAAGCGGAATGGCAGCAGTTTCTGCTGTGATGGAGCTCTTTTCAAGCGGGGATCATATTATTGCGACTGATGACCTGTATGGGGGAACTTATAGGCTCTTTAAAGAAGTCTTAAGAAAACGTGGTGTTTCAGTAACCTATGTGGATACTCCCTGTATAGAGAAAATCAAGGAAGCTATAAATGAGAGGACGAGAGCCTTTTTTATTGAAACACCGTCAAATCCTATGATGAAGGTGACTGATATTGAGGCTTCAGTCAGGGTGGCCAAGTCCTCAGGCATTCTGACCATTGTGGACAATACCTTTCTTACGCCTTTTTATCAAAGGCCACTGGAGCTAGGTGCCGATATTGTGGTTCATAGCGGAACCAAGTATCTTGGGGGACATAATGACACATTGGCAGGCTTTTTGGTAATGAGGAGCCCGGAGCTGACTGAGAAAATGCAACTCATCCAGAAAACTACGGGCGGCTCTTTACCACCCTTTGACAGCTGGCTCATTTTGCGGGGCATCAAGACCCTCGCTGTCAGAATGCAACGGCAGTCCGACAATGCGCTGACAATAGCTAAATGGCTTCAAAAGCAGCCTCAGGTAGATAAAGTGCATTATGTTGGGCTCCCCGAACATGAGAGCTATGAAATTTCTAAAAAGCAGGCTTCAGGGTTTGGGGCCATGATCTCCTTCTCGGTAAGGGATGTACCTCTTATTGAAAAAATTCTGGGCAAAGTTAAGCTTATTTCTTTTGCAGAAAGCCTTGGAGGAGTTGAAAGCCTCATCACTTATCCCATACTGCAGACCCATTCGGCCATCCCCAGTGAAATCCGTGAGAAATTGGGAGTTAATGAAACACTTTTGAGATTGTCTATAGGTATTGAGGATGTACAGGACCTCATTGACGATCTGGATCAGGCAATAAATTCCCATGAGGTGAGCATATGAAATTCGGAACAAGGCTGATTCATCATGAATTGGGAACCGATAAACACACAGGAGCTTTAAGTGTTCCTATCTATCAGGTATCGACCTATCATCAGCATGATCTTGAGACACAACAGGAATTTGACTATTCCCGCTCAGGAAATCCTACACGAAAGGCTTTGGAGGAAATCATCGCAGAGCTGGAGGGCGGGGATAGAGGCTTTGCTTTTGCATCTGGCATGGCAGCAACATCCTCGGTGCTTTCCATTTTTTCAGCGGGTGACCATATTATAATCTGCGAAGATGTATATGGCGGAACCTTTCGTATTGCCACTGGCCTTTTTCAGCGCTTTGGTGTGGAAGTCAGCTTTGTAAATGCAAGTGAGCTAGAAGATATTAAAAAAGCTGTTAAGCATAATACCAGGGCCATGTTCCTTGAAACACCCTCCAATCCGCTATTAAAAATTACAGATCTAAAAGGGGCTATTGAAATAGCTAAACAAAGCCATTTAGTGGTCATTATTGATAATACTTTTATGTCTCCCTATCTTCAAAATCCCATCAACCTTGGTGCCGACATTGTCATTCACAGTGCTACCAAGTTTATTGGCGGTCATAGCGATGTGGTGGGTGGACTTGTGGTGGTAAAGGGGAGAGAACTGGCACAAAAGGTATATTCGGTTCAAAACAGCTATGGTGCCATATTGGGTCCTCAGGATTGCTGGCTGCTTTTACGTGGCCTGAAAACTTTGAAAGTAAGAATGGATGTCCAGCAGCAGAGTGCTCAAAAGCTAGCCCTTTGGCTTGCTCAACGGGAAGAGGTAACAGAGGTCTTTTATCCCGGTCTTGAAAACCATCCTGGGCGTGATATTCACTTTTCTCAGGCCAGAGGTGCCGGTGCAGTGTTGTCCTTTAAAACTAAAGATATCGACCTTGCCAGAGCATGGATGAAAAATGTACGTTATGCCGCTGTTGCGGTTAGTCTTGGGGGAGTGGAGACCATCGTGTCCTACCCGGTTAAGATGTCCCATGCCTCCATGCCCCTAAAAGAGAGAGCGCGATTAGGTATTACCGATAATCTGATTCGGGTTTCAATGGGTCTTGAAGAGGTTGAAGACCTCATTGAAGATTTTTCCAGAGCTTTCAAGGAATCCTGTGAGGGATAACGCAACGGACAAGAGGTCTCTTTAATGCATAGGATATTAGGAGATGTTTATACGTATTTTTTGGAGGACTTATGCATTATAATTGGAACAGCCTCACACATTTACCTGACCAAAATTCTTATTATGATGATGCAGATACTCAAGCGTATGCCCAGAGAAAAGCACAACCTATGAACATGCCGTCGCTAATGAACATGCCGTCACCAATGAACATGCCGTCACCAATGAACATGCCGCCACCAGTGAACATGCCGTCACCTATGAACATGCCGCCACCAATGAACATGCCGCCACCTATGAACATGCCATCGCCCATGAACATGCCGCCACCTATAAACAAACCGGCGCCTATGAACACACCAGCACCTACACCTATGAATAAACCAGCACCTATGAACACGCCGGCGCCTATAAACACACCGTCCCCTACACCTATGAATAAACCGGCACCTATGAACACACCTGCGCCTATAAACATACCGTCCCCTACACCTATGAATAAACCGGCACCTATGAACACACCGGCACCTATAAACATGCCAGCCCCTACACCTATGAATAAACCAGCGCCTATGAACACACCAGCACCAATAAACATGCCCGCACCAACACCCACCAAAGTTCAAAAAGAGCGGGTCGAGGAGTCTCCTCGCACATCTACCATGATACCGGGGCAGGAGATATACTCTTATCCTCAAAATATGGCAGGAGCGCTTAAACTCATTGAAGAAGCCGTGGCGGGTGAAAACGAGGATCGCCTTTTCTATCAATATCTCATTAACAGTGCCCCTACCGAGGAAGAAAAAGAGATTATTCGAGGTATTAGGGAAAACGAAATTACGCATTTTGGTCTTTTCAGACAGATTTACAGTCAATTGACAGGAAAAATGCTGCCCGTACCACCAGAAGTCTTCGTAAAGGAACCGGCTTCTTACTGTGAGGGACTCAAAAAGGCATTAACAGGAGAACAGAATGCGGTTCAAAAATACAGGAAAATACTCTTTGCCATGCAGGACAGGGTTCACATTAACATGCTGACAGAAATCATCACCGACGAAATCAGGCACGGCATTCTGTATAATTATTTGTATTCCAAAAATAGTTGCAAGGTATGACCCTATTTAAAATACGCGCATAACGTGTGCTTCACAGATACCTGGCTTTGGTAAACTGAACCAGCTCATAATCATGTCGTCTAATAAGTAAAATCAATTACATGAGGAGATGACGATTATGAAGAAATTTATTAAACTGCTTTTTATGCTTATACTTATGATGACACTTATGATGGCACCTGCTGGAGCATCCACAATACCCGAATTACCGGAACTAAAGGTTCATGTCAATGGAGAAGCTGTACCTTTTAAAGCCCCTCTGTTTCTTGAAAACGCAAGGACAATGGTACCGCTGGAAGGTTTATGTGAAAAGCTAAATGCCCAGGTAACCCTAGACAAAGAGAATGAGGGAAAGATCTATATTGAGGATGATTATACCCGAGTAGAGCTTTCCGTAGATGATACAGTTGCTTTGGTCCATAAGAAATATGATTTTTCAGGTATTCCACTCAAGGTAACCCTGGACGCTGTACCAAAGAATGTTAAAGGCATCCTATACATTCCCCTTCGTTTTGTGGCCGAAAGCCTTGGTGCAAAGGTGGAATGGGATGGCAAAACCAGGACAGCCATTATAAGCACAGAAAGTGATATTATCCCGGTTGAGAGACCCGTGGATTATACCATTATAAGTGAAGCGGATATACAGGATAATACCGACCTTGCTAAATGGTTTGAAGAAAACCATCAAACCAAAGGTGTCTATAGCCTAAGGGTTGAGAAAGATACCTATATCCTGGTCAGTGCCGGTGAAAAGTCAACTGGTGGCTATGGTCTTAAAATTGAGAGTGCAACTGAGGTAAGACCGGGTTCTCTCTATTTGACTGCTAAATTAACCAAACCTGCCCCAGACGCAATTGTCACCATGGCCTTAACCTATCCTAATGTCCTTATCAAGGTGGAAGGCCGGATATTTGATACTGTGGACGGAGATATACAGGAATAACTAAGGAGCAGCTAAAATATTACTTCCATACAAACACGGTGCTCCTCCAATTTTATTGTTAGATTAATACCTGATCAGATTATCAAAGCCTCAAAATCAAGGAAGGCATATAGCCTTCCTTGATTTTTTCTTTGAACTCTATTATCCGATACGTTTTGTCAAGGGTGAATGTCCAATTCAATCTAATCTTCCTTCCCGGACTTACGCATTGTACCTTGAACCTATTCGCAATAGCGTATATAATTAAAATACATCTTCATGACATGAGGAGCGTTTCAATGGAGTTTATCACTGAGCGGGAAGCAGCTGTTAAGTGGGCTATCTCTCGAAGGCGGGTGCAAAAGCTCTGTGAACAAGACCGTATCCAAGACGTACTTCGTTTCGGAAAATCATGGATGATTCCAAGCGATGCAAAAAAAACCGTCGACCCGCGAAAAATTCGCAAAAAGGAATTTATAGCATATGATGACGGACCATAAAGAGAATCCAAACCGCTTAGCGGACTCCTTTCAATCCTTTTTTAATTCTGATAAAGAAGCATTGCTTGCAAAGGCAATCGAGCTGTTTCCCTATATGATTCACGTTTTTGCCCCTGACGGAACCACTATGTTTGTCAATGAGGCCGTGCGCAAGCAATATGGAATCACGAGGGAACTGCTTGAGGAAACCATTATTGGAAAGTATAATGTCTTAAAGGATCCGTCCGTTGCCTCCGAAATTCCACCCAGCGTGTTGCAGCGAGCATTTCGGGGAGAAACGATTTATTGCCCGGATATTAAGATTCCCCTCAATGTCTTGGCGGAGCGTTTTGGCGTGCAGGACTACGATATGGAGGCCATGTATCAGGACATAACGAACTTCCCAATCTTTGACGATGCGGGACAGGTCGCATATGTTGTGGGTATCCAAACCGTCAGAAGGGTCTACCGCGGCAAGGCGGAAAACGAGAGAGCGAAGGAGTACATAGAAACCAACTGGCTGAACGCCTTCGATATTAACGAAACGGCGAAAGCTGCCGGTCTGAGCCGGACCCATTTTTCAAGGCTATTTAAGAAGCATACAGGGATGACGCCCCACGATTACTACGTCAATTATAAGATCAGTCGGATCAAAGAGACACTGTCGGATTCAAACCTGTCCATCTCTCAAGCGTTTGCCGCCTGCGGTTTGGACTACAATGGTCATTTCGCAAAAGTTTTCAAGGAAAAAACGGGACTTTCCCCGTCCCAATATCGAAAAAACACACAACAGGGCTGAATGCTCTGGCAGCGATAGCAAACAAGCCTTCGGAATTTCCGAAGGCTTGTTTGCATTTTGCGCCGAATGGTCTTTTTCTTACTAAATTGGGTCGGATAGTGCCTATTTTATTCAGTCATTATTCCATTAAAGTAAAGGTGAATAAGGGTGGAAAGGAGGGTATGCTCCATGGGTGAGTGCTGCAGAGACCAGGATTCACCCGGCTTGGTGATGCACAGCGTAGCTGTTTTCACAATCTAAATATGGAGGGAACTACGATGACAGAGCAAAACAATAAATTACGAGGAGGATTTTTTATGAAACGCAAACTTTCGATCATTCTGTTAAGCTTCCTACTGACGCTTGGTATGCTGCCCTTGACTGCCCTAGCCGCAGGGGCTCCCTATGCGCTGCCGGAGGGGCCGACCAATTTGACCGCCAAGCTGAAAATGGATGACGAGGGCATCCCTTATTTTGAGCTGAAGTGGAATATGCCCCAGAGTGTTGTTGAATTGGCTGAAGAAATCACCGCAGTAGCGGGACTTGATGAGAATCCGCTTTTCCCGGGCTATAACACTGGCTACATTGAGCTTCAGTTTGATTACAAATACGGGAAATACGATTGGAACGAGGGGCCGACGGTCTACGCTTATACCAGCTTCTATGTGGATAGCTTTGTCGATGGAAACTACGTCTTTGAATACAGGCCGTATGACAGCTCGAACAAGCCCGACGAGGTCACGATCAAGAGTGAAACATATCAATTCCGGGTGCGTTTTGAGTCCATGTGGGGCTATGAGGGCGACTGGGTGGATAACTATATCTACTCCCCCTACTCGAACACCGTGACCATCGGCAACCCCGACTATTGGAGCAATGCCAGCGCATGGGCGACGCCCGAGCTGCAAAAAGCCGCCGATGCGGGGCTTATCCCTGACATCCTCAAAGGTGCAGACATGACAAAGCCCATTACCAGAGAAGAATTTTGTGAGCTTGCTGTACTTTTGTATGAGAAAATGACCGGAAAGATAAGCGAGCCTACTTCACCAAACCCGTTCAAGGACACCCAGAACCCTCAGATACTTAAAGCTTTTAAGCTTGGCATTACGTCAGGAACCTCAGCCACAACCTTTACACCCAACCAGTTGATAACTCGCGAGCAATGCGCTGCAATGCTGTTTAGAGCAATAAAGCTCATCAAGCCTGACAGCGATTTTAGTGTTGCAGGTGTTAAAGATTTTCCTGATCAAAAATTGATTGCCGGTTATGCAATAGAAGCAGCTAAGTATATGTCAAAAATAGGAATCATTGCCGGTGATTCTAAAGGAAATTTCATGCCAAAGGCCAATCCTTCTGCTCAACAATCAGCAGACTACGGAATGGCTTTAAGGCAGCAGGCGATAGCGATGTCAGTAAGGACATATGAGAAATTAAAGTAAGTGTCCTGCATAGTTTTTGAAAAGATAAGGAGAAGGGATTATCATGCTGCAATATCAGAAAAAATGGCTTTGCAAAGCTCTTTCCATACTGTTGGCGGCAGCCATGCTTTTGACTTCCCTAATAGGGAACACACAAGCGTATGCCTATGGGGGTGAGCGGTCTACAGCGGTAGACAGTCAGGGTGAGTTACCCCATGGTACGAGCGGGGCAGCCGAGTCAAGCGAGGTACTGGACAGTGGTACTCTACCGGAGGAACCGTCTGCACCATCGGAGGATACTTCCGGTGAGCCCGCAGCAACTGAATCTGACGGAAATATGCTGATGGCAAGCCCGTCTTTTGTGTGGCCTGAGGGCAGCAGCATTACTGTGAAGTACAAAACACAGACGGAAATCGCCATAAGCTGGTCACCGGCAAAGGGTGATGGAGCGGTAGTAGACTACTTAATCAGTGTATACCAGGGTAGCGAGTGTATTGTTGATGAGTTTTTTATTGGAACTATTCCCGAATATACTGCTTATAATCTTTCTCCTGGTGTAGAATATCAATTCGATATACAGGCTATGGACTTAGGGCAGTATTCAGAGATACTTTCACAAGCCTTCAGCACCTCTTCGGCAGATGGCAACGAGCCTCCTTTTTGGCATCCGAAAAGTAGTCTTGCAACAGGAATAATAACCTCCGATACTGTTGAACTGATGTGGGCACCGGCACTGGATGATAAAGGCGTGACGGACTATCAGATTTATCAGGAAGGCGTACTGATCGAGACGGTTCCGGGTACAGGTATATCCTATACAGTCATCGGACTTTTACCATCCACAACCTATACCTTTAAGGTGGAGGCAGTGGATAATGAGGGTCTGTTTACAACCGACGGGCCTGAGACCACTGTCACTACAAAGCCGGGGCAGGGCTTAGGTCTGAGATTTAATACAACATGTAAAAATATCAATGGCGATCTTTTCATGGGTGATAAGATTGAACTCGAATTTGTTTCAATCAAAACAGGCTTGACACCGATCGTTGCTGTTTCCTACAAGGAATGGAACGCCGGTCGTACCGCTGTGGAGGATAAAACGAGAGACATCACTCTTGCAGAAACACAACCAGGCAGCAAAAAGTATATTGGAGACTTTGAATTGACGGAAGGTATCTGTGAGATAACCGCTCTGGAGGGAAAGTCGCTGACGGAGGCGCCTGACAAAATTGATTTAAGCCTTAAGGTGGCAGGCAGGTTGAAGGTAGCAATGCAAGAACCTTCTGCACCGGATGAATTAAGTATATTCAATCAATTCATGGATCGCTCTACCATCGGTGTATACAGAGCAGTCGGTGGAGGGAACTTTACTGTAAAATTAAAAGACAAAGGCTCAACAGTCTTGGTGGAAGGACTGAGTGCGGCTGATGATTATACACTTCAGCATCACTGTGACAATTATACGACACTTTACCAAACAACTTCACCCATTATAATTAAAGCAGGCTTAGAGACCGAATTTACTTATAAACCGGAAATTCCGTCATATGTGAAGCTCCGAGCTGTCGATAATATTACAGGGAAACCGATTCAATATGCTTTGATATCTGCAAAGCTAAAGCTGCAGAATGGTACAGAAAAAATGATTTCTGCCATGACAGGAGAAGACGGTTATGCTGTAGCAACAGGAGACTCCTATTTTTCAAAAAACGTATTAAGCGGCTCAACGATTGAGCTTAGTGCCAGCCACCTTCCCATCTCAAGGGATATAGCCGACTGGTATGAACCAACAGGCCCACTAACTCAAACCATCGGCGCAATAGGTCATAATGAAGTTAAAATCGAGATGAAGAAAGTTGAGCTGGTCACGCTCCATGGAACTGTGACGGACGAAGCAACGGGCAAACCTTTGAAGAGGGTTTATGTAAGTATGTACCACCCAGCTGAAACCTTCTTCTGCTATACCGACGCAAACGGTCAATATACTATGCAGGTGGTAAAAAATGACGGGGAAGTGTCCTTTGGTGTAAGCGATGGAAGATTTGAAAAGAAACCTGTTAAGCTCAACAGCGGTGATAACACGCTTGACATTGCGATGCAGCCTATTGCCAGAGGCTTGGTAAAGGTGAAGCTGAATACCATTACGGCTTCGGGAGTTATAAAAAGTGTGGATATGAATTGGATGGTTGCCTCTAAAATGGGCATAAGCGTGAAGAACACCACCAACGGTAAATCTGCGCGGTCATTACAGGGTGACGGCGGTTATTTTGAGATCGAGGGTAAGAAAGGCGATACAATCGAAGTCACAGCCATCGGGGGGGACGGTTATGGTAAAGGCTCTGTTACCGCCGTCTTGGATCGCACAGCCTATGCCGAGGTAACTCTTGATTTAAAAGAGCATGGGCGTGTTGTAGCTTTAGTCACAGACCAATTCGGAGATATGAGGCAGGGCGAAACCAGATATATAAATTTCTTCAAGAGTGATGGCACATTCCTAAATCAAAGCACATCAACTACCCCGCATATTTCATACCCTTTGCCGGAGGGAAGCTATAAGGCTGTTATCTCGTGGAAAAAAACAGTGCTTAATCATATTGTGCATTGGAGGGACATCCCGGAATGCGTCATTATCGATGAGCTAAAGGTTTCGGATGGTGTGCTTTGCAACCTCGGCACAATAGAGCTTCCCTATTCGGGGAGGGGGCTTACGTATTTTCAGCCAAATAAAGCCAGCAGCTTTGTTTCAAGCCATAAAACAGCGTTGCCGGGTACGGTTGTTACATTGAGAGCGGATTATGATTATAAGAATATTGAAGCTATAAGTGAGGATCAACTGTCGCTTGTGGCATACGTACCTCAGGGTGCAGAGCTGATTAATGGCTCGGTTATCCACAAGGTAACAAGCGGCGGCAGGGATATAAAGCCCGATATAGGAAGTGACAGCATCAGCATTAATTTAAGTGATCGCATCGCTTCCGCATCCGGCTCTCTGACTTACCAAGTCAAGATCGGAAGCTCGGAGAATGCCGGTAGAATTCGAGCGAGTGCAGAGCTTAGGTTTACTGCAAGGAGCGCTTTGCAATCTGAAAAAATAGGCGCTGTTTCAATCAATACAAAAATGTTAACGCTGAATGCACCGCTTGAAATTTCAAAGACTTATGCTGGTAAGCCTGTTCGTCTGAGCGGTATTGCAGCTGCCGGTAGCACAGTGGAGCTTTATGACGGAGATATGAGGATAGGAGAGCAAAAAGCGGCACCAACAGGCTTGTGGTCTGTCAGTGTTACACTGCCGGACAGAGGAGCTCCGATTTTCCATATCCTAACGGCAAAGATGAAGGTTGGAGCCCCCGAAGTGGAGCACAGTGCCTCGGCCATTATTCTTGTGGGGACGGATGGGGTTGAGATAGTTGATATTGAGCTGACGCAGGGCTCTCGAACTGTCTCGGTAGACCCTCGGCAGGGAGTCGTAGAATTCCCCTTTGTTGTCATACCCAAAGAGGGCGATTTTTTGGTGAAGGTAAGATTCGATGATGCCGAAAAAGCGAAGGATGTAAAGATATCGGGATATAGCGCCACTCGTCAAGGGGATGCGTTTGTTGCACATATTCCATATACCACACCAGACATTATTGTGGCGTATAATGAAAAGGCATTCACTGCCGAGGATATTTTAAAGTATGACCACGGTCAGCCTCCGTCATATATAACGGAAGCAGAGGTAAAGTTTACGGATGCGGCAAAGACAGAAGAAGATGTAAAGCATGAGTTTGATGAGGATGGCTATCTGAACTCTTTAGACCTTCCGGCGGTCACTATAACGATGGGGAATGTGGCCGCAACTGTCAGCATGAAGCTGGAGCAGGCAGACTTTGATCCGGCAAATGCAAAAAATCGTACTCATCTTAGAAATGAAATGTACGGCTATGATTTCTCCTATGAGCTTGTAGACGGAAAATATGTTATTACGGCTTACTTGGACAGACGTCTGCTGCCAAAACAGGCGGGAGAGCAGAGAAACAGAATGATGGCCATGTCATCTGTCACTCAAGGTCTTAATTTTGTCAAGACCTCCATTGAAGTATACAGTGAGGGAGAGTCATTGATAGGTGCCTTTGGTGACCTTTCAAAATCAGCGCAAATGGCAGAACTATTACTGAAATATGAGAGAGTAAGACCCAACCTCCAGCCCCATATGGCGGAATATTATGACGCTCGCTTGAAAATGATAGGTCAAGATATTTTGATGGGAAAAACCCTTGGTCAGATAGGAGAAGGAGTAGGAAATGCGTCGAACTTTGTACCTTTAGTGGGTCAGGTTGTAACAGGGATAGCAGGGATTATATCCGGCAAGCTCCTTGGCGATATGTTTGACAATGAATTTAATACCGATTATAGCAGGATTAATACTGAACTGTCGAATATGCCCGGAGGGCGGGAGCCGGAAGAAACTGATGAGTGGATCTATGAGCCCAGCGAATATGTGGAATATTTTGATTACGATAACAACGAATGGCGTTGCCTCTATTTTGTAGAAAGGGGTTATACAAAGAAAAAATCAAGTGGCGGCCCCGGCGGAGGCTCCGGTGGTGACTCCGGAGGTGGCTATAGGGGAAGCAGTCAAAGAATTTCTCCTAAATATGTCTACGACCCCAGCGGATATGTGTATGAAGCCGTGGCGGATAATCGTATAGAGGATGTAACTGCTACCGTACTTTATCTGCCTAAGGATAAAGCCGTTGATGCGAATGCAGCCAAAGCAAGCACTGAATGGGAGTTCTGGAATGCCGAGTGGTATTTGCAGAAAAATCCACAGATTACAGATGCCGAAGGCAGGTACGCTTGGGATGTTCCTGAGGGCTGGTGGATGGTGCAGTTCGTCAAGGACGGCTACCAAACGACATACAGTGATGCACTGCCTGTGCCCCCTCCGCAGCTTGATGTCAATGTGCCGATGGTGAAGCTGAGCAGTCCAAAGGTAGAAAAAACGGTATGGGGCAGCGGCGGACGTTATGTGGACATCTATTTCAGTAAGTACATGGATATGAGTGTCCTTAAATTGCCTAATGCTGTCAGTATTACAGATGTGAGAGGCGACGTCGTTTCGGGCGACGCTATCTTAGGAAGCACCAAATCGGCTGTTCCGGAAAAAACCGGGGTTAAAGATTTGGAGGCCCTGAACGATAAGAACTATCTGAATCTGACCAAAGTTGTGCGATTTACTCCTGCAAGCCCCTTGGAAGAGGGCAAGGAGTACAATCTGACGGTAAACAAGGCTGCGACGGATTATGCGGGTTTCTCCATGGAAGATGATTATGCAGAGTCCCAATCGGTTCCGGCCTCCTCACTGATCAAAAGTTTGAGTGGAAAAGACATCGGAGTAGAGCCGGGAAAGGATATTACTCAGGCAGTTAAAGATGCAGTAAGCTTTATCGCCGATGATCCGGCAATGGAGAACAGCTTGGATAAGAGGCTGACGTTCACTTCTTCCCATGATAACGTGGTGAGAATTTCAGATAATTTGAATGATGCGACTGATGCGAAGATCGTTTCCATTGCTGAGGGTACGGCGAAAATAACCGCAACATCGGTGGATGACACAGACAAGAAGACGGAATTTATCGTAACGGTAAAATATCCTCCAGTACCGATCGGTATTACGCGCATGACCATATTGGATGCGAGCGGGAAGGCATTGACGACTTTAGAACTTCACGCAGGGGATACCTATGCCCTTAATCCCAGCCTGTTCCCTGACAATACCACCCAAAAAACTGTGACGTACAGTTCCGATAACGAGCAGGTGGTAACAGTCAGCACATCTGGCGTAATAAAAGCTGTTTCCAAAGGTATAGCAACGATAACGGTCATGACAGAAAATTCGGCAGTGAAACAAAATATTCACATAACAGTGCTACCCGCACGTCCGGAACCGGGCGACGGTGGCAGCATCGTAACCAAACCAACTGTTCCTGCGGGAAACGGAACAGGGCAGGATACGGCGAAGCCCGCTTGGGTCAATCCCTTTACCGATGTGAAAGAAGCCGATTGGTTCTATAATGCGGTGAAATTCATCGCCGAAAAGGGTATCACCAACGGCACATCGGCAACGACGTTCAGCCCCAATGCAACGTTGACGCGCGGGCAATTCATAACCATGCTGCTGAAAGCCTACGGCATTGAGCCGGTTGTAAATCCGACCGACAACTTTGCCGATGCGGGCAGCACCTACTACACAGGTTACCTTGCGACGGCTAAGACAAAAGGCATCTCCAATGGCGTGGGTAATAATAAATTCGCCCCGGAACAAGCGATTACTCGGCAGGAGATGTTCACACTCCTATATAACGCACTCAAGGTGCTGAACAAGCTACCCAGGCCGCATGGGCGAGCAGATGGCACAGCCATCGACCAGCCCAGTACCAGCCCTACCGCCGATAACGGCAAGACGCTCGCCGACTTCACCGATAGCGGTGATGTCGCAAGCTGGGCAACCGAGGCCATAACCGCACTGGTCAAATCTGGAGTTGTTTCCGGCAGCGGCGGCAAGCTCAACCCGACGGGCGGCTCCACCCGTGCACAGATGGCGCAGGTGCTGTACAATCTGCTGGGGAAGTAAAACGAAATAAGACACTATGAACCAGCAATCCCACAGGTAATTTTAAGCCTGTGGGATTGCTGGTTTTTAGTCATTCTCTGCTCATATAAATTCGAGCTTCATTAACGAAAAGTGAACAACAGAAATTGATAATGGAAGAGATTATCGAGAACATTGAAACACGTTGTGTTATAATAACATTACCCGTTACCAGAGTTCGTTCCCAAAGGAACGAACAACAAGCCTCGACCCATGAGAGAAATTAAAAAATTTCGAACGGGGGCCCAAGTTATTGATACTTCGTATTAATAATTCTGTCAGACACTTTATTGAGTCAGAATGAGAGAAGGATGGATGTTTGTGGATAAAACCCTGTGCACTTGTGATGCATGCCACAATAAGCTTTGTGCCAAGAGTGTAACGATTTTTTCTTCCCTGGACGCGCAACAGCTTTCAAAAGTAATTAACTTGATCATTCATAAAGAATATAAAAAAGGCGAGCTCCTGGTTTTAGAAGGTCAAGCCTTAAACAGTCTGGTTATCATTAATGAAGGTCAGGTAAAGGCCTTCAGAACAACCCAGGAGGGGCGTGAGCAGATTCTTCACATTTTCTCCGAAGGTGATTTTTTTGGCGAAAGGAATCTTTTGCGAGATCAAGCTTCTGCATACAGTGTAGAAGCCCTTGAGGAGACCCATATTTGTCTTATTCATAAACGAGATTTCCAGATGATGGTTCAAGTATATCCGGACATCGCGCTTAAGGTCATGGAGGAGCTGTGTCAGCGGCTGGATCGCCTGGAAAACACCGTGGAAACCATGGGTACCCGCACAGTGGAGGCCCGGGTCAGTGCCGTACTTTTAGAATTTGCCAATAAGTATGGCAAGCCACACCCCAAGGGGCTTATAATCGAGCTGCCCTTAAGCCGGGAGGGTATTGCCAACTATATCGGATTAACCCGTGAAACGGTGAGCAGGAAAATGAGCTTGTTACAGGATGAGGGTATTCTTGAGATGGTTGGAAACAAAAAGGTTTTACTCCTGGATCGTCCTGCTCTGGAAAGAACGTCTCAATAGTCAAATAATTTCAAATCATGAACAGCGTCACAGTTTTCATATTGCTTTTGCATTACTATGATCTTGGTTACATAATGAAGCGATTCATATAGGTATATTTTAAGTAAGAGTGCCTAAACTTCTAACGACAGAAGTTAATGAATCGAACTATGAGAAGCAGGTGTATGTAATGCAGAAGATTCTGAATCTAAATAAGCCTGTGTTTGATTTAATCAAGGAGTATCCTGAGGTAGCAGAAATTATGAAGGACCTGGGCTTTGAAGGCATAACCAATCCTGCCATGCTCAACACCGCAGGACGCTTCATGACCATACCTAAGGGAGCGGCAATGAAGAACATCAGTATGTTTCGCATTAAAGAGGTTTTTCAGGCTCATGGCTTTGTATTACCCCCTATCTGAAACTGTTCTCAAAAATGTTAAACGAAGGAGTGAAAAACTATGAGTGAAGTCATCAATAATCGTAAATATCGTCAAAAGGTTTTAAAGGAGCTAATTGGCGAGCTTCATCAAGGGAAGGCTGTAGAAGAGGTAAAGGGCCGATTTGAAGAATTAATAAAAGGAATTTCAACTGCTGAAATCTCAGAGATGGAGGGAGCTTTAATCGCCGAGGGAATGCCTGTTGAAGAGATTCAGCGGCTTTGTGATGTCCATGCGTCCGTATTTAAGGGCTCCATAGAAGAGATCCACCGCCCTTCAAAACCGGAGGAAACACCTGGTCATCCCATTCATACCTTCCGATGGGAGAATCGGGCTTTGCAGGACCTGATGCAGACTATAAAAAATCACTTGGAAACCTTGAAGTCTGATGATTCAAAAAAGATCATCAAAGGTCTGTTGGATTATTTTGAGCAATTATGGGAAATCGACAGGCACTATCTTCGAAAAGAAAATCTTCTGTTTCCTTTTATGGAGAAGTATGGGATTACAGCGCCGCCTAAGGTCATGTGGGGTGTTGACGATGAGATTCGTCAAGAGATTAAAGGGGTTCTGAAGCTTATTAAAAGCTATCACGGTGACAGAAAACAATTGACAGAGAAGGCAGAAGCAGTGCTGGACCGTGTCAATGAAATGATTTTTAAAGAAGAAAACATTTTGTTTCCTTTGGTTCTGGACACACTTTCAGAGGATGAATGGCTTCAGATTCAAAAGGAGAGTAAAGAGCTTGGTTTTACGCTCATAAAACCCAAAGGAAAATGGAAGCCGGTGAGAGTTGATGTGGAGGAGAAGGTTCTGGAGCAGGGGGAGGAGCCCTCAAATGACGGATACATTAGCTTTGATGCGGGCATCATGTCTCCTGAGGAGGCAAATGCTGTACTAAATACCCTGCCCTTTGATTTAACCTTTGTGGATAAGGATGGTACGGTCAAGTATTTTACAATGGGAAAGGAAAGAATATTTGCCCGGCCTAAAACCGTTATCGGGCGCCAGGTTCAAAACTGTCATCCACCCGCAAGCATGCACATTGTCGAGAAGATTGTCGATGATTTAAAAACAGGCCGCAAGGACCATGAGGATTTCTGGATCCGTATGGGACCTCGTTATGTGCTCATTCGTTACTACGCAGTAAGAAATGAGAAGGGTGAATATTTGGGTGCCCTTGAAGTGACTCAGGACATTAAACCCATACAGGACATTACGGGCGAAAAAAGACTGATGACTGAGTAACGCAAATGAAGCATTGCTCATTGTACAGCTTAAAAGCTCTGACGAAGGGGATGGCTTTATTGAAAAAGCTCATCCCCTAATTCTTTCCCACAATCGGGCCGAGGCTAGTAACGGGTCGAGGCTTGTTGCGCGTAAAGCGCACTCTGGTAACGGGTCGAGGTTTGTTGTGCGATGCCGTAGAACACACACCTCTATTTCTAGCTTCTAGAACCCATAATGCGCTTGCCGAATATGAGACTAAGAACAAATAGAGCAATGAATACATAGAACAGGATTTTGGCAATGCCATAGGCCATATTTGCGATAAGGCCAAAGCCGAAAAGGCCTGCTATAATTGCCAGTACCAAAAATGTTATTGCCCATTTAATCATAGAGATGTCCTCCTTAAATTACGACAGTTTAATACAAATAATAGCTCATCATAAGTGAACACTCTTATTGTGCCAACAACAAGGCTCTGATATGCGTTAAACTTATCGCAATTCTTATTGTGAATACAACAAGATTTCTGGGATCCGCTCACAATCTTTGATTGCGCAAGCGCCTAAAGGTAACAGGTGGGGCTCTTATATTCATTTCATAGGTCATTATTTGATTTGTATAATCGTGATATCAAAGAAATAAGTGGGTAAAAGTATAAGGATAAATTTTGCCAAAACATCATTTAGGAGTATAACATGACATATTTAAAAAAATCCCTGTTTCAAGCCCATGAACTCGCCAGACTTGCCATAAAAGAAGGAGACACAGTTATTGATGCCACTATGGGAAACGGCCATGATACAGAATTTCTTGCAAATCTTGTTGGGGAAAAAGGAAGGGTCTTTGCTTTTGATATTCAGCCTCAAGCTCTTGAAAGAACGCGGGAAAGGTTGGAAAAGGCTCATTGCATGGATCAGTGCACTTTAATTTTGGATGGCCATCAGAATATGGATGTATATGTTCATGAGCTGGTGAAGCTGGTGATATACAATCTGGGCTACCTGCCCAAGGGTGACCATACCATTGGAACAAGATATGAGACAACCAAGGAAGCCATAGAAAAATCCCTATCCCTTATTTCAGATGATGGGCTCGTCCTTGTAGTGATCTACTATGGCGGTGATTCAGGGTTTGAAGAAAAAGAAGCTTTGCTTTCATTTTTAAATACACTGGATTGCAGAAACTTTACGGTCATGAGAATGGATTTCATTAATCAAATCAATTGCCCCCCCATTTTGATTGCCATAGAGAAAAATATCTCTTGATAGAGATGAATCTCAAATAGTCCACCGTGTAATAAAATTTCATATTGTAACATGAAGTTGAAATATTATTGCAATTAAGATATAATGACATCATCCGTTACGGAAATCAAAGATTTCGAGCAGATACCCGAGTCTTTGAAACACTTTATGTTATATTATTTATGGAGATCAAGGGGACTGCTACACATAACCTGCGATTATTGGCAAAAAATGCAGAATAATGTATTCAAAACCGGATGAAGTATGCAATAATAATATTGTGGACTATGAAATGAGATTGGGTGGTGAAAGCAATGCCAGTGAATGACAATATATTGCTTAAACTTAGAGAAATCAAGGATAGCCTTACACCTGTTGAAAAAATGATAGCTGACTATGTACTGGAAAACACCGCAGAAGTTCCTCGTCAGTCTATCAAAGCCTTGGCAACAAAAAGTAAAACCAGTGATGCTTCTGTTTTAAGATTTTGCAAAACTCTAGGCTATAGCGGATATCGTGATTTTATAGTCAGTATTTCCGCATCTTTGGGCTCCATGGATGAGGATCAGGCTGACCAATATACCGATATTCAACCTGGGGATGATTTGCAGACGATCATAAACAATATTTCACTCAATAACTGCAGATCAATCGAGGACACGCTTCGTGTCATTAATCGCGAGGAAATCGGCCGTGCTGTTGAGCTCTTGCGGAAGAGCCAGAGAATAGATTTTTATGGCGTTGCTGCCTCCGGGCTTGTGTGTATGGATGCCCAGCAAAAGTTCATGCGCATTAATAAAATGTGCCATGCTTTCACCGATGGCCATAGCCAGCTTACTGCGGCCACACTCCTTAAAAACACGGATGTGGCTGTTATGATATCCAACTCCGGCAATACGACAGAGATATTGGAAGCACTTGAGGTAGCCAAATCATCAGGGGCAAAGGTAATCGCCATAACCCGCTACAATCGAAGTCCGCTGGCTGAGAAAGCCGATATAGTGCTCTTCATTTCCACACCGGAAATAACCATCCGAAGCGGAGCAATGGGATCCAGAATTGCTATGCTCAATGTCATAGATATTCTTTTTGCAGGTGTTGCAAGCGCAGAATATAAAAATGTAAAGAAATATTTGAAAAAGACCCACGACATCCTTCTAAGCAAACAGTTGTAAGCTTTGCGGAGCAAAGCGCGTCCGGTCATGCGGCAGGTGTTTACGAAGTAAAACACTGAGAGCATGAAGGAGGACACCGCTAACCCTTCGTGTAATGTAGTGGAGCAAAGTGCTTAGCCCGTTTCCTTGAACGGGCTATTATTATACAGTAACAAGGTTCCCGGGACCCGTTGGAAATCTTTGATTTCGTTAACGGGTGGGGTTCAGTAGGTGAAAAACCAAGATAAGTGGTGCGTTCAGTAGATTTTGGCTTGCCAGTCTGTAACGCACCACTCATCATATAATTATGAAATAAAATATCATAATTATATTTCATTACAGAATAAAATTTCAATTATATATTGACACTCATAGGATTATCATTTATTATAGTCATAGAAATCATGCATGCTGAAGATGGTTTTGAATACCGCTTTAAGTGCAGCCTACAGACAGACACATAATTTATGCACGAGGGGGATGAACGGAAAATTGACCTATTACAATGGCGTGCAAAATATTGGATCTGATATGAGTTTGGATATTCATACCGTTGATCAGTATTTTTCTGAACTAACAACGGAAGAGATTAACGCGGAAACGCAGAGAATTGACGAATGCAGTACCGAAGCTATACTCAAGCTGATCAATGATCAAGATGCTCTGGTACATACCGCAGTTGGAAAAGAAATCCCCAATATTGCTAAAGCTGTTGATCTGTTGCACAAATCCCTTGAAAATGGCGGAAGGATGTTTTACATAGGCGCCGGAACTTCAGGAAGACTGGGAATTCTGGATGCCTCGGAGTGTCCCCCTACATATGGAACTGACCCCGAGCTGGTTCAGGCTTATATCGCAGGTGGTGATACTGCAATGAGAACTGCGGTGGAAGGCTGCGAAGATAATCAGGATTTGGGGATAAAGCTGATTCATGATTGTAAAATTACTCACATGGATGTTGTTGTGGGTATAACGGCAAGCGGGGGAGCACCCTTTGTTCTTGCGGCTGTTGAAGAAGCAAAGAAACGCGGGGCATCTACCATAGGCGTTGTCAACAACAAAAATTCGAAGCTCTCTCGCATATGCGACGTCTGTATCGCTCCCATTGTAGGGCCGGAGGTTATTGTCGGCTCTACGCGAATGAAATCGGGTACCGCTCAAAAGCTGGTTCTGAATATGCTCACCACCTGTACAATGATCAAGCTGGGCAAAGTATACGGAAATTTGATGGTTGATCTGAAAGCAACCAACAAAAAACTTTATGACCGTGCACAACGCATTGTATGCCACGTAACTGGCGTAGAAATGAAGACAGCGGCACAATATTTGCAAAAAGCGAATATGAATACCAAGGTGGCTATTCTGATGATAAAGACCAGCTTAACAGCAGAAGAAGCAGAAGATTTGCTTAAGCACCATGGCGGAAGGCTGAAAGAGTCTATTGAGGCTTTATAACCCACTGAGGCTTTGTGCCATGTCATAAAGGGATGATTGAATGTTTGAGAAACTAGCAAATAAACCTGTACGTAGAATCATCGGCCTTATGTCGGGTACATCTGTTGATGGCATAGATGCTGCTCTGGTGGAAATAAAGGGAAAGGAAAACCCCCAGGTCAGGCTGGTGGCTTTTGATAATATTCCCTATTCAGATGAAGTTCGAAAAAGGATTTTTGAATTATTCAACATCGAAACCTCTACAGTAGACAAAATAGGCTTTATGAATTTTCTTCTCGGGGAGCTTTTTGCGGAAGCTGCCCTGTCCGTCGTTAAAAAAGCCGGTCTCGTACCATCTGATATTGATGTGATCGGCTCCCATGGTCAAACTATTTATCATCAGCCCCAAAGCAGCATCATCAATGGCTATGATATCCGTTATACCGTCCAAATCGGGGAAGGCGCAGTAATTTCGGCCCGTACGGGAATTCCCTGTGTTACGGATTTTCGTGTTGCGGACATGGCTTTGGGTGGCCAAGGAGCGCCCTTGGTACCTTTTACTGAATACATTCTTTACCGGAGTCATACAAAGAATATCCTCTTGCAGAACATAGGAGGTATCGGGAACATTACGGTCATACCGGCCGGATGTGACGCCTCACAAGTCTTAGCCTTTGACACAGGGCCTGGAAACATGGTGATTGACGGACTTGTAGCCCGGCTATATCAAGGGCGGCTTAGCATGGATAAGGGCGGAGAAATCGCAAAATCCGGCAGCATACATAAGGGCTTGCTCCATATCCTGACCAGTGATCCCTACTTCGCCCTGGTGCCTCCAAAAACAACCGGACGGGAGTATTTTGGAGCCGACTATGTCAATAAAATTCTTCAATATATGGAACAGCAGGGTATATCCCGTGAGGATGGCATTGCCACAGTAACTTACGCCACTGCATGGTCCATTGGAGACGCCTATGGACGGTTTATCCATGATAAATGCAAAGCCGATACGCTCATAATTGGCGGAGGCGGAAGCTATAATCATACTCTGATAAAATACATCGCACAGGAAATGACCTTCTATGGGGTGGAAACCCTTACTCAGGAAGAGATTGGCCATAACAGCGACGCCAAAGAGGCAGTCGCCTTTGCGATTTTGGCGGATTGTACAATCTTCGGAAAAGCCAATGTACTCCCTAATGTAACAGGAGCCAATCAGGCTGCGGTCATGGGGAAAATATCACTGCCGCCATTCTGACATGTACTCAATCTTTTGTGATAACCTCAATTAATGCTCCATTTTTAGGGTCGAGGCTTGTGGTGCGTTTCATAAGAAACGCACCTCTTTTTCTTAAAAAATTTTTATGCAAATTTATTACAAAAGGCAGGGATAGCTACTGATAGTTATTGCATTGATGGTTAAACTAGGATATAATTCTTATGACCATGTGCTAAATTAATTTGTTAATCTTAACATTTATTTTATACTATTAGCTCTACAAAATCTAACATTCTACGAGGTGAGAAAATGGCAACGTTTGACAAGGTAAATGATCTTCGAATCAGGAAAGAACGCCTCAAACAAGGTGGAGGAGAAGGTAAGGTAGCCAAGCAGCATGAAGCCGGAAAGAAAACTGCTCGAGAAAGGCTGGCTCTACTTTTTGACGAAGGCAGTTTTGTTGAAGTGGACGCTTTTGTTGAGACCCGTGGCATTGAATTTGATATGCAAAAAAAGAAGATCCCGGGTGATGGTGTTGTAACTGGTTACGGAACAGTAGACGGAAGACTCATATTTGCATCAGCTCAGGATTTCACGGTTATTGGCGGATCTCTTGGTGAAATGCACGCTAAAAAGATCACCAAGGTCATGGATATGGCTATGAAAATGGGTGCTCCCTTTATCAGTATTAATGACTCGGGTGGAGCAAGAATCGAAGAAGGTATAGATGCATTGGGTGGCTTTGGAGACATCTTCTTAAGAAATACCCTTGCTTCCGGTGTTATTCCTCAAATTTCCGTGATTATGGGTCCCTGCGCAGGTGGCGCGGTTTATTCACCGGCTATTACCGATTTTGTGTTTATGGTGGATAAGACAAGCCATATGTTTATTACAGGCCCCCAGGTCATCAAGGCTGTAACGGGTGAAGACGTCAACTTTGATACATTGGGTGGTGCCAAGGCCCATAACACTGTAAGCGGTGTCGCTCATTTTGAGTGTGCCAATGAAGAAAGCTGTTTTGAACAAATCAAAAAGCTCATCTCCTATCTCCCGGAAAACAATCTTGGAGATAGCGAGGACATCCTCACAGGTGATGATGTAAACAGACTTGACGCTGAGCTTAACTCCATTATTCCTGATGACCCCAATAAGCCCTATGACATGATGGACCTCATTAAGAAAGTAACCGATAATGGTGAGTTCCTTGAGGTTCATGCCGGTTTTGCCAAAAATATTATCGTTGGCTTTGCCCGCTTTGGCGGTAAGTCAGTGGGTGTTGTGGCAAATCAGCCAAAAGTAGCCGCAGGAGCATTGGATGTGGATGCATCCGATAAGGCAGCACGCTTTATCCGCTTCTGTGATGCCTTTAATATTCCCCTCATTACCTTTACCGATGTTCCTGGATACCTTCCCGGTGTCAAGCAGGAGCATAACGGTATTATCCGACACGGCGCCAAGCTTTTGTACGCCTTCTCGGAAGCCACTGTTCCAAAAATCAATGTCATTGTGAGAAAAGCCTATGGTGGAGCCTATATTGCCATGAACAGCAAGCATCTTGGTGCTGACATGGTATTGGCTTGGCCAACCGCTGAAATTGCTGTTATGGGCCCGGATGGAGCAGCCAATATCATCTTCAAAAAAGAAATAGGTGAGGCTGAAGATCCTATTGCGTTCAGACAACAGAAGATTGAAGAGTATCGAGATAAGTTCTCCAATCCTTACGTTGCTGCAGCCAGAGGTTATATTGACGATGTCATAGAGCCGGCCACAACCCGACAACGTATTGCAAGCGCCTTGGATATGCTGGCTGGAAAGCGTGAGACAAGACCTTCAAAGAAGCATGGTAATATACCGCTTTAAAACAGATTGGGTTAACGATAAAACCAGAACGAATGAAACATTGGAGGGTAATGAAAATGAGAAAATTTGTTGTAAATGTCAATGGAAATAGCTATGAAGTAGAAGTTGAAGAAGTAGGCGGTGCTGTATCCAGCCAACCTGTTGCAGCAAAGCCTGTTGCAGCAGAAGCTGCACCGGCTCCTAAAGCTGCTCCTGCACCAGCACCTGCTCCCAAGGCTCAGGGAACCACAGGATCTATCAAGATGACTGCACCCATGCCCGGAACTATTCTGGATGTGAAGGTTAAGGTAGGGGACAAAGTGAGCAAGGGATCGTTGGTTGCCATTCTGGAAGCTATGAAGATGGAAAATGAAATCCTGGCCCCGCAGGATGCTACCATTGCAAGTGTCAATGTCGCCAGGGGACAGCAGGTTAACAGCGGCGATGTCCTTTTAACATTAAATTAATTAAAAAGGAGGACTTTTAAGCCATGGGATTTAAAATAACAGATACCAGTTTGAGAGACGCGCATCAGTCCCTCATTGCTACCCGTATGAGTATTGATGAGATACTGCCCATAGTCGAAAAAATCGACCAGGTTGGTTATCATTCAATCGAATGCTGGGGCGGAGCTACTTTTGATGCCTGCGTCAGATTTTTAAATGAAGATCCCTGGGAAAGACTCAGGAAAATCAGAGCAAAGGCTAAGAATTCAAAACTTCAAATGCTCTTGAGAGGCCAAAATCTTTTGGGCTACAAGCATTATGCCGATGATGTGGTGGATTATTTTGTACAGAAGACTGTGGCCAATGGTATGGATATTATCCGTATCTTTGATGCATTAAATGATCCCAGAAATATTGAAAGATCAGTTAAAGCCTGTAAAAAAGAGGGCGGGCATGCTCAGGCTGCCTTCTCCTATACCGTCAGCCCCTTCCACAGCCTGGAGCAGTTTGTGAAGGATGCCAAGGTTTATGTAGAGATGGGAGCGGATTCCATTTGTATCAAGGACATGGCTGGGCTTCTGGTGCCCTATCAGGCCTATGAATTGGTTAAAGCTTTAAAAGAGAATATCAAAGTGCCTATTCAGCTTCATACCCATTATACCAGCGGTGTGGGCTCCATGACCTATCTTAAGGGCATAGAAGCCGGAGTTGATGTGGTGGATTGCGCCATATCACCAATGGCTATGGGAACCTCACAGCCGCCTACTGAGCCATTAGTAGCTACACTTCAAGGCACGCCCTATGATACAGGCTATGACCTCAATCTCTTGAGCGAAATTGCTGAATACTTCGAAAAGCTTCGTGATAAATATCTGTCGAGTGGACTTTTGAATACCAAAGTCATGGGTGTTGATGTCAATGCTTTGATCTATCAGGTTCCGGGCGGAATGCTGTCCAACCTGGTTTCCCAGCTCAAGCAGGCTGGCAAAGAAGACAAGTATCTTGACGTTTTGAGAGAAGTCCCCAGGGTTAGAGAGGATCTGGGTTATCCTCCATTGGTTACTCCCACAAGCCAGATTGTTGGTACACAGGCCGTTATGAACGTTATTTCCGGTGAGCGCTATAAGATGGTGCCCAAGGAGACCAAGGGTGTTGTGAAGGGTGAGTATGGTAAGACTCCGGCTCCTATCTCTGACGAGATTGTCAAGAAGATCATCGGAGACGAAGAACGTATTACATGCCGTCCGGCAGACCTCATTCCCAATGAGCTTGACAAGATCAGAGAAGAAGCAGCCCAGTATGTTGAACAGGATGAGGATGTCTTGACCTACGCCATGTTCCCTCAGGTTGCTACCAAGTTTTTTGAATACCGTAAGGCTCAGAAGTATAAGATAGATCCTGACATGGTAGACTACGAAAACAGGGTTCACCCGTTAGGATAAGACTTTCAGGAACTTATTTGAAAAAATCAGAATCCCCACTTTGGTTGACAAGGTGGGGATTTCTATGTCTATTATCTATTTCGCTTTACTTACCCTAATCATTTTTAGGGTAACCAGAAGCAATAGTACAATAACAATGCTTAATACCGGTATCCAAATTCCTTTTGGTACGCTCTTGGTTGCAGGCGCTGTTGTTTGCACAACTCCTTCATATTCTGATTCAAAGGGGATCTCAGCTTCAAAAAGCAACTCATCTGCTTCGGTTCTAAGTTGCAGATTATAGGTATAGCTGCCTTTTTTGATAGCATCTATGGAAATTGGAAGAACTATTTTTTTAGCGGTTTTTGGGTCACCAACGAAGGAGTCATTCAGTAAAGCAATTTCTTTGCTGCCTGCCAAACTCAGATTGAGTTTCATTTTTTCACCGGGATGAGTTGTAAAGACCTCGGCATTAAAAAGAAGGTCATTCGTTGACTTGTCCATGGAATAGTTCAAATAGGCTGCCGCATGATTGTTGGCAGAGGTAATTTTTGAAAGGCCAACCGTAGGGATATAGTGTTCATCCCAGACCTTGATTTCATTGGGCTTTAGTAAGGTGTCGGTAAAAAATTCGGAGGAATGACCGCCCCATAATTCAATATAGGGCCTGCTTGAATCACCAAAAGTATTCGGGTCGGTATTTTGGCTGTCGATGCCCCATGTCCAGAATTTGAGTCCGGGAGTATCATACTTGTTATTGGCAATCCTCAATAATCCCTCCTCGTTTTCATGGTTAATGACGCCCCACCATTCCTTTTCAACAGAAGGGTTTGCATAAGCAATACCCCTATCTGTCCAGTTCTTAAAATGAGACAGGTTTTTATATTCAAAGAGATGCTCCTTCTGGTTGGTAGGCTTTTCGGCCTCACCCATCCAAGGCCACCAATTATCTCTTAAAAGGACTTGATCGATGGGGACAACTATTTCTGTGTTTGGAGGGCATAGGGTACGGTCAGGTTCTGAACCGGGTGCAAAGGTAATACAGGTCCAGTATTCATATTTGACGGGTTCATTGCGGCTATTGATCAATTGAATATTATAGTCAACGTAAGATTTATTCTTGTAGACTGTTACGGTTGAGATGCAGGTTATATCGGTCCGACCGTTGTCGAATTGTCCCGGAACCCCCTTAACAGGCGTTATATTATCAGTAAACCGCATTTCAACTGATATTTTATCTTCATTCTGTTCAACTATTCTGGCTTCCCATGGCAGACACCAGGTTTTCCCATGCTCGGGCTCCGGGAATGTCGGGAAAATACCGCCATAGACCATGAGCCAATTGTAATAGAAATTTCCTTCATCAATGCCATAGGGTGTCCCAATGGGATTCTGATACAGGAGCTCATGCCCAGTAGGCTTGTATAGGATTGAAAGAATTCGGCCTCCGTACTCCGGTAACAGGGTTACCTTAAGATAAGCGCTTTCTATGACTTTCGTGTTAAATTTGGAAGTGATTATATTTTTCTCATCATAATCCGTTAAAAGATTATTTTCATCGACCAGGAGATCGAAATGCCTGAACTCAACTGTAGAATCATAAATAATAAGAGCTTCATTTGCTGCGGCTGTCGGTAATCTTGAGAAGAGTATGCCGACTACCATTGAAACAAGTAACAGGCATAGGTATTTGCACTTCTTTTTCATGGCGAGTACCTCCTTGAGAGCTTGATAGGATATGAGAACCCCAGATGTATTCATTCACACCATTTAGCTTGGTAATCAGGTATAGGATATTATATAGAATAATGGTTCAAGACGCATTGATTTTTAATTTTTAGTAAAAATAATGAATATTAAAATAAAAAATACGAAAGGCCCGCCCTCTTGTAACAGGGTGGGCCTTGCACTATTTTAGTGTTTTGGCGAGAGTATATCGTTACTTCCCCAGCAGGATATACAGCACCTGAGCCATCTGAGCGCGAGTGGAGCCGCCCGTTGGGTCAATCCTGTCGCCGGAACCTGAGACTGTGATAAATATATCAGTGATCGGCACCGTCTTCACCGGCTACCTCATACTTGCCATCCCCATCAAAATCAGCCCAGACGTTCCCATCCTCGCCAAAGTAAATATCAAGCCTGCCATCACCGTTTGTGTCCATGCCTTCACGGCCTTCTGAATCGACAGTTAAACCGTTCTGAGTCGCATCACCGGAGGGGGCATTTGGCATCTGCTGACCGGTAGATTGCTCTGATAAAGATAGGCGTTCTTCCATGCGTGACATGACCTTGTCTCGAAACCAGGAGAGTGCATCCGACGGTATATTGGCCTTTGTAATTGTACCTGAAAAAGCCTCCAACTGATAGGCAGCAGTCAGGTCGCCCACCGATACCAAAATGCTATTTTCTCCAGATTTCAGGCTAAAGCCCTGCGAATATTTTGATCCGTCTCCAAAGCTGCCGTTGACATCCAGCTTGACCTGTCCATCGGCCAGGGCTTTCCAATTCTGCTGCGATACCACGTATTTATCTGTAATAATTTCTGCCTGCCCGATAAATTTTGCCAGGGGTGCAAGATCAATATCCTCGCCTTTTGCGGTTACTGCCTCCTGCTGCACCGGAATAAGTTCAAAGGAGATGTTATCACTGATACTGTCGTCCATAACGCCGCCGGTACAGGTGACACCACCATCTCCTGCTTTGCCTAAATCCATATCCAGTGCAACCAATGCGCGCCCTTCGTATTGACCAAACATTTCCTCGCCGCCTTTTTTCCAGGCGATAAAGTGAAGTGTGGCTGTCATATCGATGGTTCCGCCGTTGCCATTTGGGATAGCGTAAGAGAAATTTTTTGTGTCCGATACCTTTATAAGCCAATAAGGGTCGGAAGCACGAGGTTCATCTACAGCTTCCTTCTCTTCCTGTGTAGCACTAGCCTGCTCGTTCTTCGGCATTTTCTGAACCGCCCTGCCGCAGCCCGACAGCGTTAGTGAGCTAATTACTATGCTTGTAAGCATAAAACTTGCTACCCATTTTTTCATGTAAAAACCTGCCTTGCGTTAATCTAAATAAATGATATGAACCTGTATATAGCTTCTTTTCTCGATTTGTATGACGAGAGTTTATTTTCCAGCAAGCCTCAGTGTCTTTTTCGTGCCGTTCCAGGGCTTCCAGATGTTCTCGTCCCAACCAGCTTTGCCCCCGGCGCCCAAGTTTTCGGAAAAGCTAAAACCATGTCCGTAGGCAGAGCCGGACGACTCCGTCTTTGTCCCTCTCACCAGGAGCTCTTCCTTGCTGGCGTAAAGCTCGAAGGTCGTCGCTATTTCTGCGCTAACACCGTTTTGCTTGATATCAGATGTCAATTTTGCCGTGACACCCGAAATACTGACATCTGTTTTATCACTGTCCTCGCGCAGGGACAATGTAATCTCCCCGGATTCAGCAATCGTTGCCTCGCAAGTGCCGGAAATTGTACGATCAATGTAGGCTTCGCCCGGATCTCCCGGCTTGAAAGTCGTAGGAAAACCAGCGGTGTTCATCTGGCTGGTATACGCCTTAATACCACCACCCAACACCCCTTTGCTGTCCAAATGACGAAGAACCGCGTCCGTCTGTTGCTGGAAGCCCTCGCTCATATTGTTTGCCGCCCGAATCGTATAGCTCCCCTTGTATTCACCGGCGATGCTTCCAAATTGGTTGGTGCTTTTCTGCTCCATATTCATATCCAGATACCAGTATTGATGGTTGTTGCCTACGCTGAAGAAAGTGAATACCCGCTGACCCATGGCTTGGTTAAAATCGATGACCCAGCCCGCCTGATCGCTCTTGTGCTTATAGCGGTCAATTTTATCCTGCAGCGCCTCATAGAAACGGTTGAGTAGGCGCTTGGCATCCGCGCCGTCCGCGATGTCCTGCCATTTCTGCCGATCGCGAGCCTGTTCATCAGCCAGCATGTCGCAGAAGGCAACGATGGCGGAGAGCGCCTCAGCCCACTGACCGGCCAGATTTACGTTTTCGCCCAGTTCCCCGGCTCTGTCCACGAAGCCGCTGGCAGTATCCTTGACCTGGGCGGTCATTGCATCTTCCAGCATATCCGCCGACGCTGTGCCGATGTCGTCCCAACTGGTGCTGCTCATGTAGCTGTCAATTGTCCTCAGGAGTGTAGCCACATTACCCGCAGCGGGCACAGTCTCCATACTGGTCAGGAGATTTTGCTTGATTCGATCCATGTCCTCCCTGGTAAAATCCGAAGCGCGCCGCGCTTTTTCTACTTTATAATTGGCTTCTTTGATATCCAACTCAGTAAGGCCGGCTTCTTTCAGGGCTTCTTTCACGAGCAGGTCGATCTCAGATTGGGTGAAGGGGACTTTCTGGCTAACCTCGCCTTCTAATTTCACACTACCAAACTCAAATATCAGCTTTTCGCTGCCGGAACTGAATTTTACTCGTGACAGGTCGATATTGGAGGAAGCGTTCGCCTCGATGGGGCACATGACTACAAGTATTGCAAAAGCAAGCAGGAAACAACTTAATTTCTTTCGCATCATGATATCCCTCCGTTCAGAATATCTGCTATTTTGTTCAATCCCGCATGCTCCGGGTCGACGAACAGGCCCTCGTTGACATAGAAAAAGGCTTCGTCTATTTCCTCCAGATACAAATGCATCAGGGCGCATCCCACGAAGTTATCACCCTCATACGGATTTACCTTTAGCGCCGCTTTATAATGCCGAAGCGCTCCACGATAATCGGTGGAATCGGCAGCAAGGCACTCTTTGGCAAGGGTACACAGATAAACATCATCAAAGACAAGTGCTTCACGAGGATAGTCCGTCTGCTCCGATTTGTATACTGCGAATATTTTATCCTCCAGCTTGGTCAGCTTTTCTCGGACGGTCTCCAATTCCTTCACCGGCATTACAAGCAGAACGGACAAGGCTTCGTCATGCTCGGCGGAAAAGGCTGGGTTGAGCAGAGCCTTTTCATAACATGCCTGAGCCTCGTCATCTTTTCCCTGTGAGTTGAATGCAAGTCCCTCGAAATACCAGGGATAGGGCGAAGCGTAGCTCATGGCCGCAATTTTGTCCCAATCAGTCATACGACCTTCCGAAATTTTCTCAAGCGGTTGATCTTCGCTTTTTAAAGAAATCAAATTGTCTACGCAGCAGCGCATGGCGGAAACGGAAGCCGCTGCCCAGCCGTAGGTGTAGTTCGCCTGTATTTGCAGCCCTTGTTCGGTATATTCGTTGCCCTGTTCGTAGAGCATTGTAAAGCCGTCTATATAGGCATCAGCAATTTTGACCATATCTAGTGCTCTACCGCCGCAGCCTGTGAGCACTGCGGCACATAATGCTAACGTGATAAGTCCGGCGCAAAAGCGTCGATATATCAAATACAACATTTTCATCTTTCACTACCTACTCGCCAATGGTTACTATATTTGAAAAATCCGAATAAACATAGCCGGAATCCCGGTTGTTCGGATCTCCGTAATAGTAAATATAATGTAGCTGCACTTTAAAGCTGTATTTGTGGTTATTGAGATCAATTGCCGTTAAATCCCCATATTCTCCTGCATAGGTCGTCACATAAAAGGTATTGCTTTTCCCTGGAACCTTGAAAGAGGGCTCTCCGATTAAATCATCCATATAGCCACCGCCCTCCAGAGTTACCCATTTACCATCATCAGCTTTAGCGAAATATTCTATAATCGTAATTCCTCCGGTGGGCCGGTTAGCATCCAAATCCAGAGCGGTTTGCGGTAGCTTCACCTGTAATTTAAAAGAAGCCAGTTTTTCAGTCTCTCTGGGCCTCTCAAGATAAATCAGCTCTGTTTTTTCAAGGGATGGAGCATCCAGGTACCCGGGCACTCCCTGCGGAAGCTTGGTTAATGAGGTTGCTGGTGAGCTTGCATGGGTGATATCCTCTGCATCCGTGCTGCTTTCGGTACTGCCGTCGAGAGTGGAACCCTGTGTCGGTATGTCATAGCCGACTACTTCCTGGGCGCTGGTCGTAGCTTTCGGTAAAAAGTTATAAGCTCTCACAAGGAACATCAAAGCTTGTTCCCTTGTGCAATTCCCGGTAGGATCAAAGCTGCCTTTTCCGTCACCTACTGTAATGGCATGCTTTGCCATGAATTTGGCGGGTTGGATGGCATAAGATGCAAATTTACTCTGATCCTTGAAATCGGGCTGTCCGGTTACATCAAAAACAATATTGGGTAAGCAGGCTTTCAGTGTTCTGGTTATCATGGCGGCCATTTGCTGGCGCATCAGGAACGATTTTGGTTCGAATTTGGTACCATCGCCAACACCGGCAGTGATGTTCAGTCCAAAAGCCTTGAGTATTTCGGGATTGGTTGTATCCTTAAAGGTTTTATCTGCAGGTTGTGCGGCTGTGCCGGTCACCTTTTCATAAAACTTGACGGCTGCTTCGGCAAATTCCTCACGGGTGATGGGCTTCGTCATATCGGTATCCTTCAAGATGCCGGGGATAAGACCAAGCTCGTTTGCTTTTTTAAGCTCAGGCTCAGCCCAGGTGCTTGCGTTGGAATAAAAACTGCCTGACCCGATCGTAATCGTATTGGAAATAGGGGAGTAGATAGGCTCCACATCCGGCCAGCCCTCGTAATAATCATAGTAGACGCGAAGCCGGTAGGAATAAATATGGTTTTTAATATCAACGGAGGTCAAACTGCCCTCATCTATGGGATCAAACGTGATTGCGAAGGTACCGGCACTAACGGGCGCTTCGCTGTCCTCACCACCAGTGTACACATTGATATACCCGCCGCCTCCGAACTCTTCCCAGGAGCCGTTGTCAACCTTAACCGAATAGTCCCAGAATACAGAGCCGCCGCCAGGAGCCTCGCTATCTAAATTGAGAACGCTTTGAGGAAAATATACTTGGGCCTCAAAATAGGGGCGGCCATCTTCATGTGCTTTTAACTCGATTTTTTGGATGGAAGGAGCTTCCAATGAGGAAGGCACACCTTCCGGTAAGGCTGCAAATACAGTAGTAGAAAATACAGTGACTGTGAGAAGTGCTACAACCAATAACAGACATTTTCTAAGATACTTGTGATTCATGATGATTCTCCTTTCAATTCTTATGTCAGATTTCAATTGGCTACGGGTTATCCTCATCCTGCGGAAGATCCTCCGGTGTAAGCTTTATCGCACGATATACTCTGCTGACCTCCGCTTCATCGGAAACGCACAGCTTGCAGTAGATGGAGTCAAACAACCTTTTGGCAGTCTTTCGATCAAGAAGCATTGTTTCCTTTGTCCAACGGGCTGTGTATCCCTTCCGGAACCACTCAAACGCTTTGTACTCATCGTCTGTGAGCAGTGATATCCGCCACTGCTTTTCCTGATCGGTGTTCATTCCCTCGGGGGGGATGGGGTCATCAACTTTGAGTGGCAAGATTGATTTAAACCATCGCACGGTATCCCTCCTTTCCCGTCTTTATATAACTCATTTTTGCATCAGATATTTTTGCACTGCAATATCCCAATTTTAGGAGCAAAGGAAAAATACCCCCTCCCAAAATTGGGAGGGGGGTATAAAAATCATGGAACTTACGAACGAAGCATTCCTAACAAATTATTGAAACATTCTTGATTTAACTAACATATGATAGTAAAATAAGCTATAAATATATAACATGTTAGTTGAGGGGTGCTGAAGAATGCTGGAACTAACCGGAACAAAAGAGAGGATATTTGACGTTGCTGTGGACTTGTTTTCCAGACATGGCTATAATGGCGTATCCGTCAGAAAAATTGCCGATGGGGCTGGAATAAAGGAAAGCTCAATCTATAATCATTTCAAAAACAAAGAAGAAATTCTGCATTACATCTTTGATTGTTTTCAGGAAGGGATGCGGGAGCAAAGGCCGGATGCATCTGAGCTGGAATATGAAATTGAGTATATGGCTCCCAGAGAGGTGTTCAGGCTGATATTCATCAAGTATGGGAAAAACAGAAATCCCAGAATTGATAAAATAGCCGCCATTATATTTATGGAGCAATATATCAATCAAAGGGCCAGAAGCTTCGTCAAGGAATTCATGCTCAAAGAGCCGACGGACTATTATGAGGAAATACTGAAAGCCATGTCCGTAAAAGGGAAGATAAGGAACGATATAAACTTGAAAATAGCAGCGGAAGAATTGAATTTTGGTTTCCTTGGTATCATCTTTGATCTTCCGGTTGTAATCCGGGAAGACTGCGATATTTCAACTGTGATTCAGAAATTGTCAAACCATGTGGATTTTGTATTTGAGCGTATAGAGGTATAAGTGTTAATCAAATACGGATTTCGGATAATCGGCGTGTAGCAGGATTGGAGGTAACCCCATGAAAAGAATCACTGTTTTTATTTTGGTAATCGTTATGTTGCTTACTTCATGCGCACCGATGGAAAATATGACATCCCTTGCTCCGAATGAGCAACGGGTAGTTTTATCCACAATGGCACAGAATGCTGCATTTTTTCCAGAGCTGAAAAACCTTGATACCTCACCGGCTTTTTCAACGCTGGAATATACGGAAAATAATATCGCAACGCTGCCCTCCGCACCGCTTTTGGAATACGAGTTTCTCCCTGCAAGCCCGCAGTGGTCAAGTCTGGTTTCCGGCGATACGCCCGCTTCCTTTAGCGCCACCTATGAGCTTGCGGACAATGTGCTGACGGTAAACAAAGAGGTGACCGACAGTATCGCGTCTGCTGGACAGCTTCTGGCCGGGAGCGCTGCGCAAAAGCTGCTCCCAAACAGGATTATCGCGGAGGGCGGCTACGTCCCGAGAGCGGTGCTGGACGCGGCGGCGCAGAAAAGGGACCGCGTCGTGGAGAACGGTACCGTGGTCGTGGACGAATCGTCGGGCACCGCCTTTAAGGTCGTCGCGCCCACCGAGTTTACCGGTGCGTTCGATGCAGATGCGGAACTGCATAAAATGATTGAGCCTCTGGAGGGTACCTATGCCGTTGCGCAGCCCGAGCTGCATGAGGTGCTTAAGGATTTCAATCTGGGCGGAGCGGAGGGCGAAACCGTCAAGCTGACCCGCGCTAATATTACCGAGTTCGCACCAAATGTTGAAAAGAATCTGGTGCAGCCCACCGGCTACAAAACGATGTCTTTCGGAGATTCGTATAAGGGATTCAAGAATTTGTCCGACGATCCCTTGATGAAGCTTCAATTTGAAAATGAACGTCTCGACGCCAGGCTGGGGAGCGGCTCGCCGATCTCCGTCACCGTCAGCGGCGGGCTGGGTGTCGATAAAATCGACGTGTCCGCGCGCTATACAGCCTCCGACGGTTATCACCTTACCATGACGCTCAATCAGGAAAGCTATCTTGTTGTGGAAATGGAAGCGGAAATCGCGGAGGAAATCATCATCCCCATTTTCGGAATCCATGTCGCCGTCAAGGCGGGAGATAAGGAGATCGCGCGCATCGCGGGCGGCGTATTCGTCATCGTGGGGATGGACGGCACGCTCAAGCTGGAGGTTGAAGCCCGCGAATTCTCCTCCACCATCGCCGGCGTGCGCGGGAGCACGAAGTTCTACATCCCCACCAGCATCCACCCCGTCTATGACCCTCATTTCGAGAGCGACGGCGATGTGGACATTTCCGGAGATATCGACGGGTACCTTAAATTCGGCCCGATGCTCAAGCTCGACGTGTTCGGCTTTAAGCTGGTGGGAGCGGGTGCGTTTTTAGGCGTGGGGGCGAGTGTACAGACCGACGGCTATTTCCTGGACGTGGAGCTGTACGGCCTGCTGCAAGTCTATATCGATTTTCTCGGAAAGCATTTGAGCCTCGTTAATTTCCGCCCCACCATTCTGACCAAAAGGCAGACGGATACGGCGGGCTTCCAGGTCACCTTCCTTGAAGCCTACGTGTACCCCGGCCGCGTAGGCGGAATCTTGAAAATGGACCCGCCCGGCAAGGGTCAGCCGTATGTCGTCGCTGAAAACATCCCGTACCGGATTCTGGTTGTGTCCGCAGGTGAAACCTTCGATCCGAACGTTGCGGGGGATATCAACAAGCCGGCCATCCGGAAATATCCTGCCGACGGCTACGCCCTGACCAATGCCGAGGGGGAATTCATCCAGATGGACGACACCATCATCTTCGGCGGAGAGGTCGCCTATCTGGAGTTCCAGTGGTTGGGCAAATCTTACTTCAGCGCACCCGTCTCGCCTACACTTCCTTTTGAAAAGGCTGCCATCACCGAGGCGGACTATTTCAACGACTATGTGAAGGGTGAGGTACAGCCCATCCGCGTCATCAACTGGTACGCGGGGCCAAACGACCCGCCCTATGAGTGGGTGTATTATGGGAACGGCCTCATCACCCTTAATCCATATTTAAGCACGACTTGGAATATCCACATACCCTACGGCGGGCAGGCGCGCACCCTGACGGATGAAAAAGGGCGCTTCGACACCAGAAACACATTGATGAGTGCCGTCCCGTCCATTCCGCTGCAAAACCAGTATTTCGATGTATATGAAAACGCCGAAGATCACGGCAGCGCGGGCGGTTTCGACTTCCGGCTGGATTACAATAATGCGACCAGCGGTGACAGAATCCAATGCAAGACCACGTCGCCCCTGCTCTTTACCCGCTTGGTAGAAGAGGTGCCGGACTCCTATGAACGCTATGAGGAGGGTGGGAAGTTCATCGACCGGATGAGTTACGATGAATACATTTGGATCGTCAACCCGCATGGCACACGTACGGTCACGGAGGCCGAGTTCGGTTATAGAGGCGGCATGTTTTCCACACAGGACTATATTTGGGACTTAGACGACAGCAAGGTACCACGGTTTGAATACGAAACGGCTTTTACACCCAATTCGGACGCTCCGCTTATCGATAAGAGCGGTGTGCCCATCCTTGGCAAATGCACGCTTACCCCCGTGCTGGATGAAAACGGGGGCCCTACCGGTGCTACGCTGTTTACCCAGCGTGTCACCGTGGAATGGGTGTGGCAGGAGCACCCGAACCCGGTAAAGATCACGAGCGCCGACCATACCGCAGCCACGACTGCTGGCGGAAGCTTTCAGGCGACAGCCGACGGTTACGCGCCCTTTGCCTTCACGCTCTCAGGCGCACCGCAGGGTGTGGCGTTCCAAAGAAACAGCCTTGGTATAAATACCGGTCTGATGATAATCCCCAAAGGACTGGTGGAAGGGGAATACAAGTTCACTATACGCGCCTCGGAGGATCGGACGCTTTCGCTGGTTCACGATCTGCCCGGCGTAAGCGTGAACTACGATCCATACGGGGGCAACGACCCGTCGCCGCCTGATGAGCAGATATTTACGCTGTCTATTACGGAGTCCTCGCAACCGCCTGAGTCCTCGCAACCGCCTGAGTCCTCGCAGCCGCCTGAGTCCTCGCAGCCGCCTGAGCCCTCGCAACTACCTGAATTCTCGCAGCCACCTGAACCCTTGCGGACAGTACCCGAGATCGCTGCGGCGCGCCACGGCTATCGGTTTGCCATGACGGCGGGAGAAGATGATCTGAACGTAGTCATTTCGGCCACGGGCAGCACGCCCATTACATGGTCGCTAACATCAACCAACGGAGGCTGGATTCCACCGGAAATAGGCATAGACGCCCAAAACGGCCTGCTGAAAGTCAAAAAAACCATAGCAGCCGGTACATATTACCTCACCATCAAGTCGGAAAACGATGTTGGTAGTGATATGCAGGAGTGTGTTCTCACCGTCGCGGAAGCACGTACGGCCCCTTTGATTGCTGAGGCGGAACACGGCGACATCTTTACCAAGCTCGTTGGCGGTGGTGATTTGGTTGTTCCGATCGAGGCGGTCGGCAGCTTGCCGATCTCCTGGTCTTTAGAGCAAAAGAGCGAACGCTACTTGATACCGGAGGAGGTCACGATAGACCCCGTTACGGGTGTGTTGACGGTGAAGGAGGGAATCGAAGCGGGAAATTATTCCTTCGTCATCCGGGCGGAAAACGATGTGGGCTTTGATACGCAGGAATGCGCGCTCAAGGTCATGTCGCTCAGCATACCGCCCCGGCGCCCCGGTCTGCCCCTGCGTCCCAGCCTGACCGCGCCATCTAGCAGCTCCGGGCAGGTTGCGCAGCTGAATGCGGTGTTCGGAGGGAAAATGCCAATCGCGGTGCAGATGTCCGCGCAAACCACGCAAGCGCCCCTCAATTCGGTGAGGCTGCGGTGGGAGGACGATAAGGACATCTATACCAAAGAGCGCTTTACGGTCAATGGCGCGCTCTATGTGCGCTGGCACGCATTCCCGGTGGTTGTCGTGCGCGGCTCGGAGCCCTTTAGCTACTATGGTGACTATATCAGTGCAGCTACCGAGCAGCGTTTCTATGACGCCTCTCCCCGCTGCGACAATTATCATCACTGGGCCGATCCCCTGCCTAAAGCGATACGCGATAAGCTGCTGCAAGAGCTGAAAAAGCAGATGACCGAGCTTTCGCGCACCGATTTACTCCTCAGTGGGATGCTCAACACCGAGACGCTTTTGGAGGAGATGAACAACTACTCCGTCAATCAGATCGAGGACGGCTTTAGCTACCTCGAATACGGCTCGTTAATTGACCAGATGGCTGCGCAAAAGGGCGGCTCCTTTGAAGTGGAGTTGAACGACCGCACCGGCACAATCGTGACGGGCAAATACTTCGCCGGCCTGCAAAACAACAAAGCTGCTCAAGTCTCTTTCCGTCAGGAAGGCGTGCGAATTACATTTAACGGGAAGGATATCAAAACCTCCTCCGAATATGATATGCTGGATTTCGGCTATTACGCCGGTGCGTTCAATGAGCAGCAAATGCTGTCCGCAGCCGGTTCGAGCGGTGAGAGCTTCACCTACGCTTTTGCCTACCACGGCGAGCTTCCCGGCACGGCTACCTTTGAAGTATCCACCGGTATTGCCGAGGGCACGCAGGTGAATGTCTATAAATACGACGCCACAACCAACGAATTTACCCTGATAGCCGGAAATATCGCTGTGGGCGCAGGCGGCGTTGTGACCTATAAAAACAACACGATGTCCGAATATCTCATTACTACAGAGATGATTGACGGCGCGCAGAAATCGGTTATGGTGGGCCGACAGAGCTTTGCACCGAAAAATCCCTGGCTGCCGGCTGTCATCATCGGCTTTGCGGCGGTAGGTATAGCCGTGGTTATATGGGTTTTCCTGCGCCGAAGGAATCGGACGAAGAAGGCTCAATGACCGTACTCGGTGCTTCGGCTGCCTGCGGCCGCCCGAACAGCAGAAACAATTCCGCACGACTGTTGATTCTGAGCTTTTTATAAATAGCCTTACTATAAGTGGAAACCGTAGAAACGGTAAGCCCTAGCTCAGGAGCAACCTGTCTGAGCGTCATCCCCTGCAGGAGCAACAGGACAACCTGTTTCTCGCGAGGCGATAAGTTGGTATCATCCAGACTTGGTGTCTGCTTATGCTCTGCCGCGTTTGTTTGCAGGGTATCGTTAACAAGGGAGGCCATGTTTATCTGACGAAATTCCTTTGACCAGTTAGCAAAAAACAGGTGCTGTGAAAATGCGGGGGAAAGCAGCAGAAACACTACAAATAAAGTTGCGGCTGTGATAACGGCAACAGGCTGCGTGAGTATTGTCATATGAAGGACGTCGATTCCCACGTAGAGAATGCCGATGACTGCCATACATAAAAGAACGAGGCGTTTGTGCATACGGAAATCGCAGAATTTATTTGTAACACAACCGATCAGGTAAAATGTTATTAAAAATCCAACTTCCTTCAGCTCGGAAAACAGATAGGCAGCCTCTGGAAGATTTGTATACCACATGAGGTGGCTCATGATTGACGCAATAAAAAACACATTGCACATCGTCCAGACGCTTCGCTTGAATACCACCTGCAGAATAATGAAGCAAAGAATCAGAGCAAGTGCAAGTATACCCCAGAGCCATGCGTTGGACGGGTGCTGAAAAGCAGAGGCATAAAAGCCCGTTATTCGAATGGCAAAGTAAGAGAAAAAGATAAACAACACGAGCCAGATGCTTAGGTCAAATTTTTTGATCACCTTATTTCCCATGCCAGGATAGTCTTCATTGTTTGATAAGTACATACAAACGCATAGAGTAGCAATCACAACCAAAGCAAAAATCTTCCGAACAATTGAAGGGATTGAGATAAAACCAGCACTTAGCTCTACTAAATCAATTAACAGTATCATCAATGTGCTGCCAAAAAACCGTTCGGCATTGTTCAGCATAAATACAAAGGAAAAGCTGCTGCTGGATACACATCCACCAATACCCGCCATAAAAACAACATCACACACAAGTGCAAGGTAACCATCCGGGAGGAAGAGCCAGGGGACAAATCCGACTGTAGTAATAAAGGCAGAGATTTTTGAGATGGCAGAGATGTTCTTTTCATTGGAGAAAGCGAACATAACAATAGCCCCGAGAGCAAACGCAAGGAAGGTGATAGTGGTATGAGCCAATCCAAAAACACCGATGCCATCGTCCAATATGAAATCTTGTATATTAATAAAAGTCATCGCCAGGGGGAAGGCCAAAAAATATTGCAGATAGCCCTTCTTCCTGATGTTGCGAAGTGATAATCTTTCCTGCGCAAACCAAAGATTGTGCAAAGATGAAATCATTGTTGACAGGAATCCTTTTTTTCTTACCTTCAGATCTGCCATATCAAATTCTCCTGCAACTTGTACTTAACGACAGTTGTTTTGTATCATGAAAAAGCGGCTGACTGTAGAATAGGAAATATCTTCCGTATCACACAAGTCAAATTATAGCATAGTTTGACATTTTGTTCTATGTACTCAATTTATGACTTCCACACCAACTGTTTGACTTTTTGAGTAGTTTTTAGTACTGTAGAATTTGTGGTTTGGCAAATACTATAAAATAACATATAAGAAGAAAGGTATGAACTCAAGATGGCAAAGATAGGTTTTGATTACAAAAATGCTCTTGGCTTTGTGAATGAACACGAGATAGGCTACCTCGAGAATCAGATAAACAGCGCCCATGAAATGCTCCATGATAAGTCCGGCCCCGGCAGTGATTTTCTGGGTTGGGTGGAGCTCCCCAACCATTATGATAAGGAAGAGTTCTCAAGAATCATGAAATCAGCACAAAAAATCAGAGAGGATTCCGATGTTTTAATTGTAATCGGAATCGGTGGCTCCTATCTGGGCGCACGGGCAGCTATTGAAGCCCTTTCCCACTCTTTTTACAACACGCTTCCTAAGGATAAACGCAATGGCCCGGAAATTTATTTTGCGGGCAACAGCATCAGTTCCAGCTACCTGGCTGAGCTCTTAGAGCTTATTGAGGGCAAGGAGGTTTCAGTTAATGTTATTTCTAAATCGGGAACAACCACTGAACCTGCTATTGCTTTTAGGATTTTTAAAGAATACATGGAAAAAAGATATGGCAAGAAGGGTGCACAAAGCCGTATCTATGCCACCACTGACAAGGCCAGAGGCGCCCTCAAGACCCTTGCCGACTCTGAAGGCTATGAATCCTTTGTTATTCCTGATGATGTGGGAGGCCGTTACTCCGTTCTAACTGCCGTAGGACTTCTTCCTATAGCCGCAGCCGGTATTGATATTACTGAAATGATGAAGGGAGCCCAGCAGGCCTATAGCGATTGCAAGCTGCCCTTTGCCGAGAATGACTGCTATAAGTATGTCGCTGTCAGAAACGCCCTTTACAGAAAGGGTAAGACCACTGAGATCATGGTTAATTATGAGCCCTCCTTGCATTTTGTTACTGAATGGTGGAAGCAGCTGTTTGGAGAGAGTGAAGGCAAGGATCAAAAGGGCATTTTCCCTGCCGGAGTGGATTTCTCAACTGATCTTCATTCCATGGGTCAATATATCCAGGACGGCATGCGCAATATATTTGAGACAGTTCTCAATGTTGAAAAGTGCAAAAAGTCCATGAAGATGATCTCCACCTCCGACGATCTGGATAAACTCAATTATCTCACGGGTAGGGATATGGACTTCGTCAACAAAATGGCCATGCAAGGAACCATACTAGCTCATAATGACGGAGGCGTGCCCAATCTTGTTATCAGTATCCCTGAAATGACAGCTTTTTGGTTTGGTTATATGGTTTATTTCTTTGAAAAGGCCTGTGGCATCAGCGGCTATGTATTGGGCGTCAATCCCTTTGACCAACCCGGAGTAGAGGCTTACAAGAAGAATATGTTCGCGCTTCTGGGCAAGCCTGGCTTTGAGAAGGAAAAAGCAGAGCTTGAAAAGCGATTGTAAGCGTCAATAATTGTACTTGCTTTCAATCAGGTGATATGCTAAAATGAAAAGCGCTGTATTAACAAATTCGGAGGTTTAACTATGGACGTGCTGACATTTATCGTGAATATCCTTTATATACTGATCTGTCTTGTTATAATCGCAGTTGTTCTTCTTCAGGCTGGTCGTTCGGCTGGTATGAGCGGTGCTATTGCAGGTGGAGCAGAGACCTTCTTTGGTAAGAATAAGGGTCGTGCTTATGAAGCCCTGTTGAGCAAGTACACAGGATGGGTCGCTATTCTGTTCATTATTATTTCGCTCGTCCTGGTATTCTTGAAGAAAGCATAGGATTAAGACAATAGAAATGAGGCTGTACATGCGGACAAGCGTGTATGGCCTTTTGAGCGTTTAAGAGGTTTTTCTGCGGAAAAAGCTTTCGTTAAGCCCAAAGACAATTTGCATGAGAAAGGTTGTGACAAATACATGCCTGAGTTTAAGATAAAGTCGGACTATAAGCCCACTGGGGATCAGCCTAAGGCTATTGAAGCCCTAACATCGTATCTTCAGAAGGGCAGCAAGCATCAGACCCTTCTGGGTGTTACCGGGTCGGGTAAGACCTATACCATTGCCAATGTCATTGAGAAAGTTCAAAAGCCAACCCTTGTTATCGCACATAACAAGACCCTGGCTGCCCAGCTCTGTAATGAGTTTACCGAGTTTTTTCCCGATAATGCAGTGGAGTATTTTGTAAGCTACTATGATTATTATCAGCCCGAGGCCTATATTCCTTCCACCGATACCTACATAGAAAAGGATTCCTCTATCAATGATGAGATTGATAAGCTGCGTCACTCTGCCACTGCAGCCCTTTTCGAAAGACGGGATGTCATTATTGTTGCCAGCGTATCGTGCATTTACGGTTTGGGCGATCCTGAGGATTATACGGACCTCATGCTTTCTTTACGGCCCGGTATGATAAAGGATCGGGACGAGGTTATCCGCAAGCTGGTAGACATTCAATATACCCGCAGTCAGTTTGATTTTAAGCGGGGTACCTTCCGTGTAATGGGCGACGTTTTGGATATATTCCCGCCTTCATCCACCAGCACTGCATTGCGTGTGGAGTTTTTTGGAGATGAAGTTGAACGCATTACAGAAATTGATGTACTGACTGGTGAAATCACAGGTGTAAGATCCCATATCGCTGTTTTCCCGGCTTCTCACTTTGCCACCAAGCGCGATAAGATGGATAGAGCCATACAGACAATAGAAGAGGAGCTTAATGAACGGCTGGCTTATCTCAAGGAGAACGACAAGCTCGTGGAGGCCCAAAGACTTGAACAAAGAACACGTTATGATATAGAGATGATGCAGGAAATTGGCTTCTGCCAGGGAATAGAAAACTATTCCCGTCATATCAGCGGGCGTGATCCAGGCAGTTCACCCTTTACCCTCATCGATTACTTCCCAGAGGATTTCCTTTTGGTTATTGATGAGTCCCATGTGACGGTTCCTCAAATTGGGGCCATGTATCATGGGGATCGCTCACGTAAGGAATCGCTTGTAGAGTACGGGTTCAGATTACCCTCCGCCTTTGATAACAGACCCTTGACCTTTGAGGAGTTCAGCAAGAGAGTCAATCAGGTCGTTTATGTCAGTGCGACTCCTGCCGCTTATGAGCGGAATCTTTCCACGCAAATCGTTGAGCAGCTCATACGTCCTACCGGCCTTATTGATCCTGAGATTATTGTCAGACCTGTTAAAGGTCAGATAGACGATCTTCTCTATGAGGTTAATGAGACCACTTCAAAGGGCTTTAGAACTCTTGTGACAACCTTGACAAAGAAAATGGCTGAAGATCTGACCAAGTATTTGGAAGAGATGGGTGTCAGGGTAAAATACCTACATTCGGATATAGATACCCTGGAACGAATGGAAATCATCCGTGACCTGCGCCTGGGCAAATTTGATGTGCTTGTTGGCATCAACCTGCTGAGAGAAGGTCTGGACCTCCCCGAAGTGTCGCAGGTTGCTATTTTGGATGCCGATAAACAAGGGTTCTTAAGATCGGAAACCTCTCTGATACAAACCATTGGACGTGCAGCAAGAAATGTTAACGGTCGGGTCATTATGTATGCTGACTCCATTACAGCGGCTATGCAGAGTGCCATTGGAGAAACGAACCGGCGGCGTCAAATTCAGAAGGAATACAATACACTTCATAACATTACACCACAGTCCATTCATAAAGCTGTTCGAAATGTTATTGAGGCCACCAAGGCGGCTGAGGATACCGGGGGCTATAAGAAAGACAGAAAGACAGGTGCTGAGGTTCTTGATAAAGAAACCCTTAACAGCCTGATTGAAAATCTGACAAAGGATATGAAGCAGGCGGCCCGGGAACTTGAGTTCGAGCGTGCTGCTGCCATCCGTGACCAAATTGAGGATTTGAGAAGGAGTCTATAGATGATAGAAAATGGCTGGAGCTTCATGCTTGAGGATGAATATAAAAAAGAATATTTTATCAAATTGCATACATGGCTTGATGAGGAATACAGGACAAAATCCATATTCCCTCAAAGAGATGAAATATTCGATGCCTTAAGATGTACAGCCTATGACAATATCAAATGCCTGCTGATAGCTCAGGATCCTTATGCCACCAGAGGATTCGCACATGGCCTGGCGTTCTCGACCAAATTAGGTGTACAAATTCCCAAATCCCTCCAAAATATTTATAAAGAACTGCAAAGTGATCTCGGTTTCACGATACCCAACAACGGCCATCTAAAAAAATGGGCTGACCAGGGAGTGCTGCTTCTTAATACCATACTTACGGTTGAGGAGGGCAAACCAAACTCGCATAAAGGGAAGGGCTGGGAGAGGTTTACTGATAGAATAATATCCATTGTAGACCAAAAGGATACTCCGGTAGTGTTTATTCTCTGGGGCAACAATGCCAGAGAGAAGAAGGCACTGATAAAGGGGCGGCATCATTTGATTATAGAATCGGCTCATCCAAGCCCGCTTTCAGTAAACAGGGGGTTCTTTGGTACAAAGCCGTTTTCCAAAGCCAATAACTTTTTATTGGAAAATGGGCTTGAACCCATTGATTGGCAGATCAAGAACGTCTAAAGCGACTGATGCTTATACAACAGAAGAAGAGGTTTTTTATGTTTATGTATGTATTTTCCATTGCGCTTGTTATAGCGTCAAATATCATTTATCACATATGCCAGAAATCAACACCACAGGGAGCTAACCCGTTTTCAGCATTATTTGTTACCTATGTGACTGCCGCTATTGTAACGCTAATTGCATTTTATTTTTACAAGACAGATGGTGGATTTTTTCAATCGTTCAAAGAATTAAATTGGACGAGTATTGTGCTCGGCGTATCGATTGTAGGTCTTGAATTTGGTTATATCATGGCCTACAGGGCAGGGTGGAATATCAGTGTGGGATCTTTGGTCGCCAATATTATTCTTGCACTTTTGCTTATTCCCATAGGAATATTTTTTTTCAAAGAGGGATTTGATCTGAACAAATTACTGGGTTCGGCTTTTTGTATCATTGGATTGATTCTTATAAACAAGTCATAAAAGGACTGATGCGATTTTTTGGGAAATTTTATGTATCGCGCTATCCTCGTGATGTGCTCCAAAGCCTGCTTGGACAATTTTCTGAAAGTAATTGCACTAAAAATACCATGAAAATTGTGAATTGGGCGGGAAAATAAGGATTTTTTGTTAAGCATAAGAGCTCCAAATGCAGGTTAACTTATGAAAGTGAATTTGCATCTGGAGCGTGATTTTTTTGTGGAAAAGAACTCTTAAGCCTTCATTTATCATATTAGTACTGGTTTTAATGCTAGTCGTTTCCTATGCTGTAACGCTTTTGACTCTTCCAGGCAGTATTACCCTTTTAGCGGGGGAGGATTATACCTTATCCTATAAGTCTCCCTTTTTTTTACAAGCCTTTTCAAAAAGTGAAATACTTAAGGTCAGTGATAGCAGAAATAAAACATCAATGGAGTATGGAAAGCCTTATACACTACTGGCCGTGGAGGAAGGCAACGCTGAACTCGATTTGCGTATGCTGGGACTTATTCCCGTAAAGACCATACAGGTACGTTCCATTGTAAACCAGCAGGTTATTGCAAGCGGACATCCTATTGGTATTAAGTTGAAAACAGATGGCTTAATTATCGTTAATGTTTCCGGTGTAGTCCTGGAAGATGGCTCAAAAGCTTCTCCGGCCGAAACGGCAGGACTATTGGCCGGGGATATTCTCATTGATGCAGGAGGACAAAAACTAAAAAATATCAGTGATTTACTGGACATTGTAGAAAATTCCGGTGGAAAGCCCATCACTATAAACTATAAAAGGCAAAATGTTCAGTACAGTGCCACCATTACTCCAATTAAGTCAAGCGAGGATCAGAGATACCGGGTCGGAATCTGGGTAAGAGACAGCTCCGCAGGTATTGGAACACTTACCTTTGTCGATCCTGCCAATCGGGTTTACGGTGCTTTAGGTCACGGCATCAACGATATAGATACCGGATCCTTGCTGCAGGTAGGTTCAGGACAATTGCTGAAATCAAATATAGAGGGTATAAAAAAAGGCCTCAAGGGCTCACCTGGAGAGCTTGAAGGTGAGTTTCTATCCATGCCCGAGGTGGTAGGAGATATTGAATTGAATTGTGATTTCGGCGTATTTGGAAAGCTTAACGGTGACCCCAAAAAAGGAAAATGGGGAAGGGTCATGCAAATAGGTTCCCATAGCACCGTCCGGGTTGGCAAGGCTACTATTCTGGCATGTATCAGGGGAAATATTGTCGAGGAATACGAAATAGAAATCCAGCGGATTGCCAGAACGGATTTGAGCAGCACCAAGAATATTGTTATTCGGATTACCGATCCCAGACTTTTAGAAACCACAGGCGGCATTGTGCAAGGTATGAGCGGGAGCCCTATCTTGCAGGACGGTCGGCTGATCGGAGCTGTAACCCATGTTTTTATAAATGATCCTATGCGTGGCTATGGGGTTTTCATCGAGTCCATGCTTGATAAATCCAATATGCTGGGAAAGAGTAAACCCTCCGGCATAAGCCACTGAAAAACGACGATCAAGGTCACTTTCTACAGATGTTACTGCAATTTGATCTATAAGGTTGACAGCAAGGAGCTTCTATGTTAAATTTTTAGTGAACCAAAGCCATGAAGGCTTTAGAATGAAATCAAACCATTTTTCAACTTAACAATCGGACCCATGAAGGGCTGAACAAGACCTTTATGGGTCTATCTATTTAATAATGAATATCCATAATGTGAGGAGTTGTAATAAACCATGCATATGGCGGATGCCTTGATTTCTCCGGCGGTGGGAGGTGCATTGTGGGCAGGGACTGCTCTGACTGCGACCTATGCTGTCCGAAAAGTACAGCATGAGCTGGAAGATAAAAAAATTCCCTTAATGGGTGTTATGGGCGCTTTTGTCTTTGCTGCCCAAATGATCAACTTTACTATCCCAGGCACGGGTTCCAGCGGTCATATTGGCGGGGGAATGCTTCTGGCTATTTTATTGGGCCCCTTTGCCGGATTTTTAACCCTCGCCTCCGTACTTGTTATTCAGGCCTTATTTTTCGCAGACGGCGGCTTGCTGGCCTTGGGCTGCAATATCATCAACATGGGCTTTTTCACATGCTTTGTTGCTTATCCCTTCATCTATCGGATCATGACCCGAAAGAATACAAGTAAAAGGCGCCTTACCTTAGCCTCGGTTTTGTCGGTAGTGGCTGCCTTGCAAATAGGCGCTTTTGCTGTGGTTCTTGAGACCTTTATATCAGGAAGGACAGAATTGCCCTTCAGCACCTTTGTCCTTTTCATGCAACCCATTCATCTTGCAATCGGGCTGGTGGAAGGTCTTATTACAGCGGCTGTAGTGGTATTCCTGAAGGAAGCCAGACCCGATCTACTGCAAAGTGACGCTGCCCCTAAGAAAATGTGGCCGTATAAGAGAATATTGGCTGTATTGGCTGTTTTGACCCTGTTGACAGGCGGAATCCTGTCTTGGTATGCATCAAGCCATCCTGATGGTCTGGAATGGTCTATTGAGAAGACTGCTGGGTCAACCGAGCTTGAATCCTCAGGATCCGTTCATCAAGCTTTGTCGGAGGTGCAGGAGAAAACGGCCCTGCTGCCTGATTATCAGCTTAAGGAGAGTGCCGAGGATATATCCGCTCAAAATGCAGGGACTTCAATCTCTGGGATTGCGGGCAGCGTTCTGACCCTGGGCTTGGTAGCCGTCATTTGTTTGTTGATACTCTTTTTTAAAAAAAGAAGGGAACCGCATAGCCGGATAATGTAGAAAAATGTCCAGACTATCCCAGGTACAACATGATTTAAGACATCTGGATGAGCTATCCCGGAGGAGTATAGGCTTCGGCAGAGTACACCCGGTTGTTCAGCTTATTATAACCTTGATTTTTATTATTGTCGCCGTATCTTTTGACCCAGGGGAAATAAACGGCTTATTACCGCTCATTCTTTTTCCTTCAGCCCTTTTTATTGTGAATGAGATTCCTCTGAAGCCCATACTGGTAAGGCTTGCTTTTGGGTTCCCCTTCATTATTGGGGTGGGTATACTGAACCCTATATTCGACCGTCAGCAAATCTTAATTGGAACGATGACACTGGCACGGGGGTGGCTGACCTTTTTTTCTATCATGATAAAAGGGGTTCTGACCATATCGGCTGCATTACTCCTACTATCAAGCTGCGGTCTTCCAAAGCTGGCCAAATCCCTTAGGATCCTTAAGGTCCCCAAGCTTATCGTTCTTCAACTTCTTTTAACCTATCGCTACCTTACCGTTCTTTTGGAGGAGGTAGCCAGAACCCTAACAGCCTATGCCCTTCGTGCGCCGGGACAGAAGGGCATAGGCTATAAAGCCTGGGGTTCCTTAGCGGGACAACTGCTGGTTCGAACCTTTGACAGGGCTGAGCGTATTTATCAGGCCATGCGTCTGAGGGGATTTGAAGGCGATTTTCCCGATGAACCCATGGATGGTATAAAACCCGGTGATATTTTTTACGGCCTGTTCTGGACTTTCTACTTTATATTGACACGATGGATCAACATACCGCAATTTCTGGGAGGTTTACTATGAGTCACCATAAACTAGACGCAAAGGACCTCTATTATGCCTATCCTGGCGGAAATAAAGGCATAGAGGGAATTACCTTTCATATCAGCCATGGTGAAGCAGTGGGGGTAGTAGGGGCAAATGGTGCAGGAAAGTCTACCTTGCTCATGCTCTTAATGGGTCTCCTGTTTCCGGATTCAGGCAATATCTGTGTTGGTGATGTGGCATTGACCCCAAAAACGTTGCCATTAATTCGCCGTCATTTGGGTATGATCTTACAGAATCCGGATGACCAGCTTTTTATGCCTACAGTCTATGAGGATGTGGCCTTTGGGCCAAGAAATATGAAGCTCGATGAGAAAGAAGTTGATCAATGTGTTCAACAGGCTTTGGAGCTTATGGGTATTTCTCATTTATCAAATAGACCCCCTTACAGGCTTTCAGGCGGTGAAAAGCGTGCTGCTGCAATAGCGGCCGTAATGGCTATGTCTCCGGATCTTCTCATCATGGATGAGCCAACCGCCCATTTGGACCCAAGGGCTAGAAGGCGCATTATGGAGATCATTAAGGGTTTTGAGCATACCCGCATTATTGCAAGCCATGACATGGACATGATTCTGGAGCTCTGCCCCCGCACCATCGTCCTAAGGTCGGGACGTGTTGCCGCAGATGGTGAGACAAAAGCAATCCTTACCAATCAACGGCTTTTGGAGGATTGTGATCTTGAAATGCCCCTATCACTTCAAAACTGCCCTATTTGCGGCAGGTCAAAATAGTTTCTCATCCTTTCCCAGTCTGGTATAATAACATTAATTAATAAGGCCATATAATTAAACCATCTGGAGGATTTCTTATGCGTATTGCAGTAATAGACGGACAAGGCGGAGGGATAGGAAAATCCATCATTGAGAAATTAAGGCTGAGTTTAGGACAAAGCCTTGATATTATAGCGCTGGGAACCAATGTTCTGGCTACTTCTGCCATGCTTAAGGCTGGTGCGGATGAAGGTGCGTCAGGAGAAAATGCTATTTTAGTCAATGCTCCCAAGGTTGATTTGATTATTGGATCATTGGGTATTATCGCGGCTAATTCCATGCTGGGAGAATTATCACCGGCCATGGCCAGGGCTATTGCTGAAAGTCCTGCAAAAAAATTATTAATTCCACTTAACCGATGCAACCTTTATGTCATAGGCGCCCGGAATGAAACATTACCGCAATATATTGACGAGATGGTTGAGACTGTAAAATCGCATATGGTATAATGTATGGAACTATAGGGAATTAAAGGTGATTCTGTGCAAAAATCTGTTCAGGCCATTGAACAATTGTTAAAGGAATGCAAAGAGCGCCTCTTTACCAACCCGCCGCTTGCCGAGGAAAAGGCCAGAGAGGCCTTGGAGCTTTCAACTCGCTGTGGCTATGATGAGGGATGTTTTGAGAGTTTATTTGCCTTGTCGCGTATCAGCAATGTCTATAATCAGAATACTCATGCCCTGAAATATTACGAAGAGTGCCTGCAAATAGCTGAAAGGCTTAAAGAACCCAAAAAAATAGCTCTGGCTAAAAACGCTCTGGGTATTACCTATAACGACATGGGTGTACACTCCAAAGCACTGGAGTATTTTCTGGAAGTCTTGGAGCTGGTTAAAAAACACGGCCTTACTGAGATTGAATGTAGGGTAAACAATAATATTGCCTCAATTTTTTCAGATATCAAGGATCATAAAAATGGTCTTAAATATTTGCTTCTTGCTTATGAAAAGGCAATAACCATTCGTGAGCCTTTAGCCCTGTATCTTCGCAATATTGCCAATTGCTATATGGATTTAGAGGACTATGAAAGAGCTTATCAGTATTGTATTCTAGCCAGAAATGCAAACTGGCAGGAACGGGATGAGGATGTATGGGCGGATATTTATTTTATATTGGCTGTAGTTCTTGTGAGAAAAGGACGTCCGCTGCGTTCCAGCAAAGCTTTTGAGCTGGGCTTCACCCTTTCGAGAAAATACCACAGCTTTTATTCCTGCGCAGAGGGCTATATTGACAGAGCATCTATCTATAAAGAAGATCATCGGTACTTGGAGGCCATGTCTTGCCTGGATGAGGCCTACAATATCAGTGCCCAGTATCACTATCTGGGTCTTCTGCAAAAAATACATAAGCTTGATGCAGAAATCTGCCGTTGCACAGGAGATACAGCTAGAGAAAATCAGACTTTACGGGAGTATCTGGCCATTACTGAAAAGCTTGAGGAAGGCGAGTATGATAAAAAAAGAATCTATGCAGCCATGCAGGTTGCCCTTTTTTCCATAAGAAAGGAGCACCAGTACCTTAAGGAAAATGTGGATAAGGATCCTTTGACAGGGTGTCTTTGCTCTCGCGATTTTGAATCCAAAATAACCCATGCTCTTGAGGACTCCGATAAGCATGGGGCTATGCTGTTTCTGGATGTTGACAACCTTAAGCTGGTCAATGACAGGTATGGTCATCCTGCAGGTGACAAGCTCATTGTGGAATTTGCAAACACTCTCAATAAGGTGTTTGGTGATAAGGCTTTACAGGTGCGTAAAGGTGGGGATGAGTTTATCGTATTCTTACCCCGGGCAAGCCGCAATTATGTTATTCAACTTCTTGAAGAGATGTACGCGGCTTTATCCCGGCCACGGGTTATAGGGAAGTCTCTGATGCCTTTGAGCTGCAGCATCGGAGTTGCGTTAGCACCCTGTGATTCCACATCGGTCAAGGAGCTTGAAGCCATGGCGGACAAGGCTATGTATAGGGCTAAAAATTCAGGCAAGCGATGCTACTGTTTTTATGACTCTCTCAGCATAGGATAGTGAGAGAAGCAGAATAAATTCATCATGGGAGGCATTTGTGGGAGAAGTTCTAGAAAACCTGCATCTTAAAAACATTCGATCCGAACAACAAAGCTATATAAAGATTCCGGCCTTGTCGGCATTTCCGGAGCTTATTCATGGCTTTACAACACGCTTTGGTGGAGTAAGCAAAGGAGACTTTGCCACATTTAATCTTAACTTTAACCGTCCCGATCCAAAGCAGAATGTATATGAAAATTACCGGCGGTTGGGTCAAAAGCTGGGAGTTCCTCTCGATAGCATGGTTCTTTCCTATCAGGTACATGACAATAGGGTCATACCTGTTTCATCCGAGCATGGGGGAATGGGAATAACAAGAGAACGTACCTATCGCAATGTTGATGGGATTGCAACTCAGGAAAAGGATTTATTGCTCGTGACCCATTATGCGGACTGTGTTCCCCTTTATTTTTATGATCCCGATAAAAGAGTGATTGCACTTTCTCATTCGGGCTGGAAGGGGACACTCCTTGATATTGCGGGACAGACCGTTATGATGCTCAAGGAGAATTATGGCTGTGAGCCTCATAAACTGCATGTGGCCTTTGGCCCCCATATCAAAGCTTGCTGCTTTGAAGTGGATTCTGATGTAGCCCAGCGTTTTCAAGAGACCTTTCCATGGGCAGAGGCGTACAGCGCTAACAGTGCCGGGAGAAAATGGCTTCTGGACTTGGAGGGCATCATTACCCAGAGTCTTGTAAATCATGGTGTTGCTGTCAATAATATTACGGGTTGCAAGGTATGTACACGCTGCCAATCGGACCTGTTCTTTTCTCATCGTGGAAGTGGCGGAAAAACAGGAACGGGAGCAGCTTTTATGATGATAAGAGGGACATATGAATAAAGCACTGGTTGTAATCCTATCTGCAGCATTAATTTTAAGTGGCTGCACTACAAAACAGGTCAATGATGAAACAGAGATCAAGACAGGCTTGGACAAGGGAGCAGTCAAGGTTATTCGAGAGGATGAAGGACCCACCCAAGGGGGTATCTTAAATTTATTCATGCTTCAGCCTGACACCCTTAACCCTTTGTTCACTGAGAATCCCACTGTTCGTCAGCTTTCAGGTTTCGTTTTTGACAGCCTCTTTATTGAAGGTGAGGATGGTACTCCTGAGAAATGTCTGGTGGATGACTTTATCTTCAGTCAGGACGGATTAATTTTGGACATGACACTCAGAGACAATATTCTCTTTCATGACGGGCAGGCCCTTACCACGGATGATGTGGCCTTTACGCTGGAAACCATCAAAACCTCAGGGAAAAGTTCACTTTATGTCAATCATTTGACCACTGTAGAGAGCGTGAAGGTTATTGACAGGCTAAGTCTGAGATTGATTTTAAGAACGCCGGATGTCAACCTTCCTTCAAAGCTCACCTTTCCCATCCTGGCTCGTCATGTTTTTGAGGATTGGCCTATTAAAGGCCATGACAGTACCATGAAACTGATCGGAACAGGGGCTTTTAAATTTGATGCTTATACGGACGACACCGTCCTTCTTATAAGGAACGATTCATGGTGGTATCTTGAAGCTCCTGACGGCCTGTCCCATCCTATTTGGCTGGACGGCATCACCTTTAAAGTGTTTACCGATGAATCTCAGTTGATGCAGGCCTTCCAAAAACAGGAGATTGACTTGGCTTACCTTGACGAAGGAGAATTGGAAAGTTATGCTAGAAGAGAGGATATCTTTTTAAACAGATATGAAAGCAACTCTCTTGAGTATCTTGTTTTCTCAGCAGGAGGGAAAGAAAGCTCGCCCATAAAACAAGAGGATTTCAGAGCTGCGCTTATGCATTATCTGAGCGGATATGCCGAAGTAAATCCTATTAATATTGGAAAATCCGCTATCCCTGCCGAAAAAAGCATGAACCGGGTATCGGTCCTACAGGCATTGAAAGCAATTGGCTTTACCTATGAAGAAGATAAAAACCTTTTGGTTTTCTTTAGGAATGGTGCCAAAATATCTGTTTCACTTTCCCTTATTTATAATGGGGTTCATGGAGACCGACAGGCAGTGAGCCAGTGGGTTACTGCCGCACTCTTTGAAATTGGTGTAAATGTTAGTACTGAAACCGCGAGCTATTCAGAACAACAGGCTCTTATCAAAAGTGGCAAGTTTGATATGATGATTTTAGGATGCCGGATTCCCCTTTTTACTGACATGACGGGTGCACTGGCGCTCGTCAAGGAAACACTTGGTCTGGGTGAACACAACTCTGTTATTATGCCGTTTTACACGAAGTATGGTGCGGTTTTATACCATAATCACATCAGGGGTCCAAGAAAACCTGTCTGGAAAAATATCTATAACGGCTGGATGGATTGGTACTTGGTGAGGTCAAATGATGGGGATTAATGATGCCAATGGGATAGTCTTCAGGGGGCCTATGCAGAAGGATATAGTCCTCCTTGAAAAATGGTATGGCATGAAAGATCAATTCGGTTATGCCACGGGCTTCAAGAATTTTTCGGAAATTAATCAAAAACTGTTGGAGCCGATAAAGCCGGATACTTTAATCACAATGATCGATATTGCTGAAGATAATAAAACCATAGGTTTTATATATGGCGAGTTCAAGAAGACAGAACCCAAAACAATCCTATGGATACATATCCTCATGGTTGAACCGGCTTATCAGCGCAGGGGGCTGGGAACCTCGGCCATAAATAAGCTTCTTAAGGACATAGAGCTTTATCATCGCCCTTTAGCCTGTATTGCCGCTGTTTCAGAAAAAAATATCCCAGGTCTTGCATTTTGGAGCAAAGTAGGCTTCTCACGCTCAGAAAGCATGGAAGAATCTCTTTATCAACGAGGCACTTCAAATGTTGCTATTTTTCAAAAGGTTATAACATGATGTACCTGAAATAATGAGTTGAGGTTTGATATGAAAAGGCCTTTGGCAGTATCCGCGATAGCCTTGATATGGGGCATTATACTTGCAGATGTAAATATATCTCATAGTTGGGGAATAGTGTGTATTATTATCAGCATTATAGTCATGATTTTGCTCTATCGCCCTATAAAAGCCACTCTATCCCGTTTTCTTCTCCTTGCTGTTCCCTTCCTGCTGATAGGCTATTCTGTTCACAGTCTTGATAAAAATCATCATGTTGCTGTTTTTAAGCCGTGGCAGGGACAAAGCGTGACGGTGGAAGGTGTGGTATACGATGAGCCTGAGTTTATTGAAGGAAAAACACGCTTTGTACTTAGCACCAAAGCCATTATTGGCTCTGAAAATACCACCCTTAAGGGTGAACGCATACGGGTGACCCTTTATGGTGAAGATCCTGCATCCGTCACGTATGGCTCACTTGTAAAAGTTAAAGGTGAAATAAAATGCCCGGAAGGCCGGAGAAACCTTGGCGGCTTCAATGCACAGAAGTTTTTTGCAGCCCGGGAGATTTCGGGTACTATGAGCGCTCCAATGCAGGCATTGACTCTGATGGAGGGTAAAGAGGCTTTTTGGTTAAAGGATGCAGGTTACAAAATACGCCAAGGGATTCTAAGGACCCTTGATCAATACCTTCCTCCAAAGGAGGCTTCTATACTGGCAGGTATGCTTATTGGCTACACTGCCGATATGCCGGAGGAAATGGAGGAGGACTTCAGGCGAGCAGGTCTAAGCCATGTTATGGCAGTTTCAGGAGCCAACATAGCCTTTCTCCTGCTCCCTTTACTATGGTTTTTACAGCGCATAGGTTTTAGCCGTAGATGGTCATCCGCTCTGTCCTTTCCATTAATGCTTTTCTATGTCTTTGCTACGGGTATGGAGGCATCTGTTGTCAGGGCTGCTATAATGGCGGGGGTTACTTTGACAGGCATGCTCTTTTGGCGCAGAACCGACATCTTTTGCTCTTTGGCTGCTTCGGCCATTCTCATACTCCTTGGCAATAGCTTCATGCTGTTTGACCCGGGCTTTATACTATCCTTTTCTGCCACCCTGTCACTGGTGATTTTTCATAAGCCGCTTTATGAGAGGCTTCCTGTCCAAATACCTAAAAGCATACGAAATACACTGGCGGGAACTCTGGCTGCTCAATTGGGTGTGATCCCGGTTATTGCTTACAGCTTCAATACCTTTTCACTGATATCCGTTCTGTCAAATCTTTTAGTAGTACCTTTTACAGGCTTACTTACACTTCTTGGAGCACTTCTTTCCATTATAGGACCTTTTTTTGCTCCGTTAGGTCATGTATTGGGCTTTATAACTCGATATGCTGCAGCCATCATCCTCTTTGTTACCGAGAGTATTGCCAAAATTCCATGGTCTGAAATAGGAATTGCAACACCAAGTCTCATGTTAATCGGCCTTTATTATTTTTTGCTGATCTATTTTCGCTATGGCCACCCCAGAATGTCAAAAGAAATTTCGCGGCCCATTTTAGCAGGAGTTATCCTGCTATGCGGCGCCATTGCGATCTTTACGGCTTTTCCCAGCCGATCACTTCGTATTTATTTTGCCGATGTGGGTCAGGGAGACTGCATACTCATCCGAACACCGCAGAATAAGAACATCATCATAGACGGCGGAGGAAGTATACATGATATCAAGGATTCCTACGCGGGAGAATGTATTGTGGTACCCCTGCTCTACGATCTCAATATGACCGAGATTGATCTCATGGTAGCTACTCATGGGCATGTAGACCATATCGGAGGCTTAAAGAGTGTGATGGATGCAGTAGTAGTCAAAAGCTTGGTTATAGCCGATGCCCCCGACATTGAAATGAGGGAGCTGACGGATTATGCCCTTGAAAAGGGCATACCTGTGAGCAGGGTGAAAGAGGGAGAACAGCTCTTAAGGGAAGAAAATTTGATACTAACAACGCTTTACCCCTTAGAAGAAAAATGGCTCATGCCTGACAGCGCCACAACCAGCGCCAATGAGCTCTCGTTGGTGACCCGTCTGGACTATGGGGATTTTAACGCGCTCTTTACAGGAGATATTGGGGCGGAAACTGAAAGGCGCCTGTTATCGGATGAGAGCATGCTGCAATGTGATTTGCTGAAGATTGCCCATCATGGCTCGAAATACTCCTCGGATGCTGGATTTTTGGAAACAGTAAAACCCGGAGTTGCGGTCATTCCTGTTGGGTCGAACCGTTATGGGCATCCCAGCCCGGATGTATTGAACAGGCTTTTGGAGCGGGGAATAGAAGTTTTTCAAACTCTTGAACATGGGGGTGTTTTAGTGGAAGTAAAAAAAGATGATAATCGCATGCGTATTATAACTGTCAGGAGTCAATAAAATGCATAGTTAAGTAGGAATGGATTTACAGGCTACCCATTAGGAAGTCAGAGCATCATCACCTGACTTCTTTGTTTTCTGTATAAGATCCAGGGAACCGCCCCTACGTTCCTTGACCTTTAATCCTTAACCCCTTATAACAAGTGATACCTCCCGAAGGAGCTTGCAGGCTGCTGCCGTGGAAATGCCGCTGGCATCATAATGAGGAGCAAGCTCTACTAGATCGGCACCTACTATATTTCTACCCCGAAGCTTCAAGAGAAAGGCCATAAGCTCCATAAAGCTGACGCCTCCATGCTCAGGGGTGCCCGTTCCGGGGAAGACCGAGGGATCCAGCACATCAAGGTCTATGGTGAGGTAGACAGGCCTTTTGCCAATCTCTTTCAACGCTTTTTCAACACCATCAAGATTGAAGGGATTAAGGAATGTGTGGTCTTTAGCCCATTCAAACTCGTATTTTTCACCCGAACGAATGCCGAATTGCCAGATTCTTTTATCGCCCACCTGTTCCCAAATGCGGCGCATGACGGTGGCATGGGACAGGGTGATGTCCAGATAATCCTCACGTAAATCGGTGTGTGCATCCAAGTGGATGATGCAAAGATCGGGATGCTTTTCAAGAATAGCCTCTACAGCAGGCAAAGACACCAGATGCTCGCCGCCTAGCATAATCGGAATTTTACCATCTGATACGATTTCTTGAGTAACATTTTTAATTATATCAAGGGCGGCCTTGGTATCGCCGAAGGGGAGCGGCAAATCTCCCATATCACAGCCCTTGATGTCGCCTAAATCCGCGTTCTGATAAGGACTGTAGGTCTCTATACCAAAGGACTCATTGCGAATGGCTGCAGGGCCAAAGCGTGATCCCGGCCGATAGGAAACCGTTCCGTCAAAGGGGGCACCGAAAACAACTATATCTGCTTCTTCATAAGGATTCTCAAAACCCAGAATATTCATTTCAGAATGACGCTTCATGGTATTAACTCCTATAATCAAAGGCTTTAAGTTCTATAATAAATGCTCTTCTAATATAGCATAATCTATTCTCCAATTAAACCGAATTAATATTCAAAATCATATTTACTATCATAACGAATTGCGTGAAATGCATTAATAGGATAAACTTTTAGTAGATGTTTCAAAGCTAATGAATGAATCTACAATACAAAGGATGGATTAAGGAGGACTATGCTCATGAGCCTAGCGGACTTAACTTTTATCACGATGTGTCAGGATATTTTAAATAACGGATTTTCAGATGAAGGGACCGATGTCAGGCCGAGATGGACTGATGGTGTACCCGCCCACACGAGAAAAAAATTCGGTGTGGTCAATCGCTATGATCTGACCAAAGAGTTTCCCATAATGACTTTAAGACCTACCAATCTTAAAAATGCAGTTGATGAAATCCTTTGGATTTGGCAGAAAAAATCTAATAATGTTAATGATCTTAATAGCCACATTTGGGATGCCTGGGCTGATGAGACCGGCTCCATAGGAAAAGCCTACGGCTATCAATTGGGACTGAAGCACCGTTATAAAGAAGGGGAGTTTGATCAGGTTGATCGAGTTTTGTATGATCTAAAGCACAATCCGTCCAGTCGCAGAATCATGACAAACCTGTATAACCATGAGGATCTTCATGCCATGAACCTCTATCCCTGTGCCTACAGTATGACCTTCAATGTATCGGGAGATACTCTCAATGCTATTCTAAACCAACGGTCACAGGATGTTCTTGTGGCCAACAACTGGAATGTTGTTCAATATGCCGTTCTTGTGCATATGTTCGCCCAGGTCAGTGGCCTAAAAGCCGGCGAACTGGTTCATGTTATTGCGGATGCGCATATTTACGATCGCCATGAGCCCCTGGTACGAGAGCTTTTAGCCAGGGAGCCGAAACCCGCCCCCAAACTGGTTATTAATCCTGAAATCAAGGATTTCTATGATTTTAAGGTCTCCGACTTTGTGCTGGAAGGCTATGAGCCGAGTCCCCAGATCAAGAATATTCCTGTTGCGGTATGATATGAGATATATTGATATGGACAGCACAGCAAAAAATAGGGTTATCTTGACAAAAAATGATATTATAAAGGGACTGCAGGCCATAGGTGTAAAAAATGGGCAAAGTCTCATTGTACATACCTCACTCAGCAGTATGGGATTCGTGTGTGGAGGAGCACAAATTGTAATTGAAGCTTTACTGGAATGTGTCGGTGAAGATGGGACAATTATAATGCCTACCCAAAGCTGGAAGAACCTTGACCCTACTTCCGGAGTCCACTGGGAGGAGCCTGAGGAATGGTGGCAGATCATCAGAGATAATTGGCCTGTTTATGATAAAAATATTACGCCAACAAATACAATGGGCGCTGTAGCAGAAATGTTCCGTAAATGGCCGGGGGCAAAAAGAAGCAACCATCCAGCACGCTCACTGGCTGCTGTAGGAAAGAATGCAGACTATTTAACGAAAGATCATGATTTATCTCAGATATTTGGGGAAGAGTCACCCCTTGGCAAGCTGTATAAGTTAAATGGCTATATATTGCTGCTTGGTGTCGGCTATGATAAGAACACATCCATTCATCTTGCGGACTTCAGGGCTGATTATCCAAGTAAGCATTATGCCAATGAAAGCAGTGCCATAATGATGGACGGGAAAAGACAGTGGGTTACTTACGAGACCCTTGTAGTAGATGGTGAAGATTTTAATGAAATTGGGGAAGCTTTTGAAAAGGCCAATGATGTTAAAATCATCAAGCTTGGGAATGCAACGGTTAAATTAATGAAACAGAGAGAATTAGTTGATTTTGCTGTTGAGTGGATAGAAAGAAATCGTAAATAATGCAAATACACAGAAAACTATTAACAAAAGCTATTTTGTCAGGAGAAAACATATGAGAAATGATCTTATTTTGATTGCATCAGCGGATAAAAACTGGGGTCTGGGAAAGAATAACCAGCTTCTTAAGCCTATTCCCGAGGATCTTAAGCGCTTTTCGTCATTTACTCGAGGCAATCTTATTATTGTGGGACGCAAAACATTGGAGACCTTTAGGGATAAAAAACCCCTGCCTGAGCGAGTGAATGTCGTCTTGACCCGAGATAAAGCTTTTACCTGTGAAGGCGCGGTCATTGTCCATGACCTTGAAGCGCTCTCTAAAACCATCGCAGACTTTAAGGGTGATGTTTACGTCTGTGGTGGGGGAACGATTTATCAACAATTATTGCCCTTTTGCAGCAAAGCCTTGATTACAAAAATCGATGCGCAATATGAAGCCGATTCTCACTTGATGAATTTGGATCAAGCCTCAGATTGGACAAAGGTTCATGAGGAAGACTGGCAGGAGAGCCGCGTGGGCGTTCGTTTCCGATATGTGGAGTATTCTCGTTTATAAAAGGAATAGAAAAGAAACGGCCAGAGGTCATCATTCCTCTGGCCGTTTTTAGTATTATCAAACTTCAGGGTTTATCCAATGGTTGTGTTAACAACATCGATCACCGATACATCTTCTTTTATGATGGGCTTCATTCTTAATTTGAAGCTAATGTCCTTTTGTGACAAGCGATATTGAGGCAATAGCTCGGGACCGCAGCTATTGGAGCCCACACCGCTCATCATGTAATCAATGTAAACATAGGTCTCCGCTTGTTTTTTAAGCTCATGGGGATGCATGGCCTTTGTCAGGTTTTCCAGAGAATAGTGGGAGGTGCCGAAGGAGAAATCGTCCATTCCTATAAATAGCATTCCAGCGCCCATACTATTGGTCACGGTAGCCCATTCGGTAGCATAATGGCTTCCATTTTCCTGGGGCATAAGATAGGGTTCGTACATGGAGTCCACAGTTGTTTTAAACCGGCTCTTCCTGGTGCTGTGATGCTTGTCGATATAGCTCTCGTGAAGCCCGTAACCAAAATACTCGACTATTTCATTACCCTTAGACATGCATAGCTGTAGGCCAAACCGAGGAAGGTAGGGCGCTACCTCACTCACCTTGGCCTCTGTTGCAAGGACAATATCCCCACTGCCATAGACCGTCCAGATACAGCTTGCGTGTAGCACGGGCTTGCGCGAGTATCCGCCCAAAGAAAATTCTGTGCGGATGGCGAGGTGTTTATCATCCTCACTGATGACTTGGGATGAATAGGTATGGGTAGTAAGACGGTCATAGCCTTCTTTCATCCAATCTTTCTTGATGTACATATCATTATCGAGGGGCGCGCGCCAAACGTTAAAGCCGGCCTTTTCATGCATTAGGTTTACACCCTGATACTGCAATTGGGTAAAGGTTCCATAATGCTTGTCAAAGATATATTTAAAGTCAGTACCTTCAATAAGAATTTCATAATCCTTATGATGTATGATTAACGAAGGCATTTGTGATTTTTCTAGGGTCTCCTTTTCGACCTTTCCGAAAGGTAACTCAAATTGTGCAAAAGCAAGTTCATAACCCTTGTCTGCCCAAAGTTGATGGTTTTTCTGCCGATAAGAAACCGTGAGAAAGTATCTTCCGCCAGACTGTTGAGGCCATTGATAGCCAAGGACAATGGTCTTTGAGCTGTGAGGCGCAACATCCAGATCTTCAATAATACCCCGATCAATGACTGCGCCGTCTTTTTCGATAAACCAGTTCAGCTCAATTTGGGAAAGGTCTGTGAAATCATAACGATTGGTAATGTACAGTTCCCCTTTGTTTAAGTCAATCGCAGAGGTTTGTATGGGCGCAATGATATTCTTCAATTCCAGAAGTCCTGTGTGGGGTGTCCTGTCTGGGTAAACAAGGCCGTCCATGCAGAAATTGCCATCATTGGGCTTGTCTTTAAAATCTCCGCCATAAGCGTAATAAGGTGTACCGTCCTCTGTTTTTGTTTTTACAGAATGATCGCACCATTCCCAGACAAATCCGCCTGCAAGCCTGGGGTTGGAATAGAATAAATCCCAGTAATCCTTCAGATCGCCGGGGCCATTGCCCATGGCGTGGCTGTATTCACACAGAATCAGAGGGCGTGGGTCATTTCTTAAAACGTTGTTGGTGATCTCCTCTAAAGAGGGATACATCCTGCTGAAGACATCAAGGCAGAAGGTATCCGCACGATCGGCTTCATCAGCCCGGCAAGACCCTTCATAATGTATAAGGCGGCTGTCGTCTCGGCTCTTTGCCCAAAGAGCCATTTGGACATGGTTTTTACCGAAACCGGATTCATTGCCGAGGGACCAGATAACGATGCAGGGATGGTTTTTATCCCGTTCGACCATGCGCTGCATTCTGTCTAAAAAGGCATTCTTAAACAGCGGATCCTTGGCAAGCCTGTCATCTTCGTTGATAGAGCCTACGCCATGGCATTCAAGGTCGGCTTCATCAATGAGATAAAAGCCTAATTCATCACAGAGCTCATAAAATCTTGGATCATTGGGGTAGTGGGAGGTTCTGATGGCATTGACATTATGCCGTTTCATAATTATGAGATCTCTCTTCATATGGCCGACGGAAAGAGCATGGCCTGATTCTGCATCGGAATCATGCCGGTTGACCCCTTTATATTTGATAGGCATACCATTTATGAAGATGACGGAGTCCTTGATTTCAATTTTTCTAAAGCCTGCCTTAAAGGAAAGGACTTCGTTGCCACAGTATAAGGAGAGAACATAGAGATAGGGATTTTCGGCTGACCAAAGAACGGGTTGCTTAACAGAAAATGCAACTTCTCCATTGTCGCTGATTGAGATAGACCTTTCTTCTAAAATAGCACCCGTTGCATCCTTTAAGACCGCTCGGATATCAGCTCTGGCTGATTTATTAAGAGTCAGCTCACATTTTAGGTGGCCGTGGTTCAGCTCGATATTGAGCTGGGGTTTGATAAAGACATCGGAAATATGGACTTGATCCCTTGAAAGGAGATAAACCTCCCTGAAAATACCCGAAAGTCTCCACATGTCCTGATCTTCAAGGTAGCTGCCGTCACACCATTTGAGTACCATCACCGCAATACGGTTTTGACCCTGCTTAATGTACGCCGTAACATCAAATTCAGAGGTCATATGGCTGACCTGACTATAGCCGACAAACTGACCATTGACCCAGAGATAGAAGCAGGAGTCCACCCCTTCAAAGACAAGGTGGGTGTCCTTGCATTTATCCGCATCAAAATGAAAATCTCTGACATAAAGACCTGTAGGATTATCATTGGGAACAAATGGGGGATCACAGGGGAAGGGATAATTAACATTAGTGTAGTTAGGTGTATCATAACCGTGCATTTGCCAGTTGGAAGGAACCGTAAGACTATCCCAGCCCTCCACCGAATAATCATTTTGGTAAAAACCGTCTTCGACCTGTTGAACACTTGAATGGTATTTGAATTTCCAAGAGCCGATTAAGCTTTTATAATACTTTGAGGTCCCGCGTATTCCCTGACATGCTTTGCTGTCAATTTCGTATGGAATAAAATATGAGCGAGGGTTTTTGCAGTTTACGTGTAAGGTATTAGGATTCTCCCAGTATTTTTCGACAAACATATAATCCTCCTGATTGTACGATGTAGTCGGGGGGCTTTGATACCTTTTGAGCCCATCCCCCTAAGCTTACTATAGAGGACGAAAAGGAGAAATTCTATATACTGTTTTTTAAAGATTAGCACAATTTTTTGTATTTATTCCTAAAGGTCGACGGACTGAGGCCAATATGCTTTTTAAAGACCCGGGAAAAGTAATTTTGATCCATATAGCCTATTTCGCAGGCTATTTCTTTAATATTCTTCGAGGTCAAGGTTAAGAGTTGCTTGGCTATAACAATGCGTTGTTGCTCAATGTATTCTGTTACGGTCATTCCCATGTCCCTGCTAAAAAGTGTGCTTAAATAGGAGGCATTATGTTGAATGGCTTTAGCCACTGTGCTCGTGGAGATGGTCTTGCATAGGTTTGAATCAATATATTCTTTAGCCTTTTCAACGGCTTCCATGTCATAAACATGAATGATCTCAGTATTTGCAATATAGCTTGTAATGATCTCAAGCATTTTTGCGGCTGATTGAATTTTATTAATATCCATTGCGATGATGGCTTCATATTTTTTTTCAATTTCTTGTAGTGTATCACCTGAAAATTTGTCTCTCAGCTTGGCGAATACAAATTCCTTATCATTGTCGTGGTCTTCATCCGAACCTTTTACCTGTCCGAGCATCATAAAGCCGGCCACATTGTTCTGAATGATGATGGGGATGGCTGCTTCCCATAATTTCATATGGCACTTATATAAGTGAAGCCCCTTTTTGGCTTCTGATTTTTTAAAGGCCTCTCTGTCGCAAGTCTTGCAGCCCTCCGAAAATTCAGGGTGCTCACGGATCTTTGAACAAAAGCTGCACATATTCTTGCTTCCTGCAATCCCCTCGCCCTGTACACCAAAAACTGAAACATTTATATCGGTCAGGTCGGTGAAGCTATTGAGAATCTGTTCTAATACACCCTTATCAACACTTCGCTTTAAAAATTGCATTTTGTCCTCAACTCATTGTCCTTTTTTAGTCATGGATAGGATTCACTATACTTCATTATAAGACAAAATAACAAATTTTTTAACTCCATCTCGAATGTCATTCTTATACAGGGGGGAGGCTATTTATTGTGCTAAATTTCCTTCACTGCTATAATGGACGAGAATCAGTTGGAAGGTCATAACCCTTGAGGGTATGCTAGTGTGAGTATAAAGGAGGGCATACACCATGAAAATACTCTTTGTTGAAGATGACAGAATCATCGCATCGGGTCTCTGCTACTCACTGACCCAGGAGGGCTATGCTGTTACACACTGTGTCGATTTTCAGTCAGCAAAAGCATTGATCAATGAGAATAACTTCGACTTAGCCATACTTGATTTATCCCTCCCCGATGGTAGCGGATATGACCTATGCAAAATGATGAAAGAGAAGGGTGATATTCCGGTTATATTTCTGACAGCTATCGATGATGAGGTCAATGTGGTCATGGGGCTTGATATGGGCGCCGATGACTATATCACCAAGCCGTTCCGGATAAGAGAGCTCCTCTCCCGCATTAAATCAGTTCTGCGAAGATATGACAGAATAGAGCACGCAAAAGCTTTAATCGCGTTTAACGATATTACAGTAGACACCACCAAGGCTAAAGTTTATAGAGGCGATCAGGAAATCATATTGTCCTCTCTTGAATACCGCTTGCTGCTCATCTTCGCAAACAACCAAGGGCAGGTTCTCACCCGTAACCAGCTTTTGGAGGGCCTTTGGGATTTTGCAGGCGAGTTTGTCAATGACAATACCCTAACGGTTTATATTAAGCGCTTGCGCGAAAAGATAGAGGATGACAGCCAAAATCCGATTATTATAAAAACCGTTCGTGGAATTGGCTACAAGGGGGGCGATTAAGCTGCTCAAAAACAAAGAGATAAAGTACTATATTGCTCTTTTGGTCGTAGTTTGGGCAATAGGTACGATTGCCTGCTATTTTGTGGATTCCCTTTCCGGTATAATAGCGTGCGCTGCTTTATTTTTTATGATTATGGTGTCGCTCCTTTTTACTCGATGGCGGTATAGACAAATAGAGAAGCTTTCCCAATATCTCAAACGAATTGCAAGCGGTGAATACTCCCTCGATATAAGAGATTACGATGAAGGCGAACTGAGCATACTTAAGAGCGAAATCTATAAGGTAACAGTTACCCTGAATGAGCAGGCAGAGCTGCTGAAAAAAGACAAACATTTTCTTGCCGATTCCATTTCAGATATTTCACATCAGCTCAAGACGCCCATAACATCTATGTTTGTTATGTCAGACCTGATCAGCGATGAAGACTTGCCCCGGGATAAACGTGTGGAATTCACCCAAAATATCCGCTCTCAGCTTGAAAGGCTGCAATGGCTCGTGGCATCACTTTTAAAGTTATCAAAAATTGATGCGGGAACCATTGAGTTTAAAAAGGAGAAGGTCCATGTAAAAGAGCTGGTCAGTAAGGCCATCGAACATTTACTTATCCCTATGGAAATTAAAGAGCAAACCCTTGATATCAACGGTGAGGAGCAGGCTCAATATATTGGAGATTTTAATTGGTCATCCGAGGCGCTTGCCAATATTATTAAGAATTGCATCGAGCATACCCCTGAAGGTGGAATAATCAGGATTCATTTTAGTGAAAGCTCATTATATACAATGATAAAAATTGCTGATAATGGCGAGGGTATTGAAAAGGATGATTTACCCCATATTTTTAAACGTTTCTACAAGGGCAAGAATGCAGACCCTGAAAGTATAGGTATCGGACTTGCCATGGCAAAAAGTATTCTTGAAAAGCAGGGCGGTGTTCTTGAGGTAAGTAGTGAAAAAGGTAAGGGCACTCAATTTACCATCAAGCTTTACAAAGGCATTGTGTGACAAAATTGTCACCAAGATAGTCACAGCAGAGTCATATTAGGCAGATATACTCAGATTAAAGACTAAAGAGGAGTGAACGATATGGAGATTTTAAGGGTAGAAAATCTGTCTAAAATCTACGGTAAGGGAGAAACAGCCACCAAAGCACTTGATAATGTAAGCTTTTCCGTAAAAAAAGGTGAGTTTGTTGCCATCATAGGGCCCTCTGGCTCTGGCAAGTCGACACTTTTGCATATTCTGGGTGGTGTTGATACGCCAACAAGCGGTAAAGTTTTTGTTGAAAATACAGATGTCTATGCACTTGACGAAACAAAGCTTGCCATTTTCCGTCGCAGACAGATTGGTCTTATTTATCAGTTTTATAACCTTATACCCGTTTTGAATGTAGAGGAGAACATTACCCTGCCCCTATTGCTGGATGGGCGCAAGGTCGATAAAAGACAGCTTGATGAAATCATCAATACCTTGGGCTTGACCGATAGGCTGAGCTACTTGCCAAACCAGCTTTCCGGAGGACAGCAGCAGCGTGTATCCATTGGAAGGGCTCTGGTAAACAATCCTGCATTGGTACTTGCAGATGAGCCTACAGGGAATCTTGACAGTAAAAACAGCGCGGAGATAATTGATTTATTAAAGCAATCGAACAAAAAATATAATCAGACATTAATCGTGATCACCCATGATGAACGTATCGCTTTGCAGGCTGATCGTGTTATTTCCATTGAAGACGGGAGCATCGTAAGGGATGAGGTGATCCGAAAATGAATATCATCAATACTCTCACGCTGCGTCACCTGAAGCTGAACAAAAAACGCACCATTGTAACCATCATCGGCATCATATTATCAGCTGCTATGATTACTGCAGTTGCTACCTTTGTAACATCCTTTGTTGGAATGATGCAGAGAAGCGCCATAGAAGATACAGGTAATTGGCATGTGCTTTATAAAAATGTACCTGCTAAGAACATTCAAAAGGTTATCACAGATCGGAATACTGAAGCTGCAGCAATGAGCAAAGATATTGGATATGCTTTGCTTGAAGGCTCAAAAAACGAGGACAAGCCTTACCTTTTTATTAAAGCGTTTGATGAACAGTCCTTCGAAACCTACAACATTGATTTGATCGAGGGGCGCTTACCTAAAAATGAACATGAAATTGTTATATCCTCCCACATCGCAGAAAATGGCGGTGTTAAATATAAAGTTGGGGATACCCTCAAATTGGATGTCGGTCAGCGTCATCTGAAGGAAGGAGAGAATGACCTTTTACTCGAGCAGGATAACAGTTTTGTAGAGCAAACTCAAGATCATAGCGGTGAAAGGCTTGTTAAGGAATATTCAAAAGAATATACCGTAACGGGTATTATAAACCGGCCAAACATTGAACCCTATTGGTCACCGGGCTATACGGTACTATCCTGGCTTGACTTAAATGAGTTGTCCGTTGATGATTCCGTCAATATAGCCGCTACTTGGGACAAAGTTAACAAAAAGGTAAATGAAGCAGCTAACGTTCTCGCAGGAAATATTGGTATCTCCGGTGATAGCGTAAGGTATAATAACGAGCTTTTACGCTACTATGGCATTATGGGTGATAATTTTCTCTCAACACTATATTCTCTCGCTATAGTGGTCATCATTCTCATCATTACTGGGTCAGTGGCCTTGATATACAATTCGTTCGCCATTTCAATCTCGGAGCGGAGTCGTCACCTTGGCATGCTTGCCAGTGTGGGAGCTACCAAAAGACAAAAAAGTCGTTCCGTGTTTTATGAGAGTTTTGTAGTGGGGACGATCGGAATACCTTTAGGGGTGGCTTTTGGAACCTTGGGCATGGGTATAACCTTTTACCTTGTTCAACCCCTGCTTGAAGATGCAGTGAGATCAGGCATCAAGCTGACACTGACAACTTCGCCGACGGCTATTCTTGGTGCTGCTCTGCTTTCAATTGTCACTATATTCATATCGGCCTATATTCCTGCAAGACGGGCTGCCAAGATTTCACCTGTTGATGCCATTCGTCAATCACAGGACATCAGGCTCAAGGCCAGAACAGTTAAAACATCCAGGCTTACCCGCTTTTTATTTGGATTCGAAGCAGAGCTGGCCCTTAAGAACCTGAAGCGGAACAGCCGCAGATATAAAGCCACCGTATTCTCATTGGTGATCAGCCTGGTTTTGTTTTTATCAGTCTCATCCCTGTCTTTTCTTACCCGTAGGTCAACAGATATCATGGGAAGTGACATTCCTTATGATGTCAGGGTATTTGTTAACTCCGCGGCCACACAGCAAGAGAAAAAGGATTTTTATTCTGCCATTGCCAAAATGGATGACGTAGACGATGCCGTCATAAAGCAAGTTTTAGATGCATCGGTAACGTTAGACTACAGCTATATGCCTGCCGGAATAAAAGAGCTTTACCAAGCAAATATGGAAGATCAAAGTGCAAAAACATACGAAACATACTTTCAAATCATCTCAGTAGATGGAAGGTCTCTGGAGCGATATGCAAAGGAGGTAGGAGTGGATGCTGCTCGTTTAAAGGATATCAATAATCCCGGGGGCATACTCCTTAATGCTGTACGGATAAAGAACAATGAGAACAAATATGCGCGAGTGGATCAATTTAACATTAAAGCAGGAGAGAAATTAAAGTTTGATCTTATTGCGAATGGTACTCAGGATTTTGTTTCAGAATTGGAGATAATGGCTCTTGCGGACAAGACTCCAATTGGCGAAGCAACGCTCGACAGCCCTTTTCAAGGCATGTTCATTGTGTCGGAAGAAGTATTTGCCCATATACTAGCCAAGCTGCCTGAAGGATTTGATCATATTTATACAACTATGGTCATTAACAGCTCTGATTCCGCAAGACTGACAGAAAGCATATTAGAGTACCAAAAGCAGACTTCCATAGCAAGTGTGAGCATTTATGATGCAAAAATGGAAAGGTCCCAGGCTGATCGGTTATATACCTTTATCAATGTGTTTCTTTATGGTTTTGTAACCCTCATTACGGCTATCTGCGCTGCCAACATCTTTAATACCATATCCACCAGCATTTCGCTGCGCAAACGTGAATTTGCCATGCTGAAATCTGTTGGTATGACACCTGGGAGCTTTAATCATATGATAAACTATGAAAGCTTATTCTATGGCATTAAGGCCTTGCTCTACGGGTTACCCATCAGCTTTGGAGTCATGTTTCTGATTTTCAGATCTTTACGAAATGCCTTTGACGTGGGATTTGAAGTACCCTGGGTCAGTGTCTTTACAGCAATAGCTTCGGTATTTGTCATTGTGGGTTCAACCATGCTGTATGCAAGCTCTAAGATTAAAAAAGAGAACATTATCGATGCATTGAAAAACGAAAATATATAAGTACGGGAAAGCATTGTAAAAGGTCCGCATCTATGGTAAAATTTTAGGCAAATAGAGTTATGGGAGGTGAAATGATGAAAACATCAGTAAGTTTTAACAATATTCTTGATAGACTTGAGAATTGTGTTTCTCGTATTTCAGCAATTTTGGCAGTTAACGGGAGGAGTCTGTCCAAAAATGAATATCGTTGACTTATTGAGCTGGTGGATCATCATTTTACAAAAATATTGGATTGTTAAATGCCTGGGTGACTACTTGCCCAGGTTTTTATTTTTTTAATAGTTTTTCTCTTTTCAAAGCTTCTTAAAGCTGCGATTTCTGAATGATTTATAGAAACCTGAGCATGGTAGTTTCCCATCAGCTCAGGTTTTTGTTTCCCAGGCGGGAGAGGAGAAAAGATGGCAGATATTGCAGTATGCGAATTGAACAAATATTATGGCAGCAACCATGTACTCAGAGGGATTTCTTTTGAAGTTCAAAATGGTGAGAAGGTGGGCTTGCTTGGTAAAAATGGCTCAGGTAAGACAACCGTTTTCAAGATACTTGCCGAACTTGAAGAGTACGAAAGCGGAGAGGTAATGAAAGCAAGCGGTAAAAAAATTGAGATACTGGAGCAGATACCGTTTTTTCCTGATGGCTTATCTGTGGAAAGAGTGCTGCAAACGGCATTTCATGAGTTGTTTGCTCTGGTTGATGAAATGGTCAGGTTCGAAAAAGCAATCGGGACAAATGATGACCCGAAGCTTTTGTCCAGGTATGGGCAGCTTCAGACAAAATATGAAGCAATGGGAGGCTATGACTTTGACAATAAGATTGATAAAATATGTAATGGAATGAATATAAGCGAAGATATGCGGGGGCAGCAGTTTGAAACGCTGAGCGGCGGAGAGAAGACAAGGGTTAATCTGGCGCGGATTCTGCTGCGGGAGGCAGATATTTTGCTGTTGGATGAGCCTACCAACCACCTGGATTTGACCTCGCTTCAATGGCTGGAAAACTATTTGAAGGACTATAGTGGGACAATGGTGGTTATTTCCCATGATCGGTGTTTTCTTGACAATGTGGTGAGCCGTATTATTGAAATAGAAGACGGCAAGGCTGCCTATTATGAAGGAAATTATAGCTACTATGTAGTAGAGAAGGAAAAAAGGTACAGTATTCAGGCTGAGAAATATGAGCAGCAGCAAAAGAAAATCGAACAATTGGAGGCTGCCGCCAAAAGACTGCACGAGTGGGCTAAAAATGCCGATAATTCGGCATTGCACAAAAGGGCATTTTCTATTGAAAAACGAATTGAAAGGATGGAAAAGGTCGACAAGCCCAGAACAGACAGGGGGCTGACTTCTGAATTCCAGGACGGCTGCTTCTCAGGTGCTGAGCTTGTGAGCTTTAATGGAATAAGTAAAAGTTATGGCAGCAAAAGCCTGTTTTGCGGTGTGGATTTGAAGATACAAAAAAACGACAGGATCGCACTGATAGGTGATAACGGCTGTGGTAAAACAACGCTGGTAAAGCTGCTGCTCGAACAGGAAAAACCCGATAAAGGGGACATGTCCTTCGGGAACAGTCTCAGAATTGCGTACATGCCGCAGTCTATTGAGTTTGAAAGTGCAGAGGCTTCCGTGCTGGAAAGCCTGAGATATTTGCTGGAAATCAACGAAGAGAAGGCCAGAAATATTCTTGCGAAGTTCGGGTTTAAAGGTATGGATGTTTTTAAAAAGACAGGGGACCTTTCAGGGGGAGAGAAGAGCCGCCTGAAATTATGTATGCTTATGCAGAGGGAGAGCAATCTTCTCGTGATGGATGAACCTACAAACCATCTGGATATTTCGTCCAGAGAATGGATAGAGGAGGCTGTAGAACAGTACGGAGGCTCAATGATATTCATATCCCATGACAGATATTTTCTTAATAAATTTGCAAATAGGATATGGGACATGGAAAAGGGGCGAGTATCTGATTTTAAAGGCACATTTGATGAATACAGCCAATGGAAGGCGAGGATTTCCTTTTCACATGGAAAGGCTCCGGAAAGGACTGAGAAGGTGAAACCCCCTGAGTTGGCGAGAAGCACGAGAAATGAGCCAAATACATTAAAGAATACATCGAAAAAGCAGATAAACAGAGACAGTGAGACGGAGCTGGAAGAGAAAATAAACCAGCAGGAAAACAGATTAAAAGAAATTGAATGGGAGATGAGTGGCATAGTGAGTGATTTTGAACAGCTGAATGAATTGTACAAAGAGAAAACAATTATTGAGAATATGCTGGAGTCTTTGTACCGTGAATGGGTTGAAGCGGGAGCGACGAGGGGTCAAAAATAGTATTGCACGGAGGTGTAAAATGAGTCGGGTTCTTTTTATATTTACTCTTATTTTAGTGGTTGCCGCCAACATTATAATGTCATCATCACCAATCGGACAGCCACTTTTGGTTCAATATGGCGATGGCACAGGTATGCTGGATTTTTTAACCTATTACTCTGGGGAGCAAGCAGCAACGGCCTTGACATCCCTTGGGCCAGAAGGTTCATACATATATACCCGACTGCTGCTTATCGATTTTGTATTTATCATTGGGACGGCAATTGTTTTTTCAATGATCATGCAATTTCTTGTCAACTGGTCTGGCTTGCCAGCCGGGTGGCGCAAATTACATTGGCTAGGGTACATCAGAAGCGGCTTTGACGCAATAGAGAATGTCCTTTTGCTGATCGGATTGACTGTTGCATCGGTCAACCAATCAATCTTGACTATTGCAGGAATAATGACATTACTGAAATGGATCATTATGTATGTCTATATAGCGGTCGCTGTTGCCGTTCTTATCATCGGCATTCGTAATAAGGTCAAGCTGCGCAAATAAAATCAACTAATTTGAATAAGTGAGCGGGATCTATCTTGACAAAATGCTGCTCATATCCTAGTATAAAAGAATATATACTCCTTGCTGAGATGGAGAGGAGTAGGCAGAAAGCCTTTCAGAGAGAGGATGCCGTCAGGCTGCAAGCATCTTCAGGGTACATTTTGCCGAAGGTCGCTCCGGAGCGTGTAGGGCTGAAATAACAGTAGGCCGTACCGGTTAAGAACCGTTATTTTCTTTTAGAGTTGTCCTTAGTGGGGAATTTTGGTGGTACCGCGGAAGTGAAGCTTTCGTCCAAAGATGATTTGGATGAAAGCTTTTTTAATACGCTTGAAAGGGGAAGACTATGACGGGTTTAAAGATTATTGCCATCATACTTATGGCCATGGGTGCTTTCATTAATTACGGAGCAAAGCTAATTGTCAATCGCCTGAGCCTTGCAGAGAAAGTGAATGTGACGGAGGCTCAAGAGTTAACCGGTGAAGAACTTGAAAAGTATAGAATGACAAAGGCTATCGCAAGAGTCAAGGTTGTGGGTCTTCTTGTCATGCTTCCAGGCGTATTCCTGGTGTTTATTGCCTTTAAATAATAGCATTGCATGCAGCATTGTATACCGCTGTTGCGTCCATGTGTGCCGCATATTTAGTATAGAGGATAGGAAGGATTGAGACTATGAGCAAAAAGGAAATTGAAAAGACCTATGACCCTCAACAGGTCGAAGAAAAGCTTTATAGCAACTGGATGGAGAAGGATTATTTCCATGCTGTGGTTGATCCTGATAAAGAGCCCTTCACCATTGTGATTCCACCACCCAACATTACGGGCCAGCTTCATATGGGCCATGCCCTTGACAATACCATGCAGGATGTTTTAATCCGCATGAAGCGTATGCAGGGGTATAGTGCACTCTGGCTTCCGGGCACCGATCACGCCAGTATTGCAACCGAGGCTAAAATCGTTGAAAAGATGGCCAAAGAAGGCATAACAAAAGAGGATCTCGGACGGGACGGCTTTTTGGAGCGCGCTTGGGAATGGAAAGAGCAATATGGCGGCAGGATTGTGGAGCAGCTCAAGAAGCTTGGCAGTTCCTGTGACTGGAAGCGTGAGCGCTTTACCATGGACGAAGGGCTCTCAAAAGCAGTATTGGAGGTTTTTGTCCGTCTGTATGAAAAAGGTTTGATATACAGAGGGGAGAGAATCATCAATTGGTGTCCTTGCTGCGGTACCTCTATTTCTGATGCTGAGGTTGAATATGAAGAAAAGGACGGCAGCTTCTGGCATATCCGTTATCCCATTAAGGACTCCGATGAATTTGTTGAAGTTGCAACAACCCGCCCGGAGACCATGCTGGGTGATACTGCGGTAGCTGTGCATCCGGAGGATGAACGCTACAGGCACTTAATCGGAAAAGCTGTTATTCTGCCTCTCATGAACCGTGAAATACCTGTTATAGCGGATACCTATGTTGAGCGTGATTTTGGAACCGGTGTTGTTAAGATTACCCCGGCCCATGATCCCAACGACTTTGAAATAGGGCTCAGGCATAATCTTGAGATCATTAACATTTTGAACGAGGATGCCACTGTTAATAAGAACGGTGGAAAATACGCGGGCTTAGATCGATATGAGGCACGGAAGCAAGTGGTCAAGGACCTTGAAGATCTGGGACTTTTAGTTCAAATAAAGCCCCACAAGCACAATGTGGGATCTTGTTACCGCTGCGCGACAACTATTGAGCCCAGAGTTTCCTGGCAATGGTTTGTAAAGATGAAGCCCCTGGCGGAGCCTGCTCTTGAGGCAGTCCGGAACGGAACCGTCAAATTTGTACCTGAGCGGTTCTCCAAGATTTATTTTAATTGGATGGAGAATATCCAGGATTGGTGCATCTCCCGTCAGCTTTGGTGGGGCCATCGTATCCCGGCTTACTATTGTTCCGATTGTGGAGAGATGATGGTATCTAGGACTGCTCCAAACGAATGCCCAAAATGTCATTCTACCCGTATCAAGCAGGATGAGGACGTACTGGACACCTGGTTCTCCTCAGCTCTCTGGCCTTTCTCCACCTTGGGCTGGCCTGATGAAACCGAGGATTTGAAGTACTTCTACCCTACAAGCGTTTTGGTTACAGGCTATGACATCATCTTTTTCTGGGTTGCGCGCATGATTTTTTCCGGCCTGGAGCAAATGGGCAAGGAGCCCTTTAAGTATGTGCTTATTCATGGCCTTGTACGTGATGCTCAAGGCAGAAAAATGTCCAAATCCCTTGGAAATGGAATTGATCCCCTGGAGGTCATTGAAAAATATGGCACCGACGCTCTTCGCTATGCATTAACCATTGGTACTTCACCTGGGAATGATATGCGGTTCTCCGAAGAGAAGCTGGAAGCCAGCAGAAACTTTGCCAATAAGATATGGAATGCCTTCCGCTTTGTCATGATGAATTTTGATGAGGACATCAACTTCAGTAAAGTGGATGAAGGACGTTTTACCGCAGCTGATAAGTGGATCTTAAGCCGAATCAATACCATAGCAAGGGAAGTTACTGAAAACCTTGAGAAATTCGAGCTGGGTATTGGCCTGCAAAAAATTTATGAATTTATCTGGGAAGAGTTCTGTGATTGGTATATTGAGCTTGTCAAGCCCAGGCTTTATGACCGTGAAGCCATAGGACGGCTGGAAGGTCTGTTTGTACTCAATAAGGTGCTCACCATTGCCATGAAGCTGCTCCATCCCTTTATGCCCTTTATTACCGAGGAGATATACAGCCATTTAATCACTGATGATGAGAGTATCATGATTTCTCGCTGGCCCAATTATACCGATAGCGTACTCTATCCTGCAGAGGAACGCATGATGGGCTTTGTCATGGAGGCTACAAGAGGAATCCGGAATATCCGGGCAGAGATGAATGTTCCTGCCAACAGGAAGGCAAAAGCAATCTTTGTAACGATGGACGAGACCATTAGCAATGTGATTCAAGGAGAGCAATCTACCTTTGGTCGATTGGCCTCTATATCTGAAGTAGTAGTCCAAGCGGATAAAACAGGTATTTCCCATGATGCAGTGGCTGTAGTGGTCAATGGCGCGGAAATCTACCTGCCCCTCGAGGATCTCATTGACATGGAGAAGGAAATTGAAAGGCTGGATAAGGAAAAAGCCAACCTGGAGATGGAACTGGACCGGGTCAATAAGAAGCTTGGTAATGAGGGCTTTGTTGCCAAGGCACCTGCTGCTGTGATTGATTCTGAGAAAGAGAAGCTTAAAAAGTACACGGAAATGTACGAAAAGATCATGGAACGCCTTCAAACTCTTAAAAATCGCTGATTTCGATATGAGGCCGGAAGGTTCGTGACCTTCCGGCCAATTTATTTACCCTCTTCATACAAAACATGTACCAAAAAATTTATCGTCGCATCTAGTTGCCTCCGCATCAGCAACGTAACTTTGTTGTAATATACTTATCATAGATTTTTTATAAACCAGCGTGTATTAATATGTTGAAAAAAGTGATATCCTATAGGAGCGGGGTGCGGTGCCATTGGTACCGCACAACAAGCCATGACCGGAAAAAAAATGAGAGTCTCAATAATCTTTTTTGAGGTGATTATAATATTTAAAATTTGGGGTGATTCATATATTTAGAAGTAAAAGGGCGAGAATATTATTAGCCCTCTTTTCGACGATTCTTACCGTCTTTTTTAGTATGATGGCTTTTCAAAATCTATCAGCAGGTTCTCATCAGGCTCAGGAGGATCCCATCGCCACGCCGACACCTAGTGACCCTTTTGAGGAAGGTATAGTGCCCAATGATGATTTTGCGACCGAAACGCCCATACTTCTGACCAAAGGGCAAAAGTATAACGAAACCCTTGTTAGTCCCGAAAGTACCAATATCATGTTGCTGGGTACCGATCCCACAGGGTTTAATTTTGATACCATTATGATTCTGAATGTTGACAGAGCGTCCAAAAGCATGAAAATTATAAGCCTACCAAGGGATATTTATATAGATTACAGTGAAAATGTCATGGATGCCTTGAGAGAGGCCAAGCCCTCCTATCTAAAGGAAAAGGGAATGAACCGAATAAATGCGGTACCCTCAATAGGTAATGCCATAGGTTATAAAAAGGATATAGGCCGATTTAAAAAGCCTTATGTTGATTTTCTTGCAGATATTATAGAAGAGATTTTCGCAATCCATGTTGATGATTATGCCTATGTCAAGGTCAACGGCTTCAGAAACATTGTTAATTATTTCGGAGGGGTCACTGTCTATGTCCCTGTCTTAATGAACTATAGTGATCCAACACAAAACCTTGATATTTATATTGAAAAAGGTACCCAGCATCTTGACGGGAAGGATGCCGAAGGCTATGTCCGCTTCCGCCAGGGCTATGATGAAAATGGGGTATTTCATAACAGAGGGGATTTGTTTAGAAAAGAAAATCAGAATCGATTCGTAAAGGCCTTTATCACTCAGCATGTTACTTTAAAAAACCTTGGTAAGCTTTCAAAAATCTCAGAGGTGATCAGCTCCAATGTGATCACCAGCGTGAAGGGCTGGGATAGCATTGTTGAATATGGTGCCTTGGCCGAGGAGGCATTACGCGATAAGTATCCTATTGATAATGTGGAGCTTCAGATTACAGAAAAGAATATAGATGGATCGTCCTATGTTCTTATAAAAACGAAGTAGTATGTTTCACTATAAGTTATAATTTTGGGTTGGATTGCATATATTACGTGGATTAAAAAAAATTCATATAAAGTGTTGACAATTTAGCATGCCCTGTTGTAAGATAAAAAAGCCGCAGTTGCGAGACTGAAAAAGCGCTTGGACAAACGAAAAAGGTTAAAAAAGTGCTTGACAACGAATCGTAACGATGGTAAACTAAGTTCCCGGCCTTGAGGGAAAAGCAAGCGCATGAAAACGACGAGAAATGTTGAAAAAAAGCGCTTGACAATGAATCAAGTCGGTGGTAAGATAATAAAGCTGTCGCCGCTGAGAGCCGAAATGCTCGAAAGCGAGACGCAAAGCCAGAGATGGTGATGGACATTGAAAATTGAACAGTGTACGAAAACATCACACCGACAAATCACTTTGTGATTTGCGGATAGATGTAGGAACTCGTTAAACAAACTTTGAGTAATTCAAGCTGTCTGACTAAATCCTAACGGATTCAGCAGATAGATTAACGGAAAAAACGCAAGTGATTGTCTTTAAAAAGGCAAACACTCAAATAATTAATTTGAGGGTTTGATCCTGGCTCAGGACGAACGCTGGCGGCGTGCCTAACACATGCAAGTCGAACGGTTCAATGAAAAGAGCAATCTGATCATTGAATAGTGGCGGACGGGTGAGTAACGCGTGAGCAACCTGCCTTGTACTGGGGGATAACGTCGGGAAACCGGCGCTAATACCGCATAATACTGAGAGATCGCATGGTCATTCAGTCAAAACTCCGGTGGT
>JAEZJF010000029.1 GCA_023415825.1 Bacillota bacterium
GTTCCAGGGTCTGTTCCAGGGTCTGTTCCAGGGTCTGTTCCAGGGTCTGTTCCAGGGTCTGTTCCAGGGTCTGTTCCAGGGTCTGTTCCAGGGTCAGTTCCAGGATCAGTAGGATCTGTAGTCGCTATCCAACCGGCATAAAGAGTCATATTAGAATTTACAGTGTCTTCCTCAAAGATCCAGTTGTCAGTACAATCACTATCGGTATACCAGCCGGTAAAGTCATAATCCGCTTTCACTGGGTCTTCCGGTTTTGAAATGAGCTTGCCTGATTCAACTTCCAACGCAGCAACTTCACTTCCACCTTGGGAATCAAATGTTACCGTATAGGTTTGAAGCAGATCTGATCCGCCCCTCATGGCGATTCTTCCATAATTCTGCGGCTGAAACTCCGAATCATACTCCGCATTATCCGTTGAACTTGATGCTAATGATTGTCCTTGGATAAGCGTTTTACCAGTTACACTCTGATAAGCAGCAAATAGGTTCCCATCATCGTATATATCACCGGCCTGGGCTAATTTGTTCCAGGTCCTTATTGATACTCTATCCAAATACAATGTAATCGCATGAGAAAGAGCATTTCCGGAAATCGTGGGAGCATTGACTGCCATGTTTTTAATATCAAAGTCTTGTGGATTACTGATACTAATATTACTCCCATCACCCATGCGGATCACTCCGTAATTTGAGTTAGCGCTCGTTGCGCCTGACACATAAAATGTTGCATTTTCCGCGATGTTGATGGTACCTCCCACTTCAGGCGAACCGCTTTTTGCAAAATAAACCGGTACATATAGATTGGGATTCGGATTCGTTTTATTTGGTTTTGCATTTTTTACTTGTGAAGCATTAACCTGCTTCAAATTTACGATGGCTCCGGGCTCTACATTGAATTCAGGATTTCCGCTCTTGTAATAGGAAGCGTTACCTGCAACATACCATATGGCATGTCCTAGAGCATTTACATCAAAGGTTGCATTCGAACCGATTGTCGTCTTATAAACATCCCCAGTAAAAACCGGTTGAACAGCTGTTCCAAGATTGAAATAAGTCGAAACTCCGCTTTCAATGGTAGCCGTTCCATCGGCAATTCCTTTACCTTTGTTAAAATAGAAAGCGCCATAATCTCCTGTTCCGCTGTTGGAGCTTTCGTAAATTGAACCTGTTTTGAATACCACATGGTTGACCCAGGCATTTTCGCAGTTGGTATAAATTTTGTTATGGCCGTCAAAAGTCAAAGTACCGTTGGAAAGATGAACAAATCTAGCACCTGTGTAGGTCACATCTTTAGCGTATACATCCCAGCCATATGCATTAGGGCCATTTTCTTCTCCTCCGGTAAAAAATCTCCCGTCGGTGTAGTCATCGGTTCCCGGTGTTCCTCTTCCGGTAATCGTTGCATTTACAATAGAAAATGTATGAGTGCCCGACGTGTTTTGTTTCCCATAAATCGACCATTCCCGGGAATTTATAACCACTCCCTTATCGGCATTACCATTAATAGAAATATCCCGATTGGGAATACCAACAATATTCCCCGTAAATGAGAAACTGGCTTCCACACTGATCGATACTACGGCAGGATCCATCAGTGCCGCTTTAAATTCATCATAAGTCGTTACTGGAATCGCTCCACCTTCTTCAGCAAAAACGGTAAGCTGTATCCGCCCAAATATCAGAACCGTTATTAATAAGAAAATTGAGAATCTTCTCATTACTCAATGAACCTCCTTAAGATTTTAATTGTCATACCTGACAAGTAAAGTATAATTTATTATCTCTTTCTCAGAGGCTCCATTGTTCCCAATGAGTATTTTTATGTATCTAATTTGTTGTGACGAATGAAACATAGAATGATAATGCTTTTGAACACCTAAACCAGCCAAAGAAGCTCCCTTATCATATTTCATAAAAAAGATAGTATACTTTTAAAGTCTACTATCTTTTAATTCATACCTACAAGAAGCATTCGTGTCCGCAGTTGTTTCTCGATCTTTTATATATCAGAAATTTTTGTGTTTTTCAGTACGGTAATAATGTCGTTTTGAAGTAAGGCAAGTATTTTATGCACGGAGCATATTGGGGTGGCATTTCTGCTGCAATATCCGTTAGACTCCAGACAACGGTTAATGCAGATACTGCCTTCCATAGTTTCCACAATATCGTATAAAGTGATATCACTAGCCTTTTTTGCCAGCCTATATCCACCGTGTCGCCCTTGTTCCGATACAATTAGCCCAGCCTCTTTCAAGCGCATAGCAACTTTAAAAAAATATTGATAGGAAATACCCAACTGATCCGCCATTTCATTTGCGTTTGACAAATAATTGCGATGTTGAGCCAGATAACTAATAATCCTTATTGCGTAGTCTGTTGTAATTTGCAATTGCATTGCGTTCCTCCTACATTAAATACCTGATGACGCAAGTATAACTATATGGAGGAGTAAAATGGTACTTATTGCATCCAGTTGACCTTAATTTGTACTGAATGAAGATTATAGCTTCTTTACCCAGGAATAATGACCGTCGTTCTTATAGCGGCATTAGTCTGAACAATAGCGTAAATCTGGCACCAGAAATTGCTTGTCAGATTGATTCTTTTCTACGAATAAGCAGGATAGCAAATACGATCAGCGATGCAAGCATCAGTGACGCGTAAAATATCCATGAAGCACCGGTTTCTCCTGTTTTAGGTACATCGTCCAGCTCTCCGCTTCCTTTCGGCAATTCCTGTTCATCAATGATCACTACACCCTCGTCACCATTACCGTTGCTTTCACCAGACCCTCCGTTTTCACCAGAGCCACCAGTTTCATTGCCAGTTTCTCCACCAGTCTCATTGCCGGTTTCTACACCAGTCTCACTGCCGGTTTCTACGCCAGTCTCATTGCCGGTTTCTACGCCAGTCTCACTGCCAGTTTCTACGCCAGTCTCACTGCCAGTCTCTCCACCGGAACCTCCAATTTCACCAGACGATGTCCACTTCGCGTAGAGTGTAATGTTTGAAGTTACTGTGTCGTTTTCAAAATCCCATTCATTCATACAGGACGGCTCCTTATACCAGCCCGCAAAATCGTATTCCCCATGGATCGGACTTATCGGTGCTGAGATAATGCTGCCGGCTATGACACCGGTAATTGGCGCTACCGTGCTGCCGCCCTGTGAGTCGAACATAACTGTATAAAATACTGATGGAATACTGGCACGGGTTGCAACAATGAATCTTGCGTTCTGACTGTTCGCTGCGTTCCTATCAATATCACTGTTTTTCCAAGTAACATTTATAAACCGCTCCAAGATTCGGTCTATATCCGAAACTCTGCCTGCAGAAATTGTATCTTTCTGCTGATAAGCATCGGCATCTGCAAAGTATACTGTCCCACCTGCATCTTTGATTCGTACCTGAAGCTTACCCATTGCATTGATATGAGAAAAGGTATACTCACCGTTTTCATCGGTCGTAGTTATTGCAATTACATTCCCGTTTTCATCCAGTAGCTCCACAGTCTGCCCGTCCAGATTGCCGGCTTGATCCCAGTTAACGACCTCTCCATCAGACAACTCCTGTTGACGGACGGTACCACTGATCTGTGGAGAAGATATAATCGCTGCTGCCGGAAGATTGAAAGTACTGAATAATCCCTTATGCTTCCAGCCCTTCAACGCGGTAGTACCGTTCGCTTCGGCTTCTGTCAGTTTATCGGTATCGATTGTTATTGGGAACTCTGCCGTTATCCAAAGCGGACTTGTGTCACCTGCCAAAGGCGTTGCATTATTAGCCATGATAAACTTGATGCCAATCGCATTGGTATCAGTTATATCCTCCGGTGGAGCCTCCGAGAAAGTTTTACCCTGGTCGGTGGAATAGAGGATGGAAATCCAATAACCTTTAGAGGCCAACTCGCCCGCAGATATAACTTCGTCCTTACTGTCCGGCCAGTATGGCCATTGGTCTTGGCTGCAGCTATAGACGGTCAACTGGGGAATGCCGCCGAGAAGCTGTTTTTGAGGGAAATACAATATCTGTGTGCTTTGCCCGGAATAAGCCGACCAGATGCATTCGGCATAGGTCCCCGTCAATGTATCACCTGCATCCGGATAATAAATAACGTTACCTCTGTAATCTGAGTCCCCATCCTTATAGGTCATGGCAGTCCCGGATGTTTCGAGTGCAAAAGAAAAGAAGCCATGAAAAGCTGCACTTTTTATAGTGTAGCGAAATACGATCGTCTTTTGATCCTCAGTGTAAGTTCCAGAATATGTTCCCTTGTTAGTGGTGGTTTCTCGAGGGGATTGATATCCGGGAATTACAGGAGGTGTGATGGTAAATGCCTGTCCAATCATTCCGGTATAGTTATCTTCGGGCGCAATCACATTTCCATCTGCATCCTCATAGCGTACAGTTATAGAACATTCTTTTGCCACAGTCCCCTTGGTGTATACGACATCGTAGTTGTTGTATACATATTTAAATGGAGCAGTAGCATGAGCTGTATTAACATTATTGTTGTGAAGCGCTATGTCGTTTACATCGTCAATGATGTAAGCTGGATTATAGGTACATTTATTATTAAAGAAAACAACATCCGCCGACGTGACTGTCAACTTGGCAAGATCGCTAATCCAGATTCCTCCGCCATTGAGGGTGGCTTGATTTGCAGCAATGCGAGCATCGGCACCGATGCAGACAGTACCTCCGCTATAGATACCTCCGCCGTTGATTGCTGTATTGCCGCTTATTTCTCCACCGTTGAAAGTGATGTTTGTACCGCAGATGCCGCCGCCGTATCCTGCACTGTTTCCCTTGATGACAGCATCGTGACATTCGATCGATCCGTCATAGTTATAGATGCCACCGCCGTTAGAATTGGCATGGTTCTCACTAATCTCCCCGCCATTTATGACTACACGAGTGCCTGCATAAGAACATATGCCGCCACCGCTGACGCTTGTTTGATTATTGCTGATAACAGTATTTGAAATTTCAATAGAACAGTTATAACCAGCCCATATACCACCGCCGTAACTGGCATTTGTAGTTGTAGTGGCTCTGTTATTTCTGATAATGCAGTCGTTAATACAGATATTGTTATTGCCGCCGATGTAGATACCGCCGCCGCTGTTCGATGAACATCTTTGGATTACCGCTCCGGTGAGCGTAAGATCGCTTTCGTTCATGACATAAATTCCGCCGTATGACTCTGCACCATCCAATATAACATTCTTAAAGGACAGTAGGATATCGGAACCATTGTCCATTATCTTCATATGGCGATGTACAGGTGACGAAAGGGTTACTGTACCCGCATTTTCCATAGCCATAAAATTGAGGGATTTGTCGATGATAAGCGTTCCGGTAAAGACGATGTCATTTGCAATGATGATGTCAGTCCCTTCTGTTGCCATTTCAACCGCAGCTATTAGTTCTTCATAATTGGTAACCGGTATTGTTCCAGATGTTTCATCTGCCTCAGATAATATTTCTACCGATTCAGTCGTTTCTACCGATTCAGTCGTTTCTATCGATTCGGTTGCTTCTATCGATTCGGTTGCTTCTACCGGTTCAGATATCTCTTCCAGAGAGTTCGTATCATTTGTCGACATAAGGTCGTTCTGCAGTTGATCTTCATGACCGCTTTCCTCTGTTGCAGTTATTTCCGGAATCACATCTTCCGCATATGCAGATTGAAAAATTGAAATCAGAAGAACTAATATCAACAATAAGGAACATATTTTTTTTAATTGTGTTGATTTCGCTTCCATTCATAAACCTCCTCTGTTTATATTTTCAGATCATCTTATAGAGAAAAGGCGATTTAAATTAAACCATACTTAGAAAGTATAATTAAATTCTCTTGAGCTTTTCCGTTGGATGTATCAAATTAATAGATTTTTGTACTGAATTCATGGGCTCGGCTGCTTATAAAAAAAACATGGAGGGATTCATTCCATGGTTTACTTTTCTAATATGAAATCATAGACAAGAATTTCTATTAAGAAAGAGACATCAAGTTCATTTATAAGGCTTTAGGGATACAGAGCTTCATTATAAAAATTCTTTTTTTCTGGTCAGTTTCTATCAACATCTGGCCACCCGAGCCTTCAATGGCTTCCCTTATAATTCTTAACCCAAGGCCGTGAAAGTCCTTGCTTTCTTTCGTGGTTTTTAGTTCACCATCCTCCAATAATAATTCTCCATTAAAAGAATTAGAAACCTCAATGATAGCCCAATTCTGATTACCGCTGCTGGTAATCTCAATGAGGCGCTCCGGATCAGGTATTTTATTACAGGCTTCTATCGCATTATCAATTACATTTGTAAAAACACGAACAATATCCAGCTCTACCAATGGAATACTTTCAGGAAGATGTGCATCAGCCGAAAAGCGGATGCCCTTTTCCTCGCAGGTGTTGGCCGCATCCTGTAAAATGGCATCCAATAGGATATTGTTGGAGTAAGTTTTATGAATTTGAACATCTTTCTGCATGGTATCATGAATGTTGTCAAGCATCCGAGCAGCATGCTCATACTCCTGATTGCACAACAAATTTTTTACAGAAGTCATCATATTCTTGTAGTCGTGCCGGAATGCCCGGTAGCTTTCCGTAAATCTGCGGTAGGATTGATAATGCCGCATCTGGCGGGAAAGTTGTTCCTGTAATTGGCGGGTGTGCAGCTCATACTCAAGCAATTCTGAAACCCTAGCTGTATGATTTATGACAACCTGCAGTCCCAATTTACTTAATACACAGGACATTAAATATAATGCTGAATACCAGGGCTGCCTGACTTCAATAAAACGCCCGTCATTCACAAGTATGAGATATACCAATTGCATGAGCAGGTAACTAACAATAAACTTAAGCTGTCCTCTGTTATGAATCATGTGGCTGGTTGTTGTATCCGCCATGACTACCTTACGGATAAGCAGGCTGAGCAGTATGGTAACAAGAACAGATAATACGAGTATCGTATTATAATAGGTATTCTGCTGAAAAATTACATTGATACTATCGTGCAGAACAATAGAATAAATTGAGGCGATAATTCCTCTGCTGCTGTATAAAGAAAACATGTAGATACTACCCGCATACAGGATTTGCAGGAAGCTCCCATGGAATAGCAGGTTAAAGGAGAACAGCATGGATCCAATATAGAGTAAGATACGGAATAGATAAATATCTATTTGAGAGGATATCAGATTAGCGCCGATATTGATGAGAACAGCAACTGCATAAAAAACCCAGTGGCTCCTTTTAGGAGGAAATATCTTTTTGAAATAAAGAAGCATAAAGACATCATAAATAATCAACGAAGCGATCCCTAAAAGCTGCATGATTTTCCACTCCCTTTTTCAACAGCAGTCTTGAATGTCGACGCGGCTGATATAATAATGTAAAGTTTTTATGACGTGCTTATTATAAGTCTATTCGCTATGTTCATCCTCTCTATTTCTTCCAAGAAATGTTACCCTCCATTATCGGTTCCACATTAGTGTTTATATTTATATTTTCAGATCATCATATAGAGAAAAGGCGATTTATATTAAACCGCACTTAGGAAGTATAATTAAATTCTCTTCAACTTTTCCGATGGATGTATCAAATGAACATATTTTTGTCCTGAATTAATGACCTGGCTGCAAATGTGACGTGCTTATTATGAGGTTATTCCTGTATATTATCTCCAATATTTAAAGTGTTTATCACATTATGCAATGTTTTTCTATTATAGACATACATTGATTCACCAGTATAAAAACTAACTGGAAAATACATTCATGTTTGAGATATTATTGTCGAATTATTCAAATCTATATAAAATCATTAGATTTTACTAGACTCAAAAAATCATTTCTTAGTCGAATTGCAAATAAAATGATTAAAGACCATATAAATTAGAACTCGTCCCAATCATTTAACCAAGCGTATTCAGAGGAGGGAAGTTAAGAATGGGGACAGGTAAACTAATAATACAAGCCCGCATCGCCGAGGGCGTGTTGCCTTTAAGAGGTGTACGGGTGAGGATCAAGGACAATGCCGGTACATTGCTCCATGAGCTTACGACGGATGAAAGCGGTGAAACCGGACAGATTTCTTTAGAAGCTGTAGATAGGAGGTTTTCGCTGGATCCAAGCTATACAGGCATACCATACTCCACATATCATTTGGAGGCGGAGGCGAAAGGGTTTAACAGCTTACATATTGCCGACGTACAAATTTTTGACGGTGAGAAAGCGATTCAGCCAGTGACATTGGTTTCGATGCCGGAAAACCATACGATTCCGCGCAGACAGGAGTTCTTCATTGGAAGACATGCTATTGCAATGACAGAACCCCGGAATCAGGAAGGTCCGCGGATCGAACCACGGGCATTTCACCATGTCATCATACCCAATCCGATCACCATACACCTTGGTAAGCCTTCTGTGTCCGCATCGAATGTACAGGTGTCCTTCCCCGATTATGTCAAAAATGTTGCCAGCAGTGAAATCTATCCGACATGGCCGCAGGCGTCACTCGAGTCAAATATTTATGCCATTATCACATTTGCTTTAAACAGAGTGTTTACACAATGGTACAGGAGCCGGGGATATAATTTTGATATCACAAATAGTACTGCCTACGACCAGTATTTTCAATATGGTCGAACTATTTATGAATCCATTAGCCGAATCGTGGATGAGATCTTCAGCCATTTCGTTCGCAGGCAAGGACAGATTGCACCGTTCTTTACGTCTTTCTGCAATGGTACGACCGCTACCTGCGCAGGGCTGTCTCAATGGGGAACGGTAACATTGGCTAACCAAGGCCGGTCGGCACTTCAGATACTGCGCCATTACTATCCAAACGATGTTGAAATATCACAGACCAATATCATTACCGGTATCGTTGTATCATTTCCGGGTACAACGCTGCGATTAGGCAGCACGGGTCTGGCCGTGCAGACCATACAGACCTATTTGAACAGAATCAGGCGAAACTATCCCGCTATTCCGTTTATAACCGATGATCCCGGTGTTTTTAGCAACATCACGCAGGCAGCGGTAACGAAATTCCAGAGTATATTTAGTCTGGCAGCCAACGGCATAGTTGATAAGGCAACGTGGAATAAAATCTCTTATATTTATGTCGCCGTAGCAAAGCTGGCAAGTCTGGATAGCGAGGGTACGGCTCTCGGCATCGGAACGGTTCCACCCAGTTCGATTCTTAGGGTGGGGGCAAGCGGGGTTGATGTCATCACGCTGCAATATATCCTTAGCTTTATCAGTAAGTTTTACCCCATTATTCCAGAATTAAAGCAGGACGGCATATTTGGAAGCGGGACCGTTCAGGCTGTAATAGCGTTTCAGCAGATGATGGGTATGACTGCGGACGGTATCGTAGGCCCATCCACCTGGAATGCGCTTTATAAAACTTATTGGGGTATTAGGGAAAATGCTCCCATCCCGGAGCCCGGTCCTGAAGACGGAGTGATTGAACACACCGTCCGGTCAGGCGATACGCTTTGGCTCCTTGCTCAGAGGTATAATACCACTGTTAATGCGATCAAGGCTATGAACAACCTGACAAGCGATATGCTCATGATTGGGCAGGTGCTGCGGATTCCCAGTACGGGAACCACCCCGCCCACCTTTACATATACTGTTCAGCCGGGCGATACGCTTTGGCTGCTTGCGCAGAGGTTTAATACCACTGTTAATGCGATCAAGGCCCTGAACAACTTGACAAGTGATGTGCTCATGATCGGACAGGTGCTGCTTATCATACAAAACTAGGCGCACATCAAAGCACGATGCTTTAAAAAGGCGATAAGAATGTTTCTATGTCTTTTCCATAGTACTTCTTACCGCCTTTTCCGCATTTTTATTCTTGTTTCTTTCTGCGGGTGAGAATACCTAATGCAAACCACGATATCAGCATCAGGGACACATAAAGTGCATATGATAGACCAATTTCTCCTGTTTTCGGTACATCGTCCAGCTCGCCGCTTGCTTTCGGCAAGTCCTCTTCATCAATGTTTACTTCATTGACGCCACCGCTGCCACCTGAGTTTTTCTTCCACTGGGCAGTCAGCATCACCTTTCTGCTTGGCATTGTAAAAATTCCACCCGGTTGATAAACTGTGCCTGCCGTATCATCCGCTTTCCACCCGGTGAATGTATAGCCTGAACGTATAGGAGGCGTCGTATTCACTGTGTAGGTCGTATTTTCAGTCACGGTGTCTATAGGGGGAACGGTATCCGTGTCCGCGCCGTTTCCGACATATGTCACGGTGTACTGAGCGGCAGGCTTATTACCGCCGCCACCTGAGTTTTCCGTCCACTGGGCAGTCAGCATCACATTTCTGCTTGGCATAGTAAACGCTTCACCCGGTTGATAAACTGTGCCTGCCTCGTCATCCGCTTTCCACCCGCTAAAGGTATGGCCTGAACGTGTAGGAGGCGTCGCATTCACGGTGTAGGTCGTATTTTCAGTTGCGGTATCCTCAGAGGGAACAGTATCCGTGTCAGCGCCATTTCCGATATATGTTACAGTGTATTGTACAGCAGGATCGCCGCCGCCACCAGAATTTTCCGTCCATTGGGCGTACAGTGTCTGATCTGTTACCGATACAGTACCTTCGACCATGGTTCCACCTGCGGTAGCCGTATACCAACCGTCAAATATTAGCGAACCGTTTATGGGGAGGTCACTCGTCAGGATAGATACGTCACCGCCGGGGTGCGATACAAGATAATAACCTGTGGAAGCCGTGGCATCCGCATAGTATTTTAAACCGTCGTATTCAAGCGCAGGCAAGCCGCTCCATGCACCGCCGTTTGCATCAAATTTTACATATTTGATCTCCACTGCACCGGCATCCGGCTTCGAGGAATCCCGCATATATCCTCGTGCGTCCTCTGTCAACGACAACTCATTTACTATTGCAGCATTGTCCGCAGGTCCGTCGGGTAGGATTATGATGGTCGGCAGCTCTTTTGTATAACCGCTTCCCGCTTTGCCAACGGCACCATAAGAGGTGTGGTTAGTTTGAAGCTGCGGGAAAGTACCGAACACGTTTGCTGGCGTAATATTCGGTGCAAGCGGTGCACCGTTGTCATATCCTATGTTGCCGCCATGATCATCAGCATTTGTGATATCAACATTCTTATATGCTAAGTTGCTTCCGCTGGTAATTCCGCCATTTCCCACCATAATATTGTTCATGAACGAAGCTGCAGGACGCACGTTTTCGTTTGCAGAGTCAATGTGCTGTCCAACGGCTGATCCGCATCCATTCTTATTTGAGAGGGTACTTGTTGTATTGTTATAGAACGTATTGTTCACAAAATTAGCCACCGTATCAAGAGAAAGCTGTACCACACCGCCGCTGTCTACCGGCAGGATAAACTTGCCTGCCATGTTTCCATAGAACGTATTGTTCGTAATATTGGAAGTAACAGTGCCGTTCCTGCTTTCCACGAATATCGCACTGCCGTCGTCCTGAGCCGTGTTGCCATAGAAAGTATTACTGTCTATATCAAATGTGCAGATGACACTTGAATTGCCGTTAAACACACCGATTGCGCCACCATCACTATTAGCGTTTTTACCTGAAACGCCGTTTCCTTCAAAATAGCTGTAGCTGATATTTACATCGCCGCCAAACTGATAGAAACCAATTGCGCCGCCATAACGGGATGCATGATTATCCTTGAAATAGGATCGCGTAACACTCACCGTTCTGCCACTATAGCCACCATAAGCGATGATCGCGCCTTGGATGTATCCGCCATCTATTGTGGATGCGCTGTTTACAAAGCTCGAATCTTCCACAGTCAGGTTGTTTCTGCTGAAAATCGCACTTCCATGACCGCCTAAATTGTTTTGGACTTTCTCAAACAGCGTATTTTTCACGATCACGTTACTTCCGTCATTGATGCCAATGCCGTTGATATCTGAAAATGTTGCATCTTCAACTGTAATCGTACCGGAAGCACCGGCGATTCCGCTGCCTTTTATATTTTTCAGTGTGGAGCCTGTTACATCAAGTGTGCCACTACCGGCCGCAATACCTTTGCCGTTTGCAACGCCATCAATTTCTGAATTGATAAACGTTACGTTACCGCTCCCCGCAGTGACGGCAGTTGTTGTAATGTTTTTTAAAGCCGAATTCGTAATGCTGAGCGTACCACTGCCGGTAATACCGTTTGTTGCCGTATTAATCATCACATTGTTCAGTGATATGTTTGCGCCATCTGATGCTGTCACTGCCGTACCGCTTACATTGCTTATTGTCACACCGTCGAGTATTAAGGAACCGCCGTTCTTCGCCGTAATACCACCGTTATAATTGGTACCGGAGTAATGGCTATCCACTATCACGCTTTTCAGGGTCAGCTTGGCGCCTTCCACCACGAAATGGCGTTGGTCGGCCGTCACTCTCATCGTGCAAGATAATGAGGCACTCGGATCACTCTCGATGGTTAAGTCTCGTGTCAGTATACGAGTTTCATTTTCAAAACCAATGTCCGCCGTCAAGATAATGGTATGGATTGCCGGATCGTCAAAAGCCGTCTTAAATTCGCTATAATCGCCGGCTGTTGCTACTCCGGCGTTCCGTGGCATTGGTATGGGGTTTGCAGCATCTGTCAGTACAAAATCGTCCTGCAATTGATCAGAAAAACCGCTTTCCTCTGTTGCATCTATTTTCGGAATCTCATCTGCCGCAGACCCAGAAAGCGGATCAACTGAAAACAGGAGAAGGACTGCTAAAAGCAAGGACAGAATTCTTTTTGCTTTCATTCGTAAACCTCCTAAATTCTTCTTTTATTGATTGCCATATGGTGAAAAAGGTGATACTTAATTAAACCTGACATAGAGAGTTTAGTTTATTTCTCTTGGGCTTTGACGCTTGTTGTTCCTAATTTACGGTTTTCTGTACTGAATCAAAAAGCTAAAACACCTCAGAAAAGATGTCAAAAGTATTTGACATCATCTTGTGGATGCTTTATAATGAAAATGTAAAAAGATTTTGACATTTATACCTTGGAGGTGTATTATGCCCATTGGTGAAATCGGATATGTTATTTCTTATTGGCTGGTATTTATAGCACTAGCTATCTCGTCTGTTTACGGCCTTTTCGCAGTGTATTATGCCTATATTAAAACGAAAGACGAACGCCAGAAATATATTGTTCTGCGAAGCACTGCCCATGCCTTTACTGTGCTGCTATGTTATTACATCATACAAATGATTGTTGTTTTTGCAGATGTTGCTGAACTTACCTGGCTCTGGGAACTGCTGCATTTTAATATCAATGCTGTACCAGCCGTGACCATAATGTCTGTTTTGGGCGTCTGCTTATTCATCAACAAGCGTAAAGCGGGTGGTGCTTGATGCAAAATGTAATCGAATGTTTGCGTAAAAAAACGGGTATCACACAGGCCCAACTAGCGGAAGCCTGCGGCGTTACACGGCAAACCATCAATGCCATTGAAAATAACAAATATGACCCAACCCTGCAATTGGCCTTTGCTCTCGCAAAGGCCCTTAACACCACAGTGGACGATTTGTTCACATACCCGTGATGAGATTACTGCTCCAAGAGATGATTTGATCATAATACAAGGCTAAATCAGCCTCATCCATCGCAGTTAGCTTTATTCTATCGATGCAAATATTAAGTATCTCTTTGTCCATCCCATCTAAATGATTTACCAGTTCTGTCTTACTGCTTATATATTGGTTTGTCTCATCAAAATATTTGGCTTGCAAAATAAAAAATGCTGACTTGTAGAGTGCCGATAAAACTTCGGCGCTGTTTTTATATATATAATTATGGCAGCACGCGTGGTACAGGTTGCAGGCACCAATTCTTATGGCACACTTAACATCCGCTTTATCGATCAGCGGCAGTAAATAGTCGATGCTGCCGTAGATTGGCTGCGTATCATAATAGAGTTGAAATAGATCAGATTTCTCCCAAGCCAAGATCTCACTTTGCCCGGAAATAAATCCACAGGCTTTTTCTTTATACGGCATTTGAGATATTATTTCTCGATATTTTTTCAAATCCTGCATAGTCAGCTCATTCAAAATAACCACAATATCTATATCACTGCTGTCACTCGCTTCTTTGCGTCTATAGCTACCCTGTAAACCAATAAAAGTGACTCTATCTCCATATTCTTTTTTTATTTTTAAAACAAGTTCATCTATCCAATCCTCTATAAAGAAACCCATCTTCACACCTCGTAAAGTCTATTTTTTTATTTTGCAGAACTATTCAGGTAACATGGTTAAGGTATTTATCTAAAAGGTATGTAACCCACTCTCCTTTTGCTCCTCGTTTATCAAAGCTTATAAAGCCATCAGCCTTATAGATATAATTTATCCGCCAACCATTATCCGTAATTTGCTTGCTTTTTATAAAATTGATTGCTTCTTTTACGTGTGGATCATTCATCTTTTTTGTCATATATACGATATCAAGCAATTCAATAATATTCAACTGATAGGATTGGGGGTATGCTATATCAAGTATGTGCTTTGTTATGGGCTCTTTATTGGATAAACGTTGAAATAAGTTATGCCGCAACAGATAGTCTGTACCGACATTAATCATATCCATTACGCTATTATCCAAAGCAGTACAATTGAAAGAATAGTACAGCAAGGCTTTTACCGATTTTGCTATCCCGATATAACAGGGAGTTGCTTGCATACATCCGCCATATTTTTTAATCCCTTTTCCAGTCCAAAGCGTTTTTCGTTTCTTCCAAACACCTGATAATTCTTAATCCATTCAACCGCGCATTTGACGTAGGGTAAATCTGTATACCCGAGCTTTGAATACGCTTCTATGAGCATAGCATTATAGCAAGGCAGTAAATCTGCACTTTTTCCGGTGATGGAAAATCCTTCTGGTGTAGTGTACGCTTTCTCTATATACTCCATCAGATTCTGTGTGTATTTCAATCTTCCTGCATAAGGAATTTCTGAAAGCGCCAACAGTCTCCATATGGGATACAATGAATTCTTTGAAAACTCACTGGTAAGCGAACGGATCAATTCAGAAGATGATAGCAAACTATCTATCATTTCATTCGTTAGCTCTTTACCATTATCAAAATATGTTTTAAGCAATAACGCATTATCCATACAGGCATTCCCTTGGCGTTTCTATAATAATCCGTTCACTTCGTTTATTAATCCTTTCAGATGGTCACATGCGCCTGACAAATCAGTACCAGTAAAAGTGAAAATAGTATCCACTTTGTTTTTGTAATTATCAGGATGAATATTAAAGGTTTCAATCATCTTCACTGCTTTTTTCTCATTGATGCAGTATTTTTCATTTAAAGCAAAAAGTACTTGATTAAGTGCAGATATTGAACGCACAATGTGAGCTACTACATAATAAGCATCGTCTCTGGTGATATTCTTTTCTGCCAGCATATGTGAAAAACCGGCTTCAAAGGAAAAGAGATGAATGATCTCTTTCTTTAATTTTTGTGGATATTCTTCTGCAATGGTCTTTAGCTTTAATATTTCATTATTTTTACTCCACAGCAACTTACTAATAGCCAGCTCACCCATATAAATTGCGTTAAAATAAGCATGTGGATGTCCCGTTTGATAATGTCGGGTAACAACCCCTTCTCTACATTCCTGAATCGCTTTTTTTACCCGACTTACATCTCGCAAAATAAAGTCAACAGGTAAATCATCAATGATAAGCCAACAGCCGCCATCTACCCATTTTCCCCATTCTCCAGGCCTCGCAAGAAGATTTTCTCTATGCTCTTGATCCAATTCTTGCGCTTTCTTGTCTAGTAGAGACAAGTCGATTGTTTCTTTATCATAATACAAACCAATATCAATATCAGAATCAGAACTGTGATTACCTTTAGCACGAGAACCACCAAGTACGATTGCCTCAAGCCCTTTTATGTTTTTTAATGAATCGATTACCTTATTAATGATATCGTTAATATCTCTCATTTCAAGTTTCCTTCTTTAAAAATTAGCAAACAGAACAAATCTATCGTATCAAAAATATGGATAAATATAAAGGTAACAGCGGAAGGAAAATCATTTGTTGTTTCGCAGACTGTTTCCAAAGGAGTTAAGCCCTTCACTGGGTTCATACTTTGTACGGTAGCAGGTGCCGTCCAGAAAAAGAAAGGTTCCGTAGGCACCGATGGTATGAACCTTTTCGCCTCGCAGTTTAATTGTTGCTTGAACCAATTGCCCGTTAGTCTCCCGCCCGCGCTCATCCACCCGGTAGATCACAAGCTCCTGTAGTATTTTACAAAGTTCCGCAATCTTATCTAGGTCACTCAAAGGAATCGTTTGATCAGGGGGGAGGAGTAAGATTTCTGCAGATGCAATTTCCTGTGGAGAAAGCGTTTTAAAGGGCTTTGTGCCCCAGGGCTTCACCGGCCTTATTTCTAAATAGTAATGCTCGGCGTCAGGGTCAAGGGTGACCGTTGTCACGCCGCCCGGCAGGTTAAAACCGTAGTTTTGCCTCACGATTTCGAGGTGCTCTGTGTTCATTACCTCTGCCGTCAGCGCTTCAAAATGCAGATTACTGCCAAGGCGCGTGACCATATCGTAGCCCTGCAGCCCCACGTTTTCCGAGCCGGAACAGGTGAAATCAAAGCTTGGGCTTTTGTGCAGGTCGGCTGTTACAACAACACTCTCTCCGGCAGGAATCGTAACTTGAAATTCCAGATAGAGCACACGCTCCAGCACATTCGTCTCTGAAATGGCGTCAAACAGTCGACCAGACTGATACCGGTCGGCAACGGCGTCCGAAAAGATACCATATTGATACAAAAGCTGCGCCATAGCGCCTACAAACATCTCTCTGGAAACATCCGCAGGAATGCCGCCATCTTCGTATTGCTCAAAATAATCAGTGATCAGCCGGTCCACAACGTCGGAAAGTAACGCTTCATACCGGGTGACGGTGGCGGATACTTCCTCTAGCTCATTGCCTTTTTCGCAGGCGCCGTTTTTATATCCCTGTAAGGCATAATCCCCGATGTCCTCGCCAATCACGATCAGCAGCTTACTTTCCGAACGCATGGAAACACCATTGGGCACAAAATAGCTGTACCGCTCAAAGCCATTGTCTTCCCACTCCGTTCCTTCAAAGCCATATTGCAGGATGGTGGTCTTGCTTCGGTCAATGGTAAAGGAAATAGCCTGTGTTGCTGCTTGATATTGCTCAAGAGGCGCTTTATAATCGGAGAATTCGTATACCGTTACCCTTTGATTGAGTGGCGGATAGGGTGATAACGCATTTCTTTGATAGCTTCCATCCTCCAAAAGCCCCTTGTAACCCTCCCAACTGTTGATCTGCCGGAGATTCGCGCTTCCGTCCGGATCATCCGCGCCATACACCCCTGTAAAATCGCCGGAATAGCTACCGGCCCGCAGGACAGTCCGAACCTCCTTGCCTCCCACAGTAATAGTTGGCTGCTGCCTCTTCAGCTCATTAAATTTTCCCGCGAAGGGGTAAAGAACGGTTACTGTACGCTCTTGCTCTGAATTATTGGAAAGAATATAGCTGTCCCGCACCTGCGCGCCCCGTTCATGAAAGGAGTCCTCACTGGCATTTGAAAAATCATAGGAGATATGGCGACTTGCGATAATCTCGTCCTGCGCCTCCATCATTGTAAGGGGGAACACCGGCCCGGCATAGGACATAAATATGGTGCTGCCCTCTTCGTGACCACTGCCGCCGCTTCCGGCGTTTTCAACGATGGGCGATAAATTCCGCCAAACCATGGCGCCACCAAGGCCAGCCACAAGAATGGCGCAGGCGGCTATCACACCCCATGCTTTCAATTTGGGACGAGCTGCCTTCGGCTTTGTATCCTGTGCCTGCTCGATAAGGTCATTTCGAATCTCCGTGATGGCATCAAACAGCTTTTTTTCCTGTTCGCGGCTCATATTGCCACCCCTTTCTCTGTCAAATAAGCCCCAAGGCTTTTGCGCAAACGGAACATTCGCCCGGCCAATTTATTCGGTGCAATGCCGCAGGAAGCAGCGAGCTTTTGCAGCGCCTCTCCGTTCCAATATCTCCGCACAAAGAGAAACCTGTCCGAAACAGAAAGCGTGTCCAGCCAATCGCTGATGTGCTGTGAAAGCGCCTGTGCCTCCAGTATACCCTCCGTTGTTTTTGTATCGGGAATACAGTCCGCAAGCTCCGATAGAAGCGCTTCGATTTCCACATAACGCTTCTGCGCCCGGTTACGGTGCCAACAGTTGATGGAAAGATTGCGAACAATCCTACCGAGCCACGCGCGAAAAGCAGCGGGCTTCTCCGACGGGATGGCATTCCATGCCCTATGGTAGGCGTCGCTGACACATTCCTCGGCATCCTCTGGCACCGACAGAATATTCATAGCAAGGCTGTGACAGAATTTGCCGTATTTACAGTCGGTTTCTCGAATCGCGGCTTCGTCACGGCTCCAGTAAAGAGCAATGATTTCGTGGTCTTCCACGCCACCCCTCCTCACATCGCAAATAAAGTGTCTTCACTGATATAGACAGGAAAAAACATGAAATATTCGCCGCTTTAAGAATTTTATTTTACCATAAATATGAGCCCTGCCACAGATTGACCGCCTTATGCGATATTGCTGGACGATAGCGGGATTGTAAAATCTACTCAGAGATGATCACTAACGAAAAAGATTCCATTGCATCAAATTTCTCCTTGTTAAAACTCCCATAAAGCTCTGCTTTAATAAATCCTGACGCTTCTAACAATTCTTTTAACTCTGCAGATTTAACCGGATATAATGACACATGATTTTCCAGTACTTCATCGTTAACAGTTAAAATCGTCCTAAAATCTACTTTATGTTGATCAGGTGAATAGCTGTAGTATCTTTCAAAGGTTAACTTCTTCTCTTCATTTTTAATGTTGGGAAGACTCTTTATTCTTTTTTCTAATATCCGGTCATAGTTAACAATTTGTAGAATTAGCTTCCCATCAGGCTTAAGCTTATTCTTGCATGATTTAAGGAATAATTTTATTTCATCAGGGCTGTTTAAATGAACTAACGAGTTCCCTATACAAAATATCAAATCAAATGTCCCGGATAAATCATTTATATTCAACATATTTAAAACCCGGGAATTTATTTTTTTATCTTTCTCTTTTAAGCTTTGAACCATTTTTTCATCCAAATCTATGGCGGTTATGGAATAACCCCTATCACTAAGGCTTTTTGAATATCCTCCACTTCCGCAGGCTACATCAAGAATTTCCTTTGGCGGCTTGCCTGCAGTCTCTCTAATCAATTGCAGTTGTGCTGCTCCAGTTGGAAAAATATCATCATAATACTTAGCAATCTCTGTATAAAAGTTTGTCATATTAAATACCTCCACTTACCATATAAACACTTACAGTCATATCTTTGTCACATCGTCGACGTTCATTCATATTAAATATATACCCTCTTTTTGAAGTCCGATCTGCCCAAACAGGCATTCTGAATTAGCGAAATAACAGAGTTAAAGCTAACGTATCATTTTAACCTTAGATGGCGGGTATCCCTTGATTTTTTTAAATACCTTGCTGAAGTAGAAGTTATCTTCGAATCCACATTTATACGCTGCTTCGGCTATTGAAAACTCGCCACTGGCAAGCATATTTTCAGCGTTACTGATTCGAATTCGGTTGACATATTCTTTTACCGAGCTCCCTGTATGTTTCTTAAACAGCGTTCCAAAATAGGAAGGATTTAAATCGACAGTTTTTGCCAAGCCCTCTACGTTAATAGTCGTATAATAACACTCATTGATTTTCCTTAATGCTTTTTTAATATGAATATCAACGTTCTCTGCAGTATCTTTATAATATAAAATCCTGAAATACTTATGTAAAATATTGAGAAATATTCCCCGGACTTTCATAGCATAACCGGGTTTTTTCTGTGTCCATTCAAAATTCAATTCCTGATATAGAGATAATAAGTCATCATGTATGCCAATTTTATTATGTATGGGAAATGGTAGGGATACGTCTTTGCCATTCAGGTCGAAAAGCCACAGGTTGGATGCATAAGCCGCCATGGGGTTATCAGGGTCAATTTCTGCATGCCGCAGACTTTTTCTAGGAATACAGATCAGGTCACCTTTCTCAGCTTCATAAGGAATACCATTGATGGTGTAAGTAACTCTGCCTTCAAATATATAGGTCATGTCTACAAAATCAATGATAGAGTCATGCATGAACCAGCTTGGTGTACAGTAACGACAAATAAAGTATTTCATATCCGGGATAATACTATCGAAATCAGTAGAAGACATAAAAAATCCCTCCTGAAATCTAGAAAAATTACATATTGTTCATTCCTTGTCCATGGTATTAGTTGTGGCGCAAATTTATAATAAAAGCAAATTACAGCCTCTACAAATATGGTAAAAACACTCCCCACTTATTGTCAATGCTCCTTTTTTCCTAGGTCGAGCAGTGGCATCAAGCACTGCCGAACTACCAATATGAGTTGTATAAGGAGGTGATTCCGGCACGTCAATCCCATCTCATACAGCGAAAACCCTTCGTTCCGGAAAAATTCATCTGCAGATTCGTTTAAGTATACCCAAAAACAAATATGCTAAAGGAGTGAACCAGAATGAAAAACATCACACAATTCATCTCGATTATGATGAGCATACTCCTCGTGTTTAGCGTGGTCCCCGGCTATGCAGCATCATCGGAGATATGGCCGGGATATCCCGGAGCAGAACAACTTCCTGCTATGAATACTATCCCGGATCCTTTCAAGTTCTTTGATTCAAAAAATGACCCAAATGGTGATGGATACGTTTCCAACACCGCGGAGTGGAATGCCCGTCGCGATGAGATCAAAGATTTGGTCCAGCACTACTGGCTGGGCTATCGTTGGCCAACAAAAGCGGAAGATGTGGTAGGTGAAACAGAGGTTGTGATGGAACCCAACACGATTACTGTTGGATTTAACTGGCCGCCTTTTTCCTATGCTACCGTTTTCAACCTCAAAAATGAGTTTGATCATTTGGTAGCAAAACTCCAGAATGAAGCAGTGGAAATACGCGAAATTATACCCAACGGCTGGTCTGCCATATTAGGAGATGTGTTATTCACTTATGGGCCGGCAGAAAATGAAGAGGAAGCCCAGACTATGGCTATTCAGGCCTGGAATGACGGTTATTACCTCCCCTTTGACTCGTTTGGAACCAATTATGCTGTTTTGAAAAATTACACCGGGGCAATAACCGGACCCCCATCTGCTGAAAAAGCGGTAATGTATAATACCGTGACTATTGAGAATCCAGACAGCGGTGCTAAAGAACGCTTTAATATCAGCATAACTACGCCGGACGCGGTGCAAGTTCAAAAGGCCTGGGGAGACACCAATGTACAGGTGCCTGTAATAATAGACATCGGCGGTACTCTTTCTGCATCCCATATTGCTACCGCAAACAAGCTGGGGTATGGTTACATAAAGTTCACTCCCACCGATATCTATCCTGATGATAGCAGCGCTTCTGATGGAATCAACCGTGATGGCGTGTATACCAAGCTGTATCCTTATAACAAAGATGTATACGAGTATGCCTCCGGCGCACTAATGGCATGGAGCTGGAGCGTCAGTCAGATTATCAGCGCACTTGCGCAGCCGACACCGGGCGGAAATGGGACTAATACATGGGGGGAAGTATTGAATATAGACCCAACCAAAACGCTCGTCACCGGACATTCCCGTTACGGCAAGGCGGCTTTGTTTGCCGCGGCGTTTGACGACCGTATCAGTATATGCCTTCCCAGCGAATCAGGCGGCTCAGGCATTCAGAGCTACCGCTACAAGGTCGAGGGTAAAATTTTTAACTTTAATACCTATCCCAAAGCTGACAGGGTTTACGGAAAGACCGAAATTCCCACCGTTTCATATGGCGGAGGCAATAGCTGGTTCCCGGAAACAGCTGCTCAATTCGTTAACAAGGACAACCAGCTGCCCTTTGATTCCAGCGATATTATCTCATTGGTTGCACCACGCCCGTTCCTGACGACAACAGGCATTGACGCACACTGGCTGGGAAACGAAGGCGCTGTGGCAGCGGTACAGGCAGCCTCTGAAGTATATGAATATGTCGGAACGAATGCGATAGAGAAAGAGAATGTCGCTGTTCTCGCACGCGAGAGTAACCATGCTCTATACAACCGTGATTTCCCGTTTGTAGTCGCGATTATGGAACGCGAGTTTAAGCAAACAGATGACAAAATACTGCATGTCCAGGATTTGTACCCGACCGGCAGCGGTCTGGGAGACATGTCTTATCCGGCAAAGGACTATAACAGCGTTAGCGAATTCAATGCCTATCCCTTTGATATAAATAGCTCCTACCTTCCCTGGTCAAGCTCTGACAAGTACGCCTTGTGGACGGCCCAGGAGAATTTCCTTGTTGGACACTCTGTAACCATCACAGCTCATTCTGATGCGCCGGATGTTGACCTCTATCTGCCTGACAGGATGACCAGGATCGATGCCGCTAGCCACGAAAGTGATACATTTACCTTTAATCTTACACCCGACCAGACAGTGTACGGGCGTTATGAGCTACGGACTGCGGGGGATGCCAAAGAGAACAGGAGTGTCTTCTTCGCTGCTGTCAGTCTGGCAGACGCATTGCGTCACGCACCCTCCAAAGGCGATGAGGGCGAGGAAAATCGTCTGATCGGTTTCTCCAGCCGATTGGCAAATACACCTGAAGACGCCCCGCTGGTCTATATTGGCGGTGAAACAACTCCCACCAGCATGAGCTTCACACCCGAGCGCTTCAAGTCAGAAGAGACGACAATGCTGGAGTACGGCATCCTGTTCCACGACAAGGTGTTCGCACGAATTGCGAACGCCGGTTGGAATTCTTCCAAGACGATTGATATCAAGAACCTTAAGTTTGTCACCATACCCGGTTATACGTTCGAGTTTTCACTCAGCGATATTGCCGCTTCAGCTTTAAACAATGGCAAGCAGGATGCGGCAAAATTCACCAAACCCATAAGCTGGAATGTTGAAAGATATAACAACGGCCCGGCGGAGGTTTGGCCGTTAATCCCAGACACCCAATCTGAAAAAGATACGTTGCTTGCAGGAGAAACGGTTTCTCGTCCAGATTCTCCCGAACCGAAGCCTACAAACTTTAAAGCTGAGGTTACCGGTGTCGAGGCAGTAATTAATGGCGACATGACAGACGTGGTCATTAATTTCAGCGAACCTCTGAGGAAGGGCGAATTTGCCTTCGGCTTGAATGTGGCTGAAGAATGGGATACTATTTGGAATGAAGATGGAACACAGGTTACACTCTCCATTGCCCATGGCGATCTCACAGCAACCTCCACAATAGGTGGCCTCATTATCTTCCGCCTGATAGATGCTGGAGGGAACCTGATCGGCGGCCCTATTGAGAAAACCTTTGAACTTCCGTTCATTCCTTCAAGTGTGACTAATAACAAGAATGATCAGGCCGATATCGACTTTGACATCAATTCTGCTAACGGTAAGGGCTACACCGTATATCTCTCCGAGACAGGTAAAAACGGTCCATATGCATTGTATGCGAATGTGAACTATAACGCCAAAGGCGTACACATCAAGGGACTGACCAACGACAAGACTTACTGGGCTTATATCGTCTACACCGAGAACGGAGTTATAATCACCCGAAGCGAGCCTGTCCAGCTGAATCCAGTCAAGTAAGTTACCTTTTAGTCATGGAGGGCTGTTTCACAAATGTGAAACAGCCCTTTTATAGTACTAACAGAACAGTTAAAGCCATATTGTTATAAAAGAAAACCATAAAAGGGGTGTAAACATAGTTGATAAAAGTTAGCTTACGGCCCATTGTCAGCAAGATTAATTTACCCACTGTTTTGAAAACAGCTATACTTCCGGGTGACTCAATCGAAAGATTATTTATTGCAACCCAGGTTGGAGAGATCTTTTACATAGGAGACGGGGTTATAGGGACTTTTTTAGATATTCGCCCGCGAATCTTAAAACTAGGTGTTTCCAGTGGAGGTTATGATGAACGGGGTTTGCTAGGGCTTGCGTTTCATCCCCAATTTCATTATAACGGTCTTTTTTATCTTCATTATTCAGTTGTTGGAACACAAGGTCCAGGTGCTCTTTCTAGTCCTTTTGAGCCTAACCCCTGCGACCCCAGAACCTTAAACCTAAAGTGGACAAATAGAGAAAATCAATATGATCATATTGATACAGTTGAAGAATGGATTTTACAATCTAATGGTCAGCCTCAAAAACATCGGGCATTACTTAATATAAGAAGACCATTTTTAAATCATAATGGCGTCAATAGCTTAAATTTTTCACCTGAGACAGGGAAACTAGTTTTTACAACCGGAGATGGTGGATCGGGCTATGATCCATTCAATTTGAGCCAGGATGATATGGAAATTGCCGGTAAAATAATTGAAATAGATGTATCCAGAAATACATCTATCGATAATCCACCCGTAGCTACACGCTTTAACGAGCTTCCCGCACCTATTCAAGTAACGCTCGCGGTAATGGCTAAAGGTGTTCGCAATATACCGGGAATTTCATTTCAAAGGTTTAATAATCAGTACATCAAGTATGTAGGACAAGTCGGACAAGATCTGGTAGAGTCAATTTTTTCATTCGTTCGTTATAAACCAATACCGGTTACGCAGATTATTCAAGCGTCTTTAATGAGAGCTGAGCCTGATGAGGAAGGATTTATTAACTTTGGCTGGCGAGGGTGGGAAGGCGCTTTTCCTACATCGATTATAAGGGACTGCCCTGCAAATTCGACTTTGAATGCAGAAACAATTGCTTATTACGATGAAGCAATAAAAACCTCAGTAAAACGTATTCATCCACTTACGAGTTATTTTCATAAAGAACCCCGACCCGATAAGTTCGGAGCAACTGCACTAACGGGAGTCCACCCATACATGGGAAACGAAATCCCCGGACTAACAGGAAGCGTTGTGTTTACTGATCTAGCTCGGGATGAAGAATCGCAACCTCCGATAAGAGGAGTTTTAGCTTATACCAGGGTAAGAACAGATTGTAAACTGAATGACTTTAGTGTTATTGAAACCGATTATAGTTTTGGGACGCAATCGGCTTATTATGTTAGTTTGGGATCTAATCTGGATCAAACCAGACTATATTTAGGGGTTTATGGCTCTATGAAAGTTGCTGATTTTAACCAAGGTACTGTTTTTGAAATTGTTCAATGATTCATTCAAGGAGTTCTTCCATCTGCTGTTTGGTTTCGGCGGATAATGCATCCTTTATATAATGCCGATCTGCTGTTTGTTTTTCCTGGAAGGCTTGAATGACTCTATCATTAGCCCTTTCTATTTCTTCCTTCAGCTCTCGGGCGGACAGTACGGCACAGCCTGACCCCCTGATAATAATCTGCTGCAAACCATCTGACGTTGCAACAGTTATGTTATATTTCTTCTGGTTATCGTGGGCAAATTTTTCAATAAAATGGTCTGCTGTTTGTGCCTCCCTGGTATACACTAAATGGATATTATCGTAGTCGATGATTTCCTCATGATGCCTCTGAACGCGATAGGCATCAAATACAACGATGATCTCACCATTTTGAACGCTTTTATATTTACTGAGCTGATCGAGCAATTTTGATCGCGCACCATCCATATTATCTTCTGCAAGCTCTTTGAGCTCAGGCCACGCAAAGACAATATTATAGCCATCTACAAGGAGATATTCTTCTTTGGTTTCTTTCGGTTTGCCTATATAGGTAGTCGGTTTATAATAACTTTCGGCAGCTGTTCTTCGTTTTTTCCAAACAGATTTTTTTCCTTGATTTGCATAAGAGGCTTGATTAAGGATCCTGTCAATCTCCTCCGGATCGATCCACCTCTCACCTGTTTGTGAAGCCCGATTTTCAGCTACTTCCTCCAGCAAATCATCTTTATTTTGAAAGTAGCTTTCTATATGCATATAGTCCTTTACTTCATCCCAATTTACCAAAAAGCCGGTACCATTGGCACAAAACACAGAACCCGTCGGATTTTCAACGTCCCTTTCAGAATCGTATCCCATCATCTCTATGATCTCTTCTGTATTATGGCAGGGTTCATACCCCTTCAAACTGCAAAATAGCCTGCCAAGACCTTTGGTATAGGCAATCACATCCTTCTGATAATTTCTCATGGTAACAACAGGGGCACTCCCTGTAAGAACTGCCATCTCCCCTTCTATATGTGAGATTTGACATGTTCCATGCATTTTTTCTATGTCGGTCATGGCGCGTCCCACCATTTTCTCCGGCAGCTCCAGATGAAAGGCATAATAGGGCTCCAGCAATAGTGATTCTGCTTCCATTAAGCCCTGGCGCACAGCACGGTAGGTAGCCTCTCTGAAGTCACCGCCTTCTGTATGCTTATTATGTGCCCGGCCTGACACTAAAGTCATTTTCATATCTGTAATGGCTGATCCTGTGAGAACCCCTTTATGAACCTTTTCTTCCAGATGGGATAAAATAAGATTCTTCCAGCTTTTACCCAGTACATCATCACTGCAATCTACTACAAACTCTAGACCACTTCCCCGCTCCCCCGGCTCCAATAACAAATGAACCTCTGCATAATGCCGCAGTGGTTCAAAGTGCCCTACTCCTTCTACGACATTTGCAATCGTTTCTTTATAAACAATCCTGCCTGAATCGAAGGATACCTCAGTTCCAAATCGGCTTTTTATAAGACTTTGCAGGATTTCAATCTGAACCTCGCCCATTATCTGTACCTGGATTTCCTTAAGCTGTTCATCCCAAACAATATGAAGCTCCGGATCCTCTTCCTCGATCTGGCGCAGTTTAGGAATCATCACTCTTGGGTCACAGCCTTCCGGAAGTAAAATTTGATAGGACAACACAGGTTCCAATATAGGTGTATTCGATACCTCTTCTCCCCCCAAACCTTCTCCCGGCTTTGTTTGACTTAGTCCTGTCACCGCGCATACAGTGCCAGCCTCTGCCTCATTAACTGCTTCAAATCTCTGTCCAGAATAGATTCGAATCTGATTAACCTTTTCTTCCCAAACTCCATTATTTAAAACATCTCTAACCTTAAGTCTTCCGCCTGTAATTTTCATATAGGTGAGGCGGTTTCCCTGCTCGTCTCTTGCTATTTTAAATATTTTAGCCCCAAATTTATCAGGATAGGAAGGACTATTCGTAAACTTTTCAATACCCTGAATAAAGGCTTCAACCCCTTCTAATTTCAAAGCCGATCCGAAAAAGCATGGGAATACCTTTCGCTCCCTAATTGCCTCTTTAATCTGCTTGATTCCAATATGTCCCGAACCCAAATAGGCTTCCATCAAGGATTCATCGCTCATGGCCAATTGGTCGTTAAAGTCCTCTGTCTCACCTTGTTCGAATTCAATACATCCGTCATCCAACTGTTTTTTTAATTCATCCATTAGTTTTGCTTTATCAGTCCCGTTTTGATCCATTTTATTAATGAATATAAAAACCGGTATCCCATATAGGGCGAGCAAACGCCATAAGGTTTTAGTATGTCCTTGAACGCCATCTGCTCCGCTTATCACTAAAATGGCATAATCCAGCACCTGGAGTGTTCTCTCCATTTCAGTTGAGAAATCCACATGACCCGGGGTATCTAATAAGGTAATCTGTATATCAGCCACTTCAAGCACGGCCTGCTTTGAAAAAATAGTAATTCCTCTTGCTCTTTCGAGATCAATGTTATCCAAATAGGCGTCCTTATTGTCCACCCTTCCCAGTTTTCGAATTTTGCCGCTCAAATAAAGCAAACTCTCTGATAATGTTGTCTTGCCCGCATCTACATGTGCCAGTATTCCAATGACTAATTTTCTCATAACTTAATGTCCTTCGCTGTCAGATATATCTATCATACCAACTAGTTAGAAAACTAACAAATCGCATTTTTGACATACCAACAGCGTGCAGGTCACTAAAAAAACAGCTCAAGCTGTCTTCATCCGGGCATTCGTACGCTATTGAAGATTGCGAACGGGTCCCGGGAGCCTTGTTGTATTCACAATAAAACGCTGAACCCTCAGGTCCAGCGTATCCCTATTAAAGTACTCCTATACTACATTAAGCTTATACTTTCTCAATATGCTCTTTATTTTTTCTATAGATGCTTTTTGAGGTGGTGGAGTATCCCCAAGCTCGTATTCTAAATTCATCTGCTTCCATTTATACTCCCCCATTTTATGGAACGGCAGAATTTCAACACGGCTGATGACTGTATACTTTGAAAGATATTCAGCCATCTTTTCTATATCATCATCGTTCTCTGTAATGCCCGGTACGACCACATGCCGTATCCAGACTTCTTGCCCCTTCTGCTCAAGGTAATCCAGAAGCTTTAAAGCGTCCTCATTTCCTCTCCCTGTAAGATCCTTACATTTAAAGGTATCAATAGACTTGATATCCAATAATACAAGATCGACTTCATCAACTGCATGCTTGCATGCGCTCAAAGGTATCGCTCCTGATGTATCTACAGCTGTATGAATGCCGTGCTTTTTGCATTCCTTGAAAAGCTCGGCGGCAAAATCCGCCTGCAAGAGCGGTTCTCCTCCTGAAAGGGTCATACCTCCTCTTTTAATGAAGCTCCTGTATTTTAATATATCATCCATGAGTTCATCGACAGAATACTTTTTCCCGGAATAAAGCTGCCATGTGTCAGGGTTGTGGCAAAACTTGCATCTTAATGGGCATCCCTGAAGAAAAATCACATACCGGATGCCCGGCCCATCAAGTGTTCCGCAGGTTTCGATTGAATGTACATAACCTTCCATGATTGCCACTCTCCTTTCGATTTTTGACATGGTCCATAAAGCTTAAAATCTTTCGTGGAATGTCCTGTTGATGACATCCAGCTGCTGCTCTCTTGTGAGCTTAATAAAGTTAACAGCGTAACCGGAAACCCTTATGGTCAGCTGAGGATATTTCTCAGGATGATCCATGGCATCCAGCAGCACTTCCTTGTTCAATACATTGACATTGATATGGTGGCCTCCGTCACTAAAGTAACCATCCATAAGGCTGACAAGGTTTTCAATTCTTTCATCTTCAACCTTGCCTAAGGCCGCCGGAACAATGGAGAATGTATAGGATATTCCGTCTTCGCTGTAATCATAGGGAAGCTTTGCAACAGAAGCCATGGATGCGATACATCCCTTGGTATCTCTCTTGTGCATGGGGTTTGCTCCGGGGGCGAAAGGCTCTCCATGCTTTCTTCCGTCAGGAGTACTCCCGGTTTTCTTTCCATAGACAACATTTGATGTTATGGTCAATATAGACATTGTAGGCTTACTGTCCCTGTATGTCTTATGCTTGCTTAGTTTGGTCATAAAGTTCTTGACCAAGTCTACAGCGATTTCATCTACTCTTGGATCGTTGTTACCAAACATCGGGAATTCGCCCTCAATCTCATAATCTACAACAAGTCCATTTTCGTTCCTTACCGGCTTGACCCTTGCGTATTTTATTGCCGACAGGGAGTCGACCACTACCGAAAGTCCAGCTATACCACATGCTGATGTTCTTAATATTTCTTCATCATGCAGCGCCATCTCTATTCTTTCATAGCAGTACTTATCATGCATGTAATGAATGATATTCAGTGTATTGATATACAGCTTCGAGAGCCAATCCAGTGTAGCATCAAACTGCTTCATAACTTCATCATAATTAAGATACTCAGAGCTGATCGGAGCCAAAGCAGGGCCTACCTGTTCCCCGTAAATTTCATCTTTCCCGCCATTTATGGCATACAATAAGGCCTTTGCAAGGTTTGCTCTTGCTCCGAAGAACTGCATCTGCTTACCAATCTTCATGGCTGATACACAGCATGCAATCCCATAGTCATCTCCAAATTTTTCTCTCATCAAATCATCATTTTCGTATTGAATTGAAGAAGTCTCAACTGAAAGCCTTGAACAGAAGCTTTTAAAGCTCTCTGGAAGTCTGGGTGACCACAACACTGTCATATTGGGTTCTGGCGCTGCCCCTAGATTTGTCAGCGTATGCATGAATCGATAGGTCATTTTTGTAACCATGTGCCTTCCATCCACACCTATACCGCCAAGAGATTCAGTAATCCAGGTGGGATCTCCTGAAAACAACTCATCATATGAGGGTGTTCTCAAGAACCTGACCATTCTGAGCTTCATTACAAAATGGTCTATAAATTCCTGAATCTGTTCCTCTGTATACTTACCTTCAACAAGGTCTCTTTCTGCATAAATATCAAGGTAGTTGGAAATTCTTCCAAGACTCATGGCTGCTCCGTTCTGTTCCTTAACAGCAGCCAGATATGAGAAGTAAAGCCATTGTACAGCTTCTTTTGTATCAGTAGCAGGCTTGCTTATATCATAGCCATAGCTTGCAGCCATTTCTTTCAGCTCTTGGAGAGCCCTTATCTGTTCACTGATTTCCTCACGCTGCCTGATGACCGGTGTATTCATAATGTCAAAGACGTAATTTTTCATGGCCTCTTTTTTCTTGTCTATGAGGAAATCCACGCCATAAAGGGGAACTCTTCGATAATCACCGATAATTCTACCCCTGCCGTATGAATCCGGCAGTCCTGTTATAATACCTGTATGTCTGGCTTTTTTCATTTCTTCGGTAAAAGCGTCAAACACACCATCATTGTGGGTTTTTCTGTATTTAAAAACCTTCTCAACCTCTGGGTCCATCGGCCTGTTGTACGCTTTTAAAGAAGTCCTTACCATTCTGATTCCACCAAAAGGCATGATTGCTCTTTTTAAAGGTTCATCTGTCTGAAGGCCGACTATTGATTCAATATCCTTATCTATGTAGCCGGGTTTATGAGAATCAATAGTGGAAATAGTATGGGTATCGATATCCATTATTCCGCCCTTGTTGCGTTCTTCTTTCATTAAATCTTTAACTTTAGCCCACAATTCGGATGTTCTTTGAGTCGGTGTTGCTAAAAAACTATCATCGCCATCATAGGGTGTATAGTTTTTCTGTATAAAGTCCCTTATATCAACTTGAACATTCCATTTACCATCCTTGAACTTCTTTCTCATAAAATCTCCCCCAATCTAATCGTCTTTTTAAGGACTAATCAAATCCTCAAAACTACTATAAAATACAGTTTTTCACGGATTGTATAATGTATATTGTATACACTTTACACTATAAATTATAACGCATAAATTTGCTTTTATCAACCCCCAATCTACACCGCTGATGTATTTTTGTGTCTATTCTTTTTTATCAACTTCGCTTTGCAAAACCTTCATAAGTTTCACACCCATTACGGTTGTAGGTATTCTGTAACCTGGAGAACAATTAGAAAGAATGACAATACCGATTTGCTTATTCTTATCAAAAGCTGCATAGCTGTTAAAATGACTTGTTCCACCATTGTGCCATATTATGTTATTTTTCGTATCAATCATCCAACCGATGCCTGCCGCATCCATTCTTATGTCAAGCTTTTCATTCTTACTTGTAGTAGCGTTAACATTAGCAATAATCTCATGCCCATAAGAAAGATATGAACCTTCATCTAGTATTTGTAGTTTAATATATTGCATCATATCGCTGATTGTAGAAGTAATGGCTCCGGCGGGTAAATAGGCATCGTCAGATTTCCAGTTCCAGTATCCGCTTAGATCCCCCGTCCCATCAGAAATCTTTGTGTTTTCAAGCTTGAGATCATTGGCAATATAATCGTTCATTAGTTGGGCATAGGCAGTACCATATACGCTTGACAATACATTTCCAACAATGGCAAAGCCAAAATTTGAATACTTAAAATCGTGTTCTTTATTTTTAAGCTTTATTTCTCCTAATTTTTTTATAAATATGTTATTATTGATACCATAATAATCATTATTCTGACCATAAAGAAAATTAGAAGCCATCTGCCATTCTAAATAGTATTCTTTATAACCGGAAGTATGAGTTACAAGCTTTTTCAAAGTGGGATAGTATTCCTTTTCCGGTAAATCAATATATTCGTTGATTTGATCATTTAAATCAATTTTTTTCTCGCTGATTGCCTTGCATAGCAGAGATGCCGTAAATGTTTTAGTTAGTGAACCAATTTCATATGTATGTTCTTCATTCGTTAAAACAGAAGCGTTTTCTCCATATATAGTATAAGTCATATCACCATCTTTAATAATTCCTACTGTTATCATTGCGTGTTCATTATTTTCTGTTGTATATGCTATCATTTCATCAAAAGTCATCGAAGGCAGCAGATTCATTTGATAAGAAATAATTGCGAAAAAAACACCTACACAAGCACAGATAACAAAGACAGCTATTAAGATTATCCATCTCATTTTCTTTTTTTCAATCTTCACTTTAACCTCACCTAGATTATGATGTAATTTTCCTGTTTCGTTTTATAATTCCTGAATATGGATGGTCGTCTGTCGCCGCTGAGACCTCAATCAATTCTCCCGACTGTATCATGGTTTGCATCCTCTGGAATAACCAGCGGTCGCCAACACCTGATATTTGAATTAATGTTTTTCCAATCAACTGTGCAACCTTGAACTCCCCGTCCGGTATATTGCCACGAAGAGCAAAATCATAGAAATCGTCTGGTACTCCAATAACGCTTCCGTTGATTATAACACGCAAAGGAGCATTGTCTCGCACCAAATCGTTCCAAGTATTTGCATAAGCGATGCGCTGCAATTTACTTATAGGTTCCTCATACTGTGCCATTGCTCCAAATTCTTCTGCAGGAATTTCTCCAGTACCACGATAATAAACAATGCTGTTATCTTTCTCATTCTGTCTTGGAACACATACAACGGAAAGGGGTGTCGAAGCATCGACCATTAAATGGCATATAAAAAACAAGCTGCACATTTCCACAGGATCACTGGTACAGACCCACATACGTATTGGCTCCAGGGTTGATCTTGCTTCCTGAATCCGCGTCAGAGCATGTTGATTAGTTCTCCATATTTCATCTGACACCCCCGGAAAATCGGCAAACAGCTCGCTAAGAACCTTTTTGCGTACGTTCATATCCGAATCCATACCCGAAATATCACCAATATCCAATGCGAGTGTTAATGCCACTACATCCTTTGAGCTACCTTCCATAGTCATACCTGACCAGTTACGAGGCTTTTTTGCTTCACGCCGTTCTTTCTTTGTGCCACCAAACACAGCAACTGCACCAACTAAACGTTCGCCTTGTTTCATTGATTTTGCCATTTTTAATGCACCGGCAGGGCTTTCACCAAAAGCGAGTTCAATCATACTAATACCCCCTTCTTACTACCGTATTCCATTATACAGCAAACCCATATTCATTACTCAGCTTTCTACTTTTTGGTGTAATTTCTCCATAATAAACCTAGCTATTGGTTGTGCTACACAAGCCTCTATAGCAAATGATATGGAAAAATTTCTGGGCCACTTATAAAAAAACGTACGGATAGGCTCCATACTAATATGTCGGCTCCCAATCCATGTACCAACTACTGTCATGAAAATAGACATCAAGAACACGGTACATAAGATATTTACAGTGATTTTCGCTCCAAAGCTGTCACCCTCTGCAACAATTCTATTGGTAATCCACTCCGCTGGTTTATGTGTAACAAGTACAAAAGCTATCACACTTAGCCAAATCATCGGAATCACCTTTATTACATCTGCCCATACATATAGGTGAAATCCCATTTCAAAACATGTTATTAAGGGTGCAATAATATTAACTGACAGGACCGAAATAATCATCATAAATAATATAAATTCTTTCTTGTTCCGTGGTAATTTCATGTAAAAATCCATTAAAATATATCCTCACTTTGTTTTTTAGTAATTTCAAGCAAAAAAAATAGCGCAAGACCAAATACATGATCTCACGCTGAACCATTCTACGCGCTTAAAATTCTATTGTTATTATAAATTAAGATTTTAGAAACTTCAAGAAAAAGTCTGTGAAATTATATAAGGAAAAAATAGATAAAATAAGATGAAATTAACTAAAGCCATAATTATCCCGATAATACTCAAGGATATTCCGTTTTTCTCAGCATCGCAACGCTTTATAGGAGAAACCGGGCTAAATCAAACACTAGATAGGAAGGTAGTTATGAGCAAATCAATTGAAATTGCAAAGAAGTTAAAAAGTTTTTTAGAAACGATTCATAAAAGGAAGGATTTACGCTTTACGGATAGCGAGATTCGACCTCCGGCTTGCCCTAAAATGCTCAACGAAGCAAAAGAATCTTTACCCCAGTCCCTTTTGGACTTTTATACGGTCATGAACGGTTGTGATGTCCTTGCTATATTTATAAATAATAGTAACCTTACCCTCGGGCTCAGGATACCTCCTTTGGAAAGAATAGGAGAATTCCGGTATCCTCCAAAAGATGAATATCATTTTCCATCAGGATTGAAGTTCATTCCACTGGAATGGATTGAACCGGAGTATGCTTTTTATTACTTGCTTGCCGATGGCAGCGATATCCATAGTGCCCAAATTGTAGTGGCCTGTCCTACTGAAGAATCTGACTATATTCCTGTTGCCGGGACAATGGCTGAATTTATCGAAAAAGCCTTGGAGTCCTATCTAGCTACCGGTTGGGCCTCAAAATATTTTAATAATGAGCAGCCAGACGAAATTCAACAAATTGCAAAGTTACTTCAAAAATCCCCTCAAGCAGCTCAAATGAATGAACCTGGTACCAGAGTAAAAGTATTTAGAAATAAGGAACGTGGTAGTGTGGTTAAACAGGTTCAAACCGAAGGCGCTCACAGGCATTATGGCAGGGATTTTGTGCTGGTGGACTTCGATTTATCAGGTAGATATTGGGTGGCGCAAGGTGAGACAAAAAAAATATCCGGCAAGAAAGATGTTTATGAAACAGCAATCGGTAATCCGACTAAATTTCTAAGTGAAATGCTTAAGATTGGGCCGGAAGAGTCAGCCAGGAATTTTTTCAGAATTGGATCGGATTACGAACCTTATTACAGATCTTTTGAAGAGGTTGAGGGTCTGTATATTCCGGATCACAGCTACCGTTACGCTTCCATTTTTTGCAAATTACCCTTTGACGAGGCTAGCAGCTTAATAGCCAACTTGCTTGACAAATGGGCTCCGGCTGCAATTGGGCGACTCAAAACACCCCTTGCATTTGAACCCAATGGGACGGAGTTTGAAAAGAAAGAGAACGGGCGGCCCTTTCACTACTACTCCGTTTTATTTACATTGACCAGTTGCCTTGCGCTGTTATATATTTTGAAGAAAAAGCAAGAGCCTGATTTAACCTTCCCTGCAACTATCCAGAAACGGGTAATGCAAATTTTTGAGAAATTAATGCAGTCGCCGGACTTTCCCACCAATGGGAGTTCTCCAACACCCTTTAAGAAAACGATGGATTCATTTCATAAACTATTTCAGGTACAGCGGATCGATAGTTCGGTTTTTAGCTTTACAAGTGATCGCGGGAAATGGCTTGATGAATTGGAATTAGACAAACCTTTTGCATTCAGAATGTTATAAGCGGTTTATAAAACGATCGGGTATGAGGCTACCCATTAATTGAGTAGCCGACCTCCCACAGCACCGTACGTACCGTTCGGTATACGACGCTTCCAGAGTTCTCACTTACTTTGCAGAATAACATTCCACAAAACTGAGATATCTGGCACGCTTGAAGCGTTCATTGGATAGAACTCTTAACAAAATTGGGCTATGGGCAGTTCACCCGTTAGAATGCGCCCATGCTGGGCGCACTAAAAAGAAGGCATCCCTTCACAGATCGTGAAAAGGATGCCTTCTTTTAAACTGTTTGATTATTTCCCCAGCAGGTTATACAGTACTTGCGCCATTTCAGCGCGGGTGGTCGTTCCGTTTGGGCTAAGCTTTCCGGCGTTGCCGCTGACAGTACCGGTCTTGACCAGCAGCATCATGGCATCCATTGCCCAGGCGCCAATCTCCCCAGCGTCGGTGAAGTCAGAGAGAGTCTTTCCTGAGTCGCCCTGCGGGAGCTGCCTGATGACCTTGAGGGCGTTGTACAGCAGGGTGAACATCTCCTGACGGGTGATTTCCTGGTCCGGAGCGTACCTATTGTTGCCTATCCCTGAGGATACACCAAGCCGCTTTGCAGCCGCGAGATAACCGGTGTAGTAGGTATTGCCCGCGTCGGAAAAGTTATTCGTTGGGTTTGTATCCGGAGCGATGCCGTAGGCTCTCATCATCAGGACGATGAATTCACCGCGTGTCAGTTTTGCTTCAGGGCTGTAATTGCCGCCTCCCGTGCCCGACGTCATTTTCCTTGCTGCGATGAAGCTCACCGCTTTGTTGTACCATGCGCCTGACGCCACATCCTTGAAGCTCACCTTGTTGTACGCCACCGCATAGTCGCTGAAATGGGTGGTGCTGAAGGTGACCATGCCTGTTACTGCATCGTAGCGTCCGTTAGGGATAGTGACTACGCTGCCGCTGCCGTCAATGTACCATACGACGATGCTCTCGGTACTCGCAAGCTCTTCCGGCGTAGGCATATAGGGTATGCTCACCGTCACCGGTGCATTGGGGTTTGACCAATTTATCTGCTTTCCATCAATCATCAGCTTGAGCTGAATAAGTGGTTTACTGCCGATAGCGGCTTTCACGTCGTCGGACAGGTTGTCTTTATCTCCCCGCCCAATGGTAATCTCAGCTTTGCTTCCGGCGATTCCCGAAACGCCAGTCAGCATACTGGACGGAATAATGATGCTGCCTATGTCAGTGGTTACGGTCAGCATACCTTGTGCGTCCGACGCCGACAGCTTTGAAACCGGAATACCTATCGACCAGGTCTCAATACCGGTGATCGTGGGTATGGTGATGACAGTTCCGTCCCATGTAACGCTCTGAGAGCTTATGTCTATGGACGCGGTTCTGTTATTTTTATTGACTGTAACGGGAAGGGTCATTCTTGTGCCGCTGCCTGTTTTAACGATTGCCTGATAGGCTGGTGCTGATGATGTTGACGGTGTTGGCGGTGTTGATGAATCACTGCGGTTGACAGAAAGAATATAGCTTTGTTTTGTTGTTCCGTCCTGCGCCGTTACCTCCAACCTGATTTCAGAGCTCCCTGCAGGCAGGCTTACCTTCGCGCTGCTGCCGACGAGTGCTCCGTTTACCGTTACGACCGCACCGGGATCCTCCGTCATGAAGCTGACGAGCGTTGAACTAAGTACTGTGTCGGGGGCGGTGCAGGCATAGCGGCCCTCTCCGTTGAGGGCAAAGTCCGAAAGCCGCACGGCCAGCCCCTCAAAGCTGAGCGCTGCGAGCTTTGCGTTATTGCTGGCAAGCTTCAGATCGCCATAGCTTGCCGTGATGCGGCTGCCACTTTGTCCGAAGGTAAAGGCACGTGTCTCGGCTTCCTCGCCCTCAAGCTCGATCAGGCTGCCACTGCCGCCCGTATACGTCTGTTGCCGTTCCAGCACATTTCCGCCTGCGTCGAGTAGGAACACAGTGAGGTTACCCGAGACCCTGTTCCTAAGGGAATTGTTGCGCAGGGAGACACTTACCGTGGTTTTGTTGTCGCCCGACAGACCCTGCTCCACGGAAATACCCACAAGCTGGCCGCTGCGGAAAAGTGCGCTCTCAAACAACACGGAGTCGCTGTTGTTTTTGCGAGTGTATTCCGGCAGAACAGCGGTTTTGGTTTGACCCGTCGTGCTGCTGGTTTCTTCAGCCCACGCGTTCACATAGAGGCGGATGCCCGAATCTGGGATTTCGTCAAGTCCTGCGTCCTTCACATACCTACCGATATCGAAGCCTACCTCAAGGGTGAAAGCGCCCTCGTCGATCAGCTTCAGCGCGTCCTCGCCTGAAATCGTCAGGGTTTTGTCCGCGTCCACCGTAGCGCCGGGCGTCACGCTCGTCACACTCTGTATTTTTGTGAACAGAGCGTCGTCATAGAAGCCGAGCCGAACACTCCGGTTCTTGCCACCGGACAGGGTGGCAGCGGAGCCATTATACAGGGTGAGCTGCAGCGTGCGAATCCCCTTGTCCTCCGAGGTCACCTTCATCTGTGAGATGCCTACATCGGGATAGTCAAGATAGACCTTGCCGCTTAAAGTATCAGTATCTGCTCCAAAATGTGCGGTGAGGGTATAATCGAGATTTTCGATCTTACCTCCCACCGGGTACCAGCAGGTCAGGGTTTTGCTTTCATTAGGATAGAGGCCGAGATTGTCAAACTCCGTTTTATTTCCTTCGATTTCAACGCTTACCTTTCCCATCGGATCCATGCCCGCGTTGAATACAGTAAACTGGATGGGTGTAAGCGTATCCAGACTCAGGTTTGCGTAGTCCGCCGCCAGTACGTCCAGTCGCACCTTGTTTGAATAAGTCGCCGTGGCGGTAAAGAGCTTGACCTCCTCCTTGGGCAGCTTCAGGCTATTGCCACCTCCCAAGTCGTATTCGGTGTATGTATTGGGGTCTTCGTCACGAATTTCCTTGTATTCTGTGCCCTGGAGCACGGCTTTGACGGTTCTTCCGTCGGAGTCCGCCACATAGGCATCGAAATGCTCCATAAGTGTACGCAGTGGAAGCTCTGCCACGTCCAGTGCACCGGAAATCCGAATGTCGCTGCCGTCCCTGACAAACTTAACTGCCCGAAGAACCCCATGGTCCGACTCCCCCCCGTCGTTGGACTTGCTCTCCGACCATAGAATGGAGAGGTTGGAGATGTCGTTCAGGGAGGCGCTCATTCTCGCGAAGTGGAAGCTTCCGCCAATATTGACCGCGTTCCCGCCAGCCATCTGGGCAATAGATTCGATAAAGCAGTTGGACAGCACCCCCGCACCGTCGATGGCGGCCAAGCGGATATCACTGATCCCGCCCCGCATGCTGTGCCAGCCAAGGATAAAGCGTTCGTCATCCTGAGCGAATTTTACGGCTGTAATCTGAGGGTTTTCATCCAGCCACTGATCCTGTGTGATGATGGCGCTGAAGGAGGACTCGCCCGCGGCATTCACGATGGTGTAGCCTACCTCATAGTCTGAGGTCCCGCCGTCCACCGTGTCGGTGTCCAACGTATAGGTCACAGCAGTGGTACCATCCTTTAGCATGGCCGCATGGATGCCCTTGATCGCGCCGGAGGTGCCGTTATAGAGCTGCTTCGGCACACTCCAGCTGCCGCCATCGAAAACACTGTAGAGGATATAATCCTGCTGCGAAAAGTTGATGAGATCATCAGCATTCCCGGCATACACGCTGCGCCATACGACGATAGCCCTGGAGCCATTCGTCGCCACTACGGGTGCGAGGTCGGGACTTGCATTATTTGTCAGTCGCGTAGACGTCCAGCCCGTACCATTATATATGGAGGCCACAATCTCCGTGCCGTTCATCAAAAGCGCTTGTTCTGCGCTGCTCAGGATCTGCCCTGCAGATTTGCCGGGCAGACTGGCGCTCTGCCTCACCCAGGTAGCGACCGCAAAGCTGCCGCTTCCTGCAAGGCTCAAGCCGCTGTCTCCGCAGCCGTCAAACCCGGATGGAGCCGTAATCTCGGAGCCCTGAGGATAGCTGCCGCCAGCAAGGCGTGTGGCGTAGATCCGTGTGTCGCCGACATCTGCGCTGCCTCCGTCAAAGGCGTACAGCAGAAGCTGTCCGTCATCGGTGACCAGGGGCAGCGAGTAAGGGTAGGCGTTCGTCTGAAGCGGCTCCAACGCATTTACCGGATCGAGTGCAAAGAACGACATCCGTTTTTCCGTTCCCCAGTTTCGTGCGAACAGGTCAAGATATTCGCGGCTCTGGAGCGTGGCTGTGGAGCTGAGTGGCGCAAGACCGCTTCCGACGGTGCTCGCCATAAACGACGACCTCTTAAGTCCGCTGCCCGTGTTCTTCCAGTAGTCGTCGATGGCATCCCAATTGTTGAATTTGTGGGTATAGCTGAGGGAGCCGGACGCCAGCACTAATTCATAAGTGATGAAGAGGAATTGCGCCACAAACTTGATGCCCACCTCGCCTGTAAGCTGAAGGGCCTGCCCGTTAAGCTGTTGCTTTGACGGATCCTCCAGGTAGGTTCGGGACAGGAACTTGTTCTGGTTGTCGAAAGTGATCTTCCCAAAGAGCCCGATCTTCAGAGCCAGCACCGAATAGTCAAAGCCCAAGCCGCCAAAGGCGTTCACATAAGCGTTGATTCGCAAGGTGGTCAGATAGTCGTTGACGGAGCTTCCCGTCACTGTGGAAGCCCATTTCAGTCCACTTTGCTCACTGTAGCGAACAGCTGCCTTAAAATCAAGCTGCAGGGCACCGCCGACGTTGAAGGTGGCCGTTAAGGGAACGGGGCCCGCCTGCGCGTTGATATTGTAGGTATAGCTCACGCCGAAGCCAACCGTAAACCCTCCGCCCAACACATAGATCTCCCACTTACCCTTCTGGAAGTTATACTGGATCTGCGCCTCGAAATAGCCCTCGAGCTGTCCGCCGAAATCGGTGGAGCTGTTGCCCTCGCCATTCTGCTGATTGGTCTTGGCGTCGTTATAGGTCTTGTCGGGGTCATAGGAGCCTTTGGCCATATCTGTAAGGTCGTTGAGGTTGGGCGCTGTGCTCAGGTTCTGCTCGGCAAGTTTATAGTCAAAGGCCAGGCCGTTTTGATCATAATTCACCTCGTCCAGGCCCAGGCTGTTGTAACCCGCCCAGATAAAGGCGTTGAACACCGCGTTCCCCTTGCCGGGGGTGATGAGCATTTTGAAGCTGGAGCCGTTGACTGGACCGCTGACCTTGCCCATCAGCTCCATCAGGCCGTTAATGATCTTGTTTCCGTCACTCATTTGAGCTCCCGGGCCAACACCGCTTTTGCTCTGAAGCTCCAGCATCATGCCGGTGATGTTATCTGACTCGGTCAGCTTGGGTGCATGGGTCAGATCCGTCACCCTGGGTAACATAGGCAGCTCTGCCAGCATAGCTCCGGCCCGAGAAAGCCTGGTTTTCAGACCCACATCCTTGCCCCCGGCAATCCAGCCCGAGTCGGTGATGGTGGCCTTGGACAGGGTCAACGTATTGCGGACCACAGGGATGCTGGAGAAGGGATATCTGATCTGTTGACTACTCTGCGCCACTGGGATATAGCCGTACTCGTCGCATAGCTCAAGCCGGTAACCTGAGCTCGACACGTCCTGTCCCCAGAGCAGTACGGTGGTGAGAAGCCTGACCTCCGGATAGGTCTTGTTGGGCCCTATATGTTCCGAACTGCCGCGCACATCAATAAGTCTGCCGCCGGAGAGTCCGTAATCCATCATCTGGTTGGAAATAAAGGGTCGCGGCAAGCCGTTATGGCTCTCCAAGGAAACGACACTCTCAGCGCTGCGCACAAGGTCGCTTAACGTGAGGTTACCGTCCGCATAGATCAAAAGGGGATAATATCCGCTCACACCTGTCAGCTCAAAGATGTATTGAAGGCTATCGGTTGGCTTCAGAGACGTGCCCGCGGTGTTCTCATCTCCCTTCTCCGCCGACCAGAACTGCGTGGAGTCCATATAGACCGTCAGTTTGCCTTCAGCTTCAACATTGACGGTCTGGCCTTCCTTGCCGTCCATAAGCGGGTGAGCGGGATCGGGCGGGGTATTGCTCAGCATTTTGGCATCTTGGCAATAGCCACCGTTTTTGTAGACACCGCCGCGCAGGGTCAGGCTGCCCGTATAGGGGCTGCCGTCCGGATTTTTAAGGTAAATCTCGGCCTTTGCCGCCTGGCGGAGCTTGAAGGTGTTCAATGGATAGAGCTGTAGACGGGTCGCGTCCCGCTCACCAGAGAGCAGACGTTCCCGGTAGATCGTCCCCAGCCAGACCTCACTGCCGTTCGTCGCCTTAAGGTGTACGTCCGAAGCGATCCCGTCCGGCTCGTATAGTGCCAGAACGCCCTCGTCGTTGGTATACACCACCTTCTTGACGCCCTTCCCATCGGTATAGCTAAGCTCGGTTTTACGCATGGGCGTGAGCTGGAAGAGATAGAACTTCTCCCGTAGAGTACGGACGTCGATGTTAACCGAGGCACTCATACCGGTGTTTGCATGGGTCGCTGTGATGACGGCGGTGCCGTCCATCACGCTGGAAAGCGCCATTCTGGTCTCAGGCAAGTAGGTGTCCATGGAAAACCGGGAGAGGTCCTCATAGAGCCCGCCCTGCCGATAGTTGATGCTGACCGCATTCGTGTCGCTGGTTGTCCATTGGATTCCGTCCTTGAGCTGGCTCCAGCTGTAGTCTTTGTAGTTGATGCCGATGTATTCGATGAGTGCCAGCTCCTCGCGCAGGGCCAGGATATGGCTGGTGTCGGTGGGAAGGCTGCCGCTGACCGCGCTCTCGTTATCCATGGTGAGGCTTGTGACCTTTTGCCCATCAACCTCCAGCTTCAGGGCGTCGGCGTTGTAGACATAGAGAGGGAAGGAGTCGCTGCTGTATCCCTCCTGAGTGGTGTTTTTGGCCCGCAGGGTCACCATGTAGGTGTCCTTCAGGCCAGTGACAGGGACGGGCTCCAGCGTATAGCTGCTGGTTTGGGAGGAAACGTCCTGTTCGATTACCGTAGTTTTCACGTCCGTACCGTTTTCTGTACTGATGCGCTCAATGCGCAGCTCGCCAGTCGTGTAGCCGGCCGTATAGCTGTCGATGGACCAGCCAATTTCCGCCGTTTCGCTGTCCAGCAGGTAAAGTCCACCGGTGGGACGGCTCAGCCGCACGATCGCCGCGTCGGGGTTTACCACGATGTAACAGACCGCGGACAGCGTTTCGCCCTTCACCTTCGGGTGGGGCATGGAAATGCGGACGGTATAGGCGGGAACGCCGTTTACGGAGAGGACGGAGAGCTTGCCTTCGGGGATAGTGAGGCTGTTAGCCGTTTTGTCCGCCATACCGGTGTATACGGGCGTTTTGCCGCTCAGTTGGGCCTCCGTGAAATAGCCCTCGAAAACCTCGACAGAGAATTTAAAATCGTCGGAGGTAAAATAACCGGAGTTGCTGCTCCAGCGTACCTGGACCTGACCGTTCCTCCGCGTCATGATGCGGTTGGCCTCTATCGGCACCACCAGTGCGGGGGAACCGCCGGCGACGACCGTGTATTCCTTCGAGGTGCAGGACTTGACGTGGCTGCCGTCCGGGTCGGTGAGCCCGCCATCGTCGGCGGTGAAGGTAAATTTCACCTTGCCGATGGCGTTGCTGGTTAGGGTGACCTGCCCGTCCGAGATGGTGGCGACATCCGTGTTGTTGCTCGACCAGGTTCCGGTCCTATTGGTCGGATTGCCGGTAAAGGAAACGTCCAGCTTCGGTCGGTAGGTTTCTCCGAGGGACAGCTCCGCTTTGTCATCCGTGGGGTAGATAATAGTCAATCCGTCTACAAAGGCAACGGCCTTCACGGTAAAAGAGGTGGAAATCCCCCTGACGAGGGAGCCCGTTGTGTCGGATTCCTCATAGGCGATGATCTCTATAAGGTAGGTCTCATCCGCAGCGGGTGGCGTGAGGTTCTTAATCTCCGCCTTTGCGGATATAACACTCCCGGACTCTGTCAGGACGGTATCCACCGTCCGGGACTCATGGGTGGTCTGGTTCGTGAGCCTGACGGCAAAGGGAGCTTTTCTGGCGGCCTGATAATAGCTGTTATATTTGGTGCGGTAGCCCTCGGCTTGGTTGAGGGTCAACGTCACCGTCACTCCGTTTGCGATATCGGCCGGCTGGACGGTGGCGGGGGATGCGGAGACAGCAGTTACCGCGTTTTTCATAAACGCACTCTTGAGGGTCACGGTCGGCGAGAAGTCCCAGCCGATTCCGCCGTTGTCTGCCGTCCCTGTGGTGTTGCCCATCAGGTCTTTAAGGTTTGTGACGCTCGAAATGTTGATAGTGGTGGCATCCACATCCTTGACCTGATACATCGCCACGGCCTTGCGGCCGGTGGTGTCCATTTTAAGTTCGCTTGCAGTCGTTACGTTTCCGTTGATTTTCAGGGAAAGCCCGGATGCATTAACCGGCTCGGAGAAGGTGAGATGGATGGGTACATACTGCCCGGTGGTATAGGTGCCCGCCGGTACGGTAATATCGGTGAGCGTCGGGTTGGTATCGTCATAGACCGAGATGGAGGAGGAGACAGTCCGCTGCTTTCCTGCGCTGGTAAAATTGAAGGTGTTGTCCCAACCGTTAATAGCATTGGTGAAATAAGGGGCTGCTGGCCAGACGGTGTTCAGCGTATACGGCGCGTTTCCGCTGGAAGATCCCATCACGATGGAAACGTACTGAATCGGCTCCTGCTCGAGGGATGCGAGGCTGGGGTAGGTACAAATATAGGGATACATAACGGAGCCGCCTTTGCACATAAGCGGCTCAGAATTCAGGTCAATCTCGCGAAGGTCTACTTGTGCGGCCTGCTGGGTGTAGGCCCAGTAATAGCGAATGGTGTCTAGTCCCTGCGGGGTGGGCTGCCCGTCGTAACCCACCGGCAGGGCGCCCTTCATGAATCCTGTAGGCACGTTAGGGTCGTAAAGGGCAAGATAAGCATTCGCTTTGTAGTAGTGGGCGCCGCCGGCGTATATTTCATCGGCAGTCTTCCTTAGTTCGTTATAACAGTGGGACATTAAATTGTCATTTAAATTGACCAAATCCCAGCGGGGATTTTTATGCTCATCATAGCCTGAGGCGTCGGTTGTCATAGGTCTGTCGTGATTGCTTAACCCCGCCATAGAGGTCAGCCAGTCGCCGTCATCAAACGCGTACGGCTTATTGACCGTGACCGGTATAGAGAGTATATCCTTTACGCCGTTTCCGTCTGACAGTGTCAGCCCATTGCCATCATAGAACTCCACAAAGCCCTGGAGCGCACCGCTGACATTGCAGCCCATCAGGCTTTCAAGGGTCTGGTTTGTGGAGTTACAGTCAATCGTGATCGTCAGCGTCCCGGAAAACTTGGAAGCGTCACTAACAATATTGTTGGGATCGCTGGGGCCGAATGTGAACATCTGGCCTTCCGGCGCATATACGTAAGCATAGCCGTCTATTCCTTCTAATTTCAGAACCGCTGTGAAATAGGCGTCGGGCATCAAGCCGGTCACCCGTTTCCAGGAGAAGCCGACCATCCCGCTTGCGGGCATTGCACCAGACAGTGTTAGGTTGTATATCAGGGTGACTTTGCTTGGCACACCGACAATGTTGTATGGTCTATACGTAATGGCCGTCGAATTTCCCGCGTCCGCCGTGATGTTGAGAACCAGGCCGGAAGCCTGTGTGCTCATTGCGCTGATTCCATCAGTCTCGATCTGGTTCATCAAATCCTCGAGATTGGATAGTTGCTCACCGGTGAACGCTCTTCCGTAGAAATAGGTCTCCTTGATCCGCGCTAGTTCCTGCTCGATTTGGATCATGGTTTTCAGGTCCCCCAGCGCGATGGGAGTGCCATCCACCTCCGCGACGCGGCCAAGGTCTGTGTCGGGGTCCTCAAGTAGTGCCATGACCTCCGCCAGCGTCATGCTCTTTCCGTCCAGCACAACGCTCTGGCTCACGTTCAGATTGCCGTTCTTGTCCAGGAGCCCAAGGCGGCTCAGCAGGGCATACGCCTCGTCGCTGCCACCGCTGGTCAGCCTGGACAGCTTAGAAAGGATCGCCCTGTTTTCAGCGTCCGTATTGCCCGTGAAATCCTTCACCAACGCAAAAGCCGGGGTGGGCATGGCGCTAAGCAGCATGGCAAGGATCAGCAAAATACTGATAAACCGCTTTTTCATAATTTTTCCTCCTCTGCTTTACTTTCTTTGTTTTCGCGCCGCCGTGCGCCGCACATGCAGACGCCTATGAGGTCGTATGGTGTTTGCTCCCTGTAAAACCAACCACAGCCGCCGCAGTCGCCGGGTAGCGGTTCTCCCGGCACCTTTGGCTTACAGTGTGGGCAGTTCTCCTGCTCCGCCGTGGCGAAGGGTCGCCCCTCCTTGGTATACTCCGGGCGTTCCTCAAAATTGGGGTAGGCTGGATAGCTCTCGCCCGTCTGCCCATCGTGTTCGAGGAATATGGGAAAGCTGCGGCCTCCTGCTCGGCAAACCTTATAGGGCCGATTTTGCCCAGAGTTCATGTCGTTTACATCTCCTTTCCTGGGCGGGAATAAAAAATCCCCTATGATAGCTTTAATTCCATCATAGGGGTAAATCCATTTCTTCCAAAGTGACTTTTCACCCTGAAAAAGTCACGTTTTTTTAGACAGTAGAATGCATTTCGCAAGCTCGTCCCTGCCGGCTATATACAGTTTTTCGTAAATCTCCAGCATGATGTTCTTGAGCCTACCGACAGAAATGCAATACTGCTTTGCAATTTTTTCATAAGGGACGCGCTGTGAGACGAGCAAAGCAAGATGGTATTCACGCAGGGACAAGATAAACGTGATGTTATCCTTTGTAAACTCATTGTGAAAAAGGATCCAGTTTCCGACCGTGCGCTTCCATTGTCGGACGACGGCGTCGCGGTAACCAGAAAACTCCTGATCCAAACACTGCTCCACTAGCCCCCCAAGCTCTGAAGCATGCTCAGCAAAGGGCGTGATAAAGCCGTGTGGCAGACAAATGCGCATAGTCTCCAGAAGCCGGCACCGAGCCTCATCCTCCAGTTTGAGATAATGACAAGCGACAGCGCATGTCACCCGTAGATAGATACCGGGAAATGTGATTCCCCGCTCATACGCACAAAAAGTCAGCGCAGTCTGTGCCGCAGCCAGCATGGCTTCATAGTTGCCTATGCATTGAAAATATTTTGCACGCAAATAGATAAGATACGGATAGGATGCCTGTGGTGGGAATGCGCTGAAATCTCCCTCTTTTAGCCATCTGGGAGCCATATTCGGGGCAGTGACACTCACGGCGACGCTGGCAAGCGCCAGCTCAGCGACAGCGGATATTTCGCCGCCTTTGCCTGCCTTCACGCAGTCCTTGAGATAAGCCTCAATTTCTGTATAAGCCTGGTAATTCCCCAGGCTGATGGCTGCTGCGACCCCAATCAGGGAGGCGCGCAGCTTGACTGCATCATCCCCTTTGGTTTTGTGAAAGCAGCGCATGGTCCGCTGAAAGTCGCCTCGTAGATAGGCAAGCTCTCCCTCGTACAGAAGCCGTAGCCTTTCCTCCTTCATAATTTCCAAAATCGCGTCGGGGTTATTTTCCGGCATGGGTATAGTGGTGGAGGCGATCACACAGGACAGGTCAGACGAGAACGAGCTTTGAGACAACCTTTTCTCCCTTCGCAAATCGGCGGGCTTTTCTGTGTCGGCTGGAAGCATCCATGCCCTTCCAAACTTTCGCGCGCCGGGTACCCGGTTTACAGCCACAAGTCGCTGCACCTGCCGAAGTGAAAGACCCCATTTTTCGGACGCCTCCGCGACAGTGATATAGAGCATCCCGAACGCCCCTTTCACTATGTAGTGATAGCTCTATTATAGTCGCATTCGCGACGTATTTCTACACATGTAAGCATCCGGCCCCGCCAGTCGCCCAGTTCCTTGTTAATCGTGATATCTGTTTCCTCGAAACTGGTATTACAGTAGCTTCAGTTACCGCAAAAATTAGCCGCCTCTCACCAAAATACTTCAGAATGTATTCTCTAACGCAATCGGAGGTATGGCAAAAATTTATGGAATGACATGACTTCTACTTCAATTTTGTGTACTAAAAAAAGATTCCATTGCATAAAATGTGTACCAATGACTTTATAAAGTATTAGCGCTTAAACTTTTCAAATTTAGGTGAATAAGAAAGGAGGTGCCCTATCTTCACTAATTATTCGTACTGCTCTGTTACTTCATAAGTCGGAAATGGCAAAAGACGATCTTTGGTTAATTGGAATAAAAAATGGAGGTTAGAGCGATATGATAAGAACAAAGCTAGGAAAGCTACTTTCTCTTCTTCTCATTTTATGCATGGTAATGAGTTTTTTATTGATCTCATCGCCATCACAAGCTCAGGATCAATATAATCTATACTTTGGAAATTTCCATGCCCACACATCCTATTCTGATGGAAAGGGTACACCCGACCAGGCATTCAAACATATGAAAGACTCTGGTTCCGGAGATTTCGGCGGCATAACCGATCATAATTACAGTTTAACAAGCAGCGAATGGACAGCTTTAAAACAAGCTGCCGACAAGTACACCGACAGCACTTTTGTTGGTTTAGCAGGAGTTGAAATGGAGCTTGCAGACGGTAATGAAATGTGTACATATAACGTCGATGAATTTGTAACATACTCATTAGAAGACTATTATGATTGGCTGGCAGCTCGGCCGGCTTCAGTCGCCCAGTACAACCATCCCGGTTATACCGGAGATTTTAATAATTACAGCTACTGGACAGAAGCCAGGGATAAAAATGTGTGCCTGCTAGAATACGGTAACACAGGCTATTCAACCACTTATTTTAATTCTTATGTAAAAGCCCTTGATAAAGGCTGGCATGTGGCTCCTTCTGCCAACAGTGACACCCATGATGCAGATTGGCTTACGGGAAGCGAGAACAGGACTGTTGTACTTGCTCCGTCCCTAACCAGGGAAAATATATTTGAAGCGGTACGCGCCGGGAGAGTATATGCGACTGAAGATAAAAATTTAAGGCTTTCATTTTTAATTAATGGTCAAGTTATGGGCTCAATACTGTATAATCCTTCAACATTGGATATATCAGTGACCGCTACCGATCCGGATTCGAGCGAAAGAATTACCAAGGTTGAGTTATTTACCGACGGTGGAGTAGCAGTATCATCTAAAACCAATAGCAGCAACAGCTTAACTTGGACATTGCAGCTTTCCCCACAGAAGAAGTACTATTTCATAAAGCTTACTGAATCCGATGGTGACACTGTGGTAAGCGCCCCTATATGGATCAGCAGCAACGGCGGTACCGTTCCCGCAGTACCCGCAGGCTTGACTGCAACGGCATCAAGTTCGTCACAGATCAATGTGTCGTGGTCAGCATCCCAGGGAGCGACAAGCTATGACCTCGAAGTTGATGGAACAACTCTGAGTAATATTACAAGTCCTTACGCACATACTGGCTTGACAGCAGGCTCAACTCACAGCTATAGGGTGAGAGCCAAGAACTCTGTGGGAACAAGTGCTTGGAGCACTGCTGCAAGTGCTACCACCTCAAGCAATACATCACCTAATCTGGCTTTGAATAAAGCGGCTACTGCATTGTCAGTTGAAGGGTCGGGGTACGAAGCAGGAAAAGCATTTGACGGCAACGCCACCACAAGGTGGGCCTCCGTGGAATATGTTGATCCTCAGTGGATATATGTAGACCTGGGTACCAGTTATAATATTGGCAGCGTCAAGCTATCTTGGGAAGATGCCTATGCAAAGTCTTACAGGATTGAGGTATCATCGGATAAAACAAACTGGACCACTGTATATTCCACGACCAGCGGAAATGGTGCAACTGATGAAATCAGTTTCAACAGCGTAAACGGAAGGTATGTCAGAATGTATGGCACACAGAGAGGAACCAGTTACGGCTACTCATTATATGAATTTGAAGTATATGAGGGAGCTGCACCTCAGGTACCAGCGGTACCAACAGGATTAGCAGCCTCTGCAGCCAGTTCCTCACAGATAAATATAAGCTGGAGTAGTGTTAGTGGAGCCATAGGCTATGACCTAGAAGTGGATGGGACGGTTATTAGCGATATGACAAGTCCTTATGCACATACAGGCTTGGCAGCAGGCTCAACCCACAGTTATAGAGTGAGAGCTAAGAACTCTGCTGGAGCTAGCGCATGGAGCTCTGCTGCCAATGCTACCACCACAAACAATACATCCTCTAATCTTGCCCTGAATAAAGCAGCTACCGCATTGTCAGTCGAAGGGTCGGGATTCGAAGCAGGAAAAGCTTTTGACGGCAGCTCTTCTACAAGATGGGCATCCGTGGAATATGTAGACCCTCAGTGGATTCATGTAGATCTTGGTGCAAGCAATAATATCAGTAGAGTCAAGCTTACTTGGGAAGCTGCCTATGCAAAGTCCTACAGGATTGAGACCTCCTCCGATGGTACCAACTGGACAACAGTTTATTCGACCACCAGCGGAGATGGCGGGACTGATGACATTGCCATCAGCAGCACAAGTGGCAGATATGTCAGAATGTATGGAACCCAGAGGGGCACAAGCTATGGCTATTCCTTATATGAAATTGAAGTATATGAGTAAACCGTAGATCCTTACAGACCATGAATTGTCAGATAGAAAGTATACACGAAAATGTGTATACTTTCTATTTATATGCTGTCGGCGTATGTGTCTCGATTATAACGTCTTGGTATTGTGCCGTCCCTCCCTCAAGTAACTTCTCAGGGCGACCTCTGAGGTGACGGTCAAAGAAAGCAAGAGAGTAAGCACCAATGATGTCGTGTGCCAGTCGCTGATTAATTGGCCCAGTGATGCCCAGCCACGAGGTAAGCGGGGATAACAGTGGGGCATCTGAGAAGTCCTGATGGAACATCCCAGGCACCTGAACGAAATAGCCGTTTGTCGGTAGCTTCTCAAACACGGCCCGCATTGATGAAAGTGTCTCGTTAATATCTTCCTCCGACCATCCTTCGAGCCTCATAGTCTCCGCATCCCTGCTGATCCACATAGTTGGTTGCCGGAGGCCTTCCTGTACCACATCATGTGGCATCCAGACATCCATCACCAGACATGATTTAAAACGCGGCTCTATCAAGCATGCTTCGGCCACAACTTCTCCCCCCAGAGATAGACCGAAGATGCCGGCACGCTGCAGATCAAGCTTTCCCGTCAGTACACCATTAGGGTCTGACAGGTTTAGAGCTTCTAATTGATTAAGCGTGAAGACAGCATCTTGCGCGAGATAGGGAATCATACTGTCAACGTAAATACGATCAAGCATGCGAGGGTCAAGGGCTACCATATGCCCATCTGGAAAAACGACACCGCTGGAAGCATATGTATGATCGATGGATGCTACAATGTATCCGTTCGACACCAGTTCCTCAATCTGCAAGGTATTATGTTGACGGAAACCGCCACGGCCATGGGAGAAGATCAGTACAGGATAGCTAGCCTCTCCATCCGCCACAGGAACAGCCTCCATGGCGTTGGTAGTAATGTATTTTAAGTGTCCGAAGATGAATCCAGGTAAATCTAACAAGCGTGCCAAAGGTGTAAGCACTTTAGCATCCTGAACGTAATGGGTACGGTGTGAGGATTTGCTTCCATTAGCTGGATACCATATTTGCACCATCAGTTCACGATAATCATTCGGTTCTTCAGTGTAGAGCTCCGTTCTATCGCCATCTTTCCAGTGGTATGTCAGCGTACCTATATCATATGGCCCGCTTGGACGCGGAATGTGGAAGACAGGAATTATGATCGGCAGAAGAAAAGCGACAGCTAATCCAAATAGACCGAACACGATGATAAGTATCCTTTGCCACGAAGAGCCATAGTTGCTTTTCATCAGTTGTTGATGCTGTATGAACCAGCCAATAAGCAACAGTCCAGTTATCACATATGCCGGAACCATCTGCCATCGCATACCTTCTAATGAAATTTGCACAATGGCTATCAAAAGCACAATTGGTACTAAGTACCGAAGGCAATGCAAAGTGCCGGCAAGTGGTATTACCAGTACGAGGAAAGCGATAAAGTTTGCAATTAACAATAAGGTTTCAAATAATCTCATTCTCTCTGCCCCTATGCGTTAACCTATTAAAAGTACTTCTATATACTACGCACAATCGGATAACTTTTCTTTCATTATAAAGATATAATCTATTATCATCTCTTATAATCGACTTTTTCCATTTTAATTGGATCCGGATTAGCAAGCACCCATTTCACCGCCAGTTCACACAAACAGGCTGGCTCATCATCGCCCATACCACGATTCAGCGCCTCTGCTGCTTCTGATGCTTTCTTCAAATCCTCATTATTAAGAGCTGCTCCCGCACCTAAATGTTGAATCAATGCTTTCAGCATTTTACGGTAATCATGATCCCAGTTAATACCCCCATTATCCAGAACTTCATGCGATATACGTCCAGTAATACGGATCACTTCGCCCTGTACCGTATGTGCATGTCCACTTCCTGGAACAAGATACTCCCAAAGCTCATTGTGTTGTTTCTGCCACGTTGCATTTGTTACTGCAATTGGGGAAACACCATCATGCTTCCTTATCTTTTTTACTGGCTCTACTCCAAACATTTCATATAAACATTTCAGTGCTTCCTCTGTTTCCTGCAGGTATTCTACATTAAAACGATCCCTGTAAAACTCAAACCGTTCACCTATGGCAGTAACGAGTTCTCGTGCTGTAGTTGGTATTGGATTTCCCGCATCCAGAAATACTCTTGCCACTTTTGCCATGTTGGTAATATTTGCATTCTGACATTGCGATAATGCACTTTCTAATGGAGTGTAATTCTCATAATTTGTAGAAGAAATTCTTGCTCCTAAACTTATCAATTCATGGACTGCTTGAGCTTGATAACGTTTTGCAGCCTTATGTAAAGGGGTATCCCCCCTCCGGGTTGTTGCCTCAATATCAGCCCCCAGTTCAAGTAGAAGTCTAGCATTTTCTCCCCTTCCGACTTGATGATGAAGTGCCGTTTCCCCATAGTCGTTACGATAATTAATATCAACTCCCTGCTCCACAAGCCATCTCACTAGTTCATCGGGGACACCATGCAGGAATAGTGCATTGCTTTTACCATATCCTGTATATGCATTCAGTTCACATTTGTCATATACTTTCTTTAAAGCTTCAATATCTCCAGTCTTTATCAGTTCTTCGAAATCCTTTGGCAATGTTTTTCTCTTTTTTGCCATCTTAATCCCTTCCAAATTGCTCATCAAGAGCATCTTTAATGTTTATTTTTATCTCATCATAGTTCTATTTGGCTTTAGAATTTAATAATAATATCGTCACTTCCTATGTACAAATAAATATTAGACAGGGCGAGCATTTTTGTTTGTGCCTATTTATTTCGCTTTCTGAGCGGCGGATGATTGGGCCCAGCGTTACGCCGGCAGTACACGAAGTAATAGATGGAAAGCGGCCACCACAGAATCGCAAAAATTGGGTAGACCGCCCAAATCGTATCCGGTGAGGTAACTGCATTGACCACAATAAAAAGGGCCGCGCTTAAAAGGGTTCCAGCAACGGAAAACAGCAAGTGGCGCTTCCGTTTTACAAAAGAAACGATGGACAGCGGCCACCATAACAGGCAGTAAGCGGGGAAAATCGCCCACGGGAATCCTGGGAAAACGCTAATATTTAATATCGTATAATATAAAATGCCAGCGAGGCTGCCAAGCAGGGCGATATACAGCTTTCCTAAACGCTTCCCGAGCAGGATTCCAACAGGCCACATCAGGATCGGGAAATAGGTCAGCAAAGCCCACGGGCAGAACGGCGATTTCAGGAGGTTTTCCATAGTGAGAAAAGCGGCGAGGGTCAGCGCGCCCACGATCGAGTATACCTTAATGGTACGCGGGCTCGCAAGCATCACACTGAGGGGCCACCAGATAACACCGAAGGCGGGGTAATGGAACCAGAGCACCGAGGGCGAGGTGACATAGTTGGTGATGAACAAAGACGCGATGATCACGACGCTTCCGATGATGGAAAATGTCTTGCCATGCCCCGTTCCAAAAAACATGGCGAGCGGCCACCAGAGGATTGCGAAGGATGGAAAGAGGAACCACGGGTAATCCCAGGAGGTCAGATAATTGATCAGAACCAGCAGGGTGATCGCTAGAAAGCTGCCGATCAGTGAAAGAACTTTTTGAGAATGCCTGCCGGAAAAGATCGTCATCAACGGCCACCAGAGCACCGCAATGGCCGGAAACAAGAACCATGGGAAGCGCGTCCCTGTAGAAAAATTGATAAATACGACAAACAAGATGATAATCAGGCTCCCTGCAATGGAAAAACCGATGTGATAGCGTTGGTCTCCCGCCCGACGATTTGTTTCAGTCATTGAATCCATCCCCCTTCCTGCTCTTTTGGCGCAGGTGATGAAAAAGCATCGCCAACGGCCACCAGATTACCGCAAAGACCGGATAGACGAACCAGACGATCTCCGGCGTGTAATACAGGTTGATAAATAGCATCAGCCCCGTAATTAGAAGAAAGCCGCAAACAGAAAAAGCAAAGCTGACGGGCACATCCTTTTTATTGCGGAACCACTGGAAAAACATCGCCAGCGGCCACCAGATCACCGCAAAGGTGGGGTAAACAAACCATATAACGTTCGGTGTGTAATAAAAATTGATAAACAGGAAGAGAGCAGTAATCAGGATTCCACCCCAGACTGAAAAAGCGAAGGAAAGGCCCTGCTTTTTGCTCTGTACAAGCCTCGCGCTACTCTCGAGCTCCACTTTCAGATCGTCGATGTCGCCAAAGTCGTCGATCGCCTTTTTGACGGCTTCTTCCTGGGATTGCCCCTGGGAAACAAGGTCTGCTATCTTTTCATTGAGATCTTGGGTAATTTCCAGCTTGATCTCTTCTTTGCGGGTGCTTGCAGGGATCCCCTCGAACAGCCGATTGATATACAATTCAATTTCGCTCATTGCAAACCCTCCATAAAAATATCGATGATATCGCGGGCATTGTGCCAATTGTGGATTTCTTCGTTCAGATAGGCCCGGCCAAGGCTGGTGATGCGGTAGTAACGCCGCCTTCCCCCGAACGATACGTCGCCGAGATAGGATTCTATCAGTTCCTTTTTCACCAGCCGCTGAAAGACCGCGTAGAGCGTCGCTTCCTTAATCTGAAATTTATTTTGGGTACGTCTTGCGATCTCATTGGATATCTCATAGCCGTACCGATCCTTTTCGCAAATAAGTCGCAGAATGATCGCATCTAGGTGCCCTCTGATAATGTCGCTGCTGATCAATGACAAACCTCCTTCCGACACTCTGCCGAAATAATACCGTGAGATAGAGTACTATCAGACAGAGTTCTATCTGATAGAGTAATAATAGCACGGATTATTCTATCTGTCAAAGTAATTCTTCCGACATGTGACCCGTGCCAATGGACAGCCTTAAATTCTATTTAACATTTTCTACATGAACTGGTATAATTAATATGACCGATTGGTCAACAGAAAGAGTACAGATGCAAAAACAAAATTATTACTGCTGCAGAAGAGTTATTTACTTTAAACGGATTTGACGCAACCGGCATAGCCCAAATTGTGGAAAAACCAAAAATAACAAGTCCCTGCCTTATTATTACTTTGACAGCAAGAAACCTATATTAGAGGAGTTGGTAGCGTTAGCCCTAGCCGAAGAACTGCTGGAGCATATCTTATGAGATTTTTTGAAATGATATTGACTTTTGCTAATATAATAGCGTTTTGCACTCTAGTGATTAAGCCTCTTCACACGATACGCTGGATTGGCTATGTCATACCCGTAGCACTCGTAGTAGCCGTTATAGAAATGGTTGCCGAGGGTTTTCGGTGGCAAATGATTCCGGCCTATACTCTGACAGTTATCTTCTTTGTGTGTTGGCTGCTCAATAAAGTAATTGCCGGCGGTTTACATGTTAATCGTGTCGTCTCTTTTCTCGGTTCCGGCTTGGGTGTAATTGTGATAGTGATCTCTATCGCATTGCCGGTTTTATTGCCCGTATTTTCTTTTCCTAAACCAACCGGGTTATACGAGATTGGTACGATGACCTATCACTGGGTAGATACGAGCCGTCCGGAACTCTTTACGGCCGAGCCGAATGACCATCGTGAACTCATGGCTCAGGTGTGGTACCCGGCTAAGAAAGAGCTATCGGTACACCGGGCTCCGTACATCCAAAATCCCGATGCAATGACGCCAGCTATTGGACGATTGCTCCATATGCCGGAATTCGTTTTTAGTCACCTCAAATATGTGACCTCGAATGCCGTAGCATTTGCTCCTATTGCAGATGATAAGCCCAGCTACCCCTTACTCATATACCTTAGCGGGATAAATGGATTCCGTTCAGTAAACACGTTTCAGATTGAAGAACTGGTTTCACATGGCTATATTGTCATAGGGCTGGACCAGCCAGGTATTGCTCCGGTGGTGTGTTATCCTGACGGACGGCAAATATTCGGGTTGTCGAGGAACGAAATCATTCCACTTATCATGCAGAGTACAGAAGCACAGGCAAAAGCCCCTACATTACACGGTCAACCAATGCCGTACGGTATTATCCCCTATTTCGCAGAAGATGCAAGCTTCGCACTGGAACAGCTCGATGCACTTAATAAAAGTGATCCCAACCATATTCTGACCGGACGGCTCGACCTTGAGCATGCTGGTATATTTGGAGTATCGCTAGGCGGGATGGACGCTGCCCAGGCGAGCTTAAAAGATTCACGTCTAAAAGCATGTCTCATTATAGATTCTCAAATACCCGCTGAAGTTGTTGAGAAGGGCCTGAAGCAACCGACCATGTTCATAACACGTCATGCTGATACGATGCGCCTTGAGCACGACCGTAACGGGAGCTGGGCAGAAAAAGACATCGAGCTAACAATCAGCAGCATGCGCGCAGTGTATGAGAGCTTGCCTGACGATGGTTACTATGTGCAGATAGCAGACATTTTCCACATTAACTTTACCGATACTCCATACTGGATACCGATAATGTCACAGCTTGGCTGGGCCGGGCCGATTAATACTCAACGCGGGTTTGATATTGTTAATGCATACTCTCTTGCTTTCTTCGATAAGGAGCTTAAGGGTCAGCCGACCTCTCTTCTTTCCGGGCAGTCTAAAGAGTATCCCGAAGCGAATTTAGAATTGCGCCCTAAGCTTTCTTTGTGGCAACCCTAAAGCATGCTCCATAGAGCGTAACTATTGGAAGCTCGGATGTGCCAAATTTTCTAAGATTTTTATCTCCATCGTCAACCTTCTCGAATTCTGTATTTCATTTTCTTCTCGACTATGTAACTAACTTATAAGCATGCTTTAGTATGGACTGGATATTGCTCACTAAAAAATTTTGTGCATTTCTATCATAAAGGTTTTGTTTATAGCTTTCATTGTTTTGCGCTACTTTTACAACCGTAGTAATTCCTACCTTCTCGCCTTTTGCAGTTGCGACTCTCGATTTTTTGCCGTTCTCCTCTACTATTTCCAAATATCCATGATGAACCAGATATTCCGTGACCTTTTGCGCAGATATTTTTTTGAAGTTACTCTGAAGTAAACCAACATTGACTTTATCCGTAACCATACTGATTGGTACCGTTTCTTCCGACAACTCTGTCGCACTCATAATTAATTTGCACACATCATCCATACTACAGCCCGCCTGAATTTCCGGAGGCGTATCAGAACCATCAAAACCGTTAACGACTTCCAGAAATGCTTCCCCATAGGCCTCCAGTTTCACTTTACCTACTCCAGACACCTCTAAAAACTCGTCCTCATTGGAGGGCATTCTACAACACATGTCGACCAGTGTTGCATCGGAAAAAATAACAAATGCAGGTACCTTCTTTTCCTGAGCTATTTTCAATCGAAGCTCTTTCAGCTTTTTCATTAACGCCATGTCCACGGTCGCATTCTGTTTCCCTTTCTTGGGATTGGATTCATTTTGCTTGACCGCCTGATACTTGTCTGCCTTTTTAATGTTTTCTGTCGTCTCGGAGGACTTTTCGTCTTCCTGCTGCTCCTTCACCGTTTTCATGGATAATTTCATACGGTCAAGCAACACATCCTTCGACTTGGGTGATAGCTTGGCCACCGGAAATTCCGAATTGGTAAGTAGCAAATACTCATTAAGCACTAAATAATTGATGATGTCGCGGATCCGCTTTTCATGCACCCCGGACATAATTCCATACGTCTTGATCTTGTCCAAGCCAAGCCTCAGCACCTTCTCCGATTTGCTTCCTCTAAGGGTATTAATCACCATTTGTATACCGAAACGCTCCTTCAGTCTGACAATACAGGAAAGGATCATTTGAGCATGTATCGTGATATCTGTTTCCTCGAAATTGGCATTACAGTTGCTGCAGTTGCCGCAAAAATAAGCCGCCTTCTCACCAAAATACTTTAGAATGTATTCTCTAAGGCAATCAGAGGCATGGCAATAATAGGTCATCTTTTTCAGACGTTCCCGGTCTTTCTCCTTCACCCTTTCCAGCATTTCGGGATCCATGTCATCCCTCTCGTTTGCGCTGTCAATCAGCAGCTGATTGGTGATCACATCCTGTCCGCCGTATAGCAGAATGCATTCTGCAGGTGTTCCATCACGGCCTGCTCTCCCTGCCTCCTGGTAATAGCTCTCAAGATTTTTCGGCATATTGTAGTGAATGACAAAGGATACATTACTCTTGTCAATTCCCATCCCAAACGCATTGGTCGCGACCATGATCGTCTTTCTGTCATAGAGGAAATCGTCCTGATTTTCTGTCCGTTCGTCTTCCGTTAAACCCGCGTGATACCGGGTTGTATTGAAATCATCCCCGATAAGTCTGCTACAAACTTCTTCTACTGTTTTACGGGTGGAGCAATAGATGATTCCGCTTTTATTAGGATTGCCCTTTAAATAGCTGATCATGGCCCGGTACTTATCAGCCGGCTTCTGTACCTCAAAATAAAGGTTTTCACGGTTGAAACCCGTAGTCAACACGAGAGGATTCGTCAAGTTTAAAAGTCTGATGATGTCCTCTTTGACTTCACTGGTTGCTGTTGCCGTGAACGCCGAGATGACCGGCCGTTTTGGAAGCTTTTCAACAAATTCACAGATTTTTAGATAACTTGGTCTGAAATTCTGACCCCATTGGGATACACAATGTGCCTCGTCAACTGTTACCATCGATATGTCCACATACTGTGAAAACTCCAGAAATTCTGGCATGTCAAGCCTTTCCGGCGCCACATAGAGAATTTTATACTTGCTGTTCCTGGAATTTTCAATGGCTTTCACCGTTTGACTATTGGTCAAGGTAGAGTTTATAAAAGCCGCGGGAATCCCATTCGCAACAAGTGCCTGCACCTGATCCTTCATAAGAGAGATCAGAGGAGACACAACCAAAGTGATTCCAGAAAACATCATCGCAGGAACCTGAAAACATAATGATTTTCCTGCCCCTGTTGGCATAATGCCTAGAACATCCTTCCCGTTTAGAATGCCGTCAATTAATTCTTCCTGCCCCTCGCGGAACGTGTCATATCCAAAATTTTGTTTTAAAATCTGTTTTTTAAGCAAGGTCTATCCCCTTTTCTATTTCATTTAAAAAGACCACTTTGAGCTATTGTGATGTCTTTGCCCGAAGTGAATTTAGAATAGAGCCAAGCGTAGCATCAAAGTTGCGTAGGCTTTCAAGTATTTGGGTGCGTGACCGCTTCTACTCTTAAACTTTCTTTTTGGCAACCCTAAAGCATGCCCCAATGATCATGATAACTGCAAAGACAATCAAGTAATATACCACAGCCATTTTGTGAGCAAGACATGCAGCGACAACCATAAACAGACAGCCTAATATGGAAAGTGTGGGCATAATGAAGCGTTTAAACGCACTTAATCCCTTTTCCTTCTTTATCAGCATAAAGAAAATAGGAATATACGCCCCATAGAGCGTAACAATAGGAAGCTCGGATGTGTCAAAGCAGAAGGGTCCGAACCATGGATCTGTCAGATTTGCGCCATAAAAGTAGAGTAGCCAGAAAGCACAAAGCAGCAGTCCAAAGATAGAGGAATTCGTCGGCATATTGGTGACCTTGTCTACTTGCTTAAAGGCTTCAGGATGAGGTCCGCTTTCTCTCACGGCAAGGGAGTACATGCCGCGGGTGCAGCCAAGCATGAGCCCGTTTAATGTGCCGAGGCATGAAATGATTACAAACACAAAAATCAATGATCCGCCCAAAGAGCCAAATATATTCTGGAAGGCCAGCTTTGCTCCTGCCTGGCCGCTTTCCATAAGTGTATCGGTACTAACGGCGCCGGCAAGACCTATATAATAGAAAATGTAAACACAGACGACAATAAGTGAACCCAAAATAAGTGCCTTGGGTAAATTTCTTTTTGAATCTTTGAGTTCCGCATTAATTGATGTGGCAATGATCCAGCCCTCATAGGCGAATGCTACCGCCACAATAGAAGCGAAAAGTCCACCGCCGATACCGATACTGGTATCAGCCACATAAGAAAAATTGCTGACGGTCATGCCATTTATCAAACCAACAATGGTGCCGACAATCGCCATAAGCAGCAGTGGAATGAGCTTAATAACCGTAGTCGATACCTGTAACTTGCCTGCAAGTACCGGAGAAAGCGCATTCACAGCATAGCTGGCTACCAGATAAAAGCATGCAATAGTCATACTTGAACCACCTGTGATATCCCAGCCTAGAAGTACACAGGTATAGCGGGCGGAAACCCATGCCAGCACAGAAGTGATTGTCGGATTATATATGACTGCCATGAACCAGCCCACATAGTAGCCATATTTGCTGCCGACGGATGCCTCGGCATAGTCCACTACACCATTGACCTTCTCATATTTTGTTGCCATTGTTGCAAAGGTATAGCTGCAGACGATCATAATAAGTCCAACGATGCCCCATGCGGCAATGCCTAGCGGCATGTTTCCGCCGGTGGCTTTCAGTACAGCCTCTGCCTTAAAAAAGACTCCGCTTCCGATGACGATTCCGACTACCATAGCGATAGCTGTATATAGGCCGTACTTTTTCTTTAACTCATTATCCATCCTGTTTCCGCCTTTATGTATTGTTTAGATATTTATTGTACTACAACTACTGTAAAAGCGATACAAGAATTGCTTTTATATAAGCTTAAGAGTCAGTATCCCTGACCATCCATAAGCCCTGGAGAGCCGCCTTTGTTTGGCCAGCTTTTCGCGCACATTTCCTTCTCACTGATGCCTTTATGTGCTTCTGGTCTGCGCTATCGGATTGTTTGCCTTCACGCGTAGCTGATTGATTAGCTTTACGATTTCATACCAAAACACTGCCGCCGCAGCTATGCCGACTGAACCAAAGAACTGTCCGGCTGTAAGCGGCGCGAGCTTCAGGTAACCCGAGAGCGGCGTATAAAGAATAACTGCAAGCATAAGTAACGTTCCGATGTTGGCCGCCCACATAACCCGGTCTTTTGAAAGGCGGGCAATCGATTGAAACGCAAAATCATGATCGGAGCTGTTCACCTGAACAAGGAACAGGTTGGAGAGCATGATGATGGTCAACCCCATTGCACGGGCAATAGACGCATTGTTGGGATCACTGGAAAGGACGGTATAATAAGTCCCGAAAGAGGAGGCAAAAACCACAAGTCCTTGAATAATACTTTTTAGCAAGATCCGTATATTTAAAAGCTTCTCTTTCGGGTCGCGCGGCCTTCGTGCCATAACGTCCGTTTCAGCTGGCTGCCGTTCCAATACGATGGAACAGGTCGGGTCGATCAGAAGCTCAAGCAAAACAACATGCAGGGGCAGAAGCATCAACGCAGCCGGCGAAACTCCGAGAATAGGTGCCAACAGCGATGCAAATGCAATGGGGATATGAATAGTAAATACATAACCTACCGCTTTTCTGATATTATCATAAATCCTTCTGCCATCTTTCACTGTTTCAACAATGGTCGTAAAATTATCATCCATCAAAATGAGGTCAGCTGCCTCTCGAGAAACCTCGCTCCCACGCTTGCCCATGGCGATACCGATATCGGCATATTTCAGAGCTGGAGCATCATTTACGCCATCGCCTGTCATGGCAACAATTTCGCCATTTTCTTTAAATGCTTTAACGATCCGCATTTTATGCTCCGGAACGACGCGGGAGAAAATGGACACATCCTTGACCGCTTCCCGCAATTCTTTTTCGGACATTTCATTAAGCATATCACCTGTTATTATTTTATCGCTGTGCTCCATGCCTATTTTTCTGGCAATGGAAGAGGCAGTGATTCCATTGTCGCCGGTGATCATCACGACGCGAATGCCGGCCCTGCGGCATACCGTAATATCAGATTTAATGCTCTCACGCGGAGGGTCGGCAAGGCCGATCAGACCGCAGAGATTCAGGCTGCATTCGGTTAAGTTTGAGGGGATCTCCCCCTCTGACTCTAGTGTCTCAGTTGCTACTGCGATCACGCGCAGTCCTTCTTTGGACATTTCGGTAATCTTGTGCCCGACAATTTCTCTGTCTTTTTCTGTCAGATCACATAGGGTCAATATCCCTTCCGGAGAACCCTTAGCAGCAATCATAATTCTGCCATTCCTACGCCAAACGTGCCCCATCATTTTCAGTTCGTTGGTAAAAGCATACTCACCGATCAGCTCGCCGTTGAAGAGATGCTCTTTTGATATTCCATGACTGTCACAGTGAGCAAGCATTGCCTTTTCCATTGGGTCATAGGCATCCGTTTCGCAGGCAAGCCCCATCGTTTCGATAAGGGTTTGTTCACCGTTCGGTGCCCATGTCTCCTGAACCGTCATCTGGTTCATCGTAATGGTTCCCGTTTTATCCACGCATAGTATTGATATAGATCCAAGAGTTTCGACAGACGGCATCTTGCGGACAAGCGATTGTTTCTTTGCCAGCCGCCATGCACCCATAGAAAGGAACACTGTCAGAATAACTGGAAATTCTTCAGGGATCATCGCCATGGCGAGTGTGATACCAGACAGGACGCTTTCAATCAAACGGTCTCCTAAAGCGTGATCAGGTATATTAAGATAGGTGACCACACCCACCAGTACAAATAATACGCCCGCAATCCCGGCACAGGTTTTAATCAATTGGCCTGTCTGCTTCTGTAAAGGTGTCGGCTCATCCGGAGCAGTTGCTACATTCATGCCTATTTTACCATACTCGGTATTCGTACCAATTTTATCAACCCATACAGTCCCAGTACCCTGAGTAACAAGTGTGCCTGCATAGCAATAATCTTTGCGCCAATAATCATTGGACGAATCGGCATTCTCACCGGTGACCTTCCAGACGCCTTCAGCCTCGCCGGTAAGCGAAGATTCTTCAACGCAAAGATCACTACACTTGACTACAATACCGTCGGCGGGGATCTTTACGCCTTCATATACCATCATCAAGTCACCGGGCACAAGATCTGTGCTTACAATCATCGTTTCAATACCGTCCCTGATAACTGTAACATGAGGTGCGGATAAATCCTTAAGTGCATTCAAGGTTTTGTCGGTTTTCCATTCCTGAATAACGTCGATACAGATAATACCGATAACGAAAATCAGCATTATTGCACCATCTCTCGGCTCACCGAGGATAAAATAAATGATTGCAGCCACAATCAGCAAAAGAAACATCGGTTCACAAATGGTGTGAAGAACCTTCCGAAAAAGGCTCTCTTTTTTCTGAGGCATTAACTCGTTTTTGCCGTATTGCAGCTGCAATCGCTTTGCTTCGGCGGAAGTTAATCCCGCCATTATTTGCTTGTTGTCTGTCATAAAAGAATCCTCCGGTTTCGCCTTTCGGCGGCGTTTGATTTCTCTTATGGCACTCCATTCAAGGTCGTTCCGTCGGGTATAAAAAAACACACCTATGGAACATACTACTGTCCCACAGATGTGCATGTAATTGCAATCTGCTGCCACTCATGAAGTGGCCCGGCCCCATGTACCTTAATGAAAAGTCCATCGCCTGCTCAGTTTGTACTGTTGAACTCGCATTCCTTTTACAGAATGTAATGCAGTGCAAAGAGATTACTTTGTATTATATGCTCCTGCAGCTGTCACTGTCAACGAGTTTTACTTGTACTCAAAACTAAAGCTGTTATCCCGATCTTCTTTTATTTTCAAATTCCTAAGCGCGCTTTCTCCAAGGCATCTAAATCAAATTTTTTCATTTTCAAGAAAGCCTCCGTAACTCTTCGGACTTCATCCCTTGACCCTTTGGATAAGACCTCATCCATGTTTTCCGGAACAATCTGCCACGAAACTCCAAATTTGTCCTTTAGCCATCCGCACTGTTCTGCCTCGGGTATGGCAGAAAGACTGTCCCAGAAGAAATCAATCTCTTTCTGATCTTTACAGTTTACAAGGAATGAAAATGCCTCATTAAAACTGAAATCCACGTCAAATCCATTATCCATTGCTGAAAAATTAATACCGCAAAGCTTAAAAGCGGCATAATTCACTTTTGCCTTTGACGATGCTGATTCTCCCTCTCCATACCTGCTGACTGTTCCTATTTCTGAATCCTCAAATATTTCCACATAGTAGTTTACTGCTTCTTCAGCTTTCCCGCATGATTCATTTGAGAAAAGTAAGTTTGGTGTTATCTTTTGAACGGTTTGTCCATTGTCTGTAAGCATCAACTGCCATGACAAACCATATCGATCCTGAACCCAACCGTACCATTTACTAAAAGGGTATTCACCTAGTGGCATTAACTCAGATCCACCTTCTAATAAAGCTTTCCATTTTGTATTAACCTCTTCAATGGACGAACATGCTACCATCAAGGAAATTGATGGATTAAGTTTGAAATAAGGACCTGCACTTATTGCTGTAAATGGTTGTCCTGCCAATTCAAAGCTCACAATTTCCGAATCTCCAGAAGGTGTGTTTTCAATTATTGTTGCATTCAACAGTTTAGATTGGTCAAATAAACTGATATAGAACAATGCTGCTTCTTTAGCTTCCTTGTCATACCATAAATGAGGAACTATTTTATGCATAACGGCCTCCTTCATGAATCATACCTGTTAAAGATATCTACGGACTTTTTTACAGTATTCCAGGTATTCTTCACCATAAATTCTTTTTAAAGAATCTTCTTCTTTAAGTACCTGACGATTGAAAAGCCATATGCCTAAAACTAAGTACAGCAATAATATCCAGTTTGGAATAATCAGAAAGATTCCAAGCAGAATCAATCCAAAAGCAGTATAGATTGGGTTTCGGCTGTATGCAAAAACGCCTCCCGTTATCAGCGTGCCCGGATGTTCTTGGTCTATGCCGACTCGGAAGCTTTTGCCAAAATAAATCAGGCTTAACAAGAATAGTATAAGCCCCACCATACAAAGCATTACGCCAGTCCAACGCAATATTTCACTGTTAAATAGTTCGAAGCCAAGTTTCGGCCAATTTAGAACGCCGGCAAGGATTTGATAAAAAAACAATAAAGCAAACGGAGGAATTAGAAAATCCTTTTTATCCATCTCTCCAAATCTCATCGCTTTAATTCCCATTTTTTTTAACATAAAAATACGTGATAAAACCAGTATTATAAGTAAGCTTACCGTTGCTACCGCAAAATACCCCTGCATACTTCCCGCTCCTTTTTATGCGTAAAATCTAGCACCTGACGTTTTTACGCTTGAAACCCAGCCTACCTTTATCCACAGCCTTTTGGATTTCATCAGCAGCCACAGGGACACTGCATTTGGTTTTCCCCCTGAACACGTCCACAGTTCCTATGCTGTTTGCTACAGACATCGCTTTTTCATGCAACGGAATATAGGAAACCCCTACGGTTGCGATAAAATTATTCATGGCGTATTTGGCTCGGTCTGGACTACCGTGAATCGTTTTCTCCACCGTCTCGAGCATAGTATTGATCTTTTCTCTGTCAAACTCCTCATCCTTGCGGTTGCCTAATAGCCAACAATAACAGCTATATCCGGCGGACACATACAATTCTTTGCCGGTTGCAATCCATCTGTCGGAAACAGCCTGCGCAAAATCTGTTTCCGCAAGTGTTACAGCCACGATAAAATCTGAAATCATGTAAAAATAAGCGTCTTCCATCCACCTGTCAAAATCCGCTTCGGACATGGCTCTTGGGTCTGCGATCATACCTGCAAGATACATGGCGTCATAATTGCCGGTAGCATAAAGCTCATCCGCAAGGACCTGATTTATCTTTATTCTTTTGGTGATTGGCTTCATCGCACCTGTTGCAACTCCAAAAAGAGGTTCGTGCGCACCCTGTTGCATATATACTTTTTTTGTTCGCTCCGAACCCAATAATTCAAGTTCCTGTAAAACTGTCTGAACGTTCACAGAAGCTCCTCCCGTCAATTTATTAATGCCTATTATCTTTACTTCATCACATAACAAACTTTCTATTTCCGCCAAAAAGTTGAGCATTCCGCCTTATCCAAAATATTAAACTCGATCATTTTCTCAAGTAATGAAAAATCAACCGGACTATCCCACGGGATACGTACCAACTCCTTGGTGTGGTCATAACCAGCCTGCACAAATTCATTAGAAAAATGATTAATCCCTGCCCTTTCAGGGGCAACAGCCAAATGATGCTTGGCTACACTAAAGCCGATGATAAATGTGCCGTGATCGGTAAACATAGGCTGATTCCATGCAATTTTAGGCATCAAATTTGGGAATTTCTTAATTATCCATCCCAAAACCTCTTCCACCCGAGCCCGATGCTGCGGGTTATCAATATGCTCTAAGTATTCTGCAAAAACTTCCATGTTGTTCTCTCCTAAAATAAATTTTGTTTTGTTAGAAAAGGATGGAGAAGCTCACCCCTTGCGGTTGGTTATATTTAAGGCAATGGCAGCGCGGATTAGCTTCTTAAGCGCCTCCTCATCCACCTCATCTCCCTCGTGGATGTCGATGGCCCTCCTGGTGTTCCCATCCAGGCTTGAGTTGAAAATATGCGAAGGATCCTTCAGTGATGCTCCCTTGGCGAAAGTCATCTTCACGGCGTTCTTGTAAGTCTCCCCGGTGCATATTATCCCATCGTGAGACCACACAGGGGTCCCCCTCCACTTCCACTCCTCGACTACCTCCGGGTCGACCTGCCTGATCAGGTTCCTCACCTTCGAGAGCATCTGGCCCCGCCAGTCGCCCAGTTCTTCAATTCTCTCATCGATTAGTTGGGACGGGGATTTCGTGTCTTTCGCAGACTGCTTTTCCATAGTAAAACCCTCCATCAGTAGATTTTGAATGTGGCTACAAAGATTTTATAAAAGACATCATTTATATAATATCTGAGATAATTCTCTATTTCATGTAGCTATGGTCCTAATTAATAATAAAGCTGTAGTGTCAAATAGTGGTGTGCTTACATCTGCCAGCTAGAATCCCTCTTTTAATAGCGGAAGCTAGCCCTTCTGGATTTTCCCATGCCATGGAGTGGCCAGCCTGCTTAACGATTTCAATTTGAATACCATGCTCTGTAAGAATCTGCATATCCGAATCTGGCAATGAGTTCTCACCAAAGATGAATGTTCTAGGGCATTCAAGTGAATATAATATGTTTCTCCATGATGGATTCCCTCCCTCCGCAGCAGATTTGGATATCAAATATGCTGCTTTAGGAAGCCACACCGACAGGGAAGCCGCCCACATTCGATTTCCACTTTCTCGGCTGTCATACAACAAAGCATTAAATCCACCATCAATAAATTCGGCCATGTCAAAATCAGCGATGTATTTACTTGTTGACCCTTCAGCGCTTTTGTCAAGATTTGACTCACTCAATATAATCTGATGAAGCCTATCTCGACATTTATCAGCTAAAGAAAGGGCAACAGCTCCGCCTAAACTATGTCCAAACAGGATAAATGGCCCCAGATTTAAATAATCGATAAATTCCATCAAGTATTCTGCATGATCTTCAACGGTATAGGTGAAATCATGAGGCTTATCACTATAACCAGCACCTAAAAGATCCACGAGAATGCAGCGATGGCTCTTCAAAGAATCCTGTGCAGCAACTTCTGGATAATCAAATGAGCCTGCACAACCAAGTCCATGGATAAAAAGTATTGGTATGTCTTTACCGGGGAGATCCTGATAGCGCATTACATGCCCAGCTTGATTGATTATGTATTCTCTCATATAAACATTCTCCTCTGTATCGATAATTAACAATAATTTAGAAGCACCTCCGAATAACAGAAATTTATTTGAAGTATGAAGGTGGTTCTAGAAAAAATAAGGCAAAGCAAAAATTGCCTTGTCTTATGTGATTTAGTACTTCTTAAAATGCTTATTACCTGTAGTTGCTTTCATCCCAAACTCCATATTCCCCGAAACCTAGAACGTATATATCTTCCTCTTTTCCAACGTTCTCTAAGTAAAATTTATTACTCAATCGTATATCACCTACGAAAAATAAATACTCTTTAAAAAATTTTATCATGACCAATACTAATAGTCTATTGTGAATTCCGAAATATGGAAAACAGCAAAAGCTATAAATAGGACAAATAGAAAAAAGTCCCATCCAAAAGACTGACAAAGCGAAGCCACCCGGCTTATATCTTTTGAAATTAAAGCCGGGCGGTCTTATCACACAATTTCTATTTTGGCGTATCCACTTAATCTATTCCTTTACAGCCACAAGCACCTTTAACCCTTCAATTATTATTGTTCAAAAGCCAGCGTTCTGCTTCATCAAGATTCCTATAGACTCTGAATGTATTACCTCTGTTGCTCTCGGAAATAAGCTCCGTGAACTTGCCTTTGATCCTGCTGTCATCAAGCACTGCTACCGTCTTGATATTATACTGTACAAATTTCTGTAATATTGCCCCAGCAACGCCGGTTTTTAATTGCAGAAACTCATCGGACAATCTTTCCCCATGGATCAGTAAAAGGTTTGTTCCGTTCTCCGCACAAATAGACACGAGATCCAATGCATCACGCTCCGCTTGAATAAGTGCTCCCGGATGGCCTAATTTCACATATTTTTGGTTATCCTTCTCTACGATCTGATGTTCCATTATTTTTTCCTCCCTTTCAGTCACAATAGCACCACCTTCGTATGTCTCGTATTCTGCACTATCAAAATGCAGAAGTGTCTGCCGAACTTTATTCACCCACTCCAGCTCACTTTCATGCCTTTTCAGGACATTATCATAGAGTAATCCCCAAATGGCTGCTTCTCTGGGTGTTCGATCCGGAGAGAAGAAGCCTGTCTTCATCTTCTCCTGTTGAATTGCAATCAGACTTTTTACTTCCTGTTCATACCTGTCCAACAGCATCCCTATCTCGTTGTTATTCAGCTGTGCTGTCCATGCCAGCTGGATAACAAAAGTATTCCTTGTTTCAGGCGCTTCTGGAAAAGACAGGGACCATTGTTTTAACTCCGCTAAACCGGCTTTTGTGATTGTATATATTTTTTTTGATGGCGAACTGTCTTGATGAAAAACCTCACTCGTTACATAGCCTTCATTATAAAGTTCGAGCAATGCCTTATAAATCTGATTGTTATTGCCGGACCAATGCATAAAAGGTGATTCCTGCATAATCCTTTTAAGTTCATAACCTGTAAACGGCTTATAACTCAGCAGTCCTAAAATGGCATACATAATTGACATAACAACACCTCACTCACTATCATATGTTAATTGTAACATATGATAGTGAGTGAGGCAATATGAATTTCTGAGATGTCATAATTTTTACCGGAAGGACTCCAGCAGGCGCTTACCTCTCACAATACACTACATAACGCTGGTAATTGTGCCTGTACGGATGGCAGGTAATAAGCGTCACCAAATCTCTGCCTTCCTGAATCAATATTTCCTGGACATCAGCGGGCTTGATTACTTTTATTTCGGCCACACGATAGGCAAGCGTCTCCCAGACGCTCGTGACAGTGATTTCGTCCCCGATCTGAAGTTTCTCAATATCCCGGAACATCGCTGCTGTGCTCATGCCCCGGTGGGCGGCCAACACGCAATTGCTACTCTCTCCGCCGATAGGCAGTGATGTCTGTGTCAAATGTCCAGCGCCCTTGCGCATGTTTTCTCCAGTAGCCCCCAGGTAGATAGGCAGCTTTACGTTCATGCGCGGGATGCTGAGATATCCCACAATATTCTGATGAAAGCCCCATTCGGTGAGATTAAAACTCGCCATTTGGTAAGAAAAAGCATCTTTAAGATCTTTCTGTTTGTTCTCATAAATCTCCCGGTTATATGCCTGCATGGCAGCATACAAATCGTCAAAGCCGGTCATGTCGCTGTCAAAACCTTCTTGGAGGCTGTCATCCGCTAGTTTGGAGGCTTCCTGCTGAAATTCAGCAATTACCTGATCCGCTTGCCTTGAATAGAGCAATTGAGCAATATGAGGGTATGCCAGCACAGCGATCCCAGCCAGCAGGATCAGGATTGCAATAATCCGCATTATGTTTCGTCCCACCAGCGCACCTTCCTTTCCTTGGATTTTTTGCCGTGCTGTTTCCTTTTCCGTGGCTTGGCGGCCAGATGGCGGCTCTCAGGCATGGTGTGCTTTGGTTCAGTATCGGGTACTTCCTGCTTATCTTTCCTGCGCCGCAGGATGAGGGCAAGCAGAATCAGCACGAGCATAAGCGCAGTCGTGACAGCGGCGGCAATGAACAGTGTCCGCTCTTCTGACGTCCAGCCATCAATGGTTTCCTCCATTGCGGCCTTTTTTTCGGCTTGGGGTATATATTCTATCCGCGTCCCGCGCACCAGCAGCCGATGGCTGTTCACACCATAGGGCGTACAGGTAATTAGGGTCGCGTAATCTTCATCTTTAGCGGGCTTCAAAGCGCTGGTGTCGGAAGGCTCCACCACCTTGATTTGGTCAACTTGATAAGCCAGTGTTTCGTTTAATATATAGAGGTAGAATGTATCACCCTCTTTGAGTTCAATTAAATCGGTGAACATACGCGCGTGAGTTAGCCCTCTGTGTCCCGTCAATATCGTATGGGTACCGCTACCTCCTACAGGCAGGGCGGTTCCCTCCAGATGACCCACGCCTTTTTGCAGCGTAGCTTCGGAGGTCCCGTGATAAATTGAGAGATTGACGTTTATTTTCGGGATGTACACATGTCCCATTGTACCGTTAACGTTCAAAATTCCCTTGTAGTTCTCATCTAAAACCATGCCGCTCCCCGGTATAAACGGGTCTTGAATGGTTCCTCCGGATAATTGCTCGTTGTATTCCTGCGCCCGCTTCCATTCCGCATTGAGCGTTTTCTCATCGATCTCATCAACGGATTTTGAATAAACCTGTACGGCTTTGGAAGCGTTTTGATCCGAAAAATAGATCGCGACGTAAGGATAGAAAATCATTCCGGTGCCAAGCAGCACTATGAAGACGATCAGCAAAGCCCTTTTCATGTTTAACATCAAATTGAATTAGCCCCGTATTTGCCCTTTATTTCCCTGTGGGTTCCTTCTTCCTTTTGGTTGCAACAATAAGGATCACCGCGATCCCTACGAGCGCAATGCCGCTCACGGTAAATATCAATGTGCCGGTACCGCCCGTCTTTGGGAGTGTGAAGCCCTGATAGTTCTTGACCTTTACTTCCATCGTGTAATACTTTTCCTCGGTTGCCGAAGAGTCGAAGGTTACCTTCACAGGCCCGGACAACATGTTGTACCCGTTCGGGGCCTGGGTTTCCACCAGCCAGTACTCCTGATAGACCGTGCTGCCGGAGTTTACGATGTAGTCCTTGATTCCCGCGAAGAAAGCCTCACCTCTATTATCGGTGATTACTACCCAATCTGTCGCACTATCATAGCCTGTATCGCCTTGATCCAGGATATTGTTATCAATATCCATGCGCAGAAAGTTACCGTCTTTTGCATTCTGTTCGCTGGTCGCGATCTTGAATCTTGCACCGGGCAGAAAAGCAGTTCCAGAGGAACCTGTTTTTATGATTTTAATCGCACCAGTGTGTAGCTCGGTCGGTGTTTCGGTGTTAACTTCTTTATCTTCACCCGCCTTGTTTATAAATTCAATGGCGGCGCGATTTTCCACCGTATATCCGGGATTACTGATGATATTTGAATTGACTATCGCCACAAAGTCGATTTGCAAGAACTTGTAGCTCTGATCGGAAAGGTAAGTGCGGCCTACGGCAGTGAAACTCACCGTCAGTAAGTTGGAGGTATCATCGACGGTATAGTGGGTATTTTCGGTCAATAGCATACCGCTTGATAAACCGGCCTTGGTGGTGGCGGCCTTTACAGTAACGCTATTTGGTTTATATGTCAGGGCCGAATCCAATTGGTCGGTGATGTCATACTTATTGGCATCCTTAATATCCCAAGGGATGGAGGGGGTGATGGTATAGCTCACCTCATCACCAATGTTGACAGAATCGATATTGACGGTTTTTTCGATGGAATGGCTCTCGTTCTTGGGATATACATGCACGGTAGTGAGCCAGCCATCCCCCGTGGGGTTGGTCATAGGCACCGCCACCACAAATGGCGCAGTAGGAGAGGAAACACTCGCGTGCGTCTGTTCCACGACCAGATAAAGGCCCTGCGGCAGATCAGCCGCCGTGGCCTGACCGGTACCCGCACCGTCGGAGCCGGTCGTAACGCTTGGCACAGAGGCCGCCGCTACAGAGAAGGTTTTGTTGTTGCTATCGGTAATACTGGTCGGGTTTGTGTAGCTGTCAAGGGTGAGGGCGCCGGGAGCGGGATAAATGCCATCAGAGGCAATCTCCACTTTATACAGTTTGAATGTGATGCCGTCCAGCGGTGTAGCGCCAGCCGGAGGCGTGGTCTCAGTACCGTCGTTGGGGCTGCCTGCCTGGGCTGTATCCGGCATCAGGTATTTGTGGATGACCAAATTACCTGTCTCGGGGGGAATACTTTGATACCCACCGCCCGAAGTCCCAATATTTTCACCAACTTCACCATCGGTGGGCTCCTCCACAGCCAGAGTGACGGTGGGGATCATACTTGCCACCATGAGCAGGATCATCAACAAAGTCATGAGTTTTCTGAGTTGCTTGTTCATTGTTTCTTACTCCTTACATTTAATGGATTATTATATAAAACGCATTTGATTGATTCCGCATTTTTACATTACTTTACTCCGTCATGAGCCTTACCGTTTTTTCTTCCTGCTCAGGATGAGCAGGATAACGGCCACCCCTACCAGCACAATGCCAACCACAGTGAACAGTATAGTGCCTATACCGCCTGTTCGGGGAAGGACCAGCTTGCGATAATTGGGCAGATTATTTACCCCGGCATCGGTAAAGAAGGCGGGAGGAAGCGTACCGCCGCTATCCGGCACGGCTGAGATGGCGATGGTCTCCATCGCAGTGTCAACAGTGATCTTCCATCGGCCAGTGGGCAGCATGTAGCCTGGGGCGGTTTCCACCTCGGCCAGCAGATAGTCTCCGGTTTCCAGCCCCGCAAAAAGCACCTTACCGTCAGCGGCACTGACGGCCTGCATACCGCCGGCCATATCCCAGCCGGTTCCCGTATTGTCCTGTGGATACAATTCAAATTTCACGCCGGATAAAACTCCGTGGTTTTCGTTTTTCTTATAGAAGACAAAGTCCAAAGGCGGAATTTCCGCCCGCAGTTCCAGCACATTGATGTTTCCCAGTGTACGGGTTCCGGATAGGTTAAAAATGTCACTGTGTCCCTGCGAATAGTTCGTAATTACGGCACCCTCGCCGGAATTCAGCGTTGCGGTATACTGCGCCCCATCCAGCACCCACTGATAGGAGGGATCCGGGGAAGTTATGTAGTTCCCGGCAAGCGCCGTTTGACTTCCAAACACGATTTCCCCTGACAGCAAGGCACTGCTTTCCAACCTCCAGGAACGAATTGTATTCGTTTTGATGCTCACGCTTGCGTTGCTGGAGCTGATGAAGGGAGTTCTGATTACATAGGTGTTTGAGCTGTTCTTGCTGTTGAATAGCACAACACTTCGGGGATTTGTAAACGATATGCTGTCCTGCAATGCAATCAGGGTTTCCGCCACGGAATTGTTCTTGGCAATAATGTTTACATCGGCGCCTTCTGCGACACTGATGGTATTTGCTCTGATCATAGAACTTCTGGCAGTGGCAGCCGAACCTGCATAATCCGCGACATACGTCCACTTCGCCCCTTCAGCTACGCTGATGGAATCCGCAACGAAATAGGCAGGATGAGCACTCACATCGTTTGCTGTAAACCGCGTGTCCGCTTTGATATCGAAGACAACGCTGGCGTTCTTCCCGATTGTGAAGCTGCCAAGCTTGTAGTAGTCGGTGATAAATCCATTGCCGCCGCCGATGTGATGATATTCAAATGTGGCGTTTTCCCCAACATTGAACGGCGTGCTGTAAGCTTGTGTATGTGTGCCGATCAAGCCGGTTGTATATACGGATTGCTTTGTTTTACCCGCTTCATCATGGATGATCAGGGAAGCACCGTCAGCTACCTTCACATAGCTGTTTTCGGCCCAATAAATATAAAAGATTGGGTCAATATCACCTAGAACACTGCCGCCGTCTGCCGGCGAATCCTGTTTGGTGATAGTATTATTTCCTTCAAATGTAATGAAATTTGCGGCAATGGTTTCAGATGCATGGGTGTCTTGCCACAAAGCGCCATGGAGCGCTGAGCCGGATGCCGGTAAGCTTCCGCCATAGCCATCTGAATCAACACCGCTTCCTCCCGAACCATTGCGGTAACTCATCGCAATAGCACAGTTTTTGAACAGTACCTGCGGATTATATTCCGGATATATCGCAATATCCCCCATTCCAGGCCCCTTGTATGTGACATTATCGAAGGTAATACTTACATTTTCAGTCACATTACCAGCAGGGAAATAGCATCCCACCTCGCTGCTGCCGTACCAGTTGACATCCTTCATGGTAAAGGACTTTACAGAATTTGTAGTGGGAAAATAGAAGTTCCCTCTCTCGACAATCGTATGGGGCCAGTTAAAGATAATCTTATGGCCCTGGCCATCAATCTCGAAGCTGCCGTTGCCGCCGGCATTCGCCTTGTTTCCGACCAAAATTCCTTGAGGTTGGCCTGAAAACCCCGGTTGGGCAGCATTTTGATATTGACTGTTCCAATTGCCCTCCCCATCGGTCATGCCGTATTCGATCACAATATCATCTGCCAATGTGATTTTCCATTCGGTATTGCTATTCACGGCCTGAATAAAGCCTTGGGCGGTGCTGACTGTAACCTCCGCTGCCATAAATGTCATTTGGCGCATGCCGGCATGGACATTCTCCACAGCTATGTCTGTATCTGCCGCGACTGCAACGGTTTCGCTGTAAGCGACCGACACTTCCTCATTGATTGCGAATTTGTTGTCACCGGCAAGCCCGGTCACAGGCAGCAGGTATTCCGTTTCGGCAACGGTTTCGGCGGCGATACCCACCATATAGCTTCCAGGTTCGAGGTTTTCAAACTGGTACGTTCCATCTGCTACGGTTTCTGTGGTCTGTACTGCTGTGGCCGTATCAGCCGTCGTATAAAGGCTGACGGGATAACCCGCGATGCCGCTTTCGCCTTCATCCATCACGCCGTCCGCGTTTTCATCCAGCCATAGCCTTCCGCCAATGTCATTTCCCGGAGCAAGGTCTTCAGCTCCCAGAATGACTATTGCAAAGGGAGGGTCCCCGGCATAAATATAGCCCTCAAACGTTGCCGTGAAGGTATAGGCTCCGGGCATGTCCTTGTCAAAATCTTTACAGACCCAGGTTACGGGTATCTCCTTGATCATTCCATACACATTGCCGTTTTCGTCACATGCAAACCAGGCGGGCTGGCTGCCGCCGTAAGAACCGTATACACGGTACGATATTGCTCCCGATTCACTGGTGTATGTGTAAAGACCGCCGTCTGCGGCTTCGTAACCCCAGGCATCGTCGGGTTCTGCCGGTATAAAGTCCGGCAATTCCTCCGTATCCATAGACGGGATCTCTGGCGCTGTAAAGAACCCTGTAAAGGGCACTGATGCAAAGACCTGCGATACCTTCGTATTTACGGTAAATACTTCTGGTGTCGTTGATGCTACCTCTGTATCCAAAGACGCTTCTCCCGAATCTCCAGATGGCTGCTCTGCTTCCGTAGGTGTGGTTACCAGCTCCAAAGGCTCGTCCGTTGGCTCTACGTGCGGTTTTACTGTTTCTGGTTGTATCTCTTGCAGTTCTACCACCGCCCGAAGAGTATGTGGCAAGTCCGGCACAGCAGTACCTTTTGCCACCGTCAGTTCCGTCACCAGATCGCTGCTTTCAAAGGAGAGTATGGTTTCCATCGCAATATCTACTTGCGCCCATGCCGTAATGAGCAGCGCCAAAAGCGTCATGTAGGCCACTGCAAGGCACAATATTCTATTGAGGCTGTTGATATTCGTGGATTTAGCTACCACATTTCTCTCCCTTTTTACTGTAAACAGGCTTGATTTTATAACGAATTTTGACTCCACAAGATGAGAATCACCTTACCGTGGATGTCGCTCTTCTTCACAGGCCCAAAGTTTCTCGAATCCATAGCAATATGCCTCTTGTCGCCCAGTACGAAATATTCATTCTCAATGAGTATCAGGGGGTATTTCATGCCTGGCTTGGTATAGGTATCCTCCAGGAGCCGACCGTTTACCGTCAGCCTGCCCTCCACATCCATATCGACCGTGTCACCGGGTACAGCTGCCACGCGTTTTATGAGCTCACCTTCCAAGGCATCACACTTGAAGAAAAGTACATCATCTCGGTCATAGTCTTTTGACAACCGCCAGAGCATTACAAGGTCACCATCCCGGAAGGAAGGAGTCATAGACTGGCCGCGAACCAAACCGATTCCAAAGACACCGCCAAAAATAATAAAAATGAGTAGGGCAGTTGCAGTCAGGCTACGGATCAATCGATACCGGTTCTTTCTGCGGCGCAGCCTGTGGAGCCTGTGCTGTAACACTTCCTTGGGCAGCTCAGCTTTCCTATGCACGCTTGCTTTCATCATCCCGGTAGTAACCCATTTTTCCGTCCAGCTCCTTTGTCAGATTCAGCATCTGGAAAAGATCCCCGGAAATGAGTTGCAAAGAAGCCTTTGTATGTAGAGTAAAGTTATCGATTTCCTCTTTTATCGTTTTGCGCTGTTTGAAAATCAGATCAATTTCCTGTTGTCCAGCCACCAGCTGCCGCTCAAGCTCGCGGTTTTGTTGTACGGTTAATTCCTCTGCTTGTACCCTTGCCTGTGTTAGGATTTTTTGGGCTTCACGGTGTGCTTTTTTGAAGAGTTCCACACGCTCGCTTTCATTTTCTTGTGCTTTTGCTGTAAATGCTTCATGTTCTTTCAGCAGAGAAAGCCTTTCCGTTTGCAGAGAAGAGAGACGATCATCATTTTCTTGATTTTCTTTTTGGAGCTGTTCCACCCGGTCTTGCAGGTGGCTGTTTTCCTGCTTCAAGGAAACATTCTGACGTTTGAGATTTTCTATCAAATCCTGATACATTTTGGTAACGTGTTCCATCTTATCCAAAACGTCCTCTTCTTCCACGCCACCAATAATTCTCTTTTTAAATTGCATTTTACGCAAGAAAGCTGTAATCGCCTCTTGTCCAGTTGCTATTCTTTCCATTCGTGTTTGCTTTGGCGCCTCCTTTGCAGGTGACACTGATCCCCCCTTGAACTCATGGTAATCAAATTTAACATGAAAAGTATATATAAAAACGACATTCTCGGAGGGCTTATGTAATGAATTTAAGGGTTCATGTATCGAATGCTGTTCCTAAAAGACTAATAAGTTATATAGCAGCAATCAAATAAAAAATATCTCGAAACTTGGATTTCCACCTGGATTTAACAAAAAGAACAGGGCGATTTTCACCAGACCTTCCCCTTTATAGGATTTCTACATACCCTTCTGTTCCATGCACGCGAATTCGTTGCCCATCTTTTATTAGTTTCGTTGCATTTTCTACCCCGACAACTGCTGGTAAGCCATATTCACGTGCGATAACTGCTCCATGTGTCATCAGTCCGCCAACTTCGGTGACTAAGCCTTTTATGGATACAAACAATGGTGTCCAACTGGGGTCAGTAAAGGAGGTGACTAATATATCTCCATCTTCTAAATTTGCGTCTTCCATGTTTAGGATGATGCGTGCTCTTCCCTCTATCACTCCTGATGAAACAGGCAGACCTGCAATAGCGCCCACTGGAAGATTTTCTCGTTTGTACTCGCTTGCAATTTTTTCACCATCAGAGGTGATAACACGTGGGGGAGTTAGTTTTTCATATATTTTGTACTCGTCTTTTCGTTTGCTGATGATCTCATAATCCAGTTTATTTGTGCGTTCGACTTCGCGAAGCTCATCAAAAGTGAGATAGTATATATCTTCTATTTCATGAATAACGTTGGCTTGCACGAGTCGTTCGGCTTCTTTCAGTAATGCCTGTTTATATACAAAGTAGCGACTAACCATGCCGTATTTTGGATATTCACGATAACCGATGAAATTCCTGATAAGGCTGATCATTCGTTTTGTCTCTTTGGCTTTTTCCTCACCATCCGGTAATTGCTTCAATCGCTCTAATAACTCTTGTTCTTTATTCAATGCTTCCTGTCGCCCTTGCTCAAATTTCCGAATACTGGCATCAGTCTCAAAGTTTTTGATGTTACTGAGAATCATGGGGACAAGTGTAGTTGGTTTTTCGCTCCAACGAGTTCTCGTAATATCGATTTCTCCGACACACCGCATTCCGTATTTATTGAGATAAGCATAGATAGCGTCTTGGGTTTCCTGTCCGCCATCAAACTTAACCAATTCATCTAAAAAGTTATCATCTTTTACTTCTTGTAAATAATTAATGACTTCCGGATAAGGACGAATCACATCCGCCACATCCATTAACGCCAGACCCATTTCCGAAGTAATATTGTTTGGTACAGATTGAGAAAGCGTGTCTGCTGCGTTTTTTTCACCTAACCACTCATTCATTTTTTCATTGATCCAAAGTGAAACATTTATGGCGGCCGTATATACAGCTGTACTTTGTGGGTCAAACAAGATACTCTTTAGCTCCTGGATATCTTCTAGTATAAAATCAATTAATTTTCTTCCTGATTTCCCTTGAATGTTTTGTTTCAGCTCTTCTATGGAGGCTTGACTTTTTCTTATCAAATCAAAAACGATTGTAGGATCATCTTCGATTTGTGCTTGAGGATCTGCAGGCGGCTTAACTTTATTGCTATTATCAGATCTCTGCTCTTTTTTATTATTTGGTAAGCATTTTATATAATCTCGCTCTATGATGGTCATGAGTGCGTCTTTTACGAGAGGATCGGATTGTCCAAAGCTACCTAATAACATTTCTCTGCTGTCAGGGGAAGCCAGCATTTGTGTAACATCAACAAATAACCTCCCACCAGCTTTACACATGCGTGCAGGGGTCGTTAACAGAAAAAAAGACAATCCCAATGGTTTAATGGCATCGGTCATCATTTGGTTATGGCCAACAGACAAATAGACGTGGTTCTCTTTATCATTTGCTTCAGGGATGGGGTATATCGTTGTGATCGGCCGGCTCTGGACAATATAAAATGTATTATCAGACAGACACCATTCGATGTCCTGGGGGCAGCCGAAATGTTCTTCGATCTTTCTGCCCATGCCCTCAAGCTGTAAAATCTGTTCATCCGGTAGTGCTTGCCTATTTCGCCTCTCCGGTTCAATCTCCTGTTTTTTCGTACCGCCATCTTTTAAGGCATAAATAGCCAGCTTCTTGGTGGATATCTTTTTATCGATAACCCTGCCGTTACGCACTTTATAGCTATCAGCATTCACCAGGCCAGAGACCAAGGCCTCACCAAGTCCAAAGCTGGCATCAATGGATAATACCTTCCTATTAGAAGTGACGGGATCGGCTGTAAACAAAATCCCTGCCGCCTGCGGGAAGACCATAATCTGAACAACTACCGATAGATGAACTTTCCGGTGGTCAAAGCCGTTTTGAATACGGTAAGTTACTGCCCTCTCGGTAAACAGCGATGCCCAGCACTTGCTGATATGCTTTAGGATTGCCTCTTTTCCTATAATGTTCAAATACGTATCCTGCTGGCCTGCAAAGGAGGCCGTTGGTAAATCCTCAGCAGTTGCGCTAGATCGTACTGCATAGGCGTTTTTTTCTCCAAGCCGGGTGAGAAAGCAGGTGATTTCTTTATTAATGTCTTGGGGGATAGCTATCCCTTCGATGACCCTACGAATCTTACTGCTAAGTTCAATGATTTTATCCCGGTCTTCCACCTTTAGAAGCGATAACTGATTAAGTAATTCGTTAATCGACGACGTTTCCTCAAGGATTCTTTTATAGGCTTCAGTAGAAACACAAAAGCCATCCGGTACGCGTATCCCTTCAATCCTGGAAAGCTCCCCTAGGTTTGCGCCTTTACCCCCAACAACCATGAGTTTTGTTTTGTCAATCTCCTGAAAACCAAGCACATATGAGCTCATATGTTTACCTCCTTTGAAATTCTCTATTTGATAATTTTGATGATATTTTTCCGGCAAAAACGATTTACCGGAGTATCCCGGCAATTTTCTTTGATGAGGTTGTTTATAAGTGAATGCAAGAAAAGAGTGCTATTGCATTATAGCACTGACAAATGAGAACAAGGAGACTACATTTACAATTTTTAATATGTTATAATTAAAGTGGAAGATCAAATGATGTACGGAAGGCAGATGCCCAAAATTAAATCTTTAGAGAGCCTCGGAACCCTCTGGCAGAATAGTAAGATTCTGCACCATTATGGTACACAAACACAGTGTCGTAGCGACAATCACAAAAGATGGCTCCGCCGAGTTTTCTAATATGATCAGGTGTTTTCACCCAGCTCGATGTTTTCGTATCAAACTTTCCAAGCTTCTGAAGCTCCCGGTATTGTTCTTCCGTTAAAATCTCAATGTCCATGGCTTCAGCCATATCAATTGCGTTATTTTCTGGTTTATGTTCTTTTCTTGACTCCAGTGCTTCACGGTCGTAGCAAACACTTCTGCGGCCTTTTGGACTTTCCGATGAGCAATCATAAAAAAGGTATTCATCCGTATTTTTATCATAACCAACAACATCCGGTTCGCCTCCCGTTACCTCCATTTCGTTAAGCGACCACAGTTTATCAATATCAGCTTCGAGCTTTGCCTGTATTTTATCCCATTTAAGACCTTTATGGCTGTTCAAGTTTTTCTCAAAACGGGCTTTCACTGTTCTTAGCAGTTCCTCCCGTTGTTCCAGTGACAACTCTTTTTTCTTTTTTTCTATCTTTCTCTGCGTCATGATAGCTTCTCCCATAATTTTAATCAAAATAGTAAATATATTGTGCACGCTTGTCAAGATACTCATACAGAAATCCTTCGTTTATTGAAAATGAAAAAACACCCCTCTCTGATTAGTATTTATAAATCTCATCAGAAAGGAGTGTTTCTTATACTTTATAGTTTATGACTGACTATTTGTTATTCGCTAAATAAGCATCCAACTGCTTTTGCAATTCGCTTATCACTTTATCCAATCCAGCATCCTTACACTTTTGGATGAGCTGTGGCGCAAATTTGTCATATTCCATGTAGCCATTTTTAACCACATTATTATATTCAAGGAATACTGCATTTAACTGCGTCATTTCAGCCTTTATTAAATCCATGTTCCATGATATCCCAAGGGCCGGTATCTGTACTGCATCCTTATCCCAATTCTTTACCATATCAAGATATTCAGGAGTACATTCTTTACTGAATCTATGGAATCTCAAATCAGTCCATGCCCAGTTAATTGCAGGGTAAGAGTGTTCTTGCGGAATGTCGGCTGTTATTACAGAATTTCCATCCAGCTTATAGTTAACATCCTTAATTCCGTATGAGAATAAGTCATAGTTTTCTTGACTCTTTCTGGTCCAGTTAATGAATGCAACTGACTCATTTACTTTTTTACTGGTGGCCAATACTGCCAAGAGATTATCACAAGCTGAAATAATGTACTTAGGCTGATCTGGATAGATTTGCACGAACTCCATTTTACCGTTAGGCTGTTGAGCTTTAAATGCGTCGACCTGCTCTGACAACCTTAGGAGAGTAGCTTCCATTGAGCCTATCTTGCCGCCAAAGAATGATCCAAATGCGTCATCAATGTTTAAATTTTGGTTAGGAAGCAATCCTTTCGCTTGTAATGCAACGTTATCGTCCACTAGCTTTTTGAAATCATCTGTCTCATAGAAAGACTTAAACTTCCAGTCATTAACATCCAAATAAACAGGAGCACACTCCCAAAGACCGAAGAAAAGCCATAATTTATCTGTAGTATATTTGTACCTCATTGGACTTGAAATGGTAGGAACCATTCCCGGTTCATTTTTTTGAATTGCTTCACAATACTTGATATAATCCTCTGGAGTCTTAATCTCAGGCAATCCATATTTCTCTCTAAGATCACCACGGATGATAAACGCCCTTGTTGTAGCCGTTGGCACTACTCTCGGAATGGCATAAATAGAATTATTATATGTCATTTCTTTCCATGAGTACTGAGGTGTTGAGCTCAAAATATCTTTTCCATATTTGTTTAGGGCATCGTCCATTGGTGTCAGCAGTTTTTTAGAAACATGGCCCGCATAATTTGAAATATGATCCCAGGTGATGTCATATTCTTCATCTGCTGCAACAGCCATTCCCTGCTTGTTCCAGTAATTGTCCCAAGGAACGAACGTGTATTCGAAAGTAAAATCCAGTCCATCCTCCTTGCATTTTTGGGAAATGGCTTCATTTACTTCCTGTTGCCCTGCCGGCTCATCCCCTGGAAAAAGGAACTTGATGGTCCCTGACATATTGCTCTGCTGCGCCTGAGGTGTTACAGTGCTTTGTGCTGTCTCAGAAACAGTAGGCTGGGCGTTGTTACCCGCTGCTGGTTTCCCGCATGCAGAAAGGCTCAAAGAAATAACACTTACTGCTACCATGACTGATAGTGCCTTGATAGATGCTATTCTTTTCATTATTATTCTCTCCCTTTCAATTAATATATGTTGACTGGAATACCAGTTTCAACACTATCCTTTTACTGATCCGATCATTATACCCTTGACAAAATACTTTTGGACAAACGGATAAAGCAAGATAATAGGCCCTATGGTAATAATAAATATAGCCATTTGCAGTGATTCTTTGGGTTTAACTAAGCTTCCTATTGAACTGATTTGTCCAGAGTTAATAAAAGAAATAAGGGATAATATTTTATATAGTATGTATTGAAGAGGATACAGAATCTTTTTATTGATAAACCATAGCGCCATCGTAAAATCATTCCAATAGGCAAGGGCAATAAATAGAGTTACGGTGGCAAGAATAGGCTTAGCCAGTGGAAGGATGATTTTAAAAAATGTAACAAATGGGGTCGCACCGTCAATCTCAGCAGATTCAGCCAGTGAATCCGGTATAGTTCTAAAATAATTCCTCAAAAGGAACACGTTAAAGGGGTTGATAAGCATGGGAAGAATTAAAGCTTGAATAGAATTTTGAATGTGCAGTACTCTCGTACAAATCAAATACCATGGCAGAAGTCCTGCATTGAACACCATGGGAATGAACATAAAAAACGAAATTGCATTACGGTATTTTACTTTTTTTACTGACATAGCATAGCCAAGCATTGCACAAAGTACAACAGCAGCTATGGTCCCTAACGTTGTTACCGTGATCGTGACTTTATATGAACTAAGTATCATGTTGTCATGTAATGCTAACTTGTATGCATCCAAGGTAATTTTTTCAGGAAAAAAACTGAATCCATTCTTGATTATGCTGTCTTCATTGGAAATAGATACAATGATAGCCAAGATAAAAGGAACAAATGTAATTAAGCAGAACAAAATCATCACAAGTGAAATTATTATTTGTATAGCAGAGCTGTTTTTTTTATCTCTCACACTCATTATTCTTTTCCCCCATTAAAAAAGCGAGTAGTCCGGATCGATTTTACGTGCTATCAAGTTGCTTCCCATGACGAATATAAAGCCGACAACAGATTGATACAGTCCGACAGCTGCCAGTGAACCAAAATCTCCGCCATTGTTAAAAAGCGCTCTGTAAAGGTAAGTCTCAATAATGTCCGTCTTATCATACAATTGCCCATTATCTGCGATTACGGCATAGACAAGCCCAAAGTCACCGTTAAAAATTTTACCGATAGCGAGCAGTGTCAGCATGGATATGACAGGAATCAGATGTGGTATAAGTATATGTCTTATTTGCTGCAGCCTTTTTGCCCCATCAAGTTCCGCTGCTTCAAATAGTTGCTCATCTATTCCGGATATAGTCGCTAAATAGATGATTACAGTATATCCTACATTTTTCCAGACACTTGTTGCAATCAATATTGGACGCCAAACATCCGGTAGCATATACCATTTTACCGCTTCCCCACCTAATGCCCTGATGATGTTATTGATAAGGCCATGGTCAATACTGAAAATAAGAAGTATGAACTTACTGACAATAACAAATGAAAAGAAGTACGGAATGAACATAAGGCTTTGAAATAACCGTTTCAGGGATTTATTCCGAATTTCATTTAAAAGAAGCGCAAAAATCACGGCCAAAAGTGTTCCCCAGAAAATGTTATTTAAGTTCAGCCATACAGTATTGAAGGTAGTCCTTAAAAAATCGGAGCTGGTAAAATAGAAACGAAAGTTTTTCAGACCGTTCCAGGGACTTCTGAATAATCCATCTGAGAAATTAAAATCCTTGAATGCAACTATGATTCCAGGCATTGGAAGATAGGCAAAAAGGAAGAATATAATCATTGCTGGCAGAGCCATGAGGTAATACGCCCGGTTCTTAAGCAATTCGTTTTTCTTAAACAATTCCCCTTGCTCCTTTCGGAAATATAATTTAGTAACTAAATTATAAATACCGCAGAAAGCAAAGTATACGATAGATTTCTTATAAACATGTACTAATTCAATGAAGTTGATCCAATAGAAATACTGGTATTTTCTTTATACTGCTGACTCCAGTATGCTTCAAGTTCAGCTACTCCCGCTTTATCCAACTTAAAAAGCATGCTCTTATAAAACTGATAGGCTCCCTCCTTGGATTGAGCCATAATGGCCTTTGGAAATTCCCTATCCACGATATTGATAATATCCTGATGAATACCCCATAGCTTCATATCACTGGCAGGCTGCATATTCCAGATATAAGCAGAGCTGTCATACACAAACTTGTCAGCAATCATGGTGCTTGCCATAAAGTCTTCTGATATGTCTCCAGCTTCCCTGATATTAAAATATGGATAATATAATAACCGGAAGTTGTCAGAGCTGTTATTTAGCTTGAAAACCTCATCACTATCCACCCTGTAATCCTTTCCCTCTTGTCCGAAATTAGCCATCAAATTACCCTCAGGGCTCCATAAAAAGCTTAACAGCTTTAGTGTCTCTTGAATTTCCCTGCAATCCTTTGATATCATGGTCACCGTATTGCCCAGCCTGCATTCTCCGGAGAACGATACGTCCTCTACTCCTTTAAGCGGGGATATTGCGACATAATTGGAATCTTGTTTCTGTGAACCCATTCCGGAATTGATATCTGCCAGGGTTTTATAATTCATGGAAACAGCAAAGACCTTTCCTTCGTTAAGATCCTTTTGTATTTGTTCATGCTTCTTTATAAAGGCATATCTATCAAGCAATCCCTCCCTGTATAATTCATTCAGGAAGAATACCAATTGAAGATAGTTTGGGTTTTTGTATCTTATCCTGAGGTTACCGGCTTTATCCTCAAAGAAATTTCTTATACCGAATGCTTCCTCAATTATAGACAATTGTGTACTGTCATATCCAAAAAGTGACGTAGGTATAGCCGAACTGCCTTTTATTACGGGATAATTCTCCTTAAACATTTTCAGAACATTTATAAAGGCCTCCGGTGTATCCATATCAGGTTTACCCAGCTGCAAGTAGATATCCTTGCGGACATTAAAAGTAGCTGTCCCGATCCCTGTTTTCCTGCTAAATCTATCCTCAGGTATAAATCCTCCCGGCAGGACATACAGCTTCCCATCCGTATATTTTAGCCGAGACCATATTTCAGCGTCGATTTCTTCTTCGAACTCCGGTAAATACCGGTTAATAACTTCATCATAGGGCAGCACGCATTGAGTTCTGATCATTCTGTTAACATTGGAATCAGCCAGATTTAATGTAATGATATCCGGAAGATCATCACTTGCGATCATGGATTCAAGCAAATTATTATTATCGTATTGTTCGGGCTTTATTATCTCCGGCAAAACTCCGGTAATCCGTGAAATCTCCAGCAATGCCGGGTGTTGCTCCCACTTCCCGTCAAAATCCCACTGAGGAAGGTTGACCAGCCAGCGCACCTTTGAGAAAGCTTGTGGCTGTTCTTTCTTTATATCGCCATTTGCGAGTTTGATTAAAAACGGGTCAGCAAGAACTGACGCCACAATGATAAGGAAGATACTTAGCAAAGTTTTCCCAAAAGTCTTCATTGGCTCCTCCTTCCGGTTATTCGAGCTGCGCAGGTATTCTGATGTTAATTCTTGTACCCGGGTTTTCACTCTCTACAATTTCAACACCGTAGTCATTTCCATATAAAAGCTTTAAGCGATCATTGACATTTTTAAGCCCATAACCAGCAGAGCTTTTCTGCAGTATCTCCTTAGCCGCCTCTCGATCGATGCCGGGACCATTGTCCGACACGGAAAGTTCAATAAATCCATCCAGCAGCTTTCCTGCGATCACTAATAATCCCCTTCCGTCCTCCTTGGTGTCGATGCCATGGCCAATTGCGTTTTCAACAATGGGCTGAAGGGTTATATTGATGATTTTATAGTCATAAATATTTTCATCGATCTCATACCGCACGTCAAAGCTATCGTTATGCATGATCAGCTGTATGCCTATATACAGCTTTGTAGTCTCTATCTCTTTCCTTATGGTTACTAAATTTTCCCCCTTATTCAGAACTGCTCTATAAAAGGATGAGACACTTGTCGTTATATAACTGATTTCTTCTGCATCAATTTCGAGGGCTTTCCAATTGATAATAGACAGGGTATTATAAAGGAAATGTGGGTTGATTTGCGCTTGAAGAACCCGCATTTCCAATTCTCTCTTTTCAATATTGCTTTCATAGACTTCTTTAATCAGCATATTAATGTTACTCAGCATTTTTCCAAATTTGTTGGTCATATCACCGATTTCGTCCATATATGCGCTTTTGATTTCAATATCCATATTGCCATTGTCCACAAGATCGATTTTCCTTTTTAATTGATCAATACGCTTGACAAAAGAATTTGAAAATAGCCAGGTGAGAAACAATAGAAATAGGATACACGCACTTACAATAATAATAGTGACTCTTAGTATATTTTCAACATTGACTGCTATTGAGTTTACGGGAATGAAAAAATGAAACGTCCAGCCTGCAGTAGGGATATTGCTTTTAATAATGAGACACTCCTTGCCATTAATAACGGCCATGCTTTCACTCTTCCTTATAATGTCGATTTCTTTATCCGAAAGAGCATCGTTGCTTTTTTCCATTATGACATTGTCCTTGCCATCCGTTATCAGAATTCCACCCTCGTTATATTTGAGGTCGTAAAGGGTGTCAAAAACCTTATCTTTTTGAAGACTTATGTAAATAATATTGGTTCCATCTGCGTTTTCCTTGTATATCCTGCGTATTCCATAAAGGCTGCTTTTGTCACCATACCAGTTTGTATTATTGAATTGATCCGCATCCTTCACCCAGGCAGGGTCTTTTAAGCCGCTCAATGAAAGAATAAAGTTCCCATATTCAGGAGTATTATTGCTTGTATAAATGGATATTTGCTCAATATCCTGGTTTTGAGCCAGCGTGCTTTGAAAAACCGGATCCATCTGCTCAATGATGTCCAGGTACAGAATGGTTACGTTTTTATAGTCATTGGTTACAATCTGTTGAATTCTTTTATTCATAGCTATAAAATCAATTGCACTGTCATATCTTTTGATCCTATAGTTAATATTCTCAACCAATTGGTTGACAGAATCGCTCAAACCCTGTTTCGCTTGCTGAAGCAAAAAGGTACTGGACTGAGAGTATGAGTACATACCCAGAACAGTTATAGGAATGATTATTACAACAATATACGATAAGAACAACTTATATCTGAACTTAAGATTTCTTGTATAATTAAGAATTTTTCCCACAACATTCCACCCCTGCCCTATACTCTTGTGGGCTTAAGCCATAAAAGCTTTTAAACATCCTGCAAAAGTAGGATACATTTGCATAGCCAAGCATTTCAGAGATATTGACAATTTTCATATTCGTGTCTCTCAAAAGCTTTTCAGCATTGGACAGGCGAACACCTGTAATATATTTGCACAGGGATTGCCCTGTCTCCTTTTTAAACAGATAGCTTAAGTAGTTTGGCGACAGATACACATTTTTGGCAATCCACTCAACACTGACATCCTTCATGTAATTTTCCTTTACCAAATCTACTACCTTGCCGATAACCTTTTTATTTGAATCATCTGTTGAACCACCGGCATAGAAAAGCGGTATATGCTGAAGAAAATCCTTTCGTGAAAATATAATCATATTATCACCTATGGTAAGGCCATAATCCAGTACATGCTCCATGTTGGAATATTCGCTAGATACAAGGGTATAATCACTGACAGCCTCACTGAATATAATACTTATATCCCTATTAAATTTATCATGGACTGCGTTCTGGAGTCTTTTCCCAATATCTAATAAATCCTCATTTTTTATCGGCTCAGGAGTAATGATAAGAATAAGGCTTAGCCTTTCATCAATATTCAAATACTCGTATTTATGTTTTATGATGTCTTTGACTAATCCTATAAAGAAATCATCATATGTATCATAAAATTTGTTTTTGAAATGAAGTAATACTGTATGAATATATTGGCCCGAAATGTCTAAGCCCGCAAAGGCCAACCGCTCTTGAAAGTCCCCGGTAGCCTTTATTCCATTAATAAGCTCTGAAAGGATCTTTTCCTTTTCATAACGTACACCCTTTTGATATCCTGCTATAATTCTGTTTCTCTCCTCACGTTCCTTTTCTTCTATACGGCAGGATTCTAGAACGCTTTCCATGACTTTTATAAATTCATCTTTTTTAATTGGCTTTAAAACATAATGAACAACTTTGATGTTTATAGCTTGCCTTGCATAGTCGAACTCGCTATAGGCACTATATATGATGATTTTGAGGTCCGGGATCAATTTTTTTGCATTTTCGGCAAGCTCCAAACCATCCATAAATGGCATTTTAATATCGGTAAACAAGATATCGACTGGGTTTTTCTCAATAAATTCAAGAGCCTTTTTCCCATTTTCAGCCTCGTATATGTTTAGCTCCATTCCGTATTTGTTTATCAGCATCTTTATACCATTTCTCTCTATCTGTTCATCATCAACAATCAGAATACTATACATCAATGCTCCCCCCTGATACAGTGGAAAATATACAGTTGCAGTATAACATAAATAACAAAAAAAATATAAATATTTGAGATATTCTGTATATAATAAACAATGGTCCATGCTATTGAGAATCGGGCACAGACCATTGTTTATTTTATTACTCACGGTATGTCAATTAATGGCTTCAATGATCCATTGCGCACTCCATTGTCCATCCATAGAACTGCATTGTGCATAACCCGTCAGATTTTCTATGTTTATTGCCGTACTCTTCCACCGATTGGTGAACTTGAAATAGTTTCCTTCCGGATTTGACATTACCCACTGTGCACTCCATTGATCTCCCATAGGCGACCATGCCTCTATATAAGAGTAAAGGTGTTCATTGTTCATATAATGTCCTGTTGCTGCATTTCTCAGTCTCAGGTAGCCTGAATCATATCCTTCAATGATCCACTGGGCTGATGTATCGGTTACATTCCCATATTTCACCTGTCCACCGCTTTCATATAAATAGGTATTAGCCTGCCATCTGTTCTTGAGTCTGGCAGCTTTATATCCGTTGACAGTTGTGACCGAGCCTGCATTGTATACTCCAACCTCACTAATGGCATGTCCCCAGGAAGCTCCCCCTCCAAATACGCTTGTTACATTGATTTTGACATATCTCTTGCTTTGAGAAGCAAAAGTATATTTTCTTCTGTTATCACCACACCCGTTATTCTCTGTAGCAACAGTCGTCCAGTTAATATTGTCGGTAGAAGTCTGAATTGTATATTGCTTTGCGTAGCTGTACATAGTGGTGCTGATAAATACCGTGTCAATGGTTTGATTGCTTCCCAAATCTATTGTTAAGGACCAGGGTATGTTTGTATTTGACTGCGCATAGGTGCTTTCATCGCCATCTACAGCATGGGAATCCGGATGTCCTGAATATGAAGCTGTATTCATTGAAGCAGTTTTCCCCAGTGCACGATTGCTTGCGATGTCAGTCGTTGAAGTATTGGTCTTCACTCTTACAACTTCATATGGCTCTATGTTAATGGTGTATGTGCCGTTGCCGTTATTTGTATAGGCCTTGTTTTTCTGTTGATACCACTTACCGCTCTTATCATAAAATCCCGATTGGCAGGATACCGGTATCGAACCTGTAACAGTAAAGCTTCCGGCTTTAGCACTCATAAAGGTCATCGCACCAGGTACAGAAAATGCCATTCCAACGCCTCTATTGCTGGTACTGTAATTTACATTGACCCCATTAACCATTTTTGAACCATTGTAGCTGGTTGAAGTCGAGCCCTCAACATTGAAATAGTTTATTCCTATGGGGGAATTTAGCATGGAAGCCAAGAAATATGTAGCCTTATCAAATAATCCATAGGTATCCCTGGCCTCCTGCACATAGGACTTATGTTCGGTCCCATCCGGATTCAACAGGTAGTTATCGGTTGTGGCCCATGCAGCCTCCAGCTTGTACGCTGATGAGCCGTAGCCGCCCACAGCAAGGGTCTGGATTTGTAATGTTGGAAAATTAGAATCATCCACCCCCAGCTCAGCAATCATTTGTGCATTCCCATTGTTGGAAAGTTCGCTTCGCAAGAAATTATACAAGCCACTTTGACCCCAACCATATGCATCATAATTAATCAAATCCAGATTAGGAGCATTTGTTGTAAATTTTACAATATCATGATCCGTCCATCCGCATAAGTTAATCCTTGTATAGCGATGTTTTGTCTGGGAGGTCTTTACCCAACCGGCAACCTTATTGATAAAATTGCATTGCGGTCTTTCATAAAAGCTGCATAGTCGCTGTATCCCCCTGAAGCATATATGCTGTTGCAGGTTGTACAATGGCATCTGTTCCAAACACCCATATCAAGCGAAGGCTCATTTTCCGTTTGAATGCCGATGACAACATTGTTGGTATCATAGCTGTCCAAATGCTGCATCATCTTTTGAACCACTGCCTGTTCACGGGACAGCGTATCGGGATCCTCATGGCACAAATAATAGATGTTTATCCCATCACCATGCCAGCCATTGGGATACGGAGCTCCATCGGCCTTTACTCTTCTGGAATAAGTACTTGTATCATTTATTATGTAAGCAGGTACATTGATATCATGTGCACCTCCGCAAACATTGGAGCCAAACCATAGAATTTCCATTCTGAGGCCGTATTTAAGGCACTCATTAATAGCCCAATCGAGGTTGGTCCAGTCATATGTTCCTTGTGTCGGTTCACTGTCTTTCCACTGTACCGGTATCTGAACCGTATTGATGTTCATTTGCTTTGCCCACTTAAATATTCCCAGATCGGTCATCTGTTGGTTTGTCATTCCTGTATGATAGGGATAAATATTAGGTTGATTGTATCTTCTATGATCCACCCTTATTGTCGCACCATGAATTTCATATGGATTTCCATCCACCAATACTACTTTTTTACCATTACTAAGAGTAGCTACCTGAGATATGATTGTGCTGGCATTAACCGTCGCGGGCGTGAGAAATACAATTTGGCCTGATAAAATTGACACTACCAATAGCATTAATAGCACCTTTTTAAAGATTTTTAACATTTTCATACCTCCTCGTGAACTTAATATTCCTTGGTGAGCTTGTCATGCAATCAAATTACCCCTCCTTTTCTCCATTGCTCTTTTCAAATACCTTCAAATCTGAAATGGTGAGTGGATCAAACGCAACATTTTTAAGTACCAATTTGATATATCTGGCTTTAACCGTCGGAAAATTCAAAATAACTTTAGCGTCTGGCAGCGACAACGACTGCTGGTCCTTGACACTATAAATTTCTTCCCATTCATTTTGGTCTAGGCTTGAAAGCAGGACAAAGCTTCTCGGCGAATTCAGATGCACATAGTCCAACTGTACACGGCTGTCAAATTGGATCCTGGATATATGATGCTCTCTTCCCATATCCACCTTAAAGAATATACCGTCTCTCTGGGTCACCCCTGAATCCCAGGCAAACCCTTTGCCCTTAATGGCTCTTCCGCTATCGGAATTATTGTAGTTGGATTCTGCCGTCCATTTCTCCCTGCTGATTTCCAGGGTATCCTTGAGCTCCAGTGAGTATTTGAGCTCAAGGGGAACGTCATCCTTCCTCGAAAATTCCACTTTAAGAGGCAAATCCTTTTTATTTTCTCTGTCTTCCCATAGGACTATCTTATTCCATCCGGAATTGAGTTTAAGAGCTTTTAAAACTATTTCTCTGCCCGAGCCTGAAAGGACACCGTTTAAATACAGCTCCTTCATTCCTTGTGATGAAACCTTTATACCAATGAGGTCAGGGTTGAGCAGCAGGTCGCTTCTATCGGCCTCAGAAAAGACATAAAAGCCGTAAATATTCTTCCCTGCCGGTATGGTTCCGGTTTCATTCAGGTCGATTATATTCCAGTAGGAATCCTTCTCCATCTGGTTGATGGAGGGATTGATATCCGCAGGGTTGATCCCTTCTGCATGCTTTAATGCAAGCACTTTCACGAGCTCATGATTGTATAGGCCATCGTTCAAAATGGATTCGAAGAGGTCGAATTCCTTTAAAAGAAGCCTCACCTTCAAATTCGTCAGTATGGCACAGGCAAGCTTATTGAGCTTGGTGCTGGAGGCATTAATCAGAATTTGATTAATCAAAACATTGACGTCATTTATTTGAGTTTTTGCTAAGGCAAATAATTCACCCTTGCACTCCTTCTCACTTCGCAGGATGGATACTGTTTTCAGCTCCTCAGGCTGGAAATTCCAGCATCTCCAGTTGATATCCGTGCTCTTGAGCAAGCCTGTGATTTTTGTCTTATCCCTGATGCTCAGGGGGGTAGCGGACATCAACGTTTCGCTGCCTATTTCCGGTCCATGAAGATCTCCGGTATTGATTCCGCGAGTATATACACTGTTTTCCGCAAGTCTAAGCTGATTGACCGGTATATCACATACATCCAGATAACCTTTAAGGAAATTCGGCAGGTTTTCATTCGTCAAGCCCCATATAAGGACATTTTCAACATTCTCCCGCGTCATTTCCGCTATATATTCAATCGGCCGGGTTCCGTCTGCAATGACCAGCCATTCACCTCTAAGGGCCCTGATCTTTTTCCTGTCTGTTGGCAGAATCATTTGACAGGTCACTTCAATATTTTTTAGGAAAAGTGCAAGCTGGGACTTTTCCTCAGTGATGACGATACAATTTTGATATTCTACCGGCTGTATTCTGCCGGCATAAGAAGCCAGGTTTGTTAGCAGCACCATAGCTGCAGGCTCACTTTTTATGTTTGCCATTATATCGATACAGCTCATGATCCGCCTTGATTTCTGTTCCTGTAAATCGATGATCAGCGGTGCACCCTTGCCCGTGGTAAAGAGCGGCAAATAATTTGCATTGATGTAGTCCTGGAAAACAAATTCAGAAATAGTTTCTCCGTTCCAGGCTAACAAGTCCTCCTCCTCAAGGTCATCGAACAAGCTCCTATCCTCAACATTAAGAAAAGCCTTTTCAACATTCTTCCGACAGCTCAGCCTCAAAAAATCCGTGTGCTCCATGGATAGATCAACGATACCTCTGCCTGTCTGCATGATTTGTTCATAAATGGAAACTTCCGTCTCCCCTGCGATTATGAAAGCATCAAAGCCACCATTTATATAGGAAGCATCATCAATTAAGACTATATTGTCATTTTGCAGCATGCTTTTAATTAAATGCCTGTTTGATCCGGCAACTCCAAGCCTTCCTGCTCCCGCCAGCTTTTCTAAAAGGTAATTCTTGTTATATGCCTTTAAGGTCTCCTCATCCTCAAAAATGATCTTTCCAGCTTCCCTCAGTTCTATTTTCAATTTGAGCTTTCCTATGCTTTTTGTATCCGGCAAGTTAAATTCAATATCCATATAGCTGAAATCTGCCGGAGATACCTTTATGCGTTTGATTTCAGCGATTACCGCTGTTCCCTCTTCATTTATTAACTTCCAATGGATCTGATAATACTTTTCATAAAGAGAATCATTATGAACTGAAATCCTCTTATTTGCTCTATCTCCCGCATAAAACCTGACCTTATTATCCTCAAAGAAAGTCCGTTCAGGAGTATAAGCCTTCTGAACCTGCCTGAAAAGCTCATTGGGGATATATTCAGGGAGCTTTAAATCATATCCGGCATTTAAAGTAGACATATAGTCACCGATGCGAGAAGGTTTTATGCCGGGTGTATTATACTCATCATATTGAAGCATTCTTTCTTTAATCTGCAGCGGCTTCAAGCCGTACCATACGAGATTGAACACACATACCTGCGCTGCCCATTTTCTCTGATGCTTGATATAGTCAAAGCAGTCTTTAGCGATAGCTTCAATTCTGCCGTCAAAGGACAGAAATGCCCTTTCACCTACCCTATTGCAAATATTGTCCGGGGTTGAATAGAACATGCTGCCCATTTCACCGATGAAAATAGGCTTATCCGTCTCCACAGGACATTTTCCTGTTGGATAATGCAGGGACATCAAATCCAGCCTACCGCCCATATCATAGCTTCCGTCACCGCTGGCCGGCCTCGTGGGATCAAGCTTGTGTGCATGCTCGGCAAGCAGGTATACTAATGAATTGAGCTCTTCCTCGTCCTTTACGCCCACATCCGCCGATACTCTGTACGCAAAAATGCATTCGTTTTCTACACTCCATATAATGACACTCGGATGGTTCTTATCCCTGTTTATCAGTCTTTCAAGATGCTTCTTACCATTTTCAATGAAATTCATCGTATAGTAAAATTGACAATGTGACGCCCATGTGGCCGTTTCATCAATGATCAGCATTCCGACCTCATCCGCGATCTCCAGAAAGAACTCAGGATATACCTGTGCATGGAGCCTTATGCAATTTGCATTGGCATCTTTGGCCATCTTATACCATAGCCTTGCATATTCCTCTGTCTGGTACGCAAAACCCATGTAATGCCAGGATTCATTGCGAAGATTATATGGAATTCCGTTAAGATAGAATTTGTTTCCTTTCATTCCGACTGTTCTGAATCCGAATCGAACAGTTTTTATATCCAATATCTCGCCCTTCAAAATGAGAAAGACCTCTAATATGTACAGCTTTGGGTCATGGGGCCACCAAAGCCTTATATCCATCGGAATATTATGATAATTGAATTCATCCTTGAATTTGGAGCCGGATGCGTTCGAATGACCAATAATTTCGGATTTTTCGCTTTTATATTCACGTAATGCATATTGAAGTTCATACGCTTCTGAATTCAGCCCACTCAGAGCACTTTCAACAGTTATCTTGCCCTCGGTAACTTCGGTATGGACAAAAACATCTTTTATATAAACCTCCGGGTATACTTTTAAAAATACATCCTGCCATATGCCTGCAATATGCATTCCCCAAAAGGACCCGATGGGAAAGTCCACTTTTACTTTTCCCTCGGGGGTCACAATTTTAAAGGCATCATACTTTTTAACGCCTACAACCAGTTCATTCATTTGACCATATTTAACAGAATCCCTTATTGAGAACTCAACCGGAAGAAATCCATCCCGGTCTGATGCCACAAGTCTGCCGTTTATGTAAAATTCACTATAATAGTGTACAGCATTGAAACAAAGCGTTATTTCACTTCCATCCGAATGCTTCGGAACAAAAAATCCAGTCCTATACCATCCGCTTTCAGCCCGCTCCCACTCTACGGGATATTCCGGATAAAGGCGGTAATCTCCGCCCCGTACCAAGACACTTTCAGTTCCGAATTTAGATTCCTTGGGACTTGCAAAAGAATTAATATTCCAGGGTGATGGTACTTTTATTTTGGTTTCTTCCAACACATCCGGAATTTTATCAAGAGATCCGTCACCAGGACAAAAATCCCATAACCCATTCAAACATATATTTTCTCTTTCCTTCATAGCCGTCCCTCTCTTAGCTGTTTTTATTCCGGTACCCATCTTCACAACACTATTGTATAGAAAATCACGAATCCAGATATATGATAGATTTCTTTGAAATATATAAAATTTCTACGGTGTTCATTAATCAGTTACGGGATGCACCGGAATCTATTCCCGATGCATCCCGTTCACGGTTGCTCACCTGATTGCTTACAATTTACACCCTAATCTTCTTCAGCATATTCAAAGAAATCAAAATCAGCATGTTTTCGGGCACCGGTAAAGTCCTGACAGCATAAACCTACAAAGGCACCTGTGAAATTCAAATTCTCATAGTAATGATATTCATCGGATAATATGGCTGCATCTAATGTCTGTCCGATTTGCTTCCAGTTCGATCCGTCATCGGAGTAATAAAACCGAAGCTTATCATAGTCCATTCTTGCCCGGAGATAGCATTTCTGCCAACCTTCAATTGATATTTCTGCCTCCGTATGCTCATTTATTACCTTATTATCACGCGATAAAATTCCCAGATACTTACCTATGCCCTCTTTATAGCTGATTTTTAGATAGTAAAAATTATTTGTATTATAGTAGCATACAAGACCGGCCATCTGCTTTTTATATTCCGGCTGGAATTCAACGCAGGTCGTCGCCGTATATCGGAAGGCCTGCTGCCGTCTGGCCACCAAGGCTTGGCGAAAGAGAGATACTAATGATTCCCGTCCCTTTAGTCTCAAATATCCCGGTCTTTCTTTCAGTGAAAGGGTATCTTCTTCCAGAGGTATTCTAAGCGTTTGAAATTGTATATCCAGTATTTCCGAATCAAAATCATCCCTGACAGGCGCTTTCTCCCATTTGCATTCGGCCAAACCGGGAGCCGCAACCTCTGAAGCCGGCTCATTTCCACCTTCTTCGAGTCTCAGCCAATGATCATCTGTCCAGATAACCTTTTGTATACAGGTTTCCCGCCCCAAGATACACGCCCCTCTTGACGGGATCGGCCTTCCGCATAAATGAACCATATACCAATCACCGTATTGAGTCTGTACTATGTCCGCATGCCCTGCCTTTTGGATTTCCAGCAAAGGATTATTCCGTGAGGTAAGCATTGGGTTTTCGGGATCCACTTCAAAGGGGCCATTTAGCTCCCTTGAACGTGCAATCGTCACAGAATGGCCTAGCTCTGTGCCGCCCTCCGCTGTAATCAAATAGTAATAGCCATGAACCCTGTACAGGTGTGGCCCTTCTGTTACCCCCAGTTCAGTGCCTTTGAAAATAATGGCTTCGGGACCTGCCATCCCTTTTAGCTGCACCGAATATTCACGCAGAGTAATACCCTCCGGCGTTGGATAAACCATCCACTTTTTCCCGTCGTCATCATGGAATAGAGACACATCTGCATTTCCGCCCATTAAGAGGACCGGATCAGACCAAGGACCACCTATATCCTTTGACGTAACAAGGAAAACATTTGAATCAAAATAACCACTTCCAAAGCTAATAACATTGGAATAGACCAAATAATATAAGCCATCACTGTATGAAAGGCAAGGAGCCCATACGCCTCCCGAGTTCTGTATCCCTTTCATGTCTAGCTGTGCGACGCGGTCTAGTGGTCTTGAGACAAGTCTCCAATTGATTAAGTCCCTGGAATGGTGTATTTCTACCCCGGGAAACCACTCAAATGTTGAAGTTGCTATATAATAGTCATCATTGACCCTTATAATGGAAGGATCAGGATGAAATCCCGGCAAAATCGGGTTCTTAATTTTATTCATCGATTTACTCTCCTGTTCCCAATCGCCGGGATTTCCCTGCTTCCGAATGGGTACACCTATTACCTTGTTGCCCTAAATTCAGAGAATTGCTTTTGCATCTCGGCCATGTATGTATCCAAGCCTGCATCCTTCAACTTCTTGATCAGCTTATCGTAGTTGCCTTCATAGGGCACAAATCCATATCCTATGGGTTTTGCTAATTCAGCCAAAATCGCATCCAGCTTGGCCTTTTCTGTCTTTACACTTTCTCCGTTGAACGTAAAGCCTACAGCCTTGCCTTTTATACAACCATCATCCCAGCTCTTATATTGCTTGATAAAATCGTCGGATGTGCCTTTTGGAAATCTCATGAAATTCACATTCATCAGCATCCAGTCGTTAAAGAAACCATCCGGTGTCTTTTTAACGACACTTTCACCATCCAGCTCGTAATCCTTGCCCTTCACGCCATATGTCAAGAAATCGACATTATCCCTGTTTTGCTGCATATAGTTAAGAAGTCTCATATAGGCGTCAACATTCTCCGAAGCAGCGGAGACAAAATACGCCGTAGACCATGGCTGTCTGTTAATCTTGGCTTTGCCGCTCCCAAGGAAATAATTCACCAATTCAGCATTCGGAACAACACTCTTGAGCTTGTCAATTTCTTCGAGGGGTTTTCCCGCAGTTCCGGCAATCGCCATTGTCTTGCCTGCCTGGAAGTCGGTTCCCGACTGACTGGGGTTTGTCAGGACATATTGGGGGATAATTCCCTTTTTGTACCATCTATGTGCGATTTCAGCTTGCTTTTTGAACTCCTCCGACTCATACCAGCTGTATACTTTGTCATCATTTGCCGAAGCATCCGTAAAGGCAAGAGCCTGGTCGCTATTTCCGTTGTCAATAAGCTCGATATTTTTATCGGAGATCTGATAACTTAAAATCGTCCCCAGATTATTAGCGGCCGCGAAGCCAACGTAGTCGGGATGCTTGGCCTTGCACAGATCATAAAATTTTTCAAAATCTTCTATGCTAGAGATTGATTGCATGCCTACTTCCTCAAGAAGGTCTTGTCTTACCAGAAGACAGTAACCTTCCGCTGAATTGGGTTTATTTCCGATCGGAACCGCATAAAGCTTCCCATCGAATGTAAAGCTGTCAAAGGCTTCAGGCTTCACCGCTTTTTTCAAGTCAGGCAAGTACTGATTTGCCGACTGGGTCAAATCAGCAAACATTCCTTTTGCAACATTTTTTGAAGTATTGCCCGGATCCGTATAGCTGGCAAAGTCTTCGCCTGTTGCAAGCATTAAATCAATCTTTCCGCCCCCATATTCACTCCAGGGCACATGTGTCAGGGTAAGCTCTACATTTAAATCTGCCTTAAGTCTCTCGGCTAATTCATTATCTGCAAATTCCTTCATCCTGTTTGATTCATCACCATAGAAGACCAGCTGTATTTTCGCTGCTTCTGCTGGAGGTGTGGACTCTTCTGTCTTTGGAGTTGGCTCTTCTGCCTTTGCGGTAGGTGAACTTGTTTGATTGTCTACAGGTGGTGTCTTGCCGCATGCTGTGGCAAGAGATAGAATCATTGTACCTGCCAGCAAAATAGCTAATGACCTCTTGATCATAAACTTAATCCTCCTATTTTTAAACAATATTTGCGTGGAATCTTTATATTATAAGCAGCACTCCCTCATTCATAATTGCCTTGGCCTTCGGCAAAAACAAAATATAAGGTAATGACAGCTAAATAATACCGGCGATAATTACCGCCATTTGCTGCGGTCATTATTTTATCGCTCCAACGGTTATACCCTTGATAAAATATTTCTGTATGAATGGATATACAAATATTATGGGCCCCACAGCCAGACATGTCATCGCCATTCTCGCCGTTTGAACCGGTACCGTTACATGCTGTGCAAGTGACGCATTATTCCCTGATGCAAGAAATTGAGCGTTGGCCATCATGCTGTAAAGTAAGTACTGCACCGGATAAAGCTTTTCCTTGTTCATCAGCATGAGTGCAAGATACCAGTCATTCCAATATCCAAGCGCATAAAACAGGGTTATTGTTATAATACCGACCTTTGCAAGTGGAATCATCAAACGGAAAAATATCGTAAAATATCCGGCCCCGTCAAGTTTTGCGGATTCGCTTATCTCGGGATGTATTGTTTTAAAAAAGTTTCGCATCAGGTACATAAAAAATACGTTCAAGATATAGGGAAGAAATAAGCCGTATATTTTGTTATTCAGATGGTAATATTTTGTACACATGATATACCAGGGAAGCATACCGCCACTGAAAAGCATCGTGAAGTACGCAAAGAAGGATAATGCGCTCCCAAGCCTAAAGGTTTTTACAGAAGATGCATAAGCATAGGCGGTTGTTGTAATAACCGAACAAAGCGTGCCTGCAATGACAACAAATATTGTCACTCCGTATGATGTAAGCAGACGTGGTCCCTTATCCAATAAAAAGTACTTGTATGTAAACAGTGAAAACTTTTCCGGTATAAGCTTAAAGCCGTGCAGCGCTACAGTCTGTTCATCAGAAAACGATACCGAAAGAGCCATGAGCATCGGATAAACACATATAACAGTAGCTATAATAATGATTATGTAAATTAAAAAGGTAATCATTTTGTCTGTATTCTTTGTATTCATAAATGTCCTCCTAAAACAGCTTGTATTCTTTATCAAAACGGCCTGCAATCCAGTTCGAAAAAAGCACCAGCACAAACCCAAAAACCGATTGATATAGCGCGACAGCAGAAGCCATCTCAAACTGTCCTCCTTTAATAGCGGATCTATAAACATAGGTCTCAATAATATCAGTTGCCGGTAACAATAATGGATTGAGGTTTGTCAAACCCATAATCATTCCCAGATCGCCATTTAGTATTCTTCCTATAGAGAGCAGGAACATCGTAACAATGGTGGGTAAAAGTAAAGGTATGGTAATTTTAAATATTTGCTGTGTCCGTGAAGCACCATCCATCCCGGCAGCTTCATATAAAGCGGGGTCAAACCCGGTTAATGCCGCGAAGTAAACAATTGATGTATACCCTGTATTCTTCCATAGGTAGCACAACACCAATATCGGCTTCCAGTATCTAGGCTCCAGGTTCCATGAAACAGGAGATAAGCCGAACGTTTGAAGAACACTGTTCAGTATCCCCTTATCATCTAAAAACATATACAAAATTGAGCCCAAAGCTACCCAGGAAAGAAAATAAGGGAAAAACATAATAGACTGGCTTGTTTTTTTGAATCGCTCATTCTTAAGCTCGTTCACCATAACAGCTACGGCTACCGCAACGATAGTGCCAATGACTATATAAAATACATTTAGAATAATAGTATTTGAGGTTGCCCGCCATGCGTTTCCAATATCAGAAAAAAAGAACTCAAAGTTTTTTAAGCCCACCCATGGGCTGCCTAATATCCCATCTTTAAAATTATAAGCTTTAAAAACAATCACCAAACCGAACATAGGTAAATAATTGAACATAAGTAAAGCTATTATTCCGGGTAATGCGAGAATAAAAAGCGCGCCGTTTTCGCGCAGCTCTCCCTTCATCTTCTCAAGAACAGTCTTCTTTCTGACATTGATTTGTGGCATTGACTTCTGCATGATTAATATTCTCTCCCTTGGCGTTTTATATGTGTGCAAAGCATACAGGAGGCTCGATTAATCTAATGCTAGCAGTGCCAAATTCCCGTGTAAATATTAAAGATTTGATCCAGCTTAAGAATTGTGTTTTTATCGGCTTAAAATTCGTGACATAGTATAAAAAAACCATTAATCTATTATGCTTTTATGGTGAATACGCCACTTTGAAGGAGTCATGCCAAATTTCTTTTTGAATGAGGTTGTAAAATAAGTGCTGCTGCTATACCCTGTTTTTCGGGCTATTTCAGTTATTTCTTCATCTATGTATTCAATAAGCATGTCCTTTGCTTTATCCAGCCTTAAATGATTAACATAGTCAGGAAAGCTGCAGCCGGTTACTTCGTTAAATAGCCTGCTGAAGTGGCCGGGACTTATGGATATTCTCTCAGCCATGCTGTTGATGGATAATTGCTGCTCCCAGTAATGCTTGCCAATATAATCAATGGCATCAATGATAATATCGTGTACCTTCTTCCTTTTAACATCATTTATAACTGCACTTGCCTCGTTATACAGTTGAGTAAACCAATTCCTTAATTCATCTAAATCCGTTAATTCGGATGCCTTCTTATATACATCCAGATAGTTGGAGCTTTTATTGTGATTTTGCTCATTCACGACTGCATTTGGAAGCTCAATGATTGTAACAGCAAGCTTGGCTAAGGCTTTTACCGCTTTTTCATACCCATATTTTCTGCTTAAAACAATCAAATTCTCCAATGCGGAATTGAATTCATCAAAAGAGCAGTTTTTAACAGCATTGATAACAGGCTCGAGATCTTTATCAGATACATCCCCCGTTTCCATTCGGTTCATGAGTTTAGCTTGAAATACATTTCCACCGCCATATAAGGCCCTGTATTTTGTGAGTAATAAGGCCTCGCGATATTTTTCATTAAGCTCCTGACTTTCAACGGCAATAAGGCTAACGCCAACCGTAACCTCCATATTGAGCATCCTTTTTATTATGCCCTGCAAGTCTTTCATATTGACATCATTCAGGCTGGAAGAAGGCTCACTATTGGAAACAATCAAAGTAATACAGTCATCCGCCGTTCGGTAAGCACTACAGCTCGCCTTATCCCTAAAGAATTCTACAGAAATTGTACTAATGGCATCCATCTGAAAATCCATTGCAGCTGTTGTACTTTTATCAATGGAGCTCATAAATTCATCAATTCTAAGTATAATGACTAAATAGTTTGTCCCCGGATCGATTAATGCCGCAGTATTTATGATTTGACCTGTTGATGTTGCGACTTGATCCCGGTATGTAATGTCAGACGTTAGAATCCTAACAGCTGCATTGTTTGTACTTTCTTTTTCCAGAGAGTTTAATCTTTCCGCTGTTTTAGCCAATATGTTTGATATAAGCTGAATTTCATTCATTCTCTTATCTTTTGCTGCCGTATCATAAAAAAAGTTCTTTATATTGTTGAATACGGTTCTCAAGGGCCTATATACAATATAGGCTACAGCAAAAGATATTACGGCAATTAGAATAATCATCCCTAAGCTAACAGTGAGCAAAACATTTCTTCCCTTTATCAGCTCGCTGTTGCTCTTCAAGCGATCCATCTCCATGATGATGTAAAACTTGCGATCCTTTGAAGTTATATATTGCACCGATGTATTCGTTTTATTAAGCGATGCATCAAATATACCAGCCGTTTCTTTTGACGTAAGAATACGATTAAAATTTAATAGATCTAAATTTATACTTTCATTGGATTTACCCGATTGCATGACTGCTACACCATTATTGTTGACAATAATCACTCTATGGCTGCCATCGGTTTTCCCTGAGAAAATATTCTTTTTTAGCTCATCCAAATCTATATTGACTGCTATCGCACCATCAAAACCACTTTTGCCCGGTAAACCGTCATGGAAAAATACAGTCATTGTATGAATAACATCTCCGTTTATTGCATGCATATCCCATACAATCGGGCTCATCATAACGCTATTGTTTCTCAATTGTTTAAAAAGCTCTTCTTGTGATTGTTTGGATTCTGTTTTGTTTGCAACGTAGAAGATATTTCTATCTGCACCATAAATATAAATGGAATTTATGGCTTTATTCACAGATATAATACTTTTGACATTTGAAGCCGCATATGAAAAGCTGTCAGACCATTCGGTATCCCCTGATAGCATAACTGACTTAATGGTGAGATTTTGAAATAATTCCATAGCAAAGTTCTGGTATATGCCAATATAGCTATTGAATACAGCTTCCGTATTAAGCAGCTCTGTTTCATTTATTTTGTTGATATCATCATTGGTTTTGCCTTGAAGCCAGTAAAAGATCAGAGAAGTCAGCAAAACTACTGAAATAACAGAAATTAAAAGCACACTCAGGAAAAACTTTATAAATAAAGTATTGTTCACAGACACTTTCTTTATTCGTTTAACAATCATAAGTCTCCATCCCTAATCATTTCTATAGATGTTTAATTTAACTGTTTTTAGGATCCGGAAGATACATATTAAGCTTTTACTCTATTTTAAAAGATAAAATGCAGCTTATCAATTATAACTGCTCGAAAAGAAGATAAAAGGCTGAGGATGACTCAGCCTTTTATCTTTAATATTTAAACCACATAACCATCAATCAACCCGACCGGTATTGGCTTAGGTCTGTCACAGTCCGTTTTTAAATCAATAAATGTCCTCTTTTCCGCACTTTCATGGAAGGCATGCATGATCTCCAGCACATGGCATGTCAAATCTCCATTTGCACGATTTGTTCCATTATTATCAACCGCATCAGCCATTAAAGCTATACCGATGCCCCTGCTGTTTTCTGAGTAGATATGGGTTAGAGGAAGCTCCATAAAATCCTTTTGAAAGTATGTCTTTATTTTTACGTCCCCTCCGAAGGTATTGGGGTCGGGAACCAGCAAAGTCCCTCTGGAGCCATATATCTCAATACGCGGAAGCGTACTTCCCCAGACATCAAAGCTGGTAATAACTGTGGCAATCGCCCTGTTTTTAAATTCAATTGTCCCGGTTACATGGGTGGGCACTTTTACATCAATAAGGTTTCCGAACTTCTTTTCACTTGTGATCATCCTCTGCTTAAAGGATACCGTATTCATTCCCGACACCGTTTTCGCAGGCCCTATCATGGATACCAGCGCTGTAAGATAGTACGGCCCCATGTCAAACATCGGGCCTCCTCCGATGTCATAATAAAATTCAGGGTCTGGATGCCAGCTCTCATGTCCGTGGCATACCATAAAAGCAGAGGCGCCAATCACATCCCCAATCAGACCGTCATTGATCGCCTTGATACAGGTTTGAATTCCCGCTCCTAAAAATGTATCCGGTGCACCCCCGAGAAGTAAATTTTTCTCTTCTGCCAGCTTTTTTAATTCCATTCCCTGCTCCAGAGTGAGTGACAACGGTTTTTCCACATATACATGCTTCCCGGCCTCCAAAGCCTTTTTACATATGTCGAAATGCCCCTTTGGTGTAGTCAGATTCAGTATAATCTGTACTTCCTTCGAGCTCATCATCTCATCTAATGAAAATATATTCGGTACCTTGTATTTTTCTTTTGCAGCCTGTGCTCTTTGTTCTACCATATCGCAAACTGCCCAGACCTCAGTATTTCTAAATTTCGACGAAAGATTTTCTAGATAAATGGAGCTTATGTTTCCACAGCCCACAATTCCGATTTTTACCTTATTCATATTACTCTCCATTCTGCCGATCGTTCCGGCGACATAATCTACAGCAAATTACAAGCCCATAAGAAGCCTCTTCGCATGAGCTCCTTTGCTTCCGGAGCCTCAAGCACATCGGCATGATGTCCAAGTGAATTATAAAAAATCCGGCCTTTTCCCCATTTTTTTGTATAAACCACCGGCATCAGCACAGGACCATTTTCGCTATGTGGGCCCGGCACTAAAGGAAATGCGGTTGTTGCCAAAACATTGACCGCAGGGTCAATATGTAAATAATAATGCTCTGTTTTTACTTTGAAGTCGTTAATGCCTTCAACGATTGGACTTGAGCTTGATTTTATAATATTCACTTCATATTCGATACCATCGTTTCCTGGATGCTCAACCCATTGTGAGCCGGTCAGGAACTGCCACTTCGTACTGTTTCTGAACGAGTCGCACATGCCGCCATGACAGCCTGCCAAGCCAACGCCATTTTCGACCGCTGTGCAAATATTCTGCACATACTCATCTTTAATCTCACTCATTGTATATACAGGAACAATAAGTGAATATTTGATACAATCCTCCAGTGTACTAAAAACAGACAAATCCTCGGATATATCCACCGCAAAGCCTTCCTGCTGTAATATATCCTTAAAGAGTAAAGAAACCTCAACAGGCTGATGTCCATCCCATCCGCCCCTCACTATTAAAGCCTTTTTGTCCAATTGCAGCATCTCCCTTTACTACTATTTTTTATCTCTATATTAGTTTAAACAACCCAATATAAAAAGAAATACTTTGTAAAAAAATAGACAATTATTGCAGGAGACGATATAATTTTATTGTGACTTCAGAAATTCTTTTACTTATTCCTAAAGGAGTATTTTGAGAGGTACTGATGATTTTTTATGAAAATAAATCTAACGACATCTATTACTGGGATGGCAGTGACATGACATTTCCTCCCCATATCCACAAAGAGCTTGAGCTTGTGGTAGTAACCGGCGGAGAAATGTCAGTCACAATTGATTCCAAAACATATTTACTAAAACAGGGTGATATAAGCCTCGCATTCCCCAATACAATACATTCATATTCTACGACAACCCATTGCAACTATTCTTTATTGTTATTTAATGGGAACATGCTACCCCTCTACCAGAATCAATTTTCCTCATACAGACCTGCCCAGAGCTGTATACCCAACAGTCTTGTACCAAAGGAAGTACACAGCCTCCTCGGTTCCATGCAGCAGGAAGCCTTGCTCGCCAATAATACAGCAATTATCGCAGGCTATCTTTACCTCATTGTAGGCAGGCTTCTGCCATTTTTGGATTTGCAGAAGGATAGAAAAAATGATGACAATAATATGATTGAACGCATTTTGCAATACATTCAGTCAAATTATTTACATCCAATAGGTTCAGCTTCGATATCAAATGAGCTCAGCGTAAGTCCTTTTGCTCTTTCAAGGATTTTTTCAAATAATATCGGTATTAGATTAGACCAATATATTAATGAGCTGCGAATTAATTATGCAAATCACTTGCTTTCCAGTACCCAAAAGAAGATTACCGATATAGCTCTTGAAAGTGGTTTTGAAACGCTAAGAACCTTCAACAGAGTGTATAAGAGCATCACTTCCACCACTCCGCGCGACTATCGCAAACAGCAGAAAATTGAAGACATGCATTACTCAATATAGGTAGTCCACTTACCGCAGTTATTACACCAGTATATGGCGAAGTTGAATGTAACATCCGCTGCATCTAAATCGAAAGTGATAATTTCTTTATCTTTAATGAATCCAATATTCCTTCGCCAAACACTAAAGATCTCCGCTTCACATTGTAGACACTTAAAATCACATTTCCCAGCATACTCAAAATCATCCATTGTTATCCCGATATTGAGTAAAAATTGAACTATAGCATCTTCACAACCTACACCTAAAAGCTCAGCGAAATCTTCTATTCCCAAAAATTCTCTCATATAAGACCTCCTGTTATTTCTGATATATTAAAATTACTATCCAGAGATACTTATATTTTTCCGTAACTGTCATTTAAGCCCAAAACCATATTAATAAAAAGACTTGCAATCGTTGGATCGAACTGAGCACCAGCGTTCCTTTCAAGCTCAAGGATTGCTTCTTCTCTACTCATGGCTTTTCGATAAACACGATCGTTTGTCATTGCGTCGAAGGCGTCCACTACTGCAAGGATACGGCATGGAAGGGGAATTTCTTCTCCCTTCAGTCCATGAGGATAGCCATTACCGTCCCAGCGTTCATGATGTGAAAGGATTAAATCAGCAATCATTGTAAGTTCAGGCGTTACCTGAGCAATCTGGTAGCCACTCTCCGTATGACGTTTCATTTCTTCCCACTCTGCAGAGGTGAGAGAGCCTGGTTTCTGCAAAATTTTCGGATTGATGCTGACCTTCCCAATATCATGAAATAGGGAGAGTAAAGAAAGCTCGTTCATCTCTTTTGACGAAAGCTGAAGCTTACTCCCTATGGAATAGCAGTAATTCTCTATTCTTTTCGAGTGCTCCTCTGTCTCGCTGTTCTTTTCATGAAGTATTGCAAGCAGTGTATTAATGATCGCGTTTCGGTAGCTCATGCCATCCAGAAACTTTTGCTGATACGTATATTCCTCGACTTCTTGAATAACTTCTCGGATACTTTTATCCAGTTTCTCGTTGACCGCGTAGCCGTACGAAATACTCATATGTACACCACTCTCTTCCATGTTAATATTGTCGTATTTGGTTTTTGGGGTGATTTCTTCTGCTGTTACAAGACTTGTCCGCCATAAATTTATGGCTCTGTTTCTTGGTACGTGCATTTTCTCCGATCAATAAGGACCAGATCCATAAACTCAGAAGCGGAAATTTTCACAGGCATCTTTCCAGCTTTATCGAAAATTAAGTAATTACCGTCCGTGCTTACGCTCCGGAATAACTCTTTATCTCTGAGCATCCCAAAACGCGCGGAGTTCAGCCTGGACTTAAAATCAAAATGTATATTCGTTCCGGTTTCCATGATTACTTCTAGCTGATAGTCGGACTTAACATATACACTTCTGAAATATCCTTCAATAAACTTGTTTTCTTCAATTGGCATTGTATATGGTAAATCATTTTTTATCATACTCTGTTTTGAAGTATTTTTACTTTTTTCGCTATAAAATACCTTTTCAGATGGTTCATTTATAGAATCCTCGCTTGGGCTGTCCTCAATTAACCCCAGCTTTTCCAATACCTCTATTAGTTTTTCTGTGTCTATAGGTTTGGCGGCATAGACTTCGCAGCCATAATCAAAAGCTGTACGAACAAGCTGGACATCAGCAAGAGACGTTGTCATAATGATTTTTACACGGTTTTCGACCGCGATGTCATATTGTTTTTCTAAGTCACGGATAGCTTTAAGTGTTTTCACTCCATCTAGCTTCGGCATCATGATATCAAGGTAGATCAGGTCAAATGGCTCTTTTCCCTTCAATGCCATAAGAAATGCATCTATCGCCTCCAGCCCATCAACAACCAGATCACATTCTCCGTATTTTTCCAGGAAATTTTTTATGAAACTTCCACTTACAAGACCATCCTCTGCTATTAGTATTTTCATGTTTTTTCCCTCCCTGTAGTAAATTTTTTCTTCCATATTTTTAATGCGGCTTCATCAACTCGTTGATACGAAAAGAATTTAGCCTCCTCTGCTAGCAAAGCAGAGTGGATTGCTCCGTCACCGATACTGGAGAGGGTGGCTTCAATGAGTGATCTGAGTTTAAAATATCATGGAACATCAAGAACACCTGCTCTAACAAAAAATCGGCTGGCGGTAGACTCTCACCAATCCAGTTTTCACTTCCATAGTCAATGTCCTGCTTTCATTACCACTCAAATCAGCTTTATGTATTTTCAACCCCAATTCGTGAAGCGTATATTTTACGGCCTCAATATTCCTTCTTCCTACTTTATAAATATCATTATGGAGCCTGGAATCCGCCCCTCCATACATTTGAACATGAAGATCTTCCTTCCTGCAGCCGTATTTTATGCACATTGTGTTTATAAGTAAAGGAATGCCTGATTCAGCAAAATAACCCGGGCGCTCCTTCCTATCATTTTTGTCTAGCGGGAAAGGGAGGACCACATGGATCATCCCTGCCACCTTTTTCACCGGATTGTAAACAGTGACCCCAACGCAGGACGCCAAAGCGAAAGTACGTATGATGTCGTCTTCTTTATCTGATACGATGTATTTTCCCAATCCTGCAACCAGCTCCATTAAAATCACCTAACCAATCAAATTATTCAGCACTTGGGGTATGTTTCCCAAGGCCGACTGTATTTCCACAGCCCCTATATCAAAAGCTACCTTTGGCATTCCGTACACAATAGACGACGCTTCGTCCTGACCGATGGTTCTGTTGCCTTTACAACGCATGGCAAAAAGTCCTTTTGCTCCGTCACATCCCATACCTGTCAGTAAAATCCCTACGGCACACCCGCACGCTTCTTTCGCTACCGATTCAAACAGGACATCCACTGAGGGGCAGTGTCCATTGACTTTATCCCCGTGAAAGCACTCTACCCGATATCTTCTTCCGACCTTTTTTATCTTCATGTGCCTGTCTCCCGGGGCAATGAGCACCATACCTTGATCTGCATAATCCCCGGTTTCAGCCTCTTTGACCTTCAGAGAGGTTTGGGCGTCCAATCTCTCCGCAAACATCTTTGAAAAAACAGGTGGAATATGCTGTGTAATAACAATTCCCGGAACAGTGGGGGATAGGCAACGGAGTATATTATAAATGGCTTCGGTACCTCCGGTGGAGGCACCAATGGCAATAATAGAGTCAGCGCCATATACCTTATTGCCAGGTACTTTTATTGCTGCATTTTCAATTCTGGGCAATGCAGCCTTGACAGTTGAAGCCGTCTTTATTTTTTGAATCAGATCATAGATGAATTCTTCGACCCTTTTGGGTGATTGAATATCAGGTTTTACAACAAAATCGATTGCCCCTGCCTCCATTGCCTCAAAAACTATATTACTGACTGCACTGACCATAACGATAGGAACAAAATATTGGGGCAACAGCCTGCGTACAAATTCAATTCCATTCATCCTGGGCATTTCCACATCGCAGGTGATCACATCAGGGTGGAACTTAAGAATTTTATCCCTGGCTTCAAACGGGTCTCCGGCTAAAGCAACGACTTCAATCAACGGGTCAGATATAACCCCTCTTCTTATAACTTCACGAAACAAGATACTATCATCAATTATCAATACTTTAATTTTTGTCCGGTTCTCCATATCCATCTACTCCTTTCTGTAGACGGCTGGCATAATGTATTTATACCGGGTGAAATCACGGTTTAGGGACTCGGAATGCCCAATAAACAAGTAACCGCCATATTCAGTCTTGTCATACAGTTTTTCAACCAATTCATTTTTTGTATTATTGTCGAAATAAATCATTACATTCCTGCAAAAAATCACATGGAATTTCTGTCTAAATGGGAATACAGAATCCATCAAATTAAGCCTTCGATATATCACTTCATTCTTGATTTTATCAGTCAGGCTGGAATTTTCAGCGTCAATCTCTTTAAAATAATTAAGCTTCCAAGATGCCGGTAAAGCTGAAATTCTCTCTTTGCTGTATACACCTTTTTTTGCAATTTCAAGAACATTACTTGAGATATCGGTGGCTAATATTTTAGTATCCCACCACATTTTTTCCTTCCCAAAAAATTCATCGATAATCATCGCCAGGGTATAGGGCTCTTCGCCCGAGGAGCATGCCGCGCTCCAAATCCGTAAGTCCTTGTCCTTAACAATCCTCGATAGATATGGGAGTATTTTATCCCTGAAATAGTTGAAGTGGTCTACCTCCCGCATGAAGAAGGTATGGTTGGTGGTAATTTTATCAAGGAGGGTAACAACCGCCTGTCCTGTTCTGTCAGATACCACATAGTCCATATACTCGGATAAACTTTTAAAATTCTTGCTCAGAAGTACATTGTTAAGCCTTCCGGCTACTAGTGACTTCTTCTCTGTTGTCAAATTGATACCATAGTTGGTTACAATGTATTCGGCGAATTGCCTGAACTCTTTTTCTGTAATGCTAACCATATATTTGCAAACCTCAACTGATTTCCATCGTCAGTACTTCCCGAATTCACTGTCACTCAATGCTATTCTCCTTGAGTCTGCGACTGCTGCCTGGGTGCGTGCATCTGCTGCCACGCTTTCATCGAGCTTTTTGTTTTTGCTCAGGTTCTCAAGCATCTGCAAAACCTCAGGATTTATGTCCTCCAAGCCTCTATTGGATGAATGCTTGGCTTCTTTTTTCAGCTTAAATCTACCCACCTGCT
>JAEZJF010000016.1 GCA_023415825.1 Bacillota bacterium
TAAGCGAGCCCCATCCGGCTATTTTGCAGTTTCACGGCTATTCAGGAAGTGCCGGGGACTGGACCGACAAATTAAGCTTTGTGGCAAACGGTTATTCGGTTGCTGCCATGGACGCAAGAGGTCAGGGCGGCAAATCCGAGGATTTGGGCGGAGTTGTTGGAAATACGCTTAGAGGACATATCATACGCGGACTGGATGATAAACCTGAAAACCTTCTGTTCAGGCATATCTTCCTAGATACTGCTCAATTGGCTGCCATTATCATGTCAATGCCTGAGGTCGACGAAACACGGGTCGGAGCCATGGGGGGCTCACAGGGTGGAGCACTTACCCTTGCCTGCGCCTGCTTGGAACCCAGAATTAAGCGATTAGCCCCTGTTTACCCCTTTCTTTGCGACTATAAAAGGGTGTGGAAAATGGATCTGGCGAAAAATGCCTATGAAGAGCTCAGCCAGTATTTCAGGCACTTTGACCCCCAGCACAAGCGTGAGGATGAAATCTTCATGAAATTAGGATACATAGACTTGCAGAATCTTGTAAAAAGGATTAAGGGCGAGGTTTTGATGGCGACAGGGTTGATGGATTTTGTTTGCCCGCCGTCCACTCAGTTTGCAGTCTATAATAAGATTACGGCGCCCAAGCAAATGTCCATCTATCCCGATTTTGGCCATGAGAACCTGCCGGGCTTCTCAGATGAAACCTATCAATTTATGAGCGGACTGTAAGCTAGAGCCTATTTATAGAATTTTAAGAAGAAAAGTGGCACCGGCCACTTTTCTTCTTAATTTCAACACTACTATATTTGAATCATTTTTGACGCATTTTCGCTCATGAATTCGTCCCAATCGGCGGGGAGGTCCGAATCGACAATAATGAGATCGACATCTTCAACTTTTGCAGTCTGAACAAAGCCTACCTTATCAAACTTTGTTCGGTCACATAAGAAGATGGCCTTTTCCGAACATTGCATCATGGTTTTTCTGACTTCCGATTCCTGTTCATTGGAATCAGTCAAACCTCTCTTAGGCGAAAAGCCCTTGCAGGAAAAGAAAAATTTATTGGCAAAGTAATTTTTTATAGCGGATTCAGTATGGTGACCCACATAGGAAAGACTGCTTTTTCTTAAGTTTCCGCCGCTGCATATCAGCGTGATATCCGACACGCCCGACAGTTCAAAAATAATTCTCTCGGCATTGGTGATAACGGTAAGGCCCTTTTTGTTTTTAATATGCTTGGCCACATAAAGGGCAGAAGTACTGGCATCTAAAAAAATCGTATCATAATCCTCAACCAGACCGGCGGCATACCTGCCAATGGCGTCCTTGCCGGTGACATTAATGCCTTCTCTGATTTCCAAAGGTGCCTCTATTTTTGTATCATCGGTCAATACGGCCCCGCCATGAGTGCGATAAAGGACGCCTTTACTCTCAAGATGCTTCAGATCTCTTCTTATGGTCTCTTCCGTAACTGAAAACATCTGTGCCAGTTCAGGTACTAAAACACTGCGTTTTTCGTTTAGCAGCGCCAAAATAGCATTTCTTCTTTCAACTCCCAGCAAAAAATGATCATCTCCTATAGCTTCGATAATGACTCTCTTCCATTGTACCTATTTAGCCTCAGTTTTCAACAGTTTTTAGCCCAATTTCTTTAAATATGTTGATTCGCTCATGAAGATCAGGGTGATTGAGTTGGGTTTTTGTTGAAAACATACCAAGATCCAAATTCTGTGTTGCGGCTGTTTCATGGCCGATGAGCGCCCAAGCTGTGTCATAGAGATGCTTGTAGGAATCATTTCTTTGAGAGAGACAGACAAAGGACTGACGTGGTGAATTAATATCCTCGCCGCTAATTTGCATGAGCCCATAATGGTTGCACAAAGCCATTACCTTCTCAAGCTGAAGGTGTGTGTTGCGGGAAGGCATATAGGTTACAGCTTGAAAGCCAAGGCTTTTAATTTCCTCAAAGAGTAAATCTAAATAGGAGTCTTCAAAACTGTTTTTCTTTTTATCGCCGGTTGCCGATTCGTCAACATCGCCTAAATAGGCGTAGGCCATAATTGCCCCGATACTCTTGGAAAAGCTGATTAAATCTTGAATATCAGGACATTCCTTATCGGCATTGATATAAAACCTGGACAATAGACCGCTCTTTAAGAGACCTAGCAAATCGTAGGCATAATAAGGGTTTTGCTCATCCATGAGCAGGCTTTCTGATCCATGAGCAATTTTCAATTTTAAATGATGCTTTAAAAAAATAAGAAGGGGTTCACCTTTGCCAAATCGCTCCATTAGCTTTATTGAAAGTGCATATAAAATGTGCCGCTCTGTTACGGTACCGCCCTGGTGAAACAGGGACAGAGGTAGAACGTCATCTTCATAGTTCATGCATATGGACAGGGGTTCCAGTATTTTTTTCAATCTCTCAACCATTTTTATATTGCGGGTATTACGCTGTAAGTTGAAAGGTTTCATGTAAGCTGTGACTCTGTCCAGCTGGGTATGGGGAATACCATGTATGACCACATAAGCGATAGAAGCCTGGTCAGGATTATTGATTTGCTTTCCGGAAAGCCTTGTCCGGGAAAAATCGGCCCGGCATTCAACCCCTACTGTAGTCCCTATACCTACAAGCTTCCCTGCTTTAATAAATTCCCACGCCCCTCCTATGGTATCATGGTCAATGAGGCCGGCTGTGCACAGTCCGGCTTGAAAAGCCCTCCAGACCGCTTCAGATGGAGAATAGGGAGAAAAAGAATAGGTAGTATGAATATGATTATTGACATCCCTGCTCAACATGGATATTTTAAGTCCCCCTATCGCATTTCTTGTCCGCCGGTTACGTTGATAGCCTGGCCGGTCATGTAGCTTGCTTCGCTTGAAGCGAGAAAAACCATGACATTTGCGATATCGTCATACTCACAGCTTCTTCTTAAGGGAACCTGATTCAAGTATTTTTGCCGGACCTCTTCCTCAGTGATGCCCTGATTCTTGGCATATTGCTTAAACAAGCTGTTGGGGCCCTGGTTCCAAAGGGGAGAATTTAAAAGGTTTCCCGGACAGATGGCATTGACGCGTATACCATATTCGGCAAGCTCCAGGGCAAGGCTCTGAGTAAAGCCAATACCGCCAAACTTGGCTGTTGCATAGGCTGAATTCTTATAGGAGCCTTTTTTACCTGACTTGCTGTTGATCTGTATGATATTTCCGCTTCTCTGGAGCATCATGGCCTTGGCTGCCGCTTTCGCACAATTAAAATACCCGATGAGGTTGACATCTATCATTTTTCTCCATTGCTCTGCCGGAAAATCAACAACGGCTTTGGCAATTAGAATGGCGGCGTTGCAAACCAGCAAATCAAGCCTTCCAAATGTTCGGATCGCTGCTTCTACCATGGCTTCAGCTTGCTGCTCTTCGCAGATATCTATCTGAAATGCAAGAGCACGGGTAAGAGATTGGGCCACCCTTTGTGCTGCCTCAAAATTGATATCAGCTACTACCACCGAGCAGCCCTCCTGATCCAACCGACGGACCAGGGCCTCTCCCAAGCCCTGTGCTCCTCCTGTTACAATGGCGACCTGATCTTTTAACCTCTGGCACATAAAGGTTCCCCCTAATGCATGGTTGATTTTAATATTTATTAATACGGAGTATCAACATATTTTTATTATATTATTTATGTTGATATATGTCTATAAATAATATAAATATGTTGTTATATGTTTATTTATCAAATAGAGTATGGGGTGATGAATCCGAAAACAACAAAAAACTTCAAGAGTGTACCATTATCCATCACATAGGACACTATTTTGCATTTCAATCGGGGTGCATGATTTTATACAATATTTTTGAGAGGTTTGGATTGTATTTGGAATAACCAAATCTTCAAAAAAAGCATCCAGGAGGAGAAACCATGAGAAAGAAAAGAATTCTTGCGCTGATCCTAAGCGCTGTGTTGGTACTGGGGCTCGCCGCCTGTGCCGACAAACCCACACCCTCTGCCACGACAGTCACTCCCACGCCTACAAACACAGAAACGGCGCCCGCGCAGCAGAGTGGTGATCCGGAGCAGCCGCTGAAGGGCGAGCTGGTGTTCTGGACAATGTGGAACGAAACAGAGCCTCAGGGCGAGGCTTGGGCAGACGTTTCCAAAAAATTTGAGGCGAAGTACCCAGGAACGAAAATTACCATCAACTGGTGTGGGCGCGACATCAGCAAAACCCTGAAGCCCGCTCTGGAGAGCGGCCAGCGCATCGACATCTTTGATTATCCCACACAGTACGCCGGCCAGCTTGGCTTCTATTGCTTAGACCTTAGCGACATCGTCAAAAAACCCTTTGAAGTGCTGGGCGGCAAGAGCCTGATCGATGTCCTCCAGCCCGCTATGCTGGAGACACCTAAGAAGCAGACCAACATCTGGGCCGGCCAGGTCGCCGTAGGTTACAAACCTTGGTTGAACCTGTTCATGTACAATGCCAAAGCATTTGAACAAGCCGGCATCACCTCCGTCCCGAAGACCTGGCAAGAGCTGGACGAAGCGTGCGCGAAGCTGCTGGCGGCCGGATATGCGCCGATTACCTTTGACGACGCATATGCTCATTGGATTTCAGGCACCTACTTACAGCGCCTGAAAGGACAGGATTGGGTCATTGAGCTGGCGAACGACAAGACTGGCGACAAATGGCGCGATTCCGCAGTAATGGAGTTTGCCAAGGCGTTTGAAGATTTTGCCAAGAAGGGCTATTTTGACGTTAACGTTGGCGGCAACAAGTGGCCCGCCGGGCAGATGGATGTCGGCAGCGGAAAGGCTGCGATGTACTTCAATCTCACCGGTCTGCCCGTCGAGGTCAAGGATGTGGCTGGTACCGACTTCAAATGGGGTGCATTCAACTATCCCGATGTGACCGGCGGACAGAATTTCGCCGCCAACGCTGCGGCTGCCGGCTGTACCATGACCGCTGTTAACAAAAATTACGAGAATGTGGCATTGGCCGCCGAGTTTATCGCGTTCATGCACACCCTTGAGAATGATACACGCTTTGTGGAATCCGGTATGACCACATCCCTGAAAGATGGAAGCTGGCCTGTTGCGCTTAACGACGTGAAGCCGGTATTTAGCGACATCAGCGTCATCCTGCAGACAGGTGGCGGCATTGAGTCTAACCCCGAGATTAAGCCGGTATTTGCCGAGAACTTCATCAAACTGGCCGCCGGACAGATCACCGCCGAGAAATTCGTGGATAACATGGCCACGGCTGCTAAGAAATAAGAACGTTGTACAAGTATACTTTCAATTGGGGGGGAAAGCTTTGTCATCTAAAGCTTTCCCTTCCCATATTCCAAAGTTTGAAGAAAGGAAAATGCGATGAGACGCAAAGGTAGAACCCTTTTCATTATCAGCTTTTTGGCTCCGGCAGTCCTATGCTTCCTGCTCATCTTTCTCTACCCCACCGTGCGTACTATTCTGATGAGCCTGTTCCATGTAGAGTTTATTACGGATGACATAAACAGTTGGACGTTTATAAAGTTTGAGAACTTCAAAACGCTGTTTGGCAGCGCCCTCTTTTTACGTTCCCTGACGAATATTCTGAAAATCTGGCTGATTGGAGGGGTTGTTATCCTCCTGCTCGCCACTCTGTTATCCGTTATAATCACCTCCGGTGTAAAATTCAAGAATTTCTGGAGGTCTTTGATTTACCTCCCACACATCATCAGCGTAGTGGCGCTGGTGACCATGTGGACGCAGTACGCCTTCCACAACCAGTATGGCATGTTCAAAACTGTATTTGAGGCTCTGGGGCTTACCTCCCTGGCCGCGTTCCAGTGGACCGCGCCCCAGAACCTCTTTTTATCCATGATGATTGCTTACGCCTATGGTAGCGTTGGGTTCTACGTCTTGATCCTGGTAGCGGGTATCGATGGCATATCCAAGGATTACTACGAGGCTGCCGAGATTGAGGGCGCAAATCGTGTAGTAATGTTCTTCCGCATTACGATGCCGCTGCTCAAGGATATTTTCAAACGCTGCATCGTCCTCTACTCCGCCGGGGCAATGGGGTTTTTCGCCTACTCCTCGCTGTTTTCGTTCAGCACGGAGCTTGCTACCGTCACCCCGCTTGTCTATATGTACGACAACGTATTTGGCCGTGCCACCGGTAATGTAACGACTCCACTCAATGTGGGTGCGGGCGCGGCGGTCGGCGTACTGATCACGATCATGGTATTGCTTGTCAATGTGCTGTTGGATAGGATTATACCGAGCGACGTTGACATGGGTCCGGAGAAAAGCAGCTTCGGGAGGAGGAAGAAATATGCGGCCTGAAGATATAACGAATACGCGTGAATTGAAGAAGCAGCTGAGACTTGTGCCGGGTTACCTGGTGCTGCTGCTCTGGTTGGTATTCAGCATCGTGCTGATCGGATGGATCATACTTGCATCCCTGAGCACAACAAAGGAGGTTTTCTCCAACAAGCTGCTGGAGAGCGGATTACACATTGATAATTACATCCGTGTGATTCAGAAGCACAAGCTGGGCGTATATTTCATGAACAGCATCCTGTATGCCTTGAGTGCCTGCATCGGTACGGTGCTAATTGGTGCGCCGGCAGCATACGTGCTCAGCCGTTTCGTTTTTAGTGGCAGAAGGTTTCTGAATAATACATTTGTCTTGCTCATGTCCATACCGTCGGTCATGCTGATCCTCCCGCTGTTTAAGATGGCGGCACAGTTCAGGCTGACCGGCTCACGGCTGTTGCTGATTATTTTGTACATATGCCTGAATGTGCCGTTTTCCATATTCTTTCTGTCCGGGTTCTTCTCGACCCTGCCAAAAGCGTTGGAGGAAGCGGCGGAGATCGACGGCTGCAGCCCTGCCAAAGCGTTTTGGTGCATCATGTTTCCCCTTGCCCAGCCAGGCATCGTGACACTGTGCATCATCAATTTCATCAATGTCTGGAATGAGTATTTTATGGCTTTGATCTTTGCCAACGAGACGTCCATGCGTACCGTGTCCACCGGCTTGCAGGCCATCGTGCAGTCCATGAAATACTCCGGTGACTGGGCGGGGCTGTTTGCCGGCGTGGTCGTCGTGTTCCTGCCCACTTTCATCTTGTTCATCTTCATGTCCAACAAGATCATTGCTGGAGTGACCGGAGGTGCGGTGAAGGAATGATACACCAAATCTGTTTTGACGGGGTTTTTAATCGCTGGAATACCGCACTGCCACTGGGTAACGGCAAATTTGGCGCAATGGTTTTCTTTGAGGAGCGTACGCTTCATATCGCGTTGAACCATTATGACTGTTACTACCCTATCCTACCCAGATACGCCAGGAAAAACCCGGAACAGGCGGTAAAAACATACGGGGAGTTATGCGCTCAGGTCGATAAGGCCCGCCAGGAACCGGACTATGAGCGGTCCCATTACATCAACACGCTGAACCCTGTTCCGCCGGACAGCCGTCCGTCATACCGCACGACCAGCTTTCCAATGGCTGGGGAAATCCTGCTCCCTCTCAGCCCGGAGATGAAGCCGGATGACTTTTCCCTTGTACTGAATATCGAGGAAGCCACGGTGGTGTTCAGTGCGAAAGGACAAAGTAAAGAGATTGGCTGTACGATTTGGGTAGCCCAGGGGAGGGACGGTCTTTTCGTGCAGTGCAGACAATCGGAACCGGGCTTGTGGAGCGGAGCGGCACTTACCCTACCGTCGGAGCGGGGTATGGGCGGGTACTCTGTGAGCCAGGGGCTTGAGGGCGGTACGCAATGGATCAGAACCTCTTTCCAGCCGGAGTCCGAGCTTGACTCCGCTCATGTCATTACGGTCGAAACGGCGCTAGTAGTCACACAGGATTGTCTTGCCGCCTCGGTCAGCCGGGGTTCCGCCGTGGAACAGGCCCGGTTATTACTGGGCAAGGCGCATGAGCTGAAAGTGGAGCATACGACGGCGTGGAAGACGTTTTGGCGCAGTACGGTAGAGCTGCCGGACAAATTTCTGGAGACACTGTGGCATCTGCATATGTACCTGATCGGGTGTGCCAGCGGCCTTGGCAGCGCCTACCCGGAGCAAGCCTGCGGCTTGAATGGCCTGTGGGATATCCGTCGCCCCTCGCTGTGGGGCAGTATGTGGTACTGGGACGTAAACATCCAGGAGGCTTTCTGGCCGGTGTTCTCCTCGAATCATCTGGAACTTGCCAAACTGTTCTGCGAGGGGTACTTACAGTACGAACAGGATGCCGTGCGATTTGCCAAAAACGTTTATGGTGCGGACGGCTGGGCGCTGGATTTCCCCCATGCCCTGTATAACTGTATCCAGCCGTGGTTCGCGCAGTCTCTCTGGTGGTATTACAGTTATAGCGGCGATGTTGACTTTTTAAGGGACACAGCGTATCCGGTGTTCAAAAAGCAGATCCGGTTTTTTAAGCAAATCGCCCGCCCGGATGAAAACGGCATACTTCATATGGACCCGGACATCTCTCCGGAGCAAGGGCCTGTCGCAAAGGATTCCGTGATCACTGTCGCGTCTGTAAAGCAGCTGCTTCGGTATGCTGTGCAGGCTGCGGAGGTCTTGTCGCGTCCCGCCTGTGAGGCGGAGGAATTCCGGCAGTTGCTGAAGGCTTTGCCGGAGTATGCAAAAACGGCGGACGGAAGCCGTTGGAGGGACTCGGCACTTGCGCCGGACGACCTGTTCCTCCGGCATCCCTCGGTTCTGATGCCGATTTTCCCAGCGGAGGAGGTCACCCGGCACAGCCCGGACGAGGTGCGGGATGTGGCGCGGAACACCCTGAAATACGTCTCTGAACATACTGAGACAGGAATGTTCGGTTTTGGGTGGATCGCCTGCGCCGCTGCAAGGCTCGGGGAAGGTACCGCCGCGCTGCGGCTTCTGTATGAGGAAGGGCTTGACTACATCCTGCACGCTAACGGCCTGGGCTATGAGGAATCCGAGCGTTTCATCAATTACTGCCTTGTGACGAAGCCGCCCCTTTACCCCCCGGCGATGACGGAGCCGTCCGGCGGAATGGTGATAGCGGTGAACACCATGCTACTCCAGTCAGATGAGTACATAGAGGTGTTTCCAGCCGTTCCGGACGGGCATGACGGCTTGTGGGAACCCAAGGCGGAGTACAGGCACTTAGACGGGTATTTGCAAGGTCGGTATCCAAAATGGGAGGACTGTAAGTTTACAGGCTTGCTCGCAACCGGCGGCTTTGAGGTGTCCGCCGAGCGGAAAGACGGGGAAACCCGATGGATTCAGGTGACAGCTGCGAGAAAAGAGACGCTTGGCTTACTGCTCCCGGCTCTGCTGAGCCCGTCGGGGAGCCAGATGATTTTTACAAAGGATATGGAGCCAGGAGAAACCATCAGTTTTGGTACCCCGGGAGCAACCCAGCCCAAGACGCTCCCCCGTGTACAGGTGAGACAAGCGGCGTTTACCCATCGAAGGGTGTACTTAGGGGAAAATCGGCACACGGAATTTCACAGGGCTGTGGACGCATTCGTCTGCGCATCCCGCTTGGGTAACGCGCACCAATACCCTATAACGCAGTATGTATTTGACTTTGGCACCGCCACCGGCGAGAAGAATTATGATCTTGTGTATCATAAACAATTCTTCCGTACGGGGCAATCGCTGCTGTTTTTTGGAGCGCCAAAGCGCGTGGGACTGGAAGAATATAAAGGAGATACGGGATATGGCTTCGAGTCGCTTGAGGGGCTTGTCGTCCAAGACCGTAGCGCCCCGGACGACATGCGCCGGGATTTTATTGAGGGCAGCGCGGACAGTGAGTTTTGGATGGAACTGCCCCGTGGGAAATACAACCTGCTTGTCGTCTCAGGAGATGAGGACGGGGAGTCTCTGACCCACCTCAGGCTGCCTCATCTCTACGGTAGAATTCCGGGGGAGGTTATAGATGCTGGGCGTTATCAATGCCGGATCATCCCGTTTGTACATGAGCGTGACGGAGTGTTCCGCCTCGGGCTGTCTACGGAAGCAGGCTGTCGGTGGAAGCTGAACACGCTGTTTTTAAATAAAGAGTATACGTTCTGTTAACATTTCCCCGAAGCAGGGAGGAGGAGAGAGCATGATGGATATTCAAAAAGCAAAAGCGGCTTTAGAAAACGCGACGGCAATTACGGAAAAGCACTGGAAGAACTTTGAAAACGGGTTCCCCGCCCCAGCCAGCACAAACAACAGGTATCAGAAGATTGAGAACAACGATTGGACAGCCGGGTTCTATACCGGCTTAATGTGGATGTTTTACGAGCACACGGGCAAGGGTTTTTTCCGGGAGCTGGCGGAAAAGCAACTGGTAAGCTTCCGGGACCGACTCGACCGGCGCATAGTGGTGGACCACCATGACATGGGATTCATCTTCGGACTGAGTTGTGTCGCGGCATATAAACTAACAGGCAATGAGTTTGCCAAAGAAACCGCCCTTTTAGCCGCCAACAATCTGAAAAGCCGCTTTCACGAGAAGGGGCAGTTCATTCAGGCATGGGGACTTCTGGGCGATGCATCGGAATACCGTCTGATTATTGACTGCCTGCTGAATCTGCCGCTGCTGTACTGGGCGACGGACCTGACGGGCGACCCGTCTTACCGCTACTGTGCGGTACAGCATCTTAACACCGCGCGTAAAACCATCATCCGGGACGATTTTTCCACGTACCATACGTATTATTTCGACATGGAGACGGGGGAGCCGTTACATGGAGCCACCAAGCAGGGGTATTCGGACACCTCCACATGGTCCAGAGGGCAGGCATGGGGCGTGTACGGCCTGATGTTGAATTATGCGTATCGAAAAGACCCGTCTATTCTGCCCCAATGGAAGGGTGTCACCGATTACTTTATCGCGCATTTGCCAAAGGATTTGGCGGCGTATTGGGACTTCTACTTCCGCCAGGGGCCGGAACCACGTGACAGCTCTGCGTCCGCAATTGCTGTGTGCGGGATTCTAGAGGCCTATCGGCAGGGTGTTTGCGGTAAAGAGTATCTGGACAAGGGGTATGAGATACTGGACAGCCTGATCGACAACTATGCCGCTAAGGTTAACGAGGACGGTAACGGCATTTTGAAGCATTCGACCTATGGAAGGCTGCTTGGGGAAGGGATTGATGAGTTTACGCTCTGGGGCGACTATTTCTATGTGGAAGCCTTGATGCGGGCCGTATATCCCGACTGGAAGATGTACTGGTAAGGAGAGGCGCTCCCTTACATGTTCTCTCTATCTTCCGGCGCTGTCCGATACGCTTGTTCTCTTACCGCCGTGGGCGGCCGGCCGGTAATGCGCTTAAACACTTTACTGAAGTAATACACATCGTTAAAGCCCAGTGAGTTTGCAATATCCCTGATGGACATGGACGGACATTCTTGAATGATCGTTCTGGCCCGCTCGATTTTCAATTGAATAAAGTAGTCAATGGGCGTCATGTTTTTCTGCGTTTTAAACACGCGGCACAGGTACACCTTTGAGTAATTCATCTCCGAGCAGAGCATGGATAACGTGAGGTTGCTCGACAGATTGCTGCGAAAATATTGTTCTATCTTGTTCACCAGCTGCGCAGAAGACAGTATCTGGCCGCTGCTGTCAGACGAAAGCCCGAAGAGCTCGACGATAAGATGATAGTATTGATTGGCCAAATCCGCGTATGTACCGGAAACTGAAATGATGTTTTCAATGTAATATTTGACTGTAAATTCAAAATTGTCCGTGATGGACAAACTGTGCTTTATTGAATTTGTGATGTAGATCAGATCGTTTTGCACGGCGCACAGTGGGTAACGTTGTTTCTGCCACTCGTCAAAAAGGGTCTGTATTTTGGCGTTCAGGGCATTATGCTTCGCATGGCGGATGCATAATGCAATATATGCAATGCAGTCGTTAATATTTTGAGTGACATATTCGCTTTTGAGCATCTCAGACACGATACTGTTGATCCCCGGCAATACGCTCTGGGCGGCAATCTTTCGGATAAGATTAATTTGTGCGTCAATGCGGTTGGTTTTCTCTATCGTTTTATAGGAAACCGTGACGGAGTATTTGTACACATGCTCCAAGTCCGCAGCCATCAGGTGGAGCTTATGTGAAAGAATACTCTCCGTCATATTCCCCTTCTGAATGATGATTACCTTTTCGTTGGAACAAACCCCGATAAAGCATAACACCGGGCCTAGGCTGGCAACCATGCTTTGAAACTTTTGCTCAATATCCTGAGACGGGATGTAAAAGCCGTTGGGATGGATAATGCTTTCAGGATTGGATAACGCGTTGCCAAAAATCAGGTATATCAGGAAGTATTCCGTGTCCTCCCATTGAATCGGAGTGCCCTCCGACAAAACGTCATCAATATGCTTGCTGTTACGCAGGGCATTGACCTTATTCCCCAATTTTAGGAGACAATCACGAAGTTCATGGGAAACTACAGGCTTGAGCAAATAGTCCTCCGCGCCGAACCGGATGGCTTTTTTTGCGTACTCAAAATCCTGATAACCGCTTATGATGACTGTGATGATGTTCTTGTGGTGCGAATCGATATACTCTAGTAGCGCAATGCCGTCCATATCCGGCATACGGATATCGGTGATCACCACATCTGGATATGTCTTTGCAATAACATCCAGCGCGTCCAGTCCGTTGTAGGCTGTACCAACGACTTCATAAGGGCCGTCTAAATCAATAATCTTTTGCTGAAGGCTCTTTAAGGCATATTCCTCATCTTCAACAAGACAGATTCTAAGCAATTCGCGTCCCCTCCTCTCCCTCGGTAACAGACAGCTCAACAAAACAACCGGCTGGCTCCATATTTTCTATTCTTATACGGAAGCGGTCGCCCTTCATGATCCTCCAGCGGATGTATATGTTGTTTAGCGCCATGTTGTCTATCTTCATTTTAAGGATGTCCTTCTTGCTGTCCCGCAGGCAGTTGTCACAAGAGGCAAATTGGGCAAAGGCCTCGTCAATTTTTTCCTCCGCGAACCCATTCCCGTTGTCGGAAACACAGATATGCCAGCCGGAAGTGACGGTCTCAATCACTACGTGTACGATAAACGGCAGGCAGTTGCGGTTCATACCGTGCTTGATTGCGTTTTCCACTAGCGGCTGGAGGGTAAACTTCGGGATGACCTCAGCCAGAAGAGCCGGATCAGCTGAAACTTCCACCAGCAGCCGCCCTTCGTACCGCTTCTTCATCAGAATCGCGTAGTGATTCAGATGAAGAAGCTCATCCTCCACCGTATAGGTGCTTTTGGTGTTGTCGGAGATATACCGCAGCATCTGCGAGAAGGCGATACACAGATCCGCCGCCTCAAAATCCCTATTGACGTAGCAGACAGACTCAATCATCGTGATGGTGTTGTAAATCGTGTGCGGGTTCATCAGCGATTGCAGTGCGATGTAGTTGGCGCGCTCCTCGTTGGCTCTTGCTTGTGCATTCTGCTCAATCTCGATTTCAAGCTGGTTGAGCATGGCCTTAAACGAGCGGTTTATGTTCTCAATCTCAGCGATGTTATACGAATGCGAAGTGCGTACGGACAGGTTATCATATGACACATTGCTTATCTGCTGGTTCAGCTCCGACAGAGGCGCCGTCAGCCGGTTGGTGAGGATACGGATCAGCCCCAGCATGGAGAGCAGCGCGGCGGCAAAGCTCAGTACAAAGATGAGGCCCAACTTCTGGTTCGGCATCATGTCGGTAAGTGGGCAGTACATGACCGTGATCCAATGTGAGTAATCTGAGGTAGTGTAGGAAATTTGGTGGTTTTCCCATTGGAAGCTGCCCGAACGCTCCGGTTTATCGATGATGACGGCGTGCAGTTCGCTGAAAAACGTCTCGTCCTCTGCCTGGTTCCACGGGTATACGACGTCGCCTTTGTCGGACAGCAGGACGACGTTGCCGGGTTGGAAATCCACAGAGCAAAACGTCTCAAGCTGGTCATAGTTGTTCTGGACCTCGATGATTCCGTACACATTGATGCCGTCGTTGACGGTGCGCGCCACCGAATAAACAGGCATGTCCGCGATCCCGAAGGGGTCGTAATGGACGGGTAGGATCACCTTGTCACCGTTTGCTTGTATCAGCGCGTTATACGGCTCATAGGACTTGATCGCGTTCAGGATATGAGTCTGATCCTCACCGTTTTTTGTAAACGTGAAGTATGTATCGTGAGTAAAAGCGATTATACGATGGGAGAGGAACAGCGGCGCGTCCAGGGAGACGATCGTATCCAAAATCTCGTTGCTGTACTTCGCATAGGAGGATACCAGATTTTCGGCTTTCATGATCTGCATAAAGGATTTATTAAATAACAGCCCGCTGACGATGCGGTCCATATTCTGAAGTGACGTATCAACCTGCTGCTGCGTTTTCAGAACAAACTCCTGTTGGGCGTTTATCGCCTTGCGAATCTGGTCGTTATTCACCACAAGAAAGATGCCGATGAAAAGGATCAGCAGAAGCATAAAGATGAGTCCCGAATACGCTCTAAAAAGCTGCTGCGAAAACTTGCGTTCCTGTTTCATTGGAGTCCCCTTACAAAGCGTAATAAAGCCATGTTATCATAGCAAATCCCAGATTTCAAGTTTATGAAATAGTTCCAAAATTCGGTTTATATGTTATCATCGTAAAAGAAGTATTGTCAACCAAGGGGGGGATACTATGGGAATTCGTAAGATGATTCTAATTGTGACCGCCGCTGTTCTTGCCGTCCTGTGCGCAGGGTGCATAGGGATCAATCCGGGCGGCGATGCCAACCCCGCCGCAAATAATGAGCCTGTCACGCTTACATTTATGCTGCCGCAGACACATTTCAAGGATTTTTTGAAAGAGTCGATCCAGCAATTTGAGGAGGAGCAGGAAAATTGCAGGATCAATGTTCAGGTGATTCCAGACAATCAGTGGGTCAACATGATTAAAATCAAAGCGTTTACCAATGAATCGCCGGACATCGTCCGTATTGACAAAGGGGTCATGATGCAGATCGGCACGGACCGATTTGTGGAGTTGGGCACGACGGAACCATGGATGGGGCGTGTTATCCAAGCGGAGCTGGAGTCAAAGCTGATCGATGGAAAGGTTTACGGGCTGCCGGTATCCTCGAACTCCACCATCGGCATCGTATGTAACAAAAAGCTTTTTTTGGAGAACGGACTGGAAATTCCCAGGTCAATGGATGAGATGCGGCTGACATGCCAGCGGTTCAGTGAGCTCGGTATCACCCCACTGTACGCTTCAGACAAGGATAGCTGGACGACGCAGACATGGTTTACCAGCGCCGCACCACAGGTCGCGCCGGCGGGCACATGGGACAAGCTGATGACAAACCGCGTGCATTGGAGTGATATAGGCGAGTTTACTCAGATTTTGAACGACATGGCGGAATTGCGGGCGAACGGCTGCACAAACCACGACTACATGATGGCAACCTACTCAAGCGCGGTGGACTTTATGTCAAACGGCTCAGCAGCAATGTATGTGTCCGGGCATTTCTTCATCAACGACGTTTTAGCCAAGAACCCCGACATCGAGCTGGAGATGGCGCCGATGGTGTATGCCGATGCGATTGCGGCGATTCAGAGCCAGGGCATGTTTTCCATCTTCCGAAATTCGGAGCATGTTGAGCTGGCCAAAGCGTTTCTGAATTGGTTCTCCCAGGCGGAGAATATGGATGTGTTTACCAAGGGCTGGGGCTATACGCCCATTTTCAACGACCAGAAGGTTGAGCTACCCGCGTGGCTGGAGGCACTGAACCGGGATTACATCAGCCGCGGCAAGACCGTGCTGCATGTGGATAGCCAGCTTGTCGGCGTGGACTTTGTGGACTTCTGGAGTTACCAGCAGGAGCTGGTCGGTGGCGATCTGACGGCGGAGGAGACGTTGCATAAGTGGGATGAAGCGTACGCCCAGCAGATGAAGAACCGTAAGATGCCCGGTTGGGTTGAATAGCGAATACAACCCGGAACGCTTACGTGATGTCGAGTGTACAATTGTACATCCGACTGGATACTATATTGCATTCCATACAGGTGTTTCCATTTAATATAATCAGTGATAGTAGAATGGGCAAAAGCAGCCACCGCTGCTTTGTCCTGGTACATATCAGAATATATTAAAGGAGGCAACATCTGTGAGCAAAATGAAACGCAGGATTCTGAGCATGGTATTGGCTTTGGCTATGATGCTGTCAGTAATCGGCACCAACCTTTCGCCGCTTATAGCATTTGCGGACGACCTGGGCGGAGCCCAGGCTGAGCTGATCAGCGTGGCGGGAGAGGTGCTCTTGCTGGGCGGAGGAGATGGCCAAAAGAACAATCCGGTCACGGCTAGCGTCAGCGTCTCGAGAACCGAGATTACGACGGGGGATGTCATTGTGTCTGACGGTGCGATGGTTGACCTTTACGATGACTCGGATTTCAGTTCAAATCAGAATTCAATTCCTCTCGATGAGAACGGAACCGATGTGTACATCAAAGTCACCTCGCAGGATGTAATGAATGTAAAGTACTACCATGTAACCGTGACACGGTACAATGTAACGCTGACCATCAACAAAGACGGCCAGCCGTTTGACGGACACGGCAAAACGTTCACGCTGCAACAGGAGGGAGAAATCAATGGTACGGGTTCTGGCACTGGCGGAATGGTTACATTTAACGTTACCGACGGTACATATACCATATTTGATGGCAGCGACGACACCGGCAAAACCATAACCGTCTCCGGCACCGCCTCCGAGATGCTCGCCTACTACACGGTTGAATTCAGACCAGCAGATATCGGTGCGTCCAGTGGCTCAGTCATCACCGCTCAATATGGCGGTAAGGCCCTTGAAAGCAATGTGGTCCTCGGCGGCAAAAAGCTGGAGCTTACCGCCGAAGGGAGGGGCGTAATGTCATCCCCATCGGACAAGCTCCAGCCCGGATATTCGTATAAATGGAGCGGCGAGGGTACAAATAATCAAACGACCGCCACGTTCACCATTAATAATCTGAATAAAAAGGTTGACGCACTCTGTACCGTGAGGGGAAGTCTGCGGCTGTACGGCGCAGGCAGGAACAGTGCTGACGCTACAAAAGCTCACTATCCGCTGCCGGAAGTTTTGACCAGCGGACAGATGAGGTTGGAGTTCGACTTCATCTCAACGGTGGCCAACCCTAACACATGTGTCTCCTTGGTTCAAACCGGCGCTGCGGCCACCGCGGATACTCCCAGTATGAACGCCATTGTGCGGGTTACTACTGCTATTGACGCGTATAACGGCTCGGGTTGGGGCACAGTTGGAGTCCCTCATACAGCAAATACGGTATATCACGTAAAAATCATTGTTGATATGACTGCGCAGACATACAGTGCCTGGGTAACGCCGGAGGGCGGCTCGGAAACAAAGATTGCCACTGACTTTGCGTTCAGGGCAAAAAACCCCCCAAACATTGGCGAACTCCGGGTGCTTGACACAAGGAACTCAGGCAATAACGGCATTACAGGGGAAATATGGGTTGAGAACATAACCGTATCCACGAAGCCGACACTGACGGTTCTGGACAACGGAGTCCCGCATGTTGACATCAGTGCTATGACGTTCACACTGGTGCAGGGCGGTAATGTAAAGGCTACCGGCACCATAAATGGCCACTTGGTTACCTTTAACGATCCGTTGGCCGATGGCGTATATGCCATTTATGTCGATGGCAAAGATACTAAAGTAACGATTACCATCAAAGACGGCTCAGGTATGGCGACCATTGATCTCGCCACCGAAGAGGCCATGGCGAGGAAAGGGCTTGAAACGCTTGTCAAGACCATTGAGGATCGCCAGTTGAGAGAGGATCGCCACACCCCGGAGACATGGGGGCCCTTTGCAGCGGCGCTGACCGCGGCAAAAGCCGTGCTTGCCGACAATAGCGCAACCGCGGAAGCCCTCAATGCAGCCAAGAGCAATCTGCAAAACGCATATGCCGCCCTTGAGCTCATATCGCGCGCCAACGGCATCTACAAGGCCGCGTACGCAGATTTTTTTGCTGGCGCCACGGTTCGTACCAACCTGGGCAACACCACTAACGGCGCAACTTACCCCAACGGCAGCTACTCGGCGCCCCCGGCCGGCCAGCCTAATGACAGATCTGTTCTGGGAAATTTCCACACCGGCAGTGATGCAAATTCCTATAGGCCCAAGCCCGGCGCCGGCGTCACCTTCCCCTTTAAGATACACAAAGACGGCGAATACGGGTTTGTGTTGAAGTTCTCCCGGGTCAACTATGAAATTGAGGACTATATCAGCGTGTATGTCAACTACGACAAGGTCGAGAAAAATGCGGACGGCTCTCCGAAAACGGCCGGCGCTTACCGTATTCCTCTGGCCGGCAAGGACAGCGAGCTTGTGTTTGTGGAGTCCGCTCCCTGGACCATGGAGCTGAAAGAGGGGGACACCATTTCCCTGGTGCTGGATACTGCCAGCCTTGATGTCGTGGACTATCCGGACAAGGGGCTTGCCAATATCGACTACATCTCTGTCTGGGAGGTGGAGCCCGACTATACCTATGACGCCTTCAACCGCAACTTCTACCTCCTGCCGGGCAATGAGCTTGTTATTCCGGAGCCTGTGAGCTTCCCGCTCACCTGGTCCAGCAATAACCCGGCGGTTGCCATGGTGGACCCGAGTACGGGATTGATCAAGGCCCTCGCAGCCGGACATGCCGTCATTACAGCGATCGGTAACGGCGAAACCTTCACTTACAACCTGTATGTCAAGAATAGCGAAAGTGAACTTACGCTGAAACGCGCCCTTGTCTCCCTGTATGATATGGAGAAGAATAAATTCGACCCTCCGGCGAAGGTAAGAGCAAGCAACGCCAGCGAAGTCCCGGAGAACATCCCCATCGCGACAAGCGGACTTACTGGCGGAGAGAGAGTAGGAAACGGTTTTGTGGATACCATGGACTATGTCCCGGTCGGCTCGTCCGTTATATGTGACGTGCCCGCTGATGTTGTGGACAAGGCCGGTTTGTATGATATCACCCTGAATTATGCGAAAGGCATCGCTCAGGCGACCGGCCAATTGGGGCTGCTTGTAAACGGCCAGATTGCCGGCACATTATATACGAGATCGGGCTCCGTTTCCACTACCGTGCAGTCGAACACGGTTACAGTGTATCTGAAGCCCGGCGATACCATCGGCATCCGGACCATCGTTAATCCCAAGGACGCGGTGGGGCGCTTTAACAGTCTGACGGTCACAGAAAATGTGGTGATCCCGCCGTCGTCCGTCACTCTGTCCGACACCAGCCTGGATCATCAGGATCAGAAAACGCTGGAGTATACGATTAGTCCTGCAAACGCCACGCCGGCCTTTAACTGGACCACCGACAACACCGACATTGTGTCTGTGTACGGTAACATGGTGGTCGGAGAGAATGTGGGTGAGGCAAATGTTACGGCGACCTCCATCTACAACAAGGACGTTAAATCGACCGCAAAGGTGACGGTTAAAGACAACAGCAGTGTTTTCAGCATTGAGAGCAATGAAATGAAGGTCTATCTGGATAGGGACTTCCCCCGGGCCATTCAGTATGAGATGAAATCCAGTGGCGCAAAGATCGACGGCAACCGCACCAAGCTTTCCACCCTCAGGCTGACCACCGGTATGACCTATAGCTTGAATACGTCCCAGGGGCTGACAGGCTCAACGGTTAAGGATTACACACCTGTTGTTGAATGTGGTCAGGTGATCCAGAACGATGACGGCAGCCAGCATGTTATCTATACCTTGAAAGTGAACGAGCTGAATGCGGAATTAAAGCTCAAGGCGACAGTGGAGGGTACAATTCTCAAGTTTGATTTTAATGAGATAAAAGAGGACCCCGCCAACCGTATTTTCATTATCGAAATACCCAACCATAACCCGGTTACCGTTAGCAATTTTGATGCTAACTCCTCCTTTGCAGGTTCCAAAATGGAGAGCAACATCGGCAAGAGCGGCGACAGCTTTTTCAGTATCAACAACATGCTGTCAGGCTCTGATTTTTATAACTATGCCTTTGTGTCCAACGGCAATGTTGCCGCGGGTATCAAGAGCAACGCGTTTGGGCTGGACGACGGCGGCGTTGCAAAGCGTGTTTTCGCCGACACCAGGAGAAATGATGCGCTGGTCACCACGAGCCTGCTCAGCGGCTCCTGGGTGTGGCGATTCCCTGACGCGACCAAAAAATTTATTGACTATGAGGGCAGATACGGACAGGGAGAACAGAAATTATTAGACAGAACATACTTTGATGATCCGACCGCTCCTGGAAGGGAAAAACCCTATGTATGGGTCGTGCTGGCCGAAAACAACAACGGAGACAATGTTGTGAATTGGCAGGATGCAGCCAATGAATTCCGCAAGGTGGCGAAAGTAGCGGTGGGCTCGGACAAGGTTGCCGATGCGGTCGTACAACGACTGATTATGTCCCAGGGCAACGAGACCAACTACCCGTACCTGTCGTCGGTGGACGAGACCAAACGTATTTCACTGCATACGGACGGTTTGGGGCAGATCATTTTGCAAAAGTACCACAATGCGGGTAACTGGGGCGACTTCAGCGTCTATGACGACCAGCTGGGCGGCCTGGACGAGTTCAGAAAGTTTGCCGACATCACCACCAACCAGTACAACAGTTTTGTGGGTGTCCATACCAACTTTACGGAGTATTTTGCAAAGGTTGACCAGTTCAGCTATGAAAACGTGGAAATGCAAGCCGACGGCATCACCCCGCGAAGCAAGGGCTATAAGGCGTTTGGTTACTATCTGCATCAATGCTATGTTATCGACGACCAGCTGGACGCCCTAACCCGGTATAGTGATAATGAGGCAAGCCAGGCAAAAAGCCGTTATGAGCGTATTAAACGGTTTAAAGACGATATCCCGGATTTGGGCTTCATTTACAGCGACGTGTACTCCCACAACGGCTGGCGCGGAAACGCCCTGGCTCGGGATTATGAGGATAACGGCCTTGCGTACTTTGTGGAATGGCCGTACGTTGCGGAGGATTCCGCCGTATGGGCGCACTGGGCTGTAGAAAAGAGCTACAGTCCCGCGTCCCTCAAGGGATATTCCAGCGATATCGCTCGGTTTATCTTCAACGATACCAAGGATCGCTGGGACAATTATGCAACCGACAACTGGAAGACCGACATTGAGGCCACCCGCGCGCCCAGCAGCGCCTTCCTGCTGATGGGAGCCGATACGACCTGCTACGAGGGCTGGGTGCATGACGGTATCAACGAATATGACTCCATTGTTGAAAAGATCTACCGCAACAACCTCCCCTCCAAGTACATGCAGCACTTCCCCATTACGCGCATGGAAAAGGATAAGGACGGCTGGGCGGACTATATCGAGTTTGATAACGGCAATGTCAAGGTTTACGCGGAGGGCTATGAAAATCCCAATAACAGCACAAGAAACAGCAAGCGTATCATAGAAAAGGACGGAAAGAAGATATACGAGCAAGCCTGCAAGGTCGGCACCGACCAGGGTCCTGCCAAGTACCTGTTACCCTGGAACGAGGGCGACATGCAAAAGCTTGATACAGATGAAGCAAAGGAAATCAAGCTGTACCATTGGAACGACGAGGGCGGTAGCTCGACCTGGGAACTGCCGGACAGCTGGAGCGGACTCAATACGGTCTATGTGTATGAACTGTCCGACCTGGGCAAGAATTCTGAAAAGGTTCTAACAGTAACGGACGGAAAAGTGACTATAAATGCGGCTAAAAGAACCCCATACGTGGTATACAAAACCCCGCAGGAAATGGATGTGGACGTTAATTTCGGCGAGGGGCAGTATGTGTATAACCCCGGCTTCAGCACCGGCAATCTTAAAGGTTGGGATATCCTAATGGGAGATCCTTCTGCTGTGCGTAACGACAACGAGGCTATGCCTCTGTTCACCACCGGCGGAAACCCGGCGCAAAAAGACTCAAATGCCGACAACCACGGCAGAAGCCGCAACTATGAGCTTGCTGTCAAGGACGGCAACGAAACCGAGGTCAGTCAGGTTATCACCGGCCTAATCCCCGGCGACGAATATGCCGTATCGGTCATGGTGGAGGTGCAACGCGGCAAAACGCGCAAGGCGTCCCTCGTGGTGGATGCGGGCGGAACGATGGTCTCCAATTACATGGATTCCTCCATCCTGATCAACTATGACCGCTATGACTCCAAGGAAAAAACCGCTATGCTCCGTATGCGGGTCGTATTCACTGCGGAAGCGCCTACGGCCACAATCCGGCTGCACGCGGCAGCGGGAGAGGGCGAGGTGCGCTTTGACAACGTGCGTGTGTACAGAACCACCACCCCTGCGCCCATGGTTCCGGCGACCGACGGAAAAATCGTTCTGTACCAGGACTTTGAATCCGCGCCGGACGGAACGACCGCGGCGGGTACGCTCATTAACAAACCCACCTTTGAAGGCTTCTTCCCCTTTAACCTCGGCAACGGCGGCGGGTTCCGCGAAGCCCGAACCATCATGCAGCGCCGTCATGACCCTTACACGCAAAACAATACCGTGCCCCAATGGAATGATAAAGTGCCTGCAAGCGTACGGGAATATGCGCAGCCCACAAAAGATCAGTCAGGTAATACCGTTAAAGGCCAGTGGTGGGATACCACGACTATTCCGGTGGATCTGGTAGTGGACGGCAAAACCTCATTCTCCAACATTACCGGAAGTGTGGGACTCATGTACCAGACCACGCCTCAGAGCGTGCGGTTCGAGGCGGGCAAAAAGTACCGTATCGGCTTTGAATACCAGACCGGCGTAAACGGCATCTTCGCCTTTGTGCTGGGGAGTGGTATGAAAGGGACAATCAGTCAGAATTATTCTTCAAATACCGTAGCATTTGATGGACTTAAGCACTACGCTTATCTGCAGGGCACCATGGGGCCGTATTTCGGTGATGTTGTGTCCAACAGGTCGGGCGGCGGCGTGAAAATCACCGCTATGCCTGCAAACTGGAGTGCTGGCGGCACCTACCGCAACATAGACATTAAAACAGCGGTCCCCAATTGGAGAGGCTATTACGAGTATGAGTTCGTAAGCGACTCTGACCAAACCTGGTTCGGTATCTTCCGAAATAGTGATGAACCAGGTCCCGGTGAAAATCCCAACCCGTTTATCATGGACAACCTATTGATAGTGGAAGTGGGCGCTGTCGCATCCGGCGACGCGACCATCACAGCGGGCAGCCTGGCAGGCGCGAGCTTAGCCGGCGACTTCACAGGCGGAGCCGACATAGCCGACAGCTCCGAGCTTGCCGTGACCATTTCGGAAGCGGACAATGCAGACGCTGCGCTCTTATTTACCAGAAACCATCCAAAAGCGACTGTTAAATGGGTTAAGAGCAGTACGGCTCCCGGAGCTGACGCTGATTACATCAACGCTTACCCCACCGCCAACACCGTTGATGTGGAAAACGGAGACGTTATCTGGGTGCTTGTAACGGCAGAAGACGGAGTCTCCAGGCTGTACTATAAGGTTATCGTATCGGTGGTCGAAAAGGTCGATTCCAACGATGCGACACTTTCCGATTTGACCGTTAGCCCAGGCCAATTGTCGCCCGTATTCAACCCTGGTACCACGAGCTACACGGCAGAGGTGGCTAACAATGTGAGCAGTATTACCATTACCGCTACCAGTAAACACGCCGCCGCCACCGTCAGCGGAGCGGGGGCCCACGCTCTGAGCGTAGGAGCGAATACATTAAATGTTGTCGTTACTGCCGAGGATGGCACGCAGAAAACCTATACTCTGACTGTGACCCGTGCCAATGCATCGTCATCAACAGATTCCACCTCCGGCAATTCTTCTCCGACGCCTCCGGTAGTTGCACCCTCCGGCAATGTTAAGGTGACAACTAATAATGGTGCCGCATCGGCAACAGTGGACGCCAATACAGTGGATGCTTTAATCAGTCAAGCCAACAGCAGCGCTGAAGGCCAAAAGGCTTCCATAGAAATTAATGTTGAAGTAAGCGGAGATGTTGACAGTGTGCAACTGGAAATCCCGGCAGAAGCCTTTGGCAGGGTCGGCAAGGCAGATGCGGACTTTGTAATGACAACCAGCCTGGGTTCGGTAACCTTTAACAGTGATGCGATTGCTTCAATCTCCAGGGATGCAGGCTCAGGTGTAATCAACATCAGTATAGGAAAAGCTGATGCCTCAGAGCTTCCCGAAGCGCTTAAGCATGCAGTTGGAAACAGGCCTGTATATGATTTATCAGTAACTGCAGGTAATAGAGCCATAACATCCTTTGGCGCCGGAAATGCGACTATCTGTTTGCCGTATACTTTAAAACCCGAAGAAAACCCAAATTCAGTGGTTGTATACGCTGTGGATGACTCAGGTGCATTGACTCCTGTTAGAGGTACATTCAATGCCTCAACATCCGGCGTAACCTTCAGAGCACCGGATTTCGCCAACAAATTCATGATAGGCTACAATGCAGTATCCTTTAATGACGTAAAAAGCGATATGTGGTTCTATGATGCGGTAAGCTTTGCGGCAGCAAGAAATATCACATCGGGTACAGGAAACAATAACTTCAATCCCGCCGCCCGTACAACTAGGGCTCAGTTTATCTCCATGCTGCTAAGAGCATATGGTATTGAGCCAGCCGCCTCGGGAGCGGATAATTTTGAAGATGTGGGCAACGCTTACTATACCGGATACGTGGCAAAGGCCAGGGAACTTGGGATATCTCATGGTATAGGGAATAATAAGTTTGGACCTGATGCAAATATCACGCGTCAGGAAATGTTTACTATGCTTTACAATGCGCTGAAGGTGATTGGCGAGCTGCCATCAGCGGGAAGCGCAGCCTCACTCACAGACTATACAGATGGCAATCTGATTGCACCCTGGGCTGTTGAGTCTATGGGCTTATTGGTAAAAGCCGGCATAGTCAACGGAAATGCAGGCGAGCTGGTTCCTGACGGTATCGCAACCCGTGCCCAGGTCGTCCAGATCCTCTACACCCTCTTGTCAATGTGACAAGGGATAGTTCTGTTGCTACATTGATGAATAAAACCAAGCAGTGGACGGTTCTCCATGGAGAACCGTCCACTGTCATTGAATTGTTTATTGTTTCTCTTCCATAAGGTCCTTGTTGATTTTAATCTATTTTTCAATGTTGATATGTGTTTGCATATAACAATAATATGTTGAAGTATGTTGAATTACCAAATGAAGTATGGTATGATTAAGTTGGTTATACAGTAAAGTAGGCCTGTGACTGTAGCCAAAGCGTTTAGCAGCTTAATTGCATTTACTTTATGTGGATAATGATATATGGGGGTACAATTGTGAGAACCAAGGCGGTTAGACTTTATGGGAAAAACGATTTAAGGCTGGAAGAATTTGAATTGCCTCCCATCAGGCAGGATGAAATGCTGGCTCGGATTGTATCGGACAGCATCTGCATGTCCTCATATAAGGCGGCTGTTCAAGGCTCCGATCATAAGCGGGTTCCTTTGGATATTGACCGGAATCCTGTTATTATAGGTCACGAGTTCTGCGGAATCATCATGGAAGTAGGAGAAAAGTGGGAAAAAGAGTTTAAGAAGGGAGACAAGTTTTCCATTCAGCCGGCCCTCAACCAAAGCCATGATCCTTATGCAGCTCCCGGCTACTCCTTTCCCTATATCGGGGGACATGCGACCTATGTCGTTCTTCCCAATGTTGTCATGGAATCGGGCTGTCTTTTGCCTTATAAGGGAGACGCCTTTTTTTACGGATCGCTGGCTGAGCCCATGTCCTGTATCATAGGAGCTTTTAATGCACAATATCATACTGTTCAGGGAAGCTACGACCATAGCATGGGTCTTGCGAAGAACAGCAAAATGGCTATACTTGCAGGTGTTGGCCCCATGGGCCTGGGAGCTATTGATTATGCCATACATGGTGAACGGAAACCAGGCCTTCTGGTTGTCACCGACATTGACGAAGCCCGGCTCAAAAGAGCGGCCTCTGTTTATACTGTGGAGGAAGCAGAGAAAAACGGGGTAAAGCTCCTATATGTCAATACTTCCCTGCCTGGTCAGGGATATGATTATCTGATGGAATTGACCGATGGTACGGGCTATAACGATGTAATGGTTTTTGCTCCTGTAAAGCCACTGGTAGAAATGGGGGACAGACTCCTATCCCATGACGGCTGCCTTAATTTCTTTGCGGGTCCCAATAATCCGGAATTTACAGCAGAATTCAATTTCTATAATGTTCATTACAATGCCACTCATGTGGTGGGAACAAGCGGCGGAAATACCCGGGATATGGTCATGGCTCTGGATGGAATGGCCAGGGGTATCATTAACCCGGCCCCCATGATCACACATATAGGCGGCTTGAACTGTGCTGCCGAAACAACCTTGAATCTGCCAAAGATTCCAGGAGGGAAAAAACTCATCTATACAGGCATCGATATGCCGCTGACAGCCCTGGTGGATCTTGAAAGGCTTGGCGAGAACGATCCGCTGTATAAAAGACTATCCGAGATTATTGATGAACACGACGGCCTTTGGAACGCGGAAGCGGAAAATTATCTTCTAAGCCACGCAAAACCGATATAGCTATTATACGGTTTAGCAACGTAAACTGATATTGCTATTATATGGTACGATGAAAAAATTTTTATCTGATTTAAAGGGTTCAATGCCTATCAGGTGTGCAAGGAGGGTGAGGTCATGTCCAAAAGAGTGTTAGCCTTTGATTTGGGAGCGTCCGGGGGTCGTGCCATATTGGCCGAATACTGCGACGGTATACTTAAGATGCAGGAGATACACCGCTTCCCCAATGAGCCTGTGCTGGTAAACGGCATCCTCTATTGGGATGTACTGAGATTGTTCTTCCATATCAAGCAAGGTATTCAAAAAGCATCCCTCTCAGGAGAAATTCATAGTATTGGTATTGATACCTGGGGGGTTGATTTTGGACTTCTTGATAAAAAAGGAAATCTTATTGAAAACCCGGTACATTACCGAGATGAACGTACTGTTGGCCTGGTGGAGGAAGCCTTTAAAACCATAAATCGGAACAGGCTATACGGTATAACGGGCATTGAGATCATGGAGCTCAATACGCTATTTCAGCTATTGGCTCTTAAGAAATACAATCCTGAAGCATTAGAAAGGGCAGATACTCTGCTTTTTACCCCTGATTTGTTAAATTACTTTCTTACGGGCGTTAAGGCAGCCGAATATTCCATTGCCTCTACCTCTCAAATACTTGATGCTTCATGCAGGAATTGGTCTGAAGAAATCCTTGAGGCCTTTGGCCTCCCCAAGTCTCTTTTGGAGTCTGTCATTCCCGCAGGGACACTTTTGGGCAAGCTTTCCGACAGTATCTGCAATGAACTGGGCATAAATAAATCCGAAGTTATTGCCGTAGCCTCCCATGATACGGCCAGCGCTGTGCTTGCTGCTCCGGCTATGGAAGAGGATTTTGTTTTCTTAAGCTCCGGAACCTGGTCCTTGTTCGGAACAGAGCTTAAAGAACCCATCATCAACGAAAAGTCCATTCGCTACAATGTCACCAATGAAGGCGGCTTTGGGGGTAAAATCCTGTTTCATAAAAATGTCATCGGTACCTGGCTTATTCAGGAGTGCCGTCGACAATGGAAGCATGAAGGTAAGGATTACAGCTTTGATGAGCTTGAGAATCTAGCCCTTCAGACCCGTCCTTTCCAATATTTCATTGATCCGTCAGATCCTGTATTTGTGGCTTCCGGCAATATGCCAAAGCGTATACAGGAGTATTGTCTCAAAACAGGTCAATCAGCTCCACATACTATAGGGGAAGTGGTACGCTGCATTTATGAAAGTCTCGCACTCAAATACAGGGAAGCCTTTGATATTGTCAGGGATTGCACGGGTAAGGATTATCGCACTATTCATCTTGTGGGCGGCGGTGCCAACAGCTCCTTCCTTTGCCAAATGACTGCTTCGGCTTGCGGAATCCAGGTTGATGCCGGGCCAGTTGAGGCCACAGCCTTGGGAAACATTGTCGTACAGCTCATGGCTCTTGGAGAGATTAGAGATATAAGAGAAGGACGTGCGCTCATTTCCCGGATAGGGGGAATTAAGAAATACAGCCCTCAGGACAAAGATGCCTGGGCTCAGGCTTATCAGCGTTTCAACAGTTTTGCAGATAAAGGAAATTCAATACTGTGAGTATTTTAGTAGAGGAGTGTCGTTTATGTCTTATCCTAAAATTGGTATCAGGCCTGCAATCGACGGCCGTTGGTTTGGAGTACGTGAAGGCCTTGAGGAACAGACCATGGCAATGGCCAGATCCGCTAAAAATCTGATTGAAAGCAATCTGACCTATCCGGACGGAACACCGGTCCAGTGCGTGATCGCACCCTCAACCATTGGCGGAGGCGCGGAGGCTGGAGCCTGCGAAACTTATTTTTCAACCCAGAATGTATGCGCCACATTAACAGTCACCCCTTGCTGGTGCTATGGCAGCGAAACCATGGACATGAACCCACTTACTATTAAAGCTGTATGGGGCTTTAACGGGACGGAACGGCCAGGTGCCGTCTATCTTGCTGCGGTCATGGCCGCCCATGCACAAAAGGGGCTGCCTGCTTTTTCGATCTACGGCCATCATGTTCAGGACAGAACAGATACCACCATTCCTGAGGATGTCAGCGAGAAAATTTTACGCTTTACCCGCTGCGCCCTTGTGCCCGGGCTTATGAGAAATAAAGCATATGTGGGTATTGGCTCGGTTTCTATGGGAATAGCCGGATCATACTGCAACGCCGAATTTTTCCAAAAGTATCTCGGAATCCGTGCTGAGTGGGTGGACATGACAGAAGTGCTCAGAAGGATCAAGCTTGAAATTTATGATCATGAAGAGTATGAAAGAGCCCTGGCCTGGACAAAAGAGCACTGTAAAGAGGGCAGAGATGTCAATGCAAATCCCCTAACCAGAGAGCAGAAGGACAGCGATTGGGAATTTGTTGTGAAAATGACCCTTGTTTGCCGCGATATTATGCTGGGCAATAAGGCCCTTGATCAAATCGGCTGGCACGAGGAGGCACTTGGCAGGAATGCCATACTGGGCGGCTTCCAGGGTCAGAGAATGTGGACTGACTGGCTGCCCAATGGTGATTTTACCGAGGCTGTTTTGAATTCCAGTTTTGATTGGAACGGGAAAAGGAAGCCCGTTGTCCTGGCCACCGAGAATGATGGATTAAATGGTGCTGCTATGCTGTTTGGTCATCTTCTGACCGGCACAGCCAGTATTTTTGCCGATGTCAGAACCTATTGGAGCCCTGAAGCTGTGGAGCGGGTTACAGGAAGAAAATTAACCGGAATAGCCCAGAACGGTTTTATTCATCTTATTAATTCAGGAGCGGCAGCACTGGACGGAACAGGCCTTGCACGAGATGAGGCAGGAAACAGGCTCATCAAGAAATGGTGGAACGTTAATGATGATGACATCAAGTCCATGACAGAGGCCACCCGTTGGTGTCCTGCCAACAGGGGATATTTCAGAGGCGGTGGTTTCTCTTCATGCTTCCATACCCAAACCGAAATGCCGGTTACTCTGATAAGACTTAATATTATTGACGGTATAGGGCCTGTTCTGCAATTTGCAGAAGGGCATACGGCTATTTTGCCTGATGAAATTCAGGATGTCCTTTGTGAAAGGACGGATCCCACCTGGCCTACGACATGGTTTGTACCAAGGCTCACAGGCGAGGGAGCCTTCAAGGATGTTTACTCTGTTATGGCCAATTGGGGTGCAAATCATGGCGCTTTCACTTACGGCCATATCGGTAAGGATCTGATTTCACTGGCCAGCATGCTCCGGATTCCGGTTTCCTTACATAATGTAAGCGATGATGACCTCTACAGACCGCATTCCTGGTCCGCTTTCGGTACGAAAGACCTGGAAGGCGCAGATTATAGGGCATGTACTACCTATGGGCCGCTGTATAGATAATAAAATGAAAGAGTCTGTGTTGTGCACCGCAGGTCCCGACCTGCATTAAGAACCTTCGGAAACTTGTTGTGGTTACAACAAAGGTAGCTGTCTCAAAATTGATATGCTCCCCTTAAGGTAGGCTGGATAAATAAAAACCATCCTATCGGAAAGGGGAGCATTTTATGTCAAAAATAAATTAGTGCAATACACTTAAAGAATTGGCCATATTACAAGAACTTGAAACAGGTGAAATTAAGTATCACTTAATTATTTTGCTTTGTTCAAGGTCCTCTGCGACATAGCCCAAATGGTCCAGGAGACTTTTTTGCCCAAGCTCGACATCCCGCTTTTCGAATGCTTGAATGATTGCCTCGTGCGCAGGAATGAAATTCTGCACATTTTCAGGGATATTAAAAGTCTTTGATCGAAAACTTGTTAAGCGGTAATTAAGCCTTTTGTTGATGTCAACCAGAAACATGTTCTGGCTGCATTCCACAATAAACGTATGGAACTGTTCATCGCATTGTGCTAAAGAGGCTACATCTCTTTTTCGAACTGCCAGGATGGAGCGTTTCTGGATTGCACGCAACTTTTTAACATCTTTATCGGAGCACTTCTGTATAGCCAATTTAATAGCAAGGGGTTCGATGGCAAAACGAACTTCTAGGCAGTCCTTAATTTTAATTTCATTTTCTAGAAACCAGTTTGCCAGACCAAATTTATCGAACTCTTCTTTGCGTGCCACAAAAGCACCTCTGCCAGGCTGGAGCTCCAGAAGACCCTTAGTCTGTAGTACACGGATGGCTTCACGGACGGTACCGCGACCGACTTTAAGCTCTTCACAAAGCGCCCTCTCTGTAGGAAGCTTGTCCCCAATCTTTACATTATTACTTAATATATAGGCCATGATGCGCTCTTCAACCTGCTGAACGGCGGTTACCTTCTCTATTGCTTGCATATATAGTAATCCTTTCACTTAATTAATAACTCAATAGTAAATAAAAACAGAGCCCATCATTTTACAAACAATGTTCCTTGTCATACAATCATACCTAATATCATTTATTTTGTCAAATAAAATTAGTATAAATTTTGTATTTTTTACAATGTATATTTAATTAAAATGCTTAAAAGTTTGCTCTTAATTTATGCATAATGCACAAAAAAATAATTGTTTTTGCATTAAAATGCCAATAGATATCAATTTATGAATCCGTTAATCTTGATGTATGATGGTAAGACAATCTTACCACAACAAAGAGATTATGGAGGAGAATAGGATGAAAAAACTAATTTGTCTATTGCTGGTATTTGGTTTACTCATTAGCATGAGTGCCTGTTCAGGCGGTGTGGCAGAAGCCGGGAAGAATGACCCTGCCAAAGAATCGTTAACCCCGGAAAGCACAAAAGCAGCGGGGAACAACGATGTTGAAGACAATACCCCTTATAAGATTGGTGTATTTCTTCGTTTCTCTGACGAAGCAGGAACAAAGATGCGTGCCGTTATCGAAAAAGCAATCGCCGGCATCAATGCAGAGGGCGGTATCAAAGGACACCAAATCGAATGTGTCTATTATGACACAGAAGGTGACTCAGCAAAAGGTATTGACGCCTTTACCCGTCTTGCAACACAGGATAATGTACTTCTAGCTATTGGTCCCACCACATCGAGCGTTGCCCTCGCAGTAATCGATCTGGCAGCCCAATACAAAATTCCATTAATAACTCCTCAAGCAACTAATACAAAGATTACAAAAGAATACGGCAATGAATGGTTCTTCCGTAACTCAGTTGCTGATGTCTATCACTCCTATACTCTCGCAGACTACATAGTAAAGGACCTTGGACTTAAAAAAATAGCTGTTCTTCATGAGACTGGAACCCTTGGTCTTGGACAGTATGAGAACTTCGTTTCACGTCTTCAATCTGAACACGGCGTTGAGCCTGTAATCGTACAGGAATGGAACGAAGGGGATGTTGACTTTAAAACACAGCTGCTTGCAGTTAAGGCGGCTCAGCCTGAAGCTATTGTCTTTGCCGGCCATGAAGCGGAGCTTTCCATTGCAGTCAGTCAACGCCTAGAAGTAGGTATTTCTAAGGATACCCCTATGTTCGGCTTCTCCTCAATGTCGTCCTCCGATTTTTATGGTGTTGCCAAGGAAGCCGCGGTGGGAGCCATGTTCACAACGACATTCAGTCCTACAGACACACGTGAAGATATACAGAAATTTGTTTCAGAGTATAAGTCTGTTGTAAAGGGTGGACTTGACCACAATTCCGCTCAGGCCTACGACACAGTCCAGCTTGTAGCGCAGATTCTTGGAAATATTGAACTCGGTAACACAGCGGATAAGCTTGCAGCAGACCGCACTGCGATCCGCGACGGACTTGCACAGGTAAAAGGTTATGTCGGATTGACAGGTATTACGACCTTCGGTCCAACCGGAGGGCCTGAGGATCGCGATGGAAAGAAGTCCTGCACAGTTTATCAACTCCAACCTGATTACTCCTGGTCCCCCCTTAAGGCAGCCGAGTAAATCAAAAAATTGAATAATTTGTGTATCCGCTGGTGCTTGATTCACCAGCGGAGCACTAAATAACAGAAAGGCTGGACTGTAAGGATGACATTATTCATTGACCTATTATTCGTCGGTATTGCCGTTGGAGCCCTGTACGGCTTGCTGGCCTTGTCAGTATCACTGATTTATGCGTCACTTGACATCATTCATTTTGCGCAGGGTGAACTTTTCACACTGGGTGCCTTTTTAGGCTGGGTCCTGTACTCCAAAGGAGTGCCGTTTATCCTTGCCGCTTTGCTGGCTTCGGTTGGCACGGCAGCCTTAGCAATCCTGATACAGAAAATTATTTACAACCCGATTTTATCGATTACTGGAGGATTTTCTGTCCGCGGTCTTACTTTCGTTGTGGCAGGATTTGGTATGTCTACCATCCTTCAGAATTCCTACTGGCTGATATGGGGAGCTGTTTCAAAGACCTACGGTGCAAATTTCGGGGATAGCATCAAGGTAGGTTCTATGAGTATTCAGCCTATTTACCTGATTATCATGGCTGTCGCGCTGATTATTATGATTGCGTTGCACCTGATGTTAAAGAAGACAAAAATCGGCCTCGCAATGAAAGCAGTTTCATATAACAAAAGCATCTCTTCCCTGATGGGAATCAACGTAAGTACTGTTGTTTCATTTTCATTCGGTCTGGCAGCGTTCCTCAGCGCCATATCCGGTATCTTGAGTGCACAAATTATATTCGTCCGCTACAATATGTCCGCCGTCATGCTTTTGAAAGCGTTTAGTGCAGCTGTTGTAGGCGGCTTGGGCAATGTCTACGGTGCGATGATCGGCGGCATTCTTATCGGTATTGTGGAGACCTTCGGCGGTAATATAATCGGATCTCAGTACAAGGATATCATAAGCTTTGCAATTATGATCATTGTCCTGATGGTTAAGCCAGCCGGTCTCTTCGCAACGAGGACTAAGCAGAAAGCTTGAGGAGAATATTAATGAATAATTTTAATTATAAAGATTTCTATCAGAAGCATAAGGATCTGTGCCTGACAGTGTTGATGGCGCTGATTATTTTGGTTCTACCGTCGATTCTGAAGACGGATTACCTCATCCATATCGGTATCATGATCGGAATCAATATTCTGCTGGCATTGGGCATGCACTTTGTAACAGGGCTTGCCGGTCAAATCAACATGGGCCAGTATGGTTTCTACTGTATTGGTGCATATTCCGGGGCAATCCTGACTACAGGACTTGGGCTGGGCTTCTGGCCAACCCTTCTTTTTACAATACTTCTCTCTGCCGTGTTCGGTATGCTGGTTGGCATCCCTTCCCTGACAGTGGAAGGTCCATACCTGTCCCTTTGTACGATAGGGTTTGCTGAATCTGTTCGCCTTATTATCAACAGCTCCTCCTGGGCCGGAAAGGCAAACGGCATTATGCGAATCCCTAAACTCGAGATCTTCGGTATCCCAATGATTAGCAAGACACAGAGCTATTACTTCGTTATGGCATTTGCTATCTTTGGGATCATACTTGTGAATAACTTTATTCGTTCCAACTACGGTCGGCGCTTTAATGCCATAAAAGACGACACTCTCGCTGCTTCTGTCATCGGAATCAATGTAAGGAACATCAAAATTATGGCTTTTGTGCTGTGCGCTGTTTTCGGGGGTGTTGCAGGCCTCCTATATTCCAATTATTCCGGTTATATCAGTCCAACAACATTTATTCAGGCATTGCAGACGAACTTCCTATTGATGATTGTGCTTGGAGGACTGGGCAGCACCTGGGGGTCTGTCATCGGAGCTGTCCTTGTTACGGTTGTATACGAATATACTCGCGCATACGTTGAGTTTCAGAAAATTGCTTTTGGTGTCGTAATGATTCTGATTGTCCTGTTCCTACGCAGAGGAATCATCGGAACAATCAAGAATTACAGGCAGCAGAAAAAGATTGTACAGCAACACCGCATGGAAGCTGCTGAGACATCGGAGGTAAGCAAATGATACTGAAAGTTGATTCGCTGACTATGAACTTCGGCGGTGTCACCGCTCTTAATAATATCAGCGTCGATGTTGAAAAAAACACTATCCATGGCATCATTGGCCCTAACGGCTCCGGAAAGACAACTATGTTTAACTGTATTAGCGGAATATACAAACCAACTTCCGGCAAAATCATTTTTAACGGAAAAGACATAACGGGAATGGAACCCCACAAGATTGCAAAAGAAGGAATTGCCCGTACCTTCCAGTTGCTACGGATCTTCCCCAGCTTGACGGTCCTTGACAATCTGATCCTTGCACAGGCCTTATATGAAAAAAGCACAATGATTGATGCCATGCTCAGTACACCACGTTCCATCAAAGAGCAGAAAAAGATGAAGGAACGCGCATTTGAAATCCTGAAGCTGGTCGGTCTTGAAAAAAAAGCCTACAACCCCGGAGACAGTATTTCTATCGGGCAGCGCAGAATGCTGCAGCTAGGTATTGGTATCATCAACAACCCTAAATTGCTTCTACTTGATGAATGCGCGGCAGGACTTGACCCGTTGAACATCGACAAGCTCATAGACCTTGTACATTACTGTAAGGATCACCTCAACATCACTGTCCTGATGATCGAACATATCATGAGCGTAGTAATGAGTGTCTGTGAAACGCTTACGGTTTTTGATTACGGCGAGCGGATCTTTGTCGGAAATCCGGGAGATGCACAGAACAATCCAAGAGTTATTGAAGCATACCTGGGCGACCAGAAAGAGTGAGGTAATGGTAATATGCTAGATGTTAAAAACATTGCTGCGGGGTATGGCAAACTTCAGATTCTGAATGGTATGTCATTACATGTAGCAAGAAATTCGATAACAGCCATACTGGGCGGAAACGGGTGTGGGAAAAGTACAACGCTGAAAGCTATCACAGGTCTTTTGAAGGTCACCAGTGGGAATATCACGTTTGAAGGGAAAAGCCTTAAGGATGTAAAGCCGCAGGATATAGTCAAAAGAGGTATTGCTTATGTAACTCAAGGCAAGGATGTTTTTCCGTCCATGACAGTTGAGGAGAACCTGCTATTGGGTGCCTATTGCATCAAAGACAAAAAAGCAATCGAGAAGAATATTGAGATGGTCCTTGAGTCCATGCCTCGTCTGAAAACCCGATTCAAGAGCCCTTCCGGTGTACTTTCCGGAGGCGAGCAGCAGATGCTCAGCATAGGGCGAGGTTTAATGTCCAACCCAAAACTCCTGATTCTTGATGAACCATCTGCTGCACTTTCCCCAAAAATCGCAGAGGAAGTATATGACCATGTAGTGGAAATCCATAGTTCGGGAGTGACCATACTTCTGGTTGAACAGAATGTGCGTGCTGCTCTTCGGATTTCACAGTATTCTTATATTCTATCGGAGGGCCGCGTAGTTTTGGAGGATGATACCCAGAATCTGCGCAAGCACCCGGATATCAAATCGTTCTATCTCGGCAACCTGCCAGGAAAAAAATAAAATCAATAAAGGAGAAACTACTATGTTTAAAAATCGACTTAAGGAAACAATGAAAAATCGTCCGGTATTTGGAATGACAGTATATTCAGGATGTCCTGCAGTTATTGAAGCCCTCGGCCACTTTGGCTTTGACTTCGTATTTATCGATGCAGAACACACCTCGATGTCTGTAACAGATCTCAAGGAGTGTGTAATGGCGGCTCGCCTCACCGGCATAAGCCCCCTCGTACGAGTAACCTGTCCTGACATGATTGAGATCCGCAAGGCCTTTGAAATGGGAGCAGAAGGTGTTATCGTCCCGCATGTACGCACAAAGGAAGAGATGGAAATATGTGTACGTGGTGCAAAATTCCCGCCAAAGGGCCGTCGTGGTTATGACGCAACCGTCCGTAGCGCAGCATATGGTGGAGCGGGTTTTAATGCAAGCGAGTACATTGAATACAGCAACGATACGGAGCTTGTTATCCCAATGGCTGAGGATTTCGAGTTTATGGACAGTATTGATGAGCTGATGAGTGTGCCAGGAATTGATGCCATTAACTTTGGACCTGCAGACTTTGCCCTCTCAAAGAATATACGTGTTTTCTACGACGTAAACCAGCCAGCAGTTCAAGAGGCTATGTCAGAAATAGCAGAGTACACGTCAAAGATGAACATCGGTCTCATGGCACCAGCGATTCCTCCGACAAAAGAAAGTGTGGATACGTTGATTTCACGCGGCGTCAACATGGTCATAATGGGGAGCGACATGTTCAATTTCCAGAATGCTGTGAAGAATATCCGTAATAACGTAATTGAAAATTACCTTTGATTCCAAAACCCTGCGCGAAGCATTCGTGCCAGTTTAAAAGTCTCAAGATAAATCTATAGACAGGGAGATTAAATATGAATGATCCTTTATTTAGTGTAGACAACAAAATATGTATTGTCACAGGAGGACTTGGACAGCTAGGAGCGCAATATGCCAAAACACTCTATGAAAGAGGTGCGCGTGTGGCCGTATTTGGAAGGAGTGTGGATGAAGCCAAAATCGAAAGAGTTTTTCCGGCTGACAAATTCAACTACGAGAACCTTAAATTCTATAAGGTAGATATTACAAAAAAAGAGCAGATTGAAAAAGCCCTCGAATGCATCGAGAAAGACTGGGGATCAGTTCCCGATGTGCTCATCAACAATGCAGGAATTGATACGCAGCCTAGTGCGCCTCCTGAGGTCTCCGGCCCGTTTGAGAATTTCCCTGAGGAAGTATTCCGGGAAGTTGTCGAAGTCAACCTTGTTGGGACATTCCTTGCTTGCCAGGTTGTTGGAAAGCGTATGGTGGAAGCGGGAAAGAGCGGATCTATTATTAATGTAGGATCCATCTACGGCATGGTTTCACCTGTACAGGATATCTACGCTTATAAAAAAGAGCTGACCGGTGTCCCTTTCATAAAGCCAGTGGCTTATTCTGCAGCCAAGTCCGGTATATATAATCTAACGCGCTATCTTGCGACTTATTGGGGTAAAAAGAACATACGTGTAAATACACTGACATTGTCCGGGGTATGGCGCAGTACTCAGGATGAGAATTTCCAGAGGAACTACTGTAGCCGAATACCAATCGGCCGCATGGCGAACGAAGACGAGTACAATGGTGCCGTCGTATTCCTTTCTTCTGACGCATCGAAGTATATGACCGGTTCCAACGTCATCGTTGATGGGGGATGGACGGCATGGTAAGTCAGGTACATCCAGAATTTCGAAAAATATTCTCTGCCCTGATCACTCCAATGGATGGAAACGAGCAGGTGAATTATACCGCACTGCGGGAAATTGTCGAAGCTCAGATTCAGGATGGAGTCGAAGGCTTTTACTGCTGTGGGTCTTCAGGAGAAGGTCTTCTGCTGACGCTTGAAGAACGAAAGGCAATTCTGGAGACAGTAATAAGGCAGACTGACGGAAGGGTTCCTGTCATCTCACACATCGGTACAATTCGGACTGCCGACGTTATCGAATTAGCCAGACATGCGAAAGAAGCAGGAGCGGCGGCTGTTTCCATGATACCACCGTATTATTATCATTTTTCAATGGATGAAATCGTCGGTTATTATGAAGCGGTCATCCATGCCGTGCCCGGCCTCAAGGTGATTATCTACAACATACCACAGTTTACTGGGATTGAATTTAGCAAGGGTAACGCAGACAGGCTTCTTTCCAATCCCGGTATTATCGGTATCAAGTTTACCTCCCAGAACCTTTTTAACATGGAACGCATCCGTGATGCATACCCGGATAAGCTGTTGATAAACGGCTTTGATGAACAGTTTCTGGGTGCGCTTGCCATGGGAGCATCGGCAACAATTGGTACGACTGTGAACCTATTTGCTCCTCTTTTTATTGAATTGCGCGGGCTTTACGAGGAGGGGAGGATGGCAGAGGCCTTTGAAAGGCAGAAGGCCATTAATTTCCGTGTCGAGACCATGTGCAAGGCCAATATCTTCAGCGCAGTCAAATACGGTTGGACATTACGGGAAATCCAATGTGGAAACTGCCGTGCTCCGTTCGTATCTCTGAAACAAGAGGAAAAAAATATGCTTGAGAAGCTATTTGCGCTGCCGCTAAACGAATGGCAACTCTCGTAGTTCTAGCTATATTGATTCGGACGATATGTGAAGGATAAGCATGCTTTGTTAAAAAGTTTGCTGACTGTATGTTCCTGATTTGTTCTTTTGGTACTCTTTGTGCAGCAAATGCTGCACAAAGAGGTTTTGAAAATGAATAATCACGAAAAGGTGCTAGATATGTACAAAAAACCTAGAATTCTTGTTGTTGGAAGCTTTGTAATGGATCTTATCATCAGCACAGCCCGAGTTCCAAACGAGGGAGAAACGGTTATTGACGGAATATGCTTTAAATCAGCATCTGGCGGTAAAGGTGCAAATCAGACCGTCCAAGCCGCAAGGCTTGGAGCTGATGTAACAATCGTAGGAAAAGTCGGGGATGACAGTTTCGGAAGAGACATGCTTGCAGCGGTTAAAAAGGCCGGGGTTAATACCTCATGTGTTATTAAGGATAAACAAACATCTTCCGGCGTTGGTAATATTATTCTTGAGACTAAACCTGGTCAAAAAACCAGAAACAGGATCATTGTGGTTCCTGGAGCCAACATGACGATTACTCTGGAGGATGTGGCTTTCCTCAAAAATGTAATAAAAGAATATGATATGGTAATGCTTCAATTGGAAATTCCGATGCAGGTGAATGAGGCTGTTTCCAAGTTTGCATATGATGCCGGCGTTCCAGTCATGTTGAATTCCGCACCTTCCGCACCTCTTTCCTCCGATTTTCTTAAGAGACTTGCCTATATTTCACCTAACGAGCATGAGGCAGCCGATCTTACGGGAGTAGCCATCAATAAAAAGGATGGCGCTTTGGATATTGAATCTGTAAAAAAGGCAGCCCATGTGCTGCTTGAAAAAGGTATAAAAAATGTAATCATCACTCTTGGAAGTAACGGTGTTGCATTTATGAACAAGGAACAGTTTATTTATAAGCCCTGTGTCGACATAGTACCGGTTGTTGATCCAACTGCTGCAGGCGACTCCTTTGTTGGAGCATTCTGCACTGAAGTTGCTTCAGGAAAGAGCTATGAGGAAGCATTGGAATATGCCAATTATACCGCAACTCTCACTGTGTCCAGAATGGGAGCACAACCCTCTCTTCCTTTACATAAAGAAGTTGATGAATTAATAGAAAAGCATAAGAGGCAGTTCGAAAGGAGATAATATGGCAACGAACAATGATGAAAAAAATGTTCTTGATTTTTTTAAAATAAATTTTGAAGAGCTGGAACAGTTAAAGACTAAAATTAATGCTGATTTTTATAAAAAAGCAGTAGAACTTATCACTGCAGCGGAGAAAAATGGGGGACGCGTTCACATAACCGGTATAGGAAAAACATCTTATGTAGCAGGTTATATTTCTTCATTATTGTCTTCAACAGGTACGCCTACATACATTCTTCACGGTACAGAGGCCGTTCATGGATCTTCTGGCCAAGTCCGTGCGAATGATGTAGTGATTGCTATTTCCAATAGTGGCGAAACGGCTGAATTAAAAGCAACGGTTACAACTTTAAAGAAAAATGGAGCAAAAATCATTTCGGTAGCAGGAAACCCCAATTCTTGGCTAGCGCTTGCGGGTGATGCATTTTTGTATGCTGGCGTTCATCGTGAAGGTGATTCACTTAACCGGGCACCAAGAGCATCTGTTTCTGCCGAAATATTGGTCCTGCAGGGATTGAGCATCATATTACAGGAAAGACATGGCTTAACCCCGCAACAATATGTGAAGTGGCATCCAGGCGGGGCCTTAGGTGAACTAAGGGAAAATGAAAAATAAATCTACTTAGACTCTTCTGATACTCGAATATGAAAGAGTGGCGGATGGTATGCAAATCGTAATAGGAGCTAATCCGAGTGTTGTTTTAATTTTCGGAATAGCTCCTTTATAAACTATAGCTTTACTCAGTTGGCATATTCTTTGTTATTCAACGACTACGCCTTTCTTCAGTATGATGTTTGCATAAAGTGCCTTCTCACCTGTTGCTATCACAGCGTAAGCATCTTTTGCTTTTTCATAAAAGGCGAATCGCTCAATAGGGCTTATTTTATTGGCCTTGGCTTCATACCTATTGATTATTTCTCTGTAAGTGTCCCAAATTGGTGTTTCAACAGGATCTCCCTTCGTTACCTGCATCAGAGTAGCTGGAGCGTCCACATACGAATCCAATGGGAAAAGCTTTAATATGGCGTCCAGTATTTCAGGGACATTATGTCCGTCACATCTTACCAGCCTTCTGGCAGTACTTGCTGCAGGGAAATTGCCGTCTGCTATGACAATCTCATCTCCGTGTCCCATTTCCATCAGAATTTTCAATAGTTCAGGGGATAAAATAGGAGGAATATTTTTTAACATGATATATCGTTCCTTTCATGGTTTTATTGTGTATAAGAAAGATCGGAAGACAAGAGTGCCGGGTCATGAATTTAAACTGCTAAAATATTCTATATTATAGTATATTATAATATAATATTATATTAATCTTCAATCTAATAATAGAATGGAGTAGTTTGGCTGTTGATGATAAAAAATGCTTCATCAGGCATAAGGAAGGGGGCTGTTTATGAATTTAGAAAATGTCAATAAAAGCAATAACCTAACTGCAATCATGGTCATTTTCGGCGGAACGGGGGATTTAACCCATAGAAAGCTGATGCCGGCGCTTTATAATCTGGTTTATGATAAAATGCTGCCCGAGCACTTTGCAGTGGTTTCTGTGGGAAGACGGGAAAAGACCACAGAACAATATCGGGATGAGGTATTGGACTCCTTGACCAAGCGCTCAAGGAATAAGATTGATGAAAAGTATTGGGCACGGTTAAGAGAGCTTCTTTACTATGTGCAGTTGGATTTTACCGACGTAAACAGCTACACTGGTCTGAAGGAGTTTTTAAACGAACTGGATGAAAAGTTTCATACAGGAGGCAATAGGGTTTTCTATCTTGCGGTGGCACCGGAGTATTTTGAGACAATCGTTCAGGGGCTTTATGTCAATGATCTCACCGAGCAGAAGGAATCATGGACCAGGCTTGTCATTGAAAAGCCCTTCGGTAAGGATCTTGTAACGGCCAGAAAGCTCAACAGCAAGCTCAATGAAGTATTCAAGGAAAACAGCATTTACAGGATTGATCATTATCTAGGCAAGGAAATGATTCAGAATATTATGGTTTTGAGATTCTGCAATTCTATTTTCGAGTCCTTGTGGAGCAACAAATTTATTGATAATATTCAGATCTCTCTCAATGAGAAGTATGGAGTTGGAACCAGAGGGGGCTATTATGAGAATTCCGGAGCCATGCGAGATATGGTACAGAGCCATCTGATACAAATACTGTCACTGGTAGCCATGGAACCACCTGTTAACCTGAAAACCGACTCCATCCGAACCGAAAAGCTCAAGGTCATCCAAGCCATTGAAGACTTCACTCCCGAGCTTCTCAGAGATAACGCTGTCTTTGGACAATATGGCAAGGGCATTATAGACGGTATCCCTGTTCCCGCATACAGAGAGGAAGAAAAGGTTCCCCCAGGCTCAACGACCGAGACATTTGTGGCGCTAAAGCTTCACATTAACAATTTCAGATGGGCGGGTACCCCATTTTATATCAGGACGGGAAAACGCCTAGGGACAACATCCTCCGAAATCGTCATACAATTTAAGGCACTGCCTAATATCCTGTATTTTAAAGAAGGACATGTCCAGGAGCCCAATCTTCTGATTATCAGAATACAGCCCCATGTGGGTGTGTTTTTTCAGTTTAATACCAAGGATTTTAATACCCATCATGATATTGTTTCAAGGAAAATGGATGCCAGCCAGATCAATCCCGTTTCGGGGAATACGCCTGAAGCCTATGAGCGCCTGATTTACGATGTCCTTCGCGGTGATGCAACGCTTTTCTCAAGATGGGATGAGGTTGAGGCCTCCTGGATATTTGCCGACAAAATTATTGCATACAGAGAGCAAAAGAGGTTCAGCTTCCCGAATTATGAAGCCGGAACCATGGGGCCGGTTAGAGCCTTTGAGCTTTTGGCCCGGGATGGAAGAGAGTGGTGGAAAGCATGAGAATTTATGATATTTCCATGGATATTTTTTATGAGATGCCGGTTTATAAGGGTAAGAGTTTAAAAAGGCCTGTTATAAAGGTTGAAAGCGATTATACAACCGGGTCGGTATATGAGACCCGGCTTGATATGAATATGCATACAGGCACCCATTTGGATTCACCACTGCATATTTTACAGGATGGAAAAAATCTTGACTCGATAGATTTGGAAAGAGTGGTCAGGCCATGCAAGGTCTTAGATCTTAAGGATGCCGAAGATAAAATAACAGAGGCACATTTGGTTCAAAAGAATATTCAATCGGGTGATTTTATCCTGTTAAAAACAAAAAACTCCTTTTTGGATATATTAGAGGGAGAATTTATCTATCTGGATAAAACAGGAGCTGAGTACTTAAAAGACAAAGGTATTTCCGGGGTAGGCATTGATTCCCTCGGTATTGAAAGGAGTCAACCAGAGCATGAGACTCATAAGACGCTTTTAAAAGCGGATATTATTATTCTTGAGGGCCTTAGGCTCAAAGAGGTTGACGAAGGCGAATACCTGCTTGTGGCAGCACCAATAAAGGTTGTGGGTGTAGAGGCGGCTCCGGCAAGAGCATTGTTAATAGAGGGCTTCCATATTCCCGTGAGATAAGCCTTCGGAATATGCTATACATAAGGGTAAATAATAAAGGAGCTTATTTATGCTTGATATCATTATAATCGGAGGGGGCCCTGCAGGCTTTTCCGCGGCACTTTATGCGGCTAGAGCCAAGTTAAATATTTTAGTCATTGAAAAGTCGTCTTTTGGCGGACAGATGTCAAAGGCCAATGAAATGGAAAATTACCCGGGTTTTGAAGTGATAAGCGGCAGCGGTTTAGCTGTAAAAATGGCCGATCAGGCCAAAAAATTTGGAGCACGAATAGTTTCGGAAGAAGTAACGGATGTCATTCTTGATGGCAGGATAAAGGTTGTCAAGACCAGTGAGAACATCTACAAGTCATCTGCTGTTATTCTCTGCATGGGAGCATCGCCAAAAGAGCTTGGATTGCCCCATGAAGAAAACCTAATCGGGTCAGGAATATCCTATTGTGCGACCTGTGACGGAGCCTTTTTCAAAGGTCGGGATGTTGCCGTTATCGGCGGTGGTGATACGGCTGCCGAAGATGCTCTATACCTCTCCAGGTTCTGCAACAAGATTTTTTTGGTTCATCGCAGAGATCGTATGCGGGCAACCCAGGTCTTGCAGGATTCTGTCTTCAAACATTCCAAAATTATACCTATGTGGAATTCGGTTTTAGAAGAGATAATTGGAGATACTAAGGTTGAAGGAATAAAAATCAGGAACGTAAAAACTCAGAAGCATTCAAGCAAGAGCGTCAGCGGGATTTTTGTCGCCATAGGAAATGTACCCAACAACCAGTTGGTAAATGGTAAGATTGAGCTTACCCAAAATGGTTATATTAAGACTGATGAAGGCATGAAGACTCATATACCCGGAGTATTTGCAGCGGGAGATATTCGTGAGAAGTCACTCAGACAAGTGGTGACAGCAGCTTCGGACGGAGCGTTAGCAGCTTATTCGGCCCAAAATTATATCAATGAAAACAATTTGTGATTTAAATCACAGATTGGCCTATGCTTTTGATATAAGGTATAATTGGATACTGATGTGATAGTAAAAGACTAAAATACAACATTTAAGGAGGCCCACGATGAAAGTAACAAAGGATATGACCATTGGACAGGTTCTTCAGGCAAACCCGCAAGCAGCAAGGATTTTAATGAGCTTTGGAATGGGTTGCATTGGATGCCCCTCTTCACAGGCTGAGACACTGGAAGAAGCATCTATGGTACATGGCATGAACGTAGATGAATTATTGAATGCTTTGAATCAATAAATTTCCTTTACGGTGAAAAGACTCAGAGGCTGAGACCTGAAAGGGTTCGGGCTGAGTCTTTTTTGTACATTAATTTGAAAGGCATGAAGAGTGATGAATATGGGAGATGATTTTATCAAGCATGCGACCTTTGCAGGGGGCTGTTTCTGGTGTATGGTGAAGCCTTTTGACCAATATGAAGGAGTCATAAGCGTCATCTCGGGTTATACAGGAGGCCACTCACCAAATCCGACCTATGAGAAGGTTTGCACAGGAACAACAGGTCATTATGAGGCTGTGGATATCGTATATGATGAAAGAAAGATCTCCTATGAGGAGCTTCTTACTATTTTCTGGAGACAAATTGATCCGACTGATCCAGGCGGACAGTTTGGGGATAGGGGGCAATCCTATCAAACTGCTATTTTTACCCATGATGATATCCAGAAGGTTGCTGCAGAAAAGTCGAAGGACGACCTGGATAAAAGCGGACTTTTTGATAGGCCCATAGCAACTAGAATACTCCCGGCAACCACATTCTACCAGGCTGAAGATTACCATCAGCACTATTACAAAAAGAATTCAACCCATTACAATCGTTATTTTTCTGCATCAGGACGTATGGCCTTTCAAAAAGAGAAGTGGGATAGGAATGCGAGAAAGGCAAAAGACGTCAAAAACCGCCTGACGCACATGCAGTTTGAGGTTACGCAAAAAGATGCCACTGAGCCACCCTTTAACAATGAATACTGGAACAATCATGAAGAAGGCCTTTATGTGGATGTGGTAAGTGGAGAGCCGCTGTTTACATCATTGGACAAATTTGATTCAAGCTGTGGATGGCCTAGTTTCACTCGCCCTATTAAGGATAAGGCCGTTGTAAACAAGCTGGATCTTACCCATGGCATGAGCCGGATAGAGGTGCGTTCTATGGCCGCTAACAGCCATTTAGGCCATGTTTTTGATGACGGTCCTAAAGAGTCCGGGGGCTTGCGTTATTGTATAAACTCTGCATCCTTACGCTTTATTCCAAAGGATAGGCTGGAGGAAGAAGGGTATGGAGAGTATAGGGTGCTTTTTCCTCATGAATCGACCCGTATATAAGAAAAATGCTCATAACCTTTCAGGCTGTGAGCATTTTTAGCAATTTACGGGTCTTTAGCTTATATAACTAGTTACTCTTTTAGCGGAGCTTGTACTTTTTAAGCTTGTTGTTAAGATCAACTACCAGATCGCCAAGACTCTTGGACGCTTGCTGCAATTCTGCAAAGGATTTGATCTGTGTCTCGGTTGTCGCTGTCATCTCCTGGCTGGAAGCGGCTGTTTGCTGAGATACAGAAGAGATATGCTCAATCGAAAGAATGACCTCATCCTTGTCTTTCTGCATTTTAGCCACAGCCTCATTAACTTTTTTGAATTTGTCGACAATGGTAAAGATGGCGTTGGCAATATCATCAAAGGCATTCTTTGTTTTATCAACCGACATGATCTGCTCTTCGGATGCTTTCCTTAAGTCTGCCATGACCTGAACAGCCATTTTGGATTCATCTCTGATGCTTTCAACAAGATTGGTGATCTCAAGGGTGGAGGCTCTGCTCTGATCGGCCAGCTTTCTGACCTCATCTGCTACTACCGCAAAGCCCAGGCCCGCCTCACCTGCGCGAGCAGCCTCAATGGCTGCGTTTAACGCCAGAAGATTGGTTTGCTCGGTTATGCTCTCGATGGATGAGGTAAATGAACTGATTTGCTGTACCGTGTTAACCAGATTTTCCATAACGGAGAATATCTTCTCTGAAGCGGAAAAATTCATTTCTGATTTTGTTCTTAATACTTCTACTGCTTCCACACCGGCGCTGTTGACATAACCTATTTTTTCGGTTTCGGCAGTAATATCACTATAGCTTTCGTAAACGTTGTTTATTTGATCAGACAATTTGTCAGCCGACAGAACCCCGTTTTGGGCTTCTTCTGCCTGACTGGTTGCGCCCTTGGATATGTCGTCAACGGTTCGTGCAATGAGGTTAATAGCATCAAAGGCCCCGTTGGATACTTCATCAACTGTGTAAGATGCGCCTTTAATAGCCAGAGATAATTGAAAGAAACCGTCTATCAGGTTTCTGATATCACTTAAAACGGAATTGACCGATGAGGCAACTCCACCTAAAATTCCATAGTCATTAGAATTAACAAAAACTGAGAAATCGCCTTCCTTGATTTTCTGCATTTCCTTTGAGAAACTTCCGGCAAGACGCTTAATGGATAACTCTAAAACTAATCTGACTGCTAAAGTATTAATAAGTGCAAATACAGGGAAGATCAATAATAAAAGCCAGTAATTTGTTAGGATACTGAAAAGAACACCTATCGCAAGCCCGACCAATGATGAAATGCCTAAGACCATGTTGTTGAGATTTCGTGTCTTGCCTTCTTTCATATTAACATCCTCCAAAAATAAATTACTTTAAAAACAAGTAAACAAGTAAATTTGAAGCGGTATTAATTCCATATCTGTTTACTAATCATATCATAAATTGGTAAAAAGGAAAACAAAATATTCCTCAATTATCCACAATCATACAAGATAGGCATTTGTTTTTACAAGATATGATTTAATATAGTGTTAATACACTGCTCCATATCTTTGCCGGAGCAGTCTATTACGGTTTCGGCATATTTTTTATATAAGGGCACCCTTTTATCATATACATCTTTCAGCGTGGCCCCCTTTCCCATGACGATACCTCTGGTGGTAATATTTTTAAGGCGCTTTTCAATTTCTTCACAGGTGACATGTAAATAAATTACTTGGCCCATCTTTTTCAAGTGGTCCATGGCCTTCTCAGAATAAATGACGCTTCCGCCTGTGGCAATGACGCAGCCTGTTAATTCCAAATCAGATATGACGCTTTCTTCAATTTGAAGGAAGCGATCAATTCCGTCGTGATCGATAATATTCTGAAGCAGCCTGCCCTGGGATTTTTGTATGAGCAGATCCGTATCTATAAACTGCAGCCCCAGTGTCTTGGCGAGAATGACGCCCAAAGTGCTTTTGCCGACTGCCGGCATGCCGATAAGTATGATGTTTCTCATGATTAACCTCATAAATGATAAAACTATATAAAATTTATTCAGGAGAGCCCTGACAGAGCTCTCCTGCTTGATAACGGGTCAAAGCTTATTACAAATTCAACTGCCTCACTGGCCTGGCCTCAATGTAGCCTCTATACCCCATAGGAGCAAGCTGGAATCGAGGCCCGTCCTCATCGGCCCATTTGAAACCGTAAATCTCGGGATTATAGTTTTTCATGACCTCCCAGAGCTCTTCAATGGCATCGCTATACTTTTCTTCATCGTAAGGCTGTCCCTGAAAGACCATCATTTTGCAAGCCGGGAGATCAATGATCTCATAGCCCTGAGGGGGCTCACCCTTATAATCTGCGGGTACTTCCACGCCCTGAGCATAAACGGATGTGCCGGGTTTTCTTAAATTCTCCGGAAGCCACATGCCAATGGGCTCATAGAGCGCTTCTTTAATACCCGAAAGGATATTCCATACCTCGCAGCCGACTTCTTCACAATATTCAAAATAGTGCGGTGCTTTAATGCCGCGTTTGAGTATCAGTTTCCTTTCAGGGCGGTCAACCACCTGGACAAAAACAGTGTTTGGGTTTGATTTTTTCATGGTGCAATCCACTCCTTTTTGTAATCTCAGGTAATAGTCATGGATGTGTTGGGGAAGAAAAAGCCTCAGGGTCGGAGAATTCTTGCAAAAGCTCTGAGGAGTTATCCCGAATTCTTTGGAGAATGCCCGGGTAAACCCCTCGTGGGAGCCAAAAACAAAGTCAAAGGCTACATCAATGATTTTTGCCCCTTCATTCCTAAGCTTCACAGCTGCTCGAGATAACCGTAAGGCTCGGATGTATTCAAAGGGGGCTTTACCCGTTAACGCTTTGAAGATTCTGGCCGAGTGCCATGGCGAATACCCTGCGGCATCGGCCAGCATGCGAAGCGTAATGGGCTCAGTGATATGGTCTTCAATGAAATTCTGCATCCGTTGAACCGCATTTATCTTTTCCCAATTTTCCATGTTCTCACCTCTCATCAAGAGGATAGCACAGAGTGCTTGAGACATTCTTGACCTGCCTTGCTAAATCCATTTCTTTTTCTTAAAGTACCTCAGCATCAGCACGGCAATGGTAATCATGACCACCCATACCAATGGATAGGCCAAGGGTGATTGAAGCTCTGGCATGAACCGGAAATTCATGCCGTAAACACCCGCAATAAAGGTCAATGGCATAAAAACTGTGGAGATGATAGTTAAAACCTTCATCACTTCATTGAGTTTATTACTCAAGGTTGAAAGATAGATATCCAGCATACCCGACAGAATATCTCGAATCGTCTCGGTGGTGTCCATTAACTGAACAACATGATCATAAACATCCCGGAGGTATACTTGGGTGGGCGGCTGCACACGTGAAGCTTCCTCCCGTAAAAGCCAGCTGGAAACCTCCCGAAGGGGCCATATGGCTTTATGGAGGGTCAGGGCTTCTCTCTTAAGCCCCTGAATGAGTTGAAGAACGTCATCCTTGCCCCCGGTTGCTAAAAGGTCTTCAGCTACCTCAATCCTTTCATCAAGCCCCTCGAGAACTACAAAATAATTGTCAACCATGGCATCAATGAGGGTATACATAAGGAAATCCGGACCTGACTTGCGGATTTTTCCTATTCCATTCCGAATACGATCACGGACGCTTTCAAATACGTCATAGTGTTTTTCGTCGCCTTCCTGGATGGACAGCACATAATCTTTACCCACTATGAGGCTTACCTGTTCGCCTATAAGCTCGTTTTTTTCTTCGCTGAAATAGAGCATGCGCAGAACAACATAAAGGTAATCCTCATAGTCCTCTATTTTAGGGCGTTGACTGGTATTCGCAATATCCTCCAGCACCAGGGGATGAAGTCCGAAACGCTCGCCGAGAAACTCTAACAGACTCAGATCCTGAATGCCGTCTATATTGATCCAGGTTACGGTTTCAGGACTGTGGAAAGCCACACAATCATTGAGGCTTGTGGCAATGCGCTCCTTATAAGTGTTTTCGTCATAGTTGAAAACCGACACATTGGTCTTTTCCCTATAGACCCTTCCAATATGCACCAGACTTCCGGGTGGAAGGCCCGCTTTTGTAGATCTTTTTTTTACGTTATTGCGCCCCATTTTACATACCGCTTTCTCATTGGGTTAATCACCAATTATTTTTATTAATACGCGTTTTTCCCGCTTTCCATCGTATTCGCCGTAAAAAATTTGTTCCCAGGTTCCAAAATCCAACTGCCCCTTGGTAATGGCCACCACCGCTTCGCGACCCATAAGCTGACGCTTCAGGTGTGCATCGGCATTATCCTCAAATCCGTTATGGGCATATTGGGAGTGAGGCTTTTCAGGGGCCAGCTTCTCAAGCCACCGTTCAAAGTCGGCATGGAGTCCGCCTTCATCGTCATTTATAAAAACGCTGGCTGTAATATTCATGGCATTGACCAATATAAGTCCCTCTTGGATTCCGCTCTCATGTAGGCATCCCTCTACTTCAGGTGTAATGTTCAAATAACCCCTTCTCGTGGGCATATTAATCTTAAGCTCTTTTCTAAAAGATTTCATTTGTGACACCTCTTTAAAATGTTTTCTTTCTCATAGCCAGCATACCCTTCTTGAAAGAGACTATGTCTGTCAATACTATTCTAAGTCATGCAGGAGATAAATGGAAGAACAGTGCTACTGGATTTTGTATCCATAAGTTGCAATTTACATTAAAAAACAGGTATTTTCTACTAATGCTATAGGGTAGGTTAACCGATAAAATCATTGGATAATGATTTGATTTAAAACCGGAAAATTATCTTTTTCCGGGAGGTTAGGTAGAAATGGAATTTTTACAAAAGACAAAGAAGACAATCAAATTCCGTTATCTCAATTGGCTTACCAGTTTAATCTCCTTTATGGGGGTTCTTTCAATTGCACTGATTTTGTTAGTCGGGGATGACAAGGACCATTCAATTCAAAATCCTGAAGTCCTTAAGGCTCTGCTGGCTTTTTTAACTCTTGTGTTTGTTATCAGTTCTGTTTACCAGTATATCATATCCAAGCGTAGTGTTGATGCTATATCAGAGCTCGCACAGTCCTTATCCCATGCTGATGGCGAAATTGCTACATCGTTATTGACAGCGCAAGTCATTGAGCCGAATATTCAGTCAATCACAGAAGTGTTAAACCATTCTCTTGACAGTCTCAATGAGAAAAGCATCAGATTGAAAGCCGAGATGCAAAGAAATGAACGTCTCTCTGAGAACATTTCAGAATTCTACAGACAAATGCGGACCTTAAGTGAAGCAGATTTTAAATTTGACTTTTTTGAATATGAAATTGAAAGCTCTGTCTTTGTCTTTCTGTCCGGTATGGTCACCACTCTCAATAATGGCACTGCAGTCAATGAAATAACCAGCCAAAGCCTTTTTGAAGATTATGGCTTCAATATGGGCCATAGTGATTTTATGAAGCAGGTAGAAAAATGCATCCGGGAGGTCACTCCCCTTAATTTTGAATGCAGTGTATCAGAAAAAAATACGACACAGCGTTGGCTGAAATTCTGGGGTCGGGTAAGTCAAGATGAAATGCGCATTACCGGGGCCATAACAGACATAACAAGAGAGGTGCTCGAGAGAAACATTGAAAAAAATCGTGCCATCCATGACAATATGACCGGTTTCTATAACCGGAACGCACTGTCGGAGGTAGCGGGTAAGGTTATTGCCGAATGCGTTGAGGATGAAAAGGTCGTTTTTGTTTATATCGGGCTTACAGGCTACCAGGAGTTCCAGGAGCGGTTTGGAATGGTAGCCGGCAATACCTATATCCGGGCATGTGCCGATGTCTTTAAAAAATTCCTGAAAGCCGACCAAATTCCCTTCAGATGGTGGGGGTCCGATTTTTTACTGCTTGTCAAAGGTGTCCGTAATATGAGCTCTTTTAGGAAGAGTGCCCATTCCATTATAAGTAAAATCGAAAAATACGTGGGTGAGGTAGACGGTATTGCCGTTACCTTCCCCATAGCAATCGGTTATTCAGTCCTTGGAATTGATGGTGCAACTCCTGCCGAGCTTCTTGAATTTGCTTCCTTTGCCGAACATGAGGCACTTAGAGATCCCACCATGAGCCCTAATGAATTTAACAAGGAGCGGTTTGAGGAAGCGAGAAGGGCTTCACTCAGGCGTACCTTTATCAAGGATATCATTGATCGAAACCAATTAGGTGTAGTATTCCAGCCCATTGTATCCTTGAGGACGGGAGAGCTCTTTGGCTTTGAAGCTTTATCCCGCCCTGTCAATCCCATTTACCGGAATATAGTAGAACTCATCGATGACGCCGAGGCATCGGGGCATTATGCCATTCTTGAGAAGAGAATGGTATATAATGCTCTTGATGCTTATATGGAGAGACATTCGAAATACAAGGATAAATATCTTTTCATCAATACTGCGCCCTATGCTACCCTGGATGAACGGGATTACAACGATATACGCGACCGATACTTCAGCCATATGAAGGTCGTTTTCGAGGTGGTGGAGCGTAATCGCATGGATCCCGAAGAAATAAATCTTCGCAAATCCATTGTAACCAAGGCGGGAGCAAAATTTGCTCTGGATGATTTCGGCTCCGGTTATTCCAATCATTTGGCGCTGCTGGCCCTTGAACCCGACATTATTAAGATTGATCGTGAAATGGTCAGAGGCATTGGTGATGATTTGAGGAAGCAGCACATGCTGGAGGATATTATCAGCTATTCCCGCTATCGGGGAACCCGTGTTTTGGCCGAAGGCGTTGAAACCAGGGATGAGCTGGAAACACTATGCCGCATGGGCATTGATTATGCACAGGGCTATTACACGGGAATGCCTAATGTGAGCCTCCTGGAACCTGATGAAAAGGCTCAGGAGGTCATTCGAAACATCAGCCGGAATAATCAGATCAACATGAAGCAAACCACTATCATCATACTAAAATCATTGGCGCTGGTGGATGAGGAATTGGAGAAGAACGCGGCCATTACAGCCTTCTTGGTCATGAAGCTGGCCCGGCGTCTCGGATATGAAGGAGAAAGGCTGGGAGGGCTGATCATAACGACTCTGCTTCATGATATCGGCGTACTTTATCCGGGGTGCGAAAAGTGGCGAGCCAGTGAGAACGAGGAGGTTTCGGGTCACAGTATCTTTGCATATTTAATGCTTAAGGAGTTTTCTCCTTTTCCCGAATATGCCCGAGCAGTGCTCTATCATCATAAAAAGCATAATTCCATATGGGATGAGTTTAATAATACTGCTGTTCCTGATGAGGCTTTTCTCATGTCTCTTGCCGATGCGGTGTCGGATATTGTTCAGAACAGTACGTATGAAAATCTCTGCGAGCGTATATTGGACAGGACAACAGGGAGTGACTATAAAGCCGATTATGTGGCTGTTTTAAAGGTGCTTTGTGATGAAGGCATCTTAAGTGACCTTGTATCCGGCGAATATGTGGATGAGCTTTTGAATTATATGGATTCTCTGAAGCTGGGTAAGGCTGAAATTGAAAGCATCATACGCACCTTTATCTATGCCGTGACCTTTAGGGCGCATGTCGGCTATTCTCACGCAAGAACCATGGAGACTACAGTGGGAATCATGGCACGATTATCCAAGCAGAATTGGAATCTGCTGGAGAAAATGCGTATTGCCGCTCTGCTTTATAATCTGGGCATGTTGAGCCTGGACAGGGATATTCTCCAGCAGCTCAATTCGCCTGAAGAAGAACACAGACTTCTGAGCGGGGCACTGCTTAAGGTCAGCACCATATTGCGTGAGGCCGATCTTGTGGACATTATGGATATGCTCAACGGTGTTATTGGAGAAAAGACCTCTTCTGAAAAAAGAATGCTCATGGGAAAAGATGTTATTAATGGCTCTAACATGCTTAATTTGGCCGATGTTTTCTCCCGTCTCATTGAGCAAAAAAGCTCGAGGTCCGACATGACCTGTCAGGACGCCCTTGACGAGCTCAGACGGATAGCTGTAAACAACAATCTCTATCTGCCCATGATCGAGATGATGGAAGAATTCATCGAAGATATTGAGGCACGTATCAACTCAGCCAGAACAGACATGGAAAAACGTTATCAGAATGTTATCTCCAGTTTTGAAAGACTTAAGGGGCGAATTGCCGGAAATGGCTGATTTTTTTCCAATCTTTAGGTTATACTATGGAATATATGGTATCGCAATCAAACGTAAGCTCCCGGATGCTCATGGATAGAGCCTTACAGCGGAGCGTCTTTGACTTTTTATTTGCAGTGGTGTATACTGATTTGTAGAGCGAGTTTATACAATCTCCTTAAAAAGCATGGCATATACTCGTCACGGCTTTCATACATACATTTGCTTTATCCCTACACAACACTGTTATGAAAGGATAATGTGAATGAGATTATGTATGCTAAGAAGGAGCGGTTATTTATGTTCAGAATCGGGGATAAGATTGTTTATCCTATGCATGGCGCGGGCGTCATAGAATCTATTGAAGAGCGGGAAATTCTTGGCGAACGGAAACGTTATTATGTCATGAAGATGCCTGTAGGGGACATGAAGGTCATGATCCCTATCAACAATGTTGGCTGTATCGGTATTCGGGATGTTATTGACAGGAAAGATGCCGATGAGGTTTTCAGATCTCTTGAAAACAAGTCCAACGAACAATCGGCCAATTGGAATAAAAGATATAGAGAAAATATGATAAAAATAAAAAGCGGCAATGTTTTTGAGGTAGCCGACGTTGTCAAAAGCCTTATTTTGAGAGAGAGAAGCAAAGGCCTATCAACAGGTGAACGTAAAATGCTCAACAGTGCCAAGCAAATCTTAATTAGCGAGCTGGTCTTAGCAAAAAACATGAACCCCATGGATGTCGAAGATCTGATAAATGTAAGGATAACCACCTGAATTGTACCATTTTTAGGGGAGTTAGCATGCTGGATAAAATACTCAAATATGCATTTGGGATTACCGGAGCCATAACGGGTATGACGCTGGTGCGTTATTTAATGATCCAAAATGGCATGAAGGAAGAGCTCACAACCATTACCGGTATTGGGGTTATTGTTTTGGCCTCACTTGTTCTGGGTATTTTCATGTTTATTGTGGGTGGGAAAATTATTCGCATGACCACCGCTTCCGTTGAAAGAATTGAACAAGCTCTTCAGAAGATTACCCTGTATGAGCTCATGATAGGTGCATGCGGGCTTATTGCAGGACTTATTGTAGCAAATCTTATTTCAATTCCTCTTGTCAAGATAGAAGTGGTGGGTGTTGCTATTTCCATCATTATTAATATCATGTTTGGTATGTGCGGTGTCTATTTCACCTTGATTAAAAAGAATGATAACGTTTTTGATGGTATTAAAGGCAAGAGTAAAAACAATATGCCCTCAGCCTATAAGCTTCTGGACACAAGTGTCATTATTGATGGTCGAATTCTTGATTTAAGCCGAACCGGCTTTCTGGAAGGTGAGCTTGTGGTACCGGGTTTTGTGCTGGAAGAGCTTCGTCATTTAGCTGACTCCGGCGATGATATTGTCAGAGCAAAGGGAAGACGTGGACTTGATGTTCTGAATATGCTTAAGAGTGATGCTAAGTTTCCTATTACCATTGACAAATCGGACAGGGACCCTCAGGTTGAGGTAGATGAACAGCTTTTATCCAGGGCAAAAGAGATGGGTGCCAAAGTTATAACCAACGATTATAATTTGGGTAAGGTCGCGGCCATTCGGGGTATAGACGTGCTGAATATCAATGATTTGGCTAATTCCATGAAGCCTGTGGCTGTTTCGGGTGAAGAAATGACCATTCGGATTATCAAGGAAGGTAAGGAGAATGGTCAAGGCGTAGGCTACTTGGATGACGGCACCATGGTGGTGGTGGAGGCGGCTTGTAAATTTAAAGGCCAGCTTATTGACGTTATCGTGACCAGCGTGCTCCAAACCTCTGCAGGACGCATGGTCTTCGCCAAATTTAAGAATATTCATCTGTCGCTTGCAAAATGAGAACCGTAATAACGGTTGACAATTCATCATTTTAGGTAATTATGAGGAATAATTATGATAGATAAAAAAGGCGCTGTAGGCGCTATTATTGTAGCCGCAGGCAAGGGAAGCCGGATGGGTCTCGGCTATAATAAGGTCTTGGCATCTCTGTGCGGAAAACCAGTGATTGATTGGACTCTTAAGAGTTTTGTGCATTCCGGGATTATTGACAGGCTTATTCTGGTCATCAGTCCCGAGGACGAGGGCGCTATGGCCCAGGTGTGTCAAAATTACATAGATCAGATGGAAATAGCGATGGTCTTTGGCGGTGAGGATCGCCAGGACTCTGTCTATAATGGCCTAAAAGCCTTGGATGATAATGTCGATGTGGTCTTAATTCACGACGGAGCAAGACCTTTTATTGACCGTGATCTCATTGAACGAAGCGTTGATCAGGCTCATATTCATGGAGCAGCCTGCTCTGGCATGCCCGTCAAGGAAACCATCAAAATTGTGGATGAAGTAAACGTCATTCGCTCTACTCCTGACAGAAGCTTTCTTTGGAGTGCACAAACCCCTCAAGCCTTTAAAAAGGATATTATCCTCGAAGCCTACAGCCTAGCCTTTGAAAAAGGTATAAGGGCCACCGACGATGCTTGTTTGGCAGAGAGGGCCGGCTATAGCGTCGCCATGTTTGAAGGAGATTACCGCAATATCAAGCTCACCTCCTCTGAGGATTTGCTTCTTGCTGAGCTTTTTATGAAGAAACAGGCAGGTTGTTAAACGAAAAATTGTCAAAAAGGAAACCTGATGCCGGGTTTCTTTTTTTATATGTGTTGAGGCATTTCATAAAAAGGATTTCATTTTGTAAAGTTTAAAAAATTGTTTTCAGGGTAATAAATCTGTTATAATATTATAAAATGATTATCACGCGGAAAGTCTTTTTTGTGACTTTCTGCCATAGATCGAGTGTGCTAGATAATCATTCATCTGCTTTTGCCTAAAAACTGATAATGGGCAGGAGTCACAAATCGACATGGGTCGATTAAAAATTTAACCGATAAGGGGGAATTGATATGAAAGACTACAGTTGTGAAAATATCCGCAATGTATGTCTGCTGGGTCATGGCAATGCGGGCAAGACAACGCTCGCCGAATCAATGTTATTCTTAACAGGAGCAACGGATCGCTTTGGTAGCGTTGTCGATGGAAACACCGTCATGGATTATGATGCTGAAGAAATCAAAAGAAAGTTCTCAATCGCGACCTCACTTGCCCCGGTTGAATGGAACGACGTAAAAATCAATGTCATTGACACTCCCGGTTATTTTGATTTTGTGGGGGAAATGCTTGAAGGATTGATTGTAGCTGATAGTGCCCTTATTTTAGTGGGTGGAAAAGACGGCCTTCAAGTTGGTACTGAGAAGGCTTGGGCCGCTGTCAATGAGAAAAAGATTCCCAGGATGTTTTTAATCAGTAAGCTTGATGAAGAAAATTCAGACTTTTCGAAGGTTTTCGATCAGTTAAAGGATAAATTCGGGAAAAGTGTTATAGCGCTTCAGATCCCCATTGTAGAGGATGGGAAGCTAAAAGGAATCGTCAATGTTCCCAAGATGAAGGCTGTTTTCTTTAATGGTAAGGATACGGTTGAAGGTGAGATCCCTTCCAATATGCTCAGTCAGATCGAAGGATATAAGGAAGGCATCTCCGAGGCTGTTGCCGAGACCGATGAAGAGCTTATGGAGAAGTACTTCTCCGGTGAAGCCTTCACAGACGAGGAAATTAAAAAGGGCATTAAAAACGGCGTCAAGAATGGTGACATTGCACCGGTGCTTTGTTTGTCTTCGGTACAGAAGGCCGGCGTATCACTTTTATTGGATGCTATAAATAAATATATGCCCGCACATTGTGAAAAAGGGACGGTTAAAGCTCTTCATGCCACCACCAAGGAGCCTGTTGAGATAAAAACCGAAGTCAATCAACCGCTTGTTGTTCAGGTCTTTAAGACGATTGCCGACCCATTTGTAGGAAAAATTTCTTTCTTAAAGGTTATTTCAGGCACTCTTTCACCGGATAGCACAATTTTTAATGTAAATAAGGATAAAACCGAAAAAATCAGCAATATCTTTGCCATGAAGGGCAAACAGCAGATTGCAGTATCCAGGCTGGTATCCGGAGATATTGGCGCAGTTGCCAAGCTAACGGTAACTGAAACCAACGATACCCTGTGTGCAAAGGAAAAGCCCGTTCTGGTTGATCCCATTATCTTCCCCGAGCCCATGCTGGCAATGGCTATTCTTCCCAAAGCCAAAGGTGATGAAGATAAGATCAGTGCAGGCTTACACAGATTGTTGGAAGAGGACCCAACCTTTAAAATGTATCTCCACCCCGAAACCAAGCAAACCCTTATTTACGGAACAGGGGATCAGCATCTGGATGTCATTACAAGCAAGCTTCGAAATAAGTTTAAGGTAGAGGTTGAGCTGGTTCACCCCATCGTGCCCTACCGCGAAACCATAAAGAAAAAGGTCAAGGTGGAAGGCAAACACAAGAAACAGAGCGGTGGTCATGGTCAATTCGGCGATGTTTGGATCGAATTTGAACCCGGACCAACCGAGGATCTTGTTTTTGAAGAAAAAATATTTGGTGGTTCTGTTCCCAGACAATATTTCCCTGCTGTTGAAAAAGGCTTGAGAGATAGTATGCAAAAGGGTGTGCTGGCCGGTTATCCGGTTGTTCATCTCAAAGCTACTTTGGTGGACGGCAAATACCATGATGTTGACTCCTCTGAAATGGCCTTTAAAATAGCGGCAAGCTTGGCTTATAAGGAAGGCGTCAGGCAGGCGGGTCCGGTTCTTTTAGAGCCTATCTGCCACGTTGAGGTCTATGTTCCTGATGACTATATGGGTGATATTATCGGTGATCTCAATAAACGCCGCGGTCGTGTTCTGGGCATGAATCCCCAAGAGGGCGGCATCCAGCAGGTTGTGGCCGAAGTGCCTCAGGCAGAAATGTTCCGCTATGCCACCGATCTTCGTTCCATTACCCAGGGCAGAGGATACTTCACCATGAACTTCGAGCGCTACGAGGAAGCACCACCTATGGTAGCTGATAAGGTTATTGCTGAAGCTGCCAAGAATAGAACGGATGACGACGAGTAAAAATTCCGAAACTGCATAAACTAGCTATTAAAAACACCTCACTTATTACGGTAATAAGTGAGGTGTTTTGCTTCAGCTTGCATTCTGAATTGGAATAGTTTATAATAGTCAGAGATAGTCAAATAAAATAGCGAGGTGATACTATGGCAAGGCTCAGCGATATAATTGAATCCTTTCTCAAAGCGTTGATTAACGAAGAAGAGGGCGCTGTGGAAATACAAAGGAACGAGCTTGCCAACAAGTTCAATTGCGTTCCGTCACAGATTAATTACGTCATTTCTACACGTTTCACCAACGATAAGGGATACTATGTTGAAAGCCGAAGAGGCGGCGGTGGCTATATCAGCATCAAACGACTTAATGCTGATTCAGCCGGTGATTATTTGATGCATATCATCACCTCTATAGGAGACAGAATATCACAACACACTTGTGAGGTATTTATCAACAACTTTGTTGACTATAATATTATAGATTACCGTGAAGCTATGCTCATGAAAGCTGCCACGTCGGACAAGGTGCTCATGGAGGTTCCTATGGATAGACGTGATGATATAAGGGCCATAATACTAAAAAATATGCTCGTGAGCTTGACGGTGCTTTAACGGAGGTGGTATATATGCCGCTTTGCCAGATTTGCAAGCAAAGAGAAGCAACTGTTTACTTTACTCAAATTGTCAACGGTCAAAAAACTGACATGTTCGTATGTAGACAATGTGCCGGTGCGGACGTGGTCAAAATAGACCTAAACTCCCTGATAACAGGGCTCCTTGGCCTAAATAACGAAGAGGAGAGAACTGCACCCACCGTTGCGCAATGTGACCGCTGCGGCATGACGGTTGAGGAGTTCAACAAGACGGGACGTATGGGTTGCAGCCAGTGCTACGAAGTCTTTTTTGAACCTATGCAATCCCTTCTTACCCGTATACAGGGCAATACGACTCATCGGGGAAAGACTCCCAACAAATTTGAGCACCGGCAGAATGCGCAGTCTCAGATAGAACAATTAAAACAGGAGCTCCAGGAATGTATCCGGACAGAGGCTTATGAGCGCGCGGCCCAAATACGTGACCAGATCCGGTATTTGGATAGTGAGAAAGGGGGCCCGGCGCCATGAATAAATGGTATATTGATATTGGCCCCGACTCAGATGTGGTGGTGTCCAGCAGGGTGCGGCTGGCAAGAAATTTCGATGCCTATCCTTTTCCTCAAAGAAGTCTTCCGGAGCTACAGGAAAAGGTCATTCAGGAAACCTGCAATGCACTTTTCTCTGATCCAAAGCTAAAAGAAAATTTCTCATTGAAGAGATTTAAGGAGATATTACCCGTTGAACGCCAGGTGCTGGTGGAAAAACACCTGGTCAGCAAAGAACTGGCTGAGAGCAATCTGGAAGTGGGTGCGCTAATAAGCCATGATGAGCAGATCAGTATCATGATCAATGAGGAAGACCATTTAAGAATACAATGTCTGACTTCGGGTATGCAGCTTGAAAAAGCGTTTGATATATGTAATTACTTTGACAATCTAATCTCAGAAAAAATTGATTATGCCTTCAACGATACCATCGGTTATCTGACCAGCTGCCCTACTAACGTAGGGACAGCTATTCGCGTCTCGCTGATGCTTCATCTTCCGGCCCTGACTATGACAGGCTACATCCGGACAATACTGGAATCCTGCGGCAAGCTGGGGCTGGCTGTCAGAGGCCTTTATGGGGAGAATACCGAAGCCTATGGCAATATGTATCAGCTCTCAAACCAGGTGACACTGGGCAAAAGCGAGAATGATATTGTCATGAGCATTAAGACCATTGGTTATCAGATCATGGAGCAGGAAAGGCTTTTGAGGGGAGAGCTTCTAAAACGCAACGGAAGCAAGCTTGAGGATCGTATTATGCGCTCCTATGGCATACTTCGCTTTGCCCGGACTTTAACATCCGATGAAGCCCTTCAAAGGCTTTCAGATATTCGTTTAGGCATTAACTTGGGGCTTATTCCGGATCTATCTGAAATTGATGCCAATGAAATGATGATAAAGATTCAGCCCGGCAGTCTGCAAGTTTATGCGGGTAAATTGCTAAAGCCGGATGAAAGAGATATTGTACGTGCTAATTATGTAAGGAGCCATATCGAGGAAAGCCTCAAACAAGAGAGTAAGGGCAGACCTGAAGAATAGAAAAATGAGAAGTATAAGAGGTGAAAAGCATGATTTACGGTAAATTTACAAAGAAAGCAGAAATAGCGCTGATGCACGCAAAGGACTGTGCAGCAGCTTTCGGACATGCCTATATAGGCACTGAACATATTTTGTGGGGCCTTGCCAAGGAAGGTACAGGTGTTGCGGCAAGTGTCCTTTTGGCAAACGGCATTAATGATGAGCGCATAGGACATAAGATCATGGAGCTCATTGGCTCAGGGGAAGGGTCTTCCCCGACCCTATCCTATACACCGCGTACCAAGCGGGTTTTAGAGCTCAGCTATGCAGAAACCAGGAGAATGGGCCAGAACTTCATCGGAACCGAGCACATCCTGATTGGTATTATGCGAGAGGGAGAAAGTGTGGCTGTTAAAATCCTCACCGATCTTGGTGTTGATATCCGCAAGCTCTATGAGAATATTCTGGCCATGCTCAGTGAAGACACTCCCATGGCAGCAGCTCAGGCTAAGCCAAAAGCTGCTGATGTGGAGACTCCTACCCTGGATCAGTTCGGCCGGGATTTAACGGCTCTGGTTCGTGAAGGTAGAATAGATCCCGTTATTGGGCGCGACAAGGAAATTGAGCGTGTCATTCAAATATTGAGCCGAAGAACCAAAAACAACCCCTGTCTCATCGGTGAGCCCGGTGTAGGTAAAACAGCCATCTGTGAGGGTCTTGCTCATAAAATCGTAGAGGACAATGTGCCTGAAACCTTGAAGGATAAGCGGGTTGTGACTTTGGATCTTTCTTCCATGGTAGCAGGGGCCAAGTACCGGGGAGAGTTTGAAGATCGTCTAAAAAAATCCATAGAAGAGATTCGCAATGCCGGTAATGTGGTGCTCTTCATTGATGAATTGCATACCATTGTGGGAGCAGGTGCAGCAGAGGGGGCTATTGATGCGGCCAATATTTTGAAGCCTCTTCTGGCAAGGGGTGAAATTCAGATTATCGGTGCCACCACCCTGGACGAATACCGAAAGCATATTGAAAAGGATGCGGCTTTGGAACGCCGTTTTCAGCCTATTACAGTAGGGGAGCCTACTCAGGAAGAGGCTGTTGAAATTTTGAAGGGCATTCGTGACAAGTATGAAGCCCATCACAAGGTCAAGATTACTGATAAAGCCATTGATGCGGCTGTCAGATTATCTTCACGCTACATTAACGACCGGTTCCTGCCTGACAAGGCCATTGACCTCATTGACGAGGCTTCCAGCAGAGTAAGGTTGAAAAGCTTTACGGCTCCTACCGATTTAAAGGATATGGAAAGAAGTATTGAAGAGCTTCACAAGATGAAGGAGGACGCCATTGTAAGTCAGGAATTTGAGAGGGCGGCTTCCCTTCGGGATGAGGAAAACAAGCTGAAGGACGAGCTTGCCCAAAAGAAGGATGCATGGCAGATGGAGAACTCCATGAATACTCATATTGTTTCCGAGGAAGAGATTGCTGCCATCATTGGTTCCTGGACAGGTATTCCCGTCAGCCGTCTTGCTCAGGAAGAAACCGAGCGCCTGAAAAACATGGAGTCGGTGCTTCATAAGAGGGTTATCGGCCAGGAAGATGCGGTACGAGCCGTTTCCCGGGCAATAAGAAGAGGACGTGTGGGTCTTAAGGATCCCAAGCGTCCTGTGGGCTCCTTTATCTTCTCCGGACCTACCGGCGTGGGCAAGACAGAGCTGTCTAAAGCACTTGCCGAAGCACTGTTCGGTGACGAAAGCCTTATGATCCGTATTGACATGTCGGAATATATGGAGAAGCATAGCGTATCAAGGCTTGTAGGCTCCCCACCCGGCTATGTGGGATATGATGAAGGCGGTCAGCTCACTGAGAAAGTAAGAAGAAAGCCTTATTCAGTAGTGCTGTTTGATGAAATAGAAAAGGCACACCCCGATGTATTCAACATGCTTCTGCAAATTTTGGATGACGGCCGACTGACTGATTCCACAGGGCGTGTAGTTAATTTCAGAAACACGGTCATTATTATGACCTCAAATGTAGGAGCTCGTGAGATAGTGGAACCTAAGCGTTTGGGCTTTGGGTCTTTAGAGGAAAATGCCGCCCGTGATTATGAGGACATGAAAAAGAATGTCATGACCGAGCTTAAAAAAACCTTCCGGCCTGAATTTCTCAACCGCGTCGATGAGATTATCGTATTCCATCCTTTGAATCGCGATGAAATCAAGCAGATTGCTGCACTGATGCTGGCTGAAACCTCAAAGCGTATGGAACAGCACCATATACACGTTACCTTCACAGAGGAGATCGAAAACTATCTGGCTGAGAAGGGATATGACAAGGCTTACGGTGCAAGACCACTAAAGAGAACCATTCAGGAGCAGATAGAGGATAAGCTTGCCGAAGCTGTTCTGGATGACCGTGTCAAAGAAGGGGATACAGTATCCATAGCCTTTGTGGATGGCAAGATTGAGGTGCAACGACTGCCAGTTTCTAAAGGTCAAATAAAAAATGGGACGGCAGATGAAATAGAGAGAGAAAACGAGAAAAAAAGAGCAAATAAGTGAGCTAGAGAGATGTATTTTGAATTTAACGGATTTTAATCTTGACACTCACTAAATATCTGTATTAAAATAAAGAACGCTGCAGGTTGCGGCGTTCTTTTTTAGACAATAAATACACTGTATTGAGTTGCAAGCAAACAGGATAAACCTGTAAAGCATATTTTAAAGGGAGGTTACCCCATGAAGACGTTTATGGCCAAGGCACAAGAAGTCGATAGAAAATGGTATGTTATTGACGTTGAGGGCAAGGTACTGGGTCGTGCCGCAAGTGAAGTTGCAAAGATTCTTCGCGGCAAGAATAAGCCTATTTACACACCTCATGTTGATACCGGCGATTTTGTCATCGTTTTAAACGCAGACAAGATTGTATTGACAGGTAAGAAATTAGATCAGAAGATGTACAGACGTCACACCGGTTACATTGGACATCTTAAGGAAGTCAAGTACAGACGCTTACTTGAAATTCAACCGGAAAGAGTTTTTGAGCTTGCTGTGAAGAGAATGCTTCCCGGCAATAGCTTAGGGCGCGCCATGTTCAAGAAGCTAAAGGTATATGCAGGCGCCAAGCACGATCATCAGGCTCAGAAGCCCGAAGTGCTTGAGCTTAACATTTAATTGAGGGGAGGATACGTAAATGGCAAAGGTACAGTTTTACGGTACAGGTAGAAGAAAGAAGTCCGTTGCAAGAGTCAGACTGGTTCCTGGCAATGGCAGTATAGTGATAAATGATAGGGCAATTGATGACTATTTTGGCCTCGAGACCCTCAAGGTTATTTGTAAGCAACCTCTCGTACTGACAGAGACCATTGGTAAGTTCAACGCCATTGTTACTGTCAGAGGCGGCGGCTTTACAGGCCAGGCCGGTGCTATTCGTCATGGTATCGCAAGAGCACTTTTGAAGGTAGAGGATAGCTTGAGATCTCCGCTTAAGAAGGCTGGCTTCCTGACCCGCGACCCGAGAATGAAGGAAAGAAAGAAGTACGGCTTAAAGAAAGCTCGTCGTGCTCCACAGTTCTCCAAGCGTTAATCAAGAGATTATATTCGTACAATTCAGAGCATTCAAAACCTTGTATTTATCAGGTTTCGTGAATTTGGAACTGTGCGGAGCGTTATCTGGAAATTACGCGTAAGTAATATGTAAGCAATAGGATACAATAATATCTGATATGCAAAGAGATGTTTTCCGATGGGAAGGCATCTCTTTTTCACAATGCTATAATAAAAAGTCGAGGTGAGAGACATGCGGATTCTGATAAAAACGCTTCAGCGGAAGTTAGCGCTTTTCAAATCACCTTTCAAAATCTCAGTCGTCTGTTCCTTACGGTTTCCTTTTTGATTCTAGCTATTGGCTTATTTATCAACGCCATTCTGCTCATCAAATTGCAAAATTCAAGATACAGAGAAATGGGTTTGATGTCTGCATTAGGATATACAAAGGCCACCATCAGCCATATGATTATCTTTCTGTTGTCTGTTTTTCTGACCGCAGTGATTGTAATCGTCAAGCGATTATCAAGCTTTGGTCCTTTTTTCTGTGCGCGCAGCAGGATCTATGTATAAGCAATGTAGTATAACAGACTGTATCGTAGCATTACTTAATTAGAATTTGGTGCACAGCTGAGGTAACTGTCCTTTTTTGTCGCTTCCAGGAACCAGAAGGTTGCATTTATCATATTATGTACAAGATAGACAACCTGGAGGTGAAATGATGAATAATCAGCAAGAGATAAATGCTTTAATAGTGGATTATTTAGAGGTTAGAAATGCGATATTGCAGCTGGACTTTATTTTATCGCTGATCCAGAATCAAATAGTAAGGCTGAGTCAGATGGGTGATAACGAGGCACAGATTAATGCTTTAATTCAAGATGCTTTTATCATTCAACAAGTTATACTGCAGTTAACCTCAATTTTATTGCTGATTCAGGCTGAAATTGTAAGACTGAGTTCAGATAATTCAGCAAATGCTGCTTAAACTGATGTAATGAAACACTTCTTCCAGCCTAATAAGGCATCTTTTGTAATCATAAGCTTAAGATGTCTGAAACTTTAGGGGACGCCGCTTTCGACGTCCCTGGTTTTTAACGGCTTACTTGCCTGTGTATTGGGAGAGGTAAGAAATTCGCTTCCGTCCCTACGCTGGCATTGAGAAAGTGATGGAGCCATGCTCATTTCATTCGCCGTTTACAAAAAGGGATTGCAAGCAATTATCAAGCTGTGGTCCTCTTTTCTTTTATATTTTTCCAGCTTATTGATTTCCGTACATATGTTCGATATAATAGGTAATAGTTTTTTGATAGAAAAATCCACTTAGGGATGATCGATATTTAACATCCGATGAATCTTCCGGCAAAAGCAGAAGATTTGTATGTTTTTTGCCGAAAGAATCGGATATTACATTTCGATTGCTCCTTAGCTGATGAAGCTTGGATGAGGTATTCTATGATGACGGAACAAGAGCTGAGGGAGTTTATCACAGAGGCTAAAAGGGTAACCTATGCAGGTCATGGGAATTTAGCAGAGCCGTCAAGACTTAAGTCCAAGGACCTGCCCTATGAGAGAGGCCCCTTGCTGCTCTTCCATGGGGGAAGGCTCCAGAATATTTAATACCGTTAGAAGGACTGAAGAAAATAATGAAAGATAGAATTTTTATTAAAGGTGCTTGTGAGCATAACCTTAAGAATGTTGACGTGGAAATACCCAGAGATAAGCTTGTGGTCATAACAGGTCTGAGCGGTTCGGGGAAGTCCTCACTTGCTTTTGATACCATTTATGCAGAAGGGCAGAGGCGCTATGTGGAATCCCTGTCGGCCTATGCCCGACAGTTTCTGGGCCTAATGGAAAAGCCTGATGTGGAGTATATTGACGGCCTTTCTCCCGCTATTTCCATTGACCAGAAAACCACCACTCGAAATCCACGTTCCACAGTAGGAACGGTAACAGAGATCTATGATTACTTCAGACTGATGTTTGCCCGAATAGGCCTGCCTCACTGTCCCGAGTGCGGCAAGCCCATCTCCCAGCAAACCATCGATCAGATGGTGGATGCTGTCATAGCCCTTGAAGAAGGAACCAAAATTCAAGTTCTGGCTCCTGTTGTGCGGGGTCGGAAGGGCGAATACACCAAGCTTCTCCAGGATGCAAAGAAAAACGGTTATGTCCGCGTACGCATTGACGGAGAGGTCATGGATATCAATGACGAGATTAAGCTTGATAAAAAACGCAAGCATACCATAGAAATTGTGGTGGATCGACTGATTGTCAGACCGAATATTCAGAAGCGTCTTACCGACTCCATAGAAACCAGCCTCAATCTGGCAGGCGGAATTGTGGTTATTGATGTTATCGGTAAGGAAGAGATGCTTTTCTCACAGAATTTTGCCTGTACCGACTGCGGTATCAGTATTGAAGAGCTCACTCCCAGGATGTTTTCCTTTAATAACCCGTTCGGTGCCTGTCCCACTTGTACCGGGCTGGGGTCGCTCCTAAAGATAGACCCTGATTTAGTTATTAATGACAAAAGCAAGTCCCTTGCCGAGGGGGCCATTTCGTCCGGAGGATGGAACTTTACCAACGAGGATGCTTATTCCCGGATGTATCTGGACGCTTTGGCCAAGCACTATAACTTCAGTATTGATACCCCTGTGGAGGATCTCCCCAATGACATCTTAGAGAAGGTGCTCTACGGTACCCAGGGAGAAAAAATCAAGGTCGAATATCAGAAGGAATATGGTCATGGTAGCTTTCTGACTGCCTTTGAGGGTATCATAAACAGTATGGAACGCCGTTATCGGGAGACCAAGTCGGATAGTATGAAGGAATACTATGAATCCTTTATGAGCAATATTCCGTGTCCTGATTGCGGAGGCAAGCGCCTTAAGAGAGAAAGCCTGGCTGTAACAGTAGGGGATAAAAATATACATGAAGTCTCCTCCATGTCCATCAACGAATGTGCACAATTTTTTAAGGACCTAAAGCTTAATGAACGAGAGAAGATCATCGCAGAGCAGATATTGAAAGAGATAAACTCCCGCCTGGGATTCTTGGTGGACGTTGGGCTTGAGTATCTCACCCTCCAACGCGCTTCCGGAACCCTTTCAGGCGGGGAAGCCCAGAGGATTCGTCTGGCCACTCAGATCGGATCGGGGCTTATGGGCGTCCTCTATATTTTGGACGAACCCAGCATAGGGCTCCACCAGCGTGATAATGAGCGTCTGCTGGCAACTTTAAGGCGTTTACGGGATTTAGGCAATACCCTTCTTGTCGTAGAGCACGATGAGGATACCATGTATGCAGCCGATCAGATTATTGATATGGGGCCGGGTGCAGGAGAGCATGGAGGCCGTATCATTGCCCAAGGTACGGTAGATGAGATAAAAGCAAATCCGAACTCTATAACCGGGCAGTATTTAAGTGGGGCAAAAAAAATAGAGATTCCCAAAACAAGGCGAAGCGGCGACGGGAGAATTTTGAGAATTCTTGGCGCCAAGGAAAACAACCTGAAGGATCTGGATGTAGATATACCTTTAGGCGTCTTTACATGTGTCACCGGTGTGTCCGGATCGGGAAAGAGCTCACTCATTAATGAGATTCTTTATAAGAAGTTGGCCAATAGACTTAATAGAGCCAAAACAAAACCCGGCCAGCACCGAGATATGCTAGGACTAGAGCATCTGGATAAGGTTATCAATATTGACCAATCCCCCATAGGACGGACACCCCGATCCAACCCTGCAACCTATACAGGAGTGTTTGATCTGATTCGGGATCTTTTTGCCAATACTGTGGATGCCAAAATGAAGGGCTATACATCAGGCCGTTTCAGCTTTAATGTGAGAGGCGGGCGGTGTGAGGCCTGTACCGGTGACGGTATCCTTAAAATAGAAATGCATTTCCTACCCGATGTCTATGTCCCATGTGAGGTCTGCAAGGGGAAGCGCTACAATCGTGAAACCCTGGATGTGCATTATAAGGGTAAAAGTATCGCTGATATTTTGGATATGACTGTGGAGGAGGCTCTGGCTTTCTTTGAGAATATACCTAGGATTCAAAGAAAGATCCAAACTCTTTATGATGTAGGGCTAGGCTATATACGCCTCGGACAACCGGCTACAACTCTGTCAGGAGGCGAGGCTCAGCGCGTCAAGCTAGCTACCGAGCTTTCTAAGAGACCCACAGGCCGTACCATGTATATTCTGGATGAGCCCACTACAGGCCTTCATGTGGCTGATGTCCACAAGCTCATTGAAGTCATGCAGAAGCTTGTTGACACGGGGAACAGCATAGTGGTCATTGAGCATAACCTGGATGTTATAAAAACAGCCGATTATATTATTGATCTGGGACCCGAGGGTGGTGACAAAGGCGGGAAGATACTTACCGCCGGTACGCCTGAAGTGGTAGCCAAGTCAAAGGGCTCCTACACAGCCCAATTCCTGAGAAAGGCTCTAAAATAGCTACTTAGAGCTGGCATTTGCACTTTTCTTTGCAAGAAGGGGGCGGTTTGGATATAATAGTATCCAGAACACCCTTTTTTGTTATACGGGTAGAAACATAACAAGTAGGAACATGTGGTGCATACCGCGGTATAAGGAGAATGGTAGTATGAGTAACAAACCTGGGCAGATAGACACCAATCATCAAGAAAAGCGAAAGCTTCTAAGAACTGCAGGTATAGTAATTCTTATTATAGGCATTGCCTTGCTTATTGTTGGCATGGTTGATTTTTTTTCAGCGGCCAGTACGCCTTTTGGTGGAGGTCCCAAGATATTTTGGGTAAATTTCATAGCCCTGCCTTTGATTTTTGTTGGCGTTTCCATGACATCCATGGGATATATGGGCGCTATGGCACGCTACTCTGCTGAGGAAATGGCTCCGGTAGGCAAAGATACCTTTAACTATATGGCAAAAGGTACTACTGAGGGTGTTGAGGCTATATCGCGTGCTATTAAGACAGGTATGGACAAGCAAAACGAGGAAGGAAAACGGGTCTGTTCACGCTGCGGGAAGGAAAATCCTCAGGGTTCGGGCTTTTGCAACAGTTGCGGTGCGCCTCTTGAAAAGAAAAAAGCCTGCTCAGGCTGCGGTTTTGATAACCCTTCTGATGCAAAATTCTGCAATGGCTGCGGTTCAAAACTGGACTAAAATATATACAAAACCATGTCTGGCTAAAGACAGAGGTAGTTAAAATACATTATAGAATAGGGAGAGTCAATATGATACAAGTAAAAGATCAAGTCTACTATTTAGGCCTTAGGGATTGGGAACTGAGGCACTTTCACGGTCATGAGCTTTCAACATTCAATGGTTCAAGCTATAACTCATTCCTCATTAAGGATGAAAAAACCGTACTGGTAGATACAGTATGGTATCCTCATGCTGATGACTTTATGGAAATATTGGATAAAGAGGTTGGGATCGATAATATCGATTACATTGTCATTAACCATAACGAGCCGGATCATGGTGGCACCTTGGGTGAGATTATGGAGAGGCGTCCTGATCTCCCCATTTATTGTTCGGTTAAGGGTGCCGAGATCATCCGTAAGCACTTTCACAAGGACTGGAATTTCAGGACTGTAAAGACCGGAGATACGTTAAATATTGGCCGGTGTGAACTGGTCTTTGTGGAGATGACCATGATCCACTGGCCCGACAGTATGATGACCTTTGTAAAAGGCCCTAATGTACTGCTTTCCAATGATGCGTTCGGTCAGCATTTTGCAGGCGCATCCATCTTTGAAGATGAGGTTGACCAGGAAATCGTGTGGCAGGAGGCCCTCAAATACTTTGCCAGTATCCTGTCCCCCATGACCTCGATAATCAAGAAAAAGATTAATGAGGTGCTTGCTTTAAAACTGCCCATTGAATTGATTGCACCCAGTCATGGTGTCATCTGGAGGAAGAATCCTCTGAGAATTGTTGAGAAATATGCCTTGTGGGCAGACAATTATGACGAAGGCTATGTGACCATTATTTACGATACCATGTATAATGCCACCAAAAAAATGGCTGAGGCCATTGCATCGGGGCTCCAAAGCAAGGGTGTGTTCTGTAAGCTCTATAATAGTTCTTTGTCCGATGTCAGTAATGTCATTACAGAAATGTTCAGATCCAAGGGTATTATTATAGGCAGCTGCACTGTCAATAACGGTACTTTGCGATCTATTGCAGGAGTTCTGGATGAAATAAAGGGGCACAAATTTAAAAATAAGGTTGGAGCCTCCTTCGGAAGCTACGGCTGGAGCGGAGAAGCCCCTAAAAAGATTTACAAGGAACTGGAAGAAGCCGGTATTAAAATGGTACTGGAGCCCATATCCTTCAAATACAGGCCTGAACCTCAGGAGCTTGAGGCTTGTGTGCAATTTGGACGGGACTTTGCTGAGCACTTGAAATAACCCGTTAGTAGCTTATTTTAAGTCTCCCTAAGTGAGGTATTAGGTATGAAAAGAAGACCAAAGGCTTTTCTGCTGGCAGCCATTCTGGCTGTGTCCTTGTTTATGTCTGTGACAGCTTGTCAAAGAACTGTCCGTACGGATAAAGAGGTTGCGGAGGAGAGTCCGGATGTGCATGAGACAGCCTCGCCCGAAGACAATGGACCGGATAAAGAAGATGTGACAACAAGCAAATACCTGGTGCCGGTTGTTAAAAATGCCGGGTTCTCACTTAACTATGGTTATGCCGACCAGCAAGGCAATATGGTTATTGAACCTCGGTTCAGCAGGGCGCAGCCGTTCTATGACTGCGGTGTTGCCATAGTAGCTGATCAAAATGGTAGGTCCGGTCTTATTGATAAGGAAGGAAACTATCTGGTTGAGCCCATTTACGAATACTTCAACTACAGTGAAGGGCTTTTTTTAAGTCATATTATTGAGAGTAATACCACCGTCGCCTTCGATGAAAGAGGCAAAAAGCAGTTTGAAATTTCAGGGTACATTGGCGTATTCAATAGTGGCCTGTCTCCTTATTATAACGACAGCAGAAGAGGTTATGTAGATAAGACCGGTAAGCTGGCGCTGGATTTGAATATGGGGAGCCTGCCGGATTTTTCGAATGGTATGGCGGAAGTTTCAGAAAAATATGATGGTCCCTCTTACTATATCGATACCAAAGGCAATGATCTTACAGACAAGGTGTCTTCCGGCTTGCGGGTGTTTAAAAATGAAGCAACATCACTATTCGGTTATAGGGATAAAGAGGGAAAAACAATTATTGAGGCTCAATACTCTGAGGCCAAGCCATTTTTTAACGGGTTTGCCGTCATAAATGCTGGAGACAACATGAATGATGCTGCGTATGGCGTTATTGATACCCAGGGTAACACCGTCCTTGAGCCTGTTTACTGCGGTATTGAACGTATGAATAATGGACTGATTGTGGTTGGAGAGGATGTCTCGGCCGGCGATTATATACCCCTCACTTATTTATATTATAGTAAGAAGGCTATTTTTTCTCCGGATTTTAAAACACATACCGATTGGATTTACGACTTGGTAGAGAACTTCAACAATAATTATATTTGCGTAAGTGATGCTAAAACCATAACGTTTCTTGACAACTCTCTGATGCCGGCTAAAGACTTGCCTGAATTTAAGGGTCTGGGAACCTTTAAGGAGGATGGAAAACTTCTTAGGGGTACATTGGATCAATTCCAAACAGTGTCTGATTTAAAGGGTACCATTTTAGCCAGAGTAGATGGTAAAATTGAATTGGGTGAGGGATTGGAAGCGGTTACTCAAGCAGAGACCCGTGACAACTCTATCGCTTTATTGTATCCGGTCCTTTCAGGGTTTAAAGATAAGGCTTTGCAAGCCAAGATTAATGCCATAATTCAGGAAGATATGGTAAAACCTTATCGACCAAGCGACATTCGTGACATAAGTAGTCTCGAAATAGTCGAGACCGATTATACTATCACGCGGCAGAAAAATTTGCTCTTGATTGATCAGAGTATTTACACCGATATGCTTGGTTCTGTACATGGCATGAGCTTCAGAAATACTCTTTACATCAATTCTAAAAGCGGAGATGTATACGGGCTTAACGATCTTTTTAAACCGGGCGAAGAGGCTTTCTCCTTTCTTAGTGAAAATGTGAGTGCTGTAATGAAAAAGAATATGGATGAGGTGGGATACTGGGAGGATCACGTGACCATTACGCCCGATACATGCTTTGCTCTTACTGAAGAAGGAATTGTTCTTTACTTTGCAGCCTATGAGCTTGCTTCATATGCAGCCGGAATGCAGGAGTTTTTAATCCCCTTTACTGATCTCACAGAATATATCGATACTCAAGGAAATTTCTGGCAGTCATTTAATTGATCTCACTTGTTAGGCTATCATAAGAACCCCACCCGTTAATCTTGTTATATTCACAATAAAAGGGATGAAAGTTACACTTCCATCCCTTTTTTCAATTACTGCAGAATTCTTTGATATGCGCTAGATACAGCTCATTATATTTTTCACTCAGTCAGATAGCCTTTTTCAACAGCATCGTCAATGAGGGCCGAGGCAAATTCCCAAAGCTCTGGGGCACCGTCCCCGATGTGCTTGTTGCGGTTGATCACCTGATCCTTGGTAATGCCATGCTCCCCCCAGGTCCCACCTTTGTTGAGAATGTTTAAAAGCACGGGTTGAAGCCTGTCCAGAGCAGCCGCGTATTTGGCCTCGGGTGTTATCATGGCATCAAATTCTTCCCATAAGGCATGAAGCTCTTTGCCTTGATCGTCAGGTAGGAGCCCGAAAATGCGCTCTGCCGCTTTCTGCTCGCGTTCAAGCTTATCCATACCGGCAACGGTGTCATAGCAGAAGGTATCTCCTGCATCGATTTCTACCAGATCATGAACGATACACATTTTTATGACTTTCACCATATCAAGGCCCCGGTCTTTGGCATACTCCTCCAAAAGAAAGGCCATGAGGGCCATATGCCAGGAGTGCTCGGCGTCATTCTCACGTCGGGAGCCATCATGAATCTTGGTTTGCCTGAAGATATTTTTAACCTTGTCAACCTCGGTAATAAACTGAATTTGCTTGTAGAGTCTTTCGTTTATCATCGTCATTCCCTCTCTGAGTATCGTTTACTGATGTTTTTATGGGTCTTTTATTCCATAATAAAAGTATGGATGTTCCGGTTTTGTACAGTGCAATCATATATCATGGACAATTTAAATTCAAGGGATTGCAAGAAAACATCACAAAACCCGGCGGTAGCCGGCATTGAATTATAGGCTACAGAAGTTTATAATAAATTTTAATGAATATACTGACCGGGAGAACATAAAAAAAAGGCCAAACCACCGGGGGGTTAGGATTTAGTTTGGCCAAAACAATCATAAAAATTGCTGCACGCCTATCTTATATTATTCAGGAGGGGTGGTAAAGCATTACCCCAAAATGATAAATAGATAAACTTATACAAGCCGCATGAAAACAATGCCAAAGGGGCGCGGGAAAAATCGTTCGTCAAAAAGAGACGGACAGGATATTACCCATGTCAAAACATGAAGAAATGAGGAACAATTTGCGATGGAACAACAAGTCAGACTAGAGCTGAAAAATGCACAAAGAATTGTGGTAAAGGTAGGTACCTCCACATTGACCCATGATAACGGGAAAATGAACCTGATCAGGATGGATCGGCTGGCATTGGCTCTGTCAGAGCTTATGAATGAAAACAGGGAAGTTGTTCTTGTCTCCTCAGGAGCTATTGGTGTCGGTATGGGTAAATTTAATTTCCGCAGGCGTCCTATGGGAATGGGAATGAAGCAGGCTCTGGCAGCAGTGGGACAATGTGAGCTCATGAATATTTACAGCCGATTGTTTGCGACCTATAACCATATGGTAGCTCAGATCCTTTTGACTAAAACCGATGTCAATGATGAAATGAAAAGAGAAAATGTGATGAATACCTTTAAGAGTCTTTTAGAATTTGGTGTTCTTCCCATCGTCAATGAGAATGACTCCGTATCGGTTGATGAAATCAAGAGCCTTATGATGTTCGGCGACAATGATACCCTGTCGGCTGTAGTGTCTAAACTGATTTCTGCAGATTTACTTATCATATTGTCGGATATTGATGGACTTTATGAAGCAAACCCACGCGAAAACAAGGAATGCAAGCTTATTTCAGTGGTCGAAGATTTGGATACCGTACGGGAATGTGCCGGAGGCTCGGGTACCAATCGTGGCACAGGGGGCATGGTTACAAAAATTGATGCTGCGGAAATCGCAACTGGTGCGGGTGTTAACATGGTCATCGCTAATGGTGATGACCCTATGGCTATACTGAATATTCTTAAAGGAGAGGAAATCGGAACTCTTTTTTTGAAAAAAGCGCAGGCAATTGAAAGTAATGAAATAGACGAGGACTAAGTTAAAAAGGATAACAAAAAAGGGCTACATCACGTAACCCTTTTTTTGCTTTTTCATTATTAGCCGTTAACCTTGTCTTTGAGAGCCTTACCTGCTTTAAAAACAGGTGCCTTTGAAGCGGGGATTGTGATGGTTTCCTTTGTCTGGGGATTGCGTCCCTTTCTGGCAGCTCTGTTCTTGGTTTCGAAAGTTCCGAAACCTACGAGAACAACCTTTTCACCCTTGGAAAGAGATTCCTCGACAACCGAAACGAGGGCATCAAGAGCAGCCTCGCTATCTTTCTTTGTAAGGCCCGATTGCTGTGCTACAGCGCTAATTAGATCGGCTTTGTTCATTAGGATTACCTCCTGCACAAAATTTCGTCATCATTGTATAACGGGATTGGCATAAAGTCAAGCGTTCACGCGTTTTTCCCAAAAATAATCCCATATCATTTGATTATCCCATCAAAACAGTATATAATAGCCTTACCTGTAACCGAAATCAAAGATTTCGAACAGGTACCCAAGTTATTGATACTTCGTATTAATACATTTACGTGTAAGGATATGACTATTTCCTCGTGAAGGAGTCCATATGGCAGGGCTTTATTTCTATGCTCCCAAAGGAAAAATCAAGGATATTGTCGATTGCGGCATGAAATTATCAGAATGGTATGACCGTGAGCTTACGCTTCATGGGCTGAATGGGAGCAGAAAGGTTATTAAGGCGCTGTTAAATCCGAGGGATGACGCGAAGCGGTTGAAGGATGCCGATTATCGATGCCTGAGGCTTGATGTGGATCTTGACTACTGCAGAGTGGGAGATGCTTCTCTCTATGAAATGGGTAAAAAAGAGCCCATGCTTATGCAGCAATATGGGGATAACCTTATTCCTCTTTCTGATTACCGTTTTGGGATCTTTCGGAATCCTGAGGTATTAGTAATGTCTTCGGTTTTACCGGAACGTATCGAGGTTATGGGAATGGCATTGGATTCGCCCATATTATATGAGAGCTCGGAAACTCTGTATCTTAATAATATTCTGGAGAAACACGAGGAAAACTATCAGGATTCTGGAAACCATCTGCTCTATGCATTTTTTATTATGCTGGAGTCCCAGGGCAAGGTTATCCGATACGAAGATAAAGAGCACCAAAAGGCTGTTTTTTTTACTGCCGACCATGAAGAATATACAGTGCTTCAAATTCCATAAGGAGGAAGATTCGCCTTTGCAGGATCAAGGAAATATCCGTAGCCTGGATATACTCGCCATACTTCAGGAAGCTTCAGGCCAATACGTGTCAGGAGAACATTTAAGCCAGCATCTGGGTATATCCCGTGCCGCAGTATGGAAAAGAATTTCGGCCTTGAAAAAGGAAGGATTTTTAATTGAAGCCGTTACCAGGAAGGGCTACCGATTAAATTCATCTGAAAATCCCTATGGAAAACCTGCTATTCTAAATAAGCTTGTCACACATACCTTTGGAAAGGAACTCAAGTTTTTTACCCAGGTTGATTCGACCAATAGTGTTTTAAAGCAGCTGGCGGCCGAAGGTGCTCCCGAAGGCACGATAGTGGTAGCCGAAAGCCAAACCGGGGGTCGGGGTAGGCTGGGAAGAAGCTGGGTGGCGCCTTCTGGAACAGGGATTTGGTTGTCACTTTTACTTAAGCCGAAGCTCCATCCAGGAGAGGTTCAGACCTTAACTCTGGCAGCTTCTGTGGCTGTTTGCAGGGCGCTGGAGCACCTAAATATTCCGGGCCTGGGCATAAAATGGCCTAATGATGTTCTTATTGGTCGGAAAAAGGTATGCGGCATTCTTACTGAGCTGTCTGCCGAGGCTGAGAGGATAGCCTGGGTCATTTTAGGAATCGGTCTTAATGTTAACCATCTGGAACAGGACTTCTCGGATGAAATAGCATCCATTGCCACTTCTCTCAGGTTGAACACGGAAGACCGCGAGCCCCTTGATCGGAGCATGTTGGCAGCAGGATTAATCAACGCTCTGGAGGAGGTCTATGAAGACTATCTGAAGGACGGAGCCTCCCGGATGATTGATGAATGGAAGAACCGGAGCGTAACGCTAGGTAAAAAGGTGCGCTTGATATCTCATGATGGAAGTCAGGAAGTATTGGTGCAGGACATTACTCAGGATGGAAAATTAGTGGTAAAACAGGAGGATGGCCAAAGTCTTGAGGTTTTGTCAGGTGAAATTTCGCTCAGAGAACTTTAGTGTTTTTATGTTTGGAGGTTTTTATGGAACAACATAACCCAAGTGCTCATAACACGGAGAATAATCAGCAGAATAACCAACAGAGAAATCAGCAGAATAATTCACAGCAAAGGTTTAATAACCAGAATAGCCGCCCTCAATCAGATCGTAATAGATCTCAGGACAGAAGGGGCCAACAGGATAGAAATTCAAACCAGGATCGGAGTCGTTTGGACAAAAATCATGCTGGCGAGAAGGGTATTAATCCCAATAACGATCGTACCAGAGCTCAAAGTGACTCTAAGTACCCCCAAAAGCCTAAAGAGCAGAAAGCAGTTGATCGACCCAGATCCGAACAGGCCGGTAAAACCCAAAGCCAGCCTAATAAAAGCCAGGCCAGCCAAAATCATGGTGCTGGTTCCAATAATAATAACCGTTATGCAAGGAACCCCCTGCATAATGTAACGCTCGGCGATACCGCAGCCAGGCATATCATTCCCAAGCGAATCGAGACTGTTGAGGATATTCAGGCTGACATTGAGAGAGTGGAAAAGGATATTCAATTCGAAATCAAGCAGATCCGCGCTGTAAAGCTGGGCCTGTGATCAAGCGAGGCGTGAAGGTTTAATGCTGTTAGTCATTGATATAGGAAATACCAATAGTGCAATAGGTGTCTATAAGGGTAATACCCTTGTGGGTAATTGGCGTCTATCCACAGTAAAGGAACGAACCTCTGATGAAATAGGATTGTTCCTGATTTCAATATTAAATCATACGGGTATCAAGCCCGAGGACATCAAAGACGTCATAATGTGCTCTGTGGCACCGGGTGCTATGCACGCCATTGTAAACGCCGTCAAAAAGTATTTCAACAAAAAGCCTATTCAAGTAGAGCCGGGTGTTAAAACCGGCATTAATATCAAATATGAAAATCCCCGGGAAGTGGGTGCCGATAAGATTGTCAATGCTGTCGGCGCTCTGAAGCTATATGGTGGCCCTGACATTATTGTAGATTTTGGGACAGCCACCACCTTCTGTGCTATCAATGCCAAAGGGGACTATTTAGGTGGTATCATTTGCCCCGGTATTAAGATATCTGCAGAAGCCCTTTTTGAAAAAGCTTCCATGCTGCCCCGTATAGAAATTACCAAACCCAGGCATATTATTGGAAGAACAACGGTAAGCAGTATGCAATCCGGAATTCTCTATGGCTTTGTGGGCCAAGTCGATCATATCGTGATGCTTATGAAGCAGGAAATCGGTGAAGAGGGGATTAAGGTTGTGGCCACAGGAGGTATGGCTAAGCTGATCGCCTCAGAATCTGCCACCATTGATGAAGTAAATCCTCTTCTTACTTTGGAAGGATTAAAGGCTATTTACGAGTTAAATTCATCTGTTTAATCCATATAAAAAAACGTAATAATAAGATTTATAGAGAAACAACGAGTGTGAGTGAGCTATTTTAACGTTATGCCCTAAATAAGCCGAATATTGATTAAAAACTCACAATACACTCGTTTGATTATGACCGAGAAATTGTTTAATATGGTATTAGCACTCGACCCAAGTGAGTGCTAACAAGATGATAGCCCGGAAACGGGGAAAATATAAGGAGGGTGACCCATGAATATTAAGCCACTAGCAGACAGAGTAGTCATTAAAATGCTGGAAGCTGAAGAAACAACAAAAAGTGGTATCGTGCTTCCAGGGACAGCAAAAGAAAAGCCTCAAGTTGCAGAGGTAACAGCTGTAGGACCTGGTACCGAGGAAGTCAAAATGGAAGTTAAGGCAGGAGACAAGGTGCTTATCAGCAAGTATGCAGGAACAGAAGTCAAGATTGACGGTGCTGAATTCACCATTGTCAAGCAAGGCGATATCCTCGCAGTAGTAGAGTAACAGGAGGGAAAGAAACATGGCAAAGGATATTAAGTTTGGTGAAGAGGCAAGAAAAGCTCTGGAAAGCGGCGTTAACAAGCTTGCCAACACCGTAAAAATTACACTGGGCCCCAAGGGCAGAAATGTTGTACTGGATAAGAAGTTTGGTTCTCCCCTCATTACCAATGACGGTGTAACCATCGCAAAGGAAATCGAACTCGAGGATGCTTTCGAGAACATGGGCGCACAGCTTGTTAAGGAAGTTGCTACAAAGACCAATGATGTTGCAGGTGACGGTACAACCACCGCAACTCTTTTAGCTCAGGCTATTATTCGTGAAGGTCTTAAGAACGTTGCAGCCGGCGCTAATCCCATGATTATCAAGAGAGGTATTCACAAGGCTGTTGATGCAGCGGTTAAGGGTATCGGAGAAATCTCCCAGAAAGTTAAGGGAAAAGAAGATATCGCACGAGTTGCTTCTGTTTCGGCCAATGATGAAGAAATCGGCTCATTGATTGCAGATGCTATGGAGAAAGTAACCAATGACGGCGTTATCACCGTTGAGGAGTCCAAGACCATGGGAACCAATCTTGAAGTCGTAGAAGGTATGCAATTTGATCGTGGCTATGTCTCCGGTTATATGGTTACCGATACCGAGAAGATGGAAGCCATTCTGGATAACCCCTATATTCTCATCACTGATAAGAAAATTTCTAATATCCAGGAAGTTCTCCCGGTTCTTGAACAAATTGTTCAACAGGGTAAAAAGCTTGTTATTATTGCAGAGGATGTTGAAGGCGAAGCCCTTGCAACCCTCATTGTCAATAAGCTTCGCGGAACCTTTACCTGCGTTGCTGTTAAGGCTCCTGGCTTTGGTGACAGAAGAAAGGCAATGCTTCAAGATATTGCCATCTTAACAGGTGGTCAGGTTATTACCGAAGAGCTCGGTCTTGATCTTAAGGAGACCAGTCTTTCCCAGCTCGGCCGTGCAGAAAAGGTTATTGTTCAGAAGGAAAACACCATTGTCGTCGGCGGCAGCGGAGAAGACAAGCAGATTCGCGATAGAATCAACTCCATTAAAGCTCAGATTGAAGAAACCACTTCCGACTTTGACAAAGAAAAGCTTCAGGAAAGACTGGCTAAGCTTTCCGGCGGCGTTGCTGTCATTCAGGTTGGTGCTGCTACCGAAACTGAGATGAAGGAAAAGAAGCTTCGTATTGAGGATGCTCTTGCAGCAACCCGTGCCGCTGTTGAAGAAGGCATAGTATCCGGTGGTGGTACAGCTTTCATTAATGTTATTTCTAAGGTTAAGGAACTTATTAAGGGTCTTAGCGGAGATGAAAAAACAGGTGCTCAGATTATCGCAAAGGCATTGGAAGAGCCAGTCAGACAGATTGCTCTTAATGCAGGCCTGGAAGGCTCCGTTATTTTGGAGAAGGTCAGCAACAGCGAAGTCGGTGTTGGTTTTGACGCTCTGAAGGAAACCTATGTTAATATGATCGAGGCCGGTATTGTCGATCCTGCAAAGGTAGCACGTTCTGCCCTTCAAAATGCTGCTTCCGTTGCATCCATGGTACTCACAACTGAGAGTATTGTTGCCGACAAGCCTGAAAAGCCCGATCCTGCTGCAGCTGCAGCCGCTATGGGCGGCGGTATGCCCGGCATGATGTAAGATCAGCCAGAGATATAAAAGGATTGCTCCTTTGGGAGCAATCCTTTTTTGACCCTTGAAATAAAGACCCCATCCTATTATAATTAACTCAAAATCAAATAGTGCATGACGGTGCATGAAAATGCTTAATTATACAACGTTTTCATAAAACTATGCATTTGCATGGTATAAGGAAACGTTGTAATTGGAGGGAACCAGGTGAAAGACCAGGACTGCCCCAGCAACCGTGAAGCGGACGAAACGGCGTATACCACTGATGTCTTTGCAAAGCAAAGCTCGGGAAGGTGCCGTGATAGGATGATGCAAAGTCGGTAGACCTGCCGTGATGATGTGTTTCTTCTGGGGTATAAGAGTAAACTATGGTCTTAAAAGCCGTCTATGTCTCTATGCCCCCTTTTCGAAGGAGGGCTTTTTTACATTTCCAAGGGGAGAAACCAATTGTTTGATTAAAAATTTCACCAAACGAAAGGAGTTTCCCAATGAAGAAAATTTTGTCCCTATTTATTGTCCTGGCCCTAATCATCACTATGACCGGCTGTGGAACTGCTCCACAGCCTGAGATCAACAGCGGAACACCTCAAACCTCCTCGACACCTACGGTAACCGCAGCTCCTGAAAAAACACCAGAACTCCCTTTTACAGTCACTGACAGCAGAGGAGTAGAAGTAACCTTTGAAAAGTATCCTGAGAAAGTTATTTCACTGATGCCCTCCAATACAGAGATTCTTTATGCATTGGATTCCCAAGAGCGGATCATAGCTGTCAGCGAATACTGCAATTATCCTGAGGATACGGCCAGCAAGCAGAAGCTGCCTACAGGGGAAAAGATGAGTATTGAGAATCTCATAGCCTTGAAACCTGATGCTGCTTTTATTGGTAAAATGTCAATCATGGATGACCAGATCAAGCAATTGGAGGACGCTGGTGTTAAGGTCATTGTGACCGAGGCTAACAGCCTTTCCGATACCTACAAGGTTACGGCTCTCATCGGTAAGGTCATGGGTAAGGATGAAGAAGCCGCTTCCCTTATTGAGAAGATGCAATCAGGCTTTGACGAAATTAAGGAAGCAGTGAAGGGAAAGGCACCTCAAACTGTTTATGTTGAGGTATCGCCTCTCCAATACGGGCTTTGGTCCTGTGGGAAGAATACATTTATTCAAGAGCTCATCGACATTATTGGGGCAAAGAATATTTTTGCAGACGTTGAGGGCTGGGCTGCAGTATCGGAGGAACAGGTACTGGCGCACAATCCGAATGTTATTCTTACCACAGCAAGCCCTTTGACAGGTATTGAAGACCCTGTGGGAGAAATTACATCCAGAGCTAACTGGGGCAGCCTTGATGCTGTTAAGAACAAAAGGGTATTAATGCTGGATGGTGATATGATTTCAAGGCCCGGGCCCAGGCTTTTGGATTCCGCCAAAGAGCTTGTCAAGGCAGTTTATCCTAATTAATAAGCTAGAATATATCAAGGAGGGAAAGGATATGAGCATTAAAGGCAAGAAGAAAACACGCTTTATACTTTTTACAACAGCGGCTGCTTTTCTGCTTCTCATGTCCTTTCTTTTTTCTGTTTCTCTTGGCAGCGTGAGGGTTCCCATAAATGAGATCATAAGGCTTTTTATGCATCACCTGTTTGGGTTGGGCAGTATAGCGGACATCCCCCAAAGCCAATCCGCCATACTATTTAGTGTACGCATGCCCAGAGTTGTTTTGGCTGCAATGGTGGGGGCGGCCTTGTCAATCGGTGGAGTAGCCATGCAAGGACTTCTTAAAAATCCTCTAGCTGACGGCTCAACTTTGGGAATTACCTCGGGAGGAGCATTAGGTGCCGTTCTTTCCATTGTATTGGGTTTTAACCTGCCTCTGTTCCCACAGGCTGGCCTAGCTCTTATGAGCATACTTTTTTCTTTCCTGTCACTTGTTCTTATTTTAGGACTCTCCTACAAAATTGATTACAGCCTTTCTACCCAGACCATTATTCTGACAGGTGTTATTTTCTCCATGCTGGCTGGGAGCATGACCAACCTTCTGGTGACCTTGGCAGGCAACAGCCTTAAGCAGGTTGTCTTCTGGTCAATGGGCTCTTTTTCCGGGAGAGGATGGTCCCATGTCCTTCTTATGCTGCCGTTCTTTCTGTTAGGGACTTTGGCTTTACTGAGTCTTAGCCGTGAGCTCAATGCTTTTGCCCTGGGTGAAGAGCAAGCCCGTTATATTGGCGTTGACACTAAAAAGACAAAGCTTTTTATTTTAATTATTGTCTCAGTTTTAGTGGGCATATCTGTGGCTGTCAGCGGAACCATTGGTTTCGTTGGCTTGGTTATCCCACATATTACTAGGCTTCTGACCGGGCCCGATCATAAGAAGCTTCTGCCCTTTTCCGTTCTTTTTGGTGCGAGCTTTTTAATGCTTACCGATCTTTTAGCCAGGACCGCAATGAGTCCCACAGAGCTGCCCATTGGCGTTGTGACCTCCTTTATCGGAGCCTTACTGTTTATCTATATTTTCTATACCCAGACTGCAAAGAAGAACAAAGGAATTTAGAGATGCTTGAAATCAAGAAGCTGTCAGTTACTATACTTAATAAGAAAATTGTGAAAGAGGTATCCTTCTCATTGGAGGAGCATGACCTTTTTATGGTCATGGGGCCCAACGGTGCGGGTAAGACGACTCTTATCAAAGCCATCATGCAAATTCTCACCCATGAAGGGGAAGTCTTTCTGGAAGGCCGGGAGATAGGGAAATTCTCGCCCCGCGAGCTGGCTCAGCGGGTTGGAGTGCTTACGCAGAAGCATCAGCCTCAATTTTCTCATACGGTATATGATGTGGTCAGCCTGGGGCGATATGCCTATCAAAGCGGACTATTTGGCGGATTAACCAATGAAGATGAGGACAAAATAGAAGAGGCTCTCTTCCTTACGGGTATGGAGGATTTCAGAAACCGATCGGTACTAACCCTTTCGGGAGGGGAGCTGCAAAGGGTATTTCTGGCCCAGATTTTTGCCCAGGATCCGAAGATTCTCATTCTCGATGAGCCTACAAACCATTTGGATCTGCAATATCAAATTGCTATTTTTGATATCATCAAAAATTGGGTAAAGCAAAAAGGCCGTGCCGTTATTGCAGTCGTTCACGATTTAAACATTGTCTATTCCTATGGAACAAAGGCACTTTTAATGGAGGATGGCAGGGTTTATGTTCAAGGCACTGTAGAGGAGGTTTTAAGTCGGGAAAATCTTAGGGCGGTTTATAAGGTTGATGTGGCCGAATGGATGCAGAATCTTTTAAGGCACTGGGCCCAGGATTAAAACTTCAAAGCTTGTTACTTCTTAATAATAACCTCACCTGTTTGCGAGACCAAAGATTTCATGAGATAATCGAAGGCGTTGCAGTCTATTTTAAATCTTTAACGGGTTGGAGAAAGATTTATGGAACACTATTATACCGAGAATCCGCAATCAGAGATCAAGGAAAACCTTTTCAGCTATACAATCAACGGCAATAAGCTTGATTTTGTATCAGTCAGCGGTGTATTTGCATTTGGCGACAAAGTGGACAGAGCCTCCCAGCTCCTTATCGAAACTTTCAGACCGTCGGGGGCCGGGGGGTTTTTACTGGATGTGGGCTGTGGCTTTGGCCCCATATCTCTTTATATCAAATCACGCTATCCTCATCTCCAGGTGACTGCCATTGATGTCAATGAACGAGCTGTTGCCTACACAAGAAAAAATGCAGAAAAGAATGACCTTCATATCGATGTCATAAAGAGTGATCTTTATGAGCTGCTTGAGGGAAGGGTTTTTGGCGATATTGTCTCCAATCCTCCCATAGCAGCAGGGAAAGCATTAAATACGCACCTGATTCAGGAGGCGCCAGGGCATTTGTTTAAAAATGGGGCCCTTTGGTTGGTGGCCTTTCACAACAAAGGTGGAGAGACCCTCAAAAAAATCATGAAAGAAACCTTCGGAAATGTTGAGGACATGGAAAAAAGCGGAGGAATCCGTGTTTATCGGTCTATAAAAGAATAGAATTTCTAAACTGAGCAAAAACCAGCTGACCAAAATATTACAACATATGCCAATCTAATGGGATTTTGCCTACCCTTCTTTCAAAATATAATGAAGAGAGGTTTGTTTTTATGAACCCATCATGTAAGGGAGAAGAGGCAAATGAGATACGGCTATTTTAGTAATCCGGACAGGGAATATGTTATTGAGAGACCCGATGTTCCTGTTTCCTGGACCAATTATCTGGGTGTGAAAGACTTATGTACAGTCATTTCCCATAACGCCGGAGGGTACTCCTTCTATAAATCTGCTCAAAATCATAGGCTTACCCGTTTCAGACCCAATGGGGTTCCCCTGGACAGGCCGGGCCATTATGTTTACTTAAGGGATGACAGTACCGATGACTATTGGTCCATCTCCTGGCAGCCTGTAGGAAAGCCTCTGGATAAGGCTAAATACAGTTGCCGCCATGGTTTGTCCTACAGCCGGTTCCTTTGTGATTACGCCGACATTGAGGCTGAGCAGACCCTTTTTATTCCTCTTAATGACGATGTGGAGCTCTGGGATGTCCGACTAAAGAATAATAGTGACAGAACCCGTCATATAAGCGTCTTTTCCTATGTGGAGTTCTCATTTAATCTTGTTGACATAGATAATCAAAACTTCCAAATGAGTCTTTATTGCAGCGGCTCTAGCTACGAGGACGGGATTATCGAATTTGACCAGTTCTACGATCCCGACTCTTTTACCTATATGACAGCCAATGTAGAACCCGATAGCTTTGAGGCCCTAAGAGACAAATTCATCGGACCTTATCACACTGAAACCAATCCTATTGGCGTTGAACGGGGAATTTTAACCGGGAGCCATGAGCTTGGCAATAATCATTGCGGAGCCTTAAATAAGCGGATCTCTTTGGAACCCGGACAGGAAGAGCGTATTATTTTCTTAATGGGTGTAGGAAACAGACAAGCCGCAAAAGCCATGCGTGCAAAATACGCCGCACCCGAAAAGGTGGATGAGGCCTTTAAGGAGCTTGCTGCCTATTGGGATAACAAGCTTTCCGCTTTCCAATGCAATACCCCTCACGAGGGAATGAACACCATGCTCAACCTATGGAACCTTTATCAATCCGAAACCAATGTGGTATGGTCGCGGTTTGCTTCCTTCATTGAGGTGGGGGGGCGTACCGGTCTGGGCTACCGGGATACGGCCCAGGATGTCATGTGTGTTCCTCATTCCAATGCGACGAAATGCCGCCAGCGCATCATTGAGCTATTGCGGGGTCAGGTTGGAATGGGCTATGGCCTTCATCTTTTTGATCCTGAATGGTTTAATGCCGATAAGCAAAAAGCTGCTTCTTTCAAGTCGCCCACCGTTGTACCCACGCCCGATGCAAAGGATATGATTCATGGCTTGAAGGACGCCTGTTCGGATGATGCCCTTTGGCTTATTCCATCCATTTTGGAATATGTGGCCGAGACTGGTGAAGTCGAGCTTCTAGATGAAAAGGTGACCTTTGCCGACGGAGGAGAGGCATCGGTTTATGATCACTTGAAACGCATCCTTGATTTTTCTGCCGAGCAGGTAGGAGCAACCGGCATCTGCAAAGGACTTCGAGCAGACTGGAATGACTGCCTGAATCTGGGTGGCGGTGAAAGCGCCTTGGTTTCCTTCCTGCATTATTGGGCCATTGAGGCATTCTTGGAGATTGCCCGGTTTCTTAAAAGAGACGAGGATGTCACACGTTACAGGGCTATGGCTGAAAAGGTCAAGCTGGCCTGTGAAGAAAATCTCTGGGATGGGAATTGGTACATAAGGGGAATTACATCCAAGGGTGTAAAAATCGGGACTCAGGCTGATCTGGAGGGAAAGGTCCATCTGGAATCCAATACCTGGGCTGTTGTGTCCGGCTTGGCATCCGAGGAACGGGGGAAATCCTGTATGGATGCGGTGGATGAATACCTTTATTCTGATTATGGCCTTCATCTGAATGCTCCGTCTTATTCGAAGCCCAATGACGATATTGGCTTTATCACACGTGTATACCGTGGTATTAAAGAAAATGGCGCTATTTTCAGCCATCCCAACCCCTGGGCATGGGTAGCCGAATGCAAGCTGGGCCGTGGGAATAAGGCCATGAAATTCTATGATGCCCTGCTTCCTTATAATCAGAACAATATGATTGAGACTCGTGAGGTCGAGCCCTATACCTACTGCCAGTTCATTATGGGCCGGGATCATACGGCCCATGGCCGTGCAAGACATCCCTGGCTCACCGGTAGTGCAGGCTGGGCCTATTTTGCCGCAACCCACTATATGCTGGGAATAAGGCTTACCCTGGAAGGCTTGGTCATTGATCCCTGCATACCGACCGAATGGAAAGGGTTTGAGGTTGAACGGAGATGGCGGGGTGCCAAATACAGAATCATTGTAAAAAATCCTGTCAGTGTTTCAAAAGGTGTTAAATCAATGATGCTGAATGGTAATAATGTATATGGGCCTATCCCGGCACAAGCAGACGGAAGTATGAATACTGTCGAGGTCGTAATGGGTTAGGCGAAAGGAGAATAAGCAAATGATCAAATTTGGTACTGGAGGTTGGCGTGCGTTAATCGGCGAGGAATTCACTAAGGCCAATGTTCAGATTTTAACACAAGCAGTGGCTGCGCTTATGAAAGAGCAGCATTGTGAAGATAAGGGTTTAGTGGTGGGCTATGACAGGAGATTCTTGTCGGATAAGGCAGCAAGATGGATTTCCGAGGTGCTGGCGGGTAACGGCATTCCTGTCTATTTCATTGAAAAAGTGGCACCAACACCCATGGTCATGTTTACGGTAAACCGCATGGACACCTGCTATGGAGCGGCTGTGACGGCAAGCCATAACCCTGCCGATTACAATGGCATAAAAGTCTTTACCGCCGGTGGACGCGATGCTTCCGAAGATGTAACCCATCTCATTGAAGAAAAGCTAGCCGGGCTTATCCAGGAAGATGTCAAAACCATTGACTTCGAGCAAGGCAGAAAAGATGGGCTCATTGAAATTATCGACCCGTTTAATACCTATATAGACACCATTTTGGCCATGATTGATGTAGAAGCCATTAAGAAGAGAAATTTAAGGATTCTTTTGGACCCCATGTTCGGTGTTTCCAAGACTTCTTTGTCAACGATCCTGATTACGGCGCGATGTGAAGTAGATACCATCAATGATCGCCACGATACGCTCTTTGGGGGCAGACTTCCCTCACCAAGCTCCCACACTCTTCAGCGTTTAAGGGACATGGTGCTGGAGAAGCATTATGATCTGGGTATCGGTACCGATGGTGACGCCGACCGTCTTGGCATAATCGATAATAACGGGCGCTTTATCCACCCCAATGAAATTCTTGCCCTGCTCTATTATTACCTTCACAAGTATAAAGGCTGGTCGGGCGGCATTGTCAGGAATGTAGCCACAACCCACCTGCTGGATAAGATCGCTGAGGGCTTTGGAGAAGAATGCTACGAGGTTCCCGTAGGCTTTAAGCATATCAGCTCCAAAATGGAAGAGAAGGATGCCTTGATTGGCGGTGAAAGCAGCGGCGGTCTCACTATACGCGGGCATATCAAAGGTAAGGACGGCATTTTTGCAGCCAGTCTTTTGATCGAGCTATTAAGTGTCACGGGCAAGAGCCTGTCCGGGCTGTTGGATGAAATTAATCAGCAGTACGGCTATTTCTGTATGAATGAATCGGATTATAAATTCAGCCGGGAAGACAAGCCGAAGCTCATAAAAAAACTATTTGATGATAAAGAAATTCCTGATTATCAATATGAGATTGAGAAGGTCAGCTACCGTGATGGGCTGAAAATCTACTTTAAGAACGGGGGCTGGATCATTGCCCGCTTCTCCGGTACAGAGCCGCTATTGCGTATTTTTTCAGAGATGTCCACCCAAGCAGAGGCTAATGCCGTGGTCGACACCATGAAAGCCTTCCTGGGTGTTATGTAAGGAACAGCCAAATAATAAATTCCCAATTTTGAGGGGGCTATTTTCCGAAAATCCAGCGTTGTCGTCAGTCGGAATAAATCAATTATTCCTCCCTCCTCCGCCTTGTCTTTTCGAAAAATATCTCCCCTGAAAATCGGGTTTTATTATTTAGCTGTTCCTAAGTATGTTACTGCGAAACGTCTTGCATTTACGCGACGCCTTTGATAAACTATTAACAAAGCTGTTCAGCCTATGTGGGGGTACCCTGTAAAGATTGGCAGCGTGGATATGAAATAAATAGGATGTTCGTTCCTCTCGGAAAAGGTAATCTGATCTGCAAGGAAAGGCTATATAAAGACCAGTAGGTTTATTCGGCTTTTCTTTTGAGGAGCCGATTTTTTGTTAGGAGGGTTTTATGAATTCAACACCGCTTGCTAATCGAAAGCATATTGCCGTTTTTGGCAATATGAACTCCGGGAAGTCATCACTGGTTAATGCTTTAACCGGTCAAGAGATTTCCATTGTTTCACCTGTCAGAGGTACAACCACAGATCCCGTCAAGAAGACCATGGAGCTCATCCCTTTCGGGCCTGTGGTGTTCATTGATACCGCAGGACTGAATGATGTAGGAGAGCTGGGCAGAGCAAGAGCTGAGAAAAGCAAGGCAGTTCTTCGAGAGACTGATTTTGCCCTTTATATCCTTGATGCGGAAGATCCTGACACCTTAGCCCTTAAAGAGATGACTGTGCTTTTTAAAGATTATTCAACCCCCTTTTTTGTTGTTATCAACAAGGAGGATAAAGTTGGAGAAGAAGGCCTGGAAAATCTGAAAAGACAATTTCCGGAAGCACTGATGGTATCGGCTGCAGCGGGTACAGGTATTGACGAACTGAGACAAAAGCTGGCAGAAAGGCTTCAAAAGGAAGCAGAAGATGCCCCGCTGGTGGGTGATCTCCTGCCTTATGGAGCAAAGGTTATTCTCGTGGTGCCTGTTGACTCGGAGGCGCCCAAAGGGCGTCTGATCCTTCCCCAGGTACAGGTCATAAGGGATTGTCTGGATCATGGTATTAAAAGCTATGTAGTACGTGATACCGAGCTGGAGTCAGCACTTCGTGACATTCCCGATGCCGATCTGGTTATCACCGATTCCCAGGCCTTTGCTAAGGTAAGCAGTATAGTTCCTGACCATATAAAGCTTACGAGCTTTTCCATGATATTGGCACGTCAGAAAGGTAATTTTGATGTATTTCTAAAAGGTGCAGAGAGTATCGATAAACTGGCACCCGATGCGCATATTCTCGTATCAGAGGCCTGCACCCATAATCACACCCATGAGGATATAGGCCGTATTAAAATACCCAGACTTTTGAACCAATACACAGGACACACACTTCATTATGATTTTTGTGCCGGTCATGATTTTCCTGAGAACCTAAAAGACTACAGTCTGGTGGTTCATTGCGGGGCCTGCATGATCAACAGGAAAGCTTTGTCGTCACGCCTTTATGAATGCCGTAAGGCCGGCATACCCGTAACCAATTATGGCATTCTATTAGCCAAGCTTAACGGGATACTGGAAAGAACAGTGGAGATCATGGAGTATGGGATTGATAAAAAATAGAAAATAGCCTTGATTTTGAAAATCAAATTAGATAATATTAGTAAATAAACCAATTACAATAACATGATGTGTGCGTTATCTGGTATGGGAAAGACTATGAGTGTCGTATTAAGAGAGAAACAAGTCCTAATTAAAGTCCAGACGCTTGGGGGATTTCAGGTCTTGGTAGAGGGGGCTCCTGTTTTAAAACGGCTGGAGCGCTCTAGACAGGTCCTTAATTTGTTGGCCTATCTTTTAATCGCCCGCTTTGATGTTATTTCTCAAGAACGGCTGATAGAGGTTTTATGGGCAGATGAAAATAGTGACGATCCTGTCAATGCTTTAAAAAACCTCGCCTACCGACTAAGGAAAATTCTTTCCAGTCATGATACCTTAAGTAAAAGTGAGTGTATTATGATGAAGAACGGAACCTATGCCTGGAACACTCAGGTCTCTTGTTCTATTGATTGCGAAGAGATGGAAAATCTCTGTAAGAGGGTAAGTGATACCAACCTGTCCATCGATCAGAGAATTAATCTGTATAAAGAGGCTCTTTCTCTGTATAAAGGCCGATTTCTCCCCGATTCGAGCAGTGAACTGTGGGTAATTCCCTTATCCTCTTATTATCAGACGCTTTATATGAATTGTGTGCGTGAAGCTGTCGCGCTTTTAACCCTTCAACACCGTTATGATGAGGTTTCGTCCATTTGTGAATCGGCGATTGCCCTGGAACCATATGAAGAAGTCCTCCATGAGTGTTTGCTAAAGGCTTTGATAAATCTGGACAAAAAAAGTAAAGCCTTAGAGCACTATCATGCAATCTCAAATAAGTTCTATAAGGATCTGGGTGTAAAGCTGTGTGCACCTATCAGAGGTCTTTATAAAGAATTAATAAGTGATTTAAACAAGAACGAAGCGGATATCTCAACCATTAAGGGTGACATGTTGGATTCTCAACAGGCTGGTGGCGCATTTTTCTGTGAATATGAGATTTTCAAGCATTTCTATCGGTTAGAATCCAGATCGGCGGAAAGAGCCGGACAATCGGTTTTTATCTGCCTTATAACCCTTAGCAGCGTGCCTGGCGTTGTTCAACAGAAGAATGTTCTCATCAGCGCTATGGACAAGCTTAAGGATGTTATTATATCAAGCCTGCGTAGAGGAGACGTGGCTTCTCGTTTTTGTTCATCCCAATATATTCTTATGCTCCCAACGGCAACCTATGAAAACGGTGAGATGGTGGTAGAGCGTATTCTATCTCGATTTAAAAAGGAATACAGGACTTCTTCTGTAAGGGTCAGCGCTACATTGGAGCCCATTGTTTCCATTATGTAAGGCGTACTATCATAAAATTTTAGAACAGGCAGGCTGAATAGGCTGTTTTTTTTAATCCAAACATATCGGTAAATATGTCTTCGCTATGATTAAATCTGGAGAGAGAACATCCTTTAAAGTGGTTTCCCAAATGTGTGACAAACTTGTGACCAACTTACAATTATAATGGATTGAAAGAAGGACGAGGTGACAATCATGTACCTTCGGGGAAGTACATTAAAACCCAGTCGCTTGGCAACTGCATTTGTTGTTGTAGATGAATTTCACAAATCGTTATTTAAGGGACGAATCTATCATCCGTCTACCGGTGAATATTCAGCATTTTCTTGTGCAGTGGACCTTCTATACAAGCTTGAGGGAATCTATAATCGCTGGGATTTCCCCCAACATACTCATACCTTGAGATCATTCCACCCCGTCAAAGTAAAACAGAATCGGGCTTTTGATATCACAAGAGAGAAATCATATGATGCGGAGGTTTCAGGGAGAATGGAAGACAAGGCACAGAACTTGAAACAAAATGGGAAAGCAACCTTCATCCTAAAAGTCCTTTATAGGCAGAATGCTACCTGGCAGGGAAATATTCAGTGGGTGGAGGGAAACAAAACAAGAAATTTCAGGAGTGACCTTGAAATGCTTAAGCTCATGGATGATGCAGTGAGAATGTCCGATGAGAGTGAAGACGACACGGCCAAGTGGGAATAGTGCAATTCATTAGATATGAGGCAGACGATATCCTTCTAAAGTTAAACAAGTTAACAACAAAGCAAACAAGCAGTCTTAGGGATTGCTTTTTTTGTTATCGGTTTGATGCAGTATTTCTTTACTCAGGACAGGATATGAAATGTGTTTGTAACATTACTACCCGAATAAAGAAAATTTTAGTTAGATATTGCTGAATTATTTCGAGGAAATTACCGTCTTGTGACAAAGCTGTGACCAATAAACCATAAAATGTTTACGAACAAGTAGAAAAGGGAGAGGTGTCAACTATGAAATCAGGAAAAACTATCTCATTTATTCTTATGCTTACGTTGCTATTCTCATCTAGCAGCGCGGCGATATTTGCAACACCGGGCTCATCTTCGACAATATTAACCCTAGATTACAACAGTGAGGGTGGGTCAGTCACTGCCTCATCAGACGGTTTAACTTTTAACAAGGATGTGCCGACATGTCCTGTTGATGAGCATGAACATGGTGATGGAACAAGTTGTGATCTGTCAGTACTCGCTTGTGATAGATATCATGCTCATACCCCTGGAGACACGAGTGTCGGTGGTTGCTATGATACTTGTGATATTACCGAACATAGCCATACTTCTGGTTCGGGCGGGTGCTATAATGAGAGCCCGATTTGTGGCATCAATGCACATTCACATGGGACAGATGTCTGTCATAAAGAGTTAAGGTGCAAAAAGGAAGAACATGAACATGATTTATTTTGTTGCGGGTGGCTGCCGTTTATAGGCTGGTTATGCGGTAAATGGGAACACACTCATGATGATGATACATGTTATACACCATGTACTATAGCGGCTCACACACATATAGAGACTTGCTACAATAGAAATCCAGTCTGTGGAATTGAAGAACATACCCATGTTGTTGGTGAAGGTGGCTGCAAAAGGGAAGGCCCGGTGTGCGAAATACCTGAGCATCTTGAACATACAACAGCAGAGGGATGCTATACCTGCAGCAAGATCACGCATACCCACGGCGATTCTTGCTATGACTGGCCTTCCACGACTGTCACAGCATCAGCAAATACCGGCTACTACATCCAAAGCCTATCAGGCACCGGTAATACCGAAGCTTTCCCAGATAAAGCAACTTCTTATACGACGTCATCCTTTAAAATGAATACTGATCGGACTGTATCTGTTGTATTTGCGAAGCTCCAGTACAATGTGACTGGCACATCCGTTGATGGCAGTATGGGTAGTGTTACGGGAAGTAAAACCGTAGATTATGGTTCAGACGCTACTTTAACGGCAGTGCCAAAAACAGGCTTCAGGTTTGTTCAATGGAACGATGGAGACACAAGCAATCCCCGGACCTTTACAAATATTACATCTGATATTAGTCACATAGCAGCCTTTGTAGCCCTGAATCAACACGCCGTCACCACCGGGAAAATGGGAACAGGTACAGGAGAAGTATCGGTATCACCTTCAGGTCCCTATTATGAAGGAGACGGTGTGACCATTACAGCCACGCCTGATACAGGAAGCACCTTTGATGGATGGGATGGGCTGACTGATAAATCTAACCCTTATATCGTGTCCAATCTCAATGCAGACATCACCTTAACCGCTATATTCGCTAAACTACAGTATAATGTGAATGGTGCGCCTTTTGATAGCAGTATGGGTTGTGTCACTGGAAGCGCAACCGTAGATTATGGCTCAGACGCTACTCTAACGGCAGTGCCAAAGGTAGGATTCAGGTTTGTTCAATGGAACGATGGAAACACAAGCAATCCCCGAACCTTTACCAATATCCAATCGGATATTAATCATACAGCAACATTTGTAGCTCTCTCTCAATACGCCATCATTACCAACACAACTGGGTCCGGCGTGGGAACAGTATCTGTATCTCCTAAAGGTCCCTATTACCAAGGAGCTGATGTGACGATCACGGCCTCTGCTGAAACAGGAAGCCGCTTTGATGGATGGCAAGAACAGCCAGAGGCACTTAATCCCTATATCGTAGACGATCTCAAAGCAGATTTAACCTTAACCGCTGTATTTACTAAATTACAGTACAATGTGAATGGGACACCTGCTGATAGCAGTATGGGTAGTGTCACTGGAAGTGCAACTGTAGATTATGGTACAGAGACTACTCTAACGGCAGTACCCAACACAGGTTTCCGGTTTGTACGATGGGACGATGGAAACACAAGTAATCCCCGGACCTTTACAAACATTCAATCGAATATTAATCGTACAGCAATATTTGAAGCCATACCCCAATTTACCATCACCACCAACACAACCGGTTCCGGTGTGGGGACAGTATCTGTATCACCTGAAGGTCCCTATTATCAAGGAACCAATGCAACGATTACTGCTTCAGCTTATCCTGGAAGCCATTTTGTCAAATGGATTGAGCAGCCTGAAGCACTTAACCCCTATATCGTAAACAATCTCAATGAAAATATAACTTTAACCGCTCAATTTGACCTGAATCCTGCTCGCTTTTTGGAGGCAGCCTTTAATAAAGATGCCTCAGCCCCCGGGGTTGAAAATGCATGGACCATAACCAATCCTAGCGCTATGGATATCGAATATGAGTGGTTCCTCAATGATATAAAGGGTGGAACGGTTACAGTTCCATCGGGTCAGAGCATAACCTTGAAAACAGCAGTCGACCAGAATCCCGATATATTAAAAATTCAGTGGAAAAATTCCTACAACGATATAACTGCAAGCTATGCCACTGCCAAGATGTTCACTTACATTGAAGCAGACGCTAAAAACGGAAATGTTAAGGATGATAAAGGAAGAACCCTTAACGAAATAGTCTCTGGTTCGCCTGTCAGGACTTACTATTTCGAAGGAACAACGGTTACCTTGACACCGATTGCCAATTCAGGATATCGGTTTGTTAATGGAAGCTGGGATATTAACCCGAAAGAAGATATTCGAGTCACGACCTCGGGTGCAATTGCAACAATCTATATTGAGGACTCGGTAAGGCCCACTCTTGCAAGGGCAGCCGCTTCGGCTATTTTAAGCCCCGAGGAAGGACAACCAGCTTGGATCAATGGCATCCATGTCAAGGCAGGCTTTGAATTAATCCCGGTTACACCTACAGATCCCCCTTCTACACCAAGCAACACCTACTATTCACTTAACATTACGGTTGAGGGTCCCGGCAGCGTACTGCCCCTCTCAGGCAGCTTTATGAGTGGCAATTTGGTTGTGATGACCCCCAAAGCTGGTGACGGAGCGCAGTTTGTAGGATGGTTCGGTGCTAATGGAGCAGATGTGAATAGCAGCAATGGTATTCTCATGACCGGTAACAAATCCGTTATTGCACGCTTCGAAGCAATCTCCCCTGAAGTGGTTGTGGAAGATGAAGAGGTTCCGCTGGGCAGCGATACAACAATCCCGCAAGGTGGCGATACAACAACCCCACAAGGCGATGAGGCGGACGAAGAAGTTTTACTAGATGAAGCTGTACCCAAGGGTGATGCTGAGCTTCCAAAGACTGGCGGGCTTCCCCTTGAGCTTATGCTTGGTGCGGGCTTTGCTCTCACATCGGGTGGGTTATTCTTAAGAAGAAAACAAGAAAATAAATAATTAACCTAACAATCATGAAAAAGGGACTGATGAGCCAATAGCTTATCGGTCCCTTTCATGTATGTACTGGACATATACTCCGCTTCTCACTATTCCATCTCGTCCTGTGAAGGCTTACCGGCCAGATTAACCATTGCTTCATGGAGGTATTGCGTGATATGCTCTTTTTCTTCCCGGTAGGGAATGGCAGGGTTGAAGGTAATGCCCTTAGAGAATGTGAGGGTACGCTTCCGCTTATTTGCATAAACGCTATAGAATGTAATGGCTCTGCCGGTTTTCTTGTAATAATCTCTGGCGATATTGACAAAGCCGCTAAAAAATTCGCCTACGCCTTCATGGACATAGCCCTCGGTCCTGAAGGGGTTTTCCGGGAAAAGGAGAATGTTGTCATCGGCCTCCAGGGCTTCTATACTCATTGTGATGCCTTTGAGAACATCCCTGCCGTCATTTCGGTAAACCGGAATGGGTTCCGTTGATTGCATGGCCCACGCAATAATAGGACCGAACAGCTTGCCGGCCCGGTCTCTTATGGGCTTTGGAAGCCACTTCATTCTGTCGAAGGTACCCTTCTGGATATGGCCGGCAATTTTGTCGTTATCAATCATTTCGTTAAGTATCCACGGCTTGATATAAAACGGAAAATTCAATATGGCTGCGATGGGACCGTATATTTGGGAATGGTTGCAGACAAATATTGAGGGAAAGGCTTTTGTATCAACATTTTTTTTACCGACAACTCTATGGTAGAAAAGGGGTTTAAGCAGTATCATCAGAAATCTGATTCCCAGCCTTTTTCTGTATTTAGCAATAAGAACAGCACGCAGTCTTTCTTCAAGAGATTTGTTGGTTTTACCTTCTTTTTTAAGCGAAATATACTTTTTGAGCTTCTGCTCATAAAGCCCTGTAAGGGGTTGTTTCACAGCAGCTAAAACACCAAAGACTAGAAATGCCGCAGGCAGCAGAGTGAGGCCGTATTTACCCAGGACAAAAAGGGTTCCTTTGCTTTTGTAAGGGTTTAGCTCAGTAAAGAAAGTCAAAAATCCAATAATGACCAATATGGTAAATCGTGAGTAAAAGGTACTTAAGTGATCTATGAGAGCCTTTAGGATTTGGAATTTGCGAGGGGTAAATCCCTTGATACCTAATGTACCGATAATTTGCATATCACTTTCCATTGAGATGGCAATGGAAGCAAGAGCGGTGATGCTGATGCAAAGTATCAAATATGCCAGATAAAAATAGAAGCCGTTCAGCTTGTCATAATTTTCATGTAATTTATAATTAACCAAAATCCAACTAGTTGCAAAGATAATAAAGACAGTATTTTTTCCAAGCTCAAGAAGGCGTTTCTTCCGAAGAAGCAGCTTTGAGATGCCGGCCGCCAATGAATATAGAGTGGTTAATACGGCTATATCGGCCATAAGCGGCCAAAAGCCCTCAAAGGGCAGGTATGGAATATAGCAAATCGTAAAAAGGATGGATGTTTCGAATGCTACCTTTGTATTGGCGGTCATGAGCCAATAAAATTTATATGAGTGGACATTCATCATATGGCTGATTTCCTCGGGTGTACAATCTGGTTCATCTTCGAAAGATTCAACATATTTATCCTGCACTCGCAATAAGCCGTTCCCTCGTAAAAAATAAAAGCCGACAAATTGTAAGGCTACAAACAGTATCACCAACAGTGCGCCCTTGTCCTTGACCAAAAAAGGATAAAGAATGAGCAGACACAGCATAATCACTAATATAAAGGGTATACAGCGAATATATTTTTTTCTTTCGTGTCCGGGAAGTATGGATTCACTTTGTTTGCCTAAGATATCGAGATATAACAGCACAAGCTGTCCGCATATGAAAAGGGAGCCGCCAAAAAAAGGATTAGCAAGGAGTTTTTCAGAAAGGATTATGGCAAAAAAGAATCCAATGATTCTAACCAGCCGCTCAAGGAAAGCGGGAAATATTCGTGTTTTCTTGGTTTTATCGATTTTCATGCAAAGTCCTGTCAAAAAAATCCCCCTACTAATACAATAACTAAAAACGACATCATATTTATTTAATAAAAGATATGTCTATCTATTACCATAAAAAGGTTTGCCGTAATTATAAAATTAAAATCATAGCCTGCTTGACAATATAAAAGTTCCGGTGATAAAATAATTGAGCGTGCGAACGTATCAGTTTGCATGTTTTTGTGTTGTCTAATAAGCATAACACAAGCTTTGGAGGATTAGTAGTGTTAGAGTTGCTGAAAAGAAAAGAGAAGGTTGTAGGGATTAAGCAGACCAAAAAAGCTGCCGAGCAAGACAAGCTGGAAGCAGTGTTCATCGCCTATGATGCTGATCAGAGAGTAGTAGGGCAGCTTAAGCAGCTATGTGAAGAAAAGAAGATCAGTATCTGTACGACCGAGTCAATGAAACAGCTTGGCAAGGCGGCAGGAATTGATGTGGGTGCCTCTATTATAGGTATTACAAAAACTTAAGCAATTAGCGTGTAAACGTTAATTTATAAAATTAACAATGAGGAGGTGAATCAAAGGATGCCAACCTTTAACCAGTTGGTCAGAAAGAGCAGAGAAAAAGTTTTATACAAATCTACTTCTCCTGCCCTTCAAACAGGTATGAACTCCCTGAAGAAGAAGCCCATCGACTTAAGCTCCCCCCAGAAGAGAGGAACTTGTACAGTGGTTAAGACAACCACACCTAAGAAGCCAAATTCCGCTCTCCGTAAAGTAGCGAGAGTCCGCTTGTCTAACGGTGTTGAAGTTACCGCTTACATTCCCGGTATCGGCCATAATCTGCAGGAACACAGTGTTGTTCTAATCAGAGGCGGTCGTGTCAAGGATCTTCCTGGTGTAAGATACCACATTATCCGTGGTACATTGGACACAGCAGGTGTTGCCAACCGTAAGCAGGGCCGTTCCAAGTATGGCGCCAAACGCGCTAAGAAAAAGTAAGGTTTTCACTTTAGAGAATCTACTGTTTCATTGACCAAAAGCTTAACAGGACGAATCGACGTGCCAGACGTTGTTATCATAGAGATTTTAACGTTTTGCGCTGACGAGCCCGAAAAAATTGGGCCGAGTACCTGTGATACCGGGTAAAATACCCGTAGTTATCATGCAAAGGAGGGAAGAATAGTGCCAAGAAGAGGACATGTACCTAAGAGAGACGTACTTGCCGATCCAATATATAATGATAAGACTGTTTCAAGGCTTATCAACAGTGTTATGTTAGACGGTAAGAAGGGTGTTTCACAAAGAATTGTTTATGACGCTTTCGATATCATCAAGGAGAAGACTGGAAAGAATCCCCTTGAGGTTTTTGAGCTGGCCATGAACAATATTATGCCCGTACTCGAAGTTAAAGCTAGAAGAGTGGGCGGTGCAACCTATCAGGTTCCAATGGAAGTCAGACCCGAAAGAAGGCAAGCTTTGGGTCTTCGCTGGCTGACAGGCTATGCGAAGAAGAGAAGCGAGCGCACCATGAAGGAAAGACTTGCCGGTGAAATTATGGATGCAACCAACAACCTTGGTAGTGCTGTCAAGAAGAAGGAAGATACGCACAAGATGGCAGAAGCTAACAAGGCATTTTCACACTACAGGTGGTAATATTAATCGCAGCAAACATTGCAGCATTACATCGAAAGGAGGGTATCGATGCCCAGAGAATTCACCCTGGAGAATACAAGAAACATCGGTATTATGGCACACATCGACGCAGGTAAAACAACCACCACTGAGAGAATTTTGTTCTATACTGGTCGTACACACAAAATCGGCGAAACCCATGAAGGTTCAGCTACCATGGACTGGATGGAGCAAGAGCAGGAGAGAGGCATTACCATTACTTCTGCAGCAACAACCGCTCAGTGGAAGCATTGCCGAGTCAATATAATTGACACGCCTGGACATGTTGACTTCACTGTTGAAGTAGAACGTTCCCTGCGTGTACTTGATGGTTCAGTCACACTCTTCTGTGCGAAGGGCGGGGTTGAGCCCCAGTCAGAAACCGTTTGGAGACAAGCTGATAAATATGGAGTTCCGCGTATTGCCTATGTCAATAAAATGGACATTATGGGAGCAGACTTTTTCCGCTGTGTCCAAATGATGAAAGACAGACTGCATGCAAATGCAGTTCCCATTCAGCTACCCATTGGTAAGGAAGATCATTTTAAAGGTATTATCGACCTTGTAAAAATGAAGGCTGAGATGTACAAGGATGATCTTGGAAAGATCATTGAAGAAGTTGATATTCCTGAGGATCTGAAAGATCTATCGGAAGAGTATCGCTTTAAGATGGTTGAAGCTGTTGCCGAGCTGGATGAAGAGCTATTAGACAAGTACCTTGGTGGTGAGGAGCTTTCTGTTGACGAGCTTAAAACTGGTATTAGAAATGCCACGATAGCAAACAAGATCGTTCCTGTGACATGTGGCTCATCCTACAGAAACAAAGGCGTTCAGATGCTTTTGGATTGTGTAGTGGACTACATGCCATCACCCCTTGATATTCCTGATATAAAGGGAATTTTGATAGACTCAGATGAAGAGGATTCAAGACCAACTTCTGACAATGCACCATTCGCAGCGTTGGCCTTCAAGATTATGACCGATCCTTTTGTTGGTCGTCTCTCATTTTTCCGCGTGTACTCGGGAACACTGGATTCCGGTTCCTATGTTCTTAATTCTACAAAGAATAAGCGCGAGAGAATCGGCCGTATTCTTCAGATGCATGCCAACGATCGTAAGGATATCGAAAAGGTTTACGCAGGAGATATAGCCGCTGCTGTGGGTCTTAAGAACACCACGACCGGTGATACCCTCTGTGATGAGGAGCATCCCATTATTTTAGAGTCCATGGAATTCCCCGAGCCTGTTATCGACGTAGCCATCGAGCCAAAGACAAAGGCAGGTCAGGAAAAAATGGGTGTTGCGCTCCAGAAGCTTGCAGAGGAAGATCCTACCTTCCGCGTACGGACTGATCAGGAAACAGGCCAGACCATTATTGCCGGTATGGGAGAGCTTCACCTTGAAATCATCGTTGATCGTATGTTAAGAGAGTTTAAGGTTGAAGCCAATGTAGGTAAGCCTCAGGTAACCTATAAAGAAACAATACGCAAAGCTGTTAAGGCTGAGGGTAAATTCGTGCGTCAATCCGGTGGTAAAGGTCAGTATGGCCACTGCGTGATTGAGCTTGAGCCTCTTGAAGCCGGAAAGGGCTATGAATTCGTTAACAAAATTGTGGGCGGCGTGGTTCCCAAGGAATACGTGCCTGCTATTGACAACGGTATTCGTGATGCAATGAACAGCGGCGTAGTTGCAGGCTATCAGGTGCTTGATGTCAAGGTAACCTTGGTTGATGGTTCCTACCATGAAGTCGACTCTTCTGAAATGGCCTTTAAGGTTGCAGGCTCCATGGCCTTCAAGGAAGCTATGAGAAAGGCTGATCCTGTGCTTCTTGAGCCAATCATGAAAGTTGACGTTACCACCCCGGACGATTACATGGGAGATGTTATGGGTGACCTTAACTCCCGCCGTGGACGAATCGAAGGTATGGATGCCATTGCAGGTGCGCAGAACATTCATGCACATGTTCCGCTTTCGGAAATGTTTGGATACGCTACAGACCTCCGTTCCAGTACACAAGGACGTGCGGTTTATGCGATGTCCCCATCACATTATGAAGCAGTTCCGAAAAGTGTTCAGGAACAAATTGCTGAGGGCAGAAAGCCAAAGGCATAAAAACGCATCTCTATTGCTTTAATTTATTAATAATTGTATAATTTTGAATCATCAGTGATTCAAATGAAGGAGGTTTATTCGAAATGGCAAAAGCTAAATTTGAACGTAACAAGCCCCACGTAAACATTGGTACAATTGGTCACGTAGACCATGGTAAGACTTCTCTTACCGCTTCGATCACAAAGGTTCTTGCTTTGGCTGATACCAGCATCGTAGTAAAAGCATACGATCAAATTGACTCTGCTCCCGAAGAAAAAGCAAGAGGTATTACCATTAATACCGCTCACGTTGAGTATGAGACAAAAAATCGCCACTATGCTCACGTTGACTGCCCTGGCCACGCTGACTATGTTAAGAACATGATCACTGGTGCGGCTCAGATGGACGGCGCTATTCTTGTTGTTTCAGCAGCTGACGGCCCCATGCCTCAGACACGTGAACACATCCTTCTTTCCCGTCAGGTTGGTGTTCCGAGTATCGTTGTATTCCTGAATAAGTGCGACATGGTTGACGATGAAGAACTCATCGAGCTCGTTGAAATGGAACTCAGAGAGCTTCTCAATCAGTACGAATTCCCTGGTGATGATACTCCTTTCATTAGAGGTTCTGCACTGGATGTTCTTGAATGCGATTCCAAGGATCAAAACCATCCTAAGTATGCTTGCATTCTTGAGCTTATGAAGGCTGTTGACGAGTACATTCCTACTCCTGCTCGTCCTACCGATCTGCCTTTCTTGATGCCTGTTGAGGACGTCTTCACCATTACCGGTCGTGGTACTGTTGCTACAGGTAGAGTTGAGAGAGGAACCATTAAGGTTGGCGAAGAAGTTGAAATCGTTGGTTTGATGGATGCTCCCAAGAAGACAACCGTTACCGGCGTTGAAATGTTCCGTAAGCTCCTTGATCAGGCAGTTGCAGGTGACAACATCGGTGCTCTTCTTCGTGGTGTTCAAAGAGCAGATATCGAAAGAGGACAGGTTCTTGCTAAGCCCGGATCCATTACTCCTCACACCAAATTCACCGCTCAGGTTTACGTTTTGACAGCCTCAGAAGGTGGCCGTTCAAAGCCCTTCTTCTCCGGTTACAGACCTCAGTTCTATTTCAGAACCACAGACGTTACCGGCAACATTAAGCTTCCTGAAGGCGTAGAAATGTGTATGCCTGGTGACCACGTTACCATGGAGATCGAGCTTATTACTCCTATCGCTATGGAAAAGGGTCTGAGACTTGCTATCCGTGAAGGCGGCAGAACCGTTGGTTCAGGTGCTGTTGTCGATGTTCTTAAATAATCAAGGCTAACAAGCTTTAAAAAGGATTTTCTCGCTATGAGGAAATCCTTTTTTTATCTTCTAGACCCTCACCAATTTATGGAGTAAAATAGTTTTGGATGAATTTGTCCTTTTATTGCCGTCTTTCTAAAAAGCCCTTAATAGAAGGCTTTGAGAGTATCGTATCCCAATAAAACGCCCAATTCTCTTGCTTGTCCCATAAGTGTTATATTATAGAATAATTTACTGACAATGATAATTGGTAAAAGAAACATTTGAAAAGGTTTATTTACGCCCGTATAATAATACTTGCCGTTAACACTAGAGGCCTTACGGGTATGAAAGGATGATAAAACATGCCAAAGACCATAAAGGGTGCAGTTTGTAATATGCCAATGCTTCCGCTCAGGGGTATTGTAGTTTATCCCCATATGATCCTCCATTTTGATGTGGGGCGTATAAAATCGATTAAAGCCATAGAAGAGGCCATGCTTAAAGAACAAACCATCTTCCTGGCTGCGCAGAAGGATCCGAATATTGAAGATCCTGCTATTGATGAGATTAATACTTTTGGAACCATTGCCAGGATTAAACAGCTTCTAAGGCTTCCCGGAGATACTATTCGCGTACTGGTAGAGGGTATTGAAAGAGCAAAAGTCATGAGCTTTACTCAGGAAGACCCGTTCCATGTGGCAGATGTGATGAGACTTAAGAATACTTCTCTCCATAGCGGAAAGACGGATATTCAGGCCCTTGCACGACAGGTCATTGAACATTTTGAAAAATATGCCAAGCTTTCGGGTAAAATTTCACCCGATGCGACGCTTTCCATTACCAATATTGATGACTTGTCCCGTTTGCCTGATGTCATTGCCTCAAACCTTGGAATCTCCATTGAGCTTAAGCAGGCTATTTTAGAAGAGCTTTCCCCTAAAAAGCGCTTGGAAAAGCTTCTTGATATCTTGGCCAATGAAAATGAGATTCTTGAAATTGAGAAGAACATCACAACAAAGGTACGTCAGCAAATCGATAAGAATCAGAAAGAGTACTATCTGCGTGAGCAGATGAAAGCTATACAGAAAGAACTGGGCGATTCTGCCGATATGGCTTCAGAGGTCGAGGAATACCGTGAAAAGATCAATGAAGCAGGTCTTCCGGAAGAAGCCCATAAAAAAGTATTAAAAGAACTAGACAGATTATCCCGTATGCACTCCTCTAATGCTGAAAGCGGTGTTATTCGTACCTATTTGGATATAGTCCTGGAGCTTCCCTGGAACAAGAAGACAGGGGAGAGGCTGGATATTTGTCATGCTGCTGAGATTCTGGATCGGGATCACTATGGTCTCGAAAAGGTAAAGGAAAGAATTTTGGAATACTTGGCTGTAAGAAAGATGAAAAACGGTCTTCATGGCCCCATTATATGCTTGGTGGGACCTCCCGGCGTTGGTAAGACCTCCATTGCCAAGTCCATAGCCGAAGCTCTTAACCGGAACTATGTGAGAATGTCTTTGGGCGGAGTTAGGGACGAGGCTGAAATAAGAGGTCATAGAAAAACCTATATAGGCGCTATGCCTGGACGTATTATCAACGCTCTTAAGCAGGCGGGTTCGTCTAATCCTTTGATTCTGCTTGACGAGATTGACAAGATGTCTGCTGATTACAAGGGAGACCCTGCTTCTGCCATGCTGGAGGTTTTGGATGGCGAGCAAAACAAGGACTTCAGGGATCATTACCTGGAGCTGCCCGTTGATTTGTCCGATGTCTTGTTCCTTACCACAGCTAATTATAAAGGGAATATACCCAGACCGCTCCTTGATCGTATGGAGATAATCGATATCTCAGGCTATACAGAGGATGAGAAGTCCAATATTGCTACCCGCTATCTGGTGCCTAAGCAATTAGCGCTTCATGGTGCTGCTCCCTCGCTGATACGCATCGAGGAAACTGCAGTTCGGGAGATTATTGTGCATTATACCCGTGAAGCCGGTGTACGTACTCTGGAACGCGAAATCGCCACTGTTATCCGTAAGGCAGCCAAGCAGATTGTTGCAGGTGAGAAGAAGAAGGTGCGCGTAACCGGAAACACCATCAAAGGCTATTTAGGCGCAAGAAAATTCCTCTATGACAAAGCCAATGAGGTCGACGAGGTTGGTATTGTCAGAGGTCTGGCATGGACGCCTGTTGGAGGCGACACTATGCCCATCGAAGTGAACCTCATGCCTGGTGACGGACATCTGGAGCTTACAGGTCAATTGGGTGATGTCATGAAGGAGTCTGCGCGTATCGCCAGAAGCTTTATCCGGTCAGTTGCTGCTGATTATGGTATAGATGCGGATTTTCACAAGAAATTTGACATGCATATCCATGTGCCCGAAGGCGCTATACCCAAGGATGGCCCTTCTGCCGGTATTACGCTTGCAACGGCAATGATTTCAGCTATTTCCCACATCCCTGTGAGGAAGAACATAGCCATGACAGGCGAAATTACGCTTCGCGGCAAGGTTCTGCCTATCGGAGGGCTTAAGGAAAAGGTGCTTGCAGCTCATCGTGCCGGTATTGATACAGTATTGATACCTATGGAGAACAAGAAAGATATTGAGGATATTCCTGAGAACGTCAGGAAAGTGGTTCGTCTCATCCCTGTAGCCCATATGGACGAAGTGGTCAAATATGCGCTTATCAGAAAGCCATCAGGCCAGCAGAGAGCAGCCCGTTCGGGTGATAGTGTTGTTTTGAATCAGGCAGTGGAAGAAGCCGCTGTTACAGTGGAGCATTAATTATATCATTTTAGGGAACCTCCGAAAATCTACTTTGCCCGGAAAGACGGGTAAATGGGGTTTTCGGAGGTTCCTGCTTTTCCCAGCTACGAATGCGCATTTTCATCTCATCTATGCCAAGAATGCCAAATGCAAAGCCTTTTTTAACCAAATCCTCCGGAAGAAATTCGTCATACTTATCAAATAAGGGAACCTCGCCTTTATATATCAGTTCCATGGGGTCGAGGGGCTGCTTTTCCATATTGCTCAGAAGGTCAAAAAACTCTTCTCGCGTTGCCTTCATCTTGAATTGTATGAAATATGGCCTAGAGGAATCGAGTGCAGTTAATCCCAAATGTGGTGCGCATTTGAGCTTGATAAATCTCTCCAAGGCCAAAAATGCGTATGTTCCGAGCCATGGAAACAGACACCACATATCACCCCCAAGGCATATGAGGGGATCCTCCGTCATGTTAGAATTAATAGCAATGTGCCTCGCTTCATCAAGCCTTGTCACAGCGTTTTTCATAAGGTAAGGGTAAACTGTGCTTTCGCTCAAGACTTCTCTCATTCGCATCAGCACTTTGGTATTAATATCTCCCGGACATTGTCCGAAGTATGCGGGAACCTTCCCTTTAACTTGCTCACAGTAAACCAGATGCCGCTTGTGGTCAACCTCTTCGACAATCCAGACATGCCCGGCAAGTGCTATTTTTTCACCTACAGGCGGCGGCATGACTATTGTACCGAGCTCCTGAGATTTACTCCTGACCGTGTATTCCTCGTTTTCCTTAAACACGGCATAGAACTTATATGAATTTGTGTGTCTTTCTCCTGCGAGACCGACTATAAGTCCGCCCTCTTCGGTTTTCTGTATATGCTCAATGCTTATGAGATGCTTCAAAAGAAGTTTATAATCATCCTGATTTATTTTATTGAAATAGCTCAATGAAAGCACACGGGATGCAAGACCTGCCGGAGACATTTCCCCACTAGAGGCCAGTGTACACATTGTCTGATGATAGAGGAGGCTGTAGGGAAGCCTGTCTAGCTTAGGTGGCTCAACCCATCGCTCCTGTACATAAAGTTGAATCAATGCTATCCCTTGCAGCAGCACCCAGGGAATGGTTACCGGCAGCATGGCTCTTGCCTCGGGAACCTCTTCACGCAGAACGAACCACATTTCCGGCGGTAAATCCCGTCTACCCGTGCGACCCATTCTTTGCAAAAATGATGATACCATGAAGGGTGCATCTATTTGAAAGGCGCGTTCAAGCCGTCCTATGTCAATTCCAAGCTCAAGTGTTGCTGTTGTGACGGTGGTCTGGTATTGTTCATCATCCTTCATGACCGCTTCGGCAGTTTCCCTGTAAGAGGCAGACAAATTGCCGTGATGTATTAAGAATCTATCCGGCTCGTGATTTGATTCACAATATTGACGAAGGGTTGTTGTAACAGCTTCGCACTCCTCTCGGGAGTTTACAAATACAAGACATTTTTTCCCTCTTGTGTGCTCAAAGATATATCCCATACCCGGGTCGGCATTTTTTGGTGCGGTATCTGTTTTAATATCCAGAACAGGCAAGGTTTCAGGAATATCTTTATCAACCGAGGATTGTGCTCCTTGGATGTAAAAATGCTCCATTGAAAGCCGCCATTTTGCGCCCTTGGCCTCAATCTTTGGAATGATTGTATTTCTCCCTGTACCGGATGATAAGAAAGCTCCGGTACCTTCTGGATCACCAATTGTCGCGGAAAGCCCTATTCTTCTTGGGTTAACTCCAGCAAGCCTTGAAAGCCTTTCCATCAGGCAAAGGGTCTGGCCGCCTCTGTCTCCGCGCATGAGTGAGTGCACTTCATCAATGACAATAAATCTTAAATCGCCGAAAAGCCTTGCCACATCCGCATGCTTATGTAAAAGCAGGGCTTCAAGAGATTCGGGGGTAATCTGTAAAATACCCGATGGATTTTTCAAGAGCTTGTTTTTATGTGACTGTGCAACGTCACCATGCCAATGCCAGACAGGAATACCGGCATAAGAGCATAAATCGTTAAGGCGCATAAACTGGTCGTTTATAAGTGCCTTAAGGGGCCCTATGTATATGGCACCCACAGATTTTGGAGGGTCTTCGCAAAAAAGTGTGAGTATGGGAAAGAATGCGGCTTCTGTCTTACCCGATGCTGTTGACGCTGATAAAAGAACATTGTCATCCGTATTAAAAACTGCGTCTCCTGCCGCAACCTGAATTGCACGGAGAGCTTGCCAGTTATTCCGATAAATAAAATCCTGAATAAACGGTGCGTATCGGCTAAATATGTTCATAACTCAAATTCCTCAAACTCTTTTTCAAGTACCTCATCAGTTATTTCTGTTTTGGCATACTCAAATTTTCCCGACCCTAAAAGCTCAGAAATATTTAAACCTGGGTTTTGGTAAACGATATTGAGCAGCTCAATAAAATCACGGATAACCTCCCGAGGAGTTATATGTGTATCAGCACCTATTCTGCCGAATTCGATTTTAATAAAGTTGATCATATCATCCTGGCTTACTGCTAGCTCGTAATCAAAGAGATCTGCGTGAATATCTGCAAGCTTTTCAATTAAAACCAGCAATTCCTCATAAGTAAGAGGCGAGAGCTTTATTACAGGCGCAAGCACATCCTTTACATCATCACGCCCGAAACGGCCGTCTTCAAGTCGGGATTTCAATGCCTCATAGCTGAAAACGCCGCGTCTTGTGTCCTCGATACACTGAGGTGTACCACCCATAATAATTCCCAGATACCTGGCCTTTCCCTGCAGCGTATCGTTATACATGGTAAGGATTTTTTCATAGTTATACTGCCGTGTGATGCTGTTTGGAATCTTATAAATATTTACAAGCTCGTCAATGAGTATAAGAAGCCCATTATATCCTGCTTTTTTAAGAAACAATGCAAAGAGCTTGATATATTCGTACCAGTCGTCATCAGTAATGATAATGTTAACGCCAAGCTCTGCCTTGGCTTCCGTTTTATTGACATACTCACCGCGAAACCACTTTACCACCTTTGCTTTGCTTTCATCGTCCCCATTCAGAAAGGATTTATAATAGATAACGAGAAGCTTTGCAAAATCAAATCCATGAACCATTTCGTTGAGTGAGCTTATGACTTCATATATTTTCTTTTCAACCTGCCTGCCAAATTCGCTGTTATTAAACGAAAGAGTGCTATTAGCGGCTACCTCACTTTGGATATTGCTTATCCATCTGTCCAGTATAAGGGTTAGGGCTCCGCCTTCTGGTCTGGTTTTGGTGGACATGTTTTGTATGAACTCCTTATATGTAGCCAGTCCCTGCCCTTTTGTCCCCTGCAACCGTCTTTCGGGTGAAAGATCGGCATCAGCCACAACAAAGTTTCTATCCATAACATAATTTCTTATTGTTTGCAGCAGAAAGCTTTTGCCGCTGCCGTATTTACCCGAAATAAAGCGAAAAGAGGCTCCGCCGTCTGCAATAATATCTACATCGTGTAAAAGCGCATTAATCTCGGTTTCTCTGCCAACCGTGATATAGGGCAGGCCGATTCGCGGCACAACCCCGCCCTTTAAAGAGTTTATAATGACTGTTGATATCCTTTTAGGAATTTTTATCATTGGGTTTTTCTTTTCCCTCCGCAGTGTTCTTAATCATTTCCTTCAGTTCACTCACATAATCTACTATCAATTCCGGCTTGTCTCCATCAAAAATGATTACTGTGTCACTGAATAAGTCATAGAGCTTTTCATTAATAGTGTCTGTGAGGACGGAGAGCATAAGCCCATTTGATTTTATCAAATCACTATAATTTTTACTATATAACAGACAGCTCATAAACTCATATTCTATATCGGTTAAATCAGCTTTATTTTCTGATGATGCCTGCTTGGGTACTGCCAATACCGCTACCTCATGTGATATGTTATTTTGCACTTTCTTTCTCGAAGCTGTTGATGCTGCTTTTTGGGTAATACTATTCTGTACGGTATCTTTGAAGTCTATTCCGTAAAAATTCATTGTCATTTGTAAGGGTTCTTCGGGCTCGCCTTTGAACTGAGTCGGAGCATTAACGGTATCTTCTGCAGCTGTGGCTTTATCCTCGAAATCTTCAACAATAAGCTTGTTCTGTGTTTCAAGTGCTGTTTTTCTTATATTGTGAAGCTTTAAGAGATCAATTTCAATTTTAGGAACAGCCTTTTTTTTCTTATCGTCAAGCAGCTTATCTGTTTCCTTCTCTATTATATCCTTATAGATACTTAGCAGATTGTCAACTTTTAAGGCAGATTTAAAACTATATTTTTGCCTCATTATGAAATCTATGGCTTTTAATAGTTCACCAATATTCTTGTTTTTCCCATCGAAAGGATAGAATCTTTCCTCGCTCCAATTTCCATTTTTGCATGTATATCTGCATACGTCATTTATCTCATAAATGCAGTCTATATGCTTATTGTGATGATAGAACATGGCTGTATTGAATATTGTATATTGATTGGTCTTTTTTCCCCCGAAGAATTTTTGCACCAAGCTCCTTTTCCGATTTCGATCATGATATTCCACAAGTGCTGTAAAAGCATTATAAGCCACAGTTCTTACATCATCCGGATATGATTTATAAAATCTTGAACTATCAAGTTTATAAGAGGAAAATGTATTTAATGCGGAAAAAACTTCTTCCGCATTATGGGAGCGATGGTTAATCAGTGTTATTATCTTATTATCAATACTGACATCTAAAAAATCATTGAGTAAGGACTTATCCAAGCTATTGTATATAACATAATCCTTAAGCCAGAGTGTGACTAAGTAGTTAATCTGAGGTTCAATATCCCTATATTTGTACCAGAAGCTTTTAAGTGTGTAAAAGCCTTCTTCGGCGGTGTTGACCCCGATTTGATTTAAAAGCTCATAGATATAAACATAAACAAAAGAGAGAGATGTTTTTTCTACCATACCGCTGCGAACTCTGGTCCGCCATGAAAAATATCCACGCAATTGTTGATCGTTCATGGATTCATAGGTTGGGTAGTGTGCAGAAAATCCACCGTTATAGTGATAGTCATCGGTAAAGTCTTCCATAAATTTTCCTTGTTCATAAAAGGCTTTGCGACCATAACCATAGCCATAAAAATCATAATTAGCTTTTGCCAATTTCTTCATTTCACTATACTTTTCCGGCATGAAATCGACCATTTGTGCGGCTGTTTTAAGTATGGGCTCATCCGTATATATTTTTGACTTAAGAAACTCGTTATTCCTTAGCTTTGGATTGGACAGTATTACTTCAATTAGATTTTGAATATCTTTCATAGACTTTGCTCCACATCCAGCATAATTAAAACAGAAAACGCCTTGCCACAGCTACAGGCAGGGGCGACCTTGGGCCGCCCACTTAAATGCTTGATTAATGCATATCCTAATGGCTACAATGAAAATTGTAGAGAAGTTTGAGGTAAAAATCAAGGTGAATAAAATTTGTATGGAAGTCACTTCAGTGATATAATAACCTCACCCGTTACCGAAATCAAAGATTTCGAACGGGTGCCCGAGAACATTGATACTTCGTATTAATTACCGAATGAAACAAACCCTTAAGGGGAGGCAATATGCTTTATATTAAAAACGCTAAAATTCTGACCATGACAGGTGTCGACTACGAATCAGGTTTCATTGGCATAAGGGACGGCAAGATTTCAGCAATCGGTAATATGGCTTTCATGCCGGAATCTGAAGCCTCCGATACAGTTATTGATGCAAAAGAAATGGTTCTCATTCCAGGCCTGGTAGACAGTCACAGCCATATCGGCATGATAGAGGACTCGGTAGGATTTGAGGGTGATGATGTCAATGAAATGACCGATCCCGTTACTCCCCATCTCAGAGCTATTGATGGTATTTTCCACGCTGACCGGGCCTTTGAGGAGGCGCGGCAAAACGGCGTAACGACCGTTGTAACAGGCCCCGGAAGTGCTAATGTCATCGGGGGACAGTTTGCGGCCCTTAAGACCTATGGCCGTACCGTAGATGAAATGGTAATCAAGGCGCCCTGTGCCATGAAGATTGCTTTTGGGGAGAATCCCAAAACCGTCTATCACGAGAAGCACCAGGCCCCAACAACGCGTATGGCAACGGCAGCCGTGCTCCGGGAGCAGCTCTTTAAGGCCAGGGAGTACCTGGATGCACTTACGGATTACGAGAATGATAAAGAAGAAAATGATAAACCCGAGTTCGATATGAAGCTCAATGCGATGATTCCGGTAATAAAGGGAGAACTGGTGGTTAAAGCCCATGCTCACCGAGCGGATGATATTCTTACAGCCATTCGCATCGCAAAAGAATTCAATTTGGATATTACTTTGGATCATTGTACCGAAGGCTGGCTTATCGCCGATATATTGAAAAACTACGGATGTGATGTGATCTTGGGTCCCATTCTTACAGACCGTTCCAAGATTGAGCTTCGTAATCAATCGCTGAAGGCGCCTGGTATTTTAGCAAAGGCTGGCGTTAATGTCTCCATCATGAGCGATCACCCCGAGGTTCCCAACCAGCATCTGATGCTTTGCGCCACCCTTGCACATCGAGAGGGTATGGCACAGGAAGACGCCTTAAAGGCTATCACCATAAATGCTGCAAAAAGTGTGAGGCTGGAAAAGCGCATAGGAAGCCTGGAAGTTGGAAAGGATGCCGATATGGTGCTTTACACAAGCCATCCCTTCGACTATATGAGTAAGGTTAAGATGACCTTTATCAATGGGCGGCTTGTTTACGAAAACGAAGAAGGGTAAGAGATGGGAAGAGAACTCTATAGCTGTAAGACCCAGTCGGAAACTGAAACCTTTGAATTGGGAAAAAAGCTTTCTCTTAAGCTCAAACCCGGGGATACCGTAAGTCTTGAAGGTGACCTTGGTACGGGTAAAACGGCCATGACTAAGGGGATCGCAGCGGGCATGGGCATTACAGAACCTATTACAAGCCCTACCTTCACCCTGGTCAATACCTATGAGGGCAATGCCACCCTTCACCATTTTGATGTTTACCGGGTAGACGATGCCGATGAGCTCTATACCATTGGCTGGGAGGAATATTTTGATCGCGATGCCATTACAGTGGTAGAGTGGGGTGACCGTTTCCCTGAGCTCCTTCCCGCCAACACCTTGCATATACGGATATCACGGGATGATGAGAACCCCGAAAACCGTATATTAACCTTTGAAAGGCAGGACCTATAAATGACTACCCTTGCCGTTGATACCTCATGTCTCACTGCTACCTGTGCGGTGGCTGAAGATGGGAAGGTGCTTGCGGAGCTTTCCATGCAATATGGAAAGACTCACTCCCAAAAGCTGGTACCTATGTTGAGCGCCATGCTGGACATGCTGAATAAGGACTTTAAAGCGATTGATCTTTTTGCGGCGGCCATAGGCCCGGGCTCCTTTACAGGCTTGAGAATTGGCGTGGTTACCATAAAGGGTCTGGCATATTCACTAAATAAGCCGGTATGCGGGATTCCCACCCTGGATGCCTTGGCCTTCTCGATGCCCGATTTTAAAGGTACTATCTGTCCCATGCTCGATGCAAGAAATAATCAAGTGTTTACGGCTCTATATCGAAAAAGAGATAATCACCTGGATAAAATCACACCGGATTTAGGTATCACCATTGAAGAATTGATTGAGCGCTTGAAGAACTGTAATCAGGATATCCTGGTTCTGGGTGATGCTACCCCCCTTCATGTGGATAAAATGAAAGCTCAACTCGGTGATAAAATAATAGAAGCATCACCGGCTCTATCTTTTCCAAGGGCATCCTCCGCAGCTTTGCTGGCTGAAGAGGCTTTCCGCAATAATAGGGCAATGAATGCCTTTGAACTGGAACCTCTCTACCTAAGAAAATCCCAGGCCGAACGCATGAAGGATATAAACGCCATCCATAGTCAGTGAGGTAAGAAGATGTCTGTACAACCCACTCTTCGAGCTATGAGCCATCATGACCTTGAGGCCATCCTTGAATTGGAACACAAATGTTTTTCTATCCCCTGGTCCAGGGGAATGTTTGAGGATGAGCTCTATAATCCCAACGCCTTTTATATGGTTTTGGAGGTTTCAGGGCAAATTTGCGGGTATGCAGGCTTGTGGAAAATACTAGATGAAGGTCACATTACTAATGTGGCGGTTCATCCCGATTTCAGAAGATCAGGGTATGGCAGGCGTCTGATTGACGCACTTATCGACTATGCAAAAAAGTGTGAGCTTATTGCACTTACCTTGGAGGTTCGAGTGAGCAACATTGCTGCTATCTCTCTCTACGAGAGCTTTGGCTTTAAACCCCAAGGTCGGAGAAAGCACTACTATTCCGACAATAACGAAGATGCACTCATTATGTGGCTGGTCTTTTAGTTAATCATACCCCTCGCAATTTCATCATTATAGAATCATCACTTTGTGCAGGTTATTCATATTTTTTCGAGGTGATTGATAGAATGATATGAATGGGAAATCGGGGGTGTTTTTATGGCTGTTACACCACTTCAGGCCAGTGCCTTAAGAAGGATCTGCGATCCTTCATCTTTTAAATTTCAGGACACTACCCAGCTTGTGCCATCCAGGGAGCTCATCGGGCAACAAAGGGCTTCCGAAGCCACGGAGTTTGGCTTGTCCATTCAGCTTGATGGCTATAATCTCTATATGTCAGGGGAACCTGGAGAAGGCAAAACACGCTATGCGATGGAAAGTGCATTAAAGCATGCACGTTTGATGCCCATTCCCGATGACTGGTGCTATGTCTATAATTTCGAGGATTCCAATCGCCCTAAGGCTATTAATTTACCGGCGGGCATGGGACGCGATTTTAAGAAAGATATGGAGGAATTCGTCAGGGTCATCGAGCAGGAGATAGTAAAGGCCTTTGACGGGGAAGATTACGAAGCGGAGCGCACTCGCATTTTGAAGGAATTCCGTGACAAAAAGGACGAGTATGTCTTGGAGCTTAGTAATGAAGCCGGAGAACGAGGCTTCAGGGTTAAGCTTGCTAACTCTGGTATATATTTTATGCCGGTGATTGATGGTGAACCCATAAGTGAAGATGATTTTAAATCTCTGGATGAAGAAGTGAAGATTGAGCTCACAAACTCTTCCGAGTCTTTGCAAAATGAAACGGCCGACATTATAAGAAAGATTCGTGAGATAGAAATGGAAGCCGAGGTTGCCATTCGCGAGTGGGAGAACCAGATTGCCCTATATGCCGTGGGTATTCATATCGATGACTTGAAAGGCAAGTACAGCCTTTATCCTTTTATTATTGAATTTTTAGACAATGTCAAGGAAGATATTCTGGGAAATATCGAGGACTTGGTAAGAAGTGATTATTCGGACGACCAGCAGCTTGCCCTGTATCAGCTCATGATGAAAAAGGGGAGCGAGGATAGTCCCTATGACCGCTACAGGGTTAACCTTCTAGTCGATAACAGCCGTCTGCACGGTGCGCCGGTCATACTGGACTATAATCCGTCCTACTATAATCTTATGGGCAGATGTGAGTATGAGAATGAGTTGGGGACCATGACCACCGATTATACCATGATTAAACCGGGTCTTTTTCACCAGGCCAATGGAGGCTTTCTGATTTTACAAATCAATGATGTCCTCTCCAATCCGCAATCATACGAAGCCATTAAGCGCACCCTTAAGACGCGGCAAATACTCATTGAGAATATAAAGGAGCAAATGGGCCTTGTAGCGGTTTCCATACTGAAACCCGAACCTATTCCCATCAATGTCAAGATCCTATTGGTGGGAAGCGATGAGCTCTACCAGCTGCTCTATAATTATGACCGGGATTTCAGAAAATACTTTAAAATCAAAGCAGATTTTGATGAGCATATGGAGTGGAACAATGAAAATGTGCAGTGCCTGGCTCGCTATATCGGAGCCTTCTGCGGCAAGGAGGGCATCAACCATTTTGACAAAACCGGTGTGGCGGAAATGGTAAACTACTGTTCCTGGGTTGTTCAGGATCAAAATAAGCTTACAACACGGTTTTCCGAGGTTGTTAATATTCTTGTTGAAGCGGAAGCCTGGGCGAGAATTGACGCCAGTTCGCTTGTAACCTCTCGTCATGTGAAAAAGGCTGTCTATGAGAAGAAAAGACGCTCCAGCAAATACGATGAAGAACTCCTGGAGCTTATTCGCGAGGGAACACTTCTAATTGATACCGATGGATATGTGGTAGGTCAAATCAATGGTTTGTCAGTCATTGACCTGGGTGACTACATCTTTGGCAAGCCCAGCCGCATCACTGCTGCAGCTTATATGGGCAAAACCGGTATTCTGGATATTGAGCGGGAAGTGGAGACGGGGGGCGTTACGCACTCCAAGGGCGTACTCATATTAAGCGGTTACATCGGAAAAAAATACGCTCAGGATATTCCGCTATCCCTGGCTGCAAGTATTTGCTTTGAGCAGCTTTATAGCGGGATTGAAGGAGACAGCGCATCATCAACTGAGCTCTTTGCCATCCTGTCAAGCCTTTCTGATCTCCCCATTTATCAAGGTATTGCAGTGACGGGATCCGTTAATCAGCATGGGTTCATTCAGCCCATAGGCGGTGCAACCTTTAAAATAGAGGGATTCTTTGAGATATGCAAAATTAATGGGCTTAATGGAAAGCAGGGTGTTATTATCCCTTACCAGAATGTAAGAAATCTGGTGCTTTCCGATGAAGTGACGGAAGCTGTTGAAAAAGGGCTTTTTCGCATTTATCCCATTCGAACGGTTGATGAGGGTATTGAAATCCTTACCGGCGTAACCGCCGGAGAGCGGCTTCCCGATGGCACCTATCCGGCCGGGTCGGTGAACGCCAGAGCCTATAACAAGCTTCGGCGCTTTGCTGAAATAACGGCTAAATACCACACTATGGACTGAGTGCGTGATAAAATGATCTTTTGCCGAAAATAATTTCGGAAGTATTGCTAAAATTGCGCTTGACATTGCAACTGATTACTGTAATATAATCTTTGTAGCTGGTTTATTATACGAAAATAATTTCGTAAGTTAATAATCGAGCTGCTATTCCGAAACTTAATCCGACAGGAGATTACGTTATGGTAAAGCTTCGTGATATTGCACTGAAAACAGGGTTGAATGTTTCAACCGTTTCGAGAGCATTGAGAGACAGCTCTGATATTAATGCGGATACATGTAAGCATGTAAAACAAGTGGCCAGACAGCTGGGATATCGCTTTCGCCGGGAGGATAGAGGCCGGAGCAAGACAATTGGCATCATTCTGCCGGAAGTATCAAGCCATTATTACGCCGAACTGGCTCATTCATTGTCCACTGAGATTCGCAAGCAGGGCTACAATATGTTCGTCGCCCTTAGTGGCTTCGCTTCAGAGGCAGTGGATGAAGCCTTTGAACTGCTTGCCCGGCAGGAGGTCTGCGGCATTCTGATCTGCTATATTGCAGATACGGAAGCAGTTCGCAGGGATGGTTGGTTTAGTGAGCGATTGATCAAATCCGAAATTCCGGTAGTACTGCTTTCCGAAATCAATTCCGCAATACCCATTGACATGATTTATGTGGATTCCGGCGGGTGCATGCATTTGGCGGTGGATCACCTTGTGAGCCTGGGGCACGAAAAAATCGGATACATTGGAGAATACACTTCCGATTCGCGCTTTCGTGCATTGGTTGATTATATGGAGCGAAAAGGATTGAGCTTAAAACCTGAATTCGTAAAGCGCGGATCAGAGCGTTTTGAGATGGGGGGCTACCTTAGAACGAAGGAGCTTCTTAAAGAGAAAGAGCTGCCGACAGCCATCATAGCAAGCTATGACCAGGTGGCAATTGGTGCCTTGAAGGCCTTGGATGAAGCAGGCTTGCGTGTTCCTGAGGACATGTCGGTCATAGGTGTTGATAATATTGTTATGGATGACTACCTGGCCGTAAAGCTGACCAGTATCACCAATCCGGCAGGTCACATGGGTATTGTGGCTGTAAAAATATTATTGGACAGCATTACTAATAAAGAAGATCATGTGGTGCAAAATGTTGCACTTCAATCAAAGCTTATTATAAGAGATTCCACTTCAGTCCCGGTAAGAAAGGAAAACTATTTCTAAAAAAGCTAAAGGAGAATGAGTAGATGAACATGAAGAAAAAAATAGGATTTGTGTGCTTTGGTGAGATCAATACACCCTTTGAGCGCCTTGAAATCAAGCGTGACCACGCTTTAAAGGCTTTGTCCGCCTTGAATGCGGAAGTTTTGGATGCCGGTATTGTTATTGACGATGCAGCTTACAAAACCGCTGATTTAGCAATTGCCAAGCTGCACGGGTATGATATGGATTGTCTGATTGTGTGTGTGGCCGGTTGGGTACCGTCCCATGCTGTCATCCGTGTAACCGATGTGTTCCGCCATACGCCCATGGTACTTTGGGGGATGTGTGGCTGGTATGAGAACGGACATATTGTGACAACCGCCGATCAGGCAGGGACCACTGCGCTTCGTCCCGCATTTGAAGCTCTCGATTATCGCTTTAAGTATATTTACAGCGTCATGGGCGAGCCTGAGCCAATAGAAAAGATCGCGGCATTTGTTAATGCAAGCTATGCTGTGTCAAGTCTTCGCAAAGCGCGTGTTGGGACCATGGGGTACCGGGATATGCTTCTTTATGGAACCCAATATGAGGGGAATTCTCTGCGCGGTCAGATAGGTGTAGAGGTTGAACCTTTTGAAATGCTTGAAATGGTTCAGAACATCGATAAATTGGACCCCTTAAAGGTCAAAGAGGGCGTTCAGTATGTGAAAAACAACTGGGTTTTCATGAAGGAATGCGATGAAGCCATTATTGAACGAGGTGTCAAGTATGCTCTCGCCATTGGCAAAAAGATAGAAGAGCGGGGTTATAAGGCCATAACTCTCATAGATGTAGACGGTATGAAAAAGCTCTTAGGCTTCCCTCCTGCCATGGTCTTTATGCTGCTTGATCACTTCTATGGGGTGCAGACGGTTCCTGAGAACGATGTAATGGGTGGTGTGACCCAACTCATGGTCAAATACGCAACAGGCCAGACTGCTGCTTACCTCGAATACTATGAATTCTTTAAAAACAGTGTATTGATTGGTGTACCCGATTTTATCCCCAAAGCGGTTACAGAGGGTGATACCAAGGTATTGCCTACTGCCTTTGGCCTTTTGAGCGCATCGCTTTTAAATGTTTCAAAGGTTAAAACCGGAAAGATAACCTGTGCCCGTTTAATTTATAAAAAGGGCAGGTATGTGATGCATATCTATACTGGTGAGGCAAAAGCTCCGCCTGCATGGGAAGAATGCGGCTGGGAGCCCCCGGCACCACAGCTTCCCAGCCTGGAAGTGGTTATGGAAAGCTGTACTGTCGAAGAATTTGCACAGAAGGTTTCTTCACAGCATGTCATCATCAGCTATGGAGATAACCGTGAAGCCCTGGTGGATTTATGCAAGCTTCTGGACATTGAGGTCATATAAATTATATTCTAATCGTCCCTAAACGAAGCAGAGAAACGAGAGATAGAAATTATGACAAAAACAAGATGGCTCAATATCGGTTGGGCACAAATCAATATTACCCCAACACGCCCTGTATATATCATTGGTCAAATGTATCAGCGGGTCTCTCAATATGTCCATGACCCCATTTCAGCGACGGCGCTGGTTATGGATAATGGAGATGAGCAGGTCATATTCATTTCGGCTGATATGACGGAGGTACCCTCCCATGCCCTGGAGGCAGTAAGAAAAAATCTTGCTGTATATGAGGACCTGGATTTTAACAAGATTTCCTTACATGTTACCCATACCCATAATTCCACTGATTTTCTTGATGACTTTATGCGCAACGACAATGAGCATGTCTATGGCAATGATATTCTTCCCAAGATAGATATCCCGGAGAATATATTCGCCTATGAAGAGGCGCAGGCCTTTATAGTTGAAAAGCTGACCGAGCTTGTCAGCAAGGCGTGGGAGAGTCGAAAGCCCGGGGGTATAAGCTATGCCCAGGACTATGCCGCTGTAGGATTCAACAGGCGGCCTGTTTTTGAAGCATCAGGGGAAAAAGAGACTGTTATGTATGGTGACTGCTCTCAGCCAAGTTTTAAGCGCTTTGAGGGTGGTGCCGACCATACCGCCGATATGCTGTATACCTGGGATGCTGACGGTAAACTTACCGGTGTTATGGTAAACATACCCTGTCCATCCCAGGTACATGAGCTTCATTACTATATCTCAGCAGATTTTTGGGCACCAACACGCAATGCCATCCGGGAGAAACTTGGCAATGTTTATGTACTGCCAGCATGCGGGGCCGCCGGAGACCAGAACCCTCTGGATCTGGTTCGTATGAGTAAAAACAATAAAAAAGCACTGTTGGATTGGGGAGGGCAGACCAGAGAGGTTTTCCGCAATTTTGATATGGCTCTGGAATGCGCTGCAATTGGTGAACGTATTACAGAAGCCGTTGTACGGGGCTATAAAACCGCACGAAACACTATCGATTACAACCCGGAACTCAGGCATGAAATCATTGAAATGAGCCTGCCGCTGCGTCTGGTCAGCAAAGAGGATTATGAGGAAGCGGCAAAAGAAGTCGCCGTAATAAAAGGGCGTTTTTCCAAGGAAAATCCCATGACTATGCATGATGTGGTGAGGGCCTTTGAGCCACAGGGTGTTGTTCTACGTTGGGAATTGCAGCAAAAGACCAGCCAATATCATTTTAAAATGCATGTGCTTCGGATCGGTAATATTGCCGTTGTCACCAATCCCTTCGAGCTGTTCCATGAGTACGGGATGCGCATGAAGGCCAGAGCGAAAGCAGAACAGGTTTTTGTCATCCAATTGGCCAATGGCCTGGGTGGATACCTTCCCACCGAGGACGCCGTTGCCGGTGGGTCATATAGCAGCAAACCGGCATCCACCATGTGTGGACCGGACGGCGGTGACGTATTGGTAGAGAAAACGCTCCATATACTTGATGAAATGTGGAAGTAAGGAGGACGCTATGGGATTTATTGCAGTAGATTTGGGCAGCACCAATATCAAGGTTGCCGTCTACGACGATAAACTGCAGATGAAAGCGTGGCTCAGCAGTCCTGTGCAGTATATACGTGAAGGTAATCATGTCGAATTCGATGCCACGGACTATTGTCAGGCTATCAAGGCAATGATCAGAAGTCATATAAATAATAAAACTATTGACGCTTGTGATGTCAGGCAGATTGTGTTTACAGGTCAAGCCGAATCCTTGGTTATTTTGGGCCATGACAAAAAACCGCTGATGAACGCCATATCGTGGATGGATCAGCGCTCGACGGAAGAATCAGAACTTATTGCAGCTCAGTTCACAGAGAAAGAAATCTATAAAAGGACAGGTCAAATGGCCGTTTTGCCAACTTGGCCGGCTACAAAAATACTTTGGATTAAAAACAACAGCAGGGATATTTATGATAGAGCTGCCCATTATGTATTATTAAAGGATTATATCGTCTATTGCCTGACAGGTAAGCTTTGTGCCGATTGCTCCATCGCGACCTTTACGTTTTATTTCGATATTCTCAACAAATGCTATTGGAATGAGATGCTCCAAGCCTGCGGTATTCGGTCGGAACAGCTTCCGCCTCTTAAAGAGCCCTGCACCAATGTGGGAGAAATATTGCCGTCGGCTGCAGACGAGATGGGATTGACGACCCATACACAAGTCAATGTAGGTACACTGGATCATTTTGCCGGCATGATCGGTACAGGTAATGTCCATGAGGGTGTTATAAGCTTGTCCACAGGTACAGTCATGGCACTTGCCACGCTGGCACCCCAGCCCCTGAGTGAGAATAGTCATACGGCATTGCATTATGGGTTTATACCCGACACGTATGTGTTTCTGCCCGTTGCCGAAAGCGGCGGTATATGCCTGGAATGGTTTAAGAAAAACTTTATGAAGGATTTCTCCTATGAAGAAATAAATAGGACCATCATGGAGAGACCGTCTCCCAACGAATTGCTGTTTTTGCCCTATATTGTTGGGACCAATGCACCTGAGTTCGACGCCGATGCCTGCGGCGTATTCTTTGGAATCCGTGATAAACATGATGAAGTCGATTTTGCCTATGCGGTGATGGAGGGGGTCGCCCATATGCTGGCGAAAAACATCGATGATATCAGCGCTGCGGGTACTAAAGTTGAAAGGATCATTGCAACGGGCGGAGGTGCGAAATCCGATATCTGGTGTCAGATCCAGGCCGATGTGACCGGCGTGCCGGTAGAAATCCCCTCTGAAAAGGAAGCAGCCTGCCTGGGTGCTGCCATGATTGGTGCCGTAGATGATGGCCTTTTCGAGAGTTTTTCTGATGCAGCCCAAAGAGTGGTTCAAATAACAAAGCGTTTTGAGCCAAAGCCAAGTATGGAGATGAAGCGTAAGCATACGCAGTTTAATCGCCTATACAAGGCCATGCTTGAAATAACTTCCATATGATCATTCTTTTGAAAAAGATAAGCCGTTAATAATAAAATTCAGGAGTGCAGACTAAATGCTAATTTAGATGTACTTCTTTTTTTATGGGAAAATGTAGTATGCCAGGAAAAGAAAAGCTGATTTTCAAGCTTGATTTATAGTGTTGTATTAGTTATAATCATATACATAATTGTAAAAAGCTATAAAAGAACCGTCATAGTTACATGGATCTATGAAAGGCTTTTAATTATTACGACAGGATGTGGTAAAAATGAGAGGGCCTTTTATTTTTTTATGTCCGGAAATAACGAAAGAAAATGCCAAAACCTTAATGGGGTGGCTGAACGACCAAGATGTTATCAGATACTTAAGCGATTCTCCCGAAGTTTCCCAGAATATTGAGCAGATCATCGATAAAATACACCTGCCTAATTTAACTCACCTATTTAGTCAGGATGGCCGGTTTTACATGGCTTATGACAAACAAGATACACCCGTAGGCTTTGTTCGCCTTGTAAAAAAAGGCATGGACTATGAAATTGTCATTGTAATAGGTGATCGGAATAATTGGGGTAAAAAGTTAGGGAAGAGCACCATACGTGAAAGTTTAAAAATCGCCTTTTTTGAATTAAGAGCGCAAAAAGTAATTGCGAAGATTCACAAAGAAAATAACCGGTCCATATTAGCTTTTCTTAGGGCGGGCTTTTCGCTTCAGACTGAAACACCCATGCTTAAAACTTTCACATTAACCATGGATCACTATTTGAAATTAATACAAGAGGGACCTGCCATACCCGCTGAAATCTACATCACTGAAATGGATAGAGATAGGCTTATAAAAATCATTGAGTCCGAGCAACATAAAAGTAAAGCGTCGGATCAGTCTATTCAAAGCCTTGAAGGCGAGATTAATAAAGCCATTGTTGTAAACCCAAGACAGGTTCCAAAGGATGTTGTCACTATGAATTCAAGAGCGCTATTGCATTTTGACAACGAAGAAAAAGAGGTCTCCTTGGTCTATCCAAATGAAGCTAACTTGGAAGCCAATAAGTTGTCTGTTTGCTCCCCCGTTGGTACAGCTATTCTAGGATATAGAGAAGGCGATATTATCGAGTGGGAGGTTCCATCTGGAACTACGGAAATTTACATCAAAAAAATATTATATCAACCAGAAGCGGCTGGCGACTATCATCTATAGGATAGTAATAGTGACAGCACCCCGCTATCCTTTATAAATCTGGAATTTAAAACATCATTTAAGCTTGTAAAAAGTACCATTTGGTTGTTCTAAAAAATATGTTGCATTCGTAAATAACATGATATATAATATCTTTTGCTGTGACATGGCATACGATGAAGCCGCAGATGGCAGGTGAAACAAACTGGGAACTGCGATGGAGAATGTCCGATTCAAAGAAACCGGGCGACAAGTCACTGTACATCATGCATGTAGTTGTTTTTATGTATGCTTGTATCGTGGCCCAGGTGTAGAACTCTGGGCTTTTTATATGACCAAGCATGGAACACCCGGTAGAGTGTACAGGAAAAAGCTTGTTGCGCCAGCAAAATGTATCTTAAGGAGGCTTGTGTATGGCGAACAAACAGAAAATCAGGATCAGGCTAAAAGCATTTGATCATCAGGTAATCGACCAATCGGCAGAGAAGATTGTCGAGACCGCAAAGAGGACAGGGGCCAAGGTTTCCGGACCCGTTCCGCTTCCCACAAGAAAGGAAATCATGACTATCTTGAGAGCTCCTCACAAGTACAAGGATTCTCGTGAGCAGTTCGAAATCAAAACCCACAAGAGACTCATTGATATCCTGATGCCCACACCCAAAACCGTGGATGCTCTTATGAGACTGGATCTACCCGCGGGCGTGGATATTGAAATCAAACTGTAAGTTTTTATTTGTTAAGTTCAGCCCAGGCTGAACCAATGACAGGAGGAATTATTTAACATGAAAAAATGCATACTTGGTAAGAAAATCGGTATGACACAGGTTTTTAATGAAAAAGGTGCAATGATTCCTGTAACCGTTGTTCTTGCAGGACCTGTAGCAGTTATCCAGAAGAAGACGGAAGAGATCGACGGCTATAACGCCATTAAGGTCGGTTTCGAGGATATCCCCGACAGGAAGGCCAACAAACCCACGAAAGGGCAGTTTGAAAAGGCCAAGGTTTCTGCAAAGAGATCCCTGAAGGAATTCAGACTTGAAGATATCTCCGGTTATGAAGTCGGAAGCGTCATCAAGGTTGAAGATATGTTCCAGGATGGTGACATGGTAGATGTCTCCGGTGTCTCCAAAGGTAAGGGATACCAAGGTACCATCAAGAGATTCGGCACTGCCCGCGGCCGTATGACACACGGTTCCGGCTACCACAGAGGACTTGGTTCGATGGGTGCTCACTCCGATCCGAGCCGTATTTTCAAGGGAAAGGTCATGCCTGGTCACATGGGAGCAGAGAAGGTAACTGTACAGAACCTTTCAGTAGTTAGAGTTGATGCTGAAAGAGGTCTTCTCCTCATTAAGGGAGCGATACCTGGCCCGAAGGGCGGCCTCCTTGTGATCAAAAATTCGGTCAAGGCATAATGAAGAACTGGTTCGGAAGGAGGAAATAAGATGCCAAAAGTAGATGTTTACAATATCAAAGGCCAGAAGGTCGGCGACCTCAGCTTAAATGACGACATTTTCGCAGTTGAAGTTAATGAAGTTGTAATGCATAGTGCTGTTGTGAACATGCTTGCCAACGCAAGACAGGGCACACAGTCCACCAAAACAAAGTCCGAGGTCAGAGGTGGCGGAAAGAAGCCCTGGAGACAAAAGGGTACCGGTCGTGCCCGTCAGGGTAGCATCCGTTCCGCACAATGGGTTGGTGGTGGTATTGTTTTGGGTCCCAAGCCCAGAAGCTATAGCTACACCCTGCCTAAGAAGGTTAAGAGACTGGCTCTCAAGAGCGCTCTTACCACCAAGGTTCTCGACAATAATATCATCGTATTGGATGATATTAAGCTTGAGGCCATTAAGACCAAGGAAATGGTCAATGTTCTTAACAATCTGAAGGTTGATACCACAGCTTTAATCGTTCTTCCAGAGGTTGACGAAAAGGTAGTTTTATCAGCAAGAAACATTGAGAACGTGAAGACTGCAACCTATAGCACTATCAATACTTACGATATCCTGAAATATAAAAAGTTTATCGTAACGAAGGATGCTGTAGCCAAGATTGAGGAGGTGTATGCATAATGAGAGACGCAATAGATATTCTCATTCGTCCGTACATTACCGAGAAAAGCAATATGGATATTGCTGAGGGTAAATACACCTTCATCGTGAACAAGAAGGCCACCAAGACCGAGGTAAAGCAGGCTGTTGAAAAGCTTTTCGGAGTTAAGGTTATCGCTGTGAATACCATCAATTATGAGGGTAAAGAAAAGCGCCAGGGTGTTCATGTGGGCAAGACCGAAGCTTTTAAGAAGGCCGTGGTCAAGATTGATACTGATCCTAAGCCTGTTTCTTATGCAACCAAGGGCGGTAAGACTGTGGCTGCAACCAAGAAGTACAAGACTTCTATTGAAGAATTTGGCGTAGCTCAGTAATTTGGTGTTGCGAAGTAAAATTATAATCATCACCGATCAGTCGGAAATATAGGCCTCACAGTCAGCCTGAGAACGATTTGTTCGGCAATTTGATAAAAGGAGTGGAAGAAATGCCAACTAAAAAGTACAATCCGACATCTCCTGCAAGAAGATTCATGACTGTATCTACATTTGAGGAGATCACAAAGAAGGAACCCGAAAAGAGCCTTCTTGCTCCGCTTAATAAAAAAGCTGGAAGAAACTCCTACGGAAGAATTACCGTTCGTCATCACGGTGGCGGCGCTAAGCAAGCGTACAGAATCATTGACTTTAAGAGGGACAAGGAGAATATTCCAGGCAAGGTCATTGCCATCGAATATGATCCAAACAGATCTGCCAATATCGCACTTCTTGTTTACCAGGATGGTGAGAGAAGATATATTTTGTCTCCTGTTGGTCTTAATGTGGGCGATAAAGTATATTCCGGTGAAAAGTCTGATATTAAGCCGGGCAATGCTCTTCCTCTGGAAGCTATTCCCGTGGGTACCGTTATCCACAATATCGAGCTTAAGCCCGGAAAAGGCGGACAGCTTGTCAGATCTGCAGGAAACCTTGCTCAGCTCATGGCTAAAGAGGGCAGTTATGCACAGGTCAGACTTCCTTCCGGCGAAGTGAGAAAGATCGATATCCGTTGCAAAGCTTCCATCGGCCAGGTCGGCAATGTTGAACACGAGAATATTTCCATCGGTAAAGCCGGCAGAAAGCGCTGGATGGGATGGAGACCTACAGTTCGCGGTGTTGTCATGAATCCCAATGACCATCCTCACGGCGGTGGTGAAGGTAAATCTCCCGTCGGTATGCCAAGTCCTGTAACACCTTGGGGTAAACCCACTCTTGGTTACAAGACCCGCAACAAGAGGAAGCAGAGCAGTAAGCTGATCGTCAAGAGACGTAATGACAAGTAAGATGCGAGAAGGAGGTTAGTACCGTGAGTAGATCGCTTAAAAAGGGACCCTACGTTGATGAAAAACTCTTAAAGAGAGTTGACGAAATGAACGAAAAGAACGAGAAGAAGGTTCTTAAAACCTGGTCTCGTGCCTCTACCATCTTCCCACAGATGGTCGGACACACCATTGCAGTCCATGATGGACGCAAGCATGTTCCGGTATATGTATCTGAAGATATGGTTGGTCATAAACTTGGTGAGTTTTCTCCTACTCGTACCTATAGAGGTCACAGTAGAGGCGAGAAGAGCACCAAGCTCAAGAAGTAATACCCACTCTTGATTGGAAGGAGGAATAGACTTGGGCAAGAAGGTAATGTCAAAGGACGAGCTCCTAGAAAAGAAGGAGGAGCTTCTTGAACAATATGGTAAGACCCGCAGAAAAGCTGATAAGCTTCCCATTCTCACAAAGAAGGAGAGAAAGGTTCTCGGAATTGGTAAGGATGAAGGAAGAGCAATTGTTAAGCATGTGAGGGTTTCATCGAGGAAGGCAAAACTAGTCATTGATTTAATTCGCAACAAGGGAATCGACGAAGCTTATGGGATATTGAAATATATGCCCAGAAATGCATCCGAGGTTCTGTATAAGCTTCTTAAGTCTGCTGAGGCAAATGCGGTTAACAATAACCAGCTCAATAGAGACAATCTCTTTGTTTCTGAGGTATATGCAGAGCAGGGCCCAACCCTTAAGAGAATTATGCCAAGGGCACAGGGCAGAGCGTTCCGTATTCGTAAGAGGACCAGTCATATAACATTGGTACTCAAGGAAAGGGCTAAATAAGGAGGTTGCAAAATGGGCCAGAAAGTAAATCCGCATGGACTAAGAATAGGAATCATTAAGGACTGGGATACAAAATGGTATGCTGGCGTTAAAGATTTCAGCAGCTTCCTCGTGGAAGATGTAAAGCTTCGCAAGTTCTTAAAGAAGAAGCTCTACATTGCGGGAATCGCAAGAATTGAAATCGAACGTGCGGCAAATAAAATTAAAATCAATATCCACACCGCTAAGCCCGGTATTGTTATCGGCAAGCAGGGTGCAGGTATTGAAGCGCTCCGTCAGGAGCTTGAAAAGCTCACCGGAAAGAGCGTTCTTCTCAACATAACTGAGATCAGAACACCTGAGCTCAATGCCCAGCTTGTGGCTGAAAATATCGCCGCCCAGCTGGAAAAGCGTGTATCATTCCGTCGCGCAATGAAGCAGGCCATGTCCAGAACCATGAAGTTTGGAGCCAAGGGTATTAAGACTTTTGTTTCCGGCAGACTTGGCGGCGCTGAAATTGCAAGAAGAGAACATTACGCAGAAGGTACTATCCCGCTCCAGACACTTCGTGCCGACATTGACTACGGTTTTGCCGAAGCCAATACCACCTATGGAAAAATCGGCGTAAAGGCCTGGATTTATAAGGGTGAAGTTCTTCCCGCCAAAAAGAAGGAGAAAAAGGAAGGGGGAGACAAGTAATATGTTAATGCCTAAAAGAGTCAAATATAGAAGAGTCCAGAGAGGTCGTATGACCGGTAAGGCAACACGGGGCAACGTTGTCTCCAATGGTGAATTTGGTCTTCAAGCTATGGAACCCGCCTGGATTACAAGCAACCAGATCGAATCAGCCCGTATTGCCATGACCCGTTTCATAAAAAGAGGCGGAAATGTCTGGATTAAGATTTTCCCCGACAAGCCGGTAACAAAGAAGCCTGCTGAAACCCGTATGGGTTCCGGTAAAGGTTCTCCTGAGTACTGGGTAGCCGTTGTCAAGCCCGGCCGTGTACTCTTTGAAATCGGGGGTGTTCCCGAGGAATCCGCTAGAGAAGCATTAAGGCTTGCATCCCACAAGTTGCCCGTTAAGTGCAAGATCATTGCACGTGGGGAAGAGGTAGGTGTAGAGAATGAAGGCGTCTGAACTGAAAGCACTTAAGGAAATGACACGGGTCGAGCTCGACAAGGAGCTCGCTGAACTCAAAGCCGAGTTGTTCAAGCTTAGATTCCAGCATGCTACAAGCCAGCTTGAGAATCCCATTAAGCTTAGGGATGTAAAGAAGAACATTGCACGAGTAAAGACCGTCATTCGTGAAATGGAGCTCGGAATAAAGAGGAATTAATGTAAGGCTTTGAGCCTTTTAAACCGGAAGGAGGTTTGTTCCGCGTGGCTGAAAGAGGTTTAAGAAAGACCCGTATTGGTAAGGTCGTAAGCGATAAAATGGACAAAACCATTGTTGTGGCCGTAGAAGACAGCGTTAAGCATCCTTTGCTCAAGAAGATCATGAAGAGGACTTACAAGCTTAAGGCACACGACGAGAATAATGAATGCAAAATTGGTGATCGCGTAGAAGTCATGGAAACCAAGCCCATCAGCAAGGATAAGAGATGGCGTCTAGTTCAGGTCATCGAGAAGGCGAAATAAGGGAGGCGTTAGGATATGGTTCAAGCACAGACCTATTTAAAGTCGGCTGATAACACTGGCGCCAAGGAATTGATGTGCATTAAGGTCCTCGGCGGCTCTAAGAGAAAGTATGCTAATATTGGCGATGTCATTGTTTGCTCGGTCAAAAATGCAACACCCGGCGGTGTTGTTAAGAAGGGTGACGTTGTCAAAGCAGTTATAGTTCGTTCTGTCAAAGGACTCAAAAGGGTTGACGGTTCTACAATCCGTTTTGATGAGAACGCAGCCGTTATTCTGAAGGATGACGGAAATCCAAGAGGAACCCGTATATTTGGACCGGTCGCTAGAGAGTTAAGAGATAAGGACTACATGAAGATTATCTCTCTGGCACCCGAAGTATTGTAAGGAAGGAGGCTTGACAAATGGCAAAAATACACGTCAAAAAGGGAGATACGGTTTTCGTACTCAACGGCAAGGATGGCGGTAAAAAAGGCAAGGTTCTTGAAGTAAACGCATCTGAGCGCAAGGTCCTCGTAGAGGGTGTGAATGTCGTTACTAAGCATGTTAAGCCGAAACCGAATAAGGGTTTCAAGCAAGGTGGACTGGTTCACCAGGAAGCCCCTATCTATGTTGACAAGGTAATGTTCATTTGCAAAAGTTGCGGTAAACCTACTAAGGTTGGCAGAAAGCTACTCGACAACGGGAATAAAGCAAGGGTTTGCAAGAAGTGCGGCGAAGTGATTGACATTATCGGAGAAGGCAAGGAGTAAATCCTTAAGGAGGTTGACGAGACATGCCAAGATTGCTTGACAAGTACAATAAAGAAGTTGTTCAGGCTCTGCATGCGAAGTTTAATTATAGCAGCACCATGCAGATTCCAAGGCTTGTTAAAGTAGTTCTCAATATGGGCGTTGGGGATGTTAAAGAAAATCCCAAGGCCATTGAGATTGCAGCAAATGAGATGGCAACCATTACAGGGCAAAAAGCGGTTGTCACAAAAGCCAAGAAATCAGTTGCAGCATTCAAGCTCCGCGAGGGCATGAATATTGGATGCAAGACAACACTTCGTGGCAGCAGGATGTATGAGTTTGTAGATAAACTCTTCAATGTAGCTCTTCCTAGAGTTAGAGACTTCAGAGGAATTAATGCCGATTCCTTTGATGGCCGCGGTAACTTTTCAATGGGTGTGAAAGAACAGTTGATTTTTCCTGAAATTGAATATGATAAGATCGATAAAGTGCGCGGTATGAATATCACATTTGTTACAACTGCCCAGACCGATGAAGAAGCAAAAGAACTGCTCACACTTCTCGGGCTGCCGTTTGCAAAGAGCTAAAGGAGGTAATCAATATGGCTAAGAAGTCCATGATTCTTAAGCAGCAGAAGACACCGAAGTTTTCTACAAGGTATTATAATCGCTGCAAGCTCTGCGGCAGACCTCACGCATATATGAGGAAGTTCGGCATTTGCCGTCTTTGCTTCAGAGACTTAGCATACAAGGGCCAGATACCAGGCGTAAAGAAGGCAAGCTGGTAACAGGAGCGCGAAAGGAGGTCTGTAATAATGCATGCAACCGACGTAATTGCAGATATGCTGACAAGGATAAGGAATGCCGCAAGTTCTAAGCATCAGACTGTGGATATTCCCGCATCAAACCTGAAAAAGCAGATAGCGAAGATCCTGCTTGAAGAGGGCTATGTCAAGGATTTTGTTGAGATAGACGATAAGAAGCAGGGAATAATCAGGATTACACTTAAATATGTAGAAAACAAGAAGAACATCATTTCCGGAATCAAGAGAATCAGTAAGCCGGGTCTGAGGGTTTATGCCCAGAAGGACGAGGTTCCAAAGGTTCTTGGCGGTCTTGGTGTTGCCATTGTGTCCACATCACAGGGTATCATGACCGACAAAGCAGCGAGACAGCTCGGCATCGGCGGAGAAGTTCTTGCCTTTGTATGGTAATCAATAGGCTTTACAAAGTGAAGCGCGTGCAGTCATGCGACAGCACTTGTGATGCAAGTGTGAAAGCATGAAGGAGCACACATAGATATCAACTAGATGAGTTCTGAAAAGAGTAGGTCGCCTACTCTCAATCTAAGGACTGGAGGTGCATTTTATGTCACGTATAGGAAGAATGCCGGTAGAAATTCCGGCAGGTGTGGAAGTAAAGCTCAATGGTCATGATATGACTGTTAAAGGCCCTAAAGGGACCTTAAGCGCTACCTTTCATAATAATATGTCCATCGTAAAAGAAGGCAACGCTATTGTTGTCACTCGCCCCGACGACCAGAAGCTCAACAGGTCGCTTCATGGTCTTACCCGTGCTCTTATTGCCAATATGGTTACCGGTGTATCCAAGGGCTTTGAGAAAAATCTTGAAATCATTGGTGTTGGCTTCAGAGCACAAAAGCAGGGTAAAAAGCTTGTTCTCACCCTAGGTTATTCACATCCGGTAGAAATGGAAGAGCCCGAGGGTATCACTATTGAGGTTCCCGCACCGGACAAGATAAGCATTAAGGGTGTTGATAAGCAGCTTGTTGGTGAAGTTGCCGCAAAGATTCGTGAAAAACGTCCCCCTGAACCATATAAGGGCAAGGGTATTAAGTATGTTGGCGAAGTTATCATCCGTAAGGAAGGTAAGACCGGCGGTAAGGGTAAGAAATAAAAGAGAGGAGTGAGTGTGCAATGATAAAACGTATCGAAAAGAACAAGATCAGGCTCCGTAAACATGAACGCGTACGCAAAAAGATAACTGGTAATGCTGAAAGACCACGGCTTTGCGTTTTCAGAAGTTCAAAACACATATATGCCCAAATTATCGATGATGTTAGCAGCACCACTCTGGTTGCAGCATCCTCTTTGGATGAGGCTCTCAAGGGAAAGCTTGACTACTCGGGCAACAAGGAAGCTGCTAAGGAAGTAGGCAAACTTATCGGTACCAAGGCTATCGAAAAGGGTATTAAACAGGTAGTATTCGACAGAGGCGGCTACCTTTATCACGGAAGGATCAAGGAACTCGCTGACGGCGCAAGAGAAGCCGGCCTCGAATTCTGATCACGGTTTAAAGTAGAAGGAGGGGAACAAATTGCAGAAAATTGATCCAAGCACTCTGGACCTTAAAGAAAAGGTAGTGAATATCGGACGCGTTACCAAGGTTGTTAAGGGCGGTAGAAACTTCAGATTCAACGCTCTTGTCGTTGTTGGTGATGAAAATGGATATGTTGGCGTTGGCAGCGGTAAAGCGACAGAAATACCCGATGCCATCCGTAAGGGAATTGAAGATGCCAAGAAGAATCTTATTTTCATACCGAAGGTAGGGACCACCATCCCACATGATTCCTTGGGTGTTTATGGTGCCGGTAAAGTTTTACTGAAGCCTGCCAAGGAAGGTACCGGTGTTATCGCCGGAGGACCTGTAAGAGCAGTATTGGAGCTTGCAGGTATCCACGATATTTATACTAAATCATTAGGTTCCAACAATCCTACCAACATGGTGCGTGCTACCATAGAAGGTCTTTCTCAGTTAAAGACTGTTGAAATGATTGCAAAACTCAGAGGTAAGAGCGTTGAAGAAATCCTTGGATAGGAGGTAGCTTTCATGGGCAATTTGAGAATTACTCTGAAAAAGAGTACAATAAAATGCAAAGTAGATCAGAAGGCTACAGTAGCCGCTCTTGGTCTTCGTAAAATCGGGCAGTCAGTTGAACAAAAGGACAATGCCCAAATCCGTGGTATGATTCAAAAAGTATCACATCTCTTACAGGTCGAAGAAATTTAAAGGAGGTGCAACCAGTGAACTTATTCGAATTAAAACCTGGAGCACCCAAAAAGGCTCCAAAGCGTAAAGGCAGAGGCCATGGCTCCGGAAACGGCAAGACTGCCGGTAAGGGTCATAAGGGTCAGAATGCCAGGGCCGGCGGCGGTGTCAGAGTCGGCTTTGAAGGTGGACAGATGCCTCTTTTCAGACGCATACCTAAGAGAGGCTTCAACAATTTCGAGTTTAGAAAAGTTTATACCGAAGTCAATCTTTCAGATCTTGAGAGATTTGAAAACGGTGCAGAGGTTACAGCTGAGCTTTTAAAAGAAGCCGGCATTATCAGCAAACTCAATGATGGTTTAGTAGTTCTCGGAAATGGTAATCTGACCAAAAAGCTTACCGTCAAGGCGTCCAGATTTACAAAGACGGCTTCCGAGAAGATCGAAGCTTTAGGAGGAAAGGCTGAGGTGATCTAAGATGGAGAGTGTTATCGCCCCACTTAAAAGTGCCTGGAAGATCGCCGATTTGAGGAAGAAGCTTATTGCTACTTTTCTTCTTCTTTTGGTGTATCGTGTTGGTGTCTATATTCCGGTTCCCGGACTGGATGCCAGTGCTCTTGCGCAAATGATAGGCAATCAAGGTGGTCTCTTCGGCTTCATGGATATCATCGGCGGCGGCGCCTTTACCAATGCAAGTATCTTTGCTATGTCGATAACGCCCTACATCAATGCATCCATTATCATGCAGCTGCTCACAATCGCCATCCCTGCACTCGAAAGAATGCAGAAGGAAGGCGAAGAAGGCAGAAAAAAACTGGCTCAGTGGGTGCGCTATGGAACCGTCATTCTAGGTTTTGTAGAAGCAACCTTCATGTATATTGGATTCAGAGGAGCCATATCACAGCGTAATGTGATGTCTTACCTCACCATTACACTGGCTCTGACAGCCGGTACGGCTTTCATTATGTGGCTGGGCGAACAGATTAATGAGTATGGTATCGGAAACGGTATATCGCTCATCATCTTTGTCAACATTATCTCAAGAGGGCCTGTTGCTATCAGCGCTCTGTATAACATTGTCAGGGGCTATGCAAATAATGGTCAGCTTGCTGTTGGTGCGTTGATCGTTTTAGCTATTGTTGCGGTTTTTGTCGCTGTTATCGTTCTGGTTATTTTTGTAACCCAGGCAGAGCGAAGAGTCCCGGTTCAATATGCTAAGCGTGTGGTAGGACGTAAAATGTATGGTGGTCAGAGTACACATGTTCCGATCAAGGTTAATGTGGCCGGTGTTGTACCTATCATCTTTGCAATGTCCATACTCGCATTTTTCCCGACGATTATCGGGCTCATATGGCCAAACACCACAAACAAATTTCTTTTAAGTCTTGTTAATTTCAGCAGTAATCCGCTTTATATGTTGGTAATGGCATTGTTGGTTCTCTTCTTCACCTTCTTCTATACCCTTATGGTATTCAATCCGGTGGAGCTTGCCAACAATATCCGTAAAAACGGTGGATTTATACCTGGTATACGTCCTGGTAAACCTACCAGTGACTATATTACAAAAGTACTTAACCGCGTTACCTGGTTCGGTGCGTTCTTCCTTGCTCTAGTCACCATCCTTCCAAGCTTATTGGAGCTTGTAACCGGTGTTAAGGGCATGTGGTTCGGCGGAACATCCCTCCTCATTATGGTAGGTACTGCGCTGGAAACAGCAAAACAGATCGAATCCCAGCTGATGATGAGACATTATAAAGGATTCCTTGAATAAAAAGATTTTATCTACGGTATATTGAAAAGCGGATGAGCTTGCACCATCCGCTTTTCGTACCGTGATGTTGCCGATTCACGTTTAAACATGTGGATAGTCTATCATTAAAAAGGTTGTGACAAAATGAAAATGATACTATTAGGACCTCCCGGAGCAGGAAAAGGAACCCAGGCAGCTAATCTGTCTGCAGCACTTAAAATACCGCACATTTCTACCGGCGATATTTTCAGAGCCAATATAAAGGAAGCCACAGCTTTGGGCCAATTGGCAAAAAGTTTTATTGATGCCGGTAAGCTTGTTCCTGATGATGTCACAATTAAAATTGTTGAGGATAGACTTAAGTCTGAGGATTGCAAATCGGGATTTATCATGGATGGATTTCCCAGAACAATCCCCCAGGCAGAAATGTTTGATATAATGCTTGAGAAAATAAATGCCGGTGTTGAACTGGTAATTAACATCATGGTACCCGATTCTGCCATCATCAAGAGAATGTCGGGCAGAAGGATGTGCGCATGTGGACGGACTTACCACATTGAGAATAATCCGCCTCAAAAAGAAGGTATTTGCGATTTTTGCGGAGGCAGCCTCTACATCAGAGATGATGACAAGGAGGAGACAGTTAAACAAAGACTTAAAACATACCATGAGCAGACCAGTCCTCTCATAGACTATTATGTTAAAAAAGGACTTATCATGAATATTGATGGTATGAAGCCTATAGATGAAACAACACAGGAAATTCTTAAAGAAATTGGAAAGCTAAATTAATCGAGGCAACATGAATGATCGTCATTAAATCACAAAGAGAATTGGATAAAATGAGAAGAGCGGGGGAAATTGTGGCATTGGCTCATCAGAAACTTTCGGAGATCATCGTTCCCGGTATCACAACACGGGAGCTTGATAGAGCTGCTGAAGCAGTGATCCGTAAGGCGGGTGCCATTCCTTCTTTTAAAGGTGTGCCCTGTGCCTATGGTGGTATTGATTTTCCGGGTTCGATCTGTGCCTCTATTAATCATGTTGTTATACATGGTATTCCTGATGGTACTGTTCTTAAAGAAGGGGATATTATCAGCATTGATATCGGCTCCATTCTTGATGGATTTCATGGTGATGCGGCCAGAACCTATCCGGTTGGAGAGGTGTCGGATGAAGCCAGAGACCTTATCCTCCACACCGAGGAAGCTTTTAATCAGGGCATGTCCCGCGCTGTTGAGGGAAATCATATACGGGACATTTCTATGGCCATACAGGATTATATAGAAGAAAAAGGGTACACTGTGGTTCGGGATTTTGTCGGCCATGGTATCGGAACAGAAATGCATGAGGAGCCTCAAATACCGAATTACGCAACACGTGAAAAAGGTGTGCGGCTCAGTAATGGAATGACTTTAGCCGTGGAGCCCATGGTTAATATCGGGACATGGCGTGTGAAAGTATTGGATGACAAATGGACGGTTGTTACTGCGGACGGTAAGCTGTCTGCCCATCATGAAAACACGCTGGCTGTTATGCCAAACGGCCCGGAAATATTGACCAGATTATATTAAATTTCACGAAAAAAGTTAAGAATCTTGAAAAAGAGCTAACTTTGTTATAAAATATATACTTGGCGCGGTTAAAGCCCCTGCTTTTTCATGTGGTGAGTAGTGCTGAACATTGGAAGCATAAGGGGTTACACCCTTTGTATAATAAATTTTGTATGAGTAAAAAGGGGTAGAATACTTGGATACCATCCTGGGTCGTTATGTATGGTCCAATGCAGGCCGTGACAAAGACCATTTATTTATAATCATTGATATTATCGATGACTATCATGTTCTTGTGGCAGATGGTGACCTGCGACGTATAGATAACCCTAAGAAGAAAAAACTGAGACACCTTAAAGTCACCAACAAAGTGTCAGAAGAGATATCACAGACAGTACACCTGAAGAAACGGCTAACTAATACAGATCTTCAGAATGCTGTTCAAAGATATAATAATGAACTTACATGCAGTAAAGGGAGCGAGGAGGTATAGTTTTGTCAAAGGAAGATGTTATTGAGCTAGAGGGAAGCGTGCTAGAGTCTCTTCCTAACGCGACTTTCAAAGTTAAACTCGAAAATGGACATGTCATTCTCGCCCACATTTCGGGTAAGCTCAGAATGAATTATATTCGTATCCTTCCCGGCGATAAGGTTACCGTAGAAATGTCAACCTATGATCTTTCTCGCGGGCGAATCACGTGGAGAGGCAAATAAGTAGCCATAGAGGACAGGAGGGTCAATAAAATGAAGGTAAAACCATCAGTTAAGAAAATTTGTGAAAAGTGCAAGATCATCCGCAGAAAAGGCCGTGTTATGGTTATCTGCATGAATCCTAAGCATAAGCAAAGACAAGGTTAGAAAAATACTTGCAGCCGGCAGCTTTTGATCTGCCGGTTGCAAAGACTTAATTTGCTTTAACGATTTCTACAAGCGGCTGTACCTGAAAACAACGGAATAGAGGTGTTTATAGGTATTTGTAGAGATTTTTAAATAGAAGTTTCAATTATCACTAATTTTACAGGTTACACAAATTACCAATCGGAGGTGTAGTAATTTGGCTCGTATTGCAGGTGTTGACTTGCCGAGAGAAAAAAGAGTAGAAATCGGCCTTACGTATATCTTCGGGATAGGCAGAACCCGTTCAAATGAAATTTTGACTAAAACGGGTATCAACCCCGATACACGCGTACGTGATCTTACAGATGATGAGATCGCAAAGCTCCGTGACATTATTGAAAAGGTCTACACAGTAGAAGGCGACCTCAGAAGAGAGATTGCACTTAATATAAAACGTCTTGTGGAAATAAGATGTTATCGTGGTGTCCGGCATAGAATGGGACTTCCGGTTCGCGGTCAGAGAACAAAGACCAATGCAAGAACCCGTAAAGGACCCAGAAAGACTATTGCCAACAAGAAGAAGTAATCGGGAGGTCGATCGATAAAATGGCAGCAGGTAAAGTTGTTAGACGAACAAGGAAGAAGAAGGAAAAAAAGAATATTGAACGTGGCGCAGCCCACATCCGTTCTTCCTTTAACAATACCATAGTGACCATAACCGACGTCCAGGGTAACGCCCTCTCGTGGGCAAGTTCAGGTGGACTTGGCTTCAGAGGCTCCAGAAAGAGCACACCTTATGCTGCTCAGCAAGCTGCTGAGACAGCAGCAAAGGCTGCCATGGAGCACGGGCTTAAGACCGTGTCGGTTTATGTCAAGGGACCAGGAGCCGGCCGTGAGGCGGCAATCCGCGCACTCCAGGCGGCTGGCCTCGAAGTTAATTTGATTAAGGATGTAACCCCTATTCCACACAACGGTTGCAGACCGCCTAAGAGAAGAAGAGTTTAATGGAGGTGTAAGAATCAATGGCTAGATATACAGACGCATCTTGCAAGCTCTGCCGAAGAGAAGGGCAGAAACTCTTCTTAAAGGGCGAAAGATGTTACACAAATAAATGCGCCGTGGGTAGAAGACCCTATGCGCCTGGCCAACATGGCGCTCAGAAAAAGAAGCTATCTGAATACGGCATTCAGCTTCGTGAAAAGCAGAAGGCAAAGAGATTCTATGGCCTCTTGGAGAGCCAGTTCAGAAAATATTTTGAGATTGCAGCAAACAAGAAGGGCATCACTGGTGAAAACCTCTTGCAGCTGCTCGAAAGCAGACTTGACAACGTTGTTTACAGACTGGGCTTTGGGACAACACGTGCCGAGTCCCGTCAGCTTGTAAGTCACGGTCATTTTCTCATTAATGGCAAGAGACTCAATATCCCTTCTTATATTGTAAATGTTGGCGACACAATTGACGTCAGCGAAAAGGGTAAGAAGTCTCCCCGATTTAAGGAGATTCTTGACACCACAGGCTCCAAGGTTGTTCCCAAGTGGCTTGAAGTTGATCAGGAAAATCTTAAGGGTAAGGTTGTTGCGTTACCGTCCAGAGAGGATATTGACCTCAACGTTCAGGAGCATCTCATTGTCGAGTTGTACTCCAAGTAATAAATACTAGACTATTACCCTCATATTAAAATAACCCAAGGAGGGTTGACTGATGATCGAAATGGAAAAGCCAAGGATTGAGTGCGTTGAAAGTGCGGAAAACAATACCTATGGTAAATTTGTGATAGAACCTCTGGAGAGAGGCTATGGCATTACTTTAGGGAACTCTTTGAGAAGGATACTTCTCTCGTCGCTGCCAGGTGCCGCTGTTACATCTATCAAGATTGACGGCGTTCTCCATGAATTTACCACAGTACCGGGTGTCGTAGAGGATGTAACCGAGATTATTCTCAATATTAAAGAGCTTCGTTTAAAGCTTTTCAGCGAGCAACCCAAAACCTTGTATATTGATTACGAAGGTGAAGGCGAAATTAAGGCTTCGGATATCAAAGCGGATTCAGATGTTGAAGTATTGAATCCGGATTTGCATATCGCAACTGTCAACGGCACCAGCAGATTCTTTATGGAAATTAATGTTAATCATGGCCGCGGTTATGTTTCGGCAGAAAAGAACAAGCTTCCAAATCAGCCTATTGGCGTCATCCCGGTGGATTCAATCTATACACCTGTGAAGAAGGTCAATTACGCTGTAGAAAATACCCGTGTTGGTCAGGTTACCGACTATGACAAGCTTAGTATAGAGGTTTGGACGGACGGTTCCATAGCACCTGATGAGGCCATCAGCCTTGGCGCAAAGATTTTGAGCGATCATCTCAATCTTTTTATCAACCTGACTGACAGGGCAAAGAACACCGAGGTTCTCGTTGAAAAGGGCGAGCCTGCCAGAGACAAGATTCTTGAGATGACTATTGAAGAGCTTGATCTTTCAGTTCGTTCTTATAACTGCTTGAAGAGAGCAGGAATTAATACTGTCGAAGATCTTATCAACAAGACAGAAGACGAGATGATGAAGGTGAGAAATCTTGGCCGCAAATCACTTGAAGAAGTGGTGCAAAAGCTTGAAGCGTTAGGGCTTAGGCTTGCTCTGGCAGAAGATTAAGAAATTTTAAGGGGAGGAAACAAAATGCCTGCACAAAGAAAATTAGGAAGACCTACCGACCAGCGTAAGGCGATGTTAAAAGGTCTGGTAACCTCTCTGATCCAGTATGGGCGTATAGAAACAACCGAAATGAGAGCAAGGGAAGTTAAGGATATTGCTGATAAACTGATTTCTCTTGCTGTTAAGGAATGCGATAATTTCACAGCTCCTAAGAATGTGACAATCAGCGCTCCGGTTAAAGACAGCAAAGGCCGTAAGGTACTTAAAACCGTTACTTCAAAGAATGGCAATAAGTACGAGGTAGTTGAGAGAGAAACAAAAACCGAGCTTAAAACGGTGGATGCTCCCTCACGACTTGCTGCAAGACGTCTTATTATGAACTGGGTCTACAGGGTTAAGGATGAAAAAGGTAATACCATCAGCCTTACCAACAAATTATTCAGTGATATTGCACCCAAGTATAAGGACAGAAAAGGTGGCTACACCCGCATCTATAAGCTTGGTGCAAGAAGAGGCGACGGCGCTGAGGTTGTCGTGCTTGAGCTGATCTGATCCCTATTAACGGGTCAAGAAGTGGTGCATGCAAGCATGCATTCCTATTGTTTTGGATTTTTAAAGTAGTGGAGAGCGGGGTATACCGTTCTCCATTATTCATATTAACGGGTCGAGGCTAGATAGGTGAAGACCATATGAATGAGATGATAAAAACAGACCATGTTTATTATGAGTATAGAAGCCGATCGGAAGAGCTGGCGGCCGTAAAGGCTGTCAACGATGTTTCCATGACTATCAACCAGGGTGAATTTGTGGTGGTGCTGGGCCGGAACGGTTCAGGCAAATCCACATTGGCCCGGTTGATGAATGCACTTTTAATACCCAAGCAAGGTACGGTCATTATAGACGGTTTAAGTACCCACGAAGGAGAGCATGTCTGGGAAATACGAAAAACTCTTGGATTGGTTCTCCAAAACCCCGATAATCAAATTGTTGCAACAACTGTTGAGGAGGATGTGGCTTTCGGCCCGGAAAATTTAGGGGTGGAGCCATCTGAGATACGAACCAGGGTAGATGATTCCATAAAGCTTGTGGGAATGGAAGCCTATGCCCATCATTCTCCCCATATGCTTTCAGGAGGCCAGAAGCAAAGAATAGCCATAGCCGGAATATTGGCCATGTCTCCCAAATGTATTGTTCTTGATGAAGCAACCTCCATGTTGGATCCATCAGGTCGTAAAGAGGTACTGGAAGTTCTGCATACCCTTAATCGTGAAAAAGGAATAACAATTATTCTCATAACTCATCATATGGATGAGGCAGTTTCCGCCCATCAGGTCATGATTATGCAAGAGGGGCGCCTTACCTTGCGGGGAACGCCAAGGCAAATATTTAAAAATGTTGAAGCAGTAAGAGAAGCAGGCCTTGATGTGCCACAAGTTACTGCCCTGGCTTATGACCTTAAAAAGCAGGGTCTTGCAATCAATGAACTGCCTGTTTCAATGGATGAAATGGTACAGGTTACTAAGGGTATCCTGCAAAATGCATCAATGAAAAACAGAAATGCCTGGACTACTGAAAAGGTTACACCTGATCAGGCAAAGCATGAGAATATTATCACAGTAAAAGACCTGAATCATATCTATATGGCTGGAACGACCTATCAGCAGCATGCGCTCAAACATATCAATCTCACTGTAAGAAGGGGAGAAATTCTGGGCATTATCGGTCATACCGGCTCTGGTAAATCCACATTGGTTCAACATTTCAACGGTATATTGAAGCCTTCCTCCGGAACTCTTGAAATCGACGGACTGGAAGCATCCGGGAAAGCACTAAAGGAATTGCGTAAAAAAGTGGGCCTTATCTTCCAATATCCTGAGCATCAGCTATTTGAGGAGACGGTCTATAAGGATATAACCTTTGGCCTTCTAAAAATGGGGCTCTCAGCCGAAGAGATAAAAAAGAGAGTCTTTCACGTTATTGATCTCTTGGGTATTTCCCCTGAGCTATTGGAAAAGTCACCCTTCGAGCTTTCGGGAGGTCAGAAACGCCGTGTCGCCATAGCCGGAGTTCTTGCCATGGAACCTGGAGTATTGGTACTGGATGAGCCTACAGCTGGCTTGGATCCCAAGGGCAGCACCGAGGTGTTTAAGATTCTCTCAAAGCTTAATCTTGATGAAGGAACAACTATTATCATTATCTCCCATAATATGGAGGACATCGCAGCCTTCTGCCATCGCGTAGCAGTCATGCACAAAGGGGAATTGGCTCTATGCGGTACACCTCGTGAAATCTTCTCAAGATCGAATGAATTGAAGAGTTATGGCTTGGCTGTCCCTAAAATAACGGAGTTATTTGAACAATTGGTTACCGGCGGCTTTGACATTCCCACGCCTGTATTGACGGTTAAAGATGCCGCGAAGTTCATTTTGGACGCCGTTTCAAAGCCTTTGGGAGGTGACAGCTTATGATTAACAATATCATGCTGGGACAATATATTCCGGGTTCATCCATACTTCATCGGCTGGATCCCAGAACCAAGATCATTTGGACTGCACTTCTCATGGTGGCGGTATTTATGATAGAATCCTGGCAGGAATATGTCATGATGGGTGCGTTGACACTTATACTGCTTTTAATAAGCGGAGTTCCTATCAAACAGTCTTTAAAGGGTATTAAGCCCCTTCTGCTCATATTGATTATAACCGCCGTACTCAATATCTTTTTTATAGATGGAAGAACACTCTTTGAGATCGGTCCCATAAGAGTGACCTACGAAGGTCTTATTTCTGCTGTCAAGCTCTTTTTCAGGCTGGTGATCCTCATTATTACAGCTTCATTAATGACTCTTACCACAACCCCCATGGCTATGACTGACGGTATTGAGAAGCTTTTAAAGCCCTTGGAGAGGATTGGGGTTCCCGCCCATGAAATTGCCATGATGATGTCCATCGCTTTGCGGTTTATTCCGACACTGATGGAAGAAACTGAGCGCATTATGAAGGCACAAGCCTCAAGAGGTGCGGATTTTGATACCGGCAGTATTTTTTCACGGGTGAAAAGCTTTATCCCAGTTCTGGTGCCTTTGTTTGTCAGTGCTTTTAAAAGAGCGGACGAACTGGCAGAGGCCATGGAATCAAGGTGTTATCGCGGCGGTAAGGGAAGAACACGGTTAAAGAGTATTCGTTATACTTCATTGGATTTGTCAACAAGTCTTGCAGGAATTCTATTTCTTGGCTTGGTGTTCTTTGTGTAGTAGGTCAGAGGCCTGACCTGTTACATGGAGGTTCGCTTTTTAAGGGGGCATAATTTTATATGAAAAATTATCTATTTGAGCTACATATGCATACGGACGAGGTCAGTCCCTGCGGCAAGGTCCCGGCTAGAGAAGCCGTCAGACTCTATCAGAAATTGGGCTATGACGGAGTTTGTATAACCGATCATTTTACAGCAGGATTTTTTGAAGCACTGGGTGATAGGTCCTGGAACGAAAAAGTCGATGCTTATCTACAGGGCTATCATGAAGCCCGGGAAGAAGGCAAAAAGCTAGGTGTCCAAGTCATATTAGGTATGGAATATCTTTTGCCCAATACCTGTGACGACATTTTAATCTATGGCTTTGACAAAGATTTTCTCTATAGTCAGGAGAATTTATGTCTACTGGAGGAGGGAGAACTGAAAGCTCTGGCACAGGCACATGATCTATTACTTATTCAAGCCCATCCTTTCAGAAAGAAGATCTCCAGAACCTATGAGAGCCTTGTCAACGGATTTGAGGCATTTAACGGTAATCCTCGCCATGATTCCATGAATGAGCGGGCGGAGAAACATGCCAGAGATTTTCGCGGTATAGTCATATCCGGATCGGACTTTCACCAGCCTCAGGATGCTGGAACCGGAGGTGTCTACCTGCCCTGTCTTCCATCTGATTCATTTGAACTCGCTAGGCTTCTGAGAGAAATCAAAACCCCCGAGCTAATACGAAACGACAGGGAAAGCCGGAATGAATGAAAAGGGCAATTGGGATGGTAAAAGATTTCATAGCCTTGATTTTGCTTTAAAGAAGCTATTTGGTAAAAAAGTAGCCAAGCTTACTCTGGATGCCGGTATGACCTGTCCCACCCGGGACGGTACCAAAGGCGTAAGAGGCTGCCTCTTTTGCTCTAGCCGTGGATCGGGAGACTTTACCCAATACGGAAGCATAACGGAGCAAATGGAACAACAGGCTCAAATAGCCCTGGCCAAGTGGAAGGATTGTTCCTTTATTCCATATTTCCAGAGCTATACCAACACATATGCATCGGTTGAGACTTTAAGAAAGCTCTTTGATGAAGCTTTGGCCTATCCCGGAAGTGTAGGCCTTGCCGTGGCAACCCGATGTGACTGTCTTCAGCCGGAGGTTTTAGAGCTTCTTAATGAGTACAATCAAAGAACCTTCCTATGGGTCGAATTAGGACTTCAGACTGTCTCCGACGAAACAGGCCGGATTATCCGCAGAGGATTTAGCACGCAGGAATTTGTTGAGGCAGTTGCGACTCTTGATGAACATAAAATTCTCACAGTAGCTCATCTGATAGCCGGGTTGCCGGCCGAGGATCAACGGATGTTTTTAGAATCGGTCCGGTTTGTGGCAGGTTTGCCTGTCTGGGGTATCAAGCTCCAGATGTTGAATATACTCTATGATTCCGACCTTTATCAAGGCTATCTGCTGAGTCCCTACAGGCTTTTTAACAGAGAGGAATATATTGAGGTCATCTGTGACGCATTAGAGCTTTTACCGCCCCGCATGGTTATCCATCGACTTACAGGAGATGGTAAGAAGGCGAATCTTTATGAGCCCCAGTGGGTCATTGATAAAAGGCGGGTTCTTACTGAGATCAATCAGGAGCTTCAACGGAGGAAAAGTGTACAGGGAAAGCTTACAATTCCCAAAAATACTATGGATATTTTCAGACAAATGCACGATAAATGATTAGGATACCTATTATGAAGTAACAATTTTCTCGGGATATAATGGATTACTGGAGGTTGGGCGTTGGAAACAAGGGTTTCTGTAGAAGTTGTCAAAGATAAAAGCTTTGATCCGAATTTTGTAGTGAAGGTCTCTTATGACGATGGGAAAAACCGGTTTAGAAATGAAGAGGTTTTGGTGTCAAGAAAACCTCCAAAGGTCAAGATTGAATATCCGGACCATGTAAAGAAATTGCTGGACAAAATAGATATATCCAAAATCGAGCTTGAGATCATGAAGGGTATTGTGGAGGTTCTGCTCAACAATTCAGGAAAACGCCTGTGACAGGCCTACTCCATATACTCTCCTTTTTTTTGCACAAAAAGATTTTCCTTGCTGTCAATCGAGGCATAAAAAACATGAGTGTAATCGTTAATCCCGTATTCCTTTAACTTCTCGTCAATCCAGGGCCTTTGCAGATGTAAACGCTGTAATGTTCTGCCGATCAGCTTTCCGTCTATAATGATATCATGGTTAAAGCTCTCGCGTGGCGGTCTAATATTAAAGTCTTCAGGTGTAGCAGGTCTCTTCTCACTTTTTAGTATGACGCTTAACTGACCGTTTGTTTCAAGAATGGCGTATTCTACGTCGTTGATGCTTTGAATGCTCTGAAAGCGAAGCTGCTCAAGCAGATCGTTAATGGTATACATTTCCTTACGCATATTTTTTTCAAGCATTTTTCCATCTCTGATAAGTAGTGTAGGCTTTCCGCAGACCACTTCTCTTATGCGAACGCCCTTGATGGATAAAAAAGATATAAGGAGCTGGCATGCAAGCAGCACTGCAATAGGAATTACAGCGTGGTGAATATTCTTGTCATCCTCTGTAAGGGGGAGGGCTGCAAGCTCTGAGATCATAACAGCTACAGCAAATTCAAAGGGCTGGAGCTGGCCGATCTGGCGCTTTCCCATAAGCCGCATGGTCACAACAACTACCAGATACAAAAAAAAAGTTCGAGAGATAAGCTGTAGCATTTAAAGTCCTTTCGCATGTTAGATTTTTACTAGCCTATTTTGGACAGCAAATAGCGAAATCATGCAAAAGGAAGTTTAAGAAAGCTACTGATTCTCCTGCTTTTGGCAGGAGGATTTATTAGAAGTTAAATGCGATCATCCTTAAGCAGACTTTTAAGTGGAGGACATTCCTCTCTTAAAAGGGAGTAAAGCTTGAGATTGTGATATTCACCTTGATTGAAAGTAGCACTCCGCATAGTACCCTCATAGGTAAATCCGCATTTTTCAACAACCTTTTGACTTGGAATATTACCTTCCATAAGATTGACCTGTATGCGGTTTATTGGCCTGATAGAAAACATATAAGCACAGAAAAGCAAGAGCGCCTCACTCATATAGCCCTTGCCTGAATGTTCGGGACTGAAAAGCTCATAGCCAACCTCGTATCCCGATTGATAGTCAAGACCTTTGAAATAGAGCAGTTCACCAACTACGAGGTCATCATTTGACAGGATGAGCATGCGCCCTTCCTCCATGGACCAAAATCCTGTTCTATGAAACTCCTTTATAAACTCACCCGATGATTCGATAGTCAGGTGCCAAAAGGGCCCCTTACTGTTGATATGGGAAATGCGCTCATAGATATAATCCAGCTCATGGGGCTGTATGGTTCTCAGCTTGATGTTTTTACCAATAATCATGTGATGATCCCCCGTGCTTGCATTTATTTATGTATAACTAGCAGAATATGTGCTATTTTTAGTCTTATTGACCCTTCGCCTATTATATCATATAATTGATCGAGGTAAAAAAAGTCCTTATGATTATATGATCTGACTAAGGAGGATCTCCTATGTATTATGTCGGAATAGATCTTGGCGGAACAAACATCGCTGTAGGAATTGTAGATGAGAATGGTGGAATAATTAAAAAAGGCAGTGTGCCAACCGTCAGTACCAGAAAACCGGAAGAAATCATCTATGATATGTGCATGCTTGTAAAAAGCTTAATGCAGGATGTAGGCATCACCGACAAGGAGATTCATAGTATAGGCATCGGTAGCCCAGGCACACCCGACCGTGAAAACGGGATCATTATTTATAACAATAACCTGAATTTCCGTTATGTACATATACGTGATGAGGTTCAGAAATATATTTCCGTGCCCGTCTATCTGGAGAACGACGCCAACTGTGCAGCAATTGCTGAAAGTGTGGCGGGAGCGGCTAAAGATGCTGAATTTGCGGTTGTTATCACCATAGGAACAGGTATAGGCGGGGGTGTCATTATTCATAATAAGCTCTATATCGGTTTTAACGGCGCCGCCAGCGAGCCGGGGCATATGGTGATCAGAATTGATGGGGAAGGATGCACCTGTGGCAGAAAGGGCTGCTGGGAAGCCTATTCATCAGCGACAGCTCTTATCAGGCAGACCAAGAAAGCCGTTTTGGAAAACCCCCAGTCCAAAATCATGGAGCTTTGTGACGGCAATCTGGATAAAATTAATGCCAAAACAGCCTTTGATGCCGCTAGACTTGGTGATGAGACCGGTATAAAGATTATAGACAGCTATATCGATATTTTCGCTGAAGCCCTTGCCAATATGGTCAACCTCTTCCAGCCCAATCTCATTGTTATTGGAGGAGGGGTCTCCAAGGAGGGTGAAAATCTCCTGGCTCCGCTGCGAGAAAAAATGAAGGGCAAAACCTATTGTGCCGAGGGTGTTGAAAATACCAGGTTAGTGGTAGCAAAAATGGGTAATGACGCGGGGATTGTGGGAGCAGCCTTTATCTCCAGAGCATGACAACAGGTTCTAAAATGCCGGATGAAAATGTGACAAGAAATATTAAGCTTACAATAGAATATAACGGAACCAACTATCATGGCTGGCAGATCCAGGACAATGCCCTGTCTGTGCAGGAGGTTCTCTCAAAGGCCATTAAAAGGCTTACCGGAGAGGATATCATACCCGATGGTTCAGGAAGAACCGATAGTGGTGTTCATGCCTATGGGCAGGTAGCCAATTTTAGAACCAGCTCAAAAATTCCCGCTGATAAATTTGCCCGTGCACTTAATGTCTACCTTCCTGATGATATTTCCATCAAGGCATCTGAGGCTGTTGAATCTGGTTTTCATTCAAGATTTTCAGCAAAAGGAAAACACTATCGATACATGGTCCTTAACAGGCCAAGCCGGTCGGCGCTATGGGCCCATAGGGCCTGGAATGTGCGAGGAGAGCTAAACCTTACCGCAATGAATGAGGCTGCCCGGTATTTCCTTGGCTATCACTCCTATAAAGCTTTCTGTGCTGCCGGTCACAGTGTCAAGTCCTTCGATCGGACAATTTTCTATTCTGAATGGACCCGGGATGGGGATTTTCTTATTTTTGATACTAGAGGCGATGGCTTTCTTTACAATATGGTTAGAATTATGGTTGGGTCCATGGTGGATATCGGAAAAGGTCGTTTCAAACCTGATGTTATAAAGGATGCTTTAGAAAGTGGATCGCGACATTCTGTCGGTGTCACTGCGCCACCCTCGGGATTATATCTTGTAGAAGTATATTATTAGCTGTGGTGCATTCGTTGATTATACTGCAAAAACTTGTTTCGCAGTATAATCATTGTTGAAGGGTAAAAATATTTATGCGTATGATTGGGAAGCTCATTAAAGGAACGACAATACTCGACGAGAAGGTTTATGAAATTAACGATCAGGATGGTTCATATCAAGATCGGCTTGAAAAATGCCTTGTTGAGATATGCCGCCTTCTTTCAATTGAGGTGCCCCTTTGGCTCACTAAAAACACAAAGGAATATGTATCCTTCAGGAGAACCTCTTTTAATGCCGATCAATTTTTCAATCCTGTTATTTTTGAACGTTTTGAGATCAAGGTCGAAGCATAAGGAACAAATTACACAAACAATAAGCGTTGAGCAAAACAGTATGATGCTTAGTAAACTATTCAATTAGTCTTCTGAGCATCATATATATAGCGAAAGTTATTTAAAAATATTAAAATTCAAGGGTGAAATGTATAAAAAAGGAAGATAAGGTTGCTTTGATAAGTATAAAAAAGAGGTGTAAAAAAGACATAAAAAAAACCAATGGAATTGTTGACATTGGCTTTTTGCTATGTTAAAATTATTAACTGCATTATTATTTTTTGCAGGTATTGTAATCCCTTTTTACTTTGTGCATGTTCACTGTACTTTTCCCTTTCATTATAGCACAATTGTATGAATGGTACAATACATGTCAATAATCTTTAAGATGAAAAAATATAGATCGGGAGAATGATATCTTGGAATTATTGCATTATTTTATAACCTGACTGGCTTTATAAAACCAGAACGGATGCGTTTCCCCCTCTATATTTTTATGTCTTTTCCACCAAAATATGCAGTCCATACGAGGTGATATGAATGGTTCATCCAATCAAATTGGGCAGAACAACAAGAATGAGTTTTGCTCGCATTAATGAAGTCCTTGATATGCCCAACCTGATCGAGATCCAGAAAAATTCGTACAATCAATTTCTTCAAGACGGCTTGAAGGAGGTATTAAGGGACGTTTCTCCTATTACGGATTACACGGGCAATCTTATCATGGAGTTCATCGACTATACCCTTGAAACCGAAAACTCAAAATATTCCGTGGAGGAGTGTAAGGAAAGGGATTCAACCTATTCTGCTCCTTTGAAGGTCAAGGTTCGTCTCATCAATAAGGAGACCGGAGAGGTCAAGGAACAGGAAATATTCATGGGTGATTTCCCACTCATGACAGAGCACGGAACCTTTGTCATCAATGGTGCCGAGCGTGTTATCGTTAGCCAGTTGGTCCGTTCTCCCGGCGTTTACTATTCCAGAGAAAAGGATAAGAGCGGTAATAACCTTTTCTCCAATACTGTTATTCCTTATCGTGGCGCTTGGCTCGAGTATGAAACCGATTCGGCCGAGGTCATCTATGTCCGTATCGACAGAACCAGAAAGCTTCCCATTACCCAGTTCCTGCGTTCATTGGGTTTAGGTACCGACGCCGAGATTCTCAATCTGTTCGGTGAGGAAACAAAGCTTCAGGCTACCATCTCCAAGGATGGAACAAAGAGCAGGGAAGAAGGACTCTTTGAGGTGTACAAGCGTCTTCGTCCGGGCGAACCGCCCACTGAAGAAAGCGCTAGCACGCTTATTAACAATTTGTTCTTTGACCCCAAGCGCTATGATCTTTCCAGCGTAGGCCGCTATAAGTTCAACAAGAAGCTTTCTCTTGCCAACCGCATTCGCAACCAGGTTGCTGCGGAGGATATCAAGGATGGCAACACAGGAAAGGTGCTGGTTAAAGCCGGTACTGAAATCAATGAGGAGATGGCTTGGAAGATCCAGAACTCAGGAACCAATGCTGCCCATGTTGAAATAGAAGGCAAATCTGTCAAGATTGTGGGCAACCTGACGGTTGATATTTCAGGGTATATTCCTTTTGAGCCTTCCAAGGCCGGTATTAATGAAAAGGTACGTTATGATGTACTTAAAGCACTGCTTGAAGAACATAATGGCGTCAAGGGAACCGATCTGATAGCGGTTCTTAAAGAAAACCGCGATAACCTGATGCCAAAAAACATCACCAAGGAAGATATTATCGCTTCCATCTGCTATATCTTGAATTTGGATCATGGTATTGGCCATACCGACGATATCGACCATTTGGGCAACAGACGCTTGCGTTCCGTCGGAGAACTCCTCCAGAACCAGTTCCGCATAGGCCTTGCCCGTATGGAGCGTGTGGTCAGGGAAAGAATGACCATCCAGGACATTGATGCGGCAACACCACAGGCTCTTATCAATATCCGCCCGGTAGCTGCGGCCATCAAAGAATTCTTTGGTTCCAGCCAGCTGTCGCAATTTATGGATCAGACCAACCCGTTGGCTGAACTGACCCATAAGCGCCGTCTGAGCGCCTTGGGCCCAGGTGGTCTATCGCGTGATCGTGCGAGCTTTGAAGTGCGTGACGTTCACCACTCCCACTATGGCCGTATGTGTCCTATAGAGACTCCTGAAGGCCCTAACATCGGTTTGATCGGATCATTAAGTACTTTTGCCCGCATCAATGATTATGGCTTCATTGAAGCGCCATACCGTAAGGTCGACAAAGATAAGGGTATTGTTACCGATCAGGTTCAATATATGACCGCCGATGTAGAGGACCTCTATGTCATAGCTGAAGCAAATGAGCCTCTTAATGAAGAGGGTAGATTTGTTCATAAGCGCGTAGGCTGCCGCTTCCAGGATAAGATACTTGAAGTGGACAGGGATTACGTGGATTACATGGACGTTTCACCTAAGCAGCTCGTTTCTGTTGCTACCGCCATGATCCCGTTCCTTGAAAATGATGACGCCAACCGTGCGCTCATGGGATCCAACATGCAGCGTCAGGCCGTTCCTCTTATCAAGCCCCAGGCGCCTATCATCGGAACCGGTATTGAATACCGCGCAGCGAAGGACTCCGGTGTTTGTCTTGTTGCAAAGAATGCCGGTGTTGTTGAGAAAGTAACAGCCAGCGAAATTGTTATTCGCACCCCAAAAGGTCAGAAGAATCAGTATAAGCTTCTGAAATACAAGCGTTCCAATCAAGGTACCTGCATCAACCAGCGTCCCCTTGTAAGAAAGGGTGAACAGGTTGAAGTAGGCGATATTCTTGCAGACGGACCTTCCACCGATAATGGTGAAATCGCACTGGGTAAGAATGTTCTCATCGGATTTATGACCTGGGAGGGTTATAACTACGAGGATGCTATTCTTATTTCTGAAGAGCTCGTCCGCGATGATGTCTATACTTCCATCCATATAGAGGAATACGAATCCGAATCCCGTGACACCAAGCTTGGTCCGGAAGAAATCACCCGTGACATTCCCAATGTAGGCGAGGATTCCTTAAAGGATCTTGATGAGCGCGGTATTATTCGTATCGGTGCCGAGGTAAGGTCCGGCGATATTCTTGTGGGTAAGGTTACTCCCAAGGGTGAAACCGAGCTAACCGCTGAAGAGCGCCTCCTTCGTGCCATCTTCGGTGAAAAGGCTCGTGAAGTCAGAGACACATCCTTAAGAGTGCCCCACGGTGAGTCGGGTATTATTGTGGATGTCAAGGTGTTCACCCGTGAAAACGGTGATGAGCTGCCCCCCGGTGTTAACCAGTTGGTTCGCGTTTACATTGCTCAGAAGAGAAAAATCTCGGTGGGCGATAAAATGGCCGGACGCCATGGTAATAAAGGTGTTATTTCAAGAATTCTGCCGGTGGAGGACATGCCCTTCCTGCCTGACGGTACGCCATTACAGATTGTGCTCAATCCTCTAGGTGTTCCTTCCCGTATGAACATCGGGCAGGTTCTGGAGGTTCATTTGGGCTATGCGGCAAAAGCTCTGGGCTGGAAGATTGCAACCCCCGTTTTTGACGGAGCCAATGAGGAAGATACCTTTAAAACCCTGAGACATGCCGGACTGCCGGAGGATGGAAAGTCCGTTCTCTATGACGGACGTACCGGTGATCCTTTTGACAGCCGCGTAACTGTAGGGTATATGTATTACCTGAAGCTTGCTCACTTGGTTGATGATAAAATACATGCCCGTTCCACAGGTCCTTACTCACTGGTTACCCAGCAGCCCTTGGGTGGTAAAGCCCAATTCGGCGGCCAGCGTTTCGGTGAAATGGAAGTTTGGGCATTGGCAGCTTATGGTGCCGCCTATTCACTCCAGGAAGTCCTGACCGTCAAATCCGACGACGTGGTAGGCCGTGTCAAGACCTATGAAGCCATTGTTAAGGGTGAGAATGTCCCTGAGCCTGGTATTCCTGAATCCTTCAAGGTTCTTATGAAGGAGCTTCAGAGCCTTGCTCTGGATGTGAAGGTCTTCAGCGACCAGCGTGAAGAGATCGAGATCAAGGAATCCATTTATGACGACCTGGAAGAGCTTGATGTCAATATCGAGGGCAGGGAGGATGAAACCTTATCCTATCTTGACCTTGATGATGAAGAGGGTCGTGATGTTATAGACGAAGAGTTTGGAATAGACACCCTTGACGTCGGTGAAATTGCAGAAGGCGATGAACTTAATGAGGACATTGTCGGCGATATGTTCGGCATCGATGATGACATGATCGATGACGATGATGAAATATAGGAGGGTGACAAGGAATGTTTGAATTGAATAATTTCGATGCCATACAGATTGGTCTTGCCTCCCCGGAAAAAATCCGTGAATGGTCAAGAGGAGAGGTTAAAAAGCCCGAGACCATCAATTATAGAACCTTGAAGCCCGAACGAGACGGTTTGTTCTGTGAGAGGATTTTTGGACCCACCAGGGACTGGGAATGCCATTGCGGAAAATATAAGCGCGTTCGTTACAAGGGTATCATATGCGATCGCTGCGGTGTTGAGGTAACACGCTCAAAGGTACGCCGTGAGCGCATGGGCCATATTGAACTGGCTGCACCAGTTTCCCATATCTGGTATTTCAAGGGTATACCCAGCCGAATGGGCTTGCTTTTGGATATGTCTCCCAGAGCTCTTGAAAAGGTTCTTTACTTCGCCTCCTATGTGGTTATTGATCCAGGGAGCACCCCTCTTTCTCAAAAGCAGGTCTTAAATGAGAAAGAATACCGTGAGAGTATTGATAAATTCGGAAATAACTTCAGAGCCGGCATGGGTGCGGAAGCTGTAAAAGAGCTCCTATCCAATATGGACATGGAAAAGCTGGCCAAGGATCTGAGAGACGAGGTAGAAAACGCTAATGGACAGAAGAAGATCCGTGCCATCAAGCGTCTGGAAATCGTAGAAGCCTTCCGTGGTTCCGGAAATAGTCCGGAATGGATGGTTCTTGATGTTATACCTGTCATTCCTCCGGAGCTTCGTCCTATGGTCCAGTTGGATGGCGGCCGTTTTGCCACCTCCGACTTAAATGATCTGTACAGAAGAGTGATTAACAGAAATAACCGTTTGAAGAGACTTTTGGATCTCGGCGCACCTGAAATCATTGTCAGAAATGAAAAGCGTATGCTTCAGGAAGCTGTTGACGCGCTTATTGACAATGGTCGCCGTGGACGTCCTGTTACCGGACCTGGTAACCGTCCTTTAAAGTCCCTCTCCGACATGCTTAAGGGTAAGCAGGGCCGCTTCCGTCAGAACCTTCTGGGTAAGCGTGTTGACTACTCCGGTCGTTCCGTTATCGTGGTAGGCCCTGAGCTTAAGATCTTCCAGTGCGGTCTTCCTAAGGAAATGGCCCTGGAGCTTTTCAAGCCCTTCGTTATGAAGAAGCTTGTAGAAAGAGGACTTGCTCATAACATCAAGAGTGCGAAGCGTATGGTGGAGCGTGTTAAGACAGAGGTCTGGGACGTTCTTGAAGAAGTTATCAAGGAACATCCCGTCCTTTTAAACCGTGCTCCTACCCTTCACAGATTAGGTATACAAGCCTTTGAACCGGTTCTGGTTGAAGGCCGTGCCATTAAATTGCATCCTCTGGTATGTACCGCCTATAATGCCGACTTTGACGGTGACCAAATGGCTGTTCACGTTCCTCTTTCTGCTGAGGCCCAAGCTGAAGCGCGTATTCTGATGCTTTCAGCCAATAACCTCTTAAAGCCGCAGGACGGCAAGCCGGTTACTGTTCCTACCCAGGATATGGTTCTGGGCAGCTACTTCCTAACCATAGAAAAAGAGGCTGAAAGAGATGAGAACGGTAACATCACCAATGGCGTAATAGGTGAGGGCAAGGTTTTTGCCAGCACCGAAGAAGCTGTTATGGCCTATGAAAATAAAGCCGTAAGCTTGCATTCACGTATTAAGGTCAGAGTCACCAAGGTATTCGACGGCGTGGAAAAAACAAAGGTCATCAATACCACTGTGGGCAAGATCATATTCAACACTGCCATTCCCCAAAACCTGGGCTATGTGGACAGAACCGATCCTGAAACCATGTTCAACTACGAAATTGACTTCGTGGCTGGCAAGAAGGAATTGGGCAAGATCATCGATCGCTGTATTCGTATTAACGGCACCAACAAGACAGCCGTTGTACTCGACAATATTAAGTCGCTTGGCTTCAAATACTCTACCAAGGGAGCCATCACCATCGGTATTACCGATATGACCATTCCTGAGGTTAAACAGAGATACCTTGAAGAAACCGACAGGAAGGTCGATGAGATCGAGAAGCACTACAGAAATGGTCTTTACAACAAAGAAGAGCGTAAGAGCGCCATCATCACTGCCTGGAACAAAACAACTGAGGATATCAAGAATGCCTTGATCAACTCCCTGGATAGGTTTAATCCGGTTTATATGATGTCTCAGTCAGGAGCCCGCGGTAATATCAACCAGATCAGACAGCTGGCCGGTATGCGTGGACTTATGGCAGATACCTCCGGTGAAACCCTTGAAATTCCGATTCGGTCCAACTTCCGTGAAGGACTCAATGTTTTGGAATACTTTATCTCCACTCACGGAGCAAGAAAGGGTCTGGCTGATACCGCTCTTCGTACCGCTGACTCAGGATACCTGACCCGTCGTCTGGTTGACGTCTCCCAGGATGTGATCATCCGTGAGGATGACTGTGGTACAACCGACGGCATTGAGATTCAACCCATCGTTATAAGCGGCAAAACCATTGAGGGCTTGGCTGAACGTCTTACAGGCCGTTTCGCACCCGAAGATATCGTTGACAAGGCTACCGGAGAGGTTATTGTAAAAGCCAATGAGCTCATTACCGAGCCTCTTGCTGAAAAGGTTGAGAAGGCCGGATACAACAAGATGAAGATACGTTCTGTTCTCACCTGTCGTTCACGTGTAGGCGTTTGCGCCAAGTGTTACGGTGTTAACCTTGCCAATGGTGAGGAATGTAATGTGGGTGAAGCAGTAGGCTTTATTGCGGCTCAGTCCATTGGTGAACCTGGTACCCAGCTCACCATGCGTACCTTCCACACCGGTGGTGTCGCTGGTGATGACATTACACAGGGTCTTCCCCGTGTTGAGGAGCTTTTCGAAGCCCGTAAGCCCAAGGGTCTTGCCATCGTTTCCGAATTGGCAGGAACCGTGCGCATCAAGGATACCAAGAAAAAGCGTGAGATAGAGGTTACCAACAACGAAACCGGAGAAGCCAAGACCTATCTCATCCCATACGGCTCATCAATAAAGGTAGCCGATGGTGAGGTTATCGAGGCCGGTGACGAACTTACCGAAGGTTCCGTCAATCCTCACGATATCCTGAAAATCAAGGGTATTCAAGCTGTTCAAAGATATCTGCTCCAGGAAGTCCAGAAGGTTTACAGACTGCAGGGCGTTGATATCAACGACAAGCACATTGAAGTTATCGTCCGTCAAATGCTCAGAAAAGTTAAAATTGATGAGTATGGTGACACCGATATGCTCCCAGGAAGTCTTGTGGATATGTTTGAATTTGAGGAGAAGAATGATGCAGCAGAGGAACAGGGCTTAAGGCCTGCAACCGGTAAGCGTTCGCTCCTGGGTATTACCAAGGCGTCCCTCGCAACCGAATCCTTCTTGTCGGCGGCATCCTTCCAGGAAACCACAAGGGTTCTCACAGAAGCTGCTATCAAGGGCAAGATCGACCCGCTCATTGGTCTTAAGGAAAATATCATTATTGGTAAGCTTATTCCTGCTGGAACGGGTATGGCAAAGTACCGTGATATTGATTTGGATATCAATGAGAGCAAATAGGGCGATTTTTATGAACCTTTATTGATTAAGAATATTAATCTAGCATGATAAAGAGGCGATCTTAATCATGCGTAACCCTAAAAAGGGCGGACAGTTTAGGCTGTCCGCCCTTTTTAGGTGCGCCAAATTGCCAATATCGCACTTTTCCTGGCCTCCGATGAATCAAGCTTGGTAAATGGTGCCACTCTGGTTGCAGATGCGGGTTGGACAGCCTATTAATATGCTTAACAACAGTACCGATATGCTACCAGGCAGTCTTGTGGATATGTTTGAGTTTGAGGAGAAGAATGATGCTGCGAGGAACAGGGATTAAGGAAAATATCATTATTGGTAAGCCTATTTCTGCTGGAACGGGTATGGCCAAATAAAGTAGACTAAACAAAAAAGAATGACTGTTATGAAAAGCTGCCTCATTAGAATACGGGGCAGCTTTTTTGATAAATGCTCCTTAATACAACTAACCTTTGAATTAATTTCTTAACTATAATATACTGATGAAAATTGGACCATTGAGGTGTTCATGATGAAGGGCCGGGTAATGGAAAAATTTCGGTTTCGTATCAGTGATTTTTCAATTCATACCAAGCTGACACTCTCCCATTGGATTGTGGCTGTGGTTCCTCTAATTATTATATTTTCTATTACTTCTATTATCTTTTTCAATGTTACGGTTGACAACGCCAAAACACAGGCACAAATAGCTTTGGATAAAACAGTAGAAGAACTGGAGCTTTGGGTTTCTCGAGCGAAGGAAGGTATCTTTTCGCTCTCAACAGATATCAATGTACAGAAGGCCATAAGGAACTATACTGTTGAAAATTACAAAGCCAGGCTTGATACCAGGGACTTTATACGCAACAGGCTGGCCAATATTTATTCCTCGGACATGCGTACAGTCAATTTGTCCTTATACCTGAGCGATTCAGGCAAAATCTTTTCCAAGGATTTTATGGATTTGGATCTTTATCTGGCCTATTCTGACGCAGAGTGGTTTAAAGACCTTTTGACAGGTGATGCTCCCTATTATTTTGGAACCGGGAAAAGCCTTGAGAAAGGAGAGCCGGTTATCATTCTGGCCAATACCATTTTTGACATGCAAAATGGAAAAGTAATAGGTATATCCTATGTGGAGTTGGATAGAAAGAAAGTTTACGATATTTTTAAGACCCTCATCAATGATAATGCCAACGCCGTTTTACTTGGAGATGAATTAATAGCTTCTGATCATTACATTCCAAATAAAAACTATTTTTCAGTCTATGGGAAAGCACTTGGCCTTCAAGTAGAATATCGGCTTCCGCTAAAAGAGATTCAAAAAGACTCTAGTATTGCTTATCTTTATTTTATCGCAGGACTAGTTGCCGTATTATTCTTTCTTTACTTTATCGACAAGCTGTTTACAGATTGGTTTGCTAAAAGGATTATTAAACTTCGAAATGCAACAAAAGAAATTGCATCAGGCAACCTGGAGGTTGCTATCTCAGACAGGCACAACGACGAGATAGGTGATCTTTCCAAGAGTCTTAATACCATGGCAAGGGATATGAAATTATTAATTGAAAAAAATTACCTTTCTCAGATAGAAAACCAGCATGCACGCATACAGGCCCTTCAAAGCCAGATCAATCCGCACTTTATATACAATACGCTTGAAAGTATTTCGATGCTGGCCGTTATTAGCGATAATTATGAAATTGTTGAAATCACACATGCCTTTTCGGCAATGATGCGATATGCCATGAACCCTGATACGAAGGTTAAGCTGTCCGAAGAGCTGGAAAATGTCAAAAATTACGTGACCATTCAAAAAATAAGAGTGCCAGAGAAATTTGAGATATCTTATCGTATAGCCGACAACTGTTTATCACAGTCAATGCCTCGGCTCTGCTTACAGCCTTTAGTCGAAAATGCCATCAAGCATGGCTTTGAAAACATACCCCAGGGTCATTGTCATTTGTTGATTACAGCCCGAAAAACCAATAAATGTCTTATTATACATGTCTATAATGATGGCGAGGCCATATCAGAAGATAGAATTCATTGCATCCACGAGCTTTTAAAAGCTGAGAACAATGATGAGACCATGGACTGCTTCGCCTTAAGAAACTTAAGTCGCAGGCTGCGCTTGACTTATGGAGAGAACGGTTGTTTCCGGATTAGATCACGTTCAGGTTTTGGAACAATTACGTCCATTAAAATACCGCTTCAGTAAAATGATGAGGAGTGATACCGGTGAAAAAGCTTTTAATATGTGATGACGAAGGTATTATCAGGCAAGGGATACGCAAAATTCTTGAAAAAACCTACACCGATTTATTAATTGAAGAATGCGAGAATGGCAGGGACGGTTATCAAAATCTGGTCTCCTTTTGCCCCGATGTAGCCATAACAGATATAAAGATGCCATTCATGAACGGGCTGGAGATGATCCAAAAGGCTCACAACAGTGATCTAAAGACACAGTTTATCATTATAAGTGCATACAGTGAGTTTGAATATGCCCGAACTGCTATCAAGTATGGGGTACACGATTATATCCTGAAGCCAATAAACCGCTTTGAGTTAATCCAACGACTGAATGCCCTGTGGCATATCCCTGATGCTCCTATTGAGAGCTCACAGCCAAAGATAACTCAAGATACAGTAAGTAAGGCTCTATCCTTCATCGAAACCAATTTTTACAAAAACATCAGTCTTGAAGATGTAAGTCGGGCTGTCAACATGAATACGAATTACTTTTCTACGCTTTTCAAAAAGCAGACCGGCAAGAAATATATAGATTACCTAACTGAGCTTCGCATGGATAAAGGCCGTAAATTAATACAAAACACCGACCTCTCCATCATTGATATAAGCAGAATGATAGGATATAACAGCACCAAGCACTTCACTCATATCTATAAAGAGTATTTTGGTGTAACACCGAGTTCTGAGCGTTAACCTCAAAACAGATAATCATGGCTCTGATATAAAATTGTGAATAAATAGGACGCAAAGTGAATTTAATGTCCTATTTTTTCATATTATGGTCATTTATAATCATTAGTGTGATCACAAAAAGCCTCATGCTCAAAAGATTTATATCACTAAAGGAGGATTACCATGAAAAAGTTTTTAAGCTTACTTTTGGCCGTTATTATGGTTGTAGCAGCCTTAGCAGGATGCGGAAGCCAACCTGCCGAAAACAGTGCGACGCCAACTTCCTCGGCTCCGGCAGAAACCTCAAGCACACCTGAGGCTGCAAAGGACGTTACCATTACTATAAGTAACTGGCTGGAAGCTGAAGAAGCAACCTCAGCAATTTTTAAAGAGCTCATAAATGATTTTATGGCAGCAAATCCCGGCATCAAGGTGGAGTCGATTGCCATTCCCTTTAATCAGTATAAAGATCAGATTTTAATTGCCGGTACATCCGGAAATACAGCAGATGTCATTATGGGAAATTCACAGATGATGAGTGCTTTCAACGGGTCAGGCATCTTAGCGGAGTTGGATACATTGGCATCCAAAGAAGTCTTGGATGATATTTATCCCGGCTATCTCTCCGGCACCACATATAATGGTAAGGTCAAGGCTCTTTCCTGGGCTCCCCACCCTATCGCAATGTACTACAATAAGGAACTTTTCACGAAAGCAGGTCTTGATCCCGAAAAGGCTCCTTCAACATGGGAAGACATGACAGCGGCTGCCAGAGCAATTTCCAAGCTCGGCAAGGATGCATCGGGGAATACCCTTTATGGCTTAGGAATCCCAACCGGTAAGGTTGCTCATACCGGAACGGTTCTAAATGGCGTACTTTATGCCTTTGGAGGCCAGTTTGTTGATGTTGACGGCAAAGTTGCCATAAACAATGAAGGAAACATTGAAGCCCTGACTTATCTTAAAACCCTTGTAGATGAAAAAGTAATCCCCGTTGGTCTTGAAATCAAGGATCTCAGAGGTCTCTTTGCAGCCGGTCAGATCGGCATCATTTTCGATGGTGATATGGGACGTGGTGCATACAGAAAGAGCAGCGGTTTGGATAAGGAATTTGACAAAAAGATGGGCATAGCTATCATTCCTACCGGCAAGACCGGCCGCAGCGAAACGGTTTATACAGAGCACCAGTTGGCTGTCTTTGCCAAGTCCGAGAAGAAAGAAGCAGCGATAAAGCTTTGCGAATTTCTCATTAGCAAAGATGCCATGCTTAAGTATCACAAATCTAATGCAGTTCTTTCAGCAAGAAAATCTATTGCTGCTCTGCATGAAATGAATGAAGACTATTTCATGGAAGTTTTCAATAAACAATCTGAAACCGCTAGTCCACTGCCTGCAACCAGCGCAATGTTCGACAATGCAATGAACGAAATGACAAAAGCGGTAGAGCGTATTGTTGTAGCAAAAGAAGATATTAAAACAGTTTTAGCAGAAACTGAAGCTACAATAAAGACTATATACGGCCAATAATAAGCCAACATTTTTCGGGGAGGGGAAATACCCCTCCTCATTTTTTTAAGACAGAGGTGATTGAAATGGCAAACGGCAAAAGAAAATTCAACTGGTTTATGATCGGCCTGCTCACTCCTGCAGTAGCAATGCTGACGTTTACCATTATTATTCCTGTTTTTGTTGTTATCGGTATGAGTTTTTTTCACTATAGCCTTATGGATATCCAAAATATTGTCTGGAATAATTTTGCCAACTACAAATCGGTTTTTTCCGATAAAGAGTTTGTTAAAACCTTTTTACGTACATTGATTTATGTGTTGGGTACCGTATCCATACAATTCTTAATTGGTTTGGCAGTTGCCCTTTTACTTAACAATAGCAGCGTAAGGGGCAGAAAGCTTTTTCGCAGCCTGCTCTTCCTTCCGTGGACTGTTCCCTCGCTGGTTGTTGCCGTGACCTGGATGTTCATATTCCAGCCTCAGTACGGTATTGCCAATTATCTTCTCCAGCTTGGTGATTACAGTATTCTTGGAAGCTCAAAGACAGCAATGCTTGGTGTAATTGTTGCTGCAGTGTGGAAACAGATGCCTCTTATGATGATTATGCTCTTGTCAGGTCTTCAAACAGTTCCAGAAGACCTTAAGGAAGCAGCTGTCATTGATGGTGCCAGCACCTGGCAGAAGTTTAAGGTCATCACCATACCTTGCATCATGCCAGTTATTAAAACAGTAACGCTCACATCCATCATTTCCAATTTCCAGATGTTTGTACTGTTCTTTACGATGACAGGAGGCGGGCCTGTACGTGCAAGCACAACACTTCCACTCTATACCTATGAAACCGCTTTTACAGGCTTTAATATGGGTAAGGGCGCTGCAATAGGCGTATGCTGGCTTTTGTTTCTAATCATCTTTTCAACAGTATATAACAAGATACTTTCTAAAAAAGAGATACAGTATTAAGGGGGTAGGGTGGGATGCTTTCTGGTAAATCAAATAAGTGGCTTATGTTTCTTGGCCTTCTATCAATAACAATATGTTTTGTCTTTCCGATATATTGGATGATTTTAACGTCGGTTAAGCCTAATGAAGCTATTTTAAGGCTGCCTCCGCAGCTTCTTCCGCAACATATAACCCTGGAAAATTACAAAGGAATTCTGGGTGATGGACATTTCGTGGTATTCTATAAGAACAATGTTATCGTATCCGGGATTACCACGCTTGTTACCATGGCTTTGGCAGTATTTGCGGCATATGCGTTTTCAAGGTATAGATTTAAAGGAGACAAGTTTCTCTTAATGTTATTCCTGTCTACTCAGATGTTTCCTGCAATGACGCTTTTGATTGCTCTATTCAATATGTATAGCAAGATGGGTCTCATTAACAGTTACACCGCTTTGGTACTGGCTTGCTCTACCAATGCGCTGCCCATGTCGGTATGGATATTAAAGGGCTTTTTTGATACAATTCCGAAATCGTTGGAGGAAGCTGCCTCTATAGATGGATGCAGCAAACCAAGGGCGCTTTTTCAAATCATTTTGCCATTGGTCAAGCCGGGCATTCTTGCTGTTGGCCTTTACTCATTTTTAATTTCATGGGAGGACTTTCTCTGGGGCCTTACTCTAGTTAACAAGACTACCATGCGTACGCTTGCTTCAGGGATAGCAATGACTTATCTGGGTGAGTACAATTATGATTGGGGCCGAGTCATGGCTTCTGCTGTCAGCGCGGCTATTCCCATACTCTTTTTGTTCATCTTCCTTCAGAAGTATATGATATCAGGACTGACTGCCGGCGCAGTTAAAGAGTAGGAGGCAATTAGGATGAAACAGAATATTTTAGTCTTCTTATCCGATCAACAGCGCTATGATACGCTTGGATGCAATGGCCAACCTATGGATATTACTCCCAACCTGGATCGGTTTGCTATGGAAGGTGTAAATTTTATTAATGCCTTTACGCCTCAGCCTGTATGCGGGCCTGCAAGGGCCATGCTCCAGACAGGGCTTTATCCCACGCAAACAGGCTGCTATCGCAATGCCATTTCCCTTCCCCTTAATGCGCATACAATTGCCAGAAGAATGCGTGAAGCCGGTTACAATGTAGGCTATGTCGGTAAATGGCATTTAGCCTCCGATCATGAATGTAATCATTACGAAACGATAGCTGTTCCCCTTGACAGGCGTGGTGGATATGACGACTTCTGGATGGCTTCCGATGTATTGGAATTCACCTCCCATGGATACGGCGGCTATGTTTTTAATAAAGATGGCAATAAGATTGAGTTTGACGGCTATCGCACAGACTGTCTGACTGATTACGTCATAGAATATATTGAAGCCTACGATAGTACAAAACCCTTTTTTCTGTTTATTTCCCACATAGAACCCCATCATCAGAACGACCGTAATGATTATGAAGGCCCCAACGGAAGCAAGGAGAAATATGCCGATTTTGTCCCACCGGCTGATTTGGAGCCCGGGAAGGGAGACTGGGAGCAATTCTATCCTGATTATCTGGGCTGCTGCAACGCCTTGGACCGTAATTTTGGCCGGGTTATCGAAGCCCTCAAAAGAAGAAGCCTCTACGAGGATACCCTTATTGTTTACACAAGCGATCATGGCTGCCATTTCAGAACCCACAGCGATGAGGTGGTTCAAGGAGGGTATGATGACTACAAGCGAAACAGCTTTGAAAGCAGTATCCATATACCTTTACTAATCAAAGGCAGGGGGTTCACCGGTGGACAGCGTGAAGACAAACTGGTAAGTCTTATTGATCTGCCAAAAACACTCCTATCGGCTGCAGGTTGTGAAATAGAGCCTCAAATTCAAGGAAGGAATCTCCATCTCATAAATGACGATGATTGGGATAACACCGTGTATATACAGATAAGCGAAAGCTTTGTGGGACGCGCTGTTCGTACTGATCGCTATAAATATGTCGTATATGCTCCTGATAAAAATCCCTGGACTCAAAGCGGAAGCAGTGTTTATTACGAGAAATATCTGTTTGACATGAGTACGGACCCCCTTGAAAAGAATAATTTGATTAATGATCTCTCCTATTCAAAAATAAAGGCCAGACTCCGAAAAAGGCTAATCTCTTTTGCCAAGGATGCCTGTGAGGGAGAAATCACGATAGAGATTTTTAGTTAAAGCAAGATTATCATTTTATGCCTTTATCCGGCTTTCTGAGCATGGATAAAGGTTTTTTTACATATTCATTGACCAGAGTGGTCAACAGGTATATAATTGCAATTGACCACTCTGGTCAATGTGTCGGAAAGGGGATGCTATGACTGATAAATTTACTAATCTGGAGCCCGAGAAGAGAGAAAGAATAGTAAACGCCGCTTTAAATGAATTTGCTCTCAGAGGCTATGAGAAAGCCTCCACAAATGAAATAGTAAAAGAGGCTGAGATATCAAAAGGGCTTCTCTTTCACTATTTCAAAAGCAAAAAGCAGCTATTCCTATACTTATATGATTTCGGAATTCAGATGTTTCAGCATGAGTTCATCAAGCGTATTGACTTTGAAGAACGGAGATTTTTTACAAAAATGCGACAGATCAGTAAAGTCAAGCTGGACCTTCATAGAAAATATCCGCAGCTTTTTAAATTCATCCTGGAAGCCTATCTTGAAACCAACAAGGAGATAAAGGATGAACTGGAAAGTCGAAACAGCATGGTCTTAATGATAAACATGAACAGGTTGTTCCAGAATATTGATACTTCAAAATTCCGCGAAGGTATTGAGCTTAAGGAGATTCTTAATATCATATCCTGGACAATTGAAGGCATGGTGAATGAAGAGATTAAAAAGTGCAAGGTTTTGAAGAAGGAACTCGATTATGATCAGCTTTTTGAACACGCAGATCAGTACTTAAATACATTTGAGAAACTAATTTATAAGGGAGGTCATATGGAATGAGTGTTATTGAGATCAAGAATCTTACCAAGTACTACGGTAAATCCAGAGGTATCGTGGATGTGAGCTTCAATGTGGAAGAAGGAGAGATTTTCGGGTTTATCGGCCCTAACGGTGCGGGTAAATCCACAACCATCAGAACCTTGTTAGCGCTTATTCATCCCACAAGCGGTTCAGCTTCAATTTTCGGCAGGGACTGCATCAAGGATGCGCCGGAAATCGCGAAGGAGATTGGATATTTACCTTCTGAGGTTTTCTACTACGACAATATGAAGGTCATAGACCTATTAAAGTACTCCGCAAGCTTTTATAAAAAGGATTGTACCAAACGCATCCATGAACTGGCTGAAATCATGGATCTGGATCTTAAAAAGAAGATCGATGATCTGTCTTTGGGAAACAAGAAAAAGCTAGGCATCGTCCAGGGCCTGCTCCATGAGCCCAAGCTCATCATTCTCGACGAGCCCACAAGCGGTCTTGATCCTTTGATGCAGCAAAAGTTCTTTGATCTTTTACAGGAAGAGAATAAGAGGGGAGCAACCGTTCTTTTCTCATCCCATATTTTAAACGAGGTACAGAGGCTTTGTAATCGTGTAGCTATCATAAAAGAAGGCAAGATCATTAAGCTTGAAAAAATGAGCGCCTTGACCGAAGACAATTATAAAAAAATAAAAATAGAGTCAAGGGATTCTATCAGCAAAGAGCATTTTGCCATTCCCGGCGTTAATGATCTCAACCAGCAGAAAAACACCGTAAGCTTCTTGTTTAAAGGGAATATCAATACCATCATGAAGAAGATCGCCGAGGTCAATATTCAGAATGTTTGGATTGAGGAGCCAACCCTGGAGGAAATCTTCATGCATTACTACTCAAAGGAGGGCTAAAGCTATGACCGTTTTTCTCCATGAATTAAAGGCTAATAGAAATTCAACCCTTAAGTGGGCTATTGCTCTCGTTGCCATATCGGTTTTTTACCTGTCGGTCTTTTCTGTTTATACCAGCGGGGCCGAAGACATAAAGAAAATGCTTACGGGCTTTCCGCCTGAGGTATTAAAAGCTCTGGGAATGGATGTTGAACTGCTCTTTTCTATCCTGGGTTTTTATTCCTTCGTCTTTACTTATGTGGTGCTTTGCGGAGCCATTCAAGCCATGGTTCTGGGAACCAACCTTATTTCTAAGGAGTTTAACCGGAAAACCGCTGACTTTCTCTTCACAAAGCCCATTTCACGAACAGAAATCCTTACCGGCAAGCTGTTGGCTGGTTTAGTTTCTCTCCTCATAACGGATGTCGCCGCCATAGCTGCTGGTTACCTCATGGCATCAGCCGTAAGTGACAAGCCTTTTAGCACCGGACTGTTTTTCATGGTGTCAATCACTTTGTTCTTTGTACAGATGATGTTCTATACATTTGGAGTTCTTTTGGGTGCCATTTTCCACCGCATCAAATCGGTATTGGGTCTTTCGCTGGGGACAGTATTCGGATTCTTTATAGCAGGAATGCTGGCTTCAATCCTGGAAGAAGAGAAGTTGAATTATGTGGTTCCCTTTAAATACTATGACTCCATTAAAATTCTTCATCAATCAACGTATGACTCAACTTCCGTCGCTCTGAACATCATCTTTGTGGTGGCAGCTATTGCGGCGAGTTATATCCTCTATACCAAAAAGGATATTCATGCGGTATAGCTAAAGGACCATTGAGAAGGAGGTTATCAAATTGAATATTTATTTAAGAGAATTGCGTGCCAATTGGAAAGCCTTGCTCTTCTGGTGCCTGGGCATACTGGCCATGGTTGGCGGAGGAATGGGTAAATATGCGGGATTCGCAGCTTCGGATAAAGCTGCGTTCGAGATACTGGATATGCTTCCAAAGCCTGTTCTTGCCCTGTTTGGAATGAACGGCATCGATGCAAGCACAGCCAGTGGCTTTTATGCAATCATTTATTTCTTGATGCTGATTATGGCCGGTATTCATGCAACCATGCTGGGAGCAGGCATCATCTCAAAGGAAGAGCGGGATAAAACATCGGAATTTCTGTTTGTAAGGCCTGTATCCAGAGTGAGCGTCATTTCCTCGAAGATCCTTGCAGCTCTTACCATCGTACTGCTTTTCAACCTGGCCACTCTTGTCATCTCCTTGGGCCTGGCAGCTGAGGTAGCGGTAAACGAACCAAATTTACCGCGGGATATCTTTGTTCTGATGGTTGCCATGCTGATTGTGCAGATCATGTTTCTATTTATAGGAACAAGCTTCGCCGGTATATGGAAGAGGCCGGATGCTTCTGCCGGTGCGGCAACGACTTTTATGCTCGGAACCTATGTTTTGTCTGTGTTTATTGACATCAGTGACACCTTTGATTTCCTTAAATATCTCACGCCTTTCAAGTATTTTGAAGCGAGGACTCTTATCAACGGTGGAAGCTTTGAACCGGTATTTATCATACTCTCGGTCCTTCTGATAGGAGCATTCATAGGCGTTACGTATTACTCCTTTCCGAGGCGTGATCTTTACATCTAGAACACTAAATAAACCTTTGAGTAGCTTCTTTTGAGTCCCAGAAACTTCTACCGAAATAACAAGGCAGGATAGCGCGTATCCTGCCTTTGTATAATAGTTCTCAAATACCTCGTTCAATATTTGATGGCCTCATCAATGGCTTTCAATTCATCCCTGGTAAAGCCTGGGCTATTGAGGCACCGGATATTATCTTCAATCTGTGTGGTTTTACTGGCACCGATTAATACTGAGGCTACCTTTCCCTCTCTCAGCACCCAAGAAAGGGCCATTTGGGCAAGGGTCTGGCCACGGCTTGCAGCAATATCATTGAGCCTTGATATCATGGCAATCTGATCCGGGTTTATTTTTGCCTTAGTCAGGAAAGGAGATACACCACGCCCTGCGCGGGAGTCATCGGGAATACCGCCAAGATAGCGATTGGTGAGCATGCCTTGGGCCAGGGGACTGAATGCGATAAGGCCAATACCTATTTCCACCGCGTAGTCCTTAAGACCATCCTCCTCTATCCAGCGATTTAAAATGGAGTAGCTGGGCTGATGGATAACGAAGGGTGTCTTGAGCTCTTTCAGAATGGTATAGGCCTCTTTGAGCTGCTCACGCTTGTAATTGGATAAACCTACGTACAAAGCTTTACCCTGCCTTACCGCGCTGTCCAGTGCCAGCATGCTCTCCTCAACCGGAGTATCGGGATCGGGGCGGTGATGATAAAAAATGTCAACATAATCAAGGTCCATGCGTTTCAGGCTCTGATCCAGGCTTGACAGCAGGTATTTTCTTGAGCCAAAATCGCCATAAGGCCCTTCCCACATGCCATATCCAGCCTTGGTAGAGATAATAAGCTCATCCCTATAGGAATGAAGCTCTTCCTTGAGGATACGTCCAAAGTTCTTTTCAGCAGAACCGGGAGGGGGACCATAGTTATTGGCCAAATCAAAATGTGTGATACCCATATCAAAGGCTCTGGTGACGAGGGCTTTCATATTATCCATATTGTCCACGTCTCCAAAGTTATGCCAGAGCCCCAGTGAAATTGCGGGAAGCTTAAGTCCGCTTCTTCCCAGACGATTGTATTTCATAGAAGCATAGCGTGAAGGATTTGCAGAATACATCCTATTCAACCCCTTATCTTTTTCTCGTTTATATATATTTATACAGATTGGAATAGGATTAATCAGAAAAAGTGAAAGTTTATGAAGAAAGCAGGATTCCCTCATCAAGATCAGGCAATATGCTCCCTACGTTTAACAAATTTCGAGCAGGCCTTCTTAAGGCTCCCGTCACATTTTCGTACCGAAAACATGTCACAGACGCCATAAGCAGTTATAGAAGGATGGGGATGAAAGACAAAGAATTGACATTCTGAGCAGTGGGAAAACTCCACCTTTTTCAAATCTTCCATAATAAAAAAACGATGGGATGAGCAATAATAATCGGCAGAAACAATACCCTTTTCCCGACAAAGCACGTCATGAGTAAGCCCCAGACGTTTACCCTTCAGACAATTCTTGCAGGATTTTTTGACAGGCTGGGCCAAAGCTCCGGGTTTAACTCTTTCCTTAAGGTAGTGAGCCTTGTTTTTCATAGGACTTCCGCCTTTTTAAATCTGACATGGATTGATTTAAAACACATAGTGTTTCAATAACGGGTAAGGTTATTAATACGAAGTATCAATAACTTGGGTACCTGTTCGAAATCTTCGATTTCGGTAACGGGTAAGGTTATTATAACATATTACCCAAAAATGATGCGAAGCAAGGGGAAGGTTTGTCATCCTACATGGCTAATAGCATATTGTTTTTGTAGTCAATTTAGGTATAATGGACTAAAAGGACTTACGGGGTGATAATGAAGATGCCAAGAATATACCGCGTCAGATATATTCCTTCAGAGACCGTAGATCTGTCTTCCGACACATTGCTTTACAGGGATGATCGCTATCTCATCACCAAATGGAAACCCATCAAACCAAGAGATGATATTTCAGCCGGTATTTCCTGTGTCTTTATAGAGAACGGCTGGAAAATCAGTGCTATTATGGATCACGAAAATAGAATCAAATACTGGTACTGTGATATAATTAGCATAGAGTATGATCATTCGTCCGATACCTTTTATCTTTATGACCTTCTAACTGACGTCAGAATTATGCCTGATGGCCGTGTCGAGGTCATCGATCTTGATGAACTCGCTGTAGCTTTTGATGAAGGGTTGATTACACAGAAACAACTGTCTCTGTCACTAAAGAGAAGCAACGATCTTCTTCAGTTGATCTATACCTCGGATTTGCCTGCGCTTGTGCTCGATATTTTCCGTAATCACACGGGTTGGGAGTGTAACAAATGACTTATGATATGACAGATTATATAGACGCCCGAAAACAGGGGCTTAAGGAATATTCCAGCTACATTTCACAAGGGCGCAACGGTTACCTTCCTTTCCTGGATGGAATCCTAAAAAATATTGATATTGTTTCTGAAGTAGACATGGGCACTGTTGATATCCCTTTAAGAAAGATAAAAGGAACCTATACTTATTTGAGAAGTATTTCCTTTGCACGCAACTATATGCCATTGATGGAGGTGGAATCGGAGTTCGCCGCCAAATGGCAGAATGTCTGCAATATTCAAAATGGCGAGGGATTAAGGGATCCTATAAAGGTTTATGAATACCTGAACTGGTTTTATATAATAGAAGGGAACAAGCGAATCAGCGTGCTAAAATACTTGGATATCTATTCCTTCCCCGGCACGGTTACAAGGCTTATTCCCAAATATGATGAGAACGATAAGGATATCCGGCTTTACTACGAATTTATGGATTTCAACAAGAAGACCGGAATAAATGATATCTGGCTATCCAATGAAAAAAGCTTTGGAGAGCTTTGGGAAATTATAAAGGATTATAAGCCCAATAGCCGATTTGTTGAGGAAGCCGATCGTTTCAAGTATTTCTCCAGTGCTATTTATAATATGTTTCGGAAGGCCTTCTATGAATTAGGCGGGGATAAGCTTCCCATCACCACTGGGGACGCTTTCCTGGATTTTCTTAAGATACATGGCATCAGTGAGAACTATGATGAAGATGAGCTAAAATTACGGATCTGGCGTCTCCTGTCCGAGCTTAAGTATTATTCCGGTCCAGAAACTGTTGATGTACAGCAGAGTCCGAATTTCAAAACGGAGAAGGGATTTATCGGAAGGCTCACCCATAGGGCGCGTACCGAAATGCTCAAGGTAGGCTTTGCCCATGCCACCGACAATCAAACTTCCAGTTGGACCTATTCTCATGAGCTGGGACGCATGCACCTGCAGAATGCTTTAAGCGACAGTGTGGAGACAGTTTCCATATTAAATCTTCCCAAGAGCATTGAGGCTGCACCCATGCTCCAGAAGCTGGTGGATGACGGGTGCCAGATCATTTTCACCACCACGCCACCCCTTATTAACGCAACCTTGAAAGCGGCCATGGACAATCCGGACTGCAATTTCTTAAATTGTTCATGCCTGCATTCTTTTAAGCATGTTAATACTTATTTTGGCCGTATTCATGAGCCTCGGTTCCTCAGCGGAATTGTGGCGGGGGCTATGAGTAAGACGGGCAGATTGGGATATATTGCTCCTTTCCCGGTAGTCGATATTTTAAGCGGCCTGAACGCTTTTACACTGGGTGCCCGTATGGTCAACCCCAGGGTGGAGGTACATGTAGAGTGGACCCTTTGCTGGAATGTGAAGGAACAGCTCACCCAGCAGATAACAAAGGGTCTTGCTGACAAAGGAGTGGACATTATCGCCCACCATAATACTTTGGCCAACCGCCAGTTCTCGCGGGAATATGGAGTCTATACCCTTGAATGGAATGACGAGGGTCAAATCGTTCCCGGAAAGTATCTGGCTGTTCCTGTCTGGAATTGGGGTATTTTTTACGAGAAATATATTCGAAGCGTGTTGGCCGGAGGAACCCGGCTGGGTGCTGATAATGCGGTTTCTGGAAGAGTGAGAAATTATTGGTGGGGTCTGGACTCGGGACTTCTTGATTTCTTTTATGCCAAAAATCATGTACCCATGGAAACACGCAAGCTTGTGGAATTTTTCAAGGCATCTCTTATTTCCCAAAGCTACAAAGTGTTTTCCGGCCCTATTTACGATATGAATGGCAGTCTCATTGTGGATGAGGGCGAAGAATTACAGAGAGAGCAGATCTTGTCCATGGACTGGCTGGTAAGCGGAATTGTAGGTGAGCTACCCGATATGGAGGAATATCGCTCCATTCAGGACTTATCAACGGGAAAGATAGTTTAACTGAAAATTCTGTTTCAAATGTCCAGGATATGATAATTATAGGCATCAAGAATCGTAGTCTCATTATAGGCCGTTGTACGTTGTGCTCGCCCGAATTTCAAGTGCATATGGCCATGGAACATATAGCGGGGTTTATATTTATCAAGCAGGGGTAAAAATGCCTTAAATCCTGTATGGCAGGCATCGTCTCCATCATTTACTCCAAAGGCGGGAGCATGGGTTACCAGAATATCAAAGCCCTTATTAAAAAAGAGCTTGGTTCTTAGCTTCTGAATCCTTTTCGCCATCTGTTTTTCATTGTATTGATAGGGCGGTGAGGAAAAGGAAGGATGTCTGTTGTACTGAATACAGCCTCCCAAGCCTATAATTCGAAGTCCCTTGAAAATAACCAACTGGTCCTCAATGCTGTCGCATCCTCCCGGAGGGTTTTCCCCATAGTCGGTATCATGGTTGCCATGGACATAGAATACCGGTGCCTTGATCATGGTTGCCACAAAGGAGAGATAGTCGGTTTTCAGATCTCCGCAGGAAATGACCAGATCAATATCCGAGAAGTGATCAGGGTCAAAATGATCCCAGATATATTCGCTTTCCACGTCTGCCATAAGCAAAATGCGCATGAAAACCTCCCTGCTATTAGTATGATGCCCAGCTGACTATTTAAATGATACATGATGCACCATATTACTATCAGTTAAAGGTTATTATATGCTATAAAAAAAGCCTTCACAAGAGAAAAAAGGAGATAAAGCGAAAAAAACAGAGCTTTACTTCATACCTGTCATGGCAATACCCTTGATAAACTGCTTCTGGAAACATATCAGCAAAACCGTCACAGGCAGCATAATCAAAGCCGAGGCTGCCATAACCGCACTGATATTAGTGGTATGTTGATCGGAAAAATAAGTAAGCGCCAGCGGCAGCGTCATACTTTTCAGTTCGGAGAGCATAATGAGCGGATTAAGATAGTCATTCCAGACTCCCAGAAATGTAAAAATGGCGAGGGAGGCTATGCAGGGACGGAGTTGGGGTATGATCACGCTAAAGTAAATCCATAATGGTCCTGCACCATCAATACCTGCAGCTTCGCACAGGCTGTCGGGGATTTCATCGCAGAACTGCCTGCACAGATAAATCCCGAATCCGGAAACCAACGCGGGTATAACCAATGCTTTAAGGCTGTTGTATAGGCCAAGGGCATTAATTATCAAAAAACCGGGGATCATGGTTATCTGTGTCGGTACCATCATAGTCGCAAGAATAATCCAAAAAAGGGCGTTCTTGCCCCGAAACCTAAATTTAGAAAACACATATCCCGCAATTGTGCTGGTAAAGATAACGGCAAAAGTCACTGTTGAGGAAACCAACACACTATTCTTAAACCACAAAAAAAATGGCGATTTTGTCAGCACTGTATGAAAACCGGAAACGGTCCATTGAATCGGAAGGATTCTCCCCGGGTTCTTAAGTATTTCCTGCGTTCCTTTAAAGGAGGTCAAAAGCATCCACAAGTACGGTATCACAATAAAAGCTGCTACAACGGACAGGATGATCCAATTAAGCGGATTGGTTCTGTTTCTTTTAAGCTGTGTTTTCATTTCAATACCCCCAGTCCACTCGATTCAATCTTTGCTGAACCATTGTCACAACCATGATAATGGCAAAGAGCACAACGGCGATACTTGATGCATATCCCATATCCTTATTCTGAAAAGCGGTTTTATAAATGTAATAGGTAAGCACATTTCCGGAGTTTTCCGGTCCTCCTCTCGGAGCCAGAACCTGAAATTGGGCAAACATCTGAAAATGAGAAATAAGGGTCATGGCAATAACAAAGCTGATAGTTCGGCCCAACAGGGGCAGAGTGATTAAAAAGAATTTACTGAAAGTATTGACCCCATCAATTTCAGCAGCCTCATAAAAATCGTGTGGTATACCGTCCATTCCAGCTGAAAAAAGCAGAATATTATATCCAATATCCGCCCACAGTGTGAAAACAATGACTGACAGCATCACCAAGCCCGGATCTCCAAGCCAGTTTTGAGGTGTTCCACCAAAGACATTGCTCACAACATGATTGATGAGACCATATTTGGTTGAGTACAGTCTTGCCCAAACTGTACTGGATGCAACCAACGGAGCGACACAGGGCATAAAAAAGACAACGCGGAAAAAACCTCTGGCCTTTCCTTGACGCAAGGCAGAAATGCAATATGCCAGAATAAGTGTAATGCAGATGTTAATTAACACTGTAACCGCCACAAATAGGAGTGTGTTCCCAAGTGATTTTAGAAATACAGCATCATTCAGCAATCTTTTAAAGTTTTCAATTCCTATAAAATGGTTGTCGCTCCTCAAAGGGTTATATTCAAAAAAAGATATTCCGAATCCGCCAAATATGGGTAGCCCGAGAAAGACAACCAATTCCAGAAAAATGGGTATAAGAGCAAAAAAGACAAACTTATTATTTTTCACGCCATTAACAACCCCCTTTGTCATTCTCTCTAATTCGGAATTTATTCTGTAGGGAACGCCGAGAGCTGCTCAGCCATGCAACCTGGGCGGCGTCCCCTACAGATTATATTCATTTTGTATTCAATGTTTCGTCAAGCTTTTTAAGTGCATCCGGTACCGGTGTTCCATTATTGACGATATCCGTGTATGTATTGCTTACCGCTTCCTTAAGTGTATCTGTATTGAAATAACCAATAAAGCGTCCGCCATCAAGAATATTCAATATCGGAGCCATAAAGGGCAATTCCTTCACAAAAGCCGGATCATGCGCAACTGTTTTAGAAGCAGGTACCATGGCGCATGCAATGTTATGCTTGAGCATGTTTTCAGGCTTTGTCCAAAACTCGATAAACTTCCATGCAGCATCTTTTTTAGTTGAGGACTCATTAACTGCCAAGCCCCATCCAGTCTCAGCGGCAAAAAGCTTCTTCGATCCATAGAACGGCATTTCAACATACTCAAAGTCTTTGCCATACTCCAGCTCATAAGTGCTTTTGCCCTCCGGAATAACCCATGGACCTCTTGGAACTATAAGCGCCTCACCGGTGAAAAACTTTTGATAGGGTTCAAAGTCGCTGTTGGTAAGTCCGTCTAGATTCGTCATCTTATCCTTAATCGTGTAGTCAACCAACTTTTGCATAGTCTCTGTGCCGATAGGGGTATTAAAATTGAATTTCTCATCCTTCATATAGCTTTCACCCGATGAGAGAATCATGGAAAGCCAAGTGTAAGTGAGCGAATCCCACGCTACGAAATCAAATCCTCTTTGTTCAAAAACCACACCGCTGGCATCGGATTTGGAGTGTTCCCGGCCAATTTTAATCATGTCGTCCCAGGTTTTAGGATAGGAAAGACCCAGTTGCTCAAATTTTGGCTTAGATACCAGTATTCCGCCATACTCAATATTGAATTCTAAGGGAACCCCGTAGTATTTGTCTTCGTGTTTAAAAGCGCCAAGTACAGGCTCGTAGCTGTCCTTTGTAAGATTGCCCACCATCTTGTCCGGAACGGGCGCAAACACGCCGGCGTTGGCAAAATCAAGGGCCCATCCGCCCCAAATTTCATAAATGTCCGCTCCGCCTTCCTTGTTTATAAGGGAGGTCTGGGTTTTTGACTCAAACTCATCGTAAGGGAAGGATTCGCGCACAACCTTGATACCGGGGTTCTTCGCCTCAAATTCCGCAATCAGCCTGTCGTGTGAGGCATTCCAGTCGGCATTGATATGTGTCCAGAATGTAACTGTAGTCTGTTTGCCGCCGGACGTGCTCTGTGTGCCACATCCGGCAAACAAACCCAACACTACAGCGAAAACCATAATCAGAGATACTATCCTTTTCATCCTATATCCTCCTTTTAATAATGAATGAGCATAATCGAAACAGCAATCCTGCCCTACTGGAGTTCATACGCACCGCAATCAATAGCATTTCCTACAACACGCGGTTTTTTATCCAAATCCGTATCGCCGCATAAGGTGTCATAAACACCGGCATCAATTGCAGGTGATGACGAAGAAAGGTGAAAATCTCCATTCGTTACACTCACAAATATCGGATTATTTGTTATATTGTTTGAGATGACAATCTGACCTTTCGTACCGGAAATAGCTGTTCCCATATACAAAATATTGTTCTTAATAACATTGTCGCTGGTCTGGCAATTATACTGCACCAAAATGTTAGGAGCATTATCATACAGCGTATTATTAAGAATTTTAATACCCTTGGCGCTTCCGCGATTTTTATCGTAGCCTCCAAAGGCAATACCTGCAACTGCTTTACAGCCATAGACCAGATTGTTTCGAATTGTAACATTTTCCGTGGCTTTCCCTCTATGCTCACTGGCAGCCTCAATTCCGATATCACAATTCCAGACCTTATTTCTTTCAATGACAATGTTCTTGCCACCGTCAACATAAATACCGTCAGCACAAGCATCGCCCTTATAGGTGGGGTTTTTAGCGCTGGAAATATTCCACACCTGGTTATCACTGCAGACTCCGTTTCTTGCCTGATCGTTTTGGGTCGCTGTGCCTTCAAAGCCAATGAAATCTATCCCGATGTTATCGTTGTCATGGATTTTGTTGTTGGTTACTCTGAAATTAGTTACATTGCCATTAAGAACAACCGACTCGCTTTGTCCGAGTATATTTCCGTACACTTCACATCCATCGATAACAATTCCGTCAATGGGCGAATTTCCATTCGTTCCAAACACCGCAATCCCGTGGGCATTTCTGTCTAAACCGCCCGTAGCCTTAATACCATTGATGGTACAGTTGAGAATCTGAATGTCAAAACCGGAACCAACGACTCTGATGCCAACGGGGACATTGGTACTTGTAGACACAAAATCAGATACCTGTAAGCCATTTATTTTTATGTAGCTCTTGCTGTTGATAAAAATAAGGGAACTGCTCTCATCGGTTGCCCCTACCGCTAATCCATTTCCACTGATAACAGGCTTTTCACTTCCGTAGTTTTGGAAAGTGATGTAGGCACCACTTTGTCCGGAGGTTTTCATCACGACTTTCTCATTGTAGGTACCGCCTCTGATATATACTGTATCCCCTGCTGCTACTGTGTTCGCGGCCTTTTGGATGGTTTTCCACGGTGAATTCAAAGAACCGTCATTGTTGTCGTTTCCGGTTTGAGCGACATAAAATGTACGCCCTTCTGCCGCCATAGCCCTAAGGCTACCCGAGGGAAGCATGACCGACAGTATAAGCATTGCTGTCAACCCGAACAGACTCATTCTTTTCATTTTGTTCAACCACCTTTCTTTGATATTAAGGTATGTAATCTAAACGGGTAATCCCCATTAGATTCTTAAATGGTCAGCGAACGGAAATATGACAGGAAGTCCTTGTTTTTATCTAGCATTTCCTGCACCATCCGCTTCGTTTCACTCATGGATAAAACCGCCGATGTCAAAGGATCGAATAATACAGCCTGAAATACCTTCCATGGATCTCCTTCAATGGCGGCATCTATGGCCAGCTCTTCACATCGCGACGAGGTGTTTACCAAAATTGCCAGATTATCTGGCAGGCTTCCTACCACCATTGGCTGTATTCCTGCTTTGGAGGCCAGAACAGGAACTTCCACACATGCACCCTCCGGCAGATTTCTGATTAATCCGAAATTACGTAAATTGCCATTGAACTGATAGGGTGTATGATCTCCGAATAATGCGTTAAATATATTGGACGCATATTCTTCGCCGCGCTCAAGATCAACGTCATCTTCCAGCATCTTAAGGAATTCCTGCTCCCAGGTACTTTCTCTCTTCAGATACTCGTCCAATATATATCTATGGTGTCCGGGGTTCCATCCAGTCCCGTGGGTACAATACTTTTCAATCAAGTCTGGGCGTTTTCTGAACCAGGCATTATATTCGGAATTGTGTCCGGAGGACTCGGTGGGGTAATATCCCAAATTCAGGAACATTTCATTGCGGACCTGTTCGGTAGCTGCGACTGTCGGATCCTCCAAAACCTTCTTTTTCAGCAGCGGCAAGACGTCGCGCCCATTATGAAGGAACTTCAAATAGAAGGCCTGATGGTTGATCCCCGCACATAGGTATGAAATCTCATCCTGTGGTGCGCCCATAAATTCAGCAAGCATGGCGGCTGTTCCTTGTACGCTGTGGCAAAGCCCGGTAATATTAACCTTGGTCTGACGCTGTAAATATCCGCAAAGCAGGGCCATGGGATTTGTATAATTGAGCACTACCGCATACGGACAGTATTTTTCCACATCTCGTAAAATATCCAGCATTACAGGTGCTGTTCTTAAAAACCTGAAAATTCCCGAAGGGCCTCTGGTGTCGCCAACACAAATATTTACACCATATTTCATAGGTATCTCGATATCATGCCTCCAAACCTCGACTCCCCCCTGAAGAATAGTAATCAATACTCCATCGGCGTTTTTAAGCGCCTCGGCTCTGTCCTGGGTGGCGATGACTTTGGCAGGGTAGTTTCCGGCAGCTGCTATCCTTTCTACTACCTGTTTTGCATAGCGGAGTCTACCGGGATGAATATCCATCAACGCGATTTCACAGTCCTGCAATGCGGGGAAGGTCAGGATATCTCGAACCAGACCTGCGGTAAAATCCAAAGAGCCTGCTCCAATAAAAGCAAATTTTCTTGACATATTGTTACACACCTCGACTTGTTTACCAAAAATATAGTTGTTTGCTTAACATGATTTTGTGGTTACATTCTATCATGGGCCTAAATATTTGTAAATAATGTTTAGATATAAACATATATATTGGACATTTTTGTACTATTATACAAAAATACGCGTTGGATATTAGCTAATTATACCAATTTAATGATGGGAACAACTGCGATATTACTTTACGATTTTACTAAACAAGATTTCGCATTGACTTATTATGTAAACTGCCATATACTTTGTTTATCAAACAAAGTATTCAGGGAGTACAATAATGGCGACAATAAGGGATGTGGCAAAACATGCAAACGTGTCTATCGCTACTGTTTCAAGGGTACTGGCGGAGGATGAATCCTATAAAGTCACGGACCTTACACGCGAGCGTGTATTTAGTGCCGCAAATGAGCTGGGATATGTCTTAAAAGGCAGAGCGCGCAAGACAAAAGTTCATAACATCGGCTGCATCCTTGCCATGACTGCGGAGAAATATTCCGACCCCTACTTTGTCAGAGTTCTGTCAGCTTTGGAAAACCGTCTGATGGAACACAATTGCATGATTACTATGATACGCAATTACAATGAGATAAAAAATCCGCAGAGATTGGAGCTTGCTTTTAATCAGGAACTGGCCGGATTGATTATTATGGACGCGCTTCCTACCGATGTGTTTTCTTATATTAAACAACGCGTAACGCACATTGTGGGATGCGACACCGCTTATGAAGAACTGGATAATGTGAGCTTCGATATGTTTCACGCAACCTGCAAGGCGGTTTCTCACTTAGTTGAGCGGGGATATAAAAAAATTGCTTATGTTGGAGGCGTGGATCCCTCTCGATTAGGAGGGGACAGAAGAATTCACGCGCTTAAAGCCATGTCCGAATCATTGAATTTACCCGTTAACCCAGACTTCATCTGCGATTCGGAATGGGATGTGGAAAAAAGCCTTCAAATGGTCAGAAGCTTGCTAAGCCGCCCCAAAGCCAGCCGCCCGGATGCCATTATTGCGGGAAACGACACTCTGGCGTCAGCTATTTTGACTCTCGTTCAGGAACTGGGGATATCGGTTCCCTCCGACGTCGCCGTCATGGGTTTTAACAACGACCCTCACTCGGCATACACGTTCCCTTCCTTAACTACGATACATTTGCCCGTACAGGAAATCGGCAGGACCGCTGCGGATTTGCTTTATAGCCGCATCAGCGGTGATACATCCATTAAACGGGACATTATATTCCCGACTAAAATTATCCTGAGGATGTCCACTTAGAGGATAGAATATTTCAAATCTATCGCCCAAAGAGTAAAGAGGAAAGAATCGAAACACATTTTGATTCTTTTTTTACTCTTTGTCGGACTCGTTTTCACACGGTCTACCGTATCTTAGTTTTTCTGTAACAACCCACCTACTTTCTATGTTTATCAAAAAAAGAGGGGTCACTCCAAAATTTATTGGTTCCATTAACAAAAACTATATCAGTATGATAAAAGCCTATGGTAGAAAAAGATTCCGCTAATTCTATAATTAAATTAATATTTTTTTCAGGCTGATAACAGCGGCAGAAAGCTGCTGCTCATAAAAAAGGAGGAACAATCCAATGAAGCTTCTGGCAAAAATATTAATTGTCTGCATGCTCACGGTGGCCATATTCGGTAATGCTGCCACAGTGAATGCGGCTCTTGGGAATAAGAGCCCGCTACAGGCCTCTTCAAGCGTATGGCTGGAAGGAAGCGGTATAGCCGTCGAAGTTGACAACCACACCGCGCTTTCGGTATATCTGCTGGACGACAATGGGAACAGGACACCGCTTACCGAAGCGCCTGACCATGCAGGTATGACAGCGTCGGTAAAAATCGGCAGTACAACGGTGGATGATTTCATTGTCAAGAATTATGACCGGGAGAACGGAATACAGGGTTTGCTGGGGACGGGAAACAGGTTGACCGTCACGGGTGAGAGCGTTTCAACATCTTTAGTGCGCAAGATCGTGCTGGAGACTGCGGACAGCCATCCCGGCGTAGTATTCATGAAGACAAGCTATTTGAATGCGGATGGGGATGTAATCGCAGACAGGTTTGTGGAGAACAACTTTACGCTCATACCTGTTGATCCACCGGCCCAGGGTACAAAGCTCTGGTCGTTTCAGGGCGCAGCAGTGGAATGGGGGATGGATTATGTTCTTCCAATAAAAAACGGCAAGATCGACCAAAACGAATTTGCCAAATTCGGAGGCATCCCCTATGTGGATGTTTACAGCTGCGGCGGTGGATTAGGTCTTGGGTCGGCTTCTCCTGTGCAGCTTGACGGGATATCCATCCCTGTCACCGGGGCAAACGATACGGCTAAGATACGCTTCGAATGGCCGGGGATAACGTTGAAAGCCGGTGTTGAAACGGAAATCGGCACTACCATCCTCACTGCGCATACAGGAGATTTTTATAACGGCTGCCGTGCCTATGCCCTGGCTATGGCTGACGATGATATCGGGATAGCGGCTCCCGCGAGCTTTCCTGACGCTGCCTATGATCAGCAATGGGAGACATACGGCTATGGAGCAGATTTTACTATTGCAGACATAACGTCCAAGCTTGATGATCTCGTGGTAATGGGTGTTAAAAGTGTAGAAATAGACTATGGCTGGTTTATCGATTCGGCTGCACGCTCAACTACCGGTGACTTTGAGATAGATCTCGAGGTGTTCCCCGGCGGGGGTACAGACGGTGCGAACAGCTTGAAGGGCTTAACGGACGCCATTCATGCAAAAGGGCTCAAGGCGATACTCTGGTTGATGCCCGGGGTGGCTTCGCCCGCTTCCGACCTTGCGCATCAGCATCCGGATTGGATGGCCCAGGATATAAACGGTGATCCGCAGCTTTTTCAAAAACCATGGGAGCCTGAAAATCCGGGCCCCGATCTGCTGCTCTGTCCTTCTCTAGAGGAAGTACGGGATTTTGAAGCAGATTTAGCCACAAAAGCGGTGCGGGACTGGGGCTTCGACGGCTTCAAGCTGGATTCAATTTATAATGTTGCCGGTCCATGTTATGCAGAAGGCCATAACCACACTTCGCCCCAAGATGCGGTGGCTGACTATTCCCTAATATATAAGGCAATGATGGATGCGGCCGTTGCTATAAAGCCTGATTTCTCAATAAATATCTGCAATTGCGGCGTATCTCAGAATTTTTACCTCCTGCCCTATCAAAACAGGCTGATAACCTCGGATGTCACCGATTCGTACCAGGTCCGCTACCGGGCCAAGGCACAAAAGGCGTTCTTCGGACCTGCCTCCCCTATTCTCGGAGACCATGCCGAACTGCTTTACCCAGTGGATTTTGCTTCAGCCCTGGCTACAGGCTGCATACTTGAGACAAAATACACTGAGCTTGCCGGAAGCAAGGAAAACTTCTATAGAAAATGGCTGGGCTTAGGAAGAGATCTGGAGCTTTCCTCGGGAGAGTTCAGAGGCGACTTGTATGTATACGGATTCGACAATCCTGAGGCATACGCCGTACAAAAGAACGACGATATGTACTATGGATTTTTTAGCGAACAACCGGGCGACCAATATTCAGGGACTATAGAGCTTCGCGGTCTTGAGGCCGGAACGAGTTACAGTGTGGTCGACTATGGAAACAATATCAATTACGGTATGGTGACGGGGCCATATGCAGCCCTCAATGTAAACTTTGTCGGGAAGCTATTGCTGAAAGCTGAAAAGAATGGTTCCGGGCTTCCACAGGATAATTCCTTGGCCAATTGGATCGGCAAAGCCCCTATCGCACGGGCGGAGGGCGATGTGGGCGATTTGTCCCTTTACGCACAGTCCGACGGCTCAAAGCTTTATATTAAAGCAACGGGCTTGGGCATAGGGGCCGAGGAGGAGAACAGCTATTTTGAGCTGGATACCGATTTCAACGGAGCTACCGGATACATAAGCGCAAATTGGGCAGATACCGGCATTGATTATATGGTAGAAAACGGAGAGCTTTTTTCCCATCCTGCAAATGACTCTGACTGGAACTGGACCGACTTGGGATCGGTTGAAATATTAAAGAACGAAGATTCGGTTGAGGTAGCCATAGAGCTTGACAGGCTGGGATTTTCAGGAGCCAATACGATTGACCTTGCTACGGTGGGAATCGCATATCTGAAGGATGATTTCAATCTTATCCCTGAGAGAGAGCATGGTCTGGCCGAGCTTATAGGTGAGAACGTGCCGCCCGAGCCGGAGGCTGGTGAGCCTCTTACATCCTGGTCAGGTGTAGAAACCATAGCGGAAGGCACGGGATATGTCACCGGCTTGAAGGCAAAAATCACAGATAAGTCGCTTTATATAAGGGCTGAGGGGACTTCACACCTGAGCAAAAGAGGGATTTTTTATATAAACAGTGACAACAACAGTGCTACAGGCTACCATTCGGCTAACTGGATAAATTCGGGAGTCGATTACCTGGTTCAGGATGATAAGCTCATGCGATATACAGGTACCGGGGACGATTGGTCCTGGGCGGATACAGGTGTTACGGCTGAATTGTGCAAAGGGAGGACATCGGCTGAAATTTCCATAGCTTTAAGCGCTATGGGAGTGTCTACCCCACGGTCTATGCGTGTGTCCTATTACCTGCAGGGTGGGAGCCTGGTACCTGTGAAAAGCAAGCATATGGCGGACTTATCGGTACCGAGGTCTCCATCCGGGCCGTGGCTGATAGACATTGCTATAGACGGCGGCACAGAGGACTGGAGCGGTATAGACGCCCTGGACACCGGGACGGATATGGCGGCAGGGAGCTTTTATGCTGCCGACGACGGGACCTACATGTACATGCTTGTCAGGGGAGAAGGCCTTGACAGCAGTGGCTCATACTTCTTCCTGGATAGTGATAATGACAGCAGTACAGGGTACAGAAGCGCACACTGGTCCGGCGGCAATACGGGAGTCGATTATCTCGTGGAAAACGGCAGTCTGTTTTATCATCCTGCGAATGATGGGAACTGGGACTGGAATTATGTCGGGCCCATTAACCTGCAGAAAACCGCCGCTGAGGTGCAAGTAAGCATACGATTAAGCGATCTTGGCTTCAATATCAGCCATATACCCGGAACCATGAAGCTCGGATTCCTTGAAGGGGATACAGTCCTGCCGGAGGAAGGGACAGAGCTTGCGGCATACGAAGCTTCAGGAATAATAAACGAATCGGAAGCACCCCAAATACCTGATGCAGGGATTACCGTGGACGGAAGCATGGACGACTGGTCGGCGGAGGATAAGCTAGCTGACGGGACGAGTACCACCGTCGATGCCATCTATGGGAAGCAGGACAGCATGGTATTGTACATGGCTGTTACTGGGACGGATCTAAACGACTCCGGCGATTATTTTTTCATCGACAGCGATAACAATAAGGATACCGGGTTTTTCAGCATAAACTGGCACAAAGCCGGAGAAGCCACCAGTGGCATGGACTATATGATAAGCGGCGGGCAGCTGTACCACTATGGTGCAAACAACGGCTACTGGGACAGCTGGGTGCCGGTCAATCCCGGGGATGGTGATCCTGGGCTTGTGATTGTAAGATCGGATGACAGGACAGTCGTTGAAGTGTCAGTGCCGTTAAAGCTGATAAGCAAGGATCATCCTACGGATTTGAACTTGGCTTATATGAAGACAGACGAGCATGCTGCACCCGGACTCGGCTTACCCATGGCGACGCTGCCTGCACCGGATGCGGTATCGGAGCCGGAACAGCAGCCGTCCCACGATTGGTCCAGCGACAAGCCAATCTACAGCAGCAGCGTGGAAACCAGTATATATGCTGCACAAGATTCGACATATCTCTACTTGCTGGCAGAAGGGGTTGATCTGGACGGTCAGACATATGTATCCATCGACGCGGACGACAAGGGTGAAACGGGCTATATAAGCAGCAACTGGTCTGGATCAGGCGTGGATTATTTGCTCGATAACGGCAATCTTTTGAAGCATCCTGAAAACAACGGAGACTGGGGTTTATGGAGCCCGGTGGAAAATGCCGACGTTGTTATAGTCAAGACAAACGGCATCCTTGAGGCAAGGATCAAGCTGGCGGATATCGGACTGTCCGGACCGGCGGATTTAAAGCTGGGATTCTGGGCAAACGAAGGCTCAACCCTGCTGCCCCAATTGGGGAATGCGATGACTTCGCTTTCCAGGCCGGCCTATATCCCCGAAGGGCCTGTTGCAAGCTTCCAAACGGTGCCCAATGCAATAGGGATGGCAGTGGATGACGAAGGCTGGATGGGCGGGCCCGTCCTCTGGGACAATACGCCTTCGGGACCTACAAGGCTTTTAACCGACAGGGACCCCACTATAGCTGACTACGAGACCCTGGCGGAAATAGGCAGAGCTGCCAATACCAGATTGGATGCCGCATTTATTTTAAGTGAGCTTGACAAAAATAAAATACTTGCCAAGCCCGAATACAATCCGGAAAATACGGGGCATGACTTCAATATAACCGAGTTTGGGACCCAGTGGACTAATTCGGAATATTCCGGCTCCCCTGCGAAGGACATGGTTCTGGACGACTTGATGGATTATGTTATGGATAATGCAGCCAGTATGGAAATCGGGATGCACGGAGTAAGGCATGAAAGGTTTATAAACGAGGTGCAGTACAGTGCGGAGTTCGGTCCTGTGATTGATGACTCCGAAGCACCTGCTCCACCTGAGTATTCAAAACAGGAGCTGACCCTCAAAGCCGAAGCGTTTATGGAACTGATGAGACAGTATTTCGGCCCGGAGGAATCCTCCTTCCCCGAGACAATAGTTCCTCCAAGGCACGGCTGGTGGTATGAGGACAGGGAGGGCGGACTCACTGCAGGCGCGGTATTGTCCGGCTTCGGAGTCAAATATGCTAACGGAGCTACCGATGTCTGTACGGATCTGGGGAAGGGCGGGATAGACAATGGTGTACTGTTCATGAACAGGAATTACGGCGCCTCCTTCTACGAAATCAACGCCGTACCAACCACCATGCCGATGAACTACGGCGAATACGGCTGGCAGGAAGCTCATTTCCCCAATTTATGGGATGCTGCTGATGAATGGATTGAATACCTGAGGGAAATAAACAACCACCCATACAGATATCTGGCCAGAAACACCGAGCAAAATGCCTCTCAGTGGCTTTATATGCAGGATACACCCATTGCATATCTTGGAGACGGGAAGACCTTTACCATCGATACGACGGGTATGGCTAACGATGCCTACACTTACGATTTGCTAGGTACGATGGTGCTGAAGACGCCTCTGAACGGTTTGCATATCTCAAAGGCATCAATCACTGCACAGGATCCAGGCAATCATCCCCAGATTACGGGCTATTATGAAGATGACTACGGATATGGCTACCTGGAGATCGCAGATAATGGCAACGAGATGGGAAGATTGAACAAGGACGTATACACGCTGGAATGTGTACTGGGAGAAACCTATATGCCTTCCTATGTGGACCTTACAAAGGGTACCTACAATGTGTATGCCCTCAATGTCGCATCGAATTCCGCAGATGTCACCCTCAAGATGTATGGTACACAGGACGTAAAAATAAAGCTGCCTTTTAAGCCGGGCAGTAAACCGAAAAGTGATAATGCGAACCTTAAAGTCAACAGCTATGAATATTCCGACGGTTTCCTCACCATGAACATCACCGGCAAAAATATTCAGGGAGAGACAGGTAAAATATCAATGGATACCATGCCTGCGACTAACCCGGGTGATGATGACGATGATGACGATGACGACACCCCTGACTCGGGCAGTGGGAATCATGGTGGTGCTGATACCGGTACCCTGTACGGGAAAGACAAAATCCTAAAGGTTGATTCGGTAAGCTTCAATACCGCACTTAGGCAGGTACAGGCGGACGACGCGGGCATCAGAACCCTGAAATTTAAAGTAACGGAAGATCCAAAGGCGAATTCGTACGGTGTTCAGCTTCCGGTGCCATTGCTGTCTTCGTTGTCGAGGGATATCAGGCTGGAGGTAGAAACTCCGCTGGGATTTATCAATGCGCCTTCGAATATGCTCAAACAGGGCGATATAGCAGACACTGCAAATGTCACTTTAATGATAGGGGCGGCCGATATTGCCTCCATCCCGGACGTCAATGTGCGCCGGCAGTTAGAAAGCAGGCCGGTGTTTGAAATAAGCGTCCTTGTGGACGGAAAGCCGATAAACTGGAGCAATCCCGAAGCACCCGTAACAATAGAAGTGCTATATACTCCCACGGCAGAGGAGCTTTCTGATCCGGAGCACATTGTTGTATGGTATATAGACGGAGCCGGAAGGATCAATTCCGTGCCGAACGGAAGGTATGACCCTACAACCGGCAGAGTGCGGTTTGAAACTACACACCTCAGCAAATATACGGTAGCGTATAACAAGGTGAGCTTCATGGATGTGGCGCCAGGTGCGTGGTACGGCAAAGCAGTGAGCTTCATCGCGGCAAGGGAAATCACATCGGGCACGGGGAACGGCAGATTCAGCCCCGAGGCGACGCTTACACGCGGGCAGTTTATCGTGATGCTGATGAAAACCTATGGCCTTGAAGCGGACAAAAACCCCGTGAATAACTTCTCCGATGCAGGGAATACATTCTATACCGGCTATCTGGCGGCAGCGAAGCGGCTGGGCATTTCAAGCGGTGTTGGCAATAGTAAATTCGCGCCGGAGCAGGTCATTACACGACAGGAGATGTTCACACTCCTGTACAATGCGTTGAAACTGCTGAATAAGCTGCCCGTAGGCGACACAGGGAAGACCCTTGCGGACTTTTCGGACAGCGGCAGCGTTGCCCCTTGGGCACGTGAAGCTCTGACCGTGTTGGTGAAATCCGGAACAGTATCAGGCTCGGGTGGCGAGCTAGCTCTCTCATTAACCACCACCCGTGCCCAGATGGCACAGGTACTGTATAACCTGCTCGGTAAGTAGGAGGTCGCCGCAGCGCTCACGCAAACTTGAGCCAAAGGATGGATAATATCGAAAAAAGTGATTGTAACATTGATAAATTCTATGTTTAATCACTTTTTTCGTATACGAAATCCGGGCTGCTTGCGGCTGTAGACCGCACTATGATATAATCTGGAAAGATGAGGTAACAAGTATGAAGAGCGTATTTTGGAAAATGTTTCTTTCCTATATTTTCGTACTTATTTTGCCGTTGTTAATTATGGGGATGGTATGCTATTGGTGGGTGAGCGACATTGTTGCAGGACAGGTAAGACAATCCTACAGCACCATCATGTCCGAAGTAAAAACCTCTGTTGACAATCGCTTTAAAGAATTGAACAGCTTTACCATTCAGCTTTCGCAAACCCCCTGGGTGAAAAAGATCATGTATATGCACGGCGCCTCCATCGACAATGATCGTATGGATGTCATAGAGCTGACCGACCATGTGGGTGAGCTGCAGGGTTACGATGCTATCAATAATTTTATCAACACCATTATTCTGGCATTTCCCGAGAAAAATTACGTTGTTTCGTCGATGGGGACATCGGCGATGGATGTTTTTTTTGACGAAACTTGCAGGCTGGACAGAATAAACTATAATCAATTTAAAACCAGGCTGGAAAAGTACAACCTGATACCGGAAATACTGCCGCCCAATACCCTCTATACATACAACACGCCGCAGAAGGTTGTCACATACATACAATCGGTGCCTTCCCTGGATCAGAAATCCCGAGCCGTATTTATAACCTACCTGAAGGATGATGTCTTCGAGGGCGTATTAGATGAATTGTTGCTTTTAGGCGACATTTCTCTTTATATTTCCGACAGTGGCGGCAATACCATCAACGAAGTGAATGTCGATCCCGGCTTTAAGGAGATTTTGCTGCGGGATGCTGATAAAACCAGTGAAATCGTATATGAACTGATCAATATAGAGGGAAAAAAGTATTTTACCTTTCACAGCACGTCCGATGTAAACGGGTGGAGATATAATGTCATCATACCTTACAATACGGTTATGCATAAGACATCCAACATAAAAATACTGACGGTTATCCTTGCGCTGCTGCTCACCGCAATTGGATTTGCAGTGTCTTACAGGTTTGCCGTCCACAATTATACCCCCCTGTCGCAATTGATAAATCGGCTGAATGGACAGCCCGTACAGGGAAGGATACGGAAATACAATGAATACGATTATATAGGGAACGCTATCGATTCGCTGCTTACCGAAGACGACCTGCTCCGGCGGAAAGCTGAGCAGCATAAAACCTTGATAAGAAACATCTATCTTCTTAAGCTTCTTGATGCCAGTATAAATGCCGACGATAAGTTACTGGAGCTTCTGGAGTCCGTAAACGTATGTTTTCGTTACCCCGATTTTCTGGTCATACTGTTTAAATTGCAGGAGGCCAAAGGCATGAACGAGGAGCTTCAGGCTATCATTACCGGTAATATGGACAACAACAGCTTTGATATCTATTTTGCTGAGGTAGACGGTAAAAGAAAAGCGGCGATCCTGTGCTGCGATTATCATAGTCTACAGAAAAGCGTCATAATAAAGCTGAAGACCGCACTTGAGGAAGAGCTCGGAGTGAAGAGCACCGTAGGAGCGGGAGAGCTTTGCCATTTGCTGAGAGATATTCCCCGATCGTACAGGGAGGCACAAATAGCCATTGATTACAGGCTGATAGACGATAAAATCGAAATCATCTATTTTGAAGATGTGGAAGTAAAGGATAAAACCTATTACTATTATCCCATCGACAAGGAAGGAAAAATACTGAACGGGCTTAGAATAGGCAACCTGAATGCGACGATGGACATTGTGGACGATATAATCAACACCAATATGCAGGATAATCGGTTAAGTATAGCAACGGCAAAATGCCTGTTTTATGATTTGATGGGCACGGCTTACAAAGCCTTGAACGAGCTGCCGATACAACACTCCATCGGCATCGACCAGGAACGCGTGTCCGGACTTGAGACCATAACGGGCATCAGGATGTACCTGGAGGAAATCTTTAAGGAAATATGCAGCCTCATACAGCAGAAAAAGAAAAGCCATAATGAAATCCTCAAAGAAAGCATCAAGCTCTATGTCGAGGGGAATTTCGCCATACAGGACATGTCCCTTGAGTCGGTAGCCAATACATTTTCCCTGTCAGCCTCCTACCTGAGTAAATTTTTCAAGGAGCAGTTCGGGGTGAATTTTCTGGACTATCTCCAGCAAAAACGTGTTGAAGCCTCAAAGACTCTTTTGAATGGCCAGCTCACAATCGCCCAGATAGCCGGAATGGTCGGCTATTGTAACGATGAGACCTTTCGTAGGGTGTTTAAAAAATATGAGGGGATCACTCCGGGGGAATATAAGAGCATTGGTTAGTATGATAAGTGAGGAGAATCGGTATGTATAGGAAAGTGGCCGTAATTCCAGTACTATTGTTGATCCTGTCAATAGGGTTCACGAGCTGCGCAAGCCGGAGCTCGACGGACGGGCGGACGAACGAAACCGCCGGGCTGTCTGCCGGTACCGACGGTAAAGCCAATCCGAAGGAAACCCTACTGACGTCAGCCACCGAGCCGCGGGTTGTAACCATTGCAGGCGTGGACAACTGGTATTCACCTGCGAGCTATGAATCCGGGCTTCCGCTGCTTAAAGATATCGAGGAAAAAATGAACATAAAAATTAAATGGATTACTGCTCCCTGGGATCAGTATTTTATCATGATACAAACCAAACTGGCGGCCGGAGTAAATCTGCCTGATATTCTAAGGGTACCCAACAGCGATCCTACCTCCTACGGACAGGCCGGATTGCTGTTGCCTTTGGAGGAGCTTATACGGGATAATGCTCCAAATATAAAAGACGTATTTAAAAAGTATCCCGAAGCAAAAAAAATGATGTACAGCGGGGACGGACATATTTACGGACTGACTCCCATCACTCGTGAGAGCTCCGCCGTCATGCCGCCATATTGGGTTATCAGAAAGGATTGGCTTGATAAGCTCGAATTGGAAGTTCCCCAGACTCTCGACAGCTTGTACAATGTGTTGCAAGCATTTAAGGAAAATGACCCGAATAGGAATGGCAAGCCTGATGAAATTCCCTGGGGCGGAGATCCGGAGGCGTTTGCTGAGGCCTTCGGGCTCCATCTGACCTTTAGTGAAAGCCTGGGGGGATTTTCAAGCGATGGAGGCAAAGTCATTTATCAATATACGGATCCGAGATATAAAGAATATCTGGCTTTTGTTAACAGGCTTTACAGCGAAGGCTTGATGGATAGGGATTACGGCAGCCCGAATGCCGGGGAGGCCGGATCCCAGGTCACCAGAAATCTGGTTGGCGTCATGCAGAACTGGCCTGATTTGACTTCGGCCTGGGCAAAAATTTTGCGAAGCTCCGGGGATCCGGATGCGCATTACATACCCTTTACCCCGCCTGCCGGGCCCAACGGAGAAAGGTCGATAGAAAGCTACGGCCCCATAGACGACGGGTTCCATAGTATATCTAAGGACTGCGAGGACCCGATCCTGGCAATAAAACTGTTGGACTATCTCTGGAGCAGCGAAGGGTCGCGGTATATGGCATGGGGTATCGAAGGCAAAAGCTATACCATTGTGGACGGCAAGCCCAAATTTACCGACTACGTCCTGGACAATCCTGACGGACTCGGGGCATCTGACGCCCTGCGCAAGCTTGGAGCTTGGCCTACCATACCTTGGGTACAGCAGGAGGATACATACCGGCAGATTCTATCAAGCGATCCTGACTTCAACAACTGCTGGGATATCATCAAGCCTTATCTGGTTGAACCCTTTCCGAAGCTTCTGGCGACAAAAGAGCAAAACGACATATTGATGCCCCTGTTTACCGACATCAGCACCTATGTCAAAGAAATGCAGATAAAGTTTATTATAGGCAAGGAACCCCTTACCGACTTCGATAAATATGTTCAAAAGGTCAGGGATATGGGTCTGGACGAGGTATTAAAAATAAAACAAAGCCAGTATGACGATTTCATAAATAGGAAATAGAATCACCTGTTTATCAAATATTAACGGCCCATTCAAAAACTGAGGGTACCGAATCTCAAATTTTCAGAGGTCAGCTTTAAAAACTGCCGGTATTCATATTTGCAGCCCGGAATTAAAATTTAAATGTATTCCGGGCATTTTTGTTGTTTCTCAAAATTCGAAGTAAATTCAGGAGGGTTGAGGATGTACAGAAAAACGATTTCGTCAATTCTGATATTGATGGTTCTTTTAGCTTCTATCGGCACAGCGCCGGTATATGCCGCAGATACGAAAGTGAGTCTGAATGGCAGAGGGATATCTGTTGAAGTGGATAACAGCACTTCCATAACGGCTTACCTTATCGAGACCGATGGAGCCAAGATTCCGCTTGCTTTCCCATCCAATGCCGGAGCTTCGGCTTCAATTAAAGTAGGAGCCTCGGTTGTGTCGGACTTTATATTGAAGGATTCAAAGCTGGAGGATAGTTCAGGCATACTCGGAAAAGGCAAAAAGCTTACCGTTACCGGAGACAGTAAGACATTGCCAGTTACCCGTACAATTATTCTGGAGGTTGGAGACAATCATCCGGGCGTCGTCTTTATGACAACGAAATACAAGGCCAAGGGGCAGGATATTGTCGTGGACAGATTTACGGAAAACGAACTGAAGCTTCAGCCCGTAGATCCACCGTCAAAAGGCACAAGGCTCTGGTCGTTCCAAGGCGCAGCCATCTCCTGGGGAAATGATTATATTCTGCCTGTCAACGATGGCGATTTTTACGAGAATACGTTTGCATTATATGGAGGTATTCCATATATAGATATTTACAGCCGGGGAGGCGGGCTTGGACTGGGCTCGGCGTCGCCCGTGCAGCTGGATGGGATTTCTTTGCCGGTGAAGGGCTCGGACCAGACGGCCAACATATCCTTCCAATGGCCGGGGAAAACGCTGAAAGCCGGGATTGATACGGAAATAGGCTCAACCTTTATCGTAGCCCACAGGGGCGATTTTTATGCCGGCGCCAGCGCTTATGCGAAAGCTATGGCTGCCCGCGGGGTATCGGCACCGGCTGAACTGCCTGAAACAGCATATTACCAGCAGTGGGAAACATACGGCTACGGGCTTGATTTTACAGCCGACGGCGTTATATCAAGGCTGGACGATTTGATTGCGATGGGCATAAAGTCCGTCGACATTGATGCGGGCTGGTATAAGGATTTCAAGACAGGTGACTACATACCCAACCCTGCTATTTTTCCAAAAGGTGATGCGGACATAAAAGCTTTGACCGACGCGATACATGCAAAAGGACTCAAAGCGGTTCTCTGGTGGATGCCGGGGGATGTATCTCCCGGAACGACCATCGATACCAACCACCCCGAGTGGTTTGCACGTGATATAAACGGCGAGGTGCAGCATTTCAACGGTCCCTGGGGCGAAGTGTCCGAGGACCGCCTGCTTTGCCCTTCCCTCAAGGAAGTTCAAGACTGGCACAGGGATTTTACCCAAAAGGCCGTACAGGTCTGGGGCTTCGATGGCTTTAAGCTGGATTCCCAGTACAATGTCGCCGGTCCATGCTATGCCGAAAATCATGGTCATCAATCTCCCGATGAAGCGGAAGCTGATTATGCAAAGCTTTATAAGACGATTTTCGAGACCGCTAAGGCCATAAAGCCGGATTTTACCGTAAATATCTGCAACTGCGGAGTATCGCAGAATATGTACCTGCTGCCCTACCAGAACAGGATGGTGGTCGCCGATCCCACGAGCCCGGCCCAGGTTCGCCAGAGGGCTAAGCTGCAAAAAGCTTTTTTTGGTCCTGCTTCGGCAGTCCTCGGCGACCATGTCGAGCTTTACGGCAATGATTTCGCATCATCACTGGCTACGGGCTGTGTACTTGAAACGAAATATACCACCCTCAACAGCGCGGAAAAAGTAGAATACAGCAAATGGCTGAATCTCGGGAAGGACCTGGGGCTATCCTCGGGCGAATTCATGGGAGACCTCTACTTATACGGCTTCGATGATCCCGAAGCATATGCGGTAAAAAAGGAAGACATCATGTTCTACGGATTTTTCACCGATTCCTTCAAAGGCAATATTGAACTGCGGGGTCTTGAAAGCGGTAAAACCTATAAGGTTATGGACTATATTAATGGAACTGATTACGGCACCGTCACGGGACCGACCGCAGCCCTGAAGGTCTCCATAAAAAGTAATCTGCTGTTGGCGGCAGTGCCTTCCGGTGGAAAAGCCGGAGAGAATCTGCCTGAAGGCGGAAAACTCCGTGATTATATGCTGAACCTCGCGCGAGAATACAACAAAGTGCCCGAAGACCCTCTGAAATTCAGCGATTCTGCACTGATTCCCGGCTGGGCGAGAGCCTCCTTAACCGGCCTTGTGCTTAAAGGCATTATTGCGAATAACGCAGGCGATGCTTTCCGTCCACAGGATCCCATAACAAAGGCGGAATTCATCAAGCTTCTGATGACTACGGTCGGAAAGGTGGATGAAAAAGCATCGGTAAGCTTCACGGACGTAAAAGAATCCGACTGGTTTTACAAATACGTTGCGTCGGCGGTAAAGGAAGGAATTGCGGTCGGAAAGACCGATCAGCTTTTTGCCCCCTATGAGAATTTGACCAGGCAGGATATGGTGGTCATGCTATCAAAAGCCCTGACCCTGATATGCAAGGAAAAGGAAGCCTCAACAGCAGATTTGGAGGTGCTCTCCGGTTTTAAAGACACGGCAGCCATCCCGGAGGATGCTCAGAAAGGTATGGCGCTGGCAGTAAAATACGGGTTTATTAACGGGTACGGCGACGGTACGATAAAACCCGGAAAGATCGCATCAAGAGCTGAAGCCGCAAGAATACTGTACAAGATTCTTACCGGCTATTCTGAGGCTGTGCAATACAAGCAGCTAAAGGAATGGGATGGAGTGGAAAATTACACCTATTACTCTGGTGCTTATGACCCGGCTTTGACCGGCTTCGATGTAGCCATCATCCGTGCCGACCTGATGACAAAAGCTGAAATATCCAAAATCAACACCTCCGGAACCTATACCATCGGTTATCTGAGTATGGACAGTAACGGGAAAAAGGATTTACAGGATGCGGCTTGGCAGGATGAGCTGATAGACAGAACAGCGGCGGACATACTTGCTAAAGGCTGTCACGGGATGTTCCTGGACGATATTGACACAAACGCTTCGGAAGACGACATTGTTGACATCATAAAAAGACTGCATGAGAAATATCCGGATGCAAAGCTTGTTGTAAACGGCGGCGTATCCCTGTTGGGCAAAATTGCGCCTTATATATCCGGCGAAATGGTCAGGGCATTTTCCAGCGACTACGATCCGGAATACGGGAAATACCTTGTCCGTGATAAGGATTCCCTGAAGGCGACGGGAAGAATGGCAGCCTATAAAATAAATGCAGCCCGGAAAGCCAACAAATTCAACGTATTCAGTCTTGATTACGCACAGGCTGATTGGGCCGATTTGATACAGAAGTATTGTGACAGGGCATGGGAATACGATTTCATACCGTATGTATCCGCCATAGACGCCGGAAAAATCTACCGGAACGGCATCCTGCCGCAGAGCAAACGGGGTGTGAAGGCTGAGGCGGGTGAAAGGTACGATCCCAACCTGCCTCCACAGGACAAGGATATCCATAACAAAGCACTGGCTTCAAACGGTGCCGAAGTTTCCTGTGACAGCACATATGCCGGATATGACGGACCTGATGCGGTCAATGACGGGTATATCTGCGAGCAGGACATGGATTGGTCGATCCAGGCATGGGCAAGCGATGAAAGCAAGGTTGACCACTGGATAGCCTTCACCTTCCCGCAAGAGGAGCAAATCAAGGAAATTAAGATATATTGGGCCGAAGATGTGTCCTTTACAACGCCTTCCGAGTTGAGAGTGCAAAAGCTGGAAAACAGCGAATGGGTGGATGTAAAGAGCCTAACCGGCCTTCCCAGTGCCACAGCGGTAACGGATATAACCTTTGAAAAGCCTGAAAGCTTTACCCAGTTAAGACTGCTGCAACCTGCCGGTAAGGGATGCTCAACAAGGCCCGATCTGATGTGGATATACGAAATCGGGATATATTAGTACTCCGGCGTGAAATAAATTTTCAATTATTTGGTGCCGCCTGGTATTGGAGGACTTATCACCGAAGGATGCCGACGGCGCCGGATGAAAAAATATCATAACAAATAGGAGGATTTAAAAATGAAAGGGAAAAGGTTTTTAGCTTTATTGTTATGTGCGATGGTGATCTTAATGACACTTAGCGCGTGCGGGGGAAGCGCAGGCACAGGCGGTAACCAACAGACAACGCCCACCATTCAGCCCCAAGGACAGGAGCCTGCAAAAGATCAGCCGAAGGTAACGCTCATTTACTCCATCTGGGATACCAACCAGGAACCTGCAATGAAAGCAATGTGTGAAGCGTTTACCAAGGAAAACCCCAATATAACCGTAAAGGTTGAGGTCAGCCCTTGGGATCAGTACTGGACAAAGCTTGACGCCGCAGCCCAGGCAGGAACGATGTCCGATGTCCTTTGGATGTCTATTTCACAAGCCGCGAAATATGTAAAGGGCCAGATGGTTGAAATGCTGGATGACAGGATCAAGACAGACGGCTACGACATGAGCGTATACCCGGAAGCCCTCGTAAAAGGCGCTCAAATGTTTGGAAAGCAATTTGGAATACCTAAGGATTTTGACACAATCGCTTTTTTCTATAATAAGACACTGTTTGACCAGGCAAACGTCCCCTACCCCAAGGATGATTGGACATGGGACGATATGGTTGCGACAGCCAAAAAGCTGACCGATCCTGAAAAGGGCATATATGGAGTCGCAGCAAGCTATGACAACCAGCAGGCTACATACAATACAATTGCGGCCGGAGGCGGTTATGTCATCAGCCCCGATGGAAAAAGCTCCGGATATGACCGGCCTGAGACAATGGAAGCTATGAAAATCTGGACCGACCTTATCAATGTCCACAAGGTGTCGCCGACACAGAAATTCCTTACGGATAATTTCAACCTTGACCTGTTTTCATCGGGGAAGGTCGCCATGGTCTCGGGCGGTTCCTGGAACGTAGCCTATTTCAAAGATATCGAAGGCTTTGACAACAAATGGGATGTCGTATCCTTTCCTCTCTATAAGGGAAAAAGGAGTGTCGTAATCAATGGCCTGACCAATGTGATGGCTGCTAACGGCAAGCATTCCGACGAGGCTTGGAAGCTGCTTAAATTCCTGGGCAACAAGGAAAGCGCTGAGATATCCGCAAACATGGGCGCGGCTATACCGGCCTATAACGGCACACAGGGCGGATGGGTCGAGGCGGGAGCCGGGTATAACCTGCAGAAGGCCTTTATTGATGAAGTGAAGAATGCCGTACCTTATTCAACATCCCCTTCAAGACCTGTATGGGGTCTGGCTGAGGAAGAGAATTTCATTAAAGCCTGGGACGGGCAGATATCTCTTGAGGAAGCGTGCAAAAATGTGGCGAAGGCAATGAATGAGGCCATAGCCGAAGAAAATGAGTAACGTTTGATTGGATGTAAAACGAAGGGTGGGCGATCTACCGGGATAAAAGGTGGGTTGCCCGCCTTAAAAAAAGCAAGGGGGCTTGAATGTGAATGTTCCGGCAGCAAAAGACAATGTGTTAACCGGGCCTGATTTCAATAAAGTGAGAGGATACCGGAGCCTTCGTTCCAAAAAAAGGCAGGACTATTTTTGGGCTTATGTTATGATTTTGCCCAACCTTATCGGACTGTTGGCCTTTTATATCATTCCGATATTTCAGACCCTATTCTTCAGCCTGAATAGGTATAGGGGCTTTGATCCCATGAAGTGGGTGGGACTGAAAAACTATCAGAAGCTATTTGCGGATATGGGCTTCTGGATGTCCTTAAAAAACACACTGGTGTTCACAGTAGCATATGTCCCTCTTAGCATAGTGATCTCGCTGATTGTCGCGGCTTTGCTGAATAATAAGCTTTCTGGCATCGGAATTTACAGGACGATATTCTTTCTTCCGCAGGTTACGCTGCCCGCGGCTGTGGCAATGATTTGGCAATGGCTTTTTAATGCGGAATTCGGTCTTATCAACAATTTGCTCGGGCTATTCGGTATCGCGGGGCCGCAGTGGATTACAGATTCCAGGATAGCCATCTATTCTATTGTTTTGGTTTCAGTATGGGGTGCCATCGGCTACAATATGATCATTCTGTTATCCGGGCTCCAGGATATACCCCGGCATTACTATGAAGCGGCGTCTATAGACGGCGCGAGCGCGACGCAGAAGTTTTTCAGAATTACCATACCTCTACTGTCGCCTACCATGTTTTTCCTTATGATTACGACAATTATAGGCTCCCTTCAGGTGTTCGACGTCATCTATCTTATGATAAGCAAAAGCAACCCCGCGATTGACAGTGTGCAGTCAGTGGTCTTCCTATTCTTCCGGAGCTCTTTTATTCAGTATGATAAAGGCTACGGCGCGGCAATAGCGGTAGTGATACTGGTGATAATCATGATCATCACATCAATACAGCTCGCCCTGCAGAAGAAGTGGGTACATTATAATTAAGGAGGATTTCTAATGAGTCAAAACAGATTGGAAACAGGTTTCAAAGCGCGGGCAGCCATCCATGCCATATTGGTAGTCGGGTGCGTGGTCATGATAGGGCCGTTCATCTGGATGATCCTGACCTCCTTCAAGACACTGGGCGAGGCTACTCACATACCCATTATCATATTCCCTAAGAACTGGAAATTCAATAATTATATTAAGGCAACATCAACGCTTACATTCGGGTATTACTATTTCAATACCATTGTCATGGCCGTCGGCAGGGTGGCAGGACAGCTCATATTGAGTTCAATGGCGGCATACGCTTTTGCGAGGATCAAGTTCCCCGGACGGAACTTCCTGTTTATACTTGTAATTTCGGTCTTTATGGTTCCGTCTCAGGTATTTCTGATACCGAATTTCTTGTTAATAAACAAGATGGGACTGGCGGACAGTCTTGGCGGACTGGTTCTTCCAGGTATTTTCACCGCTTTTGGCGTATTCCTGCTCCGACAGGTATTCATGTCGATGCCTGATGAGCTTGAGGAAGCGGCAACTATAGATGGCTGCAGCCAGTTCGGCATATACTTCAAGATTATGCTGCCCCTGGCAAAATCCGGTCTGGTCGCGCTGTCCATCTGCGTATTCTTATGGTCCTGGAATGACCTCGTATGGCCGCTGATCTGCAACCATTCAAATGAAAAGATGACCCTCTCGGTTGGTATTGCATCCCTTTCCGGACAATACATAACAAATTTCCCGGTTATTATGGCCGGCTCGGTTCTGGCATCCATACCGATGATTCTTGTTTTTATGTTTTTCCAGAAACAGTTTGTTGAAGGACTTACCTTTGCAGGGATAAAAATGTAGAAGCGTAATGCAATAAATTTATCAAAAAGGAATGATTATATGACGGTTAAAGCCATACTTGTGGGAGCAGGCCAAAGAGGACTTCTGTCTTATGCTCCCTATGCCCTTCAAAAACCACAGGAGTTAACCTTTGTGGGGGTAGCGGAGCCTGATGGCGAAAGAAGAAATACCTTCAAACAGGAGCATCATATAGCACCGGAAAACGCATATAGCTCATGGGAAGAAATATTGGACCGTCCGAAGTTTGCCGATGCCGTACTCATATGTACCAATGACCGTATGCATTTTGAGCCGACTATGAAAGCCCTGGCTCAGGGCTACCATGTACTCCTCGAAAAACCCATGTCCTACGATGCCAATGAGCTAAAGGCCATGGACGAAGAAGCACGAAAACGCGGATTAATTTTATCTGTTTGTCATGTGCTGAGATATACGGAGTTTTTCTCAGAATTGAAAAGAATTCTGGATGAAGGCAAAATAGGCACGCTTGTTAGTATTCAGCATCTGGAGTCTGTAGGATATTGGCACCAAGCCCATTCCTTTGTTCGTGGCAACTGGCGGAGAAAGGATGAAACCAGTCCCATGATACTGGCTAAATGCTGCCATGATATGGATATACTCAATTTCCTTGTAGGAGGGAAGTGTGTCTCTGTAGCTTCCTTTGGTTCACTTAGGCATTTTAAGCACGAAAATAGGCCGGAGGGTGCACCGGATCGCTGCATATTAGGCTGTCCACATGCCGACACCTGTCCTTACGACGCAACTCGCTTATACTTAGGTGAAAGCACCGATTGGCCCACATCCGCCATATCCAATGACACATCCATGGATGCACGAATTAAGGTACTTAAGGAAGGACCTTATGGACGGTGCGTCTATGCCTGCGACAACGATGTTGTAGACAATCAGGTTGTGAACCTCCTGTATGATAATGGGGTAACGGTGTCCATGGGTATGTGCGCCTTTACAAAGGAAATCAAGCGTACCATAACTCTTATGGGAACCTATGGTCAAATCACAGGTGATATGGAAGAGAACATCATTCACGTGGATGACTTTGTGTCAGGCAAAAGGGAGACAGTCGAGATCAATCCGCGTGGCGGAGGACACTCGGGTGGAGATTACGGATTAATGAAGGATTTTGTCAGGCAAGTGGCCTCAAATGGGCAATACAAAGGGTTGACATCTTCCGAGGTGTCTATTCAGAGCCATCTCATGGCACTGGCTGCGGAGGAATCACGCTTAACCGGAAAAATAATAGAAATGATATAGATAATACGCGCCCCGTGGTATCCCTAATCTCAATTACACTTCAATAAGGCAAGAGAGGACAGCCAAACTGTGAACAATGGCTGTCCTCTTTGCGTATACCGTACCCAATAAAGGGGTGCGGAAGATGCCTATGAAATGCTTTTTATAAATGAAACCATCTGGTATAATAGTCACAATAGTGTTGTCTTTACCGCGAAAGGAATGGGATATTTTTATGAAAAAAGTCGGTCTCGCACTTTTGGGCCTCGGCACCATTGGCTGTGGTGTGATGAAGGTTCTTCAAGAGAACGGTGAGATGATAAAAAACCGCGAAGGCCTTGATATAGAAGTTAAAAGAATTCTGGTCAGGGATAAATCGAAAAAACGTCAATTTCAGGTGGATGCAAGCTTGCTAACCGACAATCTTCAAGAAATTCTTGATGACAACAGCATTGAAGTCATTGCGGAGTTTATGGGCGGCGAAATGCCCGCATTTACCTTTATCCGGGATGCTTTGAGAAGGGGTAAGTCCGTCATCACCGCTAACAAGGAAGTCATTGCCAAGCGCTGGGATGAGTTGGAAATGGAAGCCCAAAAATCTGGGGCCGGACTATACTTTGAAGCCAGTGTTGCCGGAGGCATCCCTATTATAAAATCAGTCAGACGATCCTTGCAGGCCAACAACGTTCAGATGCTCATGGGAATAATCAATGGCACAACTAATTTTATTCTCACCAGGATGAGCGAGGAAGGGCGTAGCTTTGAGGATATCCTGGCAGAGGCCCAGAGGCTGGGCTATGCGGAGCCCGATCCCACTGCCGATGTGGAAGGCCATGACGCGCGCTATAAGCTGTCCATTTTGTCTACCATATGCTTCAGAAATCGGGTAACGGTTGACAACATTTACTGTGAGGGTATTACAAAAATCTCAGCAGACGACATCGGTTACGCCAAAGATTTAGGGTTTGGCATCAAGCTATTAGCCATAGCTAAAAAGCAGAATGGGAAAATAGATGCAAGGGTGCACCCCACCTTTATTCCGTTGTCCCATCCGTTATCTGCCGTCAGAGATGCTTATAATGCCATTTATATTAAAGGGGATATGGTCGGTAATCTTATGTTTTATGGCCGTGGAGCGGGGGATCTTCCCACCGCCAGCGCTCTGGTTTCTGATATTATCACGGCATGCCAGAACAGTGGTGCCCATCACCGCGTGAAGCTCGACGACGAGCAGGTTACCTTTGAAGAGGACTGGAAGGATGAATATTACCTGAGACTTGTTGTTCGGGATCAGCCCGGTGTATTGGCCGAAATCGCAGGCATATTCGGCCGTCACAATGTGAGTCTTGACTCTGTCATGCAAAAGCTCAGAGGTAACGACCATGCCACCATTATTTTTATAACCCATGAAGCTCATGAAAAATGGATACATGCTGCACTGGAAGAAATGCGCAATTGTCCCTCAGTCATTTCAATCGAAAGTCTCATCAGGGTTGAGCGCTAGGGGGAGAGCATGGATAAACAAGTATTCATGGATGCTGTAGCATATAATAACCAGGGACTGGTTCCCGTTATCACCCAGGATGCCGAGAGCAAAGATGTGCTTATGATGGCATGGATGAATAAGGAAGCTCTGAGCCTCACCCTGGAAACCCGAAAAATGACCTATTTTAGCCGAAGCCGACAAAGCCTATGGATAAAGGGAGAAACCTCGGGCCATTTCCAAAAGCTGATTTCCCTATCCATTGATTGTGATGGGGATACACTTTTAGCCCAGGTCGTTCAAACCGGTGCCGCCTGCCATACGGGGAACAGAACATGTTTTTATAGGGTCTGTGAGTAGAGTGTGCGTAGTGCGCAACCATATATAGAAAGGATTGAATAGAGTGAGCGAGCAATTCAGTATTTTTAAAGAAGTCTATGATGTAGTAGCCGACCGTAGGGTAAACCCCAAGGAGGGCTCCTACACCAATTATCTTTTTGACAAGGGAATTGATAAAATCTGCAAAAAGGTGGGGGAGGAAGCGGCGGAAGTCATCATCGCGGCCAAAAACAACGCTCCCGATGAAATTCGATATGAGATTGCAGACCTTCTCTATCATCTTACGGTTCTCATGGTTAATCAGGGCCTGACCTGGGAAGAGGTTTGCGAAGAGCTGGCCAAAAGGCGATAAGCCAAAATAGTATATTCTCAGAAGAATTCTTATTCAGGCTGCTTTCCTATCTCGATGGTCTGAATACATGTAAAGTGCTTACCCGGCTGCAGCTTCTGTATGCCGGGTTTATTACTGAAAAGACCCTCGGTGTCATATGGATCAGGCAGGCCGTACCAGGGCTCTACACAGACAAATCTCACCTTTTGGGGTGTGGACCAAAACACCACATAGGGAAAGTTCTTTATGCCGACCCGCACAGATCTGCCGGTATCCTTTTCAACAATAGATACATGGTCCGATCTAAGGTCCGACAGGATGAAGCTTGTCGGGAAAAGTTCGTCATTTAAGGGAATGACCTTCTGGTTTTCAAAATAAATCTTTTGTTCCCCACTCAATAAACCGCCGTCGGTACACAGAATCTCAATAGGGGTTTCTTCCTTTTCAAAAACCAGACTATAGTCTGAGATGGAATGCATGTCGTCAAAGGGCACGTTATATCCCGTATGATATCCTATATTGAAATGCATTTCCTCCTGGCTTACATTCTCAATCTCGAAGGTTTGAATCAATCGATTGCTTACGAGCTGGAAAATGGTATAAAGGCGAAAATAATAGGGGTATTTCTTTAGCGTTTCATTGTTTTCAGCAAACAGAAAGGTTATGGATGTATTATCCCTTTGGATTACGCTGTGATCATAGTCCCGGGCAAATCCGTGAATGGATGACTCAAAGCTCTGGCTATTGATGATGGTGCGGTTATCTTTTAATTTACCGCAGTGGGGGAATAAGATGGGCGCCCTTCTTGGCCATATAGAGGCATCGCCCTGCCATAGATGTTCGGTGCCGTCCTCCTTGTTTTTTATTGACCAGAGCTCCGCACCCATGCTATTGATTTGCACCTGTAGGTTCTCATTTTCAATGGTATAAATCATTTCGCCCCTTCTCCTTTCATACTATAACTTATTATAAAGACCACAAGCCAACCGCAAAAGCAGCTGGCTTGTGATACCCCCCATATATCTCTAAATCTGATGGCAGAAATCTACCCCGTAGTTTCCCGGATTGCTGTTATTCATACAAAGATGGACTGCACTGAGCTTAAAGGTGAGAGGAAGTGCAAGGATATTGGGATTTGGACCCGCATACTTCTTTTTTGCATCCTCAAGAGCCTCTTCAAAGGTTGCTCTTGTTTTAAGCCCCATTCCGCGTGCATAGCCGGGTTCCTGTGCGCCCACAATGTAAATGGCGGAGGTGTTCATCTCAGCAATGTGTCCGCAGCTTATCATGGAGTATGCGTGATACGGATGAAAACCATTACCGAAACGATAGTTTCTGATGTATTCCTCATTGGTAGCAAAGTGCTCGCCGTAGCGTTCCATGTCCGGAAGTGTATTCATGTAGTCATGCTGGAACATGTCGTAAAGATCGCGATAGCCTGTAAAAAGCTCATCATGGAAGTAACCGTTGCAGAGCGATGAGCAGATAATGACACAGCGGTCGCTCAAAACCCTCTTGTGGCGGATAACCTGTGCCGAAAGTGCCTGCATGATCATGATGGGATTGGTGCCCATGCCATTGCCGTAGTGGAAGAACTGGGGCATACCAAACACCATTACATCGTATTTCTTGTCAGCCCAATGGACATAGGTACGTTTGTCGGCCACCTCCCATGAAAGAGGCTGCATTTCCTTAGCATAACCGCTGAAAATTGCAATCTGCCTTGACTTTGTATCCAGTACAGCGTCACAGCAAAAAAACTTTTTCCCCATTTTCTCTTCCATATGCTGGCCGATCTCATCGAACTTGCTCCTCATAAGCGACTTGCCGTTAACCGGAGTAAAATCATTACGGTGCATGACTTCGGGCACGTGGTGGGACGCAATGGATTTCCAGTGGGTAATACCTGTAGAGCAGTGCTTATAGCCCCCGGAATATCCTCCGTAGGGATTGCCTTGGGTATGCCCAATGAGGATTGCAACATCCGAATCAAAAACAGCTTTATTCATGATAACCGGGTCGCCACGACTGGTTCTTCCTATATCCACCAGATTCTCGTAATCCTCACTGTCATGGTTGATAATCTGATGGGTGTACCAGAACTCATTAAAGAGCTCTTCTCCAAGAATATTGAATATCTCCTCCTTGGTATTTTTCCTGTGGAGACCGTTTGAACAAACCAGAAGTATGTCCTTCTTCTCAACACCGGCGTTATAAAGCTCTTCGAGTATGATAGGAATGGCAACCTTACGATGTGCGGTGGGCTGTTCGCCACCCTTTACCCTGTCGGGAAAGATGATGGTGACCTTGGAGCCCTTTTTAGCAAGCTGAGACAGGGGCTCCATGCCAATGGGATTTAGAATGGATGCCCGTGTCGCCTCATAAACATCCTTAAGATAAGGCGGATCCGCAACCGTTTCTCCTGGAATGAAAACGTCGGTATTATCAGGCAGATTGGCCTCCATGGTACCATGGCCATACTCAAATGACAGTTTCATAGCTTCACGTCCTTTTTAGTTTTAATGATAATGGGTTGGGGTATGCTCTGTATTACCCCATATAGAGTTTAATTATGTCCAAATATTCATCAGGATAAAAACCAATATCTCCGCTGAATCTGGTAAGCGCAATGAGCCCTCCGTCAATTTCGGGAATGGAGGCAAGCATTTCGGCGTTGAGTTTTTGAAGCCCTCCGCCATAAACAATGGGAGCACCCTTTGTCACATCTTTTACGAATTTGCCTATCATCTGGATATAATCCCTGTCCGGAGGAGTTTTGCCAGGCCCGATTGCCCATACGGGCTCATAGGCGATGGTCACTTTACTCATATCGACACCTTCCAGGCCAATTTCCAGCTGATTTTTAAGTGTTTCCTGCCAATGGGCCTGCTGTTCGGAGGTCTCACCAATACAGTAAAGCACATGGAGTCCTGCCTTTAGTGCGCATTTTACCTCTTTATTAAGCAAACGATTGACCGCATCATTATCGGTGACGCCTGCTTCCTGCATAATACCCAGCTTGTCCCTGCGTTCCTCACAGTGACCGATGATGGTGCTTGTGCAGCCTATGACCTTTGCGGCATTTGCAGTGCGGTTTGTGGTGAAAGCGCCGAAATTGCCGCCTACGGCAGTATCGTCACGGAATACCCCCTGGCAGCCTATCTTTAAAGGACTGTCCCCGGATAATGCGTTGACGGCAGGTATAAGGTGGGCTTCAGGAAAGAACATGACGAACTCTACATGACTTGGGTCGTATTGTTTCAGCTGCTCCTGTGTATTCTTCACAATAATGCTTGCCCAGTCTATCATGGGAGCAAGGCTGTTGACGCCGCCAAGCTCTTTGGGAATATCAAAACGTTTCAAATTAAGGTAAATAGTCTTCATCTGGTTGCCTCCTTTTCACAGAAAACTGATAAATTCTTTAAGTTCCGAACCGATAAGAGGCTTGCACCATTGTACAAATTCATCGGTGACATCATTGCCCCTTCGATTGATATAGCTCTGTGGTAGAATCCTTTCGTGAAGCATGACTTCATGAATAGGAATCAATAGGGTTCTGCTTTGATAAGTTTCTCCTGGAATTCTTTCAAAACCAACCATTACACCGGTTTCTCCTTCAATTGCAGCCCTTGCGGCCGTTTCGCCTGCAAGGACGGCTTCATCGCGATCAATTTCCGACTGAAATGCAATGGATGCCCTGCCGCAGATACCCGGCTTTTCATTTCTTGCCTTGATGCCAAGACGTTGAATAACAAGATTCGAGAGATGAGCACTTACATCTCCGTAATAGACGGACCGGCCGACTTGAAAGATAGGAGGTACAATAGGTTTACCTTCTTTATTCTTTAGCCCCTCGCTTGCCACTACGACAACACCGCCCAGCTTGTCATAGAGCTTTTTCACATCCTCAAGAAATTCATCCTCGTCAAAAGGCCGTTCAGGAAGATAGATCAGGTGGGGAGCATCTTCGGGTTTTTTCCTGGCCAGAGCGGATGCGGCAGCAAGCCAGCCCGCGTTACGGCCCATGGCCTCGATGACACAAACATGAATGGGCAAAGACTTGACATCCTGCGCAATTTCACTTACGGTAGCAGCAATATATTTGGCTGCGCTCCCAAAGCCCGGGGCGTGATCGGTAACCGAAATGTCATTATCAATGGTCTTGGGGATACCTACAACCCTGATGCCGCTATCACCACAGGCCTTATAAATTTTCCCGCAGGTGTCCATTGATCCATTGCCGCCGTTAAACAGCACTATGCCGATATTGTTGCGTTTAAAAATATCCACCATGCGCGAATAATCGGCCGGACCAAGCTCAAATCTGGAGGTGCCGATAGCGGATGCCGGCGTTTGCAGAAGAAGCTTTAGGCTATTTTCCTCTACCTGCTTCAAGTCAAAAAAATTCTCATCCAGAATGGCTTTGGAACCACCGATGGCCCCATAGATCTTATCGATATCCTGGTGCTTTTTAGCTTCAACAACGGCACCATATAAGGATGCATTCATTACGGCTGTAGGAGCGCCGCCATGTACAATCAAAACATTTTCCTTCAAGACATCTACAGCTCCTTTACTCTCTTAGATTGCAAAAGATTGCTTTTCACCCTTTATGGTATCACAATGCAATAGTTTTTATTTCCCTATTTACACAAACGTTTGGTAATTATCTGGCAGGGAAAAACACCGTTTTTGTGCTATAATATCAATGGCAAGAGGAGAAAAACAGTTAATGGAAAGTCATGATAAGTTATAAAAATCTTCTTTTTTGATGTATAATTCTTCCTCAATTCTATTGATAAACGAACATGTGTTCGTTATAATGTATATATGATTGAATTGTCGGAGGAGGAATTAACTTGGTAATTGCTATGAAGGTAAGGCTTGAACCAAATAACAAGCAAAACTCCAGGCTATTTCAAAGTGCCGGAGTGTCGCGCTGGGCATATAATTGGGTACTTGGTAAACAAGAAGAAAATTATCAAAACGGCAAAAAGTTTATCAAAGATGGAGTTTTAAGAAAAGAATTAACTCAATTAAAGCAGACAGAGGAATTGAACTGGCTAAATGACTATAGCAATAACATTACAAAACAGGCTATAAAAGATGCTTGTAATGCATATTATAAATTTTTTAAAGGATTATCCGATAAGCCTAAATTCAAGAGTCGAAAGAAAAGTCAGCCAAAATTTTACCAAGATACAGAGAAGATTAGATTCGAGACTGGAAAAGTACGGCTTGAGAAGATAGGTCGGGTAAAGCTTTCTGAAAAAGACAGAATACCCGAAAATGTGAAGTATACAAATCCGAGGGTAAAGTTTGACGGCCTTCATTGGTATATATCTGTAGGTATTAAAGTAGAGCAAGAAAATGTAACCTTAACAGGCGAAAGCATTGGTATTGACGTTGGAGTAAAGAACTTGGCTGTATCTTCAAATGTAGAAAAGCCGTATGAGAATATTAACAAGACCAGAAAGGTCAGGAAGTTGGAAAAGAAACTGCATAGGTTGCAACGCAGGGTATCAAATAAATATGAAAAAAATAAAGACGGGAGGAGTTACGTTAAAACAAGCAACATTATAAAACTTGAAAGAACAATTAGAAAGGAACACAAACGTCTTGATAACATCAGAACTGATAATAAGCAGAAGGTAACTACTGATATAGTGAAAACCAAACCATCAAGAGTAGTTATGGAAAACCTGAATATTTCTGGAATGATGAAAAACAAGCACTTATCTAAAGCAATTGCGCAGCAGGGCTTATATGAATTTAAACAAATGATACAGTATAAATGCCAAAAGAAAGGTATTGAATTTATAGAGGCTGATAAGTGGTATCCATCATCAAAGATTTGTTCAGAATGTGGACATGTGAAAACCAAGCTGTCACTTTCTGAAAGAGAATTTAGATGTGAATGCTGCGGAATAGTAATAAATAGAGATAAGAACGCAGCTATTAATTTATCAAGATATAAAGCATCGTAATGCACTTAACGGATTATGATGCTGTGTACCGTGAGTTACACGGGAGTTTAAGCCTCTGGAGCATTACACCAAACGATAGTAGGTTCGCCGAGGTCGGATGCAATGAATGAGGAAGTAAACATAAACTTTTGCAATCTGTTTATAAAGTTTTATAAGTTTTACGTAACGGATGATGGCTTGACACTCAAAGAGCTTGCTAAACTCGCAAATGTATCCGTTTCAACCGTTTCACGCGTCATTAACAGCAATGACATCCATTCGGCCAGCAAAGAAACCCGGGAGAAAATCTGGAGGCTAGTTCGCGAAACTCATTATGTCCCAAACATTACGGCTCAAAACCTCAAAAACGGAAAAAAGGCCAACAACAATACCTTAAAGCGTTCCATTGTCTGTGTTTTTGCAAGAACACCCGATGGTACGGCAGACCCTTTTTTCTCCCTCATTTTTCAAGCCATTGAACATGAAGCCGTGAAACGGGGATGTAATGTCACTGGAGTGTTTTCTGCCTCTGAGCTTTGCAGAAACGGCAACTATGAAGATCTTATTCTTTCCAAACCGGATGGCATTATTCTCTTAGGCAGATACTCAAAATTTCTGCTTAAATATTTGCGCAGTAAAAGCAAAAATATTGTGTATACAGGTCTTAATACCATTCAGGATAATTACGACCAGATTATTTGCGATGGGTACGCTGCGGCGCAGGCTGCAGTCAGGCAGCTTTATGAGCTCGGCCATACCCGTATCGGGTATATTGGTGAAATGTCCAATGAGTCCCGTTACCGTGGATATTATGATTGTCTCTTTGATTTAAAAATACCGATTACACGGAATTATATTATCGATACTGCGCAATCTATTAAGGGTGGCTATGAAAGCGGGTTTAAAATATTGAAAGCATCTCCGGCCCCACCGACAGCTATTTTTTGCGCCAATGACATCACAGCCATAGGCGTCATAAAAGCCCTGGGTGAATCCAATGTCAAAATTCCGGGGGACATTTCGGTCATCAGTATTGATAATGTGGAAATGTGCCAGTTTGTTTCACCCATGCTTACCAGCATCGACATTCCAAAGGAGGATTTGGGCAGGTTTGCGCTAAAAACCCTGCTGGACCGCATAGATGGCGGCCATCATAATCCCATAAAACTTGAAGTGCCCTTTAAATTGATCCAGCGTGAGAGCTGCGCACGCCTGAAATTAACTTGAAAGAAGGTTGAAATATGGATCTGTTTATTAAAAATGGAGAGGTTCTGGTTGATGGAACCTTTCAGAAAACCAATATCACAGTAAAAGACAGCCGCATCTTTTCTCTTGGCGAAGCCTCAAACAGCCGGTCGCTTCCCGAGCTGGATGCCGATGGCAGGCGCATTGTACCGGGCTTTATTGATATTCATACCCATGGCGGCATGGGAGTAGATGTCAATCATGCCAATGGCGAAGATTTGTGTAAGCTTAGCCGCTTTTTTGCTTCCCGGGGAACAACGGGATGGCTGGCCTCGGTGCTGACTGATACTGAGGAAAAGACGCTATGGTGTATCGATCAGTTGGTCAGGCATATGGATAGCGAAAACTGCGGTGCCAGGCTTTTAGGCATACATCTGGAAGGTCCGTTTCTGGCACCTGACTACAAGGGTGCTATGCCGGAGCACCTTCTTAGAAAATCCGATCCGGCTCTATTTAAAAAGTACCAGAAGGCAGCGGGCGGCAGAGTGAAATATATCACCGTTTCACCTGAGATTGAGGGTATACCTGATTTCATCAAGGAAATCAGCCAACAGGGTGTTGTGGTTGCAATCGGGCATTCAGGCGCCGATTATGACACGGCCATGACCTGTATCAGAAATGGGGCTTCTCTTGCCACCCATACTTTTAATGCCATGAAATTAATGCATCAGCACCACCCCGCCATATCAGGTGCAGTAATGGAGAGTGATATTTACTGCGAAGCAATATGTGACGGGAGACATCTCCATCCCGGTGTCGTACGGCTCCTTCTAAAGATAAAAGGCTTTGACCGTGTTATTGGCGTCACAGACAGCATTATGGCGGCCGGTTTGCCTGATGGCAAATATGTGCTCGGAGTAAACGACGTTGAGGTTATCGACGGAGATGCCAGGCTCATACGTGACGGCATGAGAGCCGGCAGTACCCTTACCACCGTCAATGCGCTTAAGAACCTTGTTAAATTCACAGGTAGAAGTCTGGAAGAGGTTATTCCGCTTTTGACAAGCAATCCGGCTTCTCTTTTTAAATGGGAGGATCGCAAAGGTACCCTAGATGTGGGTAAGGATGCGGATTTAGTCCTTCTTGATAATGATCTGAATGTTGATGCGACCATCGTAGGCGGTCATATTGTATTTCAGAGATAGCCTAAAAGACAGTATTAAGAACACGGACCCATCTGGAGGAAGCTCTGGGTGGGTCTTTTTTTGTTCATATGAGGAACGAATATCAATAAAATTATATTTTATATCTTAAAAATACAATTATGGTATTGATTGTGACATGATTTGCTGTTACAATTATAAACTGTAAATAATTGTTGTAAAATGAGGAATTATGGAACTAGGGAAAATAATAGGAGATAAGTACCGTGCCATTCAGGTCCTCGGTCAGGGAGGCACCTCAGTCGTATATCTTGCCGAGAATATTTTTCTGAATAACCTGTGGGCTATAAAAACCTTGTCGAAAAAGAGTCCGTGGTTCTCCTATGAAATGCAGGAAATCACCGTGCTTAAAAACCTTAATCACCCCATGCTTCCCAGAATTGTTGATCTTATTGAGGATACATTTTCCTACTATATTGTGATGGACTATATTACAGGCACAAATCTTTTGGAGTATCTCCGCCAAAATGGCAGAATACAGGAAAAGGTACTTCTTGAATGGACAAAGGATATTCTGGGGGTGCTAAACTACTTGCATGGCAGAACACCTTCCGTTATTTATCGCGATCTTAAGCCGGCTAATCTTATGATTGATGAGGATGGGCGCATCAGGCTTGTAGACTTCGGTACAGCTAGGTTTTATGACCAGGGTTCAAAAGAGGATACCCTTTATATAGGTACCCAAGGTTATGCCGCACCTGAACAATATGGTTCTGGAAAAAGCGATGAAAGAACAGATCTTTTTAATCTTGGTATGACCCTGATTCACCTTGCTACGGGCATTCATCCTGCAAAATGTGATAATACTTCAATTGGGCCAGCATTAAAAAAATCAGGGCTTTCCGGAAGGTTTATCAAGCTAATCCTAGAGCTTATAGCGGCTGATCCCGATAAAAGGCCTGTAAATTGTGATAATGCCTTAATAAAGCTTGGGAAAACCACATTGCCAAAAAACTCCTTCCATATAGACAGCCCGAAATTTCATAAAGGTGAAATGAAATGTGTTGTCGCCATTTCCTCAATGCTGCCGGGAAGCGGAACAACCTCCTTTTGCGTGGCATTGGGGAGCGTCTTTTCAAAGCGTGGCTTTCATACAGCATTGGCTGAATTAAATCCCAGCGGGGACTTTAATCGACTTAAAGAAATGGCGGAACAGATGGGGTACATAAAAAATGATGGCGGAGCTTGCTTTGAAATAGAGGACTTAACCCTCTTTCCGTCAGTTCAAGAGAGCAGCCTGATACCCAGAAAAAGATTCGATATGGTTATTCTTGATCTTGGAGTTCTAAAGAACGAACGGGGTGTAAGGGAACTCAATCGATCCGATGTCAAGCTGGTTTTATGCCCGGCATCCCTATGGAAATTTCTCCTCATTCCGGTTTTTTTTGAAGGTATGAAATCCTACAGGCATGAAGAGTGGATATATGCGGCCATGACCTCTGAAAAGTATCAGCATCAGATCCTTAACAGACAATTTGATCTTGAACCATTAGTAGTTTTCCCCTCCATCCAAGATCCCTTTAATACTTCAAGAGAAGAGGAAAAAAGTATCTTGAATGCCATGGAACAGGTTTTTCGACATACCGGTCTTAGAGCAGGCCTTAAATCAGGGAGGTGAGAGTCATGCTGCGACCACAAAGATACAGGACTTTGATAGGTTTTATTTTGGGGCTGTGCCTGTCTCTCATTATTCTGGGCTTAGTCTATATCTTTTTTGGAGCTTCCACCTACAAGCTTTCCTCAAAAGAAAAGGCAGCTATTGAGACCATGGCGGTGGAAGCATACACACAAAAAAACCCAACCGGCCTTGTCTATGTTGCGAATTCATCCTTGAAGTCCGGAGAGGTACTAAAAGATAGTGATCTGATGCCTGCAGAAATCAGCAAATCCATTCTGCCGTCAGATGCAATAAGTGACCCTGCACTTGCAGTTGGGAAGATTATTCGCTGCGATGTGACCACTTATACGGCCGTAACCCTGTCTCTTCTTTATGATGAGGGAAATTATCCGGATGACATGAGGCTTGTGGAGTATACTGTCATCAATCTTCCTCAAAAACTCGAACCCTCCCAGTTTGTTGATATACGTATCATGTTCCCCAATGGGTTGGATTACATTGTTTTGTCCAAGAAACAGGTTACAGATCTCCAAAAGGCTACAGAGAGTCAAAAGAGCATCCTGTGGTTCCACGCAGTTGAAGAAGAAATTTTAAGAATGGCCAGTGCCATTGTGGATGCCAGTATTGTTGAAGGAGCCACGCTCTATGCCGTACCCTATGTAGCTCCGGATATCCAGAACGAGGCCATGCGTACTTATCCGGCAAATAGCGAGGTGCAAAATCTGATACTTCAGAATCCCAATATTGTGGAGAAGGCCGTTACTGAGCTGGAAGCCCGGAACCGGTCGCTTTTTGAGGATCAGATCAACAAAGACCGGCAAAACTTTGGCATGAACAAAGTCTATGGCGAGGATGCCTCGATGCCCCCAAATGAAAAGGCTTCCTCTCCGTCTCAAGCTGAAACTAAGGGCTTGGATTTGGATGGCAGACTTTAGGAGGAAGGTCATGATTATTGCTTTCTTAGGTACAAGCACCGATGATAAGAAGTTTTTTCTTCTCTGTTTAGCCAGGATTATGACAAATCATAAAAAAGTAATCCTCTGTACAGCTCATAACTATACCTTCGATGAGGATATGGGTGAAATATACGATTATTGCGGCATAGAGATACATCACTTTACCAATGATGATAGTCTGATAGCACTATGCGAGTCATCTGAACCGGAGACCTGCTACTTTTTTGATGTTGATCATTACATACCCCTCGAGGGGGACTTTAAAGCCGTGGCAATCTGTGAATCATCACGGGTATTGCTGGAAGAGAGCGTCAGACTGGCTGGAGAATACTCATGGATTAACCCGTCCCTGAATATTTCAGTGATATACCTTAATCTGATGGAATACTGCAAGGTCAGTGAAAAGTATCTGGATCTCTTTTGGGAGCGGAGTATACCAAGCTTTACCATTATTTTAAAAGCCTTTCCCATCTATTTTGAGGAGGCCAACCATGTGATCATGCTTGAAAGCCAATATTCAGACAGGTTACCCGTCAGAGCGCTGACATCTTCTTTCAAAAATAGTCTATTAAGCATCATTCAGAGCTTTTTTGATATGAATCCCAAACAAGCACGAGATTTATTGAAAAAGGCTGAGAGGGTGAAGTAGTATGCAGATTTCCTTTTGGTCGAATATGCATGGCCAGGCGGCAACCAGCGCCACTACTGCAGCTATTGCAGCAACCATTGCCCAGAGAACAGCCTATAAAACCCTGGTGGCTCATAACCATAGCAGCAGGAGCGCATTAGAAGGCTATTTTTTCAAACGTTCAGGCCTTGCGGAGCAAAACACGGGCCTATCCAACCAGGGTATTGATGCGCTGGTGAGGCTTATGAGAAATGGCAGACTTAAGCCCGATATGGTTGCGGATTATACTCATTCTCTTCTTAGAAACCACCGATTGGATATTCTGATGGGAACATCAAAAAAGGAAGAACTGTCCAAAGAGGATGAGAATGCCTTTATGAGCATCCTCCAATGTTCCAGAGAATTTTATGATGTGATAGTCCTGGATGTAAACAGCGGTTTATCTGATGCCAACAGTCAAAATATTCTCGAAAGCTCCGATATTCTTGTGTTTTGCCTGAATCAAAACTGTTTTCTTATTGAGGATTTCATGGTCTTTTATAAGACCTTTCCCTTTTTAAAGGAGAAACGGTCGGCCTTTGTTATTACACGCTACGAGAAACATGCCTCCATGACTCTTCATAATCTGGCAAGGCGTTATGAATTGGACAGGAGTGCACTTTTTGAAATTCCAAACAACAGCCGTTTTTCCGATGCTTTAAACAGCGGTAGGGTGTTTGATTTTGTGGCCTATAGCCAAGGTGCAAGAGACGGAGAGGATAAAACATTCATAACTTCGTTGAACCGTCTCTGTGATTATATTGTCGAGGGGTGTACAAAACGTTGCCAGAGCTTTTAAACGTCCTAATCATTCTAATAATCACAGGGGGACTGGTGTTCGGATCCTTTCTTTTCTTTGCATCAAGACGCCATCAGCCGGGAATTAAGGAAGAAGATCCTCAGCGCTATTCCATACCCTCATTGATTCAATATGTGAAGGACGCCTTTAATGAGATAACCCGGACCAATTTATTCGAGCTAGGTCTCAATGAGGTTGAGTTTAGAAAGCAAGCCAATAAGAGAGCCGAACTTAAAAAAGCTATGAAAAACTGCATGTATGGCTCCATGGAAGATAAACAATTTGTTAAAGCCTTTATTTATGACATCCTATTGACTTATATCCCTGCCGAGCATATGAATACCATTATCCCTTTCAACAATACCTACCTTCTTTCCACCAGGGATAAGTTCAATATTTTACTTCACATGATGAAAAAGGAATATGGTATGGATGCCCTGTCAAATCTCATCGAAAGCTTTAAGCTGGATGTACTCAAGCAGGCAGGAAACAATGATCAGGCTTTTGTTATAACGAAGGAAGAAATAGAGTCCATATATGAAAATATGGGATTTGTGCTCTCCAAGGAGGATCGTCTAGAGATCATCACACAAGTGGTTTATGAGCGCTATAAAGGGCTGGGGGTGATTGACGAAATACGGGACATGAATATTGACGGGGTGTCGGCGGGGGTATCGGGCGTCACCCACGACTTTATGGTCAATCCTCAATTTTCACCTCCATCCGGGGAAGCCCATAGGGTCCAGAGAAACTATGAGAGTGTCTGGATTTTCTATAAAGGGAAGTCCATTAAGCTTGACTTTTTAAGCTTTGAAAGTGAACGGGAATTAAGAAGGGTTTGTCAGATCATTTATCGTTACAATCGCGGGGGCCAGCTTTCAGAAACCACGGGCTACCGGGTTAATGAGATGAAGGACGGGAGCAGAATTTTGGTGGTAAGACCGCCGTTTTCGGAATCCTGGGCTTTCTTTGTCCGTAAATTCCACCTTAAAAATGTAACCCTTGAAGCCCTCATTCAGGATGAGAATGCCCAGCTTCCTGTGAATCTCATTAAATTTATGGCCAAGGGTGGTATGATCACTGCCGTCACAGGTCAGCAGGGAAGCGGAAAGACAACACTGCTCATGGCTATGATCGGTCATATTTATGCTTCTCTAACGCTGCGCATTCAGGAAATGGCCTTTGAACTTAATCTTAGACGCCTATACCCCAACAGGAATATCCTGTCCTTCAGGGAAACCGAGACCATATCGGGTCAGCAGGGCCTGGATATTCAAAAGAAGACCGACGGAAGCGTCAATATACTGGGAGAGGTTGCTACAGACCCTGTGGCGGCCTGGATGATCCAGATGGCACAAGTGGCCTCGCTCTTCACCTTGTTTACCCATCATGCCAAAACAACCAGGGACCTTGTATATTCCTTAAGAAATTCATTATTGAAATGCGAGATGTTCAATAATGAAAAAATCGCCGAACAGCAGGTCATCTCGGTATTGGATTTTGATATTCATTTGGCACGGGATTATCAGGGTAAGCGCTATATAGAAAGGATTACAGAGATTGTTGACATGCCGGAAAGCCCATATCCGGAAGGATTCATGGCAGAGGAAAAGATGGACATCAAGCTGGGTGCTTTTATGGAGACTTCAGCGGAGTATTTTAAGCGAGTGACCGACCGGAAGATATTTGAGCCCCGTAATATTATTGAATTTAAAGACGGACGGTATGTCCCGGTCAATCCTTTAAGCATCGAGAAAACGATGGAAATGAAAAAGGCTATGACCTCTGAGGACGGAATGGCTTTTGAGGCCTATTTAAGAGAGAATTTCAGCTTTTAAGGCAGGTGAAAACATCATGAATGCATATGGTTTAATCGGTGCATTGTGCCTTGTTTCTGCTCTGGGGCTTACCCTTTTTGCCCTTGGTTCATCAAAGAAGCATCGCCAATCGGGTAGGAGTCTTAAGGAGGGCCGTGCCAATACGGTTTCTGTTTTCATCGGCCTATATGCCAGACTCGTAAAGGTTCCATTTGTAGGCGAATTGCTGCTGAGTATTCGAAAAAGGCTCGAGGTCTATGCCGAATCTGATGAAAAAACCATCAGAAAAAGAGCGGTCGTCCTGCTGCTTACCTCGGTACTGCTCTTTACCCTGCTCATTATTTCCTTTTGGGCACTTACAAGGGACTGGATTTTACTTCTGTTGTTCATTGTGCTCTTATCCTTTATAGGGGATACGGTAGTGGAGATATTCATCAACAATCTGCAAAATAAGCTCTTAAGGCAGCAGGTTCATTACCTTGAACTCCTCCGCCACAAATACTATGAACATAAGTCGGTGGAGGATGCCAACTATGAGACCTGCAGCTCTTTGAACAACAAAGGAAGCTTTGAGGTATACGTACAGGCTGAGCGCATCAATGACATTCTGACCGCTTCAGATATAGAGGGAGAGCTTCAGAAATATTATGAAACGGCACCCAACAAATATTTCAAAATGCTGGCTGGTATCCTCTACATTACCAAGGAATATGGTGATACTCAGGTTCAGGGAAGCTCGATATTTATTCGATGCATGGCCTATTTGGGAGGAGAAATAAAAGCGGAGCTGTATAAACGGGAAAAGCTCAAGTATGCTCTTAAAAGCTTGAACATCATTGCCATTGTACCCTTGTTTTTCCTAAAGCCCCTAAGGAACTGGGCAGCTACAAGCTTTGCCCCTCTGGAAAGCTTTTACTCCAGCAAGATGGGGATTGTTCTGGCGATTATGACCATATTCATCTCGGTCATAGCCTATATGACCCTTAGAAAGCTCCAACGATTTGACAGGCCGGGAAAGGCAGGGTTTTCTCACAAAACCCTCGAGCAGAAGCTCTACGCAAACGGCTTTTACAAATTAGTTGACAGGTTGGTTCCCCAAGGCTATACCACAAAGAAAAACGAACTTATGGAGCTCATTAAAAACGCCATGGCGCCCCTTAACATCTATACCCTTTACACGCGTAGGCTTCTTTTTGGCTGCCTGGCTTTTTTGCTGGGCCTTGGATTGACCGTGGGCCTCAATGCATACTCCCGGTATGCAATACTCTATTTGCCCCAGATGCCTCAGGGTTATTTGGGCGGCAAACTATCGCCCGATGAAAAGCAAAGACTGCAAGTCATTGCTGACCAGGACAGAGCCGTGATACAAAAGCTCGGAAACTCTGCTTCCGATAAAGCTGTTTATGAGGAGGTTGTGAAACATGAAGCCTTTGATGGAAAAGAGATTGAAGCCTCGGTATTGAGAATCAGGCTTAAAATGCAGGTGATATCCAAAAACATTTTTTGGTGGTGGCAGCTTCTTATCTGTATGCTTCTTTTTGGGGCCGGTTACCAAGCCCCTGTCATAAGCTTGAGCTTCATGGCTAAGATCAGAAAAATTGACATGGAGGAGGAGGTCTCCCAGTTTCAGACTATTATTCTCATGCTTATGCATATGAGCCGGGTTCATGTGGAAGAAATCCTTGAATGGATGGAGAGTTTCTCGGTACATTTCAAAGAGCCTTTACAAAAATGCCTTTCCAATTTTAGCTCGGGGTCCTATGAAGCTCTAGAAGAGCTTAAGTCGGAAGTAGCTTTTCCGCCTTTTATCGGTATAGTGGATAACCTGCAGCTTGCCTGTGAGGATTTAGGTGTGGCCCGGGCTTTTGAAGAGCTTGAAAGTGAAATGACCTTTAACCGTGAAACACGAAAGGACAGCAATGAGCGGATTGTGGAAAGAAAGAAGAATCTTGGCAATATGATAGGGTTTATGCCGCTTTATGCGCTTATTGTACTGTATCTGATCATTCCAATGATCGTATCGGGTATGGAAAGTATTGAAGCCTTTTATCGTCAATTATCCCAGTTATGATGCTGTAAAAATAAGCTGCTGAAAGGTTAACTGCAAGAAATAAGCTTTAAAATAAAACAGGAGGACTAGTTATGGATGGTAATTTATCCAAAGCCCTTTGGCTTGGGGTCTCCATTCTTCTTTTTATTGCGGTGGTCACCATCGGTCTCAGTATATTTGGAGGCATGAAGGATGCCAGTACCTTGGCCAATGATCGGATTGGGTCCATTTCCCAAAGTATGGCCGAGGAAGAATTTCGCATGTTTGATGGAAAAGAGGTCAAGGGAGATGACGTTCTCTCTGCTTTAGGCACTTTCTCAGGGCGGAGCGGAGAGGTTCTGGTACTGGTAGCGACTCTCGGAAAAAATGGAGGAAATTCTGTTAATTTAGATCCCAAAGCAGGTACTGGACTTAACATTGAGAAGTATGCAGAGTATGTTTCTGAAACATCCGGGAGTCTTAGTGCTGACAATGATTGCGTTATTCTTTCAGCAGGTTCGGGCAGTCTCTTGTCAAATGTGAGCAAGACTATTCAGGATGCTTCAAGAAGAGATGCCGAGAATCCCAATATGACATCACAATATATCAATCCTTCGGGAAAATTTATTTCACATTTGATCTATGATACCAATTTAAAAATCAGAGGCGTTATTTTCGCCCAAATGAAATAGCCATGAATCAGAATATTGAGAAAATTCTTTATCTGGGTGCAGGCCTTTTACTGTTTGCCCTTGCTTTAACAGCCTTTTTTTCATACTATGGCCATTACCAGAACTATATTCATCAGGGTGAAAAGTTCATGCTGGAGGATACGAGCATCCATATCTCCGAAGAAATCGTTTCAATGGAGGCAACCGGGCCCGAAGTCCTCCATCAGGTGCTTGAGAAAAGAAAGCGCGATGAAACAACAAGGCTTTACAGCCATTATGGAAGTATGTCCACACCATCGGGAATCGCATGTCCGGAGATTTTGGTGGAAGGCGTAAAGGCTATGGATCTCGACCTTAGTCTTTTCAACCAGGATCAAAGCTTTTACGTTGTTTATGAAATCGGCCCTTCCGGTGAAATCACACTTATTCGCTATATCAAGAAATAGTCCATATGGGGAGCAGATATGGAAAACACGTTATGGAAGCTATTGGCCTTTATACTGTGCGCTCTTTTATTGTTTCTTGCACCTCTCATGAGTTTATTGGAGCGGCAGGATGACATTGCCTACAATACAGCATTTACCGAGTGTAACCGTTTTGTGGATGCCTGTAGAGATACAGGGACTATCACTCCTGATATGTATTCGGAGTTCATGTCCCGCTTAAGCTCCACAGGAAACACCTACCAGATCACGCTTTCTCATATAAAAAGGTCAGTAAATCCTGTGTATATGCAAAACGGCGGGGTATTAGCCTTTTCCGACGAGTACGAGGTCAACCATATAACGGTCGGGCAGACAGAAATACTAAAAGTGCTTTTCCCAGAAGGAACTGCTCTTTCAGCTCATGATAAAGCTCGTCGCTATTCCATGCGCATGGGGGATCTTCTTTTTGTTGAGGTCCGCAACAAAGGGAAAACCATGGCAACAGCCATAAGAGACATGGTGCTTTTTTCGGACACTCAGGCGCCTAGCATTTTTGTCAGGGCAGGGGGTATGGTGCGCAATGAAGCTGACTAGCCTTTCGGTCGTCTTTATTCTGATTATCAGTCCCTTTCTTTTTATTACCGCTCAGCAGTCGGAAATGGTTCAAGAGGACGGAAAACTGCGCCGATTCTATGACTCGGTTATTGACAACGCTGTTTGGGATGCAGCTTTTATCCTGAGCCAAAATGTTGAAAACCTATCCTATAGTAAGAGTATGGACATCTCAAAAGCCAGAGATCTTGCAGTCAGAGCTTTTTTTGATTCGCTCCATTATGCTTTCAATGCCCGGGGTAATCCATTGAGAATGGCTCGGATCGAAGCTTGTGTGCCGGTTCTTCTGCTTCTTGAAAATGAGGGCTTTTCTCTCTATGCTCTGAAAGCCTATAAAGCCCAAAATGGCCAAACTGAAATTCACCATATCTGGTTCCCCGTCAAACACTACGTAGGAGAATCCCGGCTTAACGGATTCACGGTTCGATATACCTTGGAGGATAAGGTTTTTGTTTTTGATCATTCGAATCAGACCCTTTTAGAGGGCGACTATAATGAGTTTAAGGATAGGATTCCTCTTTATAGTGATAGTCAAGGCTTCGAGGATTTGCGTCTGGCGGCTGTGAAAAATTCAGTGGAGCATGAGCTTGAAGCCTATCTTGACCAATATAATCAATGGGCCTTTGGAAGAAGCCTTTCGGTTAAATTTGATTTTCCCAGAATCGCTGATTCCGATTGGAAAAGAGCCTTGGCAGACGAAGGGCTTATCGTTTTTGCACAGGGTTTTCCCGTTCTTAAGAGTAAGAGCTATCAGCACTATGCCCTGGGCGGTGCCCGAATCTTGAGAAAACCCTCATTAATAGGCTATACCTATCATAGCTTGCTTTTCTACTGCAGAAATGATTGTCAGTACTACCAAACCAATATTTTGAATGATCCGGCTTTCAATGCATCCGGGACAATTTATTTTTCAAATGCCTATGAGGCTGCAAAAAAAGGACATTATCCGTGTCCTTATTGCAGGCCGTAGTGAAAGACTATTTTATCTCAACATGGTGGTAGAGGATCTTAACGAGATCTTTATGTCCTGATGATAGATTTTAACAGTATTTTTATTTTCTCTTGCCTCAAAAGCACGTAGAATGATCTCTGGGAACATGTTAGCTTTCATCAGAGTGGCGAGTCCAATAAAGTAACGATCAGACGTGTAGAAATTATCGTATTAAAACAGGCATTTTCCAATGGAGAAAATGTAGTAAAATAATAGTGATACTGAGAGATGAGGTCTATTTACAAGTAAGGAAATGCATATGATAAAACTACCGTGGTTTAATCCTCCCATAAAGCCTGCTGACCTATTGGATAATGATGGCCGGAAGAAAAAAAGCCGCTTATGGGACCTGCTTAAAATGGTTGGCGTTTTAAGCTTAACGATTTTAGTATCGGAAATTTTGTATAAGCTGAATATCGGCAATCAAAATTCTATCATGATTTACTTACTCTCTGTATTAATCATATCCCGAATTACCGAGGGTTATGTTTATGGCGTGCTGGCCTCGGTATTCAATGTGTTAATATATGATTATTTGATCACTTTACCCCGTTTGGGTTTCAGCTTTACTATCGGATTTCCCATAACCTTGTTAATCATGTTGTCAGTGGCATTGATTACAAGTACAGTTACCATACAGATGAAAACACAGGCCAAGCTGGCCATTGAGCGGGAGAAGCATGCCACCATACTGTATGAAATCAATCAGAAACTTCTGGTGGCCGAGAGCATAGATTCCATCATTCATCTTGCCCTGGAATACATCATTGATTATATTGGAAAGTCGGCGGTCTTTTACACTCAGAGTTCTTTGGAAAAGGGTACGGGTATTTTTATCAAGGTAGCCAATGATAAGGATGGCTCTGTATTTTTTTCAGAAACTGAGCTTGACAAGGCAAAATGGTTTTTTAAGCATCCGTCGGAAGCAGTCAGTAACCCATTAAAAGAATTGAACAGTTCTGTGTTCCAGATGCCCGTGGTTTCACAAAGCAAGGTCCTGGGCGTTATCGGTGTTTCTTGCTACAATGGTCCTCTATGGGAAAATAGTCTCATTTTTTTACGCATGCTCACATCACAGGTAGCTCTGGCTATGGAGTTACAAATTATATCGGATAAACAGCAATTAGCGCTTCTCGAAACAGAGCAGGAAAAAATGCGAGCCAATTTGCTTCGTGCCATTTCCCACGATTTAAGAACACCTCTCACTTGTATATCAGGCGCCAGTTCTGTTATATTGGAGCAGGGCGGCGGGATAGACGGACAAATGCATGACGACCTCGTTCTTGCAATAAAAGAAGATGCTGACTGGATGATTCATATGATTGAAAATCTTCTTTCCATAACAAAACTCCATGGGGATGCCATGTCGGTAAGAAAAAGCATGGAGGCAGCGGAAGAAGTAACCGCTGGAGCCATAGCCCTGATTAGAAAAAGGTTTCCTGACAGGGTCATTGATGTGCGAGTTCCAAAAAAATTATTATTGATTCCTATGGATGCAACCTTAATTACTCAGGTCCTTATTAATCTCCTTGAAAACGCAATAAAAAACTCACCGCAGGACGCTATCATATTATTAACTGTAAAAAAGGAAGCAGAGTATGCTTTATTTGAAGTGATCGATAATGGACAAGGTATAGATGAGACCATTCTCCCCAACTTATTTGCAATGGATGTGACTGACATAAAAAGAGTAACGGATACTTCGCGTGGGCTAGGCATAGGACTGTCTATCTGCAAAACTATTATAAAAGCTCATAACGGTACTATTGAGGGAATGAACAGAAAGAAAAACGGGGCAGTTTTTAGATTCAAATTGCCGCTTAAGGAAGATAGCTGACATTGTTTCACCGTCAATGTTGAAGGGGGCTCATTTATGGGGTTTAAGCAAAAAATATTGATAGTAGAAGATGAAAATGTGATTCTGAACTTTCTTTCCACCATATTATCCATGAATGATTATTCGGTCATTAAATCAACCAATGGCAATGAAGGCCTATCATTGGCCGCATCCCACAATCCTGATCTGATTCTTCTTGATTTGGGCCTTCCCGACTTTGATGGTTTTGAAGTATTGAAAAGAATCAGGGAATGGTCGGATGTGCCGATTATTGTGGTATCTGCCAGACATTATGAAAAAGAAAAGGTAAAAGCGCTGGATTTAGGGGCGGATGATTATATCACAAAGCCTTTTGGCAATAATGAGCTCCTGGCTCGTATCCGTACCGTCATACGGCGAACCCTGATGGTTAAAGACTGCTCGGAGCAGGGGCATATTTTCTCTGTACACGATCTTGCCATTGATTATTTGAAAAGAACTATAAGTCTAAGCGGAAAACCCATTCATTTAACACCTATAGAGTATAAAATTATCGTACTTCTTTCGAAAAATGCCGGGAAGGTATTAACTCACGACTATATTATGCGAGAGATCTGGGGCCAGCATAACGGCGACAATCAGATCCTGAGAGTGAATATGGCTAATATACGCAGGATTATTGAAAAAAATCCCGCTGATCCCAAATACATTTTGACGGAGATTGGAGTGGGCTATCGAATGGCTGACGTCGAATAGCTGGTCAGGGGAATTTTCTTAACGACATCTTAACGCCGTTTGTCATTATTTTAACGGTTTATTTATTTCCAAATATTGTAGCTGCATGTAGAATGATATTGGATTGTGTAAAAGGCGGGAGGAATTTTTAAGTCCCCTAAGCTCTTTAGTATAGATTTGCAAAAATAACGATGTGCATATTTGAAGCTATTGTTATAATTAGGAGGCTTTTGTATTGTTTAAATCATCATCAAAGGTAGCGTTGTCGACAGTCATAGGATTAATAATGGGTCTGACATGTGTAATTAGTGCAATGGCAGGAGGAGGAGATATTAAGGCGTTTTTCAATCTGCCGTCGGTGTTTATTACGATAGGAGGCACATTGTCCGCGCTTGTCATATCATTTCCCCCTGAAAGGCTGAGGAATCTTGGAACGGTTATGCGAAAGGCATTTTCGCGAGAAAAGAATGATATCCCGGAAGACATTAGAACTATAGTCGCCCTTGCTGAGATTTCCAGAAGGGAAGGTTTATTGGCTCTTGACGATGTCGTCGATAAGTATACCGACGATGTTTTTCTTAAAAGAGGCATATCACTTATCATAGACGGCGCTGATGGCGATCAGCTCAGAACCTCTCTAGAAGGGGAGACATACTACATGCAGCAAAGGCACCAAAAGGGTTACGCCATGCTGGATTATATTGCCACTACAGCGCCGGCGTTAGGTCTTATGGGAACATATATTGGTCTTATTCCCATGCTGAATCATCTGGATGATCCAACCAAGCTGGGTCCTTTATTGGCTCTTGAGTTGGTTACATCTTTCTATGGGTGCTTTATAGCCTATGTTATCTTTGCGCCATTGGCTAAAAGACTGAAGTTTATGAACATGGAAGAGGTATCAAGAAGAGAAATTCTTATTGAGGGTCTCACCTATATTCAACAGGGCATAAATCCGAAGGTTATTTCAGAAGAACTCTTCTCCTATATGAATATGGACCGGAACGCCAAAACCGAAACACAAAAAGAAACACAACAACAGCACGCTCCTCTCAAGGCTAAGGAGGTGCTTTAATCCAACATGGTTAGGAAATCAGGAAGCAGATTCTCAGAGTCTGAAGGTGATGAAGAAGAAGGCGGTTGGTTAGCAAGTTATAGTGACTTGATTACCGATTTGCTCGCTATATTTGTCGTTTTGTTTGCGTTTGCCATGATGACTCAGGCGATTGCGGAGTCAAAGGCAGCTAATAGAGAAAGCGTTTCTGAACTTATGGACGCAAAAATGCAAAGCTTTATGGATGCCCAAAATGGCTTTCTGCCTGACCAGAACAGTATAAACAGTCTCGTTGAATCTATGAAATCCTATATTGACGAGGCCGAGCTTTCTGAGCAGCTGAGCGTTATTAAGCAGAATGATAATCAGATTGTAATACGGGTTGCAGTTTCAGTTCTTTTCGACTCTGGCCGTGCTGACATCAATCCCAATGCAGAACAGTTGCTTGGTAGTATTTCTGAAATACTGTCTGGGTATGCGGACTCAATTAAAATGGTTCGGATCGAGGGACATACCGACGATCGTCCTATAAAAACAAAATTGTTCGATAGTAACTGGGAGCTATCCACGAGCCGGGCTGTTAATATTCTGAGAAGGCTTTTAGAGATATCCCCACTTGGTCCTGAAAAGTTCTCCGCAGTCGGCTACGGTGAGTTTCATCCAATCGCCGACAACGATACCGCGGCAAACAGAGCTCAAAACAGACGTGTTGACTTCGTTGTTGAGACAGTGAGCGATAAAGAAAAGAACCCTTAATTTAAACGGGTCCCGACCAGCCCTTGTTATAGTCAATAAAATACCCTCTTTTTATAAAAGCACCCTCATTTTTAAAATGAGGGTGCTTTTGCAATATCTTAGCTATTTAACCCCTATTGAATTCAACAGCATCACCACAAACAAAGAAGTGACACCGGTTAATATCAGTGAGAAAACAAAGGCGATTCGAATGACCTTGTTCTCTTCTCCGAGCTTGTCAATGGAGGCGGCTGCATTTTGAAGCTTGGCCGGTGAGATAATGCTGGCAAGTCCTCCGCCGAAGGCCAAACCGGCTGTGGCAATGAGAAGTCCTTGAAGGCCCCAATTAAGCCCAGTGGCTGTGGTCATGGTATATTTGGAGAACATGGCTATGGTAGAGGCTTCGCTTCCTGTGATAAAGCCCCCGAATAGGCCAATGAATGCAACAATGGCCCCATAGGCGTTGTGGAAGAACTGTGCCGAGGCATCAGCCAGAGCCTTAACCATGCTGGAGGTTGCAAATTTGCCTTCTGCCATACTAAAGCCCGACATATTCATGATCTCACCGATGGAGAAGAATATGGCGGCAGAGAAAACAGGGCGGGGTGCACGTTTCCACCACACCTTTACGGTTTCCTTAAGCTGCTTGGCTGTCGGCCGCATAAACGGAATAGCAAGCAAGAGGCTGACCAAAATCCAGGTATAAGCGTTCCAGAGCGCCCGGGTCGGAATGCCGGCACCATCGGCTGATATGCCTCTGATGGGCAGGGTGAGTGTCCGGTAAAGAGTATCAAAAACAGGCTTGGGGAGATTAAGGGCAAGGATGACAACGATTAGAATAGCCCAGGGCATGACGGCTTTCCATAGAGGATAAGCCTTTTCATAAGCCCGCTCTTCGGAGGTCAGGCGGCTTTTGTCAATGACCTTTTTGCCGGTAGCCAAAAGATAGATGACCATGGCGATGATGACAGCAATACCGCAAAGGATGCCTGTTAAAACCACCAGATTTTCAACCTTGTTGGTGAAGTAAGAGACAATACCGATAACAATACCTGAAATAAGGCAGGGAAGCCAGCCTTCCCGAATTCCCTTCCATTTGTCCACGATCCAGAGCATGCAAAGGCCAATGAGAGTGGAAACAATGGGAAGGAACATATAAAAGACGCTTCCGGCCTGGGCTAGAGTAATTTCATTACCCTTGCCTAAAAAGTTGTTGGCCAGATCTACAAAAACAACAATGGGGGCTCCCAAAAGTGAATATGTACAGAGAGCATCATAACCGATGGCAGGGAGGGCTATGGCTACATAGGTGCTGTAGCCCATGGCTATCAGGATAGGGGGCAGCAGGGATACGGGTGTTGCACCCACCGATACCATGAGGGTTCCGAATCCGATATTGATCATCATAATCTGAACGGCACGGTTTTCCGAAGCCAGGGTTTTGATAAAGATGATGATTCTTCGTAAAGCGCCGGTTTTTTCGATGTACGCCATCTGCAAAAGAGAGGTGGCTACAATGAGTGAAACGGAAAAGGACTTAATAAAGCCGGCCAGAGTAGAACGAATGACGACCTCAAAGGAGGTTTGAAAGAAAATTACCGCAACTGCTGAAATAACCAGCCAACCCACGATTCCACTGATATCGGCGGGTTTTTTCAAGACAATTAACATGATAAGAATGACGAGAATAGGTAATAAAGTGAGGAGTGCTGCACTCACCAGGCTCATAATGCTACCATCCTTCCAAATCTTAAATTTCTGAATTCCTACATATGCTACCTTGCTTCATGTAGGGCAAACATGCCTTACTACCTCTATTTTATAGGATGGCGGCATGAAAATAAAGACTTATTTTATATTAGTCCTTGTATTCTATTCATTCAAACAATATAATAATAATCAGGTGATCATTAATGCAAGTAAAGAAAGATGAGCTTTACCAGGCTATTCTTATAAATGCAGAAAGCATATTCTTTGAGCAAGGCTTTAAGGGCGCTTCTTTAAGGCAGATAGCCAAGCTTTCAAAAACCACCATCGGGAATCTGTACCACTATTTTGAAAGCAAGGAAGCTCTTTTCGAGGCGTTGGTCAAAGGAGAATATGAAGGCTTTATCTATTTGATAAAAAATCATAATGATATGGAAAATGCTGACCCAACGCTGTTGTTAGGGAATAAGAAGCTTTGGAGAGACACCCTTAAAGCCATTATTCAAAAGTTATCCCCTATCTTCTCAAGACGTTTTTATCTTCTGCTCAACTGCAGCCAGGGAACCAGATATGAACAAGTACGCGAAGAATTTCTCCGATTCATGAAGGAGCATTTTGTGGAACATCTTAAGGAGAGTGAGTCCCATTGCGCCGAGGAGCTGGGAAGCATTATTTCAGAGCAGGTTCTCTCCAGTATTCTTGCTATCATTCGTGATTATCAGGATGAGGAAAAAAAGGGCGAGCTCATTACAGAAATGCTTTTATTTATCCTCATTGGAGTTATGGGGCTAATGGAGACATAATTTTTTATCATAAAAATGATCAACTGATCATTAATAAATAATCAATAGAGCGAAAAAGGAGGTCACAGTATGATCAACGTGAGAGATTTGGACTTTCAATATCATAAGAGCGCTAACAAAGCGATTAAGGGCATCAGCTTTGACATTGGTCAAGGAGAGGTTTTTGGTTTCTTAGGACCCAGCGGCTCAGGGAAAACCACCACACAACGTATCTTGATTGGTCTTTTAAGAGGATATAATGGAAGTATCAATGTTCTATCCAAAGAAAGGCGGGAGTGGGGAAGGGATTTTTTTGAAAGGATTGGCGTGGCCTTTGATTTCCCGAACCTTTATTTAAAGCTTTCGGCCTATGAAAATCTCAAGGTCATCGGAGCTTACTATCAAAACTGTCAGACCCATATAGATGCACTCTTGGACAGAGTCGGGCTTATGCCGTACAGGGACCAGAGGGTTGAGGGGTTTTCAAAGGGAATGAAGATGCGGCTTAATTTTGTTCGTGCCATTCTACACAACCCGGAGCTTCTCTTTCTTGACGAACCCACATCGGGGCTTGATCCGGTCAACGCCAAGACAATCAAGGACATAATCCTGGAGCAAAAGAAACAGGGCAGGACCATTTTCCTAACAACCCATAACATGACGGTAGCTGAGCAGTTATGTGACCGCGTTGCTTTTCTGGTAGATGGGAGAATTCTTGTATCAGACAGTCCGGCAAATTTAAAGCTCCAATATGGAAGAAAGCTTGTTAAGGTAACTTACGAAGAAAATAATATGATCTGCGAAGAGATTTATCCTTTGGATGGGATCGGGCAGAACGAGGAATTTACAGCACTTCTTAAAAATCATCCCGTTCAGACCATTCACAGCCAGGAGGCCAGCCTGGAAGAGATATTCATTAAATTGACCGGGAGGGAGCTCATATGAGGCTGGTAAACGCTTTAAAATCCGACATCACCTTTCAATACCGCCAAGGTTTCTATTGGATTTACCTGTTTCTGACTCTGATATATATGGTGATCATGACCAAACTGCCCGATGGCAGCATTAAAGCTTATGGCGTCATGCTGGTAGTGTTTTCCGATCCTTCTTTAATAGGCTTATTCTTTATCGGAGGGATCGTCATGCTGGAAAAAGTTCAGGGTGTTATAAAGTATTTAGGTGTTACACCATTGGCATCCTGGGAATATCTTTTATCTAAGGCTCTCTCACTCTCTTTGGTTTCCTTGGCGGCAGGACTTGCCATCACCATGGCAACCTACTCCGGGCCTGTAAACTTTGGGTTGCTTATACCGGGGATTTTTCTAACATCCACTTTTTTCACTCTTTACGGTTTTATGATATCAGCCACTACCAGAACCATCAATCAATACCTTGTTAAAGTGGTACCGTATATGCTTCTTATTATTCTGCCGTGCCTATCCTTCTTCATGAAATCTGATCCTGTGATATTTGATCTTTTTCCCTCAGTTTCAGGATTAAGACTGATTCAAGGCGCATTTTTCGGCATGGCAGCAGGACGCGTCCTTCTGGATGTCTGCTTTCTACTTCTGGCAACGGGCTTAATGTTTTTTATCGCCCAGCGTACCTATTCTAAGATGCTGGTTTCAGAGGAGGAATGACGATGAAGGTGATTATGATAAAACAACAACTTCTGGCAGATATAAAAAGACTCCTCAGAGAGCCGATTTTAGCTATAATCTTCTTCGTTCCTTTATTGGCTCTGACGGCCATTAAGCTCATGCTTCTCTTTGGCATGCCTATCCTGTATCGTGAGACAGGCTTTGACCTCACCCCCTATTATGGATATATCCTATCCATAGTACTTTTCATTTCGCCCATGATGTTAGGCGCCGTAACAGGCTTTATCATGATTGATGACAGGGATGAGCGTATTACCGACCTCATAAGTATTACCCCTTTAGGTTACTGGGGTTACCTGGGAAACCGGCTCCTGCTACCCTTTTTATCAAGTATCCTTTACACGCTTTTGGGATATTCTATTTTAGATATTAATGAATTGGATGGTTTAAGACTGTCGCTTCTGAGTCTCATGATGGGAATTGAAAGCATCATAGTGGGGCTCATTCTTTTTCTTATTTCTGATAACAAGGTAAAGGGGTTGACCTATGCTAAAGGTTTGAGCGGTCTCATGGTAACTGCCTTGGCTGATCTTGCTCATATACCCTGGTTAAGCGTATTGTGCGGATTTTTGCCCTTCTACTGGGTATGCCGGCTCATTGTGCAGCCATTGTCAATTTTTACAATAATCATGCTTCTTCTTGTTCATGGTTTCTGGCTGGGTGCTGCACTTTTCAAGGCTCACAAAAGCTAGCAGAGGATTCTCTTTCAATAACAGCGGGAGTGAGCACAATGTGATGGGGGCCGTTGGCATTCTTGAGGTTATTTAGCAGCAAATTGCAGGATTGAATGCCCAGCTCAAACACATCAATATCCACAACGCTTAAGGATGGAGAAGTATATGGCGCAAATGGGTAATTGTCGAAGGTCATGAGCTTTAGCTCCTGAGGGATGGAAATATCCATCTTTTGAAGTACCTTCAATGCCTCATAAGCGATGAAATTGCTGCTGAGGACCAGCCCGTCGGGGCGCTCCTCAAGCGTCATGAGGCTTTTAATCAGCCCGGGAATAGAGGTAAATTCATCGCCGGTATCCATGATAATCTTACTGTCAAAAGGAATGCCGGCAGCATCAAGTGCTTTTTTATAGCCGTCAAAGCGCTTTTTGGTAATACTTGAGGTAATGTTCTGGCCCATGAAAGCAATTCGACGGGTGCCCTTTTCAATAAGGTGTGATGCGGCAAGTATGCCGGCTTGAGTATTATCTATATCCACCCAGGGATAGGAGGTCTTTAGGGAGGGCTGCCCGACAAAAACGCAGGGAAAGCTGTTTTGTTCAATAATGTCCAAAAGGCTTTGAGTGAATCCGGTAAGATGAATCAATAATCCATCGATGCGCTTCTGTACCATAAGCCGTTCCAGCTCGGTAGGATCTTTGAGCACCGTGCTCATATTGATGAGGGAAAGGGAGTAGCCATATTTTTGAGCTACTTCTTCTATACCACCCAAAATTTCATAGATATAGGGGTTAATGAAAGCGTCCTCCCGCTGGAGGCTCATCATAAGGCCAATCGTATAAGAGCTCTGCTGCGCAAAGCTCCGGGCTATAATATTAGGATAGTAAGAGAGCTCCTCCATGATTTTCTTAACCCGCTCTTTGGTTTCAGCAGAAATAGTCGGTGCGTCATGAATTACTTTGGAAACTGTAGAAATCGATACTCTTGCAGCCTTGGCCACATCCCGTATGGTAACTGCCATTTTGGTCACCTCATCTTAGCCAGTCATAATCTCTCTTTTCAAAAAAGCAAGCCCTGCTCATTATACCATGAATAACCCCAGGCTTATATGACTTTCCAGCTTGCTGCAAGCTCGCGTTTACCATGCAAGTAACCAGTACTTTACAAATCCACGAAACCGGCATATAATAAAAGGGAAAACGGTTTCCTAAATGGAGGGATTTTTATGAATAGGCATGCAATTTTGCATTTTCCGGACTCATCCTATGCCCATGCCTTAACTGAGAATCGTGTGGTTATAAGGCTTCGGGCAGCAAAAGGCGATCTTAAGCGCTGTATTCTCCTTTATGGCAACAGGGTATATCCTGCACCCAGAATCAAGATCAATCCTATGGACATGGTCCTTGTGGCCTCTGATCAATTATTTGATTATTTTGAAGCTGACTTTGAGACAGACCTGGATCGCATCTGCTACTACTTTTGGTTGGATGATGGGACAGAGACTATGTACTATTATTCCTCAGAATTTACACAGCGGCCTACCCTTAATCGTACCGAGTACTTCCAGTTTCCGTACATACGTCGGGAGGATATTGCGCAGGTACCCCAGTGGGCTAAGAATGTCATCATGTACCAGATCTTTCCTGACAGCTTTGCTACCTCAAAAGGCCGCATCAGTGGAAAACCGATGGAAGTGACAACCGAAGAAGGCCATCAATCCACCGGTAAGCTGGGGGGCACCATAAAAGGTATTTCAGAGAACGTGGATTATTTAAAAGAGCTGGGTGTTAACTGCATTTATATCAATCCCGTTTTCACGGCGGGGGCCTACCACAAATATGATACCATTGATTACTACTCCATCGACCCTTGCTTTGGCACTAGCGAAGATTTCAAAGCCATGGTTGAAATCCTGCACCAAAATGGCATTCGTATTATTCTTGACGGTGTTTTCAATCACTGCGGGTGGAAGTTTTTTGCCTTCCAGGATGTACTTAAAAAAGGCGAGGCTTCAGCCTACAAGGATTGGTTCTATAGTCTTACGTTTCCCATCAGTGTAGATCCCGTTAATTATGCGGCCTTTGCCTATGTGAAGCAAATGCCCAAGCTGAATACAGGGAATCCGGAAGTTGTCGAATACTTCTGTGAGGTTGGACGTTATTGGATCAGAGAAATGGGAATAGACGGATGGCGTTTGGATGTAGCCAACGAAGTTGATCATGATTTTTGGAGAGCCTTCCGAAAAGCTGTCCAACAGGAAAAATCGGATGCCTTCCTGATAGCCGAGATTTGGGAGGATGCCCAGCAGTGGCTGCTTGGAGATCAATTTGATTCCGCCATGAACTATCGCTTTACCAATACGGTCATCGACTTTATCGGAAAGGACGCCATAAGCGCAGATGAATTCGACGCCTGTCTCAATGCGATGCTGATGCGCTATAAGAAGCAGATAACCCCGGTTCAGATGAATATGCTGGATTCTCATGATGTGCCCCGCTTCCTTTCTCTTTGCGGGAATGACATGAGAAGGCTTAAGCTGGCCGCTCTCTTTGAATTGACCTATGTGGGTATTCCATCCATCTTTGCAGGGGATGAAAAGGGTATCAGCGGCATTCAGGAGGCTGAATATCGGGCTCCCATGATCTGGTCGGATACCGATGAATCGGAAGAGCTTACATGCTACTATAAAAAGCTCATTGCCATCCGAAAAAATCACATGAATCTCTTTACAGGGGATTGTAAGACGGTTCTGAAGGACTCGGGACGAGGCCTGTACGCTTTTAAACGAAGTGATGGAGCGGAGGAGGCCATGGTCGTGCTCAACAACAGTGAGCGTGAAAATCAGGTCATCTTACCCCTGTGCAACAATAAAGCCCTGGTCAACCTCATGACTCATGAGACCCTTACCGCTTTTGAAAACAAGGTCATGCTGACCTTGCCCCCTTTAAGCGGCGCAATTCTGATTTAAGGGGACAGCAGTTCTTTTGAAGTCATAGGCAAAAGTTTGTTCTTTTTTGATTTTAAAGGGTAAAATGATAATAAGTGAATTGGTCAATATTAAAGTTATCAGATTTACCAATTAATAAATTAAAGGAGATCAACTAATGCTATATGATGCAGTTATGCTCGGAAGAGGCCCGGCTGGCGTATCCTGTGCGGTTTATACCATCAGGGCCGGCCTGAAGACTTTAATTATCGGAAGATTTGACAGTACGCTTTTAAAGGCTGATAAAATAGAAAACTATTATGGTTTTGAGCAGCCCATAAGCGGAAGAGCTCTTTTGGAGGCTGGAGAAAAACAGGCCTTAAGGCTGGGTGTCGAAATAGTGGAAGACGAAGTGGTAGGGATTGAAAAAGAGACTCATTTCAAAATTACCTGCACAAACGGAACCTATGAAGCTCGCACGGTACTTTTGGCCACAGGCAGCCCCGTAATAAAGGCACCTGTTAAGAAGCTGGAGCAGTTCGAAGGAAAAGGCGTAAGCTATTGCACCACCTGTGACGGATTTTTTTACCGGAACAAAAAGGTAGGGGTGCTGGGCTATACCGATTATGCCGTTCACGAAGCATCCGAGCTGCTTCCCTTCACCCAGGACATAACACTGTTTACAAATGCTATGCCGCTCAATATTTCTGATAGCCAGAAGGACAAGCTTGCTCAATTTAAGCTCAATACTGAAAAAGTAAAAGAGCTTACGGGCCAAGAGATATTAGAGGGTGTCATACTGGAAAATGGCAGCCAGGAAAGCCTTCAAGGGCTTTTCATAGCCTTTGGAAGTGCATCCTCCACAAGCTTTGCCTTGAAGCTGGGGATTGCTACCAACGGAAAGTCCATTACTGTGAATGAAAAAATGGAGACAAATATTCCAGGCCTTTTTGCCGCGGGAGATTGTACCGGCTTGTTTAAACAGGTGTCGGTAGCCGTGGGGCAGGGGGCCATCGCCTCTCGTCAGATGATTGAAGTGGTGCGGAAAATGAGAAAAGACGGATAACCATCCGTCTTTTCCTTTTAAAGGAGGAATCTATATAAAATTTTAAAAATGTGCCGCTCCAAAAGGAGCGAAAAAAGGGGTAAAAGGGGCAAATTTTAGTGTGTTATTTACTGCATATAGTACTATGATTGTATTTCAATTGTTATTGTCTAACGTGCTTCATTTCTTACTATGTGTTTATTATAGCCAAATAGGCTTTTCGTTATAAGTATAAAATCCAACAAAAATATAGGGCCAAGTGTTTTTTCATTTCGTGCAACATGTTATGGTCAAACTGCACCAAAAAAGGAGCAATTAAAATGAAAATTTTGATCATCCCTAAAGCCTATATATCCGTGTAGTTTTTGTAGACCAGACGATTCTTCTCGCAAAAGTTTTATCAGGCCAAAGATAATCTTCTTTTTACCCCTTGGGCACTACTTTGTAAAGTGGTGTTTGAAAACAAGAATAAAAGAACAGGTCCACACATAGACATAAAAATGGATTCAGACAAGAGGTGTGCATTATGAAAAAAATGAGAGTAATAGCTGTGATGATGATTCTGGCGCTTTTAATGTGTTCCTGCGCAAATAAAAATAATGATGCGTCCGTTAGCGAGGATCTCACGCCCATAAGCAGCCTAAACATCGATGAGGAAGAAGCGGCTGTGCTCAATGAAAAGGTGCCCGTAATTTTGTATTTCAGTGACGAGCAGGATACCAAGCTGGTCAAAGAGATACGCTACGTGGACATCAAGGAAGCAAAGAAAGGAGCTTCAACTCTGGCATCCGCCATGGTCAAGGAGCTTATTGCAGGTCCCAAAGCAAAAGGACTCAAGGCTGTTATAGCCCAGGGCACGACTTTAAGAGCTCCGGTTACCATTGAGGGAAGAGTGGCAACGGTGGACTTCACCAAGGAGTTTGTAGAAAACCATCCTGGTGGAAAAACAATTGCAGAACTGACCGTTTACTCTATTGTCAATACCTTGACTGAATTGAAGGATGTTGAGCGTGTTAAAATTATCATCAATGGTAAGGCTACAAAGAACTTTAAAGATAATGTAACCTTGAACAACGACTTCCCACGCAATGATGCGGTTGTCAACAAAGAAGTCGGGCTGGCTCTTCCCGAAGACGGGGGCCTGGCTCCTGTAGGCGTGGAGAGTGAGGAAACTGCAGAAATTTCAAACGAAGAAGATGTGGACCCGCTTGAATAATTAAGGGTCAATCATGTATAATCAGTTGAAAGAGTACGTTTGTTATTCAAAACAAATATTTGGAGGGGAGCGATTTTGCTCCCCTTGAGCCCATTTCGGGAGGCAAAGATGAGAGAAAAGATTAAGGTAGCGATTCTTTTTGGTGGGCAATCTTCGGAACATGAAGTTTCCAGGACCTCAGCCCAGTGCGTTCTTGAGAATATTGACAAGGATCGTTTTGACATACAGACCATCGGCATTACTAAAAGCGGTGAATGGTTGAGGTTCGATGGGGATGTAGCCCTTATCGGATCCGGGGAATGGGAACCTCACGCCAGAAAGCAGCTTCTGGAGGCCGCGCCGTCCAATATTGATTTATCCGGTAAAGAGGAGTTGTCGGCTCCCAGTTGTATGGATCTTATCAGCTTTAAGAACAATGAGGGCAAAAAGGTCAATGTAGATGTGGTCTTTCCAGTTCTTCACGGTCCCAATGGCGAAGACGGGTCTGTGCAGGGCTTGCTTCAATTGGCCGATATTCCTTATGTGGGCTGCAATATTCTGGCTTCGGCTGCCGGAATGGATAAGGAGTTTTCGAAACTGGTTTTTCAAAATGCCGGCATACCACAGGCTGACTATATCAAGGTCATGAGAAATGAAATTGAGGGAGCCATACCCTTTCTGATCAATCGGGTCACAGAAAAGCTTGGATGGCCATGCTTTATAAAGCCGGCAAATGCCGGGTCCTCGGTGGGTGTGAGTAAGGTCAGAAAACCTGATGAATTGGAAGCTGCCCTTCTTTTCGCAGCTCAATATGACACAAAAATTCTTATCGAGGAATTTATTGACGGACAGGAAGTGGAGTGTGCTGTTTTAGGCAATGAAAATCCCATCGCATCAACTGTAGGGGAAATCGTTCCGTGCAATGAATTCTATGACTATAACGCCAAATACATTGACGGAAAATCGGATACAATAATACCTGCCAACCTTCAGCCGCAAATTATGGAACAGGTGCGGGACTACGCTGTCAGAGCCTTTAAAGCTCTGGGCTGCTCAGGTCTTTCTCGTGTTGATTTTTTTGTTGATCGGAAAACTGAGCGTGTTATTCTTAATGAAATTAATACCATGCCGGGATTTACAAGCATCAGTATGTATTCCAAGCTCTGGGAGGCCAGTGGCATTCCCTATTCAGAGCTTATTGCAAGATTGATCGATTTAGCCTTTGAAAAATACGAGCAAACCTTACGCTCTTATGAAAGGAAATAGAAGTGGAGAAACAGGTTTTAATTACAGTTAACAGCGTCATCGACGGTAATTCCGGTGAGAGCGATAAAATGAGCTTTATTACGGAAGGAAAGCTAACCAAAGAAAATGACGAGTATACTGTGAGCTATGAGGAAAGTCAAATAACAGGTCTTGATGGAACGACCACCACATTAAAGGTCAAAAAGGACTCCGTAACCTTGATCCGCCATGGCAATGTGGATGCCATGATGCTTTTTGAAGTTGGCAAGACCCATCTTACCGATTATGATACACAATACGGAAGCATTATGATGGGTATAACCGCTAAAAAGCTGGCCGTGGATCTGGGTGATGCCGGCGGGGAAATAAAGGTTGATTATATACTGGAGTACAACCGTGTTTACGGTGGGAAAAACAGCCTTAATGTAACAGTCAGTGAGCTTAACAACTAAGAAAATCCGAGATAACAGATGAAACAAGGGATGGATGAACAGGCATGAACAATATCTTCGAAACAATACGCGAGCAGATTGGTTCAGTCACAAAGGAAGCCTTTCTGGCCTGCGAGCAAAAAGGCAGCTTACCGGTCGTAGAATTGCCGGAGATGACAGTGGAAGTACCCCGTGAAAGAGGTTTTGGCGACTTCTCAACCAATATAGCCATGCAGGTCGCGAAGCAGGTCAAGCTTCCCCCCAGAAAGACGGCGGAGCTTTTAGTGGCTGAGTTCAATTTTTCAGGGACCTATATTGAGAAGGTTGAGATTGCGGGCCCGGGATTTATCAATTTCTATCTTGATAAATCTTGGCTTTATGATGCCCTCAGGCTTATTCAGCTTAAGCGGGAGCAGTATGGTGAAGTGGAGCTTGGCAAGGGCAAAAGGGTCAATGTGGAGTTTGTCAGTGCCAATCCTACAGGTCCCCTTCATATGGGCAATGCGCGCGGCGGCGCCCTTGGAGATTGTCTTGCCAGTGTACTTAAAAAAGCGGGGTACGACGTGACCCGTGAATTCTATATCAATGATGCCGGAAATCAGATTGAACGTTTCGGACTTTCCCTTGAGGCCCGCTATCTTCAGATATTTTTGGGTGAGGATCAGGTTGAGTTCCCTGAGGATGGCTATCACGGTGAAGACATCATAGAGCATGTCAAAAATTATATTGATCAAAATGGAGATATCCTCGTTTCCAAGACATCCGAGGAAAGGCGGCAAATCCTTGTTGATTATGCCCTCCCCATTAATATCCAAAAAATCCGAGATACCCTGTCAGCCTATGGTATTGAATATGACGTCTGGTTCTCGGAAAAGTCTCTTCATGAAAGCGGTGCTGTTCACGAAACTGTTGAATTTTTACAGGCCAGTGGCTTTACAGTTGAAAAAGAGGGGGCTATCTGGCTGAATGGAGAAAAGCTGGGGCTCGAAAAGGACGAGGTTCTTATTCGTAATAACGGCATACCCACCTATATGGCCGCTGACATTGCCTATCATCGCAATAAATTTGTAACGCGAAGTTTCGACTGGGCCATTGACCTTTGGGGAGCCGACCACCATGGTCACGTTGCCCGTATGAAAGCCGCCATGGAGCCCTTCGGAATTAAGAGCCAACGTCTGGAGGTTATACTGTTCCAGCTTGTGAGGCTTTATCGTAACGGTGAGATCGCACGTATGTCTAAACGGACGGGCAAGGCCATCTCACTCGGTGATCTGCTGGAAGAGGTAGGCCGGGATGCCGCGCGATTTATTTTCAACTTGAAGACCGCGGGCAGTCATTTGGATTTTGATCTGGATCTTGCTGTCAAGCAGTCCAATGACAATCCTGTTTTCTACGTTCAATACGCCCATGCCCGTATCTGCAGTATCCTCCGGAAGCTTTCCGAGGAGGGGGTTGTACCAAGATCCGCGGAAATGGTGAAGCTTGTTCTTTTAAAGGAAAAAGAGGAAGAAGAGCTCATAAGGAAACTGGCTGAATACCCTGAAGAGGTAACCCTTGCAGCCAAATCGCTGGAACCCAGCAGATTGACGCGCTATGTCATGGAGGTTGCAGGAAGCTTTCATAGCTTCTATAACGCCTGCCGTGTAAAGGGTGAGGAGGAAGAGCTCATGATGGCCAGACTCATCCTGGTAGACAGTACGCGTATCGTCATCCGGAACATTTTGGAGCTCATCAGCATACAGGCTCCTGAAAAAATGTAAAAAAGATTCAGACTTTTATCCATGGATTTTGTATCTAAGAGAGGGGAATACCAATGAGCCTATTTAAAGAATGGCAGACGAAACTTGAAAATCAACGCAGTGATGCAGCAAACGAAAAGTTCTTTGAGAACTACCTGGCAAAAGAAACCGAGGCTTACAAGAGCATTTTAGCTTCCGGCACCACAGCTCTCCAGGGGCGTCTTGAAGATCTTGCCAAGACCTATGACATGGACAATATCACCTTCACGGGCTTTCTGGACGGTATTAACACCAGCCTGGACAGTGAGCTTGATCTGGAGGCTCTGACAGAGGAAAGTGATATTGACAAGGCCATTGTTTTGGAAAAGCTTTATTATAATATGCTGAACGCCAAGGCTCAATGGCTTTATGAGCTTAACGAGTGGGATGCCCATTTAACTTCCGAGCAGCGTTCTGAGATCAGAAAACAGTATAATGAGGATCATCGAGCAGTCAGTAATAAAGTAGGAAGAAATGATCCCTGTCCTTGTGGAAGCGGCAAGAAATATAAAAAGTGCTGCGGAGCGTAAAAGCTCAATCCTAGCTCTTAAAAGCCTTAGAAGCCTCTGAGAAAAACAGGACTCAGAGACTTCTTCATATAAAGATCAAGGCTTGTGGTACGTTCTTGGTAGAGCATACCCCTATACCGGGTCTAGGCTTGTGGTGTGTACCCTTAGATACACACCACTAACAGGAGGTTAAGTATGTTAAAGGTTAAAAATTTGTCAAAGAAGTATGAAAAGGTGCTGGCGGTCAACAAGGTTTCATTTGAAGTCAACGCTGGAGAGATTGGGGTGCTTTTAGGGCCGAATGGTGCTGGAAAAAGTACAACCATCAAGTCCATTGCAGGTCTTCTGCGCTTTGACGGACAGATTACCATTTATGGTAAAGGGAATAAAAGCGTGGAGGCAAAACGCGTTTTTGGATATGTTCCTGAATCCCCTGCCATTTATGAATCCCTCAACGTCTGGGAGCATTTGGAGTTTATCGCAAGAGCCTATGGCCTCAAGGATTGGGAGGAGACGGCTAACGCCCTGTTAATCCGCTTTGACATGGACGATAAGAAAACAAAGGTAGGAAAAGAGCTTTCAAAGGGTATGCAGCAGAAGTTAAGTATTTGCTGCGCTTTACTCATTAAGCCTCAAATGGTTCTTTTTGACGAGCCCATGATAGGCCTTGATCCAAAAGCCATCAAAGAGCTAAAGGAGATGTTTGTTGAACTGAAGAACTCCGGATGTGCAGTATTAATCAGTACGCACATTATTGATTCTGTCGATGAGGTTTGGGATAAGGTTCTCATCATGAATAAGGGTGAAATTGTGTTTAACCGTACACGTGCTGAGATGACCGCAAGCGGGGAGTCCTTGGAACATATCTTCTTCTCTGTTACCGAGAAGGAGGGAGAAAAAGCATGAGCTCGTTATTCTATATTATGAAATGTACCCTTAAAAACCTTATTAAAGGGGTTTTTAAGAAGCCCATCATACTCATTGGCTACCTCGTCATTCTTGTGTTTGTTGTGGCCATGATGGTTGGCGCTTTCGTCATGCCCAGCGGTATGGTCCGGAATGCTTCTCCAAAGCTCTTTTCAGGTATTATGACATTGGTTTTTCTGTTTCTTTACTATACAACCTTGAAGCTCGGTATTGACAAAGGGAGCACTTACTTCCGCATGGCCGATGTAAACCTGGTTTTTACAGCGCCCATCAGACCTAATGACGTTCTTCTCTATGCCTTTATCAAGCAAATAGGCGGTACTTTTCTGCTAATCTTTATTGCCATGTTCCAAATACCTAACCTTAAAAACAACTTTGTTATGGAACCCTATGGCATCCTTGTTCTTATACTTGCGGTCGTTGCTTATGCCCTTTCCTATCCTTTGATCAGCATGATGATTTATTCTTGGGCTTCAAAGGAAAAAGCAAGGAAAAAGCTCTTGAAAAGAATATTCGATGGGTGTGCTCTTGTCGTTGCCGTTCTCTTTTTAGTCAATCTTGCCCAAACCCGTAACTTTGGCACCTCCCTGGATATGGTTTTTAATCATCCTGTTTCGCGTTATTTTCCTATTATCGGGTGGACCAGCTCCATTGCATCATCGGCAGTGACAGGTATTACCACAGAGTTCTGGGTAGGAGCATCAGGCATGATCGTTCTGATAATCGGGGCTTCCGTTGCTCTTTATCGCATGAACCTGGATTATTACGAAGATGTGCTGGAAGGTACCGAGTATGTCGAGGCGGCCATGAGAGCCAAGCGCGAAGGAACCAACATGACCTTTAATGTCAAGGTAAAGGAAAAGGTCAATCAAAGGCTTTCCGGTAATGGCGCCAGTGCTATTTTCTACAAGCACCTTTTGGAAATACGGAAAACAGCATATTTCCTCTTCTTTGACAGAGTATCCATAACGGTTATGATATCAGCCATCGCTTTTAAATTTATCATGCCCGAAGAGGCAGGCAGCATGGGACTATTTATGATTCTGTGCTTTAGTGTTTATATGCTTCTGCTTTTCCAAATACAGGGGCGGCTCGGTTCCGAGATGGATAAGCCCTATATTTACCTCATCCCTGCCTCCTCCCATGAAAAGCTCTTTTATGCCACTTTATCCGAGCATGTAAAAAATTTCTTCGATGGTGTTATCCTCTTTATTACAGCGGGTATCATCTTTAAATCGAGTATTCCGGTGGTTGTGGCTTGTATTTTAACCTATCTGGCCTTTGGTGCCGTATTTGTTTATACCGATGTTCTAAGCAGAAAACTATTTGGTTGGGTTCATAGCAAAGGCCTCTTGATCTTTATCAAGGTCATCGCCGCGATCCTTATTCAGATCCCGGGCATTGTTGCGGTTGTGCTTGTAGCCATGGCCACAGAGAGTGAGTTTTTAATGATTTGTGCTCTTGGAGGCTGGAGCTTAGTAATGGCCATAACCTTCTTCATCTTTTCAGCCGGCATTCTCAACAATCTCGAATCGGCGGGGTAAGCTATGGTGGATATCCGGTTTGCAAAGTACGATGATTTTGAAGGGATAATGGCGCTATATGAGCTGTTAGCACCAGAAGACACCTTACCGGCGGCTGATATTCTCAGGCCTTTGTGGGATGAAATTGTGCATCAATCCGGTACCTATCGCTATGGGGTTGCCGAGGCAGAAGGTCAATTGGTTTCAACGGCCAATATCGTTATTGTGCCCAATCTTACTCATAAAGGAAGGCCATATGCTGTCATTGAAAATGTAATAACTCATCCTGTTGCACGACGTAAGGGTTTTGGAAGAGCGGTCATACAGCTTTTGCTCGACTTTGCCAGGGAGAAAAACTGTTATAAGGTTATGCTCCTTAGCGGAAGTCACCGTAAGGAAGCTCACGTGTTTTACAAAAGCATGGGCTTTAACGGTGATATCAAGCGCGGATTTACCTTTGACATGAAATAACGGAGAATGCTTCTTACGGAGCTTCGTCATAGAGAATGTCAGAATCCTCAAGGATATAGTTGCAGAGGGCTTCAGAGAGCCTCTCAATTTCATCGACATCCACTTTTTCAGCCACATCGTTGACGGTATGAATAATACCGTCAACTTTACTTTCACCTATTGTAACGGCAGGTATGCCCTGATACTCGAAGGAAAGATGATCACTTGCGTAAAAACCGTCCACAGGAACAGTCATAAAATCATAGGCTGCAAGCTGATCATAAAGTGAATCTATGAAGTTGCCAAATTGAGCTTGGTTGCCTGTGACGATATAAGAATCGCTATCTTTTATACCCACACAATCCAAATTTATGACAAATGCTTTGTCATACCGGTTTATAATATCGTCAACAAAATTGCTGCTTCCAATGAGGCCCGGCTCTTCGCCGTCAAAGGCCGCAATAACAATATCTCTGCTCAATTTTCGGTCTTTGTTGTAATGAGTCAGTTTTTCTGCCGTCTTCAGTAATGCATAGACCCCACCCGCATTGTCCAAAGCAGCCGTCCCATAGTCAACCCCATCAAAATGAGCCGACAGGACAAGGCACTCTTTATCATCCTTACCCGATATAAAGCCTACGATATTATGTCCGTCAGGCGCTTGCTTTCCAGTTTCCAAGACTTTGGAGGTCTCAGTCCCCGAAGCCTGGTAAAAGTAGACGGGGTTTCTAAACTCTTCATGATAAGGCTCAAGACCCAAATCCGAATAAAGGTCGATAATTATTTCCTGAGCAGCCCTGCCACCATCGGTGCCAATGACTCGTCCCTTTAAATCAGGTGATGTAAGATCCGTAAATACTTCCTGGGTGACAATACTTCTTTTTGCGTTACCCGAATTATCCTTATTATGGGGGGCCGGAGTGTCAGTCGGAGTATCAACAGGAGCCTCCGGAGTAGGAGGAATGGTGTTCTCTGGCCGTGAGGTAAAGGCACTGACTTCCGGGCTTGGTGAAGATGGAGTATTCTGGCTGGCAGAACTCGTTGGGACCTGCTGATAGAGGGGTGGATCGTACCTTTTACTACAGCCACTCAAGCCGGGCAGGGCGGATAATAAAATCAGGAGGGTAAAGAAGACTGAATAAACTTTGTTAATCATAGTTTTTTATCCTCTTCCCAGGAAAATGATATTGAGAATCATTAAGCTGATTGTAGCATTTTATGTCAAAATATACTATGTGGTTTTTCAAAAGATCATACCTACAGAAAAAAGTTTCCGTGGTCCTTACCACAAAATCCAAGGGCGGCATGGACTCCAATTGGATGATGGTTGATAATAACATAATGTTGTGATTTAAATCTTAAATTCTTGTTGTTTTATAACATTTTGAGTATAATATGATTAAGGAGGTGTTTAATGTGCCCAACGAACGCAGAGCACGCATCCGTGAATATATTGAATCACATGGCGAGGCGAGTATGGAGGAATTGGCTGAACTGTGTTCCGGATGTTCTTCCATGACCCTTTGGCGCGACTTAAAAAAGTTGGAGGATGAAGGTGCTATTCGAAGAAAACGAAATGGCGCTATTGCCATGCGTCTGGTCCAGACTGAAGGAGAAGGCATTTATGCACAGCGTGCATTGGCTAACCAACAGGCCAAGAATGAAATTGCCGGCCTGGCACTGGAATATGTTCAATCCGGACATTCGGTATTTCTTGATGCAGGCAGCACCACCATGGCATTGGTCAAACAATTGCCGGATAGATATTATAACATTTTGACAAGCGGAACCAACATCTCTTCGGAGCTTTCTCAACGAAGCAAATGTACAGTATCCATTGTAGGCGGGCAGGTCAATGGTAATACGCTCTCCTGCTCAGGCCCCCAAGCAGAAGTGTTCATAGACGGTGTGAATATCGACATAGCAATAATGGCAACATCAGGATACTCATTGAATAATGGCTTTACCAGCGGCTCCTTTAGTGAGCATCAGCTTAAGCGAAAGGTCATCAAAAAAGCCAAACGTGTGGTTATGCTCATGGATCACTCCAAAATAGATCACAGTATGCCGTATACCTTTGCAACCCTACAGGATATCGATGTATTGATATCCGATGCCCCGCTGCCCCCCGAAATCAGGGCAGAAGCAGAACGCTGTGGTGTTTTGGTCAGTACAGGTGATAGGCTTATACAGGAGTAGTGCATAAAAAAATTCAGAGGTTATCCTCTGAATTTTTTTATGTCGATTTTATTGTATTCTAAAGCTCAATTCTGGTAGCAAGGGTTTTACACTGCCCCTGTTCTTCACACCAATGGCTCATCATGATGGCGCCATCTGACATTTTTATGGCGCTGGGCTGCCCAAATTTGAGAAATGAGAATATTTCCGCCATGCGTGTGTTCTTAACCATGGGAACAGCGGGCTCCCAGATGAGAAGCTCATCCTGTATATCCCATTCACCGCGGGAAAGGTCTACAAGGTAGCCATATATTCCGGGGTGCTGAGTATCTCTTCTCACCGCATGCAGAGCTAGCAGCTTTTCACCACCTAAGGCGCAAACGCTTGAGGCTTGTCCTCCAATACCAGTACTTTTAGGCTCTGAAAAGGTCCTTGCATCATCGTAGGAGATGGTGTAATGGTTCTTAAGACGCTCGCCGGTCCTTGTATTCTCGTTCCATCCGATTACCACCACAGCGCCTGAATCCAACTGGCAGAGACGCTGCTCATAGCAAGTAATGTCACTGTCCTCAAAGGCCATGCATAGGGTGTCATCCGACCAGTGCTGTCCTTCATCATCAGATCGTAGTATCCTGCCGCAATTTCGTCCCGTTTTTGTGCCATCCCAGGCGCTAAAGCCTGTTATGGGTGTTACCCATGCACCACTTTTTAAAACGGAGAGGGGTGCAGAGGCTTCTACATGGGGTCCCCAGCTGCAGTCAATGGTTCGCCATTGAGACCAGGTCCTGCCGTCATCCTCTGAGTAAGAGATAAAGATCATATTCTCTAGTAGTCCGCCTGTTTCAGGGTTGCCTATGGGAAGGTCGGGATCTGTGCGGTCGAAAGCATATCCCAGAGCCGCAAGACGCCCATCCCCAAGTCTTGTTGCCTTGCAGGTGTCACTGAAAACCACCTGGCAGGGGCTTTTCTTAAACATCTTTTCGGGCTTGCCGAATGTGCACCCGCCGTCATGACTTCGTGATATATAGCTTGTGCCGTCTATACTTTCAAAGGCCTCGCTGATGGAATGGCACGCCAATAATGTACCATTCACTGTTTCGCACATATTGGGAAACAAACTATGACGGCTTCGCAATTGAGGCAGCGGGTTTTCATAAATGACAGACTGACTGACGACTTTCATATAAAAATCCTCACATTCCGGTAAAGAAATTACCTTTTTTATTGCCTAGCAGCAGTATACTGTATAGGATAACGGCATGTCAAATAATACGGAATCAAATCCTTTCGATAGGAGCTTAATTATTTTTATAAGTATTTCCACATAACTTACGACAACCTATATTCCTGGTATTTATTATGTAATGTCGATATTGTCATAATTTATTATACTATTATTATAATAGGCACGTTTTATATTATAAACATGTTCATTTACAAGAACAAAATAAAATACTTTCGTTTTCGTACTATTATGAAAAACTTTTGCAAGAACATACTATTCATATTGACATTTCTCAGTAAATAAAATATTATAATACTATGACAAATAATCCGCTGATGAAGGATAAGAATTTGTGGGAGATTAACAAAACAAAAGCTATTAACTTCTCATTAGAAAGACTTTTTCATTACAAAGCGGGAGTGACCAAAATTGACGGAATGCATCGAGACTTTATACATATCAAAGGTTCATTATGCTTTGATTCTAAACCGTAGTCATACGGACTTGTAAAAGATGCCTTTTCTTTATTTTTGGTCAATGCTTATTCATAAATTATAATTTCGTCCACCCTCAATATCCCAAAACCATGCATGACATGGTCCTATATGGTATATTTAGTTGCTAAAAATAGCAATGAAATATAAAATCCACTATATTAAAAGGAGGATAATCCATGAAGAAACGTATTTTATCGTTGTTGCTTGCTGCCACCATGTTATTGGGTATGCTTGCTGGATGCGGCCAGGAAGCAGCAAAGCCAACACCAACTCCTGACATTCAGAGCCAAACTCCTACACCTTCCGGTGAACCTACAGGGGATAAAGGCATAGGTCCTGACATGCTTCTCCTTCCCACAATGGAAAACATGGGCGACAAGTGGCCCGGTTCCTGGGATAACTACGGCCTCTTAGGCAGAATGATGATTTTCTCACGTCTCCTCCGACTTGATTCAGATTTGAATCCTGTTTACGGCGATCTGGCAGAGAAATGGGAAGTTAAAAATGACGGTTTACAGTATGTCTTTACTCTCAAAGAGGGCGTAAAATGGCATGACGGTAAAGATTTCTCAGCTGATGACGTTGCATTCTCCATAAAGACTGCTTTAAAGGCAGCTCAGGTTAATGGCGTTATCAAGAGCGCTCTTAGCAACATAAAGGGTGCCAAAGAGTACATGGAAGATAAGTCAAAGACTCCTACTGCTGATATTGAAGGCATCAAGATCGATAAAAATGTTTTGACCATCGATATGGCTAAGCCTACCGGTACCTTCCTTTTGGCAATGGCTCAGTTCAACATCTTCCCCCGCCATAAGATTGAAGGTCTTGATCCATTGACCATGAACACCTCTACCTTCTATGATTGGCCTATTGGAACAGGTCCCTACAAGATCAAGGAATTCGTAGCCAACGACTATGCTTTACTTGAAATTAATGAAGACTACTTTGGTGAAAAGCCCCAAATCAAGCAAGTTAAGCTGACTCAGATGACACAGGCTGACTATGCTACACGTGCTTTGGCCGATGAAATCGACTTCTTTGCAACCAATGACCTTGCAACAGCTCAGGCAGCCCTAAAGAACCCTAACTACGAAGCTTTCTACACCGATATCTATTTTGTAAGATATCTGCAGTGGAACAGCAAGGGCCCCAAAGGCGACGGTAAAGATCCCTTCAAGGATATCCGTGCAAGACGTGCTATTGGACACGCTATTGACAGACAGGCTCTTATTGACAATCTGATGCCCAACCAGGCTAGCCTTACAAACAGCAAGGTTCCTGCATCCTTACCTTATGCCAATAAGGACGTTTACGATCTCAAGTATGATCCTACATTAGCTAAGAAGCTCCTTGACGAGGTTGGCTTCGATTACAGCCAGACTGTTAAGTTTGCAGCTTACTATGCCGACCAAGGTACTGCTGACCTTATGGATGCCATTGTTGCTTACCTTTCTGACATTGGTGTTAAGGCCGAGTGGACCCTGCTTACCGGTGACCTTACTTCCCAGATCTGGGACGTAAGAGACTACAACTTCATTTATGCAGGCCTTTCCGCTATGGCACCCGAAGAAGCCTACAATCTTTGGTATAATCCTTCTCTCCAGACCTCTATGTATGGAAAAGTTTATCCCGGTGACTTCACAGGCTTAGACAAGCTGCTTGAAGAGCTGTGGGTAACAGTTGATCCCGCCAAACGCGTTGAGGTTCTCAAAGAGATCCAGAAGGTTGAGACTGAGCAAATGCTCTGGAATATCCCGATGTTCGCTCTGAAGAACATTCAGGTATTCAATACCGCAAGAGTTAATCTTCCTTCCGAACTCAAGCTCTCCAACGAGTGGTCCAACTATGAGCGCTACATCCAGAAGTGGACACTTAATCCCGCTAAATAATATCTGACATCTTAGCAGACATAAGAAATCTCGGGGGCATTCGCTCCCGAGATTTTTGTATCTAGTTCGCCCAGCATAGGCGTAGCATACGACAAAAGAGAAGACGGTTCGTGCATTTTTGCATGAACCGTCCTCTCTTTGTTCTAAGTGCCCCTAATAAACTCGTATTTCAAATAGCCGGAACTGCTTGTCACCGTAGGTTTCAAGCAGGGTTACATGCATTTCATCACAGGTAATCGGTGAGTCCCATTTTTCTACAGCGCTGCGTATGCAGTTTTCAGAGATTGTACGTGTTTGCTGAACAATCCCTTCTCGGATTAAATCAATGTGATAGGAACGGACGAGGCTTGGTGGCATTGTATTCCTCCATGTATCCACTACGCCTTTGTCAATGGAAATCATAAGATCATGGTTGAGGTCGGAGTCGAATTTAAGAATAATCTCACTGACCTTCACAGGCTTATCCCACCTAAGTGTCAGCACAGGCTTTGTATCATCGCTGGCTGATACCCATGAATTGAGGTTTTCACCTACTGGACGGCTGATACCCGTCAACAGATTTTCAACAGGGTATAAAGGATCACAGGAGCTTGCAGAAAGGTTAGCGCTGCGGATGAGATCCGTGGTGTCCGTACTGGCGATTCCGGGTAGGTAGCAGTCGTCTTTGAGCAGCAGCTGCTGAAGCTCCTTGATTTTGCCTGTTGTGAAGAGTTCGCGAGGCTTTAAGCCATATTTTTGCTGCAGCGCTACGGCGGAACCAATGGCCTGACCGATGACCGCGGTGGTACCCATTACTCGGGCTGAAGCAAAGGCAAGATGTGATGCGCTGATGGCACGTCCTCCAACCATAAGGTTATCCACATCTGCGGCAAAGAGACAGCGGTAGGGGATGGGATAGACATCCTTAATTTCAATAAACCGGTTGGGGCCTTCACCCTTACCTGTGATACCCATAGGTGTGTGGGTGTCGATGGGCCAACCGCCATAGGCGACGGTATCCTCAAAAGCTTGGCCCTGTGTAAGATCCAACTCGGTCAGTACATAATCACCTACAACCCTGCGGCTCTCGCGCTTGCCAGGCAGAAATTGCACCCAATCAAGGTCCCAGTTCTCAGCTCCATGGTCTCCGCCGTTCTTTATGTGATCCCATACGCCGTAGAGTGACTTTAGAAGCTCGTCACGGATTTCCTCATAATCCTTGGTCGCATCCATGGTTCCGCCCAGCTCGATCCACCAATAGCCCGAGGCAATGTTCTTGTGATCACGATACTTTAAATCATCTTCGGTATACTTGTTGGCCCAGAACGGTGCTTTAAATGGCACCGGCTTTCCGGTGTCCACGGCTTTAAACATTAATGTATTGCCCATGGTCTGCTCATTGCCGGTCAAGGGCGCAAGGGGCTCATTGAAAACATCACACCCCTCGGTACCCTTCATAATCCTTGCACCGGCAAGCTCTGCTACAATTGCGTCGCCTGTGGTATCTGCGAAGGTTCCGGCAAAAAACATAAAGTTCTTTTCTGTAGTTAGTTGAATGGCGTGAATGGCGTCGATGCGATTACCGTCCATGATGACCCGATCAACATGGCAATTGAGATACAGGGTCAGATTTTCCTGGTAGCGTACCTTTTCCCAAAGTACCGTATCCAGAATGGAGAAGTTATGATTGGGGTTGCGATGTTTGTTTTCGAGCAATAGCTCTTCAATAATACCGGTTTCCCGTGCATTTTTCCGGTTGCAGTAAAGGCCTGCGGCTCCGCAGATGTGCATTCTTATTTCACTGCTTGCATTGCCACCCAGTACCGGCCGATTATGTACGAGCGCGGTTTTAAGACCTTTACGGGCAGCGGCGATGGCTGCGCAGATGCCCGACATACCGCCGCCTACTACCACCAGATCGTATCGGACTTGAATGGTTTCAAGATTCATAGCTGTTATGACTCCTTCGGATAGCTTAATTTATTCAAAATCGGCAATGAATTCTTTTATTTTGCCGATTTCCTCATCGGAAATATCAAAGCCCATTTGCGCCGTATCTGTGCTGCAAAGTTCCTTGGTTTTAAGCGCTGCCTTAATGGACTGATAGAATGCTGACATACTGCTGCCGCCGGGTCTTACAATAAGATTGTTGAGTCCCATAAGCTTATTAACGCGCTGCTGCAGTGTCATTACCTTGGAGACATTACCTGCTTCACCAGCTTTTTGCAATTCGATGAACAGCTTGGGGGCAACGGCACATAGTGCATTGAGCATGGAACCGCCCATTAATGCGCTAAAACCTGCCATGGCGTCGCCGCCTGCATAAACGACAAAATCGTCTCTGTCCTTAACTCGCTCCAGTAGGGTCATGAGACGGGATGCGTCATTATGCGTGTCCTTTACACCGCAAATGTTGGGATGCTGGCTTAGGCGGCATATCAGGTCAACACTCAGCTTGTTGTTCAGGCGAGTCATATGATTGTAAACCAAAAGAGGTATAGGTAGTGCATCAGCTATGGAAGTAAAAAAGCTGAAAAGCTCATCCTCACTGTATGTAAAAAAACGGGGAGGCATAGCCGCAGCAATATCTGCTCCGCAATCTGCCATAAGCTTTCCCATTTCAATAGCGCCCGTTATATGATCCTCGCTAATACCCGCCATAATCAGCAGTTTTCCTTCCGCAGCTTTAACCGCGGCTCTAACGCTTTTCTCCCTCTGACCGGTCGTCATGGAAAAATACTCTCCGGTGGAGGAGTTTATTAAAGCACCAGCGAGCCCGCTGTTTAGGTAGTATTTTGTCAACCTTTCCATTGCAGCCGTATCAATGTCTCTTTCGGATGTAAAGGCGGTTACAGAAGCCGCAATAACGCCTTTAAGCCTTTCTTTTTGCATGGGAGTCCCTCCTAATATCCTTGTATAAATTTACTCATAATAGAGAAGAGCGAGCTAGCGCCCGCTCTTCTCATCATACTATTAAACTTTGGTTTCAACTGTATCGGCCAAATGACAGGCAACAAAGTGTTCCGGATCGTTTTTCATAGGACGCAGCTCAGGCATTTGAGTTTTACATATATCCATGCACTTATTGCAGCGTGTGTGGAACCGGCATCCGGCAGGCGGGTTGGCAGGAGAAGGTACATCGCCCTCGAGTACAATACGATCATGCTTGCGCCCGATTTCAGGAATGGGCACAGCAGAAAGTAACGCTTCGGTATAGGGATGCTGGTGATTATAGTATATCTCCTTGGATGTAGCAAGCTCCACAACCTTGCCGAGATACATAACCGCAATACGGTCACTCATGTATTCTACTACCGACAAATCGTGTGCGATGAATACATAGGTCAGTCCCAGCTCTTTTTGCAAATCCTTCATGAGGTTCAGAACCTGTGCCTGAATGGATACATCCAACGCCGAAACAGGCTCATCGCATACAACCATCTCGGGATTCACACAAAGGGCACGCGCAATACAAATACGCTGACGCTGGCCGCCAGAAAACTCATTAGGGTAACGGTACATATAATCCGGACGAAGGTTAACGCTCTCCAGTAAATGGGCAATACGTTCTTTTCGTTCATTGGCGTTAGTCCAACCATGCACACGCATGGGCTCGTCAAACGCAGTAAAGATGGTTTTCACCGGATTAAGAGAGGAATAAGGATCCTGGAATACCATTTGGATCTTTTTTCTCGCATTAAAGCTCTCTTGTTTGTTCAGTGACAACAAATCGCTATATTGATCACCAAAACGATAACGAAGCTGACCACCGGTAGGCTTGTGCAACCGAACGATACATTTGCCGAGGGTGGTTTTTCCGCATCCGCTCTCGCCAACCAAACCGAGGGTTTCTCCTTTTTTAACAAAGAGGCTGACATCATCAACGGCCTTCACATGCCCGACCGTTTTATGGAAGAGTCCGGCTGTAATGGGATAATACTTTTTTATGTTTTTAAGATCAAGGATGATCTCGTTTGTTGAGGTCGGATTACTCATGATTGCAGCCCTCCTTACAATGTCCGCATCTTACCATGTGTCCATTTCCTACGTCAATATATTCCGGAGATTCCTTACTGCAGTGGCTGCCAGCTATGTCGCAGCGAGGTTCAAATGCACAACCTTCAGGCATTTCCGAAGGATCCGGTGTATTGCCTCGGATTGGTTCAAGACGGTCATTGCCGCCATTACCCAGTACTGGGACGGACTTAAGCAGCGCTTTGGTGTAGGGGTGGGTTGGACGAAGGAAAATATCCTCCTTGGTACCGAACTCAACAACCTTACCCATGTACATAACAGCGATATCATCAGCCATATCGGCTACAATACCCATGTTGTGCGTGATAATAACAATAGTGAAGCCTAACTGGTCCTGCATATGCTTCATAAGCTCAAGGATCTGTGCCTGGATTGTTACGTCCAGAGCTGTGGTTGGCTCATCTGCAATAAGAAGCTCAGGATTGGTAATAAGCCCCATGGCAATCATGACACGTTGCTTCATACCTCCGGAGAACTGGTGGGGATAATCCTTTACACGCTGTTCGGCCATGGGAATACTCAGCATTTTGAGCATTTTTATGGCACGTTCCATAGCTTCCTTATAGGAAATCTTTTCATGCTGACGGATATTCTCAATAATCTGGTCACCAACCCTATAAACGGGGTTAAGTGAGGACATGGGATCCTGAAATATCATGGAAATTTGCTTTCCGCGCATCTCCCTGATCTTTCTATGGGTCTTTTTATAATGCAGAATATCAAATTCAGGAGCATCCTTGGGACGAAAAATAATCTCCCCGTTGGTGATGGACGCTGCCTTAGGTAGGAGCTGCATGATAGAGTGAGCGGTAACGCTTTTTCCGCAGCCGCTTTCACCGACGAGACCCAATGTCTTTCCCCGTCTGATATTTAAGGTGACACCATCGACAGCTTTTACAACTCGCTTGCCTACCTGAAACTGTGTTTTTAGGTCATTTATAGATAATATATAATCATGATTTGTCATTCTCTGTTCCTCCTCTTATAATTGGCTGGGATCGAGGACATCCCTGAGGCCGTCTCCGAAGAAGTTAACACCTAGCACAAACAGGGCGATGGCGAATCCCGGAGGAATCCAAAGCCATGGATAATCTGAAATGACGATGATCTCCTTTGCGGCGTTCATGATATTACCCCATGTTGCAACGCCGGAAGGAACACCAAGACCGATAAATGAAAGAGCTGCCTCCTGAAGGATAAAACCTGCAGTATTCAGTGTAAGCTGTACAACGACCGGACCAAGGCAATTGGGAAGAATATGCTTAAATGCAATGGAAAGACTTCCGATACCGAAAGCACGGCTTGCCTCTACAAAGCTTTCTTCACGCAATGAGAAAAATCTTCCGCGCACCAGACGGAAGGTAGCTACCCAGCCGGTACAAACAAACACATAAATAAGATTCTGAACTCCGGGCCCCAAGATGGTGGCCAATACCAGTACTAAAAGGAGTTGAGGGACAACGGAAACAAGCTCAGCAAATTTGACAAAGATTGCATCCAGCCAGCCACCAAAGAACCCACATAAACTACCGAAAATGACACCCAGGATCATACCTCCGAGGGCACCTGAGAGGCCTATAAGGATTGATACTCTGCCTCCGTAGAGTATACGTGCAAAAACATCACGCCCGAGTTTGTCGGTTCCGAAAGGATGGGATCCGCCGGGTTCAAGGGCACGTTCTGTCAGAGAGATCTTTACAGGGTCATAAGAAGTGAGAAGCGGTGCCGCGATAGACATCAGGATCATGACTACTATTATAAGGAAACCCACCAAAGCCAGTTTATTGCGTAGAAGCTTCTCTATACTGCGCTTTGTAAGGCTTGATTTTTTAACTTTTTGTTTACCGATTGTTGCAGACATCATAGTTATTTTCCACCTCCGATTTCACTACCAAGACGCACACGTGGATCGAGTACCGCAGTGAGCAGGTCTATAAGAACACTTGCCAAAAGGGACACAATGGATAGCAGAAGCACGATAATCAGAACCAATTGGTAATCGCTGCTGTTTATGGCACCAAGCAAACGTGATCCGATTCCAGCGTAACCGAAAACCTGCTCAATAACAACTGAACCTCCGATAAGCATGGGCAGACGCATACAGATCAATACGCTGATGGGCATAAGCGAGTTGCGGAAGGCATGCTTATAATAGACCTTCCATTCGGGAAGCCCCTTTGCGCGAGCGGTCTTGACATAATCCTTATTCAGCACGTCAAGCATGGCGTTACGGGTATAGCGCATGAGTGCGGCAGCAAGGACAAGGCCTAAGCTGCAGGCAGGCAGCACCAGATACTTGAGGGATTGAAAAGCGTTTAAGCCGATGTCGGTACGTCCTTGTGCGGGAAACCATTTAAGATTAAGTGCAAAGGCCAATATGGCCAGAATGCCTATAAAAAATTCCGGCATGGATATACCTATAACACCGAATATCGATGAAAGATAGTCGATAAACGAGTTATGCTTGATTGCCGAGAGGATACCAAAAAGCAATCCAATGACTGTGGATACCAAAAGAGCGGCAAACGTAAGCTTGATGGTTGATGGCAACAGGTTAGGAATAATCTCTGCAATGGGTTTACCGGTCGTTATGCTCACGCCCATATCTCCTTGAAGCAGATCGCCCAGCCAGCGGACGTATCGGAATAGCATGGGATCGTTTAATCCCATAGAGTCACGCATGGCCTCTAGATCAGCCTCACTCATTGATGAGATAAGTTCCGGTGAAATTGAGGCAGTCAGGGGATCTCCGGGTGTAAGCTCCAGTCCGACAAAGACAATCAGACTGATGACCAATATCATGGGTATCAAGAGCAGTATGCGGGTAACGAAGTACTTTAACATGTCAGGTACAACTCCTTTCAAATAGTTTGTCTATCACTAGGCCGATTTGGGTGTTGAGGGGGCAACTCACCACCAAACGATACGTCAAGCCATTTTGTATCGTAAACCCACCAAAGGCTATCGTATATAACCGGCCATTGTTGCAATGAGCAGAAACGACAGATAAAAAATTACCCTGTTAATAAAAATACACAACAAGGAGATGAAATGCAGTCTTCGCCTTGTTAACTCTATCTAATTGTAATATAAATTACGCTATTTGAAAAGTATTATTTTTGTTTTATTCACGAATTGATTTCCTAAACGAAAGGTGATATAATCGGGAAGGAACGTCCTAAAACTTATTCCTATCTATATATCTATTATATACTACTATTTTTATATATAATAGAGTCACTTTCATTTATTCAAGAAAATCAAAAGGATGAGGAGGGCTGAAAATGGCAACTAATGACGGACTTAAGTTGGATGCGCGCAGAAATAGCATTTTAGAGATTCTTAATCGTTCGGGTAAAGTACGTGTATCGTATCTAAGTGAGGTTTTGGGAACCTCTGAGGTCACAATACGCAACGATTTGTCTGAGTTGGAGAAGAATGGATATCTCGAAAGAGTGCCTGGTGGTGCCGTGCAGACTATGAAGAACTACTATAACATGGATTTGCAGCAGCGCAGGAATGAAAATGCGACAGAAAAGCAGTCTATAGCAGCCGTTACCGCGGGGCTCATCAACGATGGCGATACTCTTTTGATCAATGCAGGTACTACTACATATTTCACAGCATTGGAACTCAAGCGTTTTAAGAATTTGAAAATCGTAACCAATTCCATATCAGTTGCCGTCGAGTTAGCCGGAGCGCCCACGTTCCATGTTCAGCTTCTTGGCGGTGATATCAATCCTCAGTATTCTTTCACTTACGGAAACATCGCATTGGATCAGCTTAGAAGATATAAAGCAGATAAGGTCATTCTCTCGGTAGATGGTGTCTGCTGTGAAGAAGGATTGACCACCTACCATGCCGAAGAGGCACAGGTCAGCAAGTTGATGATTGAGCGAGCACGCACAGCCATCGTTGTGGCCGACTTCACCAAGATTGGGCATGAGAGCTTTTCTCAGATATCGGATCTTTCCTCCGCGTCTTATCTGGTGACTAATCGACGTGTCGAAAAAGAGCTTCTGGAAGATATTAAAGCCTATGGTGTAACTATCGTAACTGATTGATTAACGTGAAACGATGAGCCTTAGTTTGAAGCTGGGGATTTCATATGAGATCCCCAGCTTAAAGCTCAGGTGGCAAGTTAAATAAACAAATAGATTAGGGGGAATAGGATTATGCTAAAAAAAGGTTTCTACTGTGCATTGGGCACACCGGTCGATGAAAAAGGAAATGTTATCAAGGAGAGTCTCGCTGCCCAGATCGAAAGTCAAATTGCCGCCGGTGCATCCGGGCTGTTACTTATGGGCACCATGGGTATGCTGGGCTGTATCAGAGACAGTCAATACGAGGAAGCGGTAAAAACAGCCGTTGCAGCTGTAAACAACCGCGTTTTGCTGATGGTGGGCGCTGCAGATAACAGTATTGCCCGCGTAA
>JAEZJF010000020.1 GCA_023415825.1 Bacillota bacterium
ACCCCAATGGAATACAGACAACATCTGATGAATCAGGCTGCATAAAAATGACGCCAACCAAAATTGTTGGTTGACGTCATAATTGATTTTTATTTCTTCCACTGTCTACTTGACAGGGAGCATATCAGCAGGTCGGTTTTTCATATTTACTTTAAAATACTCAATTTGACTTTACTTTCACTGAAAAAAGTATTAAAATAATTTTACCTTTTAAAGCTAGTGTCCAAAACAATTCCATAATGAAAAGTTATATAATGTAAATCTTACTGCCAGGATCTATAAAAAATGTTAACTCGAAAAGGGAGAGTAACGTTTATTTTTGGCGTTCTCTTAAAGGTAGTATTGATATGAGTAGTGCTAAAACTGTGCGCATTACCAGAAATATAATGTTTTTCACAAATTTTATTATTATTCTATTTATGTCAGCAATTATTTATAATACGACCGAACTTATATGTTCCACCAATAATGCCAGACAGTTCCTGGAGACCGTGAGGTACGTGCCCACAATACCCTGGAAGGTACCTCTTTTTTCAATTTGCTTTTTAATTTTACTTTTTTTTAATGTCCTCATAAGAGAACGTTATTTTAAGGATAGACAATCAATACTTGTTTTACTAGGTATATTCGATTTTCTCATATCTATTGCCATTATATATTTTCTTAACATGTCTTATAAAGGAATCCTGCTGCTGGTAATTGCCAATATCATCATATACATTGAAGGTAAAAACAAAAAATATTTTTTCATGATTGTCTCAATTATTCTGTATATTATTTTAGATTATGATATCTTTTCAATTAAATTTGCATTATTTACAATTAATGATTTCATAGACTACTATACCACAGCTGAAAGATTTTATATTTTTGGCATCAGAAATATATTTACTTCATTGAATGAAATATTTTTTATCTTTTTTATGATTTCTATCATTCAATCTCAGATAGAAAAGAAAAATGAAATTGAGAATTTATATACCCAGCTTTCGGTCACCGCAGAGGAGTTAAAGGTAGCAAATATCAAGCTTCAGGAATACAACATGAAGTCTGAGGAGATGGCCAAAATTAAAGAAAGAAACAGACTTGCCAGAGAGATACATGACACCATTGGTCATACATTAACAGGTATTTCTACGGGTTTGGAAGCCTGTTTGGAATTAATTCACTGGGATATTGCAAAGACAAAAGTACAGTTGATGAAGATATCACAGCTTGCAAAAAAAGGGCTTTTAGATGTACGACGGTCGGTAAGAGAGCTTCGTCCTGACGCGCTGGAGCGTTTTTCCCTTATTCCTGCCATACAACAATTGTGTGAAGACCTCAAAGGTTATACAAAGGTAAACATAGAATTTCAGGTTAACGGTGAAATACCGAAACTCGATGCGGATGAGGAAGAAACCTTATACAGGGTTGTGCAGGAAAGTATTACAAATGTGATAAAACACGCCAGCGCAGAAAATATTCAAATATTGATTACAAACCTTCATGGAATAATTCATCTATCGATTACTGATGACGGGGTAGGTTGCCCGAAAATCAATGAAGGATTTGGCTTAAAGCATATAAGAGAAAGGGTTGAAATGCTGAAGGGAAGAGTAGCTTTTTTGAATATGGCAGACAAGGGGTTTGCCATTAAAGCTGAAATTCCTATCAGATGGGGGAAGACACTATGATTAAAGTATTGATAGCAGAGGATCAGGAATTGATCAGGCAGAGCATAGAAATTATGCTTAGTAACAAGCCTGATATTAAGGTAATAGGTGCCGTTTCCAATGGAAGAGAAGTTATATCCAGTGTCAGGAGGTGTATACCGGATATAATTTTAATGGATGTCAGGATGCCTGAATTGGATGGGATTAAAACCATCGAAATATTAAAAGAGAAGTATCCCGGTATAAAAATCATTATATTAACCACTTTTGATGATGATGAGTATGTCTATGATTCATTAAAAAACGGGGCAAGCGGATATCTTCTGAAAGGAATCTCCATTGAAGAATTGGTAGAAGCAATAAGAACGGTATATAAGGGAGGCTCATTGATTAACCCTAATATAGCCACAAAAGTCGTTAAGTTTTTCTCACGAATGGCCCAGGCTGATTATACAACAAAAAATGAGACTGGCTTGACACCAATCTTTAATAAAACCGAATTGAAGATTATTCAGTTTATTGGCACAGGAATGTCAAACAAAGAAATAACAGATAAATTAAAATTCAGTGAGGGTACCGTAAGAAACTATATCAGCGGTATATTAAATAAGCTAAACCTCAGGGACAGAACGCAAATTGCTATCTATGCGGTACAATCAGGAATAACCAAACACGATATTGATGAATAGAGGTGATTTGCTTGAAGCTGAAAGCGGGCAAACTGGTAGGTTTTTTCATATTATTGATCATTATCATAACTGCTATTACATATAAAAAGAATTCGGAAAGCGTTATTCTGGAATTAGGTATATTTGCCGGAAGTAATTGGGATGTACCGAGCTGGCAAAGCTATAGAATCTATGATGAAGCAATAGCTGAATTCGAACGCAGATATCCAAACATAAAAATAAAATATCGAAGCGGGACACTAAAAAGTGATTATTCGGAGTGGCTGGCTCAAAAAATTGTAAAGGGAAAAGAACCGGATGTTTTCGCTGTTCTTTCTTCTGACTTTAATACCCTTGCATCAGTTGGCATACTAAAAAATATTGATTCCCTTGTTGAAAGGGATGAGAATTTTGAAATCAATGATATGTTCAGCAATTCAGTAAAATTGGGTCAGCTAAATGGCTTACAGTACGCATTGCCCTTTGAAGTTTCACCGATTTTGATGTTTGTCAATAAAACATTATTGCAGAATGAGAATATTCGGGTGCCTGAAAATAATTGGGATTGGAGTGAATTCTATGATATCTGTAGAAAAGTTACAAAGGATACCAGTGGTGACGGAATCCCGGATCAATTCGGTGCCATGGGGTTTACCTGGAAGCATGCCGTCTATACAAACGGTCAGCAATTATTTAATCAGAACGGAACCAAGGCCATGTTCAATAGGCCTGATGTTCTTGAATCTATAAAATTTATAAAAAAACTGAATGATTTAAACAAGGGGGCGAAGCAGGTTGACTTTGGATCCGGAAAGGTTGCTTTTTCTCCACTCCCTTTTTCAACCTACAGGGCCTACAAATATTACCCCTATAAGGTTAAAGTATACAGCAGCTTTGAATGGGAATGCATAAAGCTTCCCAAAGGGCCAAATGGAAAAAATGCATCGGAATTGGTGGATTTCTCTATGGCCATCAGCTCCAGAACAAAGCACACAAAAGAAGCTTGGGCATTTTTAAAGTTTATGACTTCAGATGGTGCCAACCAACTGAATGTTTTTAAATATTCTCACGGAGTACCCGTGTTAAGCAATATTGTTGAATCTGATGAAGCAGAGAGTATGATTTTTGAGAATGGCTCAAGTGAAGAAAAAACAATTGATGCCAGCACATTAAGTCAGATTATTGAAGAATCAATTGTTGCTCCAAGATTCCAAAAATATGATAAGGCCATGGATATGGCAGATAAAGAAATCTTTCGGATGATTAACAATAATCTTAATCTGGAGGATGCCCTCATGAAATTCAATAGAGAAATTGAAAACTATTTAAGAAATTAAAAGTAATAAACCATAAAGCTTTTAGTTCTTATCATAAAAGCCTTCAGAAAATAGTTATTCGGATTAAGGTTCTTTCAATAAATTCTGAATACTATCATAATGGAGGTATCTTAATGCATTTGTCAAAGACCAGGTCCATTGGTAAAAGGATTATCTTTGGGCTTTTTAGTGCAATCATTTTTATGATGATTACTGTAGCAGGATTTACTGTATTTTCAACCCATTATAGTAAATTATATAACGACATGCTGGATTCAATTATTAAGGCTAATCAGATTAATTCCACCATGAAGGAATATACCTTATCTCTGGTAAAACAAATAGGATTTGATAGGGCGAATATGTACAACAAAAGTGTAGACACAAGACAAGATGTATTTAGCAATCTTTCGTTTATACAAAAAGTGATACCGGAGAAAAATACCGAAGGAAAACATCACTATGAGTCTATCTCAAGCATGGTAGATACATACTTTAGCAGCATTAAGGAAATATCAGATCATTACGAAACCATCCCAATAAGTGAAGTCACAATAAAATATGAAGGGCTAAGAAAATTAGGTGATTTTATTGAAAACGCGGTCAATCACTTTGTAAACAGCCAGCTGACTTACTATGCACAAATGAAAATATCTATAAACCAAAAATTTTCTCTGGTTCTTGTCTGTATGCTAGGCGCTACTTTTTTTATTATATTTTTCACGGCTGCATATTCCTTTCGGTTATCTTCAAATATTACCAAAGGTCTCAGAAAGCTGACAGAAACTTCAAGAAAAATTGCTGAAGGTAATCTAAATGTTGATGATCTCAAAATAAAGACCAATGATGAGCTGGAATTTCTCGCCGGTGCTTTTAATGAAATGAAATGGAGCCTAAAAGATATAACTGAAAAAACCTATAGGGTTGGAAAAAGCCTGGCTTCTGCCGCTTTCCAAATGGAAAGTAATATCTCCGAGACCTTTGAAGCTACCCGACAGTTGTCTTTGTCTGTTCAGACCATAGCAGAAGGAGCGGACAAGCAGGCCATAGAAACAGATTATACGTTTAGGGCTATAGAAAATATCCACAAGGTAATGGAGCTTAGCTCAAACAGCCTCGAAACAGTTATTGAATTATCTGATCACTCCAAAAGGAGTGCTGAGACGAGTATTGCTTCTATTAATCATTATATCGATCAAATCATTATTGTTAGTCAGGTTATGGATACTGCAGTGGCGTCTGTTTCTGTTCTCAACGAAAAAGCTTCCCGAATAGGCAAAATAACTGGAGCTATTACAAATATAGCTGAGCAAACCAATCTTCTTGCTTTAAATGCAACAATTGAAGCAGCCAGGGCCGGAAAAGCCGGTGAGGGGTTTAATGTCATTGCGGAAGAAGTTAAAAAGCTTTCTGAACAGTCAACAGGCTCTGCTAAAGAAATTACATACATAGTAACTGATATACAAAACGAAATCAGAAATATTACAGCTCATATTTTTAAGGCTGTAAAGCAAGTAAAGGAAACGGCCTGCTTGGTCACGTCTACGAAAACCGCGTTAAATAATATCGGAGAAGGGAGCAAGGTGGTCAATAGTGAGATCAGAATCGCAGCATCGCGAATGGAGGAAATACTGCAAAATATCATCACAATCAAAGAAGGGAGTCAAACGATATCCCATATTGCACAAATTTATGCATCAAATTGCCAAGAGGCTGCTGCGTCAACAGAAGAGCAATACAGTGTGCAGGACCAAATGAAGGCATTGTCAATGCTTTTAGTAAATGAAGCTGAAAAGCTGGATGTACTGCTTAACAGGTTTCAGTTCACAAAAATAATATAACAAGCCAAGCAACATGACAAATGTAATTTCATTTTAGTGACAAAGTATACGTGATGCAAAATGATTGACATGCTAGAATTCATGTATTGAAAGAATCTGATCCGAATACAACCTGGCCAGGTGGTATATAAAAACAGCCTTAGAAATTTCCACTCAAAACGAAGCAAACTCAAACAATCATTAAATTGAATAATTTAGGAGGATTTATAATGGCCAAAAAACTTTTAGCTCTGGTTTTATCTGTTATGTTTGTATTTTCACTTGCAGCATGCGGTACACAGCCAGCAACCCAAACAAATGAACCCAGCGTATCAGCCCCTGCGCCTTCATCGGAAGCTCCGTCTGAGCAGCCTAAAAAGGCTCGAAAATTTGGTGCTACATATATGACAATGAACAATCCATTTTTTATTGCATTGAATGATGGCATCAAATCCATAGTAGAAGCAAACGGTGACAGCCTCGTGGCTCTTGATCCCGCGCTGGACTTAAACAAGCAGATCAGCCAAATTGAAGACCTTATTGCCCAAGGTGTGGATGCCATATTCTTAAACCCTGTTGACTGGAAGGGAATCAAGCCTGCCCTCGAAGCAGCAAAAAAGGCCGGAATCCCGATTATTAACGTAGATGCTCCGGTATTTGATGAGGATCTGGTAGATTGTATCGTCGCATCCGACAATTATAAAGCAGGCGTGCTTGTGGCTGAGGATGTTATGAAACGTTTAGAAAGCGCTAAAGTCGTATTGCTTGAGCATCCTACTGCCAAATCCGCTATCGATAGAACACAATCCTTTAAAGATATTGTTAAAGATAAACCTCAATATGAAATAGTTGCTTCCCAGAGTTCAGAAGGACAGCTTGAGCAAGCAATGCCCGTTATGGAAAACATCATTCAAGCCCAGAAAGAAATTGATGTTGTTTATGGACTTAACGATCCGACAGCAATGGGAGCTTTGGCTGCACTTCAGGCTGCAAACAGAGATAAGGATGTCTTAATATACGGAGTTGATGGCGCACCTGAAGCAAAGTTGATGGTAAAGGAAGGTAAAATTACAGGAACTGCTGCACAATCTCCTAAAGGCATTGGTACTACAGCTGCTGAGACAGCATACAAAATCCTAAAGGGTGAAAGTGTAGAGAAAAGTATCCTGGTACCTGTGACCTTAATCACCAGTGATAATGTCGATCAATTTGGAACAGACGGTTGGCAATAAAGGTAATGATATACCGAAATGATGCAAAGGATTTGCCCGGTAACAACCGGGCAAATCTTTAGGCAGAAGTTTTAGTATTAAGGCTCAAAATTGGAGGAGTTCAGATGAATGATATGATCCTGAAAATGTGTAATATTCATAAAACTTTTCCTGGTGTATATGCCTTAAGGAATATAGATTTTGATCTGCGTTATGGAGAGGTTCATGCTCTGCTTGGAGAAAATGGTGCGGGTAAATCTACATTGATTAAAGTCCTTGCAGGTATTTATTCAGTTGATAAAGGTCAGATTTTTATCAAAGGCAATGAGTGCAAGATTGACAGTGTAAAGGCTTCACAATCTTATGGCATAAGCGTTATACATCAGGAACTCAATTTAATCCCTCATATGACGGTAGCGGAAAATATCTTTCTTGGAAGAGAACCAATTCAGGGTAAGACCGGTTTTGTAAATTTCAAGAAGTTAAACGATACAGCCCAGAACCTTTTAGATTCACTAAGCTTAGCTATTAAGGCAACAGATAAAGTTTGCTCTTTAAGTGTAGCCCAGCAGCAAATGGTAGAAATAGCAAAAGCTCTTTCGGTAGATGCTGAAATCATTATTATGGATGAACCGACTTCTTCCTTGACTGACAAGGAAGTTGAAATGCTCTTCACAACCATTAATAATCTCAGGCGCAAGAATATCTCCATCATTTATATCTCTCATAGGATGGAAGAGCTCTTTCAGATTACTGACAGAATTACGGTCATGCGCGATGGCCAATACATTGGTACAAAAATGACCAGAGAGACCACAAAAGATGAATTGATTGCCATGATGGTAGGAAGAGAGCTTAAGGATTTATATATCAAAACCAAACATCCTATCGGCGAGGCGGTTCTTGAAGTTAAAAACCTTGAGCGAAAGAACGTCCTCCGCAATATCAATTTATCATTAAGAAAAGGCGAAATTCTAGGGGTTTCCGGGCTTGTAGGCGCCGGTCGAACCGAGCTTGTAAGGGCTATTTTCGGAATTGACAGCTTTGATTCCGGCGAAATCACTCTTGAAGGGAAAAACCTTAACATCAAATCTCCTCAGGACGCTGTTGATAATGGTATAGTATTGGTTCCGGAGAACAGAAAAGAACAAGGCTTGGTTTTATTGAGGAGCGTCGGATACAATATTACCCTTACTGTACTCAAAAAGTTTATTAATAAGATAAAAGTTAATAAAAAAGTAGAAGAGTCCATTGTGGAAGATTATATTGAGAGGCTGTCTATAAAAACACCATCAAAGGAGCAGCGGGCAGGAAATCTAAGCGGTGGTAACCAACAAAAAATTGTTATAGCAAAATGGCTGGCGACAAATCCCAAGGTCCTCATCCTTGATGAACCCACCAGAGGAGTCGATGTGGGAGCAAAGTCTGAAATATATTCAATTATGAATACGCTGGCCAAGCAGGGTGTAGGCATCATCATGGTTTCATCAGAGCTTCCAGAGGTCATTAACATGAGTGATAGGGTTTTGGTCATGTGTAATGGAGAAATAAGCGGGGTTCTTGAAAAAGAAGAAATCGATCAAGAGATCATCATGCATTATGCAACGGGAGGAATAAAAAATGCAGTCTGAAATTGTACATAATAACAGCTTTTTAAGCCGAAGGATTATTGATAATAAATTTTCAAAACCGATTGTCAGATACTTCAAAGAGAATTTAGGCATTCTTATTGGTCTCTTAGCAATGTGCACGATTTTAAGTATACTATCACCGGCTTTCCTTACAAAAAACAATATTCTTAATGTTTTAAGACAGGTATCAACAAACGCAAATCTGGCAATCGGCATGACACTGGCAATCATTATCTGCGGTATAGATCTTTCAGTTGGCTCTGTTTTAGCTTTATCCGGCACTTTAGCCGCTGGTCTTATTACCGTGAGTGGCTTGCCTGTTTATGCAGCCGTTGGGATAGGATTAATGGCCGGAACCTTTTGCGGTTTTTTAAACGGTCTTATTATTGCAAAAACAAAAATGCCGCCTTTTATTGTTACACTTGCAACGATGCAGGTGGCAAGAGGTGTGGCGTATGTCTATACAGGCGGTATGCCAATAAGAACTATGGAAGAAGGATTCAATATCATCGGAATTGGCTATCTTGGACCCATTCCGCTGCCTATCATTTACACAGCGGTGCTTATCATTTTTGTGACGATCCTTCTTAATAAAACTAAATTTGGGAGACATGTTTACGCAGTAGGAGGAAACAAGGAGGCTGCAAAATTTTCAGGAATAGATACTGGCAAGGTAGAAATTGGTGTTTTTACGCTCTTGGGATTTTTAGCTGCATTTACCGGAATTGTTCTTTGCTCGAGAATGTACTCTGGCCAGCCTACGGTTGGAGAAGGGTTTGAAATGGATGCAATTGCGGCAACTGTTCTTGGCGGTACCAGCTTCTCGGGCGGCATAGGTAAAATTGGCGGAACAATCATAGGAGTATTGGTCATAGGGGTTTTAAACAACGGACTAAACCTGCTGAATATTAATTCTTTCTGGCAGCTTATTGCAAAAGGCTTAGTCATTCTTTTAGCCGTGTACATAGATATGATCAAAAAAAGAAGGGAAGTAAAGTCTTGATCTGGCTTTAAAGGGATGGACCATATGTTTGATGTAGTGGCTCTAGGTGAATTGCTTATTGATTTTACACCCTCCGGAACATCCAAATCAGGAAATGATTTGTTTGAAAAAAATCCGGGGGGTGCTCCCGCGAATGTGCTGGCGGCACTTGCCAGGCTTGAAAAGTCCGTTGCTTTTCTTGGCATGGTTGGGAATGATGAATTTGGATCTTTCCTGAAGAATACATTGGAAGCCAATAAAATTAACATTGCGGGGCTTAAATTTTCACAAAATGTCAATACCACTTTAGCGTTTGTGCATCTTAATAAAAGCGGTGACAGAAAATTCAGTTTCTATAGGGATCCCGGCGCGGACAGGATGTTAAGCAAAGATGACGTTTGTTATGATTTGATAAAGGATTCCAAAATTTTTCATTTTGGCTCAGTCTCAATGACTGATGAACCATCAAGAAGCGCCACGCTTTCGGCTGCGGACTATGCAAAAAAAGCGGGCCTTATGATTTCATACGATCCTAATCTCCGGCGGCCTTTATGGCGCAGTGCCGATGAGGCCAGAAATCAGATAATCGAAGGTTTAAAATATGCTGATATTCTGAAAATATCAGAAGAAGAACTGGAGTTTATTACTGGTCTAGCCGATTTGTATAAAGGCTCTGAGCAACTTTGTGGCCTGGGCATCGGCCTGGTACTTGTCACTTTAGGACCACGAGGTTGCTTTTATTGTTATAAAGGTCAGCAGGGACGGATTTTTACCTTTGATACACAAGTCATTGATACCACTGGTTCAGGTGACGCGTTCTTAGCAGGGGTTCTATACGGTCTCATAGAAAGGAAAATAAAAAAAATAGAGGATCTTAATCTGTCGGAGCTTGAAGGAATACTTGACTTTGCGAATGCCATGGGTGCACTGGCAGCGACGAAAAAAGGCGGTATTCCTGCAATGCCGAGTTTTGGATCCATTAAGGATTGTATAGAAAAAACGCCCAGATTACTTATTGAGTAATTCATTGACAAATCACTTCATACCCGGATTTGACAGGAGAGGTGGGATGCTATAGAAAATAAACGATGTTATTAGGCCTTAAATATATTTAAGGCTATTAGCTTTAAGAGGTGAAAATTTATAAACGGCACATAACAAGGAGGGGGACAATGATGATAACAAAAAAAAGAATAAAAATAATTTGCATTTTGTTGACGTTAATGATGCTGGTAAACTGTGTGTATCCCCAATCGATGAACAAAGTAAACGCTTCTGCGGGGGTGGAACTGCTCAATGATCATGATTTAACCACTCTGGATGCTGGCTACTCAACTACCATGGATGCTATTATTCTTAATGCGGATTTCGCAACTGAATCCTCAACCACCATGGATGCTCTTTCTTTCAGTAATTTAACGGACTGGACGCCAAAAGCCGGCACTTGGACTATGGAAGGAAATGAATATCGTGTTGTCATGCCAAGTGGCAATGCATATGCTTATGCAGATGGAGTTTATAAGCGTGACGGTATGAGTAAAATCAGTGCCGATATTTATAATCCTTCAGGAGGATATTCAAGCATACTATTCATGCAAAAGACACTAACTGCTACCGAAGGCGGTTATGCTGTACAGTTAAGGCCAAGTAATGGCACTGTACGACTCATGGATTTTAAAGGGAGCTCAACCTATCAATCCCAAATAACCACTTTTACAAAAGCTGAGGATGGCTGGTATCATGTTGAAATTACCTTAAGCGGTAATACCATTGCTGTTTCAGTGAACGGTACGAATTATATTAATTATGTAGAAGATGGTTCAAAATCCGTTTATACAGAAGGAAGATTCGGGCTCAATACCTACAATAATGAAATAACATTCAGAAATTTACAGGTAACATTTAACCAATATAATATCACCTATGTGCTTGATGGCGGAAGCAACGGTATTAACGCGCCTTTAACCTATACCCCAGAAAGCGATACTGCACTTCCAATACCTGTAAAAAGTAATTATACATTTATGGGGTGGTATACCAATCCCGAATATTCTGGAAGCCCGGTAACAAAGATAGTGAAAGGCGATACAGGAAATAAAACCTTGTATGCAAGATGGACAAATAATTTGACAGGTATCAACGGTAATTTAAGCGATAAAGTCATGTCAATTGACGGCTCCGGCCTTTTTGCAGTTAATAGTGGAACGCTCGCTGTAACAGGTAAAGGTGACAATTTTGCCTTGTTTAATGAATCAGCAGGGGATTTTCTCTATAAGGCAAAAATTAAATTCAATCCTGCTGGAGAGATTTATAAGGATACGGCCGCAGCGCTTGTTTTCAGATATAGTGACAAATCCAATTGCTATATAGCCAATATCAATGAAACCACACTGAAGGGGAGATTGTTTAAATTCCAAAATGGAAAATCATTTGATTTAGTTCCCCAATTTAACATACAACCATCTGAGAACCATGAATATGACCTCGAGGTTGTTGCTGTAGGAAAGCTCATTCAAGTCTATTTGAACGGTGATTTGGTAGCCAATAACCATGATATTACGGTAAAAGGTGAAGATTCTGCCATTCTTACCGGAGCAATCGGTTTTCTTACATGGGGACGCGACGTTTTGTCCTCAGCTTCTTATAGTGATGTCTATCTCTACGGAATAAACAGTACAAATACTCCCCAGCTTACAAATGTCGAAGTTATTGCAGGCAGTGAGAAGGTTATGTCAAAGGATACTGTTAATGCAAAGCAAGTTCAGTTTAAACCAAGCCAATACAACTATTATGTAGATGTCTCCAATACCATAGATAGAGTGGATTTAATTGCAGCTTCTGAATCCGGTACTGCCATTATGATAAAAAATGAGAATGGAGAAATCATTGATGGCCATTCAGTGAGCCTGACCACCGGCTTCAACAAGTTTGTCATTCAAGGCACAAATGCTGACTCAGCAACCATTTCATACAAATTAACGGTATACCGGCAAAAAACCTCAAAAGAACAGGCCTATTGGTCACAATACAGGAATCAGTACCACTACTCTCCACAGGAACACTGGCTGAATGATCCCAATGGATTGGTGTATTTCCAGAATAAATGGCATCTGTTCTATCAGTATTATCCGGAAGATGTTATTTGGGGGCCTATGCATTGGGGACATGCCGTAAGTGAGGATCTTATACATTGGACGGAAGAATCCGTTGTATTAACACCCGATAATCACGGGACCATGTATTCTGGCTGTGCAGTTGTCGATGAGGGAAACACGTCAGGTTTGTTTTCCAGTGAAGCAGGCGGCATTGTTGCTATTTTTACACAAAACGGAAATGGACAGCGTCAGAGCCTTGCCTATAGCGAAGATGGCATTCATTGGGAGCTTTATGAGGGGAATCCTATTATACCCAGCAACGCTGAGGGTGGAAGTTCTATTAATGGTGCTTTCCGCGACCCCAAAATCTTTAGGTACAGCAATAAGTGGTTCATGGTTATAGCCGGCGGTCCCCTAAGAATTTATTCCTCGGACAATCTGATAAACTGGAAATTTGAATCATCCTATGCGCAAGCCGGCAGCCAAACCGGCAGTGCAATTAATACCGAGTGCCCTGACATGTTTCCGCTGACTGTTGAAGGAACCGGGATACAAAAATGGGTTGTTAATTATGGGGGCAGATTTTATAAAATTGGAGATTTCAAAGAAATAGACGGCAAGTGGACCTTCATTCCGGATGAAGCCTACTGGAACGATGCGGATAAGGGAATTATGAACTTCTCCAAAGACTCCTATGCCGCCATGACCTACTATATTCCCAGCTATTCGACAGAAACAAGAAGGATCATGATTAACTGGATGAATAACTGGAATTATTGCAATGCTGTTCCCGAAGCTAATGGGAATGATTTGTTTAACGGAACATTTAATTTACAGCATGAATTATCGCTTATTGAACAAGGTGGTAAAATAGTGCTTAAACAAACTCCAATCGCTGAATATGACAGCCTGAGGGGTACGCCTCTATTCAAGCAGGATAATCTGACGATTAGCCCGGATGCGAATGTTTTGGAAAGCATAAAAGCAAATCAATATGAAGTAGTGGCTCGATTTAAGCCGGAACCCGGTACAACACAGGTTGGATTTAAATTGCGTGTTGGTGACAATGAAGAAACGCTTGTTTACTATAATATTGAAGCTCAATCCCTGGTGCTTGACCGGCGTAAATCCGGAAAATCACCAAATAATTTTGCGCAGATGTATTCACAAAAAGCCTCACTTGATCCTGATGGATATATTTCCATGCGTGTTTATGTAGACTGGTCATCTGTTGAGGTCCTTGGAAACCAGGGGGTAGTAGCAGGAGCTGCACAGATTTTCCCTAAAGCATCAAGTCTTGGGATGGCGGTATATACTCTTGGAGGTAATTCAGAGGCAGATATTACGATTTATCCTCTTAAAAGTATCTGGCATGATGATTCAGTCGTTACCGAACCCATGGCAGTTGAGGTGAGTAATTCAAAGTTAGATATGTTTATCGGTGAAGAATTTACAATTTCATCCAGCGTGCAGCCTCTATCGTCCGCTCCCCAGGATGTAATATGGACATTGGTGGAGGGAAGTGCAGTTGAAATTGTAGGTGGCGCCAACGCAAAAACTGTGTCGATTAAAGCGGTGGAAAAAGGAACAGCAATATTAAAGGTTACCGCAAAAGGAACGAATCTATCAGCAACGTGTTCAATAACGGTGGGTGATAGCTTTTCAGACAGCAATTTAACTGGATGGAGACCAGTTAGCGGTACGTGGAGCATAGAAGACGGGGATTATCGGGTAGTCTCTACGTCAAATGCATATGCGTATGCTGATGGAGTATTTAAGCGTGATGGCATTATTAAATACAGTGCTGATATTTATAATCCTGGGGGTGGATATTCTACATTATTGTTTATGCAGCAATCACTGGAAGCAACCAGTGGAGGCTATGCCCTGCAAGTAAGACCAGGTAGGAATAATGTGCGGTTAATGGACTTTAAGGGTGATTTCACCTATCACCAGGCCACCAACCTGGTAGCATCGTCTGAAGGCTGGTATCATGTAGAGATTGCTCTGGGCGAGACCTCCATTATTGTTACTGTTAACGGTATAGAATACATCAATTATGTAGAAAATGGTTCAAATCCGATTTATACGGAAGGTAGGTTTGGATTAAATACTTACAACAATGATATAAAATTCAGCAATGTCCGGGTTGATTATAATGAATTCAATATATCCTACGAGCTTGATGGTGGAAGTACGGATACCAATGCCAGAACGAAATATACACCCGGAGAAAGCGCTGAATTGCCTGGTCCTGTAAAGGATAACCATGTATTTATAGGCTGGTACACCAATGCTGACTTTACCGGCACACCGGTAACCAGGATAGTTAAGGGCGATGCCGGAGACAAAACCTTCTATGCCAAGTGGGCAAAAATCAATCAGTTATATAACATTACTTATGTGCTTGATGGCGGAAGCAATCCTCAGAATGCACCGGCCACCTATTCCTCGGCGGAAGAAATCCAATTGCCCATACCTGTAAAGAGTGGCTATAACTTTGTGGGTTGGTACACCAATGCTGACTTTACCGGCGCACTGGCAACCAAAATAGTAAAGGGCGATGCCGGAGACAAGACCTTTTATGCCAAGTGGGCCAGAAAAGCTGTAACAGCTCCGGAGCAATCAGAGTCACCATCCCAGCCAGAGATTTATGCTGTTGTGGGTGGAATAAAATCTGCTGTCAGTATGGACGGATCAGGAAGAATAGCGCTGCAAATAGAGCCAGCCCTTCTCAAGAAGGCGTTTGATCAAAGTGAAGCAGGAAGTGACGGGGAAAAAACAATCACAATTGAACTTCCAAAATCTAAGACAGAAAATTATCAGATCACTCTGCCAGCAACAGAATTAAAGAATAAGTCAAAACAAAATATTATTATTATAACAGATACGGTACAGCTTGAATTACCGGGACAAATGCTTTTAGGCACCGGTCTGGAAGATCAAGAACGCGTAACCATCATGATCACTGAGGGAGATAAATCCAAGCTGCCTGAACACGTAAGGAAGGACCTTGGAGACAAACCTTTAGTTGAGATTGCTCTTTATGTGAATGGAGAACGAAAAAACTGGAATAACCCCAATGCACCTGTCACCGTTTCCATCCCATACAAACCTACGGCTGCAGAGCTGAAAGATCCGGAGCATATCGTTGTATGGTATATTGATGGATCGGGCAAGGTTAATGGCATTCCAAGCGGCCGCTATAATGCCGAAAAAGGCGTGGTTACTTTTACAACTACCCACTTTAGTCATTATGCCGTAGCTTTTGTTAAAAAGACCTTTAATGATCTGGACAACGTAGCATGGGCCCAAAAATCCATTGAAGTTATGGCGTCAAAAGGCGTTATCAGTGGAACCGGAAATGGTGCATACTCGCCTTCGCATAACATTACCAGAGCGGATTATCTTGTTTTACTCATTAAAACATTTAGCTTCACAGCTGAATTTGAAAGTAATTTTAGTGATGTCAAGCCGGGTGTGTACTACTATGATGCAATAGGAATTGCTAGACAGCTTGGCATTACAGAGGGCTCCGGAAACAATATGTTCTCTCCAAACACATTGATATCCCGACAGGATATGATTGTGTTGACAGCTCGCGCTTTGGAAAAAGCGAACAAATTACAAGCATTAGGAGAGCTCTCGGCTTTGGATCAATTTGCAGACAAGGGAGAGTTAGCACCCTATGCAGTAAAAAATGTTGCAGATTTTGTTAAAAAGGGATTGATTGTAGGCTCCGGAAACAAGATAAATCCTAAAAGCTACAGTACACGTGCTGAAGCGGCAGTGTTACTTTATAAACTCTATCTCATGCAATAGCAGGAAAAGCATTGTTTTTCGCAAGTTATTTTTTGGGCGTATCTCACATGAGATGCGCCTTCTTTCTTATTGTAGCCACAAAAAACAGACCGACTGCTTTGATAGCCGGTCCGCTTTAAACTACACCTTCTTTTTCCTTCCATTTAGCACATCACAAATCAATAATATCTTTAGGATTTACCTCATATAAGCCTCTGACTATTCTATCATAGCCTTGAAGATCTTCAGGCCTGCCAACTGCTATGGCTTTCATGCCAGCGATTTTGGCAGCCTCAATGCCGGCCTGGGCATCCTCAAAAACAACGCAGGCTCCGGGCTCAACACCAACCGCCTGGGCACCCAGCAGAAAAACCTCTGGATCGGGCTTGGCCTTTGAGGTTTTGGTCCCATCAATTATGGCATCAAAATAGGGAGCGAGCTTTAGATTGTTCAAAATGAGCATGGCATTTTTGCTGGCCGAGCCCAGAGCAATTTTAATGCCCAAAGCTTTAAAACCTTGAAGGCAGGCCACGGTTCCTTTTAATATCTCGCTTTCATCTATTTTTGAAATATAAGCCACATACCATTCGTTTTTTCTCATGGTCATCTCAATCATTTCACTCTCTGAAAAACTTCCCAGAAGACCACCGACTTCCAGCATGTTCTCCAAAGAGCGCATACGCGAGACCCCTTTAAGCCTTTCATTATCCTTTTCGGTAAAACTAAAACCCAATTCGTTGGCAAGTCTCTGCCATGCAAGAAAATGATATTTGGCGGTGTCGACAATAACACCGTCCAAGTCAAAAAGAGCTGCTTTAATAGACACGATATAGTACCTCCAAAGCAAGATTATGAGGGATGAAAGCTAATACAATCGCTTGCACTATTTTTGTATATTATATCCTAAGTTGTATGCAAAGTCAAGTTAGTTGTAGGCGATTAAAAGAAAATTATCGAAGAATATGGATTTTATTTGGTAAAAACCTTCGGATTCTGGAGAGCGCCTTGACAAAAGCTCCCAAAGACGATATAATAAGTCGTGCAAACGCTTGAACATTAACTTTTTAAATAGATTAAATGCCAGAAAAGAGAAAGTAGGTGCCAACCATTATGGGAGCTACTATAAATGATGTAGCAAGACTTGCGGGTGTCTCTGCCTCAACGGTTTCTCGTGTTCTATCTGATAATCCGAGGATCAGTGATGAAACAAAAAAACGTGTCAGAAAAGCGGTGGAAGAGCTTAATTACTATCCCAATGCTATCGCTCGGAGTCTTGCCAACAATTCAACCAAAACAATTGGTCTTATTCTAAATACAGAAGCTGATTCTTTAGTTCGCAATCCGTTCTTCATTCAGGCTCTGACAGGCATCAGCACTTATGCTCAGGAAAATGGCTACAATGTTATGTTTGCCTTCAATAAGTATGAAGAAGAGGATTTGAATATTGCCATGCGCTATGTATCAAGCAGAAGTGTTGATGGTATTATTCTCTTTACTTCCCGTACCAATGATAAATGTATCAACTTTTTAAAGAAGAGAAAGTTCCCTTTCTCAGTTATCGGTCGTCCAGATGAAACCAAGGGTGTACTCTGGGTAGACAACGATAATTTTCAAGCTACCTATCAGGTGACAGACTATCTTATTTCAAAAGGCCACGGTGCCATTTCATTTATTGGCGGGCCGGCCGGCCATAATGTCTCGAAAGATAGATTAGAAGGCTATAAACGGGCCATGTCTATTCATGGTGCAGCTCTTGACCATTCCTTCATGTTTGAGTATGGAGATTTTTCCGACGATTTTGGTTATGAATGCATGATGAAAATCATATCTGCATGGGAATCCGGACAGAATAGACCTACAGCAGTTGTCACTTGCGATGATATGCAAGCCTTGGGTGCTATTAAGGCTATGCATGAAAAAGGTGTCGAAGGCATTGCAGTTACCGGTTTTAACAATACGCCACTGGGGATGTTCCAAAACCCGAAACTTACCTCCGTCGATGTAAATGCCGACAAGCTGGGGCTCTATGCCGCGAAAGTTCTTTTGGACAAAATCGAAGGAAAAGAGAATATGCCTTCTCACTATGTTGTCCCCACTCATTTAGTAGTGAGAGAATCAGCCCTGTAGTAATATGATTATCACCCAGAAAGTCACGTAGCGACTTTCTGGGAAGCAATCATTATACGCTTGATGTGGAGGGTTAAGGAATGAGTATCCTGATAAATGATGAGTGGAAAATCATTCAAGAGGGATTCTCGATTGAGGAGAATCGTTTATTTGAGAGTTTGATGTCTTCCGGCAACGGAAGAATGGGTCTTAGGGGTAATCATGAAGAGGACTACACAGGAGATTCCTTAAAGGGAACCTATGTTGCCGGTGTTTATTATCCTGACAAAACACGCGTGGGCTGGTGGAAGAACGGTTATCCCGAATATTTTGCCAAGGTTTTGAATGCGATAGATTTTATTGGCATCCGTATATTTATAAATGGCGAAATGGTCGATCTGGCGTCTTCACGATTTAAAGGCTACAAAAGGGAGCTTGACATGAAGGAGAGCGTTCTTCGGCGGAGCTTTACCTTTATTGGAACAAATGGCTCGGAGTTTGAAATTAAAACTCAACGCTTTGTCAGCTATGCCGATCCCGATATCGCTGCCATCCGATATTCTGTTTCAAGTCTCAATCAAGACGCGGATATTACCTTCATTTCGTTCCTTAATGGGGATGTTAAGAATGAGGATGCCAATTATAATGAGAAGTTCTGGGACTATGTATCAAGCCAGGCAACCCATGCAACCTCTTATGTCACCATGAAGACACGTAAAACTGAGTTTACTGTTTCCTCTGCTTTTTCCTGGAAGCTTACAGGAGCAAAGGCCGACGCAACATACCCTGTTACCGAAAGAAATGGGGAATACGTTGGCACTAAGATTAATACACGTATTGCGAAGGGTGCTTCTGTGACCCTCGAAAAATTTATATCGGTAGTCAGTGACCGTTACTATAAGGCTGAAGGAATCCAGGATATCGCATTGAAAAAGGCTCAGGGGGCAAAGGATCAGGGTTATGCTTCGCTCTTGGATGCCCATATAGTAAAATGGAACGATATCTGGCGTATGGGGGACATTACGATTTCTGATGATGTTCCCGCCCAGCAAGGTATTCGCTTCAATATTTATCACCTTAACTGTACCTATTCCGGGGATGACCCGCGGCTAAACATCGGTCCCAAAGGCTTTACAGGTGAAAAGTACGGCGGCAGTACCTATTGGGATACTGAGGCGTATTGTCTTGCCTTCTATTTGGGAACTCGCCGGCCTGAGATCGCCAAAAACCTTTTGGTCTACCGGCACAACCACCTTAAAAAGGCCAAGGAAAACTCACGGAAGCTTGGAACGCGCGGCGCCCTATATCCCATGGTGACTATGAACGGCGAGGAATGCCATAACGAATGGGAGATCACTTTTGAGGAGATTCATCGCAATTGTGCCATCACCTATGCCATTAAGAATTATACAGACTATACCGGGGATGTCTCCTATCTTGTTGAAAAGGGCATTGATGTACTGGTTGAAACCTCGCGCTATTGGCTGTCCAGGGTCAGCTATAATCCTCAGAAGAATATGACCATGATTCTAGGTGTAACTGGGCCAAACGAGTATGAGAATAATGTCAGCAATAACTGGTATACCAACCGCATGGTCAAGTGGAGCCTTCAGTATACCGTGGATGTTCTTTTAATGATGGAGGATAAATATCCTGACCAATACAAAGCTTCAATTGAACGATTGGATCTTTCTACAGACGAAATAAAAGCTTTTGAATGTGTAAGCCGAAAAATGTACCTTCCCGAGGATAAGGAACTGGGTATTTTTCTCCAGCAGGATGGATATCTTGATAAGGAGCAGATCCTTGTTTCAGAGCTTGATCCATCGGAGCTTCCTATCAATAAAAACTGGTCATGGGACAGAATCTTAAGATCCTGCTTCATTAAGCAGGCTGATGTTCTTCAGGGGCTTTGGTTCCTAAATGATTATTATACCCTTGATGAAAAAATACGTAATTTTGATTTTTATGAACCTAGAACCGTCCATGAATCCTCACTTTCACCTTGTGTTTACTCTATTATTGCTTCAGAAATCGGACGTGAAGAAAAGGCTTACGAGCTTTACTTAAGAACAGCAAGGCTTGATCTTGACAACTACAACAAGGATACGGATGACGGTCTCCATATCACTTCGATGGCCGGAACATGGATGAGTATCGTTAACGGGTTCGGCGGCATGCGAATCAGGGAGGGAAATTTGTCATTGGCTCCCTTCAAGCCTGCGTCATGGAAAGATTACTCTTTCCGGCTTGTCTATCATGGCAGGCTCTTGAAAGTGACTGTAGAAGAGGGAGGATGCACACTCCTCCTAGAAGAGGGAGAGCCCATTGAACTTTCAATCTATGGTAACCGTATATCCTTGAAGCCCTGTGTATCGTTCACAGCAAAAAAGTAAATCATTAAATGATACAGATCCCCTAAATGAAAGGAGAATCATATGAAGAAGTTACCCAGTGTCGCTTATTTCTGTATGGAGTATGCCATTGAAAGTCATGTAAAGCTTTATGCGGGAGGCCTTGGAATTCTTGCAGGCGATTATATGAAGGGTGCCTGCGATGGTAAATATCCCATGGCAGGCATCGGCATAAAGTGGAAGCAGGGCTATGGTGATCAGTTCATTGAAAAAGAGACGGGGAAGCCCTATGATGCTTACAAGAACCGGCAATACGATTTTTTAGAAGATACCGGTGTTACAGTAAGTGTCAGGATTAATGGAAGAGATGTTAAGATCAAGGTATGGAAGTATAACGACCATGGCGTGAACAATTTATACCTCCTTGATACCGATATAGACGGTAATGACGGTGACGCCCGCTGGATCACAGGTCAGCTCTATGGTTGGTTTGGCGAAGAGCGCGTAGCCCAGGAAATGGTTTTGGGTATCGGTGGTGTAAGAGCCTTAAGGGCGTTGGGTATTGCTCCGAGTGTTTACCACTTCAATGAAGGCCATGCACTATTTGCAGGCTTTGAGCTCATACGTGAAAAGATGGACTTAGGCATGACCTTTGAAAATGCATGGAAGGCAACACGTGAAGAAGTAGTGTTTACCACCCACACACCCATTGTACAGGGCAATGAGTCCCATCCCATTGAGCGCTTCATATACATGGGCGCAAATCTTGGCATGAACAAGAAACAACTGAAGGCGCTTGGGGGCAATCCCTTCAATATGACAGTCGGTGCCTTGAGGCTTTCCAGAATCTCCAATGCTGTGGCTGATCTTCATAAGGATACCGCCAACAAGATGTGGAGGAAAATCAAGGACAGAAGTGAGATAATCGGCATTACCAATGCCATTCATATCCCTACATGGGTGGATAAAGCCATGATAAGCCTTGCTGAAAAATACAATGGCAGCCAGGCGACCTCCGATGCCCTTTGGCAGCGGCACATGGAAAATAAAAAGGAGCTTATTAGCTTCGTTCAGGCAAGAACCGGTGTATCCTTAAGTCCTGATGTACTGCTCATTGGATTTTCAAGGCGTGCCGCACCCTATAAGCGTTCCAACCTGATTTTCAGTGACAGGAAATTTATTGAGCCCCTGCTCATGAAAGGAAAGCTCCAGATCGTCTTCTCTGGGAAAGCCCATCCTCTGGATGACAACGGAAAAGCAATTGTCGCCGATATTGTTGAAATGACAAAGCTGTATCCCAATAGTGTTGTCTTCCTGGAAGATTACGATATGACCATTGGTCGGGCTTTGACCCGCGGCTCCGACATTTGGCTTAATAATCCCAGACGGCCCAAGGAAGCCTCCGGAACCTCAGGCATGAAGGCAGCCATGAATGGCGTTCTCAATGTATCAATCCTTGACGGTTGGTGGCCGGAAGCCTGTCAGCATGGTATCAACGGCTGGCAATTCGGGGATGCCTACCAGACAGAAAATGAGGAGAAATGCGACAGACACGACTTTAAGGCTCTAAAGGCTGTTATGAAAAATGATGTGATGCCTACCTATTATAACAATCGGGCAAAATGGATTGAAATGATGGCGACCTCCATCAATACGACAAAGGAGCCCTTTGGCATGAAGCGTATGTTGGATGAGTATTATAGCAAAATGTATAAGAAAAGCTGAGCAGAGAAAAAGCCGCTGGTGGATAATCATCAGCGGCTTTTATGCTGTTGGTCAGAGGAATATTAAATAGCCAGATCCACGTGCTGGATGGTGCCCGCTTCGCCGGTTTCTTTAAGGAAAATACCGGTTTGACGGATTTGTCCGAGGGTTTCATTAGACTGAGTTTTTAGTCCGAATTCCGACTGAACATTACCCAGATAAATGGCACCGACCCCGGCCTGTCCTATTGCCAGCAGGATTTTTTCACCTTTTTCGTTCAGCGTCCATATCTTTAGCCTGTTAAAGATTTCGTCATTTTCGTCGATCCAGCCGTTTCCGTCCCCATCGTAGGTAGCAAGCTCACTAAAGCCATTGCCTGTCTGAGGGCCAAAGAGCTCGCTCCCGTTGTCAATGATGTTGTTGCCGTTCAAGTCCAGAGCCAGAAAGCCCGACCCTGCTCCCGTAAAAGCAATCGTATCATTGACACCATCACAGTCAATATCAAAGGAGTAATTGCGGTCACCCAGGGAGGCGGAAGCATTGCTGAAGTTAATGACAAGCGGGTCTAAAAGCGCGTCACCTGCACGAATGGATATGCTCTTCTGCTGAATAAACTCCCGGCTTACCTTAAAATCCAGATTAAATTGGATTTCACGGCCATCCGATGTTTTCACACTTCCTTTCGAGGAAAATGAGAGTTTTTCAGATTCATGTGTAAATTCCTGGTAATCATACCTGAGCCCCCATCCTTGAGGTGCCCTAATGATAGGAGATGAAGCAGGATCCTTATCGACTTTCAGCTTGGGAATAGCAAATTTCAAGCGTTTACCCGTGAGGATATAAATAAAATCCTCAAGAAGCTTGATTTTTTCCTTATCCCTGTCGGTCAGCTCGATGGAAATTTCCTCCTCCAAGGGCTTGGTTGGCTCATTACGAATATTGTTTTGCTGGAGTTTCTTACCTTCCTCAGAAATATCAATGAGGACGTTTTCTTCTGTACCTTGATTCGGTTCCTGAGACCAGAACTGAAGTGTTTCTTTTGCAGAATGTTGCCTTGCGGCGGACCATCGGGCGTTCAAAAGAACGTGGGAATCCGCGATTCTCATAAGACATGCCTCCTTGCAAATCAACCATCCTTGATATTAAGTCTCATTTTGAATATCGGCTTTTTTGGAGTATAACTGTACGATGTTTTTGTTGTATCATAAGAAGAGAAATACTGATTCATTATTGGAGAAATGCTATGAACCAATGGGAGAGCTTTGTTAAGGCATGTTCCTGCTGCGAAAGATGCGGCCTTCATGAGAACAGAAAAAATGTAGTGATTGGAAGAGGTGCGCCAAAGTCTTCTCCTCTTCTGTTTATAGGGGAGGGCCCCGGTGAACAGGAGGATCTCCAGGGTGAGGCTTTTGTTGGCCGTGCGGGTAAGCTGCTGGACCTGCTTTTGGAGGCATTGGAATTTAACCCGGAGCAATACTATATCGCCAATGTCGTTAAATGCCGACCTCCAAATAATCGCGTGCCCAGTCCTGAGGAAGCTGAAGCCTGCCTGCCCTGGCTCCGCTATCAAGTCAAGGCCATAAAGCCTGCCATTATTGTTTGTCTTGGTGCTACTGCCGCTAAAGCTGTTATTGACAAGGAAGCCCGGATTACAAAGCTCCGGGGGTCCTGGGTTGAGAAACCGGGCAATCTTCTCATACTGCCTACCTTTCATCCGGCAGCTGTTTTAAGGGATATCCATAAACGGGAAGATTTTTATTTGGATTTGAAAAAGGTACGAAAGAAGCTTTCTGAGATGAATTTAGGCTAAAATAGCAGAAAAAAGTCGAAACACGAAAGCTTGTACCATTGCATATCATAGAGTATGAGTTTAACCAAAGAGGCTCTGGATGATCTATTTAGATAACGCTGCGACATCCTTTCCAAAGCCTGCTGCCGTTTATGATAAGATTGACAGATTTATGCGGGAATCCTGTGCCAATCCCGGTCGTTCCTCTCATGCAATGGCCAGGGAATCCGCTCTTTGTGTGATGAAGGCAAGAGAACAGCTTGCCGCCCTTTTTAATGTCAGCAACCCGCTTCAGATAGGATTTACGTCAAATGCCACCATGGCCCTAAATATGGCCATTCAAGGTGTTTTGAAAAAAGGCGATCATGTGGTGACCACGGCTATGGAACATAATTCTGTTCTGCGGCCTTTATATGAGCTTAAAAAAAACGGGATTATCACCTATACAGTTGTCATGCCAAAAAACCGTTTCGGCGCTATCGATTACTATGCTATTTCAAGGGCTATACGGACTAATACCCGGCTTATCATTTTAACAGCTTCATCAAACGTAACAGGAACAATCATGCCCTATGGAGAGGTCGGCGAACTGGCCCGGAAAAAGGGTATTCTTTATTTGGTGGATGCCTCTCAGGGAGCAGGGGTACTGCCATTTGACGTCAAAGCCATGTCTATTTCTCTACTGGCCTTCCCGGGCCACAAGGGTTTAATGGGACCCCAGGGAACGGGCGGACTTTATGTGGATGAGAAAATTTCTTTGAGGCCCATTATTCAAGGAGGAACGGGAAGCCGCTCCTTTGAGACGATACATCCCATGTTTATGCCGGACATCATTGAGAGCGGCACTTTAAACACCCCGGGTATTGCCGGCCTGGGTACGGGAGCGGAATTCATTCTTAAAACAGGAACAAAGACCATCCTTGAGAAGAAGGAGCTGCTGCTTTTAAAGCTTTATGAACGCTTGGCACCCCATAATCGAATTAAATTATTCTCAACGGTGGAAGAACATCAGAACAGCGGTATCATTGCCCTGCTTGTTAAAAATATGGATTCTTCTGAAACTGCAAATCTCCTGGATTCCAGGTATCATATTGCCGTTAGGCCGGGATTTCATTGTGCACCCCTGGCTCACGAGGCCTTGGGGACAGAAAAGACCGGTTTAGTGCGGTTAAGTATTGGCTTTTTTAATACTCCGGATGAAATGAAATACACTGCCGACAGCTTAATTGAAATAGCTGACGGTCAAGACTGATTAGTAGGGGCATCCCTAAAGATCAATAAAGGTAATTTCCGGCAGAGAACCCAACCGGAAGGGGACAACTACATTTCCAATCCCGCGACTGATATAGGTAGGAGTTCCGTTGATGGTATGTAGCCCCTTATGGTAGCCGGCTTTGCAGGTTTCTTCATTTCTTAGCAGTTTATATTCCAAATTAAAGGGCATCCAAATCTGGCCCCCATGAAAATGTCCGCTTAAAAGAAGGTCAACCTCCCCTTGAGGAACTAAAAGAGCAGTCTCGGGATTATGAGCGATAGCCAGGGTAAAATCAGTGTTTCTGTCTCTTTTTGAAAGAGCACGTTTCACATCGGGATTTCCTTGCCTGTAATCATCAATACCAACGAGGTTAAGGCTTTGACCACCCTTGTGAAAGGTTATGGAGTCATTGATAAGAAGTTCAATACCAAGGCTTTTCAAATTAAAGAGAAAGAGATCCTTAGCAAGCGGACTTCTCTTGAAACAGAGGTGATCATGATTACCCGGGACTGTGAAAATAGGACAGTTGGGGGAAACACTCTTGACCCAGTTGGTAAAGAGCTGAATATGCTTTTCTTTATCGATTATATCGCCTGCAATAATGAGAAGATCAGGCTTTTCGTCGCGAAAGGCCTTAGCTGCATCCTCATCAGAAACCATGAGAAGGCCCATGTGAAGATCGGAAATTAAAGCAACCCGAATGCCTAATTCACATTTATGTATTTTGATATATTCACGTTTGAGGTGCCCGGCTTGAAGCACCATTACCAGCATAAAGCTTAAAACTATTATAAGAAAAAGATACACTAATTGCGTCACCTCTGTACAAGCTTATCATATGCGGGCTTTAATGAACAAGCTATTAGGGCAATGAATCTGGATTTGATATAGGACTGTTTCACTTGTCTTCAAGGTGATAAATATTAATCATAATAGGAATCATATTTTAAACTAAAATATGAGAAGAATAGTATAATAGTTTGGACGGAGGTAATCGAAATGAAAAGAGCTATTATTATAGTATTAGATAGTGTGGGAATAGGCGAGCTGCCCGATGCCGCGGCCTATGGTGATGTTGGGAGCAATACTTTGGGCAATATAACAAAAGCTATGGCCAATGAACCCTGGTTTAGGCTCGACAATCTTAAAAGTCTGGGTCTTGGCATGATGGACGGGGTAGATTATATGGGAAAACCCAAAGAAGCGCTGGGTGCCGTAGGACGATTGGGTGAGCGCTCCAAAGGAAAAGACACCACCACGGGTCACTGGGAGATTTCGGGGTTGATTTTAAACAAGCCCTTCCCAACCTACCCTCAGGGATTTCCTTCCGATGTTATTGAGGCCTTTGAGAAGGCTATAGGCAGAAAGAGTCTGGGAAATTATTCGGCATCAGGTACTGAAATCATTGCTCAGTTGGGTGAAGAACATATGAAAACAGGCTTCCCCATTGTGTATACCTCAGCGGACAGCGTGTTCCAGATCGCAGCCCACGAGGATATAATTCCTATTGAAGAGCAATATGAGATATGCCGCAAGGCCCGTGAGCTCCTAAAAGGAGAGCATGCCGTTGGGCGTGTCATCGCCCGGCCCTTCGTGGGCCAGCCTGGCAGCTTTAAACGTACCGATCGCAGGCGGGACTTTTCATTGAAGCCCATAAAGAAGACGGTTCTGGATTATGCCAAGGAGCAGGGCTTTGAAGTCAGAGGTGTTGGCAAAATAGAAGATATCTTCGCAGGCGAGGGTATTACCCACGCAGTTCATATACATGATAATATGGATGGGGTAAATCATACCTTAAATTGGTTGAAGGACAGCTTTTCCGGTATACTCTTTACCAATCTGGTTGATTTTGACATGCTCTACGGACACCGTAATAATCCGGAAGGATACGCCCGAAGCCTGGTGGATTTTGATAAGCGCTTGCCAGAGATAATGGCAGTAATGAAGGATGAAGATATTCTCATTATTACGGCCGATCACGGTTGTGATCCTACAACCGAAAGCACCGACCACTCCAGGGAATATACACCGCTGTTTGTTTACGGAAAGCCCGTTAAAGCCGGTGCCAATCTTCATACCCGGGAGAGCTTCTCAGATATTGCGGCAACAGTTGCCGAGTATCTTGGTATTGAGGCCGACATTGAGGGGAAGAGCTTTTTGAAGGAAATCAAGGCATGAGATAAAGCCAAAGTACGGTTCAATCATGAAGAAAGAAGGTCTGTTAGTATGAGAATGGTGGACATCATTGAAAAAAAGCGTGATGGAATGAAGCTCTCCAATGAGGAGATTGATTTTTTTGTCAGGGGTTGTGTGGATGGTTCCATTCCTGATTATCAGACCAGTGCCCTTCTTATGGCCATCTGCCTTAAGGATATGGATGAAGAGGAAACTCTGCATTTAACACAAGCTATAGTAGCTTCAGGCGATCAGATTGACCTTTCTCCTATCCCGGGGATTAAGGTTGACAAACACAGCACCGGCGGTGTAGGGGATAAGACCACACTCATATTAGGCCCCATGGTGGCAGCCTGCGGCGTGCCTGTGGCTAAGATGAGCGGGAGAGGATTAGGTCATACGGGAGGAACCATAGATAAGCTGGAGTCCATACCCGGTTTTAAAACTGAACTCTCGACAGATGAGTTTATTCGTATTGTTCAATCCATCGGACTTGCCGTAGCAGGTCAGACGGGGAACCTTGTTCCTGCAGATAAAAAGCTTTATGCCCTGCGGGATGTGACCGGGACAGTTCAGAGTATCCCTCTTATTTCTGCCAGCATCATGAGTAAAAAACTGGCAGCCGGGGCCAATGGCATTGTTCTTGATGTCAAGGTGGGGAGCGGTGCCTTCATGAAAAATGTGGAGGACGCTAAAAAACTAGCCCAGGCAATGGTGCGTATAGGGAGGGGTGCAGGACGTAGGACTGTAGCGATTATCACCGATATGGACCGGCCTTTGGGTAAAGCTGTGGGAAATGCTCTTGAGGTAAAAGAAGCCATAGAGGTGCTCACTGGCCATGGCCCCGAGGATATTACGGAAGTATGTGTCACTCTTGCGGGAAAAATGCTTGAGTTGGCCGGAAAAGGTGATTTTGACACCTGCGTGGTGCTAGCACGAGATACCATAAAAAACAGAAGCGCTCTGGAAAAGCTAAGGCTTATGATTAAAGCTCAAAAGGGCATGGACGCTGTTATTAACAATACGGGACTACTTCCCGTGGCCGTTCATACTAAACAATACCTGGCTAAAGAGGAAGGCTATATAGGGGCTGTTATTTCTGACAGACTTGGCATGGCCTCTATGCTTCTCGGGGCAGGAAGAGCTACCAAAGAAAGTGCAATCGATCCTGCTGCCGGTATCGTTCTTCTTAAGAAACCCGGAGACCGGGTCACTAAGGGTGAGCCTTTAATGGTTCTGCATGCCGACGACGAATCATTATTTGATGCAGCTTTTAGGGAGCTTGACAGTGCAGTGGTTATGAGCGGGACAGAGCCATCTCCCACACCCTTGATTATAGACTTTATTGAATAGTCCCTCAGGTTTTCATGTACAAGATTTTTTTAAAGCAGAATAACCGAGATAAGCCTGCATATAGTTTTTATGGATAAGTCTTTGGAGTGATATCCATGAAACTCAAATGCAGGTTATTTTTTGCGCTTCTTCTTTCACTTTGTCTTTTTTCAAGTACAATAGCGACGGGTGAAGAAAATACGTCTACCGCCATGGATGAGGCGGATGTATCCATTGCAACATTGGAAGCAACTACAGTGGCCGAGACCGGTACTGAGAATACTAAAACAAAGGTAACACCACAGTTCCAGGTCAATGGCAAGGCAGCCATGCTCATCGAGGCCGAAACGGGTACTGTGCTTTTTGCTTTCAATGAGAATGAGAAGCTGCCCATAGCAAGCATCACCAAGATCATGACGATGCTATTGGTTATGGAGGCTCTGGATGCCGGTAAGTTCAAGAGCTCAGACACGACCACTATTTCTCCCTATGTCACCAAAATGGGTGGATCACAGGTCTACCTTAAAGAGGGGGAGATCTTTACTGTTGAGGAACTCTTAAAAGCTGTGGCTGTCCACTCTGCCAACGATGCATCCGTGGCCTTGGCCGAGTTGGTTGCAGGAAGTGAAGAGGCTTTTGTGGCCATGATGAATCAACGGGCTCTCGAACTCAAAATGATGAACACCAAGTTTTTGGATTGTACAGGTCTTACCGATGACGGTCATTACAGCTCGGCTGCCGATATTGCCATCATGTCAAGAGAGCTTCTTACCAAGCACCCCAAAATTGTATATTATACGACCATCTGGCATGATACCTTTCGGGACGGAAAATTCGACCTGGACAATACCAATAAATTAGTCAAACGATATAGAGGAACCACGGGAATAAAGACCGGTTTTACCAATAAGGCGGGCTTTTGCCTCTCGGCCTCGGCTGAACGGGATGGAACAAAATTCATATCAGTGATACTAGGATCAGAAAGCAATAATATGCGATTCTCTGAATCAGCAAGGCTTCTGGATTTCGCCTTTAGTAACTGGGAGACGGCAAGAATACAGAAGAAAGGTCTGGAGGCAGGTATCGTTAAAGTTAAAAAAGGAGTGACCACCATTGTACCTCTTCACTTTTCTGAGGATGCTGTTGTGGTTGTGAAAAAAGGCAGTAAAGGGAAGATGGTAGAGACTATGGAAATTCCTGAGATAGTCAATGCACCCGTTAAGACAGGGCAGCCCGTCGGTGTTCTCAATATTGATTTGGATGGCGAGCGGGTAGCTTCCATAGCCATTATAGCGGGCAAGGATTCTCCAAAATGCAGCTATGGTCTTATTTTGGGTATGATTACCGAAAAGTGGGCAAAGCTTTTTGTGAGGTAAAGTCCCCCTTGGGATGATTGAAATTTAACTTCTGCTAAATCGCAGAAGTTTATTTCAATTGCTCCTTTAGGGATGATTGAAATTTAACTTTTGCTAAATCGCAGAAGTTATTTCAATTGCTCCTTAGTTGTAGAGAATTCCGATTATTTTCTCCAAAATTCTTGCCGGCAAAAGCCTTTTGAGAAAAAGAACAGCTTTATATTGAAAGCCTACGGTGACACGAACGGGGGGACTCTTTTTTCTGATCATGGCATAAATAACACGCGCAACTGCATCGGGAGATGCTCCGTTCTGCTCATCGTGTTCCATTCGAGTTAAGGATCGCTGGAACCTGGCATGGTAAGGACTTTTTTCAGTTGATCCTTTTGAAATAGTGCGGCTGTGGGTAAATCCTGTCTTTGTATCCCCAGGCTCAACAAGACAGGCCTTTATACCAAAAGCCGCAGTTTCATATCTTAAGGCTTCAATCATGGCTTCCATGGCAAATTTACTGGCACTGTAGTGAGCCTGATAAGGGATGGAAATAACTCCTGCAACCGAGCTTAAAGCAATAATCTTGCCGGAATGCTGCTCCCGCATAATAGGCAGAACCGACTGAATAACCCTGAGTGCACCAAAAAAGTTTGTTTCAAATTGGTTTTTAGCCTCGATAATGGAGGTATCCTCAATGGAACCGGCAATACCTGTTCCTGCATTGCTAACTAAAACATCAATCTGCCCTTCCTTTGCAAAGACCGTCTTAACAGCGACCTCCACAGAGGTGTCGCACGTAACGTCCATGGGGATCATATCAATAAAGCCCCCGCTCTTTTGATGAAAGTCTGAATGCCCTTCATTAAAACGACCTTCAGCCTTCCTGGAGGTACCGTATACATGATAGCCTTTTGCCATAAGATATTGAGCCGCTGAGCTTCCTATTCCCGATGAAGCCCCGGTAATAAGTGCGACTTTTTTCATATTTCCCAACTCTCTTTAAAATACTGCTCTCATTGTAATATAAAAACTGTCAAAAGGCAAAAGCTCCACGCTCGGCTTTGCTGGCAGCTACAAATAATACTGGATATTTAAATAAGATATGATACAATTAAATAGTTATTATGATGCTGGTGTTAAGATCAGGTCATAATAAATAATTTCCTTGAGATAAGGGAGATGTAAAGATGGATCTATTTCAAAAATGCCGCGACCATACAATAGTCCAGGAGGTCATTGATGCAGGGCTTTACCCCTACTTTCACGCCCTTCAGTCCGGGCAGGACACAGTGGTGACCATGGAAGGTCACAGAACCATCATGATCGGCTCCAACAATTATCTTGGCTTGACCTCAGACCCACGGGTCATTGAAGCTGCTGTGGAGGCCACTAAAAAATACGGTTCCGGATGTAGCGGCTCAAGATTTTTAAACGGCACCTTGGATTTACATATTGAACTTGAAAAGCAGCTTGCAGAGTTCTTACACAAGGACGCCTGCATTACCTTTAGCACGGGATTCCAGTCCAATCTGGGCATTATTTCAGCCATTGCGGGAAGAAATGATGTCATTATCTGTGATAAGGAAAACCATGCCAGCATTTATGACGGCTGCCGCTTAAGCTTTGCTACCATGGTAAGATATAAGCATGGTGATATGGAGGATCTGGACAAGGTTTTAAGTGAGGTACCCGATTCAAAAGGTAAGCTCATAGTCACAGATGGTGTTTTTAGTATGGGTGGAGAGATATGTAATCTCCCTAAAATTGTCGAATTGGCGAAAAAGTACGGTGCTCGCGTGATGGTCGATGATGCTCACGGTTTAGGGGTTCTGGGAAAGAATGGACGAGGAACTGCCGAGCATTTTGGTCTTGAAGATGAAGTAGACATTATTATGGGCACTTTTTCAAAGTCATTGGCAAGCCTTGGCGGTTATATGGCTGCCAAAGCGGAGGTCATTTCCTATGTGAAGCACACCTCCCGTCCTTTTATATTCAGCGCGTCCATTCCACCGGCCAATGCTGCTTCAGCCCTTTGTGCATTAAATATTCTTAAAGTAGAACCTGAAAGAGTAACTAACCTCAATGCCATAGCTGATTACATGAGAGAGCTTATGAAAAAGAATAATATTCCATTACGTGAGTCTCAATCACCCATTATTCCGGTTATGACCTATGATGATAACAGAACCTTTATGATTTGCAAGGAACTTCTGAATGAAGGGGTTTATGTCAATCCGGTCATCTCACCGGCAGTTCCCCAGGGACAGAGTATGATTCGTACAAGCTACACGGCAACCCATACCAAAGAGCTTATGGATGAAGCAATAGATAAATTCGTTAAGGTGTTTTCTATGTTTTAGACAAATTGAGGGATAAAACATGAGGTGCGTTCCTTTCGAAACGCACCTCTTTTTGTTTGCTTTGCTTATTCCTGTTTTAATGATGCTAAGCAATCGGGACAAATATTCTTGCCTTTGTAAACCTTGATATCTTTCGCATTATCGCAGAAAATACAAGCAGGCTCATATTTTCTCAGGATGATGGTTGCTCCATCCACATAAATTTCAAGAGCGTCCTTCTCTGCGATATCAAGAGTTCGCCTGAGCTCGATGGGTAAAACAACTCTACCTAGCTCATCAACTTTTCTGACAATACCGGTCGATTTCATTGAAACTCCCCCCCAGTCTAAATTTTTATGTACCAATTGACATGATACCATAAAATTGTAATACCGGTCAACAATTATACTACTTAATTTATTATATTTGTTAATTTTTGCTTGATATATTAACAAATTTGTCGATTCAAGATAAGATTTATCAGCATATTTCGTATGAATAAATGTGAAGTTTTTCTATATTTATTAAAAGAGAAACAGCGAATCAGAAGGTATTTACAATGCTCAATATCATCTGGGTCATTATGATTTTTGCCGGTGTTGTGACCGGACTCTTGACCGGAAGGGTTAAGGAAGTGTCCGATGCTGTCCTTTTGAGCTGCAGTAATGCAGTCAGTTTATCCATTACTATGCTGGGCGCCATGTGCTTGTGGTGTGGCATTATGAAGGTCGCACAAAAAGCCGGTCTTGTGGAGTTTATGGCAAAGCTTCTTAAGGGAGTGTTTAAATTCCTTTTTCCCGGCATTCCTAAGGGGCACGCGGCCAACGGTGCTATTGCCATGAGCATCAGTGCTGATCTTTTAGGCTTGGGGAACGCCGCCACTCCTTTAGGAATAATAGCCATGAAAGAGCTGTCTGCCGTTAACGGTCATTCGCCTGTTGCCAGCAATGCCATGGTCATGTTCGCGGTGGTTAATGCAGCCTGTATTCAAATCATTCCTGCCACTGTTTTGATTATTCGTCAACAGGCCGGGTCCACGGATGTTGCTTCTATTATTCCCTGTGTGTGGATAGCTTCATTGGTTTCGACTTTCTCCGGCATTTTGGCTGCCAAGCTGCTTGAAAAGAGAACAAGGGAACCCTCCATGTCATTGCATACGCCTGTAAACATTTGGTGAAAGGGTCTGTTATGTTTGATTTTATTGCAAACTTCTCTATTCCAGGCATTATTCTGATCATTGTTTTAGTGGCCTATTTTAAAGGGGTTCCGGTTTTCGACACGTTTGTCGAGGGTGCCAAAGAGGGAGCTAAAACAGCCTTTGAGATACTACCCGTTATGGTGGGTATTCTTGCAGCTGTTTCTATATTAAATGCGTCGGGGCTTATCAGCATCTTGACAAATCTGATTAAAGGTCCTGCCCAGCTTGTGGGGATTCCACCCGAGACCATACCTATACTTTTGATCAGACCCTTCTCAGGAAGCGCATCTCTGGGGCTATTTACCGAGCAGATCAAAGCCTACGGTCCGGATAAGTATCTTGGCAGAGCCCTATCGACCATTATGGGTTCCAGTGAAACAGTTTTGTATACATTGGCACTTTATTTCGGGGCTACAAGTGTAAAGAATACACGTCATGCGCTTGTAGCCTCTCTCATATCGTCCTACGCGGGAATGCTTGCGGCCATTTATATCAGTAAAATTCTATAGGGGCTTTTGTCCTTTCACCTTCCTCTCCCATACGCAATATGATGTTAATACAGAATGCGTAAAAACCGCCTTAGAAGGGGTTGTTCAAAAGAGGAGGGTTACTATGTCAAAAGAAATTGTTGACGTGCAAAAGGTTGGTATGAAGTATCAGTCCTTGAATGGTGAAATTAACGCCATTGAGGAGATATCATTCACGGTAGACAAAGGAGAATATGTAAGCCTTGTGGGTCCCAGCGGCTGCGGCAAATCTACTCTTCTTTCAATTATTTCGGGTTTGCTGAAAGCTACCCAGGGACGCGTTACCATAGACGGAGAAATCGTAGCAAAAACAACCGATAAAGTGGGATATATGCTTCAAAAGGATTATCTTTTTGATTGGCGTACTATCTACCAAAATGTCATTTTAGGACTGGAAGTCAGAAAAATACTTACACCTGAAAACAAGTCTTATACCCTGGAGCTTCTTAAAACCTACGGTCTTTATGACTTTAAAGATAAATATCCCAGTCAGCTATCGGGAGGAATGCGCCAGCGTGCTGCATTGATTAGAACCCTGGCCGTGAAACCGGAAATTCTTCTTCTGGATGAGGCTTTTTCAGCCTTGGATTATCAGACACGGCTTGCCGTAACCGAGGATATTTACAGTATCATCAAAAGTGAAAACAAAACGGCTATCATGGTTACCCATGATATCGCCGAAAGCATCAGCATGTCGGATCGGGTTATTGTTTTGTCAAAGAGACCTGCAGTTGTCAACAGCATTCATTCCATAGATTTTGATTGTCCCATGCGTACACCGCTTAAATGCCGGGAAGCTCCTAATTTCCGCAATTATTTCAACGACATTTGGAAGGAGCTTGATGTGCATGTCTAAGACAGATGCAAACTTGTCACCCGAAAGAAGAGCGTATCTTAAAAAAGTTCAGATAAAAAAAATTGCCACCTGGCTGGTTCGTCTCTTAATACTAGTCGTTTTCTTTGCAGCCTGGGAGATTGCGGCACGCCTTAAGCTTATCGATGCTTTTATAACCAGCCAGCCCTCTCGTATGCTAAAGACTCTTAGTAACCTTTATCAGGAGGGAGAGCTTTTTGTACACATCGGTGTGACCTGCCTAGAAACCATAGCAGGTTTTGTTATCGGAACCCTTATCGGAACACTATTTGCTATTCTATTGTGGTGGTCCGACTTCACTGCTCATGTTCTGGAGCCTTATTTGGTTGTTCTGAACAGTTTGCCCAAGATCGCCCTCGGCCCTATCTTTATCATATGGATTGGAGCCGGGCCGTCTGCCATTATCGTTATGGCTTTGGCCATTTCACTTATAGTAACCATACTGGAGGTCTTAAACGGCTTTATCCAGACCGATGAAGACAAGATTAAGCTGGTGCAGACCTTCGGTGCCAATCGTCTGCAGGTTTTCACGAAAGTGGTGCTGCCCTCAAACATTCCTGCTATGATCAATGCCTTGAAAATTAATGTTGGTTTGTCCTGGGTAGGCGTCATTGTGGGCGAGTTCCTGGTATCCAAAGCCGGTTTGGGCTATCTCATCGTTTATGGTGGTCAGGTTTTCCAATTGGATTTAGTCATGACAAGTGTGATTATTTTGGCTATTGCAGCCGCTGTTATGTATCAAGGTGTGGTTTGGATAGAAAAGAGACTTGTGGGGAACCAAGCCACTCAAAAACATTAAGAAGATTCTAATAAATAGGATATAGGAGGGTGATGATTTATGAAAAGAATGGGGCTTCTTCTCATGGTGTTACTTCTGGTAATGGCTTTAATTTTAGGCTCCTGCGGTACTCAGAATAAGATCAAAGTTACACTTAGTGAAGTAACACACTCAGTTTTCTACGCACCTCAGTATGTGGCAATCAACAAAGGATTTTTTGAAGAAGAGGGAATTATACTTGAATTGAGCAATGGTCAGGGTGCTGACAAGGTTATGACGGCAGTCTTGTCAGGACAGGTGAACATTGGTTTTGCCGGTCCGGAAGCCAGTGTGTATGTCTATAACGAAGGTAAAGAGGATTATGCCGTAGTCTTTGCCCAACTCACAAAAAGGGACGGCTCCTTCCTTGTAGGCAGAAAACCGGAACCCGATTTCAATTGGGGAAAATTAAAAGGCAAGTACATTATCGGCGGCAGGAAGGGCGGAGTACCTGAAATGACGCTGGAGTATGTCCTGAGAAAGCATAAGCTGGAGCCCAATGTGGATTTGACGGTAGATACCAGCGTACAATTTGCTGTGATGGCAGGGGCGTTTACCGGTGGTACCGGCGATTATGTCACGCTTTTTGAACCCACTGCCACAATGCTTGAGAAAGAGGGCAAGGGCTATGTGTTAGCTTCCATAGGTCAGGACAGCGGAGAAATACCTTATACGGCCTATTTTGCTAAAAAGAGCTACATCGAAAAGAACAAGGATCTCATACAACGCTTCACCAATGCCATCTACAAGGGACAAAAATGGGTGGATAGCCATACGCCGAAAGAGATTGCAGAGGCTATCAAGGATTCCTTCCCCGATACCGACATAGCTGTTTTGGAAAATGTTGCAAAGCGCTATCAGGACATTGACGCCTGGAACAAGGACCCTGTTATGAATGAAGCTTCATTGGAGCTTCTTCAGAAGGTCATGGAGGAAGCCGGAGTTCTTGACACCAAAGCGCCTTACGGCAAGCTTGTCAACACCGATTTTGCCCAAAAAGCCATTGATAAGGTGAAGTAATTCCTTTCTTATAAAAAGCGAGTGCTGATTTCTTTACGGCACTCGCTTTTTGCTGCAATGTCTGTCATTCTTCAAAAGTGAAGTAGAGCATCCACTCATTACCTCCATTATTTTCAAAGAATGCACTGAAGGACTTATATAGCTTGCCCTTGTGCTTAAAGTCATGCAATGTGTAGGATCTTGACTCTACCTCAAAGCCCTTGCTTTTAAGTTCTGCCTCCCATGCATCAATAGCCTCTTCTGTCAGTTCAATGAAGTATAAATCTCCATAGTTACCCGTGTCTTCACTGGGTGGATTAACTGAAGTCAGGTATCCATCTGTGATGGGAGGAACAAAGCCCAGAAGATCATCGGGCCAGTCTGTAACATCTTCTTTATAGGAATCAATGTCAAGGGTATTACCATAAAGATCTAATTCGATACTAAAGGTATCCTTGCAGTATCGACCATTATTTTCATAAAAGCCATTTTTCTCAAGCTCTTTGATATATTCATCCAGGTCTTGCTGATTGGTGTCTTTAATCCGAATAAAGACATTAAATTCACCCTCTGAATTATTCCAAACCACAATCTTCCCCTTAGTATATGGGGGTATGTCTGGGGAAAGGCATTCCTTGGGCCAATTGGTTTTTCCACCGCTCAGGAAGCCTATGGCGTCGTCCAAATCCATTTCGGGAAAAGGAGTTGATGGGGTAGGCGTCATAACCTCCTCTTCATTGAAGGAATTTACATAAAGGAGATAAGCCATATTATCACCAATAGGGTATTCGGCTACTGTTTTAAAATCATTGGAAAATGCCTGCTCCTCTTTGGGCAGATTTTTTAGTGTCTTTTCTCCAGGCCCGCAGCCTGCAAGGAGAACGCTTATGATTAAGAGAATGATTGCAATACGTTTCATTGCTCATCGCCTCCGGATTTTAATATTACTTACTGCTTTACCCCGGGAAAAAATCTGGTTCTTCCGGGGTTCCACCTGTGGTCAGGGGAGTAAGAGGCACAATTTCAGGGGTATTAATGGGCTCCAAAGGTACAATTTCAGGGGTATTAATGGGTTCCAAGGGTACTATTTCAGGAGTGGTAATGGGTTCTAAGGGCACAATCTCGATCTCAGTTTCTTCGCCCTTTTTGCTCTCTTCATCTAATTCTTTTTCCATGCCTTCCTTCATTTTTTCTTCCCATTCCTTGAGAGCCTTTTCTTGCTCTTCCTTGGCCTTCCTGCGCTGCTCTTCCTGAAGCTCTTTTTGCTTGCGTTCACGCTCGGCCTTGGTGATATCGTCCAACGGGAATTTCTCCAGCATGGAAGGGAAGGAAAGATCCCCGCCGCCGGGACGCATATTGAGCACGAGGAGCTTATATTCTCCGCCGCTTCCCACCAGTTTCAAATCCAGGGGGGCGACCCGTTCATCTCTGAACATTTCTCCTCCTGCTTCAATATTCATGTTATCGTCAATGATTTTAGGATCTAGAACAGAGGTTGTATTTGTCATGATGGATATGATGGTATTGGTTCCGTTATCGGCCTGGGAATCTATTTTAAACCGCGCGTTATGGTTGACGGCATCAATACTTGTACCGCCAAAGCCCTTTAAGAAGTCCAGATTACTTCCGTCCAGCATATCCTGCATCTTTTGTTTCATGCTTAAGGACACGTATCCCACATAGGGATTACTGACCCCGTCATTGTAGACCGGGAGTGAGCTGGCCGAATAGCCTCCGAATTTCATGGCGTACAGGCCAAAACGGCACACATACCTCATGCCTTCTCCCAGGTCAACGGTTAACTGGCAGACACCCGGAGTACGGATAATCCAATCATACTCCATCAAATCCTCGGTTGCAGTCTCAGAACTTTCAGGTTCATCGGGCTTCGTTGTTGCATCCCCTGTCGGTTCGGGTGTTGCAGAGCCGCCAGGGGATGGTTTTTTAGGCTTCTTCCCTTTTCGCTTGCCCGGTCCCGTTTCGGCTTTCTTTGATTTTTCTCCTTTAAGGGGCGGCTCGCACAATACATCCTCACGTTTCACATAACCATAAAAGGAGTGGGAAACTGTGGAATTGTTATAGGTAATATAAGTATCATATAAGGTTAAAACCCAGTCCTTGTCATACTCATAAATATCTATTTCTTCATTCATGTACAAGGTCCCTATGGTAGGGAAAATTTCATTTTTCCCCCAGTATACCTTGGATGCGGTTTTCATCTTACCCTTTGCAATGGGAGGGGAGGTGCCTGTATCCTCAGCCAATGAGCTGGGAAGGCAGAGGACGAAGGAAAGCATAATACAGGTAATAAGGCTTAAAATACGCTTCGTTTTCATTACACGAACCTCGCTTTATTTATATTTAAGTCCGTCAGGTAATTCAAAAAAGCCGGCTTTATAATCGATAATCTCAAAAGAAAAGGTCTTGATGCAGAAGAGAGGTGCATCACAAAAAAGGATGGAGCCGGTCTCTTCATCTATATAGAGCCGGAGATCCTCAGTATCATCGCCATTGCTTATTCCATAGACGCGGCATGTTCGTCCGCAGTACTCGTAGGATTCACCGGCAGTGACTTTATACTCTGTCATATTCAACATCTTGGCAAAATCCAGAGAAAGAATGGGGCTGGACTCATGTTTCTCGGCTTCCAAAGTCCCAGGGTTATAGCTCAGGTACGTATCCTTGATGTCAATCATGATCTGTATGGTATTGTCATCCGAGTCAAGTTCATGGCAGATTCTTTGGTCCTTTGCCACAAAAAGCTCAAAATATCGGGGGATTGGGTTATTTTGTGCATCATAGAATTCTATAACCTGCTTAATGTGAAACATTTTATTATCGGAAAGAAGGTCTTCCGTTTTATCGAATTCTTTTGAAAGAGACGGAAGAGCTGTTCTTTGACATGCTGTTATAACCAGCATAAGCCCAAGCACCATTAAAACGACTTGAAATCCCAAACGCTTAGTCATAGAAATCTCTGCACCCTCCTAAACCTTTTATTGGTAATTTAACCTTATCATATCATGAATGATAGGAAATAATAAATAAGGTTTTGTTTATAAGGAGGATTCATAAAGGGTCTTGATATGATTCTTTGGCATGCAACATCCTTCATAAAAAACGAGATGAAATTTATTTGCAATTTATGATCAATAACACTTGAATCTCGATGCCTGTATGATAAAATAAGTTTGTTATTTTTTCGACATCTTCTTGTTATCTTTTCCTAATTCTATGCCTAAACACCAAAAAACGTACCCTTTAAACGATGCATTGGTTTAAGGTCGGTGCTTTATTTGATTTTTTGGGTCATAGATGGGAATTATAAAAATATGACGGAGGGAAAACAAATGGGATTTCTTGAAAAGCAGTTCCAACTCAAGGAGAAGGGTACCAATGTAAGAACCGAAGCAGTAGCTGGTATTACGACCTTCTTCACCATGGCCTACATCATCTTTGTTAATCCAACCATGCTCGGTCTGACCGGTATGCCAGAGGGCGGCATCTATGTTGCCACAATTTTAGCGGCAGCAATTGCTACATTGATTATGGGCCTTTTCGCAAATGTCCCCTATGCTCAGGCTCCCGGTATGGGCATGAACGCTTTCTTTACCTTCACAGTATGCTTCGGTCTCAAGTTTACATGGCAACAGGCTTTGGCAATGGTATTCATCTGCGGTGTCATTAACATTATCATCACAGCAACCCAGATCAGAAAAATGATTATCAAAGCTATTCCTCTATCTCTCCAATACGCCATAGGCGGTGGTATTGGACTTTTTATTGCCTATATCGGCTTTAAAAGTGCCGGCTTCCTTAAGTTTACTTCTGAAGCAAAACCCTGGGCTCCTTTATTTGTGCTACCTCCCGAAGGAACACCTGCTACTGTTGTCGCCAATGGCGCTAATGTTGTTCCTGCACTTGTTAACTTCACCGACGCCGGTGCTCAGCTGGCTCTCATTGGTCTGGCAATCACCGTCATACTGATGATCATCAAGGTTAAGGGTGCTATCTTGATCGGTATTGTCGCCACTACCTTAATCGGTATTCCTATGAATGTTACAAGTCTTGACATGTCCACCCCTTATAAGATCTCTGATATTTCCCAGACCTTTTTCGCTCTTGATTTTTCCGGTCTTTTCGCTGATCCCGGCAAGATTTTGATTGTTATAACAACTATCTTTGCCTTCAGCCTGTCCGATACCTTTGATACCATCGGAACCTTCATTGGTACCGGTAGAAAAAGCGGTATCTTTGATGACAAGGATGAAGCGGAGCTGTTCCAGGGCAAAGGCTTTAAGTCCAAGATGGACAAAGCGCTCTTCGCTGATGCTACGGCTACCTCCATCGGTGCTCTTCTAGGAACCTCCAATACCACTACCTATGTTGAAAGTGCAGCTGGTATCGGTGCAGGTGGTAAAACCGGTTTGACCAGTGTCTTTACTGCAGTACTCTTCCTCATCTGCCTTGTTTTCGCGCCTGTTGCCGGAATCATCCCCGCAGCTGCCACCGCTCCGGCCCTCATCGTTGTAGGTGTTCTCATGATGAGTTCCTTTGCAAAAATTAATTGGGAAGATTTTGATGAAGCGCTGGGTGCTTTCTTTACCGCAGTGGTTATGCCTTTCTCCTACAGCATAGCTAACGGTATCGCAGTAGGCTTTATCTTCTACATCATCATGAAGGTTGCTAAAGGTAAGTTCAAGGACGTCCATCCCATTATGTATATCGTAACCGCATTATTTGTTGCCAACTTCGTTATAAGCGCATTGCTGAAATTGTAACATTGCATTAACTAAAATAATCAGACATCATTGGATTTTAGAGCCATGTGTGGATGTAATATTTAATACATTTGCCATGGCTTTTTCCATATGTTACATTAAAAGAGTCAATCTTTTTGGCAGGGAGTCAGACCGCCGTGAAAAACAAGCTTTGGAACAGAAACTTCATTTTAGCATATATCGGTATGATTATTTCCGCCGCAGGCGGCATTGGCTTAAGTGTTGCTCTGAGCGTGGTGGTGTTTTCAGAAACAAAATCCACCGTGCTGTCTGCGCTTTTTGGTGCGCTGTCTATGGTTCCGCAGTTCGTACTTCCACTCATCATCGGCCCCGTTGTTGACAGGCGCGATCCTCTGAAAGTGCTTGTGCGAAACGAAGTTATTCTTGCGATCCTGTTTTTTATAGCGGCAGGCTACACCTATTTTTACGGATTCAACTACACCGTTTATATGCTGTTTTCTTTTTTGATAAGCAGCTTTGGTGTTGTTTCACAGCTTGCCTCTTCCAGTGTCATTCCGCAGATTATGGCGCGTGAAAACTATGTGCGCGGCAACGCCATTTTAAGCGTGATTTATCCGCTGTGCAGTGTTGCGGTAACACCTGTCGCCATAAAGCTTTTTGACAGGTACGGTCTGCCTCTTATCCTTGCTGCGTACGGTGTCGCAAGTCTGATTGATGCCGCTCTTGAAAGCCGTATCAACGTAAAATTTGAGTTTATAGAGGCTCAAAAGACAAGCCTCAAGGAATACGGAGCAGACCTTCGCGAGGGCTTCCGTTATTTCCTTTCGGATCCCGGTATCCGCTCGGTTTTCCTGCTGTTTGCCATTGTCAACTTTTCGGACGCATCACCCAGAGTGCTGATGTACCCGTTTTTTAACCAAAGTACCACCCTGACAAACGACCATTTTGCTCTTATGACCTCTATCGCAAGTGCGGGGTATCTGGTGGGAGGGCTTTTGCACTATTTTGTAAAGATACCTGAAAACAAGCGGTTTTCCATTGCTATTGCAGTCTATTTTATCTTTTCGTCCTTAGATGGTGTTTTCTTCCTTATGCCCTTTACTGTGATGTGCGCCGTCCGCTTCCTGCTGGGTATTTTAGGTATGAACAGCGCCAATATCCGTATAAGCGCCGTACAGAGTCATGTTCCCTATAACCTGCGTGCCAAGGTAAATGCGCTGTTTTTCGTTCTCGTTTCCGCCATGTCCATGCTTGGCCAAATTTTAGCGGGAGCGCTTGGCGAGGTACTTCCCTACTGGTTGATACAGTTGAGCTTCCAGGCCGCCTATCTTATCAGCGTCATCGTTTTTGCCCTGCCCAAGCGCAACAAGGTGCGCGAGCTTTACAATTACTCCTCGTCAGAAGCTGAACAGGGCGCAGTATGCTGATATTCACAGAAAATTCACTTCTCCTTCATAGTTACTGACTTGAATTTTTAGATAAGTTAAGTAATAATGATGTCAATACTTTGATAAATCCGGAAATAATTATCGGATACAATAGAGTGCGTGAAACGCACAACAAGACTCGACCCGTAATAAGAACTGAGGAAGATTGGGTGAAAGGCATGAATACTAACGCACATGTCCTGATCGTGGATGATGATATTAATATCTGTGAGCTCATAAGAATTTACCTTGAGAAAGATAATTTCAAGGTTTCTCTTTCCCATGATGGCAAGAAAGCTGTCGAGGTATTTAAGGAACAGGCTCCGGATATTGTTATTCTTGATATCATGCTCCCAGGCATGGATGGCTGGCAGGTGTGCCGGGAGATTCGAAAGCTCAGCAGCATCCCCATTATTATGCTTTCAGCCAAGGATGAAACCTTTAACAAGGTTTTGGGGCTGGAGCTGGGGGCTGATGATTACATGGTAAAGCCTTTTGAGCCCAAAGAGCTGATCGCAAGAATTCGCGCTGTTCTAAGGCGCTATGACCGCCATGATGAGCATCCCCAGCAGCTTGTTTTTCCTGGACTTGTTATAAATAAATCTGATTACACAGTCAAGCTTAACGGCAATGATCTTGAGCTTCCTCCAAAAGAACTGGAGCTTCTGTTCTTCCTTGCCTCCAATCCCAATAAGGTCTTTACCCGGGAGCAGCTTTTGGAGAATGTTTGGGGGTTTGACTTCTACGGAGATACAAGAACAGTGGATGTGCATGTCAAAAGGCTCCGGGAAAAATTCGAGGGAGAGTATAAATGGCAGATAAAAACAGTGTGGGGTGTCGGTTACAAGTTTGAGGTGAGATGATGATCAGAACAATGTTCGGAAAGATTCTTACAATTATATTATTAGTTCTCATCATCAGCTTTACCGTAACAGGCGTTCTCATGAATGCCGGTATTCGCGAAATGGTCTCGGATCAAAAGGCTCAGCAGCTAAAGACGACTTCTGAAAAAGTTATAACGGCTCTGGAGGCCTATCTGAACAATAGTCAGTTTGGGAATGACATACTTTTTAAAAGCTTTCTTCAAACCCTGGCCTCCAACACCGATAGCCTTATTTGGATTGTTCGGAATGACGGAACCATTCTTCTCTATTCAAGTATTCCTCATTTCCTAAATGACAAGCTGACGACCTCGGAGGAAGGATGGCCGCGTCTTCCTGATGAACGGCAATATGGGAATAGGCTTAAAGGCAAGAACAAGACGGGAGATTTCTACGGCCTTTTTGCAGGCACGGGGGTTGACTGGCTTACAGTAAGCCAGCCCTTTGAATTAGATCATATTTCTCCTTATGATATTACGGTTGAGGGCTCTATTCTTATCCATTCTCAAATTCCAGCCATCAATAGAACCAAAACCTCCATATTGTTTATTTTCCTTGTGTCAGGAGCAGTGGGTGCCATCATTGCCCTGTTCTTTGTTACGCTTCTCACCCGCTATACGGTAAAACCGCTTAATCAGATGAAACTGGCTGCTCGACGTGTGGCATCTGGTGAATTTACACAGAGGATTGCCGTACGGGGAAAGGATGAGATAGCCGATCTTTCTGAAAGCTTTAACAGCATGGTGGTGGCCCTGGAGAACCTGGAGCAGATGCGCCGGGACTTTATCGGGAATGTAAGCCATGAGCTTCGCACACCCATTACAACAATCAAAGGCTTCATTGAAGGAATATTGGATGGTGTCATTCCTCCCGAGCGTCAAGAGGGATATTTATTGATAGTACGAGACGAGGTTCGGCGTATGCAGAATCTTGTCAATGATCTCTTGGATCTCGCCAAAATGCAGGGGGGAGAGGTCACTCTTAACCAATCTGATTTTGACATGAATGAATTGATTCGTCGCTGCGTCATTGGCCTTCAGCAGATGCTGGTGGAAAAAAACCTGGAATTCAAAGCTGATTTTGAGACTGAGAGAATGTTTGTTCATGCAGATCGGGAAGCTATACAGAGGGTCATTATCAATTTGTTCCATAATGCAGTCAAGTTTACCTCTCAAGGTGGCGAGATACGCGTCAGGACATATGTAGAAAAGGAAAAAGCATATATATCGGTAGAAGATACTGGAAAAGGTATATCCAAGGCTGAGCTGCCCTACATTTTTGAAAGATTTTACAAGGCAGATAAATCCAGAAGTATTGATCGGACAGGTCTTGGCCTGGGCCTTGCCATCGCGCGGAATATCATCGTTTCCCACAATGAAACCATAAAAGCGGAAAGTGAGGAAGGTTGTGGCGCGCGATTCATTTTTACCCTGCGTAGCGCACCTAAGGTTGAGTCATACTAAAGTTAACATTTTATTCATACCTTCGTCAAAAATCGAAGCTATAATAAGACTCATCAAGGATCATGAAGGAAGGAGACTGTAATATGGATGAGTTTAATAAGGAAAACAACCAAAATAACGATAAAGAAGACAATAGCTGGGGGTTCACTCCTAGTTTTAACCCCGAGAACCATGACTATTCATCGGATGAAAAGACAAACGATAAAAGCACCGAGTCTCAAGGTTCTGAGGCCCCGCCGGAAATCTCCGATTTCGTTGGCGGGTCAAGTTCTTATAACGAGAGCAAGCCCGAGTTTCATTCAGGTTCTTACAATAGACCCAATGATTCGGAAGATCTTAAAACTTCCCAGTTTTACAACGAAAGCTATAAAAAGCCCGCAAAGGGAAGGCTAAAGGGGCTTCTTGTCCCAATGCTCATTGTTGCACTTTTGAGCTCTCTTCTGACAGGTGGTATTGTGGGGGCCTATTTTACCTTTGGAATGCCTCAAAACTATAACGGAGGTAAGGGCTATAAGAACAATCTGGTCAATGAAAATGGGGGTATTAAGCAGATTGAGATTGTGGATAAAACTACCGCTGCCTCAGCTGAACAGGCTGTGGCTGAAAAGGTCGGTATCTCAATTGTTGGCATCAATGTGACCTTTGAATACAGTGATATGTTCTTTGGTACAACCAAAAGCCAGGGGCAGGGGTCCGGGATTATTTATCGAAATGACGGCTATATTATAACCAATAATCATGTTATTGAGAATGCCATGCTGGGAACAAACGGTAATAAAGTATCTCCCGGCTCCAAAATTGAAGTTATTCTGCCAAACCAGGTGGATAAGCCTTATGAGGCCACTGTTGTCGGTCGTGATTCAAAAACCGATATTGCCATTCTAAAAATAAATGCTTCAGAGCTTCCTGCTGCAGACTTTGCCGATTCCGACCAGGTTAAAGTCGGAGAGAAGGCCATCGCTATCGGAAACCCTGCAGGGCTTGAATTTATGGGATCGGTAACCTCGGGTATTATAAGCGGACTAAATCGAAAAATAGAGTTCGATAACGGTAAAAGCATGCGGCTTATTCAAACCGATGCGGCTATCAACCCGGGGAATAGCGGCGGTGCCCTTCTGAATTCAAAAGGTGAGGTTATAGGCATCAACACTTCAAAAATCGGTGGAGAGGGCTATGAAGGACTGGGATTCGCCATTCCCTCCAACCATGCTAAAGAAATTGCTGAGAGCCTGATTGAAAGCGGGTATGTTAAAGGCAGACCACAGCTTGGGATTAGCGTTAATACAAGTTTTAATAAAGAAATAGCTGATAAAAACAAAGTTCCCGAAGGTATTCTGGTAGCTGAAGTTACACCTTTGAGCGGTGCGTTTAAAGCAGGCATACAAGCCGGTGACATCATTACCAAGTTTAATGGTGTTGATATTAAAAGCTTTGAAGCTCTCGAAACTGAAAAGAATAAATTCAAAGCAGGAGATAAGGTGGAAATAACTCTTTATAGGATACCTAACAATGGGCCTGCCGACGAGGGCGTCTACAGAACTGTTGAAGTAACATTGGGTGAGGATACTCAATAGAATCTTTAATTACAATAAATAATATGTATAACAAATACCAATAATTTTCCATAAAAAAAGCTGTCATACAATTTCTGACAGCTTTTTTTGCATGTTTACCGCAGTTATTACATTAAAAACCGCAGTTATTACATTTCGCGTCATAAGCCTCAATTTTTTGATATAGTAAAAACAGATTTAAAACTCCTCCAGCCACCCTAGAGCTGCTCATTTTATAATCCCTGTACCAATTATAAAATGAGCAATGCGTTGGATAATGGAGCATAAAGACAAAATGAAGGAAGGCTATAGGTCCCCCCATATGAAGCATTCTTAATTTTGAGACTTTAATGGCCTTATCACGCAGTAATCCACTATTATTGAAAAAGCACCGTGCCTGCACGGTGCTTTTTCAATAGTATGGGTGAAACTTGAGGTGTGTTCTTTCCCCTACGTACCTCTGGATTTTTTATGACAAAAGCCGCCTAATATAGGTTTAATATTACCAAATATACCAATTATATAGTGGGTTTACCGCAGTTATTACATTTCAAGCCGCAGTTATTACATTTCGCGTTTTTTCTTGTTGTTTTTTGCTATACTGAAGCGGAAGAAAAGGGGGGCAAGATCATGCTTCAGCAGGTTGCCAGTGATTTGACAGAGCTCCTCCTTAAGAAGGAGATTGTCAAGGAGCAAGATAAAGAAATCTATACTTATGGCTTTGAGGCTATGTTTTCTACAATCATCAATACCATCCTCGTTTTGACTATAGGTATACTGGCAGGGACACTTCTTGAAACCTTGATTTATCTGATATGTTTTGCTCTGCTTAGAGTTTATTGTGGTGGATATCATGCCAAAACTCATGTGGGCTGCATACTAATGTTTGTTGGGCTTTACGGATCGGCTATGTTTATTCCTCATCTCATACCTGCACAGTACAATGGCTTGTTATCCATAGTCATTGGCGGTATTTCTCTTACGGCGATATTTCTGTATGCACCTATTGAGCATCAAAACAGACCGTTTGTAGGAAACGAGTATAAGACCTTTCGTAAGCTTGCCCGAATTATTGTGCTTTTAGAAGCCGCACTTATTGTTTTCATTTCAGCCATCTATCAAAATTTCTCGAAAATAGCCTTGATTATCTCAATGGCCATGATTAGTGTTGTGTTCATATTGGCTTTAGCCAAAATTATAGAAAGAAAGAGGTGAATCATGTGATTAGAGGTTTTGCAATGTTTCTGGGTAAGCTTCTGGCAGCAATAGCATTCTCAACAGCCTTCTTAAGTAACTTCACAAGCTGTGTCATATTCGTGAATCAGCCTCAGATGCCTGAGAAAGTAAGAATGCTCAAAAAATGATCCTATTGCGTATGCTTAATGGACACATTTTTTACAATTGAGCAGCGGACAGTAACTTGGCTCGCATTCCTTATACCCTGAATATCCCAGCTTGGTAACTGTATCAGGCTGGGATACTTTTTCATATAGAGAATGCCTACCAACAGGGTTACCGAAGCGTAAATTTGCTTTCTTTTTTTCTCAATACATAGAAGCAGATAAGTAATACAATAATCCCCCCAAAAAAGAAAGTGAGGAAAGCAATTGAAAAAACATAGAAAATTCTGGTATGATGATTTAGCCAAGAGTTTTTTTAACGGGCACAAAAATAGAAAAAATGAGCTGAATTTGATTCAATTACTTTCGGGGGAGAATATGCAGATTGCAGTTTGCGACGATGAAAAGGTCTTTTTAGATCTTTTTTCAGGTTATATTAAAAACTGTATGGCAACTTGTGAAGAGTACAATAATGAAGTTACCATTGATGCATACTCCTCGGGAGAACTGCTGTTAGAGGCCTATAATCAAGGACAGACCTATGATATTATTTTCCTTGATATCAGAATGGACGGGCTCAATGGTTTTGATACGGCAAAAATGATAAGAGAACTTGACAGCAGGACCATGATTGTCTTTATTACCTCATTATCAGATTATATTTTCAACAGCTTTGAATACCGGCCCTTTTGGTTCCTGATAAAGCCTGTTTCCGAGGAGAAGTTCAGGTATGTATTCTTTAAAGCACTAACCGAACTTAAGCATATAAGGACAAGGGAATTTTCCTTCTTTACCAGAGAGCATGGGCTGCTAAGCTTGGAAATCAGCAAAATTTGCTATTTGGAAAGTGTACTGAGAAGAATCATTATTCAAACAACTATGGAGCAATATACTTATTATGCCAATATTTCATCAGAAGAAGAAAAGCTTATAAAGTACGATTTCGTAAGGATTCACAAGGGGTACCTTGTGAATATGGCATACATACAAAGAATCAACAAAAACAATGTTGTCTTGAAAAACAGTGTGGTGCTCCCCTTGAGCGAACACCGCTATAAAGCTGTATTTGATAGCTTTACTAGTTATCTTGCGAGGTGCTCGGTATGATACATAGCTTTGGTTGGTTATCGGTTGAGGCGGGAACATCCCTGTTTGAAATCATACTCATTCTAACATTTTTAAATGGATTTCTTACCGTTAAAGAAATGTCGGTAGTAAAAAAAACAATTATATTCGTCGGAGCATATGTCATTTTATTTTTTGGAAGTACCTTCTTGTTTGATATTCCCGGCGCTCTTCTGATCAATTTTTTCACTGTCACTATGATCCTTTCATTTACTTTATACACGGGAAAGCTCACAAACCACTTCTTCTCGAGTATACTATTACTAGCCATGCTTGCTGTGGTGGAGCTTATAGCCATGTGCATAATTGTTATAAGCCTGAATATAGACGCCGCCAGAATTCAAGCTGAACCCCTCCTCAGATTTATCTGCGTTTTATTAAAAAATATTCTTTCCTTTGCCATCATTAAGCTTATCTGCAATTTCAGAAGATCTAATGTCAGAGAAGTGGGACGTGTCTATTTTGCTTTTCTCCTGGTCGTTCCTATTATTTGTGTGGTTGTCACGCTTTTGATACTGAATCTTATTCTATCCTATGAGATAATGGACTTATCCATCTTCCTGGCAGCTTTTTTAGGATTAATGTATGTTAATGCCATTGTTTTTGCCATCTTTGAAGGCCTGATGCGTCAAATGGACAAGGAGCATAGATATAAAATGATTGAAAAGCAATTGGAATTGCAGCTCAATCACTATAATAAATTAGCTGAGAACCGAGCAATGCTTTCGGAAGTCCTTCATGATTTTAAGAACCATCTCAACTGCATCTACAATCTTTATAAGTATAATAATAGTCAGGACCTGGGCCGATATATAGAAAATCTCATTAATGTGTCCGAGACCGAAAAAGTGATCGATACAGGGAACCCTGTTATAGATGCCCTACTTAATGATAAATACTCTATAAGCCAAAAAATAGGAATTGATTTTAGAAAAGAGCTTAATCTACCTTCAAATCTTAAGATTGCGCCTACAGATATCTGTGCAATTCTCGGAAATTCTCTTGATAATGCCATTGAAGCCTGCAAACGCATAAAGAACAGTGCCATAAGAAGGGAAATAGCCCTATCAATGACCTATCGTGATTCCTATCTCATCATAGTTGTTGTCAATACAATTGATCAGGTTCCTCTAAAGGAGGGTAAGTTCTTTCGTTCATCGAAGCCTTCTCCGGAATTACATGGCTTGGGTATGCACAGCATAGAAAGAACTGTAAAGAAATATGCCGGCAATATGGTTGTAAAATGTGATGAAGGACTTTTTAAGCTGGAAATCGTCATGTCGACAGCCTAAGGTGCAATCAAAACCTCGATCATCCCTAAGGTGCGCCATTTTGTACCAACACGACTCAACCTTTAGAGCCTATCACCCCTCATTTTTGGGCGACAGAGTACCTGTATACGCTAAAATACGTTCAATAAGGCTATCCCGGAATTGTGTTAGACCTTCAAAATCCATGTTTTTAATATAGTGCTTTTCGAGATCGTCATGAAAAGCCTTCGCATCGGCTATGCATTCAATGGCTCTCTGAAGCAGGGCTTCGGTATAGAGCCGATTGAAGCCAAGCTGTTTACCGTGATCTTCAATTACAGTCTTATCATAAAAGTCATTGATAAAATAGGTCGTACAATTTTCATTGTTTATATCGCTGATATCGTGATATTCATTGGCGGTCAGTACAGAGACCTTGAGCTCGGGAATAACCATATGCTCAATATTCAGGGGAGCCATGGGGCAAAAATAGGTCTCGCAGTCGAAACCTCTAATGAGAGCTTCATTTTTCAGAGTATCTAAAATACGGTGGGTAGTGCCTCCGGCAGGAGCACTTAGCCTAATGATCTTTTGGGTGGAGCAAATGCTGTCAAGGAAGTCAGAGAAGCCACGGGGTGTAATTGCGCTTGCAAACAGGCACCGCTGCTTTCCAGGTATTTTGGATGGGGCTCCCTTATCAAATAGCATATCTTTTAGATCATGGATGAAAAGAGCTTCGCGGCCTCTGTCCAGAGCTTCTTCAAAAATAGTTTCGGTGTCTTCCTTAAGGGAGGCGGCTGCACGTAAATAGCGGTAAGCTCTTGCAAAGCAAACCTTGATTTTCTTATTGAGGATCATGATATCCTCTCTTGATTCAGAGAATCCCTCTTCTCGCCAAAACTGCCCCAGATTGATGATCTCATCGACTGCTCCCGGGTATACGGGATCAACTACGTGAGGAGAGGTTCCGTCAAGCATGGCGACCATAAGCTCAGGGATGACCAAGCCGTCCAGGCTGTTGTTATCACTGGAGCAATGCATAAACTCTACATTAAAGCCTTGTTTGGCAAGCTCCAGGCCGACTCTTCGCATCAGGGTGCTCTTGCCGGTGCCGGGGCCGCCTTTTAAAACAAAGATTTTCCTGGCTTTTGTATTGTCGATAATGTATCTATAATAACTAAAGAAGCCACCGGGTGTATTACCTCCCGGATACATGTGTCTAATATTCCCCTCAGGCATCAGATCAACCTCGTAAACCAAAATACACGCCCTATAGTTTACTCCAAATTTTCACACATTATGATTGCTTTCCAGAAAGTCGTACAACGACTTTTTTCTGCAATTACTGAATCTAGGGTATCAAGCGACTGAGACCCTGTAAATTGTCACAACCGCCCATTTATGTAAAGCCCATCTCTTGGCAGTTTAAAGCTTTTTTTTAAGGTCATAATCCTATATAATGGGGGTATATTACTTTTTTCAACAAATTTTTAGAATGGAGCTTGACGATGGCCGTAAGAAGAGTATTTGTGGAAAAAAAGCCGGGCTATGATGTAGAAGCTGATAAGCTATATTCAGAGATTAAAGAAAATCTCCTTATAGGAGGACTAAAAAAAGTTCGAATTCTTCAGCGCTATGATGTCGAGGGGATAACCGACAGCGACTATGAAAAAGCCAAGATCATGGTTTTCTCTGAACCACCGGTTGATGATGTCTGTGACGAAGAGCTTCAAATGCATGAAAACGAACGTCTTATTGCCATTGAATATCTGCCTGGCCAATATGACCAGCGCGCGGATTCTGCTGCTCAATGCATTCAATTGATTACCAGAGGGGAAAGACCCGATGTCAGGGTTGCAAGAGTCCTGGTACTGTCAGGCGACCTTTCAGAAGAAGATTACCAAAGAATTCTCAATTACGTTATCAATCCTGTTGAAACACGTCAGGCCTCTCCCAAAAAGCCCTTAACCCTAAGTGAAGCTTATCCTGTTCCACAGGACGTGGTTAAAATTGAAGGCTTTACCGAAATGGCGCTGGAAAAGCTGAAGGCACTTATGGAAGACATGGGATTTGCCATGTCACTGGAGGATCTGGCTTTCTGCCAGGACTATTTCAAGGATTTGGAGAACCGTGATCCTACCATCACAGAGCTTCGCATGATCGATACCTATTGGTCGGATCATTGCAGGCATACGACCTTCCTTACACAGATCGATGAAGTGAATTTTGACTCAAACCCCGTGGCGCAAAAGGTTAAGGAAGCTTACTCTTTTTACCTGGAAACGAGAAAAAAAGTATATGGGGAACGTGATAAGGATATTTCCCTTATGGATATTGCCACCCTGGCTATGAAATATCTTAAATCTACGGGGGATCTTGATAATTTGGATGAATCTGACGAGATCAATGCCTGCAGCATTGTTGTCAACGCTATGGTGGAGGGGAGATATGAGGAATGGCTCGTTATGTTCAAAAACGAAACCCATAATCACCCTACGGAGATTGAGCCCTTCGGCGGTGCTGCAACCTGTCTGGGAGGCGCCATCCGTGATCCTTTATCGGGCCGTTCCTATGTTTATCAGGCTATGCGCGTAACAGGGTCTGCTGATCCTCGCACACCGCTTGCAGAAACCCTGCCCGGCAAGCTGCCCCAAAGGGTCATTACCACAACGGCAGCCCACGGGTATAGTTCCTATGGCAATCAAATAGGCCTGTCAACAGGTATGGTTACCGAAATATACCATCCTGATTATGTTGCAAAGCGAATGGAGATCGGAGCGGTTGTAGGAGCGGCACCCCGGTTAAATGTAGTAAGAAAAACTCCCGAAGCAGGGGATATTATTATTCTTCTCGGGGGCCGGACAGGACGAGACGGATGCGGCGGTGCTACAGGCTCCTCCAAGGAGCACACCGAGGAATCTCTCACTAGTTGCGGTGCAGAGGTGCAAAAGGGTAATGCGCCTACAGAGCGGAAGATCCAGCGCCTCTTCAGAAAAGCCTCTGTTACCCGAATGATAAAAAGATGCAATGACTTTGGAGCAGGTGGTGTCGCAGTGGCCATCGGGGAACTGGCTGATGGATTGGATATCAATCTCGATGCTGTTCCCAAAAAATATGAAGGCCTTGACGGCACGGAGCTTGCTATTTCAGAGTCCCAGGAACGGATGGCTGTGGTTGTTTCTCCTGAAAATGTAGAGTTGTTCATAAAGGAATCATCCCAGGAGAACCTTGAGGCTACCAAGGTGGCTGTTGTTACCGATACCGGGCGTTTGCGCATGAGCTGGCGCGGAAAAAATATTGTGGATTTAAGCCGTGATTTTTTAAATACCAATGGAATTAAGCAAAGCATCTCAATAAAGGTTAACGGTGCAAAGCTATCGGAGAATACTTTATTGAAGCTTTCACCTGAATTGGAAGCCCTTCAAGGCGAGCCCCGAAAGGCATGGCTGAAGAACCTTGAAAGCTTGAATGTCTGCAGCCAAAAGGGGTTGATTGAGCGTTTCGACAGTACCATCGGCGGTGGAACGGTTCACATGCCTTTTGGCGGAAAGCACCAGTTAACACCCACGGAAGGTATGGCTGCCAAGCTCCCTGTTGAAAGTGGAGATACCACCACAGGAACTGTGATGACCGCAGGTTTCAACCCTGATATATCCAAATGGAGCCCTTTCCATGGAGCGGTTTATGCCATTGTTGAATCCCTTGCCCGGTTGGTGGCTATGGGGGGAGACTACCAAAATGCCCGGCTGACGCTTCAGGAGTATTTTGAAAAGCTTGGAAAGGACGCTCAAAAATGGGGTAAGCCCTTCGAAGCTCTTTTAGGTGCCTTCTATACCCAGTATATGCTCAAAGTTGCTGCAATCGGGGGGAAGGACAGCATGTCAGGTACCTTTAAGGATATTAACGTACCTCCCACGTTGGTTTCCTTTGCATTAGCGCCTGTTGAAGTCACACAGCTTATTTCACCCGAGCTTAAAAAAATTGGCAGCAAATTGGTTTTGCTTTCTGTCAAAAAAGATGATTTGCTGCTTCCTGATTTTGATAGCTTGAAGACTGCCTTCTCTACGCTCACCCGCTGTATCCGGCAGAATAAGATCCTAGCCGCTTCTTCTCTAAAGGTAGGGGGTCTTGCCGAGGCTATCTGTAAAATGGCATTCGGAAATGGTATAGGAGTTAAGACATTAGATATAAGCTTTGATCGTCTCTTTGGCCTTGATTATGGCGCCATTCTCGTGGAGATTGAAAAGGAAGCCCATGAGGCGGAATTATTTGCCGGTCTTGATTATACCCTGGTAGGAGAGACAATTGAAGAACCTGTGATCCAAACCAATGGCACAGCGATTTCATTGAGCGACTTATCCTCTGCATGGCAGGGAACTCTTGAAAAGATCTTCCCCACTCAAACTGATGGTAATACAGAAAATGTAAATTCCGTAAGCTTTCTTTCACAAAGCCCGGTAAGAAGAAAAGCACAGGTTGCCCGTCCACGGGTACTCATACCCGTTTTCCCAGGTACAAACTGTGAATATGATGTTAAGCGGAAATTTGAAGGAGCCGGAGCCATAGCTGAGGTTCTGGTCCTAAAGAATCTTTCAGCCAGGGAAATTGACGAGTCCATTCAGGAGATGAAAAAACGTATTGACGAAAGTCAAATCATCATGCTGCCTGGAGGCTTCAGTGCCGGTGACGAGCCCGAGGGCTCGGGCAAATTCATTGCCACAGTTTTCAGAAATCCGTATCTGTCCGATGCCGTAATGGACTTGCTCAATAAACGGGATGGTCTTATTCTGGGTATATGCAACGGTTTCCAGGCGCTTGTCAAGCTGGGGCTTCTTCCCTATGGTGAGATAAGGCCGCTGGATGAATCTTGTCCGACTCTCACCTTCAATACATTGGGAAGACATGCATCCGCATTGATCCAGACCCGTGTTGCCTCCAACCTCTCCCCATGGCTATCCAAAGCCCGGGTCGGGGAGGTTCATACCATCGCAATCTCTCATGGAGAAGGAAGGTTCGCTGCAAGCGCCTCTGTGCTTGAGGAACTGGAGAGGAACGGACAGATTGCCACCCAATATGTGGACCTTGACGGCAATCCCACTATGGATATACGGTATAATCCCAATGGCTCTGTTATGGCCATTGAAGGAATAACCAGCAAGGACGGCAGAATTTTTGGGAAAATGGGCCATGATGAGCGTTTTACTTCCCATACCTTCATGAATGTTCCGGGAGACAAGGACCAAAAAATATTTGAGGCAGGTGTGGAATACTTCCTATGAGGCGTTCTATTGCATTACTTATTCGGCATATAGTGAAGTTGAGAAAAGGGATGGCTTGCATCAGAGGAGTTGCTTTAAGCTTGGCTCTCTTATTTTTAATCACCCTTTCAACTGGCCTAACGGTCTCTTGTTCCAAAGCAATGACCGGGATTGTCGATCCCTATAAGCGTTATACTTATGATCAGATGATGGCAGAAGGCAAGAAGCTTTCGGAGCAATATTCCGATATTGTGGCATTGGATAATATAGGGAGCTCGGTAGAGGGACGGGATCTCCTTTTGGTCAAGCTCGGGAAAGGTGAAAAGAAGATAATTCTATGCGGTACCCATCATGCACGTGAGTATATTACAAGCTCATATCTCATGAAAATGACCGAAGAATATGCCAAGGCCTATAAGGGAACCGGCAAATTCGGAAAGTATAATGTTAAGGATCTCTTAAACAAGGTCACGCTCTATATCGTACCCATGGTAAATCCGGATGGAGTCACCCTGGTCAATGAGGGCCTTAAAGCTGTAGCAGCCCGAGAGGCTGTTGAGGCCATGACGCTTGTCAAGCCCACCTACCGCGAGTGGAAGGCCAATATCAACGGGGTGGACTTAAATCGCCAGTATCCGGCTTTGTGGGATGAAAAATACGATAATATAGGAAAGCCTGCCTCAGAGAACTTCAAGGGAATGGCCTCGGCCACAGAGCCCGAGGTTCAAGCCATGATGAAGCTTTCACAGGAACATGAATTTGTCCTGGCAGCATCCTTCCATACCAAAGGGAACATCATTTATTGGGCTGATAAGGGTACAGTCAATGAAATCCCTGGCGTAGATGCCATGACAAAAAGACTATGCGCCCTTACCAAATATAAGCGTATGCCTGTTTCCGAGAAGCCCTCAGTATATGGGGCAGGCTATGAAAACTGGTTCCGTCTGGAATTCAAGCGTCCGGCTTTTTGCATTGAACTCACACCTTCCAACAAGACCGATGTGCCCCATGATGACACCAAGTTTGATTCCTTGGTCTGGAATAAAGCTAAGTATATCGGCCTGTTTATGGCCGAAGAGGCGCTAAAAAGGTGAGTTCTGAACACATATAAGTTTCGACCCATAAATAGATAGGAGTCAGAGGAATGATTTCCCCTGACTCCTTTGCATTAAGAAGAATAATAAGACTATTACTTAATCCTCACTCCAAATATCTTCTTGGCGTAGGAGCCTACCACTGCAATATCATCATAAACAGAGGGTGAGCTCTCTATGTTACCGCCTAAGGAGACCTTGTCAAGATCCTTGCCTGTCATGGGATCAAAAAGATGCATGAAGCCTCCGTAATCGCAGAAGAGGCCATAAGTCTTTCCATCCTCGCTCTTGATGTCCACTGGTGAGCTCCAGCTGTAATGCTCCAGATCGCGAACCCAGATTTCTTCACCAGTCTTTTTATCTAAAGCAACCAGCTTGCCGTCAAGAGAGCTACCCGTGAAGCAAATGGGATAGATGATTCTATCGGCGATGTCATCCTTGCCGATTAAAGGCGTTCCCATAACGCCACCGTTAATATAGGAGCGGTAGAAAGCGGTATAGTCCTTCTGCCAGATAAGCTCGCCGGTTAAGGCATTGAATTTTCTTATATTGGTAGGTGCTTTGGCGGCCTTGCCATTGGCACAACGCTTGTCAACCTCATTGGCCGTATAGAGGAATACTCCATCCTCTGCTTCTTCTATTACAATGGAGCTATCGGTATCATCATGGATGTTGTAAATCCAGACAGGTTCCATTTTGTTGATGTCCAGGCACTGCAACGTGCCGCCGTTATCGACGAAGAACATGAGGTTTCGGTAGTAGGCCGGAGAGTTCTCAATGCCCTGATCGCTGCTATAAGAGGACTTATAGCGGTACTTGGTGATTTTTGGCGATAGGGAAATGGTAGATGCAGCTTCATCAAATTTGGAATTGAGCTTTATTTTATAGATTAATCCATTCTCTCCTGCCTCTATAAGCGTATCGGTCTCCTTGTTTAAAACCGCTGAGGAGTCGAAGGCTCCCCAGGTTCTGTGAGCCAACGGATCACTTCCCGGAAAACTAAAGATCTCCTTCTGATCTATAAGGCTATAGGCCCGATATTTGAAGGAAGTGGATGTTCCGGCGGTGTCATTTGTTTTTAGGCCCATACCCGTATAGAATAGCGGATAGCCACGGGGATCGATCGTTCCTGTCCCTTTAATGGAAAAACCTAGCTTAATTTTTGGACGGGTTGGCTTTCCGGTTTTAAGATCTAAAAAGTAAATATTACCATCCAAAATGGGATAGATGACTTCTGTCAGATCCGTATCCTTGAACTCAGGTGTTATGTTCATTATTTTTCTAGTGGCTTCGGGCCAATGCACCAAAAGGGGCTGCCCGGTCCAGCCAGACCCCGGCCAAAAGCTATTCTGTGCAGCAACAGCGCCTGTGTCCTGCTCCCAGATGATCTCAAGCTTCTTTTCCTTCACCTCACGGGTACCATAGGAGGGCGAACTCCTGTAATGATTGCCTCTGAAGGTTGTAACGCCTTCCAAATCCGTATAGGCTTTATTGGAAGGGAAGGCAAGGGTATATTCGGGTTTATAATCAACCACTTTATCATTTTGTATGACTGAATAAGTGATAGTGCCGCCATCCTGGAATTTTTTTCTGTAGGTTCCGCCGGATACCTTTTCTTTGCTGACAAAGGATGGAGGATTTTTAACATCAAGCACCAACTTTTCGGGGTCCGTTACCTCAGGAGTAGGTGTAGGTTTGGATGTTGGGGTTGGCTCCTGTGTTTGACCAGGCTCCTTTGTTTGGGTAGGCGAAGGTGTTCCGGTATTACTAGGATTTGGTGATTTTGCAACCCATCCGAATCCTCCATCAATCCAAGGCAGCTTGCCTTGAACGGCCAAAAGACTGACCAGGGCTAATAGTGATATTAAAAATACAGCGGTCATAAACTTGACCTTGTTAAATCTTTTACGTCTTCTGCGAACCATACTTGTTTCCTCCACATTTCAGGGACCAGAGGACAATTGCTTTGTCCCGCCATTACTTTATTTTTATGCCGAAAATTTTCTGCGCGTAAGAGCCTACAACGATCATGTCATCATATACAGCAGGTGAAGATTCAATGTTTCCGCCCAGACTGATGGTGTCAAGGTCCTTACCTGTTCTGGGATCAAAAAGGTGTAAGTTTCTGCCGTAATCACAGAATATTCCGTAGGTTTTACCATCGGAACTCTTGATGCCAACCGGTGAGCTCCAGCTATAGGTTGCTAAATTGCGAGACCAGACTTCCTCACCTGTTTTTTTGTTTAGGGCCACCATCTTGCCGTCTGTTGTGGAACCAGTGAAGCAGATGGGGAAGATAATGAGATCACTGATGTCGTCCTTGCCTAAAAGGGGTGTGCCCAGGGAGCCACCGTTGATATAGAAATTATAAAGACAGCTGTAATCCCGCTGCCAGATAAGCTCTCCTGTAAGAGCATTAAATTTTCTGATATTGGCATTTTCAGGCTTTTTGCTTATCTGGCTTCGTTTGTCAACCTGATTGGCCGTATACAAAAATACGCCATCAGAGGTTTCTTCAATAACGGTAGTAGAATCGGTGTCATCACCCACGTCATATGTCCAGACAGGCTTCATGGTATTGATATCAAGACATTGGAAAATCCCGCCGTTATCGCAGAAGTACATAAAGTTCTTATAAAAGGCAGCCGAGTTTTCTATGCCCAGTTCCACATTCGTTGAATCCTTGTAGCGATAACGGGTGATTTGAGGGGATATGGCGATTGTGCCGGCTTCTTTATTAAAGTTGGTGTTTAGCTTCACTCTATAAACCAAACCGTTCTCAGCAGCTTCTAGGAAGGTGTCTGTCTTTTTATCAACTATGGCCGAGGAGTCAAAGGCACCCCATTTTCTAAAGGCCACAGGATCACGTCCCATAATACTGTATAAGGGCGTTTGGTCAATAAGATTAAACATCATGTACTTAAATTCTGTGAATTTTCCGCCATTCTCATTGAGGCCCATGCCGGTATAAAAAATAGGATAGCCTCTAGGGTCGACCATACCGGTTCCCTTCATGGGAAAGCCCACTTGGATCTTATCTCTGGTAGGCTTTCCGGTTTCAAGATCCAGAAAATAAATATTGCCGTCCAATGTCGGATAGATAACCTCTACAAGATCCTTGCTTTTCATATCGGCCTTGATATTCATCATTTCCCGGATATCCTGGGGCCAGTTGACTAAAAGAGGCTGGCCGGTCCAGCCGGTGCCGGGCCAAACGCTGTTTTCAGCATGAATGACACCAATATCATGGGACCAGACTATTTCAAGCTTTTTATCCTTTATGGTACGTTCCCCGTAGGCTGCCGAATCTCGGTAGTTATTGCCGCGAAAAGCAGTTACACCTTTTAAGTCGGAATATTCGTCGGAGGAGCCAAAGGATATTTCGTCCTGGGGCTTATAATCAACCGGCTTGCCATTTTGAAAGACCCAGTAATCCAAGGCGGATCCATCCTGTTTCTTGAAGGACTTTTTTGCCTCGTTAAAAGCCATGGCACCGGTAAAAATGGCAGGATCCTGCCAGGAGACATCCAACACGGCCACATCAGTGCTTTCTTCTGCCATGGGCTCGGGAGTTGGCCAGGGAGTTGGCTCCGATGAAGGTGTGGAGCCGGGAGGGGTAGTGGCAGTCTGGTTGGGCGTATTTTTAGCCGCCAGTTCCTCGGGCATAAAAGGGAGCTTGCCTTGCAGGGCCAGAGTAACCACAACGATAAAAACAGTTACACAGAGAAGGAAGGTAAAAAACTTACCCGGATTGAATCTGCGTCTTCTTCGATAGGATGATCGATACATGGGAAAAAACACCTCTTTTAGCCTTACTCCGCTGTTTCAGCGGCATAGGCTTCTACTTCGTCATAGATCATTTTTGATAGTTTTGCGATCTGCTTGCAGGCAGTGCCAAAATCCACTTTGTCGGTCATGACAGCCAAAGCGTAAGGATGAGAAGCAAACACAATACCCACATCGTTGGCTGTGCGGGTCTGATTACCTATTTTATGGGCAACCTTGACTTCTTTTGGAAGCAGCGCATTAATGCGGTCATTCCAATCGGTATTTTCTAGATTGGTAATCAACTCCCCATAAAGCTCCGGGTTGTTGACATAAAGCTTGTAAAGCTCCTGTGTTACAAGTCCCAGATCATGAGGCGAGGTACGATGACGGTCATCATAGTAAATATCTCCGCCGAGATCCAGGATATATTGACAGATTTCTTCAATGCCAAGAATGCGGATGATCATGTTGATGCCGCAGTTATCGCTATGGATGATGGAGAGCTTGGAGGTTTCTCTGACAGTGTACTCGGTGCCAAACGGTTTATTTTGTATGATTCCTGTTCCAGGCTCAAAATCTTCTTTTTGATATTTTAATACCATCTCAGGATCAATTTCACCGGATTCTATTTTAGTGTAGAGCATTACATTCATGGGAAGCTTTGTTGAAGAAGCGGCGATATATTCATCGCGGTCATTAATGCCAAAGTGTTCTCCTGTGGCAAGATCGATAAAGTAGACCCCATATTTGCCTGATTGCTGGGATATAAACTCTTCAACCTTGGCCTTGATAGCATCCATCTTACCGCTCTTTTCCACTGAGCCTGGAGCGGGTAAAAAGCCATGATCCTCGGTATTGATCCCCTCGGGGGACGGCTCGCTGGGGGTAGGCGTTGGTGTAGCAGTTCCGGTAGGCTCCGGAGTTGATGATGACGTAGGATCAGGGGTTCCAGAAGCAGAGGGTGTTGGCGACGGAGTGTTTCCTGCAAACAGCCCATCTTTGGCAAATACAAAATAGACTCCAACAAGAACCACTAGAGTCAGTAGTGTCAGAATGAGTGTGGCACGGCGTCTTCTATATCTTCTTTCATTTCTAAACCGATAGTTCTTCATATTCGATCTCCTAAAATATTCCCTCAAAATGCGCCATTTCAGCGCAAAACACCAGATTAATTATAATGAATATGGAGAGTATTGTCCATAAAGAGTTAATTTATGATATCATAACTTAACAGAGTCTTAATAAAAGGTTTCATTTGACACGAAAATTGCATTATGCTACAATATAACGGCAACCGCACGAGAAAGGGCCTTAAAATCAGGAAACGTTTATGACGTGTTCTGTCCCTTATAGGCGAGATTGGTAGGAGGAGGTGCAAAATATGTACGCAGTCATTGAGACAGGCGGCAAGCAGTACAGAGTTCAGGAAGGTGATGTTCTCTTCATCGAGAAGCTCACAGCTACTGAAGGCGATCAATTTGTTTTTGATAAAGTGCTTGCGGTTTCCAAGGAAGGTGAGCTCACAACAGGCAATCCTGTTTCCGGAGCTTCCGTTTCTGCTAAGGTTCTCGGACAGGGCAAAGCAAAGAAGATCATCATCTTCAAGTACAAGTCCAAGAAAGCCGAGCGCAAGAAGCAGGGTCACAGACAGCCATATACCAAGGTTCAGATCGAAAAGATCAATGCCTGAGAGCTATGACGAAGGCTGTGATCAACCGTTTGAAAAACGGTGATATTAATGGATTTTCTATCAAGGGGCATGCGGGCGCCGGCAAAAATGGGGAGTATGATATGGTTTGCGCAGCGATTTCAGCTGTGGCCTATACCGCTCTTGGAGGACTGGAGGAGCTTTGCAAGGTTAATACCTATAACGAGTCCGATGGTAACCTCACTATGGCACTACCCGATGACATGGCCCATGAAAACTGGGCAAAGGCCCAGACTATACTTGAGACCATGGTAATTGGTCTGAAGCAGATTGAGAATCAGTATTCCCGGTATATACAAGTAAGGTTTAAGGAGGTGTAGCCATGATCAAGATTAATCTGCAGCTATTCGCTCATAAAAAGGGTATGGGTAGCACAAAGAATGGTCGCGACAGCGAATCTAAAAGACTCGGTGTCAAAAGAGGCGACGGTCAAGCTGTACTTGCAGGCAATATCCTGGTAAGGCAGAGAGGCACCAAAATTCATCCCGGAACTAACGTGGGAATTGGCAGCGACGATACGTTGTTTGCTCTCACCGATGGCAAGGTGAAGTTTGAGAGACTCGATAAGACAAGAAAAAAGGTAAGCGTTTATTCCGCTTAACAACAGGTTATACTAAGTTTGAAGGGGACGAGGCTATCGTCCCTTTTTTGTTTAATAGTTGTAAGGCTATTTTATTCAGCAGGGGGAGAGTACATGTTTATTGACTTTGCAGAAGTCGCTATAAAGGCTGGAGATGGAGGAAACGGTTCCGTATCCTTTCGCCGGGAGAAATATGTTCCCAATGGAGGCCCCGATGGCGGCGACGGTGGCGATGGCGGAAATGTTATCTTCGAAGTTGACTTGGGACTTCGCACCCTGGTGGATTTCAGATATAAACGTAAATATATCGCCGAGAATGGTGAAAAGGGCGGGGGTCGTAACATGAGCGGGAAGCGCGGAGCCGACCTGGTTGTTAAGGTTCCTGTGGGCACCATCGTGAAGGACAAGGCAAACGGCCGAATTCTGGCCGATCTTTCCCTTGAAGGGCAAAGAGAAATAATTGCCCGCGGTGGGAAAGGCGGTGCCGGTAATCAGCACTTTGCAACACCCACCCGTCAGGTTCCCAATTTCGCCAAAAATGGTGATCCCGGCAAAGAGTTTACTGCTGTACTGGAGCTTAAGCTCATTGCGGATGTAGGCCTTTTGGGATTTCCCAATGTGGGAAAATCAACACTTCTATCGGTGGTTTCTTCGGCTAAGCCCAAGATAGCCAATTATCCTTTCACCACCCTTACACCCAATTTAGGCGTTGTTTCCTTAGGCCAGGGGGAGAGCTTTGTCATGGCTGATATCCCGGGCTTAATAGAAGGGGCTCATGAAGGGGTTGGACTTGGCCATAATTTCCTGCGGCATGTGGAACGCACCAAGCTCTTGATTCATCTTGTTGATATTGCTGAGACCGACGGCAGAGATGCCATGGAAGACTTTAATATCATTAACCGTGAATTGGAGCTTTATAATCCTGAATTGGCCAAACGACCTCAGATAATCGCGGCCAATAAAATTGACGCACTTCAGGACCCCGAAAAGCTGCGTTCCTTTAAGGCAGAAATGGAAAAACGGGGTTATAAAGTTTTTGAAATTTCTGCTGCAACCAATCAAGGTATAGAATCTCTCATGCGGTATACCTTTGATACTCTCAAGGAACTGCCTGAAATTGTTCTCTTTGATCCTTCAAATCGTGAAATGGAGTGGGAACCCGCCAATGACGAACCTCTGTTTACAGTGAGAAGGGAAAATGAAATTTATATAGTGGAAGGGCCCTGGGTATCCAAAACTCTGGGTACCGTCAACCTCGATGACCGTGAATCCCTCCAGTACTTCCAGCGTGTCATGAAAAATATGGGCGTCATTGAGGCTCTTGAGAAGAAGGGCGTTAAGGATGGCGATACCGTAAGAATCGGAGAAGTAGAATTTGATTATTTATCATAGGAGAGCAATATGTTGACAGGCAAGCAAAGAAGTTATTTAAGAGGTTTGGCCAATACTCTTCCTGCCATATTCCAGGTAGGTAAGAACGGCATTGATGAAAATGTCATACGGCAATTTGAGGAAGCCTTGGAGGCAAGAGAGCTTGTTAAGGCAAGTGTTTTGAAGAATTCTGTCTATACGGCCAGAGAGGCCGGAGAAGAACTGGCCCAGGCCATAAATGCCGAGGTGATCTCGGTTATGGGAAGCAAATTTGTTCTTTATAAGGAATCCAAGAAAAACAAGGTACTTGAGCTGCCACGTTAATTAAGGAGCAATCGGAAGTTAAATTTCGATCATCCCTAAGAAGCAGGATTCGGGCGTGATACTCTTTTTTAGGGCATCACGTCTTTTTCTTCATATTGGCCATGATATTAACAGTTTTACAAGAGTCGATAATTCTGACGTGTTCATATTGGATGAAAAAGAAAGTTAATGATAGAATAAAATAAGATGAGATAAAATCCTTTTTGTGAGGTGAGCTATGAGGTACAGTGAATTTGGAAACACCGGTATTAAGATTTCTGCCATAGGCTTTGGATGCATGAGGCTTCCAATGGTCACGGCAAATGGTAAAAGGGCTATTGAGCAGGATAAGGTTGAAATGATGCTCAAACGTGCTTATGAGCTTGGTGTTAACTACTTTGACACAGCTTATTTTTACAATGACGGGCAAAGCGAGGTTGCCGTAGGAAAAGCGCTGAAAGACATCCGGCATAAGGTCTATCTATCCACCAAGAGTCCGGGACATCTTGTGAAAAAGCCCGGAGACTACACCAGAATTTTAGAGGAACAGCTTAGTAAGCTTGATACGGAGTATATAGACTTCTACCATTTCCATGGTATAGGCTATGAGAACTTTCTGGAGATCGACAAAAACTCCAATTGGCTGGATGAGGCAATAAGGGCTAAAGAACAAGGACTTATCCGGCATATCTCCTTCTCCTTCCATGACGATCCAGAGGCTATGAAAAAATTGATTGACAGGGGCTGCTTTGAAAGCGTGCTTTGCCAGTATAGTGCTATTGACCGCAAGAATGAGGAATCCATTGCTTATGCCCGTGAGAAGGGCATTGGTGTGGCGATCATGGGACCTTTAGGAGGCGGACGTGTTTCCGGATTGCCCAGGGAAGTCGCAGAAAAGAACGGCGTCAAGGTAAAAAACGGTGTTGAACTGGCGCTTCGATTTGTCCTGGCTAATCCTAATATCAACTGTGCGCTTTCAGGTATGGAAACCCTGGAAATGGTTGAAGAGAACTGTGCCATTGCCTCAAATTCGGAGCCTCTGACTACAGGTGAGGTTGCGGCTATAAATGAACTGATGAGTGAGAATCAGCGCCTTTCCGAGCTATATTGCACCGGCTGCAACTATTGCATGCCCTGTCCTCAGCAGGTAAATATTCCGCATATCTTCCGGATGCGCAATTATCACAGAATTTATAAGATCGAACAATATGCGAAAAAAGGGTATGCTGAAATCGGAACCAATCAATGGATTCAGGGTATGCGTGCAGATGCCTGTACAGAGTGTGGCCTTTGCGAAACAAAGTGTCCCCAGAAAATTAAGATCAGAGAACAGCTTAAGGAAAGTCACAGCGTTTTGGCATGATATGAGGATGAAATTATGATTTGGTTTGGACCTGCAGGAAATTCAAACAGTTTTTATGACCAGGGCTTTTCACACTCATGGCAGATGCCCCAATGGCTTAATGATATGGGGCTTACCGCTTATGAGTATCAATGCAATAAAGGAATCCATCTCAAGGATGAGACGGCCAGAGAGATTGGAGACAAGTGTAGGGAGTATGGTATACGCTTAAGCATACATGCTCCCTACTACATCAATCTTTCCAGTACAGAAGCGGAAAAAAGGGAAAAATCCATTAAGTATATCGTCGATAGTCTCAGAATAGCCAAGATCATGGGGGCTGGGCGTGTTGTTGCGCATCCCGGCTATGTATCCGGAGTTTCCCGACAAACCGCCATAGAGTTAGCTATAGACACTTTACTGGAGACCATGAAGCAAGCGGATGAGATGGGGCTTTCAGACATCACTCTATGTCCCGAGGTCTTGGGTAAAACCAACCAGCTTGGAACACTTGAGGAGATTATTGTGTTATGCAGCTTGGATGAAAGACTCATACCCTGTATTGATTTTGCCCATATGCACGCCCTGACCCATGGGGGGATGAACACGGCAGATGATTTTAAAAATGTGTTTAAACTGGTGGAAAAGCATCTGGGAAGGGAAAGGATGAGGCGGGTGCAGATCCACTTCAGCAGAGTTGAATTTGGACGGGGTGGTGAAAAGAAGCACTGGTCCTATGCCGATATCGAATACGGTCCTGACTTTAATCCTCTTGCCCAGGCTATTATAGCTCTGAATATAGAGCCGGTGATTATTTGTGAATCCCGGGATACCCAAGCTTCGGATGCCCTGACCCTAAAGAGAATCTATGAAGCTCAAATCAACAAGGAATGATTTCTAAGGGAGCCGATTCAATGCAAATCCGACCAGAAGGCTTAAAATGAGCGGAACCATAATAAGAACCATGTTAAGGACTGCAAAAGCAAAAGTATCCTTTTTAGTTTGAAGCTTATGGAATGCCTTTATGTTTTTAAACAGCTTGTAAGCCGAAAGTAAGGTTAAAAGCGATACAACGGGCAAATACCCCAATATAACGCACAAAATGATGTCCAGGAATGAAAAGAGATAAAGGGCATCATAGACGAGAAGGGCCTTCTTTTTTCCTACATGGATGGGAAGGGTATACCGTTTATTGGCAAGATCATCCTCCACATCACAAATGTTATTGGCCAGCATGATATTAGCGATGCAGAACATGGCGGGCAGTGCTGTCAGAACGATGGGCAGTAACATCTCCCAGTTAAGGATCAGGACTATGTTTGACCCATTAAGGGTGAGGTCTATAGGGTGCCGGTCGAAAATAGATACATAAATAGCCAGGAATGGAAGAACTAATCCCATAAAGAAGCCTGAAAACAGCTCGCCGAAGGACGTCCGGGATATGGGAATCGGTCCTGCGGAATAGAGGATGCCCACAATAAAGGAGAGGATACCCAGGATTAATACCATATAGTCCGAGCTTAAAAAGGTAATGAGGCCGAAAACAACTGCAGACAAGAATAGAACCGAGATTGTGGTCACAACGGTGCTCTCCTTGAGGTTAAAATGTACAATGGCATTGTGGGTTTCATAATTGAAGCCGTCTTTTTTCACAGCACGCTTGAAATCAATATAATTGTTAAGCCCTGTTGTAAACATATCGAAGCTGATCATTGAAATAAAGAAAAAAAGAACATGCAGGGGCTTAAGCGTATTAAACCGGTACAGGGTATAGAGAAGACCAAAAACAAATGGAATAAAGCTTGCTATCTTGGTTGGCAGCTCCACCAGCTTGAGAAAGCTTTTTAAATGCATTTTTTCACCACTCCTTATCTGGGTCGAGGCTTGTGTTTCAGAATTTTCATTAGCACAGATGCATACCGGCTAAGAAATGCATGGAAGGAAGCACCTCTCGGTTATTGTAACATAGAAACAATAAGTAATTACACTGCATTTCTTGATGGGCAAAAAAAAATTCGATACAATAGGGTAGTGTACTTCTTTTTAATGATTTATACGCAAGAATATTTTAGTTTGAAAGAAAATGCCTGTGAAATGGAGATAAAAAGGGGTATGATAAGCCTATGATAAAAATAAGTGTTATTAATGGTCCTAATCTTAATCTTTTAGGTATACGGGAGCCTGGCGTGTATGGCGATCAGACCCTCCAGGATATTGAAAATAAATTGAGTCGTGAAGCAAAGGATTACGGGATACAGCTTGACTTTTTTCAGTCAAATCATGAGGGCGGGCTCATTGACCAAATCCATAAAGCCTACCTTGAGGGCTGTCAGGGCCTGATTATTAATCCAGGTGCGTTCACCCACTACAGCTTTGCCATTCGGGATGCATTAACTGCTGTTAAACTGCCGGCCATAGAGGTTCATCTTTCCAATGTCCATGCCAGAGAGGAGTTTCGTACCAAATCGGTCATTGCACCTGTCTGTATCGGGCAAATCAGCGGCCTTGGATCGGATTCCTATTCAGCAGCGTTATTTGCACTCAATAGAAGGCTTAAGTCTGAATAATAGAGAAATAGAAAAGGAGACTATCTATGAACAATAGATTGAAAAAGCTCAGAAATCAATTAAAAGAAAGAGGCTTGGACGGAGCCATTATCACAGGAAGGCCCAATACCCTGTACTTGTCAGGCTTTACGGGGTCAACCTCATATTTTCTGGTAGGATTGGATAAAGCATGGTTGGTGGTGGATTTCCGTTACACCATTCAAGCAAAGGAGCAAGCTTTTGATGGCATAGAGGTCATTGAGCACGGAGAAAGCTTTTATTCGACACTCAATGAGCTTATAGCAGACCATAAGCTTGAGAGCATCGGATTTGAAGGCCAAAATCTGACTTTTTCCGAGTATGAGCGCTTCAAGTCAAAACTTCCATCTGCAAAGTCTTTTGTAAGCTTGGAAGATGCGGTTAATCGGCTTCGTGTTTTCAAGGATGCCGATGAAATTGAGAAAATTCAGCAAGCTGTTCTCCTAGGTGATAAAGTCTTTGATCATATTCTGAAGTTTATCAAGCCCGGCATGAAGGAAATCGAAGTCGCGGCCGAAATGGAGTATACCATGAGAAAACTGGGTGCCAAGGGTCCGTCCTTTGAAACCATAGTGGCCTCAGGACCGCGATCTGCCATGTGCCACGGCACAGCGTCGGATTATGTCATTCAGAACGGCGACGCCATTGTTCTTGATTTCGGCACTATTTACCAGAATTATTGCTCCGACATGACGAGAACAATATTCATAGGAGAACCATCGGATGAGCTTAAGAAAATATACGGTATTGTCAGAAAGGCACAGGAGGACGCGCTTGATTGTTTAGTATCCGGAATAAGCGGTTTTGATACCGACAAGGTGGCCCGGGATATTATTGCCGAAGCAGGCTATGGTAATCATTTCGGCCATGGTCTCGGCCATGGTGTAGGGCTTGTCATACATGAAGACCCAAGGCTGTCACTCAAAAGCGAGGATACGCTTTTAGATGGCATGGTATTTACCGTTGAGCCGGGTATTTATGTGGAAGGCCTTGGAGGGGTCAGGATAGAGGATATGGGTGTTCTGGTCGATGGTAAGTTCAGAAACTTTACAACTAGTCCTAAGGACATGATCATCCTTTAACTTTCCCTTGCATTAGAAACCATAATAGCTTAATATAAAATGGTAAGATTTTGACGATTTTGAGAGAGAGGTTCACTGAAATGGTAGTTGCAGGTGATTTTAGGAATGGTATAACCTTCGAAATGGATGGACAAGTTTTCCAAATCATAGAGTTTCAACATGTCAAGCCTGGGAAAGGTGCGGCTTTTGTTAGAACAAAAATCAGAAATGTCATAACAGGCTCTACAATTGAGCGTACATTCAATCCTTCAGATAAATTTGAAAGGGCTCAGATAAGCAGAAGAGACATGGAGTATCTCTACAGTGATGGCGATCTCGCGTACTTTATGGATATTGAAAACTATGAGCAGATGCCCATTAATTTGTCTAAAATAGGCGATGCACTTAAATTTGTTAAAGAGAATACTGTTTGTAAGATACTTTCTTACAAGGACAATGTTTTCGGTATTGAGCCCCCTATGTTTGTAGAGCTTGAGATTATCGAGACTGAACCCGGTTTTAAAGGAGATACGGCAACAGGCGCATCAAAACCGGCAACTGTTGAAACCGGTGCTCAGGTAAAGGTTCCTCTGTTCATCAACCAGGGCGAAAGAATCCGAGTTGATACCAGAACGGGTGAGTATTTGGAAAGAGCATAAACATAAAGAGCTTGAAATTAATAGATCACCAAACAGACATTGAAAAGAGAGCTTTCATTAGAAGCTCTCTTTTTTGCATAAATCAAGGAAAAAATCCAATACTATGGATGATACAAATTTAGACAACGGGCTCGAAAGGAGGCACATATTTTGAAAGCGACCGGTATTGTAAGAAGGATCGATGACCTTGGAAGAGTAGTTATACCTAAGGAAATAAGAAGAACTTTGAGGATTCGAGAAGGTGACCCTCTGGAGATTTACACAGATCGAGAAGGAGAAGTCATATTAAAGAAATATTCGCCTATAGGTGAACTTGGAGATTTTGCGGAAGCCTATGCAGAATCACTTCACAATACAAGCGGGCACATCATAGCAGTAGCCGATAGAGATTCAATTATAGCCGTATCCGGCGGATCCAAAAAGGAACTGCTGGAAAAGTCATTAAGCCCTGATATTGAAAAAGTCATCGAAAACCGTGATATGTTCATTGCGCAGTCATCTGAAGCTCAAAGAATTCCGGTAATCAGTGATGAAAAAGGTGGAACTAAATATACCTGCCAGGTTATATCACCCATTATCTCAGAAGGTGATGCCATTGGGGCTGTACTCATGCTCTCTACTGATCCCAAGGCTAAAATGGGAGATGTGGAAACAAAGCTCGTACAATCTGCCGCAGGTTTCCTGGGCCGCCATATGGAACAGTAAGCTAGGCCATAGCAAAGCGAATAACCAAAAGAACACAAAAAACTGAGCGTGAAGGCTCAGTTTTTTTGTGTTCACTTCTTTCAGGATTGGCTGGGGGGTTCCGCTGATTTCGACGATATGACCCTGGCTACATGGACGCCGCTTGCCGCGGCCTGCGAGAGTCCACGTGTAATGCCGGCACCATCGCCGATTGCGAAGAAGTTGGGGAGCTCTGTTTCAAATTCACTGTTTAGCACTAGCCTTGAACTGTAGAATTTTACTTCTACGCCATACAGCAAGGTATCTGCATTGGCAGTTCCAGGTGCAATTTTATCCAAGGCCATGATCATCTCGATAATATTATCCAAATGCCTCTTGGTAAGCACAAGGCTTAAATCCCCGGGAGTAGCTTTCATAGTGGGCTTAGTAAAGCTTTGTGCCATGCGGTGTTCGTTAGTACGTTTACCCTTGATCAGATCGCCGAAACGCTGAACAAGGACGCCTCCGCCCAGCATGTTGGACAGAGAAGCAATGCGCTTACCGTATTGATACGGCTCGTTAAAGGGCTTTGTAAAGCGGTTGCTTACTAATAGCGCGAAGTTTGTGTTTTCACTTCTCAAGGAAGGATCGGTATAGCTGTGACCATTAACCGTGATAATCCCGTCAACATTTTCGCTGACCACATGTCCATAGGGGTTCATACAGAAAGTCCGCACTAAATCTCCATATTGCTTGGTCCTGTAAAGAAATTTAGATTCATAGACAATGTCTGTAATACTCTCAAATATTCTTGCCGGAAGCTCCACACGCACTCCGATATCCACCTGGTTATTAATGAGCTGAAGATTTAAGTTTCTGCATTGTGTCGCAAACCATTCAGCACCGGACCGGCCGGGAGCAACAATAAGATAACGGCATAAGGCTTCTTGTCCTCCGGAGAGGAGGATCTTATAGCCGTCGCCATGCTTTTCGATTGATTCAACGCTTGAATTACAGCAAATCTCAACACGTTCGTTAAGATAGTCAAATATACGGGATAGAATCTGCCTGTTATTTTCTGTTCCCAGATGCTTTACTTCGGCATCCAATAAATGGAGATCATGAGAAAGGGCTTTTCTGGAGATCTCACGGGCTTCGGGTGTATTGGTTGAAAAGCGCTGCAATGTTGCGCCGAAGTCTACGTTGATGGTATCCACATATTCAATAAGGCTCATGATAACTTCGGTGTCCAGGTAATCACTTAACCAACCACCGAATTGCGTGGTAAAATTATACTTTCCGTCCGAGAAGGCACCTGCTCCGCCAAAACCATTCATAATACCGCAAGAGTTGCAGTTAATGCAGGATTCAACCTTCTTGTCCACAATGGGGCATCGTCTATTATAAATGTTGTAGCCCTGCTCAAGCATGAGAATATCCATACCCGGCAATAGCTTTTGTAGCTCATAGCCGGCAAAAATTCCCGCAGTACCGCATCCAACAATTATAGCATCATATTGTGTCTTCTTCATACTTAATACCTCCTGGAAAACAAATGCCGATCTATTATACCATTTACAGAAGGATTCTGCATTATGTAAATGATATAAATGCCTTGCACCAAGGCATGAATAAAGGGAGGGCATCAGCCCTCCCTTGGTAAGGTGAAAAATGATCTCACCCTATAAAATTAGTCTTTAATTGATGAATACATGAAGTACTTGTAACCAAGGGGTGAAGACCAGAAACCTTCAACCTTCGGGCTGATCAGGAAGAGATCAACATAGTAGTAAAGAGGATTCAGCATCCACTCGTCAAAAATGATTTTCTCTGCCTTATGCATCAGATCATAGCGCTCTTTGGCGTCTGAGGATCCCTTAACTTTCTTAATGAGTTCATCATATTCTTTGTTTGACCATTGGGCGTCGTTATTGCCGCTTTCTGTAAGCCACATGTCAAGGAAGGTGATAGGATCGTTGTAGTCGGCAAGCCAGCCATTACGAGCGATCTGGTAATCACCGTTCTTTCTTGTGTTAAGGAAGGTATTCCATTCCTGGGAAGCAAGTGTAACATTGATACCAAGCTTGGACCACATATCCTGTAAAGCTTCACCTATAGCCTGATGGCCTGTACCGGTGTTATAGAGATACTCAATTGAAGGAAGTCCTTTTCCGTCAGGATATCCTGCCTGGGTAAGAAGTTCCTTAGCTTTTGCAAGGTTGGCTTCATAATCGGTAGGATTAAAGAAGTCTCCGCCGACATCACGGAATTCCTTAGTAGCATCGGAATCTGTCATTCCTATAGGAACATATGCACCTGCAGGAACCTGGCCGGATTTACCGATCTCTTTAACAATAAATTCACGGTCAACAGCAAGGATCAAAGCTTGACGAACAAGAGGATTGTCCATAGGAGCCTTTGTTACATTGAAGGATACATAATATGTACCCAGCTGGCCACCCAGATTAAATTCAGGCTTATCTCTCCAAGCATCGATTTCGTCATTGGGCATTGTATCAGCGAAGAGAATTTCATTTTGTTTGAATGCGTTGAGTATGGCTACATCGTCGTCCATGAGGACAAACTTGATATGGTCAACACCGAGGTTCTTGAAGTTCCAGTAGTTCTCATTCTTTGACATGGTGATGTGTGAACCAGGAACCCATTCAGTTACCTTGTAAGGACCATTACCAATATAAGTTTCAGGCGTGGTTGCCCAAGCTTCTTTATTCGCCTCAACGAGATCCTGGCGAACAGGTGAGAAGGTTGGGAACGCTGTAAGCTCAAGGAAGTAAGGTACAGCTGCATTAAGTGTTACAACCAAAGTTTTATCATCTTTTGCCACAACATTGAGCTTCGCATCTGCAACCTTATTGGCTACATCCTCATAGCCTTCGATAACATCAAACATGTAGTTATAATCTGAACCTGTATCAGGGTTGGCGGCACGATTCCATGAGTATACGAAATCGTTGGCTGTAAGCGCTTTGCCATCGCTCCATTTTAGACCGTCACGGAGATGGAAGGTATAGACCTTTCCGTCAGCGGAGATATCAGGTTTTTTTGACTGACCTTCAATTGGTGTGCCGTTCTTGTCAAGAGTCATCAGCCCCTCAAATCCGTGGATAATCATTGTAGCACCATCAACAGCAGAGTTGAGTGCAGGATCAATGGTGTCAGGATCAGGCCCTACATTGACATTAAGTGTCTGTCCGGCACCAGGTTTACTGCCGCAAGCAGGAAGTATAACCATGCAAAGCATGACTGCGGCTAACAGAAGTGCAATCCTTTTTTTCATTTTTTCTCCCTCCAATTTATACTCGTACTATTGTACGGGTTATATTATAACATTTTCTTCAGGCAAACCTCACTGCTTACCCGGAAAATGCCATATTCATTACTAGTTTTTTCTTATAGTTTATTGTACGCGGTCCAAATGATGACAAGCAGCAAAATGTCCCGACGAAATTTCCTTAAACTCCGGCTCTTTTTTTGCACAGAGATCGGTTGCGTAACGGCAGCGAGTCCTGAAGCGGCAGCCACTGGGTGGATTTACAGGGCTTGGCACATCGCCCTCAAGAACGATACGCTTGCTGCTTCTGCTCTGTAACGGATCAGCAACGGGAATGGCGGAAATAAGTGACCTGGTATAGGGATGAACGCTGTGGAATATCAATTCAAAGTTATCCGCAAGCTCCACCAGTTTACCAAGATACATGACGCCTATCCGATGGCTGATATGTTTTACGACGCTAAGATCGTGGGCTATGAAAAGGTAGGTAAGCCCCATAGTCTCCTGCAATTCCTCAAACATGTTGACAACCTGGGCTTGAATAGATACATCAAGGGCCGATATAGGCTCATCACAGACGATAAACTCAGGATCTACCGCAAGAGCCCGGGCGATTCCTATACGCTGACGCTGACCACCGGAGAATTCATGAGGATACCGGTTGGCATGCTCGCTGTTTAGGCCGACTCGTTCAAGCATGCTAATGATCTTGTCCCGTCTGTCCTTTTTAGTTGGAGCAAGCTTATGAATATCTATGGCTTCACCGACGATATCGCCAACGGTCATTCTAGGGTCAAGGCTCGCATAGGGATCCTGAAATACGATTTGCATCTTGCGTCTGTAAGGGAGCATGTTGACTTTCGTAATATCGGTGCCGTCATAAATTATCTTACCGGAAGTAGGCTCATATAGGCGCAAAAGTGTCCGACCCATTGTTGTTTTTCCGCATCCGCTTTCTCCAACAAGCCCAAGGGTTTCACCTTTATTTATATATAAACTCACATCATCGACAGCTTTTACATGAAGGGGTTTAAATAGGCTTCCGCCAACATGGAAATGCTGCTTTAAATTCTGAACTTCTATTAACTTTTTGCTCACTTTGTTGCACCCCCTTGCTCAAACTCTTTTTTCTGCAGCAGCCAGCAGGCGCTGTAATGATCATCAGTAATAGTGGTGTACTCGGGCATAGTCCGGAGACAGATTTTCATACAGCTATCGCACCGTGGGGCAAAAGGACAACCTGCCGGTGGGTTAAGCATATCCACAGGCGTTCCTTCAATAGGAACAAGCTTCTGGTGCTCTTTATCAGTAAGCTTAGGAATACTGCGAAGAAGTCCCTTTGTATACTCATGCTGCGGATCGTAGAAAATTTCATCAACAGTGCCATATTCGACAATTTTGCCCGCATACATGACGGCAATCTTTTGACACATATTTGCAACGATACCCAAATCGTGGGTAATCATAATAATCGACATTCCGATTTTTTCTTTAAGCTCTATCATAAGCTCAAGAATCTGTGCCTGAATGGTAACATCCAAGGCCGTTGTAGGTTCATCTGCAATCAACAGCTTGGGTTCACAGGCTAAAGCTATAGCAATCATGACTCTCTGGCGCATACCGCCCGACAGTTCATGAGGATACTGCTTAAGTCTTTTTATGGGCTCATTGATTCCAACAAGGTTCAAAAGCTCAACTGCACGCTCATTGGCTTGCTTTCGGTTCTTGCCCGTGTGAAGCATGATAACCTCACGGATTTGATTACCGATGGTGAATACCGGATTAAGGCTTGTCATAGGATCCTGGAAAATAATGCTGACTTCATTACCGCGGATTTTTCTCATATCCTTCTCAGTCATATCGTTAATACGGTGACCGTTAAAATCAATGGTTCCGCCGACAATTCTGCCCGCCCGGTCAGTGAGGCCCATTAAAGAATAAGCCGTAACGCTTTTTCCACTGCCGCTTTCGCCAACTATGCCAAGGACATCTCCTTCATTCATTTTTATTGATACGTCATTAAGCGCCTTTACCTCGCCGGCTGGGGTGAAGAACGACAGGCGCTCATTTTGGATATTTAATAGCGTTTTACTCATTTTAAGCACCTCATTTCTTAAGCTTAGGGTCAAAGGCATCCCGTAAACCGTCGCCAAATAGATTAAATGAAAGGATAATAAGGCTTATCATGATGGCTGGCGCCAAAAGCCTGTAGGGGTAGGAGTAGATGCCGTCAATGGCTATTGCTGCCATTGATCCCAAGCTGGGCATAGGCGCTGCAACTCCGATACCTATAAAGCTTAAGAAGCTTTCTGTAAAAATAGCAGCAGGAATCTGTAGGGTAGTCGTAACAATCAGGGTTCCCATAACATTGGTAAGAAGATGCTTTTTTATAATCCTACCATGGCTTGCACCCAAAGCTCTTGCTGCGGTGACATACTCCTGTTCCTTTAAGGTTAAAACCTGGCTTCGTACAATACGAGCCATTCCAACCCAGTAAAGCAGGGTGAAAACGATAAATATACTTATGAGTCCGACACCTATCGTATTGATCCAGGTAAATCCAGGAACATTGTTTGCAAGATCCTGAAGGGGGTATTTTAATGTAACCATAAGAAGAATGATGACTAAAATATCAGGAACAGAATAGATGATATCTACAATTCGCATCATTATCATATCGACTTTTCCGCCAAAATAACCGGCGACCGTACCATAAAATGATCCGATCAACAACACAAGGGCGCTGGCGACAATACCGACCAGAAGGGATATCCGACTTCCCATCATAAGACGTATCATGGTGTCACGTCCCAGTGAATCGGTACCCAGAATATGGGGAAATACCTTGCCCCCGTTTGCTATTTCGGCCGATTCCTTTACAGAATATTTCATGGGTGCCAGATTCTCGCTCCCGCGAATTTGCTGCTCGTAAGAATAGGGATAAAAAGCCGGCAATACAAATGCGAAAATTAATGTCAATACAATAATCACGAAACTGGTCATGGCAATTTTATTTTTCTTAAGACGCCTGATTCCGTCACGCCAAAAGCTTACGCTTTCTCTCATAACGACAAGACTTTGTTTCTCTTCCTTATTAGCCGGAAGGAAATCAGACACGTCCAACTGAAAGCTAGGCATTTTTTTTGTTTCTTTCATGTCAAATCATCCTTCCTACTTTAGCTTGATTCTTGGGTCTATAATTTTATAAGCAATATCAACTACAAGGTTCATACCAATTAAGAGTGTTGCAAGGAAAATAGTCGTCCCCATGATCAAGGTGTAGTCTCGGCCTGTTATTGAACTTATAAATTCATTACCGATGCCTGGAACGGTAAAAATACTCTCCACAACAAAACTACCCGTCAATGTATAGGCGAGCAGGGGACCAAGGTAGGTTACAACGGGGAGGATTGCATTCCTAAGCGCATGCTTAAACAGCATCCAAAATTGAGACAATCCTTTTGCTCTTGCTGTACGCATATAGTCCTGGCCCAGAACTTCAAGCATGCTTGAACGCATAAGGCGGGAAATATAGGCAGTAGGATAAAAAGAAAGTGACATGACAGGCATGATATAATGGCGCCACGATGTAAGGCCGTAGGTCGGCAAAAGATTAAGCCCGACACTTAGGATAACCATAAGAACCGTTCCGACCACAAAGCCCGGTATGGCGATTCCGCATGTGGCAATTATGATGATTACGTTATCCAGCCACTTTCCGCGATTTAAGGCCGCAATGCAGCCTAGGGGCACGCCTATTAATACGGCAACGAGAATAGCGATGCCACCAACCTTAGCCGAGACTTTAAATCCTCGGGAAATAATCTGATTAACGGTTTGGCCTCTTTTTTTAATGGAAGGACCCAAATCGCCTTTTATTGCATTTTGCATATAATTCTTATATTGGACGAGTTTTGGCTGATCAAAACCATATTTGGCATTGAGCGCATCAATGGTGGCCTGCGTAGGGGCTTTTTCAGATAAAAAAGGCCCGCCGGGTACCAAGAACATCAGGAAAAATGTAATGGTAGCCACAATCCAAAGGGTAAAAACAGACAAAAACACACGTTTTACTATGTACTTCAGCATATTAAGAATATCACTCCTTACTAATTGTTAGCCAAAGACATATATTTTGGTAAAGCTTATTGCAAAAGCTAAATTACTATACCGAAATTTACTTGCCCTGGCTGTATTTTTTATCCATTTTGCAACTTCGGGGTGAATACCTTTCAAATAGCTTTTGTTAATTCAATTTAAGCATTCTGATGTTTTTGTCCCAAAAGCGCATGCAATCATAGTTGTGTGTTATTAGTGAAAATAAATATATTAATAATTTTATTTATCTACTTGAACTATTATAAATGCTATCATTCAATAAAGCAAGAAAAGAACTAAGGAAAATTATACTTGTTAGGGAAGGATTTAATAAAAAGGTTAGAGACGAGACCTGCAGGTTAAAAAAGCCATTCAAAGAAGCACTAAAATTCGAACATTTGTTTGATTTAAAATACATTTTATTATATAATTGTAGCACGTTATTTTTATAAGTTATAATAACGTTACCTATTACCTTTAGGCGTTACCGAAATTAAAATTTCGAACGGGTTCCCAAGTTAATGATACTTCGTATTAATAACGTTACCCGTTACCGAAATTATAACATTACCCGTTACCGAAATCAAAGATTTCTAAAGGGTTCCCAATTTTTGAATTATGTTGTGTTATAATAATGAATTAATACTTTATTTAATTAAAGGAATAAAGCAAAAAAGAAATAAAGAAAAAAAGAATTAAAGAAATAAAGAAATAAAGAAAAAAATCATTTATTAATTGCAGAAATTTCTCTGACAGGTGGAGTTTTTCCCTCCTATAGAGAAAAACAATTAGGAGGTACACCATGAACCTTTTGGAAGGCTTAAATCCTGAGCAGAAGCAAGCAGTGCTTCATACTGAAGGAGCGTTGCTTGTTCTTGCCGGGGCAGGATCCGGCAAAACCAGAGTTCTGACTCATAGAATTGCCCACCTCGTTGAAGAAAAAGGCATTCGTCCTTGGAACATATTGGCCATAACCTTTACAAATAAAGCAGCCCGAGAAATGAAGGAAAGAATGGAAACCCTCATTGGCCCGGAAGCCAACAATATCTGGGTGGGTACCTTCCACGCTACTTGTGTTCGAATATTAAGACGTGATATTGAACGCTTAGGATATGATAAAAGCTTCGTCATTTACGATGGAGACGACCAGCAAAGTCTTATGAAAAGCTGTCTGGAGCAATTGGGAATTAATGATAAGAATTTCCCGCCGCGGTCAATTCTTCATGAAATAGGGCGGGCAAAGGATGAACTGATAGGGCCTGCTGAATTCAAGCGGCTCTATGCTTCGGATTATCGTCTAAGCAAGATTGCGGCTCTTTATGAGCTTTATCAAAATAAGCTCAAAGCAAACAACGCTCTGGATTTTGATGATATTATCCTACTCACCATACGTATCCTGTCGAATTTTCCTGAGATCCTGGACTATTATGCCGATAAGTTCCGCTATGTCATGGTAGATGAGTACCAGGATACCAATACAGCTCAGTACATGCTGGTCAGCATGTTGGCCGGAAAACACGGAAACATATGTGTTGTGGGTGATGATGACCAAATGATCTACGGCTGGCGTGGCGCAAACCTCCGCAATATCTTAGACTTTGAAAAGGATTTTCCCAATTGTACTATTATCAAGCTGGAGCAAAACTATCGCTCCACAAAAAATATCCTGGATGCTGCCAATGGGGTTATTAAAAACAATACAGGGCGTAAAGAAAAGGAACTCTGGACAAAGAATATAGAAGGGACTCCCATCAAACGGTATGAGGCTTCCGATGAGCGTGATGAGGCTTACTTCATAGCCGGACAAATGCGCTCATTGAAGAGCTCAGGTAAAAGCTTTAATGATATGGCGATTCTCTACCGCCTCAATGCCCAATCCCGAGTATTCGAGGATGTGCTGATGAAGCAAGGGATTCCCTATAAAATTTATGGGGGTCTCAAGTTCTATGCGCGCAAGGAAATCAAGGATGTTATTGCATGGTTGAGAGTGACCCAAAATGCCAATGACGATATCAGCTTGGCGAGAATTATCAATACCCCGAAAAGAGGTATTGGCAAGACCACCATGGATAAAATTGAGCAGAATGCGATCAGTGAAGATGTGAGCATGTATAAAATCATTTCATTAGCGGCTGATTTTCCGGAGTTAGCTAGAGCCTACCGAAATCTTAACGAATTTTTCAATTTCGTTGAGAGTATGAAGCTACTTGCATCTCAGACAGAACTGGTGGAATTTATTGAGATGCTCATTGAAAAAAGCGGCTTGGTCAAAGAGCTGGAATTGGAAATGACTGATGAGGCTAGAACCCGTATTGAGAACATCAAGGAATTTGTTTCAGTTGCCCGGGAGTTTGAAAAAACCACTGAAGAAAAGCCGACCTTGGAAGATTTTCTGGCACATATCTCATTGGTAGCGGATATTGACGATACAGAGGAAGTGGGAGACCGTGTTGTGCTCATGACACTACATAGTGCCAAAGGCTTGGAATTCCCGGTTGTTTTTTTAGCTGGCTTGGAGGAAGGTATTTTCCCCAGCTACCGCTCCATCACCGAGGAAGCCGAGTTGGAAGAGGAAAGGCGACTTTGCTATGTCGGCATTACTCGGGCCAGAGAAGATCTCTACATCACAAATGCCAAGTGCCGCATGCTCTTTGGCAGTACCACCTATAATAGAGAGTCACGTTTTGTTAGAGAAATACCGGAACCATTAATTGAGGATGCGTTTAGTGATAAAATGCCGATGCGACGCGGTGGGGAAGCTAAAAGTCAATCCAACTTTGCTCCTTCGGGCAAGGTTGTTGACCTCTCGGATCTCAAGGCCAGGATAAAGGCTTTCAACCAATCTTCGGAAGAAAGCGGCGCAAGCGTCCAGGTGGGGGATCGTGTGGTGCATAAAAAATTTGGTGAGGGTACGGTGAAAAGCAAGGTCCAGGAAAGCGGGGACTTTCGTTTAGATATTTATTTTGATCAATATGGCATGAAAAGGCTTATGGAAAGCTTTGCAAAACTAAAAAAAGTATAGGAGAGCAGCATGATTAAAGGATTAGTATTTGACATGGACGGTGTTATTATCGATAGTGAGCCCATACACATCGATTTGACAGTTCAAGTGATGCGAGACATTGGGAAAGAGCCTCTTCCCAGTGAAATCTATGAGTTCATCGGTGTTATAAATGAAGAAATGTGGCCGATTTTGATTGCCCGCCACGACATCAAGGAATCTCCGGAAGAGTTGATGGAACGGCAGATGACTTATGTAAAAAAGCGTTTTTTTGAGGACAAGCTGGAGCCCATAGACGGAATTCCCCAGCTCATGCAGGCTGCAAAGAAGCAGGGCATGAAGATCGCTCTGGCAACATCTTCGCCTCGGTACTTTGCTGAGCATATCCTGAAAAATGTAGGAGTGGAAGCCTATTTTGACGCTTTAGTGACGGCTGATGAAATTTCCACTGGCAAGCCCAATCCCGAAATTTATGCCAAAGCGGCTCTCGCTCTGGGGCTTGAACCCGGTGAGTGCGTTGCTGTTGAGGATGCCTGCAAGGGTATTCAGGCGGCCAAGGGTGCAGGCATGAAATGCATTGGGTTCAAGAATCCCAATTCCGGGGAACAGGATACTACTCAAGCGGATTTTGTGGTATCATCTATAAGAGATATCACTCTCGAAAATCTTGATAAGCTTTAGATACCTTTCCCAAAGACCATGAGCGGTAAGGGAGAATACCATGGACAACAATAATAATCCTTACTTCAATAAAAAGAATAATAATGAAGATCTCAATTCGCTTCTGGATGAAATGGATGCGCTTTTAAAGCGCAATCCCATTTCAGGAGTATATAACGACCTGTTTGAAAGCAGACTCCCCATTATTGATGATTCATATTCAGCTAAAAGTCCAGGAGGGGATATGCAATTTGATCCCGGTGACGGACCCCATGATGATGAAGTGGAAGAAGATACGGCTCCTAAGAAAAGTCTGGAAGAGCTCATGGAGGAACTCAACAACCTGGTAGGCCTGAAAAAGGTTAAGGAAGACGTAAAATCCCTGACCAATGTGGTTAAGATTATGAAAATGCGTAAGGAACGGGGCCTTCCTCAGGTTGACATGTCCCTGCACCTGGTTTTTACCGGAAATCCGGGGACGGGAAAGACCACTGTGGCGCGGTTGCTATCGGGTATTTACAGAGAAATTGGAGTGCTCTCCAAAGGACATCTGGTTGAGGTCGATCGCTCCCGGCTGGTTGCTAAATACGTAGGTCAGACGGCACCACAGGTGATGGAGGTCGTGAAGGAAGCTATGGGTGGTGTGCTTTTCATTGATGAAGCCTATGCCCTTGTCTCCCGGCGCGGTGAGAATGATTTTGGCTACGAAGCCGTAGACACCCTCTTAAAAGCGATGGAAGACCACCGTGATGATCTGATTGTTATTGTTGCAGGATACCCCGACAAAATGGAAGAGTTTCTTGAATCCAATCCCGGTCTTCAGTCACGGTTCAACAAATATATCAATTTTGATGATTACTCCCCTTCGGAGCTGCTTGATATTTTTACCAAGATGTGTGACAAAAATGGTTACAAGCCTACTGAGGCAGCAACTGAAAAAGTAAACCAGATGCTGACCCAATTGCACGAATCCCGTTCCGACAGCTTTGCCAATGCAAGGACGGTGCGTAATCTGTTTGAAAAGCTTTTAGCTGTCCAGGCCGACAGGTTGGCTGCCTTAGAAACAGTTTCGGATGAGGAACTCTCCAATATTGTGGAGGAGGACCTGGAGAAAATAGAGCTCAATGATCTCATGAGGTGACAGATATAAAGCTACATGATTTAAGGACGGTTATCCGAAGGATGACCGTTTTTTTATATGCAGCATGATGATCAACAAAAAGTACTATTGACACTCATAAAATGATTATATTATTATAACAACATTAATCTATGAGAGAGGGAGTAAAATGAAGTTAACGGTTTTTGGAAACAATGCAACCTGTCCTATGGCCTTCGGTGCCTGTTCCTGCTACATGCTGGAGCTAAAAAGCAACAAGCTTTTACTTGACATGGGAAATGGCAGTATGGCTAAACTCCAGCAAAAAACTGATTTAAGCGTAATAGATGCCATCATTCTCAGCCATCTGCATTTTGATCATATGGCTGATCTGTTTTGTGCTAAGTATCAATTGGAAACACGTAAGGCCAAAGGTGAAAAGCTTGCTCCAATTCTTCTCTTGACACCGAAGCTTCCTGATTGGGCAAGAGAGGAGCTCATGACCAATGATGTGTTTAAAATGATAGAAATAGCGGATGGCACGAGCTATCAATTGGGGCAGGTCACCATAGGCTTTACAAGAGTAGTTCATCTGATTGAATCCTATGCCGTGCGGATAACAGAAGAAAACAAGGTATTTGTCTATTCAGGAGACACAGGCCGCTGTTCGCAAATTGAATCTGCTGCGAGACATGCTAATTTGTTTCTCTGTGAGGCGACCTATCTGAGCAGTGAAAATGATGAGATACCGCATCATCTATCGGCAAAAGCAGCAGGTGAAATTGCTTGTAAGGCTGATGTCAAAAAACTATTGCTTACGCACCTTTCTTCACATCATTGTGAGCCCATCCGTGAAGAAGCGGCCTTGCAGTTCAAAGAAGTCGAAGTAGCGGAGATTATGGGTGAATACCCGATATAATTCGAAAAAAGTGTAGAAACTTATAATAGCATATTGACCTTTTACTCTGTTCGTGATAAATTATAGTTGTCATAACAACATGATGAAAATATTGAACCAAACGATTGATAGAGGTGGCCTGTTTGAAAGCTCAGCCAAGATATATGCAAATCATTAATTATTATATGGGTATCATTGAGGCAGGCCGGCTGAACGAAGGCGACCAGATGCCTACCGAAGAAGAGATAGGTGAGCTCTTCAGGGTTAGCCGTATCACTGTCCGGCAGGCTCTGGACGGCTTATGCAAAAGTGGTTACATATACAAGCAACAGGGTAAGGGAAGCTTTGTGGCAACTAAAAAGACCGATATGCAATTAAATCATCTGATCGGATTCAGTGATGAAATGCGGAGCCAGGGTTTGGAGCCGACCACCCGATTAATCAAGCAGGAAATTATCACGCCTTCGGAGACTGTAGCACAGGCACTTAGGATTGATACATCACAGAAAATCTATGTCATTATCAGGTTACGTTGTGCGGATGGCATACCCATGGCGGTAGAACGGGTACATCTTCCTTTTTACCGGTTTGCAGGTATTGAAAGCCTGGATCTGACACGATCGCTTTATGAATTACTGCGTGATCATTATGGCTGCGAGAGCAGCAAGGCTACTCAGAGCATTCAAGCCGGCTATGCCAGTGCCAAAGACACAAAGCTCCTGGAAATGAAACCAGGCACTCCTGTCTTGGTTTTTAGCCGAACGACCTTCGAGTTGGATGGCCGCCCCTTTGAGTATGTTGAGTCTATTTACCGGGGAGATAAGTATATCTTTAATGTTACATTGAACAAATGAAAAATGGTGGGTGAGCCCCTCTGTTTTTTTGGACTTAAATGTTATAACAACATAACAACTATTAAACTTATATTTGAAAGGACAGATTGGTAAGAATGGGTAAAGGGTTTTTGAAAGCTAATCATCCCAAGAGGCCATTAAGTTTAAAGAAGAAGGAAGCTTTTTTAGGGTGGCTTTTTGTGTCTCCCGGGCTTATCGGCTTCAGTATTTTTACGTTTGGATCAATCATTTATTCTTTCTATTTCTCCATGACCGACTATGACCTGTTGACTCCTCCTAAATTTGTTGGATTGAAAAATTACATACGGGCTTTTGTGAATGATGATTACTTTTATAAGTATTTTGGAAATACCTTTTATTTTGTTATTTTCCTTGTGCCCATTGTATTGTCGGCCTCTTTACTGCTTGCCATACTAATCAATAAAAAGGCAGGAAGGCTCACAAAGACTTACCGGGCAGCACTATTTCTGCCAAGCATTACGTCAACCGTTGCCGTAAGTATGGTGTGGATATGGATTTTTAACCCTGACATGGGGCTCTTAAATAATTTTTTATATGCCATAGGGTTTAATGATCCCCCCATGTGGCTGAACAGCGCCGAATGGAGTAAGCCCGCTCTGGTAATCATGAGGGTCTGGCAAATGAGCGGCTACTATATGATTATGTTTTTAGCTGGTCTGCAAACAATTCCTGAGACCCTCTACGAAGCGGCAGATGTGGATGGGGCAACCTCCATACAAAAATTCTTCAGAATAACAATCCCGATGCTTTCCAACACAACCTTTGTGGTCGCTATCCTGCTGGTCATTGAAGCTTTTAATATGTTTGAGTCCATCTTTATTATGACAGCCGGCGGACCGCTGGGCTCTACAAGTACCATTATGTACTATATCTACGAGCAGGGCTTTTCCTTCTATGATATGGGATATGCATCATCACTGGCATGGATATTCTTCGCACTTATTATGGTTGTGACAATGATACAGTATAAATTCCGGAATGAGCAGGGAGGGGAGTAAGCATGAGTAAGCTGAAGCTAAAAGATCATAAGCATCTTGCCAGAGGCAATACAATTTATCATATTTTAATGATTGCACTCAGCATTTTAATGATTTATCCTTTTTTATGGGCTCTGTTCTCCTCCTTTAAACCTGTGCAGCAGCTCTATACCGATAATCCTCTCAACCTGATACCTAATCCATTCACCTTAGAAAATTATCGAAGGTTGATGGAAGTACTGCCCTTCAGCAAGTTCATGTTAAATTCAGTGTTTCTTTCCACTGCTATACCGATATGCATGATTGCGGTAGCATCCTTCACCGCATATGCACTGACCCGGCTTGAGTTTAAGGGTCGAAATCTCTTGTTCCTTGCTTTTATAGCCACCATGATGATTCCCAGTCATGTGACATTAATTCCTAATTATAAAATCATTGTGGATATGAAACTGTACAACTCCTTTATAGCGTTGTTTTTAACCAATATGTTTACCGCGGCCAATGCCTTTAACATATTCTTTTTCCGTCAATTCTTTCTTAGCATTCCCAAGGATCTCGAGAATTCGGCCATTATTGATGGCTGTTCCCGAATCGGTGTATTCTTCCGCATTGTTTTGCCAAATGCAAAACCAGCGATTGCCACAACCGCCATTCTTTCTTTCCGCAGCGTATGGAATGCTTTTTTATGGCCGATGCTGGTTATTAACGATTACGAGAAGCTTACGCTTACGGTGGGCTTGAAATATTTAAAGGAATGGGAGCCCAACTGGGCCGTTATTTTGGCTGGAGCGTCCTTAAGCATTGTCCCTATCATTATTGTATTTTTGCTCTTCCAAAAGCAATTCATGTCATCCAATCTGAATTCCGGTTTTGGTGGGAAGTAAATTATTTTGAAACTGACCCGTACAGGGTTAAAAAATAGAGGAGGGAATATTATGAAAAAAACACTTGTTAAAGTCCTTTCATTGATTCTGGTCTTAGGAATGGTATTTAGTCTTGCTGCATGTGGCAGTAAAGGCCCATCCGGAACTCCTGCACCGAACACCGGCTCGCCAAGTCCAGGTGCCGCTACCGATAAGCCAGAACCGGCCCAGCCCACTACATTAAAGGTTTACACCTGGTGGGATATCACCAAGTTCCAGCATCTGCAGAAGATGGAGACTGACTTTGAGGCCGCAAATTCCGACATCAAGCTTGAATTTGTTACCGTTCCCAGCAAGTACGCCGATACCATGGTAACTAAATTAGCCGGCGGTGAAATTCCTGATGTCATGATGCTGGCCATGGATCAAATTCCGAGGTACGCGCTATCGGGTATGTTACTTCCTTTAGATGACCTGGCCAGTGCGGAGTATAAAAATGCACTTTATCCTGTTGTGAAGAATGCTCTGACTGTAAATGGCACCCTTTTCGCTGCCGGTCGGGATGTAACGCCAAAGGTCATTTATCTGAACACCAAGATGTTCAAGGATGCCGGCATCGCAATTCCCAGTGACAAATGGACTATTGAAGAGTTCACCGAGATTGCAAAACAGTTGACAAAAGGCAGTGGTGCCGATGCTCAGTGGGGATATTACTGGAAAAACTATACCGATCAGACTTTTGCCATGATTGCTGCATACGGCGGAAACCTCTATTCTCAAGACGGTAAATCCAGCGTTTTAAGCACCGACGAAAACACTAAGAAAGCCATAACATACATGTATGATTTATACAATACTTATAAGGTGTGCCCTTCTGCGGCCCAGGCTGCTCAGTTTGGAGATAATGAGTTTGCTCCTTTTATGGCTAACAAGGTTGCCATGCAGATAGGTGCTCTGTCTACTGCCTCTACCTTTGATGCAAGCGGTGTTGAGTACACAGTTCTACCGATGCCCTATATCAATGGAAAGAGTCAGACCTCGTCATTCGTCAATACCTGGGTTGTACCAAAGACCGCTAAAAACCCCGAGCTGTCCTGGCGTGCCGTGGAATTCCTGTCCGGTAAGGAAGGCCAGCAGATTGCCCTTGATATGAAATTCGGTCTGCCTGCTTCCAATCTTGTTGATACTGCTGCTTTTGTTGCTGAAAAACCCTACAATAAATATTTTATCGATGCATTGGAGAATGCAGTTCCATTCCCGGTCAACATGAACGGCTCAGGCTTCCAGACCATGTTCCAGAAAGAATGTGAGGCTCTATGGGCTGGTGCCATCACTCCTGAGGACTTTGCCGCACGTGTGGATAAACAGGCTGCGGATATTTTGAGTAAATAGTAAGAGGCTGTGACAAATGAGGGAGGTGCAGACTTCCCTCATTTATCACAATGAGTCACCATAGTCATTTATTGATAAAATACTAGGTAATACGGAGGTCAATAATGACCCAAAATTATATTAACGACAGCTTGTACCTTCCAAAAATCTGCCGGATGCTTGAGGATATTGAGAAAGAGGAATTAAAGGCTATTGAGCAAGCAGCATCCGCGGCCTATCATTCCATTAAGAATGGCGGCTTGCTCCATGTCTTTTCGACCGGGCATTCGCACATGATTGTGGAAGAAATGTTCTACCGATGCGGGGGACTTATCCCTGTAAACCCTATCTTATCCAACGATTTAATGCTCCATGAAAAGGCCATTACCGGTACGCTTCTTGAGCGCATGCCCGGTAAGGCGGCGGAGGTTTTGAGTAAAGCGGGAATGCAAAGCGGAGACACCATCATTATATCATCCAACTCCGGTATCAATATTGTACCGGTAGAAGCAGCCTTATATGCAAAGGCCCAGGGTCTCACCGTCGTTTGCATCACTTCCAAAAAGGTTTCCGATGAACTTGAACCGAGACATCCCGACGGGAAAAAACTCTATCAGGTCAGTGATATCGTCATTGATAATCATGCGCCTAAAGGAGACGGCCTTTTGGAAATTCCCCAGAACCATCAGCTTACAGGCGGTGCTTCCACCTTTGGCAGCCTTTTTATAGGTCAACGTATCGTATTGAAAATCGAAAATATGTACATAGCCGATGGTAAAATTCCTCCTGTATACCAGAGTGCCAATTTACCAGGCGGTGATGAATACAATAGTAAAATCATGGATCAATACAAGGGGCGTATTAAGGCCTTGTGTTGAAAAATGAAAGAAGGTTGAGTATGGAATACTATCTGGTTTGTGATGGCGGTGGAACAAAAACAGACTTTCTGCTTTTTGACAAGCAGGGCAGAGTGTATGCCTACACCCGTCGGAGCGGAACCAATGTTAATTTTATAGATCAGAAGGAAGCGCTAGAGGCTGTACTTTCCGGGATTGGAGAATGTGTATTAACAGCCGGGATCGAAGTGGGCAAGATACGTCATATCCTGTTATTCATTCCTGGCTTTAAATCCTGTCTTGAGCCTTTGAAAAAAAAGCTGGATCGAGAGGATATTCTCCTTTTCGGTGATATGAAAAATGCCTTTTACGGTGCCCTGGGTCTTCCTCATGGAATTGTCGTACTGAGTGGCACCGGATCTTTTTCCTTCGGACGTGACAGAAAGGGTGAAGAGGCGGTTTGTGGAGGCTGGGGGCCTTTGTTTGGCGATGGGGGCAGCGGTTACCACATAGGTGTGCTTTGCCTTGCCAAGGTAGCCTGGCTCTACGATAATAAAATGGAGTCGCCATTACTTGAAAAGCTCTGCCTGGAGTCAATGAAGCTAGAATCGGCCGGACAGTTGAAAACAGCGGCCTATAAACCTGAATTTACCCGGAAGGATGTTGCCGCTTTATGCGAGATAGTGGCCAAGGCAGCACGTCAGAACGACCCCTATGCCCTGGAGATATTGCATGATGCCGTTAAAGCTCTGATGGCTGATGTAAAAACAATAACAGGTCAGCTCGACGCTGACGGGCTGCCGGTTTCCCTTATCGGTGGAGTGGTCAAAATGGGCCCGTTGTTTGAAGACCTGTTTAAGGCTGAACTTGCTTCAAGCTTCCCTCAATGCTGTTACCGATCGGCAAAATATGATCCTCTCGTGGGCGCAGCCCTTTGTCTCTTAAGTGAGCAGGTGGGCTGCAGCATTGAAGATGAGACTATAGCAAAAAATTTAATGAAGTATAAAAAGGGTGATTGAATATGTTAATGGACAGCTACTTTGAAGGTATGAAAAGCGTTCTGGATAAAATTGAGAAGACTCAGCGCCAGGCCATAATTGATATTTCCGCTGAAATTGCAAAACGTCTTTCAAAGGGAGGTGCCTGGCACATCATGGATACCGGGCATATGCTTATGTTTGAAGGCGTAGGCCGGACTGGCGGCATGATGGCTGTAAAGCCTATTAAAATAACCTGTGAAATTACTAACCCGGTTCGCTACCGACCTTCCCCCGCCCGAGGCTTTGCAGGATACGACAGTGTGCCGGGCTTTGCTGACTTTGTGCTGGGTCGCGCGAACATTCTGCCCGATGATGTGATTATGATCGGCTCGGTATCCGGATATAACTATTTTCCGGTGGATCTGGCCATCAAAGCCAATGAGCTTGGATGTGCAACTATAGCCATTACCTCGGTAGAATACTCAAGTCACCTGAAAAGCAAACACCCCAGCGGCAAACGTCTGTTTGAAGCCTGTACCTTCTGCCTGGACAACTGCACCAACTATGGCGATACTCTGGTGGAAGTGCCCGACCTGGGTCAGAGTATCTGTCCCGCCAGCGGCATTGGTGCAAGCTACCTCATGTGGGCGGTTCAGAGTACAGTAATCGAAAAGCTTCTGGAGATGGGACTCAAACCCAGTGTTTATATTTCCAACCATATGCCCGACGCATCCAGAATCAATGGCCAAGCCCTTGAAAACTATGAGAAATATGGTTATTAAAAGAGGATGACAATATGAAACTAGAGGGGAAAACCTTTTCTGCAATCTTCAGCCCGGAGCTCAATAATTTTTCCAGCATACGAAATCTTCTCACCGGTGACGAGTATATAAAATCCGCGCCTCAAGTACCTTTGATATGTTTATATGGACTAATAAACGGAGAAAAGCAGGAGCTTCTGCCCGGTACGCCCGAGGTCTCAGGAAGCAAGCAAAACATGTCTATACACTATGCTAGCTTTGGTGGCAGAGCCATCGAAGCTACCCTTCTTATCAAAACAGAGGATGACATCCTGCGTATCTCCGCAACAGTGGAAAACAAGGACGCGGAAACAGAAATAACTGAGATTCTGATGCCCCATATCAGCGGTATCTATCTGGGCGAAAGTTATGAGGATGATGCTATTATTTATCCTCATCATGCCGGTGAGCGCACTTTAAACCCCGTAAAGGGTTACGGCAAGGACAAAAAGGATTTCTGGCGTGCCAGCAGTGTGGCCTATAAAGATTTCTACCGCCGTGAAATCAATTATTGCGGGCTTGCATCCATGAGCTGGATGTATTACTACGACAATGAAAACGGCCTTTATGTAGGGAGTCATGACAGCAGATTTCCGGTAACCGGAGTGATTGCTGAGACCAGCGGCAGTGAGAGGGAACCGTGGATGGCTTTTGGCTTTCGTAAATATTACTGCATTTGCTTTGGAGAGCAATATAAAACGGGAGATTATGTTATCGGCATTACAAATAAGGACTGGCATTATGGTGCAAAGCTTTACCGTGCCTATATTGAGCCTCACCTTGAATTTGACAATAATCCGGCGTTTTTAAAGGACGAATATGCCCTTAACCAGTGCTATAACTTTAAGCGCGGAAAGAATATAGAAAATTATTTTAAAGATATTCCAAAGCTCTTTGAGACCGGTAAAGAGTGGGGCGTCAGGCATATGTTCATTGCCAGCTGGAATCGTACGGGCTTTGATTCACATTATCCCGAATACTACCCTGATATGGAGCTGGGCAGTGCCATGGAATTTCGTCGGGGACTGGAATATGTCCGGGAGAATGGGGGCTTTTCCACCCTCTATATTAATGCACGAATATTTGATATGGCGTCGGACTTTCATAAAACAGTGGGCGAAGAAATGGCCATCAGAAATGAGAAAGGCGGGATGATCCATGAAACCTACGGCCCTGTCCATTTTACGGTGAATTGTCCTTCCGATAAGCTCTGGAGGGACTACCTTTTGGATACGGCAGAGTTTGCCTTAAAAGCCTATAACTGTGATGGTATTTACCTGGATCAGCTTGCCTCCGCCGAACCTTTTGCCTGCCACTCAAAAGATCACAGCCACGAAAATATCGGAGAATTCAACAATGGCTATGTTTATGTGCTTAGAGAGCTCAAGGCACGATTAAAGAGCCATAACCCAAATGCCTATATCATGACCGAAAATTGTGGCGATATCTATGGTAGTTTCACCTGGGGAAACCTGACATGGAATGGCGCCGAGTACGACGAGTTTTATAATGTATTTAAATATACCTTTCCTGAATATGTGCAAGTGAATATGGTCAATCCCCGCGGCTGGGAAAAGGATGAAGACGCAAAGCACCAATGGTTTTTCAAGGATATGCAGCGTGCAGTTCTTCTTGGAAGTGTCCTCTGGATGGGCATTACAACCCGTATGACTCCCGACACGGGAGACTATCATACTTATTCCAAGCAGGCTCTTGCATTTAGAAGACATATTCAGTCCTACCTCATAAATGCAAAGTTTTCGGATGATGCCTTAATCGAAGAAATCCATCCGGAATGTGATGCTACCTGCTGGGAGCTTGGCAACGGCAATTATATGGTATTAGCCGGCAACCATAGCCTGGCTCAGGACGCAACGGTTACAGTAAAGCTGCCATTTACCGTTCAAAGCGGCTATGCTTATGATATTGACTGGAAGGAGCAGGTGCTCCCGATTCATGGAAACACACTGAACCTTCCGCTTACAACCAGATTTTCCTGTATACTGATTAAAACATAGCCTGATAGGCTGCTATAAAATACCCACGGCCTCGATACCCAGCAGGGTGCAGAGCTGTTCCAGTTCTTGTGTGCAATCGCCATAACAAATGGCAAAGTGCTGGCCGGAAAAATGACGGATAAGCAACTCCATGCTTCCGCCTATTTTTACGTCTAAAGCAGGCATATAGCCCTGCCGTAAATCGGTTTTTTGGCCCTCACCTGTAAAATACAGCATGTGATAGCTTCCTACATCCTCCACAAGGCGCATGACGGTTACCCGCTCGGGGCGCATGACAAAGCTGGCCTGTATCCCATGGAAACCATCGTGGGGCATGAAGTTGCATATCTTTCGTTCTCCGTCGCCCATGGAAAAGGGCAGCATACCGCAGGATGAAAGCTTGATGGTGTCACAGGTATTGTGAATGGTGTCCCCGTAGGTAACGGTTTGTCCTGTGAGCAGGGCTAAAATTTGCATGGAAACTGTGCATAGCATATCCCCTTCGCAGGAGGAAACCACCCCGGTGTCAGCCAACGCAGACAACGGAACGCAGGGCACCATTTTATATTCTTTGGAAAATTCGTACTGGCATTTGATATTGATGGCGTCCAGTTCCTGGTCGGAGCAGAGTCCTTCAAGAGCTCCGTATATGCCGCCTGCTTTTAAAAGGCTTTCTTCCCTGACATCGGGGCAGACTTTACCTGCCCGGCTTAAAGTCTCGGCTGCCTCCCGGCGCTGGGCGGGGGAGAGAGCCTCAGCTTTTTTTATCACGCTGTAGGAGTCAAAATGAACCACTTCAGGTCCAATTCTGGTGCGTAGAAGAAGATGATCAAAGGTCCCCGGATAAATATTCATTGAGCTATAGCCCACGAGACCTATGCGTATACGTTTCAGGGCTGTCTTTGCACTTGCGGCACGGCAAAAGCTCACGGCCTTCGCAAGGGTAACACCATTGTCAGGCAAACCCAAAAGGTCAATAAAGCGATAGCCAGCCCTTACCATGGAACCCTTGAACATGGCGTAGGAAACATAGGAACCGGTGCTCTCAAGCTTTTTGCCATCATCAGCCAAAAACATGGGAAAGCCCCAAAGAAGCATGGGCAGGTGTTCGATTTCACGTACTACGGCCATAGCCGTGGTACACTCCATCCATGCCCCCAAAAAGAGAATGACGCCATCCAGATTTTTTGAAGCCAGCTCCAGGCCTGCTTCCCGGCCCTGACGAAAATTGGATGCAAGCACGCTTGCCTCATAAACATCTATATTTTGTTCCCGCAAGGCCTGTATAGCCTTGGCGGCCATTCCGGTAACATTGTTGTCAATATAGTCCTCATGGCACAGATTGACAAATCCGATCTTGCCCATATTATCCTCCTTTAAAAGCCTAAAGGCGCCCCCCATGATTAAAACATAGAGGGCGCCCTGCAGCAAGTCTCAATTACTTATTACGTTCTGCAATAACAGATTTCCAGTCGTAATCCTTGATGGTGGTTGCATCATAGAGCTGGGATTTAGACAGGGTCTGCTTTTGAATGGACTCACCATTGAGAAGCTTTACGATTGAAGCAATGGTGTCCTTAGCTTGAATCTGAGGAGAGCTGGAGGAGAAGGCCTTCATGATAGGATCATTAGCTTCCAGGGCCTTGAAGCATTCTTCGCCGTAAGCACTGCCTGTTACAATGATATCGGTTCTGCCTGCTGCTTCGATGGCAGCTTTTGCACCGGCAGCGGTGTCGAAGTTGATACCGTATACAACCTGTACGCCAGGGTTAGCGGTCAAGATGTTTTCCATAACGTTCATGGAATCGGAACGGGATGCTTTTCCATCCTGCTGAGCAACGATTTCGACGCCGGGAAGCTTTTTCACAGCATCAATGAAGCCTTGGGCGCGTTGTCCGCAGACAATGGAGGACTGAGGGAAGTCGATAACAGCTACTTTCGCTTTACCGCCCAGATTTTCTTCGATATATTTAGCCGCCCAGTCACCAACCATTTTACCATCGTCGTAATAGTCGAATCCCACAAAGGTTGAGGTCTTATCAGTGTTGGCGTCGCCATCGTATGTGACAACAGGAATACCTGCATTTACAGCAGCTTCGATAGCAGGAACCATACCTGCGGGATCGGTAGCAGCCAAGGCGATGGCATCAACTTTCTGTTGAACAAAGTCTTCAATCTGCTGGGTCTGCTTGGCAGGGTCAGAGTCGGCATCCTGAATAATCACCTTGATGCCTGCAGCTTTTGCTTCCTTCTCAAAGGCAGCGTCCAAATCCTTGTAGTACTCGTCTCTGCGGTAGAAGAGAGAAACGCCGACAACTTTCTCGACTTTGTCTCCTTCACCTGTAGCAGGTTTTTTGCCACATCCGGCCAGCATGCTTCCCAATACGAGGGTTGAACATACTGCCAGGGCAAGAATTTTTTTTGCGTTCATAGTTCTTCCTCCTAAATATTATTTTGGTTTTTTACATAATGGCATATTCGAGGATTTTTTCCTGGGTTGCCTCGTTTGCCAATAATGAGCCTGTAATTCTTCCATCGTGCATCACCAGAATACGGTCACAAATACCTAAAAGCTCCGGCATGTCGGATGAAATCATGATGATGGCCTTGCCTTTTTCGGCCAGGTCGCACATTAAACTGTAGATCTCCGCTTTTGCACCTACATCAATACCTCGGGTGGGCTCATCGATAATGAGTACATCGCTTTCGGCATTGAGCCATTTTGCAATGACAACCTTCTGCTGGTTGCCGCCCGACAGGTTTTTAACCTTGCGCTCGGCATCCGGAGTGGCGATACGGAGCATTTCAATAAACTTGTAAGCCAGGGTATCTTCTCTTTTTGGCATGAGGAAAATGGAGGACATAATGCTGCTAAAGTTGGCCATTGAAACATTTTCTTTCAGCATCATATCCAGAACCAAACCCTGTTGTTTCCGGTCCTCAGGTACGAGGCCCATACCGCGGCAAATGGCGGAATGGACGTTTTTTGCCTGGTACGGCTTGCCGTCCAGCATGATTTCACCGCTCACGCCCTTATCGGCTCCAAACAAAGCCCGGGCCACCTCGGTACGGCCTGCTCCTACCAGGCCAGCAAATCCAAGAATTTCTCCTCTATGCAATGTAAAGCTGACATCCTTGAATACGCCTGGCCGTTGGAGACCCTTGACCTCCAGAATGGGTTCGCCCATTTTTACGTGGCGCTTGGGATATTCCATACCAAGGGTTCTACCTACCATGAGGCTGATGAGCTTTTCACGGTCCACTTCGGCTATGGGCAGGGTGGAAATATGCTGTCCGTCCCGGATAACGGTAACCGAATCGGCCAGCTTGAAGATTTCCTCCAAGCGGTGGGAGATATAGATGATGGTAATGCCGTTTGCCTTTAGCTCATGGAGTATGTCAAACAATGTTTGAAGCTCTTTCTCGGTAAGGGTGGCGGACGGTTCATCCATGATGATAACTTCCGCATTGTAAGAAAGCGCTTTGCAGATTTCCACGATCTGCTTTTGTGCTACCGAGAGCTTGGAAACAATTTCATCCGGATCAAGGGTTATATTAAGCCTTTTTAAAAGAGTTACTGCTTCCTGGTGCATCCTGCCCCAGTCCACGCCGAACTTGCCTATAAAGGGACGTCCGAGAAAAATATTTTCTTTTACCGTTAAAGACTCTACCAGCTTTAACTCCTGATGCACAACACTGATGCCGAGCTGCTGAGCTTCTAAAGGGGTTTTGGCCTTCATAGGCTGGCCGTTAAGCTCAACAAAGCCTGTATCGGTGGTATAAACGGCTGATAAAATCTTAATCAGGGTAGATTTTCCAGCTCCGTTTTCTCCACAAAGAGCGTGCAGTTCACCTTTTTTGATGTCAAAGCTGACATCATCCAATGCTTTAACACCAGGAAAGGTTTTTGAAATATTCTTGATGCGCAATGCGTAATCGCTCATTTGCAAAAACCTCCTCCTTATTTCTTACTTTTTTTCTTTACCGAATAGATATCAAAACCGATGGCCAGTACCAGCACGATACCTTTTACCATTTGCTGCAAATAGGAATTCATATCAAGGAGTGTCATACCGTTTGTCAAAAGTCCGATGAGCACCGCACCGAGCAGGGCTCCAAAGATTTTGCCGCGGCCGCCGGTTATTGAAACGCCACCGATAACCGCTGCGGTAACAGCCTCAAACTCCCAGGTCAGACCGCCGTTGGGCTGTCCTGATGCAAGTCGGGAGGTAAGGATCATACCGGCTATAGCTGATAAAACACCAAGGGCAATATAAGTAATAATTTGAATTTTCTTGTCCTTAATACCGGACAGATACGCTGCTTCAGGATTGCCGCCTACGGCATAAACCGAGCGGCCAAATTTGGTGCGCTGTGCTACAAAATGAGCGATAACAGCCAGTACTACCAAGATGGCAACCGGCCAGGGCAGCCATTCTAATCCAAATACATAGCCACGGCCTAAAAATGCGATGGAATTTGGCAGGCCTGAGATAGGATAGGCTCCTGTAATAACATAAGTCAAGCCACGTGCTATGGATTGGGTACCGAGTGTAGCTATCATGGCTGGAATACCAAACTTGGTTACAAGAGTACCGTTGATTGTACCAATGAAGGCACCGACTATGATAGTCAGAAAGAAAGCGATAACCGGGTTTATGCCGAATTTGACCATAAACATGGCAAAAAGCACACCTGTAATTCCCACGGTAGCACCGCAAGAAATATCAATGCCGCCGCCTACCATGACAAAGAACATACCTACGGTAAGAATGGCAATCATGGATATCTGCCGAAATACATTTGTAAAGTTCTTTAGGGACAGGAAGTCAGGGGAGGCTAAAGAAAGCACCGCTATCAGAATCACAACCGCATAAATAATACTGTAGTCGTCCAAGAAGCGTTTCACTTTTTTTAATACGTCTTGTGAGGGCCGATTCAGCGCGTCCGTTGCCTGCGATTTTGTCATTTACTCTACATCTCCTTGCTGTTTTTTCTTAAATTATAGAGGATTGTCACAACACCGTGAATTGAACGGCGTAACATTTGCTCGAAAAAACAACGAAGTTTATGTGCAGTTTATATAACTTGCACAATTATTATATATAAGTTTTATTGAATGTGACGAATAGAGACATGTGAATAGAATGCAAAAGCTGCCGAAATTGAACGGCAGCTTTTGCATCTCTTATACTTAACGGGTCGGGTCTGCTCTGTTCTCCTATATTTCTCTAAATTCGGAGGGTGAGCATCCGACATATTTTTTGAAAAGAGAACTGAAATAAAAGGAGTCGTCGATACCCACTAGCTCGCTCACTTCGTAAATCTTAAGGGTGGTGGTCTGGAGCAGCTTTTTTGCCTTTGAAATACGAACCCGGCTTAAATATTCCGAAAAGGAGCAGCCTTCCTCTTTTTTAAACAACTGCCCAAAATAATTGCGACTAAGCCCCAAAATATCTGCCACGCCCTGTGTTGTAAGATTTTCCTGGCTGCGCTCTTCCACAATTTTCTTTGCATTCTCAACAAGGTACAATTTTTTGTTGTTGCTTTCGTCGGCTATTTGGGAGAGGGAAAAATGTAGAAGCTCAAAGGAAATTTTCTTCAACTCCGATAGGCTATGGAGTCTGTTATCGTCCAAAATAACCTTATAGTAATCAACGAAGTTTTCACCCTCCAAGCGTACTCCCTTTTGCCTCATGGCCGAAAGACAGGTAAAGAGAATCCCGGTTAGCATGATTTTTATATCAGGGACAACACGCGTATCGGAATGGCTCTCTATTTGTGAAAAAGCGTGCTCTAGAAAGGCTTTGGCTTTCTCTGCGCTGCCCTGCTTCAATAACCCTGCAAGCTCGGACATATCTTCCATAACGAGTCCCTGGCCCATATCATCTTCCTCATCGGTCAGCTTTTGCACTGCACCCTCAGAGGACAGGGTAATATACATCAAGGCCGTACATGCGCCACGATAGGATTTTTTGATGTCGGGGCGGCTTTGAACCATATTTCCGATGCCACAATTAATAAGAAATCCATCTTTTTCACGGATGTCATTCACTCGCTCCGAAAGATAGCTTTCTGCAATTAATTCCCCTCGGTCGCTACTGTCGAAGCAAAAGATTATAGCGCACCGGGTGAGACCGATTTCGAAAAACAGTTGCCTGCACCCTCCCAATGGATGAGCCTGTAAGGCGGTTTTCAGCGAGTGAATAGCCAGGTTGCCCATCATTTCGCTCCTGGGCTCGTTGGAGACTACAGCCGCTACTGCCACCAAATAATTTCTTGAAGATAATGACAAACCCAGAAACTGAGCCTTGCGCTCAATTGCTTCATCATCAAGATCGCTCTCAACCAGGTCAATAAAAAATTTCTCATAAAGGAGCGGCAAACTTTGGCGTACCTGGTCGCGGAGCTTTTTCTGGCGCTCTGTGTTCTCAGCGATAAGGCATGCCTTTTCATACAGCTTTTTCGCCAATGCCACCACTTCATCCGGCTCTATGGGTTTGAGAAGAAATTCATCCACCCCGAGGGCCATGGCCTTTTGGGCATAGTCAAACTCATCATAACCGGACAATATGACCTTAAGGGTTTGTAAGGGGATCTCATTGTCCTTCACATAGGTCAGCTCATAATCCTTTAACTGCTCTAGAAACTCCAACCCGTTCATCCGGGGCATCATGATGTCCAGGAGGATCGCGCTGTATTTATTGACCTTGCAAAGCTCCAAAGCCTCAATGCCATTTTTTGCAGTATCTACGCTGTCAAACAAACCAAGGCCTTGAATTGTTGAGGCAATTCCGTTTCTTATAATCGCCTCGTCATCCACAACAAGTAAGCTGATCATTCTTCTTCACTCCTTCGAACCGGCATGGTAATTTCTGCAATGGTCCAGCCATTTTCCACTTTGTAACGGAGCCCGCTCCCGGCCCCATAGGTAAAGCGGATGCGGTCATGTACATTTTTAATACCGACCCCCATGTCCATTTGTCCGACATTAATGTTTTCGAGCTTTGCGTTAATGAGATCACATGTTTCCTGGCTCATAAATCCACCGTTATCCCGCACCTGAAACACAACGGAGTCATCCACCTGCCTGCATGAAATCACGATCTCCCCATTCTCCTTATAGCGCATACTATGGTAAATAGCATTTTCAACCAGTGGCTGCAACACCATTTTAACGGTGTAATAGTTCAGGACCCCTGCATCTACGTCAAAATTAAAGGTAAATTCATTCTCATACCGCACTTTCTGAATATCCAGATAGCTTGCCACATGCTCGATCTCTTTTTCAATGGGAATAATATTGTTCCCTCTGCTGATACTGATTCGAAACATCTTGGACAAAGCGGATGTTACTTTGATGGCGGACTGGGATTGGTTTGCCCCGATCAGCCATATTACGGTGGAAAGAGTATTGTAAAGGAAATGGGGCTTAATTTGGCTCTCAAAGGCTTTGAGTTCAGCCTCACGCTGCTTTTTCTGGGTTTGTTCTATAACCACCGCCTGGTGATTGAGCTTCTCGGCCATCTGATTAAAGCATCGTGCCAGATAACCGATTTCATCATTGTATTTGGGCACGAAATCCGTGGGCACCTGGCCAATATCAGAGCCAGCCATAATCTTGGCCAGCTTTAAAATAGGCACTGTAAAATAACGAGAGAGCAGAGTGGCTGCCATAATACAGAACAGAAGCATAGTAAACATAATGGCCACCGTAATAATCAGGATATTGTTAGTTTCCTCTACAATATCGATCAAGGGCATGATATTAATGCCGTAAAGGGAATCGCTTTCGTCCTTGTATGTGCACATCAGAACCTTTTGATTATTGACTGTCAGACGCTGGGGCACACCGGTGTTATCAATAGCCAGATCGGGGTAAAGATCCTGGACGTTTTTCCCCAGATATACTCTGGACCCGGTAGAGGCAAACAGGTTCCCGTCCGGATTGGCCACCAGAAGCGTGCCTGCCATTTCGTGCCGATAGCTGTCAAATACCTCTCGTACACCTCGCTCGTTGATCCACATGAATACATAGCCCAAGGTGGTCTTACCATCTGTGCTGTGTACCTTTCGTGCCAGAACCTTATAGACGCTTCCGTTAATTGTCGAAATTGGACCTTTCCAGTAGTTGAAATTGCTCTGTTGGAACGCCATAAAGTCTGAACGGGCTGCCATTTCTCTTACGGATTCCCCCACTTGTGAGGAGCTCGCCATAAAGAATTGGTTTTTTCCCATAAGACAGGTGTAGTCGATAAAGCGGCGAAAGGTGTTGTCAAAAAATAGTTTTTCGATGTCCACTATCTCTTTTTGGTAGGCCAGCGGGTCATAGTCTTTCATATCCACCAGCATCAGCTTACGTACAGCGTCATTTTGAGCAATACGGATCAAACTGTAGTCTGTTTCCTTATAGAGGCTTTCAGTGATGGATTTGCTGACATTTTTAAGCACATTATAGGATTGTGCTGTTTTTTGCGCGATGAGACTGTTATAGGAAAAAGAGTAATAAAAAAGCCCCAGCAAAAGCGTGGGGACCAGCGAAAGGATTACAAATGTAATTAACAGTTTCTGCCCCATGCCCAAGTTGTAAAAGTATGTCTTCATTCGATGCCTTAAAGTTCGCTTCGGCTTTGTCTTGATGCTGCTGCTCAACTGGCTGCCCCCCTTTTTGCAAGATGCTACTTGTATAGTTTAATGATTTTTCACAACAAAGTAAACGGATATTTGTGTATTTTGGTTTAATTATTCTATCATATCATACGTTTCTCAATTCCTTTTCCATGGTATAGACCTATAATAGAGGTAAGGTTATAATAATGTTACCCGTTACCGAAATCGAAGATTTCGAACAGGAACCCAAGTTATTGATACTTCGTATTAATTGTGGTGTTTAGTCTTTATTTTTTAAAGGGGGATTGTATTTTGGGCATTAAGACCATGACTCGAGCCGCTGCAGATAATAAATATCTACACCGGGATTTCCATGTCTCCACCGATATCGGTATAAACTATATTGGTACACATTATGGTAATGAAGGTGTTGTTGAGTACCTTCGCCGATATGCCACATCTTTCTTGTCTCCTCTAGTGGAAGAGATAAAAAAAGATGGGTTGGTTGCTCTTAAACGTTATTTTGAAGATCTTTACATGCAGGAGGAAATGCCGGAGGTCCTGCACACGGTATTAAGCAATGGATCGCTTGAGGTTACCATTGACCGTTGTCCTGCTGTCACCTTTATGAGAAAAAGCGGCCATACTCCGTCAAAATGGTATATTGAAACAGTTAATACCGTGTATAAAACCGTAGCTGAGGCCGCTGGTATCGGTTTTGAACTGCTCTATTACCATACTGAGGATGGCAGCAGCAGCTACCGTTTCTTTCTTTAGGGATGATCAAAAGCTAACTTTGATTGCTCCTTTATCGTTGACAAAGGGAGGATTTTTATATGATATCCTGTACACAATTTATTCCGGCCTATAGTGAGCTTTTTACCTTTCTGGAGGAACAGGGCGGTTATGAAGCAGTGGTGAAGTATTGGGAACATATTTCGGATGAATATGTAACGCCCCGTTTGGGTGAGAACATAAAAGAAAAAGGTATAGCAGGCTGCTATGACTACTGGGCTCAAGCTCTCAATGAAGAGGCCGCGGACTTTACCATGACTTTGGATGAAGACAAGGAAATCTTTGAAATTAATATGCATCATTGTCCCTCAAAAGGGCGCCTGATGCAATTTACTCAAATCAAGCCATACCACAAATACTGCTTACATTGCGATACGCTTTATCGCAGGGTTGCAGAAAGATATGGACTCAATTATGAATTTGACTGTTCAAATTGTGATAAGGCTCAATGCCGTATCCGCATTTCGAAGTGAGCTGAATAAAAGTAAAATGGGGCAAGGGAATATCTTGCCCCGTTTTTTCGCCTTAAAGCACTTCTCCCGGAGGCGTATAAAAAAGCCCCTGTGCCTCAGCCACACCCCGGCAGGTCACAAATCCTTTGTAAGTATTTAAACCGCTTTGCAAGGAAGCATCCTTAAGAAGGGCCTCTTCAATTCCTAATGATGCGATTTTCATAATATAGGGAAGCGTTACCCCGGTTAACGCATATGTGGAGGTTTTTGGAACAGCGCCCGGGACATTGGCGACGGCATAATGAATAACACCATGTTTTTCATAGGTGGGATTTTCATGAGTAGTCGCGTGATCCACCGTTTCCACCGAACCGCCCTGGTCTATGGCAATATCCACCAATACAGATCCCTTTTTCATACTCTTAACCATATCTTCGGTTACAACCTTTGGAGCCCTTGCACCGGCTACCAATACGGTGCTGATGAGTAGGTCGGCTTGTTTTACTGCTTCGGCCATATTGTACTCATTGCTGTAAAGGGTCGAAATTCTGCCGTTGGAGAATTCATCGATGCTATCCAGGCGCTCTTTCTTAATATCAAGAACTGTGACATGTGCGCCTAATCCAACGGCCATACGGGCTGCATTACAACCGGCAGTACCGCCTCCGGCAATGACCACGTGAGCAGCAGGAACCCCGGGTACTCCGCCCAATAGAAGGCCTAAACCGCCATTGGTTTTTTGAAGAAGTTGAGCACCCACTTGAACAGACATTCTGCCGGCTACCTCGCTCATGGGTGAAAGAAGCGGAAGGGAGCCATTGGGGAGCTGAACTGTCTCATAGGCTATAGCGGTAATGTTTTGATCAAGCAAATGGCTGACAAGAGGACCATTGGGAGCAAGATGGAGATAGGTAAACAGGGCTAAGCCCCTTCGCAGGAGAGGATATTCGCTTTCCAGCGGTTCTTTAACCTTTAAAACGAGATCGGATGAATCATAAATAGTCTCTGGTGTCTGAACAATTTCGGCACCGGCCAGGATAAAGTCCGAGTCCATAATACCGCTTCCCAAGCCGGCATCTTTTTCCACCAGTACCCGGTGACCGGCTTTTTTCAGCGCATATGTACCGGCAGGGGTGAGGGCAACCCGAAATTCGTTGTTCTTAATCTCCTTTGGCACGCCAATAATCATACAATTCCTCCTGTCAGTTTGTTGAAACTTGTGGTGCGTTTCTGATGGAACACACCTCTATTTATGTTTTTACCCATTTTTTTCTATTTTAAATGGAATAACAAACTTTTTTGTTCCAGAGTGCAGCTTTTTGTAGAGCAGTGTCAAGTTGGCTTATTTCCCTCGTTTCGGGAAGTTTATACTATTTGGAAGTGCTCTATCATATAATGGGATATGTCTCGAAAATCCACCACATGAATTTTACGCACCAGATTTTTAACCTAGTACTTTAGTTTAAAAGTTTTTTACTCAAGCAACAAGGGTCTAAGGAAGCTACGCTTACGAGGGGTAATCAATCTCTTCTACAAAGGAAAAACGAATGGAGGCACTCCCATGGAAAATATCGCGGCGATCAAGAGCGAAAGAAGACTTTTAAAGCACCTTCTGTCCTATACTTCAAATATCACATGGTTTCAGGCGGCGGCCTGGCTCATGTGCTTTATTTTTTCAAGGGCGAGTATTTTTGATATCCTAAAGCCCTTTGCTGCAGCCTTTTACGTATCTGTAGGGTTTACAGGAGTTTCCAAAGTATTTGCCATTCTCTCCGTCACTGTGGGAAATGCCTTTTTTTCAAATTTCTATGAAACCGTTCGGCAAGTATTGGCACTGCTTTTATTTGAAGCCCTCTCACATATTACATTTCGTATTGCCGGCCGCAAAGAAACACCCTTGAGCCGATCAACGCTTCTGGCTGTACTTATAGGTTTTACCGGTCTATTAAGGGGGTTGGTGCAGGGTATACATCTCTATGATCTGGTGGTTTCCCTTTTGTGTGCTGCACTCGTTTTTTCTTTATGCATCATCATGGCTCCGGCTTCGGAAACCTTTCAATCTGCAAGGAAAAAATGCCTTTTTAGCGGAAGAATGCTTCTGGCTAAGGCTACTTTGCTTTGTGTCGCCGTAATCAGTCTGGAAGACGTCATGGTATGGAATTGTGAGATTGGAACAATACTCACGGGAATTGTTGTGCTTATCATAGCCAGGCGAAAGGGAAGTGCGGTGGGAGCCTGTACCGGAGCTCTTATGGGAATGGTTATTTCGCTTTATGACCTTCCTTCCTCACTGGAAATTCCAGGCATGCTGGCCTTGGCCGGAGCGGCTGCGGGTCTTCCTGTAAAGAGCAGAACGGCAAGTGTTACCCTATGGACAATGGTGATTATCTTCTTTTCAGGGCTTTCAATTTTAGAGGGGGAGCTCATCATCAAATACTATGAAGCTCTTGCTTCGGGCATCCTGTTTTTTATCATTCCCCAATCCTTCCTGGATGTTCTCAGTGATGAGTTGGCAGGCCTAAGAGGTGGTGCAGAGGTGATACAGCTTTATGATTCCAGCCGGACCCATGAGGCTGCCGATCGGCTCTTTGTATTAAGCAAGGCTCTTTCGCGTGTTTCCAGAAGCATTGAGGACACTCTTTTGGAGGAAAAGGATGAAGAAAATTCGGCAGCCGAATGGATGATTGAAACAGTCGCTGAAAAGGTATGCAACCGCTGCAGTTTCTGTGAAAGGTGCTGGGGAACCCATTTTTTAAAAACATATAAATTGGTGGAAAAATCAATTTCCGATTTAAAAACCAATGAATCAGGACAGTTGGAAATTCCGGCCTGGTTTTTAAGTACCTGTACCAGATCCGACAAATTCATTGAAACTTTGGGATCAGCCTATTCGCTATTCAAGGCTGAAAATGTGTGGCGGCTCAAGCTTAACGAAAGCCGCATGCTCCTGGCCAGGCAGGCAGCCCTGATATCCAGCAGTGTCATGACGGCCGCCCGCGGGATTATGGATACATCGGGCAGAGATTATGAAATTGAAGGCATGCTTTTGAGTGTAGCAGGCAATAGAGGAATACCCGTTTCCAGCTTTCGCTATCATGATCGTCAAGACTCAAGACCCGATCTGGAAGCAATTTTTGAAGCGAAGAACAAGCTAAATGCCAAAGCCCTGGACGAAATCGTCCAAGAGACCCTCAACAGCGGCCTTATACGAGTAGGTGAGAGCAGAAGGGATGTCATGGGTTATTCTGTGGTTCACTACATGAAGCGTCCAAAATTTAAAACAGCAACGGGAGTGGCACGAATAAGCCGAGAAACTAACGTTGTGTCAGGGGATAATTTTGCTTTCTTTATTTCAGGTGAAGGCTATCATATCAGTGCCATCAGTGATGGTGCCGGAAGCGGAAGGCGTGCCGACCGTTACAGTCGAACAGCCGTCCAGATGCTCGAAAACCTTATGGAAGACGGCATAGAGCTAGGTCTTGCCATAAGGCTCATGAATCTGTATCTGAACTTAAGAGGTGAGAATGAGCGATTGGCTACCATGGATATTTGCGCCATTGACTTAGCCAGCGGAGAGACCTCTTTCTATAAATATGGTGCATCCTTTTCTTTTATCAAGGGGCAGCAGGGGGTTGTTGTAGTGAACACGGAGGAAAAAGACCCGGAAGGTCTTCCCATCGCCCATTACAGGCCTGCTGCCATGACGGCCGGAGATTTGGCTATTATGGTTTCTGATGGTGTTTTGGAAGCTTTTTCAGAGGATGGAGAGGTTTTGGGCCTCCAGCGTTATATCGAGCAGATGGACACTAGTAATGCCCAACAATTGGCGGATGACCTACTAAAGGAGGCTTTGGTCCGGGCAAAAAACCACCGCGATGATATGACGATTTTGGTAACAAGGCTTTGGTAAAACTCACGACGCGTTTGATGTCTTTGAATCCAGATAAAGCTCTCCAGCCCTGTAAATACTTCCGGCACCCATTGTAAGAACGAGGTCACCGGACGCCGCATTATCCAGAAGGAATTTCACAATATCCTCAAAACGGGATATATATACGGCATTACCGGTATTCATATTGATTCTTTCAGTCAGGATACGGGAATTGATAAGACCCGTATCTTTTTCGCGTGCAGCATAGATATCGGTCACCACAACGGTGTCGGCCTGGGCGAAAGCCCTGGAAAAGTCATCAAGAAGCTCATAAGTACGTGTGTAGGTATGGGGCTGAAACACGCAGATGAGCTTTCCGGTGGCCAGAGATCTGGCAGCGCTCAGGGTAGCCTGGACCTCCGTAGGATGATGGGCATAGTCATCCATCACCCTCACCCCATGAAGGGTTCCCTTATCCTCAAGCCGGCGGTGGGTTCCCTTGAAGTGCGCAAGTCCCTTTATAATAGCGCTTTTCGAAATGCCCAAAGCATTGCATGCGCTAATTGCAGCCAAAGCATTTGAAACATTATGGAGACCTGGCACTGAAAGCTGTATGTTTCCCCAAAAAGCTTTTTGATAAAAAGCAGTAAAGTGAGCATATCCTTCTTTAAAAGCAATGTTCTCGGCTGTCCAGTCAGCTTCGTGAGTATTAAGCCCATAGGTGATGATAGGCCGGGTCAAAACCTTGGAGAGATTCTTTGTTTGAGGGTCATCCAGGTTCAGCACAACCAAACCGGGGTTTCTGACATTGGCTATAAAGCCTTCAAAAGAACTTCGGATATGGTCGATGTCTCGGAAATAATCCAGATGATCCGCATCAATATTTAGAATGATGGCTAGAGTCGGACGGAATTTTAAAAAGCTGTCCTTATACTCACAAGCCTCGGCGATAAAGTACGAGCTGTTGCCAATGCGCGTATTCCCGCCAATCATATCAAGAATACCCCCCACATGAATGGTGGGGTCCAATCCGGCCTCCAACGTAATAGATGAGATCATGGAGGTGGTGGTTGTCTTGCCATGGGTGCCCGACACAGCGATACATTCATTGAACTGATCCATAATGGCCCCTAAGAGATCTGCCCGTTCAATTACGGGTATGCCTCGGTTTCGTGCTTCGACCAGCTCGGGATTGTCTTGAGAAACAGCTGCCGTATACACCACCAGGCTTTGGTCATCAATATTGCGAGCGTCATGAGAAGGGTAAATAGTGGCTCCCATGCTCTTGAGCTTGTCGGTTATTTCCGATTCATGGATATCGGATCCGGTAATTTTGACATCCTTATGCATGAGTATTTCTGCGAGCCCACTCATGCTGATGCCCCCGATTCCTACCATATGGACCTTAGTATTATTTCTATCTAAAGAAAAGCTATAATTCATTGCACACTCTCCAAATCAACATTTCAGTAAGAATTATAACACACAGTGTTTCAATGCCTTCGATCATCTCAAGAAATCTTTGATTTCGGTAACGCCTAAAGGTAACAGGTGAGGTTATTAATACGCAGTATCAATGCTCTCGGGCCCCCGTTCGAAATCTTTGATTTCGGTAACGGGTCGAGGTTATTATATAACATGTAAAAGCTCTGACACAAGGCTCTATATGATGCTCAGTAAAATAATACTAATAATCAACCGGGCATCATTCGTTGCGGTTCCTATTCTTAAAGTATTACCTATCATAATAGTATTCCCTTAATTTTGGTATTTGCCACTCAAATTGCTATTGCTTTTTAAGTAATTATATGATACTTATAGCATATTCTTGACTTCTTTGATTACCTGTATATCTTTATATTGGAAAATATTAAAAATATTTTTTTGAATTAAGAAGGAATTCTGGAATATTTGGCGAATTTATAATTACATACAAAAAACTACATTGTTTTATCGGAAGGTGGGCTGCTAAGATGGAGATTACAGACATTAGAATTCGTAAGGTAGAGGCCGAAGGGAAAATGAGGGCCGTAGTGTCAGTTACTTTTGATAATGAATTTGTTGTCCATGACATCAAAATCATTGAAAGCCAAGGTGGACTTTTCATTGCAATGCCTAGTAGAAAAACACCTACAGGAGAGTTTAGGGATATTGCACACCCTATTAACGCTGAGGCGAGAAACAAGGTTCAAAATGCCATATTGGAAAAGTATCAGTCAATGCTGGCCGAGGAAGAAGCAGCTGGTGCATCAAGCAAGGAATAATACATATTAATTCCAAAGTTTTAGGCACTTCATTATTAAGAAGTGCCTATTTTATTGTAGTAAAATGTTTAAATTGACAATTGAAAATCCTTTACAAAAATGAGAAAATGGTTTTTGGAAAAGCTATCTTCAGGAGGATTAATGAAACTCATGCATCAACTGATTACGGTTATCCTTGCAGCAGGTGCAGGTACTAGGATGGAATCATCCGTAGCTAAGGTAGCACATCAGGTATGCGGACAACCTCTTCTTACATACGTCATTGAAGCGGTGACTCAAGCAGGGACGGATTCTCTTGTTCTGGTTCTGGGGCATCAAGCCCATCAAGTAAAGGAAATTATACCTGAAAGTACACATTTCGTTATTCAGCAGCAACAGCTTGGCACAGGCCATGCTGTTTTACAGACAAAGGATTTTTTACAGGATAAAAAAGGAACAGCCCTTGTAATATCCGGCGATATGCCGATCATAACAGGAAATACACTTAAAAGTGCCTATGAATATCATCTAAAACAAGGCAATCAGGTTACCATTCTCACATCCGATATTTGTTTTATCAATATTGAATCCCTTCAAACGGTTATTTTTCAATCGGACCCTGCCGGTCAGAATGAATATTCTCTTAGCGACATCATCAAAAAATTGATTGAAAATAACCAAAAAACCGGAACCTATAAGATTCATGACCCCGAAGAGATGATGAATGTTGATGACAGGATTCAGCTTGCCAAGGCCGAACGCATCCTGTTAAGGCGCATTATTGAAAAGCATATGCAAAACGGAGTAACCTTTCATCTGCCCGATACCTGTATGATTCACGCCGGTGTACGAATTGGCAAGGACACGGTTATTCACCCCGGAACAATACTTACGGGTAATACTGTTGTCGGAGAAGATTGTGTGATAGGTCCGAACTCACGTATTGAAGACGGAATTCTTGGCAATGGCGTTCATTTTATTAATTCCTTCATGACCCAATCCCAAGTAGGTGACAATACTAAGGTTGGGCCTTTTGCTTATATCAGGCCGGGCTCTAAAATAGGGCAGAACATCAAGGTAGGCGATTTTGTCGAGATTAAAAACTCCACCATAGGTGATAATACTAAAATCCCCCATCTTTCTTACGTTGGTGATGCAAAGATTGGTAATGGTGTTAATATAGGATGTGGCGCAGTAGTTGTTAATTATGATGGTAAAATGAAACACAGAACGGTGGTGGGTGATCATGCCTTTGTTGGCTGTAATGTTAATTTGGTTTCACCTGTGGTAATTAACGACTATGCTTATATTGCGGCTGGCTCAACCATAACCGACGAGGTGCCGGAATATGCCCTCGCTATTGCAAGAAGCCGCCAAACTGTTATTGAGGACTGGGTCAAAAAAAAAGGTCTGGATAAAAAATGATTTTTTAGTTTAGATTATTTTTTGGAGGTTGTTTAGTCTTATGAATCTTCATGGTAAGGACATAAAGATTTTTGCAGGTAATTCAAACCGGGAACTAGCAGAGCAGATCGCAAAAAAGATAAGATTACCTCTTGGTGCGTCAGTGGTTTCAAGCTTCTCGGACGGAGAAATTGCCATCAGTATCAATGAGGTAGTGCGTGGTTCGGATGTCTTCATCATCCAATCAACCTGTACACCGGTCAATGATAATCTCATTGAACTTCTGATATTGATTGATGCGCTCAAACGAGCATCTGCAGGTCGAATTACTGCCGTTATGCCCTATTTTGGATATGCGAGGCAGGACAGAAAAGCTAAAGCCAGAGATCCAATCTCTGCAAAGCTCGTGGCAAACCTGATCACCACCGCAGGTGCCGACAGAGTGCTGACTATGGATCTTCATGCACCGCAGCTTCAAGGCTTCTTTGATATTCCCGTTGATCATCTTTTAGGAGCACCTTTGCTTGCGCAGTATTTTATGAACAAATTCGCCAATGGTGTGGAAGATGTTGTTGTGGTTTCACCGGATATCGGAAGCGTCGGAAGATGCAGAAAATTTGCTGAAAAACTGGACGTGCCGCTGGCCATAATTGATAAACGCCGTCCCAAGGCCAATGTTTGTGAAATCATGAACATCATCGGCGATGTAAGAGGCAAGCGTGTCATTTTGGTTGACGACATGATTGATACAGGCGGAACTATTGTAAATGCAGCCAGTGCTCTTTCAGACATCGGGGCGACCGAGGTTTATGCCTGCTGTACTCATGGCGTTCTGTCAGGGCCTGCCATTGATAGGGTCCGCACGTCTCCTATCAAGGAATTGATTACCCTGAATACCATCCCATTGCCTAAAGAGAAGAAGATCAGCAAGGTTACAATCCTTTCTGTTGCCGATGTATTTGCAGAAGCCATAGAAAGAATTTATGGGGATATCTCGATTTCTACTCTCTTTACTCAGCAATAATAGACGTTTTGTTATATAATAAAATTACCTTGCTAGCGCTGCGGTAACTTTATTGATACTCGTTCCTCGTATTAAGCATCAGCGGATATCGTAACCGAAAGGTTCCATATCCGCTTTTGACTCCTTTCACCCTATAATCTTTTTGACTTAATAACTACGCTGAGAGGGCGTGATAATGATGTTTGTTTTAGCCGGATTAGGCAATATGGGGCCCCAATATGAACGTACCCGCCATAATGTGGGCTTTGATACCATAGATTTTCTCGCTGCCCAATATAGGATAAGCACATTTAAACATAAGCACAAGGCCCTTGTCGCGGAGGGAATCCTCCAAGGGCAAAAGACGCTTCTGGTTAAGCCCCAGACCTATATGAACAACAGCGGAGAAGCCTTGCGAGAAATACTCGACTACTATAAGGTGCCCTCTTCGAATCTGGTGGTTATTTACGACGATATCGATCTTGATGTTGGGCGATTAAGAATCAGAGCCAAAGGGAGTGCAGGCACTCATAACGGTATGCGTTCAATCCTTACCCATCTTGGCACCGAGGATTTTCCCAGAATCCGTATTGGTATTGGAAAGCCTCCTGAAAAAATGGATTTGGCTGCCTTCGTCTTAAGTCGATTTTCAGAAGAGGAACGTAAATCTGTGAATGCTTCTATAGAAAGCGCTTCACTTGCCGCTGTTACCATGTGTTGTGCTTCGGTTGAGGTGGCTATGGGCAAGTATAATAAATAGGGCAACAAGCTTTGAATTACCCGTAACATATTCTACGCTTATAATCAGATGGTGTCATGGCATAAGAATGCTTAAATGCTCTGTTAAAGGTACGGTAATTGTCAAACCCTGATGCAAAGGCAATTTCCGTCAAAGCGATTTTTCCGTTGGACATCAGATAAGCAGCATGGCGGGAACGCAGAGCATTTAAATAGCTGCTAAAGCCGCATCCCAGATAGGAATTGAAAAATCTGGACAAATAATCTCTGTTGTAGCCGAAATATTTAGCTAAAGAATCAATTGAGAGCGGATTAAGATAATTTTGCTGTATGTAGACAAGGATTTTCCGGGCGAGATCCGTGCTGCTTGGCGAAGGTTTGTCAACAAGCTCAACACAGCTATGGATAAGACCTAAAATATAGTAAGCGCACCCTTTGTTAATCAATTCATGGCCAGGACTTTCCGAGTTTACAAGCTGCAAAAGCATTGAGTAGATTTGCCTGGTCTGCTCACATTTCTCGATAAACGGGGTAGAGAAAACCTTCGAACGAAGCATGGCCGTGTAGCTGTTAACAAGCTCAACGGGTATAATCAGAACAATAATTTCCGAGTTTTCAACATTTGTATAACTGTGAATGTCATAGCTGTTGGCAATAGAAATACAACCTTTTGTCAATGTCATGATATGTCCGTTTATATTGACGTTAATAATGCCGTCAATGACATAAGCCAGCTCGATATTGGAATGAAAATGGGGTTCGCATACATCGTTTTTTATTTTCAAAATTGCTATTTCACTATCATATTCTCTGCTTATTTCGAAAAAAGCACTCAATATTCCCACCTGTTGCTTTGCATTTTGATGGATCTAGCACATCAGTTTTTGTCCACAAAAAGTAGATTATTTACTATCGATATTAACAAAAAGAAATTATGATTGTCAATATGAGCAGCTTGGGGTAAAAGACAAGCTATAAAAGGATGTACTGCAGTTAAGGAGGAAGTATTGTGAGTAAATTAAAAGCAGGCATTATCGGATGCGGCGGAATTGCTAATGGTAAGGAAATGCCAGCCATTAAGCAAACCGGTCTTGTGGAAATGGTCGCTTTTTGCGACATTATACCAGAAAGAGCGGAAAAGGCTGTTAAAGACTTTGGGTCAGAAGCTTCAAAATCATATGCGGATTACAGGGAACTATTAAAAGATGAAAGTATTGATATTGTATATGTCTGCACTCCCAACCGTTCACACAGTGAAATAACTGTTGCGGCATTAAACGCAGGCAAGCATGTGATGTGCGAAAAGCCCATGGCCATCAATACGGCTGAAGCAAAAAAAATGGTGGATGCGGCAAAAGCAAACAACAAGATATTGAACATCGGTTATCAGAACCGTTATCGCTCGGATTCAAGGTACCTGAAGGAAGAATGCAAAAACGGAACTCTGGGAGACATTTATTTTGCAAAGGCAAGGGCCATAAGGCGCAGAGCCGTGCCAACCTGGGGTGTTTTTCTGAATGAATATGAGCAAGGCGGAGGGCCTCTTATAGACATAGGCACCCATGCCTTGGATCTCACGCTCTGGATGATGGATAATTACAAGCCTAAATATGCCGTCGGAACCGTTTACCACAAGCTTAACAACCAATCAAATACCGGTAACGCCTGGGGAGACTGGAAACGGGAAGAGTTCACTGTAGAGGATAGTGCCTTTGGGTTTGTAGTCATGGAAAACGGGGCAACCATCATGCTTGAGTCCAGTTGGGCCCTTAATTCCTTGGAAAACCTTGAGGCGGCAACGTTATTATGCGGAACAGAAGCAGGCGCGGATATGTTTGACGGCCTCAGAATCAATGGCGTCAGAAACGGACGTCAATATGTTACCAAACCCGATTTCAATGCCGGCAGCGTAGCCTTCTTTGAGGGTGCCAGTGATAAGGCCGAGGTTAATGAACAATGGGTATTCCTTAATGCTGTTTTGGGCAAAGGTGAATTGACTGTGAAGCCCGAGCAAGCCCTTGTGGTAACCCAGATTCTTGAGGCTATTTATGAATCGGCTAAAACCGGCAAGCCGGTGTATTTTTGATTTATGAGTTTACAGGAGGTCAGAATTTATGAAATTAGGTGTTTTTACTGTCTTGCTTTCAGACAAAAGCCTTGATGAATCCTTAAAATACCTCAAAAGTATAGGTGTAGAAGCTGTTGAAATTGGCTGCGGAGGCTATCCGGGAACCGCTCATTGCGACGCTGTCAAATTTATCAAAGATAAAAGCCTGATAAAAGAATTCAAGGAAACCATAAAAAAGCATGATATGACCTTGAGCGCTCTATCGGTACATGGCAATCCCGTTCATCCCCAGAAAGATATTGCGCAGAAATTCCACAATGAGTATGAATCAGCAGTTCAACTTGCTGGAGAGCTTGGTATTGACACTGTTGTGACCTTCTCTGGCTGCCCGGGTGATAGCGAGACTGCCAAATACCCGAACTGGGTAACATGTCCATGGCCCGATGATTTTACAAAAATATTGGAATGGCAGTGGAATGAAGTACTTATTCCGTACTGGCAGAAAACCGCTGAGTTTACAAAGAGGTACGGTGTTGATAAGATTGCCCTCGAAATGCATCCTGGATTCTGCGTTTATAATCCCGGGACATTACTCAAGCTGCGGGAGGCTGCTGGAGATATTATCGGAGCTAATTTTGATCCCTCCCACCTGTTCTGGCAGGGCATGGACCCTGTTGCTGCCATTAGAGCACTCAAAGGTGCCATCTACCATTTCCATGCCAAGGATACCAAGATTGATCTGTATAATACGAGTAAGAATGGTGTTCTGGATACCAGGCATTTCGCAAATGAAGCGGATAGATCCTGGATATTCAGAACAGTTGGTTACGGGCATGGAGAAGAGGTTTGGAGAGCTATCTGCAGTGAACTGAGACTGGCTGGTTATGACCATGTTATGTCCATTGAGCATGAAGATAGCCTCATGACTTCAAAAGAGGGCCTGGAGAAGGCGGCAGCATTTCTCAAAAATGTGATGATAGCTGAGTCAAAGCCGACAGGTATGTGGTGGGCTTAATTGGAGATTACATATGAGTATAAAAACTGCAATTATTGGCTTTGGCGGCATGGGGTCATACCACGCCAGGCAGATTAAGGGTATAAGCTCCCTTAAGATTGTCGGTGTCTATGACATTAAGCCGGAGCGTATACAACAGGCCGTAGAAGAAGGTTATAAGGGATATGCTACCCTGGAGGAATGCCTTTCTGATGAGACCGAACTCGTCATCATTGCCGTTCCCAACAACTTTCATAAAGAATTGGCCATCAAAGCCATGAAGTCTGGAAAGCACGTCATCTGTGAAAAGCCTGTTATGATGAATACAGAAGAACTAAAAGAAGTGCTTGAGGTTGCGCGGCTTGAAAAGAAGATCTTTACAGTCCATCAGAACAGACGATGGGACAGAGACTTCATAACAGTAAAAGAAGCACTGAGCAGAAAGCTTATTGGTGAACCCTTTTACATTGAATCTCGTGTTCAGGGCTCAAAGGGCATACCCGGGGACTGGAGATGCGTGAAAGAAGCCGGAGGGGGCATGCTTCTTGACTGGGGCGTGCATCTTCTGGATCAGATTCTTTGGCTGGTAGAGAGCCCTGTTACAGAGATCTATGCCCATCTTCTCAGTGTAAAATTTGAAGGTATCGATGATAACTTCAAGGTTATGCTGAAATTCAAGAATAATTTAAGTGCTTTAATTGAGGTTGATACCTATACATTCATACCGCTCCCACGCTGGCATGTCAGCACCGATACCGGAACCCTGGTCATTCATGACTGGGATTGCAACGGAAGAATATTAAAAGCAAACCAGGTGGAGTTCAAATGGGAGGAAAGCATTGTCTATACCAGCGCGGGTCCGACCAAAACCATGGCGCCAAGACCCGTGGAAACCATTGATGAAGTGCCTCTTCCCCAGGTAAACCCTGATTGCAGAGACTACTACGATAATGTGGCAAAAGCAATAAGAGGAGAAGAAGAGCCAATCGTAACCCATAAGCAGATGCTGCGCGTCATGAGGATTATTGATGCCATATTCGAATCCGCACAAAAAGGGGTGTGTATTAAAGGAGCTGATATTTATGAATCCTAGCATAGGATTGCAGTTGTATTCACTGCGCGAAAAGTGCCAAGAGAACTTTGAAAATGTTTTAAAGGCTCTATCGTATGATGGCTATGACGGTGTAGAATTTTATTCCTTTTTTGACATTGAAGCAAGGGACATGAAGGAGTTGCTCAAAAAGTACAATCTCAAATCCATGGGTACCCATACCAGTATACAGGTGCTTCAGAACGATCTGGAGGGGCTTATTCACTATAACACTCTTTTAGGAAGCCAATATGTGACTTTGGCCTACTACAATGGAGAAAGCAAGGAAGATTGGTTAAGGCTTTGTGAGCTGTTGGAGAAGGCCGGAGAAAAATTGCGCAGCGAAGGGTTACATTTTATGTACCATAATCATGGCCATGAGTTCGAACCCCGGTTCAACGGCGAGACGGCCATGGATATTATTCTGAAAAATACTTCTCCTGAAAATGTATCCCTCGAGCTGGACTGCTATTGGGTAAAATATGTGAACTTGGATCCGGAATTGTATCTGAAAAATAATCTCAGCCGCATTAAAACCATACATTTAAAGGATATGGATAAAAATGGAAAGAAAATGACTGAGGTTGGAACCGGAATCATTCATTGCCCGGCGCTCTATCATATATGCAAAGAAGCTGATTTTAATTGGGTTATCATCGAACAGGACTGTATGTACATAGATCCGTTTGAAAGCATTAAGATTTCAATAGACAATGTCAGAAGGTTTTAGTTATCAATGCTATCATTCCGTGATTCTTACACAATAGTCCCCCCGGAAGCTTGTGTGGTCACAACAATTTGGCTGTCAGTTTCAAATGCTGACAGCCTTCTTTTAGCTGGCATTATAAACGCGGTAAATACCCCGGCCGGCTTGCTTTGCCGAGTACATGGCGGCATCGGCCATTTTGCGTAAGTTTATGACATCGGAGGAGTGTTCAGGGTAGAGCGCTATGCCCGCACTTAACAGTACCGGCATCATGACCTGGCCGATCATGCGAGGTTTGGCCAGAGTTTTAATGAGCTTGTCCAACGCCTCGGTGGCTTCGGCTTTCCCTGCTTTTGGCATAAAAACAAGGAATTCATCTCCGGCAATCCGTATTTTAGGGGCCTCCTGGGGCATGACCGATAACAGGTCCTGGGCAAAGGATTTCAACAAAGCGTCCCCCGTATCGTGACCATAGGAATCATTGACAGTTTTTAGATTATCAATGTCGAGGAAGATTAATGCTCCTGTGTTACCGTAGGTAGCCAGCGCCTGGGTGATACGGTCCGGGAAGGTCCTGGAGCTTAAACAGCCTGTAAGAGGATCTCGTTCAATTTCACCGCGAAGCCGCTCGTTATCTTTTTTCAGATTGAAGAGCATTAACTGTGCTTTTGTGAAGACCTGCTGTCTCCGGAGATTTTCTTCCTCCAATAGCTGGGTTACTTCCTTAAATGATTTTAAGGCTTCAATGAGCATATCCTTGTCATGGTTAATCTGGCATATCTCTGCCATTGTTAAGGCAACATTTCTTTTAGAATAGGATAATCAATCTCGAATGCGAGCCTGTAGGCTTCCCGAATAGTCTTAAAGGCTTCCTCCAATAGTTCTTTTTCTGTGAGAAGCTTGCTGAGATCAATGCGGATTTGGACCAGATAAAAGTTATTGGAGGTTTTTTCAGCGAGATCAAGGGCATTTAATAAATGAGTGTGTGCCTCATCAAGCTTATTTTGACGCATGCGGACTTGGCCCAGTATATAATAGCATTCACAGAGCACCGAAGTATTCTGGGCTATTTGCGCCTGTTCCAAGGCCTGAAGCACATAATATTCCGCTTCGCCTATTTTATCCATCTGATAATAGGTATGGGCAAGATTACGATAAACAATGCATTTCGGAAAGATGGCCGGTTCACTTTGCTGGCATTGATGAAGAATATTAAAGAGGTATTGAATCGCTGTCTCATAGTCACCCAGCTCGATCAAAATGCTGCAAATATTGTTGTAAACACGGCATTCAATATCAGTAAAACTGTAGGATTTTGAAAGCTCCAGGGCCTCCAGAAGATGATCCAGGCTTTTTGATGTAATTCCCAGATTATAATAGGCAATTCCAAAGGAATTGGCTGTCCGAGCGATGCGCAGGGTATCTTTAAGCGTTTGAGCGATAGAGTAACAGACATCAAGATGCTCGATAGCCTCTTCATTGTTACTGCTGGACATCATGGAACGTGCAATGCGAAAATGGCTTTCAAAGATGCCAATATCATACTGAAGAGCTTTAGAAAGCTCCAGGGCTTCTTTCGCATAGTCCAATTCTTTGCCCGTGTACTGGCTTGTTTGACGATCACATTCCTCCAACAAATTGTCGACGAATGTTCTTTCGTTCACCATAATACTCACCATACCATTGTTTCAACCCGTTTTTACAGGAAATGTAAACTACACGTAGGCAAAAGATGAAGGATAATGAGCAGACCTATTATAACATGTCAGAACAAGAAATCAAATACAAAAAATAATTTCCTAACCAAAAAAACTTAAAAATGAATGGGAATGCTCATCCTGTAAATCCTAACATCCAACAGGCATCTTTGGCCAGTATTAGAATTAGCTTAGCAGCCTCAGGGTGTGATGAGAGTCCTATGGGGATTGTCACAGAATCCCGATTGATTTTTAAAAACCTATCAAGTATAATAGGTATAATATTTTGGCGGGAAACTTAAAAATGTACTTTGTATACATGATAGAAAGCCTGAAAAGGTTTAAGAAAGTGGAGGATTGATTATGGGAGACAAGTTCGAAAAGATCGGGTTGACTTTTGATGACGTGCTTTTAGTACCACAGTATTCTAAGCTGCTTCCAAAGGAAATTGACGTTTCAACCTATCTGACAAATGAAATAAAGCTTAATATACCTTTGGTCTCTGCTGCCATGGACACTGTCACCGAATCAAGACTCGCAATTGCTATTGCGCGTGAGGGCGGCATAGGGATCATTCATAAAAACATGTCCATTGAACAGCAGGCAACTGAGGTCGACCGGGTTAAACGCTCCGAGCATGGTGTTATTGTTGATCCGTTTTATCTTTCTCCGGAGCATATCATTGAAGATGCAAATGAGCTTATGGCCAAATACAGAATTTCAGGCGTTCCTATTACTGAAGACGGCAAGCTGGTCGGTATTCTCACCAATCGTGACCTGAGGTTCCTCACTGATTATAGCCAGAAAATCGGCAAGGTCATGACCAAGGAAAACTTGGTGACAGCGCCCGTGGGAACTACTCTTGTAGAGGCCAAAGAGATTCTTCGCAGACATAAGGTGGAAAAGCTTCCTCTTGTAGATGACAAAGGTTACTTAAAAGGTCTTATAACCATCAAGGATATAGAAAAATCGATTCAGTACCCTAACTCAGCAAAGGACAAAAGAGGCAGACTGTTGGTAGGGGGCGCCGTTGGTGTTACCGCTGATATGATGGAAAGAGTTGAGGCGCTGGTCAATTCCAGTGTGGATGTTGTTGTGCTGGACTCTGCTCATGGCCATTCGCAAAACATATTAGCAGGTGTTGCCGCTATTAAGAAGGCCTATCCCAACCTTCAGGTCGTTGCCGGTAATGTGGCAACCGCCGAGGGCGTCAGGGATCTGGCAAAGGCCGGAGCTGATGCTGTAAAAGTAGGGATCGGCCCTGGTTCCATTTGCACCACCCGCGTGGTTACCGGTATTGGTGTGCCTCAGATTACTGCCATTAACGACTGTGCTGAGGAAGCCAAAAAATATAATATTCACATTATCGGTGACGGCGGAGTTAAATACAGCGGGGATATCCCCAAGGGAATAGCGGCGGGAGCCAGCACCATTATGATAGGCAATCTGTTCGCCGGAACCGAAGAGAGCCCCGGAGAATCAGAAATTTATCAAGGCAGACGCTTCAAGGTATATAGAGGTATGGGCTCCTTGAGTGCCATGAGCAAGGGCAGCAAGGATCGTTACTTCCAGGAAGGAACGACAAAGCTTGTTCCGGAAGGCGTGGAAGGTCGTGTACCCTTTAAAGGCCCCCTCTCTGAGACAGTATTTCAATTGGTGGAAGGCCTTAAGCATTCCATGGGTTACTGCGGCACGGCGAGCATTGAAGAGCTTAAAGCCAATGCAAAGTTTATGAGGATTACCAACGCCGGTCTTCGAGAGAGTCATCCCCACGACATCAATATTACCAAGGAAGCACCCAACTACACGACTCAAATATAGCCCTTTATCATTTTTTTGTTATCATTTTGGAACAACCCCCGTATGATGTAGCAGGAATCCTACGTTGGGAGCCATGATGAATATAGGACTCATTCTGCCTGCGACCAATAAGAAAAAGCGAAATGTGCTGTCCAGATTTTACCGGACCGTGAGCTCCTTACTCTTAAACGCACTCCCGTTTGAAATCCATCAGATAGAGGTTACAGAAGATCTCTGTCTGATGGTTTGTTCTCTTCCGTATCAAGACCCGGAAATATTGGCCCATGAAGGTTTGAGAAGGAGAATAAGGACAAAGCTGGTAAAGATTTTTGAAGAAAAAGGGGCATGGCCCATTCTGGAGCACCCCGAGGTTCGAGGCATCTATTATACCTGCAACAGGGATATTGAGCCCGAATCCAATGACTTCTTCCATCCCCGGGAATATCGTTTTAACGATGTGTTGATGGAGGTTATTGTCAATCGTTTCCCTGAAGTTTTAAAGCTCATCCAGGGTGTCGGTAACTTGAGCAACAGGGAAATCTCAGTCACAGGCGGATCAGCCCATTTGGAATATGCCATATCCAGACTGATTACAAAAGTTAAAGCTATGAATCTTTTACTCCCGGAAGGGAGTCCCGAGCCCGATGAAGCTGAACAGGCCTTTGCAGAAACGGGAATTCCTGTACATATTACTACTGACCATGAGGTTTTAAATCGAACATCCATATGGCTTCGTTTTCCCGACGACCATGAGAGCTTTGATGCCTTGCCTGAAAGCTACAAAGGTATGATTGTGGATTTTGGGGCCATGAAAATCATTGACACCAAAAACAAAAAAATATTCAGCGTTGTCCTTGAATTTTCAGACAAAATCAAGAGAAAAATAGGACACAGTATTCTTAACGGTTGGGAGAAAGGAATTTTGGAAGGGGTAGTCATCATGGTGTGCGCAAATGCCTGGGACATCAGTGTTACCGAGACTTCGATACGGCTGGGAATGCGGCTGTCTTTTAAACCTTGACATCCCAAAAGCCGTACACTATAATGTATCGTAATGCTAAATAAGGTATCACCGTCATCTTGGGGGCAGCGGAATACTAAAAAGGGGAGAAAAGAATGAGCAATAAGGAAGTCCTTCTTACTTATGAAGGTCTTAAAAAACTCGAAGAGGAGCTTGAGTTCCTCAAGGGAGAAAAAAGAAAAGAAATAGCAGAGAGAATTAAACAAGCCCTTGCTTTCGGAGACATTTCAGAGAACTCAGAATATGACGATGCAAAAAATGAGCAGGCTCAGAATGAGGTTCGTATCATACAGCTTGAGGCTATGCTCAAGCACGCAACTGTTATCGACGAGGATGAAGTAGACACAAAGGTTGTGAACTTAGGCGCAAAGGTGAGAATTCGCGAGCTTAAGTCCAAGGATGAATTTGATTTTCAGATTGTAGGCTCTACGGAGGCCGATCCTGCCTCTTCAAGAATTTCAAATGAGTCTCCTGTTGGCAGTGCCCTTTTAGGACATAAAGTGGGAGATACAGTTGATGTCGAGGTTCCGGGCGGCAAGACAAAATATAAGATCATTGACATTCATAGGTAAATGTAAATGTAAATGTTCTTGTTTGCGGCAGCAAAATAATGTATAATATTATTTCGATACAATAACAGTTTACATACTAAAAATGTAGACTGTTTTTTTTAGCATTTATTAAATCCAAGCACATGACACTGCATGGTCGGGCATTATTGCCCACAAAAGGCTTATAAACGGGTCGTGGCTTGTGGTGCATACTAGAACCAAGAATAAATTAAATAAGTTCAAAGCACCTTTAGGAGGGTAAACATGTCTGAAAATCTTGAAAACAATAATGGACAACCGGTTGAACAAGAACTAGATTTAAATGAAATTATGCAGGTAAGACGGAACAAGCTCACTGAGCTTCAAAATACGGGGACAGATCCTTTTAGGATTGTCAAATATGATGTAACCGATTCAGCCAGTGCTATACTGACCCAATTTGAAAATTATGAAGGGAAAAAGGTATCCTTGGCCGGCAGGCTTATGAGCAAGCGCGGCATGGGTAAATCCACCTTTTGCGATATTCAGGACAGAGAAGGCAGGATACAGCTCTATGTGAGAGTTAACGACCTTGGTGAAGAACAGTACGAGAGTTTTAAGAAGCTGGATCTGGGTGATATCATTGGAATTAAGGGATTCGTTTTCAAAACACGTATGGGAGAAATCTCCATCCATGTTGAGGAATATACGCTGCTTGCAAAGTCATTAAGGCCACTACCTGAAAAGTTCCATGGTCTTAAAGATCAGGACACACGCTATCGTCAGCGTTATCTCGATCTGATTGTAAATCCTGAGGTGAGAAAAACCTTCGTTACAAGAAGCAAGGTTATTTCCGCCATTCGCAGATATCTTGATGCAAGGGACTTTTTAGAGGTCGATACGCCCATATTAAACACTATTCTTGGCGGCGCTACAGCTCGTCCATTTACCACGCATCACAATACCTTAGATATTGACATGTATTTAAGAATAGCTCCGGAGCTTTACCTGAAACGCCTTATTGTAGGCGGAATGGAAAGGGTTTATGAGCTTGGCCGCATGTTCAGGAATGAAGGCATGTCCATCAAGCATAATCCTGAATTCTCCATGATGGAAGTATATCAGGCCTACACAGACTACCACGGCATGATGGAGCTTGCAGAGAATATGATATCATCAGTAGCTCAGGAGGTTCTTGGAACCACAAAGGTGATGTACCAAGGAACTGAAATTGATTTAACTCCAACCTGGACAAGGCTTACCATGACTGATGCGGTATTGAAATATGCCGGAGTTGATTTCAATACCATCGCTACAGATGATGAGGCCCGCAAAGTCGCCAAGGAAAAGGGTCTTCATTTTGAAGGAAAGCCTTTCAGGGGTGAAATTCTTAACCTGTTTTTTGAGGAGTTTGCCGAGCCGAATCTTATTCAGCCTACCTTTATTCTTGATTATCCGGTTGAAGTCTCGCCGCTTACCAAGCGCAAGCCAGATCGGCCTGAGCTGACAGAACGTTTTGAAATCTTTATAACAGGCCGTGAATTTGGCAATGCCTACTCTGAGCTTAACGACCCTATTGATCAAAAGGAGCGCTTTTTAGAGCAGGTTAAAAAGAGAGAAGCGGGCGATGAAGAGGCCAATATGATGGATGATGATTTTATCACTGCCCTGGAACACGGCCTCCCGCCTACTGGTGGTTTAGGGATTGGTATAGACCGCCTCATTATGCTTTTAACCGATTCCTCTTCAATAAGGGATGTATTACTGTTCCCCACTATGAAGCCCAGGGAATAGTACAAAGGAAGGTGTTTTAGTGGACAGAAAAAGAGCACTTGAAATATTAGGTTTGACGGATGAAGCTACTCCTGATGAGATTTCAAACAGGGTGGGCATATTGCTGAAAAAGTTCAGGCAGCTGGACAGGGACGAGCATGGGAATACTCTGACCGATGTTGAAGAGGCCTACAAAACCTTAAGCGGTATAAATTTCCGTGATGAGGAAGCAGAAAAAAAGAAGAATTACCGTAAGGCCCATCCCAACCCATTATTCAAGCTCTTAAGACTTGATGAAGAAAAAGCCAGAAATATGATCTATTACTATAAGTGGCATGTGGTAATCGGCTTGGTTGCTATTGCTATTATAGTGTCCACGGTTCTGTCCATTGTAAACAAAGTGGAGCCCGATCTTAAAATGATAGTGGCTGGAGAGATTTTTATAGCTGATGTTGAACCTTTTGAGGAGCGCATTAAGAACGAAATTGGTACGACTGAGGCTTTGGTCCAGAATATCTATTTTTCCGAAAAGGGTGATCCACAAACACAGATGATGATGCAGCAGAAGTATGTCGTTGAGATTTCTGCTGGTGAGAATGATCTATTTATCTTAGATGAACAGAAGTATAGGGAGCTTGCCACCCAGGGAGCCTTAAAGCCCATGGAGAGCTTTCTGGACAAACTTAATCTTTCCGACCCAGAAAAATCGGAAATGGAAGACTTGAAAGTGGCTATGGACCTCGATGACGGTAATACATATAATCCAGAACTCTATGGCCTTGATGTGACTCAATCAACCTTACTTAAAGAGGCTGGTATTGTCGGAGAGCGGTTAATAGTCGCTTTTGGATATTCCGGAAAGTTCACTGAGAACGCTGAAGCTTTAGTAAAAAAATTAATAGAATAGAAAAGCCAGAGATAAAACTAGGAGGGGTACAACATGTTTGAGTTAAGTGTCGAAAGCAATGACAATGCCAAGGGTGTCATTGCCATTAAAGGTGAGATTGATATCTATTCTGCCCCTGATTTTAAGGAAAGTCTCTACGATGCCATCGGAGAAGGACAGCAGGATATCATCCTGGATTGTACCGATCTCTCCTATATTGACAGTATGGGCCTTGGCATTCTGGTAGGTGCGCTTAAACGTATCAAGGAGCAGAATCACAATATTGTCATTAAGAACCCCAAGAGCACAGTAAGAAAGCTTTTTAAGATTACGGGCCTGGATAAGGTGTTTATTATTGCGTAGCAAAAAGGTTCCCGGGACCCGCATGCAATCTGCGGGTGGGGTTCTTATGAGGAGGCTAAAACATAATGGCGGATGCAGTATCAATTCTGATCCCGTTGAAGGCTGAATATGTCAGCATAGCGAGGCTTACCGCTTCTGGTATAGCTAATCGCATAGGCTTTGATTTTGACACAATTGAAGATATTAAGGTGGCACTGTCGGAGGTCTTGGGTAAGATCATTGAAAAGTCGCCGGCCGATGAGCGTGTTACCATAGATTTTGTCTTTCTGAAGGATGGATTATCTATTAATTTCAGGCTATCTGACTTTAATTTCTCAGATCTTTTTGATAATGATGCCGACAGCTTTGCAATGGCTATCATCAGTACACTCATGGATGAAGTGGATCTTGATAGAGAGGGTCATACCGTGATGACCATGGTAAAAAAGATTGGAAAGGCAGTTTGAAATGAGCAAGAGACCTGAGGCTCTTAAAGAAAAGGATCAATCTGAGAAAGAGATATTCGAAAAGTATTATCTGAATAGGGATATTGAGACACGGAACCAAATTGTTTCACGGTATTTGTATCTAGCCGATATCATTTCAAAAAAGTTTATCAACCGTGGAGTGGAATGCGACGACATCTATCAGGTTGCCTGTGTTGCTCTCATTAATGCTGTCGAGCGCTTCAATACCTCTGAAGAGGTTAAGTTCGTAAGCTTTGCCACACCTACTATTATTGGTGAAATTAAACGTTATTTCAGGGACAAAGCCTCTGTGATTCGCATTCCAAGGCGCATCTACGAGGTCTATCAGAAGGTCAATCAGGCCCGCGAATACCTGATGCAGCAGCATAAACGTGCGCCCAGAATTGACGAAATAGCTGAATACCTCAACATGAAGGAAGAAACCATTCTCGAAATCATAGAATCCTGGAATGTTTATAATATTCAATCCTTTGACCAGACTGTTTTTGATGAAGATGACCTGGAGCTTCATGAAACGGTTGGAGAAGAAGATGAAACCTTCGAGAAGATCAATAATCGTGATTTTCTGGAAAAGGCCATGGATAACTTTAATCAGATTGAAAAACAGTTTATTAAGCTTAGATTCTTTGAAAATAAAACTCAAAAGGAAATAGCCAACCATTTTAATGTCTCGCAAATGTACATATCACGTCTGGAAAAAAGAACACTGGAAAAGTTTCGAATGATTTTGAAAAAGTAAAGACGGGTATATATGAAGTGAGAGGCATGGACGGATAGTCCGAGCCATTACCCGACGGAGGGTATAGGTGGTTATGGAGAGAGAGAGTAGCCAAGGCATTAAGATTTATAGTGAGGTCATTGAAAGTGATGCCTATGAAGTCTGCAAGGAAGTTAAAACTATCCTGGAAAGGCTTCAGATGACCTCGGAAATTAATAATGATCAGTGCTTTGATATTAAGGTTATTTTGTGTGAGCTGCTCCAAAATGCTATCAAGCACGGAAATAACTGTGAGAATAGCAAGAAGATTCTTTTAGACGTATGGCTCCAGGATAACAGCAAGGTACTGGGTATTACCATAAAGGATCAAGGTTGCGGTTTTAACCCTTTCAGTACATCGGACTTATCATTTAACAATGTTCCTGAGTGTATGCCCATGAATCTGGACGAATCGGGTAGAGGATTGTTCATTGTACAAAACCTCTGTGATTGTATGGAGTTTAATGCTGCGGGAAATACTGTTACCGTCAAGAAAAAGCTTTAATCATTTTTTTTGCGTTTTTTGCCGATGTATAACAAGAGAGCCTATCTATGGATTAAAATCGGAGGCGCATAAAGATGAGAGTAAATTTTATAAATAATGGGCAAAACAATTTCTTTAGTATCCAAGGCTTTAATCAAAGTATAGCGAGGCAAGCTGGCAGCGGCGATTCCCCAGTAAAGGCTGAACGCGGAGCCTTTGTCACCATTTCACCCCAGGGAAGGATTAAAAATCTTCTGGAAGGTCTTATGAAGCAGAAGATGAATGTCCTCGAACAAAAAAATATGCTGATAGGCAAAACTCTTGAAAAAGAGGATAACCTTGATTCCATAAAAGTACAATTGGAAGCTTTTGATGAGCAGCTTCAAAGTATCGATGAGCAGATTGCCGGAGTGATGGCAAAGGAAATGGAAAAGCAAGCGGAAAAGATGAAGCCGAAAGGTGATAATAAGCCAAAAACCGAGGAGGAGCTGCAGAACCAACGCCTTGCAGGCCTCTCAAATATGTCCGGTGATTTACAGCAAGCAAAAACCGTCCGTTCCATAAAGGCAAAAATTGATGGCGATGCTCGTGTGCTTAAATCGGAAATGGAATTGGATAAAGCGCGTGACAGTGCATTAGGGGGAGCCAAAGCGGCTAAACTTTTAGATATGAAACGAAAATCAATGGGCCTGACTTCTAAAATAGCAGATAAACTGGCTGATATTTCTGAGAAAGCAACTAACAACAGCAAAACGCATGAAGCTGTGCCTGAAACTGAGAATGAAAGCAATGACGATAAGTAAAATGTAATGATAGGGTCAGAATAATAACGAGAATGTTATATATGATAAGGGGACGGGGGTTGACACACATCAACATACCCGTCCTTTTGTGACATGTATTGGAGTGGAGTTTGCAAAGTCCGGAAGTTATACTTCGATTGCTCTTGAGTGCCTTGAAAAGAATGGTTAGGGAAGGGCAAACTCTGTCACTATTCAAGAGGCTGTGCCTGTGGTATAATACAACAAAGGAGATGATAAACACATGATGAAATGTTCTATTTGTAAAGAAAATGTTGCGGTGGTCTTTATCACTCGTGTTATAGAAGGAAAAACTGAACCCATGGGACTTTGTATGTCCTGTGCCCAAAAGCAGGGATTAGCTCCCTTGCAGCAGATGATTTCCCAATCGGGCATGACACAGGAGGACATGGAAAACCTTAATAATCAAATGGCTGATATGTTCGGCACCATGAATATGGATGAGTTTATTCAAGCCCTGCCGGCTGAGGTGGAACCTCCGATAGATAAAAAGGAATCGGCAGATGAGCCCGAAGGAAACTCCATGCTCCGCTTTTTGAATAATACCTTTGCTAATTTTGGCACCATGTCCGGCGAGTCGAAAAATGATAAAGCCTCCTCCAACCAGGTGAAAAATGATAGTCCCAAGCAACCGGCAAAGTCACCGCGAAAAAATCTTAATACCTTTGGCTCAAATTTGAATGAGAAAGCGCAGTCGGGGGCAATTGACCGGGTCATAGGCCGGGATAAGGAAATTGAACGGGTTGTTCAGATTCTCAATCGCAGAACCAAAAACAATCCCATCCTTCTGGGTGAGCCCGGGGTTGGTAAAACGGCCATTGCTGAAGGACTCGCCCTGCGTATTGTGGAGCATAAGGTTCCGGTAAAACTTTTAAACAAAGAGATTTACCTTTTGGATCTTGCTGCTATAGTAGCAGGGACACAGTTCAGAGGCCAGTTTGAAGCCAGAATGAAAGCTATTATTGATGAGGCTAAGGCCCAGCAAAATGTTATTCTGGTTATTGATGAGGTGCATAATATTGTGGGTGCCGGTGAAGCTGAGGGAGGGGCTATGAATGCCGCCAACATCCTCAAGCCTGCTTTGGCACGTGGGGATATTCAAGTGATTGGTGCCACCACCTTGGAGGATTATCGCAAGCACATTGAAAAAGACTCGGCTCTGGAGAGAAGATTCCAGCCCGTGATAGTAAAAGAGCCCACTGTGGAAGAAAGCATAGAGATTCTTATGGGTGTTCGTCAGTATTATGAGGACTTCCATCAGGTGCGTTTTTCTGATGAAGTCGTCGAGGCTGCCGTTAAGCTGTCATCACGTTATATCCATGATCGTTTTCTGCCTGACAAGGCCATTGATGTTATTGATGAAGCCGGTTCCCGTGTCAATTTGAAGAATCAGGGTTCAGTTGAGCTGGAAGACTGTAAGGCTCAGCTCAAAAAGGTTCAGGAGTTAAAAGAGCAAGCCGCCACCTCTGATGATTATCAGCGTGCAGCTGATTATAAAGTGGAAGAGTGCCGCCTCCAGGATCAGATTAAGAAACTGGAAAAAGATGTAGGGACTCTGGATGTGACCTTAGAGGATGTTGCCCATGTTGTGGAAGCCTGGACGGGAATTCCTGTACAGCGGGTTTCAGAAACCGAGGCGAACAAGCTCTTGAAAATTGAGGAACGCCTCCATGATAGAGTGGTCGGACAGGAAAAGGGTGTATCCAGCCTGGCACGTGCCATAAGGCGTACCAGATCGGATTTCAGAAAGAAGAAAAAGCCTGCCAGCTTTATTTTTGTTGGTCCTACCGGAGTAGGCAAAACCGAGCTGGCCAGAGCATTGGCTTTTGAACTTTTTGGCAGCGAAGAAGCCATGATTAGGTTGGATATGTCGGAATACATGGAAAAACATACCGTCTCAAAGCTTATTGGCGCACCTCCCGGCTATGTGGGCTTTGATCAGGGTGGTCAGCTTACCGACAAGGTCAGAAGGAAGCCCTACTCGGTGCTTCTGCTGGATGAAATAGAAAAGGCACATCCCGATGTCTTCAACATGCTTTTGCAGGTCATGGAGGATGGCCGCCTGACCGATAGTACCGGACGGACCGTGAGCTTTGAAAACACCATTATCATTATGACCTCCAATGCCGGAACCGGCCTTCGTACCAATGGTATCGGCTTTAACCGGGATGGCTACGATGCTCTGGAAAAAAAAGTAAATAATGCCGTCAGAGAGATCTTCCGGCCTGAGTTTTTAAACCGTGTGGACGAGATTATTGTCTTCGAGGAATTAAGCCGTGAGCAATTGGGTCAAATCCTTGAGATCATGCTGAAGCAGGTTACTCAGGATGTGCAGGAAAAGGGCATGAATATAACCTTTGACGATACTGCGAAGAACCTGCTCATTGAAAAGGGCTTTGATACCAAGTTTGGTGCACGCCCGCTTCGTAAGACCATACAACGCCACATCGAGGACGAACTCTCCGAGTTGTTCCTGTCTGGCAAAATTAAAATGGGGAGTACTATTAAGGTTACGGTTGAAGAGGGTAAAATCGTCATGATCATTGCTCAAATTCCTGCCCTTCAGGCCGCCGCCAAAAAAAATCCTTCTTAACATTTTCCATGCGCAAAGCTTAAAGCAAGGCTCATAAGTTCATACAATAACCACATTAAGAATAAAAACCCCGCAGAGATGAAACCCTAAGTTAGATTTCATCATGCGGGGTGTTTTTATGGAAAAAACAGCACAAAAAACAAGAATTCCTTTTTATCTCATTATTGTAGCTCTCGTTATCATTGCGGCAGCAGCGGTCGGGATTTATTTTTTAACTGGTGGAGCCAAGGAAAAGGAGCCTTCTCGTGGAACCTATGTTATGGCTCAGGATTTGTTAAAGATAACTGCATCTTCAATGGAGGAGTTTAGCTTATGAAGAAACCAATAAGCAAACATGAGTATCAGAAAATGGTCGAACAAAAGGCTCCCGGGTCCCATATCTTTAGAAACCTCCTGGCTGCTTTTGTAACGGGAGGCATCATTTGTGCCATAGGCCAGGTTGTCATTCTTATCGCACGGAACTTCGGAGCAGACAAGGATACAGTGGCTGCGGTCACATCCATTGTCATGATCTTCCTGGGAGCATTTTTGACAGGGCTTAATGTCTACGACGACATAGGCAAATTTGGAGGAGCCGGTGCATCCGTTCCCATAACAGGCTTTTCCAATTCTATAGTTTCTCCTGCTATGGAATACAAAAAGGAGGGCTATGTCATGGGCGTTGGGGCTAAGATGTTCCTGATTGCCGGGCCGGTTTTAGTTTATGGCATATTTGCCTCAGTTATCGCAGGTATTATCTACTTTATCTGGAAGCAGGTGATGTAATGGCAAAAAAACTTGGTATGCAAACTATTGTATTTGATAAGCAGCCTGTTATTTTGAGCGGGGCCGCGGTCGTCGGCAAGAAGGAAGGAGATGGACCCCTGGCCCGCTATTATGACGAGGTGGTAGATGATGAATATGCGGGTGAAAAAACCTTTGAGGCGGCAGAATCGCATCTTTTGCATGATGCTTACCTCAAAGCTCTTGAAAAAAGCGGTAAGGCTGCCACTGATATAAATCTCATTCTTGCCGGGGACCTGCTTAACCAATGTACGGCGGCAAGCTATGCCTTTCGGGATACCGATACGCCGTTTCTCGGCTTGTTTGGCGCCTGTTCCACAATGAGTGAATCCATAGTGATCGGATCCATGCTGATTGAAGGGGGTTCAGCCGATTATACGGTGTGCGCGGCTTCCAGCCATTTCTGTTCGGCTGAGAGGCAATTCCGGTATCCCTTGGAATTTGGCTCCCAAAGAACGCCTACCGCTCAATGGACCGTGACGGGAGCAGGGGCTGTTATTCTTGGTAAGGACGGGCAGGGGCCTAAAATAACCTGCGTTACACCCGGCAAAATCATTGACCAGGGTATAAAGGATGCCAATAACATGGGGGCTGCTATGTCGCCCGCTGCCTGTGACACCATTATGCGCCATCTTCAAGATACGGGGCGGAGTGTGGATGACTTTGATCTGATTCTTACCGGAGATTTGGGTAAGTTTGGAAGCACTATGCTCAAGGAGCTTCTTAAGCGATATGATATTGACTTAAAGGATAAGCACCGGGATTGCGGGCTATTGATATTTGATATTGCCAAACAGGGCGTGGACTGCGGTGGGAGCGGCTGCGGCTGCAGTGCGTCTGTCCTGTCCTCCTATATTTTGGAACAGTTCAAGCAAGGCCTCCTGAAGCGCATTCTGTTTATTGCCACAGGGGCATTGCTAAGCCCTACAAGGAGTCAGCAGGGTGAGAGCATCCCGGGCATTGCCCATGCAGTATGTATTGAAGCTTCATCTGAAACGGAGGGATAAATATGATTGAAATATTAAAAGCCTTCTTGGTAGGCGGACTTATCTGTGTGGTGGGACAATTACTGATTGATCTTACAAAAATAACACCCGCCAGAATCATGGTGCTTTTTGTAGTTCTGGGCGTTGTTCTTGGAATTTTTGGCCTTTATCCTGCCTTGGTCGATTGGGGCGGAGCTGGTGCAACCGTACCGTTAACAGGCTTTGGCAATGTCCTGGCCAAAGGCGTTATCAAGGAAGTCGATCAAGTGGGGTTTCTGGGAGTCTTTACCGGGGGTGTCAAATCGGCGGCAGCGGGTATAACAGCCGCTGTTACTTTTGGATATATTATGGCCATTGTTTCTAAACCAAAGATTAAAAACTAACGTCAAATATGATAGAATGATAAGTATCGTCATAGCATGCAAAGGAGAAAAACAATGCGCACCAAACGTAGAAACAAAAGAAAGAATGGTCTGTTCATGGCAGCAGCCATCATGACTGTTATCGCGGTAGCGGTTCTCGCCGCTTTACTCTCTCCGAAGAATAACCAGCAACCTACACCGACGCCTGGGATCACAAGTCCGTCGCCTACTCAATCCCCAACGGCAACACCAACTGAGACCCCCAGCGGAACTCCAAGCGCAACCCCGAGCGCTACTCCGTCATCTACCCCGACCCCGACTCCGTCCGGGGATCCAGTCCAGTCAGGAGAGGATAGGCGCAGCACGCGAAAATTGGATGTTCCGATTAAGGCTCTTTATCTGAATAATGAATCAGTCAGGAAAAAACTCGATCACTACATTGATCTTGCCAATAAAACCGAGATTAACGCCTATGTCATAGATATTAAAAACGACACGGGAATTCTGATGTATGATTCGGAACTAAAAGTGGTAAATGACGCTAAGGCCGATACCCCGGGTTTCGATATCCGGGAAGTGACCAAAAAACTCCACGACAACAATATCATCGTTATTGCGCGCATGGTTACCTTTAAGGATGCCACCATAACGAAGCATAATCCGGACTTGGCTATTAAGACTGCGTCAGGCAGTGTCTTTAACAAGAATTCCATGTGGCTGGATGCTACCAAGAAAGGCTCCTGGGACTATATCGTAAGCATAGCCAAGGAGGCTGTTCAATTCGGCTTTGATGAGATACAGTTCGACTATATTCGTTTCCCTGAAACGACTCTTTACGATTATAAGCTAGCATCGGAGGAAATGTCTCGAAGTGAGGCTATTGAAGGCTTTATCCGCTATGCCCGTGAGAGCCTTCCCACCGATACCATATTGTCAGCCGATGTTTTTGGAATGCCCCTTATTGCCACCAAGGACTATGGGCAAATCGGCCAGACCCTGGAAACCATCGGCGGGAGCCTGGACTATATCTGTCCCATGATTTATCCCTCGCACTTTGCCAATAACGCAAAGAAGGGTTCAATGAGCAATGGCGTAGGGCAGAGTATCAATGGGATTAAATTCACCCACCCTGACCTCAAGCCTTACGAGGTCGTTTATAATACGCTTTTGGTAGGTAAAGGGCGAGTAGATAAAAAGGAAGGCTATAACCTCAATATGCGGCCCTATATTCAAGGTTTTACTGCAAGCTACCTGCCTGCCGGTTATTGGACGGATTACGGTGTAGCAGAGTATCAAGCGCAAATAAAGGCGGTCTATGATGCGGGCTACGACGAATGGATTTTCTGGAACGCCCCCAATAAATATGTGGAAGCTGCCTTCAAGCCTGAATAAGATTGCCGGAATTGTTCCGAAACCGAAAGAATATAAATGAAGACAGGATAACCGTCCCTTTAACTTCTTGGGAGGATAAGCATGAATCTGTTTCAAGCCATTATTTTAGGTATTGTACAGGGGCTTACCGAGTTTCTGCCCATCAGCAGCTCGGGACATCTTGTGCTTGTTCAAAAGCTATTAAAGATAGACCTGTCTTCTGAAGCGGCCAATGCCATGATTATGACTTTTTATGTAGCTCTGCATCTGGCCACATTGTTTGCTGTTATCTTCTTCTACTGGAAGAAGGTTATGGAGATGATCCGGCGCCCGTTTGCCAAGCTGCCCGTGCAGATCGTTGTGGCTACTGTTCCCGCTATCATACTGACAGTGCTTTTAGGAGATTTTATTGAGGGTACATATGTAAGCTCAGCGCTTCTTGGTCCCGGTTTCATTTTTACAGGACTGGCCATTGTGTTTGCCGAAAGAATGGCAACAGGGCGAAAGGGTCTTAATGAGCTTAAAACCACCGATTCTCTCATGATTGGTGCTGCTCAGGGTATTGCTCTGCTCCCGTCGGTTTCCCGTTCAGGCATGACCATCACAACATCCTTGGCGTTGGGTCTTGAAAAAGGATTTGCCGCTGATTTCTCTTTTTTGATGTCCATTCCTCCTATTTTAGGAGGTGCCCTTCTAGATGGCCTGGATATTGTCAAGGGTAACACTGTACCCCTTGACAGTATCGGCGTGGTCAATCTTTTGGCAGGAATGGCTGCAGCGGGATTAACGGGGTTTCTTGCCATTAAGCTCATGCTCACAGCCGTAAAGAAGATGAAATTGAAATATTTTGCCTATTATGTTTTTGCTTTGGGTACCATTATCATTATAGGCCAGCTCACAGGCCTTTTAATTCTTTAAGAAACAGGCTATCAAAAGATGAAGCTCATCTAAGGAGCAATCGAAATTTCGATCATCCCTAAGGATGGCTGCTATAGACAGGTGATAAGTCATGAAAGATACAATAATACTAGGTATAGAGACAAGCTGCGATGAAACCTCGGCAGCTGTTGTGGTCAATGGGCGCAAGGTTTTGTCCAATATTATTGCTTCCCAGATCGATTTGCACGCCGAATATGGCGGAGTTGTTCCCGAAATTGCATCACGAAAGCATGTGGAGCTTATTTTACCCGTCATTGACTCTGCCTTGAAAGAGGCGCAAGTTTCCCTGGAGGATGTGGACGCAATAGCGGTCACCTATGGACCTGGTCTTGTGGGTGCTCTTCTTGTGGGGGTTTCCGCAGCCAAGGCATTGGCTCTGGCAATGGAAAAGCCTCTGATAAAGGTTCACCATATTGAAGGCCATATTGCGGCCAATTATATTACCCATGAGCATTTTACGCCCCCCTATGTCTGCCTTGTGGCATCGGGCGGGCACAGCCATATTGTCTATGTCAAAGACTATCTGGACTTCACTATCCTGGGAAGAACACGGGACGATGCGGCAGGAGAAGCCTTTGATAAAATTGCTCGTGTGCTGGGCTTGGGATATCCCGGTGGTCCTGCTATTGATAAGCAAGCCAGAAACGGTAATCCCAAGGCCTTTCATTTTCCAAGAGTACAGTTTTCCGATGCATCCTATGATTTTTCTTTTTCCGGTTTAAAAACAGCCGTTATCAATTATGTCAACCAGATGCGGCAAAAGGGGGAGGAGCTTCCCATACCGGATATCTGCGCTTCTTTTCAACAAGCTGTTGTGGATGTACTGGTTGATCATACAGTTTCGGCGGCCAAAGAAATGGGTGTAAAAACCATTGGCCTGGCAGGCGGTGTTGCAGCGAATTCTCTCCTTCGCGAGACCCTGGAAAAAAGGGCAAAGAAAAAAGGCATTAATGCCCTCTATCCTGCGCCAATACTATGTACGGACAATGCGGCCATGATTGCTTCAGCAGGTTATTTCGCCTATTTAGCCGGTGAATTTTCTGATGGGACCTTGAATGCACTGCCTTCTATCCACATAGGAGAAGGGCATAAATACCTGTGAATGTTGTGGAAATAATCATATAAACCGCTTATATTGCCCGTTTTATCTGTGGATAACCCTGTGGATACTGTGGATTAGCTCATTTAGTTATCCCCAATGCCTTGTACATCTCATAATAACTCGTCACTTTCTTGACATAATTCTGGGTCTGCTCATAGGGTGGTATGCCATCGTACTTTCTGACGGCATTGGGTCCTGCGTTATAGGCGGCCAGAGCAAGCTCCAGATCTCCGTCAAAGGCTTTTAACTGATAGGAGAGGTATTGGGTACCCCCTTTAATATTCTGTTCAATATTATAGGCATCGGTGACGCCAAGACCTGCGGCAGTCCCGGGCATGAGCTGCATGAGCCCCATAGCCCCTGATGTTGAGAGAGCGAAGGGCTGGAATCCGGATTCCTGCTTCATAACGGAACGAACGAGCCTGGGATCGAGATCGTACTCTTGGGAGTATGCATCAATGGCCGCGTCAATTCTAGGCATAAGCTCTTGAATTTCGGCCTGGGAAAGACGTGGGTAGACAGATTCATAGGAACCCGAGACAAGAGGATACTTGGTGGTGCCTGTGGATAAAAAATGACTTGTTTCGCTGTTTCCTAAGAGAAGCATTGGATCAATGACGGGGGCGACCGACTCCAATGTTGAGGAAGTCTGCATGAGGACGTCTTCAAAGCTTTCGTCGGCTGATTCGGCAATATTCATCTTTATGGGCAAACGCCCCTGAATTTCAGCTATTTTTTGATTAAAAAGTTGCGATACATCGGGTATATTCATAAAGCGCCTTCACTCCTTCTGTTTAGTATATCGGATTATTGGGGCGCTTTCAAAAGTCTTTACTGATTATTTCTGATTAGACAGCTAGAACTTGAATGGCCTCCTCCAATCGATCCATTTGAATTTCCCGGATAGGGAAGTCAGGAAGTGTAGGCAGGAGGTACTTGAGCTCTTCAATAAGCTGGGATTTGGTTTTAAGATGGGAAGCGTAATCCTCATAGCGTACATCCTTCTTAAGACGAACGGTAGCTTCATATTCCAGAGTACTTTCTAGGTGTTGAATATCCTCCCGGACAAGTCGGTTTTTGATGCCGATACTGGTTATTTCCTGCTTTAACTCTTTAGTCCTTGCCTGCATCTGCTTGCGCTTAAAATAGAGACGTATGGGAAAGAACAGGCTTTTTAGCTCCTTATCGTTTTTGGTAAAAAGATACCAGTCGTTGAAGGTAGCCGTGATCATCAGGTTGATTTCTTTAACCTTTTCGACATTCTTATTGAACACATCTATCTTTTCTCTGATTTTTCCATAATGATCTTCATAAACCTTGCTTAAGAACGTTCCGGATGAATCACCCAGATCGTCCGAAAGTGCTTGCAGATGATCTCTGACATCTTTAAGCTGCATAAGATATTCTTTGGCAAGAGTCTTTCTCCGTTCCACGGTATCACTGCTCATCTTTTTCCTCCTTAAGATATTGAGCGTTGGCCCATCCTGATGTGTCCTTATCCAAATATACTTTAAACCAGAGTCCTCCCGACTGATCCCGGCTCTCTTCGCCGAGAAATTCAACCTTTGTTTTTGTTTTCATCAGTGTGATTTTACCACCATTGGAATGAGGCTCAGTTCTCAGATACAGACCCTTGGATGCGGTAACCGCGAGTTTTTTCGCTATGACCACTTCTTTCTGCTCCTGTGTGGGCATCGGCAATCGCGTTCCAAAGACAGCGGCCAGTGTCTCATTGGTCCCTATAAATTGAAGCAGAGCGCCCTTTGTCTGGTCTATAAAATCGATATTAAGGTAATAGGCTTGTGGATTGAGACGGAACAATAAGGATTTTCCGGGGGAAGTAAAGGAAAAAAGACTGTACATGGCAATCAAGGTTAATAAAATGACAACTTTATAGTGATAGATAACCCTGAAGGGGAGAAAGAGCAGTCGGAAGAAATTTCGAGCCAAGCCCTTAATTCTTGCCGATAATGGCGCCCGATAGGTTTTAGGCTTTTTCCGGGTATAACTAATGGATCTGTGCTTAGGTTGGCGCGACGGCTTTTCCACTTGAGCCGGAAAGTATACTTCCGGAAAGACCTCTGCGGAGATCACTTTTGTTGCTTCGGGTATGGTTTCGGTTATGGCCTCACTCTTTGTTCTCGATTCGGTTCTCGCTTGGGCCCGTGCCTCTCTTCGTGTAGCAAGCCTTTTCGGAAGAGAGGCTATAGCTGATATAAGCTTTTTCGGAGCTTTAACAAAAAGCACTGTAACAAGTGCAATAAAAAACTGCTTGAGCCCTTTTTTGGCGTCTAAAACCATTCCCGATGAAAAATGTCTCACCCAGTCCTTAAATGAAAATGGCAGAACATCATCCTTTTCATCAATATTGATCTTTAAGAATTCATTGTCCAGATTAAGCTGGGACTCAATTAAAGCGTTTTCAAAATTTAATCGGATGTCGGGCAGCGGGTCCACAACATGAAGTCTTAATATAGCTGCCAGGTCTTCTTCACCCGAAAAACGAGATAAATAAGAATGGCTTATAAAAAAGCCCAAATTGAGTTCATGGTTGAGCTTTTGCATTAATAATGCTGCCAGCTCACGGTTTTCTTCTGTTTCGAGATTGTCATCCAGAATACCGTGCAGCAAAGTATAGGACTCCTTTTGCTTAAGCTGCCCCAGCCTTAAAATGGCAAGACGGCGAACAAAAGGATCGGGATTTTCCAGATAAAAGACCAGCTCTTTAAAGCTTGTTAAGCTTTGTATGGTCTTTCCGGTTTCTTTTTCTATTTGATACCAGGAGGGAATGTTAATGCTGTCATATTTTACCATCTTCAAGATGCTCCTTGCACTTATAAGATTCCATCTCTCAGAATATAATAACATTTAGCCTAAAGAAGCCTGAATACGCAATTCTGCTCAATTGACATAGGACTTTGGACCCTAAAAGATTTCTTGACACCATCACTTACGAAAAGTAAAATAACTTTATTAATTTTTATTGGGGGTAAGCCGTTTATGCAGGTAAAATATATTTTTGTTACGGGTGGTGTGGTTTCAGGAATTGGCAAAGGTATTACCGCAGCTTCTCTGGGACGTCTTTTAAAGGCCCGGGGGCTTCGCGTATCCATGCAAAAATTTGATCCTTATATCAATGTTGATCCCGGCACCATGAGCCCCTATCAGCATGGCGAGGTCTTCGTCACCGACGATGGTGCTGAGGCCGATCTGGACTTGGGCCATTACGAGCGGTTCGTTGATGAAAATGTCAGTGCAAACAGCAGTGTTACCACTGGTAAAATCTATCATTCGGTAATGAACAAGGAACGGAAGGGTGACTTCCTGGGAGCCACTGTTCAGGTTATCCCGCATATTACCAATGAGATCAAGGATAGAGTTTTCAGGGTTGCAAAGGTTGAGACCACCGATGTGGTCATTACTGAAATCGGTGGAACTGTAGGCGACATTGAGAGCCTTCCCTTTCTTGAAGCCATTCGTCAGGTATCAGCCGATGTTGGAAAAGAAAATGTGATATACATTCATGTCACTCTGGTTCCGTACCTGCGTATGTCGGGAGAGCTTAAGACCAAGCCTACCCAGCATAGTGTGAAGGAGCTTTTAAGTATCGGTATTCAGCCCGACATCATTGTTCTTCGAACTGAAAAGGAATTATCGGAGGATGTTAAGAGCAAGATTGGCCTGTTTTGCAATATATCAAAGGATGCGGTCATTCAAAATCTGGATGCCGAAACCCTTTACGAGGTTCCCCTCATGCTGGAATCTGAGGGCCTGGCCGATGTTGTTTGTAAGAAGCTTGGCTTAAGGTGCGGAAAAGCAGACCTGGAAGAATGGAAAGACATGGTTACCCGATCTAAAAACCCCACTCGAAAGGTCAAAATTGCGCTGGTGGGCAAGTATGTAGAGCTTCATGATGCCTATTTGAGTGTGGCAGAAGCCTTGCGCCACGGCGGTATTGCCAATGAGGCCGAGGTTGAGATCAATTGGGTCAGCTCCGAGGATTTGACAAAGGATACCTATAAGGAGCTTTTAAAGAATGCCGATGGCATTCTGGTTCCCGGAGGCTTCGGAGACAGGGGTATAGAAGGAAAGATTCTGGCCGTGCAATATGCTCGTGAAAGCAAAATACCCTATTTTGGTATTTGTCTGGGTATGCAGATGGCCGTCATAGAGTTCGCACGTAATGTGGTCGGACTTAAGAATGCCCACAGCACCGAGTTTGATTCCAAAGCACTCAATCCTGTCATTGATCTTATGCCTGAGCAGCGGGACATTGAGGAAATGGGTGCTACCATGAGGCTGGGACTTTATCCCTGCAAATTGGGAGAGGGATCCATCTCCCGTCAGGTTTATGGCAAGGAGCTCATTTATGAGCGCCATCGCCACCGCTATGAATTTAATAATTTCTACAGAGAACAGTTCTTTAAAAAGGGACTTGTTACCGTGGGTCTTTCACCCAGTGAGCGACTGGTGGAAATAGTCGAGCTTACTGATCATCCCTGGTTTGTAGGTGTCCAGTTCCATCCCGAATTCAAGTCAAGACCCAACAAGGCGCATCCATTATTTGCCGATTTTATTCGCGCTTCATTGGTAAAATAATAAATACGGATATGCAAAAAAATAATCAAAAAGAGGGCTGAAATCACGATTTCAGCCCTCTTTTGTCTTTATCGCCGTTTTCCTTGTTACACCATGGGAAATTTGACCCCTTGAATTGAAATTTTGGTTTTTGAGAATAATTAAAGTAGAAAAGTTAAAGGACGGTGATTATGATGAGGATTAACAAAAAACGTATTCTATCGGTAATAAAGGAAACAAACTCCGTCGCTCATCTTATTTTAGTGGCGACAAGGTTTCTACTTGTCATTTTGGTAATCTGCATCATTTACAGCGGTTCCACCCAGAAAGAGATCGCTGATAATGTTGTCAGGCTACATATTGTAGCCAATAGCAATACACCTGAGGATCAGGAGCTAAAGCTCAAGGTGAGGGATGCCATTTTAATGCATATGCAGACCCAGTATCCCAATGGGGCCACCCGTGAAGAAGCTGCGCACTATTTAAAGAACAGTCTTCCCCAAATCAAGCAGATTGCTGCGGGCGTATTGAAAGAAAATGGTTCCAATGAACCGGTAGAAGCCAAATATGGTGTTTTCTCGTTCCCAACAAAGGAATATGAGGATATAGCCCTTCCCGCAGGTATGTATGAGGCTGTGCGGGTAGAACTTGGCCAAGCCCAAGGTCAGAACTGGTGGTGCGTCATGTTTCCTCCTCTGTGCGTAGCTGATGCCAACAGCCTGAAGATGGATGATCAGGCCATGAATCAATTAAGAGATGGCCTGGGGGAAATGAATTACAGTCTGATCACCGATGTTACAGAAAGAAGCAATGTTCCCGTAAAGATTAAATTCCGCATTGTTGAGCTGGTGGAGAGCTCTAAAATCAAACTGGCCGAAATGCTCAGCCATCTCTTTTAGGGCAAAATCTAACTTACGGATTTTAAATGAACATAGTTATTATCAATAAACCACCTGCTGTATTTGATATCAATCAGGTGGTTTTTGCTGCCCGGGTCTTGTGAGCGTTCATCCGTTATTCGAAAAAATGAAGTGAAGGCATTGAAACATTTCATGTTATAATAGTGAAAAAAGCAAAGGATAATCTTTTTTGTGAGTATTGAAACTTTGTATGAAGACAATCATTTACTTGTGGTGGTAAAGCCCCCCGATATACCTGTTCAGGGAGATATCAGCGGGGCTTTGGATTTGCTCACGCTCCTCAAGGAGGATATCAAAGTAAGATTCGACAAGCCGGGCAATGTTTTTTTGGGACTTGTTCATAGACTGGACAGGCCGGTAGGAGGCGTCATGGTTTTTGCCAGAACCTCCAAAGCGGCATCCCGACTGTCCTCCCTCATCCGTGAGCACCGGATGGATAAAACCTATCTCTGCGTGGCTAAAGGTGCTCCAAAGGTTTCAAAAAGCCGTCTTACAGACTATCTTTTAAAAGACAGTCAGACCAATACTGTTAAAGTGGTGGAGCCGGATACGCCCCAGGCCAAGGAGGCCATTCTGGACTATGAGGTTTTGAATCAAGTTAATGGTCTTAGCCTTATTAAAGTCAAGCTTTTAACGGGACGGAGCCATCAAATCCGTGTGCAAATGGCCCATATTGGAACACCGCTTTTTGGTGATACCAAGTACGGGTACAAGGGGGAGAGGGGCGACAACCTTGCCCTGTGGTCCCATGAGCTTGAAATAGAGCATCCTACAAAAAAGGAGAGGATGCATTTCACATCCTCTCCTCCTGATCAATATCCTTGGAATTTGTTTATGGCTTAATTACTATCTTAGTATCTTCAAGAGTCACAATACTTGATTTAACAATGGAACCCTGAGCCACGGTGCCTTCGGCCACATATTCGCCGGGGCTTGCAACCCTTGCATAGTAAACCAGAGGCTTGGGGGTTTCTTTGCTCTTACCCACCACGAAGGTGACCTTCTGTCCGTCGAACTGGCGATACCAACAGCCGGTGATATCCTTGAAGCCATAGTTCCAGGGGCTTTCCAGAGGCTTTAATCCGGCAGGCGCATAGTCGCTTATCTCATAGGTGTTGTCTATGGCAGTTTTATCAACGTTATAGCTGATTTCAACCTTAACAACATCATCGGGTGCAAATGTGGTAGTTTCCTTGCCGGTTGCCGCATTATAGTACTTGCGTGTCATGGTTAAGCCAGAGTCGTTCTTCACATTGTCGGTATAGGATGCGGTGTAGAGGGACAGTACAGAAACATTTCCGGTAACGTCTGTCACTTTGAACTGGTCTATGTTGACAGAAGGAACCTTGATGACTTCGCTGTGACCTTTATCAAGATCTACAGTGTAGCTCTTACCACCAAAGCTGTAGCTAAAGCCTGCCTTGGCGTCAGGAAGCTTTTCAAGCCTATCCATCAGATACATGACCTTCTCGACACCCACATACTGGGTCTTGGAATAATTATTTTCAACGTAAGCATACAGTTTTGTTGCGTCAGGACTGTTGATTCTGGATGCAAGAACGGCAGCCAGAGCCGTCTGACGATAGGAAGTATCGGTATCATTCTTCACAAGCTTGGCGCGAATATAGGGGTCCTTGCGCTCTAAAAGAGGGCTGATTTTCTTTTCGTAAATACCGGTGGCGGTGGCAGTATCTCCCATTGCCTCATAGGCTAGACCTAAGAAGAGGTAGTCGTCCAGCTTAAGGTTTTCTGTTGCTACGGCTCTGTTAAGATCCAGCAGGACGGGTTCGCCGAGTTCGGCCAGAGCGAAGAGCGCGGCAGCCTGAACGTTTTTATCGGAAAGCAGGGCATTGTAGAAGTACATCTTAAGGGTTTGGCTATCTGCTACATCCTTCAAAAGTGGTGTAATCAGAGCGGTGAAGCTCATGTCGCTTCCTGCATAGGGAAGTATGCCGTAGCCGCCGTCCTCATTCTTATACTCGGAGGGTACTACGTCCACAGGATCAAGGTAGTAAGCGTCGTTCTTAAGTGTTTCTTTTAACAGCTTTCTGGCATAATTGGCTACAAGCTTCTGATCAAGACGCTTGCCATATTCCCAGGAAAGGCTGTGAAGTGAATTGATAAGGCTGCCTCTGCCTGCATCGGTGATAATCAGCGTTGTAAGGCCGCTCTTTCCTGCAGCTATCTTCATACCGGGAACGAGGTCCTTTAATGTGGCGGTTTCAATGGTTCTGTATGAAGGATAAACGGTGATGATACGGCTTAGGGCATCGGTTTTTCCCGATTCTGACTTAGCTGACATCACCAGGGTAAAGGTACCCTCGGTTAGAGTGGGCAATGGTAGATTAACACGCTCAAAGGCTTTGGCTGTAGCGGTCTGCTTAAAGTCAGGCAGTTCTTTAATGGTGAGCTCAAAGGATACCTTCTCATTCTCGGAAAGACCGTCGCCGTAGGCTGAAACGCCTATATACGGTTTATCTCCCACAAGGTAATCCAGACTCAAGGCATCGTTAATAAAGAATGGCATGGAGACCTTGGTTGACTGGATTTCTGAACCTGCATAAAGATCGCCGGATACGGCAGCGGCTGCCAGACTGAAGGAGGTTATATTGTCCGGGAGCTTAAAGGTATAGGAGCCAAGGCCGTTAGCGCTTAAGGCTATGGTCTTGAACAAGGCGGTATCTTTAAAGTCTGAGCGGACGGTAAAACCGGTGTCCATATCCATCATAGCTCCTGCAGGGGCTGCAGAAGGCATTGGTGCTTCCTTGGCAGAATCCATTTTTACGGATTCGTTCATGGTGTAAACACTGCCACCCGCCCTTGAGGTCATTTTTATTCCACCGTACCTAACACCAGATTCACGATTGTTGGAGTTTCTGGTGATACCACTGTCGATCCAGCTATAGAGCGAAGCCAGAGGGTCAATGTATTGGCCTGAAAGCTTCAGCAGGGCTTCATCCACCAGGGAGAGGTTGACATGTGCTGCTACAGGCTTACCATTCATATCGGTGGCTTCCAGAGTAATGGTCATGTTCTCTCCGGGCTTGTAGCTGGTCTTGTCGGTCTTGATTTTCAGATTCAGCTTCTTTTCGTTATAGTCGTAGATGATATTGCTGTTGGTTTGAATATAGCTCTTGCCGTTGAAGACAATGCCTTCCAGATAATAGTTTGGAGCGTAGGCAGCCAGGAAGGGTTGGCTTAATGTGGGCTGATTCATAACTTTGTAGCCCTGGATGCCGTTGCGGGCTTCAACAAAGAGGGTACGCATGTCTTTAAGGGGCTCCTCCTTGTTGTTCACAACCTGGACGGTGACCGTCTCATTGGCTTTATAGGACTGTCTGTCAGCCTTAAGGTAGAAATACTCATTGGTCTCAGGATAACCTTTACCATTCTTGTAGAGCCATGACTCAGTCTTCATGTCTCTTCCGTTTTTATCCTTGGTGGTTATCTCCGCGATATAATAGCCTTCCTCATTGGGATTGATGGCAAATTCATAGCGCGCTGTACCATCCTTACCTGTTACAAGGTTTCCTTCTCCTGCGGAGATACGTTTCTCGCGGTATTCATAGGTCTTTCTGACAACCTTGTTTATAGAATCGTATTCATCGCCGGTTTCAAACTTTTCCCAAATGATGCGGGTAAGCTTCACTTTAAGATTATGGGCAGATACAGGTGCTCCTCTGTAATTGTCATTGGTCAGGTCATCGTCATTGAGGGTATCCAGATTTATTGCACTGACTGTGACATTGACCACGCCCTTGTTGTCCTTGATCTCACCCTGGGGCTGAAGGTCTATATCGTTAGCGAAGACTCTGAAATTATAGTACTCGGAAACATCGCCGGTTTCAGGGAATTGAGCAGTGGCATTTATACCAAAATAGCATTCACCCTGCATTCTGCTTTCATAGGCAGGTGTAAATTCTACTTTAAGAATACCGTCTTTGTCGGTGACCCCTTTATTTTGCTCTGTTTTGGAATAAGTGTTAATGCTGTAGCTTAAGGGGACATTGGACACAGGTGTTCCGTCAAAGAAAGTAGCCTTAAGGGTAAAAGTTATTTTCTCGCCTACAAATACAGCCTTCTTATCGGAACTGATCTCAAGCTTATACTGAGGCTTGATATAGTTTTCAACGTTGAAATAGGTGCTTGAAAGTACCTCATCCCCATCCTTGACCGTAATGGTATAGGAGCCGGGATCAAGAGCGGGCAGCTGAATGCGTCCGTCATAGAAGCCATTTTCGGCCTTGAGGGTAAAGGTTTCCAAAGCATTTGAAAGGAAGGGCATGAAACGGCTCATAATATTGGCCCTCATGGGGTAGTAATAGCCGCCGCTTGCAAGCTCAACAGTAACCTCATCGGGAGTGGAATTGTTCAAGCGGCTCTTGATAAAGCCCCAGAATTCCACAGTATCATTGGGTTTATAGAGGGTTCGGTCGGTTTGCATATAGCGCCAGTAAAGGCCCTCATTATAAGGACGGTAATAATAGGTGTAATCTGTGTCATAGGAATAGCCTGTATTGATGAGGCTTTCCTTGCCATCGGCAGTAGTTACTTTGTAGATATCCTGGGTCATTTTATCATCGTTACCGGCTTTACGGGCATTAGGGAGCTCAACCAGACCAGAAGAGTCTGTTTTATAGATTCTCTTGTCACTCAGGGCAGGAGGGAGAATACCGACCTGTGCGCCACTGATGGCCGCTCCGGTCTTAAGATCATTAAGCCAGAAAAGCGTATTGTTTTTATCGCTTACGGAGTAGGCTGCAACATCTGAAATCTGCATAAATGCCTGAGCGGCAAGTTTGTCAGAGGTTAGCTCTACCAAGTAAAAGCCCTCGGCGACAGTCTCGGGGAAAAGCATATACTTCTCAAGCCATTTTTCAAGATTAAAGCTCTGTTTGAAATCCAGTACTTTTTCCATACCCTTTGTGTCAATCATGCTCTTGCTTGTTGCATAGGGTGCCCATGAGGGGGCTTCTTCTTTCTGTCGGATGGCCTTGATAAAGTCATCCAAAGTTTTGAACCTATAAAGCTTGAGGGTGACATCTACTGAAGCTGAGCTTCCGTTCAAATAAAGGTTGAAAGGAACTGCTGGCTTTTCGGTGCTTCCGAATTCCAACCAGTTGCTGTTAATGTAGAGAGAACCGGGGTAGGGGTCGGCTGTGCTCTTTGGGTCGGCTGAGGTTTCAAATGAAAAGATATAATCTTCGTTCAGAACTACAGCGCCTTTTGCAGCAGTGAGCCCTTTTTTAATTTTAACAGTATACAGTGTTCCTGCTTCCAATTTTTTCGGGATGAAAACAGTAGTATAGCCATTGCTTTCAAAACGGCCATCTACCTTGGGACTGATTTCAAAGTGTTTGGAGATGTTCTGAACATCCGGATAGGAGAAATAGAGCTCTATTCCCGTATCCAGGGGAACTTCTGAGGTCATATTTTCAGGTAGGCTGCCGAGAACCGTGAAATCACGCTTTGTTTGGAAAACGAAGCTTACAGTTCTTCCGTCCTGGGTTTTGACATCAATAAAATAAACCTGATTTTGCTTAAGGGCTACGGAAGGCTTTAAAAGGTATTTACTGCCTGAGATGGCCGTAATACTCAAAGCTCCTCCATCCCGCAGAGTGACATTGGCTTTCAAATAATCCAGTGTAACTTCTGCTTCTGAGCTTAATATAAAGCCGCTATCCAAGGATACTCCAGTATCATCCTCTTTTTCTGGGACAATGGAAAATCCACTTTTGTAGGTATCGGCGGAGGCTTTAATGTCAGGGCTTAGGGGATTGGCAAACCACATAACCGATACTCCTAAAACGAGAATTAGAATACAAGCAATAACTTTCTTCAACATCGTCTTTACCTCCTAGGTATTGATGAAGAGTCTTTTAACCCATTAGACGATATAAAATTGGTGCGGTTTACTATCATGATAAACTTTTTCCAAATAGTTTTAAGTTATTAAGTTATATCTGGCCCTAAGGATTAACCAATTGATCTGAAAAGCCCAGTTCAACTAGTTTTTCAAAAGCCTCAAGTACAGGGTGTGGAATCTCTTGGGAGATCTGAAAGCCCATTTGTGGGTATACTCTGATACGATCAAGGTCTCCGACCATTACGTTTATGAGTTCACGGAAAGACATGCCGGCAGGAGGGGACTGATGGCAGTACTCATCAAAAGTAAGCCCGGGAGAGGTGACAAGAAGCTCAATCTCAGGCCACACTTTTTTGATGGTCGCATAGGTTCTTCGTTCCATATAGGGCTTTTGAACGGCGATAACCGATTGGGGAATAATACCCCTGCTCAGTAATTTTTCCCGTGTAAAGTGGACATTTTCTCCGGTATTTGTGGACTGGTCTTCTATTATGATTTTATCCTCCGGGACCCCCATCTTCATAGCCACCTCGGCAAAAAGACGAGCCTCCGGCTTGTCAAAAAGCTTATCAGTGAGACGTCCAAACCCGCCGGAAAAGGCTATAACCGGGGCCCATCCCTCCAAATAGAGCTGAGCTCCACGTTCCGCAACCCTTGGGTCGTTGCTGCCCAGAACAAAGATGTAATCAGCCTTTTTCATTTCATGGTGCATAAGGTGGTAATTCCAGATTATTTTTGCGTAGTGATCAATCATGGGTGTCATGTTCTCCTTTGAATGATGTCTATATTTCCATGTTAAACTTTTTAAAGACAATTTTAAAGTCAGCTTGGACTATTTGAGATTAATGCACATTGAGATATAATTATTTAGAGCATGTCAAAATAAGCCAGCGAGGTCTTAATATGGAAAATCAAAACAACTTGTTTGAAGCCTATAAAGGAAGCGATCCTTATGCGTTTGTCAGCTACGCGCACAAGGATTTGGCAAGGGTTTATCCTATTATTGAATACTTGCATAAAAAAGGCTTTCGCATCTGGTATGACGAAGGAATCGATCCCGGAAACGAATGGCCCGATGAAATTGCCAGGGCACTGGAAAAATGCAGTTTCTTTATGGTTCTTATCTCTAAAAACTCGGCTGCATCCAAAAACGTCATCAATGAGATCAATTTCGCAATTGATGAAAACAAGCCGTTTCTGGCAATACATATGGAAGAGACCGGCTTGCCTCCGGGAATAAGGCTCAGGGTTGGCAGCACCCAGGCAATCATGAAATACAGGTTGGATGATGAGACCTTCTTCAAGAAAATAGATAAGGTTTTTATGAGCAAGCTTCCCCAGATCGATGGCAATGCGGATGGAGATGACCGTTCAGAAATCATAGCTCAGGAAAAAGAGCCTGTTCCCCTTCCGACTTTTTTATCCGATGAAAGAGGAAATCTTTCCGGAAATCTGATCAGCGGCGGTAAATTTGCACATAGAGGTGATTGGGTTTATTACAGCAATTTTGACGGCAAGCTCTTTCGCATGAGGCCTGATGGAAGCGCACGGACTAAAATCTGCGACGATTCCTGCGAAAGCATTAACGTAGTTGAAGACTGGATATATTACATCAGCTATTCGGGTATTTGCCGAATCAAAACTGACGGCACCCGGAAAGAATTGCTGTTAAAGGAGCTCTGTTCTTTTATCCGGGTCGTGGACGGTACGATTTATTACGGCAGGTATCATTCACTTCTGAAAAGATATCAGATTTACAAAATGAACCTAGACGGAGGCTCACATGTAAAAATCTGCGGTAACAGATGCAATCAGCTTGCTGTTTCGGAGGATTCTATCATATATGCCAAGGAGCCTGGTCCTATAGCCAGAAAGATAGCGGAATTTATTGATAACGCCATATACTTCGACGAAAGAAGTGTATGTATGAAACTCTACAGGATTGGAATGGACGGCAGGAATAAGGAACTGCTTGTCTCCGAATGTTATCATTTCGATGTACAGGACGATTGGGTCTATTACTCCTGTATTGACGGCCTCAATAGAGTGAGGTTGGACGGTGCCTATCATTCTACATTGACAGGAACTTCCTGTGATCGGTTTATTATATCGGGCGAATGGATTTATTTTACCAAAAACGACTTCGAGATTGGCATTTACAGGATGAGAAACGACGGTATGCAGGAAGTGAAGCTGACGGAAGATACAGGCTGCTTTCTACATATCATAGATGATAGTATCTATTATTTGAATGAACAAGAAAAAACCTGGTACAGAATTCGCACAGATGGAGGCGAGAGGCGGCCTGTATTTTAGAAGATAGCGAAAATGTGCGTTTCCGGTTTGTTAAAAAGCTTATCGGTGAGACGTTCAAACCCGCCTGAAAAGGCTATAATAGGGGCCAAACCCTCCAAATAGAGCTGAGCTCCCCGCTTCGCAATCCTTATGTCGTTGTTGCCCAGAACAAAGATTTAATCAGCCTTTTCCATTTCATGCTACACAAGGTGGTAATTCCAGATTATTTTTGCGCAGTGATTGATCGTGATGTTCGTATCTCCTTTAACATGGTGTCTATATTCCCATGTTAAGCTTTTTCCAGGAGATTTTGAAGTTAAAAATATAATCTTTGAAAGGAAACAGCTGATAATAATATCACATTATGTTGAAATTTATTAAATTAGTTTTCTATTCTTTCTGACATGCTTCGCAGCTTTTCTCTTTTGTATTATAAACATCAATGACTTCTGTTTCTTCATTTTCTCAAATTATTTCTCCAAAACCTTGTATCAACAGGTATTATACAAAATTTATACAAAATCACCTCAAAATATGCATTTTTCATAGACAGACAGTTTATGATTAGGTATAATTTACCTATACATTATTGTATCGCTATTACTGTTTACGGAGAGGTAATAATTTACTCTGAAATATTACAGAAAAGATATGACTACAGATTATGAGGGATATTTTGTTTATGGAAGACTATATTGCTCATATTCGCAAATCAGACCGTGAAGAACAGGGTGTGTTCACACATAATGACAGTGTTTCCTATCTGGCGGCTGCACTCGGCGAATCGTTCATGATTGGAAATTTGTCGAAAGTTGCCGGTCGTCATCACGATGATGGGAAGAACACGCCAGAATATCGAGACTATATTAAAGCTGCAACAAATGGTGAGAATGTGGTTAAAGGTTCAGTTATCCATTCAACGCAGGGTGCAGTTTTAGTTGATGGTTTTTCCAATAAGCATAATATATATTCAAAGCTTGCATCTGAAATGATCCGGACGGCGATCATGAGTCACCATGGTCTACGAGACTGTATCAGTTCGGATGGCAAATTAACCTTTGCAGAATCCAAGGCACACATTTTAGATTCTTACAAAACTGTTGAACGCATCGTGCTGCAGCAATACGGGCAGCAAAAGTTGGAAGAAGAATTATTGTCGGCATCTGAAGATGCAAAACTAATTCAAGCGAACATCTCCGAGTTTTGTAGTGCAAATAGCCGTTACGGTTCTCGACATTTCTACTTGGCTATGTATGAAAGACTGCTGACATCCATCTTGATTGACGCTGACCGAACAGATACAGCTTGTTTTGAAGATAATGTCAGGCCGATACCTCTACCGCAGAAAGAGAAGTTGAAAGAAATTTGGGGTAAATATCTTATTCATTTAGAAAATGAGATAACCAAATTACAGTCAAACAAAAATCCTTCTCCACTTGATGTGTACCGTGCCGAAATATCGGAAGCGTGCGCGAAATCTGATAGCAGAGAAAACGGAGTGTTTCGGCTCGTAGTCCCTTGCGGCGCAGGAAAAACATTGGCTTCACTCCGATATGCATTGCACACGGCTTCACGTTATGGGAAAAAACACATTTTTTACATCGCTCCATTCAACTCCATTCTGGAACAGAATGCGGATGATATTGCAAAATATATTGGTGATGCTGATGCAGTGCTGAAGCATCACTGCAATGTCGTTATGGAATCTAATGACAAAAAGGAACACAAAGAGGATGACGAAGAGTATGTGAAAAAGTATAAGTTGCTGATCGAAAATTGGCAACACTCCTCTATAATCGCAACCTCCGCTGTACAGTTTTTAAATACACTGTTTGCAGGAAAAACCGAATGTGTTCGGCGGATGCAAGCTCTTGGCGATTCAGTGATCATTGTCGATGAAATACAGGCACTCCCTGTTCGGGTGCTGAAACTGTTTAACGGAGCGATGAACTTTCTCGCCCGGTTTTGCAAAACAGCAGTCATCCTGTGTTCTGCTACACAGCCACTTTTAGATAAGATAGATAGCTATCAAATCGCTGCCCCGGTGAACATCGTGCCGAACGAAGAACGGTATATTGAGGCATTCCGACGAGTAGAAATAGAGGATCATATCAGCGGGAACGGTTTTTCTATAAGTGAAGCGGCAGACTTCATATTTAAATCAGTATGCGATGTTCAATCTATCCTCGCTGTCGTTAACACGAAACCTGTAGCCAGAGATATTTATAAAAGTATAAGTAAATTAATTGAAAATTCAGACAAGCATCTGCTGTTTCATCTGTCTACAAATATGTGTCCCGCGCACCGCGCACAAGTCATTGGTGAGCTTAAAAAGTGCTTAAATAACAAAGAGCAGGCAAAAAAGGTTATCTGTGTCAGCACATCCTTGATAGAAGCGGGGGTAGATCTTTCTTTCTCAAGGGTAGTACGCTCATTGACCGGACTTGACAGTATCATTCAGGCAGCCGGGCGGTGTAATCGTAACCGAGAAACAGACCTTGGCCTGGTATCTGTCATATTTATTCGAGATGAAAAAGTTGATAAACTCGGAAATATACTGGGCGCACAGCAAGCGACCAGAGAGGTATTTCACAATATTCGCTCTCATCCCGAATGCTATACAAACGGTGCTTTATCAAAAGTCGCTATGGACGAGTTTTATACAAGGTATTACCACCCGCTACTGCCGGAAATGGCTTTTCCATTAAAAAACAATCCAGAATATACAATACTTAACTTGTTGACAATCAATCTCGGTGGCAGCGGAAAACTTTCCAATGCAAAGTCCACTCTCTTAAAGCAAGCGTTTAAGGAAGCTGGGGATGCTTTTGAAGCTATTGAAAGCACCGGGAAGAAGGATGTCATCGTTGAATACAACGAAGACACTCAAAAGCACATTCGGAAACTGCTTTCTGCAAGACTCATTTCGGAAAGGAAAACGGAACTGCGCTATTTACAGCAGTATACCGTACAGATAAGCAAATACACACTTGAAAAAATTCCGGGAGGGGTGAGGTATGAAGAAGATGTCGGCGTATATATACTGCCGAAGATATATTATCACGAAGTTTACGGCGTAATGGATGATCAGCCAACATTGATTTGTTAAGGGGTGAACCCAAGTATGGTAAAAAAAAGAAATACTGTTGAATTTGAGGTGTACGGGGATCGGGCTCTGTTCTCAGACCCCGTTACCCGTGTCGGCGGAGAAAAAACAAGCTATTTTGTCCCGACGTATGAGGCTTTAAAAGGCATTTTAATGTCAATTTATTTTAAACCGACAATTACGTGGATTGTTGATGCAGTACGTGTGATGAACCCGATTCAGACGGCTTCGGAGGGAATACGTACAAAAAAGTATAATGATCAGAAAAATGACTTGTCGATTTATACATACCTCAAAGAAGTCCGCTATCAGGTGCGTGCACATTTTGTATGGAACGAAAACCGTCCCGAGCTTATTGCGGATCGAGATGAACATAAACATCATAACATTGCTCGCAGAATGATTACGCGTGGCGGAAGGAGGGATGTTTTCCTCGGAACTCGTGAGTGCCATGGTGATGTATCGCCCTGCATATTTGGTGAAGGTGATGCAGCATATGATAGTATTGATGAGCTAGCTTTCGGCTATATGTTCCACGGGTTTACTTATGCGGATGAAGCTGTTTGTGAGGCTGAAAAGGGGCATATGAGTGTGCGGTTTCATCGTGTGGTCATGCGTAAAGGTATTATCGAGTTTCCAGAGCCGGAAGAGATTCCGGGCAAGGATAGACGGATACTGCATAAGATGCGAATTAAGCCATTTGAGAAAATGCTTAACAACTTTACCGGACTTGATGAGTTTTCAGATGAGGAGGTGGGCGAATGAGCTGGGCATCCTCTCTCTGTGCACTGTATGATGCCAACGCATGGCGAGCCGGTGAAACGGAGCAATGGAATGGGAAGAAACTGACATTGCTTCCAATAGGTTATGATACAAGAAAAGCACAAATTGAGATTATCATTGACATAAAAGGCAACTTCGTTGATGCATGTACACTAGAGAAAGACGAAGCGGAAACAATCGTTCCTTATCCAGAAGGCAAAACTAACGGTATAAAAGCTTTGCCGCTATGTGAAAATCTTTCCTATGTTGCTGGCGATTTTCTTGACAAAGTAACTTTGTATTATGACGGGAAAATCACGGAGGAGAAGAGGCAAAAGGAGTTTGATAAGATTAAGAAGAGCTTTTTAACATACCAGGCAGGTCTGCAAGCGTGGTGCTCTTCGCCGTATGCACATCCTAAGGTGGAGGCAGTCTATCGCTATATTTTAAAAAAGAATGTGATTAGCAATTTGCTTCAGTGCGGTGTTCTTTCAACTGACAAGGACGGAAAGCTTTCTGATAAGAAAAAGATTCAGGGAGCACGCATTGAAAAAGCCTTTGTCCGATATCGTGTCTATACTGATAATATAGCTAGTCCCGAATCCCTTTACGCTTCTGATGAATGTTTTTCCAGTGCGATATGGCTGGATAAAAGCGTTCAGAAAAGTTTTATTGAATACTTTTTATCGACTATAAAAGAATTTGATTTATGCTATCTGACAGGCGAACGAACACTGCCCGCAAAGACAAACCCTGCAAAGCTCCGCGGAGAGCGGGATACTAAAGCGAAATTAATTTCCGCAGATGATGATGAGAATTTTACTTACCGTGGTCGTTTCAACACGAAGGATAAATACACAAAATATAACGAGGCCATGTCCATAGGATACGAAGCATCACAGAAGATACATAATGCACTCAAGTGGATCATCCGCAGACAGGGATATTCTCGAGACGGTTTATGTATTGTTGCGTGGGAAAGTGCTCTTAAAGATATTCCCGCTTTCTATAGTAGTTCTGCCGAAATCCTCGGAGTGATAAATGAAGATGAGCCCGATGCCGAAATCACGGATGATGCATTGTTTGATGAAGATGAAACCGCTGTGCCTGTAACTAATTATGTAGCAGCCATCGAATTTAATGCGGCAATAGATGGATATGCCATCAGACTCAGCGATACCTCAAACATGGTAGTCATGGCACTTGAAGGCGCAACCCCCGGACGGCTAGCAATGACCTACTATAAGGAACTGTCAACCTCACGATATCTTGAGAATATCCGTAGATGGCACGAAAGCTGTTGTTGGCGGCAGGAGTATTTCAACAAGGATAAGAAATTTTTCCAATATGAAGGGATAGCATCTATCAGTGAAATTGCACATGCCGTTTATGGAACAGAACAAAACAAACGTCTTGTTTTAAAGGCAAGCGATGATGGTAATAAACCGATGCTGGTGTCTGCTTTTGAGCGTTTACGACCATGCATAATCGAAAACAAAAGGATTCCATACGACTTTGTTGTATCAGCCGTACGAAAAGCATCCAATCCATTAGCTTACCAGAAGAATAGCAATTATTTGCGAGTGCTTCACATCGCATGTTCTTTATTGAAGAGAAATTATTGGGAAAAGGGAGTGATGTTTAACATGGAGCTTGACACAAAATGCACAGACAGGAGCTATCTTTATGGCAGGCTTCTAGCAGTTGCAGAAAAAGTTGAACGCAGCACATACGAGAAAGGTGAAACCCGCACAACAAATGCAGAAAGATATATGCCGCAATTTTCACGCACACCATTCCGTACATGGGGAATCATCCGAAAGAGCACTCATTTTTATTTGAGCCAGCTAAAGCCAGGTAGTCGTGAATACTATAAGAACCTTTATGGGGAGATATCAGGACTTTTTAAAGACGGTGACTTTGAATCGAAATCAGCTTTAGACGGAAAATACCTTCTTGGATATGACTGCCAACGAACTGCTTTAAAACATAATAATCATGATAACAAGTTAGAAAATGATACTATTACTTCAGAAACGGAGGGAATGTGAATGGCCATTTTACAAAATAAGATTGATTTCGCTGCTGTTGTATCAGTAACACGAGCGAATATCAATGGCGATCCGTTAAACGGAAATCGTCCTCGTGAAAATTATGAGGGATATGGAATCTTCTCTGATGTGGCAATCAAGAGAAAAATCAGGAATCGCCTCCAAGATATGGGTGAATGCATTTTTGTTCAATCAGATGGACGTGAGGGAGATCCCTATCGCAGTTTGAAAGACCGTGCTGATAGTGTCTCCGAACTTGCTGCAGAAATAAAGAAAGGTAAAAGTGCTGATGGCGAATCATTTTCAAGAATAGCCTGCGAAAAGTGGATAGATGTTCGATCCTTTGGACAGGTATTTGCATTTAAAAAGGATGATGGTAAAAAGCGAAAGAATAGCGAAGATAATGAAGGTGGTGAAGAATCAGGTGGCCAATTATCTGTTGGTATTCGCGGTCCAATTTCAATTCAGCAGGCGGTCAGTGTTGATCCAATTGAAATAATCGATATGCAGATAACGAGAAGTGTGAATGCGGAAGCAGGGAAAAAGGGTAAGGCTTCTGATACTATGGGTATGAAACATTTCGTTAATTTCGGACTTTACGTTATTCGTGGAAGTATCAACTGTCAGCTTGCAGAAAAGACTATCTTCTCAGATGAGGATGCAGAGAAAATCAAACAAGCACTATGTACTTTGTTTGAAAACGATGCTTCCTCTTCACGCCCTGAAGGGGCATGTGAGGTGTGCAGGGTTTATTGGTGGCGACATAAGGAAAAAACGCCAAAAGAAACTTCTGCCATGATACAGCGTTCTCTTAATATAAAGCCGAAGGTCGAGGCGCCACATTCATTTTGGGATTATGAAATCACTATATCTCCGACCGAATGCATTCCTGAGATAATTGAATTAGTGTAGGCTCCGTTTATCTCAACTAAAAGGTGTATAAACAAGTGTTTTCGGGAGTGGCACCTTAGGTCAGAATTTCTAAAATTCTATTACTATTAAAGATTTAGCTCAGGCTTTTTTATTGGAGTCAAACTTGTGGGAGGATGAACTGCTATCCATTTTTGATACAACAAATAATAAACAAATGAGCTAAAACATAAAAGCTTAAAGTTGGAAGTCTATGATGGTATATGACGAAGAAGATTACTTGAATATTGCAGGTTTGCAGCATTTTTCATTTTGCCGTAGGCAATGGGCGCTTATACATATCGAACAGCAATGGCAGGAGAATCTGAGAACCATTGAAGGGCAGATCGTTCATGAAAGGGCTCATGACAACAATTCTTCAGAAAAGCGTGGCGATGTGATTACTACACGAGGTATGCCTGTCTTTTCAAGGACACTTGGAATAAATGGTGTTTGCGATGTTGTAGAGCTTCACAGGTCGCAGGATGGTGTAAAAATATTTGGTAGGGAGGGCTTATATAAGCCCATCCCTATTGAGTATAAGCGTGGCAAGCCTAAAGAAAGTGATTGTGATGCAGTGCAATTGTGTGCCCAAGCCATGTGCCTTGAAGAAATGCTGTTGTGTGAGATTTCTAAAGGCTATATGTTTTATGCTGAGGTAAACCGCAGACAGGAGATTAAATTATCGGATATACTCCGCAACAATGTCCGAACAATGTTAAATGAAATGCACACTTTATATGCAAGAAGATACACTCCAAAGGTTAAGCCATCTAAAAGCTGTAAAGCGTGCTCCCTTTCTGAGATATGTGTACCGAAGCTCAACAAAAGCTTGTCTGTCTCAAAATATATTAAAGCCAATATAATGGAGGCTGAAGAGTAGATGCGGAAGCTGTTGAACACGCTATATGTGACGTCAAAAGATGCATACTTATCGCTTGACGGTGAAAATGTTGTTATAATGAAAGAGCAAGCGGAAGCGGCACGTATTCCACTCCACAATCTTGAAGGAATTATCACCTTCGGATATACCGGTGCAAGCCCGGCATTAATGGGGGCTTGCGCTAAAAAGAATATCGGTTTGACATTTATGACCCAAAGCGGCAAATTCTTAGCCAGAATTGTTGGAGAAAGCCGTGGTAATGTAACGCTAAGAAAAGCGCAGTACCGTATTTCAGATGATGAAAAACTAAGTACACTAATCGCAAGAAACTTTATCATTGGCAAAATTTATAATGCACGATGGGTCATAGAAAGAGCAACAAGAGATTACAGCTTAAGACTTGATACCGAAAAATTAAAGAAGGTCTCGCAGTTTATGGCAAGCTCCCTTCAGAATATTTATTCTTGTGACGATATGGAACAACTCCGAGGTTTTGAGGGAGAGTCAGCAAGTCAGTATTTCAGCGTATTTGACGATTTGATATTACAACAAAAAGAAGACTTTTTATTTAAGGTCAGGAATAAGCGACCGCCATTGGATAATGTAAATGCTATGCTGTCATTTGTTTATACTCTTTTGGCTCATGATGTTGCAAGAGCACTTGAAGCAATTGGTCTGGATGCATATGTTGGCTTTCTGCACCGAGACAGACCGGGACGGATATCACTTGCACTTGATTTAATGGAAGAATTACGTTCAGTCTATGCAGATAGGTTTGTGTTGTCGCTAATTAACAAACGAATTGTGACTTCGAAAGGATTTACACAAAAAGAAAATGGAGCTGTCGTAATGGATGACGATACAAGAAAAAGTATTCTATCAGCGTGGCAGACAAAAAAGCAAGAACAAATTACTCATCCGTTTCTCGGCGAAAAGCTTGAGTGGGGTCTTGTACCATATTTACAAGCAATGCTATTGGCAAGGTTTATTCGTGGTGATTTGGACGAGTATCCGCCTTTTATGTGGAAGTAGGTGAATGATGTTAGTATTGATAACTTATGATGTGAACACGGAAACCCCTGCCGGTAGGAAGCGTTTACGGCAGGTTGCGAAACAGTGTGTCAATTATGGACAGCGGGTCCAGAATTCGGTCTTTGAATGTATACTGGACTCCGCTAAATGCCGGGAGGTTCAACATAAGCTTGAGCAAATAATTGATAAAGAAAAGGATAGTTTGAGGTTCTATTACTTAGGTAATAAGTACGAAAACAAAGTGGAGCATATTGGCGCAAAGGAAAGTTTTGACATTGAGGGTACGTTAATAATTTAGGTGCGAATGTAAAGCTATCATATATTTTCATATGCTTTCGCACCATAGAAAAACTGAAATATTATAGCCGTTAAAAGATTTTTAAAGTTTAACTATACGATGTACCATCCAAATTGTTAAAATTGCCGATGGAAATGCAAATATGTAGGGTGTGTTTTGTGCATATTTGCTGTCGTTCCCTTTACAGGGAACGTGGATTGAAATCGCATCAGGTGAATTGAAGGTAGAAAGCACATGTAGGTCGTTCCCTTTACAGGGAACGTGGATTGAAATAAGTGAAATAGCCAACCTATTCGAGAAGTTTAAAAGTCGTTCCCTTTACAGGGAACGTGGATTGAAATTGGTAAAATTGCTACATCTTTCGTGGTGGTTGCTGTCGTTCCCTTTACAGGGAACGTGGATTGAAATAGATCACCGCCTTTACCCTACTTTGTGTCGTACGTCGTTCCCTTTACAGGGAACGTGGATTGAAATTGCTTGTTATCCATAGCCTGCCATTTATCATTTTGTCGTTCCCTTTACAGGGAACGTGGATTGAAATGTGTACATATGAACTTTTTAATCTTTGCATTTTAAGTCGTTCCCTTTACAGGGAACGTGGATTGAAATTGTAATGCGGGTAAGCAGCGAATCAGATTTACAGTCGTTCCCTTTACAGGGAACGTGGATTGAAATTTGTCCTTTAGTCCTGTGTATTGGCCTACGGTGGAGTCGTTCCCTTTACAGGGAACGTGGATTGAAATATAGAAAAGCCCGCGACTAGATTCGCGTTCCGCGAGTCGTTCCCTTTACAGGGAACGTGGATTGAAATTCGTTTTGTCTGTTTTGACACAGCAAGCGGCGCAAGGTCGTTCCCTTTACAGGGAACGTGGATTGAAATATAATCAAGGAGCTAAATAGGGCGGACAGCGTGGAAGTCGTTCCCTTTACAGGGAACGTGGATTGAAATCGATGTTAGACTATGGTAATGTTAACACCATGTTTGTCGTTCCCTTTACAGGGAACGTGGATTGAAATCGATTAAGAGAATCAGGAGTCCAGATAAATGGAACGTCGTTCCCTTTACAGGGAACGTGGATTGAAATAGTTAAATAATATCGAAATTAGCAGTTGACAGCGTCGTTCCCTTTACAGGGAACGTGGATTGAAATATATACTCAAGGGTTTGAAAGAAGGCATATGGGCGTCGTTCCCTTTACAGGGAACGTGGATTGAAATATTGTGAATTAGATAGAATTGTTAACTGGATTAAGTCGTTCCCTTTACAGGGAACGTGGATTGAAATCTTCAAGGTAGTCAAAACTATGAATTAGCATATGAGTCGTTCCCTTTACAGGGAACGTGGATTGAAATAACAAAATGGCGGTATATTTGCTGGTTTAATTATGTCGTTCCCTTTACAGGGAACGTGGATTGAAATATCTAGATATTTGCAAGAATTGCTTAGATAAAATAGTCGTTCCCTTTACAGGGAACGTGGATTGAAATCTATAGGATTTGGTAATTGGATAAACGAAGAGAAGTCGTTCCCTTTACAGGGAACGTGGATTGAAATATGTAAAAATGTTTCGGAAGTTTTGTAAGTCCATATGTCGTTCCCTTTACAGGGAACGTGGATTGAAATTCCCTTAAACGCTTCGCTATGTATAATTGTTTTACGTCGTTCCCTTTACAGGGAACGTGGATTGAAATATTGAAAAAAGTGAATTCTAAACAAAACAGTATGGTCGTTCCCTTTACAGGGAACGTGGATTGAAATATATCTATGGCAAGAATAACATATCTGTACATGCGTCGTTCCCTTTACAGGGAACGTGGATTGAAATCAGATCCTATCCAGTGGTACTTTGAGAAACTGCACGTCGTTCCCTTTACAGGGAACGTGGATTGAAATTACTTGTTATCCATAGCCTGCCGTTTATCATTTTGGTCGTTCCCTTTACAGGGAACGTGGATTGAAATTCAGGATAAAAGAAATCATAGACTCTTTGCTTAAGTCGTTCCCTTTACAGGGAACGTGGATTGAAATGCAAAATGGCTTATGTCGTCAGCTGACAAGCTCGGGTCGTTCCCTTTACAGGGAACGTGGATTGAAATTTCAACTCTGACACCATAGATCAA
>JAEZJF010000006.1 GCA_023415825.1 Bacillota bacterium
TGTCAAGCGTTTTTGATTTTGTCTCAAAATAAAAGCAACATTAGCTAGATTGAATTAGTAATTTTTCCATATGTAAAAATGCATGCAGCGGTTTTCCGCTGCATGCTTAACAATCTTTGTAGAAAAAGGTTAGTGATATTTTAGTTAACCTAGTTTTCCAGACGGATATCGCCGTTCCAAGATATCAATTGATCGCTTTGTCGGCTCGAGATCGAATTCATAGATATCGGTATATACTCGAGGCACTTTTTTAAGCCTGAAGTTCATATCATCAATATCAAATCTTTCTAAATCAAGATCATCGCGGCCCAGCCATTCCCGGTACTCATGGTAAGTGCTACCTTTTTTCTTCTTAAAGGCTTTTGCCAAATCTGTAAGACCCGGAAGGCCGCCGCAATCCTCAATGATGCCAAACCCTTCGCCCTCAAGGACAAGGGGGAGAAGCCTGCCTGATAGATCATCGTCTTTAAATATACGCTCAAGCGTGACCGAGACAATCCAATTGTCGCCAAAGTCATAAACAAGTGAAAGTTTTGAATGTGGATGGGATATCACATGCTTCAATTTGTTTTCAACAGCATCATAGACCTTTTCGTGCTCCTCACGGAATTCGTATGTATCCTCCGTAATAACTTCAAATATCATATTGTCCTCGAAGGGATCAGTTGAACCTGGTTCTGCATATATCTTGGCGTATTCCTCATCGCTGAGTCTTTCACGAATGTATGTGTGAAAGTTCTCATTGGCAGGTACTTCAATACGGAACAGATGGCTTGCTTTCATCTCAAACAGCGTCATTAAAATATAGCTTAAACGTGCCATCGTCACATTACTGGCAACCTGAAACCGACGCCAAATCTTAGGGCGATAATCCTTCAGTTCTGCGAAAAACTCATATATTGACTGGGATGCCATAACGCAACCCCCTTTCTCTGTGATTCATATTATACATCAAATCACAGCTAGGGCGAAGGCTATGTTTTGTATACCTATCAAGCACCCGTCATTAATTCTGAACGATGAGCCTGTTTGCGTTTAAACTGTTCAAAGGAGGCTTTCTTCCATGGATGACTCATCGGAGGTATGTGCTTTACGCACGATTTGATTAAGGGTTCTTTAAAATTGAAATTTCTTGATGTGAGCTCATGATTCGGTATTTCTTCTAACGCATAGACCCTTTCATCCACGCAGAAATAAAGATTCTTATCAAAAGCCTGTATGACCAGTCCTTCCGTGCCTTTGTAGAAGTATATGGGGAGGCCACTTTGGTTGACAGTTCGATAATACTTGTTTTCAAAGCGTACCGAATGTCCGCCATCCACCATACGATTGGTCAGCACTGCCAATGTAAGGTTCGCTTTCTCCTCTGAGGGTTTGTTTTCAAATACGGATTGCATACGGCTATAGTCAAGTGCAAATTGCTTGTTGAACTTGTGAAGATAATCTTTAAGGTATTCGTTTGCCTGCTCTATGGTAGCCACACCTGCAAGCCTTAACAAGGTAGGAAGGCGTGACTGCAATGTCCAGAACATTCGTTCCACACGGCCTTTGGCCTGCGATACACTGGTCGTCTTAATCTCGACCCCAAATGTTTTACAGGCGTAAGCAAATTGCGTGTATGTATCGTTCTCATCCAGTCCGCCTCCCTTTTTCTTGTATTCAAAAACTGTCCTCCTGTCCGTATAAAACATGAGTGGGATGCCATAGCCCATTAGTATCTGCCAAAATACATTGTAGTAGCCGTTAAGGGTTTCTGCTTTATCAAACCAGGCACCGGTGATCACCCCAGAGGCATCGTCCACCGCAATGTGCAGCGTGGTCTGTATGCCCCCGAACCATGGGTAGATACATGCGTCCATCTGTTCCATCTCACCAAAATATGCACAACGGGGCCGCCTCGCATGTGCATCTTCGATATCGACAATCAAAGCCTGCAGTCTATTTTCCTCTCTTGGACTTCTTGTGGCTTTTTTCTTTTCTTCCAGTATCTTGCGGACATCTTTCTTTGTCTTCTTGGTTGCCTGTGGAGACAGAAGGTATTGAGCCATAAGCGTTTTTCTGACTACAGTCTCTGAGACACTTATGCTCTCGAATTCCTGAAGTAGTTCCGTAAAATGCTGGTATGTCGCGTCATAGTATTTATTTCTGTAAAGGTCTACTATTGTATCTTTAACATTGGTTGTGATTGTATGTGCAGGCTTACGGTTACTATTACCATGCAAAAAGAATTTCTTGCCGTGAGTTTTGTAGCCTTCGATATACCGGTCAATGCTTCGTCTTGAGCATCCCAGCTTATGTGCTGCTCTGTTCTTATTGCCATGCTGTTCTATCAATTCCTTGATGATACGATATTTCTCATTCCCGTCCATATTTAATTCAATCCTCCGCATTTTTTCACCCCGTGGTTTTTTTATGGGGTAATTATATACCGTTCCAATATTGAGACAAAATTACTAACGACTTTTAAAGACAATATCACAAACGGATCACAGTGAATCCAGTAGATTTGCATAAGAGTTTGACTATTTACCATTATAAAGATATAATTAAGCTTCAATATAGCACAAAAAGGAAGTGAGAAAATGGACGGCAACCCCGGAAGTACGCATAGCGGCTTCAAACCCCGATGTGGAAATATAGAAGCAATAGTCGGTGATTCTAGCAGGTTGTTGTTCGTTGTGCCTTTGTGCTGATGGATTAATTTTCCTGCGTAACTGCCGTCTGTTAAGGCGGCTTTTTTGTTGCCTATTTTATATTTCGCTGGGGAATCCTAAAAAAGAAAGGAATGATTCCAGTGATCTTTAAGAGCAGGAAAAAACTTGGCAGGCAGATTCAGAAAAACAAGTATGACACTGAGGTAAAGCTCCGCTCCTTTGCATTTTTAACAGCAGAGGAACTATTTGTGCACCTATCCGCCACGCAGGAGGGGCTTACAAGCGAAGAGGCAGAAAATAGGAAGGATGAATTTGGGAAAAATATAATCACTGTAGGAAATAAAAACACGGTTCTTCATAGGTTGAGAGAAGCGCTGATCAACCCTTTCAGCATCATTTTGCTCCTGATCGCCGTTGTTACTTACATCACAGACATTGTCATATCATCAAGACCCGACTATCTTACGGTCATTATCATCTTGTCGCTGGTCATACTATCTGGCCTGGTTGCTTTTGTACAGAGCGAGCGTTCCAACGCTGCTGCCGAAAAGCTGTCAAAAATGATCTCAAACAAAGCGGATGTCTGGCGGGATGGAAAGCTGACCGAAATTCCCATGGATGAGGTCGTTCCCGGCGATGTTGTCCGGCTTTCGGCAGGTGATATGCTCCCGGCGGATGTGCGTTTTTTGACTACTAAAGATACCTTTGTTGCACAAGCAGCTTTGACCGGTGAATCCAATCCGGTGGAGAAATTCAGCGACATACGAAACAAGCAGGACGATGGTTTGACGGATTTGAGAAACATAGGTTTCATGGGGTCAAACATTATGAGTGGAAGCGCCACAGCCGTGGTACTGGCAACCGGGAACAGCACCTATTTCGGTTCGATGGCGAAATCCCTGTCTGGAGACAGAGCAAAAACTAGTTTTGAGCGCGGTGTGGATTCGGTCAGCGGTCTCCTGGTCCGGATGATGCTTATCATGATTCCCATTGTGTTTCTGATTAACGGACTGGCGAAGGGGAGCTGGGGAGGCGCCCTGCTTTTTGCCATCAGTATCGCTGTAGGGCTTACGCCGGAAATGTTACCTGTGATCATTACCTCCACGTTGGCAAAAGGTGCGGTTTCCATGTCCAAGCACAAGGTTATTGTCCGTACTCTTGGCGCAATACAGACGTTCGGAGAAATGGACGTGCTTTGCACCGACAAAACCGGGACGCTGACAGAGGACAAGATCGTACTTGAAAAATACATGAACCTGCACGGAGAGGACGATACCCGAATCCTGCGCCATGCTTACCTCAACAGTTATTTTCAAACCGGCCTTAAAAATCTGATTGACTTTGCGATCATCAATAGGGCAGTGCAAAATGAGCTTGAGAATATCTTGAGTGACTACAGCCGTGTGGATGAAATCCCTTTTGATTTTTCACGCCGCCGGATGAGCGTGGTTTTAGAGGATAAAGGTGGGAAGCGTCAGCTTATAACAAAGGGCGCAGTGGAGGAGATTATCTCTATTTCGTCTTTTGTGGAGATGAACGGTCGCGTTTTGTCTATGGATGAAGAAACGCGTCGTGTCGCCTTGGCAACTTATGAAAAGCATAATGCTGACGGCCTACGGATGATTGCCGTCGCGCAGAAAAACGAGGTGCCTGATAGCGGAACCTTCAGCGTAGCCGACGAGCGTGATATGGTTTTAATCGGTTTTGTGGGCTTCCTTGACCCACCAAAAGAGAGCGCCAAAGCCGCCATTGACGCGCTCCGGGAACATGGGGTACGAACGGTTGTCCTCACCGGGGACAGTGAAGGTGTGGCTATTAAGGTTTGCGGCAAGGTGGGCGTGAATATCTCCAGCCTGCTGACGGGCCGCGACGTAGAACAAATGGATGATGTCGCGTTACTTAATGCGGTAAAGACCTGTGATTTGTTTGCGAAGCTGTCGCCATCCCAGAAGGAACGGGTTGTGAAAGCGTTCCAGACGGCAGGACATACGGTCGGCTATATGGGCGACGGCATCAATGATGCGCCTCCGCTGCGTCAGGCGGATGTGGGTATTTCAGTGGACAGTGCTGTTGATATCGCCAAAGAGACTGCCGACATCATTCTGTTGAAAAAGGATTTAATGGTACTTGAAGAAGGTGTCGTCGAAGGCCGTCATACCTTTGGGAACATCATTAAATATATTAAAATGGCTGCTAGTGGTAACTTCGGCAACATGATTTCGGTAATTGTGGCTTCCATTCTTCTCCCGTTTTTACCCATGCTGCCGGTACAAATATTGACCCAGAATCTGCTCTGTGATTTTTCGCAGATGGGCATACCGTTTGACAGTGTGGATAAGGAGTATATTAAGAAACCGCGTAAATGGGAAACACGCTCAATCAAATCTTTTATGGCGTTTTTGGGGCCGCTGAGCTCCATCTTTGATATTTTGTGCTACGCCGTCATGTGGTGGGCCGTTGGTGCAAATACGATGGAGCTGTCGCCGTTGTTTCAATGCGGATGGTTCGTGTTCGGAACGGTATCGCAGGTGTTGGTCATTCATATGATCCGTACGGCTAAAATACCGTTTTTACAGAGCTGGCCATCGGTTCCACTGCTGGCATCAACATTTGCTGTCGCGGCTGTGGCGATTGGCGTGGGGTTCAGCAGCTTTGCTATAGGCATCGATATGGTACCACTGCCTATTTCTTTTGTACCATGGCTTGTACTGATTCTGTTAGGATACTTCTTCGCAACGCAGATGATCAAGAAATTCTATGTTAAGCGGTATGGAGAATGGCTATAGATAGATAGATATATTTATGAGATTAATTTTTTTGTATGAATGCTGTGACAAATCATGCCCGTTGTGTGTATTATTGATGAAAGCTTTCATGTAAAAACGAGGTGGGGTAGTGGAACAGACCTTTTTTCTTGCGATAGCAGACAAGTATAAAGACACTATATACCGTATTGCACTGAACTATTTTAGAAACAGACACGATGCAGATGATATAGTGCAAGATGTATTGATGAAGCTGTATACGAGCAACAAGCAATTCGAAAGTGAAGAACATATTAGAAACTGGTTGATTCGAGTGACAGTAAATAGTTGCAGAAATACATTGAGAATGCCATGGAGAAGCAGAAATGTCGCTTTTTCCGAATTATCCGCAACAGCAACATTTGAACATCAAGAGCAAAGCGATCTTTTTCTGTCTGTTATGGGCCTACCAGAGAAATACCGTACAGTTTTATACTTCTTCTATTACGAGGATTTCTCAGTAAAGGAAATATCGCAGCTTCTAAAGCTGAAAGAATCGGCTGTGACAACAAGACTATCCCGTGCAAGAAATCAATTAAAAAATAAATTAGCGGAGGTATGTCAGGATGAATAATAAAGATTTATACAAGGCTACATTTTCACAAGTACATACTGCTGTAAGAATCGAAATGGAGGATTATTATTCAATGAAAACAAAGTATAGACACAGAAAAAGCATAGCGGTTCTGGTAGCAGTTTTCTGCCTTGTTTTAGCTTTTTCCGTAACGGCCTATGCCATGAATTTGTTTGGACTTAAGGATTTGGTCATGCAGCGCACCTATACCACAACTTTTTCCGGAAATCCGTCGGAAAATCCAGAAGGACCATCTTCAAAGGTCACAGTGGAGGGCGATTTGATCTCACTGCAGGGATATCCGGACAGTAACGAATACAAAGCGGTAGCCGAATGGACTGCGTTTTGTGACAGCTATGACCAGGATGGAACCCTCCTAGCTAAAGTTGGCAACGGGCCAACCGGACTTGACAATAGATACAGCCTGTATTTGGTGTATACGCAGGAAATGGCCGACAAATTGGATGAAATCGTTTCAAAATATAAGCTTACCTTGCACCAATCGATAATCTTTATCATGAGTGCGGAAGACTTGTTCAACAAAGCCGGGACAGGTGATTTTCTGGGCACTGCAAATACGATAGGCAGCTCCTATATATATGAGGATGGTACCTTCCATATCGACGGCACCGCAGGACTTAGCAACGGTCGAGTAATCGATTATCAATTTATGAACTACAAAAAAGGAAGCTTCAACGAAGCCATTTTGAATATCGGAAATGCAGACGACTACGACGAGTGGTCTTATAAAACAGCCAGCGGTGTAACCGTCAGCTTATCCATCAGTCCTAATAAATCGCTGGTGATTTTAGGGCTGGACGATTCCTTTGTGACCATCAATGTGCTGGCCGGGACCGAAGCGGGCTTTTTAAATGAATCGGGCAAAATCACAACTTCTGATCTGGAGGCTTTTGCTGATACATTTGATTTTTCAGCGCTGAAGTGATCTATGATATGACCCTCAAGCGTGCAGGCTTGGGTGAGAGATGTCGTGGATGCGGGCAAATATAGAGGGCAGGAGGCTACTCAACTAATGGGTAGCCTCCTGCCCGATTTGGAGATTTAGCTCCTTCCTGACTCCTCATCCACCGGCTTTTGCCACAAAGCAGGCCATGGGCCTTCAAGCTGAATACGCTTTACAGGAACCGCGATAGGAATATTCATTTCCTCAAACAGATACATGATTTTCAGATTCACATCCTCCTTTACAGCAAGGAAGGTTACCCAGGAGGTCGTCTTGGTGAAAAAATAGAAGAGAAGCTGCAAAGTACCCTCCCCAAAGCCTTCGATTTGAGCAACAATCGTATCATGACTGATGTCCTCATGTTTTTTCAGCATCTCCCTGATTTTATCCAGCAGGTCCTCAAGCTTTTCGGCAGAGGTATCCAAAGGAACCTGCAGATTAAAGGAAACGCGCCGTTTGCCCATCTTGGACCAATTGGTAATGGGTTCATTGCTCATAATGGAATTCGGTACGCTGATAATAGCATCTGCAAAGGTTCTGAGCTTGGTGCTTCTAAAACCGATTTCCTCCACCGTTCCCTCAACCTTTTCTGTTTGGATCCAATCTCCGATGCTATAAGTTTTGTCAATCATAATGGCAATACTGCCTAACAGGTTGGACGCAGCATCCTTTGCTGCCAGAGAGAGGGCAAGGCCTCCTACGCCGAGGCCTGCAAGAAGTCCGCTAACATCATATCCCCATTCCTTTATAATCATAAAGACTTCGATAATGATAAACAAAATCTTGAGGGTTTTTCTCATGAAGCCTATGAGAACGGGCTTGGTCTTCTTCTTGTTTTTATCTAGAAAGCGCTCAAAAATCAATACCAAGCTATCTGAAGCACGATAAAAAAACCAGAACAGCATGAGAATAAAGAAGGTTCTGAACGCTAGATTTAAAAAGTGCTGAAGGGCTGCCGGAAGGCCCAAAATACTGATAGCCAGCCATATGCTGAATCCCAATATCAGTGATTTTGAAGGCTTTTCTAAAGCATATACCAGCATTTCATCCAGGTTTGTTTTTGTTTTTTTCGTCAGATGAAGAAGGAGTCGCATAATCCCTTTAACAAATATCTCACGGAAAATAAGACCTACAAATATAAAAATCATGGCCAAAATGATCCGCAAAAGAGTCATATCAACGGCAATGAGGTCACTTAATTGCTTAAGCAGGTCGTTAAGTGTCATGAATGTCACTTCCTCACATGAATTTCATGATTATTACAATAGTAACAAGCTTTGAACAACCCGTAACGTACGCTACGGTTATTATGGTTTTTTATCACTACCATAATCCATATGGTACAACAGAAATTAAAACAAGCCTAATAAGCAGTGTTCGCGTTTCACCAGAGAAATACTTGACCATAATTGATTAGAACAGCGATTTTACTCAGACAAAAAGGCTTTAAATTAGTATATAATCCTAGTGGGGAAACCTTTATTTTGGTTTTACGAGAATTATCCAGATCCTTAAAAAAAGTACAGCCGAAACAGCACATTGCTTCAGTAAGGAGTCGCATAATGAAAAAAAGAAAAATTGCAGCATTTATCATTGTATTTGTTTTGGTCGCTTTAGCTGTTGTTGTAGTCAATAGCCAGAAAACTCAAAAGCTGCCCGATATTAAGACAGTAAAAGTAACAAAAGGCGATATCAAAACCCTTCTTTCAACCAATGCATTGGTACAGTCAAAAAAATCAAAGAATTACATGGGTTCTGCCCAGTATACTGTGGAGCAGATTAATGTTGAGGTGGGGCAAAAGGTTAAAAATGGGGATATCCTTATGACCTATGACCTGTCAGACCTTGAAACATCTGTAAAACAGGCCGAGATTCAACTGGACAATGCCATCCTGAATAAAGAAGAACTTCTGAACCAAAAGGATCAGATTGAAAAAGAGATTATTGATCTGGATGAGCAGATTTATGCCCTTGACGGCAGCAGCAATCCTCAGGATATTGCCAATGTTCAGACGATGATTCAAAAAAGAAAATCCCTGCAAACCATTTCAAAGGAAAAAATACAACTCATGGACAATTCCATAGCCATGGCTGAGCTTTCTTTAAAATCAGCCCGGGAAAGACTCAATAAGGTAAAAGATGGCTTAAAGGCAGAATTTGACGGGACTGTTACAGCAGTCAATGCCATTGAAGGTTCACCCCTAAGCATGAGCCAGCCTGCTTTTGTGGTTCAACAGCTCGATAACCTCAAGGGAATTATTCATCTTGGAAAATTTGATGCAGCCAAGATTCGGGTGGGACAAAAGGTCGTTTTAAAAAACAGCAGTAATTCTTACACAGGCAAGATCGCTTTTATTGAGCCTGCTGCCTCAAAAGAGATGGGCATGGCCAGTGATGCCACTCTTCGTGCTGAAATAGATATAGAAAATCCTGACGGATACCTAAGAATTGATTTTGATATAAATGCCGACATTTTAATAGGGGAGGCCAAACAGGTTTTGACCCTGCCAATAGAATGCCTGCAATATGATCGGGATGACAATGTCAGTGTGTTTGCCGTAAAAGACGGAAAAGCAGCCTTGACCAAAGTTAAAGTCGGACTTCAGTCCGATACCCAGGCCGAGATTACGGAGGGCCTTTTTGAGGGTGATGTCGTCATTTCCAATCCTTCTATTGAAATCCAGGATGGCACCGTGGTATTGGCAGAGGGTAGGAAACAATGATTAAAATAGAAAAAGTAGAAAAGGTTTATATAACAGGAGATATCAAGCTGACAGCTCTTAAGGGGGTTTCTATGCATATAGAGCCTGGTGAATTCGCCTCCATTATGGGGCCATCGGGCTGTGGCAAGTCTACCATGATGAATGTGCTGGGGTGTCTGGATAAAATGACCTCCGGAAAATATATATTAAATGGCAAGGACATTTCAGGTCTGTCCGATAACGAGCTGGCAACAATCAGAAACAAGGAAATCGGCTTTGTTTTTCAATCCTTTAATCTTCTTCCACGTATGACTATTCTGGATAATGTGGAGCTTCCCATGGTCTATGCAGGCGTTCCACCTAAAGAAAGGCGGGAAAAGGCTCTTGAGGCATTGAAAAGAGTTGATCTCAGCGATCGCATTCGCCACCGTCCCAATGAAATCTCTGGAGGCCAGAAGCAAAGAGTTGCCATAGCCCGCGCTATTGTCAACAAGCCATCAGTTATCCTGGCTGACGAACCCACAGGTAATCTGGATACCAAGGTTACCGAAGAAATCATGAGGATTATTCAGGAGCTCAATGATGACGGAGCCACCATTCTTATGGTAACTCATGAGTCCGATGTAGCCAGGTTTTCAAAGCGTATCATCAAGATGCGTGACGGAAATATCATTGATGATAGTCTGGTAGAAAACCGTATTGTGCTGTAGGGGGTGGAAGTATGAATTTGTTTGAAAACATAAAAATGGCTATAGAAAGCATCATGTCCAATAAAATGCGCTCCTTTCTTACCATGCTGGGAATCATTATAGGCATCAGTTCGGTCATTGCCATTGTATCTCTGGGACAGGGCGGGCAGACGACCATCACGGGAGAATTCGAAAAAATTGGAGCGGCTACTGTCAGCATTAAGGTTAAAGGGGTTGATGCTGAAAAAAGTGATTATATCACCTTTGAAGATATAAGGCAGATTAAGGAAAAAATAGAAGTCGTCAAATATGCTACACCTGTCATTAATAAACAAGGGGTAGTACAATCTGAAAATAAGTCTAAGAGAGCCCTTCTTTATGGGGGAAACGAGGACCTTTTTTCTATAAACAATATAGAGTTGGTGGATGGCCGATTCTACAATAAAAATGAATCTGAGGAAGGCAAGCCGGTGGCTCTTATTGATGAGGGTGCGGCCAAAAAGCTTTTTGGTACCAATGCTGTAGTAGGAAAATCGATTAATGTGGGGCCTCAAAACAGTACAAAAAAGGTTATGCTCGTAGGTGTAATAAAGAGCCAGTTTGACATGTTCGGAGATATGGCGGAGGATAATATGCCGGTTATCGTTTATCTTCCGGCGACATATTTAAACATCATATATTCTGAAGAAAACATAACGGATGAATTGGTCATAATGGCTGATTCCAAGGAAAATTCGGAAGCTGCTGGTGTCATTGCAAAAAATATGCTGGTTAATCGTCATGGGAACCGGGATCGCGAGGTTTACAGAGCGGAATCCATGATGAAGCAGTTGGATCAGATTAACACAGTACTGGGCATTTTTACGACCTTCATAGCTGCTGTTGCCGCCATATCACTTTTGGTCGGCGGGGTGGGGGTCATGAATATCATGCTGGTGTCAGTAACCGAGCGAACTCGTGAAATAGGCATCAGAAAGGCCATTGGTGCAAAGACGGGTAATATTTTGTTTCAATTTCTCACCGAGTCAGTGATTATTTCATGCATAGGTGGAATCATTGGTTTAATTCTTGGTGTTGCTGGTGCTTATGGCTTAGGGCAATTTGCAGGAATTACCCCGTCCATATCGCCTCAGATCGTTATTGTAGCTATACTATTTTCCTCTGCAGTCGGTATCTTTTTTGGAATCTACCCTGCAAGAAAAGCAGCCAGGCTGGACCCCATAGAGGCTTTGCGTTATGAATAATGATTTGGAAATTTTTATTTTGGATAAAATTTGACTGTTAATATTTTTCACACAAAATGACAAAAATTTGTCTTCACTATTAATGATATTACTGATAAAATTATCCAAAAAGGATATGGAGGGCACTTGTATGAAAGAGACCCAAACCGTCATGAAGAAAATTGTCGATAATATGTCCAAAATCCTCGTAGGAAAGGAAGGACCGGCAAGATTGATGGTCATATCCCTAACCGCATCGGGTCATGTTCTCATTGAAGATGTACCTGGAATAGGTAAAACAACTATGGCCTATGCCATGGCTAAATCTGTGGGTTTGTCCTTTAACCGTATTCAATTCACTCCTGATATTCTGCCCTCCGACATAACAGGATTCACGGTATATAATCAAAAGACCAATGAATTTGAATATCGTCATGGCAATATCATGAGCAATGTCATACTTGCTGATGAAATTAACAGAACCTCCCCCAAAACCCAGGCCAGCATGCTTGAGGTTATGGAAGAAAAACAGGTTACCGTTGACGGGAAAGCCTATAAAGTACCGGAACCTTTTATGGTTATTGCCACTCAAAACCCGGTGGAGTATATGGGCACTTATCCCTTACCTGAAGCACAACTGGACCGCTTCCTTATGAAGATTACCATGGGTTATCCGTCCCGGGCTGAAGAGGTCAGTATTCTTTACCGATTCCAGAAGAGCAATCCCCTAAATGAGCTTGAGGCAGTGGTTTCCTTTGATGAACTCATGGCCCTTCAAAAAATGGTCCGAGACGTCAAGATCGAAGAAAGCCTTGCCGGTTACATTGTTGACATCATATCCGCTACAAGACGACATGAGCATACCATGCTGGGCTGCAGCCCCCGGGCATCCATCAGTCTGTTTCGTGCTGCCCAGGCTTCGGCACTTTTCGATGGCCGTGATTATGTCATACCCGAAGATATCCGCGATCTTGCAGTACCAGTTTTAAGCCATCGGCTCATGCTCAAGCAGGAAGCCAAAATCAAGCGTGTAACAAACGAAAGTATTATTTCCGACATCACAAAGAATATGAAGATCCCCCTTTTGGCTAGCCGTTAATTTAGTAATTTGTTTAATGGAAAAAGGGGGGGGGACCCATATGGCAAGACCTGAGCCTGATGATGACGTATCACTGATTGGCAAAGAGAAGCGAAACCATAAGCAGAACATTATCCGTTATGTGGCTGTGCTTTTCATATGTCTTATTTACGCCTATTTTTTTGGTGGCTACTTTCCATATACACTCCTTTATTTAGCTCTGGCACTACCAGTAATGTCGTTATTACATCTTGTTGTCACATGCGCGTTATTTCGCATGAGTGAACGCTTGAATGAGCGAACTTTCATAAAAGGCGAGTTTGCTTATTATCATTTGATTCTACAAAACAGCTCCTTCTTTTACATGCCTTATATCACGGTTCGCATGCAAATGGAAGGTCAAATTATATGTAAAAGTCTAAAAAGCATGCGGCTTTCTTTATCGCCCTTTTCCACGCGTGAATTCCAATATAAAATGCCGCTTTTTTTCAGAGGACGGTATGATATTGGTGTAAAGAGCATTCGCATTAACGACCTCCTTGGGTTATTCTCGTATACCTTTCAACCTCTGGAAACGAAGAATATTTTAGTTGAGCCAAGAATTGTTGATATTCTAAACAGAGATGTACCTGTTACACGTATCTCAGAGGGGGAGCTGTCTTCAGGCTATAAGGAAGCAGGCAATGATGAACTGGTTGATATTCGTGAATATGCCTATGGTGACAGCTTTAGAAAGATACACTGGAAGCTTTCATCCAAGCTTGGAAAAACCATGGTAAAAGAGACCCGTAACGAGCTTGACAACGATGTGGTGGTTATTCTTAACCTTCGAAATCCTGAAAAACTGAATGAGGATACACTGATTAAAGAGGATTGTCTTATAGAAGAAATGGTTTCTCAAATAAGCTATCTTGTAAAGCAGAATGTGAATGTAAAGCTTTGTTTTTACAAGGATGGCCCTATAAGCCTTAAGGCTTCTAATTACATTGAGTTTCAAGATATTTATGTGCTTTTGTCTGAGGTGAAATTCAACCAGAATTATGATTTCAAAGAAGCCATAGAATATTTTTCAGAGACTGAGCAAAACAGCCATTTGGCCTATCTTTTCACCCTTTATGTTGACGAAGAAATTATTCGTGAAGGCTTTCATATCAAAAATAAAGGCTTTGATCTGGAGCTATATTATATTAAGCTTCAAGGTGCATATGGGAATAATGGATTAACCTATCAGGATGTTGAAGACATGATGATGAAAAACAATATACGCACCTATAAGCTGGAGCCTTCGGTTATTCAGATGGAAGGTTCCCAGCAAGAGGTAAAAGAAGATACCGTTAAAGTGGGGGTAAAGGCCTATGAAGGCTAGGCTTGATGGTTTTTCCAACTTTATTTTTGGTTGTGCCTATAACGCTATTTTAGTTTTCTTCATGGCAGTCATTCTTTATCCCCAGGTGCCCGTACTGGAGCTATTGTTATTATCTGGCTCCGTTTACGGGCTTATGACCCTCTTTTTTTTGACACGGGTAACTAGAATACTATTCCTTGGATTATCCGGATTGGCAACCGTAATCATAACCTTTCTTTGCTGGGTTGATACACCCTATTCAAGGCCGGTTCTTAAGATAGTTGAGGGAATTATTGAGCTCTGGTACAGAATTGCATACAATGAGCCCCGTCAAGGTGCGGATATGATGTTATTCACCCATGTGTTCATGCTATTTTCCTCTATTGTAGCTGCTTTGATTGTGATTCTGTTTTATAAAAAAAGCTTCAGCTTTTTTATCCTTACTGGTGTAACCTTTGCTATAGCCTTGTTTTCCTATTACATGACCGCCAAGGAGAGCAGGTGGCTGTTTGCTTTGTTTTGCATACTCACCATACTTTCCTATGTCAGGCTTGTTTATATCAGGAAAAAGAGGCTGGGGCTTGTTGCCGAAAATATACCTCTGGGTAATTTCATGCTTTTTACTATTCCATTTGCACTCATTCTTATTATGGTTGTGTCTTTTATACCCAAAAAGGAACATCCCATTGAATGGCCCTGGCTTGATACCAAAATCATGTCCGTCATAGATACTTTTGAGCAACGATTCAGCTCAAATAATATGGAGTTTTTCACCCTTGCCTCTACAGGATTTAATTCAAGATCTCAACGATTGGGTGGGCCTATAAGACCAAATAGTACTGTGGTTATGGAAGTGAAGGCTGATAAGCGCACCTATCTTAGAGGGGCAGCATATGCCGTATATGAAAATAACTCATGGGGACATAATGCTTTAGGCGTTTATAAGACAGGGTCAACTGAGATTGAAAGTGATTTGAACGAAACACAAACTGGCTGGATAAACATTCCTGTCGATGAACTATTTCCGGATGCAACCGACGATGACAAGCAGCTTCTACAAGCCCTCTCACAGGAGGACCTCCTCGAGCTCCTTTTTCCTACCTACTCGCTTGAGATAAAATTTCGCAATATGACTACCCGTACTGTGTTCCTGCCCCTTAAAAGTATTCTGCCTGTGATGTTGTCCGATAATACGCCTCTTGAACTGTCACAGGATACCCATGGTACAGCCATTACAAGTCCCAAGCTGCCATCTGGTTCCACATATAAGTTGAATTATACTCAGCCCATGTACGGAGATCCCCTATTAAAAAAGGCATTGACTTTTAGCCGACGCGGCCTTTATACGGATGCCAGGAACATACTCATGGAAAAGTATCAGAAGCTTATGGAGGAAGTGGAATTGCAGCCTCAGCCATCTGCTTACACGATCTCTGGAAGGTTAACCAAATCCGACAGTGAAAGTACTGAATTTGACATATTGATTACCACTCCGGAGATCGAAGAGACAGTTCGCAAAATGGATATCCTGAGCATGCTTGAATTCCGAGCATCAACCATTGCAAGTGAATATACCATAATTGACGAAGCCGTCCCCCAGAGGGTTAAGGATTTGGCAAAACGGCTGACTGGGAGCTGTAAATCTGATTACGAGAAGGTTATTGCTGTTGAAAGCTACCTCAGGAAAAATTTCTCCTATACCTATAATACCAGCCGCATTCCTGGGGGGAGGGACTTTGTTGATTATTTCTTATTTGAAGAAAATAAGGGCTATTGTACCTACTTTTCAACTGCAATGAGCATTCTACTGCGCTCCTTAAATATACCAGCCCGTTATGTTGAAGGCTATGTGCTGCCGGAGAATTCCAATGACGATAACATTTTTATTGTCACTAACAGAAACGCTCATGCCTGGGTGGAGGTTTATTTTGAGGGCTTTGGATGGCTGATCTTTGAGCCTACCCCTGCCTATGCAGGTACTATGGATTATCTGGCCGAAACAAAATCAACAATGGGTGAATTTTATCCCGACATGCCCGGTCTTGAAGACCTTATGGAGAATTACCGACAAGATGAGGGCCCTGGATTTTATCCTGTTGGAGATGTCCAAGGGTCACAAGCTTCATTTGGCCGTTATGCCAAGTATATACCCTGGATTTTGTTTGGACTTTTATTACTCTCTTATATTGTGAATCTGGTAGCCTCATGGATAGGTAATCTCAGGATGAGAGGATTAAAAGGCGGGAAAAAGGTCATCAAGCTTTATGAGCTGATGCTTAACTGGTTTTCACATGTGGGTACATCTGTGAGACCCGGTGAAACTGCCGGAGAATTCAGCAAAAGAGTTGATCAGATGTATATGTTCAGTGAATCAAATTTTATGGTTGTGACAGATATTTTTGTAAAGGTACGCTATGGAAGCTATGAGGTCAGCATAGATGAGCTCCGGCTTATGGAACGTTTAGCCAGGCAATTGAGAAAAAACATTATAAAGGAGCTGGGTATTAAGCGTTACATGCCCTTACGTATGATGATTTTAGGCATTTAGATATTTTGTCATAAATGAACAAAAGTTTATTATTATATGAACTATGATATATACAATATATTTCTGTAGTGTTATGATTAAAGCATCACAATGTAGAATGTCTGTTTTCTACAAGGGGGACTAGATTTTAATGAAAGATACACTTAAAATTATCAACATTACAGAAAGGAAACCCTTATACCAAACAACCAATATCGATAGTCTAAAGGACATGCTGCAAAAATGTGAGGCTAATTATGGGGAACAGATTGCCTTTAAATTTCGCAATGATCCTCAAAAACCCACTGAAAGCAGGACCTACAGTCAATTTGTACGGGATGTAAATTCACTCGGCAGTTCTCTTTTAGAACTCGGGCTATCTAATAGCCGTGTTGCTATTATTGGTGAGAACCGGTATGAATGGGTTGTATCCTATATGGCTGCTGTCAATGGTGTCGGGATTGCAGTACCTCTGGACAGAATGCTTCCACCCAATGAAATAGGGCCCATGCTGGAACGGGGGGAAGTAGACGTTTTGGTGTATTCCAATGCTTTTCAGTCTGCTGTTGAGACATTATCCATGAATAATACAAAGCTCAAAGCTATTATCTGCATGAATCCGCAAAATGAAGAGGATGTTATGCGGCCTGGCTTTTATTCCTTCTCAAAGCTTTTAAGCCAAGGCAACGAGCTTCTTGATTCTGGTTTCGACCAGTACATAAATGCTAAAATTGATCCATTAGCCTTGGGTATTCTGCTTTTTACATCGGGAACATCGTCAACCTCAAAGGCCGTTATGCTTAATCATAGCAACGTTTGTGCTGATGTTTTGGCTCTTGGCGGCGTTGTCCGATTTAAGCCGGGTGAATCGGTGCTATCCATTTTACCGCTTCATCATACCTTTGAGAATACAGCTGGTTTACTATTCCCGCTCTATTTGGGGATGACCATATCCATCAGTGACGGGCTTAAGTATCTATCCAAAAATCTTTCCGAATATAAGCCTGATTGCTTGGTTGGTGTTCCATTAATCTTTGACAAATTCAAGAGCCGTATGTTTGATGAGCTGAAGAAAAAAGGTTTGTATAAAAAGGTTAGAGCCTTAATGGGGGTTACAAATGCCCTTCGATATACAGGTCTTGATCTTAGAAGAAAGCTCTTTAAGCAGTTGTTGGAGGCTTTGGGCGGAAGACTTCGCGTTATTGTAACCGGCGGCGCCGCCATGGAGCCCCAAACAGCCAACTGGTATGAAAATATTGGGGTGAGGGTATATCAGGGGTATGGTCTTACTGAAACCTCTCCCGTTGTTTCTGGAGGAAGTGACCGCGTGCGCAAGGCTGGAACCTGCGGCGAACCTTTACCTGGCATTGCGGTTGCCATTGCCAATCCCGATGAGACCGGCTCCGGAGAACTTGTCGTTAAGGCAAAGACCGTTATGATGGGATACTGGAAGAACGAAGAGGCAACAAAAGAAGCTATTAAAGACGGATGGTTTCATACGGGAGATTTAGGATGTATTGATAAGCGTGGTCTTGTTCATGTAACGGGCCGTGTAAAATCCATGATTGTTTTGAAAAACGGCAAGAAGGTGTTTCCTGAGGAATTGGAATTCCATATCAACAAACTGGATTATGTAAAGGAATCCATGGTTTGGGGTGAAGCAACGGCCGACGGAACAATCGATATATGTGCCAAAATAATTCTTGATAAGGAACAAATCAGCAGCCTGCTCGCATCACCGGATGATGAGGATGAAATTAAGAAGCTCTTGGATACTGCCATTAAGGATATCAATAAATTAATGCCGGTATACAAATCAATTCGTTATTATGTATACGGATATGATGAACTTATCAAGACAACATCTCTTAAGGTAAAACGATACGTAGAGGCTGATCAGATGCGTGAATTACTGAATCAGCTGACGACCAACATAAAAAACGCTGCCGGAAAAAATATTGATAAGCTCAGGGATATGATGACCAAGCATGTTAGCCATCAATAGGGAACAGGGGTAGAGAAATCTACCCTTTTCTTAATGTGGGTCGATTCATGTAAACGGGTCGAGTCATGTTGGTGCGTTCCGCACCACTATTAATCTAAAAAACAATTATTTGATAGAAATTTATCATCTTAACCTTGTATACAAAAAACATTTGTAATATAATTTTTTTTGTTGGAATTTAGGGAATAATAAGCCCACTTATTAAACCTCGCGACAATTTGAAAGGAGCATTTACCTTATGAGTCAATTCTTAAACAGAATAACAGAACGTGCCAGGTCAAACAAGAAAACGATTGTTCTTCCTGAGAGCACCGACATCCGTACCATTAAAGCAACGGCAATGATCCTGGAGCAGGGCTTTGCCAATATTGTTCTGGTCGGGGAAGAGGAAAAGATAAATGCGCTCAAGGGAGATTTGGATATTAGCGGTGCAAAAATTGTAAATCCATTGACCTCTGATAAATTTGAGGATTATGCCAATAGCTTTTATGAGCTTCGTAAAAATAAGGGAATGACTATCGAGCAAGCCCGTGAAACCATGAAAAACCCGCTCTACTGGGGTGTCATGATGGTTAAAAAGGGAGAGGCCGACGGTATGGTGGCCGGTGCCATCAATTCCACAGGCAATACCCTTCGCCCTGCTCTACAGATTTTAAAAACCGCTCCCGGCGTTAAACTGGTCTCTGCTTTCTTTATTATGTGTGTTCCGGATTGCGAATACGGGCATAACGGTACCTTCCTTTATGCTGACAGTGGCCTTGTAGAGAACCCTAATGCCGAAGAATTGTCTGAAATTGCGGTGTGCTCTGCCTCCACATTCCAGAATTTAGTTGAGGCCGAACCTAAGGTAGCCATGCTGTCCTACTCAAGCTATGGCAGTGCCAAGAGTGAATTGGTGGACAAGGTTGTTGAAGCAACAAAGCTTGCCAAGGCTAAGGCTCCTGATGTCATTATAGATGGTGAACTCCAGGTGGATGCTGCTATTATTCCGGAAATCGCCAAGTCAAAGGCAGCTGCAAGCCCATTGAAGGGAGAAGCCAATGTTCTTGTATTCCCTGACCTTAATGTAGGTAACATCGCCTATAAGCTTACTCAGAGGCTTGCCAAGGCCGATGCTTACGGCCCTATTACCCAGGGAATAGCAATGCCGGTTAATGATCTTTCAAGAGGATGTTCAGCTGAAGATATTGTCGGTGTGGCCGCTATTACAGCTGTTCAGGCTCAGGGGATAAAAAGATAAATAAATATTTTAAGGGGGAAATTTTTAAAATGATCATTCTAGTAATCAACGCAGGGAGCTCATCATTGAAGTATCAGCTCATTGATATGAGTGACGAGAGGGTTCTGGCAAAAGGTAATTGTGATCGTATTGGATTACCTGGTTCGGTCATCAAGCACAAGACCTTTGATGACAGGGCAGTCACAAATGAAATTGAGATGACCACCCATAAGGACGCAATATCAGCCCTTATTAAGGTACTTACTCATGAGGAATGGGGTGTCATCAAGTCGCTCAGTGAGATATCTGCAGTTGGTCATCGTGTGGTTCATGGCGGAGAGAAGTTCTTTAAATCAGTCATTATTGATGACGAAGTCATGAAAACCATAGAAGAGTGCGTCGAGCTTGCACCTCTTCATAATCCCCCCAATATTACGGGTATTATAGCCTGCCAGCAAATTTTAGAGAATATTCCCCAGATTGCGGTTTTTGATACGGCATTCCATCAGACGATGCCTAAGAGAGCCTATATCTATGCTTTACCCTATGAATATTACAAGAAATACAAGCTTCGTAAATATGGCTTCCATGGAACAAGCCATAAATATGTCTCCGAGCGTGCCGCTATTCTTCTTGGCAAGCCCAGTGACAAGCTTAAGATTGTGACTTGCCATTTAGGAAATGGTTCAAGTATTGCGGCTGTTGACTGTGGAAAAACCGTAGATACCTCCATGGGCTTTACTCCTTTAGACGGATTAGCTATGGGTACCCGTTGCGGCACCATTGATCCTGCGGTTGTTACCTACCTCATGAATAAGGAAGGCTTGGATACAGAGCAGATGGATGCCATTATGAACAAAAAATCCGGTGTTTTAGGTATTTCCGGTGTCAGCAGCGATTTTCGTGATTTGGACGATGCCGTAGATGGAGGCAATGAACGGGCGGCGCTCGCCCTTGAGGTTTTTGCATATCAGGTAAAGAAAATCATTGGTTCGTACGCCTGCGCCATGGGCGGTCTTGATGCTGTAGTATTTACCGCCGGTATTGGTGAGAATAACCCCAAGATTCGCAAAATGGCATGCGAAGGACTTGAGTTCATGGGTATTGAAATCGACCAGGAAAAGAACGGAAAAAGAGGCTTGGAAATTGATGTGAGCACAAAAGATGCTAAGGTCAGAACGCTGGTTATTCCTACCAATGAAGAGCTTGCCATTGCAAAAGAGACCAAAAAATTGATTGGATGAAATGTTGACAAGGACTAAGTTGCACTATAAAATTGGAAGGTAAAGGGGAGACCCTTTACCTTTTTTATCAATACAAAAAGTTTTTGAGGAAGAATAGTACTACCCAAGTTTTCCACCTACTTTTTAAGAACACTCTTGGAGGATGAAATTAATGAAAGTTTGTAAATTTGGTGGGACATCTATGGCCAATGCCGAACAGGTTAAAAAAGTCTGTTCCATTGTCACAAGTGATCCGGATAGACGTATTGTGGTTGTTTCCGCACCGGGTAAACGGTTTGATTCCGATACAAAAATAACGGATATGCTCATTGACTGCGCAAACAAATATTTGAATAATGAGGACTATGAGCCTGTTCTTGACAGTATTGTGGCACGCTATGCTGAAATAGCATCGGATTTGGGGCTTAATGAACAGATATCCAAAGATATTGAAAATAACTTGAAAACCCGTGTTTCGCTGCCTTTTGGTTCTTCCGAGAAATTTATGGATCGTATGAAGGCGGCAGGAGAGGATAATGCAGCACGCCTTGTTGCATATTACTTAAAGAGCCAGGGCATACAGGCGGATTACATGAATCCAAAGGACGCAGGCCTCTTTTTAAGTGATGAGTATGGAAATGCTAGGGTACTGCCTCAATCCTTTAAAAATCTAACAAAGCTTAAGAATACCAAAGGCATTATCATTTTCCCCGGCTTTTTTGGTTATTCCCTGTCAGGAGAGGTAGTCACCTTCCCTCGTGGGGGCTCGGATATTACGGGTTCTATTCTTGCGGCTGCTCTTGAAGTAGAGGTTTATGAAAATTTCACCGATGTGGATTCTGTGTTTGCCGCAAACCCCAGATTGATAAAGGATCCAAAGCCTATCTCAGTTCTTACATACCGTGAGATGCGCGAGCTCTCCTATGCGGGTTTTTCGGTTCTTCATGAAGAAACCTTGGAGCCTGTATTTCAAAGAGGAGTGCCTGTTAATATCAAGAATACCAATAACCCCAATGCACCAGGTACCATGATATCACCCACCAGAGATAATTTATTAAGTCCTGTTGCGGGTATAGCAGGTGATAAGGGTTTTTGCTCAATCAATATCAACAAGTACATGATGAACCGCGAAATTGGCTTTGGCCGCAAGGTTCTTCAAATTCTTGAAGAAGAGTTTGTTCCTTTTGAGCATATGCCTTCCGGAATAGACGATATCTCGATCATTGTTCGAAAGAAATTTCTGGACGATGAGAAGAAGAGCCGTATTATGGAAAGAATCGCCAAGGAGCTCCGGGTTGACAGTGTGAGCATTGAATATAACCTTGGACTTGTCATGGTGGTGGGCGAAGGCATGAAGCATACAGTGGGTGTTACACGCCGTATTTCCAAGGCTTTGGCCATCAACCAGGTTAATATTCGTATGATCAACCAGGGCTCATCCGAGGTAAGCGTTATGTTTGGGGTAAATGAAGAAGACGTTGATAAAGCCATCGTCAGTATCTATGATGAGTTCTTCAGATAATTATCAGTAAATGTATTATTAAATATATCAAAAGCCTGTCTGATAAAAAATCCGACAGGCTTTGACTTTGAAAACAACAAGTTATGGAACGCACCGTATTATGGATGGGGAAGATTAGGCGCTTCCCGGTAACCGGTAGAGAAATCTACAAGATTTATAAGCCTTTGGTTTGATATAAATCGTCGGAGATTGCCTGCGCTGATGCGGACAATACGCTCAAAGGTTTCGGGAAGATGATATCCCCCGGATACATGGGGCGTTATGATTGCATTTTTTATTTGCCAGATTCTATGATCAGCGGGTAAGGGCTCCGGGTCTGTAACATCCAGGGCGGCTCCGGCAATGTGTCCGCTTTCCAGTGCATCACATAGGGCGTCCGTATCCAGAACTGAGCCACGGCCTACATTAATGAGTACCGCCCCAGGTTTCATATTATCAAGACGCTCTTTGGAAAATAACCGATTAGTCTCCTTTGTCCCCGGAAGGCTCATGGCTACAACATTAGCGCGGGGGAGCGCAGTATCCAGCATGTCCATTAAAATCAACTCATCCACATAATCGGGTTTGGTAGAGTCGGCACGTCGAACACCAATGGTATACCCACCAAGGGCGTGTATTCTTTTGGCAAATTCTCCTCCGATATCTCCAAGACCTACAATAAGTACAGTGGATCCGTAGATTGAACGAACGCTTCCTTCTACCTGCCAGAGGTTTCTCTGCTGATTGTCTCTATATAAGTGAAGTTTTTTATAGAGCTCCAAGAGCACACCAATCATGTATTCTGAAACGGCAAGACCATATGCTCCGGTTGCATTGGTGAGCAGTGTACCCGAAGGTAAAATCCCGGATTTCACATAATGGCCAGTACCGGCACTGCCAAGCTGGAGCCATTTTATTTTTACAGAGCCCATAACCATCTCAGGAGGTGGATTTCCGATAATGATATCGGCACTTTGTACCATTTGGTGTGTAGCCTCCTCAGATGAGCTATAGACAAAAGATGCAGAGGGAGCCTCCTGTTCCAGAAGCTTTTTGTGATCCTCTGTTACAGGAAGAAGTACTAGGACATTTTCTATATTGGCCATGAGCTACCTGCCTTTCTTTGGGATAGGTTATACATTTATTTTCTGATCACTTTTTATCTTTACTTTTTCATTTTACATATAAGGGTACAAAATTAAAAGGGTTAGTTATCTGTGTTTGAACAACAAAAACCGCCTATTGAATGAACTGATAGGCGGTTTCAGCGCAATAATACAATTTTTTATCGTTGCACTCTACCGGTGCCGTCACCTTCAGCCAGTTTGTTGACCTCGTCGACATTTACAAGATTGTAATCGCCTTCGATGGTGTGCTTGAGGCAGCTTGCGGCAACAGCGAATTCCAGAGCCTGTTGTGGCGCTTTATTACTGATAAAAGAATAGATCAGGCCGGCTCCGAAGCTGTCTCCGCCACCCACACGGTCAACGATATGAATGGCATAGCTTTTGGAAAAATAGAAGTCGGTGCCGTCATAGAGCATGGCAGCCCAATTGTTGTCATTGGCGGAGATGGAGGACCGGAGCGTAATGGCAACCTTCTTGAAACCAAATCTGTCTGCCAGCTTTTTAGCAACACTTTTGTAGCCTTCATGGGACAGCTTGCCGCCGGTTACGTTTGTATCGTCGGCCCAGATACCGAATACATCACCGGCATCCTCCTCGTTGGCGATGCAAACGTCTACGTATTCCATAAGGGTTCCCATGACCTGGCCTGCTTTTTCACGGCTCCAGAGGTTTTTACGGTAATTTAAGTCACAGCTTACGGTAAGACCGTGCTTTTTTGCTGCCCTCAAGGCATCCAGGCAGATGGCTGCAACATTATCACCCAAAGCAGGGGTGATACCGGTAAAATGAAACCAATGTGCGCCTTCAAAAATCTTGTCCCAGTCAAAATCCTCTTTTGAGGCCATGGCAATGGACGAGTTGGCTCTATCGTAAATAACCTTTGACGGACGCTGGGAAGCACCTTTTTCAAGATAATAGATACCAAGCCTATTGCCGCCTCTTACAATACAGCTAGTATCCACACCGAATTTACGAAGAGAATTAACAGCTGCCTGTCCAATCTCATGCTTCGGAACCTTGGTCACATATCGGACATCCATGCCGAAATTGGCAAGGGATACGGCGACATTGGCCTCTCCGCCACCATACAGGGCAGTAAGCGCATCGGATTGGATAAAACGGTTGTAGCCCTCGGGAGCAAGCCTCAGCATGATTTCCCCGAATGTTATGATTCTGCTCATTTTGTAACCTCCTAACCTTTTTGCAAAAGATGAACCGCAAAGCCGCCGATTTCTTGATCGAAGTACACACCACCGGTAAAATTACCGTTGGCATCCCTATTTGCTGAATCTGTATCCATTTTGTAGCCCTTGGACTGCATGATATGAACAGCCCTTGTTAAATTGTTTGTAGCGATAGCGATATGCCCGTTTTTTCCACGGAATGGAGATTTCATGACCTCAACAGCCTTACCGGAAAAAATAGATTTATTGCCATCCTTATACTCCAGGCCGAACATCAGACTGAACATTTTGGCGATTTGAGCAGCCTGATCTGCATTTTCACTGTTGATGCCAATATGGGCAAGCTCAAAGCCCAGCATGTTTTTGACTGCTTCCCGGGTAAGAGCGGTAATTTTATCAAAATCACCCGACTTGATGAAAGCCTCATCAACCATCCAGCTTCCGCCGCAGGCTAAAACGCTGGGGCAGGAAAGGTAGTCGTTGAGATTTTTTTCATTAATGCCGCCGGTAGGAATAAACCTGATACCGCTGTAAGGTGCTGAAATAGCCTTTATGACCTTTACACCGCCCATGGCCTCTGCAGGAAAGAATTTTACAACATCGAGCCCAAGGCTGATGGCCATTTCAATATCCGAGGGATTGGAACAGCCGGGGGTTACCGGGATATGCTGCTGTATGCAGTATTTTACAACTTCAGGATTCAAACCAGGGCTGACAATAAATTTTGCACCGGCCTCAATGGCACTATCAACCTGTTGTGTTGTAAGTACTGTTCCGGCACCTACCAACATGTCGGGAAGGGAAGTGGTAATGCGCTTAATGGCTTCTGCGGCTTGGGCTGTCCGAAAGGTTATTTCCACACAGGAAAGACCGCCTTCGTGTAAGGCTTTTGAAAGGGGCACAGCCTTCTCCACATCATCAATTTTGACCACCGGAATGATCCCCATATGGGACAATCGTTTCAGCACTTCATTCATACCAAAACCTCACTTTTTGTTTTATGTTTCACATTATGAAACTATGGTTCATAAAATGGAACAATTTAATTATAGAATCTATGGCATTTATAGTCAATATATTTTGGCTATTGCAAAATGCAAAACGGTTGGCCCGCATTGCACATTAGCATGATTGTTGATACAATAAGTTTAAAATTCCTAATTATTGGAGATACTTATGGACAAAAACAGCGTGCAGTCAGTTGAACGCACTTTTTCTATTATAGAAGCACTATCCCAGGCACCAAAAGGAGCATTCCTAAGTGAGCTTTCAACCGCCACAGCCTTGAATAAAACGACGGTTCACAGGCTTTTAAGCTCTTTGATCATGATGGGGTATGCCGCAAAGGACTTTGATACCGGAAGATACCTTTTAACAATTAAAATGTATGAGGTTGGCAGTCGTGCTTTAAGAAGGCTGGATATGCTAACCACAGCCAAGCCATACTTGGAAAAGCTTAGCAATGTGACGGGTGAAGCGGTCCATCTTGTCATCCGGGACGGTAATGATATTGTCTATATCTTTAAAGAGGATAAGGGAAATAATTCTGTTCGCATGTCATCACGGGTTGGTTTACGCAGTCCCATGTACTGTACGGCAGTAGGCAAGGCTATTTTAGCGGAGCTACCCGAAGAAGAAATTGAGAGCATCTGGAAAACGTCCGATATTACACCCCATACTGAAAAAACGATCACCTCCTTTACGCTCTTGAAAAAACAGCTTAAAACCATTCGTGAAAAAGGTTATGCCGTTGATGACGAGGAAAATGAGCGGGGAGTGCGATGTGTGGGGGCAAGCATACTTGATTTTTCGGGAGTCGTTGCCGGTGCTTTCAGTGTATCGGTTCCTGTAAGCCGCATGGATGACAACAGGTTGAAGGACATAGCAGAATTAGTAACAGAAACAAAAAAAGAAATATGCTCACTAATGGGCTGTTCTATTGATTGAAGCGTTTATCTTGCTCAATTTATAATAATGATACTGAAAAGTCTGTCGAATAAATGGTTGGCAGGCTTTTTTACGTGTTAAACAGCCCAATTCCAATTAAGATATAGTATTATATTGTAAAATAATTCGTATTATGGTGTAATTTATTAAGGGGTTAACCTCGATTTATCATCTATTGAAAAGGATATGCGTCTATAGGGGTGTGAAAATAAGAATGAAAAAGCACATTGCACTAGCGATAGCACTACTTTTTACACTTGTAATAAGTATATACTTTCTTAGCAGAGGTCATCGCGATATCGAAAACTTCAGCGAAGACTATGAGGGCGCAATACGCTATCACCTTACTGCAAGTAATCTGGACTTAAAGGCAGTTAATACATATCCCCAAAAAATTGAAAAAATCAATTCAGAGGCACCCTTTGATATCATGCTTCTTGTTAAGAACCAGCCCTATTTTAAAACTGATCCTGTTCCCTATGATAAATACCAATATGACGACACAATAGCTCAGTATTTGGAGCCAACAGAGACTATTCAAACCGATACAGAGCTGGTAACAAAAACAGCAGATTCATTCTTATCAGAAGATGCAACCATTATTGGGATAGTGTCCAAGGCTCTGCAGTGGAATAAAAATAATATAAGATATGATAAACCCTTGTCGAGACTTATTTCAGTTGACATAACAAAAACCAGAAGCGCGGAGGAGACAATAAAGCTCAAAGCGGGGGCATGCTCTGAATATGCCAACGTATTTGTAGCATTTATGAGACATTTAGGTATACCGGCCCGCTATGTATTTGGATATCACCAAGCACCAGATCCCACTTATCATGCATGGGCAGAGTTTTATCTTAAGGGCTATGGCTGGATACCTGTAGAAACCCAAACAGGTAAGCTTGGAGTTCCAGATTTTTTAATTAAGCTCTATGTTGGAAAAGATTTAGAAGATATTGGGGTTCAGATATACAAAATGAACGCTCATTATGAAGTATTGGAATAAGATGTTATGTGAAGAAAGTGCTTTTATCTTGTTTTTTTGAGTTTAAATTGCATTCTTAAGCTGTTATGACTATAATATTACTAATTCATCATTGGCTAGTAAATAGAGGTGAGTTCCGACCGGAACACACCACAAGACTCGACCCGTAAATAGAATGGTGAACAGTAGCACATAATTTGTAGTACGGTAGGAGATGGATTTTTATGATTTTGGTATTGAAACCTGGTGTTGCCCAGGAACAAAAGGACGAGCTTATCAGGCACATTGAATCAATGGGTCTTAAAGTGCATGTCTCGGTGGGTGAAGGAACCACCATAGTGGGGCTTGTAGGAGATACGTCCAGGATTAACAGCTTTACGTTCTCATCCCATGATATTGTCAACAACGTCCTTCGTGTCAGTGAGCCCTTTAAGAAAGCCAATCGTATGTTTCACCCCGTGGACACCATTATTGACGTTTGCGGGCGAAAGATAGGGAAGGGCTATTTTGTCATTATCTCAGGCCCCTGTTCGGTTGAAAGTGAAGAACAGATTGTAGGTATTGCAAGAGAACTAAAAAAGGCAGGAGCCTCCTTTTTGAGGGGCGGCGCCTATAAACCCCGTACCTCGCCCTACAGCTTTCAGGGCTTAGGCTTGGAAGGCCTGGACTACCTGAAAATTGCACGTGAGGAAACCGGCTTGCCCATTGTATCAGAGATTATGTCCACAGATGTCCTGGACCGTTTTGTAGAGGATGTGGATATCATCCAGGTAGGGGCACGGAATATGCAGAATTTCGTCATGCTCAGGGAGTTGGGTAGAACCAATAAGCCTGTTTTATTGAAACGTGGTTTATCAGCTACTTTGGAAGAATGGCTAATGTCGGCTGAATACATTTTGAGTGAAGGTAACGAAAATGTCATCCTTTGCGAGCGGGGTATCCGAACCTTTGAAACCTATACACGGAATACCCTGGATTTAAGTGCTGTCCCCGCTATTAAAAAGCTCAGTCATCTTCCTGTTATTGTAGACCCCAGCCATGGTACAGGAAAAGCGTGGATGGTTGGTCCCATGTCCAAAGCAGCCCTGGTTTCAGGAGCCGATGGTGTGGTGATTGAGGTTCATAATAACCCCAAGTGTGCCTTGAGTGACGGCGAGCAATCCATCACACCTGTTGAGTATGCAGCCATTCTGCCAAAGCTCAGACAATACGCCGAGCTTGAAGAAAGACAACTGGAGGTTTAGCCCATGGAAGAGGTCAAGATAAGTGCCGGGGGCAAAACCTATAAGATAGATATCGAATCAGGGCTTTTTTCTAAATTGCCGGACATTTTAAAAAAGAAATACACGGGCAAAAAGTTAGCTCTGGTATCTGACAGTAACGTCTTTCCCCTATATGGGGAGGAGTTCTATACAAAACTCACTCAGGCCGGTTTTCAAGTGATACCTGTCATTTTTCAGGCTGGTGAGGGGCGAAAAAACCTGGAAACCCTCAGTCAGATTTACGCTAAACTCGCCGAGGGTGAATTTACCCGAAGTGATAGTGTCCTTGCATTTGGGGGCGGTGTCACGGGAGATATGGCGGGGCTTGCAGCCGCTACATTCTTAAGAGGTATGGGTTTTATTCAGATCCCTACAACTCTGCTTGCCATGGTTGACTCCAGCATCGGAGGCAAGGTTGCCGTAGATCTTCCCCAAGGAAAGAATCTTGTAGGTGCTTTCTATCAGCCTGATGCGGTCTATACCGATCCCATGCTATTAGATATGTTAACGAACCGGCAGTTTTCCGACGGCATGGCCGAACTGTTGAAGCATGGCTTTATTAGGGATGCTTCCCTTTATAAAGACCTTACTGAAGAAGTTGCGAGCTCCAGTGTTGGTGCAAACGATTATTGCTCAGAAGGCTTGATGCCAAGGCAGGTACTTGCCGGAAGACTTGACGGTTTGATTGCCCGAAGCTGCATCATTAAGCGCGATGTGGTTGAAGCGGATGAGAAAGACAACGGCATCCGTCAGCTTCTCAATTTCGGTCATACCTTGGGCCATGCCATTGAACGGGTTCAGAACTATACAGGTCTGTCCCATGGTGAAGCCATATCCATAGGTATGGTTGTCATGACCAGACTGACAGAAAAGATGGGTCTTACCCGGGAGGGTGAGGCGCAGAAGCTCGTGGAAGCATTGGCCTTATACGGTCTTCCTGTTACCATGCCCAGCCTTGATATCAAGGATATACTGGCTGCCATTCGCCTTGATAAAAAAACCCGCTCCGGCATGATCACCATTGCCTATATTGAGAAAATAGGCTTGGGAAAGCTAAGGGAGCTTGAAATAAAAGAGCTGGAGGATAGGATTCATGACATCCTTACGGATTCAATCAACACCCCTTAAGGGAAAGATTTTGGCGCAGCCGTCCAAAAGCATGGCTCACCGCGCCTTGATCTGCGCCGCATTGGCAAAAGGGGAAAGCCATATAGACAATATTGTGCTGTCCGACGATATGATTGCGACAATGGCTGCTATACGCATGCTTGGGGCCGATGTTACCCTTGAAGACAGCTTGAACTATAAAGGTCGGAAAAAGATCACTGTTAAATCGCAAGGTCAAATTTCTTTAAAGGGTAATCAAATTGATTGCCTGGAATCAGGCTCCACCGCGCGCTTTATCATGCCCATCACCCGGCTATCGGCTGATTCTGTCACTATTACAGGCCGGGGCCGACTGGTTGAGCGCCCCTTTGAAATTTATAAAGAGCTTTTTACACAAAAGGGTGTAATTTACTCCGACTGTGATGGGAAAATGCCCATAACACTCTCCGGAAAGCTGGTGGGAGGCCAATATACACTGCCAGGTAATGTAAGCTCTCAGTTTATATCGGGGCTGCTTTTTACTCTTCCGCTTTTGGAGGAGCCGTCAATAATAACAGTTACAAACAAGCTGGAATCCCTGCCTTACATACAAATGACGCTGGCTGTACTTAAAGAATTCGGTATTGAAATTCGGTATGATGGCTCATATCAAAACTTTGATATCCCAGGTGGGCAGAATTACAGGGCAAAACCCGAATATGTCGTGGAGGGGGATTGGTCCCAGGCCGCTTTCTTCTGTGTTATAGGGGCACTCTCGGAAAGCCTTACCCTTGAGGGAATAATTATGGATTCACTTCAGGGAGATAAGGTGATAATCAATATTCTGGAGCAGATGGGGGCCAAGCCCCTATTTGACCGGGACAGCGTTACTTTTAGAAAATCAAAGCTGAAAGGTATTGATATTGATGTATCCCAATGCCCTGATTTAGTACCGGCCATTTCAGTGGCGGCTTCCCTCGCTGAAGGTACAACCCGGATTACGAATGCCGCCCGGCTTCGGATTAAGGAATCAGACCGGCTGGCATCAACCAGCCAGGCTCTGGGAGCTCTGGGGGCCCGTATTATTGAAGAGCCCGACGGCTTGATTATTGAGGGCGTCCCATGCTTAAAAGGAGGGACTGCTTCCGGGGCAGGAGATCATCGCATCGTCATGGCCCTGGCCACGGCCTCAACGGTTTGCCAGGGGGTTATTGAGATAAACGGCAGCGATGCAGTCAATAAGTCCTACCCGGAGTTTTGGCAGGACTTTATTACGCTTGGAGGAAAGTTGGAAGACAATGAGTAGTATTTTTGGTGAAAACCTTAAGATTTCAGTATTTGGGGAATCCCATGGCCCTGCGATAGGCGTAGTCATGGATGGACTGCCCTCGGGAATTACTCTCGATTTTGAAAGAATATCAAGGGAGATGGGAAGAAGAAGGCCCAGTTCGGGTGCCCATTCCACCAAAAGACAGGAGCCCGATGAAGTAGAGCTTTTGAGCGGTGTTTATGAGGGGAGAACAACCGGAACCCCTCTATGTGCCATGATCCGGAACAAAGATGCCCATTCGGCGGATTACAGCGACTTAGAAAGGCTCTTGAGGCCCGGACACGCTGATTTTACAGGCTATGTGCGTTATAAGGGTTTTAACGATATCCGGGGCGGAGGTCATTTTTCAGGTCGCCTGACCGCTCCTTTAGTCTTCGCAGGAGCAGTCGCCCAGCATATTCTGGATGAGCAGCAGATCAGCATCGGAGCACATATCGACAGGATTTACGATATGTTGGACTTGGGCTTTGATAAAGTCCATGTAACCAAGGAACAGCTCATGGCTTTGCGGGATATGGATATCCCGGTCAATGATCAATCATGCCGTGAGGCTTATCTGGAAATCATTGAGAAGGCCCGAAGAAGAGGGGATTCTGTTGGAGGAATTGTTGAAGCGGCCATTGTCGGCCTTCCTGCTGGAATCGGTTCGCCTTTGTTTAACAATGTTGAGGCAAGATTATCATCCTTACTGTTCTCCATTCCTGGGGTTAAGGGTGTGGAATTCGGGGATGGCTTTTACATCACCCAACTTTTTGGAAGTGAGGCCAATGACAGCTTTTTCACCGAAGGAGATAAAATACTGACACGCACCAACCACAACGGCGGAATAAATGGCGGAATAACCAACGGCATGCCCTTAACCCTCCGTGTGGCTGTAAAGCCCACCGCATCGATTTCAATGGAACAGGAGACTGTGGATATTAAAGCTCATGAAAACGCCACTTTAAAGGTCCGTGGACGCCATGACGCCTGCATTGTTCCCAGAGCTGTTCCTGTCATCGAAGCGGCCTGTGCTATTGTACTTTGCGACCTGCTTATAGGTCAATTTGGTTTGGAATCACTGGGTGAAGGAAGTAAAACTTAATGGATAAGAAACGACTTGAAGCCATACGATCAGAAATCGATGCCGTGGATCGTGAGCTTTCAATGCTGCTTCAAAAGCGCATGGAACTGGTAAGTGAAGTTGCGGACTACAAACGTCAAGCAAATGCAGAGGTTCTGGATGAGGCACGTGAACAGAAGGTCCTGGAGAATGCTCTTTCAGTTGTTAAGAATGTTGACTTTACTGAAAGCATCAAAGCATCCTTTGAAAGTATTATGGCCCATTCAAGAGAATATCAGAAAAAAAGACTTTCTAGTGGTCAAGGGCTCTCCAAACGTTATGTCTTAATAGGGGAGCATTTGTCCCATAGCTTATCACCTGTCATTCATGGACTTTTCTTTGAAAAAGCGGGGTTTATGGGCTCTTATGATCTTTTGGAAGTATCGAGAAATGAGCTCACGGGACTCCTGCCTCGCCTTAAAATGGAAGGCTATTTGGGTGCTAATGTGACCATTCCCTATAAGACTGATATCATGAGAGGTTTGGATGATCTGTCGGATGAAGCAATCCGGGTAGGCGCCGTCAATACCATTACGTTGGAGAATGAATGTATAGGCTATAATACGGACTACAACGGTTTTGGCCGGGCACTCGATTATTACGGGGTAGATTTGGAGGGCAAGGCTTGTGCGGTGCTGGGCAGCGGTGGCTCTTCAAGAGCTGTTGTATCCTGGCTTCAGGATCGTGGTGTTTCCCGCATTACAATTGTCACCAGGGATACCGGGGCAGCAGTCTTGAAATATCCCGGTTTTCAATGCATGAATATCAAGGAATTCAGCGCACAGGGCTATGATCTGTTAGTTAATACCACTCCGGTGGGTATGTGGCCAAAGCCAGATTTTTCGCCCCTTTCAAAGGAGCAGCTTCAAGGAGCAGGTTTTATAATGGACCTAATCTATAATCCTTCGGAAACCCTATTGATGCGCTTTGCTAAAGACCTGGGCATTCCCAGTGCCAATGGCCTGTATATGCTGATAGCCCAAGGAATTTGTGCCCAGGAAATATGGCAGGATACTATCTATAGTCAGGAGCTGGTCAATAGTATCTATGAGGAAATGAAAGCATGATGAAAACCAATATTGTTCTTATCGGGCTCATGGGCTGTGGGAAAACCACTATAGGAAGAAAGCTTTCTCACCTTCTGAATACGTCTTTTATAGATGTGGATGATGATATTGAACAGCATTATGGCTCTATTAAAAATCTCTTTGAGAAGGGTGAGGAATATTTCCGGGACCTTGAAAGTCAAAGGGTAGAGAGCCTATCCATGCGCGAAAATACTGTTATTGCAACAGGTGGGGGCGTGGTGCTGCGCCCTTCAAATATGGATGCATTAAAGAAGAACGGAATAGTTTTCTATCTTAAGCGCTCTCTTGATGAAATCATTGAAACGCTGGATCCAAGCAACAGACCGTTGCTCAGTAAGGGAACTGAGGTCTTGTATCAAATAGAAAAAGAGCGAGAACCCCTCTATCTATTATACAGTGACTATGTCATTGATTCCTCTGATATTGATAAAGCAATTTCTTCAATTTCCGCTATCTTCAAGGGCAGTAAAATATAGTAACCCCATCACAAAGGTGTTATGACAAAAGGAAACATCATATATTTGACACAGGGTATTTAATTGATTGGTGAAAAGACATTGAAAAAAACCGATATCCTGTATCTCATCATTATCATGCTTAGCATCGCAGTTTTCGCCAATTCACTTTTAAAGCCGGAACCGGTCGTTTTACCTGAAATGACACCCGGCGGTGATTTGAGCTCGTCAATAAATCCGTCTAATGATAAGGCCGATGATGGCTATGATGTAAATATGCCAATTGATGACAGTGTCATTATCGAAGATAGTGGCAATGATAGTGCTGATGACGGCGTCGGGGCACTTGATGGATCAACTATTCAAGCCAGCACAGAACCTACCATTAATGCTCGTTCTGCTATTGTCATGGATTTTGATACAGGAACCATACTTTATGAAAAAAATGCTTACAGGAAAAGGCCCATGGCCAGTACAACCAAGATCATGACAGGCATTGTAGCAATTGAGAATTGCTCTCTTGACGAGGATGTCACCATAAGCGAGAAAGCCGGCCATATGGGCGGGTCGGTTATGGGAATAAAAACGGGCACAACGATTAAAATGAGAGATTTGCTCTATGGTATGCTGATCTGCTCGGGAAATGACGCGGCGGTCGCAATAGCCGAACATGTAGGCGGCAGTATCGAAGGTTTTTCAGAGCTAATGAATAAAAAGGCACTTGAGCTGGGGGCTTTCTCAACAAGCTTTTCAAATCCTCATGGACTTGATGCAGAAAATCATTATACTACTGCCTATGACTTGGCAAAAATAACTCGCTATGCACTTAAAATGGATATTTTTAATGATATAGTCAAAACAAGTGAGTTTACCTATAATGGCAGGACCTTCAGGAATACAAATGAAATGCTATTGGGCTACGAAGGGGCAGACGGTGTTAAAACAGGTTATACAGGGCGTGCTGGTCGTTGCTTGGTCACTAGCGTGACTAAAAACAATATGCGCATTATTTCTGTTGTACTCTTCTGTGATACAAAAAACTTGAGAACCTCCAGCAGTCGCCGTATTCTGGATTACGGATTTGAGGAGTATGGCCCTGTAACCCTGCTGGAGCATGGTAATGTCATGGGCATGGTAAAGGTCGACCGATCCCGTACATCCCAGGAAATACATGTTGCTGTTTCAGAGGAACTAAAGACAATTCTGCGCCACGGCCAAAAGGATATGCTTTATACCAGGGTATCGCTTCCAGAGGCGGTTACGGCACCTGTTAAACGTGGTACTATTATGGGAACTGTATCGATATTTCAGGGTGAAAAAATTATTGCCGAAACCTCCTTAATAGCACTTGACAGCGCAGAGAAAATGAAACTGTCTAATTACCTGAGCAATGTCGTCAATCAATGGATAAAGCTGATTCATTAGCTCAGTCGAAGGATTTCCTTAGTTCTACTCTTTCGCGGAATGCTTTCCGTCAGAGGGACGCATGCATAATCCTATGAAATATCCTGCAATGAAAATTTGGTCGATATAGTTTATTTGTCTATCATCAAAATAGCGGATCGAGGCATATTGTGCGAACTACTAGACCGCACCCTATTGGGGGATCGGAAGCAGGCAGTTTATGAGATGTGTTTCCGATATATGCAATATTAGTATTTTAAACTTGCAAATTCTCAAATCCTATCATACAATATATTAAAGAAATACTTTAAGAAAAATACCAGGTGTGTTTCGTTTTTTGGAGGGTTATCATGCAAGCATTTCAAGGTTATAACAGAGATGAGCTTTTTGAGAGAAAGAATAAACTATTACTCAACTATGAGGATTATAAAAAACAAGGCCTAAAGCTTGATATGTCAAGAGGAAAGCCTTGCTCAGAGCAATTGGATCTTTCCGATGGTTTTTTTGATGATACAAAAAATCTATTCTCAAAGGACGGTACAGATTGCCGTAATTATGGACTTATCGATGGTATAAAAGAAGCCAAGGCTCTTTTTGCAGAGCTTCTTGGCATTTCGGATGAAGAGGTTTTCGTTGGCGGCAACTCCAGCCTTAATCTCATGTATGATTTAATTTCAAAGGCCTTTATACATGGTTTGAATGGTTTTGAGAAGTCCTGGAGTAAGCTGGATAAGGTGAAATTTCTATGCCCAAGCCCCGGTTATGACCGCCACTTTGCCATTACAGAGCTTTTTGGCGTGGAAATGATTGTTATACCTATGACCCAGGAAGGTCCGGACATGGATAGGGTAGAAGCCCTTGTGGCTGAGGATGATTCCATTAAGGGCATATGGTGTATTCCCATGTACAGTAATCCAACGGGAATCACCTATTCAAATGATGTAGTCAAGCGCCTGGCCTGTATGAAAACCAAGGCGAATGATTTTAGGATACTGTGGGATAATGCCTATGCCTTTCATCATCTGTATGAGGAGCCGGATCAGTTGTTGGATATTATCTCTGAGTGCCGGAATGCCGGTAATCCGCACCGGGCATTTATGTTCGGTTCCACCTCCAAGGTGACCTTCCCTGGAAGCGGAATAGCAATTATGGCTTCCAGCAAGGAGAATATTGCGCATATAAAGAAGCAGGTTGCCATACAAACCATTGGCCATGATAAAATTAATATGCTCCTACATGTACGATTCCTAAAGGATTCTGGCCATGTTCGCGAGCATATGAAAAAACATGCTGAGATTATTCGCCCCAAATTTGAAGCAGTCAATGAAATTTTAGAGAAGAATTTGTCCGGGAAGGGTATAGCAGCATGGAACAAGCCAAATGGCGGTTATTTTATCAGTCTTGATGTTCCTGAGGGCTGTGCCAAGAGGACGGTAAACCTTGCAAAAGAAGCCGGAGTTACCCTAACACCAGCCGGCGCAACCTTCCCTTACGGCAAGGACCCTCATGACTGCAATATCCGTATTGCACCTACATATCCTCCACTGGATGAACTGCGTAAGGCAATCGAGATTCTCTCTCTGTGTGTAGAAATTGCAGCTTTGGAAAAAGTTCTTGCGTAATGCCATCAATTGATATCCAGCACTAGTTTAGGAATTACTTCAAGGGTGAATAAGTCTTTATTCACCCTTTTGCATTAATAGGTCGAGGCTTGTGATGTATTCCTGTCGAAATACATAGAAACAAAATAGCGAGGGGATTTTTGCTATAAATTGACCTCACAAATTTCAATTTTACACTGGATTTTTACCTTGTTTAGTTATATAATAAATCCTGCATCTTCTATTGATTTAAATACAATAAGATAGGATGTCATATTATTGTCAACACATCGTGTTGACATATTGTTATTACGAAAAAAAGTTCCCGGGAACCCGTTCGCAATCTTTTGATTGCGGTAACAGGTGGGGTTCTGGTTCTAGAACACAGGTAGTATGGAGGTAGCTCGATTTGCGGAATATCTACGAAAGTCCTTTCAATGCACGTTATGCAAGCCCTGAAATGCTTGAAATATTTTCACCCGATACCAAGTTTAAAACATGGAGAAAGCTATGGATAGCATTGGCTGAATCTGAAAAAGAGCTGGGTTTGGACATTACAGATGAACAAATTGAAGAACTGAAGGCTTTCAAGGATGACATTAATTATGAGCTTGCTGAGAAAATAGAGAAGGAAACCCGCCATGATGTCATGTCCCATGTACATGCCTATGGTGCCCAATGTGAAAAGGCTAAAGGCATTATACATTTGGGAGCAACGTCCTGTTATGTTGGTGATAATACCGATATCATCATATATGCAGAAGCGCTAAAACTTATCAAAAATAAAGTGCTCTCTGTTATTAAGAAGCTATCCCGTTTTGCTGATAAGTATAAGGATTTGCCAACATTGGGATTCACTCATTACCAGCCAGCTCAGCTTGTTACCGTTGGTAAAAGGGCATGCTTGTGGATTCAAGATCTATTGCTTGATGTTGAGGAACTCGATTTTGTGATCTCTACGCTCAAGCTTCTGGGAAGCAAGGGAACCACCGGTACGCAGGCCAGCTTTTTAGCCTTGTTTGATGGTGACCATGAAAAGGTTAAAAAGCTTGAACAGCTTATTTCTCAAAAAATTGGCATTGACCAAATCATGCCAGTGTCAGGCCAGACCTATTCCCGAAAGCAGGATTCCCGTATTCTTAATGTTCTAAGCGCTGTTGCACAAAGTGCTTATAAATTCAGTAATGATATGAGGCTTCTTGCAAATCTCAAGGAACTTGAAGAGCCCTTTGAAAAGAAACAAATCGGTTCGTCAGCCATGGCATATAAGAGAAATCCCATGAGAAGCGAGCGCATTTCATCCCTTGCCCGTTATGTCATTGTGGATGCATTAAATCCAGCCATTACCGCTTCTACGCAATGGTTTGAAAGAACCCTGGATGACTCGGCCAATAAGCGGATCAGTATTCCGGAAGCATTTTTAGCTGTAGATGCCATTTTAAATATTTACAGCAATATTTCGGATGGCATTGTGGTCTATCCTAAGATCATCAGAAAAAGGGTTATGGAAGAGCTTCCGTTTATGGCGACAGAAAACATTCTTATGGCAGCGGTAAAGCGAGGGGGCGACCGGCAGGAACTGCACGAAAAAGTTCGTGTACATTCAATGGAAGCTGCTCGTGTTGTCAAAGAAGAGGGCGGCACCAATGATCTCATCACAAGAATCGCTAATGATCCGGCTTTTGATATGAGCCTCGAAGAACTCAACAGCGTGCTATCTCCTGAAAACTATATAGGACGCAGTCGTGAGCAGGTTATAGAATTCCTGGAAGAGCAGGTCAATCCAGTTCTTTTAAAGGATCAAGTTGCGGAAGTGCATGTAGACCTAAAATCCTAGATAAATAAGTCTTAAGTCCTATTGCACTTGGGACTATTGATGAAGTAATATTGTCATGTCGTCCTATTGTGATTAAACCAATTCAATAGCATAGACGGAGGTACAGTGGTATGGTTACCATTAATAAATACAGTAATGTTCCATTATATTGCCAGCTGAAAAATCTTATTTTAGAGAAAATCGAAAAGGGAGAGTTTGAGGCTGATTCAAAAATACCTTCCGAGCAAGATTTTTGTGAACAATACGATATTTCCAGACCAACCGTCAGGCAGGCGATAAATGATCTTACAGCCAGCGGACAGCTCTACAAAATGAAGGGTAAGGGTACCTTTGTTTCTGCGCAAAAAACCTACATTAGTGTCAAAGATTACAGCGGTTTTACTGATTCTATTTTAGATTCGAAAGACCCATCTGCCAAGAATATTTTGTCCATTGAGGTTATAAGTGGCCAAGAGAATTCAAGAATAGCCGAGATTTTTTCTCTGAGGCCGGATACAAAGTCTGATTTCGCTGCTATCTCCTATACAAATACCTTAAGCAACGATGTGATTTCTTTGAATGTTTCCTATATTCCTTTATCACTTTTTCCGGAAGTATGTGAGGATCTAAAGAATAATAAGGACATACTTCGAGGAAAATATCCTTTGATTCCCAACAGTACAAAAAGTATGCTGGACATCATCAGTACTGACCAGAAGGATGCAATCCATTTAAAGCTTCAACCCGGACAGCCCTTGATTCGTATTAACAATGTCCTATACTCGAAGAGCGGTCAGCCTGTAGAGTATGTTGTCACCAAGTATAGGGCTGATAAAACAAGACTTCAATTCGAAAATCATAAATAAGAACCCCACCCGCTTACGCAATCAAAGATTGCGAACGGGTACCCGGGAACCTTGTTACTTCGTAATAAGCGAAGTATGCGTTATGGGTATTTCAAAGCTTGTTACTTCGTAATAAGCGAATGGTATAAAACAAAAGCCGACAGTTTCGCACTCCGAGTCTGTCGGCTTCTATGCGCTTTGCTTCCCGAAAGCTTATTGCATGCCTTGCTTTTCGGTCTGATATTTTTGTACAGCCATCTGAACATCATTCATATTGGCATTTTTCACATTATACCAGCCCTTTTGCTTCATGGCATCAAAAATCTGATATTGAATCTGTTGCTTGTCATTCAGAATTTTCATAAATTCAGATCTTAAGTTTTCACAGGCTGCTTCTGTAAGATAGGTTCCATATGCACCAATTATCTGTTTTTCGCTGGCTAAAGCATCGTTCATAATTTCCTGTTCAGTTAATATTGCATTATGCTGCATGATTGTCCCTCCTTTTATTAATGGTCGAGCCATTACTGCTGCTGTTGCTGCATGGGTTTGTTGTGAGAGTTCAGGTAATTGAACAGCATGTCAAAATGCTGCTTGTGAAGCTGAGCTGCTTTACTGCAGAGATCCTTGAGCTGAGGGTCATTACAGCTCTGAGAATACACATCAAGCTTTTTGTGAAATAATGACTCAAGATTTAGCATATCCTCAAGTATGGAAAGATTTTTACTGGTCAGCATGGATTGTCCCTGTTGGCCCTGCATTTGCTGTCCGCCTTGCATTTGTTGATTATTCTGCTGCCCACCCTGTTGCATATTGTTCATAACTACACCTCCATTATTCTTAATGTCGCTAGACATCACTATTTTTCTCACAAATCAGTTCTTTTATGAATTTTTCATTGAAAAATATGATGCCGTAAAAATTGGAGTTCAACAAAAATTGTTGCATATTCTTGAATATATCGAAATTTGATCCAATATACTTATACTGACCGAATGGGTCATGCACCTTGCATGTACCGACAGATACTGAAGGGGGATTGGCCGTGGAGAGTTTATACAGCATATATAATGATATTGCTGAGAGGACGAAGGGCGATATCTACATAGGAGTGGTTGGACCCGTCAGAACCGGGAAGTCGACCTTTATTAAGAAATTTATGGAAGCTCTTGTCGTACCCAATATCAAGAATCCATACGAAAGAGAAAGGGCTGTTGACGAGACGCCGCAAAGCGCATCAGGACGAATGATCATGACAACTGAGCCAAAGTTTATCCCCAATGAAGCGGTCACCATCACCATGGAAGACAATGTCACTTTACGAGTTCGGTTGGTCGACTGCGTGGGCTTCATGGTAAAGAGCGCCATCGGCCACATGGAGGATGAGATGCCCCGTATGGTGAAGACGCCATGGTCAGAATATGAAATTCCTTTTGAAGAAGCAGCTGCCATCGGAACTCGAAAGGTTATTAATGATCATTCAACCATCGGGATTATGATTACCGCAGACGGCTCCTTCACTCAATTTTCCAGAAGCGAATATCAGGAAGCAGAAGAAGGTGTGGTCAGAGAACTTAAGGCCTCGGGTAAGCCTTTTGTCGTTCTATTGAACAGCTCTGTTCCTGAAGCCAACGAAACCAAGCAGCTTGCAAAGGAATTAAGTGAAAAATACATGAAGCCGGTTATTCCTGTTGACTGCCTGAATCTCAATATTCAGTCCATCAATAAGGTTATGAACGGAATTCTTCTGGATTTCCCGGTTCGAGAAATTTGCTTTAACCTTCCGGGATGGATACTTTCATTGGACAACGAGCATTGGCTGAGAAAAGAAATGCTTTGTGCTTTACGTGACTCCTTTATGGACAAATCAACGGTACAATTGGCTTATAATGCCGCTGACAGGCTAAAGACCTATGAGTTTTTGAATAAGGCATCTATTAATGATGTCCGTATGGGAACAGGAGAAATCACAATGGAGATCAAGCCTGCCGACGGTTTGTTCTACCGGATTGTGAAAGAGGATATAGGACTGGAGATAGACGGAGAGCAACGTTTATTTACAGTGCTTAAGGATTTGTCTGGTATCCGTGAAGAATACCTCAAGGTTGAGGCTGCTTTGAATGAGGTTCGATCCAAGGGCTATGGTGTGGTCACACCCAAGCTTGAAGAGCTTACTCTTGAGCCTCCAGAAATTGTTCGCCAAGGAACACGTTTTGGTATCAAGCTTCGCGCCAGTGCACCGTCTATTCATATGATCAGGGCTGATATTGAAACAGAGATTGCGCCGCTGGTAGGTTCAGAAAAGCAGTCTGAAGAGCTGGTGAACTATCTTCTGAAGGAGTTTGAGGGAAAGCCGGAAAAACTTTGGGAATCCAATATCTTTGGCAAATCCCTCCATGAACTGATTACCGAGGGGCTTCAGAACAAGCTGTACAGAATGCCGGAGGACGCTCAACTTAAACTTCAGGAAACACTCCAAAAAATTATTAATGAAGGAAGCGGCGGCCTGATATGCATCATTCTTTAAATGGCGATATAACAAAATAAAAATTAAATATAAATTATTATCCTCCTGAGTTTAGTAGACCTAGCTTAGGAGGTTTTTTTATAAGGTGAAAATGTTGTGAAAGCCAAAAGTATAAATGATATAATAAAATAAATGAATAAAATGGCTTTATTATCTTCACAAAGATGCTACCGAAAGGGGAACATGTAATGAACGATAAGAAGCAAACCAATCGCTTTATCAATTCATCCTTGGCCTATGCTCTAGGTGCCTTTGCATTAATTGTACCTGGTCAGGCCTTCCAGGCTTTTTACAGCTATTTTTACGTCGATAAGCTAGGAATGGCAATTGGACTTTTTACATTGGGCAGAACGATTTTTACTATTTGGGATGCCGTAAATGACCCTCTTGCAGGAATGCTTTCAGACCGTACGAGAACCAGACTGGGCCGACGTAAGCCCTGGCTCCTTATTGCCGCCATACCCTTCTCTATAGCGTTTTTTCTTGTCTTTGCAATTCCTCAGGGAATAAAACAGAATCAAACCAGTTTGTTTGTATGGTTCTTTGTTTTTTTGGTTGTATATGAGACGTTCAGCTCCATTGGATGGGTAAACTACAATGCACTTTTGCCTGAACTTTTTTTGTCGGTCCGAAAAAGAGCCAATGCCTCAGCCGTATCGCAGGCGTTTCTCATTGGCGGTGTTGCCGTGGCAACTATAGGCGGACCCATCCTTTATGATAAATTCGGATACGCAACAATGGCAGGAGCTTTCGCCATTCTTTTTCTCGCAGTATTAATTCCATTTACATTTAGCTTTAAAGAGAATTCTGACTTCCAGAAGGAAAAACCGCTCAGTTTTAAAGGCGCATACCTTACAACACTAAAAAACAGGGAATTATGGACGTTTTATATTCCCAATGCACTTGTAACTGCAGTTGAAACGACATTAAGCGCCCAGATACCTTTTTATGCAAAATATTGTTTGAAGCTTCCTGATCATCAAGTTGCGCTGCTGATGGGTGCCATATTTATTTCAATTATACCCTTTGTTCCTATTTGGAGCGCCATTATAAAAAAAATCGGAGCTAAAAATGCATGGAAAGTATCTTTTGGCGTATTTGCCCTTGCTGTAATTCCCCTTTATTTTGCACATAATTTAATAGGTGGAATAGCTGCAGGTATTGCAGCAGGATTTGGTCTCTCCGGTTGGCGAGTTACACCGCCTGTTCTTAATGCTGAGATTATAGACAGAGATGCCCTAAGATGCGGTCAGAGACGCGAAGCCATGTATGGCTCCATAGGTGGCTTTCTCCAACGTCTTAGCAATCTGTTCCTGACATTTGCTTTTCTTCTTACCAGCGTTTTTTATGGTTATCAAAGCGGTGAAAATCCCGGCTCTAACCCTGATGCAGCTTTTAGGTTTCTAATGTCCGTTTTACCCTTTATACTATTATTGGGAGCATTTCTTTTAACTTTCCTTTTCAAGGAAGCGCCTGTACATCAGAACATATCCCAATCTGCATACAATACTGAAAATAATGCGGATAAAACCGTACAATAAAATAAGGAGGTCGAAATTATGCAAAATGAGATTACGACTGTTCAACCATTGTTTAACCAGGATGGAGGGCTATCTAACCCTGGATGGGCGAGGGACCTCATGTTACAGTATGACCGCAAGGATATTAAAGCAAGCAGTATAAGAATCAAGGAATGGGACTATTATTATATTTCAGACGGCCGCTTCGTTGTATGCCTGACTATGGCTGATCTTGCATATATTGGTCTTATAACGGTTACCTACATTGACCTTGAGAAAAGAACCGAGCATAGCGTTACTTCCATGCCGTTGTTGCCAATGGGAAGGCTTAAACTCCCCAATACGACTCACCATGGGGATGTACGTTATAAAGATAAAAAAATAGAAATGGAATTTATACGGAAAGAAAAGGGGAGACACCTTAAATGCTATGTCCCAAATTTCATAAATAATGAACCTTTTACAGGTGACTTTTTCCTGGAACAGCCTTCTATGGATACCATGGTTATTGCAACACCATGGAAAGAAGATAAGAAAGCCTTCTACTATAACCAGAAAATAAACTGTATGCCCGTTATCGGAACATTTAAAATAGGAAGTGTAGAATATAATTTCACTCCTGACAAGACATTTTCGACCATGGATTGGGGTAGGGGCGTTTGGACCTATGACAACACCTGGTACTGGGGCACAGCAAATGGAATTGTGCACGATGAAAAGGGTCCTGGCAGCTTTGGCTTTAACATTGGGTATGGCTTTGGGGATACTTCGAGCGCCAGTGAAAACATGATATTCTTCAGAAATAAGGCCCATAAATTCGACAGAATAACATTTAATATTCCCGACGAGGGATATTGCAGCGAAAATCATCCCTGGATATTCACCACCTCTGACGGTAGACTGGAGATGCGCATGGATACAATAATTGACAGGCACGCATATACAAAGGTCGGCCCAATATGCAATGATGGGCATCAGGTCTTTGGCAAGTTCTCTGGAATTGCCATTCTGGATGATGGCACAAAGCTTCAATTCTCTGATTTGATGGGTTTTGCCGAGAAGGTTCATAATAGATATTAATTAATAATATAATAATTAAGTAATTTATTTTTATTTATTGCTTGAGTAATAATTGGATTTAATACTTAAAAAGTGGTATAATATTCATATATAGAATTTCAAAAACCCCGAAAGGAGATATAATGTATGAAGGAAGCCTCTGAGATAAAGAGAAAAAGGGGAAGGCCCAAGAAAAATATCACTGAAAATGTTCCTGCAACCGCAGCTGTAATCAAGAGAGGGCGGGGACGTCCGAAAAAAATCGAGAATTCTGTTGCCGCGCCATTAAAAAATAACACAACCAAGGCAGCGCATGCTGATCTCTCATATAAGCCAATAAATACATGGGATAATCCTAAGTTCAATAAACGCAGCATATTGTCTTTCGGTGAAGGTTATAAGGCTTTTATGAACAAGGCCAAAACTGAGCGTGAATTTATAAAAGAGAGCATTATTCTGGCTAAGCAAAAGGGATTTAAGAATCTCGATGAAATAGGAGAAACAAAATTAAATGCTGGTGACAAAGTTTATCGCGTTGTTAAAGATAAACTCATGCTCTTGTCGGTTATCGGGAAAAAGCCAGTCGAGGAAGGTACAAGAATTGTTGGTGCTCACGTGGATTCTCCGCGAATTGATATTAAACAGAACCCGCTTTTTGAATCAACAGATATGGTCTTTTTTAAGACCCACTATTACGGCGGAATCAAGAAGTATCAATGGGTAGCCATACCCCTTGCGCTTCATGGCGTTATTGTAAAGGCTGATGGCTCTATTGTCGAGGTTAATATTGGTGAAGATGAGAGAGATCCTGTTTTTACAATAACCGATCTTTTGCCTCACTTGGCCAAGGACCAATATGAGAAGAAGCTTAATGAGGCCTTTCAGGGCGAGCAAATGAATGTACTTTTAGGCTCGGAGCCTCTTGGAGATAAGGATGATAAAGAACGTTTCAAGAAAAATATTTTAACACTTTTAAATGAAAAATACGGCATTATAGAGGAAGACCTCGTATCTTCAGAGCTTGAACTCGTTCCTGCTTTCAAGGCTCGAGATGTTGGCCTTGACAGAAGTATGGTAGGTGCTTATGGCCATGATGACAGAGTTTGTGCCTATCCTGCACTTATGGCTATTTTCGAAACGGAAAACCCTGAGTATACGGCTACTTGCTACCTGACTGACAAGGAAGAAATAGGAAGCGTAGGAAACACCGGAGCCGAGTCAAGAGCGCTTGAGAACTTTATAGCCGATCTTTGCGCTTTGACTACAAGCAGCCAATATACAGATCGTCTGGTTCGTGCTTCACTGGATCGCTCAAAAATGCTATCGGCCGATGTCAATGCCGCAGTAGATCCTAATTATGAGGGAACTCATGACAAGATGAATGCAGGTTATATTGGAAAGGGCATAGCTATTATGAAATTCAGCGGTTCCAGAGGTAAATCAGGAGCCAGCGACGCCAATGCAGAATACTTGGGTGAGATAAGGAAGCTATTTAATAGTAATCATATTCCATGGCATATTACTGAGCTGGGTGCAGTAGACAAGGGCGGTGGCGGAACTATTGCCCAAATGGTTGCGAACCTGGGTGTAGATGTCATAGATGTGGGCGTACCAGTTCTCTCCATGCATGCACCCTTTGAGGTGGTCAGCAAGGCAGATCTATACGCAACCTACAAAGGCTATAGTGTATTCATGAAGTAAGAACTCCGAATAATCAGCTTGGGGACATATCATAAATTGGTGTGTCCCCTTTTTGAATCGAGGAATTTTATGGACTGTAGGGTTGGCTGTGCAGCCTGTTGTATTGATATCACAATATCGTCATCAATACCGGGAATGCCAAATGGTAAGGCTGCCGGCATACGCTGTGTGCAGCTGACATCAGATAATCGATGTATGATTTTCGGAAAGCCGGAGAGACCACAGGTTTGTTTAAATTTCTCTCCATCAGAAGAGACATGCGGCAAATGTAATGACGATGCTCATTTTATTCTGTCTGAGCTTGAAAAAGCAACAAAGCCATAAGCTAGTCATCTTTTTTCTTAGGTTTGACAGAGGAGAGGGGATTGCTCTTAACTGCCTTCCTAAGCTGATCTTCATCAATATGGGTGTAAATTTCAGTAGTTGCAATGCTTTCGTGACCTAAAATGGCTTGCAAAGCTCTAATATCAACATTTCCATGCTTATACATTAGCGTTGCAGCCGTATGACGAAGCTTATGAGGTGAGTATTTATCCGGATCCAGTCCGGAAGCTTGTATGTATTTTTTGACCAGGTATTGCACGGTTTTCGGACTGATACGAACCTTGCGTTCACTTAAAAAGAGAGCTTTGGGGTCCTTGATTGTCTTCAATTTATCACGTTCAGCTTTATAAGCTGCAATAGCGTCCTGGCAAGCCTGATTTAAATAGACTGTGCGCTCTTTGTTGCCTTTACCGATGACGGTTAAAATATCGCCTCGAATGCTGTTAATATTGATTCCAACGAGCTCAGAAAGCCGGAGACCACAGTTCATAAACAGCGTCAGAATAGCATAATCACGGGCAACATTTTTTTTACCGTCAACACTTTGAAGCAAATTTACACTTTCTTCAAGATTCAAGTACTTAGGAAGCCTCCGAACCAGCTTTGGAGAGTCAAGCTCGGCTGTAGGATTAGTTTCTATAAGCTTAACCTTGGTATGAAGATACCTGTAAAAGGATTTAAGACATGCAACCTTGCGAGCACGGGTTACGGCAGTATTATTGCGGTCGCGGCTGATAAATGCCATAAAGCTGTATAGGTCAGTAAGGTCAATTTTTTTAATGTCATCAAGAGTAATATCAGTTACAGAAATAGATGTAAAGTCTTTTTCATTGGCAGAATATTTAGTAACCTTGATATAACGTAAGAATGTTCTTAAATCATAATGATATTCGGAAATAGTTTTTTTGGATTTGTTTTTGATAGTAAGCATATAATTAAGAAATTCAATTACGATATCGGGCATATCAGTAAATTCATGAGCCATAAATTAAATCACCTCAAGATATATTGGCATAATAAAAACTAAAGAAATATGTTATAGGTAAACAACAGTAAGTTAAAATGTAAGTTCCCTAATTTTAAATATCGATAAATCAGATTACGAAGTTAATAATTTAAGAAATTGCTTTATCCAAATCTCAGAAGCTTACTCTTATATTATACCACACCTACACTCCATTAAACAAAATTTATATTTTGTCTAATGTGAGATTATTTTAACTCCACTTTCGTTTCTTATGAATCTTAATCTAAAAGCTAATTACATATATTATTGTAATACAAAAAGACTAAGCAAATGGTTTTTATGCTTAGTCTTTTTTGATGAAACACAAACCTATACTGTTAGAAATTAATTTGAACAAATAGAAATGGCCACTTCAGCCGCAGTTGCAGCATCTGCCGTGTAATAGTCAGCACCTATTGTCTTACAAAATGAATCTGTTACCGGAGCTCCACCCACCATAATTTTTACATTGTCTTTAATATCGGAAGATTTAACCGCATCAACAATGGTCTTCATTTCAGTCATAGTTGTGGTAAGAAGCGCTGAGCAAGCAATAATATCTGCGTTTACCTCTTTTGCCTTTTCAACAAATGTTTGAGCGGGCACATCTACTCCAAGATCTACTACTTCAAGGCCTTTGCCTTCCATCATCATTCTAACAAGATTCTTTCCTATGTCATGAAGGTCTCCTTTAACAGTTCCAAGAACAACAGTTCCTGCGGCTTTTACACCACTTTCTGCCAGGAATGGTTTTAATAATTCGGTTCCGGCGTTCATGGCCCTTGCAGCGATTAACACATCGGGTACATAGACCTCATTGTTCTTAAATTTTACTCCAATCACGTTCATACCTGCAAGTAGTCCGTCTTCAAGGATTGATTTGGCAGAAATACCGTCATTAAGGGCATTTTGAACAAACTCCTTAACAGCCTTGGCTTTTCCTAATTGAAGATTTGTCGAAATTTCATTTAAAATACTCACTACATTTCCCTCCGCTCATTTTGTGTTTTTATTTTCCTATGTTATCTCGAAATATTCCTTGAGTTATTGCAGAAATCTTACTCCTTAACTGGATATGTCCCATATGTCTTTGCAAGTTCAACCATTTTGCGGGCACGGTCAAAACTTGCATTTGCCGGAAACTCACAGCCTGTAGCAAGTATATACCCCCCACCTGGTGCCATAATATCAATTTGTTCCTTGATAATCTGCTCCCATTCTTCCTCGGTTGCAGTTAAAGCCATGGGTGGAGGTACGCAGCCAATCAGCGTTATCTTATCACCATACTTTTCCTTGCATTCCTTAAAATCCTTACAGTCATCGGGTGGATATAAGAAGGATATGGCCTGTGGCCGCATGGTTTCTATTTGTGCGTCAAAATAAATTCTTTCACCGCAATTGTGGACCATGACCAGGCATCCTCTTTTATGTATGCCATCGGCTAATTCCTTAACAAGTCCCCCCTCCATATCCATCCACATTTCCTTGGACATAATAGAACCCGAAGCAAAAAGTGTATCCAGCATGATACCTTGAACACCGGTATCTATAATGGCGTTGCAGTACTCCTTAAGGGTTTCGTTTATTTCTACGGCTGCATTTTTTACGGCATCCCTGTCATCATAAATATCCAAATACATATCCTGTTGATTTCGAAGCATGGACAGAACACCGAGAGGTCCAAAAACAAAAGCGACAATGGGTAGCTCATGGCCTTTCTTTTCAACAAGCTTTCTGCATACGTCAAGGTGCATCATCATACGCTTGGATTGCCTGTAATCTACCTTTTTGATCTTTTCATATTCATTGATGTCTTTAATAAGAGGATTCTTAAAATCCGGATGAACGGCTTGACTCTCAGGAAAAACGAGCTTTGGTCCCCATGCGTCACACTCGATAGATAAATCAATCAATGTAACGATGCAATCAAGGTTAAAGCGCTCTGCTGCTTCTAGAAGTGACTGGGCACACGTGTCGGCATCTGTAGCCCATTTTTCATATGAGACTCCTACCAGGTTTCGGGTTACGCCGCTTAAAATAGGATAAACCGGGACATGGTCTGCCTCCTGATGATTCAAAGCAAGCGTTACTCTTTCTAGTGCATTCATAATGACACCCTTCTTTCCGATAAAGGACTATGATATCATTATAAATGCTCTTTTTAATTGCTTCTGTAAATATATTATTATTCTTTGTAATTTTTTACTCAAACTTGATCTTGTTCTTGGATCTCATTAATAGACTGATTTTTTCAGAACATAAGAGCATTGCAATGATGTATGCTCCGACAAAATAAGGAAATATCTTTATTGTTATACGAGATGCTATCCATCCCAACAGCGGTGGTAAAAAGGTGCTGCCTATATAGGCAGACGCCATCTGAAAGCCGATAATCGTCTGAGAATCTTCTTTTCCAAAGCGAACAGGTGTCTCATGCAGCATGCAGGGGAATATGGGCGCACACCCCAATCCAATCAGAATAAAACCCACTAAAGTAAAAACAGCGGGCAAAGGCAACATGATAAACACGGCTCCAACAAAGGCTATTAATTGTCCCATCCGTATGAGCATGGGATTACCGACCTTCATAGTTATAAAGCCGGTAACGAACCTGCCGACTGTGATCCCTGCATAATAAACGGAAACCCATTGTGCTGCCATCGCTGCGGGTAGCCCTTTCGTATTAATTAGAAAGCTGCTGCCCCACAAGCCCATAGTAGCTTCTGCGCCACAATAGAACAAAAATGAGAGAAATGCAAGCTTAACACCGCGGATATGGAAAGGTTTGACCTTATCACCTGTTTTTTGTTCTACTGCGGCATCATGTTCTTCTCCCTCATTATTTTTCTCAGCATTCATGTTCATCCTGTCGGGTGAACGATTCCAGAGAGGCAAGGTAACAAAGAGAAGAAACGCCAGAACAATTTGGATAGCGAAAATGCTTTGATAGCCACTTCTCCAGGTGTTTTGAGTCTTTATAAAATAAGACATAATAATGGGGCCCAGCGTAGCTCCGATACCCCAAAAACAATGCAGCCAGCTCATATGATGTGCTTTATAATGGGTGGCTACATAGTTATTTAAACCTGCATCAATGGATCCGGCACCTAAACTAAGAGGTATGGCTGATATTATAATCCATATGAAGGATGGTGCTAATGAAAACCCTAAAAGCGCACCAGCTGTCATTAAGCAACTGACAAAAGTGACCTTTCCGGTTCCAAACCGTTTAAGCACAAAACCGCTGGCAAGGCTTGACAGGATTGTTCCCCCTGATAATACCACTGAAACAAGACCGGCAACTTCCAGCTCTTTACCAAATTCAAGCCGCATAAGCGGCCATGCCACTCCTAATAATGAATCAGGTAATCCAAGGCTGATAAAAGCCATATAAATGATTATCAGAAATAAGGTAGCCATTATAACCCCCATTGATGTCATATCATCAAAAACTAAGCTGAAAGAAGCCTTACTTCCAGGATTTGCATTACTCGCATGCCGTTATGCTGAGCACACCCTGTTGTGAAGGCTCCATAAGTTCTTTGAGCCTATCGAGGTAATTGTTTGAATATAGCCAGTCTGTAGTATTCTCTTTATCGATAAGGATAGGCATCCGATTATGAAGCTTCTGGATATCCGCATTTGCCTCTGTTGTAAGAATAGTAAAGTAAGGAATGCTTACACCGTTTTTATCCTTGAAAAACCAGTAAATTCCCGCAAGATACATTAAGCTTCCATTCTGCAAGGTTATATAGTGTTTGATCCGCCTCTTGCTGTTTTCTGCATCCTTCCATTCAAAGAAGCCTCTTGCCGGGATAAGACAGCGACGCGTAGCAAAAGGCAGCTTAAATAGCGGCTTTTCATGAACCGTTTCACTTCGGGCATTAAAAATAGGTCGTCCGTTTTGGGTTGGAAATCCCCATTTTATAGCATGGATGGTTTCTCCCGTCCTCTGCTCATTTATAGTATCTGAGGTGGTTTTAGGCGTCGGCGTTATGACAGGGGCATAATCACCAGGACAAATCTCCCCTGCCTTCTTTAATAATTCCTTCTCGACTTTATTAACCAATCCGGCAAAATCATCAAGATCTTTTTCTGGAACATAAAATCTACCGCACAAAAGTATCACTCCATCACAATGTATTGACATCACAACAATAGGTTGACATATCGTATAAAAAAAGACTAAGCATAAGAGCATTAGGCTTAGTCCTTTGAAATACGTCACAATTGTCAAAAAATGAGCTTAGACTTATACTTCCATGATCTCTGCAATCTTACTTTCGACAATCTTATCAACCTTGTCGGTATATTCATCTGTAAACTTCTGAATATCCTTTTCTGCAGTCTTGAGATCATCTTCGGTTATTTCCTTGGATTTCTCAATCTTCTTAAAATGCTCTATCGCATCACGACGAATCTGACGGATAGCTACCTTGTCGCGCTCACCTAATTTTTTAACTTCCTTGGTGAGCTCCACTCTTCTTTCCTCTGTCAAAGGTGGGAAAAGAAGACGAATAACTTTACCGTCATTGTTTGGATTAAGGCCTAAATCCGATGTCTGAATAGCCTTTACGATAAGGTTTAGTGTCTTGACATCCCAAGGCTGAATAACAATCTGCCTTGCTTCAGGAACATTAATATTGGCAAGCTGATTGATACTGGTCGGACTACCATAGTAGTCGATAGTCAGCTTATCCAAAAGACGTGGATTTGCTCTTCCTGCACGTATAGAACCAAGTTCGTCCCTCAATACATTAAGGGTTTTGTCCATCTTGTTCTTGAATTCACTATAATTCATACTCATATTTTAAACCTCCCTCGCAACAAATGTACCAACATTCTCGCCATTTAAAACCTTGAGGATGTTTTCAGGCTGCTTAATACTGAAAACCAGTAAGGGAATATTATTGTCCATACAAAGTGATGTTGCAGTTGAGTCCATAACACCAAGTTGACGCTGAAGCACTTCCATATAACTTATTTTATCATAACGGACAGCATCAATATTAATTTTTGGATCACTGTCGTATACGGCATCTACATTCTTAGCCAGAAGAATAACCTCTGCTTCAATTTCAGCAGCTCTTAAAACGGCTGCCGTATCGGTTGAGAAATAAGGATTACCCGTACCGCAGGCAAAAATCACAACACGCTGCTTTTCCAAGTGCCTGACAGCTCTTCTGCGAATGTAGGATTCTGCAATTCTTGGCATATCGATGGCTGTTTGGACCCTGGTTGGAACACCTCTGTTTTCCAACGCATCCTGCAGGGCCAATGAGTTCATCACAGTTGCCATCATACCCATATGATCAGCGGTTGTTCTGTCCATGCCGGTGCTGCTGCGCCCACGCCAGAAGTTTCCTCCGCCTACCACTATACCAATTTCCACACCCATCTTCCAGGCTGAATTTATTTTTTCACTGATTTCAGAAATAATAGCCTGGTCAATACCAAACCCCTTTTCACCGGATAATGCTTCACCGCTAATTTTTAACATAATCCGCTTATACTTTAAACCCATAATGCCTCCAGAAATTTATGTTTGTTTGTCAGACGGCATCAATAGAGGTGCGCTCTTACGGAACGCACCTCATGGTTCGACCCGCTAAAAAAAGGGGTATAATGATTTGTGATCAATATACCCGCTAAAAGACTTACTTAATTTGCTTCATTACTTCATCAGCGAAATTCTCTTCTTTCTTTTCCAAGCCTTCGCCTTTTTCAAAACGGACAAATCTTCTGATGTTGATATTTTCACCAATGGTAGCGATTTTCTCTTTCAAAACCTGCTCAACAGTCTTCTCGCTATCTTTAATGTAGGGCTGTTCGAGGAGACAAATTTCAGCGTAGTATTTTTCAATTCTACCATTGACCATCTTCTCAGCGATCTGTACCGGCTTTCCTTCATTTATGGCCTGAGCCTTAAGAATTTCCTTTTCCTTTTCAATGAAATCACCAGGGACATCCTCCCTCTTTACATAAAGAGGACTCATAGCTGCAATCTGCATGGCGATATCTTTTACAAATGAATGGAATTCTTCGTTCTTAGCCGCAAAATCAGTTTCAATATTAACTTCAACAAGAACGCCTATACGTCCGCCACCGTGAATATAAGCCTCAACAATTCCTTCGGAAGCAAGTCTTCCGGCCTTTTTAGCGGCCTTTGCAAGACCATTCTCACGGAGATATTCAATTGCCTGATCCATATCACCTTTAGTTTCTAAAAGAGCCTTTTTGCAATCCATCATACCGGCTCCGGTACGCTCGCGCAAATCTTTAACCATACTGGCGGTAATTTCCATAAACTAACCATCCTCCTAATTTCGCTTATCTTTATGCGTTTTCTGAGTCAACATTTTCCTCAACCTTTTCTACCATTTCTTCACTTTCAGATTCCTCGTCAGTTGTGGTAGATACGGCTGTAGAACCCATTTCGCCTTGCTTGGCTTCGATGATGGCGTCTGCGATTTTTCCGCTAATGAGCTTAACTGCTCTAATGGCATCATCATTACCGGGAATAACATAATCCACTTCATCAGGATCACAGTTAGTATCGACAATGGCTACAATAGGAATACCAAGTTTTCTGGCTTCCAAAATAGCATTTCTTTCCTTCTTGGGGTCAACAATGAACATTGCAACCGGAAGCTTCTTCATTTCAGTGATACCGCCAAGGTTCTTCTCAAGCTTTTCCATTTCAAGATTAAGCTTAATAACCTCTTTCTTGGGCAGAACCTCAAATGTGCCGTCGGCCTCCATCTTTTTAAGCTCTTGCAGGCGGTCAATGCCTTTACGGATGGTTTTAAAATTGGTAAGCATACCACCAAGCCATCTGTTGTTAACAAAGTACTGTCCGCAACGGTCTGCTTCTTCTTTAATAGCGTCCTGAGCTTGTTTCTTGGTACCGACGAAAAGAATGTTTCCGCCTTCCATTACCAGGTCTCTGATGAAGAAATAAGCTTCATCAATTTTCTTAACGGTTTTTTGAAGGTCGATGATATAAATTCCGTTTCTTTCTGTGAAGATGTATTCCGCCATCTTGGGGTTCCATCTTCTGGTCTGGTGACCAAAGTGCACACCTGCTTCAAGCAGTTGTTTCATAGAAATGACTGACATAAAAAAATCCTCCTTGTTTTTTCCTCCGTCGTCTTCTTCTTTGTAAAGTACTCAACAAACTTTGTTAAGCACAGCCTTACAAATCCGACGGCGTGTGTATTAAAATACCCGTAATATTATAGCATGGGTATAATTACTTGGCAAGGTATTGTTTATGATGCTCTTATGTCTGCTCATGGTTGGGATTTCTTTTTACAATAATGGCTGCTTTGGTAATAGCCGAAATGACATCCACTTCAAACTGTGCCTTAAGATTATTAATTTTTGAATAGATTTCACCCTTTGGAGTGACTATGTATTGCGGAGGAAGATCGTTAAGTGCTTTAGCTGCAATATCGAGTTTGCAGCGGTCACATCTGCACATATTGATATCCTTCAGGATTTCATCCAAGGAGCTCCATACAATTTCTTCCATGTAATTTTTCATCAGATGCATAAATAGCCCTCCAATCTTCTTTCTTCTTAAATTTTAGCATATCATGTAAAAAAACACACTGATTTTCTAATACTTATCTGTAAATTGTTTTTCAGAAACAAAAGGTTTTTCGAAAATGCGTTTTACCTTAATTAATAATGGCTCGTTCCTGTCAATGGGCTTTATAAGAATTGCGTGGATACCAAATAAATTTCCTCCCAAGACATCGGTAAAAAGTTGATCTCCAATAATCGCAATCTGCTCCTTCGGAAGCTTCATTTTTTCTATAGCCAAATTAAAGCCTCGTCCGAAGGGCTTTAATGCCTTATAGACGAATTCAATACCTAAAGGCTTGCAGAACAGCTCAACACGCTCCTTTCGCGCATTGGAGACAATAACGGTTTTAATTCCTTTTTCATTGAGATTTTTAATATAAGCAATGACTTTTTCATCAGCATCCTTTGTATAGGTTGCAACAAGTGTATTATCTATATCAATTATAAGGCCATATATACCATTTCTTTTAAGTCGTTCCGGGGTAATGGAAAAAATCGAATTAACATAGGCATCAGGCTTTAAAAGTTTACCCATTCCTCTCCTCCTCAGGAGCAATCAAAATTTTGATCATCCCTAACGTCATTGATCTTTTTCTTTAGCTTACACTACAAAGTTTTATTACGCAACGGTGGTTTTAAGCCTTCTTATAGTCGAGGAAATAGCATTTCATCTTATTGTTTCTATTGCCAAAATATGATATATTGTTTCCAAATAATATATTAAAAGGAGGTCCTGTAATGAAACCGTCTGCAATCATTGCAAAGACAATTCCGTTTATGCTCATACGCCTTCTGGCGTACTTTATCTTCTTCCTTGGCATCTGTCTTTATACGGCTATCGTAGTTTTCATCATCGGTGCAATCAAACCCGAAGGATTCTTCGCTTTCATGACATTTGCTATTTTTGGTGGAGGCGGATGGTATGTCTACAGGCTGGCGAGGGATTACATTGCTTACATGATTAAGGCCGCCCATGTAGCAGTTATTGCGGATTTAGCTGTTAAAGGCGGAGTTCCTGATGGCTTCAATATGTACAACTATGGTGTGGCTAAGGTAAAGAAGTTTTTTGTGGCATCCAATGTACTTTTCGCTTTGGATAGGCTTGTCAGCGGAACAGTAAAGCAAATTCAACGTGTCTTTGGCGGTATCGGTGACTTCTTAGGCTTTATACCCGGTGTAAAGGGTCTCATGAATATTATCAATTTATTTGTTGACATCATTCTGAATTATGTTGATGAATGCATTATGGCCTTTATCTTCTTGAATGAGGGACAGAATGTATGGAAGAGTGCGGCTGATGGTGTGGTCCTTTACGCACAGAACTGGAAGACAATATTAAAGACCGGTGTTAAAATCCTCGTCTTCCTGCTCATTTTCTTCCTTATTGCCTTCCTAATTTTTAATGGCATGTTTGCAGGAATCTTCGACGGCATTGACAGTATTTCCGACACCGGCCTTGCAACGCCAATTGCATTGGTCTTAACTTATGTTTTTGTGCTTATTTTAAAATGGTCGGTTCTGGACTCCATCATCATGATTTACATGATGACCAGTTATCTCAAGGTAGCTTATGGTGCACAGCCCAGCTATGATCTTTATGGCAAGCTGCAGGGCATGAGTAAGAAGTTTGCCGAGCTCTTCGGTAAATCTCAGCAAGCACCCAATACATAAGCATAATGTTCATGTAAGGTTTGAGGGATTTGCAGCGATGCAAATCCCTTTTTTTCTGGCAGCGGATTATCTACTGCAGCATACGACCAAAAGCTTCTTCATCATTGACCGGCGCCTGGCAGGCAAAGTCTTCGCAAATGTAGGCAGAGGTCTTCCCGCTAATGGTCGTATAAGATCCTATAAAAGGAGCCACGTCCTCAAGCTTATTATCATCTGGCCGATAAACAAGAGAGCTTGTAAAAGGTCTGAAATTGTCATAAAGCTTGTTAATAAAAGGTTTTGCTTCATCCAAGCTATCCGACACAATAACAACTTCCTGAGACCTGGCTTTTCCAAACATCAAGGCCATTAACGCATAGGAATAGCCCAGAGGATAACTGCTAATTTGGTCCGAAAATGCTTTCAGGATCAGATCGGCTTTTTCTTCAAGATCCTGGCGACCCGTCAGTCTGCTCAGTCTCATAAAATTAAGTGCGGTTACCGAATTGCCGGATGGTGTGGCCCCGTCATAGATTTCTTTAGGGTGGGTAATTAGCGCTTCGCTATCCTTGCCATAAACAAAAAGTCCGCCATCATTATCGTCCCAGAATATTTTTAGAAGATCATCCGAAAGCTCTAATGCTCTTTTAAGGTAATCAGTATCATAGGTTGTTTCGTAAAGCTCAATAAGTCCCAGGGTTAAAAAAGCATAGTCCTCAGCATAAGCAGGGAAATTGGATTCCCCATCCCTATAGCGGGCAAGCAGCCTTCCGTCCTCACGTACGAGCTTTTCATTAATAAAAGCTGCCGCCTTCTTAGCTGCATTTGTGAAGCGCTCCGATTTAAGCAAGCGTCCTGCTATGGCCATTGCTGCTATCATAAGCCCATTCCAGGAGGTTAATATCTTATCGTCCTTATAGGGATGTATACGGTTCTCCCGGTGCTTAAAGAGCTTATCTCGTGAAGCTTTCACCTCATTGATATTTTCGTAAGGCAGGTTGTTGTTGATAAGATTCGGGATGCTCTTGCCTTCGAAATTACCTTTGTTGGTAATATCGTAATAAAGAGCCAGAGTTCTCCCCTCCTCATCACCCAAGATCTCCTTAACTTCATCTAAAGTCCAAAGATAGAATTTTCCCTCCACTCCTTCAGAATCAGCATCCTCAGCACAATAGAAGCCACCCTCGGGTGACGTCATGTCCCTCAGGATATAAGTTAAAATATCGTGGGCAATCAATCCGTATTTTTCTTTCTGTGTAGCCTGGTAGGCCTCAAGATAGGTAATGGATAAAAGGGCGTTATCATACAGCATCTTTTCGAAATGCGGAACCAGCCATTTTCTGTCGGTGGAATACCTGCAAAAGCCAAAGCCAATATGATCGTAAATGCCGCCTTTATACATGGAATCCAGAGCTTTCTCTGCCATCTCCAAAGCAAACTGCTCTTTTGTCATTTTCCAATAACGTAAAAGAAACATGAGATTGTGTGGCGTTGGAAATTTAGGCGCCTGGCCAAATCCGCCGTAAAATGGGTCAAAATGCTGCTTGTAATAGGAAAAAGCTGTATCAAAAATGTTATCAGGTATCTCCTTCTCGCTTGAAACACTCTTTTTGGATATATGATTCATAATCTGTTGACTGGAATCTATGAGGGCATCCCGTTTTGTTTTCCATGCATCCCGGACGGCTTCGAGTATGGTAATGAGCCCTTGCATCCCCATGCGGTCATTTTTGGGGAAATAGGTTCCGGCGAAGAATGGCTTTTGATCAGAAGTCATGATGATGGTCAGCGGCCATCCGCCCTGACCAGTCAGGGCTTGACACACATCCATATAGATGTGGTCGATATCGGGCCTCTCCTCCCGATCTACCTTTATTGCCACAAAGGACTGATTGAGTAGACTTGCTACGTCATTATCCTCGAAGCTTTCACGTTCCATGACATGGCACCAGTGACAAGTACTTTAAATACAAGTCAGCTATAGCCAATAGACAGGAAGATAGGTGTATCTTCTGACTTAGCTTTTTGAAAAGCTTCATCATTCCAAGGAAACCAGTTTACAGGGTTATAAGCATGCTGTAACAGGTATGGGGATTTCTCATGGATTAGTCTATTGGCTTGTTTATTAGTAGACATGTGGGCATCACCTTCCTTTCATAATTTTATATTTTACCACCAAACTATTGTTTGAAAGAAAGTGAGTATATATTCAACTTGAAAATTTGAGAAATAACAGTTTAGGCAAAACAAGCTATTACCTTAATCAACAAGTAAAAGCTGGTAGTCACAAGATAACCACACCATTCATCCTCTTAGCCAGACCTTACTATAATCAGTTTCATCTGTTTAATGTATAAAGGTAATCATTACTATCATCCTGAGTAGCAATTATTTTTAAAATCAGATCTCAGCTCTTATGTGAAACTCTTAAACTAATCAAAGGTAACAGTAAATCTATATCCTGTATGATAACCTGAGTGGTTGAGATATGCCATATTAATTAGAATTTGACATTACATTATAAACTGTAAGCCATAATATCAGAAAGCCCACCTATGGTCAGAGGGTAGGCATTCATCACATAACAACTGACCATCAAGTGTAGCACCATTGCAAAGACCCTCAACAGCATCTGGCTTATCCCTATCAGTTGTCCAATGCCCACATTTTGAACATTTGCCACAGTTAAAGTGACCTGTGTCCAACATTAAGGAGGATGTGCAGTTCCAATCCAAAGCTATATCTTTATTATCTATCAACAGGCTTTTGTCTTCATTTATTTCATCGGTTATTTTATCAAGTATACCATTATCAGTATTGATCTCATCTTCAGGTAACTCTACTAAATAAGCTACTCTAATTAGAACAGTCTTTTTACCTTCCATAAAGTCTCCTTACTCATAAAATTGATTAATAAAAACCTTATACTTAGGTTTAAAGTTTATTTTGATAATACTATTTGGGCTTGTTATCATGATTTTTGACTCATCCTTTTTATCAGAGAGTATCTCTATTGCTTCAATATTGTTAATATCCAAAACAGAAATTAGTTCATTACTACCTGATAAGGTAACAGAAACTTTCATTTCATGATATGAGGGGCTAATACTAAAGCAAAAATCTTCTTTATAAATATTTGAAAACCTGTATATTGCCTCATTATAATAAAATGGTACTACATCATCTAATAATACTGGCTCACATTCAAACAAAGATATAAGTGAAATTTCATCTGGTATTTTCAAACACTTCCCTCCTTACATTTACAAACAATTAACCTACTGCTCTATGATTTGATTTCATTATGAATAAATGTACAAATCAAATTCAATTTCTGCTGTTATTTCATAAAGAAACCTAATTGTATCAGTATTTAAATACATTGCAGGTTTGTCATTATTCTCAATGTTAATGACAACACAAAATCTATATTCAACTCCCAGAGTACTTCTTAATTCTATTAAATCAGAAGTTTTAGGAGTCAGGATACTTAAAAATTGTCTTTAACTGATCATTAATGTCAAGTGACTCCTCATATTTAGTAGCTTTAGACCATAGAGTATGCTTCCTGTACAAGTCCTTATCCTTGATTTGTTCTCCCTTTATCCAAATTTCTGTAGGATTAATTATCAATTTCTGTGTTACAATATCAGGATTAAAGGTATCTCCAATTATATTAAACTCAACCATTACATTTGTTTTATCCATCTCAAAAAAGCTTTTACCCACAAATAGTCCTCCAAGATACTTTCATTATTACTTGCCAAAAAGAGACTTAATCTGCATAGTCTCTGAATAGAACATCTAATTCATTATTATCATATATTGTTCCATCACTATTAAATTTCTCTATTTCTATGGTGCCATCCTCCATAAACTCTACTTCCCATCTTTGACCAGGAACTGCAACCACAACCATAATGCTTTCATTTCTAATTTTGCTGATGTGATAAAATATGTTGCTTTCATCAAGCTTGTTTAAGAAATCAATAAAAATTTTTATTTCCATTAAAGCTACCACCTAAAAACGATAATTACTTTCTGATTATATCATTTTAACAAATAATTCCCAAGTAATTTAACCATCTTTGTTTTTCGACTTTCGCCAAGTCCCATTTATGATACTCCTTTTGAATTCTGGACAGATATGATTCTTGAGAGATAACACCTATTTCTTAGTATCGGAAGAGGTTTATTTATTGAAATATAAAGATGCTAAGGATATTTTTCCTCCTGAGCACTCAATCCATAAGAAAAATAGTCTACATGTCAACATAAAACACGATAGTATATATAATGGAAAAGAAAAGATACAAATGACTAATAACAAATACTATCAAAAAATAGCTTTCGGAATATGATAATAGCAGGACAACCTTACCTTGAATCAAGGTTAAGGCGGGTAATATTGATTTATTGAGGTTAATTAACATGGCGGTCATTCATTTTATAAGACAATTAGTCTATCAAATACCTTCAAACATTACGATTACAGCAATTGACAATCCCAATTATGTAATAAGGCCTCTTTCTTTAGAAGATATAGACAATGATGAATGGTTAAGAAAAGATAGAAAATCTTTAATAAAGCTGGTTAAAAAAGGCCACCTAGGAATTGTTATTTTTGATAAAGAAAATCAAAAGGTTGCCGCGCGAAGCTTTATTGCTTTATATGGAAAAAGATTAAGTCATATTCCTAGAACACCTAAAAATTCAGCCTGGCTTCACTATGCGTCAGTAAAAGATGAGTATCGGGGCCATGGACTGCAAAATAACCTGACAATGTTTGCCGTCCAAATGATCTTGAAAATAAACGATAGAATCGAAATTTATACTGATACCGGCGAGGGTAATATACCATCAAGAATAAATCAAAGAAAACTTGGACTTATCGAGTGCGGTGTCTACACAGTATTAAAAATCGGAACTCAAAGGTTCCCTTTATGTTCTGTTCAACTTGGATTTTGGAATAAAAAAATTAAACATCCGGAATTATCAATTGGTTCTCTTAAGAACAACAGGAACATTTCTATACCTAAAAATAATGACTCACATACATAATTTAACAGCAGTGATAATCACTATAATCATACGAATATTTTAATGATGAAGGTTAGTATTGTGAATTAGGGCTTATGCTTAATTCGATTACTTGACTTGCTGATTTACAGAATGTACCATTAGAATAGTAAATCAAGATACACAATTTTGTAATTATGCAATTTATTAATAACCGGATAATGTACCAAACTACGAATTATTAACTTTGATTATGACAAGGAGACAGCTTTTTATGAAAAATAAAATATGGTTCATAATAAAAACTATATTATTCATTTTATTAGCTACAGTGGTTGTCATATGTATTTATGTTCTATATTCTTCACTTCAGTTAAAAAAGATCTATCCGAATTCGGAATCAAAATTTAAATGGCCCTATTATACATATATTAATCCAGAGGTAAAGCAAAAAGCATTGTCAGGGCAAGAGGTCCATATCTTGGTTTTGCCGAATAACTCCTTGAGTGTCACTGATAATATCACTAAAGATGATATTATATCCAAATTTACTGCGATTTTTGGGAAAACAGTATTTGGAGATTTGAACACAATTATTCTTGTCCCAGTGTTTCCAAGACCGATGGATCATTATCTTATTTACACTCATGCATTAGACAGAGATGTATTAACTACCGATATTATAGAATTAAAAAGGTTGGATTTGCAATTATTAGCAATGATAGATGATGTAAGAGAAACATATAAAAAAGAGAATTGGAATATTGACAGTAAGGTTTTAATGTGGGGATTTTCAGCCAGTGCCATGTTTGTTAACAGATTTTCAATTATACATCCGGATAGAATCCTGGCTACATCAATTGGCTCTCCAGGCGGTTGGCCGATTGCTCCTTGTAATACATGGGAAGGAGAGAATTTGCGTTATCCGATAGGAATAAATGATTTAAATCAACTAACAGGAGTAAGTATAAATTTAGAGGAATATAAGAAAATTCCTCAACTTTTTTTCCTTGGTGATGAAGATACCAATGATTCGGTACCTTATGACGAGAGTTATGAAGAAGTAGACCAAGAGGTGATTCGTAATTTGTTTGGCAGTACTCCGGTAGAGCGTTGGAATATAGCGGAGGAAATATACAGCAGTGTCGAAGCAAATGTAAAATTTAGATTGTATGAGCGAGTTGGACATAGACCTTCAATCAAGTCTTTTATTGAAACAAAGGACTTATTCAAAAAGGCTATGGAGAACTAAACCGATGCCGCGACATAATGGGGAGATAGGAAAAAGCTAGAATAATAAAGCTTTTTCGATTATAATTAACTTAAAAACTTTAGATTTGGAGTATGAAATGCAACCTCAGTCAGTATACAAAAAAGCATACCATATAGAAATCAGTGATGTTGATTTTACAAAAAAGCTTAGATTAAGCACTTTATTCGGCTATTTTCAGGAGATTGCCAGCGAACATGCAGAAAATTTAGGATTAGGTTTTGATACATTGATTCAGAAATACGGTGTAACCTGGGTTCTCATGCGCATGAGAGTAGATATCATCAGGAATCCATTATGGAATGAAGAAATTACAATTGAAACCTGGCCCCAGGAACCCAAGAAATTAGAGTTTTTAAGGGACTTTTTCGTCAGGGATATTGATGGAAATATTATAATCAGGGCTGTTTCCACATGGCTTATGGTTAATATTAAAGATAGGCAAATAAAAAAGAGCGATTTGATTCCTGTAGAGTACCCCCCTATTAGAAATGAGAGAGCTATAGAGTGTAAATTGGGCAAGATAAAAGCTTCTGGAGCTTTACAAACAGCCTATACAAAAGTAGTCGGCTACAGCGATATTGATTTGAATCTGCACCTGAACAATACAAAATATATTGACTACATCATGGACTGCTTTTCAATAGAAAGTCATCAAAAATACAGCGTTAAATCAATTGAAGTCAGCTACCTTAATGAAGCCTTACCCGGGGATACCCTGACACTCTATAAGGATATATCCTCCCTAGATTCAAATTTAGTCTATATAGAAGGTGTTAATGAGCAAGAAAATAAAACAATTTTCAAATCGCAACTGGAAGTCAATATGATAGAGTAAATTTTATTTCGACTAGTTAATATAAGTCTAGATTTAAGTTGAACTTAGCTTTTGCAGGGATTCTTTGATATTATTTTGAGCGTATACTCCTCCATGATAGCATATGACTTTGTCAATTTCCCTGCTCAAAAGCTTTTTGATAGACTTTTTTGCCTCAACAATATCTAGGGTATACCTGGGGTTCGCAATGACTAAATCACCGTTTTCTATAACCAGGGCATCTCCGGAAATCAATGTTTTAAAGTCTTTCAGATAAATTGAAATATGTCCCGGCATATGACCCGGTGTAGCAATGATTTCAACTCCCCCACACCACGGAAATGAGTCCCCATCATGTAAACCAATATCAACATTTGAAGGCTCTATGGATTCCAACATTTGATGAAAACCCCTTGCGCCTTCTTTTTCATTTTCAGGAAGATGGTTATACAGCTTTTCGGCTTGTTGAAGTCTTAAAGATTTTTCTTTTCCGCTAACATATGGTTCATCATTAAAGGATGAAAGAATTATGATATCTGGATATTCTCTTTTAAATGCGGCCAATGAACCCATATGATCGTAATCATGATGGGTTATGATGATTTTGGTCAGCCTGTTCATATCAATACCCTTTGATTCTGTAATATCCTTTATGAGCTTCAAAAAGCCGGGATAACCGCAATCAACCAATATCACCTCATTTTCATCACACAGCAAAACCGGATAGATCGTATTTTCAACCCCATCAAATTCAAACTTTACTTCCAGCACAATAAAATGATTCATTTCTTCTCTCCCCCAGCAGCCTCTTTGTCCATAACCAAGCGTATGTTTCTTGGAAGTATAGGATAATAAAACTCCAGACCAATGGAAGATATTAGGCTCTGTGTTTCTAAAGGCAAGCTGTTGAAGGAACTGTCGTCCAGTATCATCTCCGTCTCCTGCTGATTAAAGGAAATCCGTTCATCCACCGAATGAATAAGCTTTATGTTATGGGGACAAACAGTTTGACATTTCATGCATCCAACAATGGAATCATGCCATTCGGGATTGACCCATTCTGGTATAGGCGCTTCTCTTTCGTTGAAATTGGTGATGCAGTTTTGCGCATGAATAAGAAACTGTTCCCTGTCAATGGTACCGGTAGGACACTTGTCAACACAAGCTGAGCAGGTTTTGCAGCTGTCCAACGCCTTAATTTCACCCCAATTATCTTCTTCGAAAGCATAGTCTGTAATAAATGCTGAAAGCCTCAAAAAGCTTCCCATACCGCTTACATAGGCAATATTATTTCTACCGTATTGAGCCAACCCACTTCTTACTGCAAGAAGCTTCAAGGGTAGAACGAGTCTAGAAAAACGATATCCGTCTTCCATTAGGACATTATTCAATATGTTTGTAATTTGACTATTGATGCGCGGATATATGTAGGTAGGAGGAATAACTGCTGTAAATGATTTACCTTGATAGTTAAATTCAACAAGACTCTTACATTGAGGAGAAGCAATGATTATAACCGATCGTGCATCATTAAGTGCGCTTTTGTAATCATAATTAAAGTGAGTCAGGTCGCTTTTGTAAAATTCTTCGTCCAAGAGCCCCTGTTCAACAAAGCTTATAAATCCCTCGCTTATTTCTTCCAAATGCTCCACTTTAAAGGCTTTCATTCTAAAGCCTGCAGATTCGATTTCTGAATGTAATTTCTTACTTATCATATTATCTCCTTCTATGTAACCCCTATTTTGACAAAACGCAGTTACATGGCTATAATTATATTAATATTCAGCCTTGTAACTGTCAAGACTTAAAATGGAGGTTACGATATGGATTTTTTGTGCCTTGAGATTGTAAACAGCAGTTGGTATTCCACGCATCAAGCGTTCGAGGACCCTCTTAAAAATACAGAATGGATATTAAAGCTTGCAGATAAATATCATATTAATTCATTGCCGGCTCCCAATAAAGAAGAGATGGAGAAACTTTTTGAAATGAGAAGCGCCTTTACCGGGCTCTTTATAAAGGTTGTTGAAGGTAAAAAACTTGAAGATTCAGATATAAAGCTTGTCAATAGCTATATGTCCGATATATGGTTTTACAGGGAGCTTCAAATTGAAAAAGGAGGCTATAGGTTGTTTGATACTCCAAATATCAATAATTGGAGCTGGTTTATGGCTGAAATTTCAGTATCCTTCTCAAGGCTCTGCTCCTCAGAGACTGTAATCAATCTGAAAATATGTCAGAATCCTGAATGTAGATGGTTTTTCATAGATGAAAGCAAGATCGGAAATAGGAAATGGTGTGATGACACCTGTTCTAACCTCATGAAGGTCAGAAGATTCAGGCAAAAACAGAAAGATAATGATAGGCTTGTTGTCCTGTAAAGATAAGCAAGTATGCCAAGAATATCCTTTGGCTTTTCGTCTTAAATCCTTTAAAATAGTGCATGATAACAAAATTTAAAAGAGCTTGAAAGCCAAAAAAATAAAATAAATAGAAAAACAGTTAAAAGGATAAGTCTAAAATGAAGTAATAATCCCTCCTTGAATTTATACTTAGAGGATTTACATACCGGGTGCAGAAAAAAGTCCTGCATCCGGTATTCCTCTACAAATTTAAGTTTAACCGATCGTTTCTAAAAGCCTCTTAATATCCTCTTCAGATATAGGTTTACTGAATAAATAACCCTGTATTTTATTACACTCAAGCTCTTTTAAGTAATCCAATTGATCCTGGTGTTCTACTCCTTCTGCTACTACTGTTATGCCCATAATTTTACCGATTCTAATGATTTGTCCTGCTATATTTTTACTTGAGCTTTCAGTTGTAATGGTATCAATAAATGACTTGTCAATTTTGAGGGTTGAGATGGGTAATTGTCTTAGGTAGCTTAGTGACGAGTATCCCTTGCCAAAATCATCAAGTGCTATCTTAACTCCCTTTTCTCTCAATCCCTCCAATATAATAACAATTGCTTCAAAAGATTCTATTAATACGGATTCTGTAATTTCCAGCTCAAGATATTGAGGCTCAAGCTCCAGAAACTCAAGAGTATCCAGAACCATATCAATAAAATCGGTCTGAAGAAGCTGCAAAATAGAGATGTTAACGGATACAGACAAATCGGAATACCCCAATAGATGCAGTTTTTTAAGAAAGGCACACGCGTTTCTCAAAACCCATGCCCCCAAAGGGATGATTAAATGCGTATCTTCTGCCACTTTAATAAATTTCAATGGAGAAACAAAGCCAAGCTCTGAATTTTCCCAGCGCAGTAGTGCCTCAAATCCTGTTATTTTATTAAGCTCAAGATCCAGTTGAGGCTGGTAATGAATTTCAAATTCATTCTTCATGAGCGCCGTATGGAGATGTTTTTCAATATTTACCCTTTCGGTAAGATCATCTACCATTAACTGATTAAAGACTACATATCTGTTTTTACCTGCTTCTTTGGCCTTATACATGGCGATGTCGGCATATTTGAGCAATTCTTCAATATTGTGTGCATGCTCAGGATAAATGACAACGCCAATGCTTAAACTAATATGAAGCACACTGTCTTTAACATAAAAATCTTCTTTAAATCCTGCAAGAACATGGGAGGCAAAAATCTCGGCGGATAAATTATCATAAATATTTCGAATGATGATAATAAACTCATCGCCGCTGAGCCTGTATACAGTGCAACCCTCTTTTAAAAGTGAAGTGAGTCTTTCACTTACCTTAAGGATGAGCTGGTCGCCAAATGCATGTCCCAAGGTATCATTGATGTACTTAAAATTATCTATATCAACAAATAGGAGAGCTACTTTACTTTTGGCCGATATGATGTCTCTGCATGCATTTTCATATAGGGATAATTTATTTGGTAGCCTTGTTAATGCATCATGGTATGCAAGGAAGGAGACCCTTTCTTCACTTTCCCTTATCTTTTTATGGTTGATCATAATTTCATCAAATTGCTGTTTAAGCTCCTCATCGGATGCTGCCAGTTCTTCATAGGTCTGTGATAATTCCTCGTTCTTGTCTATAAGCTGCTTTTTCATTTTTCTGATTTTTAAAAGATAGAATAGTAATATACACACAAAGGCTATGAGAATGAAAAAGGCTGCTATAACACTTAACACAAGAGTCTTGTATGTCTCAAAGAAAGAGAACGGCTTATTTATGACTTCACAATCCGAAGGAATTTTATCCATTGGTATATCAAACTTTTTTAGCTGTTGGTAGTCGAAGGCTCTTCGATTTGTTCTCATGGTCTGAACCGGAATACTATCGGCGCTTTCACCATCAAGAACGCGAACAGCAAGCTTTGCGGCATTTTCTCCTTGCAGCTTTCCGCTTAGCATATCCCCTCCCAAGGCACCGTTATTAAGTCCGAAATCATACATATGATATACGGGAACGCTGCTGTTTTCACTGATTGCTCTGGATACTGACTCAAACTCGATTATTTTACCATTGACATCGCTATAATAGGTTGAAAGAAGAATAATGCCGTCTTCTTTAATATTTTTGACACTTTCGGTAAGCTCTTCAAAGGATAATTGATTAAGTGGGATTGTGTTCAAGCCTATATCCAAGGACTTAATCTTATCTGCTATCAGTTTGCCTGTGGATAATCCGCTTTCTGAATTGTCGAACAAAAGATAGATATTCTTAAGTGCGGGATTGATATTTATCGCTATTCTTACTGTATTTGTAGGATCAATGGTTTCCATGACACCGGTAAAATTATGATATCCCTCTGTGATTTGCGCAATGCCCTCCTGATTGACCCCGCAAAATACAACGGGTGCACCTGAAAACAAATTGTCCCTGTTTTTTAAAGCATATTCCAAAGCACTGTCATCTGTAGTAATCAGTAAATCAACGGGTTTGTTCTTATATTTGAATGTGTAGTAATCGTTTAAATAGCTGATATTTTCAGTAACGGGATAGTTTTTCCAATCCATGTATTCTACAGATATGGTAAGGTCATTTCTTTGTTTTAACATGTCAATGATGCTGGTTGTCTGGTGATTGGTCCAGGCTAATCCCTGATGGTAGGAATTAATAATCAGAACATGCTTAGGGTTGATGCTTGCCGAACATACTTTTTCTGATGAATTTGCAAACAACAGAATACTTATGAAAACAACTTTGATAACAGAGCAAATCCTCATATTGCAGCCCAAGAATTTCTTTTTCAAGACTAACACCTCATATCATTTGCATGAAATCAAGTTCGATATATTAAATGAATGAACGGCCATTCATCTTATTATAAAATTATCCACCCATAATGCCATACAAAACGAAGCTTCTTAATTGCTTTTTCCAATTTTCAAAATCTATATTTAGGCCTTGTTTTAAAATATTGAAGGAAGAAAATCTTAAAAAATACATGATTGAAGCGGATAGAACATCATCATTGATTTCTTCTCTCAGACCCCCTCTTTTCTTTTCCCGGATAAGTATTTTTGAAAAGGCTTGATAAACCTTTTCCATGTATTCATGAGCTTTTTGTTTCTTAAACAACTGGACTGTAACCGCTTCCTGATAGAGTACTTTTGCGGTATCGGGTTCATGGGTGAAGCAATTATAATTAAAATCTATAAAGCCGTCGATTACTTTTTCTATGGGTTCGTCACGTTGATAAAGATCATTCACGTAATCTGCTCTTTTTTTGTGTTCAACAGAAAAAATATAGTCCAGAATTTCTTCTTTGCACTTAAAATACAAGTACACGGTTCCAGCGGCTATTCCGGCTTCTTCTGCAATAGTTTTAACCTTTGCATGGTGAAATCCTTCTCTTGCAATGACTTTTATTGCGTTTACTCTGATAAGCTCCTTTTTATCCATATATACCCTTTTACAATGCTATAAAACAGTATTTGATAAATTGAGTATTATTGATGGCATAACATAATACTATACTTTTAATTTACAGTATTCAACAAATGTTTACAAAATGTTGGATATATAAAACGAACTAAGTATAAAAAAACAGCAGTGGTTACTGCTGTTTTTTTATACTTAACATCATACTACAAAACTTTTACAATATCATAAACAGATTTTAGTACCAACCAGTTTTGCGGGAAGAATTGATTAATCGTCCAGTAGCTTATTCCCCCCAGTCTGAATTCATTTGCCAGGGTCAGTTTAGCCAGTATGCTCCTGGCATCTTCAAACCAAACCTCATGCTGTTTTCCGTTCTCATCATAGTACCTGAAAAAGGGTGCTTGGGCTATGGGGTCATACTGGATGTGGGCACCAACACGCCAGGCAAGCTCTACAGCTCCAACGTTTGTAACCGTGCGTGCAGCCGTTCCTTGCTGGAAAGGTAAAGTCCAATTGTATCCATAATTGGGTATGCCCATGAATATCTTTTCTCTCGGAATAGCGGTAACAGCATAGTTTAAAACTTTCCGAACCTCATTTATGGGAGCAACTGCTTGTGGAGGACTATATGTATAGCCCCATTCATAAGTCATCAAAATCACATGATCAACCAATGCTCCATGAACCGGATAGTCGTGGGCTTCATAAAGTCTCCCCTGCTGGGTTGCCGATGTTTTAGGAGCCAGTGCCGTGGTCACGGTGAACCCAAGGGGACGTAATCTTGAAACAGTTTTTCTTAAGAAATTATTGTAATTTTCTCTGTCACGAGGATAGACATATTCAAAATCTATATCCAATCCATAGTAATTTTTTTCCTGCATTACGCGTATAACATTGTTAAGAAGGGTATCCTGAATAGCTTCGCTGCCGAGGATGGTACTGACAAGATCGCTGTCAAAGCCACCGCCTTCTCCAATATTGGTGATGACCATCAAAGGAGCCACGCTTGCTGCTCTAGCGGCTTGAATCAGTTCGGTATCATCAATCGTGTCCAGACTTCCGTCGGTTTTTACATGATAGCTGAAAATACTCAGGTAGGTCAGGTACGGCAAGGTTTTTCTCAAGGTTTCTCGGTTGATATTGGGAAAAGCATAACCATTTACTTGAATTGGTCCAAATTTTATTCCTCTTGGTGGAATAGTTATCGTTTGCCCTACGGCAAGCTGTGAAGGGTTTGTGATCTGTGGATTGGCCCTTATAATTTCGCTGACAGGCACTTGATATTGAAGTCCGATCATATAAAGTGATTCACCGGGCTGAACCACATGCTGCCGACTTCCTTCCAGGATAACAAGAGTCTGCCCCACCACAAGCTGACCTGGGTTCTCAAGTTCATTATCTGAAACAATCTTTTGCCAGCTTACGCCATATTGTCTTGCGATTGAATAAACGCTTTCGCCAGATTTAACCACATGAATATACATGGTTGTCACGCTCCATACTTCTTTTTACGAAATAATAAAACTTTGCATCGCCTGTAACGCATCATTCGCTTCTAATTCAACATATGCCGTTTAACTTCATAGTGTTTGCCGTGATTTCCATTTACTTAATGAAAAACAATAGATTTTTAAGACTTAGTAGTGTAAACTATTTTATCAAAGGAGAGTGTTTCAAATGGAAATTAGAGTTGAATTAACCAAAAGCCCTAAAACCAAGCCTTCCTCTGATGAATTAGGCTTTGGTAAATACTTTTCGGACCATATGTTTATTATGGATTATTCCGAAGAAAAGGGCTGGCATGATGCCAGAATTGTTCCCTATGGTACTATTGCTTATGAGCCTTCCATTATGGTTTTCCATTATGGGCAGAGCATCTTCGAGGGCTTAAAAGCCTACAAAACTGGTAATGGTGAGGTTGTTCTATTCAGACCGGATCAAAATATGGAACGCCTTAACAAGTCCTGTGACGGGCTTTGTATTCCAAGAATTGATGAGGGTTTCGCAGTAGAAGCCATGAAAAAGCTGGTAGACATTGATAGGGATTGGGTACCTGAGGCTCCAAACACATCTTTGTATGTTCGACCATTTATTATTGCTACAGACCCGAACCTTGGGGTTCGTCCGTCTTATACCTATCAATTTATCATCATCACAGGACCTGTTGGGGCGTATTACAAAGAAGGTCTCAACCCGGTAAAAATCTATGTTGAATCTCATTATGTCCGGGCTGTAGCAGGCGGAATCGGCCAGGCTAAAGCAAGCGCCAACTATGCCGCAAGCTTGAAGGCTCAGATGGTAGCAAAAGAAAAGGGTTATTCCCAGGTTCTTTGGTTGGATGGTATCGAAAGAAAATACGTTGAGGAAGTCGGAACCATGAACGTTTTCTTTGTTCTGGGTGATGAGATTGTAACCCCTGCTCTCAACGGCAGCATTCTGCCCGGTATCACAAGAAAATCATGTATTGAGCTTTTACGTTCCTGGGGTCTTAATGTTTCGGAAAGAAGAGTTTCCATTCAAGAGATTTATGACGCAAGTGAAAAAGGACTTTTAAAGGAAGCCTTTGGTACTGGTACCGCCGCTGTTATCTCTCCTATTGGTGAGCTTTGCTGGAATGATAAGAAAATTACATTAAGTGAAGGACATATCGGTGAGATTTCTCAGAAGTTATACGATGAGCTGACCGGCATTCAATATACAAAGAGACCAGATTCTTTTAACTGGGTTTTTAAGGTCTAGGCATGATGTAGGAGGCAAATCAATTGCCTCCTATTTTTGTGCCTGCAACATAAAATTACAGTTAGCAATAAACTTTTAAATTTTCAATTTGAATAGACTTTTCTTTGCCTTTATCTGTATAAATCTCTAACTGGTAATGTTTATCCTTCACAAATTCTATCGATTGTGCAGAAGATAAGTTCACTTTTACAGATGTTTCATTCAATAAATTATCGGATATTTTGTCGCCAAAAACAGCTGCAATCATCTTAAAATCATTGCTAGTAAATTGTCCCTTTATGATTACATTGCTAATTCCACTAATTCCATTGTCTTTTGAATTAGGAACCATATACTGACTCATAAAATCTCTCGCTTTTTCGTCTTGCATTTGCTGGAATCCGATTTGAAACTCAGCCCCTTCAAAAAATGGTATATAGCAATTTCTCCAAGGCATTCTTCTTGTAAACAAGTTAAAAAACCATTTAAACTCCAGCCAGCATGGAGGAGTTACCTGTACATTCCTACTCTTTAGCAACGAATAAATCTCATCTATATTCTCTACATCTAACATTAAGCAAATCATTCCTCGATGTCCATGATTGTATCTATTGGTCCATTCGGGAATCCATCCTCCGCCATTTAATTTCAAAATACGCACAAATTCAAAATATTCATTTCCTATCCATAAATTAGAGACCTTGAACCCTCCCGTACCTTTCCCCCACTTCGGTTCATAAGGAAAGCCAGCAGTTCTAATATCATTAATAATGCTTTTATCTGTCTGATATTTTTCATCAACATTTATCACAAAGTGGTCTAATTTCATAATCTCCCTCCAATAACCCTTTGGTTCTAAACTATTCTATAAATTCAAATTCATTCTATCATACCTGCCTCAAGTATTCCATTTCATTTCGTAGCCAGCGTATAGGTACTATCACGCAGAGTTCAGAGCAAAGTGAAAAACACTGGATAATGAATCAAAAAGTATAATAGATGGTTTCGGTGGCAACATTACTATTTATGATACGATAGATTTGCAAGAATAGTATTTTGTGGCTGTAGAATGGCTACTAATCGGGAATTTTGACAGCAGAATTGTTCTGAATGAGCTTAAGAATTAAAAAAAAATTAAAAAAGGACTTGAAATCGTCTGCTAATCATATTATAATAATCTTCGTCGTTGCGGATTGGTGTAACGGTAGCACGACTGACTCTGGCTCAGTTTGTTAGGGTTCAAATCCTTAATCCGCAGCCAAATCCCATTGCCGGTTTCCAGAGGACCGGCATTTTTTATGTCTCGAATTCTCCTATATTCCGGTTGTATATCAATTCTTGCACTTTTTTAAACAGGTACGGCTGTATGACCGGATAGGTCAGCTTATCCGGTAAAACATCAGAGAAGGTTATTTCTCCTATCTCCATTTCAGGTGGCAGTTGGCTGAGAATCTGCACGTCGGCCAAGTACAGCATTCCGTATGTAGTCTGATCGTCATTTGTAACGCCATAAATTGATACAGGTGTAAGTTTAAATTGAATCGCTCCTGTTTCCTCATGCAGCTCACGTTTTGCCGTATCCGCTATATCCTCGTCCAGCTCGCGGTGACCGCCGGGGATCTCCCATGTGTCTCGCTCTTTGTGCCGGCAGAATATCCACTTGCCGTTATATTTAGCAGCAATAACTGCAAATTTCAGAAGTTTATCTGTAACTTCTGCTTTATTATGAAATGATACTGTTATCATTTGCTTCCTCCCAGTTCTCAATAAAACTCCTTGATTGACTGCTGGCGTTTATCACGCTCATTGTTCACCGCTTTTGCAGCGAAGTCTTCTATCGCAGCATATTGAGACGATTCATGGAGCCGCTGCTATGCGCGTGGCAGATGGCTATTGCAAGGGCATCGGCCGCATCGTCAGGCTTTGGGATTTTCTCAAGGTTTAAAAGCACCTTGACCATCTGCTGAACTTGTTCTTTTTTAGCGCGGCCATAGCCTACCACAGACTGTTTGACCTGCAAGGGTGTATATTCGTAGACCTTCACCCCTGCTTTCGCTGCAGAAAGTAAAGCCACGCCACGACCATGCCCTACTTTTATAGCTGTCTTTACATTGGTGTTAAAGAATAATTCCTCGACGGCCATGGCATCTGGCCTGTATCTGGCAATAAGAGCGTCAAGACCGTTATTTAGAACCAGCAGCCTATCCGATAATTCAAGGCCTGCTTCGGTGGTTATAACACCCACATCCATGAGGCGGAACTTATTTCCGGAATATTCAAGCACGCCATAGCCTGTAATGGCAAAACCCGGGTCAATACCAATTATGATCATATTTTTCCTCATTTTCTTTCGTACTCAAAATCGTTATTTAAAATAGTATACAAAGTATTGCATAAATATACATTCTGACGTATAATTATTAAAACAATTGATATCTTTATCTTAACACAGAATGGAGAGATTTTGAAATGAGCAAGGAAAAAATCGTACTCGCCTATTCAGGTGGTCTTGATACGTCAATCATTATTCCGTGGCTGAAAGAAAATTATGACGCAGAGGTCATCGCCATGGCAGCCGACGTTGGTCAGGGCGAAGAATTGGAACCCCTTAATGAAAAAGCTATTAAAACCGGCGCCAGCAAGATCTATATTGAGGATCTTACCGAAGCCTTTATAACCGACTATATCTATCCTACCCTGAAGGCAGGAGCAGTTTATGAAGGTAAATACCTGCTGGGAACATCCTTTGCAAGGCCCATTATCGCAAAGCGTCTGGTGGAAATTGCAGAAAAAGAAGGTGCCACAGCCATCGCCCATGGTGCTACCGGAAAAGGAAATGACCAGGTACGCTTTGAGCTCACCGTCAAGGCCCTTGCTCCCCACCTGAAAATCATTGCTCCATGGAGAATCTGGGATATTCGCTCCAGAGAGGATGCCATAGATTATGCCACTGAAAGAAATATCCCCATCCCTGTTAGCAAGAAGGATAATTATAGCCGCGATAAGAATATATGGCATTTGAGCCATGAGGGCTCTGAGCTTGAGAACCCGGCTAATGAGCCGATTTATGACAGACTTCTTCAGTTGTCGGTCACACCGGAAAAGGCTCCGGACCATCCTACATATGTGGAGATAGAATTTGAGAAGGGTATTCCTGTTAAGATCAACGGCGAAAAGCTGCCTCCCGTAGAGCTTATGAAATTACTCAACAAGGTTGGTGGAGAAAACGGTATCGGTATTATTGATATCGTTGAGAACCGTTTGGTGGGCATGAAATCCCGAGGCGTTTATGAAACTCCCGGTGGCACCATTCTTTATGCTGCTCATCAAGAGCTTGAAAACATTACCCTGGACAGGGATACGGCCCATTATAAGTCTTTGGTTTCCCAGCGCTTTGCTGAGCTAGTTTATTTCGGTCAGTGGTTTACTCCTTTGCGTGAAGCCCTTTCCGCTTTTGTAGACTCCACGCAGAAGAATGTCACCGGCAAGGTTAAGCTCAAGCTTTACAAAGGCAACATCACCCCTGCAGGCGTTGAATCCCCCTATTCCCTGTTCAGTGAGGAGCTTTGTACCTTTGGTGTGGATGCTGTTTACAATCAGAAGGATGCCGAGGGCTTCATCAACCTCTTTGGTCTGCCTTTAAAGGTTCAAGCCAACATGAAGAAGCTTAACAATATTAAAGACTGAGATTGAGCCAATGGAGATTTGATATGAAGCTTTGGGGCGGAAGATTTTCTAAGAATACCGATCAGTTAATGGATGACTTTAATACCTCCATCCATTTTGACAGCAGGATGTATAGGCAGGATATTCAGGGAAGCGCGGCGCATGTGCGCATGCTGGGCCATTGCGGAATTATTTCAATGGAAGATGCAGAGCTTATTCGCAAAACGCTCTTTGAGATTCTTGACGATATTGAGAATGGTTTGGTGGAATTCGAGGTTTCAGCCGAAGACATACATATGAATATTGAGTCCCTCCTCATTGCGCGTATTGGTGATGTGGGAAAACGTCTGCATACCGGAAGAAGTCGAAATGATCAGGTGGCATTGGACATAAGGCTTTATTTGCGAGATGAGGTTAAAAGCATTAAAGGCCTGCTAAAGAATCTTCTTGAGGTCTTGATACGGCTCACTGAGAACCACTATGATACCATCATGCCGGGTTATACCCATCTGCAGAGAGCGCAGCCCATTACTCTGGCACACCATCTCATGGCTTATTTCCAAATGTTTCGCCGGGATGTGGAACGACTTGACGATTGCGTTAAGCGTCTGAATATCATGCCCCTGGGTTCAGGGGCTCTTGCAGGAACCACCTATCCCCTGGATCGTCAAATGGTAGCCGATGAATTAGGCTTTGACAGCATTACAGAGAACAGCCTGGATGGAGTCAGTGATCGCGACTTTGTTATTGAAATGGCCTCCTGTATCTCTTTGATTATGATGCATCTATCACGCTTCAGTGAAGAAATCATTCTGTGGTGCTCCCATGAATTTTCTTTTGTAGAGCTGGATGACGCCTATAGCACGGGATCCTCCATCATGCCCCAAAAAAAGAATCCCGATGTGGCTGAATTGGTGCGCGGGAAGAGCGGCCGGGTATTTGGAAGTCTAATGGGCCTCCTCACCATGATGAAAGGCCTGCCTTTGGCCTATAACAAGGACATGCAGGAGGATAAGGAAGCTATATTTAATGCTGTTGATACAGTAAAGCTCTGCCTGCCCATATTCTCCCGAATGCTGGAAACAATGAAAATTAAAAAGTCCAACCTGTACAATGCAGCACGCGGCGGTTTTACCAATGCCACCGATATGGCTGATTACCTGGTTAAAAAGGGCATTCCCTTCAGGGATTCCCATGAAATCATTGGGCGTATGGTCGCATATTGCATTGAAAAGGGAAAAAGCATTGATGAGATGAGTCTGGAAGAGCATCAAACCTTTTCTAACAAAATAGATAACGATGTTTATGAAGCCATCAGCTTAAAAACCTGTGTCAATGAAAGAAAGATTCCCGGCGGACCGGCACAAGAGAGCGTCAAGGTCTCTGTCATATCTGGAAAAAGGTTTCTTCAGACCATTTAAATGATGCGAAGTAAAGAAATAAGAACCCCTCCCGTTTACGAAATCAAAGATTTCGAACGGGTCCCGGGAACCTTGTTACTTCGTAATAAGCGTTTGCGGCAAGCATTGCTTGCCACAACAGATGCAAACGCATAATTAAAGCCTCGATTGTTAACTCATCGAGGCTTAATAGGGTTCTACTTTTTTATCCAACGCTTTTCCGAAGCTTTGCCAGGAATTTCTTATCTTTCCTCGCATTTCTTCATCCAAGGTGCTCTCGACGACGCTATTCAATTGTTTTCTCATGGCGTAGTACTCCTTGATATCAAAATCTTCCCTCTTAAGGAGTTCATCCATCTCGTCCAACCAATCAACAAGATACTCAAGGCCCAGATATTCCTTAGAAACTTTTTTCTTAAGGTGGGCAACAACAAGCTTGACAGCCTTCCTCTTTACATCCAGGTCATCTACACGCTTTTCCATATCCTTTGATACTGACATCTAAAATTCCTCCTTTTCAAAAAATAAAATAAAATAATAAATTATAATGAAAAAAAACCTCAATCCGGTAACGCAAATTACCGGATTGGGATAAAAACGGTATGACATATTAAACGGTATTGGAAACAACTATAACTATTTTACATCATTTCGTAACATAATTCAAGGTTTCCCATGGAAAATGTTTAGCACAAAGACTTTAGTATGTGATAAGTTTTTTATCGGAAAGCTTTGTCTCATCAACCCTATCGGTTTTGTTAGAGGGGATGACTAGGGTTTTCGGATCACCATCGCTTACAAACATCCGCTCAGATGTCATTTTAGGAAGCCACCAGGTAAGATCGGCATCCACAGACACTCTTCCCTGTGCCCGAATTCTCCTTACATAAAGACTGTCATACTTCTTGCTGATTGAGGGTACCGAAGGTTCGGCTCCGACTGCCATAATAGTTTCATGATGATAGTCCATGCCGTTATAGCTTCCATCCTTCAAGTAAGGCCGCAGACTCTTATTTTCAGGTCTGCTTCCAAAGGGTAGTGCCAACGAATAAAAGCGCAGGCCAGGTAGTATTTCCTCAGCTCTTTTTTGATTTTTACCAAGACTCTCCTGAACTTCTGCAGCCGTGTTCTTTTTCGTGAAGTTTACATGACCCCATGTATGGGTGCCCAGCTCAAGCCCCATGCCCTCAAGCAGCTCAAATCGTTCCTTGAGTGTTCCTGCTCCTTCGAAGGTTTTGTTTTCTTTATCCATGTTGACATAGAACATGCCTTTAAGACCAAAATCCGGATGCTTTTCATGGAAAGCCATCATAATACCCACGGCTGATCTGGGATTGACTTTCAGCTTGCCGTTTTCGTCTATCAGATTGAACTGACCCGGTGTCCCATCATCAAAAGTAAAAACCATGGGCATGGTTCCGGCCGGTACTGAGACGTTACAATCTATGAAGTCCTGCATACTGATAAGTCTGAAGCCCTGATCATAGAGGGTTTGCAATAAAGCCTCAAATTCTCCGAAGGTTGTAGTGTAATCCTTTTCAGTATCGGGCTTGTAAGCCTCAATAAAGTTGTGAAACATAATAACAGGTATCTCTCCCACTTCATTGGGCTTGAAGCTTTCATAGTCGGTCCGGATAACAAGGTTATTCTCCGGAGCTTTGGTGGGCTCAGGCGATGCTACAGGCGTCGGAGTTGATGTTTCAACCGGAGTTGGTGTTGCGACTGGTGTAGCTGTGCCTTTGTCTGTGGGTGTTATAGTCTGAGTTGGACCAGGGTTATTCTGAGCCTGCCTTTTATCACTATTTATGGCCAATATGACCACTAACGCCACCAATGCAATAAAAATGCTTAGGATGAGTACAAACCGAGGTGCATTTAATCTTCTTCTTTTCATAGTTTTCGCCTTTCTTCTCTTACGTATTAATATTCTATCCCTTTTCTGGCCTTAACACCTTGGTCAAAGGGATGTTTTTCTTTGGTCATAAAAGTGATATAATGTGCATTTTCCTTCATTCTAGCCGATGCCTTACGCCCTGTTAAGATAAATTCTATAGTATTCGGAGAACTCGAAATTAAGTCAAAAAGGGATGATTCCTTTAAAAAGCCACATTCTACGATATCCAACACCTCATCCAATATAACCATGGAAAAGTCTCCATCTGCGATTTTTTGGGTGATTTGTTGAAATCCTTCAAGAAGATCTGCCTTTGTCTCTTGAAGCTCTTGGTCATTCATATGCCATATAAATCCCTTATGACGCATGCAGGGTCTTAAAAAAACCAAGTCTTCCAGTTTATCCAGAATTAAAGTTTCTCCACTTTCCCCGCTTTTTAGAAACTGGGCAAATAAAACCTTTTGATGCCACCCAAGTGCCCGGATAGCCTGTCCGACAGCAGCAGTAGTTTTACCCTTTCCTTCCCCCACATATAAATGAATCATAACTTATCCTTACCCATATTATTAAACCACATCATTCAATTAATTAAACCAAATTTATCCCAATATATAATAGACAAAAATGACAAGGGGTATCATCCTCTTGCCATTCATATTTTTATCCTTTCACTCCAGTGAAATTCAGACAAAAACTTGGAAGTTCCATGCCTCTACGACCTTATTATAGTATAGGACTTCCTTAAAAACAACCCTCATAGCCTGCCACTTTTTCCAAAACTATAGCTTTTGGGTGATCCTCTTTTCTTTAAGCGGTCAATCAATCCTGATGAGCCTGCTTTATATTTCTTCGGGCTTTTCTGACGAGTAGCCAGGATATTTGCGATGGCTCCGGTAATGAGCGCAATAGCAAAAAACAATGCGGTGTTCATGGTGAAAGTGACTTTCCCTTGCAGGATACACCCGATTATGTAGGCCAGCAGCGCATAGATAAAAGCTGTTAATAGGCTTGAAAGAAGACTGTTGAAGGGATTGTTTTTTGCAGCCATGGTACTCCCCACGAATACCCCCAGAATGGTTGCAGCAATAGCTGACGGCAGTGTGTATTTTTCCGGAAAATCGGTAAAGCAAAGGAGAAGCGCTGCGGCAAGCAATATGATGAAAGTAACAATGAGTGATACCGCAACAGTCTTTAAAACACCCATAAAGTAATTTGTGGAAACCTTGTTGGCATGATAATCTTCCACAACTATTCCCCCGTTATTGTCCATTAAACTACTTAATCCTATTCACATGATTCAAAACATAGAACAAGTATTGTAACCCATTGAGACCCTTTCGAATAGTATATATTGAGTTCAAAAGGCATGGGAGGTTTTAATATGTTCGGATTGAGGGGATGTAGCTTTATTGGCGACAATTGCGAAGTTCTGATGTTCATTATCCTTTTCCTGCTCCTTTTCTGCAACAACGGATGTGAACGTGAAAACAAATGCTGTGATTGAAAGTAGGGTAATCAAAACTTACCCGAAAGGAGGTGCCGTTTATGAGGAGCATGGGGCGTGATTGTGATTGCACGATTTTATTCTTTATCCTGATTTTCCTTGTATTATTCTTCAATAATGACGACCGTTGCGATTAATTAAAGGTGCGTTCCTACAAGAGCGCACCACATGATTAACCTGTTATTTAAAAAGCGGGAGCATTTGCTCCCGCTGTCTTTATAGCCTAAAGATAATTATTGAGCATTATCGTTGGACTGAGGTCGGACCTGCTTTAAATAATTGCGGATATACATGGCAGAGGCAAACAGGGCCATACCCACACAGATCCAGAACATGGTGTCGGTAATAGCTCTTGGAACACCAAAAAAGGCCATCATAATGGCAATAAATAAAAGCACCGAAGTCAGCTTGCCAAACCATTTACTTGACATGTCAACTTTTTTCCTCATGAGGTACAGTCCCGAAATTAACAGGAATAACTCTTTAAAGAGAACAAGCCAGGGAATAATTTTTAGAATCATATCCTTATCGGCCAGCATAAACAGAGCAGTCAGCTGCATAAGCTTGTCAGCTAAAGGATCAGCTATCTTTCCGAAAGGAGTGACAAAATTATACCGTCTTGCAATAATCCCGTCCAGAACATCTGTGATTTCTGCAGCTAGAAAAACGCAAATAGCAGCAAAAAGCTTTCCTTTGTTCATAAGAAAAATAAACACAGGAACGGCTGCCATTCTCAACAGAGTCAATAAATTGGGAATATTTCTGTAAAAAGCACTCATAGATTACGGTTTTTCTCCTGTAGCAACGTTATACATGGGTAAAAGTCTCTCATAAAGTTCAGGCTTATATTTTGCAATGTTCACAGGTTTTAAATTTTTGCCGGTCCAGGCATGCTCGGTAAATCCTTTTGCACATAATACATTTCTTTCCTCTGCGTAAACCTCGTAGCCCACAATTAATCTTACCTTGGTTCCCTCCAAAAGTCTGGTTTTTAATAAAACATTTTCACCATATCGAATAGGTGTTTTGTATTCACACCCCAAACGCACTAAAGGCGTCATTAATCCAAGCCTCTCCAGTTCGTCATAGGGAATACCGTAATGCTTGGTAAAATCTGTCCGTCCACATTCAAACCAAATCGGATAAACCGAATGATGCACGATACCCATCTGGTCTGTTTCAGCATACCGGACAGGAAAGCGTGTTTCAATACTCATTAGTACAATTCACCTCTTCTACGGGTCTAGTCATGTTGGTGCGATGTGCGCACCTCTGTTGTGCGATGCCGCAGACATCGCACCCTATAATGCCAGGATCTTGCTCAAATTAATAAGCTCGTCATCTATGTCTTTTTTCATACTGAGAGCTTCTTCAATATCAATATCCAGGAATTTTCCGTTTTGAATAGCCACAATACGATTTTTCTTTCCGGCTTTCAGAATTTCAACAGCATAGGCTCCCATGCGGCTGCCCATCACTCTGTCGGTAATAGTGGGAGAACCGCCGCGCTGTATATAGCCAAGTATGGTGGCTCGTGTGATAATCTCGGTCTTTTCTTCAATGTATTTTGCGATTTCCACCGCTCCGCCTACTCCTTCTGCAACAATGACCAGATAATGCTTCTTACCCCGATTGCGACCTTCAACAATAGGATAAATGATATCCTTATCAATATCAAAATCCTTTTCTGGAAGAATAATAGCCTCGGCTCCACCGGCAATTCCGCAATTCAAAGCGATCCAGCCTGCATGCCGTCCCATAACCTCCAGAACGCTGCACCGTTCATGGGAATAAGATGTATCGCGTATTTTATCGATAGCATCCAGAACAGTGTTCATGGCCGTATCATAGCCAATGGTATATTCGGTGCAGGCAATATCATTATCAATGGTGCCCGGTATACCGATGACATTCATGCCTAACCGGCTTAAGTCTTTTGCGCCACGATAGGAGCCGTCGCCACCTATGACAACAAGAGCATCTATACCAAAAATTTTAGCCATGGACATGCCTTTTTCAAGTCCTGCTTGAGTCGTAAATTCGTGCGAGCGAGCTGTCTGAAGAATGGTACCGCCTCTTTGAATAATATCACCAACAGAGCGGACCTGCATTTCCTCAATATCACCGTGTAATAGCCCTTCATAACCTTTATGTATGCCCATTACCTTAAAACCGTGATAAATTCCCGTTCTTACTACTGATCTGACCGCAGCATTCATTCCAGGGGCATCTCCTCCACTGGTCAGTACTGCAATAGTTTTAACATCACTCATGAAATTCCTCCAAAAATGATACCTTTGCCCTATTCAGGCAAAGAGAACTTACTTTTAAGAATGATATAACGAAGGTTTTAAATATTTTATAAAATACCCGTGTAAGTGAACACGGGTAAATTTTTCATATGAAGCATTTTACAATAGTATTTCAAAATTGAAAACGAGGAAATATGACTAAAAACCTTTTTCAATAATAATACCGTGGGCCTCTTCCACCTCAGCCTCGGGAACCGAAACTTCAAAATAATCATCTGCTTTTTCTTTTCGATTAACGGGGTTTATCCGAACTAAGATCCCACCCTCTTCAAGGATGGACTTAAGCTTCTCTGCCATATCCTTATTTTGTGCCATGTAAACAACCGTCCACATATTACAAATGCCCTCCTTGCCTGCTCCCGGACTCAATCACACCATGACTGCAGTGAACCTTTGACTTACCTCTTATCTTGATGGCTGACGTTTGTTCGGTAAATTGAGCAATCAATAATTCTCCCTTATCAAGAATTTCCGTATGATGAAGCCTTGTATCTCTACCTCGGGTTAGACCTATGACATTGACTCCGTTTTCTTCTGCCTCAACCACGATATAATCGGCATAAGCTTTATCAGATTCGTTCTTTTCCAATGTATCACCCCAGAAACATCTTATATTATTTTGATCTAAAGTGCAAGAAAAACTATTAGCAAGGTCTGCCAACAGAGTACGATGCTTTAGCATCGTACAACAAGCCTCGACCCGTAAACAGAGTACGATGCCCTAGCATCGTACAACAAGCCTCGACCCGTCAGTTGAAACCAAACTCAAAGCCCCGATAGCTTCACGCGGTCAGAACCCAGAAGTTCTGTCAACTCATGCTGTAAAAGCTCGCTTAATTGTATATTTAGCTTCATTTGAGGCCTATTGGCCTGATCTATATAAACATAAGCAGTATCCTGGCCCTGAAAATATTGGAGCAGTGCCAGAGCTGATTTTCTCTTTGCCTCAGAGAGACTTTCGTCAAACAGTACTTTTAGTATGCTTCGGGCAGGCGCTTTCTCATTCATTTTTTTAGGTGTCTTCTCAGGTATGGATTGATATGCGGTTATTCCCTCTTCAACCCTGATATTTCCCGAAGACTGAGAAGGCGGAGAAATATCATGTCGAGAAAGCTCTTCATTGGAATGATAGTCTTGCCTTGCTTCACTGGTATCCAAAGGGTTTTTACGCATCAGAGGCTTTATTTTATCAGCTAGAATCTTGGGCTGTTCATCCTCTTTAACTGAAATTTTCCCTTCCACAAGGATTTGGCTGTCATTGGATAAAAAGCGTGCGTATTGTTCGTAGATATTTGGAAAAACAATAACCTCCATTTGACCGTATAAGTCTTCTACCGTAACAAAAGCCATCATGCGATTGCTTTTTGTGCTGATGGTTTTGATATCGGCTACAATACCTGCGACTCTGACAAACTGATTATCTCCAAGGCGATTATCAGCAGCTTGTCCTTCCTCAGGCATTTCAAAATCATAGGAGAACACAGTGACCAACTCCTTGATCTCGTCCTGAAATTCATCCAAGGGATGGCCTGAGATATACAGCCCCAGCATTTCCTTTTCCATGACTAAAAGAAGCCTTGGATCATATTCAGTCATTTGAGGCCACTCGATACTGACCGTTTCATCCTGATCAGAAGCAGAATCAAAAAGGGAGAATTGGCCGGTCATCAATGTTTTGCGTTTTTGGGAAACACGTTCCAATATTTTTTCATAATTTGCAAAAAGCCTTGAACGGTAAATTCCAAATAAGTCAAATGCGCCACACTTTATAAGGCTTTCAACGGTTCTCTTGTTGAGCTCCTTACCCTCCAGTCGTTCGCAAAAGTCCACAAAGCTTTTATAAGGTCCATGGGCTTCCCGTTCGCGAATGATGTTTAAAACTACCGTACCACCCACATGCTTAACGGCAAAGAGCCCGAAACGAATGGCGCCGTTTTTTACCGAAAAGGAGCTTTCACTCTCATTAATGTCGGGAGCAAGCACCTGAATACCCATTTTGCGGCATTCCATTACATATTGGCTCACTTTTCCCAGGCTGCCCATAAAGCTGTTGATAGTCGCAGCCATAAATTCCATGGGGTAATGGTATTTGAGCCATGCGGTCTGATAGCCTACATAGGCATAGGCCGCTGCATGGGATTTATTAAACGCGTAGCTGGCAAAGTCCATCATTTCATCAAATATAATATTGGCCGCATCTTCGGAAACACCATTCCGGATTGCACCCGGTATGACGACCTGATCCTTTTCATTGATGCTTCCATAAACAAAGTTTTGGCGCTCGGCATCCATGACCTCTTTTTTCTTCTTGGACATGGCCCGCCGTACCAAATCACTGCGTCCCAGGGAAAAGCCTCCAAGATCCCGGAAAACTTGCATAACCTGTTCCTGATAAACCATGCAGCCATAGGTAACATCAAGAATAGGTTTGAGCTTGGGGGTTACATAGGTTATGGCTTCAGGATTGTTTTTATTGCGGATATACCGGGGAATTTGATCCATAGGACCCGGCCGGTAAAGGGAAATGCCTGCAATAATATCTTCAAGGCAACTTGGCTGAAGCTCTTTCATAAAGGAGGTCATACCCTGGCTTTCAAGCTGAAAAACACCTGCTGTATCCCCTCTTCCGATCATTTCGTAAACAGGTTGATCTTCATAGTCTATGGCGTCAATATTAATGGGCTGACCTTGGTTTTTTTGTATCAGTTCCACCGCATCCCTTATAACGGTGATGGTTCGGAGGGCTAAAAAGTCCATTTTGAGCATACCTAATTCCTCAAGGGTCGTCATGGGGAATTGAGTGGAGATAAGCTCTTCATTTCGGTACAGAGGTACAAAATTGGTAAGGGGTTCGCTGGAGATAACAACGCCTGCTGCATGTGTAGAGGCGTGGCGCGGCATACCTTCAAGTGTTTTGGCCGTATCGAGAAGCTCGTGTATTCGGGGCTCCGAAGTATACAGCATTTTAAGCTCGCTATTCATCTCGAGGGCGTCCACAATGGTAATATGCCTACCCTGCATCATGGGTATAAGCTTGGCAACCTTATCCACTTCATTATAGGGGACAGCCAGGGCCCTGCCCACATCCCGTACGGCTGCTCGTGCAGCCATTGTACCAAAGGTAATGATCTGGGCCACACGATCCTCACCATATTTACGTACCACATAATCAATGACCTCCTGCCTTCTTTCGTAGCAGAAGTCAATATCGATATCGGGCATGGAGATTCGTTCAGGGTTCAGAAAACGCTCAAAAATAAGGTTATATTTGATAGGATCTACGTTGGTGATGCCAAGACAGTATGATACGATGCTGCCTGCGGCCGAACCTCGTCCCGGCCCTACCATAATGCCATTATCACGGGCATATTTGATAAAATCCCAGACGATGAGAAAATAATCGACATAGCCCATCTGATGGATGACTGAAAGCTCGAATTCCAGTCGATTTAAAAGCTCATCATCCTCGTCGTCGTAGCGTTCTTTAAAACCTTTTTTGCATTGCTCCGCCAAATATTCAAAGGGTGTTGTTCCCTCAGGAACGTCATAGCTGGGCAAATGGAGTTGACCAAACTGAAGTTCAACATTACAGGCTTCGGCTACCCTCACCGTGTTTAAAAGAGCCTCTGGATAAGCCTTGAAATGCTCCCACATTTCCTCTTGGCTTTTCAAGTAAAACTCGTCGGTTTCAAACTTCAAGCGGTCGGGATCGTCTATTGTTTTACCTGTTTGAATGCATATAAGGATTTCCTGAGCTCTGGCATCCTCCCTGTGGATGTAGTGGACGTCGTTGGTGGCAATAAGCGGAATCCCTGTCTCTTCCGACAGGCGAACAAGCTCGGCATTGACCTGCTTTTGCTCAGCCAGATTATTGTATTGAAGCTCCAGATAAAAGTTCCCTGCCCCCATGATGCTGTTAAGCTTGAGAGCAATTGCTTTTGCATTTTGATATTCACCGTTGATAAGCTTCTGAGGAATATCCCCGCCAAGGCAGGCGCTTAATGCAATTAAACCTTCATGATACTGTTCAAGAAGAGCATAATCAATTCTGGGCTTATAGTAGAACCCTTCGGTAAAGCCCATGGAGACCAATCGCATAAGATTCTGATAGCCTCTGTTATCTTTAGCCAATAGTATGAGATGGCCCTGATCGGCATCCTGACGAGGGTCTTTGTCCTTATAGGTGCGTGGAGCGGTATAAACCTCACAGCCTAAAATGGGCTTGATCCCTTCTTTTTTGCAGGCCTTGTAAAAGTCAATGACACCATACATGACACCATGGTCGGTAATGGCCAGACTGTGCATGTTCAGCGCTTTGGCTCGCTGAATCAAAGGATTGATCCTGCAAGCCCCGTCCAATAAGCTATATTCAGAGTGAAGATGCAAATGTACAAAATCGTTCACGAAAGATACCCCTAAAAAGAACATTCTTTCTTTTATTGTATCACATCTAAAGCATTTTGAAGAGCCAAATCATATTCCTTTTGATTTTTAGCTTCTTTATCGGGGTAGATACCATAGCCATGGATATTGTTTTCACGAACATTCCAATAAGAATTGACAAGGCAAAGAGCCAATTTATTCTTGGGGTCATCGAAGAAAATTTGACTTACACCCTTACCAAAAGTCGTTTCACCAATGATGTAGGTATCGGGGTGATAGACCTTCAGGCCCAGGGTCAGAAGTTCGGAAGCACTGGCTGTTGACGAATCGGTCAATAGGATGATTTTCTTGAACAGAACTTGATCGGCCGTGGAATAATAGGATGAAATATAGCCATCACTATTAATAAAACTCACTGTAACACAATCTCCCAAAAGATAATCCAGAATTTCGGAGCAAGCCTTCATGTCTCCTCCTCCATTACCGCGCAGATCAAAAACAAGAACCTTGTCTTCCTTATTTTCAATAGCTTCGGCGAACCTTATAAAATACTTTCCCGTCATGTGATTGAAGGCTTCGATGCGAAAAAGCTCATAGTTCTTTCCGGCAAGGCTTTGAGTGGAATAAAATACAGTGGACTTATCTTGTTCTGTGTGATAATAATCGTAATCAGAACCTGTAATGATAAAGCTGAAGGGATCGTCCGGATGCAGGGTGAGCTTTGCTGCTTCTACTGCCTTATCTTGTGGAAGGGCTGGGATTTTTTTCAGCGAGCTAAGATTATCTTCAAATTCGGTTACGTAATCTTTATACAGGTAGTTGTCCTTAATAAATTTTGTCATCCGTTCAGGCCACCTAATCTTGATTGCCTCAAGCTCATCCATAAGCCATAGCGCGTCTTGATGACGCGGGGACTGTTCAAGGGCCTTTTGAACATAGGCTGACGCCTCATCATATCTTTCCTGCTGAAAAGCTATAAGACCCAAATGATAATAGGCATCGGAATGATCATTATAGCTGAAGTCAAGCGCCTTTGTGAAAGCCTCTATAGCGGATGACAGCATGTCCAAAGCTTCGTAGCATGACCCGAGGTAGTAGTAAAGCTCGTAGCTTTCATGTCCGCTTTGGACTTGGATTTGAGCAAATTCGATACATTTATCGAACTGGTTGCTGTTAAAGAGGGCCCATAAAATATTGGTTCTTGCGGGCTCAAAATTCACATCCAGTTGGTTAGCCATGGTATAGTTTTCCAAAGCTTTTTCATATTGGGTCAAGTCCCCGTAGACATTCCCAAGGGCATTATAGAGAAGGGAATTTTGCTGGCCCATGGAAAGGGCTTTTTCACAAGTGATTCTGGCTTCTTCGTATTCTCCCAGATTCATCTGGCAATAAGCCATATCAATGCGTGCATCAATGTCTCTCGGAACTGATTTCAGGTATTCTTCATATACGGCTATACAGCTTCTGTCATCCCCTCTTTCCTTGTAAACGTTTATGAGCTTTGACAGGATTTCCTGATTAGATTTGTCTGCCAAAAACAACTCATAAAGAAGCGTTGGATCATCGGGAATGTTTTGCTCCGATTGATTATAATTATTAAATTCGAAAATATCATTGAGAACAGGTAAAGAAGGACTGCAGCCGTTTAGTATAACAATTAATCCTGCAATAAGAAAAATAATTGATAAACGTCTCATAGCATTACCCCTGTTTCTGACACAAAACCTGTTGGTTCTCAGTCACAAGACCCTTTATTCTTATATCATAAGGGTCGAAGGGGATTTTGTCAAAAAATTGGAAACTGTAGGCTATTCCCAGTAAGAAGGTTTTTGTGCTGCACTTGTCCAGAAATCTGTCATAATAACCCTTGCCATGACCCAAACGATTTCCGTCCCGATCAAAGGCAAGGCCAGGCACAAGAATAAGCTCAATCTTGCTGACGTCAATAGGCTCTGCCATAAGATTAGGCTCTAAAATTCCAAGCCTACTTTTTATAAGATCATGATTAAGGCTTTCTATTTTAACAGCGTCCATTTCGGTACCGCTGACAACCCTGGGAATGCACAGATTCATGCCTTGATCTAAAATCCATTGGTTTAGAGGCAGGACATTTACCTCATTGCCAAAGGGCATATAGGACATAATGATTTTGCTTTGCTTAAAAAGGGACAGATTTTTAATTGCATCAACAATGGCCTCTGAGGCTATGTTGACTTGCTCCTGCGAAAGCTTTTTCCTTTGATCGAGCATTAAGCGCCGTAATTCGTTTTTGTTCATAATACTATTCCTTCGAGCGAAAAACAATTAAAAAGCGGCCTTTGTTAAAGGCCGCCGCTAAAGTCAGTAATGATTAATCGTTGATCTTGGTTCCGCACTTGGAGCAGAAGGATGTCTCCTTGGTTACTTCTGCGCCGCAGTTGGGGCACTTGGTGGCGTTCTTAAGCTCAAGAACCTTTGCTGTGAGCTCATCGATTTTAGCTTCGATCTCCTTGATCTGAACGCAGTATTCATCAAAAGCAGAGCCCTCACCTGCGCTGTAAGATTTGTAGACCTCTTCACCGATTTTGACATACATTTCTTTGATTTTGTCCTTTTCATTGCCGATCTGTGAATTGAGCTTTGTAATCTCAATTACATCCTTACCCTTATCGGTAATGTTTTTCCCAAATTTTTTCACATCATCTAAAAATGCCATAACTAAAGACCTCCTTAAGGTTATTATTTATCTTTGCTTCCCACTGTACACTTCATACAGTCCAGCTTTTTCATATTATTATCATACCACAGCTTCTCAGCCTGCAACATTAAAAATCTCTAATATTTACATTTTGCTGTTTTTTCGTAATATGGTTTGTTCGGGTAAGGGCTTCATAGGAATTCTGACCTCCATTTGGGCGTGAGGTGCTATGTTAATGCTGTTTCCCTCGCTGTCAAACATTTCTGAGACAATAAAGCCTGAGAGAGGACCAATGGGCTGCAAGCCCTCTATCCTATCCCCTACGCTGAATCGATTGCGTTGTTCAATAACAAGCTGACCTTTCTCAACATCATAGCCCTTTACAAGACCAATAAATTCGTAGTTTCGAATATAGGAGCTTGTACCGTAGTTGTGATCCTCTACGCCTGGCTTATGAAAGAAAAACCCTGTTGTAAAATCTCGATTGCTGACCTTGGCTATTTCTTCAAACCACGCTTCATTAAAAGGCTCATTGCGATAGAAGGCGTCAATAGCTTCACGATAGGCTTTTACTACTGTCGCAACATAAAAGGAGCTCTTAACACGCCCTTCAATTTTAAGGCTGGAGATACCGCTTTTTATCAACTCCGGAATATGGCGTATCATGCAAAGATCCTTGGAGTTAAAAATAAAGGTGCCTCGATCATCCTCTTCAACGGGGAAATATTCCCCAGGCCGTTTCTCCTCCATCAAATGATACTTCCAGCGGCAAGGCTGGGCACAATCTCCCTTGTTGGCATCTCTTCCTGCAAGATAGTTGCTTAAGAGGCAGCGGCCTGAGTAGGACATGCACATGGCACCATGAACAAAAGCTTCCATCTCCATTTTATCCGATATGCCATCCCGAATTTCTTGTATTTCTCTAAACGAAAGCTCCCGGGCTAAAACAACCCGGCTGGCTCCCATGGACTGCCAAAAATTAACGCTGTGGGTGTTGGTGGTATTGGCCTGGGTACTGATGTGTATAGCAAGCAAGGGCTGAGTCTTTTTAACCAGGGCAAACATTCCCGGGTCGGAAACAAGTACGGCGTCTATTCCCGTTGCCGCAGCTTTTTCAAGAAAGGCCCCGGCTTTTTGCATATCGTCGTTATGAGGGATGATATTCATGGTGAGGTAGGCTTTTTTTCCTCTTTCATGAGCAAAATCCACACCCTCTTTCATCTCCTCAAAGCTAAAGTTGTCGGAAGCTGTTCGAAGTCCAAACTCTTCTCCCGCCAGATATACGGCATCAGCTCCATAAAGAATGGCCATTTTTAGTTTTTCCAGGTTTCCGGCCGGAGCCAGAAGCTCTACTTTATGCATTTATTCTCACCTTTCCTGACACTTACCGCCATACCGTCTCCAATAGGAATAATAGTGGTTTCCAGCCTGTCATCACGGCAAAGCCTGTCGAGATATTCTCTTAATTTAACAGCAATGGTCCGATGCTTATGTGGTATAGGCTCATCCTGTATAACCAGTCCCTTATAAAGGACATTATCGGACACTAAGAGTCCGTCTTTATTCAAAAGTCTGAAAACCTCCAGCAGATACTCGCCGTATTGGCCCTTGGCGGCATCCAAAAAAATCATATCATAGGATGTGGTTAAGCATTGCATGACTTCAAGGGCATCCCCTGAAAGAACCCGGATACGCCCATCCAAAGCTATGGCAGAAATATTGCGCCTTGCAGCTTCAGCCATCTCGTCGTCAATCTCAATAGTATCAATGATGCCACCCTCATCCATGGCCTGAGCCATAACGATAGCCGAATAGCCAATTGCAGTACCGGCCTCCAAAATCCTTTTAGGCTTATGAAGTTTGATAAGAACTTTTAATAAAGCTGCCGACTCTGGCGATACTATGGGAACATGATTACATTGGGCATAGTCCTCAAGCTCTTTCAAAAAGCCGGTCTCCCGCTTTATAGTTGAACGCAGATAGTCATCAACCTCAGGGTAACGAATCTTGTCTTCCATGTACTCACCTTTATTTTATGGGTGTGATAAGGCGGCCTATTGGCCGCCTAAAAGTTAATTTGATCTCTATTGCCCGCTGACACCGTATTTCTTCTGATCGGCTTGATGGCCTTCGAAGGTTTTATTATAGACATTAGTGCCATCCGGTTTTGCAAAGAAAAAGAGGTATTCGGTCTTTTCAGGATAGAGAGCTGCCTCAATTGCTTCCTTTCTGGGTGAGCAAATGGGCCCTGGAGGCAGGCCATTAATCTTATAAGTGTTATAAGGACTTTCAATCTCCAAATCTTTTATGAGTACAGAGCTTGTTCTTCCTAAGCCTGCATAAACTCTAGCATACTGTACCGTGGCATCCGATTGCAGCACCGTCAGGTCCTTGCTTTTCAGACGGTTGTGGAAAACACTGGAGATTTTCTTGAAGTCGGCGGGATAAAGGGCTTCCATTTCGATAAGTGAAGCCATCGTCATAACCTCGTCGATGGTCATGCCCAGCTCCTTGGCCCGGTCATAATATTGTTGAGTAAAGACTCTGTCAAACTCATCAAGCATCCTGAGAATAAGCTGCTCTTCCGTCCAACCTTCATCCATCCTGTAGGTATCCGGGTAAAGGTAGCCTTCCAAGGGGAAATTACGGGCAGCGTCAACCTCCAAGTTTTCAAGGAACTTAAATTGAGTCAATTTCTTCTGAGCAATCTTAAGGAACTTTCCTTCGTCGATATAACCCTGATTTGCTAAAATCTCAACGGTTTCAATCAAGGTTTTTCCTTCCGGAATCATAATATCCTGAGTTGGATTTTTCAAGGACTCGCCGCTTAAACGAACCATAAGCGCGTAATAGTTCATATCCTTGGTTATAAGATATTTACCGGCCTTATAGGCGTTGTCGAATCCCAGCAGCTTGGACAAACCACGGTAAATCTGGGTATTTTTAATAAAACCCTGAGCCTTAAGCTGATCGGCGATATTTGTTGTTCTTGAACCCGATGCAATCTTAAAAACAATAGCGTCTTCTTCGGTCAGTTGACGATCAGCCTGATTGGTACCCTCTACAATATAGCGGTAGCCATAAAGCGCACATGTCATAAACACAATCATGCAGACGAAAATCAATATCAGAATTTTTAAAAAGATATAACGCTTCTTTTTCTTTCCGGTCTTTTTCTTTTGACTTATTTTTTTGAATCCTTCCTGTTCAACAGGCTTTTTTACAGGATTACTTCCTTGCACCACTCTTCACCCTAGCTCTCTCACCAGTATTCAGAATTTTTTTTCTGAGACGTATGGAGGTCGGTGTAATCTCAACCAACTCATCATCCTCAATAAATTCAAGGTATTGCTCCAGGCTCATGTTGATAGGCGGAACCAGTTTCAGAGCTTCATCCGAGCCGGAAGCACGCATATTGGTGACATGCTTCTTTTTACACACATTAATAACAATATCTTCATTTCTGGAGCACTCGCCCACTATCATGCCTTCATAGACGGGTATGCCGGGACCAATAAACAGACTCCCTCGCTCCTGCGCGTTATAAAGACCGTAGGTCACCGATTCTCCTGCTTCCCAGGCTACCAGAGCACCACGGAGGCGGCCCTTGATCTCACCCTTATAGGGTTCGTAGCCATGAAAAACATGATTCATTATACCATTTCCCCGGGTATCCGTCAAAAATTCGGAACGATAGCCAATGAGACTTCTTGCGGGTATCTTGAAGTCAAGACGCACATAGCCCTGCGTAGGACTATGCATGTTCACCATTTCGGCTTTTCGCATACCGAGCTTTTCCATGACACTGCCCATATTTTCCTCAGGCACATCAATAACCAAATATTCAATAGGTTCAAAGGTCTCACCATTTTGCTGGATAGTGATGACCTCGGGCTTGGAAACCTGAAATTCATAACCCTGCCTTCTCATGGTTTCAATAAGAATGGAGAGGTGAAGCTCACCCCTGCCTGAAACCTTGAAGCAGTCCGCCGAATCCGTTTCCTCCACTCTCATGCTGACATTGGTCTCAACTTCTTTAAACAACCTGTCCCTTAAATGCCGGGAAGTTACATATGTTCCTTCCTTGCCTGCAAATGGGCTGTTATTGACCATAAAAAACATGGAGATGGTAGGCTCATCAATATCAACAAAGGCAATGGGCTCTGGATAATCCTTGTCACATACAGTCTCCCCTATGGTAATATCAGAAATACCTGAAACAGCTATAATTTCACCCACGGATGCACTCTCAGTATCCGAGCGCTTCAGGCCCTTGAAGTTCTGAAGGGTTGAGATTTTTACTGGCACAACCTTGCCATTCCTTTTGCAGATAACCGCCTGTTGGTCACGGCGTATCGTACCACGCTCTACACGGCCAATTGCAATTCGCCCGATATAGTCATCATAGTCAAGGCTTGAAACCAGGAATTGTAAAGGTGCATCAATCTTACCCATTGGAGCTGGAACATACTTTATAATGGTACTGAAAAGCGGTTCCAGATTGTCTGATTCGTCGGAGAGATTAAGCTTGGCAATACCCTCCCTGGCTGAAGCATAGACCACCGGAAACTCCAATAAATCTTCATCAGCACCCAATTCGATAAAAAGATCGAGTATCTCATCGATAACTTCGGCTGGGCGGGCGTCCTTTCTGTCAATCTTGTTGATGACCACAATAGGTTTTAAATGAAGGGCCAGTGCTTTTCTCAGTACAAATCGGGTTTGAGGCATAGCGCCTTCATAAGCATCGACTAAAAGGAGGACGCCATCCACCATTTTGAGTACGCGTTCAACCTCGCCGCCAAAATCAGCATGACCGGGGGTATCCACAATATTTATTTTTGTTCCGTTGTGGAGGATTGCCGTATTTTTGGACAGAATGGTAATGCCCTTCTCACGCTCAAGATCATTGGAATCCATGACGCGTTCTACGACTTTTTCATTGCTTCTGAATATACCGCTTTGCTTGAGCATGGCATCCACCATTGTGGTCTTTCCATGGTCGACATGGGCGATAATTGCTATGTTTCTTATTTCGTTTCTAATGCTTTCCACTAAATCACCTGCTGTTTATTTAGAATAGAATTTGTGATGTATTTGAACGGAAGCTTATCTTCTAAATTTCCTTCAAATGTCCTGCATTATTCTACTTGTTCTGAATCCATGTGTCAATAATTGTCCTGATTTGAAGGGGGCTTTGTCATCCCGCTATATTAAAATGACATATACTGCCTTTATGGAATTCATGAAATTGGTTAACTTAAAAAGTATAGATAATTTCTAAAAATATTGGGTACGAAAGATACCACTTTTTGATAAATAGTGCTATAATCATTTTTATTGCACTTATGACCGTACTCTATTGTTTGAATAAACAAAACTTTTAATTCAAGGAAGGTGCTCGGCTTTTAAGCCATATGTTTGAAAGAATTAAAAAAAGAATACACCAATCCATAAATCCGACAGTTATCATCGTCTTCAGTTTTCTTATCGTCATTTTAATTGGTTCCGTTCTTCTAAGCCTGCCCATTGCCAGCGAAGACCGACAGCCCACAGAATATTTGGACTGTCTTTTTACGGCTACCTCGGCAACCTGTGTAACAGGACTTATCGTGGTGGAAACCGGTGACCACTGGAGTCTTTTTGGTGAGTTGGTTATTATTTCGCTGATTCAAATTGGAGGATTGGGCTTTATTACACTGGCCACTTTCTTTTTGTCCTTTATGAGCAGAAAAACCGGTTTGAAAAATATGATGCTGGCTCAGGAATCCATATCCAGCTTCAGCCTTCAAGAGACACTCCCCCTGGTTCGTCAGATAATAAAAATGGTTTTTATCGTCGAATTTACAGGTGCTATTTTGCTTTCCATAGCCTTTGTACCGCTATTTGGTCCTAAAGGTATTTACTTTGGCTTTTTCCACGCCATTTCAGCATTCTGCAATGCAGGCTTTGATGTATTGGGCGGTTTCAAAAGCATGTCACCCTATAATGGCAATCCCCTGATTCTTTACACTATTGATCTTTTGATCATTATCGGAGGCTTGGGCTTCATTGTATGGAAAGACCTCGTTGACTTTAGAAAAACCCGCAAGCTTATGATTCATACCAAGATAGTCCTTATTATCACTGCTATTCTTCTGGTTTTTGGCAGCGTCTTTATTTATTTTGTCGAATACTCAAACTCACTGAGCCATTTGCCGGACCATGAGAAGGTTAATGCTTCCATCTTTCTTTCGGTCAATGCAAGAACGGCAGGTTATGCTTCCACCAATCTGGATTCCATGCATTCCGTCACCAAGGCATTTGTCTCCTTGCTTATGTTCATAGGCGGCGCTTCCGGCTCCACCGCGGGCGGTATCAAGGTCAACACCCTCGGCATTATGATTATAGCAATTATCAGTGTTATTAAATCTAACAATGAAACAATCCTGCAAAAGAAGCGAATCCCAAGCAGTATTGTGTTAAAGGCTTTTTCTGTCACTATTCTGGCAGGTGCACTTGTATCTACGGTAACCATGCTCATTAATCTGACTCAACCCGATGTCAGTCTAATTAATGCCTTGTTTGAGGCGTCATCAGGTTTTGCTACCGTGGGCTTGTCCACCGGCATTACACCCCGCTTAAATTCCATCAACAAGCTTCTTCTTATTCTAAGTATGTTTATTGGACGGGTTGGCCCCATATCCTTTGCGCTGGCCTTCAGTCTCATAAAAAAGACCCCTCATAACACCATTTATCCTGACGGAAAATTCATCGTGGGATAAAGGTTATGTTTTAATTCGTTTTTGCATGCGTACTTTGGTACGGTTTTGAAGGTTTTCAAATACCATGTAAAAGGACGGGATAACAATCAAGGTCACAAGGGTCGAAATGGTGAGTCCACCTATAACCACAACAGCCAGAGGACTGAGGATTTCGCTCCCTTCCTTTCTTGTGATGGCCATAGGAAGCATACCCAGGATAGTTGTCAGTGTGGTCATGAGAATGGGCCGCAATCTTTGTGGACCGGCCTTAATAATAGCATCTTCCTGACTCAACCCCTCCTCTCTGTACCGATTAACGCTGTCAATGAGTACAATGGCATTATCTACCACTATCCCCACCAGGATGATGATTCCGATAAATGCAGGGATACTCAAGGTGTTGCCGGTCAAAAGCAAGGAAAACAGAGCTCCCGTCAGCGCCAATGGTGCAGTCATCAAAATGGTTACAGGTTGTATCAAAGATTCAAACTGGGAAGCCAGCAGCATATAAACGATAAAAATCGATAAAATGAGAGCCTCTTTCAGGGCATCAAAGGAGTCAAACAAATCCTTCTGCTGCCCCCCATAGGTATAAGCATAACCCGAAGGAAACTTGTAGCTTGAAAGAGCTTTGTCAATATCATTTGTTATCTTGTTCATGGCTCTTCCGTTTATTTGTGCTGTTATGCTGACCGTTCTTTTTTGGTCGTTTCTCAAAATACTGGGCGGAGATTTTTCCAATGCTATGGTTGCCAGGTCGGATAAGGGAATACTTATTCCTCTTGGGCTTTGAACGGAGATATTGTAGATGTCCTGGATGCTTTTGGCTTGCCCCCCCAGGGTACAGACCACCAAATCAATTTCCGATCCCCTGTATTTGTATCGTGTGGCTACTATACCATTAACCTGTGTTTGTATAGCTTGACCTACCTGTGCTGTGGTTAAGCCATAAAGAATGGCTTTATTGCGATCTATCTTAATGGATGCTTCTTCAATCTCCTGATCTATTGAGCTTTCAGCATCTCGGATCCCTTTAACGCCACTAACTATATCCACGATATCCTTTGATATCTTTTTAAGCTCCTGAAGATCTTCACCTGAAACCCGGATATCTACCTCATTGCTTCCTATGGAAAATCCCATGACTTTACTGTCGTCTGCAATGGTTATTTTTGCACCTGGAAGATCGGCAACATTTTTTCGGATGCTGTCAGAAATTTGGTTGATGGATCGTCCGCGCTTTTCAATGCTTCCGACATTTACCGATAATGTGGCTTTTTCTGTTGTTGAGCGATCAAGAACAAATCCACCATTTCCAATAGTCATATAAATTTCCTGTACCTCGGGAATCTTTCTGATACGTTCTTGGACCTTGAATGCCATATCGTGGGTTTCGCTAAGCGCACTCCCTTTTGGCATCATCACCTCAACGGCTATAAGACCTTCATCCATGGAGGGAAAATACTCAAGCCCCACAAGAGGCAATGAAAATAAGGATAAAATGAAAAGTACGAGTGCGATGAGAATAACCGCTATTCGCCTTCTTATGCATGCTTTCAGCATTTTTTCGTACAAAACGCAAACCCGGTTATAGAAATTTTCCCATGCATCAAAAATTCTTGTCCCCAAAGATCGTCTCTTTGCGTTGGTTCTCACAAACTCAATACTCAGCAGCTTTGATGCCATCATGGGGATAAAGGTTATGGCAATAATGAGGGAAGCCAGCAGCGAAAAGGTTATGGTAAGGCCCATATCCTTGAAAACCTTTCCGGTAAGGCCTTCTACAAAAACAATAGGAATAAATACCACAATTGTTGTCAAGGTTGATGCCGATATGGCCAGCATAACCTCTTTGGCGCCAATCTCGGCCGCTTCCGTCAAACTTTTGCCCTCATGGCGGTACCTATAGATATTCTCCAATACAACAATGGAATTGTCTACCAGCATACCCACTCCCAGAGCGAGACCAGCCAAAGAAATAAGATTCAGGTTGATGCCCGAAAAATACATGAGTACAAAGGTTGTCACAACAGAAACAGGCATGGAGACAGCAATGATCAGGGTTGCACGAAGATTCCTGAGAAACAGATACAGAATCAAAGCTGCCAGAATTCCCCCTTGAATAGCTGACTCCGTAACGCTTTGAAGTGCCAGATTAATATAATTGGAAGCATCATAGAGAATGCTGAAGTTAATGTCGGGATAGGCCTTTTTCAGGCTTGATATTTCATCACGTACCGCTTTGCAGACCTGAACGGCATTGGCATTGCTTTGCTTTTGAACAGATATATTCAGGGAAAGCTTCCCGTTAATAAAGCTCTCACTTGTCTTCACTTTTTTAGTCAGACTGACATTGGCGAAATCCTTAATTAAAACGATGCTCCCTGTAGCGGTTGGAATGGCAAGATTCTTGATCTCTTCTATACTAGTAAATTCACCGTTGGTTCTTAAGAATATGGACATTCCCGATGTCTCTATATTGCCTGCAGGAATATTGAGATTTTCCAATGCCAGGTACTGAGAGATTGAGATTTCGTTAAAACCATAGGCAGTGAGTTTTTCCGGTATCAGCTCAATACGTACCTCCTGAGTTTCTCCTCCTGATATGCTGACTGAAGCTATTCCGCTGATGCGTTCTAGCTTGTTGATAATCTGATCTTCCACCAACCGGGTTAAGTCCTCTAAAGTCATGTTGGAGCTTATACCCAACTCAACCGTTGACTTAAAATTGTTGGGGTCAATGCGCATGACCATGATATCCTGGACACCCTTGGGTAAATATGTTTTTACCAAATCAATTTTTTCGCGCATTTCAAGGGTTGCAAAATTCATATCGGTATTGTCGTTAAAATAAAGGATGCAGAGGCTGTATTCATTTGTAGAAACAGTTTCTATGGACTTAAGGTTTGAGACAGTTGTCAGAACTCCTTCAAATGGCTTTGTTATAAGGCTTTCTATCTCTCGAGGGCCTGCTCCGGTATATTTTGCCGTAACTACCGCAATAGGCATATTAAGATTAGGAAGCAAATCAACCTTAAGCTTTGATAAAGAAACTGACCCGATGAGGCAAATGGCCAGAATTACCATGATAATGGTTACCGGTCTGCGGATGGATATTTTGGATAAATTCATTGGTTATCCTCCTCCGAGATGATCACAGCATCATTAGGCTTAAGAAAATGCTGTCCTTTTACGACCAGAAGCTCACCTTCATTAATCCCGCTTAAAATTTCAGTTTTATCACCACTGCTAATACCCGTATCGACATACTTCATAACCGCTTGATTGCTTTCTGCCACATATACAAAGCTGCCATTTTCATTGGTAAGAACAGAGGAATCAGGTACTATAATGGCATTTTCATGACGATCTGTTAAAATACCCACTTTCGCTGTCATTCCAGGCTTTATGAGATTCCCGCTGTTTTTAACATCTATAAGAATACTATAAGTCAGTGTTTTCTGATCCACTGCCGGGCTTACAGTGGCTATCACACCATTGAAAGAATCTGTACCTATGGAAGGGATTGTGATATCAAAGGTATCACCCTTTTTAATTCTATTGATGACTTTTTCAGTGACTGAAAGGACAACCTGAACCTTATCGGTATTCATGATGGTGTAAGGTGTCATGGTATTTGAAATCAAACATCCTGCTACAATGTCCTTGGTGGCAATTATACCGTCCATGGGGGATTTGACCTGGGTATAGTCCAGTTGTTTTCGAGTATTCTCTATCTGAAGCTTAAGCATATCATAGGAGGCCTGAGCTTGATTGAGCTGATCTTGAGCCGCTGTTTGCGCATCCTTTGAAAGCTTGCTTTCATAGAGATCCCTTGCCTGGATGGCAGAGTTTAAGGCATTCTGAGCCTGCTTATACTGATTCTTGATTTGATTATATTGAAGCTGGTTGATAAGCTTGACTTCATACATTAGGGCAGCACTGTCATAGGCCGCCTTAGCCGCAGTAAAATTATCTTCTGCACTTTTCAGGGCAGTTTTCAACTGAAGTCTCTGGCTTTCATATTGACCGCCTGATGCAGATATGACACCTGTTTGGGCCAATGAGAGAGTGGCCTCGGCTACCTTTAACTGCTCTTCCAGGACTTTGATGCTGTCTTCTAATTGGGAATTGTCCAGAGAAAAGAGTAAGTCACCCTCCTTAACATAGTCCCCTACCTCGAAAAATGTTGAAGCAACCTTTCCAGCCACAGGTGATACCACATAAGCAAGCTTACTTGGCTGAATCAGCCCAGTGTAATGCGTAATATTGTCAATGGTTCCTCTTAAGACCTTCGTTACGGTTACCGGTACGATATTTTTGCTGGAATCCTCTTGAATTGGATGAGCGCATGACGTTATAGAGGAAATAACCAAAACTAAAATCAAATAAATACCTAATCTTTTAGGCATGCCTTTTTTAGTAAGCATCTTATCTACCCTCTCACCTTTGAAAATTGTCGACTCCAAGAAATCATGTGCTGTAAAACTTATGTATTCCGGGATCTTAGAGTCTCGATCGTCTGTCAAAAAAACACCTATAGTAAGTATTGATTTTTTGAGGGTAGTTTAGTCTCATTTGAAGATTATTTTTTCTTGTCAGTATGTGTAAATGTTGCCAGATAGATATGATGTTTTGTTTTTTCAATATGTTATACTTATTAAGGTTCCCTAAGGTTTACTAAAAGTGAGTGGATATTTAAGATGGCTAAAGAAATCAAAACAAATGCTATGAGAATTCTAGAAAAAAATGCTGTCAGCTATAGAGTGTATCACTATGCCTGTGATGAATTTATGGACGGCGTTTCTGTGGCTAAGACACTCAACCAGCCTCCAGAAAGATGTTTCAAAACATTGGTTACCCAAGGCAAGAGTAAGGACTACTTCGTTTTTGTCATCCCCGTTGCCGAAGAGCTGGACCTGAAGAAAGCAGCGGCTTCTGTGCATGAAAAATCAGTTGAAATGATTCCGGTCAAGGATATTACCCCAGTTACAGGCTATATCCGGGGAGGTTGCACCCCCGTCGGCATGAAAAAGTCCTATCCAACTGTTATACATTCAAGCGCGAGCGGATTCGACAAAATCATCCTGAGCGGCGGAAGAATCGGTTCCCAAATAGAAATAGCCCCCAACGACCTGGTTAAAGTGGTTGGGGGATCTTTTGAAGACATCATCATGCTTAGCTGAATTTTCTTTTTAGCTTTGCCAAAAGACCCTGAAATGTGAAAACTGTTCCCTTTATGGTATTTGACATGGACTTGACCAAGCTTGGAATCCGGCTAAATTGGCCGGCACTTTCATTAATCATATAAGTCCATGTAGTTGTGGCTGCCGAAAGGCCAGCTTCTTCCATGTCAATTCCATTTTCAGTTATTTTGCATTTCCTCATGTAATCCACAACATTGCGTTTAATGTCCGCTACCATTTCATCAAATGCCAAAACCGCAAATATCTGGTATTCATCCAAAGGACTTTTGCCCCCAATAACCATCAGATGGATGCCGTTGCGTTTATCTTCCATAGCCGCTAAATAAGCGGCCCAGTTCATATTGATAAAGTAAAGCATCAATTGCTTTTCAGCAATTGTCACCCCATGCTTTCCCGAACGGTCAACTAACTCCTGATAAAGCACAGGTTCTTCTTTCTGCATGATTCCTGGGGTCTTCAAATCCAACAAAAGTTGAGTTCGAAACTTGGTCGCATTTTTTCTCTGTTCTTCAAGAATCTGCGAATATCGTTCCAACATATACCGAGCCTCTACATCTTTGCCTTCTTGTATCTTTTGAGCGCGACGCAACAGATAAGGGTATTTTTTATAATCATAAAACTCAATCTCAAAAAAAGTTTCCAATATTAAATCTTTTAAGCAAACAAAAAACTGGCTTTCACCCGGATCTCCCTGCCGCCCGGCACGCCCCCGCAATTGATTGTCAATGCGAATACTGCGGTTTATTCCCGTACTTACCACAAATAGACCGCCTGCGGCACGGACAAAGTCAGCTTGTTTTTCATCACTGCCACCAAGCCTGATATCAACGCCGCGTCCGGCCATATTTGTGGAAATTGTAATTTGATAGGGTTTCCCGGCTTCAACAATAATCGCGGCTTCCTCTGCGTCGTTTCTAGCATTAAGAACGCAATGCTTTATACCCTGCTGCGTCAATAGCTTAGAAAAGTGTTCCGATTCCTGCACGCTCTGTGTACCAATCAGAACAGGTTGTCCCTTAACATGCGAGGAATATATACAAGATAGAATAGCGGCCTCTTGTTCTTTCTTGACTAAGAATATTGAATCGGGATGGTCAATGCGAATACATGGTATATGCGGCGGGATTATATCAACTTCCAATTCATACATTTTACTAAACTCCGGTGCGGAAGATACCGCCGTTCCTGTCATACCGCAAAGCATTTTGTATTGTAATAAAAATGCCTGCATGCTCATGGAGTTATAAATAACCGATGGGGCTTCCTGTGACCCTAATTCCTGCATTTCTACTGCCTGATGCAATAAATCAGGGAAGCGCCTGTTTTCGGCAACACGGCCCGTAGATTCATCAATGACCAGTATAGTGCCATTCTTTATAATGTAATCTTTGTCTTTCTCTAAAAGATATTTTGCCTCTAACGCTGCATTAATCATTGCAAGTACATCTGCGTTTTTACTTGCATACAGATTTCCAATCTGCAATTTTGCTTCCATTGACTCAATGCCTGTTTCCGTCAGCCATACTTGATTATCCGCTTGATTGACTTTAAAATCATATCCTGACAATTCCGAAACAGCCTTAGCAACCTGAACCGCCATTGATGGGCGACTATCAGCATTTCCTGCTAAAACCAGTGGTGTTCTTGCTTCGTCAATCAGAATAGAATCCGCTTCATCTACAAGGGCAACAGAAAAGGAGTTAAATAACAGCTGCTCTTTTTCTGTGCAGAGGAAACCGCGCAAATAATCAAATGCAGCCTCCTTTGCCGACACATAAACCACATCACAAGAATAGGCCGCTTTTCTATGGGCAAAGTTAGAGGACTCTGCAATATACCCACAAGTCAGCCCGCAAGAAGAGTAAATTGACAGGTTTGTACTGTAATCCCGATATGCCAGATAATCATTGAATACTAAAATATGAACGTGCTTTTTTTGCAAGGCAAGAATGGTTGCGGTAACAACAGCCGCAAGTGTTTTTCCCTCACCAGTGGGCAGCTCTGCAATTCTACCCTGCTGCATTGAATATGCAGCCATTAGTTGTGTGTCAAATAAAGATAGACCGGTTTTCCTTCGGATGATTTCTTTAAGGATACTGTACGCTTCCATGATTCTATCATCACTTTGAACACATTTTTGGAGTAGAGCTACCAAATTTTTTTCTTCCGAATTCTCCCACTGGTATTTTTTCATTTTTAAGATGAAATCATTTACTGTTTTATTCATAAAAAATACTCCTTATCATAACCCATGCCGTTATAATGAAGGAGCATTTATAAAATACCCTTCATCAAATTGACATAATTTTTTCGTGTTATTATGATAAAGGAGTATTTATTCGTTCTTACACACAGAAAGAGCTACAGCAATGTAGCCCGTTATATATTCGGGTATACAAAATAAAAAAGATACAACTACTATGAGTATGGCAGGGAGAAACACAATAATTGTATTAAGTAATGTCATGGCTAGTGCAGCTAGCATGAGGAAATAAATGAAACCACAAAAAACACGATTCATGAAAAAATCCGATTCCATGGCAAATAAATTGATTATCATTCGTTTCCTCCTTTCACTAGCCATTTCAAAGCTTTCAGCAGGTAGGGTTCTTATTTCCCGTAGATATACTTGGCAAATTGTGAATCCGGGCTTATCATAATGGTGGTATCCTCATCAATAATCTCTCTGTAGGTCTGCAGGGTTTTCCAGAACTCATAGAAATCCGGATCTACATTATAGGCTTCGGCATAGATTTGAAGGGCTTGGGCATCACCCTCACCCTTGAGCTTCTGGGCCTGTTCATAAGCTTGGGCTTCAATGACGGTTGCATTCATCTCGGCTTCAGCCAAAATGGTTCTGGATTTTTTCTGGCCATCTGCACGATACTTAGTGGCAACAGCCTGTCTTTCCGAACGCATCTGTTCATATATGCTAGGTTTTGTTTCGTCAGGAAACTCGGTCCTCTTGATGCGTATATCCATAACCTTGACACCTAATGGCTCAAGCTGACTGTTAACATACTGCTCCACATTTTGTAGCATGCTCAGCATGTAGTCCTTATCGGCAATCAGAACATGGGCATCAATCTTACCGATTTCTTCTCTCATCTTAGAATAAATAAACTCGTCAATTCTCTGGTTTGCTGAGTCAAAATTCCCGATGTGGACCATAAAAGCAGCAGGGTTTTGAATGGTCCATTGGGCATAATTATCAAGCAATATGGTTTTCTTGTCCCGGGTAAAGACCTCTTCGGCAGATGTATCGTAGGTCAGGAGCTGGTTGGAAAAGTGCTCGGCCTTTTGTATCAGCGGTATCTTGAAAAATAAACCTTTGCCCTGCTGAATCTTAATGCCGTCAAAACGCGGATCATTCTTTAAACCATGTATGGAAGGGTCGTTAATATCGTCAACAATAACCCGGACTATTTTGTCAAACTGAGTTATGACGACCTGTTCCCTCTCTCCTACCGTAAAAAGGAAGGAGGACAGAAGTATGATGACTACGAACAAGAACAGTATTGAAAACCCAAGACTCTTTAAAAAACCTTTGAAGGATTCAGCATTGATTTTCACGTTTTTATCTTTTTGAGTTTTATATTGCTGCTGGAATTCAGAATTTGTATTATCCATTTATGGGCTCCTTTCTATGAATGGCAAATAAACTTCTTAAACTTATTCAACCTCTTGTCCGGAGGCTGCTGGTTTCTGATTGTTGTTTTCAAGTGGAAGGAAACGGAGTGTTTCACCATTGTCATTCATAATATAAATCTTGGCTTTAGGCAGAACCTCCTGCATGGTTTCAAGATACATACGGGTACGGGTAACCTGTGGGCCAAGAACATAATTGGCCAGAACCTGTTTGAAGTTCTCCACATCACCCTTGGCCTCCGATATACGCTTTTCCTTGTAGGCACTTGCCTGATTCAGAATTTCTTGAGCCTTTGCTTCAGCAGCAGGCAAAACTTCATTGGCCTGTTTCTGTGCTTCGTTGATAAAACGATTCATATCCTCACGGGCTTTAATAACGTCATCAAAAGCCTCCTGAACTTCAGGTGGAGCATAAACCGCCTGCAGCGCAATTTTTGTAACGTCGATTCCCAATTGATATTCATTGCATATGCCCTGAAGATCCTCTCTGATTTCAAGCTGAATAATGTCCTTCTGATCAGTCAGAACATCATTGAGCTTATGGTTGGCTACGACACGCCGTACAGAGGATTCAGCCGCCATTTTGAAGGTGTCCAGAGCCCGGTCGACATTAAAGACATAGTCCTTTACATTGATAATTCTGTATTGAATGACGGATTCTGTATGTACTAAATTCTCATCTCCCGTTATCATGAGAGATTCCTGTGGAACTGTCGAATATGTGGAATTTCCTCCGCTTTCGCCAACCTGCTGGGTTCTGTATCCCAACTCCAGGGTTCGGATAACATCGGCTTTGACAATTTCGACCTCCTGTATAGGATAGGGTAAATGCCAGCGAAGCCCTGCTTCCTCAACCGTTTTGACATATCGGCCGAATTGGGTGAGAATTGCGCGCTCTCCTCCATCGGATTTTATGGTATAAACCCCTGTCATGAGCCACAACCCTATTATCACAACAAAAACGGGAATAAGGTATTTAAGCCCTAGTTTTTTCATATACTTCTCCTTTTACAAATGTGATTCGTTACATAATACTGATTTTTTCCTGGGTTGTCTGAAACAACAACCATAAATCAGCCTAATTGCAGCTTATATTCATTTAAAGCATCCAATGCTTTTTCAGCCAGTTTTCGATTCTTGTCCTTCTTGTTGCGAATTTTCTCCTTTATAGGATCCATAATGCCAAAATTGATGTTCATAGGCTGAAATTTGCCCGTGATGGGGCTTGATATATAGCGGGCCAGGGCCCCGATGGCCGTATTGCCCGGGAATATCATATCTTCAAGATTTTTTAGCTGTCTAGCAGCATTAACCCCGGCCACAAAACCTGAGCTGGTGGATTCCACATAGCCTTCAACACCCGTCATCTGACCTGCGAAAAACAGGTTAGGCTGCTTTTTCATCCGATAAACATGGTCAAGGAGCATGGGTGAGTTCATAAAGGTATTGCGATGCATAACGCCGTAACGCTCAAATTCAGCATGCTCAAGGCCTGGAATCATGGAAAAGACCCGTTTTTGTTCACCCCATTTAAGGTGGGTCTGAAATCCTACAATATTATACAGAGTTGCCGCAGTATTGTCCTGTCTAAGTTGCACCACAGCGTAGCTTTCCTTTCCGGTACGGGGGTCGGTGAGCCCCACCGGCTTTAATGGCCCGAAGCGCATGGTATCCCTGCCGCGTCTGGCCATGGTCTCAATAGGCATGCAGCCCTCGAATACGCGATTATCCTCAAACTCCTTAAGCTCTGCGGCTTCTGCGTTGATAAGCGCTTCATAAAACGCTTCGTATTGTTCCTTATTCATGGGGCAATTGATATAATCAGCCTCCCCTTTGTCATAGCGGGATGCCTTAAAAACACTGTCCATATTGATGCTGTCCAGGCGTACAATTGGAGCGGCTGCATCGAAGAAGTACAAACTATTTCCTCCAATCAAGCCAGCTATGTGCTGGGCCAGGCTGTCTGAGGTAAGGGGACCTGTTGCTACAATAGTAATATCGTCCTGACTTAATGACGTAACCTCATCATGGAAGACTTCAATAAGCGGGTGGTCCTTGATTTTTTGGGTCACTGCCTGTGAGAAGGCTTCTCGGTCCACTGCTAAAGCTCCGCCTGCGGGAATTCTGGTTTCATCGGCACAGGTCATAATAAGAGAGCCTAGCTCCCTCAGCTCTTGCTTTAATAGCCCTACGGCATTTTCCAGCATATTGGCTCTGAGTGAATTACTGCAGACCAATTCGGCAAATGTGTCCCTATGATGAGCCGGTGTTTTCTTCTCCGGTTTCATTTCATACAAGTGTACTTCCATATCTTGCCTGGCAATCTGCCATGCTGCTTCACAGCCGGCAAGTCCTGCTCCTATTACGTTGATTGGTTTATTTCTCATGGGCAGCTCCTTTTAACTTATTGCTAAACAATGATTTCATTTCCTAGCTTATAACTTAATTATAATGCCTTATGGCACACAGTCACAAGTATACCTTGTCAATCTATTATCCATCCTTGATTCATAATGTATTTCCTACTCGCTGATCAAGGCTTGTTGTGCGTTGTCGAGGCACCGCACTTCTATTGCACATATCTTGATGATTTTTACCTGTTAATGATAAAATAATGATTGCCACCATAAAATCGTAAAGCAGTTTTATAAAGCTTTCAGATTTCTTGATGCAAAAGATGAAAAGTAAAAACAAACATGAGGTGAAGTATTGAAAACATTTTGGCAAAAATCGATTATATTACTTGAGGTTGTTGTTATACTGTTGGTTTGCATTGCATCTATCAGTATTATAGCGCGTAAGCACTCAACAGAAAATAATCCTCAAAATATATCAGCTCAATCCCCATCCCCCATATCTGCAGCCACTCCTAAGGCAACTCCCTCTCAAACGCCCACACAGGCACCGGAGCCTACACCTATAACCGCAACCCTGGTCTCGGCGGGAGATTGTGTCCTTCACACGGCCTTTCAGCAATCTGCCCTGGTAAACGGTGAAGACCGGTATGATTTTAATGCCATCTTTGAGGGCATAAAGCCTTATACCGAACCGGCCGATTACAGCCTGATCAGCTTTGAAAGCGCCGCAACAAATAGCCGACAGGATTACAGCGGCTATCCAATGTTTAACTGTCCACCTGAAATTTTTGATGCCTTTGAGAATGTGGGACTTAATCTCGTCAACAATTCAAACAATCATCAGCTTGACAGAAGACTCAAGGGTATGCTTGAAACCCGGGATAACATACGTAAAGCAGGTCTGGAGGTCTTAGGTGCCTATGACGGTGAAGAACCCCGATATCTGATCAAGGATCTCAATGGTATCAACGTAGGCCTTATGGCTTATACCTACAGCTGTAACATGAATGAAAATGCCTTGACTTCGGAACAACGGAACAAGCATCTGGCCCTCATTGACGAAATCCGCATGGAAAAAGAAATTAAAGAGCTCGAAGGTAAAGCGGATATTACAGTTGTTGCCATGCATTGGGGCACGGAATATACACAAAAGCCAACCGACTACCAAAAGCAGCTGGCACGGGATATGATCAGTTGGGGCGCAGATGTCATCCTTGGCTCCCATCCCCATGTTGTTCAGCCCACCGAATACATGGAAGTGAATGGCGAGATGAAGTATATCATTTATTCCATGGGAAATTTCGTCAGCAATCAGAGGCGCGGGGCTTCAGGCTATCCTAAAACCCATAAGGAACTTTGTGAGGACAGCATGCTGGTTACCCTTGAGTTTGTAAAGGATCCCAGCACTCAAAAAACCATCATTGAAAAGGTAGATCACATTCCCACCTGGCTCTGGCGCTATCCAGAAGGCAGCGGTTTTCAGTTCAGAGTGATCCCGGTTCCGGCTCAGAATTGGTATAAAAACGGCGAATACCCCAAAGAGGTACTCGCCGAAGCTTATGCATCCTATGAGCGGACTATGAAGCTGGTTACCGATTATGAAAAGCCTTAAGCTCTTATTCCGATTTTTCTTCTACGGGTGCCTTTTTGGCACCTTTTTTTACATTACGGGTCGAGGCTTGTGGTGTGTTCTTGTCAGAACCCACCTCTGTATTGCTGGTCGAGGCTTTTGGTGCTTTCTTACTGGGACTCGTTTCTGCTTTATGGGTCTTTGTTGTACCGGCGGTCGCACCATCCTTTAGCTGCTCTTCCGAATGATCACATTCCGAGTTGGCACATTTATAGTAAATAGTGTCCCCTTTGGTTTTTTGAGTCATAAAGCTGGAACACTTGGGGCAAACCTTGTCCGATGGCATATCCCAGGTCATAAAATCGCATTTGGGATAATTTTCGCATCCAAGATACTTCCTATTCCGTTTGGTTTTTCTAATGATAACCTTTCCGGAACATTTAGGACATTTAACTCCTGCCTCTTCCACCAGGGGCTTAGTATTTTTACAGGCCGGGAAACCGGGACAAGCCAGGAATTTGCCAAACCGTCCGCTTTTTATGACCATGGTTTTTCCGCATTTATCACAAATCACGTCGGACAGCTCAACCGGCATCTCTACTTTACTGATGCTCTCAGCCTTTTTAACGGTTTCTTTAAAGGGACTGTAAAATTCCCTTAATAGCTCTTTCCACTGAATGGTTCCCTCTTCTACTTTGTCAAGCTTGCCTTCCATTTCAGCAGTAAAATTAACATTGACAATATCGGTGAAATTGGCCATCATAAGCTGATTGACAATCTTACCCAGTTCGGTGGGAACGAGCTGTTTCTTATTGCGCTCCACATAGCCACGGGCAATAATAGTGCTAATAGTAGGCGCATAGGTGCTCGGACGGCCGATTCCTTTTTCTTCAAGGGCTTTAACCAAGGTTGCCTCGGTATAGCGCGGGGGTGGTTCGGTAAAGTGCTGAGCCGGTTCAGTTTTAACAAGGCTAAGCTTCTCATCCTTCAAAATGGAAGGCAAAAGCTGTGCGTCATCCTCTTCCTCATCATCCCGACCTTCCACATAAAGGGCCATAAAGCCCTTAAAAACCAATTTTGAACCACTGGCCCTTAAGTTAACAATAATCTTTTTATGGTTGGTTTTTGGCGTTCCTTCGATCTCAACAGTCAGTGTATCGAAAACCGCTGCTTCCATCTGACAGGCTAAAAAGCGATCCCATATGAGCTTGTACAGCTTGTACTGATCGGCAGCCAGCATATCCTTCAAGCTTTCGGGATCCCTTTCCACATAGGAAGGACGAATGGCTTCATGGGCATCCTGGGCAGCAGACTTGGTCTTAAACTGTCTGGGCTTGTCTGGTAGATAATCCTTACCAAAACGATCCTTGATATAGTCTCTTGCTTCAGCGATTGCACTATCGGATAATCGCACAGAATCGGTTCTCATATATGTAATCAAACCTACTGAGCCCTCGTTTCCAAGGTCTACGCCTTCATAAAGCTGTTGTGCAACCATCATGGTTTTTTGCGCGCTATAACCGAGCTTTCTGGAAGCCTCCTGTTGAAGCGTGCTGGTAATAAAAGGAGGTGCCGGAGTTCTTTTTTTCGTGCTTTTTTTGACATTGGAAACTACAAAGTCGGAATCGGACAGCAGGGCTAAAATCTCATCAGCTTCTGCTTTGTTTTTTATTTCAGCCTTTTTGCCGTTCTTTCCATGATATCTGGCCGAAAAGACCAAACCGTCCTCTTTGCGGAACTGGGTATCAATGGACCAATACTCTTCAGGAATAAAGTCCTCAATCTCTCTTTCCCGATCACAGATAATGCGTGTTGCAACAGATTGTACACGGCCTGCGCTCAGGCCTTTTCTGACCTTTTTCCAAAGCACCGGGCTTATTTCATAGCCTACAATACGGTCCAGTACACGACGCGCTTGCTGGGAATCCACCAGATTCATATTTATCTGGCGTGGTTGCTGGACTGCGTTAATCACCGCGTTTTTTGTAATTTCATTAAAGGTGATGCGGCAATCCGACTGAGGGTCGATTTTGAGTATATGGGACAAATGCCAGGAAATAGCTTCACCTTCACGGTCAGGGTCAGTTGCCAGGTAAACTTTGTCCACGCCGGATGCATCCTCTTTCAGGCTTTTGATAAGTGCGTTTTTCCCGGTAATAATAATATACATGGGATCGAAATCCTTATTAATATCAACACCTAGATGGCTCTGGGGTAGATCTCGAATATGTCCCATGGAAGCTGCAATTCTGTAGTCCGGACCTAAATATTTTTTTATTGTTTTTGCCTTGGCAGGCGACTCGACGATTACGAGATACTTTGACATTCTCGTCCTCCATTGTAATGTGGTAAGTACCCTTCAATTCTACGATATCGTATCACTGATATTTTATTTTGTAAACTATGTTTTTATTCGGCTTGTATGTTTTTGCTAGATTTTTAGTGCCATAAAAGGAGAACTTACGACAATTTTCCAGTTTTAAACATTACTGAAGAAGCCTCGAGAATTCTATTTCTATAAATTAAAGTACCAACTTAATATTTCAAGGCCATAAAAACCGGAAATGTATGTTGATATAATAATAAAAGGCCCGAAAGGAATGGCACTTTTTCTGTCCTTGATACGAAAGATGAGAAGAATAGTACTTACCACTCCTCCAATTATAACCGAAAGAAGCAGGGTCATGAGCGATAATTTCCACCCTAAAAAGAGTCCGATGGGAAGAAAGAGCTTGACGTCCCCCATTCCCATAGCCCCATCATTCCCATAGATTAGAAAGCCAATGAAGGCGACTATGAACAATATGCCTGATGCAGAGACCATGCCCACCAGAGGGGTATACCATAAAGCGGAATCAAAGAGGGCAAAAGGTTTAAACAGGTGGTATATAAAAACACAAGCTCCCCCAATCAACCCCGTAATAACAAGCTCATCGGGAATGATCAATTGGGAAAAATCAATTAAAAAAACTGGAATCAATAACGAAAAGAAGAAAGTCAGAGCCAGGGTTTCGAAGGATAAACCGTAACGAAGATAAACCAAGACCCAGAGGATTCCTGTCACCAATTCTACTATTGGGTATTGTACGGATATGGGCGCTTTACAGCTTCTGCATTTTCCTTTTAAACCTATGTAACTTAAAACCGGAATCATATCCACTGCTTTAAGCTGGTTTCCGCAAGAAGGACAGCTCGATGGAGGAAAGACTACCGACTTCTCCAGAGGAATTCTGTAGATACACACGTTTAAAAAGGAGCCCACGCACAGACCTGCCAAAAAGATGAATATACCAATGAACATCAGACCATTCCCTTCATTTTTCGTGCTTTATATAATTCATCGGAATCGGGAGCGTCTATCTTTATGTTTTCGTTTCCGTCTCGGAGAATACAATCCTTTCCGAAGGTCACCTTTCCAATGATGGACGCTTTGATGTTCTGTTGATGGAGTATCCTTAGAAGCTCTTCTCCATTTGGCGTTGTAATGAGCATACAGCCGCTTGAAATGAGCTTTAAAGGATCTATTGAAAGAAAATGGCTTATTCTGCGTGTTTCTTCAAGTATGGGGATTTTACGTTTTTCTATTTCAATACCGTAGCCACTGGCTCTGCCAATTTCCCAGGCCGCACCAAGAACACCGCCTTCGGTAACATCATGCATGCAGGTAACACCGTAACGGGCAGCCAAAAGACCCTCTTTGACCACACTGACGGTACCTAAAAGTGTCTTGGATGTCTCTACAAATTCATGGCCAAATTCGCGGTTGAATTCCTCTTCAAAAAGATAGGCCAGTATGGCGGTCCCCTCTGTGGCTGCATATTTTGTAATGATGATGGCGTCCCCCGGCTTTGCACCATGGGTTGTCACAAGATTATCCCGTTTTACTCTTCCAAGGGCGGTTACGCTTAAAACAAGCCGGTTAACCGCATCTGTTATTTCTGTATGTCCCCCGATGATCTCAGCCTTGAGATCTTCAGCAGTTTCTTTTATTTGAAGCATCAGCTTCTCAATAACATCAAGCTCAGTGTTTTCAGGAGCAAGAATGGTCACAACCAGACCAACAGGCTCGGCACCTGCAGAAGCTAAATCATTACAGGCTATGTGTACCCCTAAAATACCGATCTCATCATCAGCCCCGGTTATAGGATCGGTAGTAACAACGCAAAGATCATTTGAAAAATCAAGAACGGCACAATCCTCCCCTATCATAGGACGGCTTAAAACCTCCTGCCTCCGGGGTTCGGAATAATGAGCTAAAAGTTTTTCCAGTAAACCATTGGGTATTTTTCCTATTTCAAGCTTCAATTAACGAGCCTCCTTATTCCTGGCTGCCGATTTATTCTCTTGAATAAGATCCCTTGTGGTCTCAATAAGCTTCTGAGGAATCTTATTCTTTTGTGCAGGATCCGAATTGCACATGATGAGCCTGCTGAACCACTGGGTACTTTCCTCGTAAAGCCCCAATCTCATGCAGATCTCTCCTATAATAAACAAACAGGTATATTCATCAAGCCTGCCATGGGATAAGTCCTCATCATGATAAGCAATTTTATATTGAGTCAACGCGTGCTCCAAATACTTTTTTTCAAGTTCCTTGTCTTCTTTGTAGCGATAAAGCCAAGCAAGGCGGTGGCAGATCCTGGCCATTTCCGACTTGATAGCCTCTCTTGCATAAAGGTTTAAATAAACTATTTTATAAGCTTCAAGTGCATTTTCAATTGTGCGCTCACCTAAAAAACTACGCTTATTCCACTTTGATGTTATTTTTTCTCGAATCTTGACTTTTTCATACTTGTTTATATTATCAAAGGTCGTGACATGGGACCCATAGCCGCATTCCGGGCAAACAACCACTTCATATAAAATGGGGTTCTCACCTTCATAATAGGGACAAAAATCCGTATCCTGACGCAAGAGCTTTACTGCCTTTATTCTGACTTTTGTAAACTCAATTTCGCCATCACATACCGGGCATTTTGTCTTGGAATTATAAAGCGCACTAATTGGTTCCATTTTTTTGACCATCCCCTATTGCATTCTCTGGCTTCTTTGAGCATTTCACCAAAGAGCCTATTACATTCAACATAAAATATACCACTAATTAAAATGAACAAACCATCAGAATATCCATCAGCTCAGCGACACAATCTCGGTTTGTGCAAAAGCTGTATCAATAAGTCGCTCTTCATCCAATACCTTCTCATAAGCTAAGGTTTTTGTCAGAGAGGGCTTTGTAACAGGGTGTTTTGCTACAAATAGGGTACAGCAATCCTCATAAGGAAGAATGGATGTTTCAAAGGTCTCAATTTTTCGTGCAATTTCGATGACTTCGTTCTTATCCATACCTATTAAAGGCCTATAGACCGGTATTGTGACGGCTTCATTGGTAACAAGCATGCTTTCCATGGTTTGACTTGCTACCTGACCAATGGCTTCACCTGTAATAAGGCCCAGGGATCCGCTGTTTTCAGCTATTTTTTGAGCGATTTTCATCATGTAGCGACGCATAATAATGGTTAGATAATCCTGGGGACATTTTTCATTTATGGCCAGTTGTATTTCGGTAAAGGGCACTACATGGAGCTTGATGCCCATACACCAGCCGGATAAAATCTCAGCCAGCTTGACCACCTTGTCCTTTGCCCTTTCGCTGGTATAGGGATAGCTGTGGAAATATACAGCCTCTAATTGCACCCCTCTTTTTGCAATCATCCAACCAGCCACAGGACTATCAATACCCCCCGACAAAAGCAAGGTTGCTAAGCCGCCCGTTCCTGAAGGCAGCCCCTTGGCTGTGGGTATGATTTCCGAATAAAGATAAGTACTTTCCCGAACCTCCACATAAAAGATAAAGTCCGGGTTATGAACATCGACCTTAAGCTGCGGGAATCGGCCCAGGATGTGCCCGCCCAAATCAGCACAAATCTGAGGCGAGTTTAGAGGAAAGAACTTATCCCCGCGCTTGGCTTCCACCTTAAAGGTTTTATAAGGCTTTCTGCTAAGAAGATCCTCGACCAGGGTCAGGGTTTCTTTTTTGATGGTCTCGTAATCGGAGAGTACTTTGGTGACCGGACTTATAGAGGCTATGCCAAAGACTTTCTTCAGCCTTTCCGCAGCCTCTTCAAAATTAAAGCCTGAATCGCTGGACTCAATATAGATCCGACTTTGAGAACGGGTCACCTTGACAAGTGCAAGACTGGCAAGCTGCTTTCTGATATTTTTAATGAGCCTGTTCTCAAAAACATTCTTATTAAGCCCTTTTAGAAAAATTTCTTCATACCTGACCAGTATTATTTTCTCCATGGTTCATAAAAGACCTTTCTATTATTTTTTCTTTAAGGTATTAAGCGCATCGCAAATAGCCTCTGCACAAAAAACAGCCTCCTGCTCACTATTATCCCCGGAAAAGCTGAATCGCATCGCACCATCGGTCCATATGGGAGGAACTCCTACGGCTTTCAGGACATGGCTTGCGGCTCCTTTTTTGGCGTGGCAGGCAGAACCGCTTGAAACATAGATTTCCTTCATTTCAAGATAATGTAGCAATACCTCTGATTTTACTCCGGAAAAAGAGAGATTGAGTATATTATCAACCCCGTCCTCCGGTGAATTCACGCGAAGAGACAAGCCCAGACGGGAATCCAACTCGGATAACAATCTTGATCGCACTTTATGGCATATGGCATTGTCATGCTTAAGTTTTTGGATTTTTGTCGAAGCCGCCAGCCCAAAGCCTGCAATACCGGGAACGTTGACAGTACCTGAGCGATACTTACGCTCATGCCCTCCTCCGGATAATATAGGATGAAGCCGTGTGCCCTGACGAATATAGAGCATGCCCACACCCTTAGGACCATGAATCTTGTGGGCGCTGAATGAAATAAGATCAGCTTTGAGGCTCCTTGCGCTTATGGGAATTTTTCCATAGGCCTGAACCGCATCCACATGAAACAAGGCCTTACTATTGGAAGCCTTGATGATGGACGCCGCTTCTTCAACAGGCTCAATGGTTCCCAATTCATTGTTGACAGCCATGATATTGACGAGTATGGTGTCTTTTCGGATTTTTTCCTTTAAGTCCTCCAGAGAAACACGGCCAACCTCATCAACCTTAAGAAATTCCAGATCAAAGCCCATACCGCTTAAGCACTTTAATGATTCAAGAGAAGCGTCATGTTCTATGGGAGAGGTCAAAATATGCTTTCCCGTGCGCTTTAAAGCCTCTGCCCCACCTTTTATGGCCATATTGATAGCCTCGGTGCCTCCGGAGGTAAACACTATTTCTTCGGGCTGGGCTTTTATAGTTTCAGCAAGCGCTTTTCTGGTATTCTCCAGAATTCGCTCAGCCCGTATGCCCATGGTGTGTAAGGAGGATGAATTGCCGAACTCCTCGGACATCAGTCGGGCAACGAGCTCAACAACTTCATTATAGGGCTTGGTAGTGGCGCTGTTATCAAAATAAATCATGTCAAAACCTTTCGATTAAGGACCTTGGACTTATGTATCCATTATTCTTGCCTCAATAGTCCCCTTTGATATCTCCAAAAGAGCATAGGTTGGTCCTGACAGGCCCCGGGGATATCCCAGACTGCCAGGATTAAGAATAAGGCTTGATGTTGTATATTTTATAAGCGGTATATGGGTGTGACCATAAAGCAGGGCATCATACCCTTCTTTCAAGCCCTTGGCTTCCAACCTCCCCGTACCGCTTTTTACACTATAATGATGACCATGGGTCAAAAATATTTTTTTGCCTTCAACTTCCAAAATTCTTTCTTCCGGGACATCTGAAACAAAATCACAATTTCCTGGAATCATGATGCATTCCAGCTTGGGAAATTGGTTTTGAAGATGAACGGCATCCTTATAATAATCTCCAAGGTGAATCATTGCATCTAGTTGAGGATACCGGTCAATAATTTTTTTAGCCTCAAAGAGATCCCCGTGGGTGTCACTTAAAATGAGAAATAACTTCATGGGATACTCCTGTTTATTAATTCTTGAGTCAATAGCTTAAAGGCTTTTGCTCTATGGCTGATACAATTTTTAGTCTCAGAATCCATTTGCGCAACGGTCTTTTTGAATTCGGGAACAAAGAGGATCGGGTCATAGCCAAATCCGTTTTCTCCCTGGGGTTCCTGGGCGATTCTGCCTTCCAGAGTTCCGTGGAAGGTCAATGCTTCCGTCCCGGAGACAAGGGATGCCACACACCTGAACCGGGCTGTACGATAGGGCTCTGAAACTCCCTCCAAAAGAGCCAATACGCCTTCGCAGCGTTTGGTATCGTCAACCTTTCCTAAAAAGCGTGCGGAGTAAATACCGGGGGCTCCATGTAAAAAATCAATTTCAATACCGCTGTCATCGGCAATGACCATGCCACCGGTGATGTCCTGTATGGTGCGGGCTTTAATCAGGGAATTTTCTTCAAAGGAGGAGCCATCCTCCACCACATCCACATCGAGTCCAATTTCCTTTAACGATAGAACTTCATAATTATATCCTGCTAAAAGCTCTTTGATTTCCTTGACCTTGCCTTGATTCTGCGTAGCAATAATGAGCCTTGTCACTTTATTTCTCCTTTGTTAAAAGCACATTTCTCTGTATATCTATTATTGTCTCAATGCCTGTCTGCGCCATATCCAGCATCTTATCCAAAACCTTGCGGTCAAAGGGGCTTTCCTCGCCTGTGGCCTGAACTTCAATAAGCTGTCCTGAAGCGGTCATGACCACATTCATATCCACAGTTGCACGGGAATCCTCAGCATAACAGAGGTCCAATAGCTCCATTCCATTAACATAGCCTATGCTTACCGCGGCTACAAAGTCCTTAACAGGTATTTCGCTGATCTGGCGATTATTGACAAGCAAGCTGCAAGCGTCCATAAGCGCAACAAACCCACCTGTAATGGCTGCAGTTCGGGTGCCTCCGTCTGCCTGAATAACATCACAGTCGATGGTTATGGTTCTCTCTCCCAATGTCTTAAAATCCATAACCGAGCGGAGAGCCCTCCCGATGAGGCGCTGGATTTCATTGGCCCTGCCATTTATTTTCAAAGTATTTCTGTCTCTGGTATTCCGGGTTAAGGTAGATCTGGGAAGCATATCATATTCGGCAGTTAACCAGCCTTCACCGGAACCTTTTTTAAAGGGTGGAACCTTATCCTCGATGCTGGCCGTGCAAATAAGCTTGGTATCTCCAAATTCAACAAGTACCGAACCTTCGGCATACTTGGTATAATCCCGGATGATTCTTATTTTCCTTAATTCGTCGCTCTTTCTCCCATCGACTCGTACTTTGTCCATATAAAAAAACCCCATCTTATTTTTTCTTTTAATATGTTATCACATGTTGTGCATGTTATCCAGAAAAGAAAAATATACTTTAATACGGACCTGAATGGATACCTTTAAAGCGAGGCAGCGTACCTCGGAGCACAGCCTCATAGTCATTAAGATCAAAATGCCTTTAAGCAGCCCATAGTACCAAGCCTTTGCCGATGAAGCTCGACTCTTGTTATCAAAACTATGAGCTTTGCTACGGGAAGTAAGGATCCATTTATCAGGTCAGAAAAAGAAACGGGTATAAAAACCCGTTTCTTGTTTTAAAAATGTTTTAATATGAGCGGATGTATGATGCTCAGTTAACATGTAATAACCTCACCCGTTAACGAAATTAAAAATTTCGAACGGGTACCCGAGAGCATTGAAACATTTCATGTTATAAAATTAGTTTATTAAGCCATTACCTCTTACTCATAATCTCAATGATACTTCTTGCCAAGGATTCGGCTGCTTTTTGGCGGAATGCTTCGGTGTTTAAGAGATTGAGATCGTCCGGATAAGACATACAGGCTATTTCAGCCAAAATGGCCGGCATCTTGGTCTTCTTAATAACAGTGACATCACCCCGTGCCCGCAAGCCTAAATCATTGGTTTTCAGATCCTTGACCATATAGTTCTGCATGATTTGGGCATAGGCCTTTCCATCATAGCTGGAGGGATAATACAGGGTCATGGACCCCTTATAGCCTGTAGGCATAATATTATTGTGAATGCTTACAAATAGGGAGGCATTTCTGTCATTGGCAAAGTTTGCTCTTTCCTCCAACCCCACAAATACGTCGGTGGTACGGGTCATAACAACATTTATCCCACTGGCTTTGAGAATGGCCTCACATTTCAATGCAATGTCCAGATTATAAACTTTTTCATAATAACTGCCGACCGTTCCTCCCGGATCACTGCCACCATGTCCCGGATCAAGAACTACCAGCTTGGAATTGTTATTGCCTGAGCTACCTTCAGAGGTTGCCACCACAATAAGAAGCTCATCGGGGCTTGAGCCTTCGACAATCTTAAATTGCTTATTGGGATCCACCTTGTTCAGCATCAAAAATGAACTCTGCTGGGTTGAATAAGATGTGACGGATTTGGTTAAGCCATCTCCCGTAGTGGCAAAGCCGTTACCAAGGCTAACTATTGATGACGGTATCATATAGGTAAAAGCACCATCTGCCACACTATCATCGAGAATAACGCTGTCCATGTTCTGACGGTAGCGATTCACAATGCCCGGACTTACCAAGCGCAAAGCTACATTGTTATCTCCATTGCCCCCCTGAATATTCGTGATATCGGTTTTTAACAGTGCCAGATTTATTTTACCAGAGCTTTGTGAAAGCGCCCATTCCGGCAGATTTTCAGTAAAAAGCTCAACCTTGACTAACTGAGAAGATGACTGGGTAACCTTTACCCTATTATAAAGGGACCCTGAAGGCATGATTTTATCAAGGGCGGCAGCCGTTCCAGAAAGCTCCATGATAATTCTAGAAGGATTACCAAGACGATAGACTTTGGCACCGGTGATATTGGAGGCTGATACATTAACGGAGCTTGTACCGAAATCAAAGCTCATGGTTGTACCGGGAACAGGACTTGATGGGTTTGGAGTTTGTGTAGGAGCCTGCGTATCACTGGGTTTAGGAGTGACTACGGGTGTTGGTGTAGGTGTTGTCGGTGCTGGTGTCGGCGTACCTGATGTAACAGGAACGGTTGTATTGGAAGACTTCACTTTTATTACCGAGCTTCCGTTGGAAATCGCATGGGTAAAGGTGATGGAATTATGATACGAAATACGGATCACCGTACAATTCTGCTTTTGATTATAATTGACAAGCATGCCGTAAATGACAGCATTGCCTGATAACAGGCCGTCCTTGAAACGTGAATCCTTACCTGGGATGGTGATCAATAGAAGCTTTTCTTTTTCGCGCAGCTCAAAACGCGGTACGTTTCCGATGGTGGTCTGGGATAAACTAATGCCGTTCAAAGTGATCATACAGGTATCACCCGACATGGACCAGGATAATGGGCCATTCTGAGTAATTGCCGTGGGATTAGTTCCCGTTCCGGGTTTGGGTGTGGATGTGGCTGGAATGGGTGTTGCAGAAGGTTTGGGAGTGGTGCTCGGCTTTGGTGTGGCCGAAGGAGTTGGTGACGGCTTTGGCGTGCTGCTGGGTGAAGGGTTTGCAGGTGTTGAACCGTTCAAGCCTTTAAGTGTCAAAATCACCGATTTTCCGTCCGACGCAGGCGTTACCGTATAATCCGGCTTCTTTGTGGTTTCTACAACAACACTTGTGCGCATGGGGTCGGACAGATTTGCCAGACGAATCTGCTTAACCGTACCTTTATTCACATCAAACCTGACTGTTTTAGGAACGCTGACCCCTGCAATTTCAAAACCTATGCGGTAGTAGGTTATGGACCCCTCTGGAGGAATGACATAATGCTTGACGATTTGAACAGATGAAGCGAAGATACGAATCTCTTCGGTATTACTGGTTTGAGAATATGTAATTTTCGAGGCCGTTCCCCCCGTTGAGAGTTCAAGCTCGTTTAAAGCCTGTGCCTTTAGCGGCATACTTAAAATCAAGGAAAGAATAAGACAAAAAACGAGGGAAATGGACAGGATCTTTTTCATTCTTCACACCTCTTGAAGCTTTTCTTTAGTATCTGTGTCTATTTTACCACTTTTCTGGAAGGCAAAATAAAACAATCTTATTACAAGTTCTTTTCTAAAAAGCTACCATCATTTCAAAAGCTACTCTCAAAATGATATATCGGCTTCTTGGGGTGATCAGATTCACTATAAGAATACAAACATCCACAAAATTTTTGCATGTAATAGCCCTTGGCTCTTGAAATCTCCCTCCCTTTCCTGTAAAGCTCCCTGAAATCCTCGTAATAAAAGTTAAGGCCATACTTTTTGGCCAGTCTTTCACCAAGGCTTCTTATAAATTCATGATCCTGATAGGGACTGATGAGAAGACTTGTGGTAAAAGCATCAAAACCTTCTTCCTTAGCGAGCTGTGCCGTGGCATCCATTCTCAATGTATAGCAGGTATTGCACCGAAGAGGCTTTTCATTATCAAGCTTGTTCTTCCAATAATCAAGGCCGTTTTCATCACGAATAACCGTGGACAGATGATAATCTCCTGCCATGGCTTCAACCGACAGCTTGCGTTTATGGTGTTCTTCAGTAGGATGAATATTGGGGTTATAAAAGAAACCGCCAAGCTCAATATCCGGCTTTTGCCCAAGCTTATCGACAATGGCTACGGCACAGGGTGCACAACAAACATGGAGTAAAAGCTTCATGGGGTGCTATCCTTTCTGATCTGTTCCGCCAGATCCTGATGTTCCTTTGAACCCAGGACTTTTTCAGGATCTTCATGATTATCGTATTGATCCCCAAGCATGGCGGTTTTTAGTTTTAAGATTCTTTTTACAGACTCATCAATACGGGCTTCAGTAAGCCTGCCATTCTTAACAGCCGATAAAACTGCTTCATAGGCCTTTTCAAAATTATTTGGGAGCAGCAGCATGTCAACCCCCGCCTCTATGGCCATTACCACAGCCTCCTCCTCTTGATAGAAAGCGGATATGGCACTCATCTCCAGGCCATCGGTGATGATAATTCCGTCAAAGCCTAATTCTTCCCTTAAAAGATCTTGGATAATGGATGGCGATAAGGTCGCAGGAAGGCCTTCCTTGGATATTTCAGGTGTCAGGACATGGGCAGTCATAACCACCTCAGCACCTGCCTCCATCCCTGCCTTAAACGGCAAAAACTCTACCTTTCTTAAGCGGTCAAGGCCATTTTCCACCACAGCGGCATCGGTATGGCTATCCTTAAGGGTGTCTCCATGTCCGGGAAAATGCTTAAGAACAGGAATAATACCCTTGTTCAAAGTTCCTTTTACAGCCTCGGCAACCATGACGGACGCAAGCTCGGCATTGCTGGCATAGGCTCTTTTCCCAATAATTTTATTATCAGGATTGCTGAAAATATCTGCTGTCGGAGCAAAATTCATGTTGAAGCCCAGGCTTCCGATTTCTTCAGCAATAGCTTGTGAGGCCTTATATGCATAATCCTTGTTTCCTGTTTGTCCAATGGTAAAGGGATTGGGCATAACCGTGGAATGAAGTTTTATGGCCTTATTCAGACGAGTGACTCCCCCACCTTCCTCGTCAATGCCAATGAACATTGGGATGGAAGAGCTTTCCTTAAGGCTTTGAATAAACGATACGGTCTGATTGATGGTGTCCAGATTTTGTGTAAAGAAAATAAAACCACCGGGTTTGTATTCTCTCAAGGTTTCACTTAAAGCATCATCCAAACCCAACTGTGGCTGACCTATTGAATTATACCGGGAGCCAATAAAAAACATCTGCCCGATTTTTTCTTCCAACGTCAGGGATGACAGAAGCGTTTCCACATCAGGCTCGTTATTTGGGGTGGAAGAAGGCGGGGTAGCAACAGAATCTGACGGGGTTACAGGCGCTGTTGGTGTTGAAGTGGAAGGTTTGGGTGTCCCTGAAATTATCGGGCCTTGACTAAGAGAACATGCGGTTAAAAACAGAGACAGAGCCAGAATACCGACGTATCTCTTCATCCTTATTAATTTTATCTTCAAACGATCTAGCTCCTTTTTCATCCGGTTTCTTTTAATATCGGCTAAAGGGGGCGGCCCGAGCTTGCCTGAGACTGTTTACAAAGCAGGAGCATGCCTTCCTTTAATTCGTGGCCGCATGCATATTGCTGGGGTGTCATGCGTTTACAAGAATCTACCTGGATTTCACGAATGAGCAATGCCCCGTCACCTGACTTTACCCACATCCCATCAGGGTCAAGCTTCAATATGGTACCCGGTAAAGCATCGTTTGTTATAAGGCTTTTATCTGAGTCGGAGTAAGGCGATTCTGAAAGCTCTGACCGACAAATTCGTACTCTGCAATTGCAAAACTCTGAATAAGCCCCAGGCCAAGGCGTACAACCACGAATACGGTCATGAATTTTACGGGATGACTGTGTCCAATCAATCCAACCGGTGTTCTTCTCGATTTTGGGTGCATAAGTAGCTTTATTGCTATCCTGAGGAATTCTGACAAGGGAGCCCTCTTCAAGAGCCTTTAGCGTTCTGATGAGGGTTTTGGCTCCACATTCCGACATCACGTCGTGAAGTTCTCCTGCCGTCATGTCATCAGGTATGGTAATTTCATCCTTTAGCAGCATATCCCCCGTATCGAGGCCAATATCGGTAAACATGGTTGTTATGCCCGTTTTAGTCTCTCCATTAATGAGGGACCACTGAATAGGTGCGGCACCTCTATATTGGGGCAACAAAGAACCATGTACATTGATGGTACCTAACTTTGGAATATCCAGAACGCTTTGGGGCAATAACTGACCGAAAGCACAGGTCACAATAAGATCCGGTGCAAGCTCTCTAAGGGCATTAACCATATCTGGCTCTTTTGAGAGCTTACAGGGCTGATAGACCGGAATATTATGGTTTACGGCATATTCCTTTACAGGCGGAGCTTTAAGGGTATGCCCCCTGTCCTTGGGCCTATCTATTTGAGTAACTGCACCAACTACGTTATAACCATGCTCAACAAGTGCTTTTAAAGAGGGTACCGCAAATTCCGGCGTACCCATAAACAGGATAGTCATCAAATCATTCCTTCTCTATATCAACAAATTCAGTAACCTTCTCATCGAAGAGGATGCCATCTAAATGATCAATTTCGTGGCTCATACAAATAGCCAATAGATCTGTCCCCTCTTTTCTTACCTTATGGCCCTTACGGTTTTGATATTCTACCACCACTCTGGCAGGACGCTTAACCTTTCCGTAAACCCCCGGTATGCTCAGGCAGCCCTCTATTTCTATTTGCTCACCTTCCTGCTCCAAAATGACTGGGTTAATCAGCTCTAGAAGGCCTTCTCCTACGTCTATGACTACAATTCTTTTGAGAATGCCCACCTGACTGGCTGCAAGACCTACTCCATTACCGTGACCATACATGGTTTCTCTCATATCATCGAGCAGGTCATATATTCTTTTATCAATTTCTTTAACTTCCTTACAGCGCTTCTTTAATACTTCATCGCCTTTGGTCACAATGTTACGGATTGCCATACCTATTCTCCTCACCAAAAATAATTCTTAAGTTCCTTCTAAATCCTTTGTCCACCACCTAGAAAGCGGGCTATGGAAATTAATACGAAGTTATTATATCATGCTTGCCGGGTCGATATCCACACTCACGTCGGTACCCCGAAGCTTCAACTTCGAGAAAGCATCCAGCACCTCATTCATCAGCTGTACCAAACGATTAATGGATGCCATTTTTATAATAATCCGCCACCTTGCCCTATTGCGAATCATGAATACCGGTGAAGGCAAAATCTCCGAGCATTGAAATCCCGGTGCATCCTGATATTGAGCGATAATATTATTCTTTAGTCTCTCCATGCTGCTTCTGGCATCCTCAGGGTTTTCACCCGACACTACAATCAGCCCTATATGGCAAAAAGGCGGTGATATAAGCTGCTGCCGCATGGCAATTTCCTTCTGGTAGAAGGTTTCATAATCCTGAGCTACGGCAGCCTGAATGGCATAATCATCAACATTATAAGCCTGAAGAATAACGCGGCCCGGCTTTGTTCCGCGGCCTGCACGTCCTGAAGCCTGAGTGATCAGCTGAAAGGTACGTTCACTTGCTCTGTAATCACTATTAAAAAGAGAGGCGTCAGCCGCTAAAATACCCACCAGAGTCACTTCAGGAAAGTCGTGGCCTTTTGCTACCATCTGTGTTCCGATCAAGATATCAGCTTCATTGTTGCGGAAAGCATCCAGAAGCTTTTGATGCCCATGCTTGCCGTTGGTAGTATCCAGGTCCATTCGGATGACTTTAAAACCGGCAGGGTGTCTGGACAATTCTTCCTCGACCTTCTGTGTCCCCGTGCCAAAGACTTTTATATTGGATCCATGGCAGTTGGGGCAGGTTTTGGGAATACGCTGCGTAAAACCGCAATAATGGCAGATAGCCTGCCGGTCATGGGTATGTACAGTGAGAGAAACACTGCAATGAGGACATTTAAGAATAAAACCACAGTCCCTGCACAGCATGAAGGAGGCATAACCTCGACGATTGATAAAAAGGATGCTCTGCTCTCCTCTTTCCTTGTTCTTAATAAGCTCTTCCTCAAGGCTTGTACTTAAAACACTACGATTTCCATTCTTCAATTCTTCCCGTAGATCTATAGTTTTAACAGTGGGCAATGGCATAGCATTGGGTCTGTTTTTCATAATCTGAAAGGCTATTTTCCCGTTGACGGCCCGGAAATAGGTCTCAATAGACGGAGTAGCCGATCCCATTACCAAAAGTGCCCCCAGAATATTGCATCGTGCCCGGGCTACATGGCACGCATCATACTTGGGTGTGTTTTCAGATTTATAGGACAATTCATGCTCTTCATCAACTATAATGATACCTATATCTGCAAGGGGTGCAAAAACAGCAGAACGGGCACCTATTACGACATCTACCTCTCCTGCTCTGATCTTGCGCCATTGGTCATAGCGCTCACCCTGGGACAAGCGGCTGTGCTGAATGGCCACTCTATTGCCAAAACGGCCTGTAAACCGGCTGGTCATCTGGGGCGTAAGGGAAATTTCAGGAACTAAAACTATTGCCGTTTTCCCCTTACTGATGACGGCCTCGATAAGCCTCAGATATATTTCAGTTTTACCGCTTCCCGTTATACCATGAAGCAATAGCTCATTGAGCCTGTTCTCTTCTAAAAGCGGATAAGCCTTGTCAAGAACATACTCCTGCTCCTCAGTAAGTGTAGGAGGCGGTGTCATCGTAACACTCATGTTATCAAAAGGATTACGCTCCACTTCAAGGTCACAGTATGTCACCCACCCTTTTTTGGCCATAGTTCGAATGGTGGCATGGGAAACGCCAGCAATCAAAAGAAGGTCTTGAAGCGTGCATACTTCCTCGGAAAAAAGAACCTCCATCACCCGGATATATTGAATACTCTTTATTTTTCCTTCTTCATTAAGTCCGTCAAATTCTTCCTTTGTCAGGGCAGGGATAACAGCCTTAACGGTTTTCTCGTTAATGCGCTGCTCGAAAACCTCACCGGTTTCTATACAGCCCTTTTTAATGAGCTCCTGTATTATTTTTTGGCCGTTTTCATCCAGGTTGAGCTCCTGCTCCGACAGGCCGTTGGGGTTAGCCTTCACTTTTTTATAGAGTGTTTCCTGCTCATCACTTAAAATTTTTATTACTTCGATTTCTTTTGCATAAAACCATTTTAACCGCTTAAGATTAACACCCGAAGGGATCATGATGCGAATGGCGTCGCCCCAGGTACAGAAATATCGGGTTTTCATCCATTCGGCAAGCTTAATTGATTCAGAGGACAAAAGGGGCTCCTGATCCACAATTTGTGATATTTCTTTGAGCTTCCCTTGGGGCTCTCCGTCCCATATTCTGATGATCCATGCAGATTTCAGTTGATTTCCACGTCCAAAAGGAACCAAAACCCGCATTCCGGGCATGGCTTTTTCGCAATCCTCCAGTGAAAGTCTATAATCATATAGCTTGTCAAAGCCTCTTATGGCGTCAGAAAGAACAACTGCCGCAAGGCGCATTATATATACCCCCGTGTAACCAAGTGCCCTCGGAATCTTCGATTTCCCAGAACCTCGTTAGTCTCAATAAAATTAATGATATCCTGCTTTCTATAGTACCTTGTCCCGGGTATTTAGTCAAAAAGGGATTTGCAATTCAATGCAAATCCCTTTTACCGGCATTTTATTCACATTTAGCAGGAGTATTCTTTATTGACGTATTCGGGAATACTGCTGATATCTCCACTGACTGAAAAGATAAATTTCGTTTCAAATTTTTCCGAGACATTTTTAACCTTGTCAAAAAATTCTGGATATTGATCCTGTTTTGCCTCATATTTGGCAAGACCGTCAACAAATATCGCCTTTATGTCATAGTTCTCGGCAATGAGCCCGCAAATAAAGGCGAACAGTTGATCTAATGTATTAATTGGAAAGTCAGAGATGTTTACATACCTAATCTCATGCTTAAGGTCTGTTATGAGTGAATTATCCCTATTGATGAACACCACATCTCCCATGCAGTCACCAAGTAATGTGTTTGCACTGCTAATAAGGTATTTTGTCTTTCCTATACCCTTGTTTCCATAAACAACCTTTATCATGGGTATCGCTCTCCCTTCTCATTCCTTCTTATTACGAAGTAACAAGGTTCTGGGGTACCCGCTCGAAATTTTAATTTCGTTAGCGGGTCAGGTTCTTATTACAAAGTAACAAGGTTCTGGGGCACCCCCTCGCAATCTTTGATTGCGCTAGGGGGTCAGGTTCTTATTGTTGTTTTCTCTGACAGCCTCCATTTTGGAAACAGAGATCTCGTAAGCTACCCGTTCCTCAACCTCTTCTTCGGAAAGTTTCTTCTGGTAAACACGACTTTGAATACGTCCCCATACCCGAATATTGTCACCGATTTCAAAGGTTCCGGCAAATCTGGCGTTTCTCCCCCAAGCAATACAGGGAATATAGTCAGATTTGTTATAGGCTCTGTTAACGGCTAGCAGGATATCTGCGATCTCTCTGCCAAACGGTGTTGTCCTGTACATGGGCTTTCTGCAAACAAACCCATTGAGACAGATCTGGTTAGGATTCTTGTGCGTCACCTCCTCCTGGAAAATCTCAATTTCCCGAGCAAAAACAGTAAGCATCAACTTATGCCCGCTGTTGCTGTTAAAATTGTTATAGGAACGGAACTGACCTTCTACCGAAAGATAAAGCGTATTTACGATATTTTCAGGGCGTACCAGCCGTTCAGAAAACATGATCGGTATATTGTCATAAGTATCACTAAGTCGGGGGACCTGGATGTAGACTATGTAAAATCCTTCCCCATATACTTCATGGCTGAATTCAGGATTAGAGACAACCTTTCCGGCGAGACTCGCATTGTTGTTATCTAAAGATGTATTTCCTGACATCTGACACCCCAACTCCTCTCAAAGTCTTTGGTATTTATCGAACATGCTGCCTGATAATTAATATTCAGCACCCTGCTCGTTTAGAAGCAATCTTTTCATCAATATCATTCGGCCTTAAGAAGACTTTTGTTTAGTATAAGCTGCAATAATCCAGTATTCAATAAGGAGCCCGTTTCCTATCATCAGATTCAACTTAAGAATTACTATCTATAATTGAATCTTAATATATATTTCACCAAATTCATAGAGGCTTAAACATGTTTTTATTAAATAAATGTACTAAAAAAAGCCCTCTTCGACCCCGCTTGGAACTTTGATGGTCATTCTTTCATCTGCCGGCCATCATAACGAATTTTGTAATCGCCTTTTAGCAGGAGATCTGATACTTTAACACAATCATATCCGTTTTTCGTGAGATTATCCAATATGGAGGGTAGAATTTTTTCAGTGTAAAGGGTATCATTGTGAAAAAGAATGATGGATCCACGGTTGACATTTTGGGTCACCCTCTTGTAAATATCATCGGCCGATAAATTCTTTTTCCAGTCCAATGAATCCACGTCCCATTGAATGGACTGATAGTTCATTTTTTTGGCAACTCTCACTGTTGTTGAATTATACTCCCCATAAGGCGGACGGAATAAAGTTACTTTGGTGCCCGATATTTTTTCAATAACCTCAGTGCAGCGCCTTATTTCCTCTTGAATTTTAGCCTCGGGTATTTGGGCCATATGCGCATGTGAATAGCCGTGATTGGCAACCTCATGGCCCCGCTCGATCATGAGCTTTACCATGTCCGGGTTTTCTTCAGCCCAAAGCCCTACTAAAAAGAAGGTCGCTTTAGCTTTGTAATTGTCAAGGGTATCCAGAATATTCGGGATATCATCGGCCCCCCAGGCACAATCAAAGGTGATGGCACACTTCTTTCCTTCACAATCCACCGAATAGATAGGGATATCTTCACGGTAATGTCCCGAAACCTGTGACAGATAGTTTTGAGTCAGCATAGCGTTAATAATGATAAAAATAATGGCCGCAACAAGAATTAATAGAAGAGGAACATAGTCCTTCTTGCGGATAAATAAAACTTTCATGTCAGCATTCCGCCAAGAACATGCTTCTATTATGCATTCTATGGTTGCGATACATGACATATACCAATAGCCTTTGTGATGTGAATAGAAAGATTAATTGGTGGCTTTTTTCCCGCCTTCTATGACTTGTATTTTTATATCATGCTGTTCAACCTTAGCTGAAATCTCGCTTACAATATTTTTTATTTCATTCAGACCTTCAGACACTTGTTTATACCCATCAAAAAGTGTATCCAGTTTTTTGCCATGATCATTCTCTAAGCGTATAATATCGGACTTATCAGCTTTTTGATCGAGTTTATGCTCAATCTGATCCAATCTTTTTGAGAAATCCGAATACATTTGTGTCAACAAATCAAATGTCTTATCTTCCATTTTGCTGAACCTCCACATACACAAATCTTATCATGTTAGACTCATTATATCTAGTTATGAGATGTTGAATTTTTTGTCTTTACCAATTATGCCAGCAGCATGTATTTACCTGTCAGGCTCTTTTTAACCAGGCCTTTAAGCTCCAGGTCCAGGAGCAGCTCAAATAAGTCCTTAAGTGGAATTCGTGTTTTAAGGGACAACTCCTCATCATAAAGATCCTCAATTTTCAGAGCACTGATGATTTTCTTACCTTCCTGGTTTAAACCATCAATTTTACGGCCCCGCTTTTTTCGTTTTCCTTTATCAAGAGGAGCCAGACCAAATTGAAGCTCCTCCAGGATATCTTCCACATTAAGAACCATCTTGGCACCGTCCTTGATCAGACGATTGGTACCCATACTATTAAAGCTTGTGATATTGCCGGGAATGGCAAAAACCTCTCTCCCCTGTTCCAGCGCACAATGGGCTGTAATCAGTGAGCCGCTTTTAAGCCCTGCCTCCACCACCAGGGTACCCAGTGACATACCGCTTATAATACGGTTTCGATTAGGGAAATGAAAGGTGGCAGGCCGTGTACCGGGAGGGTACTCTGAAATGACTGCACCTGAATGAATAATGCGCTCCATAAGAGCTCTGTTTTCAGGCGGATAAGGCGTGTCTACTCCGCAACCCAGAACAGCCACCGTCTCCCCCTCTACATTAAGGGCACCGCAATGGGCTGCTGTATCGATTCCCCTGGCCATACCGCTTACCACTAAAATACCCGCAAAGGAAAGCTCTGACGACATCTTTACGGCTGTTTCAATACCATAGCCCGAGGCCCTCCTTGAGCCGACAATTGCAATGGCATTGGCTTTAGGAATATTACCTCTCATATAAAGCACCAGCGGTGGATCGTGGATATATTTAAGCATCTCAGGATAGTCTTCATGGGAAAGGGTTAAAAGCTTAATATCATGACTTGTGCAAAGATCGACGATGCGATGGGCTTCCTGCCTGGTTGCGTCGCTATGATAAGCCTCATAGGCCTGCGGTGTAAACCCTGCCTTGATCAAGGTCGATTTATCAGCCTCATAGACATTTAGTGGTCCACCCATGAAAGTAACAAGCTCAAGCTTCAAATGATTGCTCACGCCTTCCAGGGTGCTTAAGTAAAGCCAATACTCCAATTCGTTTATCATAAGATTCCTCCATACCTTAAACCCGGGCTGTTCTGTCCAAAGCCCTGTATTGTATGGCCTCGGCCACATGCCTTGCTTTAATAAGTTCATGCTCCTCAAGGTCTGCGATGGTTCGGGCCACCTTCAGGATGCGGTCATGAGCGCGTGCACTTAAGCTCAGCCTGTCAAATGCTGATCTCAAAATCCGTTTTCCTTCCTCATCCAACCGGCAGAACTCGCGTATCATGGAGCCCTTCAGATGCGCATTGCAATAGATGCCAAAACGTTTATATCGCTCCTGTTGGAGCTTTCGGGTTCGATTGACACGTTTCTTTATTTCCTCCGATGATTCCTCGGGCTTAGAGTTTTCTATTTCAATGTACCTTAAGGTTGGTACATGAACATGGATGTCTATGCGATCCATCAGTGGTCCCGACAGACGTGATAGATAATTTTCCGCATCACGAAAGGAGCAGGTGCAGCTTTTCGTGGAATCTCCATAATAACCGCATTTACAGGGGTTTGCTGCTGCTATAAGCATGAACCTGCAGGGATAGGTTACCGAGGCATTGATCCGTGAAATGTTGGCCTGTCCATCTTCAAGAGGTTGTCGCAAAACATCCAAAGTCATTCTGGGAAACTCGGGGATTTCATCAAGGAAGAGAACACCATGATGAGCAAGGCTGGCTTCTCCCGGCCTTGGCAGCCTGCCTCCGCCCACCAGGCTCATAGCGCTTACCGTATGGTGGGGGGAGCGGAATGGCCGCTCTTGCACAAGAGGGCTATTCTGAGCCAGCAACCCTGCTACACTATAGATTTTGGTTACCTCAAGAGATTCCTCAAAGGTTAAATCCGGCAAAATGGTTGGGAGTCTTCGCGCCAGCATGGTTTTGCCCGATCCGGGACTGCCGATCATAATGAGATTATGCCCGCCACAGGCCGCAACCTCCAAGGCCCTTTTTGCATTTTTTTGGCCCTTTACATCAGAAAAGTCCTCCTGACTTATGTTCAAGGCCGGAGCTGAAAATTCGTCAGTATAGCTATATGTAATAGGTTGAGTTCCATTAAAATGTTCAACAGCCTGCTTAAGTGTATGAACAGGATAAATTTCCAGTTCGCGCACTACAGATACCTCCCGGGCATTTTCATGAGGTACCATAAGCTTGAAAAACCCCAATTCTCTTGCCGCAATGGCCTTGCAGAGCATCCCCGATACAGGCCGGACACTTCCATCCAGCGCAAGCTCCCCCACAAGCATATAGTCTTCAATGGCGCTGCTTGCAATAATTCCCGACGAAGCAAGTATTCCCAGTGCCAAGGGAAGATCAAAGCCGGAACCCTCTTTACGTGTGTCAGCAGGTGCCAGATTAACGGTAATACGCTTTACCGGAAATTCAAATCCTGAATTTTTTATAGCCGCCCTCACACGTTCCCTGGCCTCTTTTACCGAGATATCGGCTAGCCCCACGATATCGAAGGTAGGAATACCGTTTGAAATATCGGTCTCTACCTGAATAGGATAACCGGCAAGACCTGTAAGCCCGCAGGTGGAAACTCTGCTGAACATAAAAAACCTCCAAACAAGAACATCTGTTTGGAGTACATTCTAGCATATTTGACTATATTTTACAAGTTTAAATTATAATGTTTCAAATGTCATATTAATCTATATGAAGGCAGTATTTTCTGTCCAGGATCATAGCGTAATCTCCTGCATTAACAAATCCCAACCGCTCATAAACACGCCCTGCCTCTTCATTGCTGAAAAAGAGGTTAGGAATCTTATTTTCTTTCAGAAGGTCCTGGCAGATGCAGGAGACCACCAATGAGGCCAGACCTTGCTTTCGATATTCCTGGCGTGTCACCACACCCCCGATAGTGGCATATTGAGCTGATTCAATGGTGGTGTAGGCCTGGGAGACAATAACACCGTCACGTTTCAAGACAAAATAGCGGCAGATGCCAAGCTCCATTCTTCTTCGAATACCTCTTTCAATTTCCATACGTGAATGATAAAACCGCGAGAACTCTGGAATACTGTAAATCAGTGCGGCAAGCTCCTGGCAATCGGCCAAATCGGCCTTTTTAACCTCGGTACATGGTACCAGCTTATTTCCGTTATGCAGTTTCATATGGCATGAGGGTTCCAGCACCATACCCTCGAGATAGAGAGCCATATCGCTTAACAGGTCCAGCTTCCCTGAGATAATATCTACACCTAGAAAAGTTGCAAAGCTTCCAAGCTCCTCATTTTCAACAAAAACACAACCCTCACTGTAAACATAAAGACTGTTAAAATGCCTCATGATTACAGCAAGGGTCTTCTCATTATGCTCATCAACCTGGAGCCAAACATTCTGAAATTCTTTCTCAAAGCCATACTTTTCTATATGTGCCAAAAGGGTTGTATTCATGCTTCCCTCAATTTCAAGGTAGTCTATAACCTTTTTGGCATCATCATTTCCGGCTTGTCTGATCATATTTTCCCCATTAATCAATTAATTGCTTATTAAGCTTCCTCATATCGACCCCTGCATTATCAAGATACCGCTTCATCTTCTCAGTTTCAAGAGGTCTTTTAATACTTAATTTTGTTGTCTTGATAAGTTCTTCATAGGTCATGACGAAATAACGGATGATTTTATACTGAGGAATGCTCTTATTTAGATTCTTTATGGCTGCTTCCAACTCATCTCCGATCCTGTCGATAGTATAACCTTTACCCTCAAAGTATTCCTTATCAATAACAAGCTTTGCGCATACCTGAATATCGCCGTCGGGAGCAGTGTTTCCCCAAGCGAAGGATTCCTTGATGCCCGGAATGGTATTTAAAAGGATTTCATATTCCTCAGGGAAAGCCTTTTTACCATTGGTGAAAACAATCATGGATTTGGCACGGCCTGTTATTTTCAAATAACCCTTTTCATCAATTATCCCCAAGTCCCCCGTTCTGAACCAGCCATCCTTCTCCAGCACTTCTTCTGTTTCTTCTGGATTTTCAAAGTAGCCCAGCATGACATTGGCGCCTCTGGCCATGATTTCTCCCATACCGTTTTCATCGGGATTATCAATAGTAATTTCTACATCCTTAACCGGAATACCAATGGTGCCGACAACATTGTGAAAGAATGTGGTTGCATTTATAACCGGCGAGGTTTCAGTCAACCCGTAGCCTTGAAGGAAGGTAATACCGAAGCTCTGAAAGCCCTTAAGAATTTCCGGGTTAATGGGGGCGGCTCCCGAAACAAATAGTCTCAAATCCGGTCCGAGCTTATCCATAACAGGTTTAAAGAGCTTCCGTCTGATGTCGATTCCCAGCTTTCTCAAAAATTCTGAAACCCGTGTCATGGCTTTTATGAGGCCGGTTTTCCCCTGCTTTTCAATTCCATCCATGACCCTTCCGTATATGGCTTCAAAAATGGCAGGAACACCAACAAGTATGGTTACGTTAAACTCCTTGATATTTTGAGCCAAATGCTTGATACCTTCCGAATAGGAAATGGTAACACCCATATGCAGCATATACATTAAGCCTATGGTATTTTCAAAGGTATGATGAAGGGGTAAAAGAGAAAGATGAACATCATTGGGATAAACTTTTAACAAGGATGAGATAGAGGTTATATTGCTGGCTATATTCGTATGCGACAGCATGACACCTTTGGAGGCTTTTGTTGTACCGGAAGTGAATAACAGGATAGACATTTCATCCCGCTTGATGATGGCCTTTGTAAAGCGTTGGTCGTCTTTATCTAGAAGCTCGTTTCCTTTGCGGATCAAGGAAGCCATAGTCATAAAACGCGGGTCTCCTTCTACAGGAGGAATCTCATCCATACAGATAAAGAATTTCAATGTATTTTCTTTTTTTGAAAGCTCTACCATAGTGTCCTGGTAAGCCTTGCTGTAAAAAATAGCCTCCACCCTGCCTCTATGAATTAGATTTTCTACTTCATTGAGAGGGAGGTATTTATCAAGAGGCACACCTATACCGGTACCATTGATGATTGAGAAATAGGCAACGCTCCACTCATAACGATTCTCACTGTATACCGAAATAAAGCTTCCTTTAAGGCCGAGTTCATGAAGGGCAGTCCCCAGGGCGTCTACATCATGGTCGAGATCATGATAGGTTTTTTCAATAAGCTTACCGTCTCTTTTAAATTTGAAGGCTGTTTTTGATCCATATTTGGATACGCTTCCTTTAACCAGCTGACGTAGGTCTGATACCGGAAATGCCTCATAGTGACCAAATCCCCTGACAATTCTTCTTCCGTTACTGGTGGTGATTTCATACCCTTTACTCATTAAACCCTCTCCTATTATCTGTTATTATTATTTAATAATAGAACTTGGTGATAATTATACAGGAAAAAAATAAAAGTTTCAAGGTTTTTAGTTTGCCCTGAAACTTTGCTCATGATGAGTAAAAAAGTACAAAAATTCTTCACGGTCATTCCAACACATCTAAAATGAATGCATGATCTCTGAGCCATTTTCGATGAATAGCAAAATCGGGCATAATATCCCTCACCTTGTGCCAAAAAGCACTTGAATGATTCTTGTGAATGACATGGCAGAGCTCATGGACTATGACATAGTCGACGGCGCGTTGATTGGCCATGATAAGACGCCATGTCAGATTTATATTGTTTTTGCTGTTACAGGAACCCCATCGCTTCCTTGCACTTGTAATACGGCATTCCTGAAAAGGTATTCCATATAACTTTGACAATTCAGCAATTCTTTTGTTGAGAAGGGCTTTGGCTTGATTTTGATACCATTTCTTTAGCATAGGATTTGCTTTTTCTTGATAAACAGAGGGAATCAGCAATTCTCCCTCCCTAAGGGTGATGAACCTGACCTTGTCGATCATGACAAGCTTTAAGGTTTCCCCCAAAAAAGGTATAGTGCCGCCATGCTGAACAGAAAAATTCTGAGCTTGATTCACTCTTTCAATAGCTTGTCTCTTTTTATCGATAATCCAGTCTCTTTTATCTTGAATCAGCTTTTGGATCTCCCTTAGCGGTAGCCTTAAAGGAGCCCGTACAATCAGTCTGCCTTCCTGTGAAATAGTCAGGGAAACAGACCTTCTTTTGGAGCGGATAAGCTCATCAATAACCAGTTCAACCATGTCTCTACTTTTTCTCCGGGATAATTTCCAACCAGTAGCCGTCAGGATCTTCAATGAAATATAGCCCCATGGCCTTATTCTCATAGCAAATGCAGCCCATCTCCTTATGAAGCGCATAGGCTGCCTCATAATCGTCCACCTTAAAGGCAATATGGGATTCATTATCACCAAGGTTATAGGGGCCTTCCTTATCTCTTAGCCAGGTGAGTTCGATTTGATGCGATGAATTCCCGTCTCCCATGAATACAAGAATAAAGCTTCCGTCAGAAGGGCCTTTTCTTGACATAACCTTGAGACCCAGAGCTTTTTCATAAAAAGCAACGGATTCATCGAGATTTTTTACATTAATATTGGAATGAACAATTCTAAAATTCATAGCGTTGTTATCCTTTCATATTATTTACGAGATTTGTCTGCGCCGGCTTTCATAACCGCCCGATACCCTGAACAGAGGCAGGTTCCTACAGGAACATGCCACAAGCCTCGACCCAGAAACAAAGCGACTCGTCTTATTGTGATTATAGCAGAAAATGGCGATTCTATCACTAATACGAATGAACAAAATTCTGTGACAATTTCATTTCTTATTGCTTTTTAGTATGCTAAGATATTGATGTGTAATCACACAAAATTTTAATGACAGGTGAGTATATGGCAAAACTCTATTTTCGTTATGCAGTTATGAATGCCGGAAAATCCACTCAGCTTCTCCAAATCGCCTATGATTATGAGAAGTATAATTCCAGAAAGATCCTTTGCCTCAAGCCACACACCGATACAAAAGAGGGCGAGTACATTATAAGCCGCCTTGAAAACGGTGAAATCAAGAGAAAATGTGACTTCTTAATCTATCCTGAAAAAGATTGGCTTTATAATAGGCTAGTGCAGGAAATCAATATGGCCCATGAACAAGGAAACAGCCTGTCCATCGTTCTCATTGATGAAGCGCAATTCCTGTCCAGAGACAATGTTTGGGAGCTTGCCAGGATTGCAACGGAGTATAATCTCCCTGTTATTTGCTTTGGCATTAAGGTTGATGCCCTGGGTAATCCCTTTGAAGGCAGCACCCACCTCTTCGCCCTGGCTCAGAATATTGAGGAGGTCACCACTCGGGCCATTTGCAGGGTCAGCAAGACGCCCAAAAAAGCCACCATGAATTTGAGGCTTGTCAATGGCGAACCCATATTCGAAGGAAGCCAAATTGCCATTGAAAACGATCAGGATATTCAATACCTGCCCGTCTCCCTGGATGTTTACATGAATCTCAAATATGGGAAGATGGTTTTACCCAAAAAGAAATGAAACCACATCGGTCAACCTTGCAATTTTATGGTGTGACAAAGAAAGATCCTGATTCCCTGAACCGGGATTATTAAATCCAAAGCAAAGTAGACCCGCCGTACAAGCTGCCTTTACTCCTGCAGTCGAATCCTCAATAGCGGCAGCTTCAGAAGGCTCTACCCCTGCAAGGGTCAACACCTTTTTATAACATTCCGGTTCGGGCTTTCGCTTTTCAACCTCGTCCCCTGTTACTGTATAAGTGAACCTATTCTTAACTCCATATCGGTTAAGAACCTTTTCAACAAAATAACGCCTGGAGGATGAGGCCAGGCCGATTTTGATATCTCTGCTCTCAAGCTCATCCAATAATTCTGGCAGTCCTGGTGTAAGTCCCATACCGAGCTTTTCCATCATGGACAGAATCAGGTTGTTTTGAAGCAGCACAAGGTCATCCGGCTCTGCCATAAGGCTGTACTCTTTTATAATCTTGGCCCAAAAGGCTTCATTGGGCAATCCCACTGTGGCATCTAGGTTTACATCGTTTTCTATGCCATAATCAACTAAAACTTGTTCTTTTGCTTTGCGATGGAGTGGTTCAGTGTCAACAATAACCCCGTCCATATCAAATACCATAAGTTTAATCTGACTCATATAACATCCATTCTGTACTTAAATTTTTCCATATCAGCACCCATGAAGATGAATTATCTGCCCCGTATACAGATCTTAACATATGAATAAGTTCATGAAAAGTATTAAACCCGTTAACGTAATCAAAGATTGCTAATAGACCAAGTCATGTGGTATGTTCCTCACTTCTGCTTAAGTGCAAACAATTATGACCACCGGCCTAATCAGTGGTCATGATTGTCTTAACATAATGTATATTTCATGGTGAATAACGATTATTTAGTCTGGGACCCAAATATGATCATTGAACAATCTTACCACCCCTATCCTGGTGGCTGTCCGCTGACCCATATTCCATTAAATCCTGGAACTGTTCGCCTCTAGCGCTGTCATTGAGATTGGAGGAGTGGAGAATCTGCTCCTCCACGGGTCGATTTTTCTTTTTATCCCCCTTCATCTCCTGCACATGCTTATCAAATTCCCGGGCGCAGTCTATACAGAGCTTGGCTTGAGGCAGCAACTCTAGTCTTTTTGGGTCTATGGCCTCACCGCAACTCTCACAAAGTCCAAAGGTTCCGTCCTTTATTTTTTCTTTTGCCCGGTTAATCTCATCTACCTCATGCTCCTGAAGCTTTTTTAATGCCATTTGATGCTCAATATCAAACAGTTCACTGGCTATTTCGGCGGGATGATTGTCATAATTTGAAAGTTCGGTAGAATTATTGTTATCATTATCTCCAAAGGTCAGATTCTCCATGTCATCCAATATTTCCATATGGTGTTCTCTGTGCTGATCTAAAAGATGCTTAAAATGGTTAGTATTGCTGCTATTTGCACTGGTATCATTTATACTGTTCTCGTTCTTGTTGCTATTCATGCTTTCATTTCTGTTATTATCCATAATCAATCAAACCTTTCATTTTCTTTAAAAATATATAAGATTAATATCCCACGAAAAGCTTATAAAAATGCTGTAGTTTGATGGAATTGAATCCACAACTTGATCCATATCCAACAGAACAATTCTCATCCAAACGCTGTAGCATTAATTGTATATTTTTATAAAATAGACATTACTATCTTGTTATGCATAATAGTTTGCTATATAATATAACATATGAGGTGAAGAATTTTGGATATCCAGTTTAAAAAAGGTTTGTTAGACTTGTGTGTATTAGGAATTATATACAGCCAGGATTGCTACGGATATGAATTGGTCGAACGAGTATCTCAAGTTATAGATATCACTAAGGGAACACTTTATCCCTTGTTGAAACGCTTACAAGATGAAAGGTTCTTAGAGTATTACATTTTGGAATCAGCTTATGGACCACCGAGAAAGTACTATAGGATAACAGCCAAAGGAAGAGATTATTTTAATAGGCAAAGAGATGAATGGTACAAAATTTCTAATTCGCTGACAAAGTTTCTGGAAGGTGTGTCGTTATGAAAATTGAAAACTATTTGAGCAAACTAAATTGGGAAATCAGGGATTTACCTGCCGAGTACAAGATGGATATCTTAAAGGACTATGAGAATCATTTCAAAGAAGGTTTACTGGCAGGAAAAAAGGAAAATGATATCATACTCGAGCTTGGGGATGTTAATCTAATCGCGAGAAACATTTTAGAGGAATATTATACTGAACATCCTGGCGAGAGAAATAAACAAGAGGAACAAAAGTCGTTTGGAATAATCGTAGATACGACAATAAATATATTGAATCTTATAATTGTTGTTCCTTTTGTCTTTAGCATACATCTTATGGTTATTTGTCTTTACATCATTGTTTATTTAATGCTTGCAATGCCAATATTTCTGTGCTTAAAACTACTATTCCCTATGTTGCCAATAACGGTAGGATTCGATATAGAAATGATCTGGTTAAATATTTTAACTGCTATCGTTTTATCAGCAATAGGCTATTTTTTGATTAAAAAATTCAAAAAGTACGGCTCAGTGTTCTTTAGCTGGGTCTCCGGATACTATGGAAAAAGCTTTAAATTCATCAATGGGAAACAATGTTAACACTGTTCCAACATAATAATAGTGGTAGTTTGATGGAATTTGATCATATGCCTTAAAAACGAAAAAGATAAGATAAGCATATGGTTCAGGAGGTTTTTGATACTACAATCCATTAAACTCTAAAAAAGGAATTTTAATTATGCCTATACCCTCGGCGGTTTTTAACTATTTAGCTGCTTATGCACAAGCCGGACAAATTTTTGACTATTTTTTGAACTCCGTAGGTGATAAAAATAGCGGCGTTAAAAAAATAAAAGAATTGACAAATTCTTTGAATAAACCTGTTGTAATCAATGATAATATCGTTTCAAGGTCCCGTATAGAAAATTTCTTATACGGGCTTTAAAAGCCTATTTATGCATTAATCCAAGGCTAAACTGTCCACTTTATTTTTTATACGGTAATCCCTGCTATAGAGAAAACAAGGTCACAACAGCCAGAACTGTGTGACCTATCTTCATTTTATTTAATAAATTCAGCAAAGTTTTTACATAAATCTTTTAGTAATTCATGGTTTTCCCGTTTTACGGCATATACATAATTCCAAACAAAACTATCAGAACTATATACAAGCACAAAATCAAATTCACCATTACTTAGTAAACATGCTTTACTAGTCTCGTCTTCGGTTTGTTTAATAATTCTTACGCCCTTGATTTCTGTGAATTTGTCCTGTATTAAGTTAAAATCAGCTCTTTGCATTAATCCGTCAAAAATCAACTCTATATTGCCACTATCAAGTAATACTTCTGCAATTTTAAATTTCATAGCAACCTCCATTACTTTATTCCAAGTGATTCATTTACACTAGTTCTTGACCTTTGTGCAGCATTTACAATTTCTTGGTATAATGAATCACCTTGAAAACCTTTATCCGAATATTTTTTGACAACTTGTTCCCATGTTAAGTTAGGGTCTGTCTTATTTAGTGAAGCAGCTAGTTCTCTATCTGCCATTAAATCTCTCGCTTGAGTCCTAAACTGATTTCTTAAATTAACCGCCTGTCTAGCTTGTTGTTCTAATGAGAGATTTTTATCAATCATGTTTGGTATTTTGGATTCTTGCTGTAAATACCACGTTCTTGCTTCCACGTTACTTAAAGTACCAGACTTCAGAGTACTACTCGTTCCCTTTGAAACATCATCAGCTTTGCTGCCAACATTTAATGCATCAATAAATTCATCAAACGCCATATCACCAACCAAAGATGATAATTCAGCAAAACCAATGTAAAATTTCATTTCCCTTTCTTCAGGTGACAATTTTTCTCTGTACCCGGATTCGGCAGTTGCTCCTATAATTAATTCACCAAGTTCTACAGCACCTCCAATATCCACAAATCTAAGCATACTTGAAATATTTGTAATATAGTTTTTTTCTGCCCCCTTAACAGGATTTAATCTATATTCAGGATCATGCATTCTTGCAAATTTTTCTAACACCTTAATAGGATTTAGTCTGAACTCAGGATCATGCATTCTTATAAAACTATCTGTACTGGATACATTATCAGGTTTACTTGTATTTTTAGGCCAAAGTGCATCAAATACTATTGTCTTTATAGCGTAACTAACTATGTTGGATTTTATATGTTTCTCCACTTTTTCTTGTTGTCCATTTGAAACATAGAGTAGTTTTGCATATGTTGACCCGTCTACTTTTCCTGTTATATTTAATCCATATTGTTTTTGAAAAGCTTTAACAGCATTTTCGGTTAATTCACCGTATGAACCATCAACATCTAGTTTGGTTATGCTTAAATTAGACTTGTTTAAGCACTCTTGTATTATTGAAACCTGAGGCTTCGTTCTATCACTTGTTTTTGACCTAGATAAAAATATATCAGTCCCTGATGAGCCAAAGTTATTAACTTTAATCGTACGTGTACTTGTTTTTGTACCAGGTATCTTCCCATACGATTCCAGTTCATCTTTGTGCTCATAATACCACTCCTGTGGGGTAAATGGCACAAATTCTGTTCCGCTGGTTATTGTAGTCTGATTATAGCTTTCATGAAAGGTTCTACTGTCTATAACTTCATCTGCATCGTCTCCTGCGTCTGGATTATATCTAACTTTTATGTATCCAACAAGATATAACCAATACTCATAGAGTGTATCAGTCCACGAGGTATACCATCCATCTGCTCCTTTTACTGTATTACTGTTATATGAGCTATCACTCCAATAATCCATTTTAGCGTACATATATTGTTCAAATCCAGTGCCATATTCATTTGTTTCTGTCCAAAATTCTCTCATATCCGACTCAGCATAGCCTAGAGGATCCCACCTGTTGACAGGATTATTACCTACATAGGCATACCTGTTCTGGGTATAGGGCTTTAACAGGTCACCATAGTAAGAGTCTTCGGTGGTGAAGCGTCCAACATTGGGGGAATACCATCTGGAGTGCATGTCTACAAGGCTTGCCTTGGGGTCGTATTGCTTGCCTGTATAACCGAATGTGTTATAGGGTGCGGTTATTCCTGTATAGATGTTACCGAATACGTCATAGCGGTAATCTTCAATCACATCACCATGGCGGTTTGTAATGGCGGATACATTTCGAAGACCATCATAATGATAGTACATTAGCCCGCCGGTTGTTTTAAGATCCGGACCACGGCCATCAAGGCCATGGTTCCCAAACATCTTCTTGGAAACGATACTCTCGTTGGCGTAATAGTACTCTCCCAATGGGGAACCATTACCGGTATATTCATTCAGAACGTTGATTCCAAACCCATCGTAAAGATATCTTGTTACATCTGTTTCAATCTTTAAAGGCTTATTGGGCTTATTATTACTATTACTGTTGTCATTTCCATTACCATTGTTTTTGCCGTTTCCGTTATTCTTACCATTTCCTTTGCCGTTTCCATTTGTTGTTCCGCTTCCATTTTTAATGCTGTTTCCACCGTTGCCATTTGACTTGGATTCCTTAAGCTGTCCCGGAGGGATAAAGCCTGAGTTTCCATTTCCGGAGTTATTCCCGGAGTCATATCCGGGGTTCTCCTTATAGTAAGCTTCGGTACGGCTTGCCTTTCTGCCAAAGGCATCATATTCATAAGCTACATAAGAACCATCGCCATATTCTACTCTTTCGAGCATTCCAGACGGTGCATAGCTATAATTAATATCATAGTTACCGCTAGTTGCCTGTATCAGATTACCATCGGCGTCATAACTGTACTGCTTCTGTCCGTCGCTCAAGAGTCTGTTGGCGTCGTCGTAGGTATAGTTCATGGTACCATAATCAGTTGTCATGCTTGTCCTGTTTCCTACGGCATCGTAGGTATAGGCAGCTTCTGCTGTAGGGTCCATGAGATAATCCGGTTGTTCCTGATACTTGAGAAAACCAGCTTCAGTGTCCTCTAAAGTAATATCGATCTCCCAAGGCTTTGGCTTCTTCTCCTTTTTGACCTTGTCATTGATTTTCTTTACCTTTTCAGCATCATTACCTTTTCCATTATTCTGTTTTTCTTTATTGTCCTTGTCTTTCCCGTTTCCGTTGTTCTTGTCTTTTCCGTTGCCATTGTTTCCGTTACCATTGTTGTCATCTTCTTTTTGATTGCCTTTGCCATTCCCGTTGTTGCCATTGTTGTTTTCATTGCCCTTACCATTGCTGTTCCCGTTATCATTACCGTTATTGTCATTACCGTTTCCGTTGCCGTTATTCCCATTGCTATTATCACTGTTCCCGTTGTTCCCTCCATTCCCGTTGTTTCCGTTATTTCCGTTGCCCTTATCTTCATCTTTCTCTTTACTGTTACTGTTACTATTGCCTTTATCATTGCTATTTCCGTTGGAGGCAAAAGTAATGGCCTCATTCACAGCATTGAGCTTAAAGGAAAGGAATTTCTTTGCGGGGTTGCTTTTACCATTGGACTTTTCATTCTCTTTTTTCTGACTCTCCTGTTCTCCCTGTTCGTCCCCTTCTTCACCGTTTGCCGGTTCGCTTATATTCAGAGCTGCATCTACCGAGTCATCCTGCTCTATCGGACTTAATCTCTCAGGCAGTACCAGTTCCTTTTCACGTATGCCATTAATCTTTTCAATGGGGTACTCCACATGGATAATACGATTCAAATCATCGTACTCAAAGGTTGTTACAGCCCCATCCTCTTCTATTTGTCTTATCTTGTTTCCTGCTTCATCGTATTCATAGGTATAGGAAGAAATAATGCCATCTGGTCCGTTGTTCACGATGCTTTCAAGGTTCCCATCGCTATCATAGGTTGTTTCAACAGATGTGTCGTTAGGGTGTTTTCTTAGAACCTCCCGACCCAGCTCATCATAATCAAAGGAAGTAACCCTTCCCTCCGGATCGGTCATGGTCTTAACCTGGTTGTTTTCATTATAGGTATAGGTAATAATCCTTTCCTCGGGGTCTATAATACTTGTTCTGTTCCCTAATGCGTCATAAGTAAAAGATGATGTTTTTTCCATCAATCCATCGGTTTGTGATATCAGCCTACCAAGGGAATCATAGGTGAAAGACAGGCTTGAATCCTTGGAAGAAGCATTGGCAACCTGCCCAAGAAGATCATATTCAAAGCCAACAGTGTCACCATTTTCATAGTGGATTTGAGTTAATTCGCTTCTCTTATTGTAGTTGTAGGCTGTAGCCTGATCTTCTGCACTAATCTCCTTTGTCAATCTGTTGGACAGATCATATTCATAGGTTTTTGATTGGCCTGTGGCATTTGTTTCCCTAACAAGGTTTCCATTAAGATCATACTGGTATTTTGTTGAATTACCGTTAGCATCAATGTTTTCTATAAGATTGCCGGATTGATCATAGGTGTAAAGGGTACTGCTGCCCAGAGCATCCGTCACCTGGGTTAATTGTCCTACAGAATCATAGTTGTAGGAGGTTTCTCTGCCCATGGGATCAATGACATTGGTAAGGTTTCCAATAGCATCATACTGATAGGTATTGGTAAAGCCATTTGGAGTACTTTCAGAAACCAGTCTGTCAAGTTCATCGTATTCGTATCCCCATTTTTGACCGGCGGCATCCATATAGTCAATTAGGCTTCCAACGCGGTTATAGGACAAAGTACTTTTCTGCCCTAAAGGATCAGTTATTTCTGTGAGACGTCCTAAAAGGTCATAAGTTCTGTTGGTGATCCTTCCTAATGGGTCCTTAACGCTGATGGGATTGGATTCTTCATCGTAGGTTGTCTCATAAACATTGCCCTGGGCATCTGTTATATGGGTCATCCTGCTGAGGGCATCATAGGTGTAAGATGTCACATTGCCCAATGGATTGGTTTCCTTTATGAGCCGACCTGCTCTGTCATAATCATAGGAAGTAACCGCTCCAAGGGGATCGGTAACAGAAGTAAGTCTGTTACCCGCATCATAGGCATAGAGTGTTTTTGCACCGGAGGAATCTGTGGTTTCCCTAACATTCCCCAAAAGATCATAGGCATAGGACAAGCTCCCGCCCCTGGGATCGGTAACGCGGGCAAGCTCTCCCCTCTGAGAATAAGAATAGGATGTCCTGGCTCCACGAGGATCAGTAATCTCTGAAAGCATGCCAAGACCATTATATGAATATCGATAGCTTCTTCCCAGAGCATCTTTTTCGTCTTTGACACGTCCCATCGCATCATATGTAAAGCTCCGGACATTTCCTGCTTCATCTGTCACAGAGGACACATTTCCTGTACTATCATAGGAGTATGAAATATTCCCTTCGGCAGCATTAATGATGTCTTGGAGCTGCCCTGCTTTGTCATAGGTATACTGTGTCATTCTTCCAAGCTGATCGATTTCTGCCGTAAGTCTTCCCGCCAGGTCATACTGATAGGTAAGCTTTTCTTTATCCGCCGTTGTCTGGGAGATGATATTGCCAATAGCGTCATATGTGTATTCGGTTACTGCACCCCTTCTATCGGTCTGGCTAATCAACCTGCTTAATAAATCATAGGTATAGCCGGTAGTGTTTCCATAAGGATCTTTGACCGACACGGGCTGTCCAACCTTGTTATATTCGATTGTTTGAGTATTCCCGAGAGGATCGGTTTCCTTAATGACATTGCCAATTGCATCATATTCATAGGAATAGGCTGCACCAATAGGGTCTGTAATACGAGCTAAACGGCCCGCTTTGTCATAATGATAAGAAGTAACAGCACCAAGAGCATTGGTTACGCTGGATAAATAGCCATTTTGATTATAGGCATAAGCTGTTTTTGCTTCAACTGCATCGGTTAAGGAAAGTAAATTCCCCTCTGCATCATAGTCATAGGTTGTTTTATTCCCTAATGGATCAATGACCGCTATTGGCAGACTAAGGCTGTTATACTGATATTGGGTTATATTTCCAAGAGGATCTTTTGATGCTACCATTCTGCCAAGCAAGTCATATTCCATGGTTGAAACGGCCCTATCAGGCATTTTTACATTTTTCACCTGGCCCATGGCGTCATATTCATATTGAACAGCATGACCTAAGGGGTTAGTGATTGAAAGAACTTTTCCCGAAGGGCTATATGCATAGGTTGTTGTTCTTCCGGTTGGGTCGGTAGAGGCCGTGAGGTTTCCGGATGCATCATATTGCATTTCGGTTGCGGCACCATTGGGGCCTATGGTCTTTGTCAGTTGACCCATCACATCGTAGATTAATTCGGTGTCATTTCCGAGAGCATCTGTTACCTTGGTGATTCGATTCAAATTATCGTATTCATAGAGGGTCTTTCCTCCCTGAGGATCGGTAACAGCTTTTACTCTGTCAAGCTGGTCGTATTCCCATAGGGTGGTATTACCCAGAGCATCAATAGCTTGGGTTCTTCTTCCAAAGCTGTCATATTCGATTTTTGATGTATATCCAAGTGCATCGATAATATTCACTAACCGATTGTTTTTATCATAGCGGTAGAACTGAACCGAGCTATCAGGAAGCGTAACCTTCGCCAGATTGTTATGAATATCAAAGGAGACTTCTGTTATTTTGTTGGTTTTCCCTGTGTATTTAATGAGTCGGTCATAATTGTCATATTCATACTTTTCACTGTTTCCATTAGCATCAATGAGTTCGATAAGCCTGCCTGCGCTATCGTATTGATACTCCGTTATATTGTTCTCAGCATCTTCAATTGATTTCGTCCTACCTAACGGATCATAGGTATATTCAGTAATGCCCCCATTAGGTGCGGTAACTTTAATGAGTTGTGAGCGAAGATTGTATTCATAATATACCGTTCTACCATCGGGATCAGTTACTGATGCCATATTTCCGTCGGGATAATAGGTAATGGCTGTTTTTTCACCATTTCTGCCTGTTATAGCAATAATCTGATTATTGGCATCATACTCGGCTTTGCTTTCCCTACCATCAGGATAAATGCAAGTTATAGGTCTGCCTGAAGCATTATAGACATAACTGTAGCTTGTTCCATCAGGAAGTGTCTCGGTCATCAATTGACCTGCTGCATTATACTCATAGGATGTTGTATTTCCGAGTGCATCTGTTTTTGAAAGAGGCCTGCCCATCACATCGTAAGCAATGGATATCGTTCTTTCCATCCCGTCTGTTACAGATATGACTTGACCTTTTTTATTATAGGTATAATCAAAGCTTCCATCCGGGCCTGTTGCGTTGGAAACACCGTATATTCCGTATTCATAAGTAATTTTCCTGCCACCCGGCATTTCGATACTTATGACCCTACCAAGTGCATCACGCTCCAATGTGGTTGAAAAACTGTTTTCGTCTTTTACAGAAATACTTCTCCCCGCTGAATCATATTCGAAGAAATAATCTCTGCCAATGGTATCTGTAGTTTGTTTAACTTGTCCAGTCTTGTCATAGTGATAAGTGTAGGTCTCTCCGTTAGCGTTTATAAGATTCACAAGCCGACCAGCTTTGTCATAATTATAGTTTGTTTCATATCCCAATGCATCAATAGAACTGATGAGACGGCCTACTTCATCATAAACCATCTGCGCCGTTCCACCGTTGGAATAGGTTTCAGTAAGAATCCGTCCTGCTTCATCGTAGGTATAGACGGTCTGAGCTCCTGTGGCTGAGGTGCTTTTTATAATGTTGCCAAATGCATCATACTCAAAGCTGCTGGTCTTCCCATCAACTGTTATGGTCAAAAGCTGACCATAGGTATCATAGGTAAATCGTGTTTTAATACCCAAAGGGTTGATCTGAGCGATCAAGCTGCCCTTATCATCATATTCGTACTTTGTTTCACTTCCGTCAGGTGCCGCTTCTTTAGTTGGTAGGCCAAATACAGAATGATACTCGGTAGTTTGAACACTGTTATCAACACCTGTCACTTTTATTGGCCGGCCATAGCTATCATATTCTGTTAATCGTGTTCCTTCAGGCCCTCTAACCTCTGTGCAGCGGTCTTTATCATCATAAACATATATTGTTTCATCGCCTATTGGATTGATTTCCTTGACAATTTGATTGTCGTCGTTATAGAAGTACTTCTTTGTATGGCCTAAAGCATCGGTCATGGTTGTAGATCCATTACCATAGGTAAATTTAAAGGTATCAATACCAAGAGCATTTGTTACCTTGACAGCCTTACCATCCGAATTATAGGAGTAGGACTCGGTACCTCCCTCCTGATCGGTTATGCCATTAAGCCTGTAAGCACCATCGTAAGAATAATGGATTGCAGTTTCATCTTCACTGATAACCTTGATGAGACAATTGTTTTGATCATATTGATAGGTCTTTTTATAAATCTCAGGAATTTCTACAGAACTAATCACATCACCATTCCAGGTCAACGTGATTTCTCTTCCTGTAGTATCCTTTATCAGAATAATTTTGCCGTCAATATTATAATCAAATGTTAAAGTATTGCCATATCGGTCTTCCTCTTTAATGAGCTGACCTGCCGTTTTGGGCTGTGTTCTCCAGGGTGCAATATACCCTTTATAGAATGATTTGGAGCCATCCATGTGAGTTACAGCATACAATTCCGGGCCTATTCTTGTAAGAATATCACCGGTCTCCGCTGCCTCATAATGTCCTTTATCAAGATCATAATTAATAAGGTTATCGCCTTCAAAGCTATTGACAAAGCCATCCGGGTCATCCTGCACAAATTTATAGGAGACAACCGAGCCATCTGCTTTGAACTCCGCCATGTCGAATTCACTGTACATTCTAAGGTATCCACCAAGATTGCTGCTCCAGCCACGGCCAAAGTGTCCGATATCTGTTATCAAGCTTGAATAGCTTCTTGTGAGAACAAAATCCATGCCTATTCCCGACAGGTAGATATCCTCAACATACTGTCTAACTGCACCTGAAGCAGGCGCAACAGGATGTTCTGATGAATTTTCATCAGGCGGTGGCTCGGGAAGATTGATGGCTGAGGGTGCTTCCGGAGGATTGAGCATATTACCGCTTCCCCCTGGGATTGATGGTACAACACCACTTAATGGATTCGGTATATTAAAGGGATTGCCCTGGAAGCCATTGATATTATTCAGAACATCATCAGGCATTAAGAATGGGGGTGCGTCTCCCCACGAAGGGTATGAATTCAATGCGAAGGCTTGGTTCGGATAGAATAGTGAAGTAACCAAAAAGGCAATGAGTAAAAGAATAGAAACGATCTTGCGGCTCTTGAAAGACGTTTGAATACTCATGATATGCAACTCCCCATTCAAAAAAAATAAAATAAAAAAAGACTCATACCAAAACAACAGGCACAAGTCTTAAAGACCTTATCAGTCCATTTCGGTAACTCGGCAATCATTGTTCATAAGAACTTTAGACCCGTAGCTTTGCGTCCGTAGCTTTCGCTTACGTTTGCTATTTTCGTATGGCATGTTGTGTATTCTTATACATATTTTGTTTATATTTGCAGGAAGAGTTTAACATATCTAATTTATGCTGTCAAATTTTTCTTATAAATAGTACCCGTTAAAATAAAAAGACTTGCACCTCGTAAGCACAAGTCTTTAAAATCTTTTTATCTTCTCAATAATCTTGATTACACTTTTTCAAATACGCTCTTAGGTTTCTTACAGACTGGACAGACATAGCTCTCAGGGAGCTCTTCAAAAGGAGTTTCTCCATCATAAACATATCCGCATACGCTACAGCGGTATTTTCCCTCATCGTTCTGTTGCTTTGCAGGATTGTAGGAAGGAGCCTCCTTAGGTGTCGTTCCTTTTTTGTGACTCCTGTAGTAATCATAGGTCAAGGGTTCTTCTTGACTGATGCTTTGAGCATCCAATACGTCGGCCATAAAAATGGTATGGGTCAAGGCGTCTGCCGTTTCATACACCTTGCACGATAACATGGCCACCGTCTCCTGACCAAGGACGGGGTTCCCATTCATATCCCGTGTGTATGGAAAATTCTCAAACTTGTTTACTTTCTTTCCACTATTGAAGCCAAAAAGAGCGATAGTGTTCATGGAAGCTGATTGAGCCAAAACAGATACCGAGAAAGTCTTTGACTCCAATATCATATCGTGAGTTAAGCTTTGCTTGGAAACAACTACCACACATTTAACAGGTTCGGCTGTAATTTGCATGACCGTATTAATAATACAACCATTAACCTGTTCTTCATTTGCCGCCCCCAGTACATAAAGGCCATAAGATACGCTGAAAAGTGCATTCAAATCCATATTCATTTGCTCCTTATTGGTTTTTATCTATTTTTTTACTCTTGAGGATAACGAAGATTCCACTGGGCACGTATTTTATCCATGGTCTCCATGATGGCAATAGTCTCATCAAGGGGCATTAAGTCACTTTCAAGGCGTCCGTTTCTGAGACAGTCCATGGCCTCCTGGGCTTCATATTGGTATCCGGTAGATTCAAAGTCGTACCTGAAGGTTTCCTCATGACCGTCTTTAAGCGATAAGGTTGCTTCTTTGGCACGGAAATAATAAGGAACACGGATATGGCCTTTGGTACCAAAAATCCAGGCATCATTGGGCAAATCCGTGTTTATAGCTGACATGAGATTGGCCATTTTCCCCTGGTCATAGCCAAAGAGGATGGCATTCCTCTCATCCACCCCGGTTTTCCCAATATTAACAAGACTGGTTATGGTGCTGGGCTGTTCGCCAAAAATCATGGAAGCGAAGGAAACAGGATATATCCCTATGTCGAGAAGGGCTCCCCCGCCCAATTCCAAGTCAAAGAGCCGCCCGCTTGGGTCCCACTTGCCCACAGCTCCATATTCAGCTTTTAAGCAATGGATATCACCTATTAGGCCTTTCTCAATCCATTCCCTGACTTTGACAATAACAGGAATATAGCGCGTCCACATGGCCTCCATAAGAAAGAGATGCTTTTCCCGGGCCAGCTTAACCAATTGGCGGCTGTCCTTTGCATTCAGTGTAAAAGGCTTTTCACATATCACGGCCTTCCCTGCATTTAAGCAAAGCTCCGAACCTTCCTTGTGGAAAGGATGAGGTGTTGAAATATATACAATGTCTACATCCGGATCTGAAACAAGCTCCTCATAACTCCCATAGGCTTTTTCAAAGCCATATTGTCTTGAAAAGGCCTCGGCTTTCTTTAAATCCCTTGAGCCAACAGCTCTTAACTTTAAATGATCAAGGGTCAAAAGTCCTTTTACAAATTTGTTGGCGATGTTGCCGGTTCCCATAATACCCCATCGGATAATATCCTTCATAAATACGCCTCCAAAAGCCAGATATTGGTTCACTTTAATGTCTTTATTTTACCACATTTTCTTGACCTTTTGGAAACGATATAAAATTATCCTTTGATCCCCGAAGTTGCGATGCCCTCAACAAAATATTTCTGTGCAAAAAAGAAAATAAGCACGCATGGTAATATCGCCAAGGTGGACATAGCCATAATTTGACTCCAGTTAGAAGCTGCGGTTGTATCCAAAGACATTCTTAAACCAAGGGCAAGGGTATATTTCTTTACACTGCTGATGTAAATCAATGCATTAAAGAAATCATTCCAAGTCCAAATAAACTGGAATATAGCCGCTGAAAACAGTGCGGGCTTCAATAACGGAAGGAGTATTTTGATAAGTATGGTAAACGAATTGCACCCGTCAATAGTGGCAGATTCATCCAGTTCCCTGGGAAGTCCTCTAAAAAACTGTACCAGCATAAAGATAAAAAACGGGTAGCAGGCAAACAGCGCTGGAACGGTAAACGGCAGGTAGCTGTCCAACCAATCAAAACTATTGAATAAAATATATCTAGGTATGATGATGACGGCATTGGGAAGCATGAGCGTTGAAATCATCAGTCCAAAAAGGAACTTCTTAAGCGGAAACGTAAAACGTGCAAAGCCATAAGCCACCAAACAGCTTGAAAATAGTGTAAACAGAACCGTCGGGATGACAAGCTTGAAGGTATTCGAAAAAAACAGGCCAAAGGTGAACTGGCCACCCTTCCAGCCTTCTGAGAATGAGTTCCAAACCACCTGTTTGGGTAAAAGCACCAATGATCCGAAAATCTCATCATTAGGCTTAAATGACGAGAAAAACATCCATATCAGGGGGTAGATCATAATAAAGCCAAATAAACTTAAGAATATATAAGTCATTATTTTTCTCAGTATTTTACCAGTTTTCTTACTCTTACTCATTAGAATTTACCTCCATCCTCATAGTGAGTCCAGGAAGCTGATGACTTGAATGTCAGCGCGGTAAAGGCCATGATAATGATAAACAGTACCCACGACAATGCTGAGGCATAGCCCATTTTTAAAAATAGAAATCCTTCATCGTACAATTTCATAGCATAGAGGTAGGTGGACTTCATGGGGCCGCCGTTGGTTATAACAAATGCACCGGTAAAATCCTGAAATGCATTAACCATCTGCATAATGAGATTAAAGAAAATAATAGGTGTCAAGAGCGGAAGGGTAATGGTAAAAAACATTCTGAGCTTTGAAGCTCCGTCTACTCTGCCTGCTTCGTACAGCTCCTGCGGAATTTGCTTCAATCCGGCCAAAAAAATGACCATGGACGATCCAAACTGCCAGACCGTCAAAAGGCTGATGGTAAAGAGGGACACATCCGGGTCGCTCAACCAGCCCACCGAAGGTATTTTGATAAGGCCAAGGAGGTGGTTGATAAAGCCGCCATCGGCAAAGAGAAATCTCCAGAGAACCGCTACAGCCACACTTCCTCCTAAAATGGAAGGCAGATAATAAATTGTTCTATAAAAGTTCACATACTTGAGCCTTATATTCAATATCATGGCTACGATCAATGCGAAGGCCAGTTTCATGGGCACAGCCATAAAAACGTAGCGCAATGTTATCCAGAGGGAATTGTAAAACTGCTCATCCTTGGTAAATAGCGTAATATAATTCTGCAGTCCTACGAACTTTGGCGCCGTTGACAAATTATAGTTCGTAAAAGAATAGACAAAGGATGAAACAAACGGGTAGAGCTGCAATACCAAAAAACCAATAATCCAGGGCGCTATATATAAAAGACCGATATATTGCTTCTTATAAGTTGTTTTAATTGCTGAAGAGCCCTTCATATGATCAACCTGCTTTCTCTATGTTCGATAGAAGGTGCGAATTAAGCATAGGGTGTCACACTTTTACTGCAACACCCTATTCCAAAGCTTTTTTAAGATTTCAAAACGACTTACTTCTTCTCGGCCTTAAGTGCATTGAGCTTTTCGGTTACGCGTGTAATAAGCTCATCAGCCCCTTGCTCCGGTGTAGCTTTACCAAATACGACCTTCTGGCAGACATCCTTGGTGATTTCCGCTATTTCACTATTGTTCATAACCAGGGGAACAGGCTCTGCGGGATTTTTCAAGGTGTTTTCAACCATTGTCATAATGTCCTTGTCCAGTACATTCCCGTCTATTAAAGCTTGCCTTGAAGCCTGGGAACCGGGTATGGATCTGCAATCCTTTAAAATGAGCGCAGCTTCCTTATCATTGAGCAACCATTCAGTGAATTTCACAGCTTCGGCAACATGTGCTGATTTCTTATAAACAGACAGCAGCATGGAGGGCTTATATGTAGTGGAAGTATCCACGCCACCCTCTGCGGTGATAGCTTTCCCCACAACGAAATTCTCAGGCTTTATGACAGCTTTGTACTTAGCCAGGGTTCCCGACCAATCCTGTGTCATGCCTATCTGTCCGCTGATAAACTTCGGATGCTGTTCAACTTTATTATTGTATAATGCTGATTCACCCAAGGGTAATGCGGCACCGCTGTCAAACATTTCTTTCATAACCGAAAACTGATGGGTCAGGTCTTCCTTGCTAATGGCGATTTCAAAGTTGTCATTAATCCAGTATTTTCCTGTCTTTGAACGAGAATAGTCGGACATGAACTTAACTTGAAGGCCTGTGGGATCTTCTATCATCAAATAGGCTTCCTTATCCTGTTCGTGAACCTTCTTGCCCAGTTCAATGATCTTTTCATAGGTCCATACCGTATCGAGAGGAATATTGAATTTCTCCAAGAATGCTTTGTTCATTTGAAGCCCAAAGCCGTTGATGCCCATGGGCAGACCTATAACCAGGCTATCTACTGTACAGAACCCCTTAATGACCTTGTCTTCGAATTGCTTTATATCAAGAGAGGCTTCTGCGCCCAGATCCACAAAATTTTCTTTCTGAGTTCCCAGCTGCGCGTTCCAGATGGGATCGATCTGAATAAGGTCAGGAGCTGATCCACCGGCAAGCTGAGTCATCAATTTCTGCTGGTAGCCGTCATATCCGCCGTATTCACCCTCGATGGTGACATGTGGATTCTTTTTCTTATATGCTGCTATCGCATCCAATGTGGCTTGATGTCTTATGTCCGAGCCCCACCAACTGAATCTCATGGTAATGGGTTTTGCAGCTTCCGGCTCCTTTACGGTTGGCTCCGGCTTAGAAGATTCACTTGTTACCGCCGGTTTTGCCGCCTCTTTCCCACACCCTGCAAAGGATGTAATGAGAAGGGTCGCAATACACACTGCGCTTAAAACTCTCATAAGCTTTTTCATTGACAACTTCCTCCTTAATATTTTTGCGGTTAGTCGCTAGATTTAATTATAAAGAGGCAGGTTTTTTTTGGTAGATATCTCATTTGATATTCCATATCAGTAATTGAGTAGTCTTTAGATACAGGATTCATTATATATCATCTCTTGATGAATTAAATCAGTAATCGACATTTATCAGAAAACTGCACAATACTCTGAACTTCATATTTAAACACTGTGCTTTTCAAGGTATACTTAAGGCAAGATAAGCAGGTATTGTTGGAGGCATTATGTATAAACTCCTGGTTGCAGATGATGAGTACGAAATTCGTAACGGCTTGTGCAAGTTCTTTCCCTGGAACGAAATAGGATTTGAGGTTGTGGGACAAGCAGAAAACGGGAAGCTTGCTATGGAGTTTATACAAAGTCATGCAACAGATGTCATACTCTGTGACATCATGATGCCTGTCATGACGGGGCTAGATCTAGCTAAATTGCTGCATGACTCAAAATCGAAAGTCAAGGTTATTTTTTTCAGCGGGTACAAGGACTTTGATTACGCACAAAAAGCCCTTGAGTACGGCGTCAACAGCTATATTTTAAAGTCAACCAATTATAATGAGCTTATTCGTGTTTTTACAAAGGTTAAAAGCGATCTGGATGAGGAGCATAACGCAAATTCCCCTATTAGCGTATCAAATACTCAGGCTCAGAACGAAATGAACTTCAATGAAAAAATCATATTTATTATCAAGAAATACGTTAATGAACATTATAAGGATGTCACGCTGGAGGACCTTACCAAGCAGGTTCATATGAATCCCGATTACATCAGCCGGTTTTTCAAGCAAAAGACAGATCAAAACTTTTCCGATTATTTGATTGAGGTCAGAATGAAAAAAGCTGCTGAGCTTTTGAATGATATCCGTTATAAAACCTATGAAATTAGCGACATGGTGGGCTACAGCAACTCTTTTAATTTCACGCGTATGTTCAAAAGTTATTATGGGATGAGTCCCAGAGAGTATCGCAACAAAAAGCCCGTAGATAGCATTAATCAGGATGTGTAAGGCTTATGAAGAAAAAATTCTTTTTAAAGAATCTCATTCTCTTTATTGTACCGCTTCTCATCCCACTCATTACTCTGGGCAGCTTTTCTATTTCTCTTACCCAGGACTATATAAGAGACGATATCGATAAAAACAATATCAAAATGCTGAATCAGACTAAAGAAACCGTTGAACTCATATTTAACGAGTTGGACTCCCTGAGTATTAATTTTGAGCTTAATCCCTCCGTTGTCATCAAGGTAAAGGAACAATTGGAGCGGAAACAGAACGATTACGAAAGCATCAATACCATGGATTTCATTATGGATCTAATGAATCCCCCCGTCAATTCAAAGCCCTACATTCAGTCCATTTACATCTATTACAAAAACAATAATCAAGGTTTTTTTGTGTCCAACCAAGGTATAGAAAATCTAAGCAGCTTTGTAGATAGTTCTTGGCATAACAGCTTTATCTCAAATACCAGCGCTGCCAACACATGGATTGAAACAAGAGATACAAAGCTGTTTCATTTTGAGAGCGAAAAGACCAAACTCATTACTCTTTATAAAAAGCTATATTCTCCCGGCTCAATCAAGGCAGACGGCGTCATCGTCATGAATATCAGAAGGGAATATGTTGAAAACATGCTCAAGGATCTTGTATCATACAATGAGCAAACTATCCTTATTGTTGATGCAGAAAATAAGGTGATATCAGCAACAGGCAGCAACCCCGATATCAGTGAAGCGGATATCAAAAAAATAAATGCCAACCCCCTGAGCTTTTTTGGGTATAAATCAGACAAAGGGAGCATGATGGTCTCTCAGATCAAATCCGACAGATATCCTTTAAAATATGTATCGATTATACCCAGAAGTTCCTTATATAAAGTACCAACACAACTGATATATATGACCGGATTGCTTCTGCTGATATCCTTTCTGCTGGGTTTGGCCATAACCTATTCCATTACACGAAAAAATTATAATCATCTCAGAATCATCATTTCAACACTAGAATCGGCAGAAAAAGGAGATCCGCTTCCAAACCTGCCCTCCCGGATCAAGGATGAATATGGCTTTATTTTACAGAATATTATTAAAACCTTCATTGAACAAAGCTATTTAAAGATCCAACTATCAGAAAAAAAGTACCGTCTTAAAGCCATTGAAATGATGGCCCTTCAATCTCAAATGAACCCCCACTTCTTGTTCAATACCCTAAAAACCCTCTACTGGAAAACCATTGGCTTGACCGGGGACCAAAATGAAGCAAGCAAAATGATCGAACACCTGTCAGGCATCATGCACTATTCCCTTGGCAGCTCTGACAAGACGGTTTCACTTGAAGAAGAAATTCAGAATACCCAGAGCTATATTGAGATTCAAAAAGTTCGCTACAAAGATAAGTTCGGTGTCACCTGGCAATATAACGACAGCATCGTTAAGCAGAAGGTTTTAAAGCTCCTATTCCAGCCCTTTATAGAGAACGCCATTTACCACGGTATAAAGGAAAAAGAAGGATCAAGCTACATCAAAATAAAAATTAGCTTGGTAAATTCCTTACTGAAAATCGCCATTATTGATAACGGGCTTGGTATGGAAAAAGAACCGCTTGAAAAAATCAGAGCAAAGCTATCGGAGGATGGAGAATACTCCGAGCATATTGGCTTATTTAATACCAATAAAAGATTAATACTCATGTATGGTGATCAATATGGCATAAAAATACGAAGCAAGCTTAGACTGGGAACTGTGGTATATATTGATATTCCTTCGATGTGAATAAAAAAACCTTGAAAGCGTTACACCTTCAAGGTTTCTCTTGGAGCTGGAGGACGGATTCGAACCCCCGACCTGCTGATTACAAATCAGCTGCTCTACCAGCTGAGCTACTCCAGCACTTCCGTATAATTGGGTAAAATGGTGACCCCTAGGGGACTCGAACCCCTGATACCGCCGTGAGAGGGCGGTGTCTTGACCGCTTGACCAAGGGGCCATATGCTTTACCCGAAAACCGGACAAAGACTATTTTAACGGCTTAGCACCTTCTTGTCAAGCTTTTTAACTTATATATTTTTTCGAGTCAGTTATCCCTATTCTGACGCCCCCTGATATTACTCACAAATATCAGTTCAAAACGTATTAAAGCTTACCACGTCCTCCAGGCTCTTCTTTTTCCTTACAGGCTTTTCATCAGGATAGCCAATACTGATCATGGATATGATCTCATGGGATTCGGGGCAGTTCATTAATCTCTCGGCTTCTTCTGAATGGCTACGCTTTAAGGAGCTCATCCAGCAGGTTCCCAAGCCATAATGCCATGCGGTCAGCAGAATGTTTTCTGTTGCAGCGCAAGCATCCTCTATGGGGCAAACAGCATCCTTCTTGACAAAAACAGCAATGACGGCATAAGCATCCTTTATAAACTTCCCGTAATATGTGATCTCAGTGAGCTTTTCTTTCAAGGCTTGATCCGTGACCACAACAAAATGCCAGGGCTGCTGGTTATGGCCTGAAGGCGCAAGCCTTGCACAGTCCAATATATCAAGGAGGATCTCTTTTGGCACCTCCTGCTTCGTATATTTCCTCACACTTCTTCTCGTTTTCATGACCTCTAATACATCCATCATCTTACCCCTTCTTATCCCTTTTCTTTTTATCCTTGAATTGGGTTTTAGAAGCCTTTTTTCCGGACTTTTTATTTTTAGCCCCTATATGCTTTAGGACCTTTGCTTTTTCTTTATTCTCCTTTTTTTGCAGTTTCATTTTTGTTACAATGGGTGGTCCTACAAAATGCAAGGCTTCTTCATCCTCATCCCCGTCAAGGAGGATAAAATCTATCTGACGGGACTCTGGGCTTGCTTTAACCAACTGAACCTTCACCTTATCCCCAATTCTGAAAATTCTTTTGTTCCTTTCTCCAATAAGGCAAAGAGCACGCTCGTTATAGTTATAGTAATCGTCGTCCATACTGCTTAAGCGTACAAGACCTTCAATGGTATTCTCAAGCTCTACAAACATACCAAATGCCGTAATATTGGAGATGGTTCCCTCAAAGTTCTGCCCCACCTTATCCACCATATATTCGGCCTTTTTAAGGTCGACGCAGTCTCTCTCAGCGTCCTGTGCGGCCCGTTCTCTATCGGAGCACATATGGGTTATGCCTGGAAGAATGCTTTTGTAATGCTCGATTCTGCGTTCATCAAGCTTCCCGCTTATTTGTTCCTTCATAATGCGGTGGATGATAAGATCAGGATAACGGCGTATGGGTGAGGTAAAATGTGAATAATACTCTGCAGCCAGTCCGAAATGCCAGTCGTGAATATCACTGTACCGGGCTTTCTGAAGAGATCGCAGCATGATCATATTGATGGCCTTCTCCTCAGGCTTACCCTTGATTTGGTTGATAACATCCTGCAAAGCTTTCGGATGCACATCGTGATAGCCCTTCAGCTTATAGCCAAAGGTGCCCAGTATGGTATTGAGATTCTCCATTTTTTCAGGATCGGGGTCCTCGTGAATTCTGTAAACGAAGGGTACCCCTATCCAATAGAAATGCTCTGACACAACTTCATTGCAAAGCAGCATAAATTCTTCAATGATATGATTGGCAACGGTCATTTTATACCGCTTGATGTCAATGGGCTTACCCTGCTCGTCCACAATGACCTTGGCCTCGTCAAAGTCAAAGTCCACAGCACCTCGTCGTACTCTTTTTTCCTTTAAAATTTCTGATAGCTTTTTCATATTGTAAAAATCATCAAGATGATCCTTGTAGCGAACCTTAAGCTCCGCATCATCCTCTTCAAGAATTTTGTAGACATTGGTATAGGTCATGCGCTCTCTAATGTGAATGACGCTTTCAAATATCTCATGATCAACTACAGTACCTGATACATCCACCTCCATCATGACACTGAAGGCTAATCGATCCACACCGGCATTTAAACTGCAGATATTGTTGGAAAGCTCCCGTGGCAGCATGGGAATTACTCTGTCCGGGAAGTAAACACTGGTGCCTCTTAAAACAGCCTCATCATCAAGAGCAGAGCCTTCTCTGACATAGTGGGTAACATCGGCAATATGGACACCCAGACGGAAATTTCCATTGGGCAAGGGTTCTATGGACACGGCATCGTCCAGGTCCCTGGCGTCTTCTCCGTCAATTGTCACCATTCTGAGGGATCTTAAGTCTCTTCTATTTGCGGCTTCAGTCTTAGAAACCTCTCTGGGAGCGGCTTCAGCTTCGTGGGATACCGCTTCGGGGAATTCATAGGGTATGCCGTAAGCACGTATGATCGACATGACATCAACACCGGCATCATCTTCATTGCCCAGAACCTCAGTAATACTCCCCTCGGCATTTCTGTTTTTTTCCGGCCATTTGATAATCTCTACAACAACTTTTTGTCCTTTCAAGGCACCATTGATATGATCCTTTGATATAAAAATATCACCGGATATACGGGAGTGGTCAGGAGTGACAAAGCCAAAATTATCACTGCGATCAAACCTGCCGACCAATGTTTTATTGGCCCGCTGTATAATGTGCGTAATTTCACCTTCTTGACGCCTGTCACTCGAAGCATGCTTGTTAAGTCTTGCTATGACACGATCCCCATGCATGACACCATTGATGGCATTAGCAGGTATAAACACATCCTCCCCTCCTGTGTCGGGAAGTATAAAGCCAAAGCCCCTTGCATGGCCCTGGAATTTTCCCACTATCAATCCCATCCGCTCGGGAACGCCGTAGCGCTCCTTTCGAGTCTTGATAATAAGTCCGTCCTCTTCCATTTCATCTAAAAGCTTTTGTAATGCAGCGGTATCCTGATTTGGAACATCCAGGACCGTTAAAAGCTCCGCAAACTGTAGTGGCTTATAGGCTTGATCACGCATAAAGGAGACTATTCTGTTTTTTCTCTCTTCCATTAATTCATTCGGCATTAAATTACCATCCTTTGTTTCTCATAATATATTGGTAAAAAATGAAGACGGCATTTTGCGCCGTCATTTCTCACTTTGCATGGTTGCTTCTATCTTATTATTTATCCTTATTTATGCAAGTATACTCAAGTTCTTTTTTATAGCCCCAACTGTTCACTGATTTCTTTCATAGCTTCAAGAGAAAGCTTTATAAACTCTTCCATGGATAAATCTAATTCAGAGCAGGTAGCAATTTGCTCCCGGTTAGCACCCCGTGCAAAGCCCTTCTCATAAAATCGTTTTACTATAAAGGCTTCATCAATTTTCTCAAGCTTTTTTTCAGGCAGTATAAGCGCACAAGCTGTAATAAGACCCGAGATAGGATCAGCGCAATACAGAGCCTTGTCAATTCTCCTTCTCCTTGAGTAATGATTACGAGGATTATGGGCTCTAACCGCATAGACAATGGTACCGTCAAACTCAAGCTGTTCCAAAATATCCCCGCCCATCATGCCATGTAGATCCATATTGTCATGAACCCTTTCAAGATCAATATCATGAACCAGACCTGTTATCCCCCAGAGCTCCACATCTTCATGGAAGTATTCTGCCAGTTTTCGCATGATGGCTTCAACAGCTAAGCTATGCTTAATAAGGTTTTCGCTTTCTATGCGCAGCATCAGTTCTTCCATGGCCCTGTCGCGATCCATGACGATTCCCCCTTGCATTTGGTAACAATTTCATTATAACATGAAATGTTTCAATGTCTTCGATTCTCTCATGAAATCTAAGATTTCAAATATTTAAATCATACACCATATTCATTATTGCCAAGGGACATAATATCCGTTACAATACACTTCGTGGGTTAACCCATGCCAGTTCGCAATATCCTGGCAAGGCAAATGCCTTAAAAAAACTACGAAGCAGCGGTTGGCTTAGGAGAAACAACCGATATTTACGTATGTGCAAATAAGAACCCCACCCGTTACCGAAATTAAAATTTCGAACGGGTACCCGGGAACCTTGTTACTTCGTAATAAAAAGGAAAGTTATGAAATTTTCGACTAAAACCTTAATTCAGGCAGCTTTGATAGCGGCTGTGTACGCAGTTCTGACCTTAATCCTGAAGCCCTTTGGATATGGCCCCATCCAGTTTCGTCTTGCCGAAGCGCTTACAGTTCTTCCTGCCATTCTTCCCTCCTCCATCCCAGGCCTATTTATAGGATGCATTTTAGCTAATTGGCTGGGTGGATTTGGTCTTGCCGATATTGTCTTTGGAAGCCTGGCAACCCTCCTTGCGGCCATATCGACCTATTTATTAAGAAAGCATCGTTTTCTGTTTCCATTTCCCCCGGTCCTTTTTAATGCAACTATAGTTGGTGCCTATGTTTATCTGCTATATGACAAAACCTATCCCCTTGTTTTGACCATGCTCTTTATAGGCATCTCCGAATTTATTCTGTGTTATGCTCTTGGGCTTCCGCTTATCTCCTTTATCCGGAAAAACCCCGGATTGCGAAGAAGCCTCGGTATTGATAATTAATAAAATTCATTGAAAATTTATATGTTATCTGTTAAAAAAAACGGGGTATATATTTTACTATTGTTATTTGTGAGTACAACAAGGTTTACAGGACCCGTATTATGCTGACTTTAGGAGTTATCGATGAGGCTTATTGGTATTAACCAAATTAACGGAGATGAAGTTTTAGGGCAGGCTCTTTACGATATCGACGGCAGAAAGCTATTAAATGCCGGTGTTACATTAACGCCCAGCATTGTGCAAAAGCTCTCTGATAAAGGTATTTCGAGTGTTTACATAGATGACGAAATTTCAGAGGGCATTGAAGTTGAGAGTCTTATAAGCGAAGATACCAAAACAAGGGCCAAGCTAATCATTAAAGAAGAAATGCAGAGGCTTTCACAAAAAAAAGAGATTGATTACAGTAATGTCAATGGTGTTGTTGACTCCATCATGGACGATCTTCTCTCCAAAAGGTTGGATATACTTAATGTAAAAGACATCCGAATGCAGGATGAACAGACCTTTGCCCACTCGGTTAATGTCAGCGTCATGGCCATAGCCTTAGCCACAAGGCTTTCCCTTCCTATTTCCAAGGTAAAAAGCATTGCCATGGGAGCTCTGATGCATGATATCGGCAAAGCACTTCTCCCTCCGGCGCTTGTGAATAAAACGGATCAGTTAAGCCTGGCAGAAATTGATGAAATCAAGAAGCATCCTGTTTTAGGATATAATATCATAAAAGATAACAAAGAAGCCTCAGCCACCACAAAAATAGCTATTCTCATGCATCATGAGCATTTTAACGGCGGTGGATATCCTATGGGGCTTGCAAATGATAAAATTCACTATTCCGCCAGAATTGTAACAATCTGTGATGAATTTGACAGAGCAATCAATGATAAAAAAAATAAAAGTGTCCTTCAGACCACCGATGCCGTGGAATATTTGATCGGTGCTTCGGGCCATGTCTTTGACAAAACCATGGTAGATGAATTTATTAGAATTATTCCTGTTTACGATGTGGGCAGTATCGTGCTTTTAAGTAACGGTAACTTTGCTATTGTCGTTAAAAATAATGAGATCAATCTTACCCGCCCTGTGGTCAGAATGTTTTACAACCCCAAGACCAGAACAAAATTCAGCAGTTCAAATATCATTGATCTGACTGAAGAGCTTTCTATTAAAATAATAAGAGAGATTAAATCAAATATTAACGAGATGATGATGTAAAACTGCGCGCACAAAAAGAGGACGGGGTCATATGACCTCGTCCTCTTTTCATATACTAATAGTCCATTCCGACTTTTAAGATATCCATTTCTTCAGGAATCATATAGTGCTTTTTCGCGGAAAGAACACTATAGAGTGCCTTTTCAAAGCTCTCAACTGTGATGCAGCCTGTTTCCTTAATGAGTTTTCCAAGAAGGATAATATTTGAATATGTTTTATTACCCGCATCATTGGCAAGATGTGTCGCTGGAACCTCAACCAACTTGATGTCAGTCCTTTTAACTTTTTTCTGGACAAGTGAGCTATCGACAATAAGAACCCCACCGGGCTTCAGCCAGCTTTCAAATTTTTCAAGGGACGGATTGTTCATAACAATCAGAGCCGAGCAGGAATTGAGAACGGGTGATGCAATGGGCTCCTCAGAAATCTCGACCATGCAATTGGCCGTTCCACCCCTCATTTCAGGGCCATATGACGGAAGGAATGACACTTCCATATTGTCCAGCATCCCTGCGTAAGCCAATAGTCGACCGGCTGAAAGAATGCCTTGGCCGCCGAAGCCAGCAATAATAATTTCATGAAGAAACATAGGCTAAACCTCCAAGTCTGCACCGACAAAACAGCCGAGCGGATAATGCGGAATCAGTTCTTTTTCTATGCGATTTAATGACTCAATAGGATCAAGTCCCCAGTTTGTAGGACAGGTAGATAAAATTTCAACCAGCGAAAAGCCCTTACCGGCAAGCTGAACCTTGAAAGCCTTCTTTACGGCATCTTTAGCCTTCCGGATATGCTTGATATCATGAAGGGAAACCCGTTCTATGTAGGCGGGTCCTTCAAGGGTAGCAAGCATTTCGCTTACACGGATGGGAAAGCCATGATCCTTGGCATTTCGTCCAAAGGGTGATGTGGTGGTGACCTGGTTTAAAAGGGTGGTCGGTGCCATTTGCCCTGAAGTCATGCCATATATGGTGTTATTGATAAAAATAACGGTAATATTTTCGCCTCTTGCAGCAGCATGGACGATTTCTGCAGTACCGATGGCCGCAAGATCACCGTCACCTTGATAGGTAAATACAACATGATCGGGCAGGCTTCTCTTTACGCCGGTACCAACAGCCGGAGCACGGCCATGAGCAGCTTGTATCATATCGCAATTAAAGTACAAATAGTTGTTATATGAGCAGCCGACAGGTGAAACACCTATTGTTCTGCCTTCTATGCCCAGCTCATCAATAGCCTCGGCCACAAGTCTGTGGGACATGCCATGGGTACAGCCAGGACAATAATGCATGGGAACATCGCATAAAGCATGCGGTGCTTTAAAAACAATTGCCATTTACTGTTCTCCTCTCTGTTATCAAAGTTTCATCGGCCATTTTCTTTAGGGATGATCGAAAATCGATTGCTCCTTAGGGATGATCGAAAATCGATTGCTCCTTAGCTGTGCTTTTCTCTGATTTCATTGATTTTAGTCATAATGTTGTTTTGTGTGGGAATCATACCGCCCATTCTGCCTGTAAAGTAAACGGGTTTTCTGCCCTCCACTGTGAGTCTTACATCCTCGACCATCTGACCTGCACTCATCTCAACGGTTAAAAAGGCCTTTGGAATATTCATGACCTTTTCAAAGGCTTCTACTGGGAAAGGCCATAGGGTAATGGGACGTAAAAGTCCTACCTTTATTCCCTGTTCTGCTGCTGTTTTAATAACGCCCTTACAAATTCGGGCTACCGAACCGTAGGCAACAAGGATAACTTCCGCATCTTCACAGTTGTATAGCTCATAACGCTGTTCGTTTTCTGAAATAAGCTTGTATTTATTTTGGAAGCCTATATTCCATTGCTCTAAAACAGCAGGATCAAGGTGAATGGATGTAATGGTGTTATGTTCCCTCTTATTTTCGTGGCCGCTAGCCGCCCAGGCTTTATCAACAGCTTCTATCTTTTCCTCATCACGGAAGTTAACAACCTCCATCATTTGCCCTAGAACGCCATCCCCAAGAATCATGGTGAGGATACGATAACGATCGGAAATATTAAAGGCCTCTACAGTCAGCTCATAGAGCTCCTGGACGCTGGCAGGTGCTAGGACTACCATATGGTAATCACCATGTCCGCCGCCCTTGGTGGACTGAAAATAATCACTTTGTGAAGGCTGGATACCGCCAAGTCCCGGGCCTCCACGCATGATGTTGACGATAACTGCAGGAAGCTGCGCTCCCGAAGCATAGGAAATACCTTCCTGCTTCAAGCTGATGCCTGGACTTGAAGACGATGTCATAATGCGCTTGCCCGTACTGGCTGCACCATAGACCATATTAATTGCAGAGACTTCACTCTCTGCCTGTAAAAATACGCCCCCAACCTCCGGCATTCTTTTGGCCATATAATGAGCAATTTCAGTCTGAGGTGTGATGGGATAGCCGAAATAATGGCGGCACCCTGCACGAATTGCTGCTTCCGCAATGACCTCATTGCCTTTCATTAGAAGTTTCTGTCCCATTGAGGGTTCCTCCTTCTCATTTTTCTACTTCAATAACACAATCTGGACATATGGTCGCACAAAAAGCACAGCCAATACATTTATCCATGTCGATTACCTCGGCTGGATAATAGCCCTTTGCATTAAGTTTTTCCGGATTTTCCCGAATGATTTTCTTTGGACAAACATGGATACACAGGCCACAACCCTTGCAGCGCTCTTCCCTGAAAGTCACCTTCGCCATATTGCAACTCCTTCTTTTGCTTAAAATCTGGTAGTCAGAAGTTATTATTAGTATTAAAAGTGGGACCTTATCACTTTTAATTATAGCATACCATGTATTTTGATTTCACTTACCAAAACAATAAAAGTGCGTGAAACGCACATGCAAGTTAACTCGCATAAAATTTCATAAAGGTGTTTGTTGTGTGAAATCACTTTTAAATAGTTTAAAGCTTATTTGTAGTCTTGTCAACAAAAGGAGATCCTTTATCAAAAGGCTCAACATCATATTTTATGAGGTCTCGGCCAGATATAACATTCATTTTTGACAACACATTGGGCCTTAAGGACACAAAAAAGGCTGAAGCTTTAACTCCAGCCTTTTGGAATATTGTTGACATGCCTTTATAAAATTACAGGACACTTACTTTAATTTCTCATATGTCCTTACCGACATCGCTATTGCTTGCTGCCTTAAAGCCATTCCGATATTTGCTGCTTCATCAGCCGGAGTGGAAGCCTTGGGATTGAAATTACCTTTAGCATCAGGGAGGACTATTCCTATTTTCTTCATATACTTAGTAGATTCTACGAAGTTGGGGAAAATAAGCTTCTGATCGGCGAAATCCTCAACACCTGCCACACTGAAATCACCATTGGGTATGATGAGCTTAATTGTCCTAAACAGCATCGCAGCACACTGTTCGCGAGTTATCAACTGGTTTGGTGTAAAGGTTGCGGGTGTGACTCCTTTGGGCGAGGTTCCTGATGTGATGCCCAGCTTATAGGCCTTAAGTATCTGAGGGTTCTTAGTGTCTTTGAAGGTGTCTGATGGAGCCGGATCGCTTGTGTTTCCAGTCATTTTCTCATATAAAAGTAATGCAAGTTCGGCAAATTCTTCTCTCGTAATGGGCTTTGTCAAGTCTTTACCGTTTAGAATGTCAGGAATAAGTCCTAAATCGTCTGCTTTCTGAAGCTCCGGCTTTGCCCATGGAGAGGCTGATTCAAACTTTTGGACACCTATTGAAACAATATTTGAAAATTGAGAGTAAACATGATTTCCGTAGGTGGGTTCATAGGCATAAAGTATTCTGAAATAATAGGTGTTCTCTTCAATGACAATTTTGTCGGCGATATCTAATTTAACCGGGTCAAATTCAACATTATTGGTATAGAAATTACCACCCCACCAGTCATGACCTTCCTTCTCCGAGTACCATTTGTCGTTACCAACTTTAAAGTCTACCTTAACTTCAATGGGGAAGTTTTTATTGATGTTATCAACTTTTGCAGCATTAACCCAGTTCAAGTAGAAATAGGGGCTGCCATCTGTATTTTTTTTCACTTCGACTTTGAGATTAGTTGGTGCATCGAGGCTAGTAGGCGCAGTAACCTGTGTCTTGCCTCCCACTGTGGTTTCATTGGAGTAAGGTGATGTAAGATAATTTTCTCCCTCATTTTCATAATCATGAAAAGCAAAACGCATCCTGAAGGTATAAGTATCATCCATGAGTTCAAATGATTCTTTGTCTTCATCAGCAATTCCGAAATGGAAGTAAACAAAGAAGGTTTCCTGGACATTTCCAACGTCCGTTTTCATGCCCTCTACGTAACCTTTAAATTGATCATCATAGGAAGACAAGATTTCTTCGCTGATAGATCCTCCGTATTGCCAAGGCCCATTATTTATTTTATAGTCAATAGCAAAAAGCATTTCGCCAAAGGATTCTTTGGCATAATCTAAAATACTCTGTGGTACTGTCCAACGGAGCATTATCGTACCCTCTTCTACTCTTGCATTTACATTCGTTGGCGCTTCCAGGCTGGTGGGAACAGTGCCCTCGGCAAAGCTCAAAGTGGCGGTTGGCAAAATGAATAATAAGGCAAGCAGAAATGAAAGCAGTCTTTTTTTCATTTAAAAAACCTCCTAAGTAAATAAATAAACAATAGTTGATAATAGATTAATCTCGCTGTCTAAACAACTTGCTGACGATCCATATGTATTATACCAACTCTATGTCATGAAAACCAATTTTTATTCTATAAATACAAAAATAGCAAGATCGCTTATTCAAATCTTGCTATTTAAATGGAAATATTTTTAAATTTTATAATCACATAATGATTATACCCTAAAATGGCAGTAAGATATTCTTTTTAATAACATAAACTGGATGATCAAGCTGTCCAGTCAATTGTTCGGCTAGCTCCATCATCATACAGGTAGCCACCAAGGGGATATTCGTTTCTTTAGCTATTTCCCTGGCAAGCTCCAACCCAAAATATACATCCTCCAAAGTCGTATCTCCAAGGAAGTGCGTGTTGTTTATCAGCTTTGTTATCTTAAGCCGTGATGCTCCCTCAATTTCCTTCATATATTTCAGGGTTCCTGCCAAGTCCCGGGTCATGGGTCTGGCTCGATTAAAAACAAAAAACATATCATAATCATCATTCGGTATGTCAAGATGATAGCGGCCTAAGACCCTTGCACCATCTTCATCTCCCCCTACGTCCAATATGACGTGGCGGGATTTGGTCCTTAATGCCACCGAGATTTCGGGCACAAGGGCAGGGACATCCACATTGGTATTGGCAAACAGCGGTGCCACCACCTTGATACCACGCGCCTCCAGGGTATTTTTTGCATCAACGCTTCTGAAGAATGGATTCACAATGTCCATGTCTGCGAGAAGAACTTCCTTTTCACTTTCCTTTATTGAGACTGCGGCATTGACGGATATTTCAGACTTGCCGCTTCCGTAATGGCCGCAAAAAATATTGATTCTTTTATTAAAATGGATTGCTTCCATCGATATCACTCCTTTATTGCGTATTGTTCTCTTCCTTCCCTATACCTATCCTTACCCGTTGCATCAATAATCACAACACAGGGAAAGTTTTCAACCTCAAGCCTGCGGATGGCTTCGGTTCCCAAATCCTCAAAGGCTATGACTTCTTCCTTCTTGATGCATGATGAAATTAATGCGCCTGCACCGCCTATGGCACCAAAATAAATAGCCCCATATTGCTTTATGGCTTCTATTACATGATCGTTTCTAAGCCCTTTTCCTATCATGCCCTTTAAACCCAAGGCGATGAGCTTCGGCGCATAGGCATCCATTCTGCCACTGGTAGTGGGGCCTGCCGAACCAATGATCTTTCCTTCCGGAGCCGGACAGGGGCCAACATAATAAATGATCTGACCCTCTAGATCAAAAGGGAGGGGCTCTCCCTTTTCAATAAGTGAAATCAAGCGTTTATGGGCAGCATCGCGGCCCGTATAAATCACGCCGGAAATGAGAACCTGGTCACCGGCCTTTAATTCATTTATGTATTCATCAGTTAATGGCGTTGTTATCCTTTTTGCCATATACATTTCCCTCTCAACCATTGTATAGGATAGATGCTTCCTCGGTATATTGTCCCCCTTGATCATACATCACCAAATTGGGTAGGATAGCAAGCCCCGGATTCCCATTTTTTAAGCCCTTAATTAAAATCAGAGACGGCTTATCTCCTTCTCTGGGACAGACCAGACGGAGAAGCTTGGGTTCTATTTTCACTTTTCTCATACCCTCCATGATATCGGTCAGCCGATCAGGCCGATGAACCATAAAAAATTCGCCCTGGGGTTTGAGCAAAGCAGCAGTGTTTACAAGGACATCCTCAAGGGCACATAAAAGCTCATGACGCGCAATGGCCTTGCTTTCACTGAGATTCACAACACCACCTCCCACTTTCGTATAGGGAGGATTACTCACAATGACATCGTAAATACTCGCACCTAACAAAGAAACAGCAGATTTTATATCTCCCGTTACAATTTTAACTCTGTTGTTAAGCCCATTTCCATCTACGCTTCTTTGGGCCATGGCTGAGATGTCAGGCTGAATTTCAATCCCGGTAATACTTTGCGCCTCTGTTTTTGCTGCAAGAAGGATGGGAATAATACCGGTGCCCGTTCCAAGATCGAGCACCTTCTGATGCCTTCTTGCCACAACAAAATTGGATAAAAGAACGGCATCCAATCCAAAGCGAAAAGCATCCATTTTCTGAAGGATGAAAAGTCCTTGTATCTGCAGATCCTCCAGGGTTTCATCAGGCAAGACAACAAATCCCATATTATTGCTCCGTATTTGATAGCACTATTACAAAAAAGAGTCAAGCCTATGGCCTGACCCTCTTGTTTCATCTTAAAACTGCCTTATTTAGGCTGTGGTGCTGCAACAGGACATACATTGGCACAGGAACCACAATCAATGCATGAATCTTCATCAATTACATATACGCTGTCACCAGCAGATATACAACTTACAGGGCACTCAGCTTCACATGCTCCACAACTGATGCAATCTTCGTTTATAAAATATGCCACGGTTTACACCTCCCAATACCATATAATTAAATGAATAAATAGTTCAGAAATATCCTATACTATATACTCTTTAATGTCAATGAAATAAGGGAAGTTCGAATGCACATAATTAGGTACATCATTTGACTGGCCTATTTGACTTTGATTTAGTCCTCAAGCTGCTTTAGCTCCTCAAGAACCTTATCCTCCTGATCATTGCGCCTGTCTGCATCCTTAACCACACGAACTTCGTTTACCGCGTATTCTTTTATATCAGTACCCTGCTCACTGTCGAGCTTGACACGGACCTTTTCCTTTAAGAGATTGATCTGAACAACAACGCCCGGCCCGTTCGGCGTCTGTACCACAGCATCAACCTTGGGGCTCTTCTTTAGTAGGTATTCATAGGTATCCTGTTCATACTTGAGACAGCACATGAGCCTGCCGCAAGTACCCGATATCTTTGTGGGATTTAAAGACAAGGATTGTTCCTTGGCCATTTTTATAGAGACAGGATGAAATTCAGCCAGATGTGTACTGCAGCATAGCGGACGCCCACAGGCACCAATTGCACCCATCATTTTGGCTTCATCGCGAACACCGATCTGGCGAAGCTCGATGCGTGTACGGAACACAGAAGCCAGATCCTTCACCAATTCTCTGAAATCCACACGCCCGTCAGCAGTGAAATAGAATAATACCTTATTATTATCAAATGTGTATTCTACATCAATAAGCTTCATATCGAGCTCATGTTTTTTTATCTTTTCAAGGCAAATGCTGAAGGCTTCCTTCTCCTTCTCGCGGTTCTCGCGAACATGCCTTAAATCCTCATCATCAGCCTTTCTGATGACATTTTTCAAAGGAGCGACCACTTGTTCATCGGTTACCTCGTGATTGGGTACGACTATCTCGCCGCATTCGACTCCTCTTGCCGTTTCGACAATAACACTCTCACCCTTTTTGAAAACAAAACTACAAGGGTCAAAATAATATATCTTACCTGCAGTCCTAAAACGGACGCCTACTACATTCACCATTAAAATCCTCCCAGGAAACCATCGCCTGCCTTAAACATCCAGCGTTATTAAATCCACAGCCAGCTGGTAATTCATGTTGCGCTTCAGGTTGCTCCTAATCTCATGTATTCTTGAAATTTTCTCGGTTATTACCAAGGGATCATAACGTTGCGCATATGCTAATATCTTATCCTTTTTATCTGAATTAATCAACCCATACCCCTCATCGAGTGCTTGCGATGCATGACACGATACCAACAAAATATCACGGTACACCGACTCCAGTATATCCATGCACTCCTCGAAGGCTTCTTTTTCCTTTGAAAGGTATTGATTAAACTCAAGGTGCGCAAATCCTTCCGGACTGAAGACATACTGCATGACTTTTTCACGGTTTTTTTCAAATTCTGTATCGCCAAGCAGCTGAAGCGCTTTGCCGGTAATGCCATGACTCCAGGTAAGAATATGCTCCTTGCCCTTCGTATCCAGTCCCTTTAACTGAGCAATCCTATTCATGTCCTCAAGAGAGGCCGGCTTAAGCTTCATTTGGACAATTCGTGACCTTACAGTAATGAGCAGGGATTCATAATAGGCGGTCGTCAGAAGAATCACCGCATAGGACGGCGGCTCTTCCAATGTCTTAAGCAGACAATTCTGAGCATCCGGGGTCATGCGCTCAGCTTCTTCAATAAGGTATACCTTGCGGCCGGAAGCCGGACGAATACCTATATCTTCAATAAGTCCTCTTATCTGCTTAATGAGAATTTTTTTAGTTTCACTTCTTATAACAGTCAATCCCGGATTAACACCTGCTTCAAAGCTCTTGCAGGCTCTGCATTGGCCACATGGCGCCATATCCTCCGGACCCGTACAAAGCAGCATCTTTGCAAGATAATGAGACAGTGTTCTCTTGCCTATTCCGACCGGTCCGGTAAGTGCGTAAGCGTGGCTTAACATATTCTGTTTTATTTTATCTCTAAAGCCTTCTATTATAGGCTTCTGACCAATAAAGTGCATTTAGGGTCTCCTTTTAGGCAGCAGGCTTTCCAACTAAAGTACAAGATCCAGTACAAGCCCTCGGATATCTTCAATACGGCCCATTATTTCAAGATTATTTTTCTCGGAGCTGAGAACCTCGCGTGTCAGCTGTTCCAGCTTTTCATTAATCGTCTTGACTGAAGCAAAGACCCGATGACGTCCGCGCCTGTCCAGAAAGCTCTCCTTTGAAAAACGGCTGGAGCCTCTTACAGCTTCATCTAAAAACTCCATGACCAGCCTTTTGTAGACTTTGAGCTCAGAAATATCGACATGCTCCGAAAGGCGCTTACCCTGCTTTTCTATTTCCTGGGCTTTCTTCTTAAGCTCTTCATCCTGATTTTGGGAAAAATGCCGATCCAGTTGAGTGCCGAATTGGGTTCCGCTTTTTCCCTGAACCTTGCTGGAATCGCGTTCTATTCGGTTTCCTATGCTCTGTGGCTTTCTGCCGGAGCTTCCATCAATCTTTAAAGCCATAGTACCCCCTACCTATTTTCCAATAGCGTTTTTTACAATAGAATAGATGTCCTCATGGATGTCGTCTATGGTTCTTATTTTATCATCCTTAACACATAAAACACGATTCCACTTATAGGCTTCGGCAATTCTGCAGGCATTTAGATAGGAATCCAGCAAATGCTCTTCATTTTTCTCATGGATATCCTTTTCATTTTTACCTGTAATTTTATTTTTTCTCTCCTTCATAAGCTTACTCCCATATTCAGGAGGCATATCAAGGAAAATAACGCTATCGGGAACCGGTATTCCCAGCTTTACAAACTCAAGATCCCACAGCCATTCCAAAAATGCTGTTTTCTCATCATGATTCTTTATTTTAGAGGCCTGATGGATCATATTGGACATGGTGTATCGATCTGATACTACTATGCCACCTTTTAAGTAGTAATCCATCCATGAGGTTTTATAGGAAGCATAGCGGTCCACCGCAAAAAATGTGGAGGCCGCATAAGCATTGACATCCTCAGGGTTATTTCCAAATTCACCATTCAAATACATCTTCACTAAGGCCGAGGATTGACTGTTGTAATTCGGAAATTCTACTTTTTTTACCGAAAGGTTTTCTTTTAGTAATCTCTCATAGAGTTTGACGGCATGGGTAGCCTTTCCGCTGGAATCCACACCTTCTATAATAATGAGCTTGCCTTTCAATTGCTCTCCCCCTTAAGCTGATCCTTTTATTTATATGACCTGTATTTTATCCTGGCTTATGCCGTGAACAGGACAATTCTCCTCCATAAGAGCTTCAATGATGCCCAGGAATTCTGATGAAATGCGTTCTCCGGGATTCAGCAAGGGTATTCCCGGCGGATAAGGGATTACCGATACCGCACTGATTGCTCCTAATGCTTCTTTTATCGGCAATTCACGTCCGTTATGAAAGAGCGCTTCCCTGAGAGTTAAAATTCTTTCAGGAAGTACGTTGGGCCATGAAACCCGCTTTCTTTCGGCTGATGTTTCTTCTTTGAATTCTTCTGAAAGAGCCTTAAGCGCACCAAATAATCGGTTAAAGTCCTCCGAGCTGTGAAAGGGCGTCGCTATGAGCACCACATGCTCTAAATCGGCCATTTCGGCAAAAACGCCATAACGGACTCTGAGCAATTCTTCAGCCTTAAAGCCACTCAATTGGGTATTTTTAAAGCTCAGAACAATCCTCGAAAAATCTGTAGCATATCCGTCATAGCAACAAGCCACCCTTTTTATACTGGGAAGCTGTTCAAGCTTTTCGTTAAATTTCGTTATATGCTGCCATAAGTCCTCATAAAGGATCTCTCCTTTATCTTCCATCATCTGGCGCGCGGTATCAATGGAAGCCATAAAAAGGTAGGATGGACTGGTAGTCTGAACCATTGAGGCTACCTTCTCGACAACCCCTCGCGCTATTAGGCTTTTCTCATTTCCATGAAGAAGGGCAGTTTGAGTAAGAGCCGGTAATGTCTTATGAAGGCTTTGAACACAGAGGTCTGCTCCCAATTCCAAAGCAGTGTCAGGAAAAGCCTTATGAAATCTGAAATGCGCACCATGGGCCTCATCAACGAAAAGAGGAATACGGTACTGTCTAGCCAATTCAGAAATACCCTCCAAGGGTTGCGCCACCCCATAGTAATTAGGCCTTGTCAATAAAATACCTTGAGCATCAGGATGGGCTGATAAGGCTTTTCTAAGCGCCAGTTCCGTTATCCCTAATGGTATCTGATTTTCATCATCTCTCTCAGGCAAAACATAGATGGGCTCCGCATTGATCAAGGCCAACGCACTTAAAACCGATCGATGACAATCTCTCCCGATTATCAGTTTCCCGCCTGGCTTTACTACTGCCTGAACCATGGTGTGAATACCTGATGTTGACCCATTGACTAAAAAAAGTGAATAGCCTGCGCCGAATAAATGGGCTACAAGCTCTTGTGCTTCCCGGATTACCCCCTGGGGGTGGTGCAGACAATCCGAACCGGGTATTTCGGTTATATCCAGGCACCCAGCGATTTTTAGCTCTTCAGAAAGTCCCCGTCCCAAAAGGTGCCCAGGCATATGAAATGGAAGCGGGTTACTGCTTGGGTAAGCCTTAAGCATTTCATAGATTGGCATTTTCAAAGTATAACCACCTAATATGACACAAAATTGGGCTGTTTAGTTAATACTTCCTATTTTGCTGAAAGGCAAAATACGGAAGATGGCTTTCCCCTCAACCCAGGAGCGATCAATAACCCCAAAGCTCCTGCTGTCCATGCTCTCACCCCGATTATCACCCAGGACAAAGAGCTTACCCTCAGGTACCGTAAATGAATTAACGCTGCCATTTAAGACTATATTCTCGAAGGGATCAATTCTAGCGTATTCTTCTTCTTGTTCCTTGCCGTTAACATAAAGGACATTATCCCGAATTTCAATCTCATCGCCAGGAACCCCAATAACTCGCTTTATAAGGCGGTTTCTTCTAAATTCCTTATTGAGCTTTTTTGAAATATCACTTAAATAAATGGAAGCCCTGCCAACAACGCCGTTAACGGGTTCATCTCTGAGAAAAATGATGATATCTCCGCGCTGAGGCTCTCCCCAGCTATAGGCCAGCTTGTTCATAATGAGTTTATCACCCTCCACAAGCGTATTCATCATAGAGCTCATATTGACCTCGGTAAGAGCAAAAAGCTCGCTCTGAATAACAGAGGCGATTACAAAAGCAGTAATAATTAATGTGACCCATTCCATAATTTCTCTAAACGGACTCTTCTTTTTTTGTTCCAAAAATAAAAACCCCTTCCATAAGAAATCCCTATATGGAAATCTTAAGTACGCCTTCAATTTCTTTAACTTTAGCTGTTAACAAGGCAAAATCAAAAGACTTTTTACCTGTCAGCTGACAAAGTATTTTTTGTGTATGATCATTAGTGTCTTCGGCAAAATCGATGCTTTTAATAATAAGGCCCAAATCCTTGAAAATATCACTTAGCGGCAGTATAATCTCACTTTCAGCCTGAGCTTCAATCTCTAGCATTTTAGTTTTTTCCTTTGATGTCAGTCTGTCCTCGATAAGCTTTAGATAAGTGAGAACTGCCCAGATCAACAATGTTGCTATAGCCGCCCCAACATAAAAGCCCACGCCGCAAGCCAATCCTACACATGCTACCACCCATATGCTTGCTGCTGTAGTGATACCCTTCACAGATGAACCATGGCGGATAATAGCTCCCGCACCTAAGAAACCAATACCGCTTACAACCTGTGCGCCTAACCGGGTCGGATCCACATTAACCATACCCTCATAGCCCATAAAGGTAAATTGCGAAATCAGCATGACCAGACACGAGCCCAGGCTCACTAATATGTGGGTCCTGAAACCAGCAGGTTTATTGCGGGAGTACTCCCGTTCAATACCAATAATTCCACCCAGAATACAGGCTACTAAAAGTCTGACTACCACGGTTAGAAGAAATTGACCATCAAATTGGAAAACATACCAATCCATTTAAACCCCTACCTCTATGATAAAACATTTTCTTTTTTTATTAGCATAAGGCTGTCATTTCGTGTTTCAATTGTGTGCTCGTGAAGAAGAACACCTTTTTTTATTATATACCGAATAGTGCTGTCAGAACAGAGCACAACACAGCGGTCCAAGCTTTCATAAGCCATCCGGCGCATTTCCTCTATCCCTTCAAAGCTTCTGGCCGGCTCAATATAGTCTGCAATATAAATAATTTTTTCAAGAGCAGTCATGCCTGCTTTGCCAGTAGTGTGCCAACGAATGGCACTTAAAACCTCCTCATCACTGACGCCATACTCAGTCCTGGCCAGGTACTCTCCGATAATACCGTGCAAAAGCCGTGGTTGAGTCCATTCAATTTCGTCGGGCCTGTAACCTATTTTTTCAACGAAGGCTCTTGCCTCATCGCCTTTATAATTTTTGCCGCAATCATGAAGAATACCGGCAAGCCTTGCCTTGTCAACATTACAGCCATAGTGTTGTGCAAGCAGTCCACTCGTCTCCATGACATTGACCGAATGTTGGAATCTCTTGCTGTCCAATTCTATTTGAAGCTTCTCGATCATTTTCTCAATCGTCATGTTTTCCCTCGACCAAACTTAGCGGTAAAGTCCCTTTTCGACAATATAGGCCTCCACCTTGGGAGGCACCAGATGATGTATGGAAAGGCCTTTTCCAACTCTTTCACGGATTTCGGTAGAAGCGTAATCCAAAGCCCTGGCAGAAGATTTCAATATATTTGCACCCAGTTCTGCAATGTATTGATTAATGGTTTCTTCCAGTTGCCTTTCATCGGTATCGGGTCTTGGTGCTACTATAATAGTGGCTAATTTCAAAATTGCGTGATAATCTTTCCACGTATGTAGCTGCATCATTGAATCGGCGCCTATTATGAGTGCAAGTTCCTGACTGTCACCCAGATTATCTTTTAAGTATTTGAGCGTATCTATGGTATAAGAAGCACCTTCCCTTCTCATCTCAAGATCACTGACTTCAAAATAGGGATAATCACTTATGGCCAGTTTCACCATTTGAAGCCTGTCCTCTGCCTCAATGATTTGTGTACTGTCCTTATGCGGAGGCCTTTTTGCCGGCATAAAAATAATTTTTTTTAGTTTAAATTCTTCTCTGATGCTTTCGCACATAAGAAGATGACCATAATGTATGGGACTGAAGGTCCCCCCCATTAAGCCTATCACAGCTATACTCCTCATATCCAGCTCTTGGTATAAATTCTTGCACCGAATGGCACTAAAGAAAGCTTTGCGAGTTTTATATGCTGGCGTCCAAAAGGAATACCGATGATGGTGATATAAAAAATGATTCCCAAAACAAGATGGGCTATGAAAAGCTCCCAGCCCAGTATCAAGATCCAGAGCAAATTCCCCACAAGACCACCCAAGCCAAACCCACCAATTTCGATGTCTCTTCCGAAAGGCCAGAAAACAAAGGATGCAATTTTAAAGCACTGGATACCGAAGGGTATACCGATAAAGGTAATACAGCAGAGTAATCCTGCCACAAACCAAAGGATTGATGAAACCAGTCCGCCAAATAATATCCAAATGAGATTACCCAATAAATGCATGCTTACCCTCCTTAAAACTTGATGTGTTGGATTAATTCAAGCTATATACGAATGCCCGTCCATACAAGGACAGGCATTTCCTATACGGGTCTTGTTGTGCGATCAATAGATCGTTATCTTACTTTATAACCTGCATCTTCAATGGTTCCTTTGAGTGTCTCCGTATAGAGTCTCTCATCATCGTATTCCACGACGACACGTTTCGTGCTGAGATCTACGATGACCTCATAAACACCGTTGAGCTGAGTCAGGGCTGCTTTTATTGTATGTACGCAATGCTCACAAGTCATCCCGTCCACGTTGAAAGCAATATGTTGACTTGACAAATCTATCACCTCACAAAGTAGTCAATGAGAATTATATAATATTGCTTTGCCCGTGTCCATTAAAATCTGCTCTATAATTATTATTCAATTATCTTAGTGAAGTTTTAAGCGATTGATTAAGGAGATGAAATAATCAGGTAAAGGTGCTTCAAAAATCATCTCCTCGCCACTGCGCGGATGTCTAAGCCGTAAAAATCTAGCATGAAGGGCCTGACCTTGAGTATCCATTATGGTACAGGCTTTACCATATAGTACATCTCCTGTGACAGGACGACCCAGAGATGCCATATGGACACGTATTTGATGTGTTCTACCGGTTTCAAGCCTCAGTTGAAGGTGGGTATATCCATTAAAGCGTTCCAGAACCTTATAGTAGGTGATAGCCGGTTTGCCGCTTTTGGCATTGATGGCCATCTTTTTTCGATTGGTGGGGTGTCTTCCGATGGGTGCTACAATTCTGCCGAAATTCTCCTTAATGCCTCCATCCACAATAGCCTCATAGGTACGTTGTATCATGTGATCCTTCAATTGCTCGGATAGCTTGAGATGCGCCTCGTTGTTTTTGGCTACCACCAGTAGACCCGTAGTATCCTTGTCAATACGGTGCACAATTCCGGGACGGATTACGCCGTTAATATCCGATAATGAATCTCTGCAATGGTTTAATAGAGCATTGACCAAAGTCCCTTCCCAATTGCCGGCTGCCGGGTGGACAACCAAATCCTTGGGCTTGTTGACGACAATGATATCCTGATCCTCGAAAACAATATCCAGGGGAATATCCTCAGGCTTAAGCTCCAAGGGCACTGGCTCAGGCCTTTCGACATCGAAACGCATACCAACTTTTATCTTCAAGCCGCCTTTTACTTTTTCCCCGTTATGTGTAACCTCTCCTTCTTCAATGAGCTTTTGAACAAAGCTTCGGGAGACATCGCCCATCTGCTCCACCAAATAGGCATCCAGCCGTTTGCCTTCATCCTCATTGACAACAATAAAGGTTTCAATTTTCTCCCTGTCCATTAGTTACCTCAACTGAATTGTTCAAATTCTCCGGATCATTATTATCTTCTGCTTCATTTTTTATAACCTCATCCTCTGCGGTTTTGTTCGTTTCTATCCCCGCAGGCTCTTTATATATGAAGATAAGATAGATAACCAGGAAGAATACACCCACGCTGACACAAATATCTGCGACATTAAAAATTGGAAAATCATATCCGAATGGATAGAAATGCAGAAAATCTACGACAAATCCTCTGAAAAGCCGATCTATAAAATTTCCGACCGCACCGGCGATTAATAAGGTAAGGGATAGCCTTATAACTAAATGTCGGTTCTTGCAAAAATACCAGATCATACCTGCGACGGCAACCAGGGTTAGAGGAATGAAAACCCAGCGAAAGTTTTGAAGAATACCGAAGGCTGCACCTCGATTTTCCAGATAAGTCAGATAAAAAAAGTCTTTTATAACTTCAAAATTCTCAAACTGGGCTTTATTTGTTAAGAAATACCACTTCGACCATTGGTCTAATCCCAGTAAGGCAATAATAGAGATGATCCAAAGCATAGCTTTACTCCTTATCAATATTCTTCTTCAAGCTTATTCCACTGTTACACCTATAAAATAGTGCATAAGTATTTTATCATAAGTATAGCCATTTCGGGCAAAACCTTTTGCACCTTCCTGGCTCATACCAATAGCATGCCCCCAACCTTTTCCGGTTAAAACATAAGTTCCGGAGGGCACGGTACCCGTGCCTGTACCTGTACCCGTTATAAGCGCAGAACCGTCTGAACCCAATACCTTGACAGAGCCGGTGTTTGATGCAATGACTTCAGTTCCTGTGGATGTCACTGCCTTGGCGCCAATTATATTGACTGTGGTCTTCCCGTCTGCTGAAATAACAGAGGCTGAGCTGCTGCCTGAACCAGCTCCACTTGAACCAGATCCTCCTGAATTAATAGTAAACATACGGCTTGGAAGATAGTTTCCATTATCACCCAAGATTTTTCTAATATCCTCTTTAGTATAGGTAATGGAGCCTTGAGTTCCCACGATCTTGAGCTTGTTGACCCTTCCTGCAGGGGTATACTCCTCGGCTGCCATGGAGACAATATCACCAATTTCCACACCGCTTAAAAATAGCTTCATCTTGATATCGGCTGCAGTAAATGTTTTCGACCAGTTGTAGTTATAGGAATTGCCTGCTTCGTAGGGGTCGGGCACACTTTTTAAATAAGGCGTGTCGGTCCCCCAAACATTGACATTATCCTCAGTCATACCGCCACTGGAGCTATAGTAATGAAGGGATGCCAACCGTCCGTTATATAAAACCTTTTTACCCTTTGTCTCATTAACCGCTTGATTGGAGGCCGGCTTCTCAATATCATAACCCCCATAGACCTGTGAGCTCACCGTATTGACAACATCAAAATCCCATTTTTTATAGTTTCCCATACTTAGATAGGTATAGGTACGGGCAGCAACAGCCTGAGCCTTAACAGCCTCAATGGGTGCTGATGCTTCAATTTCTCCCGGTACTACACCATAGAGATATTGCTCAATATTAAGACTATTAATAACTGTCATATCACTGTCAGAAAAACGACGGCATTCCATCTCTCCCCTGTACTGTTTTCCGTTGACCGACAGCACTGATGGATTATTGGCAGCGTTGGGCCTGACCGTCAGTTTATACTGTGATCCACCAAATATGAGTCTGGGCTGAAAACCGGAATCATATACAATCAATCGCGACGCTGAAGGGGCAATGACCTTAACGGCAGTATTTCCAAGCTTGGAAATAAGGCTTTGCACATCGGTATTGGCTTTGTTTTCATCAGAATAAAAACCGGTCCAGACAGCCCAGCCATCTTCAAAAACCGGATAAGCCATGACACCGGATTGTTTGATTAGATTAGCCATGCTTTGGGCTGAAGCAAAATCCGATACTTTTTCACCAACTTGAATGTGATAGGGACCAAAGGTTTCACCGCTAAAAGGAACCCCCTCGGTAGGATTATACTCGGTAAGAACGCCCGAGGGCGACATGATAAAATTGGAATCCTTCCTAACTATGGCTTGCTTGCCTCCGGCTTCTGTCAGAATGGTGACAAATTGACCCGATTGGTAATAGCCAATCTCAAGCCCGGCTTTTGAATTAAAGGAAACACTGGAGGCAGGCGTACTTCCAAAATAAAGCCCAACCCTCACCGTTTCGGGATAGGCTTGTGCTTGGGTGGTTGTTCCTGAAAAAGTAAACAAAAAAAGAGATAAAATAACCAACAGGTAAAATAACTGCGATCTCCTTCGCATAAGCGCACCTCATCTATCTTTTTCTTTAGTAACTTAAGCCACACTGTAAGATTGCATGAAAACACTACAGAGTTAAATCGGCAAGCTTACCCCCATTAATACGAAGTATCAATAACTTGGGTACCCGTTCGAAATTTTAATTTCGGTATCGGGTAATGTTATTATATCTATAATCCCTTCTTCTGTATAGTTCGCAAACGAAACATCAACAATGTGAAATGAAATTGCAATATTAAATAGGACTAAGGTCTCAGAAAAGATAAACCAACTGCTTGATTGGCTTAATAAGTCAAGTTACGTATGATATATGTATGTTTCAACAAAAACACACCACAAGCAACGCCTTGATATCAGAGGCATGAAAAGGATGTGATCTTGCATGAATAAGCTTCTTAAGAGTCAAAGAGGAGCGACAGTTATCATTTTTGGCTTAATAGCAGTCATTCTTCTGGGATTTGTAGCACTGGTAACCGACATAGGTATGATGACATTTCATAAGTCTCGGCTTGCCAACGCGGTTGATGCCGCTGCGCTTGCCGGCGCCCAAGAGCTCATCTATCAGGTCTCCACTCCGGAAGCAAAGGCTGCCCAATATCTTGACAAAAATGGATATTTAAACGGCTCCATTGAAGTAGACCTTGAGGATGATAACACGGCCATCAGGGTAACGGCCTCCTACGAGGTTGAATTCGGACTGGCCAGATTATTGGGCTATAACTCAAAATCAGTCGTTGCCACAGCAAAGGGAAAGGTCTTGCCTATCATTGGCGTAAATAAAGGCATCCGCCCATTTGCAATCGAAAAACAGGTACTGAATTTTGGCACACAATACACTCTCAAGGAAGGCGGTGGTGACGGTTCAGGCGGTAATTACGGCGGTATAGAGCTAGGTGGATCGGGTGCAAAAGTTTATTATAACAACATTGTTAATGGCTACGATAGTAGGCTCATGGTGGGTGATATTGTTCAGACTGAACCAGGTAATATGAGCGGTCCTACTGAAAATGGTATTAATCTCCTTATCGGTCAATGTACTCATTCTCCCCGATGCACCTTTGATCACTTTGACCCCGGTTGTCCGCGTGTTATAACCGTTATAATTGTCGATGACCTTGATGTAAATGGGCGTTCTGATGTTAAAATCGTAGGTTTTGCCTCATTTTTCTTAGAGGGGGTCGAAGGATCCGGTAATGAAAACGAAGTAACCGGTCGCTTTATCAAAACCGTCACCAGCGGTGAGCTGGGTGAAACTAAGAATGATTACGGTCTTTACGGTGTTCGCTTGATGGAGTAAGAAGTTCGTTTGTTCTTTAATATTGAACTCCTTATATATTAAAGCAGAGATAGCGCAGTCTCTGCTTTTAATTGTTTTCTAGAAACGGTTATATTTCCCTCCATGTACGTGAATACTGGTACTATAATCAAATAGGTTTTGGAGGTTATCATGAAACGTCTGGAAGGAACTGAAACAGCCATTAATCTTATGCGTGCCTTTGCCGGAGAATCACAGGCGAGAAATCGCTATTATTTTGCGGCGAGTACGGCTGATAAAGAGGGCTATAAACAAATCAAGGACATTTTTATCGAAACAGCAGAAAACGAACGAGCCCATGCCAAAGTCTTTTACAACCTTATAGTCGAAGGGTTTCAGGGCAAGCTCCCCGTCAATATTGACATCTCAGCAGGCTATCCCGTGGTTTCAGGCAATACTGCTGACCAATTGCAGGGAGGTGTGGAAGGTGAACATGAAGAATGGAGTGAAATCTATCCCTCCTTCGCCAGGGTTGCTGAGCAGGAAGGCTTTCCCGAGGTAGCAACCGCCTTCAAGCTCATTTCCACAATTGAAAAGCACCACGAAGAAAGGTTTGCAAAACTTCATGAGAACGTGCAGAATGGCAAGGTCTTTAAAAAGGACGAAAAGGTTCAATGGATTTGCAGTAATTGCGGGTATATTCATGAAGGCACTGACGCTCCCACCGTCTGCCCTGCGTGTAAGCATCCCCAGAGCTATTTTGAGATATTCGTGGAGAGTTTTTAAGGTTAAAATCCAAAGCAGCCATAGACATGCTCAAGATACAGTCTGACAATATCGATATCGCTGGTCATGGAAAGAGTGCGGCTTCCTGCAACGTCTTCAATCTCGTTGAAGAGGAAGTCGCCTTTTTCATCAAAGATAAAATCAACACCCACCATACCAAAATCAAAATGGTTGACAATGCGCATCACAAGGCCCAATTGTCTATCCGTCAAAGAATAGGGCTCTGCCGTTCCACCCTGTGATAAATTGGCCTTAAAATCTCCCTTTGAACGTCTTAATATTGCCCCCACAATGGTTTTGCCTACAATAAACACCCTGACATCCTTACCGGGCCATCCGCACAGCTTCTGGACAACAAAGCGTTCCTTTGGGATGTCCTGAACGATATGGCGTAACTCATCATTAGAGTTGGCTAAAAAAACCTCTTTCCCTCCCCTTCCTTCCACTGTTTTAATGACAACAGGATGAGTCAGGGGTTGTTCGCCATAAAGCAGGGTTTTCCTATCAACAAAAAATGTGTCAACCATAGGAAGCCCTAAACGTGCCGCTTCCTGATAGGTTTTAGCTTTATCATTGCAAATTTCGGCTACATGACTTGAATTAAAAACTCTTATGCCCATAAGCTCAAGCTGCTTTGACAAAAGGGGATCAATAGCCCGATTGATGACATAATCCGGGTACTCCATTTTATTACTCTCTTTATCGATCAGGCATAAGCTATTCAAGGACGTCCCGTAATATAGGTCATCATGATAAATAAGCTTCAGGGAGTTTTTTGAATGGTTGCCCAAATCTAAAAATCTTTGAGCAAAAACAACGTTTTTTTCGTAATCTTCTTTTTTATAAAGCAACCAACCCTTGAGCTGAGGCATGTCATGAGTCCCCCTAAATTATTCTAATTGGCTCTTTATGTAGCCTATAATACGCTCAGGCACATCTACGCCCGTACAATCATAAATATTTTTCATATGGGCATTGGAATTAACCTCGCATAAAATGGGATTTTCATTTTCTCCAAAAAGAATATCCACACCTGCAAAATGAGCGCCTAAAAGCTTTGCAGCTTTGACGGCCATGTTCGTAAAGGTCTGTGGAGGGGTGAAAGCTGCCATACGACCTCCTGCCGTTATATTAGCCCTGAAATCAGTATCAGACGTGCGAAGCATGGCCGCCACAACCTCGTCTCCCACCACCTGAAGCCGAACATCACGACCATGGCTGGATTTGATATATTCCTGATAAATGTGGGGTACGCTAATAAGCCGTTTTCTCAAATTCAAAAGCTCATCCCGATTTTGGGCCATGTAGACTTGTGCACCAAAGGAGCCAAAGGCTTCCTTGACCACCATGGGATAGGAAAGTACTTCTTCAATCTTACCAATAAAAAGACTTTCATCTACCGGACAGCCTGGAAAAACAAGGGGTGAAAAAATGGTTTTGGGCATGGGAATATGATGGTTTGCTAACACCTGATGGGTCAATATTTTATCATCGCAGAGGGCAATAGCCTCCGCACCGTTGAATAATTTAAAGCCCATATACTCAAGCTGCCTTGCAAGGCGCACATCCTTATCCCAAAAGATAACAAAATCCGGTTTATCAGATGGGCCGTAAAGACTTAACTGACTTCCCAGGACGGCTGCAACCAGTTCGTCATTCCTATAGGGCATAAGTAGGATATCATTTTGCTGAGCGGCTTTAACAAACCACTCAACCTGTTCCATGAATTTTGGAGTCATGAGGCTTCCGTTATAAATAATCCAACCTGTCAATGCTTTTTGAGGCACTTCATCAAAAAGACTTATCTGTCCGGGCTGCTGTTTCACTCCCTGTCTTGCGCCCTGTTTTGCAAGTTCGTCGGCTTTGTCATTTAATGCAACCCCGGTATGGCTTTCTACCTTCACCCAGGTTATTTTGACCATGCAGGCATCGATATATTGCTTATAGGCCTGGGTCATAGGTGTATTGGTGCGATACTCACCGGTAGCCCATTTTTCTATGTTCTGAAAATCATAAAAAATTGCGATTTCGGTAACATCTTTCTGTTTACACCATTCTAGAACTTCAATGACAGCTTGAATCTCTCCACCTACCTGACGTGAACTAAAGGCATCAGGTGTGTCCACAGCTCCCGAAATTTCAGCTACAACAGTTCCCTGTTCAAGAATGACGGCACCATATCCCACACATCCATCAATAAACGAGCCGTCAACGTAAGCATGACAGAGAATTCCTGATACATCCTTGGCAACTGGTATTTCAATATTTTTTGTGGGATTGGCTTTAGGGCTCGGCTTTTCTTTTTCAGGAGGAACTTCTCCCATGAAGCTCAGAATACGGCTGAATTGATCCTCTGAAAGGTCTGAATCCTTACGGAAGCCATAGGATCGCTTTTTAGGGCTGTAATCGATGATGAGCTTTCCCAGTGCCGTTCCGTTCTCACTGATTTTTATTTTTAGCAAATAGTCCCTTACAAGGACAATTTCTGAAAAAAGTCCTTGGGAAGTAAGCAAAGGCTCCAGATCGTTATAATAATTTAGTAGCTCCTGTTCGCAAATATAAGCCATACTCTACCTCATTCTTTAGTATTTGTTCTGCAGAATACTCTTTATTTTCTCAATAATCATGGAGCTGGCGACTGTGTTTAACCCGCCGTTGGGAACAATGATATCCGCATTTTTTTTGCTCGGCTCCACAAAGGCTTCGTGCATGGGCTTTACCGTATTAAGGTATTGATTAACCACAGAATCAATATCCCTGCCCCGCTCATGAATATCACGGATAAGCCTTCTTGCGAAGCGAATATCCGAATCGGTATCCACAAAGACTTTTATGTCCATAAGGTCCACCAGATCGGGATTCTCAAAGATAAGTATACCTTCTATAATAACAACATGCTTGGGTTCTTCCTTGATGGTTTCATCCAAGCGCCTGTATTCAATAAAGGAATAGACCGGTCTTTGTATGGGCTGGAACGCTTTAAGGGCTTTAATCTGCTCCACCATGTAGGTATTGTCAAAGCTGTTGGGATGATCGAAATTAAGCTGCCTGCGCTGCTCGTATGAAAGGGTGTTAAAGGATTTATAGTAATAATCCTGACAAATAAGGACCACATCATCTTCAAAGGATTCTTTTATGGTTTTGGCAAGAGTGGTTTTCCCTGAGCCTGTACCGCCTGCAATTCCGATAATGACTGGCTTGTTCATCCTTTACCTCCAAGTAAACATAGCTTTTTACCTTATATAGGCTCAATTATATTGTTTTTATCGTTCTTATTACGAAGTAACAAGGTTGCCGGGACTCGTTCGAAATCTCCGATTTCGGTAACGGGTGGCGTTCTTATTATAGCAAGCCGGCATGAAATTAACCAGATACCAAAAGTGTAGTTCTGCATTTGCTGATAATCGTGTTCATATGACAAAACCCTGAAAGCTTTAGGCAATCAGGGTTTCTTTGTCGCACGGTGTTTTTGCATGTATTACATCAGATGAATTATTCCTATTTGAAGTTCTCATAAATGCGGATAGCCATCATTACAGCTTGTTCACGACTAGCCGTATCGGTGGGACCTATTTTACCGTTGTTGGCTTTCATAATGCCATTCTTATTTAAGAATTTCACACTTTCGAGGAAGTTAGGATAGATGCTCTTGATATCTTTAAAAACCTCAGCACCTTCGGTAGACAAATTAACATCATGCGACATTTTCTTGACGGCGCGATAAAGCATGGCTGCTATCTGCTCTCTTGTTATGCTTTGCTTGGGTGTAAAAAGCTTCTTTACAATATCGGTGCCAAGGACAATCTCCAACTGGTTAGCCTTATAGATTTCAACATTATCGGTATCGACAAACGGAGCCGGAGGTGTATAAACAGCCTGAGTTCCGGTGTATTTTTCATAAAGCTTGACAACAACCTCTGAAAACTCTTCCCGGGTAATGGGCGCCTGCATGTCGTTCTTAATACGATCGGTAATGAGACCATATCCTACAGCCTTATCAAGCTCCGGGACAGCCCAGTTGCTGGCGTTCTTGTAAGCGGCATTTTCATCAGCCTTTTCCGGATTATTGACCTTTCCACTACTGAAATCAACCGTCAGAACATTGGAAAAATCCGAAAACGCCCATTTGCTGGGAGCATACTGACACGCAAAATAAATCCTGAACGAGTAAACACCCTGTACTTGTCCCTGATCAAAGTACATGTCATATTTCTCACCCAGATCGTCACTATAATCATCCGAACCTCGCATACCCTTAAGTTCGGTCTGCCATTTGCCTCCCTGCGGCTTATAATCAATATAGGTTATCACAGGCGTGGCTTTATTTACTTCAGATATGCCTGGAGGTGCAATCCATGTAAAATTAATTATATGTTTTTCCCACTTACTTGTTAGCGTAGCATCAAGCTGCAAAGGCCTATCCAATTTTGGTACCGAAGGCGCAGGTGTACCCTTGCCTGTAACAGCTGTATTGGAGTATGGAGAAATAAGTTCTTCCTCTCCCAGGCCTATGATGACATATCTTACCCTAAAATAGCATGTGTTGGACGAGAGCCAACTCTGAACCGATCCTTCAATACCCAGGGCTTGGCGCGGTAGGGTTACCGTTACATAGCCGTCTTTATCCATATCTGTCTCACCAAAAGCTTTGCCGAACCAAGTTGATGCTTCAATATTCGTTTTGCTTTCTTCTAAGGCATCGTGCCATGGACCGTTATTAATTTTCCAATCGATATATGCGGTAGCAAAAGCTGTTCCCATTTTTTCCGAGGCTTTTATACTCTCAGGCACTTTCCATCGAAGATTAAGCGTCATGTACGAGACGGCTAAGCTCTCGGGAGCATCTGCAGTAGAAAGAGGTTGCGGTAAACCAAAGTCATCAGTTTTCGTTTGAGCTCCTGTTCCTGTCGGGTTTACAGCCCCAACTAAAACAGCATTTGAAAAAGGTGAGTGCAGATTGACATTGGAATTGCTTGTATCATCCCAATACTCGCAATAATACCTAACACGGAATTCTATGTTATTTGTCTTCAACCATTGTGAGATTGATTCTGAATATGGGAGCCCGACCAAAAGCTTGCTTATTTCGGCTTTAGAGGCGAAATAGCTGTTATAATCATCAACATATACATTACCAAAAAACTGATAACTAATATTCCCGTAAAAACCATAAATACTGTCGCCTGAAGGTACTTCCTTATCCAGATGCCATTCTCCGCCATTGATCCGCCAATCAATTATATAAGAAACTGGACCGTTATAGTTATCGTAGCAAGATTTTGCGAACTCTTCGATACTTTTAGGATTTCGCCACTCGATGATAAATAGAGTGCCTTCGGAACGTACAGTAACGTTTTGAGGTGAAGCTAAGGTAATGTTGACTTGTGCACTGGCAGGCACTCTGGCCAGAATGCATGTTAACCCCAGTAAGAAAGCCAGACAAAGTGCTGTTGTCTTTTTCAACATAATATTGTCCTCCCGGTTCAGGTTCGCTTAATATAATCGTTGGGTTGTCTCCTATGCTAGTTTCATCTGACAAGATTATATTTTAAAAATCGAATGATGTAAATATTTACATCCAAGAGAACTTCTGCCTGAAAAGCCCTCAAAGCATTTAGCAATGAGGGCTTCTATAGTGTACCAAAGATGATTCGAACACCTTACCTTGAATACTATTGAAGAGGAGTTCTGCAATACTCACATTCTGTAACTTTGCCTTGAGTTATTACATTTCTGGCGCCGCAGCCTTCACATCGGACCACTTTTTCTTGAGGACTTGAAGATTGATCCGTGGAATTATCTGAAAATATTATGGTTTCAGTTTTGACATAGGAATAATCACCATTTCTAAAATTAGGTGTGCTGTATCCTGAATAATTACGGTTGTGCGATGCCATTTGTTCACGCTTAAGGATTATCTTTTTCATTATGCTACCTATAATCATCAACACCACACCACTAATCAAGAAGAAAGTTGTCATTTGTTTAAAAGACTCATCAACTGTAGGCTGATCTTTGTTAGCCTCTATGCTCCCAGTAGACAATAGTAGTAAAATGAGCACTCCATATATTGAGAAAAAGACTCCGATTCCAAATACTATCTTTCCTTTATTAAACTTGGGAGTATTACCTGATTTAAGATTTCTAAAAAGTAAATATAATCCGATAGGTGGAAATAGTAAAAGCATTGTAATAACAAAGCCCCATGACGAACCATTTTTCTGTTCCATTTAAGCATTCCCCCTTATTTGACAAATGAACCGCAGTACTCACATTCACCCACAGAACCTTCAAGAATCTTATTCGTCGCCCCACAACCGTTGCATGTTGTTGTTGTGTATTTTTTTTCGGGCTCGCTAGGTCTTATGTTATTGGTATAATTGATTTGCACTTTTATATCGGATACAACAGTACTCTGTCCTGCGAAAGCTAGGCAATTTGTAGCAGTGTCAATGTAAGCGTTAGCAAAATATCCTTTTTTGATCATCTGGTCAACATTAGCCCGCACCCTATCAACAGAACTGTTTGTAGCGGCAGCCAGATTATCTATCGAACGAAAGGGATCATTGGAAAGTCTCAGCACATAGGCTTTGAATAGCTTTATAAGAGAGCTTCTTTTCTTCCCCTTGACAATCAGTAAAATGCCTATAGCAAGCATGAATAGGAAAAGAATAGCAACGACCATGGTGCCCTCAGTATTTGTGGCAAAAAGAGCAATAGTCATAATTGTAAAAAATGCCGTTAAAATGATTCCTAGAGTCATTTGTACTTTTGAAATGATATTACTGATAATAATCGCTGCTTTACCTTTTTTCTGATTCATCCTACTCTCCCCTGTTTTGCATCTCAAATAAAGGCTTCTACAATCTCCACACAATAACCTTATCACAATACTTGTTAAATATAGTAATTATACCACGGTCTCTAATGATTTCCAATCAAATTACCTTTTAGGAAATCGCTAAAACAATGTTTCTAAAAGGAAGCATCATGTTTGAATACCATATCAATAAACTTATTATGACTAATGAAATAACTTAATATCATAGAACTACATGATGCAATGAAATGTGATCCGGCAATAACATTTTAAATAAAGGTTATATATGTTTATAAAATTGCAAATACATATTGCCTTCATTTAGAAGAATATGGTACACTTAATTCAACATAAAAATAAAGTGTGTGAGGAATCTATGAAAGAGTATCCAACCATTGGCAATTCTAAAACCGTAAAAAGTGCTAATATGGCATCCATATTAAATACCATCAGATATAATCATGGTCTGTCCAGAATCCGTATTTCTGAATTAACAGGCTTAAGTGCCGGAGCGACTTCCGCATTGGTAAACGAATTAATTGCGAACAGGCTGGTCGCAGAATACGGTGAAGGTGATTCAAGCGGTGGCCGAAAGCCGATTTTGTTAAAAATCAGGGAAGATTGCAACTATGTTATTGGAATTGATATGAGTCAGAAAAATAAAATCGTGATCGCATTGATAAACTTTGCTGGTCATGTGATCAGTTCTGTAGAAACTAGATATTCTTATGGCTATCATACAATTGAAAACATTACGGACAACATCATTACCGAAATTAATAATCTTCTAAAACAGTTGAGAGAAGCCGAGAGCAAGATATTTGGCATCGGTATTGCGGTGGCCGGTATCTTAAATAAAGAAAGAGAAAAAGTAATATTCGCCATAGATTTGGTATTTGATTATGAGATTCTGGTTAATGCGTTAAAAGGAAGATTCAAGGTTCCTGTATATATTGAGAACGATACAAGCCTGGAAGCACTGGCTGAAAACGAGTACGGCGCAGGTAAAAATCAGGGAAACCTTTTTTACATGAGCGTAAAAAGCGGTATAGGTGCGGGGATTATCATTGATAATAAGATTTTTCATGGTCCCTTGGGAGGTGCCGGTGAAATCGGCAGAATTATCATGGATTTATCCGCAACTGCCTCCAATGCGCCAACCAGAGGATATTTCGAGGAATATGTTACAGAAGAATCCATACGGCGAAAAGTTGTAGCATCTCAGATTTCCGGAAGAAAATCTGCCCTCTCGCAAGTGAAAGATCTTAAGTTGGAAATGATTGCAAAGTATGCGGAAGAAGGGGACTTGTTGTGCGTTGAAATCATCCAGGAAGTGGGAACAATCCTAGGCTTTGCAGTTAATACCATCATTGGCTTCTACAGTGTTCCGCTTATTGTTATCGGAGGAACTATCATTAAGCTTGGTCCACAACTGATCAAGGTTATAAACGACACATTAAAAGATTACTCCTATACGGTATTTTCGGATAAGGTCAGCGTTGCGCCCTCAATACTTCAGGATAATGCAGCTTTAGTGGGTGCATCCGCATATATCATACAGAAGATATTTAATTCTCCGGAGTTGATACTTGATATTTAAACAAAGCTCCTTCAAATGATCTATTCACACTCAACAAGTCATCTAAACCCTACATATTTCACATAGAAATGCTTCTTGGCCGGCTGCTTCCCGCTTTTTAATCCATTTCTTTTACTGCTTTATCTATACAGATTTGCTTTAAGCGTGCAAAAACTAAATTTCTAAACTTTCGGCTTTTATTAAAGGCTATTTTGTCATACTTATTTTCATCTATATGAAATATGAAAAAGGGTCAAGTTTGTAAGCGTGATAATCAAGGATAAAGGGAGGACTGACATGACAAAAACACAAACACTTGCTTCAGGTATTAATTTTAAAAAAAGAAACCGCAATCAGACGTTAATTTTTACATTAATGGCTCTACCAGGAATTATATGGCTCATCCTTTTGCGTTACCTTCCAATGTTTGGTATTGTTTTATCTTTTAAGGATTTTAAGCTATACCCCCCCAACCCTACACTAATAAATAATATTATACATAGTGAATGGGTTTCTTTTGATAACTTCAAATTCCTTTTTACCACTACCGATTCCTGGAATATGATCAAGAATACTCTTGTATACAACATGGTGTTTATTGTACTAACATTAGTCATATCCGTATCCCTGGCTATAATGCTAAGTGAAGTGACAAAGAAATTCGTAGCAAAAGCATATCAAACCGCTATGTTTTTCCCTTATTTTTTAAGCTGGGTCGTAGTTGATTACTTTCTTTACGCGTTTATTAGCCCAAATAAGGGCTTAATTCCAGTAATGCAGCAAAGTGCCGGCATGATTGCTACCGATTGGTATGGCACTCATGCCCCATGGCCATTTATATTAACCTTCGCATATTTATGGAAAAATCTAGGTTATTCATGCATACTATATCTTGCTGCAATTACCGGAATAGACTCTTCCCAATATGAAGCAGCGACAATCGACGGCGCCAGTAAATGGCAACAGGTATTCTATATTACTTTACCCCATTTGAAAACAATGATTATCATTTTATTCATTCTTGCTGCCGGTAAAATATTTAATTCGGACTTTGGGTTGTTTTATATAGTCACACGAAATTCTGGTCCCACCTTCCCCACGACACAGGTCATTGATACATACGTATATCGCGCGCTTATGCAAACGAGGAATATCGGCATGAGCTCTGCAGCCGGTTTATTTCAAAACGTTTTAGGGTTTATTTGCATAATGACGGTAAATAGTATTGTTAAAAAAGTTGAACCCGACAGTACTCTTTTTTAGGAGGATTAAAGATGGACAAAATAGTGAAATCTAGAAGGTCTGCACGTCTAAACACGGTTAGCCTGCCTTCGGAAATTATAATACATATTTTACTTACTCTTTTCTGCTTAATGTGTATAGTGCCATTTATATTTGTTATTATAATTTCCTTCAGCTCGCAAAATAGTATAAGTGAAATAGGATATTCTTTTTTCCCAAAGGAAGTATCAACAAAAGCCTATAAATTTGTTTTTGATCTTGGCTTCCAACTGGTACGGTCATTTTTTAACAGCGTCTTTATTTCCGTAGTGGGAACAATAATAAGCGTTTTGATATGCATTATGTATTCTTATGCTATGTTTAGAAAGGAATATAAATATCGTACTTTAATAGCGTTTTTCAGCTTCTTTACTATGATGTTTAGCGGAGGTCTTGCACCTACATACATGATTTCCAAAGACCTTCTGGGACTCGACAACAACTATGCTGCGCTGATTGTCCCTCTGCTGGTCAGTCCGTTTAATTTCATAATAATGAGAACATTCTTTCAAAGCACTATACATATGGCGCTTATTGAATCAGCTTCAATTGACGGAAGCAGTGAGTTTCGAACGTTATTCCAGATAGTAATCCCTATCGCCAAGCCAGGCATTGCTACAATCGCTCTATTAAATATTATTACATACTGGAACGAATGGTTTTTAGCCTTATTGTACTTAAAGCCAAACTCAGACTATACTCCTTTGCAATATTTACTTTATAGAATACAGGATCAGGTTGATTTCTTGGTACGAGGCACTCCGCTTCCCGCCGGTGAAGCTTCAAGAATTTTAAGAAATCTTCCGGGCGAAAGCTTGCGTATGGCTTTGGTTGTACTTATCGTTATTCCGATTGCTTTTGCCTATCCCTTCTTTCAGCGTTACATAATATCAGGGCTTACTATTGGTTCGGTCAAAGGCTAATTTTATTTGGGTAAGTTCCGAGTATCACTCGGTTAATGGTTCTCATTCTAAATGACAGCCTATAGCTTACAAAATATTTTATGGCGGTAAAACCGCCAAAACAAGGAGGAGAAAAAATGAAAAGCAAAAAACTCATCGCTCTTGTCTTAACAGTAATGATGGTAGTTTCTGTACTGTCTGCATGCGGCAAAACACAGGATCCACCAGTATCAGGCAACACGGCAGCAGCAAACCCCAGCAGCACAGCCACAACACCCTCATCGACTACTAGCGGTCCCGACATTTCAAAACCTGTCAAGTTAAAGTGGATGTACATTGGTAACACAGTAACCGACGACACCAAAGTCATGGAAGGTTTAAATGCTTATCTTAAAGATAAGATCAATGCATCTCTTGAAATGACTTGGTGTGGTTGGGGTGCTGACTTCGATGACAGAGTTATGCTTGCTATACAGACAGCCGAAGATTACGACATTTATTTCACCTGTTCATGGACTTCTAACAACTTTGCTATAGAGTCAAAGAAAGGTTCATATGCAAAGCTTGACGATCTTCTAACACAATATACACCTAACCTCTTCAAGGAATTACATCCGGTTCTTACTGAAGCCGCAAAAACCGAAGGTCCTGATGGTAAAATCGCTACTTACGCTATTCCTTCTTATAAAGAAATAGCGCAAGTATATACATGGGATCTTAACATGAATATGCTCGAGAAGTATGGATTCAGCGAAAAAGATGTTACAAATTACTATGAGCTTGGTCCTATCTTTGAAAAGATCAAGGCTGGCGAAGGCAAGGATTTTTATCCGTTCAACTATGAAACAGGCGTTACCGAAAGAGTTGTCAATAACAATGATATAGTTGATTCCGAGCTTTTACTCTCGTACGAATTCGATCCTGCTAATCCCGGCAAGTCCGGCACAAAGATTGTCAGCAAATACGAGACAGAAGGTTATGAGAAATTTGTAAAACAATCTCGTGAGTACTATCTGAAAGGTTATATTGATCCGCAAATGTCAAATGTTAAAGCATCAATGAGCGTTCGTGAAAATGCCAATCTGAATGCGAAATACGCTATTGGTGTTCAGTCATATTCTCCCGGATATGAATACGAGAATAGTGATTTGCGTAAGACCAAGGTAGTATACAAGAAAACCCATACTCCTCTTATCGGTACAACCTCCTCACGTGGTGCAATGAACGCTATTTCTGTTAATTCCAAGAATCCTGACCGTGCTCTTATGCTTTTGAACCTCGTTAACACAGATCCTAAAGTATATTCATTCTTGGCATACGGCGCTGAAGGAGTTCACTATAAAACACAAGCAGATGGCAGCGTTCTGCTTGATCCTGTTATGCAAGACACCTTCAGAGTTTGGAGAGCTGGCTTAGGTAAGCTTACTATTCTCCCAAGAATGTCTACAGAACCCGAAAATATTTGGAATTTATTTGATGAGTTTAACAATGGCGCACAGGCATTGCCAATACTTGGCTGGAGCTTTGACCCCAAACCGGTAGCTACCGAGCTTGCTGCTCTTAACAGCATAAAAGAAGAGTACGCAATATCTCTCAACTGCGGTGCTGCTGATCCTGCAGCTAAGCTTCCTGAATTCATTTCGAAGCTTAAAGCTAATGGTATCGATAGTGTCGTCGCTGAGGCTCAGAAGCAGCTTGATGCATATTTAGCTTCCAAAAAATAGTAACCATACCTTGACTGTGCAATAAAAGAATGACATTTTTTATTAAATAAAAACCCTCAAAGCATTTAGCAATGAGGGTTTTTTTGGCGTGCCAGAGATGATTCGAACACCCGACCAACGGATTAGAAGTCCGTTGCTCTATCCAACTGAGCTACTGGCACAAGTCATGCGGTGAAACACCGCACTCAAGACTTTACTATTATACAAACGACTCTGAACTTTGTCAAGCTGTTATTATGAAAGAGTTTCGACCGCATTCAATCCAGTTAATTCCCGGCTGGAAAGCAGTTGTTTCAAGGCTCAGCGGGTTTGCTCATGGATTTGTCGCTTCAACTTTAATTTGGTGCCCACCAGTTCCCAGATATCAAAAGCAAGCAAAGGAGCGATATTGAATCACTGTAATAGCCTTGTTTTACTCTCTTTATCAGGTACCATCCTTCGTTTAAATACTCCTGGTGAGTACTGTCCACGATGCAGGCAGCTATAAAAGGTGCCGTAAAGGCAGCACTTCCATAGTCCACCAATTCTCCACCGCCTAAACTGTAACCGGCTTTAATTTTTGATGGATCGTTTGAGGTCTGCTCCTTTATCCAGTTTACCATTTTATTGCAGGCCCCTTTAGCTTCAGGCGTACCGTATAAGGCATAGTCCATAGTTATTCTGAACGGATACCGGCAGGAATTCCAGGAATAATCCCCATCCGTATCGCCCTCAAGAAATTGCTTCGGAGCAGGTTTCGGTGGATCCTCCACAATAAAGTCGGGCATCAGTCCTGTGTAGGGTGAGTATTCCTCAGTGATCCGGTTTATCATATCATATACCGTATCAGCAGCTTCATTCCAAAAGGGATCATTTGTCGCTTTGTAATAGGCTCTGAAATGGCCTGTCATCCAATCCGACGCTCTCGTATTGAAGTTATTCGTATCCCAATCACCAAGTATGGTTCTTTTTGTCTCAACACTCATATCGCTTATTTTTATGCCTTCACTGATGATTCTTTGCGCTTCTTTAAGATAATTTATTTTGCCGTCCGAACCCCATTGGGCATCTGCCAAAAGCAAGGCGTAAGCAATATCCATATCACCATCCGTCGCGCTTGCTGAGTCCTTTTCCGTCAGTTCACTCGTATCGATGACCCATGACATATTATTTTTATTGCCTGTACTCCTGTGCTTGTCGTACATGTTATACATTCCGTCAAAGTATTTCTTTGCATCCTTTTCATAGCCTGCCATTAATGCAAAAATAATCATTCCATATCCATGGGCCTCAGAAGTGGTTATTTCGTTCCCATCTCCCCCTGTGCCCTTCATTTCCACATAGTAGCCACCACCGGGTGTAACTCCGTTGGATTCTTTGATATAAGTTCTCTTCCAGGACTCATAGCATCCTGTTACCCCATCTATCATTTGCTCCTTGGTAACATGGTTGGGTTTGATGCAGTTTTCATAGTTAAGGTCCTGCGGAAAAGGCTTTTTAGCTTTTATTTCAGCTTCTGGAGCAGGCGTTTCATCTTTTTCTTCAATATCAGAAGAAGGCGATTCACCTTTTACGTCAGCATCGGGTTTCACCGTTGATGCTCCGCCGCTGCAACCGGTAAAAGAAACCGATAAGCATAGTATGGCAGTCAAAATAATTTTAAGTTTTCTATAGTTCACAGCTTTTTCCTCCTGATCTCACTTTACCTCATTGAACCTTTTGAAGGCTATATCATCGGAAATAAATTCTCCCAGAGCCCAGATAGCAGCACCTGTGACCGGTGGACTTGAGAGTGTTATAAAATGAATATTGCATCCTTCGTTTTGAGAGATCACCTTTTCCTTTAAGACTTTGATTAGGAGTGATTCACTTTCCTTAACATTCACCGATCCTGCCAGGACCACATCAACAACCTTCTCCTGATTGAGCCTCAATTCCTGAATCATACTATTGATCGATGCGGCGTAATCGTTACCAATTCCTATTAAGAGCTCTGTTGCAACTTCATCACCTGATTGTGCTGCTTCAAAAGCAATTTTGTTGAGTTCTGAGATTTTTATTGCGCCTTCCTCTATTTTCTGTGTCAGTATATCTGTAAAGTCATGCTTAGATGATATTTCAAGCTTCTTAAACATCAAGTCCTGCATCTGGGTGTATCTGGCGCCTTTATAGAGATGATGGTAGACACTTCTTACCACTGCAGACCCAATAAAAGATCCTCCACCCTTATCTCCGGTTAGGTCTCCCAAACCACCAATCTGAAGCATATCCCCTCTGGAATTTATACCTGCAATTGAACAGCCAGTTCCGTTTATGGCACATATGCCAAACCCGCTGGGACAACCGGCCTTTATTCCCAAATAGGCATCATTACAAAGCATAAATCGGTCAAGACCCAATTTTGATAAGATCTCTGATATGCAAGCATGCTGTCTTTTTGTATCTGCACCGGCTAAACCCCAGACTGAATATTCTAATTCACCTAAATGAATACTATTTCTGGTCAGGATCAAGCTTAATAGCTTCTCTAATTCCTGTTTCAGCTGTCCGAAGCCGCCGGGCATGCCTTCATGGTTTAAAGGGCCCCACTGGATCATATCCATCCGGGTTCCTTCAATATCGGTAAGAATACACTGTGTTTTGGTTGCGCCTCCATCAACGCCTAATACATATCTATTCATATTGATTGTCCCCTTTAAAAAACTGCGGCAGATAAGCCTTGTTGGCTTCAAGCATATCCTTAAGAACATCCCTGGCCTTTATGTAATCACCGATTAAGGGGTGTACCATTAATGCTGCCAGCGCCGCATCCTTTCTTCCTTTCAGCCCGGCTAAAACTGTAAGCTTTTCATAGGCCTTTACTGCCTTCATGAGGCCGACGATATGGGGATTATCAAATTTATCAATTTTAACCGGAGTGACGCCACGTCTGTTAACGAGACATTTCACTTCGACCGCATCATCGTCTTCCATAAACGGAAGCGCTCCACAATTCTTGACATTCACCACATGAAGTTCATTTTTATCGTTTTCAATGGCATCAATCAAAGATACGGCTGCTGTTGAATAATAGGCTCCTCCGCGCTTCTCCAGTAATTCAGGCTTTCGATTCAGGGATTTATCCTGATAAAGCTCCAGGAGGCCCGCTTCTATATTCATGCATTCTTCACCTCTTGTTTTTCCCGACTCTGAAGCATGCTTTTTTTGTTCATCTCTTAAATAGAAATAATTTAAATAGCTGGAGGGCATTGCGTTAACGGCCTTTAACATTTGAATATCATAATCCATATGGGGTATATTTTTCATGGTAGATACCTCAAGACCGCTTCCAATTTTTTCGCTTAATATCTCTTTTCCATCCGCATAGACCGCTGTGATCCAGCTTAAATGGTTTAATCCCACATAATCATAGCTAAAGGACTGAGTTCCAGGCGGCAGAAGCTTTTCAGCATCTTTTACCAAACCCATAGGGACATTGCACAGACCCAGCATTTTAATATTGCTATGATTCAAGACTGCTTCTGCCAGTATGCCGGAGGGATTTGAGAAATTAATGAGCCATGCCTCCGGTGCAAGCATCTTTATACGCTCCACCATATTCATGATAACCGGGATTGTCCGAAGCGCGTTCATAAAACCGCCTGCTCCTGTCGTTTCCTGCCCCAGAAGATCATACTTGGCTGGAATCTTTTCGTCTTTTATTCGGGCTTCCAGCCCCCCTACCCTTATTTGCGCCAGAATATAATCCGCTCCTTCTATTGCTTCATCAAGGCTGGAGGTGAGTATCATTTTTCCAGGATGTCCCTTTGCTTCAAGCATCCGCTTGGCCAAACCTCCAATAATGTCCAGCTTTTTTGGGTCAATATCCATTAAAAAGAAGGAATCAACCTTTAATTGCTCCTGTCTTTCTATAAAACCTTCTATCAGCTCAGGGGTATAAGTACTCCCTGCACCAATTATCGCAATCTTTAATCCTCTCATGTGCGCCCTCCTCTTTTCTACACTCAAAGGCCGGATGACTCCGGCCTTAGGAATGATCAAAATATAACTTCCGATAAATCTGAAAAAGTTTCTATAGATTACTTGCCATTCTTGGATTTCCATTCATCATACTGCTTCTGCTGTTCTTCGATAAATCTGTCAACGCCAGCATCCTTCAATGCCTTCAAAAATTTAGGGTAGTGCTCCTCGATGTTAACCTGGCCCCAAAGCATTGGATCTCTGTATTCGTTGAGAACATTGCGGATGGATGAAGATTCAGTCAGTACATTTTCGCCTATAAAGTTAAATCCTAAGCCGGGAGCGGGTATAGCTGAAGCGTTTAGCTTTTCATAGGCTTCAAAGGTATCCTTCGGATAGCTTTTGGGCAGCATAGCCGTATATATGCTTCCGAGCTCCCAACCTATACCAAAATCAAAGCCTGGATCCTTGGAATCCTGTCCGGGAGCAAAGTCAACAGTATTTTCATCAACCTTCACCCAGTGCTTGTTCTCGATACCGTGTCTGATCATGGTTGCCATATACTTGTCAGTGTACACCAACTCCATAACCTTCGCTGCGGCTTCCGGATTCTTTGACTGCCATGGAATGGCAGTGGCGGATCCCACTGTATCAGCGGTTTCAACTATGGTTTTTCCTATCGGAATATAAAGGTGCTCATAACCTCTTTCTTCGCTCAGCTGTTTCTCATAATTGGGTGCATAGGTAAGACCTTTACTGAATACCTTTCCGTTTCTCCAGTCATTGGGAGCGGTATTGGTTTCATAGTGGGTGTCACTGGGCAGATATCCCGCCTTCTGCCATCTTTCCATGGTAACACAGAACTCCTTGAACTCCGGCGTATCATACTGGTTGAAAATCTTGTCGTCTTTTACTGTATAAGCATCTATCCCTGGAATATTCAGAGCTCCGGGCAGGTCAATATCGCCCGTGATATGGTTTTTCGTCATCATACGTTCTAACGGGAAGGGCGCTTCGATCATAACCATATCGGGTTCATTTTTTTTCACGATTTCATAAAGAGGCTCCATATCCTTATAGGTTTTAATATTTGAAACGTCAAGATTGTATTTGTCAACATAGGTTTTATTAATAATGAAGCCGTATTGCTGTCCGAATTCCTTATAGGTCGGGAAGCAGTAAATCTCACCGTTGATCGTCACACCATCCCAGAGGGATTGGGGAACATGAGCCTTTGTCTTGGGTGCATACTCGTCAATTAACTTGTTAAGAGGCTTGAATGCACCTTTAGCAACACCCGGAACATACTCGTTTAGCCACGAACACGTAAAGACCAAATCCATGGCATCGCCAGCGGAAAGCATAACGGGCATTTTTGAAAAGAAATCATCATAGTTCAAATATTGTGCATTAACAGTGACGTTGATTTTGTCTTTCAGGTATTTGTTGATTTCATCCCAGACAATGCCTTCATCCCTGAAGTTATAGTCCGTATAAAGATACCAGGTGATTTCTGCCGGGTCACCTTTCGGTGGCTCTTGTGTGCCGGACTGGCTCGGCGTTGCTGTGGCGTCACCTTTTGTCGGGCTTTCCGAGGCGCATGCTGCAAGTATTGAAAGAACCATTATTAATGCCATAACCAAGCTGATCATACGCTTAAAGCTTTTCATAGTTTTCCTCCTCATACTTTATTTTATTAAAACCGCTTGGGGATGATCGAAATTTAACTTCCGATAAATTTTCCGGTAAAAACAGAAGAATTGCATATACTTTTACCGAAAGAATCGGAACTTATATTTCGATTGCTCCTTTATAGCGGGATTAACCCTTTACCCCTCCGATGGTCAGTCCTTTAATGAAGTACTTTTGAAAGAATGGATAAGCAAATAGAATAGGTGTCGTTGCTATAACCACCAGGGCCATGCGTCCGGATTGACTGGGGAGCCGATTGAGCAGCGCCTGGCCCTGGGGGGTGGCTAAAAACCTGGAATTGGTTCTGATAAACTCAATGGAATTAATGGCCTTCATCAGCAGCTGCTGAATGGGTATAAGATTTTGCTTCTTTATGTAGAGCATGGCCAGCCACCAGTCATTCCAGTACATGATAAGCAGCATGAAGCCTATTGTTGCCAGACCGGGCTTCGCCAAAGGCATGACAATGCGGAAGAATATTGTAAATTCACCGGCCCCATCTATTTTAGCCGATTCAATGATGGAATCAGGCACTGTGGCTTGAAAGAATGTTCTTAGAACCAATACGTTCCACGCACTCACCAGATAAGGAAGAATTAATGCCAAAATGTTATTGTTCAAGTTAAAAACCTGCGTGTTGATCATGTAGGAAGGAATAAGTCCGCCGGAAAACAGCATGGTGAAGTATGCTATAAAAGCAAATACATTACGCATTTTAAAGCTTTTTCTGGATATGACATACGCGAACATGGCAGTTATTATCAAAGCCGATATGGTGCCGCATACCGTTACAATAATGGATATCATATATGCATTCAGAATATGATCCCCCGTTTTAAACATAAAGTCATAAGCAAAAAGACTGAATTCCTTAGGGATAATCCGGTAGCCATACTCCGCAATACTGGCTTCACTGGAAAATGATACGGAATAAACCAGCAGCACGGGAATAACGCACAGAGCGACCATACTGATCAACAATAGATTAAAAACAATATTCCAGCCTGTTGACAAGGCGTTGATTCTGCTTTGTACCATTCTTGCCATAATCTGTTTCCTTTCTTGTTCTGCAATTCAGGAGCAATCAAATGATAAGTTAAAATAACGCGTAGCCCTCATCCACCTTTTTGGTGATCTTATTGGTAACAACGACGAGGATGAATCCAACAACAGATTGGTATAAGCCTGCTGCGGCGGACATCCCAATATTCCCTCCCCCTTGTACCAGACCGTTATAGACATAGGTATCAATGACCTGTGTGACCGGATACAACTGTCCGTGACCAAGCGGAACCTGGTAGAACAGGCCAAAATCGGAATTGAATATTTTGCCGACCGCCATGATGGTTAAAATAATAATCATGGGCTTAATGGAAGGTATGGTAATATAAATAGCCTGCTGCCACTTGGTAGCCCCATCTAAAGTTGCGGACTCATAATACTCAGTTGATATGCCCGTTATGGCCGCCAAATAAATAATACTGTTATAGCCCAGTGTTTTCCAAAGTTGAGCAAACACGAGGATAAAAGGCCAGTATTTTGTTTCAAAGTAAAATTGTGCTTTTTCTAATCCCATTGAAGTCAGAAGATGGTTTATATAACCGAGATCATGGTCAAGAAAGGCCTTAGCCACAAAGGCCACTACCACCCATGATAAGAAATAGGGCATGATGAAGACGGTCTGATAAATCTTTGAAGCGATACGATTCTTGATTTCGTTTAGAATAATGGCTATGAAGGTCGCAAAAACCAATCCGAGTACGATAAAAACTAAATTGTATACTATAGTATTGCGTGTGATGGTAAAGGCGGCATTGCTTTTAAAAAGGAATTTAAAATTATCAAAGCCTACCCATGGGCTTTTTAGAATGCCACTTGCATAATTGATCCTTTTAAAGGCAAGTATGACTCCAAACATGGGCAAATAGCTAAATGCCAGTAATGCAATTAGGGCCGGCAGGGCCATAATATACAAAGCCCCATCTTTTTTAATGTTGCGAAAAAAACCCATAATAAGCCCCCTCATTTGCTCGTCTTTTTACGATTGAGTCATTGAATAATTCCAATGATTCCCTGCTACACTTTCATTATAAATTAAAGGGCTTTAACTTTCTAGGGTAACTTCTTTAGATATTTTATACTTTTTTTAAATAGAGCCTATTCTTTGTATGGAATCCTTATTTCAGCCACGACGCCTCCGTCGCACCGGTCGGCATAATAAAGACCATAATCTTCGCCATAATGCATTTTAATTCGCTGATGAACGTTCTTTATTCCAAACCCGTCAGAATCTTTAACGGAGGTCTTTTCCCCTTCAAGATAGGCGTTGAGCTCGTGGACATCTGCGCCGGCTCCGTTATCCTCTACGCGAATAATGGCATGGTTGCCATCAATCATACAGGATATTACGATCCGTCCTTTAAGCTTTATGTTGGCGACACCATGAACAACGGCATTTTCCACAAGGGGCTGCAATAAGAACTTGGGAAGCTTCAAATTCATTTCAGATGGCTGAATGTCATATTCCACTTCAAAGCAATCCTCATATCTCATAGCCTGAATATTGACATAATTCCTGACATGGTCGATTTCCTCTTTTAACAATACGAAGTGATCGGGATCCTTGATGCTGTATTTTAATATACTGGCTAGTGAGGATACCATGCTTACAATATTATTCTGATTGTTTAAAAGAGCCATCCAATTTACCGAATCCAGGGTATTGTAAATAAAATGTGGATTGATTTGAGCCTGTAATGCTTTTAGTTCAGCTCTTTTTTGCTTGACACCGCTTTCGTAGACATCTGCTACAAGACCATCAATTCTTCTCATCATTTTATTAAAGCTTTTGTAGAGTATGCCCACTTCATCATGGGACGGGTAGTCGATATTGGTTCGGATACTGCTTTCATTTCTAACCGCATTCATGACTCCTGCCAGCTTCTTGATCGGTCTTGTTATACTAAAAGAAAAAATGACCGTCAAACCTATTCCGATGAAAACAGCTATGACAGTTATAATGATGATCATTTTCGTAACAACATTAAGCTCTGCCAGAATGTCTGTGTATGGGATAACCGATATAAGTCTCAATCCCCACTTTAAGCGGCTTATTGCTGTTACATAATGTTGATCCTCATATTCCAGAACATGGTTTTCCGTTCTAAGATGGTTATTAACATATGAGATAAGCCCGTCTTCTTCTACTCCTTTCCCACGCAACGATGCATTATTGGAAAAAATCACCCTCTTGTCCTCATCCAGTAAATAGACCTGTGCATGGTCGGTAAGCTTTGCGGCATCAAATTGCTTCTCAAATTCCCGCACATCAAAGCCCATGAGCATGACTCCCATTTTTTCCATGCTGTAAATATTGATATAGGGATTTCTGACCAGCCTTGATATATAAAGGCGCTGATTATCCCCCTCCAGATAAAAGCAGTGAAAGGCTCCGTTAAGCTCAACTGTTTTGAGATACCAATCCTCTTTTTTTTGGTTATCTGCTTTAAAAACGCCATGCCGCGTACTGACCGCAGTATTTAGGGACACCGGGAAAAAGGCGTCTGTAACGGGAAAGGCGTCGTCTATGAAAAAGAATGCGAAATTGTAAGCAGTAAAATCCATTAATTGGATGAAATATTGTCTGAACTGGCGTTCAATGGCCTCCCTACCGGAGTACAGCTCAAATGGGCCTTCACAATCGTTATTAAGCACCTCGACCAGCTTTCCGTCCCGGCATAGGTTTCCTACCGCCAGGTTAATATTATTCAAAAGATTGTCCATATTGGTGGAATTATGGGATATGATTTTCTCCTGCTGCTCAATGGTTCTGTTAATGATGATATCACTGACCAAGAAATAAAAGATTACATTTGATGAAATCACCACAGCCATAATAACAATAATAAAAACAAATGAGATTTTTGTGTTGATGCTCATATTCTTTATAATCATGAGCTGCTCCCATCTTAAAGCTTATTACGAAGTAACAAGGTTCCCGGGACCCGTTTGCAATCTTTGATTGCACTAACGCCTAAAGGTGACAGGTGGGGTTCTTATTATTTAAGATCAAGTTTCTGTATTCGGAAGGTGTCATCTTTGTTTGTTTCTTAAAGGCACGGGTGAAATAGTGTTGGCTTTGGAAGCCTACCCGGTCGGAAATAACGGATATGGTTAAGGAGGGGTCCTTTAAAAGCGAGCAGGCTTGATCAATCCTCAATTTCTTGATGTGAGAAATGACATTGACCCCGGTAAATTGACGGAAAATGACACTTAAGTATGCGGGTGAGAGCTTCAAACTGTCTGCAATTTCAGAAACAGACAGGTTGATGTCGCTGTAATTCTTGTTGATATACTCCTTTACATACTCTGTGATGTGTTCTGACCGTGAATCCTTCTTCTGAGTTGTGAATTGCAGCACATCCATATACAGCTGCTCCACATAGGACTGCATGCTCTCCCGGGTTTTTAAGGTATAGAGTTCTTCAAATACCCACTCTTTTGAATTCAGCAGAGGGTGTATATTGACTCCCATTCCGCTGAAGTAATTGAACAGGATTTCGATCAGGCGAATATAAAACGCTTTGGATTCATGGCGGCAATAATCTTTTTTATTGAGCTCTTTTTCAAAAAACCTCTCAAAATATTCACGGTCACATCGGCTTAAGGCCTGGTTCAATTCCCGCTCCAGTTCATCATTATATATGGTCTTATACAAACTGAGCTTTTCTATCCTTTTAGCGTTGAGGGATTTGATTAATTCAATAAGCTGCTTGATTTTATCCTGGTCTATTGGTTTAAGTATGTAGCTTTCTACTCCGTATTGTATTGCAGTGCGGGCATAATCAAAATCTTCATAGGCACTTAGTAGAATAATGGAGGTGTCAACCATGACATCATGGACTTTCCGGCAAAGCTCCAAACCATCCATGATGGGCATCTTAATGTCTGAAATGATGAGGTCGGGACGCTTTTCAAGGGCTATATTGAAGGCGTCTTCTCCGTTTCTGGCTTCCGCGACAATGTCAACACCCATTTCAGCCCATGGAATAAGTACCCTTAACCCTTTACACACGTATACGTCATCGTCAACAATCAAGACCTTAATATCGCATCAACCTTTCTATCAGAAATCCTACTGGCCCAGAATTCTGTCGGTCATTACCTCAAAGGTTTGAACGAACTCGTATAAGTCGAATACTCTCTGAATGTCATCCTCATGGTCACATAAAAATTCCTTTATAGCATTCCACTTCTCATGTGTTCCTTCCCTATTCCCTAATGAACGCTGTTCCAGCATACTCGCATAGTGAATACAGAAATCCTGATGCAGCTTAAGGTAATGCCAGGATTGTGCCTGGCTTTTATTTGAAAGCTTCAAATTATCCATAATGACAGGGGTGAAGGTCTTCACATAAGCTTCAATCGAAGCATAACGCTGTGAAGTCTCCATATCCACCATCTCTCTCTCACCTCTCAGATAAGGAGGGTCAAAAAGACCGGTTAGCTTTTCTAGGTAAGCCATGGCCTTATGGCCATCAGCGCCGTATGCTTTTTCAAAATATTCCACAGCCTCTTTATCAAAGTCAAAAGAGCTATTCCAGAGGGTTCTGCCCATCATATACATCCCAAGACCGTTAGGGAAAAAGCTCCTTTGAACCTGGCAGCTCATAAAGCCATTGAGGCCCACTTCTTTTAAATTTTTTATATCCTCGCTGATAATACGGGAGATGGCAAACTGTCCCGGATCACAATAGTGGTCCCACATGAAATGATAGTCAAAATCAAAGCTGTCCCCTGAAAAGGTTTTCTGCCATTCCTTAAGAAAAGCTATATTCCCCCCTATGGACGAAGGAAAGGTCACTTTGTTGCGTATGTATGGCGGGGTGATTTCAGGGAGTATATCTGTAGAGAAGGATTTACTGTAGGTTCTGGTAATGGGCGCAAACATCAGGATAAACCTGTCGGAATTATTGATTTTGCGCACCTGAGGTGCCCACATGAGCTCGCAGTAAATCAGAAATACTATTTTAGTATTCATTTTCCTTTGGGTCATAAGCTCATCCAGCTCATTAAGCATCTGCACATAGAGGTCGGGAGGAATCTCCTTTATGCAATTCTCACACTCGCATTGGTTATTATAGCCGTCAGCCAGCCAGAAATGAAGAGCGTCAATATTTTTATGCTCTTCAAGATATTCAATGATGCTGTTGACAACGATCTTTCTAACTTCCGGATTGGAATAGCAAAGGTTCGTATTTAGGGGAATGCCACCCCATATCTCCCTTTTCCCGTTTACCTGTGCAAGGTATTGCTGAACCTCCGGCGCTGCCTGAATATCGTTCTTCTCCCAGCTCAAACCAGGGATACCAAAAGGCTCACATGTCCAGCCATGCCCTACCGCATGATAGGCCATTCCTCTTTTGCTTATCTCTTCTTCAAGCGCTTTAACGATCTCTTTCGCCTTTTCTATGCTGAAGCCTTCAGGTGCTTTTTTATGATTGATGTGGTGATTATACCAACGATCAAAAAAGGCATAGGCCTCACGGAATTGGATAAAGTACGAATTAAAACCCATCTTGGGGGCCCAGTCTATCATATCCCGCACATTTTCAAAGCTGACGGCTCCTTCTATACAAATGCCCCTATGCCGATAGGACGGCGTTTCATCAATACTTGCAGCAAGAGCAAGGATATCTGCTGGGGGGATAATTTCTCCGTCTTCCGAGGGCCTTATCCACCTTATGCCGCATTCATACAAGAACCTGTATACCCCGAGAAGTATGCTCCTTGGGTTGAGTCCCATTATAAAGCCGGATGAGTTTTTTATTTCGATATGATAAGCGTCATCAAATAAATTTTGATCACTGATGGGGTTCGGCAGTCCAAAATCAGAATATAAGCCAAGCTCAATACACTTTTGAGATTGATTGAGATTACATCCGAGATCTACTTGCACCATTTCTTGTGCTGACAGTTTTTCCAGATATTTTTTTAGTTCCATACCAGAAAAAACCACGGTGGGATTCTCATTTTTCAAAACAAGATTCAAGGTATCATGCATACTCATAACCAATCCTTTCAAAACTCCATTCAAAGTTTTCTTTATTTAACTTATCTTGTCACCATTTACAACATCGTTTTAAGCATATCAAAAAGAAGGTCAGTAAGTTCTTCGGCCTTATTGACCTCACCAAACTTGTCATCCAATGTAAAGCTCTGGTCATAGAATCGGTCACTGGTTGGCGGAATACCCAGGCTGAAACCATCCTGGCCGGCTTTTGTGCTTCTCAAAAAACTGATGAGCTGGCCAATGCTGAGCAGAGGAAGGCAATCCTCCTTTAAAAAATAGTCACCTGGATCATCCATCATCATATCAAAGCTTTCATCTTCTGATGATTCAGGATCAAAGGAATCCTCAATATCTTCAACCATGAGATCGTCCAAAAGCCTTAAGCGTCTTAATGTAATACTTGTTCCATGCTTAAGAATAATCTCACCCACTACAAACTCAAAATCTTCATAAACGTCATTCTCGGCATCCCTGCATACAGAGGCAACAACGCGATCGTATTTTGCCGGAAGCCACATGGAATTAAGGGTTTGCGTCTGACTATCAGACAGAGTTTTCAAATCCTCGACAGTAAGATATTGCTTCATGATTTCCTCCAGGATTCCACTTTTTTTGTTTTATTAATACAAAGTATCAATTAATTATATCATGGCAGAAGCTTATTAGAAATATCTCCCTTTTTGTATTAAAAAAGGAGCCGTGTGCTTCATGCCAGGCTCCCTAAGATAGCTTTGAATTGATTAACAAATGAGAACATGCTAATTGACGTTCTTCCAGGAGATATTATAGCTGCCCTTGTGGTCTTTTGCATTAATAGTAATTTTGTACTTGCCTTTTTTGTCAAGGGTAACGATAAAAGAAGAAGTAGGCATATCAGTTCCCTGATAAAATGACTCATCCTGTTCATTAACGATGGAAAGATCAAGCTTGCCGTCTTTTGAAACAACATCAACGTCTACTTCAATTATCTCATTCTCCTCTATTGAGAGGGAAGCAGTTTTATGCCCATTCAGTTTCTCGTAAGTCATAGCCATTGACGTGGATGTATTTTTTTCAGTTGCAAGAGTTGCTGTATAACTGCCAGTCGTACAGCCAATCAGTGACGCGACCAATAAAATACTTATCAACACCCCTATTAAACGTCGTTTCATTTTTTCTCCTTAAATAACAAAATCACCTTATTATAGTTTCAGTAATTGCAATTATAAAATATTATAGCATGGCTGTAAACGACGATTACAATATTTTTTATATTCCATTGACACAGCATGATTAATTAGCTGATAGTATCAAAAAAATTATTCTGATATACTTTATGTGGTGATGGTATGAAAAAAATGGAACGCCTTCAAATGATTATTATGCGTTTAAAGCAAAAAGGAAAGTTATCCGCCTCAGACCTGGCTGCCTACCTTGAAGTTAGCAAAAGAACTATTTACCGGGATATCGATGCTTTAAGCCAAATGAATATTCCAATCACAACACATGAAGGAATCCACGGAGGGTACGAAATTGACGGATCTTATTTCATGCCATCAGTAAAGCTTTCAGAGCGTGAGGTACTTATTCTTTTGCTTCTTTTAAAGATATCCAATCAACTCAATCTTCCTGAATTTAAAGAAAGTATCAATTCATTGAACTTAAAACTCCAAAACACCTACCATGATACAGCCACGCAATTTAAAAAAAACCTACATTACATTTCTTTCGATGTCCAGACAATTTTCCCTGAGGCATGTATCCATGGCGCTTTCGAAACTATTCTTGAAGCCTTTAACCAGCATGTTAAGTTGAAAATTCTATATTTTTCGCCGCTTAAGGACAGCACGATCGAACGAGTTATAACTCCCTTTCATTTATTTTATAATGATGGAGGTTGGTATTTGGATGCGTATTGTCACTTAAGAGAGAAAAAGAGAACATTTCGCCTAGACAGGATTAAAAATATCTCATTACTGTCAGAAAAAATTGATGAGTCCCTTGAAAAGCAATATAACAGCAATGCTTTTAGCGATCCAAAGCTTCTTTTAGAATTCGACATTAACAAAGAACTGTTTAATCTTATCCAATATGATGATCCTATGAGAGATGTAAAAATTATTTCAGAAAATAAATCCGTTATTAAGATGCAAGTGTTGACAAACCGTATCGTTTTTTTTGAAACCTTAGCCATCCGAAACTCTGACCAGATAACCATCCTAAAGCCTGAATCCTTAGTCCGAAACATTCAGAAAAAACTCTTAAATGCCTTGAAAAAATATCAATAAAACAATGACAGGTTTATGTCAGTGTTCTATTTATACTATAATATACGGGTCAATGCTTGAGGTGCGTACCCATTAGGTTACACACCTCTACAGGAGGGTTAAAATGAATGTAGCAATTTATCTGTATGACGGTTATTTTGAAACAGAACTGTGTGTGTCTTCTATGTTTTTTTCCAAACAAAATATTTTTACACTTGCAAGTAATCAGGCAACAGTGAAATGTATGGATGGAAAAAAGGTTGTTATCGATAGGAACGTGACCGATGTAAAGCCTGATGAAATCGATGTATTAATTATTCCCGGCGGCAGTCCCATTCCCAGAGAGGACATTTTTGAACTCATCCGAGCCTGTGAAAAGCGTGGCGCTATTATAGGAGGCATATGCGGCGGAGTTGACTATCTGGCCTATGCCGGGATTCTTGAAGGCCGCAGGTATACAAGCTATTATGAGCCCCGGAAAACCTATGATTTCCTTCCATATACGGGACAGTTGACCTACAGTCTCTACGAAAGTGATAGAAACGTGGTCTCTGCCAAGCCTGAAGCTTACCTGGACTTTGCGCTGGAATTATATCGTTTGGCCGGGCTTTTAAAGCCTGAAAAAATTGGTGATTATATGGAGTGGTTTAAAACACCGTCAGCTTTTATTTTTCCTGGATCTTGCATTTAGCATAATAAATAATAACGGAATAAGATAAACAATAAGCAGCCCCAATGTCACAAAAAGCATGGTATCCGATTCGGGAGCCATACCGATCAGGAGCAGCATGGGAGCTCCCAGCGCAATGGCAAAGCTGCTGCCCGTCAGCAAATTATTAGCAGCCGGTGTTTTAAAGGAAGGATCAATTTCTCTTAATAGCAAAACACCCGAGCTGATGGTACCGGTCAGCATCCCATACATGGAAACCATCCCTTCATGCTCGTATGATGAATAGATTTTTTTGCAAATCCACTTAAGGTAAACAAATGTGACAATGCCTCCGATAACGGCCATAAGAATAAAGGGAACCCAAAGCCCGCTTAAATCCTTGAATTCTATTGAGGCGATGCCTGCTATGGTCATAAAGTCAAAAGCACTGCCCGATATTCTGCTTAAGAGATAATTATTGGTATACTGCCGCGTCATAACCTTTGCTTTTGTCAGGCTATTAAAAACAGCACGGCAGCCAATGGCCAGAATGGAACCGATAATAAAATTAAATCCCCATATAAGCGGTGAAACTGTTTTTGACAGCCCGGGCAAGGATTGCTCAAGCCATGATGTTATTCCCAGGGATACCAGGTAGGTTCCCAGATAAACGAGTAATACCAGGGCAAATTGCACGGACAGCCGATCAACAGACTGGGATATAGGGATTTCGTTATTGTCCTGAAAATCCTCTACAGTCACAGATCCAGAGAGATAATGTGATGCCTGCATTTTAACTTTATTTTTTTTGTTTAAGTAATTTAAATAAATAACACCCACAACACAAGCACAAACAAAACCCGCCGCTGCAATGGATAGTCCGAAAGACTGTCCTCCTGCAAATCCCAACTGCTCGTATGTAGAGCCTACATTATTAGCCTGTCCCGGCCCTTGCCCATATCCCATAGGCAACAGTATGCCCGATGCCTTAAAAAAACTGGGATAAACGGTATAAGCTAAACCGATAGAGATAATCAGACCCACAATCCCCTGAATCAAATAGGTGCTGACAATGAGCGCACCGCTTTTGAGGGCGGTGAAATCCTTTTTTTCCGACTCTTCATATTTGGACGGCGTGCGTAATGAAAGTGCTATAAATCCTATTCCGATAGTATGGTAAGTAACCATCTCAAGAAAGGATACGTTTAACGGCAATATTCCTGTCTCTCGAAAAATGAGCGCAACAAAGCCACCTAAAACAGCTGTGGGTACCATGCTTTTGCGAAAAAAACTAATCTTTCGACGCAATACATTAGCCAGGAGCATGATTCCTGCCAGGATACCCATTTGAATGATAAAGTTCCATAACGATGTATTAGCTGCTGAGAAATTCACACTCATCACTCCTCTGTCTTATTTTCATTTCCTTTGTTTGCTTTCAATATTTCATAGTAATCTCGGTATTTTAGTGCGCTTCGCGGATGATTTGATTTAATTTCATAGGACTTCCTGTCGGATGTGGAAAATATCAGAACCATCTGACCATGAATGGCCATATCGGATATTTGATCAAGGCAAAAAGTTTGTTCCTTCCCGTCCTCAAAGACAAGAGAAATCTTATCCTTATAAAGATACAGCTCGCCTTTACCAACAAACTGGCTTTTTCTTGCCTTATTAACCAGCCAAAGACTCTGGTCCTTATCGGACAAAATTGGTTGATCCCATGCTGATGCTTTTATATGGGTTACAAGTTCGGTTACTCGTGTGCTCTGCCATCTGCTCCAGTCGGCCACTGTTGAAAAAGGCGGAAGATTGCCATCTAGAGAGACAAAATAGCCCTTGGTCGTATAGCGTAGATCAAGCCCGCAGGGACAATAAAACCTGTCATCCTGACTTGTGAGAGTGGCTACATTGCCGCAGCACGGGCAAAGATATAGAGCGGTTTCAAGGTTCTCTGCAAGCTTTAGGCCATTATAGTCAATGGGGTGCTTTCTCTGCTCTTCATATGCATTCACATAGAGGTCGTTTTTTATAGCTTCATTAAGCTCAGCTGCCGTCATATTTTTTATTTCTTCCGGGCTGTACTCCCTGACCTTTCGACCGCTCATAACCCCGCGGCGAATGGTCCTCGACCAGCGCGGGCTTGAAAAATAGCCGCCATCCAGCCTATATGTAATTAATGCAACTCCGCTTCGTTTTATGAGCTTCCCGGTTGACTCCGGTATGGCGCCGGTCTCACCTGTAAAAGACCGATTCCCTTCAGCGAATATACAAACATTAGCTCCAGCCTTCATTCTTCTCAATATTTGCTTGACTGTCTCCGTTTCTGTCACAGCTTTCATTCGCGGAATGGGATCTACCAAAAACATAATTAATTTACTGATAAAGCCCCAACGAAAGATGTGATCACTGGCAACGTAATACAAGAGCCTGGGAAAGCTTATTCCCACCATCAAAGGATCATAATCCGTATTATGGTTGACAAGCACTATATAGGGCTGGTTTTGAGGTACCACTTTTTCAAAGTGATAATTAAATTTCTTGTGTAGTAAATGTTTAATTGCAAAGTGAAAAATGTTAAATACAAACTTGTATTTAAGCAGACCCTTTAATTTATCGCTCATCATTTCAGTCCCTTACTTGACAATCACCAAAGGATACTGTCTCTTAGTCTATTATCTCACAATCATTCTTCTAGTGGAAGATAATCAAGGATTGCCCAATGCATCTTAGCCTATCGACTTAAACAAAAAAACTGACCTAGAGGTCATTAACCTCATAAGTCAGCTTCTTACACCCAATCAACCGTTAATAGGATTTCCTGAAATTCTCAGCCTCATCAGTTAATCTGTAATTATTCTCTGCGACGATCTTCATAAAAGCTTTGAGATTTTTAACAAAGTCACTGGTTCCCTCATCGGCGATGGCCTGTTCATAAGCATATCGGACATCCTCCAAAAGCTCCCCGGTCTGACTGTCAAATAGGGGTGTTACCTCTGTTCCAAAGAAAGCAAGTTCTTTATAATTGCTAAACAAGGCATTGATTGCATCTCGTTTATGCGAATCTTCATAAGCCTCTAAAAACCTTTCATGGGAAACGCCACGCCTGATCACTTCATCCCATCCAATGACTACTCCTCCCCCCAAAACAGAGGGCTGGTCGGATTCTACCGACATTAATTCAATATATTCCTTTATATCCGGTGTTCCAAAGGAACTGAATTTTTTGTAAAAGGAATAATCCATCACGGGTATGAAGGCCCCTTCTACCTGCTCAACTTTAAAACCGGTGTTTCTAGCCTTTTGAACAAGTTCTTTAAGGGAGCTGTCCTTAATATTTCCCGGGACATTCACATCTGTTCCTGCTTCAACCTCCTGCTGGAACTTAAGCTGCACATCCTCGGTATAAAAACCATCTTCCAACGCTGTTCTGTGGTCATACTGCAGCTCTTCAAACCGTAAAATCATTTTTGAAGCATCTTCGGCCGAAACAGATGCAATATTCTCCTCAATAAATGATGTAGCTTCATCAAGCTTTACATCAGCAAGCGATGTCAGTGTATCAAATTCGTTCATGATAGCTTTGGCATCAGGCTTTTGGGTATTGTCAGGAGAAGTTGTTCTGGAACATGCAATAAATGCAATCATGATGAATAGTGTAAAAAATATGATCATTAATCTTTTCATTCTTTATGCCTCCACATCACATGTTAGGAATACATCAGAGATATTATAGCATAATTACCATGTGTAATAAGGGCTGCTCAGAATGAAATATTTCTAAAGCATCTCATTCTAAGCAGCCCTTTACAATTTGGAGTATTAATAACCTAACATTTACTCATTATTCAATACAATGGCCTGGGACAGATTTCTGGGAGAATCCGCATTAATATTCTTCTTTTCTGCGATATAATAACCCAGGAACTGACCGATAAACCCAATAAGAGCAGCATACTGTGTATCGTTAAAGTCATAGGTCAAATCCAGCTTATATTTCACATCGGGCATAGCTTTGCTGACATTCTCACCTATAGCAGCAGTTACAGCACCATAGCTTTTCATCTGTGACAGAAGCTTTGCATCATATTCCAGGGTTTTTGAGTTTGCCAGAGTAAGAACAAGAGTATTCTGATCTACAAGGCTCATGGGTCCATGACGATACTCCAGGCTGTAATAGGCTTCGGAATTGACAATACCCATCTCCTTCATCTTGTTCATGCATTCGTTGGCAACACCGTAGAAAACACCCTGCCCAAGTGTTATAAACAGGTTCAGGTTCGGGTTTTCTTCTATGATTTGCTTTGCCATCCCGTCCATTTTGGTAAGCAGTTCCTCTGCTACCTTGGCGTAGTCAGCCATTTGCTCAATTTCATTCTTCTTTCCACCCACATACATGGCCAGAATTGCCGCAAGATAGACCATGCTGGTAAAGGAACGTGTCATAATCACACTGTCCTCAGCGGTAACCGGAGAAAGAATAAACGCATCATTATAATCCTTACTGCCGCTGTCACAGGTAATGGCAAGGGTTTTGACATTGGGGAAGGTTCTGACTTTATCTATAGCCATGCGCACTTCGGTGGTATAGCTCTTTCTTGTAATGGGTAAAACCAAAACATTTCCGCCCTTTATATAAGTTTCAGGGAAGAAAAACAGCTCTGAGCATGGAACTGCTTTTGCTCGTATGCCTGTATAAGTTGAAAAGGCATAAGCGGCGCTCTGGGCGAGGTAGAATGAGGTTCCGCAACCTGTGAACAACAGCTCATCATAGTGGTTGGCCTTGTCAAAAACCCTGTCCAGAACCCTGTAAATATCCTCAAGGGTATCATTGATTCCCTGGAAGGAGGCTGGTTGACTATAGATCTCCTTGTGAGTCAAATAACTGTTTTTTTCCATTATAAATCCTCCCAAAATGAAAATTCTAAACTGAAGCTAAAACACTACATTTCAATAACTTCTATACCTAAAAGGTCTGCAACCGCAATCATTTCATCTGCGACATCCTCCCATACAATGCTGTAATGATGAGGAATCCCTTCTTTTATGATGTTTTCCACCACACTCCGCACAGGGGATTTTATCTTGATATTAACCATAATCCCCTTTGTATTACGTGGTGTATCAACAGCTTCACCCCTAAGCAAGAAGAGCTTATATACGCCCCCGATATTGCAGAAGCGTGCAATTGTAACCTTTCCTGTTTTCAATGTGCCGTAGAAAGCCGTACCCTGTCCTGCCAGAGGGTGATTATTGATGGTGACCTCATGCTTGGGATTCATCAGGGATGGTGCCGCCTGGCCACAATGCCAGTAAGTAAACGTGTTCTGCTCTTCATCAATATTAATCATATCTGTAATAAAACTAGGCTTCCCTGTCAGATAATTTTGTACAATCAATGCCAGGCCTGCATCCACATCGCCTTCACATACAATTTGTGTTCCCTCGTCGGCCAGTCTTCCCATAACGGCGCAAGGGGTGGTCTTCAGATTGCCCATTTCAGGCCAGCATTTAAGAGTGGCGAAGTCATAACCCTGATTTTTAATAACATCTTTCATTGCAAAATAAAGCTTGGAGTGATTTTCAAGATGCTTGTCGGGTAAATTGCTCACATTGAACTTATCCGAAATAGCTTTCATATCCTTTTCAACATCTTCGGTCGGGATTTGCTCCATTCTGTCAAAAATGACCTTAAGATCAGTTTCTTCCATCCTGATTCCAAAGGTTCTTCTGATCAATCCCTCATCAAAGGTGCTATTATAAAAGGCTGTGGGACGATATCCCAGTAATCCGAATATTGTTCCCTTGAGTTTTTTGACAACGCTGTAAGCCTTAATAAGATTGATTATCTTAGTAGAAATTCGCTCATCCTCTTTACTTCCATAAAAGACATAGGATTTGTGCCCCAGCCGGTGTAAAGAGGCAGCATTCATGGTAGCTGCCACAAGTGCATTGGCCCATAGCCGGGTATCCTTTTCAAAGGGAGGCTCATAGGGTGCCCACAAAATAATGGGAACATTAAGCTCATCTGCGAAGGCAGTCGGTATATCATCACCGGTGAAAGCACCGTAAACCATGATGACAATGTCGACAGAAGATTTTTTAAACTCATCAATGGTATCATTTACCCTTGAAGCCGTATCAACGATCTGGTCTGCTTTAATGAGGTTCACGTCGGTCAGGTTCTCATCCAGCCATTTACCGTATTCTTCAAGCCTTTGTTGAGGAAGCTCCCTGGGCCATCGGCCTGACAATGTCGTTATGAACCCTACATTTAAATTTTTTTTCAAAATCAACACCACCATTACTTATTTTTTATTTTTTATTTTGTATAGCGTTTATTGCGGAGACTATGCTTTACCGGCAGAGCCTGATAGATCAATAATATTTTTAATAACATCTCCAAGCTTATTACATGCATATTGGGAGATCATCCAGGAATGTCCCTGATGGTTAAGGGTTTGAATGCCCTCATTATAGTACTCCACATATTTATATCGGATCTCGGTGCCAAAGTTTATTTTGGAAACCCCAAGCCCAATAGCTTGTCTTATTGTGTCTTCAGCCATTCCAGTGCAACCGTGGAGCACCAGTGGAATATCTGTAAACTCAATGACCTTGCGAAGCACATCCAGCTTTATATCAGGTTCTCCATGGTAATAGCCGTGGGCGTTTCCAATTCCGATGGCCAGGGTATCGGGCTGACATAGGTTTAAGAAACTCCGTACCTGGTCAGGGTCGGCAATGTTTTTGTTCTCTTTAGGGCTGCCTCCTTCATCAAGGCGTACCAATTCTCCTATTTCTGCTTCCACAGGCACATCAAAGTTCCTGCATACCTCTATGACCTTGTTAGTCAGAGCTGCATTTTCCTCGATGGGCTTTGTCGAACCGTCAATCATAATAGATGTAAATCCAAGCTTAAGCATCTTCATACAGGTCTCAAAGCTATCACCATGATCAAGATGAATGGAGACCGGCACAGAAACCTTATTGGCACACCATTGGGCCACTTGTACAAACCAATCGTTACCCGAGAAGGCACCTGTGGATACATAATGAGCCAGAATAATAGGCGATTGCATTTCCTCGGCGGTTTTGCATATTGACCAAATAATATCGTAATTTCCACCCTGCGTATTTATTGCTGGGATTGCATAGCCGTTTTTACGGGCTTTGTACAGCATTTCCTTATTGTTAACTAGCATTGTTTCTCCCTTTCTTGCTACGGATTAATTAAGCACCGTCTTTGGAATTTTGCCGATATGTAGATGTTTCCCGTCAGAATAACCCTCTTCGCGGTCTTCCAGCTCCTTAATCAAAATATTGCGCAATTCATGTAGTCGATCAGAGTAATCCGCCAGTTGCGCCAAATTTCTCAATTCATGAGGATCAGCCTTCAAATCAAACAGCATCTCCTCGCCGGTATGTGAGAACCAAATATATTTTTCGTTTTCAGTGACAATAAACTGCGTACTGGAGGCATTCTGCTGTGAGGTATGCTCTCCATGCAGGTATGTTCTCTGGCTTTCTTTATTCCTGACAAAATTCAGAAGGCTTTTACCTTCAACTGAGTCTGGAATTGAAAGGTCCGCTACATCAAGCAATGTAGGCATGACATCCCTTAATTCTACAAGTGCCGAAACCCGCTCGCCTCTCGGCAGATCAAGGTTGCTGCCTGGATCAAACAGGATCATGGGAATGGAAACACTACCCTCGAAGGCCTGGGATTTTCGGAACATATGATGGTCGCCAAGCATTTCCCCATGGTCAGAGGTGAAAAGAATCACCGTGTTGTCCAAAACGCCTTCATCCTTTAAGGCACGAATCAACCGTCCGATCTGATGATCAAGATGGGTAATGAGTCCATAATAGCCGGCTTGCATCCTTTGGCTATCATCCTCAGCCAATATGCCCTCAAAACAATCTACATTGGGGTAATTCACGCCTTTGTTCTCAGCCCAGTCACCAACATAGGGTTTTCGCATATTTTTATTGATGTACATGTCAAAATAGCAGGCTGGTGGAATCAGCGGCGGATGCGGGGCTACAAAAGATGTCCATAAAAAGAATGGCTTTGTGGTATCCCGCCTTCTTAAAAAATCTATGGAACGTGTTACTACCCAGTTTGTCGGGTGGGTGTGTTCAGGCAATGAATAAGGCCTGCCTACCCATGAGTTACAGTCAATACCCCAGTCATTAATATCTCCACCGATTCCTGCCTGCTGCTGCAAATAGGGAATATAATCATCTACTCTGCTCCACCAGGTGTTAGCAGATGTATTGCTGTTTCTGTGGGGAAGAAATCCATCGTGCAGTTCGACATTATGAAAGCCCATTAGGGAACGAGGCGGCCAAACATGCATCTTCCCAATACACTGGGTGTGGTAATCATTATCGGAAAAAACCTTTGGCAATGTTACCTTGTAATCCCATGGAACAAAATCCTGATATCCAACGCGCTTATGGGATTTCTGTGTCATTCCGGTGAAAATTGCGGCCCGAGCAGGAATACAGGTGGATGTGGCACTATAGGCTCTGTCAAAGACAATCCCCTTATTGATCATTGTATCAAGATATGGCGTCCTGACATCAGGATGTCCTAAAGCGCTGATGCAATCTCCTCTCATCTGGTCCACAGTGATTAAAATAACATTTCGCTTCATTCAAAAAACACCCTATCCCTTAACAGCACCTGCAACAAGGCCCTTTATCATGTATTTCTGGAAGAAGAAGAACAGCAGCACCATAGGTACAGTACCAATAATTGAAATGGTATTGATTAAGGACCAGTCATAAGACAGCTCACCCAAATACCTCAATGCGACACCTACCGATAAGGTACGCAGCACGTCGTTCTGAATCAATGTGGCAGCATGGAGGTAATCATCCCATGTCATCAGGAACGAGTATAATATGACTGCAACCATACCAGGCTTAACAAGCGGTGTTACTATTCTAAATAAAATCTGCATTCTCGAAGCTCCGTCAATGTAGGCCGCTTCCTCAATAGCAGTCGGTATGCTTTGGTAAAAGCTCTGCATCAGAAGGACGGTAAAGGGAAGCATATCAGCAATGAGCGCCAGAATTAAACCAGGCATGGTATTGATCAAGCCCATATCTCCCATCAGGTCGTAAAGAGAAATCATTCTGCTTATGACGGGAAACATTTGAGAAGCCAACAGTATTGCCAATATCCAGGCATTCCACCTGAACTTGAACCTCGACAGCGCATATCCGGAAAAAATCGCCATCAGTGTTGTAAAAAATGCTGTAAACCCTGAAACAATAAAATTATTTTTATAATAAACAAAAAACTCATTGTTAGCTGTAAACAGCTTAATGTAGCTGCCAACATTGGGAGCCTCGGGAACAAAGGTCGGTGGGAATCTATAGGCTTCCATATTGGTTTTAAAGGACGTAATCAATACCCAATAAATCGGAAACAGCAGAAAAAGTAAAATCACTATGAGCATTCCGTATTTAAGGAGATTGCCAAACAGATTGCTTTTCATTGTATCTCCTCCCTAATCCACTTCAGTTTTGCCCAGTAACCGGTTATATATGAAGATAACCACTATCATCAGCAGCATCCATATGGTAGTAACTGCGGCACCGGATCCCAGATTGTTTGAAACAAACGCTTCGCGATAGCTTAAAATGGCAAGGGTGGTTGTAGAATTCTCAGGCCCGCCCCCCGTCATGGTCCAGATCAGCGGGAATTGCTTAAAGTTGCTGATTATAGCCATTGACATAGCAACACTTATGACGCTCTTCATATATGGCAGAACAATGCTGAAAAATTTTCGTGTTTTGCCGGCACCGTCTATGGTTGCGGCCTCCAGCATATCATCCGGAACATTCTGCAACCCGGCCAGCAAAAGTAACGTTGTCAGCGGAACCTGTTTCCATAATGCTGCAATACCTATACCGAGCAATGCAGTGGAAGGATTATTAAGCATTGCGAAATTCTTAATTCCCCCTCCCGAAAAGAACTCAACTATATATTTCATTAAGCCGTATTGAGGCTGGAATATCCACATCCAAATAAGAGCTGAAATGATGGTGGGCACTACCCAAGGAGTCATCATAATACTTCTGAGGAATCGAGCTGCTTTTATATTTGAGTTTAAAATCAGAGCCAGAATCATACCAAAGATAAACTGAAGCGCAACAACGAAAATTACAAAAGCCAATGTATTAATAATAGCTCCTGTAAGCTTTTCATTCTCAAAAAGTCTGGTATAGTTCGCAAAATTATTCCAAGTTCCGGGCTTATTCGATATAATATTTTTTACCTTGAAATCCAAAAAGCTTTTAATGACTGAATCAGCAATAGGTAAGATTATGAATATAATCGTCATAAAAAGCGCCGGTATGACCAGTGCCATTGAAAAGATCCTATCCCCTGTTGATCTTTTCAATGGTGATCTTCCTATTTTTTTGGCAGTTGCATTTTCCATAGCGATCTCTCTTTCCACGTATTCTAACTGCTCATAACAATTCCCAATTTACTAAAAAGTATGTGTTGAGACACGTTCCGAGGAACGAACCAGCGACCCATTAAGGGGTCATAGAAACGGGATTTGTTATCCCGTTTCTATGACATGGGGTCTCATTTCAGCAATGCGCTTGCGGCTGTTTTAAAGCTTGCGATAGCATCGTCTACGCTCTTGCCGCCTACGGTAACAGCTTGAGCAAGGGTTGCGAGCTCCAGGTTAATATCATTTAAAGCTGGAACAAACGCACTCGGTACTGTTTTTCCAATGGAATCAGCTGCACCTTTAAGAACGGGGCTGAGATTTCCAGTATTCTCCATGGATTTTTTGGCCGGGTAAGCAGGTGTGATATTAGCTATATAGTTATTGAGGACCTCAGGGGTAACCAGGTATTCAACTAAAAGACGTACTGCTTGTTTCCTGGCATCACCGTTATCCATAAGCACAAGAGTCTGTGATTGCAAAATACTCTCGCCCTTGCCTTTTCCACCTGACAAAGGAGCTGCAGAAGCTGTAAAATTCTTGGCATCAGGATTAATGGACGAAACACCATTGAATCCCCAGGATTGGTCATAATACATGGCAAGCTGTCCGAGGGCAAACAGATTTCTTAAATCCTTCAGCTTAGCATTCTGCGGGTTATACCCTTTATCATTTAAAAGCTTGAGCATGCTAATGGCGTCTTTGAACTCAGTTGTATCAACATTCAATTTACCTTCCATGTTTAAAACTTCGCCGCCGAAATTATAAATCATAGAGGTTAATGAAGAACCAGAAATCGGTACTGATGCTGTTGTTTGTCCAAAAGCATAAACCTTGTTGCCGTCAGCAGTTTTCAGCTTTGACAGTTTTTCAGCCATTACAAGCATCTCGTCATAGGTTTTGGGTGGCTTGGTGGGATCAAGACCTGCTTTTTCAAACAAGCTTGTATTGTAATAAAGAACAAACGGTGAGACGTACATAGGTAATGCATAGGGAGATCCATTAATTTTAAAGGCATCGAGAATATTTGAATGGAAATCGCTCAGGAACTCCTTTGTGAGAATAGTATCTACAGGGACAGATAGACCTGCATCTTCAAAGGTCGGTGTCCAACCGATTTCTCCAAATAAAAGATCAACCTTGTCCCCGCCACCGGCCATATTAATGACCTGATTGACTATTTCACCATAGGGAGCGGTAACATACTCAATTTTGATGTTTTTATATTTTGCTTCGAAACCGGTCTTTACACCATTCCAGAATTCTTCATAGCCTTTTTCCAGAAGAGCATAATTCGCAAATTTAATTGTCACCGGCTCCGTCGGGACATATCCCGAGGGTGATGGACTTGTTGTTGCAGGTCCCGGTCCTGTTTTTCCGCATGCAGCTAAAGAAAAGACCATAACAGCAACCAACAGTAATGAAATAATTTTTTTCACAACAATTCTCCTCCTACTTTTTTTATTATCTTTACACCAATTAAGGTGTAAGAAACAAGTAAACTTTACCAACATATACACACGTGTGTATCTCCCGTAAACAAGAACTCTGACTGTCTACACAATCAAAGAAATGCAATAAAAAAACTATGTACTTTCTCGCTCAATTAATTTTGTTGTAAATTGGACAGAATCCGGAATTGTTCCCTCATTAATCATTTGATGAAGCATTTCAATTGCAAATTTTCCTATATCCTTCCGCTGCATTTCCATTGTGGTGAGGGTCGGGCTTGTATATTTGCTCAAACTGGAATTATCAAAGCCGATAACAGAGATATCCTTCGGAACACCATATCCCAATTGCATAACAGCCTGCATGCCAAGGCATGCCAGTCTGTCGTTTCTCCCAAAAATAGCGTCAATTAAGAAGCCCTCTTTAATCCGTCGTTGAATTTTATCAATGACCTGCATTTCATCGACACAACCGGTCACTATATTCAAATCCGACAGAGGCAATCCGCTTTCCTTCATTTGATCAATAAATCCGCGCATTCTTAAGTCTGAATTTGTACTGAAATTTCCATGGGAACTGTATCGGTCCAGATACAAAATGTTCCTTCGGCCTTTTTGGATCAGATACCTAACGCATTCTCTTGCACCATTATACAATCCGGTGTTAATTGTACCAACATTCTCAATATTGTCATAGTCTCTGTTCTTTAGTAGTACCACTGGAATATTGGCATTTACAAATTGCTGGATGAATGCTTCTGGGAAACTGATTGAGCTAATAACAATACCGTCATACTGCCTGCTAATGATCTGAGATACAAACTCTTCACTATTACGATTTGCACATAATGAGATTAAGTAACCTCTATCATAAGCGTATTTATCCATTTCGCTGATAATCTGGCTGAAATGCTCATTAGTTATCTCATCGGCAATAAAGATAATATGATCACTGTTTTTCCCTTTTAAAGCACGTGCTATGTTATTGGGACGATAATTAAGCGCCTTGATTGCTTCCTCTACGCGCTTTCTTTTCTCCTTATCCACATAACGGTTGTTGTTTATCACATATGAAACGATTGTTCCACTTACATTGGCAAGTTTCGCAACATCCGCCCGAGTAACCCTTTTGTAGGCTTGATCACTCATTTAGTCACCTCAAACAAGTAAACACGTGTGTACATCATGGGTTTATTATATATTTCACAATAAGCTATGTCAATATCTTTCTTTTCTCATTCTTTTTTTATTTTTTTGGTTTTTGTTTATTCCTGCTAGATGTATCTTTCAGTCCCGCCTTTTACTCGTTTTTATTTGATATGATCAAGAATCTTTAAAAATTGAATTGACGAAGCTTCAATAACATGTTATTATTCTAAAGGATCTTAAATGTATTAATTGAACTCACATGTTTTTGTAAGTCATTGACCGTTTAATGATTTACAAAAATATGTGAGTTTTTAATTTTTACAAAAAGGTTATACTATATTTTGGAGGTGCTTTTAATGAATAAAGGTACAGTTAAATGGTTTAATGCAGATAAAGGGTTTGGATTCATTTCCAACGATGATGGCGGGGATGACGTATTCGTTCATTTTTCAGCTATTGAAGCCCAAGGATTTAAGTCCCTGGCAGAAGGCCAAAAAGTTACTTTTAACACTGAGACAGATGCCCGTAACGGCAAGCTCAGAGCTGCCAATGTTAACATTGTTGGATAAGTATTTATCTTGAAGCAGCAAGAAAACCATCTCGAGTTTGAGATGGTTTTCTTTTTATTAAAGGATTTTATAGTTTCTATTTATTTCACTGCTCGCATCTTTACCCTTAACTCAGGTTTGCCGTAACTGCTCTTGTTAAACCTGTTATCGTGAGCATCATCTTCATGCAGCTCATTAAGCAAAATCGTTGGTTTATCAAAAAACTGTTGAGACGTCTCTAGGTTAAAATGATAAAATTGTTCCTGCGATTCTTTGCTAGGTCCGCTTTCATCTGGAACAAAAGGAGGAAATGTATCCAGATATGTACTTATCATACGCTGTTCAAGGCTATCAAAGGTTTTCAATATTTTAACCTTCTTTCATTTGTTAATTAATCATTCACTATCTTTCATAACAAAAGATTTATAATCAATTGCCCGCATGGTAGCCAATATCCCGTCCAAATGATCGAATTCATTTCTTCCAATCCATATCCATGTATTCGATTGTACATCTTCTTCGTCTCATAACATAAACGTACAGACCGGGAAAAGACGTGTAAGTCATTTATAGTATTCTCAAGACAGCTGACTTCCTTTTTTTCAACAGCATCACATACTTCATACAATTGTTTATTTCCCAATAACAATATTTCTCTAACCAATATTTTTAACCTCCTTAATTTCCATTGTAATCTTGGTTTTATTAAATTGCCAGAAATGTGTGAGCCCTTCCTCTCAACTATTTCGCTTCCAATATTTCAGATGGGCGAGGAATCGGCAAAATGCTAACCACCATAATAAAGCAGACTTCTCCACTGGTACAATAAATCTTTTATGATGTTTGAATCTCAAAATAACAAATAATATTTTCGAACTGATAATCATTTGTAACTCCAGACGTTGGATCATAAAAAACCCCGTCAAAGTAAACTAGAAGATGGTTCTTTTCTATTCCTCTTGCGTTAACAATGCAACATTTCGGGAACTCTACTTTTTTACCATGAGTATAAACCGGCTTCTTATATGAAAAGCCAAAATAATCAAGGGTTTCAAGCACTTTACTCATGCTAGCCTGCCATTTCGTACTTTTCATTATTTTAATAACCTCATTAACAGGGATCCCGGCAAGCATTGCAAGGCATGTCTGCCCACAGCAGCCATTGCTAGGTTGCTCCAAATAGCTGATGCTGTCAATATGCCTTATAGGGTTATCTTTACTGAAAGGACTATTATTGTTTATTCTTGTCAGTTGATTCAGCAATGTAAATTGAACGTTAAATTCGCTTTTTGAACATAATTTATCAAAAACATCCTTATTAACAGGAATTACATATTCTCCGTTGCCCTTTGGGATAATCTTGCATTCAAATGTTATTCCATCAACAACAGTTTCAACAGGTATAAGCCCTTTTTTACCGCATGTCTCCCAAACATTGAATGGGATCTTAATGAATATCCTGCTACCTTCTTTATAGCATCCCGACCTGAATGAATAACTCATTGCTTCTTCTCTTTTCTCTATTTTATAACTACTGGAATCCAAACTTCCCGTCGGTTTTCCTGCATGTAACATTCAATAACTGGAAGGTCAGCCAATCCGTAACCGGAATTGGGAAGCCATTCAGTATAAAATTGCTTGTAAACCTTCTGTGTTGCAATTGGTAGTTCTCCATTAGCCTCAAAAATTGCCCAGGTCGCGGCAGGATATGAAAATTCCTTCATTCCTTCAAGTGCAGGTACGTGCTTGCATTCAGATACATCAACATGGCTTGTAACAGCAATAATATAATTCATTTCTTCCGAATCTCCCCATTGCCCCCCTGCAGCAATTCCTAAAAATCCGGCAGGTCTATAGTCAGGGAAGTTATCTATAAACCTTTTCATCGTCCCATCTATCCATGCATTTTCCCATATCTGCGGTATAACTTCAAATGCAGTTGATGTTTTAACTTTGTGTAATATTCCCATTACCATAAAAGCAGGCCATTGCTCAATTTGATAATTCATATGATTTTCCCCTTTTATTGTGATTTGAAATGAGAGCTTTGGACAGGATTTCAGCTGAATTGTTTCGTTCCTGACGCTGGAAGGTAGTGCCCCGTGAAAGCTTTTGAATGCACGGGAAAATGCATCTTGAGATTCATACCCATACTTCAATGAAATATCAATTATTCTTTCCGCACTGTTTAACAGATCAAAAGCTGCCATAGTTAAGCGCCTATTTCTTATATACTCAGATAACGGCTTATCTGCAATATACGAGAACATTCTTTGAAAATTATAAACAGAACATCCTGCAATTTTTGATATCGTTTCATAGGATATCTCTCCTGCAAGATTTTTTTCCATGTAATTTATTGCCTCATTGAGCTGCTTAACCCAATCCATCATCTCACTCCTGGTTCAATCATATCTTTTTAGAAATTAACTTACTCGACATTTTATGCCGCATTTTGTAGTCACATATGATGTTAACGCCTTGCTCATGGTCAATGGTCACCCTCCTTCGATAGCTCATCTATACCCAACAAAACGGTACCACAATCAATTATAATTATTAGTAATTGTTATAGACTACAGTTTTTGTAAAGCTGATTACTAAAATATGTCAAGGCAATATGCTTTTCAACGCTGCTTTTAGTCTTTGAATGATCCTGGAAAGATTTTAAGCTGAAAAAATAAGAAAAAGTATTGAAAAGCTCCAGGTTCTTGTTTATAATATGAGAGTGCCGTGGGGGTGTAGCTCACCTGGGAGAGCGCTTGACTGGCAGTCAAGAGGTAAGGGGTTCGATCCCCCTCATCTCCACCACAAATGCTGAAAACCCTTTCATTGAAAGGGTTTTCAGCATTTTTAAGAAAAAACAGTACTGTTTTCTTGATGTATTTGGTGCTTTTTTGCAGTCGGCATTTTCTTTCCCTCTTTCCAGCCGGTCAAACTCACATTGAAGAATTTCATTAGGTGTGCTATAATTTCATTAATATGACCGAAAAGGGGCGTACCAATGATTTTATGATCTGTTTTGACAAGTTACCATAACTGAGAAAGCCCATGCCTTATCATGGGTCTTGGTTTTGTTGTCAAGATTGGATTATGGAATCATTCTTTGCTGTATTGCACGATCTTTTTAGTCTGCGAATATAGCTCTATGTTTGATGCTGTTATCCTCCTTGGCAATGATGCCGGGGAGGATTTTTGTTTTAGGAGGAAAACGCTTATGTCATATATCGAAACCGGGCGGCTCATCATGCGTCCTTTTATAGAGTCTGACGCTGGGTCCGCTTGTCATAACAGCAAACAGCCGATTGTAGCGCATTTTTTATCTGACATGGTTTTAGAAACTATTGAGGATGCCCGAAAATGGATTGCGTGGTTGGAAGCAAAATGCAGTACGCAGGAACCTTTTCAAGCCCTTGCAATTGAAAGAAAGTCAGATAAATCCGTTATTGGTCTCGTGGGAGTTGCTCCCAAGAAGGAAATCGCTGGTGAAATTGAGATTCTATTTTCCATTGCGGACGAGTATCAAAACTTAGGATATGCCACTGAAGCAGGAAAAGCTATTATCTGGTGGGCATTTGAGCAGGCGGAGCAGGATATGCTATCGGCTATTGTCAAATTGGAAAACAAGGCGTCCCGTCGTGTAATTGAAAAGCTGGGATTTATCTACTGTGATACAAGAACCCTGCCCTATGACGGCAAGGACTGCTCGTTTGATTATTTCAGGCTCTATCATACCGATTATTTGCCGGGCCCGGAGTGGGATGTCGCATCTTTATACACGCCTGAACAGATGGGCCGGTTCTTTGATAAGCGGGTGGAAGGATACAATGAGCATATACTTTCCGACGGTGGTGAAAGGGATTATCAAAAGCTGGGCAGCTTTATCCCCAAGATGGATGATACACTTAAAATCCTTGATGTAGGATGCGGAACTGGTATAGAACTTGACTACATATGGGCACAAGCGCCTAACGCACACATCACCTGTTTGGATTTGTCTCGCGGGATGCTTGAGATGCTGCTCAAAAACCATTCGGGAAACCACGCCAAAATTACGGTAATTGAAGCATCCTATCTGGATTGGGAGTATCCCGCTAATGCTTTTGATCTGGTTGTATCCAGCGCCACCATGCACCATCTTTGGCCAGAAGAAAAAGTAGCTGTTTATCGCCTAATTAAGAGGACACTTAAAACCAATGGATGCTATATTGAGAGTGATTTTATCGTGGATAAAACTCATGCCGAACAATATAGACGTCGCTATGAGATGATTACATCACGACTACATGCCAAAGCAAAGGCCGGAGAGTATCATATTGATATTCCTTTCACGGTAAACACGCAAAGGCAGTTACTGCTGGAGGCAGGATTTCAAACGGTCGAAGTTCTTGACGAGGATATTAAACCACGAGGCAGCGGCGCCATTTTAATGGCGAGAAAGTGAGGAAAATGATATGTCAATCACATTAAGAAACTACAACCCTGAGCTGATATTTAGCGAAGATTATTACAAACTCAGAAAATTCCTGATTAAGCTGGATAGTCATAATTATCATTTTGGACGCTGGGACTGGATGATAACACACAGCTATCTTAATAAAAGCAGCTTGCCAAAAATCGGGCTTTGGGAAGAAAATGGCGATGTTGTAGCAGTGGCTACTTATGATTGCAGCCTCGGGAACGCCTACTTGTTAATGCTTGAAGGGTACCGGAATTTAGGAAAAGAGATGCTCTTGTACGCCAAGGACGCGTTCACGGAGGATGGTAAATTCTGCGTGCTGATTCTGGACGGCGATATGGAAATGCAGAACATCGCCGCACTCAATGGCTTCTTTCCCACACAGGACAAGGAGTGCGACGCGATCTATCTGATTGACAATGATAAAATCCGTTACACGCTGCCAGACGATTTCACGATCACCAGTATGGCAGACACCTACGACCTCTATAAGTATGGACAAGTGCTGTGGAAAGGATTTAACCACGAACAAAACGGCGAAGGACCTTTTGTATTCAAAGAAGAGGAATTGCCGGAATGGGAAATCGGATTCAAGCGTCCCAATGTCAACCTTGATTTGAAAATCGCCGTCGTCGCGCCCAACGGAGATTTTGTGTCTTACTGCGGTATGTGGCAAGATATCACGTCTGGCAGCGCACTTGTTGAGCCTGTCGCCACAGACCCGGCCTATCGCAAAATGGGGCTTGGCCGGGTAGCTGTGCTGGAAGCTATCCGCCGTTGCGGTAAGCTCGGCGCAAAGCGGGTGTTCGTCGGCTCATCTCAGCAATTCTATTACAACATTGGTTTTCGACCTTATGCTACCTCAACATGGTGGGAACAAAAATCAAAGTAACGGAGGTACATTATGGAGCTTTTTGATGCTATAAAAAACCGCGTATCCATTCGAGAATTTCAAGATAAAGAAATACCCGAACGCATTATTATCGAAATGCTGGAATCAGCCCGATTAGCACCCTCTGGCGGAAATGGGCAAACTCACTGTTTTGGTATTATAAAAGACTTAGAAATAAAAAATCAGCTTGCAAAATCGGCAGGTGAGCAGATGTGGATTGCGGATGCGCCGGTGGTCATCGCCTGTTGTGCTGACATCAGCTGGGACTTACTTGGCTTGCCAGATGATGATTTCGGGTTGGTTGTCAATAAGCTGCGATTTGGCGAAGATCTCATAAGCTATCTCAATGAGTACCCAAATCGCAGATGCGTAAAATCCCTGTTTGCCAACGCCTCGCCGTTGATTCCAGCTGAGCATATGTTTTTGACTGCTGTGTCACATGGATTATCTGCTTGTTTTGTTGGTTATCTGGATACTGAGAAAGCAAGTCAAATACTTAAATTGCCAGAGCAAATGATATGTCTTTTCCTGTTGTCGATTGGCTATCCCAAGGGCGTTATAACACCAAAGGAAAAGAAAAGTGTTGATGAAATCAGCTTTCGCAATACATGGGGGTAACAAGAATGACTACTTCAACCGATATTTCAAGCCGTTTCTGGAATTTGCCGCAGAAATCGGAAGCCGGCATGGGCAAGGATAATCTTGTGGCAAGCGCGAGAATCGGTTAATCGCTGGTTCACTACTTTTGAAGTCCAGGACTCTGGATTGCCTCAGTCAATCTTTTGTCAACCTTTTTGCCAATAATCCATTAATTCCTACCATATTTATTGCTCTTATCATGTTGTACGCAAGAAAACTAAGCCTCATCTCAGCTGAGGCTTTTTCTTTTCCCTTACACAATAGATAATATGCACCATGAAACCACTTAACAGTACCAAACTCAGGGCTTTCTATGAAGCGCCGAAACTTATACAGATCTTCTTTTTATGTATATTCCTGCAAGTATCATTATGGCCCCAATAGAAAGGAATATCATCGGTGAAAGTCCTCCGGTGGAGGGTAGGCTACCCAGTGGTGTCGATTCGTCGGGAACAAATATCCATTCCCCGTCATCGTTCTGAACAATCTGGCCCAAAGGGATGCCGTCATCCCCGATAACGAGATATCCGTTATCATCACTGGGAACCACGGTCGAGCCGCCCGGAAGGTTTGGCACCGTTGGGATTTCCTTGCCGCTGTCAATATTGGTCTCCTTGCCGCCGTCAATATTGGTCTCCTTGTCGCCGTCAATATTGATCTCCTTGTCGCCACCTGTGTTGTTATCGGTGTTGCCTCCAGGGCTTGGGTCGGAATCCTGCGGGCGTATTGTTAGAATGAAGGAGTTTGGGTCGGCCACATTACCACTCGAATCATTGACGAATTTAATGTTAAAGCCGTAATCTCCGACCGTTCTCCAGTTGATTTCGTTAAAGCTGCCGCAATCCAGCGGGTAGTCAATCAACACATTGGCATCCGTCAACGCTATCTTGCCTTCATAGTTGTCGACAGCCGTAATTTCGTTCGCTGCGAGAAAAGCCTCAATGGAAGCGGGTATCGTATCGTTAGTGCGACAGACAATAGGAGACGACGTTACTGTTATTACCGGTTTTACCCTGTCAACAATCTTAACATAGACCGTCACCTCCGCATCGCCGCCGGGCCAGGCCGCCTTCACCTTTACGCTGTATCCTGTTGAGTTCGGATCCGATAAGTCTAGAGGAGTAATGTGATCAAAATCCACAAGACTCCAGTCAAAATCGGTTGTAATAGTCGTGGTTGGAAGACTGAAATCGACTCCGGCGTCAATGTTACCAGGTTTAAGGACCATCGGAGGTGTTGCCGCGTTGTTTCTGACGAGCTCCAAAAACTCCTCTTTTGATATCGAGTTGTCTTTGCTGACCGGATACTTGTCGTTGACGTCGAGAAGGATCAGATCCGCCGCCTCAAGCGAAAATCCGCTCCACTGCGCGTAAACGGTTTTGTTTTCGGTGAAATTCCAGATATAATCCTCACTAATTGTGATTCCGTTGCCGTCGGCCTCGGTATTCCATCCGTTGAACGTAAAAATTCCTTGGGCCGGACGCTGCATGGCGCCCACTACCTCGCCGTAAACCACCGTGATCGTCTGGGGATCTGCCGCCGGAGCGCCCGGATAATTAAGATCGAAGATTAAAGTATAAGCTCTTTCCCGCCATATGGCGTAAACCCATTTGCTCGAGGTAACGCCGCTTATCACGTCTCCGGCAGCGTAGTCTGGAACCTCAGCGTCACCGCTATCCGCCCAACCGAGAAAATCATAGCCTTCGCGAGTCGGATTCGTGGGCAGATCGCGAATACTGCTTTCGGGATATGTAACGCTTCGCTGTTCATTGTATTGAGGACTGCCGTTGTAATTGAGACTGAAGCTGACCGTATGGCTGTTCGGAATCCACCTTGCCCAGTATTCTTTATCCGACGTAATGTAGGTCAGCGGGAAATTGGCCTCCATCGTGAGGTGGCTGTCCTCATACCAGCCGTCAAAGGTGTAGCCTTCTTTCAGGGGATTGATAGGTTTCGCGACTTGCCCTCCGTATGGAACCATCTGGTTCTCAATTACGCTTCCGCCGTTAGTATGAAAAGTCACCGTGTATATGATGGCATTCCACTTGGCGTAAAGGGTGACATTCGCAGCACCCATGGTAAATGTATCTCCTGCGTTGTATACCGTGCCGCTGCCGTCCTGGCCCATTATCCATCCCGCGAAAGTATTGCCCGGATTTGTCAGATTGCCCGTGTTGCCAAGTACTGTTACGGAACGCCCGCTCGCATATGAGGCCGGGTTAAACGGGACGGTGCCGCCCGTATTGCCGTTGCCGTCATAAGTGACAGTATATAGAGACAGCACGCTTCCACTGGTCCAGTTAATATCATAGTTGTTCAGTGCGTGGGTACCGGCGATGCTGACGGTCTTCCAGTCGATAGCGGGATAACTGCCAGCGGTTCCTTTCTTGGCAACTCCGTAGTCATATGCTGCCTTGGCACTGTTGCCGCTGAATACGGTGTCACTGGCGGTAGTCACGTTGCTCCAATTTCCCGCATAGATACCGCCGCCATTGCCATTCGATGCTTTGTTATTAAAAAAAGAACTTCCGTCCGAGACGGTCAACGTTACGGAGCCGCTCGTATACACGCCGCCGCCGTCTGATCCAGCTGTATTGTCTCTGATTTTGCCGCCAGTCATTTTTAAGAACGTGCGGTTGGGTGTGATGTCCTCCATATACACACCACCGCCGAATTTTTTCGCTATATTGCCGCTGATTTCGCCGCCGGTCATTTCGAGACAGCCGCCGTATATTAAAAATACTCCGCCGCCGTGGCCATCATAGTTGGAATTAGAAATATTATTGGTAATTTTCCCACCATTCATTATAAATTTTACTGTGCTGCCGTTGCCGTGCATATACACGCCTCCGCCCGCGCCGGATTGGTTTTCACGTGTATAAGCGGATATGTTGCCGCTGATTACGCTATCGCCACCCATAGTAAATGCACCTTGTGTATACACACCTCCACCCTGTTGATATGCGTAATTGTTAATGATCTTACCACCGTTCATGATAAAGGTACCATTGGTCACCATGATGCCGCCGCCCTTAGCATAAGCAATGTTATTGCTGATTTCTCCACCGTTCATGATAACATCACCGTAGGTAACAAGAACACCACCGCCGTTAATGTTGCCTTGAGTAGCTTTGTTGCCTGTGATAATCGCTTTGTTTTCCATGATTAAGGTGCCTCTGATGGAAACGGAGCTGTTTTTCTTGCCCACACTTACGCCGCCGTAACCTCCATTGGCGGTCACCGTTACATTTATAAGGGTCAGCTCGCCTTCTACCTGAAAATGGTGTTGAGAATTTTTTTCAAGACCTAATTTTGTTAGAGTGTGACCTGCGCCATCGATGGTAATAACTGCGCCTTCTGGAATTTTGACAGTTGCCTCGCCAAAGCTAAAATCTTCTCCAATGACAATGGTGGTCGGCACACCGGCGGCAGCGTTTATCGCAGCTTGCAATTGGACAACATTCGAGACAGTGACATCGCTCTTCACAACCGGAGCAGGGAAGAAGGTCCAGTAAGTCACACTATAAGTTTCGTCCACAAGAAAATCGCAACGCCAGCCAGCAGGCATAAGCTCCGCCGCTACCTCATATTGCCAACGGGATTTTTGAACCTCTAAGTCGGTCCGGAACCCACCCTCGGACAATGCTGCCTCATAAGCGTCAATCTCTGTACTCACCTCGTCTTTCGTAGACGGCTGCGGATCGAAAGCAAATACCCTGACCAATCTGTCTGCTGTAAAGACATCCCCTGTTTCCGGGTTTCCGGCCACGTATTCCACCGTGTATGTACCTTCCCGGTTCACGTTGAAGCCACCATCATCCTGGACGGTCACCAGAACAGAGCCGCCATGCTCATCCTCGGCGGTCACACCGTCCAACAGGCTGAAACTATCGTCTCCAAGCCGAACAACGACATCTTCAGCCGCGATTGTGATATCCAAGGGCTCATCCCCCGCTGTGATAACTGCTTGATCGACCGGCTCGGTGCTAAGCTCACTGTCGACCTGCTGTTCAGATTCATATCCCTCCGGATAATCCTCTGCCCAAGCAGACAACGGAAGCATGCTCGCGACCAGCATGAGTATCAGCACGACGCTGATCAACCTTGGTAGCCTCAAGCCTTTATAGTTTCTCATAATTATTCCTCCAATATTGAGTTATCCTATGATAATGGTGACTGGACCGCGGAGATACTTGACGGACATATCCCTGAAATTATCAGATTTCAAAAATACCTGTATGATTTAGCGTATGATTCCTCATATTCTCCGTAAAGCACGCTCTACCAAACGCGCTAACTATTATAATCCGTTGGCCATTCTTATATTTCATAAGCAATATCAATTTCCGCTCAACAATATTATATAAATGTAATTATTTTATCAGATATTAGAGATATGTACGGCGGCAATGCACATATGAGGCTTTTTTTGTATCTAATATAAATACAAAGTCATAGTAGTCGAATTGAGATGATATCACGATTGCTGGAGATGAGCTGGGGCTAAGTTTTCATATAATTCGTGATGCACAAAGAATTCCATCGTCATTTATGTATGACAAGTAAGGAAATACTCTTTTGTGATAAGGATTGGTGATAGAAGCCAGAAGGGAGTATTTTTATGGGAGCATCACCTACATGTAAAAGCAATTGTTGTTGGAGGCAGAATTCTATACAGTGGAAGTTCTCAATGAAAATATTCAGGCGCATGGTAGTAATGCAATACTGAAAGCAGGAAAGTGAGGAGTGATTATGTCAGTAACATTTAGAAAATAACCCTGAACCATTGTTTGGATGATTACTCATAGCTATCTTGATAAAAGCCTTCTGCCTCAAATAGGAATATGGGAGGACAGCGGTAAGATAGTTGCCCTTTCTACATACGATACCCTGTTTGGCAGTGATAAATGAGTATACCAAGGGATATTTCCAGCCGTTTTAGAATTTGCATCAAAAAGCGGATGAAGTAGTGGCGCAAGTCGCTTCGCACAAGCCAGATATGGAAGCGGTGCGCTCCTTTTCAAAACCGGATTGATGGAAACAATTTCCTTACTTTTGAAGTCCGGGACTCTGAATTGCCTCAGTCAATCTCTTGTCAACCTTTATACCAAGCTCTTCCTCCAAGTACTTTTTAACACTGTAGTAAAGCTTGACGGCTTTGCTTCTTCTCCCCTGCGACATGTAGAGCTTAAGAAGCTCAAGGCATACATTTTCATTATATGGATCTGTTACTAAAGCACGTCTCAGAATCTCATCGGCTTTTTGCAATTCTCCACGCTTTATATAGATTTCACTTAAGCGCTGACATGCTTCCATAAAGATGGATTTTAGTCTTTCTCTTTCATGATATACCAGGTCTCCGTAATCATTGCCTTCCATCAGGTCCCCTTTATAAAGGGATAGCATTCTTTCCAGAATCTCTGCTTGCCTATGTCCTGATTGAGAAGTGGTGCTTGCATGCTGGGACAATTCACTGTAGAGGCGCAAAAATTCATGTACATCAAGCTCTAAAGCATCATTCTTTCTTATTTGCAGCCCTTCCGGGGTTTCATAGATAAAGGCATTGCTTCCCATAACTTCTGTGTTATATTGAGAAAGTATTTTTCTAAGATGATAAAGCGCCGTCCGCTGTGAAGCAATTCCGGATTTGCTGTCAGAATCGGGCCAGAAAATCTCTGCCAGAAGTTCTTTTGATATGGTATTGCCGCTGCCCAGCAAAAGATATTCAAGAAAACCCTTGACCTTTTTGGTTGTCCATTCTGTTTCGGGAATTTTTATACCGTTTACCGTAATTTCTGATTTTCCAAACAGTGATGCTTTTACTAAATAAAGCTTGTCTGCCTCATCCTCTTTGTACTCGGAGACAAAACCATTGATATAAGCAGTTATTCTGCTTTCATCCATGGAGTTAATCTTTTCGCTCAAATACTTTACAGTTTTGCTGCTATAAAATTTGCTCAGCAGCTCTTCGGCATAGCCGGTATAATAGCCGTACCGTATACTTCGGAGTACCATCTCAACAATAGTGGGCATATGGATATCCCACAACATGAAATATCTATTGCTTGCTGCCAGCTCCATGGCCTGCTTCAGATAGCGGTGTCCCTTTTCAGTATCACCACTGGTATAATATAGTCTGGCAATGTGGAATAAAGAGCCGCAGAGTACCTGATATCCCTTTTTTGTTTTTGCAGCCTTTATGGATGAAATCAGGCAGCGTTCTGAAAGATAAAAATCTCCTGATTCCCTTGCAATAGCTCCGAGTATGGACAGTGAAATTTCATAGACCATCATGCCGGGGCACATCTTCCGGATTAACGCCAAATCCTTACGGGCATTGTCAAGGTCCGGAGCAGAACGGTTGTGTTGTATGGACCAAAGACAGCGGAGCAACCTGCATGCTGCAGCCATAGCCTTATTATTTATACGGTGGAAAAGAAAACCGGCCTGTTTAAGCACCTCTAAAGATGCCTCCGCTTCATGGGACAGGTATTGTTCAAAGGCGGCCAGACGCCTCCCGTGGGCTGATAGATATTCATAATCGTATTTTTCACCGATGGCAATTATTTCAGCTATGTATGACGGCAGATTCTCCTTTTCGTTCTTCAGAGTCAAAACGATAGAAAGAAACAGCAGGATAAACCCTCTGGAGGGCTCAATATTTTTGAAGCTATTAAGCATTAACGCAGTTCTCATGCAGCGCTCTCCATTATCAAGCTTACCCAAGCAGTAATAGATGATGCAGGAAAGGATTAAATAAAGCCATTGACTGTCTTCAAGAAGCTGGTCGTACTGAATACTTTCGCTTTGTTCTTCCGCCGCGGAATACCGCTCTTCCCCGATAAACCGCACCATATCAAGTATGGCCAATGTGTTTCTGAACTCCGGTGAAACATCATGCAGCTTTTTAGGAATACCTGCTGTCATTTCGAGCAGCCCTTTCATATTGTTGCTGCACATGTAAATATAGATAAGGACACTTGCCGCATCATAATAGATTACAAGATTATTGTCCTTAAGTGAAAGCTGTAAAACTCTTTTCAGAGTGTCTATCATTTCCGGCTGCTTGCTGTTAGGCATCAGTTGCGCTTTAAATAATAAGAGAACCGGATTGTCCCTGATCATATCCTCCGGAAGCAAATCCAGCCATCTTTTCAATTGCCCGGTCTCTCCAATCATGAACTTATTAAAGCCCTCTTTTGTCACCATATCCATGGCCGATGCAGAATTACCGCATTTCGTCAGGTGCTCCGCAGCTCGGCCATAGGTCGCATGCCTCATGTAATATTCTGCGGCTTTCAGGTGAAGTCCTGCAATCTGTTCGCCAGTATAACGGTCTTTTAATATATAGTGAAGGAATTCACGGAACAGCGAATGAAAACGGTATACAACCTCATCTCCGGGAATCCTCTGGACGAACATCCCAAACCCCATGCACTGCCCCATCAATGATTTAATATCATCAATATCAAGTATCTGCGATGCCTCAGCCTCAGAGAATTCCTGAAGTAGCGCAAGTCTAGCAAGAGCATCCTGTGTATCGCCATCCACGGACTTGAGTACTTCCAAGGACATATATCGGAACAGGGCATCTTCACGCCCCAGCTTACCAGCTTCAATTGAAGCAGAATCAGAACCTTTGCTTTTCACAGCCTGGTACAAAATAATAATACCGGCTATCCAGCCTTCAGTGCTCTTTTCAATAATGTCCGTCAATTTGCTGTCGGTCGTGGTTTGACCAAGGCTGAGCATTAAATCCTCTATTTCAGCATTTTTAAACGCCAAATCATCAGTCTCAATTTCTAAAATTTTTTTTTCAAGCTTTTGTTTTTCGGTAAAAACATCAAGACTAGAACGAGATAGTATAAAAATCGCACAGGATGGTGGAAGGTTATCAATCATATACCTTAACATATCACATATATCCTGTACTTGAGCCACATTTTGAAAATCATCCAGCACAATAGTTGTCTGGGTATGAACATCCTTACTGTGATGCCCCCATATTTCACGGCAGATGGCCGAAATGATTTGATGCGGCTGTGATTGCATATCTGTAAGGTTCTCAAGAGCTTTCTTGGAATCGGTAAATTCAGGGGTTTCCGAAGGGAATAATGATTCCTGAAGGTGAGCCATGAACACCGACAGATTTTTATCCTCCGGATCAAGACGATACCAGCATACCCTTGAAGGCTTAGTAGCTTGATGGTTAAAATAGGAAACCGCAAGAGTTGTTTTCCCGTATCCGGCAGGTGCGCATATGGTAACAGCCCTACAGGAAGCCATATTTTCATGAAGCTTATTAACTCGATCTGTCAACAAAATGCTTCTTGACAGCTCCGGTATTATGAGCTTGCTCTTTAAAACAGAAATGCTGTTCATACCCTCAACCTCTCAAGTACATTTAATTACATCTTCATGATAGCCAAAGCATTAAAATATTTTACTTTATTTTACCATGAAATAATTAAATATAAAATGGTTCTTTATATTGATATTTAAGGGGTTTGGGCTTCTGTTTGGTATCATTCCCATTTTATGTTTTTTTGATGACCGCATTGTAAAATTTATAGCGTATTACAAGTAACACACAACAAGCCTTGACCTATTGATTGAAAGGAGAAGAATTCCATGTCAATGAAGAACATCAAATCAAGAAATACAGCAACAGGTTTTAAATACCTTGCTGTGTTTTTAACCCTGGCACTATTAATCTGTACAACACCCCTTTCCGCTATTGCGGAGGTGGCACCCCCAACGGCCCTCGGCGCCCCCGCCCATTTTGGGGCAAAGTTTAATTACAGCAACTTTAAGGTCTATATCAGCGCCCCCGATGATTTTCGGGAGTATATGGCCCGGCGGGTGCAGGATGACCCGGATAATCCCGATTTAAAATCCCTTACACTCTATTATCAGGTGGATGCTAAAATCAATGACGGAAACTGGCAGTATACCTCTGACTGGGATTCTCCGAAGACGGTTCCCGATAATAGAAAGTATTATATCCCCTGCCAAACCGGTGAAAAACAGATCTATGCCGGCGAAGGATACGCCTATATTAAGCATTTGTTCTCCAATGAAGCCCTGGCCAAGGCTATTGAGAACGCAGGCTGGGACTATTTCAAAAGCAACAGCATTACCTTAAGAGCCCGGCTTGCCCAATCCTTTGACTACGGAAAAACCTTTGTACTCTCCCCCTGGTCCAAGGAATTCGTTCTTTCAGCCAATGTAAAGCTTGACACCGATAAAATGATTAACAACGCACCAACGCTCAAGGGAGCGGAAGTCGTCATGCTCGGCAGCACACCGCATATGTCGGTCAAGCTGGAAAAGCCCCCTCAGGATATCGGGGAATTGAATGTTGCAACAGGCGGCAGTGTACGTGCGGAAATATGGCTCAGAAAGAAAGGGGACAAAGAATTCAAGCAAGTCCATTACTGGTGGGTTTCCAACGAATCCATACTATTTGACGTCAGAAAGTATTTTGAGGACTACAAGGACAGCTACGAGGCTGCGGCTTTTGAAGTCAAGACCAGATACAGTCTTGACCTTCGGGTATATATGCAAGCCAACGTTAATAGCACTACCTCGGTGGATATATACAGCCCTTTTTCCAATGTCATCTCTCACAATATGCCTGCATGGAGTGATGCCCCCTCATGGGCCGCGGGTGAGTTGAATAAGGCTGTGGAAAACGGCTTGTTCCCCGACAGGCTCAAGGGTGAGGATCTTACAAAGCCCATAACCCGTGCGGAATTTGCATCCGTGGCTCTGAAGCTGTACGAGGGCATATCCAAGAAGACAGCTTCCCCTGCCCCTGCCAACACCTTTACCGACACAAAGGATTCCGACGTACTCAAAGCCTTCGCGCTGGATATTGTAGCGGGAACCAGTAAAGGAATTAACGTTAAATTCGAGCCTGATACGCCTATAAGCAGGGAAGCGTGTGCCGCCATGCTGACCAGAGTATATAAGAAGATATACTGGGAAGGGTGGACACTGGATGGTGATAAAACCTATACAAAGCACTCACTTGATAATAAGGATGTACCCAAGTTTACAGATGATGCAGATATTTTTCCCAATTTTAAGCCCGACGTTTACTTCATGGCAAAGTACGGGATCATATTAGGCGACAAGGGAATATTTGGGCCCAAGGTAGTCAATGTCGCAGGGGTTACAAAAAACTTCGCCACCCGTACACAGGCTCTGTTAATCAGCAATCGCACCTTTGAGAAGGCGGATGAAATTAAGGATGGCGGGCCGGTCACCGCTCCCGCCCCTTCGTCTTCTCCCGCTCCTTCATCAACCCCCGCTCCTACCCCTACTGCTCCTACATCGCCTACTCCTTCTCCGGTCACTCCTGCTACTCCGGCACCCTCTGGAAATAATTCAAATATATCGGAAGACTGGCTGATAGGAACATGGGTTTATTCATATTCGGTAGGCAATGTAGGCCTTGCAATCATACTGGAATTCAGGGAGGACGGAACCTTTGACAAGGCTATAGGAACTGTGTCAGGATACTCCTATTCAGCTACCGCATTCGAAGGTAAATATAAAGTGGCAGATAATAAAATCCTTTTTTATGAGCAAAAAAAGAGTACGGCCTATGCATCTTCCAGTAGTGAGCTTTGGAGAATGGCACTCAGTAAAATAAAGGATATACATGTAGATAACGAAGAGGTCGAGTACAGTAAATCAGAAGAGGGCAACCTCGTTTATACACAAATTTTAGAAGAGGGCCAGCGCTACAGAAACGAGTATCATCGTATGGAAGAATAGAAAAGAAGACCTATATTTAAAAATCTAAAAGATACAAACAGCCAGAAAAGGGGCTTGAACCGTTAGGGTTCAAGCCCCTTCCTTATTCGTTTTGAGGGAAGCACCTGTGTTCCACTTAATCCTCTGTTTCCGTTTCGGCCTCTTGCTCCGAATCTGTTGGTGCATTCGCACTCTCTCCTTCCGAAGCCTTTGCCTGTGGCTTTAGCTTTACATAGTCCAACAAGGGCTGAACACTGGCCTTGAAGGTGTAAAAATAGGGTCTGCGCTGGCTGTCAAGGACGAGCAAAATGGGGGCTTCCTTATCACTTATAATAATGAATACTGAATCCAATGTTTTAATACCAGATTCATTTAAAAGCTTTACCTTGACATTCATAGGCGGTTCAAAGGGAACGCGGATAACATAACCCTTCTCCGGAAAAGGCATTACCTTGGTATAAAGTTTATCTATGGCTTTAACATAATTGAATACTTCGTTTTGTATATCAGCGGTCAGAGGTGCCTTTGAGATTACCTCACTCTTTCCGATATCGAATACCTCAATACCTTGACTTTCTCTTTGGGCTTCTACATCGGAAATATAGGCGATAAAATGCGTATCTTCAAACATACGTGTCATATTGAGCACCGATTGGTATTTATTTTCGTTTTGCGCGATTTTTACAGTACTGTAAATAGATACTGCAACAAGGCATAGGATAATAGCCAATACAATAAAGCCTAGGGTTTTTCTTTTAACACTGATAAAAATCATGCTGCTCACCTCCCTAGACTTTATGTAGAGGCAGCAGCATTTATACGTTGTACCACTTTTTTATTAACTTGCCACCCTTATACGCTATTTTTTTTCATCAGTTGTATTTTTCCCGGCTTTTCTCCGCCGGCTGTCTTGCTTTCTAAAAGTGCATTTAAATGATGAAAAAAACCGCGCACGTCTTGAAAATCATCATGACACATACGAAGCATGACACGTCCATGACAGGTCAACCGCTTTTGTCCGTTAAATGCGTAGGGTGTTTGAGCGAGGCAGTCTGGACCGTAACAGCCGATGCAGTCATTCAGCGCATAAAAGATGCGTTCAGAAAGCTTTAGGTCGGATTTTGCGATTTCGCCAAGCGCTTCTTCCATGTAGTCAGCCTTGCGATGCCATGTTTCCGGCTTACCGTTATAAACAATATACCATCCAAAATGATGCGATACTTGAACTCCGGACACATCTATTGCGTATGAAATGCCAAAATCAGATGAAACATAGGTAATTTTATTACCGTTCTTGTCCAGTGTGCGTTTGAATTTTAATGGTCGTAAAGCTGTCAGAAAGCTGTCCATTTGAATTATCATATTCTGAAAATTCTGTGCCAGGTTTGATATTATGCTCTCAAATGTATGTTTTGGATGTTCTCCGGCGGAAGGCTGTGGCTTGACTTCTTCAAACGCACCGCGTACCAACGGAACTCGGTCATCAAACTCCGTCACGATTATATTTTTTATTCTGAGAACAGACAGCTTTGATACAGCCAGCCTTATTGAGAATCCCTCCGTATTGAATTCGTGGAGATTCTTTACTTTCATATATGCCTGCCTGCGTGAATAAAACCGTTCCTCACCACCAATGAGAATTTGCATTTCGTCAAAATTATAGATTACAGAAATATCCACGAACTCTCCTAATGGAAGAGTGTTATTAAACGAACCATGATCCTGATTCGGCTTGCCGGAAGGTTTAACAATATCTTCAATTCTGCGATTATCCTGCAAAGGTGAAGCGAACGAAATATGTCCGCCCCCTATAAACAGAAAGAGCGCGGGAAAGTCAAGCTTAACGGTTATATCCAAGCGAAAAGGCAATTGATATTTTCCGGGAAGAGATACACAATGACGCTTGTAGCTGTCACCATATAAATTAAAAGCTATCGGTGTGATAGAGTGCGTCGTCCAAATATCCAGCGCTTTGTCCGCCAGTTTCGTTTTGGCATTACCGTGCGGGATCAATGCGCTTAAATCTATACGATATTCATTCATATTCCTTCCCTTTCTGCTAACAGCTTTTATTCTACACCCTATAATCTGACAACAGTGCGTCATATTAAAACGAAGTAACAAGGTTCTGGGGTATCCGCTCGAAATCTTTGATTTCGCTAGCGGGTCAGGTTCTTATACCCAAGCTGGCTGAGCGTTTCCATCCCCCGCCTTCGAGATTCTTCATTCTCAAACTGAATTTGCAGAGCCCCCTCTTCAGATTCCCTATTATTGAGAATACCAATATTTTTAATATTAATGTTCTCGTTTGCCAGGGCGGATGCAATGACAGCAATAATACCGGGTTTATCGTCAACATCTACAACGATGTCAAAGGTCTTTTGAATAAGACTTTTCCTTTCGGAAAAAGTGCTTCTGAGTGATTGGGCAGAATGAAAGAAGGCTTGAATGTCAGATTTATTACCGACCTTTAAGTCATTTTCAAAGCGCTGTAATCCATCTTTTAAAACTGAAAGGGTATCCAGGACTTTTTCCTTGTTGGAGAGGCATATGCCGGTCCAGAGATCGGGAGATGACGATGCGATTCGGGTAATATCTTTAAATCCGCCTGCTGCAATAGTTTTCATGGTATTTTGGGAGTTATCCAGTTTTCCTACCAGATTAACAAGCAGGGCCGCTACAACATGAGGAACATGACTGATAGCGGCAGTCACCTTGTCATGTTCTTCAGGGCTTATTTCAATGGGAATGGCTCCCATATCCTTTACCAGCGTTTCTAAACGTTCCATCGTATTGCGGTCGGAGTTTTCAACCGGTGTCAGACAGTAATAGACATTTTCAAACAGATTGGCCTTTGAGGCTGAATAGCCTGATTTTTCGGACCCTGCAAGAGGGTGCCCTCCTATAAACAGCCTGTTAAGATCAAGCTCGGTTATGATGTTCAGAACATCTCCCTTGGTACTTCCCACATCGGTCAGGATACAATTGTGCGGAAGGCCGGGTACAAGATGTATAAGAATATCTTTCATAGAATAGACCGGAACACATAAAAAGATGATCTCAGAATCCTTAAAGCCCTCTCCCAACAGGGAAACTCCGTGATCTATAACACCTTCGGATAAAGCCTTTTGCAGAGAATCCTCATGCTGATCCCAAGCCGTAATGCTATATTTGTCCCCGTTTCTTTTCAATGCACGGGCAATGGATCCTCCAATCAATCCCAATCCAATAATGCCGATTCTTGTTTTCTCCGATGCCATAGAACATTTCCTTCCATACTACTAACCTACATTTGCAATTAAGCGCTGCTTGACGTTTCTTATTCCTGAAACGTCTTTTGAAGACCGCCAGCGTTATCCCCTGTCCTAAGAGGAACAGCGGCCAAGGTATGCCGAAGCGTATAAGGTGTTACTCCATTTTCCAAATTAGCCATCCGTGTATATTTCTTGATGATTTTCCAAATACCCTGGCGTGAGATGCTCTTTCCACTGCTGTTTATAAAGAGTGATTTCTCCTTGGAATCCTTTAAGAGATAAGGGCGGGACCGCTTTAAATAGTCTTCCAAATCCCCCAGGCACAAAGGCCTTATGGGCACACTTCTTTTTTTGAGCCCTTTATTACAATAAAGACAGGCATTGTCAAAATCAATATGGTCGATATTAAGCGCGATGAGCTCACTAACCTTTAAGCCTGTCTCGTAGAGCAGTCCAATGATGGCTTTGTCCCGAATATTCTTAACGCCCTGGGTTCCGGGAACTTCCATAAGCTTCTGAACCTCTTGCACTGAAAGTATCTTCGGGGGCTTCCTTGATAGCTTGGGTGCTTCAATTCCAACAATTGGGTTACCCTCAATATATCCGTTTCTGATTAAAAAACGATAAAAAATCCTTAATGAGGCAACACATCGTGAGATAGTTGAAGGCGATTTACCGAAGTTTATGAGGGATGAAATGTAGCCCTGAAGAACCTCCTTACCTGCCTGACGAATGTCAAGAATACCATGGTTGACAAGATAGGCGGTATATTGCCTTATATCCCGTTCATAGGAAGCCATGGTATTGGGAGAAAGACTCTGATTCTCCCTTAGGTAGGACATACATCCATTCACAACATGGTTCATCTTTGTACCTCCGAAAACCTCCAGAAAGTCTATTTACCTAAAATTCTTGCCGCCAGAAGAACGCCGGCTACTGTTTTTGCATCTGTGATGGCGCCTTCTTCAATCATCTCCAAAACCCTGTTCAAGTCATAAGGTTTTGCTGATATAAATTCGTCTTCATCGGGATTGGATTCTCCGAACTTCAAGCCTGTTGCCAGATAAACATGAAGAATCTCGTCTGCAAAGGCCGGTGCAGGGTGAAGCGTCAGTATCTTCGTAAGCGTATGGGCCGAATAACCTGTCTCCTCTTTGAGTTCTCTTGCAGCACAGAGCTCGGGGGCCTCGCCCTTGTCGAGTTTTCCCGCAGGAAGTTCGATAAAGACTTTGTCATTGGGCTTTCTATATTGCTCGACCAGAATAATCTCTCCGTCATCTGTAATAGGAACGACAACAGAAGCACCGGGATTTCGGACAATATCCCGGGGAGCCAGGCGACCATTTGGCAGCTCAACAGTAAGCCTCTCAACATTTATAATTGAACCCTCATATATGGGTTGTGTACTGATGGTCTTTTCATAATAATTCATTTTAGTCCTCCTGTGATGCTCAATTGCATTACTTCGCTTATCTTTTACGCCCAATCTCTCTTGCTTTTTTAGTGCATTCTCCCATGGCTGTAATGACTGCGTTTCTGAAACCTTCCCGTTCCAGTGCAGCCACTGCTTCAATTGTCGTGCCTGCGGGTGAGCATACCATGTCTTTCAGCTCTGCGGGATGCTTTCCGGTTTCCATTACCATTTTCGCCGAGCCCAATACAGCCTGGGAAGCCAGGCGATAGGCCAGTTTTCTGGGTATGCCTGATTGGACTGCAGCATCGGCCATAGCTTCAATAAAGAGAAAAACATAGGCAGGGCTGCTGCCGGTAAGAGCCGTCACTTCATTCATCAGACGCTCCTCCAACTCCTCTACAATGCCCGAAAAGTTTAAAAGCTCTATGACCCTTTGTTTTTCATCAGGACTAATCAACTCATCAAAGCTAATTAAGGTCATGCCTTCTCCCACCATAGCAGGGGTGTTGGGCATGGTTCTGACTACCTTAACCTCAGGGCCCAAAATATCCTTATAATATGAAATCGGAAGTCCCACAATTATGGATACCAATACCTTATTGGGAGTAATCGCTTGTTTTATTTCTTTAAGGACACTCTCACTGTATTGTGGCTTTACCGCAAGAATAATAATGTCACTTTCATCAACCAAGTCGTTAACGTTTGTTTTCGCAGTGATACCATACTCTGCGGCCAGCCCGCTTAATAAACTTATATTGACATCATAGGCTCCTACCGGATATTGTCCTTCTTTATCTCTGTTTACGATGCTCCTTATAAGAGCACCTCCCATATTTCCTGCACCAATAAAACCAACCTTACAGGCCATGGCTTCTACCTCCTTTTTCTCCTGTCTATACAAGGTATTATTTCAGTATATGATCCAGCTACGACTCGTCACTGTCCGCCAAGGCTAATTGTTCATTATCCTGGTTCATATAGGGTATACCCAGGTGTTGATAGGCAAGCCGGGTGGCTTTTCTCCCCCTTGGCGTTTTCTGAATAAATCCCAGTTGGATGAGATAGGGCTCATAGACATCCTCAATGGTATTGGATTCTTCCCCAGTGGAAGCCGCCAGAGTATCAAGCCCCACAGGCCCACCGTCAAACTTTAGGATAATGGATTCCAAAACATTCCTGTCGGTATTGTCAAGCCCCAGTTCATCAATATCTAAAGCTTTCAGCCCAAAACGAGCCACCTCAATGTCAATTTTACCGTCGGATTTTATCTGTGCAAAGTCACGAAGCCTTTTTAAAAGTCTATTGGCTATTCGCGGCGTTCCTCTGGAACGCTTGGCGACTTCTTCTGCAGCATCCTCGTCAATGACTATACCCAGAATATTAGCAGAACGTCTGACAATCGTTTTAAGCTCATCATGGGAATAAAGCTCCAAACGATTAATAATTCCAAAACGATCTCTCAGAGGAGCGGTTAGAAGGCCGGCACGAGTTGTTGCCCCCACAAGGGTAAATTTGGGCAAATCCAATCTTATTGAGCGTGCGCTGGGGCCTTTCCCGATAATAATATCAAGGGCATAGTCCTCCATGGCGGGATACAGAATTTCCTCCACACTCCGGTTAAGACGATGTATTTCATCAATGAAAAGCACATCGGATTCACCAAGGTTCGTCAATATGGCAGCTAAATCACCGGCCCGCTCTATAGCCGGGCCGGATGTGATTTTGATATTGACACCCAGTTCACTGGCTATGACACCGGCCAGAGTTGTTTTACCAAGACCGGGCGGTCCATAAAGCAGCACATGGTCTAAAGCCTCTCCCCGCTGTTTTGTGGCTTTTATAAATACCTGCAGGTTCTCCTTAACCTTGGACTGGCCAATATATTCTGTAATGGTACGTGGCCGTAAGCCTGATTCGTCCAGATCATCGCGTTTAAACTCACGACTGGTCAGTCTTTCTTCTTCCACGGAACCACCTCACTTTAAAAAATACTTAACGAAACATTTGTTTTAATGCATCCTTAATAATCTGCTCAACCGACTTTTCCTCCGCAAAGGAACAAGAAACCGCACGACTGGCCTCCTGAGATGAGTATCCCAGCATGACCAGCGCACTGATGGCTTCGGCAATCCGATTATCCTTAAAGGATGATTGATCGGGCATATCACATCTTAATTCAGGACTATTAACCTGCTCTTTTTTCAGCTTATCCTTGAGCTCAAGAATAATTCTCTGAGCCGTTTTCTTGCCAATACCCGGTGCTTTGGTAAACTTATCGGCGTCATCGGTTAAAACGGCTAAACCAAATTGTGACGGTGCAATATTGGATACCAGCGACAGAGCGGCCTTAGGTCCGACTCCCGACACCGAAAGAAGCTGCTCAAACATTTTAAGCTCTTCTTCACTTAAGAAGCCATAAAGGGCTTGGATGTCCTCCCGGACATAAAAATGGGTATGCACCTTTATCTCACTTCCCAGCGCCTGGCAGCTGCATAGCGCCGTGGTAGTGGTAAAAACCTTATAGCCCACGCCATGAACATCCAAAATAATGCTGTCAGCCGTTTTTCTTTCCAGTATTCCTTTTAAATAGGCAAACACAATTAATCCCCATTTCCTGTGTAAGGATATTCCTTAACGCCAAGCTTGGCCTGGAGTTCCTCAACTAAAACTCTGTACGCTTCGATTTCCTCCCGGAGCTCTCTTAAGAGTTCATCCTTTATTCTGACTACCTCAATGATCTCTTCCTTTGACATCTCTTCTAATTTAACCACAAATACCCCTCACCTTTCGATTTTTTGGTAAAAAAATGTTTCAATAGGCCTGATATCAAATTTCTGATAATTCATGATCTGCTCCGTACTACCAATAAAAAGCACGCCGTTCTTAATCAAGGATTTGCTGAATTCGGCAAAAATATAATCTTTTGCTTCCTCAGTAAAGTAGATCAGGACATTTCGGCAAAGAATAATATCCATCCCCTTGGGATAGGGATCACGTAAAAGATTAAGCTGCTTGAACTGAACGCATCTTCTGACCTTCTCGGAAAGCTGGTATAGATCCTCGTTGACTTTAATAAAATGCTTGTCCAGAAACTCTTTAGGCAGCTCTTTAAGACTTCGGGAAGAGTATAGCCCCATCTTAGCCTTCTGCATTGCATTATTGTCTATATCGGTAGCCAGAATACTGATTTTCTCCAGCGGAAGAAATTTATTGAGAATCATAACCACCGTGTAAGGCTCATCACCCGTTGAGCACGCAGAGCTCCATATCTTAACCTCGGGTAAGTTCTTTACCTTTGCAATTTCCGGGATTATTCTTTTCTCAAACAATTCCCATTGATTGGGGTTCCGGTAAAACTCTGAAACATTGATTGTGAGATAATTAATAAATATATTGTAGAGCTCTTTATTAACCTTGATTTCCTCAAGAAAAGCGATATATGTAGAAAATCCGTACTTCTCAACCAACGACGTTATGCGCCGCTTCATTTGCTTTTCTTTATAAAGGTTCAAGTCAATATAGGATAGACTATAAAATTTTGCTTTAAAGAGCTCATAATCATAAAACCTGTCCATCAAAGCCCCCATAGTAAAGGAGCAATCGAAAAAATTTATCGGAAGTTAAATTTCGATCATCCCTAAAAAACATTAATCGTAAATACACAACAGCAAGACCGGAAAGACCGGTCTTGCCTTAAAAATACATTTATAGCTGTTTTTAGCTTTACACTATTATTTCTTATCATTGAGAATATCGCCGATGGTATTGGGCATATCCTCATTATGCTCAGAAGGAACATCCTCATCGCCTTCACCTATGGGTTCACCCTCACGAACAGGATCTATGGGGTTAACTTCCTTAATGGAAAGACTGATCTTCTTAAGCTCGGTATTGATATCCATAATCTTCATCTCTACCTGCTGTCCTACAGTAAGCACCTCATCGGGTCTGCCAATACGTGCATTGGAGATCTGGGAGATATGGACCAAACCTTCCACACCTTCTTCAAGCTCAACAAAAACACCAAAAGGAACCATACGAAGAATAGTACCGGTTACAACATCGCCGGCCTTGTATTTGTTTTCAACATTGAACCAGGGATTATCCTCAGCTTTTCTGTAGCCTAAAGAGATCTTCTTCTTTTCTCTGTCAAAATTAATAACACGTACTGTAACAGTATCGCCCACATTAAGAACCTTGGACGGATCATCAATCTTCTTCCAGGAAAGCTCTGAAACATGGATAAGGCCGTCAACACCGCCAAGATCAACAAACACACCAAATTTAGTGAGGCTCTTAACGGTACCTGTATATTCCTTGCCATTTTCAACTTCATTCCAGAAGCCTTCAGACTTCTTGTTCTTTTCCTCTTCAAGAAGTATACGGCATGAACCTACAACACGTCTCTTATTAGCCATTTCAGTAAGAAGCAATCTTACCTTCTTACCCTGGAAAGGTGTCAGATCCTTAATAAATCTGTCACTGAGCTGGGAGGCCGGGATGAAAATGCGAACGCTTTTAAAATCAGCAACTGCACCGCCTTTGACGATTTCCTTTATAACCGCTTCAATAGGTGTATTGCTCTTAAATGCTTCTTCAGCTATTTCATAGCCTCGAGCAGAATCAACCTTTTTCTTTGAAAGAGAGACATTGCCTTCACCGTCATTAATTTTTACGATGAGAGCTTCAATTTCTTTACCCGTCTTTAAGTCCTTCTCCGGATCGAAATCAGGATCATCAAGGAATTCTTCCATTGGGATAAGACCATCGGCCTTATAGCCCAAATCTACGAATACGTCATTGTTGTTGTATCCGATAATTTTTCCTTTAATGACTTCGTTGGTCCTAAGCTCGGTAAAAGTCATCTCCAGGGCTTTGCTGAAATCAATTTCGCCTTCGTGCCCATTCATCATGTCTTCCATGTGAAAAATAACCTCCTTGATTACCGACTCTGGTGTTGACGCCCCCGCGGTAATCCCCACTGTTCTCTTGTTTTTATCGAAAAGAGGTAACTCATCCGCACTTTCTACAAGATGTGTTTCAGAACAGTTTTCCTTGCAGATTTCATACAATTTCTGCGTGTTTGAACTATTCCTTCCCCCTACAACGATCATTACATCAACATTTCGCGATAGCTCTGCGGCCTCGGATTGTCTCTGCACAGTCGCATTACATATTGTATCAAATTTTAATACGAATGCAAACTTTTTCTTTAGAACTTCACAAATCTTCTCATATTTTGTTCCTTTAAAGGTTGTCTGTGCTACAACAATTACTTTTCGGTCAGATTCCTGCAGGCTTTCGGCTTCACTTTCTTGGGATATAATTAAAGCTTTTCCCCCACACCATCCGTTTATTCCAATAACTTCAGGATGTTGTGGATCACCCACAATTACAATGCCGTAGCCGGCCTGATCCTGAGCCTCAACAATTTCATGGATACGTTTGACATAAGGGCAGGTTGCATCAAGTATTTTAACCTTACGGTTGTTTAATTCATCATAGACTCGCTTTCCTATACCATGGGCGCGGATAATGACACAATCTCCTTCTTTTAAAGCTTCCACCTTGTCGAGGGTTTTAATGCCCTTCATTTCAAGCTCATCAATAACCTGTTGGTTATGAATAAGCTCACCCATAGTATAAACAGTACCATCATAATTTAGATTAAAAGCTGTTTTGACCGCTTTATCCACCCCGAAGCAAAAGCCGGAGTATTTAGCCCGTTTTATTTCCATCTTGCCCCTCTTAATCAAATGCTTTTATTGACCAATCAAGCTATAAATCTTATCCATAATATTTTGGGTTATCTCTTTTAGCTCTTCTTTTGAAGCATGCTCTCCTTCTTGTTTTAGGGGTATAACAAAAGTCTCTCCAAAAACCAACTCCCAGCGCGTTTTTTTAATTTTATTTACACCTACGGGAAGAATTGGAGAATTGGAATGCAGCGCCAACATGGCAGCTCCGGCTTTACGTTTGGCAGGATCTTTCTTTGGAGTTCGCGTTCCTTCAGGGAATACTCCTACCACCTCACCCTGTTCAAGAAGCTTATATACGGTTCTTACTGAACCCACATCACCTTTGCCCCTACTCACCGGAAAGGCGCCAATCTTGTTTAAAAGAAAGGCCAGTATGGGGTTTTTGAATAACTCTACCTTGGCCATATAATGAATCTTTCTTTTCATATAAACAGCAATGATAAACATATCCATAGCGCTTGGATGATTGGCATAAAGAAGAAGCGGGCCAGTAGCGGGGATGTTTTCCGCCCCCTTGATCTTTACGCGATAGAATAATGTAAAGTAAATATATAATACGGCTCTTGCGAAACTATAAAGCATAGGTAAGCCCCTTCACTTGTTCTAATATCTTCTCCACCACTTGATCTATTGTAAGGCCGCTTGTATCAAGAAGAACGGCTCCCTCAGCTTTTTTTAAAGGAGAGGCCTCCCGGTGGCTGTCGTTATAATCCCGAATTTCAATTTCTTCCTCAAGTTCTTTAAAGGTTTTGGTAAGGAGTCCTTTATTTTTAAGCTCCTGATACCGTCTTTGTGCCCGTTCATGGACTGATGCAGTTAAAAATATTTTAACCTGCGCATTAGGAAGAACATGAGTACCGATATCACGTCCATCCATGACCACACCGTTGTTGCTGGCTATTTTCTGCTGGAGCTCCACAAGCCGTTCTCTAACTACCGGAATAGCCGATACATTGGATGCTCCCATGGATACCTCATCGGTACGTATTAAACCCGTAACATCTTCACCATCCAAAAGAACCTTCTGGTTGCCGGATTCGAATGTTATCCTGATATCCAACCGATGTAAAAGACTTGAGACCCTTTCACTGTCGCGTGTATCAATATCCAGACGGATAGCCTTCAAGGCTAGGGCCCTATACATGGCACCTGTATCAAGGTACATAATACCAAGTCTCTGGGAAAGGTACTTGGCTATTGTGCTTTTCCCAGCTCCCGAAGGACCGTCAATAGCTATCTGTATTGGTTGCATAAAACACCCCCGCAAAAATACTGACATCACCGGTTACCGAAATCAAAGATTTCGAACCGGTACCGAGTCAGTGAAACTCCGTTATAAGCTACATTTTTTTCAAACCACCCTGTGACCGGTTCCAATGGCAATTTCATTAAGGTGCAGGAGTCCAATTCCAAAGAATACCGCAACGCTTACATGTTCGCCATAGCGGGCTACTGCAATCTTCCCCCCGACATTTAAACCTATAGCCTTGGGCATAACCTGGGATAGGGCCTCTCGTGCAGCTCCGGCTACCGCCCCTTCTTCATTGTGGCATTCTTCAATGACACCTTCTCGTTTGGCAGAAACCACAGCTCTCTCAACGATTTTCATGACGGAACTGATAAACTCGCCGCCATAATCCACAGCAACCGCTTTAATGCCCTTTATAGCAAAATTCTTTTTCAGTTCCTTTTCTTCTTCTCTGTCATTGGTAAGGGATATCATAATAGCAGCCTTGACCACATCCTTGCTGCCATAATTTTTATTATCAAGTTCCATGGTTTTGCCCTCCCATAATGGTTGAAAATCATGTGTATATACATGACTATTTATGATTATATTTCAATTGGCTGATCATAACAAGAATAACCTTTTATCTATTTGTGTGATAGTGTGTGATCTTTTAGATTGCACAGCAAGCCTCAACCCGAAAAAAGTGGATGGTAGAGACAGAAATCACTTTCTTCTTTATTGATCCTTTAGCGTACGTACTTTAAAGATACGATTTACACCAGGGTTGATTAATACTGTACTTCCTTTCAAATCTGTTATGAGCTGCCCTTTTTGAGATAACAAAAAAACATAAAAAGGTGACGTGTCAAGCTTAAGCTGAATTTCAACAACATCGCCGTCAGAGATTGATAGTTCTACCGGAAAGGCGTCAACCGTCTTGTATAGGGCGCCATTAATAAGCACAGCAGCGGTATTGGGTGTATAATCGCCTAAAGCATTCAGCGAAAATGTTCCTTTATAAATCAAGGTTTCATATGTTTTAAGCGTCCTACCGTTCAGGGAATCATCCGTGAGCTTGGACCGATAGGGTGAAGTCAAAAGAAGCTGGGTAGTGATAAGTATCGCCATCATCAATAAGGACAACATTTTCAATAGGTTTTCCATACAACCAACTCCTTAGGCTAGTGTGAGGTCAAGCAACAGATATTTGCATAGCAAAACATCGAGAGCTTGAAGGTGCACTCCTATTTAGTTTTCCCCCTAATAGGTTGGTTGATACAGTAAAGGTGCGTCTATGCGTTGCTTCCCGCTGTATAGCCTGTTGAAAAAGCAATGGTCAGATTGAACCCGCCGGTATAGGCATCAACATCAATCATTTCACCAGCAAAATAAAGCCCTTTGATAAGCTTGGACTCCATAGTTGCAGGATTGATCTCCTTGACCGAAATTCCCCCCGCCGTCACTATTGCTTCTTCAATTGGGCGTGCTTTGGAAACTGTAAGCTTTAAACCCTTTAAAAGCGTTACAAGCTCTCTTCTCTCATTTCTGGTTATTTGATTAACCGGCTTTTCGGAAGGAATATCTGAGAGTGAAACAATTATAGGGATCAAGCTCTTGGGAAGCAGATCCCCTAAGGCGTTATCGAACTGCTTTCTTGAATATTTCGAAAAATCCCTCTGTATGCGCAAATCCAGTGTTTCTTCATCCAATGCGGGCTTTAAGTCAATCTTAAGGACTGAGTCCTTAAAGCCGCAATCAAGAATATGGCGGCTTGCGCTTAAAATCATAGGCCCTGAAACCCCAAAATGGGTAAAGAGCATCTCGCCTTGCTCCTGATAAACCTTGGTTCCAGCATTGTCATATACGGTAAGCCCTACATTCTTTAATGCAAGCCCTTGAACCTCAGTCACCCATTTCTCTTTAGTTTCAAGTGGAACCAGGGATGGCTTGGGCTCTGCCAAAGTATGACCGAGCTCCTGGGCTATCCGGTATCCGTCACCCGTTGAGCCTGTCATGGGGTAAGAGAGTCCGCCCGTTGCCAAAATCACTGAGTCCAACTCATAAAAAACATTGTTTTGAAGCCTTAGCCCTCCCACCCGACCATTCTCACAGATGATATCCTTTACAGGGGAATGATAGTGGAATTGCGCCCCCTGTCTTTGAGCATAACAAATAAGGGCATCAGCCACATCATAGGAGCGATCTGACTCGGGAAAGACTCGATTTCCCCGCTCAGTCCTTAATGAGACGCCATTCGTTTCAAAAAAGTCCATAATGTCATAGTTGTTATAATGATGCAGTGAAGAATATAAAAATCTTCCGTTTCCCGGAATATTGGAAAGAAGCTCATCCATTGGACAATTATTGGTGATGTTGCATCTTCCCTTACCAGTTATTAAAAGCTTTTTGCCTGAACGATTGTTTTTCTCAAATACAAGTACTTTCTTGCCCAAAGCTCCCGCTCTGCCTGCCGCCATCAGACCGGCGGCACCGGCACCTACTATTCCCACTTGGTTTGCCATTGGTTGCTTTTAACCCTCTAACGTAAAATTTCGTTGCTTGCAACGTTGAATTAGTCATGAGCCAGTTCTGTATAATGCTCGTCCTTTTCGTAAACCTGGTACTCATCCCATATTTTTTCAAGCTTTTCTAAGGTAGTATGAATATTTTCCTTGCGTTTTAAACCAATGGCTACAATGAGAGCATTAATCATTGATAATGGTGCAACAAGGGAGTCCACGAAGGAGGCCATATCGCTGCGGGCGAAAAGGCTGTATTTTGAGTGAATAGCCAAAGGTGAGGTTTCATTATCGGTAATGGCGATTACGGTAGCACCCTGTTTCTTGGCAAACTCCATGGCCTTAGAAGTACGTTTGGAGTACCGCGGGAAGCTGATACCAATAACCACATCGCCTTTTTTCGCATTGACGATCTGTTCAAACATTTCACTGACACTGGTGGTATGTACCAGCCGTACATTTTCGAAAATGAGATTGAAATAAAAACCAAGAAAACTCGCCAGAGGTGCAGAACTCCGGACTCCGAGAATATAAATCTTGTCACCCTGCAATATTTCTTCTACAACATTATTAAAAGTCTCGGCATCGGCCTCTTCCAGCGTTGCGCGGATCTTGTTAGTATCAGACTGAAGCACACTCTTTAATACAGTTTCCGAATCAATATGAGCCGATGAGACCTCCAGTCTTTGGGCTGATGTCAGCTTGCTTTTTATAACTTCTCTTAAAACCTTCTGTAGCTTTGGATAACCATCATAACCTAACTCAATGGCAAAACGCACTACGGTGGATTCACTTACACCGACTTCTTCACCAAGCCTTGCAGCCGTCATAAAAGCGGCTTTATCATAATGATCCATAATGTAACTGGCTATCAATTTCTGTCCTTTGCTGAAGGTTGAGTATTTGGCCTTCATCTCTCTAATTAGATTATCCATTAAACACCTCAAACAATGAATTGTTATTACACCTATAGGATATATTTTTGCAGGATAAAAATCAAGGTTATGCAAATAAACATTTGGATTGTCCGTCTTTCATAAAGCATGGTAGCATTCTTTTGTCCCAATGCATATATTATTGTGGCAACTATGATTGTGAGGTATAGTATGATTTTGTCTTCCTTGCAAGAGCTCGTTACCAGATTATTATCTCAATACTTTCTGGCAGGCTTTATAACAGGGCCTCAGTCCTTTCCCCAGCCACTTTCTGCCACAGACGAGCAGAAATACGTAGAGGACTGCAGAAAGGGCGAAGAAAATGCAAGAAATATTCTCATCGAACACAATCTCCGTTTGGTTGCCCATGTTGCCAGAAAATACTCGGTGACCAATACTGATTCTGACGATCTTATTTCAATTGGGACCATTGGCTTGATTAAAGCTGTATCAAGTTATGACCCTTCCAAAGGAATCCGTCTTGCGACTTATGCCGCCCGTTGTATTGAAAATGAAATTCTAATGCACTTAAGAGCTTCAAAAAAACTTCAGAATGAGGTCTCCCTCAATGAACCTCTGGGTACTGACCGGGAAGGTAATGAAATCGCCTTAATCGACATTCTTGGCAGTGAGGATGAGGAGGTTGACGAAAAAGTTGATCTCACTCAGAGAATAAAGAAGTTGTACAGGCTCATTAAATGTGTTTTGGAAGGCCGTGAACAGGTTATCATACGATTACGCTACGGCCTTTGCGGCAACAACGGTAAAACTCAGAGGGAAGTGGCTGAAAGTTTGGGGATCTCCCGATCCTATGTTTCAAGGATTGAAAAAAAAGCTCTGACAAAGCTTTACGAGGGGTTAAAATGAAAAGTGGATCGAGGCTCGTAACGGGTCGAGTAATGGTGGTGCGCTATGCGCACCACTATTTTTCACTCTTTTGCTCCCTGTTTTTTATCACTCTCTTTTTCTGAGGGTTCAGTTGCCAGAACCACCTTACCCTTGGAATGAAAACTCCGTTCGTACCAATTTTTAAAGCTGTCGTCCTTAAGGATTCCTTCAAGGATATACTTCACAATAACTACTACTAAAGGTCCTACGAACATTCCTAATACACCTAGTAATTTAAGGCCGATATACATGCCGGCCAAGGTGAAAAGAGGATGAACGCCAATTTGCTGTCCTACAATCTTCGGTTCAATGAGTTGCCTCACAAAAAGAACAATAACATATAGCAAGAAGGTAGATAAGCCCAGCTTGGTATTGCCTGCAATTAGATTGATGATGGACCATGGTACAAGAACTGAGCCTGCTCCCAAAACCGGCAGTACGTCAACCAATGCGATTATCAGGGCAATCAGCAGCGCGTTCTCAACTCCGATAATTAAAAGGCCGAGTAAAATCTCAGAAAATGTTATGCTCATGATAATAAGCTGAGCTCTCAGCCATCCAAACAGAGCTACAAAAACATTATTTGTAATGCCTCGCGTTCTTTTAAGCCAGTTAGTGGGGACCTGACCATCCAGGAATCTCAAAATGGTATGCTTGTCACTGGACATAAAATAGGTGGCTAAAATGGTTACCAATATGAAAATTAATACCTGGGGCAAGAACAGGGCAAATTGAATGGGAACCTGAGCTACATTAACAATGGGTCTCAAAATATCTTTAAGATTGCTGGTAACATCCTCTGCCGCACGGTTAATAATATCAGTGATCTCCACAGGCAGCTGGATATAGATACCATTGATCTGCTCGACCAAGTTGTTGAAAAAATCCGATATTTTATCAATATTAAATTCTATGGTTTGGTAGACGTTCTCAATTTCTTTTATCAGCCTTGAAATAAGGAATGTAAAGATGGCTCCGATGGTGCCAAGTACCACCAGTATCGAAAATACAGATCCAATTTTTCTTGGGATTCGAAGCTTTTTTTCAATAAGCTTAACAAATGGCTCAATCAGTGAGGCAAAGAAGTATGCCAGAATAAACGGCACAATGTATTTCCATATCTTAGTAAAAAGGAAGATTGCCAAAACCGCCAATGCAATTTTGAGGATAACAATCACGGCTTTTTTTATAGTCTCCGGCATACTCCCCCTCCTTTGTTTGGGTAATAATCATATTATTATACCATTATATTTTTCACATCATCCAATCATTCTGTTTAAAGGATTCATAGGCCTGCCTTATATAGGCTAAACGTCCATCTTTCCTGGTGCTTTCCATTAATGACAGTCCGGAAGCCGGGAACGAATGGTCTACTTTTCCCAAGTTTTTTTGTATTTCTGAAAACACCTTGTCTGAAACCGCTTCTCTTACCAGAGTTATATGGGGTGAATAGCTTTTTTCGTCCAGTCCGGGTACAATAGACCCCAATTTAGTCTCTACATCACTGTAGAGCTTGTGCAAAAGCTCGTTTCTATTAAGGCCAGCCCAAATTATCATTTTATTTCCTTTTTCAAATTTACCAAAGAAGTCTAATGTTAAAACAAAGGAATGGTGTAATTCGGTCACATTTTTTATCATGCTGCGGATTTTTTTGACTTGTACTGCGTCTATTTCTCCCAAAAATTTTATAGTTAAGTGGAGATTTTCAAGTATGCTGAAATTACCTCTTACCCCTTCTTCTTTGAGCCTGTTTTGAATTCCAGCAAGAATTTGCCTTGTCTCATTATCAAGTTCAAGTGCAAGAAAACCTCGCATTTGCAACCAACCTCCGGATTTTCATGTTTTGAAAAAAGCCCGGTAGACCCTATATACATTCTACCAGGCTTTTACTGTGTGTTATACATTTAAGCAAATTAATCTTCGTCATCAATGAAGGATTCAATCTCATGATCATGGGCGCCACAGCTTCCGCAGCACCCGCTGCAGCCCTCATACAGCATATCCTCGTCAAATCCGTTTTTTACTCTGTAATCCTGAAGAGCGGCAGCTATAGCCTCTTCAGCCAGAACAGAGCAATGAACCTTTGCCGGGGGCAGGCCGTCCAGAGCCTCCATAACCGCTTTGTTGCTGATTTGCTCAGCCTCTTTAATGGTTTTTCCGATGAGCATCTCCGTAGCCATACTGCTGGTAGCTACGGCTGCGCCACAACCAAAGGTTTTGAACTTGGCATCGGTTATTATGCCATCCTCAATTTTAAGATACATTTTCATAATATCGCCACATTTGGCATTACCGACTTGCCCTACGCCATCAGCGTTTTCTATTTCACCCACATTACGGGGATTTGAAAAATGGTCCATAACTTTTTCACTATACATAAAACTCACTCTCCCTTGATAAAATCTTCAAACAATGGGGACATATTACGAAGCTTAGTGATGATTTCATCCAAGCAATCCACCAGATAATCAACTTCATCCTCCGTATTTGCTTCTCCGAAGGATAGTCTTAAAGAACCATGGGCAATTTCATGAGGTAAGCCAATAGCCAGAAGGACATGGGATGGATCCAGCGAACCCGACGTACACGCTGAGCCGCTTGAAGCCTTAATGCCCTTCATGTCAAGCATGAGAAGCACCGACTCGCCCTCAACAAATCTGAAAGAAACATTCAGGTTGCCGGGGAGACGTTTTTCAAGGCTGCCATTTACACGAATATGGGGAATTCTTTCTGTGATACCTTTTAAAGCACGTTCTCTAAGGCGAAGGAGCTTCTCGTAGTGAGCATCCATATTAAGTGTTGCCAGTTCAAGTGCTTTAGCCAATCCTACGATCCCGGGGACATTTTCTGTTCCGGCTCTCCTGTTTCTTTCCTGATGTCCCCCATGAATAAAGCTCTCTATTCTGACACCCTTTCGAATATAGAGTATGCCTGTCCCCTTTGGACCATAAAATTTATGACCTGATATGGACATAAGATCCACACCTAAATCCTTGGCATTCAATGGTATATTGCCAGCTGCCTGAACTGCATCTGTATGGATGAGCACACCGTGTTTTTTACACACCTGAGCTATTTCCTTAATGGGTTGAATTGTTCCGATTTCATTGTTGGCCACCATAATGGTCACTAAAATAGTGTCAGGACGAATAGCCCTGTCCACGTCATCAGGATTAACTAAACCTTCGCCATTAACAGGAATAAAGGTAATATCATAGCCCTCTTTTTTAAGAAACTCACAGGTAGCAAATACCGCAGGATGTTCGATGCTTGAGGTAATGATATGCTTGCCTTTTTTTCTTAAAGCTAAGGCGGCACCCTTAATGGCCCAGTTATCGGATTCAGTGCCCGAGCCGGTAAAATAGATTTCGGAGGGCTCCGATGCACCTATTGATTTAGCCACTGAGATGCGGGCATCCTCAACGGCTTTTCTATTGGAACGACCTATGGAATAAATGGATGAGGCATTGCCATATTCCTGAACAAAATACGGTTTCATAGCTTCAAACACTTCAGGCTTCACATAGGTTGTGGCAGCGTGATCAAAATATATAACCTGCTTCTGCATGCGTATCTTCCTTTCTTTTGTCCTAGTCTAAAATTTTATCACTGACAGTCCCTGGATAATGTGATTTCAATCACAAAAACCAAGAACGACAAAAACTGCTTCAAATATGAATCATATTTAAAATTAGCATTGCATTTCTTAAAAGTCAACGATCTAAATTGTAAATATGATGTAATTCTTAGTTTTTTATATCATGGCGTAACAAGAAGCAGTGAGTTTCGTTCACTGCTTCCATTTCATATCATCCTTCCATGGGCGACTATTACGCGATATTAAAGCGTCCGGCATAGGCTTCGGTTTCATAACGCATGACGATCTTGCCGGATTGGCTGAATTGATCAAAGAGGTGTACAAGCTCATTTATCATCTCGTTATATCCTTCATCGTTCAACTCAGGATGGCAGTCATCAAATAGAAACCTGCCTTTGATTCCATCAAGATCAAGAACCTGTTGGTTTGGTAATGAAATAACCGAATAACAATCCGATCCGAAGAATTTAGAGCATTCTGTTTCTGAAATTTTATTAAGCTGCATCTTTTCCGGATTAGGGGTATAGCGCTGAAGGAGACGTTCATATTCCATGGAAAATGCGTCACTTTCAACAATTCGTTTATTCCATATTATTATAACTGTGCCATTAGGTTTTAAAATCCTTAAAAACTCGTTTTTACACTTTTCCAGATCGAACCAATGAAAGGACTGGGCGCAGACGATATGGTTGACCGAGCAATCAGGAAGCGACGTACTCTCTGCAGTTCCCATGATGGAAACAAACCTTTGAAACTCATCGCCAAGAAGTCTTTCCGCGACAATCCTCATGGTATTGTCAGGCTCAATGGCTATAACACGACTGCCTCTTTCCAGAAGCAGCCTGGTAAACAACCCTGTTCCTGAACCAATATCTGCTATGACGGATTCCCGTGAAAACCCACCTTCTGTGTATAGAAAATCAACAAGTCTTTTGGGATAGCATGGCCTATATTTAATATAGTTTTCTACTCGGGTTGAACAGTATTCCAATCCACTTTTTGACATATCCTCACCCTTACTGCGGAACCTTTTGCTTTAGTTGGTTGAAAATGCTTGAGATAAGTGTTTGTGCTGTTTATAAGAATTATATCACAAATCCACTCTTTGTCATTTATTGCCTGTCCAACAATGTAAAATCCCTATTTTGCGGGCTTAAAGATAACAAAATTGCCCTGACAGTTTAAAATAACTTTTAGACTCGATTAAACATACATTAAAGTTATGTTAGAAAGTGCCTTAATAACATTTTCCATGATATAATGAACCGGATTACAAAAAAAGATCGAGGAAAGACTAAAATAAGAGAAGTCAGTCGGATTTGAGAACATTGTAAGGAGCAGCTTGCATGACCTTTAATAAGATAGATAAATCAAAGATAAAATATATACTGGTAATCGCTGGTTTTGTTTTGATTTTAATTGTCTTAACTATTATATTTGGTCCGGCAATCACAAATCTTATCCGGGACCCTAAGGGTTTCCAGGAGTTTATTGATTCTTATGGAAGTCTGAGCATTTTGGTCTTTATCGCCTTTCAAATTTTGCAGGTTGTTATAGCAGCTATTCCCGGTGAGTTCGTCCAGATAGCCGGCGGATATATTTTCGGTTCTCTGCTGGGTACCGTTTATTCAGTTTTCGGCATACTCATAGGAGCCGCCATTGCTTTCTTTGCAGCACGTTTTCTTGGGCATAAAGTAGTCAGTAAGCTTCTTTCAGAAAAAAGTCTTGAAAAGTTCAAGTTTTTAATGAATTCGCATAAGCTGGAAGTCATTATATTCCTTTTGTTCTTAATACCGGGCCTCCCCAAGGATATCCTGGTCTATGCTGCAGGGTTGTCTCCCATTCGGCCCTTACGCTTTTTCTCAATCTATACGGTGGCCAGAATGCCGGGGCTTTTAGGATCATCGCTGATTGGAGCAAACATACAAAGCCAGAATTATGTTTTTGCCATTTCTCTTCTTGTTGTTTCCTGCCTATTATTTTTGGGAGGCATGTTTGGCCGGGATTTCATTATGCGAAAGCTCAAAGGCCGCCAAGGCCAACAGACACAGAACGAAAAATCTGTATAGGGATTATTCGTTATTCCGGTTCTTCAATAAATCTCTGATTTCGGTTAAAAGCTCTTCTTCCTTTGAAACCTTAACTTCGGCTATCGCTTCAGACTCGGCCTTTTCTTTCCTCTTAAAGCTGCCCAAGAGACGTATAAAAATAAAAATACTGAGAGAAATGATTAAGAAGTCAACGATGTTTTGCAAGAAGGCACCATATTTTAAAACAACATCTCCCTCTACAGCATTAGGTGGGTATGCAAGGTTGGAAAGAGGAATCTTGCCTATGACGAGGCCCATCAGGGGCATAATAATATCATTAACCAAAGATGTGACAATCTTTCCGAAGGCGCCACCGATGATAACACCGATTGCCAGATCCATAACATTTCCTTTTATTGCAAAGCTTTTAAAATCTTCTATAAACTTTTTCATGATAATTAAAAATCCTTTCTTTTGCGCACTTAAGATGGACAACATTATACAACGTTCTCTTATGTGTAACAAGTCTTAAGGTGGTAGTTTATACTATTTGTTAACAAATATCCAGCTCTAGTCGCACAAAATTGATTGACGGGATGTAGTTTAATCGATATAATAAAACTACAAAATATCAATCAATGGAGGCGCTATGGAAAATTACGTTTCGATTTCCGAATCGGAATGGCAGGTAATGAAAATCGTTTGGGATCAAGCACCCAAAACGCTTCAAGATATTTTAGCAGGCTTAGATCATTCTGGATGGAGTACAACAACAATTCAAACATATCTTGCCCGCCTTGTAAAAAAAGGCGCACTCAAAACCGAGCGCCAAGGCAAGGGATATTTATATTATCCCGTTGTGTCGGAAAACGAATGTCAGCTTGCGGAAAGTAAAACGTTTCTAAACCGCGTATTCGACGGCTCACTTGCTCGTATGGTTTCTGGCTTTGTCAAAAGCGGAAGTCTATCGGACCATGAGCTTCAAGCTCTAAAAAAGCTTATTGAGGAACGGGAGAAAAAAGATGCAGGCAATCGGTAATCTGTTCAACATCGTACTCTTTGTGACAATGGCAGGCAGCTTGTTTACTTTGGCGCTTCTTTTTGCAAAAAAGGTGCTTCATCTTGTCCTGCCCTTGTGGTTTGGTGTGCTCGGAGCCGCGTTCTTTCTTATTCCATTCATTGTCCCACAAGTACAGTTAGTTCCTCCGGAGAAAACGCTTTGGATCTACGGCTATAAGATCGCATGTATGGTTTGGGCATCAGGTGCTGTACTCTTTTTGCTATACTATTCTCTGCGTGGTCTTTTTGCATATCGTGCCATCAAGAAATATCCCGCCTGCAAAGACGAGCGTGTTTATCGGATTTATACAGAGTGCGGAGCAGCAATCCGAATGAAGCAAATGCCGGAGCTACGTTTTGGATCTTTGAAAGATCCCGCCTGTGTCGTAACCTTACTGCACCCCACCGTCATTGTCAATGAAGATATTGTCCGGCAGCTTACGGATAGTGAGCTTCAAATTGTGTTATCTCACGAGCTTACGCACATCAAGAGAAACCACCACTTGTTTCAGCACATCTACGACTTGTCGTGCTGCCTTAACTGGTTTAATCCCTTTATTTGGATCGCAAAAAACGATTTTTCACTATCCTGTGAAATGGATTGTGATGCCTATACGTTGCAGACGTTAACCGGTAAAAAGTCTTCGATGGATTATGCCACCGCCATGCTACGACTGTTGGAGCTGTCAGCAGGACCGGGAAAAGCCGCATTTGGTAGAATAGACGCTTTGGGCTTCTTGCTTGTTAAGCAGCGTTTCAGCAATATTTTGAACAAGCCGTCAAAGAAACGACGTATCGTCACCATGGCCGTCTTGACCCTTTTTGCTGTTTTGGTCATCGCATTTTCGACAATGGTAAGCCGCACCTATTTTTATCCCTATCCTGCGCTCATGACTCCGTTGGAATACCGCGACAGTTACACCGGAAGGTAGCATTTTTTTACTCAATTAAACTACATTTGTAGGTTTAGGAGGTATATCATGAACAGTATTGAAATTACCAATTTGACAAAGCAATACAAAAACGGCGTAACTGCTTTGGATGGTATCAGTTTTTCTGTCTCCGGTGGTGTCTATGGTCTTCTGGGCCACAATGGTGCGGGCAAAACCACGCTGATGAAAGCCCTCGTTACCATTTTACAGCCAACAAGCGGCGTTATTTCTATTTGTGGTTTCGATACCAAAAAATATGGTGACGAGGTGCGCACCCGAATTGGTTATTTGCCCCAGGAGCTTTCCCTGTATCCGTCTCTTTCCGTATTCGACTTCGTGAGCTACATGGCGGCACTTAAGGGAGTCCATGGCACGGAGAAAGTACGTGAGGTTTTGAAGCAGGTGGATATGCTTGAGTTTTCCAAGAGGAAAATCGGCCAGTTATCCGGCGGTATGAAACGCCGCGTTGGCATTGCACAGGCGCTTGTCGGTAACCCTCAGGTTTTGGTTGTTGACGAGCCGACCGCGGGACTTGACCCAGAAGAACGGGTACGCTTTCGTGGGGTGCTGTCACGCTTTGCAAAGGACGGGAAAACCGTATTGCTGTCAACGCATATCGTAGAGGATATTTATCAGCTCTGTGAAGAATTGGCTGTATTACGGAAAGGCCGCCTATTCTTCAGCGGTTCTGTCACCGGTCTGATGCGTCAGGTCGATGGAAAAACCAAGGTCTTGCTTTTAAATAGCGAAGAAGAGCTGGTAGAGCTGCAAAAGAAATCCGTGGTCTTATCCACGACATACGAAAATAGCGGCCTGTACGCCAGAATAGTGGATGAAAAGGCGGCGTTCCCCCAGGCGGAAACCGTGAAGGCAACACTTGAGGATGCCTATGTGTACTGTATGGGAGGAAAAACGCATGCGTAAGATTCTTTCTATCATTCGCTATGAATGCAAAATGCTGTTTTTCAGGCTTGCCACATGGGGTGTGCTGCTTGTTGCCTCATTAGTTGCTTTGCTTGATAATTTCCCATCCAGAGAGAACCTTGCAAGGTTGGAGTTTCTTGTGCAGCCGGTCTACTTTATATATCGAACCATGAGTATTGATGGACTGATATTGATTTTTGGATTGATGTTTATATTGTCCAGCCGGATACCTGTGGACAAGAAAACAGGAGTTCAATCCCTATTCCTGGCAGCTCCAATCAGCAAGGGGCAATATGTCATTGGTAAGTTATTCAGTGGTTTTATCTATACGCTGACGATGATTACCCTGTTTATTGCGCTGAATACCGTGGTTTATGCCGCGTTCAGTCCCGTAGATGCCCACATGATGGAATATGTCACACCACTTATTAAAGTATTGGTTGTCAGTGGTCTTCCCGTCAGCTTTTTTATCGGTTGCTGCGCGGTTGCGCTCCCGATTCTGATGGATATTCGATTATTCTATTTCTTAATATCCATAGTGTTTATTCTCAACGCAATGGTTGTCGGCTCCGCAGAGAAAAAGCCGTTTTATCTGATTATATCCGGAGATTTGCTGAAGCTTTTATGGCAGCATCCTGAATTTCCGTTCCACGATATGGGAAGTGTGATGGCAAACCTGTCTTTTCTGATAGGCTGCGGTCTGCTTTCAGGGATTATGCTTTTACTCAAGCGGAAGTTTTGGAGGACAGAATCATGAAACGCTTGCTGTATGAACACAAAATTATGGGGACAAATCCAATATGGATTTCCGCTTCCTTTGTTGCAGTTTTGGCGTTGCTTTCGTTTTTCGGCGGCGACCTGCTTGACCTTAGTTGTATTGGCTTTGAGGTAGTGATCCCCTTTTTTGCCGCAATCGCTGTAGGTGAATGGGGCAAAACAAGAGCAGACGCAAACTTCGACATCATTGCATCCCAGGGCGAATCCTTGTTCACATGGGTATCTGCCCGCTTTGCAGCGGTTTTCTCCACTATCAGCATTTTTGCTTTCGCAGGCATGGTTATAGTGTCTTTTGCGAGAAATGAAATACCTCTTGGGGAAATGGTTTTGATATATCTGGCTCCCGCTTTTTTTCTCTCTACAATCAGCGTTCTTTGCGGTCTTTGCTTTTCGCAGGAGCATATCGCAACCTTAATTTCCGGAATCATTTGGCTTCTAGCCATGCTGACCCGCAGCTTACTCCGTTTTCCCGGCGTGGAGTATATTTATCCGTTCATTCGTTATGCCGGAGATCAGAATGGCATTTGGCTGACAAATAAGGCTGCTCTATTGGCATTAAGCCTGGTATTATGGGCGGTTATATGGCTCTTGTGCAAAAAGCGTTAAGGCTATCTTTCAAGGGGCCCTCTATATCCCCCGGTACCGCCGGACACATTAATGACATTATAACCCATTTCTTTCAATACCCCGCATGTCCTCATGCTTCTTGCTCCCGACTGGCATATCACATAATACTCCTGGGACCTATCAAGATACTCCTGAGGACCCGACAAAATCCTGTTCATCGGAATATTCTTGGCCGTAGGTAAATGGCCGCTATTATACTCATAGGGTTCCCTGATATCGATTAAATTCACCTTTCCAATAAGGTTGTCCATCTCTTTTACATGGATTGAGTCTGTATTTTTCTTTTGAAGGAACTGTAACATAATAAAACCTCCCGTCGCTTTTATTATATACGTCCTCTTCGTTCCGTCATGTGACTAAGTCACAATTGCTTAAAATTGACATTCATTTCAGGCTGTCCCGATATTCCGAAGGAGTGAGTCCGGTGTATTTCTTGAATATTCTACAGAAATAATAGGGATTATCATAGCCAACCTTTTCAGCGATTTCAAAGGACCTTGCATCTTTCTGTCCCAAAAGCTTTTTTGCCTTTTCGATTCTCCGTTCTATGATATATTCCATAAAACTCTGACCCACCGACAGACGGAACAGGCTGCTGAAATAATTGGGACTGATGTGAAACATTTCAGCCATGAGTTCAAGGGATAATTCCTTTTCGTAATTTTGATCAATATAGGATCTGGCTTCCTCAATAATTCTCTTGGTCTTAAGGATCTTTGTATTCAGAATGTGATCCGTAAGCTGATTAAAGGCAGAAACCATCCATTTCCTGGTATCGATAAGGGTTTTATATTTCTTTACCTCATCAAAATACAGGAATTTCTTACCGAATATCTCCTCCATATTCATATCAAATTCCGATACAATCCGCGATGCGATACAGAAAAGCTCTATGCATATCTGATGAAAGTTATTGACTTCCAGGTTTCTGCACCGCTTCATATCGTCAAAAACACTCTCAATGGTTTTTGTGACTATATTTCGATCACCAACCCTCAGTGAGGAGAGAAGCTTATTCTCATGCTCTTTATTCAGGTGATAATGCAAGCTTGTATAACCTGCTATATCTTCAATATGGATGATACTGCCCTTACCGGTAAAAAGCCTGTGCTCCAAAGCCCGTTTTGCCTCTTCATAACATGGCTTTACCGAGACTAATCCATTTCCAGCCCGGGAGCAGCCAATACTGATGCTCATATTGGTTTTATCTGCAACGTCCTCACAGACAGTCTCCATATTGGTAGTGAAAATAGCCTTGTTATCATTGACACTCAGCTTCTCATCACAAAAATAGATGCATACAAATTCTTCATTCTTGGTTTCAAAGCACAAACCAAGCGGGCTAAACTTCTCATTTATGATATCAAATACCTTCATTTTAAAAATGAGGCGCTTTTCTTCAGGAATCTCGGGTGTGAAATGCGTTAAATCATCCAATTCAACGACCGACACAAAGAAAGTCTCGCTTGAAAAGTGAATGTCGACAAAGGCCATCATATTGACCAATCGATCCAGTTCATCGCAATCAAAAATCAATTGATTCAAATAGCGGTACTTAAGAAGCGGCAGGCTTAGCTTGAGCTGCTGCCTCAGCTTTTGTTCGTTTTCCTCTTCAAGTCTTTCAGCGACTATTTCCTTTATGGCTCGCTTAACAATACGAGTCATTTCGTCCATATCAGCTGTTTTAAGCACATAATCAAAAGCACCCAGCTTAACGGCTTTTTGGGCATAAGAAAAATCGTCAAAGCCACTTAAGATAATGACTTTTGTGTTTTGCTTTATGGCTTTTATCGCTTTTAGAAGCTCCAGGCCGTCTATTCCAGGCATTTTAATGTCTGTGAGGACAACTTCGGGTAAAAACTCATTGAAAAGTGTAAGCCCTGCCTCACCATTCTCCGCGGTTATAACATTGGAAAACCCCTGCTCAGGCCAGCTGATCGCATTTTTTATTCCCTCGCGGATCATGGTATCATCATCCACGATAAGCAGTTTAAACAAAACAGCCACCCCCCTCACATCCTCGCTGGGATTGATATGGTAAAAACAGTTTCGATATTGGGAATACTGGTGCATTCAAATGTAAAATCATTATTAAAATAAAGACAGAGCCTCTCACGAATATTCTTAAGTCCGAATCCATTTTCAAGGATGACCGAAATTCCTTCCTGGCCGACCTGGCTCATCCCCACACCATTATCGATAACTTTAAAAACAATACGTTCATCCTTTTTCATCACTTCTATTTTTATGAAGCCTTTGTCCGCTTTTTTTTCCATCCCATGATAGAGCGCATTCTCAACCAATGGTTGAAGGATAAGCTTGATGGTCTTGTATTGAAGAGTCTCGGGAGCAGCTTCAATCAGGTAGTCAAACAGGGGTGGATACATGATTCTTTGGATACTAAGATATTCCTTTACATGCTCGACCTCATTTTCAACAGTGGTGAACTCTTTGCCCTTGTTCAAACCCAGCTTGAAAAACTTGGACAGAGAAGCCGCCATTTTTCCGATCTCCGAATTACCACTCGCCACGGCATTCCAGTATATGGAGGCTAGTGTATTATAAAGAAAATGCGGATTGATTTGAGATTCCAGAACTTTGATTTCAGCTTCGACTTTTTTAGCGCTTTCATTTTCAACCATATGAATCAGAGACTCAATATTAACCATCATTTTGTTAAAAGAATTCCCCAATTGCCCGATTTCATCATCGTATAGTGCATTAAACCGGACCTTCATATCGCCCGCCGAGCCTTTTTCCATGAGCCTCATCAGCTTATATACCGGGTTCAGGACACTCTTTGACACAATGATTGAAAAGAATATCACGAAAACCAGGCAAGCAAGGGAGATCAGCAGGGATACATCACGGATATTTGTGGCATCGGCTATTAACTCCTCATAATCGGTGATAACAACCGATTTCCACATATTGACCGATAAGGTATTAAAAACAACAAACTTGGACTGGTTGTTTTCTTTTATAATAAAACTGGACTCATCTTCTTTTTGAATGCGCTGCTTGATGTTTTTATTACTTAAAAGCTTTCCTATGAAGGATTTGTCGGGATGGAACAGAATCCTCCCGTCAGGGGATACAAGATAGGTAACAGAGCTCTTTCCCAATCTTATATTTTTATAGATGCTGTCCATCATGCCAACATCCAGGTGGACAACCAGTACACCTAATACGCCATGCTCCTGATTATACAGTTTTTCTGTCAGAATAAATACATTCCGGCCAAGTACAGGCTGTGTCGGCCACCAGATATTTTTATTGGCTTGAATGGTTTTCATATACAATTCAGATTCTTTATAGTTCTGCTGATATTCCTCGTTCAAAAACACCATACCGCGTTCTTCGGTAATATCCCCGACAGCAAAAATGCTATTATTTTTCTGTGTCAGTATGTAAACGCTGGAGATGCTTTCATTGCTATCCTTAATCATTTTTAGAAGAATGCTCATCTTAAGATTGTCTTCATTGAATCTTTCAGCACTTGCGTGAGCTTCGTTTGTTAAAATATCCATGACTGTTGAATTGTTCAAAAGAACCCTGCCAATATCATTTATATTCTGAAATTGCAGTAGCATATTGGTATTGATTTCCTTTACGAAATCACTTGAATACTTAATGGTGATATCCTTTATCGTATTGGAAGCTTTATTATACGAAAACAAGCCCAATATGATAAGAGGTAGCAGCGAAATACAGGCAAAAAGAACAACCAGCCTGAATCGGAGCCCCCTGTTCATGATGGATATTATCAAATTGTCCCGGAAAGAGTTCTTAGAGTTCTTCATGATCACCTTTGCCGATTACGGGAGCTCGTTATAGATTTCATCATGGCTTTTGATACCCGTCTGTATTACAGTCTTATCAAGATTTTCTTTTGTCACCAGTACGGTTCTGGCAAATATTGTAGGAATATCTTTCAACCCATTGAAGGTTTTCCCAGTGGCATCTGCCGGTACCAGGTCATTGGCCAGGCTGATAGCGGCTCTTGCCCCTTCTTCAGCGAATTCCTTTTGCGGGTATAACAGCGTCACCGTCTGAACACCATCTTTAATACGCTTTAAAGCGCTAAGATCACCATCGGTTCCCGTAACAAATATCTTGCCTTCCAGGTTCTGCTCTTTTAGAGCCTCAACTACGCCTCCTGCCATACCATCATTTGATACAATGATTGCATCCACCTTGTTGTTTGATAATTCCAGCCCTTTTCTGACTGCCAGTTGGGCTTTCTCAGGAGACCAATTGTCACACCATACTTCCAGTGAAACAGTAATTTCACCTGCGGACAGGTAGGGATCCAGGATATTATAGTAGCCTTTTTTCTGAGCTTTTGCATTACTGTCGGTTTGAGAGCCATTAATAATGAAATAATTGCCTTTAGGAACGCTGTTTACGGCAGCAGACGCGAGGGACTCACCAATGCCGATAGCATCAAAGCCTATAAAGACATCGAGATCTGCATTGGTGATCATACGCGAATACGCAAGCACGGGAATGCCTGCGTTTTTCGCGGATTTGACACATTCTGATGCTGTTTCGTCATTTACAGCCACAATCACCAATACATCCACTTTTTGCCGGATAAGCTCCTCTATTTGTTCCTCCTGAAGCTTCTCATCCATATTACCGTCCATTGTCAAGACCTTGGCACCGTATTTTGACGCCTCCTGCTCGAAGTATTCTCTTTCGTTAATCCATCTTTCCTCTGCCAGGGTTCCCAATGCGAGCCCAATGACAACCTGATTGTTCCCGATTTCAATCATCTGCTCACTTTCTGTATTACCGGATGTATCCTTATCGGAGATGATATTCGTTAGAGAATCCTGCTTACAACCGCCAAGGAAAACGACCAGAAGGAGGATCAATGAAAATAGGAGCATTCTATCTCTACTGTTCATCAGCTCACACCTCCGCTAAGGCTAAACATTAATAACCTAAAAGTATCCGATTTGATTCTGAGAAACATAGAGGATATCCAAAAGTGTCCAATATTGTAATTGTATCAAAAATATATGATGTAATAAACTGGTAATGAATAATTCTTAATCACGCCCTTTCTTCCTTGCCAGGATATCAAACCAGACAGCTATTAACAAAACAATACCGGTAAATATTCCTTGTACATTGGAGCTTACATTTAAAAGACTCATTCCTGTGGTCAGGCTTGCCATGATCAGTGACCCTACAATTGCACCGAATACTGTTCCCTCACCACCCATAAAGCTGGTTCCGCCGATAACAGCAGCCGATATGGCGCTGAATTCGAAGGAAATGCCTGCATTGGTGGTTGCAGCGTCAAGTCTGGCAGTGAGAATTAATCCAGATACGGCGCTTAGTGCTCCGACCAGCATATAAATTCTCATGACTTCCTTATTGAGATTGATGCCTGAAAGCTTTGCCGCTTCCGGATTGCCGCCTATGGCATAAAGCCTTCTGCCGAACCTTGTTTTCATAGATACGAAGGCTATCAGGATTGCAGCAACGATCATGATGATAACAGGAACGGGAATACCTTTGTATTGGTTCATTATGTAGGTGAATACCATGACAAGGACCGCAATCAAAGCCATCTTGAGAATATGGCTTTGCATTGAGGAAACCGCAATATTTTTTTTCTGCTTATCCACTCTGGATTTTGAAATAAGGAAAACAAACAGGGCGACTCCGGCGACAGAGATAATATAACCGCTGAGCTTTGAAAGATAGCCCTGTCCAATGGTAAGAAAGCTTGGCTTCATGCCTGAAATGGTTTGATTGTTAGTTATAATTAAGGTTAAGCTTCTGAAAAGCTGCATACTGGCCAAAGTAACAATGAAGGGCGGTATTTTCTGATAGGATGCCCAATATCCATTCCATGCGGCAAAAATGACACCGACAGCAATGGGAACAATTATTGACAATGCTGTATTAACACCCATTACCGATTGCATGATGGCACTAACAGCGCCAGTAAACGCAACTATGGAGCCCACAGAAAGATCAATGTGTCCGGCTACAATCAGCAATACCATTCCCACTGCTATGATAGCTATTGACGCCGTTTGTCTGAATAGCGTCGAGAGGTTTCTGGCTTCTAAAAACGTTCCCTTGGTCAAAACCTCAAACACTATCCAGATGGCAGCCAGAGCAAAAACCAATATATAAGAACGCATGTCAATTTTCTTCCTAACTTCCATTTAACTCACCCCCGTGGCATAGTTCATGATTATTTCTTGAGTGGCCTCACTCTGATTGAGTTCACCTGTTAATTCTCCATTTCGCATCACCAGAACCCTGTCGCTTATGCCTAAAATTTCAGGCAGCTCCGAGGAAATGATGATAATTCCTACCCCGTTTTCCACCAGATCATTGATAATGTTATAGATTTCAAACTTGGCACCGACATCAATTCCTCGGGTAGGCTCATCAAGTATAAGGAGACAGGGCTCGGTCATCAGCCATCTTGCAAGAATAACCTTTTGCTGATTGCCACCGCTTAGACTTGTAATTTTGTTTTCAAGAGACCCAAGCTTAATCCTTAAATCTGATACAAAGGATTGACACATTACCCTTTCCGATGTATCGCTGATGGCTAATCCACCCGAAATTTTATTAAGGCTTGCGACACTAATGTTTTCCCGAATAGACGCAGTCGGGATTATCCCAAAGTTTTTTCTATCCTCGGTTATCAAGCCTATACCATGCCTGATGGCATCCATGGGAGTTGAAATCTTGATAGGAGCCCCTTTAAGATAGACCTCTCCGTTTGAAATGCCGTTGTAAGCACCAAACAAGCTGTTAACCAGCTCTGTACGCCCGGCACCCATTAAACCCGCTATCCCGAGTATTTCTCCTTTGAATAGCTTGAAATTAATGTTGCGCAGTTTTTCCTTATTGTCACGGCTATCCCTGACTGAATAGTTTTTAACTTCAAAAAGAAGCTCGCCCCTCTGATGATCCTTACGGGGATATCGCTCAGCAAGATTTCTGCCCACCATTAAGCGGATAATAGCTTCTTCGTTGAGCTCATGGATACTTTTTGTATCAACGGTCTTGCCATCTCGCAGAACCGTTACGCTGTCTGCTATCTTAAAAACTTCTTCAATTCTGTGGGATATATAAATACAGGTGACGCCTTCATCTCTCAAAGCTTTAAGTAAATGATGCAGTATCTCGACTTCACTTTGCGTAAGAGCAGAAGTCGGCTCATCCAGAACAAGAATTTTGCTTTTGCATCTCAGAGCTTTAGCAATTTCCACCAGCTGTTGATGCCCAATACCTAAATTCCTGACCAATATGCGGGAATCCATTCCGATTCCGACTTTTTTAAGCAGAGTATTGGATTTGGAATACATTTCATCCCAATCTATCAGAAAATGCTTCATGGGTTCGTCACCCATAAAAAGGTTCTCTGCAATGGAAAGATTCTTGGCCAGGGACAGCTCCTGATAAATAATGCTTATTCCAGCCATCTCTGCATCCCTTATGCGATTAAATTGCTGAATCTTCCCATCAATAAGAATATCCCCCGCATAGCTTCCATAAGGATAGACGCCACTTAACACCTTCATCAGGGTTGATTTTCCTGCGCCATTTTCTCCCACAAGCGCATGAATTTCTCCTCTGCCTACCTTGAAACTCACATTATCCAATGCCCTAACTCCTGGGAATTCCTTGGTTATAGCGTTCATCTCCAGGATATAATCACGTAACATTTTTTCACCTCCTACACAGAGGTGTGTACCGAAGGAACACACCACAAGCCTCGACCCGTAAACCCGTAATTCTGTTAGTGGAGAGAAGGCAGAAACACGCCTTCTCTCCACTAATTAAGCAAGCTATTACTTGGGCCACAGGGCTTTGTCGACGTTCTTGTAAACATCTTCAACCTTGGCAATACCGGCTTTGATGATAACTTCATTAATATTGTTTTTGTCAACCGGAATGGTACTTACAAAGATGGTTGGGATCTTAACAGAGCCAGCCTCACTGGAAGCTGATGCAGAAGCAGGGCTCTTCTTAGTCTTAGCCATTTCTATTGCAGCCTCTGCTGCTTTTTCAGCCATAGATTTTGACGGGAAGAGAAGTGTTGTTGTCTGTGTTCCCTCTACAATTCTTTGGAGTGCCGCCGTTTCGCCGTCAGAACCGGCTACCATAGTTTTACCGTCAAGGCCCTGAGCTTTCAAGGCCTGAATGACAGCTCCTGCCATTCCGTCATTGGAACATATGTATGCGTCACAAGCATTATTATTTTGTGTCAATGCGTTTTCTGCCAGCGATAGCGCTTTCTCATTGGACCAGTCGTCCGCCCATTGATCGGATACTATCTTGATGTCGCCTTTATCAATATATGGCTTAAGGACTTCCTGATAGCCATCCCAATAGAGCTTGGAGTTAATATCCGTCTGTCCGCCGTTCATAATCATGTAATTTCCTTTGGGTACCTTTATAACTGCGGCCTTTGCAATAGATCTTCCGATATCAACAACATCGAAGCCTATGAAGCAATCATACTGAACATCTTTGATCAGACGGGAGTAAGCCATTACAGGAATTCCTGCGTCTTTGATCTTCTTTACTGATGTACCGGCAGTTTTGCTGTTTGCAGGAACCAAAACAATAGCATCGACCTTTTGATTGATGAGGTTTTCAATTTGGTCGTTCTGAGTTTTTTCATCATTGTTTGCATCCTGGATAACAACTGTCGCACCGAGCTTTTCAGCAGCTTCCTGGAAGTACTTTGCTTCCTTGGACCATCTTTCTTCCTTCTGAGTAGCAAGCGCCAAGCCTATGGTGATTTTTTTCTCAGGTTCGGGAGTGTTCCCTGTTGCAGGAGTGTTCTGCGTGCCGCAGCCACTGAGCATTACCGAAAGCACCATAGTTGCTGCTAGAAGTACAGCCAGTAATTTCTTCATGATTTTTCCTCCTAAATAAATATTTTTTGGTAACAAACTCAATATATTCCTATCTCAGTATTTTAAAAATTCATATTCTTATTGTCTTTTTGCACATTCCTAAGATAAAAAGAGCTCATACCACAGGAATATAATGGAAACAAGATTGACACTTGACCTGTCATGTGCAAAAATGTGTAGGGTGATTGACTTGAAAAGAAATAGCAAAAAGAAAACAGGTGAAAAAGTGAAAAAGAATAAATGGAAAGTAGTAGCCATTATAGAAATGATAGTACTTATTATTGTTTCTGTGCTGGGCTTATATGGACATGTCATTAAAAACATGCCTGCCTTTCGGTTTATTGACCGGGTTCTCAGCCCCGTAGACGGAAGTTCAACCATTATTGACCGCCGCGATAAAGACAATAAGCCCTATCAGCTGACGAAAAATCAGAAATATTATAAAGGCCTGGTTGATGAAAACAGTATTAATATCCTTGTTATCGGTCCTGACGAAGGAGGCGCCAATTATGATACCCTCATGATTGCAAGCCTTGATGATCAGAATAATATTGTCAAGCTTATTAATCTTCCCCGCGATATCTACATAGAATATAGCAGTGATGTTAAAAACAAGCTAAAAAAAGTCTGGTCATCCTATAGCTCCTCAAAGGGTATATTCAAAATAAATGCTGCTCACACACTCGGAAAACGCCTGGAATATAAAGATGGTAAAGGTCGTTTTGGCAGTGCCGAATATGACTTTACGGCTGACTTGATAGAGGAAGTTTTTGATATCTACATTGATGATTTTGTATTAATCAAGCCCTCCAGCTTTGAAAAAGTTGTTGATTATTTTGGCGGTGTTAAAATTGATGTTCCTTATCTCATGAAATATAAAGATCCGACACAAAATCTGACCATTAACATTAAAAAGGGCTTGCAGACCCTTAATGGCTCACAAGCCGAAGGATTTGTACGGTATCGTCAGGGTACCGATGAGAATGGTAAACATAAGAGCATCGGCGACGTCGAAAGAAAAAATAATCAGGTTGCTTTTGTCAAAGCTTTTATGGATCAACATCTGAACCTTAAAAACCTGGGGAAGATCATAACCATTTACAATGATCTTGACAAGTACGTCATCTCCAGTGTTAACCAGCCTGAAGAAGCCGGAGAATACGGTAAAATTGCTGAGAAGCTTTACAAAAACAAATTTACCCAGGCAAGCAGCGAAATTGAATGCGAAGATATTAAAATAGATGGTGTTTACTATTTAAAACTCAAACAGGCAGAGTAAGTTTTTGTATTAAAGTTACATTGAAATTATTTTGCACATTTATTGCCCACCAATTTGTCAAGTGATATAATAGATGAGATTTTATAAAGATAAACATCAATTTAGAGCAGGAGGACGTCAAGCAAATGATATTCAATTTCAATGAACTCATCGAGTCATTGCATCAACAAGGTACATCCGTGGGTATGTATTTCCTTGGAATGTTTGTCATGTTCGCAATCGGAGGCATTCTAATCTATCTGGCTATTAAAAAGGACTATGAGCCGGCATTACTGCTTCCCATCGGTTTTGGTGCCATATTGTGCAATATCCCCCTTACAACAATTGTACAGAGTGCCAGTGGTGAAAAAGGAGTATTTGGATTTCTCTATGAAAATACCATTGCCAATGAGCTCTTCCCCGTTTTGATCTTTATAGCCGTAGGCGCTATGATCGACTTTTCTCCCCTTTTCCAGACCCCGTTGATGCTGTTCTTCGGTGCAGCGGCCCAATTTGGTATTTTTGCTACTATGATAGTAGCCCTATTACTGGGTTTCGATCTTAAAGAAGCCGGTGCCATTGGTGTTATTGGCGCGGCAGACGGTCCCACCACTATATTTGTAGCTAATGCTTTTAAGCTTGATAAATTAATAGGTCCACTATCTGTTGCGGCCTATTCCTATATGTCCCTTGTTCCTATTATTCAACCCCCTGTTATTAAGGCTTTGACCACAAAAGAAGAAAGAAAAATCCGCATGAATTTCAAGCAGAAGAATGTCAGCAAGCTGACTAAGATTCTGTTCCCCATTACCGTTACCGTTGTTGCAGGTATAGTTGCTCCTGAAAGCGTTGCTCTTGTTGGCGCCCTTATGTTTGGTAACCTCATTCGTGAATGTGGTGTTCTTGGAAGGCTTTCTGAGACAGCCCAAACCACATTGGCCAACCTGGTAACTATTCTTCTTGGTATCACTATCGGTACCACCATGACAGCTTCAGACTTCTTAACTGTAGAGACTCTTCTTATAATGCTTATGGGTCTTGTGGCCTTCATTTTTGATACAGCAGGCGGCGTTCTTTTTGCCAAGTTTATCAATCTCTTCAGAAAAGAAAAGATCAATCCCATGGTTGGCGCTGCGGGTATTTCCGCGTTCCCCATGTCCGCCCGTGTCATTCAGAAAATGGCTAAGGACGAGGATCCAATGAACTTTATCCTTATGCAGTCTGTTGCAGCTAACGTTTCAGGCCAATTGGGTTCAGTTGTTGCAGGAAGTATGATTCTCGTATTAATCGGCAGAATAGTCGGCTTATAAAAAAGAAGGAGGTTTGAACCATGAGTGATGAAATGATAACAAAGCTTTTACAAGGTCTTGAAGTAACAGGATTTGGTCTCCTCGGCGTGTTCGGCGTCCTTGTCGCTTTCTATCTGATAGTTGTTCTCCTTGGAAAAATTCCGGAGCGTAAAAGCGAAGCCGAAAACTAAAACCTGATCGAACTTACAATAAGAAAGCGTCTTAAAATGGATTCTTCCAATTTAAGACGCTTTTTTTATGCACTTCTACAGAAAGCATAAATCGGTCATTTAGCCATAATCATATAACTGCCTTGATCCAATTTATAAAACAGGTAAACACCTTTATCATTGGTATGGGTTATTTGAACAGGTATATTATTTGCATTAAACAAAACCACAAGCGCATTGTTGACCGGAAGGCCGTTGCTGTCGGTAATAACGCCATGCAGCGTACCCTTTAAGCTCTTTCTTTTTAAATATACCGTTTCCAGGGTCACAATGGATTGTTCTCTTCCAGCCTCAAACGTCAGTGTCTTTTCGGTGAAATCCTGAGACTGGACCGTAACCCTGTAAGAGCCGGGGTCTATATTGTCAAATGCATAGAGTCCTTCCTGATTGGTAAATGTAAAATCATAGGGATTAAGGCTGTTTGCTTTATAAACAGTGATTTTAATACCACCCAGAGGCTTTTGATACGCATCGCGTACATTTCCTAAAAGCACAATCCCCCCATTTGAGGCAGGAACAAGCTCAATATTTAAAGCTTTTCTCTCAAGGCCCACTGAAGGTACACTGTCGCTTGAAAAAGTGATATAACCCTTTTTTGCAGCTAAAACCCTTATACATGAGGCTAATTTTCCCTGCATGGTGAAGTTACCATCAACATCAGTAAAGTTAAATACAATTGGATTGTAGTCATTGTCACAGATCTTGATACAGGCACCCTCTATAGGCTTACCTGTCTGCTTGTCACTGACATTACCCATAATGGTGTTTTCATCCCAGGCCATTTCACTTAAGACTACTTTTTCCAAGCGGTCTTCATTCTCTTCAGCAATAATGACCTTTAGGGGGGGAGTTGGCACTACAGTCTTACTCAATGCATATCCTCCTTTTATCCATTACTAAATCAGTATATGACGTTTTGTTTTAGGGTGTGAAAAGATTGGGACTGCAATCACATAACGAGTATATGACTCATATCCTAATACTGACAAAAATATGGAGGCTGAATATGTCCGTCTTAAAGGATGAGTATATTCTCGGGCGATCCATTACAAAAAGTCTTTCAGGGGTGGGAGAAACAATCCGTATCGACTTGCGATTAAATTCAAACCCCCACCTTCATTCAGGAGCACTTGTTGGAAAAGTTAAAGATAACCTAGGAAAACCTGTGGCCGATGCAGTAGTGCTTGTACTGGATGAAAGCTACGAAATGCTTGCAAACACCACTTCAAGCAACGGTGGCATTTTCTTCATTTCTCCATTAAAGCCGGGCAGGAACTATCATGCCTATGCTCAGACTCCCGGATTTATTCTGGCAGAGACTCCTCAATTTACGCTCCATTCAAACGAGACCATTGAGATGGATTTTGTATTGGCACCTGATACAGAGTATAACCGGCCTATCATCATAGGAGATGTACAAAACCAGCATGGGCTGCCCATTAAATCAGCTTCTGTCGAGTTATACAGGGTTGAGGGAGCCTCAACAAAGCTAATATGCCTCTCCTTAACTAATGAAGTGGGCCAATTCGTTCTCCATGATATGGAACCTGGTACGTACTTTATAAAAATTAATGCACTTGGATATTTCAGCGGATTCTTCCCTGCTGAGATTGGAACAGCCTCAGGAATAACTCGTATGAATCCGATTCTGAAGGAAAACCCAAAGGCTTCCAAGGGAATTATAACAGGTCTTATTATTGACATGGAAGATCACCCCTTATCCAATGCAGATGTCATTCTCTATCGCGGAGGGAGTAACCAGTCTTTGACGCCTGTCTCATATACCCGCACCAATCATGAGGGAATCTACCTGTTTGTCAATGTAGCTCAAGGGGAATACCGCATTAATGCTAATCGTTCGGTTACACTCAACTGACTTGTCCTATAGAAAACGTGACATTTAACATCATGGCGAGAAGTCTTGCTCGGACTTTTAGCCTATTTTTTTGTTGAATTATCTTTTTTGGTTCCCTTAAAATCAGGAAAAAGAGGTACGTATAAAAATGACTATAACTCTAAATAATAGTGTGAATCCGGGGCTCATTCTAGCAATATTTACATTATGAAGATAGCCAGTATTAAAAGGTTTGCATTCTTAACAATCTTTCTGTATAATAACAATGCATGTTACTGGAAGCCCAGTGATCCAGACCGGAAGGAGCTTAATTTTGCGACTAAAATTTAAATTGGGCGATGTATTTATCATTATTGTGATTGTGGTCACAGCTCTGCTTATGTTGGGCCTATATATTAAAAAAGATACCGCTGGAAAAACTGCTGTTATCACACAAAATAATGTTATTTTAAAAAGAATCCGGTTGGATCAGTTGACAGAGCGCTTTACTATGGACTATGCAGGTCAGTACCCCGGAACCCTGGAAGCGGAAAATGGAAGTATTCGTTTTTCTAATGCGGAGTGTCCGGATCAGGTCTGTGTCCATACAGGATGGATATCCCGCCCCGGCCAAATCGCAGTTTGTCTTCCTGCAGGCGTTATCATCAAGATAGAGGGAGAAAGCGACGATATGGATATCCTGGTTAAATAGGCTTAAGGCAAGATAGGTATAACATGCATTTTAATAATTCATACACCAGTTTGTGAATTCTTTGACAGTAGAACATTGACAAAAAAACATTTGGTGGTTAAATGAGAAAAATTACTTTAAATGGTTTATTAATTTCAGTGGCCCTTGTGCTTTCCTTTATGGAGCGCTTTATTCCGCTAAATCTCCTGGTCCCCCTGCCTGGAGTCAAGCTGGGATTGGCCAATATCGTAACCATGTTTGCCCTCTTTTATTTGGGCGTACCTTCCGCTATTACTATTACAGTTTTAAGATGCGTGATGGCGTCGCTACTATTTGGCGGCATGTCCTCCCTCCTTTATTCTCTATCAGGTGCTTTTTTAGCACTGATAGTTATGATAATCCTTAAATTAGGATATGGAAAGGTATTTTCATTAATCGGCATCAGTATGGGAGGTGCTGCTGCGCACAATACAGGCCAGATCATAATGGCAAGCATTATGTTAAAAAATACTGTAGTTTTTGCTTATCTTCCCGTCCTTCTCTTTACTGGTTTGGTTACGGGATTGTTAACAGCGATAATATCGGTGAATCTTTTCACTATATTTGAAAAAACTGACAGTGTTAAAGTGTTTAAATTGGATAAATAATGAATGTGGTAGCCTTAATTGGGATACATACTGAAAGGAGAACTGCTATGGCAAAAAAAGTGCTGATTGTTGGAGCTGGCTATGCTGGTATAGAAGCTGCATTAACGCTTAACAAGAAGAAAAAGAAGGAAGATCTAGAGATCACCCTTATTGACAAAAATGATTACCACACACTGTTAACTGAACTTCACGAGGTAGCAGGAAACAGAATTTCTGAGGAGGGTATTCGTATTCCCTTGAGAAGTATCTTTAAATATACGAATGTAAACCTCGTTATGGATGAAATCACTTGCTTTGATTTTGATAACAACAAGGTTTCATCTGCAACTACAGTATATGAATACGATTATCTCATGCTTAGTATGGGTAGTTCCCCTAACTTCTTTGGTATTCCGGGTCTAAAGGAACACGCCTTCACACTCTGGAGCTTTGATGACGCAGTTAAAATTCGCGAGCATATAAAGAAGTGCTTTACTCTTGCCAGCCAGGAAAAGGATAAAGAGGCTAGAAGCCGTCTACTTACCTTTGTTGTGGCAGGTGCAGGGTTTACCGGTGTTGAAATGATCGGCGAGCTTGCAATTTGGTCAAAATCTCTTTGCAGAGAATACAAAATAGACCGTAAAGAAGTTCGTCTCACAATCGTCGATATGCTGCCCCGCATTCTGAATACACTGGAGGAGAAAAACTCTAAAAAGGCGCATCAATATCTTGAGAAGAAGCTTCATGTTGAAGTCATGCTCAACAAAAAAATAAAGGCAGCAACAGAGAATAGCCTGATTTGTGAGGGCGGCGAAATAAAGACGGCAACAGTCATCTGGGCAGCGGGTATTAAAGCTTGCGATGGTGCAGATTGCATGTTAATTGAAAGAGCAAACGCACCCAAGCGCATTAAAGTTGACGAATTCTGCAGGACAGAAAATAAAAATGTCTATTCTGTAGGCGATTTAGGCGGTTTAGAGGATGAAAACGGACGCCCTTATGCCGCAATGGTTGAAAATGCCATTCAAACAGCACATGGCGCTGCTGAAAACATTCTTAACGATATACGAGGTAAGGAACAAAAGAAGGTAACCGTTAAATTCCACGGTACCATGGTCAGTGTGGGCAACTATTTCTGTGTGTCTGAGATTATGGGCAAGAGCCTTCCTGTATGGTTATCCATATTGATGAAGTTCTTTGTCAACATTCATTATCTCTGGGAAATCACAGGCTTCAGGGGAATTTCCAGATATCTGTATCACGAGCTTTTGGAAAGAAGACAAAAAAAGAATATCGTCGAGCAGCATTACTCAACCAGAATGCAAGCCTGGTGGCTCACTCCCCTCCGCCTCTTCCTGGGTGGAATGTGGCTTTATGAAGGAATTGTCAAAATCTCAGACGGTTGGTTCAATTCTCCGAAGCTCGCTTCATTCCTGGGTATGGCCACCGATGCCACAAGTGCTGCAACTGGTGCAGGTGCTTTTGTCACACGTCTTGATGATGCAGTGGCTATTAAGACCGGAATCCTTAATTTCTTCATGGGAACAGAAAGCCGCCTGGTTGAAGGTATAGAAATCAGTGCTCAACATTTCGCAAGAGTTGAATTCTTCCATTTCGGAGATTTTAGCCTTGTTCCTTGGTTCCTTCAGAATGTAGTACTGGCCAATGACGGCGTAGCAATGTTCTTCCAGGTTCTTGTTGTTATTCTGGAAGTCCTGGTTGGCCTTATGCTTTTAGGTGGTGCCTTCACCTTCATCGGTTCCTTTATTTCTGTAGGCTTAATGGTTATGTTCCTCTCCTCCACAGGCCTCTATGAAAAGAGCTGGTGGATGCTCTTCGCTTCCATCGCAACAATGGGTGGCGCAGGCAGAGCCTTTGGTTTGGATTACTATATCATTCCTTACCTTAATAATGTTTGGGAGAGCTATTGGAAAAACAAAAAATTCCGTCTATTCTTCAAACGCAGCCTGGATAGATTCGAATAATGTTCCATTAAGCGTTATATATGCGATTGTTCAGCATATGTCAGGAGGTCGAAAGCTTTGTGGGACTTATTCCCCGTCATTAAAGAAGAGTTGGCAGCATTTGAGGACTATTTAGGCACTAAACTTGCTTCCAGAAATAATTTTTTGGAAACAGCATCAAAGAACGTGGTACTATCGGGGGGTAAAAGGCTGCGTCCAGCCTTTACCATAATAGCAGCGCTTCATGGTGACTATAACCGTGAGCATGTTTTCCCCGCTGCTGCCTCGGTTGAAATCCTGCATTCGGCAACCTTGGTACACGATGACATCATCGATAACGCCAAAACCCGGAGAGGACAACCCACCCTTTCTGAGAAGCATAGTAACAATCTTGCGGTCTATACCGGGGATTATTTGCTCGCAAAATCTTTACGACTACTCTTGGAGACAGGCCTGAAACCTGAGAAGCTTGATGTTGTCGCAAGAGCGGTCTCCCTCCTTTGTGAGGGTGAAGTTGATCAGTATCTCAGCAAACATGCGCTTGCCAGTGTCAATCACTACTTGAAGCGTGTTATAGGAAAAACTGGTGTACTATTCTCAGCCTCTCTGGTATTGGGCGCCAAAACAGCCAATCTTTCCGACGATACGACAAGGCTTCTGGGCCGATTTGGTAGTAGTTTTGGTGCTGCCTTTCAGATTCGGGATGACCTTCTGGATTTGCTTTCCAACCAAAAGTCTGAAGGTAAACCGGTTATGAACGACCTAAAGGAAGGAATCGCCACTCTCCCTGTCATTCTGGCGGTAAAGAATAACGCCAAGCTAAAAGAACAGGTTGAGGAATTCTTTGCAGGCCACAGCAATATAAATGATTTACTTGGAAACATCATAGCCTCGGGAGGAATTAAAGACGCTGAGCGGTTAAAAAACCGCTATATAGCAAAATGCAGGACTTACCTTGAAAAAATTCCTCACACCCCTTTTACCGGTGCTCTGAGTGAGATTGTTGACTGGTTGTAAAAATCGGTTAACAGCGTCATTCTTTAGCATAAATTATCTCAATATCTTTAGGAGGGTATTATGAAGAAAGTACTAGCACTCACACTGGTGGCAGTTCTTCTTGCAGGCTGCGGAGCAGCTTCTGTAAAGACAGGACTTGGCCACAACATCTCCATCGCAAAGTCTAAGGATGCCACAGCTGAAGCTGCAGGCGCTGCACAGGTTGACACCGTTATGGCCGCTGTCACCTTTGACTCTGCCGGAAAAATCCTTGGCGTTACCATTGACAACGCACAGACCATCGTTAACTTTGACGCGACCGGTAAAGTAACATCTGATCTGGCTAAAGCTCAACAGACCAAGGTTGAGCGTGGTAATGACTATGGCATGAAGAAGCAATCCAAAATCGGCAAGGAATGGTTTGAGCAGATTGCTGATCTCGAAAAGTGGATGGTCGGTAAGACAGTTGACCAGGTAAATGCACTCAAGGTTAAGAAGGTTGATGATGCACATCCTGCAGTTCCTGATACCGCTGACCTCTCTTCAAAGGTTACCGTTTCCGTTCAGGACTATCAGGCCGCTGTTACTGAAGCATTAGCTAACGCGAAGTAATTTACTGGTTACATAGCTTCTAGAGAACCCCTTCATTATAGAAGGGGTTCTCTTATAACGGGACGAGCTTGTGGGCCTTTCCGGATGCGGAATGCATGGAAGTAAAAATAATGTATCCCGCTTATGAAAACCAAGATAACAGCGGATAATATTTCAGTAAGGAGTGACTTATGAAAAAACATGCTCTCTGGGTACTAATCTGTTGTACACTTCTTCTATGGGGATGTACAGGGCAAACCAATACCGGGTATAGCAAATATACCTATGAGTTTCTGGGTGCCTTTGATACGCCTATACAATTTATGGGATATGCCAAGAGCCAGGAGGAATTTGAAGCTTTAGCCCAGAAGGGACAGGCTCGATTTGTTGAGCTTAATAATCTCTTTGATATCTATAACGATTATGAAGGACTGAATAATGTTAAAACCATTAATGATAACGCTGGAATAAAACCTGTTGAAGTTCAGCAGGAAATCATAGATTTGATCCTATTTTCAAAAGAATGGTACCAAAAGACCAATGGCATGTGTAATATTGCTTTAGGCTCCATGCTTTCGATCTGGCATGACTATCGTGAAGCAGGAATAGAAAATCCTGAAAAAGCTGAGATCCCACCTATCATTGCTCTCCAAAACGCAATGAAGTATACTGATATCAACAAGGTTATTGTGGATAAGGATAAGAAAACAGTATTTTTGGAAGAAAACGGCATGCGCCTTGATGTAGGTTCTGTGGCAAAAGGCTACGCCAGTGAGGTTGTAGCAAAAGAGCTGAATGCAGAGGGTTATAACAGCTTCATCATCAGCTCCGGAGGCAATGTCAGAACTGTAGGAAAGCCTCTGGACGGTGTAAGAAACAAGTGGGGAATCGGCATTCAAAATCCTGACGGCAATCCCCTCAATCCGGATGATGAGCCTATTGATATCGTTTATTTAATTAACCAATCGGTGGTAACCAGTGGTGATTATCAACGCTACTATACGGTGGATGAGAAAAAATATCATCATCTCATTGATCCTAAAACCTTAATGCCAGCTGACTATTACCGTGCCGTGGTTATTGTCACAGAAGATTCCGGTCTTGCAGACTTTATGTCAACAACGATGTTTCTAACGCCCTTTGAAGAGGCGAAGCAGCTTGCAGATAAGCTTGAAATTGAAGCTATTTGGATTATGCAGGATGGAACAATGCGAACCACTGATAAAGTTAAGAGCATGATGAAAAATCTGGGCGGAGCCAAGAGTACTGATTAAGTTATGAATGATTTCAATTTATTTTGTTAAGTAAAACGAGGTGTCACTATGAAGCTTAAAGAATTTAAATTTGATAAGGGCTGGAAGCTCCTGATTTATTTTGATGTTCTCTTGCCCGCCGTTCTCTTTCTTTTAGCCTGGGTAACAAAAATCCCTCAGCTATCAATGCTATTTCATTCATATGAAACCTTTATCGTCAGCCCAATTCCTAATTTTCAAGCTTTTACGGGAATTCTAGGGCTGCTGTTTCATGTTGGCATAATTGGCTATACCCTATATAAAAAGAACTATAAGGATTTGGCTATCTGTTTGCTTATTACCCTCATCGTCGCTGCCTTTTTTTTCTTTGAAATCAATTACCTCATTATCAAGCCCTTGGTATTTGCAGGGTTCTAAGTACAGCTTCATTCAGAAAATGCAAACCGTAATAAGGTTTTAGCTAAGGAGATGGGATTTATGGAGAAGAAGGTGGACGTCTGGTATCTGGGACATAGTGGTTTTGCAATCGGTATAGCAGATACTCTCCTCATTTTCGACTATTACCTGGATCAATGCGAGGGTATACGAGCTTTAACATCAGGTGTTATTGTTCCTGAAGAAATTACGCAGAAGAAGGTCTTGGTTTTCTCCTCCCATCGACACCCTGACCATTTTAATCCTATTATTTTATCCTGGAAGGAGAAACTTCCCCAGACCGAGTTTTTTCTATCCTCCGACATACCTAAAAAATTCTACAATGAATGGACGCATGTTCTCAAACCCTATCAGGTATATGAAAATGAAGGCCTTAAAATACAGACCTATAAATCCACCGATGAAGGAGTAGCTTTTTTGGTTACCCTCTACGATATTACACTATACCATGCCGGGGATCTTAATTGGTGGCATTGGGACGAGGAATCTGCGGACTGGAATAATGATATGGCAGCTCGATACAAGCATGAGGTATCCCTTATAAAAGACATCCCCATTGACATTGCCTTTCTTACGGCTGACCCCAGGCAGGAATCTGCCGAGCTTTTAGGCATAACCTATTTTCTCGAGCAAGTTGAAACTGGCGTAGCTTTTCCCATGCATTTTGGGGATGATTACAGCATAATGAACCGGATAGTAGCCGAGTCCGATAAAAACCTGGCACTTAATAAGATAATAGCCATATCTGAGCGTGGGCAGTATTTTTCGCTGACAATTTGAGCGGTTTCTCTCCCCCACGCTCACTTCTTTGTATCTATATCTCGAAATCTTTATTCATGGGTCTATGGGTAAAGTGTTTTCTTTTCTCCGCATAATCGGCTACCACATGTCCATCCCCAATAAGCTTATATTTATAGGTTACCAATCCTTCAAGGCCTACGGGACCTCTGGCATGTATTTTATTAGTGCTGATCCCCACTTCTGCCCCAAAGCCATACTTAAAGCCGTCACTGAATCTGGTGGAGCAATTGGCGAACACATCACCAGAATCCACATATTCCATAAAGTTTCTGATGTTATCCTTATTTTTAGATACAATGACATCAGTGTGCCCAGAGCCATAGGTGTTAATATGTTTTATTGCCTCATCAACACTTTGAACAATCTTAATAGACAAGATATAATCCAGATATTCAGTCTTCCAATCCTCTTCTGTGACAGGATGGCATGGAATAATAGCGCGGGCTCTATCACAGCCTCTCAGCTCAACGCTTTTTGGATCAAGCGCTTTCTTAAGAGCAGGAAGAAAATCCGGGGCAATTCTCTCATGAACCAGCAGGGTCTCCAGGGCATTGCATACCGCCACATATTGAGTCTTTGAATCAACTGTGATTTCAACGGCTTTTAAAAGATCAGCTCCATCGTCTATATAGCAATGGCAAATACCATCCGCATGGCCCAGGACTGGTATCCTGGAGTGATCCATGATATATCGGACGAATTCGTTGGAGCCCCGTGGAATGATCAGGTCTACCGATTCATCAAGCTTAAGCATTTCTGATACTTCATCCCGAGTATCCATGAGGTTTATCCAATTAGCCGGAAGCCCTGCCTCTTGTGTTGCCGCCCTAATGGTTTCAAGTAATATGTGATTTGTTAAGGATGCCTCCCTGCCACCTTTAAGCAGAACAGCATTACCGCTTTTTAAGCAAAGGGTGGATATTTGAACCAGCGCATCTGGTCTTGATTCAAAAATAATACCGATCAGACCAATAGGGCAGCTTACCCTGAAAAGCTCCAGCCCCTCGTCCAACTCTGTAGACAGAAGGGTTTTCCCAACCGGATCTTCAAGATTAATCAGGCTCTTAATCCCATCCAATACCTCAGCCAATTTTTTTTCATCAAAGCGAAGCCGCTTGATTAATGGTGCGGCTAGATTCTCTCCGAGACTTCTTTCCACATCCTGTTCATTGGCTTTGAAAATGTCTTCTTTATTTTGATTGAGCCTTTCGGCAATAGCTTCCAAGGCTTTGTTCTTCTGTTCGCTGGAAATACCTGAAAGTAAAATAGCCGCTTGCTTGGCGTTTTGTGCGAGGGTTCTCATATCCATAGCTTTCACTCCGACATAAAAAATAATATTATGATTGATTCCCAGAAAGTCGTGAAACGACTTTTTTCTGCGATCAAAATCGCAGAAAATTGCAGCTTCTCTGCAATCTGGTGCAATCTCAATATGATTATCCAGCCTTCTTGGAAGGCTGATGCAATTCATTGCATCAGAAAGCCACGAAGTGACTTTCTGGATGATAATCATATTATAGCCTACTATAACATAAATGCTCCATTCTGAGTATCCTGTATTTCGTCCGTCTCTAAACATTTAATGTTTCACTTATTTTCATTAGTATTCCTTGACGCAAGACCACTTGAACCATTAAACTAGAATTTGTTATGCATACTATATGATTGAGAGGGATAGCCAATTGGCCATTACAAACGAAGTACTTCAAAATGAAATAGAACGTAGAAGGACCTTTGCTATTATATCACACCCCGACGCCGGTAAAACCACCCTTACAGAGAAGCTTTTGCTGTACGGGGGCGCCATTCACATGGCAGGATCGGTAAAAGCACGGAAAGCTTTCAAGCATGCCGTTTCTGACTGGATGGAAATTGAAAAGCAACGTGGTATTTCCGTGACCTCCAGTGTCATGCAATTCAACTATGAAGGTTATTGCATCAATATTCTGGATACTCCCGGCCACCAGGATTTCAGTGAGGACACCTATCGTACTTTAGTTGCAGCCGATAGCGCCGTCATGCTGATAGATGGTGCGAAAGGCGTTGAGGCACAGACCATTAAACTGTTTCATGTCTGTAAAATGAGGGGCCTCCCTATTTTTACCTTTGTCAACAAAATGGATAGAGCCAGTAAGGATCCTTTTTCACTCATGCAAGAAATTGAGGACGTATTGGGTATTCGTTCCTATCCCATTAACTGGCCTATAGGTACCGACGGTGATTTTAAAGGAGTCTATAACCGCCAGTTACGCCAAATTGAGCTCTTTACCAATGACAATACCCATGGCCAGGCCATTATTCATTCCAATAAAGCGGGTGTTGAAAATCCTGTCTTTAAGGATCTTCTGGGTGAACCTTACTATTCAAAACTGGTCGAAGATATTGAGCTTCTTGATATGGCGGGAGATGATTTTGACCTCGGGAAAGTACTAAAGGGTGAGCTTACCCCTATCTTTTTTGGCAGTGCTATGACCAACTTCGGTGTGGAGCCTTTTCTGGAGGACTTCTTGAAAATGTCACCTCAACCTGGAGAACAGGTATTTGATGATCAGCTCATTGAACCCTTAAAAGATAATTTTACAGGCTTTATCTTCAAAATTCAGGCCAACATGAATCCCAACCATAGGGACAGAATTGCATTTTTAAGAATATGCTCAGGAGTTTTTGAGCGTGGCATGCAGGTCATCCATAGTGGCAGCGGAAAACCTGTCCGACTGGCTCAACCTCAACAGTTTATGGCACAGGAGCGGGAAATTGTTGAAACAGCTTATCCTGGCGATATTGTAGGTCTTTTTGACCCCGGTGTTTTCCGTATTGGTGACACCTTGAGCACTACAGGAAACTTACGTTTTAAAGGCATTCCTTCTTTTCCATCTGAACATTTTGCCCGGGTTGCCGCTAAAGACACCATGAAGCGCAAGCAATTCCTGAAAGGCATTATGCAGCTTTCCGAAGAGGGTGCTATACAAATTTATAAACAGCCGGATATCGGTGTGGAAGAGTTCATTGTCGGAGCTGTCGGCGTTCTCCAGTTTGAAGTTCTGGAATACCGCTTGAAGAATGAATACAGTGTTGACCTTAAGCTGAATCAGCTTAATTACCGTCATGCCAGATGGATCAGCGAAATCAAGGGTGATCCCCACGATTTAAATGTAACCTCCACAACTATGCTGGTTTTAGATCACCATGAGCACTATGTTCTTCTCTTTGAAAATGAATGGTCCATTCAATGGGCGATTGATCGGAATAAAGGCCTTGTTCTGAGGGATATTTCATAAGGAGAACTTTGATACCATAAGTAAAACGGGCTTTGCAGCCCGTTTTACAATATCGTTTTCTGATTTTTAGTAGTTGTAGTTAATTATAAGCGATAAATCTCATTGGATGGCATGATATACACACCGGTACTTTTTAGAATATCGATAGCCCTCTCAGTATCTTCAACCCTCAGAATGACAATTGCTTTTCCTAATCCGTTACTCCCAAGGAAAGCATACATGTACTCAATACCTACACTATTTTGTTCAAGGCAATTCAATGCTTCCGCAAGCCCGCCGGGCTTATCACTCACACATATGGCGATAACATCTGTAGTGCCAACTGAAAATCCGTTATTTTTCAAAGCCTCCACAGCCTCCATAGGCTTATTGACAATTAGCCTAAGTATACCGTATTCAGTCGTGTCAGCAATAGATAATGCACTGATATCAATACTTTTGTCGCCTAAAACACGGGATACTTCCGCAAGCCTGCCTGATTTGTTTTCCAAAAAAACGGATACCTGTTTTACAAGCATATTCTCACCTCACTAACAATTCTTATGTTAAATATTTTACCACAAGAACTGAAGCTATAACAGATAGATGAGGAGTTCTTTATTCCCTTTCTACAGGTATTACGGTAAAAGGAGCATTTGACCGGCAAAAATATCGTCTCCATTTATCTGATTCAGCTTTTTTACTTTATATATATACGCCCTTGGATCAGTGTCCTTAGAATGATCCAGTGCTATTTCCCAAAGGGTATCGCCCCTTGCAACGTTTATGGTTTCATAAATTTCTTGCTCTTGGGAAGCTGCTCCGGCATTAACCATGAGGCCGGTAAAAACAGCTACCAATGAAAAAATCATTATAACTGCTGCAAAACGCCGCTTATTTTTTAGAACATATCTTCTTTTCATGATTCATACCTCCCAGAACATTTGTTCTCTTAAACATATTCTACCGAACAAGTGTTCTCTTGTCAAGTTATATCGAACATTTGTTTGACAATTCTTTTCAATAACGATATAATGATGACAAGATAAGGTTTTAGGCAATATTGGAAAAACAAAAACAATATTTTATACTGATGGAGGAAGTATCATGAGACATCGTGATCTGGATAAACAAAAAAAGATTATTGATTTTGTCAACCGGCACCATGCCGAAAAGGGCTATCCCCCTTCAGTCCGGGAAATATGCCAAGCTGTAGGGTTTAAGTCAACTTCGACTGTACATGCCTACATTAAAAAGCTGGAAGAAGATGGCCAAATCTCAAAAGATGCGACTAAACCAAGGGCGCTTAAAATTATTGATGAATCGGGCAAAAATCTAGAGGGCTTTATTTCAGATAAGGAAATTGATAATGTTCCCGTACTGGGCAAGATTACTGCAGGTGCTCCTATTCTGGCCGTTGAAAATATCGAAGAGACCTTCCCTATTCCTGTGCAATACCTGGAGAACTCTGCTTCCTTTATGTTAAAGGTCAGAGGCGACAGCATGATAAATGCCGGAATTCTGGATGGTGATTATATCCTTGTCAAGCAGCAGAGTACAGCTGATAACGGCGATATGGTGGTAGCTTTGATTGATGAAGAGGCTACTGTGAAAACTTTTTATAAAGAAAAAGGTTTTTATCGTCTGCAACCTGAAAACCCTGCCTATGAACCCATTATTGTTAAGGAACTTAGTATTCTCGGCAAAGTTATTGGGCTTTTTAGAAAATACTAAAAATATGAAATATATATTTAGTTGTTTAAGGGAAGCCATTGGCTTCCCTTAATTCATCATTATTCCGTTAAAGTGCGTATGATGTGTTTAATCATTTTACCATCAATGTCATAGAAACTTAGATTCACTGTACAATCCAGTTCTCTTGAGTTCAGCCATTCATTGGACAGCCAATGAAAATATTCAAAAGCAGTCTTTTCCAGATCTTCATAATTCGTTCTATTGAACTTCGATTCGATATCAAAATAAAACAACCCGTCTTTTTCGCGTGAAGATGTGCTTTTATAGCTCTCGTCAAAATAAACAGGATCACCGTTGACAACAAAGTCCACCTTCATGGATAGAACCATCTCAGCGCGCTTGGCTTCAGGTATCTTATCGAACACCAGTAATCGACTTGTGCTTTTTTGAGGTGATGCTTTTACGTAAGCGGATATGGGAACAAGGGTTAAATCATCACTGCGCTCCACCGTGAATAAATTGACACCATTAAATTGCCTGCCGTTTTTATATATGTTTCCTAGCAGAATATTGTTCCTATAAGTACCTATGACAATCTTCTGCTCGTTTGGACATTCAATTTTATCAACTATCTCCGACGGTCCCATCAGGTATTGTTTTTCTAGACGTCTGTAAGCACCCTCTGCGCTGAATACCGGAAACCCGGCTCCGACATAAAGAAGAATCATCAAAACCAGTGATATTATAATGTTTCGCAGTATCTTCTGTCCACGGTTTAGCTTTGGCAGTCTTGCCATTAACTTTTTCATGGTATCTCACCCCCCGCCAGATCCATCCTAAGAGTAAAGGTCCTGCCAAAACGGTCATACTGTAATTCAATCCACTCGGCAGACGGGTCCAGTCCCTCAACCCACATTTCAAGATTATAATAAAACAGTCCACGCTTGCCGGTGTTGCCGACAACGCTATGCTTTCCCCGTTTTAGAGCGTTCGTGTAAGAATTACCATTGCTGTCCAAGGCTGTCATATAATATAGTGCCCCGTTAGGATAACCAGCCCATGGCTTGGGATTATAAGCACGCAAGGTAAAAAACAACATATCTCCCCTATCATCCTCTTCCAATGACAGACCTTCCTGATGTTGCTGGGCTGCCCTGATAATGGTGAAGGTATATCCCCCCGATTTCGCCCTGCTTTCTGTTTGGAGAAGGATTACTGTTGCACCTTCGACGTGTACAGTTTCGTAATATTGATCCATGGGTTTACTGTTGTTGACCATAAAAACATTGGATAGTTCGGAAACATACCCACCAAAGATACCGAGCACTAAGAACAGCGCTATAGTTACTCCCAGCAATACCTTGGAAGCCACCCAAATCCATCCTAAATAAGGCTTGTGAATCTTATTCAGCGCTTTTCCTACCTCATGGACATCACCCATAGCATTAACAGTAGCCATTTCTGCCTCCTCATCAGTCATTCCGGAGGCTTTTAGCTCATCGTATTTATCGGTCATATGCCAGTAAAGCTCCTGCTTCACAGCTTCACGGTCAGGTTTAAAGCGTATGTACATGCTGGCCATGGTACACCAGCCCATTAATTTGTCAGTCTTCATAACAATACCTCATACCAAGGATTGAGCACTCTGGGCTATCACACCGTTGACCTTCTCAGTAAAAAAGCGCCATTCCTCAGTCTTCTCCTTAAGACGACCTTTGCCCTTGGAAGTGATCCTGTAATACTTGCGTTGTCTGCCGCTATCGGTTTCATGGAGATAGGATTCCACACATTTATCTTTTTCGAGCCCATGAAGAATGGGATAAAGTGTTCCCTCTTTCAGCAAAAATGTATTGTTTGAGCGCTTTGCCAGTTCTGTAATCATCTCGTATCCGTATTTTTCTCCTTCGGAAAGCAAGGAAAGCACAAGTAAAGTGGTACTTCCGCTCATCAGGCTTTTATCGATTTTCACATTATCAATCCTCCTAAAAACAAAACAATACATCGATCATCTATGCTCATTATACATAGATGGTCGATGTATTGTCAATTGACAAAATCTTTTTTGCTAGCTCAACATTTTTTGAAGAACAACAACATCAAGCATTCTATGGAATTTTATACCAACTTCTTTAAAGTGGGCACATTTCTCATAGCCATTCTTGGAAAAAAGCTTGATGCTCGCCGTATTTTCAGCACAGATAACAGCCAGGAAAGAATGAATCCCCTGCTTTTTTGCATGGTCCTCCAGGAGCTCCAGCGCCAGAGACCCTATCCCCTTTCCGGAATACCCGGGATCCAAATAGAGCGTAACCTCGGATGATATGCGATAAGCTTGTCTTTTTTTGTAAGGGGCCATATAGGCATAGCCACAGAAATCACTTCCGTCAAATATACCGAAAGTGACATACAAGTCGTCGTCCTGATATAATATGGGCTTCATTTCTTCCGCGGTTAAGGGCTCGGTATGAAAGGTCACGGTGGTATTTTCTATGTAATGGTTATAGATGTCGGCTGCTTTTTGAAGGTAATCGTCCTTCATGGGCTCAAAATGAACATTCATGCTCAAAGTCTCCTCTTTTTGTTATACTGGTATATTGTAGCGCAATCTTGCCCTTAAAGTAAATCAGCAATTCAGACAACGCACCATTTAGCAGCATATCATCCTTTGGTTTTGCTAACAACGTAATGAGCAGCGGCCTGACCGAATAGTAATTCAGTCTTGACACGTTTTCGTCTCTGAGGATATAAGCGCAGACCGTCATAGGGCGGCGTGGCATGACAGCTACGCGCCTTTTGCCGGCTCATCAGTATAGTATATTACGCAGAATTATGCTATACTCTTTGCGTCGAGTATATTTCTTTCCCGTGTTGGTAGACAGAATAGTGAGTTATATGCTTAATTTATATTAAAGGAATTTGAAAACTCTATAGGCCTATGCAACTCATCCTCCCAAAACGCAACTCATCCAAATTTGCTTGCCTTGGCGTAGAATCCCACTATACTGAGGTTATCAACCAAATTTGGAGGTCAATATTATGGGTACAGTTACACTGATTATCTTATTTGCGGTCGAAGTGCTCTTTTTGGCGTGGACAATAAAATCTAAAAGTAATCACGCGCAGGAAAAAGGCATTGTCCACATAGCGTTGCTTGCGTTGCTTGGCATTTTCTTAATTACAGGCGTTTTCGAGTGGGGATTTCGTTATTTCATGCTTTTGGCCCTCCTTGCGATTCAGACGATCATCAGCGTGATTGTGTTGGTCAGGAAGACCGAAAAGCCCTATAAGCTTGGTAAAAGTATCAGAGGCTTTATCGGCGGCGTATTCCTTTATACCTTTGCATTGTTTCTTGCTATACTTTGCCCGCAGTACACACAACCGGCTATAACAGGTTACTATGAAATTGCAACCGCAAAATACACTTGGATTGACGAGAGGAGAACCGAGACTTTCTCAGATGCTGGCGAAAACCGGGCATTGACCGTCGAGTTCTGGTATCCTGAAAACGTCACGGAGAAAGTCCCTCTGGTCGTATTTTCCCACGGCGCGTTCGGGTTCAGCGGCAGCAATCAATCTACCTTTGCCGAACTTGCCTCAAATGGCTATGTGGTAGCCAGCATCGGCCACACCTACCACGCGTTTTTCACGATGGACACAAGCGGTAAGTTAACCACCGTCAATATGGATTTTCTTAACAATGTCTATGCCGTCAACGCGCGGGACGATATAGAGCAGGATTATTACGATTCACATGAATGGTTGGATTTGCGTGTCGCGGATGAGCATTTTGTTCTGGATACGATAACATCACACGTAAACGCGGCGACTGCTGACGAGCCGCTGTTCTCAATCATCGATCTTGAGCATATCGGCGTGTTCGGACATTCCTTGGGCGGCGCGTCGTTTGCGCAGTTGGGGCGCGAACGGAATGACATTGACGCGGTCATCGATCTTGACGGCAGTATGCTTGGCGAGGAACTCGGCGTTGAAAACGGAAACATTATTTTGAACGACACCCCATACCCTATCCCGTTGTTGAATGTGTACGCCGAAGATCACTACCAAAACGCTATGGAGCTTGTCGGTGAGGAATATGAAAATTTTTACACCAGCCGCAACGCGATATGCGCGTATGAGGTTGTTTTCAGGGATGCCGGACACCTCAACTTTACCGATCTGCCGCTGTTTTCACCAGCGCTTGCCAAATTGCTGGGCGTCGGCACGATTGACGCGCGTTACTGCATTGAAAAAACAAACAGCATCGTTCTGGAGTTTTTTGACTGCTACTTAAAGGGTGGGGAAGCCCCTAAATTTGAAAAGGAATATTGAGTATGAGAGTAAGTATCAGGCAAATACCCGACCGTGCCGACGAACAGGTCGTTATCGAATGCGTAGAGGTCACGAAAGATATTGAGGATATACAGGCGTATGCATTGACAAAGGGCACAACGCTGATGGGGGCTTGTAATGACCGTACATATCATTTCAAGCTGGAAAGCGTATTTTATTTCGAGGCTGTGGACGAGCGTGTTTTTGCTTATACAAAGGAAAAGGCCTATGAGATGAAAATTCGTCTGTACGAGCTTGAAAATGCATATTCCGATAAACATTTTGTTCGGTGTTCAAAGTCGTTCATCATCAATCTTATGAAGCTTGAAAGCATTAGCCCCGCTTTGAACGGCCGTTTCACGGCGCACATGAAAAGCGGCGAAAAAATTATCATTTCACGGCAATATGTTCCGGCTTTGAAGCTGGCCGTTATGGGAGGGCAGCGGTATGGATTTTAAGACCTTTTTTGTAAAGAAAATATTGATTGGTTTTTTTGTAGCGGTCACCTGCATTTGCGTAGGAATAGCTATTCTTGGTATCGTGTTCGATCCGGATAAGCGGTTTGGTTATCAAGGATTGTTTTCTCCGTTAATTTATGGTGCGGCGACAATGTTGCCGTCCTTGGTTGGTTATTCCAAACGCGAGTTATCTGTCCGTGAGACATTTATACGGAAACTTATCCAGCTTATAATGGTCGAACTGATTGTTTTCCTGATTGTTTATTCGGGAGGTGCGCTGACCAGTATATCATTGGCCATATCCCTTGCGCTGTCTGTGTTTTTGATCGGCATGACGGTAAATTTTGTTCTTTGGGTGAGTGACAGGAAAACCGCGAAAGCGTTTAACGAGGCTTTATTGAAAATGCAGCAAGGTTATAAGTATGAAGATTAAATAGGTGTGTTCCCAATGCAAAAGCTGAGCTCTGCCATTATTTTTTGCCCAAAACAAAAATCCGATTAATCATTCCGAACGGGAAGAAGGGCACCACCACCACCGGTATGCCCTCCGTTTTTCTGCTGCTAAATAAGCGGTATCCAAAAGACTTATTTAGTCTCAACGATGTACTGGTTCAAAATTGACTCCAGCATTTCCTGTCGTCCGGATGAAAGCCTGGGTTCGCCGTTTTTAAGTGTATAGGCCTCTAATTCCTTAAAGCCTATCTTCCCTGCTATAATTTCCTGACCAATGCCGGAATTAAAACTATTATACCGATTCTGAACAAACTTCTCAAAAACGCCATCCTTAACGAGCTTATGAGCAACCTTCAAGCCTCTGGCAAAGGAATCCATACCTGCGATATGGCCATAAAAGAGATCATCAGCCTCAAAGGAAGCACGTCTGACCTTAGCGTCAAAGTTGAGTCCACCCTTTGTAAAGCCGCCTGCCAACAGAACTTCATACATGGTCAAGGTTGTATCATAGAGGTTTGTAGGGAATTGGTCGGTATCCCAGCCCAATTGGGCATCGCCCTGATTGGCATCAATGGAGCCAAGGGCATCGTTGATTCTGGCCACTCTGAGATCGTGCTGGAAGGTGTGCTGGGCAAGGGTCGCATGGTTGGCTTCAATATTTAGCTTGAAGTATGGATCAAGGCCATAGGTTTTCAAAAATCCAATAACTGTGGCTGCATCAAAATCATATTGGTGCTTGGTAGGTTCCTTGGGTTTGGGTTCAATCAAGAATTGGCCAGAAAAGCCAATCTCACGGGCATAGTCAACAGCCATGGACAAAAAGCGTGCCAGATTATCCAGCTCAAGCTTCATATCGGTGTTCAAAAGGGTTTCATAGCCTTCACGACCACCCCAGAATACATAATTCTGACCGCCTAATTCCTTGGTAATCTCCATAGCCTTTTTAACCTGGGAAGCGGCGTAAGCAAAAACATCGGCATTGCAGGACGTTGATGCGCCATGAACAAATCTGGGATGTGAAAATGCATTGGTAGTACCCCACAGAAGCTTCACATCACTATGCTTCATACGGTCTTTAATCCTTGCTACAACCTGGTCAAGACGTTTGTTGGTCTCTGTCAATGTGTTTGCTTCAGGGGAAATGTCCCGATCATGGAAGCAAAAGAACGGTACTCCCAGCTTTTCACAGCATTCAAAGCAGGCTTCTACTTTTGCGAAGGCCAGGTCCATTCCATCAGATAAATGGTCCCAGGGTCTTTGCGCCGTGCCGGAGCCAAAGGGATCAGCTCCACGAGCCTGAAAGGTGTGCCAGTAGGCAACTGCAAAACGCAGATGCTCCTTCATGGTTTTACCGTCAATGACATCGTTCGGGTTGTAGTACTTGAAGGCCAAGGGGTTATCTGAACCAGGGCCCTCATAAGGAATTGTGGAAATACCTTTAAAATATTCTGACATAAACAGCCTCCTCACATTTTTATTTTTAAATTTTTATCTTCCATAAAGTTTTCTGATAGGAATGATGGCGGCCCCCAGGGCCGAAGAATCCTCCCCGAAGCGCGATGGCACAATATCAACATGCTCCGAGGGATGTGAAAGTGCGAGCTTCTTGGCAGTTTTCCTAATGATATCTATGACAAGCTCCGAATATTCCGGGAATCTTTTACCCAATACAATTTTTTGGGGGTTGAAGGTATTGATGATATAAGCTAACGCCTTCCCTAAGCTTACGGCTGCATCCTGGAAAATCATTAAGCTCTCAGCATCCCCTTGTTTGGCTCTCTCCAAAAGCGCATTAAAGATGGATTCCACTGCAGTCTCATCCTCAGGGTTATTGTGCTTTTTCCTCGTCCTGCTCACCATTCCGTTAATGGATGCTATTGTCTCCAAACAGCCCACATTACCACATTTACAGGTAGGACCGCACTCATCCACCGGAATATGCCCCACTTCCCCCGCGCTTCCGGAAAAGCCACGGTAGATCTTCCCGCCTAGATACAATCCTGCACCAATACCCGATTCAATATTGATACAAACAAAATCTTCAACCTGCTGACATAGGCCCAACCATTTTTCACATGAAGCCGAGCACATGGATTCGTTATCAAGGTAGACTGGCACATGCAATGCATCCTGTAAGGGTTTTAAAAGTTCAACCCCGGACCATCCCAGGTTGGGTGCAAGAATGATTTTTTTGTCCTTCAGGTCCAACATACCAGGAATGGAGACCCCTGCTCCCAGAATTCTGTTTTTTGGCAGCTTAAGCTTTTCTACCGCCCGACCATATTCCTGGGTAAGGGTTGTTATCGCCTGTTCAGGGGTTAAACCAACAGGATTCTCTTGTTTTTTCTTGTAGACAATCTCGCCGGTCAAATCCAGCACCACTGTATAGGTAAAGCGTACATCAATATCAAAACCCAATGCGAAATAAGAACGGGGCTTGAGCTCCAGCATGACGGGTTTTCGTCCTCCAGATGATTCCCCTGTTCCCGTTTCCTGAATAAATTCATCATTAAGCAAAGCCCGGACAATGGCTCCTGATGCCGTGGCCGAAAGACCTGTTACATCGGCCATGGCCTTTCTGGATATACCCGCTGTGGTTCTGACCAGGTCCAGGATGATGGATTTGTTCATTTCCTTCAGATATTGATTATTACCTGTCTTCCGTTCACTCAAGTGACTACCTCATTTCTATCTGGTTTAGGTCCTTTGTAACTGGGCCAGGGTCTTGAAATCATGCTTTAGCGATTGATAGAGGTTGGTGTAAAGCTTGTAATAGCCTTGATAAATCTGATGCTTGGCTGGATCATGGCTTTGCTTGGTTACCACATCAATAGTGGCATCGCAGGCCTCAGCCACGCTCCCATAAACACCTGATCCCACTCCGGCCAAAAGGGCTACACCCAAGGCGGGACCTTCACCAGAATTAACCGTATGTATAGGCGTTCCATATAAGTCGGCTTGAATCTGCCGCCATAAGGGGCTTTTCCCTCCGCCTCCCGAAGCACGGACCTCTTCTATACCGACACCCATCTCTTTGATGATTTCAAGACAATCTTTAAGACTGTAGGCGACTCCCTCCATGATGGCACGAAGCATATCCCGTTTGGTGTGCTTAGCTGAGAGACCGAAGAACACGCCTCTGCAGTCTGGGTCTAAATGAGGAGTTCTCTCTCCCATAAGGTAAGGCAAATAAAGCAGACCATTAGCACCTACCTCAGACAAACTAGCAGCTTTGTCGGTAAGCTGGTAGACATCCATATCCATAAGGGCAGCCGTCGACATTTCCTCATGGCAGAAATGATTTCTGAACCATTGCAGAGATAACCCTGCGCCCTGGGTAACGCCCATAATATGCCAGGTATTGGGTACAGCGTGACAAAAGGTATGTACACGTCCCTTAGGATCTATGCTGACTTTGTCGGTGTAGGCGAAAACAACCCCCGAAGTACCTATGACAGATGAAATAATACCCGGTTTGACAATACCGTTTCCCACTGCTCCCGCCGCTTGGTCACCCGCGCCGCCAACTACCGGTGTCCCTGACTTAAGGCCAGTAAGCTCAGCTACCGTACGGGTCACTACACCGGTGATTTCCTGAGATTCATAGACCTTGCCCAGCATGTCTTTATTGAGGTCCAGCTTTGAAAGCACTTCTTCACTCCAGCATCGATTGGGAATATCCAGTAGCTGCATACCGCTGGCATCGGAAACCTCGGTTGCAAATTCACCGGTCAGGCAGAATCGTATGTAGTCCTTAGGTAGTAATACCTTTCTGATCTTGTGAAAGATTTCAGGTTCGTTATTCCTGACCCAAAGTATTTTTGAGGCTGTAAAACCTGTCAAAGCCGGATTGGCAGTAATCTCAATGAGGCGCTTGGCTCCAACCCTTGTAGTAATTTCCTCACATTCCTGAGTACTTCTCTGGTCACACCAAATAATCGCCTTTCTTAAGACATTGTGCTCAGTATCCAGTAGAACTGCGCCATGCATCTGCCCGGATAATCCTATTCCCTTGATTTGGGCTGAGTCTATGCCGCTTTTACTCAGTACACTCCGGATGGACGTATAAGTGGCACGCCACCAATCCCCGGGGTCTTGCTCAGCCCATCCGTTTTTTGGTTGATAAAGAGGATAATCCTGGGTATCACTGGCTAAGGATTGACCTTTTTCGTTAAATAGCACGGTTTTGGTTCCTGAGGTCCCGATATCAATTCCAAGAAGATAAGCCATACTACTCCTCCAATCAAACTTAATAATCTTATATTAATAAGTTTATCTTCTTTTTAGTACTTTTTCAAGTGAGTTTAATAACTTTTTCCAAATCAATACTTTTCAGAAATGGATGCCTTGAATTTTAGTTATTGATAAATCGGTCCCAATATGCTAAAATAGCTCTTGTTCATGAATAATCGGGGTGTAGCGCAGTTTGGTAGCGCGCTTGGTTCGGGACCAAGAGGCCTGGAGTTCGAATCTCCACACTCCGACCAAAAAAATGGCGGGTTTCAGAAAACTGAGACCCGCTATTTTATCATACTTTTATGACGTGAGTCGCATGCCCGTATCCGTGTCGTCATCTTCCCCTCCGGTATCGCTTCCATACGGTTCTCTCTTGATCCGGGTTCCTTCTCCCGCTCCATTTTCCTCTTCTATCACGCGGAAAGACTTTATAGCAAAAGCGCTTATGGTTGCGATAATCAGAATCGGAGCAATGAATACACCGACGAAAAGGAGCAGCCAATCATTGAAGAAAAACAGCCATACTTCGAAAGCTACGAGAACAGAACAGAACACCGATCGCATCAAAAACCGGTAAAAGATGTCCCTGGAATTCGTTAAATGACGGAACAGCGAGTTGCGATACCTCGCTGCGAGAGCAAAGACATAGAAAAAATGTACAAAAACCAATCCCGCGCTTAAAAAGCCCAGTATCAGGAAAATAATCGGATTACCCCCGATGTTTTCAAACAGGATAAAATCAATTGCGACAGCCGCAACAAGAATCAAAAGCGCGATTGTCAGAATCAGCCCCTGGCGCAGATTCGACTTGAATGCGCTGATATAGGCGGATATGATGCCATCCTCACGTTCTTCGACGATTTTTAACATGACGGAATACGCCGCGATGGCAGAAACACCGGATGTAACAACAAGCAGTGATCCGAGAATAAACAAGAAGTTCAGTAATAACAAATCCCAGATGAGGGAGAAAAATTGTGCTGTCTTGCTGTCAAATGAGAAAAACTTGGCCAATTGTCAGCCTCCGTTCTAAAGAGGGGAAGCCGAGCCTCCCCTCGTCAGAGATTGTGATCACCTTATTGTAAAACAACAAGGGTCCCGGGACCCATTATCAATTTTCTGCTTGCTGAAGCCGATAACGGGTAGCAGCCTGTTCGCGACTCCATTTGAGAACCTTATCATAGCCGTAGTCGTTGCAGATTTTGATCATCTGCTGGACCTGATAGTTATACTCTCCGTCGTTCTTGGCATATATGGCACGCCAGGAGTATTGACGAAGCGCCTGATACACCTGGGTCCAGATAAGTTCAAGCTCGTCGGAACGCTTTGGACTTGAATACGATGTTCCGGGATTCAACCTATATTTGCCACTCGCCATATAATCTATCGCAGTAATACATTTAAAGTAGTCCCGCCAATCCTGCTCGAGAGCGCACTTAGCTTTTCCTACCTCGCTTCGCCATGTGTCTTTATTGTACGTCTCACCGTTGGAATCCGGGTTCTTAGCGTCGATTACCCATGCCGTATTGTTCATCTGTAGCATGCCGTCAGTGAATTTTCCACCGAGTTGATAGGTTTTGCCGGTTTCGGGACTCGTCCATTTGACACCGCCAATATCATACTGCGGGTCGCGGTTGCATTTCTTGCCGAGATCCGTGAAGCAGGTATTTCCCTTATCGTCGTAATACCACATCAGGCCTGGGATTCCATAGAAAAGGGTCATCTCGCCTTCGGGTGTATAGAGATAATTAAGGATCTCCATACAAAGCTCGGGATATTCCGTATATGCACCGATGGACCAAATGCGGTTGCCACCGAGCAGACTCATACCGTAAACGGCGGGAGAAGCGTCTTTGGGAACAAGCGGAAGCATCATCTTATTTTGTGCGATATGTTGGGTCGTGTTATAAGCGAACGATCCGGCATAGTTAAAGATGGAGAAGAATGTGCCGCCCGCCTTGACTTTATCAGCCATCTGGTCGTATGTTTGCGTCATAGAGTTGGGATCGAGAAGATCGTTTTGATAGAGATTGTTGAAGAATTTCAACATGGTCAGGTATGGTCCGCCTTCCTCAAGTTCGTCGTGGTACTTGCCCGTCGTCGGATCATACAGCCCGGCGGCCAATTCGTCGTAGCCGTAGTAAGCCGTCGCCATAGCCTTGACGTACATGACCATAGTGCCGTCCCAATCGGGCCAAAGCGAGTTGGCATACGTTGGGTTGCCATTCTCGTCCGTTGGGCAGATTTCCTTCATTTTCTTGAGTACTGAGATATAGTCGTCGAGATTATTCACTTGCGGATAACCGAGTTGCTTGTATAAATCCCACCGAATATCCCATGTGTAGAAAAAGCTCTGGTGATCTTTCGTACTCGAGGCAAGGTTATGGCCCAGACCATGAATCGCTCCATCTCCGGAGATTTTTCTGTTGGTCTCCAGAGCAATCTGTGCGTTTTTCCAGATCACTGGCCCATAGGTTTTGCAGAGGTCGCCTTCCTCCCAGTCGTAGAGAAGACCCTGATTTACGGCATCCTTGTATTCCCTACCGTTATCGCCCCAGACGATTAGGTCGCCCAGATTGCCGGCTTCCATTAGCGTTTCGTATGTGCCTTCCGGATCGGGAATAATGTTTAGTTGGACGTTGAATTTGTCCTTCAGCAGCGCGGCATACCAGCCGGTCTGCATTCCGCTCCAGTTGGCGGTCTGTGTGTACACATTCAGCGTAATCAGCTCACCATTGCCCGACTGGCTGTTCGATGCTTGCGGCGTTGACTGACCGTCAGATGCCTGTGGCGTGGACTGACCGTCCGATGCCTGCGGCGTTGACTGACCGTCAGTTGCCTGTGGCGTGGACTGACCGTCTGTTGACTGTGGCGTGGACTGACCGTCCGTTGCCAGTGGCGTAGACTGACCGTCTGTTGACTGTGGCGTGGACTGACCATCTGTTGACTGTGGCGTGGACTGACCATCCGTTACCTGTGACGTTGGCTCACCGTTCGCTGATTGACCATTTGACGTACAGGCGGTAATTCCAATCATCATGGAAAAGAGAACCGCCACGCTTAGGACTATTGATCCAATCCGTTTGATTCCTTTCAACTTTTTCATTCCGAACACCCTTTCAGTTTAATATGTTCTCTTAAAATCATCCCTTTATCGCACCAAGCATGATACCTTTGACAAAATGGCGCTGCATGAGTGGGTAAACGAACAATATCGGTATTATTGTTGCCATTGCAATCGTGTACTTGACGACTTTCGAGTTCAGCGAGTTTTGCAGCACCGCTGTCGTACCCGCACCGCCGGCCATAACAGTCTCCAGGTCGGACGCTTTAACAAGGTAAACGTACAATCGATGTTGCAGTGTGTACAGGTGAGGTGCGCCTTTCATCAAGATCAGCGAATCCTGGAATGAATTCCAGTTTCCGACCGCCCCGAAAATCGCGATCGTCGCGAGGATCGGCTTTGAAAGAGGCCATATGATCTTGCGGAAAATCGTAAAAGTTGAGGCGCCGTCTATGAATGCGCTCTCTTCCAGCTCAGCGGGAATCGACTCTATGTACGTTTTGACAAGAATGATATTAAACGGTGCCACGATGCCTGGAATGATATACGCCAGATAGTTGTTCGTCAGACCCAGCATCAGCATATTCATGTACCACGGGATCAAACCGGCATTAAAATACATGGTAATGACAATGAAGCGGTACCAGAAGCTTCGGTGCCAGAGTTTCTGCTTGGTGACGATGTAGCCCGTCAAAGCGCTTGCAAACACCATCAATGCCGTCCCAAAGATCGTTCTCGTAATCGTCACAAGGAAAGCGTCAGTCAAATCGTTGACATCTTTGAGCGCGATGTAGTTCGAAATATTGACGTCGATGGGGTAATATGTAATCGCGCCTTTCGAAACGAGGTCGTTGTTGGAAATAGTATTGATAAACAGATAGTAGAACGGGAAAATGCAGATCAACATAAAAAGTACGAATGCCGTGACGTTGATTACATCGAACGCCGCTTCTCCCGGATGCCTGCGAAATCCGGAACGCTGGGATTTGAGGTTATGCTCCGCTGAAATTTTCATCCTCCACCTCCTAAATTATACCTTCACCGCGAATGGCCTTCGACACCTTATTCGCGAAGAACAGGAGCGCGATGCTGATCAGTGATTTGGACATTCCGATAACGGTCGAAAGCGGAATTCTTCCTCCATCGATACCGATGTTGAAAACAAATAAATCCAATACTTCTATCGTTGGCTTGTTGGCCGCGTTTTGGAACATCAGGTACTGATCCAAGCCATTGGAGAGTGCTCCCGCTATGGTAAGCAGTAGAAGCACCAGATAGGTGGATAAAAGGCATGGCACGGTGATGTACCACATCCGTTCAAAGCGCCCCGCACCGTCAATTTTCGCAGCTTCATACAGCTGCGGATCAATGCCTGCGATCGCCGCAATATAAACGATAGCGCTCCAGCCAAGGCCTTTCCACATTCCCCAGAGAAGCATTTTAAGCCAGATATGATCCGTGTTCATCAACCAGTTCGTCTGCGAATTGATGGAAAAAAGCGAGAGGAATGAGTTGAAAAAACCCTCCGTGCCGAAAATCGCCAGCGCGATTGCGTAAACCAGTACCCAGCTGATAAAGTTTGGAATTGTCGTTAAGGTCTGAACAAGACGCTTAAAGCGGTTGCTTCGGATTTCATTCAGGAAAATCGCAAAGACCATCGGCACCCAGCTTGTCAGGATTCCCAGACCGCTCATCAACAGGGTATTTCGCAGAACACGCAGGATGTCATTAACCGTCGCAGCGTTTTGGAACAGAATCGTAAACCATTTAAAGCCGACAAAATTTTCCGCGCTCAACGTTCCGCCAGCCGTATAATCGAAAAAAGAGTAACGCCATCCCCAAAGAGGAAGGTATAAAAAGACGAATGTCAGTAATATAATCGGCAGCAGCATAAGAAAGAGCGAATACTTTTCCGGTATCTGCATTTTTTCTTCCGTTGCAACCGGCCGCTTGAACACAAGTATTGCCAAACTGACCGCTAATATCAGAATCACCAGTAACGCGTATAAATAAAAACCGGAAGGAAAAACCAGCTGTGCACGCTTCGCGCCCTTCGAGGCCGAAAGCTGCATAAAAGACATATAAATACCAACGAGCCCTGCTGACATTATAAGGGACCCTGCGACAGGGAACCACATGCCGCGTGACTTCATCCTGTTGTTGCCCAGCGACATGCATCCGCCGATCCCGCACAGGATCACGCCGGCGATCAGAACGCCCGATGCGGCGCTCAACAATACAAATGTCGATTTATCGACCGCCCCTTGCTTCAGCATGGCGGTAAACTTCGTCGTAAGATCTGAAAAAGAAATCCCGGTCGTGAGGAGTGAAATATTCTTATTAATCAAATTCGAAATACGTCCCGGATTAAATCCGGGGAAAAACATAAAAAGGCATACGCATAATGAGCATATGCGAAGAGCGCCATACAGTATTTCTGATGGATATATAGTTATATGTTCTTTAGGTTGTTTTGCGATTTCTTTCATGGCATGTCTTTCTCCTTCAACGATAAAAACTTGGACCATATATCGTAAAGGTGACGAGGGATTGCGAACGGGTCCCGGAAACTAGGATGCTTAGGCGAGCAGTCTGCGAAGCAGACGACCAGCCCTTGTTGTATCCGCAATAAAACAGGTGAATGTACTATTCCTTTTTAGAGGAACCGCACATTCACCCATCGATTAGGTGTTATTCCCTTTCCTTCTCTTCAGGCAGATTCCGATTGATGTGACCACACCGCCGAATCCATACAGTAATTCAATTGGTAGTCCGCCAGTCTTTGGCAGTTCGGGAGATGGCGTATTGGGAGAAGGCGTAGCCGTCTCACTCGTTGTCCCCTGCGCAGCGGAATCCTTTTTCAAACCGGCAATGGTAAATGTAATAGTGATACCCTTGGCTGGCATCGTGTACGGAATGGCCTCTGCTCCGGTTGAAGTATATTCATTAAGAATGTCGAGTTGCACATAATCGCCTGCGGTATTGACAGTGAAGGCCGTCTGGCCTTTTCCGCCGTCAATCGACGTTTTCACATCACTGATGGTAATCAGACCGTCATCGAAAAGCTGGCTGGGAATATCGGTAGAAACAAAGAGCATACGCATCGTCTTGTCTGAGCCCAAGCCCATGTCGCCGACCTTGACGCCTACTGTATATGTACCGTTTCCGTTAATCGCGGCGTCCGTGAACGTTCCACCATAATCAATCTGGTTGCTGTCAGCATCCCATCCGGTCAGGTGCGTCCAATTGTTGGTTTCCTTGCCGTAACTCGGTTCATTCCAGGTGTTTCGGAAAATATAGTTTTCCGTTTGAATTCCGAAATAGGCGTTATAATCCGCTGCCAATGCCACCTCCGGATCAATTTTCGGGCCATTGTCCACCACGGGCTTTTCGCCGCGGACATAGGTGAAATTGACTTCCATAGTCTTAACGGAATCAAAAGCTGCCTTGTCGACGATGATCGCGCCTGCTTTATCCAGGTTCTTGTCATAGGAATGGGCGTCGGCGGGAAGCGTCGTCACCCACTCGTTATAGATATTCATACGGGTTTCTATTTTGTCGTCTGAGCTTGTATAACCTTTTGTGAACGCTACTTCAGCGCCATTGATCTTGATGGAGTCAATGCGGATGTACCAGCCGGGATGCGTAATCTCGCCGCCCTTTATGCCAACTGCGGTAAACGCGATACCTGTTGCGGCTTTATCCGCTGTACCCGTGAAGTCGAGCCCTATCTTGTAAGAGCCTGCGCCAGCCACCGTGGCATCAGTCGCTACGATACCGGTATCGACCGGGTCGCCAAAATACTGATATTTCCAAGCAGTATCCGCGTACATGATATAGGAGTGAGCCGCGGGTATCGAATAATCAAACGTTACTTGGACGATTTCGACGGAATCAAATGCCGCCTTGTCGACGATCATCCAATTAGCGTCGTCGATTTTTGCGTCGGATGACCTGGCATCGGGAGGAAGGGATGTCACCCATTCATTATAAACGTTCATGCGGGTGGTGATACCGTCGTCCGAGCTGGTATAACCCTTTTTGATATTGATGGATTTGCCGTTAACCTTAATGTCCTTGATCGTTATGCAATAGCCGGGGAAATTCTTTTCGCCTTTGGAAATGCCGAGGGCGGCAAATGCAAGGCCGCTTGCCTTTTTGGCATCCGTCTTCGTAAAATCAAGGCTGACAGTGTATTCGCCGGGACCTTTGATCGTTGCATTATTCGCTACGACAGCACTTTCCTTACCATCATTAAAATATTGGGATGTCCAAGTGGAGTCCGCATACATCAGGTACGCCACGTCCTGCGCCTCGTGCAGGGTAAAGGATACCTCGATGGTCTTGACAGACGCAAATGCATCTTTGGGCACGATGATGGCAGAAGCATTGGAAATATCGCCGTCAAAGCTTCTGGCGTCGGCGGGAAGCGTTGTCACCCATTCGTTGTAAATGTTCATGCGGGTGGTAATACCGTCGTCCGAGCTTGTATACCCCTTTGTGAACGCAACATCTTTACCGTTGATTTTGATTGACTTCAGTTCAATCGTCGCGTTGGGATAGGTAAATTCGCCTGTTTTGATGCCCATTGCCGTGAAGGCTATGCCACTTGCAGCACCATCCTTCGTTCCCGTAAAATCGAGTCCGACCTTGTAGTCGCCTGAACCTTCGATCTTTGCCGTCGTCGCTTTTACGCCGTTGCCAGGATCGGTACCCCAATACTGATACGTCCAAGCGGAATCGGCGTACATCAGATACGCTTCGTCGCTGCTGCCGCTCGTGGCCGCAAAGGTATTGACGGGCACGATGCTAATCAGCAGAACCAGCACCATCAGTAGATAGAAGAGCCTTTTTTTCATTTTTCTTCCCCTTTCATTTTATTGTGAATACAACAAGGTTCCCGGGACCCATCAGCAATCTTTGATTGCGTTGATGGGTGGGGTCCTTATTTTGATTCCGATAGCTTCATAACGGTCCTCTCACCTACGGGTAAAGAGAGATCTCAACCGTAAATGCGGTTCCATTCTGATCAGGGGTCCTTCCGGCATGTATGCAATCACCGCTGAGAAAAGCCGGTGAAAGCGGGGCATGCCTCTTTTGATTATCCTGTTATTGGTTGGTCTGTTTTGCGAAGTCCGCAGTTGATGTGCGTCTCTTGGTATCTGTCTAGTTGCGCTTGATGGAACTCTTATGTCGTCTGGCTGATTATCCTGTTATAGGTCGGCCTGCTTTGCGGAGTCCCCAGTTGATATGTGATTTTGATGATGATTTGTCCCTTGTTGTATTTTGGACTGTTCGACTGGTTTAATGAGCTTTTTACGTTGCTCGATCATCTATCCGATTCTTTATCGAGCTGCTTCACGGAGTTTCCCGGTTGAAGTGCGCCTTTGATGATGATTTGTTTATCCTGGAATTTTCCTGGCTGTTCAATCTGCTCGATGAGCTTTTTCACAGCCTCTTTGCCGATTATTTCGGCATCCTGGCGGTAGGTCGCAAGCTTAGGGCGCAGGAGTGTTGAAAGATGGATTCCATCGTATCCGACCGCGCTTATATCATCCGGGACGGATAGTCCGCGTTTCTCGATCTCGCTCAATCCCCCGAGATACGAATAATCGTCCGGGTAAAGAATGCAAGTAGGTGGAGACGGAAGGGAGAGAAGCTTTCCCGTTGCAAGGGCGCTTTCGTCCGGGTCGTGGTATTTCCCCTTGACGATATATTCTTCAGGCGTCCGAATACCTAGTTCCATGCAGCCTTTGTAAAATCCGGCAATACGCTTTTGAGTGGTGAAACCGCTTTCCTGACCATGGATGAAAGCGATTTTCCGGTGACCCTTGCTGACGACGTAACTCATGATTTCGACCATGCTCTCTACGTTTTCTGACATAATCGAAACGCGTCCGGGAAAAACATGATCGAGTACGACAATAGGCAGATCGCTGGCTGCGAGCTCGACGATATACGGATCCTCAAACCGCGCCTCCGTGATGATGACGCCATCACAGTTCCGATAGGTGGCGTGACGGTAAAAGCTGATTTCAGAATTGCCGATACGATTGCTGATGAACATGATGTCATACCCAAAATCCGTTGCAGTGTCGCGGATGCTGTCCAAAACGTTCGCGAAATATTCATGGTTGATTCGATCGGCAAACAAAACGCCGATATTATATGACCGATTGGTCTTAAGAGAACGAGCGGCCGCGTTTGGATGATACCCCAAATCACGTGCTACCTGTCGAATGCGTTCGGCCGTATCCGGATTGACGTCCGGCTGACCGTTCATGGCCTTTGACACAGTAGAAACCGATATATCGCATATCTGTGACAGTTGTTTGAGCGTTACCAAAAGAAGGCCTCCACATTCGAAATCGTTTTCGATAATAGTTACAAATTAATAATAAATCCTTTTTGAAATAGATGTCAATATCCAATTAAAAACGATAAAACTAATCTATCAAAAATATTATCGAAATCGTTTTCGAATATATATGGCGAAATATCCCTTTTTCGGTTATAATTTCACTAAGGGAACACCAAAACACAGTCCGGCCTGAATGACAGGCAGTTTGACTCAGCTTGTCCGATCCGGACGGCGATATAGGGAGGAACATTTTATGAAGACCAACATAAACTGGGCTTTATCCTATCTTCTTATCATTGTTTTATTGACCGCTTCCATGGCGGGTTGCGGCAGCGCAGGCAAGGAAGCCGGTAAAATCGCGGCCTCGGCAACTCCGACATTAGCTGCAACACCGACAATACCAGCATCAAGCGCTTCACAGGCGGCAACCGTTGACACGTCGGGCAGCGGCAGCACAGACAAGAAGGCCGATAACATCATGGCTTCGGCCACACCGACATCATCCGCAACACCGGCACCATCCGTAACGCCGGCATCATCCGCAACACCGACGGCAATCGCCGATGCAGCGAACAACGGTAATGTAAACGGAAATCCTGCATCTCCTCTGCCTGACAGCGGAGACGGGGCTAAAAGCCCCACTTCCCTCGAGGTGGCATCTCTCATGGGCAACGGCATCAACCTTGGCAACACCATGGAGGCATATGGACGCGATAGCCTGGGCGTCGGCGCCAGCGTTTCCGCTTATGAAACATTCTGGGGGCAGCCGGTTACCACGCGTGAAATCATACATAGCATGAAGGCTGCCGGATTCGATTCACTGAGAATCCCCGTCGCATGGACAAATGCCATGGATTTTAAAAAGGGCGATTATACCATTGGTAAGGATTATCTGAACCGTGTCGGTGAAATTATCAATTACGCTCTCGACGAAGGCATGTACGCCGTGGTCAACGACCATTGGGACGGCGGTTGGTGGGGCATGTTCGGTTCCGCCTCACAGGAGACGCGTGACAACGCCATGAAAATGTACGTGGCCATGTGGACTCAGATATCCGAGAAATATAGGGACTATTCCAACCGCCTTATTTTTGAATCCGCAAATGAAGAGCTTGGTAACAGGCTGAACGATAATAATTTATGCAAGGATTCGGGCACGCTTTCAGAGAATGAGTGCTATAAAACGGCAAATAAAATCAACCAGGCTTTCGTCGATACGGTCAGAAGCACCGGCGGCAATAACGCGCAGCGCTTCCTTCTGATTGCCGGGTATAACACCGATATCGACAAAACTTGTGACAACCGTTTCGTCATGCCGACCGACAAAGCTAATGACAAGCTTCTGCTTTCCGTCCATTACTATACACCCTGGGGCTACTGCGGCGCCACAAGCCTCTCCAAATGGGGCACCAAAAAAGAATATACTGAACAGAATGATCTCCTTGCCAAGATGACAAAGTTCACCAAGAAGGGCTACGGTGTTGTCCTAGGTGAATATTCCGTCGCGTTGAACAGCGACGGTTCGGTAAAAAACAATACCAGCGAATTCTTTAATAATTTCCTTAACAACTGCGATAGGTACGGCTACGCCCCGATGCTTTGGGACTGTAGCAGCCTCTTCGTTAGAAAGAATCTCAGCTTCATTGACGATAATGTCGCAAAAGTTTTCAAAAACCGCAGTTTGGCTGCTCAGTCAAATATGACGGAAGACAAAAAAGCCGCAGCCGCAAAAACGGCCATGGACAAAGCTCTTGCAGCGGCACCCGAAAGCAGTAATCCCGCAGTGTCCGAGAACGGAAACCAAAAAGCCGTTGCCTGGATTATGTTCAACAGCAGCGACTATGGTACCACGTATAGCGTGGGAGACGTCTATGATCCCTCTTCCAAGTCTGAGGGCGTTGTCGCGACTGACGTCAATATCACCGGTAAAGGCACCTATACCGCAAGCCTTGATTTTACCGGCACGGGCACAGGTTATGCGAATAGTTTTGCATTTTCGGCTCTTGGGATTTCCAACGGCGAAATCCTCTTTCCGGACTATGTGGTCATCCTCATCGACGTCAAAATCAACGGCGAATCCTGCAAGCTTACAGGCAAGCCATACACGAAGGCTGACGACAGCATATGCACCCGCGTTAACCTTTATAACGAATGGGTCAAGACGATTCCCGCCGGAGTGCGCACTGTTGACGGAAGTACCATGGGAGTGTCTGCCATTCTTCTGAATCCAAAAGCCTACGCGGAGATCAAAACGCTAACGGTCACATTCAAGTATGTCCCAAGAAGTGATTTAGTCCACTGATCCCGCTTCACAACCATGAAAACCGCTTGTTCGTTAGAACCGGCGGTTTTTCGAGGTTTTGATGAAAAAGACCTAGAAAACTACGTTTGTGTTGCAGAGTATATCAACAGCTTGAAACGATTTGGTCTGTTGCAAACTTTACACCTGTCTGAATAAGAAAATCTTTTTCCAAGATCATCACAGAAATACCATGATGGGTAAATTCCATCCTCACCAGACACTCATTGTCTCTGTTGTTCTCAACCACTGGTAGAATAATATAGGTAACTCATTAAGCCGGTTATTCTTTTGTATCCGCAATTATGCTAAGATGGTGATTGTTCGGAGGGAATAAAATGCTTAATGAATTATCGAAAAATATCGCATCTTACAGAAAACGGCTAAATATGACCCAAGAAGAGTTGGCAAGAAAACTCAATGTAAGTTTCCAAGCTGTATCTAAGTGGGAAACCGGTCAATCAATGCCGGATATTTCTCTTTTAAGCGATATTGCAATCGCATTAGAATCTGATATCAATGGAATCATGGGATATTCACATACCAGAAAGAAAATTTCTTACTATGAAGATGAATACTCGAATGATTCTTATTATTGGGGACTTGCTCCATCAGATATGTGTTATAAAGTCATGCAAATATGTCCGCCAATCCGGAAAATGCGAGTGCTGGATGTAGGTTGTGGCGAGGGGAAAGATGCTGTCTTTTTCGTACGCAATGGATATATTGTAGATGCATTTGATATCGCAATTATGGGCGTTGAGAAAACAAGGCGTTTGGCTGACAATATTGGCGTTCAAATCAATGTATTTCAAGCCAATCTTTTAGATTATCGTTTAGAACATCAGTATGATATTATATTTTCAAGCGGTGTATTCCACTACATTCCAGCTTATACTAGAAGTCAATTGATAATTAATTATCAAGAACACACAGCCCAAAATGGTATCCATGCACTCAATGTATTTGTAACAAAGCCATTCATAGCTCCTGCCCCGGAAAAGGAACCAAATGCGACCGCATGGCAATCAGGCGAATTATCGTCCTACTATTCTGATTGGCTATTACATGAAATGTCGGAAACCGTATTTGACTGCAATTCATCGGGAATCCCTCATCAACACTGTATGGATACGGTGATTGCGCAAAAGAAAACATATATCTAAAATAAAATCAATAAAGCATTGTTTTACAGTAGTTTTTGAAATATAGCATTCACTTAATGATGAATTTAACTGGTGTGTGCGAGCTATAGGCCCAGCCGATGTCTACGGTGATGCCCAGTTCAGAAAGTCCGGTGTCCGATATATATGTTTTGCCGTTTACAACCGGCAGATAGTTTGTATTGTTATAACGACGCAGCTTATCCGCAAGCTCTCCCCTACCTTGCATTTCAAGGATGTCGGCAAATTCCGTCTTATCGAAATACACCTTAAAGGAATTATCATTCACAAGATACATAAATGACGCAGACGGATAAAAGGCCTCATTGTCAAAGGCAAAGGTATAAAGATGATGCAGAATCGGGAAATTGCCGCCCATTGGGTTTTCAACGGGTTCCATGTAGATATTTGATAGTCCGTTTGCCACCAATTCTTCAACTATTACCCTCCGGTCCTCAAGGGCTTGCTTGATTGGCAGACGGTCGCCGTTTTCAAAAGTAATAAATACCTTGTCGGCACGGGTCGTGTTCAGGTAGTACCGATAGCCGTCATATTCATAAATGAGCTCGCGTGAATCAACCCCCCCGTGAGGATCCTCAATTTTCAACTTCATCAGTGAGTGTAAAGGATTTAGGTACTCCGCCACCGCTCCTGCGCCATCGCGTATATCAACAGTCAGAGCTTCGTCAAGTGTATCATAACCTTGCTTAGATAAACGGGTATAATTCAGCTCTCCATCGGGCGTGTCACTGTGTACAAAGAGCGCACAACCGCTTCTTACAATATCATAGCGCATAATCCAAAAGCCTGAACCCACCGCTTTACCTGTGAATGGCTCAAAATCGTCCCATTTCAGCCCATCGCCTTTTCGGGCAAGCGCATATACATCGATTAGCGTCATCCGCTTGACCTTTTTTGATGTGATGCTGTTTTCCTTCAATACCCGCTCAAGATCAACAAGACTGGCCTTGTTCGTTTCTTTCAGCCGATATATGCTCCACAGCTCATCACCTTTCAGCTTGGCCAGCCATATCTCGCCATCCATCTGGTATACATTATACTGCAGTCCCGAATCATTGGAAGCAGCGCGCAGCCACCGTTCCTCATACTGAGACAGATCGCTAAGTAGAAATGAGCCGAATTTCGTTTTTGAAGTAAACTCATTTTTTGCAACAGTTGTCTTCTCATATTTAACGTTCCAATGCTCCACATCCCCGTTTTCTGTGTTGGCGATAGTCAGGCCGTTTTTGTCAATGCCAAAGACATAGGGCATGGATCCCTTGACAGCCATAAATGAACTGAGTGGATTCATATAAATGCAATCACTAAACTCGTAACAACCGAAAATATCCTCATCAGCTTTTTGTTCTGTCTGGCAAAACTTGATCCCTTTAATCAGCGGATAAGCGAACAGCACAAGCAAAACTGCAATCGCACAGAAAAAAAGCCGCCTGTATCCTTTTTTATTTTTTTTCATATTTCGCCTCAGACTATTATAATAGTTTATAGTAATAGACTATCACAGTAGTCCGTAAATGTAAAGAGGTTCCATGATAATTGAAGGAAAATTAAGTTAACGGATAGCCGGAATTATGATAACTGTATCATACCCATCTATTGTAACGGAGAAAGCATAAACAGGCTGATAGTAACCTTTGGAATCCAATGAATCATATTATAATCATGTGAGCTCTCAATAAGCCTTTGAATAGTTCCTGTCCATGTTGTGAATAATCCTGTTTAGGCTGTAGCCTAAACTTTATACCTAAACATATGCAGGCTAAGCATTTATTGATAAAGGAAATGATAAGATGGACTATCTGACCATGATCTTCGATATCAAAAACTCAAAGCTTCTAAACGACCGAGAGGCAATTCAGTATAAGCTTATCGATACCATTAAAGCGGCTAATTCGACCTTTTCAACAGTTATTGCGTCTCCCTTTTTAATCATCCTCGGGGATGAATGGCAGGGCCTTCTTCACTACCCCTGTGATTACCGGGCTGTAATAGAATTCTTTAGCAAGAACTTAAGCGATATACATTTCTATTGCGGAATAGGTATAGGCGAGGTTTCCATACACAATTTTGAATTAACTGTTAACCAGTTGGACGGCCCAGCTTTTTATAAAGCAAGAAAAGCATTAAGGGTAGCCAAGCAGCACAATTATTCTTTGGTTTATATTCAATAAGGAAGAGTCAACAAGGCTTTTATAAGATATCCGACTGAAATGGCGGAAATAAAGCTTATAAAACTTCCAATTATGAACATTTCAACAAAACGGTCATCATCAAATTTCTTTAATCTGGCAACAGATTTGACAGTCAAAATAAATCCGATAACCAAAGGCATATTCAGTAAGATGGATAAGATAATAAAAACCCTCTCTAGCATGCCAATGGTAAATCCGCCATCACTGGCTCCTTCATTTTTGTTTGATAGCTTAAGTTCGGGTTCTGGAGCAGCAGGTCCTCTTTTAGAATTCATCCCGCTGAATATCAGGCGAATGAACACACCTACTCCCCATAATCCAATGACTGACAGAACGAAGGAAAGCACTATTTTATCACTAAAAGTAACCGCTGATGCTGAACGATTAAAGGACGAGACTAACTGCGCTAGAGCGTTCTCAATAGAAGGCGAAGCTAGGATTTTTCCGTTGAAACACATGAGAACTACCATGATTAGAAAAAGATGAATGGCCTGATCCAATAGAAAAAGAATGGCGTTGAATTTAAGGAAAGGCTTTTTAAGAATGATCCAAGACTTGAAGTAATCCACAAGCCCATGTAAAAGCGAGAGAATGAAAACCAGAATAAAAGTATAGAGAGACCAAAACCGCATTAAAAAAATCAAGGAAACAAAGAAATGAATACATGCGTGAAGGAAATTGCCCCATAAGCTTTTTTCCCATAGGGTACTGCTTCTTAATTTAACGATTGTTTTCAACTGAAGTGGAAAATCGGCGATAAAATGCGCTAAAACCAAACAAAATAATACTCCAAAGTCCAATTCATCACGCCCCCTTGCCAGAATAGGTATCTAGCAGAATAGAAACCAGTTGATGATTCTTTTGTATTGTAAAAAACGATGCATTATTTAGCTTTTGGCTAATTCCGCTGATGGTTTCCCTTGTTTTATCCTCAGAATCTCCCACAATCTTACGATAAGAGCCAAGTCTTATATAATCAATATAAACCTCTCTCTGCTTATCAGTCATCTTCGCTTTCAATATTTCGTTATTTTCAATAATTAAATTGATTGACTGCTCAAGAAGACTTCTACTGATCAAAGCAAAGTCCATGACCTCAACATCGGCCGCTTTTGCCACAGCAGCTTCTCCCATGGCCTCCTCTATCGGATAAGGTTTGATAGGATCATTCATACCATCAAGATGAAGGCTTGATGCAACAAATGCGCTGAGCAAAAATACTTTATTGAGCTTATTGATATTGGCCTTTCTCTTTGACTTGTCCGAACCTTTTATGATATTAATAGCCTCTCGTGCAGCATGAAAGCAGGAGCCATCCATCATTCGAACATCATGATTAAGGGGTGTGCTTATATCTCCCACTCCGATACCTGCATAAAGCTCGATATTATCCTTCCAAAGCAGTTGTTGAAATTCATGAACGATATGATAGGCTTCCGATGGTTTATTGGTTATGACCTGCCATTCATCACCTAATGTTATCGTAATCGGCGCGACAAGAATACCCGAATATTTATGATTGATCCTAGCAATATAGCTATTTAGGTTATCTTGTAGTTGTTTTCTATCTTGTACTTTTCTGGACCCTACGATATCCATATTGATGACACAATACAAGCCCATTTTTCTCCCCACGCTTTTCATGATATTATGTCATTATAGCATTTTTTTCCTTGCTATTCAATCAAGCAACTTATCTCAAACCGGACGCACCTATTTAAAAAGAGAGGACTTTATGTCCCCTCTTTTTTTGATGAATCGTTAATTTGTCCGTCGTCCAAAAAGTCCTTGGCTGTCTCATACCATTTTTGAATAAGACTTCTTATATCTGACTCTTTGATAAAAAGCCTTAGCCAGACGGGTATATACTTGTAGACGACTCCCACAACAAAATTAAACTTGAGTTGGCCCTCTCCATCCGAAAAATTGCGCTCTGCCAAAAGCATGATCCGGTAAGCAAATCCCCGGATTCTTGTCCACTGCTTTGTAACACCTAAATAAACAATAAAAGCTAAGATACCTATGGCAATTAAAATGCCGAGCCAGTTTTGTGTGATAAACTCCACAATCATTGTAAAGGCTTCCTAAAAGTTATTCCTAATTAAGCCTATGCAATAATCCTGCAAAAGTTGACTTAACCTTACATGTTAATGGGTATCACAAGCGGTTGCCTGCTGATCCTGTTGAGGCTTAAGAAGAACTTCCTCAGAATGGGAGACATCATGCTTTTTAACGCTGAATAAGAACAGGAGTCCAAGTGTAAACATGACTCCGCCAAACAGGAAGAGATAGGCCTGGCTTCCTAATAAATCAGCGGTCAGGCCATACAGGATGGGGCTAGCAATGCTTGCCGCAAAGGTAAACACAAAATAGTAGCCGGTATAGCGGCCTGTCTGCCCTTTAGGAGCCATTTCTGCAACAGCCGGATAGGCATTGGTAGTCATAAGCGCCCAGCCAATACCGCTAAAGCCCATAACAATAGCTAAAAAGTTCTGATTCTTCAGGAGAACCACAATGACGAAAGTGGATATAAGCAGAATATTGCCTAAAAGCATGGTGGTTTTTCTTCCAAGCTTCGATCCTATAAGACCTGCCGGTAAAGCACTAATCATGAAAATAACCGCCATGGGCGCCAGCATCTGTGTCGCATCCCCAGGCAATATGCCATACCTCTCTTGAGCAAAGAGGGTGAAAAAGGCATTAAGGCATTCAAAACCGCAAAACCAAAAGAATACTGTAAAAAGCATATAAAGCAGGGACGGTGTTCTGGAAATGGCAGATTTTTGCCCGTTCTTTCCCCAGAAAAGGCCGGTATCAATTTCCGGTTCCTTCTCCTCATCGGCTGAGTAGGGTACTTCCGGCTCTTTATAAAAGAAGACCAGCATCAAGAGCGCAAAGATCATGAGTCCGCCGCCCATCAGGAAGGGATAGGAGATATTGATATTAAAAAGCATACCGCCAGCTACAAACGAAATGATGGTACCCAGACCTCCCATGGCTGTAATAATGCCATTAGCACGGCTTCTTAAGGGGGCTGGTGTGGCATCGGGCATTAAGGCTACTGCAGGTGCTCGATAAATGCTCATAAAGAAGTTCATGGCAATGACAAACACCATGAGCAAGGGTAGGCGTATATCAAAAGAAAATAAGCTTCCTAATTGATTATAAAAAGGAACCATCATAAAAAAAAGAGCCGCTAAAGGAATTCCTATAATCATAAAAGGCATTCTGCGGCCAAATCGTGTTTTCGTTTTATCACTCAGTTTACCGAAATAGGGTTGAAAAATGAGTCCGAATACATTATCCAGGGTCATGATCGCACCAAGAAGGGTAGAACTGTCAATGAGCCCTTTTAAAAAGACAGGTACATAGGTATTATAGGTTGTCCATGCCAAGCTTATTGTAAAAAAGGCCAAGCTTATTACAAGGGTTTTCAAGACATTAAGCTTCATAGTTACTCCTTAGAATACTTTTATCAGCAGGCAGCTCATCCCAATCATCTAAAGAGCAACTGCGGAATAATAATTCAATATACTTTAATATACCCTACAATTATTAAAAAGTCTTGTTAATAATATTAAAATTTCATGAGACTTTCAGCCTACAATGCCATAATAGCATGATGACATGGCTTTTAAAAGGTCTACTTAACTAAAGGGTATAATTTCCGTCTGTATACCCGTAATCTCAACAGTACCTTGGCCTTCGATGAAATTTATAGCAGAGGCCATCATACTGTCCGCATGGCCGGCCTCATTTGAGATGCAGGTAAGGCCAAGCTCGCAATGATTCCATGAATCAAGCTGCCCAATTTCTGCAACTGAAACATTGAATTTATTTTTCAGCCTTTCTATCAGGCTTTTGATAATGCGTCTTTTATCCTTGAGCGATTGGGGTTCACTTAAGAACAAGGCTACTTTCAATACACCGACAAACATGCAAATCCTCCTTGCAGGCCTTGCTTTCCTGCTCAAAAAAACATAGTATGGAGTATGTATCTTTTATTATAATAACATTACCCGTTACCGGAATCAAAGATTCCGACCGGGCTCCCAAGTTATTGATACTTCGTATTATTAACAAATAACCCTCGGAGGAATGCAAATTGTCTAAAATTTTGGTTTTGGATGATGAAAAGGCTGTTTTGGATAACCTGAGCACCACCTTGATTAAAGAAGGCTATGATGTGGTTACAGCTTTAAGCGGTGAAGAAGGTCTGGTACTGTTTCAGTCTCAGCGAGATTTCGACTGCATCATTTGTGATATGAAAATGCCAGGTATGACTGGAACTGAAGTAACAAAAGCCATAAGGGAAATTGACCCTGACATAGGCATTATCATTCTTACTGAGCATAGTGATATGGAAAACACCGTTAATGCCATGAAGGAAGGTGCTTTTGACTATTTAAACAAGCCTATTTATAATGAAAAACTCATGGTTTCCATTGAAAATGCCATAAAAAGGATAAAGCTTGTCAAAGAAAACCACAAGCTCAATGAGGATCTTGTAAAAAGAAATTTATACTTTCAACATATCAATGATTCCGCACAGCAGATTTTAATCAATATGGTTCCTAGGTCCTGCCCCAGATTCAAAGAACTTGATACGGCCGCAGTTTATAAAAGCTGTGACTGCGTGGGCGGTGACATGTACGATATTTTTAAGCTCGGCCGTAGAATTTTCTTTTATGTGCTTGATGTATGCGGCCATGGCATTTTGTCGGCTGTTATGACCATGATGATGAAAGCTTATTTTCAAAATATAAAGCGCCTTTACGAAATTGCCGGAATCACCCCTGACATTGAAAAAATAGTACTTGATCTCAACTGTGAAATGTACAGAAATACATCCTCCTATCTCTTCTTAACCCTTTTTACAGGGATACTTGACCTCGACACGAGAGAAATCTCCTACGTTTCTGCGGGGCATATTGATCAATATGTCCACACTAAAAAAGGTATTATTCCTCTCTCCTCCAGCAATACGGTTATTGGCATTTTTGATGGCTTGACCTTTGAATCCCAGAAAATCTCCATTGAACCGGGTGATAGGCTGTTTCTATTCACTGACGGAATTACTGAAATCTGGAATGAAGAAGTTGTCCTGGCTACCGACAGTATGCAGAAAATCATTAAAGATAAAGCCGGATATCCGATAAAAAATACTGTTAAGGCCATCTATGATGCTATTCTTAAACTCTATGAGAATAAGAAGCCCGATGACGACATTACCATCATAGGCATGGAGTTAAGATAGGCATTATCCCGGAGGAAATTACGCATGCAAATAGACTTAGAAGTTACCGAAGAGCTGGATAAAAAAAAGATATATCAGCTCCTCAAAGGTCCCATGAAGCTTTCCAGCCGATTGATAACCCGCCTTAAGGCTGAAAAAGGAATTTTCCTGAATGGCAGCCCTGCCCGCACAATTGACCTGGTTCATACCGGCGATAGGGTCAGCGTTGTTATCGATTTCAATGAGGAATCCTACATCCAGCCTGAAAACATCCCTCTTTCCATAGTATTTGAGGATGACAGCTTTTTGGCTGTTGATAAAGGATCCAACATGGCTGTTCATCCTTCTATCGGTCATCAGACAGGAACCCTGGCTCAGGCCGTTCTCTGGTACTACAAAGAAAAAGGGCTTACAATCAAAGTCCGGCCCATTAACCGTTTGGATCGTGATACTTCAGGGCTGATCCTTTTTGCCAAGAATGCCTTCATCCAAGATCAGCTCATACGTCAGATGAAAGAAAATCGCATGTATAAGGCTTATCTTGGTATCGTTCATGGCTGTTTTGATCCTCCGGCAGGTACAATAAGGCTCCCTATCGCCCGTAAAGCTGAAAGCATCATTGAAAGAATCATTGATCCATCCGGAGAAGACAGCATTACACACTATAAAACCCTTGAGTGCCATCCTGACATCAGCCTGGTTCAATTTGTTTTGGAGACGGGAAGGACACATCAAATCCGTGTCCATGCAAAGGCCATGGGACACCCCCTGTTGGGAGATTGGCTTTATTCCGATATAGGGACTCATCTCATTGACAGGCAGGCCCTTCATTCCTTTCAAATTTCTTTTGATCATCCTCTTTCAGGTGAGAGAATCACTTTGACCGCACCCCTCCATGAGGATATGAAAAAGGTATTGGCAGCTTTTTAGCCAATACCTGAAATACTACGAATTGAATATCTTTCGCCTGTCCATAACGCGCTTGGCTTTGCCTTCACTGCGTTGAATGGTCTTGTGCTCGACAAGCTTAATCTTGGCACTTATACCCAGAGTCGATTCAATATCATGGCGCAGTTTTCTTTCCAAGGCTTCAATTTTTCGTACTTCGTCAGAGAAAATGGTGCTATTCATTTCGATTTGGATTTCCATAATGTCCAGGTTGTCAATGCGATCCACATAGATCATATAATGGGGCTCTATCTCTCCATACTTCAAAAGAACCGATTCAATCTGAGAAGGAAAGACATTGACACCTCTAATAATAAGCATATCGTCTGACCTGCCTGTCACCTTCTCCATCCTGGGGCTTGTGCGTCCGCAGCAGCAGGTTTCGTATGTCAACACTGAAAGATCCCTGGTCCTATAACGCATGAGGGGCAAGGCTTCCTTGGTGATGCAGGTGAATACCAATTCCCCTTTGGCACCTTCTGGTAACACTTCACCGGTTTCAGGATTGATAATTTCTGCAATAAAGTGGTCTGCAATAATATGAAGACCTGGTTGATCCTCGCAATTCATGGAAACACCGGGACCCATAATTTCACTTAGGCCATAAATATCATAGGCCTTTAGCCCAAGCCTTTCCTCTATCTGGCTCCGCATTTCCTCGGACCAGGGCTCGGCACCGAAAATACCGACACGAAGCTTAAGATCGTCCTTTGTAAGACCCATGGTTTTCATCTCATCAGCCAAGTAAAGGGCATAAGAAGGAGTACAGCATAGAACTGTGGCGCCGAAATCTTTAAGAAGCTGAATTTGCCGTGATGTATTGCCTCCGGAGACCGGTATAACCGTAGCACCGACTCTTTCCACGCCATAATGCAGGCCCAATCCCCCTGTAAAGAGCCCATAGCCATAGGCCACATGGACAATATCCCTGGACGTTACACCGGCGCTGGTCAAACACCTTGCCACACACTCCGCCCAACTGTCAATGTCCTTATGGGTATAGCCTACAACGGTCTGCTTTCCTGTGGTACCGGAGGAAGCATGTACTCTTACAACCTGTTCCAAAGGGACGGCAAAGGTTCCGAAAGGATAATTGTCCCTTAAGTCGGTTTTATATGTAAAGGGTAATTTGGAAAGATCATCCACTGTTTGAATGTCATCAGGTGTGATGCCTGCCTGCTTCATCTTTTCAGCGTAATAGGGCACATTTTCGTATACCCTTTTCACTGTTGCTTTCAGCCTTTCTCCCTGGATTTCTTTAAGGTCCTTCAATTCCATTGTTTCCAGTTCTTTGTTCCAATACTGAGCCATAGTAACCCTCCACATCAAAAGAAATTTTTCAATTAAAAAAAGCCATCCATCCCACTTTGGGACGAAAGGCTTTTAGCATTCCGCGGTACCACCCATTTTTACTGCGTTTCGCAGTACACTTCTTTAAAATACGGGATGTATAAATGACATCCGATATTTCGCCCTTATAACGTAAGGCCACCCGCACCAGCCTACAACATTTGCTTCAGCAAGTGAGCTCCGGAGCGAACTTCAGAAACATTTCCCATAGGATTGCTTGCAGTCGGGACAATCCCTCCCTGAATGGTTCCAGATTTCTTACTTTTCTCCATCACAGCCGTTCAATCAATTTGAATAATTATATCATTAATTATCATCATTGTCAATGATTCCATCATTATCAACATCGCCATCCGTAACAGTATCCCCTGTATGATGCTGGTGGCTATGCTCATTATCAGAGACTCCGTATAACTCTTTACCCCTGATGTTAAGACGAATCCGTTCCTCTTCCACCATCTTGCTGATAAGGTCTCGGACCTTTCTTGGGTTCTTGACACGTATAAGCTTAAGCTCCGGATTTGTTTTATCAGCAGTAAAAAGAGTAACTGTTCCTACTCCCACTATCTTGTCCCCAAAAGTTCTGTCAAGCTTAACATCCAAAATTCTGTATAGAAGCAGTTCATCTTCAGTTGTATTAAAAAAGCCCTTGGAGTAGAAAAGGCGCTGGTCACGAACAGCATACCGGGTAAAGCTTAGAGGAAGACCCAAGTACCGTTTTCTGTCCTTCCATTGAAAAGCCGGTTTTGCTTTGTCTGCCATAATGATTTCCTCACCTTCCGATTATGATCTTTTTTAATTATAACACAACGTGTTTCAATAACTTGGTACCTGTTCGAAATCTTTGATTTCTCTCACGGGTAAGATTATTAATACGAAGTATCAATAACTTGGGTACCCGTTCGAAATCTTCGATTTCGGTAACGGGTAAGATTATTATAAACACATTTAAGTTTGAACTGCAAGAATAACCCGAAAATACATAGGGGTGTGAAAAAGGCTGCCTTAACAGACAGCCTTTCGCAAATACAATTATTGAGGTTGGATTTTAGAATCCGCCAAAACCGCTCATTGCATCATCACTTATGTAGTACTTGCCTTTTATTTTCATAACTTCCATTTCTTCTTCTTCATCATCCATTTCAACAGTCACTGTATAGTAGGTAATATCGTCTTCTTTATCGCCCTTTTCTACATCAGTTACCTTGACTTCTTTTCTCCACTTTTTACCGTATTCATCCTCCAATAACTCGTCGATACTTTCCAGCATATCCTTTAGATCATCTTCTTCATAGATATCTTCAAATGATTCCTGGACATCCTCCTCGAAGCAATTTAAGAACTTTTTAGCATCGTGCTTATCAATGGAATCAAAGAAGGCATTTACGACGCCCTTCGGATCACTGCCGCCGCATCCTGCTAAAGATAAAGAAATCGATAGAACAAGCAGGCAGGCTAAAAAGGTGGTGAATACTCTTTTACTCATTGGATTTAAGTCCTCCTCAATATTAAAGCTCATGCTATTTCGCATAGCCTAGTAGAAATATTGTATTACCTAATGCTTCCAAAAGTCAATAAAGAAAAGGAATTTTATACTAGAAGGAATCATTTTCGGAATCAATGTAATACCTGTCCTTATATTTTTTTATGAACAGGATTTCACCAGCCTCATCATCAATTTCTACACTGACTGTATAGAAGGTAACGCCATCTTCAGAGTCAACCTTTGCTCTTGCCATTTTACCAATTTTCTTGTTCCAACCTCTGTCATATCTGTCGTCTAAGCTCTCTTTGAGTGACTCAAGCTCTTCCTCGACATCTTTCTTGTCGTCTTTCAGATCCTTCTGGTCTTCCTTGTCATAGCACTTCAAAAGGGCTTTAAAATCTTCTTTATAGATAGCATTATAATAGTCCTTTACAAGATCCTTGTAATCCTTATAACCACTGCCTTTACCAAAAAGCAAAAACAAAGCGAAAATCACAGCAACTGCGATAATACCAATAACCACAACCGAGGATTTAGACTTTTTCTTGTCACTATTCAAGGGTGCTGTAAACTCAGTCTTTACCTGCTCTGTAGACTTGACTTCATTGGAACCCAAAACACTAACAGTTGTTGCTTGACCGGCAGCAGAAACATCGGACGGTAAGCTTTCCGTATTGGAAACAGTCACTTCATTTATCTGGGACTCTGCATTTTCAGAAGCCTCTTCCGTTGGTTCTGCCTTAGACACGTTGTTCATGCCAGATTCCGCTTGAGCCTGCTTGGTGCCGCAATGGGTACAAAAAACTGACCCATCCTCAATTTCTTTACCACAATTTGTACAGAACATTGCGTTAACCTCCTCAAAATTATTAAAATATTACATAAAATATTCCTTTATGATGATGATTATAACCCCTATGGAAATTGGTGTCAACGAAAGGAGGATTATAAGCCGCTTACATCCTATACTGCAAAAGACTCAATGTTCTCGAAAATACTTAATATAAGCCATAGGTTTTGTTGACATCCATGACAAATAAAATACCATTGCCAGGATCGTCAATCTTCATCTGCTTCCTGATGGACGTGACAATTTGCTCTGTGAGGCTTATCTCCGATAATATCATGATGATTTCCTTTTCAGGCTCTATAGCCATGGAAAACAACTTCTGATTTTCATGAGCGCCTGAGCCCCGGGCATTAATAATTGTACCTCCACGGGAACCAGCCGCTGTTGCAGCATCCAGAACAGATTCTGCCAAGCCTTTATCTACAATAACAAAAATAGCATTATACATTGTGTTGTTTACACCCCTGCTTTCATTTGCTTTATCACTTGCGCAATTTCGTCCTCCGAAAAAATCCTTAACTGGAAGTGCAAATGCAATACCATGATGAGGCTTGTCAAACTCAATCTTACTGTTAAGCTCATCAAGCACTTGATAGGCCTTATTCTTTTCCGAGATCAAGATAACGATTTCTTTTCTCACATCGGTGATATCTAAAAGCTCTAGCAGATGATTTTTTTTAACTGTACCCTTGCCTAAAAAAATGGTACCGCCAGAGAGCCCGTTTTGTTTTGCTATCTTAATAATCTTGCTGCCCAGGCCATAATTTACAATGACACAGGATAGCTCCAGCTGTTTTATATCACAATGATTGTCCATCGGTTTCTAAGCCTCCTTTAATGGATTTGCGCCTGAAAATAAATCCTACAATCTGTAAAGCAATCAACGGAGTTAAGGCTACCATGGATATTACCCCAAAACCATCTATTAAAACATTGGCATGCTCGATCGATTCAGCAGCCCCTTGGGCAAAGGCCAGAATAAAAGTAGCTGTCATAGGGCCTGAAGCCACTCCTCCTGAGTCAAAGGCTATACCTACAAACAGTTTGGGCGCGAAATGAGCCATAAGAAGAGAAATTGCATATCCGGGCAATAGGTAATGCCATAATTGAACTTCAGGAATTATGATTCTAATCATGGATAATGCCACTGCAACTCCTACTCCGATGGAAAGCGCAAAGAGTACAACCCTTCTCTTTATATATCCACTTGTAACGTCTTCTATCTGATTTGTCAATACATGAACTGCAGGTTCAGCCAAAATAACCACTAATCCTAGAATGAATCCCACAAGGATAACAATCCAGGGCTTACCCAATGATGCGACACTGTAGCCCACTAAGCTTCCGACATCCATGAATCCGGCATTGACTCCTGCCAAAAATAATACCAGCCCGATAAAGGTGTAGACAATACCTTTTAATATTTTTATGAATGATTTTTTTGACAGCTTAAAGGATACCACCTGAAATATGATAAACAAAATCAATATAGGGAACAAGGCCAGGGCGATTTCGCCCGAGAGAGACGGGATTGCTTGAAAAAAGGGCGCAATCACAGACTTTGATGTGGATATGCCATATTCCAGGCTGGCTGTGATTTTATCTGATTTTGAAAGTATACTCATAATCAAGACCGATAGGATTGCACCTGTCGAGGCTATCGCTACAAGACCAAAGCTGTCTTTCTCAGAGTCTTTACCGTCTTTTTTCATTGATGATACACCCAGGGCTAAGGCCAGCATGAATGGGACTGTTAAAGCCCCCGTAGTTGCGCCCGATGCATCAAATGATATGGCAAGAAACTCACGGGATGTAAACAGAGCTAATACTAAAATAATGAGATAAATGCCGGTCAGAATTTTATATAAAGGTATATTATAAACGATTCTTAACAAGCCCATAGATAGCAATACAGCAATTCCCACGGATACTATGACAACAATACTGAGCTTTGATATGACACCTGATGTGACAAAATCCACTTGCCCTGCAAGAATATGCAGATCAGGCTCGGCAATGGAAATGAAAAAGCCAAGAATTAAACTGGCAGTAGCAACAATCCATACTTTATTGCTCTTTGTAAGGGATTTACCCATTAGTGTTCCAATAGGGGTGACTCCTATATCTACACCAAACAAAAAAATGGTCAGGCCTAATATGATAAATAAGGCTCCTATAAGAAATCGGATTATAAGATGGGTTTCAAGCGGTGTGATGGTAAAATGAAGGATTAAAACAATAAGAGTTATCGGAAGTACGGCTGACAGGGCCTCTTTTAATTTTTCATATAAAACACTCAATAAAATTCACTTCCTTACATTATTTTTCTTCTATTTATTTTTCTTTATTCGTTTATTTCGAAGAAAGTCAATGAAGTTCTGCACCTCCTCCACTTCGTGTTCTGTTAAATCATCGATATCAAAAAATATCGGTGATATGATGGGCAGTGGTGCAGCGCTGTCGTCAATATATCCCAGAGTCTTCAGCATATCATTGAAATTATCTCCAAGTGCATTGCAAATAGATTTCAAAACCAATAATGAAGGATTCTTTCTTTCCCCGCTTTCCAGTCGGTAAATTTCTGTATGGCTTACGTGAGCAAGCTCAGCCAGACGACGTATGGATAGATTCTTTTTTATACGATGCTCTGAAATGTATTGTGCCAGATCACTCATAACGGCACCTCCTAATGATTAGAATACCAGTTTTGCAACCTTTTAGCAACAAAACTGCACAAATTCGTTGCCAATTGGCACAACTTTATTGGGAAACATTTCCCGTTAGGTGCGCACAACAAGCCTCGACCCACAGGCACAAAAAACGACCTTGGTTATGCACCAAGGCCGTTTACAGCCTAAATATCTATTACCCGACCTGCCTGGAGTTGAGTTCCAACATCAGCCCCTCATACACCAGCTGTATTTTGGGGATACCGGGAAGCTCGTCGGGCCGGACCAGTGAAAAGGGTTTATGAAAGGTATAGACACCTGAATCATGAAGTAGCTTGGCCACAAACTCCGCACAGGTATTCCGGTATTCTGAGTTGAATGGCTTGTTAAACATAACACCAAAAAGCCCAAGAAAATTGTAGTGGTATTTTTGGGGCTCTCTCTTATACTTCTCCAAAAGCGAACAGGCTTTCATATAAACTGAATCCTCGACGGACAGCGCATAAATAGCACACTCCGTATTGGGATGATATTTAAACATTCCCTCATTAACTACTTCAGTAATAAAGCCTCCGATAACCGGAAAATAACGCACTCTTCGGGCAAAGCTATAAAAAATCCTCATTTGCGGGTCAACCCCGATGGAAGCATGATTATACTTTGCCTTGGTATAGAGCTTAATTGATTTTGAAACTATCGTCCCCACCTGGGTGAGCATGATATAAATCTTCTTCATTATTCCCCCAACCATTTCAAAACATTCGTCATTATGTCTTATTGCGAAGCAACAAGCTTCGAGCGACCCATAATACATTCTACGCTTATTATACACCATAACCTGCAAAGTGGGAATCGCCTTCCTGTAACCCCCTGTTTATCCCCCGTGTCTCCCAGTGACAATATGGCGGGTACCCGTTGCCTTTAGGGGTTACCTTTAGGCGTTCAAAATCTTTGATTTCGGTAACGGGTGATGTTAATATAATGGTAAAAAAGAAATCGGAGGAAGCCATGAAAAAGCAATTTCTACGCGTTAGCAGCTTTTTAATCATACTCGTCCTCATTTTTACAGGCTGTGCCAGGATGCAAAATACCGGTATTCAAATAGAAGACAACGGAACAGTCTTCATGTGGGAGGTCAAGTCCAAGGAAGGCGAAGGCAAGCTGTTTCTTCTAGGTTCCATCCATGCAGGCAGAGAGGGCCTGTACCCCTTAAATGATGTTATTACCAAGGCTTATGAGCAATCGGATGTTCTTGCTGTTGAATGTGATGTCAGTACAATTCTCCAAAGACCTAACCTTTCGGAGCTCATGGCGAAAATCATGTATACGGACGGTACCACCATCAAGGATCATATCTCTCCCGAGCTATATGATAAAACTGACAAGATCTTAAAAGAAAATGGCATGACCCTTCAGATGCTTGAGAAAATGAAGCCTTTCATGGTCGCTTCCACCCTCCTCACCTTCAAAATGAATGAATGGGGATATGATGCGGAGAACGGAATCGATATGCACCTGCTTAATAAGGCACATGATGAAAAAAAGACCATCGCTGAGATTGAATCCCTGGAATTCCAGTATGACCTTTTGGGAGGCTTCAGTGATGAGATTCAGGTCATCCAACTGGAAAGTGCCGTAGAGGGATTTGAATCTTCCAAGGAGTATCTGGATCAAATGTTTACTTACTGGGAAAAGGGTGATGTCAAGGGAATGGAATCCATTCTCATGCAGGAGGACGATGGTTTGACCCCTGATCAAATGGAAGCTTATAAAGCCTATGAAAAAGCTATGTTTGACGACCGCAACACAACTATGACACAGAAAGCTGAAGAATATCTAAGACAAGGCAATACCACATTTTTTGTGGTTGGCTCAGGCCATATGGTGGGCGAAACGGGTATTGTCAAGCAACTGCGGGATAAGGGTTATTCTGTGGTACAGAAATAAGGTTTATAAAAAAAGTATAATATTTCAAGTTTACATTGTAGAGGAAATGGGTATATGGTAGAATTTTGTTAGTATTTTGGATATTCGGGATATTCATATGTTAAAGGGATTGGGGCTATTTTTTTCGAAGCTTTATTACGGAGATATAAAATTAATTCCCGAAGAGCAGAGAAAAAACTTTTATGAAGAAATCACAAACATTAACCATTCGCGTATCAAGCCCCTCTCACTGGCGCTTTTCTTTGTTGATCTTATTTTAGTATTTCTTGATCTGACATTCTTAACAAACATACCACGGGACTCCAGCGCCGCTCAGGGTATTTTAACCCTTCATCTGTTGGGACTTTTCGTTTTTTTACTGGCGGCTGTCTTTTTCTTCTTTGCTTATTTTAGATTGAGGTTTTGGGCAAAGCGTTTTTCACTCGTTTTATTTGCCGAATTATGTCTTTTATGGTGCAGCCTTGTATCCCTTCAGACGTATAAGCTTTACGGACAGATCCTTGCTATTGTTGTTGGCATGCTCAGCGCGGCTTGTTTCTTTATGCTCAACCGTTTTAGCCGGGGTCTGTTTTTTTCTTTGACATATCTATTGTTTAACCTCATGCTCAGATCAGTTGAGCAGAATCCGGGTTATATAGCCGGATTTTGGATCGACACCACCATTGTTCTTGTACTTTGCTTTTTTATATCAAATTTCTGCTTTAATACATTTGTTGACCAGTATATCAACAGAAAAATAATCATCAATAATATCAAAGAAATCGGAAGGCTTAATGCAGATCTTGAGCAAAAGGTTCAGGAAAGGACTGAAGCACTAACACAAGCCTACGCGCAGATAGAGCTTGAAAAACTACGTGTAAGCTTTTTTACTAACCTGTCCCATGAATTTCGCACACCAATAAACGTCATTCTATCTGCACAGCAGCTTTTGATGCTAAAGCTCAAGATGATTGTTTCAGAGGAGGATTTCAAAAGTCTTAAAAATAATATTTATTCCATAGAGAAATATTCTTATCGACTTATGCGTATGGTCTCCAACACCATAGACATAACACGCATTGATACAGGGCATTATGATTTATGCCTAAAGAATGTGAACATTGTCCATATTGTTGAAGAAATTGTCTTATCGGTGTCCAGCTTTATTGAAGCACGCATGCTGTCTATAGTGTTTGATACCCAGACCGAGGAACGGATCATGGCTGTGGATGTGGATAAAATAGAGCGTGCTATCCTTAATCTCCTTTCAAATGCAATAAAATTCACTCCAAAAAACGGTCATATATGGGTTAATCTTTATGAAGAGAGTACTTTTTTTTATATTTCCGTACGAGATAGCGGCATCGGAATTCCAGCCCATATGAAGGATGCTATTTTTAACCGTTTCGTCCAAGTTGACAAAACGCTTACAAGGGAACAGGAAGGAAGCGGCCTGGGCCTTTCCATCGTCAAGTCCATTATCGAACTCCACCAAGGAACCATTACCGTCAATAGCGATCTTTACAGTGGAAGCGAGTTTATTATTTGTCTGCCTATCCATATGCTCAACGATATGGGTCAGTATTGCTTTGAAGGACAAGACAGCCTTGATCTTCTCAAAATCGAACTCTCAGACATCGAATAAGCTTTAGGAAGTAAAGCCTGGGAAATATTACTGCGAATATCAAGGTTCTCGGGACCCGTTCATTATGAATGCTTAGTCGATAGTTAAAATTACTTTGCTTGCGTTTCACGCACTCTATTTCTGGGAAATTTGCTGGAATATGTTTTGACAAAGTTTTATAGGGCAATTTACTGTTAACACTTTAAATAGCAAGAAATCTGTTAATACGGAGTATCAATAACTCGGGATCCCGTTCGAAATCTTTGATTTCGGTAACGGGTGATGTTATTAATACGGAGTATCAATAACTCGGGATCCCGTTCGAAATCTTTGATTTCGGTAACGGGTGATGTTATTATAATATTTGATACGATAGAAAACCATGGAGAAGGTCATTTTTATGAAGCTTAGAGAACAAAAACGATTTATAAGAAATATGCTGAAACTGTTCTGCATTATACTGCTCGGTACGGCTGTCGTGCTTTCCGGAGTCATGCTTTTCAGCATGCGTGCGCCCGAGGGGAATAAAACACTTAATAAATCAGGACGTGTCAATAAAGATGTATCGGATTTATCCGATTCAGATGAGCTTTCACCGCAACAGGGCCCTGCCGCAAATCAGATTTTTACCTTTTTAGTGGCCGGTATGGATAAAGTGGCTAAGAATACAGATGTCATCATGCTGGTAAAACTCGATATAACCGAAAAGAGCATTAGCATTCTTAATATTCCCCGGGACACCATGATTGTAACTGACCGAAATGCAAAAAAAATCAACTCTTCTTATCAAATTGGGGGAATTGAGCAATTTGAACAGGACGTAGCAAGCTTAACAGGCTTCTATGTAAACCGGTATGTATTGGTTGACCTTGAAGGAGTCGAAAAAATTATTAACGCTATCGGAGGCGTGGATTTTAATATCCCCCGTAATATGAATTACGAGGATCCTACTCAAGACCTTTACATTCATTTTAAAAAAGGACCTACTCATTTAACTGGTGAGCAGGCAGTCAGGCTGGCCCGCTTCAGAAGCTATACCGATGGTGATATCGGGCGTATAGGTCTTCAGCAGGATCTTGTTAAGGCCTTGGCCAAACAGGCCCTTAAGCCCGAAAACCTTCTCAAGCTTCCCGAATTGGTACGCCTTATCAGTGAAAACGTTCAGACAGATATTGATTTCAGTAATATGCTATGGCTTGCCAATGAAGTTAAGGACATGGATATGAGTGCTATCGAAACTCATATGGTTCCAGGTGTTGCCTCTACCATCGATAATCTGTCTTATTGGCTTCCTTATGAGAATGAGCTTCTTGAACTCATCAACAATACCTACAACCCGCTTGATACACCCATAACCGATTCGGATCTTTCCATTGTTTCATATCCTGAGAACAAAGGAAAGTGATCAGGTTAGTTATTAAATCTGCGATTTGGGTATATTATGATATGAAATTTAATATAAAGGAGTAATCGGTATGAAAGCATGGATTGATAGAGACGGATGCATTTCCTGCGGCTTGTGCCCCACCATTTGCCCTGAAGTATTCAGAATGGCAGATGACGGCTTGGCTGAAGCCTATGTTGAAGAAGTACCCGAAGACGTGGAGGATATGGCTCATGAAGCAGCTGAAAGCTGTCCGGTGAGTGTCATTCACGTAGAAGACGAGTAAACGAGTAAAGATACTGGGCTCGTATGAATCCGAAATATTCATAGCAGAAAGCAAAAAAAGTGCGCTTGAGGTGCGTTCCTGTTGGAACGCACCTCTTTTCACCTTCCTAACTTATGTCCGTAGAAACGCGATATATGAAACCGCCATTGCTGCAAATTCGATGAGAACTGCTCCCATAGCAGCCAGCTTGTTATTTTCTTTCCATGAGTGCCCTGCAAAACTGAAAGTGTAGATTGAAGATAACAGTATAAAAAGAAAGCCCGCATACATAATCATTCTTTTCCCTCCGATGAGTAAATAGGCTCATTCTTTAAAAGTTTACCGGTTCTCCTTATGGTGAAATCCACCTCAACCTTTAATTCTGATTTACCGAATTTCTCTAGCCAATTATAATTCTCCCATTCGGGTATGGTCCAGAATTGGGTAACCGCTTCAGTGCCAAAATTTAAAACATCCGCTTGAAAAACCTTGCATTTGGCAAAGACCCTATCAGCACCTTCCACAATATACTTCTCAAAAGCATCTTCTAAAATTTTTTTCTTTTTAGGATCTTCATAGTGTATGCGACTCTGAATGGTCAAAATATCCCCCTCTATTTTAATCTTGGCATTAATTTTAGGGTTGCCTCCGTTCAGATCAATATCAATTTTTGGTTTTTCAAATTCTTGAATACGGATGGGAATTGAAAATTGAGGCATTTCAGGGTCGGGAATTGTGAAGGATACGTTCTTAAGATCGCCGCGCAACATGAGCAGCAGCTGAGTTTCAAAACCTGTAAGCTTACCCACCATTTTATCACCGTCAAGAATGGCTGACCCGAACAATTCAATCCCCTCTCCGCCATTACGAGGTACATCACCAGCATAGTAATCACCGCTATCTTTGGTCTTCCCTTCGTACTTAAGACCATTCTCTTGAAAATTGTCTCCTTTGTTTATTGCACCATATATTAGCATTAGAGCATGATAGGGTGATTTAATGCCTTCATAGAAATCATTTAGGGTACTTTTGGGGAAGTAGCCTAAATTCTCTGAATTTCCCACCAAATCCTCAATGGTTTTGGTTACCAGTTCTCCTGCATATGGCTTAGTGGCTTTAATAAATTCTTCTACATTGCCTTTGCATACAATCACATTGGTTGTTCTGCGAATCTGACGGTATCGTATCAATGGGGCTACAGATTCTCCCAAATGTCCGCTTGTGGCCAGTTCCTCGGATATGACAATGGCTTTAATGTGCATGAAGTTTAAAACTTTTGAGATATTGGTATTGGCAATGCTAAAAGCCGAAGCAAGTGCTGGTACATCAAAGGTGACAGTCTCCGTGGTTTCCTGCCCTCCACCCTTGTTTTCACCTCCGCCGCTGCCTTGGGCAAACTTGAGAATTTGAAATGTGATGCGGTACTTATCTGAAACACCATGCTCAATTCCTATCATGGTGGCATACGTAAATTCCCCTATCTCATGAGCATCAAAGCATGCAGTTAAAAAAAACGGGATTATGAACAGGCAAACCAATATCAGTGCTCTCTTACGCATCATGAGACTCCCCCTTCTTTTTTCGTATGATAGCCACAATTAATATAATCATTGGAGGTACAAAATAGATAATCCATCCCCAGGTTCTCATGTACTGTACAACTCCGCTTATAACCTCTGAGATACCTTTGGGGATGAGGTTTAAGCTGTATAAAAGGATGGCCATGGGCAAAAGGATGGGACGTTTGTCAGTGATCCTAAAAACGTGGCAATAAACCAATACTCCAGAATAGAAAAGCAATGCGACTTCAATAATGGTTCCAAAATTCCAAAGAAATAAAAAGATTGGCTCCATTCGCTGAAAAAATCCCCCATAATCGATAAGGGAAGCCATCTCATACATAGGAGATGTAAGCTCCTGAGCTGTCGTAAAGGGGAATGCCAGATTAAAGGCTAAAAGCGCAGAGCATGTAAGAAGACCTGCTATCAGGAGACTGGAAAATCCTATTCTTTTGATCTCTTTGGGCCCCTGAAGGGAGGATGCAATTATTCCTATAACTATGATCTCTCCATAATATGAGCTTCGAAGCACTCCGTTAACGATTGTCTTATCCAATCCATAACCCAACACGGGATATAAATGACGGGGAACAAAGTTTTGTATTGAGAGCAGAACGACCAGGGCATACCCTGCTCCAAGAATATAAATAATAAATTTTGCATACCTTGCAATGGTCTCGAGGCCCATAAAAGACAACACCACCAAGCTTATAGTAAATAATACCATAATAAAGCTGGGTGGGCTGTCAGGCAGCACATAGACTTTCAATACCTCCGTAAATTCCCTCATGTTCATACTGGCTATAACAAGTAAAAAACCGCCAATAATGAATGAAACTATGGATCCTGCCCATTTTCCGAGAACTAAATCGCTGATTTCCATCAGATTCTTGTGAGGAAAGCGCTTAAGCAGCAAATAAAGGAACATAAAGGCAAAGATTGCCGTACAAGCGGAGATAAGGGTCATATACCACCCGGAGGTACCCACAATCACCATTAGCATGGCAGGACTTGAAAAGAAAACTTTCGAAGCAATGGTGATAACCATAAGGCTTATAGCCTCATGATAACCAAAATTACCTTCTTTGATCATTACTCTTGCCTCCCCCCTGATCTTTGTACTGTCCATCCTCTGGGGTTGTCTCCCATCCGCTTTTCATCTTGTGTATTCAAGTAGTCCAATCTTCTGGTCTGATGGGGAAGCGGGCCTCGAAGGATCTTATCCTGATTGGTTTTAGTCTCGGGCGAAAGGGGTGTAAAGAAGGGAACCCCAAAGGATTTCATACTAAGGGTAAATGCGCAAAGCAGGGTGAAACCGATTGAAATCCCATATAAACCGGCTAAAGCACCAAAGGCTATAAAAATAAATCGAAAGATTCGTACTGCTAATGCAAGCGAATAGTTTGGTATGGCAAAATTCCCCAAACCCGAGACAGCTACAATGATAATGAGGCTGGGACTAACTATCCCTGCCGAAACTGCAGATTGGCCCAAGATCAAAGCGCCTATGATTCCAAGCGTATTTCCCGAAATTCCCGGAACACGAATGCCTCCTTCACGTATTAGCTCAAATGACAATTCCATGAGAAGAAACTCTATTATAAACGGAAAAGGCACAGGAGCTCTGGAGGCCACTATTGAAGCTAACAGCGGGGTTGGGATCATCTCCTGGTGAAACAAAATAAGTGCAGTCCACACACCTGGGAGGAATGCCGCCAAAAGGGCTCCCAATAAACGTACGATTCTTAAAAACGTACCATATTGCCAGCGCAGATTTGATTCTTCAGTGGTATGAAACAGGTCGAAAAAGGTTATGGGCATGGCTAAGGCAAAGGGTGTTCCTTCACAAATCAGAACCACCTTGCCTTCCAACAAGAAGGAGGCAACGCGATCTGGCCGTTCAGTTGAAATAACCTGCGGAAAAAGCATTAGGGTCTTATCCTCAATAAGCTGCTCCAGCATCCCGCTTCCAGAAATAAAGTCAACATCAAGGCTCTCAACGCGGCGTTTGACCTCATCTACAATTTTGGGATTTGTAAGACCTTCCATATAGAGAATAGCCGACATAAAATTATTGGTTTTACTCGTGCTTCTGAATTCAGTAATCAGGTTTTCATTTTTTACAATTCTTCGAACCAGCGTAATATTGGTTCGAAGATTTTCTGTAAAACCCTCCTGAGCGCCCTGCACCACCGTCTCAGTAAAAGGCATTGTTACATTCCTTTTTTCATAACCCCGGCTTTCCATGATCAGGCATTCTTCGCAACCATCTATAAAAAGCGCTGTCAGTCCGCTGAGAATCTGTGGAATTATCTCTTTAAACTTGCTCATGCGAGCAATTTGATTGATGGACAATACATTTTCTTCAATATAATCCAAAGGGCATCCACCCTCAAAATCCTTAAAAGGGTGAACATCCATAAGCTGAGGAAGAGAAAACTGAACAATGATGGATCTATCAACCATCCCATCAATAAAAACCATGCATGCCGGAATTTTCCGTGCCACATTGAATTCTCTGATTATCACATCCTGATTGACAGGCAAATGGAAGATTTTTTTGAGGTATCTTATATTTTCATCCAAACAGTTGTAAACAGATTTATCATTTTCTTTTTCTAACGAAGATTTGCCTTGGCCACCTTTTTCCTCTTTCTCATTGCTTTGTCCTTTACCTTCATTGCAATTGTCTGATTTCTGCTTGTTCTCGCTGTCTTCCTTTCCCTTGCCGTTACCGTCCTTATTTTTTCCTTCGTCGGAGTTTTTGCTCTCGCTCTTTTTGTTCTTTTTTTCTCTCCTGTCTTGTTTATCCTTTGCTTCCTTACCGTTCTCTTTCTTCTTATCATCCTGGTTCTTAGATTTCACCAGTTCTTCAACAGAGAGAGGTATAATAACGCGGGGGGTTTTTAGCTTGTCCTTTTTATCTTCTCCTGAGTCTTTCTCTGTTTGTTCATCATTGTTTTCGTCAGATTCTTTTTTTGCTTCTTTATTGTTCTTTTCTTCCTTATTTTTTAGATTATCTTCATTTTCCTGAGCGCTTTTATCGTCCTGTTGGTTTTGACCTTTCTGATTGTTCTCGCCTTCCTGAGTATTTTGACTTTCCTGAGTGTTTTTACTTCCTTGAGTTTCACCTTGATCCCCTTTGTTTTGAGGATCTTGCTTATCTTCTTTAGTTTTATCCTGTTCTTTTTTGCTATCCTGCCCTTTTTTATTTTTCTGATCTTTATTGTTTTCCTCAGATTTTTCTTGATCCTCAGTATTCTCGGATTCCTGTCCTTGCGAGTTTTTCATTTCATTTTGAGCCTTAGAATCCTGTGTTAATTCTTGATCTTTCTCTTGTTGTCCGTCTTGTGTTTCCTTTGAATTATCTTGATTTTGCGCATCCTCTCGCTTGTTTCCGTCATGATCGCGGGATTCCAAATTGCTTTCCTTACCGCGATATTGGTCCCATGCCGCCGACTCGGAAGGATCTTCCGGGAACCTGAATCCGCCTTCATTCTTTGGAGGCTCCTTATATGAAAACAAACCTTTTAAGCCATTTAGCATAAAGGCTACACCATCCCATCTTAATTAGACCTTTTGTTTTATCATTATTAGCAGTTCATAACGTTTTTATCCAGCTTAAAACCACATTCAACAATATCTGGTTTGAGGAGTGATAGAAAATTCTTACGTGAGAATATGTTTAGATTATGGAAAAAGCCTATTAAAAAAACTATTAAGATGGGGTACAATCATATTGATTGTTATGCACCATAAATCCGACCCGAAGCATGAAAGGATTGAAGTAATATAATGCTGAAGCTTATCAAGCACTTAAAGCCATTTATCTTATCTGTACTACTCATCATCGGATTTCTATTTTTGCAAGCCTTCTGTGATCTGGCTCTGCCCGAATACATGTCAAATATCGTAAATACAGGCATTCAGCAGGGTGGTATTGAAAACGCGGTACCACAGGCTATCCGCAAAGCTGAGGTAGATAAGCTGGCTCTCTTTTTGACCGAAAATGAAAAATCACTATTCTTTGAAAACTATACCTTATACCAGCCGGGTGATTCCTCACAGTATAATTATAATCGCTATGTTAAGGATTTTCCTGCTATGTCGGAGGAACCTGTCTATATTTTAAAGGCCACCGACAAAAAAACTCTTGAATCCTTAAACAATGTGCTCGCAAAGCCTATGGTCATTGTTTATGGAATCACAGAAAAAAAGTTTGGTGCATCCGATAAACTTAGTAATAATTTGCCTGAAGGAGCAGATCCCTTCTCCATCCTGGCAAAGCTTCCGAAAGAACAGCTATCGGCCATGAAGCTGAGCATGGATTCACAATTATCCGCATTGTCGGAAAGTATGATTACACAGTCTGCCATAGAGTATTTAAAAGTAGAATACAAAGCTCTAGGCTTGGATTTGAATAGGCTTCAGGAGCAGTATCTCCTGCATTCAGGACTATTAATGGTTCTGGTTGCTCTACTCAGTATGCTTGCAACCGTTGTTGTGGGCTTTCTGGCAGCACGTGTAGCGGCAGGCTTGGGCCGCAATCTTCGGAACAACCTCTTTAAAAAGGTCGAAAGCTTTTCAAATTCAGAATTTGACAAGTTCTCAACAGCCTCTCTCATTACAAGAACCACCAACGACATTCAGCAGATTCAAATGCTTATGGTCATGCTGCTGCGCATTGTATTCTATGCCCCTATTGTGGGTATAGGCGGAATTCTAAAAGTACTGTCAACCCATACAGGCATGAGCTGGGTTATTGCAGTATCTGTCATGACAATCCTTTCAATTGTTGTTGTGATGTTCAGTATTGCCGTTCCGAAATTTAAAATCGTCCAAAAGTTGATAGACCGCCTAAATCTGGTTACCCGTGAAAGCCTTACGGGTTTATTGGTCATACGTGCCTTCAATACACAAAAGCATGAAGAGGGACGCTTTGATAAAGCAAATCAGGATCTTACACGTACTAACCTCTTTATCAGTAGGACCATGTCCCTCATGATGCCCTTGATGATGCTTGTCATGAATGGTATTACCCTCCTTATTGTCTGGGTGGGCTCCCATCAGATCGATGCTGGCATCATGCAGGTTGGTGATATGATGGCCTTTATCCAATACACCATGCAGATTATTATGGCTTTCCTCATGATCTCCATGGTCTCCATAATGCTTCCCCGTGCTTCGGTCTCAGCTCAGCGTATTGCTGAGGTTTTGGCTGCAGAGCCCTCTATTGTAGATCCTGAGAAGCCTAAATCCTTTAGTCCTCATATCAAAGGAACCGTTGAATTCAAAAATGTCTCTTTCCGTTATCCCGGCGCACAGGATGATGTCTTAAGCAACATTAACTTTACTGCTCAATGTGGCCAAACCACCGCTTTTATCGGCAGCACGGGCAGCGGTAAAACCACTCTGATAAACTTGATCCCCCGTTTTTATGATGTGACAAACGGTCAGATACTGGTGGATGGCATGGATATCAGAGCGGTAACCCAACATGAGCTGCGTGAGAAAATAGGTTATGTCCCGCAAAAAGGCGCCCTTTTTTCCGGTACAATAGAAAGTAATCTTCGCTATGGCTCAGAAGAGGCTACCGAAGAAGAGCTAAAAAAGGCTGCTGAAATCGCACAGGCCATGGACTTCATTGCAGAAAAGCCCAAGGGCTTCAATGAACCCATTTCCCAAGGTGGCACCAATGTATCGGGTGGTCAAAAGCAACGCCTTTCCATCGCAAGAGCCCTCGTCAAAAAAGCTGAAATCTATATTTTCGATGACAGTTTTTCGGCCTTGGATTTTAAAACCGATTCAGCATTAAGGAAGGCTTTAAAGCCTGAAACAAAAAATAGTACAGTTCTCATAGTCGCACAGCGTGTCAGTACCATTATGAATGCCGACCAGATCATCGTTCTGGAGGATGGCAGGATTGTGGGAAAAGGTACCCATAAAGAGCTTTTGGAAAATTGTACGGTCTATAAGGAAATTGCCTCGTCCCAGCTTTCTAAGGAGGAATTATCAGCATGAGTGAAAATAAATCACAGTCAAATCCTATGCGCCGCGGGCCGGGTGGCCCTGGCGGTCCCATGAGAGGCCCTATGAGAGGACCTATGGGGGGCGGTATGCAAGGCGGCATGGCCGGGGAAAAGGCCAAAGACTTCAAAAAAACCTTGAAGGTACTTTTGGACTATCTAAAGCCCTATAATCTTTCCATGATCATTGTTTTGATCTTTGCAGCCGGCAGCGCAGCTTTTGCAATAATTGGGCCCGATGTTCTCAGAAAGGCAACCAATAAACTTTTCGAGGGGCTCTTGAGCAAGGTCTCAGGAGTTGAAGGTGCGGGCATTGATTTTGTTTATATCGGAAACATACTCATGCTCCTGTTGGGATTGTACCTTATTAGCGCCTTATTTGGCTCTATTCAGGGCTTCATCATGTCCGGTGTTGCACAGAAGGTTTCATACAACCTCCGTAAGGCTATTTCTGAAAAAATGAATCGTCTCCCCCTTAAATATTTTGATTCTCAAACTCATGGAGAGGTACTATCCCGCGTCACCAATGATGTTGATACAGTGAACCATACATTGAACCAAAACCTGTCCCAGGTGGTTTCCTCGGTTACCACCCTGATTGGTGTACTTATTATGATGTTTTCCATCAGCTGGAGTATGACGCTGGCCACCCTCCTGGTTCTCCCTCTTTCTACAGTTTTGATCATGGTGGTTGTCAAGGCTTCACAGAAACACTTTAAAACTCAACAGGAATATCTGGGGCATATAAATGGTCATGTAGAGGAAATGTATGGTGGCCATACCATCATGAAGGCTTTTAACGGCGAAGAGCGGTCTGTAAAAAAGTTCGAAGAGCTTAACAATACCCTTTATAATTCTGCCTGGAAAAGTCAGTTTCTTTCTGGTATGATGATGCCCATTATGACCTTCATTGGGAATCTAGGCTACGTTTTGGTTTCTATCCTGGGAGGATGGCTTGTTATAAAAAAGGCTCTCCTTGTAGGTGATATTCTAGCCTTCATTCAATATATCCGCTCATTTACTCAGCCACTTTCTCAGGCTGCCCAGATCGCCAACATCCTCCAATCAACTATTGCCGCGGCCGAAAGAGTTTTTGAGTTCCTAGATGAACCCGAAGAAATTCCCGAAAACGAAAATCCTGTAAACATCTCGGATATTAAGGGTGCCGTCGGCTTTGAGCATGTTCGTTTCGGATATGACCCCAATAAAATCATTATAAACGATTTTAATGCTCAAATTCTGCCTGGGCAGCGGGTTGCCATTGTGGGGCCTACCGGCGCTGGGAAAACTACAATCGTAAAGCTTCTTATGCGGTTCTATGATATTAATGAAGGTTCCATCGCATTGGACGGCCACGATATCCGTTCCTTCAGACGTAATGATCTTAGGAGTCTTTTCGGCATGGTTCTTCAGGATACCTGGCTGTATAACGGCAGCATTATGGAAAACATTCGGTATGGCAGGCTCAATGCTACGGATGAAGAGGTTATTGAAGCTGCAAAAGCTGCTCATGCCGACCATTTTATACGAACACTCCCCAACAGCTATCAGATGATTTTAAATGAAGAGGCCAGTAATGTGAGCCAGGGGCAAAAGCAGCTTCTGACTATTGCCCGTGCCATTTTGGCCGATCCAAAGGTTCTCATTTTGGATGAAGCCACAAGCTCAGTGGATACTCGTACAGAGATACTGATTCAAAGAGCCATGGAAAACCTGATGAAGGGACGAACCAGCTTTATCATTGCTCACCGCCTTTCAACCATTCGGGATGCCGACCTTATTCTTGTTATGAAAGACGGCGATATTGTAGAGCAAGGAAAGCACCAGGAGCTTCTGGAGAAAAACGGTTTCTACGCCTCTCTCTATTACAGCCAGTTTGATGTGGCACAAGGTGCTTAGGTAAAGAGCGGGGTCTTCCCCGCTCTTTACCTAATGTGCTTTGCACTCAGCCCACGTCCTGAACCGATGACAGGCCTTCATCCAAAACTCTTATGGTCTCTTTGATCAGTACCGCCAGGCGATTATTGTTTTGATGATCCAAAAGCTGTGAAAGTGGGTTTTCTGTCATATTTAGATTGCTCCTTAACAGGGCTATATCAACTAATTGTAATTGCTTTTCCGTTCCAAGGGCAACACTGTAGCCTAACAATGCCATGGCATCAGTCATCCAGACAGGCAGGCTGTCAAGGGCGATATTGCGATTTAAAATGCGTTTTTTAAGCGATTTCCATATACGGTGCTGGGCAACCCCATAATCCGTATGCTTTCCAATCCTCAAGGTATAAAGGTAAAGAGCCAGCCCTACCGGAAGCATGGCATAACCTGCCCAAATCGATAGGGAAACTGGAATGACGCACCCAAGGAAAAACAGGACAGCTCCGAAAATCAAACCAAGGTTGCGGTAGAACAGGAGTCCAGAGCCCAGAATATTTCTATCGGAATAGCTTTTAAGTACACATTGCTCCCACTCATCATAATAGTCCTTGATCATTTTGGCGGATTCTTTATTCAAGGCTTTGGCAAGAAGGCTTCTTGGGTCAAAAATGCCTGTTTCATTACATATTTGCGCAATGCATCTTATCAAGTGGCGTTCTGCATAAGATAATCCATCTTGGTCAATATCACTAACAATGTAAAAGCCTATAATCCTGGGTTGATTATTTTCTTCAAGCACCTCTAATTTCAAATATCCCTCAGAAGTAAGTTGGAATAAACTTCCTAAAACGGCTCTTGCTCCGGTTTTCCCGTTCGCCAAAAGGAGGCGGACCTCCGGAGGGCTTAATTGTTCAATTTCCTTCAGGCTTAATGGCAGAGGAGTCTTTTTAAGCTGGCGCAGCTTTCCCTGGATCTTAAGTAGGGTGTAAATTCCTAATAATGAAGCCAATATAGAGAAAACGGTAGCAATAACCTCTGCTCTTTGCTTCATTCTGTCTGCCCAGGCACGTCTCCCGGCTTCCCTGGCAGCATTTTCTCTTGCTTCCAGAAGCTCAGCCTTATCACTTTCGTTATATTCCTGTTCCTCCTGAAGGATGGTTTCAAGATGAGGCGTTTCATCAATGATACTTGAATTGTAGACAACATTTTCCGGAAATACAATGCGTGCCTCCACATATTCGCCCGGTACGGTATCCGGAACATTAAAGGTTACGGAACGGCTGCTTTCCACTTTCTTCCGGCCCACCAATACCCCATGTAAAAACGTCCTTATGGCGGGTGGTTCGGTTTGTCCGGGAAGGAGAACCGTTATATTGATATTGGAGATGCGCCCATCCCAACTCTTCATGATATGGTTTCTTTTATACTCCGCCACATCACCGTAGCGCTTGATGGCATTCTTAACGCTGTATTTAACCACAATGGATCCATACCGGTTGCTGAAAGTGCCATATACCTTTACCCTGACGTTTCCTCTTTCCTGAATTACACTGTATGTACCTGAAAACACATTGGCATCCCATTGTCCTGCAGAAAGCCTGTCACACTCAATGTAGCCGTCCTTCTTAAGCATATATACACTCTGGATTTCAACCTCTTCTCCTTCTTGCTTGTCAATAAGGAGCATAACGTTGTTATAGCCTCCGTAAGATGCATATTTAACGCTTTCAGTTACATCCAGGCTTCCGTCTGTGTTAATGCGCACATTAACATCATAGCCCGAGATACTGTATGCCTTGTCGGAATAAGAGAAGACAGAAACCCCCGTCATAAACACTATCAGGCAAAAAACAATAAAGCATGCTGTCAGTTTTATCATTCTATTGGGCATGAGGCTCCTCCTTCCCCTATTAATCAATAGTTTTTCCAATAATCAAAGTCTTTAAATTGTTCAAGAATGGACGATAATCGGCAAAAAGAAGTACAGGCGCTATAATAGCAGCACGGTACCGGAAGTAGGTATCCGCCACATTTTCGCTGATTAACGCATTGATAAGGCTGTAGAAAATGATGAAGGCCACGATCCCCAACAAGTAAGGGTCCCATTTAAGCATGGCATCCAGAACCCCGAAAAGGGCAATTACCATGCACAGATACCAAAATACCATTTCAAGACGAACCATGGTTACGGCAAAATAATTTCCGGAAATATCTGTAATATTATCAACATTCTCAAGATGGGGCTTCGTTAAAAAGCCATTTATGGCGCCCGGAATATTTTTTTCTTTGATGATCTTAAGAATTGAGCCAAGTTCATCGTCTATATCCTCATCCCCGCCCTCACTTCGATCCAGAGGCAAGGCATGGTAGCCCTCCATATTGGTGAACACAGTAGTAAAGGTCACAATAATGCAGCAGACAAAAATAATGGTACCAAACATTAAGATAACCCTGCGTTTTGTTTTAAGGTAATGGAAAAACAGACCCACCAAAAGTCCGCCGCCTATTGCAAAGAGCATGTAAATCCGCAGAAGGGTACTTACCCATAAAAGCAAACAGATGGCGAGAATATAAAGAATCTGTCTCTTTATTGACCATTCCCTTTCCTTAAGAACTCTTAAGGCTAAATACCAAATTAAGATAGCCAATAAAAAGGTCATGGACTCCTTCCGGGTGTCAGTGGTCCAGACCATCATACTGGGTATAAATAAATAAACAAGGCCAATAAACGATGATTTTTTATAAGTGTAGCCTAAATTCAAGGCAATTCCCGTCAGAAGGATGCCGGATTGTATGGCCATATAGGCATTAATAAAGGAGGCCACATAGCGATTGACCCCAAACAAGGCATACTGGACACCTACCAATGCGGTATACCAGGTATATTGATACTCGACTTTAAAGAGCGGGGTCCCTGACCAGAGTTGCTGAGCCACATCCTTAGCCACCTGGTGATAGATAAGGCCATCGGTTCCCGAGGCCTCGGTGCCATTGGCATACAGCACATAAATCAGGATAAACCGGCAAACCAGTGCAAGCTCAGCTAAAACAATAAACCACACTTTTTTAGGTTGTTCTTTAAGGATGTATATACTGGAATAGGCAGCTAAAACCGCCAAAGTTAACATCCAAAGTACATTTTCCAACATATCAGTATTCAGTCCTTATTAATGATGGAACAGCCGTAAGCCGGTAAAACACATCACCATTCCATAATTATTGCAGGCAGTGATGACTTCCTCATCCCGCACTGATCCTCCGGGTTGGGCGACGAATTTAACATTGCTCATGGCTGCTCTGTCTATATTGTCCTTGAAAGGAATAAAGGCATCCGAGGAATAGGCCACACCGCCAAAGCCTTTAATCCATTCTGTTTTCTCCTTTGGGGTGAGCTTTTCGGGAACAACATCGAAAAGTGTTTCCCATTCCCTCAGCTCGACCTCAGTAGCATCATCCCGCAGGTATAGATCGATTGCGTTATCCATTACAGGGTTTTTTAGTCCTTCCTTAAAGTGCATGGCCAGAACCTTGGGGTGTTGGCGAAGCATCCAGGTATCAGCCTTTCCTGCTGCCAGGCGTGTACAGTGAATTCTTGACTGTTGTCCTGCGCCACAGCCAATGACCTGTCCGTCATAGGCAAAGCAGATGGAATTGGACTGGGTGTATTTCAAGGTAATGGTGGCAATTAGAAGATCACGGATTCCTTCAGCAGTCAGATGCTTCTCCTCAGTTACAATCTCATTGAAGCTATCCTTGGTAATAATGGCATTATTTCTCAACTGCTCAAGAGTTATACCAAAGATCTCTCGGCTTTCTATGTTTTCCGGGGTATAGCCGGGGTCCATCTGCATAATGACATAGCCACCTTTTTTCTTGGCTTTAAGCATCTCCAAGGCCTCGTTGTCATAAGAAGGAGCGATAATGCCATCTGAAACCTCTTTAGAAAGCAATTTGGCAGTTTCTACATCCACCTTGTCGCTGATGGCGATGAAATCTCCAAAGGATGACACCCTGTCTGCCCCTCTTGCCCGGGCATAAGCTGAGGCAACAGGTGAAAGGGTTTGACCTTCAATATGATAGGCTTTTTTAAGTATGTCGCTTAATGGGATGCCTACTGCGGCTCCTGCCGGGCTTACATGCTTGAAGGAGGTGGCCGCCGGAAGGCCAGTAGCTTCCTTAAGCTCTTTAACCAATTGCCAGGCATTAAGGGCGTCCGCAAAGTTTATGTAGCTCGGATTACCGTTTAGAATAGCAAGGGGAAGCTCCCCGTTTTTCATGTAAACTCTTGAAGGCTTCTGATGGGGATTGCACCCGTATTTAATAGTAAGCTCACGCATCGTATCCGATCCTCCCTGGATTAAATCAAGCAGTATGGTGGTTCTTAATCTTTATTTCAACATTTCCGGTTTTGATCTCAATTGTCTTGACCAAAAGCGAAATCCTGTTATCCGGATTGAGTAGCTCCCAATAGGCAGACAGGGCTTCCTCCGCACTGTCCGGAATGGGCATCAGATATGGCTCGCCGCTAAAAGAAGGCAAAACCTCGCCATCCTTCTCGTAAGTGTGAATGCAGTGCCCCTGACCGGGTATTGTCTTTTCATAATGGAAGAAGCTGCGAACACAGGTGTTGGGGTCTCCCCCCTGGGTTTTCAACAGTGCCAGTGAATAGATGTTCTTTCCATCCAGTTGCATGATACCGGTGATTCTTGGGGTGAAGTTGGGAGCATCAGGTTCAAATTCCCGGGTCATTAGCGCCTCTTCAAAGCTTGAGCCTGTGCTGAGGTAGTCATACACCGTGTCGGTCTGATCCCCGTTAGAAATGATATGGAATGGGCCAAAAGCCTTTAACGGGTAGTATATGATAAGGGATGGGTCGGACAGCTTGCTCTCATCAAAAGCCTTTGTTCTTACAAAGCCGTTTTCCTCAATAAATATCCTGTTCCTGCTATTTTCGCTTCGACCCATAATCCAGTATATCTGAACGAGCTTTTCACCATTGGGGGTAACACCCAGTACAATGCCCCTGCCAGGGTATGTATTCCTCTTAAGGTTCTCTGCATTTCTTCTCGCAGTATTTATCAACTTCGGTGCACTCCTTCCTCGATTGACAATTATTAAACAAATACATTTTACATTAATTTCAGTGTCGCAACAAGGGTGAAACCTACCAATAACACTGAGACAAGAGGGCAGATTTCTTGTCCGCTTAGTATGGACTAAAATATTACTTCGGCTTCTATAGCCGAAGTTATATTTTAGCCATTCCTTAATGACTCCTGTAAATCATGGCCTTGCTTATTTTATCAGTCAGCTCATGGCCCTTAATAATTGAAAGAATGGCATAGGCAAACGCCAGGGACACTCCGGCCCCTCTTGCAGTGATGAAATTCTGGTCTACTACCACATCTTCATCGGTAACCTGTGCGCCTTCAAGATACTTCTCAAAGCCCGGATAGCAGGTTGCCTTGACCCCTTTATAAAAGCCCAGTTTGCCCGGTATTGAGGGTCCGGCACAGATAGCTGCCAGCAGCCCTTTTTTTACCTGATGCGCTTTCAGTAACTCAATAAGAGGCTTTGTGTTTTCCAACCCTTCAACCCCTCTGCCGCCTCCAGGCAGTACAATCATATCCTCCTGCTCAACCTTTACCTGATCAAGCATCATATCGGCAATGACTTGGATATTTCGGGCACTTGCAACAGTTTTTTCGTCCTTAACAGAGACCATTATTGTCTCAACCTCACCGCGCCTCAGCACATCCACTGCCGTTAAAGCTTCTATTTCCTCAAAACCGTCTGCCAGCATAACATAAACCTTCATATCCCTTACATCCTTTCCTTCCGTTATCCCAGTTCTATTCCTCTCAAAAGATCTACTCCTATTATAGACCAATTGTCTGATACACAAAAGTTATTCCAACTGAAGTTCTAGCCTGTCCCCTTCGACACATTCGGCATATATATGTATAAGAGGTATTTTGGAGATGATAATAAAATGAATATATTGGATTTCCAAAAGGCTATGAAATACATTGGGGTTTATAAAGGTAAAGTCGACAATTCCCCCGGCCCCCAGACAAAGGCGGCGGCCGAGGAATGCTTAAAGATTATTCAACAAATTCTCGGTAGCGGCGGCAATCCTAAGCCACCACCCTTTACCTATGAAGTAATCGGAACCACCCATGTTGTCAGGGTTGATCCCATGGACATGAGGGCCGAGATCGTCAATAAAGCTACAAAGTCAATCTTTAACCGGAAGAATTTAGCCAACTGCAATTTCTTTTCGGGAAGCAAGGTTATCGGGTGGCTTATTTCCGAGGGTAAAGTACTCGCCGAACGGCATGAATACCTTACCTGGAAAGGAAACCCCAAAGGCACGCTTATTGTTTACAAGAATGGACAGGTTGAAGCAGGGTGGAAATGGGATTCGGATATTGCCCCTGTAGTAAACGACATCTGGTTTTGCGTTCAGGGATTCAACCTGTTCCCGGAAGACATGACTGTCAGGCAAGGCGTCGCAAGAGAAGGATTTGTTTTGGACGAGGTTGCTTATGAAACAAACCGCATTTCAATTGGATACGATAAGAAGAATATAGTGATTGCCGTCAGGACAAAGACCGACGGCGAGAGAGCTGCAGCAACCATGATGAACCTTGGGTGCACCGGCAATGCAATTGGCCTCGATAGCGGAGGCTCCTGCAATTTGAGAGTTGACGGAAAGGACTATTTCATAACCTCACGGGTACTTCCCGCTATTATGTACTGGTGATGAAGCATTCTCCTGTTACTCTTTGACGCTTCCGATCGTAAGGCCTGTGATAAAAAATTTCTGCAGGAATGGGTAAAGGCATATAATGGGCACAGAGGCCACGATGGTAATGGCAGCCCTAATAGACAAAGGGGTCACCATATTTTGGCTTGTTGATGAGCTTGCCCCGATACCTGCTGCCATAGCAGGATTGTTGTTGGCATTTAATGTCGAGGATAGCAGTTTCATCAGCTCATACTGAAGGGTGCTCAATTCCTCCTTGGATGAATTGTAGAGAAAGGTATCAAACCAGGAATTCCAGGAACCAACCGCGACAAACAGAGCCACAATGGCTAGAACAGGCTTGCACATGGGTAAAATGATTTGCATGGCAATTCTAAAGTCACCTGCTCCATCAATGCGGGCTGATTCAACCAGGCTGTCCGGCAGCTTCAGGATATAGGTTCTGACGACGATGACATTAAAAGCATGGATCAAATTGGGCACGATATAAACTAAAAAGCTGTTGTTAAGCACCAAGGATTTAATAAGAAAATAATTGGGAATAAGCCCTGCATTGAAATACATGGTAAGAACAAAAAGCACTGTAATGGGCTTTCTGAAAATATATTCCTTCCTCGAAAGCGTATAGGCAAGAATGGAAGTTAAAAACAAGTTGAGCACTGTTGCTATTACCGTTCTGGCAACTGAAATATAAAAGGCATGGAACACGGTGCCGGTATAGAAGACCGCCTTGTAGTTTTGGATGGAAAACATTCTTGGCCATAGATATATTCCCCCGCGGATGGTGTCCATACCATTATTGAAAGAAATAGCAACTGTATTGAGAAAAGGATAAAGCATGATGACCGAGACACAAATCATGAATACCCCATTGAAAGTATTAAAGATTAACTCACCTATCTGCAATGATTTTCGCTTTATCACCGTGGAACCTCCTTAAATCAGCCTTTCTTCTCCTACCTTTTTAGCGACGAAATTGGCGGTAAATAGCATGATGATATTGATAGCGCTTGTAAACATACCTGCTGCGGTTGCAAAAGAAAAGTTAAACTGTCTGATACCATACTTTAAGACATAAATGTCAATTGTATCGGAAAAATCCGATACAAGACCATTACCCAGCAGGTATTGAATTTCAAAACCTGCATCCGTTACACGTCCGATTGCCATAATGAGCAGAATGATAAAGGTTGATTTAATTCCGGGCAGTGTAATATGTCTCATTTTTCGCCACCGGCCTGCCCCGTCTATCTCAGCCGCTTCATAAAGGGCCGGATCAATAGCAGCAATAGCACCCAGATAAATGATGGTATTCCATCCCAGCTCCTTCCAAACATTGGAGAGACCAACAATACCCCAAAAATACTTTCCCTCGTTAAGCCATTGGATGGGCGCGTCAATAATTCCAAATTGCATGAGGACGATATTAACTATTCCACCCTCGGAGGAAAGACTCATGGATACGAGTCCTGTTACAATAACCCATGACAGAAAATGAGGCAGATATGAAATGGTCTGAAAGACACGTTTAAAAAAGATGTTTTTTACTTCATTGAGAAGAAGGGCAAGAATGATTGCTGTTATAAAGCCAAGGATAATATTAATGAGACTCATACAAAGGGTGTTTCTAAATACACGGTGAAAATTCTGATCTTTGAATAGAAATTTGAAATTGTCCAATCCAACCCATTTCTGCTCAAAGAAGGTTTTGGCGGGCTTGAAGTTCTGGAAAGCCATTGTCCAGCCCCAAATCGGTAAATACGAGAAAATAAAAACATAAATGAGCAGGGGCACAGACATGAAGATAAGCTGCTTTTGGTTGGAAATGGTCTTTATGTATTGACTTAGCGGGCGGCCACTTTTTTTATACCCTTTTTCGTTCTCAGCCGTTAGAATATCTTGATTTGCCATAAAGCCTCCGGTCAGTTGTGTGTGAGTTCACAAGAGGGCATTGGAGCATAACGTATATGCTCCAATGCTGCAATCATGTTAAGTTTAGTTATTTCCAGTTTTCCGCTCTCCATTTGAGCTGGTCGTTGATTCGGTCAACATAGGCTTTAATATCACATTTGTGAAGCTCCTTGATATATTCTGCCCAGGCACTCTCAAATTGGCTAGGTTCAGCCAGAATAACTCTGGGCAAATAACTTCTTCCTATATCAGAAAGCTGCGTGTCGGCTAAGCTGGCTGGCGAACCGTCGACCAAATCAATTTGCCAAGCTGGATAGGACACACGGTTTTCAGGAGGCGGGCTTAAGAAATCGGTCCAGGTCGAATAGCCATAGGCCTTTAGAAATTGCTTATCATAATCTTTAAGGGATTCATAGAATTCCTTGGGCTGGAAGCCGGGTGTGCACGTATTACCGTTGGCGAAGGTACCTTCCATCTTTGGTCCGTAATACCAAAGTGTGTAAGCTTGATTTGCCAGTCTCCATGACTGATCGTTATAATCGTCCCGTTGTTTCTGATTTCTGTAATAGACGCGGTTGGCATCTACCAGATAGTCTTCATTCTCAATTCCCCATCCGAGTATCGTTTGCCATTCCTCGGTCACAAGGGCATCAAAGAATTGAATGGTCCTTACGGAATCTTTACATTTCTTTGTGATGGCAAAGCCCGTGTTGACATTGAGCGGTGGTCTGTCCTGATAATAATCCTGAATGCTCTCGTCAAAGACTATGGGAAGCGGTGCATAAGCTCTTTCAACCAAACCCTGCTGAATGAGTGATAATTCAGCATTGTTAAAGTTCCAGTGCTGGTCAAACATTCCCAGTACACGACCGCTGGATAATTTGGCTATATATTGATCAAAAGTGAGGGTAAAGGACTCGGGGTCAATCAGGCCTTTTGCATTCACTTCATTAAGCTTCTTGTAGTAACGTTTTGCGTAATCTTTATCCCAGAAAAATTCCGCTACGTTGGTATTATAGTCTACTACGACACCACCGTCATTGGGATGACCGATCAGGTGCTCGGGAGGATTCTTCAGACAGAAGTCACGCCAGCCCTCTGACAGAATTTCAAATCCGATTGTGGGTTGTCCGTTGATGGTAGGATATTTAGCCTTATATTGTTCAATGAGATCAAAGTATTGATCCAGAGTTTTTACTTTTGGATATCCAAATTCGGCCAGAACAGCTTTCTGAATCCAGAAGGCCGGGCCTTCCCAAATATTAGTCTTGTATTCACCATAGTATCGGCCATAATTTGGCATAACATAGAAATGGCCGTCAGAACTGTCTTTTGCCTTGCTTAAAACGGGTTCATAATGACTTTGCAGGTTTGGTGCATTTTGTGAAATCAAATCCTCAAGCGGAACAACTGCTCCTGCCCCGACAAATTTAGCCACACTGTCGGAATCAATGAATACAACGTCCGGCAAGTCGTCTCCGGCAAGCATAACACCAATTTTCTGATCCTTGTCGCCTACCAAAAATTCAAATTTGATTGAAACGCCAAGCTTTTCCTTGATAAGCTTGTAGATTTTGTTATCAGGAGTTGGAGCCTGCCCTGGATCAGAGATGAAAAAGCTGATTTCGATGGGTTTAAGATCAGGGGCTTTGGTGCCTTCAGTTTCAGCAGGAGTATTAGTCGGTGTGGGATTATTGGCAGGAGTGCTGTTGGAGCCGCAGCCAGTGAGTATAAAACAAATAGCCAGAACCACACCAAAAACCCTAGCAAATAGACCTCTCTTTTTGCCAAACATTTTGTTTCCTCCTTTGACATACTTAATGGGCTAACACTATTTTAGTGTTCTAACTTCATTTTAATTTTTATGGCGGAGAGTTCAATTTCTGAAAATACAGAATAACTACCTAAAAATTTTAGTTCTTACTTTTTTATGTGGTTTCTGTAATCGGTCGGTTTCATGGAAAAAGACTTATAGAATTGCTCCAGAAAGTTGTTGTACGTGCCGTATCCCAGTTCAACAGCTATTTCATGCACTTTCATATCGGTATCGGACAGAAGCTGCTTAGCCTTTTCCATTCGCAATTTATGGAGATATTCATTAAAGCTACACCCAAACCATTTATTAATCAGATGTCCCAGATACGTGGGATGAATGAACAGATTACCGGCAATTTCACGAATGGTCAGGCTCCTGTTAAAGTTGTTCCGAATATACTCCTCCACCTTTTTCATATTGGAATGAGCGTCTTGTGTTTTGAGCAGGGTTGTATAATCCAAAAGACTCTTGATGTATTCAATCAGGACGATTTCCAACTCATTAAGCGAAAGCCGGGCGTCCAATATACGATAGATTTCCCTTGACTGAGGAAAGCCCTCAAAGCTTCCTCCCATGCTTCTCAATATGGATAGGCTTTTATAAAAGATGTTGATAATATGCATCTCTACGATTTCAGGAGCGGTATATATTTCATGGAAGGTTCGAAACATCTCCTGTGTGTATTTCAAAACACTTGCTTGATCAAGACTTTCAAGCGCATTAAGCAATAAATCCAGAGAATGCATATTTCCAAATTGATAACATAGAGATCTGTTTTCGAGCTCCCTGAAGAACAGTATGCTTCCGGGTCGGCTGAAAAATCGGTATTCCAGCGCGGCTTCTGCTTCATTCATCGAAACTGACAGGCGCTCAACATCCCTAACCGGATTTCCCACAGACAAATAGAAGCCTTGCGGAAATAACTCGTTCAGTATTTCTTTAACTTCATTCATCAAAAAGTTAGTTGCGGTTTCCTTTATGCAGCAGAAAATGATTCCATAAAGACCATTGCCGTAAAGCATGGTCAATATTAACCGGTCTTTGCTCGTAATACGCTGAAATGCGATCTTAAGATCATCATAGGTCTTTAAGTCATTTTCTTTTTCATGATTTGTATCATTAATTCTTTTTGGTATATCAAGAATTGCACCTGTCCATTCAGCCATTCTGTAGGATATATCCAACGGCCAATTGGCATGAATCATTTTCTGATCCATGCTCCCTTCGAGCAAGCTGGCGAAAAACAGACTCAGCTCGGTTTCGGTGCTTTCTTTTTTTATACGTTTCAATTCCTCCCGCTGTTCCAGCTCCTGAAGCACTTTCACCAATAATTCAGTGAGATCCTCCCTGAATACAGGCTTCAGAATGTAGTGGCGGATACCCAACTGCAAGGCCCTTTTTGCATAATCAAAATCATCATAACCGCTGACAAGAATAAAACTCGTATCACTGTCGACATTATTAAAAACCTTTTTTATTAGCTCCAGGCCGTCCATATCAGGCATTCTGATATCTGTCACAATCAAATCAGGGCGTATTTTATCCGCAGCAATTAAAGCTTCATCCCCATTTTCGCATTCACCCGAAATGATAAAGCCGTAATCTTCCCAATCTGCTGCAATTTTGACAGCTTCTCGCGCCATAGGTTCGTCGTCCACAATCAATACTTTAAACATGCAATCCTCCATCATGCGGTATTATGAACGAAACAGTGGTGCCCTCATTTAACCTGCTTTCAATATTCAAGGTTATCTGATCTCCGTAATAAAGGCTCAATCGCCTGTAAACATTACGTATACCTATGCTGAGACCGCATTCATCTTCTGATGACATATTCAGTATCAATTCTTCGAGCTTTTCATCCGTCATGCCTGTACCATTGTCTTTAACGCTTACCAGCATACCTTTTTCATGAGGGCTGATAACTATTTCTACAATACCGACACCTTTAATGGTCTGTAAGCCATGGACACATGCATTTTCCACAAGGGGCTGCAGGCTCATCTTGGGTAATTTGTACCCCAAGAGATTTGAGTTGACATTCATCCTGTATTCGAACTTATCGCAAAAACGAAATTTTTCTATCTTAAGATACATTTCAGTGAAGCTCAACTCTTCTTCAATGGTCACAAGGTCATCCTTCCAGCTCAATAGCCGCCTTAAAGTCTTTGAAAGATATTTAAGAACATCTGTAATGGCAGAATAATTGTTTTTTACCGATACCACATGAAGAGCGTTTAAGGTATTGAAGAGAAAATGGGGATTCATCTGGCTCTGCAAATAATTAAGCTCGGCTCGTACGCGCTCAAGCTCCAGATTCTTCTTTTGCAGTTCCAGCTTGTAAACATCATTAATGAGACTGTTGATTTTGGCAGCCATGAGGTTAAAATTCCTGATAACACCCCCGATCTCATCCCTGCCCTCGTTTATCTCAATCAGGTCAAATTGTTCCTCATTCAGTTTGAGCATATGTCCGGAAAGCTTTTTCAAGCGGTAATTGTATGAACGGACGATGATAAATATGAGCAATGTAGAAATGAGCACGGTGACAAGTACCAAGGACAAGATCAACCGGAGCGTCTCCCGCGTCGCATTGGATAGGCGTTCCACATTAGCCTCGCCAATTAATTTCCAGCCATTCAGGTATCCAGCTTTGCCTAATGATGTTTCTAGCACCAAAACATCTTTTGCTACCATGTCCGGTTGAAACTTGATGAAACCATGCACATCGTTGTAATCGTACAAGGCTGTTGAAGAACAAACAATATTGTTGTCATTGTCCACAAGATAAAGACTCAAATAGTCCTTTTCCCTCATCAGGATACTTGCGACCTTATCAAAGTCTACATCAATTTTCAAAATCTTTTCCCTGTGTCCCAGGGAAGGATTACCGCGAGAGCTTCTAAGAATGCTCAAATAAGGTGTCTGCCTTATGGGAAGCCGATTTGTTGAGTCTATATAGGCCTTTATCAACACTGTTTGTTTGGAATTGGCGAGTTCCTTATACCATGAGGTATTTTTAACCGTTTTGTCTGAATAATAGTAGGTTCCGCCAGTCCGAATGGTCGGATTGTCAACGTATAGTCCAACACTTCCTATGTAGTTATAAACGTTGGTATACAAATTCAACTTGTTACGCAGTATGCTGTCGTAAATTTCATAATAATGCTTGCCGCTCTCAAACGAAGTGTCCAGAACATTATAAAGCGCTCTGTCGGTAGATATGGAATGGCTAACCGCAATACAGCCCTCAATGATCGAATCGATGTCCACCTTGGTTCTATCCAAAGAAATCTGATAGTTGTTTTTCTCTCTTTCATGAACAGTTTTTGTAAACCTGTCATAGAAAACTGCATTAATGACCAGAATCGGTATAAGCAGGCACACAATATAGATAATGAGAAATTTAATATTAAGCGGAATATCATTGACTATGTATAAGAGCTTATTTCTCAATTTCATAGTACTTGGCCTCTCTTCTGTGCTTTTATATAAGCGTAAGCCTAAAGATTCTTGCATTAGCCTTTAAAGGCCGTTGGAGAGAGATTCGTTATGGATTTGAACTTGCTTAGAAAATATTTTGGATCATTGAAGCCCACTGTTCGTGCTATCTCAATAATCTTCATGTCGGTACGTCTCAAAAGCTTCTTGGCTTCGTCGATCCTAACAGCGTTAAGGTAATCGTTAAATTGCATTCCTGTGGATTTTTTGAATATCTGCCCCAGATAGACTGGATTCAAGTAAAAGATCCTTGCTACGTTCTTCAGTTTTATATCTCCGGCATAATTCTGTTTGATATAGTTTTTGACTTCATTGATGACGCTTTGCGAATTTCCCTGTCTGGCACTGTTAAGATAGGAAGCGGCATATATACAGTGTTGGAGGAAATAATCCTTAAGCTTTTCCATGGTCATGTGCCCCATACCTTTATCAAGCACCACCCCCATCAGTGAAAATGCATCCGGATTGACATTCAAATCTGTCATCATTTTGATCAACTCTAGTTCAAAGTTTTTCAAATAAGCAAGAATGGCTTCTGGAGCAAGGTTTTCCAATGAAAACATATCAAAGAGGACTTTAATATTTTTCTCAATTTCTGCTGGTTCAAAGCTTCGAATTTTATCCAGCAAGGCATTTATATTGCCGCAGCCCAATTCGTATTTAAGGGGAGCATTCTGAATATCCCTGTAATTAATAACTTTACCTTCCCCTATAAAAAACCTGTATTTTAGCGATTCCAGCGCTTGCCGATAAATGGTTGCCATCCCCACCGGACCTTTTTCCTGTGAACTCACAGCTTCCCAAACAGAAAGAGGAAGCGCGCCCATAAGCTTTTTAAGAAGTGTTGAAGCAAAGTTTTCGATTGTCTCAAAAAAAGGCATTCTGCTGCTTATGAAAATACCCAATCTTTCATTTTCATCCTCAAACAAATTGAGATGAAAAGCTGGCCCAAGTTCAGCTTCTATGAGCTTTCTTGCCTCATCATGCATATTGGTATACGATTCGTCTGTTGATTCAGATTGTTTACTTTTTTCTATTTCAAAGAGGATGCAGCGTACCGCTTCATTAGGATTGATGCCTAACAGCAGGCTTATTCGGTTGAACAGAGATTTTTTTGACTCCCCTTTAATGAGTCGCCTTATGGACTGGCTGGCAATGAAAGAAAGCTGTTTATTGGTATTTTCTGCGTTTTTCTTTTCTTCAATTATTGAAGCAACAAGCTTGGAAATGACGGCCTCAACTTCTTCACTGTCCAATGGCTTTAAAAGGTAGTCACTCACATTGTACGTCATAGCTCTTTTTGCATAGGTGAAATCGTCATAACCGCTTAAAATAACGAATTTTGCTGATGAGCGCAACCTTTCCTTAGACAGTCTTATAAACTCAAGTCCGTCCATGACAGGCATTCGGATATCGGTCACAACCAGATCCGGATTGCTGAGCTTAATCATCTCAAGCGCATCTTCACCATTGGAGGCTTCACCACATATCGTAAAGCCGTACGATGTCCAGTTGACCATTATCCTCAAGCCTTCCAGCATGTAGGGTTCATCATCGACCAGCAATACCTTCAGCATAATGCTAAAGCCTTTCTTTGTTCAGCTAAAGGAAAAATTTGAGTATTCCCCATTATTATCCTTCAAATAAATTCAAACTGTCAATCAAAAATATGACATGCAGTTGTCAGGTTTTTTGCTATATAATTCAATTGTAAATCTTATTTGGAAAGAGAGGCTGTATGTTATGAGTATCTTTGGAACAGGGAAAAATAACAATTTTGAACCTGAAATTGTTACATTAAGTGAGCCAATTAAGGCAACAGGGTTGACTATAAAAACTGACATCAAAAATATCTTTTGTGATGTCACTAAAATTACTAAGACATACATGAGCTATAAAAATAAGTATGGCATACCCAATCAAAAGAAGTCTTGGGAATATGTATCATTAAGTGATCATTTTGACGAAAATAAAGCATGGAACTATTCTACCGGGCATGTTGTAACAGATATTGATAGTGATATTCCTGAAGTGTTTATATCTTTTGAAATTCCAGCAGGCACGTATGCCGTTTTCCCCATTAGACCAAAATCTAAATTGCTGCTGGGCTTAACTATTGGTAAAACAAAACAATATATTTATAACAATTGGTTACTAAAATCCAAGTATGAGTTTGCAGGTTACGAATTTGAATATAATAATGAAAAAATGTGTCAGGAAAGCCCAACCTATATTGATTTGTATGTTGGTATAAAAGAAAAAAATCAGGGATAAATAGTATGTTTTTTGTGCTATCTGAATATGTAGCACCCTACAGGAGGCTTAGCGAGCGATTTGAAGTATAAGCTTTCGAATTAGCGAGAGCACTCAGGTATCAGTTTTACTGACAAACACCCCTCTATAGAAAGCTCAGCGGCTTCGGGTAAATACACATTCTTAATTTCACGTACATAGCTATCTTCGATTCCAAATACTTCATTCACGTCACCATCATCTGAATAAAGATTACCCATACCTGAAACTGCAACGATGTTGTAAGTACCAGCTTTGAAATCTATTCCGACTTCATAATTTCCTGTTGAGAGATCTATTGCACTAGAAGTATCATACGTGCGACCCGAAAAACCGTCATCAACTGATCTATAAACAATTTTAATCGTTAAATGTCCATATACGATCAGAGGAATATCTTTCGGTAGTTTCAGACCTTTGAAAGACGATACAAATCCTTTTTCAATACCGAACGATTCATTAATTCCGTCATCTGAACTATAAAGATTACCGCACCCTGAAATAGCAGTAACATTGCACTTACCGACCGGAATATCAATACCTGCGGTATAAAAGCCAGTGGATAATGTATAAGTATTGGCTGTATTAGATAAATCCACATTTTGAGCATTCGCAGCTGAAACAGAGGGAATTGCTTTATCTTCTTCGTTATTAACTAGAGGAGATCTGCAATACTCACACTCGCAACCAGAATTGCTGATTATTAATTTCTTAGCTCCACAACTGGAACATTCAATTACTCTTTGTTGGGTGACTGAGATTTGCTCGGTATGATCTTGACATTCCTCTGCCTTCTTTTTATGTTTTTCTTTGCTTAAAAAAAGCTTGAATATTCCCTTCCCCATCTTCAATTTCTCCTCTATTAAGCTCTTTTACTTCAAGCGACTGCATCTTTTTCTACTACATAACTTTTATACCGCTCTTGAAATAAATGTCCTCATCTCTCTTACTTCAAATTATACCAGTAAACAAGGGCTAAACAAAGGATCAAGACTTATTTTTATCATAAATTTTATTTAGTCAAATAATAATATAATGCTGCGAGTATAAAAATAATGTTACAAACTATCAATGTTAACTTTGTCGTTTTTACTGAGAATTTAGCAAGTATTCTTAATCTTATCCAAAATCCTAAATTAAGCATGATTAAACCGAATAAACAAAAAGTTACATATTTCAAAATATCCAACAATATTTATCACCACCAATTTTCTGATACTTTAATGATATACATCATTAAAAATCTTGGTTTTCTCCTCTTTTTATATCGATTTCTTTAAATGTTTGCAAGAGGTGGCAGGAGGATTAAAATAAAAGGCTCGGGTTTGTCCCAAGCCTTTCCTTCTACTATAGAGGGTCGAAGCCCTATTGGTCTGCAATAACGATGATACAATCTTCATAAGAGAAGGTTATCGTCTCAGACTTTTTGGGGTTTACTCTAATACCGTAGCTTGCATCAGCATCCCCCTGCCTGGAAGATAGGATATAGCCAATTGCCACCTCGCCCTTTAACCGTGCGGCCTCAACCACTGTATAAAAATTGACGGGCCTGCCGGATAACACATAATCCTTGGAAGGTTTGATGTAAATTTCAGAGCCATCGGCATCGAACAAATCCTGCAAGACGGCATTGAGCTTCGGATTTTCAGAAACCTGAGCCATAATGAGGCTTACAAGCTTTTCGCTCACAATGAAGTCATTGACCTTTGTCACTTCAGCTAGTTTTTTATTCCTGAAATCCATGATTTCGCTGACCACAGAGAACCTTGCGCCGGTTTTCTCAGAAATATCTCTAAGGTGGAGTAGGGTGATCAATACACTGGAGTCGGCTTCCTGAACGTCTTTATGATCATCACAAAGAATAATGACGTGGTCATAATTCTTCTCAATGAGCTTGTCAAGGACTTCACGGTTCTCCGGGCTTTCCTTGACCAACTCGATTTCCTGATTGGACATTTGCGATATAATTTTTTCCAGAGCCTCATTATCAATATTCTTGCTGACTAGGGTCAAGCGAGAACCTTTCATCACATAGTTGTCTAATTCCCTGATGGTGTTGATAGCGGTTTGGTTCCAGCCTAAAAGTAATGTTTTTTCCAGGTCTGCCCTGGATCTTGAAGACTCATTCACAAGGCAGTCGGTGTTTATGGCGATTGGATTGGCATTGACAATAACCTTATCGTCATCCTCGGCGATAGCAATGATCTGATCTCCTTTTTGAATCAATGTATTCATGGGAGGATTGACAGCGGTTTTACCCCCGGAGCAAACACCCAAAACAGCGGAGGCATCAAACATTTGAAGGGATTCTCCAAAGGTTTTTCCGAAAAGCTCGGGACAATCACTGAAGTAGATTTCATCCCCGCCAAAATCAAGAAGCTCGGTATAAACGGTTGAAAGGCCCGGTTGGCGACAGGTTTGCGCCATAATTCTGGCGATGAGAGTTTCGGTGCATACAATCTCTACTTGATGTTGACCGGCTATTTGGGCCACTTCCATATTTTTAGGTTCATTCAATGTGGCAACAATATTATAGGGCTTTTCACGTTTGTTTGGATTATTGGTAATGGCCAGAATGGTCTTAATGACATTGGAGTCATTATTTTCGAGAATAATAATGGAGTGAGAGGCATTCAAATTGGCAATTTCCAGGTCGTCAATATCAATAGGATTGCCCTGTCGGGTGACAATCACCGTATTTCTGGTATCAGGGATGCGCTCCTTGATTTCATCATCCATCTCCATCTTGTCCTTGTTGCCAAGAATAACGATGCAGCTCTTTTTTTTATTACTGTTGGCTTCAATCAGCTCACTGATAATGGTGAAAATGCTCTCAGACCAGCCCAGGATAACGGTATGGTTATCTTCCAGGACTACTGAGCGGCCCTTTCTGAGCGCCTCAAGCTTGGATTCGATAGCATTATTGATTAAGCCTATCAATAAACTGATGATGAAAATTCCCGCAAGTGTCATAATAAACATGGCGAATAGGAAGGTCACAGTACCTGTATCGCCGCCAAGGGTTCCTGCATCAAGAGTCCTATTAAGACTCATCCAGATAATTTCAACGATGCTTGCTTCTGGAGCGGCATTTGTAAGAACAACAAAGCTTGATACAATCAGGATTATCAGCACTGTGACAATGGCTAGTGAACCTAGTAACGCTCCGGTTCCTTTAGCCATCAGATTGTCAAATTTGTAACGCAGCTTTTGAGAGAAACTCACCTTTTTCATAAGAATACTTCCTCCATTTTCTATAAAGACCATTTTATAATGACCCCGGAAGACATATCGACAAATAACATATTGTTCTAAATATATGTTTTTTTGTTTTGTCATCATTAAGGAGGGGAGGAAAAACTTTCCCTTGACAATTTCCAAGCTCCCGCATATCATGAAAAGGAAATGGTGTTCATAAGAACACGTAAATGAGGAGTTTTGATGTCGGTTATATACTTGGCTTAAACCAGTTTAATAGGTTCAAATGAGTAAAACAGAAGGCCTTTCGGGGTTTATTTTGTGTTACTGTTTGAATAAAACTGTAAGTCAAGGACAAACATGGCACCTGAAAGAAGATAATCAGCGCCGTTCGTCATTGCGAACGGCCTTTTTGTATTCTTTTTCGTAGGTCCCATTACCGAACCGGCTCTTTATTTAAGGCTGCGTGCGATGGTTTGTCGGCGCAGCTTTTTTACGTTGAACAGGAGGAAATTACAATGAATCAAACTTCTATGGACATTTTGGAATACAACAAGATCAAGCAAATGCTGGAAGGTCTTGCGGTATCAAGCATGGGTAAAGAGCTCATTTCCAAGCTCAGACCCGAAACTGATATAAACATTATTGAAAACTGGCTGGAAGAAACCAGTGAAGCGCGGAAGCTTCTGGATAAGGGCTCCAGTGTTCCTTTGAGCAGTCTTAACGGGATAGAAAAGCTCATGGAAAAACTCGGTAAGGTAACAGCACTCCAACCCGATGAGTTGTGGATTCTCAGGAATATGCTTGTAGGTGCGGGAAGGCTTATGCGCTATATGCGAGACCGCTTGATGCTTGCTCACAAGGTCGCTTCCTATGCCTCATCCATGTATGAGCTTTCGGATTTATCAGATGAAATTGACCGCTGTATCCTGGATAACCGTGTCGATGACAAGGCTTCCTCTGAGCTTGCCCGGACCCGCAAGCGGATAGGCATTGTGGAGGAACGTATTGAAAGTAAGCTTGATAGCATCTTAAGATCACCGGCTTACAAGGATATGCTGCAGGATGCTGTGGTCAGCGTACGGGGCGGCAGCTATGTCATCCCTGTAAAGCGGGAGCACAAGCGTGCCATGGACGGATCGGTCATGGACATTTCCTCCAGTGGTTCCACCGTCTTTATTGAGCCTGCAGCTATCAAAGCATTGAAATCAGAGCTTGACTTTTTGCGTATAGAAGAGGAAAAGGAGGTCTTCAAGATTCTCTCCCTCTTAACCGGCATGGCTGAAAGTTATAGAAAAGAAATCCTCATCAATATTCAGACCATGGCTCACTATGATTTTCTCTTTGCCAAGGCGAAGCTGGCCAATAGTATGAATGCTACCTCCCCTACCGTTAATCTGGAGAACAGGATTAACATCCGGCAAGGCCGTCATCCTTTGATCGGGGGTAATGCCATTCCACTGGATTTCTCCATCGGAGGCGATTATCGGTCATTGGTCATAACAGGGCCCAATACCGGAGGCAAGACTGTTGTGCTAAAAACGGTGGGCCTGTTCTGCCTCATGGCTCAATCGGGGCTACATGTTCCAGCAGATACCGGCACGGAGGTGGCCATCTTTGCCGATATTCTGGCTGATATTGGGGATGGGCAAAGCATTGAGCAATCCCTAAGCACCTTCTCTTCCCATATCCGGAACATCATCAGCATCCTGAAGTGTGCCACTGCCAATACTCTGGTCATTATGGATGAGCTGGGAACTGGAACTGATCCTGCCGAAGGCATGGGCCTTGCCATCGCAGTTATGGAAAAGCTGTATGAGAAAGGTTGCATCATGGTTTGCACCACCCACTACAGTGAAATTAAAGAGTTTGCACGTACAACTCCGGGCTTTAAAAATGGCTGCATGCTCTTTGACACCGCTACCCTCCTCCCCCTCTATCAGCTCAGCATAGGTATTCCGGGGGAAAGCAATGCCTTCTTGATTTCCCTCAGGCTAGGCATGGATCCCGAGCTTATCGAAAGAGCCCATAGCATTACGTACAAAGAGGAACATCATTATGAGAAACCTCATGAAGCAATACTGGAGCAAAAGCCTGGCATCCTTTTAAACGAAGAGATTATTTCAACCCATGAAGAACTCAAAAGCCAATCCGTCAGAAGAATGGATGCCAAAAAGAAAGCAGAAAAGCTAAAGGTAGATTCCCCCTATAAGCTAGGTGACTGCGTCTTTGTAACCAGTATGAACCGAACGGGCATCATCTGCGAACTGGAGAACCCCAGGGGCGAAATTGGCGTCATGGTGATGAAGAAGCGATTCACTGTCAACAAAAAGCGCCTGCGTCCGTTTATTGACGGAAAGGATCTTTACCCGGAGGAATACGATCTGGATATTGTGCTGGAGAGCAAGGATTATCGAAGAAATAAGAAGACCATGGGCAAACGCCATGTCGATGGGCTAACATTAGAGCACTAGAAAGGATAGAGAGGTATGGCACCAATTATTGAAACTCAGGGACTTACCAAGATTTTTAAGATTATTGAAAAGGAGGATGGTTTAAAAGGCACCTTCAAGGCCCTTTTCAAAAGGAAAACCGTTGAAAAAACAGCCCTCTCGGACTTTAATTTCCAAGTAGAACAGGGCGAGTTTGTGGGCCTGATAGGTCCCAACGGTGCCGGTAAAACCACTCTGGTCAAGCTGCTCTGCGGTATTATTCAGCCTACCTGCGGCAGGGTGCAAGTTCTAGGCTTTACACCGGGCAAGCTAAAAGATGACTTCAAGAGGAGCTTTGCGGTGGTCATGGGCCAAAAGAGTCAGCTTTGGTGGGATCTTCCGGCGTCGGATACCTTTCTGTTGAACAAGGAAATCTACGGCATCCCGGATAGCGTTTATCAAGAAAACATCGCCTATTTCAGTGGAATTTTTGACGTTAAGGGTCTTCTTTCAACACCGGTGCGGAATCTTTCATTAGGGGAGCGCATGAAGCTGGAGCTCATAGCCGCCCTCCTTCACAACCCAAAGGTGCTCTTTTTGGATGAACCCACCATTGGTTTGGATGCTATTGCCCAAAAACAGATTCGCCTGTTTTTGAAGGAGGTCAACGAAACCAAGGGGGTCACCATTCTCCTGACCAGCCACTATATGGAAGACATTAAACACCTCTGTAAAAGAACTGTTGTCATCAGCGGGGGTAAAAAGGTTTATGACGGGAAGCTTGATTCACTCCTTAACAGCTTTCAGGAGCAGCGAACCATTGCTGTCACCTTTGCAGCTGAATCCTTTCCTGAGCTTCAAATGGATGTGGAATGGATGGAAAGAACCCCTCTGAAGGTTGTTTTCATGGTAAAAAAGGAACTTGTAAAACCGGCTGTTCAGAGCCTGTTTAGTCAGTATGAGATCACCGACATCCGCATTGAAGAAGAGGAAATCGGCGGTGTTATTGAAAGAATCTATTCGGCAGGAGCGAGCTTATGCGAAAATATTTTGAAGTAGGTAAAATTAGCCTCAAAACACAGATGACTTATCGATTTGACGTATTCATAGGCAGCTTGATGCCTTTTTTCAGAGTATTCCTGGCCTACTATCTCTGGCGGACGCTTTTTAAGGGTAAAACTGAAATAGGCGGCATGACCTTTGGCATGATGCTTACCTACTATATCCTATGTGCCTTTATCCAGAGGCTTGAACAGTCCAACGGGTTGGTTTGGGAGTTTGCCGGTGAAATTCGAGAAGGTCGTTTCTCAAAGTACCTTGTAAAGCCCATCAGCCCCTTGGGCCATTTCTTGTCGGTCAGCCTTGGAAAAACTCTGTATATCCTTCTTTTTACTTTGATTACGATAGGTGTCCTTGCCCTCCTTTTCAGTAAGGAATTTGTAGCCCCCACACTCTCTTTCCAACTTGTTCTTGCTCTGCTCATTGCATTTTTGGGGCTGGTTTTCATGATTCTGCTCAATTACCTGACAGCACTTTTGGCCTTTAAGTTTAAAGATGTCACCGGATGGCATCTCTTAAAAGGAAATATTGTGGATTTCCTCTCAGGCGCACTCCTTCCTCTCTCAATTCTCCCTGGTTGGATGCAGGGCGTCATGCGGATTTTCCCATTCTACTATACCCAATACCTTCCCGCCAGTCTTTACCTGGGACTTAGAACTGAAGAAGCACTAACCGGTGTAATTATCCTAACCATTTGGAATCTGGTTTTATGGGTTCTAGCCGAAGCGACCTACAACCGATTCAGACGCTTATATGAGGGGGTGGGAGCATGAACGCCATGCTGACCGTTAAACGATATTTCAGAATATTTACTCAGCTTTTCAAGTTCAGGCTGTCCAATCAAATGATTTACAGAGCCAGCTTTTGGACAGTATTTTTTGTGGATATGTCCTTGTTTCTAATTCAATTGGCCGTGTTTTCGGCCCTGTTTTTAAATGTTGATAGTATTAATGGCTGGAATAAATATCAGATGATTTTCTTCGTGGGTACCTTCAACCTGGTGGATTCTACGAATATGTTTCTATGCTTTTTCGGGATTATCAGTATTCCGGGAAAAATACGGGAGGGCAAGCTGGACATCTACATGACAAAGCCCGTCAATACACTCTTTTGGGTTACATTTGAAAGCATTGATATAGGTTCATCACTTTTATTCATTCCAGCAAGTTTGATGATCGGCTACGCTACTATAAAATTGGGCATCACGTTGACCCTGGGAAAAGTGTTGGGTTATTTCCTGCTTTTAGCTCTTATGCTGCTCCTTCTTTATAGCCTGATGCTGATCTTGCGGACTTTATCCTTTTGGTTTATAAAAACCGATGCCCTTCATGATTTAGAGGGGGAACTCATGGGTTTCAGTTTCAGAGTACCGGGTATTGTTTATACCGGCGCAGCCAAATTCATTCTATATATACTTCTTCCCTACGCCCTTTTGGCCACAATCCCGACTCAATTCTTTACTCAAATTCTGACAGGAGGACAATGGCTTCTGGTGGTTTGTGTTACCTTGTTTTTCACCATACTGGCTCAAGTGCTCTGGCGGTTAGGGCTTAGAAACTATACCAGTGCCAGCAGCTAATCTTAATCTATCTCTAATAGAATTCTAACTTCTATTAAACTCATTTTTCCTGTATAATTAAGACATAAGGATATAATTTTTTCCTTATAGTTTGTCATGATCTCTAACATGTATAAGGAGGACGGTAAGTATGAAGCATGTGATCAAAAGCAAATATGTGGCGCTTCTGATTAAATCGGTTCTGCTGGCTCTTCTTTTAGTAGCAATTGCATTCTTTCTTGGAATGGTGTTTACAAGAAACGTCATTATCCTGGGTATTATTGTTGGTGTCTTTATTCAAGTGCGAAAATATCGGCGTTCAAAGACCCATGAATATGACGAGGTTGGATATTGGAGCGGCATTGGTCATTTCGACATCGGATTTGACAGAAATTTCTTTGAGGATGACTTCGGTGATGACTTTGACGAGTATCAGGCCCTTGGACAACGCCAGAGGCTATAAAGTAATAAGAGCAACCCCTGATAATATCAGAAGAAAAACAAGATTGAACACAGTGAATACTTTCAGATATTGGCGGGATAGTTTAGGGTGTGCTTTTACAAAGAACTTGTATGAGATGACACTGGCCAGAGAGGCTATTAAGGTGCCCATCCCCCCTACATTAACCCCCAAAAGCAAGTCCTTGTAATTCTCTGTGAAGCCTGATAACAGAACAGCTGCAGGAACATTACTGATGATTTGGCTGGTTAATACCGAAACAATAAACTCGCTTTTTGATAACAGCTCTGATAGAAAATTGGCTACTGCAGGCAGATTGGACATGTTCCCGACAAAAATAAAAAAACCTATAAAAGTAAAGAGAAGCGAATAGTCAACCTCACGAAACAAGTGCTTGTCAATCAGAAAAATACAGAGTATCAGAATTCCGGTAACCCAAAGAATAGGTAATACATTGAACACGGCCAGGACTGAAATGACGAATAGCAGTGTATAAGCCACAAGATGCTTCTTTTCTATATCTCCATTTGGCATTTCACGATTACTATCAATATTTTTCTGCTCTATCAAAAAAGTTGAAAGAGCCAATAAAAGCCCTCCTACTACTACGACAGGTAATAGCAGAAAGATAAATTCGCCTAATCCAAGGTTATATTGTGAAAACAGATAGAGATTCTGCGGGTTTCCCACAGGTGTAAGGCTGCTTCCTATATTAGCTGCAATGGTTTGCAGGACAATCAGCAGAATTGCATAATCATTTTCATTTATTTTATCAAGCACAATGAGAGTAAAGGGAACTAGGGTTATAAGCGCAACATCATTGGTCATGAACATGGCTAAAATATAGGTTAATAAAATAATTCCCAGGGAGAGCTGCCTCAAATTGCCGCTCTTTTTTGCTACAATGGCAGCCACGACCTCGAAGGCCTGTATTTTCTTAAGACCGACCATAACGACCATAAGACAGAACAGACACAGGAGTACTTTATAGTCAATGTACGAAAAATAGGCGTATGTAGGCGGTACAAAAAATGCCGATGCCAGGGCAGCAATAAGGGCTATCACCAGAACAGCCTCAGATTTAATAAGGTTCACCCATTTATTCAGATAGACTCTTTCGTTTTCCATAACATGACCTTTCGTGAGAGCTTAACAACGAGCCTTCCCTTGCTTACTGCTTAAAAAAAGAGAGCCAATTGGCTCTCTTTTCATACGGCTATGCAAAAATTACTTAATTTCAACAGTTGCGCCGACTTCCTTGAACTTAGCAGCAATAGCATTTGCATCGTCCTTGGAAAGACCTTCCTTGATGGTGCTAGGAACGTTTTCTGTAACGTCCTTTGCTTCCTTAAGGCCAAGAGCTGTGATTTCACGTACAACCTTGATAACCTTAATCTTCTCAGCGCCGGCTTCCTTAAGAATAACGGTGAACTCGGTCTGCTCTTCAGCGGGAGCTGCGGCTGCAGCAGAGGCAGGACCAGCAGCAACAGCTACAGGAGCTGCGGATACGCCAAATTCTTCTTCAATAGCCTTTACAAGATCCTTGAGCTCAAGGATAGATAAAGTTTTGATTTCTTCAATAAACTTTGTGATCTTTTCACTCATTTCAATATCCTCCATTACTTTTTCATTTCTTCAAAATAGTTACTATACCATTTGGATTAAGCGTTTTGCTCCTGCTTTTCAACAATAGCATTAAGCGCAGCAGCAAGACCATAGAGCGGGCTCTGGAGACTTCCAATGAACTTTGCAAGAAGTTCCTCTCTGGAAGGAGTAGAAGCCAGTTCCTTAACACCGTTTTCGTCGATGATGTTGCCTTCTACCATACCACCCTTGATCTCAAGCTTCTCAAAGTCCTTAGCGTACTTCGAGAGAACCTTGGAAGGGGCTACAGGGTCGGTTGTACTGATAGCGATTGCAGTAGGACCTTTAAGATACTTTTCAAGTCCTTCTAAAGCGCTGTTTTTTGAAGCAAAATCGATGATGGTATTCTTCATGACCTTATACTCAACATTTGCTTCACGTAATGCTTTTCTCAGACGAGTGTCCTGCTCAACGGTAAGGCCTCTGTAGTCAGCAAGAACTACGGATTTAGCCTCTTTTAATTTCTGAGCAAGCTCCTCAACCTTAACCTTCTTTTCAAGAAGAAGTTTTTCACTAGGCATTTATTGCACCTCCTTAAAGTGTAATTGTGAAATTCTACAACAAAAAACCCTTACATAATCTGACCATAGACTATGAAAGGGTTTATTACCATTTCAACGAATACCTCGGCAGGATGGTTTACGTTATATCTGTTCAATCAGATTCCTGCTGTCTACAGTCAGTATTCAATTAATACAGCGCTATTTTACACGACTAAATAGGATTAGTCAAGCACTTTCTGTTGATTAACCTTGATACCAGGTCCCATAGTTGAAGTCACGGTAACACTCTTCAGATACTGGCCTTTTGCAGCCGAAGGCTTTGCCTTGATAACGGCATCCAAAAGAGTATGGAAGTTGTCACGAAGCTTCTCGGTTCCGAAGGAAACCTTACCGATTGGGCAGTGGATAATGTTTGTCTTATCCAGACGGTACTCGATCTTACCGGCCTTAATCTCGGCAATAGCCTTCGCAATATCCATGGTAACTGTTCCGGCCTTGGGGTTAGGCATAAGTCCCTTAGGACCTAAAACACGGCCCAAACGACCAACAACACCCATCATGTCAGGGGTTGCAACCACAACATCAAATTCGAACCAGTTATCCTTCTGAATTCTGGTAACAAGATCCTCGGCACCTACATAATCTGCGCCGTTTTGTTCAGCTTCAGTTGCTTTTTCACCCTTAGCAAAAACAAGAACGCGAACAGTTTTACCAGTACCATGCGGCAGAACAACCGCACCTCTTACCTGCTGGTCAGCGTGACGAGAGTCAACACCGAGCTTGATGTGTGCTTCGACAGTTTCATCAAACTTTGCAGGGGCTGTCTTCTGAACCAAATCCATAGCTTCCGTTGGTTCGTACAATCTTGTTCTATCAACAAGCTTGAGGCTTTCAAGATACTTCTTGCCTCTCTTCATTTCATTTCACTCCTTTTGTGGTAAATAGTAGCGGGAAATCTCCCTCCCACATATCGGGGCCTTGAAACTCAGAAACATGTCAATGTTCCATTCGTTTCTGATACATCGAAACATTGTCATGTTTCAATCGTATCTTTAGTCAACAACTACAACGCCCATGCTTCTTGCAGTACCGGCTATCATACTCATAGCGGTTTCGATGCAGCTGGCATTAAGGTCAGGCATCTTCAACTCTGCAATCTTTCTTACGTCTTCCTTGGAAATCTTTGCCACCTTGTCCTTCTGAGGAACTGCAGATCCGCTTTCGATCTTGCAAGCCTTCTTAATGAGAACGGCAGCGGGCGGAGTCTTTGTGATAAACGTAAATGAACGGTCGCTGTATACCGTAATAACGACCGGAATAACCAACCCAACATCCTTCGCGGTTCTTTCATTGAACTCCTTACAGAATCCCATGATGTTAACGCCATGCTGGCCAAGGGCTGGTCCAACCGGTGGTGCAGGAGTTGCCTTACCTGCATTGAGCTGTAATTTTACATAGCCCGCAACTTTCTTTGCCATTATAGTCCACCTCCCAGTTTTCTTGCCCGAATAAAATCAGGCCCTTTATTCAATAACACAAGGTTATAGAATCAATACTAAAGTTTTTGAATTTGAATAAAATCGAGTTCGACAGGAGTCTCTCTTCCAAACATGGAAACCATAACCCGAACCTTTTTCTTATCGATGCTGATTTCTTCAACAGTACCGATGAAGCTTTCCAGTGGTCCTTCAATGACGCGGACACTATCGCCCACCTCATAATCAACAACCGTCTCGAACTGCTCAACGCCCATCATCCGCACTTCATCCTCGGACAATGGCACAGGCTTGGACCCTGGTCCGACAAACCCTGTAACGCCACGGGTATTACGCACTACATACCAAGAGTCATCAGACATGATCATCTTGACCAGTACATAGCCCGGAAACACCTTTTTAAGCGTCGCCTTTTTCTTGCCGTCTTTTATCTCGATCTGTTCTTCCATAGGAACAACCACATCAATGATAAAGTCTTGCATTTTTCTGTTTTCAACAATCTTTTCGATGTTGGCCTTCACCTTATTCTCATAACCGGAATAAGTATGAACCACGTACCATCTTGCTTCCTCTGTCATACTTTTCGAGCGGAGACTTAAGCTCCAGCCCTCCCTTCGCTTCCTCTTACTGTCCGAAGACAGCTTTGAAGATAAGACCAAGCCCGGCATCTGCAACCCAAACAACTACTCCGATAAACAGGCAAGCCGCAAACACGATCAGGGTGTTGTTAATCAGCTGCTGTTTTGTGGGCCAGATTACCTTCTTCATTTCCATACGGATTTCCTTAAAAAATCGACCCGTACGTTGGCTGAATTTTTCTTTCTGTTCAGTCATCGAAAACAACTCCCAATCAATTATTTGGTTTCCTTATGGGCTGTGTGCTTACGGCAGAATCTGCAGTACTTGTTCATTTCAAGCCTGTCGGGATCATTTTTTTTATTCTTCAGGGTATCATAGTTTCTCTGCTTGCATTCTGTACAAGCCATGGTGATTCTTGTTCTCATTTGGAACACTCCTATGCTATAAACTCAATATTTTTTGCATAAAAAAAAACGCTCGCAAAGCAATAAAAATCATACCATACATGGGGTTTTAAAGTCAAGCTTTGCATAAAAATTTCTTGTTTTTATTTGTTATATTTCTATTAAGTACAGTAAAGAATCTTCTTTGGATTCTTTACTGCACTTAAAAAGTGATTTAAGCCTTTTTTACTACAACTCTTTGCTTTCTCTCTTTCCATATCAGCCATAGCGGAGATGCTATAAATATGGTTGAGTACACACCGGTTATAATACCAATCAGGAGTGAAAAGCTAAAGTCCACCAAAGAACCGATATTGTTAACTGCAGAATAAATATACAAAACAGAAACACAGACAAGGGTGGTCATCATGGTATTAAGGGTTCGGGATAATGATTGATGAATACTGACATTGACGATGCTTCCCAAATCCGACTTTTTCATAAGCCCGGTATTTTCTCGGATTCTGTCGTAAATAATGACGGTATCATTCATAGAATAGCCAATAATAGTAAGCACAGAAGCAACAAAGATATCATTCAGGGGAAGCTTTAACGAAATGTACACTCCGAACATAACGCCAACATCATGGAATAACGCTATGATTGCACATACTGCTGCAGGGAATCCACTTAAAACGCTAAATCTCCAGGCTACATAAAATAGAATGAGGGTGGATGAAATAATAACTGCAAGTATACTCTTTTCAAGAGCCTGTCGGCCGATTGTGGGTGTAATACTCACATTTTCATTTTTATTGCTTTCTAACTTCACATCAAAATTTTGGGCGAGTATCTCCTTTACCTTATCCTCTTCATCACGGGTTAGGGGTTCATTTCCCGCAATATCCAGTCTCAGCATTTTTGTTGAGGCTTGACCGGCTTCTGCGCTATAAGTCTCCATAATGCTTGCTGCAACCTCTTTCCCAATGGCTTGCTCAACAATCTCGCCGGCCTTATTGGGATCCGCCTCGCCCACCACTTCGATCATCATACGGGTTCCACCCTTAAAATTGATATCAAGGGTCACACCGTTTATGACCAGCATAATGGCAAAGAACACAAATAACGCTATGCTGAACATGAAAGCATACTTCTTGTTTTTTACAAAATCATACTGCCTCATTTTTCTTCCCTCCATTCAAGCCAAATAGCCATTTATTTTTTGAGAAGCTGAAGGCTGAAAGACCTTGAAGTATCATCTTGGAGGCGGTAACAGTCGAGAAAAAGCTGAATATGGTACCGAAGAACAAGGTGACGCCGAAGCCTCTGACGGGTCCAGAACCCATGATATAGAGTATAACTGCGGTTATGATTGTCGTCACATTTGAGTCCAGAATGGCTACAAAAGCTCTCTTAAAACCGGTATCAAGGGCAGCTCTCAAGGATTTTCCAGCTCTGAGCTCCTCCTTGATGCGTTCATTGGTAACAACGTTATTGTCAATACTCATACCAATGGATAGTATGATACCTCCGATACCGGGAAGGGTGAGCGAGATATTAAAGTTTGAAAGTGTGAGTATCTGAAGAGCCAAGAGTGAAGCAAGGGCTATTGATGCAACAAGCCCGGGCAGTCTGTAATAGAAAATCATATAAGCACAGACCAGAATAAATGCAACAATTCCCGCCTTTACGGCTACCTCTAAAGCACCTTGTCCTAATTGAGCGCTGATGGAGTCAACCTTAACAGGCTCAAGCTTGGCAGGCAGTGCGCCAAACCGGATCTTATCAGCCAAAGACTTGGCTGAGTCATAGGTAAAGCGTCCTGTAATAGTAGCTTCACTGGTGGTGATGCGTTCATCTACCGAAGGAGCAGACAAGCATATTTGATCCATAAAAATGGCTATTCTTTTGCCCACTAACCTGCCTGTGGCTTCAGAGAATTTATCCACACCGGAGGGTTTCAATTTAAGAAGGATTTGATAGGCTCCATTTTGATTCTGATAGCTGGAGGCGGTTTCAACATCTTCACCGTTAAGAACAATCTTGCCGGAAGGTGTAAGCTCGGAAGCATCCTTATACATATCTTCGTCGTTAACTTCCTGGAAAGTCAGAGCACCGGTGCTCCCCAGCTCGTCCAATGATTTTCTGGGATCAAACACAGTTTCATTTGTCGCCCACGGTATATCAATGACCAGACGATTATTTGTCGAATCAATGTTAATACTTTTATCGTAAATTCCCTGAGCGTCCAGTCGCGCTTCAATGATCTTTTGAGAGCTGGCTAAATCATCTGCGATATTACGACCTTGAGACCCATTCGGATAAACGGGCTCTAGAATGGCGCTGATACCACCTCGGATATCGATACCGGTTCTGACTTCATTAACGCCTTTAACAATTCTCGAATTTGCAGGCCCAAGCCCTGTGAAAGCTAGCACACAAATGATTGCGATGACAAGGACAACCGCAAAGAGTTTAAATGTCCTATTATCATTCATTGGGAGCTACCTCCTTCTCTTTCTTCTTTTTGACCACCTTAAGTATTATAAAGCTTATATCTCTTATGAGTCAACAACCGACATAAAATACATTTCATGTCTAATCTACGATTTTTCCGCCCTATAAACAGAGGAAAGCCTTGCATATTCCTCCGCATTCTTGATATTACCTTCAATCTGGGCTTCCGAAGTGGGTTTTATTACCTTGGCCGGCATGCCCATAACCAGTGAGCCGTCTGGAATTTCGGTATTGGGTGTAACCAGCGCCCCAGCACCGATAATACAGTTTTTACCAATATTGACATTGTCGAGTATAATAGCTCCCATGCCAATTAGGGAATTATCACCGATTGTACAACTGTGGAGTACCACCCTATGGCCTATGGTTACGTTTTTCCCAATAATCACTGGGATTCCTTCCGTATTATGAACGGAAGAAACATCCTGAACATTGCTGTTTTCGCCTACTGTGATCTTCCCTAAATCACCACGGAGCACCGCATTGTCCCATATACTTACATTCTTCTCCAAAACCACATCACCGATGATTTGTGCACTTTCTGCCACATAGGCCGTTTCATGAATTTGTGGTTTTTTACCGTCAAAGCTTCTAATTATGTCTATCACCTTCTTGTTACTTATTTATAGTTCATCCCTCACTGATTTCCTGTGATTTTATCCACAAGGCGCATTCCACACGTTTTTTCTCAAGCTCACAGCCAATATCGTAAGGTTTTTTGATATCCTGGTTAAACTGCCAGGCATTGGCCGCACAGCCTCCGCTACAGTAGAACTTCGCCCAACAGGCATTGCATTCAGGCTTTGTATAAACATTTGTCTCTATAAAGGTTTCCCTTATGGGGTTATCATTGAGACCCTCGAAAATATTTCCCAAAAGGAATTCTTTCTGACCTACAAACTGATGGCATGGATAGAGCTCGCCTTCAGGAGTGACAGCCAGGTATTCCGTCCCCGAGCCGCAGCCCCTTAATCGCTTTGCAACACAAGGGCCGCCTTCAAGATCCACCATGAAATGGAAGAAATTAAACCACTGCCCGTTTTCCCTGCGGTCCGCATATTCCTTGGCCAAACGCTCATATTCATCACAAACGGTTTTAAGATCCTCATGTCGAATATCCAGGCCTGAATCCTTTGCGGCTACAACGGGTTCAATAGATATCTGCTCAAAGCCTAAATCGGCCATGTGGAGTACATCTGATCCAAAATCAAGATTTTTCCGGGTAAAAGTGCCTCTGACGTAATAATTCTCTCCCTTTCTCTCCTCAACCATCTTTTGAGCCAGAGGAAGAATACGATCATAGCAGCCTGAGCCGTCGACACGTTTTCTCACTGTATCATTGACCTCTTTACGTCCATCCAGGCTTAGAACCACATTATGCATATGCTCATTGATAAAAGCCCGCTTGTCCTCGTCCAAAAGAAGAACATTGGTGGTTATGGTAAAGCGGAAGTTCTTGCTTGCTTCCTTTTCCCGATTCCGGGCATAAGCTACAATCCCCTTGACCACGTCAAAGTTCATTAGGGGCTCTCCGCCAAAGAAGTCCACCTCAAGATTTCTTCTATTTCCTGAGTTTTCAATCAGAAAATCAATAGCCTTTTTACCTACCTCCAGGCTCATCATGGAGCGGGCACCCAGGTATTCTCCGGTACCTGCAAAACAGTAGCTGCACCTTAGGTTGCAGTCATGAGCAATATGTAAACACAGCGCCTTAACCACGGTCTTCTTGGTCCAGAGGGGTATAAACTCTGTGTATGGGTCCTGGGTAAAGAGCATGTTACTCTCTTTTAAGAATTCAATTTCGTCTTGCGCTTCTTTTAGAGCTGATTCGTCATAGCGGTCGCTCAAGGCTTGAAGCTTCACCTTATCAAGTGCTCCATCCCGGTTATAACAACTCAGGACATCATAGGCTGTATCATCTAAAACATGCACAGCGCCGCTGTGAATATCCAAAACCATATTCACACCATGCATTTTATAGGCATGTATCATGTTAGTCCTCCATTTAATGTGAACAAAAGAAGGGCTGCTATAGCCCTTCCACCGCTTCATTTTCATAAACTTTACACTTATTGTTCTTATATTCTTAACAACAAGATTTAGTTGAAAACTTCTACTTGCTTTCGCACTTTTGATTGGCAACCGTGCAGGAAGTCTTGCATGCGGATTGGCATGAAGTCTGGCATTCGCCGCAGCCTGCCTTTTTAATATCCTTATTGAGGGTTGTGCCGTTAATGGTCTTAATATGTTTCATTTTCTAAACCTCCCCATCCATTTGATTCCACATTATTATAGCATAAGCTTTATAATGTGCAAAGACTGATTGTAAATAATGATAGGGATTCATTCAATAACTAGACCTGATAAATAAGTTGCAGCCCTCTATCACTAATCCTTGTATTATCTTGACAACTCAAATGACTTTTACGACATCTTAATCACATATTAATCCCAAAATTTCTTCCTTTATTTTTGGCCTTTTAACATCCTTAATCATTTTCCCTCTTTTATTCTTTGTATTTTTATCAGCACCATATTTTAACAGGAGTTTCACAATCTCAATACTACCCTTAAGTGCTGCGTTGAAAAGGGGGGTTCTGCCATGGTCATCTTTTAACTCTTTATTGGCTCCATTTTTCAATAGCAACTCAGCTACATCAACTCTCTTAAAAATACAGGCAATGTTTAGCGGTGTACAGCAGTCACTTCCTGTTAAATTGATATTAATCTTACTACTAATTAAAAAATTAACTATATTTATGTGACCTTCTGCTCCAGCAATGTATAACGGTGTATGTCCATATTCATCCTGTGGTTCTAAGCTTCCACCATATCCACATAGAAGTTTTAGCACTTCTAAGTGTCCTTCTTGCGCTGCCCAATGTATAGGTGTCCGCTCCCCATAGTCTTTTTTATCAGGATCTATTCCAAGTGAAACCAGATACTTTACTATTTCATACTGTCCAGAAGCCGCTGCATAATGAAGAGAAAAATAATCTTCATTTAATACATCATACCCATTTTCTAATAAGAGTTTAATAATACTCAGACTGCCTTCACAACAAGCCATTTCAAATGGAGAAAATGTATTATATGCTCTTTTTCGTATATCTGCCCCCATTTCAATAAGAAATTTTGCAAGATCTACTTGACCCTCTTGAATAGCCCAAAGTAATATAGTAAATCCATCCTTATCACATTTATTTATGTCAGAACCATTCTCAAGGTACTTTTTTATTCTGTCTATATCACCATAGTAAGCAGCTTTATATATTCCTTTTGCTAAACCCATATAACTAGACTCCTTAATAAAAGTAATGATCATGTGAACTGGGGCCTTTAGGGGTTGGCCTTTGAGAGTTTGGTACATTAGGATGATAGTGTGGGCGAGGATTCTTATCATGTCCATTTGGATGGTGTATTGGTTCTTTTCCTCCTCCAGCTTTTTTTGCTCTTTCATATGCTTTTTTTCGTGAATTGTTTTCTTCTCTTCTTGCTGGGGGACTTTTACTTCTCTCCTTTGCTAATAATATATTACGTTTTAAACTTTTTATAGTTGGTTTTACTATTCCTTCGTTTACTATAAAGGCAGTTATAAAAGCTCCAGTTGCCACAATAGCCTTAAACAGTGCACTACCAATTAAGGGTAAGGCCATTACAAAATATCCATCTGGATCTTCATTATTAACAGGATTATTCAAGCAATACGCAAAGAGGTTATGAGAGAGCAAGATACCATTGGTTTCACTTAATATATTTGCATCATCCGCATTAATAAACTTGCCCCACTCAGGGTTATAATACCTGCTTTGCAGGTAATAGAGTCCTGTTTCGTTGTCATAGCGGTAGCCCCTGTAGCGGTACGGGTTCTTATAACCAATATGGGTTGAGTCATTTGTTACATCGTTTCCATCTTTGTCTGTGATGCTAATTAGCTTACCCCAGCTATCATAAGTAT